>NZ_JABFCS010000001.1:0-4332500 GCF_013087525.1 Ramlibacter montanisoli | reverse complement strand
TGTTCCGAAGAACTTGGCAGTCGCCATCAAACGCCCACGCTTATCGGCTGTATATTTTTAACGAACCCCGCAAGATCTTCCGGCTTTGCGCCTTCCCTTCTTGCCAACCCCGCTGCGATCAGCGAAGCCCTCGATTATGACAGATTTTTCGAAGCCCTGTCCAGCTGTTTTTTGCTGTTTCGTCTGCGATCCGCGCGGTTTGCGCGAGTCACCGTCGTCATCAGCGAAGCCCTAGATTCTATACCGACTTTTGATCGTCCGCCGCGAACCCGGGCTCTTTTTCTTCTGCTGCCGTCGTTGCCGCTTGCGCAGCGCCGTCGTCAGCGAAGCCCGCGACTATAGCACAAGGGAAAACCCGTACGCTACGCCGCGAAAGGCAGCGACCGATACCGCCTGCCTGTCAGGGTGCACAGAGCGCTGGCCACCGCAGGAGCCACCGGCGGCACGCCCGGCTCACCGACGCCCGACGGCGGCCGCTCGCTGGGGACGATCCACGTCTCCACCTGGGGGCAGCGCCGAGTCTGAGCATCGGGTAATCGGGGAAGTTCCGCTGCTGCACGACACCACCGCGGATGTCGATGCGTCCGTGCAGTGCAGCGGTCAGCCCGAACACCACGGCCCCTTCCATCTGCTGGGCCACGATCTGCGGATTGACCACGGTGCCGCAGTCGATCGCGCAAACCACACGATGGATGCGGGGAGTGCCCTTTTCAAGGGACACCTCGACCACCTGCGCCACGACCGAACCAAACGATTCGTGCAGGGCCACGCCCCGGGCCCGGCCCGCCGGCAGCGGCCGCAGCCCCCAGCCGGAACGCTCTGCTGCCTCGTTCAGGACCGCGAGGTGGCGCGGAGAGCGCCTCAGCAGGCTGCGCCGGAACTCCACGGGATCCTTCTGCGCCTCCGCCGCCAGTTCGTCGATGAAGGACTCCGTGAAGAACGCATTGTGCGAATGCCCCACGGAGCGCCAGAAGCCCACCGGCACTCCGCTGCGCGTGAACACGTGCTCGATGCGCTGGTGGGCAAACGCGTAGGGCTGGTCGAACAGGCCTTCCGAGGCCGTCTTGTCGGGAAGGTCCACCGGCCCCGCCAGGGCCGGCAGGCCGCGCTCCATCCACCGCGGTGAAATCGCATCGCCGGCCGACTTGATGTGCAAGGCAAGGGGGAATCCCGCCCCGTCCAGCGTTGCGCGCACGCGGGCCACCTGCATCGGCCGGTAGAAATCGTGCCGGGTGTCCTCCTCGCGCGACCAGATCAGCTGCACCGGGACGCCGGGCAAGTCCATGGCGACGCGCACCGCCTGCACGACGTAGTCCACCTCGAGCCGCCGGCCGAAGCCGCCGCCCAGCAAGGTCACGTGCAGGTCCACCTTCTCCTCGGCGACGCCGGCGACGCGTGCGGCCGCCGCGCGGCACATCTGCGGCACCTGCGTCGGCGCCCAGACCTCGACGCGCCCGTCCCCCACCCGCGCCGTCGCGTTCATCGGCTCCAGCGTCGCGTGCGCCAGGTAGGGCGCGCTGTACCAGGCTTCGACGGTCCGCCCGCCGGCACGGAACGCTTCGTCCACATTGCCGCGTCCGTAGAACTGGTACCCGTCCCGCAGCTTCACCGCTTCGTGCAGCTGCCCGGCGATCCGCTCCGAGTCGAGCAGGCCGGTGGCCGGCGCGCGCCAGTCCACCTCCACGGCCAGCGCAGCCTGCTGGGCCTGCCAGTAACTGCGCGCGACGACGGCGAATCCGGCCGTGGAGCCGGCATACGCGGGCAGCATGACAAGCCGCTCCACTCCTGGCATCGCCAGGGCCGCTCTTGCATCGACCCAGCCGGGCGCGCCGCCGAGCGTCGGCGCCAGGCGCAATGCCGCGAAACGCATCCCGGGCAGGCGCACGTCGAGCCCGAAGCGCGCCATGCCGCTCACCTTGGCCGGCACGTCCAGCCGCGGTACCGGTTGCCCGATCACGCGCCAGGCCTTTCGATCCTTCAATTCCACCGAACCAGGCGGCGTGGCCGACGCGCTGCGTGCCAGCTCTCCATAACCAGCGGAACGCCCTGACGGGTGCGAGACCACGCCATCGGCCACCTTCAGGTCCTCGGACGGCAACCTCCACTGCAGGGACGCGGCACCCACCAGCGATGCCCGCGCCGTCGCCGCCGCCAGGCGCACGACTTCCCACGCATCCGACACGCTGCTCGATCCACCCGTGGCGTTCAAACCCAGCTCGCGCGCCAGCTTGCCGACCATCCAGCGGCTCGCCTTCACCCGGCCGAAGCCGTCTTCGCCTTCTTCCTCGGAAGGATGGAAAGGCAGGTTGCCCACCAGCATGGCGACGTTGCCGTACACGGTGTCCCACCCTGCCTGCTCGATGCGAATGCTCGCGAGCGGCACATCCAGTTCCTCGGCGGCGAGCTGCGGCAGCGCAGTGTGCACCCCTGCCCCATCTCGCTGCGCGGCATCGCCAGCACGACGCCCCCATCGGGAAGGATCTTGATCCAGCCGTTCAGCGCGAAGTCGCCCTCGCCGGGCGCCATCATCGACGCCAGGCCGAGACGCGAGCGTTGCGGCAGGGCGGCCCACCCCACCAGCAGCGCGCCGACCGCCGTGGTTCCGAGCAGCCAGCTGCGCCGCTTCACGCCTTCTGCCCCGCCGCGCGCTTGATCGCGGCGCGCACGCGCTGGTAGGTACCGCAACGGCAGATGTTGGTCATCGCCTCGTCGATGTCCGCGTCGGTCGGCCTGGGTTTTCTCTCCAGCAGGGCAGCCGCCGCCATCAGCATGCCGCTCTGGCAGTAGCCGCACTGCGGTACCTGTTCCGCGATCCAGGCGGTCTGCAGCGGATGGGGGCGCGTGGTCGTTCCCAGGCCCTCGATTGTCTGGATGGCCTTGCCGGCGACGCTGCCGACAGGCGTGACGCAGGACCGGACCGCCTGGCCGTCGATGCGCACCGTGCAGGCGCCGCAGGCCGCCACTCCGCATCCGAACTTGGTGCCGGTGAGCTGCAGCACATCGCGCAGCACCCACAGCAAGGGCATGGCGGCATCCGCCTCGACCTGCAGCCGGGCGCCATTGATATTGAGTTCCACGGAACCCCTCCTCGAACAGATCCCACTATAGCCAGCACCTCGCGCAGGAGATAGTGCAAAGCATCGCGGATGCGGCGGCGGTGATACGCTCGCTGGCTTTCTCCCGCATCCATGGCCCTCATCACGCTCACCGGCGCCCAGCTTGCCTTCGGGCACGTACCCCTGCTGGACCACGCCGATTTCTCGCTGGAGGCAGCCGAACGCATCGGACTGATCGGCCGCAACGGCGCCGGAAAGTCGTCGCTGTTACGCATCCTTGCAGGCATGGAACGTCCGGATGACGGGCACGTGCAACGCCAGCAAGGGCTGCACACCGCCTTCGTCGCCCAGGAACCGCAGCTGGGCGAGGACGCCACCGTGTTCGAATCGGTGCAGTCCGGCCTGGCGGACGTGATCGCACTGGTGGACGACTACACGCACAGCCGCGGCGACCTCGACGCCCTGCAGGGCCGCATCGAGGCACAGGACGGCTGGAACTGGCGGCAGCGCATCGACGAGACGCTGCACCGGCTGCACCTGGATCCGGAAGCGCGCATCGGCTCCCTGTCGGGCGGCAACCGCAAGCGCGTGGCGCTGGCGCAGGCCTTGGTGCGGCGCCCCGACGTGCTGCTGCTGGACGAGCCGACCAACCACCTCGACCTCGATTCGATCGAGTGGCTGGAGAACCTGCTGCTCGACTTCCGCGGCAGCGTGGTGCTGGTCACGCACGACCGCGCCTTCCTGGACCGGGTCGCCACCCGCATCGTCGAACTCGATCGCGGCCGCCTGCTCTCCTACCCCGGCAATTTTTCGCAGTACCAGCAGCTGAAGCAGGACCAGCTCGCGCAGGAGGCCGTGGTCAATGCCAAGGCGGACAAGCTTCTCGCGCAGGAGGAAGTGTGGATCCGCAAGGGCGTGGAGGCACGGCGCACGCGTGCGCAGGGCCGCATCACGCGGCTCGAGCAGCTGCGCGCCAGGCGGGTCGCGCGCCGAGACGCGCTCGGCCGCGTGAGCATGGAAGTCGCCACCGGCCAGCCCACCGGCAAGATCGTGGCGGAGCTCGCGCACGTGACCAAGGCCTTCGGCGAACGCGTGGTGGTGCGCGACTTCAGCTCCCACCATCCTGCGCGGCGACAAGGTGGGACTGATCGGCCCGAACGGCGCGGGCAAGACCACGCTGCTCAAGCTGATCCTCGGCGAACTGGAACCGGACAAAGGCCGCGTGCGGCTTGGCAGCAACCTGCAGGTCGCCTACTTCGACCAGATGCGCACCGCACTCGACCCCGACGCGACGCTGGAGGATTTCATCAGCCCCGGCAGCGAATGGATCGAGATCGGCAAGCAGCGCAAGCACGTGAAGAGCTACCTGGGTGACTTCCTGTTCTCACCCGCGCGTTCGGGATCGCCGGTGCGCTCCCTGTCCGGCGGTGAGCGCAACCGCCTGCTGCTGGCGCGCCTGTTCGCGCGCCCCGCCAACGTGCTGGTGCTCGACGAGCCCACCAACGACCTAGACATCGACACCCTGGAGTTGCTAGAGGAACTGCTGCAGGACTACGAAGGCACGGTGTTCCTGGTGAGCCACGATCGCGCCTTCCTGGACAACGTGGTCACCAGCACCATCGCCTTCGAAGGCGACGGCCGCTGGCGCGAATACGAGGGCGGCGTGCAGGACTGGCTGGCTCAATCGCGCCGCAGCCGGGAATTCGCGCAGGCGGGCGCCGCGCCCGCCGCGTCGCCGCGGGAGAAGCCTGCGCCGACGGCACCTGCCCCGGCCGCGGCCGGAAAGCGCAAGCTGGGCTACAAGGAGCAGCGCGAACTCGAATCGCTGCCGGGACTCATCGAGTCGCTGGAGCAGGAACAGAAAGCGATCCAGGCGGAACTCGCCCGCGGCAAGGTGTACAGCGAGGACCCTGGCCGCGCGCAGCAACTGGCCGTGCGCAGCGAGCAGATCGAGGAGCAGCTGATGTCCGCACTCGAGCGCTGGGAGGCCCTGGGTCAACTGTAGGCATGCGCCGTCACCGACAAGCGGCCATTGCTGACCTTCATGAACCCCGTGGCGCAAAGGCGGCGGCTACAGTCGCTCCACCCATGGAAACCTGCAGTTCCGCCCGCGCCGCGCCCTCCTCGTTCGCCGCCTGGCCGCGGCTCCTGCGCTGGCTCGCCATGGCGTTCTACCTCGGCTGGGCGAGCGGTTGCGCCAGCCTGCCGGCCAACGACGGCCGCACGGCGTCCACGCATTTCACGCAGGCGGATCAGACCGCACTCGGCCAACTGGTGCAGGCACGGCGCGCACAGGCCGCGGCACGCAGCGACTCCGCCTTCTTCCTGCTGGATAGCGTGGACACCGCGCTGTCGAGCCGGCTGGCACTGGTCGATGGCGCGCAGCGCAGCCTGGACCTGCAGTACTACGCCATTCACGCGGACGCCAGCACCGAAGTGATCCTGCAGAGGTTGCGCGAGGCCGCGCGGCGTGGCGTGCGCGTGCGCATCCTGCTGGACGACTTCAATACGGTGGGTGAAGACGCACAGGTGCTGCGCCTGGCCTTCGAGCCGAACGTGCAGATCCGGCTGTTCAACCCGCTGCCCGGCCCGCGCAACAACCTGATCGGACGCGTGATCACCTCGCTGCACGACGTGGGCCGCATGCAGAAGCGCATGCACAACAAGCTGTTCATCGCCGACAACGCCTGGGGCATCACCGGCGGCCGCAACCTCGGAGACCGCTATTTCGGCACCGGAGACAAGCAGAATTTCGTGGACCTCGACGTGCTCGCGGCCGGGCGCATCGTGCGCGACATGTCGGCGAGCTTCGACCGCTTCTGGAACGACAAGCTCGCCTATCCGGTGCAGACGCTCCTGGACAAGGAAGACCTCGAGGCCCTGGCCAAGCCGCTGGCGCCGGCGTCGACGGGCCAGCTGCCCAAGCCGGTGATTCCGGTCGCCGCATCCGGCACGGTGCTGCCCACGGTCACCCAGGCCGAGGCCAACCAGGCGGACCGCGCTTCCATGGACCTGCGCACGGTGCGCCTGACCTGGGCGCCGGCCACGCTGCTGGTCGACGAGCCCGGCAAGATCGGCCCGGGCGACGACGAGGTGGATGCCGGTGAAACCGTCATCGACGGCCTGCTGAACCTCATGCAGGTCGCCCAGCGCGAAGTGCTGATCATCACGCCGTACTTCGTGCCCGGCGCGCGGATGATGGCCGTGTACGAGCAGATGCGCAAACGCGGCGTGCGCATCCGCGTGCTCACCAACTCGCTGGCGTCGAACGACGCGCCGGCAGCCCACGCGGGCTACGCCCGCTACCGCAAGGCGCTGCTGGACATGGGCGTGGAGCTGCACGAGATGCGCTCGGACCCCGAATCCGCCGCCGACCTGCTCGGCTCCGGTGCCGCGCGGGAACAAAGGCGACGCGGCCCGTGGAGCGGCGGCGCGGGCGGCTCGCAGGCGGGCAATGCGGACTCGCGGGCCAGCCTGCATTCCAAGGCCGTGATCATCGACCAGCGGCTGGCGGTCATCGGCTCCATGAACCTGGACCTGCGCTCGCAGCTGAAGAACAGCGAGGTCGGCCTCGTGATCCGCAGCACGGCCCTGTCGCAGGAGGCGACGCGGCAGATCGAGAACACGATGAACACGGCCGCCTACCGGCTGGAGCGCCGCGACGGCAAGTACCACTGGCGCGCCCCCAGGGCGCCTCCTACGGCGACGAAACGCGCGAACCCGGCGCGAGCACGAAGCTCCGGGTCCTGGTGCGCGTGCTCGGCCCCTTCGCCCCGGAAGAAATGCTGTAGCCGGCCCGCGGCTCACATCCGCTTCACCAGCTCCACGTACTTCTTCCAGAACGCCGCGTCCTGCGTGGTCGCGAAGTTGATGCGCATCAGCGTGCTGGGCGTGCGTTCCGCATGGAACAGCGCACCGGGCGCCAGCAGGTAGCCCTCGTCCAGCATGCGCTGCGCCAGCGCGTCGGTGTCGACGCCGGTGTCCACCCATCCGAACAGGCCCGCAGGCTCCGCCGCGAAACGGCAGCCTGCCTGCAGCGCCAGCTTCACGCTGCGGCCGCGCGCCACGTCCAGGCGGGTGCGGATGCGCTCGCTGTGGCGCCGCAGCTGGCCCTGCTCGATGCACAGGGCCAGCGCCTTTTCCAGCAGGGCCGGCGTGGTCAGCGTCCCCAGCAGCTTGGTATCGAGCATCTGCTCCACCAGCGCCGGCGGCGCCGCCAGGAAGCCGATGCGCCAGTTCGGCGCGAGGATCTTGGCGAAGCCACCGACGTAGATCGTCCGCTGCAGGCCGTCGAGGGCCGACAGGCGCGTCGCATGCGCGGGCGCGATGTGGCTGTAGGTGTCGTCCTCGACGATGTGGAAGTCGTGCTGGTTGGCCAGCTGCAGCAGGCGGTGGGCGCTGCCGGGCGACAGGCAGTAGCTGGTCGGGTTGTGGAACACGCTCACGCTCACGTACAGCTTGGGCTTGTGCACCGCGCAGTACTTCGCCATCACGTCGAGGTCGGGCCCGTCCGCCCGCCGCGGCACCGGCAGCAGGTGCATGCCCAGCGCGGTGAGCCGCGCGAACTCCACAGCCCAGCCCGGCTCCTCCACCATCACCGGATCGCCCGGGCGCAACAGCGTGCGGCTGACGATGTCCAGCGCGTGGGTGGCGCCCACCGAGGTGATGATCTGTTCCGGCGAAGCCGGCACGTTGAGCGCCGCCAGCTTGGTGGCCAGCGCACGGCGCAGCCCCGTGTCGCCCAGCGGCTCGCCGTACTGCAGCGAGAAGTCGTGCAGCGCGCGAGTGCTGGTCACCTTGCGCACCGCCGCCGGCATGAAGGTGGACTCCAGCCATTCGGAGGGGAACACGCCCATGCCGGGCTGCGGCTTGTTGCTGACCTTGTGGAACATGCCGCGGATCAGCGAGGTGGCGTTCACCGGCGCCGGGCCGCGGCGCGCGACGATCCAGTGGGCCGCATTCCAGCCCGCGGGCATGGCAGGCGGCGCCGCAGTCTCGCCTTCGCCCGCTGGCGGCGCAGCCTCGCGCACGAAGAAGCCCCGGTTCTTGCGCGCCTCCACCAGCCCTTGCGCGAGCAGCTGGTCATAGGCGGCGACCACGGTCGTCGGACTCACCCCGTGCTGCTCAGCACACTGGCGCACGGAAGGCAGCCGCGCACCGGGGGCCAGCAGGCGGTTGCGGATGCGCTCGGAAAAGCGCCCGGCAAGCTGCTCGGTCAGCGACTGCGACGAGGCCTTCATCAGCATCGGAGGCTCCTTCGTGTATTGGGTTTCCGGCCAGTACAGATGACGCGGTGATCTGGCAATCTGTACTGGCCGTGTACTGGTGCCGCAGATTACATTGGTCCTCATGCCCCTGCAATCCCCCGCCCCATGAGCGCTGCCGAACTGACGGCCTTGCTGCTGTTCTGCACGGCGATGAGCTTCTCGCCCGGGCCGAACACCACGCTGTCCACGGCGCTGGCGGCCAACGGCGGGCTGCCGCGCGCACTGCGCTTCTGCATCGCGGTGCCGGCCGGCTGGACGCTGCTCATGATCGGCAGCGGCCTGGGCCTCGGCGCGCTCGTGCTGGGCGTTCCGGCACTGCGCTGGGCCGTGAAGCTGGCGGGCGTCGCCTACATGCTGTGGCTCGCGTGGAAGCTCGCCCGCGCCGACCGGATGGCGCAGGTGGACGCGCGCCGCCTGCACGTGACCTTCTGGCAGGGCGTGGGCCTGCAGTTCCTGAACATCAAGGCCTGGATGCTGGCCCTGACGCTCACCGCGGGCTGGGTGGTGAATGGCGCGGGCCAGCCCGCGTCGAACCCCGGCGAGCGCCTGGCGATCATCTGCGCGCTGATGGCCGTGTTCGCCTTCACCAGCAACTTCACCTATGCGCTGGTCGGCTCGCTGCTGCGAGGCTGGCTGGCGCATGGCCGTCGCCTGCTCTGGTTCAACCGCGCACTGGCCCTGGTGCTGGTGGGCACCCCGGCCTGGATGGTGACGGTATGAGGCGCGAGGAAAAGCGCGGCCTCTGGCTGGGTTTCCTGGGCGTGGCGATCTTCGCCCTCACGCTGCCGATGACGCGCCTGGCCGTCGGCACGCCCGAGGCGCCGCTGATGTCCGGCGTGTTCATCGCCCTGGGCCGCGCGGTGGTGGCCTCGGCGTTGTCCGCGGTCTTTCTGCTGGCCACGCGCGCCCCCTGCCGCGCCGCGAGGACTGGTGGCCGCTGGTCATCACCTCCGGCGGCGTCGTGTTCGGCTTTCCGCTGTTCACGTCCGTGGCCATGCGCTACGTCGAGGCGGTGCACGCCAGCGTGATCGTCGGCGTGCTGCCGCTGGCCACCGCCCTGGTCGGCGCGCTGCTGCACCGGCAGCGCCCTTCCGCCGGCTTCTGGCTGTGCGCGGCCCTGGGGAGCGCGCTGGTGGTCGCGTACGCGCTGCTGCATGCCGGCCAGGGCGTGCGCCTGCACGCGGCCGACGCCTTGCTGCTGGCCGCGATGGCCTGCGCCGCGGTCGGCTACGGCTACGGGGCGCGGCTGTCGCAACGCATGCGGGCCGAGCACGTGATCTGCTGGGCGCTGGTGATCGCGCTGCCGATCACCGTGCCGCTGGCGTGGTGGAGCCGGCCCGCGTCCGCCATGCCGACGCATGCCTGGTGGGGCTTCGGCTACGTCGCCGTGTTCTCGATGTGGATCGGCTTCTTCGCCTGGTACCGCGGCCTCGCGCTCGGGGGTACCGTACGCGTGAGCCAGGTCCAGCTGGTGCAACCTTTCCTGAGCATGCTGTTCGCCGTGCCGCTGCTGGGCGAGCGGCTGGATGCCGTCACGATCGCCTTCGCGCTGGCGGTGATCGCCACCGTGTTCATGGGCAAGCGGATGCCGGTGCGCAGCGCCGCCGCCGCGCCCGTCCTGTCCCCTGCCGTGGAGCCCCGATGAAACTGCACGACCTGCCGCCCGCAACGGGCTGGACGCTGGCGCGCCGCGCCGAGCGCATGAACCCTTCCGTGATCCGCGAGATCCTGAAAGTCACCGAACGCCCCGGCATCATCAGCTTCGCCGGCGGGCTGCCCTCGCCGCGCACCTTCCCGGTCGAGGCTTTCGCCGAGGCCTGCCGGAAGGTGCTGGCCGACGACGGGCATGGGGCACTGCAGTACGCGGCCAGCGAAGGCTATCGGCCGCTGCGCGAAGAGGTGGCGCGCATGCTGCCCTGGAGCGTCGATCCGGACCAGGTGCTGATCACCACCGGCTCGCAGCAGGGCCTGGACCTGGTCGCCAAGGTGCTGGTGGACCAGGGCAGCCGCGTGCTGGTGGAGACGCCGACCTACCTGGGCGCGCTGCAGGCCTTCGCGCCGATGGAGCCGCAGGTGGTCGGCGTCGCCAGCGATGCCGAGGGAATCGACGTCGCCGACCTGGCGGCCAGGCGCGAAGGGGCCCGCCACCTCTACGTGCTGCCGAATTTCCAGAACCCCACCGGCCGCACCATGAGCGAGGCGCGGCGCCAGGCGCTGGTGCAGACGGCGCGCGAGCTCGCGCTGCCGCTGGTGGAAGACAACCCCTACGGCGACCTCTGGTTCGACGTGCCGCCGCCGGCGCCGCTGGCGGCGCGCCATCCCGAAGGCACCATCTACCTCGGCTCCTTCTCCAAGGTGCTGGCGCCGGGCCTGCGCCTGGGCTACGTGGTCGCCCCCGCACAGGTCATGCCCAAGCTGCTGCAGGCCAAGCAGGCGGCGGACCTGCACAGCCCCGGCTTCAACCAGCGCATGGTGGCGCAGGTGCTGCAAGGCGGCTTCCTCGAGCGGCACGTGCCCACCATCCGCGCGCTGTACAAGGCGCAGCGCGACGCCATGCTGGCCGCGCTCGAGCACGAGATGCAGGGCCTGGGCGTCACCTGGAATGCGCCCGATGGCGGCATGTTCCTGTGGGCCCGTCTGCCGGCGGGAAATGGATGCGATCACGCTGCTGCCGCAGGCCGTCGAGCGCGGCGTGGCCTTCGTGCCGGGCAGCGCCTTCTACGCTGGCGAGCCGGATGCGCGCACCCTGCGACTGTCATTCGTCACCGCCAGCGCGGAGCAGATCGCAGCCGGCGTTGCGGCGCTCGCCGCCGCCATCCGCGAACACGCGCGGGCGGCCCCATGCTGAAGATCTGGGGCCGCATCTCGTCCATCAACGTGCGCAAGGTGGTGCTCACGGCGCAACTGCTGCAGCTGCCCTTCGAGCGGGTGGATGCCGGCGCCGCCTTCGGCATCGTGAAGGCGCCGGACTACCTCGCGCGCAATCCGAACGCCCTGGTGCCGATGATCGAGGACGGCGACTTCGCGCTGTGGGAGTCGAACGTCATCGTGCGCTACCTGTGTGCGCGCCACGCGAGCGGCGACTTCTGTCCGCAGGACCTGCGCGAGCGCTTCGACGCCGAGCGCTGGATGGACTGGCAGCAGACCACGCTCAATCCGGCCGGACGCGAGGCCTTCATCCAGCTGGTGCGGACACCGCCCGAGAAGCGCAACGCGGCGGCCATCGCGGCATCGGTGGCGGCCACGGAACCACTGCTGGCGATGCTCGACGCCCACCTCGGCCGCCGACGCTTCATGGGCGGCGACCGCATCGGCATGGCCGACATCCCGATCGCCTGCGAGATGCACCGCTGGTGGGGCCTGCCCCTGGAACACCCGCCCCATCCGCACCTGCAACGCTGGTATGAAGGCATGCGCGGGCTGCCGGCAGCCCGCGGCGTCCTCGACCTTCCCCTGAGCTGACCATGATGCAAAGACCTTTCCAGCAGGTGGACGTGTTCACCGCCACCCCTTACCGCGGCAACCCGGTGGCGGTCGTCCTCGACGGCAGCGGGCTGTCCACCGAGCAGATGCAGGCCTTCACCAACTGGACCAACCTGTCGGAGGCGACCTTCCTGCTGCCGCCGACCCAGGCCGGCGCGGATTACCGCCTGCGCATCTTCTGCCCCGGCCGCGAGCTGCCCTTCGCGGGCCATCCGACGCTCGGGAGCTGCCATGCCTGGCTGCAGGCCGGCGGCAAGCCGGACGGGGAGTACGTGGTGCAGGAATGCGGCGTCGGCCTGGTGAAGCTCAGGCGCCAGGGCGAGCGCCTGGCCTTCGCCGCGCCGCCGCTGCGCAAGGGCGGCCCGCTGCCCGAACAAGACGTGGCGCTGATCGCGCGCGGCCTGGGCATCGCGCGCAGCGACATCGTGGGCCACGCATGGTGCGACAACGGACCGAACTGGCGCGGCGTGCTGCTGGAGTCGGCCGAGCAGGTGCTGGCGCTCAAGCCGGATGGCGCCGTCCTCGCGGGACTCGACATCGGTGTCGTCGGTCCGCGCGGCAAGGTCGGCGTGGTCGGTTCGCGCGCGGCCGGCGACGAGTGCGCCTTCGAGGTGCGCGCCTTCTTCCCCGGCAACAACGGCCTGACGGAGGACCCGGTCACCGGCAGCCTCAACGCGACGCTCGCGCAATGGCTGATCGGCGCGGGGATCGCCCCGCCGCAGTACATCGCGAGCCAGGGCACGGCGCTGGGCCGCGCAGGGCGCGTGCACGTCGAACGCGACGCCGCCGGCGAGACCTGGATCGGCGGTGATTCGGTGACCTGCATCCGCGGCACCGTGGAGCTCTGAGGTGGCGGCCCGCATCGACCACCTGATTGTCGGCGCCGCCAGCCTGGAGGAAGGCGTGGCCTGGTGCGAAGCGACGCTGGGCGTCGTTCCCGGCCCCGGCGGCGAGCATCCCTTGATGGGGACGCACAACCGCCTGCTGCGCGTGGCGACCGTGGACCATCCGCGCGCCTACTTCGAGATCCTCGCGGTGCAGCCCGGGCGCACGCCGCAGCGCGCGCGCCGCTGGTTCGACCTGGACGACGAGCACGTCCGGGACACGCTCGCGCGCAGCGGGCCGCGCCTGCTGCATTTCGTCGCCAGCGTGCCGGACGTGCGGCAGGCGATCGCGGCGCTCGGCAAGCTCGGCATGGACCGCGGCGAGGCGGTGGCCGCATCGCGCATGACGCCGCGCGGCCTGCTGGAGTGGCAGATCACGGTGCGCGAGGACGGGCAACGGCTGTTCGGCGGCGTGCTGCCGACGCTGATCGAATGGGGCACGACCCACCCCGCTTCGGCCATGCCGGAGTCGGGCGTCACGCTGCAGTCGCTGACGTGCGTCCATCCGGAAGCGGCGGGCCTGCGCCAGGCATTCGACGCGATCGACCTGCAGGCCGTTGCGGTCCAGGAAGGCAGCGCCAACCTGTGCGCAGTGCTCGCCACGCCGCGCGGGCGGGTCAAGCTGGAGTCGGGCGGACTCTGATCCCCGCGCGGTTTGCCACAATGCCCCCATGGGCACCCTCTATCTCGTCCGCCACGGACAGGCTTCCTTCGGCGCCGACGACTACGACCAGCTGAGCGAGCTCGGCCGCCGCCAGAGCGTGCGCCTCGGCGAGTACTTCGCCGAGCGCGGCATCCGCTTCGACGGACTCATCGCCGGCACGCTGCGCCGACACAAGCAGACGCTGGAAGGCATCCTGGAGGGCATGAACCACGCTGGCGAGCCCCTGTCCTGGGAAGGCCTGAACGAATACGACAGCGAGGCGGTGATTGCCACCGTGCACGAGGGCAAGCTGGCCAAGCCCACCTCGCCCGAGCTGTACCGCCACCACTTCCGCCTGCTGCGCGACGGACTGGCGCGCTGGATGGCGGGCGCGACCAGCCCGCGCGGCATGCCCAGCTACACCGACTTCGTCGCCGGCGTCGCGGGCGCGCTGGACCACGTGCGCGCGAACCACTACGGCCAGAACGTGCTGGTGGTCACCAGCGGCGGGCCGATCTCCACCGCGGTGGGCCACGTGCTCGGCACGAAACCGGAGGTCACCATCGACCTGAACATGCGCATCCGCAACACCGCGATCACCGAGTTCGCCTTCACGCCCAAGCGCCACATGCTGGTCGGCTTCAACGCCGTGCCGCACCTCGATGCGCCGCAATACAAGGACTGGGTGACCTACGCCTGAGGGGCCGGCTGCGGCTGCGCCGCGTCGAAGCGCAGGCGCCAGGCGCGGCGGTCGCCGGCCAGCGGCACGTTCGGCTCGAAGGCCGCGCCGTGCAGGGCGGCCACCTTCTCCACCACGCGGTGCCCGAGGCCGAGGCGCAGCGCCTGCACCGCCGCCGGCGCCGACGCGCCCGGATCGCCGCTGTGGCGCAGGCCGTCGTCGCTCACCTGCAGCAGGCGCGCCGCCGGATCGAGTTCGACTTCGACCTGCGTGCCCGGCGGCGTGTGCGCCAACGCGTTCTGCACCAGGTTGCGCAGCGCCAGTTCCAGCAGGACGGGATGGCCGGAGAGGGGAACGGTCCGGCGCTGGTGAGTCCGAGCTCGCGGCCGGCCGCGTGCGCGTCGGGCGCGAAGTCGGACACGACGCGCCGGGCCAGTGCGTCCAGGTCCACGGTCTCCGCCGTCTCGTCCAGTTCTGCGCGGCTGGTGCGCGCCAGCGCCAGCAGGTGCGCGAGCACCTCGCCCGCGCGCAGCGCGTCCTCCTGCAGCCGCGCGAGCGCCGCCTGCTGGCCGGGGCCCGGCGCCGTGTCCTGGATGCCGCGGGCCTGCAGCGCGATCGAGGCCAGCGGCGTGCGCAGCTCGTGGGCGAACTCGTTGGCCAGCGCGCGTTCGCGGTCGAGGGCGGCGTTGTAGCGGTCCACCAGCCGGTTGATCGCCGACACCGTCGCGGCAAGCTCCTCGAAGCGCACCGGCGACTCCACCTTCTGCGCCTTCTGCGGGTCGAGCGCATGGACTTCCGCCGCCAGCTCGCGCATCGGCCGCAGCCCGCGGTGGATCGCCAGGCCCAGCACCAGCGCCACCACCGGCATCAGCCACAGGCCCGGCACGATCACCTGGCCGGCGATGTCGCGCGCGAGGTCGTCGCGTTCCGCGTGCGACAGCAGCACCATGATCTTGTTGCCGTGCGCGGGATCCCAGCGCGAATAGGTGCGCCAGGGCTCCAGCGGCTCCCCGAGCTGCAGCGTGGCGAAGCCCTCGCTGTTGCTGAAGGGAGGCGAAGGCGCGTCGCCCGTGCGCGAGAGCATCCTGCCCTGCGCATCCCACACCACCACGGTGAGCGAGCGCTGGTAGTCGTGCGCCTTGATGTCGTTGCCGGGGATCACCACCGGCGTGCGGCCGCTGGTCTGCAGGCCGCCGGGGGCGAGCGGCAGCAGCAGGGAGCTGACGCTGGCCAGGTGGCCGTCGGTGAGTTCGTCGGCCTCGTGTTCGCCCGTCATGTAGCCGAACACGATGAAGGTGCCCCAGACGATGGTGAGCGCGCCCAGCGCCCACGCGAGCAGGTGCCGCGTCAATGACGGCGCACGGCCCGCTTTCATGGACCGGCCTCCGCCGGCACGTAGTAGCCGACGCCGCGCACCGTGCGCACGATGCCGTCGCCCAGCTTGCGCCGCAGCCGGTGCACGTGCACCTCGATGGCATTGCTTTCCAGCGCGCTGTCCCAGTTGTAGAGCTTGGCTTCGATCTGCGCGCGCGAGAGCACGTGGGGCCGCGCCTCGATCAGCGCCAGCAGCACCGAGAACTCGCGCGTCGAGAGTTCCACCGCTTCGCCGGCACGGTGCACGCTGCGCGCCGCCGGGTCGATCTCCAGCTCGCCGTAGCGGATGGTGGCCTGCGCGCGGCCGGTGGCGCGGCGCGCGAGCGCCCGCATGCGCGCGGCCAGTTCGTCGGGATCGAAAGGCTTGGTGAGGTAGTCGTCGGCGCCGAGGTCCAGCCCCGCGATGCGCGAGGAGACCTGGTCGCGCGCGGTCATGATCAGGACCGGCGTCGCGGGGTCCGGCAGCCTGCCGGCAGGCGCCTGCCGCAAGCGGCGCAGCAGGTCGATGCCGTCGCCATCGGCGAGACCCAGGTCCAGCAGCACCACGTCGTAGGGTTCCGCGGCCAGTGCCGCCCAGGCCGGGCCCATGGCCGGCGTGCAGTCCACCGCATTGCCCGCGCGCGCGAGGTGCGCCGCCAGGCCCTCGGCGATCCCCTTGTCGTCTTCCACCACCAGCACTCGCATGTCGGGATTGTGACGTTAAGCGCTGCTTAAGCGCTTACAAGCACGATCCCGCGCCATGACACCACGGGAGATCCGCTTGTCGCCGGCGGCCTGGGCGACCCTGGCGCTGTTCGCGCTGGCCCTGGCCTGGGACGCCAGCGGACTGGACCTGCCGCTGGCGCGGCTGGCGGGTTCCGCGCGCGGTTTTCCCTGGCGGGACCACTGGCTGCTCGCCGGCGTGTTGCACGAAGGCGGCCGCGTCGCGGCCTGGCTGCTGGCGCTGGCCCTGTGCCTGTCCGTCTGGTGGCCGGTCGGCCCGATGGCGCGCACCGGCCAGCCGGAACGCCTGCAGCTGGCGGTCTCGACCCTGCTGGGTGCGCTGGCGGTCTCCCTGCTGAAGGCGGGCAGCGACACCAGTTGCCCCTGGGAGCTGAGCGACTTCGGCGGCCTGGTGCCGTATGCCTCGCACTGGAGCCTGCGGCCGGACGGCGGCAGCGGGCACTGTTTCCCGGCCGGCCACGCGTCGGCCGGCTTCAGCTTCGTCGGCGGCTACTTCGCGTTCCGCCGCGCCGACCCGCGGCTGGCGCGACTCTGGTTCGCAACGGCGGCCGCGGCCGGCCTGGTCTTCGGCCTCGCGCAGCAGTGGCGCGGCGCGCACTTCATGAGCCATACGCTGTGGAGCGGGGCACTGTGCTGGTCGGTCGCCCATGCGGTGCACGCAACCTGGCCGCGGGCCTGGTCGGCCGAAGGGATCTGAGGCATGCAGGTCCATCCGCAGCGGCGCATGCCGGCCGCACTGCCGGTCGCGGGCGCGAGCGTCTGGATGGCGGGCGCCGGCAATGCCCCGCTCTGGCGCGCTTTGCTCGATCTCGGCGTGCTGCAGTCGCACGGGGGCTGGCTGCTGCTGTTCGCGCTGGCCGGGATGATGGCCGCGGCGCTGCACGCACTGCTGAGCCTGGTGGCGTGGCGGCCGGTGCTCAAGCCGGCGATCGTCGTGCTGCTGTTCGCATCGGCCCTGGGCGCGCACTTCATGTGGACCTACCACGTGGTGATCGACAGCGCGATGGCGGCCAACACCCTGCAGACCGACTGGCACGAGGTGCACGCCCTGCTCACCTCGCGGCTGGCGCTGGTGGTGCTGGCCGGCGCGGCGCTGCCCTCGTGGATGGTGTGGCGGGCGCGGATCGATCATCGTCCGTGGCGGCAGCAGGTGCTGCGCAACCTGGGCGGCGCATCGATGGCGATCGTGCTGTTCGCGGGCCTGCTCCTGCTGAGCTTCCAGCCGCTGGCGTCCACCATGCGCAACCACAAGGAGTTGCGCTACCTGATGAACCCGCTGAACACGCTCTATGCCGCTGCGCGCACGGCGGTGGGCGGCTCCCGTGCGAAGGGCGAACTGGCGCCCGCCGGCCGGGACGCGGTGCTGCTTGCCCCCGCCGGCAAGCCCCGCCTGCTGGTGCTGGTGCTCGGTGAAACGGGGCGCAGCGGCAACTTCGGCCTCAATGGCTATGCGCGCGACACCACGCCCGAACTGGGGCGGCTGCAGCCGGCCAGCTTCGGCAACGCCTGGTCCTGCGGCACCAGCACCGCGGCATCGGTCCCGTGCATGTTCTCGCCCCTGGGTCGCGAGGGCTTCCTGGCGCGCGCCCGCGACACCGAAAACCTGCTGGACGTGCTGCAGCACGCCGGCGTGGCGGTGCTCTGGGTGGACAACCAGCCGGGCGGCTGCAAGGGCGTGTGCGACCGCGTTCCCACCGTGAACACCTCGGGCCTCCACGACCCCGCGCTGTGCGCACGGCGAGTGCCATGACGAGGTGATGCTTCAAGACCTCGACCGACGCCTCGACGGGCTGTCGGCCGAGGCCCGCGGCAAGGGCGTCGTGCTGGTGATGCACCAGATGGGAAGCCACGGCCCGGACTACGCGGCGCGCACCCCCGCCGCCTTCAAGCGTTTCCTGCCGGAATGCACCAGCAGCCACCTGCCCGATTGCAGCAGCGAGGAACTGCGCAACGCCTACGACAACACCATCGCCTACACCGACCACCTGCTGGCCTCCACCATCGCCTGGCTGCAGCGGCGCGACGACTACGGCACGGCGATGCTGTACGTCGCCGACCACGGCGAATCGCTCGGCGAGAACAACCTGTACCTGCACGGCCTGCCCTATGCGCTGGCCCCCGACGTGCAGAAGCACGTGCCGTGGATCACGTGGCTGTCCTCCGGCTTCGAGCAGCAGTCCGGCCTGTCGCTGCAATGCCTGCGCGCCCACGCGCAGCAACGCGTGACCCACGACCACCTGTTCCACTCGGTGCTGGGACTGATGCAGGTGGGCACCGCCATCTATCGACGTTCGCTGGACGCGTACGCGGAGTGCGCGGTGCACTGAACGGGCCGCCGGTAAACTGCCGCCATGGACAGCATGGCAGGCGACGACCAACCCACCTGGTGGGTCGCGTGCCTGTGCGCCGCCTGGTGCGGCGTGTGCCGCGACTTCCTGCCGATGTTCACGGCGCAGGCGGGCGCGAACCCGCACATGCGCTTCGCGTGGGTGGACGTGGAGGACGAAGACGAGACCATGGGCGAGGTCGACATCGAAACATTTCCCACGCTGCTCGTTGCACGCGGTGACGAAGTGCTTTTCCTGGCGCCGATCCCGCCCCTCGCCTCGCAGTTCACGCGCCTGCTGGCGCGCCTCCAAGCTCAGCCGCGGCCTGACCCTGGCGTCGGCGTGGAGGCCAATGCCCTACTCCGTCGGCTGAAGGCCGAAGTCCTGCCCCGCGCCCTCGTTTGAAGAGGTAGGGCCGCTCCTACATCCGGCAGCTTTGCTGCCTGACGAGCGTAGTACGCACTTGCAAGCTCAATCAGACCATGGCCGGCGCAGACCGGGCATGCAGTTCCAACATTCAGTTTTGCAAGGAGATCCTCACATGGCTTCCAACAATCAGGGCAACCAGGGCGGGAAATCGAACCGCGGTTTCGCCTCCATGGACCCGCAGCGGCAGCGCGAGATTGCCAGCGAGGGCGGCCGCGCCGCCCACGAGAAGGGCACGGCGCACGAGTTCACTTCCGAAGAAGCCCGTGAAGCCGGCCGCAAGGGCGGCATGGCCCGCAGCGCCAACCGCCGCAAGGCGATGGAGTCGGGCAGCGGCAGCAGCTCGCACGCCAGCGGCAACAGCGGCATGAGCTCGCACAGCGGCAGCGGCAACAGCGGCGGCGGCTCGCACGGCAGCAACTAAGGCCGGGCAGTTTCGTGCCAGGGGCGTCCCTTGCTTGGGTGACGCCCCTTTTTGTTGCACGCTAGTAGGTCTTGTAAGGCAGGAACTTGCCGGACAGCACCACCTTGACGCGGTCCCCCTTGGGATCCGGCTCGCGCGTGATGTCCATGGAGAAGTCGATGGCGCTCATGATCCCGTCGCCGAACTCCTCGTGGATCAGCTCCTTGATCGTGCTCCCGTACACGTTGACGATCTCGTACCAGCGGTAGATCAGGGGATCGGTAGGCACCTCGGTGGGCAGCGATCCCTTGTACGGCACCACCTTCAGCCACTTCTGCTCCTCCTCCCCCAGGCCGAACACCTCGCCCAGCGCGCGCGCCTGTTCGGCGTTGGCCGTCATCTGTCCCAGGCACAGGGCGGTCGTCCACTCCTTGGACTGGCCGATGCGGCGGGCGACCTCCTCCCAGGTGATGCCTTTCGACACCTTGGCGGCGATGATCTTCTCGGTGACGTCGTTGCGGTTCATGCGGGCTCCTGCGTGGGGGCCCGGAGCGGCGCGCCCGGGCTTGCCGGGAACGCTAGCAAGGAGAGTGCCTCAGGACTCGAGCAGCTGCCACTCGCCGACCAGCCGCACGCGGGCGTCCAGGTCGTCGGGGAGGTCCTGCACCGGCAGGGCGGCCGGCGGGGGCGTTTCCGGCAGCACAGGCTCCACCTGCGCAGCCGTCGGCTGCGAGAGCGGGGTCTGGAAGAGGGCCGAGAAACGCATGTGGTTCACCTGCCCACAGTCTGGCAGGCGAACATGACAAATGCATGACCCGGAAGGATGAGGGGGAGCGACAAGCTTGGCGCGGCCGTGGCCGCATTCCAACGCCACCCCCGTGGGAACCCTCGGTCAGCGGCCGACGGCGCGCTCCAGTTCGGCCTTGGTCATCGTGGACCGGCCGGAGATGCCCTTTCGCTTCGCTTCCTCATAGAGCTGGTCGCGGGTGCGGCCGCCCTCGCCCTTGTGGGAGCGCTGGCCCCCGCGCCTGGAGGCCGGCATGTCGCGCAGCGACTGCGCGCTGGCATGCCTGGCCTCGCCGTGCTGGGCGCGCTCCTTGTTGACCGTGCGGGCGGCGATCTCCTCCGCCACCTTCTCGCTCTTGCCGCGCGACTTCAGGCCGTCCTTGATGTGGTCGTACTGGCGTTCGCGCTTGGCGCTCCACGCTTTCGGCATGGTCTGCTCCTTTCCTTGCCGTTCAGTGTTTGATGCGCCCCTGTCCTTGCGATTGGGACTGGGACTGGGACTGGCCGTTGCCGGTCTCCGAGCGGTCCGGTTCGGCCGGCGACGAGATGTCGCCCAGCGAGCTGCCCACGTCGCGTTCCTCGTTGGGGCCCTTGGCGGCGATGTCGCCCAGCGTGACGATGCCCACCAGCTTCTGGTTGGCGTCCACCACCGGCAGCCGGCGGATCTGGGCCTCGGCCATCTCGCCCAGCACCTGGTCGATGTCGTCGCCCTCCTTGGCGCAGCGCACGCTGCCGCTCATCACGTCGGCCAGCTTCATGCCCTGGACTTCGCCCTTCTGGGCCAGGCCGCGCACCACGATGTCGCGGTCGGTCACGATGCCCACCAGCTTCTCGCCGTCGCACACGGGGATCACGCCCACGTTGAGTTCGTCCATGCAGCGCGCCGCATCCACCACCGAGTCGCTCGGCTTCATGGTGCGCACGTCGCGCGTCATGACATCTGCCACCGTCGTCATTGATGTTCTCCTTGGACAGTCGAGGCCGGGCTCGCGCCGGCCCACGGTTTCCAATCTAGCGGGGCGGCTCGCGCGGCGTGTCGGCGCGCTCGCAAGCTGGCGTAGGACGGACCGGCTGGGCCGTGCCCTTCAGCGCTCGACCACGGTGGACAGCGGCAGCTGCACCAGCTCCTGCAGCAACGCGGCCAGCTGGCTGCCGGCCGCCTGCAGCACCGCCTGGCCCTTGGTGGCGGTGGCGGCCGCCGCGTTGCCTGCGGCGCCTTCGCGGTTGTAGTCCTGCATGGCCCATCCCAGCTTGGCGCTGCGGCCGTTGCCCAGGACCGGATGGCGGGCCGCCCGTTCGCGCGCGCTGGAGCCGAAGTCCCGGGCCTGCGGCATGCGCACGCGACCGGAGGCCAGTGCCAGCATCAGGGAGGTCTCCATGTCGCCGCCGTGCACGCCGAAGCGGTGTTCGTCGGCCGGGAACAGGCCGGTGACCGCGTCGCCCAGCGGCAGGTTCCACCAGCTGCAGCTGTAGACCACCAGCTGGCAGCGCATGCGCAGCTCGCGGGCCACGATGTCCATCAGGCTCACCTGGCCGCCGTGGCTGTTGAACAGCAGCAGCTTGCGCACCCCGGCCCGTGCCACGCATTCGCCCAGCGCGGTCCAGGTCGCGATCACCGTTTCGACCGGCAGCGTCAGTGTGCCGGGGAAGTCGGCGTGTTCCGGGCTGTAGCCCACCTGCTGCGTCGGCAGCACGAGGACCGGGAAGTCGGCGGGCAACTGCGGCAGCGCCTGCGCCACGATGCCGTCCACCAGGCACTGGTCCACCGCCAGCGGCAGGTGCGGGCCATGCTGCTCGGTCGCGCCCAGCGGCAGCACGGCGACCGTGCGGGCCGCATCGAGCCCAGCGAAGTCGGTGGTGGCGAGGTCGGCCCAGTAACGGGAGGGGGACGGCATGGCCGGATATTAGCCCGGCCGCGCCTCAGGACAGCGCGTGGTGCGCCGCCTTCACGATGCTCGCCGCGTCCACGCCGAAGAAGGCGCGCAGGGCCGCCCGCGTGTCGCTGCGGCCGAAGCCGTCGGTGCCCAGGGTCAGGTAGCGGCGGCCCGGCGGCACCCAGGCGCGGATGCTTTCCGGCACCGCGCGCACGTAGTCGCTGGCGGCGATCACCGGACCCTGGCCGGCCAGCTGCGAGGTCACGTAGGGGAGCGCATCGGCTTCGCCCCCATGGCGCGCTGCTCGCAGGCGATGCCGTCGCGCGCCAGCTCGCTCCAGCTGGTGACGCTGAACACCTCGCTGGGGATGCCGTCGGCCGCCAGCTGCTGCGCCGCCTTCACCACCTCGGTGAGGATCGCGCCGGAGCCCAGCAGCGTGACGCGCTGGCGTGCCGTCTCGTCGCCGTAGCGGGCGTAGCGGTAGCAGCCGCGGATCACGCCTTCGCGCGCCTCGGCAGGCAGGTCCGGCTGGGCGTAGTTCTCGTTCATCAGCGTGACGTAGTAGAAGACGTCGCGCTGCTCCACCAGCATCTCGCGCATGCCGCGGTCCACGATCACCGCCATCTCGCCGGCGAAGGCCGGGTCGTAGGCCTTGCAGTTCGGGATGGTGGCGGCGACCAGGTGGCTGCTGCCGTCCTGGTGCTGCAGGCCTTCTCCGCCCAGGGTCGTGCGGCCGGAGGTCGCACCGAGCAGGAAGCCGCGCGCGCGCTGGTCCGCCGCCGCCCAGATCGCGTCGCCCACGCGCTGGAAGCCGAACATCGAGTAGTAGATGTAGAAGGGCAGCATGGCCAAGCCATGCACGCTGTAGCTGGTGGCCGCGGCGGTCCAGCTCGCGATGGCGCCCGCTTCGCTGATGCCTTCCTCCAGGATCTGGCCGTCCAGCGCCTCGCGGTAGGAGAGCACCGAGCCGATGTCCTCCGGCTCGTAGCTCTGGCCGGCGCTGGAATAGATGCCCACCTGCTTGAACAGGTTGGCCATGCCGAAGGTGCGCGCCTCGTCGGCCACGATGGGGACGATGCGCGGCCCGAGCTGCGGGTCCTTCAGCAGCGCGCCGAGCAGGCGCACGAAGGCCATGGTGGTGGACATCTCCTTGCCCGCCGCCGCCAGCGCGAATTGGGCATAGCTGCTGGCGTCCGGCACCGGCACCACGGCGCAGGCGGTCTCGCGTTTCGGCAGGTAGCCGCCGAGCGCCTCGCGGCGCGCATGCAGATAGCGCATTTCCGCGCTGTCCTCGGCCGGCTTGTAGAAGGCCAGCTGCGTCGCCTGTTCGTCCGACAGCGGCAGGTTGAAACGGTTGCGGAATTCCAGCAGCGCGGCGTCGTCCAGCTTCTTCTGGCTGTGCGTCGTCATGCGGCCCTGGCCCGCGGCGCCCATGCCGTAGCCCTTCTTGGTGTGGGCGAGGATCACGGTCGGCTGGCCGCGGTGCCTGGCCGCGGCGTCGTAGGCGGCGTGGACCTTCACCAGGTCGTGGCCGCCGCGCTTGAGGCGGTCGATCTGTTCGTCGGTCATGCCCTGCGCGAGGCGCGCCAGCTCGTCGTCCTGGCCGAAGAAGTTGTCGCGGTTGAAGCGGCCATCCTTGGCCGCGAAGGTCTGCATCTGGCCGTCCACCGTATGCGCGAAGGCGCGCACCAGCGCGCCCGTGGTGTCGCGCGCGAACAGGCCGTCCCAGTCGCTGCCCCACAGCAGCTTGATCACGTTCCAGCCGGCGCCGCGGAACAGCTTTTCCAGTTCGTCGACGATGCGGCCATTGCCGCGCACCGGGCCGTCCAGGCGCTGCAGGTTGCAGTTCACCACCCACACCAGGTTGTCCAGCTTTTCGCGCGAGGCCAGCGTGAGTGCGCTCATGCTCTCGGGCTCGTCCATCTCGCCGTCGCCGAACACGCCCCAGACCTTGCGGCCGGTGCAGTCCACGAGTTGCCGGTGCGTGAGGTAGCGCATGAAGCGCGCGTGGTAGATCGAGCTGATCGGGCCGATGCCCATGGAGCCGGTCGGGAACTGCCAGAAGTCCGGCATCAGCCAGGGATGCGGGTAGCTGGAAAGGCCGCGCGCGCCTTGCGCCGGTGCCGTGAGCTCCTGCCGGTAATGCGCGAGGTCCTGCTCCTGCAGCCGCCCTTCGAGGAAGGCGCGGGCATAGACGCCCGGCGCGCTGTGCGGCTGGAAGAACACCAGGTCGCCACCGTGCTGCGCGTTGCGCGCGCGGAAGAAGTGGTTGAAGCCGGCCTCGAACAGGTCGGCGGCACTCGCATAGCTGGCGATGTGGCCCCCGAGCTCGCCGTAGGCGCTGTTGGCGCGCGCCACCATCGCCAGCGCGTTCCAGCGCATGATCGACGCGAGCTTCTCCTCGATCGCCAGGTCGCCGGGGAACACCGGCTGCCGGTCCACGGGCACCGTGTTCACATAGGGCGTGACCAGTTCGGGCGACCAGCCGACGGCGGGGTGCCTTCCCAGCACGGCCAGCTGGTCAAGGACGAAGCGGGCGCGCGCCGCGCCATGCGTGGCGACCAGCGCCTGGAAGGCCTCGCGCCATTCGGCGGTCTCGCCGGGGTCGATGTCGCCGGCCTGGTCGGCGAGGTAACGGGTGATGCTGTCGTCGGCCATGCTGCCACTGTAGGCGTTCCCGGCCGGCATGGGCTACCGAATGTGGGCCGCAACGGCCGAGTCACGGCATAAAATGCCGCCGAATTCACCTCCAACAGCATTCCATGCAACTCGATGCCCTCGACCTGCGCATCCTCGCCGAGCTCCAGGAAGACGGCTCCCTGAGCAACGTGGAACTGGCGCGGCGGGTGCACCTGTCGCCCTCGCCCTGCCTGGCGCGGGTGAAGGCGCTGGAAGCGGGCGGCGTGATCGAGCGTTACGTTGCCCTGGCCAGCGCCAAAAGCTGGGGGCCTGGGACTGAACGTCTTCATCAACATCAGCCTGAAGACGCAATCGAAGCAGGCTCTGGCGGAGTTCGAGCAGCGCATCGCGGAACACGACCAGGTGATGGAGTGCTACCTCATGACCGGCGACAGCGATTACCTCATCCGCGTGGCGGTCCCGGACATCGCGGCCCTGGAGCGCTTCATCCTGGAGCAGCTCACGCCCATCCCCGGCATCGAGAAGATCCGCTCGAGCTTCGCCCTCAAGCAGGTCCGCTACAAGACGGCGCTCCCGCTGCCCGTGCGGTCCTGACCGACATACGTAGTACCGGCGCGCGCCCCCGGCGCCCCGATGCTGACCGCCGCGCAGCCTGCGGGCGGCATCGCAGTAGCGAAGTCCGCCGAATCACAGGGCCCCGCGATCGCGCGACCATGTCTTCATGGAAACGCTGCACACCTTCGCTGAAACCGCCTGGCGCGAGAGCTGGAACCGAGCTTTCTGGCCGTCCCTGGCGATCACCGTCGCGGCAGCCCTGGACGGTTGCACCCGTGGCCCCTCCATCACCGCCATGGTGCTGGCCAACCTGTCCACCCTGTCGCACCTGGTCGCCTGAAGCCCTCACCGGGCCCCTGTGACGAGGCCCCTGCGCCAGGGCACGCATCAGAGTTGGCAAAAAACTTGGCTCATTCCCAGAAAAGCCAATGAAAATCATCGGTTTACAAAACCTTTGACCTTGGCAACAATCGGGGCATGTACAGCCGGCCTCACCAGTTCGAGCCCTTGCTGCCGGCCGAGGCGCGGCTGGAGCCGCTGCTGGCCAAGGCGCACGACCTGGCCCGGCAAGCCACCACCCTGGCCGGCACCCGCGTGCCTCCCGAGCTGCGCACCCTGCTGCGCAGCATGAACTCCTACTACACCAACCGCATCGAGGGCCAGCACACCCGGCCCCATGAGATCGAGGAGGCGCTGCGCCGGGACTTCTCCAGGAACGCAGACCTGGCCGCGCGCCAAAGGCTGGCCGTCGCCCACATCGAGGCCGAGACCGCGCTGGAAACGCGCTACCAGGGCGACGAAGGCGCGCTTGCCCTGTACTCCACGGAGGCCGTGCAGGACCTGCACCGCGAGCTGTTCGCGCGCCTCCCTGCCAAGGACCTGCTCACCTCCGAAGAGGAGCCCGTCGTACCCGGGCAGTTGCGCAAACGCGAGGTCCGCGTCGGTCAGCACGTGCCACCAACCCACGGCAGCCTGCCTGCCTTCCTGGAGCGATGGGGCACGTTCTACCGCGGCGTGCGGCGCGGCGAGGCAGCGCTGATCGCCCTGGCAGCCGCACACCAGCGTCTGGGATGGATCCACCCTTTCGTGGACGGCAACGGCCGCGTGATGCGGCTGCACACACACACCATGCTGAGCGCGCTGGGTTACACGGGGGACTCTGGTCGCCCTTGCGTGGTTTTGCGCGCAACACGGAGCGCTACTACGCCCTGCTGGCCGACGCAGACGCACCGCGCCGCGGCGACCTGGACGGCCGCGGGAACCTGAGCGAACAGGCCCTGGTCGACTGGATTGCCTACGTGCTCGACACCTGCCTGGACCAGGTGGACTTCATGGCGGGAATGCTCGATTTCGGGGCGATGAAGGAGCGCATCGAAGCCTGCCTGGTGTACGAGGCGAAGGCGATGAAATCCGGCGTCCGCCCGGAGGCCCTGCGACCGCTGCATTACCTTTTCCTGAGCGGCGAGGAAATCGCGCGCGGTGAGTTCAAGGCCATGCTGGGGATGGCCGAGCGCAGCGCCACCGACGCCCTGGGCGCGCTTGTGAAGAGGGGTTGCTGAAGTCGGATTCACCCCAGGGCAAGGTCCGCTTCGGGCTGCCGCAGCACGCCCTGCGCTTCCTGTTCCCACGCCTGTGGCCGGAGGCGGAGGCGGACGCGGCCTGACCTGGGCGCAAGCTGCCTGCTTGACCTCACTTGGCGAGGGTGGCTGGTGAAAGCGGGACAATGCCGGGATGACCCAAGAGCTGTTCCGCCAGGACGCCTATCTCCGCGAGACGCCCGCCACGGTCACTGCCGTCGGTGAGCAGGGCATCGTCCTGGACCGCACCGTGTTCTACCCGCTGGGCGGCGGCCAGGCCGGCGACGCCGGCGTGCTGGTGCTGGCGGACGGCACCGAGCTGCAGGTCGCCGACACCCGCAAGTGCAAGGACGCCGAGGGCAAGCCCACGGCGGAGATCGCGCACGTGCCGGCCCCGGGGCAGGAGCAGGTGCTCGCACGTCTTCATCCCGGCGACGGCGTCGTGGCCCGGATCGACTGGGACCGCCGCCACCGGCTGATGCGCTTCCACACCAGCACCCACCTGCTGTGCCACCTGGTGCCGCAAGCTGGTGAACGGCTGCTCCATCACGCCCGATTACGCGCGGCTGGACTTCAACATGACCGATCCGCTGGACAAGGAAACGCTCACCGAGGGGATCGCCCGCCTGGTGGCCGCGGCACACGCGGTCCAGATCGGCTCGATCACCGACGAGGAGCTCGATGCGAACCCGGCGCTGGTCAAGAGCATGTCCGTCCAGCCGCCGCGCGGCACCGGGCGCATCCGCACCATCCGCATCGGCGGCGAGGCCTTGGTGGACTACCAGCCCTGCGGCGGCACGCATGTTGCAAGTACCTCCGAAATAGGGGGTCGTCGTTACCAAGATCGAGAAGAAGAGCGCCACCACCCGCCGGGTGGTGCTGGGCTTTTCCTGAACGCCGGAACTTCGCCCGCCTGCCGAGCTCCACTGAAGTGATGAATTTCGCACACCTGTTCGCCGCCGCCGCCCTGGCCGCCTCCCTCCTGCCCGCCGCCGCGTCGGCGCAGGCCAAGGGGCCCGTGGTCACCACCGAGCGCGTGCGGGCCGAACTCGTGGCCCACGCCCCGGAAGGCATAGCGCCCGGCAAGCCCTTGTGGCTGGGGCTGCAGATCGCCCACCAGCCCGAGTGGCATACCTACTGGAAGAACCCGGGCGATTCCGGCCTGCCCACCACCTTCGAGTGGACGCTGCCGGCCGGCATCGAGGCCGGCGAGGTCGCCTGGCCGGTGCCCAAGAAGATCCCGGTCGGGCCGCTGGCCAACTACGGCTACGAAGGCACGGTGCTGCTGCCGGTGCCGCTGAAGGTCACGGCTGCCTGGCAGCCCTCGGTGTTCGGCGAGGCCGAGATCAAGCTCAAGTCCACCTGGCTGGTCTGCAAGAAGGAATGCATTCCCGAAGACGGCAGCTTCACGCTCAAGCTGCCCGCGCGCAGCACGACGGCCATGCATGGCGCCGCCTTCCAGGCGGCTTGGGACCAGCAGCCGCAGGCCCTCAAGTCGCCGGCGGAAGCGGTGGTCGAGGGCCAGGCGCTGCAGGTGACCGTGCGCGGCCTCCCCGCCAAGGTGGTGGGCAAGGACCTGGAGTTCTTCCCCGAAACCGGGGAAGTGATCGAGCCCGCCGGCCGCTGGACCCAGGCCTGGAAGGGCAACACCTGGACCGCGAGCGTGCCGCTGTCGCCGCATCGCTCGCAAAGCCCCTCCGTCATGCCGCTGGTGCTGGCGCTGGGCGACCAGGGCTGGCGCAGCGAGGCCAAGGTCAGCGGCACCTGGCCGGCCGCCGCCGCCCCGGTCGCGGCCGTCTCCCCGGCCCTGCAGGAGGCCTTGCGCAATGCCGCAGCGGCACCCGGCGCGCCGGCCGCCACGCCCGCCAGCACCTTGCTGGCGGCGCTGCTCGGCGCGCTGCTGGGCGGGATCATCCTGAACCTGATGCCCTGCGTGTTCCCGGTGCTGGCGATCAAGGTCGTCGGTTTCACGAAACACGCGGATGACAGGCGCGGCCACCGCATCAGCGGCCTGGCGTACACGGCCGGCGTCGTCACGTCCTTTGCTGCGCTCGGTGCCGTGATGCTGGCGCTGCGCGCGGCCGGCGAACAGCTGGGCTGGGGCTTCCAGCTGCAGTCGCCCGCCGTGGTCGCCACCCTGGCGGCGCTGTTCACGCTGATCGCGCTGAACCTGGCCGGCATGTTCGAGTTCCGCTCCATGCTCCCCAGCAGCCTGGCGACGCTGGAGGCGCGGCACCCCGTCGCCAATGCCTTCCTCACCGGCGTGCTGGCGGTGGCCGTGGCCTCGCCCTGCACCGCGCCCTTCATGGGCGCATCGCTGGGCCTGGCGATCTCGCTGCCGGCCGCGGAAGCCCTCGCGATCTTCGTCGTGCTGGGACTCGGGATGGCGCTGCCCTACCTGCTGGCCAGCTGGATCCCCGCCTTCGCCAAGCACCTGCCGCGTCCGGGCGCGTGGATGGAAACCTTCCGCCGCCTGATGGCCTTCCCCATGTTCGCCACCGTGGCCTGGCTGGTCTGGGTGCTGGGGCAGCAAAGCGGCATCGACGGCGCCGGCGCGCTGCTGGCGCTGCTGGTGGCCATGAGCATGGTCGTGTGGGCGCTGACGCTGCGCGGTCGCACGCGGGTGGCCCTCGCCTCGATCGCGGTCGCGGGCCTGCTGTTCGTCGGCTGGTCCACGGGTGCGGCGATCACGCGTGCCAGCACCGGCCCGGTGGCCGCAGCGGCCAAGGCGGACGGCTGGCAGCCCTGGGCGCCCGAACGCGTGCAGCAGCTGGTGGCCGCGGGGCAGCCGGTGTTCGTGGACTTCACGGCCGCCTGGTGCGTCACCTGCCAGTACAACAAGAAGACCACGCTCTCGCGCAGCGAGGTGATGGCTGATTTCGCCGCCGGGAAGTACACGCTGCTGCGCGCCGACTGGACGCGGCGCGACCCGGCGATCACCGCCGCCCTGGCGCAGCTGGGTCGCAACGGCGTGCCGGTGTACGTGGTGTACCGGCCGGGCCGGCCGCCGGTGGTGCTGTCCGAAGTGCTGAGCGTCGACGAAGTGCGCAGCGCGATCGCGCTCTAGTCCCCCGGTGGGCGGCGGTGCGTACACTGCCCCCATGAGCACGATCCACGAACTGCGCCGCATCCTCGGCACCTGCCGCACGATCGCGGTGGTGGGCCTGTCGCCGCAATGGCACCGCCCCAGCTTCTTCGCCGCCAAGTACATGCAGGAGCACGGCTACCGCATCGTGCCCGTCAATCCCTCGGCCCCCGAGATCCTGGGCGAGCGCAGCTACGCCAGCGTGACCGCCGCCGCCGAGGCGCTGGAGAAGCAGGGCCAGAAGATCGACATGGTGGACTGCTTCCGCAAGAGCAGCGACATCCCGCCGATCGCCGAAGAAGCCATCGCCATCGGCGCGCAGTGCCTGTGGCTGCAGATCGGCGTGGTGGACGAAGCGTCGGCGGCCAAGGCGCGCGCCGCCGGCCTCGACGTGGTGATGGACCGCTGCGTGAAGATCGAGCACGCCCGCCTGTTCGGCGGCCTCAACTGGGCGGGCGTGAACACCAAGGTGATCTCGGCGCGCCGGCCGCAGCAATTGTTCTACTGAGCTGGGGTTCGCTTCGCTCACCACCAGCCTACGACCATGAGCCAGAAAGACCACGACTACGGCTTCGGCACGCGCGCGATCCACGCCGGCGCCATCCCCGACCCGGTGACCGGCGCCCGCGCCACACCCATCCACCAGACCACCAGCTTCGTGTTCGACTCCGCCGAGCACGCCGCCAGCCTGTTCAACCTGCAGACCTTCGGCAACGTCTACAGCCGCATCAGCAATCCGACCGTCGCAGTTCTGGAGGAACGGGTGGCCTCGCTCGAAGGCGGCCGCGCGGCACTGGCCTGCGCCACCGGCATGGCGGCGCAGATGACGGCGATCCTCGCCATCCTGAAGGCGGGCGACCACATCGTCGCCGCCTCCACGCTCTATGGCGGCACGGTGGGACAACTGGGCATCGGCTTCGGCCGGCTCGGCATAGCGACCACCTTCGTCGATCCCGAAGACCCCGACAACTTCCGGCGCGCGATCCGCCCCAACACGCGCGCCGTGTACGGCGAGACGCTGGGCAATCCGCTGGTGAACGTGTTCGACATCGAGGCGGTGGCGCAGGTCGCGCACGCCGAGGGCCTGCCGCTGATCATCGACAACACGGTGGCCAGCCCCTACCTGTGCAACCCCTTCGCCTTCGGCGCCGACATCATCGTGCACAGCGCGACGAAGTACCTCGGCGGCCACGGCACCACCATGGCGGGCGTCGTCGTGGAGTCGGGCAAGTTCGACTGGGGCAGCGGCCTCGCGGGACAGAAGTTCCCGGAGATGCTGGAACCGAGCCGCGCGTACCACGGCGTGAAGTTCTACGAGACCTTCGGCGACTTCGGCTACACGATGAAGGCCCGCATGGAAGTCAACCGCACCTTCGGCGGCGCGCTGTCGCCGCTGAACGCCTGGCTGATCCTGCAAGGCATCGAGACCCTGCACCTGCGCATGCAGGCGCATTGCCGCAACGCGCGCCGCGTCGCGGAATTCCTGAGCGACCATCCGCTGGTGAGCTGGGTGAACTACCCCGGCCTCGAGAATTCGCCGCACCATGCGCTGGCGAAGAAGCAGTTCCGCGCGATCGACGGCCAGCCGGGCGCGTCCGGCATCCTCACCTTCGGCATCCGGGCCGCCGATGCGGTGAAGGCCGGCGAGCGCTTCATCGACGCCTGCGAGTTCTTCAGCCACCTGGCGAACATCGGCGACGCCAAGACGCTGGTGATCCACCCGGCGTCCACCACGCACCGCCAGCTGGACGAGGAAGAACTGGCGCGCGCCGGGGTGCGGCCGGACATGATCCGCCTCTCCGTGGGCATCGAGGATGTCGAGGACATCCTGTGGGACCTGGACCAGGCGCTCAGGAAGGCCGTGTAGCCGGTTCGCGTTCCAGCCAGCAGAACAGGCCGGGGATGGCCTGCCGCTGCTCCTCGCGCACCGGCCGCCGCTCCATCGCCGCGACCCGGAAGCCGTGCTCCTGCGCCAGCCGCCGGATGCCCGCTTCCGAATGCGCGTAGCGCAGCGTGGAGCGCAGCTCCAGCTCGCCCCGCGTGCTTTCCTCCACCGTGAAGGCGAACACGCCGCCGGGGGACATGCGGGCGGCCACCGCGCGGAACACCTGCGACAGCTCGCCGACATAGATGAACACGTCCGCGGCCAGCACGCAGTCGAAGGCTTGCGGCGCGGCCGCCAGGAATTCGAGCGCGTCCGCGTGCTCCAGCGCGTCGTAGACCGCGAGCGCGCGGGCCTGGTCCAGCATGTTGGCCGACAGGTCCACGCCGGTGAGGCGTTCGGCCAGCGGCCGCAGCAGCGGGCCGGCCATGCCGGTGCCGCATCCCAGGTCGAGCGCATTGCGGAAGCGCGCGCCTGCGGCCGCCATGCGTTGCACCAGCACCTGCGGTGCGTCGTAACGCAGCGCCTGCTGCAGGTGCTGGTCGAAGCCCGTCGCATAGCCGTCGAACAGGGCCTCCACGTAGACGCGTGGCGGCTGGGCGGGCGCCTCACCCGCTTCCACCCCCGCGAGGTAATAGGCCAGCAGCTGGGGATCGCCGCCGCGGGCCAGCGCCTCGCGGAAGGAAGCCGCGGCTTCCTGCGGGCGACCCAGTTCCTTCAGCACGTTGCCGCGGAACATCCAGGGGGCCGGTGCCGAGGGATCGAGCGCCACGGCCCGGTCGAAGTGCGCCAGCGCCTCCGCCGGCCGGCCCAGGTCGGCCAGCGCCGTGCCGCAATGGCCCAGCGCCTCGGTGTTGTCCGGCTCCTGGGCCAGCGCCTGCTGCAACAGGGCCAGGCCCTCCGGCAGGCGACCCAGCTTCAGGCGGACGACGCCCAGGTTGGTCAGCACGGACGGCCGGCCCGGCGCCAGCACCAGGGCGGCGGCGAAGGCTTGCTCCGCCTGCCGCAGCCGGCCGGCCTGGTAGTGCCCCACGCCGTCCAGGAAGAGCGCCCGCGCACGCTCGAGTTCACTGTCCATGCTTTCCCTCAAAGAGGCGGGATGATAGGGCCTGCGACAATCACGCCCATGTCCTTCCCGCCGCTTGCCAACGACACCTTCCTGCGCGCCTGCCTGCGCCAGGCCACCCCTACACGCCCCTGTGGCTGATGCGCCAGGCCGGCCGCTACCTGCCCGAATACAAGGCGACCCGCTCCCGGGCCGGCAGCTTCATGGGCCTGGCCACCAACGTGCAATACGCCACCGAGGTGACCCTGCAGCCCCTGGACCGCTTCGCGCTCGATGCGGCCATCCTGTTCTCCGACATCCTCACGGTGCCGGACGCCATGGGCCTGGGCCTGAGCTTCGCCGAGGGCGAAGGCCCCAAGCTGGCACGGCCGCTGCGCGACGAGAAGAGCGTCGGCGCCCTGCAGGTGCCGGACCTCGAGAAACTGCGCTACGTGTTCGACGCGGTGACCTCGATCCGGCGCGCGCTCAATGGCCGCGTGCCCCTGATCGGCTTTTCCGGCAGCCCGTGGACGCTGGCCTGCTACATGGTCGAAGGCGGCGGTTCCTCGGACGACTGGCGCGGCGTCAAGAGCATGCTGTACAGCCGCCCGGACCTGATGCACCGGATCCTTGCCGTGAATGCCGAAGCGGTGGCCGGCTACCTGAACGCGCAGATCGACGCCGGCGCCCAGGCCGTGATGGTGTTCGACAGCTGGGGCGGCGCCCTGGCCGACAATGCCTTCCAGGAATTCAGCCTGCGCTACACGGCGCAGGTGCTCGCCAAGCTCAAGCGCACCGACGCCGCCGGCACCACCATCCCGCGCATCGTCTTCACCAAGGGCGGCGGCCTGTGGCTCGACGAGATGGAGAAGCTGGACTGCGACGTGCTCGGCGTGGACTGGACGGTGAACCTCGCGCGGGCGCGCGCCCTCGTGGGCGGTAGCAAGGCGCTGCAGGGCAACCTCGATCCGGCCGTGCTGTTCGCGCCGCCCGAACAGGTGGCCGCGGAAGCGCGCCGCGTGCTCGAGGACTTCGGCACGCCGCACAGCGGCACGGGCACCGGCCCCACACACGTGTTCAACCTCGGGCACGGCATCAGCCAACATACCCCGCCGGAACACGTGCATGCGCTGGTGGAAGCGGTGCATTCACATTCCGCGCACATGCGCGCTGCAGGACGCAAGGCCTGAGTCCGTGCATCAGGGAGTTCCCTAGCTGACAAGGCAGGGAATGACGACCGCGCGAGCTTGACTTATGCACAAAAACTGTGTTGCGGGGGCCGCGCCAGCCCAGCCGCAACAAAAGAGCGCTTCAAAATCAGTAGCGCTCGTAAGTTGTTGATTTTGCTAGGGTCGCGCGGATGCACATTTTTCGCACGGCCCAGCCAAGCCATTGATTTTTCGGGGTCTTCCGGCCAGCGGGCGGGCCCCTATCAACAAAGTTATCCACAGAATCGAGGGGTGGGATCAAAATCATGTGGAATCAAGGACTTACCCGGGTTTTCAAGAGCTGGGCTTAAGCAGCCAGCCTAAGCTCGCGAACGGATGAGCACCTTGGTCCATGTCGTGGTCCCGACGCCGGCGCACAGCACGGTGGGGGCCCCCTCAGCTACCGCAGTGAGTTCCCACTCGCCCCGGGCTCCTTGGTGCGCGTGCCCCTCGGGCGCCGCGAAGTCTGCGGCGTGGCCTGGGACGCGCCGGCCGATACAGCTGCGGCCCCGGCCGAATTGAAATCCATCGGCGCCCCCTGGGCGGGCTCCCCGCTGTCCGCCGCATGGCGGAGCTGGTGGGCTTCGCCGCCACCTATTACCAGCGCAGCCTGGGGGAAGTCGCCCTGGCCGCCTTGCCCCCGCAGTTGCGCGAGCTCGACGCGGTGCAGCTGGCGCGCCGTCTCAAGCGCGCAACGGCCGAGGTGGACTCCGGCGTCGCCGACGCCAGGCCCGAGCCCACGCCGGACCAGGCGCAGGCGCTGGCGGCCATCGCAGCGGAAGCAGGGCCTTTCCTGGTGTTCGGCGCCACCGGCAGCGGCAAGACCGAGGTCTACCTGCGCGCGGTCGAGTCACTGCTGCAACGCGACCCGCAGGCGCAGGCGCTGGTCCTGGTGCCGGAGATCAACCTCACGCCGCAGCTGCAGGCGCGCTTCGAGCAGCGCTTCGGAACCGGCGCGGTCGTCCCGCTGCACAGCGGCATGACCAACCCGCAGCGCCTGCGCAGCTGGATCGCCGCGCACCTGGGCAGCGCCCGCATCGTGCTGGGCACGCGCATGGCGGTGTTCGCCTCGCTGCCACGGCTGGGCCTGGTCGTGGTCGACGAGGAGCACGACCCCAGCTACAAGCAGCAGGAGGGCGCCCGCTACTCGGCGCGCGACCTGGCGGTGTACCGCGGCCGGCTGGAGGGCGTGAAGGTGATCCTGGGGTCGGCAACGCCCTCCCTGGAGAGCTGGCAGGCCTGCGAGCGGGGGCGCTACCGCTGCCTGGAGATGCCCAGCCGGGTGGGGTCCGGCGCCTTGCCGGCGGTGCGCATCGTCAACATGAACCACCAGCCGCGCGGCACGCTGTTCTCCCCGCCCCTGCTGGCGGCGATCGCCCAGCGCGTGGCCCGCGGCGAACAGTCCCTGGTGTTCCTGAACCGCCGGGGCTACGCGCCGGTGCTCGCCTGCATGGCCTGCGACTGGCGCAGCGAATGCCCCCACTGCAGCGCCTTCCGCGTCTTCCACAAGATCGACCGCACGCTGCGTTGCCACCACTGCGGTTTCACCGGAGCGCGTGCCGCGCTCCTGCCCCAAGTGCGGCAACGTGGACATCCAGCCGCTGGGCCGCGGCACGGAACGGCTGGAGGAGCAGCTGGCCGAACTGCTGGCCGACACCCGCCGGCCGGACGGCGAGCCGGTGCGCATCGCCCGCATGGATGCCGACAGCACGCGCCTGAAGGGCGCGCTGGAGCAGCAGCTCGCGCAGGTGCATTCGGGCGAGGTCGACGTGCTGGTCGGCACCCAGATGGTGACCAAGGGCCACGATTTCCGCAGCATCACGCTGGTGGCGGCGGTGAACCCGGACTCGGCGCTGTTCTCCAGCGACTTCCGCGCGCCCGAGCGCCTGTTCAGCCTGCTGATGCAGGCGGCGGGCCGCGCGGGGCGCGACGTGGTGCACGCGCAGGCGAGCGAGATGTGGGTGCAGACCTGGAATCCGGAGCATCCGCTGTTCACCGCGCTCAAGCGCCACGACTATCCGGCCTTCGCCGGCCAGCAGCTCAAGGAAAGGCAGCAGGCCGCGATGCCGCCCTTCGCCTACCAGGCGCTGCTGCGCGCCGACGCGCGCACGCAGGAGGTGGCGCAGGAGTTCCTGCGCTCGGCCGCGGAGCACAGTGCCGGCCTGGAGGGCAGCGGCCACGTCGTGGTGTACGCGCCGGTGCCGCTGGCGGTGCAGCGCGTGGCCAACGTGGAACGCGCGCAGCTGCTGCTGGAAAGCGGCTCGCGGCCGGCGCTGCAGGCCTTCCTGGCCGCGTGGCAGCCGGTCTTGCAGGGCCTGCGGGTGAAGGGGCTGATCCGCTGGGCGGTGGACGTGGATCCGCTGGCGATCTGACCGCTGGGGTGCCGCTTCGCTTGCACCGCCAGCCTACGAATCCGCCGCACCGCCTTTCAAAAGCAGGGCTTGCTGGTACAGCGTGTTGCGCGGCGCCCCCGTGATCTCCGCCGCCAGCTTCACCGCCGTCTTCACAGGCAGTTCCGCCAGCAGCAGCTTCAGCACCCGCTGCGCGTCCCTCGTCGCGGACCGCCGTCACGGGTGCAGCACCAGCGCGAATTCGCCGCGCGTGCGCTGCGGCGAGCCCTGCAGCCATGCCGGGAAGTCCGCGCAGCGCAGGGTGGCGATCTCCTCGAACTGCTTGGTGAGCTCGCGGCCGACCGTCAGTTCGCGCTCCCCCAGGGCCGCCAGGGTCTCGGCCAGGGCCGCGATGCGGTGCGGCGCCTCCAGCAGCACCACGGCGCGCACTTCCTGCCTCAGCGATTCCACCGCCTGCTGGCGCTCGCCGCCCTTGGCGGGCAGGAAGCCGAAGAACAGGAACGCGCTTTCTTCCGCCTGGGCCGGCAGCACGCTCAGGATCGCGGTCACGCTGCTGGCACCCGGCACCGGCACCACCGGCAGGCCCGCGGCCCGCACGGCGGCGACCACGCGCGCGCCGGGATCGCTGATGCCCGGCGTGCCGGCGTCGCTGGCATAGGCCACGCGCTGGCCCAGCTGCAGCCGGCGAACCACTTCCTGCGCGCCTTCCGCCTCGTTGTGGCGGTGCACGCCGAGCCAGGCCGACTTGTCGATGCCATAGGCGCGCAGCAGGGCCTGCGTGTGCCGGGTGTCCTCGCAGGCCACGGCGTCCACCATTTGGAGGACGTGCAGCGCGCGCAGCGTGATGTCCGCGAGGTTGCCGATGGGCGTGGCCAGCACGTACAGGCTACCCTGCGGGTACTGCTGCGCCGCGGCCGCGTCGCGCGCCGCGGCGAGCGCGGATGCAAAGGAAGCGCTCAATCAGTCTCCTTCGAAAGGCCGGGGGTGAGCACCAAGGAACAGGGCGATGCCGCGGAAGACCGGGCCCTCGCGCACCTGCGCGCGCGGGGCCTGGCTCTGCTGGTGCGCAATTATCGGACGCCCGGGCGCGGCGGCGGCGAGATCGACCTGGTCATGCGCGATCGCGACGGCACATTGGTGTTCGTGGAGGTGCGCAAGCGCGCGAGCCGCAGCTTCGGCGGCGCGGCCGCGAGCATAGGCTGGGACAAGCAGCGGCGCATCGTGTTCGCCGCGCGGCACTACCTGATGAGGCTGCAGGCGCCGCCGCCATGCCGTTTCGACGTCATCAGCATGGAAGGCGGCAGCATCCAGTGGATGCGTGCCGCCTTCGATGCTGGCTGAGGCTGGCCCGCAGGACGAGCCCCAGCAGAAAACGCACTCGGTGCTTAGCCGCGGTCGGCCTTGGGGGCCATCACGGGTTCGGCGGGGGCGGGGGCCGCACCCATCGCCTGGCGCTCTTCCACGATCACGGGAGCCGGGGCTTCCGCGACGACGGCGGGTTGCTCCACCACGGCCACGGGGGCCACGGTGGTGATCTGGGCGGTCTGGACCTGGTCGATCAGGCCGGGAACGCCCGTCTCACCCATGGAGGTGATGTGGGAGCTCTGCTGGCCAGCGCCCAGCGCATGGTTGGTGACGAACGGGTTCGGCGGCACGCCTTGGGCGACAGCAACACCGATCACGGCGACAGCGGACATACCGGCAACCAGACCGGCAATTTTTTTCAGAACAGCCATTGCAACTTCTCCTAGAACTTGATTTGTGGAACTTGAACCCTGCAGGCATCTAAGCCAGCAACGCAAGAATAGTGAGCCGCAACTTTGGCGGGGGTCAGTTCCATGCGGGACCTCGTGTCGGGTCAGGTCGGGGGTGCGTCGGCCATTGCCTCCCCACGCGCGTCCGATGCGGACTACATGAGGCGCATCGGGCGAAACATTGCGACAGATGGGGTAACGCGATGTTCACGCACGCTGCACAGGCCGGACATTTTTCACGGCGAGGCACGGCGGTATCATCAGAGGCCATGCTCGAGCAACGCATACAGCAGAACTTCATCGACAGCGCCGACCTGAAGTACCAGGCGGCGCAGACCCTCAGCAAGCCGATCGCGCAGGCGGTGCAAGCCATCCTCGCGTGCGTCACCAGCGGGGGCAAGGTGCTCGCCTGCGGCAACGGCGGGTCCGCCGCCGACGCGCAGCACTTCTCCGCCGAATTCGTGGGACGCTTCGAACGCGAACGCCCCGAGCTCGGTGCCATCGCGCTCACCACCGACAGTTCCATCCTGACGGCGATCGCGAACGACTACGACTACAACCGCATCTTCTCCAAGCAGGTGCGCGCATTGGGACAGGCCGGCGACGTGCTGCTGGCCCTTTCCACCAGCGGCAACTCCGCCAACGTGCTGGCCGCCATCGAGGCGGCGCACGAGCGCGAGATGACGGTGGTGGCGCTCACCGGCCGCGGCGGCGGCAAGATGGCGGGCGTGCTGCGCGAGACCGACGTGCACATCTGCGTGCCCCACGAACGCACCGCGCGCATCCAGGAAGTGCACATCCTCGCGCTGCACTGCATCTGCGACGGCGTGGATGCGCAACTCCTCGGCGACCAGGACAACCCCACATGACCCGAAAAGCCCTCTCTTCCCTGCCCCTGGCCTCGCTGGCCGCCGCCCTGCTGGCCACCACGCTGGCCGGCTGCGCCCCCTGATCCTCGGCGGCGCCGCCGTCGGCACCGTGCTGATGGTCAACGACAGGCGCAGCTCCGGCGCCCAGATCGACGACGAGGCGATCGAGCTGCGCGCGGGCGCCCGCCTGCGCGAGCAGATCGGCGAGCGCGCCCACATCAACATCACCAGCTACAACCGCCAGGTGCTGCTGACCGGCGAGGCGCCCACCGAGGCGATCCGCCAGCAGGCCGAACAGATCGCCTCGCGCGTGGACAACGTGCGCTCCATCGTCAACGAGATCGCGATCATGTCGCCCACCACGCTGCCGCAGCGCTCGGCCGACGTGCTGATCACGGGCAAGGTGCGCGCCTCCTTCGTGGACGCGCAGGACCTGCAGGCGAACGCCTTCAAGGTCGTCACCGAACGCGGCAGCGTGTTCCTGATGGGTCGCGTCACGCCACGGGAGGCCGAGCGCGCCACCAACATCGCGCGCCAGATCAACGGCGTGCAGCGCGTGGTGCGCATCTTCGAGGTGATGTCGCCCGAGGAACTGCGGCAGGCCGGCGTGGACGTGCCGGCCGGCCCGCTGACGCCGGCGACGGTCGCGCCCGCGACCACCGTGGCGCCCACCTCGCTCGCGCCGGCCAGCGCGCCGGCAGCAGGCCAAGCGCCCGCCGCCGGCGGCGCGATCGCCACGCCGGTGCGCTAGCGGCGGTGCGCCGGCGCGCCCGGGCGGCGCGTCAGCGCAGGCGCTTGATCAGGCTGGAGGTGTCCCAGCGCTTGCCGCCCATGGCCTGGACGTCCGCATAGAACTGGTCCACCAGCGCGGTGACCGGCATGCGCGCGCCGTTGCGCTTGGCCTCGTCCAGCACCAGGCCCAGGTCCTTGCGCATCCAGTCCACCGCGAAGCCGAACTCGAACTTGTCGGCGATCATGGTCTTGCCGCGGTTGTCCATCTGCCAGCTCTGGGCGGCGCCCTTGCCGATCACTTCCAGCACCTGCTCCATGTCCAGGCCGGCCTTCATGCCGAAGGCGATGGCTTCCGACAGGCCCTGCACCAGGCCGGCGATCGCCACCTGGTTGACCATCTTGGCGAGTTGACCCGAGCCGCTGGCACCCAGCAGCGTGAAGGCACGCGAGAAGGCCATGGCCACCGGTTTCGCGGCATCGAAGGCCGCCTGCTCGCCGCCGCACATCACGGTCAGCATGCCGTTCTGGGCGCCGGCCTGGCCGCCGGACACCGGCGCATCGACAAACTGCAGGCCGCGCTGCTTCGCCTCGGCGGACAGTTCGCGCGCGACGTCGGCCGAAGCGGTCGTGTGGTCGACCAGGATCGCGCCCGGCTTCATGCCGGCGAAGGCGCCCTGCTCGCCCAGCACCACCGAGCGCAGGTCGTCGTCGTTGCCGACGCAGCAGAACACCAGTTCGCAGCCCGCGACGGCCTCGCGCGGCGTGGCTGCGGCATTGCCCTTGAACTCCTTGCGCCAGGCCTCGCGCTTTTCCGCGCTGCGGTTGTAGACCGTCACCTGGTGGCCGGCCAGCGCGAGGTGCCCGGCCATGGGAAAGCCCATCACGCCCAGGCCGAGGAAGGCGACCTTGCGGGAGGGGGTGGATTCGTAAGTCTTGGGGTTGGTGCTGGCCATGCGTCCTCCGTTTGATCGAAGGGCGATTCTAGGATGGCCGCAAAGGAAAGCGGCCCCGCGGGGCCGCTCGTTCGATGCCTTGGGTCCCCGCCTGCACGGGGATGACGGTCAGACGATCGCCAGGTGCTCCGTGCCCGCCGACAGGTCCGACGACTTCGCGCGCTGCGAGTTCAGCTTGATTTGCAGGCGCAGGTCGTTGAGCGAGTCGGCGTTGCGCAGCGCGTCCTCGTAGGTGATCATGTTGTTCTCGTAGAGGTCGAACAGCGCCTGGTCGAAGGTCTGCATGCCCAGGTTGCGGCTCTTCTTCATGATCTCCTTGATCTCGGAGACTTCGCCCTTGAAGATCAGGTCGGAGATCAGCGGCGTGTTCAGCAGGATTTCCACCGCCGCCGAGCGGCCCTTGCCGTCCTGCTTGGGAATCAGGCGCTGCGACACGAAGGACTTGAGGTTCAGCGACAGGTCCATCAGCAGCTGCGGCCGGCGCTCTTCCGGGAAGAAGTTGATCACGCGGTCCAGCGCCTGGTTGGTGCTGTTGGCGTGCAGCGTGGCCATGCACAGGTGGCCCGTTTCGGCGAAGGCGATGGCATGTTCCATGGTCTCGCGGTCGCGGATCTCGCCCATCAGGATCACGTCGGGCGCCTGCCGCAGCGTGTTCTTCAGCGCCGCTTCCCAGCTGTCGGTGTCCAGCCCCACTTCGCGCTGCGTGACCACGCAGTTCTTGTGCGGGTGCACGAACTCCACCGGGTCCTCGATGGTGATGATGTGGCCGTAGCTCTGCTCGTTGCGCCAGTCGACCATGGCCGCCAGAGTGGTCGACTTGCCCGAGCCGGTGGCGCCCACCAGGATGACCAGGCCGCGCTTGGACATCACCACTTCCTTGAGCACCTGCGGCACGCCCAGCCCGTCGATGGTCGGCAGCACCTGCGGGATCACCCGCAGCACCATGCCCACCTTGCCCTGCTGCACGAAGGCATTGACGCGGAAGCGCCCCACGCCCGGCGGCGAGATCGCGAAGTTGCACTCCTTGGTGCGCTCGAATTCCGCCGCCTGCTTGTCGTTCATGATCGAACGCGCCAGCGCCAGCGTGTGGGTGCCGTTCAGTGGCTGCGGCGACACCTTGGTCACCTTGCCGTCGACCTTGATGGCCGGCGGGAAGTCGGCCGTGATGAAGAGGTCGGAGCCGTTGCGGCCCACCATCAGCTTCAGCAGGTCGTTGATGAACTTTGTTGCCTGGTCGCGTTCCATGGTGCGCGGCTCCTTATCCGGGGAAGTTCTCGGGGATCTTCGCCTTGCTGCGGGCTTCGGCGGCGCTGATCTGGTTGCGCTTGACCAGCTCGGTGAGGTTCTGGTCCAGGGTCTGCATGCCCACGCTGTTGCCGGTCTGGATGGCGGAGTACATCTGCGCCACCTTGGCTTCGCGGATCAGGTTCCGGATCGCCGAAGTGCCGATCATGATCTCGTGCGCCGCCACCCGGCCGCTGCCGTCCTTGGTCTTGCACAGGGTCTGCGAGATCACCGCCTGCAGCGATTCCGACAGCATGGCACGGACCATTTCCTTTTCGTCGGCGGGGAACACGTCGATGATCCGGTCGATGGTCTTGGCGGCGCTGGAGGTGTGCAGCGTGCCGAACACCAGGTGGCCGGTTTCGGCGGCCGTCATGGCGAGGCGGATCGTTTCCAGGTCGCGCATTTCGCCCACCAGGATGCAGTCCGGGTCCTCACGCAGGGCCGAACGCAGCGCGGCGGCGAAGGACAGCGTCATCGGGCCGACTTCCCGCTGGTTGACCAGGCACTTCTTGGACTCGTGCACGAATTCGATCGGGTCTTCCACCGTCAGGATGTGGCCGTACTCGGTCTCGTTCAGGTAGTTGACCATCGCCGCCAGCGTGGTGGACTTGCCCGAACCCGTGGGGCCGGTCACCAGCACCATGCCGCGCGGCTTGAGCGCCAGGTCGCCGAAGATCTTGGGCGCGTTGAGCTGCTCCAGCGTGAGGATCTTGGAGGGAATCGTCCGGAACACGGCGGCGGCGCCGCGGTTCTGGTTGAAGGCGTTGACGCGGAAGCGGGCCAGCCCCTCGATCTCGAACGAGAAGTCGCACTCCAGGAACTCCTCGTACGCCTTGCGCTGCGTGTCGTTCATGATGTCGTACACCATGGAGTGCACCTGCTTGTGGTCCATGGGGTCGATGTTGATGCGGCGCACGTCGCCGTGCACGCGGATCATGGGCGGCAGGCCGGCCGACAGGTGCAGGTCCGACGCCTTGTTCTTCACGCTGAACGCGAGCAGCTGGGTAATATCCACGGGTCCCTCTTTGTTCCTTTATGGTCCTCGCCAACGGTGCCCCACCGAGGGTGGCCGGCCCATTATGACGACGATTGCAGCCAACCTCCAGAGCGTGCACCAGCGGATCGCCGACGCTTGCGCAGCCGCGCAACGCCACGTGAACGAAGTCACGCTGCTTCCCGTGTCCAAGACCTTCGGCCCCGAGGCGGTGCGCGAAGCCCATGCCGCGGGCGAAACCGCCTTCGGAGAGAACTACATCCAGGAGGCGGTGGAGAAGCAGGCGCTGCTGGCGGACCTGCCGCTGCAATGGCATTGCATCGGGCCGATCCAGAGCAACAAGACGCGGCTGGTCGCGCAGCACTTCGCCTGGGCGCACACCATCGACCGGCTGAAGATCGCGCAGCGCCTGTCCGAGCAGAGGCCGCAGGTGATGCCGCCGCTGTCGGTGTGCATCCAGGTGAACATCGACGGCGGCGCCAGCAAGGCAGGCGTGCCCCGGGCGAGGCACTGGCGCTGGCGCGCGAGGTGCACGCGCTGCCTCGCCTGAAGCTGCGCGGCCTGCTGACGATTCCCGAACCCGCACAGGAGTTCGCCGCCCAGCTCGCCGTGCACCGCCGGGCGCGGGCTCTCTACGAGGAACTGCGCGCGGCGGGACTGCCGCTGGACACCCTGTCGATGGGCATGACAGGCGACCTCGAAGCGGCGATCCACGCCGGCAGCACCATGGTGCGGGTGGGGACGGCGATCTTCGGGGCGCGCCCCGCGAAGGCCTGACTACTTCTTGGGCGCGGGCATCGGCTTCACGTTGCCGCAGTCGGCCTTGAGCCACTTGCCCTTGGTTTCCATCGTGGTCGTGTCGCTGCGGCCCTGCGATGCCATCTTCATGGTCATCTTGCTGGTGTAGGCCTCCGGACCCGAGTAGGTGACCTGCCCCTCGCCGCTGGAAGGCGGGTTGCTGCAGGTGAAGGCGAACTTGTGCGTGTTGCCGCTGCGCTGGTTCACGGTGGTGCGGCAGCCGTCCTGCATGGGCACGTCGTTGCGCTCGACCATCTCCTTGGTGAAGCACATCTGCATGGCCATGCCGCCGCCGGACCCCGGCGCCATCCGCATGCCCTGCTGCCCCATCGCGGCTTCCATCTGCTTGCGCTGCTGCGGCGACATCTGCGCCATGGACTTCTGCATTTCGGCCATGGCCTGGTCCATTTCGCCGCCCTTCATGTTGTTGTGGATTTCCCACAGACCGGGCTTCAGGGTCTGGGCCGCGGCGGGCAGGCAGGCGGCGGCGAGCACGCCGCAGGCGATCAGGGACGGGATGCGCATGGGGACCTCTCTCTCCTTGGGAACCGGTCCATTCTGCCGCGCGGCGGGTGGACTGCACAGCACCGCATGGCCTGCGCGCTACACCCGCAGGGGCAGGCGCGTGGTGCTTTTCACTTCCTCCATCACCGCGTAGGTCCGCGTCTCGCGCACCCCTGGCAGCTGCCACAGCACGGTGCCGGCGAAGTCGCGGTAGGCCTGCATGTCGCCCACGCGCGTCTTGAGCAGGTAGTCGAAGCCGCCCGCGACCATGTGGCATTCCAGGATCTGCGGGTGCACCTGCACGGCGGCCTTGAAGGCCTCGAACACGTTGGGCGTGGTCCGGTCCAGAAGCACCTCCACGAACACCAGCATGCCCACGCCCAGCTTCACCGGGTCCAGCCGCGCCTCGTAACCGAGGATGAAGCCGTCGCGGGTGAGCCGCTGCACGCGCGCCAGCACGGCGGTCGGCGACAGCGCCACCGCCTCCGCGAGCTTGAGGTTCGAGAGGCGGCCGTCCGCCTGCAGGACCTGCAGGATCTTGAGGTCGATGCGGTCGATGTCGGAGGCGTTCAGTTCCACTGGCCGGATTTTCTTTCGTCAGATTGGCCAACTTTAGCGAAACATTCGTCAGCGCACCAGCGACGATCCAGTCGTTCCACACTGGATGCCATGCCGAATTCCACCCAACGCCTGCCCAACCCGTACCGGCCCGAGGCCGCCATCGTCGCCGACCGACTGCAGGCCCTGCAGGGTGCTCTGGACTGGGCCGGCGCGGCACAGGCCGCCGCGCCCTGGGTGGCGGCGGTGCGACGCAACCCACCGCCTTTCTGGGCGATGGAAAGCCTGCTGAAGGAGTACCCGATCTCCAGCGCCGAGGGCCTGGCGCTCATGCGCCTGGCCGAGGCCCTGCTGCGGGTGCCCGATGCCGAGACCGCGATCGCGCTGACCGCCGACCAGCTCTCGCGCGCCGATTTCGAAGGCTCGGCCGACAGCGCGCTGGCGCGCCTGTCGCACAGCGCGATCTCGCTGTCCAAGCGCTTCCTGCCCGGCGACGGCGCGCAGGCCGAGGGAGGGCTGTTCGCGCGGCTGGGCGCGCGCACGGTGGTGGGCGCGACGCTGCGCGCCGTGCAGCTGCTCGGTCGCCAGTTCGTGCTGGGACAGACGATCGCCGAAGCGATGCAGGAGGCCGCCGGGGCGCGCCGCCGCCAGGCCAACCTGCGCTTTTCCTACGACATGCTGGGCGAAGGCGCGCGCACCGAGGAGGACGCGCAGCGCTACCTGCTGCACTACCAGGAAGCGATCGCCGCCATCGCCGCCGGCGCGCAGCCGGATCGCCCGGTGCAGCACAACGACGGCATCTCCATCAAGCTGAGCGCGCTGCATCCGCGCTACGAGGCCCTGCAGCAGGAACGCGTGATGCAGGAACTGGTGCCGCGCGTGTGGGGCCTGTGCGAGCTGGCGGCGAAGGCCAACATCAACCTCACCATCGACGCCGAGGAGGTGGACCGCCTGGAGCTGTCGCTGGACGTGTTCGAGGCGCTCGCCCCGCAGGTCGGGCGTGCGCATCCGCAGTGGCAGGGCTTCGGCCTCGCGCTGCAGTCCTACCAGACCCGCGCGGTCGAACTGATTACGGAGGTGGCCGTCATCGCCCGCAGGCACGGCATCCGCCTCATGTGCCGGCTGGTCAAGGGGGCCTACTGGGACGCCGAGATCAAGCGCGCACAGGAACTGGGCCTGCCGCACTATCCCGTGTTCACGCACAAGCACCACACCGACGTGTCCTACCTCGCCTGCGCGCGGGCGCTGCTGGACGCGCACGACGTGATCTTCCCCCAGTTCGCCACCCACAACGCCGGCACCATCGCGGCCATCGTGCAGATGGCCAACCGCAACGGCGCGGCCTTCGAACTGCAGCGGCTGCACGGGATGGGAGAGGGCATCTACCGCGAGGTGCTGCAGAACCCGCTGCTCGCCTGCCGCGTGTACGCGCCCGTGGGGCAGCACCGCGACCTGCTCGCCTACCTGGTGCGCCGGCTGCTGGAAAACGGCGCCAACTCCTCCTTCGTGCACAAGCTGGCCGACGAGTCCATCGGCCTGGAAGAACTGCTGCAGTCGCCGCTGCACCTGGCGCCCGAACCCTCGCTGCCCTTGCCGCCGGACCTGTACGGGCCGGCGCGGCGCAACAGCCTGGGGCTGGACCTCGCGGTGCCGGCGATGCGCGCTCCGCTGGAGCGGGCGCTGGCGGCGACGGTCGTGCCCGCGATCCCGTTCGCCGATGCGGCGCAGGTGCCGCAGGCCGTGGACCGCTCGCTCGAAGCGGGGCGTTCCTGGGAGCGCGTCCCCGTGGCAACGCGCGCGGCCATCCTGCGGCGGGCGGCCGACGCGATGGAAGCGGACCTGCCGCGCCTGTGCGCGCTGCTGGTGAAGGAAGGCTCCAAGGCCTGGGGCGACAGCGTCGCCGAAGTGCGCGAGGCCGTGGACTTCCTGCGCTACTACGCCAACGAGGCCGAGCGCATCCTGCAGCCGGTCACGCTGCCCGGCCCCACCGGCGAAAGCAACGTGCTGCGCCTCACCGGCCGCGGCGCCTGGGTGTGCATCAGCCCCTGGAACTTCCCGCTGGCGATCTTCACCGGCCAGGTGGCGGCGGCGCTGGTCACCGGCAACACCGTGCTGGCGAAACCGGCGGAACAGACGCCGGCGATCGCCCTGGAAGCCGTGCGCCTGCTGCACGCCGCCGGCGTGCCGGCCGATGCGCTGCAGCTGCTGCACGGCCCCGGCGAGACCGTCGGCGCGGCGCTGGTGGCCGGCCGAGCCGCGCATCGCCGGCGTCGTGTTCACCGGCTCGACCCAGGTCGCCAAGATCATCCAGCGCGCGCTGGCCGCCAAGGAAGGGCCCATCGTGCCCCTGATCGCCGAGACCGGCGGCATCAACGTGATGCTGGTGGACTCCACCGCGCTGCCCGAACAGGTGGCCGATGCGGTGGTGCAGAGCGCCTTCCGCTCCGCGGGGCAGCGCTGCTCCGCGCTGCGGCTGCTGGTGGTGCACGAGGCGGTGGCCGACGGCGTGATCCGCATGATCCAGGGTGCGGCGCGCGAACTGGTCACCGGCGATCCTTCGCAGTGGCGCACCGATGTCGGCCCGGTGATCGACGGCGACGCCTTCGCCGGCCTGCAGCGCCACCTGGCGCGCCTGCAGGCGGAAGCCAAACCGCTGCTGCCACCGGCGACACCGGATCCGGTGACGCGGCTGATCCCACCGCAGGCCTTCGAGGTGGCCTCGGTCGAACAGGTGAAGCACGAGATCTTCGGCCCGGTGCTGCACGTGGCGCGCTGGCGCGGCGACCCGCAGGAGGTGATCCATGCGATCAACCGGATCGGCTACGGCCTCACGCTGGGCATCCAGACGCGCATCGACAGCCGCGCGGAGGCGCTGGCACGCGAGGCGCGCATCGGCAACGTCTACGTCAACCGCAACATGATCGGTGCGGTGGTGGGCGTGCAGCCTTTCGGCGGCGAAGGGATGTCGGGCACGGGGCCCAAGGCGGGCGGGCCGAACTACCTCACGCGTTTCTGCGCGGAGCAGACGGTGACGATCAACACCACCGCCGCGGGCGGCAACGTGGCCTTGCTCGCCTAGTTCAGCGGCGCGGGCAAGGAGAGCATCTCCGAGTCCGGCGGCATCGTCGCCGCGAAGCGCGGCATCCGGCGGCGGCGCGGCAGTTCCTGCAGCCTCGCGGGCTGCTCCTGCTGCCCGACCCTCGCAGGCTGGGCGGACTCGGCATCCGCGAGCCGGAACCGGGCCACGGTGTCCACCAGGTTCGCAGCCTCCCCCGCCATCGCCTGCGCCGACTCCGCGGCCTGCTGCACCAGCGCCGCGTTGCTCTGCGTGGTGCCGTCCATCTGCGCGATGGCCCGGTTGACCTGCTCGATGCCGGCCAATTGCTCGGCGCTCGCGTGCGCGATCTCCGCGACCAGCGCATTGACCTTCTTCACCGATCCGACGATCTCGTCCATCGTCCGGCCGGCCTCTTCCACCTGGCGCACGCCGCCGTCCACGCGGCCGGTCGCGTCCTGGATCAGGGCCTTGATTTCCTTGGCCGCCTCGGCCGAGCGCTGCGCCAGCGAGCGCACCTCGCTCGCCACCACGGCGAAGCCGCGGCCCTGCTCGCCCGCCCGCGCGGCTTCGACCGCCGCGTTGAGCGCGAGGATGTTGGTCTGGAACGCGATGCCGTCGATCACGCCGATGATGTCGCCGATGCGGGTGGAGGCGGTGTGGATGCCCTGCATGGTGGTCACCACGCCGCGCACCGCCTCGCCGCCGCGCGCCGCGACGTCCGACGTGCTGCGCGCCAGCTTGCTCGCCTCATTGGCGCCCTGAGCGTTCTGCTGCACGGTGGCGGTGAACTCCTCCATGCTGGACGCGCTCTCCTCCAGGCTGGCCGCCTGTTCCTCGGTGCGCGACGCGAGATCGCCGCTGCCCTGCTCGATGCGCGAGGCCCCGCTGCGCACCCGCTCGGCGGCCTGCCGGATGTCGGCGACCGACCCGGACAGTGCCCGCCGCATCAGCTCGAGCGCCTCCACCAGCTGGCCCACCTCGTCGCCCGACCGCGCCGTGATCGGCTGCGTCAGGTCGCCGCCCGCGATGCGCAGGGCGGACGCCTTGGCCTCGCCGACCGGCCGCAGGATGCCGCGGCCCGTGAAGAAGGCGATGGCGACACCCAGCAGCACGCACAGCCCGGTGGACACGCCGACGACGGTCACCATCCAGCGGTGCTGGGCGCGGTTTTCCTGCACGGAGCTTTCCGCATCCGCCATGGTCGCGACGAAGGACTCGCGCAGCAGGCGGTTCATGCCCTGTTGCTGCGGGCCGAGCTCGGCCAGCACGGTCTTGGCGTCGTCCATGCGCCAGGCAGCGGCATGCTCCATAAGAGTCTTTTCAAGCGCCGCCATGCGTTCGCCAAGCTCCACCACGCGCTGCAGGACGTGACGGGCGGCGCCCACCTGGGAGGCATCTGCCACGTCGGCCAGCCGGCGGGAGGTCCCGGTGTGCGCGGCACCGTTGACCTGGAGCAGCCGCTCGACCGCCCGGCGCTCGTCCATGGTGTACCCCAACACCAGATCACGCAGGAGCAGCGCACGTTCGGACCCGGTCTCCTGCATTCGCCCGAGCGCGTCGAGCATGGCGATGTGCTGCGTGACCAGTTCGTCGGCTTGTCGCTGCAGTCGTTGCAGCTGAACCACACCTGCGCCCGCAACGAGCAGCAAGAGCAGCAGGACCGCACCGAATCCCACAGCCAGGCGCATGGCGATCCCGCGCCCTTGGATGGCAGACCAGACTCGCATCGAAACCTCCTCCAGGGAGAGACGGTTCAACCCGCAGGTGTAACCGCGTGTATCAACTCGTTCAGTGTGAGCGATTCGGGCCCTGGTGGCAAACGATTCCGGCGGGGATGTGCGGAATAGTGGACGGGAGCGGCTCCGGGGCCGCGGATTGCTAGACCTTGAGCAGGTTTCGGGAGATGCGTTGCTTAACGGGGTCGCCCAGCAGCTCGGTGGCGCTGGGCAGCTTGCCGTCGTAGGCGCCCAGCACTTCCTGCAGGGCCGCCAGGGTGCGCTTCAGCTGGTCTGCGTCACCGTCGCGCTTGTCGAGATCGGCGCGCATGTCGTCCAGCGCGCGGAACAGCAGCGCGCGGGTGTTGCCGCGGATCACGAGGTTGCCGTCGGATTGCCAGATCGCCTTGTGCATGTATTTCATTTGGAGCATCTCCCTGGTAGGACTCCAGAATGCTCCGGTGCGGGGGCCGCGCCTGTGGGTGTGGCGTGCTTCCTGGCGCAGGCATGGCGCGGCGCACCGCGTCAGCGCCAAGCACAGCGGACACCGCGCCGCGCGGGAAGCGACGTGTCAGCCAAATGCCCGCTGGCAAGATCAACAGTGCGCGGAAGCCTCAGCCCGCCTGGTAGCTGTCCCGCAGCTGGCGCTTGAGCACCTTGCCGATGTCGCTGCGCGGCAGCTCCTGCAGGTAGCGCACGTCGACCAGCCGCTGGGTCTTGCCCAGGCGTTCGTTGGCCCAGGCGCGCAGCTCCTGCGCGGACGGTGCGCCGGAATGCGGCACCACGAAGGCGACCGGCGACTCGCCCCACTCCTGCGAAGGCACGCCCACCACCGCCGCATCGGCCACGCCCGGGTGCTGGCGCAGCACCGCCTCCAGGTCGCTCGGGTAGATGTTGAAGCCGCCGCTGATCACCATGTCCTTGCGCCGGTCCATCAGGGTGAGGAAGCCGTCGGCGTCGAAGCGGCCGACGTCGCCGGTGCGGATGTAGCGGTTTCCCTCGGGGTCGTACCACTCGGCCTCGCGCGTCTTGCCCAGCTGGTTCTGGTAACCCGTCATCATCGAAGCCGAGCGGCCCACCACCTCGCCGATCTCGCCGGCCGGCAGCTCGCGACCTTCCTCGTCGATCAGGCGGATGTCGTGCCCTTCGGCCGGCCTGCCCACCGTGTGCAGCTTGTCCGGGAAGTTGTGCGCCTCCAGGATGCAGGTGCCGCCGCCTTCGGTCATCCCGTAGTACTCCACCAGCCCGCCGGGCCAGCGCTGGAGGATGTCGGCTTTCAGCGCTGCCGCGAAGGGCGCGCTGGTGCAGAACTTCATGCGGAAGGACGACAGGTCGTGGCGCCCGAAGTCCGGCACCGCCATCAGCCGCTGGTACTGCACGGGCACCAGCATCGCGTGCGTGGCGCGCGCGTCCTCGGCCAGCGCCAGGTAGCCGGCGGGATCGAAGCGGCCCTCGGTCATCACCACGGTGCCGCCCTTGGCCAAGCACGGGAACACCGACACCAGCGTGGTGTTGGAACACAGCGAGGTGGCTGCCATGGCCACCGCGTCGGGACCGTAGCCGTAGTTCTCGCCGCGCGCCACGTGCGCCCAGCGCATGGCGTGCGGCTGCACGATGCCCTTGGGCGTGCCGGTGGTGCCCGAGGAATAGATGATGTTGAAGGGCCAGGCCGGATCGATCGCCACGGGCCGGGGCGCCTGCCGCCCGCTGCCCAGCCAGGTATCGAGCTGCTCCAGCGGCACGCGTGTCGCTGCCGTGGCGAATTGCGGCACGCCCGCGTCCGCGAACAGGAAGCGGGCACCGCTGTCGGCCACCATGCCGGACAGCTGTTCCGGCAGCGCGCCGGTGGGCAGCGGCGCCACCGCCAGGCCGGCGCGCAGTCCTCCGAGGAAGAGCGCGACGTAGGGGATCGAATTGGCGCCGCAGATCGCGATGCTCTGCGTCGGCTGCAGGCCTTCCGCCTGCAGGCGGGCCGCGACCCGGTCGGCCTGCGCGTCGAGCTCGCCCCAGGTCATGCGGCCGCTGCCATGCCGCAGCGCCAGGTGCTGCGGTCGCGCGCGTGCGTTCTCGCGGATCAGGTCGGGGATGGCGCGAAAGGGCGGCAGGCCCGCGGGCGCCGGCGTCGGTGCGGAATTCAAGCTCGTCTCCTTGTCCCGCGCACTGTACGTCAGCGGGCGTGGCGTGCCTGTCACCCACCAGCTTGCGGACGGCTGTGTCCGACAGTACGCATGTGCCGGTGCCGACGCCCGGCCGCGGGGTGCGCCCCCAGACTGTGCGCATCACCCACCCGGAAGGAGAACGACCATGGCGTACAGCAGCATCCTCGGCGCGGACCAGGCACCCTCGCACCCCAGCGGCCGCGAGGCGGAACTGCTGGGCCCGAGCGACAACTCGGATTCGGGCAGCGACACCATCGGCACCGAAGAGGCGGACGCGGACAGCACCGATGCCGGCGGCACCGGCGACCGCGGCGTCGTGGCGGGACCCGACGCGCGCGAAGGCGCGGACATCATGCCGGACCGCATCGTGAACATGGCGGACGACGAAGGACTTGCGCAGACGGAGCTGGAAGACCTGGACATGACCGACCTGGACAGCGACACCGTGCAGGCGCAGGCCGACGGCGACGCCTCCGACGAAGAGCGCTGAGCGCCATGCCCCGTGGCACCACGCCCGCGCTTCCGGTGCGGGTGCGCACCGTGTTGCGCGACACCTTCGGCCTGACCCGGCTGCGGCCCGGGCAGGCCGCCGTCATCGAGCGCGTGCTCGCCGGCCAGGCCACGCTGGCGGTGATGCCCACCGGTGCCGGCAAGTCGCTGTGCTACCAGCTGCCGGCGCTGCTGCTGGAAGGGCGCACGGTGGTGGTGTCGCCGCTGATCGCGCTGATGAAGGACCAGTGCGAGTCGCTGCGGGCCCTGGGCATCGCCGCGGTGCAGGTGAACAGCGCGATCGACAGCGAAGAGGAACGCGCGGCCGAACAGGCCGTGGCCGACGGCAGCGCGAAGATCATCATGACCACGCCCGAGCGGCTGGCCGACCCGGGCTTCCAGGAGATGCTGCAGGCGCATCCCGTGGCGCTGCTCGCCGTGGACGAGGCGCATTGCATCTCGCACTGGGGCCACGATTTCCGCCCGGCCTTCCTCGAGATCGCGCATGCGCTGCCGCGCCTGGGCAAGCCCATCGTGCTGGCGCTGACCGCCACGGCCACGGACGACATCGCCGCCGACATCTGCAAGCAGCTCGGCATTCCCGAAAACGGCGTGGTGAACACCAGTTCCTACCGGCCCAACCTCGACCTGCGGGTGGTCGCGGTGGCCGATGAATCCGAGAAGCTGGCCCAGGTGCTCAAGCTGGTGGGCGCCACGCCCGGCAGCGGCATCGTCTACACCGCCACCGTCAAGGCGGCGCACGCCGTGCATGAGGCGCTCCAGGATGCGGGCGAGCCGGCGGGGCTGTACCACGGCAAGCTCTCCCCGCAGGAGCGCGGGGCCGCACAGGACGCCTTCATGGGCGGCCACTGCCGCGTGATGGTGGCGACCAACGCCTTCGGCCTCGGCATCGACAAGGCCGACATCCGCTTCGTGCTGCACTACCAGCTGCCGGCGACGCTGGAGTCCTATTACCAGGAAGCCGGCCGCGCCGGGCGCGACGGCGAGACGGCGAAATGCACCCTGCTGTTCCTGCGCGGCGACAAGGCGATCCAGCAGTTCTTCATGGCCGGGCGCTATCCGGGCGAGGAGGACGCGACCGCGATCGTGCAGGCGCTGCAGGACAAGCCGGCGGAAGCCGAGGCCTGGTCGCTGCCGCTGCTGCAGGCCAAAGTGGGCCGGCCGAAATCCAAGCTGCAGGTCGCGCTGGGCCTGCTGCGCAAGGACAGGATCGTCGCCATGGCCCGCGACGGCACCCTTCGCCTGCTGAAGACGGGCGCGTTCGGCGAACGCCTGCGCGAGCTCACCGAGGGCTACGGCAAGAAGCGCGACCTGGACCGCGAGGCGCTGGAGCGCATGGTCTTCTACGCGCAGACCGGCCAGTGCCGCTGGCGCGTGCTGCTGGAACACCTGGAGGACGGCTCGCCGCTCGAACGCTGCGAGCACTGCGACAACTGCCGGCGCATCAAGGCGCACGAGGCGGTGGTGGAGGACCTGCTGCGGCGCAATGGCGAGGTCGGGGACGACGCCGTGGTAGAGGAGGAAACCAGCGGCCCGACCGTGTTCACGCGCGGGGATCTGGTAGAGGTGCGGCGCTACGGGCGCGGGGTGGTGGAGGAAGCCAGCGGGACCCAGGTCACGGTGGTGTTCGCGGACCGCAGCCGCAGGAGTTTCCTGCCGGAGTTCGTGCGGCGGGCGAAGGCGCGCAGTGGGAAGGCGGGGGCGGTGGCTGCCGCGCCTTGAGTCGCGGTCGCCTCAGCGCAAGCTCACCGACATCTCCTTCCACCCCCGATCCGGCCAGCGCTGGAATGGTCCGAGCGCGGTCGCTTCGGCCGCCTGCCGCTGCGTCGCCAGCGAATCCAGGCTCACCACTTCATAGGTCCGGCGGTAACGTCCTTCCGCTCGCGCCTCGCGCGCCACCAGCACCTGCTGCCCGCCCGGCACCCAGCCGGCGAATTCGGCATAGCCGATGCCGGGCACCAGGCCTGCCGGGGGCACGATGTCGACGCTCCACTGCCCGCCGCGCTTGCGGAACACCCACAGCTCGCGCCAGCCGTCGACCGGCTGCACCGCCAGTGCCAGCGCATTGCCTTCGCGGTTGAGGCTGGCCGACTGCGGCACACCACCGCATAGGTGCAGCGGCGCGCCAGCGGGTTGCCGGCATCGTGCCTGGCATCCACCAGCAGCACGCAGGTCTCGCCGGGCTGGCCTGGCTGCGTCACGATGGAGGGCCGCTTCGGATCGGCCGGAGTGGACCGCGCCGGCATCGCCGCCCAGCGCGAGGCGTTCACGCGCATCGCGGCGTCGTTGTACGCGGCCTGGTCGTCCTCGGCGAGTTCGCCCTTTTGCACCGAGGCCAGCTCCGCGATCGCGCGCCCGGCCGCTGCCTGCGCGGGCTCGCCCAGCCGGGTGTGCTCGTAGGCCAGCGTGCTCCACACCGCCGCCCGCCGCAGCGCGACGCGGTTCTTCACGTGCCCCGGCAGGTCCTTGCCCTCCACGTGTTCCAGCACCTGCGCGCGCCAGAGGTTCCACTGGTGCCGCTGCAGGGGCTGCAGCGCCGGGTCGGCGCAATCCGGATTGGTCAGCGCCAGCGCTGCCCGCGCCTTCTGCTGCGGCTGCGCGGGCAGCGCCAGCACGCGCCGGAAGGCGTCGCCGTCGTAGCAGATGCGCATGCGGCCGTCGCGCTCGTAGCTCGCGAACTTCACGCCGTAGCGCGCCGCGACTTCTAGGTGCGCGGACAGCGCGGCCTGTGCCGGCTTGCCCGCCGCGCTGTCGCCGGAGGCGCGCTGCGCGAGACGGTCCGCGAAGCTGCCCAGCGCGTCGAGCGCTTCCGCACCCGCCGGTCCGCGCACCGCATCGGCGGGCGCCGCCTGCAGCCAGGCGGCCGCGACGCCTATGCCGAGCGACTCGGCGCCGGGCGCTTCGCGCAGGAAGCGCAGCACCGCCAGCGGGTCCGGTGCTTCACTGACGGCCAGGGTCGTACGCCGCACCTGGCTCGCCTTCACGTAGCCGCCACGCTCGCGCGCATGGTCCCAGACCTGCAGGTAGTCGAGCCGCTCGCCGCGCACCTCCAGCAGCTCGCCCTGCCACAGCTGCGCCTGCTGAGGCGCGGACTCGCGCGGCGCCGCGCGCAGCACCGCCTGGTCGGTGCTCACGAGCGCGCTGCCCAGCGTGGCCGCCGCGGCAGCCGCAAGGACGGTGGCCAGCATGTCAGTCCTCCTCGCGAGGCTTGGCCACCACGTGCTGCGGACCCTCGCGTCCCTGCGGCCCGCCACCGAGCAGGTTGGCCGCCAGGAAGCCGCCGCCGGAGCCGGGCGGGGCGATGATCACCTGCACCTTGTCGGAAAGTTTGTCGGCCAGCGTCTTCTGGATCAGGAGCGGATGGCGCGACAGCAGGCTGCCTTCGCGCGCCATCTGCTCCGCGTTGGCCTGCCCCACTTTCTCCATGCGGAAGGCCTCCGCCTCCGCGAGCTTCTTGCGCGCGTCGGCCTCGCCGTTCGCCTCGATGCGGCGCGCCTGGGCGTTGCCTTCGGCGATCTTCATGCGCGACTCCTTCTCCGCTTCGGCTTCCAGCCGGCGCTGCTCGATCTGCCGCTGCTTGAAGGGCAGCACGTGCTTCATCGCCTCTTCCTGCGCGCGGGCGGCGATCACCTGCTCGCGCGCGGCCGCTTCGGCGCGCACTTCGCGCCGCACCTTCTCGGCCGAGGCTTCCAGCTCGGTTTCCCTGACGCGCTTGTCCTTCAGTTCCAGCGTGTAGCGCATCTTCTGCGTCTCCAGCTCCTCGGCCAGCAGGCCTTCCATGCCGTAGTCGGCCGGCAGGTCCACCTTGCCGACCAGCACGCCCTTGAGCAGCACGCCGTCGGCGGCCAGGCGCGGGCGCAGGTCCGCGTCCAGCGTCTGCTGGATCTCGGCGCGCTTGGTGGAGAAGATCTCGCGCACGGTGTAGCGCGCGAACACCTTGTAGACCACGTTCTGCACGGCCGGCTCGACGAGCTCGGTGTCCACGTTGCCCGGCAGCGTGCGCGCCGTGTGCGCCAGGCGCGAGGGATCCAGTGCATAGCGCACCGTGAGGTCGATGCCCACCGACAGGCCTTCGACCGATTGCACCGGTGCGCTGCCGGCGGCATTGGCGAGCTGCGCGGGCTTGTAGGTGCGGTCGCGCATCGTGAACACCTGGGCCTCGTGCAGGCCCGGGATCACCAGGATGGAGCCTTCGCGCCACTGCACGACGTCGCCCGTGAGCACGTTGGTGCGCACGCCCATTTCGCCGGCGCCCACCGTGGCGATCGGCGGATGCGACAGCAGCACCCAGCCCGCGGCGCCGACCACGGCGGCAATGCCGACCGCGCGCCGCGCCTGCAGCACGCGGCCGAACACGCCGTCGGCATACAGCAGTTCCCCCTGCGCGGGACGGCGCAGCCTGCGGGCAAGACCGATGCGCAGGGCGCGGACGATGGAATTCAGGCGGGCCAGCATGGTGTTCTCCTCGTTCCTTCCCGCTTTCAGCAGCCGTGCGCCGGCAGTTCGGCGGTGGGCAGGTTCATGCCCGGCTTCGCCTTCGTGGACAGCAGCAGGTAGGTCGTGTTGTCCTCCACCTCCACCAGGAAGTCGGGCCGGTTGTCGCCGTCGAGGTCGGCGACGTCCACCACGCTGGTGCTCGCGCCCACCGGGGCCAGCACGTAGGTGTAGGTCTGGCCGCCGTAGCCGATGGCGTATTCGATGCCCACCGGCGTTTCCTCCACGCGGATGCTGAAACGGCTGGTGCCCAGGCTCAGCTCGTGGTCGCGGCCCAGGCGCGGCTGCGCCAGCACTTCCAGGTGGCGGTAGCTGGCACGCAGGCCGGTCTTCAGCGCGGTGCCGGGCAGGCGGAAGAACAGCGCGTTGGCCGGAACGGCGCCGGCCTCGACGGGCTGCACGGCGCGCACGTCGACGCCGCGCTCGCGCGGCTCCAGCCGGTACCAGCCATCGGCCGGCCAGGGACCGGTGCTGGCGGTGGTCACTTCCTCCTGCCAGGTCTGCGCATCGAGCAGCAGGCCCTGCTCGGGGCGGCTGCCGGCCCACAGCGACGCCGCGGCGACGGCTGCGGCGGCGACCAGCGCGAAGCGGGCCAGGGCGCGGGTGGTGGTGGTGCGGCTTGTCATCGTGCTTCTCCTTGGGTTGACGATGAAAGCGATTCTTCGCAGCGGCCCGCGAAGGAACAATGCGCCCGCGGGGCGGCTTCGTTCACGCCCCGGAAGAAATCTTCCGGGGCTGCGTCCGCAGCGCCATTCCATAATCCGCGCATGACCCGCGTCGCAGTGATCGAGGACGATGTGCCCACCAGCAACCAGCTGGCCGGCTGGATCCGCGCGGCGCGCCCGGGCATCGAGGTGCACCAGTGGTTCGACCGCGATGCCGCGGAAGCGGCGCTGGCGCGCGAGCAGTACGACGTGGTGCTGCTGGACATCGAATTGGGGCGCGAGCGCCACGCCGGCGTCGCCCTGATCAACGCCATCAACAAGCGGCGTGCCGGCGTGCCGGTGCTGGTGGTATCGGCCATGCCGGCGGCGATCTACCGCAGCATCATGAAGGCGCTGGACGCCTGGGACTACCTGCAGAAGACGACCTTCGAGGAAGCCGACTTCATCGAGACCTTCCTGGAGATCCTGCGGGTGGCGCGCGAGCGGCGCGCCGAGCAGGAGGCGCCACCAGCGGCCGCTGCGGCGGAGCTCTCCCTGATCCGCTGTGGCAGCGCACGCCGACCTGGCGCGGCGAGCGCATCAACCTACCGCTGACGGCGCAGCGCATCCTGGCCACCCTCTACCAGCGGCGCGGCGAAGTGGTGTCCTACGAGGACCTGTTCGACGTGGTCAAGAGCGGCCGCAACCGCGACAACGTGCGCAAGCACGTCAGCACGATCCGCGATGCCTTCCGCGAAGTGGACCCGTCCTTCGAAGGCATAGAGAACGTGCCGATGCGCGGCTTCCGCTGGGTGGACGGCGCGAGGAAGCCGCGCGCATGAAGCTGCCCGGGCTGGGCCTGCCGGACCTCGCGCTGTCCAGGCTGGAGGTGCCGCGGCTGGGCCTGGCCTCGTTCCGCCGCCGGATCCTGATCCGGCTGGTGTTCCTGCTGCTGGCGGTGGCGACGCTCGCCCTGGCCGCCGTGCTGCTGCAGGACGAGAAGGAGCGCAGCTACCGCAACTACCAGCAGGGCTTCCGCAAGGCGCAGGCCGAACTCATCACGCGCCTGCGCCAGCCCTCGGGCCAGCTCGCGCTGATGAATGCGGGCACCGCGCGCGAGCCGGTGCCGCTGCGGCCGCTCGTGCTGCCCTACCCCTCGCTGGACATCGACGACCCGGGCAAGGCGCAGCAGGCGGTGGACGTGGCCGGCTGCTCGGTCGTCTACCCGGACGACAGCGCGCTGTGCGTGGCCGTGGGCAGCAACGCCTATGCCGGCGGCTTCCTTTATCTCGTGGGCCACTTCACGGCGGGCGAACTGGCGGGCCGTGCCGATGGCGAGCTCGACCTGCAGTCCGTGCACCACGCGCGCATCCGCCTCGAGATGCGCGGCGAGCTGCGCACCTGGGTGGCGGTGTTCGAGCGGCTCTCGCTGCGCGGCGAGCCGCTGGTGCGCGGACGCTTCGCCGCCTTCACCAGCAACCGCGACGGCAGCCTGGACGCCGACACCCGGCCGGTGCGCGACTTCCGCGGCTGGCTGTGGCAAAGCGCGGCCTGCTCCGCGGGCGGCGAGCTGCCGGAGTGCCCGCGCCGCGTGTCCTATGCGCTGCGGCTGCCGCTGGAAGCCTTCCGCGAAGCGCTGTCCGCCGCGCGCCCGGAGTGGCCGCCGGCCGACCTGGACCGCATCCGCGTGCAGCTGCAGATGCTGCCGCCCGGCGCCGCCGCCCCCTGTTCGACAGCAACGCGCCCGGCGCGCTGCCGCCGGCCTCGCTGCAGGACCTGCAGCGCACGCTGCAGCCGGGCGAAGTGCTGACCATCACGCATGGCGGCCCGCGCCGCGGCCCGGTCGCGGAGCTCAAGGCGAGCGACGATGGCGCCGGCCGCAGCTCGCCGCTGATCCTGCGCGTGATCGACCAGCTGCCCGTGGCCACGCGGCCGCAGCCGGTGCAGGCGCGCGAGACCATCGCCACGCCCACCGGCAGCTTCGAAGTGCGGCTGGCCGGCGACGCGCGCGGCATCGACCGCAGCCTGGGCGTGATCGCCACGCGCATGTCCTGGTACGTGGCGGCCATGCTGGGCGCGATCGTGCTCGCCTGGCTGGTGATCGAGGTCGGCCTGATCCGCCGCATCGCGGTGCTGACGCGGCGCGCGGCCGCCGTCTCGTACAACGTGCAGATGGATGCCAGCGGCGATGCCCGCATCGGCCAGCTCGATGTCTCCGACCTGCGCGGGCGCGACGAGCTGGGCATCCTGGCCGGCGGCCTGGCCGACCTGCTGCAGCGCGTGAAGAGCGACGTGCAGCGCGAGCAGCTGCGCGCGCAACGCGAGCGCAACATGCTGCAGGCGGTGGGCCACGAGATCCTGTCGCCGCTGCAGTCGCTGATGGTGCTGCATCCGGATGCGGACGATCCGGCGCACCGCTACGTGCAGCGCATGCAGCAGGCCGTGCGCGTGCTGTACGGACAGGCCTCGCCGGGCGAAGCACTGGCGGCGGCGCAGCTGGAGCTCGCACCGCTGGACCTGGATGCCTTCCTGCGCGAGGTGGCGGCCAATGCGCAGTTCGCCGGCATCGGGGACGTGCGCTACGAGGGCCAGGCGCGGCCGGTCATGGTGCGCGCCGATGCCTTCTCGCTGGAAGACGTGGTGACGCACATCCTGCGCAACGCGCAGCGGCATCGCACGCCCGGCACGCCGATCGTGCTCACGCTGGACGTGCGCGAGCGTCAGGCCGTGGTCGGCATCCACAACCAGGGCCCGGCCATTCCCGAGGCGCTGCTGGAACGCATCTTCGACTATGGCGTCAGCGACGCGGCCGCGGCGGAACCGTCCGGCCGGCGCGGCCAGGGCCTGTTCGTCGCGCGCACCTACATGGCCAAGATGGGCGGGACCGTGCGGGCGCTCAACAGCGGCGACGGCGTGCGCTTCGAGCTCGGCTTCCCACTCGAGGGCTGAATCCGTCCTGCACCCGGGAGCGCGGGCCTGCGCTAGGCTTTTGCCATGGGAAAGCCCGGTTCGCTGCGCCACCTGCGCCTCGTTCTTGCGCTGCTGCTGGGCACGCTCGCCGCCTGCACGCCGCGGCAGGAAGCGCGGCCGCCGGCACCCCCACCCGCTCCTTCCGCGCCGGCACCGGCGCCCGCACCTGCGCCCGCTCTCCCCGCGGAGGTGCTGGCCGATCCGGAACGCGACGCGGTCCTGTTTGCGGCCTGGCGCGCGAAGCACGTGGCCGACGTCGACGCCTTCGAGCAGTTCCTGGTGGCGGAGCAGGTCGCCCAGGTGGTGCCCATGTACCAGCTGCTGCGCAGCGCCTCCATGTGGAAGGAGTGCCGGGCCGAGCCCTTCCAGCTGCCGCCCGCGCAGGCCTGGCCGACGGTGCGCGACCTGCTGGTGCTGCTGCGCGAACTCAAGAAGCGGCAGGTGCTCACCGGCTTCGAGGTCGTCTCCGCCTACCGTGACCCGCAGCTGAACCGCTGTGCCGGCGGGGCGCCGGGCAGCTCGCATGTGCGCTTCGCGGTCGACATCGCCCCGGTGCCCGAGGAGGAAGGACAGCGCCTGTGCCGCTTCTGGCGGGACGAGGGCCAGGCCTGGGACATGGGCATGAGCCGCTATCCGAGCGGCCGCATCCACATCGACCGCACCGCCTACCGGACCTGGGGCGCCAGCCACCGGCGGGGCAGCAGCTACTGCCTGCAGTGAGACGGAAAGGCCTGGAAGCCGAGTCTAGGGCGAATGCTTAAGGCGTCGTCCCTAACCGTTATCCCCTGATTCCCGACGGGCGGCCGGACTCGCGGCGCGGGCGGGCGTTGCATCCACGGGATGGCTGTTGCACTTTGTAGCAGTTGTCTCCTAAAGTGACACCACCCTTGCCGTTACCTCGGCGGGGCCACGTCACCAGGAGCCCGACACATGGCCAAGACCGCAATCCTTTCCTGCATCGCCGCCGCCGCGGTGCTGTCCGCCACCACGCTGCTGGCTTCGGACAGGGTACCGGCGCCCAGCGCGGACGACAAGTCGGCCTGGCGCCTGCCGGCCGTGCCGATGCCCAAGGACAACGTGAGCTCGCCCGCCCGGGTCGAACTGGGCCGCGCCCTGTTCTTCGATCCGCGCCTGTCCGGCAACGGGGCGAGTTCCTGCGCCACCTGCCACAACCCCTCGCTGGGCTGGTCGGACGGGCAGAAGACGGCCGTCGGCTTCGGCGGCGCCGTGCTCGGCCGCGCGACGCCCACGATCATCAATACCGCCTTCAACACGCAGTTCATGTGGGACGGCCGCAAGAAGTCGCTGGAAGACCAGGCCCTGGGCCCGATGAAGGCGCCCGACGAGATGAACAGCGACTTCCCGACCGTCATCGCGCGGCTGGGCAGCATGCCGGCGTACAAGGCCATGTTCGGCAAGGCCTACCCCGGCGAAGCGATCGGCGAGGAGACCATCGCCAAGGCGCTGGCCGCCTTCGAGCGCACGGTGATCTCGCGCAATGCGCCCTTCGACCGCTGGCTGGCCGGCGACACCAGGGCGCTCACGCCCGAGCAGCACCGCGGCTTCAGGGTCTTCACCGACCCGGCCAAGGGCAACTGCTCCTCGTGCCACAGCGGTCCCAACTTCACCGACAACGGCTTCCACAACATCGGCATCAAGAGCGCGGGCACGCCCGACCTGGGCCGCTTCAACATCCGCAAGGTCGCCTCGATGAAGGGCGCCTTCAAGACGCCGACGCTGCGCGACATCGAGCTGACCGCGCCCTACTTCCGCGACGGTTCCGCGGCGACGCTGCGCGAGGTCGTGGAGCACTACGCGCGCGGGCGGCGACGACCGCAGCAACCTCTCCGCCGACATGAAGCAGCTGACGCTGTCGGAGCAGGAGAAGTCGGACCTGGTCGCCTTCATGCGCTCGCTGACGGGCCAGCCCGTCGTCGTGGTCGCGCCCCAGCTTCCGCACTAGGCCGCAAAGCAGGCAGGCATGGCCAAGGCAGCAGTCATGGGCGCTCCTTTATCGCTCCCCCAGGTGTCGTACGACGCGAACCCGCAAGCGGCCGCCACGGCGCGTCGCTCGGGCCGCTCGGGCAGCCTGGTGGCCCGCTGGAAGCGTGAGCTGAGCTGGTTCGCCACCGGCATCACGCTGCTGGTGGTGGCGGTGGCAGCCGTGTCGGCCGCGGCCATGTGGCACGTGATCAACTCGGTGGCGCAGGCGGAAACGGTGAACGAGACCCGCTCGCGCGCCGCCGTCGAAGCGCGGCTCGCCGTGCTGGAAGTCGACCGCCTGCTGTCGCAGACGATGGCGGAGGAGGACGCGGCCCGCGTGCGCGCGGCCGCGGTGGCCTCCATCGCCGCCGCCTCCAAGCTGGAGGACGCGGTGACCGCCTTGCGCGCCGCCATGCCCCAGAGCACCGACGTCGGTCGCATGAGCCAACTGGTGGATGCGGTGAAGACGCCGCGCGTCAACGTGATCATGCTGGCCCGCAAGGGCGAGCGGGCGCAGGCCGCGGCCGCGCGCGAAGGCATCGTCGAACAGCTCAGGCAGATCGACGCCCTGTCCACCACCATCCTCGCCCGCGAAGGCGAGGCGCGGCTGCGCGCCACCGAGGAGCGTTCGCAGCTGTTCGAGCGCATGCTGTGGGGCCTGGTGCTCGCCGCCACGGTCAGCACCGCGGGTGGCGTGCTGTTCTACAAACGCCTGAAGCGCCGCTTCGCCCCGGTGGAGCAGCTGCTGGAGGAAGTGGCGCACAGCGCGCGCGAACTGGAAACCGGCGGCAGCCAGCTCGATGGCGTCAACGGCGACGTGCAGCAGGCCAACCAGCGCCTGCGCGAGCTGCTGGAACGCTGCCAGGACGCGATGCAGTCCATGCTGCAGGAAGCGCGCGTGTGCCTGGACGACGTGGACCAGCTCGGCGAGACCTGCAACGCATCGGCCGAGATGTCGCGCCAGCACGCCGGCGAGGCCGGCCTGGTGGCCGAGCAGATCCAGGGGACCACCGCGCGCCTGCACAAGCTGCTGGAAGCGACCACCGCGCTGGCCAAGAGCCGCAGCGACATCGCGCGCTTCGCCGACCAGATCGAGGTGATCTCCTCCACCACCCGCCTGCTGTCGCTCAACGCCGCGGTGGAAGCCGCCCGCGCAGGCGATGCGGGACGCGGCTTCTCGGTGATCGCGAGCTCCGTGCGCAGGCTGTCCGAAGACACGCAGCAGGCCGCCCTGCAGATCCGCCGCGCCAGCGAGGACATCACCCGCCAGCTCGGCGCCACCACCGCGGCGGTGCAGGAAACCAGCGTGCTGATGGACGAAGGGGCCGGCCGCATCGCCGCCCTCGATACCTCAGCGCGTTCCAACCAGTCGCTGGTGGACGGCATGCACAAGGAAGTGCAGGGCTTCCGCGAATCCTTCCAGCGCCAGGTCGATCGCGTCCAGTTCATGGACCGCGAATCGCAGGCGCTCGCCCATGCCCTCGCAGACGGCGAGCGCCACGCGCGCCTGCTCGACGAAACCTCCGCGTCCCTGTCGCAAACCTCCGCGGCGCTGACGCAACGCCTTTCCAACCTTCAGGCCTGACCTGAGCCATCCACGGGAGTCACCACCATGCGAACCATCCTGCCAGCCGCCGCCGCCCTGGCCATCCTCGTCTGCGGGCCCGCGCATGCGGCCGAGCACGTCGTCAGCCAGAAGGGCAAGGCCTTCTCGGTCAAGCGCCTGAACGTGAACCAGGGCGACAACGTCAAGTTCATCAACGACGACCCCTTCGCGCACAACATCTTCTCGCTCTCGGACGTGAAGAGCTTCGACCTCGGCTCCTACGGCCAGGGCCTGTCCAAGTCGGTCGTGATGGACAAGGCGGGGACGGTGGAAGTGGAGTGCGCGGTGCACCCCGACATGAAGCTGGTGATCGAGGTGAAGAAATGAAGAAATTCGCCCTGGCCGCCGGCCTGCTGCTGGCGATGCAGGCGCAGGGCCAGATCTCCGACGCCCATGCCCAGGTGGTCCAGGCCACCGCGACGCCGCTGCTGGCGCGCGACGGCCCGGACGCCGCGCACTTCCGCGGCAGCCTGGTGTTCTTCAACTACTGCGTGACCTGCCACGGCCCCAATGCCGACGGCAGCGGCCGCGCGGCCAAGTTGTACAACCCCAAGCCGGCCAACCTGCGCGAAAGCGACAAGAACGCGGCCTACATGCGGCTGATCATCCGCAGCGGCGGCAAGGCCGTGGCCCGTTCCGAGTACATGCCTCCGTGGGGCGAAGAACTGACGGACGAGCAGATCGGCGACGTGGTCGCCTACCTGCAGTCGATCAGTACGAAGAAGTGACGTGCTGCGGCTGCGCGGACGCACGGCGTCCGAGCAGCTGCTGCATGCCCTCGAACGCGTCCTGCATCGCGGCCATCAGGTCCGAGCCGTGCGCGCGGGTGGCGACCAGCGCCCCTTCGTCCAGCTCCGCCTGCACCTGCACTGCGTAGGCCGGCAGGCCCCAGGCGGATTGCGGCGGCTCCATGCTCACCTTCCACCCGCGCACCTGCCGGTGCGCCTCGTCGAGCGCGGTGATGCCGCCCAGCGCGGCGGCTTCGGCGCTCTCGCTGGAGAGCATGCCGATGAAACGCAGGTCGACGGGTTGGTTCATGTGGAGTCCTTGGTGGCAGGACTCCACGATGACGCAGCAGTTGCCCGGTCCAGTTGACAAATCTCAAGCGGCCCCGGCCCCTCGGGTTTCCCCTCAGTCGAAGTGCACTTCGGCGTGTTCGCCCATGCCGTCGGGACGGGTGCCGGTGGCCGCGGCCTTGCCCATCTTGAGCAGCTGCAGCAGCTTGTTCTCCTTGACGTTCCAGTACTCGGCCTCTTCGATCTTCACTTCCACCAGTTCCAGGTTCGGGTCGTCCACCCCGCCCGGGAACCAGGCCTTGGCCATCACGTTGAACAGCTTCTTCTTCTTCTGCATGTCCTGCGAGACGCGCGCCGTGCCGGTGACGGACACCCAGGTGTCCTTCTCGACGTTGGCATAGGCGAGGTTCACGTTGCCGTCCTGCTGCAGGCGCTGGCCGACCTCGCTGGAACGCGAGACGAAGAAATAGAGGCAGCCGTCCTCGCCGAGCTCCTTGTTCTGCGTGGTGAGGGGATGCGAGTGCAGCGTGCCGTCGGTGTGGCGGTGCGACAGCATGCAAAAGCGGGTGTCCTTGATCAGGCCCCAGAGGACCTGGTGTTGTTTGGTGTCGTTCATCCGTGCTCCTGTTCGGTGATGCTTCCATGCTCGCCGCACCCGGTGCCCGCGGCAGTCGGGTCCGGATGCTTCCGCCTGTGCGGGATCACCGACACGCCTTGTCCTAGCACAAGGTGGCTCTGCAGCGAACGAAAGCGGGACCGGGAAATCCTCGGTGGTGCCCGGCCGGGTTTGCCGCTCCAATGGCCGCAACAGGAGACCCGTCCATGCATCCCTTCATGCGCGCCGCCGCGGCGTTGCTGTGTTCCGCGATGGCCACGACCGCGATGGCCCAGGCACCCGCCGACTACCCGAAACAGCCCGTGCGCATCGTGGTGACCTTCCCGCCCGGCGGCAGCGCCGACGCGGTGGTGCGCATGCTGGTGCCGCGCCTCACCGAACGGCTGGGCCAGCAGGTCGTGGTGGACAACCGCCCGGGCGCCGGCGGCAACATCGGCCTGACGCTGGTGGCCAAGGCGCCGGCGGACGGCTACACGCTGGGCGTGGGCGCAGCCGGCGCGCTGTCGGCCAACAGCAGCCTGTATGCACAGATGCCCTTCGACCCGGTCAAGGACTTCAAGCCGGTGACCATGCTGGCAGCGATTCCCTTCGTGATCATCGGCCACCCCGGGCTGCAGGCGAAGTCGCAGCAGGAGCTGATCGCGCTGGCGAAGGCGCAGCCCGGCAAGCTTTCGATCGCGCACGGCGGCAACGGCACCGCCATGCACCTCTCGGCCGCGCTGTTCTCGCAGATGGCGGACGTGAAGCTGGTGGAAGTCCCGTACAAGGGCTCCGGCCCGGCGGCGCTCGACGTGCTGGCAGGCAACGTGCCGCTGGCCGTGGTCGACCTGCCCTCCGCCCTGCAGCACATCAAGGCCGGCAAGCTGGTCGCGTACGCGGTGACCAGCCCGCAGCGGCTGCCGCAGCTGCCCGACGTGCCCACGGCCTCCGAAGGCGGCCTCACCGGCTACGACTCCACCGGCTGGTTCGGCGTGGTGGCGCCGGCCGCACGCCGCAGGCCGTGGTGAACCGCCTGAACGCGGAGATCACCGCCGCGCTCAACGACGAACAGATCAGGACCAGCATGCGCAACCTCGGCGTCGAGCCGGCGCCGACGCGGCCGGAAGTGTTCGAAGCCTACATCCGCGCCGAAACCGCCAAGTGGGGCAAGGTGATCCGGCAGGCGAGCATCAAGATCGACCAGTGAGTTCGCGCGCCCTGGACACCGACGTCCTGGTGGTGGGCGCCGGGCCGGTGGGCCTGACGCTCGCGATGGACCTCGCCGCCCGCGGCGTGCAGGTGGCGATCGCCGAGATCCGCCGCTACGCCGAGCCGCCCAACGTCAAGTGCAACCACGTGGCCGCGCGCACCATGGAGCGCTTCCGGCGGCTGGGCGTGGCGCACAAGCTGCGCGACGCCGGCCTGCCCGCGGACTACCCGAACGACGTGGTGTTCCGCACCAGCCTGTGCGGCATCGAGCTCACGCGCATCCCGATTCCCTGCCGCGCCGAGCGCTACACCGCGCGCGAGGGCCCGGACACCTGGTGGCCCACGCCCGAGCCGCCGCACCGCATCAACCAGCTGTTCCTCGAGCCCATCCTGCTGGAACACACGGCGAAGCTGCCCGGCGTCACCTTGTGGAACCGCACGCAGGTCACCGGCTTCACGCAGCACGAGCACGTGGTCGAAGCGACCCTGCTGGACCTGGACACGCGGCAGGAGCGGCGGGTGCGCTGCCGGTATCTGGTGGGCTGCGACGGCGGCAGCTCGATGGTGCGCAAGGCGATCGGCGCGAAGCTGGAAGGCACGCCGGTGATCCAGCGCGTGCAGTCGACTCATATTCGCGCACCGGGCCTGCGCGCGCTGCTGCCCGGCAAGCCGGCGTGGTCCTATTACGCGGTCAACCCGCGCCGCTGCGGCACGGTGTTCGCCATCGACGGCCACGAGACCTGGCTGGTCCACAACCACCTGAACCCCGACGAACCCGAATTCGATTCCGTGGACCGCGACTGGGCGATCCGCCAGATCCTGGGCGTCGGCGCGGACTTCGCGTACGAGGTGATCACGAAGGAGGACTGGGTCGGGCGCCGCCTGGTCGCCGACCGCTTCCGCGACCGCAACGTGTTCATCGCCGGTGATGCGGCGCACCTGTGGGTGCCCTATGCCGGCTACGGCATGAATGCCGGCATCGCCGATGCGCTCAACCTCTCGTGGCTGCTGGCCGCGCGCGTGCAGGGCTGGGGCGCGGAGGCCATCCTCACCGCCTACGAGGCCGAGCGCCAGCCGATCACCATGCAGGTGTCGAACTTCGCGATGGACCACGCCGCCAAGATGATCAGGGCGCGGCGCGCGGTGCCTGCCAACGTCGAGGCGCAGGACGCGGACGGCGAGCGTGCGCGCGAAGAGTTGGGCCGCGAAGCCTATGCGCTGAACGTGCAGCAGTTCTGCTGCGCGGGCCTGAACTTCGGCTACTACTACGAGGGCTCGCCCATCATCGCCTCGGACGGCGAGGCGCCGCCGCCCTACACCATGGGCGACTTCACGCCCTCCACGGTGCCCGGTTGCCGGGCACCGCACTTCTGGCTGGCCGACGGCCGCTCGCTGTACGACGCCTTCGGCCAGGGCTACACGCTGCTGCGACTGGACGAAGGCGTGGACGTGGCGCCGCTGCTCGCAGCGGCGCGCGAACGCCGGATGCCGCTGTCCGTGGTGGACGTGGCGGGGGCGCAAGTGCCGGCCGCATACCGCCACAAGCTGCTGATCTGCCGCGACGACCAGCACGTCGCGTGGCGCGGGGATGCGATTCCCGCCGATCCGCTGGCTCTGCTGGACCGCCTGCGAGGCGCCTGAAGCCCACGGCCGGGCTTGCCTCGCTCATCCACGGCAGCGCGCGCCCTGCCTCGTCGTTTACATGCCGTACAGCTGGATGCCCGCTCCCGCTGGGTCAGCGGACAGGTCCTGAGGCATGCGCCAAACACTCCCCGGCATAGGACGTTTCCTATGCAGCCTCGGCGGCGCGCGCGCCTTTGAATCGGAACCCGCCGAGGCTGCAATTCAGCAAGCGCTGATCGCCGGAACCCGGTCCCTGCACGATAGTGAAGACACAGAAAGGGCGATGCCCTTCACCGCAGGAGAATCGAAATGACCGAATCCAGCACCAGCGCCTACCAACTCCGCTTCCAATCGCTGTTCCACAGCGGCCGCGGTTTTGCGTTCCCGTGCGACCCGACGGGCCACGTCGACCTGGACGGCATGAGCGAGCGCGCGCGCAACAACTACTTCTACGCCCGTGCCATGGTCGGCCGCGAGCTGTCGGCTCCCGCCGTCGAAGCCTCCGCGCTGCACTGATTTCCCGGGAGGGGCAAGATGCGGGCGTGACCGCCCGCGCGCTGCCCCTCACCCTCTCCCTGCCGGCCGGCGGAACCGTCTCCGCCCTGCTCGACACCCCCTCCGCTCCCCAAGCCTGCTACGTCTTCGCCCATGGCGCCGGGGCGGGCATGCAGCACGCATTCATGGGCTTGCTGGCCCACGCACTGGTCGGCCGCGGCATCGCCACGCTGCGCTTCCAGTTCCCCTTCATGGAAGCCGGCACCCGCCGGCCCGATCCACCGGCGGTCGCGCAGGCCGCCGTGCGCGCGGCCGTCGACGAGGCCGCGCGGCGGCTGCCCGGCGTGCCCCTGTTCGCGGGCGGCAAGTCCTTCGGCGGCCGCATGAGCTCGCAGGCCCAGGCGACGCAAGCGCTGCCGCGCGTGGCCGGCCTGGTGTTCGTCGGCTTCCCGCTGCACCCTGCCGGCAAGCCGTCGACCTCGCGCGCGGACCACCTCGCCGAGGTGCGATTGCCCATGCTGTTCCTGCAAGGCACGCGCGACGCGCTGGCCGAGATGGACCTGGTGCGCGCCGTGGTGCCGCCGCTGGGCGAACGCGCCACCCTGCACGTGGTCGAGGGCGCGGACCACGCCTTCCATGTGCTGGCGCGCTCGGGGCGCAGCGATGGCGAAGTGATCGAGGAGCTGGCGGACGCGATCGCCGCCTGGGTGCGTGCCCTGCAGTCGCCCTGAGCGGGGCCACGGGCAGCGGGCCGCGTCAGATGTAGGAACTGCGCGGCGGCGCTGCATGCCGCAGGTGCAGCGCGATGTCCAGCGCCGCCATGTGGTTGGCATTGCGCGCCAGGATCTCGTCGGCCAGCGGCAGGAACACGGACTCTTCCATCCGGGCGTGCTCGCCATACAAGCGCACCAGTTTCTCCACGTCCTGCGCGAAGGGGTGCCGTGCACCTTGCCCGCGGCGGTGTGCGCCAGCGCGGGCCGGATCTTCGCCCACAGCGCCTCGAGGGTCCGGTGCTCCGACTTCAGGCGGTCCACCAGGGTCTGCACGTGCGCCGCCTCGCGTGCGTCGCGGCAACTGCGCTGGACGGAGACGAACAGCTCCTGCTCCTCGTCGGCGTGGTGCACCAGCACGACCTTGTCGAACAGCTCGATCACGGCGGCGGCCTTGCTGCGCGCGCGCTCCATCGCCTTGGCGAGTTCCGGCACTTCGGCGAGGTCGTTCAGGCCCCGCAGGATGCCGTCGTGCGCACCGCTGAACTGGCGGATGGGCGGCTGCAGTTCCGGCCCGGCCGGGGCCGCGGGACGCTGTTCCATGGTGTGCTCCTTCGCTGCTGCGAACTCTGGCTGCCAGTCTGGGGCAGGGGCCGCGAAGGGTCTTGACATGCGTCAAAGGGGCACGGGTCCTGGGCTCGCGTGCTTTTAGGCCATGATGCCGGCGTGAAACTGGCCCTGCTGTCGGACCTGCATGCCAACCTGCGCGCACTGGACGCGTGCCTGGCCCATGCACGCGCGGCCGGCGCGACCCGCTTCGCAATCCTCGGGGACCTGGTGGGCTACGGGCCGGAGCCGGTGCAGGTGCTGCAGCGCGTCATGGACCTGGTGGCCGGGGGCGCCATCGTGGTGCGCGGCAACCACGACGACGCGGCCCTGCACGAACCCGCGGTGCGGCAGACGGCGCAGGACCTCTCCGCGGCCTGGACGCACGCGCAGCTCTCCGATGTGCATCGCGCCTTCCTGCTGCACCTGCCCCTGACCGCCACGGTGGAGGACACGCTGCTGGTGCACGCCAGCGCCCGCGACCCGCAGCAGTGGGAGTACGTGGACCGCCCGGAGATGGCCAAGCGCTGCCTGCTGGCGGCGCAGGCCGAATGGGGCTTGAAGCGCGTGTTCTGCGGCCACGTCCACGAGCAGGTGCTGTACTACCGCGGGGTCGACGGCAAGCCGATGGCCTTCAGCCCGGTCCCCGGCGTGCCGGTGCCGCTGGCCTCGCACCGGTCCTGGCTGGCCCTGGTCGGCTCGGTCGGGCAGCCGCGCGACGGCGATCCGCGGGCGATGTACGCGCTGTTTGACGTGGCGCAGGCGCGCCTTGCCTTCCACCGCATAGCCTACGACCATGCCGGCACCGCGGCCGCGATCCGCGCGGCCGGGCTGCCGGAAGGCTTTGCGCGGCGACTGGAGCGGGGACGATGACGAGGCTGGAGCAGGGATCGGTGATCGACGGGTTCGTGATCGGGCCGCGGGTGCACTCGGGCGCGATGGCGGAGCTGTACCGCGTCACCTACGACGGCGGCCGCCCCGACCCGGGCTTTCCCATGATCATGAAGGTGCCGCGCATGGGCGGCGGCGAGGGCGCCGAGAACCTGGTGGGCTTCGAGGTCGAACACCAGATGCTGCAGGTGATCGAGGGCCGGCACCTGCCGCGCTTCGTGGCGGCCGGCGACATGGGCCGCCTGCCCTTTCTGGTGATGGAGTACATCCCGGGCCGCACGCTGCAGGACATCCTGGACGAAGCGGCCGCCGCGAAACGGCGTCCCGCGGCCGAGGACATCGCGCGCTGGGGCCGCGCCATCGCGGTCGCGGCGCACAGCCTGCACCGGCAGGAAGCGGTGCACCTGGACCTGAAACCCGCCAACGTGATCCTGAAGCCCGATGGCGACTGCGTGCTGGTGGACTTCGGCCTGAGCTGGCATGCGCACTACCCCGACCTGCTCGCCGCCGAGATGCGGCCGGCCATCGGCTCGCCGGCATGGATGGCGCCCGAGCAGGTGGTGGGCGTGCGCGGCGACCCGCGCAGCGACGTGTTCGCCATCGGCGTGATGCTCTACGAACTGGCCACCGGCGAACTGCCCTTCGGCGCGCCGGCCACCACCGGCGGCCTGCGCCAGCGCCTGTGGATGGTGCCGGCGGCGCCGCGCGCGCTCAATCCCGCGGTGCCGCCCTGGCTGCAGGAAGTGATCCTGCACTGCCTGGAGGCGACCGCGGCGCAGCGACCGCCCTCGGCCGCCCACCTGGCCTTCGACCTCGGCCACCCGGACCAGGTCGTGGTCGGCCCGCGCGGCCTGCGCACGGCGCGCACCAAGTTCTCGGCGCACCTGAAGCGCTGGTTCAAGGCCGCCGGCATGGAATACCAGCCGAGTCCCCTGCCCAGCACGCGCGTGGGCGAAGTGCCGATCGTGATGGCGGCGGTGCCGCACCGCGACACCACCGACGCCACGCTGTACGCGCTGCGCCAGGCCGCCAGCCGGTCCCTGGGCATCCGCCCCGGCGCGCGCCTGGCCTGCGTGACGGTGGTCGGCTCCGGTGCCGCGCAGGAAGACGAGGCGGCGATGCACCGCTTCCACAGCGAGCTCTTGCGGCAGTGGGTGCGCGGCCTCGACCTGGAGGACCGGCAGGTCTCCTTCCACGTGCTGCAGTCGGACGATCCCGCCGGCGCCCTGCTGGCCTATGCGCACGCCAACCACGTGAGCCTGATCGTCATGGGCGCCGCCACCCACGGCCTGGCGCTGCAGCGCTGGATCCCCACGGTGCCCGCGCGCGTGGCCGCCGAAGCGCCCTGCAGCGTGCTGCTGGTCAAGGACGCGCCGCCGCTGGCATTGCTGAGCCCGGTGGAGGCGTAAGGGGGAAACCCCGTATCCGGGGGCATTCCGGCGGCCGACATACTCGGCGCATGACCGAACCGCAGCCGCAGGCGTACCACTCGCCGACCGAACGCGTGCAGGCCTGGACCGAGGGGTCCACCCTGCACATCCGCTTCAACAATCCCGCCAAGCACAACGCCCTGTCCGTGGACATGTGGCAGGCGGTGCCGCCGCTGCTGGCGCAGGCCGAGAAGGACCCGGCCCTGCGGCTGGTGGTGTTCTCGGGCGCCGGGGAGAAGTCTTTCGTTTCCGGCGCCGACATCTCGCAGTTCGAGGACATGCGCGCCGCCCGCGAGGCCGTCAAGCACTACGAGGTGATGGCGGAAGAGGCGCTCATGAGCATCTACCGCTGCGCCAAGCCGACGCTCGCCTGCATCCGCGGCTTCTGCATCGGCGGCGGCGTCAACGTGGCGATCAGCTGCGACATCCGCATCGCCAGCGAGGACGCGGTGTTCTCCATCCCGGCCGCGCGGCTGGGCCTGGGCTACCGGCTCTCGGCGCTCAAGAACCTGGTGAACCTGGTCGGCGTGGGCGTGGCCAAGGACCTGTTCTTCACCGCCCGCCGCATCGATGCGGCCGAGGCGAAGTCGGTCGGGCTCATCACACGGGTCGCCCCGGCCGACCAGCTGCCGGAACTGCTGGCGGAATACACCTCGACGATGGCCGCCAACGCACCGCTGACCGTGTATGCCGGCAAGAAGATCATCGAGGAGATGCTCAAGGACGACGCCGACCTCGACCGCGACATGTGCAAGCGGCTGATCCTCGACTGCTTCGAGAGCGAGGACTACGCGGAGGGCCGCAAGGCCTTCATGGAAAAACGCAAGCCGGCCTTCCAGGGGAAATGAAGATGCGTTCCTGGTGGATGGTCGCGAGCGAGACCGAGGCGCGCGTCGAGCTGCGCGAAACGGACCTGCCCGAGCCGGGCCCGACGCAGATGCTGGTGCGCGTGCGCGCCGCCGGCGTCAACCGCGGCGAATTCATCATCGGCGGCCTCACCAAGGCCGGCACCGCCAAGCCGCTGGGCATCGAGGGGGCGGGGGAGGTGGTGAAGGCCGGCGCGCAGGTGAAGCGCTTCGCGCCCGGCGCGCGGGTGATGGGGCGCTTTCCCGGCGCGATGGCCGAATACGTGCTGGCCGAGGAAGCGCAGGCGATGGCGGTCCCCGAAGGCATGTCCTGGGAAGAAGCCGGATCGCTGACCACGACCTACATGGTCGCGCACGACATGCTGCTGCTGCAGGGCGGGCTCAAGTCCGGCGGCTGGCTGCTGGTGACCGGCGTGAGCTCCGGCGTGGGCGTCGCCTCGCTGCAGATCGCCAAGGCGATCGGAGCCAGGGTGATCGGCACCTCGGGCTCGCGCGAGAAGCTGGACAAGCTCAAGGCGCTCGGGCTGGACGTGGCGATCTGCACCCGCCAGGCCGACTTCCAGCCGCAGGTGATGGACGCCACCGGCGGCGCGGGCGTGAACCTGGTGGTGAACAACGTCGGCGGCACCGTGTTCGCCGAGGCCGTGCGCTGCCTCGCCTTCGAGGGGCGGCTGGCGACCGTGGGCTACGTGGACAACGTGCTGAAGGCCGAGATCGACCTGCAGGCGCTGCACGCGAAACGGCTGGTGCTGTTCGGCGTCTCGCAGAAGATGACCAGCCCGGCGCAGAAGGCGGACAGCACGCGAGCGTTCGCCGAGCAGATGCTGCCGCTGGTGGCGGCGGGCAAGCTGCGGCCGCTGATCGATCGCGTCTATCCCTTCGCGGAATTCCCGGCGGCGCGCGCGCACATGGAAGCCAACGCGCACGTCGGCAAGATCGTCATCACCGCCTGAGGGCGGCCCGAAGAACAAGCAGGAGACATGAAGATGTGGAAGACCCTTGCCGCCGGCTGCGCGCTGGCACTCGCGAGTGCCGGCGCCGCCGCGCAGGCCGCCTGGCCCGACAAGCCGATCAAGCTGGTGGTGGGCTTCACGCCCGGTGGTGCCGCCGATTACGTCGGCCGCACCGTGGGCGAGGCGCTGTCCCGCGTGCTCGGCCAGCCGATCGTGGTGGACAACAAGCCGGGCGCCGGCTCCAGCATCGCCACCGAGTTCGTGTCCAAGGCGGCCCCCGACGGCTACACGCTGCTGCTCGCCAGCCCGAGCTCCATCAGCGTGAACCCGGCGATCGATCCGAAGTGGGGGCCCAGCGTCGCCTCGCTGATCCCGGTCACCAAGGTCACCGCCTCGCCGCTGGTGATCGCGGTGAATCCGACGACGGGGATCAAGTCGGTGGCGGACCTGGTGGACATGGCGAAGAAGAGCCCGGGCAAGATGAACTTCGCGCATGCCGGCATGGGCTCGGCGCCGCACCTGGGCGGCGTGCTGTTCAACCAGCTCGCCGGCACGCAGATGCAGGCGATTCCCTTCAAGGGCGGCGCGCCCTCGGTGCAGTCGGTGATCGCCGGCGACACGCAGGTCACCTTCGCCACGCCGCCCTCGGTGCTGCCGCACATCAAGTCGGGCCGCCTTATCGGCCTGGCGGTGTCCAGCCCTGACCGCTCGCCACTGGTGCCCGACCTGCCGGGCATGAAGGAAGCGGGCCTGGCGAACTACAAGATGGACTTCTGGTACGGCTTCTTCCTGCCGGCCGGCACCTCGCCCGAGATCGTGAAGAAGTTGTACGACGCGACCATGGTCGCCATGCAGCGGCCGGAAGTGCGCGCGGCGCTGGCGCGCGAAGGCACCGACATCTCCGTGTCCTCCTCGCCCGCGGACTACGCGGGTTTCCTGCGGGAGGAGAACCGCTTCTGGGCCAAGCTCGCGAAGGACTCGGGCGCCAAGGCGGAGTGAGCGTGCCGGCCACCCGCGCCGTCCTGTTCGACCTGGGCGGCGTGCTCCTCGACATCGATTTCGAGCGCGCGCTGCAGGCCTGGGCGCCGCACTCGCGGCTGCCGCCCGCACAGCTGCGCGACGATTTCCGCCACCACGACAGCTTCCACCGCCACGAGACCGGGCAACTCGACAACGACGGCTTCTTCGCGCACCTGCGGCAGGCGCTGGCGCTGGAATGCGACCTGCTGGTGGTGGAGGCGGGCTTCAACCAGATCCTGATCGGCGAGATCGAGGAGACCGTGCAGCTGCTGGAGGTGCTCCGCCGGCAGGTGCCCTGCTACGCCATCAGCAACACCAACCCGGCGCACCTGTCGCATATCGCCCGCGCCTATCCCAATTTCCTGCCCCGCTTCACGCGCGTGTTCGCATCGCACGAGATCGGGCACCGCAAACCGCATGCCGCCGCCTTCCAGCACGTGCTGCGCGAGATCGCGCTGCCGCCGGCGGAGGTGCTGCTGTTCGACGACCTGGAGGCGAACGTGGAAGGTGCGCGCGCGCTGGGCCTGCAGGCTGTGCTGGTAAGGAGCCCGAGGGACGTGGAGAGCGCGCTTGGCGAGCGTGGCCTGCTCGATGGATGCGATGGGGCGCCAGACACTCGCTGATGGTCGCGCCGGGCTTCTCCGTCTGGGCGGAAATGTGCAAGTCGCACAGTCAAGTAAATGTGCAAGTGCCACACTTACTTGCCGTCCAGTTGCCTTGCTCAGGGAACGTGGACCCCGGCCCTGAGCCTTCGTGCGGACAGGCCGCCCGGCATTGATTGCGGATGCGGCCTCGAAAGGGTCGTCCCGATTGTGCAAGAGGGGCTGCGAACGCACTGTCCGTAACACTCCCTTGCAGCGCCTCACGGCAGCCGAGCTGCCTGTGGCTCAAATGGCGCCGCGCTTTGTCCCATGGCTTCAAGGCGCCGCCCCGCACGGCGACCGTGCGGTCTGATCCCAAAGGAGAAACCATGAATATCAACCGACGCCCTCGATCGCTTGGGAACGTACGTCTCCGGGCGGTTCAATGCGCGGGGGTTCTGGTGGTCAGCGCGTTGAGCTTGCCGGCCATCGCGGCTTCGTCGGCCGGGTGCGAGGGGGTGGTTTTGCCGTGCTGGGCCGCAGTGGCGATGTCGAAGTGGACGTGCCGGCAAGCAGCGTGCCCGCGCGGTTCCGGGTGCAGGGCAAGTACGTGCAGTTTGATGTGGTCGCCGCCACCTTCGCGATCGAGAACTACGCGTTCCTGCCGACCACCAATCCGCTCGACATGACCAGCGGTGTGGCCACGCCGGTGTTCGCGAGCAAGACACCCGATCACCGCGGCCTGGCTCTCAATTCCGTCATCGAACTGTCGCTCGATGGGGAGGTGCTTGAGATGCAACGTTTCGGCCCCGGCCTGTCGATGAAGATCCAGGCCAAGGATTGCGCCCAGGGCGGCGTGTTCCAGATGGAACCCGAGCGCGGCGACGGGACGGCCACGGTGATCACCCACACACTCGCTGATGCGCCCGGAAATGTCCTGCCTTTCTACTTCGACAACGCGCGCTTTCGCGCGCGCGAGGGCGATGTCGTTCCCTACAAGGACACCACGGTGGTGGTGCCGGCACGCATCAACATCGCAAACGACTTTTCACCCCGTTTCGTTGCGCGCGACAGCCCACAGGTGGCGCAACGCATTCCCGAACCACGGTGTTCGACACCCATCGACACACGCACGGGCGCGATCGTCACGGTCCAACACTGCGGCGGCCAGTCGAAGTGGTCGGTTGCCAGCGGCGGGCGCATGGGCTTCGTGTCGGGCGAGGACGCCGTCGAAGTGGCACCGCCTGCAACCGACTGCACCCGACGTTGTCAGGCGCAAAACCGCGTACGGGGTCGAGCGGTCGTGCTCGGCTTCCCATTCCAGGTGCCGGCCGATGATCGCCTGCGTCCGCGTTTCCCCTGAGGTGTGAGGTCTACCGCACCGTCCCCTGCGCGAGTTCCGTGGGGGCGCCGATGCAGCACGCGGCCAGGCGCGCAGCGGGGTCCTTCGGCTCAGGGTCGTCTCCTGGGGGTCACGGGATCTCCAGGGGATGCGGCCGGGCCGGATCCCTAGCAGATGCAGACATCCAGCAACGCCGGGCGGAAACAAAAAGGAACGGCGCTGGCTGTCCAGTACGGCCTTCGCTAGAGTGGGTCTTTCCTCCGTTGGAGCCCCAACATGGACTTCTTCAATTCACTCACGCTGGACCTGAAGATGCTGGTTGTCGGGATCGCGGGCGCCCTGCTCCTGGTGCTGTTCAGCGGCAACCGGAAGGCGGAAAAGCGCTACATGATCCTCCTGACGGTCCTGGTCGCCGCCGGCGTCTATCGCTTCGCGCAACTTCCGGCCCACGTCGACGCGGAGACCAGCGCCGCAAGCCGACCCATCCCCCGCCGGCTGCGCCGCCCAAGCGCACGCCGCTCGTCTCCACCTCGGCCAAGTAAGGCCGCTTCCTGCCTCGGCTGACCGGGCTCAGGGCGCGGCGTCGCGCCCCTCCAGCCGGATCTCTCCCTCGAACGCCACGTCCAGGCGCAGGCCCGCAATCTCCAGCGTCATCTTCGCCGGGAAGCTTTCCGTGCCCGCGATCGTGCCGGCCTGCAGCGCCGCGGCGACCGCACGCTCGATCTCGCGCTGCGAGCTCACGCCGACCATCTTCAGGAACTTGCGGATGCTGATGTTCAGCTCTTCGTCGTTCATGGCTTTCTCCTTGGGCGCGCCGGCCCCAGGAGCCATTCTGGCCCTCTGCGGGCCGCTGTTCGCGTCGGGGAGCGGCGGGGAGCCGCCGCGCTCAGGGCGCCACGAGGTCCTGGGCGGCCAGGAAGGTGCGCACGGGCGGCACCGTCTTCTCGACGCGCGGCCGCTTGACCACGCAGCCCGGTTTCGGCTTGCCGGCCGCCGTGCGCGGCGCGGCGCAGCGTTCGGCCTCCAGCCGCTCGCGCTCGGTCGCGTTCCAGGTCTTCCAGCCCCAGCCCACACCCACCAGCAGGCAGGCCGGCAGGAAGGAGCCGCCCGAGAGAATGGACACCGCGGCGCAGGCGTTGCCCGCGGCGCTGCCCTGCCAGCCGGCGGCGGCCATCGCATAGGCGCGCGGGCGTTCGGCCTCCGGCAGGCTTTCGGCATGGTGGAAGGTCGCCGCCTTGAAGGCCACGCCGAGGACGGGCAGCAAGGGGTTGATCGGCGTGCCGGCAGCGATGCCGACGAAGGACGACACGCCGTCCGCGACGGCGCCGGCCTGGGCCTGCGTCTTCGCGTCCTCGCCCGGCATTTGCGCCTGCGCCTGTGCCTGGGCCTTCGTTTGCGGCGGTGCCTTCGGCTGCGCCTGCGCCGCATACGGCGCCGCGGACAGGACCGCGGCCAGGATCAGTTTGCGGTACTCGGCGGACATGGGCATACAACTCCCCTTGGGGCGCAGTAGAGCAGCTTGCATGCGGCGCGGCGCTGGCACTGGTCGGCGCGGACAGGCCGGCCGTCGCGCTGAGTTGTGTTGGGATGTCAGGGGTGAGCGCACGCTCCGGAGGCGGCGCGTGCACGGAACGCCCGCACGCCGGCCGCCATGGCCGCCGTCGTCCCCAGCATCGCCGCCAGATGCATGCACACCGCGGCAATTCCCAGCAGGAAGGACCCCGATGCGGTGATCTCGCGCCCGGGCACGTCGCTCGCGCACAGGGACGCCAGTGCCGGCATCAGCATCCATCCCGCACCGTGGCCGATGCCCAGGATGAAGGACCACAAGGTGAGCGCCGTCCGGCCCTGTACCGCGTCGCTGTTGCCATGCCCTCCGCCGCCGAAATGCTGCAGTGCGATCAACAGCAGCAAGCCCGCGGCGATCGCCTGCGCCATCCAGGGCTCGAACGCGATTCCGAACGAGAGGCCGACCGGCACGGCGGCGGCGACCACGATCACCGCGCCCAGGTGCCCCGCCGCGATCGGCACGAGCAGCCGCGGCCGCTGCGCCGCCTTCCCGTGCGACGCAGGCCAGGCCGCCAGGGCCCAGCCCGTGAGCGGGTTCAGCCCGTGCAGCGCGCCGGCCGCCACCACGGCCAGCCAGGGCCACAGGCCTGCAAGCACGGTGCCCATGGCGCTCAGGCCTCGCAGTGGGGGCAGGCGGCCGCCGGTGGCGCCTTCGCCTCCGGCGCGGGCTGGTAGCGCTGGCCGGTTTCGTAGCGGTCGTGGTGCCGCACCCACTCCATCTTGTAGAACACGTCGCGCTCGTTGCGGCCCTGCGGCGTGAGGTCCATCAGCATGTACGCGCCCATCATCACCTCGACGCCGCGGCCGAAGGTGGAATAGGTGTGGAACACATGGCCGGCGTCGTCCTTGCAGAACACGCTGATGCCGGGCGCTTCCTCCGCCGGAAAAAAGCCCTTGCGGTAGTTGTAGTCCACTTCGCCGCTGGCCAGTTCCTCCTGCGTGAAGCTCACTCGGAAGTCGAAGTTGAAGTCGCTGCCGTGCGAGGAGACCCAGTCGAAGCGCCAGCCCATGCGCTGGCGAAAGCGCAGGATGTCCGCCAGCGGCGCGCGCGACACGGCGACGAAGCCGATGTCGCGGTGCGCCAGGTGGACGTTCATGCCGTCGACGTGGTCGGCCATGTACGAGCAGCTGGGGCAGCCCTGTTCCCACCCCGGGCCGAACATGAAGTGCTGCACCATGAGCTGGCGCCGCCCGGCGAACAGCTGCGCCAGCGTGCGCGGGCCATCGGGCGTGTCGAACACGTAGTCCTTGTCCACGCGCCGCCAGGGCAAGGCGCGGCGTTCGCCGGCGACCTGGTCGTGCAGCTTCGTCAGTTCCTTTTCGCGCGCCAGCAGCTGCTTGCGCGCCTCGGTCCAGGCGGTGCCGGAGACGACGGGATGGCCGCCGGCGGCGGCGGGAGTTGCGAGGGTGCTCATGGTGTGCTCCTTGGACTCGGCGAGCCCGGTTGATGAATCGATGGCCCATGCAGCGGCCCGACCGGACCCAGCCGGTGCGCTGCACAGAGGGAAAATGGAAGCGGCTAGCCGGGGGCGCGGGGCCGGCGCACGGCGCGCACCTTGCCGCTGCCGCCACCGCCGGCGTACAGCAGGTCCGCGCCGTCGGATTCGAGGCCGCTCACGCCGGCGCCCGGCGGCATCTGCAGGCGCTCCAGCACGTCGCCGCTTCGCGGGTCCAGCCGGCGCAGCTCGCTTTCGTCGCCTTCCCAGGTGCCGTGCCACAGCTCTCCGTCCACCCAGGTGACGCCGGTGACGAAGCTGTTGGATTCGATGGTGCGCAGGATCGCGCCGGTGGCGGGATCGACCTGGTGGATCCTGCGGCCGCGGTAGTTGCCCACCCACAGGCTGCCTTCGGCCCAGGTCAGGCCCGAATCGCCGCCGCCGCCCGGTGCCGGGATCGAGGCCAGCACCTGGCCCGTCGCGGGGTCGATCCTGGCGATGCGCGACTCCGCGATCTGCCACAGATGCTTGCCGTCGAAGGCGGTGCCGGCGTCGCAGGCGCAGGGCAGCGAGCGCTTGACCGCGCCCGACTGCGGATCGATCGCCAGCAGCTGGGTGCCGGCCGCTGCCCAGACGTGCTCGCCGTCGTGGCTCACGCCGGCGATGCTGGCGGCACCCGGGAAGGGGCCGAACTCGCGCACGATCTCGGCGGGGTGCGCGGGCGGATACGAAGCCGGGTGGGCGATCGGCGGCCGGGGCGTGGTGTCGGGCATCTCGGGTTCCTTTCGTGCCTGGCGGGAGGCGATGGAAGGACTCTACGCACCCGGCAGCGCGGAGGGGAGTAACAAGATTGTCGTGAAATCCACCAGGGGCGCGGCGACCCAGCGGCGGGCGCGGGCCTGCCCCACGGCGCGCACCTGCCCCGTCGCTTCGAGCTCGGCCACCGCGCGCTGCACCGTGCGCTGGCTGGCGTCCAGGGCGAGCGCGAGGGCGGAGGTGGACCAGGCCGCGCCGTCGGCCAGCAGGGCCAGCACCGAGGCCTGTTCGCCATCGATGGGCGGTGCGAGCACGACGACCCCTGCCGCGTCGCGGGGGCTGAGCACGAAGCCCCGTGGCGTGGCGTCGATGCCTGCCATGGGCTTGACCAGCGCGCGCAGGCGGCCGATCTCCACGCGCAGCCGTGCGCGATGCGTTTCATCCGGACGGCGGGTGCGGAACACGGCGTGGATCAGTGCATCGCGCTCCACGTCGGCGGGCCAGGCCTGCGCCAGCTCGCGCGCCAGCGCGAACAGGATGGGCCGGCGGGCCAGTGACTGCCAGGCGCCGCCCAGCGCCAGTCCGCGGCGGCAGGCGTCCATCACCAGGGCGCCCGACGCGAGCAAGGCCTCGACCTCGTGCAGCTTCAGGGGCAGCGCCTCGCCCGCCGCGACGCGGCGCGCGGCGGGCCGTTCCAGCACGCCGTGCGCCTGCGCGACTTCCGCGATCAGCGAAGGGATCCCGGCGCGGAATGCGGCCTGGTGCGCGCGCGCGAGGGCCGCTCGTGCGGCGGCGGAGCGCAGCGAGCGCAGCGCGAGCTCGGCGGCCGCGAGTTCGGCGACCGCGGCCAGGGTGGGCGGCAAGCTGCCTGCGTCCACCGACGCGAGCAGCGCCGCGGCTTCCGCCAGCCGTCCCATCAGCAGCGCACGGCGCGCCGCCAGCAGGCGGGCGTGCAGTGCATTGGCGCGGTCACCGTGCTTCTCCAGCGTGGCCGAGGCCGATTCGAGCGCGTGCGAGGAGCCGCCCAGTTCGCGCATGGCCAGCGCCACCTCCGCGTCCGCCAGCACGCAGCGCGCGCGGGCCAGCTGCTCGCGCGGGCCGAAGAGGCGAGCCGCGCGCCGCAGCAGCTCGCGTGCCCGCACGTGCTCGCCCAGCTGCGCCATCGCAATGCCGCGCAGCGCCAGTGCCGACGGATCGTCGCGCAGCGCCACCCGCTTGAGCGCGCCCAAGGCATCGCCTGCGGCGAGCGCACGGGCAGCGGCGGAAATCAGGGCGTCCATGCCCTTGCGATGGCCGTCAGGACGCGGTGCGCACCTTGCTCGTTCCTGCCGCCGCCTCTGCCTCGCGCAGCATGCGGGTCGCCTCCTGCAGTTCGCGCTCGACCTTCTTGCTTTCCGACTGGGCCAGCCTGCGTTCCGCCGGGGACACGCCCAGGCGGCTCATGACGGAAACGATCGCGGCCTGCTTGTCGCTGGCGACCTTCACCCTGGCTTGCGCTTCCTTGAGGCGGGTTTCGGCCTCCGATTCCTTGGCGGCGGTGGTCGGGGTCTTCTTGGCAGTCATGCAGTGGGTCCGGGAGGGCTGGTCAAGGGGAGCCGGCCGTCGGCGACGGCACGTTCGAGCTGCACGATACACCCTGGGCGGGTTGCGGGGAGCGCGCCTGCAAGTCCCCCCACGCGCAGAGCTCGCCCGCCAGGGCACTGGCCATCACCGTCGCCGGGCTGGCCAGCCACACCTGGCCCGGGCCGGAGCGGCCGGGGAAGTTGCGGTTGATCGCGCTCACCGTCACCTGCCCGGCCTCGCTGGAGGATCCCGGCCCGCAGTTGGCGCAGGCGCCGCAGGACGGCTGCAGGATGCGCGCACCGGCCGCGGCGAAGGTGCGGTCGTAGCCGCGCGCGACGCAGTAGTCGCGCACGGCCGTGGTCCCGTACTGCAGGAACAGCTGCACGTGTGGCGGCACCCTCCATCCCTGGGCCAGGCCCCAGGCAAGCACCGCGTGGTACTGGTCGAAGTCCTCGCGCTTGCCCGCCGTGCAGGAGCCGCCGTAGGCGATGTCCACGCGCACCTTCTCCTGCAGTTGCGCGAGCGGCACGCCGTTGCCGGGATCGCCGGGCCGCGCCACCATGGGCGACAGGCTGCTGCAGTCCACGCGCACGACCTCGCTGTACGGGGCGCCCTGGTCGCTGCGCATCCAGGGCTCCAGCGCGAACTCCACGCCGCGCCGCTCCTTCAGGAAGCGCACGGTTTCCGCGTCGGGTTCGACGATGCCCGTCAAGCCGCCCAGCTCCGCCGTCATGTTGGTCAGCGTCGCGCGCTCGTCGGTGGACAACGCGCGCAACACAGTCCCGCCGAACTCGAACACCTTGCCGACGCCGCTGCCGGCGCGCATGGCGGGCAGCTGCAGCAGGTGCAGCACGATGTCCTTGGCAGCCACGCCGGCCGGCAGCGCGCCCTCCAGCTCCACGCGAAGCACGCGCGGCATGGTCAGGCGCACCGCGCCGGTGACGAAGGCGTTGGCCATGTCGGTGGTGCCGACGCCGAAGGCGACGCAGCCGAGCGCGCCGCTGTGCGGCGTGTGCGAGTCGGTGCCGGCCACCAGCTGGCCGGGCAGCGCGTAGTGCTCCGCCATCATCGCGTGCGAGATGCCCGCGGCATTGCTGCCGTCGTCGGCGCGTGCCTCCTCCTCGGTGAGCGTTCGGTGGTGCCGCAAGGCGTGATCCGCGACGAAGCGCCGCTGCGCCTCGCACATGGCATGCATGTTGGGCAGCAGCGGCGAACCGGCGTGCGCGGGGCTCTCCTCCATGTAGGAGGTGTGGTCCTCGAACACCACGATGGTGTCCCTGCCGTGCAGCGGCAAGGGCTGGCCGAAGGTCGCGTGCAGCATGTGCGCGGCCATGCCCGTGTAGTACTCGTGGATGAAGCGCCAGTCGGCGCGCACGAAGCAGCCTTCGCCGGCGGCCGGCGCGTCGGGCGTCACCGGGGTGTGCAGCATGTGGCGCTGCACGATCTTCTCGAACAGCGTCAGGGGCCGGGCGACGGCGCCCGCGGCGACCGGCTGCGCGCCGCGCAGGTGGGCCTGTCCAAAACGCAGCAGGCCGCCCGCGCGCAGGATGGCCGCCGCCAGCGTGTCGCGTCCGGCCACCAGCTCGTCCACCGTGATCGCTTCACCGCGCTCGATGCGATCGAGCAGCCCGAAGTCGGTGGACGTGAACAGGCCGATGTTGTCCGCGTTCTGCCGGTAGATGCGCTCGAAGCTCTCGGCGATCACCAGCCGCACGCCCGCCAGCTTCTCGGCGGCGGGACTGTGCTCGCGCGACGAGCCCTTTCCGTAGCGCCGCCCGCCCACCACCACGCGGAAGCCCGCGGCCTGCACGGCGCCGGGCGCGACCGGGCGCGCGCCTTCGGTGGTGAATCCGATGTAGGGAAAGCGCGCGAGGCTGTCGTCGTAGTGGGACATGATGCGCACCGGCGTGATCTCGTCGGTGGAGATGTCGTCGCGCAGCGGCCCGGCCTGCGCGCGCGTGAGCGCGGCACCGGCGAAGCTGCGCGCGCACCGCGTCGGCGGACTGCGCGAGGAACAGGATGCGCGCGGGCGCGCCCAGGTCGAGGGTGGAATTCATGGCGGGGCGAGCGATGCCAGGTGCTCCACCAGCAGCTTGGCTGCCGGCGTGAGGTTCTGCGCGTCGCGATAGCAGAGGATGAAACGCCGCTGGGCCCAGCTCTCGGCCAGCGGGATGAGTTGCAGCCCCATCGCCGCGGCGACGGGTTCGGCCACCTCGCGCGGCACCAGGCTGATCGCCAGACCGGCGTGCACGACGCGCAGCGCAGCCTCGAAGTTGGTGACGACTATGCGGTGGTTGACGCTGCGGCCCGCCTGCGCCGCCTGCCGCTGCAGCATCAGCTGCACCGCGCTGTTCACGGGCAGGCTCACGTGCTCGTAGTCCAGCGTGTCGGCGAAGCGCAGCTTGCGCCGCGCGGCCAGCGGGTGGCCGGCGGGCACCACCACGCAGAGCGTGTCCCGGCGGTAGGGCCGCGCCTGCAGGCCCGCATGGTCGGTCGCGTCCCAGCAGACGCCCAGCGAGGCCAGGCCTTCGCGCACGCCGCGCACGATCTCCGGGCTGACGCGCTCCTCGAGGTCGACGCGGATGCTGGCGTGCGCCGGCTGGCGCAGGAAGGCCGCGACGTCGTCGGCCAGCGACTCGCTCATCGCCGACACGGAGGCGAGGATACGGACCTGCCCGCGGCTGCCCGCCACGTAGCTCTGCATGTCGCGCTCGATGCGCGCCGCGCTGTCGAGCATGCCGCGCGCGTGTTCCAGCAGGGTCTGGCCGGCCGGCGTGGGCACCACCCCATGGCGCTTGCGCAGCAGCAGCGGCGTGCCCACCTGGTCTTCCAGCTGGGCCAGCCGCTTGCTGATGGCGGAGCCGACGATGCTCGCCTTCTCGCCGGCGCGCGCGATGTTGCCCGACTCGCAGACGGAGACGAACAGGCGCAGGGTCGTGAGATCGAAATCGCGCAAGGTATTCCAAATCGGAACTTCAGAGTTCCGGAATTGAGGTGTCGGCTCGTTCCGGAAATTCTAAACTCGCTCCATGCATCCCGCTTCCCTCATTTCAAAGCTCCCGCGCCGCGCCGTCGTGCGCGAGATGGGCCTGCGCGACGGCCTGCAGAGCGTCGCCACCATCGTGCCCACCGCCGCCAAGCTCGAATGGATCCGCGACGCCTACGACGCGGGCCAGCGCGAGATCGAAGTCGGCTCCTTCGTGCCGCCGAAGCTGCTGCCGCAACTGGCCGACACCGGCGAGGTGCTGGCCTTCGCGCAAACCCTGCCCGGGCTGCGCGCCACCGTGCTGGTACCGAACTTCAAGGGGGCGGAGCGTGCGATGGCCGCGGACGCCGAGATGATGCTGGTGCCGCTGTCCGCCAGCCATGCCCACAGCCTGGCGAATCTGCGCAAGGCGCCCGACGAGGTGGTGGGCGAGATCGCGCGCATCCGCGCCGAGCGCGACGCCACCGGCGCGCGCACGCGCATCGAGGTCGGCATCAGCACCGCCTTCGGCTGCACGATCCAGGGCGAAGTGGATCCCGAGGAAGTGGTGCGCCTGGTGCAGGCGGTGCTGGACGCGGGCGTCGACGCCGTCAGCCTGGCCGACACCGTCGGCTATGCCGATCCCGCCATGGTCTCGCGCCTGTTCGAGCGCGTGCTGCGCGTTGCCGGCGAGCGCCTGGTCTGCGGCCACTTCCACGACACGCGCGGCCTCGCGCTGGCCAACGTCTATGCGGCGATGCAGCTGGGCATCGCGCGCTTCGACGCCTGCACCGCCGGCATCGGCGGCTGCCCGCACGCGCCGGGTGCCAGCGGCAACGTGTCCACCGAGGACCTCACCTACATGCTGCACAGCATGGGAATCGAAACCGGCCTGGACTTCGATCGCCTGCTCGCGCTGCGCGCGAAGGTGGTGAAGTGGCTCGCCGGGGAACCCACCCACGGCACCATCTGGAAAACCGGCCTGCCGAAGACCATCAAGAAGGAAGAGGCGCATGCCTGACAACCACACCCCGCCGCAGCCCCTGAGGGGCCTGCGCGTCGTCGAATTCACCCACATGGTGATGGGCCCCACCTGCGGGATGGTGCTCGCCGACATGGGCGCGGAAGTGATCAAGGTCGAGCCGATCGATGGCGACCGCACGCGCCGCCTCCTCGGCGCGGGGTCCGGGTTCTTTCCCATGTTCAACCGCAACAAGAAGAGCATCGGCATCGACCTGCACCGGCCCGAGGGGGCGGAGCTCGCGCGCAAGCTGTGCGCGAGCGCCGACGTGGTGGCGGAGAACTTCAAGCCGGGCACGATGGAGAAGTACGGGCTGGACTACGCCGCGCTCGCCGCCGTGAATCCGCGCGTGATCTACGTGAGCCACAAGGGCTTCCTGCCCGGTCCCTACGACCACCGAACCGCGCTGGACGAGGTGGTGCAGATGATGGGCGGCCTCGCCTACATGACGGGCCGTCCCGGCGACCCGCTGCGCGCCGGCACCAGCGTGAACGACATCATGGGCGGGCTGTTCGGCGCGATCGGGGCGCTCGGCGCGCTCATCCAGCGCGGCATCACCGGCCGCGGCATGGAGGTGCAGTCGGCCTTGTACGAGAACAACGTGTTCCTCATGGGGCAGCACATGCTGCAGTACGCGATGACCGGCAAGCACCCCGCCCCCATGCCGGCGCGCGACAACCCTTGGGCCGTGTACGACGTATTCACGGTCAGGGACGGCGAGCAGATCTTCCTGGCCGCCGTCAGCGACGCGCAGTGGCAGACCTTCTGCGACGCGCTCGGTTTTGCCGACCTGAAGGGCGAGCCGGAACTGGCGACCAACAACCAGCGCGTGCAGCAGCGGCCCCGCCTGCTCGCGACCCTGCGCGAGCGGCTCGCCAGCCGCAGCGCCGCCGAACTCGCAGCCGCGATGGAGCGCGCGGGCCTGCCCTTCGCGCCGATCCGCCGCCCGGAAGACCTGCTGGAAGATGAGCACCTGCTGGCCACCGGCGGCCTCGCCGACGTCACCCTGCCCGACGGCGACAAGGCCGGCCAGCAGGTGAAGACCACCCTGTTCCCCATCACCATGGCCGGCAGCCGGCTCGGCGTGCGCCTGCAGCCGCCCCGCCTGGGCGAGCACAGCCGCGAACTGCTGCGCTCGCTGGGGCTCGCCGACCGGGACATCGACGGACTGAAGGACCGCGCCGTCGTCGCCTGACACAATACGGATTCCAAGGAGACAAGAAGTGAAATCGCATCATTCCCTCTCTCGCCGCAGCGTGCTGCTGGCGCTCGCCGCTTCCGCCGCGGGCAGCCCGGTGTTCGCCCAGAGCGGCACCGTCAAGTTCATCCTGCCGAACGCCACCGGCTCCGGCGTGGACGCGATCACGCGCGCCGCCGCGCCGGCGCTGGCCAAGGCGCTGAACGCGTCCGTGGTCGTCGAGAACCAGTCCGGCGCCAGCGGCATCGTCGGCCTGCAGGCCCTGGCGCGCTCGGCGCCCGACGGCAACACGCTGTCGGTGGTGTCGAACAACGTCGTGATCTTCCCGAGCGTGATCAAGGCGCTGCCCTTCGACATGCCCGGCGACTTCACGCCGATCGCTGTGGTCGGCGCGACGCCCATGGTGCTGGTGGTGAACCCGGCCAAGGTGAGCGCCACCAACAGCCGCGAATTCAGCGCGCTGCTGAAGAACAAGCCGGGCGAGCTGAACTTCGGCTCCGGCGGCAACGGCACCATCCTGCACCTGGCCACCGAGATCTACCTGGACGCCACCGGCACCAAGGCCCGCCACATCCCGTACAAGGGCGTGGGCCCGATGGTCACCGACCTGCTGGGCGGCCAGATCGACTTCGCGACGGTGGCGCTGCCCAGCGTGCAGCAGCACATCAAGACCGGCGCGCTGCGCCCGATCGGCATGCTGGCGCCGCAGCGCACGCAAGCCCTCCCCGAAGTGCCCACCTTCGCCGAACAGGGCCTGCGCGATTTCGCGGTGGAAGCCTGGTTCGCCGTGATCGGCCCCAAGGGCATGAGCCCGGCCAGCGTGAAGAAGGCGCACGACGCCGTGGTGGCCGCCTTCAACGACCCGGTGGTCAAGGAAACCATGGCCAAGCAGGGCAACACGATCCAGATCAGCAGCACCGAGCAGGCGCAGGCCGCCTTCCGCAGCGAACTGGCGAAGTACGCCGCGCTGGTCAAGAAGATCGGACTGGAACCGCAGTAAGGCTGGGAGCCTGCGCGGCGCAGGCTGCTAGACCGTTGCCGTGCCGGCCTCGCTGCACGCGCGCGGGATTGCCGGCAGCGCATAGACCGTGAGCCGGCCGCGCCGGCCGCGCACGTCGATGTCGTGCGGCACCAGGTCGTCGTGGTTGCGGCCGCCGTGCCGCAGCACGTCCTCCGACACCACCAGGTGCGCGCCGAAGTGCTTGGTGAGTTCCTGCAGGCGGCTGGCGGTGTTCACCGCGTCGCCCACCGCCGTCAGCGTGCGCGTCTCGGTAGTCCACCGTGCCCACGGCGGCCATGCCCGCGTGGATGCCGATGCCGAAGTCCAGCCGCCGGCCGAACTCGTGCTGCATGGTCTCGTTCAGCGCCTCCATGCGCTGTTCGACGCTGGCCGCCGCCGCGAGCGCCTGGCGCGCGGCCGTGGCCAGGTCGGTGTCGATGCCGAACAGCGCCATCACGCTGTCGCCGATGAACTGGTTGGGGATGCCGCCGGCCTCGCGCACCGCGTCGCCCACCACTTCGAAATAGCGATCGAGCACGTACACCAGGTCGAAAGGCAGGTGCTCCTCGGACAGGCCGGTCCAGCGGCGCAGGTCCGCGAACAGCACCACCACCTCGCGCTCCATCGCCGAGCCCAGCGGCTCGAAGGCGCGCTCCGCCGTCTTCACCGACAGCAGCGGCCGCACCTGCACGTCGCCCGTGGGCCGCAGCTGGCAGGCCAGCCGCACCGAGGGCAGCGCGCCGATGCGGTTCAGCGTGCGCAGCTCGTCGCCCTGCGGCGGCGGCAGGTCGCCCGGCCTGGCCTGCACGTCGATGCGGCAGGTGGAGCAGCGCGCGCGGCCGCCGCACACCGACAGGTGCGGGATGCCGTTGGCGCGGCTCGCCTCCAGCACCGACCAGCCGCGCGGGACCTCCACCGTCCTGCCGGGATAGCGGATGCGCACCATCCCCTGGCGGCGCCGCGCCCAGGCGTTGCGCAGCCAGCGCGCCAGCAGCGTCGCCAGCAGGAGACCGAGCGAACTCCAGGCGATCCAGTCGGCGGTGGCCTGCAGCACGCCGACCTGCCGCATGTTGATCGCATCCACGTAGAGCGGCTGCGACGCCAGCTCGCGCGCCATCGACAGGTAGCCGGTGGCAGCGAGCACCGCCAGCAGGGTCGCGGCGACCACGAAGGTGGTCTGCCAGCGGCGGTACTCGGCGCGATGGCGGAAGGCGAAGTGGATGCCCAGGCAGCCGTGCAGCCAGGCCACGGTCACCAGGGTCAGCTGCCAGCTCGAGTAGTCGTTGAACCACATGAGCGACACGTTGCGGCGGTAGGTGTCGTCCACGGCGTAGAGCTCGTGCACCAGCCGCGTCTGCGTGAAGTGCGCCGCCAGCAGGAAGGGCACCAGGAAGCCGAGCACCACGCGCAGCAACTCGGTGAGGGTCATCATCAGCGAGCGGCGTTCGTACACGGCCGCCAGCGCCAGCGCGAAGTGCAGCAGGATGCTGCCGTAGAACAGCACCGTCACCACCGGGTTGCGCCAGAAGGCGGTGAACACCAGGCGGCCGGCCTCGGCGGCGGCCAGCGACGCGAGCCCCAGCGCGTGGTTCGACAGGTGCGTGAGCACGTAGAACAGCAGCACGAGGCCGGAGGCCAGGCGCAGGCGGCGGGTACTAAGATGGATGGACTTCAAATCTCGACTGGCGATGACAACGGTTCAAGCTTCGACATTGGGCCTCAAGACGGTCCTCCTGCTGCAGGGCCTGTCGCAGGAACGCCTGGAGATCCTCGCCGCGCAGTGCAACTGGCGCCGCGTGGAACCCGGGCAGGTGATTGTGGCGCGGAACAGCCCGGACCGCGACGTGCACTTCGTGGTGAGCGGACGGGTGCGCGTCACCAGCTTCTCGGCGGGCGGCAAGCAGGTGACCTTCCGCGACGAGGAAGCCGGCGAAATGTTCGGCGACCTCGCGGCCATCGACGCCAAGCCGCGCTCGGCCGACGTGCTGGCCCTGGACAGCGTGCTGGTGGCCTCGCTCTCGCCCGAACACTTCCGCGACCTGATCGCCGCGGAGCCGCTGGTGCGCGAACGCGTGCTGCAGCGGCTCGCCGGCCTGGTGCGCCTGCTGTCGGAGCGCGTCATCGAGCTGAGCACGCTCGGAGTGCAGAACCGCATCCACGCGGAACTGCTTCGGCTTGCGCGCACCAGCGGGCAAGGCGGCAACCGCATCCGCATCGACCCCGCGCCCAAGCACGCGGACATCGCGAGCCAGGTGAGCACCTACCGCGAGCAGGTCACGCGCGAGTTCTCCGCGCTCACGAAGCAGGGATTGCTGGAGAAGGACGGCACGGGGATCGTGCTGACCGACGTGGAGCGGCTGGAGCGGATCGTGACGGAGGTGCGGCTGGAGGCCTGAGCGTGCGAAAACGCACATGAGGAAACCGGTGCGCAAACGCACATCGGTGCAAGCGATGCATCCCTAAAGTCACGGGCATGGACAACGCGATGTCGTCCAGTCAACCACCACCCAAGGAAGCATCATGAACCGCAAGTCCCTCGCCGCCGCCCTCGTCCTCATCGCCTCCGCCGGCTCCGTGCTGGCCGACGACATCACCATCGACAACACGCCCTTCACGTCCGCGAAGTCGCGCGCCGAAGTGCAGGCCGAACTGCAGCAGTTCCGCAGCGCCGGCGTGAATCCCTGGGCGCAGGACTTCAACCCGCTGCAGTCCTTCACCGGCAGCAAGACCCGCGCGCAGGTGACCGCCGAGTACATCCAGTCGCGCGAAGCCGTCGCCGCCACCACCGGCGAGGACAGCGGCGCGGCCTGGCTGGCGCAGCGCGCGCCGGCGGCCCCCGCCCCCGTGCTGGCCGGCCAGCCCGTCAACGCGCAGTAAGCACCGCGACGATTTCGTCGAACTGCTCGAAAGCCGCCTGCAGGTCGTCCAGCAGGCGGCGCAGTTCGTCGTCGGGCGCGCTCATCGCGCGCTCCTCCAGCACCGCCGCCATCCCGGCATAGCGCTCCGCCGCGATCATCGAGCCGCCGCCCTTGGCGGAATGCGCCAGCAGGGCCACCTGCTTGCGGTTGCCGGCCTCCAGCGCCGCCCGCAGCTTCGCCAGCAGCGCCGGCGTGGTCTTGCGGAAGGTGCTGAGCGCCACTTCCTTCAGTTCCAGGTCGCCGCCGAAGCGCGAGTCCATCGCGTCGCCGTCGAACAGCGGCAGATCGCCCAGCTTCGACGCCGGCGTCCCCGCCCAGCGCGCGAGCATGGTGCGCAGCACCTTCAGGTCGATCGGCTTGGTGAGGTAGTCGTTCATGCCGACCTCGAGGCAGCGCTCGCGGTCGCCCTTGATCGCATTGGCGGTCATCGCGACGATGGCCGAATCGCAGCCCGCCTCGCGCAGGCGCCGCGTCGCCTCGTAGCCGTCCATCTCCGGCATCTGGCAGTCCATCAGGATCACGTCGTAGTGCTCCTGCTGCGCCATCTGCAGCGCCTCCGCGCCGTCGTTGGCCACGCTCACGTCCTCGTAGCCGAGCTTGCGCAGCATGCCGAAGGCGACCACCTGGTTGGTGGTGTTGTCCTCGGCGATCAGGATGCGTGCGGTGCGCGAGGCCGGCGCGAGGTCCTGCCACATCGAGGCGGCGGGCGATTCCTCGGCGGCCAGCACCGGGATGCTCACCGTGAAGCGCGAGCCCTTGCCCGTGATGCTGGACACCTCCACGCTGCCGCCCATCAGGTCCACCAGCTGGCGCACGATCGACAGGCCGAGGCCGCTGCCGCCGAACTTGCGCGAGGTGGAGCTGTCGGCCTGCATGAAGCGCGTGAACAGCTGCGGCTGCACCTCCGGCGGGATGCCGATGCCGGTGTCCGCCACGGTGAACTGCAGCACGTAGGCGGCGTCTTCCTGCGTCGCCTTCACGTCCAGGCCGATCCAGCCCGAGGACGTGAACTTCAGCGCGTTGCCCAGCAGGTTCACCAGCACTTGGCGCAGCCGCGTGGGATCGGCCAGCACGTGCTGGGGCACGCTCGGGTCCAGGCGCACGCGGAACAGCAGGCTCTTCTCGGTGGCGCGCAGGCGGTACAGCGTGGCCAGGTCCTGCACCAGTTCGTGCAGGTCGAAGGGCACGCGCTCGATCTCCATCTGCCCGGCCTCGATCTTGGACACGTCCAGGATGTCGTTGACCAGGGACAGCAGCGAGTGCGCGCTGCGATCGATCAGGTCGGCGTGCCGCCGCACCTCCGGCGGCAGCTTCTCGTCCAGCATCAGCTTGGTCATGCCGATGATGCCGTTGAGCGGCGTGCGGATCTCGTGGCTCATGGTGGCCAGGAAGTGGCTCTTCGCGCTGTTGGCGGCATCGGCCGCGTCGCGCGCGATCCGCAGTTCCTGCTCCGCGCGCTTGCTCTGCGTGATGTCCCGGTTGGTGCCCACCATCCGGATCGGCCGGCCCTGCGGGTCCGACTGGGCGACGCCGCCCTCGCTGTGGATCCACAGCAGCGTGCCGTCGCGGCGGCGCACGCGGTGCTGCACGACGTAAAGCGAGGACGTGCCGCGCAGCACGGGATCCAGCGCGGCCTGCACGCTTGCGCGGTCCTCGTCGGGCACCAGCTCCAGCAGTTCCGCCGTCGTGCAGCGCGTTTCCCTGTGCGGGCCGCCCAGCATCAGCGACCACTGCTCGGACAGGTACACGTGCTGCGTGCGCACGTCCAGGTCCCACAGCGCGAGGCCGGAACCCTCCAGGGCGCGGTGCAGGCGCTCCTCGCTTCGCTGGATGGCTTCCTTGCCGGCGCGAAGCTGCGCCTCGTAGACCATCTGCTCGCCCACGTCCTCCACCGAGCCCACGTAGCCGCCGGTGGAGCCTCCCGGCAGCCGCACGGCCTGCGCGCGCACGCGCACGTGCACGGTGCGGCCGTCGCGCCGCACGACGCGGTAGGTGTGGTCGAAGATCCTGCCCGCGGCCGCCGTGGCGTGCCAGCGCGAGACGACTTCGCTGCGGTCCTCCTCGTGCACGCTGTCGACCCAGTCGTCGCCCAGCAGGTCCCGCGGCTCGCGGCCGAAGATGCGCGCGCCTTCGGGGTTCACGTAGATCACCTTGGCGCTGGCGTCGGTGTGGAAGATGCCGACCGGACAGGCCTCCGACAGCTCCCGGAACATCTGCTCGTTCGAAGACAGCAGCATGCGGTGCGCGGCCTGCCGCAGCAGCAGCGACTGCATCGCGGCCAGGGCCATCTGCTGCAGCGCCTGCCGCTGGTGGTCCTGCAGGCCGCCGGGACGCGGCACGTAGTCCAGCACGCACAACGTCCCCACCACGTAGCCTTCCGGCGTGACCAGCGGAGCCCCGGCGTAGAAGGCCAGCCGGGGCTCGCCCGCCACGCAGGGCTTATGCGCCACGCGCGGGTCGCGCCGGGTGTCCGGGATCTCCAGGTAGGAGGACGAATCGATCACCAGCGTGCAGATCGAATCCGCGCGCGGCATGTCCGCCAGCGGCGTCCCGCCGGCCTGCGACTTCGTCCACTGGCGCTGGTCATCCAGCAGGTTGAGGACAGCGGTGGGCGCGGCACAGGCGGCGGCGACGCTGCGCACCAGGGTGTCCAGCAGCGCCTCGGAGGGCGTGTCCAGGATGCCGAGGCCGCGCAGCGCCTGGACGCGGCGCGCCTCGCGGTCGTCCGGCGCGGGGGCGGGGGATTCGGGTTCACGCCCCCACTCTACCGTGCCGCAGCCCTAGCGCGCCAGCGTCGAGGCGCCGAACAGGCTCTGGATGAATTCCACAGCCAGTTCCGCCGTCCGGTTGCGCACGTCCAGCGCCGGGTTGATCTCCACCACGTCGAGCGAGCCCAGCCGCCCGGTGTCCGCGATCATCTCCATGCACAGCTTGCATCTCGCGGTAGGTGGGTCCGCCGCGCACCCCGGTGCCCACGCCCGGCGCCTCCATCGGATCCAGGCAGTCGAGGTCGAAGCTCACGTGGATGTGCGTGTCCTCGTCCACGTCCTGCAGCACCTCCGTCATGGTGTTGCGCATGCCGTGCTCGTCGATGTGCCGCATGTCGAAGACCTGCAGGCCCAGCGCGCGGATCGCCTGCTTCTCCTGCGCGTCCACGCTGCGGATGCCGATGAACTCGATCTCGCCGGCCGCGATCGCCGCGCGCTCGCCGCTCCAGCCCACGAGGTCGGCCGGGCCGTGCCCGAGGAGGCAGGACACCGGCATGCCGTGGATGTTGCCGCTCGGACTGATGGTTTCCGTGTTCACGTCCGTGTGGGCGTCCAGCCAGATGACGCGCAGGTTCTTGCGCTCCTGCCGGCACTGCCGCGCCACGGCGCTGATGGAGCCGATGGCCAGGCAGTGGTCGCCTCCCATCAGCAGCGGAACGTGGCCCATCGCGAGCGACGTGGAGACGGCGTCGAACACCGCGCGGTTCCATTGAACGACTTCCTGCAGGTGGCGGATGCCGTTGACGGAAGGGTTCCAGGGATTGGGCGGACCCGCGAGGTTGCCGCGGTCGATCACCTCGAAGCCGTGCGCGCGCAGCGCCTCGTCCAAGCCGGCCACGCGCAAGGCATCCGGCCCCATGCCCGCGCCGCGCACGCTGGCGCCGACGTCCGTGGGGGCTCCGATGAGGCTGACGGTGGTCATGTCGTGCTTCTCCCGCTGCGCTGCTGGCCGCATTGTGTCGCAAGCACGGGACAGCCGGGCCGGCCGACTGGCTCTGCAACAGCGAGGTCGTCATCCGCAAGGCCTTCATCGCCGGCGCGGTGCTGGACAGGGACGGTCCCTGGACGAGAGCGCCGCTAAGGCCGTTCGAGCCTGAACACGGCGCGCCGCTCCCCGACCGGGGCGCCCTTGATGCTGGCGATCGTCTCGTTTCGCCAGGGGCGCAGCGCCTCGCGCTGCGCGGCATCCAGCCAACCGAGCTGGTCCAGCGCCTCCACCGTCGCGGCGTAGAGCGCGAGCTTGCTGCCGTCGCTGAGCTTCAGCGCCAGCGCCTCGCCCCGGCTGCGGCTGGCCACCACCTGCACGCCGTCGGCGCCCACCTTGGTCACCCAGTCGCCGCGGCCGGCCTGCATGAAGGCGAGGTCGTTGCGGCCGGTGCCCGAGACCAGGTCCGGATGGGAAGTCATCGCATCGGCCAGGGCCGCGAAGCTCTCGCCGAAGCGCGCATCGCGCGTGCCGCTGGCCAGGCGCGCAAAGCCCCGCGCCAGGTGCGCGAGCGGCATCGCGTAGTTCGGTGCCGAGCAACCGTCGATGCCCATGGCCAGTTGGTGCTCCTGCAGGCCGACCGCCTCGGCCACGCTGGCGCGGATGCCTGCTGCAGCGGATGCGCGGGATCCAGGTAAGTATCCAGGTCCAGCGCGTGCTGCACGCAGTAGGCGAGGAAGCCGCTGTGCTTGCCGCTGCAGTTGTGGTGGCGCTCGTCGTAGCTGCCCGGCGCGGGCGGCGGCCAGTCGCCCAGCTCCGCGAACATGGGGATGTGGCAGCCGCACTGCAGGCGCCGGTAACCGACGCCCGCCTTGCCCAGGATGCGTTCCACCTGCTGCACGTGCATGGGTTCGCCGTTGTGGCTGGCGCACAGGAGCGCAAGCTGGGACGTGTCCAGCCCGAAGTGCCGCACGCCGCCGCCCTGCACGAAGGGCAGCGCCTGCAGCGGCTTGAGCGTGGAGCGGGTGAAGGTGAGCCAGTGCGGATCCCCGGCCTGCGCGAGCACGCGGCCCCGCGTGTCCGTGACGGCCAGGGCGCCGAAGTGCACGCACTCGCGGGTGCCGCCGCGCGAAGTTTCGACCAGGGGTACGAGGGATGCCATGCAGGGATTCTGCACAATGCGCGCCATGACCGAACTGCGCTCCCCCTGCAGGCCCAGGTCGTCCAGTGGCTGGTCGCCCCCGGCGACGCGGTGCGCGCGGGCGACGTGGTGGTGATCCTCGAGGCCATGAAGATGGAGCACGAGGTGCGCAGCCCGGGCAATGGCCGGGTGCGCGAGCGGTTCGTGGAGGAAGGGGAGGGTGTGCAGGAGCGGGAGGTGCTGCTGACGATCGAGGTGGCGCACGGCGCCCCACCCCGGCCCTCCCCGGGAGGGGAGGGAGGAAGCCCGTCCTGGTTCCCCACGCCCCGACCTCCAGCGCGTCCTCGACCGCCACGCGCTCACCCTCGACGCCGCCCGCGCGCAAGCTGTCGACAAGCGCCACGCGCTGGGCTTGCGCACCGCGCGCGAGAACATCGCCGACCTGTGCGATGCGGGCAGCTTCAGCGAGTACGGCGCGCTGGCCGTCGCGGCGCAGCGCAGCCGGCGCAGCGAGGACGACCTGGTGCGCAACACGCCGGCCGACGGCATGGTCACCGGCATCGGCCGCATCAATGGCGACTGGTTCCCGCCCGAGCGCTCGCAGGCGGCCGTGCTCGCCTACGACGCCACGGTGCTGGCCGGCACGCAGGGTTTCCGCAACCACCAGAAGACCGACCGCCTGCTGGGCATCGCGCTGAAGCACCAACTGCCGGTGGTGCTGTTCGCCGAGGGCGGCGGCGGCCGGCCGGGCGACACCGACATGCCGATCGTGGCCGGGCTCCATGTCCCCACCTTCGCCAGCTTCGCGCGCCTGAACGGCCAGGTGCCGGTGCTGGGCATCGTCGCCGGCCGCTGCTTCGCGGGCAATGCCGCGCTGCTCGGTTGCTGCGACGTGGTGATCGCCACGCGCGACAGCAACATCGGCATGGGCGGCCCGGCGATGGTGGAAGGCGGCGGCCTGGGCGTGTTCCGGCCGGAAGAGATCGGGCCGTCCGCGGTGCAGCACGCCAATGGCGTGATCGACGTGCTGGTGGACGACGAGGCGGCCGCGGTGGCCGCGGCACGCCACTACCTCTCCTTCTTCCAGGGCAGCGTGGCAACCTTCGAGGCGCCCGACACTGCCGCCCTGCGCCAGGTGGTGCCCGAGAACCGCCTGCGCTCCTACGACAGCCGCGCTGCATTGCGCGGCATTGCCGACACCGGCTCGCTGCTGGAGCGCGCACCGGCTTCGGCGCCGGCATCCACACGGCGCTCGGCCGCATCGAAGGGCGCCCGGTCGGCCTGCTGGCCAACAACCCGCTGCATCTGGGCGGTGCGATCGATGCCGATGCGGCCGACAAGGCGGCGCGCTTCATGCAGCTGTGCAATGCGCACGGGCTGCCGATCGTGAGCCTGGTCGACACGCCCGGCTTCATGGTCGGCCCGGCAATCGAGGAGCAGGCGCAGGTGCGCCACGTCAGCCGCATGTTCATCGCGGCCGCGCACCTGCGCGTGCCGCTGTTCGCCGTGGTGCTGCGCAAGGGCTACGGCCTCGGTGCCATGGCGATGGCGGCCGGCGGCTTCCACGCGCCGGAGTCCACCGTGTCCTGGCCGAGCGGCGAGTTCGGCGGCATGGGGCTGGAAGGCGCGGTGCGGCTCGGCTATCGCAAGGAACTGGAGGCGGTGCCCGAGGGAGCGGAGCGCGAGGCGCTGTTCGAGCGGCTGGTCGCCAGGCAGTACGAGGCCGGCCAGGCGATGAACATGGCCGCGACGCTCGAGATCGACGCCGTGATCGACCCCACCGAGACGCGCGCGTGGCTGTCGCGCGGGCTGGCGGCCTCACGCATGAGCAACGAGCCGCACCGGCCGCTCATCGACACCTGGTAACGGCGAGCCCCCGTGACTGCCGAGTCTCGTTAGCATCCACGCTTCGCCAAACGAAGCGCAAGACGGATGTACATCGCCCTGGGCGTAGGCCTCGCCCTCATCGCCGCCCTCCTCTACGTGAACCTCAGCGCCGGGGAGCGCCGCGTCACGCACGAGATTCCCCACCTGTACCCGGTGGACCATCCGCAGTTCTTCCGCGCCATGGGCATGCTGCTGGGCCCCGACATCGTCAGCGGCAACAAGGTGCACGCGCTGAACAACGGCGACGAGATCTTCCCGGCAATGCTGGAGGGGATCCGGGGCGCGCGCAAGACGGTGCTGTTCGAGACCTTCATCTACTGGTCGGGCGAGATCGGCGACGAGTTCGCCAGGGCCTTGTCCGAGCGGGCGCGCGCCGGCGTGAAGGTGCACGTGCTGCTGGACTGGCTGGGCAGCATCAAGGTGGACAACCAGATGGTGGACACCATGCGCGACGCGGGCGTGGAGGTGCACCGCTTCCATCCGCTGCGCTGGTACAACCTGGGCCGCATCAACAACCGCACGCACCGCAAGCTGCTGATCGTGGACGGCCGCATCGGCTTCACCGGCGGCGTCGGCATCGCGCCGCCCTGGACCGGCCACGCGCAGGACGAGGAGCACTGGCGCGACACGCACTACGGGTCGAAGGGCCGGTGGTGGCGCAGATGCAGAGCGTGATGCTGTCCAACTGGAGCAAGACCACCGGCCGCATCCTGCACGGCGAGGACTACTTTCCCACCCTGGAAGATGCCGGGCCGCAGAAGGCGCAGATGTTCCACAGCTCGCCCAGCGGGGGCAGCGAGAGCATGCAGCTGATGTACCTGATCGCCATCACGGCGGCGGTGAAGACCATCGACATCTCCAGCGCCTACTTCGTGCCCGACGAGATGGCGCGCGTCGCGCTGGTGGCGGCGCTGCAGCGCGGCGTGCGCGTGCGGGTGATCACGCCCGGCAAGAAGATCGACCAGCAGACCGTGCGCCACGCCTCGCGCGCGCTTTGGGGCGAACTGCTGGAAGCGGGCATGGAGATGCACGTGTACCAGCCGACCATGTACCACTGCAAGGTGGTGATCGTGGACGGCCTGCTGGCGTCCGTCGGCTCGACCAACTTCGACCCGCGTTCCTTCCACCTGAACGACGAGGCCAACCTCAACGTGTACGACCGCGAATTCGCGCGGCACCTGACCAACGTGTTCGAGCAGGACCTGCAGCGCTGCAAGAAGGTGACGCTGCAGGACTGGCAGCGGCGCCCCGCGCTGGAGAAGGCGCGCGAGCGGGTGGCGGCGCTGCTGTCGCCGGTGTTGTGACGCTCAGGCCGTCTTCGCCGCGAGCTCCCTCGCGGCCTGCAGCCGGCGCAGCGAAGGCTCGTTCAGCTCGCGCGTGAGCGGGCTCCAACGCGCGGCGACCTTGTCCAGTTCCGCCTGCAGGCGTGCGCTGGTCACGCGGTCGCCGATGGCGTAGGCCCAGATCGCGTATTCCGCCTTGGCCTCGAAGGTGCCGAAGCGCGACTCTGCTTCGGCGAACTCGGCACGTGCTTCGGCATCGCGGGAAGTCCCCGCCAGCGAGCGCGCCAGCAGCAGCGCGACCTGCTCGGGGCGGAAGTCGGGCTGCTCGCGGCGCAGCGGCTCCAGGTGGCGCAAGGCATCGGCATGGCGCTGGCATTCCACGCAGGCGCGGGCGGCGCCCAGGCGGATCTCGGGGTCGCGTGCGAACGGCCCGGCCATGCAGGCCTCGTAGGCCCGCGCCGCCGCCGGCGCATCGCCCACGTCCAGCAGCGCGGCGGCCAGCCGCATCTGGTTCTGCGCGGTCGGCGTTTCCTCGAAGGCGGCCTGCGCGGCGCGCACCTCGCGCTGCGGGTCGATCGCCTTGGCGGCGGCCGACACGGCCTTCAGCGCGTTGCGCTGCAGCCGCGAGTTGGGCAGGTAGACCGCCACGAAGTACACCAGGCTGCCGACGATGGGGAAAGCGAACAGGATCATCAGCCAGTACAGCGGCTGCCCGGTTCGCACCACGTGGACCGCGCAGAAGATGGCCAGCGCGAAATACAGTCCGAAGCCGACGATCGGCATGGCTTGCTCTCCCTATCGGATGGTTTCCGCCCACAGGGGCGAAGAGCGCGCGCGGGCCGCACGCGACTCGCGCAGGATGTTGCCGCCGATGAAGGCGAAGGGCAGCGCCGCCGACGCACCGACCGCGTAGGCGACCACGGCGAACAGGCACAGGGAAGCGCCGGCGCAGACCAGCAGTCCGTCGCGGCTGGCCCAGGCGGGCACCGACAGGAACACGGCCATCGCCAGCGCGGCCAGCGACAGCGGCACGCCGATGCGCAGGTCCGACAGCGCGCGCAATCCAACGAGCGGGATGTCGCCCTCGAACACGCGCGGCCACAATGCGGCGGCCGCGAAGGCCAGCACCGCCAGCCATGCCAGCAGCGCGTTGCCGTTCCAGGATTTCATCCAGTGCTTCATGGCAGGCCGTTCACCGGCTGCAACCGAGCCGCGCCTTGCGTGGCAGCAGCAGCACGAGCAGGACGACCAGCAGCGCCAATGCCAGCAGGGTCGCGAAGCCCGGCACACGCCCGAAGGCGCCGCCCTGCACGTAGGCCAGGGTGATGCGGAAGACCTGGTAGGCGGCGGCGGCCCCCACCCCCAGCCACCAGGCCCAGGCGTAGCGCTTCCACAAGCCGAAGGCCACCAGCGCCGCGATGAGAAGCGCGATCCACACCGCGGGTTGCGACAGGCTGTGGACCAGCGCGCGCAGGCTGCCCGTTCGCTGGAAGTGGTGGACGATGCCGCTCACGAGCACGAGCCCGTAGGCGGCGGCGGCGAGGGAGGCGAAACGGATCTGGGTCTGGGCCGACATGGGGTACTGCACCGCTCGGGCGGCAGGTGGGTGGGGTCAGGCGACGCGGAACAGCACCGCGTCCTTGTTCTGGGCGGCACGCTGGTAGAAGGCCTTGAGTCCCTGCACCGCGGCGACCACCTGGTCGGGCGTCGCTTCCATCAGCGCGCTTTCGCAGCGCGTGCGGATCTCGGCATCCGGCAGGCCCGCGAGCCTGGCCGCGGTGGCCTGCACCTGCGGCGAGAACGAGTAGCCCACCATCGTCGGGATCTTGTCAGTCTGCTCGGCGCCGCAGGCGGCTTCTCCCTGCAGCACCTGGCTCAGTTCGTACCAGACCTGCAGGGCTTCGGCATGCAGCTCGCGCGGCTGCTCGCCGCCGCCCTTGCCGAGAAAACCCGCGTAGGCGAGCTCGCCCGCGAGCAGGCGCTTCAACTGGTCGTCGGACAGCGCGTAGAAGCCGCCGGCAGTGCTCATGCTCTCTCCTCCTCCGAGGCTCGCCGGCCTCGTTCGAAGGAATATAGGGGGTGAGTGCGCGCTGTGTCAGCGCCGCCAGGCCGCATGGCGGCGCCTTGTTGGCAGAACGGCACAGCGCTGTCCGTCCGTCGGCAATGCACTGCCGTCCACCCGAGCGCGGCTACGACGCGCGCTTGCAGCTTCCGCGTTCTTCCAGCCAGTAGACGACGTTGCCGACGATGGTGATGCTGCCGGAGATCACCGCGCTGGCGGCGGCGGTGGCGCCGGCGGCGGCCAGCAGCGCAAGGCAGCCTTCGTTGTGGCAATGCTGGATGGAGGCTATCTGCACCGGTTCCAGCTCCATCCTGCGCACGGTGACGCGGCACTCCGGGTCCCAGCCGTGCACCGTGCGCGGCACCAGCACGCAGGATGCGAGCAGCGCGCAGGTCGCTGCGACGGCCAGCCGCTTCACTGCTTCAACAGCGCCACCGCCGCCGAGAAGGTGAGGAAGGCCGCCGCCGTGGTCAGCAGGATGATGCGGGCGATGCGTCCGGTGTCGGCGCCGAAGCGCTCCGCCAGCACCGACACGTTGCTGGCGCTGGGCAAGGCCGCCACCAGGACCATCACCGTGAGCGTGAAGGCATCCAGCGGCACGCCCGCCGCGCGCACCGCGAGGCCCACGCCCCACACCATCAGGGGATGCACCACCAGCTTGACCAGCGACACCGGCACGAAGTCGCGCAGCGGCAGCGGCCCGTGCTCGCCCTGCGCGGCCACGAACTGCGAGCGCGCCAGCACGGCCCCGATGGTGAACAGGGCTACCGGCGAGGCGGCATCGGCCAGCAGGCCGATGGTGTTCATCACCGGCGCCACCGGCCTCCAGGCGAAGGCGGACGACAGCCCCCGAGCAGGATGGCCCAGGGCATGGGATTCAGCGCGACGCCCTTGAGCGCCTTCTTCGCCGCCAGCGCGGCGCCGTGTTCGTCGGCGCCGTCCAGCCTGGACAGCGCGATGCACAGCGAGCTGGTGATCACCAGGTCGATCGAGATGGTGAGGATCGCCGGCCCGGCCGCCTGCGCGCCGAGCAGCGCCACCAGCAGCGGCACGCCCATGAAGCCCGTGTTGGGGAAGGCGGCCACCAGCGCGCCGAAGGAAGCGTCGTTCCAGCGGATGCGCTCGTTCATGCTGAATTTCACGGTGCCGGCCACCACCAGCAGTGCACACGCCAGCCACACCGCCATGGCGACCGGGTCGAGCATCTGCGCGATCGGCGTGCTGGCGCCGAAGCGGTACAGCATGCAGGGCAGCGCGAAGAACAGCACGAAGGTGTTGAGGCCGCCGATCGCCTCGAAGGGCAGCACGCGGCGCCGCGCGGCCAGGTAGCCGGCGAACACCAGGGCGAAGAAGGGAAAAGTGACCGCAAGGACGCTTAGCACGCGCGTATTGTCCTTGCAACTCATCACTGGGCTGTCGCTTGGGTACCCGCGCATCGCGGAATGACAACACCCGGCGCCGCTTATCATCTGCCGCTGTCTCCCCCGCAGTACCCGTTTGCCCAATCGATGTCCGCCGGACTGAACCTCGCCCAGCAAGAAGCCGTCAACTACATGCATGGGCCCTGCCTGGTGCTGGCCGGCGCCGGATCGGGCAAGACGCGCGTGATCACGCACAAGATCGCGCGCCTGATCCAGGGCGGGCTGGAGGCCAAACGCATCGCCGCCATCACCTTCACCAACAAGGCCGCCGCCGAAATGCGCGAGCGCGCCAAGTCGCTGGTGGGCCGCGACGCGAAGGACGTGGTGATCTGCACCTTCCACGCGCTGGGCGTGCGCATGATGCGGCAGGACGGCAGCGCGCTGGGCCTCAAGCCCCAGTTCTCCATCCTCGACACCGACGACGTCACCAGCATCCTCAAGGACGCCGGCGGCACCACCGATGCCGCGACCGCGCGCCAGTGGCAGTGGACCATCAGCGCGTGGAAGAGCGCGGGCCTGAACGCCGCGCAGGCCGAGGCACAGGCCAAGGACGACATCGAGAAGATGGTCGCCAGGATCATGGCGCGCTACGAGGAGCGCCTCACGGCCTACCAGAGCGTGGACTTCGACGACCTGATCGGCATGCCGCTCAAGCTGCTGCGCGACTTCCCCGAAGTGCGGGAGAAGTGGCAGAAGCTGCTGGGCCACGTGCTGGTGGACGAATACCAGGACACCAACGCCACCCAGTACGAGCTGCTCAAGCTGCTGGTGGGCGAGCGCGGCCGCATCACCGCCGTGGGCGACGACGACCAGTCGATCTACGGCTGGCGCGGCGCGACGCTGGACAACCTGCGCAAGCTGCCGCAGGACTACCCGAACCTGAAGGTCATCAAGCTGGAGCAGAACTACCGCTCCACCAGCGCGATCCTGCGCGCGGCCAACAACGTCATCCAGCCCAACCCGAAGCTGTTTCCCAAGACGCTGTTCTCCGAGCTGGGCGAAGGCGAGCCGGTGCGCGTGGTCGATTGCGACAACGAGGAGCACGAAGCCGAGCGCATGGTGGCGCGCATCCAGTCGATCCGCGCCAACGGCCTGGGCAAGGACTGGAAGGACTTCGCCGTGCTGTACCGCGCCAACCACCAGGCGCGCGTGTTCGAGCAGGCGCTGCGCAAGGCGCAGATCCCCTACAAGGTCTCGGGCGGCCAGAGCTTCTTCGACCGCGCCGAGATCCGCGACCTGTGCGCCTGGCTGCGCCTGTGGGTGAACAACGACGACGACCCGGCCTTCCTGCGTTCGGTGACCACGCCCAAGCGCGGCATCGGCCACCAGACGCTGGCTTCGCTGGGCGTGTTCGCCAGCCAGTACAAGCTCGCTGTTCGAGGCGCTGTTCTCGCCTTCGCTGGGCAGCGTGCTGAACGCGCGCGCCGTGGGCAGCCTGCACGAGTTCGGCCGCTACGTGAACGACCTCGAGTACCGCGCCCGCCACACCGTGGGCGCGGAGGACGCGCGCGCCTTCATGACCGAGTGGCTCAAGGACATCGGCTATGAGAAGCACCTGTACGACGGCGAGGACAACGAGAAGGTGGCCGCCGCCCGCTGGACCAACGTGCTGGAGTTCTGCGACTGGATGGCGCAGCGCTGCGGCGGCGAGATCGACGACGCGGCCGGCGTGGCGATCGCCAGCGAGCGCAAGAACCTGCTGGAGGTGGCGCAGACCATCGCGCTGCTGTCCACCATCAGCGAGCGCGAGAAGGACCAGAACGTGGTGACCCTGTCCACGCTGCACGCTTCCAAGGGCCTGGAGTGGCCGCACGTGCTGCTGGCCGGCTGCGTGGAAGGCATGCTGCCCTTCAAGCCCGAGGACGAGGCGGCGCGGCGGTGAGCGAATCCTTCGCGCTGCGGCTGCAGGAGGAACGGCGCCTGATGTACGTGGGCATCACGCGCGCGCAGCGCTCGCTGGCGGTGAGCTGGAGCAGGAAGCGCAAGAAGGGCCGCGAGATGATCGCCGCCCAGCCCAGCCGCTTCATCGCGGAGATGGCGCTGGACAAGACCACGGTGAAGGAAGACCCGCGCGAGAAACTCAAGGCGCTGCGCGCGGAATTCGCCAAGAAGAGCGCGGACGCCGCCGCTGCCGCCGCCGCATCGCCGGGGACCGCATGAGGCGCTGGCTCTGGTTGCTGGCGCTGTGCGCCGCCCCGGCGTGGGCCCAGGAAAGCTGCCCGCACGCCAGCGAGGTGGGCCAGTCGCACATGCTGGGCCTGTGGCGCGCGGAGCTGCAGGGCAGCGGCCATGCCGGCACGCTGCTGCTGGAAAAGCATCCGCACTATGCCGAGAGCTTCCGCGGCACCATCAATCGCAACGGCGAGCGCCGCGCGGTCGCGGGCGACGTGGAGGACGGCGAGTTCACGCTGGAGGAGAGCGCCGACGGTAAGCGCATCAGCGCCACCTGGATCGGCGAAGTCGTCGAAGGCTCCTGCGGCCGCGAGGTGCGCGGCACCTGGACGATCGACGGCGAGCAGACCGGCCGCCCCTTCATCCTGCGCAAGCAGTAACGCGCACGCGCCGGCCGCGGCTAGGATGCCGCATGTCCAGATTCCTCTTCGCAACGGCTGCCGCCTTCCTGCTGCTGCCGGTCCACGCGCAAACCGGGGCCGACGGCTGGCAGGCATGCGCGGCAATGGGCGAGGCCGCGCAGCGCCTGGCCTGCTTCGATCGCTGGGCCGAGGGCCAGCGTGCGCCCGCCGCCGCCACGGCCCCCGTGCTGCCCCCGCCTGTTGCCGCCCCGGCCGCCGTCGCCGAATCCGCGCGCAGCGCGCGCCTGACCGCGCGCGAGGGTTGCCGCGACACCGCCTACACGCACCTCTCGCGGTTCTGGGAGCTGGAGCGCGGCAGCGATTGCGGCGTGTTCGGCCTGCGCAGCCTGCGGCCGATGATCGCGGCAGCCGCCTTCGGCGACACCGTCAACCGGCAGCCCACTTCCGACAATCCTGCCAACAACGCGATCACCGCCACCGACTACCGCACGCGCGAGATGCGGCTGCAGGTCTCGGTGCGCAGCAAGATCGCCAAGGGCATGCTGACCCCCGATGCCTCCAACTTCAGCGACTCCGTGTGGTTCGCCTACAGCCAGCAGTCGTACTGGCAGCTGTTCACGCCCGGCATCTCGCGCCCCTTCCGCAGCACCGACCACGAGCCCGAGCTGTTCTACATCTACCCGTTCACCGCGGACCTGGCGGGCTGGCGCCTGCGCTATGGAGGGCTGGGCATCGTGCACCACTCCAACGGCCAGTCCCTGCCCTACTCGCGCAGCTGGAACCGCGCCTACCTGATGGCCGGGGCCGAGCGCCACAAGGTGCAGCTGCAGGCCCCGATCTGGCAGCGCATCGACGAAGACCGCGCGAACGACGACAACCCCGGCATCAGCAACTACTTCGGCCGGGCGGAGCTGCAGGCGGGCTGGCAGAACGCCGAAAACCACGTCACGGTCACCGCCAGGCACAGCCTGCGCCGCGCCGCCCGCGGCTCGCTGCGGCTGGAGTGGTCGCGCACCCTGTGGGATGGCGGCGACCTCGCGCCCGGCGGCCTGCAGCTGTACACCGGCTTCTTCACCGGCTACGGCGACACCCTGCTCGACTTCAACCGGCGGCGGTCCGTGTTCACCATAGGGGTCAGCCTGTCCGAGTGGTAGGGATCACGCTTAAGCCCCGGCGGCGATGAGCGGTAGGGAAACGGGCGCCGAACGGTCGGGCAGGTGCCCGGACGGGTTTGACGGCTAGGCACACAACTGCAACCCTTCGGCAGTCCGCGTATCGAAAGGTTACGTATGAAGCTGTTCACCCGCGCCACCCGCCTGTCCCTCGCCCTGCTCGCCGGCCTGCTGCTGTCCTCCTGCGGGGGCGGCGATCCCTATGCCGGCCTCTGGAAGGGCACCGTCGACGGCAACCGCGAGGCCAATGCGATCGTCCTGGGGGATGGCACCTACTACATGATGTATTCGAAGCCCGGTGTGTCCACCCTGGGCGGCGTTTACGTCGGCACCGGCGATTTCCACGGCGCCAAGTTCACCGCGGACAACGGCCGCGACTACAACTGGGAAGGCAAGTACGGCCCCTTCCCGCTGTCGTCCGCCAACGCCCCCTGTCCGGCAAGCTGAGCGCGCGCCAGTCCGTGGTTGGTTCGGTGAACGCACCGGCCAGCCTGCCCTTCGCCGTGAGCTACGTGCGCGACCTCGATGACGAGGCGAGGCTCTCGGAGCTGGCCGGGTCGTTCACCGGGACGGTCTCGTTCCGGGCCGGCGACCGCCCTGCCGTGTTCAACGTCACCGCGACCGGCGAAGTCAGCAGCTCGGTGAACGGCTGCCCCATCAACGGCAAGGCCACGCCCCGATCCGACGCGAACGCCTTCGACCTGACCATCGTCATCAGCGGGCCGGCGCCTTGCCTGCTGACGAACCTGCCCTTCAAGGGGGTCGTCCTGTTCCACCCGGCCGAGCGCCGGCTGGAGGCGGCAGTGGTGTTCGACCCCTTCAGGGATTTCCGCGGCCAGGCGATCGTGTTCAACGGCGTCCGGCCGTAACGCCAGTGCTCCGGCTTTCACGAAGCCAGCAGCCGGAGCAGCAACCACGCAGGCAAACCCAGGTAGAGGGCGGCCAGCGCGAGCCGCTCCAACCCGCGCTTCTCAGATCGGCAACTCGTAATGAATCGTCAGCGGCGCATGGTCGCTGAAACGGGTCGTCTTGTAGATCGCCGCTTCCCGCGCCTTCTCCGCGATGCCCGGCGTGGCGATCTGGTAGTCCAGCCGCCAACCCACGTTCTTCGCATAGGCCTGGCCGCGGTTGCTCCACCACGTGTAGCAGTCGTCGGTGGTCTCGGGGTGCAGATGACGATAAACGTCGACCAGACCCGTTTCGGATAACAGTTTTGTCATCCAGGCGCGTTCCTCGGGCAGGAAACCGCTGTTCTTACGGTTGCCCTTCCAGTTCTTCAGGTCCTTCTCGTTGTGGGCGATGTTGATGTCGCCGCACAGGATGAAGTCGCGCGACTGCTTCAGGCGCACCAGGTGCGGGTCGAGCGCGTCCAGGAAGCGGAACTTGGCCTGCTGGCGGTCCTCGCCGGAGGAGCCGGAGGGGAAGTAGCAGCTGATGATGGACAGCCTGCGCTGCGGCGTGTCGAAGCGCAGCTCGACATAGCGGCCCTCGGCGTCGAACTCCTCGCAGCCGAAACCGACGATCACCTCGCTGGGCTCGTGCTTCGTGAAGGCGCCCACGCCCGAATAGCCCTTCTTCTGCGCGAAGTGGAAGTGGCCCCGCAGGCCCGCGAGCTGGTCGTGCCGGCCGTGCACGTCCTCGGCCTGGGCCTTCACTTCCTGCACGCAAATACAATCCGGGCTGTGTTGCGCGACCCAGGCCTCCACGCCCTTGCTGGCGGCCGAGCGGATGCCGTTCAGGTTGAGGCTGGTCAGTTTGAACAAGGAATTTCCCATGGTGGCGGTGACGGGCCAGGACCGGCTGGCGCAGGATTTCGTGGAGTTCGCGGTGCGCTCCGGGGTCTTGCGCTTCGGCGAATTCAAGACCAAGGCGGGGCGGTTGTCGCCCTACTTCTTCAACGCCGGACTGTTCGACGACGGCGAGAAGCTGGGGCGGCTGGCGCAATTCTATGCACAGCGCATCCTCGCGTCCGGCATCGAATTCGACATGCTGTTCGGCCCCGCCTACAAGGGCATCCCGCTGGCGGCGGCGGTGGCGATCGAGCTGGCGCGGCTGGGGCGCAACGTGCCCTATGCCTACAACCGCAAGGAGGCCAAGGACCACGGCGAGGGCGGCTCGCTGGTGGGCGCGCCGGTGCGCGGGAAGGTGCTGATCGTGGACGACGTGATGTCCGCCGGCACCGCCGCCCGCGAGTCGATCGCGCTGATCCAGGCGGCCGGTGCCACCCCCAGGCGGTGGCGATCGCGCTGGACCGGCAGGAGAAGGCCACCGAGGGCGGGCAGGATGTTTCCTGGAGCGCCGTGCAATATGTCCGTGAAAAACTGGGCCTGCAGGTGTGCGCCATCGCCAAGCTGGCAGACCTCTTGCAGTACCTCGACATGCATGCCGGCGATGCGCTCGGGCAGCACCACGCGAAGGTGCTGGCTTACCGGGACCGCTACGGAGCCGGCTGAAAGGAAGAACCATGTCCGCCCTGCTGCGTCACGTCGTCCTGGCCTGCGCCCTCGCCGGGGCCGTGGCCGGTGCATGGGCCCAGTCGCGGATCTACTCCTGCGTCGACGCCAAGGGCCGCCGGCTCACGTCCGACCGCGCGATCCCGGAGTGCAGCGACCGCGAGCAGAAGGAACTCAGCCCGCTCGGCACGGTCCGCCGCACCATTCCGCCGACGCTGACGCCGGCCGAACGCGCCGTGAAGGATGAACAGGACCGCAAGCTGGCCGAGGAGCAGCAGCGCCAGGCCGAGGAAAAGCGGACGCAGAAGCTGCTGGTGGCCCGCTACCCCAGCCAGACCGCGCACGACGCCGAACGCGCCAAGGCCCTGCAGCCGGTGGACGAGGCGATCGCCAGCAGCCGCAAGCGCATCGCCGAACTGCAGGACCAGCAGAAGAAGCTGCGCACGCAGGCGGATGCGACCAAGGCACCGCCCGAGGCCGTGGCGAAACTCAAGCGCCAGCTGGAAGACAACGAGCAGCAGGCCGCGGCGCAGGCCCGCACGGTCGCGACGCAGGAAGAAGAGAAGGCGCGGATCACCAGGCGCTACGACGAGCAGCTGGTGCGGCTGAAGAGGCTGTGGGGGCAGCAGGCGGCGGCCTCGGCGCCGGTCACCGTGCGGTGACGCGCTGAGTGCGGTGTCGGGGTGAGCCCGCAGGCGAACCCCGACGTTCGGCGCGTCACACCCCGAGCTTCCTGCGCAGCAGGTCCCCCACCTGCTGCGGATTCGCCTTGCCCTTGCTCGCCTTCATCGCCTGGCCGACCAGCGCGTTGAAGGCCTTGTCCTTGCCGGCACGCACCTGTTCCACGTTGGCGGCGTTCGCGGCGATCACCTCGTCGACGATCTTTTCCAGGGCGCCGCTGTCGTTGACCTGCTTGAGGCCCTTGGCCTCGATCACGGCATCGACCTCGCTGCCCTCGCCGGTCCACAAGGCGTCGAACACCTGGCGCGCGGCGTTGTTGGAGACCGTGCCGTCGGCGATCCGCTGGATCAGCCGGGCCAGCGTCGGCGCCTGCACGGGCGCGGCCTCGATCGCGATCTCCTGCGCATTCAGCCGGCGCGACACCTCGCCCATGATCCAGTTGCTGGCCAGCTTGGCCTGGCCGCTCGCCTTCGCCGCTTCCTCGAAGTACGCACCCATGGCCTTGCTCTGCGTGAGCGTGGTCGCGTCGTACTCCGGCAGGCCGAAGTCGTTGACGAAGCGGGCCGCCATCACGCGCGGCAGCTCCGGCATCTCGCGCCGGACGCGCTCCACCCACTCGGGCGCCACCACCAGAGGCGGCAGGTCGGGGTCCGGGAAATAGCGGTAGTCCGCAGCGTCTTCCTTGGTGCGCATCGCGCGCGTCTCGCCCGTGTCGGGGTCGAACAGCACGGTGGCCTGCTGGATGGCGATGCCGTCCTCCAGCTGCTCGATCTGCCAGCGCACCTCGAAGTCAATCGCCTCCTTCATGAACTTGAAGGAGTTCAGGTTCTTGATCTCGCGCCGCGTGCCGAAGGGCTGCCCAGGTTTGCGCACCGACACGTTGGCGTCGCAGCGGAAGCTGCCTTCCTGCATGTTGCCGTCGCAGATGCCGATCCAGGTGACGATCTTGTGCAGCTCCTTGGCGTAGGCCACCGCCTCGTCGGACGAGCGCATGTCCGGCTCGGTCACGATCTCCAGCAGCGGCGTGCCGGCGCGGTTCAGGTCGATGCCGGACTGGCCGACGAAGTCCTCGTGCAGCGACTTGCCGGCGTCCTCCTCCAGGTGGGCGCGCACCAAGCGCACGGATTTCTTCTCTTCGCCCAGGTAGAACTCGACGACGCCGCCCTGCACCACCGGGATCTCGTACTGCGAGATCTGGTAGCCCTTGGGCAGGTCGGGATAGAAGTAGTTCTTGCGCGCGAAGATGCTGCGCGGCGCCACGTGCGCGCCGATCGCCAGGCCGAAACGGATCGCGCGTTCGACCGCGCCCACGTTCATCACGGGCAGCGTGCCGGGCAGCGCCAGGTCCACCGGCGAGGCCTGCGTGTTGGGCTCGGCGCCGAACTTCGTCGGCGAGCGGCTGAAGATCTTGCTGTCGGTGGACAGCTGCGCGTGGGTCTCGAAGCCGATGACGACTTCCCAGCCGTGGACGAGCTTGCTCATTGGAAGCCCTCCGGCTTGCGCAGATGGAAATCGGTGGCCTGCTGGAAGCGGTGCGCCACGTTCAGCAGCTTGGCCTCGCCGAAGTAGTTGCCCAGCAGTTGCAGGCCCACCGGCATGCCGCCGGCGCCGAAGCCCACCGGGATGCTCATGCCGGGCAGCCCCGCCAGCGATCCCGGCAGGGTGAAGATGTCGGCCAGGTAGTCGGCCACCGGGTCGCCGCCGTGCTCGCCCAGCTTCCAGGCGACGCTGGGCGCCACCGGGCCGGCGATCACGTCGCACTGCTGGAAAGCCTGCTGGAAGTCGTCGGCGATCAGGCGGCGGATCTTCTGCGCCTGCAGGTAGTAGGCGTCGTAGTAGCCGTGCGAGAGCACGTAGGTGCCGATCATGATGCGCGCCTTGACCTCGTCGCCGAAGCCCTCCGCGCGCGTCTTCCTGTACATGTCCAGCAGGTCGCCGTGCTGCTTCGCGCGGTGCCCGAACTTCACGCCGTCGAAGCGCGAGAGGTTGGAGCTCGCCTCGGCCGGGGCGATGATGTAGTAGACGGGGATGGCGAGCTCGGTGCGCGGCAGCGAGATCTCCACGCGCTTCGCACCCAGCTTCTCGTACTGCTGCAGCGCCGACTCGATGGCCGATCGCACGTCCGCGGTCACCCCTTCGGCGAAGAACTCCCTGGGCACGCCGATGCGCAGGCCTTCCAGCGAGCCGCCCAGGGAGCGGCTGAAGTCCTCGGCCGGCACGTCCAGCGAGGTGGAATCGCGGTCCGGGTCGGGCCCGCAGATCGCCGACAGCAGCAGGGCGCAGTCTTCCGCCGTGCGCGCCATCGGCCCCGCCTGGTCCAGGCTGGAGGCGTACGCGATCATCCCGTAGCGCGAGGCGCGGCCGTAGGTCGGCTTGATGCCGGTGATGCCGCAGAAGGACGCGGGCTGGCGGATCGAGCCGCCGGTGTCGGTGCCGGTGGCCGCCGGCGCCATGCGGGCGGCCACCGCCACCGCGCTGCCGCCGGAGGAGCCGCCGGGAATGCGGCTCGTGTCCCAGGGGTTCTTCACAGGGCCATAGGCGGAGTTCTCGTTGGACGAGCCCATGGCGAATTCGTCGCAATTGAGCTTGCCCAGGTTCACCGTGCCCGCTTCGGCCAGCTTGCGCACCACCGTCGCATCGAAAGGCGAGCGGTAGCCTTCCAGCATCTTCGAGCCGGCGGTGCTGGGGAAGTCCCGGGTGACGAAGATGTCCTTGTGGGCGATCGGCACGCCGACGAGCGGCGCGGCGTCGCCGGCGGCCAGCCGCTGGTCCGCCGACCGCGCCTGGGCCAGCGTCGCCTCCTCGTTGGTCGCCAGGAAGGCGCCCAGTCCCGCATGCTGCCGGCCACGTGCAAGGAAGTGTTTCGCGGCTTCGACCGCCGACACCTTCTTCGCCTTCAGCTCGCCGGCCAGCTGGGCGACCGTGAAATCGTGCAGCGCCGTCATTCGATCACCTTGGGCACCAGGAACAGGCCGCGTTCGACCGCCGGGGCGCTGCGCTGGTTGGCCTCGCGCTGGTTCGGCTCGCTGGCCACGTCCTCGCGCAGGCGCAGCTGCACGTCCTGCACCGCCGCCACGGGGTGGTTCAGGGGCTCGACGCCCGCCGTGTCCACGGCCCGCATCTTCTCCACGATGGCGAAGAAGCCGTTGATCTGGGCCAGCATGCGCTCGCTTTCGGCGGGCTGGAGTTCGAGCCGCGCCAGGTTGGCGATGCGGGCGATGTCTTGGGAGTTGAGCGACATGGTGGAAAAAGTCATTGCGCCAGAGCCACACACAGCTTGCGCGAGGCTTGCGCAGCAGCGGTCCGGCACAGGGGATCGGGTATTATCCCGCCGTTCGGCGCGCGGTCTCCGCCGCCGGTGCAACGGCCGCGCAATGCGGCCGGTTTCACAGAAGAAACAGAGGATTCCCCCAATGTTCGGAGCTTTCCGACGCTATTTGTCCACGGACCTGGCCATCGACCTGGGCACGGCCAACACCCTCATCTTCGTCCGCGACAAGGGCATCGTCCTCGATGAGCCGTCGGTGGTGGCGATCCGCCACGAAGGCGGGCCCCAGGGCAAGAAGTCGATCCAGGCGGTCGGCCACGAGGCCAAGGCGATGCTGGGCAAGGTGCCGGGCAACATCGAGGCGATCCGCCCGATGAAGGACGGCGTGATCGCCGACTTCACCGTCACCGAGCAGATGCTCAAGCAGTTCATCAAGATGGTCCACCCCGGTCCGTCCTGAAGCCCAGCCCCCGCATCATCATCTGCGTGCCCTGCGGCTCCACCCAGGTGGAACGCCGGGCCATCCGCGAATCCGCGCTGGGCGCGGGCGCCAGCGAGGTCTACCTGATCGAGGAACCCATGGCCGCCGCCATCGGCGCCGGCCTGCCCGTGTCCGAAGCCTCCGGCTCCATGGTGGTGGACATCGGCGGCGGCACCACCGAGGTGGGCGTGATCTCCCTGGGCGGCATGGTCTACAAGGGCAGCGTGCGGGTGGGCGGCGACAAGTTCGACGAAGCCATCATCAGCTACATCCGCCGCAACTACGGCATGCTGATCGGCGAACCCACCGCCGAAGCGATCAAGAAGCAGATCGGGTCCGCCTTCCCGGGCAGCGAAGTCAAGGAAATGGAAGTCAAGGGCCGCAACCTCTCCGAGGGCGTGCCGCGCAGCTTCACCATCAGCTCCAACGAGATCCTGGAAGCCCTGACCGACCCGCTGAACAACATCGTGTCGGCGGTGAAGAACGCGCTGGAGCAGACCCCGCCGGAACTGGGCGCCGACATCGCCGAGCGCGGCATGATGCTGACCGGCGGCGGCGCCCTGCTGCGCGACCTGGACCGCCTGCTGGCCGAAGAGACCGGCCTGCCGGTGCTGGTGGCCGAGGACCCGCTGACCTGCGTGGTGCGCGGCTGCGGCATCGCGCTCGAGCGCATGGAACGGCTGGGCTCGATCTTCACGAGCGAGTGATCGTCTGACGCACCGGCTCAGCGGGGCCGGGGCACAATCCCGCCATGCCACTAGGCACCCTTGATCGCTCGCCGCCGCCGTTCTTCAAGCAGGGGCCATCCGCTCTCTCGAAGCTGATGGTCTGCAGCGCGCTGGCGCTGTTCCTGATGGTGGCCGACGCGCGCTTCCGCATCACCCAGCCGCTGCGCGCCTCGGTCGCCACCGTGCTGTTCCCGCTGCAGTGGGTGGCCATGCGGCCGGTGCTGGCGGTGCGCACCGTGCAGGACTACTTCACCTCGCTGAACTCCGCCCTCACCAACGAGGAAGCGGCGCGCCGCAAGCTCATCCTGCAGTCGCAGCGCGCCAACCAGGTGGAGCAGCTCACCACCGAGAACACGCAGCTGCGCAAGCTGCTGTCGCTGCGCGAGCGCCTGTCCACCCCGGCGGCGGCCGCCGAAGTGCTCTATGACGCCGCCGACCCCTACACGCGCAAGGTGATCATCGACAAGGGCATGGCACAGGGCATCGAACCCGGCTCGCCGGTGATCGACGAATCCGGCGTGCTCGGCCAGGTCACGCGCGTGCACCCGCTCATCAGCGAGGTCACCCTGGTGACCGACGTGGACCAGGCGATCCCGATCCTCAACACCCGCACCGGCGTGCGCGGCATCACCTATGGCGATGCCGGCCGCCACGGCACCGGCGGCCTGGAGCTGCGCTACATGGCCGCCAACGCGGACGTGCAGCCCGGCGACCTGCTGACCACCAGCGGCGTGGACGGCGTCTACCCGCCCGGCATCCCGGTGGCCAAGGTGGTGAAGGTGGAGCGCCGGCCCGATTCCGCCTTCGCGCGCATCGTGCTGCACCCGGCGGCGCTGGTGGACGGCGCGCGGCACGTGATGGTGCTCAAGCCGATGCTCAACCAGATTCCCGCGCGGCCGGCGCCCGAGGATCCGGTGCTGCCGCTGGCCAAGCGCCAGGCGATCCGCAAGTGAGGAGCGAGCCCGCATGATCATGCGTCCCGGGCAGCCGCTGCTGCTGCCGGCCAACCCCTGTTCATCTGGTTCTCGCTGATCGTCGCGATGACCCTGATGATGCTGCCGGTCGGCCGCCTGCCCTGGATGCCCGACCTGCTGGCGGTCGTGCTGGTGTTCTGGAGCGTGCACCAGCCGCTGCGCATCGGCGTGATCGCCGCCTTCATCTTCGGCCTGGCGGTGGACGTGCACATGGCCTCACTGCTGGGCCAGCATGCGCTGGCCTACACCACGCTGAGCTACTTCGCGATCACCATCCACCGCCGGCTGCTGTGGTTCAAGGTGCCGTCGCAGACGATCCAGGTGCTGCCGCTGTTCGTGGCGGCGCACGCCATCGAGCTGGCCATCCGCATGCTGGCCGGCGGCGCCTTCCCCGGCCCGGCCGTGCTGCTGGCGCCCGTGCTGGAAGCCGCACTTTGGCCGATCGTGAGCGTGATCCTGCTGGCTCCCCAACGCAGGGCGCCCGATCCGGACGAAAATAGGCCGCTGTAAACCGCCGCCCCCGGCGCCCCCGAAGGCCCATGACCGAACTCCGCAACGTCGAAGCCGAACTCTCGCGCTTCCGCGGCCGCGTGCTGGCGGCCAGCGTCGTCGTCCTCGTCTGCTTCCTGCTGCTGGCGTCGCGCCTGGTGTGGCTGCAGGTGGTCAAGCACGAGGAGCTGGACGACCAGGCCGAGGCCAACCGCACGGCCATCGTTCCGATCGTGCCCAACCGCGGCCTGATCCTGGACCGCAACGGCATCGTGCTGGCCACCAACTACTCCGCCTACACGCTGGAGATCACGCCCTCGCGCCTGACGCGCCCGCTGGAAAAGGTGATCGACGAGCTGGCGCAGGTGATCGAGATCCAGCCGCGCGACCGCCGCCGCTTCAAGAAATTCCAGGAGGAAAGCAAGAGCGTCGACTCGATCCCGATCCGCACCAAGCTGACCGACGAGGAAGTCGCCCGCTTCACGGTGCAGCGCTTCCGCTTCCCCGGCGTCGACATCAAGGCCCGCCTGTTCCGCAACTATCCCTGGGGCGAGCTCGCCAGCCACGCCATCGGCTACATCGGACGGATCAACACGACCGAGAAGAAGCAGATGGAGGACTGGCCGGAGGAGGAGCAGGGCAACTACCGCGGCACCGAGTACATCGGCAAGCTGGGGGTGGAGCAGAGCTTCGAAAAGCAGTTGCACGGCATCACCGGCGTGGAGCAGGTGGAGACCTCCGCCGGCGGCCGCGCGGTGCGCAAGCTGGCCAGCAGCCCGGCCACGCCGGGCAACACGGTGGTGCTGTCGATCGACATCAAGATGCAGCGCCTGATCGAGGACATGTACGGCGACCGCCGCGGCGCGCTGGTGGCCATCGACCCCAAGACCGGCGAAGTGCTGTCCTTCGTGAGCAAGCCCACCTTCGACCCCAACCTGTTCGTGGACGGCATCGACCAGGAGAACTGGTCGATGCTCAACGAGTCGATCGACAAGCCGCTGCTCAATCGCGCGCTGCGCGGCACCTACCCGATCGGCTCCACCTACAAGCCCTTCATGGCGCTGGCGGCGCTGGAGACCGGCAAGCGCTCGGCGACGCAGGTGATCCACGACGGCGGCTCCTGGGCCTTCGGCGGCCACGTGTTCCGCAGCCACGGCGACCACGGCCTGGGCGCGGTGGACATGCACACCAGCATCGTCAAGTCCTCCAACGTCTACTACTACTCGCTGGCCAACGAGATGGGCGTGGACCTGATCCACGATTTCATGAAGCCCCTGGGCTTCGGCCAGTACACCGGCATCGACATCTTCGGCGAGGTGCGCGGCGTGCTTCCCAGCCAGGAGTGGAAGCGCAACTACTACAAGAAGCCGGAGCAGAAGAAGTGGTACGCCGGCGAAACCATCTCGCTGGGCATCGGCCAGGGCTACAACAGCTTCACGCTGCTGCAGGTGGCGCAGGCGCTGGCCACCGTGGTGAACAACGGCGTCAAGCACAAGCCGCACCTGGTGATCGCCACGCAGGACTCCACCACCAAGCAGAACACGCCGGTGCCGCGGGACCCGCCCGTGAACCTGGGCTACAAGCCCCAGCACCTGGAAGTCATCCGCAAGGCGATGGTGGGCGTGACGCAGCAGGGCACGTCCACCCGCGTGTTCCAGGGCGCGGGCTACCTGTCCGGCGGCAAGACCGGCACTGCGCAGGCCGTGGGCGTGGCGCAGGGCGCGAAGTACAACGCCTCCAAGCTGGAGGAGCACCAGCGCGACCACTCGCTGTACGTCGCGTTCGCGCCGGCCGAGGACCCGAAGATCGCCATCGCGATGATCGTGGAGAACGCCGGCTTCGGCGCCGCGGCCGCCGCGCCAATCGCGCGCCGCGCCTTCGACTACTACCTGATGAACCAGTACCCCAGCGAGGAAGACCTCGCGCTGGTGCGCCAGGGCAAGGCGGCCAACCCCGTGGGCACGCCCCGGGTCGCCTCGGAAGTCGCGTGGCCGCCGCCCACCGGGCCGGGCGGTGCGCTGCTGTCGCCGGCCGGCGCGGCCTCGGCCGCCCTGGCCGCCGCATCGGCCGCGTCCTCGTCGCGCGCGACCGCGACCGCAGCAGCGGCTTCCGCAGCAGCGGCGCAGCGCAGCCTGGCGTCCGCATCGGCGCCGCGCGCGCTCGCCGCCGCCTCGGCCCCGCAGGCGCTCACGGCGGTGGCCGTTCCCCCGACGCCCAGCCCGCCGCCCGTGAACCAGGGCATCCACCCCGCCTTCCTTCCGACGGTGGCGCCGGCGACGCCCGCTCCGGCGGCCGCACCGGCCGCCACCGGGCCCCGCCCGGCCGGCGACTGAGCCGGCTTCAGAGGGCCGCGGGCACCGTCATCGGGTATTCCGGCCACTCCGCCGGCACCACCGGCGTGATGCCGGCGGCCTGGAGCAGCCAGGCGCTGACCGCCTCCGGCATCGCCCACACGTAGCCCGGAAAGGGCCCTGCGGGGAAGCCGACGTGGCCGCCCTGCTGCGGCTGCCACAGCGTGACGGACGCGCTCACCTCCTCCGGCCGCGGCAGGCTGTGCGCCGGGATGAAGGGATCGTTGCAGGAATTGAGCGCCAGCGCCGGGATGCGCACGCGGTGCAGGTGCGGCTTGGCCGAGGCGCGCGCCCAGTAGTCCTCGGTGCTGGTGAAGCCGTGCACCGGCGCGGTGAAGATGTTGTCGAACTCGTACAGGTCGCGCGCCTGCAGCAGCGCCTCGCGGTCGAACAGCCCGGGGTGCTGCGCCCACTTGTGCAGCGCCTTGGGCTTCATGGTGCGCAGGAACATGGTGGTGTAGACCATGCGGTTGAAGCCGCGGCCGATGGCGTGGCCGCCCGCGGCGAGGTCCAGCGGCGAACACACCGAGGCCACCGCCGATGCGACACGGCTCGCCTCCTCGCCCTGCTCCGCGGCCCAGCGCAGCAGCGCATTGCCGCCCAGCGAGACGCCGACCGCGACGATCGGGCCCTGGTGGCGCTGGCGCAGCGTGCGCAGGATGAAGTCGATCTCCTCGTGGTCGCCCGAGTGGTAGGCGCGCGGCGCCAGGTTCATCTCGCCGCTGCAGCCGCGGAAGTGCGGCACCACGAAGGTGAGCTTGCCGCGCCAGGCGACGTCGGCGAAGGCCTCCGAGTAGTGGCTGCGCGAGGAGCCCTCCAGGCCGTGGAACAGCACGACCATCGGCCGGCGCGAGGACACGTCGTTGTCCAGGAAGTCCAGGTGCACGAAGTCGCCGTCGGGCGTGTCCCAGCGCTCGCGCCGGTACTCGGGCACCGGCCCGCGGGTGCGCCGCGCGAACACCGCCGGCCAGATGCTCTGCGCGTTGCCACCGGGCAGCCACCAGGGCGCCCGGTAGTTCTGCATGAAGTCGCTAGTGAAGGACCGAAGGCGCATCCGAGACTTCCTGGATCTCGCTGGTGGTGCCGGGACTGGCGTGGTGGGCCACCAGCCGCCAGCCCTGGGCGGTGCGGTGGTAGACGTTGGTGGCCATCACCCAGGCGTTGGTCGGGCCGGTGGAGGTGAGCACTTCCACCCGCTCCAGCACGTTGTGCACGCTGCTGCCCACGGCCAGGATCTTGCGCACGCGCTCGGGCCAGGCGCGCACCGTGCCGCCGTCGCTGAACATGGCTTCGAAGGTGGCGCGGATCGCCGTGGCGCCCACCAGCCGGGGCCCGCCCGGGTGGATGCAGAAGATGTCGTCCTCGTCCGCCCAGCACGCCATGAGGCGATCGATGTCCCCGCGCTGGAGGGCATCGTAGAAAGCCGCTTCGATGTCATCGGCGTCACCCTCGAGATGGGCTGCCTGGAGCTTGGACTTGCGCATGCGCGAACTGCCGTGTTGCAGGCATTGTGCCCAAGCTTGTTCAGCCGAGCCAGCCGCGGGCGACCGTTCGCACGTCCTGTTGCGCCGCTTGCCACACCAGTTCCGGTGGCGCCACGTGGATGCCGGGTCGGGCGAGCAGCAGCGCCACGTTCAGCAGCTCGGCGACCTTGGCCGCCCGGACCGGCTGTTCGCTGGAGGGAACCATGTACCTGAAGATGCCGAGCATCCAGTGCGCCAGCCGGACCAAGACGTCCGGATGCCGGGTTTCCGGCGGCTTCTGCGCCGAACGCAGGATCAGCAGCCGCTCGAAGCCGAGGCCGGCGATCGCCTGTTCGTCCAGCGTGGCCAGCCCCCGCTTGAGCGCCTCGGGCAGCTGCCCGGGCGCGTGCGGCAGCACGATCGCCACGGTCCGAACCCCACCGGCGCGCATCCAGCGCGCCAGCGGCAGCAGCTGCCGCGGCGTGGGCGTCCACAGGGCGCGCTCGCGTTCGTGGAACATGCGCGGCGGATCGAACAGGATGATGCCGGTGTCCGCCGCGGCGGGCGGCCAGTCCTGCGGATCCTCCGACGGCACCAGCGTCGTGCGCACGCCGCGCAGGCCGGCCGTGATGGGCTCGCGCGCCAGCACCTGGGTCACGCCGAAGCGGGAGGAGCCGACCAGCCGCCGCAACACTTCGTTGCCCAGGACGCCGGTGGCCCCGGCGATGAGCAGGCGCGGCTTCGCCTCCGATGGCGTCCCACGCGCCGCTGCCTGGAGCACTTGAACCGGGTCCTGCCGCATCCCATCTATGCTAACTTTGCGGATTCCCGCCGAGACAAGGACTCCCCATGAAGAAGTGGCTGCTGATCGTGGCGTTGCTGGCCTCCCTGAGTGGTTGCGGCTACAACCAGTTCCAGACCCTGGACGAACAGACCAAGTCCGCCTGGAGCGAGGTGCTGAACCAGTACCAGCGCCGCGCCGACCTGATCCCCAACATCGTCGCCACGGTCAAGGGCGAGGCGAACTTCGAGCAGGAAACGCTCACCCGCGTGATCGAGGCCCGCTCGCGGGCGACCGCCGTGCAGGTCACGCCGGAAACGCTGAACAATCCCGAGGCCTTCGCCAAGTTCCAGCAGGCGCAGGGCGAGCTGTCCAGCGCGCTGTCGCGGCTGATGGTCGTGAGCGAACGCTATCCCACCCTGCAGGCCAACCAGGGCTTCCGCGACCTGCGCGTGCAGCTGGAAGGCACCGAGAACCGCATCACGGTCGCGCGCAACCGCTACATCCAGGCGGTGCAGCAGTACAACGTGCTGGCGCGCAGCTTCCCGACCAACCTGACGGCGATGATCTTCAACTACGACCCCAAGCCGTCCTTCACGGTGCAGAACGAAGCGCAGATCTCGGTGCCGCCGACCGTGGACTTCGGCAAGCCCGCGGCGCCGGGCGCGGCGCCCTCGGTCTCCGCGACCCTGCCGCCGGCCGCGCCGGCCGCCAGCGCGCTGCCCGCTCCGGGCACCGCGGCGCCGGCCAGCGCCACGCGCTGACCTGTCCGGGTGTTGAAGCGCTTCCTCACCTTCCTGCTGGCGCTGCTGGCCTTCGGGCTGGCGGCCGCCCAGGGCGTCCTGCCCGTCCCCGAACTCACCGCCCGCGTCATCGACCAGACCGGCACGCTGGACGACATCCAGCGCAAGGCGCTCGACGACAAGCTGGCCGCCTTCGAGCAGAAGAAGGGCTCGCAGATCGTGGTGCTGATGGTGCCGACCACGCGCTGCCCGAGGACATCTCCAGCTACGCCAACCGCGTCGGCAATGCGTGGAAGATCGGCCGCAAGGAAGTGGGCGACGGCATCCTGCTGATCGTCGCCAAGGACGACCGCAAGGTGCGCATCGAGGTGGCGAAGACGCTGGAAGGCGCGGTTCCCGACCTGGCCGCCAGGATGATCATCGACGACGCCATCACGCCGCGCTTCCGCCAGGGCGACTTCGCCGGCGGCCTGCAGGCGGCGGCGGACCAGCTGATCGCGCGGGTCAGCGGCGAGGCCCTGCCCGAGCCGCGCCGGCCGCAGCAGCCGCAGGGCGGCGGCCAGGGCGGCTTCGACTTCTTCAGCCTGGCCATCCTGCTGTTCATCGCCGTCCCGGTGGTGGGCGGCGTCCTGCGCGCCATGTTCGGCCGCAAGCTGGGCTCGCTGGTCACCGGCGGCGGCTTCGGCTTCCTGGCGATGATGTTCACCTCCAGCCTCGTGATCGCGGTGATCGCGGGCATCGTCGCCCTGCTGTTCTCGCTGCTCTCCGGCGCCGCCGGGCCTTCGGCGGCCGGCGCGGCGGCTACGGCGGCCCGGTCATCTTCCCCGGCGGCTGGGGTGGCGGCGGCGGTGGTGGCGGCTGGGGCGGTGGCGGCGGAGGCGGCTTCGGCTCCGGCGGTGGTGGTGATTTCGGCGGCGGCGGCGCCTCGGGAGACTGGTGATGATGCAGCGACTGCAACGCCTGTTCCGGCACCGGTGGGTGGACGACGGCGACACCGCGCGTGCCGTTCCGCCCGCGCTGTCCGAACGCCTCGCGCAGCACGTGGCCGCGAGCGAGCGGCTTCACACGGGCGAGATCCGCATCTACATCGAGGCCGGCCTGCCGGCCAGCTACATCTGGCGCGACGCCACCCGCGCGCGAGCGCGCCATCGCCATGTTCGGCAAGCTGCGGGTGTGGGACACCGAGCAGGACAACGGCGTGCTGATCTACCTGCTGCTGGCGGAGCACGCCATCGAGATCGTCGCCGACCGCGGCCTGAGCCGGCACGTGCCGGACGCGCAGTGGCAGGAAGTGGTGCGCCACATGAGCGAGCAGTTCCGCGCCGGGCGCTACGAGCAAGGCCTGAAGCAGGCGGTGGACGAGGTCACGGCCTTGCTGGTGAAGCACTTTCCCGCGGCTGCGGGGGCGGGCAACGAGAACGAGCTGCCCGACCAACCCGTGCTGGGGTGAGGCGTCAGTCCCGCACTTCGCCGTTGGGCTTCAGCAGCGCCATCCCCACGTAAGTGCCGCCGTGGCGGAAGTTGGGCTTGAAGTCGACGACGTAGCCGCCCGTGTCGTAGCGGCCCAGCGCGGACAGCGAGCGGTGCAGCGAGGCGCGCGTCACCTCGCGGCCGGCGCGCTTCATGCCTTCGACCAGCACCTTGGCCGCGATGCAGGACTCCAGCGCGGTCACGGACATCGGCTCCTTGTGGCCCGCGCCGATCCAGGCTTCGTCGCACTCCTTGACCACCGGCACCGTCTTGGCCCGCGGCGTGGGGACCGTGATGGCCACCGAGACGCCCGAGGCGTCCGGCCCCAGGGCCTTGGCCAGCTGGCTGGCGCCCGCGAAGGACAGGCTGGTCACCATGGTGGCGCGGTGCGCGGCCTTCAGCCGCTTGATCATCTGCGCGGCCGGCGCATAGAGCGTGGTCACCACCATCACCTGCGGGTCGGAGGCCATCGCATCCTTGACGTTCTGGTCGGTGATCTCCGCATTGCGCTTGATCGCCACCGACACCGGGGTGCGGTCGAACTTCTTCAGCACGTTGGCCACCGTCTCGAAGTTCTGCTTGCCCACCGTGTCGTCGTAGTGCAGCACCGTCACGCGCGTGTTGCCCAGGTTGCCCCAGAAATTGATGATCTTGCCGATCTCGTCGGCATAGGTCGCGCGGATCGTGTAGACGTAATCGTTCTGCTTGCGGATGGTGTCGGCGCCGGTGAAGGGCGCGAAGAAGGGCACCTTGTGCTCGATCACCGTGGGCATGGCCGGGATGCTCAGCGTGGACGAGGCATAGCCGAAGAGCGCCACCACGTCGTGGTCCTTCACCAGCTTGTTCGTGTTCTCGCCGGAGAACTTGGTGTCGTTCTTGTCGTCCAGCGTGACCAGCTTGATCTTGCCCTGCGGCAGGCCGCCGGCGTCGTTCACCTTCTTGAAGTAGGCGAGTGCGCCGTTGCGGATGTCGTTGCCGAGTTCCGCGTTGCCGCCGGTCAGGGGAGCGGACTGTCCGACGACGATCTCCTGGGCCAGGCAGGAGCGGCCGCGACGAGCAGGGTGCAGGCAAGGATGCGCATGGATTCTCCAACGAAGTGCGGCTTCGGCCGTCTGTCAGGGAGGGTACTCCTGCTCAGCCATTTTCCCCTCGGGTCTGACCCGAGTCCACGGCCGGGCTGTGAGGTGGTGGCAGCCTACACCTTCCGCCAAGCGTGGTGGACAGGCCGGAGGCCGCCGGCGGGCCCACACTGGCAGGCCTTGATCCAACGCAAGCCATGAAAGAGAACTGGCCCCGCACCCTCTGGGTCGCCCGCCACGGACAGAGCGCCGGCAACGTCGCGCGCGACGCCGCCGAGGAGGCCGGCCACGTGCTGATCGACATCGAGTTCCGCGACATCGACACCCCGCTGTCGCAGCTGGGCGTGGAGCAGTCGCGGGCCCTGGGCCGCTGGTTCGGCAAGCTGCCGCGCGCGGACCAGCCGCAGGTGATCCTGTGCTCGCCCTACGTGCGCGCGCGCGACACCGCCCGCCTGCTGATGCAGGAAGCCGGCCTGCGCGAAGGCGAGCAGGTGCGCCTGCGCATCGACGAGCGCCTGCGCGAAAAGGAATTCGGCATCCTGGACCGGCTCACCAAGCACGGCATCCGGCAGAAGTACCCCGAGCTGCACGAGCAGCGCAGCCACGTCGGCAAGTTCTACTTCCGCCCGCCCGGGGGCGCGAGCTGGTGCGACGTGATCCTGCGCCTGCGCAGCCTGACCGAGATGGTGACGCGCGAGCACGGCGGCGGCGAGCGCGTGCTGGTCGTCGCGCACCAGGTGATCGTCAACTGCATGCGCTACCTGATCGAGAACCTCGACGAGGCCGGCATCCTGGAGATCGACCGCATGGCCGACGTGCCCAACTGCGCGGTGACCTCGTACCAGCTGGACCTGGAAGGGCACTGCCTGCGGCCGGACCTGGTGAACTTCGTGGTGCCCTTGCTGGAGGCCGGCGCGCCCGTCACCGTGGAGGCCGACGCACCGGCGGCACCCAAGCCATGAGCGGGCAGGCCTGCATCACCGTGGACGAGGTGCTGCTGCGCGGCTGGCCGCTGCCCGAAGCGGCGAAGGACGGCGACAAGGAGCGGCGCGGCCGCGTGCTGGTGCTGGCGGGCAGCCGCGAGATGCCCGGCGCCGCGGCGCTGGCGGGCATCGCGGCCCTGCGCGCCGGCGCCGGCAAGCTGGTGATCGCGACGCCGGAGTCCGCCGTGCCGACGCTGGTGGCTGCGCTGCCGGAAGCACGGGTCATCGCCCTGCCCGAGGAGGCCGACGGCGGCCCCGCGCTGGCGGGACTGGAGGCGCTGCAGGCCATCGCCGGCGCGACCGCTGCGCTGGTGGCCGGGCCGGGCATGATCGGCGAGGCCTCCACGCTGGCCTTCGTGCGCGCGCTGCTGCCCCTGTGCACGGAGGCGACCGTGGTGCTCGATGCGCTGGCGATGGACGCGGTGCGCGCAGGCACCCGCTTCGCGCAGCCGGTGATTCTCACCCCCACGCCGGCGAGATGGCGCACCTGACCGGCGCGGAGAAGTCGGATGCGCAGGAAGCGCCCCACGCCATGGCGCTGCGCTATGCCGGCCGCTGGAACGCGGTGGTGGCGCTCAAGGGGCCGACCACCTGCGTGGCCGCGCCCGATGCGCGCAGCTGGCTGCATTGCGCGCACGCGCCGGGCCTGGGCACCTCCGGCTCGGGCGACGTGCTGGCCGGCATCATCGCGGGGCTGGCCGCCCGGGGCGCGACCCCGGAACAGGCCGCCGTGTGGGGCGTGGCACTGCATGCCCGCGCCGGCGAGAACCTCGCGCAGCGCGTGGGCATCGTCGGCTACCTCGCGCGCGAGCTGCCGGCGGAAATCCCGGCGCTGATGGAGTCGCTGGCCGCCTGAGCGCGCCACTCCAGCAGCGCCGAGGCCTGGCCGGGATCATCGGCATCGGTGACCATCAGCAGCCGGCCATCGGGCAGCAGCGCGATCCCTTCGACCTTGTGGGCACCGGGCAGGGGCTCCAGGGACAGCAGGGTGCCGTCGGCGTTCACCGTGCCGAGGGCCGATCCGGCGCAGCGGCCGTCGGCATAGCTGTCGGGGGTGTCTTCGGCGACCGCGCTGAAGATCCAGCCGCCGCCGGGCAGCGCGGCCCCGTCCGTGAAGCCATAGGGCACGCCCTGCACCGTCCCGAGTTCGAAGGGCGTGATGGTCGCCGGCGGGAGGGCTCCACCCTGCGCGATCCATTGCACGATGTCCGCCAGCGGATAGGCGATGCAGGCGTTTACCGCCGCACCCTGGTTCGCACGCTGCAGCAGGTGCAGGCCCGTACCCGATGCGAAGGCGCCCTCGATGTTGAGGTCGCCGAAGCGCTCGCGCAGCGGCGCATACAGTGCGGCGACATCCAGCACACGCGGCTCGCCCGCGATCGCGCCGTGCGCATCGAGCAACAGCAGGACCGCGCGGCAGCGCTGCGGGCGGGACCCGGAGCCGAGCGCCAGCAGCGCGCCGTGCGGCCACGCTGCATGGGGCGGCAGGAGGGCCAGCGCCTCGAGGTCCGGCTTGCGGCGCTTGCGCTGCTCCTTGTCCTGCGGGAGGTCGGACGGGAGCAGGCGCACCAGCTGCACCGGCTGCTCGCCGTCCGCCTGCAGGACGCCCAGGTGGTGCTCGTCGTCGGCCACCACGTAGAGGTGGCGCCCGGTCTGCACCAGCCCGCTGGCGGCACTCAGGTGCGGCAGGCCCCGCGGGTGCTCCGCGGGATCGACGAGCAGCTCCCGCAGGCAGGCGGGCGCACGGCGGCTACTTCTTCTGGCGGTACTTGCGCAGCGCGGCGATCTGCGCGGCCATCACGGCGAGTTCCGACTGCGCCTTCGCCAGGTCGATCTCCGACTTCGCGTTGCGCAGGGCCTCCTCGGCAGCGGCGCGCGCCTCGTTGGCCTTTTCCTCGTCCAGGTCCTTGCCGCGGATCGCCGTATCGGAGAGCACCGTCACGCGATGGGGCTGCACCTCCAGGATGCCGCCGGCGATGAACACGAACTCCTCGCTGCCGTCCGGTTTCTCGATGCGCACGGAGCCCGGCTTCACGCGCGTGATCAGCGGCGTGTGGCGCGGGTAGATCCCCAGCTCGCCCGCTTCGCCGGGCAGCACCACGAAGCGCGCCTCGCCCGAGTAGATGGACTCCTGGGCGCTGACCACGTCGACGTGGAAGGTGTGCGGGGTATCGGCCATGCTGGACGGCATCGTAGCGCCAACCCGGCCATAAAAAAGCCCCGTGACTTGCGGCACGGGGCTTAGGGGCTGGTTTTTAGCCCGTTCTTATTTCGTCGCTTACTTCTTTTGCCGATATTTCTGCAGGGCCGCCAGCTGGGCGGCCATGACGGCGAGTTCCGATTGTGCCTTGGCCAGGTCGATGTCGCTCTTGGCGTTTTTCAGGGCTTCCTCGGCGGCGGCCTTGGCCTCGTTGGCCTTTTCCTCGTCCAGGTCCTTGCCGCGGATGGCGGTGTCGGACAGCACGGTGACGCGGTTCGGCTGCACTTCCAGGATGCCGCCGGCGACGAAGACGAACTCCTCGCCACCATCGGCGCGCTCGATGCGCACCGAGCCGGGCTTCACGCGCGTGATCAGCGGCGTGTGGCGCGGATAGATGCCGAGCTCGCCGGCTTCACCCGGCAGCGCGACGAAGCGCGCCTCGCCGGAGAAGATCGACTCCTCGGCGCTCACCACGTCGACGTGGATGGTGTGCGTGGTATCGACCATGGTCTTTACGCCGCGATCTTCTTGGCCTTCTCGAAGGCCTCGTCGATGGTGCCGACCATGTAGAAGGCCTGCTCCGGCAGGTGGTCGCACTCGCCGGCCACGATCATCTTGAAGCCGCGGATGGTTTCCGACAGCGGCACGTACTTGCCGGGCGAGCCGGTGAACACTTCGGCCACGTGGAAGGGCTGCGACAGGAAACGCTGGATCTTGCGGGCGCGGGCCACGGCCAGCTTGTCTTCCGGCGCGAGTTCGTCCATGCCCAGGATCGCGATGATGTCGCGCAGTTCCTTGTAGCGCTGCAGCGTGGACTGCACGGCGCGGGTGGTCTCGTAGTGGTCCTGGCCGACCACGTTCGGGTCGACCTGGCGGCTGGTGGAGTCCAGGGGGTCCACGGCGGGATAGATGCCCAGCGAGGCGATGTCGCGCGACAGCACCACGGTGGCGTCCAGGTGGGCGAAGGTGGTGGCGGGCGACGGATCGGTCAGGTCGTCCGCGGGCACGTACACGGCCTGGATGGAGGTGATCGAGCCGACCTTGGTCGACGTGATCCGCTCCTGCAGGCGGCCCATTTCCTCGGCCAGCGTCGGCTGGTAGCCCACGGCGGAAGGCATCCGGCCCAGCAGCGCGGACACTTCGGTGCCGGCCAGCGTGTAGCGGTAGATGTTGTCCACGAAGAACAGCACGTCGCGGCCTTCGTCGCGGAAGGACTCGGCGATGGTCAGGCCGGTCAGCGCCACGCGCAGGCGGTTGCCCGGGGCTCGTTCATCTGGCCGTACACCATGGCCACTTTCGACTCGGCCAGGTTGTCCAGCTTCACGACGCCGGAGTCGGCCATCTCGTGATAGAAGTCGTTGCCTTCGCGGGTACGCTCACCCACGCCGGCGAACACCGACAGGCCGGAGTGGGCCTTGGCGATGTTGTTGATCAGCTCCATCATGTTCACGGTCTTGCCCACGCCGGCGCCGCCGAACAGGCCGACCTTGCCGCCCTTGGCGAACGGGCAGATCAGGTCGATCACCTTGATGCCGGTTTCCAGCAGTTCCTGCGAGGGCGACAGCTCGTCGTACGCCGGGGCCTTGCGGTGGATCGGCATGGTCACGGCCTGGTCGACCGGGCCGCGCTCGTCGATCGGGTTGCCCAGCACGTCCATGATGCGGCCGAGCGTCGCCTTGCCCACGGGCACGGTGATCGCGGCGCCGGTGTTGTACACCATCGAGCCGCGGCGCAGGCCGTCGGACGAACCCAGCGCAATGGTGCGCACCACGCCGTCACCCAGCTGCTGCTGCACTTCCAGCGTCAGCGCGGTGCCTTCCATCTTCAGCGCGTCGTACACGCGCGGCATGTGCTCGCGCGGGAACTCGACGTCGACGACGGCGCCGATGCACTGGACAATCTTTCCTTGGACTTGAGCCATCTTTTCGCTCCGAATATTTAAACAGCCGCCGCCCCAGACACGATCTCCGAAAGCTCTTTCGTGATCGCGGCCTGGCGCGTCTTGTTGTAGACCAGCTTGAGTTCGCCGATGAGGTTGCCCGCGTTGTCGGTGGCGGCCTTCATGGCCACCATGCGCGCGGACTGCTCGGAAGCCATGTTCTCGGCCACCGCCTGGTACACCAGCGCCTCGACGTAGCGCAGCAGCAGGTCGTCGATGACCGTCTGCGCGTCCGGCTCGTAGATGTAGTCCCAGCCGTGCTCGGCACCGCCGGCGCTGGCCTTGGACTCCGCTTCCATCTTGGCGGCCGACAGCGGCAGCAGCTGCTCCACCACCGGCTCCTGGCGCATCGTGTTGATGAACTTGGTGTACGAGATGTACACGGCGTTCAGCTTGCCTTCCGCGTACTGGTCCAGCAGCACCTTCACCGGGCCGATCAGGCGCTCGAGGTGCGGCGTGTCACCCAGCTGGGTGACGTGCGACACCACCTGCGCGCCGATGCGGTTCAGGAAGCCCAGGCCCTTGTTGCCGATGGCCACCGTTTGCATCGCCACGCCCTGGCCCTGCAGCTCGCGCAGCTTCTGGGTCACGGCGCGCAGCACGTTGGTGTTGAGGCCGCCGCACAGGCCCTTGTCGGTGGAGACCACGATGATGCCCGCAGCCTTCACGTCGTTCGTCTTCATGAACGCGTGCGTGTACTCCGGGTTGGCCTTGCCGAGGTTGGCGGCGATGTTGCGAACCTTTTCGCTGTAAGGACGCGCGGAGCGCATGCGCTCCTGCGCCTTGCGCATCTTGCTCGCGGCCACCATTTCCATGGCCTTGGTGATCTTCTTGGTGTTCTCCACCGACTTGATCTTGCCGCGAATTTCCTTGCCTGCAGCCATTGCCGTCTTCCTTGGTTGCGGGCGACTTAAGCGAAGGTCTTCTTGAACGCTTCGATGGCAGCGGTCAGCTGGCCTTCGGCGTCCTTGTCCATCGCCTTGTCGGATTCCAGCTTCTGCAGCAGGGCAGCGTGCTTGTCCTTCAGCCAGCCGTGCAGGCCGCTTTCGAAGGCCAGGACGCGCTTGACGTCGAGGTCGTCGAAATAGCCCTTGTTCACCGCAAACAGCGAGGCGGCCATCAGCGAGATGGGCAGCGGGCTGTACTGGGGTTGCTTGAGCAGTTCCGTCACACGGGCGCCGCGATCGAGCTGCTTGCGCGTGGCCGCGTCCAGGTCGGACGCGAACTGCGCGAAGGCGGCCAGTTCACGGTACTGCGCCAGGTCGGTACGGATGCCGCCTGACAGGGACTTGATCAGCTTGGTCTGGGCGGCGCCGCCGACGCGCGACACCGAGATACCCGCGTTGATGGCGGGACGGATGCCGGCGTTGAACAGGGACGTTTCCAGGAAGATCTGGCCGTCGGTGATCGAGATCACGTTGGTCGGCACGAACGCGGACACGTCGCCGGCCTGCGTCTCGATGATCGGCAGCGCGGTCAGCGAGCCGGTCTTGCCCTTGACTTCACCCTTGGTGAAGGCTTCCACGTAGTCGGCGTTCACGCGCGCGGCGCGCTCCAGCAGGCGGGAGTGGAGATAGAACACGTCGCCGGGGTAGGCTTCGCGGCCCGGGGGACGGCGCAGCAGCAGCGAGACCTGGCGGTAGGCGACGGCCTGCTTGGACAGGTCGTCATAGATGATCAGTGCGTCCTGTCCGCGGTCGCGGAAGTACTCGCCCATCGTGCAGCCGGAGTACGCGGAGACGTACTGCATGGCGGCCGACTCGGAGGCCGAGGCGGCGACGACGATGGTGTATTCCATCGCGCCGTTGGCTTCCAGCGAACGCACGATGTTCTTGATCGTGGACGCCTTCTGCCCGATGGCGACGTACACGCAGGTCATGTTCTGACCCTTCTGGTTGATGATCGTGTCGACCGCGACGGCGGACTTGCCGGTCTGGCGGTCGCCGATGATCAGCTCGCGCTGGCCACGGCCGATCGGCACCATCGAGTCGATCGACTTCAGGCCGGTCTGCACCGGCTGGTCCACCGACTTGCGCGCGATCACGCCGGGGGCGACCTTCTCGATCACGTCCGTCATGCGGGCGTTGACCGGGCCCTTGCCGTCGATCGGCTGGCCCAGGGCGTTGACCACGCGGCCAATGAGTTCCGGGCCGACGGGCACTTCCAGGATGCGGCCCGTGCACTTGACGGTGTCGCCCTCGGAGATGTGCTCGTACTCGCCCAGGATCACCGCGCCGACCGAGTCGCGCTCGAGGTTCAGCGCGAGGCCGAAGGTCGGGGTGCCATCGGCGGTGGGCGGGAATTCCAGCATTTCGCCGGCCATGGCGTCGGACAGGCCGTGCACGCGGACGATGCCGTCGGTCACGGACAGCACGGTGCCCTGGTTGCGGATGTCGGCGCTGGCGGCCAGGCCTTCGATCCGGCTCTTGATCAGTTCGGAAATTTCAGCGGGATTGAGCTGCATGACTCTGTCCTTAGGAGGCTGCGGCATCAAGCCGTCAGCGCGACTTTCATTTGTTCCAGGCGTGCCTTCACCGAGGTGTCCAGCACCTCGTCGCCCACCACCACGCGGATGCCGCCGATGAGGGACGGGTCTTCCTGCACGGTGAGATTGAGCTTACGGCCAAAACGCTTCTCGAGTGCCTGAGCAACGGCGCCCAGCTGCTCGCCCGCGATCGGGAAGGCGCTGTACACCACCGCGTCGGAAGAGCCGCCCTGCGCGTTCTTCATCTCGCGGAACTGCTGGGCAACCTCGGGCAGCGCCGCGAGGCGGCCGTTCTCGATCACCGTGCGCAGGAAGTTCTGCCCCGCGGGGGCAGCTGCACGCGCGCGACGTCGGAGATGAGGTCGAACACCTGCTGGTCGCGGACCTTGGGGTTGCCGGCGTACTGCAGCAGCTGGGCATTGCCCGCCACGGAGGCGAGCGCGTCCAGCCATTGCGCGGCGCCGTTCAGGTCGCCCTGCGACGCGTTGAACAGCGCTTCCGCGTAGGGACGGGCGATCGTGGCGAGTTCGGCCATGGCTTGTCCTTACGCCAGCTCGGTCTGCAGGCGGCTGAGCAGCTCGGCATGCACGCCGGGATTGACTTCCCTGCGCAGGATCTGCTCGGCGCCCTTGACCGCCAGCACGGCGACCTGCTCGCGCAGCGCCTCGCGGGCCTTCACCGTCTGCTGCTCGGCCTCGGCACGGGCGGCGGCGATGATCTTGTTGGCCTCTTCGGTGGCGCGGCCCTTGGCTTCCTCGACGATCGCCTGCGCGCGACGCTCGGCGTCGGCCAGCAGGGCGGCGGTCTGGTTGCGCGAATTCGCCAGCTCCTGTTCCACGCGCCTGTCGGCGGCGGCCAGCTCGGACTTCGCCTTGTCGGCGGCAGCGAGGCCTTCCGAGATCTTGCGGGCGCGCTCGTCGAGCGCGGCGGCGATCGGCGGCCACACGAACTTCATCGTGAACCCGACCAGGATCAGGAACACGATCACCTGAATGATGAGGGTGCCGGTGATGCTCACTTTTTCATCCTTGCTCCCGGGGCGCTGGGCTCCAGGGAATGGGTTGGCGAAAGGATGGGACTTCTTACTTCGGCAGGTTGGCGATCTGGCCCAGGAACGGGTTGGCGGTGGCGAACCACAGCGCGATACCCGTGCCGATGATGAAGGCCGCGTCGATCAGGCCGGCCAGCAGGAACATCTTGGTCTGCAGCTCGTTCATCAGCTCGGGTTGGCGCGCGGCCGACTCCAGGTACTTGCTGCCCATGATGCCGATGCCGATGCAGGCGCCGATGGCACCCAGACCGATGATCAGGCCGGCGGCCAGGGCGACAAAGCTGATAACTTCCATGATTGCTCCTAAGGACTTTGGTTGACGAGAGAAAAGGGAAACGAAGGGTTCTTCTTGCGCGGCCCCGGGGGCCGCGGTTCGGGTTTCTTTAGTGCGCGTCGTGGGCCTGGCCGACGTAGACGAGCGTCAGCATCATGAACACGAAGGCCTGCAGCGTGATGATCAGGATGTGGAAGATCGCCCAGGCCGAGCCCGCGATGATGTGGCCGATGGCCAGGCCGATGCCGGTGGCGGACAGCGACCAGGCGCCGCCCATCAGGGCGATCAGCAGGAAGATCAGTTCGCCGGCGTACATGTTGCCGAACAGTCGCATGCCGTGCGAGACGGTCTTGGCGACGAACTCGATGATCTGCATCAGGAAGTTGAAGGGCCACAGCAGCGGGTGGCTGCCGAAGGGCGCGGTGAACAGCTCGTGGATCCAGCCGCCCAGGCCCTTGATCTTCACGTTGTAGAACAGGCACACCAGCAGCACGGACAGGGACAGGCCCATGGTGACGGAGAGGTCGGCGGTGGGCACGACGCGCATGTAGGCGTGGTGCGGGTCGCCGCCGGCGGCGCCGTAGATGCGCTCCCAGATGTACGGGATCAGGTCGACCGGCAGCAGGTCCATCGCGTTCATCATGAAGATCCAGACGAACACGGTCAGCGCCAGCGGCGCCACGAACTTGCGGCTCTGGGCGTTGTGGACGATGCCCTTGGCCTGGGAGTCGACCATCTCCACCAGGATCTCCACCGCGGCCTGGAAACGGCCCGGCACGCCCGGCGTCGCCTTGCGCGCGGCCTTCCAGAGGAAGAAGCAGGTGACCACGCCGATCAGGATCGCCCAGAACAGCGAGTCCCAGTTGAAGACGGTGAAGTCGACGACGTTGGCCGGCTTCTTGTTCTGCCAGAACGTCAGGTGGTGGACGATGTATTCACCCGCGGTCGGACCGTGCGCCGCGGCAGCGCTGTCAGCAGCCATGTTTCTTTAGCTCGATTTCGTCTTGGGCCGCGGCACGAACGCCAGGGCAACCCAGTAAACCTTCATCGCCAGGACCAAGCCGATCAGCAATGCCGGCCAGCTCAGTCCCGCCACCAGCCTCGGCGCCAGGGCTATCAAAGCCAGCGTCAAGGCGATCTTCACCATCTCCCACAGCAGGAATCCGACTGCCGCCGTCCCTGCATTGAGCGATGCAAACTTTCCGGTCAGTCCCCGGGCGAACACCGCCGCGGGAATCAACACGGCCAGAGCTCCGTACGCGACGGACCATCCGACGTTGTGCTTCCCGGTGGAGCCAGGCGGCCAGCCCGGCCACGACCCCCACCCCGGCCTGTCCCACCACCACCCACCACGGGGATACCGGGGGTTCAGTTCGCGCACGCGGCGCGCCTCGTCGGCGCTCAGCGGCTGGACCGGGGATTCCTGAGTGTCTTCTTCAGGCAGCGGGGCGATTCTTCTGGTTGGCATGGACCGCCGCTGTAAGTCCTGAAAATTTCGGAAAGCCTCCCATTATAAGTAGAAACCCCCGCCGTCCCCAAGCCCCCTGATGCCGCTCAGACGCCGGGGCCGCATCGCGCCGCCGGCGCGCGCACAATCCGCGGCCTCCGCTCCCTGGAATTCCATGCGCAACCTGCTCCTGTTCCTGCATCTCGCCGCCGCCATCTTCTGGATGGGAGGCATGGCCTTCGTGGTGCTCGCGCTGCGCCCCGCGCTGCACGCGCAGCTGCAGCCGCCGCAGCGCCTGCCGCTGATGGTGCAGGTGCTGCGGCGCTTCTTCGTCGTGGTGATCGCCAGCATCGTGGTGCTGCTGGCCACCGGCGGGCCGCTGCTGATGCAGGTGCCTGGCGCGCAGGCGCCGCGCGGCTGGCACGCGATGGCGGGACTGGGCGTGCTGATGGTGCTGGTGTTCGGCCACATCTTCTTCGGGCCGTGGCGGCGCATGCAGCGCGCAGTGGCGGCGCAGGAGTGGCCGGAAGGCGGCAAGCGCGCCGGGCAGATCGCGATGCTGGTGAAGGTGAACCTGGGGCTGGGGTGGCTGGCGATCGCAGCGGTCTTGTTGTGGCGTTGATCCGGTAGGCTGGCGGTGAACGCGACAGCGTGAACCCCAGCGCTGGGGTTCGCTGGCGCTCGCCGCCAGCCTGCGAATCCGTGAACCGGAGAGAATGACGCCATGCGTGACGACATCCCTGCCCTGCCCTGCTACCTCAACGGCGAATTCAGCACGGTCCGCGAAGCCAAGGTGAGCGTTCTGGACCGCGGCTTCATCTTCGGCGACGGCGTCTACGAGGTGGTGCCCGCCTACGACGGCCGCCCCTTCCGCTTCGAGGAACACATGAACCGCCTGGACCGCAGCCTGGGCGAGCTGCGCATCCGCAACCCACTGGACCGCGCTTCCTGGCGCAAGCTGGTGGACGACCTGGTGGCCGCCTATGCGAAGCACGTCGGCAAGAAGCCGGCGGAGACCAACCAGCTGGTGTACCTGCAGGTCACGCGCGGCGTGGCGATGCGCGACCACGTGATGCCGTCGGACATCGAGCCGACGGTGTTCGCGATGGTCAACCGCCTGTACATCTACACGCCCGAGGAGCGGGCCAAGGGCGTCATGTGCGTCACGGCGGACGATTTCCGCTGGAAGAAGGCGCACATCAAGAGCACCAGCCTGGCCGGCGCGGTGCTCTCGCGGCAGATGAGCGCGGACGTGGGCGGCAACGAGACCATCATGTTCCGCGACGGCTGGCTCAGCGAAGCGGCGGCCTCGAACGTGTGGGTGGTGAAGGACGGCGTGGTGCTCGGCCCGCCGAAGGACAACCTGGTGCTGGAAGGCATCCGCTACGGCCTGCTGGAAGACCTGTGCGACAAGGCCGGCATCCCCTTCGAGCTGCGCCGCGTCAGCCGCGAGGAGGTGTTCGCGGCCGACGAGATCCTGCTGTCGTCGGCCACCAAGGAGATCCTGCCGTGCACGACGCTGGACGGACAGCCAGTTGGAAACGGCCGGCCCGGCCCCATCTACGACAGGCTGTTCTCAGGCTACCAGCAAGCCAAACGCTCCTGACCAGAATGTCCGCTTCCATCTTCCCGCCCAAGTCCCTTGCCGCCGCCGGCAAGGAGTCGCTCATCGAATATCCGTCCCGCTTCCCCATCAAGGTGATGGGCGCGAAGGTGGATGGATTCGTGCACGCCGTCACGCAGATCGCGGCGCAGTTCGACCCGAGCTTCGACGCATCGACGGTGGAACTGCGTGACAGCAGCAAGGGCAACTACCTGGGCGTCACCATCACCATCACGGCCACCAGCCGCGAGCAGCTCGACGCCATCTACATGGCGCTGACCTCGCATCCGATGGTCAAGGTCGTCCTGTAAGCACCATGCAAGTCAAGGTGCTGGGGCGGGTGGACTACCTGCCCACGTACCAGGCGATGGCGGCCTTCACCGAAGGCCGCGTCGCCGGCACCCCCGACGAACTCTGGATCTGCGAACACCCGCCGGTGTTCACGCAGGGGCTCGCGGGCAAGGCCGACCACGTCCTCGATCCGGGGGACATCCCCGTGGTCTCCACCAACCGCGGCGGCCAGGTCACCTACCACGGCCCCGGGCAGGTGGTCGCCTATCCCCTGGTGAACCTGCAGCGCGCCGGCTACTTCGTCAAGGAGTACGTGTACCGGCTGGAGGAAGCGGTGATCCGCACCCTGGCCGAATACGGCGTGACCGGCCATCGGGTGGCGGGCGCCCCCGGCATCTACGTCCGGCTGGCCGACCCGTCCTCGCACGAGGCGCTGACCGGCCCGGCGCCCGGCGGCGACCCCTTCGCCGGCCTCGGCAAGGTCGCCGCCCTGGGCATCAAGGTGAGCCGCCATTGCAGCTACCACGGCCTGGCCCTGAACGTGTCCATGGACCTGCAACCCTTCGAACGGATCAACCCTTGCGGTTACGCAGGACTTCGGACGGTGGACCTTTCTACAATCGGCGTTTCCACCACATGGAATGAGGCTGCCGCTTTGCTGGGCCACAAGCTCGAGGCGCTGCTCTCCTGACCCGCAAGGACCCCCATGAGCTCCAGCAACGTCGTGCGCGAGGCGCAGTCCGTCGAGACCTACGAGGCCACCGCCAAGCAGAAGGCGGCCGCCAAGCTCTCGCGCATCCCGGTGAAGGTGGAGCAGGGCGAGATCCTCAAGAAGCCGGACTGGATCCGCGTCAAGGCGGGCTCCGCGAGCTCGCGCTTCTACGAGATCAAGCAGGTCCTGCGCGAGCAGAAGCTGCACACCGTGTGCGAGGAAGCCTCCTGCCCCAACATCGGCGAGTGCTTCGGCAAGGGCACGGCCACCTTCATGATCATGGGCGACAAGTGCACGCGCCGCTGCCCCTTCTGCGACGTGGGCCACGGGCGCCCGGATCCCCTGGACGCCAACGAGCCGCAGAAGCTGGCCGAGACCATCGCCGCCCTGAAGCTCAAGTACGTGGTGATCACCAGCGTGGACCGCGACGACCTGCGTGACGGCGGCGCCGGCCATTTCGTCGACTGCATCCGCAAGACCCGCGAGCTCTCGCCCGGCACCACGATCGAGGTGCTGGTACCCGACTTCCGCGGCCGCGACGACCGCGCGCTGGAGATCCTGAAGGCGGCGCCGCCGGACGTGATGAACCACAACCTGGAGACGATCCCGCGCCTGTACCGGGAAGCGCGTCCCGGCTCCGACTACCAGTTCAGCCTGAACCTGCTGAAGAAGTTCAAGGCGATGTTCCCCGCCATCCCCACCAAGAGCGGCCTGATGGTCGGCCTGGGCGAGACCGACGAGGAGATCCTGGCGACCATGCGCGACATGCGCGCGCACGACATCGAGATGCTCACCATCGGCCAGTACCTCGCGCCGACCACCTCGCACCTGCCGGTGCGCCGCTACGTGCACCCGGACACCTTCAAGATGTTCGAGCAGAAGGCCCACGAGATGGGCTTCTCGCATGCCGCCGTGGGCGCCATGGTGCGCAACTCTCTATCACGCGGACCAGCAGGCACACGCGGCGGGCGTGGCGGTCGACGGCCAGGGCTGAGGCCCTGCCCGGCGGGCGCGCTAAGCTCGCGCCCCATGCATTCCAAGCTCTACGCGCTCGGTGCCATCGCGCTGTGGGCCTCGCTCGCCTCGCTGGCCGTCACCCTGCGCCACGTCCCGCCCTTCCTGCTCACCGGCCTGGCCCTCGTGATCGGCAGCGTGCCGGCCTGGCCGCTCGCGCGCCAGTGGAAGGTGCCGGCGCGCACGCTGGCCCTGGGCCTCTACGGCCTGTTCGGCTACCACTTCCTGCTGTTCATCGCCTTCCGCGTGGCGCCGCCGGTAGAGGCGAACCTGGTGAACTACCTGTGGCCGCTGCTGATCGTGGTGCTGGCGCCGGTGTTCCTGCCGGGCCTGCGACTGAAGGCGGCGCACGTGGTGGCCGGGCTGGCCGGTTTTGCCGGCGCGGCCATCGCCATCCTCGGCGCGGGCAGCGCCAGCGGCACCTGGTCCTGGGGCTACCTGCCGGCGCTGGCCTCCGCCTTCATCTGGGCCAGCTACTCGCTGTGGACGCGGCGCGTGCCGGCCTTCCCGACGGCGGCGATCGGCCTGTTCGGCCTGGTCTCGGGCCTGCTGTCGCTCGCCTGCCATGCGCTGCTGGAGCCCGCGACCACGCTGCATTCACGGGACTGGCTGTTCATCGCGCTGATGGGGCTGGGGCCGCTGGGCGCCGCCTTCTTCCTCTGGGACAAGGCGCTGAAGACCGGCGACGCGCGCCACATCGGCATCCTCAGCTACCTCACGCCGCTGGCTTCGACCACGCTGCTGGTGCTGGTCACCGGACGCGCGTTCACGGCGAGCATCGCGTTCGCCGGGGCGCTGATCATCGGTGCGGCGGTGCTGGGGACGCGGGCGCGCTGACGCCTGGTCAGGAGACGCGTTCGTAGCGCAGGGTCAGCACCACGTTGTGCCGGACCGTGGTGAACGTGGTCCCGTCGAACAGTCCTCCCTCCGTGAGGTCGGCGGTGATCGTCAGGGTGACGGCCGTGCCGACTGCGCAGGAGCCGCAGCCCACGTAGTTGGTGATCGACAGGCCGTGCACCTGCACGGTGAAGCCGCTGTCGGGGTCGGTGACCGAGATCGTGCTGCCATTGGCGGTCACCGTCTTGTTCGGGAACCGGCCCGCCTGCAATGCCGCGGCCGTGCTGGTCGTGAACGCGCCGGCCTCGCTTTCGGTCGGCACGTCCGCTGCCGTCACCGTGAGCTGCGTGGAGGTGGCGCCGACCGTCCCTCCCTGGAAGGTGATGGTGCGCAGCCACGTGCCCTGCAGCGCCGCGCCTCCGGGGCTGATCGTGCGAATCTCGCCACTGCCGCCGCCGCCGCCCCCGCCGCAGGCAGCCAGCGCCAGCAGCAGCGCAGCCGCGAACAGCCACCGAAAAGGACCTGCATCCAGCTTCATGTCCATGCTCCCTGTTGGTTGGGAGCGATGGTAGATCGACTCGGCGAATTCAGGCGGACAGCGCCAGCCCAGGGTCCTCGGAGTCCACGACTTCGCGCGACCACGGCGCCAGCCGGCCGGCGTCCGCGCGCAGCACCTCCTGCTTGACCGCGAGGATCTGCGCCGGGTGCATGGAGAAGCTGCGCAGCCCCAGGCCGAGCAGCAGGCGGGTGAACTGCGTGTCGCCCGCCATCTCGCCGCACACGCTGACGCCCTTGCCCTGGCGCACGCACTCGGAGATGGTGCCGGCGATCAGGCGCAGCACCGCCGGGTGGCAGGGGTCGTACAGGTGGGCCACCGACTCGTCGGCGCGGTCGATCGCCAGCGTGTACTGGATGAGGTCGTTGGTGCCGATCGACAGGAAGTCGAAGTACTTCAGGAAGGTGCGCAGGGACAGCGCGGCCGCGGGGATCTCGATCATCGCCCCGATCGGCACGTTGCCGTAGGGCACGCCGCGGTTGTCGAGCTCGGCCCGCGCGAAGTCGATCAGCGACAGCGTCTGCCGGATCTCGGTGGCGTGCGCGATCATGGGGATGAGCATGTTCACCTTGCCGTGCGCCGAGGCGCGCAGGATGGCGCGCAGCTGCGTGCGGAACATCTCCGGCTCCGCCAGGCTCCAGCGGATCGCGCGCAGGCCCAGCGCGGGGTTCAGGTGCGCCTCGTCGCGCGGCTTCTCGTCCAGCGGCTTGTCCGCGCCAACGTCGAGCGTGCGGATGGTCACCGGCAGCCCTTGCATGCCCTCCACGGCCTTGCGGTAGGCGAGGTACTGTTCCTCCTCGTCGGGCATGTCGCCGATGCCGCGGCCCATGAATAGGAACTCGCTGCGGAACAGGCCGACGCCGACCGCGCCCACCCGCAGCGCCCCCTCGGCGTCCTCGGGCAGCTCGATGTTGGCGAGCAGCTCCACCTTCTGGCCGTCGAGCGTGACGGCGGGCGTGTGGCGCAGGCGGCCCAGGCGGCCGCGTTCCAGCTCCACCTGGCGCTGCTTGAAGCCGTACTCGGCCAGGATGATTGGCGAGGGGTCCACGATCATCACGCCGGTGTCGCCGTCGATGATCACCCAGTCGTCCTGCCGCACCAGGTTGCTGGCCGAACGTGCGCCGACCACCGCCGGGATGTCCAGGCTGCGCGCGACGATCGCGGTGTGCGAGGTCTTGCCGCCGACGTCGGTGACGAAGCCGGCGAACACGCTCTGCTTGAACTGCAGCATGTCGGCCGGCGACAGGTCGTGCGCCACCAGCACCAGCGGCACGTCCACGCTGTCGTCCAGCAGCAGGTCCTGCTGCGTCTTGCGGCGCGGCGCCGGTTGCTGCACGGGCGAGGGCATGCCCTTCATGTAGCGCAGGATGCGTTCGGCCACCTGCTCGAGGTCGGCCTTGCGCTCGCGCAGGTACTCGTCCTCCATCTCGTCGAACTGGCGCGACAGCGCTTCCAGCTGGGTGGTCAACGCCCATTCGGCGTTGTACAGGCGGTCGGTGATCCAGTGCTTGATGCCGCTGATCAGCTCCTCGTCCTGCAGCAGCATCAGGTGCACGTCCAGCAGCGCGGACAGTTCGTGCGGGGCTTCCTTGGGCCCCATGGTCGTGATCGTCTGCTGCAGCCGGTGGATCTCGTCGACGACCGCATTGCGGCCGGCGCGGATGCGCTCGATCTCCGCCTCGACCTGCGAGGGCTGGATGAAGTAGTGGACCACGTCGGCGCGGCCCGAGCCCATGACCACGGCGCGCCCGATGGCGATGCCACGCGCGACCGCGATGCCATGGACGGAGAAGGTCACTCGCCCTCCCCGAACTTGTCGTGGATCAGCGCCAGCAGCGTCCATCGCTTCCTGCTCCTTGTCGCCGCTGGTCTCCAGCGTGATTTCCGTGCCCATGCCCGCGGCCAGCATCATCACGCCCATGATGCTCTTGGCGTTCACCCGCCGCTCCCCGGCTGATCCAGACTTCGCAGGGATAGCTGCCCGCCAGCTTGGTGAGCTTGGCGGAGGCGCGGGCATGCAGTCCCAGCTTATTGTTGATGGTCGTGTTCTTCTTGATCATGGTTGCGTCGAGGCTGGTTCTGCGGCGCCGTGATCGCCACCTGCATCACGCCCTGCGTGCCGCCGACCACCGCGCGCGACACCAGCGTGTCCAGCGACTCGTGGCGGTAGCTCACCGAGCGCAGCAGCATGGGCAAGTTCACGCCCGTGATCAGGCGCGAGGACACGCCGTCCACGAGCTTCTGGGCCACGTTGCTCGGCGTGGCGCCGAAGATGTCGGCCAGCACCAGGACGCCCTTGATCTGCGGCAGGCGGCCCAGCTGGTCGAGCGCGATGCGCGCGGCGCCCAGCGTCTCGTCCGGCGACAGGTTGGGCTGCACGTCGATCGCCACGACATGCTCGCCGCAGTCGGGGAACACGTGGAGCGCGCACTGCCGCAAGGCATTGGCCAGGGGCGCGTGGGCGATCAGCAGGATGGCGTTCATGGGCTTTGCTGCCGATTATGGCTTCTGCTCCACAGGAACCAGCCATAGGACAGCACGTTGGCGACCAGGTACGTGGCGAAGGCGGCACGGAATGCGCTGACCACGTCCATTCCGAGGGCCCCGAAGCCGTCGATCAGCAGGCCGATGCCCCACTGCACGACGAACACGCCGCCGAAGATCACCAGGTTGTAGCCGGACAGGGCCCGGCCGGCCAGCGAGGCCGGGAAGGCCATGCCGACCGAGGGCTGGGCCAGGGCGACGAAGGTGGTGCTGACGCAGAACAAGGCCAGCATCAGCGGCCCGGCCTGCGGCCCCGCCAGGATCAGCGCGGCCAGCGCCAGCAGGCTCAGCGGCGTGCCCCAGGCGATCAGCCGGTCGGCGTCCAGCCCGCGCCGCTGCAGGCGCAGCGTGACCAGGCCCCAGGTCCAGAAGGTCACCAGCATGGCGATGTTGATGGTGAACAGTCCGGCGGCGGACGCGAGCGGGTCGAAGCCGGTCACGCGCACCATCCACGGCCCGGCCCACAAGGTCTGCACGGCGATCATGCCGCCGTAGTTGAAGAAGCCGATCGGCGACATCTGCCAGAAATAGGGGTGCCGCCACACGGCCCGGTAGCTGCCGGGCTCGCTGCCGGGCTCGTGCGGCACGGCCTGCCAGTTCGGCACCACCAGCGCGATCACCGCGATCGCCACCACCAGCAGCACGGCCAGGCCCCAGAACAGCGGCCGCCAGCCGACCACCGGAAGCAGCCACTGCACAGGCAGTGTCGAGGCCAGCATGCCGAAGGAGCCCGTCATCAGCATCCAGGAATTGGTGCGCAACTGCACCTGCGGGCTGAACCAGCGGCGAAAGCCGGTCAGCGGCGCCATCAGGCAGGCTCCCACACCCGCGCCGCACAGCACGCGCGCCGCCAGCAAGGTGGAGAAGTTGGTGGCGAAGGCGAATACCAGGCAGCCGACCACCGCCACGCCGAGGAACCACACCAGCACCTTCTTCGGCCCGTGCCGGTCCAGCCAGGTGCCCAGCGGCAGCTGCATGGCCGAGAAGCCGAGGAAATAGCCACCCGCCAGCAGGCCGAGGTCGCCGGCCTGCAGCTGGAACTCCTGCGTCAGCGTCGGCGACAGGGTCGCCGTGATCGCCCGCAGCAGTGCGGAGAAGAAGTACGTGAAGGCGAACGCAAGGAAGACGGCCACCACCTGGCGGCGCGCGAGCAGGGACATGAGCTTCCTGGATGGAGGGATGCGCGGCTCTGGCGTCCGCTGCGCCCATTATCCGTTTCCCCATAATGGAGCGCATGAATGCTCTCGATGGAATCCGCGTGCTCGACCTGTCCCGCGTGCTTGCGGGCCCGTGGTGCACGCAGACGCTGGCCGACCTGGGCGCGGACGTGATCAAGATCGAACGCCCGGGCACCGGCGACGACACGCGCACCTGGGGCCCGCCCTTCCTGAAGGACCGCGCGGGCGAGGACACGGCGGAAGCGGCCTACTACCTGGGCACCAACCGCAACAAGCGCTCGGTCACCTGCGACATCGCGCGGCCCGAGGGCCAGGCGCTGATCCGCGAACTGGCGCAGCACTGCCAGGTGTTCGTGGAGAACTTCAAGGTCGGCGACATGGCGCGCTACGGCCTGGACTACGAGGCGCTGCGCGCCATCAATCCGCGCATCGTGTATTGCAGCGTGACGGGCTTCGGCCAGACCGGTCCCTACCGCGAGCGCGCCGGCTACGACTATGCGATCCAGGGCATGGGCGGGCTCATGAGCATCACCGGCGAGCGCGACGACCTGGGCGGCGGCCCGCAGAAGGTGGGCGTGGCGGTAGCCGACCTCTTCACCGGCATGTATTCGGCGGTCGGCATCCTCGCGGCGCTGCGCCACGCGGAGCGCACCGGCGAAGGCCAGCACCTGGACATGGCGCTGCTGGACACGCAGGTGGCGATGCTCGCCAACCTGGGCGCCAACTACCTCGTGAGCGGCAAGGCGCCGGGCCGCGCCGGCAACGCGCACCAGAACATCGTGCCTTACCAGGTGTTCGAAGTGGCACCCGCGGCCGACGGCAGCAAGGACCACATCATCCTGGCCGTGGGCAACGACGGCCAGTTCGCCAAGTTCTGCCAGGTGGCGGGCCGGCCCGAGCTCGCCGGCGATCCGCGCTTCGCCAAGAACCAGGACCGCGTGCGCAACCGCGCCGTGCTGGTGCCGCTGCTGGAAGAAGTGATGAAGACGCGGCGCAAGTACGACTGGCTGCCGGCGCTGGAGGCGGCCAAGGTGCCGTGCGGCGCGATCAACAACCTGGCCGAAGTGTTCGCCGACCCGCAGGTGCGCGGCCGCGGCATGGTGCACCGGTGGGATCATCCGCTCGCCGGTGCGCTGGACCTGGTTGCGAGTCCCCTCAAACTCAGTGGCACGCCGGTCCGCACGGACATCCCGCCGCCGCTGCTCGGGCAGCACACCGGCCAGGTGCTGGCGGAAGTCCTGGGCTGGGATGCCGGACGCATTGCGGCGCTGCGCGCCCAGGAGGTGATCTGATGGCGAACTTCGTTCTCGTGCACGGCGCATGGCATGGCGGCTGGTGCTGGCGGCGGGTGGTGGATGCGCTGCATGCGCAAGGGCACCGTGCGTTCGCGCCGACGCTCACCGGCGTGGGCGAGCGGGCGCACCTGATGTCGCCGCTCATCACGCTGGAGACGCACATCGCCGACGTCGCCGGCCTGATCGAGGCCGAGGAGCTGCAGGACGTGGTGCTGGCCGCGCACTCGTACGCCGGCATGATAGGCACGGCCATCGCCGACCGCATGCCGCAGCGCCTGAAGCACCTGGTGTACGTGGACGCGGTGGTGCCCAAGCCGGGCGAGAGCTGGAGCAGCACACACGCCAGCGCCACGCGCGAGGCGCGCCTCGCCGCCGCCAAGGCCTCCGACGACTACAGCTTCCCCGCGCCCGATCCCGCGGTGTTCGGCCTGGCTGCCGAAGACCACGCCTGGGTGCAGCGCCGCCAGACGCCGCATCCCGGCCACACCTACCAGGCGGCACTGCAGTTCGACCCGAAGCGCGTGGCGGCCGTGCCGCGCACCTTCATCGACTGCGTGCAGCCGCGCCTCGGCACCATCGATTCGATCCGCCCGCGCGTGCGCGATGCGAACTTCTGGGACGGCGCCTGGTCCGCGGGCGGCGGCATCCGCGTGCACGAACTGGCCACCGGGCACGACCCGATGGTGAGCGCGCCGCAGGAGCTGGCGCGCATGCTGGTGGCCTGCGCCTGAGCGGGCCTTGCCAGGGGTCAAGCAGGCGGCGCGCGGCGCGAACTTTTCCCTTGGGCCAGAATCCTTCCTGCAGCGCCACCATGGCGCACAAGGCAGAGCAGACATGGCGGGCAAGAGCAAGTGGATCCTGGGAGCGGCGGCGCTGGCCATCGCGGCAGCGGGCGCATTCTTCGTGGCAGGCGGATCGTCCGCGGCGCCGGAGACGACCTTCGTGCTGCTGGACGGATCGAAGAAGACCACCAGCGACCTCAAGGGCAAGGTGGCCCTGGTGAATTTCTGGGCGACCAGCTGCACCACCTGCGTGGCGGAGATGCCGAAGATGGTCTCCACCTTCGACAAGTACAAGGCCAGGGGCTACGAGCACGTGGCCGTGGCCATGAGCTACGACCCACCGAGCTACGTCGTCAACTTCGCGCAGACGCGCAAGCTGCCCTTCAGCGTCGCCATCGACAACACCGGCGGCGTCGCCAAGGCCTGGGGCGACGTGCAGCTGACGCCCACCACCTACCTGGTGAACCGGAAGGGCGAGATCGTGAAGCGCTATGTCGGCGAGCCGAACTTCGCGAGCTGCACCAGCTGATCGAGAAGCTGCTGGCGGAGACCTGATCCGCAGGTGCGAGCCCAAAGGAAAAAGCCCCGCGTCGCGGGGCTTTCTTCATGGTGCCGCCAGTGCTCACTGGTTGCGGTAGTTGTCGTGGCAGGCCTTGCAGGTCTGCGCGGTCTGGCCGAACTGCGTCTTCAGGGTGTCGAGGTTGTTGGTCTTGGCGGCGGCCAGCAGTTTCTGCGTTTCGGCCTGCATCTTGTCGGCGCCTTCCTTGAACTTGACCTGCTCGGCCCAGATCTCGCCCTTGGCCTTGGTCTGGGTCACGTCCTTGGTGCTGACGTGGAAGCCGGGCCAGGGCAGCTTGGCCATGTCGGCGACCACTTCCGCGTTCGCAACGGCGGCCTGCGCGTCGTAGGGCACGCGGCCGTTGGCCATGGCGCCGATGCGGCCGAAGTGCTGGCCGAGCACGAACATGGAACTCTGGCGATACTTCACCGCGTCTTCCGGCTTCGCGAACTGGGCGGAGGCGGGGGTTGCCAGCGTGAACGCTGCGGCGGCGACGGCGAGGGTGGCAGCAAACTTCATGAACTCTTCTCCGTTGGTTAAAGTGGCGATTGCCGGTAGGCCTGATGTTGACGGAAGTGCGTGAAAAAGTTCGCGCATGACGCAGGCACCCCGGGAATCTACTAGGAGCCGGCAGCGGCGCACAACGGCTTTCGTCGCATGCCTCCAACAAGAAGAGGACTCCATGTCGCATCGCGTCCGTGTCTGGGACCTGCCCACTCGTTTATTCCACTGGTTACTTGTTTTTTCGTGACCGGTCTCGTCATCACGGGCTACACCGGCGGCAACGCGATGCAATGGCACGCGCGCTTCGGCTACGCGGTGCTCACGCTGCTGCTGTTTCGCATCGTCTGGGGTTTCATCGGCGGCCACTGGTCCCGCTTCGCGAACTTCCTGCACGGGCCTTCGAGCATCCTCGCGTACATCGGCGGACGCGCGCATCCGGACCATCTCGTGGGCCACAACCCGCTCGGCGCGGGCTCGGTGTTCGCGATGCTGCTGGTGCTGCTGGCGCAGGTCGCCACCGGCCTGATCGGCGATGACGAGATCGCCTTCACCGGCCCGCTCAACCGCTTCGTCTCGAGTGCCGCCGGCCTGCGCGCGACCTGGTATCACAAGCAGGTCGGGCAGTGGCTGCTGATCGGCCTCGTCGTGCTGCATGTGGCCGCCGTCGTGTGGTACCTGCATCGCAGGCAGCAGAACCTGGTGCGGCCGATGGTGGTGGGCGACAAGGAGCTGGCGGCGCCCGCGCCGTCCTCGCGCGACGACCTGCGCTCGCGCATGGTCGCGCTCGTGGTGCTGCTGGCCTGCGGCGCGCTGGTGGCCTGGGTGGTCGGCATCGGCGGTACGGCCCGGGTGGAATAGCTCAACCTTGCGGCGGGATTAAAATCCGTCGTCCATGGACTCGCTTCCCCGACCTTGGACACCGCCCCCTGCCCCTGATCGAACTGACGACACCGGAAAACGCCCGCGACCTCGACGCGGTGCGCGTCATCTTCCGGGAATACGCCGATGGGCTCGGCGTCGACCTGTGCTTCCAGCATTTCGAGGACGAGCTCGCCGGCCTGCCCGGCGACTACGCCCCGCCCCGCGGCGCACTGTTGCTGGCGCGCGTGGATGGCGAACTGGCGGGCTGCTGCGCCCTGCGCGCGCTGGACAACGCCGACTACCCCAATGCCTCGGAGATGAAGCGCCTGTACGTGCGCAAGGCCTTCCGCGGCTTCGGGCTGGGCCGCCAGCTGGCGGAGGCAGCGCTCGATGCCGCACGGCGCGCCGGCTACGACTGCGTGCTGCTGGACACGCTGGACGACATGGAAGCCGCCCGCGCGCTCTACGAGGACCTCGGCTTCGAGGACATCCCGCCCTACTATCACAACCCCATCCCGGGGGCGCACTACCTGAAGGCGGACCTCTGGGACAGCCGGCCTGCTCCGCTGAGCAGCCGGCTCTGAAGCGGCGTCAGCCCTTCACCTGCGACAGCATCGTCTGCGCGTCGCTCACCTCGAACTTGCCCGGTGCCTCGACGTTCAGCGCAGCGACCTTGCCGTCCTTCACCAGCATCGAATAGCGGTTGCTGCGCAGGCCCATGCCGCGCGCGGTGAGGTCCAGCGTGAGGCCGGTGGCCTTGGCGAAGTCGCCGCTGCCGTCGGCCAGCATGCGCACCTTGCCGGCGGTCTTCTGGTCGCGCGCCCAGGCGCCCATCACGAAGGCGTCGTTGACGCTCACGCACCAGATCTCGTCCACGCCCGCACCCTTGAGGTCGTTGAACTTCTCGACGTAGCCGGGCACGTGCTTGGCCGAGCAGGTCGGCGTGAAGGCACCCGGCAGCGCGAACAGCGCGATCGTCTTGCCCTTGGTGGCTTCGCTCACCTTCACCGGGTTGGGGCCGATGCTGCAGCCGTTGCCTTCGACTTCCGAATATTCCATCAGCGTCGCGTCGGGCAGCTGGTCGCCTACCTTGATCATGGTCATCTCCTCGTTGGGGTTGGACAAAGAAAACGGCCCACGATTGTGGGCCGTTTCCGGATTGCCTGCAGGGCAGCGAGGGTTAGACCTCGGCGGCCTTCTCGACCAGGCGGGTGGCGACCCAGTTCTTGGTCTTGGAGATCGGCTTGCTCTCCTGGATTTCGATCACGTCGCCGGTGTGGTACTGGCCGGTCTCGTCGTGCGCGTGGTACTTGCTCGACTTGATCACGATCTTCCCGTACAGCGGGTGCTTCACGCGGCGCTCGACCAGAACGGTCACGGTCTTGGCGCGCTTGTCGCTCACCACCTTGCCGACCAGGGTGCGCTTGAGGGAGGTCTTGGCTTCCGTCATGTTCACTCCTTACGACTTGGCGGATTCCGCACGCTTCTGGGCCAGGATGGTCTTGGCCCGAGCGATGTCACGACGCGTGGAACGCAGCGTGGCGGTGTTGTTGAGTTGTTGCGTCGCCTTCTGCATGCGCAGGCCGAAATGGGCCTTCTGCAGGGACTTCACTTCGGCTTCGACGCCGGCGGCGTCCTTGGTGCGGAGATCCTTGGCTTTCGTCATTTCTCTTCGCTCCTTCAGGCGCCGAGCTGGCGGGACACGAACGTGGTGCGCAGCGGCAGCTTGGCAGCGGCCAGCTTGAACGCCTCGCGCGCCAGTTCTTCCGGCACGCCCACGATCTCGAACACGACCTTGCCCGGCTGGATCTCGGCCACGTAGTACTCCGGGTTGCCCTTGCCGTTACCCATCCGCACTTCTGCGGGCTTCTGGGAGATCGGCTTGTCGGGGAACACGCGGATCCAGATGCGGCCGCCACGCTTGACGTGACGGGAGATCGCGCGACGCGCGGCCTCGATCTGGCGGGCCGTGAGGCGGCCGCGGTCGGTGCACTTCAGTCCGAAGTCGCCGAACGCCACGGAGTTGCCGGTGGTGGCAATGCCCGTGTTGCGGCCTTTTTGCTCTTTGCGGTATTTGCGGCGAGCGGGTTGCAGCATGTTTACTCTCCTTTACCGTCGGCCGGGGTGGCCGGCGCGGCGCCGGCCGCAGGGGTCTTGCGGGGCACGCGCTTAACGGTAGATTTCGGCGCTTCGGGAGCGCCTGCGGTTGCTTCTTGCGGCTTGTCGCTGCCGTCGGCCGGCGCGACGTTGGTCGTGCCGGACATCGAACGGCCGGCACCGCCGCCGGGGCCACGGCCGCCGCCAGGGCCGCCACGGCGGTCACCGCCGGGACCGCCACGGCGGTCGCCGTCACGGCGCGGGCCACGCGGGCCACGACGCTCTTCGCCTTCGGGACGCGGCGTGCTGTCCAGGGACGGCAGGTCGTTGCGGCCCAGGGTGTCGCCCTTGTAGACCCACACCTTGACGCCGATGACGCCGTAGGTGGTCTTGGCTTCGGAGAAGCCATAGTCGATGTCCGCGCGCAGCGTGTGCAGCGGCACGCGGCCTTCGCGGTACCACTCGGTACGGGCGATCTCGATGCCGTTCAGGCGGCCCGAGGACATGATCTATGCCCTGCGCGCCCAGGCGCATCGCGTTCTGCATGGCGCGCTTCATCGCGCGGCGGAACATGATGCGCTTCTCGAGCTGCTGGGTGATCGAGTCGGCGATCAGCTGTGCATCGACTTCGGGCTTGCGCACTTCCTCGATGTTCACGGCAACCGGCACGCCCAGGCGGGTGGCCAGTTCCTTCTTCAGGTTCTCGATGTCCTCGCCCTTCTTGCCGATCACCACGCCCGGACGCGCCGAGTAGATGGTGATGCGGGCGTTCTTGGCGGGGCGCTCGATCAGCACGCGGGAGACCGCGGCGTTCTTCAGCTTGGTCTTCAGGTAGTCGCGGACCTTGATGTCCTCGGCCAGCATGTCGCCGAAGTCGCGGTTGTTCGCGTACCAGCGGCTGTTCCAGTTGCGCGTGACGGCCAGGCGGAAGCCGGTCGGATGGATCTTCTGTCCCATGTTCTTCCTTAGTTCCCGACGGTCACGTACACGTGGCACGTACCCTTGCTGATGCGGTTGCCGCGGCCCTTGGCGCGCGCGGTGAAACGCTTCAGCACGGCGCCTTGTTCCACGTAGATCGTCTTGACCTTCAGCTCGTCGATGTCGACGCCGTCGTTGTGCTCGGCGTTCGCGATCGCGGACTCCAGAACCTTCTTGACGATGACGGCACCCTTCTTCTGCGTGAAGTTCAGGATGTTCAGGGCCTGATCCACCTTCTTGCCGCGGATCAGGTCGGCCACGAGGCGGCCCTTGTCGACAGACAGGCGCACACCGCGGAGGACTGCTTTGGTTTCAGCCATGGTTCAGTCTCACTTCTTCACGACTTTTTGTCGGCGGGGTGACCCTTGAAGGTGCGCGTCAGGGCGAATTCGCCCAGCTTGTGGCCCACCATCTGGTCGGTGATGTAGACCGGCACGTGCTGCTTGCCGTTGTGAACGGCGATGGTCAGCCCGATGAAATCGGGCAGGATCATCGAGCGGCGCGACCAGGTCTTGATCGGCTTCTTGTCCTTGTTGGCATTGGCCTTCTCGACCTTGCCCACCAGGTGGTGGTCCACAAACGGACCCTTCTTGAGAGAACGCGTCATTTGTGCGACCCCTTACTTCTTGCGGCGCGAGACGATGAACGTCTGCGTGCGCTTGTTGTTACGCGTGCGGTAGCCCTTGGTCAGGTTGCCCCACGGATCCACCGGCGGCTTGCCGGTGCCGGTGCGGCCCTCACCACCACCGTGCGGGTGGTCGATCGGGTTCATGGCGACGCCGCGCACCGTCGGGCGGATGCCCATGTGGCGCTTGGTGCCGGCCTTGCCGATCTGGCGCAGGCTGTGCTCTTCGTTCGCGACTTCACCGATGGTGGCGCGGCACTCGATGTGGATGCGGCGCACTTCACCGGAACGCATGCGGACCTGGGCGTACACGCCTTCGCGGGCCAGCAGCGTGGCGGAGGTGCCCGCCGAACGCGCGATCTGCGCGCCCTTGCCGGGTTGCAGCTCGATGCAGTGGATCGTCGAACCCACCGGGATATTGCGGATCGGCAGGGTGTTGCCGGCGCGGATCGGGGCTTCGGCGCCGGAGACCAGCGTCGCGCCCACTTCCAGGCCACGCGGGGCGATCACGTAGCGGCGCTCGCCGTCGGCGTACACCACCAGGGCGATGTGGGCCGTGCGGTTCGGGTCGTACTCGATGCGCTCCACCTTCGCCGGGACGCCGTCCTTGTTGCGGACGAAGTCCACCACGCGGTAGTGGTGCTTGTGGCCGCCACCCTTGTGGCGCACGGTGATGTGGCCGTTGTTGTTGCGGCCGGCCTTCTGGAACTTCTTTTCCAGCAGCGGCGCATACGGATCACCCTTGTGCAGGTGGTCGCGCGTGACCTTCACCACCTGGCGCTGGCCAGGGGAGGTCGGTTTCATTTTCACGACTGCCATGATTAAGCGGTCTCCCCGGAGAAGTTCAGCTCCTGGCCGGCCTGCAGCGTCACATACGCCTTGCGGATGTTGTCGCGGCGACCCACGGAACGGCCGAAGCGCTTCGTCTTGCCCTTGATGTTGGCGACGGAAACGCCCTTGACCTGCACGTTGAACATCAGTTCGACGGCGGCCTTGATCTCGGGCTTGGTGGCGTCCTGCAGGACCTTGAAGGTCACGGCGTTGGTCTTGTCCGCCACCATCGTCGCCTTCTCGGAGACGATCGGGGCGACCAGCACCTGCATCAGGCGGCCTTCGTCAAACTTTTTGGATGCTGCGCTCATGCGAACATCTCCTTGAGCTTGTCGATCGCGCCCTTGGTGACGAGCACTTTCTTGTAGTGCACCAGGGACAGCGGATCGGCGTAACGCGGCTCGACGATGAGCACGTTCGGCAGGTTCCGGGACGCGAGGTACAGATTTTCGTCCACTTCGTCGGCGATCACCATCACCGACTCCAGGTTCATGGCCTTGAACTTGGCGGCCAGCTGCTTGGTCTTGGGGCTGTCGATCTTGAGGGAGTCGACAACGGCCAGGCGACCGTCACGCGCCAGCTGGGAGAAGATGGACGCCATGCCGGCGCGGTACATCTTCTTGTTGATCTTCTGGGTGAAGTTCTCTTCCGGGCTGTTCGGGAAGATGCGGCCGCCTCCGCGCCACAGCGGGGAGGAGGTCATGCCGGCGCGCGCGCGGCCGGTGCCCTTCTGGCGGAACGGCTTCTTGGTCGAGTGCTTGACCTGCTCGCGGTCCTTCTGGGCGCGCGTGCCCTGGCGGGCGTTCGCCTGGAAGGCCACCACGATCTGGTGCACCAGCGCTTCGTTGTATTCGCGGCCGAACACGGTCTCGGGGGCGTCGAACTTCGACGCGGCCTGGCCCTGCTCGTTCAGGAGTTCGAGTTGCATTACTTCTTCCCCTTCTCGGCGGCGGGCTTCGCGACGACCGGCTTGGGCTGGCCCTTGACGGCCGGCAGCACGGTCACGAAACCGTTCTTCGAACCGGGAACGGCGCCCTTGACCATCAGCAGGCCGCGGGTCTCGTCGACGCGGATCACGTCGAGGTTCTGTGTGGTGACGGTGACGTCGCCCTTGTGGCCGGACATCTTCTTGCCCGGGAACACGCGGCCGGGATCCTGCGCCATGGAGATCGAGCCGGGCACGTTGTGCGAACGGCTGTTGCCGTGCGACGCGCGCTGCGACTTGAAGTTGTGGCGCTTGATGGTGCCCGTGAAGCCCTTGCCGATCGAGGTGCCCTGCACGTCGACGCGCTGGCCGGCGGCGAACAGGTCCTGCACCGGCACGGTGCCGCCGGCGGCGTACTTGCCGGCGACGTCGGCTTCGACGCGGAATTCACGGATGATTTCACCGGCTTCGACACCCGCCTTGGCGAGGTGGCCGGCGAGCGGCTTGGTGACGCGCGAGGTCTTGCGCGCACCGAACGTGACCTGCAGGGCCACGTAGCCGTCGGTGTCTTGGGACTTGACCTGGGTGACGCGGTTGTTCGACACGTCGATCACCGTGACGGGAACAGCGTCCCCCTCATCAGTGAACAGGCGCATCATGCCCACCTTGCGGCCCAGCAACCCGAGGCTGCTCAGACTCATGTTGTTACTCCGTTGCTTTCGCCGGGGCCGCTGCAATTGGCTGCCACGTTCTGCCCGCGGACGGACAGACGAAAGAGGGTTGATAAAAAGCTCCGCCCGGCCTGAAACCGAGCGAAGCCCGCAAGTATAGCAGTACTCCTACAGGACTGCCAAGCAACGAAAAGGCCGCCCGCAGGCGGCCTTCCCGAAACCTCAGCCGCAGGCTTACTGCAGCTTGATTTCCACGTCCACGCCGGCCGGCAGGTCCAGCTTCATCAGGGCGTCGACCGTCTTGTCGGTCGGGTCGACGATGTCCATCAGGCGCTGGTGGGTGCGGATCTCGAACTGGTCGCGGCTCGACTTGTTCACGTGCGGCGAACGCAGGATGTCGAAGCGCTTCATGCGCGTCGGCAGGGGCACGGGGCCCTTGACGATGGCACCGGTGCGCTTGGCGGTGTCGACGATCTCGGCGGCGGACTGGTCGATCAGCTTGTAATCGAAGGCCTTGAGGCGGATGCGGATTTTCTGCGATGCCATGACGATTACTCCATGATCTTGGCAACGACGCCGGCGCCGACGGTCTTGCCGCCTTCGCGGATGGCGAAGCGCAGGCCTTCTTCCATGGCGATCGGGGCGATCAGCTTGACCGTGATGGTCACGTTGTCGCCGGGCATGACCATTTCCTTGTCCTTGGGCAGCTCGATGGCGCCGGTGACGTCGGTGGTGCGGAAGTAGAACTGCGGGCGGTAGTTGTTGAAGAAGGGCGTGTGGCGGCCGCCTTCGTCCTTGCTCAGCACGTAGATCTCGGCGGTGAAGTGGGTGTGCGGCTTCACGCTGCCCGGCTTGGCCAGCACCTGGCCACGCTGCACTTCTTCGCGCTTGGTGCCGCGCAGCAGGATACCCACGTTGTCGCCGGCCTGGCCCTGGTCCAGGAGCTTGCGGAACATTTCCACGCCGGTGCAGGTGGTCTTGACGGTGGGGGTCAGGCCCACGATCTCGATTTCCTCGCCGACCTTGATCACGCCACGCTCCACGCGGCCGGTCACCACCGTGCCACGGCCGGAGATGGAGAACACGTCTTCCACCGGCATCAGGAAGGCGCCGTCCACGGCACGCTCCGGGTTGGGGATGTAGCTGTCCAGCGCGTCGGCCAGCTTCATGATGGCCTGCTCGCCCAGCTCGCCCTTGTCGCCTTCCAGCGCCAGCTTGGCCGAGCCCTTGATGATCGGGGTGTCGTCACCGGGGAACTCGTACTTGGACAGCAGCTCGCGAACTTCCATCTCCACGAGTTCCAGCAGTTCCGCGTCGTCCACCATGTCGCACTTGTTCATGAACACGATGATGTAGGGCACGCCCACCTGGCGGGCCAGCAGGATGTGCTCGCGCGTCTGGGGCATCGGGCCGTCGGCCGCGGACACCACCAGGATGGCGCCGTCCATCTGGGCGGCACCGGTGATCATGTTCTTCACACGTAGTCGGCGTGGCCGGGGCAGTCCACGTGCGCGTAGTGGCGCGCCTTGGTCTCGTACTCCACGTGCGCGGTGTTGATCGTGATGCCGCGCGCCTTTTCTTCCGGAGCCGCGTCGATCTGGTCGTAGGCCTTGGCCTCACCGCCGAACTTGGCCGACAGCACCGTGGTGATCGCCGCCGTCAGGGTCGTCTTGCCATGGTCCACGTGGCCGATGGTGCCCACGTTGACGTGCGGCTTGGTGCGCTCGAACTTACCTTTTGCCATTGAGAAATCTCCGATAAAGAGCAATGCCGGTGTATGGGTTTTACGTCTGCACTGCGTTGCTGTTTCCCCCGCCACCGGCGTACGGGGGCACGCAGTCGCAGACGGGCCGCTCGCGCGGCCGTCTGGAATTACTTGGCGCGCGCCGCGATGATGCCTTCGGCGACGTTCTTCGGAGCTTCGGCGTAGTGCTTGAACTCCATCGTGTACGTCGCGCGGCCCTGCGACATGGAGCGCAGGGTCGTCGAATAGCCGAACATCTCGGACAGCGGGACTTCGGCCTTGATGACCTTGCCGCCGCCGGGCATGTCGTCCATGCCCTGCACCATGCCGCGACGGGACGACAGGTCGCCCATCACGTTACCGGCGTAGTCTTCCGGCGTCTCGACTTCCACGGCCATCATCGGCTCGAGGATCACGGGCTGGGCCTTCTTCGCGCCTTCCTTGAAGCCGAAGATGGCGGCCATCTTGAACGCCTGTTCCGACGAGTCCACCTCGTGGTAGGAACCGAAGGTCAGCGTGACCTTCACGTCCACCACCGGGTAGCCGGCCAGCACGCCGCTGTTCAGCGCCTCGACCACGCCCTTTTCCACCGCGGGGATGTACTCGCGCGGCACCACGCCGCCCTTGATGGCGTCGACGAACTCGAAGCCCTTGCCGGTCTCGTTGGGTTCGACGGTGAACACCACGTGGCCGTACTGGCCCTTGCCGCCGGACTGGCGCACGAACTTGCCTTCCTGGTCGGTCACCTTCTTGCGGATGGTTTCGCGGTAGGCCACCTGGGGCTTGCCGACGTTGGCTTCCACGCTGAATTCGCGCTTCATCCGGTCGACGATGATTTCCAGGTGCAGTTCGCCCATGCCGCCGATGATGGTCTGGCCCGACTCTTCGTCGGTGTTCACGCGGAACGACGGGTCTTCCGCCGCCAGGCGCTGCAGCGCGATGCCCATCTTTTCCTGGTCGGCCTTGGTCTTGGGCTCCACGGCCTGGCGGATCACCGGCTCGGGGAACACCATGCGCTCGAGCATGACGATGGCGCTCGGGTCGCACAGCGTCTCGCCCGTGGTCACGTCCTTCAGGCCCACGCAGGCCGCGATGTCGCCGGCGCGGATCTCGTCGACTTCCTGGCGGTTGTTGGCGTGCATCTGCACGATCCGGCCGATCCGTTCCTTCTTGCCGCGGATCGGGTTGTAGACGCTGTCGCCCTTGGTCAGCACGCCCGAGTACACGCGCACGAACGTGAGCTGGCCCACGAACGGGTCGGTCATCAGCTTGAACGCCAGGGCCGAGAACTTCTCGTTGTCGTCCGCCTTGCGGGTGACCGGCTTCTCGTCGTCGTCCATGCCCTTGACCGGGGAATGTCGATCGGCGAGGGCATCAGTTCGATGACGGCGTCGAGCATGCGCTGCACGCCCTTGTTCTTGAAGGCGGTGCCGCACAGCATGGGCTGGATCTCACCGGCGATCGTGCGCGTGCGCAGGCCGAGGGTGATCTCGGCTTCCGTCAGGTCGCCTTCTTCCAGGTACTTGTTCATCAGCTCCTCGGACGCCTCGGCCGCGGCCTCGACCATCTTCTCGCGCCACTCCTTGGACAGCTCGACCAGGTCGGCCGGGATTTCCTCGAAGGTGAACTTCATGCCCTGGGACGCTTCGTCCCAGTAGATGGCCTTCATCTTGCGCAGGTCGACCACGCCGGTGAACTTTTCCTCGGCGCCGATCGGGATCACGATGGGCACCGGGTTGGCCTTCAGGCGCAGCTTCATCTGGTCGTAGACCTTGAAGAAGTTGGCGCCGGTGCGGTCCATCTTGTTGACGAACGCCAGGCGCGGCACGCGGTACTTGTTGGCCTGGCGCCAGACCGTTTCCGACTGCGGCTGCACGCCGCCCACGGCGCAGTACACCATGCAGGCGCCGTCCAGCACGCGCATGGAACGCTCCACCTCGATGGTGAAGTCCACGTGGCCGGGGGTGTCGATGATGTTGATGCGGTGCTCGGGGAAGGACATGTCCATGCCCTTCCAGAAGCAGGTGGTGGCCGCGGACGTGATCGTGATGCCGCGTTCCTGCTCCTGCTCCATCCAGTCCATGGTGGCGGCGCCGTCGTGCACTTCGCCGATCTTGTGGTTCACACCCGTGTAGAACAGGATGCGCTCGGTGGTGGTCGTCTTGCCGGCGTCGATGTGCGCAGAGATACCGATGTTGCGGTAGCGCTCGATGGGCGTTTTGCGGGCCATGATGATGAGTCTTTCGTTAAAGGGCACAGGCCCGCTCGTGGCGGGCCCGCACTCCAAGATGGGGACGGACTTTAGAAGCGGAAGTGGCTGAAGGCCTTGTTGGCCTCGGCCATGCGGTGCACTTCGTCGCGCTTCTTCATGGCGCCGCCGCGGCCTTCCGTGGCTTCCATGAGTTCGTTGGCCAGGCGCAGGGCCATGGACTTCTCGCCGCGCTTCTTCGCGGCTTCCTTGATCCAGCGCATGGAGAGCGCCAGGCGGCGCACGGGGCGCACTTCCACCGGGACCTGGTAGTTCGCGCCGCCGACGCGGCGGGACTTCACTTCCACCATGGGCTTCACGTTGGAGATGGCCATGGTGAACGCTTCCAGGGGATCGCGTCCGGGGTTCTTCTTCTCGATCTGCTCGAGGGCACCGTAGACGATGCGCTCGGCGACCGCCTTCTTGCCGCCTTGCATGATGACGTTCATGAACTTGGCGAGCTCGACGTTGCCGTACTTGGGATCCGGCAGGATTTCACGCTTAGGGACTTCGCGACGACGTGGCATTTCAAACCTCTCTATTTGCTTCAGCTGGCCCTCGAGGGACCCAGGGCGCCATCAGGCTGGCCCGCTTACTCGACCCGGAAGTGGGTCACTACGCTCTTTCAGCCTGCCAGGGCCGAACGAGCACCGACAAACTACGACTGGCTGTTAAGCCTTCTTCGGGCGCTTGGCGCCGTACTTGAACGGGACTGCTTGCGATCCTTCACGCCCTGCAGGTCCAGCGAACCGCGGACGATGTGGTAACGCACACCGGGCAGGTCCTTGACACGGCCGCCGCGCACGAGCACCACGGAGTGTTCCTGCAGGTTGTGGCCTTCGCCGCCGATGTAGGAGATGACTTCGAAGCCGTTGGTCAGGCGGACCTTGGCGACCTTGCGGAGAGCCGAGTTCGGCTTCTTCGGCGTCGTGGTGTACACGCGGGTGCACACGCCCCGGCGCTGGGGGCTGTTCTGCATCGCGGGGGATTGATTTGACTTTCTCGACTTCCCGCCCCTGACGCACCAGTTGATTGATGGTTGGCATTAAGAAAACGTCCCTAAACGTTCGTGAAAACCGATTGCCGCGGATGCGGCAACACAAATACCTCTCCCGCCCCAAATTGCGGGAAAGCCCGCGAGTATATCCCGACGGGGGAAACCCTCAAGCGGGCGGGTGGGTCAGCCCCGCGCAGGGGGCTGGCGGATCACTTGATCCAGAGGCGCATGGCGTCCCAGGCGCGGCCGAAGATGCCGGCCTGCTCCACCCCCTGCAGGGCCACCAGCGGCACCTCGCGCAGGACCTGCTCGCCGGACAGGATCCTGAGCGTGCCGACCTGCTGGCCCTTGGTGAAAGGCGCCACCAGGGGATCCGGGCGGACCACCTGGGTCTTGATCTTGGAGGCGCTGCCGGCCGGCACCGCCAGCACGATCGGCTGCGGCTGGCCCAGCTTGACGGTCTTCTCGCTGCCCTTCCAGACCTGCGGCTCCAGCACCGCCTGGTTGGCGTCGAACAGCTTGAGCCCCTCGTAGGCGGTGTAGCCCCAGTTCAGCAGTTTCTGCGCCTCGTTGGCCCGGGCGGTCTCGCTGTTGGCCCCCAGCACGATCGCCAGCAGGCGGCGGCCGGCCAGGTTGGGGAAGTCGCGCTTGGCGGTGGCGATCAGGCAATAGCCGGCCGCTTCCGTGTGGCCGGTCTTCAGGCCGTCGACCGTCGGATCGCGGAACAGCAGCATGTTCCGGTTGGTGTCGTTGGCCGTCGGCGTGCCCTGGTAGCGGTACTTCTGGGTCTTGTAGTAGCCCATGTACTCGGGGAAGTCCTGCAGCAGCCGCGTCGACAGGATGCTGAGGTCGCGCGCCGTCGTGGTGTGGCCGGGCGCCGTCAGGCCTTCGGGGTTCTTGTAGCCGGTGTTCTTCATGCCCAGCGCCTTGGCCTGCTGGTTCATGAGTTCGACGAAGTGTTCGGCCGTCCCGCCCACACCTTCGGCCAGCGCCATGGTGGCGTCGTTGCCGGACTGGACGATCATGCCCTTGATGAGGTCCTCCACCGGCACCTGCATCTTCGGGTCGATGAACATGCGCGAGCCGGGCATCTTCCAGGCGCGCTGGCTCACCGGCAGCGTCTGCTGCAGGGTGATCTTCTTGGCGCGCAGGGCATCGAAGACGAGGTAGGCCGTCATCAGCTTGGTGAGCGAGGCCGGCTCCACGGGAGCGTCGGGTTCGCGCGCGGCGAGCACCTGGTTCGCGCTCAGGTCCATCAGCAGGTAGCTGCGCGCCGCCACCTCCGGAGGTTGCGGCACCTGGGCGGCGGCAACGAGGCAGAAAAAGACCAACCAGGGCGCGAGCAGCGCCTGCATCCAACGAGTTCTCATCCGAGTGCGCGCAGGTGGCGGACCACCAGGTTTTTGAGGAGGGGCAATTGTCCGTGAAAGAAATGCTCCACCCCGGGAACCACCGTAACGGGAAGTGACTGCGGCCGGGCCCAGTCGAGCACCGCGGCCAGCGGAACCGTCTCGTCCTTCTCGCCATGGATGACCAGCGCACGATCGTGGCTCTCGGGCGGCAGGGGTGCCACCGCGAAGCGCGACGCTGCCGTGCCCACCAGCACCAGCGCGCGCACCTCTCGTTCGCTCCACAGGGCCTGCAACGCCTGCGCGGTGACGAAGGCGCCGAAGGAGAAGCCGGCCAGTGCGATCGGCCCCTGCGGCGCCAGATCGCGCACCAGCGCCTGCAGGTCGAGCGCCTCGCCGCGTCCTTCGTCGTGCGTGCCTTCGCTCGTGCCGACGCCGCGGAAGTTGAAGCGCAGCGCGGTCCAGCCGCATTGCACGAAGGCGCGCGCCAGGGTCTGCACCACCTTGTTGTCCATGGTGCCGCCGAAGAGGGGATGCGGGTGCGCGATCACGGCCACACCGCGCGGCGGGCCTTCCGGCTGGTCGCGCAGCACCTGCACGCGCCCCGCCGGCCCGGCCAGTTCCAGGCGTTCCGTCTGCGCGTTCATCAGCGACCCAGGTGCGGCGGCGTCAGCAGGCGCTCCACCACCTTGCCGTTCTTCAGGTGCGATTCGACGATCTCGTCGATGTCGTTCTGGTCCACGTAGGTGTACCAGGTGCCTTCCGGATAGACCACCGCGACTGGGCCGGCGGCGCAGCGATCGAGGCAGCCCGCCTTGTTCACGCGCACCTTGCCGGGGCCGGCGAGTCCCTGGGCCTTCACCTGCGACTTGCAGCGGTCGAACGCCGCCTGTGCGTCGTGGTCGGCGCAGCAGGCTTCGCCGTTGTCGCGCTTGTTCAGGCAGAAGAAGATATGGTGGCGGTAGTACTGGGACGGCGCGGTCATCCGGGAATTGTAGGAGTGCGCTCCGGCCGCGAGACCCGCAGCAGCACATACACCAGCACCGCATAAGGCCAGAGCCATCCCAGCCACTGCGCGACGCCGTGGAAGCGGATGAAGCGGCCCTGCTCCCAGGCCTGCAGGGTGTCGGCGAAGTAGGCGCTGGCGGGCGCCTGGTTCAACACGGCCAGGTGCACCACCAAGGCCATCAGCAGCATCGCCGCGCAGCCGCGCCGGGGCACGGCCAGCATCAGCAGCGACAGCAGCAGGCCGAACAGCAAGCCGAGCCGCACCGGCAGGCTCAGCCAGGCCCACGCGTGCGTCGGGCCCCAGCTCAGGGCGGCCGACAGCGCCGTGACCGCCGTGCCCAGCGCCACCGCGGCCACCGCGAACAAGGCTCGCTTGGGGACCGAACGCAGGATCGTGTATCCCAGCAGCGCGGGGATGAAGGCGCCGAGCGCCACGCACAGGAGCTCGGCGGCCGGCACCAGCGGCTGCAGCTCCACTTCGCGCATCGGCAGCCACTCGAGGAAAGGCGTTTCCTCCAGCCAGCCGGCGATCGCCGTTTCCATGCGCTCCATCACCTGCCCCAGGCCCAGCGGCACGGCGGCGGGGAACAGCAGGGCGAAGGGCCAGAGCGCCAGCAGCACCAGCGCGCCGCGCGCCTCGGGAATGAACCAGCGTTCGCGAAAGCGGCTCCAGTGGTCGATGGCACCGCCCACTTCCAGGCCGGTCGCCACCACCGCGCCGAGCAGCGTGCCCGCGACGTTCAGGCCGAAGTCCACGTTCGACGCCACGCGCGAGGGCAGGAAGTTCTGCAGCGCCTCCATGCAGAAGGACAGCAAGGTCCCCGCGAGCACCGCCACCGCCAGCGCCGCCAGGTTCGGGTGGTTCTCGAAATAGCGGACGTTGCCGCGCCGCATGAAGCTCAGTGCCAGCAGGAAGCCGAGCGGCACATAGCCCACGACGTTGGCCGCCAGGTCGAAGCCGGTCCAGTACTTCGGCCAGCCGGCGAACAGGAAGTCCCAGGGCGGGATCTGCTGGTTGCGCCAGTCCGAGAACGGATACAGGCTGGCGTACACCACCAGCACCCCATACGCACCCGCCAGCGGCCAGGCCGAGGTCTTGTGCATGTCAGAAGGGCTTGACCACGACCAGGATGACGGCGCCCAGCAGGAACAGCACGGGAAGCTCGTTGAACCAGCGGAACCAGGTGTGGCTGCGCCGGCTCTGGCCGGCGGCGAACTTGCGCAGCACCACGGCGCAGGCGTGGTGGTAGCCGATGGTCAGCAGCACGATGGCCAGCTTGGCGTGCATCCAGCCCGAGCCCCGGCCGATGCCGTAGCCCAGCCACAGCCACAAGCCGAGCGCCAGCGCCGGCACCGCCAGCATGGTCGTGAAGCGCAGCAGCTTGCGCGCCATCAGCAGAAGGCGATCGCGCTCCGCCGTCGAACCCTCGGGCACCATGGCCAGGTTCACGAAGATGCGCGGGAGGTAGAACAGGCCAGCGAACCAGCTGGCGACGAATACGATGTGGAAAGCCTTGGCCCAGAGCATCCGCGGAGTGTACGGACCGTGCCTTGCGGCAGGTTGCCGGGCCGCCCGCGCGCTGCGGGCAAAAAGCCCCGGCACCTTGGGGGCCGGGGTGGGAAGCCTTTTGCTGTCACACATCAAGGCGCCCGCTCAGGGAGGAAAAGCGGGGGAGCAGCAAGCTGCCCGGCGCTAATTTAACAGCGTGCGGCTGGGCTTTCAAGCATAAAGTCTTAAGTTCTCTGACGGAGGCCCGGCCGTGCATCGGGCACAATTTTCCTTATGACTTCCTTCGCACCCTACCCGCAAGGCCGCCCGCGCCGCCTGCGCCGCGACACGTTCACGCGCAACCTGGTGCGCGAGCACGCCGTCACGCCGAACGACCTGATCTACCCGGTGTTCGTGCTGGATGGCCAGAAACAGCGGCAGGCCGTGCCCTCCATGCCCGGCGTGGAGCGCCTGAGCCTGGACCAGTTGCTGCCGGTCGGCGAGGAGTGCATGAAGCTGGGCATCCCGGTGATCGCGCTGTTCCCGGTGATCGATGCGAAGCTGAAGACGCCCGACGGCCGCGAGGCCATGAACCCGGAAGGCCTGGTGCCGCGCGTGGTGCAGGGGCTGAAGAAGAAGGAATTCCCGAGCTGGGCGTGATGACGGACGTCGCGCTCGATCCCTTCACCAGCCACGGCCAGGACGGGCTGCTGGACGAGACCGGCTACATCCTGAACGACGAGACGGTGGAAGTGCTGGTGAAGCAGGCGCTCACCCAGGCGCGCGCCGGTGTCGACATCGTCGCGCCCTCGGACATGATGGACGGCCGCATCGGCGCGATCCGCAATGCGCTGGAGAAGGACCAGCACATCCACACCCGGATCATGGCCTACAGCGCCAAGTACGCGAGCGGCTTCTACGGTCCCTTCCGCGACGCGGTGGGCTCCGCCGGCAACCTGGGCAAGAGCAACAAGAAGGTCTACCAGATGGACCCGGGCAACTCCGACGAGGCGCTGCGGGAAGTGGCGATGGACCTGGCCGAAGGCGCGGACATGGTGATGGTCAAGCCCGGCATGCCCTACCTGGACATCGTGCGCCGGGTGAAGGACGAGTTCCGCGTGCCCACCTTCGCCTACCAGGTGTCGGGCGAGTACGCCATGCTCAAGGCGGCGGCGGCCAACGGCTGGCTCGACCACGACCTGGTGATGATGGAAAGCCTGCTCGCCTTCAAGCGCGCCGGCGCCGACGGCGTGCTGACGTATTTCGCGCTCGACGCCGCGCGCAAGCTGCGCGCCTGAGGAAACCGGCGTGCAGATCGTCGAGTTCGGCGCCGGCACGCTGCGATTCCTGGAGCAGCCGCCGCAGAAGGTCCCGGAAGGCGGCTTCGTCTGGATCTACCTGGACCGCGAGGAGCTGCAAGCCAGCCTTCCGGCGCTGCAGCAGGCGGCGCAGTCCCTTGGCGGCTCCGCGCTGCTCGACCTGCACCTGAAGGACCTGGGCAACCGCGCCCACCCTTCGCACTACGACTACACCTCCATCTACGACCTGGTGATCTTCCGGCGGCTGGCCACGGAAGAAGAAGTGAAGGTGGAGCTGGGCGACGACGACGCGGCCGACGCCGACAAGGTGCTCGCCACCTTCGGCCGCATCCGCACGCGCGCGATCGGCTTCGCCGTGTTCGACCGCCTGCTGGTCAGCGTGCATCCGGCCGGCTGCCAGTCGGCCCGCACCTTCATCCAGCGCTATCTCGGCGAAGTGGTGCGCAACGAGGGCGTGACCGCCGTCGCGCGCACGCGCCTGCCCGGCAGCCCCGCCGACCTGATGCTGCGCATGGTCAACATGATGGTGGACAGCTACCTGGAGCTGCGCAAGGTGCTCAGCGCGGAACTGGAGCACTGGCAGCACGCCCTGCTGGCCGCACGTGCGCGAGGCGCCGACTGGGCCGCCCTGCTGTCCGCGCGCAACGCGCTGCACACGCTGGAAGACCTTTGCGAGGAGCAGAACGACGCCATGCAGGAGTGGCTGGACGGCCAGCAGGAACAGCCCGCGCCCTGGATGACGCAGGCCGAACGCGACGGCCTGATGGCCCGCGCACGCGACGTGGTGGAGCACATCGAACGCGTGGTGCACCACGTGCGCCGCATGGAACACGGCGCCGAGACGGCGGTGCAGATCCACTTCTCGGCGCTGGGCAACCGCACCAACGAGATCATGCGCACGCTGACAGCGCTGACCGCCATCTTCCTGCCGCTGAACCTGATCGCCGGCGTGTTCGGCATGAACTTCGAGTTCGTCCCGCTGGTCCACCAGGCCACCGGCTTCTGGTGGACGCTGGGCACCATGGCGACGATCGCGATCGCGCTGGGCGTGGTCTTCTGGCGCAAGCGTTACCTGGCGCGCACGCGGTGATCCTGGTCGGCACCGCCGGCTGGAGCCTGCCGCGCGATGTGCAGGGCGCATTCGCCGAGGGGGACAGCCACCTGGCGCGCTACGCGACGCGATTCCCGGTGGCCGAGATCAATTCCTCGTTCCACCGTCCGCACCAGCGCTCGCTGTACGAGAAGTGGGCGGCGGCCGTGCCGGCGCACTTCCGGTTCTGCGCCAAGCTGCCGAAGACGATCACGCACGAGCGCAGGCTGGTCGACTGCGAAACGCTGCTCGGCGAGTTCCTGGCGCAGGCGGGCGGACTGGGCGACAAGCTCGCCTGCCTGCTGGTGCAGTTGCCACCGAGCTTCGCCTTCGACGCGTCCGTGGCCACGCCCTTCCTCGCGTTGCTGCGCGCGCGCTTTGCCGGCGCGCTGGCGATGGAGCCGCGCCACGCCACCTGGTTCGAGCCCGAGGCCGACGGGCTGCTGCGCGAACTGCAGATCGCCCGCGTGCTGGCCGACCCCGTGCGCCACGATGCCGGTCGCTGGCCCGGCGGCTGGACCGAGCGCATCTACCTGCGGCTGCATGGCACGCCGCGGGTCTATTACTCGTCCTACGAGCCGGAACTGCTGCGCGCGCTGTCCGACCGGATGCGGATCGCCGCGCGCGAGGGCGCGGAAGTCTGGTGCATCTTCGACAACACGGCCTCCGGCGCCGCGGCCGGCAACGCACTGGACCTGCAGCGCCTGCTAGAAGAAGGGCGCTGACAGCTTCTCGGCCTCGAACACGCGCTGCACCGCGGGGCGCTCGCTCATGCGCTGCAGGTAGGGACCGAGATGGGCGCGCTCGCGCGCCTTGCCCTGCGGGAAGTTGCGGGTCCAGCGGCACAGCGTGAACACGTAGGCGTCCAGCGCGCTGTAGTCCTGGCCGAGCACCCAGGGGCCGCCGTTGTCCGCGACCAGCGCATCGAGCTGGTCCAGCAGGCCGCCGACCTTCTCCTGCGCCTTCGCCTTCACTTCCGCCGCGCCTTCCGCATTGCCTTCCTTCACCCAGCGTTCCGGATAGAAGTACACGATCAGCGTGGCCTGCAGGGTGTTGGTGCACCACATCAGCCACTTGTAGAAGTGCGCCCGAGCCGGCGTGCCGATCTCGGGTGCCAGGCGTGCTGCGGGGTTCGTGTCGCACAGGTGCAGCACGATCGCCGCCGTCTCGTACAGCACGAGGTCGCCGTCGGTCAGCACCGGGATCAGCCCGTTGGGATTGAGCTTCAGGTAGGCCGGCTCCTTGTGCCGGTTCTGCGAGCGGTCCACCAGCACGCGCCAGTAGGGGATGCCGAGTTCCTCCAGCACGATGTGCGGGATCATCGCGGCGGTGCTGGGGTAGTAATGCAGCTGGATCATTGAGTTCCTCCCCAGGATTGTCCGCTACGCGGACTGCTCCTCCCCCCTCCGCAAGCGGAGGGGGCGAGCGCCTTCGGGCGGCCGTGCGGCGCTCATGGTGGCTTCAGTCCGAAAAGCGACGCGCCATTGTCCCAGGCGATGCGCCGCGCCACGTCCGGCGGCAGCTCGCCCAGCCAGGTGCGGTAGCCTTTCATCGTGTCGTCGTAGTACTGCCAGCGCTGGTTGATCCAGGTGTCGGAGCCGACGACGAAGCGCGTGGGATATTTCAGCAGCAGCTGGCGCCACTCCGGGCACAGCCTGCCGCCCTCGCAGGTCAGCCCCGGCCGGTACGACAGTTCGCCGACCAGCCGCGGGTATTTCGCCATCAGCTGGTCGACGCGCGCCACCGGCGCGCCGCCGATGCCCGTGTGCGCCCAGATCAGGCGCGCCTTCGCGCCCTTGGAAGGCGTGTGCGCCATCAGCAGGTCGATCGCGGTGTCGTCCACGTGCGCCAACACCGCCAGGTCCTTCTCCTCCGCCAGCGCCATCAGCTTGCGTGCCACCGGCCCGTTGGCATTGGCCGAGTCGTATAGGTGAAACTCGCCCAGCCCGCGGTAGGGCCCGGCCGCTGTGCCGCGCGCCAGCTCCGCCTGCACCATCTCGTAGATGGTCTCGTCGCGAAACCAGTTCGTGTAGTCCGCGCGGTTGCGGTACAGGCGCACAAAGGGCACCACCGTGACACCGGCCTGGCGGGTCTCGGGCGACTGCGCGAGCGACTTGGTGCCGTCGTTCGGCCGCGAGTTGGCGATGATCGCGCGCACGCCGTTGCGCTTCATGCGTCCCAGCACGTCCGGCAGCGGGTGCGGGCCCTCGCTGCCGTTGAAGGCTTCCTCGTTGTAGTGCAGGTGTGCGTCGAACAGCGGCCCGCTGTAGTCGGCGGCCGAGGCGGAGGAAGCGGCGAGGGCCGCCAGGGCGAGCCAGCGCCGCATCAGCCGACGTGCTTGCCGAAGAAGGCCAGCGTGCGCTCGCGCGCGAGCTTCGCCGCGTCCGCGTTCCACGAGCCGCGCTGGTCGCAGTTGAAGCCGTGGTTGGCGTGGTACACGTGCACCTCCACTTCGGGATGCGCCTTCCTGAAGGCTTCCACGCTCTCCAGCGGGATCCAGTGGTCCTGGTCGCCGAAATGCGCCAGCACCGGGCACTTCGGCTTGCGCGCGACCTCGTCCGGCGTGGTGACGCCGCCGCCGTAGTAGGGTACCGCCGCACTCAGGCCATCGAGCTTGCAGGCCGAGCGCCAGGTGAGCAGGCCGCCGTAGCAGAAGCCGACGATGCCGACCTTGCCCGCCTGCGACGCATGCTGGATCGCCGCCTGGATGTCCTGCATCACGCCGGGAGACGACAGCGCCTCGGTGGCGGTCTTCAGCGCCATGCCGGCGGTCATGTCGTCCTGCTCGTAGCCCAGTTCGACATCGGGCTTGACGCGGTGGAAGATCGCCGGCGCCACCGCGAGATAACCTTCCGCCGCATAGCCGTCGGCCACCGAGCGGATGTGCGAGTTGACGCCGAAGATCTCCTGGATCACGACGATGCCGCCCTTGGCCTGCCCCTTGGGCTGGGCAACGTAGGCGGGGATGGCCTGCCCATCGGCTGCCTTGAGTTCCGTGAATTGGCCCATGTGACGGTCTCCTGGTTGGTCAATGCAAGGGGGCCGAGCTTCCCTCATCCGGCACTTCGGCGTCAATCCGGGGCTTTTGGTCTAATCAGCTGGGGTCGCACAGCGCGGCAGTGGAGGCAATCAGTGGACGAAGTTCTGTTGGTCACCGGCGGCAGCCGGGGCATTGGCGCCGCCACGGCGGTGCTGGCGGCACGCAAGGGCTTCGCCGTCGCGGTGAACTACGCGCGCAACGGCGCGGCCGCCGAGGAAGTGGTGCACGCGATCCGCTCGGCCGGCGGCAAGGCTGTGGCGCTGCAGGGGGACGTCGGCGACGAGGCCCAGGTGATGGAGCTGTTCCGCCAGGTCGATGCCAAGCTCGGGCGGCTCACCGCGCTCGTGAACAACGCCGGCATCGTCGACCGCACCGCGCGGGTCGAGGAAATGAGCGTCGAACGCCTGAAGCGCATGATGGATGTCAACGTGATCGGCAGCATCGTCTGCGCCCGCGAAGCCATCAAGCGCATGAGCACGCGGCACGGCGGCAAGGGCGGCGCGATCGTCAACGTGTCGAGCGCGGCGGCGCGCCTGGGCGCACCGGGCCAGTACGTGGACTACGCGGCCTCCAAGGGCGCGATCGACAGCTTCACCATCGGGCTGGCCAAGGAAATCGCGGCCGAAGGCATCCGCGTCAACGCGGTGCGCCCGGGCCTGATCGAGACCGACATCCACGCCTCCGGCGGGCTGCCGAACCGCGTGCGCGAGCTGCAGCACCTGGTGCCGATGCAGCGCGGCGGCAGCGCCGAGGAAGTGGCACATGCGATCGTGTGGCTGCTCTCACCCGAGGCGAGCTACACCACCATGTCTCTGATCGAAGTGTCGGGAGGGCGCTGATGGCGGTCACGACCTACTGGGAGGACCTGCGGCCCGGCACGGTGCGCGAACTGGGCACCACATCCGTGAGCGCCGAGCAGATCAAGGAGTTCGCGGCCCAATACGACCCGCAGCCCTTCCACCTCGACGAGGAAGCCGGCCGCCGCTCGCTGTTCGGCGGGCTGTGCGCCAGCGGCTGGCAGACCTGCGCGCTGGCCATGCGCCTGACCGTGGACCACATGCTGCGCGATTCCTCCAGCCTGGGCTCGCCCGGGCTGGAAAGCCTCAAGTGGCTCAAGCCGGTCTTCCCCGGCGACCGGCTCTCGCTGCGTCACACCATCCTGGAGTCGCGCGCGCTGCGCAAGCGGCCCGACACCGGGATGGTCCGCTCGCGCTGGGAGATGTTCAACCAGGACGGCGACAAGGTGCTGGAGATGGACGGCTACGGCTTCTTCGGCCGGCGCCAGCCTGCGAGCGAAGAGGAACTGGCCCGCATGGATGCGCAACGCGCGGCGGCCTGAATGGAGTTCAAGCCGCTCATCACGCTGCTGGCCATCGTCAACCCGCCGGCCATCATTCCCTTCTTCATCTACTACACGCAGGGCTTCTCGTCGGCGCAGCGGCGGCACACCGTGGTCGTCGCCTCGATCACCGCCTTCCTGGTGATCGCCACCTGCGCGCTGCTGGGCATCCGCATCCTGGAGTTCTTCGGCATCTCGCTGGCCAGCTTCCAGGTGGGCGGGGGCATGCTGCTGCTGATCAGCGCATTGAACATGCTCAATGCCAAGCCGGCGGAGGCCAAGCCCTCCAGCAACGAGATGGAGGCGGGCGCGGAGAAGGCGGCCATGGGCAACAGCATCGCGGTGGTGCCGCTGAGATCCCGCTGCTCACCGGCCCGGCCACCATGTCCACGGTGGTGATCTATGCCGACCGCGCGCACAACGCGCTGGAGCTGGCCACGCTGGTGGGCTACGGCGTGGTGATCGCGCTGGTCACGGCGGTGAGCTTCGCGCTGGCGCACCCGATCGCGCGGGTGCTGGGGCAGACCGGCATCAACGTGCTGACGCGCCTGATGGGCCTGATCCTCGCCGCGCTGGCCGTGGAGGTGATGGCCGAGGGCCTGGGCAAGCTGTTCCCCATCCTCGGCCGCGCTGCCGGCTGAAGCTCGCGCCGCGCCGGCTACCTGGCCGACGCCTTCGGTTCGACCACGGCCATGCGGCCCCCGCCCGGCGGCACGGCGCGCTTGAGCAGCGAGCTGCGCACCTCGGACGCGGAGCCCGACTTCAGCACCACCGGGATGTCCTTGCGCTCCTCGACGACCTCCACCCGCGTGATGGAGTTGAAGTCGTTGCGGTGGAAGCGCAGCGTGCCGATGTAGACGGCCCTGGCGTCCGCCGGCACGTCGAAGTACAGGCCGCCCGGGAACCAGAGCTTTTCCTGCCGGATGCCGTCCAGGAAGGTCAGGCCGCCGTTGAGGAAGGTCCGCTGCCGCGCCATCTTCACCATGAAGGGCGTGCCCCAGTCGACCTCCAGGCTGGTCTGGAACTCGGAGGCCTTCACGGCGCCCGGCGTGACCGGCCGGTATTCCGGACCGGTGGCCATCCACATGCGGAACATGCGCTTTTCGCCGATCACGTTCCAGTGCGACTTCTGTTCGCCCTGTTCGAGTGGCGGCACCAGTTCGATCTTGCCGATCACGACGACTTCGCCCTGGCCGGCCTTCAGGTCGGTGGCCGGCGGCAGCGCCTGCGGAACGGCGCAGGCCTGCAGAAGCAGCAGGGGAAAGATCAGTGCGAGGAGCCTGGTCATCACAGCCGCGCCAGTTCGCGCTTGATGCGCTCGACGATGATCGGGGTGTCCTTCGTGTCGTCGTCCTTCAGGATCTCCTCCAGCATTTCACGGCGCGAGGGCGCGTTCGGCGCCGGCAGCACCTGGAACTTGGATTGCTCCAGCCAGCCGCTCTTCTCGTTCTTCATCTTGTACGAGCCCAGGTGGTAGACACCGGGCGCCTTGATCACCACCGCACCGACCTCGTCACCCTGCTTGCCGAAGTTGTAGGTGTAGAAGGTGTTGCTGCACAGGATGCCCAGGCAGGACTGGCCCTTGATCGTGTCCAGCTTGTGCGAACCCACAGGCAGCGCCATCGACCAGAACAGGAAGCCGTCCTTGAACTTCTTGAAGCCGGTCGTGTAGTAGGGCGCGTCCGTCTTGGGGCGGTACTGCTGGATGTAGATCGAGCTGACGTGGTTGATCTCCACGTCCTTGATGTCGACCCACCCGTAGGCGAGCGAGCGGTGCTCGAAATCGGTCACCTTGGTCACGCTGGAGCAGGCAGCGAGCAGGAAGACGGCAAGGAGCGCGGCTGCGCGTTTTTGAGGATGTGCATGGTTCCCTCCATGGGTTTTCTTGTTCGAGCGGTCCATTAGAGGAGAGCGCCGGGCAGGCGCCATGCGGAGCGCCGCACGGATGGGCCACCGGCGGATGGGCGCCGTCCCGCGACGGATGAGCGGCGCCGTGGTGTGCGTGAAAATTACAGTGCCAGCGGCCGGTGCCCGCGCTACGGCGCGGCAAGGTCAGCCGAAGACTACGCGCCGCCCCGCTTGAAACCGACACAAAACCCCTTATCATTAGCACTCGTTGGAGTTGAGTGCTAACAGCCGAGCTGTCTCCAGCACCCCTCCGCGCACTAGTTAATGGGCGCTAACTTCGGTTGGCGCTCCTGGTGTCCAACCCCTGTATCCATTGAAGGAGATGCAATGAAGCTTCGCCCCCTGCACGACCGTGTGATCGTCAAGCGCCTCGAGCAAGAAACCAAGACGGCCTCCGGCATCGTGATCCCGGACAACGCCGCCGAGAAGCCGGACCAGGGCGAGATCCTGGCCGTGGGCCCCGGCCGCAAGAACGACAAGGGCGACGTCATCGCGCTGAACGTCAAGGTCGGTGACCGCGTCCTGTTCGGCAAGTACTCCGGCCAGACCGTCAAGGTCGATGGCGACGAGCTCCTGGTCATGAAGGAAGACGACCTGTTCGCCGTGGTCGAGGGCGCTCCCGCCGCCGGCCTCAAGAAGGTCGCGTAAGCCTCCTCCCCCGAATCCATCTCACAGAGGTAAAGAACAATGGCAGCAAAAGACGTGATTTTCGGCGCTGACGCGCGTCACCGCATGGTCGAAGGCGTGAACATCCTGGCCAACGCGGTCAAGGTCACCCTGGGCCCCAAGGGCCGCAACGTGGTGCTCGAGCGCTCCTTCGGCGCCCCCACCGTGACCAAGGACGGCGTGTCCGTGGCCAAGGAAATCGAGCTGAAGGACAAGCTGCAGAACATGGGCGCGCAGATGGTCAAGGAAGTCGCTTCCAAGACCAGCGACATCGCCGGTGACGGCACCACCACCGCCACGGTGCTGGCCCAGTCCATCGTCCGCGAAGGCATGAAGTACGTGGCCGCCGGCATGAACCCGATGGACCTCAAGCGCGGCATCGACAAGGCCGTGCTGGCCCTGACCGAGCAGCTGAAGAAGGCCTCCAAGGCGACGACGACCAGCAAGGAAATCGCGCAGGTCGGCTCCATCTCCGCCAACTCCGACGCCTCCATCGGCGACATCATCGCCAAGGCGATGGACAAGGTCGGCAAGGAAGGCGTGATCACCGTCGAAGACGGCAAGAGCCTGGAAAACGAACTCGACATCGTCGAAGGCATGCAGTTCGACCGCGGCTACCTGTCGCCCTACTTCATCAACAACCCGGAAAAGCAGTCCGCGCTGCTCGACAACCCCTTCGTGCTGCTGTACGACAAGAAGGTCTCGAGCATCCGTGACCTGCTGCCCGTGCTGGAGCAGGTCGCCAAGGCTTCGCGTCCGCTGCTGATCATCGCGGAAGAAGTCGAAGGCGAAGCGCTGGCGACGCTGGTGGTCAACACCATCCGCGGCATCCTGAAGGTCGTGGCCGTCAAGGCGCCGGGCTTCGGCGACCGCCGCAAGGCCATGCTGGAAGACATCGCCATCCTGACCGGCGGCAAGGTGATTTCGGAAGAAGTCGGCCTGACGCTCGAGAAGGTGACGCTGGCCGACCTGGGCCAGGCCAAGCGCATCGAAGTGGGCAAGGAAAACACCACCATCATCGACGGCGCCGGCGCCGCTGCCGACATCGAAGCGCGCGTCAAGCAAGTGCGCGTGCAGATCGAGGAAGCCACGTCCGACTACGACCGTGAGAAGCTGCAAGAGCGCGTGGCCAAGCTGGCCGGCGGCGTTGCCGTGATCAAGGTCGGTGCCGCGACCGAAGTGGAAATGAAGGAAAAGAAGGCTCGCGTGGAAGACGCGCTGCACGCCACCCGCGCTGCCGTGGAAGAAGGCATCGTGGCCGGCGGTGGCGTGGCCCTGCTGCGCGCCCGCCAGGCGGCCGGCACGATCAAGGGTGACAACCCCGACCAGGACGCCGGCGTCAAGCTGGTCCTGAAGGCGGTCGAGTCTCCCCTGCGCGAGATCGTGGCCAACGCTGGTGGCGAGCCGTCCGTGGTGGTCAACGCCGTGCTGAACGGCAAGGGCAACTACGGCTTCAACGCCGCCAACGACACCTATGGCGACATGATCGAGATGGGTATCCTGGATCCGACCAAGGTGACCCGCACCGCGCTGCAGAACGCCGCGTCGGTCGCGTCCCTGATGCTGACCACGGAAGCCATGGTCGCCGAAGCCCCGAAGGAAGAGGCCCCCGCCATGGGCGGTGGTGGCATGGGTGGCATGGGCGGCATGGGCGGCATGGACATGTGATGTCCGCTGCCTGAAGGCTGGCCTTCAAGCGAAGAGGAAGCCGCGGCGAGAGCCGCGGCTTTTTTCATGGGCTAAACAAAAGCGCCAGGCCGCGGATGTATGGGCGTGACGACCATCGACCCCAGGATGCAGCTGGCGGCCGCCCTGCAGGCGCAGCTCGCGGCCGCGCGCGAGCGCGCCCGCGTGCCGCAGCGGGCCCGTGCCGCAGGAGCTGCCGCGCCCCCAGGCGCGCAGGCGGCAGGCATGGCGCAGCGCATCGGCGCCATCGACCGCGGCGACCCCGACCGCCGGCGCAAGGCGGTGCGGCTCTACCTGGAAGCGGAGCTGTCGCGCGAGTTCGGCGCCGGGCTGTTGAACGACCCCGCGCTGCCGCTGCTGCTCGACGCCGTGCAGCAGCGCATGCAGGAAGACGCCGCCACGGCGGCGGCCGTCGAAGCGGTGGGGGACCTGCTGCTGTCCGGCCCCGCGGCCTGAGCCGCGTCAGTCGTGCAGGCTCCAGTCCGCCGCCTTGCCCGACGGCGTCACCGGAAGCTGCGCGCCGAAGCGGATCGCCTTGGGCCGCTCCGGGGTGCTGAGCTCGCGGTCGATCCAGTGCTGCAGGTCGGCCAGCAGCGTGGGCGCGGGCGGCGCGGGCGGCCGGGTCACGATGAAGGCCTTCAGCCGCGTGCCCTCGTCGGGGCGCATCAGCCGCACCGCCGCGTCCAGCACGGCGGGATGGCGGCGCAGCACCTCGCGCACGCGCGCCGGGAACACATTGATGCCACCGACCTGCACCGCGTCGTCGTGCCGCGCGCCCACGCGGAACAAGCCGTCGCCCCCGGCACCAGCGCATCGGGCAAGGCTGCCGCCTGCTCGCCGCCTTGCGGCAGCGTGCGCAGCAGCCAGTGCGGGTTCTGCGGATCGACCCGCCAGTGCGGGAAGAAGGCGTAGGGCGCTTCGTGCGAATCCCGCGCGCCGATGCCGGCGGTCTCGGACGCGCCGTACACCTGCACCAGCCGTGACAGCCCGGTGCCCTGCAGTTGCAGCGCCACCTCGTCGGGGCAGGGCGCGGTGGAAGTCACGCCCACCACGTCGGGCGGCAGGGCCGGAACGGTGCGTGCCACGGCGCGCCAGAATTCGGGGTGCGCGACCACCAGGTCGCCCGGCTGCGCACCGCGCGCCAGCCATGCGGGCGTGCTGCCGCGCAGGTCCTGCACCGCGTCCGAGAACACGCCCAGCTCGCGCGGCAGCAGCACGGTGAACAGGAAGCCGTAGATGTGGTGGCCGGGGACCGCCGCCAGGATGCGGCGCCGCCCGGGAAACAGCGTGGCCAGGTGCGCCGTTTCCTGGCGCAGCGTGGCCAGGGGATGCAGGCAGGGCTTGGGCAGGCCGGTGCTGCCCGAGGTGCGGAAGGTGAGGCACTCGCTGTACCGCTCCAGGCCGGCCCGCGCGATGTCCACCCAGTCGCCGAGCGTGCGCCGCGCCAGCAGGTAATCCTCGATGCCCGAAGCGTGCAGGTGCAGCGCCTCGGCCAGCGCGGCGGCCGCGGTCATCAGTTCGAGCGAATCCACGCCCAGGTCAGCCTCGAGCCGGGTCGCGTCGGTCCACAGGCGCGCATGCGGCACGGCGGCGCGCCGCATGCGCGCCAGTTCGTCGGCCAGCAGGTCGGCGACGAAGCCGCGCAGCACGGCGCGCGGCTCCCACCAGGGCAGGGTCACAGGCGCTTGACGAAGATCCAGAAGCTGCCGTCGCTGATGGCCTTCTTCATGTGGATCTTCACCTTGGTCGGGCTCATGTTGTAGTCGAACACGTACTCGAACATCGTGTTCAGGTTGCCGTCCCGCACCCCGGCGTCGAACACGCCCTTGAAGGTCGGCGTGCTGGTGCAGGGCGCCACGTCGCGGAAGAAATTCTTGCCGATCACCGCCTTCGCGTCGCGGCCGGTGATGCTGGCTTCCGCCGCGTTGTACTGCAGGATGGTGCCCTTGCCATCGAGCTGCACGGCGCCGAAGGCCAATTGGTCGACCTCCTTGGCGGTGAGCTTCGACAGGACGTTGTCGAAGTCGTCCCGGCCGAAACCGACGATGTTCAGGCTGCCTGCCATGGCCGCTCCTTGTAGTAGTACAAAGAGCAGAGTTTATGGAAGAGCAGGCCGCGCGCCCTGCCCTTTGGTCGGCCGGGCCGCGCCGCCTGCCTGCGAACGCGGCTCTCAGCGGGGCTGGGACTCCACTTCGCGCGTCCAGCGTTCCACCAGCCGCCGGCGCTCGCTGGCCTTGCCGAAGCGCTCGAAGTCGTACTTGATCAGCCGCACCGCGTCGATCGTGGGGATGCGCGGATCCGGCCGGAAGGTCTTGTTGGCCGGCACCTGCAGGCTGTTGGCGCGGGCGCCGATCTGCTGGCCGGCCGGCCCCATCAGCCAGTCGTAGTAGCGCTTGGCCGCCTCGCGGTTGCGCGCGCCCTTGACCAGCGCGATGCCGCCGATCTCGTAAGGCGTGCCCTCGCAGGGCGCGGCGGCGTAGACGGGGAACTTGTTGGTCAGGCGCTCGTTGTCGAAGCCGAAGATGAAGCTGATGCCGATGCCCACCTCGCCCTTGGCCACGCTGCGGGCCTGGGCGGTGCCGCTGCGCGTGTACTGCGTGACGTTGCGGTGCAGCTTCTTCATGTAGTCGAAGGCGGCGTCCTCCCCCATCAGCTGCACCAGGCCGGCGAGGATCGTGTACGCCGTGCCGCTCGAGGCCGGGTGCGAGGTTTCGATCTCGCCCTGGTAGCGCGCATCCAGCAGGTCCTTCCAGCACTTCGGCGCCGGCAGCTTCTTCTTCTTCAGCACCTCCTCGTTCCAGCCGAAGCCGATCGCGCTGGTGTAGAAGCCGCCGACGTGGTTCTGGCTCATGGCGTACTGCCGCACGGCCCACCCGTGCAGGTCGCCGAGGTAGTCGGGGCGGTAGGGCTCCAGCAGCCCGGCTTCCGCCGCCTGGTAGTAGGGGTCGCCCGTGCCGCCCCACCAGAGGTCGGTCTTGGGGTTGGCCGCCTCGGCGCGCAGCTGCGCCAGCGCCTCGCCGGTGGGCTTGCGCGTCTGCAGCACGCGCACGCCGGTGGCCTTGCTGAACTCCTGCGCCGCCAGCTCGCACCAGGACTGGTCCGTGCTGCAGATCGCGTTGACCACGCCCTGCGCGCGCGCGGCCCCTGCAGCGCGGCGGCCACCAGGGCGGCCGCGATCCACATCCTGCGTTGCATGCCTTCTCCTTCAGAAGCGTTCGTGCGGCGCGAGGTAGCGCCACTGGCCCAGCGGCAGCTGGCCGAGCGTGATGCGGCCGATGCGCACCCGCTTGAGCCCCACCACCTTCAGGCCGACCAGCTCGCACATGCGCCGGATCTGGCGCTTCTTGCCCTCGGTGAGCACGAAGCGCAGCTGCTCCGGGTTCTGCCAGTCCACCTTCGCGGGTTTCAGCGCCTGCCCGTCGAGCGTGAGGCCGTGGCGCAGGCGCGCGAGCTGCTGCGGCGGGAAGGCGGCCTGCACGTCGTTGCTCACCGCGCCGAAGGCCACGCGCACGAGATATTCCTTCTCGACGCCGGAGTCCTCGCCGATCAACTGGCGCGCCACGCGGCCATCCTGCGTCAGCACCAGCAGCCCGGTGGAATCGATGTCCAGCCGGCCGGCCGGCGCCAGGCCTTTCAGCTGCGCGGGCACGAAGCGGTGCGGCGAGCGGTCGTCCTTCCAGCGGTTGCGTCCCTGCACGAGGACCACTGCCGGTTCGTGCCCGTCCTCGGCCTGCCCGCTCACGTAGCCGATCGGCTTGTGCAGCAGGATGGTCACCTGCTCGCGCTGCTGCCCGCGCGCCCGCGGGTCGATGTCGATGCGCGCCTGCGGGGCCACCTGCAGGCCCATGGTGGCGACCGCGCCGTCCACCTTCACCCAGCCCCTGGCGATCCAGTCGTCCGCCTCGCGGCGCGAGCACAGACCGAGTTCGGCCATGCGCTTGTTCAGTCGGGTGGTGCCGCCGGGGGCGGCTGGTGCTTCAGGCATCGTTGCGGAGGGGGAAGGGAGTGGAGCGCAGCGCCTGCAGGTCGAGGATGCGGACGCCGCCGTATTCGACCCGGATGATGCCCTGTTCCTGCAGCGACGACAGCGCCTCGTTCACGCGCTGGCGCGACAGGCCCACCAGGTAGGCCAGTTCCTGCTGCGTGATGCGCAGCACCTCGCCCACGCCGGGGAACAACACCGGGTTGAACAGCGCCGCCAGGCTGCGCGCAACCCTCAGGTCGGGGTTGCTCATGCGGTCGATCTCGCGGGCGGCGATGAACTGCGCCAGCCGCTCGTTCAACTGGTTCATCACGAAGCGGTTGAAGCCGATCGAGTGGTCCAGCAGCCAGTGGAAGGTGTCGGCCGGCAGCCCCGCCACCACGCTGCGGCGCAGCGCCTGGATGTTGTAGCGGTAGATCTCGCGCTTGAGCACCGTGCCCTCGCCGAACCATCCGCCGGGCGGCAGGCCGCTGAAGGTGATGGTCTGGCCCTGTGCGTTCTCGTTGCTCATCTTGAGCAGGCCTTCGACCACGCCGAACCAGTAGGTCACCGGCCGCCCGACGCGGCAGACGTAGTCGCCCGCCATCGCGTCGCCCACCTTGATGTTGCGCACCGCCACCTCGCGCTCCGCCGCCTGCAGCACCGCCAGCCAGGGAATGCCGGCGAGCTCCTGCGGCGTCGGGTCGCGCCGCCGCTGGTGGAGGGTGAGTTCGGTGGCCATGGGGATCGGGGATGCGGCGCCCCCGATTCTGCTTCAGCGGCAGCTGGTGAGGACCTGCTTCAAGTCCAGTTGCCCCTGCAGGACCTTCTCGATCGCGTCCTGTTCCAGCGTGGTCATGCCTTCCTGCAGCGCCAGGCGCAGCAGCTCGCCCGAATTGGCGCGGCGCTGGATCGCGGCCTTGAGCGCCGGCGAATTCACCAGCAGCTCATACACCCCCAGCCGTCCCTTGTAGCCGCTGTTCTCGCAGTCCGGGCAGCCGTGCGGGGCCTGCAGCGTGAGCGCTCCGGAGGCATCGCCATGGCGCTTGCGCCAGCGCGCCGCGATCTCGCCAGGGTCCTGCCCGCTTTCACGGCAGTACTCGCGGGCCAGGTAAGCGATCTCCTCGTCGCTGGCCACGTGCGGCTGCTTGCAATGGCACAGGCTGCGCACCAGGCGCTGCCCGACCACCGCCACCAGCGCATCGGAGAAATTGAACGGGTCCACGTCCAGGTCGATCAGTCGCAGCACGCTCTCCACCGCGCTGTTGGTGTGCATGGTGGAGAACACCAGGTGCCCGGTCAGCGCCGCGGCCGTCACCGTGCGCGCGGTCTCCGCGTCGCGCGTCTCGCCCACCATGATCACGTCGGGATCGGCACGCAGGAAGCTGCGCAGCACGGTGGGGAAGTCCAGCCCCAGCCTGGGGTTGACCTGCACCTGGCACAGGCCGTCCTGGGTGATCTCCACCGGGTCCTCCACAGTCCAGATCTTGCGGTCCGCGGTGTTGATGTGCGCCAGCAGCGAGTGCAGCGTGGTGGTCTTGCCGGAGCCGGTGGGGCCGCACACCATCACCAGGCCGTAGGAGCGGTGCGCCGCTTCCTTCAGCTTCACCAGGTCGGGCGGCGCCAGACCCAGCTGTCCACCGACATCGCACGCGGCGCGGACAGGATCCGCATCACCACGTCCTCCAGCCCGCCGGCGGTGGGCATGGTCAGCACGCGCAGCTCGATGGGGCGCTCGCCGAAGGTGCCGAACAGGATGCGGCCGTCCTGGGGCCGCCTGCGCTCGGAGATGTCCAGTTCCGCCATGATCTTCAGGCGCGAGATCAGCGCCGAGCGGAAGTTCGGCGGCACCTCGATGTAGGGCGTGAGCACCCCGTCCTGGCGGAAGCGCACGCGGCTGGGCTTGTCGTCGCCGCGCGACTCGATGTGGACGTCGGAGGCGCCCTGTTCCCAGGCGTCGCTGATCATCTTGTTGACCAGCCGTACCAGCGTGTTGTCCGATTCGCCCACCGCGTCGTGCGCGGTGCGCTCCGGCTGCCCGCCGCCCTCCTCGCCCAGCTTCTTGAGCAGCTGGCCGATCTTCTCGCGGCCCTTGCCGTCCCCGTAGAACTGCTCGATGGCGGCGTCCAGCTCCGCGGCGGGCGCCAGGCAGGGATCGACCTTCAGTGAGGTGAAGAACTCCAGCTCGTGCAGCGCCTGCCAGGACAGCGGGTTCTCCAGCGCCACGGCCAGCCGCTTTTCCGAACGGAACAGCGGCATCGCCTTGTGCTTGCGGGCGAGCTCGGGCGTGATCGCCTTCAGCGCGTTCGGGTCGAAGGGGAAGCGCGCCAGCTGCACCGAGGGCACGCCCAGCTGGCTGACCATGGCCTGCCGGATCACCTCGCGGCTGACCGCGCCGGCCTCGCACAGGATCTCGTGCAGCGAGCGCGCGTCGCCCTGCTTCTGCCGTTCGATGGCCTCGTCGCGCTGCTGCGGCGTGATCAGGCCGTCCTGCACCAGCACCTCGCCCAGGTCCTGGCTGGCGAGCTTGCGCCGCTGCAGCGCGTCCTCGACTTCCTGGCGCGTCTCGCTCTTGGCCTTGCCGAAGAACTCGCAGGTGTTGGCGGCCTGCCCCGGCTGCAGGTGTGCAGGATCTGGTCCTGCAGCGAGGTCGCGCCGGCGCCTGCCAGCTTGTAGTGCACCAGGGCCTGCACGGGCACGAACCAGCGCAGCACCGCGTCCGAGTAGTTCACCACGTACAGGAACAGGCCCGCGCGCCGCGGCAGCACCGCCGCCACGTCCACGTGCAGCATCCCGCCGTCCTTGAGCTGCACGGTGCATTCGCGCTTCACGCGCCTGGGCCGGCTCATCACGGCGCCGGGCGGCGCTTCCATCGGCACCGGCTCCAGTTCCACCGAACGCGAGAGGAACAGGCTGCGGAACTCCTGGAAGCGCAGCGCGCGGCGCGCGCCGGTCTCGGGCTGGAAGTCCAGCAGCTGCTGCTCGAAGTCGATCGCGAGCACGGTGCCCAGGAGCTTGTCGCCGCCCAGGAGCGTCACCAGCGCGCGCTCGGCCTCGCCAGGCGCGCGGTTGTCGATCAGGCGGAGGTGGTGGGGCGCGGGCCACCGGAGGTCCCCGCTGTCCTGGTCCCCGCCGGCGAGGGACGGCGCGATGTTCTGCGTCAAGTTGATGCTCTTTCGTTGGGAGCGAGCATCTACTGCAGGCAGGCAAGGCCCGTTGACGTGAGTCAAGCCCATGGCCGCCGCGTATGACGTGCATCAAGCACCGTGCGCGCTCAGTGCACGCCCTACTAGGACTATCCCTAGGAATGTCGTCGCAAAGACAGATCGACGTCAAACCGGGGCCTACATTGCGCCCCATACGCCCCAGGGCGAAGGACAAGGCATGGAGACAACATTCCCGCGGCTGCTGCTGCAGCACGCTTCGACGCGGCCCACCGCAGCCGCCATGCGCGAGAAGGAATACGGCATCTGGCAATCGCTGTCGTGGGCGCACCTCGCGCACATGGTGGAGCACATCGCCTGCGGCCTGCACCATGCGGGCCTGACGCGCGGCGAGCACATGGTGGTGATCGGCACCAACCGCCCGCGCCTGTACGCCACCATGCTGGCGATCCAGTCGCTCGGCGCGGTGCCGATCCCGCTGTACCAGGACGCCGCGGGCGCGGAGTGCGTGTTCCCGATCAACAACGCCGAAGTGCGCTTCGCGCTGGCCGAGGACCAGGAACAGGTCGACAAGCTGCTGGAGATCCAGCCGCAGTGCCCGCAGCTGGCCACGATCTACTACGACGACCCGCGCGGCCTGCGCAAGTACACCGACACCGGCATCGTGGCACTCGACGAACTGGTGGCCGCAGGCGAGGTGTTCGCGCGCCAGCACCCGCAGTTCTTCCGTTCCGAAGTGGACCGGGGCGCGCCCGATGACGTCTCCTCGATGTTCTTCACCTCGGGCACCACCGGCCAGCCCAAGGGCGTGGTGCACACGCACCGCTCGCTGCTCGATCGCGCGCACGCCGGCGCGGAGTTCGACCGCCTGACCGAGAAGGAAGAAGTCCTGGCCTACATGCCGCCCGCCTGGGTCGGCCAGAACATCTTCAGCTACGCGCAGTGGCTCGCGTGCGGCTACGTGGTCAACTGCCCGGAGTCCGCCGGCACGGTGATGATCGACCTGAAGGAAATCGGGCCGACCTACTACTTCGCGCCGCCGCGGATCTTCGAGGGGCTGCTGACCAGCGTGATGATCCGCATGGAAGACGCCAGCGCCATCAAGCGCCGGATGTTCCACGCCTTCATGGACGTGGCGCGCCGCGTGGGTCCCGCCCTGATGGACGGCAAGCCGGTGGCCGCGGCGGACCGCCTGAAGTACGCGATCGGCAACCTGCTGGTGTACGGGCCGCTGCGCAACAACCTGGGCATGTCGCGCGTGCGGGTGGCCTACACCGCCGGCGAGGCGATCGGCCCCGACCTGTTCACCTTCTACCGCGCCATCGGCATCAACCTGAAGCAGCTCTATGGCAGCACCGAGACCGCGGTGTTCGTCTGCATGCAGCCGGACAACCAGGTCCATGCCGACACCGTGGGCGTGCCCTGCCGCGACGTGGAGATCCGCCTGACCGACACCGGCGAGATCCTGGTGCGCGCTCGCCCGGCCTGCTCAAGGAGTACTACAAGAACCCGGAGGCCACGGCCGAAGTGAAGGACGGCGAAGGCTGGTACCACACGGGCGACGCCGGCTTCCTGGACGCGCAGGGCCACCTGAAGATCATCGACCGCGCCAAGGACGTGGGCCGCCTGGCCGACGCCTCGATGTTCGCGCCCAAGTACATCGAGAACAAGCTCAAGTTCTTCCCGCACATCAAGGAAGCGGTGGCGATGGGCGACCGGCGCGACATGGTCACCGCGATGGTGAACATCGACTTCGAGGCGGTGGGCAACTGGGCGGAGAAGCGCAACCTGCCGTATGCGGGCTACACCGACCTGGCGCAGAAGCCCGAGGTGTACCAGCTGGTCAAGGAGTGCATCGAGAAGGTGAACGCGGACCTCGCGGCCGACGACAAGCTCGCCGGCAGCCAGATCCACCGCTTCCTGGTCCTGCACAAGGAGCTGGACGCCGACGACGGCGAGCTCACCCGCACCAACAAGGTCCGCCGCGGCTACATCGCCGAGAAGTACGCGGTGCTGGTGGACGCGCTGTACGGCGGCCGCAAGGAGCAGTACATCGAAACCCAGGTCAAGTTCGAGGACGGACGCACCGGCATGGTCAGCGCCACGCTGAAGATCGAGGACGTGCGGACCTATCCCGCCATGAGGGCTGCGGCATGAAGATCATGAGAGATCCCAACCACTCCGGCATCACCGCGGCGCCCGCCGCGCCCACCACCGAGCCCGCGGGCCGCCAGTTCGGCGACGTGATCCTCGACGTGCGCAACATCTCGCTGGCGTTCGGGGGCGTGAAGGCGCTCACCGACATCTCCTTCGACGTGCGCGAGCACGAGGTGCGCGCGATCATCGGGCCGAACGGCGCCGGCAAGAGCTCGATGCTCAACTGCATCAACGGCGTGTACCAGCCGCAGCACGGCAGCATCACCTTCCGCGGCAAGACCTTCGACCACATGAAGAGCCGGCAGGTCGCGGAGATGGGCATCGCCCGCACCTTCCAGAACCTGGCCCTGTTCAAGGGCATGAGCGTGCTGGACAACATCATGACCGGCCGCAACCTGCGGATCAAGAGCAACCTGTTCCTGCAGGCGCTGCGCATCGGCCCGGCCGAGCGCGAGGAGAACCGGCACCGCGAGTTCGTCGAGAAGATCATCGACTTCCTGGAGATCCAGGCCTACCGCAAGACGCCCGTGGGCCAGCTGCCCTACGGCCTGCAGAAGCGCGTGGACCTGGGCCGGGCGCTGGCGATGGAGCCGCAGGTGCTGCTGCTGGACGAACCGATGGCGGGCATGAACCTGGAGGAAAAGCAGGACATGTGCCGCTTCATCCTCGACGTGAACGACGAGTTCGGCACCACGGTCGTCCTGATCGAGCACGACATGGGCGTGGTGATGGACATCTCCGACCGGGTCGTGGTGCTCGATTACGGCAAGAAGATCGGCGACGGTTCGCCGGACGAAGTGCGCGAGAACCCGGAAGTGATCCGCGCCTACCTCGGCACTTCGCACTGACAGGGACACCATGGGCTTTTTCCTCGAAATCCTGCTCGGCGGCCTGATGGCCGGCATGCTCTACTCGCTGGTGGCGCTCGGCTTCGTGCTGATCTTCAAGGCCTCCGGCGTCTTCAACTTCGCGCAGGGCGCCATGGTGCTGTTCGCGGCGCTGGCGATGGCGCGCTTCGCCGAATGGATCCCGGCCTGGACCGGCATCAGCAACCCCTTCTTCGCCAACGGCGCCGCCTTCGTGATCGCCGGCGTGATCATGTTCGGCGTGGCCTGGCTGATCGAGCGCCTGGTGCTGCGCCACCTGGTGAACCAGGAAGCCGCCACGCTGCTGATGGCCACGCTGGGCATCACCTACTTCCTGGAGGGCGTGGGCCAGACGATCTTCGGCAGCAACATCTACAAGATCGACATCGGCATGCCCAAGGACCCGGTGATGGCCTTCGAGTCCACCTTCCAGGGCGGCATCCTGATCAACAAGGAAGACCTGGTGGCGGCGATCATCGCCGCGGCCCTGGTCGCCCTGCTGTCCGTCTTCTTCCAGAAGACGTCCACCGGCCGCGCGCTGCGCGCGGTGGCCGACGACCACCAGGCGGCGCAGTCGATCGGCATCCCGCTCAATCGCATGTGGGTCGTGGTGTGGTGCGTGGCCGGCGTCGTGGCGCTGGTGGCCGGGATGATCTGGGGCAGCAAGCTGGGCGTGCAGTTCTCGCTGTCCACGGTGGCGCTGCGCGCGCTCCCGGTGGTGATCCTGGGCGGCCTCACCTCGGTGCCCGGCGCCATCATCGGCGGCCTGATCATCGGCGTGGGCGAGAAGATGTCGGAGGTCTACCTCGGCCCCATGGTCGGCGGCGGCATCGAGATCTGGTTCGCCTACGTGCTCGCCCTGGGCTTCCTGCTGGTCCGGCCGCAAGGCCTGTTCGGCGAAAAGATCATCGACCGCGTGTAAGGGAACACAGACATGCTTTACCGCGAAAACGGCCAGTTCAAGACCAGCTACCGCAGCGACACGCAGATCTTCCCGATCCTGCAGGACCGCTGGGCGGTGCTGGCCATCCTGCTGGTTGCCTTCTTCCTCGTGCCGGCGATCGCCAGCGACTACATGTTCCGCGCCATCCTGATCCCCTTCGTGATCATGGCGCTGGCGGCGCTGGGCGTGAACATCCTGGTGGGCTACTGCGGCCAGATCTCGCTGGGCTCCGGCGCCTTCATGGCGGTGGGCGCCTACGGGGCCTACAACTTCTTCGTCCGCATCCCGGGCATGCCGCTGATCCCGACGCTGATCCTCGGCGGCCTGTGCGCCACGGCCTTCGGCATCCTGTTCGGCCTGCCCAGCCTGCGCGTGCGCGGCCTGTACCTGGCGGTCGCGACGCTGGCGGCGCAGTTCTTCGCCGACTGGATGTTCCTGCGCATCAAGTGGTTCACCATGGACACGCCTTCGGGTTCGGTCTCGGTGTCCAACCTGCAGGTGTTCGGCATCCCGATCGAAAGCGCCACGGCCAAGTACCTGTTCTGCCTGGTGGTGCTGGCGGTGGTGGCGCTGGCGGCCAAGAACCTGGTGCGCAGCGCGATCGGCCGCGAGTGGATGGCCATCCGCGACATGGACGTGGCGGCGGCGGTGATCGGCATCCGGCCGATGTACGCCAAGCTCAGCGCCTTCGCGGTCAGCTCCTTCATCATCGGCGTGGCCGGCGCGCTGTGGGCCTTCGTCTACCTGGGCGCCTGGGAACCGGCCGCCTTCTCGGTGGACATGTCCTTCCGCCTGCTGTTCATGGTGATCATCGGCGGCCTGGGCTCCATCATGGGCAGCTTCTTCGGCGCCGCCTTCATCGTGGTGCTGCCGATCTTCCTGAACCAGTTCCTGCCCTGGTTCGCCGCGCTGTTCGGGGTGACGATCTCCACGGCCGGCGTGTCGCACGCCGAGCTGATGATCTTCGGCGCCCTGATCGTCTGGTTCCTGATCGTCGAGCCGCACGGGCTCGCCAAGTTGTGGTCCACCGGCAAGCAGAAGCTGCGCCTGTGGCCCTTCCCGCATTGATTTTTCACAAGGAGACAAGCATGAAGTTTCGCAATGGAATCCTGGCGGTCGCGGCCGTGGCGGCGGCGGTGACGTCCGGGCTGTCGACCAGCGCCTTCGCGCAGGCGAAGGACCAGTTCATCCCGGTGCTGTCCTACCGCACCGGCCCGTACGCCCCCAACGGCACGCCCTGGGCCAACGGCTACGTCGACTACATCAAGCTGGTGAACGCGCGCGGCGGCATCAACGGCGTGAAGCTCACCTTCGAGGAATGCGAGACCGGCTACGACACAGCCCGCAGCGTCGAGTGCTACGAGCGCCTCAAGAGCAAGGGCGCGTCCTTCGTGCAGCCGCTGTCCACCGGCGCCACCTTCGCGATCACCGAGAAGGCCCCGGCCGACAAGATCCCGGTCGTGACCATCGGCTACGGCCGCAGCGAAAGCGCCGACGGCTCCGTGTTCAAGTGGAACTTCCCGATCGCCGGCACCTACTGGGTCGCCAGCGACGCCATCCTGCAGGCCGTGGCCAAGAAGGAAGGCGGCCTCGACAAGCTCAAGGGCAAGAAGATCGCGCTGGTCTACCACGACAGCCCCTACGGCAAGGAGCCGATCCCGCTGCTGCAGGAGCGCGCGCGCATGCACGGCTTCGAGCTGACGCTGCTGCCGGTGACGGCGCCCGGCGTGGAGCAGAAGTCCACCTGGCTGCAGATCCGCCAGAACCGCCCCGACTACGTGTTCCTGTGGGGCTGGGGCGTGATGAACTCCACCGCGCTGAAGGAAGCCGTGGCCACGGGCTACGCGCGCGAGAAGATGTACGGCGTGTGGTGGGCCGGTGCCGAGCCGGACGTCAAGGACGTGGGCGATGGCGCCAAGGGCTACAACGCGGTGACCATGCAGCACGGCGCCGAGCCGCAGTCCAAGGTGGTCAAGGACATCCTGACGCTGGTGCACGGCAAGGGCCAGGGCACGGGCCCGAAGGACGAAGTCGGCCAGGTGCTGTACATGCGTGGCGCCATGAGCGCCATGATCGGCATCGAGGGCATCCGCGCCGCGCAGGACCGCTTCGGCAAGGGCAAGGTCATGACGGGCGAGCAGGTCCGCTGGGGCCTGGAGAACCTGAACCTCACGCAGCCCAAGCTGGACGGCCTGGGCTTCGCCGGCGTGATGCGCCCGATCAGCACCTCGTGCGTCGACCACATGGGCGCCGCCTGGGCCCGCATCCACACCTGGGACGGCAAGCAGTGGAAGTTCAGCTCCGACTGGCTGCAGGCCGACGAGCAGGTGATCCGCCCGCTGGTGAAGCAGACGGCGGCCAAGTACGCGGCCGAAAAGAAGATCACCCCGCGCACGCCCGCGGACTGCCAGTCATAACCTGACCTGACTTCCTCCCTCCCCCTCCGGGGAGGGCTGGGGTGGGGGCGCGCTCGCGAAATCGTCCCCGCCGAGTGCCCCCATCCCAGCCTTCCCCGGAGGGGGAAGGAGCAAAACCGGAACCGCCATGGAAGAACGCAAGATTGTCCTGAACGTCAACGGCATCGAGGTCATCTACAACCACGTGATCCTCGTGCTCAAGGGCGTGTCCCTGCAGGTGCCCGAGCGCGGCATCGTCGCCCTGCTCGGGGGCAACGGCGCGGGCAAGACCACCACCCTGCGCGCGGTGTCGAACCTGCTGGCCGGCGAACGCGGCGAGGTCACCAAGGGCTCGATCGAGCTGCGCGGCGAGCGCATCGAGAAGCTGACGCCCGCCGACCTGGTGCAGCGCGGCGTGGTGCAGGTGATGGAGGGCCGGCACTGCTTCGCCCACCTCACCATCGAGGAGAACCTGCTGACCGGCTCCTACACGCGCAGCGACCGCGCCGAGGTCGCTGCCAACCTGGAGAAGGTCTACAACTACTTCCCGCGCCTGAAGCAGCGCCGCACCTCGCAGGCGGCCTACACCTCCGGCGGCGAGCAGCAGATGTGCGCGATCGGCCGCGCGCTGATGGCCAACCCGAGCATCGTGCTGCTGGACGAACCGTCGATGGGCCTGGCCCCGCAGATCGTCGAGGAAGTGTTCGAGATCGTGAAGGACCTGAACCTCAAGGAGCAGGTCACCTTCCTGCTCGCCGAGCAGAACACCAACATGGCCCTGAAGTACGCCGACTACGGCTACATCATGGAAAGCGGCCGCATCGTGATGGACGGGCCGGCCGCCGACCTGGCCAACAACGAGGACGTCAAGGAGTTCTACCTGGGCGTCGGCAGCGGCAAGCGCAAGAGCTTCCGCGAGGTCAAGAGCTACAAGCGCCGCAAGCGCTGGCTGGCCTGAACACGAACAGGGAACAGGAATGAGCAAGCAGTTTTACGACAGCCTGGAAACCCGCGCGCCCGCGGAACGCGAAGCGCAACTCATGGCCGCACTGCCGGCGCAGGTGGCGCATGCGCAGCAGGCCACCGCCGCCTTCCGCGAGATCCTGGCCGGCGTGGATGCGCGCGGCATCGGCTCGCGCGAGGCCCTGGCCCGCCTGCCGGTCACGCGCAAGCACGAACTGCAGGAGCGGCAAAAGGCGCAGCGCCCGGTCGATCCCTTCGGCGGCTTCTCCGCGCTGGTGCGCGGCCCGGCCATGCCGCACATCTTCGCCTCGCCCGGTCCCATCTATGAACCCGAAGGCGGCACGCGCGACTACTGGCGCTGCGGCCGCGCGCTGTTCGCCGCGGGCTTCCGCGCCGGCGACCTGGTGCACAACTGCTTCAGCTACCACATGACGCCCGGCGCGTTCATCTTCGAGTCGGCGGCGCATGCGATCGGCTGCACGGTGTTCCCGGCCGGCGTCGGCCAGACCGAACAGCAGCTGGAGGCGATCACCGCGCTGCGTCCGGTGGCCTACACCGGCACCCCGAGCTTCCTGCGCATCCTGGTGGAGAAGGCAGTCGAGGCCGGCGCGGACATCACCTCGATCCGCAAGGGCATGGTGGGCGGCGAAGCCTTCCCGCCCAGCCTGCGCGACTGGTTCCTGGAGCGCGGCATGGAGGTCTACCAGAGCTATGCCACCGCCGACCTGGGCCTGATCGCCTACGAGACCAGCGCGCGCCAGGGCATGGTGGTGGACGAGGGCGTGATCGTCGAGATCGTGCGCCCCGGCACCGGCGACGTGGTCGCCCCGGGCGAGGTGGGCGAGGTCGTCGTGACCACGCTGAACCCCGGCTATCCGCTGATCCGCTTCGGCACGGGCGACCTGTCGGCGCTGCTGCCCGGGGAGGACCCCACAGGCCGCACCAACATGCGCATCAAGGGCTGGCTCGGCCGGGCCGACCAGACCACCAAGATCCGCGGCATGTTCGTGCACCCCGGCCAGGTGGCCGACATCACCCGCCGCTTCCCGGAGATCGTCAAGGCGCGGCTGGTCGTGTCCGGCGAGATGGCCAACGACGTGATGACGCTGAAGGTCGAGGCCAGGGCCACGCCCCAGGGACTGGATGCGCGCATCGGCGAAGCCGTACGCGACGTGACCAAGCTGCGGGCGGACATCCAGCTGGTGCAGCCGGGCTCCCTGCCCAACGACGGCAAGGTGATCGAGGACGCACGCAGCTACAAGTAGACATCCGGGCGACACACGGCCGGGCTGCGGCGGCCCGGCCCCCGGGACAAAAGTCCTGATTCCTGATGCAGGACAAGGCGTAAGTACTTCCGGCGATGCATCATCGCGCGCGCGTCTCTATGATCGCGCCGTTTCCCCCTTTGGAGTCCCCATGAAGAAGTTGTTCCAGGCGGTCGTTCCGCTCGCCCTGGCCGCTGCCGCCTTTTCCGCCGGCGCCCAGGATTACCCGGGCAGCAAGCCCATCACCCTGATCGTGCCCTTCGCGGCCGGCGGCCCGACGGACCGCGTGGCCCGCGACCTGGCCGAAGCGCTGCGCAAGCCGCTGGGCGCCACCGTGGTCGTGGACAACGCCGCGGGCGCGGGCGGCTCCATCGGCGCCAACAAGGTCGCCAAGGCCCCGGCCGACGGCTACACCCTGATGGTCCACCACATCGGCATGGCCACCATGCCCACGCTGGTGCGCAACATCCCCTTCAAGGTCGACAGCGACTTCGAATACGTCGGCCTGATCAACGACGTGCCCATGACGCTGATCGGCAAGCCCTCGCTGCCGGCCAACAACTACAAGGAACTGGTCGGCTGGATCAACGCCAACAAGGGCAAGATCAACCTGGGCAACGCCGGCGTCGGCTCGGCGTCGCACCTGTGCGGCATGCTGTTCCAGAACGTGCTGGGCGTGGACATGACCGCCGTGCCGTACAAGGGCACCGGCCCGGCCATGACCGACCTGATCGGCGGCCAGATCGACCTGATGTGCGACCAGACCACCAACACCACGGCACAGATCGAGGGCAAGAAGGTCAAGGCCTATGCCGTCACCTCGACCAAGCGCCTGAGCACCCCCGCCCTGAAGGACCTGCCCACCCTGCAGGAAATGGGCGTGAAGGACTTCAACGTCAGCATCTTCCACGGCCTGTACGCGCCCAAGGGCACGCCCGCGCCGGTGCTCAAGAAGCTGAACGATGCGCTGAAGGTCGCCCTGAAGGACGCCGACTTCGTGAAGAAGCAGGAAGGCCTGGGCGCCGTGGTCGTGACCGACCGCCGCGTCGAGCCCGCCGAACACAAGAAGTTCGTGCAGTCCGAGATCAACAAGTGGAGCCCGCTGATCAAGGCGGCCAACGTCTACGTCGAGTGAGTCCCCGGGACCCGCAAAGGCAGGCCTCCTTCGGGAGGCCTTTTTCTTTGGCATGATCGGCGGCAACGAAGACATCCAAGGAGACCCCGTGCGCCGTTCCCCTTCCTCCTCCCGCCGCCTCCTGCTCGCCTCCGGCGGCGCCCTCGCCCTGCAGGGCCTGCTGCCGCTGGCGGCGCGCGCCCAGGGCGCGTGGCCGGCCAAGCCGGTGCGCATCGTCGTGCCCTTCAACGCCGGCGGCACCACCGACATCCTGGCGCGCGCGGTCGCGCAGGAGCTGACCAAGGCGCTGGGCCAGTCCTTCGTGGTGGAGAACCGGGCGGGGGCAGGCGGCAACATCGGCGCCGACGTCGTGGCCAAGGCGGCGCCGGACGGCTACACGCTGCTGATGGGAACGGTCGGCACGCACGCGATCAACAAGTCGCTGTACGCGAAGATGCCCTACGACGGCCAGAAGGACTTCCAGCCGATCACGCTGGTGGCCGGCGTGCCCAACGTGATGGTGGTGAACGCCGAGAAGGCGGCCGCGCGCAACATCCACACGGTGCAGGACTTCATCAAGCTCGCCAAGGCCAACCCGGGCAAGCTGAACATGGCCTCGAGCGGCAACGGCACCTCGATCCACCTGGCCGGCGAGCTGTTCAAGGCCATGACCGGCGTCTACATGACGCACTTCCCCTTCACCGGCTCCAACCCCGCGCTGTTCAGCCTGCTGGCGGGCGACATGGACGTGATGTTCGACAACCTGCCCTCGGCGATGTCGCACATCAAGTCGGGCAAGCTCAAGGCGCTGGCCGTCACCAGTGCCACGCGCTCTTCCGCCGTGCCGGACATTCCGACGGTGGAAGAGGCCGGCGGCCCCACGCTCAAGGGCTTCGAGGCCAGTTCCTGGTTCGGGCTGCTGGCGCCGGCCGGCACGCCGATGGACATCGTGAACCGCATCCAGCAGGAAACGGCGAAGGCGCTGGCGACCCCGGCGATGAAGGAGCGGCTGCAGGCCCAGGGCGCGATCCCCAGCGGCAACACGCCCGCGCAGTTCGCGCAGTTCATCGACCGCGAGATCAAAAAGTGGGCGCCGGTGGTGAAGGCGTCCGGCGCGAAGGTGGACTGAGTCCGGCTGGGACTACACGCCCCAGACGATTTCCTTGCCGGCGCTGCTGCAGCGCCGCAGCATGTCCAGGAAGGGCACCGCCCTTTGCCGCAGCGAGACGGCGTCGAACTTCGGCGGCACCTCGCCCTTGGCCCTGGCTTCGTCGGCGATGGCCTTGTGCTCGGCCTCCTCGCGGGCGATGGCGCCTTCCAGCGCCTTCATCGCGCCCGGCATCTCCTCGGGCAGGATGATCCCCTTGGGGCCCGCGTCCTTGCCGATGATCTCCAGCACGCGCCGGCCGTTGGGCTCGAGCATGATCAGGTCCCCTGCGGCCTTGGATTTGAACTTGTAGAGCATCCGCTCATTCTCGGCGATAGATGTAGTCGCGGGTGAAGGGATAGGCCGACTGCGCCCCGCGCAGCGTGCCCGTGTGCATGTCGCCGTCGGGCCGCGCCGCCAGGATCTGGTGCAGCCCGATCCAGCCGCGCTCGAAGCACATGGCGGAACCGGCGAGGTACAGGCGGTAGGCGCGCAGCACCGTGCCCGCGCCTTCCTCGCCGTGCGTGCCGACCAGCACCGCGCGCGCTTCCTCCAGCCGGTCCTCCAGCGCATCCGACCAGGCCCACAGCGTGCGTGCGTAGTGCGGCCGCAGGTTCTCGGTGTCGACCATCTCCAGGCCACCTACGGCCATGTCGCGCAGCACCAGGCTGGTGTGCAGCAGTTCGCCGCCCGGGAAGATGTACTTGCCGATGAAGTCGCCCATGCCGGCGCCGAGCTGGCCCGGCTCGATGCTGCCGGCCGTGATGCCGTGGTTCATGGCCAGGCCGCCGGGCACCAGCAGGCGGCGGATCTTGGCGAAGTAGGCCGGCATGTTGGCCTGGCCGACGTGCTCGAACATGCCGACCGAGGCGACCTTGTCGTAGGGCGTGTCCTCCGGCAGCTCGCGGTAGTCGAGCAGCAGCATACGCACGCGGCCCTGCAGGCCCTTCTGCTCGATCAGCCGGTTCACGTGCGCGTGCTGGTTGCGCGACAGCGTGATGCCGGTGGCGTTCACGCCGTAGTTCTCGGCGGCCCACAGCAGCAACCCGCCCCAGCCGGCGCCGATGTCCAGGAAGCGCTCGCCGCCGCGCAGCATCAGCTTGCGGCAGATGTGGTCCAGCTTGGCTTCCTGGGCCTGCGCCAGGGTCATCTGCGGCTCGCGGAAGTAGGCGCAGGAATAGACGCGCCGCGGGTCGAGCCAGAGCGCGTAGAAATCGTCGGAGACGTCGTAGTGGAAGCGGACCAGTTCCGCGTCCTTCTGCGGCGTGTGCAGCGCCAGGGAGCGCGCCCGCCGCAGCATCTGCGTCCACCAGCTGGTGTCGCTGGCCACCGGGCTGCCCGGCAGCAGGCTCGCCCCCGCCGCCATCACGTCGCGCATGCGGCCCTCGATGCGCACGCGCTTCTCGACGTAATCCTCGGCGATCTTGCCGATGTGGCCCGCCGCGAAGGTGGCCAGGCCCGACCAGTCCTGGAACTCCAGGCGGACTGCGGCGTCCGCGGGGCCGAGCTGCCGCATGCCCGGCAGGCCGAGCGCCACGGGCACGGGAAGGGCGGCGAGTTGCGCTTCGAGCTTCTGCAGCAGCGGCTCCATGCGCAAATTCTTGGCGACTCCCGGCCGCGGCGTCAACAGCCGGGCTGTAGGACGCTTGCTTCACCTGAGCTGGCGACGCGGGCGGCAAGCTTGCCCCCGGATTTATTCAAGCCTAAACTATTTAGGCCCCACGCAAAGGACCCCATGGACATCGAAGCGCGAGCCCACAGCGAACACCCCGAGGCACTGCGCCTGTGGCTGCGGCTGCTCACCTGCACCCAGCTGGTGGAAAAGCAGGTCCGCACGCTGCTGCGCGACCGCTTCGACACCACCTTGCCCCGCTTCGACCTGATGGCGCAGCTGGAACGCGCGCCCGAGGGCCTGAAGATGAACGAGCTGTCGCGCCGGATGATGGTCACCGGCGGCAACGTCACCGGCATCACCGACCAGCTGGTGAGCGAAGGGCTGGTCGAGCGCATCGACGTCGCCGGCGACCGGCGGGCCTACCGCGTGCGCCTGACCGCCAAGGGCCGCAAGCAGTTCCACGACATGGCCCGCCAGCACGAGGAATGGATCGTGGAGGCCTTTTCCAGCCTGAGCGACAAGGAGATCGCCACCCTGCACAAGCTGCTGGGCAAGGTGAAGGAACAGGCCAACGCACCGCGCCAGGAGACCGCCGCATGAGAGCCCCGATCGCCTCCGCCCAGGTCGACCGCTTCGTGCACGACCGCCTGCCGCCGCGCGAGCAGTGGCCGCAATTGCGCTACGAACTGCCCGAACTGCAGTTGCCGCCGCAGTTCAACCTGGTCGCCGAATTGCTGGACCGGGCCGGGGAGAAGGGCTGGGGCACGCGGCCCATGCTGCGCTCGCCGCAGCGCACGCTCACTTACGTGCAGGCCCGGGAGGAAGTCGACCGCATCTGCCGCGTGCTGGTGGAAGACCTGGGCCTGGTGCCCGGCAACCGCGTGCTGATGCGCGGCGGCAACTCCGTCGCCATGGCGCTGGCCTGGCTGGCGGTGGTGAAGGCCGGCGGCATCGCGGTGGCCACGATGCCGCTGCTGCGCGCGCGAGAGCTCGGCGACATCATCGACAAGGCGCAACCCGCGCTGGCGCTGTGCGACGCGAAGCTGCTGGACGAACTGGAACTCGCGCGCAAGGAGCGGCCGGGCCTGCGCACCGTGGTGCGCTTCAACGCGGCGGAGGCCGACGGGCTGGAGGCGCGCGCCGCGCAGAAGCGGCCCTTCTTCGCCGCCTGCCCCACGGCCGCCGACGACATCGCCCTGCTCGCCTTCACCTCCGGCACCACCGGCAAGCCCAAGGCCGCCGTGCACACGCACCGCGACGTGCTGGCCGCCTGCGAAGCCTGGCCGCGCCACGTGCTGCGCGCGACACCGGAGGACATCGTGGTCGGCAGCCCGCCCCTGGCCTTCACCTTCGGCCTGGGCGGCCTGCTCATGTTCCCGATGTGGGCCGGCGCGTCCGTGTATTTCCCGGACGGCCCGTACACGCCGGAGAACATGATCCGCACCATCCGCGACGTCGGCGCCACCATCTGCTATACCGCGCCCACCTTCTACCGGCAGGCCGCGCCCTTCGCGCGCGAGCTGGGGATCGGCAAGCTGCGCACCAGCGTCAGCGCCGGCGAGGGCCTGCCCGACGCCACGCGCCAGCTGTGGAAGGACGCCACCGGCCTCGAGATGCTGGACGGCATCGGCGCCACCGAGATGTTCCACATCTTCATCTCCTCGGCCGGCGCCGAGGTGCGGCGCGGCGCCGTGGGCAAGGTGGTGCCGGGCTACACCGCGAAGGTGGTCGACGACGAAGGGCGCGAAGTGCCGCGCGGCACCATCGGCAAGCTCGCCGTGATCGGCCCCACCGGCTGCAAGTACCTGGAGGATCCGCGCCAGGCCAACTACGTGAAGGACGGCTGGAACTACCCCGGCGACGCCTTCCTGCAGGACGCCGACGGCTACTTCATCTACCAGGCGCGTGCCGACGACATGATCATCACCTCCGGCTACAACGTCGGCGGCCCGGAGGTCGAGGATGCGCTGCTGAAGCACCCGGCCGTGGCCGAATGCGGCGTCGTCGGCAAGCCCGACGAGGAGCGCGGCATGATCGTCAAGGCCTATTGCGTGCTCAAGCCGGGGCACCAGGCGGATGCGGCGATGGTGCGCACGCTGCAGGACCACGTGAAGGCCATGATCGCGCCCTTCAAGTACCCGCGCGAGATCGAGTTTGTGGCCAGCCTGCCGCGCACGGAGACGGGCAAGCTGCAGCGCTTCAAACTGCGGCAGTTGTGAGGCGGCGTCGGGGTTCGGGCTGCGCCGCTCACCACCGACCTACCCAGCTCACTCCGGCTTGATCTTCGCGCGCTCCACGACCTGCTTCCAGCGCTTCTGCTCGGCGGCGATGAACTGCGCGAACTGCGCCGGGCTGCCGCCCACCGACTGCGCGGCATCCTGGTTCAGGCGCTCCAGCGCGGCCTGCGACTTCATCGCCTTCTGCGTCTCGGCGGCGAGGCGGTCGATGTTCGCCTGCGCCATGGTGGCCGGGGCCAGCATCCCGTACCACTGCGTCATCTCGAAGCCGGGGAAGCCCTGCTCCGCCACGGTGGGCACGTCGGGCAACTGCGCCAGGCGTTGCGTGGAACCGGTGGCGATGCAGCGCAGCTTGCCCGACTTGATGTGCTGCAGGATCGCCGAGGCGCCGACGGAAGCCGCATCGAGCCGGCCGGCCAGCAGGTCGGTCAGCTGCGGGCCGGTGCCCTTGTACGGGATGTGCGTGATGAAGATGTTGGCGGTCATCTTCAGGTATTCCATGGCCAGGTGGCCCGCGCTGCCGTTGCCGGCGGAGCCGTAGTTCATCTGGCCGGGCTTGGCCTTCACCAGGGCGATGAACTCCTTGAGGTCCTTGGCCGGCACGCCCGGGTTGACGACGTACAGGCTCGGGACCTTGGCCAGCAGGCTGACCGGCTTGAAGTCCTTGTTGGCGTCGTAGGGCAGCTTGTCGTACATGTACGGGTTCACCGCCAGCGTGCCGATGTGGCCCAGGATCAGCGTGTGCTGGTCGTCCGCCCGCGCGACCTCCGCCATCGCGATGATGTTGCCCGAGGCGCCCGGCTTGTTGTCCACGAACACGCTCTGCCCGAGCTGCTTGGTCAGCTCGCCGGCCGTGGCGCGCGCGATGATCTCGGAACTGCCGCCCGGCGCGAACGGGACGACGAAGCGCACCGGCTTGGTCGGCCACGACTGCGCGAAGGCACTCGCCGGCCACAGGCCGCACAGGGTGGCGCCGCCGGTGGCGGCCAGGAAGGAGCGTCGGGACGGGGTCATGGAGGATCTCGCTTTCGGCGGCGATCCTACTGCACCTTCCGGTCCTCGGCCTTCGCCTCCTCCAGCGCCTGCGGCTCCAGTTCCTCGGCATAGCGGTTCATGCGCACGAACCAGCCCCAGCTCGCCAGCAGCACGGCGGACGCGATGATCAGGGCCGCCGAATAGAGCATGTCGGCCGGGCGCTCGTGCAGGGCCTTGAGCGTCATCACCAGGCCCTCGATCACCAGCGCAACCACCAGCACCACCAGGAAGCGCGAGAGGAAGCGGCGCACGCGCGTGGGCGCGCTCACCTGCGCCATGCGCACGACTTCCTCCTCGGCGATCGTCTGCGCGATCTGCAGGGCGACCACCGCGGCGGCCAGCACGCCGACCGCCTCGATGATGATCTGCGCCGTCTTCGGCACCAGGCCGGCCCACGCCGCTTCCCACAGCGAGACCGCCGCCACGCCGGTCAGCACCAGCGCGGCGATCGCGAACAGCGCCGCCATCAGCGCGTGCACCGCGCCGAAGGCGAGCAGCAGCGGCCGCATGGGGCCTTTCACCCTTGCTCCTGCACGCGGGCTATGCGGTCGGGTGCGACCCCGGGTGGGCTGGCCATGGTCGTTCTCCTGGTTGCGAGCCAGCACGCTACCCCAGCCGCGGCCCGGGCCCTGTAGGCCGGCGCCTCAGCCGCGTTCCTTCCGGCCGGGCGCGGCCCGTATCATGCCGCCATGCCTGCATATGCATTCGAGGCACTGGACGCCGAGGGCGCCACCCAGAAGGGGGTGATCGAGGCCGACACCGCCCGGGCCGCGCGCGGCCTGCTGCGCGGCCGTGCCCTGGTGCCGCTCGCCGTGAAGCCGGTCTCCTCGGGCGAGACGCGCGGCGAGGCGGTCGCGTCCGCCCTGTCCCTGCGCCGGGCGGTGTTCAATTCCACCGGGCTGGCGATCTGGACGCGGCAGCTGGCCGGCCTGGTCGGCTCGGGCCTGACGCTCGAGCGGGCGCTGACCGCGCTGGCCGACGAGGCCGAGAACGAGCAGCAGCACCACCTGATCGCCGCCCTGCGCGCCGAGGTGAACGCGGGCTCCTCCTTCGCCAAGGCGCTGTCGCGCTTTCCGCGCGAGTTCTCCGACATTTACGTGGCGGTGGTGGGCGCCGGCGAGCAGAGCGGCCACCTGGGCGTGGTGCTGGAGCGGCTGGCCGACGACCTGGAGGAGCGGCAGGCGCTCAACGCCAAGCTGATGGCGGCCACGCTCTATCCGGCGATCGTGACGGTGGCCGCGCTGGTGATCGTGCTACTGCTCATGACCTACGTGGTGCCGCAGGTGGCCAACGTGTTCGCGGGCAGCAAGCGCGCGCTGCCGCTGCTGACGGTGGTGATGCTGGCCTTCAGCGCCTTCCTGCGCAGCTGGGGCATCGCGCTGCTGCTGGTGCTGGCGGCGGCCTTCGCGATGCTGCGCCTGTCGCTGCGCAATCGGGCCTTCCGCGAGCGTTTCGACGCCGGCTGGCTGACGCTGCCGCTGGTCGGCCGGCTTTCGCGCGGCTACAACGCGGCGCGCTTCGCCGGCACGCTGGCCATGCTGGCGGGGGCCGGCGTGCCGATCCTGAAGGCCTTGCAGGCCGCGGCCGAGACCCTGGGAAACCGGGCGATGCGGGCCGACGCGCTCGACGCGCTGGTGCTGGTGCGCGAAGGCGCGCCGCTGGCCTCCGCGCTGGCGCAGAAGAAGCGCTTCCCCGGCCTGCTGGGCATGTTCGCCCGGCTGGGCGAACAGACCGGCCAGCTGCCCTCCATGCTGCAGCGGGCGGCCAAGCAGCTGTCGCAGGAGGTGCAGCGGCGCGCACTGCAGCTGGCCACGCTGCTGGAGCCGCTGCTGATCGTCGCCATGGGCCTGGTGGTGATGCTGATCGTGCTGGCGGTGCTGCTGCCCATCATTCAGCTCAACCAGTGGGTACGATAGGGCCATGGCTTCCGTGTCCCTGGACGACAAGCTGGTGGTGGCGATCTCCTCGCGGGCGCTGTTCGACTTCGAGGAGGAGAACCGCGTCTTCGAAAGCGGCGACGCGGCCGGCTACATGCAGCTGCAGCTGCAGCGCCTGGACCGGCCGGCGTCGCCCGGCATCGCCTTCTCGCTGATCCGCAAGCTGCTGGCCTTCAACGACACCACTTCGCAACGGGTGGAGGTGGTCGTGCTGTCACGCAACGACCCGGTCTCGGGCATGCGCGTGTTCCGTTCGGCCAAGGCCAACAACATCCACCTGCAGCGCGGCGTGTTCACGCAGGGGCGCTCGCCCTTCGGTTACCTGCGCCCGCTGCGCGCGCACCTGTTCCTGTCGGCCAACGCGGACGACGTGCGCCAGGCGCTGGCCGCGGGCTTTCCCGCCGCGCGCGTGCTGACCGAATCGGTGCTGGCCAGCGCGAACTACCCGAACGAGGTGCGCATCGCCTTCGACGGCGACGCGGTGCTGTTCTCCGACGAGGCCGAGCAGGTGTTCCAGGCACGCGGGCTGGAAGCCTTCCAGGAACACGAGTCGAGCAAGGCGACCCAGCCGCTGCCCGGCGGCCCCTTCAAGCCGCTGCTGACCGCCTTGCACCGGCTGCAGCAGGCGGCCAATCCGCAGATGCGCGTGCGCACCGCGCTGGTCACCGCGCGCAGCGCGCCGGCGCACGAGCGGGCGATCCGCACGCTGATGGACTGGAAGATCAACGTCGACGAGGCCATGTTCCTCGGCGGCCTGCCCAAGGGCGAGTTCCTGCGCGAGTTCGAGCCGGACTTCTTCTTCGACGACCAGACCCGGCACGTGACGCATGCGGCGATGCACGTGCCGTCGGGGCACGTGTCGGCGGGGATCGCCAACAGCGTGGTTTAACGCGGGCCGCGGGCTTCGCGCCGCGCGATCCAGATCGTCGAAGCGCAGATCACGATGCCGCCGATGATCGTCGAGCGGCTCGGATGGTCGCCGAACCAGATCCAGCCGATCAGCGTCGCCCACACCAGGTCGAGGAACTTGAGCGACTGCGTGGCCGAGATGTCGGCCGTGGCATAGGAGCGCGTCAGGCAGTAGTGCGCCGTGCTCCCGAGCAGGCCGCACAAGGCGCACAGCAGCCACTGCGTGGCCGTCGGGTTCTGCCAGTGCCACAGCGCCAGCGGCAGGCTCAGGAGCGTCACGGTGATCGACTGCCAGGCGACGATCACCTCCGGCCGCTCGTAGCGCGTCAGCGCCTTGGTGATCAGGAAGGAAGCGGCGAACACCGGCGACGACGCCAGCATCACCAGGTTGTAGAAGCCGGCGCCGCCGGACAGCTTGGGCGCGACCACGATCAGCACGCCGGCGAAGCCGATCGCCGCGGCCAGCCAGCGCTCCCAGCGCATCGGCTCCTTGAACAGCAGCACCGCGCCCAGCATGATGAAGATCGGGCCGGTGAAGCCGATCGCCGTGACGTCGGCGATGGTGATGTGCGGCAGCGCGATGAACCACAGGCACAGGCCCACGGTGTGCACGCCGCCGCGCGCGAACTGGCCGCCGATGTTCTTGGGCCGGTAGGCCGCGAGCCCCGCGCGCGCCATCAGCGGCAGCATCACGGCCAGGCCCATCAGGTAGCGCAGGAACTGCGTCTCGAAGATGTCGAGCGTGAGCGAGACCGCGCGCATGATCGAGTTGAGCACCACGAACAGCAGGCCGGCAGTGCCCGACCACAGCAGCGCGCGCACGTTGCCGTCCAGCCGCGAGACGCGGCGCTGCGCCACGCTCGCATGGCGCGCGAGCAGGTTGCGGCGGCGCCCTGCGGGAGTGGATCCGGTCTCCATCGGAGCAGCCACTATAGGTGCTGGGGGCAAAGCAGTACCAAAGTGGACGCCTGACACCGCAGTGACTGCGGGGTGTTTCGCCCGCGCGTACGATGGCGGGGTCTTCAGGGCGGGGTGCGATTCCCCACCGGCGGTAGGCCACGCGAGTGGCGAGCCCGCGAGCGCCCGGGGCTGCGCAGGCAGCCCCGGGGTCAGCAGACCCAGTCCGATGCTGGGGCCGACGGTGTTGCAGGTCTCACGGCCTGTTCAGTCCGGATGAAAGAAGATTCGCGCCGCCTCGCGTGGTGCGATGTGCGTGCGCCTGCCCGCAAGGGAAGGCGTGCGCGTTCTTTGCCGCCTTGAAGCGTTTTTGTTCAACCAACAGGAGCGTTTCATGACCACCGAAACCATCACCGAAGCCCGCGCGATCGCGCTGAGCCCCTCCACCAGGTGCTGGCGCGCATCCGCGCCGGCGAACCCGTGCTCGTCCTCGACGACGCGGACCGCGAGAACGAGGCCGACCTGATCGTCGCCGCCGACCGCATCACGGCGGCCACCATGGCGATGCTGATCCGCGAAGGCAGCGGCATCGTCTGCCTGTGCATGCGCCCCGAGCGCGCCAGCGCCCTGAAGCTGCGGCCGATGGTGGAGACCAACCGCTCGCGCTATGCGACCGCCTTCACGCAGTCGATCGAGGCGGCCTTCGGCGTGAGCACCGGTGTGTCGGCCGCCGACCGCGTGCAGACCATCCAGTGCGCGCTGCGCTCGACCCTGGAACGCAGCGAGATCGTGAGCCCCGGCCACGTGTTCCCCTGGTGGCGCGCCCAGGTGGCGTGCTGGAACGCCAGGGCCACACGGAAGCGGCGGTGGACCTCGCGGAGCTGGCCGGCTGCCAGCCGGCGGGCGTGCTGTGCGAGCTGATGAATCCGGACGGGAGCATGGCGCGTGGGGCGGAGGTGGCTGCTTTCGCGGCGCGGCATGGCTTGCTTTGCACCACCGTGGAGGCGGTGCGGCAGTTCCGCCTCTCCATGTAGGTCGTGGTGAGCCCGCAGGCGAACCGCGACGGTACGCGCGCGGATTGTCGGGGTTCGCCTTCGGGCTCACCACCGACCTACAAGGATCACGAAGTCCTGACCACGATCCTTCCGCGCACTTCCCCGGCCATCAACCTCTGCGCCGCCCCCACCGCATCCGCCAGCCCGACCTCCGTCGTCATCGTCTCCAGCAGCTTCGGATCGAGATCGCGCGCCAGGCGCGACCACGCCTCCTCGCGCCGCGCCATCGGCGCCATCACGCTGTCGACACCGAGCAGGGCGATGCCGCGCAGGATGAAGGGCGCGACCGTCGCGGGGAAGTCCATGCCTTGCGCCAGCCCGCAGGCGGCGACCGCGCCGCCGTAGCGCGTCTGCGCGCAGGCATTGGCCAGGGTGTGGCTGCCCACCGCATCGACCACCGCCGCCCAGCGTTCCTTCTGCAGTGGCTTGCCGGGCGCGGAGAGTTCGCCACGGTCGATGATCGCAGTGGCACCCAGCGTTTTCAGGTAGTCCGCTTCCGCCGGCTTGCCGGTGGCGGCGACCACCTTGTGCCCCAGCTTCGCCAGCAGCGCCACCGCGACCGAGCCGACGCCGCCGGTGGCGCCGGTCACCAGCACTTCGCCTTCTCCGGCCTTCAACCCATGGCGCTCCAGCGCCAGCACGCACAGCATCGCGGTGTAGCCGGCGGTGCCGATCGCCATCGCCTGCCGTGCGCTGAAGGCCTGCGGCCGGCGCACCAGCCACTGCGACTTCAGGCGCGCACGGGCGGCCAGGCAGCCCTTGTGCGTCTCGCCCACGCCGAAGCCGTTGAGCACCACCGCATCGCCCGCCTTCCACTGCGGCGCGCTGCTTTCGAGCACCGTTCCGGAGCCGTCGATGCCGGCGACCATCGGCCAGCTGCGCACCACCGGCGACTTGTTGGTGATGGCCAGGCCATCCTTGTAGTTCAGCGTCGAGTATTCGACCGCCACCGTGACGTCGCCCTCCGGCAGGAAGCCCTCGTCCACCTCGCGCACGCTCGCGCGGAATTCGGGTTCCTTCTCCAGCACCAGTGCCTTGAACATCTCCATCCTCCTTCGTCGTCTCACGCCACGTGCCGCTGCAGCACCTTCACCAGTTGGGCGCTGGTGTTGCGCAGGCGCTGGGCCAGCAGCTGCGTCAGCTTGACCAGCAGCTTGGCGCCGATGTCGGGGCGCGTCTTGATCAATCGTGCCACGGCCTCGCGGTCGAGCACCGCGGCCTCGACCGCGCTCAGCGCCCAGCAGCTCGCGTAGCGCGGCTCGCCGTCGAACATCGACATCTCGCCCAGCACGGTGCCGGGCCGCAGCACCGCCAGCCGCGTGTTGTCCCCGCGCTCCTCGTGGTTGGCGTCGGGGCCGATGCGCTTGCCCACGTCCACCGTGCCGCTCAGAAGCAGCATCATCCAGTCGTTGATGTCGCCTTCGCGGATCAGCATGTCGCCCGGCGGCTTGGCCCGCACCTGCAGCATCAGGGAGCCGAGCACGTCCACTTCCTTGGGCGTGAAGTCCTGCAGCAGCGTGCTGTGCTCCAGCAGCCCGGGCCACTGCGACAGCTGTTCGCAGCAACCCGCCACCTCCAGGCCGGCGGCGCGGATCCGTTCTTCCAGCGGCACGGCGGCGGCCATGGCTTCAGCGCTGTTGCAGCCAGCTGGCGATGTCCTGCGCCGCCGCGTCGGTGGCGGCGGTCAGCGCGCGCACGCCGCCGGGTGCGTCGGCGCTGGGGGCGGGGCGCTGCACGTTGAAGCTGCGCTGCGCCACCAGGCGCTCGCCGCCGCCGGTGTTTTCCAGCAGCGTGCAGCGCACGCGCACCACGCCCTTGCTCTCACCCGGCGAATCGAACAGCTGGCTGAACTCCTCCAGCTCCACCCGCAGCACCGGCGGCGGCGTGCCGCCGCGCCGCGAAAGCGCCGCGGCCGCGGCCGCATCGAGCACGGCGCGATCGCGTCCCAGCACGTCGCGCAGGCGCTGCCGCAGCAGCTGCCCGGGCGGCGCGCTCCAGCGCGCATAGGCGTAGGGCCGCAGCTGGTGTGCGTCCTCGTAGCCCAGGCGGTACAGCAGGGCCGGCGTCTCCAGGATGCCGGTGACCTCCACTTCCGGCAGCACCAGCGCGCCGCGGCTGGTGGCCGCGGTCTCCACCGGCGAGGAGGGGCCGAAGTCGTACATGGTCTGGCGCACCGGCTTGTCCGGCAGCGCCTTGCAGCCGGCCAGCGCCAGGGCGGCCAGCGCGGCGAGCAGCCATCGCCTCATCGCCGCCCTCCCGGCGCGCGGAAGCCGGGCTCGCCCGGCCCGGGTTGCGCGGCACCATCGCCATAGATCAGCATCTGCGGATTCTCGGTGAGTTCGTTGACCGCGCGGTTGAGCGTGCGCACGGTGCGGGTCGTTTCGTCGGTGGCGCGGTTGATGCGCGGCAGCGTGCCGACGCTGAAGGTCTCGGCCGCGTGCGCCAACGCGTCGGTGCCTTCGGAGACGCGGTCGATCGCGCCGCCCGGGGCGTTCAGGCGCTGCGCCGTCTGGCCGAACTGCGCGGCCGCGGCGCCGACCTGGTCCACCGTCTTCTGCGTGCCGCGCAAGGTGACCGTGGCCTCGCGCAGCGCCGGGTCGAGCCCGTTCTTGATGGTGCCGTCGATGCGCGTGACCAGCTGGTTGGTGCTGCTGGCCGCCTGGCTGATGTTCTCCAGCGCGACGGCGATGCGCTTCTGGTTCGGGTCCCCCAGCAGCGTGTTCACGCGCTCGGTCGCCTCCTGCACCTTCTCCAGGATCACCTCGCCTTTTTCCTCCAGCCGCGCGATCAGGCCCGGGCGCAGCGGAATGCGCGGCGGCACCTCGTCGTTGGGCTGCAGCCTGGCGGCGACACGGCCCTCGTCGGCCAGCTGGATGAAGGCCAGGCCGGTGACGCCCTGGTAGCTCAGGGTCGCGAAGGTTTCGCGGGTCAGCGGCGTGTCGCGGTCGATCTCCAGCCGGATCAGGATGTTGCCCATCTGCTTGGGGTCGAAGCCGATGCGCTTGACCTTGCCGACGTCGACGCCGCGAAAGCGCACCGGCGCCTGCTCCTGCAGGCCGGTGACCGATTCGCGCGTCGAGATCTCGTACACGTCGCGCACGCCGGTGTCGCGCGTCAGCCAGGCGGCCAGCGCGAGCACCAGCGCCGACAGGATCGCGACGAAGATGCCGGCGGCCATCGCGTGGGCCTTGTTTTCCATGGTGTGTTTCAACCTTTCTTCATGTTCTAGATCGCGAAGGGATATTCGCGCAGCAGTTCCATCGCCCGCTGGCCGCGTTCGCCCAGGAAGAAGTCCTCGATGAAGGGGTGGCGGAAGGCGATCACGTCCTTCGGGCGGCCGGCGACGATCACCCGCTGGTCGGCCACCACCGCGATCCGCGTGGACAGCTCGAACAGCGTGTCCAGGTCGTGGGTGACCATGATGACAGTCAGGGCGAGGTCGCGGTGCAGGGAACGCAGCAGGTGCACGAAGGCATCGGAGCTGTCCGGGTCCAGCCCGGCGGTGGGCTCGTCCAGCAAGAGCAGCGGCGGATCCATGATCAGCGCCCGGGCCAGGGCGGCCCGCTTGATCATCCCGCCCGACAGTTCGGACGGCATCTTCTGCGCGTCGGCGGGCTTGAGGCCCACCATCTGCAAGCACACCATCGCCGCTTCGTCGATCAGCCGCTGCGGCAGCGTCTTCAGTTCGCGCAGCGGGAAGGCGACGTTCTCCAGCACGTTGAAGGCGGAAAACAGCGCGCCGTGCTGGAACAGCATGCCGATGCGGCTGGAAGCGCCGCGCTGCGAAAGCGTGTGGAGCGGCTGGCCCATGATGCGCACCTCGCCGGCCGCGGGCCGCTCCAGGCCGAGGATCTGGCGCAGCAGCACGGTCTTGCCGGAGCCAGAACCGCCGACGATGGACAGCACCTCGCCCCGGTTGACGGTGAGGTCCAGGTCCTTGTGGATCACCAGCCGCCGGTCCGGCAGGTCGAACGCGGACGTCAGCTTGCGGATCTCGACGATGGGCCCGTCGGCGGGAATGGGGGTGAGGACCGCGTCCGCCATCACATGCCCACGTTGCTGAAGAGCACGGCGAAGAGCGCATCGACCAGGATCACCACGGTGATCGCGGTCACCACCGCCGAGGTCGTGCCCTGGCCGAGGCTCTCCGTGTTGGGCTGTACCCGCAGGCCGAAGTGGCAGCCGATCAGGGCGATGAGGATGCCGAACACGACCGACTTGGACAGGCCGAGCACCAGGTTGGGCAGGCTCACCGCGCCCGGCAGCGCCTTGAGGAAGAAGATCGGGCTGATGCCCAGCGACAGGTCGGCGGCGATCATGCCGCCGATCAGTCCGGCCACCGTGGTCCACGCGGCGATCAGGGGCATGGCGACGGACAGCGCCATCGCCCGCGGCATGACCAGCCGGTAGGTGTGCGAGATGCCCATCACCCGCATCGCATCCAGTTCCTCGGTCACCCGCATCACGCCGATCTGCGCGGTAATGGCGGACCCCGAGCGGCCGGCCACCAGGATGGCCGCCAGCATCGGGCCCAGTTCGCGGATCAGCGCGATGCCCAGGATGTCGACGATGTACGCATCGGCACCGAAGCGCCGCAGCTGCTGCGAGGTGAGGTAGGCCAGCACCACGCCGATCAGCCCGCCCACCAGGGCCGTGATGCCCAGTGCGGTCGCGCCGATGTGGTACAGGTGCCCGGAGAAATCGCGCCAGGGTGCGCGGTGGAAGGCCCGCACCAGTTCGCGCAGGTCCAGCGTGAGCTGGCCGATCAGGCGCACGAAGCCCTTCATGTGCCCGAGGGCGCGCAGCACGTACGCACCCAGGGCGAGGTACATCCCGCGCAGGCCCAGGCGCGTGCGCCGCGGCGGCGGCGTCGTGTACTGCGCGACCCGCTCCAGGATCGCGCGCTGCGGCGGCAGCAGTTCCACCTGCTCGGGCCAGCGTTGTCCCCAGTGGTCCCACAGCAGCTGCGCGCCCACGTGATCCAGTTGCACGGCCTGCCGCAGGTCCCACAGCTGCCCGCCCCTGTCCCCGGGCAGGATGCGGCGCACCTCGCGGAACACGCGGGGGCGGCCGAACTGGGCGGCCGTCCACTCGCCGAGGAGCCGGATGGCCCGGCCTTCGGGTGCTGGCGCCTGTTCGAAGCGGGGCGTGAGATCGGTCATGTCTGGGGGCAACCATCGTAACGGTAGAGCCTGCCCCTGTCGTGTAGGAGAACGGCCCTGCCGCGCAGCGCGGGTATAACGCGGCTGGAAGGAGAGCACGCGATGACAACGAACCCTGCCGACCTCGGGGTGGAGCGCCGTGGCGGCGTGCTGTGGCTGACCATCCAGCGCGAGGAGCGGCGCAATGCCATGAACCACGCCGTGCTGCGGGCCATGGGCGACGCGATCGATGCCGCCCAGTCCGACCGCGAGCTGCGCGCCATCGTGATCACCGGGGCGGGGGAGAAGGCCTTCTGCGCCGGCGCCGACCTGCAGAACGCCCAGGCCTTCACCAGCGACTACTCCGACCCCACCGGCCACCTGGCGCGCCTGCTGCGATGCGCCCGTGCCAGCCACCTGCCGCTGGTGGCGCGCGTCAACGGCGCCTGCATGGCCGGCGGCATGGGGCTGCTGGCCATGTGCGACCTGGCCGTGGCCGCGAAGCACGCCACTTTCGGCCTGCCCGAAGTGAAGGTCGGCGTGTTCCCGGCGCAGGTGCTCACCGTGCTGCAGCACCTGGTGCCACGGCGCCAGCTGGCCGAGCTGTGCATCACCGGCGAGAGCATCGGCAGCGAGCAGGCGCTGGCCATCGGCCTGGTCAACCACGTGGACGAGGACCTCGACGGCAAGCTCGACTGGCTGCTGCAGCGCATCCTGGACAAGTCGCCGGCCGCGATCCGGCGCGGCATCTACACCATGAAGAGCATCGACACCATGGCCTTCGAGGAGTCCATGGCCTTCACCGAAAGCCAGATCGCGCTGTTCACGCTGACCGAGGACGCGCGCGAGGGGCAGGCCGCCTTCCAGCAGAAGCGCAAGCCGCAGTGGAAGGGCCGCTGAGCATGGACAAGGTCGTGCGCATCGGCGGCGCTTCCGGCTTCTGGGGCGACAGCAGCATCGGCGCGCCGCAGCTGGTGGCGCACGGGCAGCTGGACTACCTGGTGTTCGACTACCTCGCCGAACTCACCATGTCGATCCTGGCAGCGGCGCGCGCGAAGAAGCCCGAGCTGGGCTACGCCACCGACTTCGTGGACGTGACCATGAAGTCCATCGTGCGCGACGTGGCGCGCAAGGGCATCCGCGTGATCAGCAACGCCGGCGGCGTGAACCCGCAGGCCTGCGCGCAGGCACTGGCGGCAGTGGCGGCGGAACAGGGCGTGCAGCTGAAGATCGCGGTGGTGAGCGGCGACGACGTGCTGCCGCTGCTGCCCGAACTGCGCGAGCAGGGCGTGCGCGAGCTGCAGAACGGCCGGCCCATGCCCGAACGGCTGCTCACCGCCAATGCCTACCTCGGCGCGCTGCCGATCCGCGCCGCGCTGGAGGCCGGCGCGCAGGTGGTGATCACCGGCCGCTGCGTCGACAGCGCCGTGACCCTGGGCGCGCTGATGCATGCCTTCGAGTGGCGCGCCGACGACTTCGACCGGCTGGCGCAAGGCAGCCTGGCCGGCCACATCATCGAATGCGGCTGCCAGGCCACCGGCGGCCTGCATACCGACTGGGAAGCGGTGCCGGACTGGGCGCACATCGGCTACCCGGTGCTGGAGTGCCAGGCCGACGGCAGCTTCGTGGTCACCAAGCCGCGCGACACCGGCGGCCTGGTGAACACGGCGGTGATCGCCGAGCAGATGCTGTACGAGATCGGCGATCCGCGCCGCTACCTGCTGCCCGACGTCACTTGCGACTTCACGCAGGTCCAGCTGGAGCAGCTGGGCGAGCACCGCGTGCGGGTGACGGGTGCGCGCGCCTGCCGCCGGGGCCCGGCTACAAGGTCTCGGCCACCTACCTGGATGGTTTCCGCTGCACCGCGCAGCTCACCATCGTGGGGCTCGACGCCGCGCGCAAGGCACAGCGCACCGGCGAGGCGATCCTGGCGCGCACGCGCGAGCTGTTCGCGCAGCGCCGCTGGCTGCCCTACACCCGCACCCACATCGAGGTGCTGGGATCGGAGCTCGCCAACTACGGGCCGCATGCGCGCACGCAGGACGTGCGCGAAGCCGTGCTGCAGGTGGCCGTGATGCATCCGCAGAAGGAGGCACTGGAGCTGTTCGCGCGCGAGATCGCGCCGGCCGGCACCAGCTGGTCGCCCGGCACCACCGGCGCCGGCGGCCGGCCCAGCCCCTCGCCCTGCATCCGCCAGTTCGCCTTCATGGTGGACAAGAAGCGGGTGCAGGCGCAGGTGCGCATCGGCAGCGAAGTGCATGAAATCGCCGTGCCTGCCGGGCAGGCCCCGGTGCCGCCGCCCGATCCCACGCCCGCCCCCGACGCCATCTTCCCGCGCGAGGACTGGCCGCAGGTTCCGCTGGTGCAACTGGCCTGGGCGCGCAGCGGCGACAAGGGCAACCAGTCCAACATCGGCGTGATCGCCCGCCGGCCCGAGTGGCTGCCCTGGCTGCGCGGGCAGCTCACGCCCGAGCGGGTGAAGGCCTGGCTGGGCCACCTGGTCGCGGGCGACGTGGTGCGCTACGACGTGCCCGGCATCCATGCCATGAACTTCCTGTGCAGCGAGGCGCTGGATGGCGGCGGCACGGCGTCGCTGCGCAACGATCCGCTAGGCAAGGGGATGGGGCAGATCCTGCTGGCGATGCCGGTGGCGGTGCCTCCGGGGTGGCGTTGATCGCTGGGGTTCGCGTCGCTCACCTTCGGCGGCCGCGGCCGCCCCAGCCTACGAGTCCGGCGGGCGGGCCCCTGTAGGCTGGCGGTGCAAGCGAAGCGGCACCCCAGCGATCACGCCAGGAACCCGCCCGCGAACACCGTCTTCAGGTGATCCACGAAACACTGCACCGCCCGCGGCACCTGCGGCGCCCAGGGCCGGATCGCATAGATCCCGTCGCCGAAGAAGCCCAGCGGCCGCCATTCCGGCAGCACCTGCACCAGCTGGCGCGGCCCCAGGTGCGCGGCGGCGCTGAAGTCCGGCAGCAGGCCGATGCCCAGGCCGCCCAGCACCGCTTCGCGCAGCACCTCGCTGTTGTTCGCGCGTAGCGGCCCGTCCACCGCGACCACCACGCGTTCCGCCTTGCGGCCGGTGCCACGCTCGAAGGACCAGCTCTGCCCCGCCGTGTCGCGCAGGTACAGCAGGCAGGCGCGCTGCGCCAGCTCCGAGGGATGCGACAGCCGCCCGTGGCGGCGCAGGTAGTCCGCGCTGGCCACCAGCAGCGAGCGCGAGGCGCAGAGCTGCCACGCCACGTGCGTTTCGGGCGGAGCCTGCGTGTGCCGGATCGCGATGTCGAAGCCTTCCTGCGGCAGGTTGGCCAGCCGGTCGCCCAGGTCCAGCTCGAGCCGGATCTCCGGGTACTGCAGCAGGAAGGCCGGCAGCGAAGGGGCGACGTACTGCCGGCCCAGCGCCACCGGCGCCGTCACGCGCAGCAGCCCGCGCGGCGAGCCGGCGAGGTCGCGGATGCCGGCGAAGCTCTGCGCGATGCGCTCGAAGGACGCGCGCGTTTCGTCGGCCAGCTGCTGCCCCGCTTGCGTGAGCCCCACCGAGCGGGTGGTCCTGCGCACCAGCGGCACGCCGGCCGCCCGTTCCAGTTCGGCGATGCGGCCGCTGACCGAGGCCTTGGAGATGCCCAGGCGGCGCGCGGCCTGCGTGTAGCTGCGCGTTTCGGCCAGCACCGTCAGCAGGTGCAGGTCGGAAAAGACGGGGGTGGTGCCGGCATTCATGGTGGATTGTTCATTTTCTCAAACAATCTGGTCAGCGCCCGCGTATTTCCAAACCGCCCGCCCGGGCCTAGACTGGCCCTCCGTTGCACGGAAGACCCCTCATGAACGCTCCTGACAAGTCCCGCCCCGCCGCCGCCACGGCGTCCATCGAACACTGGATCAACGGCAAGCTGGTGCCGGGCCAGAGCGGCCGCCGCGCCGACGTCTTCAACCCGGCCACCGGCCAGGTCAGCGGCCAAGTCGCACTGGCCAACACCGGCGAAGTGGCGCAGGCCGTCGCCGCCGCGCAGGCCGCCTTCCCGGCCTGGGCCGACACGCCGCCGATCCGCCGCGCGCGTCATGTTCAAGTTCCTGGAACTGCTGAACAAGCACCGCGACGAGCTGGCCCGCATGATCACTGCCGAACACGGCAAGGTGTTCACCGACGCGCAGGGCGAAGTCACGCGCGGCATCGACATCGTCGAATTCGCCTGCGGCATCCCGCAGCTGCTCAAGGGCGACTACACCGACCAGGTCTCCACCGGCATCGACAACTGGACGATGCGCCAGCCCCTGGGCGTGGTGGCCGGCATCACGCCCTTCAACTTCCCGGTGATGGTGCCGATGTGGATGTACCCGGTGGCCATCGCCGCCGGCAACACCTTCATCCTCAAGCCCAGCCCGCTGGACCCGACTCCTTCGATCCGCATGGCCGAACTGCTCAAGGAAGCGGGCCTGCCCGATGGCGTGTTCAACGTGGTGCAGGGCGACAAGGACGCCGTCGACGCGCTGCTGGAGCACCCGGACGTCAAGGCGATCTCCTTCGTCGGCTCCACGCCGATCGCGCAGAAGATCTACGAAACGGGCGCGAAGCACGCCAAGCGCGTGCAGGCCCTGGGCGGCGCCAAGAACCACATGGTGGTGATGCCCGACGCCGACATGGACCAGGCGGTCGACGCGCTGATCGGCTCGGCCTTCGGCTCCGCCGGCGAGCGCTGCATGGCGATCTCCGTCGGCATCCTGGTGGGCGACGCCGCCGACCAGATCATGGCCAAGCTCGCCGAGCGCACCCAGTCGCTGAAGGTGAAGAACGGCGTCGAGCTCGACGCGGAGATGGGCCCCATCGTCAGCAAGGTGGCGCACGAGCGCATCACGGGCTACATCGGCCAAGGCCAGACCGAAGGCGCCAAGCTGGTGGTCGACGGCCGCAAGTTCCAGGGCGCCAAGGCCGGCGCCGGCTGCGACAACGGCTTCTGGCTGGGCGGCACGCTGTTCGACAACGTCACGCCGGACATGAAGATCTACAAGGAAGAGATCTTCGGTCCGGTGCTGGGCTGCGTGCGCGCGAAGGACCTGAAGGAAGCGACCGACCTGATCAACGCCCACGAGTACGGCAACGGCGTCTCGCTGTTCACGCGCGACGGCAACACCGCGCGCGAGTTCTCGCGTCGCGTGCAGGTCGGCATGGTCGGCGTGAACGTGCCGATCCCGGTGCCGATGGCGTGGCACGGCTTCGGCGGCTGGAAGAAGAGCCTGTTCGGCGACATGCATGCCTACGGCGAGGAAGGCGTGCGCTTCTACACCAAGCAGAAGTCGATCATGCAGCGCTGGCCCGAAAGCATCGGGAAAGGCGCCGAGTTTGTAATGCCGACAGCCAAGTAAGGCTGTTCACTCCCTCCCCTTCCGGGGGAGGGCTGGGGTGGGGGCGGCGCGCGACGCGCGCTCCGAGGAGACAAGAAGGCATGAGCGACACGACGTTCGACTACATCATCATCGGGGCCGGCACGGCCGGGTGCCTTCTTGCCAATCGGCTCTCCGCGGATCCCTCCAAGCGCGTCCTCCTGATCGAGGCCGGCCGCCGCGACGACTACCACTGGATCCACATCCCGGTCGGCTACCTCTATTGCATCGGCAATGCGCGCACCGACTGGCTGTACTACACCGAAGAGGACGCCGGCCTGAACGGCCGCAAGCTGCGCTATCCGCGCGGCAAGACGCTGGGAGGCTGCTCCAGCATCAACGGCATGATCTACATGCGCGGGCAGGCGCGCGACTACGACGGCTGGGCGCAAGGCGTGGGCGATGCGAACTGGACCTGGGACAACTGCCTGCCCTACTTCAAGAAGCACGAGGACTACTACAAGGGCGCCGACGCGCTGCACGGCGCCGGCGGCGAGTGGCGCGTGGAAAAGCAGCGCCTGCGCTGGGACGTGCTGGACGCCTTCGCCAAGGCGGCGCAGGAAGCGGGCATCCCGCACAGCGAGGACTTCAACCGCGGCAGCAACGAGGGCGTGGGCTACTTCCAGGTGAACCAGAAGAACGGCTGGCGCTGGAACACGGCCAAGGCCTTCCTGCGGCCCACCTGCTACGGGCGGCCCAACTTCGAGCTCTGGACCAATGCCCAGGTGGCCCGCCTGCTGTTCGAGACCCTGCCGGACGGCAGCAAGCGCTGTACCGGCGCCGAGGTGTGGACCGGCGACGAGATGACGCGGGTCGAAGCGAGCATCGAGACGCTGCTGTGCGCGGGCAGCATCGGCTCGCCGCAGATCCTGCAGCTGTCCGGCGTCGGCCCCGCCGACCTGCTGCGGCAGCACGGCATCCCGCTGGTGCACGAGCTGCCGGGCGTGGGCGAGAACCTGCAGGACCACCTGCAGGTGCGCGCGGTGTACAAGGTGGACGGCGTGGCCACGCTCAACACGCTGGCCAGCAGCTGGTGGGGCAAGCTGAAGATCGGCATGGAGTACGTGGTCAAGCGCAGCGGCCCCATGAGCATGGCGCCCTCGCAGCTGGGCGCCTTCACGCGCAGCTCGCCGGACCAGCCCTGGCCGAACATCGAATACCACGTGCAGCCCCTGAGCCTGGACGCCTTCGGCGAGCCGCTGCACAGCTTCAATGCCTTCACGGCGAGTGTCTGCAACCTGAACCCCACCAGCCGCGGCTGGGTGCGCATCCGCAGCAACCGCTTCCAGGACGCGCCGGCGATCGCGACCAACTACCTGAGCACGCCGGAAGACCGCAAGGTGGCGGCCGACTCGCTGCGCGTGACGCGGCGCATCGCGACGCAGCCGGCGCTGGCGCCCTTCAAGCCGCAGGAGTGGCGGCCCGGCCCGCAGTACCAGACCGACGAGGACCTCGCGCGGCTGGCAGGCGACATCGCCACCACCATCTTCCACCCCGTGGGAACCACCGCGATGGGCCGCGACGACGATCCGCGCGCGGTGCTCGACTCGCAGCTGCGCGTGCGCGGCATCGCCGGCCTGCGCGTGGTCGATGCCGGCGCCATGCCCACCATCACCAGCGGCAACACCAACTCGCCTGTGCTGATGATGGCGGAGAAGGCCGCCGAGTGGATCGCGCGGGACGCGCGGCGCTAGACGCGTTCCGGACCGCGCCGCTCGGTCGCATGCGTTAACTTGTCACAAGCAGCGCTTTCCTGATTCGCCGCAAACTCCCGCCCGCGGCCGGGAAAGCCCCAATGCACCGTCCCCGTGCAGGCCTGTACATTCCACGCACTCGCGTTGCGCCCCCGGGCGCGACAGGACGAGGGACCGAGGAGACAAGCCCCCGAAGAACAGCAACAAGACGAATCTGGACGGCACCGCGCAAAGCGGGCCGCACACCCTCAAGGCGCCGCTGATGCGGCGCTTTTTATTGGTCCGTCGAAAGTACTGCAGAGCCGCCTGCGACAATCGGGGCGATGGAGTTGCTGCTGGTGTCGCTGGCCTCGGTGCTGGCGGGTTTCGTCGACGCGATCGTGGGTGGCGGGGGCTCGTCCTGGTGCCCGCCCTCTTCGCGGTCTTCCCCACCACGCACCCGGCCACCCTGTTCGGCACCAACAAGAGCGCCTCGGTCTGGGGCACGGCCCTGTCGGCCGTGCAGTACAGCCGCCGCGTCGACATGCACTGGCCCACCCTGCTGCCGGCCGCCGCGGCGGGCTTCGCGGGCAGCTTCCTCGGCGCCTGGGCCGTGACGGTGATCTCCCCGAGTTCCTGCGCCGGGTGCTGCCCTTCGTGCTGCTGGGCGTGCTGCTCTACACCCTGGCGCGCAAGCACCTGGGCCGCGACCACGCCCCCACCCTGGCCGGCCGCGCGCAGACGCTGGCCGCCTGCGCGATCGGCGCCGTCCTCGGTTTCTACGACGGATTCTTCGGGCCGGGTACCGGCAGCTTCTTCGTGTTCCTGTTCGTGCGGGTGCTGGGCTACGACTTCCTGCATGCCTCGGCCGCGGCCAAGCTGATCAACACGGCCACCAACCTGGCCGCTCTGATCCTGTTCGCACTCAAGGGCCATGTGTGGTGGCATTACGCACTGGCGCTGGCGATCGCCAATGTGGCGGGCAGCCTGCTGGGCACGCACATGGCGCTCAAGCATGGCGCTTCCTTCGTGCGCGTCGTGTTCATCTTCGTGGTGAGCGCGCTCATCCTCAAGACCGGTTACGACGCCTTCCTGCGCTGAGCCCGCCCGCCCATAATGGGCCATGGACGACATCGTGCGCCAGGCCATGGCCAAGTGGCCCAACGTGCCGAACTGCTACGGCTGGCTGGGGCTGGACGAGCGCGGCAACTGGTACATGCGCGACGACCGCGTGCAGGCCGCCGGCGCCTTCCCCGCCGCCAAGGGTTCGCTGCTGCGGCACGAGAAGCTGGTGGACTTCATCCACCGCAACTACGAACACGACGACCGCGGCCAGTGGTTCTTCCAGAACGGCCCGCAGCGGGTGTACGTGGAACTGCAGGCGACGCCCTGGATCTGGCGGGTCGCGCCGGACGCCGGCGTCACCAGCCACACCGGCCTGCCCGCGCAGGTGAAGGCCTGCCTGGTGGACGAAAGCGGGCGGCTCTACCTGGAGACCGAGCACGGCATCGGCATCGTGCACACCCAGGACATTGTGCAGGCCTCGGAAGCCGTGGAGTCCGGGCGCTGGCAACCCGCCGAAGTGCGCAGTGCCGACCTGCCGGATCGCTACGGCTTCGTGCGCAGCCCCGCGGCACTGGCGGCGGCGAACACCCCGGGCTGATCCGCGTCACGGGCACAAAAAAGCCGGCGCGGGGCCGGCTTCTTCGTGCGAGGGGCGCGCTTACTTCGACTGCGCCACCATGTATTCCACGGCCGCCTTGATGTCGGCATCCGGTGCCGCGCTGCCGCCCTTGGGAGGCATCGCGCCCTTGCCCTTGAGCGCGCTGTTCACGAGGGCCGGAACGCCCTGCGCCAGGCGGGGTGCCCAGGCGGCCTTGTCGCCCAGCTTCGGCGCACCGGCCACGCCCGCGGCGTGGCAGGCCACGCAGGCTTGCTGGTACAGGGCCTGGCCGCCGGCGCCGGCGGCAGCGACCTGGGTCGCGGGCGCGGGCGCGGGGGCGGCGGCGGGAGCCGGAGCGGCTGCAGCGGCAGCGGTCGCCGCAGCGGCGGGAGCAGCCGTGGCGGCGGCAGCCGGGGCCGGAGCGGCAGGAGCCGCAGCAGCGGCAGGCGCTGCGGCGGCTGCGCCACCGGCCGGTGCCGCGGGCTCGGCGAACTTGGCGCCGGCGGAGTTGGCCATGAAAGCCACGGCGCGCGCGATCTCGACTTCGCTGAATTCGCCGCCGGCCTGCGGCGCCATCGCGCCCTTGCCCTTCAGGGCGGACTGCACGAGCGCGTCGAAACCGGTCTTGATGCGGGCGGCCCAGGCGGCGGCATCGCCGGCCTTGGGCGCGCCGGCCGCGCCGGTGCTGTGGCAGGCCGTGCATTGCGCCTGGAACACCTGCTGGCCGCTGGCCAGGGGGCGGTTGGCATCGCGGACTTCCACGGTGCCGACCTTGCGGATGCGCTGGGCCACGCCGCGCTCCATGTCCTGGGCGCTCACGCCGCCCAGCACGTATTTCTCGCCGTCCCGCGCGCCCGCCGGCTTGTTCTCGGCCACCACGAAGGCGACCAGGGCGATGATCACGAAGACCGGGACCAGGAAGGAGAACAGCACCGCGATCAGCAGCTGCTTGGGGGTCTTGATCGGGCCGGTGTGGGCTTCTTCGTGCGCGTCGCTCATGGGCGTCCTCAATGAAATCTCGATTTCGGGATCAACCGGTAATTATAGCGAGCACCCCCGCGCCGGCCCCGGGCCGAGGCCGCGGCCCGGCAGGACGGCGGGCATCGGCGATAATGCACGCTCGCATCAAATGCGGCTGTAGCTCAGTGGATAGAGTATTGGCCTCCGAAGCCAAGGGTCGTGGGTTCGATCCCCGCCAGCCGCGCCACCCATTCCTGCCATGACCGTTCCCAGGCGAGTAGGCATCCTCACCGGCGGCGGCGACAGCCCCGGGCTGAACGCAGTCATCCGGGCGGTCACCAAGAGCCTCATCCTGGACCGGGGTGCCGAGGTCGTCGGCTTCGTCGACGGATTCGCGGGCATGGTGGAGAAGCAGTCCCGCCCGCTCTCGCTGCGCGACGTCTCCGGCATCCTCACGCTCGGCGGCACCATCCTGGGCACCAGCAACAAGGCCAATCCCTTCGCCTACCACCTGCGCGGCAACGCCGACGTGTCGGCCGAGGCCGTGCGCTACGCGCGCGACGAACTCAGGCTCGACGCCGTGGTGGCCATCGGCGGCGACGGCACCATGTCGATCGCGCACCGCCTGCAGCAGGCCGGCATCCCCATGGTGGGCGTGCCCAAGACGATCGACAACGACCTGATGTACACCGATCGCACCTTCGGCTTCGACACCGCCGTGGCGATCGCGACCGAGGCCATCGACCGGCTGCACACCACCGCGCAGAGCCACCACCGCGTGATGATCCTGGAGACCATGGGGCGCTACGCCGGCTGGATCGCGCTGTACGCGGGCGTGGCCGGCGGCGCCGACGTGATCCTGATCCCGGAGATGGAGTACGACATCGAGGAGGTCGCGCGCGTCTGCCGCGCGCGCGAACAGGGCGGGCAGCGCTACACGCTGGTCTGCGTGGCCGAGGGCGCCAAGCCGATCGGCGGCCAGCACGCGATCCGGCAGGTCGTGGCCGACAGCCCGGATCCGCTGCGCCTGGGCGGCATCTGCGGCGTGCTGGAGCAGCAGCTGACGCAGCGCCTGACCAGCGAGGTGCGCCGGACCATGCTGGGACACGTGCAGCGCGGCGGCACGCCCACCCACGCCTTCGACCGCACGCTGGCCACGGCCTTCGGCGCCTACGCCGCGGCACTGGTGGCCGACGGCCAGTACGGCCGCATGGTCGCGACGCAAGGCGGCCGGCTCACCAGCGTCGCGATCGCCGACGTCGCCAACCGGCAGCGCCTGGTCTCGTCCGACGCGCCCATGGTTGCCGCCGCGCTCGCGGTGGGCACGTCCTTCGGCGTGAAGGACGTGGAGTTCCGTTTCGACGGCCGCACGCCGTCGCAGTTGATGACCTAGCCGTGCAGGCTGCTGTACTTCGCCAGCAGCTCTTCCTGCGATTCGACGAAGTCAGGGTTCTGCACGATGCAGTCGGCGGGGCAGGCCAGCTTGCATTGCGGCTCGTCTTCCGCGCCCACGCATTCGGTGCAGCGCAGCGCGTCGATCACGTACACGATCTCGCCGATGCTGATCGCCTCGTTCGGGCAGGCGGGACGGCAGGCGTCGCAGGCGGTGCAGCCTTCCACGATCATCAGGGCCATGGTGTGTCTCCTTCGGTTTCAGGCCGCAGCGCGCTGCTGCAGTTCATGCAGGCGCGCATGCCGGTACGCGCCCCACAGCGCGGCGCCGATCGCACCCGCGTAGATCGAATCGGGGTGGCTCGCCACCTCCACCGGCACCTTCTCGGCCGCCATCTCCTCGCGCACGGCGGCCAGCAGGCCCTCGTCCAGGGCCAGCCCGCCGGTCAGCAGCGCGGTGCCGCTCTTGATGCCGGTCACCTTCAGCAGCTTGACGATGCGCGAGGCCATCGAGAGGTGGATGCCCTTGAGGATGTCCGGCGTCGCGATGCCGCGGCTGACCATGTTGATCACGTCGGTCTCGGCCAGCACGGCGCAGATCGAGCTGACCTTCTCCGGGTCCTTCGAGCTCTTCGACAGCGCGCCGATCTCCTCGACCGCCACGCCCAGGTAGCGGGCGATGTTCTCCAGGAACTGGCCGGAGCCGGAAGCGCACTGGCTGGTCATCTTGTATGACAGCACCTTGCCGCGCTCGTCCACGTAGATCGCGCGGCCGTTCAGCGCGCCCACGTCCACCACGGCATTGATGCCGGGCCGCAGGAACACGCCGCCGCGCGCGTGCGTGGTCATCGTGTAGAAGTGGCCGGTGGCGAACTTCACGTTCTCGCCCTCGCCGGTGGTGGCGATGTAGGCGATGTCGTTGCCCGCCAGGCCGGCGTCGGCCAGCACCGCGTCCAGGCCCTCGCGCGCCAGCGTCATGGGGTCGCGCCGGCGGATGCGCTCGCAGCGCTTGGCCAGCCAGTGCGTGCTGCCGTCCTCGTCGACGCGGAAGAGCGTGCTCTTCACCGCGCCGGAGCCGATGTCGATGCCGACGGTGTGGATCATGCTGCCAGCCTCCTTTCGGCGGTCTTGCCGTCCTCCACCACCGCCCGCCAGGCGAAGGTGGACGCGCCCAGGGCGCCGGTGTAGATCGAATCGGGGTCGATGTTCAGCGTGAGCTGGCCGTAGTTCTCGTAGACCAGCCCTTCAGCGCCTTGACGGCGGCCTCGTTCTTGGCGACCCCTCCGGTGAAGGTGAACTGGTCGCGGATGCCGCCCGAGCGCGCCAGGATCGACATGGCGCGCAGGATGATGGCGCGGTGCAGGCCGGCCATGATGTCCTCGCGCCTGTCGCCCAGGCTCAGGCGGTCGCGCAGCTCGGCGCCGGCGAACACCGTGCAGGTGGAGTTGATGCGGATCGCCTTGGTGGACTTCATCGCCATCGGGCCCAGTTCGTGCAGCCCCATGTTCATCTCGTCGGCGATGTAGCCGAGATATCGTCCGCAGCCGGCGGCGCAGCGGTCGTTCATCTGGAAGCTCTCGACGATGCCGGCCGGGTCCACCTGGATCGCCTTGGTGTCCTGCCCGCCGATGTCCAGCACGGTGGCCGTGCCGCGGTACATCACATGGGCGCCCAGGCCGTGGCACAGGATCTCGGAGCGCACGTGCTCCTTGGAGAAGGGCAGGCGCGCGCGGCCGTAGCCGGTGCCCACCACGTAGGTCTCCTCCATCTCGGTGTCCAGCACGCCCTTGATCGGCGCCTCGACCTGGGTGCGCCGCTGCGCCGATGCCGGCACGGCGATGAAGGTGCGCTCCAGTGCCGCCAGCAGGTGGCGCCGGATCGAGTCCGCGTACACGCGGTTCTCCACCTCGATGATCGATCGGTCGAACAGGTTCAGCAGGTAGTCGTAGCGCGTGCCGGACTCCTTGGCGACCGCCTCGCCGATGGCCAGGTACTGGCTGCCGGCAATGTCGCGGAAGAAGTCGCTCTTGCGCTTGGCGCCGGGGGCGAACAGCGAGGGCGCTTCCGCGTTGATGCGGCGGAACACCTCGCGCAACGCCTCGCGCACCGACTCGGTGGCGGCGCCGAAATGTGCCGTCTCCAGGTTGCGGTAGCAGGTCTCCTCCAGGTCCTGCAGCTGCTCCATGTACTGCTCGGCGCGGAAGTCGCGTTCGAGCTGTTCGATGAACACGTCGAGCGCGCCGTCGAGCGCGCCGGTGCGCTGCAGCGCCTGTCGGAACAGGTAGAAGCGGCTGTTCAGCAGCGCTTCCTGCTTGGCCACCGCGGCGGCCGTGTCGTAGTTCGAGCGCGAGTTGGTGATGCCGCGACCGATGATGTTCTGGTTCTCGTCCATCACCACCGCCTTGGTGGTGGTGGAGCCCAGGTCGATGCCGATGAAGCAGCGCATGTGCGTCCTCCCCTTCACTGGGCCACGGTCAGCGGGATCACCGGCCGCACGCCCGCGCCGATGCCGGTGGTGCGCTTCTGCTTGACCATCTGGAAGTAGCTCTCCAGCCGGTTCTTCACGTTGGCCGCGGAGAAGTAGCGCGGGTCCACCAGGTCGGTCTCGATGAAGGCCGCCGGCTTGCCGGTGCGCTTTTCCACTTCGCGCAGGATCAGCAGCTGGCCGGCGGAGAAGCTGTTGCAGCTCTTGACCGAGTTGATCAGCAGGCCGTCGGCCTGGTACTCGTCGATGTAGTTGCAGATCATGTCGATCCGCGCCGGCAGGCTCAGGTTGGTGTAGCAGCCCAGGCAGTAGTCGGCCAGCGACTCGATCGGGTTGTCCGGGTCGTGGCGGAAGCCGAAGTCGTACAGGCCGCCGACCTTGGAGTAGGTAGAGGACACCACCACCGCGCCCTCGTCGTAGAACATCTTCCAGAACTCGCGGAAGCTGGTCCAGTTGGGCGGGCCTTCGACCACCAGCCGGTACTTCTCCTCGCCCATCTCGCCTTCCGGCGTGATCGGGCCGCGGCCTTCGCGGATGCGCGTCTCAATCTCCTCGCGCAGCACGCGGTAGTACTCGGTGGCTTCCGGCGTGCCGCGGAAGGCGGTGAAGATCGGGCCGATGTAGTAGACCGCGCCGAAGTAGCCGTCGATGGGCGAAGGCCGGTGCTTCGCGGACTGCAGCACCTTGACCAGGTCCTCCTCCGCCTTGGCCGACTCCTTCATGTACTGGCGCAGGCGGTCGATGTCGAACTTCACGCCCGAGATCCGCTCCAGCGCCGGGATGATGGTTTCCTTCAGCTGCTTGACCACGTACTGCCGCATGTTGGGATCGATGCGGCCCTGGCTCTGGTAGGGCACGTGCAGCATCAGGGTCTCGATGCCGTACTTGTGGCGGATCAGCTCGAACCACTTCATGAAGGTGAAGCAGCCCGTGTACGACAGCAGCAGCACGTCGGGCCGCGGCAACGGGTCGCCGGTGGGGCCGATCTCGCCGCCCATCATCATCCCCAGGTCTGCCTTCACGTAGGTGCAGACGTCCTCGCTCTGGCCGTCGCGCTCCGCGTCCATGATGAACTTGCCGGACTTCTTGCGCATGCCGTTCTGCAGCGCATTGGTCTCCGGCAGGCTGCGCGCGAAGTCGAAGCACATGAGGAGCTCGTTCAGGTTGCCCGGCACGAAGGTCGCCGACACCTTGCGGCCCATCTGCCGCGCCTGCGCGAGGTCCATGTAGTTGCGGTTGATCAGCTCCTTCTGGAGGTTCATCGCGTCTTCCTTGATCGCGACGGGCTTGGCCTTGCGGCTCTCCGGCATCGAAATGACCGTGTTCATGCTGCATCACTCCAGAGCTTGATCGAATCGGCGAAGGTGCCGGCCTGCTCGCGGATCGGCGCCATCTGGCCGGTGTTCTCCGCGTACTTGAATGCCGTGTAGGGAACCTTGTGCTGTGCCAGCACGTCCTGCAGCATCGGCCGCTCCAGCAGCGCGGGGTCGCAGAAGGAAGGCGCGGCGAAGATCACGCCCTCGGCGCCGCGGGTCTTGACCTGCTTGAGCAGGAACATGCCCTTCTCCGCGCGCGTGGCGTCGTACTTGGCGGCCGTGGAGGCGGAGCGGTGCAGGAAGGCCTTGGACAGCTCCTGCAGCGGGTCGCCGTCGGCCGGCACCTCGTCCAGCAGCCAGCGGGTGACCAGCATGAAGTCGTCGTCCACCACGTAGCAGCCGGCCATCTCGATGGACTTGATCAGGGCCAGCGGCGGCTGCTCGCAGAAGGAACCGTTGACGACCACGCGCGCGTTGTCGCGGCGGGCCCGCGCCACCTGGTCGGTCGCGGCGATGTACTCGCGCACCAGCGCCGTGTGCTCCTCCGGGGGCAGCACCATGCCGGCGCGCAGCACCAGGTAGACCTCCGAGGTCGGCGCCTGCCAGGGCTTGACCGCGCGGTAGGCATACAGCTCCCGGATCGCCGCGCGGTTGTCGTTGTAGACGCGGATCGATTCGTTGATCTCGGCGTCGGTGATGGTCGCGCCGCGGATCTTGCCCAGGTCGTCGCGCAATGCCTGCATCTCGTGGATGTAGAAGTTGCCGCCGACCTCGTCCACGTAGTTCTGGGGCACGTCGAAGTACTTGACGTACTTGTCCTTGAACAGGATCTGCCACATGCCCGAGAGGTTGCGGATCACGTCGCAGATGGAGGGGAAGAGCATCCCGTCCAGCGAGTCCAGCTTTCCGGTGAGACCCAGCTCCAGCGTGGAGCGCGGGATGCGGCAGATGTAGCTCTGGTAGTAGGCGTCGCCCTGGATCACCTCCATGGCGTCGCCGCCGCCGAGGATGCCCACCGGCAGCATGCCGGCGGCGTGGATCAGCTCGCGCGGCACGTACACCGGCATGTAGCCGATCGCCTTGCGGCCGGGAACCGCCGCCTTCCACTGCTTGACCGCGTTGAAGTCCAGGTCGTCGAACAGTTGCTGGCAGCGCTCGACGATCGCGTGCACGGGATGGCTCGTGTCCATGCCGGGTCTCCTATTGGTGGGTCCAGGCGGGCTGGCGCTTTTCCAGGAAGGCGGCCAGCCCCTCGTTGGCGTCGTGCGTGCGCATCAGCCAGTCCAGGTACAGCCGTTCGAGTTCCGCCAGGCGCTCGCGCACCTTGTGCTGCATCACGCCACGGGCGGCGACGGTGGCGCAGGCCAGCGCCGCGGCGCTCTTGCCCAGGAGATGCTGCTCGAACCAGCTCGCGGCGGCGGCGGCGGGGTCCTCCACCACGGCCTGCACCAGGCCGATCGCCAGCGCTTCCTCGGCGCCTATGCTGCGGCCGGTGAGCAGCAGGTCCTCGGCGGCCGGCTGGTTCACGCGGTAGGGCAGCAGCGCGGAGGCGGCGGGTGCGAACACGCCCAGCTTGATCTCGGGCTGGCCGAACTGCGCGCCCGGCGCCGCGAAGATGCGGCCGCAGGCCAGCGCCAGCTCGAGCCCGCCGCCCAGGCACTGGCCCTGCACGGCGACCAGCACCGGCACCGGGAACTCCAGCATCTCGAGCAGCAGCGCATGCAGCGAGGCCAGCATGGCCGCGCATTTCGCCGGCAGGTGTTCCTCGACGCTGGCGCCGAAGCTGAAGTGCGGCCCTTCGGCGTCGAGGATCACGCCGCGCAGCATCACGTGGCGGCGGTACTGGGTCAGCGCCTCGTGCAGCGCCTCGATCATCGCGGCGTCGACCAGGTTGGCCTTGGGCTTGGCCAGGCGCAGGCGCAGCAGCGCGCCGTCCTTTTCCAGCCAGGCCTTCAGGGGGAGGCGGTGTCCATCTCAGGCCTTCTTCGGCTGGATGTCGTCGTGCAGCGAGTCCAGCCAGCTGGCGCCGGCCGCGAGCTTCTGGCGCAGCAGCACGAAGTCCACCTCGCGGTCTTCCTTCGTGCCCTCGTTGAAGGCGATGAAGCCGGAGCGGGCCTCGGTCATCATGTTCAATGCCAGCCAGTCGCGCGAGTTCTCCTTGTTGCGGTTCCACGCGTCCAGCTTGGGCTTGCGCAGTTCCTCCACCGTCTTGAGCGTGCACTCGGGGAAGGTCAGCAGGATCTTGGCGCACAGCGCCTCCACGGCCTCGTCCAGCAGCGAGAGGTCCACCGTGCCCTTGGCCATCAGCGCCTTGCCCTCCTTGGCCGCGTCGCCCGTCTTGAAGGCGCCGTAGGCGAGGCGGCCGAATTCGTCATAGGCGCGCTGGGTCTCCACCAGCGGGTTGGCAATGAAGCGGCCATCGACCTTCAGCGCCGGCACCACTTCCGTGATCATTCCCATGTGGTACGCGCGGTGCGCCGAGAAGGGCTCGCACAGCACGCAGGCGGCCATCGCGCGCTCGGCGCCGATGATCACCGGCAGGAAGTCGGTGGCGCCGCCGATCGGCGCGGAGCCGTGCTTGGGACCCGCCTGGCCGAACTTGGCCAGGTCCTGGGCGACGGTGAAGTCGCAGGCCATGCCGATCTCCTGGCCGCCGCCGATGCGCATGCCGTTGACGCGGCAGATCACCGGCTTGTCCGCGATCAGCAGCGCCGTCACCATGTCGTTGAACAGGCGCATGTACTGGCGGTACTCCTGCGGCTGGCCGGCGTAGTACTCGGCGTATTCCTTGGTGTTGCCGCCGGTGCAGAAGGCCTTGTCCCCGGCGCCGGTGAACACGATGCAGTTCACGTCGCGTGCATTGGATGCGGCGCGCACCGCGAGGATCACGGCCTTGACCATGTCGGTCGTGTACGAGTTGTACTGCGAGGGGTTGTCCAGCGTGATCCAGGCGTTGTAGAGGCCGGCCACTTCGCTGCCGTCGGGACGGCGCGCGGGACGCTTCTCGTAGCGCACGCCCGGCTTGCCCGGCTGGGGCGCGAGGTCGTGGTTCTTGAATTCGATCTGGGGGACCAGCGCGGATGCGTTCATGGGTTTGTCTCCTCGGCTCCTTGGGGTTCAGCGCGGTTGCAGCACCACGCGCGGGCGGATCTGGTGCCGGTGCACCGCGTCGAAGATCCGGTTGATGTCGTCCAGCGGGTGGCTCTCGACGAAGGGCGCCACCTGCACCTTGCCCTGCAGCACCAGGTCGAGCGCGGCGGGATAGTGTTCGGGCGGGCAGCCCCAGTTGCCTATGGCGCGGGCGTCGAAGGCCATCAGGTTGGACAGCCGCACTTCCACCTTGTCCATGGTGAAGCCGACCACGCACAGCGTCGCGCCGTGCACCAGCAGGTTCCACGCGGTCCGCTGGCCGGCCGCGGTGCCCGAGCATTCGAAGACGATCCACTCGGTGGCGCGCAGCCCGCGCTCCTTGGCGAAGGCCGACACGGCCTGCTTGATCGCCTTGGCGTCCATGCCGCGGCTGTTGAGGGTCTTCGCGGCGCCGTACTTTGAGATCATGTCCAGCTTGCCGTCGTCGACGTCGATCGCCAGCACCGCCGCGCCGGCGGCGGCCGCGACCTGCACGCAGTAGCCGCCCACGCCGCCGGTGCCGATGACCACGGCGACGCTGCCCGGCGCGACGCCCGCGCGCCGCACCGCCTGGTAAGGCGTGGTCAGCGCATCGGCGACCACGGAGACCTGCGGCAGCGTGAGGCCGGCCTGCGCAAGGCGCGCGAGGTCCACCTCGCACAGCCCCCGCGCCGGCACCACGATGTGCGAGGCGAAGCCGCCCTGGATGTCGTTGCCCGGCATCTTCTGGCCGCGGCAGATGGTGCCCAGCCCGCGCTTGCACAGGTCGCACTCGCCGCAGGGCAGCACCGCCGGCACGATGACCGACTTGCCCGAGCCAGGCGGAGGCGCCGTCGCCGGCGCTCACGACCTTGCCGCTGATCTCGTGCCCGAGCGCCAGCGGCAGCGGCTGGTTGGTGCGCACGCCGTCGTAGTAGTAGCCCAGGTCGGTGTGGCACACGCCGCAGCCGGCCACCTCGACCACCACTTCCCCCGGTCCCGCGGACGCCACGAAATCGCGCCGCACCATGGGCTCCTGCGGCGCCGTCATCACCCACCTGGTCGCGTCGATGCTCATCGTTTCTCCTCGTGCGTTGGCCGCGGCGGATCCCCGGACGCGGTCTCCGGGCCGGCAGATCCGGTAAACCGGTACTCCAATGCCGATTTGGCGGATTCTGGGACGTTTTTGCGCAAAAACCTTGATCTGGGCCAAGGTCTGGATCGGCCGCCGGCCTTTTACTCCCCATCCACCAGGGCCACGAGGAGACAAACCGTGGATGCATCCATGAGGAGCGAAGTCCGTCCGGGCCTCACCAGCCCGGCGGTCGCGGAAACCGTGTCGGTCGCGATTGCCGGCAGCGGCGGCAGCGGCGTGATGACGGCCGGTGAATGGCTGCTGGACGCGGCGGCGCGCACCGGCCTGTACGGGCTGATGGTGCGCACGAGCGGGCCGCAGATCCGCGGCGGCGAGGCCGCCGCCCTGCTGCGCATAGCCACGCAGCAGGTGGAGTCGCTCGACGACGCCTTCGACGTGCTGTTCGCCATCGACTGGCAGAACGTGCACCGTTTCGCCGACGAGATCCCGCTGCGCCAGGGCGGCCTGCTGGTGTGCGACGCGGATGCCGGCGACGTGCCGGAAGTGTTCCTCGCCACCGGCGCGCGCGTGCTCGCGCTGCCGCTCAAGAAGATGGCCAAGGCGATCCCGGGCAGCTGGATCAACATGCTGGCACTCGGCGTCACCGGCGCGCTGGCGCGGCTGCCGCTGGACGCGCTGGAGGAAGCGGTGCACGCCGGCTGGAAGCGCGACGCCGACGTGCTGCAGTCCAACCTGCGCGCACTGCGCGAAGGCGTGGCCGCCGCGCGCGACGTCGCCGCGGCGCCGCACGAACGGCGCGAGGCCGCTTCGCCGCGCTGGGTCCTCAGCGGCAACGAGGCGGCGGGCTACGGCGCGCTGCGCGGCGGCATCCGCTTCGTCGCCGCCTACCCGATCACGCCGGCCACCGAGATGCTGGAGTGGATGGCGCCGGCGCTGTCGCAGGTGGGCGGCGCGTTGCTGCAGGCCGAGGACGAACTGGCCTCGATCAACATGGTGATCGGCGCTTCCTTCGGCGGCGTGCCCTCGCTCACCGCCACCGCGGGGCCCGGACTCTCGCTCATGACGGAGGGCATCGGCCTGGCGGTCGCCGCCGAAGTGCCGATCGTCGTCGTCGACGTGATGCGCGGCGGTCCCTCCACCGGCATCCCGGCCAAGAGCGAGCAGAGCGACCTGTCGTACGCGGTGGGCGGCCTGCACGGCGACGCGCCGCGCCTGGTGCTTGCGCCGACTTCCATCTCCGACTGCGCCGCCACCCTGCAATGGGCCGTGCAGCTCGCGGAGGCATTGCAGGCGCCCGCGCTCGTGCTGTCCGACCAGTTCATGGGCCAGTCGCGCGCCGTCATCGCCGCGCCGGCGCTGCCCGCATCGACCGCGCTGCGCAGCACCGTTGCCGCGAACACGCCCGATTACCGGCGCTACCGCGACACCCCCACCGGCGTGTCGCCGATGGCGATTCCGGGAACCCCAGGCGTCACCTACACGGCGGACGGCCTGGAGCACAGCGAAGCGGGTGTTCCCAGCAGCCAGGCCGCCGACCACCGCCGCCAGCTCGACAAGCGCCTGCGCAAGCTGCGCGACCACGACTACGGCAGCCGCTGGGCCGACGTCGAAGGCGATGGCCCGCTCGCGGTGATCACCTTCGGCTCCAGCGCCGGACCCGTGCACGAGGCCGTGCAGCGCGCCAGGGCGCAGGGCGTGGAGCTGCGCGTGATCGTGCTGCGGCTGCTGGCGCCACTGCAGGCCGCGGTGCTGGAGCGCGCGCTCGATGGCGTGCAGCGCGTGATGGTCGTGGAGCAGAACCACGGCGCGCAGCTGCTGCACTACCTGCGCGGCGTGGCCGACCTGCCCGGCAAGCCGGCGAGCTTCCACCGCCCCGGGCCGCTGCCGCTGCGGCCCACCGACATCCGTGCCGCCCTGCTCGCCTGGGCGCAACCCGAGGAGCAGCGCCCGTGACTTCGTCCCCTCACCCCGGCCCTCTCCCGCAAGCGGGAGAGGGTGACATCAGCGCGAGCGAACATCATGAATGACATGTGCCATCCCCCGGCCTGAGCGCGCAGGCCTACGCCGCGCAGCAATACAAGTCCGCCACCAAGCCGATCTGGTGTCCGGGCTGCGGCGACTACACGGTGCTCAACGCCGTCACCAAGGCGCTGTCGCTGGTCGGCCGGCCGCCGCACGAAGTGGCGGTGGTCTCCGGCATCGGCTGCTCCTCGCGCATCCCGGCCTACACCTCCTGCTACGGCTTCCACGGCGTGCACGGGCGTTCGCTCGCGGCCGCGACCGGGCTGAAGGTCGCACGCCCCGAACTCACGGTGCTGGTGGCCAGCGGCGACGGCGACGGCTACTCGATCGGCGGCAACCACTTCCTGCACGCCTGCCGCCGCAACGTGGACCTGACCTACATCGTGATGGACAACCACGTGTACGGCATGACCAAGGGCCAGCCCTCGCCCACCACCGAGCCGGACTGGGACAGCAAGCTGTCGCCGGGCGGCACCGGCGTGCGCTCCTTCCACCCGCTGGTGATCGCGCTGGCCTCCGGCGCGAACTTCGTCGCGCGCGCCTTCTCCGGCGACCAGAACACCACCGCGGAGATCATCGCCGCCGGCATCCGCCACCCGGGCTTCTCCTTCATCGAGATCCTGAGCCCCTGCATCACCTTCCGCCCCGAGCAGCGCGACTGGAAGAACGTGGTGCATCCGGCCCCGGTCGCACCCACCGACGATGCGGCGCGGGCCGCCAAGCGCATCATGACCGACGACGGCTTCAACATCGGCGTGCTGTACGCGGGCCAGCGCGCCCCCTACTCCGGGATGCCCGGGCCTGCGCGCCGCACCGTCCCCGACCTGGAAGCGGAGTTCGCGCTGTGAGCAGCCAGCCCGCTGCCGTACCACGCACGCTGCAGGAGCTGATGGCGCATGCCTGCGCCTTCGAGCGCGAGGCCGTGGAGCGCTACACCGAGTTCGCCGACGTGCTGGAGACGCACAACAACCGCGAGGCGGCAGCGCTGTTCCGTTCGCTCGCGACGCAGGAGGCGCGGCACGCCGAGGAGCTGATGCGCAGCATGGGCTGGCAGCAGCCGCCCGTGCCGCCGGCAGCGGCGCAGGCGCCGCGCGGCGCCGACCTGCAGCAGGCGCACTACCTGATGCAGCCCTGGCATGCGCTGCAGGTCGCGCTGCAGGCGGAACGCGAAGCGCACGACTTCTTCGCGGCGCTGGTGGCGCGCAGCGACAGCGAGGAGGTGCGGCGCGCGGCGCTGCGGCTGCAGGCCGAGGAGCAGGAACACATCGACCTGCTGCAAGGCTGGCTGGCGAAGGTGCCGCCCCCGCCCGCCAACTGGGCGGACGACCCGGATCCTCCGCGTTACCACGACTGAACCGGGAGGCCTCCATGCGCGTGCTGCTTCCCGAAGGCTGGACGGCGCCGACCGGCTACGCCAACGGCATCGAGGCCGAGGCCGGCCGCATCGTCTTCATCGCCGGCCAGGTGGGCTGGGATGCGCAGCAGCGCTTCGCGTCGGAGGCGCTCGCTCCGCAGTTCGCGCAGGCCCTGGACAACGTGCTGGCCGTGCTGGCCTGCGCGGGCGGCGAGCCGCGCCACGTCTGCCGCATCACCGCCTTCTGCAAGGACAAGCCCGCCTACCTCGCCGCCCGGGCGGAGCTGGGCGCGATCTGGCGCGAGCGCATGGGCCGGCACTATCCGGCGATGAGCATGATCTTCGTGGCCGACCTGCTGGACCACCCGGCCTGCATCGAGCTCGAAGCCACGGCGGTGCTGCCGCGATGAACTCACACGCCCAGCAAGCCCTCCAGCGCCGGCGCCTGCTGCGCGAGCTCCGCGGAGCTGCCGGCCAGCGCCACCTTGCCCTTCTGCAGCACCACGGCGCAGTCGGTGTGGCGCAGCACCGAGCGGTAGTTGCGGTCCACGATGATGGTGCTGATGCCGGCGGCGCGGATCTGCGCCACCACCTGCCAGATGTGTTCGACGATCCGCGGTGCGAGGCCCTCGGTGGCTTCGTCCAGGATCATCAGCCGCGGGTTGGTCAGCAGCGCGCGGCCGATGGCCACCATCTGCTGCTCGCCGCCGGAGACCAGCTGGCCGCCGGTGTCCAGCCGCTCCTTCAGGCGCGGGAAGGTGTCCAGCACGCGCTCGTAGGTCCAGTCGCAGCGGCCGTCGCGGCCCGGGCGGGCCGCCACCTGCAGGTTCTCGCGCACCGAGAGGTTGGCGAAGATGCCGCGTCCTTCGGGCACGTAGCCGATGCCCAGGCGCGCGATCTCGCACGGCGCGCGGCCCGCCACTTCGCGCCCCGCGAAGCGCACGCTGCCCTCGCGCGGGCGGACGATGCCCAGCAGCGTCTTGATCAGCGTGGTCTTGCCCATGCCGTTGCGACCGAGCAGGCCGAGCGCCGCACCTTCCGGCAGCGCGAGGTCCACGCCACGCAGGATGTGGCTCTCGCCATAGCAGCTGTGCAGGTTGCTCACGGTCAGCAGCATGGTGGCCTCCAGGTTGCAGCCCATGGTAGGCGGCCTGCGTGCGCAAACCTTGCACTTCGTCAACAAATCCACGCCACCGCGGCGTGAAGCAGGAGCAGCCGATGCGCGAAATCATCATCCAGGGACGCGGCGGGCAGGGCGCCCAGACCGCGGGCAACCTGCTGGCGCGGGCCTACTTCGCCGGCGGCCGCCAGGTGCAGGCCTTCGCCACCTACGGCGGGGCGCGGCGCGGCACGCCGGTGAGTTCCTTCCTGCGCGTGGCCGAACACCCGATCCGGCTGCGCTGCGACATCGAACGGGCCGACGCCATCCTCTGCTTCGACGCCAGCCTGCTGCAGCCGCCGCTGCTGTCGCGGGCGGACGAGCGCACGACCATCGTGGTGAACTCCGCGCACACGGCGGCACAGCTGCGCGCGCAGGCGCCGGGCTACCGCATCGTCGCGGTCGATGCCATGAGCATCTCGCGCAACCTGGGCCTGGGGCGCATCGTCAACTCGGCGCTGCTGGGGGCGCTGGCGCGCGTGCTCGGCGAACCGCCGCTGGTGACGCTGGAAGCGCTGCTGCGCACCGAGTCGCCGCAGATGGGCGAGGAGAACGCCGCAGCCTGCGTCGCCGGCTACGAGGCGGCGAGTGCGCAGCTGCAGGAGTCGCGCCATGAACGCGTCCCTGCCGCCCACCGCCTGGACCACCGGGACCACCGAAGTCTTCAAGACCGGCACCTGGCGCGCGGCCCTGCCGCGGCACCTGGCACGGCCCTCGCCCTGCCACCAGGCCTGTCCTGTCAACGGCGAGATCGCCACATGGATCGGCCACGCGCGCAATGGCGACGTGAAGCGCGCCTGGGAAGTGCTGACGCTCAACAACCCCTTCCCCGCGATCTCGGGCCGCATCTGCCACCACCCCTGCGAGTCGGCCTGCAACCGCGCGGCGCACGACGAGGCGCTGGCGGTGTGTGCGCTGGAGCGCGCGGTCGGCGATGCGGCGCTGGCCGCGGGCTGGCAGTTCGCCGCTCCCGACGCCACCAGCGGTGGGCACGCCGCCGTCGTCGGCGGCGGCCCCTCGGGCCTGTCGGCCGCGTACCAGCTGCGCCTGCGCGGCTGGCGCGTCACGCTCTACGAGCGGCAGCCCCGGCTGGGCGGGCTGATGCGCCACGGCATCCCGGCCTACCGCCTTGCGCGCGAGGTGCTGGACGCAGAGGTCGACCGCATCCTCGCGCTCGGCATCGAGGTGCGCGTGCAGGCACTCGACGCGGCGGCCATCGAAGGCCTGCGGGGCAGCCACGATGCCGTGTACCTCGCCACCGGCGCCGCGCGCAGCAAGCGGCTGCCGCAGCTTCCGGCCTCGGCCCCCTGGCTGATGCAGGGCAGCGACTACCTGGCCCGCTGCAGCGAGGGCGACACGCCCCGGCTCGGACGCAGCATCGTCGTGGTCGGCGGCGGCAGCGCCGCGATGGATGTCGCGCGCAGCGCCGCCGGGCCGGCTGCGCCGTGACCGTGCTGGCACTGGAGCCGCGCGAGCGCATGCCGGCGCAGCGCGAGGAGCTGCACGAGGCGCTGGAGGAGGGCATCCTGCTGTGCGACGGCGCGATGCTGCGCGGCGTGGCCGACGCTGCCGGCGCGCTGGGGCTCGCTTGCGTGCGCGTGCACTTCGATGCCGGCGTCGTGCAGCCACTGGCGGACAGCGACTTCCGGCTGGAGGCCGACGCGATCGTGGTGGCCATCGGCCAGGACGCCGACCTCGACGTCGCGGCCGGCGTGTCTTCATCGGGCGGCGTGCTCTGCGTCGACGAACACCAGGCCACGGCCAGGGCGGGACTCTGGGCCGGTGGCGACGTGGCCAGCATGGCGCGTTTCGTGACCGAGGCGGTCGGCATGGGCAAGCGCGCGGCGCTCGACATCGACCGCGCTTGGCGCGGGCAGGCGCGCACGCCCGCGTCCACGGTGCCGGCGACGGCTGCCCACGAGATCGCCACCTGGTACCACCCGCAGGCGCGGCGCGCGCAGCAGCGCCGCCTGCCGGTCGCCGATCGCCTCACCGGCAACCCGGAAGTGCAGCTGCCCCTGAGCGCATCCGAACTGCAGGCGGAGGCCGCCCGCTGCTTTTCCTGCGGCAGCTGCACCTCCTGCGACAACTGCTTCCAGTACTGCCCCGACCTGGCGGTGAGCCACGGGCCGGAGGGCTATGCGGTGCTGGCCGATTACTGCAAGGGCTGCGGCATCTGCGTGCGGGAATGCCCGACGGGCTCGATGCTGCTGCAGGAGGAACTGCGATGAACGAAGTCCAGGGAAGCACCATGCTGCTCAACGGCAACCATGCGGTGGCCTGGGCGGCCAAGCTGGCACGGCCTCAGGTCGTGCCGGTCTATCCGATCACGCCGCAGACGCCCATCCTGGAACAGATCACCGAGTTCCACGCCCAGGGCGAGATGGACGCGCAGATCCTCACGCCCGAATCCGAGCATTCCGTGCTGGCGGCCTGCATCCCTGCCTCGCTCGCGGGTGCGCGGGTGTTCACGGCCACCGCTTCGCAGGGCCTGCTGCTGATGCACGAGGTGCTGCATTACGCCAGCGGCGCCCGCGCGCCCATCGTCATGGCTAACGTCAATCGCACGGTGGCTTCGCCCTGGGCCTTCTGGCCCGACCAGACCGACAGCCTCGCGCAGCGCGACACCGGCTGGATCCAGTTCTACAGCGAGAGCCCGCAGGAGTCGCTCGACACCGTGCTGCAGGCCTTCCGCATCGCCGAGCGGGTGCGCCTGCCGGTGATGGTGAGCCACGACGCCTTCTACGTCTCGCATTCGCTGGAGCCGGTGCACGTGCCGCCCCAGCAGCTGGTGGACCGCTACCTGCCGCCCTACCTGCCGGCGCAGCGGCTGGACACCGAGGCCGCATCCTCCTGGGGCAACGTGGTGACGCAGGCGATGTACTGCCGGCACCGCCAGGCGATGGAGGAGGCAATGGCTTCGGCGCTCGAAGTGGCGCAGGAGGCCGACCGCGCCTGGGGCGAACTCACGGGCCGCACCTACGGCCTGGTCGAGCGCTACCGCTGCGACGGCGCGCGCATCGTGGTGGTCGCGCTGGGCAGCATGTGCGGCACCGCGCGCGAGGCGATCGACGCGCTGCGCGCGCAGGGCGTGCCGGCCGGCCTGCTCAAGCTGCGCATGCTGCGGCCGCTGCCGCTGCGCGCGCTGCAACGGGCGCTCTGGGGCGTGCCGCACGTGCTGGTGCTGGACCGCGACCACTCGCCGGGCCTGGGCGGCATCCTGCACCAGGAACTGCGCAGCGCCCTCTACGGCCTGGACACGCCGCCGCAGCTGCACGGCGTGCTGGCCGGCGTGGGCGGCGTGAACGTTCCGCCGCAACGCATCTGCGAGCTGGTGCGCAACGCGCTGCGCACCGTCCCGGCCGACGAATCCACCTGGGGCTAGCCATGGAAACCACCCTCGAACGCACGCCGGCCATGCTCTGTTCCGGCCATGCCGCCTGCCCGGGCTGCATCGAGGCGCTGTCGGCGCGGCACGTGCTGGCGCAGCTCGGCGCCGACACCATGGCGGTGATCCCGCCTTCCTGCATGGCGATCATCGCGGGCCCGCAGCCCTACAGCTCGCTGCGCATCCCGGTGTACCAGCCGACGCTGGAGTCGAGCGCGGCGGCGGCTTCCGGGCTGCGCCGGGCACTCGATGCGCAGGGCCGCTCGAACACGCAGGTGGTGGTGCTGGCCGGCGACGGCGGCACCTACGACATCGGATTGCAGGCACTGTCCTCCGCCGCCGAGCGCAACGAGGACATCCTCTACGTCTGCCTGGACAACGAGGGCTACATGAACACGGGCGCGCAGAAGTCCTCCTCGACGCCGCATTTCGCCCGCACCAGCTCCACGCCGCAAGGCAAGCCCACGCGCAAGAAGAACCTGACGGCGATCCTGGCCGCGCACGGCGTGCCCTACGCCGCGACGGCCAGCGTCGGCCACCTCGACGACCTGCGACGCAAGGTGGACAAGGCGCGCGGCCTGCGCGGCTTCCGCCTGCTCACCCTGCTGGTGCCCTGCGTGGAAGGCTGGGGGCTGAGCGACGACGGCGGCCTGCGCGCAGCGCGCTACGCGGTGGAATGCGGTGCCTTCCCGCTGTACGAAGTGGAAGACGGGACCCGCTACACCTTGAACTATGGGCTGCGGCCGCGGCCGGTGGCGGACTACCTGGCGCTGCAGCGCCGCTACCGCGGCCTCTCGCCGGCTTCGATCGCCGAACTGCAGGCCGAGGTGGACCAGGGCTGGCAGTGGCTGCTGCGCCTGGCGCAGCCGGCGGAGGGCCAGGCCCTGCCGTGAGCTCAGGAGCGCGTGCGCCCGCGCGATTGCTGGCGCTGCACCAGCTGCAGCATGGTGGCGATGGTGATCGAGCTGAAGGTGGCCCGCGCCATCTGGTCGATCTCCGCCAGCACCGATCCGATGCCGCGCTCCACCGGCGTGCCTTCCTCGGCGTCGCGCCGGTGCGCGGGCGCGACGTCCTCGAACAGGCTGATCACGTCCATCAAGGTCAGGCGCCGCGCGTTGGCCGCGAAGCGGTAGCCGCCGCCGACGCCGCGCACCGACTCGACGACGCCGGCACGCGCCAGCTCGGCGAGCACCTTGGCCAGGTGGTGGGCGGACACGCCGTATTTCTCGGCGATCTCGGCGGCGGGGATGTGCCGCTGCGGGTCGGCCGCGAATTCCATGACGCTGCACAGCGCCAGCTTGGTGTTGACCTGCAACTTCATGCGCGCTCCGCCGGGGCCAGGTCCATCTCCAGCGGGATCATGGGCGCGGCCATCATGCCCTGGCTGCGGAAGAAGGACAGGATCAGCGTGTTGTCGCTCGACAGCATGGTGCGCAGCTTGCGCACGCCGGCGGCGCGCAGCCCCTCGCACAGCGCCGCCAGCAGGCGCGTGCCGATGCCGGCCTGCCGTGCCCGCGGCTCGATGTCGATGGCGAAGAGCCAGCCGCAGGGCGGCGAGCCGAACTCCCAGTCGCGCACTTCACCGATGAGGAAGCCCACGACCTCCTTGCCGGCGACGGCCACCAGGAACCAGCGCTGCTCGGCGCGCGCCGCCTGCCCGTAGCGGCGGAACACGCGCTCCCAATAGCTGCGCTTCTCGACCCCGGTGACGGTGGCATCGAGGGAGATGACCTGCTCGAGGTCCGCGCGGCGCACCGGGCGGACGGTCACCGCTCCCGAGCTCGCCGGAATCGCCGGTGGGGATCTACGGGTTAAACGGGAGGAAGTGCGAGTCAAAAGTTTACGCCAGATCAATGAATTCCGGCATCAGGCTACCAGAATGAATTCAGCTGCGACCGATTCTACGAGTCCGGCACCTACAGGAGACAAGCTCATGGTTCGCATTCGCTTCGAGGGCGCATTGCGCCTGCTCTCCGCCGCCGGCATCGCACTCGCCGGGGCGCTCTCGGGCGGCAGCGCCCTCGCCCAGGAACCGATCCGCATCGGCACCTTCCTCTCCGTCACCGGCCCCGCGGCCTTCCTCGGCGATCCCGAACTCAAGACGCTGGAGATGTACGTCGAGAAGATCAACGCCGAGGGCGGCTTGCTCGGCCGCAAGGTGCAGCTGGTCTCCTACGACGATGCCGGCGACGCCGAGAAGGCGCGCACCTTCGCCAAGCGGCTGATCGAGCAGGACAAGGTGGACGTGCTGGTGGGCGGCTCGACGACGGGCACCACCATGGCTGCCGTGCCGCTGGCCGAACAGGCGGGGACGCCCTTCATCTCGCTGGCCGGCGCCGTGCCGATCGTCGAGCCGACCAAGAAGTGGGTGTTCAAGACGCCGCACACCGACCGCATGGCCTGCGAGAAGATCTTCGTGGACCTGCAGGCGCGCAAGCTGAGCAAGGTGGCGTTGATCTCCGGCAGCGGCGGCTTCGACAAGTCCATGCGCGGCGAATGCCTGAAGGTGGGCGCCAAGTACGGCGTCGAGTTCGTCGCCGACGAGACCTACGGCGCGACCGACACCGACATGACGGCGCAGCTGGCGAAGATCAAGGCGAGCAGCGCGCAGGCCGTGCTGAACGCGGGCTTCGGCCAGGGCCCCGCGATCGTCACGCGCAACTTCCGCCAGGTCGGCCTGACGCTGCCGCTGTACCAGTCGCACGGCGTCGCCTCGCGCGAGTTCATCCGCCTGGCCGGTCCCGCCGCCGAAGGCGTGCGCCTGCCGGCCGCCGCCCTGCTGGTGTCCGACCTGCTGCCCGCCGAGGACGCGCAGAAGCCCGTCGTCGTGGCCTACCGCAAGGCCTACGAGGACAAGTTCAAGACCGACGTCTCCACCTTCGGCGGCCACGCCTACGACGGGCTGATGCTGGCGGTCAACGCGATCAAGCGGGCCGGTTCGGTCGACAAGGCCAAGCTGCGCGACGCGATCGAAGGCACGCGCGGCTACGTGGGCACGGGCGGCGTGGTGAACATGTCCCCCCCAACGACCACATGGGCCTGGACCTCACGGCATTCCGCATGCTCGAGGTCCGCAACGGCAACTGGTCGCTCGTCAAGTAGCCGTGGATCGGCCATGGGCTCGGCCTGGCTCCAGTTCATCGCCGGCGGGCTGACCGCCGGCGCGATCTACGCCCTGGTCGCGCTGGGCTTCACCATCGTCTACAACGCCAGCGGCGCGATCAATTTCGCGCAGGGCGAGTTCGTGATGATCGGCGGCATGAGCGCGGTGACGCTGCTGGCGCTCGGCCTGCCGCTGCCGGTGTCCATCCTGCTGGCGGTGGCGGCCTCGGCGATCGTGGCGCTGCTGATCGAGCGCATCGCGATCTCGCCGGCACGGCATTCGGGAACGGTGACGCTGATCATCATCACCATCGGCGTCTCGCTGTTCCTGCGCGGGCTGGCGCAGCTGGTGTGGGGCAAGGGCGTGTTCCGTCTGCCGGGCTTCTCGGGCGAGGAGCCGATCTCCATCGCCGGCGCGACCGTGCTGCCGCAAAGCCTGTGGGTGCTGGGCGGCGCGGCGCTGGCCGTCGTGGGCCTGGGCGCCTTCTACCGCCGCACGCTCCTGGGCAAGGCCATGCTGGCGACCTCGTACAACCCGCTGGCCGCGCAGCTGGTGGGCATCAACACGCGCGCGGTGCTGTTCGCGAGCTTCGGCCTGGCCGCGGGGCTGGGCGCGATCGGCGGCGTGCTGATCGCACCGATCGCCTTCACTTCCTACGACGCCGGCATCATGCTGGGCCTCAAGGGCTTCGCCGCCGCCATGCTGGGCGGCCTCGGCAGCTTCGCGGGCGCGGTGCTCGGCGGCCTGGTGCTCGGCATCGTCGAGGGACTGGGCGCCGGCCTGGTGTCCTCGGCCTACAAGGATGCGATCGCGTTCGTCGTGATCCTCGCCGTCCTGTTCTTCCTGCCCGGAGGCCTCCTTGGTGCCCGCCGCAGCGACCGCGTCTGAGGCCGCGGCCCCACCCAGCCGCGCCGCCTGGCCGCAGGGGCGCGGCACGCTGCTGCTCGCCCTGCTGTGGGTGCTGGCGCCGCTCGCACTGCCGAACAACTACGCCTACGAGATCGCGATCCAGGTCGCGCTCAACGCGGTGGTGTGCGTGGGCCTCAACCTCCTGATCGGCTACGCGGGGCAGATCAGCCTGGGCCACGCGGGCTTCTTCGCGCTGGGAGGCTATGCCAGCGCGATCCTCGCTGCGCGCTATGGCGTGCCGGTGTGGCTGTCGCTGCCGGCGGCCTGTGCCGGCGTCGGCGCACTGGCCTATGTCGTCGGCCGGCCCACGCTGCGCCTGAAGGGCCACACGCTGGCGATGGCGACGCTGGGCCTGGGCGTGATCATCTCGATCGCGCTGACCACCGAGGACAAGCTCACCGGCGGGCCGGACGGCATGACGGTGCCGCCGCTGGTGCTGTTCGGGTGGGCGGTGCAGGGCGAGCGGCTCTGGTACTGGATCGCCGGCGTGCTGCTGGTCGGCACGGTCTGGCTGGCGCTGAACCTGATCGAGTCGCCCAACGGCCGCGCGCTGCGGGCGCTGCACGGCTCGGAGGTCGCCGCGCAGACGCTGGGCATCGATGCCGCGCGTTTCAAGCTGCAGGTGTTCACGCTGTCGGCGGTGCTCGCGGCGCTGGCCGGCGCGCTGACCGCGCACTACGCCGGCTTCATCACGCCGGTGAAGGCGTCCTTCCTCCACTCGGTGGAGCTGGTGATCATGGTGGTGTTCGGCGGCATGGCCTCGGTGTTCGGCGCCGTGGTGGGCGCGGCCGTGCTCACCGTGCTGCCGCAGCTGCTGACGGTGCTGAAGGACTACGAGATGATGGTTTTCGGCGCGGTGCTGGTGGCCACCATGGTGCTGTTCCCGCAGGGCCTGGTGCCCAGCCTCGCGCGCTGGTGGCGCGGGAGGACCTCATGACGCTCATGACCGCCAGCGGCCTGGCCAAGTCCTTCGGCGGCGTGCACGCCATCGCCGGCATCGACCTCGTCTTCCACGCCGGGCTGATCCATTCCGTGATCGGCCCCAACGGCGCCGGCAAGACCAGCCTGATCAACATGCTCAGCGGCGTGTACCGGCCCGATCGCGGCAGCATCCTCATGGCCGGCCAGGATCTCGCGGGCCAACCCACGCACCGCTTCGCGATGGCGGGCATCGCGCGCACCTTCCAGAACCTGCAGGTCTTCTTCAACATGACCGCGCTGGAGAACGTGATGACCGGCCGCCACCTGCGCGAGCCCTGTTCGCTGTTCTCCGCGCTGCTGCGCACGCCCGCGCTGGCGCGCGCAGAAGCGGAATGCCGTACCGCTTCACGCGAGCTGCTGCGGCTGGTGGGCCTGGCCGGCTGGGAAGACACCTCGGCCGGCGCGATGCCCTACGGCGCGCTCAAGCGGCTGGAGATCGCGCGCGCCCTGGCCACCGCGCCTGCCGTGCTGCTGCTGGACGAACCGGCGGCCGGCCTCAATGCGACTGAGGCGCGCGAGATCGACGCACTGATCCAGCGGCTGGCCGAAACCGGAACCACGATCGTCCTGGTCGAACACAACATGGCGCTGGTGATGGAAGTGTCGGACCACGTGTTCGTGCTGGACCACGGACGCAAGCTGGCCGAGGGCACGCCCGCGCAGGTGGCGGCCGATCCGCGCGTGATCGAGGCCTATCTCGGCACCGACACCGCGACGCTGGACGAGGACGAAGCAGCGGAGGCCGCGCATGCTTGAGATTTCCAAGCTCTCCAGCTGCTACGGCCGCATCCCCGCGCTGGCCGGCGTGAGCCTGGACGTGCGCTCCGGCGAACTGGTGGCGCTGGTCGGCGCCAACGGTGCCGGCAAGACCACCTTGCTGCGAACCATCTCCGGCGTGCAGCCCGCCAGCGGCGGCAGCATCCGCTTCGAGGGCCAGGACCTGGCGCGGCTGCCGGCGCGCGCGCGCGCGCAGCTGGGCATCGTGCAGGTGCCGGAAGGCCGGCAGGTGTTCGGCCCCATGAGCGTGGAGGACAACCTGCGGCTGGGCGCATTCGCCCGCGGCAGCGACACGCACCTGGACCCCGTGCTGGAACTGTTCCCCGTGCTCGCGGAGAAGCGCCGCGAGGCGGCCGGCAACCTGTCCGGCGGGCAGCAGCAGATGCTGGCAATCGGCCGCGCGCTGATGGCGCGGCCGCGCCTGCTGCTGCTGGACGAGCCCAGCATGGGACTGGCGCCGCGGCTGGTGGCCGAGATCTTCGCGCGCATCGCCGCGCTGCGCCGGCTGGGCACCACGATCCTGCTGGTGGACCAGAACGCGCGCGCGGCGCTGGGCATCGCCGACCGCGGCTACGTGATGGAAACCGGGCGCATCGTGCTCGGGGGCGGCGCGCGGGACCTGCTGCGCAACCCCCAGGTGCAGCGCGCCTATCTCGGAACCTGTGCTGAAGGAACTCCCGCATGAAGACGACCCTGCAACCCGGCCTGCGCCACACGGCGCGCTTCGAAGTCACCCGCGACCGCACCATCGGCTTCATGGGCGAGAAGGCGCGCGTGTATGCCACGCCCATGCTGGTGCGCGACGTGGAAGTCGCCTGCCGCGAGCTGCTGCTGCAGCACCTGGACCCCGGCGAGGACTCCGTGGGCACGCGCATCGAACTCGACCACCTCGCCGCCACGCTGCAGGGCATGCCGGTGGAACTGGAGGTGGAGCTGGTCGCGCTGAAGGGCCGCGCCGTGACCTTCTCGGTGCAGGGCAAGGACAGCGTGGACCCGATCTGCCGCGCGACGCACCAGCGCTTCATCGTCGACGTGGCGACGACCGAGCAGCGGCTGGCCGCCAAGGCGGCGAAGGCGGGCATGGCATGACTGCCGCCGCCGCCACCCGGCGCGTGCCCACGCTCTGCTACCAGTGCGTGGCCGGGCCGGACCTGCTCACCGTCAAGGTGGAAGGCGGCGTGGCGACCGAAGTCGAGCCCAATTTCTGCGCGGCCGGCATCCACCCCGGCGGCGGCAAGGTATGCGTGAAGGCCTTCGGGCTGATCCAGAAGACCTACAACCCGAACCGCGTGCTCACGCCCATGAAGCGCACCAACCCGAAGAAGGGGCGCGACGAGGATCCGGGCTTCGTGCCGATCTCGTGGGACGAGGCGATGACGCTCATCACGGAGAAGCTGGCGCGGGTGCGGGCGGAAGGTCTCGCGGATGAATCCGGCTACCCGCGCGTGGCCGCCAGCTTCGGCGGCGGCGGCACGCCGCAGTCGTACATGGGGACCTTCCCCGCCTTCCTCGCGGCCTGGGGGCCGGTGGACATGGGCTTCGGCTCCGGCCAGGCGTCAAGTGCTACCACTCAGAGCATCTTTACGGCGAGTTCTGGCACCGCGCCTTCATCGTCGCGGCCGACACGCCCCTGTGCAATTACCTGATCTCCTGCGGCTCCAACATCGAGGCCTCGGGCGGCGTGGTGGGCATCTGGCGGCACTCGCGCGCGCGGGCCCGCGGCATGAAGCGGGTGCAGGTGGAGCCGCACCTGTCGGTCACCGGTGCCTGCTCGGCGCAGTGGGTTCCGCTCAAGCCCAAGACCGATGCCGCCTTCCTGTTCGGGCTGATCCACGTGATGCTGCACGAGGCGCCCCGTTCCTCGCTGGACGTCGAGTTCCTGGCGCGCCGCACCGGCTCGCCCTACCTGGTCGGGCCCAACGGCTACTTCCTGCGCGACCGCTCCTCGCGCAAGCCGCTGGTGTGGGACGGCGCGTCCAACGCAGCGCACTGCCACGACACGCCCGGCATCACCGAAGCACTGGAAGGCAGCCACGAGGTCGATGCGATCGAGGTCGGTGCCGACGGCGAAGTGCTCGCCGAGGGCCTGCTGCGCGGGCAGACCGCCTTCACCCGCATGGTGGAGCACATGCGCGAGTACACGCCCGAATGGGCGGCGAAGGTCTGCGACGTCAGCGCGGCGACCATCCGCCAGGTCGCCAACGAATACCTGCAGCACGCCTGCGTCGGGCAGACGATCGAGATCGACGGCAAGCAGTTGCCCTACCGCCCGGTCGCCGTGAGCCTGGGCAAGACGGTCAACAACGGCTGGGGCGGCTTCGAATCCTGCTGGGCCCGCACGGTGCTGGCCACGCTGGTCGGCGCGCTCGAAGTGCCGGGCGGCACGGTGGGCACCACGGTGCGGATCGTGCGGCCGATGGCGCAGCGGCTGGAAAGCGCGCGGCCGGGACCGGACGGGTTCATGAACTACCCGTTGAACCCGACCGACAAGGAGCACTGGTCGGCCAAGCCGAACATCCGCAACGCCTACCGCAGCATGGTGCCGCTGGCGGGCGATGGCCCCTGGAGCCAGGCGCTAGGCCCGACCCACTTCTCCTGGATGTTCCTCGACGCGACGCCCAAGGGGCTGCCGCGCGTGACCTTTCCGGACGTGTGGTTCGTCTACCGCACCAACCCGGCGATCTCCTTCTGGGACACCGCGGCGATCGCCGACAAGATGGCGCGCTTCCCCTTCGTGGTGGCCTTCGCCTACACGCGCGACGAGACCAACCACTTCGCGGACGTGCTGCTGCCGGACGCGACCGACCTGGAAAGCCTGCAGCTGATCCGCATCGGCGGCACCAAGTACGTCGAGCAGTTCTGGGACCACGAAGGCTATGCCTTGCGCCAGCCGGCGGTGGCCGCGCGCGGCGAGACGCGCGACTTCACCGAGATCGCGAGCGAGCTCGCGCGCCGCACCGGCCTGACGCCCGGCTACGTCGCCGCGATCAACAAGGGCGCGGCCGGCGTGCCCCTCAAGTGCGCCGCCGGCGACTTCTCGCTCGACCCCGCGCGCGATCCCGATCGCGACGCGATCTGGGACGCCGTGTGCCGCGCCGCGAGCGCCGAGCTCACCGACGGGGCCGAGATCCACGGCCTGGACTGGTGGAAGGAACACGGCCTGGCCACGCGTCCATTCCCGCGCAGCGACTGGTACCTGTATCCGACGATGGTGGAGCGCGGCCTGCGCTTCGAGCTGCCCTACCAGGAGCGGCTGGCGCGCGTCGGCGTGGAGCTCGGGCGGCGCCTGCACGAGAACGGCATGGACTGGTGGGACCAGCAGCTGCACGAGTACCAGGCGTTGCCGGCGTGCAAGGACTTCAGCCAGCCCTGGTCCGACGCGGTGCGCAAGAGCGGCTCCGCGCCCGACGACTACCCCTTCTGGCTGCTGACCGCGCGCAGCATGCAGTACGCCTGGGGCGGCAATGTAGGCCTGCAGATGATCCACGAGGTGGCCGACAACATCGCCGGCCACCGCGGGCTGATCATCAACGCGGCGAGCGCGCGCGACCTCGGCATCGCCGACGGCGACGCTATCGAGATCGCGACGCCGAAGCGCAAGGTGAGCGGGCGTGCCGTGCTGCGCCAGGGTGTGCGGCCCGACACCGTCCTTGCGATCGGCCAGTTCGGTCATTGGGCGACACCGCTGGCCAAGGATTTCGGCGTGCCCAGCCTGAACGCGCTGGCGGGCATGTCGCTGGACCTCACCGACGCGACCGGATCGGGCGCGGACCTGGTGCGCGTGCGCGTGCGCAAGGCGAAGGAGGCGGCATGACACGCTGGGCGATGATCGCGGACCTGCGCCGCTGCGTCGGCTGCCAGACCTGCACGGCGGCCTGCAAGCACGCCAACGCCACGCCCCCTGGCGTGCAGTGGCGCCGCGTGCTCGACGTGGAAACCGGCGAGTTCCCCGACGTGCAGCGCGCCTTCATCCCGATCGGCTGCCAGCATTGCGACGAGCCCGCCTGCCTGCCGGTGTGCCCGACCACCGCGACGCGCAAGCGCGCCGACGGCATCGTCACCATCGATTACGACCTGTGCATCGGCTGCGCCTACTGCACCATGGCCTGCCCCTACCAGGCGCGTTCCAAGTCGCCCGCCGGCGTGTTCGCCTACGGCAAGACGCCGACGGCGAACGAGGAACGGCGCGATGACGCATCGCAGCGCTCGGTGGCCACCAAGTGCACCTTCTGCGTGGACCGCATCGACCAGGGCCTCGAGAAGGGGCTGCTGCCGGGGCGCGACCCGGAAGCGACGCCGGCCTGCGTCAACGCCTGCATCGCCGAGGCGCTGGCCTTCGGCGACATCGAGGATCCGGGCAGCAACGTGTCGCAGCTGCTGGCGCGCAACGAGCACTTCCGCCTGAACGAGGAGCTGGGCACCGGCCCCGGCTTCTACTACCTGTGGGATCGCAAGAGGCCATGAAAAGCCGCCACCTCCAACGGATCCAGCCGCACTGGGACTGGCGCGCGGCGGCGAATTTCGTCTGCGGTGGGGCCGGTGCGGGACTGGTGATCGTCACCCTGCTCTGCGCGCTGGACCGGCCGGAAGCGCGCGGCCTGCTCGCGCTGGGGCTGGCGCTGGTCGCGCTCGGCCTGTTCGCCGTGTGGCTGGAACTGGGCCGGCCGCTGCGCGCGGCCAACGTGCTGCTGCACCTGAAGGGATCATGGATGTCGCGCGAGGCACTGGCCGCGCTCCTGCTGTTCCCGCTGGGTTTCGCGGTGCTGCTCCGCGTGCACTGGGCGATCGCGCCTGCGGTCGTCGCGGCCGCGGCCTTCCTCTATTGCCAGGTCCGCATCCTCGGCAGCGCGATGGCGATCCCGGCCTGGCGCGAGCCCTGGACGCGGCCGCTGCTGATGGCCACGGGCATCACCGAGGGCCTCGGCCTGTTCTGGCTGGTGGGCGCGTGGACGCAGCCATCGCCGGCACTGGCCGTCGTGCTGGCGATCCTGCTGATCGTGCGCTGGCTGCTGTGGCGAGTCTGGCGCGAGCGGCTGCAGCGCACGGACGGTGCCGCGCTGGCGCTGCGCGCACTGGAGCCGGCGGGGCGCTTTCTCCAGTGGCTCGGGGCGCTGGTGCCCAGCGTGCTCGCGCTGGTGGCGGCGAGCACCGCGTTGCCGCCGTTCGCGAGCGCCGTGCTGCTCGCAACAGCCGGCGCCCTCGCCGCCATCACCGGCGGCCGCTTCAAGTTCGACCTGATCACGCGTGCCGGATTCCACCACGGCATCGTGCTGCCGCGCATGCCGGTGCGCGGCGTGCCCCGCACCGCAGCCTGAGGACCGACCATGGATGGAACGACCCGCTCCGACACCACGCGCACGCAGGCCTTCCTGCATCCCGAGCTGGAGACCATGCCGCGCGAGCAGCTCGCAGCGCTGCAGCTGCGCCGCCTGCGCGAGATGCTGGAAAACCTGTATGCCAACGTGCCGCCCGTGCGCAATCGCATGCGGGCCGCCGGGCTGCGGCCAGCCGACGTGCGCACGCTGGACGACGTGGCCGCGCTGCCCTTCAGCCAGAAGACGGATCTGCGGGACCACTATCCCTACGGCCTGTTCGCGCGGCCGGTGGAGCAGCTCGCGCGATTGCACGCCAGCTCGGGCACCACCGGCAAGTCCACCGTCGTCGGTTACACGCGGCAGGACCTGGAGAACTGGTCGGACCTGATGGCCCGGTCCATGTACGGCGCCGGCGTGCGCCCCGGCGACATCGTCCACAACGCCTACGGCTACGGCCTGTTCACCGGCGGGCTGGGTGCGCACTACGGGGCCGAGCGCCTGGGTGCCGTCGTGGTGCCGGTGTCCGGCGGCGGCACCGAGCGCCAGGTCGGATTGATCCAGGACTTCGGCGCGACCGTGCTGTGCGCCACGCCGTCCTATGCGCTCGCCATCGCGGAGTCGGCCGAGCAGCAGGGCGTGGACCTGCGCCAGAGCAAGCTGCGCGTGGGCCTGTTCGGCGCCGAGCCCTGGAGCGCCGCGATGCGCGCGGAGATCCAGGAGCGGCTCGGCCTCAAGGCGGTGGACGTGTACGGCCTGTCCGAGATCATGGGTCCCGGCGTCGCCTGCGAATGCCACCTGCAGCAGGGCCTGCACGGCTGGGAGGACCACTTCCTGTTCGAGATCATCGATCCGGAAACGGGCAAGCCGGCGCCGGAGGGCCAGGCCGGTGAGCTGGTGATCACCACGCTGACCAAGCAGGCGCTGCCCATGCTGCGCTACCGCACCCGCGACATCACGCGCTTCAGCACCGAACGCTGCGAGTGCGGACGCACGCACGGCCGCATCCTGCGCATCACGGGGCGCAACGACGACATGCTGATCATCCGCGGCGTCAACGTCTATCCCTCGCAGCTCGAGGCGGTGATGGTCGGCCGCCCGCACCTGGCGCCGCACTACCAGCTGGTGGTGCAGCGGCGCGGCGTGCTGGACGAAGTGGACATCGAGATCGAGGCCCAGCCCGGCGTGCCCTCGGACCACTTCGACGGGCTGGCGCGCGAGCTGGTGCACCACATCAAGGTGCACGTGGGCATCAGCACCAGCGTGACGGTGCTGGTGCCTGGGACCATCGCGCGTTCCCAGGGCAAGGCCGTGCGCGTGCGCGACCTGCGCAGGAAGGAGCAGTGACGTGACCGAACGCCTGCTCCGCCTGAAGGTCAACGGCCGCCGGCGCACCGTCGCCGTTCCCGACAACGCGCTGCTGGTCGACGTGCTGCGCGACTCGCTCGCCCTTACCGGCACCAAGCAGGGCTGCGACGGCGGCGAGTGCGGTGCCTGCACCGTGATCATCGACGGCAAGCCGCGGCTGGCCTGCATCACGCTCGCGGCCACCGTGGACGGCGCCGCCATCGAGACGATCGAGAGCCAGTCGCAGGCCGGCGGCATGAGCGCGCTGCAGAAGTCCTTCCACGAGCACCTCGGCACGCAATGCGGCTTCTGCACGCCCGGCATGGTGATGGCGGCGGAGGCGCTGCTGCGGCGCGTGCCGCACCCGAGCGACGAACAGATCCGCGAGGCGATGGCGGGCAATCTCTGTCGCTGCACCGGCTACGTCAAGGTGGTGGAGTCGGTGCGGGCCGTCGCGGAAAAGGCGCCATGAGCAAGCACGCACCCCTCGTCCAGGAACCGGCGCCGCCGACGCACTCGATCGGCGTGCGCACGCCGCTGGTGGACGGCGTCGAGAAGGTCACGGGTCGCGCGCGCTACACCGCGGACCTGCAGCCCGGGCCCGCGCTGGTGGGTGCGATCGGCCGCAGCACGGTTGCTCACGCGCGCATCCGCTGCATCGACAAGAGTGCCGCGCTCGCCCTGCCCGGCGTGCATGCGGTGATCACCGGCGAGGACTTCCACGCGGCCTACGGCGTGATCCCGATCTCGCAGAACGAATGGCCGCTGGCGCGCGGCAAGGTGCGCTACCGCGGCGAACCCTTGTTCGCGGTGGCGGCGGACGACCAGGCGACGGCGATGGCGGCGCTGGCCGCCGTGCGCGTCGAACTGGAGGAACTGCCCGCCTACTTCAGCGCCGCCGCGGCGCGCGCGGAGGGTGCGGTGGCGCTGCACGAGGACCGTCCGGGCAATCTCGAGCGGCGGGTGGAGCAGGAGTTCGGCGACGTCGAGGCCGGATTCGCCGCGGCCGACCTGGTGTTGGCGCGCCGCTTCGAATGCGCCGAGATCGCGCACGGCCAGCTCGAACTGAACACCACCATCGCGCAATGGGAGCCGGAGGCGCAGCGGCTGACGGTGCATTCGGTGACGCAGGTCCCCTACTACCTGCACCTGACGCTGGCGCAGACGCTGGGCCTGGATCCTTCGCAGGTTCGCGTCGTCAAGCCCTTCGTCGGGGGCGGCTTCGGGCACCGCGTGGAGCCGCTGAACTTCGAGATGGTGACGGCGGCGCTGGCCCGCGCCTGCGGGGGACGGTCAAGCTGGAACTCACGCGCGAGGAAGTCTTCTTCACGCACCGCGGACGTCCGCACAGCGAGATCGAGCTGAAGATCGGATTGCGCGCCAACGGCGAGATCACGGCGCTGCAGGCCGACGTGGTGCAGCGCGGTGGCGCCTATGGCGGCTACGGTCTGGTCACCATCCTCTATGCCGGCGCACTGCTGCACGCGCTCTACAAGGTCGGCGCGGTCCGCTACCGCGGCGCCCGCGTGTACACCAACCTGCCGCCCTGCGGCGCGATGCGCGGGCACGGCGCGGTGAACGTGCGTTTCGGCATCGAGTCGCTGCTGGACGAAGCGGCGGCAGCGCTGGGCCTGGATGCCTTCGCCCTGCGCCGCGCCAACCTGCTGGAGGCGCCGCACCGCACGCTCAACGACCTGCAGGTGAATTCGTACGGACTGCCGCAGTGCCTGGACGCCGTCGAAAGCGCGTCGGGCTGGCGGCAGCGGCGCGGCCAGTTGCCGCCCGGCGTGGGCCTGGGCATGGCCTGCTCGCATTACGTCAGCGGTTCCGCCAAGCCGGTGCACTGGACTGGCGAGCCGCATGCGGTGGTCACACTCAAGCTCGATTTTGACGGTAGCATCACCCTGTTCACGGGGGCCTCCGACATCGGCCAGGGATCGACGACGCTGCTCTCCCAGGTCGTTGCGGAGGTGTTGCTGCTGCCGATGGCGCGCATCCGCGTCGTGTCCGCCGACAGCGCGCTCACGCCCAAGGACAACGGCTCCTATTCATCACGCGTGTCCTTCATGGTCGGCAACGCGGCGCTGCGCGCGGCCGAAGCACTCAGGCGCGTGCTGCTCGAGGCGGCGGCCACGCGACTGAAGGCGGAGCCGTCGGAGCTGGAGTGGCTCGGCGAGTGCTGCGTGCGCACCGGAACCGGCGAGCGCCTGGAATTCGCGCAATGCGTGCAGGCGGCGCTGGTGGACACCGGAACGCTGACCGTCAAGGGCAGCTGGTCCACCCCGTCCGAAACGCAAGGCGGCAAGTTCCGCGGTGCCGCCGTGGGTTCGACGGCGGGCTTCAGCTACGCCGCGCAGGTCGCGCAGGTGCACGTGGACGAGGACACCGGCCTGGTTCGGGTGCAGAAGGTCTGGGTGGCGCAGGACTGCGGGCGCGCCATCAATCCGCTGGCCCTCGAAGGGCAGATCCAGGGCGCCGTGTGGATGGGCATGGGCCAGGCGCTGTCCGAGGAGACGCAGTACCACGAGGGCCTGCCGCTGCGCGCCAACCTGCTGGACTACCGGATCCCGACGATGGCGGAGTCGCCCGACATCGAGGTGACGCTGATCGAGAGCATGGACCCGCTGGGCCCCTTCGGTGCCAAGGAGGGCAGCGAGGGTGCGCTGCACGGCTGCCCGCCCGCGGTGGCCAACGCGATCGCCGATGCGCTCGGCTTGCGGCTCGACGCCCTCCCGCTCTCGCCCGAGCGCGTGCTGGAGGCCTTGCGCGCCCGGCGCCGCGCGCGTCGCCTCGAGGCCTTGCGCCGTCCCGCCGAGGAGGCCGCATGACGCGTGGCCTGCCCTCCTTCACGCTGGAGCGCCCGACCGACCTGCGCTCGGCGGCCCTGATGCTGGCCGAACCCGGAGCGTGCGCGCTCGGTGGCGGCACCGATCTGCTGCCCAACCTGCGCCGCGGCATCGGCGCGCCGGCCACCCTGGTGGACCTCAACGGGGTGCCCGAGATCTCGGGATTGGTGCGCGAGCCCGATGGCACTATGGTGATCGGCGCCGCGACCACCGTGCAGGCGCTGGCCGAGGATGCAGACCTTGCGCGGGCATTGCCGGCCCTTGCCGAGGCCGCACGCGCGGTCGCTGCCAGCGGCCACCGCAGCGCCGCGACCGTGGGCGGCAATCTCTGCCAGGACACGCGCTGCGTGTTCTACAACCAGAGCGACTGGTGGCGTTGCGCCAACGGCTACTGCCTGAAGCATCGCGGCAGCACCTGCCATGTCGCGCCGCAAGGCGATCGCTGCCATGCGGCCTTCTGCAGCGACCTGGCGCCGGTGTTGCTGGCCGCTGGCGCGCGCGTCCAGCTGTGCGGCGCCGATGGCCAGCGCTCGCTCGGCCTGCAGGAGATGTACCTGGACGACGGGGCCGCGCACCTGGTGCTGCGGCCGGGCGAACTGCTGGCGCAGGTGCGCGTCCCGCCACTGCCCGCGCAGCTGCGCATCGGCTATGCGAAGGCGCGGACCCGCGGCGGAGTCGACTTCCCGCTGGCGGCGGTGGCCGTCGCGATGCAAGTCGAGCGCGGACACCTCGTGAGCCTGCGCATCGGCATTTCCGGGACCAACTCCTTGCCGGTGCTGGTCGATGCCGGCGCGGAACTGCAGGGCGCGCCGGCGGACGAGGCCGCATGGAAGAAGGTGCAGCAGCTGGTGCAGCGGCAGCTCGCGCCGATGCGCAGCACGGTCACCTCGGCGCAGTACCGCCGCGACGCGGCCGGCGCGCTGCTCGCCCGCCTGCTGCGCCAGCTGGCGGGCTGACAAGGTCATGGCTGCCGCCACCTCCCATCTCATCAACGCGGCCGCGCAGTTGCTTGCGGCCGACATGCCCGGACGCACGGCGCTCGCCTGCGGCGAGCAGCACATCGGCTACGAGGAACTGCGTGCGGCGGTGACGCTGGCGGGCGCCGCCTGGCTGGACTGCGAAGTGCTTCCGGGCGAGGTCGTGATGATGCGGCCGGTGCGGGACCTGGAACACGCGGTGGCCTTCCTCGGTGCGATCTGGGCCGGTGCGGTGCCGATGCCGCTGCACGCGACGCGGGATCTGCAGGCCAGGCATGCGCATCCTCCCGTGCGCTTCGTGCTCGATGCCACGCGGGAAGGCTATGCCGAAGGCTGGCGTGACAGCGTGATGACGCTGGCGGAGTGGCGCACGTACCTCCGGCTTTCGCGCCCCGCCGCTCCCGTGCTGCTGCCGCCCGAAGCGCCTGCCTGCTGGACGGAAGCACGGGGCGACGACGGCGGTGCACGCCTGCTCGCGCGCATGGCTTTGCGCTCGCCGGCGCGGCCTTCGGGCCGAAAGCCCCGCTTGGCTGCGTTCGCGTGGCGGGCGCGCTCGGCATGCTGCGCGTGCTGCGGCGCGGGGGACGGCCGTGCTCGGGGCAGACGACGCCTCGAGCGCGTCCGCATCCGCACGCACGCGCGCGGAACTGGCACCCTCATGAACGACGACCCGATCGCCCACGAATGGCTGGAGCAGGACGTCGCGCACATCGACGTGCGTGGACTGCCGCCCCCCAGCCGCTGGTGGCCATCCTGCAGCGCATCCACACGCTGGAGGAGGGGCAGTCTCTCGTGGTGCACCATGACCGCGACCCGCTGCTGCTGTATGCGGAACTGGCCGAGATCGGCTGGGGCGCGGAGCGCATCGCCGCGCCCGCGGGAGAGGTCCGGCTGCTGCTGCGCGAGCTGCCATGAGCGTCGCGGCGACCTTCCTCGGCGGCGCAGGCGGAAGGCTGCTGCCGCTCGGGATCCCCTTGCGCTTTTCGCTGGCGGCCGCCGTGTACCACGTGCTCGCGTGGCTGGCGCTCGCGGCCTGCGCCGGCGACGCCTTGTCGTTCGGCGGTGGGCTGGGCTGGCCGCTGGCGGCGCTGCACCTCTTCACCCTGGGGGTGTTCGGCATGACGGCGCTGGGCGCCGCGGCACAGTTGCTGCCGGTCGCGACGCGCCAGTCGCCGGTGGGCGAGCGCGCGCTCAAGGCGATCTGGTGGCTGTACGTCCCCGGCGTGGCGGCGGTGGCACTGGGCATGGGCGGGGCGCAGCCGGCCTTGCTGGCGGCGGGCGCACTGGCCGTGGGCTTCGCGCTGCTGGCGTGGGGCGGGCTGGTCGCCAGGCATCTCGCCGGCGCGCGCGGCATGCCGGGCGTGGCCGCGCATGCCTGGGTCGCACTGGCTTCGCTGTGGATCCTGCTGGCGAGCGCCCTGCTGCTGGTGGCTGGCTGGCTGGGCTGGCCCTCCCCGAGTCGCCAGCTGCTGCTCCCGATGCACTTGCTGTTCGCACCCTTCGGTTTCATGGGCATGCTGGCGCTCGGGCTGTCCTACATCCTGGTGCCCATGTTCGCGCTCGCGCGTCCGCCGCGCGATGCGGTGCAGCTCGGCTCGTGCGCGCTGCTGGTGGCGGCGCTTTGTATGGCTGCGGGTTCGCTGCTGGCAGCAGACGCCAGCTGGCTGCGCGCGCTTGCCTGGACCTGTGCGGTCGTCGGCGTGCTGCTGCACCTGCAGTCGATGCGCCGCACGCTGGCATCGGGCATGCGCAAGGAGCTCGGGCGCTCCTTCGTGCTGGTCAAGCTGGCGTGGGCGGCACTGGTCCTGGCTCTCGTGCTGGGGGGCCTCGCGTGGGCCGGCGCGGACGTGCCGCGCCTGCGCGCATGGATCGGCCTTGCCTTGCTGGCATGGCTGCTGGGGTTCGTGATGGGGATCCTGCAAAGGATCCTGCCTTTCCTTGCGGCCCTGCACGCGGCCGCCGGGCGGCGCCGCGGCCCCACCGCCTCCTCGCTGACGCACGAGGGCTGCCTGCGCGCCCACTTCGCGTGCCATCTGGCGGCCTTCGCCCTGCTCGCGATCGCCCTCGCCGTGGACAGCGCCGTCCTCGTCCGGCTCGCCGCACTGGCGGGCCTGGCGGGGGCCCTCGCGTTCGCCGGCTTCTGCCTGCAGCTCCTCAGGCGGCTGCGCCGCGCCGCACCTTGAGCTGGCGCAATGTCCCGGCCGCCAATTCCGGTAGTTTGATACCGGTATTCACTGCAAGGAGCTGCCCATGACCACCACCCAGGTCGGCCGGATGCTGGACGAGGAGCACCGCGCCAATCTCGATCTGCTCTCGCGCATGGAACAGGCGATCGGCCGCGCGCCTGCCGTGACGCCTCAGATCACGCGCCTGCTGCTGGAGTTCGCACACGCCATGGAGCACGACATCGGCCGGCACTTCCGCTTCGAGGAGGAGCAGCTGTTCCCGCGCATCGCGGATGCGGGCGACGGCGCGATGGCCAGCTTGCTGCAGGAGGAACACGAGGCGATCCGCGAAGCGGCCGCGGAACTGGTCCCGCTCGCGCGCGAGGCGGCCGCCGGCAGCATCGATCGACGAGAGTGCTGGGACCGGCTGCGCCTCATCACGCTGGAGCTCGTGGAGCGCCAGGTCTCCCACATCCAGAAGGAAACCATGGCGCTGCTGCCGACGCTCGAAGACGTTCTGGATCCCGTCACCGACGGCGAGCTCGCGCTCGACTACGCGGCGACGGCCTGAGGCTAGCCCGCGGGCTTGGGCGGGATGTCGAGGCCTCGGATCACCGCCGGCCGCTGCACGAAGGCGTCGAGCACGCGCTGCACCTGCTTGAACTCGGCGAAGCCGACCAGGTCCGCCGCGCCATAGAAGCCCACGAGGTTGCGCACCCAGGGGAAGATCGCGATGTCGGCGATGCTGTAGGCATCGCCCAGCACCCATTGCTTGCCCTGCAGGTGCTTGTCGAGGACGCCGAGCAGGCGCTTCGCCTCGCTCGCGTAGCGGTCGCGGGGGCGCTTGTCCTCCCAGTCCTTGCCGGCGAACTTGTGGAAGAAGCCGAGCTGGCCGAACATGGGGCCGATGCCACCCATCTGGAACATCACCCACTGCAGCGCGTGGTAGCGCCCGGCCGCGTCCTGCGGGATCAGCTTGCCGGACTTCTCCGCCAGGTACACCAGGATCGCGCCCGACTCGAACAGCGCGAGCGGCTTTCCGCCCGGCCCTTGCGGATCGATGATGGCCGGGATCTTGTTGTTGGGGTTGAGGGACAGGAACTCGGGCGAGGTCTGGTCGTTGCTGTCGAAGGCGACGCGATGCGGCTCGTAGGGCAGGCCGAGTTCTTCCAGCGCGATCGAGATCTTCACGCCATTGGGCGTGGGCAGCGAGTAGAGCTGGATGCGGTCGGGGTGGCGCGCCGGCCACTTCTTCGTGATGGGAAAGGCGCTGAGATCGGCCATGCGGGCTCCTGTTCGGGGAGCCGCAGCATACTCAGGATCGCGATCCCACTTCAGGCTTCGAGGTTATCGATCAGCCGGGTGCTGCCAAGGCGCGCGGCGCCCAGCAAGACGACCGGTTCACCTGCGCCCGGCGGCTGCAGGTCGTTGCGGCTGCGCACCGTCATGTAATCGGGCTGCCAGCCACGCTGCGCCAGCGTGGCCATCGCTTCCGCCTCGACCGCCGCGACTGCGGCGCCGCCGCGAAGCTGCTGCGCCATCCGCGCCAGCGCGCGCGACAGCTGGACCGCCTCCTGGCGTTGTTCCGGCGACAGGTAGGCGTTGCGCGACGACAGCGCCAGGCCGTCTTCCGCGCGCAGGGTCTCGTGCGCCACGATCTCGATCGGCATGGCGAACTGCTGCACCATGCGCCGGATCACCATCAGCTGCTGGTAGTCCTTCTTGCCGAACAGCGCCACGCGCGGCTGCACGCACTGGAACAGCTTCATCACCACGGTGGACACGCCGGTGAAGAAGCCCGGGCGGAACTCTCCTTCGAGCAGGTCGGCCAGCGCAGGATCGGGCACGACCTTGAAGGCCTGGGGCTGCGGATAGAGCTCGCGCTCGTTCGGGGCGAACAGCAGGTCGCAGCCGGCATCGGCGAGCTTGGCGGCGTCGGCCTCCAGCGTGCGCGGGTAGCTGTCGAAGTCCTCGTGCGGCAGGAACTGCAGGCGGTTGACGAACACGCTGGCCACCGTCACGTCGCCCAGGAGCTTGGCCTTGTGCACCAGCGCGATGTGGCCGTCGTGGAGGTTGCCCATGGTGGCGACGAAGGCCGGGGCGCGAGAGCCCGCAAGCCGCTCGCGCAGCGCTGCGATGGTGTGGACGACTTGCATGGTGCCCCTTCGCCGGGGCACCGCGCCCCGCGCACGGAACTTAGCGGCCGAGGCTTGCTGCGCGATGACGCGGGCAACAAAAAAGCCTTCCGAAGAAGGCTTTTGAATTGGTTGCGCGGGCAAGATTTGAACTTGCGACCTTTGGGTTATGAGCCCAACGAGCTACCAGGCTGCTCCACCGCGCGTCAGAAGGGAAATTATAACTTATTCGGCCGCCTGCTGCTCGGTGCCGGCAGCTTCGGTGGGCTCGGGACGGTCCACCAGTTCGACCAGCGCCATCGGCGCGTTGTCGCCGACGCGGAAGCCCATCTTCAGGATGCGGGTGTAGCCGCCCGGGCGCGCCTTGTAGCGCGGGCCGAGTTCGGAGAACAGCTTGGCGACGTTGTCGCGATTGCGCAGGCGGTCGAAGGCCAGACGCTTGTTCGACAGCGTCGGCTCCTTGCCCAGCGTGAGCATCGGCTCGATGACGCGTCGCAGTTCCTTCGCCTTCGGCACCGTGGTCTTGATGACCTCGTGCTCGATCAGCGAATTCATCATGTTGCGCAGCATCGCCAGGCGGTGCTCGCTCGTGCGATTCAGTTTGCGGAGACCGTGTCCGTGACGCATGGTGTGTTCCTTTCCTTATCTAAAGGCAGCCGTGTCAGGTACTGCCAGTTCACCATTGGTTGATTAACGCTTGTCGAGGCCGGCAGGCGGCCAGGATTCCAGTTTCATGCCAAGGGTCAGGCCGCGCGAGGCGAGCACTTCCTTGATTTCGTTGAGCGACTTGCGCCCCAGGTTCGGGGTCTTCAGCAGCTCGTTCTCGGTGCGCTGGATCAGGTCACCGATGTAATAGATGTTCTCGGCCTTCAGGCAGTTCGCGGAACGCACCGTCAGTTCGAGTTCGTCGACCGGGCGCAGCAGGATCGGGTCGAACTGCTGCGAACTGCGCTGCACCGGCGCGTCGAACGCGGCCAGTTCCGAGCCTTCCAGCTGCGCGAACACGGCGAGCTGTTCCACCAGGATCTTGGCGGAGGCACGCACGGCGTCTTCGGCGGTGATCGCACCGTTGGTCTCGATCTCCATCACCAGCTTGTCCAGGTCGGTACGCTGTTCCACACGCGCGCTTTCCACGGTGTAGCTCACGCGGCGGACCGGCGAGAACGAGGCGTCGAGGACGATGCGGCCGATCGACTTGGTCGGCTCGTCGCCGTAGCGGCGCATCGTGCCCGGCACGTAGCCGCGGCCCTTCTCCACCTTGATCTGCATGTCGATCTTGCCGCCTTGCGACAGCGTGGCGATCACGTGGTCGGGATTGATGATCTCGACGTCATGCGGGGTCTGGATGTCGGCGGCCGTCACGATGCCTTCGCCGTCCTTGCGCAGCGACAGGGTCACCTCGTCGCGGTTGTGGAGCTTGAACACCACGCCCTTGAGGTTCAGCAGGATGCCCACGACGTCTTCCTGCACGCCGTCGATCGACGAGTACTCGTGCAGGACGCCGGCGATGGTCACCTCGGTCGCCGAGTACCCGACCATCGACGAGAGCAGCACCCGGCGCAGCGCGTTGCCCAGCGTATGGCCGTAGCCACGCTCGAACGGCTCCAGGGTCACCTTGGCGCGGTTGGTGCCAAGCTGTTCCACGTTGATGGATTTGGGTTTCAGCAGGTTGGTTTGCATGCAGGACTTCCTCTCAATACCCCCGGCTCGTTACACCGGTAAGGCTGGTGAAGCGCCCAAACCGCCGTGCCCGGCGGTTGGGAACTAGAAAAACTCGAAACGGCTTAGCGGGAATACAGTTCGACGATCAGCGATTCGTTGATGTCGGCACCGAACTCGTCGCGGTCCGGGACCTTCTTGAAGGTGCCTTCGGCCTTGTCCACGTTCACTTCGATCCAGGCCGGGATGCCGACCTGGGTGGCCAGTTGCAGCGCCTCGACCACGCGGTTCTGCTTCTTGGACTTGTCGCGCACCGCGACCACGTCGCCGGCCTTGACCTGGTACGACGGGATGTTGATCGCCTGGCCGTTCACCGTGATCGCCTTGTGGCTCACCAGCTGGCGCGCTTCGGCGCGGGTGGAGCCGAAGCCCATGCGGTAGACGACGTTGTCCAGGCGGGACTCGAGCAGGAACAGCAGGTTCGCGCCGGAGTTGCCCTTGCGGCGGGAGGCTTCCTCGAAGTAGCGGCGGAACTGCTTTTCCAGGATGCCGTACATCCGCTTGACCTTCTGCTTCTCGCGCAGCTTGCAGGCCGAAGTCGGACGTGCGCTGGCCGGAAGTGCGGCCGTGCTGGCCGGGCTTGAGTCGAACTTGGCCTTGTCGCTGATGGCGCGGCGGGCGCTCTTCAGGAACAGGTCGGTGCCTTCACGGCGGGAGAGTTTGGCCTTGGGGCCGAGGTAACGTGCCACTTTTACTTTCCTTCAAATGACTACCGCGGCCAGTTGCCGCGGGAGCCGGCAGCGCGTGCGCCGCCGGCGGTGGGCTTAGCGTGAGCTAAAGCTTAGATACGACGACGCTTCTGCGGACGGCAGCCGTTGTGCGGCACCGGCGTGACGTCCGAGATCGAGTTGATCCGGATGCCCAGCGCGGCCAGCGCACGCACGGACGACTCGCGGCCCGGGCCGGGGCCGCGGATCTCGACGTCCAGGGTCTTGATGCCCTGCTCCATGGCGGCGCGGCCGGCCACTTCCGACGCCACCTGGGCGGCGAAGGGGGTGGACTTGCGCGAGCCCTTGAAGCCCTGGCCGCCCGAAGACGCCCACGACAGGGCATTGCCCTGGCGGTCGGTGATCGTGATGATCGTGTTGTTGAAGGACGCGTGCACGTGGGCGACGCCGTCGTTCACGTTCTTGCGGACCTTCTTGCGCACACGCTGCGCGGCGTTGTTGGCAGGAGCCTTGGCCATGTCTTATCTCTTTCGACGATTTATTTCTTGAGCGCCTGCGCCGCCTTGCGCGGACCCTTGCGGGTGCGGGCGTTGGTGCGCGTGCGCTGGCCGCGCATGGGCAGGCCGCGGCGGTGACGGAAGCCGCGGTAGCAGCCGATGTCCATCAGACGCTTGATGTTCATCGTCGTCTCGCGGCGCAGGTCGCCCTCGATCGTGAACTGGGCGATCTGGTCGCGGATCTTCTCCAGGTCGGCGTCGGTCAGGTCCTTCACCTTCTTGGAATAGGGGATGCCGGTCGCTTCGCAGATCTGGCGAGCGCGCGTGCGGCCAATGCCGAAGATCGCGGTCAGGCCGATTTCGGCGTGCTGGTGCGGCGGAATGTTGATGCCGGCGATACGTGCCATGTCTTTTCCTCTAAACCTGTTCTCAGCCCTGGCGCTGCTTGTGACGCGGATCGGTGCAGATCACGCGGACCACGCCCTTGCGGCGGATGATCTTGCAGTTGCGGCAGATCTTCTTGACGGAAGCCGAAACTCTCATTTGTTCTCTCCTAAACCTTTTCCAATCCGCTCACTTGCTGCGGAACACGATCCGTGCCCGCGACAAGTCGTAGGGCGTCAATTCCACGGTGACCCTGTCACCCGGCAGGATGCGGATGTAGTGCATCCGCATCTTTCCCGAAATATGTCCGAGCACCATGTGCCCGTTTTCCAACTTCACCCGGAAGGTTGCATTCGGGAGGTTTTCGACCACCTCCCCTGCATCTGGATGACATCGTCTTTCGACATGCGGCATCAGCCACCGAGTGAAGTCTTGAAGTTCGCTTTCTTCAGCAGGCTCTCGTACTGCTGGCTCATCAGATAGTTCTGCACCTGCGCCATGAAGTCCATCGTGACCACCACGATGATCAGCAGCGAGGTCCCGCCGAAATAGAACGGCACGTTGTACTTCAGGATCAGGAACTCCGGCAGCAGGCAGACGAAGGTGATGTAGATCGCACCCGCCAGCGTCAGACGCGCCAGGATCTTGTCGATGTACTTCGCCGTCTGCTCGCCCGGCCGGATGCCCGGAACGAAGGCGCCGCTCTTCTTCAGGTTGTCCGCGGTCTCCCGGCTGTTGAACACCAGGGCCGTGTAGAAGAAGCAGAAGAACACGATCGCCGCGGCATACAGCATCACGTAGATCGGTTGTCCGGGACTCAGCGTCGCCGCGATGTCCTTGAGCCAGCGCATGCTGTCTCCGGTCGAGAACCAGCTCACCACCGTCGCCGGCAGCAGGATGATCGACGACGCGAAGATCGGCGGGATCACGCCGGCCATGTTCAGCTTCAGCGGCAGGTGCGAGGACTGGCCGCCGTAGACCTTGTTGCCCACCTGGCGGCGCGCGTAGTTGACCAGGATCTTGCGCTGGCCGCGTTCCACGAACACCACGAAGTAGGTCACCAGGGCCACGGTCAGCACGATGAAGATCGCCACGAGCGGTCCCATCGCGCCGGTGCGCACCAGTTCCAGCAGCCCGCCGATCGCCGAAGGCAGCCCCGCGGCGATGCCCGCGAAGATCAGGATCGAGATCCCGTTGCCCAGGCCACGCTCGGTGATCTGCTCGCCCAGCCACATCAGGAACATCGTGCCGGCCGTCAGGCTGACCACGGCGTTCAGGCGGAAGCCGAAACCGGGGTTCATCACCAGGCCGGCGGAGCCTTCCAGCGCCATCGCGATGCCCAGCGACTGGAACAGCGCCAGGCCCAGCGTCCCGTAGCGGGTGTACTGGGTGATCTTGCGCCGGCCGGCCTCGCCTTCCTTCTTCAGCTGCTCGAACGTGGGGACCACGTAGGTGAGCAGCTTGCATGATGATGGAAGCCGAGATGTACGGCATGATCCCCAGCGCGAACACCGTGAACCGGCTCAGCGCGCCACCCGAGAACATGTTGAACAGGCTCAGGATGCCGCCCTGCTGGCCCTTGAACAGCTGCGCGAGCTGGTCCGGGTTGATGCCGGGCACGGGGATGTGCGCCCCGACGCGGTAGACCACCAGGGCGAGCAGCAGGAACACCAGCCGGCGACGCAGGTCGCCGAACTTGCCGGTCTTCGCGATCTGGGCTGCGCTAGTTGCCACGTACGCCTTTCAACGCTTACGCCAGGGAGCCGCCGGCTGCCTCGATGGCAGCCTTGGCACCCGCGGTTGCGCCGATGCCCGTCAGCTTGACGGCGCGCTTGAGTTCACCGGTCTTGATGACCTTGACGTTCTGGACGATCTGCGCGACCAGCTTGGCGGTCTTGAGCGCCAGCAGGTCCACTTCGGCCAGGCCGAGGATCTCCAGGTCCGCCAGCGTCACTTCGCCGTTGAACTTCAGGTTCTGCGACTTGAAACCGCGCTTGGGCAGGCGGCGCTGCAGCGGCATCTGGCCGCCTTCGAAGCCGACCTTGTGGTAGCCGCCCGCGCGGGACTTCTGGCCCTTGTGGCCGCGGCCGGCGGTCTTGCCCAGGCCGGAGCCGATGCCGCGGCCGACGCGGCGACGCGCCTTCTTCGAGCCTTCGGCGGGCTTGATGGTATTCAGTTCCATGTCAGAGCACCTTCACCAGGTAGTCGACCTTGTTGATCATGCCGCGCACCGCAGGGGTGTCCTGCAGTTCGCTGACCGAGTTCAGCCTGCGCAGGCCCAGGCCGCGCACGGTGTCGCGGTGGGACTGCTTGGTGCCGATGGGGCTGCGCACCAGCTGCACCTTCACCGTCTTCTGTTGTTCGTTCGCCATTTGCGTACTCCTTAGGCGGCGAAGATGTCTTCGACCGACTTGCCGCGCTTGGCCGCCACCTGACCGGGGGTCGTGGCGTTCTTCAGCGCGTCGAACGTGGCGCGGACCATGTTGTACGGGTTCGTCGAACCGTGGCTCTTGGCCACGATGTCGGTGATGCCCATCACTTCGAACACGGCGCGCATCGGGCCGCCGGCGATGATGCCGGTACCCTTGGGAGCGGGAGCCATCATCACGCGGGCGGCACCGTGGTGGCCGAACACGCTGTGGTGGATGGTGCCGTTCTTGAGCGTCACGCTGGTCATGTTGCGGCGCGCTTCTTCCATCGCCTTCTGCACGGCCAGCGGCACTTCCTTGGACTTGCCCTTGCCCATGCCGACCTTGCCGTTGCCGTCGCCGACCACGGTCAGTGCGGCGAAACCGAGGATCCGGCCGCCCTTCACCACCTTGGTGACGCGGTTCACCGCGATCATCTTCTCGCGCAGGCCGTCTTCCGGACCGTCACCCTGCGTCTTCGCTTGGATCTTTGCCATATCGAGTTTCCGTGTCCGTTAGAACTGCAGGCCGGCTTCGCGGGCCGCTTCGGCCAGCGCCTTGACGCGGCCGTGGTAGGCGAAACCGGCGCGGTCGAAGGCGACCTTCTCGACGCCGGCGGCCTTCGCCTTCTCGGCGATGCGCTTGCCCACAGACTGGGCGGCGGCGACGGTGGCACCCTTGCCGGAGCCGCCGAGTTCCTTGCGGATGTCGGCTTCGACGGTGGACGCAGTGGCCAGCACCTTGGAGCCGTCGTCGGAGATCAGGCTCGCGTAGATGTGCAGGTTGGTGCGGTTCACCGTCAGGCGGGCGACGCCCTGCGTGGCGATGCGGATGCGGGTCTGGCGCGCACGGCGCAGACGCTGTTCCTTCTTGGTCAACATCGTCATGCTCCTTACTTCTTCTTGGTCTCTTTGATCACGATCTTTTCGTCCGCGTAGCGGATGCCCTTGCCCTTGTAGGGCTCGGGCGGACGAACGGCTCGGATCTCGGCGGCCAGTTGGCCCACGCGCTGGCGGTCGGCGCCCTTGACCACGATTTCCGTCGGGGTCGGGGTGGCCACCGTGATGCCCGCGGGCATTTCGATGTTCACGGGGTGCGAGTAGCCCACCGTGAGGTTCAGCTTGTTGCCTTGGGCGGCGGCCTTGTAGCCCACGCCGACCAGCGACAGCTTCTTCTCGAAGCCGGCGGTCACGCCCTGCACCATGTTGTTCACCAGCTGGCGCATGGTGCCGCTCATGGCGTTGGCTTCGCGCGAATCATTCGCGGCGACGAAGGTCAGCTTGCCGCCTTCGTTGCTCACCTTGACCAGCGCGTTCTGCGCGAGCGACAGCTGGCCGCCCTTGCCCTTGACGCTGATCTGGTCATCCTTGACGGCCACGTCGACGCCCTGGGGGACGGCGACCGGCATTTTTCCGACTCGGGACATGTTCCTATCCTTCCCTTAGGCGACGTAGCACAGCACTTCGCCACCGACACCGGTAGCGCGCGCCTTGCGGTCCGTCATCACGCCCTTGGGCGTGGTCACGATCGCCACGCCGAGGCCGTTCATGACCTGGGGAATGGCGGCGCTGCCCTTGTAGACGCGCAGGCCGGGGCGGCTCACGCGCTCGATACGCTCGATCACCGGACGGCCGGCGTAGTACTTCAGGGCGATCTCGAGCTCGGACTTGCCGTTCTCGCTCTTCACCTGGAAGCCGTCGATGTAACCCTCGTCCTTCAGCACCTGGGCGATGGCCACCTTCACCTTGGAAGAGGGCACGCTCACGGTCGCCTTGGAGACCATCTGCGCGTTACGGATACGCGTCAGCAGGTCGGAGATGGGATCACTCATGCTCATATCTGAATCTCCTGCCCTGGCTTACCAGCTGGCCTTGGTGATGCCGGGGATGTCGCCGCTGAAGGCGAGCTCACGGATCTTGGCGCGGGCCAGGCCGAACTGGCGGAAGGTCCCGCGCGGACGGCCGGTCATTTCGCAGCGGTTGCGCTGGCGCGTGGGGTTCGCGTTGCGCGGCAGCTTCTGCAGCGCCAGGCGCGCGGCCATGCGCTCGTCGTCGCTCTTCTTCGCGTCGTTGATGACGGCCTTCAGTTCCTCGAACTTCTTCGCGTACTGGGCGACCAGCTTTTCGCGCTTCAGTTCGCGTTGGATCAAAGCAGTTTTAGCCACGTTGTACCTTCAGTTCTTGAACGGGAAACGGAAGCCCGCGAGCAGTGCCTTGCACTCTTCGTCGGTCTTGGCCGTGGTGGTGATGGAGATGTTCAGCCCGCGGATCGCGTCGACCTTGTCGTACTCGATTTCCGGGAAGATGATCTGTTCCTTGACGCCGATGTTGTAGTTGCCGCGGCCGTCGAAGGCACGGGCCGACACGCCGCGGAAGTCGCGCACGCGGGGCAGGGCAACCGTCACGAAGCGGTCGAGGAATTCGTACATGCGGGCGCCGCGCAGCGTGACCATCGTGCCGATGGCCTGCTGTTCGCGGATCTTGAAGCCGGCGATGGCCTTCTTGGCCTTGGTCACCACGGGCTTCTGGCCGGCGATCTTGGTCAGGTCGCCCACGGCGTTGTCCATGACCTTCTTGTCCGCCACGGCCTCGCTCACGCCCATGTTCAGCGTGATCTTGGTGATGCGCGGCACTTGCATCGGCGACTTGTAGCCGAACTTCGCGGCCAGCTCGGGAGCGACCTTCTCGCGGTAGTGTTGTTGCAGACGGGACATGGTCAGACCTTGATTTCTTCGCCGGAGGACTTGAACACGCGCTTGCGCGAGTCGCCGTCGACCTTGATGCCCACGCGGTCAGCCTTGCCGGTGGCGGAATTGAAGATCGCCACGTTGGACTGGTGGATCGGCATGGCCTTCTCCACGATGCCGCCGGTGGTGCCCTTCATGGGATTGGGCTTGGTGTGCTTCTTCACCAGGTTGAGGCCCTCGACGACCAGGTACTGGTCGTCCTTGCGCAGGGCCACGCGGCCGCGCTTGCCCTTGTCCTTGCCGGCCAGGACGATGACTTCGTCACCCTTGCGGATCTTGTTCATGGCGGGGTCTTCCTTACAGGACTTCCGGGGCCAGCGACACGATCTTCATGAACTTCTCGGTACGCAGTTCACGCGTGACCGGGCCGAAGATGCGGGTGCCGATGGGCTCCAGCTTGTTGTTGAGCAGCACGGCGGCATTGCCGTCGAACTTGATGAGGGAGCCGTCGCCGCGGCGGATGCCCTTGGCGGTGCGGACCACCACTGCGCTGTAGATCTCGCCTTTCTTGACGCGACCCCGCGGAGCGGCTTCCTTGATGCTCACCTTGATGACGTCGCCGACGCTGGCGTAGCGGCGCTTGGAGCCCCGAGCACCTTGATGCACAGGACGGACTTCGCGCCGGTGTTGTCGGCGACTTCGAGCCGAGATTCAGTCTGGATCATTTCAATTGTTCCCAACTTGTCCCGAACGCACCCTGAAGGACAATCCATCAGGACATCGGGGCAGTCTTGGTCCCGCCGTCGCCCCGGTCGCGACTTGCGCGCTGGCCGGAACTTCGTATGGGTAGAAGCTCACCTCGAAAAAGGCGAGCCCGCGATTATGGCAGATGTGCAGGCGTTGTCAAACGCCTCCTACATTGTTCCTGGTCAAACTGGCATGCGAAGGTAGCTCGCGGCCAGTTCGCGGAAGGCTTCGGCCTGGGGATCCGCCCCGGTTTCCTGGCGCAGCAGATCGCCGACTTCGGCGGCCAGCGAGGCCGCCAGCCGGGCGTCCAGGAACAGCAGGCGCATGCGGCGGGCCAGCACGTCTTCCACCGTCCGCGCATATTCATAGCGGGCGGCAAAGCGCACCATCGCCGCCGTCAGGCCGCCGCCCAGGTGGCGTTGGCTGCCCTGGAGGGCGTCCGCCTCGCCGGCTTCGGTGCCATACAGATGCAGGCCGGGAGCCGCGCTGATCGACGTGGCCACGGCCCCGGGCGCAGGCGCCCCGACCAATCGCAAGTCAGCGGTCACTCCCGCCGGACTCCTCGCCAGGAGCCCGGCATCGAAGCATTTTTCCAGCACGTCCTCGGCCATCGCGCGGTAGGTCGTCCATTTGCCTCCAGTGACCGTGACCAGGCCGCTGCGGCTCACCAGCACCGTGTGTTCGCGGCTCAGCGCCTTGGTCGGCTCGCCGTCGTCGCCGACCGGCTTGACCAGCGGCCGCAGGCCGACCCACAGGCTGCGGATGTCCTCCTGGCGCGGGGCCCGGACCAGGTAGCGGCCGGCCTCGCTCAGGATGAAGTCCAGCTCCTCGCGGAACGGACGCGGCTCCTTGGGCAGGTCGCCGCGAGGCGTGTCGGTCGTGCCCAGGATGAGCTTGCCCATCCACGGTACGCCGAACAGGACGCGCCCGTCCGCGGTCTTGGGCACCATCAGGGCGTGGTTGCCGGGGAGGAACTCGCGGTCCACCACCGCATGCACGCCCTGGCTGGGCGCCACCATCGGCCTGACCTGGCGGCCGGTGGCCTCGGCGTCCAGGCGCCGCAGTTCGTCCACCCAGACGCCGGTGGCGTTCACCACGCAGGTCGCGCGCACCGTGAATTCGCGCTGGGTCTCGGCGTCGCGGCAGGTCAGGCCGGTGAGCTTGCCGTCCCGGTGCTGGAGCGCCGTGACCCGGCAGTAGTTCACCACCAGTGCACCGCGGCTGGCGGCCGTGCGCGCGAGCCAGCGCCAGCCGTGCGTCGTCGAACTGGCCGTCCCAGTACTTGACGCCGCCCTTCAGGCCGTCGGGCCGGGCGGTCGGAAGGCAGGCCAGCGTCTGCCGGCGGCTGAGGAATTCGGTGGGGCCCAGGCCCGCGGAGCCCGCCAGCGCGTCGTACATCTTCAGGCCGATGCCGTAGAAGGGCGTCTCCCACAGCTTGTACGAGGGCATCACGAAGGGCAGCGGCTGCGCCAGGTGCGGCGCGTTCTTCAGCAGCGTCGTGCGTTCCTGCAGGGCCTCGCGCACCAGGGCGATGTTCCCCTGCGCCAGGTAACGCACGCCGCCGTGGACCAGCTTGGTGGCCCGCGAGGAAGTGCCCTTGGCGAAGTCGTGCGCCTCCAGCAGCACCACGCGCAGGCCACGCGCTGCGGCGTCGAGCGCAACGCCCAGGCCGGTGGCGCCGCCGCCGACCACGGCCAGGTCCCAGGTGCCGCCCTGCGCCAGGCGCGCCAACAGGTCCTCGCGCCGTGCCGGCACGGCGCGGGTCATGGCAACGTCGTTCAAGGGCGGGCCCAGCCCTTCGCGCGCTCCACCGCCTCGCGCCAGCGCGCGAGCTTGGCCACCCGCTCACCCTCGGGCAGGCGCGGCTCGAAGCGGCGATCGGCCTGCCATTGGGAAGAGATCTGGTCGGCGCCGCTCCAGAAACCGGTCGCCAGTCCCGCGAGGTAGGCGGCGCCCAGCGCCGTGGTCTCGGTGACTTGCGGGCGCACCACCGGCACGCCCAGGAAATCCGCCTGCATCTGCATGAGCAGATTGTTGCGCGAAGCGCCGCCGTCCACCCGCAATTCCCGCAGCGGAATGCGCGCATCCTTCGCCATGGCGCCGAAGACGTCGGCGGACTGCAACGCAATGGCCTCCAGGGCCGCCCGCGCGATGTGCGCGCGCGTCGTCGTCCCGCGGGTCATGCCCACCAGCGTGCCGCGCGCGTAGCCGTCCCAGTCCGGCGTGCCCAGCCCCGCGAAGGCCGGCACCAGGTACACGTCGCCGGTGTCGTCCACCTGCGCCGCGAGCGATTCGACTTCGGCCGCCGACTGGATCACCTGCAGGCCGTCGCGCAGCCACTGCACGGTCGCCCCGGCCATGAAGACGCTGCCCTCCAGGCAATAGGCGGTGCGGTGCGCCCCCGCCGGGCCCTGCCAGCCCACGGTGGTGAGCAGGCGCTTGCGGCTGGCCACCGGCTGCGCGCCGGTGTTCATCAGCATGAAGCAGCCGGTGCCGTAGGTGTTCTTGGCCATGCCGGGCGCGAAGCAGGCCTGGCCGAAGGTGGCCGCCTGTTGGTCGCCGGCCATGCCCGCGATCGGCAGCGCGGCGCCGAACAGGGAGGACTCCGTTTCGGCGATCACGCCGCTGGAGGGCACCACGTCCGGCAACACTGCGCGCGGGACATTCAGCAGCGCCAGCAGCTCCTCGTCCCAATCCTGCGTATGCAGGTTGAACAGCATGGTGCGCGAGGCATTGCTCGGGTCGGTGGCATGCACGCGGCCGCCGGTGAGGTTCCAGACCAGCCAGCTGTCGATGGTGCCGAAGGCCAGGTCGCCCGCCTCGGCGCGGGCGCGCACGCCCGGCACCTTGTCCAGCAGCCATTCCAGCTTGGTGCCGGAAAAATAGGCATCGATCACCAGCCCGGTTTTCTGCTGGATGCGTGCGGAGCGGCCCTGGGCGCGCAGCGCATCGCAGCGCGGCGCCGTGCGGCGGTCCTGCCAGACGATGGCGTTGGCCACCGGCAGGCCGGTCGCCCGGTCCCACAGCACCGTCGTTTCCCGCTGGTTGGTGATCCCCAGCGCCACGAAGTCGCCGGCAGAGGCGCCGGAACGTTCCATGGCTTCCAGCGCGACCGAGTGCTGCGTGGCCCAGATCTCGCGGGCGTCGTGCTCCACCCAGCCCGGCTGCGGGAAGACCTGCCGGAATTCCCGCTGCGCCACCGACACGACGCGTGCCTCCTGGTCGAACACGATCGCGCGCGAACTGGTCGTCCCCTGGTCCAGGGCCAAGACGTATTTCATGGGGGCGCAGCGTAACGCATGGCACTAAACTGCCGCTCCCATGGTGTTTCCGCCCGTCGCCTCCCCTTCCCGCCGCCGCCTGCTGCGTGGCGCGGCCGCCTTGTGCGCCGCGGCCGTCACCGGCTGCGCGCCGCGCGCCATCGTCCCGGCCGGCGGCGGTCCTCGCGGCTGCGCCTGCTGGGCGAAACCATCCTGCCGCACCACATGGACTTCCGCGGCACCACGGTCGGCGGGCTGTCCGGCGTCGACCACGACCCGGCCAGCGGCCTCTGGGTGGCGCTGAGCGACGACCGCTCGGAACTGCAGCCGGCGCGCTTCTACACGCTGGACGTCGCGGTGCGGGCCGACGCCCTGCGGGTGCAGGTGCTCGACGTCGTCACGCTGCGCCAGGCCGACGGCCAGCCCTATCCGCGCCGCTCCACGCGCGGCGAGGTGGTGGATCCCGAGGCGGTTCGCTTGCTGCCGGGTGGCCGCGGCCTGCTGTGGGCCAGCGAGGGCGATTACCGCGTCAACCAGCCCCGGGACTGCGCGAGGCGCGGCTCGACGGATCGCACGTCCGTGATTTCGTCGTGCCCCAGCACCTGCACTTCGCTTCGCGCCCGGGCAGCGGCCCACGCGACAACAACACCTTCGAGGGCCTGGCCCTCGCGCCCGACGCGCGCACGGCCTGGGTCGCCATGGAGGCGGCGCTGGAACAGGACGGGCCGGTGCCTGGCGTCGGCCGCCCGGGCGGCCCCTGCCGCTTCACCGCCTTCGACGTGGCCGGCGGCCGCGCACTGCGGCAGATCGCCTACCTGCCGGACGCGGTGCCGCAGCCGCCCGCCATCCCCGGCGGCTTCACCGACAACGGCGTGGCCGAAGTCCTGATGATCGACGCCACGCGCATGCTCGTGCTGGAGCGCGCCTTCAGCCTGGGCGTGGGCAATTCGCTGCGCCTGTACGAGATCGACACGCGCGAGGGCAGCGACACGCTGGCCCTGCCTGCCCTGCGCACCGGCGAGTACCGGCCCGCGGCAAAGCGGCTGGTGGCCGACTTCGCGCAGCTCGGCCTCTCGCGCCTGGACAACACCGAGGCCATGTGCTGGGGGCCGGCCCTGCCCGGCGGCCGCCGCTGCCTGGTGGTGGCCAGCGACGACAACTTCAGCGGGCGGCAGGTCACCCAGTTCGCCGCCTTCGCCTACGAGGAAACCGCATGAACGACAGCACCTCCCGCATCGCCTTCATCGGCGGCGGCAACATGGCCAGCGCCATCATCGGCGGGCTGATCCAGCAGGGGCTCGCGCCGGCGAACGTCGCCGTGGTCGAGCCCTTCGCCGAGGCGCGCGCGCGCCTGAAGCAGCAGTTCGGCGTCGACGCCCAGGAGCACGCCGGGCCCGCGCTGGCCTCGGCCGGCCTGGTGGTGTGGGCGGTGAAGCCGCAGACCTTCAAGGAGGCCGCCGCGCAGGCCAGGGCGCACGTCCGGCAGGCGCTGCACCTGAGCGTCGCAGCCGGCATCCGCTCGGACAGCATCGCCGCCTGGCTGGGCACCGAGCGCATCGTGCGCTCCATGCCGAACACGCCCGCGCTCGTGGGCAAGGGCATGACCGCGCTGTACGCGCGCGCCGGCGTGGTCGCCGCCGACAAGGAGCGCGTGGAACAGGTGATCGCCACCACCGGCGAGCACCTGTGGGTGGAGCAGGAAAGCCACCTCGACGCGGTCACGGCGCTGTCCGGCTCCGGCCCGGCCTACGTCTTCTACTTCCTGGAAGCCATGACGCAGGCCGGCACCGAGATGGGCCTGGGCGCCGAGCAGGCGCGCCGCCTGGCCGTGGCCACCTTCGCCGGCGCCTCCGAGCTGGCGCGGGCCTCGGCCGAGCCGCTGCAGGTGCTGCGCGAACGCGTCACCTCCAAGGGCGGCACGACCTACGCCGCGCTCACCTCGCTGGAAGGTGACGGCGTGCAACAGTCGTTCGTGAAGGCGCTGCACGCGGCCTGCAAGCGGGCCGCCGAGCTGGGTGACGAGTTCGGCCGCTGAAGTTAGGATAGGCCGATGAGTTCGCCGCTGCGCCCCATCGCCTACGTCCTCGCTTCCACCAACCACGGCAGCATGATCGTGAACCGCAACGATCAGGCCGAATACGACAGCGGCGACAAGTTCGGCGTCGGCTTCCAGCTGCTGACACGCAGCGCCTTCGACCCCGAAGAGGTCAACCTCGCGCTGATGATGCTCACGCAGCGCCGCAACAACTTCGGCCCCGGCGTGGTCGCCATCGACGGCGGGGCCAACATCGGCGTGCACACCCTGGAGTGGTCCCGCCACATGCACGGCTGGGGCCGCGTGCTTTCCTTCGAGGCGCAGGAGTACGTGTACTACGCGCTGGCCGGCAACATCGCCCTGAACAACTGCTGGAACGCTTCGGCGCGCTGGATGGCGCTGGGCGAACAGGTCGGCCACATCGACATCCCGCAGCCGGACTACCTGTCCCCCGGCAGCTTCGGCAGCCTGGAGCTGCGGCCCCGTCCGCAGACGGAGTTCATCGGCCAGGAAGTGTCGTACGACCTGCAGGACTGCGTGCGCACGCCGATGACGAGCATCGATGCGCTGGAACTCGAGCGGCTGGACTTCATCAAGATCGACGTGGAAGGCATGGAAGCCGACGTGCTGCGCGGCGCGCGCGCCACGCTCCAACGTTGCCGCCCGATCGTGATGGCCGAGATGATCAAGTCCAACCTGGACGAGCTCGTCTCGCTGCTGGATGCCGCGGGCTACCACGTGATCACGGAAGGCGCCGGCCTGAACCTGGTGGCCCTGCACGAGAGCGACCCGGCGCGGCAGCAGATCCGCGTGGTCAAGACCGAGGTGCCGGCCGGGGGCTAGAGGCCTGACTCCTAGCGCAGCGCGTAGCCGGCCACCGTGCCGGCGAACAGGGTGAAGCCCAGCCAGTGGTTCAGGCGGAATGCCTTGAAGCAGCCCTCCCGCGAACGGTCGCGGATCAGCGTGTAGTGCCAGAGCGCCTGTGCCGCGGCGGCCGCTGCCGTGAGCACCACCACCGGCAAGGGGATGCGGCCCACCAGCGCCAGTGCCCACACCGAGATGGCGGCGCCGTAGCAGGACATGACGACGGCCACGTCGGCACGCCCGAGCGTGATCGCCGAGGTCTTGATGCCGATGCGCAGGTCGTCGTCACGATCGACCATCGCATATTCGGTGTCGTAGGCCAGCACCCAGAACAGGTTGCCCAGGAGCAGCACCCACGCGAGCAACGGCACGCGGCCCTGCGCGGCCGCGAAGGCCATCGGGATGCCGAAGCTGAAGGCCACGCCCAGCACCGCCTGCGGCATCGACACGAAGCGCTTGGCATAGGGGTAGGCAATGGCGATCGCCAGCGCGGCGAAGGACCAGGCGATCGCCACCGCGTTGGTGGTCAGCACCAGGCCGAATGCCAGAAGCGCCAGTGCGGCGCCGAGCGCCAGCGCCTCGCGCACCGACACGGCACCGGTGGTGACGGGCCGGCCGGCGGTGCGCTTCACGTGCTTGTCGAATTCGCGATCGGCCACGTCGTTCACGCAGCAGCCGGCGCTGCGCATCAGGATCGTTCCCAGCGTGAACACCACGACCAGGTGCCAGCCCGGGAAGCCGCCGGCCGCAACCCACAGCGCATACAACGAGGGCCAGAGCAGCAGCAGCCAGCCCGCGGGGCGGTCCCAGCGGATCAGGTCGAGGTAGAGGCGGAACTTCTCCCGCGTCATCAGCAGCCGAGCCGCCGCAGGTCCAGGCGGCCCTCCTTCATGGGCGGGCACCAGAAGTAGGCCCCGTTGACCGGCTTGGAGATGCTGAACATCGCATCGACGATGCCGTCGTCCAGGCCGGCCATGCGGCGCATCTGCTGCTCGAAGGCCCGGTGCGAGCTGGCCGAAGGCCACGAACATCAGGCCCGCCTGCATGCCCAGCATCCAGGGCATGGAACGGCGCAGCACGAAGGCCTCGGGATCGAAGCTTTCCTGCGCGGTGCGCTTCACGTGCGCCGTCTCGGGCGCGTCCTCGATCTCCTCGTTGTCCTCCAGCCGCCGGCCGAAGTGGTGGTCGCGCTCCTCGTCGCCCAGCTTCTCGAAGGCGTCCAGGTCGTGCACCCACTGCTGCACGGCGACGAAGCTGGAGCCGTCGAGGCCCTGGCCCATGCCGTGCGCGAAGGCGGCTTCCTCCGCCTTGTCGCCCGTGGGGTTCTCGGTGCCGTCCTCGAAGCCGGTGAGGTCGTGCCCGTGGCCGCTTTCGCCCACCGCATGGCTGAAGGCATCGAGCACGTGGCGCATCGCGAACGCCGGCGCCAGCGCCTTCTGCACCTTGCGCGTGACGTGCAGCAGGTCGCCGAGGTCCGAGCCGCGCAGCCAGCACCAGAGCGTGCCGGGGGTCGCCGGCACCTTGACCGGCGCACCGGAGAAGTCGGGAAACTCGTGCAGGCCCGGGACCTCGGCGCCCAGCTTCTTCACCAGCGAAGGGCCGATGCCGACCACGACGTCGCTGCCGTTGACGAGGGGGAGACGCGGTTGAACGCGTCGCGGATCGCCTGGACATCCACGCCGTCGGCGAGGTTGAACAGGACGTAGCGCGCCACCGGGGGTGGCGCATCGAAGATGCCGGGCTGGTACGGCTTGTCGGCGTTCTCTGTCTTGGCTGGTCTCATGGGGGAGTCAGGATAGGCGCTTCACGCCGGGCAGTTCGCACGCGTAGATCGCATTGCGCAGCGCGGCGATCGCCTCGTAGCGGGTGAAGCTGCGCCGCCAGGCCAGCACCACCCGCCGGCTCGGCGGGTCGCCATCGAAGGGAATGTATTTCACGAAGGCCTGGTCGTCGCTGCGCCGCTTGGGCCGCGAGGCGAAGGCCTCCTTGGGCACCGACAGGCGCGGCACCAGCGTCACGCCCATGCCGGCGGCCACCATGTGCTTGATGGTTTCCAGCGAGGAACCCTCGAAGCTCTTGCGGATGCCCTCGGCGTCGCTGGAAAAGCGCGCGAACTCGGGGCAGACCTCCAGCACGTGGTCGCGAAAGCAGTGGCCGGTGCCCAGGAGCAGCATGGTCTCCTGCTTCAGCACCTCCGCGGTGATCGTCTTGAGTTCGGCCAGCGGATGGTTGCTGGGCACCGCCGCGAGGAAGGGCTCGTCGTACAGCGGTGCGATCGCCAGGCCGGTGTCGGGAAAGGGCTCGGCCATGATGGCGCAGTCGATCTCGCCGGTGCGCAGCATCTCCAGCAGCCGCACCGTGAAGTTCTCCTGCAGCATCAGGGGCATCTGCGGCGTGCGCGCGATCGCCTGCCGCACCAGGTCCGGCAGCAGGTAGGGGCCGATGGTGTAGATCACGCCCAGGCGCAGCGGGCCCGCGAGCGGGTCCTTGCCGCGCTTGGCGATCTCCTTGATGGCGGCGGCCTGTTCCAGCACGCTCTGGGCCTGCCGCACGATCTCCTCGCCAAGGGGCGTGACGGACACCTCGTTGGCGCTGCGCTCGAACAGCTTCAGCTCCAGCTCGTCCTCCAGCTTCTTGATCGCGACGGAGAGCGTGGGCTGCGACACGAAGCAGGCTTCGGCCGCGCGCCCGAAATGCTTCTCGCGCGCCACGGCGACGATGTACTTGAGCTCGGTGAGCGTCATTTTTCTTCTTATGCCTTGAGGTACTCGGATTTTCCACCCAACCAGCGGGCCACGTGTTGCGCCGCCAGATGCGGCGCCCGGTCCAGCATTGCCGGGGCCACTTCGCGCGCCCATTCGAGCAGCTGCGTGTCGGTGCCGAGATCGGCGAAGCGCAGCAGCGGCGCGCCGGACTGGCGAGCGCCCAGGAACTCGCCCGGGCCTCGGATTTCGAGGTCGCGCCGTGCGATCTCGAAACCGTCGTTGGTTTCCGCCATCGCTTTCAGGCGGGCCCTCGCGGTTTCGCCCAGCCGGCCATTGTCGCCTGCGGCATAGAGCAGCACGCAGGCCGAGGCCGCGGCACCCCGGCCCACCCGGCCGCGCAGCTGGTGCAGCTGCGACAGTCCGAAGCGCTCGGCATGCTCGATCACCATGAGCGAGGCATTGGGCACGTCGACGCCGACTTCGATCACCGTGGTGGAGACCAGCACCGCCATCTGGCCGCCCGTGAACAGCGACATCACCGCCTTCTTCTCGGGCACCGGCATCCGCGAATGCAGCAGACCGACCATGACACCCGGCAGCGCTTCGCTCAGGGCCTCGTGGGTGGCGGTGGCGTTGGTGAGGTCCAGGGTTTCGCTTTCCTCGATCAGGGGCAGACCCAGTACACCTGCCGGCCCTGCGCGATCTGCCCGCGGATGCGCTCGACCACCTCCTCGCGGCGGCTGTCCGACACCAGCTTGGTGACGACGGGCGTGCGACCGGGCGGCAGTTCGTCGATGGTGGAGACATCGAGGTCGGCGTAGTAGCTCATGGCCAGCGTGCGCGGGATCGGCGTGGCGGACATCATCAGCATGTGCGGTTCGGCGGTGGCGTCGCGCATCTTCCCGCGCAGCGCCAGGCGCTGTTCCACCCCGAAGCGGTGCTGTTCGTCGATCACCGCCAGCGCCAGCGCCTTGAACTGCACCTGCTCCTGGATCACCGCATGCGTGCCCACCACCAGCGCCGCTTCGCCGCTGGCCACCAGCTCCAGCATCTCCTGCCGCTCCTTCTTGCGCTGGCTGCCGGTGAGCCAGGCCACGCGCAGGCCGCGCGGGGCCAGCAGCGGCTCCAGCCAGCCGATCAGCTTGCGGAAGTGCTGCTCCGCGAGGATCTCGGTCGGCGCCATCAGCGCACACTGCCACCCGGCGTCGATGGCGATGGCGGCGGCCAGTGCGGCGACGATGGTCTTGCCGGAACCGACGTCGCCCTGCAGCAGGCGGTGCATCGGGCGGTCCCGCTGCAGGCCGCGCGCGATCTCCTCGCTCACGCGCCGCTGCGCGCGTGAGCTGGAAGGGCAGCGCGGCCAGCAGCTGCTCGTGCAGGCCGCCCGCGCGGGGCACGAGAGCGGGTGCACGCAGCGCGTCGTGCGCGCGGCGGCTCTCCACCTGCGACAGCTGCTGCGCGAGCAGCTCCTCGGCCTTCAGCCGCAGCCACGCGGGATGCGTGCGGTCCTCCAGTGCCGCCAGCGAGACCTCGGGCGCCGGATGGTGCAGGAACTGCAAGGCCTGGCGCAGGCTCCACGCGGTCGCCTTGCCCGGCGCGGGCGGGGCATCGCCGGGAATGGTTTCCGCCAGGTCGGCGCGTGCCAGGGCGCCGGTCACCGCCTTGCGCAGGTACGCCTGCGGCAGGCTGGCGACCGTCGAATACACGGGGGTCAGCGCCTGAGGCAGCTCGCCGCCGGCCGCCCGGTAGGTCGGATGCACCATGTGCCAGCCGAGGAAGCCGCCCTTGACCTCGCCGCGGATCCGCAAGCGCGCACCCACTGCCAGCGCCTTCTGCTGCGAGGGGTAGAAGCTGAAGAAACGCAGCACGCAGGTGTCGCTGCCGTCGTCCACCGTCACCACCAGCTGGCGGCGGGGGCGGTACTGGACCTGGCTGTCGGTGACGGTGGCCTCGATCTGAACGGTGTCGCCCTCGCGCGCATCGCGCAGCCTGACGATGCGCGTTTCGTCCTCGTAGCGCAGGGGGATGTGCAGCGCCAGGTCGATGTCGCGCGCGAGGCCCATCTTGATGAGGGCCTTCTGCGGTTCCGACAGCGCCTGGGTCTCCGGCATGGGACAATTCTGCCCTGCTCCTTCAAACAACCTTGGAACGGGTCCGTCCGGCCCTCAAGCGCATGCGCCACTTCACCCTGGGCGATTTCGACTTCGCCCTGCCCCCGAACTGATCGCCCAGCACCCGGCGGCCGAACGCAGCGGCTCCCGCCTGCTCGATGGCACGGGTCCCGCTCCCGTGGACCGCGCGTTCCGCGAGCTGCCGAACCTGCTGCGGCCCGGCGACCTGCTGGTGTTCAACGACACCCAGGTGGTGAAGGCGCGCCTGTTCGGCGAGAAGCCCACGGGCGGCAAGCTGGAACTGCTGGTCGAACGCGTGCTGCGCGGGCACGAGGTGGTGGCGCACATGAAGGTGAGCAAGAAGCCGCCGGTGGGCACGACGCTGCGCATGGACGGCGGCTTCACGGCGACCCTGCTCGGTCGCTGGCCCGACGAGGACGGTCCCTTGTTCCACTTCGCCTTCAGCGAGGATCCGTACGCGCTGATGGAACGGCATGGGCACGTGCCGCTGCCGCCCTACATCACGCATGCCGACACCGCCGAGGACGCGCAGCGCTACCAGACGGTGTTCGCGAAGAACCCGGGCGCCGTGGCCGCGCCGACCGCGGCCCTGCACTTCGACGAGGCCGTCCTCGCCGCGCTCGACGCGCGCGGCGTGCAGCGCGCCAGCGTCACCCTGCACGTGGGCGCCGGCACCTTCCAGCCGGTGAAGACCGAGGACATCGCGCAGCACCGCATGCACAGCGAGTGGTACCAGGTTCCGCAGTCAACGCAGCAGGCGGTCGCGGACCTGCGCGCGCGCGGCGGCCGGCTGGTGGCCGTGGGCACCACCACCGTCCGCACGCTGGAATCCTGGGCGCGCAGCGGCCAGGACAGCGGCGACACCGACATCTTCATCACGCCCGGCTTCGCCTTCCGGCAGGTCGACCTGCTGCTCACCAACTTCCACCTGCCCAAGTCCACGCTGCTGATGCTGGTGAGCGCCTTCGCCGGCTACGAACACGCCATGCAGCTCTATCGGCACGCGGTGGAAAGCCGCTACCGCTTCTTCAGCTACGGCGACGCGATGCTGCTCGCCCGCCAGGCCTCCTGACCATGCTCCAGTTCGAACTCCTGAAAACCGAAGGCCTCGCGCGACGCGGCCGGATGACCCTCAACCACGGCGTGGTGCAGACGCCGATCTTCATGCCCGTGGGCACCTACGGCACGGTCAAGGGCGTGATGCCGCGCTCGCTGGAGGAGATGGGCGCGCAGATCATCCTGGGCAACACCTTCCACCTCTGGATGCGCCCCGGCCTGGACGTGCTGCAGCAGTTCGGCGGGCTGCACCGCTTCGAGCTCTGGGACAAGCCCATCCTCACCGACTCCGGCGGCTTCCAGGTCTGGAGCCTGGGCGAGATGCGCAAGATCAGCGAGGAGGGCGTGAAGTTCGCGTCGCCCGTCAACGGCGACCGGCTGTTCCTCACGCCCGAGATCTCGATGCAGATCCAGGCCACGCTGAACTCCGACATCGTGATGCAGTTCGACGAGTGCACGCCCTACGACACCAAGGGCCACATCACGACCGAGGCCGAAGCGCGCTTCTCGATGGAGCTGTCGCGCCGCTGGGCGCTGCGCTGCAGGGACGAATTCGCGCGCCTGCAGAACCCCAACGCGCTGTTCGGCATCGTCCAGGGCGGCATGTACGAGAACCTGCGCGAGGAGTCGCTCGCGGCGCTGGTGGACATGGACTTCCCCGGCTACGCGGTCGGCGGCGTGAGCGTGGGCGAGCCCAAGGAGGAAATGCTGCGCATCATGGCGCACACGCCGCACCGCCTGCCGGCGGACAAGCCGCGCTACCTGATGGGCGTGGGCACGCCGGAGGACCTGGTGGAAGGCGTGGCGCAGGGCGTGGACATGTTCGACTGCGTCATGCCCACGCGCAATGCGCGCAACGGCCACCTGTTCACCCGCTACGGCGACCTGAAGATCCGCAACGCCAAGCACCGCAGCGACGAGCGCCCGCTGGACGAGACCTGCAGCTGCTACACCTGCAAGGGCAGCATGCGGCCGGACGGCACGGTGAGCGGCGGCTTCTCGCGCGCCTACCTGCACCACCTGGATCGTTGCGGCGAGATGCTGGGACCGATGCTGGCGACCATCCACAACCTGCACTTCTACCTGAACCTGATGCGGGAGATCCGGGAGTCGCTGGAAACGGGAAGCTTCGCGGGGTTCGCGGCGGAGTTCCGCTCGGACCGCAAGCGCGGGGTCTAGACTTTCGCAGGTCGGCGGTGAGCGGCGCCGCCCGAACCCCGACACACGGCTTCAACGAAAGACGGTCAACACGCCCGTGTAGCCATACAGGTGGCTGCGCGCGATCTCCCCGCCCGCGAAGAAGCCCACCAGCGGCACGTCGCCGAGCGCGCGCCGCACGATCTGCATCTCCGCGCTCGGGCCGCCGAAGTGCGGGCCGCCGCGGCCGGCGCAGCTGACGTAGATGGCGCCGGCGATGCGGCGCGCCGGTGTCGGGGCCGCGAGCGCGTCCGAGACGGCGAGCGCGCTCGCCACCGCCAGCGGCAGTTCCTCGGGCTCCAGTTCCTCGCGGATCTCCGAGCAGATGCGCACCAGGTCGGATCGCGCCGCTTCCATGTTGCGCCGGCAGAACGCGAGCTTCATGCCCTCTTCCACCTTGTCGGCGATGGCCACGCCGCGCCGGCGCGGGTCGAGGCCGATGATGTGGCGCACCACCACGTCGGTGCCGAAGTGGCCGGCGCGGTTCATCACATCCTCGGACGCCTGGCTCAGGCCGGCGAGCGTCGCGCGCAGCGCCACCATCGCGGCCTGCGGCTGCTCCAGCGTCACCTGCAGGTCTTCCAGCAGGACGTCCAGCGCCGGCTCGCCATCGAGTTCCAGCACCAGGTTGTTGTCGGCGCCGGTGATCGTGCGGGCCGGCGCGATCGGCTGGCAGCCCTGCGTCACGCGCGACACGAGCTGCACGCCTTCCGCGAAGGCCACGCCCGACAGGCCGCCGCGGAACACGCCGCCTGCCTTGCCGTGGCCCTGCAGGTTGCCGTTGCCGGCGACGGCGAACTGCACGACGTCGCTGCGGCTGGACGCCAGCCCGCCGAACAGGTAGCCGGTGGTGGTGCGGTCGGCCAGCTCCGCGATCAGCTCCGCGACGTCGGGCGTGCTCGCGTCGGCATGCACCAGCGCCGCCGTGTGCGGCGTGAAGGTGGGAGCGAGCGGCGCGACGCCGGAGAACACGCGGTACTGGTCGGAAGGCACGGCGCACAGCATGACCGCCAGCGCCGGCTCGTCGAAGTATTCGACGTTGGAGGAGGCGATGCCCACCCCCACGGTCCCCGACCAGTCGGTCACGAGCGGCAGTTCCGCGCCCAGGTGGTCCAGGATCTCCTGGGCCACGGCGGCGTAATGGTCGGTGATGTACAGCAGGCCCAGGGTGGGGGCCGGCGCGTAGCCGGGCAGCGTCATCTGTGCGCGCAGCTGGGCCAGCACGAGGCCGGCGGCCATCTGCCACTGCGGATGCGTGGCGTGGCCGAAGGGGAAGAGCTGCATGGCCGCTCCTTTAAGTCTTGCCGGTGCTCCGCTTGCGCGGCGCGGACTTGCGCGCCGTGGATTTCTTCGCGGCCTTCACGACTTCCTTGGCGACGCCCGTTGCCATGTTCCTGGCGGTGTCCACCGCGGTCTTCTGCGCCGCGTCCTTCATGGCATTGGCGGCGATTTCCTGGAACTGCTGCGTGAGCGCGCCCCACCACTGCATGGGATCCACGGGGCCGGACTTCGCGGCGCCGTCGCCCTTCGCATCGGCCTTCGCAGCCTTGGCCTTGCCCGACGCCTTGCGGCGCATGCTGTCGGCCGCGCCCGCCACGGCGTCGGCGGCATCGCTCACCTTCTGCACGCCGGTGGCCACGGTTTCCGCCGTCTTGAGCTTCAGCGCGTTGGCGACGTCGCCCATGTTGAAGTTCATGCCCTGCAGCGTGGCCAGCGTCATCTTCTGCACTTCCAGCGCCTGGATGGTGGCGCCCAGGGCCTTGCTGTTCTGGTCCAGCCAGAAGTGCACGGCCTTCAGTTCGGTGATGCGCTTGTCCAGCTCCTCGACGTTCAGCGTGGGAGCGATCCAGTTGGACAGGTTCGGCATCTGCGGGATGGTCTGCGCCGCGCCCTTGGCGAGGTTCTGCAGGAAATCGAAGCCTGGAACCAGCTTGGCGAAGCCGTAGTTCGTGTTTTCGCTCATGGGCCGCGCTCCTCGGTTGTGCTGTTCGCAGCTTACCGCAAGCAGACGGCGCGCAGCGACACGCCCGTCAGCGCCTGGCGGGCGCGGCGGCGGCCACCGGCACCGAGACCGCAACCTTCTTCGGGGTGCCCTTGGCATCGACGAAGTTCAGGGTCATGCGGATCTGGCTGCCGGCCTTGAACACGGTCTGCAGGTCCATCAGCATGAAGTGGAAGCCGCCGGGCTTGAGCTCCAGCGGCTTGCCGGGCGCGAGCGGCAGCGTGTCGGCCGCCCGCATCTTCATCACGTCGCCTTCCATCCGCATCTCGTGGATCTCGACGATGCCGGCGGCGGGCGTCTCCGCCCCCACCAGCGTGAGCGGCTCCCGCGCGACCAGCGTCATGTAGGCACCGGTCGATCCCTGCTGCGGGATCGCCGAACGCGCCCAGGCGCCTTCCACCGCCACCGGGGCGGCAGGCTGCGCGCAGGCGGTGGAACAGGCGACCAGCAGGGAAAGGAGGACGGGTTTCATCACGGCCGCATTATCCCGGCTGGCGCCGCTCAGAACTTCGGCGCGCGCCTTTCCCGCAGGGAAGCGATGCCTTCCCGCACGTCGGGGCCGCCGAAGCCCATGAACTCCAGCGCCAGCGAGGTGTCGAAGGCCGGCCCCGCCTGCCGCAGCCAGTTGTTCAGCGAGTACTTGGTCCAGCGGATGGCGCTCTGGCTGCCCTGCGCCAGCCGGTCCGCGATCTCGTAGGCCTTGGGCAGCAGCGCGCGCCGTCCACCGCCAGCGACACCAGCCCGATGCGCTCCGCTTCCTCGCCGCTCACCGGCTCGCACAGCAGCAGGTAGTACTTGGCCTTGGCCATGCCGCACAGCAGCGGCCAGATGATGGCCGCGTGGTCGCCGGCCGCCACGCCCAGCCGCGTATGCCCGTCGACGATGCGGGCGTCGCGTGCCGCCACCGAGATGTCGGCCAGCAGGCCCGCGACCAGGCCCGCGCCCACCGCCGGCCCGTGCAGCGCGCTGACGATCGGCTTGTCGCAGTTGATCACGTTGTAGACCAGGTCGCGCGCTTCCTTCCACACGCGGCTGCGGGTGTCGAAGTCGTTCGCCATGTCCTGCACCAGCGCGAGGTCGCCGCCGCCGGAGAAGCCCATGCCTTCGCCGCGCAGCACGGCGCAGCGCACGCTGTCGTCGGCGCCCACGTCGCGCCAGATCTCGGTCAGCTCGCGGTGGCCGGCATGGCCCGCGGTCGGCAGCTTGCCGTTGGCGGCCCGCATCTGGATGTCGAGCACCGTGTCGCCGGGGCCGCGGCGGGTGATGTGGAGCGTCTGGTAGCGGGCGTAGTCGATCATGGTCGGGGCGAGGAAGGAAAGGGAATGCGCCGCACTTCGAAGCCTTCGGCGCGCAGCAGGAGCTGCAAGGCCTTGGGTCCCGTCATGTGCAGCGCGCCGACGGCGGCGAAGAAGCGCTGGCCGTCGGCATGCAGCGCGACCAGCCGGCGGGCCATCTGCTCGTTGCGCGCGTCGTTCACCTGCTGCAGGAAGCGCTGCTCCGCCGGGCTGTCCATGCAGCGGCACCATTGCGGATAGCTGGCCAGCGTGGCCTCGTCGCCTTGCGCCCAGGCCTGCAACAGGCGCACCACCAGCGGCCCGCCTTCACCGGCCTCCAGGTCCCCGACGCCCTGTTCCACCATCGCGCGCTCGTCGGCCTCGGTCGCGGGCGTGAGCGCGGCGAGCTGCGCCGCGGCGGTTTCCAGCGCGACGATCTTCTTGCCGTGGCGCTGCGCCAGTCCCCACAGCACGGCATCGACCGCGAATTCGGGATGGAAGCCCTGGCGCCGCGCGTCGGCGAGGCTGAGCATGGCCAGCTGCAGCATGGCGGGCATGCGCGCAAGCTGCTCGCCGGGCACGCAGGCGGTCCTGGCGAGCCGTTCCATGCGCGGGCGCAGGTGGCCCGCCACGCGCTCCAGCCGCGGCGGGTCGGCGGCGGCCTGGAACACGCGCGCCAGTTCCGGGTCGCCCGGATCCAGTTCGAGCGCGACCACCTCGCTGCCGGCGAGCGCAGCCTGGATGCGCGGACCCGGGATCATCCATTCCATGCGGCTGGCGTGCACGGTTCCGTACAGCCACGAGCTGCGGCCGTCCCTTTCCAGGCGCCACAGGAAGCCGCGGTCGCGCACATCCGCCTGCAGTTGCGCGGCGTTCAGCGAACCCGCTTGCGGGGCCGCGGGAGGACAGCTGTCTCGCGCCAAGGCGAGCGCACCGTGCAGGGCGCAGAGCGCCACGATGCAGCGCGCGAGGAAGGCATGGATCCGCATGCCCCGGGATTGTGCGCCACGCGCTATGCTCGCCCGCATGCCCGCGCTGTTCCACCTTGCCTTCCACGTGACCGACCTGGACGCCGCGCGCCGTTTCTATGGCGGCGTGCTGGGGTGCCGCGAAGGCCGCAGCACCGACACCTGGGTGGACTTCGACTTCGAAGGCCACCAGCTCTCGCTGCACCTGGGCGAGCCCTTCAGGACCACCCGCACCGGCCGCGTCGGCGACCAGCTGGTGCCCATGCCGCACTTCGGCCTCGTGCTCGAGCTGCCGGCCTGGCAGGCCATGGCGCAGCGGCTGGAGGCGGCCGGCACGGAATTCGTGCTCCAGCCGCAGGTGCGCTATCGCGGTGAGCCGGGCGAACAATGGACCATGTTCTTCTTCGATCCCTTCGGCAATCCGATCGAGGTCAAGGGCTTCCGCTCGCTGGATGGGCTGTACGCCACCTGAAACGCCTTGCCCAGCCGTAGGCAGGCTCCTACACGGGCCGGTGTCCGGACGGTCTGGCGATGAGGGGCCACCTTTGCTACGGTGATGCCGCATGACGCTCGTGGAGATCCTCTATCCCTCCTGCGCCCTGTTCCTGGATTTCGACGGGACCATGGTGGACATCGCACCGCAGCCGCACGCGGTGCACGTGCCCGAACCGCTGCTCGTGGTGCTGGAAGACCTCCATGACTACCTGCAGGGCGCGGTCGCGGTGATCTCCGGCCGGCCCATCGTGCAGATCGACGATTTCCTCAGCCCGCTGCAGATGGCCGTGGCCGGCGTGCACGGCGCCGAGCGCCGTGGCGCCGACGGCCAGATCCACCTGCTTGACACCCACCCGCTCGACCAGGTCGAGGCGGCGGCCCGCGCGCTGGCCGCCGAGCACACCGGGCTGCTGGTCGAGAACAAGCGCGGCTCGCTGGCGCTGCACTACCGGCAGCGGCCCGAACTCGAGGCGCTGTGCCTGCGCGCCATGCAGGAAGCGGTGGACGCGTCCCCGGGTCTCACCCTGCAGCGCGGGAAGATGGTGGCCGAGGCCAAGCCCGGTGGCTCGAGCAAGGGCCGCGCGATCGAATCCTTCCTGGCGGAGCCGCCCTTCGCCGGCCGCACGCCGGTGTTCATCGGCGACGACTGCACCGACGAGGTCGGCTTCTCCACGGTGCAGCGCCTCGGCGGCCTCGGCATCAAGGTGGGCGAGGGCGCGACGGCGGCCTGGCAGCGCATCCCCGATCCCACGGCCCTGCGGCTCGAACTGGAAGCGGCCCTGGCCGCGCGCCTGACGAAAACCGGATGAACGACAAGATGAACCCCACACCCTCCACCCTGCAGGTCGGCATGATCGGCAACTGCGCCTACAGCGCGTTGATCGACCGCCAGGCCCGCATCGTCTGGTGCTGCCTGCCGCGCTTCGACGGCGACCCCGTCTTCAACGCGATCCTGGATCCCAGCGAGAACGGCAGCCTCTGGGCCTTCGAGCTGGAGGACTACGACCGCAGCGAGCAGTTCTACGAGCCCAACACCGCCGTGCTGCGCACGCGCATGTACGACCGCAAGGGCCAGGGCATCGAGGTCACGGACCTGGCGCCGCGCTTCTGGAGCCGCGGCCGCACGTTCCGGCCGCTGACCATGGTGCGGCGGGTGAAGGTGCTCTCCGGCTCGCCGCGCATGCGCGTGCTGCTGCGCCCGCGCTTCGACTGGGGCCGCGCCAAGCCCAGCGTCACGCAGGGCAGCACGCACATCCGCTACGTGGCCGGCAACAGCACCGTGCGCATCAACACCGACGCGCCGATCTCCTACGTGCTGGCGGAAACCTTCTTCGTGGTCGACCGGCCGATGAACTTCATCATGGGCCCGGACGAGACCCTCAGCAGCGGCATCGAGGAGACGGCGCGCCTGTTCGAGCAGGAGACGGTGGCCTACTGGAAGCAGTGGACGCGCGCGCTGTCGCTGCCGCTGGAGTGGCAGGAGGCCGTGATCCGCGCGGCCATCACGCTGAAGCTCTCGCTGTTCGAGGACACCGGTGCGATCGTCGCCGCCATGACCACCAGCATCCCGGAGGCGCCGGGCAGCGGCCGCAACTGGGACTACCGCTACTGCTGGCTGCGCGACGCCTTCTTCGTGGTGCGCGCGCTCAATTCGATCTCCGAAGTGGCGACCATGGAGGAGTACCTGCGCTGGCTGATGAACGTGGTGATCCGCTCCGGCGGCGGCCACATCCAGCCTCTGTACGGCATCGGCCAGGAGGAGAAGCTGCCGGAGTTCATCCTGGACCACCTGCCCGGCTACCGCGGCATGGGGCCGGTGCGCGTGGGCAACCAGGCGCAGGAGCACTTCCAGCACGACGTGTACGGCAACATCCTGCTGGGGGCGGCCCAGGCCTTTCACGACCACCGCCTCCTCAAGCGCGCGGGCCGCGCGGAGTTCGCGCACATGGAAGCGGTGGGCGAGCAGGCCTTCAAGATCTACGACACGCCCGACGCCGGCATGTGGGAGCTGCGCACCCGCGCGCGCGTGCACACCTCCTCGGCCCTCATGAGCTGGGCGGCCTGCGACCGGCTGGCCAAGATCGCGGCGGCACTGGGCCTGCCGGATCGCATCCGCTACTGGCGTGAACGCGCCGACGAGATCCGCGCGCGCATCCTCAAGGAGTCCTGGAGCGAGGAGCGCCAGGCCTTCGCGGAGAGCTTCGGCGGGCGCGACCTCGACGCCAGCGCGCTGCTGATGGCGGAAGTCAACATGATCGACCCGAACGACGCGCGCTTCATCGCCACCGTCGATGCGCTGGAGAAGTCGCTGTGCGACGGTCCCTACATGCGGCGCTACGAGGCGGCCGACGACTTCGGCAAGCCCGAGACCGCGTTCAACATCTGCACCTTCTGGCGCATCGACGCACTGGCGCGCATCGGCCGCAAGGCGCAGGCGCGCGAGATCTTCGAGGTGATGCTCAAGAGCCGCAACCACGTGGGCCTGCTGTCGGAGGATACGCATCCGGTTACCGGTGAAATGTGGGGCAACTTCCCTCAGACCTACTCGATGGTCGGTACGATCAACGCCGCCGTCCGCCTGTCCGCGCCCTGGGACACGGTGATCTGAAGGAGCCTGCTTGAGCCGCCTGGTCGTCGTCTCCAACCGCATCGCGGACCCGCGCAAGACCGCGGCCGGCGGCCTCGCGGTTGCGCTGGCCGAGGTCTTGAACAACACCGGCGGGGTGTGGTTCGGATGGAGCGGCAAGATCGTCGACCACAGCGAGATCGACGAGGTCCACGTCGAGCAGGCCGGCCCGGTGAAGCTGGTGATGGTGGACCTGTCGCAGGCGGATCACGACGCGTTCTACCTGGGCTACTCCAACGGCGTGCTGTGGCCGGTGTTCCATTACCGGCTCGACCTCGCGGACTTCGACGCGGGCTACATCAGCGGCTACCGGCGCGTGAACCAGCTGTTCGCGCGCAAGCTGCTGCCCTTCCTGCGCTCCGACGACATCATCTGGGTGCACGACTACCACCTGATCCCGCTGGCCGCGGAACTGCGCGCGCTGGGCTGCAAGCAGCGCATCGGCTTCTTCCTGCACATCCCGCTGCCGCCGCCGCTGATCCTGGCTGCCATCCCCGGCCACGACTGGCTGATCCGCGCCCTCTTCGCCTATGACCTGGTCGGCTTCCAGAGTCGCACCGACCTGGAACACTTCGCGCGCTACGTCGAAAGCGAGGCGCACGCGCAGCCGCTGGACGACAACCGCTGGCGCGCCTTCGGCCGCACCGTGCACGCCGGCGCCTACCCGATCGGAATCGACGTCGAGGAATTCACCGGCCTGGCCCACGGGCCGGAGGCGCTGGAGATGTACGAGCGCATGAAGCGCGAGTACTCGCGGCGCAAGCTGCTGGTCGGCGTGGACCGGCTCGATTATTCGAAGGGCCTGCCGCAGCGCATGCGCGCCTTCCGCGAGTTCCTCACCAAGAACCCGGACCTGCGTTCCAGCGCGACGCTGATCCAGATCGCCTCACCCAGCCGCGAGAACGTCAGCGCCTACACGGACATCCTGCACGAGCTGGAAAGCCTGTGCGGCTCCATCAACGGCAACTTCGGCGACCTGGACTGGATGCCGGTGCGCTACATCCACCGCACCGTGGCGCGGGCGCGCCTGCCCGGCCTATACCGCGCCAGTCGGGTCGCGCTGGTCACGCCGCTGCGCGACGGCATGAACCTGGTCGCCAAGGAGTTCCTTGCGGCGCAGGAAGCGGAAGACCCGGGCGTGCTGGTGCTCTCGCGCTTCGCCGGCGCGGCCGAACAGCTGAAGGAAGCGCTGCTGGTGAATCCCTACGACACCGAAGGCACGGCCACCGCCATCCAGCTGGCGCTGCAGATGCCGGTGGAGGAGCGGCGCCACCGCCACCAGGCCCTCATGCGCACCGTGCGCGAGTACGACGTGCACTGGTGGTGCGACACCTTCCTGGCCGCATTGGCCGAGGCCAAGGCGGAGGAAAAGGGCACCTCCTGGCTGCGCCTGTAACGCGGCGACACGTTTTCTCCTGAATCCGGCGGCGCATCCGCCGCGTATTGGGGGAGTGGGCCGGCCATCCTGCCGGCCCCGCTTCTTGGACCACAGGAGATTCCTTCCATGCACCGTCATCTCATCGCGGCCTGCGCCGCATCGCTGCTTGCCGCCACCACCACTGCCGCCCTCGCCGAAGGCTATGGCCGCGGCGTGGCCATCGACATGAACGCTTCCGTGGCGGGCACCAACGCCGCCATCATGGGCGCATCCGGCGCCACCAAGACGGTGGGCGGCGCGGCCATGTACCCGACCAGGGACATCATCGACAACGCGGTGAACTCGCGCGACCACACCACGCTGGTGGCCGCCGTGAAGGCCGCCGGCCTGGTCGACACGCTCAAGGGCAGCGGCCCGTTCACGGTGTTCGCGCCGACCAACAGCGCGTTCTCCATGCTGCCGGCCGGCACGGTCGACACGCTGCTCAAGCCGGAGAACAAGGGCACGCTCACGCAGGTGCTGACCTACCACGTGGTGCCGGGGCGCGTCGATGCGGCGGCGCTGGCGCAGCAGATCCAGGCGGGCGGCGGCAAGGCCATGCTCAAGACGGCCAGCGGCGGCACGCTCACGGCCACCCTGCGCGGCAAGGACGTCGTGATCGTGGACGCGAAGGGCAACATGTCGGTCGTGACCACCGCGGACGTCTACCAGTCCAACGGCGTGATCCACGTCGTGGACAAGGTGCTGCTGCCGGGCTGATCCCTCAGAGCACGGCCGCGAGCAGCCCGGTGATGCCGATCGCGAGCGCCGCCAGCGCGTCGCCCGCGATCAGCCCGCCGCCGAACAGCGAGGTGCCGCTCATGTCCTCGGGCAGGTCGGCACGTTGGGGCGTGCGCGCCTCGACCAGGCTGGACACCACGCCGCCGGCGCCCAGCCACAGCGAGGTCGGCAGGTTGACGAAGCCGCCGAAGGACAGCGCATAGGGCGAGGGCAGCAGCATCGCATCGACGATGAAGCGGCGCGGCTTGAGCCACTTGCGCGCCAGCTCGATCGCGAAGCCGATCGCCACGCCGACGACGATCGCCGTGCGCTGGTACGGCTTGTCGTCGGTGAGGCTGCGCAGCACGCCCACGAACTTGTAGGTCATGGCCGAACTCCACTCGGCCGGCTGCTGCCCCGCCTTCATCGCCGTCTGGTCCAGCAGCAGCACCGGATAGGCCGCCATGAACAGGCGCGCGAACACCACGGCGAGCACCGCGCCCACCAGGATGCCCAGCACCTGGTAGCGGAACTGCAGCACGCGCGGCGTGCCCAGGCGCCAGCCGGTGGACCGGTCCTGCTGCATGTCGCAGGCCACGCTGGTGGAGACCAGCAGGATCGCGCCGGCCATCAGGCCGACACCGGCATCGGCCAGCCCCATCATGGCCATCACCACCACCGACACCACGAAGGCCGAGGAGATCGGATTGGAGTCGCTCACGCCCACCGAGATGCCGTTGACCAGCGCGAACAGGAACACCAGCGCCACGGCGAGCGCGAGGAACAGCAGCGGCTGCCGCAGCAGCAGGTGGCCGGTGGCCAGCGTCGCGGCGCCCCAGGCCAGCACCCACAGCCAGAGGCGCCCGCGGTGCACGCGGCGCCAGTCGTCCGCATCCGGCGGTGCGTCTTCCGCGAAGCGGCGCGGCGCGCGCCCGGCAAGGCGCGCCAGAAGATCAGCCCCAGGTCCACGGCCGCCGCGCCCATGATGGTGCCCAGCGCCAGCAGGAAGGTGATCTTGCGGAACGGGTCGCCGGGTTCCAGCCAGCCGATGGACACGAAGAAGGGCTGCGTCGCCCAGCCGATCAGGCCGCCGATGACGGCGGGCACGCCGATGCGCGCGCCCACCACCATGCCGGCGCCGAAGGTGGAGGCGGAAAATTCGACCGCGCCGAGGACGGCGACGCGCGAGGCCGCCAGGCCCGTCAGCAGGCCGGTCGCGGCGCCGCCACCGAGCTGCCGGATCGAGCGTTTCAGCAGCGCCGTGTCGGTCAGCGCGCGCAGGATGTTGGCGACCGCCAGGCCGGAGGGAAACGCGAGCCGCAGCCGGTCCACCAGCACCGGCGTGTACAGCATGCCGACGCCGACGCCGAACATGCCGATGCAGACGAAGTAGGCGACCAGCGCCAGGCGGGCGGCTGCGGCAGCCCCATCCACACCATGGCCTGCACCAGCACGCCCATGCCGCTCATGCTGGCGACCGAAGCCGCCGCCGTCTGGATGTAGTTCGCGCCGTGCTTGCCCTGCACGCCGTAGCCGGCCGTGACCGCGGAGCCGAGCAGGCCCGCGAGCACCTGGCCGCCGACGAAGAAGCCGAGCGAGAAATTCATGTAGGCCGCAGTGACTCCGGCCAGAGGGCCGAGCACCAGCATGCCGGTGGCGGCGAGCAGGAAGTGGTAAGTCCAGCTGCCCTCGGCGGGCAACCAGCGCCAGCGTTTGGAGGTTGGAGGCTGCACCCCCGCAGTATGGCGGCCGGCGCGGCAGCCGGCGCCGGCTAAGGCGCAGAGCGCTGCGCCGAGGGCGCAAGTCCTCCCGACCGCGGTTCGAACCGCACCAGGTACCCGGCCTTGGACGCGAACCGCTGCCCCGCGCCGAGCGCCAGGCCCGGATACAGGCCGGTCGCGGACCAGCGCTCGAGATTCGACTCCAGCTTCTCGACCAGGTACTCCCGCCCGAGATGGGGCTGCGCGTCCTGCAGGCCCGTCCGCAGGGCCGTGCACGCCAGGTGGGCGTCCGCCTGGATGCGCTCGTTCGCCGGAGCAAGGCCCTGCTCGCGCAGCCAGCCCCGCAACTGCTGCATGCGCGCCGAGCGCGCCTGCGGCAGCTCGAAGGATAGGCCACCAGGGCGCCTGCTTTCCAGGCGGCCGGCAAGGGCAGATCGTCACCGCCCGCCAGCGTTGCCGAGACGTAGACCTGCGCCGCCGGCGCGGCACCCGCATCCAGGCGCCCCAGGTCCTGCGGTCGCAGCCACAGCACCAGCGCATCGCCTGCGGCCATGTCGTGCGGCAGGGCGATCGGCCCCTGGCCTTCGTCCGCGAGCATGACGCTCCAGTGGCCGACCGTGGGCGGCAGGCCGGCCCGCAGCGCTTGCGCCGCCCTGCTCGCGGCGCGGTCGGCGGCACGCAGGACCTGCAGCACCCGCCCGCCCGCGGGCGCGCCGGCCAGGTGCTCGGCGACCAAGGCGGCCTCCAGCAGGACGCCGCGGCTCAGGTAGAGCGAATAGAAGTCCGCCGGCCGGTCCACCGGCGCTTCCAGGTGCGGGAACAGGCAGGGCAGCTTCGCTCTTTCGCAGAAGCCATGGACCGGCGACCAGTCCGCCGCCCCGAGCCCGCCGACCAGCGCGAACACCGGTTGCCGTTCGGCGTGCCGGGCCAGCTGCGCATCCCACTGCGCCTCCGGCCCGTGAAGTTCCCAGACGTGCAGCCGCCACGGCCGCTGCGCGCTCATGCTCATTTCCACCGCGAGCTTGCGCCGGGCGCCCTTCGGCTGCGCGCCGGCGCCCGGTTCGGCGAGGCAGGCCTGCAGCACGTCGACCATCGCCCGCCTGCCCTGCTGCGTCGCACCCGGGGCGATGACGGTGGCCACGTGGATCGCGCCGTTGTCCGGCAAGGCGCCGCCCGGCCGGGCCTGCTCGCCCAGGTAGTGCAGCAGCGCCCGACCTCCTCCGGCCGCAGCGCGTAGCGGGGCATCAGGTAATCCAGCGTGCGCCCGGCCGGGTCGATCCCGGCAGTGAGCGCGCGCAGCAGCGAGGCTTCCGTGTACGGCGGTCGGCCGGCGCCGGTGGCGGAGGGCCCCGTGCCGGGCGCCATCGCCTGCAGCAGCGACCCGGCCGTGATCGCGGGCATGTAGCTGCGCCCCTCGGTGCCGCCGAGGGCGCTGCGCCGGTGGCAACTCACGCAGGCCGCCTCCGCCGGGGCCAGCACGGGGCCGCCCCTGCGCCGCGCCACCACCGGCGTTCCGTCGCTGCGCCGCCCCTGGAGGTAGAGCGTCTCGCCCAGGGCCAGGTCGGCCCCGGCCGAAGGCGCCGCAGCCACGGCGAACCAGCACAGTAGAACGACGGTGGCGCGGCGCCAGGTCGCACGCATCCCGGCTCTTCCTTCTCAGCGCGGTACGACCAGCCGGCGGTATTCCACCAGGAGTTCGTCCGGCGTGATGAAGCCCTCCAGCCGCACCCAGGGCTGGCCGGGCGCCGCCCGCAGGAAGGTCACCGGCCGGTGGTGCATCTTGCCTCCGAACCAGGCCTGGAAGGCCCTCTGCAGGCTCGCGCTGGCCTCCGCGCTGCCGGTGTAGAACTCCCACTGGGGGCCCGGCTCGAAGTGCGCCGCGTACTCGGCGAGCCGCCGGGGCGTGTCCTGCTCCGGATCGATCGAGATGGACACCATGTGCACCCGCTCGCGGTCCGGCCCCAGGCGCCGCTGGAACTCCGCAAAGCTGTGGCTCAGGACCGGGCAGATGGCCGTGCACGACGTGTAGATGAAGTTCAGCGCCACCGGGCGGCCGTCGTCGAGGGCCTGCGGGAATGCGGTCCTGGATCCGTCCGAGCGCACGAGGTGCAGGTCGGGCAGGCGGTACCGCGCGAGCTTGCGCTCAGCGGCCGGCGCGGGCTCGGCGCCAGCGTGGGTGTGCCCGCCGTGGCCGGGGTGGGGCGGCTGGGTGGCGCCCGCCGGGAGCGGCGCCGCCGCGAGGCAGCAGGCCGCCCAGCACGCGGCCGCCTGCGCGCAGATCGAGTGAATCGGCATGATGCCTCCGAAGGAAGGAAGGGGTTCGCATGGAGCCCTCCGGTGCGCGTGAGCTGCGGCGCCTCAGCGCCCGGGGGAGCTGGCCCACGAAGTAGGGCCGCATCATCTGGTGGTCCTCGTGCGAGAGGATGTGGCAGTGGTAGACGTACTCGCCCGGGCGCGTGAACCTGGCCGCCACGCGGGTCACCTCGCCCGGGAACATCTTGGCGGTGTCCTTCTTCCCGGCCTCCTCCCGGGAGGGCGGGCGCGCCTTGCCCAGCAGATTGATGCTCGCCTCGTCCAGCACGCCGCCTTCCGAGCCATCGCTGTTGGTCTTGGGCGTGATGGTGCCCTTGAACTTCTGCCGGCCGAGGATGCGGAAGTCGACCAGGTGCATGTGGATCGGGTGCGCGTCGGCGCTGCTGTTGTAGAACTCCCAGACCTCGGTGTCGCCCAGCTGCGGGTTCTCGGTGATCGGGTCCGTGAACACCAGCGTGCCGTTCAGCGCCGGCCGGCTGGAGTCGACGATGCCGGCCATGGTCTGCAGCCGGCCGCGGGCGTCGGTGCCCTCGAACAGGAGGATCTTGCGCGTGCGGATGGCACGCGTGATCGCAGGGACCGGGCCGGACAGGGGCCGCAGGTTGGACGGCAGCGGCCGGTCCGGCACGCGGGACAGCGGCTGGTTCACGCGGAAGGCCATCACCTGGCCCGCGGTGGCGGCATCGACCGGATCGCCGTCCGGGTAGGGGGCCGCCGCGCTGTTGCCGATCACGATGGTCTGGCCCTCCATCCGGGCGAAATCCAGGATGATGTCCGCGCGCTCGCCGGGCGCGAGGCTCAGGACCTGCAGTTCCACCGGCGCGTTCAGCAAGCCGAGGTCGGAGCCGATCTGGATGAAGGGCATGCGGTTCGACAGGCTCATGTCGTACACCCGCGAGTCCGAGCCGTTCAGCACCCGGAAGCGGTACTTGCGCGGCTCCACTTCCAGCAGCGGCCAGGCGACCCCGTTGACGAGCACCACGTCGCCGAAGTTCTCCGGCAGGTGGGTCGGGTTGGGCAGCCCGGGGGCGGCCGGGTCCTGGTGGGCGTAAAACAGCTCGCCGTCGGCGAGGAAGCTGCGGTCCTGGATCAGCAGCGCCACCTCGTAGGGTGGCTTGGGCAGGCTCAGGGCTTCCTCGTTGGCGTCGCGGATGAAGTAGTTGCCCGCCAGGCCCATGTAGACGTTCAGGCGGGTCAGGCCGGCGGTGTGGTCGTGGTACCAGAGCTGCGCCGCTTCCTGACGGTTGTCGAAGGTGTAGACGGGGTGAACAGCCGGCCGCGGATGTCGTTGCCCGGGGTCGCCCAGGCATCCGGCAGGCCGTCGCTCAGGAAATGGGTGTCGCCGCCGTGCTGATGCGCGACCAGCGGCACCGGCCCGGTATAGGGTCGGTTGGGGGATTGCCGCCGTTGAGGGGATCGGCCCAGTGGATGGTCTGGTCCACGGGCACGGCAGGCGGATACGTGACGCCATACAGCTCGTTGGAGAAGCGGACCTTCACCGGCTGTCCCTGGCGCAGGTCGAAGGAGTAGCCCGGGCAGATCGCGGGCTGCAGCGCCGTCCCGTAGCCCCAGGCCCGGTGGCGCAGCCGCTTTCCGCTGGCCGGGTCGATCAGGCCGGCGTCGTGCCGGATCTGCTTGACGTGGATGTCGAACAGCGGCATCCCGGTGGCGGGGTCGATCCCGGTGGGCCGGAAGACACGGTCCGGCGCGAGCGGGTTGGGCAGTGGGTTGCTGAAACGCGGCTGCTTCATCGGGTCCAGCAACGGCGCCGACTGCGCCCTGGCCCCCGGGGCAGCAGCGCCGCGGGCCACAGCATCCCGGCACCGGTTCCTCCGGCGAAACCGAGAAAGTGTCTCCTTGCAAGCATGGGCATCTCCTGTGCGGAAACAGCGCGAAACTGCGCCGGCCCGGACAAGAGCAGGATCCGTACCCCGATCGCGTGCGCGGGCGCACGGGCTGCCGGCGCTGGCAAGTGCGGCCCGTGCCAGGCCGGTGACCGCCCGCGCCAGCGGGCCGGCTTCCCCAGCTTCGGGGGTGATTCCCCGTTCGTGGGGGCCTGCCGGCGCCCCCGGCCCCCGATGCATCGAGGCCCGCGGGCGTCCGCCCTACATGCCCCGCAGCTCGCCGCCGGATTCCTCCGGCGGGCGCGACAGGCCCAGCTTCTCGATGCGGTAGCGCATCATGTCGCGCGACAGGCCCAGCAGCCGCGCCGATTTCGTCACGTTCCATCCGGTGCGCTCCAAGGTGCCGACGACGGCCGTGCGATCCTCGTCCTGCAGCGCCACCGGATTCCGCGGCGAAGCCGCGGCGGCCACCCTGCTCCTGGCGTCCTGCGCTCCGCCTGCGGACGGCGCGGGCGCCAGGCCGGTGCACAGGGCCAGCTGGCACACGGGGTCACCAGGTCGCCCTGCGCCAGCAGCACGGTCTGCTGCAGCATGTTGCGCAGCTCGCGCACGTTGCCCGGCCAGAAGTATTGCGCCAGGGCGCGTTCGGCCTCTTCGCTGAAGCGCAGGGCCGGTTTGCCGCAGCGCCGACCGTGCGCGGCGAGGAAGTGCTGCGCCAGCAGCAGGATGTCGCCGCCGCGGGCGCGCAGGGCGGGCACGACGATGGAAACGATGCGCAGGCGGAAGAACAGGTCGCTGCGGAAACGGCCCTCCCGCACCATGGCCTCGAGGTCGCGGTTGGTCGCGCTGACGATGCGCAGGTTGACCTTGCGCTCCTTCACTGCGCCGATCCGCCGGATGGTCTTCTCCTCCAGCAACTTCAGCAGCTTGGCCTGCAGCGGCGGTTCGATCTCGCCGATCTCGTCCAGGAACAGGGTCCCGCCGTCGGCCGCCTCGACCAGGCCGGTGCGGCGTTCCTTCGCGTCGGTGAACGCGCCCTTTTCATGCCCGAACAGCTCCGACTCCAGCAGGTCCGAGGGGATCGAGGCGCAGTTGATCTCCACGAACGGTCCCCGGCTGCGGGCGCCGTCGAAATGCAGCGAGCGTGCGACCAGCTCCTTGCCCGTGCCGGTCTCCCCGTGATCAGGACGGTCGGCAGGTCGCCATCGTCGATGCGGCGCTCGGCCTCCAGCAGGCGGGCGAGGGTCGCCTTGAGCTCTTTCATGGCGGGGGACTCGCCGATCAGCGAGGCCACCCCGGCACCATGGGCCTGGCGCTCCTGGTGGAACTGCAGGGCCTGTTCCATGCGTGCCGTGCCGATCGCGCGTTCGAGCAACAAGTGCAGCTCCGCCAGCACCACGGGCTTGACCACGTAGTCGCAGGCCCCGGCCTTCATGGCCTGCACGGCCGTCTGCGCGCTGTCGTCGCCGGTCATGACGATGCACTTCAGCTTGGGGTCCGACTCCCGCAGCTTCTGCATCATCTCGATCCCGCACATCCGCGGCAGGCGCTGGTCGGTCACCACGGCGTCCGGGTGCAAGGCGTCCCACGCGGCCAGCGCCTCCTCCGCGCTGCCGCAAGTCTGGACCTCCCAGCCGTTGCGGGCGAGATAGGCCGCGATGCTGCTCGCCTGGATCGCGTCGTGCTCGACCACCAGAATGGACCGGTTCATGTCGTCTCCTGGCTTCGAAAATGCAGGCGCACCCGCGTGCCGGCGTTCTCCACGCTCGACAGCGTGACCGACCCCCGAATCGCTCCATGGCGCGCCGCAGCATGGGCAGACCGACACCCAGGCCGTTCGGCTTGCTCGTGTGGAACGGCCGGAAGGCCGATGCCAGCTGCTGCGCCGACATGCCCACGCCCGTGTCGCTGATGGTGAGGTCCACGCCGGACCGGTCACCGGTCTCGCGCAGCTCGATCCTCATCTCGCCGCCGGCAGCCATGGCCTCCAGGGCGTTCGAGATGACGCTGTGGATCGCCTGCCGCGCCAGCGCGGTATTGCCTCGCGCCAGGACGCGGCGGACGTCCTCTCGTTCCCAGACGACGCGGATGCCGAGGCGCTCGAAGGTGGGTCCGAACGAGGCCAGCACGCTGTGCAGGACAGCCTGCAGGTCCACCGGTTCCGTCTCACCGCTGAGCGGCCGCGAGTACAGCAGCAGCTCGCGGATCCATTGCGACAGGAAATCCACCTGGGTGATGATGTCCTGGGCATTCTTGCGCACCAGGATGTCCTCGCTGCACAGCGCCAGCTCCGCGCTGTTGCGCATGCCGGACAGCGGGTTGCGCAGGCTGTGGGCGAGCGCGGTCGCCAGCTCGCCGGCGAACAGCTGTGACTCCGCGTCGACCAACTGCCGCTGCTGCTGTCGCACCAGGCGGCTGCCCCGCCGGACGATGGCGAAGAAGGCCACGTACACCAGGATGCCGCCCGCCATCGTCGTGGCCCATACCAGGACCTGCCCCGCGCGGATCGCGGCCATCGTCCCGCCGGGCTCCTTGTAGACCTCCACCACGGCCACCACCTGGCCGCGCCCGTCCCGCAGCGGCACGTAGTTCTCGACGAAGAACTCCTTGGGAGGCATGCGGAACTGCGTGTCATGCCGGACGGAGATCTCGTGGCTGTAGAAATGCCGCGCCACATCCACGAGCCCGCCGAAGGCTTCGTCCAGTTCGCTGTCGTCGGTCGAAAAGGTGCCGACCAGATTCTTGCTGGTGGACCAGATGATCATGCGGTCGCGTGCGTACACGTTGGTCAGCAGCGCGTCCGGAATGAGCTCCAGGTGCTTGAAGACCTCGCTGCGGGCACGAGCCACCGCGTCGGCCTCCATGCCCGGGAGCGCGACCCGGGCATCCAGATAGGGCAGCACGCTGAAGCCGCCGATCCCCGCCGACTCCACGAGGATGCTGTTCTGCAGGAATTGCGCGGTCAGCAGTGCATCCCGGCGCAGCATCTGCTCGGCCACGAAATGCGAAATCAGCGCTCCCGTGGCGGCAGCCAAGGGAAGCAGCGCCAACAGGCTGGCGATGGAGAACCAGCGCAGAAGGTCGAACGGCCTAGCGCTTGCGGCATCCGGCCGCGCCGCGCTGCGGCGCCACCAGCCTGCGTGGAAGGCCGGGCTCCCTTCGGAACCGAGCCTGCCGAGGTAGCCGGATGGCTCCATGGAATCCCTCCTGCCAGGAGTCGGGCGCCGGCGGGCGCGCGCTCCGCGTCGAGGTGATATTTAGCAGATTGGCAAGGGACTTGCAATCAGTCACACGGGGCAAGGCCGATGCCGGGCCACGGCCAACTCGGCAGCAAGGGTCGGCGCCCGACGGCCCCGCATCACGCGGGCCCGACGACCTTCTGCTCGATCACCCCGAACACGCTCTGCCCGTCCTTGCCCTTCATCTCGATGCGGATCGTGTCGCCGAAGCGCATGAACTCGGTGGAGGGCTTGCCGTCCTGGAGGGTCTCGATCGCGCGCTTCTCGGCGATGCAGCTGTAGCCCTTGGGCCACTCGGTCTTGCCGCCGGCGCCCTCCACGCCCTTGTTGCTGACCGTGCCGGAGCCGACGATGGAGCCGGCGCGCACGTTGCGCGTCTTGCAGATGTGCGCGATCAGCTGGCCGAAGTGGAAGGTCATGTCGGGGCCGGCCTCGCACATGCCGACCTTGCGGCCGTTCCAGCTGCTTTGCAGCACCAGGTGGATGCGCCCGCCGTCCCAGGCCTCGCCCAGTTCGTCCGGCGTCACGGCCACCGGGCCGAAGGCGGTCGCCGGCTTGCTCTGGAAGAAGCCGAAGCCCTTGGCCAGCTCGTTGGGGATCAGGTTGCGCAGGCTCCAGTCGTTGGCGATCATGACCAGCCGCACGCCGTCGAGGGCCTGGTCGGGCGACGCGCCCATGGGCACGTCGCCGGTGACCACTGCCACTTCCGCCTCGAAGTCGATGCCCCAATCCTCGCTGAGGAACTTCGCATCCTCGGTCGGGCCCAGGAAGTCGTCGCTGCCGCCCTGGTACATCAGCGGGTCCTCGTAAAAGCTTTTCGGCACTTCGGCATTGCGCGCCGCGCGCACCAGCTCCACGTGGTTGATGTAGGCGGAGCCGTCGGCCCACTGGTAGGCGCGCGGCAGCGGCGCCATGCACTGCCGCGGGTCGAAGGGGAAGGCATGGCGCGCCTTGCCGTTGTTCAGCGTCTCGTACAGGTCCTGCAATTGCGGGGCGAGGAAGTTCCAGTCGTCCAGCACCTGCTGCAGCCGGCCGGCGATGCCGGTCGCATAATGCGCCGACTGCAGGTCGCGCGACACCACCACCAGTTGCCCGTCGCGCGAGCCGTCCCTGTACGTTGCCAATTTCATCGATGGACCCCGGAATCCGGATGCGCTAGAGTCCGCGCGGACCATTACGCATCGTGAAATGAATTTACCTAATCGTAATTCTATCGGAAGGTCCGGCGCATGAAGGAACGCGCCGGAATCCAGTCGGTGGAAGTGGGATTCGGCCTGCTGCAGGTGCTGGGCGATGCCGCCGGGCCCTTGATGCTGCGCGACCTGGCGCGCGCCGCCAACATGAGCGCCGCCAAGGCGCACCGCTACCTCGTGAGCTTCCAGCGCCTGCAGCTGGTGGTGCAGGACGCGGCCAGCACGCGCTACGACCTCGGGCCCGCCGCACTGAAGCTCGGGCTGGCCTCGCTCTCGCGGCTGGACGCCGTGAAGCTGGCGCGCGAACGCATCGCCTTGCTGATGGAGGAGATCGGCCACACCCTCGCGCTGGCCGTGTGGGGCAACCACGGGCCCACCATCGTGCACTGGGAAGAGTCGCCTTCCGCCGTCACTGTGAACCTGCGGCTGGGCGACGTGATGCCTCTGCTCACCTCCGCCACCGGCCTGTGCTTCGCGGCGCATGCGCCCAAGGAAGCGATCACGCCGATGCTGAAGGAGGAGATCGCGCGCGGGCAGAAGCAGGGCCGCACCGACCTGCCCGGCACCCTGACGGAAGCGCGCGCCCTGCTCGACGCGGTGCGCCAGCGCGGCGCCTCGCGCGTGGTGGACACGCTGCTGCCCGGCATCGTCGGCTTCTGCGTGCCGGTGTTCGATTCCGACGGCCACATGGCGCTGGGCATGGTGGCGCTGGGCCCGGCCGGCACCTTCGACGCCGAGTGGGGCGGCGCGGTGGAAAGGCCGCTGCGGGCGGCCGCCGCGCAGCTGTCCTCCGACCTGGGCCACCGCGGATGAACAAGGCGCCGGCGCCCCTGTGGCGGCGGCTGTGGCCGCTCGCCGGGCTGGTGCTCGCCGCCCACCTGGCGCTGCTGCAGGGCGGCTGGCGCGCCTGGACGCCGACGCGCGATCGCTGGGTGCAGACCTTCACCACCCGCACCATCAGCGTCGCGCCGCCGCGCGCGCAAGCCGAGGCCAGCCCCGCGCCGCCCGTGCAGCCGCCGCCGGCCGCCGTGGCACGCAAGGCGCCGCCGGCGCCCGCCCCGAAGAAGGAAGCCGAGACGCCGCAAGCCGCCGCGGCCCCAGTTCCCGCCGAATCGCCAGCGGCCGCCGCGCCACCGGCCCTTGCCGCGAGCGACGCGGCGCCGGCGACCGCCGCCACCCCCTTCGTGCCCAAGGTCATCGGCGTGCCGCAACCTTCCGTCATGCGCTACGAGGTCACGGTGCGCACCCGCGGCTTCAGCCTGGGCGGCGAGGCGCGGCTGGACTGGTGGCACAACGGCCAGCAATACGACCTGAAGCTCTCGCTGTCCGCCCCGGGCGTGCGCGATCGGGTGCAGCACAGCGTGGGCGAGATCACCGAGGAGGACTGGCCCCCGGCCGCTTCTCGGACAAGTCGCGCGGGGAGCAGGCCACGCACTTCGACCGCACGCGCCGAAGGGTGACCTTCAGCAACAACCGGCCCGATGCGCCGCTCGCGCCCGGCATGCAGGACCGCCTGTCGGTCGTCGTCCAGCTGTCCATGCTGGCGGCCGGCGAACCCGCGCGCTTCGGCCCGGGCACCCAGATCGCGATCCCGACCGCCAGCACGCGCGAGGCGGAAGACTGGATCTTCCGGGTCGTTTCCGAGGAGGACCTCGACCTCCCGGGCGGCCGCGTGCGCGCCCTCAAGCTGGAAAGGCTGCCGCGCAAGGAGTTCGACCAGAAGGTGGAGCTCTGGCTGGCTCCCGGCAAGGATTACGCCCCCGTGCGCCTGCGTCTGACAAACCCGGACGGTGGCTCGGTCGATCAGCGCTGGGCTTCAACCGACAGGTCCTGAACGCTCCCCCACCTAGATTGGGGACATGGCCAATCCGGCCGGTGCCTGCGGTGCACACGTTTGAGTGCCACACTTGATTCGGAGCCCATCGCAGCCAGCTAGAGGCAAAAGGAATAGATCATGCAAATGCTTTATGACTCCGATTCTTTCGTGGTGGTGCACCTGCAGGCCAACGAGCCTGCGGAGGGCGAGGCGCACCCCAGATCGTGCGGCACGGGTTCGAGATCGTGGACAAGCGGTCGAACAAGGAGGTCTACCTCGACGGCATGTGGGCGGACGCCTTCCAGCGCCAGATCAACGCCTGGCAGCTGAACACCCCGACCCAGGAAGAAGTCGAAGCGACGCTGGACGGCTACGCCGAGCTGGCCCAGAACCCGCTGGTCATCCACTGACCGGCCATCAGGCTGGCGGGCCGGCCTTGCCCGGCCCGACCCAGCGAAAGAGCGGCTCCACCAGGACGAGCACCGCCACCAGCCGGCAGACCTGGAAAGCGGTCACCACCGGCACCCCCAGCTGAAGCACCTTGGCCGTGATGGCCATCTCGGCAATACCGCCCGGCGAAGTCCCCAGGATGAGCGTCGCCGGATGCAGCCGGGTTCCCCAGGCCAGCAGGAAGGCGAAGCCGGCGCACAGCAGGATCATGCCCACCGTTCCCAGGGCCACGTCCAGCAGCCAGCGCGGCGCCGCATGCAGGAACTGGCGCTGGAAACGCACCCCCAGGCTCACGCCGATCAGCAACTGGGCCGCATTGGTCAGCGGCGTCGGCATGGCGGAAAGTTCCTGGCCGGCCATGGTCACGCCCATGGCGGCGATCAGCGCGCCCATGAACCAGGGATTCGCGCGCCCGGTGCGCACCATCAGCCAGCCGCCGGCGGCCGTCGCCGCCAGCAGCAGCGCCAGCCCTGCCGGTTGCACCGTGCGCGCACCGGGCAGCGAGGGATCGAGGCCGTGCAGGCCGGAGTACTGGAAGGCGAAGGGGATCACCAGCGTGACGATCACCAGGCGCACGCTGTGCGCCGCCGCCACCAGGTCGCTGCGGCCCCGCTCGCGCTCGGCCAGCAGCGTCATCTCCGAGGCGCCGCCGATCGCGCCCGCGAAATAGGTCGTCGCCCACTGCGCGCGCTCGCTGCCGCCGATGCGCTGCGCATGCCGCGCATGGAGGAAGCGACCGAAGCCCCAGCCCAGCCCCAGCGCCCAGGCGATCGCCAGCAGGATGGCCCACCACAGGCTGGCCACCAGGCCAGTGACCTGCGGCGTGAAGTACAGGCCCAGGGCGGTGCCGATCAGCCACTGCGCCGCGTTGCGCAGTGGCGGCCAGCTGCGCGTGGGCGCGCCCAGCACCGAAACGATGGACGTGGCCAGCAGCGGACCGATCATCCAGGGCAGCGGCGTGCGCAGCCACACGCACAGCAGGGCGGCGGCCAGGGCCAGCAACAGCGTGGCCGAAGCCCGCAGGAAGAAGCGAAGCGACATGGGAGATACGTGACGGCGCGCGTCCCCGGGCGCCGGCGCGGAGCGCTTAGTATCGGTGCATGCGCTTTCACTTCGCCGTCGCCGCCCTGCTGCTCGCCGGTTGCAGCACCCTGCCGCCCGTGCCCGATGTCTCCGGAGTCGACGCCGTCCTGATCGGCGAACAGCACGACGCGAAGGACCACCCTCGCATGCAGAAGAAGTGGGTGGACACGCTCGCCGAGCGCGGCACGCTCACGGCAGTCACGCTGGAGATGGCCGAACGCGGCCACAGCACCGCGGGCCTGCCGCCCACGGCCAGCGAGGAAGAAGTGCGCAAGGCGCTGAACTGGAACCGCGCAGGCAGCGGCTGGCAGTGGGAACGCTACGCGCCCGCCATCATGGCCGCGGTGCGGGCCGGCGTGCCCGTGATGGGGGCCAACCTGCCGCGCGACGAGATGCGCAAGGCCATGGGCGACGTCACGCTGGACGCGCTGCTGCCGGCGTCCTCGATCCAGCGGCACCAGCAGAACATCCGCACCGGCCATTGCGACATGCTGCCGGAGCACCAGGTCACGCCGATGGTGCGCGTGCAGGTGGCGCGCGACTTCGCGATGGCGCAGACCATCTCAGGGGCCAGCCAGCCGGGCAAGCAGGTGGTGCTGATCGCCGGGCGCGGCCACGTGCTGCCGGAGCTGGGCGTGCCGGTGCACCTGCCGCAGCGCCTGCGCGCGACGGCGGTGGTGCTGCCGGCGCAGGACACCGGGCGCGACTACTGCGCCGAGCTCAAGAAGGAAATGGACGGCAGGAAGAAGCCCGCGTGAGCGGGCCGCTTTCCTCGGCCGCTTCCGCGCCGGGCTAGCGCACGGCCTTGCCGGCCATGCGCAGGATGTCGTCCAGCGCGTTGCCGTCGCCGTTCGCGTCGAGCAGGCTGCCGAGGCCACCCAGTCCACCGAGCCCGCCAGCGGACGGCGCCTGGCCGCCCCCTCCGAACACGCTGCCCAGGATGCCGCCGAGACCGCCGCCGCCGGCCGGCGCCGGGGTCGCCGCGCCACCCTGCTTGGACATCAGCCCGCCCACCACCATGGCGAGCAGGGGCAGCATCTTCTTCAGCAGGGACGGATCCAGCCCCGACTGCGCCGATGCGCTCTGCGCCACCGTGCGGCTCACGTCGCGCGAGCCGAAGATCTCCCCGAGCACGGCGTCGCCCTGGCTCACGTCGGTGGGCTGCGGCGCCAGCACCTGCTCCAGCAGGCCGCCGCCGCCCAGTTGCCCGAGCAGGTCACCCAGGCCGCCGGCGCCGCCCTGCGCCTGCGCGGTCTTCTGGAAACCGCCGAGATGGCGGGCAGCAGGGCTTCGGCCCCGGACGCGGCCTGCTCCTGCGGGATGCCCAGTTCGCGGGCAATGGAATCGATCCCGCCGGTGCGGGCGATCAAGTCGCTGATCTGCATCTTCCTCCTCCTGTCCCTGTAGGGCGCGAAGCGCGCCTGCCAGGCTCATCATGCGCGCCGCCGACCGCCTTCACAATGTGTCGTAAAGAGATGTGTCGGCTGCCGCGGACCGCCGGGCGGGCGCGCCGCCGTTCTTCCACGCGTTGAAACATCTCATGTACGCAACAGCCGGCGAAGCCTATCCTGCACGCATGACTCTGCACTGGCGCCGGATCGCCCTGATCGTGGCTGGCGTCGTCCTCGCGTATGCGCTGGCCGGCTTCTTCGGCCTGCCCTGGCTGCTGCGCTCGCAGCTGCCCCGCCTGGCCGCTTCGGAACTGCAGCGGCAGGCCGCGGTGGACGAGGTGCGCTTCAACCCCTTCACGCTGCGCCTGCACGTGCAGGGCCTGCGGCTGGCGGAAACCGACGGCGCGCCGCTGCTGTCCGTCGGCGAGCTGCGCCTGCGCATGCAATGGCGTTCGATCGTGCGCCGCGCCTGGAGCTTCGAGGAAGTGCACATAGGCGCACCGCGGGTGAACCTGGTGATCGCCCCGGATGGCCAGCTGAATTTCGCGCGCCTGCTGGCCACCCTGCAGCGCGAGCCCGGCCCGCCGGACGCCGGGCTGCCGCGCCTGGTGGTCGAGCGGCTGGCCCTGGCGCAGGGGCGCGTCGACATGGACGACCGGCAGGCCGGGCATGCCGCGGTGCTCTCGCCCATCGCCTTCGACATCGAGCGCCTGAGCACCCTGCCCGAGGACCGGGACAAGCACGTCTTCACGGCGCAATGGTCCACCGGCGGCCGGCTGCGCTGGCAGGGCGAGGCCTCGCTCAACCCGATCCGCGCCACCGGCCAGGTCACGCTGGAGAACATGGACCTGTCGTCCTACCAACCCTACCTGAAGGCCTTCACGCGGCTGCAGGTGGCCGAGGGCCGGATGGCGGCCACGCTGCCCTACCGGGTCTCCTATCTCGACGGCCGGCTCGAAGCCAGGGTCGAGGGCGCGAAGCTGGCCGTGGACAAGCTCGCACTGGCGCGCGATGGCGCGGCCGGCCAGTTCGCCGCGCTGGGCAGCCTGCGCCTCGAAGGCGTGGTGGCCGACCTGGTGCGGCGCGACGTGGCGGTGGCGGCGCTGCGCCTGCAGGACGGCCGGCTCGACCTGCGGCGCGACGCGAAGGGCGAACTCGACCTGGCACAGCTGGCCTTGCCGACGGCGGCGCGCGCAGCGCAGCCCGCGCCGGCGCCCGCAGCTCCCGCGCCGTGGACACTGGCCATCTCCGAAGTGCAACTGGCGCAGTTCGCGTTGAACGCGGTGGACGAAACCGTGCAGCCGCCGGTCTCGCTGGCGATCGAGCGCTCCGGCCTGCAGTTCCAGCTGCACGCGGCGCAGACGCCGCAGGCGCTGCAGCTGAAAGTGGCGAACGCCGCACTCGCGCTCGAAGGCGTGGCCCTGACGCAGGCGCAGCGCGCGCCCTTCAAGCTGGCGCGCCTCGGTTTCAGCGAAGGCGCCGTGGACCTCGCCGCCCGCCGCATCGACATCGGCCGCATCGTCGCCGACGAGGGCCAGCTGCGGCTGGTGCGCGCTGCCGACGGCTCGCTCGACCTGCTCGCCTTGCTGCCGCAGGCGGGAACCGCGGCCACGCCGGCACCTGCGCCCGTGGCGGAGCCGGGGCCGGCTTGGAGGGTGCTCGCCAGGCGCGTGGAATTCGCCCGCTGGAACATCGAGGCCGAGGACAAGCCCACCGGCATCCGCATGCGCCTGCTGGACGTGGGCGCCGCGCTCGAGGGCGTGGGCTCCGACCTGCAGCAGCCCGTGGCCTTCCAGGCGGGCCTGCGGATGGCCGAAGGCGGCCAGCTCGCCGTGCGCGGCAAGGTCGTGCCCGCCACCGGAACCGTCGATGCCTCGCTGCAGGCTCGCCAGCTCGCGCTGCGGCCGCTGCAGCCGCTGCTGGCGCAGCACGTGCACCTGAACATCGCGGGCGGCACGGTGTCCACGCAAGGGCGGCTGAAGGTCGGCACCGCCAAGGGCAAGGCGAGCGCGCCGGTGCGCTACGACGGCGCCTTCGAGCTGGCGGGACTCGCGCTGAACGAGAAGGACGGCAAGCCCTTCCTCGGCTGGAAGAGCGTCGCGGCGGAGAAATTCAGCCTCGGCCTCGCGCCGGACCTGCTGGAGATCCCCGAGCTGCGCATCGACGAGCCCAAGGCGATCCTGATCCTGGAGGACGACCGCAGCTTCAACGCCGCGCGGCTGCTGGTGCGGCCGCCCGCACCCGCACCCGCGGCCGGCGCGCTGCCGGTGAGCGCCGCCGTCCCTGCGGCGCCGCAGGCGGAGGACGCCTTTCCCGTGCGCATCCCCCGCATCCGCCTGCTGAACGCGCACCTCGACTTCGAGGACCGCAGCCTGCGACCGCAGTTCGGCGCCGAGATCCACGAGCTGAACGGCGTGGTCACCGGGCTGTCCACGCAGCGCGATGGCCGCAGCCAGATCGAGCTGGACGGCCGCGTCGGCGAGTTCGGGCTGGCGCGCGTGCGCGGCGGGCTCAACCCCTTCGTGCCGCGCGACAACACCGACGTGGGCGTGGTGTTCCGCAACGTGGACCTGGTGCCCGTGTCGCCCTATTCGATGAAGTTCGCCGGCTACCGCATCTCGGGCGGCAAGATCTCGCTGGACCTGCGCTACAAGGTGCGCAACGGCCGGCTGGAGGGCGAGAACCAGATCATCCTGGACAAGCTCACGCTGGGCGAACGGGTGGACAGCCCGGACGCGATGAAGCTGCCACTGGAGCTGGCCATCGCGATCCTGCAGGACAGCGATGGCCGCATCGACCTGGGCCTGCCGGTGTCGGGCGACATGAGCGACCCGCAATTCAGCTACGGCGGCATCATCTGGAAGGCCATCGGCGCCCTGCTCACCAAGATCGTCACGGCGCCCTTCCGTGCCCTGGGCGCGATGCTGGGCCTGTCCGGCGAGAAGCTGGAGGCGATCGAATTCGATCCCGGCAGCGCCCGATTGCTGCCGCCCGAGCGCGAGAAGCTTCAGCAGGTGGGCACCATCCTCGCCAAGCGCGCGCAGCTGAAGGTGACCGTGCCCGGCGGCTACCACGAGGCCGCCGACAGCGCGGCGCTGCGCGCGGCCGCGGTGCGCGCCGAGATCGCGCGGCGCGCGGGCATCAAGCTGGCACCCGGCGAAGCGCCGGGCCCGCTGGACCTGGCCGACCGCTCCGTGCGCGAGGCGATGCGCGAGCTGTTCGCCGCCCGCTTCGGCGACGCGGCGCTGGACCAGGCGCGCAAGGACGCCGAAACGGCGTCCGCGCCCGGCGCCGCGGCCAGCGGCCCCGCGCCCGCATCCCTGCCGGCGTGGCAGCGCGCGATCAAGTTCGTGCAGGGCGAGCCGCAGGTGGCCGATGCGCGGGTCTTCTACCGCGGGCTGCGGCAGCGGCTGGAACAGGCGCAGCCGCTTCCCGCCGGCGCCCTGCAGCAGCTGGGAACCCAGCGCGCGCAGGCCATGGCGGGCGCGCTGGCGGAGGCCGGCATCGACGCCGGCCGCGTGGCGGCCACACCGCCGGCCGCGGTGGGCGGCGAGGTGACGAAGATGGTGCCGCTGAAGCTGGAGCTGGGCACGCAGCGCTGACGACGCACCCGCGACGCCCGCCGCCCCTGCAGAATCGGGCGATGAACCTGCTGGGGAAATACCTGAAGCCGCAGCGCACGCTGGCGGCACTGGCGCTGCTGCTGGCGGCCATGAGCCAGGTGCTGGCGCTGGTGGACCCCATCATCTTCGGCTGGCTGGTGGACGACTACGCCAACCAGCGCGACGTCAAGAGCGACGAGGAGCTGGTGCGTGGCGCATTGCGGCTGCTGGCCCTGGCCGTCGCCGTCGCCATCGCCTCGCGCGCCTGCAAGGCGCTGCAGGACTACCTCACGCGGATGGTGGTGCAGCGCTTCGGCACGCAGATCTTCAACGACGGCCTGCGCCAGACGCTGCGCCTGCGCTACCAGGAGTTCGAGGACCAGAGCAGCGGCGAGACGCTGTCCCTGCTGCTGCGCGTGCGGCGCGACACCGAGCGCTTCATCAACGCCTTCATCAACGTGCTGTTCGCCTCGCTGGTGGGCCTGTGCTTCCTGCTCTGGTACGCGGTGACCAAGAGCTGGCTGCTGGTGCCGGTGTTCCTGGTCGGACTGGTGGTGATCGGCGGGCTGTCCGGGCTCCTGAGCCGGCAGATCCGCGGCCAGCAGCGCGCACTGAACCGCGAGACCACGCGCAACGCGGGCTTCATCACCGAAAGCCTGCGCAACGTGGTGCTGATCCGCAGCCTGGGCCTCACCTTCCGCGAGATCCGCCGGCTGGAGGCGCAGACGCAGGTGATCTTCGAGCTGGAGATGGCCAAGGTGCGGCGCATCCGCTTCAGCTTCCTGCAGGGCACGACGCTCAGCCTGCTGAAGCTGTCGGTGCTGTTCACGCTGCTCTGGCTGATCTTCCGCGACGTGCTGTCCACCGGCGAGCTGATCGCCATGCAGTTCATCTCGGTGGGCATCCTCGCTCCGCTGCAGGAGCTGGGCACCATCATCCTGGCGTGGCGCGAGGCGAGCTCCTCGATGGCCAACTTCGGCGAGCTGATGGCCAAGCCGATCGACCAGCGGCCCAAGGACGCGGTGCACATCGGCCCGGTCGAGTCGCTGCGCTTCGAGCACGTGGTGTTCCGCCACCGCGGCGGCAAGGAGAACGCGCTCGACGACGTCAGCTTCTCGGCGCGCCGCGGCGACACCATCGCCTTCGTCGGTCCCTCGGGCTCCGGCAAGTCCACGCTGGTCAAGCTGCTCCTGGGCCTTTACCGCCCCGCGTCGGGCGAGGTCTACTTCAACGAGGTCGGCACTCGGCAGCTGCGCTACAACGAGGTGCGGCGGCAGGTCGGCTACGTGACGCAGGAAACCACGCTGTTCGGCGGCACCGTGCGCGAGAACATGCTGTTCGTGCGGCCGGATGCGACGGACGACCAGATCCTGGCCGCGCTGCAGCACGCGCAGTGCGCGGCACTGCTCGCGCGCCTGCCCAATGGCCTGGACACCATCATCGGCGAAGGCGGCACCAAGCTCTCGGGCGGCGAGCGCCAGCGCCTGTCGATCGCGCGCGCCCTGCTGCGCGAGCCCGAGCTGCTGGTGTTCGACGAGGCCACCTCCGCGCTCGATTCGCTCACCGAGCAGCAGGTGACGGAGACCGTGCGCCGGGTGTCCGCCGGGCGCACCCAGATCACGCTGCTGATCGCGCACCGGCTGTCCACCGTGCTGCACGCGGACGCCATCTACGTGCTGGAAAAGGGCCGCATCGTGGAAAGCGGCAGCCACGCGGAACTGGTGGAGCTCAAGGGCCTGTACTACGCCATGTGGCGCCAGCAGATCGGCGAGCGCGAGCCGGCACCGGTCGGCCCGACGGCCGCCAGCGAGGAGAGCGAGGACGCAGGCGCCGCGATCGGCGTGGCGGACTTCCTGCGGCCGTTGTAGGCGCCCGGCGGATCGACGGCCGGCGGCAGCGGCGTTCCGGCGGGCCGCGGCAGCCCGAAATGGGCCGCGCTCGTCGCGAGCAGGCGCCGCAGCGTGTTCACGTCTTTCATGACTCTGTCCTTCCTGGTGCAAGCTGCCACGCCTCCCGGGCGCGACGTGGAGATCTTCCATGCGTCGGATTTCACGGGTGTGACATGCCGGGGCGCATGCGTACCATGGGGAAAACCGTGGATGCGGAGAGCAGCCCCATGTGCCGGAACATCAAGACCCTCTTCAATTTCGACCCGCCCGCGACCGAGCTCGAGATCCGCGATGCGTCCCTGCAGTTCGTGCGCAAGCTCAGCGGCTTCAACGTGCCGTCCAAGGCCAACGAAGCGGCCTTCGAGCGGGCGGTGGAGGAAGTCGCGGCCTCGGCCAGGACCCTGATCCGCTCGCTGGTCACCCACGCCGAGCCGCGCACGCGCGAGGCCGAAGCGGCCAAGGCCCGCGAGCGTGCCGTGGCGCGCTTCGGCGAGCGGCGCTGACGCGCGCCGCGCTTTAAGCCGCCCTTTACGCCGGCGCCACGCTCTGCGCGCCGATGCTGCGCAGGCAGCGCCGGCGCAGGCCATCAACGGCCAGCAGGTGTTCGTGCAGTGCCGCGCCGGCCGACGCCGTCCGGCTGCACAGCGCCTGCAGCAGCCGCGTGCGCGAGACGAGCACGGCGACCCACGCCACCGAGAGCCTGGGCAGCGAGGCGCCCAGGATGCGCAGCTCGCCGAACTCCGCCTGCAGGCGCCGGCACAGCTCCGCGTCCAGCCAGGTGTCGGCCAGGGCGCGCAGGTCCATTTCGTATTTCTCCAGGGCGGCGGCCAGCTTGAACGTGACCACCCGGGTGGAAAACTCCTTGATGTGCATCGCGCCACTCTAGGCCAACATCGCCGCTGCGCGCGCAGGAAAACGTGCGGTTACCGCTCGGCATGTAAGAAAGGAAAAGGCGGCCCTGGGGCCGCCTTCTTCCGCTGCGCCGTAACGTGCGCTTAAGCGTTCGCCTTCACCGAATCCGCCAGCGTGTTCACCAGCGTGTCGATGTGCGACTTCTCCACGATGTAGGCGGGCGCGATCACCAGCACGTCGCCCGCGGGCCGCACCAGGCTGCCCTTCTTGAAGCAATCGAGGTAAATGTCGAAGGCGCGCTTGCCCGGCTTGCCGGCGATCGGCGCCAGTTCCACCGCCGCGGCCAGGCCCAGGCTGCGGATGCCGATCACGTTCGGCAGGCCCTTGAAGGTGGAGTGGAAGGCGTCACCCAGCACCTTGCCCATCTCGCCGGCGCGCTGGAACAGGTTCTCCTGCTTGTACAGATCCAGCGTCGCGACCGCCGCGGCGCAGGCCACCGGGTGGCCCGAGTAGGTGTAGCCGTGGAAAAACTCGATGACGTGCTCGGGCGCGTCGGTCTTCATCATCTGGTCGTAGATCTTGTCGCGGCAGATCACGCCGCCCATGGGGATCACGCCGTTGGTGACCGCCTTGGCGAAGTTCAGCATGTCCGGCACCACGCCGTAGTAGTCAGCGCCGAAGTTGGTGCCCATGCGGCCGAAGCCGGTGATCACCTCGTCGAAGATCAGCAGGATGCCGTGCTTGTCGCAGATCTCGCGCAGGCGCTTCAGGTAGCCCTTGGGCGGCAGGTACCAGCCCGCGGAACCGGCCACCGGCTCCACGATGACCGCCGCCACGTTGCTCGGGTCGTGCAGCGGCAGGATGCGGTTTTCCAGTTCCGCCAGGAAGTCTTCCTGCGACTCCGGCTCCCGGTTGTGGATGTAGGCATTGGCCGGGTCGTGGATGAAGCGCATGTGGTCCACGCGCGGCAGCAGCGCCGTGCCGTAGGCCTTGCGGTTGGACGGAATGCCGCCGACGCTCATGCCGCCGAAGCCGACGCCGTGGTAGCCGCGCTCGCGGCCGATGAAGACGTTGCGGTGGCCTTCGCCGCGGGCGCGGTGGAAGGCCAGCGCCACCTTCAGCGAGGTGTCGGCCGCTTCCGAGCCCGAGTTGCAGAACAGCACCTTGTTCAGGTCGCCCGGCGCCATCGCCGCGATGCGCTCGGCCGCCAGGAAGGCCTGGTCGTTGCTGGCCTGGAACGCCGTGGCGTAGTCCAGCGTGTCCAGCTGCTTCTTGATCGCCTCGTTGATGGGCTTGCGGTTGTGCCCGGCGCCGACGCACCACAGGCTGGAGATGCCGTCGATGACCTTGCGGCCGTCGTGCGTGGTGAACACCATGCCGTCGGCACCGGTGAAGACGCGCGGCTCCTTGCGGAACTGGCGGTTGGGCGTGAAGGGCAGCCAGTGGCTGTCCATGTTGAAGTCGTTGTAGGCCATGGGAACTCCTGGTTCGCGAACCCCCATTTTGCGCCGAACGGCGCCGGCTGCCTTCAGGGAAACCTTTGTCTCAGCGCAAGGCCCCGAACACCTTCTGCAGGATGGCGCTGCCGGTGCCGATGGGGTCGCGGCGGATCTTCTTCTCTTCCTCGCCGATCATGAAGTACAGGCCGTCCAGCGCCTTGCGCGTGACGTAGTGGTCCACCGTGGGGTCCTCGGGGCGGTACAGCCCCAGGCCCTGCGCGCGGGAGGACAGGCGCTCGTACTGTTCCACGACGCCCACCTTGGCCGTGGCCTGGTGCACCACCGGCATGAAGGTGCCGTGCAGCGGCTCGCGGGTCTTGTCCGCGAAGAAGCCGGTGACCGAGGTTTCGCCGCCGGTCAGGATCTGCTTGGCGTCGGTCACGCTCATGTTGCGCACGGCGTTCACCAGCAGGTTCTTGGCCATCGGCACGGCCTGTTCCGCCGCGCGGTTCATCGAGACCTCGAAGTCCTCCAGCTGCCGGCCCATGCCCAGGGTCTTGAGCAGCCTGGCCACGTCCTGCATCGCCTTGGGCAGCGGAATGTGGACCTGCGGATTGGCCAGGAAGCCGTCGGTGCGACCGAGCAGCTTCACGGCGGCCAGCGCGCCGGTTTCCAGCGCCGTCTTCAGGCCGCGGTTGGCGTCCAGGTCGCTGATGCCGGCCAGGCCCTGCGGACCCTGGGTGCCGGGCTGTCCCTGCGGACGCTGCGTGCCGAACAGGCCCTCGAGCCCCTGCAGGTCCTTCAGGATCTGGGCGTGGGCCGGCAGGCCGAGTGCCGGCAGCGCCAGGAGGGAAGTGACGGTGAAGTCGCGGCGGCGCATGGAAGCTCCCGATCATGGTCCTTATGGCTGAGCATGATGCCCCCAGCCCCGCGGGAGCGTCAATCGGGCTGCCTGCGACAATTGCAAAGTTATGTCCGAAGCCTACATCCTGACCCTCTCCTGCCCGGACCGCCCCGGGATCGTCCACGCCGTCTCGGGTTTCCTGCTGGAGCGCGGAGGCAACATCGAGGAAGCCGCCCAGTACAACGACCACGACACCGGGCTGTTCTTCATGCGGGTGCGCTTCGCCTGCGGGCAGCTCACGGCCGACGACCTGCGGCTGCAGCTGAAGATGTTCGCCGAGGGCTTCCAGATGCAGTGGAAGCTGCACGCTTCCGAGCAGCCGATGAAGACGGTCATCTTCGTCAGCAAGGAAGGCCACTGCCTGAACGACCTGCTGTTCCGCTGGAAGAGCGGGCTGCTGCCGCTGGACATCCGCGCGATCATCTCCAACCACCGCGAGTTCTACCAGCTGGCCGCCAGCTACAACGTGCCCTTCCACCACATCCCGCTCACCTCCGCCACCAAGGCGCAGGGCGAGGCGCGCCAGTACGAGGTGATCGAATCGGAAGGCGCGGAACTGGTGGTGCTGGCGCGCTACATGCAGATCCTGTCGGACGACCTGTGCCGCAAACTCTCGGGCCGCGCGATCAACATCCACCACAGCTTCCTTCCCAGCTTCAAGGGCGCCAAGCCCTACTACCAGGCGCACGACCGCGGCGTGAAGCTGATCGGCGCGACCGCGCACTACGTGACGGCGGACCTCGACGAAGGCCCGATCATCGAGCAGGACGTGGCGCGCGTGGACCACGGCTACACGGTGGAAGACCTCACCGCCACCGGCCGCGACACCGAGAGCATGGTGCTGGCGCGGGCGGTGAAGTGGCACAGCGAGCACCGGGTGCTGCTGAACGGGCACAAGACGGTGATCTTCAGGTAGGGCGCATGAAGTGAGCGCGGCCCGCATCCCGCCCATCCAGTGCCTCCTCACCTTCGAGGCCCTGGCGCGGCTGCGCTCCGTCTCGGCGGCGGCCGACGAGCTGTTCGTCACGCCCAGCGCCGTGAGCCACCGTGTGCGCCAGCTGGAACAGATCCTGGGCACCAAGCTGTTCGGCCGCGCCGACTTCTCGCTCACCACCGAAGGCAGCGAATACCTGGCGCACGTGCGGGAAGGCCTGGCGGCACTGGGCCGCTTCCCGGGGCGCGACGGCGGCGCCGGCAAGCGCAAGCTGCGGGTGGCGGTCACGCCCACCTTCGCGCGCTCCGTGCTGATGCCCCGGCTGCGCGGCTTCACCGACGCCTACCCGGAAGTGGACCTGACGCTGCAGGTGTCCATCCCGCTGCTCGACGTGGTCGCCGAGGACGCCGACCTGATGATCCGCTTCGGCACCGGGCGTTATGCCGACGTCGAGCACCTGTGCCTGATGACCGACGAGGTCACGCCGCTGGCCGCACCCGCCTACCTGCGCGGGCACGGGCCCTTCGACAGCATCGAGGAGCTGCTGCAGGCCAAGTTGATCAAGAGCCCGCTGGAGCCCTGGCGCACCTGGTTCCTGGCCCACGGCGTGGATGCGCCCGAGCCCGCGGAAGGCTCCAGCTTCAACGACATCGGCCTGATGTGCGACGCGGCGGCGCAGGGCCTGGGCGTGGCGCTGGTGCGGCTGAAGCTCGGCCAGCCCTGGCTGGAGAACGGCACGCTGGAGCGGGTGTCGCCGCGCAACGTGCCCAGCCCGCACGCGCACTACCTGTGCTGGCGCACCGGCACCATGGACCGCTGGGAGTGCGCGGCCTTCGCCGACTGGCTGAAGAAGAGCCTGGTCTAGGCGTTTTTCAGCCTCCGGCGGAAAATTCTTCAGCCGTGCGGAGCCGCCCGGCCGCCGCAATCGTGGAAAGATACGCCGCATGAACGCCCCCACCGATCCCGAAGTCCTGGCCCGCGCCGAGCGGCAGGCACAGGTCGTCGCGGCCCTCGCGAAGGTGCTGCCGGCCGACTGCCTGCTGTGGCACGCCGAGGAGACCACGCCCTACGAGTGCGACGGCCTCACGGCCTACCGCCAGCGGCCGCTGGTGGTGGCGCTGCCGGAAAGCGAGGCGCAGGTGCAGGCGGTGCTCAAGACCTGCCACGCGCTGGAGGTGCCGGTGGTCGCGCGCGGCGCCGGCACCGGGCTGTCCGGCGGCGCCATGCCGCACAAGCTCGGCGTCACGCTCTCTGGGCGAAGTTCAACGCGATCCAGAGCGTGGATCCCGTCTCGCGCACGGCGGTCGTGCAATGCGGCGTGCGCAACCTGGCGATCAGCGAGGCGGCGGCGAGCTACGGCCTGTACTACGCGCCCGATCCTTCCAGCCAGATCGCCTGCACCATCGGCGGCAACGTGGCCGAGAACTCGGGCGGCGTGCACTGCCTGAAGTACGGCCTGACCGTGCACAACGTGCTGAAGGTGCGCGGCTTCACGGCCGAGGGCGAGCCGGTGGAATTCGGCAGCGCGGCGCTGGACGCGCCCGGCTTCGACCTGCTGGCCATCGTGATCGGCAGCGAGGGCATGCTGGCCGTGGCCACCGAAGTCACCGTGAAGCTGGTGCCCAAGCCGCTGCTGGCGCGCTGCATCATGGCCAGCTTCGACGACGTGCGCAAAGCCGGCGATGCGGTCGCCGCGGTGATCGCCGCCGGCATCATCCCGGCCGGCCTGGAGATGATGGACAAGCCGATGACGGCCGCCGTCGAGGACTTCGTGCACGCCGGCTACGACCTCACGGCCGAAGCCATCCTGCTGTGCGAGAGCGATGGCACGCCGGAGGAAGTGGAAGAGGAGATCGGCCGCATGAGCGAGGTGCTGCGCAACGCCGGCGCCACCGCCATCGCGGTCAGTCGCGACGAGGCCGAGCGCCTGAAGTTCTGGAGCGGCCGCAAGAACGCCTTCCCCGCCTCCGGCCGCATCAGCCCCGACTACATGTGCATGGATTCGACCATCCCGCGCAAGCGCCTGGCGGACATCCTGCTGGCGATCCAGGAGATGGAGAAGAAGTACGGCCTGCGCTGCGCCAACGTGTTCCATGCGGGCGACGGCAACCTGCACCCGCTGATCCTGTTCGATGCCAACGACGCCGACCAGCTGCACCGCTGCGAGCTGTTTGGCGCCGAGATCCTGGAGACCAGCGTCGCCATGGGCGGCACGGTGACCGGAGAGCACGGCGTGGGCGTGGAGAAGCTCAGCTCGATGTGCGTGCAGTTCAGCCCCGAGGAGCTGGAGCAGATGCGCGCGGTCAAGCGCGCCTTCGACAGCAAGGAACTGCTCAATCCCGGCAAGGTGATCCCGACGCTGAACCGCTGCGCGGAATACGGAAAGATGCTGGTGCGCGGCGGCAGGATCACGCACCCGGACCTGCCGCGCTTCTGACGCGCACCGGCCGCGCGCGGCGGCCGGCGGCGGCTACTTGCAGGCGGTCTCGGTGATGACGATGTCGTCCTTGCCGATCGCCTTGTCCTTGGCTTCTTCCTCCTGCTGCGCCTGGGCTTCCTGCAGGAACAAGGTGGCGAAGGTGGTCACCTGGTTGATGACTTCCTCCAGCGGCAGCGGTTGCGTGACCGGCCCGGGGGCCGGCGGAGGCGGCGGGAGGCCGATCGTGACGACATAGGGCTGGGTCCCGCTGACGCTCCAGTTCGTACTTGGTAGCTTGAAGCTCAGGCTGGAGCCGCTTCCCAGCGAAGTCGGCGTGAAGCTCCCGGTGGACGTGCCGCCGGTGCCATCGACGAATTGCAGCGCCGCGGTCGAACCCGTGGTGGCCGCGCCGGTGACGTTCAGCGTGTCGAACGAGGTCAGCGACGCGACATCCATCTGCACGCTGCCTGTGCTGCCGATGAACAGGTCGCCGGTGGCGGTTGCGGAGCCGATGCCGCCGCTGCCGCCGGGCTTGAGCGTGCCGAACACCGAGGTGAGCGGCGCGTTCATCTGCAGGCTGGTGCCGGAGACGGTGGACGTGTCCTGCACGACCACGCTGTTCGCGCTGATGAGGGTCACGATGCCTGCGGCGGTGACACTCCCGATCAGGTCGAGGTCCCCCGGCGAGGTGGGAACGAGCGCCGCGAGGAACTGCGCGGGGCCGGCCGCCGCGACCGGCCCGATCGACGAGAGTTCGATGTCGCCGCCGGAGCCCAGGCCCGCCGCGCCGACGCCGCCGGCGCCGGCCAGGGTGATGCCACCACCCGCGGAACCGGTCACATGTCCGAGCTTGCCGCCCAGGTCGACCGAGCCGCCGACGTTGAGGGTGATGCCGCCGGGCGCATCGAGGAAGGGGGAAGGTGAAGGGGTCCTGCGACAGCGAACCGGCGATGCTGGCGCTCAAGGTGTTGGTGCTGACGCCGCCGAGCACCACATCGCCGGCATTGGTGAAGCCCACGTTGCCGCCGGCGGAGATGAAGCCGCCGGTGGTGTCGATCGTGCTGCCGGCGCCGGTGCCGGAAATGTCGACATTGCCGACGGCGGTGACGGCACTCTCGACGCCCACGAAGACGTTGGCCCCCTTCAACTGCACGTTGGTGCCGCTGGCGAAACCGACGTCCAGGGTGATGCTACTCGCGATCTTCACGTCACCGGTGGCGGACAGCGACAGCGAGGCGATCTCGTTGCCGGCATTGAGGAACTGCACGCTGCTGCCGGCATCCGTGTCGAGCGAACCGAACACGCTCGCCTTGATGGCGCCGGCGCCCTGCTGGAACACCGTGGGCGCCGCCGTCGCGCCTTCGACCAGGCTCAGGAAGGGGGCGGTCACGTTGCCGAGGACGAAGGTGCCGTCGCCTTCGATCTGCACGAAGTTGTCGCTGGCCAGCGAGCCGCCGCTGAGGTTGTTGGTGCCGGCGCCTGTGGCGATGATGTCCACGCCGCCAAGGCCGCCGGTGGAAACGACCTGTGCGCCGCCGGCGAGCTGCACCGTGCTGCCTTCCAGCGACACCAGTCCGCCTGTGACCTTGGCGTTGACGGTCAGGGTGCCGAGGCTGCTGATGAACACGTCCGGGACTGCGATCGTCGGGCTGACCACCTGCACACCGGCGATGCCGTCGACCGTGCCGATGGAAAGGTTGCTGTCGCTGTGGAAGTCGAAGGTGTCGTCGTAGCGGCCGGACACCGTGCCCACCTGGTTGCCCGCGTTCCCCACGAACACCGTGTGGCCGTCGAGGTTGACGCCGGCGACGCTGAGCGTGCCCGAGAACTGCGAGATGTCGCGCCCCGTGATCAAGCTCAGTTCCGGCACACGGGTGGGCAGCAGCGAGACGTTGCCGATCAGCGCAATCGGCATGTCGAGTGCGCCGTTGCCGATCACCAGCGTCTTGGACTGGATCCGGTCCAGGTCCGTGTTGGCAAGGTTGAAGCCGCCGTCCAGGAGGACGCCCCCGCTGCCGACGATCGCCACGCCGGGGCCGGTGGGATTCACCGTCAGCGGGTTGATGACGACACGCGCGTTCACGCTCTCGACCGCCACTCCCGTGCTGCCCGAGAAGTTGAGGCCATTGGTGAGGATGTCGACATCACCGGTCCCCGAGCTTTTCAGTTTCCCGGCTCCGGAGACCGTGAGGTCTTGCGCCTGCACTTTCAGCAGGCCCGAAGAAGCGTCGACGCCGCCGGTCACCAGCATGGACGCGTCGGAAGCGAGGCTGACGGAGCCCGCCGTGACGCCAGTGCCGGTGACGGCGCCTACGGCGACCGTACCCACCGATAGCGCTTGCGCATTGCGGAAGGCGAACGTGCCGCTGCCGCCCGACCCAGCCAGGGTGCCCACGGCGTTCGCACCCGTCAGGTTGGCGCCCGTGGCAGCCGTGGCGAGCAGCGACTGCGCCGTGATCACGCTGTTGGCGGCAAGCTGGTTGATGGTTCCGCCGCTCGCCTGCAGCAGGACGCCGCCGGTGCTCGCCGTCGCGGTGACGCTGCCCTGGAGGTCGATGCCGCCGGCCGCCTGCAAGGTGACGTTCTGGGCGCTGATGGCCGCGGGCACGGGTGCGGGCGTCGGGGATGGAGGCGGAGGCGGCGGAACCGCGACGGCGATGTTGCCCGCGTTCGTCGTCCTGACCCGCACGTCCCCGGTGGCGGTGATCCCGCTGCGCTGGGCGCCATAGGGCGTGCCCACGGTCGCGATGTTGACCGACTGCGCGTTGGTGAACAACATGCTGCCACCGGTGTTCGCGGCCAGCCTGTTCACCAGGTTGGCGCCGTCCATGGTGATGCTGCCCTGCGGCGCGTTGACCAGCAGGTTGTCGACCTTCACCACGCTCGTGGAAGCCTGGGTCACGTTGCCGCCCAGGGCCTGGATCGAGACTGCGGATCCGGCGGCCGTGGCATTGATGTTGCCCTGCAGGTCGACGCCGTTGTCCGCCTGCAGGCCAAGCGCGTTGGTTGTAGACCAATCGACGATCGCATTGCCGGCCAGCGTGATCTTGCCGCCGCTCGACCCGTCCGTCGCGACGATGACGCTTGAAAGCGCGAGCTGCGCCTCCAGGTCCGTCTCCTTGATCACCGTCGGGCCCGTACTGCCGCCATACACAAAACCAGTGAGCGGCGAGCCGCTCAGCGATGCGTCTGTCGGCCCGACGTTGTCGATGACGACGTCACCCGGATCCAGCAGCAGCGTCCCCGCTCTGCCCGCCGGCGCCCGCAGGTCGACCCGTCCCGTGAACTCCAGGTAGCGCTTGCCGGACACCTCCGCGAAGCCGCCGTTGCCGCCGCTTGCGCCGCCGCGCGCGGAAATCTGCCCGTGCATCCGTGTCGTGTCGTCCGCCCAGACGATCACCCGCCCGCCGTCGCCCTGCCCGGTCGCGTCGGCTTCGATGCGAGCGTTCGCAGCCACGTACGCCATCTGCGCGTTCGGCACGTCCGGGTTCTGCCCCTGGTAGTCGCCGCCCACGCGCACCTGCCCGCCGCCGAGCGCACCGTTCGCCTGCAGCGACGCTCCGTCTTCCAGCGCGACGCGCTGGCCCAGCACGTCGATGCTGCCGCCCTTGCCATCCGCGCCGGCTGCGACGATCGTGCCGGACACGTAGGCATCGCCTCCCGTGGCCTTCAGCACCACGCGCCCGCCTTCGCTCGTCACCGCCTGTGCCTGCACCAGTCCGCTGTGGCGCAGCGTGTTGGCGAAGATGCCGACCGCGTCGCCCTGGAGCGTGCCGAGGTTCACCGCCTCGTTGCCGGCCTGCACTTCGAGATGGATGCCTTCCAGCCCGCGGCCGGTGAGTTCCGCCTTCTGGCCTGCCGCCAGCACCACGGCGCCGTCGGCCTGCACCACCGCGTCGCTGCCGGTCTGTACCTTGGAGCCGATCAGCACGACATCGCCATTGCGCGCGATCACGTGGCCATCCACCTGCAGCACACCCGCGCCGTCGCCGGTGCCGGCGATGCGGCCCGCGAGCGCGTCGGCATCGCTCATCCTCAAGGTCATCGCGGTGAAGGCCGCGGTGTCCACCAGCGCGCCCTTGCCCACGGTGATGCCGGCGGGGTTGACCAGCACCAGCCGGCCGTTGGAGCTGAGGGTGCCGAAGATCGCCGACGGGTCGGGACCCAGCACGCGGTTGATCGAGGTGCTGGCCGCCGTCGGCTGCTGGAAGTGGGTGACGCTGCCGCCCGGGACGGAGAAGCTGCGCCAGTCGATGGCGGAGTGGCTGGTGCCCGCGCCGTTGGTCGTGGTGACCAGCAGGTTGCTGCCGTTGCGCGTGAAGGAGGCCGTGCCGTGGATCGCGCCGATCGGCACCGGCTGCGCTTGCACGTTCCCGGTGTGGGCGGCGAAGGCGGCGGCGACGGCGAGTGCGGCGCTCGCGGGACGGAAGCCGGCCACCGCCGGACTGGCTGCGGCGGCACGCGCGCCGCGCGTCGACCTGGACGGAACCCTGGACATTGTTCTGCTCCTGCCGCCGTGCCAGGTGCACCTGGTCGATCCCGGCGTTGACATCCCTGCTGAACGCGGCGACCGCTCCCGTCCTGCCTGTGGGCGGGTGCGCTGGCCCCCTCGAGATCGGGCGACGGTAGCACAGCGTTACAAGGCGGGCAATGCACCGCCGGGGAGAGGCGGGCACCGTCACGCGCGCGGCCGCCATCGCCGCGGCATACGTCACGGTCGACCGCGCCGGCGGCCCTGTGGCGCGGTTGATAACATGACGTGACAAAGTGCCATGCGCATCTTCCTCAGCATCGCCTCCTACTGCGACCCCGTGCTGCCCTTCACGCTGGCGCGCGCGGTCGCGACGGCCAGCGCGCCGCAGCGGCTGCATTTCGCCGTCGTCGACCAGTCGCCCGCCGGCAGCGAACGCCTTGCCGCGCCGGGGCCGGCCCGCCTGACGCAGGTGCAGGTCGACCTGCGCGACGCGCGCGGGCCGTGCTGGGCGCGCGCGCTGGCGATGACGCTGCACGACGGCGAGGAGTGGTTCCTGCAGCTGGACTCGCACATGGACTTCGACCCGGGATGGGACGAGCGCCTGGTCGCGCAGGCGATGGCGCTGGGCGCGCCGCAGCGGCGGCTGGTGCTGACCTCCTACCCCAATGCCTTCGTGTTCGAGCAGGGCCAGGTGGTGCGGCGCCCCACCACCAGCGGCGTGCTGGCGCAGGTGGTGCGGCCGGGGGCGCAGTTCGACCCCGCGCACCCGGTGCTGCCCTTCGAGGCGCACCCGGTGGAGAGCACGCAGGCGATGCCTGCCTTCCACTGCGGCGCCGGCTGCCTGTTCGCGCCCGGCGCGATCGTGCAGGACCTGCCCTACGACCCCTGGCTGTACTTCCACGGCGAGGAGCAGGCGCTGACGCTGCGCCTGTACACGCACGGCTGGGACCTGTTCCACGTGCCGGGCCTGCCGATCCACCACCTGTACAACGATCCCGATGCCGGCGCGCCGCCGCGCCCGCTGCACTGGGAACCCGCGCACGAGGCGCAGCGCGAGGTGAGCTGGTGGTCGCACGAGCAGCGCTCGCGCGCGCGGCTCGCGTCCCTGGTGGCGGGGAGGACCTCGGCGTGTACGGCCTGGGCACGCGACGCACGCTGGCGGACTTCGCCGCCTTCAGCGGCATCGACTACGCGGCGCGCACGCTCGCACCGTCCGCCTACATGCCGCGCCTGCCCTAGGACGCTTCGCGCAGCACCGCCTGCGCCAGGCACAGGTCGGCCCAGGCCTTGGCCTTGTCCGGCAGGTTGCGCAGCAGGTAGGCGGGGTGGTAGGTGACGACCACCGGCACGTCGTGGTAGCGGTGCACGCGCCCGCGCAGGCGGCCGATCGGCTCGTTGGTCTGCAGCAGGGTCTGCACCGCGAAGCGGCCGACCGCCAGGATGATCTTGGGCCGCAGCAGCTCCACCTGCCGGCGCAGGAAGGGCTCGCACTGCGCGATCTCCTCCGGTTCCGGGTTGCGGTTGCCCGGCGGCCGGCACTTCAGCACGTTCGCGATGTAGACGCGCTCGCGGCGCGACAGGCTCAGCGCGGCCAGCATGTTGTCCAGCAGCTTGCCGGCCTGGCCGACGAAGGGCTCGCCCTGCAGGTCCTCGTTCTCGCCCGGCGCCTCGCCCACCACCAGCCAGTCGGCCTGCTGGTCGCCCACGCCGAACACGGTGTTGGTGCGGCCCTCGCACAGCTTGCACGCCTGGCAGACGGCCACTGCCTGCTTGAGCGCGTCCCACTCCATCCGCTCGATGCCGGGGATGCGCTCGCGCGGTCCCGTGGCCGGAACGGGGGCGCGCGCTTGGGCCACGGGCTGCGGCGCTTGCACGACCGCGGGCCGAGGCTGCGCGGCGGCAGGCACTTCGCGTGCCGACAGGACAGGCGCGATGTCCTCCTCGGGAAGGAAGGCGTTTTCCGGGGCGAACACCCGGACCCCCATTTCCTCCAGCATGGCGCGCTGGCGCGCGTCGAGCTGCAGGCTCATAGCTTGTAGCTCATGACGATGGCGTCTTCGCGCGTGCCCTGGTCGGCCGGGTAGTAGTGCTTGCGCTCGCCCACCCGCCGGTAGCCGTAGCGCAGGTAGACCTGCTGCGCCCGCTTGTTGCTGGTGCGCACTTCCAGCCACAGCCACTGCGAGCGCTGCGAGCGCGCCCACAAGGCCAGGGCGTCCAGCAGCACGCGGCCCCAGCCCTGGCCCTGGTGCTCGGGCTCGACCGTGATGTTGAGCAGGTGCACTTCATCCACGCCCTGCATGGCCACGAAATAACCGACGATCGCGTCGCCCACGCACAGCAGCTGCGCCTGGTAGCCGGAACGCAGCGAGTCGATGAAGTTGCCGCGCGTCCACGGGTGGGCATAGGCGCGGCGCTCGATGGCGACCACCTCGTCCAGGCGGGACTCGGTCATGGGCTCGAAGCCCGCTTCCATGGACTTGAAGACTGCGCTCATCGGGGCTCCACGGTGGACTTGCCAAGCAGCAGGTCCTTGCGCGCGCGGTCGGCCGCGCGCTCCTCGGTAGTTTGCGCTACTTTGTCCCGGATGTAGAGCGGCAGGGCTTCTGCCGCCGGGTGCGAGCCGGTGCCGGCCAGCAGCCGGGGCGCCAGGCGCAGCAAGGCGCCGGCCGTCGGCAGGACGGCGATCCGGGCGCCGCCGGTCGGGAGGCGTTCGCCGTGCAGTGCGAAGACGTTGCCCGCCAGCGCCCAGCCGGGTGGCAGGTCCACGGATTCGGGGCGACCCAGGGCGGGCGGCTGGCGCGTCGTCCAGGCCCCGTCCTGGTACTCGTAGGCGGCGAAATACACCTCGTCCATGCGGGCATCGAGCAGGGCCACGATACGGTTCTCGCCGCTGGCGGCGCGCGCTTCCTCGGCCACCGCCAGCAAGGTGTCCACCGCCAGCACCGGCACGCCGGTGCCGAAGCCGAGCCCCTGCGCCACCGCCGCCGCGGTGCGCAGGCCGGTGAAGGAGCCCGGGCCGCGGCCGAACGCGATCGCATCCAGCTCCCCCAGCGCCAGGCCGGCGCGCGCCAGCAGGGCCTCGATCTCCGGGATCAGCGCCGCCGAGGCCAGCGCGCCGCCCGGACCGGTGTATTCCAGGGCGGGCGCACCGGCACCGGCACTGGCCGCGATGGACAGGGTTTCGGTGCTGGTGTCGAAGGCGAGGAGTTTCATGCGGCGCGGGCGGAACCCGCCATTATCGAAGGTCCGGCCATCCCATAATGGCGCGCATGCCGCGCTGGATCCGCCTTGCCCTCTGCCTGCTCGCCTGGGCCCCGGGCGCGGTCCTCGCCCAGGCGCTGCCGGCCGCCGTGGAGGCCGTGCTGGCTGAACAGGGCCTGCCGCGCGACGCGGTGGTGATGCTGGTCGCGCCGGCCGAGGGCGGCACGGCCCGCGTCGCCCACCGCGTCGACACCCCCGTCAACCCGGCGTCGGTGATCAAGCTGGCCACCACCTATGCCGCCCTGGACCTGCTGGGCCCCACCTTCGCGTGGACCACGCCCGTCTATTTCGACGGGCCGGTGCGCATGGGCGTGCTGCAGGGCAACCTGGTCATCAAGGGACAGGGCGATCCCAAGCTGGTGAGCGAGCGGCTCTGGCTGCTGCTGCAGCGGGTGCGCGGCATGGGCGTGCACACCATCACCGGCGACATCGTCCTGGACCGCAGCGCCTTCACGCTGCCGCCGCACGATCCCGCCGCCTTCGACGGCCTGCCGCTGCGCCCCTACAACGCGGGTGCCGACGCGCTGCTGGTCAACTTCAAGACCGTGACCGTGACGCTCACGCCCGACGGGACGCGCGCCCAGGTGCGGGCGGAGCCGGCGCTGGCCGGCGTGCAGTGGCCGGCCTCGGTGCCGCTGTCGGCGGAGCCATGCGGCGACTGGATCACCGGCCTGGCGGCGGACTTCAGCAACCCCGGCAACGTGCGCTTTGCCGGCAGCTTCCCGCGCGCGTGCGGCGAGCAGGTCTGGCAGGTCGCCTTCCCCGACGCCGCGGGCTATGCGGCGCGCTCCGTGGGTGCGATGTGGCGCGAGGTCGGCGGCCACCTGCGCGGCGAAGTGCGCGACGGCAGCGCGCCGGCGGGAGCGAAACCCGCGTTCGAATTCAGCTCGCCGCCGCTGGCCGAAGTGATCCGCGACATCAACAAGTTCAGCAACAACGTGATGGCGCAGCAGGTGTTCCTGACCCTGAGCCTGCAGCAGCGCGGCACCGGCAGCCTGGAGGGCTCGCGCGAGGTGCTGCGCAACTGGTGGCGCGAGCGCTTCGGCGGCGAGCCGCCGGTGACCGAGAACGGCTCGGGCCTCTCGCGCAACGAGGTGGTGACGGCGCGCCAGCTCGCGCAATTGCTGCAGGCCGCGTGGGTGTCGCCGCTGATGCCCGACCTGGTGGCTTCGCTGCCCGCGCTCGGCCTCGACGGCACGCTGCGGCGCCAGCGCCAGAACGTGGGCCTGGCGCACCTGAAGACCGGCAGCCTGAACGAGGTGTCCGGCGTGGCCGGCTACGTGCACGGCGTGCAGGGCCGCCGCTACGTGCTGGTGGCGATCGCCAACCACCGCCGGGCCTCGGGCATCCGGCCGGCCGTGCAGGCGCTGGTCGAATGGACGGCGCGCCAACCCTGAGGACTAAGCTTCCCGTGACCTTGCATGAACTGGTCGGCTATGGCGCCGCCATCCTCACCACCCTGAGCTTCGTGCCGCAGGCCTGGCTGACCTTCCGCACGCGCGACGTGCGCGGGATCTCGCTCGGGATGTACAGCGTGTTCACCGTGGGCGTGGCCCTGTGGCTCCTGTACGGATGGATGATGGGCGCGTGGCCGATCGTCATCGCCAATGCGGTGACGCTGGCCCTCGCCAGCGTCATCCTCACCATGAAAGTGCGCTACGGCTGAGGGGCATCGCGGCCCCCAGCGGTTTACCAGCGCTCGCGCAGGCGCGTGGTGACCAGGTCGCCGAGCAGCTGCTGCCCGCGCGGCGTGAAGTACACGCGGTCGGCGAACAGCCAGCGGCCGTAGTCGATGCCGGCCTGCAGGGTGGACGGCGTGCAGTTGCGCGAATTCACCTGGCCGGTCCCGGTGCCGATCCCGGCGCCCGCGTCGACCGAGGTGCAGGCCACGCCGGTCACGTTGTCGAGGGCGTTGCCGCCCGGATTGGCGACGATCTGCATGAAGTAGGACGCCGTTTCGACATAGAGCACCGAGCTGCCCAGGTCCGCCAGCTCGATCTTGAGCCGGTCGTTGAAGGCACGCGGCTGGTTCTGGTCGGTGCGCGCGGAAACGCTGCTCAGTCGCTGCAGCAAGTCGGCGGCGGTCGGCCCCCGCCGAGTGCCCAGGGCGTGATGGCCAGGTTGCGCACGCCCGCGATCACCACGTGGCGCGCGCCCGCGTCCACGATCCGGCGCACCTGCAGGGCCAGGTCGCGCGCGGCCTGGTCCACGTTGACTTCCGCCTGGTCGACGGTGATGGCGCCGTCCAGCGCGGCCTTCGCCTGCACGATGATGTCGGACGTGCCGGCGCTCACCAGCACGAGGTCGTTGGCGCCGAAGGTGTTGGCGGCGAGGAAGGTGTCGACCTGTTCCCGCACCGTCATCGTCGCGGTCGAACCGCCGGCATCGGGCTCGAGCACGATGCGGGCATTGCCGGTGGCGAAGCCCAGCCCGCCGGCGGACTGCGCGGTGAGCGTCTTGCCGTAGGCCGCGGCCACGAGCTGCGTCCAGATGTTCACCGTGTTGTCGTTCACCGTGTACCGCCCGCCGGTCTGGCCGACGTCGCCCTCGGCATCGCCGAAGGCAACGACGCGCTCGGGGACGAACTTCGATTCGATGCTGTCGCCACCACCGCATGCCGCCAGCAGCGCGGCCGACGCGAACGCGGCCACCAGCCACGCGCGGCGCAACCACTGAGTTGCCATGAATTCTCTCCGGATGAAACGCGCGAGTTTAACGAGCGTGGGTTAACCGCAGGTAACGCAGGGCCGGGATCAACCGGCGGCGGCGCGGCGCAGGCGGTCGCGCACGCCCTCCCACTCCGGCGTGTCGGGAGGCGACTCGACCCAGATGAGCTTGACTCGGGCGGCATCAAAATCGCGCAGCACGGCGAACAGCTGGCGCGCCGTTTCCACCGCGTCGTCCGGCATGCGGCGGTAATGCGGGCTGCGCGTGCGCACCGGCGTGCGCGCGTACACCGCGATCGCGGCGGCGTCGGGCCCCAGCAGGTCCAGCGCGGTCTGCAGGCTCCGGCCGTCCATGAGCCGCACCTTGGCGTCGGGCGCGTAGTGCGACTCCAGCGTGCCCGAGGCGCGCGGCGCCGCACCGGGCAGTTCTTCCGGCAGCCACAGGCGTTCGCCGCAGGCGGCTTCGATCTGCGCGCGCGTGAGCGTCCCCGGCCGCAGCAGCACCGGCACGCCGCGCGTGCAGTCGACGATGGCCGATTCGATGCCGACCGGCGTCGCACCGCCATCGAGCACGAGCAGCTCGGATCGAATTCGGAAGCCACGTGCGCCGCGGTCGTGGGACTGACGCGCCCGAAACGGTTGGCGCTCGGTCCGGCCACGCCATGCACCGGCGGCTGCGCCTGAGCGCACGCCAGCAGCAGCGCGTGCGCCACCGGGTGCGCGGGGCAGCGCAGGCCGATCGAGTCCTGGCCACCGGCAGCGGCACGCGCCATGTCGGCACGGCGCGGCAGGATCAGCGTGAGCGGGCCGGGCCAGAAGGCCTGCATCAGGCGCTGGGCCACCGGCGGCACGGAAGCGGCGAAGCGCTGCGCCGCTGCCGCATCGGCCACGTGCACGATCAGCGGATGGTCGCTCGGGCGTCCCTTGGCCACGAAGATGCCGGCCACGGCCTGTTCGTTGCCGGCGTCGGCGCCCAGGCCGTAGACGGTTTCGGTGGGGAAGGCGACCAGGCCGCCGGCGGCGAGCACCTGCGCCGCCTGCGCCACGCAGCTGTCCTGTCGGCCGTCGAGGATCATGGCTAGAAGGGGTCTATGCCCAGGCACTGCGCGGCCTGCAGCGCCGTCGCGCGCACCGCTTCCAGGCTCGGACCGGTGACGGTCAGGTGGCCCATCTTGCGGCCCGGGCGCGCGCTGAGCTTGCCGTACAGGTGCAAGTGGGTGCCCGGCAGCGCCAGCACGCCGGCCCAGTCGGGCGTGAGCTCCCGGCCCGCTTCGCGGAACCACAGGTCGCCCAGCAGGTTCAGCATGATCGCGGGGCTGTGCTGGCGCGGCTGCACCAGCGGCAGGCCGGCCAGCGTGCGCACCTGCAGCTCGAACTGCGAGACGTCGGCACCCTCGATGCTCCAGTGGCCGCTGTTGTGCGGCCGCGGCGCCATCTCGTTGACGACCAGCGAGCCGTCCTCCAGGCCGAAGAACTCGACGCACAGCACGCCGACGTAATCCAGGCCCTGCGCGATGGCACGGGTGGCGGCGACCGCCTGCTGCGCCTGCGCGGGGGCGATGCATTGTTCGTGCACCTCGGTCACCGCCAGGATGCCGTTGCGGTGCAGGTTGCGCTGCACCGGCAGGTGCACCATGGCGCCGTCGCGGCCGCGCGCGACCACCACCGAGCATTCGAAGGCCAGCGGCAGCATCTTTTCCAGCACGCAGTCGGTGCGGCCGAGGTTCTGCCAGGCGGCGCGCAGTTCCGCGCGCGTGGCGACGCGGGCCTGGCCCTTGCCGTCGTAGCCCAGGCGCGAGGTCTTCAGGATGCCGGGCAGCAGATCGTCGCCGGCACGCGCGATGTCTTCCTCGCTGGTGATGGCCGCATAGGGCGCGCAACGCACGCCGCAGCGCGTGAAGTGCGCCTTCTCCTCGGTGCGGTCCTGCGCGATGGCCACGGCCTTCGCGCCCGGCGCCACCGGCCGGTGTTCGGCCAGCCGCGCCATCGCGCCGGCGGGCACGTTCTCGAACTCGGTGGTGATCGCCTCGGCGTGGCCCGAGAGCTGGGCCAGGCCGAGCTCGTCGAGGTAGTCCGCGCGCACGTGGTGGTGGCTCACGCGGCCGGCGGGGCTGTTCTCGTCCGGGTCGAGCACGGCGGTGAAGTAGCCCATGCGCTGCGCGGCATGAACGAACATGCGCCCGAGCTGGCCGCCGCCCATCACGCCCAGCGTGGCGCCCGGCAGCAGGGACTTCATGCCGGGGCCTGCGGCGGCAGCGTCATGGCGCGCGCCGCCTCGGTCTGGCGGGTGCGGAAGACGTCCAGCTTCGCGCGCAGGGCCGGATCGTTCACCGCCAGCATGGCGACGGCGAACAGCGCCGCGTTGGCGGCCCCCGCAGCGCCGATGGCGAAGGTGGCCACCGGAATGCCCTTGGGCATCTGCACGATGCTGTGCAGGGAATCCACGCCCTGCAGGTGGCGGCTGGCGACCGGCACGCCCAGCACCGGCACCGTGGTCTTGGCGGCCAGCATGCCCGGCAGGTGGGCCGCCCCGCCCGCGCCGGCGATGATGGCTTGCAGGCCGCGCCCGGCGGCGGCCTCGGCATAGGCGAACATGTCGTCCGGCATGCGGTGCGCCGAGACGACCCTGGCTTCATGGGCAATGCCGAATTCCTGGAGAATCTGCACCGCGTGCTGCAGGGTGTCCCAGTCGCTGCTGGACCCCATCACGACCCCGACGGACACGGCGCTCATGTTCATAGAATTGATAAGAAGCACCAAATTTTACTTTGCCGAGCAGAGGGAGCCGGAATGATCGACATCACCATCGAAAACTTCGAACAGGAGGTGGTCACCGCCTCCCTGAGCCAGCCGGTCCTGGTCGATTTCTGGGCGCCCTGGTGCGGGCCCTGCAAGGCGATCGGCCCGATCCTGGAAAAGCTGGAAACCGAGTACGGCGGCGCCTTCAAGCTGGCCAAGATCAACTCGGACGAGGAGCAGCAGCGGCCGGCGCCTTCGGCATCAAGAGCATCCCCACGGTGGTGCTGATGAAGAACGGCCAGCCGGTGGACGGCTTCATGGGCGCGGTGCCGGAAGGCAAGGTGCGCGAATTCCTGGACAAGCACGTGCAGGCGCTGGCCGGCGAGGAAGAGCCGCAGGCGGAAGAGCCGGAAGCCCTGGATCCCGCAGTCCAGCTCGAGCGCCTGCAGCATGCGGTGGCCACCGACCCGGCCAACGACGACGCGCGCTTCGACTACGTGAAGGCCCTGCTGGCCGCGGGCCGCGAGCCGGAGGCCCGCCGCGCCTTCGAGCCGGTGGCCAGCAAGGCGGGGACCTCGCGCAGGCTCGATGCGCTGGCGCGCTGGCTGGACGCGATCGCCTTCGCGAAATCGCACCCGAACCCGGCCGACGAGGACGCGAAGATCGCCGCCAACCGGCGCGACTTCCAGGCCCGGTTCGACCGGGCGCGCCTCCTGATCGCGCAGCAGCGCTGGACGGCGGCGATGGACGAACTGCTGGAGATCCTGATGCGCGACAAGGCCTGGAGCGAGGACCTCGCCCGCAAGACCTACATCGCGATCCTGGAGATCATCGAGCCGCCGAAGGTGAAGGTGGCCGAAGGGCAGATCCCGCCGGACGATCCGACGGTGGCGACCTACCGCCGGCGCTTGTCGTCGGTGGTGCTTTCCTGAGGGGATGTCGCGGTTGGCCTGCGGGCTCACCACGACCTACAGGCTGGCTTCGTAGGTCGTGGTGAGCGGCGCAGCCCGAACCGCGACGCCAGCAGACTACCGGCTGATCATCACCACGCGTTGCGCCGGAACGCGCACGCGCAGCTCGACCAGTTCGCCGCCGGTGCGCAGTTTCGGGTAGCTCACGCCTTCCACGTCCACCACGCCGCGGGCGAGCGCCGGCACCTGGGTCTTCTGGCCGCGCGGCTCGCCGTCGGCGCGCTGGCCAGCGGCTGGTCTCCGTTGCAGCGCGACAGCAGCGCGGGGCGCGCCAGGCGCGCCTGGCTCACCGCCGACACCAGCTGCTTGCTGGCGCCGTTCACGGCTTGCCCGTGGGCGCCCAGCAGCTGGACGCCGGCAAAGCGCGGCGCCCACTGGCCCTGGTCGTTCAGGCGGCCGGCCAGGATGCACTGCGCGTCGGATTGGGCGAACGCCGGCGCAGCCAGGGCCGCGGCGGCGACGAGGAGGAGGTGCTTGGCATTCATCGGGCCAGCATAGCGCGCGGCGCAGGCGCGCGGCCGGCCCTTTACACGCGGCTACGACACCAGGCGGTCGAGCGCTTCGCGGTACTTGGCGGCGGTCTTTTCGATCACGTCCTTGGGCAGGCGCGGCGCGGGCGGCGTCTTGTCCCAGGGATGGCCGTCGACCTTGACGCCCTCCAGCCAGTCGCGCACGAACTGCTTGTCGTAGCTCGGCGGGTTCTCGCCCCTGGCGAACGCGGCCTGGTAGCCTTCCACCGGCCAGTAGCGCGAGGAATCCGGCGTCAGCACCTCGTCCATCAGCACCACCTGGCCCTGGTCGTCCAGGCCGAACTCGAACTTGGTGTCCGCGATGATCAGGCCCTTGGTCAGCGCGAAGTCGGCCGCTTCCTTGTAGAGGCGGATGCTCAGGTCGCGGATCTTCGCCGCGTGGGCGGCGCCGATCATCTGCACGACGCGTTCGTAGCTCACGTTTTCGTCGTGGCCGGAGGTGGCCTTGGCCGCCGGCGTGAAGATCGGCTCGGGCAGCTTCGAAGCGTTCTTCAGGCCCGCCGGCAGCGGCACGCCGCACACCGATTGCGTCTCCTGGTACTCCTTCCAGCCGCTGCCGGCCAGGTAGCCGCGCACCACCGCTTCCACCATGATCGGCTGCAGGCGCCTGACCAGCATGGCGCGGCCCTGGACCTGCGGCACCTCAGCGCGCGTCACCACCGATTCGGGCGCTTCGCCGGTCAGGTGGTTGGGCAGACGTGTCCCAGCTTCGCGAACCAGAACAGCGCCATCTTGGTGAGGATCTCGCCCTTGCCCGGGATGGGCTCGCCCATGATCACGTCGAAGGCCGACAGCCGGTCGCTCGCCACCATGAGGATGCGGTCCTGGCCGACCGCGTAGTTGTCGCGCACCTTGCCGCGGGCAAGCAGCGGCAGCGAGGTGATGTTGGAGGTGTGGAGGGCGGCGGTCATGCAGGGGCTCGAAAGACGACGGCCCGCGATGCGCGGGCCGTGCATTATCGCAAGCGCGCCTGACGGTCAGTTCACCGTCTGGGCCAGCTCGCCCTTGGCGTACCTGGTGGCCACCACCTGCAGCGATTCGCCCTTGATCTTGCCGGCCTGGCCTTCGCAGCCGAACTCGATGTAGCGCTGCTTGCAGATCTGTTTCGCCGCTTCGCGCGCCGGCTTCATCCACTCGCGCATGTCGAACTTGTCCGGGTTCTCCGCCAGGAACTTGCGCACCGCGCCCGTCATCGCCAGGCGGATGTCGGTGTCGATGTTGATCTTGCGCACGCCGTGCTTGATCGCTTCCTGGATCTCCTCCACCGGCACGCCGTAGGTTTCCTTCATGTTGCCGCCGTACTGGCGGATGATCGCCAGCAGGTCCTGCGGCACGGAGGACGAGCCGTGCATCACCAGGTGCGTGTTGGGGATGCGCCGGTGGATCTCCTTGATGCGGTCGATCGCCAGGATGTCGCCGGTGGGCTTGCGGGTGAACTTGTAGGCGCCGTGGCTGGTGCCGATGGCGATGGCCAGTGCATCCAGCTGCGTCTTCTTCACGAAGTCGGCGGCCTGCTCCGGGTCGGTCAGCAGCTGCTCGCGCGTCATCGTGGAATCGGTGCCGTGGCCGTCTTCCTTGTCGCCGCGCATGGTCTCCAGCGAGCCCAGGCAACCGAGCTCGCCCTCCACCGTCACGCCCAGCTTGTGCGCCATGTCCACCACCTTGCGGGTGACGTCCACGTTGTAGTCGTAGCTGGCGATGGTCTTGCCGTCGCCTTCCAGCGAGCCGTCCATCATGACCGAGGAGAAGCCCAGGTCCATGGCGCCCTTGCACACGTCCGGGTTCTGGCCGTGGTCCTGGTGCATCACCAGCGGGATCTTCGGGTAGGCCTCGACGGCCGCCTGGATCAGGTGCTTGATGAAGGACTCGCCCGCGTACTTGCGGGCGCCGGCGCTGGCTTGCAGGATGACGGGCGCGCCCGTCTCCTTGGCCGCCTCCATGACGGCCTGCACCTGTTCGAGGTTGTTGACGTTGAAGGCGGGAATCCCGTAGCCGTTCGCGGCGGCGTGGTCCAGCAGTTCGCGCATGGAGACGATGGGCATGGCAGTTCCTGGGGAGGTACGACGGAGGGGGCGGCACGGTCGACGTAACCGCGCGGTAACTGCGCCGAATTCTAGCCTCCTCGTCATTCCCGCGGAGGCGGGAATCCAGGGCACCGGAGAGGGCGCCTTGGGTCCCCGCCTGCGCGGGGGATGACGGATCCTTACGCCGCCCGCACGATCTTCAGCATGTTGGTGCCGCCGGGCGCGCCCATGGGCTCGCCGCAGGTGATCGCGTAGATGTCGCCGGAGGCGACGATGCCGCGCTTCTTCAGGTGCGCCTCGGCTTCCGCCAGCGCGGTGTCGCGCTCGGCGCTCTGGTCCATCAGCAGCGGCGTGACGTTGCGGTACAGCGCCATGCGGCGCTGCGTCGCCTGCTTGGGCGTGAGCGCATAGATGGGGATGTGGATGCGGTGCCGGCTCATCCACAGCGCGGTGGAGCCCGAGTCGGTCAGCGCGACGATCGCCTTGCAGCCCAGGTGGTAGGCGGTGAACAGCGCGCCCATCGCGATCGACTGGTCGATGCGCGAGAAGGCCATGCCGGTGAAGTCGGCATCCAGCCGCACGTCCTCGGCCATCTCGGCCTCGGCGCAGATGTTGGCCATCTGCTGCACCACTTCCACCGGGTACTTGCCGGTCGCCGTCTCGGCGCTGGTCATCACGGCGTCGGTGCCATCGAGCACCGCGTTGGCCACGTCGCTCACTTCGGCGCGGGTGGGCACCGGCGCGGAGATCATCGACTCCATCATCTGGGTGGCGGTGATCACCACCTTGTCGTGCTCGCGCGCCAGCCGGATCATGCGTTTCTGCAGGGCGGGGACGGCGGCGTTGCCGACTTCCACCGCGAGGTCGCCGCGCGCCACCATGATGGCGTCGCTGGCCTTGAGGATCGCCTCCAGGTTGGGGATCGCCTCGGCGCGCTCGATCTTGGCGATCAGCGCCGGCTTGTGGCGGAATTCCGCGGCCGCCACGTTGCACAGCTGGCGCGCCATCTCCATGTCGGTGGCGTTCTTGGGGAAGCTCACCGCCACGTAGTCGGCCTGGAAGGCCATCGCCGTGCGGATGTCCTCCATGTCCTTGGCGGTCAGCGCCGGCGCGGTCAGGCCGCCGCCGTGCTTGTTGATGCCCTTGTTGTTGGACAGCGCGCCCCCAAGCTTCACGGTCGTGCGGATCTGGTCGCCCTTGACCGAGTCCACCACCAGCACGATCAGTCCGTCGTTCAGCAGCAGCGAGTCGCCCGGCTTCACGTCGCGCGGCAGCTCGCTTGTAGTCCAGGCCCACGGCGTGGATGTCGCCCGGCTCCGTGCGGCCCGCGTCCAGCACGAACTTCGCGCCCGCCTCCAGCATCACCTTGCCTTCGGCGAACTTGCCCACGCGGATCTTGGGACCCTGCAGGTCGGCCATGATGGCCACCTCGCGGCCAGCGGCCTGGCTGGCCTTGCGCACCAGTTCGGCCCGCGCGATGTGGTCCTGCGCGGTGCCGTGGCTGAAGTTCAGGCGCACCACGTTGACGCCGGCGCGGATCATCCGCTCCAGGACGGCGGGTTCGCTGGAAGCGGGGCCCAGGGTGACGACGATCTTGGTGGCGCGACGGGCCATGAAGGGACTTCTCCGTGTAATTTAGTTTCGGATTCTCACACGGAAGCGGTTACGGGCGGGTTACCAACACGGGCCGGGCCGGTCCAGTTGATGAAGATCAGCCGGGCTGGTGCTCGCGGGACCTAGCATGGCCGGTTCATGTCGATCACCTCCGCTCCCATCCCCCGTCCGCGGCCATGCCGCACCGCAAGGAGATCCGCCAGTGGCTGCTGCCGCTGTCGGCCCGCGCCACGGTCTATCCGATCGCCCTGCTGGCGTTCGACTACGCGCTGCTGCTGGCGGCGCTGGCGGGCGCCGTGCTGCTTCAGGCCTGGTGGGCCAACCTGCTGTGCGGCCTGGCGGCCGGTTTCGTGATCGGCCGCCTGTTCATCATCGGCCACGATGCCTGCCACCAGAGCCTCACGCCCAACCGGCGCCTGAACCACTGGCTGGGCCGCATCGCCTTCCTGCCCTCGCTCACGCCCTACAGCCTGTGGGAAGTGGGGCATAACGTGGTGCACCACGGCTACACCAACTTGAAGGGCTTCGACTTCGTGTGGGCGCCGTGCACCCCGCAGGAGTACGCCGCGCTCACGCCGGCCGGCCAGCGCCTCGACCGCATCTACCGCAGCGGCTGGGGCCCGGGCCTGTACTACATGGTGGAGATCTGGTGGAAGCGCATGTTCTTCCCCACGCGCAAGCAGATGCCGACGCGCCGGCCGGTGTTCCTGTGGGACAACCTGCTGGTGTCGGGCTTCGCGCTCCTGTGGGTCGCGGCGCTGGCGCTCGTCGCGCACTTCACCGGGCGCGAGCTACTGCCCGTGCTGCTCACCGGCTTCGTCGTGCCCTTCCTGTTCTGGTGCGCCATGATCGGCTTCGTGGTGTACGTGCACCACACGCACACGGCGGTGCACTGGCACGACGAGCGCGGCGAGTGGTCGCGCTCGCAGCCCTTCGTCTCCACCACGGTGCACCTGACCTTCCCCTTCGGCATCGGCGGCGCCATGCACCACATCATGGAGCACACGGCGCACCACGTGGACATGACCATCCCCCTGTACCGGCTGAAGGATGCGCAGGGCAAGCTGGAACACATGCTGCCCGGGCGGATCGTGGTGCAGCCCTTCTCCTGGCGCTGGTACTTCGACACCGCGCGCCGCTGCAAGCTGTATGACTTCGATCGGCGCTGCTGGACGGACTACGCGGGGAACGCGACCAGCCCGTCCGCCTCCTAGCTCAGGTCAGCCCCAGCCCCGCGAAGGTACTGAGCTGCGCGTTCCCCCGCGGCGGCAGCGTCAGCGACGCCGCCGTCATGCAGTCGCCCTCGTACTCGGTGGTCACCATCCAGTGCGACATGCCGACGATGTCCTCCTGCAGCAGCGCGAAGGTTTCCGGCGCGATGCGGATGGTGCCGGGCGAGGCCATGGCCGTGACCGCCTCGGCGCGGTCCACGGCCTCGCCGACCAGCACGCGCAGCACGCGGCCTTCCAGCTGCAGGCAGGCCAGCGTGCAGTCGCCCGACACCAGCCCCACCTGGAAGCGCAGGTCGCAGATCATGTTCTGCATCTCGCGGGCCATGTCCAGCGCCGCCTGCGGGTCGTCGAAACGCACCAGCGCGGTGGACTGCGGGCACGGGTCGAGCTCGCCGCCGTGGGTGGCGGCCAGGAAGGACAGCTCGGACTGCAGGTCGCCGCCGGCGCCCCAGGACGGCACCTGCGCCGCGGCGCACAGGAAGGTGCCGCGCGCGGGCGCGAACTGCATCACCTCCTGGTGCGGCCGCAGGAACAGCTTGCGCCAGGCACCCGGCGACAGGGTGCGCAGCACGCGCGTGGACAGCGCGTCGAGCACCAGGGACGCGTTCTCGTTGGACTGCATGGACTCCTCACGACGTCGTTGTTGTGAGGGCAGTGTCCCGGCCGCGACCGTCGGGCACAAGTCGTAAACATATGTAAGCGGCTGAGGGCATTGGCCTAACCGCAAGCGCTTACAGGGTTTCCGCTCAGGCGCCCGCGGCGCGCTTCTCCAGGATCTCCAGCGCCGGCAGCGTCTTGCCTTCCAGCACTTCCAGGAAGGCGCCGCCGCCGGTGGAGATGTAACCCACGTCCTGCTCGATGCCGTACTTGGCGATCGCCGCCAGCGTGTCGCCGCCGCCGGCGATGCTGAAGGCGGGCGAGTCGGCGATCGCGCGGGCGATCACCTCGGTGCCCTTGGCGAAGGCGTCGAACTCGAACACGCCCACCGGCCCGTTCCAGACGATGGTGCCGGCCGACTTGAAAGCTGCTGCGCGAGCTTCTGGGCGGTCTGGGGGCCGATGTCCAGGATCAGGTCGTCGGCGGCGACGTCCTTGGCGGCCTTGACCGTCGCGGGCGCATCGGCCGCGAAGGCCTTGGCCACCACCACGTCGGTGGGGATAGGCACTTCGGCGCCGCGCGCCTTCATGGCCTTGATCACCGCCTGCGCTTCGTGCACCAGGTCGGCCTCGGCCAGCGACTTGCCGATCGGCAGGCCGGCGGCCAGCAGGAAGGTGTTGGCGATGCCGCCGCCCACGATCAGCTGGTCCACGTTCTTCGCCAGCGACTGCAGGATGGTCAGCTTGGTCGACACCTTGGAGCCGGCGACGATGGCCACCAAGGGCCGCTTCGGGTTGGCCAGCGCCTTGGTGATGGCGTCGATCTCGGCGGCCAGCAGCGGGCCGGCGCAAGCCACCTTGGCGTACTGCGCGATGCCGTAGGTGGTGGCCTCGGCGCGGTGGGCGGTGCCGAAGGCGTCGTTCACGTAGATGTCGCACAGGGCGGCCATCTTCTGCGCGAGCTCGGGGTTGTTCTTCTTCTCGCCCTTGTTCACGCGGCAGTTCTCCAGCAGCACGACCTCGCCCTGCTGCACGTCCACGCCACCGAGCCAGTCCTGCTTGAGCGTGACCGGACGGCCGATCAGCTCCGACAGGCGCCTGGCCACCGGTGCCAGCGAGTCCTCGGGCTTGAGCTCGCCTTCGGTGGGACGCCCCAGGTGCGAGGTCACCATGACGGCCGCGCCGCCGGCCAGCGCCATCTGGATGCAGGGCACGGAAGCGCGGATGCGCGTGTCCTCGGTGATGTTGCCGGCCTCGTCCTGCGGCACGTTCAGGTCGGCCCGGATGAAGACGCGGCGGCCGCGGGCGCGGCCCTGGTCGCACAGATCGGAAAAGCGCAGGACGTTCATGACAGCTTCTGTTCGTGGGAGGGGAAAACCTCCCATTCTAGGAAGCCCCTGCTACGCGCGGCTTACCAGCCCAGGGCGAGGTGCAGCGGCAGATAGACGGCCATGCCCAGCAGCAGCGTCAGCAGCACGCTGCGCCGCCAGAAGTACACCGCGGCGCCGGCCAGCGCGGCGAACAGGCGCGCATCCTGCCAGGTGGCGACCAGCTGGCCGTTGCTCATCACGACCTCGGGCACGACCACCCCCGCGAGCGCGGCCACCGGCGCGTACTGCAGCGCGCGGTGCGCCCACGCGGGCAGCGTCCACGGCCGGTCGAGGATGAAGAAGAAGCAGCGCGTGAGCACCGTGATGCCGGCCAGGCCGGCGATCACGAACAGCGTCCAGAAATCGGTCGCGCCCCTCATGCGGTGCGCCCCCGCGGCGCGGGCCGCGTGCGCCCTTCCAGCCAGAAGCAGGCGAGCACGGCGACCGCGATGGCCGCCACGATGTTCAGCTTGAAGGGCAGGCTGTAGGCGGCGACGGCCGCCGCGCCCGCGACCAGCGCGGCCAGCACGCGCAGCCGCGTGTTGGCCAGCGAGCACAGCACGCCCACCAGGCACAGCACGCCCGCGAAGCCCAGGCCCCAGGCGCTCGGGATCGCGTTGCCCAGCGCCACGCCGGCCAGGCTGGCGCCGGTCCACGCCACCCAGGTCACGAAGTAGTTGCCGGCCAGGAAGGACTCCTGCGCGAGGCGCGCGGGCGCGTCGGCGCCCGGTTGCGGAAAGCGCGCGGTGAAGACGGCGTAGCTCAGGTCCGCGGTGAGGAAGCCGTTGACCAGCCGCCGCCACCGCGGCAGGTGCATGAGGTAGGTGCGCAGGTGCAGGCTGAAGACCACGAAGCGCAGGTTCACGCAGAAGCCGGTGGCCCAGATCACCCAGGCCGGCGCGCCGGCCACGATCAGCGGAATCGCGGCCAGTTGCGAGCTGCCGGCATATACCAGCAGCGTCATGGCCACCGCCTCGATCACGCTCATGCCGGACTTCACCATCGCCACGCCCGTCATCAGCCCCCAGGCGGCGATGCCGGGCGCGACCGAAGCCGTGGCCTTCATGCCTTCCCGGAACTCGGGATGGCGGTGGATGGCGCGCAGGAAGAACATCAGGCCTCGAAGCGCATGCCCGCGGCCAGCGGGAAGCCGCGCAGGAAGTCGGCGGCCGGCAGGCGCTTGCCGCCGGCACGCTGCAGCTCGGTGATCTCCAGCCGGCTGCCGTCGCCGCAGGCCACGCCCACGCCGTGGTCGTCGATCGCGACGATGGTGCCGGCCGCCGCCGTGCCGCGGCCCGGAACGGCCTGCGCCCGCCAGAGCTTCACCGTCTCGCCGTTCACCTGGGCCGAGGCACCGGGGAAGGGATCGAAGGCGCGGATGCGACGTGCGAGGACCTCGCCGGGCTGCGACCAGTCGATCGCCGCTTCCACCTTCTCGATCTTGTGCGCGTAGGTCACGCCTTCTGCCGGCTGCCGCTGCGGACGCAGCCCGCCGCAGGCGGCCAGCTCCAGCGCCTCCACGACCATGCGGCCGCCCAGTGCGGCCAGCTTGTCGTGCAGCGTCGCGGTGGTGTCGTCCGGCGCGATCGCCACGCGTTCCATCAGCAGCATGTCGCCGGTGTCGAGGCCGGCATCCATCTGCATGATGGTCACGCCGGTCTCGCGGTCCCCCGCTTCGATCGCGCGGTGGATCGGCGCGGCGCCGCGCCAGCGAGGCAGCAGCGAGGCATGGATGTTCAGGCAGCCCAGGCGCGGCAGGTCCAGCACCCATTGCGGCAGGATCAGGCCGTAGGCGGCGACCACCATCACGTCGGCCTTCGCCGCGACCAGCGCGGCGCGTGCCGCCGCTGCGTCGTCGGGATACTTGCCGTCGAGGCGCAGGCTGCGCGGCTGCGCCACCGCGATGCCGTGCTCCAGCGCGAACTGCTTGACCGGCGACGGCTGCAGCTTCATGCCGCGACCGGCCGGGCGATCCGGCTGCGTGAGCACCAGGGGAAGGGTGAAGCCGGCGGCGGCCAGCCGCTCCAGCGCCGCCCGCGCGAATTCGGGCGTGCCCGCGAAAACGACCCGCATTACTCGCGGGCGTCCCGGTCGTTGCGGAATTCCATGCCCGGATGGGCCCGCTGCACCACGCCCTGCGGATCGACGTAGACCCAATAGAACATGTCGGCGTTGCCCAGGTCGCGCCAGCGGTAGGTCAGGATCGAGCCGCGGAAGCTGGAGACGCCGTCCACGCGCGCCGGCGGGCCGAACTCGCGCTGCACGTCGGCGACGGTCCAGCGGCCCGGTTCGATGCGGGCGAATTCCGTTTCGGTCAGCACCTGCCGGCTGCGCACCACGCGGCCGCTGGCATCGAGGTCCACCATGAAGGCCTGCTGCCCCATCGGCTGCAGCGTGTACTGCATGCGCTGGCCGCCGTTCGGCAGCGGCAGCACGGCGAACGGCTGGCCGGCGCTGGCGAGCACCTGCTCGCGGGTGCTGCCTGGCGCGATGTTCGCGGTGTTCCAGGGATGTGCGCAGGCTGCCAGCAGCAAGGCCGGTGCGAGCAGGGCGAGCAGGGTGCGCATGGCGGTCTCCTTCACACCCGCTCGGTGTCGCGGCGGGCCTTGAGCATCTTGGTCTTGATCCGGTTGCGCTTCAGGGGCGAGAGGTATTCCACGAACACCTTGCCCATCAGGTGGTCCATCTCGTGCTGGATGCACACCGCCAGCATGCCTTCGGCGGCGAGTTCACGCGACTGGCCGTCGCCGTCGAGCGCGCGCACCTTGATCGAGGTGGAACGCTCCACGCCGTCGTAGATGCCGGGCACCGACAGGCAGCCTTCGTCGCCGACCTGCTTTTCCTCGCTGGCCCAGGTGATCTCGGGATTGATCAGGACCAGGGGCTGGTTGCGCTCCTGCGAGGTGTCGATCACGACCAGCCGCTCGTGCACGTTGACCTGCGTCGCGGCCAGCCCGATGCCGTCGGCGTCGTACATGGTTTCGAGCATGTCGGTGATCAGCGCGCGGATGCGCGCGTCCACTGCCTGCACCGGTTTTGCCACCGTATGCAGGCGCGGATCGGGGTACGTAAGGATTGGAAGGAGTGCCATGGGCGACAGGTGGAGCTCTTGTCGCTATTTTCGCCACTTTTGCCGTTGCGATCAGCCCACATAGGCAATAAACATTGCCCGATCAAGGACTTGAAGCCAGAATCGGCAGCAACTTGTCAAGAGCGGACGAAAACCAGATGGCTCCAACCAAGGCAGCTTTTGGCCTGGCAACCCGCACGATCGCAGCTTGCGCCGCGCTGATCGTGGGAGGGGGTTGGCAGGCACGGCCAGTGCGCAGAACTTCCCCATCACGCCGGCACAGCGTTCGACCGCGGAGCAGGTCGCGTCCGCGGGCGTGCCGCTCTCCGAGCTCGCACCTGACGCGCCAGACACCTATACGGTCAAGTCCGGCGACACGCTCTGGGCCATCTCCGGCAAGTTCCTCAAGAGCCCGTGGCGCTGGCCCGAGCTCTGGGGCATGAACATGGAAGACGTGCGCAACCCGCACCGCATCTACCCCGGACAGACGCTCTACCTGGAAAAGATCGGCGGCCTGGCGCGCCTGCGCTTCGGCCAACCGCCCGCCGGCGCCGACACGCAGACCGTGCGCGTCTCGCCGCGCACCCGCATGGCGGGACTGGTGGACATGTCGATCCCGACGCTGCCGCCGCACATCATCGAGCCCTTCCTGAACGAGGCGATCATCGTCAACGAGGGCGACCTCGACATGACGCCGCGCATCGTCGGCCTGCCGGAAGACCGCGTCCTGATCACCAGCGGCGACCGCGCCTATGCCCGCGGCCGCAACGGGATGCCGCTGGGTGGAAACCGACCCGCGCGTGGTCGAGGCCTTCCGCATCTACCGCAACGCCGTGCCGCTGAAGCACCCGATCACCGGCGCCGTCCTCGGCTACGAAGCCAAGTACCTGGGCAGCGCCGAACTGGTGCGCAGCGAAAGCGTGCAGCCGGTGCTGATGGCCGGTGGCGGCACCCGCCCGACCATCGTGCCGGCCACCGTGGACATCACCCGCGCCAAGGAAGAAATCCGCGTCGGCGACCGCCTGATGCCCGAGCCGGTGCGCGGCTTCGGCAGCTACGTGCCGCGCGCCCCGCGCCTGCCGGTGGACGGTGCCATCGTCTCCGTCTACGGCGATGCCGTGACGCTGGTGGGTCAGAGCCAGGTGGTGGCCCTGAGCCTGGGCATGGTGGACGGCCTGGAGCCGGGCAACGTGCTGCAGATCCTGCGCAGCGGCCGCCGCGTCGACGACCGCACCGAAGCGGGTGAGCGCGCCCTGGTGAAGCTTGCCCGACGAGCGCAGCGGCCTGCTGATGGTGTTCCGCACCTTCGACCGGCTGTCCTATGCGCTGGTGCTGGAGATCACCGACACCGTCTCCATCGGCGACCGGGTGACCAACCCCCGCTGAGCGCGCGCCCATGCAGCGCGACGAGCTGGCTGGCTGGCTGCGCCTCGCGCTGAATCCCGGGCTCGGCCCGCAGGCGGCACGCAAGCTGCTCGCGGCCTTCGGCCTGCCCCCTTCCATCTTTGCCCAGGACGAGGCCACGCTCGCGCAGGTGGTGGGCGCCCGCGCCGGCGCCCTGCGCAAGGACCCCGCCGGCTTCGATGAACTGCTGGACACCACCCTGGCCTGGCTGGCCAAGGACCCCGACCGGCGCGAGGTGCTGACGCTGGGCGATGCGGGCTATCCGCAGGCGCTGCTGGCGATCGAGGATCCGCCGCTGATGCTCTATCGCATGGGCCTGCTGGCGGAAACGCCGCAGCGCGCGCTGGCCGTCGTCGGCAGCCGCAATCCCACCCCACAGGGACTGCAGAACGCGCGCCGCTTCTCCCGGGCCTTTGCCGAGGCCGGCGTGACCGTGGTCTCGGGCCTGGCACTGGGCATCGACGGCGCCGCCCACGACGGCGCGCTGGAAGGCTCGGCCGCCGGTGCGGTAGCCACGATCGCCGTGGTGGGCACCGGCCTGGACCGCGTCTATCCCAAGCGGCACCTGGAACTCGCGCACCGCATCGCCGAACGCGGGATGATCGTCAGCGAATATCCGCTGGGCACGCCGCCGCTGCCGGAGAACTTCCCGCGCCGCAACCGGCTGATCGCCGCGCTCGGCCAGGGCACGCTGGTGGTGGAGGCGGCGCTGCAGTCCGGCTCGCTGATCACCGCGCGCCTGGCCAGCGAGCAGGGCAAGGAAGTGTTCGCCATCCCCGGCTCGATCCACTCACCCCATGCCCGCGGCTGCCATGCGCTGCTGCGCCAGGGCGCCAAGCTGGTCGAAAGCGCGCAGGACGTGCTGGAGGACCTGCGCTTCGTGCTGCCCGCCGCGCCCGCGCCGGCGGCGGGCGAAGAGCCGGAAGGCGAGAGCGCGCTGCTCGATGCCATGGGCTACGACCCGATGGGGCTGGATGCGCTGATCGCGCGCACCGGCATCCCCGCGCCGCTACTGCAGGCGCAGCTGCTGGAGCTCGAACTCGCGGGCCAGGTGGCGCGCTTGCCCGGCGGCCTGTTCCAGCGTCTCGCGAGCGCGTAAAGCGGCGTGTAAAGCGACGCGCTGCCGCAACAGCGCGCGCGAAACGCGTGGCCCGGCCGCGCGCGCTGGGGCTATATTGAGGTTCATGTTTGAAGTGCTGGTGTTCGTTTACGAAAACTACTGGCGCGGCGATGCCTGCCCCGAGCCCCACCAGCTCGAACGCAAGCTCAGCGCCCATGGCTTCGAACCCGAGGAGATCCACCAGGCCCTGGTCTGGCTGGACGGCCTCAACGTCGCCGCGCAGAACATCTGCGTGCCGGAGGAGTCCCAGCTGGAATGGGCGCCGGAGCCGAGCGAGACCAGCATGCGGGTCTTCTCGATCGCGGAACAGGACCACCTCGGCGCCGACTGCCTCGGCTTCCTCAGCTTCCTCGAAAGCGCCGGCGTGCTGCCCGCGGCCCTGCGCGAGATCGTCGTCGACCGCGCGATGGCCGCCCCGGGCGACCCGGTGCCGCTGGACGCGCTGAAGATCATCGTGCTGATGGTCTACTGGCGCTTCAGCATCGAGCCGGATGCGCTGGTGCTCGACGAGTTGTGCGACGACTCCGAGGATCGCGTCGCGCACTGAGCTGCGGGTTTACTGCAGCAGCCGCTCCGGATTCGCATCCAGCTTGGCCAGCGCATCCCGCGTGGCGCGCACCGTCAGCGCTTCCTCTTCGGTCGGCGTGAGCAGCCCGGCCTGCAGGTACGAGGCCAGGCGGCGCAGCGGCATCAGGTAGCAGTAGCCGTCGTTGGCGGCGAACAGGTGCAGCTGGCGCCGGTCGCTGCACCAGGCGTACTGTGCCTGCGCGATGCGGCCGTTGTGGTCCATGGTGAACCAGGTGCCTGGCTGCAGCTCGTTGGCCCACCCCATCATCGCCGCGCTCGGCTGCGAGCCGCCGGTGCTGATCACCTCGATCATCGACGCGTCGATGCCCAGCATCATCTCGATGCTTTCCTGGTCCAGCGGCAGCTCGCCGGCGTCGTCGTCGGACACGAAGTCCTCCAGGTTCGCCAGCCGGCGCGTCATCTCCTCGATGCGCGCGTGCGGGATCGCCTCGGTCTTGGACAGGAAGGCGTCCGCGAGCGTGTCGCCGATCACCTTGATGTGGTTCTCCTGGTCCGCGGAGTTCAGGCCGAGCAGCGACATGCCGCGGCGCAGGCGGGCCAGCAGGTCCGGCAGGTCCTGGATCACCTTGGCGCGGTCGTGCCGGTTCGGCTTGGCGCTGGCGGCCCAGACCAGGTCGCTGGCGGACTTCTTCAGCGCCAGCGTCTCTGTGTGCTGCGGCCCGTTCTTCACCGCGGCCACGGCCAGCACCTCGGCCCAGACCTTGAACAGGAACTCGCGGATCTCCTCGCGCACCGGCACGTCGCTGAGCATCTTGCGCAGCTCGATGGTGTACTGGATCGCCATCGTCTCCTTCTGCTCCACCTGCTGGGCGACGCTCACCAGCTTTTCTGCGTCGGGCCCTTCTCGGTGAGGAAGCGCGAGAGGAAGCGCTGGAACTCGTCGTAGACCAGCTGGAACACGCGCCGGCCGGTCTCGGGGTACTGCTCGATCACCTGCACCACGCGCCGGATCTCGGTCTCCAGCGCGCTGCCGCCGATGGCGGTGGCGTCGAAGCCGAGCACGCACGATCCCATGCGGTCGATCAGCTGGCGCGCCGGGTGCTCCAGCGAGCCGAAGAACTCGGGCTCCTGCAGCGCCACGCGCAGCACCGGCATCTGCAGGCGCGCGAACCACACCCGCACCGCGGGCGGGATGCGCTCTTCGGCCAGGATGCTCTGGAACATCAGCGCCACGATCTCGATCGTGGCCTTTTCGCTGCTCGTGGACGCGCGCTGCTTGAGTTCCTGCGAGCGCTGGCGCAGGTCGATCGCCACCTGCTCCACGGCGTCGTCGTCGAAGATGACGATGTCGCCGACGGTCATGGCGTCGTTCACGCGGGTCTGCACCTGCGTCTGGACCTGCGTGGCGTGGTGCGTGACCGCGGCCACCAGCGAGGGCGAAGGCGGCGTGCGCGTGCCGCCTTCCTGGCCGTCGGCGCCGGCGCCGACCTTGTCGCGCAGCAGGCGCTTGAGCTGGCCGAGCACGCCGCTCGCGCGCGCCTTGGCCTTGCCGAGCGGCGTGCCCGCCGTCGGGTCGCCACCGCCGCCCTGGCCGTTCATGACTTCGGCGGACGAGAAGAAGGAATCGGCCATGTTGCCGGCGGCCGTGCCGGCCGCGCCACCACCAGCGGATCCACCGCCACCTCCGCCACCTCCGCCACCGCCGGAGCCGGCAGCGCCGGACCCGCCCGCGCCGCGGCCGCCGTTTCCGGCTCCACCGCCACCGCCGCCGTTTCCGGCTCCACCGCCACCGCCGCCACCACCTCCGGTGCCGGCGCCCGAACCTCCACCGCCGCCGCCCGCGCCACCGGGGCCGCCACCGCCACCGCCACCGCCACTGCGCGCGACACCTGTTTCAGGCGCCGGCTGCTGCGGTTGCTGCGGCGGGCGCTTGACGCGCGCGCGCAGGTCGATGTGCGGCAGCACGCCGCTGTCGACCAGGAATTCGTTGGCCTGCTGGTAGCCCTCCATCGCCCGCGGGACGATGAACTCCTGGATCACGTCCTTGGACGCGACCCAGCTCTCGCGCGGCAGCTTCACGGCCGACCACTGCTCCACCAGCACCTGCGCCAGCGCTTCCGGGCGCAGCACGTCCTCGGTGGCCAGTTCCTCGCCGCCTTCCAGGTGCGTGATGCGCAGCTTCAGGTCGTTGAGGTCCCACACCGCCTTCTCCTGCACCGCCATCGCCAGGCGCGAGGAGAGGATCTTGTTCTCGACGACGTCATCGCCGATCAGTTCGAGCGTGGCGAGCTCCACGCGCACCCGCCCGGTCGCCGTGGGCGGGACCACGGCGCGGCGCCAGGCGCGCGCCACGGCGTCGACCCACTTGGCCGCAGCCTGCTCGAACTCCACCAGCGCATCGCGCCGCTGCTGCATGTCGCGGCCGCTCTTGGCCGCGCCCATCTGCTCGGTCAGCCGGTTGCGCAGCGCTTCCGCCAGCTCCGGCAACACCCCCTGCATGTGCGCCACGAAACGCTCGCGCGCCTGGCGCGCGAGCGGCGCGGCGGCGGGGAGTGAGCGTGGACGACATGCCTTCGCTGCCTCAGACGGTGGCGCCGGCGTTCGGATCGGCGGGGTCGCCATCCTTCTTCACGCCGCCCTTGACCAGGTCCTCGCGCTTGATGCCCAGCCACATGGCGATGGCCGCGGCGACGAACACCGAGGAGTAGATGCCGAACAGGATGCCGATGGTCAGGGCCATCGCGAAGTAGTGCAGCGTGGCGCCGCCGAACAGCAGCATCGACAGCACCATGATCTGGGTGGACCCGTGCGTGATGATCGTGCGGCTGATGGTGGAGGTGATCGCATGGTCGATCACCTCGGTGGTGTTCATCCTGCGCTGGCGCCGGAAGGTCTCGCGGATCCGGTCGAAGATCACCACCGATTCGTTCACCGAGTAGCCCAGCACCGCGAGCACCGCCGCCAGCACCGCCAGCGAGAACTCCCACTGGAAGTAGGCGAAGAAGCCCAGGATGATGATCACGTCGTGCAGGTTGGCGATGATCGCCGCCACCGCGAACTTCCACTCGAAGCGCAGCGCCAGGTAGACCATGATGCCGGCGACCACCATCGCCAGCGCCTTCAGGCCGTTGGAGACGAGCTCCTCGCCGACCTGCGGGCCGACGAATTCCACCCGGCGCAGGGTGACCGCCGGATCGGTCGCCTTCAGGGCGGCGATCGTGCGGTCGCTCTGTTGCGCGGAACTGACGCCTTTCTGCGCCGGCAGCCGGATCAGGACGTCGCGGGCGGTCCCGAAGTTCTGGACCTGCACGTCGGCATAGCCCAGGCCGGCCACCGCCCGGCGCACGCTTTCGATGTCGGCGGGCTGCGAGTAGCTCACCTCCATCACCGTGCCGCCGGTGAATTCGACCGAGAGGTGCAGCCCCCGGCTGAAGAGGAAGAACACCGCCGCGAGGAACGTGACCAGGGAAATCACGTTGAACACGAGCGCGTTCTTCATGAACGGGATGTCCCGCCGGATCTTGAAAAACTCCACTACCTTGTCCTTTTGGGGGCGCACGCGCCCCTGAAGCAATCTCTTACTCTGCCTTGGTTATAGCGCCATCGGCGTCCGGCCGCCAGACCGTGCCGATGGAAACCGACTTGAGCTTCTTCTGGCGGCCGTACCAGAGGTTCACCAGGCCGCGGGAGAAGAACACCGCCGAGAACATCGAGGTCAGGATGCCGATGCAGTGGACCACCGCGAAGCCGCGCACCGGCCCCGAGCCGAAGGCCAGCAGCGCCACGCCGGCAATCAGGGTGGTCACGTTCGAGTCCAGGATGGTGGCCCAGGCCCGGTCGTAGCCGGCGGTGATCGCGGCCTGCGGCGAAGCGCCGCTGCGCAGCTCCTCGCGCACCCGTTCGTTGATCAAAACGTTCGAATCGATGGCCATGCCCAGCGCCAGCGCCATGGCCGCCATGCCCGGCAGGGTCAGGGTGGCCTGCAGCATGGACAGGATCGCCACCAGCAGCAGCAGGTTGACGCCCAGCGCCAGGCTGGAGAACACGCCGAACAGCATGTAGTACACGATCATGAAGGCGCAGATCGCGGCGAAGCCCCAGGCCACGCTGTTGAAGCCCTTCGCGATGTTCTCGGCGCCCAGGCTGGGGCCGATCGTCATCTCCTCGATGATCTCCATCGGCGCGGCCAGCGAGCCGGCGCGCAGCAGCAGCGCCAGGTCGTTCGCCTCGTTGACGTTCATCGAGCCGGAGATCTGGAAGCGGTTGCCCAGCTCGCCCTGGATCACGGGCGCGGTCAGCGCCTCGCCCTTGCCCTTCTCGAACAGGATGATCGCCATCCGCTTCTTGAGGTTCTCGCGGCTGACGTCGCGCATGATGCGGCCGCCCTTGGCGTCCACGGTCAGGTCCACCTTGGGCGCCTGCGACTGCTGGTCGAAGCCGGTCTGGGCGTCGGTCAGGCTGTCGCCGGTCAGCACGACCTGCTTCTTCACGATCACCGGCCGGCCGTTGCGCTCCATGAAGCGCTCGGAACCGAAGGGCACCGGGCCGGTGCCGAGTTCGGCGGCACGGCCCTCGGTGCTCTCGTCCACCAGGCGGAATTCCAGGGTCGCGGTGCGGCCCAGGATGTCCTTGGCGCGCGCCGTGTCCTGCACGCCCGGCAGCTGCACCACGATGCGGTCGGTGCCCTGCTGCTGGATCACCGGCTCGGCCACGCCCAGCTCGTTGATCCGGTTGTGCAGCGTGACGATGTTCTGCTTGAGCGCCTGGTCCTGCAGGCGGCGCGCGGCCTCCGGCTTGATGGTCGCCACCAGCCGCGTGGTGTCGCCCTGCACGGACTCGGTGACCTGCAGGTCCGCGAACTGGTCGGTGATCACGGTGCGCGCAGCCTGCAGGGCCGCGGGGTCGCGGAAATTGACCACGAGCTCGTTGCCGCTGCGTTCGATGCCGGCGTGGCGCACGTTCTTCTCGCGCAGCACGCTGCGCAGGTCGCCCGCGAAGGATTCCACCTTCTTGGTCAGCGCCGCCTGCATGTCCACCTGCAGCATGAAGTGCACGCCGCCGCGCAGGTCCAGGCCCAGGTACATGGGGCGCGCGTTCACGGCCTCCATCCACCCCGGCGTCTTGGACAGCAGGTTCAGCGCCACCACGTAGCCGGCGTCGTTGGGGTCCGGCGACAGCGCGCGCTGGATGGCGTCCTTGGCCTTCAGCTGCGCGTCGGTGCTTTCCAGGCGCACTTGATCGACGCACCCTCCTGGGCCAGCGACAGCGGCTTGATGCCCGCCTGCGCCAGCGCCTGCTGGATGCGCGCCTGGGTCGTGGCGTCCACGCGCACGCTGCTGCGCGCCGCCGACACCTGGACCGCGGGGTCCTCGCCGAAGAAATTGGGCAGGGTGTAGAGCACCCCGATGAGGAACGCGACCACCAGGATCGCGTACTTCCAGAGCGGATAGCGGTTCACGGCTTACTTGATGGAACCCTTGGGCAGGACCTGCACGACGGCCGTGCGCTGGACCTGCACTTCCACGCCGGGCGCGACTTCCACGCCCAGGTAGGTGTCGCCCAGCTTGGTGACGCGGCCCAGCAGGCCGCCGGCGGTGGCCACCTCGTCGCCCTTGGCGAGGGCCTCCACCATGGCGCGATGCTCCTTCTGCCGCTTCATCTGCGGGCGGATCATCACGAAGTACAGGACCACGAACATCAGCACCAGCGGCAGCAGGCTCATGAAGGAAGACTGCATGTCGCCGCCGGCAGCGGCGGCCGGCGCCGTTTGGGCGAAGGCGGAAGAGATCAACACGGTGACTCCAGGTCGAAAACCGTCAAGGGAAAGGGATGCCCGCGGGGCGGCCAGCACGAAGCTGCCCGCCTGCCGCGGAAAGGAAGGACGATTGTAGGGGGAAGCGCCGGGGGCCTTCAGGCGGCCTGGCGCTCCGTGGCCTGGCCGCGCCACTGTTCCATCAGGCGCTGCCATTCCGGCCGGACCGCCGCCAGGTTGCGCGCCTTGACATGGCCGTAGCCGCGGATCTTGTCCGGCAGGCCGGCAATTTCCACGGCCAGGGCATGGTTGCCGGGCTGCAGGCCGGCGACGAGTTCCAGCACGGTCTGCCGGTATTCCTCGACCAGCGCGCGTTCCGTGCGGCGCTCCTCGGTGCGGCCGAAGATGTCCAGCGGCGTGCCGCGCAGGCCCTTGAGGCGGGCCAGCAGCTTGAACAGGTGGAAGGTCCAGGGGCCGAACTTCCGCTTGACCAGCTCGCCCTTGTCGTCGTGCCTGGCCAGCAGCGGCGGCGCCAGGTGGTAGTGGACCTTGAAGTCGCCCTCGAACTGGGCGGCGATCTTCTCGCGGAAGCCGGTGTCGGCGTGCAGGCGGGCGACCTCGTATTCGTCCTTGTAGGCCATCAGCTTGAACAGGCCCTTGGCGACCGTTTCGGTCAGCAGCGACTTGCCCAGCGGCAGCTCGGCGACCCGCACCCGCTCCACCAGGTCCCGGTAGCGCTCGGCATAGCCGGCATCCTGGTAGTCCGTGAGGAAGGCGACACGGCGCTTGACGATGCTTTCCACCGTTTCGCGCTTCTTGAACTCGATCACCTGGGCCGACGGCGCCATCAGGCCGGCCACCGACGCCGGATCGTGCGCGGCCCGGCGACCCCACTGGAAGGCGGCCTTGTTGTTGTCCACCGCCACGGCGTTGAGCTCGATGGCGCGCAGCAGCGACTCGCGCGCCAGCGGGATCCAGCCCTTCTGCCAGGCGTAGCCCAGCATCAGCGGGTTGGTGTAGATGCTGTCGCCCATGACGCGGGCGGCCAGCCCCTCGGCATTGAAGGAGCCCATGTTCTCGAGGCCCACGGCCTTGCCGATCTCGACGGCGCAGGCGTCCGAGGGGTTCTCCCAGGCAGCGTTCTTCACGAAGGCCGCGGTCGGCGTGCTGTGCGCGTTCAGCGCCACGCGGGTGCGGCCCGGGCGCATGCGCAGCACGGTTTCCTTGCCGCCGGTGACGATGGGATCGCAGCCGATGATCAGGTCGGCCGCGGCCATGCTGACGCGGGTGGTGCGGATCGCGTCCTGGTCGTCGGCGATCAGCACGTGGCTCCAGGTGGCGCCGCCCTTTTGCGCCAGCCCCGCGGAGTCCTGGGTGACGATGCCCTTGCCTTCCATGTGCGCGGCCATGCCGAGCAGCTGGCCGATGGTGATGACGCCGGTGCCGCCGACGCCGGCGACCACGATGCCGTAGGCCTCGGCGGTGGCGGGCAGCATCGGCTCCGGGATCTCCGGGCCTTCGAAGGGCGAGGGACCCGCTTCCTTCTTCGCCTTGCCTTTCAGCCGGCCGCCCTCGACCGTGACGAAGCTCGGGCAGAAGCCCTTGAGGCAGCTGGTGTCCTTGTTGCAGGTGCTCTGGTTGATGGTGCGCTTGCGGCCGAACTCGGTCTCCAGCGGCTCCACCGACAGGCAGTTGGACTTGACGCTGCAGTCGCCGCAACCTTCGCAGACCAGGTCGTTGATCATCACGCGCAGCGCCGGGTCCACCATGGCCCCGCGCTTGCGGCGGCGGCGCTTCTCGGTGGCACAGGTCTGGTCGTAGATCATGGCCGTGACGCCCTGGATCTCGCGCAGCTCGCGCTGGATGCGATCGAGCTCGTCGCGGTGGTGCACGGTCACGCCGGCAGGCAGCCTGGCGCCCTCGTACTTCTCCGGCTCGTCGGTCACCACCACCAGCTTCACCACGCCTTCGGCCACCAGGCTGTGCGCGATCTGCAGCGGGGTGTGGCCCTCGGGACGCTCGCCCACCGGCTGGCCGCCGGTCATCGCGACCGCGTCGTTGTAGAGGACCTTGTAGGTGATGTTCACGCCGGCGGCGATGGCCTGGCGGATGGCCAGCGAGCCGCTGTGGAAGTAGGTGCCGTCGCCCAGGTTGGCGAACATGTGCTTGTCGGTCGTGAAGGGCTGCTGCCCGACCCAGGGCACGCCTTCGCCGCCCATCTGCGTGAAGCCGATGGTGGCGCGGTCCATCCAGGTCGCCATGAAGTGGCAGCCGATGCCGGCCATGGCGCGCGAGCCTTCCGGCACCACGGTGGAGGTGTTGTGCGGGCAGCCGGAACAGAACCAGGGCATGCGGTCGCCCTTGACCTCCACCACCTGCATCGCGCGTTCCTTGGCTTCCAGGATCGCCAGCTGCGCGTCGATGCGGCCCTGCACGTCGGCATCCAGCCCCATCTTCTTCAGGCGGCGGGCGATCGCGCGCGATCAGCGCCGGCGACAGGTCCGCGTTGGCGCGCAGCAGGGTGTTGGCCGTCGGGTTGGGCATCGACCATTCGCCGCCCGAGTAGTCGCCGTCGGCTTCCTCGAACTTGCCCACCACGTTGGGACGCACGTCGGGCCGCCAGTTGTAGAGCTCTTCCTTCAGCTGGTATTCGATGACCTGGCGCTTTTCCTCCACCACCAGAATCTCGCGCAGGCCCTGTGCGAATTCGCGCGTGATCTGCGCTTCCAGCGGCCAGACCACCGCCACCTTGTGCAGGCGGATGCCCAGGCGGCGGCAGGTGTCGTCGTCCAGGCCCAGGTCCAGGAGGGCCTGGCGGGTGTCGTTCCAGGCCTTGCCGCTGGCGATGATGCCGAAGCGGTCGTTCGGCGTCGCGATGACGTTGTAGTTCAGGCGGTTGGCGCGGATGTACGCCAGCGCGGCGTACCACTTGTAGTCGAACAGGCGCGCTTCCTGGTCCAGCGCCACGTCGGGCCAGCGGATGTGCACGCCGCCGGGGGGCATCTGGAAATCGGTGGGAATGTGGATCTGCACGCGCTCGGGATCGATCATCGCCGTGGCGCTGGACTCGACGATCTCCTGGATCGTCTTCATGCCGGACCAGACGCCGGCATAGCGGCTCATGGCGAAGGCGTGCAGGCCGAGGTCCAGGATCTCCTGCACCGTGGCCGGGAAGAACACCGGCAGGCCGCAGGCCTTGAAGATGTGGTCGCTCTGGTGGGCGGCGGTGGAACTCTTGGCCACGTGGTCGTCGCCGGCCACCGCGATCACGCCGCCCCAGGGCGTGGTGCCGGCCATGTTGGCGTGCTTGAAGACGTCGGAGCAGCGGTCGACGCCGGGGCCCTTGCCGTACCAGATGCCGAACACGCCGTCGAACTTGTTGCTGCCGGGAGGCGCGAACCCGAGCTGCTGGGTGCCCCACAAGGCCGTGGCCGCGAGTTCCTCGTTCACCCCCGGCTGGAACACGATGTTCTGCGCCTCAGGTACTTGCGGGCCTTCCACAGCGCCTGGTCGTAGCCGCCCAGGGGGAGCCGCGGTAGCCGCTGATGAAGCCGGCGGTGTTCCTGCCGGCCAGCGCGTCGCGTTGACGCTGGAGCATCGGCAGCTTGACCAGCGCCTGCACGCCGCTCATGAAGGCGCGCCCGTAATCGAGCGAGTACTTGTCGTCCAGCGTGACGGTCTCGAGCGCCTTGCGAATGTGTTCGGGCAGCGGTGCGTTCATCGTTGTCTTGTCTCCATTGACGCGCCTGTCGTGGCCGTCCAGTGTATGCGTGGCTAGCCGATAGGTTTTTGCTTTCTGTGCCTTGGGACCGGTAGGATGGGGAAGATTCTTTCGCCAAAAGCCACTTTATGGAAACACTCGACAGATATGACGTCCAAATCCTTACCGAGCTGCAGGCCGACGGGCGCCTGACCAACGCGGAGCTTGCGCAGCGCGTCGGCCTGTCCGCCGCGCCCTGCTGGCGGCGCGTGCGGGCGCTGGAGGAGGCCGGCTACATCAAGGGCTACCACGCGGAAATCGACCGCCACCGGATCGGGCTGGGCGTGCTGGCTTTCGTGCGGCTGGATGCCGACCGCAACACCGGCGAGCGCACGCGCGAAATGGAGGACGCGATCCGGAAGATCCCGGAGATCGTGTCCTGCCACTACATCAGCGGCGCCGGAACCTTCGAGCTGCAGGTGGTGTCGCGCGACCTGGACACCTTCTCGCAGTTCGCGCGCAAGGTGCTGATCAACCTGCCGAACGTGAAGGACCTCCACACCAGTTTTTCACTGGGGAGGTGAAGGCGAGTTCGAGCTGGCCGCTGTCGCACCTGAAGGCTTGATGCTGGGGTTCGCTTCGCTCACCACCAGCCTACGAAACTGCCTCCGGTAGGCTGGCGGTGAGGCGCAGCCGAACCCCAGCGTTCAACGCGGCCAGAGCACCCACATCGCCAGCGGCTGCTTCAACCTCCCGGCCACATCCCCCGCCTCGGGCCCCCACCCCACGAAGTAATCCGCCCGCACCGCCCCCACGATCGCACTGCCGGTGTCCTGCGCGATCACCAGGCGGTTGAGGTTCAGGAGCGGCCCGGGCGAGGCCAGCCACACCGGCGTCCCATAGGGGATGCTGTCCTTGTCCACGGCGATCGAGCGGCCCGGCGTGAGCGGCACGCCCTGCGCGCCGCGCGGCCCGAAGGCGGCGTCCAGCTCGGTCAGCGGCTCCTCGCGGAAGAACACCACCCGCGGGTTGCTCCACAGCATCTCCTGCACGCGCTGCGGGTTGGCGCGCGCCCAGGCCTTGATGCCCGGCCACGATGCATCGCGCAGCGCGCCCTGCTGCAGCAGCCAGCTGCCCACGCTGCGGTAAGGCTGCTCGTTGCTGCCGGCGAAGGCCAGGCGCATCGTGCTCACGCGGCCGTCCGGCTCGGTGACCCGCACGCGGCCCGAGCCCTGGATCTGCAGGGACAGCGCATCGAGCGGATCCGCGACGTAGGCGATCTCGCGGCCGCGCAACGCCGCGCGTGCCTGTGGCAGGGTGTCGATTTCCTGCCGCGTGTACCAGGGCCTGCGCGTCGCGCTGTCCGCGGGCAGCCGGTAGAGCGGCACCTGCTGCGCCGCGCTGGGCACGCGGCTGGCATCGAGCATCGGCTCGTAGTAGCCCGTGAGCAGAGACTCGGCGCCCGGCTGCAGCGGCTCGACGCGATAAGGCTGCAGCCGCTGCGTCATCCAGGCGCGCTGCTCGTCGGCGCTGGCGATCGACAGGCGCCGCACCTCGGGGCACAGCGCCGCGTGCGGCGGCTGCGGCCGCTCGCAGCTGCGCACCCAGGCATTCCACGCCTCGTGCAGGGCATCGCCGGCGAAGCCCGGCAGCTCGCTCCAGGCCACCGGCACCCAGCGGCTGCGGCCGCGGGTGATCACGCCCGGCGGCAGGCCGTCCACGGGCGCGGGTTGCACGCCAGCAGGCGCGGAGGCAGGCGTCGGCGGGCGCGCGGGCGCCTGCGGCGGCAGCGGCACGGAGGCGCAGGCCGCGAGCATTCCTACAATCGCGGCGAAGGACAGGACCCGGAAAGACATGCTGCTGATTCTGCTGGAAGCGCTGGGCGCGTTGGTGCTGCTGGGCCTCATCGTCTGGTGGACGATGTTTTCGGGGCGCAAGGGCGGGGAGCCGCCGCGGGAGGAAGACAAGTAGGCTGGCGGTGAGCGCGAAGCCGAACCCCAGCGCTGTTGAGCATCGCTGGGGTTCCTGCGTCACCCCAGCCTACAGGTCGCGCAGCAGGTTCGCCAACTCCACCGCCGACTTCACTTCCATCTTGTCGAACACGCGCGCGCGGTGCACCTCCACCGTCCGCACGCTGATCGCGAGCTGGTCGGCGATCAGCTTGTTGGGCAGGCCCTTGGCCACCAGGCCCATCACGTCGCGCTCGCGCTCGGTCAGCTCGGCCAGCCGGTTGTGCAGCGCGCCCTTCTTGCGCTGGGCGGCCAGCACCTCGGCCGAGCGGCGCAAGGCGTCCTCGATGCGGTCCACCAGGGCGTTGTCCGAGAAGGGCTTCTCGCAGAAGTCGAAGGCCCCGCGCTTGACCATGTCCACTGCGGTGGGCACGTCGGCATGGCCGGTCAGGAAGATCACGGGCAGCGCCTCGGCCAGGCCACGTTCCGTGATCTGCTCGAACAGCGCCAGCCCGCTCATGCCGGGCATGCGCACGTCCAGCAGCAGGCAGCTCGGGCTGTTCGGGCGGAAGCCGCCCTGCAGCATCGCGTCGAACTCCTCGCCGCTGGCGAAGGTGGAGGACAAGAGGCGGCGCGAGCGCAGCAGCCAGGCCAGCGCGTCACGCACGCCGGCATCGTCGTCCACGATGAAGACGGTGGCGTCGGCGGCGGCAGGTTGCATGGTCAGGCGAATTGCGCAGGCAGGGTGAATCGGAAGATCGTACCGCGCGGCTGGTTGGGTTCGAAGACCAGCTGGCCGCCGTGCTGCTCCACCACGGTGCGGCACAGGCTTCAGGCCCAGGCCCATGCCTTCCGCCTTGGTGGTGAAGAAGGGCGTGAACAGCTGCTGCTTCACCTCCTCGGCGATGCCCGGGCCGCAGTCGGCCACCGAGAATTCCAGCCAGCGCTTGCCGGCCTCGGTCGCCGTGGTGGCACGCACCTGGATCACCAGCGCGGGGTGCGCGACGTGCGCTTCGTCCATGGCCTGCATCGCGTTGCGCGCCAGGTTGAGCAGCACCTGCTCCACCATCGTGCGGTCGCACAGCACGCGCGGCAGGCCCTCGGGGATGCGGCTGTCCACGCGCACCCCGAGCTTGCGCGCCTGCAGGTTCACCAGCGGCTGGATCGCGTCCAGCAGCGCCTGCGCACTCACGGCTTCGCGCGCCTGGTCGCGCCGGCGCACGAAGTCGTGCACGCTCTTGATGACGCGCCCGGCGCGGTCGGCCTGTTCCGCGATGCGCCGCATGGCGACCTGCAGGTCCGGCGCCGGGGCCGGCGCGTGCTGCAGCAGGTTGATCGAGCCGTTGGCGTAGCTGGCGATCGCCGCCAGCGGCTGGTTCAGTTCGTGGCTGAGGAGCGAGGCCATCTCGCCCACGGTGGCGAGGCGGGCGGTGGCCTGCAGCCGCTCCTGGCTGGCGCGCGAGAGCTCCTCCACGCGGCGCTGCTCGCTGATGTCCAGCACCGCGCTCATCCAGCCGGTCTGCAGGCCCTGCGCGTTGATCAGCGGAGCCTCGATGATCAGCACCGGGAAGCGCGTGCCGTCCTTGCGCATGAAGACCGACTCGAAGCCTTCGCGCGGCGGCCGGTTGCCCCCGGTCAGGCGGACCTCCTGGCGCTTGCCGTATTCCTCGGCGCGCTCGGGCGGCCAGTAGGGCGGCGGGTTGCCCTGCCCCAGGAGCTCCTCCGCGCTGAAGCCCACCATCTGGCAGAAGGCGGGATTGACGTAGGTGGTGCGCCCCTGCAGGTCGCGCGCGCGCAGGCCGGTCACCAGCGAGTCCTCCATCGCCTTGCGGAAGGCCAGCGCGTCGGCCAAGTCCTGCTCCACGCGCAGCCGCCGGCGCGTGTCGTGACCCAGCATGAACAGCACGGTGACCAGGGCGATGGACATCACCGTGACCAGCGCCGTCAGCACGTTGGGGAACAGGTCCGGCTCCGAACGCCGCCAGCTGTCCATGCGCAGCACCATGGTGTTGCCCGGCAGGTCCAGCAGCTGCTGCGCCGAGAACACGCGGATGCCGCGGCGCGCCAGGCCGTGCATGGCCAGGCGGGTGCCGTCGGCTTCGGTGAAGGAGATCTCCTGGCTGCGTCCCATCTGCGGGCCGATCTGCGTGGCCAGCAGGTCGGTCAGCGAGTAGGTGGCGATCACGTAGCCGGTGAGCCGCCCGGCTTCCACCTGCGGCAGGCACAGCTCCATCAGTTCCAGCCCGAGGCCGTCGGCCTGCGGCACGAAATGGCTGCGCGCATAGGCATGGCTGCTCAGGCGGCGCGCCGTGGCGCAGGCCTGCTGGATCTCTCGGGCAGCGAATTGGTGCGGCCCAGGCGGGCGAACACGGGGTTGCGGAAGGGCGAGTCCGCCTCCGACAGCAGCTCCAGCGTGGGGCCGCGCCATTCGATGCGCACCCATTCGCGGTGCTGGCGCAGCAGCGTGTCGGCCTGTGCGCGCCACGCATCGCGCGTGGGATGCCCGGATTGCAGCGCCTGCAGTTCCTGCACGTTGCGGGTGAGGGCCGAGCGCATGTCGCTCAGCGCGTCGGCGACGTCGCGCTCCACGTTGGCCTGCGCGACGCTCGCCTCGTAGCGCGCCGCCAGGTAGATCAGCGTGACCAGCAGCGCGACGACCAGCACGCCGAGCAGCATCCACAGCGACCAGCGGCGCCAGTTGGACAGCCGGCGCACGCCAGGGGAACCGGGAGCGCGATGCTGCTCACAGCACGCGATGCTCCAGTGCCGGCAACTGCGCGCGCACCTGCGCGAGCCGCGCCGCGTCGAGGTCGGCCAGCACGACGCCGGCGCCCGTCTCCTCGCGCGCGGCCAGCACCTGGCCCCAGGGATCCACCACCATGGAGTGGCCCCAGGTGGTGCGGCCGTTGTCGTGGCGGCCGCCCTGCGCCGGCGCGCACACGTAGGCCAGGTTCTCCACCGCGCGGGCGCGCAGCAGCAGTTCCCAGTGCGCCTGGCCCGTCGTGTAGGTGAAGGCGCTCGGCACCAGCAGCAGCTCGGCGCCCAGGGTGCGATAGAGCTCGGGGAAGCGCAGGTCGTAGCAGACCGACAGCCCCACGCGCCAGGCATGGCCGTCGCGCGAGGGCAGGGTGAAGGACTGCGGCAGGCTGCCGCGCTCGATCACGCGCGACTCGTCGTACTGCTCGCGGCCGTTGTCGAAGCGGAACAGGTGGATCTTGTCGTAGCGCGCCACGCACCTGCCTTCGGGCGAATACGCCAGGCTGCTGTTGCGCACGTGCGCGTCGCTCTCGGCCACCAGCGGCAGCGTGCCGCCCACGATCCACATGCGCAGGTCGCGCGCCTGCTGCGCCAGGAAGGCCTGCACCGGGCCATTGCCGAAGGTCTCGCGAACGGCCAGCTTGTCGCTGTCACGCTGTCCCATGAGGCAGAAGTACTCGGGCAGCACGGCAAGCTCGGCCCCCAGCTGCGAGGCACGTTCCAGCAGGGCGCGCGCGCTTTCCAGGTTGGCGTCGACGTTCGCGCCGGAGACGGTCTGCAGGGCGGCGATCTTCATGGCGACTCCGTGCTCAGCGCGTGGTGGCTTCGGCGGGCACCGCGTCCGACGCGCCCGTGGTTTCCGGCGCGGGCGTGCGGGCCACGCGGGTGATGCGCGGATCGGTCCAGGTCCCGTCCACGTGGAATTCCTGGGTGGCCGCGCGCATCAGCGGCTGGCGCAGGAACATCTGCGCCAGGAAGGTGCCCAGGCCGATCGCCGGGTTGATCACGGTGGCCACCAGCGAGGCGGTGCCGGCGTTGATCTCGGGCACCACCACCACCTTGAGGTCCTGCGTCTCGCGCGCGAGGTCCGCCTTGCCTTCCATCAGCACGGCGGCGTTCACGCCCTTCATCTGCAGGTTGTTGGTGGACGCCATGCCCTGCTCGATGGCGACGTCGCCGCGCAGGAAGTCGAAGGCGAACCCGTCGCTGAACACGTCGCGGAAATCCAGCGTCAGCCGCCGCGGCAGCGACTGCAGGCTCAGCACGCCCAGCAGCTTGGCCAGCCCGGGATCGGCCTTGAGGAACTGGCCGGACTCCACGTTGACGTTGAAGCTGCCGGTCATGGTCGGATAGTCGAAGGCCAGCGGCGAGCCGACCCAGGACACGGTGCCTTCCATCGGGCCGCGCCCGCGCCGCACGATGTCCTTCATCCCCAGCCGGGTGAGCAGCTGGCCGGCGTCGTTGATGTCCAGGCGGAACTTCATGGAGGTGCGGCGGCGCTCGTTCGTCCCCACCACGGGACGCGGCCCGCCCGGTGCCACAGCCTGCGCGCCCAGCGCCGCCCAGTTGCCCGATGCGGTGAAGGTGGCCTCCGGCATGCCCAGCGTCAGCTTGTTCAGGCGCCACTCGCGGATGCCACCTTCGCGCGCGACCGTGCCCGGGCCGCGGTTGACCGCGTCGATCTCCAGCCGCCCGAGCGAGCGGCCCTTCAGCTCGAAATCGTCCACCACGATGTCCAGCGCCGGGATGCTCCCGGGCTGCTGCTCCAGGAAGCTTTCGACCTCGCTCGCCGCCGAGGCCGCGATGTTCAGGCGCGCCAGCCGCGCGTACACCCGGCCGGCGCCGGTGCTTTGCGGCTGCCGGTATTCCAGGTAGCCATTGAGTTCATTGGCGTCCACGTTGGCGCGCCACACGCGCCCGTCGCGCGAGCCGCCGATCACCACGTTGTGCAGCGTGCGGCCCTCCACGCTCAGCTCCTTGGCCCGCACCGCCAGCAGCGTGGGCAGGTAGCCGCTGCCCGCCGGCGGGGCGCCTTCCGCGCGCGGTGTCGGCACCGCGCCGGCGGCAGCGGTCTCGGTGCCCGACACGCGCGTGAGCGCGTCCTCCCAGGCATCCACATTGAAGGTGCCCAGCTGCACGTTGGCCATGACGCCGGCGTCCGGCAGCGTGACGCCTTCGCCTGGCGCCAGCCCCACCGCCACCGTGCCGCGCACCACCTGCGGCTCCGCGCCAGACAGGTCGCGCAGGTACTGCACGCTGGCGATGCGCCCCAGGTCCACCGCCAGCACTTCCTGCGCGCGCGCGCCGGGCACCAGGGACTCGCGCGTGAGCGCCGTCTCGTAGCGCAGCGGCAGCACGCTTTCGGCCGCCTTGTTCAGGGGCGCCGGCAGGTTCACGGCCATCCCCTGCAGGTTGCTGGTGACCTGCACTTCGGGCGCGCCGCGGCGGAAGGCGAGCGCCAGGTTGTAGCCGGCGCTGCCGCTGAAGTCGCGCGCCAGGCGCGAGACGAACCCGAGTTCGTGCGCCTGCCGCAGGCCGTCCGCGGTCACCGTGCCCTGGCCGCGCAGCTGCACGATGGTCGCCGGCTCGCCCGGGCCGCCGGGGCGCGTGCCGCCTTCCAGCCGCACGTCGCCGCCCAGGGCGCGCGCCTGCACGCCCGAAAGCTGGAAGCCCTTCTCCGAGAACTGCACGACGCCGCGGGCGCGCGACAGCGCCGGGCTGTCGGGCGAGATCTGCACGTCGTTGCCGGCCAGCGTGACCGTGCCCTGCACCTGCGAACGCGCGAGCTCGTGCACCGGCAGCGCCAGCCGCAGGTCCACGTCGGCGTTGCCGCCCGCCGTGGCGCGGGCCAGCGCATTGCCCGTCATCGCGGCCACCGGCGAGGTGTTGACCACCACCAGCGAGTCGGCCACCGGCCCCTTGATCCGGCCCTTGACCTGCACCTGCGCCTTGGCGAACTGCGGGATCTGCGCTTCCGCCTGCAGCTGCAGCCGCGGGAGGCCCTGCACCGTGCCGGTGAAGTCCTTGATGCGCATGCCCTCGCCCTCGAACACCAGTTCCGCGGCCACCTGCGCCAGCGCCGGCCAGGGCTGCTGCCCTGCCGCCTGCACGCCGCGCGGCACGTACGCGAAGGTGACGTCGCGCACCTGCGTCGTGACCTGGAACTCGCCGCCCTTGTTCTCGGGGAAGGGGAACTGCCGCAGGTCGCCCTTGACCTTGAAGCGCGTGCCGGTGGCCACGCCGGTCAGCACCGAGTCGCGCACGTAGTCGCGCGCGCCCTTGGGCACCCCCTGCGGCAGGTAGCGCCACACGCGCGCGCCGTCCGCGCGGCTGAGGCTGCCCTGCAGGTCCAGCGTGCCCGGAAAGCGCGCGCCGCCCGCCGCCCGGGGATCGCCCGTGCGCCAGCTGCCTTGCGCCTCGCCCTGCGCGTCGGCGTTGCTGAAGCGCAGGCTGTTCAGCGTGAGCGCGATCTGTTCGCCGTTCACCTGCCATTGCAGGTCGGCGGCCAGCGAGTCCAGCGGCAGCAGCGGCTGCTCGAACACGCCGGGGAAGTCCAGCGCGCCCTGCGCGATGCCCAGGCGTGCCTTGCCGCCGGCCTGGGTCAAGTCGAAATCGACGGTCGCGCCGCGCACGCCCGGGGTGCCCGCCTTGCCCTCGGCGTGGGGCCGCGACGCCACTTCGACCGCGCTGGCGCGCCCGCGCGCCTCGTACTTCTGCAGGGCGTCCAGCGGGCCCTGCCAGCGCGCCTGCACGCGATCGACCAGCCCGCGCGGCGCATAGGCCTGCAGCGCCGCGTGCGTGGCCGCGCCGAGAGGCAGCCGGGTGGCGATCTGGCTCAGGGCGCCGAGGTCGAGCCGGTCGGCGCGCAGTTCCCCCTGCGCCGCAGCCTGGCCTTCGGCCGCCGTCCAGGCCACGAAGACGTTGCCGCCCGGCCAGCGCTGGCCGTCCTGCGTGAGGAACTGCAGGTTCTGCGTTTCGAACTGGAAGCCGCCGGCGATGCGCTTGCCGCCCAGGCGGCCGGACATGGACTGCAGCGCCAGCGGCTCCAGCTTGGGTCCCAGCGTGGCCGTGACGTCGGCCAGCACGACGTCCGCCGTGCCGCCGACCACCTGGCCCTTTTCGACGTCGGCCCAGGCGCGCACGCGGCCCCGGCCCTGGGCGATCTCGAAGCCGAGGCTGGCGTGGCGCCGCAGCTGCGACAGGTCCACCGAGCGGAAGTCGCCGTGCAGCTCGCCGCTCCACTGCTGCCAGCGGCCGGCGCCCCCGGCCAGCAGCGGCTGGCGGAACACGCCGGCCAGCGTGAAGCGCTCGCCCCATTCGCGCGGCGGCGTCGCGTCCAGGCGCAGCAGGTGCCGCCGCCCCTGGTTGCGGGAGACGAAATCGACCTGGCCCAGGGCCAGCGGCGGCGCGCCGCGAAGCTCGTCGGTCCACTGGATCCAGCCGCCCTGGATGATGAATTCGGTCTGGCTGAAGAACCAGTCGGCCGCCCGGCCCTCGTTGTCGCTGCTGCGCGAGAAGTCCAGGCCGGCCACGAAGATGCGGCCGTCGGCGGCGCGGCGGATGTCCAGCCGCGGCTGGTCGATGTAAAGCTGCTCGAAGCCCAGGTTCCACAGCGAGCGCGGCGACAGCGCCCCGACCACCGTGCGCAACTGCAGCGCCTGGCGGCCCTGCGGGTCGAGCAGCACCACGTCGTGCAGGGTGAAGGAGGGGATCAGGCCCTCGCTGCGCGCGGTGATGGCGCCGATGCGCACCGGCACGCCGAGGATGCGGCCGGCCCGTATTTCCAGTGCGGGGCGAAGGTCGCCGATTCGCGGCACAATGAATGAATGGAGCGCCCCCACGCCAGTGCGAGCAGCAAAGACGCGGCCAGCAGCAGCCAGAGCGACCACTTGACCGCAGCTGCAAGCAACCTCAGCGAGCGTGAGGGATTCGGCGGCGTGGCATTCATGAAAACATGGGACAGGCGGGAATTATGACCCTCGGCGCTGCGCTGGGTTCTGGCAACAGCGGCACCGCCGCTTCCGTCAACGGCGCCGCGGCAGCCGCGGAGGACACGCCGGGCGGGCAAATTCCCCTCTCGGGGCATTCGCGTTTCGTGCAGCGCCTGCGCCGCCGCTATGCGGACGAACTCGCGCTGCTGCCGGCCGGCGCGCCCACCTCCGGCGCCATGGCCGCCACTTACGAAGCGTTGCGTTCGCGCGGCCACGATGTCGCGTCCGCGCTGCGCATCCTGCGCCAGCTGGTGCTGGAGCGGCTGGCCACGCTCGATTGCGACGCCCGCGCGCCGCTGGCCACGATCACGACCGCCGTCACCTGCCTGGCCGAATTCGCGCTGGACGTCGCCTGCCGGCAGGCCTTCGAGGACCTCGACGCCATGCACGGCGCACCCCGCACCGCCGAAGGCCAGCGCGCCCGGCTCTGGGTGGTGGGCATGGGCAAGCTGGGGGCGCGCGAACTCAACGTGTCGAGCGACGTCGACCTGGTCTACGTGTACGACGAAGACGGCGAGACGGCGGGCGCCGAGGGCGGCCGGGGCCGCATCACCAACCACGAATACTTCGGCAAGGCCGTCAAGACCATCTTCGGGCTGATCGGCGACGTCACCGAGCACGGCTTCGTGTTCCGGGTGGACCTGGCCCTGCGCCCCAACGGCAATTCCGGGCCGCCGGCGGTGTCGCTCGGCGCGCTGGAGGACTACCTGCTGCTGCAGGGCCGCGAGTGGGAACGCTTCGCCTGGATGAAGAGCCGGGTGGTGGCGCCGCAAGCCTGCCTGGACGACGGCTCGGCGCAGACGCTGCGCGCCGTGATCCTGCCCTTCGTGTTCCGCCGCTACCTCGATTACGCGGTGTTCGACGCGCTGCGCACCCTGCACCGGCAGATCCGCGAGCATGCGGCGCGGCGCGCGGCGGGCCGGCCGGAGCGGGCGAACGACGTCAAGCTCTCGCGCGGGGGCATCCGCGAGATCGAGTTCATCGTGCAGCTGCTGCAGGTGGTGCGCGGCGGCCAGTTCCCCGAGCTGCGCACGCGGCCGACGCTGCAGGCGCTGGAACGGCTGGCCGCCGCCGGCCTGATGTCGGAACAGACCGCGCGATCGCTCGCCGCCGCCTATACCTTCCTGCGCCAGGTGGAACACCGCATCCAGTACCTGGACGACCAGCAGACGCACGTGCTGCCCATGGGCTGCCGCGACGACGACGACGGCTCCGACCTGGCCTGGATCGCCCGGACCCTGGGCTATGCGGACTCCTGCCCCTTCCTGCACGAGCTCGATGGCCACCGCGAGTTCGTGGCCGAGGAATTCGACAGGCTGCTCGGTGGCGGCGCCACCGAGTGCAAGACCTGCGCCGGGCCCAAGGGCAACCGGGCGCCGCCGGAACTCGAGACCATCCTGGAACAGCTGCCGGCGCAGCTGCAGCAGCGCATCCAGGTCTGGTGCAAGCATCCGCGCGTGATGGCGCTGCGCGACGACGCGCGCCACCGCCTGTCCCGCCTGATCGCGCGCACCGGCGTGTGGCTGCAGGAAGGCCGCGTGGGCGAGGAAGCCGCGCTGCGCATGGTGGACTGGATCGAGCCGCTTGTGCGCGGCGCGAGAGCTACCTGGCCCTGCTGTGGGAGCGGCCCGCGGTGCACGAAAGGCTGCTGCGCGTGCTGGGCGCCGCCCGCTGGCCCGCGCGCTACCTGATCCAGCATCCCGGCGTGATCGACGAACTGGCCAGCGACGGCCTGCTGAAGGACCGCTTCGTGCCCGAGGACTTCGAGCGCGAGCTGGAACACCGGCTGCGTTCGCTGCGCATCACCGGCGAGGACGACGACGAGACCCTGCTGAACCTGCTGCGGCGCGCCCACCACGCGGAGCTGTTCCGCACCCTGGCGCGCGACGTCGAAGGCGCGCTGACGGTCGAACAGGTGGCCGACGAACTGAGCGCGCTGGCCGACGCCACGCTGCGGGTCACGTCCCGCTGGTGCTGGGACCGCCTGAAGCAGAAGCACCGCGAGACGCCCCGCTTCGCCATCCTCGGCTACGGCAAGCTGGGGGCAAGGAGCTCGGATACGGCAGCGACCTGGACATCGTGTTCGTCTACGAGGACGACGACGAGCGCGCGCCCGACGCCTATGCGGCCTTCGTGCGCAAGATCATCAACTGGCTCTCGGTCAAGACGGCCGAAGGCGACCTGTTCGAGATCGACACCGCGCTGCGCCCCAACGGCAGTTCCGGCCTGCTGATCACCACCTTCCAGGCCTACGACGACTACCAGCAGCGCCGCGGCAGCAACACCGCGTGGACCTGGGAGCACCAGGCCATGACGCGGGCCCGCTTCGTGGTGGGACTGGAGTCGCTGCGCCCGCGCTTCGATGCGGTGCGCGAAGCGGTGATCACGGCGCCGCGCGACGTCGATGCGCTGCGGCGCGAGATCGTCGCCATGCGCGACAAGGTGCGCCACGCGCACCCGGTGAAGGACGGCCGCTTCGACATCAAGCACAGCCCGGGCGGCATGGTGGACGCGGAGTTCACGGTCCAGTTCCTGGTGCTGTCGCAGTCGGCGCAGCATCGCGAACTGATCCCCAACGTCGGCAACATCGCCTTGCTGCATCGCGCGGAGGCGGCCGGCCTGCTGCCCGCCGGCGTCGGCGAGGCCGCCGCGAGTGCCTACCGCGAGCTGCGGCGCGTGCAGCACCACGCACGGCTGAACGAGGAACCGACCCAGGTGCCGCAGGACCAGTTGGTGCGCGAGCGCGACGCCATCCTGGCGCTGTGGCAGCACGTCTTCGGCTGAGCTGGCAGCTAGCTCACAGGTAGAGACCTTCCCCTGACAAGGCGCGCCTTCTGGTGCTAGCCTTGCCGGTTTCGCTGCCGCGGCTTCGCACGACGGGGCCCGACGCCGGCGGATGACACGCCCGATCCGGGAAGGACACATGAAGCTCTTGCGCCCCCTCGCGGCGGCGGCCGGCTTGCTGTTGTTGTTGGCTGGCTGCGCCGTTCCCCGACCCCCTGCTTCCGTTGCCGGCGATGCGCCGCCGCGCTGGTACGCGTCGCTGCCGCATGGCGGCCGGCTGGCCGACCTCAGGCAGTGGTGGCAGCAGTTCAACGATCCCTTGCTGGTGGACCTGGTGGAGGCGGCGCAGGTCGCCAACCCCGACATCGCCATCGCTGGGACGCGGATCGCGGAGGCCCGCGCAACGCGGGTGGCCGCGCGGGCTGCGACGCTGCCTGCGGTGGACGCCAACGCCTCGCTGGTGCGCGGCAATGCGCAGGCGGGCGTGGGCCTGGCAACCATAGTCCAGTCCGGCGCGCAGCTCGCCTGGGAAGCGGATCTGTTCGGCCGCCTGTCCGCACGCAGCGACGCCGCCAGCGCGCGGCTGGCAGGCGCGGAGGCCGGCTGGCACGATGCACGCGTGGCGGTGGCGGCGGAAACGGCCACGACCTATGTCGACCTGCGCACCTGCGAGCGCCAGCTGGCGGTGGTGCGCAACGACGCGCGCTCGCGCGCCGAGACCGCGCGCCTGACCGGGCTGAGCGCCGAGGCCGGCTTCACCGCCCCGGCCGTCGCGGCGCAGGCGCGCGCGAGTGCCGCCGAAGGTGCGGCGCGGGCGACGCAGCAGCAGGCCCAGTGCGACCTGCTGGTGAAAGCGCTGGTGGCGCTCACGGCGATGCGCGAACCCACGCTGCGCGAGCGGCTGGCCGGGCGCTGGAGCGAGCCGGCCAGTTTCGCCGTGCTGGCGATGCCCTCGGTGCCCGCCGCGCTGCTCGCGCAGCGGCCCGATGTGTTCCAGGCGGAGCGGGCGGTGGAGGCGGCCAGCGCGGATGTCGGCGCGGCGCGCGCCGATCGCTTCCCGCGCCTGTCGCTCAACGGCCAGATCGCCGGCGGCTTCCTGCATGCGGGCGGCCAGACCAGCGACGTGCAGACCTGGTCGATCGGCCCGCTGGCGGTGTCGCTGCCGGTGTTCGATGGCGGGCGCCTCGCCGCCGCCGAGGACGCCGCCACGGCGCGCTACGGGGAAGCGGCCGCGCTCTACGCGGCGCGCGTGCGGCAGGCGGTGCGCGAAGTGGAGGAAGCGCTGGTCAACCTCGAAAGCGCGCGCGAACGCAGCGAAGACGCGCGCGTCGCCGTCGAGGGCTACCAGGCGTCCTTCGCCGCCACCGAGGCGCGCTACCGCAGCGGCCTGGGCAGCCTGATCGAACTGGAAGACCAGCGCCGCGTGCTGCTGGCCGCGCAGACCGCGCTGGTCAGCCTGCAGCGCGAGCGCCTGGCGGCCTGGATCGCGCTGTACCGCGCGCTCGGCGGCGGCTGGCAGCGACCGGACATGCCGGTGGCCCGCAGCGAATGAGAACCACGAAGAACAAGGAACAACAAGCGTGACGACCCATTCCATGATCCGCACGGCGGCCGCCCTGGCCTTCCTGATGGCGCTGGCCGCGTGCGGCGACAAGGCGGAGGAGGCGAAGAAGGCCTCGCCCAAGCCGGCGCTGACCGTGACCACGACGACGCCCACCCAGACCATGCTGCCGGTGACGCTGGCCGCCAACGGCAACCTGGCCGCCTGGCAGGAAGCCAGCGTCGGCACCGAAACGCAGGGCCTGCGCGTGTCCGAGGTGCTGGTGAACGTGGGCGACCGCGTGCGCCGCGGCCAGGTGCTGGCGCGCTTCGCCGCCGAGACCGTGCGGGCCGACGCCGCTCAGGCGACGGCAGGCCTCGCGGAAGCGGAGGCGGCCGCGGCCGAAGCGGCCAACAACGCGGCCCGTGCGCGCACCCTGCAGCAGACCGGCGCGATGAGCGCATCGCAGATCAACCAGTACATCACCGCCGAGGCGACCGCCCGGGCGCGCGTCGCCGCCGCACGGGCCCAGTTGCAGGCGCAGCAGGCCCGGGTCGGCCAGACGGCGGTGCATGCGCCGGACGACGGCATCATCTCGGCGCGCGCCGCCACCGTCGGCGCGGTGGTGGCGCCCGGCACCGAGCTGTTCCGCCTGATCCGCAAGGGCCGGCTGGAGTGGCGGGCCGAAGTCACCTCCGCCGAACTGGGGCGCGTCACGCCCGGCACCCGCGCGATCATCACCGCCCCCAGCGGCGCGCGGCTGGAAGGGCGCGTGCGCACCATCGCGCCCACGGTGGACCCGCAAAGCCGCGTGGCCCTGGTCTATGTCGACGTGAACCCCCTGCCGGGACCCTTGTCCGGCAGCGCGCGCGCGGCATGTACGCGCGCGGCGAGTTCGACCTGGGCGCGCAGCCCGCGCTGACGCTGCCGCAGCAGGCGGTGGTGGTGCGCGAGGGCTTCAGCTACGTGTTCCGTGTCAATCCCGACAACCGCGTGAACCAGGTCAAGGTGCAGATCGGCCGGATCGCCGAGGACCGGCTGCAGGTGCTGTCCGGCGTGACCGCGGACATGCGCGTGGTGGCCAGTGGCGGCGGCTTCCTGAACGACGGCGACCTGGTGCGGGTGGCGGACGCTCCCGCCAGCGCCAGCCCCGCGGCAGCCGCCGGCGCCGGCGCGGCCGCATCGGCATCGCCGCCGGCATCCGCCGCATCGGCCGCCCGTTGAGGACACGGCCATGATGAACGTCTCCTCCTGGTCGATCCGCAACCCCATCCCCGCGGTGATGCTGTTCGTGCTGCTCACCTTCGGCGGCATCCTGTCCTTCAAGGCGATGAAGGTGCAGAACTTCCCGGACATCGACCTGCCGACGGTGATCGTCACCGCCGCCCTGCCGGGTGCCGCGCCGGCGCAGCTGGAGACCGACGTGGCGCGCAAGATGGAGAACTCCATCGCCACCGTGCAGGGCCTCAAGCACGTCTACACCAAGGTGCAGGACGGCGTGGTGACCCTCACCGCCGAATTCCGCCTCGAGAAGCCGGTGCAGGAAGCGGTGGACGACGTGCGCTCCGCGGTGGCCAAGGTGCGCTCGGACCTGCCTTCGGACCTGCGCGATCCCATCATCAACAAGCTGGAGCTGGCCGGCCAGCCGGTGCTCGCCTTCGCGATCGCCTCGCGCCGCATGGACGACGAGGCCCTGTCCTGGTTCGTGGACAACGAGGTCTCGCGCAAGCTGCTGGCCGTGCGCGGCGTCGGCGCGGTCAACCGCGCGTGGGCGGCGTCAGCCGGGAGATCCGCGTGGCGGTGGACCCGGTGCGCATGCAGGCGCTGGGCGTGACCGCGGCCGACCTCTCGCGCCAGGTGCGGCAGGTGCAGGTGGAAACCGCCGGCGGGCGGGCCGACGTGGGCGGCGGCGAGCAGCCGGTGCGCACGCTGGCCACCGTGCAGAGCGCGCGCGAGATCGGCGAGCTGCAGATCGCGCTGGCGGGCGGCCGCACCATCCGCCTGGCGGACGTGGCCGAGGTCACGGACACCATCGCCGAGCCGCGCGCGGCGGCCTTGCTGGATGGCAGGCCGGTGGTGGGCTTCGAGGTGGCGCGCAGCCGCGGCGAGAGCGAGGTCGCCGTCGGGGCGGCGGTGCACAAGGCGCTGGCCGAACTGAAGGCGCAGCACCCCGACATCGAGCTCACCCAGGCCTTCGACTTCGTCACGCCCGTGCAGGAGGAGTACGAGGGCTCGCTGAAGCTGCTGTGGGAAGGCGCCATCCTGGCGGTGATCGTGGTCTGGCTGTTCCTGCGCGACTGGCGCGCCACCTTCGTGTCGGCAGTGGCGCTGCCCATGTCGGTGATCCCCGCCTTCATCGGCATGTACCTGCTGGGGTTCTCGATCAACGTGGTGACGCTGCTGGCGCTCTCGCTGGTGATCGGCATCCTGGTGGACGACGCGATCGTGGAGGTGGAGAACATCGTGCGCCACCTGCGCATGGGCAAGACGCCCTACGAGGCGGCGATGGAGGCGGCCGACGAGATCGGGCTGGCGGTGATCGCCACCACCTTCACGCTGATCGCGGTGTTCCTGCCCACCGCCTTCATGAGCGGCATCGCCGGCAAGTTCTTCAAGCAGTTCGGCTGGACGGCCTCGCTGGCGGTGTTCGCTTCGCTGGTGGTCGCGCGCGTGCTCACGCCCATGATGGCCGCCTACCTGCTCAAGCCCATCGTCACGCAGGAGGCCGACCCGAAGTGGATGAGGATCTACCTGAAGTGGGTGAACTGGAGCATGCGGCACCGGGTGAAGACCATGGGCCTGGCCACGCTGTTCTTCATCGGCTCGGTGCTGCTGATCCCGCTGCTGCCCACCGGCTTCATCCCGCCCGACGACAACTCGCAGACCCAGATCTACCTGGAGCTGCCGCCCGGTTCCACGCTGCAGCAGACCAAGAGCATCGCCGAGCAGGCGCGCGTCGCGGTGATGAAGGTGCAGCACGTCAAGAGCGTGTACACCACCATCGGCGGCGGCACGGCCGGCGGCGACCCGTTCGCCAACAGCGGCGCGGCCGAGGCGCGCAAGGCGACGCTCACGGTTCTGCTGGCCGACCGCGAGGAGCGGCCGCGCAAGCAGCCGATCGAGAACGACATCCGCAAGGCGCTGGAACCATTGCCCGGCGTGCGCACCAAGGTCGGCCTGGGCGGCTCGGGCGAGAAGTACATCCTGGTGCTGACCGGCGAGGACCCGCAGGCGCTGCAGACGGCGTCGTTGGCCGTGGACAAGGACCTGCGGACCATCCCGGGCCTGGGGCAGATCGCATCGACCGCCTCGCTGATCCGGCCGGAGATTGCCGTGCGTCCCGACTTCGCCAAGGCGGCCGACCTGGGCGTGACCAGCGCCGCGATCGGCGAGACCCTGCGCATCGCCACTGCCGGCGACTACGACGTGGCGCTGCCCAAGCTGAACCTGTCGCAGCGGCAGATCCCGATCGTGGTGAAGCTGCGCGAGGACGCGCGGCGGGACCTGGGCACGCTGGAGCGCCTGGCCGTGCCGGCGAGCAACGGCCGCACCGTGATGCTGGGGCAGGTGGCGACGCTGGAACTCACCGGCGGGCCCGCGGTCATCGACCGCTACGACCGCTCGCGCAACATCAACTTCGAGATCGAGCTCTCGGGCCAGCCGCTGGGCGACGTCGCCGCGGCCGTGCAGCAACTGCCCGCGGTGCGCAACCTGCCGCCGGGCGTGAAGGTGGTGGAGGTGGGCGACGCCGAGGTGATGGGCGAGCTGTTCGCGAGCTTCGGCCTGGCGATGCTGACCGGCGTGCTGTGCATCTACATCGTGCTGGTGCTGCTGTTCAAGGACTTCCTGCACCCGGTCACCATCCTCAGCGCCCTGCCGCTGTCGCTGGGCGGCGCCTTCGTCGGCCTGCTGCTGGCGCAGAAAAGCTTCTCCATGCCCTCGCTGATCGGCCTGATCATGCTGATGGGGATCGCGACCAAGAACTCGATCCTGCTGGTGGAGTACGCCATCGTCGCCCGCCGCGACCATGGCCTCAGCCGCTTCGACGCGCTGCTGGATGCCTGCCACAAGCGCGCGCGCCCGATCATCATGACCACCATCGCCATGGGCGCCGGCATGCTGCCGATCGCCATCGGCCTGGGGGCGGCGGACCCGAGCTTCCGCTCGCCGATGGCGATCGCGGTGATCGGCGGCCTGTTCACGTCCACGGTGTTGAGCCTGCTGGTGGTGCCGGTGGTGTTCGAGTACGTGGACGACATGGAGCAGTGGGTGCGCCGGCAGGTCGGACGCCTGCGCAAGACCGGCCGCGCCCGGCCGCGCGCCGTCTGACGCCTGCCGCTGGACGCCGCCCGTCCAGCGGCTATACCTGCGGGTTCCATGCCACGCCTGCACCGCCGCTCCGTCCTGCGCTGGGCCGCCTACCAGCTCGCCTTCTCGATCATCGGGCTGGTGCTGTGGATCCCCGCGACCTTCGGCGACGTGACGATCGAGCAGGCCATCTGGCACCTGGGCTACGCCGAGGGCGCGGCCATCGAGCTGAGCGAGATCTTCTACGTGGAGTTCGCGGTGCAGGTGCTGCTGCTGCCGCTGGCGGCCGCGCTGTTCGCGGCCTTCGTGCACGGGCAACTCGCGCAGCGGCTGGCGGGCACCGGCCGGCGCTTCCTGCGCGCGGCACCGGCCATGGCCGCCATCGGCGCGGTCACGGTGCTCGCCCTGCAGTTCTCCGCCTTCTCCTATGCCGCCGCCTACCTGGAGCCGGACCGTTTCGCCGAGCGCTTCGTCGAGCCGCGCGATGTGCGGCTGGTGCAGCAGGAGCGCCGCAACCTGGTTCTGATCTACGCCGAGAGCCTGGAGACCGGCTACCGCGATCCTGCGCAGTTCGGCAGCGACCTGCTCGCCGCCACCGACCGGCTGGGCGGGCGCAGCTACGGCTGGTACCGGCCCGCCGCAGGCGCCACCTGGACGATCGCGGGCATGGTGGCCACGCAATGCGGCGTGCCGCTGCGCGTGTACGGCCAGCGCGACCTGCGCCCGCGCGGCGAGGGCAAGACCTTCCTGCCCGGCGCGACCTGCCTGGGCGACATCCTGGCCGCGCATGGCTACCGCAACGTGTTCCTGGGCGGCGCGCCGCTGTCCTTCTCCGGCAAGGGCCGCTTCCTGGCGGACCACGGCTATGCCGAGACCTGGGGCCGCGAGGAATGGGAGCGCGCGCGCCTGCCCAAGGCCGCCTTCAACGCCTGGGGCACCTTCGACAGCGCGCTGTTCGAACAAGCCCGCATCCGGCTCGCGCAGCTGCATGAGTCGGGCCAACCTTTCAACCTCACGCTGCTCACGCTGGACACGCACAACCCCTTCGGCTTCCTCTCGCCCGAATGCAGGAAGCGGGGCGCGGGGACCTTCGACGGCATCGTGCGCTGCTCGGCGGAACAGATCACCGAGTTCATCGAATTCGCGCGCGACAAGGGCTACCTGCGCAACACGACGGTCGTCGTGATCGGCGACCACCTGGCCATGCCCAACCCGGTGTACGAGCGCCTGGTGCAGGCGCCGCGCCGCGGCATGTTCAACCTGTTCGTCGGCGACCGGCTGCCGCCGGCCAACGGCGACGAGCTGCTGCCCTTCGACCTGTTCCCCACGCTGGTGGAGCTGGCCGGCCTGCACGTGCCCGGCGACCGGCTCGGCCTGGGCTATTCGATGGTGGGCGAGGTGGAAGCGCCGCGCGCCGCGAAGCGCGCGCAGGAATGGTCGCTCGACACGGTGCGCGGCTCGGCGCGCTACGACCGGCTGTGGAGCGCCAGCGCCGAACCGGCGCGCGTCGACTAGGACTCGGCGCGGATGCGCTCGACCAGGCGCGAGGTCGAGTAGCCATCGACGAAGGGGATGGCCAGCGCGCGGCCGCCGTAGCCTTCCACCAGCGCGGTCTCGGCCAGCTTGCGCATGTCATAGTCGCCGCCCTTCACGTACACCTGCGGCTTCAGTTCCGACAGCAGCTGCACCGGCGTGTCCTCCGAGAACCAGGTGACCAGGCTCACGGATTCCAGCGCCGCCATCACGATCGCGCGGTCGGCCTCGTTGTTCAGGGGACGGTCCGGACCCTTGCCCAGGCGGCGCGCGGAGTCATCGGTGTTGAGCGCCACCACCAGGCTGCCGCCCAGCGCGCGCGCCTGCGCGAGGTAGGTGACGTGGCCGCGGTGCAGCACGTCGAAGACGCCGTTGGTGAAGACGACCGGGCCCGGCAGGGATCCCATGCGCGCCGCCGCTTCCGGACCGCGACGATCTTGGACAGGAAGGCCGGCTCGCTCACGCCGGCTTGGGCGTCGGGACCGCGCTGGCCAGGCTGGCCTGCAGTTCCTTGCGGTAGCGATTGAGCTCCTGCACGCTCTTGAAGCTGCGGTCCATCAGCAGGCTCAGGTTGTGCAGGATGCGCTCCACCACCTTGGTCTCCCACACCGCGTCGAACTTGATCTGCGTGTCCAGCCAGTGCTCCAGCCACTCCGGGTTGGGCAGGCGGGACTGGATGGTGTCGCGCGGGAACAGGGCCTTGTTCACGTGCAGGTTGGTCGGGTGGAGAGCCTGCGCGGTGCGGCGCGCGCTGGCCATCAGCACGCCCACCTTGGCGAAGGCCGCCTTGGCTTCGTTGCCGAAGTTGTTGATCGCGCGCTTCATGTAGCGCAGGTAGGCGCCGCCGTGGCGCGCCTCGTCCTGGCTCAAGGTCTGGTAGATGTGCTTGATCACCGGCTCGGTGTGCCACTCGGAGGCGCGCCGGTACCAGTGGTTCAGGCGGATCTCGCCGCAGAAGTGCAGCATCAGGGTTTCCAGCGGCGGGGCCGGCTCGAATTCGAAGCGCACGTCGTGCAGTTCCTGCTCGGTGGGCACCAGGTCGGGACGGAAGCGCTTGAGGTATTCGATCAGCACCAGCGAGTGCTTCTGCTCCTCGAAGAACCAGATCGACATGAAGGCGGAGAAGTCGCTGTCGTCGCGGTTGTCGCGCAGGAACATTTCCGTCGCGGGCAGCGCCGACCACTCCGTGATGGCGTTCATCTTGATCGTCTGCGCCTGCTCCTCGGTGAGCAGGGACGGGTCGAACTTGTCCCAGGGGATGTCCTTGTCCATGTCCCAACGGACCGACTCGAGTTGCTTGAACAGTTCCGGATACAACATGACGCGTCTTTCGTGTAACCGGCCATTTTAAGGCGGGGAGCCGATCGTTGCTTGCCGCCAGCGCTGCACCAGTGGGCCGACCAGGGCGATGTCGCGCACGGACTCCACGCCAGGGAGCATGCGCCTTTGCAGGGCGGTGTTGCTGCCGCCGGCCCAGATTGCGGCGCCTTCCGGCAGCAGGCCGCGCAGTTCGTGCAAGGCGGCCGCGGCCTGCGTGGTCGGGAAGACGGCGCTGAAGCTCAGGGCCACAATGTCCGCCTCGGTCAGCATTGCCGCCGTGGCCAGGTCCTGCAGCGGCACCTTGACGCCCAGGGAGATGCAATGGCAGCCATGCAGGCTCAGCAGCGCCTCCGCCATCAGCAGGCCCAGCCCGTGGCCTTCCTGCGGCAGGGTGGCCAGCAGCACGCGCGGCGACTCGCCGCCCGGCAGGCTGGCGATGGCCTGGCGCAGGACGACCTGCAGCGCCTCGGTGTAGACGTGCTCCTGCGCCACGGTCAGCTCGCCGCGCAGCCAGCCTTCGCCGACCGCCTCGTTCATCGGGGCCACGTGTTCGATCACGAATCGCTCCAGTCCCAGGGCCACCAGCGCCTGGTTGAGCTGGCGCCGCACGCCGCCGACGTCGTGGGCCTCCAGCAGCTTCCAGTACTGCGCGGCCACGCCCGGCCGGGGCGCGGCAGCCTGCGCCAGGCCCTGGCCCAGCGCCTGCAGTGCCGCCAGTTCCAGGCCGACCAGCTTGCCGGGCCGGTGGCCGCTGTCCATCAGCCGCTTGAGCAGGCGCAAGCTTTCTCCACCTGTTCCGCGGGATAGGTGCGCTCGCCCAGCGCGTCGCGCAGCGGCTGGGGAAAGCCGTAGCGGCGCTCCCAGATCCGCAAGGTGTCCTTGGACAAACCGGTGTCCCGTTCCACGGCGGCAATGGCCGCAGCGGGGGCTGCCTCCCGGGCGTCGCTCACTGGCGCCCCCATGCGCGGACCGCCGGGTCGCCTTTCCTGGACTCCTACCGAAACACAGGGTCATTCTTTTTGTCCTAGACAAATCATCTGCTCCCAGCCATTATGAGGCCTCAAATGAAGAACCTGACAGTTTTTGTCCTGGTCGCCGCCTTCGGCCTGCCAGCATCCGCCCAGGTGACGGCACCGTCCGCGGCCGCCTGCCCGGCGCTGCTGCAGCATACGTTCCCGCGCCTGCAGGACGAAAAGCCGCAGTCTCTGTGCCAGTACAGCGGGCAGGTGCTGCTGGTGGTCAACACCGCCAGCTACTGCGGCTTCACGCCCCAGTACGAAGGCCTGGAGAAGCTGCACTCCCGGTACCGCGAGCGCGGCCTGGTGGTGCTGGGCTTCCCGTCGAACGATTTCGCGCAGGAAAAGGGGAGCAACAAGGAGATCGCCGACTTCTGCGAGAACACCTTCGGCGTGAAGTTTCCGATGTTCGGCAAGAGCGCGGTGCGCGGTTCCGACGCCAATCCGCTGTTCCGGGAGCTGGCGCGGCAGACGGGCCGCCAGCCCCTGTGGAACTTCCACAAGTACCTGGTCGGCCGCGACGGCAAGGTCGTGGCGCACTACAGCAGCCTCACGAAGCCGGATGACCCGGACCTCGTGAAGGCGCTGGAACGGCAGCTCGCGCTGCGCTGAGGTCCCATGCATCCAGTCGAACGGCGCCGCGGGCGCTGCGGGAAGGTGTTCACAAAAATTTACCGCCTCTGCCGCACGGGGGCGGGAACCACGCGCTCGCGGGAGGAGTCCATCTTCTCGACAGGCTGGAGGAGCGACCCCCACAGATTTTGCTGCTGCGAAGCCGTCCGGGCCCACGGGCCCGGGACGCAATCCCGAAGCGACTCTTCTCCTCCTCCCTCCCTCCCTCCTTCGTTTCGGGGCGCTTCGCAGCATTTTTATTTCCGGGGACGGCGGCCATGAAGGTCGCCGTCATCGGCTCGGGCATCTCCGGCCTGGCCGCCGCGCACCGCCTGCGCCCCAGCGCCGACGTCACCCTGTTCGAAGCGGGTGACTATTTCGGCGGCCACACCCATACCGTCGACCTCACGCTGCCCACGGCGGACGGCCGCATGGTCACGCACGGCGTCGACACCGGCTTCCTCGTCTTCAACGAGCGCACTTATCCGGCGCTGATCGAACTGTTCGGCCAGCTGCAGGTGCGGACCTCGCCCTCGGACATGTCGTTCTCGGTGCAGGTTCCGGGCGCCTTCGGCACGCAGCCGCTGGAGTGGAGCGGCAGCAACCTGTCCAGCGTGTTCTGCCAGCGCGGCAACCTGCTGCGGCCGCGCTTCTGGCGCATGCTCGCCGAACTGCTGCGGTTCAACCGCCTGGCCACCCGCATCGCCGAAGCCGACGCGGATGGCGAGCTCGGGCAGCCGCTGGCGCGTTTCCTGCGCATCCACGGGTTCTCCCCGAATTCCGCGACTGGTACCTGCTGCCGATGATCGGCTGCATCTGAGCTGCCCGACGGAACAGATGCTGCGCTTCCCGGTCGGCACGCTGATCCGCTTCTGCCACAACCACGGGCTGCTGCAGGTGACCGGCCGGCCGCAGTGGCACACGGTGAACGGCGGCGCCCGCCACTACGTGGAGAAGATCGTCGCCACGCTGCCCGACGCGCGGCTCCACGCGCCGGTGCTGTCGGTGCGGCGCGAGGCCGACTGCGTGCACGTGCACTCGCCGGCCGGCTGGGAGCGCTTCGACCACGTGGTGATCGCGGCCCATTCGGACCAGGCGCTGGGCATGCTCGCGGACCCCAGCGAGGAGGAACGCCGGCTGCTCGGCGCGATCCGCTACCAGCCCAACGTGGCGGTGCTGCACACCGACCGCTCCGTGCTGCCCGCGCATCCGCGCGCCTGGGCCGCCTGGAACTACGAGCGTGCCGCCGGCAGCGGCGAGGGCGCGCAGGTCTGCCTGCACTACCTGTTGAACCGGCTGCAGCCCCTGCCCTGGACGCAGCCGGTGATCGTCTCGCTGAATCCGGCGCGGCCCATCGCCCGTACCCGCGTGATGGGTGAATACAGCTACGCGCATCCGGTCTTCGACGACGCCGCCGTGGAGGCGCAGGCGCAGCTGGGGACGGTCCAGGGGCGCCGGCGCACCTGGTTCGCCGGCGCCTGGACCGGCTATGGCTTCCACGAGGACGGCCTGAAGTCGGGCCTGGCCGCGGCTGCCGGCCTGCTGCTGCAGGCCGGGATGGACCACCACCGCGAGACGATCGGGGTGGCCGCGTGAAAGGCCCGCAGCTGGGCATCGGCCAGGTGCGCCACGCCCGGTTGCGGCCGGCGCCGCGCGCCTTCGCCTATCCCACCTTCTTCCTGCTGCTGCCGATGCGCGCGATGCGCAGCGAAGGCAGCGGCGCACTGGCGCGCAACCGGCGCGCGGCGGTCAGCTTCCGGGACCGGGACCATGGCGACGGACGCGACGACGCGCTGGCATGGCTCGACGAGACACTGCAGCGCGAAGGCATCACCGACGCCACCGGCGAAACCTGGCTGCATTGCTATCCGCGCGTGCTGGGCTACGCCTTCAAGCCGGTGAGCTTCTGGTACTGCCATCGCGCCGACGGCACGCTGCGCGCGGTGCTGGTCGAAGTGAACAACACCTTCGGCGAGCGCCATTGCTACCTGCTCGACGCGCCGGCCTGGGGCGTCGAACAGGTGGCGCGCAAGGTGTTCCACGTGTCGCCCTTCTGCCCGGTGGCCGGCGAATACCGCTTCCGCTTCCTGCTGTGCCGCGAGCGCCATCGCACGGTGGCGCGCATCGACTACTGCGACGCGCAGGGCCCGGTGCTGCAGACCAGCGTCAGCGGCCGGCTGCAGCCGGCCACCGCACCCGCACTGCGCGCTGCGCTGCGCCGCCATCCCCTGCTCACCTTCGGCGTCATCGCGCGCATCCACTGGCAGGCCTTGCGGCTGTGGGCCGCGCGCCTGCGGCTGTTCCACAAGCCGGCCGCTCCCTCCGCTTTCCTCACCCGCTGAATCCCCGCATGAACACGACGACCACGGCCGCTGGCCTTCCGTGGAACCAGGACGCACCCGCAGCGGCGCGCGCCGCGCTGCGCCTGCTGGCGCGCTTGCGCCACGGCAGCCTCAACGTCCACCTGCCCGATGGCGCGGTGCAGCGCTGCGGCCAGGGCGAGCCGCACGCGGCCATCCACTTCAGCAGCTGGCGGCCCTTCACGCGGGCGCTGCGCAGCGGCGACGTCGGCTTCGCCGAGGGCTACATCGCCGGCGAGTGGCATTCACCCGACCTCGCCGCGCTGCTGGTGCTGCTGCTGCGCAACCGCGAGGAACTGCAGGACGCGGTGTACGGCAGCTGGTGGGGCCGGCTCGCGCACCGGCTGCAGCACCTGTTGAACCGGAACACGCGCGCCGGCAGCCGCCGCAACATCCACGCCCACTACGACCTGGGCAACGCGTTCTACGCACTCTGGCTGGATCGCACGATGAACTATTCGTCGGCGCTGTTCGACGGAGCGCCCGGGCAAGCCATGGAGCAGGCGCAGGACGCCAAGGTTCGGCGCGCGCTGCGCATGGCCGGCGTCGCGCCGGGCTCGCGCGTGCTGGAGATCGGCTGCGGCTGGGGCGCGCTCGCCGAAATGGGCGCCGGTGAATTCGGCGCCCAGGTGACGGGCGTGACCCTGTCGAGCGAACAGCTGGCCTTCGCGCGCCAGCGCCTGGAGGCCGCCGGGCTGGCGGCGCGCGGCGACCTGCGGCTGCAGGACTATCGCGACGTCGCCGACGCGCCCTTCGATGCGATCTGCTCCATCGAGATGGTCGAGGCGGTCGGCCGCGAATACTGGCCGCAGTACTTCGCGACGGTGCGGCGCCTGCTCAAGCCCGGCGGCCGCGCCTGCATCCAGAGCATCGTGATCGCCGACGGCCTGTGGGAGCGCTACGTGCGCTCCACCGATTTCATCCAGCAGTACGTCTTTCCCGGCGGCTGCCTGCCCTGCCCGCGCGAATTCGAGCGGGCGGCGAACGCGGCGGGCCTGCAGGTGGTGGACGCCTTCGCCTTCGGGCGCGACTACGCGGAGACGCTGCGCCGCTGGCGCGAGCGCTTCCTGGCCCGGCGCAGCGAGGTGCTGGCGCTCGGCTTCGACGAGAGGTTCATGCCACATGGGAGTTCTACCTGGCTTACTGCGAGGCGGCCTTCGGCGAACGCAACACCGACGTGGTGCAGTACACGCTGCAGCGCGCCTGAGCGCCGCCGTGCTCGCGCTCTCGCTGGCCGCGCCGCCCGCGGCCGGGTCGCCGCAGCTGCGCGAGTGGGCGCCGGCGCTGCAGCCGGCAGGCTCGGGGCGGCTCACGTGGTTCGGCTTCAGCGCCTACGACGCGCGCCTGTGGGTGGAGCCCGGGTTCCGCCATGGCCGCTTCGCGCAGCACGTGCTGGCGCTGGAACTCACCTATGCGCGGGCCTTCTCGGCCCGCCAGATCGCCGAGCGTTCGATCGAGGAGATGCGGCGCGCCGGGCCGCTCGCGCCGGGCGACGCCGCGCGCTGGCAGGACGAACTGCGCCGCCTGCTGCCGGACGTGCAGGCCGGCGACCGCATCCTCGGGCTGCACCGGCCGGGGCGCGGCGCGCTGTTCCTGGTCAACGGCAGGCCGGCCGGCGAGATCGCCGAACCTGGCTTTTCCGCGCGCTTCTTCGGCATCTGGCTGGACCCGGCGACTTCGGCCCCGGCCCTGCGCGAGGCGTTGCTGGCCGACACGCCGCCATGAACGCCGTCACCTTGCGTTTCGGCGCCGCGGAGGGCTGGCGCTACGGCCTGCTGGGCCTGCCGCTCGCCTTCGTGGCGCTGCCGCTGTACGTGCTGCTGCCGAACCACTATGCACGCGCCTTCGGCGTGCCGCTGGCCGCACTGGGCACGGTGCTGCTGGCGGCGCGCCTGCTCGACGCCGTGCTCGATCCCTGGATCGGGCGCCTGTCCGACCGCCTGTTCGCACGCTCGCCGCGCGCGGTGCTGCGCTTCGGCGCCGTGGCCGCGGCGCTGCTGGCCGCCGGTTTCGTGCTGCTGTTCCATCCGCCCTTGCGCGGCACCTTCGCGCTGCTCGCGTGGGCGGCCGCGGCGCTGGCGATCACCTCGCTGGCCTTCAGCGCGCTGAGCATCGCGCACCAGTCCTGGGGGCCATGTTGGGAGGGGACGAGGCGCAGCGCAGCCGCGTCGTGGCCTGGCGCGAAGCCTGGGGCCTGGCGGGCGTGCTGCTGGCATCCGTGCTGCCCCTGGTCGCGGGGCTGGGCGCGACCGCCGCAGCACTGGCGCTGGCGCTGGTGCTCGGCTGCCTGGCCTGGGCCCGCGCGCCGCACCCGCAGGCGCGCAGCGGCCAGGGCGCATCCGACTGGCGCCTGCCGCTGCGCGGCGCGGCCTTCCGCCGGCTGCTCGCCGTGTTCATGCTCAATGGCATCGCCAGCGCCGTGCCCGCCACGCTGGTGCTGTTCTTCGTGCAGGACCGCCTGCAGGCGCCGGCCGCGCTCGAGCCCGCCTTCCTGGCGAGCTACTTCCTCAGCGCCGCGCTCGCCATTCCGGCCTGGCTGGCGCTGGTGCCGCGGCTGGGACTCGCGCGCACCTGGCTGGCCGGCATGCTGGTGGCCGTCGCCGCCTTCGCGGGCGCCGCGCTGCTGGGACCGGGCGATGCGAATGCCTTCCTGCTGGTCTGCCTCCTGTCCGGCGCGGCGCTCGGCACCGACCTGGCGCTGCCGGGCGCGCTGCTCGCGGGGCAGATCGGGACGGCGGGCCACCGCGGGCGGGCCGAAGGCGCGTACTTCGGCTGGTGGAACTTCGCCGCGAAATTCAACCTGGCGCTGGCCGCGGGCCTGGCCTTGCCGCTGCTGGGACTGGCCGGCTACGTGCCGGGCAGCCGCGACCCGCAGGCGCTGCAGGCGCTGGTGGCCGCCTACTGCCTGCTGCCCTGCCTGCTGTGGCCGCCGCCGGCCTGCTGTGGCGCACCCTCATCCGCAATGGAGGAACACGATGAAACGAAGGACGGCGATGCTCGCCGCCGCCGCGCTGCTGGCCGGATGCGCGGCACCGGAAGTGAGCGAGTACGCGCGCGAGCAGCCGGTGCTGGACATGCGCGCCTATTTCAACGGCCGCGTCGACGGCTGGGGCCTGTTCACCGATCGCAGCGGCAAGGTCGTCAAGCGCTTCACGGTGGCGTTGGACTGCCGCTGGAACGGCGACGAGGGCGTGCTGGACGAGGACTTCACCTATTCCGACGGCACGAAGCAGCGACGCATCTGGCGCGTGCGCAAGCTGGCCGACGGCCGCTACGTGGGGCGGGCCGACGACGTGGTCGGCGAGGCGAGCGGCCAGGCCAGCGGCAACACGCTGCGCTGGAACTACACGCTTGCCCTGCCGGTGCAGGGCCGCACCTGGCACGTGCAGATGGACGACTGGATGCACCCGGTGGACAGCGAGGTGCTGCTCAATCGCACCGCCATGTCCAAGTTCGGCGTGCACCTGGGCGACGTGACGCTTTCTTTCCGGCGGCGACCATGAACCCGCGCATCGTGGACTGGCAGGGCAAGCGCGTGTGGATCGTCGGCGCCTCCAGCGGCATCGGCCGCGCGACCGCCTCGGCGCTGCACGCACGCGGCGCCATCGTGCACGTGAGCGCGCGCGACGCGCAGGCGCTGCGCGATTTCGCCGACCGGCACCCGGGCGCGTTGGTGGTGCCGCTGGACGCCACCGAGCGCCTGCAGGTGCCCGATGCGGCACGGCAGGTCCTGCGCGGCGGGCCGCTCGACCTGGTGATGTACTGCGCCGGCCATTACCGGCCCATGCGCGCGACCTCGTTCGACCTGGCGCAGGCGCTGCGCCACCAGGAGGTCAACTACGTCGGCGCGCTGCACGTGCTGGACGCGGTGCTGCCCTCGCTGCTCGCGCGCGGCGGCCACGTCAGCCTGGTGGCCAGCGTGGCCGGCTACCGCGGCCTGCCCAACAGCCTGGCCTACGGCCCCACCAAGGCAGCCCTGATCCAGCTGGCGCAGACGCTGCACCTGGACCTGCACACCATGGGCATCGGCGTGAGCGTGATCAATCCCGGCTTCGTGGAGACACCGCTGACCGCGCAGAACCGCTTCCGGATGCCCGCCCTGCTGACGCCGCAGCAGGCGGCCGAGGCCATCCTGCGCGGCTGGGAGCGCGGCCGCTTCGAGATCCACTTCCCGCGGCGCTTCACGCTCTGGCTGAAGCTGCTGCGCCTGCTGCCTTTCGGCACCTACGAGAAACTGGTGTTGCGATGGACCGGCCTGTGAACCCCGGCGCGGCGGTGGACCGCATCGTCGCCCTGTTCGAGGGCATGACCCCCGAACACGTGCGCGCGCTCGATGCGTACTACACCATCGATGCCTGGTTCAAGGACCCCTTCAACGAAGTGCGCGGCCTGCCGGCGGTGCAACGCATCTACGCGCACATGTTCGAGGCCCTCGACGCCCCGCGCTTCACCGTGACCGCGCGCATCCAGCAGGGCAGCGAGGTCTTCCTGGCCTGGGATTTCCGCTTCGGCTTCCGCAACTTCCGGCGCGGGCAAGAGCAGCTGGTGCGCGGTGGCTCGCACCTGACGCTGGCGCCGGACGGCCGCATCGCATCGCACCGCGACTACTGGGACGCGGCGGAGGAGGTGTACGAGAAGCTGCCGGTGCTCGGCAACCTGATGCGCTGGCTCAAGCGCCGGGCCGCTTCCTAGGCCGGCAGGCTGTCGACGAAGCTGGGACGCTGCATCAGCTTGTCCTGCAGCTTGGCGAGGTTTGGGTAGGCGCTGCGCCAGTCGATCTCGGCGAAGCGGAAGTCCAGGTAGCCGAGGGCGCAGCCCACTGCCAGGTCCGCGAGGCTCAGGTAGATGCCGGCGCAGAAGGGCTTGTCGCCCAGGCCCTGGCTCATCGCCTTCAGGCTGGCCTGGGCCTTGTCGATCTGCCGGTCGATCCAGGCCTGCGAACGCTGTTCCTTCTTGCGCCCGGCCCAGTGGGATTCCAGCCGCGCGAGCACCAGGGCGTCCAGCACGCCGTCGGCAAGCGCCTCCCAGGTCTTCACCTCGGCGCGCTCCCGGCCCACGGCGGGAATCAGCTTGCCGACGGGCGACAGCGTGTCGAGGTATTCGACGATCACGCGCGAATCGAACAGCGCCTCGCCGCCTTCCATCACCAGGCAGGGCACCTTGCCCAGCGGGTTGGACTGCATGATGGTGGTATCCGCCGACCACACGTCCTCCTCGACGAACTGGTAGTCCAGCTTCTTCTCGGCCATCACGACGCGTACCTTGCGCACGTAGGGACTGGTGGTGGATCCGATCAACTTCATGGTCGATGCTGTTCGAGTTCTTGGAGGGGGAGGGACGGATTCATTCTATGGGAAGAGATTTTGTCGGCTGTCGTTCACCCGCGACATGCGCGGCGGGGAAAGCCCCGGTGGGGCGGCGCCTACAATTCGGGCATGGCCGTCTCCACGATTTCCGCGCTGTCCCCGCTGGACGGCCGCTATGCCGCGCGCCTGGCGCCGCTGCGCCCGCTGATGAGCGAACAGGGCTACATGCACAAGCGCGTGCAGGTGGAAGTCTGCTGGTTCATCGCCCTGTCCGACGCCGGCTTCGGCGAATTCAAGCCGCTTTCGCCGGGAGCGCGCACTTACCTCCTCGGGCTGGTCAAGAATTTCTCGGAGGCCGATGGCGTGGCCATCAAGGAGATCGAGAAGACCACCAACCACGACGTGAAGGCGGTCGAGTACTGGATCAAGTCCAAGTTCGAGGCGCGGCCCGAACTGCGCGCCGCCAGCGAGTTCGTGCACTTCGCCTGCACCAGCGAGGACATCAACAACACCAGCCACGCGCTGCAGCTCAAGGGAGGGCGTGACCAGGTGATCCTGCCGGCGCTGGACGCGCTGATTGCACGCCTGCGCGAGATGGCGCACGCGCATGCGGCGGTGCCCATGCTCAGCCGCACGCACGGCCAGACCGCCAGCCCCACGACCGTGGGCAAGGAGATCGCCAACGTGGTGGTGCGCCTGGCCGCCGCGCGCGAGCGCATCGCCGGCGTGAAGCTGATGGCCAAGATGAACGGCGCCGTCGGCAACTACAACGCCCACCTGGCGGCCTGGCCCGAGTTCGACTGGGAAGCCTTCAGCCGCAAGGTGGTGGAGTCGCCCGAGCCCCTGGGCCTGGGCCTGACCTTCCAGCCCTACAGCATCCAGATCGAGCCGCACGACTACATGGCGGAGCTGTTCGACGCCGTCGCCCGCGCCAACACCATCCTGGTGGACTGGTGCCGCGACGCCTGGGGCTACATCAGCCTGGGCTACTTCAAGCAGCGGCTGCGCGAGGGCGAGATCGGTTCGTCCACCATGCCGCACAAGGTCAACCCGATCGACTTCGAGAACGCCGAAGGCAACCTGGGCCTGGCCAACGCGCTGCTGCGCCACCTGTCGGAGAAGCTGCCGGTGTCGCGCTGGCAGCGCGACCTGACCGACTCCACGGTGCTGCGCAACATGGGCGTGGCGCTCGGTTACGCGGCGCTGGCCTACCACTCGCTGGGCATCGGCCTGGGCAAGCTGGAGCTGAACGAGGAGGCGCTGCAGGCGGACCTGGATGCTTCCTGGGAAGTCCTCGCCGAGCCGATCCAGACCGTGATGCGCCGCTACGGCGTGCAGGGCGCCTACGAGAAGCTCAAGGAAGTCACGCGCGGCAAGCAGGTGCGCCCGGAGGACCTGCACGCGCTGGTGCGCTCGCTGGAAATCCCGCAGTCCGAGAAGGACCGGCTGCTCGCGATGACCCCCGCCTCCTACGTCGGCAAGGCGGCCGAACTCGCGCGCCGCGTCTAGGTCTCCCCTTGGCCCTCAAATCCACCGTCTTCAAGGCGCAGCTCGCCGTGGCCGACATCGACCACGCCTACTACGCCGACCACGCGCTCACCCTGGCGCGCCATCCCAGCGAGACCGACGAACGCATGATGGTGCGGCTGGCGGCGCTGGCCTTCCACGCGCACGAACTGCAGACCGTCTGCGGCGGCGACGGCACCCTGGCCTTCGGCAAGGGCCTGAGCGACCCGGACGAGCCGGACGTCTGGCTGCGCGACTTCACCGGCCTCACCCGCCGCTGGATCGAGGTGGGCCAGCCCGACGAAGTGGCCATGGCCAAGGCCTGCCGGCAGGCCGACCAGGTGGCGGTGTACTGCTTCCACCATGCGGCCGAGGTCTGGTGGCGCGGCGTGGAGACCAAGCTCACGCGCCTGTCCAACCTGCAGGTCTGGCGCGTGCCGGCGGAAGCCTCGCAGCAGCTGGCGGCGCTGGCGCAGCGTTCCATGCAGCTGCAGGCGACGGTGCAGGAGGGGGCGCTGATGCTCGGCGACCAGGTGCGGCACGTGGACGTGGAGCCGCTGCGCTGGAAATAGCCAGCTGGGGTTCGCTGGCGCTCACCGCCAGCCTACCCGGCGGCTTCTCGCAGGCTGGTGGTGAGCGAAGCGAACCCCAGCTAGGGCATTGGCCTGCCGCAGCTCCAGCACGACTCGAAGCCACCCTCGACCAGTTCCCCGCAAATGCAGTTCCACCGTCGCTGCGGCACGCTGAGCAGCTGGTCGAGCAGCCGCCGCGCTTGCTCCAGCTGCCCGTCGTCGCTGATCCAGACCTCCGGCAGGCACTGGTCGGGCGGCAGTTCGCCGGCGGCGCTGGAGAGGAACTGGCGCTGCAGGCTGGCCGCGATCCCGGCCTGGCACAGCATGTCGACCCAGAGCGAGCCGATCGCGAGATTGGGCGCCTGCACCAGCCGCCGCATCAGCGGGGCTCGGCCGAGGCGCCGGCCGCGCGTTCCGCATAGCGGTTGAAGCGCCAGGCGTCGCCCAGCAGCGTGATGCGCCGCCACACCTGGCGTTTCTGCGCCGGGCTCAGCTCGGGCCAGTGCTGCACCTCGTCGAAGCTGCGGCCGCAGCCCTTGCACTCCGCATCGCCCTGGCTGGTCGAGCAGATCGCGATGCAGGGGTGTCGGGCTGGGTGTCGTACCAGGCCTTCCAGGCGGCGTAGGCGGCGGGCGGGAAGCCGGACTCGTCCGCCTCGTCCTCGCGATGGAACACCATCAGCGCGTACACCTCGGCCAGCGCCTTCAGCTCGGGCGCGAGCGTCACGCCGTCCGGGGACGGCTTGCGGCCGCGCCAGAAGTTGATGGCGGCTTCGATGTCTGTGATGTGGATGCCAGCCATGGCGGGTGGGTACTGCGGCGTAGGACAGCGGAGAGGCATGATACGCGTTAGTACTGCTGCGTGAATCGGCCCCCTGTGGTCTAATTTCAGCAGCGAAGGGGAGTAGCTCCCATGTCGGCGCGTCGTCAATACGGAGCACAAGGCTTCCGGCGCGCCGGGCCCACTGTACAGCGGTGCGGCCGAGCAAGACCTTCGATCGGGCCCCGGCGGGTCCGGATCGAAGCATTCCGCGCCCCTTCCGCGCACTCCGATCCCACCCCGCTGCGGGCAGAATGTGTCTTGTTTCGGAGCTATTCGCATGGAATTCATGTCTGCCGCCTGGTGGTCCGCATTGCTGGCCATCATCCTCATCGACCTGGTGCTCGCCGGCGACAACGCCATCGTGATCGCCCTGGCCGCCCGCAACCTGCCGCCGCACCTGAAGAACAAGGCGATCATCTGGGGCACCGGCGGGGCCATCGTGGTGCGTTCCGCCATGACGGTCGGCGTGGTGTGGCTGCTGAAGATCCCGGGCCTCATGGGCATCGGCGGCGCGGCCCTCCTGTGGATCGCCTACCGCCTGGTCGCGGACGACGGTGGCAACGACGAACACGGCCCGATGGCCACCACCTTCTGGGGCGCCATGAAGACCATCGTGATCGCCGACGCGCTCATGGGCATCGACAACGTGCTGGGCGTGGCCGGCGCGGCCCACGGCTCCTTCGACCTGGTGGTCATCGGCCTGCTGGTCAGCATCCCGATCGTGGTGTTCGGCAGCAAGCTGGTGCTGAAGCTGGTGGAGCGCTTCCCCATCATCATCCAGCTCGGTGCCGCCGTCCTGGCCTTCACCGCCGCCAAGATGATCGTCAGCGAACCCCTGCTGCGCGGCGTGTTCGACCCGAGTGCAATCGCGCGCTGGAGTTTGTATGCTGTGTGCGTCGCCGGCGTGCTCGGGGCGGGCTGGCTCGCCACCCGCGGGCCGCGCCAGTCCGACGCCGCCTGATCCCCGGGCGGCACCGCAGGAGGCCGCATGAACAAGGTGATCGTGTACCTGGACGACCCGGCCTACGCCCGGCAGCGCATGCCGGGCGTGGACGGGGAGCCCACGCACTGGGTGCTGGTGGCCTGCGCGCCGCGCATGACGCACCGCATCAGCAAGTGGGTGAGCCACTCGGCGCGCGAGAACTGGCGGGCCAAGTGGGCCGACAAGGTGTTCGACCAGATGGTGCCGCCGCTGCGCGCGCGGGGTGACGCGGTCACCCCGGTGCTGGCCCGAGGCCCGCTGCCGGAACTCACGCGCGCCCTCATGGCGGAACACGGCACGGTGCGCGTGCTCGATGCGCGTCGCCCCCGCAGCGACGACGGCGCACCCGACGAGCGCCGCTTCAAGCCCGGTTCGCTGCTCGGAATGAGCGCCGCCCTGCTGCTCGCCTGCGACTAGGAGCCTGCCGGCGCGGTGCTATGCTCCGCGCCCATGCTGAAGCTCATCGCGAAGTGGCTGCTCAGTGCGTCCGCGCTGCTGTTCGTGGCCTATGTGTACAGCGGCGTGCAGGTGCCCTCCTTCGGGGCCGCGATGCTCGCCGCGCTGGTGCTGGGATTGCTCAACACGATCGTGCGGCCGGTGCTCGTGGTGTTGACGCTGCCGGTGACCGTGCTCACCCTCGGCCTGTTCCTGTTCGTGATCAACGCCGTGATGTTCTGGGCGGCCGCCGCGCTGCTGGATGGCTTCGCGGTGCGCAACTTCCTCGCCGCCCTGGTCGGCTCCCTGATTTACACCGCGCTGAGCGTGGTGATCGAGTCAGCGCTCGAGCGCCTGTTCGCGAAGAAGTGATTCCACCTGGCGCGCACGGGTGTCGATGATCGACGCCTCGATGTGGTCGCCCGCGCCCCGGCGCACCATGTCCTGCGCCGCCTTGAAGCGATCGAGCGCCGCCGTGTAATCGAGCTGCGCCACCCGCGACGACCGCTTCCGCGCGCACGGCGCGCACGCCCTGGCCTTGCGCCGTGTAGGCGGCCGCGAGCAGCTGCCAGGCCGCCGCGTCGCGCGGCTGGCTCGCCACCCAGGTCTGCAGGCGCTGGGCAACCTCGCCCGCTTGGCCGAGGCGGATCTGCGCCTGCGATCCGATCAGCACGTCGGGGCGGCGCCGGCTTTCCATGTCCACCAGTTTCAGCGCGCGGGCCGCGTCGCCCTGGCCGAGCGCGATCTCGGCGGCGAGCAGGCGCGCGAGCCGCTGGCCGGTGGCGTCGCCGGCGACCGCGGTGTCCAGGCGCGCGAGCATGCGCGTCACGTTGGCCGGCTCGCGCAGGCGCGCGGCGGCGAAGGCGGCGGCATAGAGCGCCCCCGCCTGGCGCGCCTTCGGCTGCGCCGCGAAGCTGCTGCTGTCGACCTCGGTGAGCATGCCGCGCAGCGTGTCCACCCCGGGGTTGGCGAACACCCTCGCGCGGCCCGATGCGAGCGAGTGTTCGATCGTGGCCTGCGCCGGACCGCGTCCCGAGAGCTGCTGGCGCGACTGGATGTCGGCCGCGCGTTCGGTGTTCATCGGGTGCGTGCGCAGGTAGGGGAAGGCCCCGGTGTCGTTCAGGCGGTGCGCCTGCTGCAGCTTCTCGAACATGGTGACGAAGCCCTGCGGCTCGAAGCCCGCGGCCTCCATCACGCCCAGGCCGATGCGGTCGGCCTCGCGCTCCATGTCGCGCGAGAAATTCAGCTGCTGCTGCGCGGCCAGCGCGGAGGTGCCGCTGATGATCGCGCCACCGGCCTGCGGGTTGCGGCTGACCGCCAGCGCGCCCAGCAGGATCGCCGCCATCATCCACGGCGTCTGCTGGCTCTGCGCGGTGACCAGGCGCGAGATGTGGCGCTGCGTCACGTGGCTCAGTTCGTGCGCCAGCACCGAGGCCAGCTCGTCGCGGTTGGCCGTCACGCTCACCAGCCCCAGGTGCAGGCCCAGCCAGCCTCCGGGCAGCGCGAAGGCATTGATGCTGCGGTCCTTGCCAAGCAGCACCTGCCAGGCGAAACGCTGGTCGATGTCGCCGGTGAGCTCGCCGCGCGCGCGCCCCCGGCCAGCAGCGGCTGCCAGATGCCCTGGATGTATTCCACCAGCACCGGGTCGTCGATGTAGTCGGGATCGCGGTACAGCTCGCGCGCGATGCGCTCGCCCAGCTTGCGCTCCGCGGCCACGTTCATCTCCCCGCCTTCGCCCATCGCCGGCAACTGCGCGCGCGCGGGCGTGCCCAGCGCGATGCTGCATGCGAGTGCGGCCGCCAGCAGCCGGCCGCGCGGGAAGGAAGGAAGCTTCAAAACGAATCCACCGGGAGGTAGCCGAGGACTTCGGCGGTCTTCGCGTCCAGCAGGACCGTCCAGGCCTCCGCTTTGCGCGCGATCAGGGGCAAGTATGCGACTTGCGTGGCGTCGCGTCCCGTGTTGCGCAGGGCCGCGTCGATCTCGGCGGCGCGTTGCGGGAAGCGGCTCTTCAGCTCCGTGACCGGCTTGGCCGCGCGCAGGATGGCCTCGCGACCGGTGGCGTAGGACTGCCACAGCTCAGGCCGCGCCGACAGGTGCAGCCCCTGCAGCGCGGCCAGGGTCATCTCCGTGTCTTCCTGCGGGCTGCGGAAGGGGCGCAGCGCGAGCAGCGTCGGCGCCCCCAGGGCGCGACTTCGAGCCCGGCCGGCGCCAGGGGCTCCAGCTCGGCGGGGATGTCGACCCGGTGCACCACGCGGAAGCGGTCGTACTCGAACACCATGTGCACCGGCCGGGCCAGCTGCACCGTCCACAGCCCGTAGGCCAGGCCCGCGAGCTGCAGCGCCACGATCACGGCCAGGTCCCGCCGCAGTTCGGGCTTGGCCCGGTTGAAGACCGCGAAGGTCAGCAGCGGCCCCAGCACCACGTCCACCGCCACCACCAGCAGGAACAGCTCGCGGCCGCCCGAGATCTCGCGGTAGGGATAGGGATACCAGAGCGCGAACACCAGCAGGCCGGCCAGCACCGCCACCACGGCGCTCAGGGCCAGGTGGATGCCCGCCGCGCGCGCCCGGGCGCGCCAGTCGAAGCTGGCCGTATGATGGTCAAGGGAAACAGAGGGTTGTTGCATGAGCGGTCTTACCCATTTCGACAAGCAAGGTCAGGCGCACATGGTAGACGTTGCCGCCAAGGCGGCAACGCACCGCGTCGCCGTGGCCCGCGGCCGCATCGAAATGCTAGCGGCTACCTTCGCCATCATTCGTGACGGCAACGTAAAGAAGGGCGATGTGCTCGGGATCGCCCGGATCGCCGGCATCCAGGCGGCCAAGAAGACCAGCGACCTGATTCCCCTGTGCCATCCGCTGGCGCTGACCCGCGTGGCGCTCGATTTCGAGCTCGAGGAGGCCCAGGGCGCGGGACCGGCGGCGGTGGTCTGCACGGCCACCGTCGAAACCGTCGGCCCCACGGGCGTGGAGATGGAGGCGCTCACCGCGGTCAACGTTGCACTGCTCACCGTTTATGACATGTGCAAGGCCGTGGATCGCGGCATGACCATCACCGAAGTGCGGCTGCTGGAAAAGCACGGCGGCAAGTCGGGCAGCTACGTCGCCCCCTAGCGGCCGAACTGCAGCGGCATGCGCTGCGCCTGCCGCCACGCTTCGTATTCGCGCGGAAAGGCCGCGCGGTAGCGCGCCAGCATCAGCACCGCTTCGTCGACTTGCCCGAGGTAGGTGGCGCTCTCGATCGCGCGTTCGATCACGCGCGGCTCCGGCGAATAGTGCAGCACCCGGCGCGACAGCTCGTGCATCCACTGCGCGTTGTCGCGCTGCGGATTCACCAGCGTGAGGTCGGCGAAACGCGCCTGGCCGGCGAACAGCCAGGAGCGGCGCACGTGGTCCAGCGTGTCCTCGCTCCAGCGGGCGCGCCGCTGCTCCGGCGGCAGGTAGATCTGGCTCACGCGCGTGTAGTCCCAGGCGGCGTAGCCGGTGGCCCCGAGCAGCAGCACGGCGGCGATCGCACCCGGCACGCGCGCGGCGGGCGCCGTGTCCTCCCCGGCCTCCGGCCGCAGCAACCAGCCCAGCGCGGCGCCGGACACGATCTGGAAGGGGGCGTACCAGAGCGGGTATTCGAGCAGGCTGTGCAGCAGCACCAGCGCCAGCACCGCCCAGGCCAGCTGGCGCAGGGAATCGGACTCGCGCCAGGGCTGCTGCCGCCAGGCCCACAACGCGCTCGCGCCGCAAACGAGCAGGGCGGCCGGCAGGCCGAGTTCAACGGCCAGGTGCAGCGGCAGGTTGTGCGCGTTGTCCAGGATGTCGCAGAAGCGGGCACCGGTGCCGCCGGCGTACAGGGTGTCGAAGTGCGCGTAATCGAGTTCGCCCCAGCCCCAGCCGGTCAGCGGATGCAGCGCGACCAGCTGCAGCACGTTGGACCAGAGCACGATCCGGCTGCTGCAAGGCTGGCCGCCACCCAGGCGGCCCCAGAGCGTGCGCGCGGGCATCGCCCGTTCAGGGCTTCCAGCAGGATCGGCAGCAGCACGGTGGCCGCGAAGTAGGCGAGGGCCGCCACCGCGCACAGCACCAGCCGCTGGCGCCGCTGCGGCCCGGCCCACCAGGCGGACAGCACGGTGAGCACCAGCCCCTGCAGCATGCCCGTGCGCGACACCGAGGCCGCGCTGCCGGCGGCGAGCAGCACCACCAGCGCGAAAGAGGCCCGGCGCGGCACGCGCACCGTCCCGAACAGCAGGATCGCGCCGCCGATCCAGCACAGGCTGGCGTACTGGTTCGGCTGCCGCAGGTTCGCGTACGCCTCGCCCGCTTCGGCCGCGTTCATCCACGGGCTGAACCAGGCGGCGATGCCGAAGTACTGGCACAGGCCGATGAGGGCGCTCACCGCCGCCGCGGCGAGCACGCCCGCCTGCAGCGCCTGCGCCAGGCCCTCGTCCTGCGCGAAGCCGGCCGCCAGGACGATCAGCGCGAGGCCGGCGGCGAGCATCACCGTTTCCGGCCGCAGCGTGAGTTGCGAGACGACGGCCCAGGCGACCAGGGCCACGCAGCTCCAGAGCAGCGCGCGCGGCAGGCGCGGCGGCCGGGGACCGGCGAGTGCGAGCAGCCACAGCAGCAGGGCGCAGGCCGCGGCGGCCAGCCAGGGCGTGACCGCGGGCGAAGGCCCGGTGGACAAGGGATTGAGCCAGGGGATGGCGGCGAGCACGAAGGCGAGCGCGCCGCGCGCGGGGGGACGACGGGGAGCTTCACGCGCTTCAGGCTTGCAGGGGGCGGGGAGGGGCTTCGAGGCCGGCCGGCACGCCGGCGCCGGCCTCGACCGAGCAGGGATCGCGGCACCAGGCCGCCCAGGCCTGCTCCAGGATGGCGCGGAAGCTGGCCTGGAACACCGGTTCGTCGAAGCCTTCGGCCCAGCGGCGGCAATCGTGCGGATCGATGTTCGCCGCGTCGAAGGCTTCCACCGCGGCCTGCAGGCTGGCCGGTGTCTGCGCGTCGAACAGCAGGCCGGTGGGGCGGGCTTCGCTGCGCAGATCGCGCACCGTCTCGCGCGAGCCGCCGACGCCGTAGGCGATCACCGGCGTGCCGCAGGCCTGCGCCTCCACCGGCGAGATGCCGAAGTCCTCGTGCGCGGCAAACAGGAAGGCGCGCGCGCCGCCCAGGTGCTGCTGCACCGCCTCGTCGGACTGGAACCCCAGCATCTCCACGTTGGGCGGGCACATCGCCCGCAGCCGCGGCGCCTCGGGGCCGTCGCCGATCACCACCAGCTTGCGCTGCGGCATGGCGCGGAAGGCTTCCAGCAGCAGGTCGATGCGCTTGTAGGAGACCAGGCGCGAGACCGTCACGTAGTGGTCGCCCTTGCGCGGCTCGAAGCGGAAGCGGCCCACCTGCACCGGCGGGTAGAGCACGCGCGCGAGGCGCCGGTAGGTGCGCCAGATGCGCCGCTGCACGTGCCGCGAGTTGGCCAGGAACAGGTCGACGTTGTTCGCGGTCTGCCGGTCCCAGTTGCGCAGGCGGTGGAACAGGTAGCGCGCCAGCAGCCCCTTCACGCCCCGCGACAGTCCGTAGTCGTCCAGGTACTCGTGGTGCAAGTCCCAGGCGTAGCGCATGGGCGAATGCACGTAGCTCACGTGCAGCTGTTCGGCGCTGGTGAGCACGCCCTTGGCCACCGCGTGCGAGCTGGAGACGATTACCTGCGCGTCGCGCAGGTCGTGGGTCTCGACCGCCAGCGGCGTCAGCGGCAGGTAGTGGGAGAAGTGCTTGCGGATGCCGGGGGCCTTCTGCAGGAAGGTGGTGCGCACCGGGACTTCGCCGAACTTCGCGCGATTCTGCGGGCTGAGGAAGTCGATGGTGGCGTGCAGCGCCTGCCCCGGCACCGCGCGCAGCATGGCGCGCGTGACGTCCTCGGAGCCGCCCCAGTCGGTGAGCCATTCGTGCACGAAGTGCACGCGGGCGGCTTGCAGGGAGTCGGGCGGTGCGGGCATCGGGCGAGATGCTAACCCAGCGCTTGGTTATAGTCCCGCGACGAGGAAGGGGCGCGGATGAAGGTGCTGCTGTGGAAGATAGGCGCGCTGGGGGACGTGGTGATGACCACGCCGCTGGTGCGGCAGCTGCGCCGCCAGCTGCCCGGAGCGCAGATCGACTACCTCGTGGGCCGCTCCTTCCGCGCGGTGCTCGAAGGCAATCCGCACCTGGATCGCGTCATCGACTTCGACGACGGCATCCTGTTCGGCGCACACGCGGCGCGGCTGCGCGACATCCGCGCCAAGCTGCGCGGCTACGACGTGATCTACGTGCTGGACAAGCACTGGATCTTCACCTGGCTGGCCTGGCTGGCGGGCGCGCCGCGCCGCATCGGCTACCGCCGGCGCGCGATCGAAGGCTGGCCGAACACCGCGAGCGTCCCCTTCGGCGCGCTGCGCACCGACGTCGACTACTACCTGGACCTGCTGGAGGCCGCCGGCCTGCCGGTGGACCGCGCGGACCGCCGCCTGGAGCTGCCGCCTGCCGTGCCCTACGCGGTGCCTGGCCCCTACGTGGTGGCGATCAACGCGGGCGGCAACAACCCGGGCGAGACCTCCGACGTGCGCCAGTTGCCGCGACCGCTGTTCGAGGGGCTGGTGGCACATCTCGCGAGCCGGCGGCAGGTGGTCTTCCTCGGCTCGCGCTCGGAGCGCGCCTACTACGAGCCCTTCGCCGCCTACGGCGCGATCAACCTGTGCGGCACGACCAGCCTGCCGCAGTCCTGGGGCGTGCTGGCCCAGGCGGAGGCGGTGTACACCACGGACACGGGTCTGATGCACATGGCGGCCGCCGTCAACGCCAACGTGCTGGGCATCTTCGGTCCCACCCACCCGCTGCGCAAGTGCCCGCCGGGTGCGCGGTGGGTGTGGAAGGCGGAGCCCATGCACGATCCCGATTACGAGCGCTTCGGGCGCGTGCCCAAGGGGGAGTTCTTCGAACGGATGACGCTGGAGGACATCCTGCGGCACAGCACGGTGTGACATACCTCTCGCACCGGCCCGAACGACATGCGAAGCCGCGGACTGGCCAAGCATAATCGGCGAATGAGCCTGCCCCGTCCTCTCGCCACCCGCCTGCGTCATGCGCTCGTCACGCGACTGCGGGCACGCGGCAAGCTGGCCTTCCTGCAGTCCCTGCCGCAAGGAGCGCGGGTGCTGGACGTGGGCTGCGGCAACAACTCGCCGCGCGACGCGAAGATCCTGCGGCCCGACCTGGTCTACCACGGGCTCGACGTCGGCGACTACAACCAGCAGGGCGCGTCGATCGACTACGCGGATTCGTACGTCGTCGTTCCTCCCGATCAGTTCGCGGGCGCGCTCGATCGCTACGAGGGGCAGATGGACGCGGTGGTGTCGTCCCACAACCTGGAACATTGCCTCGATCCGCAGGCGGTGCTGCAGGCGATGGCGCGGGCACTGCGGCCAGGCGGACGCCTTTACCTTGCCTTTCCCTGCGAGGCAAGCGTGAAGTTTCCGAGCCGCCGGGGCACCTTGAACTTCTTCGACGACCCGACGCATCGGGAGGTGCCATCCTGGTCCTCCGTGCTGGGGAAGCTGGGCGAATGCGGCCTCGCCACGGATCTGACCTGCCAGCGCTACCGCCCCGGGCTGCTGTTCGCGATCGGCCTGCTGTTCGAGCCCCTGGGACGCCTGGCTTCGCGCAACGTGCCCGGCAGCGCCACCTGGGCGCTCTACGGTTTCGAGTCGATCATCTGGGCCCGCCGGGAGCCCCAGGCGTCGGCCTGACCCGCGCCGCCGCGATCATGCGCTCCATTGGCGCGGCGAGAACATCAGGCGCAACACCAGCAGCGCGCGGGCCCACTCGCCGTGCACCATGCGATCGAGCGCCACCAGCAGCAGGCTGGACCACACCACCGGCAGCAGCCAGGGCCAGAACTTGCGCGTGACCCGCAGCCGGTTCACCACGCCATAGCGCTCCGACAGCAGGGACTTGCGGCGCACGCCTCCCATGGAGCCGGGCTGGCACCTTCCTTGTGGCGCAGCCGGCTGCGCAGGGCCACCACCGGGACGTATCCCAGGCGCCGGCCACGTTCGACCCAATCCACTTCCTCGCCGTAGAGGAAGTAGCTTTCCTCCATCGGCCCGACGCGTTCGAGATAGTCTCTCCCGACCAGCAGCGAGGCGCCCACGGGATAGTCCATCGTCAGGCAAACGTCGTCCGGTGCCTCGACCGGCGTCTTCTCGTGCCACCCCACCCCCAGCCACTTGCGGTAGCGGCCGCCGACCGCCTGCACCCGGGAGGGCTCGTTCCATTCCAGCAGCACCGAGCCGCAAAGTCCCGCCGAGGGCACGCGTGCGCGCGCGGCGACCAGTTCGCGCAGGGCGGCCGGTTCCGCGTGCAGGTCGTTGTTCAGGAGCCAGAAGAGCGCGGCGGGCCAATGCGCCTGCGCCCAGCGGATGCCGGCGTTCAGCCCGCCGGCGTAGCCTCGATTGCGCTCGAGCGGCAACAGGTGAAGTCGCTCCTGCTCCGCGCCCGGCCGGTCCGCGATCCATGTGCGCAGTTGCACCACCGAATCGTCACCCGAAGCGTTGTCGCAGACCACGATGCGCAGGTCGGCGTCCTCCTGCGCGAGCAGGCTCGTGAGGCACAACGCGGTGTCCCGCCAGCCGTTCCAGTTGACGACCACCGCGCTCACGGCGGGGGTGCACCGATCCCCGGGGCGCTCACTTCGCCCCCGTGCGCCAGGCTCCATCGTTGCGAACACCGAGGCAGTCGATCTGCACCTCGCCCGCAACCAGGTCCGCCGCCTTGCCCACCATCACCGGGTTGAGGGCACGCCAGAAGTGGTACCAGACCTCTCCGTTGTCCAGGACGTACAACTTGGTCTGGGAGTGGGGATAAGCGCGGAACCAGCCGTCATGCAGGCGGCGCAGGCTCGTCTCACCGGGCGGGAAGAAGCGCGGGCACAGCTCGCCGAGCTTGGCGAATACCTGCAGCACCTCCCTGGGTGCAGCGGCCGGCTGCACTTCCTGCGCCAGTCCGGCCTGGTAGGCGACCGGGCAGGTCCAGAACCCGAGACGCGTCGCCTCGTCCTTGCCGAGGCTTTCCGCCATCTGCACGAGACCCGGGGAGTTGATGAAATCGCAGCTGCCGGCTATGCGCAGGTTGCGCCGCGCGGCCAGCTTGTCCAGCGCCTTGACCATCTCGGGCGTCGGACGCCCATCCTTCTCGCTGGCCCACGCCATCGAAGGCGCGAGCAGCCGGACCGGGCCCTGCATCACCGCCCGGCGCAGGAAGGCGTCGGTGCGCTGGTCCTCCCCGCTGGTGTAGAGATTGATCCAGCGGGACTCCGGCGGGAACTGCGGCGCGATCAGGGAGTACGTGAGCAGGGAGAGGCTCGCATACGTCGTCGCCGGCGCGCGGACCTGCTCGGGCCCGAGATCCACGGCGAAGTAGGGGCCGGTTCTCCACTGCAGCATCGACCAGCTGCCCCACGGGGGCTGCTGCGCCACGACGAACAGTTGACCCGCCACCAGCAGCAGCGCCAGCAGCGCCTTGAACCCGCGCGTGACGGGCAGCAGGCAGATCAGCGCGATCGCCAGCGGACCCGCGCACACCAGCATGGCCATGAAGTAGCGGCCGTTGCCCGTGGTCGCGAGCCACAGCGCCGTCGACAGCAGCAGCGTCGCGAGCAGCGCGAAGACCGCGTTGCGCTGCGGCGGGAGCTTGCGCCACAGCAGCGCCGCCACCAAGGCCAGCACCGCGATCGCCGCGAATCGCAGGTCCGGGGCCGGGATCTCAAGGTAAATGTTGGCGTCCGGCGCGACCATGTCGAAGAAGCGCAGCAGCGCCTGGAGCAGGGTGTCCGGCTGGAAGCGCGTCATGGCCGCCACTCCAGCAGCTCGCGCACGGGCCCGAACGCCTCGTCGTACATGGGATAGATCGGGTTGCCGAAGTGGGACCAGAGTTGCCAGCCCCAGTAGCCATAGCACAGCACCAGGGCCGCCAGCAGGCAGCCCCGCGGCAACGCAGCGGACCAGCCGGGCCGACACGGTGCCTGCCGGCCAAGTCCAGAGGAGCGGCAGCACCACGACGAGAAAGCCATTGCTGAGCTTGAAGGCGACTGCCATGCCGGCGAAGGCCCCCGAGACCAGTGCGCAGCGCAGGGCAGACGCATCCGCCACGGCGAGCGGCCGCAGCGCGAACGCATATGCCCAGAGCAGCGGGATCGCCGCCATGAGGTCGTTCGAAGTGGCGTCGAACAGCGAAAGCACCGCGCCCGTGAGAAATGCAAGCAGGACCGCGAGCAAGCGCATGCCGGCGGCGAACAGGTCCTCGCCCGGGATGCAGCTGCGGGCGATCATCCACACCGCGGGGATCGCGGTGGCGTGCAGCAGAGCGAGCACGGCTCCGGCAGTGGCCCCGCTCACGCCCGCCATGGCGAGCTTGTAGAACGGCCAGTACAGGTACGGGAACTGGTACGACTGGTAGGCGGCAGCGACGAAGTCCCGGTCGAAGCGCGGTTGTTCTGCCGTCCACCCGAGGTAGATGTGGTGGTTCAGTGCGTCCCAGCTGATGCCCATGTACCCCAGCCAGAGCGGAATGGCCGCGAAGATCGCTGCGCCCGCCAGGCATACCACCCAGGCCTCGCGCTGCAGCAGCCATGCCGCTGCCGGGTGCCCGCCAGCCTCACGCATCGCGCTTCTGCCGCGCCGTGCGCCAGGCCAGTTCGATGGCGCCGGCGAACAGCGTCCCGGCGACTGCCTGCATGCCCACGATCATCAGGGTGATGGCGGGAATGGCAGCCCGCATGCCCTCGGTCGGAGGCAGGGGTCCGAAGCCCGCGCCCCCCAGCGCTGCACGAGGCCGACGGACCAGACCAGCCCCGCCAGGACCAGGCCGATGCCCGCGACGAGCCCGACTTCGATGCTCAGGAAGCGCTCCGCCCGCCGCAACCACGCAGGCGGGGGCACGATGCCCGAGAGCACGCCCACCCACTTCGTCAGCACGGCGAGTTGCAGCAACTGCACCCCCAGGACCATGGCGCCGGCCATGTACAGCATGGAATGGATCCGCAGCTCGTGCCCGCCTTCGGGCGCCCAGGGCTGCTGCAGTGCCCCCAGGCCGAGCAGACCGCCGAGCAACAGCAGCCCGCCGGGATAGAGAAACAGCCAGCGCGGGCAGAACAGCAGCAGGAATTTCAGATGGCGCCAGCCGTCGCGCCAGGTGCGGAGGTGCGGCGGGCGATCGCGCCCGTCGGGACGCAGCCGGGTCGGGACCTCCGCGATCGGGAAGCCGGCGAGGGCCGCCTTGGCCACCATCTCGCTGGCGAACTCCATTCCGGTGCTCACCAGGCCCAGGGCCGCCACGGAGTCGCGGTGGAAGCCACGGATGCCGCAATGGAAGTCGCCGATGTCGGTGCGGAAGAACAGGCGGCCGATGAAACTGAGGACGGGATTGCCCAGGTAGCGGTGCAGGAACGGCATGGCGCCGTCCTCGATGCCGCCGCGGAAGCGGTTGCCCATCACGAGTGGCGCGCCGGAGCGCAGGCGCTCGACGAAGCCGTCGAGGCTGGTGAAGTCGTAGCTGCAGTCGGCGTCGCCCATGATCACGTACCGGCCCTGCGCGGCGGCGATGCCGCCGAGGAGCGCCGCGCCGTAGCCACGCTGCGGAACCGCGACGACGCGCGCCCCCGCCGCCTCGGCGATCTCCCGGGATCCGTCGGTGGAGCCGTTGTCGGCGACGACCACCTCACCGCTGGTTCCGGAACGCTGCAGGTAATCGACGGCGGCGCGCACGCACTGTCCCACCGTCTTCGCCTCGTTCAGGCAGGGCATCAGGATCGTCAACTCCACGCCGGGAAGTGTACGGGACGAGCCCGGCTCCTCCTGCATGGCGACCTGCGCCGAACCTGCGAAAAAAAGGGGGCCTCGCGGCCCCTTTTTCCATCCACATGGTGGATCAGCCGCGGCAGGAGCCGGGCAGGAACTTCGAGGGCGTCGTGGTGCCCAGCGTGGTGTTGCCGCAAACCCACTGGAAAATGGTCTGGGCCTGGTTCGTGTAGGTCATCGCGTTGGTGCCGCCAGAGGAGGTCGGAACCAGCGTCACGGTCGTGCCATCCACGTCCTGGGCAATGGCAGTCGGGATCACGGTGATCGCGCCGTTGGCGTTCGTCAGAATGAAACGGACGTACTTCGACGGTTGCGTGGTCGTCGCTTCGCAGCCCCACGAGTTGGCGGTCATCGTGGTGGACGTACCGGACTGGTACACCTCGGTGACGGTCGTGCGGCAGGCGGACGCCGCGAGGATCACCTCGGACATCTTGGCGCGCTTCGTGTAGTCCTGATACGCGGGCAGGGCCACGGCGGCCAGGATACCGATGATCGCCACCACGATCATCAGTTCAATCAGGGTGAAGCCCTGTTGAAGTTGACGCTTCATGAATACCTCCAGGTTTGTTAATGAAGAAGCGAGGAGGTAGTGCAAGCGCCGTGCCACCCCGGTTTCCGGTGTTTTGGCGCTTCCAGCCCGGTTCAGGACCGTTCGCCGACAAGCCTTGTCGGCCGGGGTGACAAATACGTCAAGTCAGCGGATGCAAACCGACCGAACCTGCTTCAGGTCGGTCAGGCCCATCATGACCTTCTCCATGCCGTCCATCTTCAGCGTGCGCATGCCGCCGGCGACGGCCGCCACGAAGACGTCGTTGACGCGCGCGCGCTCCTGCACCAGGCGCTTGATCTCGTCGTCGGCCACCAGCAGCTCGTGCAGGCCGACCCGGCCCTTGTAGCCGGTCTTGTTGCACTTGTCGCAGCCGGCGGCGCGGTAGAAGCGGATCTGCCCGTCGTGGCCGTAGCGCTCGCTCCAGGTCTCGAACAGCTTCTGCGCCTCGCCGCCCGGGTCCTGCTTCCAGGCTTCGGTGTTCTTCAGGTCCAGCGCGTACTCGGTGATGAAGCTGCGCAGTTCCTCGTGCGAGGGCGTGTAGTGCTGCTTGCAGTCGCACAGCCGCTTGGCCAGGCGCTGCGCCAGGATGCCCAGCAGCGCGTCGGCGAAGTTGAACGGGTCCATGCCCATGTCCAGCAGGCGCGTGATCGACTCGGGGGCGGAGTTCGTGTGCAGCGTGGAGAACACCAGGTGGCCGGTGAGCGAGGCCTCGATGCCCATGCTGACCGTCTCCTTGTCGCGCGACTCGCCCACCATGATGATGTCCGGGTCGGCCCGCAGGAAGGCGCGCATCACCATCGCGAAGTCGATGCCGGCCTTCTTGTTCACCTGCACCTGGCGCAGGCCGCGCTGGGTGATCTCGACCGGATCCTCGGCGGTCCAGATCTTGGTTTCCGAGTTGTTCAGGAACTTCAGGATCGAGTGCAGGGTGGTCGTCTTGCCAGAGCCGGTGGGGCCGCACACGTAGAACAGGCCGTAGGGCTTGGTGACCGTCTTCTCCAGCGCGGCGCGGTTGTGGTCGGTCAGGCCCAGCTTCTCCAGCGGGATCGGCTCGCCGGCGGCCAGGATCCGCATCACGACGTCCTCCACCGCGCCGGCGGACGGGATCGTGGCCACGCGCAGCTCGATGTCCAGCGGCCCGAACTTCTTGAACTTGATCTTGCCGTCCTGCGGCTTGCGCTTCTCGGAGATGTCGAGGTCGCACATGATCTTCAGGCGCGTGACCATCGCCTGGCGGAAGTGCGCGGGCACCTCCACGTAGGGCACCAGGCTGCCGTCGATGCGGAAGCGGATCCCGGTCTTGAGCTTGCCGGGCAGCGGCTCGATGTGGATGTCCGAGGCCCGCTGGTGGTGGGCGTCGATGATGACCTTGTTGACGAACTTCACCAGCTCGTTGTCGGCGGCGGCCGATTCCAGCGAGCCGCCCTCCTCGCCGCCTTCGTCGTCCAGCGGCGAGCTCAGGTCGGCCAGCAGTTCCTCGACCGACTGGCCGCTGTCCTGCGCCCCCACAGCTGGTTGAGCGTCTGGTTGAAATCGGTCTGCGTCGTGACCCGCCAGGCGAACTTCGAGATGCGCGGGAACACCTGCGGCACGATGCGCGAGTTGCGCACGGCCTCGGGGTCCAGGCACACCACCACCAGGCCTTCCGGGCCTTCCTCCAGCGGGATCCAGCCCTGCTCCATCACGAACTCGGGCTTGAGCGCGCCCTGCAGCGCATCCACGCGGATGCGGCCGGGGTTGGACGCCTCGTAGGGCACGCCGAAGAACTTCGCCAGCGAGGGGCCGATCTGCGCCGGGCGGATCGAGAACTCGTCCACCAGCACCTGCTCCACCGGGACGGCGTCCTCGCGCGCCTTGCGCACCGCGCGCTGCAGTTCCTCCTGGGTGAGCACGCCGTCGGCGATCAGGCCGTCGTACTTGGTGGCCTTGCGGCGCGCGCCTTCCTGCTCCTTCTGCACGCGCTGGTGGATGGCGGTGGCCAGCGTCTTGCACAACTGCGTGGCGCCCTCGACCTCGAGGTCGCCGAAGGGCATGTCGCTCTTGTTGTTGATGACCTGCAGCACGCCGTGCAGCACCTGGCCGTCCAGGATGGGCACCACCAGCATCTGCTTGGTGCGGTAGCCCGAACGCTTGTCCACCTCCTTGAGGAAGGTGAGGCTCGGGTGGATCCGCTTGAGCGCCTCGTCGTCGTAGACGTCGGGGATGTTCACCAGCTCCTTCGAATGCGCGACGTAGCCGGCGATGGACTGCGTGCTGATCGGAAGCTTGAGGTCGCGGCTGGTGTTCAGGCCGGTCTTGACCTTGGAGACGATGGCCGTGCGGTCCTGGCTCACCGCGTACAGCGTCAGCCGGTCGGCGTTGAACAGCTTGCAGATGTCCTGCGACGCCTCGAGCATGATCTCGTCGATGTTCTCGGTGGCGTGGATGCGCGTGCTCACCGCCTGCAGCTGGCGGAAGAACAGCGCCTCGAAGGAGATGCCGCGCTTGTCCGGCGGCAACTGCTGCGAACTGAGGAACTCCTGCTCGCTGTCCCGCTGCTTCATCACCGCGCTCACAATCTGAATTCCTGGCCGGCGCGCAGCCAGCGGATGTCATGGCTCACGTCGGGTCCGAAGGGCTGCGTCTGGTCGAAGCGCTGGATCTCCGTCATGATCAATTCGGTCTCCGCCGGCTTGGTGTGCGTGATGTAGATCGGGAAGTGCCTGCTCTTGTCGATGCAATCGAGCTCCTCGGCCAGCGCCTGCGGCGACAGGTGCAGGCTGCGCCGGGCGAGGTCCTTCTCGCGGTTGCTGAAGGCCGTCTCGATCACCAGCGCCGCGACCTCGAGCTGGTTGATGCGCCGCCAGAAGGCGGGGTTGCGTTCGGTGTCGCCGGTGAAGACCCAGCAGCCCTTGCCCGCCGACACCGCGTAGCCGCAGGCCGGCACCGTGTGCACCGCGGGCAGCACCTCGATGGTCTTGCCGGCCAGTTGCAGCACCTGGCCCACCTGCACTTCGTGGAAGGCGACGAAGGGCGATTGCGGCGAGGGGATCCGGCTGAAGTCCGGCCAGATCACGTTGTTGAAGAGATGTGCGTCTTGAGGGCGGCCAGCGTTCCCGGCAGCGCGTGGACGTGGATCGGTTCGTTCAGCTGCGAGGCGATGGAGTCGACCATCAGCGGCAGTGCCGCGACGTGGTCCAGGTGGGAGTGCGTGAGCAGCACGTGGCGGATACCGCCCATCTCGTCGAGGGAGAGGTCGCCGACGCCGGTGCCGGCATCCACCAGCACGTCGCCGTCGATCAGGAAGGACGTGGTCCGGCAGTCCTTCGCGATCGCGCCGGAACAGCCCAGCACCCGCACCCTCATTTGGCAGCGCCCCTTTATTTCGTCTCGAAATTGGTCGCGCCGTCCCAGCCCGGGTCGAAAGGCAGCAACCTCATCGAGGCTACACGTTCGGAGTACAGCTCGTAAAGGTATTTTTTGGCGCCCAGACGCTGCAGATTCAGCAGCTGCAGGTCGCATTGGTCCCAGTCCTGGGCACGGTAGGACTTGAGGAAGGCGGCCCAGGTGCGAAGCTCCTCCGCCGCCTGCTTGTCCAGCCCCTGGGCCGGGGCGACGGGATGGAAGATGCCGACCGCCTGCTCCTTGCCCTTGACCCGCACCCGGTCCAGTTCCTGCCAGGCGAAGTCGGGTGCCTGCTTGCGGGCCGTCTCGCTCACCACGATGTCCACCCCGTAGACCTTGGACAGGCCCTCCAGGCGCGAACCGAGGTTCACCGCGTCGCCGATCACGGTGTAGCTGCGGCGGATGTCGGAGCCCATGTCGCCCACGCACATGGTGCCGGTGTTCAGGCCGATGCCCACGCCGATGGGCGGGATGCCCTTGGCCTGGTGCTCCCGGTTGATCTCGTGCACCGCCTGCGACATCTCGCGCGCGGTCTTCACCGCCAACGGTGCATGGTCGGCCATCTCCACCGGCGCGCCCCAGAAGGCCATGACGCAGTCGCCCATGTACTTGTCGATGGTGCCGCGGTTGGCGCGGATGATGCCGGTGAGCCGGCTGAACACCGCGTTGAGCAGTTCCTGCAGCTGCGTCGGCTCCATCTTCTCCGACAGGTTGGTGAAGCCGCGCATGTCGCAGAACATCACCGTCAGCTCCTTGCTGGCGGCCTTCATGCTGTAGCTGTCCGGGTCCTTCACCATCTCGTCGACCAGCTCCGGCGGCACGTAGGTGCCGAACAGGTTGGCGAGTTCGCGCTTGCTGCGGCTCTCGACGAAGTAGCCGTAGCTCATGTTCAGGGCGAAGGCGGTGCCCGCCATCACGAGCGCCGACGCCAGCGGCATCACCAGGCCGTGCGCCATGAACAGCCAGTAGTTCAGCGCGAACAGCAGCGCGACGACGCCGACGCTCACCAGCACTGCCACCGTCGCCGACAGCAGCGGCAGCAGGAAGGCGAGCGCCAGCCCGGAGACCAGCAGGATCACCACTTCGTAGCCGACGGCGTAGTCCGGCTTGACGAACATCCTGCCGTCCATCAGGCCGGAGATCACGTTGGCATGGGTCTCCACGCCGGGATAGGTCTCGCCCACCGGCGTGACGCGCAGGTCCAGCAGGCCGGGCGCGGTGGTGCCCACCAGCACGATCTTGTCCTTCAGCGACCCCTCCGGCAGCCGCTTGCCGGTCAGGTCGGAGGCGGACACGTACTGGAAGGAGCCGCCGGTGGCGCCGCCCGGACCGCGGAACGGAACCAGCGTCGCCACCCGCGCATCGACCGGGATCGCGAGCCGGCGGGTCCCCTGCTTCAGGACGATGCTTTCCAGCCCCATGTAGCTGCGGCCCACGAAGCGGTCGCGCGGGAAGCCGGGCTCCACCGTCGGCTGGCCGATCAGCATGCGGAACATGGCCAGCGCCAGCGACTCGTAGTAGGCGCCCGCGTGTTCGGCCACCAGCGGGATCGAGCGCACCACGCCGTCGCCGTCGGTGATCGAGTTGAAGTAGCCGCCGGCCGGCGCCGCCTTGGCCAGCTGCGGCAGGTTGGCGCCGTAGCCGTCCCAGCTGGTGAAGGCGATCGGCCGTCCCTGCAGCGCCTCGCGCGTCATCACCGGCGCCGGCAGCGCGCCGCTCTTGCGGCCGTCGCGGTCGGAGGTGAGGTAGTAGCCCAGGACCACCGGGCGCCCTTCCAGCGAGCGGGCGAACGCCGCGTCGTAGTCCAGGCTGGACTGCAGCTGCGTGAGGCGCTCCTGGAAACCGGCGGCGTCCTTCAGTTCGGACTGCGCCATCTCGCGCAGGCGCTTGAGGCCCGAGCTGTCATCGGGCTCGGCGAACACCACGTCGAAGCCGACGATGGCGACCTTCTGCCGGTCGAACAGTTCGTCCACCATGCCGGCCAGCCGGTTGCGCCCCCAGGGCCAGCGGCCGACCTCGGCCAGGCTCTTCTCGTCGATGTCGACGATCACGACCTTGGGGTCGATCGTCTTGGGCATGGTCGCGCGCAGGCGCGCGTCGTAGATGATGGCGTCGAGGCGCTGCAGGACGCCGATCGGCAGCACGCCCATGGCGTGCAGCAGCGCGAACACCAGAGGAACCAGCGTGATCGCGATGCGGGACCAGTGCCGGGCGAGCAACCCCATGGGCAGGAGGATGCGCGGCGACGGGCGTTCAGCCGGCCATCAGGAACTGCATCTGCGTGCCCGCGAGTTCCAGCATGTCGCCGTTCTTCAGCGCCACCGGCTCGGAGCCGATGGCGGCGCCGTTGAGGGTGGGCTTGTTCGAGCCTTCGACATGGGCGACCACGAAGCCCTGCGAACGCTTGGTGATCGCGGCCACGGCCACGCCGGGCTTGCCGATGGTGGTGACCACCTTGACCAGGGGCACCTCGCGGCCGGCGGCGGCGCCGGACAGGACCTTGATGCTGGCGCTCGCGTGCGCGTCCGCCGTGGCGGTGCCGGTCGCCGGGGTGGTGGCGGGGCGGGCGGCCGTGGCGGTGGCGGAAGCGCCAGCGGGCGCGTTGCCGACGGGAGCGGCCGGCTTGGGCATGGGCGGAACCATGCCCGGCTTGATGATCATGGTCTTCTCGAAGGTCGCGCCCGGCGCCTCGTTGATGAACTTGATCTTGTACTTGCCGATTTCCACCGTGTCGTTGTTCTGCAACAACTGCTTCTTCACGGCCTTGCCGTTGACGTAGGTGCCGTTGGTGGAGTTCAGGTCTTCCAGGAAGACCTCGTTGCCGGTCAAGCAGCAGCACGGCGTGCTCGCCCGAGACCGCGAGGTTGTCGATGACGATGTCGTTGTACGGACGGCGCCCCAGCGTCGTCCGGTCCTTCGTCAACTGCACTTCCTTGATGACGACACCGTCGATCGAAACGATCATTTTCGGCATGGTCGACTCCTAATCAATCAATTCTCTTTACCGCCAAAACCGTCCGGGTCATTGCCCCAGCCAGCGCGAGATCAATCCGCGTTTCTTGGAGCCGCTGTTGGCCTGTGCCAGCAGCACCGAAATGTTGTCGCGCCCGCCGTTCGCGTTGGCCGCGTCGACCAGTTGCACCGATTTCTGTTCCAGCGACGCATCGCCCGCGAGGATCTGCGCGATGGCTTCGTCGTCCAGCATATCCGAGAGCCCATCGGAGCACATCAGATAGAGGTCGCCGGGATCGACCTTGTGTTCGTTGACTTCCAGCAGCACGGCGTCCTCGACGCCCAGGGCACGCGTCACCAGGTTCTTGTTGGTGGAAGTGGCCGCCTGCTCCGGGGTGATCAGGCCGGCATCCATCTGCTCCTGCAACAGGGAGTGGTCTTTCGTGATCTGTTCGAGCTGGTTGTTGCGCAGGCGATAACAGCGCGAGTCGCCGATGTGCCCCAGCATGAGGCGGCCGTCCTGGAACACGCCCACCACCAGCGTGGTGCCCATGCCGCTGTACTGCGGGTTGGAATTGGCGGCGTTGAAGATCGAGCGGTTCGCGTTGTCGACGCAGATCTCCATCGCCCGGCGCACCTCGCGCGCGTTGGCATGCCGGCCCGCCTGCGCGAGCCAGCGTCCCAGTTCCGACTTGATGAAGGTCGTGGCCATGCCGCTGGCGACTTCGCCGGCGTTGTAGCCTCCCATTCCGTCCGCCAGGATGCCGAGGCGGGTCGGTTCATCGACAGTGACGGAATCCTCGTTGTTTTCGCGCGCAAGACCGGGGTCCGTGCGGATGCAAAACTCGTAGTTCATAGTTCGCGGGTCAGGGCTCCTGGCCGGTCTTCCCGCCGCCGGCCTGGGGCCTCTCCGGTGCCCCGGACTTGTTCATCACGGTGGTTTTCTCGAACTGCGCCCCCGGCGCCAGCCCGTCGTTCTGGACCGGATCATAGCCGGGCACGGCTTCCGGCGGCATTGTTGATGAGAAAGCGTTGCCTGCCGCCATCACTGTGGTCTTGCCGGCGTCCGCCGGGGCTCGCCGGCGCGGAAGGCGACGGTGCGGTCGTCGTCCGCGCCAGCGCCTGCCGCCGGTCCGCGACTGGCGGCAACCGGCACCGTGGCGGGCTCGCCGCTCAGGGCGGCGGCGACCGCGCGCAGGTCGCGGGCGAACTCGTCGCCGTCGGCATAGCGCAGGTCGGGCTTCTTGGCCAGCGAGCGGGCCACCACCTGCGCCAGCCGCTCGGGCAGGTCGCGGCGGGCGACGCGCGGGTCGGGCGCGTCCTCGTTGGCGATCTTGTACATCAGCTCCGCCATCGACTCGCCGCGGAAGGGCAGCACGCCGGTGAGCATCTGGTACAGCATGACGCCCAGCGAATACAGGTCGGAGCGGCCGTCGATCTTGCGGCCGGCGATCTGCTCGGGCGACATGAAGCTGGGGGTGCCCAGCACCAGGCCGGTCTTGGTCTTGCTGGAATCGGTGATGCGGGCGATGCCGAAGTCGGTGACCTTCACGGTGTCCGAGTCCAGCTCGTACATGATGTTGGCCGGCTTGATGTCGCGGTGCACCACGTTCTGGCGGTGCGCATAGGCCAGCGCCTCCGCCACGCGCGCCACGATCGACAGCACCCTGGGCACCGGCAGCAGGTTGCCGTCCTTGCAGTAGTCCGCCAGGTCGCGGCCCTTGAGGAACTCCATGGCGATGTAGGCCAGGTCGTGCTCCTCGCCGGCGTCGAAGATGGTGACGATGTTCTGGTGCTGCAGGCGACCCGCCGTCTCCGCTTCCCGGAAGAAGCGCTCGCGGGCGTCGTTCAGCTCGTCGCCCTCGAACTCCTGCGACAGCGCCATCGTCTTGATCGCCACCACGCGGCCGATCTTCGGGTCCTTGCCCAGGTAGACCACGCCCATGGCGCCCTTGCCCAGTTCCTTTTCCACCTGGTAGCGGCCCAGCATCGGCTTTTCCACGGCGCCGCCATCGAGCAGCATGGTGCCGCCCGGGTGGGTCCCGCCGCCCCCGAGGATCACGGTTTCCGACAGGTTCTTGGCGCGATTCAGCTTGGCTTCCAGGTCCTTGTACTTGCGGTTGTAGCGGGCCATGTGCTCGTACACCGCCTCGGCCTTGTTGAACTGGCGCTTGCGCTCGAAGTCCAGCGCCAGGTTGTACAGGTTGGCCATCAGCTCGTCGCCCATGGGCACGCGCTGGAAGCGGTCGAAGGCCATGTCCAGCTGGCCCTGGCCCTGCAGCGCCAGGCCCATCATGCGGTTGGTCTCGGCGGACTCCTCGTCGGCCTTCACCTTGCCCGCCTCGGTCACCAGGAAGCGCTTGGTGGTCAGCGCGATGTGCCCGATCAGCAGCAGGGTCGCGGGGTACACCAGCTGCACCCACACGGACCCGCCGGACAGCAGGCCGAACTCGGTGCCGAGCAGGGTGACGAACAGGATGGCGGTGAGCGCGCCGCCCATGCCGGCCGACAGGCGCGGCAGCAGCGCGATCAGGTAGCCGGCCACCAGCAGGAAGGCGCCCAGCGAGGCGAGCAGCGCCCAGGTGGGCTGCACCACGAAGTGCTCGCCCAGGATGCTGGAGGTGATGTGCGCGATCAGTTCCACCGGCGCCAGGTTCTGTCCGCCCGGCGCGGGGAAGGGCGTGCCGACGCCGGCGGCGGTGGCGCCCACCAGCACGATCTTGTCGGCGTACTTGCTCGCCGGGATCTTGCCCGTGAGCACGTCGTAGAAGGAGTCGACCGGGAAGGCGGGCTTGCCTTCGCGCGGCGGGTAGAACTGCGGCAGCATGCGCGCGACGTCGTCGGTGCGGACCTTGAGCTTGCCCAGCTGCACCGACTCGCCGACATTGAGCTTGATGTCGGCGGGACTCAGGTTCAGGCTCTTGGCCGCCGCCAGCAGCGCCAGCGAGGGCATCGCCTTGCCGTAGTAGTTCACCAGCATGGGCTCGTAGCGCACCGCGCCGTCGACGTCCACCAGCTGGTTCAGGTGGCCGATGCCGGCCGCGGCATTGCCGATGGTGTCGATCGGCTGCTGCGCCGTCACGCTGGCCAGCGAGAAGGCATTGCCGTCGTCCAGCGCGCTTTTCAGGGCCGCGGCGGTGAGCGGCTTGTCCGGCTTGCCCAGGGGCTCGCCCAGGCCGAACACGCTGGGCGTGAGCACGTTGCCGGCCTTGGCCATGCTGGCGGCGAGCTTGCCGTCGGTGTCCAGTGCCTGCTCCGCCTCGGCGATCAGCCTGCTGGCGTTCTCCACCGCGGGGTTGCCCGCGGGGTCGCCGAGCGCTTCCTTGATCTTGCGGATGTGCGTGAGCCCGCGGTCGGTCTGCGGTTCGAAGAAGAAGGCGGTGTGGACGATCGTCTTGGCCTTGGCCGCGCCCAGCTTGTCGATCAGTTCGGCGTGCACGTCGCGCGGCCAGGGCCAGCGGCCGATGTTGGCGATGCTCTGGTCGTCGATGGCGATGATCGCGATGCGGTCGGAGGGCTTGCGCGCGGTGGCGGTGCTGGCGTAGTCGTAGAAGCGGCGCTCCAGCGTGCCGATGAAGTCGGTGGACTGGTACAGGACGACCACGGCCAGCACGACCAGCACGCCCACGAACCAGTCGCTGCGCCAGAACTTTCCGCGCCTCGCGGATGACGATGAGCTCACTTCCCGCCCCTTGTTCGGCGTGCCCGCCGACCGAAGCTGTGCAAATCCACAGCGATGCCTTCCCAACCGCCGCGAGAGGGGCCGGACTCCTGCGGCGACGGTAGCAGACGCCCCTGGGAGCCACAAGCCACTTTCTCACGCAGCTAGAACGTTTTGTTGCAAAAGCGCGGCGCGCCGTCAAGGGGTGGGCGCGAAAAAAGAAAGCCGGCCCACCTTGCGGCGGCCGGCTTTTCGGTGCAGCGGGCGCAGCGGCTTAGAGCAGCGCCTTGAGCAGCTTGGCCATCTCGGACGGGTTGCGCGTGACCTTGAAGCCGCACTCTTCCATGATCGCGAGCTTGGCGTCGGCGGTGTCGGCGCCGCCGGAGATCAGCGCGCCGGCGTGGCCCATGCGCTTGCCGGGAGGCGCGGTGACGCCGGCGATGAAGCCCACGATCGGCTTCTTCATGTTGGCCTTGCACCAGCGCGCGGCTTCGGCTTCGTCGGGGCCGCCGATCTCGCCGATCATGATCACGGCGTCGGTGTCCGGATCGTCGTTGAAGGCCTTCATCACGTCGATGTGCTTCAGCCCGTTGATCGGGTCGCCGCCGATGCCGACGGCGCTGGACTGGCCCAGGCCGATCTCGGTGAGCTGCGCCACGGCTTCATACGTCAGCGTGCCGGAGCGCGAGACCACGCCGATGCGGCCCTTGCGGTGGATGTGGCCGGGCATGATGCCGATCTTGATCTCGTCGGGCGTGATCAGGCCGGGGCAGTTGGGGCCCAGCAGCAGCGTCTTCTTGCCGCCCTTGGCTTCCTTCTGCTTCATCTTGTTGCGCACTTCCAGCATGTCGCGCACCGGGATGCCTTCGGTGATGCAGATCGCCAGGTCCAGGTCGGCTTCCACGGCTTCCCAGATGGCGGCCGCGGCACCCGCCGGCGGCACGTAGATCACGGAGACGGTGGCGCCGGTCTTGTCCTTGGCGTCCTTCACCGAGGCGAAGATCGGGATGTCGAAGATCTTCTCGCCCGCCTTCTTGGGGTTCACGCCGGCCACGAAGCAGTTCTTGCCGTTCGCGTACTCCTGGCACTTCTCGGTGTGGAACTGGCCGGTCTTGCCCGTGATGCCCTGGGTGATGACCTTGGTGTCCTTGTTGATGTAGATCGACATGGCTCTTTGTTCCTTACTTGCTGACGGCGGCGACGACCTTCTGGGCCGCTTCGGCCATGGTGTCCGCGCTGATGATCGGGAGGCCGCTCTCGGCCAGCATCTTCTTGCCCAGTTCCTCGTTGGTGCCCTTCATGCGCACGACCAGCGGGACCTGCAGGTTCACCGCCTTGCAGGCGGTGATCACGCCGGTGGCGATGGTGTCGCACTTCATGATGCCGCCGAAGATGTTGACCAGGATGGCCTTGACCTTCTTGTTCTTCAGCATGATCTTGAAGGCCTCGGTCACCTTCTCGGGGGTGGCGCCGCCGCCCACGTCGAGGAAGTTGGCCGGCTCGGCGCCGAACAGCTTGATGGTGTCCATGGTCGCCATGGCCAGGCCGGCGCCGTTCACGAGGCAGCCGATGTTGCCGTCCAGCGAGATGTAGGCGAGGTCGAACTTGGAGGCCTCGACTTCGGCCGGGTCCTCTTCGTCGAGGTCGCGCAGCGCGACGATCTCGGGATGGCGGAACAGCGCGTTGCTGTCGAAGTTGAACTTGGCGTCCAGGGCGATGATGTTGCCCTTGCTGTCGCGGTTCAGCGGGTTGATCTCGACCAGCGACGCGTCGGTCTCCATGTAGCACTTGTAGAGCTTGCGGCACACGTCGGCGAACTGCGCCTGCGAGTCGGCCGGCATGCCCACGCCCTTGGCCAGCTCCTGCGCCTGCGCGTCGGTGAGGCCGACCAGCGGGTCGATGAAGACCTTCACGATCTTCTCAGGGGTGGAATGGGCCACTTCCTCGATGTCCATGCCGCCTTCGCTGGAGGCGATGAAGGCCACCTTCTGCGTGCCGCGGTCGGTCACGACGGAGAGGTAGTACTCCTTCTGGATGTCCGCGCCGTCCTCGATGTACAGGCGGCGGACCTTCTGGCCCTCGGGACCGGTCTGGTGCGTCTTGAGCTGCATGCCCAGGATCTGGCCGGCGAGCTTCTTCACGTCGTCGACCGACTTCGCCACCTTCACGCCGCCGCCCTTGCCACGGCCGCCGGCGTGGATCTGCGCCTTCACGACCCACACGGGGCCGCCCAGTTTCTGCGCCGCTTCGACGGCTTCCTGGACCGTGAATGCCGGAATGCCACGCGGCACGGGCACGCCGAAGTTGCGCAAGATCTCCTTGCCTTGGTACTCGTGAATCTTCATGAGGTTTGTCTCTCGGGGAAAAGGAATCTGTGCCGGCAGGACTTGGCTAGGTCGGGCGACCGGCGGGGCAGCTGGGGGAAGCAGCCACTGACTGTATCATGGTGCACTGCACCAAAACCCACGCGGGCCTTACAGTAACGATAAGCAGTTGCTATAGGAAAAGAGATGCCCAAGGTCTTCATCGACGGCGAGGCCGGAACCACCGGACTCCTCATTCGCGAGCGAGCGGCTCCAGGCGATGCCCGCCATCGAGCTGGTGAGCATCGCGCCCGACAAGCGCAAGGACCCCGCGGCCAAGCGCGAGCTGATGGCCGGCGTGGACCTGGTGATCTTCTGCCTGCACGACGACGCCGCGCGCGAGTCGGCGGCCATGATCGACGCGATCGGCAAGGCCGGCGGGAAGAAGCCGCGCATCATCGACGCGTCCACGGCGCACCGCACGGCCGAAGGCTGGGTGTTCGGCTTCCCCGAGCTGTGCGCGGGGCAGCGCGAAGCGGTGGCCAAGGCGGAGCGCGTGAGCAACCCGGGCTGCTATGCCACCGGCGCGATCGCGCTGCTGCGCCCGCTGGTGGATGCCGGCGTGCTGCCCACCGACTACCCCGTGGTGCTGCCTTCGGTGAGCGGCTATTCGGGTGGCGGCCGCACCATGATCGAGGCCTACGAGGCCGGCAGCGCGCCGCCCTACGAACTCTATGCGCTGGGGCTGAAGCACAAGCACCTGCCGGAGATCATGAAGTACACCGGCATGGTCCGCCGGCCGATCTTCGTTCCCTCTGTGGGCAACTTCCGCCAGGGCATGCTGGTGCAGCTGCCGCTGCACCTGAACACGCTGCCCGGCAAGCCGACGCCGGGCGACCTGGAGAACGCGCTCAAGCGCCACTACCAGGGCAGCGAGTGGGTGACGGTGGAACCGGCCACCGACGACGGCAAGCTGGAGCCGACCGCGCTGAACGACACCAACAAGATGGAGCTGCGCGTCTACAGCAACATGGACCACGCGCATGCCGTGCTGGTCGCACGTCTCGACAACCTGGGCAAGGGTGCCAGCGGCGCCGCGGTGCAGAACCTGAAGCTGATGCTGGGGGTCTAGGAGGACGCGAGGGCGCGCAGTTCGCTGCGCACCCTTTGCAGCACCGAATCCCAGTCGCCGCGCGCGGGCTGGCGGAACAGCCGCATGCCCGGGTACCACGGTGAATCCTCCCTCCCGAGCATCCAGCGCCAGTCCGGCACGTAGGGCAGCAGGACCCACACCGGTTTTCCAAGGGCGCCCGCGAGGTGGGCGACGCTCGTGTCCACCGTCACCACGAGGTCCAGGGCACTCGCCAGGGCCGCGGTGTCGCCGAAGTCGTGCAGCAGGGGACCTGCATCGAACAGTCCCGGCCAGTGCGCCATCGCCGCGCGGTCGCTTTCGCGCACCTGGACCTGCAGGCTGACGAAACCCACGCCCTCCTGTGCGATCGCGACGAAGGAATGCAGCGGGATCGAACGGTTGCGGTCGTTGCCATGCTGCGGGTTGCCCGACCAGACGATGCCGACCTGGGGACGCGCGCGGCCGGCCAGCCGCTGCTGCCATGGCGGCAGCCGCTCTGGGTCGGCCTGCAGGTAGGGCACATCGGCCGGGATCGTCGCCAGCGTGGTTCCGAACGCATGCGGCAGGCTCAGGAGCGGACATTGCAGCTCGTGCGGCGGGATCGGTTCGCCGGGCTGCAGCAGTCGGCAATTCGCCGGCAGCTGCGCCAGCAAGGGAACGAGCGACTGCTGCACGTGCACCAGCACTTCGCGCGCACGGGCCGCGACCTGCGGCAGGTAGCGCACGAAATGGATGGAATCGCCCAGTCCCTGTTCCGCATGCAGCAGGATGCAACGGCCCTCGAGAGCTTGTGCGCCGGTCCATTGCGGTGCCGCCGTGAACGCGCGCGAGAGCGCGCCGGGAAAATCTTTCGCGTGCCAGCGGGCCTCGTGCGCCTTCCACCCCGGCGCGAGGTCGCCGCGCAGCAGGTGCGCCACGCCCAGGCTCCACTGCAGGTCGGCGTCATCGGGGTGGAGCAGCGTCGCCTCCCGGGCGCGCAGCAAGGCCTCGTCCATCCGCAACAGGTTCGTCAGTGCGCAACTTCGGTTGTGGAGGGAAACGCGGTGCGCGGGCTGCAGACGCAGGGCCTCCTCGGCGAGCGCGAGCGCTGCCTCGTTGCGTTCCAGCCGCAGCAGCGCGGCGCTGGCATTCGCGAGGGCGTCGGCTTGGCGGCCATGGACGCCCAGCACCTGTTCGGAGCTGGCGAGCGCCTCTTCGCAGCGTCCGAGCTCCAGGAGCACGTTGCCGCGGCATGCGAGGGCAGCAGCGTCGCCCGGGTCCGAGGCGAGCACCGCATCCAGCGGTACCAGTGCTTCGGCGGCCCGCCCCGCCGCGTGCAGCGCCTGCGCGAGCAGCATCAGGACCTGCGGCCGCGGTGCGGCCTGCGCCGCGCGCTGCGCGAAAGCCACGGCTTCCCCCGCCTGGCCGGCATCGAGCAAGAGCGGAACCAGTTCCTGAAGCGACTCCGCGAATCCGGGCCGCGCCGCGAGTGCCGCGCGGTAGCTGGCGGCCGCACGCCGGTCCTGTCCCTGCAACCGATGCGCCCGCCCGAGCAGGAACTGGGCGTCCGCCAGCAGCTCGGTGCGCTCGCCGGCAAGCGCCACGGCCTGCGACAGGGTCCCGGCGGCCTCTACCGCAGCGCCTTGCTCGAGCAGCACGTAGCCGAGGTTCACGCGCGCTTCCGCATCGGCCGGGTCGCACGCCGCGGCCTGCCGGTAACAGTCCGCCGCCTCCACCAGCTGGCCTTGCCCGAGTGCGGCGTTCCCGCGCGCGCGCCATTCGGCGGCGCCGGGAGCCGCTGCGGTGGCTGCCTTGCGGCGAAAACCGAACATGCGCGTGCGCGCCTCAGCCAGCCGCGGCGAGCGCGGCCAGGTCGGACTTCACCCGCGCCAGCACGGACGCCCAGTCTCCGCGCACCGGTTGCCGGTACAGGCGCGCCGTCGGATACCAGGGCGTGTCGCTGCGATCCAGCATCCAGCGCCAGTCCGGCGCGTGGGGCAGCAGGATCCACACCGGCCGTCCCAGCGCGCCCGCCAGGTGGGCGACGCCGGTGTCCACGGTGATCACCAGGTCGAGGGCCTCCATCAGGGCGGCGGTGTCGGCGAAGTCCCGCAGTTCCGCGCCGATGTCGCACGCCTGCGTCCAGCTCGCGAGGGGCTGCGCGATCGGTGTCGCGCGTTTCCGGCTGCACGGTGAAGTAGCGGCATCCGTCGGCGGCGCCGGTGCGGAAGGTCGCCAGGCTCATGGACCGGTTCTGATCGTTCATGTGCCGCGGATTGCCGGACCAGGCGACGCCGACCTTCGGGCCGCCCGGCCCGAGCCGTTGCCGCCATGCATGCACCGCGCTGGCGTCGGCATGGAGGTAAGGCACGTCGGCCGGGATCGTGTCGACCGTGGTCCCCAGGACCGCGGGCACGCTCATGAGCGGGCAATGGAAGTCTATGGGCGGCAGCAGCGAATGCTGCGGCAGCAGCCGGCAATTGGCGGGCAGGCTGCCGGCCACCAGGGGCTCCAGTGCTTCCGACACCAGCAGCAGCACGCTTTGCGCCAGCTTCGCCACCTGCGGCACGAAGCGCACGAACTGGATGTTGTCGCCGAAGCCCTGCTCCGCGTGCAGGAAGATCGTGCATCCCTCCAGGCTCTCGCCCTGCCAGCGCGGGCGGTCCAGCTCGAGCAGCTTGCCGGTGAAGGCGACGCTGCGCGAGCGCCATTCGCTTTCCGCCCAGCCCCGCTGCAGGTCACCCAGCAGCAGCAAGGCCATGCTCAGGGACCAGTGCAGGTCGGCGTCCTCGGGATAGGCGGCCAGCCCTTCCTCCGCCGCGGCCCTGGCCTCCGACGCGCGCCCTGGGCCAGGAGGATGGTGGTGCGGTTGACCAGCGCATCGCGGCGGTTCGGCTGCAAGGCCAGCGCCTGTGCGGTCGCGTCCAGCGCCTCGTCGTGGCGGCCCAGGCGCTCCAGTGGCAGCGAGCGGTTCACCAGCAGGTCCGCGGTCGGTCCCGTCAGCGCCAGCACGCGGTCCATCTCCTGCAATGCATCGGCAAGCCGCTGCAGCTTCATGAGCTCGCCGAAGCGCAGCGAAGCTGCCTCCACGTTGGCCGGCTCCTCGGCGCAGACCTGCCCGATCACTTCCAGCGCCTCCTCGTGGCGCGCGCACTGCGACAGCTCGGTGGCCAGCAGGATGCGGTGGAAGGCGTTCGGCTGCAGGCGCACGAGCCTCCTGGCCCACTCCACGGCGTCCTCATGGCGCTTGAGCTGGTGCAACAGGCGCGCACCCTCTTCGAGCGCCTCGGTGAACTCCGGCTGCGCACGCGTGGCGGCGTCGAAGCTGGCAAAGGCATGTTCGAGCCTGCCCATGCCGACCCGCGCACGCCCCAGCAGGTAGTGCGCCTCGTGCGGCGCGCAGCCATCGCCGGGGCGACGCAGCGCCAGGGCCTGTTCCAGCCGTTGCGCCGCAGCCGGGAACTGCCCCAGTTCCAGCAGCGCATAACCGAGATTCAGGCGCAAGGCCGCATCGTCCGGGTGGGCGGCGACGCCCTGTTCATAGCAGCGCGCCGCTTCGGAAAGGTTGCCGGATGCCAGCGCCTCGTTGCCCAGTGTGCGCCAGGGGGCGTGGCGGCCGGGGGCGCCTGCGGCGCAGCGGCGGTCGTCGACCCCAGGCGGCCGAAGGTCTCGCGCAGCCAGCCCACGGCTACAGCCGCACGCTCAGCCAGTCGGTGAGCTGGTTGGCGTATTGCTCGGTGCAGCCCTTGTCCTTCAGTGTCCAGAGGAAGGCGTTGGCCAGCTTCGCTTTCTTGTAGACGTTCATGCGTTCGCGCGCCTTGAAGTCCTGCACCCGCTGGTCCGCGCGGATCAGCGCCTTTTCGGCCTTGGCGGTGAACTTGGCGTCCGCCTTGCCGGTGGAGGAGGAAAGCTCCGAGAGCACGAAGGTGGCAAGCTCCTGGCCGAAGCGCACCGATTCTGAAGTGGAAAACCAGCTGAACATAGGGATCCTATTGTGGAGGAGCCGCGCGCTCGCGCCAAGCCTGTTCGAGCGCCGCCGCGAAGGCCGCCGCGAAGCCGGGCTCGTCCATCAGCGGGGAGCGCCGCAGCCGCTCACGCAGCGTGCGGCGCAGTCGTGCGATGGTCGCCGTGTCGGCGGCGCGTTCGATGGCGAGGGGCACGACGCCATCGGCCTGGGCGGCGATCCATTCCTCCATGCCGAGCGCCACGAGCAGGCTGGCGGCGCTGCGTGAGCTGGAGGTTTCGCCGCTGGCAGTGAGCACCGGCACGCCCATCCAGAGCGCGTCGAAGGTGGTCGTGCCGCCACCGTAGGGAAAGGTGTCCAGCGCGATGTCGATCTCGCCCATCAGGCGGTAGTAGCCCTCCAGGTCGGTGCGCGGTGCGAAACGCACCCGGTCCAGCACGCCTGCGCTCTCGCCCAGCGCGGCCAGCAGCGACTGCCGCTTCCTTTCCGAACCGACGCCGACCACCAGCAGCCGCGCGCTGGGCAGCGCCAGCAGGATGCGGCCCCAGCGCCGGGCCATGGCCTCGGTCAGCTTGGACACGTTGTTCAGCGAACCGAAGGTGACGTATCCCTTGCGCTCGCACGGCGCGGCGGGCTCGGGCGCCACTTCGATGAACGGCCGGTAGCACCACTGGCTCTGCGGCAGCAGCAGGAGCTTTCCGTATGCAGCGGCTGCGCCACCGCCGGCGGATCGCAGCGCGCGTCCGTCAGCCGGTAGTCCATGCGCGTGAGCCCGGTCGTGTTCAGGTAGCCGACCCAGGTGATTTGCACCGGCGCCGGCCTGGCGGCGAACATCGCCACCCGCACCTGGCTGGTATAGCCGTCCAGGTCCACGAGCACGTCCACCGCATCGGCCGCGATCGCCTCGTCCAGCTGGTTGTCCTTCCAGCCGCGCGCGTCCACCCAGCGGTCGCTCAGCGCGCGCAGCCGCTCGGTGACGTGGTCGCTGCGCGTACCGCCGTCGTAGCACGCGACCTCGAAGCGGCGCCGGTCCAGGTTCTCCAGGACGGGCAGGAGGAACAGCGCCACCGGGTGCGACCGCAGCTCGCCCGACACGAAGCCGATGCGCAGGCGCGCTTTGCCGGCGTCGGGACGCGCATGCTTGCGCTCCGTCACCACCTGTTCGAGCTGCCTGCCCAGTTCCACGTGCCGCCGGAAGATCTCCTGCGCGGAAATGCCCTCGACGTGATTGAGCAGGAACAGCTCCTTGGCGCGCAGGTCGAAGCGTTGCGGCGCCAGCACCATGGCGCGCCGCAGCGGCACCAGCGCTTCCGCGCACAGGCCCTGCATGGCCAGGATGGTGCTGTGCGATGCGAGGTACTCCGCATTGTCCGGCTCCAGGGCGGCAGCGCGCGCCGCCGAAGGCTCCGCATCGTCGATGCGCTCCAGCCGCCGCAGGATGCCGGCATGGTTGAACAGCGCGCCGGCGTAGTCGGGTTTCAGCCGCAGGGCCTGCTCGATCGCCTGCGCGGCGCCCGGCAGGTCGCCCAGGGCATCGAGCACGTTCGACAGCAAAACCCACGCGTCGTGGAAGTCGGCCTTGGCGGCGAGCGACTGCCGCAGCAGCGCCTCGGCGCCGCGCAGCCGGCCGCCGACGTATTCGAGCTTGCCCAGGTTGTAGGCGCCGAAGGCATGGCCCGGCTCCAGCGCCAGCACCTTCTGGTAGCTGGCGCGCGCCGCCTCCGCGTCGCCCAGCGCTTCCTGCGCGATGCCCAGGTTCAGGTGCGCCGAGGGCAGCTGCGGCGCCAGCGCCACGGCCTGCCGGTACATGCGATGCGCTTCCTCCAGCCGGCCCGCGTCCTCCGCGGCGTTGCCGGCCTTGACCAGCGCCTCGGCCTCCGCGGTCCGCGGCGCGACCGGCTGCGGCTCTCCCTCCGCCCTCTGGAAAGGCTTCAGCAGGTTCTTGAACATCGGTGCGGCTGCATGGCTCGCGCCATTATGGGGAACTCGCCGCGCGTTCCCCGGCGGCTGCACCACGCCGTGTACGATTCGCCACAAGTGGAGGGGAGCCATGGCCCTGGTGCCGATCATCATTCCGTTCTTCAAGGAACACGAGAAGCTGGAGAAGTGCCTTGCCGCCATCGCCGCCCAGAGCCATGGCGAGTGCGAAACCTTCGTGCGGGACAACAGCGACGACAACATCCTGTTCACCGCCGCCGTCAACGAGGGGCTCGCCAAGTACTGCTACCGCCCCGACGTGCAGTATGTGATCGTCCTGAACCAGGATGCCTACATGGATCCGGACTGCGTGCAGAAGCTCGTCGCCTTCATGGACTCCCATCCGGAATGCGGCATCGCCTGCCCGTTCCAGTATGCGGAGACCACCACTGGGCGCAAGGTGACCTGGGGCGGCTCGCTGGCCGCCTTCCCCGGGGGCGTCCATCGCAAGAGCGACCTCGCCACCGACCGCGAGCCCTTCGAGACCTTCTGGGCCAACGGGGCCGCCATGATGATCCGCTCGCAGGTGGTGCGCGAGTGCGGCCAGTTCGACCGCAACATGCGCTTCATCTGCTCCGATTCGGATTTCTCGTTCACCGCGCGGGCGCGCGGCTGGAAGGTGTTCGCCGTGCCGCAGGCCCTCGTGCACCATGCGCTCGGCGGCTCCGGCAAGGCCGGCGGCGAGGAACTGCAGCTGGTGAAGGCACGCGATGTCGTGTACTTCGGCGAGAAATGGCTCAGCGGCGGCCTCTACCGGCGCATGGCCCACGAAGGCGCCAGCCTGGGGCCGATCAGCGTACGCAGCCTGCTGCGCACCTACCGGCAGCACATCGGCCTGCTCGAACGCAAGCTGGGCGTCCCGGCTGCCGGGGAGGCGCAGCGCGACCCGCGCCTGCCTTCATGGATGGTGGAAACCAGCATGCCACCGCAAGCGCGCCGCCCCGGCAGCTTTTCCTAGCGCGCCGCCGCGCTTCAGCCGTCCTCTTCGTCCCCCGCCCCGCCCAGCACGCGCCGCACCACCTCGCCGCCGAAGCCGCGCGCCAGCAGGAAGCGCGCCTGCTTCGCGCGCTGCGCGGCGTCGCCCGGGAGCACGCCGAACTTCTTGCGCCAGACCTCGCGCGCGCGCTCCACTTCACTGGCCTGCAGGCTGGCCACGGCCAGCGCGACGCGCTCGGCATCCAGCCCCTTGGCCTGCAGTTCCTGCCGGATGCGCCCGGCGCCCAGGCGGCCGGCGCGCCGGTGCACCAGCGAGTCGACGACCCGCTGTTCGTCGATGAAGCCGCGCGCCTGCAGTTCGTCCAGCGCCGTCTTCAGCTGGCCGGGCTCGGCCTCGTGCGGGGCCAGCTTGCGTTCCAGTTCGCGGCGGGAGTGCTCGCGGGCCGCGAGCAGCCTCAGCGCGCGGCCCTTGAGCGAGATCTGGCCGAAGGCCATCGGGAATTACTCCGCTTCGGCGACGTCCGCGGGCAGCAGCGGGATTTCCAGGTGCTCGCGCACCTTGTTCTCGATCTCGCGCGCCAGCTCGGGGTTCTCGCGCAGGAACTCGCGCGCGTTGTCGCGGCCCTGGCCGATCTTCTCGCCGTTGTAGGCGTACCAGGCGCCCGACTTCTCCAGCACCTGGGCGGTGACGCCCATGTCGATGATCTCGCCCTCGCGGCTGATGCCCTCGCCGAACAGGATGTCGAACTCCGCCGTCTTGAACGGGGGCGCCACCTTGTTCTTCACGACCTTGACCTTGGTCTCGTTGCCGATCGCCTCTTCGCCCTTCTTGATCGTGCCGGTGCGGCGGATGTCCAGGCGCACCGAGGCGTAGAACTTCAGCGCGTTGCCGCCGGTGGTGGTCTCGGGGCTGCCGAACATCACGCCGATCTTCATGCGGATCTGGTTGATGAAGATGACCATGCAGTTGGTCTTCTTGATGGTTGCGGTCAGCTTGCGCAGCGCCTGGCTCATCAGGCGGGCCTGCAGGCCGGGCAGCGAGTCGCCCATCTCGCCTTCGATCTCGGCCTTGGGCGTGAGCGCCGCCACCGAGTCGACCACGATCAGGTCGACCGCGCCGGAGCGCACCAGGCTGTCGACGATCTCGAGCGCCTGCTCGCCGGTGTCGGGCTGGGAGATCAGCAGGTCGGAGACCTTCACGCCCAGCTTCTGCGCGTACTGCACGTCGAGCGCGTGCTCGGCGTCGACGAAGGCACACTGGCCGGCCTGGCGCTGCATCTCGGCGATGACCTGCAGCGTGAGCGTGGTCTTGCCCGAGGATTCCGGGCCGTAGATCTCGATCACCCGGCCGCGCGGCAGGCCGCCGACGCCCAGGGCGATGTCCAGCCCGAGCGAGCCGGTGGACACGACCTCGATGTCCTCGATCTTCTCGCCTTCGGCCAGGCGCATGATCGTGCCCTTGCCGAACTGCTTCTCGATCTGGGCCAGCGCGGCCTGCAGCGCCTTGGCCTTCTCGGTGTCGGCGCCAGCGATCTTGGTTCCCTTGACTTGAGCGTCCATCAGTTTCTCCTTGCGCATTCGGTTCCGTGGGTTGGGTTGAGCGGCCATCCAGTGGAATTAAGTACAGGCTGGATGCATGGCCAGTAATGTAACGAGCGAGGTGCCGCGCGGACAACAGGTTTTTTGGTCAGTTTGCCTTACGATTGGCGCATGAGCTCCCCGACCGAGGACCGCTGGCGCCTGACCCACCTCGGGCGCCTGCTCGGGCACGCCATGCGCCGCTTCGACGAGCGCGTGCTGCACCTGATGGCGCACAACATCGACGTGCCGCTGGCGCTGTCCAACCTGGCGGCGCGCGCGCAGATCAGCGCCGCCCACATCCACATCACCCGCCACCTGGAGCTGGCCGGCACCCGCCTCACCGACCTGGCGCAGAAGGCCGGGATGAGCAAGCAGGCCATGGGCGACCTGGTCGACCAGTGCGAGGCCTGGGGCCTGGTCACCCGCGAGCCGGACGCGCGCGACGCGCGCGCCCGCCTGGTCCAGTTCACGCCCACCGGGCTGCTGTGGCTGCAGGCCTTCCGCGATGCCGTGGCCCAGGCGGAGAAGGAGTTCCGGCAGGAGGTCGGCGCCGACGTCGCGACAGTGGTGGCGATCGGCCTGGAGGCCTACGCCGGCGGGGCCAACTGATCTGCGTCAGTTGGCGGCGCGCGGGGCGCGCCTAGAATTTCGCTCCAAAGCGCCCGGAACGAGAGAAGGCGTCCCTACCAGGAGACAAGCATGCGGATTCTCATCGCCGAAGACGACCAGGTGCTGGCCGACGGCCTGCTGCGCAGCCTGCGCGCCGCCGGCGCCGCCGTGGACCACGTGGCCAGCGGCACCGAAGCCGATGCCGCGCTGATGACGAACAACGAGTTCGACCTCCTGATCCTGGACCTGGGCCTGCCCCGCATGCATGGCCTGGAAGTGCTGCGCAAGCTGCGCGCCCGCGGCACCACCATGCCGGTCCTGATCCTCACCGCCGCCGACGCGATCGAGGAGCGCGTGAAGGGCCTGGACCTGGGCGCCGACGACTACATGGCCAAGCCCTTCGCGCTGTCCGAGCTGGAGGCGCGGGTGCGCGCCCTCACCCGCCGCGGCATGGGCGCCACCAGCAGCACCATCAAGCACGGCCCGCTGGTGTACGACCAGGCCGGGCGCGTGGCCACCATCGACGGCAAGATGGTCGAACTCTCCGCCCGCGAACTGGGGCTGCTGGAGGTGCTGCTGCAGCGGGCCGGGCCGCCTGGTGAGCAAGGACCAGCTCGTCGAGCGCCTGTGCGAGTGGGGCGAGGAAGTGAGCAACAATGCCATCGAGGTCTACATCCATCGCCTGCGCAAGAAGATCGAGAAGGGCCCGATCCGCATTGCCACGGTGCGCGGCCTCGGCTACTGTCTGGAGAAGATCCAGGGCTGACGCCGTGCGTCAGCCCGGACCTCGCCCGGGACCCCAACGACGCACATGAAGATTTTCCAGCGCGAGCAGCGCTCGCTGTTCGGCGAGATCCTGGACTGGATGCTCACGCCGCTGCTGCTGCTGTGGCCGGTGAGCCTGGCGCTGACCTGGCTGGTGGCGCAGAGCATCGCCGGCAAGCCCTTCGACCGCGCGCTCGAATACAACGTGCAGGCGCTGGCGCAGCTGGTGAACGTCACCACCCCGCGGGTCAGCTTCAACCTGCCGCAGCCGGCGCGCGAGATCCTGCGCGCCGACGACTCCGACCAGGTCTACTACCAGGTGCTCGGCCCGGGCGGCGACCTGCTGTCCGGCGAGCGCGACTTCCCGCTGCCCCCGGAAGACGAGAGGCCCTTCCCCGGCGAGACCCACCTGCGCGACGACGAGATGCGCGGGCTGGACGTGCGCGTGGCCTACACCTGGGTGCCGGTGCCCGGCGCGCCGCCGGCCCTGGTGCAGGTGGCCGAGACGCGCGAGAAGCGCTCCGTGCTGGCCACCGAGATCATCAAGGGCGTGATGCTGCCCCAGCTGGCGATCCTGCCGGTGGCCGTGCTGCTGGTGTGGATGGCGCTGGTGCGCGGCATCAAGCCCTTGTCGGAACTGGAGGAGCGCATCCGTGCCCGCAAGCCCGACGACCTGAGCCCGCTCGACGAGCGGGTGGTGCCGCTGGAGGTGGCGCCGCTGGTGTCCTCGGTGAACGACCTGCTCACGCGCCTGAAGAACTCGATCGCCACCCAGAAGCGCTTCCTCGCGGACGCGGCCCACCAGCTGAAGACGCCGCTGGCGGGACTGCGCATGCAGGCCGACCTCGCGCAGCGCGAGCAGTTCAACACCGAGCAGCTGAAGCAGTCGCTGGCGCAGATCGGCCGCTCCAGCGTGCGCGCCACGCACACGGTCAACCAGCTGCTGTCGCTGGCGCGCGCGGAAAGCAGCGGCAAGGCGCTGGTGCGCCAGCCCTGCGACCTGGCGGAACTGGCGATCGAGGCGGTGCAGGACACGGTGCCGCGCGCGATGGACAAGCACATCGACCTGGGCTACGACGGCGCGGAGGCCGGCGCGCCCGGGACCATCCTGCAGGGCAACCCGACCCTGCTCAAGGAGATGATCCGCAACCTGCTGGACAACGCGGTGAACTACACCCCGTCCACCGAGCAGCAGCCCGGCGTGGTCACGGCCCGGGTGCTCACCGAGCCCTTCAGCGGCGCGCAGGTGCTGCAGGTGGAGGACACCGGCCCCGGCATCCCGGAGGCCGAGCGCGAGCTGGTGTTCCAGCCCTTCTACCGGGCGCTCGGCACCAACGTCGACGGCTCCGGCCTCGGACTGCCGATCGTGCTGGAGATCGCGCGCCAGCACGGCGCGGTGGTGGAGGTGGAGGACGCCCGCCCGGGCCAGGTCCCGCCCGGCACGCGGGTGACGGTGCGCTTCGAGGCCGCGGCCAGGCAGGCCGACGCCGCGGAGGCCGCGCAGGCGCTCTGAGGCGGGTGGTAAGAGCTGCTGCTGGCCGGCCGTGCGCGGTCGACAGCAAGCTTGACCGCCATCAATGCAGGTGGGCGTGGTGCGCCTAGTGTGAAGGAAGTCACACAGCAACAGGGAGGTTCCCATGCGCCCCACCGTCGCGGCCGCTTGCGCCGCATTGTTCGTCTCCGCCGCCATGCCGGCGGCCGCCGCCGACCCGCAGTCCCTTCCCTGGAACACCATCCCGGTGAAGAAGGTGACGCTGTTCTATCCCGGAGAGTCCACCTACGAATGGCTGCTCAGCCCCGCCCACGAAAAGGCGAACGTCCGCGTGCAGCAGGGACGCGCCTGCACCAGCTGCCACGACGAGGAAGACACCAAGGAACTCGGTGACAAGCTGGTGAAGGCGGGCCCGCTGGAGCCCAGCCCGATCGCCGGCAAGAAGGGAACGATAGACCTGCAGGTGCAGGCCGCCCACGACGCCGAATACCTGTACCTGCGCGCGCAGTGGAAGACGCAGATGAACCGCGAGGGCCGCATGCACGACTACGTGCGCTTCGACGGGCAGAAGTGGCAGTGGTACGGCCACGACCGCAACAACAAGAACGTGCGGGCGGGGGCCGAGCCGCCGCTGTACGAGGACCGCTTCTCCATCATGCTGGACGACGGCAAGGTGGCCCGCTTCGCCGAGCACGGCTGCTTCGTCACCTGCCACAACGGCATGCGCGACGCGCCGGGGCAGGCCACGGCCGAGGCCATCAAGCGCAATCCGCTGCTGGGCGAGGCGGGGATGAAGACGGACGAGGTGCGCAAGTACCTGCCCTCCACGCGGCACGGCCCGGGCTGGGACCAGACCCGCTCCGCCGAGGACATCGCGAAGCTCAAGGCCGAAGGCGGCTTCCTCGACCTGATGCAGTGGCGCGCCGCCCGCTCGGCGCCGGTGGGCATGGCCGACGACGGCTACGTGCTGGAGTACCGCAACTTCGACGCCGGCAAGAACCCCTTCTCCGGGAACATCGACGCCAAGACGATGACCCCGAAGTTCATGTTCGACCCCGCCAAGGTCGGCGCCCGGGCCTTGCAGGCCCGCGACATCGGCGACGCCAGCAAGCCCGCCGCGCTGGTGCGCGAGGCCAACGCCGTGCCCTACGACCCGAACGCGGGCTGGAAGGAAGGCGACATCCTGCCCGGACGGCTCCTGAGCCGCGTCGACGCGAAGGGCTCCGCCGCCGACAACGACGCGGTCTTCGGCAGCTGGAAGGACGGCACGTACACCGTGGTGTGGCGCCGCAAGCTGGCCACCGGCAACCCGGACGACAAGCAGATGAAGGTCGGCGGCCGCTACACGGTCGGCATCGCGGTGCATGACGACAACGTCACCACCCGTTTCCACCACGTGTCCTTCCCGCTGTCGCTGGGCATCGGCGTGGACGCGGATGTGCGCGCCACGACGCTCAGGTAGGAAGGCCGGACGCCTCTTGGGTCCCCGCCTGCGCGGGGATGACCGTCACGCGGCCTTGTACAGGTTCAGCTGCAGCCGCTCGCGCTCGATGGCCTTGGCCACGCCGGGCAGCTGCGCGACCTTCTGCACGTGCGCCCACAGCGCGGGAAAGCCGGCCGGATCGATCTGCGCGAAGCCGCCCCAGCGCAGCAGCGTGAGCGCATAGGCATCCAGCGGGCCGAAGCGCTCGCCGCCGAGGAAGGCCTGTCCCTGGCCCGCGGCCTTCTGCGCCATGGCCTCGAGCTCGCCCAGCAGCCCCGCGTAAACCTTGGCGTTGAAGGCCTTCAGTTCCGCCTGCGTCTCCGGCGTGCCGGCGAACTTGAAGGGCATGAACACGTGCGTGAAGGTCGGGTGCACCGTGTTGTTCATCCAGGCCAGCGTCTCCAGCACGCGGGTGCGCGCCAGCGGGTCCTTCGGCAGGAACTGCTGCTCGGGGAACTTCGCATCGAGGTACGTGACGATCGCGACGATCTGCGTGATGGTCTCGCCGCCGTCCACCAGCACCGGCACCTGGCCGCGCGGGTTGATGGCGCGGTAGGCGGGCTCGTTCTGCTCGCCCTTGTGCAGCTTCACCAGCACCGGCTCGTAGGCGGCACCCGCGGTCTCCAGCAGGGCGTGGGGCACGAAGGAACAGGCGCCGGGGGCGAAATAGAGCTTCATGGTCATCGCGCGTCTCCTTGGGGTCAGCGGCAGGGCCGCAGGGTCTTGCCCGCCAGCAGCGGCTGCAGCTCCTGCAGGCGCGGGCGCAGGTTGTCGTCCACCGCCGGCAGCAGCAGGCGCTGGCCGCGCTGCTCGGGCCGCTCCTGCAGAACGCGCGCCGTGCGCACGCCGCGTTCGGCCAGCGAGGCCAGTTGCGAGGCGGCAGCCGCCTCGTTCGCGTAGCTGCCCAGCGACAGGCCGGGTTCCAGCTCCGGATTGGACAGGGCCTCGAAGGAGATCCCCAGCTGCCGCAGCTCGGCGCGCTTGCGCGCGACCTGTTCGACGCCGGCGTACTTGCCCATGTACACGATCCAGCGCGCGGGCTCGGTCACCGCGTCCATGGTCCACGATCCGGCCGGCCAGGCTTCCAGCGCGCTGCGCAGGGGACCGACCTGCGCGTCGTCGAGCGCCAGGGTCTGCAGGCATTCCGGCGGGCGCGGCGCCTGCGCCGCCACCTGTTCCACGCGCCGCAGTTCGTCGCTGGGGATCAACTGCACCGCCTCGGGCCGCACCTGCTGCTGCAGCCTTTGCGGTTCCGACTGCTGCGAGGGGCCCAGTCCCCACGCCAGCAGCAGGCCTTGCGACCAGGCATAGAAGCCGGCATTGGCCAGCAGCAGGACGAGGACGAACAGGCGCAGCATGGTGGAAGGTCAGGGCGCGGCGGGGCGCACGCTCACCTCGGCGCTGCCCACGGCCCGCAGGCCGGCCGCAGTATGCACCAGCAGGGCGCCGTCCACGCCGACCCCGTGGGCGGTGCCGGCGGTGCCGTCGCTGAGCGTCACGGCCCGGTCGCGCAAGGCGTCGCGGGCGTCGAAGCGGGCGTGGAAGGCGGCGAAACCCGCCTGCGCGAAGCCGAGCACGTCGCGCACCAGGGCAGGGGCGATGCGCTCCAGCACCTGCGGCGCATCGATGCCGCGGATCAATTCGCGCACCGCGGCCGGCGGCGTGGACAGCCCGTCGGCGGCCGGCGCCGCGATGTTGATGCCGATGCCGATCACGGCCTGGCGCGCGCCGGACGCGTCGCCGAAGCTCGCCGTCTCGATCAGGATGCCCCCGAGCTTGCGGTCGGCCACCCACAGGTCGTTGGGCCACTTCAGGCGCACGGCCGGATGCAGGCTCTCGGCCACGCTCACGCCCACGGCCAGCGACAGGCCCGACCAGTCGGCCGGCGCCAGCGGCAGCCCAAGCGAGAAGGTCAGCGAATCCCCGGGCGCGCTGTGCCAGCCACGCCCGAGCCGGCCGCGGCCGGCCACCTGCCGCTCGGCCACCAGCAGCACCGGCTCGGTGCGGCCGGCGCGCGCGCGCCGCATCAGCTCGCTGTTGCTGGAGTCGACCTCGGGCAGGATCTCCACCGTGAAGCCGGGCAGCGCCGGCGCCACCGCCTCCCGGATCGCTTCGGCCGGCCAGTTCATCCCAGGCTCAGCGGCGGCGCTTGGGCGCCAGCAGCGTGCCCCGGCAGTTCTTGCTGCCGCACCAGCACGGATACTCCGCCTTCAGCGCCTTGGTGTAGCGTTCGTCGATGATCAGGCCGTAGTCGTAGTTCAGCTCTTCGCCGGCCTTGATGGTGCGCAGGCTCTTGATGAACACGCGGCCCTCTTCCTCGTCGGCCTCGCAGTTGGGGTTGCAGGAGTGGTTGATCCAGCGGGCGGCATTGCCGCCGACCGCCGCATCGATGACCCGGCCGTCGTCGACGTGGAAATAGAAGGTATGGTTCGGGTCCTCCGGGTTCCAGGGATGGCGGCGCTGGGCTTCCTTCCAGGTGATGATCTCGCCCACGTATTCGATGAGCGTCTCACCCTCGGGGATGTCCTGCAGCGCGAAGACGCCCTTGCCGTGCACCCCGACTTGCGCACCTGGATGCGGCGGTTCGTCCTGGGGGCGGCCGGCTTCCGGGCAGCGGGTTTCCTGGGGGTCGCGGGCTGGGGCTTCGCGGCGGGCTTGGCGGGCATGGAAAAATTTCGTGTTAATTTGAACTCGTACACGTGCGCGCAGGCGCGTGCGCGTACGCGCGAGGAAAAGCGCGATTGTAAGAACACCCAAGGAGGGGGCCGCAGGGCCCCCGCTGATTCGTGAGCAAAACACTGGTCATTGCCGAAAAACCGTCCGTGGCCCAGGACATCGTCCGGGCCCTGACCCCGTTGCCGGCAAGTTCGACAAGCACGACGAGCACTTCGAGAACGAGACGTACATCGTCACCAGCGCCGTGGGCCACCTGGTGGAGATCCACGCTCCCGAGGAGTTCGACGTCAAGCGCGGCAAGTGGAGCTTCGCCCACCTGCCGGTGATCCCCCTATTTCGACCTGAAGCCGGTGGACAAGACCAAGTCGCGCCTGAACGCGGTGGTCAAGCTGGCCAAGCGCAAGGACGTCACCGACCTGGTGAACGCCTGCGACGCGGGCCGCGAGGGTGAGCTGATCTTCCGCCTGATCGAGCAGTACGCCTTCGGTACCGACGGCCAGGGCGCCGGCAAGAAGGCGACCGCGGCCAAGCCGGTGCGGCGCCTCTGGCTGCAGTCGATGACGCCCCAGGCCATCCGCGACGGCTTCGACAAGCTGCGCACCGACAAGCAGATGCAGGGCCTGGCGCATGCGGCGCGCTCGCGCTCCGAGGCCGACTGGCTGGTGGGCATCAACGGCACGCGGGCCATGACGGCCTTCAACTCGCGCGACGGCGGCTTCTTCCTGACCACGGTGGGGCGCGTGCAGACGCCCACGCTGGCCATCGTGGTGGAGCGCGAGGAGCAGATCCGCAAGTTCGTCAGCCGCGACTACTGGGAAATCCACGGCAGCTTCCTGGCCGACGCCGGCGAGTACCCGGGCAAGTGGTTCGACCCCAAGTGGAAGAAGGACCCCGAGGACCCGGAAAAGCGCGCCGACCGCGTCTGGAGCCAGAAGGAAGCGCAGGCGATCGCCGATGCCGTGCGCGGCAAGGCGGCCACGGTCACCGAGGAGTCCAAGCCCACCACGCAGGCGGCGCCCGGCCTGTTCGACCTCACTTCGCTGCAGCGCGAGGCCAACGGCCGCTTCGGCTATTCGGCCAAGACCACGCTGTCGCTGGCGCAGTCGCTGTACGAACGGCACAAGGCACTGACCTATCCGCGTACCGATTCGCGCCACCTGCCGCAGGACTACGTGAAGGTGGTGCACGACACCATGGGCATGCTGGCGGACAGCGGCATGCCGCACCTGGCGCCGTTCGCGAAGCAGGCGGTGGACGAGGGCTACGTCAAGCCGATCAAGCGCGTGTTCGACGACAGCAAGGTGTCGGACCACTTCGCCATCATCCCCACGCTGCAGGCGCCCAGCGGCCTGTCCGACGCGGAGCAGAAGCTCTATGACCTGGTGGTGCGCCGCTTCCTGGCGGTGTTCTTCCCGAGCGCCGAATACCTGGTGACCACCCGCATCAGCCAGGCGGTGGGCCACCACTTCAAGACCGAGGGCAAGGTGCTGGTGAAGCCGGGCTGGCTGGCGATCTACGGCAAGGAAGCCGCCGCCGAAGTGGAAGACGCGCAGGCCGGCGACAAGGGCCAGAACCTGGTGCCGGTGAAGCCCGGCGAGATGGTGCGCACGGAGAGCGTCGAGGCCAGGGGCCTGAAGACCCGGCCGCCGGCGCGCTACAGCGAAGCGACGCTGCTGGGCGCCATGGAAGGCGCCGGCAAGTTCGTGGAGGACGACGAGCTGCGCGAGGCCATGCAGGAGAAGGGCCTGGGCACGCCGGCCACGCGCGCCGCCATCATCGAAGGCCTGATCAACGAGAAGTACATGCTGCGCGAAGGCCGCGAGCTGATCCCGACGGCCAAGGCCTTCCAGCTGATGACGCTGCTGCGCGGCCTGGGCGTGGAGGAACTGAGCAAGCCGGAACTGACCGGCGAGTGGGAATACAAGCTGGCGCAGATGGAGCACGGCAAGCTCTCGCGCGACCAGTTCATGCGCGAGATCGCCGACATGACGAAACGCATCGTCATGAAGGCCAAGGAGTACGACCGCGACACGGTGCCCGGCGATTACGCGACCCTGAAGACGCCCTGCCCCAACTGCGGCGGCGTGGTGCAGGAGAGCTACCGCCGCTACAACTGCGTCGGCGGCAATGGCAAGGACCCCTGCGGCTTCTCCTTCACCAAGATCCCGGCGGGCCGCGCCTTCGAGCTGGCGGAGGTGGAGCAGTTCCTGCAGAACAAGCGGATCGGCCCGCTGCAGGGCTTCCGCTCCAAGGCCGGCTGGCCCTTCACCGCCGAACTGGCGCTGAACTTCGACGAGGAAGAGAAGAACTGGAAGCTGGAGTTCGACTTCGGCAAGGAAGACAACCCGGCGGAGACCGGCGAGATCGTCGATCTCTCGGCGCAGGAGCCGCTGGGGCCGTGCCCCAAGTGCGGCCACCAGGTCTTCGAATGGGGCAGCAACTACGTGTGCGAGCGCGCGGTGCCCACCGAGAAGCACCCTGCCCCCACCTGCGACTTCCGCAGCGGCAAGATCATCCTGCAGCAGCCGGTGGAGCGCGAGCAGATGGCCAAGCTGCTGGCCACCGGCAAGACCGACCTGCTGGACAAGTTCGTCTCCATGCGCACGCGCCGTCCGTTCAAGGCCTTCCTGGCCTGGGACGCGGAAGCGGGCAAGGTGAACTTCGAGTTCGAGCCACGCGCTTCCAAGTTCCCGCCGCGCAAGACGGCGGGTGCGGCGAGCAAGACGACGGCCGCGGGACGTGCCGCGGCGAAATCACCGCCGACGCCGGTGAAGGCGACCGCGAAGGCGGCGAAAGCCGCAGCGAAGAAGGCGGCACCCGCGGCAAGGAAGGCGCCGGCGAAGAAGGCCGCGGACAAGGCGCCGCGCAAGACGGGCGCGGGCCTGCGGCCCAGCCCGGAGCTCGCGGCGGTGATCGGCAGCGAGCCGGTGGCACGCACCGAGGTCATCAAGAAGATCTGGGACTACATCAAGGCCCAGGGCCTGCAGGACAAGAAGGACAAGCGTTCCATCAACGCAGACGACAAGCTGCGGCCGGTGTTCGGCAAGGCGCAGGTCACGATGTTCGAGCTGGCCGGCATCGTCGGCAAGCACCTGACGGCGGTGGAATGACCTGCATGGCCCCCTCCCCTCCGGGGAGGGCTGGGGTGGGGGCGCTCGCCCTAGACCGGCGGCTTGCTCAGCGCCGGGATCCGCACCGCCAGCACCGCCCAGTCGATCAGCCGCTGCACCGCCTCCGGCGGCTCCATGCGCGCGGTGACCGGCACGGTCGAACGGCCGATGTTGCCCAGCGGAATGCGACCGAGCAGGTGGCCGAGCGGCAGCAGCGCCATGCGCAGCAGCGCCCCGCGACCTCGCCCCAGTCGCGCGTCTCCCGCGCCAGCCCCAGCATGCGGCGATGGCTGTCGAAGTGCAGCGACACCTGGTGCTGGCCGACCACGTGGGCGGCCATCAGCCAGCTCCAGCGCTCCTCGACGGAGGGAGGGGCGCGCCCGGTGGCGGCACTGCCGCGCACCAGGCGCTCGTACACGAGGGGCCGTTCGGCCGCGGCGAGCGAATCCATAGCACAATTTGTAACAGTGCGCTACGCTGACTGTCAAGCAAAGGCGCTGCATCCCCCGAACGGGTGAGCCGAATGTCGGCGCCGCGCCACGCGACAAGGCTGCGTAGCATCATCGCCTCCCGACCCCCACCGACAGGAGGATCCCCATGACCCGAACCCTGGTCGCCGCGGCCGCCATCGCACTGGCCGCAGCCACCGGCGCGCATGCCGCCGGCTTCAAGCTGGAAAGCCCGGACATCAAGGCGAACAGCAACATCCCCAAGAAGTTCGAGGCCAACGTGTTCGGCTGCGGCGGCGAGAACAAGTCGCCCGCGCTCCAGTGGAGCGGCGCGCCCAAGGACACCAAGAGCTACGCGGTCACGGTGTACGACCCCGACGCGCCGACCGGCTCCGGCTGGTGGCACTGGTCGGTCATCAACATCCCCGCGAACGTCACCGAGCTCAAGCCCGATGCCGGCAACGCGAGCAACGCCAACCTGCCGCAGGGCGCGCGCCAGGTGCGCATCGACTACGGCGTGGCGGCCTGGGGCGGCACCTGCCCGCCGCAGGGCGACAAGCCGCACCGCTACGTGTTCACCGTGCATGCGCTGAAGACCGACAAGCTCGACATCCCGCCGGACGCGACCGCGGCCCTGGCCGGCTTCATGATCAACGCCAACAGCATCGGCAAGGCAAGCTTCACGGCGAAGTACGGCAGGCCGAAGGCGAAGTAATCAGGCCTTTGGCCTCTGCCGCATAGACAATACCCACCATCGTATCCAGTGCGCGATTGGAGGCTACTTGGCGAAGCTTTGCGTCTTAGTCGACTTTGACAACATTAGCTTACCCGTCGCTCGGGGACCTCTTCAGCCGTTAATCGTCCAACTAATACAGGCGATCCCAAAAGCAACGCTCTCGGCGTATACAGACGTGGAATTCGCTCTTTATGGCGGGTGGCGCGAGGGAAGGCGACTAACGGTCCAGGCACAAAATCTGGCGCCGCAGATTCAGGCTGGCTTCCCCATGGCTTTCACGCCGACCGGCGCTACCACCGCCATTCAGGTTCACGCATACCTAGTGTTCGCGCCGCTTTGTACGCCAACAACTATGCTTGAGGGCACGTTTGTGAGAGAGCGGAACTTGCGTCGCTTCACGTCCAAGTTCTCCCCGTGGGCTGAGTGCGCGGCTCCGAATAACTGTGGGTTCGCGCAGCTCGCGGGAATGAGGCACGATACACAATGTGCTACCCCAGGCTGCGGTGCCGTTCCTGGAAACATCCTCGTTCGCAATGAGCAGAAGATGGTCGATACATGCATGGTCGCGGATATCGCGTATTTATGCGGGCAACCGAGCGTCAAGGAGGTAGTCGTTTTTTCTTCAGACGCGGACATCTGGCCTGGCATCCTTCTCGCGCTAACTGCGGGTCGAAAGGTCGTGCGCATTCATCCAAAAGCGAATGCACAGCCCCAGCGGCACCTTCATAGCTCCATACCGGGCGCTTTGAGACCTGCGTATATAGAACTATCTTGCTAGGAGAGGCCCGTGGACATTGGCGATTTCAAGAGAATCCTGCGCGCATTCGCGGACGAACAGGATGACGTAGACGTTCGACAAGGCAAGGTCGTAGCGTCAATTCGGGATGACATCGTCGATGCAAATCTGCGTTACGGGGACGACCATGCCCTGTTAGTAGAAGAAAACGGGCAGGCCATGCACGCTCGGACCTGGCTACTTACCCGAGTAGCCAAGCTTCCGCAACTGGCTGATCGCATCCTAGCCAGCATTCCAGACGTGATGCCTTTCGTCAGGCCGGCGGGACGCTTGATGGACGACCTCGCGTCAAGTCAACTTGATGCCGAGCAAGAGGTGACGGATGTGTTCGCCACTCTTCAAACGCGCACGAATGCGAACATACCAGGCGCTACTTCTGTTCTGTATCTCACCTCTGATGCGGGCGAGGGAAAGACGACCTTGATATCTCTTGTCGCGCGCGCGCAGGCCAAGCTGCTGAAAGAACAAAGGGTGCTCCGACTGCTGGTCCCCATACCTCTCGGAGGACGCGCGTTTCTCACGTTCGATGATGCCGTTGTTGCCGCTCTGGTCAACAAACTTCGATTCCCATACCTATATTACGGCGCTTTCCTCGAACTCGTTAAATTGGGCGCCGTTGTCCCTGCGTTCGACGGTTACGAAGAAATGCTGGTAGAGAGCAACAGGGACGAGGCTGTGTCCGCCTTGGGCGATCTAGTTCGCTCCCTGGACTCTCGCGGCGCCATCGTCGTCGCCGCACGCAAAGCGTTCTTTGAATATCAGAGCTTCCGCACACAAGCGCGACTGCTGGATGCCCTAGGCGACCATTCAGTATCATTTGCACGCCTGAAGATCGATCGCTGGGACATGTCCAAGTTCTGTGAATACGGACGGCAGCGAGGCGTAACGGACCCTGAGGAGATCTATGGCCTCGTAGCCGCGCGGGTCACGGAGAATCATCCGCTGCTAACGCGGGCTGTGCTTGTTCGCAGGCTTTTCGATATCTCGATTCGGACTGACAGTCGCGAGCAGCTGCTGGCTCAACTCGCCGAGTCGCCAGAGGACTTCTTCTACACCTTCGTCAACGTCATCATCACGCGTGAGGCAAACGAGAAATGGCTGAATAGAGCCAGCGACGTCGGCGAGTCGCTGATCTCTGTGGAGGAGCACCATCAGCTGCTCAGGATGCTTGCGCTAGAGATGTGGCAAACCAGTTCTCGGACGCTTCGCTTCGATATCGTCGACCTCTTGGTAGATCTGTTTTGCGAGGCGTCGGGGAAAAATTCGCTGATCACTAGGCAGATCAAAGAGCGTATCAAGCAGCACTCGCTTCTCATCGTCGAAAACACTAAAGGGCAAGCTGTCGCTTTCGACCATGAGGACTTTCAGAGCTTCTTCCTCGGCGAAGGTCTGGGGGCTGCTCTTACGCGGGGTCAGTCGTCGGAGCTCCGCAGCCTGCTTGGAGTGAATATCTTGCCGACCCCTACTGCCGAGCAGGCCGTCCGAGCGCATCGGCGATTTGGCGGAACCGTTGGGGAGGCTGCGCTCCTCCTCCAGAAGATCAGTGACGCAGAAACTGGGTACACATACGCGAAGGAAAACTGCGGCGCCCTCCTCGCTTGGCTAATGGATCGCGCGAGCATCGAACGAACACGGTTGGAAATCCGCGGAGCAACCCTTCCGGTCAACAGCTTAGCGGGAAAGAAGCTTCACTCTGTCTTGTTGAGCAGCTGCACCATGCAGCCCACCGCACTAGGCACTCTCGCCGCGGTTGATGTCCGATTCGAGTCATGCCACTTTGAACGAATAGACATTGAAGGCAGCTTAGAAGGTTTGACCTTCCACGACTGCCTCGTAGACTCGCTCATTCAAGGTGATGCGCAACTCTTCGAGCCGACGCAAATTAAATCCGCCTTGAAGGCGGCGGGAGCGCTAGTGTCCGACGGCTCCATGGGGGCACCAGAAGCGCCAGCTGAACTCGATGATCGTGTGTGGCAGCTAGAACGCTTTTTGAGGGTTTTCTTACGGTCCACGCATGTTGACGAGGAAGTAATTCGCCTCCGCTTAGGACGCGCGAAGAATCCGGAATTTTTCAACCAGATCTTGCCTGATCTTATAGATCTCGGGCTGCTGCAAGAGGTGCCTTGGAAGGGAGGCGGTATCCAGCGACGCTTCAAGCTGAACGTTCCCTTGTTTCAACTGCAGGAAGCGCTCCAGCAATCCAATGGGGACTACGACACCTTCCTAATGCAACTGAGAACGCGCCTCGCACAGTAACGTCCGGTGTGCGGATACGGAGGTTGGTGCGGCGGTCGTTTCGTTGCCATCTGCGTGCGCACCTCAGAAATGAGGCCCCCGGAGTGCCGTGGGGTTGTAGCCAAGAACGAAGTATGCGCAGCTGAGATCGCAGCGGCCCTCCACGTGTCCGCGCCGTCAGAGGCTTCGGCGTGAACTATCTGCGCAGGCACAATAGGTCGCATGCGCTCCAGCCCCGAACAAGACCTCCTGCTCACGGTCGAAGTGCTGCGGCTGCGCAGCGTTCTGGTGGCCGCGGGCGTGCTGCTCGCGCTGCTGTGGCTGCACCTGCTGTCGGCGCTGTTCGCCGGGCTCACGGGCTACGTGCTGTACCGCCGCGTGCGCACCTTCACCGGCCCGGAGCACGGCTCCTGGCGCATCCGCGCCGTGCGCTGGCTGATCGTGTTCGGCGCCGTCGTGGTCCTGCTGCTCGCCTTGCTCGCCGCCTTCGAGCTGCTGTTCAAGTCCGGCGGGCTCGGGCGACTGATGCAGCTGGTGGCGGACACGCTCGACCAGCTGCGCGCGACCGCGCCGGCCTGGGTCGTCTCGCGCCTGCCCGAATCGGCCGACGCCGTGCAGCACGGCGTGAGCCGCTGGCTGCGCGAGCACGCGGGCGAGATGCAGCGCTGGGGTGCCGAGGCGCTGAAGGTCCTGGTGCACATCATCATCGGCCTGGCGATCGGGCTGATGGCCGCCGCGTCGCGCCCGGACGAACAGGCACCGCCGCGCCGGCCGCTGATCCTGCTGGCGCAGGCGCGCATGCTGCAGCTGGCCAATGCCTTCGGCGACGTGTTCTCGGCGCAGCTGCGCATCTCTCTGATCAACGCGATCCTCACCGGCATCTACCTGCTGGTGGTTCTGCCCGCGCTGGGCTACCGCGTGCCGCTGGCGCCCACGCTGGTGGGCTTCACCTTCTTCGCCAGCCTGGTGCCCATCATCGGCAACCTGCTGTCGAACGCGGCGATCACGATCGCGGCGCTGACGGTGTCGGTGTGGCTGGGCATCGCCTCGCTCGGCTTCCTGGTCGTGATCCACAAGCTGGAGTACTTCCTCAACGCCCGCATCGTCGGCGGGCGGACCAACGTGCCGACCTACGGGATGCTGGCGGCCATGCTGGTGCTGGAGGCGGCGTTCGGGGTGGCGGGACTGGTGGCGGCGCCGATCTATGCGGCGTGGCTGACGCGGGAGTTGCGGGAAGGCAGCTGGGTGTGAAGGGGGCGCTGGGGTTCGCTGGCGCTCACCGCCAGCCTACGCCAGGTGCAGGACTTTCCAGCCGCGCTCGGCGGCGATGGCGGCCAGCGTCGCATCGGGATGCACGGCCACGGCGACATCCACTGCCTGCAGCAGCGGCAGGTCGTTGCGCGAATCGCTGTAGGCGGTGCTGTGCAGGCCGGCCAGCTGCAGCCCGCGCTGCGCCAGGAAGGCGTGCAGGCGCGCCACCTTGCCTTCGCGCATGTTGAGCGTTCCCGTGGCGCGCCCTGTGAAGACGCCGTCCTGCAGTTCCGGCTCGGTCGCCAGCAGGTGCGGGATGCCGAAGTGCGCCGCCGTCAGTTCGGTGATGAAGCGGTTGGTCGCCGTGGTCAGCACCACCAGGTCCTGCGCCTCCAGGTGCCCGCGCACCAGCGCCAGCGCATCGCGCGGGATGCGCGGCGCCACCACTTCGTGCAGGAAGCGCCGGCGCAGCGGCTCCCATTGCGCGGGCGTGCGCCCCGCCAGGGTGCTCACGTAGAAATTGGCGAAGGCCACTGCATCGACCGTGCCGGCCTGGTACTGCGCTTCCATGTCCGCGTTGCGCGCGGCGAAGGCGGCCCGCTCCAGCACGCCCTCGTCCATCAGGAAGCCGCACCAGAGCCCGTCGCTGTCGCCGTGCAGCAGCGTGTGGTCCAGGTCGAACAGGGCCAGGCGCGGTTTCACGCCTTGCGCAGGTGCCAGGCCTTGGGCCGGGTGAAGGTCTGGATGCCGTAGGTGGACAGCGTGAGGCCCACGCCGGAGTCGCCCACGCCGCTCCAGGGCAGGCGCGGGCTGACCCGGTCGCAGCAGTTCCAGTACACGGTGCCCGCGCGCACGTGGGCCAGGATGCTGCGCGCGCGTTCCTCGTCGGGCGTGAAGACCCCCGCCGTCAGGCCGTAGCGCGTGTCGTTCATCAGCTCCAGCGCCTCGTGGTCGTCGCGCACCTTCTGGATGCCGACCACCGGGCCGAAGCTCTCCTCGCGCATGACCTCCATCTCGTGGTTCACGTTCACCAGCACCGTGGGCTCGTACCAGTTGCCGGGCCCCTGGCCCTTGCGGCCGCCCAGCAGCAGGTCGGCGGCGCCCTTGCGCTGCGCGTCGGCCACCTGCCGGTCCAGCACCTCGAGCTGCGGCGCGCGCGTGATCGCGCCGATGTAGGTGTCCTCGCTCATCGGGTCGCCCATCTTGTAGCCGCGCACGGTCTGCACGAAGTGGGCGACGAAGGCATCGTGGATCTTCTCGTGCACGTAGATGCGCTCCACCGAGCAGCAGCTCTGCCCGGTGTTGTACATGGCGCCGTCGGCCAGCGACTCGGCGGCGGCCTTGGGGTCCGCGTCCTCGCACACGTAGGTCGGGTCCTTGCCACCGAGCTCCAGCTGCAGCTTGACGAAGCGCTTGCCGACCGCCTCGGCGATGCGCTGGCCGGTGGCGTGCGAGCCGGTGAAGAAGACGCCGTCCACCGCTTGCGCGAGCAGCGCCGTGCCCACCTCGCCGGCGCCCACCAGGCAGGCCATCACCTCGCGCGGCACGCCCGCTTCGTGCAGCAGGCGCGTGATCTCCAGCCCGGTCATCGCCGCGTATTCGGAGGCTTGTAGAGGACGGCGTTGCCGGTGAGCAGCGCCGGCAGGATCACGTTGCAGCCGACGAACCAGGGGTAGTTCCAGGCCGAGATGTTGGCCACCACGCCGAGCGGCTCGTGCCCGATCTGCTCGCGCATGCCGCCTTCGTCGAACAGGGTTTCGGCGGCGGTCGCCTTCTCCGCTTCGGCCAGGAAGAAGTCGATGCGCGGCAGCAGGCCATTGAGCTCGTTGCGCGACATCTTGATCGGCTTGCCGGTCTCGCGCGTCATCACGCGCGCGAGCTGCTCCAGGTCGCGCACGACCCCGGCGCGGAAGCCCTCGATGCAGCGCCTGCGTTCCGCCGGCGGGCGAGCGGCCCAGGAGGGCTGCGCCGCGCGCGCGGCCTGCGCCTTGCGCGCGACCGAAGCCGCGTCGTCGGCGGGCAGGGTGGTGATCAGTTCGCCCGTCGCCGGGTCGTGGATGGGGAGTGTGCTCATGGCTTGCGGGCTTCGCGCGCGGCCTGCAGGAAGTCGCGCGCAGCAGCGGCGTATCGTCGATCACGCCCAGTTCGGGCCGGTGGAATTCGGGATGCCACTGGACGGCGGCGATCCAGGGGCCGCCCGTGTGGCGGATGGCTTCGACCACGCCGTCTTCGGGCGACAGCGCCTCCACCACGAAGCCGGGCGCCACGTCCTTGATGCCCTGGTGGTGCACGCTGTTGATCTTGTGGCGGCCACGCGGCAGCAGCTGCGCCAGGCGGCTGTCCGCGAGGATGTCCACGTCGTGGAAGTTCAGGTCGTACATCGCGGCGTCGCGGTGCACCAGCGCGCCTGGCTTCTGCGTCGTGATGTCCTGGTAGAGGGTGCCGCCGTAGGCCACGTTGATCAGCTGCAGGCCGCGGCAGATGCCGAACACCGGCTTGCCGGCGGCGGAGAAGGCCTTCACCAGCGCGACCTCGTACTCGTCGCGCACGCGGTCGCCGTGCCATTCCGGACGCAAAGGCTTTTCGCCATAGGTGCCGGGCCAGACGTCGGCGCCGCCGTGCATCACCAGGCCGTCGAGCGCCTGCGCGTAGTCGGCGGCGCTCACCTCGCCGCGGAAGGTCTTGCCGTTGAGCGAGGGAATCATCACCGGCAGCGCCCCCTCGGACATCACCCAGTGCGCGGTGGACTGCTCGATCCACAGCAGGGTCTTGGAAGGCGCGGCCTTGCGTTCCCCGTCCGGGTGGAAGAAGCAGGCGCTGATGCCGATCTTCAGGCGGTCCATGGCGGCCTCACAACGCGGCGGCGAACAGCCGCTCGAAATCCTGCGCCGTCACCGGCCGCGGGTTGGTCTGGTGGCAGATGTCCTTCACCGCGATGTCCACCAGCCTGGGGATGTGCTCCTTCTTCACCCCGTGGGCGGACAGCGTGCCGGTGATGCCGATCTGCTGCTTCAGGTGGCCCAGCCAGCGCACGAAGCCGGGCCCGCCGCCGCCCGTGCGGCAGGCGTGCGCCAGCTCCTCGAACTTGTCGGGCGCGGCCTCGATGTTCCAGGCCAGCACCGGCTCGATCATCAGCGCATTGGCCAACCCGTGGTGCAGGTCGCACACCGCACCAAGCGCATGGGCGCAGGAGTGCACCGCGCCCAGGTCCTTCTGGAAGGCGATCGCGCCCATCATGGAACTCATCATCATGTCGCTGCGGGCCGCGATGTCGCCCGGCACCTTCACCGCGCGCACCAGCGAGCGGGCGGCGATGCGCGCGCCCTCCAGCGCGATGCCGTCGCACAGCGGGTGGTAGGCGGGCGAGAGGTAGCTCTCCACGTTGTGCGTGAGCGCGTCCATGCCGGTGGCGGCGGTCACGTGCGGCGGCAGCGCCAGCGTCAGCTCCGGGTCGGCGAACACCTTGCGGGCCAGGATCTTGGGGCTGAAGACCACGCGCTTGAGGTGCGTGTCGTCCTCGCTGATCACCGAGGAGCGGCCCACCTCCGAACCGGTGCCCGCCGTCGTGGGCAGGGCGACGAAGTAGGGCAATTCGCGGGCTATGGCACGCACCTGCGGGTGGTCCCACGCGTACTCGATGATGTCGCCTTCGTGCGTGGCCGCGATGCCGACCACCTTGGCGACGTCGAGCGCGGCGCCGCCGCCGAAGCCGATGACGCAGTCGGCGCGGTACTGCCGGTAGGCCTGCGCACCGGCCATCACCTGGCTGGCCGTCGGGTTGCCGAACACGCCGCCGAACACCGCGACGTCGAGTTCGAGCAGGTGCGACTGGAACTCGGCCAGCACCGGCAGCGCGGCAAGCGCCTTGTCGGTGACGATCAGCGGGCGCTTCAGGCCCTGCTCCTGCAGGTGCTGCTGCACCTCCTTGCGGGCGCCCGGGCCGAACTGGATGGCGGTCGGGAAGGAAAAGTTGGAGAGGCTCATGGTGCTCGGCTCAAATCCAGGTGCATGTGGTTCTTGGCGTAGCGCTGGCCGGCCACGCGGATGGCGTCGGGCTCGACGCCGAAGCTGCGGAAGCCCGCCGCCTCGTACAGCCGGCGCGCGCGGTCGTTGCCTTCGGTGACGGTCAGCAGCAGCGATTCGACGCCGTTGGCGCGGGCGTGCGCGACCAGCGCGGCGAGCAGCGCACGGGCGACGCCCTGCCCCGCGGCTTCCGGCGCGACGTACATGCCCATGACGGTCGCCTTGTGGCGGTTCTTGGCGCGCAGCTCGCGCTCCAGCCCGACGAAGCCGTACAGCTCCGCGTGGCGGTAGGCGCCCCAGAAGGGGTGCGCGGCCAGGCGCTGCGCCGCCGCCTCCACCGGCTGCTCGCGGTCTTCCGCGTAGCTGGAGGTGAAGGCGTCCGGGTGCTCGCGCAGCGCCCGCAGCCGCAGGCTGCGGTACAGCGTGGCGTCGGCGGGGCCCAGCATGCGCACGATCATCAGATGATCTCGAAGTAGCGTTTCAATTCCCAGTCGGTCACGCCGTCCTGCCACTGCCGCCACTCCCAGTCGCGGGTGGCGGAGTAGTGCTCGACGAAGGTGTCGCCCAGCCAGTCACGCGCGATCTGCGACTCCTTGAAGATGCGCGTGGTCTCGATCAGCGTGCGCGGTGCGCGCGGCACGTTCTCGCCGCCCTGGTTGGTGCCGGTGATGGGCGGCGTGGTGAGCTTCAGGCCCTTCTCCACGCCGTGCATGCCGGCGGCGATCACCGCCGCCATCGCCAGGTAGGGGTTCACGTCGGAGCCCGGGCAGCGCGTCTCCAGCCGCGTCGCCTTGGGCGAGCCGGCCAGCACGCGGAAGCTGGCCGTCCGGTTGTCCATGCCCCAGGTCGGCTTCACCGGCGCCCAGAAACCGTCGACCAGGCGCTTGTAGCTGTTGATGGTCGGCCAGATCATGGGCCCGAATTCCATCATGCAGGCGACCTGCCCGGCGAGGTAGCTCTCGAACAGGCCCGACATCCTGCGCGGCGCCTTCTCGTCGTAGAACAGGTTGGTCTTGCCGTCCGACAGGCTCTGGTGGATGTGGCCGCTGCAGCCGGGGTACTTCTGGCTCCACTTGGCCATGAAGGTCGGCATGATGCCGAAGCGCTTGCCGATCTCGCGCGCGCCGGTCTTGAACAGGATGGCGCGGTCGGCCTGCTCCAGCGCGGTGGAGAAACCGATCGCCGCTTCGTACACGCCCGGGCCCGTCTCCGTGTGCAGTCCCTCGATCGGCACGTTGAAGGCGAGCATCTCGTCCATCAGCGCGTTGAAGAAGCCGGGGTTGTCGGCCATGCGCAGCAGCGAGTAGCCGAACATGCCGGGCGTGATCGGTTCCGGCGGCTGGCCGTTCTTGGCGGCCCAGGTGTGCGTGGTCTCGCGGAAGTTGAACCACTCGAACTCCATGCCGGTCATCACCTGGAAGCCGAGCTTCTCCGCGCGCGCCAGCACGCGCTTGAGCGTCTGTCGCGGGCACAGCGGGTGCGGCGTGCGGTCCGGGTTGACGAACTCGCCCAGGAAGAAGGGCACGTTGCCGTCCCAGGGCACGTTGCGCGCGGTGCCCAGGTCCAGCTGCGCCAGCGCGTCGGGGAAGCCGTGCTGCCAGCCGGTGACCGTGGTGTTGTCGTAGGTGACGTCGTGCGCGTCCCAGCCCAGCACCACGTCGCAGAAGCCGAAGCCGCTGTCCGCGGCGCCCAGGAACTTGTCGATGTGGAGGTACTTGCCCCGCAGGATGCCGTCGATGTCGCTCACCGCCACCTTCACCTTGGTGGCATTGGTCTTGCGCAGCTTGTCGAGGGCGGGATGGTTGTTCTGGCTGGCCACGTCGTCGTTCTCCCTGGTGTCTAGATCGCGGGCTCTCCCGAGGCGATGCCCATGTCCTGCAATGCGAGTTCCACCGCGTGCACGGCCTGCTCGATCTCGTGGCGGCCGATCGCGCCTATGCAGCCGACCCGGAAGGTCTCGACCTGCGTGAGCTTGCCGGGGTAGAGGATGAAGCCGTGCTCGCGCGCGAAGCCGTAGAAGGTCTTGAAGTCGTAGCGCGCATCGCCGGGCGCGTGGAAGGTCACGATGATCGGCGCCTGCACCCGCGGGTCGAGGAAGGGCATGAAGCCCAGCCGCGACATGCCGTCGATCAGCGTGCGGTAGTTGCCGGTGTAGCGCGCCAGCCGGGCCGGCTGGCCGCCCTCCTCCTCGAACTGCGCGATCGCCTCGGCCAGCGCCACCACCACGTGGGTGGGCGGCGTGAAGCGCCACTGGCCGGTCCTTTCCATGTACACGTGCTGGTCGTGCAGGTCCATGGCCAGCGACTGGCTGTTGCCGGCGCAGCCTTCCACGATGGCCTTGCGCAGGAACACGAAGCCCATGCCGGGCACGCCTTCCAGGCACTTGCCGCTGGCGGCCACCAGCGCGTCGAAGCGGACCTCGCGCGCGTCGATCGGCAGTGCGCCGAAGGAACTCATGGCGTCGACGATCAGGCCCTTGCCGCGGCGCTCGCAGACCTGCGCCACTTCCTGCAGCGGGTTCAGCACGCCGGCGCCGGTCTCGCAGTGCACCAGCACGACGTGGGTGATGCCGGCGTCGGCGGCCAGCTGCGCGTCCAGGGCCTTGGCGTCCACCGGCTGCGACTCGTCGAAGGCCAGCACGGTGCATTCGCGCCCCATCAGGCCGGTGAGCTTGGCGGCACGCTTGCAGTAGGCGCCGTTGTCGAGCACCAGCACGTGGCCGTCGCGCGGCACGAGGGTGGCCACGGCCGCCTCCACGCTGAAGGTGCCGCTGCCCTGCAGGGGCACGACCACGTGCGAATCCTCGCCGTGGATGACCTTGAGCAAGCTCTTCCGTACGCGGGCCGTGACCACATTGAAATCGCCATCCCACGAGCCCCAGTCGCGCAGCATGGCGAGCTTGGTCCGCAGCGTGGTGGTGAGCGGGCCGGGGGTGAGGAGGATGCGTTCTCGGTCCATGGGTCGTCTCCTATCTTGACAGCGTTCGCCACGCCTGTGTGCGGCGGTGGATCCACCACGCCAGGCCCATGAAGGCCAGCGTGGCCAGCGCCGAGGCGGCGGCGATCATCACCGCCATGGCCGCCGCGGCGCCCATCTCGCCCGCCTCGTCGAGGTTCAGGATGGCGATGGAGGCCACCTTGCTTTCCGGCGAGTACAGGAAGACCACCGCCGAGATCGTGGTCATGGCGTTGACGAAGAAGTAGCGGGCGATGTCCACCAGCGCCGGCGTGCAGATCGGCACCGTGACCCGCCAGAAGGTCTTGAAGAAGGGCACCTTGAGCGATGCGCTCACCGCCTCGAACTCGTCGTCCAGCGCCTTCAGCGCCGTCACCGCCGTCAGGTGGCCGGTGGTGTAGAAGTGCACGATGGTGCAAAGCGTCAGCAGCGTGACCGTGTGGTACAGCGCGCCCAGCGGGTTGGCGGGCGCGTTGAAGAAGAAGATGTAGCCCAGGCCGAGCACCAGCCCGGGCACCGCCATGGGCAGCATGGCCAGCGCCCGCACCAGCGTGCGCGCCCAGGCCACCGGGCCGCGCTCCACGGCCTGGCCGCCCGGCGTCTTCTCCAGCAGGTAGGCGCCGCAGAACACCAGCAGCGTGCCGAACAGCGCGGTGCCCGCGGCCATCTTCAGGCTGTTGACGAAGGCGACGCCGACTTCCGCGTCCACCAGGCCCAGCGTGTAGTGCTTGAGGCTGGGCGCCAGGTTGTAGGGCCACAGGGTGGCGAAGGAGGCGAACACCGCCATGCCCAGCATCGCGAGCACCAGGAAGGCGATCAGCACGCAATAGAGCGTCATGGCGGCGTCGAATACCGGCGCGCGCTTGGGCGCATACGGCACCGCACGCGCCGTGAGCATCGCCGTCTGCTTGCGGCTGACGTAATGGTCCACGCCGAAGGTGAACACCGCCGGCGCGAGCAGCACGATCGCGACCACCGCCCCCTTGGCGAAGTCCTGCTGCCCGATCACCAGCTTGAAGACATCGGTGGCCAGCACGTTGAAGTTGCCGCCGATCACCTTGGGGATGCCGAAGTCGGTGATCACCAGCGTGAAGGTCACCAGCGCCGCCGAGATCAGGCCGTACTTCGCGCCCGGCAGCGTGATGGTGAAGAACTTGCGGGCGCGCGTGGTGCCCATCGCATCGGCCGCCTCGTACAGTCGTGCGTCGGCCAGCGACAGCGCGGTGACCAGGATCATCAGCGCGTGCGGGAACACGGCGAAGCATTCGCCGATGACGATGCCGGGCGCGCCGTAGATCTCGGCGATGCCCAGGTGCTGCAGCCAGGACTTGAGCACGCCCTGGTTGCCGAACCAGTAGATCAGGAGATCGCCGACAGCAGCGAGGGCGCCAGCAGCGGGATCAGCGTGATGCCGCGGAACAGCGGTTTCAGCGGCATGCAGGAACGCGTGAGCGCGTAGGCGAAGCCGAAGGCCAGCGGCAGCGTGACCACCGTGACCGCGAACGACACCCAGACGCTGTTCCACAGGCTTTGCAGCAGCGCGGGCGACTGGGCGTAGGCGACGAAGTTGGCCAGGCCGACGAAGCGGCCGTCGCTGCCCTGCACGGCCTCCACCAGGATGGTCGCCAGCGGCACGGCCAGGAAGGCCAGCAGCACCAGCGCCACCAGCAGCAGCGCCAGGTGCGCGAGCCGGTCGCTCCAGTGCGCGGACTGGCGCACCGGCGCGGCTTCGGGGACGGGCAGGACCGCGGCCATGGAAGGCTAGAAGACCTTCAGGCGTTCCGGCAGCAGCTTCAACCGCAGCGGCGAGCCGACCGCGAGCGAGGCTTCCGACAGGTAGTTGAGCGAGAGGTACACGGTCAGCTTGTTCGGCTGCAGCGCCGGTGCCGCGACGTGCACGTGGCAGTAGGAACCGAGGAATTCGATCTTCTCGATGCTGGCGTCGAACACGTGCGGGTCGCCCGGCGCGATCGGCCGCGCCAGCACGTCCTCCGGCCGCAGGTAGATGCGCGCATCGCGGTCCTGCCCGTGGTAGGGCACGCGCAGCGTACCGAATTCGAGCTGGCCGCCGCGCACCTTGCCGGGCAGCACGTTGGCCTTGCCGACGAAGTCCGCCACGAAGGGCGGCCGGCTCGCGGTAGATGTCGATCGGCGTGCCGACCTGCTCGATCGCGCCCTGGTTCATCACCACGATGCGGTCGGCCACGGACAGCGCTTCCTCCTGGTCGTGCGTGACCATGATGGTGGTCACGCCCAGCTTCTGCTGCAGCGCGCGGATCTCCTGCCGCAGGCGCACCCGCTCCAGCGCGTCGAGCGCCGACAGCGGCTCGTCGAGCAGCAGCAGTCCGGGCGAGGTGGCGAGCGCCCGCGCCAGCGCGATGCGCTGCTGCTGCCCGCCGGAGAGCTGGGCCGGGAACTTGCGTTCCGTCCCCGGCAGGCCCACCAGCTTGAGCAGTTCGGTGACCCGCTGCGTCAGCTGTGCGCGGGCCGCCTTGCGGTTCACCAGCCCGTAGGCGACGTTGTCGGCGACCGAGAGGTTGGGGAACAGCGCGTAGCTCTGGAAGACGATGCCGTAGTCACGCTGCGCCGGCGGCAGGCGCGAGATGTCGCGCCCGGCCTGCCAGACCTCGCCGGCCGACTGCACCTCCAGGCCGGCGACGATGCGCAGCAAGGTCGTCTTGCCGCAGCCGGAGGGGCCGAGGAAGCAGACGAACTCGCCGCGCGCGATGCCCAGGCTGATGTCGGCCAGCGCGCTGAAGGCGCCGAAGTCCTTGCGGATGTGGCGCAGTTCGAGGAACGGTTCCTGGGCCACCGGCGCGTCCTTGCGGGCTTCAGCGTTTCTCGGTCTTGCCGTCGTAGCGCTTCTTCCACTCGGTGAGGATGCGCTCGCGGTTCTCCGCGGCCCAGCCGAAATCCATCTTCACCAGCCGCGCCTCGTAGTCCCTGGGCACGTTGGCCAGCGGCGCGGCCACGCCCGGCTGCGCGGTGATGGCGAAGTTCTTGCCGTACAGCAGCATCGCGTCCTTGCTGGAAGCCCAGTCGGCCAGCTTCTTCGCCGCGTCCAGCTTCCTGGTTCCCTTCATGATGGCGAAGGCTTCCAGGTCCCAGCCCAGGCCTTCCTTGGGGAACACCAGGTCGATCGGCGCGCCCTTGGCCTTGTTGGTGTTGCCGCGGTACTCGAAGGAGATGCCCACCACGTACTCGCCGGCGGCCGCCATGTTGCAGGGCTTGGAGCCGGAGTGCGTGTACTGCGCGATGTTCTCGTGCAGCGCGTCCATGTACTTCCAGCCGTTGCCCTTGCCGGCGTCGTCCCCCAGAGCGACAGCCAGGCGGTGACGTCGAAGAAGCCGGTGCCCGAGGACGCCGGGTTGGGCATCACGACCTGCCCCTTGTAGACCGGCTTGGTGAGGTCGCGCCAGGTCTCCGGCTTCGGGATGCCTTTCTTCTGCGCTTCCACGGTGTTGAAGCAGACGGTGGCGCCCCACACGTCCATCCCGAACCAGGCCGGCACCTTCTTCTTGTCGCGGTACTGGCTCATGATCGCGTCGAGGTTCAGCGGCGCATAGGGCTCCAGCATGCCCTGCCTGTCCAGCAGAGCGAGGCTCGATGCCGCGACGCCCATCACCACGTCCGCCTGCGGGTTCGCCTTCTCGGCGAGCAGCTTGGCCGTGATCACGCCGGTGGAATCGCGCACCCACTTCAGGTCGATGTCGGGGTGGACCTTGTTGAAGCCTTCCTGGTAGGCCTTGAGCTGGTCGGTCTCCAGCGCGGTGTACACCAGCAGCTGCGTCTTCTGCGCGAAGGCGGCGCCGGCGAACAGGGTGGAGGCCGCGAGCGCGAGGGCGATCCGCACGGCGGAACGGCGGGATGCGGGCATGAAGAACTCCTCTGGATGAAAAGTCGTAGCTGACGGATCCGGACCGCGCGATGGACGTGCGTCTCCCCTGGCATCGCCGCGTTTTGCTCCGGGGCATTGGAGAACGAGCCCCGTAGCTTGTCAATTGTTTTTTGCAGATTGTTGACAATCCAAAAGGCGGGTGGTCTGATGCGCGCCATGACGGCCGTCCCGCACCCGACGATCGCACTGCTCCAGAGCAGTTCGCTCGCCAATGTGGTGCAGCAGGAAGTGGAACGCGCCATCCTGGCCGGCGAGTACGCGCCGGGCAGCAAGCTGATCGAAGCGACGCTGGCCACCCGCATGGGCGTGTCGCGCGGCCCGGTGCGCGAGGCCTTCCGCGTGCTGGAGGAAGCCGGCCTGGTGCGCACCGAAAAGAACCGCGGCGTGTTCGTGCGCGACATCCCGATCGACGAGGCGGTGGAGATCTTCGACCTGCGTGCCGCGATGGACGAACTCGTGGGCCGGCAGCTGGCGGTGCACATCACGCCGGCGCAGCTCAAGGAAGTCAAGGGCCTGGTCGACGCGATGGAGAAGGCGGTCAAGGCGCAGGACAGCCACGCGTACCACCTGCTGAACCTGCGCTTCCACGACCGGCTGGTGGAAATGGCCGGCAACCGCAAGCTCACCGCGATCTACCGCAAGCTGATCAAAGAGCTGTCGCTGTTCCGCCGGCTGAACCTGGCGGACAACTGGCTGCTGCCGGTCTCGGCGGGCGAGCACCGCGCCATCGTCAAGGCCATCGCCTCGGGCGACGCGGACGCCGCCGGCCACGCGATGTTCCAGCACGTGATGGACAGCAAGCAACGCACGATCGCCAACGACCTGCGCCGCCGCGCGCGGGACTGAAGCAGGAGAAGAGGAGGCGCCATGCTCACCGTCAACCAGCGCAGCTACCGCGCGCCCAAGCAGCCGACCGTGGTCGTCTGCGTGGACGGCTGCGAGCCGGACTACCTGGCGCAGGCCGTCGCCACCGGCCACATGCCGTGGCTCAAGCGCACGCTGGCCGAAGGCACCGGCATCGTCGCCGACTGCGTGGTCCCCACCTTCACCAACCCGAACAACCTGTCCATCGTCACCGGCGCGCCGCCCAGCGTGCACGGCATCTGCGGCAACTACCTGTACGACACGGCCAGCGGCACCGAAGTGATGATGAACGACCCGAAGTGGCTGCGCGCGCCTTCGCTGCTGGCGGCGCTGGCGGACGGCGGGCACCAGGTGGCGGTCGTCACCGCCAAGGACAAGCTGCGCCGCCTGCTCGGGCACGGCATGCAGGGCACCTGCTTTTCCTCGGAGAAGGCGGACCAGGCGACGCAGCAGGAGCACGGCATCACCGGCGTGCCGGAACTGGTCGGCATGCCGGTACCCGACGTATACAGCGCCGCACTCTCCGAATTCGTGTTCGCCGCCGGCGTGCAGCTGATGAAGAAGCACCGGCCCGACGTCATGTACCTGTCCACCACCGACTACGTGCAGCACAAGCACGCGCCGGGCACCGAGGGCGCGAACGCCTTCTACGCGATGATGGACCGCTACCTGGGCCAGCTCGATGCGCTGGGCTGCGTCATCGCCGTCACCGCCGACCACGGCATGAACGCGAAAGTCGGCATGGACGGCCAGCCGGACGTGATCTACCTGCAGGACTGGTTCGACCGCGCCATCGGGCCGGGCAAGGCGCGCGTGATCCTGCCGATCACCGATCCCTACGTGGTGCACCACGGCGCGCTCGGCTCCTATGCCACCGTGTACCTGCCGGCCGGCACGCCCACGGCGCAGTTCGTGTCCCAGCTGCAGCATCTGCGCGGCATGGAAGTGGTGCTGGACCGCGAAGCCGCCGCGCGCCGCTTCGAACTGCCGCCGGACCGCATCGGCGACCTGGTCTGCGTGTCCGAACGCTTCACCGTGATCGGCACCTCGCGCGAGCGGCACGACCTCTCCGGGCTGGACGCGCCGCTGCGTTCGCACGGCGGCATCAGCGAGCAGAAGGTGCCGCTGATCGTCAACCGCAGGATTCCGGGGCTGGACCCGCAGCGGCGCTGGCGCAACTTCGACGCCTTCGACCTGGCGCTGAACCACGCGCAGTGAGGACGCCATGAGCCACATCGCCTCCTTCATCCGCGAGCAGGGCCTGGACCGCATGCGCATCGCCGGGCGCAAGGCGGGCCACGGGCGGGACGGCGAGCGCATGATCCCGGTATTCAATCCCTATACGGAAGAACGCATCGGCAGCGTCCCCAAGGCCACCCTGGACGAGGTGCGCGAAGCCTTCGAGCTGGCGCATGCCATCCGGCCCCGGCTCACGCGGGCCGAACGCGCCGGCATCCTGCAGAAGACCGCGGCCCTGGTGCGCGAGCACCTGCATGACATCGCCCACCTGATCACGGCGGAGTCGGGCCTGTGCCTGAAGGACGCGCTGTACGAGGCGGGCCGCGTGAGCGACGTGCTGCAGTTCGGCGCGACCGAGGTGCTGAAGGACGACGGCCAGATCTTCAGCTGCGACCTCACGCCGCACGGCAAGCAGCGGCGCGTGTACACGCAGCGCTCGCCGCTGCTGGGCGTGATCAGCGCCATCACGCCCTTCAACCACCCGATGAACCAGGTGGCGCACAAGGTGGTGCCCAGCGTCGCGACCAACAACCGGATGGTGCTCAAGCCCTCCGAGAAGGTGCCCTTCTCCGCGATCTTCTTCGCCGACCTGCTGTACCAGGCGGGCCTGCCGCCGGAGATGCTGTCGGTGGTGACGGGCGATCCGCGCGAGATCGCCGACGAACTGGTCACCAACGAGCGGGTGGACCTGGTCACCTTCACCGGCGGCGTGGCCATCGGCAAGTCCATCGCGGCCAGGGCGGGCTACCGGCGCATCGTGCTGGAACTCGGGGGCAACGACCCTCTCATCGTGATGGAGGACGCGGACCTGGACGAAGCGTCCACGCTGGCGGTGCAGGGCTCCTACAAGAACTCCGGCCAGCGCTGCACGGCGGTCAAGCGCCTGCTGGTGCACGAGCAGGTGGCTGGCCGCTTCACCGAGCTGGTGGTGGAAAAGACCCGCGCCTGGAAGCACGGCGACCCGATGGATCCAGCATCCGACATGGGCACGGTGATCGACGCGGCGGCTGCGACGCTGTTCGAGTCGCGCGTGAACGAGGCGGTGTCGCAAGGTGCGCGCCTGCTGGTGGGCAACCAGCGCCAGGGCGCCCGCTACGCACCCACGGTGATCGACAACGTGCGCCCCGAGATGACGGTGGTGCGCGAGGAAACCTTCGGCCCGGTCTCGCCCATCATCCGCTTCGCCAGCATCGAGGAGGCGATCCGCATCTCCAACGGCACCGCCTACGGCCTGTCCAGCGCCGTGTGCACCAACCGGCTCGACTACATCACCCGCTTCATCGACGAACTGCAGGTCGGCACGGTCAACGTGCGGGAGGTGCCCGGCTACCGGCTCGAGCTCACGCCCTTCGGCGGCATCAAGGACTCCGGCCTGGGCTACAAGGAAGGCGTGCAGGAGGCGATGAAGAGCTTCACCAACCTGAAGACGTACTCGCTGCCGTGGGCCTGACCTGGCCCGTCGTCGCGGCGGTGCTGTTCGGCGCGCTGCTGCACGCGAGCTGGAATGCCATGGTGAAGTCCAGCAGCGACAAGGCGCTGGACACGGCGGTGATCCACCTGACCGGCTCGGTGGTCGCCCTGCCGATGCTGTTCGTGGTCGGCCTGCCCAACCGCGAGTCCTGGCCCTTCATCCTGTCCTCGGTCGTCATCCACATCGGCTACTACATCGCGCTCACCGGCGCGTACAAGCACGGCGACCTGGGCCTCACCTATCCGCTGATGCGCGGCACGGCGCCGCTGCTGGTGGCGCTGTCGGCATCGCTCACCGTCGGCGAGACCCTGTCGCCGTTGTCCTGGGCCGGCGTGCTGGGCGTCAGCTGCGGCGTGCTGGCGCTGGGCCTGTCGCGGCACGCGATGGACTCGCCGCGCGCGGTGGGCTTCGCGCTGACCAATGCGGTGGTGATCGCCGTGTACACCGTGGTCGACGCGCTGGGCGCGCGCGCCTCGGGCAACGCGCTGCAGTACGTGGTGGCGCTGTTCGTGCTGGATGGCTGGCCCTTCGCGCTGCTGGTACTGCACCGGCGCGGCTTCGCGCGCGCCTGGCCCTACGCGCGGGCGCGCGCGCCGCTGGCGCTGGTGGGCGCCTCCGCTTCGCTCGGCTCCTATGGCATCGCGCTGTGGGCGATGACGCGGGCGCCGGTGGCCACGGTCGCGGCGCTGCGCGAGACCTCGGTGCTGTTCGCGGCGCTGATCGGCACCTGGCTGCTGAAGGAAACCTTCACGCTCCGCCGTGCCGTCGGCACGGCCGCGATCGTGGCCGGGGTCATGGCTCTGCGCCTCGGGTGAGCGGTCAGCCGGCGCGGTCTTCCTGGGGCGTCACGTCGTCCACCGGGGCGGCGTCCTCACCATGGCGGCTGGCGGCATTGCCGTTCTCGCTGAAGCGGGCCAGCTGCTGTTCCAGCATCTGGCGTTGCAGCGTCTTGCCGAGTTCCTTCGTGTAGTAAGCGACTTCGAACTCTTGCGGCGCGCCGCTGGGCTTGATCTTCCTGTCGGGCATAACCCGCGGAGGATAGCAAGCAGGTGCTCACATTCTGTAGGAGGAGACCGCGTGCGGCGTCGGACGAGCCTGACGTGGCGCAAGGGTCGTTCACTGTCGTGCTGCCCGCGTTGCGGCAGCGATGGGAGCTGCGTAGGATGGCCTTCCCCTGTTGCGTTCATGGAGGGTCCGTTCGTGGGTACACATCGCGACATCGCCTCGCGCCGCACTCTGGCCCTCGTGGGCCCGAGTGCCGCGGGCAAGACCAGCCTGGCCGAAGCCTTGCTGTGGAAGGCCGGGGCGGTGGGCGCACCCGGCAGCGTAGAAAAGGGCAGCACCGTTTCGGACCACGATCCGCTGGAGAAACGGGCGCTGCGTTCGCTCAACACGACGCTGCTGCACTTCGAGCACCGCGGCATCACCACCCACCTGATCGACACGCCCGGAGCGCCGGACTTCCTGGGGCAGTCGCTGCCCGCGCTGGAGGCGGTGGAGACGGCAGCGGTGGTCATCAACGCGGCCGCCGGCATCGAGCCGATGGCGCGCCGCATGATGGAGTGGGCGAAGCAGCGCGAACGCGACCGCATCATCATCGTCAACAAGATCGATGCGCAGGGCGTGAACCTGCAGGCGCTGGTGGCCGACATCCAGGCCGCCTTCGGCCGCGAGTGCCTGCCGCTCAACCTGCCCTCGCAGAAAGGCGAGCGCGTGCTCGACTGCTTCTGGAAGATGAAGGACGAAGGGCCTCCGCCGGACTTCTCCTCGGTGGAGCAGGCGCACCGCGCGCTGGTGGAGCAGGTGGTCGAGGTCGACGCCGCCTTCGTCGAGCGCTACCTCAATGACGGCGACGTCGATCCGGCGGAGCTGCATGCGCCGCTGGAACAGGCGCTGCGCGAGGGCCACCTGGTGCCGATCTGCTTCGTGTCCGCGCGCACCGGCGCCGGCGTTCCCGAGCTGCTGGACGTGATCGAGCGGCTGCTGCCCGACCCGACCGAGAGCAACCCGCCCGCCTTCCTGGAAGGCGAGGGCGACGCGGCCACGCCGGTGCAGGCGGTGGTGGACCCGGACAAGCACGTGCTGGCGCACGTGTTCAAGGTCACGCAGGACCCCTATGTCGGCAAGATGGGGGTGTTCCGGGTGCACCAGGGCACGATCACGCGCGACAGCCAGCTGTACGTGGGCGACGGCCGCCGCCCTTTCAAGGTGGGCCACCTCTTCATGCTGCAGGGCAAGGAGCTCAAGGAGGTGGAGAAGGCGGTGCCGGGCGACCTGTGCGCGATCGCCAAGGTGGAGGAACTGCACTTCGACGCGGTGCTGCACGACGCGGCCGAGGACGCGCGCATCCACCTCAAGCCGCTGGAGTTCCCGGTGGCCGTGCATGGCCTGGCGATCGCGCCGAAGCGGCGCGGTGACGAGCAGCGCCTGCACGACATCCTGCAGAAGCTGGTGAGCGAGGATCCCTGCCTTCGCGTCGAGCACGTCGCGACCACCAACGAGACGGTGGTCTACGGCCTGGGCGAGCTGCACCTGCGCACGCTGCTGGAGCGCCTGACCGAGGTGCACAACTGCCAGGTGGACACGCGGCCGCCGCGCATCGCCTACCGCGAGACGGTCACTGCGCCGGCCGAAGGCCACCATCGCCACAAGAAGCAGACCGGCGGTGCCGGCCAGTTCGGCGAGGTGTTCCTGCGCATCGAGCCCTTGCCGCGCGGCAGCGGCTTCCAGTTCGCCGACGAGGTCAAGGGCGGGGCGATCCCGCACAACTTCATGCCGGCGGTGGAAAAGGGCGTGCGCCAGGCCATGGAGGAAGGCGTGCTCGCGGGCTACCCGGTGGTGGACCTCAAGTGCATCGTCTACGACGGCAAGCACCACGCGGTGGACAGCAAGGAAATCGCCTTCATCCAGGCAGGCAAGAAGGCCTTGATCGCCGCGGTGCAGGCGGCGCGGCCCTGCGTGCTGGAGCCGATCGTCAATGTGGAGATCGCAGCGCCCGAGCACAACATGGGCGACATCACCGGCGACCTGGCATCGCGGCGGGGGCACGTGAGCGGCACCCGGTCGGATTCGCCCGGGGCGCTGACGGTGCTGGCGCAGGCGCCGCTGTCGGAGCTGTCCAGCTACCAATCGCGGCTGAACTCGCTGACCGGCGGGCAGGGCCGCTACGCGATCGCCTTCAGCCACTACGAGCAGGTGCCGCCGGCCGTGCAGGCGCAACTGGCCTCGCAGTACAAGCTGAAGGACGAAGGCTAGCGTTCGTCGCGCCCAAAGGAAAAGCGGCCCGCGGGCCGCTTTTCTCCTTGCTGCTTCGCTCAGTCGCGCGGGCCGCGACCCTGGCCCCGCCCACGGCCGTCGTCGCCATCGCGCTGCCAGCGGCCGCCACTGCCGCCCCGGCCTTCCTGGCCGCGGTCCCGCTGGCCGTCCCGGACCAGCGGCGCCTGCTGCTGCGGGCGCGGCTGCGGCTGGTGCTGGAACTGCGGCTGCTGCAGCACCGGCTGCACGGCCTGCGGCTGGCGCGCGCGTTCGGCCCAGCGCTCGCGCTGCGCGCGCTCCTGCTGGTGGCGCTGCGCCTCGAGCTGCTGGCGCTGGACTTCGTACTGCTGGCGTTGCGCCTCGTACTGCTGGCGTTGCGCTTCGCGCTGCTGCCGCTGCGAATGCTCCTGCAGTTGCCGCTGCTGCACCACTTCGCGCTGCGCGCGTTCCTGGTGGGCGCGCTCCTGCTGCGCCCGTTCGTGCTGGATGCGCGCTTCCTGCTGCTGGCGGTACACCTGTTCGCGCTGCCAGCCGGCGTCCTGCCCCCGGCGCAGCTGCTCCTGCTGGCGCATCTGTTCGCGGGCCGTGCGCTCGGCATCGCGCTGCAGCCGTTCCTGCTCGCGCTGGGCGCCGAACTGCTCGCGCACGGCCGGCGGCAGCTGGCGGCCGTAGAAGCGCTGCTGCGGAACGGCCGGCTGCACCGTGGCGGGCGGCGCGCTGTGCAGGCGCGGCGCGTCCTGGTGGTCGCGGCGCCAGTGGCGGCCTTCCGGCCGCACCGGCACCACGCCGACCTGCGCGTGTGTGATCACGCCCGCGTCCAGCGGACGCCAGTGGCGGTGCACAGGGCGGCCGCGGCGGAAGTCGTCGTCGCGCACGGCGGTGATGGCGATCGGCCGGGTGCGCCAGAGGTGGTTGCTGTAGTGGCGCGGATAGGCGCCCAGGTTGATGTTGACGTTGGCGTAGTTCACGTAGCGCGGGCTCGTGCGGTACACCGGCCACCACGCCTCGCCGGGCGCCAGCGGATACCAGCCGACCGCGGGGCCGGAGCCGACGGTGAACTGCGCGCCGCCGCCACCGAGGAACACCACCAGCGCGGGCGAGTACACCGGCCGCGCGTGCAGGCGGCCGGGCACCCAGGCCCAGCGCGTGCCGATCATCGTCCAGCGGCCGTAGTGGAAGGGCGCGAAGCCCCAGGGCGCGTCGTCGATCCAGGTCCAGCCCCAGGGGCCGATCCACTCCCAGTGGCCATAGCGGTAGGGCGCCCAGTCCTGCACCACCACGCGCGGATACCAGACCGCGCCGTGCGTCGGGTCCTGGTTCCAGCTGCCGTGCTGGTCCAGCTGCGCATAGCCGACCACGCCGCGCGGCACGTAGCGCGCGGTCACCGACTGCTCCTCGAGCTCGTGGCGCTCGGCCACCCAGCGGGCGAAGTCGTCCTGGCGGTAGCTGGGGCCCTGCACCGGCGCCAGCGAGCGGCCGGCGAAGGTCGCCACCTGGCCGGCACCCAGCTGGATCGACTGGCCGGTCTCGCCGAAGATCGCCGCCAGGCCGCTTTGCACGGTGACGTGCGTCAGCTGCGTCTGCGGATCCACGTCGATGCGGTAGTCGCCCGGCTGCAGGGCGCGGAAGGCGAGGTTGGGCGTGCCGATCTCGAAGTTCTCGCCCGGCGCGATCTCGCGCACGCGGGCGTTCACGCTGCCTTGCTGCAGGATGAACTGCGCGGCGCGGTCGTCGAGCTGGTTGACGCCCAGGTGGCTTTCGCCGTCCAGGTGCAGCGTGGCGGCCCCGAGCTGCAGTTCGGCGCGCGAGCCGCGGTCGCTCCACACCCGGTCGCCGCCGGTCAGCGGGCGGTTGGCGGGCAGCTCCACCCATTCCTTGTCGCCCTCGGGCGCGAACACGACGCTGCCCTGGCGATGCGTGAGGTGCGCGACCCGGCCGGGCGGATCGGTGTCGTCCTGCGCGAAGGCGGCCGAAGCCGCACAGAACATCAGGAGCGCACCCAGCCAGGGCAGGGCGCGCGAGAAGCGGCGGTGGGTGACGATGTGCATGGCGCTCATGTGTCGGGACTCCATGATCCCTCAACGCGCGAGCGTGAACCCATGCCGTAAACCCATCGTAAATTCGGCAACCCTGCACGACGGCAGGCGCTCCACACGTGATTTGTTCACGGACCGCCGCGCCGTCCGTCGCCGGGCCGTCAACCCCGGAAGATCGCTTCCAGGTCCGCCTCGCCGTTGCTCTCGTCCAGCTGCAGGCTGCCCTCGATGTGGTCGAGGTGTTCCAGCATGATCTTCTCGGCGCGGCCCCGGTCCTTCTTCGCCACCGCGTCGATGATCATCTGGTGCTCGTCGTCGCGGCAGCTCTGCGCCGTCGGCGCGTCGTACAGGAAGATCGTCAGGCAGGTCAGCATGCACAGCTCGCGCATGCTGCGGGCGAGCGCCGAGTTGCCGGCCAGTTCCGCCAGCAGCGTGTGGAATTCGCCGGACAGGCGGATCACCGCGCGCTTGTCGCCGCGGCGGCGCGCGTCGGCCTCCAGCTCGATGTGCTGGCGCAGCCGCTGGATCTTCTCGGTCGTCAGGGTGTCCACCAGCCGGCGCAGCACCGCCGGCTCGATCAGCCGGCGCGCCTCGAACACGTCGCGCGCCTGCTCGGTCGTGGGCTTGGCGACGTAGGCGCCGCGCTGCGGGAACAGCTCCACGATCTGCTCGTGCGCCAGGCGCGCCAGCACCTCGCGGATGCGGGCGCGGCTGACGCCGAAGATGTCGGCCATCTTCTCCTCGCCCAGCTTGGTGCCGGGGTGCAGGCGGTGCTCGAGGATCGCGGCGTAGATGCGCTCGTAGATCTCGTCCACGGTCTTCTCGCGTTCGGCGCGAACCGGCTGTGTCTTGCGCGCGGTGGCGGGCATGGAGGGCTTGCTGTTGGCGGCGTGGGAAGGGCCGGGATGGCGGGCGATTCTATCGGCGGGCGTGCCGCGGGAGGGCTTCAGGTCCATTGGAACAGCTCCCCCAGCCGGTGATCGCCGCCGGCGAGGCGCCCGCGGCGCGCACCATGCCCCAGACCGTGGTGCTCACGGTGTCCAGCAGCGGGATGCCGTGCGCGCGCTCGATCTCCGCGGCCAGCGGCGCCGCGCGCAGGTTGGTGCAGAAGGTGGTGATGGCCTGCGGCCGCTCGCGCGCCACTTCGTCCATCAGCCCGCGCAGCACCTGCGGCGCGACGCCGGCGAAGTCGTGGTTGACGCGGATGCCCAGGTGGCGCTCCGCCACCACCTCGATGCCCAGGGCGCGGTAGTTGGCGACGATGCGCTCCTGCACGTCCTGCGTGTAGGGCGTGACGAAGGCGAGGCGCCGTACCTTGCGGATCGCCAGCAGCTCGTTGAGCGCCAGCACCGCGGTGGTCGCCGGGATGCCGGTGCGTTCGCGGATGCGCTCCACCAGTTGCCGGTCGCGGTCGAAGCCGAGCCAGCCCGAGGAAGTGCCGCTCCAGCCGATGACGTCCACCTTGGCGTCGGCCAGCAGTTCGGCGGCCGCCAGGATCTTGCTGTCGTCGAACTGGCCGAGCGCCGCGGCATCGAGCGCGATCTCGGTCACCTTGAAGCGCGCGAAGTGCGCGCTGGCGCCGGGCAGGGCCGCGGCCAGCGCGCTGGTCAGCGGCTCCAGCGCGGTATTGGAAGAGGGGGTCAGCACCCCCAGGCGCAAGGGTAGTGTCACGTGGCAGGTCTCCGGGAAGGCGGTTCGCCCTGGCTCCAGTATGGGCGATGGGCGGATGGTGATTCCACGCATTTTGGTCGCAATTGTCGACATTGGTGTAAACACCGACCGCGAATACCAAACGCCTCGTCCATCATTCGCTCGAACCGGAAGCCCCTCGACGGCCTGTCGCTGGTGGCCCGGAAGTTGCACTCTCCCCGACCGAAGCCATGATGAATCCGATGTCCGCCGCCGAACGCGCCCCAAACAGGTTGTCGACAATCCTGTCTGCACTTTCCTGGGGTGCTGGCCGCACCCCGCTGGTGCAGGAGGTCCGCAGCCATGGCTGACACGCTCGACCTCGTCATTCGCAACGCCCGCGTGGCGACCGCCAGCGACACCTTCGACTGCGACATCGGCATCCGCGCCGGCCGGATCGCGCTGCTGGGCGAGGGACTGCCCGCCGGACGGCGCGAGATCGACGCGGCCGGCCGCACTGTCACGCCCGGCGGCGTCGACGCGCACTGCCACCTGGACCAGCCGATGGAAGGCCCGGCGAAGATGGCCGACGACTTCCTGACCGGCACGCGCTCGGCTGCCTGCGGCGGCACCACCACCATCATTCCCTTCGCCGCGCAGATGAAGGGCCAGTCGCTGGAAGCCGCCGTGGTGGACTACCACGGCCGCGCTGAAGGCAAGGCCTGCATCGACTACGCCTTCCACCTGATCGTGAGCGACCCCACGCCGACGGTGCTGGAAAAGGAACTGCCGGCGCTGATCGCCCAGGGCTACACCTCGTTCAAGGTCTACATGACCTACGACGACCTGAAGCTGGACGACGCCCAGATCCTCGACGTGCTGGACATCGCCCGCACGCACGGCGCGCTGGCCATGGTGCATGCGGAGAACGCCGACTGCATCGAGTGGCTGACGAAACGGCTGGAGGCCGCCGGCCGCACCGCCCCGCGCTGGCATGCCCACGCGCGGCCGATGCTGGTGGAGCGCGAAGCCACGCACCGCGCGATCGCCCTGTCCGAACTGGTGGACGTGCCGATCCTGATCGTGCACGTCTCCGGCCGCGAGGCGATCGAGCAGATCCGCTGGGCGCGCAGCCACGGCCTGTCGGTGTTCGCCGAGACCTGCCCGCAGTACCTGTTCCTCACCGCCGAGGACCTCGGCATCGACGACAGCTACCACGGCGCCAGTGCATCTGCAGCCCGCCGCCGCGCGACAAGGCCAACCAGCAGGTCATCTGGGACGGCCTGGGCGACGGCCTGTTCACCGTGTTCTCCTCCGACCACGCGCCCTTCCGCTACGAGGACCCGCAGGGCAAGAAGATCGGCGGCGAGGAAGTGGCGTTCCGCCACATCCCCAACGGCATCCCCGGGCTGGAGACGCGGCTGCCGCTGCTCTATTCGGAAGGCGTGCTGGCCGGCCGCATCACGCTGCAGAAGTTCGTCGAGCTCACCGCCACCAACCCGGCCAAGGCCTACGGCATGCACCCGCGCAAGGGCACCATCGCCGTCGGCAGCGACGCCGACCTGGTGGTGTGGGACGAGCGTGACGTGACCATCGACAACCGTGCGCTGCACCACGCGGTGGACTACACGCCCTACGAGGGCATGCCGCTGAAGGCCTGGCCCGGCCTCACGCTCTCGCGCGGCGAGGTGGTGTGGGACGGCAAGGGCTTCACCGGCCAGGCGGGACGCGGCCGGTTCCTGCCCTGCGGCACGCCCTCCCTGCTGCCCAAGCGCAAATAGGGAGCAGGCGATGCGCGTGCTGCTGGTCAACCCCAACATCTCCGACAGCGTGTCGGACCTGATCCGCGCCGAAGCGCAGCGCAGCGCCTCGCCCGGGACCGAGATCGAGGTGCTGACGGCGCCCTTCGGCGTCGCCTACATCGAGACGCGCTTCGAGGCCCTGCTGGGCGCCCATGCCGCCGCGCAGGTGGCCGCCGAACACCACGCGCGCTTCGACGCGGTGGTGGTCGCCGCCTTCGGCGACCCGGGCCTGGCCGGCCTGCGCGAAGTGCTGCCGGTGCCGGTGACCGGCATGACAGAAGCCGCACTGGCCAGCGCGCACCTGCTGGGACACCGCATCTCCATCATCGCGATCTCGCAGCGCATCCAGGCCTGGTACCGCGAGGTCGTCGAGAGCTACGGCTTCGGCTCCCGCCTGGCCAGCATCCGCGCCCTCGACCGCCCGATCAGCGCGATCGGCGGCGTGCAGCAAGAACATGCGCAGGCGCTGAAGGCGCTGGCCGAACGCGCCGTCGTCGAGGACGGCGCCGAAGTGATCGTCCTCGCCGGTGCGCCGCTGGCCGGACTGGCGCGCTCGCTGCACGGGCAGCTGCCGGTGCCGGTGGTCGACGGCGTCTCCAGCGCCGTGCGCCACGCCGAAACCCTCGCCGCGCTGAAGCCCGGCCGCGCGCGCAGCGGCAGCTTCGCGCCGCCGCCCGCCAAGCCGCACCGCGGCCTGCATCCCGCCATCGCGCGCCTGCTCGATCACCCCCGCTGAACTTTCTTCCGTCCTTCGTCCACCAGGAGCTCCCATGACCTTACGCCTCCCTTCGAAAATGCTTGCCGTCGCGGCCCTCGCCGCGGCGCTGGTGCTACCCGCCGCCGCGCAGGACCGCATCAAGTTCAAGGCCATCGGCCAGCCGCTGGCCACCGGCCTGATCCAGAAGAACAAGGAACAGCCCTTCTTCGAGAACTTCGCGCAGCGCACCGGGCTGCCGATCGACGTCGACTACAAGCCGATCGACACGCTGGGCGTGAAGGACACCGAGCAGCTGCGCGTCATGAAGGCCGGCCTGTTCGACATCGTGTCGCTGCGCGTGTCGCAGAACTCGCGCGACGAGCCGACGCTGCTCGGACTGGACCTCGTCGGCGCCTCGCCCGACTACGCCACCGGCCGCAAGGTCGCCAACGCCTACTTCAGCACCATCGACGAGCGCCTGCAGAAGCAGTTCAACGTCAAGCTGCTGGGCGTGTGGCCCTTCGGCCCGCAGGTGCTGTTCTGCAAGAAGCCGATCGCCAAGCTGGCCGATGTCAAGGGCATGAAAGTCCGCGTGTACGACCAGAACCTGGCCAAGTTCATCGAGATGGTGGGCGGCACGCCGGTGCCGGTGTCCTTCGCCGACACGCACCAGTCGCTGTCGCTCGGCGTGGTCGATTGCGCCATCACCGGCCCCAGCTCCGCCAACTCCGCCGGCTGGCCGGAAGTGACGACGCACCAGCTGCCCCTGGGCTTCCAGATGGCGCTCAACGGCTACGCGATCTCGCTGAAGGCCTGGAACCAGCTCAAGCCGGACCAGCAGGCCAAGCTGAAGACCGCCTTCGACGGCCTGACCAGCGAGATCTGGACCTATTCCGAGGAACTGTTCCAGGACGCGCTGAACTGCAACCAGGGCAAGGACCCGTGCACCACCGGCAAGAAGTTCAAGCTGACCAACGTCGCCGTCTCGCCCGCCGACCTCGAGCTGGTGCGCGGCGCGGTCACCAAGGTGTCGCTGCCGGTCTGGGCCGAAGTCTGCGACAAGTCCAACGCGGACTGCTCGAAGAAGTGGAACGCCACGGTCGCACCCGTGCTGGGGCTGAAGTGAACACCGGCGCGTCCATTCTCAAGGAGGAGGGCGCGCCCGCGGCCGCCTCCGCACCGGAGACCAGCGTGAAGGAACACATCGAGAACGTCCTGGCCTGGATCTTCGGCACCACCTTCATCGCGCTGGCGGCGGTCGTGACGGTGGAAACGCTGTCGCGCAAGCTCTTCAACATCTCGCTGCAGGGCGCCGACGAACTCGGGGGCTACTCGCTGGCCGTGGGCTCCACCATCGCCTTCAGCCTGGCGCTGATGGGACGCAACCACATCCGCGTCGACGTGTTCCACGAGATGCTGCCGAAAGGCCTGCAGGCCTTCCTGAACTGGTTCTCCATCGTCAGCCTGGCCGCCTTCGGCATCTTCGTGGCCTGGGTCGCCACCAAGGTGATCGCCGACACCATGGCCTACGGCAGCACGGCGCAGACGCCCTGGGCGACGCCGCTGATCTGGCCGCAGTCGGTCTGGTACGCGGGCCTCGTGATCTTCGCGCTGGTGGCCACCGGCTACGCGCTGCGCGCCACCGGCCTGCTGGCCACCCGCCGCATAGACACGCTGAACCACGACTTCCATCCCAAGAGCGCGAAGGAAGAACTGAAGGAAGAACTGGACGACCTGGCCAACCGCCAGGCGGCCGAAGGAGCGAAGCCATGACCCTGCCTTTCTTCGGCCTCGCGTTCGCCGCGATGCTCGGCATGATGCTGGTGGGCATGCCCATCGCCGTGTCCATGGCGCTGGTCGGCATCATCGGCGGCATTGCCGCCTACGGCGTGCCCTTCATGGATTCGATCGCGCCGGTGGTCTGGGGCGTGCACAACGAGAACCTGCTCACCTGCATCCCGCTGTTCGTGCTGCTGGGCGAGCTGCTGCTGCGGTCGGGCATCGCCGACCGCATGTACATCGCGCTGTCGGCCTGGCTGGGGCGCCTGCCCGGCGGCCTGCTGCACACCAACATCGGCAGCTGCGCGCTGTTCGCCGCCACCTCCGGCTCCTCGGTGGCGACGGCGGCCACGGTCGGCACGGTGGCGCTGCCTTCGCTGCAGCGGCGCGGCTACTCGATGCGCGGCTCGCTCGGCTCGCTGGCCGCGGGCGGCACGCTCGGCATCCTGATCCCGCCCAGCGTCAACATGATCGTGTACGGGTCGCTCACCAACAACTCGATCGGCCAGCTGTTCATCGCCGGCATCATCCCCGGCCTGCTGCTGACCGCCTGCTTCATGCTGTACATCGCGATTTCCAGCGTGGCCAGCGGCCACGTCATGCGCGAGGCGGTGGTGCCCTGGGCCGACAAGTTCCGCAGCCTGGTGCACCTGGTGCCGCCGGTGGTGGTGTTCGGCATCGTCATGGGCAGCCTGTACTTCGGCATCGCGACCACCACGGAGAGCGCGGCGCTCGGCGTGATGGCGGCGCTGGCCTTCGTGTGGCACTCCGGCAAGATGAGCCGCGAGCTGCTGCGCAACTGCTTCATCTCCACCGCGCGCGTGAGCGGGATGATCCTGCTGATCATGACGGCCGCCTTCGTGCTGAACCTCGCGATCAGCCTGACCGGCGTCGCCGAGCAGATGACGAAGTGGGTGACCAGCCTGGGCCTGTCGGCCACCGGACTGATCCTGGTGCTGATCGTGTTCTACCTGATCCTGGGCATGTTCATGGACGTGCTTTCGATGCAGGTCGCGACCATTCCCATCACCTACCCGATCGCCGTGGCGGTGGGCGTGGACCCGATCTGGTTCGGCATCTTCATCGTGCTGATGTGCGAGCTGGGGCTGATCACGCCGCCGGTGGGCATGAACCTGTTCGTGGTGCACGGCATCCGGCCGGACAAGGGCGGCATCGAGGATGCGATCTGGGGCGCGCTGCCCTATGCCGTGATCATGATCGCCTTCACGCTGCTGCTGATGGCCGTGCCGCAGCTGGTGACCTTCCTGCCCTCGCGGATGTAGGGACATGGACGCACGCGATTCCTGGCGCCTGTCCGCCTCCGAGTTGCAGCGCCGCTACCGCGAAGGCAGCCTGACGCCGCTGGAAGTGGCGCGGGCCTGCCTGGCGCGGCTGGAGCAGGTGAACCCGCGCATCAACGCGGTGGTGGCGCGGCGCGACCCGGCGTTCATGGAGGAGGCGGAGGCCGCGACCGAGCGCCACGTGCGCGGCCAGCCGCTGTCGCCCCTCGACGGCATCCCGCTGTCGGTGAAGGACAGCCTGTACACCGCGGACCTGCCGACCACCTGGGGCTGCCCGGCGCTGCGCGAGCACGCCACCGGGCAGGACGAGTTCGCGGTGGCGCGTGCGCGGGCCGCCGGTGCGCTCATCATCGGCAAGACCAATGTGCCGGAGTTCGCGCTGGAGGGCTACACCGGCAACCCGATCTTCGGCGTCACGCGCAATCCCTGGAACCTTGCGCTCACGCCTGGCGGCTCCAGCGGCGGCGCGGTGGCCTCGGTCGCTGCCGGCATCACGCCGCTGGCGATCGGCCAGGACGGCGGCGGCTCGATCCGCCGGCCCGCATCGCACACCGGGCTGGTCGGATTGAAGCCCAGCCTGTCGGCGGTGCCGCGCGAGCACGTGCTGCCCAGCCTGCTGCTGGACTTCGAGGTGATCGGGCCGCTGGCGCGCACGGTGGCGGATGCGCGCATGCTGTTCAAGGTGATGCGCGGGCCGGCGCTGGTCGATCGCTCCTCGCTCGCCGCTGCCTATGCATCGCAGCAGGCGCGTCCCGCGACACCACCCAAAGGCTTGCGCATCCTCTACGTCGAACGCTTCGGCAGCGCGCCGCTCGATCCGCAGATCGCCGCCAGCGTTTCGCAATCCGTCGGCCAGCTCGAAGCGCTCGGCCACCACGTGCGCACGGGCGCGCTGCCGCTCGACCTGGACTTCTACGCCGACGCCTGGCCGCAGATCGGCCAGGCCGGGCTGGCACAGCTGTTCAACGCGCATCCCGAGTGGGCCGCGCAAGCCTCGGCGAAATACCGCGACATGGCCGAGAAGGGCCGCAGCATCCCGGCGGCCCGCCTGTGGCGCATCCTCGAGCAGGTCAGGCAGCTGCGGCGTGGCAGCGTCGCCCTGTTCCAGGACATCGACGTGATCGTGCTGCCCTCGGCCGCGGCGCTGCCGTGGAAGGCGGAAGACGCCTTTCCCACGCACATCGACGGCCAGGAGGTCGGCCCGCGCGGCCACGCCATCTACACCGGCTGGGTCAACGCCGCCGGCCTGCCCGGCCTCGCCCTGCCTTGCGCGCCCTCGCGCGAAGGGCTGCCCATCGGCATGCAGCTGGTGGGCCGCTACGGCAGCGACGACATGCTGCTGGACCTCGGCGCCGCCTACGAAGCGGCGCATCCCTGGGCGGACCGCTGGCCCGCCCCCTGAAGAACACCGACACTTACCTCCAAGGAGATCCCCATGCAAAGACGCCTCCTGCTGCAGGCGGGGACGGCTGCCGCCGCCTTCGCCGCGCTCCCCGCCGTGCGCGCCCAGTCCTGGCCGAACGGCCCCATCCGCATCGTCGTGGGCTTCCCGCCCGGCGGCGGTGCCGACGCGCTGGCCCGAGTGGTCGGCGAGAAGCTGCAGGGACTGTGGAAGCAGCCGGTCGTGATCGACAACAAACCGGGCGCCTCCGGCACGCTGGCCGCAGAATACGTGGCCCAGCAGGCCAGCGACGGCAGCACGCTGCTGCTCACCACCATCAACAGCCATGCGCTGGCGCCCGCCGTGCTGCCCAAGCTGCGCTACCACCCGGAGCGCGACTTCGTGCCGGTGGCGCTGCTGGGGCTCACGCCCAACCTGCTGATCGCCGGCGCGCAGCAGCCGGCGAAGACGGTGAAGGACATCGTCGCCCTGTGCAAGGCGCAGCCCGGCAAGGTGACCTTCGGCTCGGCCGGTCCCGGCACCGCGCAGCACTTCGCGCTGGAGCTGTTCAAGCTGCGCGCCAAGGTCGATGCGCTGCACGTGCCGTACAAGGGCAGCGGCCCGCTGCTCACCGACCTGATCGGCGGCCAGATCCAGTACAGCTTCGAGACCATGGCGGCCGCGACGCCGCACGTGAAGTCGGGCCGCGCGATCGCCATCGCGCAGACGCGCGCCAAGCGCGTGAAGGCCTATCCCGACGTGCCGACCATGCAGGAGCAGGGCTTCGCCGGCTTCGAGACCTTCAACTGGTACGGCATCTCGGGCCCCGGCAAGCTGCCGGCGCCGATCGCGCAGAAGATGAACAAGGACCTGCAGGCGGTGCTGGCGCTGGCCGAGGTGCGTGAAAAATTCGATGCTTTCGGGGTCGAGGACGGCGGCGGCTCGCCCGAGCGCTTCGCGGAACTGGTGCGCTCCGAGATCGTGAAGTGGGCGAAGGTGGCCAAGGAGGCCAACGTCCGCGTCGACGGCTGAGGTTGCTGCGCCGCAGCGAGTCCATCGCTTTCGGTCACAAGCATTTCACCTTTGCATAACCATAACCTCGGCGTAATCTCGCGGCCGGGCTGGCAGTGCCGGCCCGCGCCGTACCAACCGAACAAAGTGGAGACACCCGCATGAGCACACAACGCAAGATCCTGATCCTGGGCGCGTCCTATGGATCGCTGCTGGCTTCAAGCTGCTGTTCGCAGGCCACGAGGTGAAGCTGGTGTGCCTGCCCGCCGAAGCCGACCTGATCAACAGCGAAGGCTTCCGCGTGCGCATGCCCGTGCGCGGCCGCGCGCAGCCGGTGGAGATCGATTCGCGCAAGCTGCCCGGCAAGGTGTCCGCCGGCGGCACCGGCGACGTGAACCCCGCCGACTACGACCTGATCGGCTTGGCCATGCAGGAGCCGCAGTACCGCTCGCCCGGCGTGCGCGAGCTGCTGTCGGCCGTCGCGCGTTCGCGCGTGCCCTGCATGTCCATCATGAACATGCCGCCGCTGCCTTACCTGAAGCGCATCCCCGGCCTGGACGCCAGCGCGCTCAAGGCCGCCTACACCGACGCCAGCGTGTGGGACGAGTTCGACCCCGGCCTGCTGACCCTGTGCAGCCCCGACCCGCAGGCGATCCGTCCGCCGGACGAGAAGGTCAACGTGCTGCAGGTCACGCTGCCGACCAACTTCAAGGTCGCGCGCTTCGATGCGCCCAAGTACAACGAGATGCTGCGCGAGCTGGAGCGCGACGTCGACGCCGTGCGCTTCCAGGCGCCCGAAGGTGCCATCGAGCTGCCGGTGAAGCTGCGCGTGTCGGACTCCATCTTCGTGCCGCTGGCCAAGTGGTCCATGCTGCTGGCCGGCAACTACCGCTGCATCACGGCCGACGGCATGCGCACCGCGCAGGAAGCCGTGCACACCGACATCGAGGAATCGCGCTCGGTCTACAACTTCGTCTATGACGTCTGCCTGCGCCTGGGCGCGCGCGACGAGGACCTGGTGCCCTTCGAGAAGTACGCGGCCGCCGCGCAGAGCCTGTCGCGTCCCGCCTCCGCGGCCCGCGCGCTGCAGAACGGCGCCCAGTACATCGAGCGCGCCGACAAGCTGGTGCAGCTGGTCGCGCGCCAGCTGGGCCTGCGCCATCCGGTGATCGACCGCATCGTCGACCTGGTGGACACGCGCCTGCACGCCAACCGCGAGAAGGCCGCGACCAAGTAGCATCGCGGCTTTGCCACCAGGAACCCGCGCGATGCCCGATCCGGTCCAGACCGTTGCCGATGCCCTGATCTCCGCCTGGCGCGAACAGCGTCCCGTGGACGCGGCGCCGCTCGAAAGCCTGCTGACGGAGGCCGACCAGGCCTACGCGGTGCAGGACCGGGTGGCGCATGCGCTGGGCTGGTTCGGCGATCCGGTGCCGCGGCACTGGAAGTCGGGCGGGCCTTCGCGCAGCGCCGTGCTGACGCACGCGCCGCTGCCGCCCGAGCGCGTGTGGGCCAGCCCCGCCGACGAGCACAACGAACACTTCAACCTGCGCCTGATCGAGGCGGAAGTCGCCTTGCGGCTGGCGCGCGACGTGACGCCGGCCGACGCACAGGCGCTGTCGCACGAGGCGGCGAGCAGCGTGGTCGATGCCATGACGGTGTCGATCGAGGTGGTGGATTCGCGCTGGAAGCAGGCGCGCTCGGCCGGCGCACTGCTCAAGCTCGCCGACCTGCAGTCGCACGGAGCGCTGTCGCTGGGTGAGTGGAAGCCCTTCGTGGCGCGCGACTGGGCGAAGCAGACCTGCAGCGTGACCATCGGCGGCCAGCCGGCCCAGTCCTTCCAGGGCACGCACTCGCTGGCCGACCCCGCCTGGCTGCTGCCCCTGTGGCTGCGCCACGTGACGCGCAAGGGCGAGACCGTGCCGCGCGGCACCGTCGTGACCACCGGCACCTGGTGCGGCCTGCTGGAAGCGCGTAAGGGCGATCGCGTGCGGGCGGTGTTCGAGGGCATCGGCCAGGCCGAAGTGCAGTTGTAGCTGGCGGCGAGCGCTGGCGCCGGCGCGTCAGGGGCAGCGCACCCGCGCCAGCCCGCCCTGCGCATTGTCCGTGAGGTCGGTGAGCGTGGCGCCTTCCTGCGCCAGCCGCAGGCGCCGCCAGGCCAGCCGCGTGCCGCCTTCGCCGCGCAGGCGCAGGACGAGGTCGAGCTGGCGCGCATTGCGCGGGTCCGCCACCGCCGCGAGCACCTTGCCGCTGCTCTCATGCAAGCGGACGCTGCCTGCGTCCAGCACGAGGCGTGATTCCGCGCCCGGCTGCCCGCACGCCTTGCGGTCGGCCCCCCACGCGCCCTGGAAAGTGGCCGGCACGGGCTGCGCCGCCGCCTCGATCGCCTCCAGCGTCATGTCGACCGGCGCGCCCGGGTTGTGGCTGCGCAGCCGGAGCCGGCGTTCATGCAGTTCCAGCAGGTCGACGCGATACGACAGCGAGTCTTCCTCCATCACGATCCCGGCGCCTTCGGCGCGCCAGCGGCCCCGGGCGATGGTGCTGCCCGGCGTGGCGACGAGCAGCGTGCCCCCGGGCAGGAACACATAGAGCGATCCTGCCGCCACGGCCTTGGACTCCGTCACGCGCCAGGCTTGCGCGCTGAGCGCGTCGAGCGAGAGCGCCGGCCGCTGGGGAGCGGGAGCGGGAGCGGGTGCGGCTGCGGCTGCGGGAGCAGGTGCGGCTGCGACGGGCGGCTGCGGTGCCGGAGCCTCCGTGCGCGAGCAGCCGGCGGCCAGCAGTGCGGCGGCGATGGCGATGGTGGCGCGGACATGCATGCACCCATCATCGCCGCTGGCGCCGCGGCGTCCTGTCGGCCGGCGCCGCGCGATCCCGCTACAGTGCGCGCGTGACATCCGCTTCCTCCCTCCGCGCCGCCTGGATCATGCTGCTGGTGCTGATCTCGGGCTTCGCCCTGAGCCAGGCCTTCCGCACCGCCGCCGGCGTGATGGCGCCGCCGCTGCAGCAGGCCTTCGGGCTGACGCCGCAGCAGCTGGGCCTGTTCGCGGGCGCCTTCCACTTCGCCTTCGGCGCGCTGCAACTGTTCATGGGCATGGGCATCGACGTGTACGGGCCGCGGCGCACCGTGCTCGCCGTGTTCCCGCTGACCATCGTCGGCGGCCTCGTCACCGCCAGCGCCACCAGCTACGCTGGCCTGATCGCGGGCCAGGTGCTTACCGGCATCGGCTGCGCGCCGGCCTTCCTCGCGTGCACCGTCTTCATCGCGCGCCGCTTCCCGGCCGGGCAGTACGCATCGGTCAACGGCGCGGCACTGGGCATCGGTTCGGTCGGTCTGCTGCTCACCGGCACGCCCCTGGCCTGGGTGATCACGTCCTGGGGCTGGCGCGCCGGCTTCGTCTGCCTTGCGGTGTGCGCGGCGCTGGCCTGGCTGGCGATCCTGCTGCTGGTGCGCGAGGAAGCGCCGGCACCGGCTGCGCAGCGCCCCGGCGTGCTGGCGGCGCTGCGCGGCTACGGCGAGCTGTTCCGGCTGCCGCAGACGCTGGGCATCATCGGCCTCGCGCTCTTCACCTATGCATCCTTCCTGTCGCTGCGCGGCCTGTGGCTCGGGCCGCTGCTGATCGACCGCTACGGCTACACGCTGGTGCAGACCGGCAACGTGCTTCTGGCCGTGTCGGTGCTCGGCATGGTCGGCCCGCCGCTGTTCGGGCGGCTCGATCCGGGCGATGCGAAGCGGCGCCGCTGGATCACCGGCTACACCATCGCTTGCGCCGTGATCTTCGCGCTGATGGCGGCACCGATCCCGGCCGCCGCCGAGGTCGTGCTGTCGCTGGCGATCGGCCTGGTCTCGGGCTACATGGTGATGCAGTACGCCGACGTGCGCGCGGCCTATCCGGCGCACATGACAGGCCGTGCCATGGCGGTGTTCACCATGGCCATGTTCCTCGGCGTCGCGCTCATGCAGTGGCTCACGGGCGTGGCCGCCTCGGTGGCGACCGTGCTGGGCGTCGAGACCTACACGGCCGTGTTCGGCGCGATCGCCGGCTTCCTGGCCCTGGGCATCGCCCTGTTCCGCTTCCTGCCGCAGCCGGGCGCGCGCGCCGCCGCCCGGGGCGAGCCGTCACAATCTGCACCATGAAAATCGCCAAAGACACCGTCGTCACCCTCAAGTACAAGGTCTCCGAAGCCAGCGGCAAACTGATCGAGGAAAGCAAGGAGCCCATGGTCTACCTGCACGGGGGCTACGAGAACACGCTGCCCAAGATCGAGCAGGCGCTGGACGGCCAGGAAGCCGGCTTCGAATGCACGCTGAACCTGCAGCCGGAAGACGCCTTCGGCCAGCGTGACGAGTCGCTGGTGCGGGTGATCCCGAAGAGCGAATTCCCGCCGGGCGTGAAGGTCGGCGGCCAGCTCGAGGGCCGCACCGACGACGGCACGCCGCACGTGTTCCACGTCATGAAGATCAAGGGCCCCGAGGTGCACCTCGACGGCAACCACCCGCTGGCCGGCAAGGCCCTGAAGTTCCACCTGAAGGTGACCGGCGTGCGCATGGCCAGCGGCGAGGAGATCGCCCACCGGCACGTGCACGGCGAGCACGGGCACCACCACTGAAATGCCCCCAGGGACCCCGGGGCAAGCCCGGGAGGCCAGGCCTGACATGGTGGGAAGGTTGAAACTGTGGGCACCCGCCCGCACCTGCGATCTTTGAAAGGCCTGCCATGTCCTCCTCCGCCGTCCTCGCGGTCAAGCCGCTGGGCTTCCCTGGGAAACCGCCGACCCCTTCCTGTTCTGCGCCTACCACGACGACGCCTATCCGCGCGGCAACGGCAGGATGGGGCCGGCCGTGCCGCTGGCGGGGCGCGACATCGGCCAGGACTTCAGCCGCAAGGACGGCTGGAGCATGTACCACGGCGACAGCGTGCCGGGCTTTCCCGCGCACCCGCACCGCGGCTTCGAGACCGTGACCATCGTGCGCAAGGGCCTGATCGACCACAGCGACTCGCTCGGCGCCATCGCGCGCTTCGGCGGCGGCGACGTGCAGTGGGTGACCGCCGGCCGCGGCATCGTGCACTCGGAGATGTTCCCGCTGCTCAAGACCGACGAGGCCAACCCGCTGGAGCTGTTCCAGATCTGGCTGAACCTGCCCAAGCGCAACAAGATGGCCGAGCCCCACTTCACCATGCTGTGGAACGAGCAGGTGCCCCGGCGCGTGCTGCAGGACGCGCAGGGCCGCAGCACCGAAGTGGCCGTGATCGCCGGGCGTTTCGGCGACGTCGCGCCGCTGGCCCCGCCGCCGGACTCGTGGGCCGCGCAGGACGAGGCGGACGTCGCGATCTGGACGCTGCGCATGGAACCCGGCGCCGGCTTCCAGCCGCCGCCGGCGGTGCTGGCGGGGACGCAGCGCACGCTCTACTTCTTCAAGGGCGCCAGCGCGATGGTGGGCGGCCGCACGGTCGAAGGACCGGTGGCGATCACGCTCGACGCCGGCGTGGAGGTGGCCATCGCCGCCGGCGACACGGTGTGCGAATTCCTGCTGCTGCAGGGCCGGCCGATCGGCGAGCCGGTGGCGCAGTACGGCCCCTTCGTGATGAACACGCAGCAGGAGATCGCACAGGCCATGCAGGACTACCGGCGCACGCAGTTCGGTGGCTGGCGCTTCGCCGACACCGCGCCGGTGCACGGCGGCGAGCCCGCGCGCTTCGCGCGCTACCCGGACGGGCGCGAGGACCGGCCGGCGGCCGCGGGCGGGTGAGGGCGGCGCGGCGCGGCATGCGCCGACAGGCCGGGCGAAAGCAGGGCCCCTTGAGCTGGCGCAAATCGCCGCCAGCCAGCCTGCGTAGACTGGACTCACGAAGATGGGCCATTGCGCCCGCCCGCAAGGAGACATCCCCGTGAGCATCCCCCGCCGCCGCTTCCTGCAGACCGCCGGCGCCGCTGCCGGCGCGGCGCTGCTGCCGTCCACGTCCTTCGCCGCCCCCATCCCCTCCGAGCTGGTGGCCGGCGTGTTCCGCCACCGGGTGCGCGAGAACGGCCCGGAAACCGGCGTCTGGGGCTACAACCAGTCGGTGCCGGGGCCGGTGCTGCGCTTCAAGCGCGGCGAGGAAGCGATCGTGCAGCTGAAGAACCGGCTGCCGCAGGCCAGCACCGTGCACTGGCATGGCGTGCGCGTCCCCAACGAGATGGACGGCGTGCCGAACGTCACGCAGGAAGCGATCGCGCCCAACGCCGACTTCACCTACCGCTTCCGCACGCCCGATGCCGGCACCTACTGGTACCACCCGCACCAGTCCAGTTTCGAGCAGGTCCCGCGCGGCCTGTACGGCGCGCTGATCGTCGACGAGGACAGGCCGCTGCCGGTGGACCGCGAGGTGATCTGGGTGCTGAGCGACCTGAAGCTGGGAAGCGACAACCAGCAGGTGGAGGACTTCGGCAAGGTGGTGGACTTCGGCAGCGGCGGCCGCCTGGGCAACACCATCGCCATCAACGGCAAGGCCGCCGGCGCCCAGCAGCGCCTGCAGCTGCGGCCCGGCGAGCGCGTGCGCCTGCGCCTGATCAACGCGGCCTCGGCCCGCATCCTGTCGCTGGACTTCACCGGCCACACGCCCTGGGTGGTGTCGCTCGACGGCCAGGGCGTCCGGCCGCAGCCGCTGCGCGCGCCCCCCTGCTGCTCGGGGGCGGCCAGCGCACCGACCTGGTCCTCGACGGCAGCGCCGGCAAGGGCGAGTTCGCCGTCTGGGACCGGCGGGACCAGGGCACCCGCATCGCCACCATCGCCTACGGCGGCACGCCGGTGCGCACCAAGGTGCTCGGCGCGCCGCCGGCGATCGCGCCGAACCGCATCGCCCAGCCCAACCTGTCGCGTGCCACGCGCCACTTCATCGCCTTCGAAGGCGGAGTGCTGGGCCTGCCGGCGATCGGCCAGGTCGATGGCCGGCCGCAGGACGTCAAGAGCATCATGGAGCGCCACGGCCTGTCCTGGACCATGAACTACACCGCGCAGCACGAGCACGCGATGATGCACGAGCCGCTGTTCCACCTGCGGCGCGGCGAGCACGTGGTCCTCAAGATGCTCAACCGCACGGAGTTCGAACACCCCATGCACCTGCACGGCCACTTCTTCCAGGTGGTCGCCCTCGACGGCAAGGCGGTGCGGCAGCGCGTGTGGCGCGACACGGTCATGATGGCCCCGCGCCAGGAAATGGACATCGCCTTCGTCGCCGACAACGTCGGCGAGTGGATGTTCCACTGCCACATCCTCGACCATGCCGCCGGCGGGATGATGGGCACCATCATCGTCGAATAGCCCTGGGTGATCCCGGGTAGCTCGGCCGTGCCCCGCTGCCTATACTGGGCGGATGGCATTGGAGTCCGTGCCGGCCTTGTCCGGCCTGAGTGAAGAACAACGCAAGTTCCTGCTGGCCGCCGCGCAGCGGGCGCGGCGCATGGCCCAGGACGGCGCACCTCTGCGCGATGTGCTCGCGCAGCTCACGAGCGCGGTCGAAACCCTCGCGCGCGGCAGCACCGTGGCCTCCATCCTCATCCTCGATCGCGACGGGCTGTTGCGCAACGGCGCCTCGCCCAACCTGCCCGCGGACTACCTGGACGCCATCGACCGCCTGAAGCCGAACGCCAACGTGGGAACCTGCGCCGCGGCCGCGGCCACCGGCGAGGTGGTGGAGACGCCCAGTTTCTACGACGACCGGCGCTGGGCCGAGTTGCGCCACCTGCCGCTGGCCCTGGGCTTCCTGGGCGCCTGGAGCTTACCGATCAAGTCCGACACCGGCCACGTGCTCGGCACCTTCGGCACCTATTTCCGCGAGCACCGCTCGCCCACGGACATGGAAAAGCAGTCGGTGGCGGCGCTGGCGGCGGTCGCCGCCGAGGCCATCGCGCTCGGCGCCGTCGGCTGAGACAGCCCCGGGCCGTTGCCCGGTCGAGCAGGTCACGTCCCGGGCCCGACGATTCCTACACGAAGTCCCTGCGCCGCGGCTTTCCCGCGACCACGCGGCTGCGCCATCGTTTCCCCGTACCCATGGAGAGTCCGATGAGACAAGCGAGGAAACTGCTGCTGCTCGGCTGCCTGGCGGGCCTGCCCGCCTTCGCCGCCGCCGACCTGTTCGCGAAGATGGACGCCGACCGCAACGGCCGCATCAGCGCGGCCGAACACGCCGAGGGCGCGCGCGCCATGTTCCGTGCGATGGATGCGGACAAGGACGGCCGCGTGACCAGCCGCGAGATGACCGCGGCGCAGGGCAAGGTGGGCAGCGGCAAGCGCTCCGGCATGAGCTCGGCGGAGAAGATCCGCGTGATCGACAGCAACCACGACGGCGTGCTGTCGGCCGAGGAACACCAGGCCGGCTCGGAAGTGATGTTCGAGATGATGGACCGCAACAAGGACGGCAGGCTCACGCGCGGGGAATACAGCGCGGGGCACGCGAAGCTGCTGGCGAAGAAGTAGCAAGAGCCTGTTAGGCGGATCCCCGAGGTCCTAGAATCGGACAACGCTGTAACGACGCAGGTCACAAGGGACGGTCATGGACAAGCAGGGGACACCATCCCTATTCCAGTCGCTGCGCAGGAAGCTCTTCGGCCATCGGGTCAAGTGCTTCATCATCCACTTCAACCGGCCGACCTTCCTTCTCCGATTGCTCGAGGTGCTGTCCGCGCATCCGCGGCTGGACGTCTACGTGATCGACAATTGTTCCCGGGCCGAATGCCGGGCCGGTGCCGAGGCGCTCGCGGATCGGTTCGGGGCCAAGTTCCTGCCGATGGACAGGAACCACGGCCATACGGTGGTGTGGGCTCAGGGCTTGAGCGCCAAATATGCCAGGGACGAGCCCTACCTCGTGACGGATTGCGATGTCATCCCGAACCCCGAGGTCGACTGGCTCGCGCTGCTGGAGAAGGGACTGCGCGAGCATCCGCATGCGAACAAGGCGGGGCTCGAACTGAACGTGAGCCGCATACCCCCGGCTTACCCCAAGAGAGCCGAGGTGATCGCACACGAACGGACGAACCTCTACCGCAAGGTGCTCGACGCCGAATTCCAGGAATGCGGCGTGGACACAACGCTGGCACTGTATCGCGCCGGCTATCACGACTATTCCGTCTGGGGAACGGATTCCAACCAGTGGGCAGGGCGTTGCCTGTCACTGCGTACGGTGCAGCCGCAGTTCGAGGCGGATCATCTCGGTTGGCACCTGGTTCCGCCGTACAACGAGGAAACCCGGCGCTATTTCGAGGCGATACGCAGCATCGCCATCGGCCACTGGAAGGACTAGTTCGTCACTTGCCCGCCACGACGCGGACCATCTCCAGGCACTTGTTCGAGTAGCCCCATTCGTTGTCGTACCAGCTCACCAGCTTGACGAAGGTGGAGTCCAGCGCGATGCCGGCGTCGGCGTCGAAGATCGAGGTGCGCGCGTCGCCCACGAAGTCGGTCGCCACCACCTTGTCTTCGGTGTAGCCCAGGATGCCCTTGAGCGCTCCTTCGCTCTGCGCCTTCATCTCCGCGCAGATCTCGGCGTAGGTGGCCGGCTTTTCCAGTTCCACCGTCAGGTCGACCACCGACACGTCGGAGGTCGGCACGCGGAAGGACATGCCGGTGAGCTTCTTGTTCAGCTCGGGGATCACCACGCCCACCGCCTTGGCCGCGCCGGTGGAGGAGGGGATGATGTTTTCCAGGATGCCGCGGCCGCCGCGCCAGTCCTTGTTGGACGGGCCGTCCACGGTCTTCTGCGTGGCGGTGGCGGCGTGCACGGTGGTCATCAGGCCGCGCTTGATGCCCCACTTGTCGTTCATCACCTTGGCGATGGGCGCCAGGCAGTTGGTGGTGCAGGAGGCGTTGGAGATGATGTCCTCGCCCTTGTACTTCTGGTGGTTCACGCCGAACACGAACATCGGCGTGTCGTCCTTGGACGGGGCGGACAGGATCACCTTCTTCGCGCCGGCCTGCAGGTGCTTGTGCGCGCCGTCCTTGCTCAGGAAGATGCCGGTGGACTCGATCACCACGTCGGCGCCGACCTCGCCCCACTTCAGGTTGGCGGGATCCTTCTCCTGGGTCAGGCGGATCTTCTTGCCGTTGACGATCAGCGTGTTGCCGTCGACCTTCACGTCGCCCTTGAAGCGGCCGTGCACCGAGTCGTACTGCAGCATGTAGGCCAGGTAGTCCGGCTCCAGCAGGTCGTTGATGCCCACGATCTCGATGTCGGGGAAGTTCTGCACCGCGGAGCGCAGCACGTTGCGGCCGATGCGGCCGAAGCCATTGATGCCAACCTTGATAGCCATTCGATTCTCCTGGATAAAAACCCTTAGGCCCGCTGCAGCACCGCGCGCACGGTGTCGGCCACGTTCTCCGGCGTGAAGCCGAAGTGCTTGAACAAGACATTAGCAGGCGCCGACTCGCCGAAGCTGTCGATACCCACGACGGCAGCGCAGCCGTACTTCCACCAGAAATCCGTCACGCCCGCCTCGACCGCGATGCGCGGGATGCCCGCGGGCAGCACGCTTTCCTTGTAGCCGCGGTCCTGCCGGTCGAAGGCCGTCGTGCTGGGCATGGACACCACGCGCACCTTCACGCCTTCGGCGGCGAGCTGCTCGCGCGCCTTCAGCACCAGCTGCACTTCGGAGCCGGTGGCGATCAGCACCGCATCGGGCTGCCTGTCGTCGGCCAGCACGTAGGCGCCGCGTTCGATGTTGTCCAGGCCGGTCTTGGGCGCGTAGGCCAGGTTCTGCCGCGACAGCAGCAGCGCCGTCGGGCGATTCGCGTTCTGCAGCGCCACCGTCCAGGCCACCGCGGTCTCGGCGGTGTCGGCGGGACGCCAGACGTCCAGGTTGGGGATCAGGCGCAGGCTGGCCGCGTGCTCGACCGACTGGTGCGTCGGACCGTCTTCACCGAGGCCGATGGAGTCGTGCGTGAACACGTGGATCACGCGGCGCTTCATCAGCGCGGCCATGCGGATGGCGTTGCGGCTGTAGTCGCTGAAGGTGAGGAAGGTGCCGCCGTAGGGGATGAAGCCGCCGTGCAGCGCGACGCCGTTCATGACCGCCGCCATGCCGAACTCGCGCACGCCGTAGTTGACGTGGCGGCCGATCCTGCCTTCGTTGCGCACCACGTCGCCCGACTGGTCGAAGCGCAGCGGCGGGGTGCTCTTGGTGTTGGTCAGGTTGGAGCCGGTCAGGTCGGCCGAGCCGCCCAGCAGTTCCGGCAGGGCCGCCGTCAGCGTCTCCAGCGCCAGCTGCGAGGCCTTGCGCGAAGCGACCGTCTCGGCCTTGCCATGGGTGGCGGCGATGGCGTCGGCCGCCATCTCGGCGAAGTTCGCCGGCAGCTCGCCCTTCATGCGGCGGGTGAATTCGGCGGCCAGTTCCGGGTGCTCGGCGCGGTAGGCGGCGAAGCGCCGGTCCCAGTCGGATTCCAGCGCGTCGCCCTTGGCGCGCGCGTCCCACTCCTCGTACACGCCCTTGGGCAGCTCGAAGGGCTGGTGCGGCCAGCCCAGCGCGGTGCGGGTGAGCGCGATCTCGTCGGCACCCAGCGGCTCGCCGTGCGCCTTGGCGGTGTTGGCGCGGTTGGGCGAGCCCTTGCCGATGTGGGTCTTGGCCACGATCAGCGTCGGCTTCTCGGCGCTGCGGCGGGCGTCGGCGATCGCGCGGTCCACCGCTTCGATGTCGTGGCCGTCCACCGGGCCGATCACGTTCCAGCCATAGGCGCGGAAGCGCGCCGGCGTGTCGTCGATGAACCAGGGCGTGACCTGGCCGTCGATCGAGATGCCGTTGTCGTCGTACACCGCCACCAGCTTGTTCAGCTTCCAGGCGCCGGCGAGCGCGCACGCTTCGTGGCTGATGCCTTCCATCAGGCAGCCGTCGCCCAGGAAGACGTAGGTGTGGTGGTCGACGATCGCGTGGCTGCCGCGGTTGAATTCGGCGGCCAGCAGCTTTTCCGCCAGCGCCATGCCCACCGCATTGGTGATGCCCTGGCCCAGCGGGCCGGTGGTCGTCTCGATGCCCGGGGTGACGTCGACTTCAGGATGGCCGGGGGTCTTGCTGTGCAGCTGGCGGAAGCCCTTGAGCTCGCCGGCCGGCAGCGCGTAGCCGGTCAGGTGCAGCAGCGCGTAGACCAGCATGGAGGCATGGCCGTTGGACAGCACGAAGCGGTCGCGGTCGGCCCAGTGCGGGTTCTTCGGGTTGTGACGCAGGTGACGGTGCCAGAGGGCCACGGCAATGTCCGCCATGCCCATGGGCGCGCCCGGGTGGCCCGAGTTCGCTTGTTGCACGGCGTCCATGGCGAGCGCGCGGATCGCGTTCGCCATCAGGGAATCGTTGGCCATCAGGGGCAGCTCCGGGGAGGGGGAAAGGGAGGATCAGGGGAAACCCGGCATTTTAAGGGACGCAGCCCGGGCTCCCCGCCGACCCCGGACCCAAGCGTCCCTGGCATACATTCGGGGCATGAAGGGCCTCCACCTCACCGCCGACCTGTACCGCTGCCGTTGCGAGCCGGCCTGGCTCGCGGACGCGCAGCAGCTGGCGGCCTGGTGCGCGTCGGCGGCGCAGGCCGTCGGCCTGGAGCCGCTGGAGCACGCCTTCCACCCGGTGGACGGCGGCGGCATCACCGGTGCGGTGCTGATGCCCGGCGCGCACGTCTGCCTGCACACCTGGCCAGGCGAGAAGGCGGTGGCCGTCGATGTGTACGTCGGCGACGCGGCGACCGACCAGTCGGCCAAGGCGCGCGGCCTGATGTTCGCGCTGGTCAACCGCTTCCAGCCGGAGTGGACCGAGCAGCGCTCGCTGGACCGGGGAGAAGAAGAATGAGCATCGCGCAGGCCATGATCCTGGCCGCCGGCCGCGGCGAACGCATGCGGCCTCTCACCGACACTTGCCCGAAGCCTTTGCTGAAGGTCAAGGGCAAGCCCCTGGTCGAATACCACCTCGACGCGCTGGCGCACGGCGGCTTTCGCGACGTCGTCATCAACACGGCCTGGCTCGGCGAGCAGCTGGAGGACCATTTCGGCCACGAAAGCACCAGCGGCTGCCGCATCAAGTATTCGCACGAGGGCAAGGACTTCGGCGGCGCGCTGGAAACGGCCGGCGGCATCGCCCGCGCCCTGCCGCTGCTGGCCGACGTGTTCTGGGTCGTGGCCGGCGACGTCTACATGCCGCACTTCCTGTTCACCCGCGCGGCCTACGACAAGTTCGCGGCCAGCGGCAAGCTGGCGCACCTGATCCTGGTGCCCAACCCCGAGCACAACGCCAGGGGCGACTTCGGCCTGGCGCCGGACGGCCATGCGCTCAACCAGGCGGCCGAGCGCCACACCTATTCCACGGTGGCCCTGTTCCGCAAGGACTTCTTCGCCGGCCTGCCGGCGGGCAATCCCCAGGGCGACATCGCCAAGCTGGCGCCGCTGCTGCGGGCGGCCATGGACCGGGGCGAAGTGAGCGCGAGCTGTACCACGGACCCTGGACCGACGTGGGCACGCCGGAGCGCCTGGCGGCCTTGAACGCCGGATAAAAGCCCGAAAGCCTCGGATTCCCGCCTGCGCGGGAATGACGACAGAATGGGGGCATGAACACCACCGTGCCCACCTCGGTCTACGCCCAGCGCCGCGCCCGCATGGCCGCGCAGCTCGGCACCAACGGCATCGCCCTGATCCCCACCGCGCCGGAGCGCCCGCGCAACCGCGATTCCGACTTCCTGTACCGCCACGACAGCTACTTCTACTACCTGACCGGCTTCACCGAGCCGAACGCCTGGCTGGTGGTGACCGGCGACGGCAGCAGCACGCTGTTCTGCCAGCCCAAGGACCTGGAACGCGAGATCTGGGACGGCTACCGGCTGGGCCCGGAGGCGGCGGTCGGCGCGCTGGCGGTGAACGCCGCCTTCCCGATCGGCGAGCTGGATGCGCAGATGCCCAAGCTGCTGGAGAACCGCGACACGGTCTGGTTCCCCTTCGCCATCCACCAGGGGCTGGAGCAGCGCGTGGCTGGCTGGCTCAACCAGGTGCGCGCGCGCGTGCGCTACGGCGCGCTGTGCCCCGAGCAGCAGCGCGACCTGTGCGCGGTGCTGGACGAGATGCGCCTGTTCAAGGACGCGCACGAGCAGGACACCATGCGCCGCGCCGCCGCGATCAGCGCGCGTGCCCACGTCCGGACCATGCAGGCCTGCGCGCGCATGCTGCGCGAGGGCAGGGACGTGCGCGAGTTCCACCTGGACGCCGAGCTGATGCACGAGTTCCGCCTGGCCGGCTCGCAGTACCCCGCCTACAGCTCCATCGTCGCCGCCGGCGCCAATGCCTGCGTGCTGCACTACCGTGCCGACGTCGCGCCGGTGCGTGCCGGCGAGCTGGTGCTGATCGACGCCGGCTGCGAACTCGACGGCTATGCCAGCGACATCACGCGCACCTTCCCGGCCGACGGCAGGTTCAGCGGCCCGCAGCGCGCGCTCTACGACATCGTGCTGGCCTCGCAGGACGCGGCGGTCGCCGTCACCAAGCCCGGCGCGCGCTTCACCGACCCGCACGAGGCGGCGGTAAAGGTGCTGGCGCAGGGCATGCTCGACGTCGGCCTCCTCGACAAGTCCAAGGTGGGAACGCTGGACGACGTGATCGAGAAGCGCGCCTACTTTCCCTTCTACATGCACCGCACCGGCCACTGGCTGGGCATGGACGTGCATGACTGCGGCAGCTACGTCGAACCCGGCGAAGTGGGGCAGGTGAGCGAGCGCAAGGACCCGCTGTCCGGCGAGATCATCAAGAACCGCCCGAGCCGCGTGCTGCGGCCCGGCATGGTCCTGACCATCGAGCCCGGGATCTACGTGCGCCCGGGCGAAGGCGTGCCGGAGCAGTTCCACCACATCGGCATCCGCATCGAGGACGACGCCATCGTCACGCCGCAGGGCTGCGACCTGATCACGCGCGGCGTGCCGGTGAAGGCCGACGAGATCGAGGCCTTGATGCGCGGCTGACCGCAAGCCTTGCGCTTCAGGGCAGCCGGCGCAGGGCCTCCCCGCCGGCGAACAGCAGCAGGCCGATCACGCCGCCCACCAGCGTGCCGTTGATGCGGATCTTCTGCAGCTGCGTGCCTATGCTCAGCTCGACCTGTTCCGACATCTCGCGCGCGTCCCAGTTCTTCACGGTGTCGCGGATGTGGGTGGTGAGGTAGGCCGAGAACTCCGGCGCGGCGCTGCGGGCGGCCGCCTCCAGCTGCGCGTTGAGCGTGCGGCGCAGTTCCGCGTCACCCGAGATCTCGCGCCCGAGCCACAGGGCCGCCGCCATCAGGTTGCGGTGGATCTGCGAGTCGCTGTCCTCCAGGTCCTTGTGCAGCCACTCGGACACGGTGCGCCACAGCTCCGAGGCATAGCGCCCGAGGTCCTCGTCGTTGAGCAGGTAGCGCTTGATCTGCTCCGCCTTCTGCTGCATCACCGGGTCGCCCTTCAGCCGCGCGATCAGGTCCGCGGCCTGCGCGTCGAAGGCGGTGCGCAGGCCATGCGACGGGTCGTCGCGCACTTCGTCGAGGAAGCGCCCGAGCTGCTCGGCGATCAGCTGGCTGCCCTTGTCGCCCAGCCACTCGGTGGGCAGCACCAGCTGCTTGCGGTAGTGCTCGGTCTTGAGCCACAGCACGATCTTCTCGGCGATCGCCTCGCGCGTGCCCTGCTTGTCCAGGAGGTGCAGCATCTTCGCGATCACCTGGTCCAGCAGTTCCTGGTGCCGGCCGCCCGCCGTCAGCGTGTCCAGCACCTCGCCGGCGGAACGCGAGAGATCCACGTCGGCCATCACCGCCCGCGTCGCCTGTTTCAGCAGGTGCTGCACCCGGTCGGCCTCCACCAGCTGCAGCGAGCCGGCCATGCACTTGACCAGGAAGCCGCCCAGGCGGCGCGTGTTCTCTTCCTGCGTGAGCCAGGTGCCGAGGTCGGCCGCGAGGTCCTGCCGGCGGATCAGCGCCGCCAGCGAGTCGGCATCGAGGAACTTGTCCTGCACGAAGCGCGCGAGGTTCTCGCCGATCTCGTCCTTGCGGCGCGCGATCACGTCGGTGTCGCGGCCGATCAGCGGCACCGGCAGCGGCCGGAACAGCGCCTCCACCGCGAACCAGTCGGCCAGGCCGCCGACGATGGCGGCCTCGCAGGTCATGCGCAAGCCGCTGGCGAACAGGCCCGGCGGCAGCCAGAAGCTCACGACCAGGGTGGCGGCCATCAGCACCAGCAGCAGCAGCGCCCGCCGCTTGGCGCGGGCCAGCTGGGTGCGCTGCTCGGTGGGGGACTGCATCGGTGCCGTTGCGCCGCCTCAGACCAGGTTGCGCAGCTCCGCAGCGCGACGGACAGCATCGCCAGGTCGCTGCCCGGTGTCTCCTGCAGTTCCACCAGCAGCCGCTGAGCGCGGTCCAGCGCCTGCCGGTTGCCGTGCTCCCAGCGATCCAGCACCTCGCCGGCATTGCCGTCGCCGTGGCCCAGCGCCTCCAGCGCGATCGAGCGCTGCAGGTCGTTCAGGTCGTCACTCAGCGCGAGCTTGGCCAGGCTGTGCCAGTAGCTGTCGGCCGGCAGCAGCTCGATCTGCTGGCGCATGCGCTCCAGCCCGAGCCGCTGGCCGACGCCGGCGTGCACCTGCGCGGTCTGCGCCAGCGGCCGCTTGCTCGCTTCGGCGATGTCGGCGATGTCCAGCGCGCTGAACAGGGTCTCGGCGCCGTCCACCTGCACCGCCAGCGGTTGCGGCACGCCGGCCTGGGTCCAGCGCAGCGCGCGCGGCGATCCGCTCGCTCCCGCCGCCATGTGCGTGCAGCGCCTGCACCGCGGGCGCGAAGCGCGCCACCTGCTGCTGCGTGGGCTCGAACAATCGGCGCGAGCGCAGGAACCAGGTGGTGGCGCGCGTGACCAGCGCGCGCAGCGTGACCACCATGTCGGCCTGCACCTCGTCGGGCACCAGGCTGTCGAGCGACTCGATCTGCTGCCACAGCGGCACCAGCCCGAACACCTCGCGGCTGGCGAGGTAGGCGCGCACCACCTGCGGCGGTGTCGCACCGGTGATCTCGCCCAGGCGGTGGACGGAGGTCGGCCCGACGCGGTTGACCATGCTGTTCAACACGTGGGTGGCGATGATCTCGCGCTTGAGTGGATGGCGCGGGATGTAGGCGGCGAACTTTTCCTTCAGCTGGGTGGGGAAGTAGCGCTCCAGCGCGGTCGCGATCCAGGGATCTTCCGGCAGGTCGGAGGCGATCAGCTCGTCGTTCAGCCACATCTTGCTGTACGCCAGCAGCACCGCCTGCTCGGGGTTGGTGAGGCCCAGGCCCTTGGCCCGGCGTTCGGCGATCGCCTCGTCGGAAGGCAGGAACTCGATGCTGCGATTGAGTTCGCCCTTCTTCTCCAGGAAGCGGATGAAGCGCGCCTGCTCCTCCAGCTGGCGGGCCGCCAGCCGCTGGCCGACCGAGAGCGCCTGCGTCTGGAAGTAGTTGTCGCGCAGCACCAGCGCCGCCACCTGGTCGGTCATCTGCGGCAGCAGGGTGTTGCGCTGCTTTTCCGTCAGCTCGCCGTCGCCCTGTGCGATGCCCAGCAGGATCTTGATGTTCACCTCGTGGTCGGAGGTGTCGACGCCGGCGGAGTTGTCGATCGCGTCGGTGTTCAGTTTCACGCCCGCCAGCGCCGCCTCGATCCGCCCGCGCTGGGTGAAGCCCAGGTTGCCGCCCTCGGCGACCACCTTGCAGCGCAGCTCGCGGCCGTCGATGCGCACCGCGTCGTTGGCGCGGTCGCCCACGTCGGCATGCGTCTCGGCCGAGGACTTCACGTAGGTGCCGATGCCGCCGTTGTAGAGAAGATCGACGGGCGCTTTCAGGATGGCGTTGACCAGCTCCGCAGGCGTCAGCGTCTCGGCCTCGATGCCGAGCGCGGCGCGTGCCTGCGGCGACAGCGGCACCGATTTTTCCGAGCGCGCCCAGACCCCGCCACCTTCGGAGATCAGCTTGGTGTCGTAGTCGGCCCAGGAGGAGCGCGGCAGCTTGAACAGGCGTTCGCGCTCGGCGAACGAGGCTTCGGCCTGCGGGTCCGGGTCGATGAAGACGTGGCGATGGTCGAAGGCCGCCACCAGCCGGATGTGCCGCGACAGCAGCATGCCGTTGCCGAACACGTCGCCCGACATGTCGCCGACGCCGGCGACCGTGAAGTCGGTCGTCTGCGTGTCCAGCCCCAGGCCGCGGAAGTGGCGCATGACGCTTTCCCAGGCGCCGCGGGCGGTGATGCCCATGGCCTTGTGGTCGTAGCCCCGGCTGCCACCGGATGCGAAGGCGTCGCCCAGCCAGTGCCCGTATTCGGCGCTGATGGCGTTGGCGTGGTCGGAGAAGCTGGCCGTGCCCTTGTCGGCGGCCACCACCAGGTAGGGGTCGTCGCCGTCGATGCGCAGCACCTGCGGCGGCGGCACCGTCTTGCCGCCCACCAGGTTGTCCGTCAGGTCCAGCAGGCCGCGCAGGTAGTCCTGGTAGCAGGCGATGCCTTCCTTCAGGAAGGCATCGCGCTCGCTGGCCGGCGGCGCCTTCTTCAGCACGAAACCGCCCTTGGAGCCCACCGGCACGATCACGGTGTTCTTCACCATCTGCGCCTTCACCAGCCCCAGCACCTCGGTGCGGAAGTCGTCCGGCCGGTCCGACCAGCGCAGGCCGCCGCGCGCGACCTTGCCGCCGCGCAGGTGGATGCCCTCGAAGCGCGGCGAATAGACCCAGATCTCGTACAGCGGGCGCGGCTCGGGCAGCCCGGGCACCTTGTGCGAATCGAGCTTGAAGCTCAGGAAGGGCCGGCGCGGGCCGGCCGCGCCGCTCGCGCCGACACCGGTGCGCCAGTAGTTGGTGCGCAGCGTCGCCTGCAGCAGCGCCAGCAGCTGGCGCAGCACGCGGTCTTCCGACAGGTTGCTCACCTTTTCCAGCGCCTGCTCCAGCGCATTGACCTGCGAGGCCGCGCCCTGCGCGTCGTTGGCGGCGGGGTCGAAGCGCAGGCGGAACAGCGACACCAGCATGCGCGCGATGCGCGGATGGTTGGCCAGCGTCGCCGCGATGGTGGCCTGCGACTGCGCGAAGCCGATCTGCTTGAGGTACTTGGCGTAGGCGCGCAGCACCACCACTTCCTCGGCCGACAGCGCGGCCAGCAGCACCAGCCGGTTGAAGTCGTCGTTCTCCACCTCGCCGCGGAACACGCGCGCGAACGCGTCCTCGAACAGGCGCGCCAGCGCCTGCTGGTCGATCTCCGCGTTCGGCCGCGCCTCCAGCGCGAAGTCGTGCAGGTAGATGGAGGCGCCGCTGCCCTCGTCGATGCGGTGGTTGTCCTCGGCCAGCACGCGCACGCCCATGTGTTCCAGCATCGGCAGGCTGTCCGACAGCACCACCGGCGCGCCGACTCGGTACACCTTCAACCCGAGCCGGCCGTCCGGCGCACCGAGCGGCCAGTACAGCGCCAGGCCCAGCGGCGCCTCCGGCGTGAGCGCCTGCAGCTTGCGGATGTCGTGCACCGCCGCACGCGCCGGCACGCGCTCGCGGTAGGCGACCGGGAATGCGGTGCCCCAGCGGCGGTCGAGCGCCAGCCCGCCGGCCTCGCCCTCGGTCTCCACCAGCGCGTCGCGCAGCTCGTCCTCCCAGCGGCGCGCCACGGCGGCCAGCTTGCGCTCCAGCCCCTTGCGGTCCACCGCCGGCATCGGGTGGGGCGCGACCCGCACGTTGAAGTGGATGCGCGCCAGCTGCGTGCCGGACAGCAGCACGTCGAAGTCGATGTGGGTGCCGTTGAAGGCCTGCAGCAGGATCTTCTGGAACTTCAGCCGCAGCTGGGTGGAGAAGCTCTCGCGCGGCACGAACACCAGGCAGGACACGAAGCGGTCGAACGGGTCCTGCCACAGGAACAGGCGCAGGCGGTGGCGCTCGCCCAGCGCCAGGATGCCCATCGCGATGTCGTACAGCTCCTCGTCGGGCACCTGGAACAGGTCGTCGCGCGGGAAGGTTTCCAGCGTGTGCTGCAGCGCCTTGGACAGGTGGCCGTTGGGCGAGAAGCCGGCGCGCTGGCCCACGGCCGCCACCTTGCGGCGCAGCAGCGGCGTGTCGCTCGCGCGTTCCGAATAGGCACTGGACGTGAACAGGCCGATGAAGCGGTGCTCGCCCACCACCTTGCCGTTCGCATCGAAGCGCTTGACGCCGATGTAGTCGGTGTAGCCGTCGCGGTGCACGGTGGAGCGCGTGTTGGCCTTGGTGACCACCAGCATGGGCGAGGGCGTGCGCGCCAGGGCGCGCGCCGCCGGCGGCAGCGCGGCGAAGCTGGCCGACTGCTCGCCATGGCCTTCGCGCAACAGGCCCAGGCCGCTGCCTTCCACCAGTTTCAGCGCCAGCTCGCCCGCCGCCTCCACCAGCGCGTGCTGCCGGTACCCCAGCAGCGTGAAGTGGTCGTCGGCCAGCCAGTCCAGGAAGGCGCGCGTCTCCTGCGCTTCCTCGGGCGACACCGCCGCCGGCGGCGAGGCCAGCTCCTCGCGCACCTCGTTCAGGCGCGCCAGCATGGGTTTCCAGTCGGCCACCGCCGCCCTCACGTCGGCCAGCACGCGCTCGATGCCGCTGGCCAGCGCGGCGCGCTGCGCGACGTCCACCACCCGGTCCACCTCGATGTACATCCACGATTCGCGCGGCAGCTCCGGCGCGGCATGGCGCGGCGCCACCGACTGCAGCACGCCCTGCGCGTCGCGCTTGACGGCGAAGATGGGGTGCACGATCAGGTGCAGGGCCAGCCCCTGCCGCATGATCTCCAGCGAGACCGAGTCCACCAGGAAGGGCATGTCGTCGTTGACGACCTGCACGATGGTGTGGCGCGAACCCCAGCCGTCGGCGCCGGGCGAGGGGCTGAAGACGCGCACCTTGGGGGCGCCCGGCTGACGCTGGGACGCGAACTGCCAGTGCGACAGCAGCGCGCCCAGCAGGTCCTCGGGGTGCGTTCGTCGAGGTCCTCGACGTCCACCTGGGCGAAGTATTCGCGCGAGAAGGTGTCCAGCGGCACCCCGTCGGCGCGCGGCTGGCGGGCGTCGGCCCGCGCCAGCACCGCGGCGATGCGCTCCTCGCGCTGGTTCTCGGTCACGGCGGCCATGTTGTGTTCTCCTGTGTCCGCACTGTAGGCAGCATCGCTGCGGCAGGCTCGCCGGGCACATGCCGGATACGCATAAACCCATACTAGGGTTTTCCCGGCGCGCCCGTCTACAATCGCAAGCCCTTCCAGAACAAGCCGGCGCCAGCCTTCCAAGGCGCCCAGGAGACTGCATTCCATGTCCACCGTCCCTCCGGCGAAGTCCGACAAGCGCGCCGAGCTGCGCCTGGCTGCCCTCGAGTACCACGAGCACCCGACGCCCGGCAAGATCGCCATCGCGCCGACCAAGCAGCTGGTCAACCAGCACGACCTGTCGCTCGCGTATTCGCCCGGCGTGGCCTCGCCCTGCGAGGAGATCGTCAAGGACCCGGCCAACGCATTCCGCTACACGGCGCGCGGCAACCTGGTGGCGGTCATCACCAACGGCACGGCAGTGCTGGGCCTGGGCGACATCGGCCCGCTGGCGGCCAAGCCGGTGATGGAGGGCAAGGGCGTCCTGTTCAAGAAGTTCGCCGGCATCGATGTGTTCGACATCGAAGTGGCCGAGAAGAACGACCTGGACAAGCTGGTCGACATCATCGCCGCGCTGGAACCCACCTTCGGCGGCATCAACCTCGAGGACATCAAGGCGCCGGACTGCTTCTACGTGGAGCGCAAGCTGCGCGAGCGCATGAAGATCCCGGTCTTCCACGATGACCAGCACGGCACGGCCATCACCGTCGCTGCGGCCATCCTCAACGGCCTGAAGGTCGTGGGCAAGGACATCAAGAACGTCAAGCTGGTGACCTCCGGCGCCGGCGCCGCGGCGCTGGCCTGCCTGGGCCTGCTGGTGAAGCTGGGCGTGCCGAAGAAGAACATCTTCGTGACCGACCTGGCCGGCGTGGTCTACACGGGCCCGCAAGGAACTGATGGACGAGGACAAGGTGCAGTTCGCGCAGGAGACCTCCGCGCGCACGCTGACCGAGGTCATCGCCGATGCCGACGTGTTCCTCGGCCTGTCCGCCGGCGGCGTGCTCAAGGCGGACATGGTCAAGAAGATGGCGGCCCACCCGCTGATCCTGGCGCTGGCCAACCCCAACCCGGAGATCTCGCCGGAAGACGCCAAGGCGGCGCGTCCCGACTGCATCATCGCCACCGGCCGCACCGACTACCCGAACCAGGTCAACAACGTCCTGGTGTTCCCCTACATCTTCCGCGGCGCGCTGGACTCCGGCGCCACCACCATCACGGTGGAAATGGAGATCGCCGCGGTCTACGCGCTGGCCGAACTGGCGCAGGCGGAGCAGAGCGAGGTGGTGGCCGCGGCCTACGCCGGCGAGAAGCTGTCCTTCGGCCCCGAGTACCTGATCCCGAAGCCCTTCGACCCGCGCCTGATGATCAAGATCGCGCCCGCGGTCGCCAAGGCGGCGGCCGACAGCGGCGTGGCGGCGCGCCCGGTCAAGGACATGGACGCCTACCGCGAGCAGCTGCAAAGCTTCGTCTACGCCTCCGGCACGACCATGAAGCCGATCTTCACCATGGCCAGGAACGCGGCCAAGAAGAGGGTGGCCTTCTGCGAGGGCGAGGAAGAGCGCGTGCTGCGCGCCGCCCAGATCGTGGCCGACGAATCGGTGGCCCGCCCGACGCTGATCGGCCGGCCGAAGATCATCGCCGAGCGCGTCGAGAAGTTCGGCCTGCGCCTGCAGGAAGGCCGCGACTACGACGTCGTCAACGTCGAACAGGACGACCGCTACCGCGACTTCTGGCAGACCTACCACCGCATGACCGACCGCAAGGGCGTGACGGTGCAGATGGCCAAGATCGAGATGCGCCGCCGCCTGACGCTGATCGGCGCCATGCTGCTGCACAAGGACCAGGTGGACGGCATGATCTGCGGCACCTGGGGCACCACCGACATCCACCTGCGCTACCTGGACCAGGTGATCGGCAAGCGCGCCGGCGTCAACACCTATGCCTGCATGAACGGGCTGATGCTTCCGGGCCGCCAGCTGTTCCTGGTGGACACGCACGTCAACTACGACCCGAGCGCGGAGCAGCTCACCGAGATCACGCTGCTGGCGGCGGAGGAAATGCTGCGCTTCGGCCTCAAGCCCAAGGTCGCCCTGCTGAGCCACTCCAACTTCGGCAGCAGCAACCACCCGAGCGCGCTGAAGATGCGCCAGACCCTGGAAATGCTGCACGAACAGGCGCCCTGGCTGGAAGTCGATGGCGAGATGCACGGCGACATCGCGCTCGACGCGCCGGCGCGGCTGCAGCTGATGCCGCACAGCACCCTGGCCGGCGACGCCAACCTGCTGGTGCTGCCGAACATCGATGCAGCCAATATTTCTTACAACCTGCTCAAGACGGCGGCGGGCGGCAACATCGCCATCGGCCCGGTCCTGCTGGGGGCGGCCAAGCCGGTGCACATCCTGACGGCGAGCACCACGGTGCGCCGCATCGTCAACATGGCCGCGCTGACCGTGGCCGACGCCAACGCGGCTCGATAAGCCCCTTCTCGACAGCTGGCGCTAACTTAGCGACAGCGGTCCGGGTCCCGAAAGGCCTTGCCCCGTGCCCAAATTTTGGGCATCGGCTTGCCTTTCGGGAAGACATGCGTCACACTACCGCGCTTGAGTTTTCCGGGTTTACCCGGGTAAAGAAATGCCGGCAGGTGCCGGCAGGCGTCCCTTGAAGATCTCCCTAGAAGGTCCGTTCATGGCCCGGTTCGCGGCAATCAAGTCAGCGCTCACCAGCGCCCTCCTTGCCGTCGCAGTTGCCGGTGTTCCCCTTGCCCAGGCACGGGGCTTCCAGGACGGACCCGCTGTGGGCGGAGCGGCCACGGTGCTCGTCACCCAGCTGCCCCGCCAGGGCCAGGAGACCTACGAACTGATCCGCCGGGGCGGACCTTTCCCGTATGAAAAGGACGGAGCGGTGTTTGGCAACCGGGAACGCTTGCTCCCGATCAAGACGCGCGGCTACTACCGCGAGTACACCGTGAAGACGCCAGGATCACGCGACCGGGGAGCCCGGCGCATCGTATGCGGGGGACCGCAGAAGACACCGCATGCCTGTTATTACACCGCTGACCACTACGCCAGTTTCCTCAAGATTGTGGAGTGACCCCGAAATGAAGCGGGACCTGTTTTTGACCAACGAGAAAGCAACGGAGATGGACAAGCCACTTCGTCCTGATATTTCCGAGACGCCCTTGAAAGGGGTGCGCAGCAACATCGTGCAGTCCATCCGCGCCTACCGCGTGCAGGACCTGCAGGAGACTGCCACCGCGATGGGCCAGCATTTCCTGTACGCCAACCTGGCCACGGCCCAGAGCAAGCAGGACGTGCTGGACATGATCGCCCAGCAGTTCACCTTCCCGCAGCACTTCGGCAAGAACTTCGACGCGCTGTACGACTGCATGACCGACCCGCTGCACAAGTCGGGCCCGCAGCCGGGCTTCATCGTGGTGCTGGAGCACATCCCGGCCAACGGCAAGTTCGACAAGGAAGCGCGCGAGCAGCTGCTGGACATCTTCCGCGACACGGCGGACTACTGGGCAGACCGGAAAGTACCATTCCGCTGTTTCTATTCTTTTCGGTAGCCCGTTCCGCGCAACAAGGCCAAGCGGAACGGGCGAACGAGGCCCAGGGCGAAACCGTGCAACAGCCGGTCGCCACGGACGGAGAGAAGATGCCCACGGACAAGATCCTGGACGTTTCCCCTCTCGCGCTGCGCATGAGCAGCCCCTTCAACGCGGGTTACTGGCTGGCAGCAGCCTGAGACCCGTCCTGAAGGACAAGAAAGCCGGGCACTGCCCGGCTTTTTTCATGGCGGCTTCTTCGCTTCTTCAATAGCCGGCGGTGTCCTGCGTCAGCGCCTCGCACAGCCACAGGTACTCCGCCACCGGCACCTCCTCGGCCCGGCGCTGCAGGTCGAAGGTGCCGCCGAAGCCTTTCTGCTCCAGCCACCGGCCCAGGCTGTGGCGCAGCAGCTTGCGCCGCTGCGAGAAAGCCACCTGCACCATCTCCGACAGCAGCCCCTCGTCCACCGCGGCGTGCTGCGCCAGCGGCACCATGCGCACCACGGCGCTGTCCACCCGGGGCGGCGGGTCGAAGGACTCCGGCGGCACGAACAGCACGCTTTCCATCGCATAGCGCCACTGCAGCATCACCGACAGGCGCCCGTAGTCGGCGGTCGAGGGCGAGGCCACCATCCGGTCCACCACTTCCTTCTGCAGCATGAAGTGCTGGTCCTCCACCCGGTGCACGTACTGCAGCAGGTGGAACAGGATGGGGCTGGAGATGTTGTAGGGCAGGTTGCCCACCACGCGCAGCTTCGGGGCACCGAGTTCGTCGGCCAGCGCGGCAAAGTCCACCTTGAGCACGTCGGACTCGACCACCTTCAGCTGCGCGTGCTGGCGCAGGCGCACGGCGAGGTCGCGATCGAGTTCCACCACCGTGAGCTGGCCGACCCGCTCCACCAGGGGCTGCGTCAGGGCCGCCAGGCCGGGGCCGATCTCCACCATGGCCTGGCCGGGCCGGGGCGCGATCTCGCGCACGATCGCATCGATGATGGCCACGTCGGCCAGGAAGTGCTGGCCGAAGCGCTTGCGCGCGACATGCTTCACAACTGCGGCGGTTCGCGCAGTTCCACGTAGGCGCGGCCGCGGACTTCGCGCGACCACTGCACGTAGGCCTCGTCCAGCTTCTTCTCGCGCACCAGGTTGCGCACCACCTCGCGCTGCTCGCGGTCGCTCATGGTGGCCTGGCGGCGCTCCAGCAGCTGGATCAGGTGCACGCCGAAGCGGCTGACCAGCGGGTCGGCGATCTGGCCGGGCTGCAGGCTGGCCAGCACTTCCTCGAACTCGGGCACGAACATGCCCGGGCTGGCCCAGCCCAGGTCGCCGCCGTTGCGGGCGCTGGCATCCTGCGAGTTCTCGCGCGCGAGCTGCGCGAAGTCGGCCTGCCCGGCCTGCACGCGGCGCTTCATGTCGGCCAGGCGCTGGCGTGCCTGGGCCTCGGTGAGGTTGCCGGCGGGGCGCAGCAGGATGTGGCGGGCATGGCTTTGCGTGACCGCCATGCCGGCGGCGCCCACCTGCCGCTTCTCGATCACCTTGACGATGTGGAAGCCCGCCTCGGAGCGCACCGGCTCCGACACGCCGCCGTCCTTCACCTCGCGGATCGCCTCCAGGAACAGCGGCGGCAGTCGGTCGGCCGTGCGCACGCCCACCGCGCCGCTGTTCTGCGCGGCACCGGTGGCGTCGGAGTTCTCGCGCGCCAGCTTGCCGAAGTCCTCGCCGGCGCGGATGCGGCGCACCAGCTGTTCGGCCTTCGCCCGCGCCTGCGCCAGCTGCGCCTCGGTGGCGGTTTCGGGAACCGCCACCAGGATGTGGGCGAGGTTGAGTTCGGTGAGCGCCGGGTCGCCGCCGCCCTGCTGCTGTTCGCGCAGGTACTGGTCGATGTCCAGCTCGCTCACGCGCACGCGCGATTCGAGCTCGCGGTCGCGCAGGCGCTGCAGCAGGATCTGGTTGCGCAGGTCCTCGCGGAACTGGGTGACGTTGATGCCGTCGGCCGTCATGCGCCGGCGCAGCTCGGCGATCTCCACGCCGTTCTGGCGGGCGATGCCGCGCTCGGCCTGGTCCACCACCGCGTCGTCCACGCGGATGCCGCTGTCGCGCGCCAGCTGCAGCTGCGCCTTCTCGGTGATCAGCCGCTCCACCACCTCGCGCGCCAGCTGCTGGCGCGGCGGCAGGGCCGCGCCCTGCTGCACCAGCTGCTGTTCGAAGCGCAGCATGCGCGCGCGCACCTCGGTATTGGTGATCGGCTCGGAGTTGACCACCGCGACGATGAAGTCGGCCGCGCGCGGGCCGCCGCCGGGGCCGCGGGCGCGGCAGGCCGCACGCCGAGCTGGGGCGCCACGCGCAGGCCTTGCCCCGCCGCCGGAAGCACGGAGGCGGCGAGCAGGCCGGCCAGGGACAGCCGCATGGCCAGGGAACGAGGATTCATCGTGTCTGCACTCTAGTCGTAATTGCTGAACCGGCTGGGCGTGGTGGTGCGCTCGCGCAGGTACTGGTAGCGGGGGATATTCTGCTTGAGCGTCTGTAAAGCGCCGGACCCCAGCCGGCTGAAGCCGACGAACTCGAGCTGGAACAATATCCGCTTGTTGGAAGTGTTGGTGCCCGCCTGCAGCCGTTCGACCACGATGCGGCCGAGCCAGCAGCCGGCGTCGTATTCCAGGCCGAGGATGCCGTCGACCAGCTGGCGGTCGCGCAGGCTGTAGTTCAGTCGGCCCACGCTGTACCAGCGGCCTTCGCCCTCGCCCATGCCGGGGCCGAGGTCCTGCCCCTTGTCGCCCCACAGGTCGTTGAGCGGCCACTGCCAGCCGATGTCCAGCTGCTCGCTGAAGCCCTGCTGGCGCCGGTAGGCCGCCGAGATCACGCGGTAGTTGCCCGGGTTGTAGCGCACGCCGACGGTCGAGCGGATCGACTGCTGCGTCTTCGGGTTGTACTGCACCGTGCCCTCGGCGCTCCATTGCGGGAAGAAGCTCACCGAGGCGCCGAACAGCAGGTCCGACAGGCGCTCGCTCACCGTCTCCTGGCCGGGCAGCGTCACGCGCTGGTCCTTGAAGCGCACGCGCTGGGCGATCGCGATCTTGGCCGCCTCGGCGCCGGTGTCGGGATCGAGCAGGCGCGAGGTGGCGCCCAGCGTCAGCAGGTTGTTGTCGGCGATGCGGTCGTGGCCGCCGTAGGCGTTCTCGGTGTAGATGGTCGCGAAGTTGAAGTCGTTCAGGCCCGAGTCGTAGTTGGGCAGGCGGTTCTGGTCGCGGAACGGCGTGTACACGTAGAAGGCGCGCGGCTCCAGCGTCTGCTGGAAGGCACGGCCGAAGAAGCGGGCCGGGCGCTCGAACACCAGCCCGCTGTCCAGGCTGAAGGTGGGCACCGTCACGTCGGCGGTCTTCTCGCCGGTGGCCAGCGCCGACTCGAACTCGTAGTGGCGCGTGTGCAGCTGCGCCTTGGGCACCACGAACCAGCCGGGGGACTGGAAGGGCCGGCTCACCTGCGCCAGCGTGTAGGTGCGATGGGCGTTGGGCTGCGTGACCTCGGGCGCGGTCGGGAAGCGGTCGGCGGCCACCTGGGGCACCGAGTGCGTGAAGTGCGTGTAGTCGGCCTCCACCAGGGTGTCGAAGCCGCGCCAGAGGTTGTTGCGCGCGTGGCGGGCGGTCAGCTGCGGGGCCCGGTCGTAGGGCGGCACGATCGGGCTGTCCACGTCCTGCAGCGTCTGCCAGCGCTGGATGCGGCCGGACAGGCTGACGCCGAACCAGCTCCAGTTCAGCGAAGCGTCGTTCGCCAGCAGGCGCTGGGTGAGCGAGCTGGAGCTGCGCGAGAAGTCGCGCCAGTAGTTGTCGTCGCTGACGCGGTTCAGGTTCAGGAACAGGCTGGAGGCCCCGAATGCCGGCAGCTGCAGCAGCGGCTGCGCATGGTTGGCGGAGAAGCCCCAGCGGTCCTGGCCGTTGCGCAGCCGGTCGCCCGGCAGGTAGTTGCCGCGCAGCACGCCGTCGTAGTTGCGCTCCAGGTAGCGGAACTCCGCACCCAGGTCGACGCCGCGGCGCGTCATCAGCGTGGGATAGAGGGTCGCGTCCCGGTTGGGCGCGATGTTCCAGTAATAGGGCAGCGTCAGTTCCAGCCCGCTCTTGCTGTCCAGGCCGATGGTGGGCGGCAGCAGGCCCGACTTGCGCTTGTCCCCCAGCGGGAAGCTCAGGGCCGGCACCGGCAGGATGGGCACGCCCATGAAGCTGAGGACGGCGCCCTCGGCGCTGCCCGTTTCCTCTTCCTGGTCGAGCGAGATCGAGGCGGCGCGCAGGATCCAGTCCGGCATCCAGCTGGGGCCAGGCCGCCGCTGGCAGGTGGTGTAGGTCGCGTTGCGGATGACCGCGCGCTGGTCGTCGATGAAGTCGATGCGGTCGGCCTGGCCGTAGGCGTCGTTGCGCAGGAAGCGGTAGCGCGGCTCGTTGAAGAAGCCCTGGAAGGCATCGACTTCCAGTTCCAGCAGCGGCCCCTCGAACACGTTGCCGGCCTTGTTGATGCGCACGTCGCCGATCGCGCGCGCCAGGTCCTTGGGCTGGTTGTATTCCAGCCGGCGCGCGCGGATCACGGTGTCGCCCCGGCGCAGCATCGCGTTGCCCTCGATCGAGGTCTCGATGTCGGTGCGGCCCTGGATGCGGTCGCCCTCCACGAAGGTGGGCAGCTGCGAGCGCGCGTCGGGCGCGACGTCCTCCCGCAGCACCGGGCTGCCCCGCAGGCGGGGCGAGGGTTCGGCGGCGTCCTGGCCCTGCGCGGCCAGGGGCTGCAGCAGGGCCGCCGCGACCATCGCCACCGGACTCAGGGCAAAGCGGGCGATGGACGCCTTGTTTCTTGGGTGATGCATCGGGGTTGGGGAACCCGGGCCGCCGGCGGGCGCGCCACGTTGGATTTGTAGAATCGATTATCCATGAGCGATTCCCCGCAACCCCTGAATCCCACGGCCCCTGCGCACCCGGGGGTCGCCTGGAGCGACCCGCGGCGCGAAGCCGCCTTCCACGACTGGCTGGGCCAGGTCTCTCCCGCGCATGAGCTGCGCCCGGAAACGGTGCGGCCGGCATCGGCCGACGCGAGCTTCCGCCGCTACCTGCGGGTCGATGGCGGCCAGGGCAGCTTCATCGTCATGGACGCGCCGCCCGAGAAGGAGGACTGCGCCCCCTTCGTGAAGGTCGCGGGCCTGATGGCCGACGCCGGCCTGCTGGTGCCGCGCGTGCTGGCCTGGGACCAGCCGCAGGGCTTCATGCTGCTGGACGACCTGGGGACGCAGACCATGATCGAAGTGGTCGACGCGCAACAGATGCGCGCGACCCAGCAGCTTTACCTGCGCGCGGTCGACGCCTTGATCGCCTGGCAGCTGGCTTCGCGGCCCGGCGTGCTGCCGCCCTACGACGAGGCGCTGCTGGCGCGCGAGCTGGCGCTGTTTCCCGACTGGTACCTGCACAAGCACCGCGGCCTGGAGATCGCGCCCAAAATGCGCGAGACGCTGGACAGCCAGTTCCGCCTGATCATGCAGCGCAACCTGGCGGCCGCCAGCGTGTACGTGCACCGCGACTTCATGCCGCGCAACCTGATGATGCCGCGCGACCCGGCCGAAGCACGCCTGGGCGTGCTCGATTTCCAGGACGCTGTGTACGGCCCCACCACCTACGACATCGCCTGCCTGATGCGCGACGCCTTCCTCAGCTGGGACGAGGATTTCGTCATCGACATCACCGTGCGCTACTGGGAAAAGGCGCGCAAGGCCGGCCTGCCCGTGGACGCGGACTTCGGCGAGTTCTACCGCGGCGTCGAGTGGATGGGATTGCAGCGGCACCTGAAGGTGGCCGGCATCTTCGCGCGCCTCACGCTGCGCGACGGCAAGCCCAAGTACCTGGCCGACGCGCCCCGCTTCATCGGCTACATCCGCGCCACCGCCGGCCGCTACCGCGAACTGGCGCCGCTGGCGCGCCTGGTGGACGAGGTCGAGGGCAGCGACGCGGTCAGCGGCTTCGCCTTCGGGCGCCTCTAGTGCCCCGCCTGCACTGCGCGGAGCCCCTCGCGAGCGGCGCGCGCCTCGCGCTGCCGGCCGGCACGGCGCGCCACGTGCAGGTGCTGCGCATGCAGCCGGGCGAGGCGCTCACCCTGTTCGACGGCCGCGGCGGCGCGTACGACGCGGTGATCGAGCACATGGGCCGCAGCGAGGTGCGGGTGGCGGTCGGCGCGCACCACGCCGTCGAATGCGAGGCTCCGGTGGCGGTGCACCTCGCGCTGGCCATGCCCGCCAACGAACGCATGGACTGGCTGGTGGAGAAGGCCACCGAGCTCGGCGCCGCCTCCATCCAGCCGCTGGTGGCCGAGCGCAGCGTGCTGCGCCTGGCCGGCGAGCGCGCCCAGAAGAAGCAGGCGCACTGGCAGGCGGTGGCCATCGCCGCCTGCGAGCAGTGCGGCCGCAACCGCGTGCCGGTGGTGCATGCGGTGCAGCCGCTCGCGGGCTGGCTCGCTTCGCAGCAGCAGGCCGGGCTGGTGCTGTCGCTGCGCGAAGGCAGTCGCGCGCTCGCGGCCGTGCCGCGCACGGCCGAAGTGACCTTGCTCAGCGGCCCCGAAGGCGGGCTCTCCCCGGCGGAGGAAGACGCCGCCTTCGCGCGCGGCTGGCAGCCGGTGAACCTCGGCCCGCGCGTGCTGCGCGCCGAGACCGCGCCGCTGGCGGCACTGGCCATCCTCACCCTCGCCGGAGCCATGGCTTGAACCGCAACCTCTGGCTGCTGGCGGCCCTGCAAGGCCTGTTCCTCACCAACAACGTCACCTTCATCGCCATCAACGGCCTGGTGGGCCTGGCGCTCGCGCCCTACGGCTGGATGGCCACCCTGCCCGTCATGGGCTACGTGGTGGGCAGCGCGCTGTTCACCGGGGTGGTCGCCCGCTCGCAGGCACGCTTCGGGCGCCAGCGCGCCTTCCAGCTCGGGCTGGCCGTGGCGCTCGGTTCCGCGCTGCTGTGCGCCTACGCGGCCAGCACCCGCCAGTTCTGGCTGCTGTGCGCGGGCACGGTGCTGGCCGGCTACTACAGCGCCAACGGCGCGCTCTACCGCTTCGCCTCCGCCGAACTGGCGCAGCCGGCGATGCGCGAGAAGGCGGTGTCGCTGGTGATGGCCGGCGGCCTGATCGGCGCCGTGGTCGGCCCCAATCTCGCGGCCGGCACGCGCAACTGGATGGCTGCTCCCTTCGCCGGCGCCTACGTGGCGCTGGCGGGCGTGGCGCTGCTCGCGATGCTGCTGCTGGCCTTCATGCGGTTTCCCGTCGCGCCGCCGCCGCCCAAGCACCGCAGCGGCCGCTCGGTCGCGCAGCTGCTGCGGCAACCCGCCTTCCTGGTGGCCGCCATGGCGGGGGCGCTGGGCTACGGCGTGATGAACCTGCTGATGGCGGCCACGCCGCTGGCGATGCAGCAGTGCGGCCTGCCTTTCGCGGACGCCGCCTTCGTGCTGCAGTGGCACGTGATCGGCATGTTCGCGCCCGGCTTCTTCACCGGCCACCTGATCAAGCGCTTCGGCGCGCTGCCGGTGATGGGCGTGGGAGTCGCGCTGAACCTGGCGTGCATCGCGGTGGCGCTGTCGGGCGTGGCGCTGCACCAGTTCGGGATCGCGCTGTTCCTGCTGGGGTGGGGCTGGAACTTCCTGTTCACCGGCGCCACCACGCTGTCGCTCACCACCTATGCGCCCGAGGAGAAGGACCGCGCGCAGGCGGCGCTGAACTTCTTCATCTTCTTCACGCTGGCTATCACCTCGTTCGCCTCCGGCGTGCTGGTGACCACGCAGGGCTGGACCTGGCTGAACCTCGGTTCGCTGCTGCCGGTGGCGCTGGTCGCGGGGGCCTGCTGTGGCTGGCGCTCACAAGCGCGCGTCCAGCCACTGCCTGAGGCAGTCGTAGACGGGCTGCGACTCGCGCTCGTTGAAGATCTCGTGGTACAGGCCGTCGAAGCAGCGCGTGCTGACGTGCTGCCGCGGCGCCGCCGCCGCGAACAGCTGGCTGCCCACGGGATCGACCAGCCGGTCGTCCCCCGCGTACATCAGCAGCGTCGGCACCCGCCAGGACCGGGCGCGCGAGCGCACCAGTTCGCCTTCCTCGGCGATGAAGCGTGCCAGCCGGCCGGAGATGCGGTCGTGCACGCGTGGGTCGTTCATGTAGGCCTGCACGACCCGCGGGTCGTGCGAGAGGTACTGCGGATCCAGGCCGTTGCCCACGGTGAGGTTGGGCGCGATCCGCGGCACCACCGCCATCATCGCCTTCTGCAGCGGCGACAGGCGCGTGGCCAGGGCGGGCGAGGACAGCACCAGGGCATCGACGGCCATCATCGTGCGGGCGACGAAGCTGGCGGCCACCAGGCCGCCCAGGCTGTGCCCGAGCAGCACCAGCGGCAGGCCGGGGTTGCGCACGCGCGCGCTTTCCACCAGGTCGGCCAGGTCGTCGAGCAGGCGGTTGGGATGCGGCAGGGCGCCGCGCTGGCCGTCGGATTCGCCGTGGCCGTACTGGTCGTAGCTGCGCACGCCGAAGCCCCAGCCATTGAGCACCCGCGCCAGCGCGTCGTAGCGGCCGGCGTGCTCGCCCAGGCCGTGGACGATCAGGACCGTGCCGCGCGGGCTGAGGCCCTCGGGAAATACCAGTCCTGCACCGCGAGGTTTTCACCATCGCTGGCAGTAAAGGTGGAAAGCGTGGACTCGGTGCCGGCATGGCTCATCGGTGAGCAATGATCGACCAGCGGGCGCCGGTGTCAATGCCCCAAGCGGGGGAAAATGCCCGCTGGCGACGTTTATGCGACGCCGTCGGGCGTCAAGGCATCTGCGCCATGACTTCCGCCACGGCGGCAGTCAATCTTTTGGCGTAGGGCACGTGCAGGAATTCGTTCGGCCCGTGCGCGTTGCTGCGCGGCCCGAGCACCCCGCAGACCATCATCTGCGCGCGGGGGAAGCCCTCACTCAGCATGTTCATCAGCGGGATGGTGCCGCCCTGGCCGATGTAGCCGACCGGCGCGCCGAAGTGCGCCAGCGAGGCGGCATCGAGGGCCCGCTCGAACCAGGGCGTGGTGGGCGGCGCGTTCCAGCCGGAGGCGGCGCCGCTGGACTCGAAGGTCACCACCGCCTGGTAGGGCGCGTTGTCCTCCAGCAGCGTCTTGAGCTCCTGCACCGCCTGGCCGGCATCCACCAGCGGCGGCAGGCGCAGCGAGAGCTTGAACGCGGTGTAGGGCCGCAGCACGTTGCCGGCGTCCTGCAGCGCCGGGAAGCCTTCGGCACCGGTCACCGACAGCGTCGGCAGCCAGGTGCGGTTGATCAGCGCCTGCACCGGGTCGGTGGTGGTGGGCAGCGCGAATGACGTGGAGCCGCCGCAATCGGCGTGCGCCCAGGGGAAGCGCTTGTAGACCTCCTCGCCCAGGATGGCGGCGGTGGCCTTGACCTGCTCGACGCGGTCCGCCGGGATCTCGCAGTGGAAGCTTTGCGGCAGCAGGCGGCCGCTCCTGCTGTCTTCCAGCCGGTCCAGCACCTGCCGCATGATGCGGAAGCTCGAAGGCACCAGGCCGGAAGCATCGCCGGAGTGGATGCCCTCGGTCAGCACCTGCACCTTGAGCGTGCCGCCCGCCAGCCCGCGCAGCGAGGTGGTGAGCCACAGCTGGTCGTAGTTGCCGGCGCCGGAGTCCAGGCAGATCACCAGGCCGACGTCGCCCAGGCGGGTGCGCAGGGCATCGACGTAGGGCAGCAGGTCGTAGGAGCCCGACTCCTCGCAGGTCTCGATCAGGCCGACGATGCGCGGATGCGGCTTGCCCTGCGCCTTGAGCGCCTGCAGGGCCGCGATGCTGGCGTACACCGCGTAGCCGTCGTCGGCGCCGCCGCGGCCATAGAGCTTGCCGTCCTCGTACTTGGGCGTCCAGGGCCCCAGGTCGCTGCGCCAGCCGGTGAATTCCGGCTGCTTGTCCAGGTGGCCGTACATCAGGATGGTCTGCGTGCTTCCGGCCTTGGTGGAGTCCACCTCGAAGAACAGCACGGGCGTGCGGCCTTCCAGGCGCACGATCTCGAGCTTGAGGCCCGGGACCTTCTGCGCCTCGACCCATTGCGCGGCGTTGCGCAGCACGGTCTCGATGTGGCCGTGCTGCTGCCACTGCGGATCGAAGCCCGGCGACTTGGCGGGAATGGCGATGTAGTCGGTGAGCTGGCGGACGATGTCGCCGTCCCACTGGCGCGTGACCTGGTCGAGCGCGCGGGCGCTGTCGAGCAGGGTGGCGGGCAGTTCGCGGTGCAGGGGTGCGTTCATGGCGGCTTGGGGAAATGGCTGTTCCCGCCACTGTACAAGCAGCCGCGACGCTGGGCTAGGATGCGCCGCATGACCCCGCGCATCCATGTGGGCGTCGGTGGCTGGACCTTCGAGCCCTGGCGCGACAACTTCTATCCCCAGGGCCTGGCGCACGCGAAGGAGCTGCAGTACGCGAGCCGGCAGCTCACCGCCATCGAGGTCAACGGCACCTTCTACAGCACCTTCAAGCCGGCCACCTTCGCCAGGTGGCGCGACGAGACGCCCGAGGGCTTCGTGTTCTCGCTCAAGGCGCACCGCTTCACCACGCACCGGCGCGTGCTGGCAAGCGCGGCGGAAGGCGTGCAACGCTTCGTCGGCAGCGGCCTCGCCGAACTGGGCGACAAGCTCGGGCCGCTGCTGTGGCAGCTGATGCCGACCACGGCCTTCCACGCCGAAGACCTGGACGCCTTCCTGCGCCTGCTGCCGCGCGAGGTGCAGGGCCGGCCGCTGCGGCACGTGCTGGACGTGCGGCATCCGAGCTTCGCCACCGAGGCATACCTGGAACTGCTGGCGCGCCACGGCTGCACCACGGTGTACACGGACTCGGAGAAGTTTCCCTCGATCCCGCATGCGCGCAGCGAGCTCGCGTACCTGCGGCTGATGCGCAGCGAGGCGGAGGTGCCGACGGGGTACCGGCCGCAGGCGCTGGCGCCGTGGGTGCAGGGGGCGAAGGAATGGGTGGGCATGGGCGAAGGCAGGGAGGCCTTCGTGTTCTTCATCAATGGGGCGAAGGAGCGGGCGCCGGCGGCGGCGATGGAGTATCTGAAGCAGCTGCGGGCTTGAGGGTGTCGCGGTTCGCCTGCGGGCTCACCACGACCTACGGGCTGCGGTCTTCGTAGGCTGGCGGTGCGAGCGGAGCGGCACCCCAGCGCTGGGGTTCGCTGCGCTCACCACCAGCCTACGAAATCCAGTGCAGCTGACCCTGCCCCGCCTCGTTCAAGCGCGCCCGCAAGGCCGGCGCGACATCCTCCCCCACCCCGAACGCGATCTCCACCGCCTCGCCGTGCGTCACCTCGCCCAGGACCGCGCCGGCTTCCTGCAACTCCCGCCGCACCATGCCCTCCAGCGCATACGGCACGCGGCAGGCGAACTGCAGGGTGCGCTGCAGCGGCAGCTTCTGCGCCTGCAGCAGCGCCTGCGCCACGGCGTCGGTGTACGCGCGCACCAGGCCGCCGGCCCCCAGCTTCACGCCGCCGAAATAGCGCACGACCGTCGCCAGCACGCCTTCGAGCTGCTGGTGGCGCAGCACTTCCAGCATCGGCCGGCCGGCGGTGCCACCGGGTTCGCCGTCGTCGTTGGCCGCCGACTGGCCGCCGGCCAGCAGGGCCCAGCAGACGTGCGCGGCGCCCGGGTGTTCGGCCCGCAGGCCATCGACCACCGCCAGCGCTTCCGCGCGCCCGGCCACCGGCTGCACGCAGCCGAGGAAGCGGCTCTTCTTGATCAGCAGTTCGCTGTGGACGGGTCGGGCCAGGGTCAACGCCATGGCAGGAGCCTAGCGCACCGCCCCGCAGGCCCACCGACATGCGTTTCCGCCTGCGTCCGACACGGCTGAGGCAGCGGCTGCGCTCCACTGCGCCCACAACGACCGGAGAACGACATGTTCGACCTGCAGGCCCCGTGGTGGGAGTTCGTGGTCCGCGCCACCGTGGTCTACCTGGTGCTGCTCGGCATGGTGCGGCTGTCGGGCAAGCGCACGGTGGGACAGTTCACGCCCTTCGACCTGATCGTGGTCATGCTGCTGTCCGAGGCGGTCAGCGGCTCGCTCAGCGGCCAGGACGAATCGCTGCAAGGGGGCCTGATCGTCGCCGCCACGCTGGTCGTGCTCGACGTGGTGATCGCGCTGCTCACTTCGCGCAGCAAGAAGATGGACGCGGTGCTGCAGGGCAACCCGGTGCTGATCGGGCGCGACGGCGTGATCTACGACGACGTGCTCAAGCGCCAGCGGGTGCCGCGCTCCGACGTCGAGAAGGCGCTGCGCGGCGCCGACTGCGCGCTCGAGGACATGCGCATGGCCATCCTCGAGGCCGACGGCAACATCAACGTCATGAAGAAGGGCTGAGCGCCCGCAGCCAGCCCAGGCCCTGCGAGGTGCCGCCCGCCTGCGCGCCGCGCGCCGGCCGGTACTCGCAGCCGACCCAGCCGGTCCAGCCGCAAGCGGCCGAGACCTCGTCGATCACCGAGAACAGGTAGGGGTAGTTCAGCTCGCCGACATCGGGCTCGTGCCGCTGCGGCACGCCCGCGATCTGGAAATGGCCGACGCGGCCGGTGGGCAGGTACTGGCGGATCTTCATGGCCACGTCGCCCTCCACCACCTGGCAGTGGTACAGGTCCATCTGCACCTTGACGTTGACGCCGCCGATCTCGCCCACCAGTGCGTGCGCGTCGTCCTGCCGGTTCAGGAAGAAGCTGGGGATGTCGCGCGTGTTGATCGGCTCCAGCAGCAGCTCGACGCCCTGCTTCGCGGCTTCGCGGGCCGCCCAGCGCAGGTTGTTGACGTAGGTGGGACGCAGCGCCTCGCGCTCCTGCTCCTGGGCACCAGGCCCGCCATGACGTGGATGCGCGGGCAGGCCAGCACCTCGGCGTACTGCAGCGCGCGCTGGATGCCCTCGCGGAACTCCTGCTCGCGCCCGGGCAGGCAGGCCGTGCCCCGCTCGCCCGCGTCCCAGTTGCCGGGCGGCGCGTTGAACAGCACCTGCTGCAGGCCGTGCTCGCGCAGGCGCGCGGCCAGTTCCCTGGCCTCGTGCTCGTAGGGGAACAGGTATTCGACGCCCTGGAAGCCGTCGCGCGCGGCGGCGGCGAAGCGGTCCAGGAAGGCGTGCTCCGGATAGAGCATCGACAGGTTGGCGGCAAAGCGCGGCATCCCTTCCTCCTCAGCGCACGGCGACGTGCACGGCCTGCGCGTTCTCGGCGATGTACTCGCGCACGATCGCCTCGAAGCCCTCGTCGTTGCGCAGTCCCAGGCCGCGCGCGCGCTCCCAGCCGACCTCGCCCGGCCAGCTGCGCACCAGCTTCTCGATGGCGGGATCCGGCTGCCAGACCAGCAGCGCGCTGGCCTCCCGGCCGGCCACCTTCTCCAGGGCCGCCGCCATCTCGCCGACCGTGGTGCGCAGCGAAGGCAGGTTGATCGCGGTGCGCTGGCCCCATTGCGCGTCGCTCACCTCGGCGGCGCGGACGATGCCTTCGATGGTGCGGGTGGGCGAGGCCAGCGCCACCGGCACGTCCGGGCCCACCGGCACTTGCGCGCGCACGCCGGCCAGCGGCTCGCGGATCATGCCGCTGAGGAATCCGGAGGCCGCGCCGTTCGGGCGGCCGGGCCGCACGCTCACCGTCACCGGCCGCACGCTGCGCCCGGCGATGAAGCCCTTGCGGGTGTAGTCGGCCACCAGCTGCTCGCCGATGTACTTCTGGATGCCGTAGCTGCCCTGCGGCGTGGGCAGCGTGTCGTCCTGCATCAGGCCCAGCGGCGGCTGGCCGGGCTGCTGGCCGAACACGGCCAGCGAACTGGCGAACACGAACACCGGGCAGGTGCCCAGCGCCCGGCAGCCATCGAGCAGCGCCCGCGTGGTGTCCAGGTTGCTGCGCATGCCCAGGTCGAAGTCGGCCTCGCATTCCGCGCTGACGGCGGCGGCCAGGTGGAACACGGCGTCGGTGCCGGTGGCCGGAAGCTCGCGCCGCTGCAGCAGCTCCAGCAGGTCGCCCTGCACCGAGCGCACGCGGGCGTCGGCCAGCAGGTCCGGCGGCGGGGCGCCGCGGTCGGCCAGCACGATCTGGCGGATGGGGCGCGCGGGCGCGCCGCGCAGGGGAAACGAGCCGGCCTTCAGCAAGGCACGGGCAAGGCGGGCACCGAGGAATCCGGCGCCGCCGGTGATCAGGATGTTCATGGCAAGGTCCTACAGGTCGCCCGGAGTATCGCGCTTTCCGCGTTTCAGGCCACGCCCGCCAGCCGCAGCACCATGCCTGCCAGCGCGCAGCCGGCGATCACCGGGATCACGCCGGCCTTGAAGCGGAACAGCGCCACCGCGGCCGCTGCCGCGATCAGCAGCGCCACCGCATCGAAGGGCAGGCCGAGCGTGGGACGGTCGCGCGCGATGTGCGCCAGGAAGAACAGCGCCAGGCTGGCGATCACGCCGACCACGGCGGCCGTGATGGCGGTCAGCGGAGCGGTGAAGCCCAGCTTGCCGTGGGTGGATTCCACCAGCGGCCCGCCGGCCAGGATGAACAGGAAGGAGGGCAGGAAGGTGAACCAGGTCACCACCGTCGCGGCCAGCGCGCCGCCGAGGAACAGCGCGTCGGGCCCCAGCACCTGGCGTGCCCAGCCGCCGACGAAGCCGACGAAGGCCACCACCATGATCAGCGGGCCGGGCGTGGTCTCGCCCAGCGCCAGCCCGTCGATCATCTGCGCGCCGGTGAGCCACTGGTGGTTCTCCACCGCACCCTGGTACACGTAGGGCAGCACGGCATAGGCGCCGCCGAAGGTGAGCAGCGCCGCCTTGGTGAAGAACCACCCCATCTGCGCCAGCGTGCCGTCCCAGCCCTGCGCGGCCACCAGCAGCGCCATGGGCGCCAGCCACAGCAGGGCGCCCACCGCCACCACCATCGCCAGCCGCGACTGGCGGAACTGCGCGTGCGCGGGTGTCGGCGTGTGGTCGTCCAGCAGCGCGGCGCCATAGGACTTGCCGGCCGCGCCGTGGCCGCCGCCGACGGCGAACTGTTCGGGGACGTAGCGCCCGCCGATCACGCCGGCCAGTGCCGCCGCTGCCACGACCCAGGGGAAGGGAATCTTCAGGATCGCGATCGCCACGAAGCTGGCGATGGCGATCAGCCAGAGCAGCGGCACCTTGGCCGGATGGCGCAGCGTGCGGCTGCCGATGCGCCAGACCGCGTGCAGCACGATCGCCGCCACGGCCGGCTTGATGCCATAGAACAGGCCCGCCACCCACTCCACGTTGCCGAAGGCGAGGTAGACCCAGCTCAGGGCGATCAGGATCGCCAGCGAAGGCAGCACGAACAGCGCGCCGGCGGCGATGCCGCCCCAGGTGCGGTGCATCAGCCAGCCGATGTAGGTGGCCAGCTGCTGCGCCTCGGGCCCGGGCAGAACCATGCAGTAGTTCAGCGCGTGCAGGAAGCGGCGCTCCGAGATCCAGCGCTTCTGCTCCACCAGCTCCCTGTGCATGATCGCGATCTGCCCGGCCGGCCCGCCGAAGCTGATGAAGCCCAGCTTCAGCCAGAACTTCAGCGCCTCGCCGAAGGACACGCCCTGCGGCGGCGCCACGGCCTCGACCTGCGCGGGCACCACGCTCATGCCACCGCCTGGGCCGCGGCCGCATCGTGCGCCCGCCAGCTGTGGGTGTCGCCCTGCGCGTCGCGGCACCACGCATGCAAGGCGTCGTACAGCGGCAGCGCCTGCTGCAGCATCGCGTGGTCGTCGGCGTGCAGGCGCGACAGGCCGAGCGACAGCGCCAGCAGCCCCGCGCTTTGCGGCGCCAGGTTCAGCCGCGAGGTGTCGGCGCCGCGCACGATGGTGGCCAGCGTGTCCAGCGCGGGCTCGCGCAGATCGAAGGCTTCCAGCAGGGCATCGAAGCTGCAGCGCTCCCACACGTGGGTGATGGGTGCGTCCGGCAGGTCGTAGGGCACGGCCTCGAGCCGGCGCGCCTGCGCGAACACTTCCGCCTCCGGCACGTAGAAGAACTGCGCCCGCGGGTCGATGAAGCGGCGGATCAGCCAGGGGCAGGCGATGCGGTCGATCTTGGGCCGCGCGCGCGTGATCCAGCGCGAGGGCCGCTCGCCGGTCACGCCGAAGTCGGGCCGCTTGCGGAGGGTGGGCAACGCGACCTCGCGCCAGCGGGCGATGTCCTGCAGCCGGTCGACACCGTCCTCGCCGCCGGCGATGCCGCCTTCGAGGAAGCGCGCGTCCCAGCCGGCCGCGCGCAGCGTGCGCACGGCGTCCTGGCTGAGGTGGTGGCCGTAGGCGCAATAGACGATCGCGTCGCGGGGCGCTTCGCTGCGCGCGAAGTCCGCGACCTCCTCGGGCGCGCAGTACAGCGCGCCGGGCAGCAGGCGATCGCTGGCGGCGAACTTCTCGCGGCGGCGCACGTCGAGCAGCAGCGGCGCGTCGGCGCGGCCGATGAGGGTGCGGAAATCGGAAGGAGAAAGGGAAGGCAGGGCGGTGTCCACGGTCGTCTCCATGACAGAGTTGCCAGCGCTTGGACGGGACACCGTCTATCCAGATGGACCGGGAGGCTGTCGATCCCGATGCGGCAAATCCTAACCTATCCGCGCTGGAACTTGAAGACCGCGGTGCCGGCGGTGAGATTGGGCAGCACGCGCCGCTCCTCCCCGTCCTGCAGGCCGAAGGCATCCAGGATCGCCAGGTTGTTCTTGGTGGCCAGCACCTCGAAGTCCTTGAAGGTGCCGACGCGAATGTTGGGCGTGTCGTACCACTGGTAGGGCAGGCGCTTGGTCACCGGCATGCGGCCGCGCGCGATCGACAGCCGGTTGGGCCAGTGCGCGAAGTTGGGGAAGGCGACGATGCCCAGCTTGCCCACGCGCGCCGTCTCGCGCAGCATCACTTCGGCATTGCGCAGGTGCTGCAGCGTGTCGATCTGCAGCACCACGTCGAAGCTGTCATCGTCGAAGATGGTCAGGCCCTGGTCCAGGTTCAGCTGGATCACGTTGACCCCGCGCTTGACGCAGGCCAGTACGTTCTCGTCGGCCAGCTCGATGCCGTAGCCGCTGCAGCCGCGCTCGCGCTGCAGCAGGTCCAGCAGCGCGCCGTCGCCGCAGCCGAGGTCCAGCACCCGCGCGCCCTGCGGCACCAGCCGCGCAATGCTCTTCATGGTGGCGCGATCGGTCACAGCACGGCTCCCGCGGTCAGTTCGCGCACGGTCTCGCGCACCGGCACGGCGGCGACGCTCTCGGCGGCGATGCGGTCGAAGTAGGAACGCACGACCGCCATGTAGCGCGGATCCTCCAGCAGGAAGGCGTCGTGGCCGTGCGGCGCGTCGATCTCGGCGTAGCTGACGTCGCGCCGGTTGTCCAGCAGCGCCTTGACGATCTCGCGGCTGCGCGCCGGCGAGAAGCGCCAGTCGGTGCTGAAGCTCACCAGCAGGAACTTCGCCGTGGCCACCGCCAGCGCCTTGGCCAGGTTGCCGTTGTGCCGGCGCGCGGGATCGAAGTAGTCGAGCGCGCGGGTGATCAGCAGGTAGGTGTTGGCGTCGAAGTACTCGCTGAACTTGTCGCCCTGGTAGCGCAGGTAGCTCTCGATCTGGAACTCGATGTCCTGCGTGGTGTACTGCAGGTCCAGGCCATTGCGCAGCTGCCGCCCGAACTTCTCGTTCATCACGTCGTCGGAGAGGTACGTGATGTGGCCGATCATGCGGGCGATGCGCAGCCCGCGCTTGGGCACCACGCCGTGCTGGTAGAAATGGCCGCCGTGGAAGTCGGGGTCGGTGACGATCGCGCGCCGCGCCACTTCGTTGAAGGCGATGTTCTCGGCGTTCAGGTTGGGCGCGCTGGCCACCACCACCGCGTGCCGCACGCGCTGCGGGTACTGCAAGGTCCACGACAGCGCCTGCATGCCGCCCAGGCTGCCGCCCATGACGGCCGCCAGCTGCGCGATGCCCAGGCCGTCGAGCAGGCGCGCCTGCGCGTCCACCCAGTCCTCCACCGTCACCACCGGGAAGTCGGCGCCGTAGACGCGGCCGGTGTCGGGGTTCTCGTGCATCGGGCCGGTGGAGCCGAAGCAGGAGCCGAGGTTGTTGACGCCGATGACGAAGAAGCGGTCGGTGTCCACCGGCTTGCCGGGACCGATCATGGTGTCCCACCAGCCCTCGGATTTCTCCTGGCCCGGGTACACGCCGGCGACGTGGTGCGAGGCGTTCAGCGCATGGCAGATCAGCACCGCGTTGCTGCGGTCGGCGTTGAGCGTGCCGTAGGTCTCGTAGGCCAGCGAATAGCCGCGGATGGAGGCGCCGCTTTGCAGCGCAAGCGGCGCATCGAACTGCATCGAACGGGGCGTGGCGATGAAGGACGTCGTCATGAAGCGAAAAACCCGGCACCGCTGGAGCGGGCCGGGTCGGCTCGGTCTTTAGCGGCATTTATTGAGCGCCCGCAAGCGAAGGCAAATCGGCGCTGGCGGCAAGTATAGCCAAGCGCCGTCACGCGAGGATCGCGACCAGCCCCAACACCAGGAAGATCAGCGCCCCCACCACGTGCACCGCCCGGATCGGCACCTTGCGCGTGATCCGGTCGCCGAACCAGACCACCGGCACGTTGGCGAGCATCATCCCGAGCGTGGTGCCGGCCACCACCGCGGCCCAGGCGTTGAACTGCGCGGCCAGCATCACGGTGGCGACCTGGGTCTTGTCGCCCATCTCCGCCAGGAAGAAGGCGACCAGCGTGGTGATGAACACGCCGGCCCGCGGCGCGGCGTCGCCGTCGCCTTCGTCGAGCTTGTCGGGGATGAGCATCCAGATCGCCATGGCGATGAAGGACGCGCCCAGCACCCAGCGCAGCACGTCCGGGCCGAGCGCGGTGGTCACCCAGCTGCCGAGCGCGCCGGCCAGCGCATGGTTGAACAGGGTCGCGACCAGGATGCCCCAGGCGATCGGCCAGGGCTTGCGGAAGCGGGCGGCGAGGACCAGGGAGAGGAGCTGCGTCTTGTCGCCCATTTCGGCGAGCGCGACGAGGCCGGTGGAGACGAGAAAGGCTTCCAAGGGGGCGCGATTGTAGACGTCGCCCCTGACGCACCCTGACGGCGCACTTTTTGCTTGATCTTGGTGCGAAGGCCGTGAAAGCGGCCGGAACGCACCACAACAACGCATTTCATCCCAAGGGGTAGCAATGGAAGCACTAAAACAGGGCTCGGACGTCCTGTTCATCCTGCTGGGCGCCATCATGGTCCTGGCGATGCACGCCGGTTTCGCCTTCCTGGAGCTCGGTACCGTGCGCAAGAAGAACCAGGTCAATGCGCTGGTCAAGATCATGGTGGACTTCGCCGTCTCCACGGTCGCCTACTTCCTGGTCGGCTTCGCCGTGGCCTACGGCACCGGCTTCCTGGTCAGCGCCGACCAGCGGTGACCCGCAACGGCTACGAGCTGGTGAAGTTCTTCTTCCTCCTCACCTTCGCCGCGGCCATTCCGGCCATCATTTCGGGCGGCATCGCCGAACGCGCGCGCTTCGGCCCGCAACTGGTGGCGACGGCCGTCATCGTCGGCCTGGTCTATCCGCTGTTCGAGGGCATCGCCTGGAACCAGCGCTTCGGCGTCCAGGCCTGGATCAAGGGGCTGACCGGCGAGGAGTTCCATGACTTCGCCGGCTCCATCGTCGTGCACGCGGTCGGCGGCTGGCTGGCGCTGCCGGCCGTCCTGCTGCTGGGCGCGCGCAGCAACCGCTACCGCAAGGACGGGGCGATCTCGGCCCACCCGCCGTCCAACATCCCCTTCCTCGCGCTGGGTGCGTGGGTGCTCACCGTCGGCTGGTTCGGCTTCAACGTGATGAGCGCCCAGACCATCGACAAGGTGTCCGGCCTGGTGGCGGTCAACTCGCTGCTGGCCATGGTGGGCGGAACGCTGGCCGCGACGCTCCTCGGGCGGAACGACCCCGGCTTCGTGCACAACGGGCCGCTGGCCGGGCTGGTGGCCGTGTGCGCCGGCAGCGACCTGATGCACCCGCTGGGCGCGCTGGCCGTGGGCGGCGGCGCCGGCGCCATCTTCGTCATCATGTTCACGCTCACCCAGAACCGCTGGAAGATCGACGACGTGCTGGGCGTGTGGCCGCTGCACGGCCTGTGCGGCCTGTGGGGCGGCATCGCCGCCGGCATCTTCGGCAGCAAGACCTTCGGCGGGCTGGGCGGAGTGAGCCTGGGCGCGCAGTTGATCGGCAGCCTGATCGGCGTGGCCTGGGCACTGGTGGCGGGCTTCGCCGTCTACGGGCTGCTGCGGGTGGTGATGGGCCTGCGGCTGTCGGCCGAACAGGAATTCGAGGGGGCCGACCTGGCCATCCACCGGATCGGCTCGACCCCGGAACGGGAACCCAACTGGTAGCCGATGTGCGCCGGATGTGTGGCGCCGAGCCACCATCTGGCGCGGCCGTGGCCCTTGGGGGACACCCGGATGCGCCACGAATCCAAACCGCGCGCATAATGCGTCCCGTGGTTCCATGAGGAGCCGCAGGTTTGCGGTGTTTAGTCGGTCTCGCGGTTTTTGATTGCGTCTTGCGGACTCCATCGCTTTGTTTAGCGCTTTTTTCCAGGAGTCCATTCAATGGGCAACAAACTCTACGTGGGGAACCTTCCCTACTCTTTCCGCGACAGCGACATGGAACAGGCCTTCAGCCAGTTCGGCACTGTCACCTCCGCCAAGGTCATGATGGAGCGCGACACCGGCCGCTCCAAGGGCTTCGGTTTCGTCGAAATGGGCAGCCCGGCCGAAGCGCAAGCCGCGATCGCCGGCATGAACGGCCAGCAGCACGGCGGCCGTGCCCTGGTGGTCAATGAAGCCCGTCCGATGGAGCCCCGTTCCGGTGGCGGCGGCGGCGGCTTTGGTGGCGGCGGCGGCGGTGGTGGCCGCGGCTTCGGCGGCGGCGGCGGTGGTGGCGGCTTCGGCGGCGGCCGTCGCGAAGGCGGCGGTGGTGGTGGCGGCTACGGCGGCGGCGGCGGTGGCCGCGACCGTTACTAAGCAGCTTCGCCTCGCGCGGACTACTCCAAAGGGCCTACGGGCCCTTTTTGCATGGCGTCCGCAAAGCCGCGCCGACGTTCACTTTTTCACTTTCCATGGGGTGCGGACCCCTTGCCACCCCGGGAATGATCTGCTCCATAATGACTTTGCGTGGTCAGTCCCGACACGCAGGTTGCGGGTGAACGGGTGCCTTTCGCGTCGCTTTCGTTGAATGCGTTTCTGGGACTCCATCTCTCCGTATTTCATTTGTTCTTGTCAGGAGTCCCTGTAGATGGGCAACAAACTGTACGTAGGCAATCTGCCCTACCAAGTGCGCGACAGCGATCTCGAGGAGGCTTTCGGCCAGTTCGGGCAGGTCACGAGCGCCAAGGTGATGATGGAACGCGAGACCGGCCGGTCCAAGGGCTTCGGTTTCGTCGAAATGGGCAGTGACGCCGAAGCGCAGGCAGCCATCAGCGGCATGAACGGCCAGTCCATGGGCGGCCGCAGCGTGGTCGTCAACGAGGCCCGGCCGATGGAAAACCGTCCGCGCACCGGCGGCTTCGGCGGCGGTGGTGGCGGCGGCTATGGCGGTGGCGGCGGCGGTGGCCGTCGTGAAGGCGGCGGTGGCGGCGGCTACGGCGGCGGCGGTGGTGGTGGCCGCAGCGGCGGCGGTGGTGGCGGCCAGGACGGCGGCTTCCGCAGCCCGTACGGCGCAGGCCCCCGGGGCGGCGGCCGCTCCGGCGGCGGTGGCGGCGGGTATGGCGGCGGCGGTGGTGGGAACTACTGAGCGTTCGCGCCCGTGAACAAAGGCTCCTTCGGGAGCCTTTTTGCTGGGGTTCGCTGCGCTCACCGCCAGCCTACGAAGACGGTCGAATCCGCCATGACAGTCGGTAGGCTGGTGGTGAGCGCAGCGAACCCCAGCTAACCCTCGCCCTGCCGGTGCTTGCGCGGCCGCCCCGCCAGCGCCCGGTCGAACACCGCATCCGGCAGCAGCCGCAGCAGCTTCGCCACCACGCCCATCTGCCACGGGATCACCCGGTAGCTGCGCCCGGCACCGATCGCGCGGAAGGCCGCATCGGCGAAATCCTCCGCCTTCATCAGGAAGGGCATGCCGTAGCGGTTCTGGCGGGTCAGCGGCGTGTCCACGTAGCCCGGGACGATGGTCACCACCTTCACGCCGCTGGTGCGCAGCTCGCCGCGCAGCGTCTCGCAGTAGCTGATCACCGCCGCCTTGCTGGAACAGTAGGCGCCGTGCCCGGGCAGGCCGCGGATGCCGGCGACGCTGGCGATGCCCACCAGCGCGCCGCCGCCGCGCGCGCGCATGGGGGCGATGAAGGGATGGAAGGTCGCGGCCAGGCCGATGTTGTTGGTGGCGAAGGTGCGCGCCATGACTTCGAGGTCCGCGCGGATCTCCGTGTCCATGCCGATGCTGATGCCGGCATTGGCGATCACCACCTCGGGCAGTCCCTGCTGCGCGATGCAGGCCTGGGCTGCGGCGACGATGCTCTCGACCTGCGACACGTCGGCGCCGTACACGCGCCAGCGGTCTTCGGCCAGGCCCTGCGCCCGCGCCCATTGCTGGATCTCGCCGGTGCGGCGCGCCACCAGCGCGAGCCGCCAGCCGGCCTGCGCGTAGCGCGCGGCCAGCGCCTGGCCGATGCCGCTCGATGCGCCGGTGATGAAGGCCAGCGGTGCCATGTGTTCAGCGCACGCGCGGTTGCAGCACGCCCTGCACGCGCCCGCGCAGCTCAGCACGCGCTCGAGGTTGTCGTACTCCATGCTGTCCGCGTGGAACACGTCGTCGCCGCGCTTGAGGACCACCGGCTTGTCCGACTTCACCCGCTCCTGGTCCATGAAGGCATGCAGGAACTCGCCGCGGATCTCCAGCCGCGGCGGTGCGACGCCGTTGACCTTGGGCGCCTCGCGCGTGACCACCGCGTCGCCGATCAGCTGCACCTGCGAGGCGTCGGCATTGCTGATGGCGCGCCTGGCCGTCGCGATGGTGAGCGCGCCCTTCTCGTCGTAGGAGCGGATGCGCGGCTGGTCGATCTCCATGGTGTCGGTGTCGGGGTAGTGGCGCGCCTCGGTGCCGTGGATCTCGTTCTTCAGGCGGCCCGTGGGATCGAAGGACTTCACCGAGAAGCCGCGCAGGAAGTAGTCCGGCTCGTGGACCGGCGGCCGCACGCCGAAGGTCTGCGCCAGCCCCGGCGTGTTGCGCGCCAGCCAGTAGGTGCCCAGCGCCAGCAGCCCCATCAGGATGATGGGCAGGTAGATGCTGATCCGGTCCCAGGCACGGCCGAAGCCGCGCGCTGCGGTCAAGGCAAACCTCCCCAGGATTGCCCGCTGCGCGGGCTGCTCCTCCCCTCCGCAAGCGGAGGGGGCTGAGCGCCTTCGGGCGGCCGTGCGGCGCTCACTGGTACGCCTCCAGCAGCTTCGCGTACTGCCCGGAAGCGACCAGCAGGAAGTCGCAGAACTCGCGCGCCGCGCCCTGGCCGGCGGCCGCCTGCGTGACGTAGCGGGCGCAGGCGCGCACCTCGATGTGCGCGTGCGGTGGCGCGGCGGCGAAGGCGACCCGGCGCAGCACCGGCAGGTCGGGCCAGTCGTCGCCCATGGCCGCGGCCTGCGACCAGTCGAAGCCGAGCGCCGCCAGCGTCTTCTCCGCGGCCGGCCGCTTGTCCTCGGTGCCGTAGTGCACGTGCGTGAGGCCCAGCGCATCCAGGCGCTTGCGCAGCGGCTTGAGTCGCGCCCGGTGATCACCACCGGCGTGATGCCGCCGCGCTGCAGCAGCTTCAGGCCCAGGCCGTCCAGGATGTGGAAGCGCTTGAGCGTCTCGCCCTCGTCGGAGAACAGCACGCCGCCGTCGGTCATCACGCCGTCGACGTCGAAGAAGGCGACGCGGATGCCCTGCGCCGCGAGCAGCAGCTCGGGAGGGAAGCTCAGTGCGGGGTTCATCAGATGACCTTCGCGCGCATCAGGTCGTTGCTGTTGACGGCGCCCACCAGCTTGCCCTCGGTGTCGACCACCAGGACGCTGGTGATGCGGTACTGCTCCATCAGCTGCGCGGCCTCGGCGGCCAGCGCGTCGTCGCGGATGGTGCGCGGGCCGGGGTGCATGACCTCGCGCGCGCGCATGGACCGCAGGTCCACGCCCTTTCGATCAGCCGGCGCAGGTCGCCGTCGGTGAAGATGCCCAGCACGCCGCCGCCAGCGTCCACCACCGCGGAGGCGCCCAGGCCCTTGGCGCTCATCTCGCGCATCAGGTCGGCGAACAGGGTGTCGGGACCGACCTTCGGCACCGCGTCGCCCTTGCGCATCACGTCGCTCAGGTGCGTCAGCAGCTTGCGCCCCAGCGCGCCGCCGGGGTGCGAGCGGGCGAAGTCCTCGGACTTGAAGCCGCGCGCATCGAGCAGCGCCACGGCCAGCGCGTCGCCCAGCGCGAGCTGCGCCGTCGTGCTGGCGGTGGGCGCCAGGTTCAGCGGGCAGGCTTCCTTCTCCACGCCGCTGTCCAGCACGATGTCGGCATGGCGGCCCAGGGTGGAATCGAGGTTGCCGGTCATGGCGACCATGGGCACGCCCAGGCGTTTGAGGACCGGCAGGATCACGGTGATCTCGTCGCTTTCGCCGCCGTTGGAGATGGCCAGCACGAGGTCCACGGACTTGATCATGCCCAGGTCGCCGTGGCTGGCCTCGGCCGGGTGCACGAACAGGGCGGGCGTGCCGGTGGAGGCGAGGGTGGCGGCGATCTTGCGGCCCACGTGGCCGCTCTTGCCCATGCCCATCACGACCACCCGGCCGCGCAGGTCCAGCATGGCCGCCACGGCCTCGGCGAAGGCGGCGCCGGTGCGCGCCTTGAGCCCCTGCACCGCCGCGGCCTCGATGTCGAAGGTTTCCTGGGCCAGGCGCAGGGCGCGCGTACGGTCGAAGCTCATTTCGGGATTTTATCGGGGCGTCAGTTTCGGTGACGATAGCATCGGGGATGACCTCGCTGGCGCTGACCGTTCTCTACCTCCTGGCCGCCGTGCTGGGAGTGGTCGCGTGCCGCTTCCTGAAGCTGCCCCCATGCTGGGGTACCTGGCGGTGGGCGTGGTGATCGGCCCCAATGCGCTGGGCATGGCGGAGGACTCGGACACGGTGCGCCACCTGGCCGAGTTCGGCGTGGTGTTCCTGATGTTCGTGATCGGCCTGGAGTTCAACCTGTCCAAGCTGCGCGCCATGCGCGGCCACGTGTTCGGTCTGGGCATGTCGCAGGTGATGTTCACCATCGTGCCGGCGACCATGGGCTCGCTGGCGCTGTCCTGGCTGCTGCCGCAGGTCTGGCCCATGAGCTGGCAGACCGGGCTGGCGCTGTCGGGCGCGCTGGCCATGAGCTCCACCGCCATCGTGGTCAAGCTGATGTCGGACCGGCTGGAGCTGGAGAGCGAGCATGGCAAGCGGGTGATGGGCGTGCTGCTGTTCCAGGACCTGGCCGTGGTGCCGCTGCTGGTGATGATCCCCGCGCTGGGCAGCCCGCCGGAGGTGCTGCTGCGCGAACTCGGCCTCGCCGCCGTGAAGGCCGCCGGCCTGATCGTGCTGCTGCTGGCCGGCGGCCAGCGCCTGATGCGCTGGTGGCTGACCCTGGTGGCGCGCCGCAAGAGCGACGAGCTGTTCGTGCTGAACCTGCTGCTGGTGACGCTGGGCCTGGCCTGGCTGACCGAGCTGGCCGGCCTGTCGCTGGCGCTGGGCGCCTTCATCGCCGGCATCCTGATCTCCGAGACCGAATACAAGCACCAGGTGGAGGCGGACATCCGGCCTTTCCACGACGTGCTGCTGGGCCTGTTCTTCATCACCGTCGGAATGATGCTGGACTGGCGGCCGATCTTGGAGCACTGGGGGCTGGTGCTGGTGCTGGTGACCCTGCCGGTGCTGTTCAAGCTGCTGCTGGTGACGGTGCTGGCCAAGCTGTACGGCGCCACCATGGGCGTGGCGCTGCGCACCGGCCTGTACCTGGCGCAGGCCGGCGAGTTCGGCTTCGTGCTGCTGTCGCTGGCGCGCGAGCACCAGCTGGTGCCCTCGCTGCTGCTCAACGCGATCCTCGCCAGCATGGTGATCTCCATGCTGGCCACGCCCTTCATCATCCAGTGGAGCAACCGCATCGTGATGAAGCTGGTGGCCAGCGAGTGGATGGTGCAGTCGCTGCAGATGACCAACATCGCGCGCAAGTCCATCAACACCAGCAAGCACGTGATCATCTGCGGCTACGGCCGCTGCGGCCAGAACCTGGCGCGCATGCTGGAGCAGGAGTCCATCCAGTACATCGCGCTCGACCTCGACCCGGACCGCGTGCGCCAGGCCGCCGCGGCGGGCGACTCGGTGGTGTTCGGCGACGCCTCGCGGCTGCAGGCGCTGGTGGCCGCCGGCCTGGGCCGCGCCAGCGCGGTGGTCATCACCTACCTGGACGTGCCGGGCGCGGTGAAGGTGCTGGCCACCGCCCGCGCGCACTCCCCGCCGTGCCCGTGATCGTGCGCACGCAGGACGACCTGGACCTGGACAAGCTGCGCGACGCCGGCGCCACCGAAGTCGTGCCCGAAACGCTGGAAGGCTCGCTGATGCTGGCCGGCCACGCGCTGGCGCTGGTGGGCGTGCCCATGCGGCGCGTGATCCGCATCGTGCAGGAGCAGCGCGAGGCGCGCTACAAGATGCTGCGCGGCTACTTCCACGGCGCCGACGACCCGAGCGGCCTGGACCTGGACCAGGAGCGCCTGGCCACGGTCACGCTGCCGCTGGGCGCGAGCGCCCTGGGCCGCGTGCTCAGCCAGCTGCGCCTGGGGCTGCAGGGCGTGCGCGTGGTCAGCCTGCGTCGCAGCAACGGCCGCACCATCGACCCCGCGACCGATCCCGCGCTGGAGGACGGCGACACCCTGGTACTCCTGGGCCGGCCCGAGACCCTGGCCAATGCCGAAGAGATCCTGCTCAAAGGATGAACATGCAAGACGACGCGCTGGACGTCAGCGACTACCTGAAACGCCACATCCGCACCGTGCCCGACTGGCCGGCGCCGGGCGTGCAGTTCCGCGACATCACCCCTCTGCTGCAGGACCCCAAGACCTTCCGCGTGCTGATCGACGCCTTCGTGCACCGCTACATGGACCGCCGGCCCGACGTGGTGGCGGGGCTGGACGCGCGCGGCTTCATCCTCGGTGCCGTGGTGGCCTACGAGCTGGGCGTGGGCTTCGTGCCGATCCGCAAGAAGGGCAAGCTGCCCTTCACCACCGTGGAGGAAACCTACGAGCTGGAGTACGGCAGTGCGACGGTGGAACTGCACACCGACGCCGTGAAGCCGGGCCAGCGCGTGCTGCTGGTCGACGACCTGATCGCCACCGGCGGGACCATGATGGCGGGCAAGAAGCTGCTGGAGAAGCTGGGGGCGAAGGTGATCGAGGGCTGCGCGATCGTCGACCTGCCGGAGCTCGGGGGCGGTGAAGTTGCGGGAAGGTGGGCTGGAGGTGTTCACCTTCGTGCATTTCGAGGGGCACTAGCCGCTGGGGTTCGGCTGCGCCTCACCACCAGGCTACGGGGCCTGCTCGCTCGTAGGCTGGGGTGACGAAGGAACCCCAGCGTTCAACGCAAGGCCCCGTACTGCGTCTTGCTCAACTGCCCCTCTTCCCCCTCCGCCATCATCTCGGTGTCCTCGAAGCCGGTCAGCAGCGTGTAGCTCTGCGCCGCCTTGCCGTGGTTGGCCGACGCGAGCGCCTGTTCGCCGCGCACGCCGGCGTCGAGTGCCTTGCGGAAGGCCGCCACTTCGTCGTCCTGCAGCGGCTCGAACCGGCGGCCCGGCAGCGGCGGTGCCTCGCGCAGTTCCGCCGGGCGCGAGATGTGTTCGGGCAGCAGCGGCGCCGGCTGCGAGATCAGCGGCTTCTGCGAGCTGAAGTGCGTGGGGTCGCCGATCGCGACGTGTTCGTTGGCGCGCCAGTACACGGCGCTCACCACGATGTCGTAGCGGGCCTTGGCCGACTGCGCGACCATCGCCTCGATCTCGGCCAGGCGCGTGGTGTCGCTGGCGGCGCCCTGCGCCAGGTCCACCATCACCATGAACTGGCCGCCGCGCGGGTCGAGCGACAGCACCTTGAACTTGTAGCTGGAGGACAGCACGCCGGCGCGCACCATCGCCTCGCGCACCACCGCGCGTAGAGCAGCTCGCGCCGCTCCATGCGTTCCTGCTTGCGGTTGCCCGGCTGCGCGTTGCCGCCCAGGCCGTGCCTGGCCTGGTGGTGCGGCTTGGTGGACTCCATGCGCGACATGCCGGAGCTGGGCAGCGCGCTCAACGGCGCGTCGCCGCTCTTCTTGGAGGAGAACCAGCTAAGCAGGGACATGGTGTTCTTTCACTTCGGTCCTGCCAGTGTGGACCGCATTTGTTACCACGCTGTAAGCCCCCTTGCCGACGGACAGGCGTCACGAGGCGCGTGACGAGCGGCTCGGCGCGTATCAGGTGACCGCAACGCGCTTAGGACGATTGCCTAGGCGGCGCGAGACCAGCGAGCCCAGCGCCATCGCCACCTCGACCGCCAGCGCCGGCTGCCGGTTGGTGAGCTCGGTGAAGCGGATCGGGCTGAGCGACCACAGCTTGCACGCGCTCGCGGCCTGCACGGTGGCATTGCGCGGCAGGCGCGTGAAGAAGGCCCCTTCGCCCACCGCCGAGCCCGAGTCCACCGACGCCAGGCGCAGCCGCTTCTTGTCGTCCTCGTAGTGCACGGTGAGCGTGCCGCTCTCCACGAAGTAAACGGTGCGATCGCTCGCGTTCTGCTCGATCACCACCTGGCCCTGCCGCACCGCGAAGGGCTGCAGGTAGGTGCCGAACAATTCCCACTGCTTGGTCGTGAGGTTGGGGTGGAACGCGTCCAGCGACTGGTTGTGGGCGACGGCATGGACCAAGCCTTGCACGTCGAAGTGGAGCGGGGTGGGCAGCGGGGCGTTCATGGCTCAACAGTACGTGCCGCCCCACCGTCTTTACAAGCGATCTAGCGTTCGATTACACGAGATACGAAGGGCTCCTTGCGTGTTACGCGCGTTTCTTCCCCGGCACGGACGGGCGGCGCGATGCTGCGGCCGAACGGCGCGGGTCGTGACTTCCTCGACGCCGCAGCCGCGTCCTATTTTCCGATGCAGAAGCGGCTGAAGATCACGCCGAGCAGGTCGTCGGCGCTGAACTCGCCGGTGATTTCCGACAGGCCGTTCTGCGCCAGTCGCAATTCCTCGGCGAGCAGGTCGAGTGCCTGCGCCTGGCGAACGAGCAGCGCAGCCGCTTCCATCAGGTGCGCGTCGACGCGCTTGAGCGCCTGCAGGTGGCGCTCGCGGGCGATGAACACCCCTTCGGGCGCAGCCTGCCAGCCGGCGATGTCGAGGAGCGTGCGGCGCAGGGCTTCGAGGCCGGCGCCGGTCTTGGCGGAGAGGGTGAGGGCGCTGCGCGCAGCGCTGGGGTTCCTGGCGTCACCCCAGCCTACAGGCGTCGCGTCGCCGTTCGTAGGCTGGCGGTGAGCAGCGCGAACCCCGGCATCCACTGCATCCGCCTTGTTCCAAACATCCACCACCGGCACGTCCTGCGGCAAGCGTGCCGCGATCGCTGCATCGGCCGCGCGGTACTCCGCTGCATCCGAGCGCGTCAGGTCGTGCAGGAACAGCACCGCGTCCGCCTTTTCGATCTGCCCCCAAGCGCGCTCGATGCCGATCTGCTCCACTTCCTCCGCGCCTTCGCGCAGGCCCGCGGTGTCCACCACGTGCAGCGGCACGCCTTCGATCTGGATGGTCTGGCGCACGATGTCGCGCGTGGTGCCGGCGATCGGCGTGACGATGGCGAGTTCGGCGCCGGCCAGTGCATTGAGCAGCGAACTCTTGCCCGCGTTGGGCTGGCCCGCGATCACCACGTGCAGGCCTTCGCGCAGCAGCGCGCCCTGGTGCGCGCGCTGCATCACGCGCGCGAGGTTCTGCTGCAGGCGATCCAGCTGGCCCTGCGCGTCCGCCTTCTGCAGGAAGTCGATTTCTTCCTCGGGGAAGTCCAGCGTCGCCTCCACCAGCATGCGCAGGTGGATCAGCGCGTCGCGCAGCGCGTGGATCTCGCGCGAGAACTCGCCGGCCAGCGAGCGGGTGGCGCTGCGCGCCGCCGCCTCGGTGCTGGCGTCGATCAGGTCGGCGATCGCCTCGGCCTGCGCGAGGTCGAGCTTGCCATTGAGGAAGGCGCGCTGCGTGAACTCGCCGGGCTCGGCGACGCGCAGGTGGATGGACGCGCCGGCCTCGAGGCAGCGCGCCAGCAGAAGCTGCAGCACGACCGGGCCGCCGTGCGCCTGCAGTTCCAGCACGTCCTCGCCGGTGTAGGAATGCGGCGCCGGGAAGTGGATCGCCAGGCCCTGGTCGATCGCGCTGCCGTCGGCCGCGCGGAAGGGCAGGTAGGTGGCTTCGCGCGGCTTCAATTCGCGGCCGCAGACCGCGGCGATGAGGGCACGCGCGTCCTTCGCCGACACGCGCACGATCCCCACCGCGCCGCGCCCGGGGGCGGTGGCGATGGCGGCGATGGGCTGGTCGAGGCGGGCGAGCATGGGGGATTGTGCCGGGGGTGGCTGCCAACGAAAAAGGGCCGCGCGAGCGGCCCTTTGCCCTCACACCCGCGCGTTCAGGTCTTGAACTTCGGCAGGTTGAACTCCGGCGGCACGCCCATGCGCACGTTGATCAGCCATTGCTGCGCGATCGACAGGATGTTGTTCGTGATCCAGTACAGCACCAGGCCGGCCGGGAAGAAGAAGAACATCACCGAGAAGATCAGCGGCATGAACCACATCATCTTGGCCTGCATCGGGTCCGGCGGCACCGGGTTCAGCGCCGTCTGCAGCATCGTGGTCAGCGTCATCACCACCGGCAGGATGAAGTAGGGGTCGGGCGTGGACAGGTCGCGGATCCAGCCGATCCAGGGCGCGTTGCGCATCTCCACCGAGGACAGCAGCACCCAGTACAGCGCGATGAACACCGGGATCTGCACCAGGATCGGCAGGCAGCCGCCCAGCGGGTTGACCTTCTCCTCGCGGTAGATGCGCATCATCTCCTGCTGCATCTGCTGCGGGTTGTCCTTGAAGCGCTCGCGCAGCTGCATCACCTTGGGGTTGATGGCCTTCATCTTGGCCATGCTCTCGTAGCCCTTGGCCTGCAGCCAGTAGAAGGCGATCTTGATGATCAGCACCAGCGCCATGATCGACCAGCCCCAGTTGCCGATGAAGCCGTGCAGCTTGTCCAGCAGCCAGTACAGCGGCTTGGCCAGGATGGTGAGCCAGCCGTAGTCCTTCACCAGGTCCAGGCCCGGGTAGATCTGCTCCAGCGTCTTTTCTTCCTGCGGGCCGGCGAAGAAGCGCGACTCCACCGTCTGCGACATGCCGGGCGGGATCGCCGGCAGCCCCGTGATCAGGCCGGCGGCGTACAGGTTGTTGTCCACCTTGCGCATGAACAGCTCGCGCTTGACGCCGTCGGCCAGCAGCCAGGCGCTGGCGAAGTAGTGCTGCACCATCGCCACGTAGCCACTGCTGGAGGCCTTCTCGAAGGTGGCCTTGTTCTTTTCGATGTCGCTGAATTCGACCTTCTGGAACTTCTGCTCGGTGGTGAAGACCGCGGGACCGGTGAAGGTGGAATAGAAGGAGGACTCGCCCGGCAGCGGGTTGCCGTCGCGCACCAGCTGCAGGTAAAGCTGCGGCGACACCGGCGCGCCGCCGGCGTTCACCACCTCGTGCTTCACGGCCACGTCGTAGGCGCCGCGCCGGAAGGTGTAGGTCTTCACCAGCTTCACGCCGCCCTGCACCGCGGACTCGAAGCGCACGGACAGCTCGTTGGCGCCGTCCTTGAGCGTGCGCTCGCCGGGCACCGCCGCCATCGGCGTCTTGTGGGTGGGGAAGTCGCCGCCGATCAGGCCCGACTGCGCGACGTACACGCGGTTGGCACTCAGGTCCAGCAGCACGTAGGGCACGCCCGGCTTCTCGCCGGCCAGCTTGGGGAACTCGGTGTGCACGATGGACGCGCCTTCGCTGTCGAAGGTCACGCGCAGCACGTCGGTGCTGACGGTGGTGCGTTCCCGCGCGATCGCCTGCGTGCCGGGCGTGGCCGCCGGCGCGCCGCCGGGCGGGGTGGCCGCGGCGATGGTGCTGGTGGTCGGCACGCTGGCCGCGCCCGGCACGCCCACCGGGGCGCTGGCCGGGGTGCCCGGCGCGACGGCGGTGGCCGCCGGCTTGCCGGAGGGGAAGAAGGTCGCCTGCCTGCCGTTGTAGACCTGCCATTGGTCCCACAGCATCACCAGTGAAAAGCCGAAGATCACCCAGAGGATGGTGCGGCGGATGTCGGTCATGGAAGTTTCTTCTGTTGTTGGAGCACGCCCCGGCGCGTGAACAGGCGGGGCGGGGTGTCGGGCACCGGATCATGGCCGCCATCGCACCAGGGATGGCAGCGGGCAATACGTACGGCCGCGAGATAGGCGCCGGCCGCCGCGCCGTGCCGTTCCAGGGCTTGCAGGCCGTAGGCGGAACAGGTGGGCGTGAAGCGGCAGGAGGATCCCAGCCAGGGGGACAGGAACAGGCGGTAGCCCTTGATCAGGCCGACGAGCAGGGCGCGGATCATTGGACGCCTTGGGTCCCCGCCTGCGCGGGGATGACGGGCCAGCGGGGACGACGAGGCAAGCCTTCTCGAACAGCTGCAGCAGCTCGCCGCGCACGCTGGCCTTCAGCGTCTCGGACCAGGCGCTGGTGAACTGGGCGCGCGCGAAGTCCATCCGCAGCCGCACCACGTGGGCGGCCGCCGGCAGGCGCGACTCGAAGGAGGCGCTCACGTTGTAGATCTGGCGCTTGATCCCGTTGCGGGTGACCGCCCGTTTCGCCCAGCGCTTGGGCACCACCGCCCCCATCCACGGTTCATCCTGGACAGCAAACAGGGCCTGCGGTCCATCGGACCCAGGCCCTGCGGGTTTGGAAGTCGCATCCAGGGCTGCGCGATGCAGCACGAAATGCGGCGTCCGGGAGACAGTGCCGCCTGCCATCGCTGCCTCGTACTGTGCCCGGTTCTTCAGCCGCTGCACGGTCGGCAGGCGCGAGGTGGCGCTTGCGTCAACGCGCGCTTAGACGCCGAGGCGCTTGCGGCCCTTGGCGCGGCGGGCGTTGATCACGGCACGGCCGCCACGGGTCTTCATGCGGACCAGGAAGCCGTGGGTACGCGCGCGGCGCACTTTGGAGGGTTGGTAGGTGCGTTTCATGTTGCTTCTCGGGAAAACCCGGCATTATCCCCAAAAAGGCGGGCCCCGGCAATCACGGGGCTTGTCAAGGGACAGTGCGATAACCATGCTGCCCGGCTCGGCCGCTTGTGTGGATAAGGTGTTTAGCACCTAGAATGCGCCGTTTCGCGCGACAAAACTAATCCACAGGAGCGACGGGGCACATGAGCGAGGGGAACCATGGGAGGCTGGCGGCCGCACCGAGCCTGGAAGCGGGCGACAGCCTGTGGCAGGCTTGCGTGGACCAGCTGGCCCAGGACCTGCCGGAGCAGCAGTTCAACACCTGGATCAAGCCCCTGCTGGCCCAGGTCTCCGAAGACCTTTCACGCGTCACGCTGTTCGTGGCGAACCGCTTCAAGCTCGACTGGGTGCGGGCCCAGTACGCCGGCCGCATCTCCGCGGTGCTGGAAAAGCTGTACGGCCAGCCGGTCCAGCTTGAGTTAGCGATCACTCCCCGGGAAAACAGCGTCAAGACCTATCCGGCGCCCTCGATGGCGGCCAATGCTCCGACCGCCGAGCCGGTCGAGATCCAGGAAGAAGCGGCCGCCGGCGGCTTCAAGACCCGCCTGAACACGGCCCTGACCTTCGACACTTTGGTCGAGGGAACGGCCAACCGCATGGCCCGCGCGGCCGCCATGCACGTGGCCGGGACGCCCGGCCAGCTCTACAACCCGCTGTTCATCTACGGCGGCGTGGGACTGGGCAAGACCCACCTGGTGCACGCCGTGGGCAACCGGCTGCTGGCCGACAAGCCCCATTCCAAGGTGCTTTACATCCATGCGGAACAGTTCGTCAGCGATGTCGTCAAGGCCTACCAACGCAAGACTTTTGACGAATTCAAGGACAAATATCATTCCCTGGACCTCCTGTTGATAGATGACGTGCAGTTCTTCGCGAACAAGGACCGCACCCAGGAGGAATTCTTCAATGCCTTCGAGGCCCTGCTGGCCAAGAAGAGCCACATCGTGATGACCTCGGACACCTATCCGAAGGGCCTGGCGGACATCCACGAACGCCTGGTTTCGCGCTTCGATTCCGGCCTGACCGTGGCCATCGAGCCGCCCGAGCTGGAGATGCGGGTCGCCATCCTGATCAACAAGGCGCGGGCCGAAGGCACCGAGATGCCCGAGGAAGTGGCCTTCTTCGTGGCCAAGAACGTGCGCTCCAACGTGCGCGAGCTGGAAGGGGCGCTGCGCAAGATCCTGGCGTACTCCCGCTTCAACCAGAAGGAAATCTCCATCCAGCTGGCCCGGGAGGCCCTGCGCGACCTGCTGTCGATCCAGAACCGGCAGATCTCGGTGGAGAACATCCAGAAGACGGTGGCCGACTACTACAAGATCAAGGTCGCCGACATGTACAGCAAGAAGCGCCCGGCCTCGATCGCCCGCCCGCGCCAGATCGCCATGTACCTGGCCAAGGAACTGACCCAGAAAAGCCTGCCCGAGATCGGCGAGCTGTTCGGCGGCCGCGACCACACCACGGTGCTGCACGCGGTCCGAAAGATCGGCGCCGAGAGGCAGCAGCTGACGGAGTTGAACCAGCAGCTGCACGTGCTGGAACAGACGCTGAAGGGTTGAGGGACCCGCCCCGTCTACACGGGGTAAGTGCTTGTGAAATAAGCGAAAATGGCGGGTGGGGCGCAACCGCTCATAACGAACCGGAAATCACAAAGAGGAAGACATGATTGTCCTGAAGGCAACGCAAGAAAAACTGCTTTCGGTCCTGCAGTCGGTGGCAGGCATCGTGGAGAAGCGTCATACGTTGCCGATCCTGGCGAATGTGCTGGTGCGCAAGACCGGCAACAACGTGCAGTTCACCACCAGCGACCTGGAAATCCAGATCCGCACCACGGCCGACATGGACGGCGACACCGGCAACTTCACCACCACGGTGGGCGCGCGCAAGCTGATCGACATCCTGCGCACCATGCCGGGCGACCAGACGGTGAGCCTGGAGTCCAGCCAGAACAAGCTGATCATGAAGGGCGGCAAGTCGCGCTTCACGCTGCAGACGCTGCCGGCCGAGGACTTCCCGCTGGTGCAGGAAGCCCCCAGCTTCGGCCCCAAGTTCAACGTGCCGCAGAAAGCGCTCAAGGACCTGCTGAACCAGGTCTCCTTCGCGATGGCGGTGCACGACATCCGCTACTACCTCAATGGCATCCTGTTCGTGGCCGAGGGCAAGCAGCTGTCGCTGGTGGCCACCGACGGCCACCGCCTGGCCTTCGCCAGCGCGATGCTCGACGTCGAAGTGCCGCGCCAGGAAGTGATCCTGCCGCGCAAGACGGTGCTGGAGCTGCAGCGCCTGCTGTCCGACGCCGAAGGCGCGATCGAGATGCAGTTCGCCAACAACCAGGCCAAGTTCGCCTTCGGCGGCATGGAGTTCGTGACCAAGCTGGTCGAGGGCAAGTTCCCCGACTACAACCGCGTCATCCCCAAGAACCACAAGAACTCGGTGACCCTGGGCCGCGCGCCGCTGCTGGCCAGCCTGCAGCGCACCGCCATCCTGACCAGCGAGAAGTTCAAGGGCGTGCGCCTGAACCTGGAGCCCGGCACGCTGCGCGTGGCGAGCAACAACGCCGAGCAGGAAGAGGCCGTGGACGAACTCGACATCGACTACGGCGGCGACGCCATCGAGATCGGCTTCAACGTCACCTACCTGATCGACGCCCTGGCCAACATGGACCAGGACATGGTGAAGATCGAACTGGCGGACGCCAACAGCTCCGCGCTGCTGACGATCCCGGAGAACGCGAGCTTCAAGTACGTGGTGATGCCGATGCGCATCTAGCGGCGCGCCGCCGCTCGTAGGCTGGGGTGACGCAGGAACCCCAGCGATGCGCGAAAGCGCTGGGGTTCGCGAAGCTCACCGCCAGCCTACGAAGACCAGGAGCCCGCCGCCGACGGCGGGTTCCGTGTTTAGAGAGTTTCACAAAGCAGGTTATGGCCCAAGATCACACCCCCGGCACCCCAGCCCGATGGCGAAGCCCCGAAGTTCACCGCGACCGGCGCGCCCGTGCCCAGCGGGGATGCCTATGGCGCCAGCTCCATCCAGATCCTGGAAGGCCTGGAGGCGGTGCGCAAGCGCCCGGGCATGTACATCGGCGACACGTCCGACGGCACCGGCCTGCACCACCTGGTGTTCGAGGTGGTCGACAACTCCATCGACGAGGCGCTGGCCGGGCACTGCGACGACATCGTCGTCACCATCCACACCGACAACTCGATCTCGGTCACCGACAACGGCCGCGGCATCCCCACCGGCATCAAGTGGGACGACAAGCACGAGCCCAAGCGCAGCGCCACCGAGATCGCGCTGACCGAGCTGCACGCCGGCGGCAAGTTCAACCAGAACAGCTACAAGGTCTCCGGCGGCCTGCACGGCGTGGGCGTGAGCTGCGTGAACGCCCTGTCCTCCATGCTGCGCGTGGTGGTGCGGCGCGAAGGCAAGGTGCACGAGCTGGAGTTCAGCAAGGGCTTCGTGGTCAAGAGCGGCGAGGTGCATGAGGAAGCCGGCCCCAACGGCGAGAAGACGCTGATCCGCCCCATGAGCATCCTGGGCGACACCGACAAGCGCGGCACCGAAGTGCACTTCCTGCCGGACACCGAGATCTTCAAGGAAAACAACGATTTCCACTACGAGATCCTGGCCAAGCGCCTGCGTGAACTCTCCTTCCTGAACAACGGCGTGCGCATCCGCCTGCTGGACGAGCGCACCGGCAAGGAAGACGACTTCGCCGGCGCCGGCGGCGTCAAGGGCTTCGTCGAATACGTCAACAAGGGCAAGCAGGTGCTCCACCCCAACGCCTTCACGGCCATGGGCGAAAGCAAGAGCGACCAGGGCACCATGATCGGCGTCGAGGTCGCGATGCAGTGGAACAGCGGCTACAACGAGCAGGTCCTCTGCTTCACCAACAACATCCCGCAGCGCGACGGCGGCACCCACCTGACGGGCCTGCGCGCGGCGATGACGCGCGTCATCAACAAGTACATCGAGGACAACGAGCTGGCCAAGAAGGCCAAGGTGGAGATCTCGGGCGAGGACATGCGCGAAGGCCTGACCTGCGTGCTGTCGGTGAAGGTGCCCGAGCCCAAGTTCTCCAGCCAGACCAAGGACAAGCTGGTGTCCAGCGAAGTGCGCGGCCCGGTGGAAGACGTGGTGGCCAACAAGCTCAACGACTTCCTGCAGGAACGCCCCAACGACGCCAAGATCATCGTCGGCAAGATCGTTGAGGCCGCGCGCGCCCGCGAAGCAGCGCGCAAGGCGCGCGAGATGACGCGCCGCAAGGGCGTGCTGGACGGCATGGGGCTGCCGGGCAAGCTGGCGGACTGCCAGGAGAAGGACCCGGCGCTGTGCGAGATCTACATCGTCGAGGGCGACTCCGCCGGCGGCTCCGCCAAGCAGGGCCGCGACCGGAAGTTCCAGGCCATCCTGCCGCTGCGCGGCAAGATCCTGAACGTGGAGAAGGCGCGCTACGAGAAGCTGCTGACGTCCAATGAGATCGTCACGCTGATCACCGCGCTCGGTACCGGCATCGGCAAGGCGGCGGTGGAAAGCGGCAAGAGCGGCGTGGACGACTTCGACGTCGCCAAGCTGCGCTACCACCGCATCATCATCATGACCGACGCCGACGTGGACGGCGCGCACATCCGCACGCTGCTGCTCACCTTCTTCTACCGACAGATGCCCGAGCTGGTCGAGCGCGGCCACATCTACATCGCGCAGCCGCCACTGTACAAGGTGAAGGCGGGCAAGGAGGAGCTGTACCTGAAGGACGGCAGCGAGCTCGACATCTTCCTGCTGCGCATCGCCCTGAACCACGCCAAGGTGGAAACCGGCGGCCCGGACAACCGCGTGCTGGACGGCGACACGCTGGCGGAACTGGCGCGCAAGCACCAGGTGGCCGAAAGCGTGATCAACCGCCTCTCCGGCTTCATGGACGCCGAGGCCCTGCGCGCCATCGCCGACGGCGTGCAGCTGAACCTGGACACCGTGGCCGACGCCGAGAAGAGCGCGATCGCGCTGCAGGCCAAGCTGCAGGAGATCGACCGGCTGACGAATGCCGCGCCGGCGGAAGTGGCGGGCGAGTTCGATGCGCGCACCGACAAGCCGATCCTGCGGATTTCGCGGCGGCATCACGGGAACATCAAGTCGAGCGTGATCACGCAGGACTTCGTGCATGGCGCCGACTACAAGGCGCTGGCCGAGGCGGCGGATACCTTCCGCGGGCTGCTGAATGAAGGCGCGCGCGTGATTCGCGGCGAAGGCGAGAAGGCGCGCGAGGAGCGCGTGAACGACTTCCGCCAAGCGATGAAGTGGCTGATCTCCGAGGCCGAGCGGTCCACGGCCCGCCAGCGCTACAAGGGGCTGGGGAGATGAATCCCGAGCAGCTGTGGGAGACGACGATGGATCCCGCGGTGCGGCGCCTGCTAAGGGTGCAGATCGATGATGCGATCGAGGCGGATCGGGTGTTCACGATGCTGATGGGGGATGAGGTGGAGCCGCGAAGGGATTTCATTGAGTCGAATGCGTTGAGAGCGGCGAATATTGACGTCTGACCTTCTCGTTCTCGCGGGCAGGAAGAAGGGCGCCGAAGGCGCCCTTCTTCATTGCGCATCTGCCGTTAGGAGCTACTCATCATCCTCAAGGTTCCCGGCGACGTAGAGCTGTCGCGAAGCAACGTGCCGTCGACCTAGTAGATGCGGGGACAGTTGCGGCCGGCGCTTCTCCGGCCGAGGATGGCGGATGAACCTGTTCATCACGAGCTTCTCGGAACGTCGACTGAGGGGCGAATCTGCTGTTCAAAAATCATCGGTTCGAATACCGGTCAGGAGTTCGTCGAACGGCGGACGATCTTCTTGGCCGCAGCAACCTTCTTCGCAGCGGATTTCTTTGCTGAAGTCCTATGCAAACGCTTGGCCTCCGGGGCACTCTCTTCCACGGCCGCCGGGTCGACGAGTGAGACCCGCTCGTACCAGGGGCGGCCGTAGCGCACATTAGAGTCAATTACCCCCAGGGCTTCTTGCACGCTTTGTCTGCCGGAGGACGTGTCAAGCTCCTTTAGCTTCCACTCTGTTTGCCAGAATTCTGATGGAATGCGCGAGACAACTCGTTCCACCACCTTTCCGAGCACAGCGATGGAGCTGTAATCAACGGGCTCGTCCTCCATGCGTTGCTTGGCGACCATTGTCTCGAGGATGAACGCGGTGAGGGATACGATTGAAACGTTCATGAGCAAACGGCTATCTGGATATTTGCTCCACACCTTCGCGGGGTACACCTCCTTGATCTTCTGCCAGATGGCCAGGAAGACGTCGCGCTCTAGATCCTCTATACCTAGCAACGCACCACGATCCCGTACTTCGGCCACAGCACCCTCTATCGCCCTTGTCTGCACAATTCCGTGCGGGTTCGTTGGAAGAACAAGGAGACGCTCAAACGGCGCAGTGCTATTGACCGTAAGTAGGTCGTCGTATTTACCCTCTTTCATACCGAGAGTGACTCCAGCGCTTTCCAGCAATCGCGCATTGAGTTTGTCCTTGTCGAAATGAAGATTGAGGGCCTGAATATGATCCCTTGGAACTTTCGTGGCACTGTTATTGATGACGACGAACTGAAACGCGCGCTCCAGATCATCCCCCCTATGATCCCCACTATGTTGATGTGCAACTGAGGGTTGAACTCTTCGACGCCGTACACACGGTGCTGACCATCGATTATTAGACCCGGTTTAGCGGCTGTCGGCCTGACCGTGATGGTAAGACTGCCGTGCTCCCCCCACCTTCCGGATCTTCCTTACCCCGGAACGTTATTGCGTCCTCGTCGAGTGCGACAATGACTGAGGTTGGAATGCTATTGTGCGGATCGGCGCCCAAAAACCTATCAACTTTGCGCACCTTCAATTCACGTAGGGGTCGTTGTGCTCCAGTTGTGTTCGTATCTGAAAGTCGATCAACTTCTGCCCACCTGAGCACATCGCGCGCCGGCGCATGGAAGAGCACGAAGGGATTGGAATTCTTCCCACGCTGTCGATGCAGGAGGGCTGGATAGCTGAAGGTGATTTTTGCTCGCTTTGCTGTACTCATCATGCGCCCGCCATTTGCATCGTCTCCATGAAGACATAGCCACGCCGATGCTCTAAAGGCACGTTTGGCGCAACCGGTTGCGCGGTTTTTGCGGCGCTCTTCAGGGTACGCAGTCTTCCATCGTTCATCGCGGCCTTCATCAGCGTAGCCCATGCCAAGGGGATACGCCAAGTCTCCGGTAACGTCACTCCCTTGTCGGCCACGTGATACGCTGCAATGGGCGCGAGCGCCCAAGTTGCCATGTGCCTCTTCTTCTCATTGCAATCTTTGCACGCTGGCATCAGATTACCCTCAGCGCTTTCACCGCCAAGTGACAGTGGCCAGAGATGGTCGAGCGAACGGTGGTCGCGTTGATTAGGATGCAGTTTCTGCAGCGGAATTGCGCAAATGTAGCAGCGGGACGCTTCCTCGGAATATATCCCGTTGGCCAAACCCACTGGGATTCCCTTCGCGTCTTCAATGATCCTTCCTGCAAGTAGAGCCGACTCAAGGAAAGCCCGGTCTTGGCAGAGCTCAGCAGGAAGGTCCACTTCCGACCTCAAGCGCTTGCCCAGTGCTGCAGATTCCAGGTGGCGGGCGTCCTGGGCGAGTTGTTTAGCGACTCGCATGGATCGGTAGAACACTTCCAGAGTTGCGGCGAGTTTGGTGAACACTCTAAACCGCTCTTCGGACACAAGGTAATCCAGTCCGCCTCGCCGCCCTACCTCGATGTCCTCTGCTACGACCGTGTACATCCGCAGGAAGGCATGCTCACCGTACGTTGCCGGCTTCCACAGCATCTTGGGTTCTCCTTGCGAGCATTGTTCTTGTTGGCCGCGCCTACCCAGCCGCGAGCTATCTTATCTCCGCCTGCAGTACTCCAGTTGGTTGCCGAGATAACGAGCACGCGTTCCGCCAATGGAGAGTCAGCACCCAGCGGCCCTATAGGCTTTTCGGACGACCCCGGCGCGCGGTCAGGATTGATCCACTGCTCATGCAACTCTCGCGGGCGTGGATCAGGCGCCCGGGCCCGGGTAATACTTTGGGCAAGCAGGGCATCGTACTCGGAGAAGTCGTCGCACTCGAGCGTTCTGGGCCAGGCGTGCGCGCCAAAGTAGGCGAAGACCGTCACTCTGCCCGCAGTCGCGGCTCTTGGCGAGTCGCATCGCATCCCGCCGATAGTCGGAGGTCGTTAGGTACCGCCGATCTGGACGACGGAAGTTCATCGTTACGACGGGCATGGGCCCGCGAGGGATTCGCCGCGCTTCCTCCACGTCTAGACTCCACAAAGCAGTGAGCACATTCAGCCGTGTGTACGCCCGCGTCTGTGCCTGGACCTGCCATTCACCCTAGCAAGAGCTTTCCTGAGCCGCTATAAGATAGCCCGACAACCTGCTTCTTGGCAGGCTGCAAGCCAGAGGGGCTGTATTAATGGCAAAGGCGGGGCAGACAATGGTCGGCGAGTTCGTACGCGTCCGCCAGGCACCTTGGGTTCACTTTGGTATCGGCAAACTCGTCAGCACCGAAGCAGACACCGGAGTGGTCCGCTTCTTTGACCACCCGTACGACGCTGAACCTACGCAGCTGCGGATCCCCCTCCCGCAGATTGAATCGGTTCATTTACCTCCACAGGCCCGGATTTACAGGCTAGACGAAGCGACCTCGAGATGGCAGGTCGGCCGGGTTCTGGACGGCGAGGGCAGCAACCTGCTCGTTCAGTTTCCCAACAAGAAGATTGCGAACGTACCTGCTTCCGAACTGGAGATCCGTTGGCGTCGGCCGATCAGCAATCTGGTGAGTTTCCTGGTGCGGCAGGTGACCGAAACGCCGCGTTTTTCGGATGCGCGCAGCCTATTCATGAAGGAGGTCACGCGCCAGCGGGCAGCCAGCTTGGGCATGAGCGCACTCCTGTCCTCCAGCATCCAACTCACCGACTACCAGTACAAGGTCATTAAGCGCGTCCTGCAGGACCCCGTCCAGCGGTACCTGCTCGCTGACGAAGTCGGACTTGGGAAAACCATTGAGGCTGGCGTCCTGATCCGGCAGTTCGTCTTGGACAACCCCGGACGGCCAGCGTGCTGGTGGTCGCCCCGGCCTCGCTGGTGGACCAGTGGCGTGCCGAGCTTATTCGGAAGTTCAATCTGGACGCATGGATGGACGAGTCAGTGCGCGTCCTTGCCTCCGACGACCTTCGCGAACTGAAGAAGAGCATCGCAGAGGCGGGGATGCTTGTGATCGATGAGGCCCACCACCTGTCTACCGACAAGGACGAGAACGGGGTCTCACTGTTCGGCCTAGTCAGCCAATACGCGCCTTCCGTGGCCGCCATGCTTCTGTTATCCGCCACCCCGGCCCTCACGGATACCCAGGGTTTCCTGAAGATGCTTCATTTATTGGACCCTGTGGCATTTCCCCTGGACGATCTCGATGGGTTCAGGCGACGGATCGAGTCCCGCCAACTCATCGCGGAGTTGGTCGCGCGCCTAATTCCGGAGAACGCGCTGGTGATGGAAGATGACCTGGACCGATTGGTGGTCGCTTTCAAGGATGACGCACTTCTCCAGTCCCGGGTGGAACGCCTGAGGCCGATCGTCCAGCAACTGCCCGAGGAGGACGACGAGGAATTCGTTGACGCACTCGAGGCAGTGCGACTGCATATTGCAGAAACCTACAAGCTGCACCGCCGCATTCTGCGGAACCGCCGCCGGTCCTTTCCGTGGGCAACCCCAAAGAGGTCAGGGTTGCGGCGTGTCGCGTACGCCTGCGACCTCCAGAGGCAACGCCATGTGGCCATTGAGGAATTACGCCTGATGCTGGTCAACGAGGCAGTGAACGACTCCCTGGATCGGTTCGTACTGCAACACGCCATCCAGCCAACCCGAGAGGACTCGCTCGAGCAGGTCTTGCGGTCCCAACCTGGCGCCATGCTGGAGCACTTGGTCCAGGCATCACGCGTCGATGCACTGTCGAAGCAATCGCGAGAGCGGGAAACGCGACTCAAGGCCCTGAGCAACGAGATCCTGTCGCAGTTGCAGGCAGTTCAAGTCCAGGTGACCGTGTTCTGCGACAGACCCCAGATCGCGGACGAGGTGTTTGAATCCCTTCAGGCTCTCCTGAGGAACCAAGTGGTTCGGCACCGCGTGCGCCACCGAGACGAGTTCGACGACCTCGATCCCGATCGCGGCAGGCTGGAGTCGGACGATTGGCGCCGCTTCATGCGCGAACCCGAAGGCTGCCGCGTACTCGTGTGCGATCAGACGGCGGAGGAAGGCCTGAACCTGCATGGCGGACGCAAGGTCGTCATCCACTTCGACTTCCCGGCGTCCCCCAATCGAGTCGAGCAGCGCATGGGCCGCTTCGACCGCTTCGGCAGCGGCAACGCTATCGAATCGGTAGCCATCGTCTGCTCGGACGACCCGGACGAGATGGCTTGGGTGGACTGCCTGGAGCGCGGGTTCGAGGTGTTCGCGCAGTCAGTCGCCAGCTTGCAGTACCTTGTGGACGAGGTCATGCAGTCGCTTCCGCAGCAGTGGATGGGACTTGGCACCACGGCGTTCGTCGAACTCGAGGACGCGCTGGCGGGTCCGGACGGGCGGATGTCTCGAGAGCGACGCCGCATCGACCAGCAGGACACCCTAGACTCACTTGGTGCCAAGTCCGACGACAGCTACGAGGAATTGGAGGCCGTGGATCATGACTGGGGGCCTTGGGGCAGGGCCTTCCGTGAATTGGCCGAGAAGACGCTGCTGCTCGGGCGGGTAACCCTGCCATGGAAGGGCACCCTGCCGTCGGGTGAGGAGGTCTTCCGCACCCGGTATTCGAACGGTGGCGCCGCACCCACGCTGTTCCCTTTGTCCGTTTTCGTGACGGACTTTGTTGGAACCCTGGACACCGAAGCCCCAGGGGCCAGTTCCCGCAACCTACTGTCCTACCCCTATTCGCTTCGCCGCAATACGGCCCTCTCCAAGGACGGTCAAGCCAAACGCGTGCGTCCCCTGCGCTTCGGAGACCCGTTGGTGGAGGCGCTGCTTTCGTTCTGCCAAACCGACGATCGCGGGCGAGTTTTCGCCGTATGGCGGCACTGGCCAGATTATTGCGCCGTCGACGCTTGCGGCAATGACCTGTTCTTCCGCTTTGACTTCCTCGTGGAGGCCGACCTCGGAGAGGGAGATCCCACCCGCGGCGCCGCTGGCATCACATCCGATCGGGCTCTACGCCGCCGCGTTGATGGGTGCTTCGCGCCGCAGTTCGTCACCGCCTGGATCGGGGTGGACCGCAGGGCCGTAGCGCAACCGCCCGACCATCTCACCACGGCCTACCGGCCCAAACCGGCGTTTACCGAGACCGGGCAGGACTTCAACCTTAACTCAGGACGATGGCAACAATTGTCGACGCGCGAGGACGTGCCGTGGCTGCAGGACTGGGAGCGGGTGTGCCAGCAGGCTAGTGAGGACGCGCTGGCCCATGTTCGCGATCTCGGCACCGTACAGGACCAGATTGCGAGGGCCACGCGCCTGCTCAACGAGCAACTGCAGACGCGGGTGGCCTATCTGCAGAACCGAATCGCACGCCTTTCCAGTTTTGCCCGACAGGCAGAGGAGGCGGAACTGATAGCGGAACTGGATCGACACGAGCGCCTGATGATCGCCGTCACACGCCCCCGGTTCCACCTAGACGTCGTAGGTGCAGTGTTCGTGTCCCCTCATTCCTTCGAAACTGAATGACGCAGGACTTCGACCTCGCGAGTCTGCTCGAGGCTATGGCCGATTGGCCCGCGGTCCCGATTCCTGATCGAAAAGCGGTGGACCCAATCTTGGATCGCATCCGCCAAGTCCTGACTCGCCTACGGGCTGGGCCGGACGCAACCTGCATGTCGGATCTCATGCCCCTATTGCGGCAGGCATCGCTCGGTCATGCGGCCTCGCGGGAAGCAGGTACACGCATGCGCGTGCCTGCTGCCCGAGGTTGGCCAACCGCCACCCAGTGGCGCGCTGAGGGATTCGAGGCCCAGGACAACGGCGACTGGCTCGTCATCCGGGCCATACCGCCGCGACTGACATTCCTCGGATCGCAGGCCGACCTCTTGGACGAAGTCTTCGGCCAGGTGCATGCCCGCAGCGACACGCGCATCAATGCCGATCCAGTCTTCGAGCGGTTGCTGGGGCTGCCCACCTACACCGGCCACGGGCAGCGCGAGGCTGTGCGGGCTCTGGTCCAACTGCCATTGGGCGAAATCCTGATCGCCAACCTGCCTACAGGCAGCGGCAAGAGCGTCCTGGCGCAACTGCCGCCCCTGCTCGCCGACCCCGGTTGCATCACCGTCGCGATCGTTCCGACCGTGGCTCTGGCAATCGACCAGGCCGAGCGTATGCGGTCCATTCTGCTGGCCCACGACCCGCATGCCTCCCTGCCGCCTCTGGCCTACCACGCCGGTCTGAAGGAAGACCAGCGGCGGGAAGTGTGGCAAGCCATCCGCGATGGCCGGCAGCGAGTCCTGTTCCTGTCGCCCGAGCATGCCACCTCGACGCTGCGAGCGCCTCTGGAGGACGCCGCCCGGGCAGGCCGGGTCTCCCACGTGGTGGTTGACGAGGCGCACTTGGTGATTGGCTGGGGCAACGGTTTCCGGCCTGCCTTTCAGTTGCTGCCGGCATTGATCCGCAGCCTTCAGCGACTGGCCCCCGGGTCGACTCTGCGTCTTGTGCTGGCCTCGGCAACCCTGACTGCGGCGACCATCGACGCACTCAAACACCTTTTTCCGCAGGCCAGCGCGTCCATTTGGTGGCAGGGGTCTACCTGCGGCCCGAGCCGCGCTACGCGTTTTCTCGTGCAGATACCGAGGCGGCGAGGCAGCAGCAGGTCATGGAAACCGTACGCTTTGCTCCGCGCCCGTTCATCCTGTATGTGACGCGCCCTGACGAGGCCGAACGCTGGGCAGGCCTGTTGCGCAACGCGGGCTATTCCCGACTGGCCACCTTCACTGGAAAGACGAGTGCGCTGGAACGCGAGAAATTGCTCAACCAGTGGAAGGGAAACGAACTCGACGCAATGGTGGCGACCTCCGCCTTCGGGCTGGGCGTCGACAAGGGTGACGTGCGCACCATCATCCATTCCACCCTGCCGGAATCGCTGGACCGCTACTACCAAGAGGTGGGGCGCTCAGGCCGGGACGGCTTGGCGAGCGCCAGCATCCTCGTCTACACAGACGAGGACATGGGGCAGGCCCGGCGCATGGCCATCAGCAAGGTGGCCCGCGAAAGAACCGCCTTCGAACGATGGCGCCTCATGATCCAGCAGGCGCAGCACGATCCGCATCAAACTGATGTGTACTGGCTCAACCTTGAACGCCTGCCCGCTCGCTTGGTGCAGAACTCCGATGCAAGTGCCGAATGGAACATCAAGACGCTGATCCTGATGGCCCGGGCGGAAATGCTGGAGTTGGTGGCCCTTACCAAAGCCCGCGGGGATGAGAGCCCTCAGGAAGTAGTTTCGGAGGAGGACGCGCGGTTCGCAGCGGTACGACTGCTGCAGGACAACCTCCGCCAAGAAGAGGCCTTCCACGCAGCGCTGGCCGAAGGCCGCACACGGATACGAGAAGCGGGCCAAGCGGGTTTTCGGGCCCTGCTCTCGGTGGTCACCGGCCGCATGGAGATCTCCCAAGCCCTCCGGCAGACCTATTCAATCATGCGCGACGGCATTTGGTCACCCGTGGCGCAGTATTGCGGCGGCTGCCCCGCGCACTGGGGCGCTACCCGCTGGCAGAGCAGGCCAGTCGCGCCCGTGGTTCCGCGCCTGAACCACTTCAGCTTGCGAGAGCGCCACAAGCCCTGGACCTCTCGATGGCCGCTGGCCACCGACAACCTGCTCTTTATCTCGGTGCCTTCGAATGCGCACTATGCGGGCCGATGCCATGCGGTCCTGCGCGTGCTGATCCACGTGCTTCATCCCCACACCCTGGTCTTGGGGCCAGGAGTAGCCGCCGGCCTAGAGGAGTCTGTACTGAAGGGATCAGGCCAACCGCCGGCCACCTGGCCATTTGTCGAGGACCTCCGCGCTGGCGGCATGACGGGCCAGGCGACCGGAGAGAACGAGGTGCGGCTCACTGTCTGGGGACTTGGAACGGCTGTGCCGATCCCTGATGCTCTGTGGACGTCCCGTGCCGCCCTAGAGATACTGGTCATCCCCGACAACTTGGTGCACCCCGTCCATCCAGGCCGTCGCTTGATCGACACCACCCCTCACATCCATGCCGAAGAAGTCGTGAACGATCTTTCCAGATGAGCATACTCAACCTCGCCTCAGACGGATTACCTAATGTCCTGGTTGTTCTGTATGACGCGCTGGCGCGTAGCACGCGACCGGTTGCCCGCGACGAGCTCGTCGAGACCGTTGCCCCTAAGGGTGTGGCCAATGAGGACGGCAAGCAGGCTCGTCAGACGCTAGGGCGCTGGATCGAGCTGGGGCTTTTCATCGAGGGCAGCGAAGGCATCGAACTGGCGCAGCGTCCGCAACAACGACTGGACAAGGACATCGACCTCGTTGCCCAGGTCAGGACCGCCGCCCGCGCCCGCGCCCTGCACCCGGACAACAATGGGGACCTTTGGGCCACCGAGAGTTCCCGCGCAGCCGACTTCACAAAGTCGATTGCGTGGGTCCTGGCCCAAGACGTCTACCGTCCCCTGTATGCAAACTTGGAAGTGCTTGAACGCAGCCAATTGGTGGACGGAACGCCGCCACTCATGCAGAACAACACTCGCCGTTCCGGGTTAAAGGTTTGGGGGCAGTTCCTCGGCTTCCTTAGGCCCGTTCTCAAGCCGGAGATCGAAGTAGATCCGACGGTCGCGATCCGGGACGTGCTGCCAGACCTCCTCCAACCGGAGCAGAGCTCGCCCGTGGCGAGCTTCATCGATGAGCTTGCGATGAAGCTACCAGTTCTGGACGGCGGTGTCTGGCGGCGCGAGGTGCAGTCCCACCTGCGGCAGGAAGCCTTGCCGTCACTTGCCGAGGGGCAACTGTCGACCTCACTGTCGCGTGCATTGCTGAACCTGATGCGCAACGAGGAGATCTTTCTGGAGAACCGCGCGGACACCCGCTCCGGCGTTGTGTTCACTGGGCAAGCTGGTGTTCGCACCGACCTGCGATTCACCTGGATCCGTCGCGCGGACGCCCGGAGGGCCGCGGCATGAACCACTTGATCGACTTCTGGCCATCGCTCAAGGCGATCAATGACTGTATCCGCACGGAGGCTGAAACGGCGGACGATGCCGTCCTGCTGGCTGTCCACGAACCTATGCCGCTGAAGGTGCGCGAGGTCGGCACCGGCGCGGAGCAGGCAAGGACTGAGGGCGAGTTGTTGGACGCCTTCCTTGCGCCGGCGGATGACGGCAGCGCGGTTGTCGTCGCGATCACCGGTGACTCCGGCGTGGGCAAGTCCCACATGATCCGGTGGCTCCATGCCCAGCTGCAGCGGCACCTACAGCGCGACCGGCTCGTGATCGTATTGGTGCCCAAGACAGCCAGTCTGCGCCAGGTCGTCGAGCTCATGCTGGCTCCCTTGGAAGGAAAGGAGTTCGGGCGGTTGCGCCAAGAACTTGGGCGGGCCACTGACACGCTCAACCCCGAGACTGCCAGCCGAATGCTGGCCACTGCGCTGACCATAGAACTGAAGGCACGTGAGAAACAGTGGATCGCCGAGTTGAAGGCCGGCAACGCCAACGATCGGTCCCTACGCGAGCGCGCGCTCCATGCGCGCGGACTACAGACTGTCCTGTTTCAGGGGAGACCTTCGATCATTGGCTCCAACCGGTGCTGCTGCGGATCGTTGGCCAGGCACTCAATGGAGGCAGCGAATCATCTTCGGGCGATCCGCGGCGCTTCGTGCCCGGGGATCTCGCAGTGCCCGCGGATTTCGACGTCACCACAGTCTCCCGCGAGGCCCAAGTCTACATCCAGCATTTGCAGGGTAACGACGGCGCCGGCGCGTCGGTGGCGGCACGGGTGCTGCAAGACGAACTGGATGCTGCGCTCAGGAGCGTCTTCCGCTTCTCGGAGGCACTGGGCCAGCGCACGCTCGAGGAGATCGTGAACGACATCCGCGCCCGCCTCCTGCAGGACGGGAAGGAACTGATTCTGCTGATTGAGGATTTCGCGGCGCTCGCAGGCATCCAGGAAACTCTCCTGAGCCTCATGATCTCCGAGAGCGACCACGGGGGCCATCGTGTACGAGCGCCGCTGCGCACCGCGCTCGCCGTCACCGACGGCTTCCTGCCCAGTCGGCAGACCATCCTGACACGGGCCAAGCGCGAATGGGTGATCCCGAACATGGGTGCCTCCGAAGAGGAGGTAATCCAGCGCCTCACCCGTATGGCCGGCCGCTACCTCAACGCGGCGAGGTGGGGCGTTGAGGCTTTGCGCGAGCAGTTCCGGGACAGCCAGGAACAGGATCTCAACGCCTGGGTCAGACCCTTCAGGCTGGAACTGGAGGACCAGGAGCAGGAGCAACTGGAGGCCTTCGGCACCGAGAGCGGGCATCCTCTTTTTCCCCTGTCGCCACTGGCCGTTAGTGTGCTCGCGCGGCGCGAGATGACCGTCGACGGGAAATTGCTGTTCAACCCGCGCAAGTTCATAAACGCGGTGCTGCGCGACGTGTTGCTCAAGCGGGACGCGCAGCTAAACGGCCAATTCCCGCCGCCCAACTTCAAGGCCGCCACGCTCAAGACCAACGCGGATCTGGAGTTGCGCTCGCAGGGCCGCGATGCGGGCGTCCACGATCGATTGGTGCCATTACTGGCCTTCTGGGCCGGCGATCCGCGCAACCTCAGCGACCCGCCGGCAGTGGCACGGGGCGTGTTTGAGGCCTTTGGCCTGCCTTGGCCGTTCGGCGTCGCATCCGCGCCGCTGCCACCACCACCTCCTCCAACCGCAGGGGGCACTCATTCCCCGCCTGCCTCACCGCCGCCAGTACAGCAACTGGGCACCTCAGGCATGGAGCAGGACCTGGAAGCGTGGGCGACCGGCCCTTTGACGCAGACCCGGGCCAACCGGCTTCGCACCGTGCTAGCGACGGCTCTGGGCCAGCGCATGGACTGGAACTCGCTGCGTATGGCCTACGGTCAGATCAGGAAGGAGTTCTTCTGGCTGCCGTTTGCGCAGGTTGGCAACCCGACCTCCACTCCCAAGTTCGTGGTAGCGCCTGAAGTACGGCCCATCCCGGCCACCGTTCGGCGCGCGCTGGCTGCACTGGACCGGTGGGACGTCAACGGCAGCAACTGGGACTACCCCGTTGCCGAGGACGACTATGCCTATGCCCAGGCGCTCCTGGACCAACTGGAGCAGCAAGCCCGTGCCTACTTCGTGCAAAAGGCCGAGCGGGAGGCGGCCGTGCTGGGGCGCATCCTGCATCGGCAGGCACTCCTGTTGCGTCTGGCGAAGCGCGGGGATCCGGCCAAACCCCGGTTTGCCGAGATGCTCGCTGTTGCGGTGCCGATGCAGGCGAGCGAAGCGCTACGCGAAGTGCCCCACGTCGGGCAGGTCATCGCTCTCCAGGAAAGGGCCATCCAATCGCGCGAGGCGCTGCGCAAGCTCTATTTGGAGAAGGTCTGTTGCTTCCAGGGCGACGGGGCAACGCCGCATGCCATCGACAGCGTGCGGGCAGCGAAGGCATGGAAGGCCACGGAGGAAGGAGCGGAGACGGGTCAGCTTCGGTTCGACGACGTGTCCCTGGGCACCGCGATCGGCGAGTTGTCGGCGACGCGCCTGCAGTCGGTGGTAACGCGCCTTGGCAACGCCGTCAGGTCGCTCAGGCCCGGCGTGCTCGAGTTGGCAGGGCCCACCTTTGATGCCGGCGTCCCGGCCGCGCTAAACGCCGTGGTTTCTAGCGCGCGGAAGGCCGGCGTCCTTGCCAGCCAATGCACCAACATGGCGGAGATCGAGCGGTCAATCGCGTGGATGGAAACGCCCGATGCGAGAGAGTTTCTCCGAGCCCTTAGTGACTTCAGCGAGCCGGGCGCTGACGACACTCTACAGGCGCAGTTGACCACATGGGCCAAGGTGGACGTGGTCCTGCTCGGTACGGCAAACCATGCGCTCAATAGCGTCGCCGCTTTGGTCAAGGCCACGCAGAGGAACGCAACGGCGCAGTTGCGTGCCGAGGGCGGCGCGGATGTCGCCGAGAAGATGGGCCAGTTGATCAAGAACTTGCGTTCCCTGGGAGAAGCGCCATGAAGTTGATGGAATTGTGCAGCAGCCTGGAGTCGACGCTCGCGCAGTTGGAAACGGCTCGTCGGGGCGCCCAGGACGGCGAGGCCATCGAACATCGCATGCAGCAATGGAATGAAAACTGGGCGTCCTCAATGCGGCACGCCAGCGGGCCGACTGGCTGAATGTCGATTTATCACAGCTGGCGTCCTACCCGGAGCAGTTCACTCATACGCGGCAACTTGCGCATGAAGCGGCTCAGCGTCTCGAGCAGCGCGCGGACATCGAGTCCCTGACGGAAGGGGATCTCTGGGTCCGACTGCTGCAGACGGCGCAGAAGACTGCCGGCGCCGCGTGGGATCAAGTCAAGCGCGCCTGGGCGCTCAAGGTGGAGGAATTCCGCCAGCTGACGCCCTCCCACCAACTGCGGGCCACCGCCTCGCCGCTGCCCCAGAATGACGCACTACTAGCCGATTACGAGGCGCAGTACCGCGCCGCCTCGCGGCTGGCCAGCATGGAAAATCCGAGATCCGCAAGCGACCCGGAGGCCTTCGCTCAGGCCATCGACAGTTGCAAGGAGATTGCCGGTCGGCTGCGGTTTGACGCTCCGACCGACGTCGAGGAGTTCTTCCGCGCCCTCAACGCAGGCGGGGCCTCCCTTGCCCTAGTCACGCCCACCGTGTTGGCGTGGCTGTCGAAAAATGACCAGTTGGGAAGGTACATCGTGAGGAGCTGCGTCCGATGACGCTCAGTGCTGACCTAGCCCTGGTGGAAGCGGCCCTGAACGCGCTGGAGCAGCGCGAGGTGCGGGTCCTGGTCTGGGGCTTGGTAGATTCGGCCCTTGGCGACCAGGAGGTCCATGATGTTCTCAACGGCGTCTTCCTGGGTGACAAGTACGTGGAGGTCCGCGGGCGGGCTGATTGCACCGTGCATACGGCCGAGGACCTGCTCGAGCGCCTGAAGTTGCTTGGACTGATCTTCGAGGTACCTGCTCGCGGGCTGGAGGCGCCCCAGCGCTGGCGCACCCGCATGGCGGAAGGCTTGCGCCTGCTCGCCCGATTGCGCCAGTTGATGCCCCGCCACAAAGGGCCGACCGGCTGGGCCGCCGCCCCGACCTTGGTGGCCGACTACCGCCTGCTATGGCGGCCACGCCGCTACCCGAAACGCAACCTGGGGATACAGGACGCAGAGCAGTCCCTGGCATCCAGCGTGCAGTCCGAGGAGACCCTTCACGCCGTGCGCCACTGGCTGGGAAAGGCCAGTCCCGGATGGCAACTCAGCCGCTTTCAACTGGATGCGGCCTCGCGCATCCTCGGGGCCCTGGACCAGCAGTACGTCAGCGCCACCCTGGTGTCCGCCGGCACCGGCAGCGGCAAGACCCTGGCCTTCTACCTGCCCGCGCTAAGCTGGCTCGCCGCCCAGAAACTGACCCACCCGCGCTCGGGTGGGGTGCGGATCCTGGCAATCTACCCGCGCAACGAGCTTCTCAAGGATCAGTTGTCTGAGGTCTACAGCCAAGCGCGCAAATTCGACGACCTGCTGGGCAACCGCGGTGGACGGCCGATCAGCGTGGGCGTGCTGTACGGCGATACGCCGAACACGCTCGCTTCCATCAAGTACGCCTGGAACGACCACCAAGGTGCCTGCCCGTTTTTCAAGTGCCCAGCACCGGGCTGCAATTCCTCGATGGGGGTGGTGCCGCAGGACCTTGAGGGGAAACTGCAGCGCCTGACCTGCGTGAAGTGCGGCCACCAAGTCGACCGCACTACCCTGCACCTGACGCGCCAATCCATGCAGGAGCAGCCACCCGACATCCTGTTCACCTCCGTCGAGATGCTGAACCAGCGGATGGCGGACTCCGACATGCGCCACCTGTTCGGGCTGGGACCGGATGCCGAGCGCACGCCCTCCCTGGTTCTGCTCGACGAGGTGCACGTCTACTCGGGCACCTACGGCGCCCAGGTGGCCCACCTACTGCGGCGCTGGTCTCGGCTGAGTGGGAGACGGGCCAGTTTCGTGGGACTGTCCGCCACGATCTCTGAAGGAGAGCGCTTCTTCGCTTCGCTCGTCGGGCTTAATGAAACCGCCGTGAGCGAGATCACGCCCAGTCCGGATGACATGGACAGCGAAGGTGCCGAGTACATGGTCGCCCTGCGCGGAGATCCGGTGTCCCAGGCTGCGTTGCTGTCAACGTCTATTCAGACGCTGATGCTCGGCAGCCGTCTTCTGGACACCCGTGGCCAGTTCGACCGGGCCTCCCGGCCGTTCGCCGGTTGGCGTGCCTTCGCGTTCACCGACCAGATGGACGCCACGAACCGCCTGTACGCGGACCTGCTGGATGCCGAGGGCCGGACCGCCCAAGGCCGGGAAGCCACGCGGCGCCATCCAGATGGTGGCTTGGCACACCTGCGCCAACCGGACCTGGTCAACAGCGGCCGCTATGAAGCCGGCCAGGACTGGCGTCTGCCGGTGCAGATTGGGCACGACCTGCGCAAGCGCCACCAGGTCGGGCGCACGACCGCCTACGACTCCGGCGTCGCGGACCACACCGAGATCGTTGTCGCTACTGCCGCACTCGAGGTGGGGTACGACGACGAGGCCGTGGGGATGGTCCTGCAGCACAAGGCCCCGCGGGACATGGCGCAGTTCCTGCAGCGCAAAGGGCGCGCAGGACGTACGCGTCACATGCGTCCCTGGACCATCATGGTCCTATCCGACTATGGCCGCGACCGCCAAGCCTACCAAGCCTACGAGCAGTTCTTCGACCCGGAATTGCCCCCGCGTGACCTGCCCATGGGTAATCGCTACGTGCAGCGCATGCAGGCGGTCTACGCCTTGCTGGACTACCTGGGCGTGCAGATGCAGGCTGGTCTGCCAAGGGGCTCGGTCTGGCAGGACCTGTCCGGACCGCCGGAGACGCATCGCCGGTTAACGCCCGCGATGAAACAGGCGTTGATGGGGTTGGTCCGCACTAACGACTTTCCGCTCACCCCAGAGCGATTCGGGAAACTGGAGTCCGATGCCTGGAGGATCGTCAGTTCCTTGCAAGACGGCTTGGCCGTACACGCCGCGCGTCGCGGCGTTGCCTTCCACGTGCGCCGCAAGCGCATGGAGCGGCTTCTCCATTCCTTGCTGACCCGACCCGACGATGCCGAAAGCCTGGCCCAGCACTTGATGGCCGCTCTGGACCTCCCGCGACAGAGCGTGGATGCCCTGCTCTGGGAGCATCCTCGCCCGCTGCTGCTGGAGGCCGCGCCCACCGCGCTACGGCGCCTCGAACGCAATTGGGAGGCCAACGGCCAGCCCCAAACGGACTACCGTACGAACCATCCCCTGCCCGAATTCGTGCCGGGCACCCTGTTCAGCGACCTGAGCCTTCCCGAGGTCCGCATCGACCGGCCGCAGGCCGAACGGGAGTCCTACCTGCCAGTGCAGCAGGCCTTGGGCGAGATGGCGCCGGGCAAGGTCTCCAAGCGCTATGACCATGCGCTGTGGTTGGGAGTGGATGAGGCCAGGTTGCTCCAGGCAGTGCAGGACAGCGACCTCGAACCCACACTCGATGTCGAAGTGAGCGATTGGTACGACCTGGAGCCCCACCAAGGTTTCCACGTCGAGCATGGCCGGCAGGTCGAGCAACTTCCCGCCTTCCGTCCGCGCGTTCTCAAACTCCAGCCGACGCCCGACGACGGCAATCCTAACTTCCCGCTGGTGAAGGCGACTTCTAATGCGCGTCTCGTGTGGAGTTCTCAGGTTTTTGCCCGTCGCGAGGGCCACCCCTTCCCCCGCCGCACGGTAGGGTGGGGATCGCCGCCCTCGTTTCCGGGGTGCGTGCTCATACCCATGCCGCCCAGTCGCCGACCTGCGTGCGACGTTATGCAGTGGGGTCTATCGCCAGCCTGCGCTTGGGGGCTCTCTTGCGGCCGCGGCGGGCACGGGGAGTCCACCGTCGACCAGCGCATCGATTTCCGGTTCACTTACCGCGGGCGGCCCTGTGGCGTTGGCTTTGAGATTGACGTCGATGCACTCAGGTTCGAACTGGACCTGCCGTTGAGTCCGCACTTGGCGGTAGACCTCGACCATGCACCCACTCTTAGGGGCTTGCGAACCGCCCGATATTTCTGCGAGGCGCGAGACGGCCAAGGCCTCGAGGCTCTGGAGCCAAACGTCTTCCTTCGCCACTGGATGGCCGAGATCTTCCTCACGGCCATCATGCAGCGTTGCACCCAGGACGGCGACGACCTGCGCACCGCCCTTGACTGGGTCGCCGCGAGCCCCCAAAACTTGGCGCTGGAGCCCATCTTGGAGACCCTGTTCCAGGCCCCGGCACCATCCGACGACGAAGGCGGCGACGATGACGACGAAGGCCGCGGGGCAAACGGCCAGGCCAAGGATCCCGATCGCCTACGCGACAAGCTGCGCAGAGGTCTGGCACGCACCGATGTCATCGCCAGCTTGCGCGCGATCGGCGAGCACCTGTTGGAACCGGTGGACGCGTCATGGGACGCCTGGCTGACCCGGGTCATGAAGCACACCTTGGCGGCCGCGTTGGTAGAGGCGATCCAGACCAGTTGTCCCCAGGTGGACGGCGACGACCTGGCGGTCGACGTGGACGCCGGCCCCAATGAGAGTGGCGAGATTGAACCGGGCCATCGCATCTGGATCACCGAAATCAATCCGGGTGGCAACGGCCTGATCGAACAGGTCATCGAGACGCTTGCGACCGACCCGGTCGGCTTCTACCAGCAGGTTGAAGCTGCCTTGGGCATGTCGGAGTTCGAGGTGATCGACCAGCAATTGCGCAACTTTATCGGGCGCATCGGTGGAGAAACGCCGGACCATGATCTCCTGGGACGGGTGCAGGCCGTGCGTCACAGCCAGAACACGCAGCAGGCGCAGGAGGCAATCGCGGCACTACGGTTCCAGCTGGTCCAGACTGGGCACAGCGTCTTCCACGGGTACGTGGCGGCGATCGCCAACAGGGTCCTGCGGCCCGGCACACCGGACGGACTGGACCGCATCCTTGCGCAACTCTTGGAGACCTGGACGCAACTGGAGGAGCGGCTGGAGGTAGAGGTCGACGCCCGCGTGATCTGCGCCATCTTTAGCCAAGACCAGCGAATCGACGCGGTGTTCGCCGGTGCGGGGCTGGAACCGCCGCCGACTTCGCAGCGGCAGGTTTGGCGGTTCAGCATGCTCATGGGGGTCATCTGGGCCCGCGGCCATGCATTGCGTGCCAATGCGCTGCCTCTGCAGCAGCGATACGACTTGGTGCCGGCAGTCACGGAGCGTCTGGTGTTGAGCCGATGGTTGACTCCGCCGGACGAACCCGTGCCCGCGGCCGAGGATAACTGGCTCGGCCAAGTCCACGCACGCTTGAGGGAACGCGGCCGCGCCAGCGTGGCGCTGCCCCATGATCGGGAGGTGCTGTCCCAGGTGATGCAGGCCCTGACTACCCAGCCGGTGCAGATGGAATACCTCAATGTCTACCCGCGCCTGCTGTCGGTGGCTCGGACGGTCGGATCCATCGTGCTGCGGCTGGAACTGGTGGAGACGCTGTGATGCCCGTGCGCAAGATCTTCAAGAACGCCACCACCTCGCAGTCCGCGGTCCACGAAGCGCTGGCCTTCGTTTTCACCCAGGAGTTGCTACTGCCCAGCGAGCACGTGTTCATCGTCGCCCCGTGGATTAGCAACATACCCATCCTGGACAACCGCCAAGGGGTTTCATGGCCTTGAACCCGGAATGGCCCAGAACCGACATCCACTTGGTGGAGGTTCTGGCCTCGCTCGCCACCCGCGGCGCACGGTTGCACCTGCACGTTGGGACCGACGACCACAACCGGTATTTCGAGTCCAGCCTCAAAGAGGCCTTGGCCGACGCCGGTGTCTCGGGACAATGCCTGTGGAAGGTGCATCGCCACCTTCATACCAAGGGCATCCTGACAGACCAGATCCTGGTCAGTGGCTCCATGAACTTCACCCGCAACGGCATCCGCCTGCTGGACGAATCCGTTGACATCAGCTTCGCGCCGGAGAGCGTGGGCGAGGCCCGGGCCCACTTCGATTCGTATGAGCACCCCTGAAACAGACGCGGCAGCCACTCAGGCACTGGAACTGCAAGCCGGCTTCTTCAGGCCGCCCAACTTGTTCCGGCTCTTGCCGCAGGACTGCCCCGAGGAATTGGCTCCCACCATGGCGGCACTGCAAGGCGAGCTGTGGCACCACGCTAAGGGTCAGGTGGACAGGCCGCTACTGCTACCGGTACGGCTTGAGGGCGACGTCTTCACCGTCTGGTATGCCTGCGCGGCCAGCGAGTGCCAATTGCGGGCCTTAGAGGCCGAACTGAAGGCCTTCATCGGTCCCACCTATGCCTGGTTCCGCCTGCCCGAGGACGGCCGGTTTGATGCCGACCGCCATGCACAGCCCCTGCTCAGGCGCGGCGGGTTGCGTCACTTCGTCATGTGGACACAGGGCCCGGAACAGGACGGCCGTCTGCTGCACAAGTGGCGCATGTACCGCGACCTACTGGAGCGGCGGCCCGCCATAGTGGCGCGCATTCCAAAGAGTTTTGACGCGCTGCGTGCCGACTTCGACCGCGCGCTGCTGGCGCGCGACGAGCGGGCCGCCCACTTGGCCCTGTCCGCAATGAGGGACCGGTTCGGGATCTCCGCGGAAAACCGCCTCTACCTCGAAATCCGGTTGTTTGCAGGACTCGAGCACTGGGACCGTATCGCCGGCCATCGCCTGCTGAGCACCCTAACCAAGCTAAATCTGCCGCAGGAAACTTACGGGGACGTCCTCGAGGGCCTGTACATGGCGGATGTCTTCCCGTTCGAGCAGGGTGCACCGCTGGACAGGGTCTTGGAGGAGTTCAAGGGCAACCTCCTTGAACGGGCCTACCCCCTGTTCCGCACGCGTCGGCAGTCGCAGCGCCCGGCGGTCCTCAAGGCGTTCGTGCTCTTCGAACTACTGCAGCCGTCGCCCCAGGCGGAAGTCGTCAATCTACTCCTGCAGCAACTGCCAGGCGGCGCCTGGGGTGCGCTGGAGGCGCAAGTGCGACAGGCAGTGACCCACCTGCAGACCCCCGTGGACCCTGCCAGTGACGCTTGGCAGGCCTACGAGCACGAGCAGTTCGACCGGGCCACAGACCTGCTGTGGCCGCTGCCGGACAGCGTCGACGTCCTGCGCGCGCTGATCCGGTGCGTCGACGAATCCAGGAACTTGCAGCGGGCTCAGGCGCTCAAGGAGCGCATCGAGGCGGCGCCTCCTCCTGTTCAGGCCGATGTGGAGGCACGCTGTCCGAAAACCTGGCCGCGCGTTCGGGAACTCGCCCGACTCGCCCCTGCCGACCAGATGACTTGGGCGCAGCGCATGGCTTGGCATCCTAACCTCGGCGAGAGCATCGATGCCTATGTCGACCGCTGGAAGGAATGGGCGCGGGTGGCTGAGGTCGATGAACTGTTGCGCGAGCAAGACTTCGGCACCGAAGCAGCCAACCTTCTGGAGCAACTGGCCCTGGAGTACCCCGCTGTCTTCGGTCGCATCGCACCGCTCTGGCACGAGGTGTTTGTGGCGAGGGCAGAGCCCCGCCCCCAGTGCAAGCCTGTGTATGCCGCGCTGTTGGAGACCTTGCGGCTGCCAGGCACGTTCAGTGATGTGGACTTGAGGCTGGTGCGTGATGTGCTCAAGCATCTGGTGCAGGCGGGCCTGACCGCACCTGAGTATGCAAAAACCCTTGAGGACATCGGCCTCGTCTTCGAGCAGGTGCGCTCCCCACATCACATGCGATGGGCGCTGGACGTCTGCGACGTGCTGGCGATGGAGGCCTGTCCCGAACCAGCGGCCCGACTGCGCCTGCTAACCGCCACGACGGTCGCCGGTCAGGAATTTGCCAGCAGGATAGGCGAGCTTGAAATTGCGATGCTGCTCATGCTGGCACAAGAGGCCGGGATCGACCTGGCTCTTCCGCAGCGTGTCACGGCACCCGGCTCCTCCGCAGGCCGCCAGAGTGCAGAGGTGGGAACCATTGGCATCTATACCCTCGACGAGGCTGCAGGTCGCCGGGCGGTGCAAATCCTCCAGTCGACGTACGGGCCCATTGACGTGCGCTTGAATTCGGACTCCGTCTGCACTCCGCAACTGAAGGCCTTGGTGCAACGGTCTGCGATCTTCGTCTTCGCTTGGAAGACCAGCAAGCACGCAGCCTACTACTGCATCAAGGCTGCAAGCCGGCCCGACCAACCACTGGAGATGGCGCAAGGCGCGGGTACGAGCAGTATGGTGGACGCGGTCGCTCAGTTCATGGCGAAGCGAGCTTCCCAGGCCTCATGACGATTATCAGTGCCCAGGTAGTTGCTAGTCGATGCCGGCCTCGCCCGATTCAGCCAGCAATCAGGCCGTGCGGAAACCCTGCAGGTCCGCAGCCATATTCTTCACTAGAAAATCCACCACCCGCCCCTTGCCCGGACTGATCCCCACACACAAAGTGCTCACGCCGGCAATCACCCAGCGCAACTGCGCCAACTCGTCTGCCCGCGCGATTGCCTCGCCCGCCTGAGTCAGCACATTTACCAAGTTGGTCTGCTCTATCGTAGTGTTGTCCACGACATGCGCCGCGGCGTCGTTGCGCAGAATGGCGCGCGTGCCCGCAACCCGTACTCCTCCACCAGAAGTCCGTACAAGTCCGCTGCCGGCTGGATCTGCCCAACCCCGTTCAGGCCGCTATTGAGTCGCCGATGCAGTATGTCGGCAATCCCGAAGAACTGGTCGGCCACCACGAGCACATCGCCGATTGACGAGAGCGCAAGAGAGGACGTCATTGCATTGAGATGTTGGAGGCTACGGGCCAGCGCAGGACGCACTTGTCGCCGCTGGCGCGACGCTCAATCATCACGGAACACAGCAAGGGCAGGTTGGCCTGCAACTGTCTGCGAAGGAAGGCGCACAGATTCTCCAGCGTCGCTGGACCCAAGTCGGCCACCTCGTCCAAGAAGCGGTGGTCCAGCAACTCCCGTACCCGAGCAATCTCGGAGCGCAGGTAGCCCAGATCTATCAGCATGCCCGTTTGGGGGTCCGGTCGGCCGCACAGCGTCACTTCGGCCTCGTAGGTATGGCCATGGATACGCAAACTTCCTTCGGTTTCGATGGAGCGGTGCAGCGTGTGGGCGGCCTCGAAGAAGAAGCGCTGAGACAGTTCGCAAACCTCTGTTCGCGAATCTACCCGGGCCGTGGAAAGCGTGCTCACCACAGGAGACGATGCGTCCATCAGCGAATCTCCAATATCTTGTGTGTTTGGACTGAAAGCCGCCAGCCCGGATGCGCCTGACAGTGCTCTATGGCCCGGCGGGTGTTATCGGCGGCGGCCGGTCCATCCATTGGCTGCAACAAGTAGTGATCGAATCCTGCTAACTCGACCTCGTTCGGCATTAGGCCCCGCTGGGGGTACACCAACTTCAACTCTGCTCCGGTTCGCTGCACCCATGCGGCGCCCGCCTTCGGGCTGACGCAAATCCAATCGATGCCGGCAGGAGCCGGCAAGGTTCCATTCGTTTCGACGGCGATTTCGAAAGCTTCAGCGTGAAGCGCGTTTACAAGTGCCGTGTCAACTTGCAGCAGTGGCTCGCCGCCAGTGAGCACCACGTAGCGGTGGCCCTCTCCGGCTGGCCAGAAGGCGGCTATGGCGCGAGCCAACTCGAGGGCCGTTCGGAACTTGCCGCCCCCGCTGCCGTCTGTGCCGACGAAGTCGGTGTCGCAGAACTGGCAAATCGCCCGTTGCCGGTCCTCCTCGCGCCCAGTCCACAGATTGCATCCGGCAAACCTGCAGAACACCGCGGGCCGCCCTGCACGCAAGCCCTCGCCCTGCAGCGTGTAGAAGATTTCCTTGACCGAGTACATAGTGTCAGACGGGCATGCAGGGGCCGGCGAGACTCTCCGCAAGTAGAGTCCCACAGCCCGGAGTTTCGTACAGATCGACGCGGGAGAGCTCGGGAATCTTGGGACGCGCCTGCGCGAAGATCCACGCTGCGAGACTGCCGGTATCGCCGTCGCGCAAGCCGTCCATTTCGGTTAATGGCTGGTGGTCTAGCGCCTTAAAGATCGGATCGAAGTTCTTCTTGACGTCACCGAAGTCAATCGTCCAGCCCATGGCTTCATCAAGTGGCGCCTTCATGTGCAGTCGCAATTGATATGTGTGACCATGAAGCCCGCCCCTCGCGTTCCCCTGGGGCGCGTGCCGCAGCGCGGTCGCACTGTCGAAGCTGAACTCCTTCCAGATCCGGTATTCCCGGCCATCGAAGTTCGCACCACAAGACGCGGTCTCGTACACGGTTACCCAGGAGAGCTCGGGCAAGCCCACCTTCAACTTCCGCCAGATCCACGCGGCAATCACCTCGCTGGTGGGATTTTGCAGCCCCTCGATTTCATTGAGGGAGTGGTAGTTAAGTTCAAAGTGCAGCGGCGCCCATAATTCGTCGAGGTGGTCGTAGTCGATGCTCATGTGGCGGGCGCCGAGATCCTGATTGGCGTGGATGACCACTTCGAATCCGTGCCCGTGCATCCGCCCACATTTATGATCTGCCGCAACGTTGGGAAGGCGATGGGCCGCCTGAAACCGGTACCGCCGCCACACGTGCGCCGCACGGCCGCGGTCGAGGTCCACGCCACTGCCGGACGTGCTCTGGAGAGCAACCCGCGCAATGCCACGAACACCGAGACGCTGCCAGATCCACCGGGCCAGGTTTTCGTCCGTGGGCATCTCTAGGTGGTCGTTGAGGAATGCGTAATTCAGTGGCGCGATGCACGCCTCGAGTCGCTCCGAGAGAGTACCCACTTCAGCACCGGGAAAACTCACTGCTCCGTTTGCCATCTCGGCGAATACCGTGGCGGCGAAGCTGTGCCCGTGAAGTCGACGGCTGCGGTGCCGTTCCGGCAGGATCGCCACCTGCCTGGCGGCCTCGAATCCAGACGTGGCAACTGAAAGCTGTGCGGCGCACATTACTTAGGACCTCGGACGTATTCCTCGTAGCCCTTGCGTCGCAGATCACACGCCGGGCACTCGCCACAACCGTAGCCCCATTCGTGAAATGTCGTCCGGTTGCCGAGATAGCATGTGTGAGTTTCAGTTCGGATCAAATCTACAAGATCCTTACCGCCAAGTTGCTCCGCGAGTGACCATGTCTGCGCCTTGTCAATCCACATCAGCGGCGTCTCGAGCACAAAGCGCGAGTCGAGTCCGAGGCTCAGTGCGACCTGCATTGCCTTGATGGTGTCATCGCGGCAGTCCGGATATCCGGAGTAATCGGTTTCGCACATGCCGCCCACCAGTACGCTCAGACCGCGTCGGTACGCAACGGCCGCGGCCAAGGTAAGAAACAGCAGATTGCGGCCGGGTACAAAGGTGCTCGGCAGACCGGAGCTCTCTCGAAATGGATCGCCTTCTGCTGCGTCAGTGCCGTATCGCTTATCTGACCTAGCACGGTGAGGTCGATCAAGTGGTCCTCACCCAGCTTAGTCGCTGACTCTGGGTACTTCGATTTCAGCGCAGTTAGGAACGACTGCCGGCAGGCCAGTTCGACTGCATGGCGCTGACCGTAGTCAAAGCCGATGGTCTCTACCCGCTGATACCGGCGAAGCGCCCAAACGAGGCAGGTCGCCGAATCCTGACCTCCGGAGAAAAGAACCAGAGCAGACGTGTGCTTGGCCACTATGCAACCCTCCGCAGCTTCCGCAGTTGCCGTTTCGTTGTGGACACTAAGTGATGCGTGAGGAGATCAATATCATTGGGCGTGTTCTGGATGTCGTTCCAGGGAATGTTGTAGTCGGCCGTTTTCCATACGCCGGACGTCCAAGCCGTGTGGGGCTTCAGCAATTGAAGACCGGCGGCAAAATCGTCAGCCGAGGTTGCTCCTTGATTTGCGTAGAGCAGGTCCATGACAAAGCCCATCGCCACAATCCCTGCTCCATGTCGTAAGCGTGAGTGACGCGGAGACATGCCAGTCCACTCGCCTCCAAACACGCGCGCCACCGCCGTGAAGTACTCATCGATCAGCGCCACGGCACGATCCTCACGGTCTTCGTAAGTAACCAGATCGCGCACGGCTCCATGGGCCGCGGAATTGATGACCAACTTCTGCATCGCCGTGTCGCTGATAACTCCCGCTGGGTTCGTGTGCTGACGAATCTCCCCACGTAGTGCCGGACTGCCGAAGAAGTTAAGCCGCTCAACCACTCGGGCCGCGAAGCGGCGCGCCGTATAGCGTTCAGGCAGGCCCTCCACGGTGGGAAGCAGTTCGTAGATCAACGTCTTCGGCAAAGGCCGGGTGCTATTAATCAGAACGAACTGCTGGCGCAGTTCGTCGTAGTTCTTGCACACGAGAGCCGAGACAAACACCTGAAACCCAGGTTTGTCTAATCCTGATAAGGCGGTAAGCCGCTGCTGACCATCTACAACAAAGCCTGGCGGTCCTTTATGTGCGTCTATCGAAACATCGACACGCCCGTCTTTGTTCCGGTGAATCGTCACTCCCTCAAGAAACGCAACGATAACTGCGTTAGGCAGCAGTGCGTCTTCCCGAGCCATGTAGGTTCGGATGTCTTTAATATGCGAGGAGATCTGATGACGCTGGAAGCCTTTCAGTTCACCGGCGTCCGTTCTGCCGACGCGCTCAATCTGCGCGAACTGAAGGACCTGCTTCGGCTCCGCAGCGAAAACAAAGACGTCGTGCTCAGGCGCTTGCTGAGCGCGTAACGCGGGGAATCGAAAGGTGGCCATCTATTTTTTCTCCAGCGTTTTCTGGACGTGGCGGTGGTAAACGCCGAGGTTATGAAAGCCGCGCCGCTTGTTCCGGTTGCTGCCTCTGAAAATGATCACTTCCACCCCCGCAGTTCGGCAGATCGCACAACTGCAGGACTTCCACGGTCGGTCTTCAAGGGTGCGCTGAACGCGCTCTCGCATGCTGGCGAGAGCCTTGTCCTGTGCAGTTGCGCCGCTCCCATCTCCGCGGACAAGGAACTGCGAGTAGTCCATGACGGCATCCAGAGTCTCCTCCGCTGACCGCTTCTTCTGGTCATACTCTCGCAGCGTACGCAAGGTGCGCTCCTCTCGCATCTTCAAATCTTCTGCGTCGAACAGCCCACGCTTTACGCCTCGCATTAGTCGTGCGTTTTCCCAGGCCTGTGGCACTCGGATCGCCGTGTAGTAGTCGAGCCCGCCTCGGCCGTTGTCCAGATAATAGTTGGACTCCTTGTCCTTGAATGCGCGTATCAAAGGAGATGTAGAGTCGAAGCTGGTGATCCCATACCCAGTGAATTCACCGATGTGATCCGCCTTTGCGAACCCCAGAAGATGCAGTTTGGGCCGCATTCCAACCTTGGCGCGAATCGCCTGCAGAACCTCCTTGATCGCGGGGACCTTAAGCGGAACCAGGCCTCCGATGGCAAGGTAGTCGTACCCCATCTTCACCAAGGCCGCAGCGGCTTCCGCCATGCTCTTTGGCGACCAGCCTTGAACCGGCCCTATAGGTTCGAAGTCGTCTCCCTCTTTGCGAACAAGCTTCCGAAATACGCGAGCATTCTCCAAGGTAATCTCGTATCGGCGACGGATGTCCTCTGGTACGTCCGATACCGGCGGATTGGCTGCGTCGCAGGCGAAGATGATGTGATCGGGTGAGACTCCGTGGGTGACCTCTGCATCTAAATAGAACTCCACCACGTCGTCCGGTTTGTATGCGGGTTCGGGGTGCTCGACATAGGCGAATGCTCCGCAATCGCCCATGAGCATCAGATCGCGATACTTTGGTCCGCCAAAGCGCAGAAATCGTCGCGCGCCTTCACGCAGCAGTCGCTGCTCTTCCGCTGTCGAATACCTCACCTTTGAAGCAGCGACGCCGTCTGCTTTGCGAATTGCACTCATGGAAATGAGCAATCCGTCGTACGGTGCTTGGTCCATGATTTCGTGAGCGTACTGGTCATGCCAATACCGCTCCCGATTTGCCGGGGACGAGTCCGTCAAGAAGTCGTACTGGGGGTCAACGTAGTCCTGGGTGTCCGAGTACAGGAACTTCATCGCTCACCTCCACCCACGTAAGCCTGGACTAAGGCGGTTTGGAGGCGACGAATGTCTCGCGTTGTGTTTTCGATTTCGTTCCATGCAATGCCAAGGCTGTCCCAACTCCCGGATGTCCAACGACAGACCGACGCCACCTTCTGCAGTTCACGCTGCACTGAACGCATGTCTTCGTGTGGCGAGGTGCGCGCGTAGATTCGGTCCATCAACACGCCCATGGCCATGACGCCGGCGGAGTGCATCAACCGGCTCTGGCGTGGGTCGAGGCCCCACGCGTCAGGGAAGGTCGATTTCACCGCCGCCCAAAAATTGACAAGCAGCTTGTACATCCTCTCGAGGTCGGCCGTGTCACGGCCGTTGCTGGTGATGCGATATGTGGCGAGCGCACCCAGCGGGTTGTTGATGCTGTTCCGAATCATCGTGACCACAGCCGTGTCAGTGACAACAGCTTTGCCGGCCGACCCGTCCGACGGTCTCTTAATGAGCTGGTAGAAGGGTGATCCAGGATCGCGATTCAGCTGATCGCACAACTCCGCGGGAACCTTCCGTACGCTGAGGTCTCTTGGAAGCAGAACGCTACCCGTCTCGGGTAATAGTTCGTTGATAAGGCGGCCTGGCAGAGGCTTCGCCTTATTGACCAAGATGAACTGCTCGCGCTGGACATCCAGACGGTTGGAGACAAACCCAACGACGGGGACCGGAATATCCCGGTTCTCAGCTTGTGAAAGCGCCAGCGACCGCTGCTGTCCATCCACTATCCACGCGGCACGCTTTCCTTCTTCCAGGACAGGAATCGTGAGAGTGCCGCTTTGGGCAATTCCTTCGTCGCCTATGGGGCGCGTACCGCGCGACGCAGCGAAGTGAACCTGAGGCGAAAGCGCCAAAATAATGGCGTTGGGGAACAGGATGGTGCCCTGATTCAGGTACTCCACGATGCCCTTCACGTGCGAACGGATCTCCGGGCGTTGGAAGCCTTTCAAGCTGTCATTCTCGTCTCGGCTGATGCGCGAAATGTCTGCCAGGCTAACGATGTCAGCGCCCCTGACAAAGAACGCGTAAACGTCAATGCCGTCCCTGAACCGTATGCAAGGCACGAACAACCACCTCGTGCTTTTCGTTAGACACACCAGTCTGAGTCATGCCCGCACTGTCATGCCACTTTCGCGGCGCGCTCGTGACGTACTTCGCGCCACAGGCGAGCAAAGCGACCTTGCTCACACGCGACAAGCGCGTCGTCGCGCAGGTACCGCAGGAGGACCGAACTGCGCCCCCTGTGGCGCGCCATTGGTCGCGAATCATTTTCTTGACTTGCGCATCGTCGGCACGCGATCTGACAATCGCTGTTGGGACCCGTTTCCGTGCGAGCGCCTTCTCCACGACCTTCCGTCCGGAGATCTGGTCCATTTGGTGTCCGCGGAGTTCCTCAACAAAATGCCTGAGTGCCCTCTGAGGAAAGTCCGCGCGAGTACCTGTGTACCCCTCGATTACCTCTAGTCGATCATCGTATGGCAGCAAGGCCGGCACCAATTTCTTGGGCAATTGCCGGCCACCGACGGCCGAAGTGAAGAGGCGAAGGCGCGGGAGGCATTGCGCTGGTATCCGCAGCAAGTCGGCCTCAAGCATTGCGACGTAACTTGCGGGAAGAGCGGCGAGCAGAACAGCCTCACGGTGCTCAACAAGAAAAGCTCTGCCACGCCTTTGGCCCCACATAAAGCATCCCACCAATGAGTTGTCGAAGCTTCATGATGGTGTAGGGCCGACTGCAGACCTGAATCCGAATCAGATGCAGTAAGGTCGTACGGGGCGATTAATTGGTTTGCATTAATGAGTCCGTAGCCGGCAGACGCAACATACAACGACGCGGCCAGATGGTCCGCGACACGTTTGGCATCTGCGATCGAACGACCGGCGTAAAGCTGACACGCAGGAATCTGCGGTCGATGAACGCCTAACTGTGCGGACCAGCGTCTTGCGGTTCCCGGCAGATCGCTGCCGAGCAACGAACTGGAGAATCGAAACGGAGGGAACCCACCCCGCTTGCGCGCGGTGCAGTTCGTTAGAACAATGAATAAAGTGGACACGCGGACACCGTAAGGTGCGATTTACTGTAGCACAACATATTTGTAACGCCAATGGAAACTGCGGTGGAGTTACAACTCGCAGTGTACTTTTCACCCCACTCCTGCGGCGTCAGGCACGCCTCCCGGATGCCGCGATGCACGGACCACTTCGGCGCGCCGAGCTCAAGGCAAGGTCGGTCGTCACGTAGCTCCGCACCGGGCGCGCCGAGCAGTCGGCGCGACAGCAGGACGTAGGGCGCGTTCGAACGCCGCCCCTTCGCCTTGCCAAGCAGCGCCACTTTCAGCCAGTCCGTGCAGGCTCAGGAATACGTGAGACTGCCAGGGCAACTGGCTTTCACGGACGGACCTTCTCTTCCCAAGGGAGCGGAAGCTCGGCGTTGCTGAATTCACAACGACCGTTGTGCTATCCACCACAATGAATACGGCTTTGATGACCGAACTCCTCGGCGGCGCCGGCCGCTACAAGGCCTTGCGTTGCTTGTACGAGCAGCCGTCACGCGCCTTCGGCACCCGAGAGCTCGCCGCCCTCGCCGGCATCGACCCGAGCAACGCCTCCCGCTGGCTGCGCCGGTAGGCCGACGTCGGCCTGGTCGAGCGTCGCATGGAACGCGGCGTGCCGGTCTTCCAAGCCTCGCGCGATCCGGGCCTTGCCCCCTCGCACAGCTGCTGCTGCAGCAGGACACCCGCACGAGCCAGCTGTTGTCGGAGCAGGTTGAGACGCTGGGAGAAAAGGTCGAAGCGGCGGCAATCTTCGGATCCGCCGCGCGGGGCGAATCCGATGCAACCAGCGACATCGACGTGTTGCTGCTCACCGACCTTCCCCAGCTGAAGGCACAAGCGCTGTTCAAGGCGACAGGCCGCGAACTGGGTCGACCCGTGAACGTGCTGGCCTACTCGCCCGCGGCCTGGCGGCAGGCGCTCGCTGACCGGAATGCCTTCGTGCTGGAGCTCCTGCGAAGCCCCCTGCCCGCTGAAGGGAGACGTCCGTGCTGCGCAAGCCTGAACAGTTCCGGCAGGAAGGCAGCAAGGTCTTCCGCAAGGCACCGGTGAACACGGTGTCCATCGAAGGCTGGGTGAAGATCTCCGGCGGGAAGGCCGCCGACGCGGCACGCAAGGCGAACTCCGCGAGCACGCGCCTCGGGGCCGGCTACGACACCGTCTCCAACCTCATGCGGAACAACCAGTACCAGGGCATCGAGCCTTCGGCGCAGGACGTGGAATATGCGCTGGACGTGATGAACCGGGTCGTGCCGCGGTTGCTCGGATACCTCAACGCCTGACTGCGGTTCAGCGCGCCATTTCACCCGCCACGACCCCAGCGGCGACCGCGCCCATCCAGCGCCCCGCGGCGACGAGGCCGTAAACGACCAGGGGCACGGACACCAGCGTAGTAAGCGGATTGCTACCCACCGACGCGACGATCCACACCGCAGCCCCGACACACCCCCTCCCAGGATGGCGCCGGCCAGCTCGCGCTGCGACCACGGAAGCGGCGCCTGCTCTTCACCGCTGGCTTCGGCCCTCGCCAGCATCATCCGGCCCACCAGGCCCAGCCAGATGCCGGCCGGCAAGGCCAGCATGACGAAGAAGGAGAACTTCGCGTGGAGGGCCAGGTGGAAGAAGCCGATCCCGAGGCCGGCGCACACGATGGCCCACGCGGGCGGCTGGACGAAGTAGAAGGGCGTGTCGGGATCGTGACTCGCCTGGGGCACCTTCAGCGGCAGCCGGCCCAGCCAGGCAAGGACGGCAACGCCGACCAGGGCGACAGCCAACAGCAGGAAAAGGGCGGTTCTCAAGTCGGCATCTCCCGGGAACGAGCTACGCGCATCGTAGGCGAGCGTTCCGGGCGCCGCTCTCCTTGCGTCGGCGGGATCACACCGCCGGCCGCCGCAGGTGCCAGTCCGTCGCATCCTGGTAGGCCCAGCCCACGCGCAAGGCCGTCGCCTCGTCGAGCGACCGGCAGACGATTTGCAGGGAAGTTGGTAATCCGCTCGCGTCGAAGCCGTTCGGCAGCGCCAGTGCGGTGAGGTCCAGGTAGTTGCCGAAGCGCGTGTAGTGCGCCGGCGCCTTGGTCTGGTCGACCTGCTCGAGCGGCAGCGCGGTGGTCATCGTCGTCGGCGTGAGCAGCGCGTCCATGCCTTGCATCGCCTGCGCGAACTGCTGCTTCATCACGTCGCGCATGCGCAGCGCCTCGATGTACTCGCGCGCGCTGACGTTGCGGCCGGCCGCGATGCGCGGGCGCACGTGCGGGTCCAGCGGCGCGGATGCGTCGTCGACCAGCGCGTGGTACAGCGTGTAGCTCTCCGCCGCCATGATGCGCAGGTTGTGGGCGGCGATGTCGGCGAACAGGAAGGGCAGCTCCAGCGGCACGATCTCGGCGCCCAGGCGCTCGAGGTCAGCGAGCGAGCGGTCGTAGGCCGCCAGCACCTCGGCCGACGCATGCTGGCGCTCCACCTCCGGCATGCGCGCCAGGCGCAGGCCACGCACGCCGCGCCGCGCTTCAGCGTGGGCAGCGGATCGGTGTAAGGCAGGCCGCGCGTGAGCGGATCGAGCGGGTCCGCGCCCTGCAGCACCGCGTAGAGCAGCGCGGCGTCCTCCACGCATCGCGCCATGGGCCCGGGCGTGTCGAGCGTCGGGCTCAGCGGCAGCACGCCATGGGTGCTGACGCGGCCGATGGTCGTCTTCAGTCCCGTGATGCCGCACCACGAGGCGGGCAGGCGCACCGAGCCGCCGGTGTCGGTGCCGATCGCCCAGGGCGTGAGCCCGGCGGCGACCGACACGCCGGAGCCGCTGCTGGAGCCGCCCGGCGTGCGCGCCGTCTGCAGGTCCCAGGGATTCCAGGGCGTGCCGCGACGCGTGTTGGTGCCCCAGCCGCCCATGGCGAATTCGACGGTGTGGGTCTTGCCCAGGACGATCATGCCCTGCGCCACCAGCTTCTTCGCGAGCGTGGCGGTGCGCGTGGCGACGCGCTGCGTCCACGCCTCGCAGCCGCCGGTGACCACCTTGCCCTCGATCTCGACCAAATCCTTCAGCGCGATCGGCACGCCGTGCAGCGGGCCCACCGAGTGGCCGGAGCGGATGGCCGCTTCAGCGCCGCGCGCGGCCAGGCGCGCTTCGTCCGCGAACACCTCGGTGTACGCGTGCAGCTTCGCATCCTTCTGCGCGATGCGCGCCAGGTAGGCATCCACCACCTCCACGGGGGAAAGTGTCTGGTCCTGCAACCGGCGCGAGAGCGCGTGGACGGGCAGCTGGGTGAGGTCCCGGGTGCTCATGGTTTCCTCGCGGCTTGCGCCTTTGTCGTCATCCCGTACAAGGCCAGCAGCCCCAGCACGTGCCCGATGGCGACGCCGGGTTCGCCCGCTTCGATGCGGCCGATGGTCTGCACGTGCACCCCCAGCCGCGCCGCGGCCGCCGCCTGGCCTTCGCCTGCCTGCAAGCGCGCCTGCTTCGCCGCGGCACCCAGCTCGCGAATGGACTGGAGCACCGCCTCGGGAATGTCAGCAGAAATGCGCTTGCCTTGGGCCATGCACATCATTGTCACCGCCGCCGCGCCCCTTCATGAAGTGCCCTTCATGGACCCATTCGCAAATGCCGCTGGACCCGCCCGCCCCGGCTCCGGAGAATGGCTCCGCCGCCGTCGGGCGCCACGAACAAAGGAGACACCATGACCACCCGCCTCGCCTGGCTCGCCATCGCCGCAGCCGCCCTCACCGCCTGCGCCACGCCGCCGGCCCCCGTGACCCAGGCCACCGTCGACGCCCACGTCGCCCGCGCCACCACGCTGGCCGGCGAGGACCTCAAGTACCTGCTGCCGGTGTGCCGCCCCCAGCCGGCGGAGCGGGCGGGCGGGTCGGCCGTCGAGCAGCTGCTGCAGCGCATGATCGCGGCGCCCGCGCCCGAGCCGGGGCAGGCCTTCGACAACCTCTACTTCGTCGGCTCGGGCTGGGTCAGCGCCTGGGTGCTCAAGACCAGCGAGGGGCTGATCCTGATCGATGCGCTCAACAACCCGCTAGAGGCGCGCGCCCTCATCGAGGGCGGCATGCGCAAGCTCGGGCTGGACCCGGCGCAGATCAAGTACGTGGTGGTCACCCACGGCCATGGCGACCACTACGGCGGCGCGCCCATGCTGGTGGAGAAGTACCGCAGCCGCGTGGTGGCCAGCGCCATCGACTGGCACATGATGGAGACGGGCCTGGAGTTCGACTCGCCGCAATGGGGGCGCCCGCCCAGGCGCGACATCGCGATCAAGGACGGCGACACGCTGACCCTCGGCGATTCGACCATCACCTTCCACGTGACGCCGGGCCACACGCTGGGCACCATCTCGCCCGTGTTCGACGTCAAGGCCGGCGGCCGCACGCACCGCGCCATGATCTGGGGCGGCACCTCCTTCAACTTCGGCCGCGACATGGGCCGGCTCGACGACTACATCGCGCAGACCGAGCGCATGCGGCAGGTCGCCGCCCGGCGCTCCGTCGACGTCATGCTGAGCAACCACCCCGGCTACGACGGCACCGTGGCCAAGCTGGCGGCGCTGCGGGCCACTCCGTCCGGACCCAACCCCTTCGTGACGGGCGGCGAGGTCGCGGATCGGTCGATGCGCATCCTGAACGAATGCGCGCGGGCGCAGAAGGCGCGCTTCCAGATCTCCTGACGATCTTCAAGCCAGTTCCGCTGCAGCCTCCGGCGCCTCCTCTTCCGGCATCGAGCGCTCGCTGGTGAAGGCCACCCCGCGCAGGACCTTGCGCAGCGCGCGCTCCAGGGCGCGCGGGTCCTGCGCCGCCGGCAGCGCAACGCGCACTTCGCCGGCGCCCAGCGAACCGGCGGCCTCCGGGTGCAAGGCCAGGCGCAGCAGCCGCGGCGTCAGGCTGGCTTCGCGGATGGCCCCGTGCATGGACCACTTGGGCGCACCCAGCTCCAGGTAGGGGCGCTCGTCCTGCAGGTCCGAGCCCGCCGGGCCGCGCGGCAGCGTGCGCGTGAGCAGCACATAGGGTGCGCCAGTGTGCCCCTGCGCCTTGCCGGCCAGCGCGATCGTGAGGATGCCCTCGGTTTCGCTGCAGGCAACGCGGATGGCGCTCACGCGCGAGCGGTCCCGCACGGCGGCGGTCCGTTCGCGCCTGGCACGCAGGGCAAGGGCGATTTCCACCAGCGCGAAGATGGCCACGCCGGCGGCGGCGTACCGGAGTTCGCCGCTGGCGAACGACGCACCCGCCAGCGCAAGCAGCAGCAGCGCCGCGAGGGCGCGCAGCACGTGCGACGCTCGCATGGCGCTCAGTCCAGCGCCGTGCCGGCCGGCAGGCGCGCGGCCGCGGGCAGGGCATGCGGCGCCGGTGCGGCGGCCGGACGCAGCTGCGCCGACGCCGCGGAATGGGCGCGGTGCACGGACATGTCGATGACGTCGACGATGTCCAGGAAGGGGTGCCGGTACAGCAGCTGCCCGTTCAGCGCCGCGCCGCGGTCCTCGATCTTCAGCAGCGCGGTCGCCGGCGAGGGGACAGACTCGCCCGTCGGGGACAGGCTCAGCGCCACGTAGCCCTCGGTGACCTTGCCCGTGGCCTGGAGCCGGACGTCGAACGCGTGTCCCGCGGACCGGCACTGCAAGGTGACTGTGCCGCGGACCTGGCGCCCGTCCTGCTGCAGGGCCAGCACCAGCTCGCTCCACTCTCCGTGCGCGGGCGTGTAGCCGGTGCCCAGCCCTTTCCATTCACCCGAGATGTTTACGCCCCGATACCAGAAGCGCCGCACCAGCGGCAGCAGCCGCTGGACCCACAGGTGGGCCGCCACGCACAGGAAGAAGGCAGTGAGCGCACCCGAAGCCACGCCCGTGCCGAAGTCGAAATCCAGGAAACTCTCTGCCATGCGGCGACTGTCTCACCGCACCGCGCGCGGCGTGTTTGCGGGTGCAACGAATGAAATCGGTTACCCGCCGTCCTCGTGCCCGGCTACGCGTCGACGATCACCTGGAAGCCGCCGAAGATCATGCGCTGGCCGTCGAAGGGCATGGGGTTCATGCCTTCCTGCATGCGCGGGTCGTCCATGGTCTTCTTCATGCCCTCGTCGCGCACCGCCTTGGACGGCCACACGATCCACGAGAACACCACGGTCTCGTCGTCCTTGCGCTTGACCGCCATCGGGAAGGACGTGACCTTGCCCTCGGGCACGTCGTCGCCCCAGCATTCCACGACCGACAGCGCGCCGAACTCCTTGAACACGGCCGCGGCGTTCTGCGCGATGCGCTGGTACTTGTCGCGGCTGGCCGTGGGCACGGCGATGACGAATCCATCCACATAGTTCATGCCAATCTCCTTGGGTAGCGCGGCCGCGAAAGGCGGCCCCCGCATCGACACGACGATCGACGCCGGGCACTTTCGACAAGGAGCTTTGTAACGCCTGCCTGCTGGGCCGTGGGGCACCAACGGAAGGAAGGCGGGGCGCCGCCTCTTCTATTCGGCGGCGACCTTCTCGGCCGCTTCGGGCGCTGCCCCTTGCTCCTGCGGCTTGGCCGGCGCTTCCAGTGCCTGCAGTTGCGCTTCAAGCTCCTTCGCTTCCCGCGAGTTCGGTGCCTTCAGCTTCAGCTGCGTCCCCTTCTTCCCCTGCAAGGCCGCCACTGTCTTCTGCCCGCCCGCTCCGCGACGGTCCTTGCAGAACACCGTCAGGTCCGACACGGTCATGAACGCGCCCTGGCCGAACTTCTCCGGAACGGTGTCGCCGATCGGTTGCGAGAGGTTCACCGGCGTCGTGGAGCTCTCGAGGATCATCGAGCCATCGCCACCGTAGACCCTGTAGCAGGTTGCCTGCGCCGAGCCCGCCGCGAGCACTGCGGCCGCGACCATCCATGCCTTGCTGTTCATGTTTCGTCCCTCCTGGGACTGCGAAGGATTGCCGTGGGGGTTCATGCGTCAACGCATTGGTCGCGCAAAGGACACGCGGGGGACGAGGTGCGGGCGGGGCGGGATGGGCGGTGGGGGATCGCAACGGAATGCAACCGCGGACGGGCCAAAAGGAAGAGCGGCCAGTGGCCGCTTTCGTTGGGACGCCTTGGGTCCCCGCCTGCGCGGGGATGACGGAGGGCGCCGTCCGCGCGCAAGGAAGGTCAGTCCGCGTAGGCGCGCTGCAGTTGCGCGTCCACCGAGGCCTTGCCTGCGCCGCTGATCGCCAGCGACACGGCCACCACCAGCAGCGCCAGTGCGTACTCGTAGCCGTTCTTGTCCATGAACAGGCCGTTCTGGAAGTGCACGCTGAAGATCGCCACGACCATGGTGATCGCAAGACCGATCGCCGCCGGCCGCACCAGCACGCCGAGGATCAGCGCCAGGCCGCCGAAGAATTCCGCGCTGCCGGCCAGCAGAGCCATCAGGTAGCCCGGGCCGAGGCCGATGGAGGCCATCCACTGGCCCGTGCCTTCCAGGCCGTAGCCGCCGAACCAGCCGAACAGCTTCTGCGCGCCGTGGGCGACGAAGAGGATGCCGACCACCACGCGCAGCAGCACACGGGGCCCCGCCGGCGTCGGTGCCGACCACGCGGCGAATGCTTGTCTTGCTCATGTCATGTCTCCTTCAGTTTTTGGATGGATGCGCTTATTGCGCCTTGGCGATCGTCGCCGGCGCCTGCACGGCGCGGCGGGCCAGGTAGGCGGAGCCGCTGTCTTCACGCGTCATCGCGGCGACGCGGTCACGCGAGGCGATGTAGTCGGCCACGACCTGGTCGCGGGTCTGCGTGCCCTGGAAGCCGCGCAGCGGGTTGTAGGAAGTGGACCAGGGGTTCACGCCGGACTGGCGGTACTGGGCGGCTTCGGCCTGCACTTCGGCGCGGCTGCGGCTCGAAGAGAAGGGCTTGGTGTCGACGGTGATGTCGTCGGCGAAGGCGTTGCCGGCGGCAGCAGCGGTGGCGAGGATGGCGATGGCGAGGGTGCGGTTCATGTCGAGTCTCCTGGTGGTTGAAAGAGCCGCTAGCGACATCGCTCTCGGCATGGGATGGACTTTAGGCGTCGAAAGCGTCAAGAAAAACCAGCAAACTCGCCATGTGACGTTGACGATATGGCAACAATCCCTCGTCCAGTACGCGCTCCAATCCCCATGTGGCGCCGCAGCGCCAACGGAGATCACCAGTGAGCGGATTCCTCGAACAGGGCAAGTGGCACGACGGCTGGTACGACACGCGCGCCAGCCAGGGCGAGTTCGTCCGCACCAGCTCGCAGTTCCGCGGCCGCGTCAGCGCCGACGGCTCCACCGCCTTCCCCGCCGAGGCGGGGCGCTACCACCTCTACGTGTCGCTGGCCTGCCCGTGGGCGCACCGCACGCTGGTGGCGCGCGCGCTCAAGGGCCTGGAAGAAGCGATCTCCGTTTCCGTCGTCGAGCCCGTGATGACGCAGGGCTGGGCCTTCAGCGAAGCGCTGCCCGACCACCTGCATGGCTTCGACTACCTGCACCAGCTGTATTCCGCGGCCGATGCGAACTACACCGGCCGCGTGCTGGTGCCGGTGCTGTGGGACAAGAAGACCCGCAGCATCGTGAGCAACGAGTCGAGCGAGATCCTGCGCATGTTCAACGACGCGTTCGATGCCTTCGCGAGGAAGAAGGGGTGGATCTCTATCCCGCGCCGCTGCGCGAGGAGATCGACCGCGTCAACGCCTTCGTCTACGACAACATCAACAACGGCGTGTACCGCTGCGGCTTCGCGACCGAGCAGCATGCCTACGAGCGCGCCTTCGAACGCCTGTTCGCCGCGCTGGACTGGGTGGAGGCGGAGCTGGGCCAGCGCCCCTACCTGGTGGGCGACCAGCCGACCGAGGCGGACTGGCGCCTGTTCACGACGCTGGCGCGCTTCGACGCGGTGTACGTCGGCCACTTCAAGTGCAACCGCAACCGCATCGAGGACTTCGCGAACCTGTCGCGCTACCTGCGCGCGCTGGTGCGCGTGCCCCGCATCCGCGACACGGTCAACATCGACCACATCAAGCGGCACTACTACATGAGCCATCCGCACATCAACCCGACGCGGGTGGTGCCGGCGGGTCCGCGGCTCGCGTTCCTGGAGGAGTGAGCGCAACCCCGGTCGATAATCGCCCTCGTCAATCGATGAGGTGCAGATGGACCGGCTTCAATCCATGCGGGTGTTCCAGCAGGTCGTGGAGGAGGGCGGGTTCGCGGCGGCGGCGCGCAGGATGGAACTGGCGCCGGCGGTGGTCACGCGCCTGGTGAGCGACCTGGAGCAGCACCTGGGCGTGCGCCTGCTCCAGCGCACCACGCGCCGGCTGTCACTCACGCAGGCCGGCGAGCGCTACCTGGAGCGCCTGCGTCCCATCCTGGCGGAGATCGACGACGCCGACGCCATGGTGCAGGCCGAGACGCAGGAAATGAGCGGCCTGGTGCGCGTGCTCGCGCCGCCGGTGGCCGCCACGCACACGCTGGGCCCCGCGATCGCCGCCTTCCAGAAGCTGCACCCGAACGTGAGGATCGACGTGCACGTGGAGGACTCGCCCGACCCGGCGGTCCACGAGTTCGACCTGGCCGTCATGAGCAGCACCGCGCTGGTGGACCCGAACGTGATCGCGCGTCCCATCATCCTGACCCAGGCCGTGTTCTGCGCCGCACCCGGCTACCTGAAGCGCCACGGAGAACCGAAGGTGCCGGAGGACCTGCTGCGCCACCGCGTGCTGCGCCTGCGCCTGCCCAACGTGCGCCTGGGGCCGATGCGCCTGCTGGACCCGACCAACGACGACGCGGTCAAGGAACTGGAAGTGCCGGCCGTGATGACCGCCAACCACACCGACACGCTGCTGCGCACCACGCTGGAAGACGGCGGCATCAGCAGCCAGCCCCTGGACCTGCTGGCCCCGCTGCTGCATGCGGGAACCTTGAAGCGCGTGCTGGCGCCCTGGATCACGGCGCGGCTGGCGATGGTGGCCGCGCTCCCGAGCCGCAAGTACATGCCCTCGCGCACGCGGGCCTTCATGGACTACCTGATCGATCACTCGCGCAAGACGGTCGAGGGCCTGGGCCTCGACCTGCCGCAGCCTTGAAGTGGTTCGTGGTGGTTGGTAGGTCGGGGTGAGCGGCGCAGCCCGAACCGCGACACACCCCCGCGATCAGCCAAACAGCTTCTTCGCAATCCCCGCCACATGCTTCCCCTGGAACTGCGCCATCCCCAGCTCCTGCTCGCTCGGCATCCGCTCGCCCTGCGCACCCGCGATCGTGGACGCGCCATACGGGCTGCCGCCCTTGATCTCCTCCAGCCCCATCTGCCGCTGCTCCGAATACGGCAGCCCGACGACGACCAGGCCGTGGTGCAGCAGCGTCGGGATGAAGGTCAGGATCGTGCTCTCCTGCCCGCCGTGCTGCGTGGCCGACGACGTGAACACCGAGCCCACCTTGCCGACCAGCGCCCCGGACGCCCACAGGCCGCCGGTCTGGTCGATGAAGGTCCGCATCTGCGCGCTCACGTTGCCGAAGCGGGTGGGCGCGCCGAAGATGATCGCGTCGTAGTTGGCCAGCTCCGCCGGCAGCGCCACAGGCGCCTGCTGGTCCGCCTTGCCGTGCGAGGCCTTGAACACGTCCGCGGGCACCGTCTCCGGCACGCGCTTCAGGTCCACCGTGGTCCCGGCCACGCTGCGCGCGCCCTGCGCGACCGCACCGGCCATGGCTTCGATGTGGCCGTAGAAGCTGTGATAGAGGACGAGGACTTTTGCCATGGAATGCTCCGGGGTTGTTGGTTGGGAGGATTCCAAACTTTAGGGGCGGAGGGGTGGGCAGTGTTGACGGAATGGCAATGGGGGATTGCTAGGGGAGGGGGAATGGTGTGTCGTGGATGCGCGTCTGGCCCCCATCCACTCTTGCCGTCGCATGCACCTCCTTTAGGGACAGAAATCCCCGCACCACTGGCTTGCAACTCATCGACGCGACTTTCCGCGCAGTCTTTTCCCAACGGCCTTAGGCGACGGTGGACTTCATGTAAGGCCTAGGAGGCTAGGAAACCAAAGCGCCGGGCGTGCGCAGCTAGGAACGATGGCTCCGGCTTGAATCGTTCTGGCAGACGGATCGACTGGCCGTCAAATCGCAAGAGGGCGATGGTCCCGAAGTCACTGGAGTCTCTGCGTGAGAGTTCCTGCGACACCTTCACAGTGAAGTCGGGCATGACGGTTATGAGCCCTTGATCGTAGGCGCGGTCATGCAGTGCAGAGAGACAGAGACCATTCCGTGGGTTCAATCGGTTTTGGTGGTCTTCACTCCAAGGAACGATGTGACTGGCAACTAGTAGCCTGGGATGTTGGAGTCCGGAAATACAACAAGTTGCGTTGTAGCTTGCCAGGACGGCCTTTCTGAAGCGTGCCTGATTGACCCGTACATCAACCTCGACGAGGCGCGTGGTGCCCTCGAAATTCTCCAAGTCGTCCGCAACATCGCTGTTTCGAGGCAAACCATGGGCGGTGGCAAGTCGCTCATACTCGCCCGCCGCTTCCAGAGCTACAGCATCCCAGTTGGCTGACAGTTGATGCCAGATCTCTTGATCTTGCGCTGACGCATTCCTCATTCCGCTCCGTCCGCTTGCCACGACCTGCGGATCCAAGCTGGCCAGATTTACTAGCTTGAGTGCAACGGAGCTGGGTGAACGCTCAATCCACCTGGCTAGTTGCTTGATAAGCGGATGGTTGCGGTGAAGCTGCCCGAAAGGGAGAAGCAAGTACACGTGCAACGCCGCCAATGTCTCGGGGCGCGACCATAGCCGGCGAACATCATCTGTTGTCACCAGGCGTGAGTATGCACACCTCCGTGCCTCAATGCCGCGGAGACGGGATACCCGCCTCAATCAATCTTCATCCCCGACTCCCTAACCACCGGCCCCCACTTCGCCAGCTCCTCCCGCGTCAACTGCGCCAGCTCCTGTGGCCCCGCCTTCAGCGCCGTCGCGCCCTGCGCGGTGAAGAAGGTCTCCATCTCCGGCATCGCCTGCACCGCCGCCACCGCGCGGCGCATCTGCTCGATCATGTCCCGCGGCACGCCCTTGGGGGCGTACATCAGCACCATCAGCTCGCCCACCAGGCCGGGCACCGTCTCGTTGGCCAGCGGCACGTTGGGCAGCGCCGGGGCGCGGTGCAGCGAGGGCACGGCCAGGGCCTTGAGCTGGCCGCCCTTGATGAACTGCAGGCAGGCGGGGATGGTGCTCACCATGCAGCTCACGTTGCCCGCGATGATGTCGGTCAGCGCCGGCGCCACGCCCCGGTAGGGGATGTGCGTGATGAAGACCTTCTGCTGCTTCTTCAGCATCTCCATCAGCAGGTGCGAGAAGGTGCCGTTGCCCGACGAGCCGTAGGTGAGCTTGCCCGGCTGCTTGCGCGCCAGTTCGATCAAATCCTTCAGCGTGTTCGCCGGCAGGCTGGGCGCGGCCACGATCGCGTGCTGCACCAGGGCGATGCCGGCCACCGGCTCGAAGTCGGCGATGGGGTCGAAGCCCGGGTTCTTGTACAGCGCCGGGTTGATGGCCTGCGTGCTGTTCACCGTCACCAGCCAGGTGCTGCCGTCCTTGGGCGCCTGCCGCGCGACGTAGGTGGTGCCGACGTTGCCGCCGGCGCCGGTGCGGTTTTCCACCACCGCGTTGAAGTCGGGGCCCAGCACGCGGGACAGGCGCGCGGCGACGGCGCGGGCCATGACGTCGTTGGAGCCGCCGGCGGCTTGGGGGACGAGGAGTGTGAGCGTCTTCGGCAGGGAGGTTTGCGCGAAGGAGGGGAGGGGAAGAGTGAACGGGGTGAGGGCGAGGGCGGCGGTGAGGGAGCGGCGGCGGGGGAGAAGGGGGGCATGGGGCGGGTCTCCGGTGATGGTGTGAGGTGCGGGAGAGCTGGGGTTCCTGAAGTCACCCCAGCCTACGGGAGCAGGTCCTGGTCCTGGCCGAGCGTGGGGGCGGGGCGGCGGATGCGGCCCGGCGTGCGCGACAGGCGCGGGAAGACCTCATGCATGGCGACGCTGCCGACCTCGGGGTCGGGCAGGTCCACGATCACGCCGCGCGCGCGCACATGCGGGTCCTGCACCAGCTGGTCGACGTTGAGCACCGGGCCCACCGTCACCTCGTGTTCTCCGAAGTGGGCCAGGTTCTCCTGCAGCGTCCTTTGCTGCACGAAGTCGCCGATCATCCGGTCGAGCACTTCGACGTTGGCGATGCGCGCGGCGTTGTCCTTGAAGCGCGCGTCGCGTGCCAGTTCGGGGTGGCCGATGGCGGCGAGCACGCGTTCGGCCATGCGTTGGGTGGAGCCGGACATCACCATCCACTGGCCGTCGCTGCACAGATACGCGTTGCGCGGCGCCGCGTTCTCGGCGCGGTTGCCCAGGCGGCGCGGGCGCTTGCCGGTGTGCTGCCAGATCGCGGCGTCCGGGCCCAGCACGCCGATCATGGGCTCCAGCAGCGACAGGTCCACCACCTGGCCCTGGCCGCCGTTGACTTCCACCTCGCGCACCGCCGCCAGCGTGGCGAAGGCGCCCGAGAGGCCGGCGATCATGTCGGCCAGCCCCAGGTTGGGCAGCGCGGGCGGCTTGTCGGGGAAGCCGTTGCGCTCGGCGAAGCCCGAGAAGGCTTCCACCAGCGTGCCGAAGCCGGGGCGCTGCGCATAGGGGCCGGTCTGGCCCCAGCCGGAGATGCGCACGATGACGAGGCGCGGGTTGGCCGCGTGCAGCTGCGCGGGGCCGAGGCCGAAGGCCTCCATGCCGCCGTGGCGGAAGCTCTCCACCACCACGTGCGCCTGCGGCACCAGCGCCATCAGGGCAGACTTGTCCGCGGGGTCCTTCAAGTCCAGGCAGATGCTCTTCTTGTTGCGGCCATAGACCTTCCACCACAGGGGCTTGCCCTCGTTGGTCCAGTGGCGCAGGGTGTCGCCCTCGGCGCTCTCGACCTTGATGACCTCGGCGCCGAAGTCGGCCAGCTGCACGGTGAGCATGTTGCCGGCCATCAGGCGCGAGAGGTCCAGCACGCGGATGCCGGACAGGGGCAGGCGCTGTTCCTTGTTGTCGTTGCTCATGACGCGGCCTGCTGCCTGGCGGCGTTGCGGCGCGCCTTGAGGGCGTCGTGCCGCTGCAGGAAGCGGCGGGCGCGCACCGCGATCGGCTCGTCGATCATGCGGCCTTCGTGGGCGACGGCGCCCTTGCCCGCGGCCACGGATGCATCGAAGGCGGTGAGCAGGCGGCGCGCGTGCTCCGCTTCTTCCTCGCTGCCGCCGAACACCTCGTTGAGGATGGGAACCTGCGCCGGATGGATGCAGACGGAGCCGCGCATGCCGATGCGCTTGGCGTGGGTCGCCAGTGCGCGGTAGGCATCGGGGTTGCTGAAGTCGGCGACGCTGCCTGGCAGGCCCAGGGGCTGCAGGCCGGCGGCGGCGGCGGCGATGGCCATGGTCTGCGCCGGGCCCGTCATGCCTTCGGGGCGCGACTCCATGCCCATGGCGGCGCCGAAGTCCTCCACGCCGAACAGCAGGCCGGACAGGCGCTTCGATGCCTTGGCGATCGCGATGACGTTGCAGATGCCGAGAGGCGATTCGATCAGGGCGACGACGGGGATGCTGCCGGGGATGCGGCCGTGCTCTTGTTCGAGCTTGCGCAGCGCTTCGTCGAGTTGCAGCACCTGCTCGGGCGTGTCCACCTTGGGCATCAGCAGGCCGTCGCAGCCGGCGGCGACGGCCGCCTGCAGGTCGCCGGCGAGCAGCTCGGGCTCGTTGTTGACGCGGATGTAGATGGGGACGCCGGCGCTTTTCAGGCGCTGGGTGAAGGAAGCGAGGTTGGCGCGGGCGCCGGCCTTGGCCGGCCGGGCGACGGCGTCTTCCAGGTCGAGGATCAGCGCGTCGGCACCGCGCTGGCCGGCCTTGGCGAGGAAGCGCTCCTGGTCCGCGGGGACGAAGAGCATGGAACAGGGTTCGAGCGGGGTCATCCGGCCATTGTGGGCCGGGCGGGGGCGGGGGCGGCTTGGCGTGGACCCTAGTTGGGGTGGTGGGGTATCACTTGCGGGTTAACGCCTTGGGTCCCGCCTGCGCGGGGATGACGAGGGGGAGCGGGGATGACGAGTCAGGCGGGTCTTGCAAGATAGTCGCGTGCTGCCTTGACCAGTCGTGCATCGAACGAGGCCAGCGGCGACTGCAGGGCGCCGGCGAGCCAGAGATAGGCTGCGTCGTATGCCGAGAGTCCGTAACGCATCGCGAGGGCATACTGTGCCTGCACGTCTGGACGATGAAGCTCGATGGTGTGCTCCGCGTACTTCGCCAGCGCATCCCCCACGACGGCTGCAGGCACGCCAGCACGGGACTTCTTCACTGCGACATTCGCCATTTCGCTGTCCAGGAGCATCGGCGCATGCAGGGTCTTGCCTGCGATGGCGCAGACTGCCTCCTCGCGCGAGCTTTCCTGGAACAGCACGGAAACCAGCACGCTGCAATCCACCACGAGCGGCGGACGGGCCAGGTAGGCCGGCGGTGGTTCCGCCACGTATGGCCCGGAATGCGGACGGGCCGGGGCTTTCAACGGCTGTCCCTGTCAGCGCGGATGATGTCCACGCCCAGGGGCGCGTCGTTGAAGGGCTCCGGATATTTCGCGCGCAGTTCCTCGGCTATGTCTTCGATGTTCCGCGTTCCCCTTCGCCAGCCCTGAAGCGGCGGATTCGGCGCGCTCGGGACGGTGGCCGCGTGCCGCGTGGCCTCGGTGATGATGGCCAGAGCTCGCCCTGCAGCGAGCGATGGTTGCGGGATGCCCGCTGCCGCAAGGCTTCGGCCACGTCCTCGGGAACGTCCTTGATCGACAGGTTGGGCATGGTGGGCTCCGGTTCCGGAATGGTTCCATTCTGGTTCCGTCGGCACGTACCGTCAACCCACAGCTTTTTCCTGAGTCTCGTGCAGCGAACTTCTGCTTTTTCAATCAGACCGATGCGCGTACCGTCGCCGCATCTCAACGTGAAGGAGACCCTAGTGAAAAAGACACTCGCCCTGATGACCCTGGTGCTGGCGGTCGGCATGACCGCGGCCCTGGATGGGGCCAAGCGCCTGGGCGGCGGCAAGTCCGCCGGCATGCAGCGGCAGAACGTGACGGCGCCGGCGAACACGGCCGGCCCGGGCGCGGCCGGCTCGCCGACGCAGGCTGCGCCGATGGCCGGGACGGCTGCTGCGGCAGCGCCCGCTGCGGCGGCAGCGACGGCCAAGCGCAGCTGGATGGGCCCGATTGCCGGCATCGCGGCGGGTCTCGGCATCGCGGCGCTGGCTTCGCACTTCGGCCTGGGCGGGGCGCTGGCCAACATGCTGACCATCGCGCTGCTGGTGATGGCGGTGCTGCTGGTGGTCGGCTTCGTGATGCGCAAGCGCGCTGCGGCGCAGGCGGGCGCGATGGCCGGTGCCGGCGCGGGTGGCATGGGTGGCGTGTTCCGCCAGCCGCAGGCGCAGGACGTGGCGTATCGCAGTGTCGAGCCGACGACGGCCGCATCGGGTGGGTCGCTGATCGGCTCTCGCCTCGGTGGGAACGCAACGCCTTGGGCCCCCGCCTCCGCGGGGGTGACGGGGACGATCCCGGCCGACTTCGACACCGCGGGCTTCGAGCGCACGGCGCGTGACCAGTTCATGGCGCTGCAGGCGGCCAACGATGCGCGCGACCTGGACCGGCTGCGCGACTACCTGTCGTCCGAGATGTTCGAGATCGTGCGCGGCGAGATCGCGGAGCGCGGGGACGCGCCGCAGAAGACCGAGGTGTTCGGCCTGACGTCGCAGGTGCTGGACGTGGCGGAAGAAGGCGGGCAGTACGTGGTCAGCGTGCGCTTCACCGGCAGCATCCGCGAGCAGCACGGCGCGGTGCCCGAAGACCTGAACGAGGTGTGGCACCTGGCCAAGCCGAAGAGCGGGTTCGGCGGGTGGGTGATTGCGGGGATCCAGCAGGGGTAAGTCCCTGCGGGAGCGCCCCCACCCCAGCCCTCCCCCGGAGGGGGAGGGAGCAAGACCGTCAGCGGGCTGAAGGGAGCAGCTGCGCCACCAGCGGATGGTGGATGCGGCGCTCCGCCGTGATCAGGTGGAAGTGCTCCACCACCTCGGGGTCTCGCCGAGCAGGCGCACCTTCTTGTCCTGGAGCAGTTCCTCGTGCGACCAGCGCGAGGCGGGGAAGGCGCCCATGCCGTTGCGGCCGAAGGCCGCGAGCAGGGCGCTGTCCTCGAACTCGCCGGCGATGCGCGGGCGCAGGTGATGGCGCTCGAACCACTGGTCCAGCCGCGCGCGCACCGCCGCATGGTGCGTGGGCAGCAGCACCGGCAGTTCGTTCAGGCACTCGGGGAAGGGCTTCCGGCACTTGCGCGCGACTTCCGCCGGCGCGAACCAGGCCATGGGCGCGTCGCCGAGCTTGTGGCCGTAGAGGCGCAGGTTGGGATTGGGCGGCGCGGGGTGGTCGGAGAGCACGGCGTCGAGGCGGTGCAGCGCGAGGTCCGCCAGCAGGCGTTCGAATTCGTCCTCGTGGCATAGCAGGCGCACGCGCGGGTCGTGCAGAACGGGCTGCAGCAGCAGGTGGCGCACAACGAGCTTGGGCAAGCCGTCGGAAATGCCGACGGCCAGGCGCAAGCCTTGCCCGCTGACGGCGTCGCGCACGGCGGCGGGGATCTGTTCGCCCAGTTGGAAGACCTGGTCGGCCAGCGCCATGGCGGCGGCGCCGGCCTCGGTGAGGACGATGCCGCGGCCGGCGGGCTTGAAGAGGGAGTGGCCGAGCGACTGTTCCAGCGCGCGCACCTGCGCGCTGACCGTCTGCACCGCCATGTCCAGGCGGGCGGCGGCGCGGGACATGCCGCCTTCCTTGGCGACGACCCAGAAGTAGTAGAGGTGGCGGTAGTTGAGGGGGTGCTCATTTCAGGGGAAGTGTGCCTTGGGATGCCCTCACCCCAACCCTCTCCCAGGGGGAGAGGGAGGAAAACCGGGAAAGAACATAGGAGAACGCGATGATGACTGCGACGCCCACGATGTGGGTCCTGTTCGCCGCCTTCGTGGTGGTGGCGCTGGTGGTGGACTTCGTGACGCTCAATCGCCAGGGCGCGCACACCGTTTCCATGCGCGAGGCCGGCATCTGGTCCGCCGTGTGGGTGGCGGTGTCCCTGGTGTTCGTGGGCTGGATGTACTGGTACCTGGGGGCACTTCGGGCGACGCCGCGCGGCAGGAAGTGGCCGCCGACAAGTCGCTGGAGTTCGTCACCGGCTACCTGGTGGAGAAGGCCCTGGCGGTGGACAACATCTTCGTCTTCCTGATGCTGTTCACCTACTTCGGCGTGCCGCCCGCCTTCCAGAAGCGGGTGCTGATGATCGGCATCATCGGCTCGCTGGTGCTGCGCGCGGTGATGATCTTCGTGGGCACCTGGCTGATCGCGCAGTTCCACTGGATCCTCTACGTGTTCGGCGCCTTCCTCGTGTTCACCGGCATCAAGATGTGGTGGGCCGCCGGCCAGGAGCCGGACCTGGCCAGCAATCCGGTGCTGCGCTGGATCAACCGGCGCATGAAGGTGGCGCCGGACTTCGACGGCGAGCGCCTGTTCACGCACGTGGACGGCGTGCGCATGGCCACGCCGCTGTTCGTGGTGGTGCTGCTGATCGGCGTGGTGGACGTGATCTTCGCGGTCGATTCGATCCCGGCGATCTTCGCCATCACCACCGACCCCTTCATCGTGCTCACCTCCAACGTGTTCGCGATCCTGGGCCTGCGCGCGATGTACTTCCTGTTGGCGGGCATGCACGAGCGCTTCCACCTGCTGTCCTACGGGCTGGCGATCGTGCTGGTGCTGATCGGCGCGAAGATGCTGCTGATCGACATCTACAAGGTGCCGGTGGCGTGGTCGCTCGGGGCCACGGTGGCGGTGCTGGCGGCGACGATGCTGCTGTCGCTGAAGTTCCCGGCCAAGGCGGGCGCGGGCGGCAGCGCCTACCCGTTCGCGGGCAGGCGCAAGGAGCGCGCGGGGCAGGACCGGGCCTGAGCCCGTGCCTGTCGTTCGGTTGGGGAGCGTCGCTCACCATGAAATTCGAAAGTCTGGATTTCGAATTTCATGGTCGCCCAAAAAGACCTGAGTCGTCGGCGGGATGATGCTGGGGTTCGGCTCGGGCCTCACCACCAGCCTACGCGGTGCGGCGCGAAGGCAGCCACCCGGCGTAGCGCGCAAGCAGCCACAGGTTGACGAGGGCCCCGGCGACGGACAGCGCGTACAGCAGCCACGGCCCCGCGTGCGGCGGGTACAGCACGAAGACCGCCAGCGTCCACGGCAGGCCGGCGCCGATGGCGCCCAGCGCCTTGGCGATCTGGTACGGACCGCCGCCGCCGTTGTCGGTGGCAAAGATCCAGGCGCACGCCGCCAGGAAGGGGACATACAGGACGAAGACCACGCGAAACAGGTTGCGCATGCAGGGGCTGCTTTCGATTTGGCGCGCGATGCTGAAGCCTCCGCGCGTATCGTGCAAGCGTTTTGTGGCCCTCGTCGCCCGCCTGCGACACGCCACGCAGCGGCCGAAATTTATTTTCGGTCTGACAAGCCTGTGGAGCGTTCCGGCACAACTCATGGCTTATCCACACCCCGGGGCGGATCGGCGATGTTGTCCCTTTTTGTAGGACAGCTCCGACGCAGGGCTGCACACAGTGGTCAAGCGCACGCAAGTGCTTGATGGCAAAAGCGGAAAGAAGGGTTGTCCACACCGCGGGCCCTCCCTTAGCTACTACGACTATCTTGAACATGAACTTCCATAAGACATCCGCGGACAGCCCAGGCCCGGTGATCGGCGCAGGGCTTGGGACCGGATGCGCGATGGCGTAGAGTCCGCCGCTTGAGTGAATTTCGGGAAAGCGACATGGCCGCACTCGTGCTGGGTCTGGTTCTGTTCTTGGGTCTGCATTCGACGCGCATCTTTGCCGAGGGCTGGCGCACGCAGACCATGGAGAGCTTCGGCGAGAAGGAGTACAAGCTGCTGTACTCCGTGCTGTCGGTCGCCGGCTTCGCGCTGCTGGTGTGGGGCTACGGCCTGGCGCGCCACAACCCCGTGATCCTGTGGAACCAGCCGCCGGTGTGGACGCGCCACCTGGCCTCGCTGCTGACGCTGGCCGCCTTCGTGCTGCTGGTGGCCGCCTACGTGCCGGGCAACGCGATCAAGGCGAAAGCGCGCCACCCGATGATCCTGGGCGTGAAGGTCTGGGCCCTGGCGCACCTGATCTCGAACAACACGCTGGCCGACCTGCTGCTGTTCGGATCCTTCCTCGTCTGGGCCGTTCTGGACTATCGCGCGGCGCGCCGGCGCGAGCGCACGCTGGCCACGGTGATCGATGCCGGTCCACTGTCACGCACCATCCTCACGGTGGTGGTGGGCGTGGTGGCCTGGGCGGTGTTCGCGATGTGGGCGCACCGCGTGCTGATCGGGGTGAGTCCGCTGGGGCGCTAGCAGCGGACTGCGGGCGCCTCACATCGCCTTGTACAGGATGTAGTCCGCCTGGTACTGCACCACCTGGCGCGCGCCCAGGTTGCTTGCGGAGCAAGGCATGGCCGGAGCGACGCCGCCTTGCGTGGCCACCCGCTGGATATAGGTGACGCCGGCCATGGCGCCCTGGCCCATGGCCGGATTGGCCTTCACCAATTGCAGCGGGATGTTGCCCGTGCCTGCCGGCGACACCGCCACCTGCGTCGCCGTCACCCGGGAGCCGTCGATGCTTTCCCAGGTGGCGGGCGGGCCGTAGTAGCGGCCGAGCAGCCGGCCGCCGCGGTCCGCCAGGCGGGCGTCGGGGCCGACGAAGAACCATTCGTGCGCGCCGCTCGCATCGGCCTTCGCGCGGCATTCATAAGTGATGGTGCCGGTGCCCACGGTCTCCATGGCCACGCGGTGCGCTGCGGGCACCTGCACGGCCTGGGGCAGGCTGCCCTGGTCGTAGGCGCGCAGGGCCAGGGGCGGGCTGGCGCAGGCGGCCAGGGTGGCGAGGGCGGTGCAGGCGAGGACGGGACGGATCATCGAAGGATCTCCAGGTTGCGTGGACGGGGGCGCGTGTGCGCCTCACCTCAGTACGCAAGCCAGGGAGATCCGGATTCAGCAGCCCAGGCGGGCCTGTTCCGTGCGGGCTTCCTGCCGGCGTGCCTCCAGCCAGGCATGGTCCGCGCCCGAGGGTGCCAGGCTGGCCTTCACCTCGATGCGGTGGACCTGGTCGGCGATCTCGCTGCACACCTGCTGCTGCAGGGGTTGGCCGGCGGGACCCCGGCGGTGGCGGTCGGCGCCAGGATGATCCGTTCAGCGTGCACGCCCGGCGCGCACTCGGTGTCCGAGTAGGTGGTGCCGCCGTCGTCGATGCATTTGCTCACCATCTGCAGGGGCCGGGCCGGGGCAGCGGGCGCCGCGGCGCGCGGAATGACGGCCGAAGTGACGACCGCCACGGCGCGCGCCTGGTGGTGCAACAGCAGCGGCAGGCTGTCATAGGCGGTGTACGCCAGGTAGGCGACGGCACCCCAGGCCAGGATGGCCCAGGGGCGGACGATGCGGGCCGCTTCGCGGGGGAGGCGGACAGCTGCAGGCCAGGGCCTGCAGCCTCGATCAGGGCAAGCTGCAATGGAGTCCCCTTTCCTTGTTGTCGGGCTCACTCTACGGAACGGGATGACGACTGTCCCGTAACAAGTGTGTGGAAGCTTGCTCGGCCGTGGGGCAAGACCTGATGCAGGTCAAGGGAGATGGGCGCTGGGGTTCGCTGCGCTCACCGCCAGCCTACAGTGATGGCTCGGCCACCAACGATGGAGCTTCGCCAATGACACCCGTGAACGCACTTTCGCATGTCTCCGTGGGCACCAACGACTTCCCGAGCGCCAAGCGCTTCTACGACGCGGTGCTCGGGGCGCTGGAGATCCGCTGCGTGATGGAGTTCGACGAGGGCGCAGGCTACGGCCGCGAGTTTCCCGAGTTCTGGGTGCAGCTGCCCTTCGACGGGGCCGCGGCCAATCCGGGCAACGGCGTGCACGTGTGCTTCAACGCGCTGTCGCAGGCGCAGGTGAATGCCTTCCACAAGACGGCGATCGAGATGGGCGCCGAGGACGAAGGCAAGCCAGGCTTCCGCACCGAGTACACGGAGAACTACTACGCGGCCTTCGTGCGCGATCTCGATGGGCACAAGATCGAGGCGATGTGCTTCGTGAAGAAGGGATGAGGTAGGGGGCAGCGACCCTCAACCTGTGCCCCCACCCCGGCCCTCCCCGGAGGGGGAGGGAGGAACAGCCCTCCCGGGACGAGAGGCGGTGTCTGACATCACCACCGCGCACCGCTTCCCAGAATGGGTCATCCAAGACGGAGGACTCTATGGCTGAACTCAAGGCGCCGCGGCCGCTGGCCGTGGTGACCGGTGCCTCTTCCGGCATCGGCTACTGCCTGGCGCACTGCGCGGCACGGCACGGCTACGACCTGGTCGTGGCGGCGGACCAGCCGCTGGGCGAGGCGGTCATGGATTTCGAGTCGCTCGGCGCGCGGGTGCAGGCCGTGCAGTGCGACCTGGCCACCACGGCCGGCGTGCAGCACACCTGATCCAGGCGATCGGCGAGCGCGAGGTCGATGCGCTCATGGCCAATGCAGGCCACGGCCTGGGCGGCTCCTTCCTGTCGCAGGACTTCGGCGAGATCCTGCACGTGATCAACACCAACATCACCGGCACGCTGCACCTGGTGCAGCACGTCGCGCGGGGCATGGTGGCCCGCGCCAGCGGCCGCATCCTGGTGACCGGCTCGATCGCCGGCTTCGAGCCGGGCAGCTTCCAGGCGGTCTACAACGGAACCAAGGCTTTCATCGATTCCTTCGCGCATGCGTTGCGCAACGAACTCAAGGGAACCGAGGTGACGGTCAGCCTGCTGATGCCGGGCGTGACCGACACCGAGTTCTTCGCCCGGGCCGACCTGCTGGACACCAAGGTGGGCGCCGGCAAGAAGGCCGATCCCATGCGGGTGGCCGAAGCCGGCTTCAAGGCCATGGTCAAGGGCGAGGCCGACGTGGTGGCCGGCCTGAGGAACCGGCTGGAAGTGGCCGTGAGCAAGGTGCTGCCCGCCCAGGTGGTCGCCCAGATGCACCGCAAGCAGCTCGAGCCCAAGGGCCAGGGCTGACCCCATTTTTCATCCAAGGAGATCGCAATGACGCACCGCTACAAGAACCAGCCCCAGGACAAGCAGCCGGCCATGACGGGCAAGAACGAGAACGACACCAACAAGATGGGGAACCAGGCGCCGACGCAGAAGAACGAGGGACGGCGCACGCCGGAGAGCCGCAGCGACCGCGAAGACCACATCGGCGGCCAGTCGAACCAGAACCAGCTGCGCACGGGACGCGCCGGCCAGGGCGACAAGGGCGGCCCCAACAGCCGCACGGGCCGCAAGCCCTGAGCTAGCCGCGTGCCACCGGCTCGTGCAGGTCGCTGAAGTCGAAGCAGCAGGCCCGCCCGAGCTGGCAGCCCTGCGGGGCCCAGCGGCCATCCTTCTGCTTCACGAAGAACTGCGCGCCGGTGAGCAGGCGGCGCAGCCAGGGGTCACATTTCCCCACTGCTTGCGGCTCCAGGCTGGCCGCAACGACGTTGCCGGTGACGTAGCTGTCGATGGCGAGTGTCATGCCGATGGATTCTCCACCTACCCACAACGGCAGGCCAGCACTGTCGTTGACAGTGCGGCTAGGGAGCAACGCCTAGGCGCTAGAGATGCACGCCGACGCGCCGGGGAACAGCTCGCGTTCCATCAGCTGCAGCATGTTGAGCCAGCCCTTGCGGGTGGTCTCTTCCACCATGCGGGCGGCCTCGGTGGCGCCCAGTTCGTGGATCAGGGTCATCTCGCAGGCCTGCGGGCCCAGCGGTGCGATCTCCACGACCACCTTGGTGGTGTCCTCGGTGTAGGTCAGCACGGTGAGGTCGAAGGCGATGCGCTTGGGCCGCGTGAGCTCGGTGTACTTGCCCATGTGCACAACGTCGAAGACGCTTTCGTCGCCGTCGGCGGCGGGGCGCCGGTCCGTCACCGTGAAGCCGCCACCGATCTCGGGGACGATCTCGCAGCGCATGACGTTGCCGGTGCGGGTGCGGAACAGGAAGCGGGAGGCTTGCCCCGGTGTCAACCAGGCATCGAAAACGCGTTCAGCAGGAGCGCTATAGCGATGCGATACACGAACAACGACGGGACTGCTCATCCGTGCTTTATCTCTTGACAAGCCTCTTATGTCAATCCTGTCAATCCTGACAGTGTTAGCGTGCTACCTCGGGCAGCTCGATCTTCACCTCGAGGACTTCCAGGTTGTCCTGGCGCTCCACGTTCACCTTCAGGTGGCTCGGGTCGATCTTCACGTACTTGCTGATCACCGCCACCAAGTCACGCTGCAGGGCGGGCAGGTAGTCGGGCGCGCCGCCCGCGTTCCGCCCCACCCGCTCGTGGGCCAGGATGATCTGCAGCCGTTCCTTGGCGACGCTGGCCGTCTTCTTCTTCTCCCCCAGCAGGAAGGTCAACAAGCTCATCACTTCCTCCCGAACAGGCGCTTCAGGAGCCCCGCCTTCTGCGGGTCGACGAAGCGCAGCGGCCGGTCCTCGCCCAGGAAGCGGGCGACGATGTCCTGGTAGGCCTCGCTCACGTCCGTGCCCTTGAGGTGGACGGCGGGCGTGCCCTGGTTGGAGGCCTGCAGCACCGACTCGGACTCCGGCACCACGCCGATCAGGGGGATGCGCAGGATGTCCTGGATGTCCTCCAGCGACAGCATGTGGCCCTGGTCCACCCGGTTCGGGTTGTAGCGGGTGATCAGCAGGTGCTCCTTGATCGGCTCCTTGCCCTCGATCGCCCGTTTCGTCTTGGAAGCGAGCATGCCCAGGATGCGGTCGGAGTCGCGCACCGAGCTCACCTCGGGGTTGGTCACCACCAGCGCCTCGTCGGCGTAGTGCATGGCCATCAGCGCCCCGGTCTCGATGCCGGCCGGCGAGTCGCACACGATGTACTCGAAGCCCATGCCGGCCAGGTCGGTGAGGACCTTCTCCACGCCTTCCTTGGTCAGGGCTTCCTTGTCGCGCGTCTGGCTAGCCGCCAGCACGAACAGGTTGTCGCAATTCTTGTCCTTGATCAGCGCCTGGTTCAGCGTCGCCTCGCCGTGGATCACGTTGACGAAGTCGTAGACCACGCGCCGCTCGCAGCCCATGATCAGGTCCAGGTTGCGCAGGCCGACGTCGAAGTCGATGACGGCGGTCTTGTGCCCGCGCAGGGCGAGGGCGCTGGCGAAGCTGGCACTGGTGGTGGTCTTGCCGACGCCGCCCTTGCCGGACGTGACGACGATGATCTTTGCCATGGGTTTCCTTTACGTTTTCAGCGGGTCCATGACCAGCTTGTCGCCCTGCAGGCGGATCTGGGCGGGCTTGCCGCGGAGGTTGTCTGGCAGCGCTTGTTCGCTGGTGCGGTACACGCCGGCGATGGAGACCAGCTCGGGCTCCAGGCACAGGGTCAGGATGCGGGCATTGGCGTCGCCGCGCGCGCCGGCGATGGCCTTGCCGCGCAGCGGCGCATAGACGTGGATGTGGCCGTCGGCCACCACCTCGGCGCCCGGGTTCACCATCGACATCACCACCAGGTCGCGGCCGCGCGCGTACACCTGCTGGCCCGAGCGCAGCGGCTTGTCGATCACCAGCGCGCCCAGCGGCAGGAAGGGTTGCTGCGGCGGCTCCGCCTGCTTTTCTTTCTCCCTCCCCCTCTGGGGAGGGCCGGGGTGGGGGCGCTGGCCTCTTCCGCCGCCGCCAGCCCCGCATCCAGCGCCGCCAGCATCTGCGCCTCCGTCCCTCCGCGCACCGCCACCGGCATCACGTTGTAGGGCTTGAGCAGGCCGATCAGCCGGGCGAAGTCCACCTCGCCGCCCTTCAGGGGCGCGAGGTCGATCACCAGCGGGTCGTGGTCGAAGAAATCGGGGAGGTCGCCGAAGCGGCCCCGCAGTTCGAGGGCCAGCAGATCGAGATCGTGGGACTTCAGCAGCAGAGCCACCAAAGGCAGGTTGGCGCTCTTGATCTCGAATGTGGCAGGGGCGCGTCCTGCGAGTGCAACGGTCATCAGTACGGCGTGGAAAGCGCGCGGAGTTTAGCAGCGGCGAGGTAACAGAAACGTGTCATGTCGCACTGAATGTCAGGGTGCCATCCCCCTCCTACGCAACGATGTGCCTCGCGCGCGCTTGCTTGCGCCGCACGCGCGACCACACTGGAGCAAGTTTGAAGGAGCGTGAGATGAAACCCTATCCGCACCACCCGACCCACTGGATCGCCGTCGCCACCGTGCTGGCGCTGGGCCTGATCGCCTTCGAGGCCTGGGGCCAGCAGTCGGTCAACGGAATGAACCTGAGCCCCAATGCATCGGCCGTGTTCCAGGGACGGCCCGCGATGCCGGGTGCGCAGGCGGGCCTGGGCGCGATGGCGGGGCCGCCGCAGGGCGGCATCGGCCTGCAGGGCTCCGACGGTGCGGGCCTCAACCTGCGCCGGCCGCGCGTGATCGAGGAACAGATGAACGCCCTGCCGCCGGTGGCCTGCGCCGACGTGCCGCGCATCTCCGCGGCGGAACAGCCGCTGTGCCTGCCGCAGGTGCTGGACGAACGCTTCGAGCGGCGCCTGGCCACACTCGGGATCGACGCGCAGCAACGCGGACGGATGTAAGGCCGTTCAGGCGGGGGTGGCCGCAGGCCGGTCGTGCGCGGCGAACACGCGCTCGTAGCAGGCCAGCCACTCACCCTGCGAGCCTTCGTGGCCCGGCAGTTCCGACGGCGGAACGCCGGGGCCGAACAGCAGCCGGCCTTCCTCGCAGCGCACGCTGCGGTCGGGCGTGAAGATCGCCCAGCGGCGCGCCGGCACGCGCTTGGCGAACCAGGGGGCGACCGCCTCCACCACGTGGTGCGCAGGCTCGTAGCAGCCCGCCTGCAGTTCGTCGCCGTCCGGGTCGCGCATGGCGCGCAGCCGCAGGTTGGCCTTCATCTTGTGGATGTCGCGGCGCACCGCGTGCGCCATGTGCTGGGCCTGCAGCATGTCGCCGTCCACCGGGTCATTGCGCAGGCCAGGCTCGTGCACCAGGCGCCACAGCAGGCGGTACAGCAGCGAGAAGCGCTGCGGGTCGCGGTGCAGCACCACGAACTCGCACAGGCGCGTGAAGGACGCCGGCACGATCGCCGTGGCGGCGCGGGCGACGTTGCGCGGGCGGCTGGCCTGCGGCGATTGCGCGTCGATGTAGAGGTCCGCAGGCGCTTCGAGCTGCCACTGCACTTCTTCGGGAGGGACCTGGTGCGCGAGCAGTTGCCGCACCTCGGAGCGAAAGCCCGCCAGATCGACCTGTCCTGCCAGTTTCGCTTCCATGCCCGCTTCGCCTGTCATGACTTCAACCTCGCACTCGCGCCTTGGGCCGGGCCCGGGGCTTGGTCTTTGCCTTGACGCGCACCGGGCGTTTGGGTTCCGCGCCGGCGACCGGCCGATCCAGCAGATCGGTCGTCCTGGCTTGCGGGGTGGGGAGCAGCGGGGGAGTGGGGGTGGTCGTCATCAACGTCATCCACTGGCGGAAGCCTTGCGCCATCCAGTCCCAGGTGGCGGCGTTCCAGCGGCTCGCAGCTTCCCAGCCCGACAGCGGGTTGAAGAGCGCGGGCGATGCCGGCGTGGATGGCGTGTTCGTTTCCATGCACGCGATTGTGGGCGCGATCACTCGTCATGGGGGTTCAAAGTATGCAATTGCTTCATGCCGCGGGCGCGTGCTTGCGTGTCCTCATCTCCACCTTCAGGTAGAGCAGGGCACCGGCGATCAGGGGCGTGAGGTAGAAGATGGCGCGGTAGGCGAGCAGCGCGCCCAGCAGCTGGTGCTCGGGAATCCGGTGCGACAGCAGGGCGATGAACACGGCTTCCGTGACCCCGAGGCCGGCCGGGATGTGGAGGATGACGCCGGCGATGGCAGCCATCAGCAGCACGGACAGGGCGGTCGGGTAGTCCACCTGCCCTTGCAGCAGCACCCAGGGCACGGCGGCCATGGTCAGCCAGTGCGTGCAGGAGATCGACAGCTGCGCGCATGCCATGCGCAGCGTGGGCAGCTCGATCTCGTGGCCACGGACGGTCCAGCTGCGGCGCGGCGAGAACGCGCACAGCAGCAGGTAGACCACGCTGAACGCCAGCAGGCCCACGCCCAGCATGCGCAGCTCCTCGCTATCGAGCGACCAGTGCGGCGGCAACTGCAGCGGGGCGATCGTGAACACCAGGCCGGCCAGCAGGATGTAGCCCAGCCAGTTGGTGAGCATCGACATGGTGACGATGCGCGTGATCTGGCTGTAGCGGATGCCCAGCTTGCCGTACAGACGGTAACGAAAACCGATGCCGCCCACCAGCGAACCGAGGTTCAGGTTGAAGGCATAGCTGATGAAGCTGATCTGCATCACCTTGCGCTTGGACAGCCGGTGCCCCGTATAGTGGCGCCCCACCAGGTCCAGCAGGCTGTACACCAGGTGGCTCGCGGCGGCGAACACGAAGGCCGTCATCAGCGTGGACCGCGGCAGCTCCAGCACGCTCTGCTTCACCTCGCCCCAGTCCACGTTGCGCGCATAGCGCACCAGGAGGAAGGCGACCGCCGCCACGAACACGGTTCCGACGATGCGCTTGACCCACGGCCACCAGGGGTGGTTGCGCATCAGGCCTTCTCCTTCAGTCCTGCGAAGGCGGGCGGCAGGGCGTTGCCCGGTTGCGCGGCGGCCGGCACCAGGCGCGGCACGTGCCGCGGCAGCCATTGCGCCCAGCGCGGATAGCGGCGGGTGAAGTGGTAGGCCAGGAAGCTGTGCACCAGCGCCCAGCCCTTGAGCTCGCCCAGGCCTTCGATGGTGATCTCGTTGCAGGCGCTGCACATCAGCTTCTCGAGCTTGGCGCTGAGCGTGTGCGTGAACGCGCGGTCGCGGATGATCACGTTGGCCTCGAGGTTGAAGGACAGGCTCATGGGATCGAGGTTGCTCGAACCCACGGTGGACCACTCGTCGTCCATCACCGCCACCTTGCCGTGCAGGGGCCGCTCGCAGTATTCGTAGATGCGCACACCGGCGCGCAGCAGGTGGTGGTACAGCATGCCGGCGGCGGTCTTCACGAACGCCATGTCGGGCTCGCCCTGCAGCACCAGGCGCACGTCGACGCCGCGGCGGGCCGCGCGCTTGAGCTCCTTGATCAGCCGGTAGCCGGGGAAGAAGTAGGCGTTGGCGATCACGATGCGCTTCCTGGCCGCGCGGATCGCGATCAGGTAGTGCCGCTCGATGTCCTTCATGTGGCGGCGGTTGTCGCGCACCACGAACAAGGCGTCGGCGGGGCCGGCGGGCGGATGCTCCTCGGGCGCGGCGCGCAACTGCTTGCGCCAGCGCCACCACTGGCGCTGCTGGCCGCCGTAGCGCAGGCCCTCGGCCAGCGCGGCATGGCAGAAGCGGTGGATCTCGGCCACCAGCGGGCCCTGGATCTCCACCGCGTAGTCCTGCTTGGCCTCGGGACCGAAGTCGGCCAGGTGGTCGGCCGAATAGTTGATGCCGCCGACGAAGGCCACCTCGCGGTCCACCACCACGATCTTGCGGTGCATGCGGCGCAGCAGGTGCGGCCGCAGGCCGAAGGGCCGCCGCCCCGGGTTGAACGCATGCACCCGCACGCCCGCCTCGCGCAGCGAGCCGAGGAAGCGCTCGGACAGGTCGGGCGAGCCCCAGTCGTCGATGGTGATGTCCACCTGCGCGCCGCGCCGCGCGGCGGCGATCAGCGCCTCGTGCAGCTGCAGGCCGACCTTGTCCTCGAACAGGATGAAGGTCTCGACGATGACTTCCTTCTTCGCGTTGGCGATGCGGGCGAACACGCGCGGGAAGAACTCCTCGCCGTTCTCGAGCAGTTCGAACTGGTTGCCGGGGATCCAGCGTCTCTGTTCCATGGCCGCCTTACAGGTGGATTTCGGCGACCAGCGGGGCGTGGTCCGACAGGTGCGACCAGGGCTTGCGCGGCAGCACCACGGGCAGGTGCACCGAGCAGTTGCGCACGTAGATGCGGTCCAGCGACAGCACCGGGAAGATCGCCGGGAAGGTCTTGGCCGGCTCGCCGTAGGCCGTGACGAAGATCTCGCGCAGCCCCGCCTCGCGCAGCAGGATCTCGTTGGCGCGGCGGCGCCAGTCGTTGAAGTCGCCCGCCACGATCAGCGGCGCCTCGGCGGGCACCTCGGTGTGCGTGATCTTGCACAGCAGGTCCAGCTGCTGCTGCCGGTGCGACTCCGCCAGCCCCAGGTGCACGCAGATCGCATGCACGTCGTGCGTGCAGTTGGGCACCTTGAGCACGCAATGCAGCAGCCCGCGCTTCTCCGGGCCCGCCACCGACACGTCGTGGTTCTGGTAGTGGACGATCGGGAACTTGGACATCACGGCGTTGCCGTGGTGGCCCTTGGGATAGACCATGTTGCGGCCGTACGCGAACTGCGGCCAGATGCTGTCGGCCAGGAATTCGTACTGCCCGCCCTCGGGCCAGTCCTCCCACTTCTTGCCGTGCGCGTCGTGCATGCCCAGCACTTCCTGCATGAACACCAGGTCGGCACCCACCTTGCGCACCGCGTCGCGCAGCTCGGGCAGGATGAAGCGGCGGTTGAAGGTGGTGAAGCCCTTGTGGATGTTGACGGTCATCACCGTCAACTGCGCGGCCACCACCTTCTGCTCGGTGGCCGGCGTCATGGGCAGGCTGAGGTCGCTCATGGGCGTTGCTTCTTCGTTCTGCGGTGGGACGACTTTTGTAAGTGCCCAGCTGCGCGGCCGAAGTAGGACGCAAGGCCAAGATCGTGTGGCGGCCCGCTGCGAGAGAAGGGCGGGCCGGCGGCCGTCGCGCACAGCACCTGCGCGGCGGTCGGTGCCTGTAGGACCCGTGCCTGCGCGCCTGCCGGAGCCTCCCCTTGCGGAGGTAGGCGGCTTTCGCTTTTCGAGGGCACACTGGCGTGCGCAAGGCTGAGGCACCACCGCATGCCGACGCCCTCGCCCACACTGACAGGCCATGAAAACGATGAAGAACAAGCCCCACGTCCTCTCCTGGCAGCGGCCGTCCTGGCCGCTGCTTCGCTTCCCTCGCACGCCCTCGACCTGCGGCCGGACGCAGTCTCGGTCCAGGCGGGCCCGGGCACGCACGGCAGCCGCATCGCCGGCGTCGGCGTGATCTGGGACTGGGACTTCGAGCGCATGCGCCGCAAGGCGGAGCTGACGGCGCACACCGAGGTGATGGTGAACCACTGGGACGCGCGCGAGTCCGGCGGCAGCCGCCAGTCGATCACGCAGCTGGTGGTGCTGCCCTCGCTGCGCATGCGGCTGGAGCGCGGCGCCTCGCCCTGGTTCATCGAGCTGGGCATCGGCGCGAGCTGGATGGACCGCCTGTTCGTCACCCCCGAGAAGAGCTTCAGCACCCGGTGGAACTTCTTCGACATGATGGGCGTGGGCCACAGCTTCGGCGGCAGCAACGGCGGCCACGAGATCGGCGTGCGCTGGGTGCATGTCTCCAACGCCGGCATCAGGCATCCCAACCCCGGGCAGGACTTCATCCAGCTGCGCTACGTCAAGCGCCTCTGAGGCTCAGCCACTTTCCGTGAGCTCCCGGGGCAGGCGTACGGCCGGCGCGGGACGTCCTACGGCGATGGTCACCCGCGTCCGATACGGCCGGGATGGGATCGCTCCAAACTGGTTCCTACGCACCCGGCCAGGCCGGGCATCCACAAACAGACCAATACGGAGTTCCCATGAAAAAGTTGTCTCTTTCCCTTCTGGCCGCCGCTTCCATGGCCGTGGCCGGCATGGCCCAGGCCGATGCCATCTTCTATCCGGACGGCACGGTGGTGGAACTGGGCGAAACCGGTGCCGACACCCTGGCGCTCGACAGCTCCATGGACAGCTCGATCGACACCACCGTCCTCGGCGCCGCCCCTTCTTCCATGACCGTCACGACCGTCCAGTCCCCGCTGGTGTACGTGCAGCCGAACATCAACTGGGACCGCACGACCGCGATGACCCAGATGCGCACGAACTCGCACCTGGTGCACAACGGCGGCCTGGTGAGCCAGCAGCAGCGCACGCAGGCGGCCGCGACCTTCAACGTGCCGGCGCGCGCGGGTGAAGCCAGCACCATGACCGGCGGCGCGCCCAACGCGACCACCGACAACGCCCCGCTGGTGGTGGGCAGCTACACCATCCCCCACACCGTGGTGGTGGGCCAGCCCTACTACGTGTTCTCGTACTGAGCGGGATCCTTGCGCATGAAAAAGCCAGGCACTGCCTGGCTTTTTTTCGTTGGCGCGGGCTGCGCTCAGGCGCCGTGGCGGCCGTGGCCGCCCATGCCGCGCTTGCCGCCGCGCATGAAGCGCATGCCTTCGCTGTCGAAGGTCTTCTTCTGCTCCGCCGACAGGGTGGCGTAGAAGGTCTTGGTGGCGTCCATGCGCTTGTCCATGTCGGCGTTGCGCTGGGCACGGTGGGCGCGCATGCGGTCGATGCGCTCCGGCGTGGTCAGCTTGGCGAACTCGGCGCGGTCCGGGCGCTGCATCTTCGTCGGGGCCATGGCGGTGGTCCAGGCGGTCCAGGCGCCTTCCTGCGCGGAGGTGATCTGCAGCTTCTGCTTCAGCTCGCCCAGGCGCTTGGCCATGCGCTCCTGCATGCGGGCGCGGAATTCCTCCATCCTGGCCGGGTCGTGCCGGCCGCGCTCGCCTTGCATCATGTGGCCGCGGTGCTCACCGGAAGGCGGGGTCTGGGTCTGGGCGATGGCGCCCAGGCCGAGGGCACCGAGCAAGGCGGCGGCGATCAGGTGGCGGTGCAGCGATTTCATCTTCAAGTCCTTTCGAGGGTGGCGGGGCCGTTTGCCTGGCCCGTTGCTCCGCAGTCTGGGCGCCGGGTGTAACCCATCCAATACCGCTGGGTTGCGGCTGTGTAAAGAAACCGGTTTTGCTGGGGTGTACGTGCTGGGTCGCCGCGGTCCTACGGCAAGCGTCCACGCCTAGCGACGGACAGCACGGACGGGCAGGACCACAGTGCACCCAAGCAAACGGAAACGAACCCAAGGAGTGCACCATGAAGTACCAGGATTTCGTGCGAGCCGCCGCCGGGGTGCTGGCTGGCGCACTGCTCGCGGGCGGCGCGATCGCCCAGGTCCAGCCCATCACCATGACCGACACGGCGCCGACGCCGGCCCAGGAGCGCAACAGCATGGGCGCGGTGATCCTGATGGACGAGCCGGTGCTGGCCCAGCGGGAAGCGATGCAGCAGGCGCAGGAGCGCTCGGGCATCGACACGCGCACCATGGGCGCCGGCCCGAACCGCATCATGCGCCGCGCGATCTCGCGCGAAGAGCTGGAGTTCCAGAAGGCGCTGGAGGCGGCGGAGCGGCAGAAGGCCACGCCGAAGTAATCCGGCCTCGTAGGCTGGGGTGACGCAGGAATCCCAGCGATGCGCCGAAAGGTGCTGGGGTTCGGCTGAGCCTCACCACCAGCCTACCGGGCGAGCTCCTCGAGGATCGGACACTCGGGACGCTCGTCGCCATGGCAGCAGTGAATGAGGTGCTGCAGCGTCTTCTGCATCTCCTGCATCGCCGCGATGCGCTGCGCCAGGTCCTCGGCGTGCTTCTGCGCGACGCGGCGCACGTTGGCGCTGGCGCGCCGGCGGTTCTGCCACAGGCCCACCAGTTCCGCGATCTCCTCCATCGAGAAGCCGAGGTCGCGGCCGCGCTTGATGAAGCGCAGGGTGTGCACGTCGGCCTCGCTGTACAGCCGGTAGCCGCTGTCCGTGCGCGCCACGCGCGGCAGCAGCCCCAGGCTTTCGTAGTGCCGCACCATCTTGGCGGACACGCCGGACAGCCGCGCCGCATCGCCGATGTTCACCGGCCAGGCGGCACTGGAAGCGGCTGGCTTCACGCAGCGACCTTGTAGCCTTCTTCCTCGATCGCCCTGGCAATCGCCGCGTGGTCCTGCTGCGACTGCACCTCCACCTTGCCGCTCGACAAGTCCACCTTGACTTCGGCCTGGGGGTCGACCGACTTCACCGCCTGGGTGACGGCGCCCACGCAGTGGCCGCAGCTCATGCCCTGCACCTGGAAGGTCTGGTTCATGATGAATCCCTTTCTGAACATGGTTGAGGAGCACGGAGCGTGAACCTTGCCACCATGGTAAGGTCAATCGGCCCGCGCGGGTGTCCCCTGGTCCCGCAGGGTTGATCCACGTCAAGGCTTGACCTTGCCATCATGGCAAGGTTGAACATGCATTCCATGGACACTGCCACCACCGCCCCCGCCACCCTGGACCTCGGCGTCTCGGGGATGACCTGCGCCTCCTGCGTCTCGCGCGTGGAGCGCGCCTTGAAGAAGGTACCCGGCGTGGACGACGCCGTGGTCAACCTGGCCACCGAGACGGCGCGCGTCACCTTCGCCCCCTCCGAGCAGATGGAAGCGCAGATCCGGCGCGCCGTGCGCAATGCCGGCTACGAGCCGCACGCCGTGCGCGAGGATGCGCCCGAGGACCTCTCGCCCTGGGCCGGCTTCGCGCCGGTGGCGATCGGCATGCTGCTGTCGCTGCCGCTGGTGGTTCCCATGGTCGGCGACCTGCTCGGGCGGCACTGGATGCTGCCGGCCTGGCTGCAGTTCCTGCTGGCCACGCCGGTGCAGTTCATCCTGGGTGCACGCTTCTACCGGGCGGGCTGGCATGCGCTGAAGGCCGGCACCGGCAACATGGACCTGCTGGTGGCCATCGGCACCACGGCCGGCTGGGGCCTGTCGATGTGGCTGTGGCTGGCGCAGGGCAGCAGCCATCTCTACTTCGAGGCTTCGGCGGTGGTCGTGACGCTGGTGCTGCTGGGCAAGTGGCTGGAGGCGCGCGCCAAGCGCCAGACCACCACCGCGATCCGCGCGCTGCAGGCCCTGCGGCCGGAAGTCGCGCACGTGGTGCTGCGCTCTGGCGGCGAGGCCGACCTGCCGCTGGCCGAAGTGCTGGCCGGCGACCAGCTGGTGGTGCGCCCCGGCGAGCGCGTGCCGGCCGACGGCCTGGTGGAGCAGGGCGACACGCACGTCGACGAGTCCATGCTGACCGGCGAGCCCCTGCCGGTGAGCAAGGGCGTGGGCGCGCGCGTCACCGGCGGCAGCATCAACGGCGAGGGCCGCATCCTGATGCGGGCCACGGCGGTCGGCCACGAGAGCGTGCTGGCCCAGATCATCCGGCTGGTGGAGGACGCGCAGGCGGCCAAGGCGCCGATCCAGCGCATGGTGGACCAGGTGTCGGCGGTGTTCGTGCCGGTGGTGCTGGTGATCGCAGCGCTGACCTTCGGCGGCTGGATGGCGGTGGGTGCGGGCGTCGAGGCGGCGCTGATCCATGCGGTGGCCGTGCTGGTGATCGCCTGTCCCTGTGCGCTCGGCCTGGCCACGCCGGCGGCCATCATGGCCGGCACCGGTGTCGCCGCGCGCCACGGCATCCTGATCAAGGACGCGCAGGCGCTGGAGCTCGCGCACCGCGTGGACACCGTGGCCTTCGACAAGACCGGCACGCTGACCCTGGGCCAGCCGCGGCTGGTGGCCTTCGCGGTGGCGCCCGGGCTGGACGAGCCCGCGCAGCTGGCCGCCGCCGCCAGCCTGCAAAGCGGCAGCGAGCATCCGCTGGCACGTGCCGTGGTGAACGCGGCGCGCGAGCGCGGCATCGCGATCGCGGACCCTGACAGCGTGCGCGCGGTCGCCGGCCGCGGCACCGAAGGCGAGGTCGGCAACCGCAGCTACCTCATCGGCAGCCTGCGCTGGCTGGAGGAACTGAAGGTGCCGCTGGGCGCGCTGCATGGCGAAGTCCAGCGGTTGCAGGGGAGGGCGCGACGCTCTCGGCGCTGGTGGAGCGCATCACCGAGGGGCTGGCCCTGCGCGCCGTGATGGCCTTCGCCGACGAGCCCAAGCCGGGCGCGGCGCAGGCGCTGCAGAGGCTGCGCCAGCGCGGCGTGCGCCTGGTCATGATCTCGGGCGACAACCGCACGGCCGCCCACGTGATGGCGCGCCGCCTGGGCCTGCAGCCGGCGGAAGTGCAGGCCGGTGCTGCCCGGCGAGAAGGCCGAGCGGGTCGCGGCGCTGCGCAGCGGCGGCCAGGTGGTGGCGATGGTGGGCGACGGCGTCAACGATGCGCCGGCGCTGGCCGCCGCCGACGTCGGCATCGCCATGGGCACCGGCACCGACGTGGCCATGCACGCGGCCGGCGTCACGCTGATGCGCGGCGACGTCGGCCTGGTGGCGGGCGCTCTGGAGATCTCGCACCGCACCGTGGTGAAGATCCGGCAGAACCTGTTCTGGGCCTTCTTCTACAACGTGGCCGGCATCCCGCTGGCGGCGCTGGGCTACCTCAACCCTGTCGTCGCCGGCGCGGCGATGGCGCTCTCGAGCGTCAGCGTGCTGACCAACGCGCTACTGCTCAAACGCTGGCGCCTTCCCGGCCGTTGATGTGGATCAACGGGCCCGGCCGCGGCCCGTGACAACCTCGAAGCAGGAGACAAGCCCCATGCCACGCCCTGCCCTGCAAGTGATCCGCGACGAGCACGCCGCGGTATCCGCCGTGCTGCGCTCGCTGCTGCAGATGATGGAACGCGACCCCGACGAACAGCCGGAGCGCTTCTTCGACGTGCTGCGCGCGATGCTGTTCTACATCGACGAGTTCCCCGAGCGCCGCCACCATCCCAAGGAATCGGACCTGCTGTTCCCCAAGATCGCGCGCGTGGCGCCCGAGCTGATGGGGGTGATCGAGCAGCTGGAGGCCGACCACGTGTCCGGCGAGTGCCGCGTGCGCGAGCTGCAGCACCTGCTGCTGGCGTGGGAGCTGCTGGGCGACAGCCGCCGCGCCGCCTTCCAGGACGCGGCGCGCAAGTACGTGGAGTTCTACCTCACGCACATGCGCACCGAGGAGACGGAACTGCTGCCGGTGGCGCAGAAGCACCTCACCGAAAGCGACTGGGCGCAGCTGAACGCCGCTTTCGCCACCCACGTGGACGACCCGCTGGCCGGCGGCGGCGACCGCGACCCGGTCTACGACCGGCTGTTCACCCGCATCGTGATGCGCACGCCGGCGCCGATCGGGGTCGGGCCGGGCTGAGTCAATTGGCCAGTTCGGGATAGTCGGTGTAGCCCTTGGCCCCGCCGCCGTACAGCGTGGCTTTCTCCACCGCGTTCCACGGCGCGCCGCTGCGCAGCCGCTGCACCAGGTCGGGATTGGCGATGAAGGGCCGGCCGAAGGCCACCAGGTCCGCGCCCTCCGCCAGGGCCTGCTCGGCCAGCGCCTGGTCGTAGCCGTTGTTCACCATCCAGGCCCCCTTGGCGCCGGCATCGCGCCAGGCGCGCCGCATCGCCTCGTAGTCGAAGGGGCGGCCTTCCACTTCGCGCGGTCCGCCGGTGGCGCCCTCGATCAGGTGCAGGTAGGCGATGCCCAGCGGCGCCAGCTGCTTGACGACGTAGTCGAACAGCGGCTGCGGATCGTCGTCGGCGATGTCGTTGGCGGTGGTCACCGGCGACAGGCGCAGGCCCACGCGCTCGCGGCCGACCTCTTCGCACACTTCGCGCATCACCTCCAGCAGGAAGCGCGCGCGGTTCTCGATCGAGCCGCCGTAGTCGTCGCGCCGCTGGTTGGCGCCGGTCTTGAGGAACTGGTCCACCAGGTAGCCGTTGGCGCCGTGCACCTCCACGCCGTCGAAGCCGGCGAGCAGCGCGTTGCGCGCGGCATGGCGGAAGTCGCGCACGATGCCCGGCACCTCCTCGGCGTCCAGCGCGCGCGGCTCCGAGGTGGGCACGAAGGCGCCCACGCCGTCGCGGATCAGGTAGGTCTTGGTCTTCGCCACCAGCGCCGAGGGCGCGACCGGCAACTGGTGCTCCGGCTGCAGCTCCACGTGCGAGACGCGGCCCACGTGCCAGAGCTGGCAGAAGATGCGCCCGCCCTGCGCGTGCACGGCCTGCGTGACCTGCTTCCAGGCATCGAGCTGCTCGGTGCCGTACACGCCCGGCACGTCGGCGTAGCCCTGCCCCTGTTGGGTGATGGCGGTCGCCTCGCTGATGATCAGGCCGGCGGCGGCGCGCTGCGCGTAGTACTGCGCCATCAGCGGGGTGGGGATGGCGCCGGGCGCGCGGTTGCGCGTGAGCGGCGCCATGACGATGCGGTTGCGCAGGTGCAGGTTGCCGACCTGCACCGGGTCGAACAGGGTCTTCATCCGGGGCTTTACTTCAGGAGGCCTTCGACCTTCAGCGCTTCCTGCACCGCCGGCCGGGCCTCGACGCGCGCGTTGTGCGCCATCAGGTTCGGGTAGGCGGAGGTGTCGATCGCCATCGGCTTGGTCCAGCGCGTGACGGTGTACAGGTAGGCGTCGGCCACCGTGAAGTGGTCGCCCATCACGTACTGCTTGCCGGCGAGCTCGCCGTTGACGAAGGTGAAGCGGTTGGCCAGGCGCTCGCGGTAGATCTTCTTGGCCTCTTCCGGCATCGCGGGCTGGAACAGCGGCGAGAAGCTCTTGTGGATCTCGGTGCCGATGAAGGTGAGCCATTCCTGCAGGCGGTAGCGGGGCAGGGTGCCGTTGGCGGGCGCCAGGTTCTTCTGCGGCGCCTGGTCGGCCACGTACTGCACGATCGCCGGGCCTTCGCGCAGGCGCGTGCCGTCATCGAGTTCCAGCATGGGCACGTAGCCGAGCGGATTGATCGCGTAGTAGTCGCTGCCATCGGGCAGCTTGTGCGTCTTGGTGGGGGCCATCACGGGCTCGAAGGCCAGGCCGGCCTCGCGCAGGACGATGTGGGGCGACAGCGAGCAGGCGCCGGGGAGTAATAGAGCTTCATCTTTGTTGCTTTCCTGGTGTTGCGCTTGGGGGACGGGGTGCGAAGAATTCGATGCTAGCCAAGTCGGGGGACCCGTGCACGCCTTGGGGCTGCTGTCCGGCTTGGTCACAATGGATCCATGTCAAAGCTTTTGAAATGGGCGTTCATCCTCCTGGCCGCGTTCGCGCTGCTGCTGGTCGGCGTGGCGCTGGCGCTGCAGCAGTGGCTGCGTACCGATGATTTTCGCGCGCGCGTGGAGCGCGAGGGCAGCGCGGCGCTGGGCGTGCCGCTGAAGCTGGGTCGCCTGTCGGTGGACCTTTGGCCGCTGCCGGCCGTCGCCGCGGACGACGTGCAGGTGCAGACCCGACCGGCCATCACCGTCGGCCGGCTGGAGGCACGGCCGGTGTGGGCGGGCCTGCTGGCCGGCAAGCTGGAGATCGCCACGCTGATCGTGCGCAAGGCCGTGCTGCCGCAGACCGGCATTGCCGCGCTCGGCGCCGCCCTGCAGAAGAAGCAGCCCGGCAAGCCCTCGCCCAAGGCGAGCGGGCAGCCCGCGCCCATGGTGCTGCCGCACCGCGCGGTGTTCGACGACATCAGCTGGATCGACGAGAAGGGCCAGCGCATCACGGTGAACGCCGATGGCGACTTCACGCCCGAAGGCATGCTGGAGAAGGCCTCGTTCAAGGTCGTGCAGGGGCGCCTGGCCGGCACGCAGGGCAACGTCAAGCGCGAGGGCGAGCAGTGGGCCGTGCCGCATCGATCGACGTCGGCGGCGGCCGCATCGCCGGCAGGCTGCAGCTGCGCCCCGGCAAGCCGGCGGGCGCGCAGGTGCTCACCGGCAACCTGAACACCGACAACGTGGAAGTGTCGGCGCTGACCGCGCCGAGCAAGCCGCTCACCGGCAAGCTGCAGGCGCAGACCTCCCTGCGTGCCGACTTCCGCGAGATCGGCCAGCTGGCCGACGTGCTCACCACGCAGACGAAGTTCACCGTGCGCGACGCGCTGGTGCAGGGCATCGACCTGCAGAAGGCCGTGCAGTCGGCGGGCATGAGCCGCGGCGGCATCACGCAACTGGACACCCTGGCCGGCCAGGTGGCGACGCAGGGCAAGGCGGTGCAACTGACCAACCTGGTGGCGACCTCGGGCGCGCTCTCGGCCAACGGCAACGTCTCGATCTCGCCGGCCAAGGCGCTGAGCGGCCGCGTGGTGGTGGACCTCTCGCGCCAGTCCGGCGCGATCGGCGTGCCGTTGGCGGTGAGCGGCACGGTGGACGAGCCCAGCGTGATGCTCACGCGCGGCGCGATGGTGGGCGCGGCGCTCGGCACCCTGGTCGCTCCCGGCGCCGGCACGGCGGCGGGCGTGACGGCGGGCGACAAGATCGGCGAGAGCCTCAAGGGCCTGTTCGGCGGCGGCAAGTAAAGCGCAAGCTCTGCTGGCGCGCGTCCTACAGCGCGCTGGGACGGCAGACTATCGCCTGCCGCGCTGGCCGTGGGTAGCATGAAGGTTCACCCAAGCAATGCACGGAGAACCGTATGCACCTCTCGACGGTCGAAACGGTCCTCGAGTACCAGGTCCAGTCGCCCACGCACTTCTGCTTCAACATCGAGGCCGCGCACTGGCCCACGCAGAAGATCCTGAGCGAGAAGCTGGCCATCTCCTCCGGCGTCTCGCCGCACAGCTACACCGACCCGCGCAGCGGCAACCGCTTCATCCGCTTCGATGCGCAGCCGGGCCCGCTGCTGGTGAACTACAAGGCGGAGGTGGAGGTGCACACGCCGCCGCCCGAGCCCTCGCTGCGCGAGACGCCGGTGGGCCAGGTGCCCGATGACATCTTTCCCTACCTGCTGGCCACGCGCTATTGCGAGTCCGACGTGCTGTGCGGCGAGGTGGTGCGCATGTTCGGCGAGCTGCCTTCCGGCTTCGCGCGGGTGCGCGCGGTGGAGGAGTGGATCCGCCGGAACATCGTCTACAGGCCGGGCAGCACCAACTCCAACACCACCGCGCAGCAGGTGTTCGAGCAGCGCGCCGGCGTGTGCCGCGACTTCGCGCACCTGGGCATCACCTTCTGCCGCGCGCTGAACATCCCGGCGCGCATCGTCGTGGGCTACGTCTGGTTCGACGAGCCGCCGCAGGACTTCCACGCGCTGTTCGAGGCCTGGCTCGATGGCCACTGGGTGCTGTTCGACCCGACCGGCATGGCGCCCGTGGACCGCGTGGTGCGCATCGGCACCGGCCGCGACGCCAAGGACGTGGCCTTCGCGACCATCTTCGGACAGCTGCAGATGACGCGCAAGGAAGTGATGGTGCTGGAGCACGACCCGCGTCCGCGGCATGTGCCGGTGCCTACGCCGGCGCCGGCGCTAGCGAGGGAAGCGGCGGCGATCTAGCGAGCAACCGGAGTCGAGTAGGCTGGGGTTCGCTGCGCTCACCACCAGCCTACGTTTCAGCGGCTGCCTAGGTCTTGTACGACGGGTCGGTTCTTTCCAGCCGCCGCAGCAAGGCCGGCCACGCGATGTTCGCGCCCTGTCCCGCGGTGACGGTCTTCAGCACCTGCGCCATTCCCTCCATGATCTTCGGGTTCACGAACACCAGTTCGCCGCCCGCCTGCGCATCGATCTGGATGCGGCAGGTGTTCTCGAAGGTGTACATGGAGAGGAAGGCGTCCGGGATGGTGCGGCCCACCGTCAGCAGGCCGTGGTTGCGCAGCATGAGGAAGTTCTTCTCGCCCAGGTTCTGCTGCAGCCGCGGCTTCTCGTCCTCGCGCAGCGCGACGCCCTCGTAGTCGTGGTACGCGAGCGAGGCCAGCACGAAGGTGCTTTGCTGCGAGATCGGAAGCACGCCGCACTTCTGTGCGCTGACCGCCACGCCGGCGCGGCTGTGCGTGTGCAGCACGCAGCCGGCGTCCTCGCGCGCCTGGTGGATGCAGCTGTGGATGTTGAAGCCCGCGGGGTTCACGGGGAAGGGCGAATCGATCACCTTGCGGCAGTCCTGGTCCACCTTCACCAGCGAGGACGCGGTGATCTCGTCGAACATCAGGCCGTAGGGATTGATCAGGAAGTGGTGCTCGGGCCCGGGGATGCGCGCGCTGACGTGCGTGAACACCAGGTCGCTCCAGCCGTACAGGGCCACCAGCCGGTAGCAGGCGGCGAGGTCCACGCGCAGCTGCCATTCCTCGGCGCTGACCACTTCGCGCAGCGATGCGATGTTCATGGCGTTTCCTTGTGTGCTTGGCTCACGACTTGTCTCCTGTTCGCCCCATTCTTGGGGCGTGCTTGACCGGCCACTGTCAAGATTTGGACAATGTGGGGAACTCCTGGCCTGGGCCTGTCACCCGCGTGTCCCCCGCTTCCACCGCCGAGCTCCTGCGGCACCTGAACGTGAACCCCTGGTTCGCGGGCCTGCCGCTGGCGGAGCGCCGCGTGCTGCTCGCCGGCAGCGAGCGCCTGCGGCTCGCGCCGGGCGAGATGCTGTTCCGCCAGGGCGACGAGGTGCCGCCCGGGAGTGGCGCCTTCTACGGCGTGCTCAGTGGCGGCATCAAGGCCTCGAGCCTGCGCGAGGACGGCAAGGAAGCGATCCTGGTGGTGCTGGAAGCGGGCAACTGGTTCGGCGAGATCTCGCTGATCGACCGGCAGCCGCGCACGCACGACGACGACGGCGGTGAGCGATGCGGAGCTGCTGGCGCTGCCGCGGCCCGCCTTCGACCGCCTGATGAAGCGGCCGGCCTTCGCGCAGGCCGTGTGCCGCATGCTCGCCGCGCGCGTGCGCTCGCTGTACGGGATGGTGGAGGACGCAACACTGCGTTCGACGCGTGCCCGCGTCGCCCGGCGCCTGCTGCTGCTGGCGCGGGGCGACGCCACCCAGGCACGCGAGCCGCGGCCGGTGGTGCCCGTGTCGCAGGAGGCGCTGGCGATGATGCTGGGCGTGTCGCGGCAGACGCTCAGCAAGGAGTTGCAGGCGCTGGCGCAGGCGGGGGCGGTGACGCTGGGGTATGGGCGGATCGCGATTGCGTCGGTGGCCTTGCTCGAAGCGGCTGGAGTGGATCGATGATTGGTGGATTCGTAGGCTGGTGGTGAGCGCGAGCGAACCCCAGCGGCTGGTGCGCGATGCTGGGGTTCGCTGCGCTCACCACCAGCCTACGGCGACGTGGCGCGCTCGAGTGCCGTCAACCAGCGGATCGCTTGAGCATCCGTCTCGCCGCACATCTCCACCGACGGCTGCAGTCCCTCGCAGAACGCCGGCCGCTCCGGCCGCCCGAAGATCCGGCAGCGGTTCTCGTCATCCAGCTGCACGCAGCGCACGCCGGCCGGCTTGCCCTGCGGCATGCCGGGAATCGGCGAGGTGATCGAGGGCGCGATGCAGCAGGCACCGCAACCCGGCCGACATTCCATTGCTCTTCTTTCTGTAGCAGGTCAGGCCTGCTGCAGGCGCCCGGCCGCCCACAGCACCTGTTGCACCACGGACTGCGCGCGGGTCTTCGCGGCTTCGTCGACCAAGTGGCCGTCGGCGTCGAAGGCGCTGCCGGCGCGGCCCAGGGCGTAGGTCTGCGGCGCCACCCAGCAGTGCAGGTTCAGCAGCAGCGGAACCAAGTGGCTCTGCGAGCGCAGCCCGCCTAGCGCGCCGGGCGAAGCGCTCAGCACGCCCACCACCTTGCCGCGGCTGAAGCGGAAGTCGTCGTTCCAGACCGCGTCGCCCTTGACCGGGCTGGACAGCCAGTCGAGCGTGTTCTTCAGCAGGGCGGGGTAGCTGGCGTTGTACTCCGGCGTGCAGATGAGCCAGGCCGGGTGCTCGTAGAACAACTGCTTGAGCTTCATGACGTCCGGTGGCGTGCCGCGCGCCTCGAGGTCGGCGTTGTACATGGGGATGTCGTAGTCGCCCAGTTCCAGGTGCGTGACCTCCGCCCCGCCGGCGCGCGCCATCGCCGCCACCTCGCGGGCCAGCTTGCGGTTGAAGGACGCGAGGCGCGTGCTGCCGGCGAAGACGAGGACTTTCATGGGCGCATTGCATCACAGCGGGCAGGATCGCGGCCCCGCCCGTAAAATCACCCCCTCCTGTGAACGGCCAGCTCCTTGGCCACCCCGCGCCCGGTTCGGCGCCCACCCATGCTTTACCCCGAAGAATTCGACGTCATCGTCGTTGGCGGCGGCCACGCCGGCACCGAAGCAGCCCTTGCGTCCGCGCGCATGGGTTGCCGCACGCTGCTGCTCACCCACAATATCGAGACCCTGGGACAGATGTCCTGCAATCCCTCGATCGGCGGGATCGGCAAGGGGCACCTGGTCAAGGAAGTCGACGCGCTGGGTGGCGCGATGGCGATCGCCACCGACGAGGCCGGGATCCAGTTCCGCATCCTCAACTCCAGCAAGGGGCCGGCGGTCCGTGCGACCCGGGCCCAGGCCGACCGCATCCTGTACAAGGCGGCGATCCGCCGGCGGCTGGAGAACCAGCCGAACCTCACGCTGTTCCAGCAGGCCGTGGACGACCTGATGGTGGAGGGCGACCGGGTGGTCGGCGCCGTCACCCAGATCGGCATCCGCTTCCGTTCCCGCGCCGTCGTGCTGACGGCCGGCACTTTCCTGGACGGCAAGATTCACGTCGGCCTGGAGAACTATGCCGCTGGACGGGCAGGGGATCCGCCGGCCGTCTCGCTGTCGGCCCGGCTCAAGGAGCTGAAGCTGCCGCAGGGGCGGCTGAAGACCGGGACGCCGCCGCGCATCGACGGTCGCACCATCGACTTTTCCAGGTGCGAGGAGCAGCCGGGCGACCTGGACCCGGTGCCGGTGTTCAGCTTCATGGGCTCGGCCGCGATGCACCCGCAACAGGTGCCGTGCTGGATCACGCACACCAACGAGCGCACCCACGACATCATCCGCTCCGGCTTCGACCGCAGCCCGATGTTCACCGGCAGGATCGAGGGCGTCGGCCCGCGCTACTGCCCGAGCGTGGAAGACAAGATCAACCGCTTCGCGGACAAGTCCAGCCACCAGGTCTTCCTGGAGCCGGAAGGGCTGACGACCAACGAGTTCTACCCCAACGGCATCTCGACCAGCCTGCCCTTCGACATCCAGCTGGGCCTGGTGCGGACGCTGCCCGGACTGGAGCATGCGCACATCCTGCGGCCGGGCTATGCGATCGAGTACGACTACTTCGACCCCCGCGGCTTGAAGAGCAGCTTCGAGACCAAGGCGATTGCCGGACTGTTCTTTGCCGGCCAGATCAATGGCACGACCGGTTATGAAGAGGCGGCGGCCCAGGGCCTGTTCGCCGGCATCAATGCCGGGCTGCTGGTGAAAGGTGAGGGCGCCTGGTTGCCCAGCCGTGACCAGGCCTACCTCGGTGTTCTCGTCGACGACCTCATCACCAAGGGCGTGACCGAGCCCTACCGCATGTTCACCAGCCGGGCCGAGTACCGGCTGCAGCTGCGGGAAGACAACGCCGACCTGCGCCTGACCGAGGCCGGCCGGAAGATGGGCCTGGTGGACGATGCCCGCTGGGACGCGTTCTGCCGCAAGCGCGATGCTGTTTCACGTGAAACAGAGCGGCTGAAGGCGACCTGGGTGAACCCCGGATCGTCTCGGCGGAGGAGACGCAGCGTGTCCTGGGGACCTCCATCGAACACGAATACAACCTGGGCGACCTGCTGCGCCGGCCTGATGTCGGCTACGAACAGCTGATGTCGCTGGAGTCCGGGCGCTGGCGTGGCGATGCTGTTTCACGTGAAACACTGGGCGCGCTGTATGCGCCGGTGGTGGAGCAGATCGAGATCGCGGCCAAGTACTCGGGCTACATCGAGCGGCAGAAGGACGAGATCGGGCGGGCGGCCTACTACGAGAACCTGAAGTTGCCGGCCGAGCTGGACTACATGCAGGTCGCGGCGCTGAGCATCGAGGTGCGGCAGAAGCTCAACAAGCACCGGCCGGAAACGCTCGGGCTGGCGTCCCGGATCTCGGGCGTCACCCCGGCGGCGATCTCCCTGTTGCTGGTGCACCTCAAGAAGAACAAGTTCAAGGGCTTCAACGAAGCCGCGAACCAGACCGGGCAGGCCGCCGCATGATGGCAGTGATCGACACCGCGGCCCGACTGCAGGCGGCCGCCGGACAGCTCCAGCTTGCGCTCACCGAGCAGCAGGTCGAGCAACTGCTGGCCTACCAGCAGCTCATCGCGAAGTGGAACAAGGTCTACAACCTGACCGCCGTGCGGCCGGACGAGATGCTGGTCCAGCACCTGTTCGACAGCCTGGCGGTGGTGAATCCGCTGCGCGGGCAAACCGGGGGCAGGGTTGTGCGGCTGCTGGATGTGGGTTCCGGCGCTGGCTTGCCCGGCGCGGTCATCGCCATCTGCTGCCCCGAAGTCCAGGTGGATTGCGTGGACACGGTCGGCAAGAAGGCCGCCTTCGTCCAGCAGGCGGCAGCCCAGCTGCGCCTGCCCAACCTGCGCGGCGTGCACGACCGGGTGGAAAACCTGGCCGGACCGTACGACGTGATCAGTTCCCGGGCCTTCGCCTCGCTGCCCGACTTCGTCGCCTGGTCCGGCGGCGCCCTGGCCGAGCAGGGGGTCTGGCTCGCCATGAAGGGCAAGGTCCCCACGGAAGAGATCGCCGAGCTGCCTGCGGCAGCTGAAGTGTTCCACGTGGAACAGCTGAGCGTGCCGGAACTGTCGGCGGAACGCTGCATTGTCTGGATGCGCAAACCCCCGCGTGAGGAAAGCGACACAGGTTCCGCGAAGGCCTGACGGTAAACTCAGCCTTCATCAGGAGGAGGGGATCCATGTTTGGCGTTGCAGACTACGGCGCGTTCGTCGTCGCGATCCTCGTTTTCCTCGCCATCCCCGGCCCGGGCAACCTGGCCCTGATCACTTCCACCGGCAAGGGCGGCGTCCCCGCCGGACTGGGCGCCACCTTCGGCATCATTGCCGGCGACCAGGTCCTGATGTGGGCCGCGGTCGCCGGAGTCGCGACCCTGCTGGTCACCTATCCCGCCGCCTTTTCCGCCGTCCAGTGGCTGGGAGCCGCCTACCTGGCCTGGCTCGGCTTCCGGATGCTGCTGGCCAAGCCGGGCGACGCGCCGGTGCTGCACATCGAACCGCGCCACTATTTCCGGCAGGCCGCCGTCATTACCTTGCTGAATCCCAAGGCCATCGTGTTCTACATGGCCTTCTTCCCGCTGTTCGTCGACCCGGCGCGGCACCAGGGCATGCTGACCTTCGCCGTGATGGCCGCGACGATCGCGGTCCTCACCTTCCTCTACGGACTGGTCGCCGTCCTGCTCACGCACTTCCTGGCGGAGCGCATGCGCGCCAACCCGCGCATCGGCCGGGTCCTCGAGAAAGTGGCGGGCGTTTTCCTCATCGGCTTCGGCGTGAAGCTCGCGGTCAGCAAATAGGATCCCATGGCAAAGATTTTCTGCGTCGCCAACCAGAAGGGCGGGGTTGGCAAGACGACGACGGCGGTGAACCTGGCCGCGGGCCTGGCCAAGGTGGGCCAGCGCGTGCTGATGGTGGACCTCGACCCGCAGGGCAACGCCACCATGGGTTCGGGCGTGGACAAGCGCCAGCTGAAATACTCCGTGTACGACGTGCTGCTGGAGTCGGCCACCGTGGCCGAGGCGCGCGTGCAGAGCGAGCGGCTGAAGGAAGCCGGCTGCAGCTACGACATCCTGGGCGCCAACCGCGACCTGGCCGGCGCCGAAGTGGAACTGGTGGACGTCGAGCGCCGCGAGCGCCGGCTGAAGGAAGCGATCGCGCAGGTCGCCAGCGAGTACGACTTCATCCTGATCGACTGCCCGCCGGCTCTGTCGCTGCTGACGCTCAATGGCCTGTGCGCCGCGCACGGCGTGATCGTGCCGATGCAGTGCGAGTACTTCGCGCTCGAAGGCCTGTCCGACCTGGTGAACACCATCAAGCAGGTGCACGCCAACCTGAACAAGGAGCTGGAGATCATCGGCCTGCTGCGCGTGATGTTCGATCCGCGCATCACGCTGCAGCAGCAGGTGAGCGACCAGCTCAAGGCGCACTTCGGCGACAAGGTGTTCAACACGGTGATCCCGCGCAACGTGCGCCTGGCCGAAGCCCCGAGCTACGGCCTGCCCGGCGTGGCCTTCGATCCGGCCGCGCGCGGCAGCCAGGCCTTCGTGGAATTCGCCAAGGAGATGGTGGACCGGCTCGGGAGCATGCGCAACCCGCCCGCCACGCGCGCGGCCACACCCGCCGACAACGCCGTCAGCCTCACCTCCTTGCTACATAAACAAGAGCAGTGAAGCCAAGCAATGTGCTGGTCCTCCCGGGGTGGGAGGGGAGCGGTCCGAAACACTGGCAGACCCTCTGGGAGCAGCGCCACGGCTATCGCCGCGTGGAACAGCACGACTGGCTGCGGCCCTTGCGCGGCGACTGGGTGGCGCGGCTGGAGGACATGGTGCTCTCCTGCGACGAGCCCGCGGTGCTGGTGGCGCACAGCCTCGGCTGCATCCTCGTCGCGGCCTGGGCGGCGCACTCACGGAACACCGCGCGCGTGAAGTCCGCGCTGCTGGTCGCGCCCGGCGACGTCGAGCGGCCGCAGGTGCGCGAGCTGCTGCCCTCGTGGTCGCCGATCGAGCTGCAGGCGCTGCCCTTTCCCTCCGTGCTGCTGGCCAGCCGCGACGATCCCCACTGCGAGTTCGAGCGCGCGCGCCTGTTCGCGCACGCCTGGAACGCGCAGTTCATGGACTACGGCGACTGCGGCCACATCAACGCCGATTCCGGCCTGGCCAGCTGGCCCGAAGGCCACGTCCTGCTGCAGGACCTCATGAAAGACTGATAGAGATGGTGACCAAGAAACCCAAGGGCCTGGGCCGCGGCCTGGAAGCACTGCTCGGACCCAAGGTCCAGGAGCACGCCACGGAAAGCGGCGAGGGCACGGGGCCGAGTCCGGGCCAGCCTGCATCGCTGATGCTGCAGGACATGGTGCCCGGCGTGTACCAGCCGCGCACGCGCATGGACGAGGGCGCGCTCTACGAACTCGCGGAGTCGATCAAGGCGCAGGGCATCATGCAGCCGATCCTGGTGCGGCGCCTGGGCGATGGCGAGCACGCGGGCAAGTACGAGATCATCGCGGGCGAGCGCCGCTTCCGCGCCGCGCGCCTCGCGGGCCTGGACAGCGTGCCGGTGCTGGTGCGCGACGTGCCCGACGAAGCCGCCGCGGCGATGTCGCTGATCGAGAACATCCAGCGCGAGGACCTCAACCCGCTGGAAGAAGCGCATGGCCTGCAGCGCCTGGTGAAGGAGTTCGGCCTCACGCACGAACAGGCGGCGCAGGCCGTCGGCCGCTCGCGCAGCGCCGCCTCCAACCTGCTGCGCCTGCTCAACCTGGCCGACCCGGTGCAGACCATGCTGATGGCGGGCGACATCGACATGGGCCACGCGCGCGCTGCTGGCGCTGGAACGCGCCGCGCAGATCACCGCCGCCAACCAGATCGCGCAGAAGAAGCTGTCGGTGCGCGAGGCGGAAAGCCTGGTCAAGAAGCTGGGCGCGGAGTTCAGCCTGACGAGCCCCAAGCCGAAGAAGGAAAAGTCGCGCGACCTGCGCCGCATCGAGGAGGAGCTCTCGGACCTGCTCACCGCGCAGGTGGAAGTGCGCGTGAAGAAGAGGGTGAAGCGGCACGGCCGCGTCGAGGAGATGGGCGAAGTCTCGATCCAGTTCGGGTCGCTCGACGAGCTCAATGGTGTGATCGACCGCCTGCGTGCGCAGGGCTGAAAGGACAACTATGTTGGGCTGGTTTCTGTCCCGGATCACCGGCAAGGCCTCCGACCCGCTGGCGCTGTACCACGCCGGCGCCTTCGTCGAGGCCGAGCGCCTGGCCGAGGAGCGGCTGCAGAAGAATGCCGCCGACCGCAAGGCCTCGCTGGCGCAGGCGATGCTGCTGGTGGACCGGGGCCGCGGCAAGGACGCGATCGAGATCGCCGAGCGCCTGCTGGCGCCGGCACGCAAGGACGCGCAGGCCTGGCTGGTGATCGCGCGCGCGCACTCGTCGGTCGGGCGGCGCAAGGCCGCGGGCGAGGCGCTCGCGTCCGCCGCGAAGCTGGCGGGCAACGAGCCCTCGGTGCGCGCCGAACTCGCTCTGCACGCCTTGTCCGAAGGCCGGGTCGATGACGCCGCGAAGCACCTGGAGCGGGTGCGCGGCGGCGGTCCGCGCGTGGCCAAGGCGCACAGCGAACTGGGCGCGGACCTGCTGCACCGCCAGCAGCGTGAAGCCGCCGCGCGCCACCTGCAGCAGGCGATCGCGACCGACCCGAACGATGCGGTCGCGCATGCCAACCTGGGCGCCTTGCGCAAGGACGAAGGCAGCTTCGACGAGGCGGCACGGCTGCTCGAACGCGCGGTGGAACTGCAGCCGGCACTGGTGGAGGCGGCCTTCAACCTCGCCATGCTGCGCATCCAGGACCGCAACTGGAGCGGCGCGCAACGCCTGCTGCGCGACTACGTCGCTGCGCGCCCGCGCGATGCCGACGCGCAGTACTGGCTGGCCAATGCGCTGGTCGGCGATGGCGACGTCGCCGGCGCCCGTGCCGCCTGCCAGGCTGCGCTGCGTGCCGACAACCAGCACGCGCGCGCGCGCTGGGCGCTGGTCATGTCGCAGCTGCCCGCGGTGCCCATGAGCGTTTCGGAGCAGCAGGCGGGACTGGCCGACTTCGGCACGGAGCTGGACAAGCTGGCGCTGTGGTGCCGCACCAAGGCGCCCGAAGGCGTGCACGAGGCGGTGGGATCGCAACAGCCTTTCTTCATCGCCTACATCGAGGACAACCACCGCGAGGTCCTCAAGCGCTACGGCGCGCTGTGCACCGAGCTCATGGGCCAGTGGGCGCGCCGGGTCAAGGTGCCGGAACCCGCGCCGGCGCGTGGCGGCAAGCTCAAGGTCGGCATCGTTTCCGCGCACATCCACAGCCACTCGGTCTGGCATGCGCTGCTGCGCGGATGGGTGGAGCACCTGGATGCGGACCGGTTCGAGCTGCAGTTGTTCCACACCGGCATGCTGGAGGACGCGGAGACCAAATGGGCGGCCTCCAGGGTCGCGCACCTGCACCATGACCTGGGCGGCTGGACGTCCTGGGCCAAGGCCGTGAGCGACGCGCAGCTGGACGTGCTGATCTATCCGGAGATCGGCATGGACTCGACCACCGTGCGGCTCGCTTCGCTGCGCCTCGCGCGCGTGCAGCTGGCCGGCTGGGGCCACCCGGTCACCACGGGCCTTCCGACCATCGACGGCTTCCTCAGCGCCGAGGCCTTCGAGCCGGCCGACGCGCAGCAGCACTACAGCGAGAAGCTGGTCGCGCTGCCGGGCCTGGGCTGCGCCTATCCCCCTACGGCACCGAAGCGGAAGCGACCGACCTGGCCGAGTGGGGCATCGCGCCGGACGACCGCCTGCTGCTCGCGCCGGGCCAGTCCTTCAAGTACGCGCCGGCCGACGACGCGCTCTGGATAGCGATCGCGCGCCGCTGCGCGCCCTGCAAGCTGGTGTTCTTCCGCGCCAACGACCAGCACGCGGCACGGCTGGAGCGTCGCCTGCGCGCCGCCTTCGGCGAGGCCGGCGTCGACTTCGACGCCAACGTGCGCATGGTGCCCTGGCAGCAGCAGGCGGCCTACTTCGCCTTGCTGCAGCGCGCCGACGTGTTCCTCGACACCATCGGCTTCTCCGGCTTCAACACCGCCATGCAGGCCGTGGAGTGCGGCACGCCCATCGTCGCCTGGGAGGGCCGCTTCATGCGCGGGCGGTTCGCCAGCGGCATCCTGCGTTCGCTCGGCCTGGGCGAGTGGGTGGCGTCCAGCCACGCCGACTACGCCGACAAGGTGGCGCGCCTGTGCGCCGATGCGGACCTGCGCAAGGCCGTGCGCGCGAAGATCGAGGCGCAGCGCGGGCAGGTGCTGGAGCAGAAGGCGTCGGTCGACGCCCTGGCCAAGGTGATGCTGGAGATGGCGTCCCGGGCCTGAGCCGGGACGCCATGAAGATCAGGGACGTGCCAGCGCCGCGAGCGCGCGCACGTCCTTCGCATCGCCCAGGCCCCAGCAGGCGGCAATCAGCTGCCTGGTCTTCGCGGCGCCGAGCACCGGCTCGGCCAGCTGCGAGAACTTCGCTTCCAGCATGGCGTCGGTCATCGGCCTTTGCAGCGAGCCGATCGCGTGTTCCACGAACACGTGCACCTTGCGGCCGTCCTTGAGGACGGCGGTGACGTCGGCGCTGGCCTCGTCGATGCTGTTGTCCACGGTGGCCACCACCTTGCGGCGCAGCTCCACCATGTCCGGGCGGTTGACGATGTCGTCGTGGTACTCGTCCTCGCCGGCGCGGCCGAAGATCAGGCCGGCGGCGCAGCCGTGGTACACGCTGAACTTGCCCTGCAGGCCGTCCGCCGGTTCCTTCTTGCCGGTGAGTTCCAGCACCAGCGAGTGCACGCGCAGCTCGATGCGCTCCACATCCGCCGCCTGCACGCCCTGTTCGCGCAGTTGCACGCAGGCGTCGATGCTCGGGTGGATCACGATGCCGCAGGCGAAGGGCTTGTAGCTGTTGAAGGAGATCTCGAAGCGCTGGCCCAGTTCGTCGGTCGCCTCGTTCCACGCGGTCTTGGTCGAGACCACCTGCGCCCAGCCGCGCGGTGCTTCCAGCGCCCGCGGGCTGGATGTGAAGCCCTTGGCGGCGAGCAGCGCCGACATCAGGCCGGCGCGCGCGGCGGCGCCGGGTGGAAGGGCTTGGTCATGGTGCCGAACTGCTCGCGCAGGCCGATCGGCTGCGAGGCGGCAATGCCCAGCGCCATCTGCGTCTGCTGCGCATCGAGCTTGAGCAGTCGGGCGCAGCCGGCGGCCGCGCCCAGCATGCCGGTGGTGCCGGTGATGTGCCAGCCGCGGTCGTAGTGCTCCGGGTAGACCAGGTTGCCCAGGCGGCAGGCGACGTCGATGCCGAGCACCAGCGCATCGACCACGTCGCGGCCGCTCATGCCCTTGTGCTCGGCCAGCGCAAGCAGGGCGGACGCCACCGGCCCGGCCGGGTGGATGATGGTCTTCAGGTGCGTGTCGTCGAAGTCGAAGGTGTGCGAGGTGATGCCGTTGACCAGCGCGGCGCTGGCAATGTCGATCTTCCCGCTGCGGCCGGCGACGGTGGCCTGCGGCGCGGGCTGCAGTTCGGCGACGGCGGCGAGCGCCGCATCGGCCGCCTCGTGCTTCGCCGCGCCCACGGCGCAACCGAGCCAGTTGAGGAAGGTGCGGTGCGCTTCGTGGTCGACCGCGTCGCTCCAGCCGCGAGGCGTGCGAGGCGACGTAGCCGGCCAGGATCTTCGTGATCGGGGTGCGTTGTGGTCCGCCGGGACCTGGGTGTTGCGAGCCATGCTTGCTTATCCTTCCAGGCGTTCGTGCGCCTGCTGTACGTGGCGGGCCAGCAGCTGCTCGCAGCGCGCGGCGTCGCCGGCGCGCAGGGCGGCGGCGATTTCGCGGTGGTCGGCGACCGAAACCAGCATGCCCAGGCCATGGGACAAGTTGGTCAGGCGCGACAGGTGCAGCTTCTGGACGATGTTGCGATAGGTCTCGGTCAGCGCGGCATTGCCGGCGGCTTCGACCATCAGCCAATGGAATCGAAGGTTCTCGCTGTAGTAGGCGCTCACGTTGGTGCTGCGAGCGGCGTCCTCCATCCGACCGACGGACGCATCCAGGGCCCCGGCCAGTTGCTCGCGTTCCGGCGTCGGCAGGGCCGCCGCGCGCCGTCCGGCGAAGCCGTCGAGCAGGGCGCGCAGCTCGTAGAGGCCGCGGACTTCTTCGGCGCCGAGCTTGCGCACGAACACGCCGGAGTGCTTGCGCGCCTCCACCAGGCCCGAGCTTTCCAGCTCGCGCAGCGCTTCCCGCACGGGGACGCGGGATACGCCCAGGCGCAAGGCCACGTCGGGCTCGTTGATCCGTTCGCCGGCCTGGATCTCGCCGCGCAGGATCATGCCCAGCACGTCGTCGCGTACCAGCTTGCCCAGCGAGGTGGCGCGGACGGTGGCGGCCAGGGCGGCGCCAGGCGCGCTGTCGGGCGGGTTCCAGGGCAGCATATCCGAAATATTGTATACGATTACTTCTTGCAATTGCCCCCGGGCGAAGCGCGGTCTAGCATGGCCTCCTGTTCCTCAGCCGGAGCGATCCGATGCAGGTGCGAATGAAGCAGGCGTTGTTGGGAGTCCTGCTGGTGTTGGGAGGCCGGGAGGCGGCCGCCGAGATGTTCCGCTGCCAGAAGGCGGACGGCAGCGTCGTGTTCCAGCAGCTGGAGTGTCCGATCACCGAACTGGCGCCGCCGGAGGTGCCCAAGGCCGATGCGCCGGCGGCGACGGTGGTCGCGCCCGTGCCCGCCCCGCCGCCCAAGGCGCCGACGCCCAAGGCCTTCGCCGCGCCGGAGCGGCCGCTGGCCGTGCCCAATCCCGTGGCCGTGGCACCTGCGAGCAGCCAGGACGACATCAAGCCCAGCAAGCGCAAACGCGACGTGCTGGAGCTGAGCGCGCAGTTCGAGCGCTGCCGCGCCGACGCGCCGGGCTTCGCCGAGAAGAGCCAGGAGGTGTACGCCGCCTGGCGCCAGCGGCACGCCGCCGTCATCTCCGAATACCAGAAGCAGCTGATGGCCAAGGTGCGCGCCGGGCGACGGGGCGACGTGACGCTGCCCCTGAGCCTGTGCACCGAGGAGTGGCTGCGCGGCATCGAGCCGCTGTCGCGCATGCCCGATCCGCGCTACCAGAGCGTGGAGAAGACCTGGCAGATGTTCATGGGCGCCCTGATGACGGGTGACCGCGTGACGGCCCTGAACTGCCTGACCGGCCGCGCGCACGCGCGCTGGAAGGCGCGCACCGAGGCGATGAGCGACGACGAGTTGCGCCGCATCGGCGCCTCGATCCGCGCCCTGAAGGTGCAGTGGGGCGACGACTACGAGAAGGAAGGGCTGGTGGCCGATACCGACAACCGCGTGATCGGCATCGCCTTCCGCAACGTCAACGAGGAATGGAAGATCACCGAGATGGGCGGCGCCCCCGCCGCGGGGCTGCCGCTGCAGTGATCAGAGGGTGAAGATCTTCCCGGGGTTCATGATGTTCTTCGGGTCGAGCGCGCGCTTGATCGTGCGCATCATGTCGACCGCGCCGGCGCCGGCCTCGTCCACCAGGAAGCCCATCTTGTGCAGGCCCACGCCGTGCTCGCCGGTGCAGGTGCCTTCCAGCCGCAGCGCGCGCGCCACCAGCTTGTGGTTCAGCTCCTCGGCGACTTCGCGCTCCTTGGCATCGTTGGGATCGAGCAGGTAGCCGAAGTGGAAGTTGCCGTCGCCCACGTGCCCGACCAGGAAGTAGGGCAGGCCGCTGGCATCCGCCTCCGCCACCGACTCCAGCAGGCAGTCGGCCAGCCGCGAGATCGGCACGCAGGTGTCGGTGGAGATGGCGCGGCAGCCGGGGCGTGACTGCACGGCGGCGAAGTAGGCGTTGTGGCGCGCGGTCCAGAGCCGCGTGCGCTCTTCCGGCGTCGCCGCCCATTCGAAGGACTCGCCACCGAATTCGGAGGCGATCTCCTGCACGGTCTCCGCCTGCTCCTTCACGCTGGAGGGCGAGCCGTGGAACTCCATCAGCAGCATGGGCTCCTCCCGCAGTCCCAGCTTGCTGTGGGCATTCACCATGCGCACCGTGTTGCGGTCGATCAGTTCCACGCGCGCGATCGGCACGCCCAGCTGGATCGTCTGGATGGTGGTGCGCACCGCCGCCTCGATGCTCGGGAAGGAGCAGACGGCCGCGGAGATCGCCTCGGGGATCGGGTACAGGCGCACCGTTACTTCGGTGATCACGCCCAGCGTGCCTTCGCTGCCCACGAACAGGCGGGTGAGGTCGTAGCCGGCGGAGGACTTCTTGGCACGCGTGCCGGTGCGGATCACTTCGCCGCTGGCCGTCACCACTTCCAGCGCCAGCACGTTCTCGCGCATGGTGCCGTAGCGCACGGCGTTGGTGCCGGAGGCGCGGGTGGCGCTCATGCCGCCGATGGTGGCGTCGGCACCCGGGTCGATCGGGAAGAACAGGCCGGTGCTCTTGATCTCGTCGTTGAGCTGCTTGCGGGTGACGCCGGCCTGCACGGTGACGGTCAGGTCCTCGGCATTCACGGCCAGCACCTTGTTCATGCGGCCCACGTCCACGCTGATGCCGCCCTGCACGGCGAGCAGGTGGCCCTCGAGCGAGGAGCCGACGCCGAAGGGGATCACCGGGATGTCGTGTTCGCTGGCCAGCCGCACGGCGTCGGCCACGTCCTCGGTGTTCTCGGCGAACACCACGGCGGCGGGCGGCGGCACCTGGAAGGAGGATTCGTCGCGCCCGTGCTGTTCACGCACCGCCAGCGCGGTGGAGCAGCGCTCGCCGAAGCGGGATTTCAGCGCCGCGATCAGGGCGGCGGGGACTTCGCGCTGCTGGACGTCGGGTACCAGGTGCGCAAGGGCGGCAGGTGCGTTCATGCTTGTCTCCGGGGCAGACCGGAGTGTAGTCGGCCCCGCCTGGACGCGCCTGCCGGCGCCCGGCCGTCAGCGCAGCGAGTCCTCGTACTCGAAGCGGCTGATCAGGCCGTCGAAATTGCGGTCCATCTCCTCGAAGCTCATCGTGCCGATGCTCAGGCGGCGGGCCTCGGCGCGGGTCAGGTCGCCGTCGTGGTTGGCGTCGGCGAAGAAGAAGGAGCGGGCGATGTCCACGGCCGCGAAGCCGCCGGCGCCGGAGGTCGAGCGCTGGGCTGGGCCGGGGACGGTGGCGCCCGCACCCAGCACCGCGGTGTTGGGCAGGTTGTGATGATGCCGGTGAAGTTGCCGTCGGGCGAGGGCAGTTCGGCGGGCGGCAGGTTGGGATTGGCCGTGGTCGGCGGCGTGGCCGAGCCGGCCGGCGCGATCGGCGAGGTGCTGGCCGCGATCGGGTCGCTGGACACGGCGGCGCCGCTGCCCGAGCTGATGCCGGCGGGGAAGATCGGACGCAGGCCCGCGGGGTTGGGGGCCGAAGGCGCCGTGGTGTTGGTGCTAGGGCGCGGCGTGGCGGTGCCTTGGGACAGCTGCCGCACCTGCGCGTTCGCTGCGGAGGCAGCGGCAGCGGCGCAGATGCCGACGGCGAGAAGGCGGGTGATGGCGTTCATGGAAGGACTCCCTGCTGTTCGCGTGCCGCCACGGACATGGGCGGCCTCTTTACATCGTCGGTGCCCTGCCGAAAACAGCAGAGCCGCCGCTGGCGGGTCTTGCTGTAGGACCGTTCAGTCGGCTGGCGGACAATGGCAGGGAACAGGAGAACACGACATGGGCAAGCGGCTGACCCAGATCGCCACCCGCACGGGCGACGACGGCACCACCGGGCTGGGGGACAACACCCGCGTCTCCAAGGACCACCTGCGGGTGCACGCCATGGGCGACGTGGACGAACTGAACTCGCACATCGGCGTGCTGCTGTGCGAGCAGCTGCCGGCCGGCGTGGCCGACCTGCTGGTGGAGATCCAGCACCAGCTGTTCAACCTGGGCGGCGAGCTGTCGATTCCCGGCTTCGAGCTGCTCAAGGCCGAGGCGGTGCTGGCGCTCGACGAGGCGCTGGCGCACCACAATGGCACGCTGCCCAGGCTGGAGGAGTTCATCCTGCCCGCCGGCAACCGCGCCGCGTCGCAGGCCCATGTGTGCCGCACCGTGGCGCGCCGCGCGGAACGCGCCGTGGTGGCGCTGGGCAAGGAGGCCCCGCTGCGCGACACGCCGCGGCAATACCTCAATCGCCTGTCGGACCTGATGTTCGTGCTGGCGCGCGTGTGCAACCGCATGAACGGCGGCGACGACGTCTACTGGAAGAGCGAGCGGCTGGCGCGGAACCAATGACCGCATGGATGTCGGCCCGGTAGGCTGGTGGTGAGCCGAAGGCGAACCCCAGCGTTTCGCGACCGCTGGGGTTCCTGCGTCACCCCAGCCTACGAAGCTGGCGCACCTCTACCTGGCCGCCAGCACCGCCATCGTGATCCGCGACACGCAGGTCAGCTCGCCCGCGTCGTTGTGCATCTCGATCGCCCACACCTGCGTGCTGCGCCCGACGTGCACGGGCGTCGTCTTGCCGGTGACCCAGCCCGACTTCGCCGCGCGGATGTGGTTGGCGTTGATGTCCAGGCCGACCACCCGGTGTCCCGGCGGCGCGGAATAGATCGCGCCGCAGGAACCGAGCGTTTCCGCCAGCACCACGCTCACGCCGCCGTGCAGCAGGCCGTAGGGCTGCCGGGTGCGGGTGTCCACCGGCACGCGCGCGGATGATGAAGTCCTCGCCGACCTCCAGGAACTCCATGCCCAGGTGCGCGGGCGCGGTGTCCTTGTGGATGTCGGTGAGGTCCTGGATGGAAAAGGGTCGGGTCCAGATGGCCATGCGCCGATTATCTCCGCGGGGTCGCGGTGGTCGTCTCCACGGTGGGCGCGTCGGCGACCGACACGCCGGTGGACGTGTCCCGGTTCAACAGCGCGTGGATCAGGATCGCGCCGAAGGTGGCCGTGCCGATGCCGCCGAGGGCGAACTGGCCGAACTTGAGCGTGAAGTCGCCGGTGCCCAGCACCAGCGTGATGGCCGCGACGATCAGGTTCTTGTTCTGCGAGAAGTCCACGCGGTTGTCCACCCAGATCTTGGCGCCCGCGACCGCGATCAGGCCGAACACCACGATGCTCACCCCGCCCATGACCGGCAGCGGGATCGCCTGGATCACGGCGCCGAACTTGGGCGAGAAGCCCAGCACCAGCGCGATCAGCGCGGCGAACAGGAACACCGCGGTGGAATAGATCTTGGTGGCGGCCATCACGCCGATGTTCTCGGCATAGGTCGTCACGCCGGTGCCGCCGCCCATGCCGCTGACCACGGTGGCGACGCCGTCGCCGATGAAGGCCCGGCCCATGTACTGGTCGAGGTTGCGGCCGGTCATGGCGGTGACCGCCTTGATGTGGCCCAGGTTCTCGGCCACCAGGATGATCGCCACCGGCGCGATCAGCAGCATCGCCGGGCCGCTGAACACCGGCGCCGCGAAGGCCGGTGCACCGAACCAGGCGGCACTGGCCACACCGGAGAAGTCGATCGGCTTGCCCAGGCCCATGCCGTTGGTGAGGATGCCGTAGATGATGCTGGCGAGGATCAGGCCCACCAGGATCAGCAGGCGCTGCACCATGCCGCGCGTGAGCACCGCGACCAGGCCGACGCAGACGAAGGTCACGGCCTGCATCCAGCTGTCGAAGTTGCTGGCCGCCATGTTCTTGATCGGGATGCCGGCCAGGTTCAGCCGATCACTGCCACCACGGCGCCGGTGACTACCGGCGGCATGAAGCGCTCGATCCAGTTGGTGCCCACCGCGTGCACGATGGCGCCGATGATGGCGTAGAGCACGCCGCAGGCGACGATGCCGCCCAGCGCCACGCCGATGTTGCCGTTGGGCCCCTTGCCCGCGTAGGCGGTCGCGGCGATCACCACGCCGATGAAGGCGAAGCTGGAGCCCAGGTAGCTGGGTACGCGGCCGCCGGTGATGAGGAAGAAGATGAGCGTGCCGACGCCGCTCATGAGGATGGCGATGTTGGGGTCGAAGCCCATGAGGATGGGCGCCAGCACGGTGGCGCCGAACATGGCGATCACGTGCTGCACGCCCATCACCGCCGTCTGCGGCCAGGGCAGGCGCTCGTCCGGCGCGATCACGCCGCCCTGCTGCAGCACGGCCGACGGCCGCTCCGTCCAGTGGAACATTCCCATCTCGCTCTCCTCTTGAAAAAGTCGAGCGATGCTAGGTGCAATGTCCGTGCCGCGCAAGGCGGCGCGTCAAGCGGCGGCGAACACCGCCACCTGCGCGAGCACGGCGGGGTCCTTCAGGATCTTGCGATGGCCCAGGCCCTCGGTGGCCAGCAGCTGCGCGCCTTGCACCGCGTGCGCGAAGGCCTGGCCGTCGGCGAAGGCGTTGATGGCGTCGCCGCGGTCGTGCACCACCAGGGTGGGCACGCGGATGCGCGGCGCCACGTGGCGGGGCTCGAAGTGCTGCATCAGCATGCCCTCGCGCGCCTCGATGCGCTTCTGCATCGCGCTGCGCGTGGCCTCGCTCAGGCCGAACACCTGCGCGAAGTAGCGCGTGTAGTTGCCGGGCGACGCCGGCGGGGCGATCAGCACCAGCTTGCCGATCGCCAGGCCGCGGCTGGCCGCATGGGCCGCGGCGTTGGCGCCCAGGGAGTGCGCGGCCAGCAGGCCGATGCGGTGGCCTTCCTGCTGCAGCCGGCCCACCGCGTAGTCGATGGCGCGGGGCGAACTGCGGCAGGCTGCTGGTCGTGCCGGCGCTGCGGCCGTGCGCAGGCATCTCCAGCAGCACGGGGCGCAGGCCCTGCTGCGCCAGCGATTCGGCCAGCTGCAGCATCTGCCGCGCGTGGCCGCCCCAGCCGTGCACCAGCAAGGCCACCGGGCCGTGCGGAGCGGCGGCCTGCGAGTACACGGTGATCTGCGCCTGCTCGAAGGACCAGTGCGTCACGTCCCACGCGGGGTCCCAGTGCCCCTTGCGCTGCAGCCATTTCGGCGGCAGCGGCGTGGTGAACAGGCGCATGGCGCCGCGCACGGCCAGCGCCGGCCAGAGTTTCTGCGAGGTGCCGAGGGCGGCGCGGAACAGGCGCAGGCCGACGCTGGCCTGGTAGTAGCCGGCGGTGGCGTCCACCGCGGTGCGGGAGTTCATCGGGAGCTCCTTCAGAAGAAGATCATGTCGGCGTTGCTGCGCGGAAGGCTGCGCAGCGCCTCGAAGGCGGCGCGGGTGAGGCGCCAGCCGGCGTAGAGGACGGCGAGGGAGAGCACGGTCAGCATGGAAGCATCCTTTCTCGCACAGTCGTGCGAAACATGGGCAGGGGAGGGCGACGGAGGTCTCCGGCGGTTGCTCTAGCTCTGGTAGGTCTTCACCAGGCGCTCCCAGGTCAGCTGGGCGCGTTCGGTGGCGCGCGGATCGCGCAGGAAGCGGATGTCGTGCAGCAGCCCCATGGCGAGGCTGTAGACCTCGCCCACCAGCTGCTCGGGATCGGTGTCGTCCTTCAGGTGCCCGGCCTCGACGGCCTGCACCACGGTGCGGCGCAGGGCGGCGCGCCAGCGCGTGACCTCGCCGAGCAGGAAGTCGCGCAGCGGCCCTTCGCGGTCATCGAGCTCGAAGGCGCCGGCCGTGAAGATGCAGCCGCTTTGCGCCTCGACGTCGCGCGTGCGCACGATCCAGCGGCGCACGATCTCGTTGAGGCGGGGCAGGCCCTTGGGCTGCTGCATGGAGGGCACGAACACGTCGGCGATGAAGCGGCGGCCGAATTCCTCGATCACCGCGATCTGCAGCGCCTCGCGCGAGCCGACGCGGGAGAACACGCCGCTCTTGGACAGGCCGATGCGATCGGCCACCGCCTGCAGCGTGATCGCCTCCAGCCCCTCGCCCGCAGCCAGGTCGAGCGCCGCGCCGACGATCGCGGCACGGGTGAGTTCGCTCTTCTGGGTCTTGGCGTCCATGGCGCGCAGAATAGCACGCTTGTGCGAAACAGCAACCCCCTCGCCAGCTCACGGGTATTCGTAGGTCGTGGTGAGCCCTGAGGCGAACCGCGACACCCGGCGCCCCAAACCCTCGTCGAAGATCGCCACCGCCCGCGTCCACCCCGCCGAAGCCCCGCGGATCTTGTGCGGAAAGCAGCTGATATGGAACCCGTCGGCCGGCAGCGCCTCCAGGTTGTGCAGCTTCTCCAGGTGGCAGTAGCCGATGTCGCGGCCGGCCTTGTGCCCCTCCCAGATCAGCGAGGCATCGCCGCTCTCGCCGTACTTCCTCGCGGTGTGCACGAAGGGTGCGTCCCAGCTCCAGGCATCGGTGCCGGTCAGGCGCACGCCGCGTTCCAGCAGGTACATGGTCGCCTCGTAGCCCATGCCGCAGCCGGCGGCCACGAAGTCGGGCTGGCCGTAGCGCGAGCCGGCCCGCGTGTTGACCACCACGATCTCCAGCGGCTGCAGCGCGTGGCCGATGCGGCGCAGTTCCGCCTCCACGTCGGCGGCCGTGACCACGTAGCCGTCGGCGAAGTGGCGGAAGTCCAGCTTCACGCCCGGCTGGAAGCACCATTCGAGCGGCACCTCGTCGATCGCGATCGCGCGCTCCTTCCCGCCCAGCTTGCGGTTCATCGTCGAGTGGAAGTGGTAGGGCGCATCGAGGTGCGTGCCATTGTGCGTGGACAGCGTCACGCGTTCCACGGCCCAGCCCTCGCCGTCGGGGAGGTCGCCCTTGCGCAATCCGGGGAAGAAGGACTCGATCTGCCCCACGGTGTTCTCGTGCGTGAAGTACTCGATCCTCGGCGCGAAGGCCGGCGGGTCCGACACGACGTCGTTCTCGAGGTAGATGGAGAGGTCGACGAACTTCCGTGGCATGGGAAAACCTCCGTTGGGACGCGCAGGTGCCGATGCTAATCTGCCGCGCATGAGCGCCGCACCGTACGTTCCCCAGATCCGCCGATACCAGCAGTGGCTGCGCGACACGCGCGGCCTGTCCTTCAACGACTACCAGGCCCTGTGGGAGTGGTCGGTGCGCGACTTGCCGGCGTTCTGGCAGAGCATCTGGGACTACTTCGACATCCGGTCGCCGACGCCCTACCAGCAGGTGCTGGCCGAGGGCACGATGCCGGGGGCGCGCTGGTTCGAGGGCGCGCAGTTCAACTACGCGCGCCAGGTGCTGCGCCACGTGGAGCCGGCGCATGCGGCGGGCTTTCCCGCCATCATCAGCCGCAACGAGAAGGGCCGGCAGCGCGAGCTGTCCTGGCCCGAGCTGCGGCGGCAGGTCGCCTCGCTCGCGCTGCACCTGCGCGCGCAGGGGCTGCAGCCGGGTGACCGCGTGGCGGCCTACCTGCCCAACGTCCCGGAAGCAATGGTCGCCTTCCTGGCCGTGGTCAGCCTGGGCGGCATCTGGAGCATCTGTGCGCCGGACATGGGAACCAACGCGGTACTCGATCGCTTCCAGCAGATCGAGCCGAAGATGCTGATCGCGTGCGACGGCGTCAGCTATGGCGGCAAGGACTTCGACCGCATCGCAGTGGTGGCGGAACTGAAAGCGGCGTTGCCTTCGGTGCAGCACGTGGTGATCCACCGCAACCTCGGGCTCGCCACCGAAGGACTGCCCGAATTCACCGACTGGACGCAGACCATAGACGCCAGCGGGTCCGAAGTGGACGCCTTCGAGCCGCTGTGGCTGCCCTTCGACCATCCGCTGTGGATCGTGTACTCCAGCGGCACGACCGGGCTGCCCAAGCCGATCGTGCACAGCCACGGCGGCATCGTGCTGGTGATGCTGGGCGCGGGCGCGCTGCACAACGACATCGGCTGCAGCTACGACCGCAACAGCTGGGGCGAGCGCTACCACTGGTACAGCTCCACGGGCTGGGTGATGTGGAACGCGCAGCTGGCGGGGCTGCTCAGTGGCACGACCTGCTGCATCTACGACGGCAACCCGGGCGGCAGCAAGGACAAGCCGGACTGGGGCGTGCTGTGGCGCTTCGCTTCGGAGCTGGGCGTCACCTTCTTCGGCGCCGGCGCGGCCTTCTTCGCCAACTGCATGAAGGCGGGCGTGGACCTCTCCCAGTTCCCCGAATTGAAGAAGGTGCGCGCGCTGGGCACCACCGGATCGCCGCTGTCGGAAGACGCGCAGCGCTGGGGCACGCGCGAGTTCCAGAAGCTCGGCAAGCCGGACATCTGGTGGTGCAACATCTCCGGGGGCACGGACTTCGCCGGTGCCTTCATCGGCGGCAACCGCGAGCTGCCGCAGGTGCCCGGGCAGATGCAGTGCCGCGAGCTCGGTGCCTCGGTGGAAGCGTGGAACGAGCAGGGGCAGCCGGTGATCGGCGAGGTCGGCGAGCTGGTGTGCACGAAGCCGATCCCTTCCATGCCGCTGTACTTCTGGAACGACGAAGGCAACAAGCGCTACCTCTCCAGCTACTTCGACATGTACCCGGGCGTCTGGCGGCACGGCGACTGGCTGAAGATCTCGCCCGAGGGCGGCTGCGTCATCTACGGCCGCAGCGACGCGACCATCAACCGCCACGGCCTGCGCATGGGTACCAGCGAGCTGTACAGCGCGGTGGAAGCGCTGCCCGAAGTGCTGGACTCGCTGGTGGTGGACCTGGAGTACCTGGGCCGCGAAAGCTACATGCCGCTGTTCGTGGTGCTGCGGCCGGGGCAGGCGCTGGATGCGGCGATGAAGGCGAAGATCGCCGGCGCGATCCGCACGGCGCTCAGCCCGCGCTTCGTGCCCGACGAGATCCTGCAGGTGGCCGAGGTCCCGCGCACGCTCTCGGGCAAGAAGCAGGAGCTGCCGATCAAGAAGCTTCTGCTCGGACAGCCGATCGAGAAGGTGGTGAACCGGGATGCGATGGCGAATCCGCAGTGCCTGGAGTGGTATGTGCGGTTTGCGAAGGAAAGAGCGGCGTCCTGAATGTGCTTCGTAGGGTGGGCTGCGCGCAGCGCACCCCACCTGCTAATTGCCTCTGGACTCTTCTTCCAGCAGGTCCAGGAAAGCACGCACCTTCGCCGCCACCAGCCTGCGTCCCGGCAACAGCGCGTGGATCCGCAGCGGCGAACAGGTCCACTGCGGCAGCAAGCGCACCAGCTTCCCCTGCGCCACCGCTTCGGCGCAGAAGGTCGAGGTGATGCGCGCGACGCCGATGCCTTCGATCGCCGCCTTCAGCCGGATCTCCGCATTGCCGCTGCGCAGGCGCGGGTTGCGCACCTCCACTTCGGCACTGCCGCCATCCGCCCTGGTGAAGGACCAGCTCTGGTCCTCGCCGCCACCCAGCAGCGGCAGCGCATTCAGTTCTTCCGGATGTTCCGGTGGCGCATGGCCCCTGAGCAGTTCCGGCGACGCGAACAGCCCGCGCTCCAGCGAATAGACCCGCTTGGTGACCACCGTCGACGGCGCGAAGCTGTGCTCGATGGCGGAGAACACCAGGTCGTAGTTGCGCTCGAACAGCGCCACCCGCGCATGTTCCACGTCGACGTGTACCTTCAACTGCGGATGCTCGCGCATCAGCCGGCAGGCGACCGAGGCGAGGTGGTGCGCGCCGAACTCGTAGGGCGCCGCGATGCGCAGCGTACCTTGCACGGTGGTGCCCTGCGCCAGCGCCTCCACCGCGCGTTCGCGCAGTTGCGCGAAGGGCTTGGAGATGTCGCGGTAGAGGGACTCGCCGGCCTCGGTCAGGCGCAGCTGGCGCGTGGTGCGTTCGAGCAGGCGCGTGTTGAGTTGCGCCTCCAGCCGGGAGACCGAAGCGCTGAGGCTGGACTTGGGCCGGTCGAGCGCGCGCGCGGCGGCGGTGAAGCCGCCGTGGTCCACCACCTGGCAGAAAGCGTCGAAGTCGTCCCAGTTCATTGTTCAGGATTCGGAACACAGCGGCCATGCGCGCTTCTTGATGCGCGTCAAGGCCTTCCCTAGGATTGTCCCATCACCGCTTTGGGCCGCCCGGCCCAGGAGAACCCCATGTTTCTGAAGAATTGCTGGTACGTCGCCGCCTGGGACCACGAGCTGATCGACGGCCGGATGCTGCCGCGGACCATCCTCGAAGAGGCGGTGCTGCTGTACAAGTCCGAGACCGGCAAGGTCGTCGCGCTGCAGGACCGCTGCTGCCACCGCGGCGTGCCGCTGCACCTGGGCCGCCGCGAAGGCGATTGCGTGCGCTGCATGTACCACGGCCTGAAGTTCGATCCCACCGGCAAGTGCATCCAGATCCCCGGGCAGGAAGTGATCCCGCCCAAGCTGGGCGTGAAGAGCTATCCGGTGATCGAGAAGGACCACCTGGTGTGGATCTGGATGGGCGACCCGGCCAAGGCGGACCCGGCCCAGATCATCGACTTCCCCTACCTGCGCGAGCCGCAGTGGAAGGGCGTGCCCGACTACATGCACTACAAGGCCAACTGGCTGCTGATCGTCGACAACCTGTCCGACTTCGCGCACCTGGCCTTCGTGCACACCAAGACCCTGGGCGGCTCCGAGGAGTACGCCTACGTGACCAAGCCGGTCGCGGTCGAGCGGCAGCCGCGCGGCTTCCGCGTGGAGCGCTGGCACATGGACGCGCCGCCGCCGCCCTTCCACAACAAGGTGCTGCCCGCGGAGCTGAAGGGCAAGCACGTGGACCGCCGCAACATCGGCCACATGCACATCCCGGGCATCTTCTTCCTGGAGTCCATGTTCTCGCCGGCCGGCAGCGGTTCGGAAACGGGCAACCGCGAAGGCACCAAGGAATACCGCAACTGCCAGTTCATGACGCCGGAGACGCGCAGCACCACGCACTTCTTCTGGACCTACCTGAACAACTGGGAGGGCGAGGACCACAACATCTCGCGCTCGCTGCACCAGAGCCTGATCGAGGGCTTCATGGAAGACAAGCACCTGATCGAGGCGCAGCAGAAGGTGCTGGATGCCGATCCCGAGTTCAAGATGCTGGCGGTCGCCGCCGACGCCGCGCTGTCGCATTTCCGCTGGACGCTGGACAAGCTGGTGGCCGCGGAGCGCGCGGAGGAAGCGACCCGCCAGGCCGCCGAGCCCAGGACGATTCCCATCAAGGCGCCGCACCAGGCCGGACTGAGCGCATGACCTTGCTGAAACTGCGCGTCGCCTCCGTGCACGCCGAGGCGCGCGACGTCATGCGCCTGGAGCTGGCGGACCCGCGCGGCGCCCTGCTGCCCGCGTTCGAACCGGGCGCCCACCTCACGCTGCACCTGCCCAACGGCGTGCAGCGCCAGTACTCGCTGGCCGGGGATTCGCGCGAGCGCAACCGCTACGTGCTGGGCGTCGGCCGCGCGGCCGACAGCCGGGGCGGCTCCGAGTACGTGCACGCGATGCTGCGCGCCGGCGCCGAGGTCACCTGCAGCGCACCGGCCAACAACTTCGCGCTGGTGCCCGATGCGGCGCGCTACCTGTTCGTCGCCGGCGGCATCGGCGTCACGCCCATCCTGTCGATGGTGCGCTGGTGCGAAGCGAACGGCAAGCCCTGGAAGCTGGCGTACGCGGCGCGCAGCCGGGTGCGCATGGGCTTCTACGAGGAGCTGCGCGCCTACGGCAGCCGCGTGCGCATCCACTGCGACGACGAACAGGGTGGCCCGCTGCCCGTGGCGGCGCTGATGGCGGACGTGGAACCGGGCACGCACGTGTACTGCTGCGGCCCGGCACCCCTGATGGAAGCGGTGCGCGAGCACGGCGCGCACCTCGCGCCCGAGACGCTGCACTTCGAGTGGTTCAGCGCGCCGGCGGCCAACGAGCCCGAGGCCGCCGCCGAAGGCTTCTGGGTGGACCTGAAGCGCAGCGGCGCCAGCCTGCACGTGTCGCCGCAACAGAGCATCCTCGAGGTGCTGGAAGCCAACGGCCACGAAGTGCCGTTCTCCTGCCGCGAGGGCCTGTGCGGCACCTGCGAGACCGCCGTCTGCGAAGGCGAGCCGGACCACCGCGACTATGTCTATCCGCCCGCGCAGCGCGCGTCGCTGCGCACCATGCTCGTATGCGTGTCGCGCGCGAAGTCGGCGCGGCTCGTGCTCGATCTCTAGTTCCCTTTCCCCCGCATCCCCAGGAGTCACCATGGAATTGACACGCCGCAGCTTCGTCCACGGCACCCTTGCCACGCTGTTCGCGGGCGGCCTTCCGCAGGCCTGGTCCCAGGCCCTCGACACCGCCAAGGTGGTGATCGGCTTCGCGCCCGGCGGCACCATCGACGTCACCGGCCGCCGCGTGGCCGACAAGCTCGCGCCGGCCTTCAGCAAGGCCGCGATCGCGGAGAACAGGACCGGCGCCGGCGGGCAGATCGCGGTACAGGCGGTGCGGACGGCCGCGCCCGACGGCAGCACCATCCTGCTGACGCCGGCCTCGCCGCTGGGGCTGCATCCCTTCACCTACAAGAAGCTGCCCTACGACCCGGTGGCCGACCTGCTGCCGGTGTCCGGCGCCGCGGTATTCGACTACGCGCTGGCCGTGGGCCCGCTGGTGCCGGCGGGCGTGAAGACCGTGCCGGACTTCCTGGCCTGGGCCAAGGCCAACCCGGACAAGGCGAGCTTCGGTTCCGCCGGTGCCGGCTCCGCCGCCAACTTCATCGGCGCGGCGCTGGGCAAGGCGGGCAAGGTGGAACTGCGCCACATCCCCTACCGTGGCTCGCAGCCCGCCATCCTGGAAATGATCGGCGGCCAGCTGGCTGCGGTGGTCGGCCCCACCGGCGAGTTCATGGGGCAGGTGAAGGCCGGCAAGGCGCGCCTGCTGGCCACCAGCGGCCCCGCGCGCGGCAAGTTCACGCCCGACACGCCCAGCTATGCGGAGCAGGGTTTCAAGGAGCTCGCCTATCTCGGCTGGTTCGGCTTCTACGTCCCCGCGAAGACGCCGGCCGAGGTGGTGCAGCGCCTGAACGGCGCGATCCGCGGCGCGCTGTCCTCGCCCGACGTGGTGGACAGCCTGGCGGCGCTGTACCTGGAGCCGTATCCCACCAGCCCGCAGCAGCTCGCCTCGCTGCTGAAGACCGAGACCGAGTTCTGGTCCGGCCTGGTGCGCACGGTGGGCTACACGCCCGAGGGCTGAGGCGATGAACGCCCGCGCGATGCAGGACGTGTTCGAGACCCGTCGCCCGCAGGAGATGGCGCGTGAGGAGTGGCAGGTCCGCTGCGAACTCGCGGTGGCCTACCGCCTCTTTGCGCACCTGGGCTGGCACGAGCTGATCTACAACCACCTGACGGTGCGCGTGCCGGGCAGCGAGTATTTCCTGATCAACCCCTTCGGCCTGATGTACCGCGAGATCACGGCCAGCAAGCTGGTGAAGATCGACCTGGAGGGGCGCAAGGTGGAGCCCAGCCCCTGGACCGTGAATCCCGCGGGCTTCATCGTCCACAGCGCGGTGCATGCGGCGCGGCCGGACGCGCACTGCGTGGTGCACACGCACACCACCGCGGGGCAGGTGGTGTCCTGCCAGGCCGGCGGCCTGCTGCCCCTGAGCTTCAACGCGATGTTCTACGCGGGGCGCGTGGCGTACCACGACTTCGAGGGCATCACGCTCGATCGCGAGGAATGCCGGCGTCTGGCCGCCGACCTCGGCGACCGCAACGTGATGATCCTGCGCAACCACGGCCTGCTGGTGTGCGGGCCCAGCATCGGCGATGCCTTCGCCGAGCACTACATGCTGCAGCGCGCCTGCGAGGTGCAGGTCGCCGCGCAGGCCACCGGCGTGCCGCTGGTCCTGCCGCGCGACGAGATCGCGCAGCGCGCCTCGGCGCAGTACGACAGCAGCGCGCGCAAGGGTGGCCAGAACACGCTGCTGTGGGACGCGATGCTGCGCTGGGCCTGGGACCTCGATCCGGGCTTCGTCAGCTAGCCGGCTTCTTGCGGTTCACCAGCACGATGCCGACCGCCACCGCAGTCAGCGCGACCAGCAGCTGCACGGTGAGCCTCTCATTGAGCAGCAGCACGCCGAACAGCAGCGCGAACAGCGGCGCCAGGAAGGTGAAGGAGGACAGCTGCGTCGCCGGGTAGTGCCGCAGCATCCACATCCAGGCCAGGTAGCTGGCGAAGGCGCCGATCACGGTCTGCAGCGCGATCGACAGCCAGGCGTAGCCGGAGTACTGCAGCGACCAGGTCTCGCCCAGCGCCAGCGACAGCATCGGCGCCACCGCGGCGGTCACCGCCACCTGGTAGAACAGCGTCTTCTCCGCCGAGGACGTGGCCATCTTCGAGCCGCGGATCACCAGCGTGGTCAGTCCCCACAGCACACCCGCGGCCAGCGCCAGCGCGTCGCCGCGCAGCTGGCGCGGCGTGCTCCGGCCGGTGAAGCCTTCGCTGAAGGCCAGCGCCACCGCCGCGAAGGCGACGACCAGACCCACCCATTGCACCGGCCGCAGCTTCTCGGCCGGCACCACGCGCGGCAGCAGCAGCGCCACCACGAAGGGCGAGGTGTAGAGGAAGACCGTGAGCCGCGAGGCCGTGGTGTCGCGCAGCCCGAGGTAGATGCAGGTGAACTCGCCGGCGAACAGCAGGCCCGCGAGCAGGCCCGCGCCCAGCGTGCCGTCGCGCTCGAACAGCTTGATGCCGCGCACCGCGCACCACACCCACAGCAGCACGGTCGCGCCGACGAAGCGGATCGCCGCCTGCCACAGCGGCGGCACTTCGGAGACGGTGGTCTTGATCAGGATCTGCTGGAAACCCCAGAACAGGCAGCACGCCAGCAGCAGGGAAACGGCGAGGGCGTCGAGGTGTTCTTTTCGTTCGCGCATCGCGCGATGGTAGCGAGCTAGCGCCGCGCCAGCTTCGCCAGCAGCTTCTTCAACGCCGCCTGCTCCGACACCGCCAGCGTGCGCAGCATTTCCGATTCGTGCGTCCGCGCCTTCTCCAGCAGCGGCTTGACCAGCTTCTTGCCGGCGGGGCTCGCGGTCACCAGCGTGCGGCGCTGGTCCGCCGGGTCGGCCAGCAGCGTCACCCAGCCCTGTTCGCCCATGCGCTGCACCAGCTTGGTCACCGTCGGCTGCTTGGACAGCACCTCGTGCGCGAGCTGGCTCACCGTGATCGGCGGGCTGTCGTGCAGGGTCGCCAGCACGCGCCATTCGATCGAGCTCAGGCCCGCCGCGCGCACGTGGCTGTCGAAGTTCTTGTACAGCGCGTGGTTGGCCTGCCCGAGCAGGTAGCCCAGGTAGCCATCCACGAAGCGGTCCGAGCTCACAGCGGATGCTCCGTGAAATAGCGCCCGCCGTGGAACAGCAGCGGCGACGCGCCGGTGCGGTGCGCGCAGCGTTCCACCTCGCCGACGAAGATCACGTGGTCGCCTTCCTCGTAGCGGCTGCGGTTGAAGCATTCGAAGGTCGCGGCGGCGCCATCGAGCAGCGGCGCCCCGCCCGCGCCTTCGGTGAAGGTCACGCCGTTCCAGCGGTCGGCGCCGCGGGTGGCGAAGCGTTCGGCCAGCGCCTTCTGGTCGGCGGCCAGCACGTTGATCGCGTAGTGCGAGCCGGCGCTGAACACCGCCATGGAAGCGGCCGCGCGCGACAGGCTCCACAGCACCAGCGGCGGCGTCAGCGACACGGAGTTGAAGGAATTCGCCGTCAGGCCCACCACCCGGCCGTCGGCGGTGCGCGCCGTGACGATGGTGACGCCGGTGGCGAACATGCCCAGCGCCGCACGGAATTCCTGGGCGGAGAAGCTCGGCGGCTGGGCTTGGCGCGGAGGGTTCATCGGGAGGCGGATTGCATGAAATTTCATGTATTATGGTCCACGACCCAGAGGCACGCCACGGACATGCTGCAGGAAACCATCGAGCCCGCGTGGCTGGACGCCTTCGAAGCGGTCCTCGGCCGCTGCGCGCTGCGGCGAGGCGACACCGTCGCCGTCCTGAGCGAAAGCCAGAGCCGCGCGGTCCTCCCCGAACTGGCCCGCCTCGCGGCGGCCCGTCTCGGCGCCCAGGTCTTCAGCATCGTCCTTCCCAGTGTCTTCGCCGGCGGCACGCCGGTGGCGCGCAGCACAGGCGCCTCGCCCGTGCTGCGGCAGATCGCCCCGTCGTCTCCGCACTGGCCGGCAGCACGCTGGTGGTGGACTGCACGGTCGAAGGGCTGATGCACGCCCCGGAACTCCCCGCGATCCTGAAGGGCGGCGCCCGGGTCCTCTACGTGAGCAACGAGCACCCGGAGGCGCTTGCGCGCCTGGTGCCCGACGACACGCTGGAGCCGCTGGTCAAGGAGCACGTCAAGCGCCTGCGCGGCGCGCGCGAGATGCGCGTCAGCTCGCCCGCCGGCACCGACCTCACGATCTCGCTGCAGGGCGCGACCTGCGGCGGCAACTGGGGCTACACCAGCCGGCCCGGCACCATGACGCACTGGCCGGGCGGCCTGGCGCTCGCCTTCCCCGCCGCCGGCAGCGTCAACGGCACACTGGTGCTGGCCGAAGGCGACGTCAACCTCACCTTCAAGCGCTACCTGGAAAAACCGGTGACGCTGCGGGTGGAGAACGACTACGTGACGCGCATCGAAGGCGCCGGCCTGGATGCCGACCTGATGCGCAGCTACATCTCGGCCTGGGGCGACCGCGAAGCCTATGCGGCCAGCCACGTCGGCTACGGCCTGAACGCGGGCGCGCGCTGGGACAGCATGGCGCTGTACGACAAGCGCGATTTCAACGGCACCGAGCTGCGCGCCTTTGCCGGCAATTTCCTCTACAGCACGGGCGCCAACGAAGTCGCGGGACGGCACACGCTGGGCCACTTCGACCTGCCGCTGCGCCAGTGCACGGTCCGCCTCGATGGCAGCACCGTCGTCGACGCGGGAAGGCTTCTGCCATGACCTCCACCCCCGCCTTCACCACCCTGGGCGGTGGCCCCACCGTGCTGATGCTGCATGGCATCGGCGGCGGCCACCTGGCCTTCGCGCCGCAGGTGGAGACGCTGGCCACCGCGGGCTACCGCGCCGTCGCCTGGGACATGCCCGGCTACGGCCACAGCGCGCCGATCGAGCCCTACACCTTCAAGGGCCTGGCGCACAGCTGCATCCGGTTGATCGAATCGCTCAAGTGCCAGCAGGTGATCCTGCTGGGTCACAGCATGGGCGGCATGGTCGCCCAGGAAGTGGTGGCGCGCCGGCCGGACCTGGTCAAGCGCCTGGTGCTGTGCGGCACCTCGCCTGCCTTCGGCAAGCCCGATGGCGACTGGCAGCGCGAGTTCATCGCCCAGCGCACCGCGCCGCTGGACGCGGGCCGAAGCATGGCGGAACTGGCCGAAACGCTGGTGCCGCAGATGATCGGCCCCGGCTCGCTGCCCGAAGGAGTGTGCGGCTCGCCACCCATTGCATGGGCCTGGTGCCCGCGGCGACCTACCGGCGCGCGCTCGAGTGCATCGTCACCTTCGACCGCCGCGCCAACCTGGGCAACATCCTGGTGCCCACGCTGGTGCTGGCCGGCGAGCACGACCGCAACGCGCCGCCGGCCGTGATGAAGAAGATGGCCGAGGCCATCCCGAACAGCACCTATGTCGAGATGAAGGGCGTCGGCCACCTGCTGAACCTGGAAGCCCCCGACGACTTCGACGCGCTGCTGCTCAATTTCCTCGAGCTGCCCGAAACCCTGCTGCACTGACGCATCCCCGGAGAGCCCATGGACGCCTTGCCCGGCCTTGCCTTCACGCCCGCCGTGGGCGACCACGCCTTCAGCGCGAAGCAGCGCGCGCTGCTGGCGCAGGCGAACGAACTCGGGCGCGAGCGCTTCGCGCCGCGCGCGGCGCAGTGGGACGAGGAAGCGAGCTTTCCCTTCGCCAACTACGAGGACCTGCGCAACGCCGGCTTCCTGAAGCTGTGCGTGCCGGAAAGCGCCGGTGGGCTCGGAGCCGACTACGCGACCTACATGATGGTGGCGGCGGAAATCGGCCGCTTCTGCGGCGCCACCGCGCTCACCTACAACATGCACATCTGCTCGACGATGTGGACCGGCGTGCTGGCCGACGGCATCCCGATGACCGAGACGCAGCGCGCCGAGCATGCGCAACGGCGCGCGCTGCATTTCCGGCGCGTGGTGCAGGACGGCGCGGTCTACGCCCAGCCCTTCTCCGAAGGCAGCGCCGCGGCGGCGGGGCGCGCGCCCTTCGGCACCACCGCGCGCAAGGTCGAGGGCGGCTGGCTGGTCAACGGCCGCAAGATCTTCGCCTCGCTGTCCGGCGCCGCGGATTACTACGGCGTGCTGTGCACCGAGGACAAGGGCGACGAGAAGCCGGACGCGCGCGACACGCTGTACCTGGCGGTGCCGGCGACCAGCCCCGGCTTCGCCATCAGCGGCGACTGGAATCCGCTGGGCATGCGCGGCACGGTCAGCCGCAACCTGAGCTTCAAGGACGTGTTCGTCAGCGACGACGAGCAGCTGATGCCGCGCGGCGTGTACTTCAAGGGCGCGCAGACCTGGCCGGCCATGTTCTTCACGCTGGCGCCCACCTATCTGGGCGTGGCCAACGCCGCCTACGACTTCACGGTGCAGTACCTGCGCGGCGAGGTGCCGGGCGAGCCGCCGGTCAAGCGCCGCATGTACCCGACCAAGCAGGTCGCGGTGGCGCAGATGCGCATCCAGCTGGAGCAGATGCGCAGCATCTTCCTGCGCTCGGTGCTGGAAGCGCGGCCCAACCCGTCCAAGGACGAGAGGATGCGGCTCTATGCGGCACAGTACACGGTGATGGAGGGCGCCAACGACATCGCGCGGCTGGCCATCCGCACCTGCGGTGGCCAGAGCATGATGAAGCACCTGCCGCTGGAGCGGCTCTATCGCGACAGCCGCTGCGGCTCGCTGATGCTGCCGTGGACGGCGGAACTGGTGCTCGACCGGATGGGGCGCGAGACCCTGTACGAGGCGGGAGAGAAGGACGAGTGAACAGGCACGGTTGCGCGGCGCTGGCGGCGCCGGCCCGCTGCACGCGCGCCGGAAATCGGCGAGACTTGGTGCCACCATGAGCACCGAAACCCTGGACAACCCCAACAAGTTCGGCAGCGGCCGGTCCGTCAAGCGCATCGAGGACGAGGGCCTGCTCAAGGGCCTGGGCCAGTTCACCGACGACCTCGCGCCTGCCGGCGAACTGCGTGCGGTGTTCGTGCGCTCGCCCTATCCGCATGCGCGCATCGTTTCCGTCGACACGGGCAATGCCGCCGGGATGCCCGGCGTCGCCAAGGTCGTCACCGGCGCCGAGCTGGTACAGGCCGGCGTGAAGCCGATCCCGACCAACCCCGCCTTCAAGCGCGGCGATGGCTCGCCGGTGGCCACCGCGCCGCGCCGGGCGCTGGCGCACGAGCGGGTGCGCTATGTCGGCGAACCGGTGGCGCTGGTGGTGGCGCAGACCCTGCAGCAGGCGCGCGATGCGGCGGAGGCGGTGTCGGTGGAATACGAGGAACTGCCGCATGTCGTGGAGCTGCAGGCCGCGGTCTCTCCCGGCGCGGCCGTGCTGTGCGATGCGGCACCCGACAACATCGCGGCGGAGATGCGCTACGGCGATGCCAAGGCGAGCGATCAGGCCTTCGCGCGCGCGGCGCATGTCGTGTCGCTCACCGTCGTCAACCAGCGCGTGGCCGCGGTGTCGATCGAGCCACGCTCGGTGCTGGCCTGGGTGGCGGAGGACGGACGCCTCACGCTGCGCATGAGCAGCCAGATGCCTTCGGGCGTGCGCAACTCGCTGGCCAACGACATCCTGGGCATCGGCGCGGAAAAGGTGCGCGTGACCGTGGGCGACGTCGGCGGCGGCTTCGGCATGAAGACCGGCATCTACCCGGAAGACGCGGCCGCGGCCTGGGCCGCGTGGACCCTGAAGAAGCCGGTGAAGTGGGTGGCCGACCGCAGCGAGGAATTCCTCTCCTCCTTCCACGGCCGCGACCAGCGCGCCGACGCCGAACTCGCCCTCGACGCCGGCGGCCGCATCCTCGCGCTGCGCCTGCGCACGCTGGCCAACGTCGGCGCCTATGCGACGGCGACCGGCATGGTGATCCCGATGGTGGTCGGCCCCTGGGTGCAGACCAGCGTGTACGACGTGCCCGCGATCGACTTCCACATCCGCTGCGTGATGACCAACACGGCATCGACCGCGGCCTACCGCGGTGCCGGACGGCCGGAGGCGATCTTCATCATGGAGCGCCTGATGGACGAAGCGGCGCGCCAGACCGGCATCGACCGCGTGGAACTGCGCCGGCGCAACTTCGTGCGGCCGCAGCAGATGCCCTACAAGAACGCGATGGGGCAGGTGTACGACGTCGGCGAGTTCGAGAAGATCATGGACGAAGGCCTGGCGCTGGGCGACTGGAGCGGCTTCGAGAAGCGCCACGCGCAGAGCAAGGCCAAGGGCAAGCTGCGCGGCCTGGGCCTGTCGACCTTCCTCGAGTGGACCAGTGGCAACGTGTTCGAGGAACGCGTGACCGTCGACGTGAAGGCCGACGGCGTGATCGAGGTGTTCTCCGCCGTCAACCAGATGGGGCAGGGCATCGCCACCACGCTGGCGCAGCTGGTGGTGGACGTGTTCGGCGTTCCCATCGAGAAGGTGCGCGTGGTGCTGGGCGACACCGACCGCGGCGACGGCTTCGGCAGCGCGGGATCGCGCTCGCTGTTCACGGGCGGCTCGGCGCTGCACCTGGGCGCGGAGAAGACCCTGGACACGGCGCGCGGCCTGGCGGCGAAGTCGCTGGAAGCCTCTCCCGCGGACCTGGAGTACAGCGCGGGCCGCTTCGTCGTGAAGGGCACCGATGTCGGCGTCGGCTTGTTCGAGCTGGCTGCGAAGCAGCCGGGCCAGCACATCTTCACCGACCACACCAGCGCCGTCGCCGGCCCGAGCTGGCCCAACGGCTGCCACGTGAGCGAGGTCGAGATCGACCCGCAGACCGGCGAGGTGCAGGTCGTGAAATACGCGGGGCTGAACGACGTCGGCCGCGTGGTGAACCCGATGATCGTGCGCGGCCAGCTGGAAGGCGGCGCGGTGCAGGGCATCGGCCAGGCGCTGATGGAATACATGGCCTACGACCGCGAGAGCGGCCAGCCGGTGACCGGCAGCCTGATGGACTATGCGGCGCCGCGGGCCGACGTGGTGGCCTGCGAGTTCGTCATGGAGATGAACCAGACCGTGCCCTGCAAGAACAACCCGCTGGGGGTGAAGGGCGTGGGCGAGCTCGGGACCATCGGCGCCGCGCCCAGCGTGGTGAATGCGGTGGCGGATGCGCTGGCGCGCGCGGGAAAGCAGGATGCGGCGCGGGGATTGCAGATGCCCTTGACGCCGGCGAAGGTGTGGGGGTTGTTGAACGGGTGAGGCGCTGTCGGTGGACGGGTGTCGCGGTTCGGGCTTCGCCGCTCACCACGACCTACCGGGAGCGGGATTTCGTAGTTCGTAGGTCGTGGTGAGCGCGCGCAGCGCCGAACCGCGACACCCGGCGATCAGCGCAGCGACAGCTCGCCTTCGCCCTGGTACCCACGCTCCGGCTGTTCGAACCCATAGAACCTGAAGTTCATCCGCGGCTGCCGCCCGCCGATCAACTCCGCCATCGCCTTGCCCGAACCCGCACCATGGGTCCAGCCCAGCGTGCCGTGCCCCGCGTTCACCCACAGGCCGCCCACCTTGGTGCGGCCGATGTAGGGGATGTTGGTCGGCGTTGCCGGACGCAGGCCGGTCCAGAACTTCGGGTCGCCGCCTTCTTCCGGCAGGCGCGTGTCGCACACGCCGGGCAGCACCTTCTCGATGCGCTGCGCCAGCATGCGGCAACGGTCCTGCGCCAGCCGCGAGTCCAGCGTGGCGTCGTAGCCGGAGACCTCGATGGTTCCCGCCACGCGCAGTTCGTCGCCCAGGCGGCTCATCGCCACCTTCACTTCGTCGTCGATGCTGCTCACGAAGGGCGCGTCCACCGGCTTCTTCAGCTTGAAGGTCGCGCTGTAGCCCTTGCCCGGGTAGATCGGCAGATCCACGCCCACCTGGCGCAGCAGCGGCGCGGTGTAGGAGCCGCAGGCCACCACCACGTCGTCGGCGCGCAGGCGCTGCACGGCGCCGGTGGCGCGGTCGCGGATGCGCACCGCGTCGATCTCGCCGCCGGTGGTTTCCAGGCGCTCGATGTCCTGGTTGAACAGGAACTGCACGCCGCGCGCAGCGCACAGCTGGGCCAGCTTCTGCGTGAACACGCGGGCGTCGCCACTCTCGTCGCTGGCGGTGTAGGTGCCGCCGACGATGCGGTCGAAGTTGCGGAAGGCCGGCTCGATGGCGAACAGCTCGTCGCGGCTCACGACCTTGCGGTCCACGCCGTACTTCTGCATCAGGCCGGCGGCCACGGCCGCGTCATCGAAGGCCTTCTGGTCGGTATAGAAGTGGGCGATGCCGCGTTCGAGCCGGTGGTAGTCGATGCCGGTGGCCGCGACCACGTCCTTCAGTGCCGCGTGGCTGTACGCGCCCAGCGCCACCAGCTGCTGCACGTTGCGCTCGAAGGCCGCATCGTTGCACTGGGCGAGGAACTGCAGGCCCCAGCGCCATTGCTGCCAGTCCAGCTGCGGGCGGAACAGCAGGGGTGCGTCGTTGCGGAACATCCACTTGAGCAGCTTGGCGGGCGCGTGGCGGTTGGCCCAGGGCTCGCAGTAGCTCACCGAGATCTGCGCGGCATTCGCGAAGCTCGTCTCCAGTGCGGCGTCGGGCTGGCGATCGACAACGATGACTTCATGGCCGCGTTCGGCCAGGTGCCAGGCGGTGCTGATGCCGATGATGCCGGCGCCGAGGACGAGTGTTTTCATGGGTCCAAGTTTGCCGCCGGCCGCCGGAAATCAAAAGCCAAATTAAACTCTCAGCGCCCGGATCAGAATTGCTTATATGACGACCTTCGACCCCGCCGCCCTGGAAGCACTGGCCGCCATCGTGGAGGAGGGCGGCTTCGACCGTGCCGCGCAGCGCCTCAACATCACGCAATCCGCCGTATCGCAGAGGTTGCGGGCGCTGGAGGCGCAAGTGGGCACCGTGCTCATCGTGCGCAGCCGGCCGCTCAAGCCCACTTCGGCCGGCCACCTGCTGCTGAAGCACACCAAGCAGATGAGGCTGTTGCGCGCGGACCTGGAGCGCGACCTGAGCGAGCTCGCCCCAAGCTCGACCGGCGGGGGCCGCGAAGAGGAGCGCATCGCGCTGGCCATCAACGCCGACAGCATCGCGACCTGGGCCCTGCCGGCACTCAACGACCTGGCGCGCCAGGGGCTGCCGCTGGAGATCATCACCGACGACCAGGACTTCACGCACGAGTGGCTGCGCGAAGGGCAGGTGCTCGGTTGCGTGACCACCGTCAAGCAGGCGCTGCGCGGCTGCAAGGTGCTGCCGCTGGGGGCGATGCAGTACGTGGCGGTGGCGCAGGCGGACTACGCGCGCGAGCGCCTGGGCGGCGCGCTGACCGCGCACAACTTCCGCGAAGCGCCCTTCGTGGCCTTCAACCGCAAGGACGACATGCAGGCGGAATTCGTCGGCAAGGCCTTCGGCCTGAAGCGCGTGTCATTGCACCAGCTGTTCGTGCCCAGTTCGGAGGGGCAGGTGCGCGCGGTGCTTGCGGGCTGGGGCGTGAGCGTGGTGCCGGAGCTGCTCACGCGCGGGCTGGTCGCGCAGGGCGAATTGGTGAATGTCGCGCCCAAGGCGAGCGTGCCGGTGCAGCTGTATTGGCACTGCTGGAACCTGGAGTCCGCGGTGCTGGACCAGCTCACGACCGCGCTCACCGAGGCGGCGCGCCAGGCGCTCAGCCCCGCCTGAATCCCTCAGCGGGGCGTCGACGCGCCTTGCGAGAAGCCGCCATCGAGGTGCAGCCCGAGGCCGTCCGGATTCGCCAGCGCCAGCAGGACCGCGGCCAGGACGGCGGCAATCCAGGCGAGGGTCTGGGTCCAGAGCGGCTTCATGGGAACTCCCTTTGCGCACATGGCGCGCGCATGCAGAGAAGTGTGCGCCCACAGGGAGAACGGCAAGCATCGCTTTTGTAAAGTCCCTGACGCAAATGTGCCCGAATGCTGACGCATCGCTGTCCGCGTAGGCGTGAGCGAGTGCGGCGTTAGGGCGCAGGCCTATCGGTGCGCGCAATGCATGCGCGCGTGCGTCACACGTCGATCAGCAACTGCGGCCGGAACGCCTCCTGCTCCCCCTTCGCCGCATACCCCAGCGGATTGCTCACCACGCGGCAGCGCTTTCCGTGATCGCCTTCGACGACGTAGTCGCTCGCGTAGTGCAGGTGTCCGTGCATCCACACGTCCGCCCTGGGCAGCAGGTGGTCCAGCGCATTGCAGAAGCCGGCCGTGCCCGGGACCAGCCCGTAGCGCGGATCGGCGCTGCGCAGGCTGGGCGCGAAATGCGTGATCACCACCGTGGGCCCGTCGAAGGCTTCGTCGAGCGCGCGCACCAGCCAGGACTGGCAGGCCAGCGACTCCTCGCGGATCTCCGGTGCCAGGAAGGGCGCGCCCTTGCGCGTCGCGTCGGTCTTGCGCAGGAAGTAATTGGCGGCGCGGAAGGACTTGTGGCGCAGCGCCTCGCGGCGCGCGGCGTCCTTTTCCTGCACGGCCAGCGCGTCGAAGTCCGACCAGAGCGTGGTGCCGACGAAGCGCACGCCCTGGTGCACCAGCACTTCGCGATCGAGCCAGGTGATGCCGAAGCGCTCCACCGCGGCGCGCAGTTCGGCGTCGAGTTCGTCGAAGTCGCCGTTGTCGTATTCGTGGTTGCCCGGCACGTAGAGCACCCGCGGCCAGGCACCGCCGCTGGCCGCGGACGCGAACTGCGCCAGCCCGAAGTCGCGCGGCCTGGTGGCCGGCAGCTTCGAGGTGCGCTGGTAGAGCCGATGTCGCCGGCCAGGACCAGGAGGTCGGCGCCGGGAGCGGGGACTGCACGAAAGCCGGGTTGCGACTCCAGGTGCAGGTCGGACATCAGCTGGATCTTCACCGGCGCCATCCTAAGGTTGCCGGCGAAGCCGCGGGTGACTAGAGCTTGACGCCGGCGCCCTTGACCGCGGGAGCGAGCTGGCCCACCTGGTCGCGCACGAAGGCGGCGAACGCGGGCTGCGTCGTCGGCGCGGCGGTGATGCCCAGGTCCACCATCCGCTTCTTCACGTCGGCGCTGCCCAGGATCTCGTTGACCGCGGCGTGCAGGCGCGCCACCACGTCGGCCGGCATCTTCGCCGGGCCCGACAGCCCGAAGAAGTTGTCCAGCACCAGCTTGCGGTGGCCGGTCTCCACCACGCTCGGCACGTCCGGCGCCAGCGGCGACCGCGTGGCGGAAGTCACGGCCAGCGGCACGATCTGCCCGCTCTTGAAGTAGGGCACGAAGGCGGTGATCACGTCGATGCCCACCGGCACCACGCCGGAGATCAGGTCCGTGGTCATGGGCGCGCCGCCGCGGTAGGGAACGTGCACCATGTTCAGGGCCAGCTCCTTCTTCATCAGCTCGCCGTAGATGTGGCCGATGGAGGCGGGGCCGCCGGAGCCGAAGTCGAGCCGTCCCGTGCGCTTGGCCAGCGCTTCCAGGTCGGCGATCGTCTTCAGGCCCGCCTTGGGGTTGGCCATCACGACGCAGGGCGCGGTGCCGATCATGGCGATGTGCGTGAAGTCGTCCACCGGGTTGTATGGCTGCTTCTCCAGCGCGAACGGGCCGATCGAGATCGGCGTGGAGTTCGACAGCATCAGCGTGTAGCCGTCCGCCGGTGCCTGCATGACCGCGAGGCCGCCCACGCTGCCGCCCGCGCCCGGCCGGTTGTCCACCACCACGCCCTGTCCCAGCTTGGTCGCCAGCTGCTCGGCGAACACGCGCGCCACGATGTCGCTCGCGCCGCCGGCCGGGAAGGTGACGACGATGCGGATCGGCTTCTCGGGCCAGGCGGCCAGCGCGGGCAGGGCGGTGCTGGCGGCACCGGCGGAGACCGCCTGCAGGAAGCGGCGGCGGGTGGGGTGGGGAATGCGCGTCATGGGTTCTCCTTCTCGGCAAGTCGCCGGCGAGCACCGGCGCGCAAGGAACATGCCACGCGCCGCTTACATGAATGCCTTCAGCGCTCGCCGATCCCGAAGGCCTTGCGCGCGGCCGTGGTCACGGCGACACGCAGCCACACGTGCTCCGGCCGCTGGGTCTGGTGCCGGTGCCACAGCGTGTCCACGTGCACCGGCGGCACCTCGAAGGGCAGCTCGCGCTGCACCAGCTGGTCGGAGCGCCCGGTGGAGCGGATGAAGTGCCGCGGCAGCACGGTGAGCAGGTCCGAATTCTCCACCACCAGTCCCGCCGTGAAGAACTGGTTGACGGTCAGCACCACGCGCCGCTGCCGCCCGAGCGAGGCCAGCGCCTCGTCGATGAAGCCGTAGGGCCGGCCCGAAAAGCTCACCAGCATGTGGCGGGCTTCGCAGAAGCGGTCCAGCGTGAGCGCGCCCTTGGACAGGCGGTGGCCCTTGCGCATCACGCAGACGTAGTGGCCGTCGTACAGGCGCTCGTGCTCGAAGGGCGCCATGCCGCCGCCTTGCGACTGCGCGGTCAGGTCGGCGAGCACGGCGGGGAAGAAGCCGATCGCCAGGTCCGCCGTGCCTTCGGCCAGCAGGGGACGCGGGTCGCGGGTGGTCAGCGGCAGCATGCGGATCGAAATGCCGGGGGCCTCCTGCTCGAGGATCTCCACCAGCCCGGGCACCACCTCGGCGGCGGTCGCATCGGCCATCGCCAGGGTGAAGGCATTGGTGGCCTCGGAGGCGACGAAATGCCCCGGCGCGAGCGAGCTTTCCAGCTGGCGCAGCGCCTCGCTGACGGCAGGCCACAGGGCCAGCGCCTTGGGCGTCGGCTCCACCCCGTAGCCGCTGCGCGCGACCAGGCGGTCGCCCAGCGCGTCGCGCAGGCGGTTCAGGGCGTTGCTCACCGCCGGCTGGGTCATCGACAGGTTGCGGGCGGCCCGCGTCAGGTTGCGCTCGGCCATGACCTGGTCGAACACCCGCAGCAGGTTGAGGTCGAGGGTGCGGAAATTGGCTGGTTTCATACGTTCTGTGAATGATATGCATCACTACTCAAAAGTAGCCAAATATCAGGGTCAACCCTAGTATTCACCTCACGCACCCGGCAACTCCGCCACAAGCGTTTTCAAGGGGAAGAACAAAATGGCACGCTTCGTTCACATCGACTATCCGACCCAGCACGGCGGCGTTACCCGCATCAGCCGTGGCCTGGAGGCCTTCCGCAGTTTCCACCTCGGCCGTGGCCTGGTCCACACGCTGGCCCTGATCGGCGGCCCGCTCAACCGGGTGCTGAGCACCTGGGCGGCTGCCCGCAAGCAGCGTGCCGAAGACGAAAAGCTCTGGAACCTGGCACTGACCGACGCCCGCATCATGGCCGACCTCAGCCGCGCCATGAGCCAGGACGCCATGCGCGACGTGCGCGGCTACTTCTAAGGGCAACAGGACCATGGGCGCCGTCGTCCATCCCTCCCTGGTCAGCCAGGTCGTGCGCCACCTGCCGGCGCCGCTGCTGAACCTGCTCGACGCCTGGTCGAGCGCCCTCGCACGCCGCCGCTGGCAGCAGCGGCAGCTCAAGTGGCAGCAGCGCAAGGCCGCCACGGTGGCCGCCGCCCCGGCGGCGAGCTACCACCTGAAGCCCTGGCGGGATTGAGGGGCGGCACCGGGAGGCAGCCTCTATGATGAGGTTGCCATGGATCCCCGGTTGCCCGCATGAATCCGAGTGCTGCCACCCGGCGGGCTCCGGGCACCCTGGCCGCCGTCGCGATCGCGCTGGGCACCCTGGCCGCGATCGCGCTGGTGATGGCGGTCGGGCTCGCGCTGGAGCGGCGGCTGCTCCTGCGCCAGGCGCAGGACCAGGTGGCCACCCTGTCGGCGGTGCTGCAGGAAAACACGGCCCGCACCTTCGGCATCGCCAACACCGCGCTGCAGGGCCTGGCGCTCCACCTCTCGCAGCGCACGCACCCCCGGCATGACGAGGAAACCCGCAAGCTGCTGCTCGCCACGCTGCGCGGGCTGCCCACGGTCCGTTCGCTCTTTGTCGTCGGGCCGGACGGCTTCATCCAGCACGACACCGACTACCCGCGCACCCCCGACATCTCGCTGGCCGACCGCGGCTACTTCCGCGCCTTCCTGCAGGATCCCGCGCTGCAGTCGCACGTCTCGCCCGCCCTCCTGAGCCGGTCCGGAGCCGGCTGGTTCATCGCGGCGAGCCGGCGGATCACGGGCCCGGACGGCCGCTTCGCGGGCATCGTGGTCGCCGCGGTGCAGCTGGACTCCTTCTCCAGGCTGTACAAGCAGCTGAACCTGCAGCCGGGCCAGGTGATGAGCCTGTACGAGACCAGCGGCCGCCTGCTCGCGCGCTACCCGGCGGACGACGCCGCCATCGGCCGCTCCTGGGGCGACACGCCGCCGTTCGACCGCCTGGCGCGCGAAAGCGCCGGGGTGTTCGAGACCGAGGGGCCTCCCCTGGACTACCCGCGCGTGGTCAGCTTCCGGGTGGTGGAGGACCATCCCTTCGTGGTGGTGATCTCCACCAGCAAGGCGTCGATCCTGTCGCTGTGGCACCAGACCGCGGCGGCCGCGGGCGTGGCGCTCGTGCTGCTGTCGCTGCTGACCGCCTTGGGTCTGAGGTTCTTCCTGCAGCGGCAGGAGCAGGGCCGGCGCCTGATCGAGCACCGGGCCGCGCAGGCGAAAGCCGCCGCGCTGGCCGAGGCGAACGCGAAGTTCCGCGCCTTCTTCGAGCAGGGCTACTTCTTCGCCTGCGTGCTGGCCGGCGACGGCACGGTGCTGGAGGCGAACGACGCCGGCATGGCGGCCTGCGGCACGGCGCGCGAACAGGCCGTGGGCCGCAAGTTCTGGGAGTGGGACGCGTGGGCGGCGGCGGCCAGCGCGAAGCTCGCCCAGGACGCGCTGCGCCGCGCGCTCGCGGGCGAGACCGCCGGCTACGAAACCGCCTACGCCAGGGGCGCCGGCAGCCAGCGGCTCATCGAGCTGGTGTTCTCGCCGATCCGGGGCGAACGGGCGGAGGTGTCGCTGGTGGCCGTCGTGGGCATGGACATCACGGAGCACAAGCGCCAGGAGGAGCAGTTGCGCGCCCAGGCCGCGGAACTGCAGGACGCGGACCGCGCGCGCAGCGAATTCCTGTCCACGCTCTCCCACGAGCTGCGCAATGTGCTGGGTCCGCTGCAGAACGGGCTGCACGTCCTGGACCGCGCCGACCCGCAGTCGCAGCGGGCGCTGAAGATGAAGGAGCTGATGCACCGGCAGCTGGGCCAGCTGCGCCGGCTGGTCGACGACCTGCTGGACGTCGCCCGCGTCAACAGCGGCAAGGTGCGGCTGGACATGGAGCGCATCGACTTCCGCACGGTGCTGGCCGCCGCCGCCGCGGCCGGGGCGGCGGCGATGGAGGGCCCGGGGCATACGCTGGAGACGAGCTGGCCCGACGAGCCCCTGTACGTCGAGGTCGACACCGTGCGGATGCTTCAGGTCCTGAGCAATCTCCTGGGCAACGCGGCGAAGTACACGCCGCCCGGCGGCCGCATCCAGTTGCGGGCGCGGCGCGAAGGCCGCGAACTGATGGTGGAGGTGGTCGACAACGGCCTGGGCATCCCGCTGGACGCGCAGGCCAGGGTGTTCGACATGTTCCGGCAGGTCCCCAGCCACCTGGCCCAGTCCCAGGGCGGCCTGGGCATCGGCCTGGCCCTGGTGCAGAAGCTGGTCTCGCTGCAGGGCGGCCATGTCGAGGCCTTCAGCGACGGCCCCGGCCAGGGCAGCACCTTCACCGTCTACCTGCCGCTGGCCGACGGGCCGGACGCGGGCGCGGGCCGGCCCGCGGAGGGCGCGGCCGCGGGGCCGGCCTGAATGCTCAGGTGGCGAGTCGCTTCTCGATCTGCGCCTTGGTCTGCTTGAGCTCGACCGGCAGCCGGTGCTCCAGCTGCACGAACAGCTCGTGGTGCAGCTCAGCTCCTTCTCCCAGGCCGGCAGGTCGATGTTGATCACCTGCTCGAACTGTTCCTTCGTGAAGGGCAGGCCTTCCCAGTTCAGTTCCTGGTAGCTGGGGCTGATGCCGAACACGCTGCTCTCCCCTGCACGCGGCCTTCGATGCGGTCGATCATCCACTTCAGCACGCGCATGTTCTCGCCGTAGCCGGGCCACACGAACTTGCCGTCCTCGCCCTTGCGGAACCAGTTGGTGGTGAAGATCTTGGGCAGCCTGGCGCCCGAGGCTTCCAGCTTGCGGCCCAGGTTCAGCCAGTGCTGGAAGTAGTCGCTCATGTTGTAGCCGGTGAAGGGCAGCATGGCGAAGGGATCGCGCCGCACCACGCCGACCTGGCCGACGATGGCGGCGGTGGTCTCCGAGCCCATGGTGGCGGCCATGTACACGCCTTCCACCCAGTCGTTGGCTTCCGTCACCAGCGGCACGGTGGTCGAGCGGCGACCGCCGAAGATGAAGGCATCGATCGCCACGCCGGCCGGATCGTCCCAGGCCGGGTCGAGCGCGGGATTGTTGATCGCGGCGACCGTGAAGCGCGCGTTCGGGTGCGCGGCCTTGGCGCCCGTCTCCTTGGCGATCTGCGGCGTCCAGTCCTTGCCCTGCCAGTCGATGGCGTGCGCGGGCGCCGGGCCCATGCCTTCCCACCACACGTCGCCGTCGTCGGTCAGCGCCACGTTGGTGAAGATCACGTTCTTGTCCAGGCTGGCCATGCAGTTCGGGTTGGTCAGCGTGTTGGTGCCCGGGGCGACGCCGAAGTAGCCGGCCTCGGGGTTGATGGCGTACAGGCGGCCGTCGGCGCCCGGCTTGATCCAGGCGATGTCGTCGCCGATGGTGGTGACGCGCCAGCCTTCGAAGCCCTTGGGCGGGATCAGCATCGCGAAGTTGGTCTTGCCGCAGGCCGAGGGGAAGGCGGCGGCGACGTGGTACTTCTTGCCCTCGGGAGAGGTCACGCCCAGGATCAGCATGTGCTCGGCCAGCCAGCCCTGGTCGCGGCCCATGGTGGAGGCGATGCGCAGCGCGAAGCACTTCTTGCCCAGCAGCGCGTTGCCGCCGTAGCCGGAGCCATAGGACCAGATCTCGCGCGTCTCGGGGTAGTGCACGATGTACTTGGTCTTGTTGCAGGGCCAGGCCACGTCCTTCTGGCCTTCGGCCAGCGGCGCACCGACGGTGTGCAGGCAGGGCACGAAGTCGCCGTTGACGCCCAGCACGTCGTACACGGCCTTGCCCATGCGCGTCATGATGCGCATGTTCACCGCGACATAGGGGCTGTCGGACAGCTCGATGCCGATGTGGGCGATCGGCGAGCCGAGCGGCCCCATCGAGAAAGGCACCACGTACATGGTGCGGCCGCGCATGCAGCCGTCGAACAGGGGCTGCAGCGTCTTGCGCATCTCGGCCGGCTCGACCCAGTTGTTGGTCGGGCCCGCGTCTTCCTTCTTGCGCGAGCAGATGAAGGTGCGGTCTTCCACGCGGGCGACGTCGCTCGGGTCGGAAAGGGCGAGGAAGGAGTTGGGGCGCTTGACCGGGTCCAGCTTCGTGAAGGTGCCCTTGTCCGCCAGCAGCTGGCACAGGCGATCGTATTCCTCCTGGCTGCCGTCGCACCAGTGCACCTGGTCGGGCTTGCACAGGGCGACCATGTCGGCCACCCAGGCGATGAGGCGTGCGTTCTTGACGTAAGAGGGGGCCTTCAGGTTCAGGCCCTGCATCACCGGTGAGTTCATCCTGGACTCCTAAGTTGAAAAGCGTGTTTCCAAAAGGAGCTCAGGCGGCCGGCCACCCGATGCGCGCCCTTTCAAAACAGGCTTGGGTCAGTCGGCTGCGGCGTCCACCGCTGGGTCGGCTGGGAGGGCCATTTTAGGGAGCGGGGCTGACGGGAAGCCGCTGGGCCAGCCCCAAGCCATGCAAAGGATGCATGCCTTTATGCACGGCCGCCCGGGCGGTCAGCAAGGAGCCGCCTCGGGCGGCCCCTTGCCTTCGCTCCGTTGGCCGAAGACCGCCGGTGCCGGGGATCAACGCAGGCGGAGAGCCGGGCGACGGGTTCAAGCGCCAGCGAAGCGGCCGTCGCCGTCGCCGGCCTGAGCTTGCAAAGCGCGATCAGCGCCATCATCGACAGGAAGCCGCCCGCCACCAGCGCCGGGTAGGCCGCCATCAGCTCGACCAGGGAGTACTTCCAGGAAAGCGGCCGGCCGACACCCAGCAGTGCCGCATAAAGCCAGGACACGCCCGACACCGTGCCGGCGAAGGTGGCGAGAACCGTCTGGCTGAAGGACAGGTTCAGGATGGACCCCACGCGCTTCATGGACGGCAGCACCAGGTTGTGGAGGACCATGCCATTGAGCGTCAACAAGGACACCATGACGATCTTGGCCTGGATCTTCGGATTCGCGAAGTACTGCCAGCCACCCGTGGTCACCGCGTCCAGGGCCACGATGGCGGCCCCGGTGGCCCACAGGGCGGCCAGGGCCCGGGTCACCGTCGCCTGCAAGGCGTCCATCTCGCCCATGTGGGCGCGATCGGCGGCGGCGTCCGGCTTGAGTAAGGAGCGGACCAGCGTGAAGTCGCTCTTCAGCACCAGGCCGATGGCGACACAGCAGGCAAGCAGATGGAAGAAAACGAGACCCAAACGACCAAACTCCAAGATTTCTTGGGGGATATGCATGTACGCGACTCCGGGGGTAGATGCCGCTGAGTCCCTGTCCAGGGATGCGGCTTGAATGACAAGTCAGGCGGACCAGGGAATGGCTGGGAAGCGAACATTCCTGCGCCGGCGAGTGCCTTCTGAGAGGCGAGCGAATCCTAAAGTACGCGCCGGTTCGACGTAGTTAGGAAGAGTCAGCAGGTGTTAGATGCCGTTATCGATACTTGCCGCCCCATTCCGGTGCCTTGCACCCTGAAAAGCTGCGCCAAGTGCGAGACCAGGAGGCCATGGCCGCCGATGCCGCATGCACGGCTCCACCCGGTGGGTGGGCTTGATGGGGAGTCGATGCCTGCGATTCAGAACGCAGGCGCGGGAACGGACGCTTGGGCGAGGCTCGCCGGCAGGCGAGTGCCCCTTTCAGGCCATGTAGATGGCGATGAAGGCCAGCAGGAACATCAGGGCCGCGCCGACGGCGGGCAGCACGATCGGAATGGCGGGCACGACGTCCTCCACCGGATCATGGGGTTCCTGGCCGTGCAGGGCGGGCTCGTTGGGGCTCGTCATCTTGTCCTCTGGGGGTCTTCCGATCGCCGGATTCTAGCAAGGGGCCCGCGCCGCCCCGGTCAGAGCAGGGCGTAGGTGGTGCTGGCGCGGCACGCGCTCTTGCCGTCCACCGCGCCGCGGATGTCGATCTCGCCGAAGGCCAGCGTCTTGCCGGCGCGGACGATGCGGGCCTGCACCAGGGCGTCCTGCCCGGACAGCGGCTTGAGGAAGCTGGTGTTCATCTGCACCGTGGTGCACGGGCGGAAGGCGCCGAACTGGTTGACCAGCGCCAGCACCATCGCCGTGTCCGCCGCGGCCATCATGGCCTGGCCGCAGAGCATGTCGCCCACCCGCGACAGCTGCGGGTCCTGCGGCAGCCGCAAGGTGACGCTGTCGCCGTCGAAGGCCTCCACCCGCAGCCCGAGCGCCTGCACCCAGGGCGCGAAGTATTCGGGCAGCGCGCCCTGCAGGGTCTCTCGGTCCATCACTGTTCCTCCGCCTCGAATCCCGCCGCGCGCAGCGCCTCCAGCAGCGACTGCACGTGGGCGCGGCCACGGGTCTGCACCACCAGCTCGATCTCCACGTTCTGCGCCGCCAGCATGGTGAAGGCGCGCTGGTGGTGCACCTCGTCGATGTTGGCGCCAGCTTCGCTCACCACGGCGGTGATCCGGGCCAGCGAGCCCGGCACGTCGCGCGCGCACCCCGCAGGCGCGCCAGCCGGCCGGCGCGCACCATGCCGCGCTGGATGATGGCCGCCAGCAGCATCGGGTCGATGTTGCCGCCGCCGAGCACCAGGCCCACCTTGCGGCCTGCATGGCGCGCCGGCTCCTTCATCACGGCCGCCAGCGGCGCCGCGCCGGCGCCCTCCACCAGCGTCTTTTCCATGTCCAGCAGCAGCACGATGGCCTGTTCGACGTCCCCTTCGTCCACCAGCACGATGTCGTCCACGTGGCGTTCCACCAGCGCCTGGGTGAACTGGCCCGGGCGGCCGACTGCGATGCCCTCGGCGATGGTGGAGCCGCCCTGGGGCAGCGAGGCGTGCTTCACCGCGTTGTACATGTTGGGGAAGCGCAGGGTCTGGACGCCGATCACCCGGATCCCGGGCTTGAGTGCCTTGGCCGCTGCGGCGATGCCGCCGATCAGCCCGCCGCCGCCAATCGCCACCACCAGCGTGTCCAGCTGCGGCACCGCTTCCAGCATCTCCAGCGCCACCGTGCCCTGGCCGGCGATGATCGCCTCGTCGTCGTAGGGATGGACGAAGGTCAGCTGCTGGGCCTGGGCGAGCTCCTGCGCGTGGGCGCGCGCCTCCTCCAGCGTGTCCCCGTGCAGCACGACCTCGGCGCCGAAGCCGCGGGTGCGCTCCACCTTCACCATCGGCGTGAAGCGGGGCATGACGATCACTGCACGGATTCCCAGTCGTTGCGCGTGGTAGGCCACGCCCTGGGCGTGGTTGCCGGCGCTCATGGCGATCACGCCGCGCTCCCTTTCCGCCTGGCTCAGCTGTGCCAACTTGTTGCAGGCGCCCCTTTCCTTGAAGGAGGCGGTGAACTGCAGGTTCTCGAATTTCAGGTAAATGTGGCAGCCTGCGGCCTGCGAGAGCATGCGCGACTCCACGCAGGGCGTATTCAGCACCTGCCCCTGGAGGCGGGTGGCGGCTTGGCGGACGTCTGGCAGGCCGATCATGCGGGCATTGTGCCGTCAGCCACGGACTGGCGGCTTCCATGTAGCATGATCCCGCGCTATCGTACGGCGCACCGCCCCACGGAGGTCGATTGGCCAAGCGCTCGCTGGATCTGCAACTGCTGCCCTCGCCGGGTCTGAAAGACGCGCCGGTGCTGGACCTGATGTGTTCGCACTTCGTGCTGACGCTGGCGGCGAAGCAGGGCGCGAAGTTCAACGTGCGGCGCGACCTGAACGGCCTGCTGTCGCTGGCCGGGCGCCACCTGGTGTGGCCGGCGCCGTCCCTCGACCGGCTGCGCGAATTCCTGGGCCGCCGCTGCAAGGACAACGAGTTCTGGCGCGGCCACGAGCAGCTGGCGACACGTGAATTCCTGGACCGGCATGGCGTCTGGCGGGGCCCCTACGAGGAAGGCACGCTGTTCTTCTACCTGGACGAGTACGCGAAGGACCAGCCCAAGGACCTGCTGTCGGTGCTGACGGTCACCGGCGAGTGGCTGACGCACGCGCTGAAGAAGCACTCCACGCTGGTGGAGAAGAACATCGACGCGCTGGCCAACCTGCTGCAGTTGAACAAGGCGGAGCGGGCGCTGCTCTTGTACGGCACGCTGGCGCGCTACCAGCGCGACCTGCGCAGCCTGCTGGTCGAATTCAAGGTGAACAACGCGCCCGAGGCCTATGCCGCCATCGCCGAAGTGGCGGGCGTGAATGCCGCCGAAGTGGGCGAGGCGCTGCGTGCCGGCTCGCGCCTGGAGCGCATCGGCCTGGTGGAGAACCTGATCTCCGAGCACAACATCACCGACCTGGCGGACCTGATGAAGGTCAGCGAGAAGCTGCCGCCGGTGCTGATGCGCGAGTACCGCGACCAGAACGAGCTGATGGCAGTGTTCACGCGGCCCTCGGCCAAGAGCGCGCTGGTGCTGGACGACTTCTCCTTCGTCGGCGAGGAGGCGGGCATGCTGCGCAGCCTGCTGCGCAACGCGATCGACCGTAAGGAGCCGGGCGTCAACGTGCTGCTGTACGGGCCGCCGGGCACCGGCAAGACCGAGCTGGCCAAGGTGGTGGCGCAGGCCGCGGGGCTCGAACTGTTCGAGGTGGAGTACGCGGACCGCGACGGCAACTCCTTGAGCGGCCGCGACCGCTACCGCTCGCTGCAGATCGCGCAGGTCTTCCTCAAGGGCAGCGCGCAGGCGGCGCTGCTGTTCGACGAGGTGGAGGACGTGTTCCCGCCGATCTCCAGCGAGGCCGCGCAGATGATGGCGCGCGCCGAGCAGATCGTCGCGCCGCCTTCGGGCAGCGTGAGCGGCAAGGCCTGGGTCAACCAGATCCTGGAGACCAATCCGGTGCCCACCATCTGGGTCACCAACCGCATCGAGCAGATCGATCCGGCCTTCCGCCGCCGCTTCGCCTATCACCTGGAGCTGAAGTCGCCGCCGCCGGGCGCGCGCGAAGGCCTGGTGCGCAAGACGCTGGAAGGCGTGCAGGTGTCGCCCGCCTTCGTGGCCAAGCTGACCGAGCGCAAGGGACTGACGCCGGCGCAGATCCGCACCGCGGTGCGCTTCGCGCAGCTGGCCGCGGCCGAGGACGTGAGCTCCGAAGACCTGATCGAGCGGCAGCTGCGCAACGCGGACCGGGCGCTGGGCACGCGCAGTTCGGACGCCGGCGCGCGCCCCAGCGTCACCACCTACGACCTCGAGATGCTGAACGTGGAGTCGCGCTTCGAGGTGCCGCGCATCGTCGAGGCGCTGAAGGCGCGCGGCCACGGCACGCTCTGCTTCTACGGCGCGCCCGGCACCGGCAAGACGGCGCTGGCGGAACACATCGCGCGCAGCCTGGACCGGCCGCTGCTGATCAAGCAGGCCAGCGACCTCATGAGCAAGTTCGTCGGCGAGACCGAACAGAACATGGCGGGCATGTTCCGCGAGGCGGAGGCCGAGAAGGCGGTGCTGCTGCTGGACGAGGCCGACAGCTTCCTGCAGGACCGGCGCGGCGCGCAGCGCACCGCACCTACGAGGTGACGGAAGTCAACGAGATGCTGCAGGGCATGGAGCGCTTCGCCGGCATCTTCATCTGCACCACCAACCTGATGGACCGCATCGACCAGGCGGCGCTGCGGCGCTTCGCCTTCAAGATCAGGTTCAAGCCCCTGACCTCGGTGCAGCGCGAGCGGATGTTCGTGACCGAGGCGCTGGGCGGCGATGCCGCGCTGCTGACGCCGGAGGTGGCGGCACGCCTGGCGCGGCTGGAGCACCTGTGCCCCGGCGACTTCGCGGCAGTGAAGCGCCAGGTGGAGATCCTCGCCGCGCAGATCACGCCGGACGAATTCCTGGAGCAGCTGGAAGGCGAGCACCGGATCAAGCCGGAAGTGCGGGAAGCGCGGAGCATCGGCTTCGTGCAGTGAAGTTGGGGTGCGCTGCGCGCAGCCCAAGCTACGAAACATTGCAGGCCGTCACTGGTAGGTTGGGCTGCCCGCAGGGCAGCCCAACACTCAAGCCATCGCCTGCAACACATCCATCACCTGCGGCCCATAGGTCTCCAGCTTCTTCGCCCCGATCCCGCTGACCCCTTCGAGCTCGCGCAGCGAACGCGGATCCATCGCGGCGATCGCGGCCAGCGTCGCGTCGTGGAAGATCACGTAGGCTGGCAGGTTGTGCGAGCGCGCGATCTCGGCGCGCCAGGCCTTGAGCGCCGCGAAGCGCTGCTGCCCCGGTGAATCGAGCGCCGCCGCCACCGCCGGCGTCGCTCCACTCCGCGTGCCGCGTTCGCGCCGCGCGCGCCCGGCCGGCTGGTTGATCGACTCGCGCAGCAGCACCTGCTGCTCGCCCTTGAGCACCGCGCGCGAGCCGTCGGTGAGGTGCAGCGTGCTGAAGGCCGAGGCATCCACCGCCAGCGCACCGGTGGCGATCAGCTGGCGCAGCACGCCGCGCAGCTGCTGCTCGGAGAAGTGCGCGCCGATGCCGAAGGTGGACAGCTTGTCGTGCCGGAACTGCGTCACCTTGTCGGTGAGCTTGCCGCGCAGGATGTCCATGATGTGGCCGGTGCCGAAGTGCAGGCCGCTGGCCTGCTGCACGCGGTAGATCGTGGACAGCAGCATGCGCGCCGCTTCCGTTCCGTCCCACACCGCCGGGGGCTGGAGGCAGTTGTCGCAGTTGCCGCAGGGTTCCGATGCCTCGCCGAAGTAGGAGAGCAGCCGCACGCGCCGGCAGTCGGTGGCCTCGGCGAGCGCCAGCAGCGCGTCGAGCTTGCCGCGCAGCACCTGCTTGAATTCTTCCGCCGCGGGGCTCTCGTCGATCATGCGGCGCTGGTTGACGACGTCCTGCAGGCCGTAGGCCATCCAGGCGTCCGAGGGCAGGCCGTCGCGGCCGGCGCGCCCGGTCTCCTGGTAGTAGCCCTCGATGTTCTTGGGCAGGTCCAGGTGGGCGACGAAGCGCACGTCCGGCTTGTCGATGCCCATGCCGAAGGCGATGGTGGCCGTCATCACCACGCCGTCCTCGCGCAGGAAGCGGTCCTGGTGGCGCTGGCGCACCTCGGTGTCCAGCCCGGCGTGGTAGGGCAGGGCGTCCATGCCTTCCCGGCACAGGGTCTCGGCGATCTCCTCCACCCGCTTGCGCGACTGGCAGTAGACGATGCCCGCTTCACCCGCGTGCTCGCGCTCGATGAAGCGCAGCAGCTGCAGCGTGGCGTCCTTCTTCTCGGCGATCGTGTAGCGGATGTTGGGGCGGTCGAAGCTGCTGACGAACTGGCGCGCTTCCTCCAGCTGCAGATGCTGCACGATGTCGGCGCGGGTGGTCGCGTCTGCCGTGGCGGTGAGCGCGATGCGCGGCACGCCCGGATAGCGTTCGTGGAACACGGCCAGTGCCCGGTACTCGGGCCGGAAGTCGTGGCCCCACTGGCTGACGCAGTGCGCCTCGTCGATCGCGAACAGCGAGAGCTGCCGCTTCTGGTGCAGCGTGTCGAGCAGCGCCAGGAAGCGCGGCGTGGCCACCCGTTCCGGCGCGGCATAGAGCAGCGTCAGCTCGCCGCGCAGCAGGCGCCTCTCGACGGCGTTGGCTTCCTCGCCGCTGAGCGTGGAGTTGAGGAAGGCGGCCTGCACGCCGGCCTCGTGCAGCGCGCCCACCTGGTCGTGCATCAGCGCGATCAGGGGCGACACCACGATGGCGGTGCCCTGGCCGCTGTCCTGGCGGGCCAGCGCCGGGATCTGGTAGCAGAGCGACTTGCCGCCGCCGGTGGGCATGAGCACCAGCGCGTCGCCGCCGGCGATGACGTGCTGGACGATGTCGGCCTGGGCGCCGCGGAAGGCGCCGTAGCCGAAGACGTCTTTCAGGAGGGAGAGGGCGGTGGTCAAGGGCGCCATTGTCCCGGAGGATGAAGGTTCAACGGCGCTTGCCTACAATTGGCCGACCATGAAACCTGTGATCTATACCCGTGGCCAAGCCCTGCCGGAGCTGCTGCAAAAGCGCATCCTGATCCTGGATGGCGCCATGGGCACCATGATCCAGCGCTTCAAGCTCACGGAAGCCGATTTCCGCGGGGATCGGCTGAAGGACCATCCCAAGGACCTGAAGAACAACAGCGACCTGCTGGTGCTGACGCGGCCCGACGTGATCCGCGACATCCACGAGGGCTACCTGGCCGCCGGCGCCGACATCCTGGAGACCAACACCTTCGGCGCCAACCGCATCGCGCAGGACGACTACGCGCTGGGCGAGCTGGCGCGCGAGATGAACGTGGCCGCCGCTCGCCTGGCGCGCCAGGCGGCCGACAAGTTCTCCACGCCGGACAAGCCGCGCTTCGTCGCCGGCGCCCTGGGCCCGACGCCGCGCACGGCCAGCATCAGCCCCGACGTCAACGACCCGGCCGCCCGCAACGTGGACTTCGAGCAGCTGCGCGCCGCCTACCAGGAGCAGGTGGAAGGCCTGCTGGAAGGCGGCGTGGACCTGCTGCTGGTGGAAACCATCTTCGACACGCTCAATGCCAAGGCGGCCCTGTTCGCGATCGACGAAGTGTTCGCCGCGACCGGCCAGCGCCTGCCGATCATCATCAGCGGCACGGTGACCGACGCCTCCGGCCGCATCCTCAGTGGCCAGACCGTCCCGGCCTTCTGGTACAGCGTGCGCCACGCGCAGCCGCTGGCCATCGGCCTGAACTGCGCGCTGGGCGCGGCGCTGATGCGCCCTTACATCCAGGAACTGAGCAAGGTGGCGCCGGACACCTTCATCAGCTGCTATCCCAACGCGGGCCTGCCCAACCCGATGAGCGACACCGGCTTCGACGAGAAGCCCGAGGACACCTCGCGGCTGCTGCGCGAATTCGCGGCCGAGGGGCTGGTGAACATCGTGGGGGCTGCTGCGGGACGACGCCCGAGCACATCGCGGCGATCCGCCAGCAGGTGGAGCCGCTGGCCGCGCGCAGCGTGCAGCGCGGCTTCTTCTACAAGGAAGCGGCCTAGAAGCCGGAAACCAGGTCCGCCGGCGGGCGGTAACCCGCCGGCTCCTCGCCGTGGGCCCTGGCCGGTAAGCGCTGGACCCACGACAGCCACTGTGCCTGAGCCGGGGCGGAAATTCTTCCTGTATTTCTGACGGGCCCGGCCATCGGCAGAAGACCCTTCTGCAAGAATCCTTGTGCATCGATAAGATCGCGGCCATGGATGCCATCGACCGCAAAATCCTCAAGGTCCTGCAGCAGGACGCGCGCGCCAGCCTGCAGCAGGTGGGGCAGGCGGTCGGCCTGTCCGCCTCGCCCTGCTGGGAGCGCATCAAGAAGATGGAACTGGCCGGCGTGATCGAGGGCTACACGGTGCGCCTGAACTCGCAGGCGCTGGGGCTGAACGACACGGTGCTGGTGCAGGTGACGCTGGACAGCCACTCGGACAACACGCTGGAGAAGTTCGGCGAGACCCTGGCGGCGATTCCGGAGGTGGTGGAGGCGTACCTGGTGTCCGGGGAGTACGACTATCTGCTGCGGATTGCGGTGAAGGACACGCGCGACTACGAGCGGCTGCTGCGGGAGCGGCTGTACAAGATCAAGGGGATCCGGCACAGCAAGTCGAGCTTCGTGCTGCGGACGCTGAAGAAGGCGGATCTGCCGCTGTGACTTGGTGTCGCGGTTCGGCGCTTCGCGCGCTCACCACGACCTACGGTCGCATGTCCCCGTGTAGGTCGTGGTGAGCCCGCAGGCGAACCGCGACAAACCACGCCGCGCTAAAATCCCTCCAGCTCAAGGAGCGCTGCAGCTACGGACCTCTCCCGTAGTCAGGCTTGAGATGTCCCCAACCGCGCTCACCCGGACCCCCAACGAGGTGAGTGAATGCAGCAGCCCGACGTCCCCCCATGAAGCTTTCCGGCCTGGAGCCCGTCTCCATCGGCCCGGGATCGCTGTTCGTCAACATCGGCGAACGCACCAACGTCACCGGTTCCAAGGCGTTCGCCCGCATGATCCTGGCCGGCCAGTTCGAGCAAGCGCTGGCGGTCGCGCGGCAGCAGGTGGAGAACGGCGCGCAGGTGATCGACATCAACATGGACGAGGCCATGCTGGACAGCAAGGCCGCCATGGTGCGCTTCCTCAACCTGATCGCCAGCGAACCCGACATCGCGCGCGTGCCGATCATGATCGACTCGTCCAAGTGGGACGTGATCGAGGCCGGCCTGCGCTGCATCCAGGGCAAGGGCATCGTCAACTCGATCAGCATGAAGGAAGGCGAGGCCGAGTTCCGCCGGCAGGCCACGCTGGTGCGGCGCTACGGCGCCGCCGCCGTGGTGATGGCCTTCGACGAGAAGGGCCAGGCCGACACCTACGAGCGCAAGATCGAGATCTGCCAGCGGGCCTACCGCATCCTGGTGGACGAGGTGAACTTCCCGCCGGAAGACATCATCTTCGATCCCAACATCTTTGCCATCGCCACCGGCATCGAAGAGCACAACAACTACGCCGTCGACTTCATCAACGCCACGCGCTGGATCAAGCAGAACCTGCCCGGCGCCAAGGTCTCCGGCGGCGTGTCCAACGTCAGCTTCTCCTTCCGCGGCAACGACCCGGTGCGCGAGGCGATCCACACCGTGTTCCTGTACCACGCCATCCAGGCGGGCATGGACATGGGCATCGTCAACGCCGGCATGGTGGGCGTGTACGACGAGGTCGAGCCCCAGCTGCGCGAACGCGTCGAAGACGTGGTGCTGAACCGCCGCCCCGACGCCGGCGAGCGCCTGGTCGAGATCGCCGAGCAGGCCAAGGGCGCCGCCAAGGACGAAGGCAAGAAGAACGAATGGCGTGCGCTCTCCGTGGAGCAGCGGCTGGCGCATGCGTTGGTGCACGGCATCACCGACCACATCGTCGTCGACACCGAGGAGATGTACCAGCAGGTCCTCGCCAAGGGGGGCGCCCGCTGCACGTGATCGAAGGGCCGCTCATGGACGGCATGAACATCGTGGGCGACCTGTTCGGCGCCGGCAAGATGTTCCTGCCGCAGGTGGTGAAGTCCGCCCGCGTGATGAAGCAGGCGGTGGCCCACCTCATCCCCTACATCGAGGAAGAGAAGAAGAAGCAGGAGGCCGCCGGCGAGGACGTGCGGGCCAAGGGCAAGATCATCATCGCCACCGTCAAGGGCGACGTGCACGACATCGGCAAGAACATCGTCACGGTGGTCCTGCAGTGCAACAACTTCGAGGTGATCAACATGGGGGTGATGGTCCCCTGCCACGAGATCCTGGCGCGCGCCAAGGTCGAGGGCGCGGACATCGTCGGCCTGTCGGGGCTGATCACGCCCTCGCTGGAGGAGATGCAGTACGTCGCCAGCGAGATGCAGAAGGACGATCACTTCCGCGTCAAGAAGATCCCGCTGCTGATCGGCGGCGCCACCTGCAGCCGCGTGCACACGGCGGTGAAGATCGCGCCGCACTACGAAGGCCCCGTGGTGTACGTGCCCGATGCCTCGCGCAGCGTGAGCGTCGCCTCCAGCCTGCTGTCCGAGCAGGCGGCGAAGTACATCGCCGAAGTGAACTCGGACTACGACAAGGTGCGCGAGCTGCACGCGAACAAGAAGCAGGCCGTGCTGTGGCCGCTGGCCAAGGCGCGCGCCAACAAGACGCCGGTCGACTGGTCAGGCTACGTGCCGCCCAAGCCCAAGTTCATCGGCCGGCGCGTGTTCAAGAACTACGACCTCGCCGAGCTGGCACGCCACATCGACTGGGGCCCCTTCTTCCAGACCTGGGACCTGGCCGGCCGCTTCCCCGACATCCTGAAGGACGAAGTGGTGGGCGCCGAGGCCGTGCGCGTGTTCTCGGATGCGCAGCGGATGATGAAGCGGCTGGTCGAGAACCGCTGGCTCACCGCCAACGCGGTGATGGGCTTCTGGCCGGCCAACACGGTCAACGACGACGACATCCAGCTCTATGCGGACGAGAGTCGCACGCAGCCCGTGCTCACCTGGTACGGCCTGCGCCAGCAGACCGAGAAGCAGGTGATCGACGGCGTGGTGCGCCCGAGCCGCTGTCTCGCGGACTTCGTCGCGCCCAAGGGCGTGGCCGACGACTACGTGGGCGTGTTCGCCGTCACTGCGGGCATCGGCGTGGACAAGAAGGAGCAGTACTTCCTGGCCGACCACGACGACTACTCCGCGATCATGCTCAAGGCGCTGGCCGACCGCCTGGCCGAAGCGCTTGCCGAGGCGCTGCACGAGCGCGTGCGCAAGGACCTGTGGGGCTATGCGGCGGACGAGACGCTGTCGAACGAGGACATGATCGCCGAGAAATACCGCGGCATCCGGCCCGCGCCCGGTTATCCGGCCTGCCCGGACCACAGCGTCAAGCGCGACATGTTCGCGCTGCTGCAGCCGCAGGAGATCGGCATGGGCCTGACCGACAGCATGGCGATGTCGCCGGCCGCCAGCGTGAGCGGCTTCTACCTCGCGCATCCGGACAGCCAGTACTTCAACGTCGGGCGCATCGGCCAGGACCAGGTCGTGGACCAGGCGCAACGCCGCGGGGCCGACCGGGCGGAGCTGGAACGCCTGCTGGCCCCGAATCTGTGAAGGAATGCACGAACGGCTGAGCTTCCTGTGTGCCGCCTTCGCGGCTCGGCCGTTGAATCACGGTTCGGAAGGAGAAAGCACATGAAGAAGCACGTCGTTGCGAGCCTGCTCGCGTTCGCCGCCACCGGGGTCCTGGCCCAGCAGCATCCCCACGGCATGCCTCCCGGGCTGGCCAAGAAGATGCAAGGCAACGCCGCCCCCGCGCCCGCCTGCACGGACTGCGGCACGGTGCAGGCCGTCAGGTACGAGAAGCGCAAGGGCGAGGGCGGTGCCGTCGGCATCGTGGCCGGCGCCGCCGCCGGCGGCCTGATCGGCAACCAGTTCGGCAAGGGCGACGGCAAGACCGCGCTCACCGTCGCGGGCGCCGTGGGCGGCGGCTTCGTGGGCAACGAAGTGCAGAAGCGCGTGACCACCAAGGAAGTCTGGATCACGCAGGTGAAGATGCGCGACGGCAGCATGCGCAGCTTCGAGCAGGACCACGCGCCCGGCTGGAAGGCCGGCACCCAGGTGCGGGTGCAGGGCAAGGGCCTGGTCGTCGCCGGTTCCTGATCCCGGCCGGGGACGGGGCTGCGGCTCCTCCCCTGGCGCAAGGCAGCGCGCACAGCCGCGGCCTTGCCGCTTGTGCCATGCTCGCCGGCATGGCGTTCATTGCCCGCGTCCCCGCGCCCCTGAAGAACCTGGCCGAGCGCCTGCGTCCGCTGTCCCGCGCGTTCACGCTGTGGAGCGGCGCCGGCGGCATGCGCATGAGCGCGGCCGTGTCCTTCTACGGCATCCTGAGCCTGGCACCGCTGCTGCTGGCCATCGTCGCCATGCTCGGGTGGTGGGTGGACCGCGAGCTGCTGGAAAAGGGCCTGCTCTCGCAACTCGGTTCCATCATGGGCGACCAGGGCGCCGACGTGATCCGGGAGGCCTTGAAGAGCGCGAAGGAGCCGGCCGAGGGCATCGCCGCCAGCATCATCGGCTTCATCGTCCTGCTGTTCGGCGCCACCGGCGTGTTCGGCGAACTGCAGAACGCGTTCGAGCTGGTCTGGTCGCAGGGGCGCGGCAGGCCGCCGAAGCAGAACTGGCGCCACACGGCCACGCTGCGGTTGCGCGGCGTGGGCTACATCCTGGTGTTCGGCTTCCTGCTGCTGGTCTCGCTGGTGGTGTCCACGGTGCTTTCCATGTTCTCCGGCTTCGCCGGCCACTGGGTCCCCTGGAACTGGCCGCGCGGGTGCTCAACGAAGTGCTGGGTTTCGTCGTCGGTGCCGCGCTGTTCGCCGGGCTGATGCGCATGAGCGGCGGGCCCAAGCCGCGCACGCGCTTCCTGGTCGTGGGGGCCTGCATCGGCGCCATCCTGTTCACGCTGGGGCGGCAGCTGCTCGCGCTTTATCTCTCCAGTGCCGCGGTCATCTCCGCCTATGGCGCCGCCGGATCGCTGATCGTGCTGCTGATGTGGATCTACTTCTCTTCGGCGGTGCTGCTGTTCGGCGCGGCCTCCGCGCGGGCGCTGGACGAACACGTCGCGGAGCAGCAGGGAACGCCGCAGGCGAACCCCGGCGCTGCGTGATCAGCGCGGCAGCAGCGACTTCCTCTGCGCCAGCGCCAGCGCCAGCGCCGACACGATGCTCACCACCAGCAGCATCACCAGCCCCCAGCGGTAGCCCACGTCGCGTGTCCACAGCACGCCCAGCAGCAGCGGCGCGACGGCCCGCGCGATCGCCTGCGGCAGGCCCAGTGCGCCATTGAGCGAAGCCACGTGCTCGCGGTTCACGTACTGCGCGATGGCGGTGCCCTTGACGATGGTGAGCATGCCGTTGCCCAGTCCGTACAGCACGACGAAGGCCAGGCCTGCCGCCGGCGAGGCCGCACCCGCGATCAGCGCCGCCAGCGCCAGCGGGATCAGCAGCGGGATCAGCCGGTTGGCCAGGTGCAGGTCGAAGCGGTGCTCGAGGAAGTACAGCAGCAGCCGCCCCAGCACCTGCACCACGCCGATGGCGGCGGGGATGGCGATCACCCAGGCCTCGCGCAGGCCGCTTTCGCGCAGCAGGCTGATCAGGTGCGGCGGGATGGCGGCGGTGATGCCCATCATGCCGACCACGAACACGCCGATCAGCAGGAAGGGCGCGCTGCGCAGCAGCGTGGCCGGCGAGTGCTCGCTGGCGGTCGCCTTCACGGCACTGGCCTGCGGCGCATCGTGCAGGCACAGCGCATGCAGAGGAGCGCACACCAGCAGGTGCACGGCGGCCAGCACCAGCAGCGCGTCGCGCCAGCCCAGCGCGGAGATCAGCCAGGCGGACAGCGGAATGAACACGCTGCTGGCCAGCCCACCCAGGAAGGTCATGGTGATGATGGCCCGCCGGAAGTCCTGCGGGAAGCGGCGCGTGACCACGGCGAACACCGGCGTGTAGAGCGTCGCGGCCAGCGCCGCACCGAGCAGGATCCAGACGGCGTAGAAGCTCTCGACCGAGCGGATGAAGGCGTGCGCCGCCAGCGCCGCGGCCACCAGCAGCGAGCCGCCGGTCATCACCGCGCGCTCGTGGCCGCGGTCGATCCAGCGGCCCACCGGATAGGCGAACACGCCTTCGGCGAGCAGCGCCAGGCTGAAGGCCAACGAGGACTGCGCGCGCGTGAGTCCCAGCTCGCGCTCCACCGGCTCCAGCAGCAGGGCGAAGGTGTAGAAGACGCTGCCCCAGGTGATCAGCTGGGCGAGCGAGAGCCACAGCACCAGCCGCCGGTCGTGTCCCCCGTTGTTCTGCATGCGCCTAGTGTATTGAGCCCGGCCGCGGGCCGCCCGTGCTCAATGCAGCGCCGGCAGCACGCGCCGGTACTGCACCGCCTCGGCGACGTGCACCACCTCCACCACCGCGGAGTCCGCGAGGTCCGCGATCGTGCGGGCCACCTTCAGCACGCGGTGCGTCGAGCGCGCGCTCCAACCCAGGCGCGCCGCGGCGTGGCGCAGGAAGTCTCCCGCGTGCTGCGCCAGCGCACCGTGCACGTCGATCTCTCCGCCCTGCAGCGCATGGTTGCCCTTGCCCTGGCGGCGCATGGCACGCTCGCGCGCGGCGATGCAGCGCGCCTGCACCGGCCGCGTCGCTTCGCCGGCCGGCGCGTCCAGCAGTTCCGCCGGCCCGAGCGCGGGCACTTCCACGTGCAGGTCGATGCGATCGAGCAGAGGGCCCGACAGCCGGCCCTGGTAGCGCGCGACCTGCTCCGGCGTGCAGCGGCAGGTGCGGCCCGAGCCCAGCCAGCCGCAGGGGCAGGGGTTCATCGCGGCGACCAGCTGGAAGCGCGCCGGGAACTCGCTGCGGCGCGCGGCGCGGGCGATGGTGATGCGGCCGGTCTCCAGCGGCTCGCGCAGTGCCTCGAGCGCCGTGCGCGGAAACTCGGGCAGTTCGTCGAGGAACAGCACGCCGTGGTGCGCCAGCGAGATCTCGCCCGGGCGCGGCGGCGAGCCGCCGCCCACCAGCGCCACCGCGCTCGCGGAATGGTGCGGCGCACAGGTCGGCCGCTGCGCCCAGTGCTGCAAGGAGAAGCGGCCCGCGAGGCTGGCCACGGCAGCACTCTCCAGCGCCTCGCCCACCGTCATCGGCGGCAGCAGCCCGGCGAAGCGCTGCGCCAGCATCGACTTGCCGGAGCCAGGCGGCCCCACCATCAGGACGCTGTGACCGCCGGCCGCCGCGATCTCCAGGGCGCGCCGCGCGCCCGCCTGCCCCTTCACGTCGGCCAGGTCCGGATAGTCGGCGCCGAAGCTTGGCGCGCTGGCCGCCAGCCGGGTCCACCCGTCCGCGCCTTCCTCCGGTGCGGCGCTGCCCTCCGGCAGGAACTGCCGCACCACGTCGAGCAGGTGGCGCGCCCGCACCACGTGCGCACCCGGCACCAGCGCGGCTTCCTCGGCGCTCGCCGGCGGCAGCACCAGGCGCGTGGTGATGCGGCCCGCATGCAATGCCAGGCTGGTCGCCAGCGCGCCGCGCACCGGCCGCAATTCGCCTGACAAGGAGAGTTCGCCGGCGAACTCGTGGCCGGCCAGCCGCGCCGCGTCGATCTGGCCGCTGGCTGCCAGGATGCCCAGCGCGATCGGCAGGTCGAAGCGCCCCGAGTCCTTGGGCAGGTCGGCCGGCGCCAGGTTGACCGTGATCCTCTTGTTGTGCGGGAAGGCCAGCCCGGAGTTGAGCAGGGCGGATCGCACGCGCTCGCGCGCCTCCTTCACTTCGGTGTCGGCCAGTCCCACCAGCATGAAATTGGGCAGCCCGTTGGCGAGGTGCACCTCGACAGTGACCGCGGCCGCCTCCAGGCCGACCAGGGCACGGCTTTGCACCAAACAAAGGCTCACGACAGGACTCCTCCCTTTTCGGGTGCATCACGGACGACCGGCGGCGCAGAACGGGCAACCCGGCACCGGCTTGGTGCGCGCCATTGACCGCAAGGGCATCTTCCCCGCATAACGCCGGCCCCGTCCGGTGCGCAGACGCGGCATTTCCTCCTTGTAGTGGATGGCACGCGTCCTGCTAACCATGCTGTGCAGGATCCCAAAACCGAACCGAACGGAGAGACCCCTTGATGAAATCGAAACTTGTCGTGCTGCTGTCCGCGCTCCTCGCCTCCGGCGCCGTCCTGGCCCAGCCGAAGGCGCCCGAGCCCGACTACACCCTGTCCTTCAACGTCGGTGCCGTCACCGACTACCGCTACCGTGGCATCTCCCAGAGCCGCCTGAAGCCGGCCCTGCAGGGCGGCGCGGACTTCGCGCACAAGAGCGGCTTCTATGTGGGCACCTGGGCCTCCACCATCCGCTGGGTCGAGGACGCGGGCGGCAACGCCGACGTCGAGGTCGACATCTACGGCGGCTACAAGACCACCTTCGGCGCCTTCGGCATCGACGTGGGCGCGCTGCGCTACCTGTACCCCAATTCCGAACTGGCCGTCAGCCCGAACACCACCGAGCTGTACGTCGCCGGCACCTATGGCCCGGCCACGCTGAAGTACTCGCACGCCATCACGAACCTGTTCGGCTTCGCCGACAGCAAGGGCAGCGGCTACCTGGACCTGAGCGCCACCTTCGACACCGGCTTCTGGGGCATGACCGTCACGCCGCACGTGGGCCACCAGCGCGTGCGCCGCAACTCCGGCGCTTCCTACACCGACTGGTCCGTCGCCCTGGGCAAGGACTTCGGCAACGGCCTGAGCGCCTCGCTCGCCTACGTGGACACCGACACCGACGCCTACTTCGCCCCCAACGGCAAGAACCTCGGTCGCGCCGGCGTGGTGCTCGGCGTGAAGTACGGCTTCTGATCCCCGCCCTTTCGAAGGAGCCAGCATGAAACTCGTCACCGCCATCATCAAACCCTTCAAGCTCGACGAAGTGCGCGAGTCCCTCTCGGGCATCGGCGTGCAGGGCATCACCGTCACCGAGGTCAAGGGCTTCGGGCGGCAGAAGGGCCACACCGAGCTGTACCGCGGCGCCGAATACGTCGTCGACTTCCTGCCCAAGGTGAAGATCGAGGCGGCGGTGGCGGACGACCTGGTGGAACGCGTCATCGAAGCAGTCGAAGGTGCCGCGCGCACCGGGAAGATCGGCGACGGAAAGATCTTCGTGTACGACCTGGAGCAAGTCGTCCGCATCCGCACCGGCGAGACCGGCAAGGAAGCGCTCTAAGCATTTCATCCCATACAAGAGAGCACTGACATGAGGAAATTTCTCGCTTCCCTGGCCGTGGGCCTGGGTCTCCTGGTGGGCAGCGTCGCCGCTGTCGCCCAGGCGCCCGCCACGCCGGCCGCCCCCGCGGCCACCACCGCTGCTCCCGCGGAAGCGGCTCCGGCTGCGCCCGCGGCCGCCGCTGCTGCGGCACCTGCTGCCGCTGCCGCCGCTGCTCCCGCGCCCGTCCCCAACAAGGGCGACACCGCCTGGATGACGGTCTCCACCCTGCTGGTGCTGCTGATGATCCTGCCCGGCCTGGCGCTGTTCTACGGCGGCCTGGTGCGCAGCAAGAACATGCTGTCGGTGCTGATGCAGGTGTTCGTGGTCAGCTGCATGATCTTCCTGCTGTGGGCCATCTACGGCTACAGCGTCGCCTTCACCGGCGGCAGCCCCTTCATGGGCGGCTTCGGCAAGATCTTCCTGTCGGGCATCACGCCGGACTCGGTGGCAGCGACCTTCAGCAAGGGCGTCGTCATCCCCGAGATCACCTTCGTCGCCTTCCAGGCCACCTTCGCGGCCATCACCTGCGCGCTGATCGTCGGCTCCTTCGCCGAACGCATCAAGTTCTCCGCGGTGCTGCTGTTCTGCGCGATCTGGTTCACCTTCGCCTACCTGCCCATCGCCCACATGGTGTGGTACTGGGACGGCCCGGACGCGATCACCGACGCCAAGTCGCTGGAGACGGTCACGGCCGCCGCCGGCTGGCTGTGGGCCAAGGGCGCGCTGGACTTCGCGGGCGGCACCGTGGTGCACATCAACGCCGGTGTCGCCGGCCTGGTGGGCGCCTACGTGATCGGCAAGCGCATCGGCTACGGCAAGGAATCGCTCACGCCGCACAGCCTGACCCTCACGATGGTCGGCGCCGCGCTGCTGTGGGTGGGCTGGTTCGGCTTCAACGCCGGCTCCAACCTGGAAGCCAACGGCGTCGCCGGCCTGGCCTTCGCCAACACGCTGTTCGCCACCGCCGCGGCCACGCTCTCCTGGTGCGCCGGTGAAGCCCTGTCCAAGGGCAAGGCCTCCATGCTGGGTGCCGCTTCCGGCGCCGTCTCCGGCCTGGTCGCCATCACCCCCGCCTGCGGCTTCGTCGGCGTGATGGGCGCGATCGTGATCGGCCTGCTGGCCGGCCTGATCTGCCTGTGGGGCGTCAACGGCCTGAAGAAGCTGCTCGGTGCGGACGACGCGCTGGACGTGTTCGGCGTCCACGGCGTCGGCGGCATCCTGGGCGCGCTGCTCACCGGCGTGTTCGCCTCCCCGTCCCTGGGCGGCCTGGGCGTGTACGACTACGTGGCCAACAAGGTCAACCCCGACTACTCGATCGGCGGCCAGGTCTGGATCCAGTTCCAGGGCGTGCTGACGACCATCGTCTGGTCCGGCGTGGTGGCCTTCATCGCCTACAAGCTGGTCGACCTGCTGGTGGGGCTGCGCGTCTCGGAAGAGGAAGAGCGCGAAGGCCTGGACATCAGCAGCCACGGCGAGACCGCCTACAACCGGTAAGGGTCACGGAAGCGGCGCGCGGAGGCACGCCGCACGCCGCGGCACAACGCAAGATCTCCTTTGGATGTTCGGCCCGCTTCGGCGGGCCGCTTTTTTGTCAGGCCGGGAAGTCGAGCACGACGGTGTCGCCGTCGCGCCGCAGGCCCACGCCTTCCGCCCGGGCGAGCGCCTCGACTTCGTCCCAGTGCAGCAGGCGGCAGGGGCTGGCCCCATCTGGATCCGCGCTGCCGCATCCTGCTCGACGCGCACCGTCACGACGGCGGGCGCGCCGGCGCTGACGGTGAGCAGCGCGGTCGCGCGCGGTTCGTCGGCCAGCGCGAACAGCACGGCCGGCAGCAGCGTGCGCAGCGCGCTACGCGCAACCTCTTGCGCGCCCTCGCCGGGCAGGCGCCGCAGGCTGAAGCCGCCGAAGCCGAAATGGCCGCGCAGCAGCGCCACGCATTCCTGCACGCCGGATTCGAGCGAGATGCGCGCCGTGTCGTCCGGCTCCGGCGCCAGCCAGCTCACCACGTCCAGGTTGACGCGCACCGCGTCGCGCGCGAAGCCGTGGACCTTGCCCAGGTCGGCCTCGATGCGCGCGAACTCGGGGGCGTCCTGCCGCAGCCGCCGTTCGATCACCTGGGCCATCATGCCGATCGGCTCCAGGTGCACCAGCATGCGTTCGCGCATCGCCGGCGCCAGCCGCCTCAGCAGCACATCGCGGACGGCTTCGATCCGCCGCTGGGCGGCGTCCGTGTCGGTGGACGGCATGGCGCATGGTACGCGCTGGCCGGGCCGGGCGGCGCCGGGCGCAGGCACAATGTCCGCAGGAGGCAAGCCATGATCGAACTGCGGGCCGGACGGCTGCGCTGCGAACTGCATCCGGACCTGGGCGGCAGCATCGCCGGCTTGTGGTTCGACGGCCAGCCGGTGCTGCGCTCCACGCCCGCCGCGCAACTCGCCTCCGCGCGCGCGGCCGGCTGCCATCCGCTGGTGCCTTTCTCCAACCGGGTGGTGCACGCCAGCGTCGTCTGGCAGGGCACGCAGCAGCCCACGGTGCGCAATGCCGGCGACGATCCCGGCGCGATCCAGGGCATGGTCGCGCAGCGCGCCTGGAGCGTGCTGGACAGCGATGCAACTTCCGCCATGCTGGCCTGCGAGCATCCCGCCGATCCCTCCTGGCCTTTCGCCTTCGACTGCTCGCACACACTGCGCCTGACGCCGCAGGCCCTGGAGATGACGCTGGCGGTGACCAACCAGTCCGCGCAGCCGGCCCCCATGGGCCTGGGCTGGCGCCCTCATTTCGCCAGGCGGCCGGGGATGCATCTTGCGTTCCGCGCGGACAGCCGCTGGGAACTGGATGCGGACAAGCTGCCGGTCGCCCGGCGTGCGGCGCAGGGCCTGGACCAGGACTGCGCGACGCTGTCTGCGGACGATTGCTTCGAAGGCTGGGACGGCCGCGCGGACTTGCGCGACGCGACGCTGCGGGTGCGGGTGGAGTCCGGCCTGGCGCGGCTGGTGGTGTCCAGCGACCCCGCGCGCGGCGACCTCGCGCTCGAGCCGGTCAGCCACGTGCCCAACGCGGTGCACCTGCATGCCGCGGGACTGCCCACCGGCGAACTCGGGCTGTCGCTGCTGCAGCCGGGCGAGTCGATGCTGGCGCAGATGCGCATCGTGGTGGAGCCCGTGGCATGAAGTGGGAAGCGGCCGTGCCCGAGCCGGACGAACTGGGCGAGTCGCCCTTCTGGCATCCGGCGGAGCAGCGCCTGTACTGGGTCGACATCCCTTCGCGGCGCGTGCGCCGCTGGCACCCCGCGAGCGGCGCGCGCGCGAGCACTGGGAGCTGCCGCAGGAGCCGGGCTGCATCGCGCCGGCGGCCGGCGGCGGCCTGGTGCTGGCTTTGCGCGACGGGATCTACCGCGCGCACAGCTGGGGCGGTGCGCTGCAGCCCATCGTGCGCTTCCAGCACGCCGCCACCACGCGCTTCAACGACGGCAAGGCCGACCCGCTGGGTCGCTTCTGGGCCGGCACCTATTACGAGCCCAAGGATGCGCGCAAGGCCGACCTCTATTCGATCGACTGCCGGCCCGACAACGGCAACGGCGGCCAGCCGGCGGTGCAGCTGAAGGCGCACAACGCCACCACGGCCAACGGCATCGCCTGGTCGCCCGACCAGCGCACGCTGTACTGGACCGACACCGCGCAGCACGCGATCCAGGCCTGGGACTGGGAGGCGGGGTCCAACGTGATGCGCCACCACCGCGTGTTCCACCAGTTCGCCGGCAAGCCCGCCGGCTGGCAGCCGGGGCAGCCGGGCTACGGAGGCCGGCCCGACGGCGCGGCCGTGGATGTGGAGGGCCACTACTGGGTGGCGATGTTCGAGGGCGGGCGCCTGCTGCGCATCGCGCCCACCGGGCAGGTGGTGGCGGAGTTCGAGGTGCCCGCGCGCTGTCCCACCATGCCCTGCTTCGGCGGGGCCGACCTGCGCACCCTCTACCTCACCACCGGGCGGCACAAGCGGCCCGCCGGCGAGCTGCAGTCGCTGCCCCATTCCGGCTGCGTGCTGCAGGCCCGCGTGGAGGTGGCCGGGCTGCCCGCCAATTTCTTCATCGACTGAGGCCCAAAATTTCAGGCCGCCGCCGGGCCGGCCGGCCCGCGCCCGACCGTAACATCGCCACTCCATGGATTCCGACCTCGCCCCCTCGTCGAACGCATCCGCGCCGCTGCTGCGCAAGGAAGGCCGCTGCGCATCCGCGGCGGCGGCAGCAAGGACTTCTACGGCGAGTCGCTGCAGGGCGAGCTGCTGGAGACGGCGGGCCTGCGCGGCATCGTCAACTACGAGCCGAGCGAGCTGGTGGTGACGGTGCGCGCGGGCACGCCGCTGGCGGAACTGGAGCAGTTGCTGGCGCAAAGCGGCCAGTGCCTGCCCTTCGAGCCGCCGCACTTCGGCCCCGGTGCCAGCGTCGGCGGCATGGTGGCCACCGGCCTGTCGGGCCCCGCGCGCGCCAGCGTCGGCGCGGTGCGCGACTACGTGCTGGGCGTGAACCTGGTCAACGGCCGCGGCGAGGAGCTGGTGTTCGGCGGCCAGGTGATGAAGAACGTGGCGGGCTACGACGTGTCGCGCCTGGTGACAGGCACCCTGGGCACGCTGGGATTGATCACGGAAGTGAGCCTCAAGGTCCTGCCGGTTCCCCCGGTGAGGCGACGCTGCGCTTCGAGGCCTCGCAGCAGGAAGCGCTCCAGCGCCTGAATGCCTGGGGCGGCCAGCCGCTGCCGCTCAATGCGAGCTGCTGGGTGGAAGAAGACGGGACGGGCGGCCTGTACCTGCGCCGCGCGGCGCGGTCGCGGCCGTGGAGGCTGCCTGCCGTTCGCTGGGCGGCGAGCGCCTGGAGGCCGCCAGTGCCGCGCGCCAGTGGAACGCCTTGCGCGAGCAGGCCACGCCCTGGTTCCAGGGCAGCGCGGGCCGCGACCTCTGGCGCCTGTCGGTGCCGCAGACGGCGCCGGTGCTGGACCTGCCGGAAGCGCCGCTGGTGGAATGGCACGGCGCGCAGCGCTGGGTGCGCGTGGCGGCGGCGAACGGCGAGCGCGTGCGGCAGGCCGCGCTGCAGGCGGGCGGCCACGCCACCCTGTTCCGCACGCAGCGCAGCGACGCGAGCGGCCGCATGACGCCGCTGGCCCCGGCCATCGCCACCATCCACGAAGGACTGAAGAAGCAGTTCGACCCGGCCGGCATCTTCAACCGCGGCCGCCTCTACGCGCACTTCTGATGCAGACCCACCTCTCCCCCGAATTCCAGGGCACGGCCGAAGGCGCGGAGGCGGAAGCCATCCTGCGCAAGTGCGTGCACTGCGGCTTCTGCACCGCCACCTGCCCGACCTACCAGCTCCTCGGCGACGAGCTCGATGGCCCGCGCGGCCGCATCTACCTGATGAAGCAGGTGCTGGAAGGCGTGGAGCCCACGCGCAAGACGCAGCTGCACCTGGACCGGTGCCTCACCTGCCGCAACTGCGAGAGCACCTGCCCGAGCGGGGTGGACTACGGCCGGCTGGTGGACATCGGCCGCGGCATCGTCGAACGCAAGGTGCCGCGCGGCGCGCCGGCCAAGGCGCTGCGCTGGGCGCTCAAGGAAGGCCTGACCTCGCCGCTGTTCGCCCCCGCCATGAAGGTGGGTCAGGCCGTGCGCGGCCTGCTGCCGCAGCGGCTGCGCGAGAAGGTGCCACCGAAACAGGAGGCCGGCACGTGGCCGACGCGCACGCACGCGCGCAGGGTGCTGATGCTGGCCGGCTGCGTGCAGCCGGCGATGATGCCCAACATCAACACGGCGAGCGCGCGCGTGCTCGATGCCGCGGGCATCCAGGTGATCGTTGCGCCGGAAGCGGGCTGCTGCGGCGCGGTGAAGTTCCACCTGAACGACCAGGAGGGCGGCCGCGCGCAGATGCGGCGCAATATCGACGCCTGGTGGCCGCAGGTCGAACGCGGCGAGGTCGAGGCGATCGTGATGAACGCCTCGGGCTGCGGCGTGACGGTGCGCGAGTACGGCCACCACCTGCAGCACGATGCGGCCTATGCCGAAAAAGCCAGCCGAATCGCGGCCTTGACGCGCGACCTGAGCGAGCTGCTGCCGGACCTGGTGCCGCTGCTGAAGGACAAGGTGCGGCCCGATCCCGGCCTGTTCGCCTACCACCCGCCCTGCACGCTGCAGCACGGGCAGAAGCTGCGCGGCGGCGTCGAGCAATGGATGGCGGCGCTGGGCTTCCAGCTGCGCGTTTCGATCAACGAAGCGCACCTGTGCTGCGGTTCGGCGGGGACCTATTCGGTGCTGCACCCGGAGATCGCGCACACGCTGCGCGATCGCAAGCTGGGGCACCTGGCCGCGCTGCAGCCGCAGGGGATCCTGTCGGCGAACATCGGCTGCATCCAGCATCTGCAGAGTGGCACGGGACTGCCGGTGCGGCATTGGGTGGAGGTGCTGGACGCGGCCTTGGTGGCGAGCGCGTGAGGTGTCGCGGTTCGGGCTGCGCCGCTCACCACGACCTGCGAATGCGCGCGCGATCCCTGTAGGTCGTGGTGAGCCCGCAGGCGAACCGCGACGCCGACGGCCTCACCCGCCAGCGCCGCCTCGACATCCTTCGCCAGCTTCTCCGGCGCATCCTGCGGCGCATAGCGCTTCAATACGCGGCCGTCCTTGCCGACCAGGAACTTGGTGAAGTTCCACTTGATCGCCTTCGATCCCAGCATGCCGGGGGCTTCGGCCGTCAACCAGCGGTACAGCGGATGCGCCTGCGCGCCGTTGACGTCCACCTTGGCCATCATGGGGAAGCTCACGCCGTAGTTCACCTGGCAGAAGCTGGCGATCTCCTCGTTGCTGCCCGGGTCCTGCGCGCCGAACTGGTTGCAGGGAAAGCCCAGCACCACCAGCCCGCGCTCGCCATAGCGGCGGTGCAGTTCTTCCAGCCCCGCGAACTGCGGCGTGAAGCCGCAGGCGCTGGCGGTGTTGACGATCAGCATGGGCTTGCCGCGGAACTGCGACAGGGGCACGCTCTGCCCGCCGATCTGCTGCGCTTCGAAGTCGTAGATGCTGGCCATGCGGCCTATTGTGCGCCCGCCAGCGACGCCCGGGCGGGCCAGGCGGACCAGGCAGCGGCGGCCACGATCAGTGCACCACCGAGCAGCGTGCGCGCCGTCAGTTCGGCCGCCCCGAGCGCGACCGACGACAGGCTCGCGAACACCACTTCCGACAGCATCACCAGCGCCGTGGTGTGCGCCGGCAGGCGCGAGGCGCCGTACTGCAGTGCCAGGTTGGCAGCCAGGAAGCCTGCCGCCAGCAGCAGCGCGAGCAGCCAGCCGCTGCCTTCCAGCAAGGGCATGGCCGCCACCGAGCCCTGCGCCATGCCGGCCATCGCGACGCCGCCGGCCAGCAGCATGCCGCCGCCGAACATGGCCAGCACGCGCGAGCCCGCGGTGCTGGTGTCCAGCCGCCGCAGCATGACGTTGGTCAGGGCGAAGCTGAAGCCGCCCATGAGCGCGAGCCACTCGGCCAGCGTGCGCGGCCAGGGCAGGCCGACGCCGGACGTGTCGAGCACGATCGCCACGCCGGCCAGCGCCAGCACCAGGCGGGCCATGCCGGCGCGCGAAGGCTTCTCGCCCAGCAGGGGCCAGGCCAGCAGCACCGACCAGGCCGGCATCAGGTAGAACAGCAGCACCACGCGCACCACGTCGCCGATGGTCACGGCCCAGTTGAAGCCGACGTTGGTCAGGCCGGCGGCCGCGGCCAGCAGCCACAGGCCCGGCGTGCGCAGCAGCTCGGGCAGCGCGCCCGGGCGCACCAGCACGAAACCGAGGAAGGCCACCAGGTAGATCAGCGCCGTGGACCACAGCGGATGCATGCCCTCGTCCTGCAGCTGCCGGAACGGCCACCAGGACATGCCCCAGACGAAGGCATTCACGACCAGCGCCAGCACCGGCGCCAGTCGTTTCCCGGAATCAGCCATGCACGTTGTCGTGCCGGGCGATCTCCAGCAGGTGTTCGACTTCGTCCTTGTGCTCGATGCAGTTGCGCGCGTGCCAGCGCTGGATCATCCACATCATGCCGGCGACCACCACGCCGAAGGCGGTGATGGCGCCGAAGGCCGACATGCCCAGGCCGGCCGACAGGCTGTAGAAGGCGCCCAGGCCCAGGATGCAGGCCTGCTCGTTGAAGTTCTGCACGGCGATCGAGCGGCCCGCGCCCATCAGGTTGTGGCCGCGGTGCTGCAGCAGTGCGTTCATCGGCACCACCAGGTAGCCGCCCAGCGCGCCCATCAGGATCAGGAAGGGCGCCGCGACCCAGACGTTGGTGATGAAGTTCATGCAGATCACCAGCAGGCCCATGATGATGCCCAGCGGCATCACCGTGGTCGCCTTGTCCAGGCGCATGCGCATCGAGGCCATCACGGCCCCCACCGCGGTGCCGAGCGCCACCACGCCGCTGAGCGAGGAGGCCTGCGTCGTCGAATAACCGAGCGCTGCCGCGCTCCAGGCCAGGATGATGTAGCGCAGGTTGCCGCTCACGCCCCAGAACAGCGTGGTGGTGGCCAGCGAGATCTGCCCCAGCTTGTCATGCCAGAGCCGGCTGTTGCAGCTCCAGAAATCGGGCACCAGCTCCAGCGGGTTCTTGGGGATCGGCCGCATCTCCACGCCGGTCAGGGGAATGCGCGTGTTGAACCAGGCCGCCACCGCGTAGATGAAGATCAGCACGAAGATGGCCGCTTCCGGCGGCGTGTCGATGCCGGTGTCGAGCACGGGGAAGTCGATGCCCAGCATCCGCGAGGCGATCGCGTTGCCCACCAGCTGGCCGCCCAGCAGGATGCCCAGGATGATCGATGCGATGGTCAGGCCCTCGATCCAGCCGTTGGCCTTGACCAGCTGCGAGGGCGGCAGCAGTTCGGTGAGGATGCCGTACTTGGCCGGCGAGTAGGCCGCCGCGCCCAGGCCCACGATCGCGTAGGCCAGCAGGGGATGGGCGCCGAACAGCATCATCAGGCAGCCCACCACCTTGATGGCGTTGCTGTAGAACATGACCTGCCCCTTGGGCCGCGCATCCGCGAACGCCCCCACGAAGGGGGCGAGCACCACATAGAAGAGGGCGAACATCGGCACCAGCGCCGCCGCCTGCCAGGTCGGGGCGCGGGAGGACTTCAGCAATTCGACGGCGGCAATGAACAGCGCGTTGTCGGCGAGCGACGAGAAGAACTGCGCCGCCATGATGGTGTAGAAACCGCGCTTCATCCGTGCGTGAGGTGGCGGGACCCGTCGAGTGGTCCTTTGAACTTTTGCTGTCTCCAAGCGACACGGGGTTATATCACGGCAGGTAATGACAGAATGGCGGCAAAAAGCCCCCGATCATGCCCCGTCCCATCCTCGCCACGATCCACGCCGAGGCCCTGCGCCACAACCTGGCGCGCATGCGCGAAGCGGCGCCGGACGCCCGGGTCTGGGCGGTGGTCAAGGCCAACGCCTACGGCCACGGCATCGAGCGGGTGTTCGAGGCGCTGCGCGGCGCCGACGGCTTCGCCCTGCTGGACCTGCTGGAGGCCGAGCGCGTCCGCGCCCTCGGCTGGCGCGGTCCCATCCTGCTGCTGGAAGGCGTGTTCGAACCGCGCGACCTGGAACTGTGCTCGCGCCTGGGCCTGTGGCACGCCGTGCATTGCGACCAGCAGATCGACTGGCTGGCAGCGCACAAGACGCAGGTGCCGCACCGGGTCTTCCTCAAGCTGAACTCCGGGATGAACCGCCTGGGCTTCGGGCCGCAGCGCTTCCGCGCCGCCTGGGCGCGCCTGGACGCACTGCCGCAGGTCGAGGAAATCTCCCTGATGACGCACTTCAGCGATGCCGACGGGCCGCGCGGCATCGCCCACCAGCTGCAGGTGTTCGAGGAAGCCACGCGCGACCTGCCCGGCGAGCGCTCCCTGAGCAACAGCGCCGCCACCCTGCGCCATGCCGCCGACGCGCAGGTCCGTGCCGACTGGGTACGGCCGGGCATCGCGGTGTACGGCAGCGCGCCCGACTTCCCCAGCACGATGTCGCCCACTGGCGGCTGCAGCCGACCATGACGCTGTCCACGCGCGTTATTGCAGTGCAGCAATTGCAGCCGGGCGACACCGTGGGCTACGGCTCCAGTTTCACGGCCGACGCGCCGCTGCGCATCGGCGTGGTCGCCTGCGGCTATGCCGACGGCTACCCGCGCCATTGCACGACGGGCACGCCCGTGCTGGTCGAGGGCGTGCGCACCCGGCTGGTCGGGCGGGTCAGCATGGACATGATCGCGGTCGATCTCTCGCCGGTGCCGCAAGCCGGCTTCGGCAGCGAGGTGACGATGTGGGGCAAGGCGGCGAACGGCGCCGTGCTGCCGGTCGACGAAGTGGCCGCGGCCGCGGGGACGCTCAGCTACGAGCTGATGTGCGCGCTGGCGCTGCGGGTGCCGGTCGCGGTCGGCGACTGAGCTTGCGCGACGGCGGAACGCGAAGGCCTCAAAGCCCCAGGTCCACCCCGGCTCGGTGCCATAGGGCGCGACCGTTTGCGTGCGTTCGGCGTGTCCGTTGAGGTAGTAGTCCTCGATGGCGTCCATGTGCTGGAACATGGCCTCGCGCGCCAGTTGCGCGGTGCTGCGGCCGGTTTCGCGCGCGAGCGCTTCGAGCCGCTGCTCGATCTCGGGTGACAGGCGGACGGACATACGGACTCCTCCGGTAGGAAGGTCATCCTAGGCGGCGCCGCATCGCGGCAGCAAGCGGGATAGCGCGCGCGCAACGCCGGAAAGCTTGCGCCCGGTCAACGTTTGCGCAGTCCGAGCGCCATCACGGCGCCCACCACCAGCAGTGCGCCGGCCACCTGCACGGGCGCGATCGCCTGGCCCAGGATCATCCAGGCCAGCACCAGCGCGAACACCGGCTCCACGTTCATGATCGCCGAATTGCCCACCACCCCCAGCCGCGGGAGCACGGTGAACATGATGGTGAAGGCGGTGCCGTACAGGAAGGTGAGGGTGGCCAGGCCGGCCCAGCCGGCCGGCGCCGTCGGCAGGTGGAAGCCGCCCTGTGTCGTGACCATGGCGAGCGCGACCACGCCGGCAAGGGTCATGGTCGTGGCGGTGCGCACGCGCCCGTCCACGTCGCCCGTCTCGTGCTGCGTGAGCACCAGCGCCAGGCCGAAGGTGCCGGCCGCGGCGAGCGCGAAAGCGACGCCGGCGCCGATGCGCGCCCATTGGCCAGACGCGCCCAGGCCCGAGGCGGCGCCGAACACGTCCAGCGCCATCGCCAGGCCGACCAGGATCACCGGCATGGCCACCACCATCGCCTTCTCCGGCCGCTTGCGGTACACCACGAAGGACCAGAGCGCCGTCCACAGCGGATAGGTGTTGAAGGCCAGCAGGGCCAGCGCCACCGGCAGCCGCGCCACCGAGGAATACAGGCACAGGCTCTGCACGCCGATCAGCAGGCCGATCACCGGCAGCATCTGCTTGTGCCGTCGCGTGAAGCGCACGCGCACGCCTTGCGAAGCGAGGATGGCGACGATCACCAGCGCCGTCACCGTGCTGCGGATCACCACCGCGGTGGCGACGTCCACGCCGTTGTTGAAGGCGATGCGCGCGGCCACGTGGTTGGCGCCCATCATCAGCGCGATCAGCAGCAGCGTGGCGAAGGCCGCGCCGCTGATGGCGCGGGCCGGTGCCGGGACCGCCGCCACTAGTACAGGCCGTGCACGCGGGCGTGCAGGCGGCTGAGGCCCAGCAAGGCATCGGTGAAGGGCGTGGCCACGCCGGTCATCTGGCCCATCTCCCGGACGACCGTCACCAGCGCATCGATCTCCACCGGCTTGCCGGCCTCCACGTCCTGCAGCATCGAGGTCTTGAAGGCGCCCAGCTTGCGGGTGACCTGGTGCCTGTCCTCCGGCTGCTGCGCGATCGGGATGCCGACGCGCGCGCCGATCTCGCGCGCCTCCAGCATCACCGCGGAGATGAAGCCGCGCACCAGGTCGTCGTTGAGGATCAGGTCGGTGGTGGCGCCGGTCATGGCGCTGACGGGATTCACCGTCATGTTGCCCCACAGCTTGTACCAGGTGTCCTTCTGGATCTGCTCGGACAGCACGGTCTCGAACCCGGCCTTCTCCAGCAGCGCGGCCAGCGCTTTCACGCGCGCGGTCTGCTCGCCGGAAGATTCGCCGATGATCAGCTTGTTGCCGAAGTGGTGCTGCACGAAGCCCGGCTCGCGCAGGGCGCAGCTGGCGTGCACCACGCAGCCGACGATGTGCTTCGCAGGCACTGCTTCCGCAATGGAACCGTCCGGGTCCACCGCCTTGAGCCGCGTGCCCGCGTAGCTGCCGCCGAAGCCCTGGAAGAACCACCAGGGAACGCCGTTCATGGCGGTGAGCACGATCGTGTCCGGCCCCAGCAGCGGGCGGATCGCCTTCGCCACTTCCGCCATCGCCGGCGCCTTCACGGCGACCACCACCAGGTCCTGCACGCCCAGGTCCGCCGGTGCCGCGCTGGCGCACACCTTCGCCGCGAGGGTTTCAGCGCCTTGCTGCAGGCGCAGACCGTGCGCGCGCAGCGCTTCCAGCGTCGCGCCGCGCGCGACCACGCTCAGTTCGCAGCCCGCGTTCGCGAGCTTCACGCCCAGCCAGCCGCCGATGGCGCCGGCACCGTAGATGCAGGCCTTCATGACTTGTACGAAGTGCCGTGGCGCTGTTCGACCAGGCGCGTCATCGCGTCGAACACGTCCTGGCCGGCGCCGAAGCGCTGGTCGAACTGGAAGGAGTCGTGGGTGGTCTTCCTCGCCACCGCTTCGCTGATGGGGATGGCGCGGCCCAGCGCCGCCTGCGTGACCTGGATGTCGCAGGCGCGCTGCAGCGTCCACAGCCGCACGAAGGTGAGCGGCAGCGTGGGACCGGCCGCCAGCAGCCCGTGGTTGCGCAGGATCATCAGCGGCTTGTTCCCCAGGCTGGCCAGCAGGCGCGGCGCCTCCTCCGCGTGGATGGTGATGCCCTCGAAGTCATGGTAGGCCACCAGCTCGTGCAGCTGCGCGGAATAGAAGTTGTTCTGCGCCAGCCCGCCCTCGGTGCACGCGACCGCCAGGCCGTTGGTGGTGTGCGTGTGCATCACGCAGTGCGCGTCCGGCACGCTCTCGTGGATCGCCGCATGGATGGTGAAGCCGGCCGGATTCACCGGCCAGGGGTTGTGCGCGTCCAGCTTGTTGCCCTGCACGTCGATCTTCAGCAGGTTGCCGGCGGTCACCTCGGAGTAGTGCAGGCCGAAGGGATTGATCAGGAACTGCTTCTCGCCGCGCGTCACGCTGTCGGGCAGGCGCACGGTGATGTGGTTGTAGATCATCTCCGCCCAGCCCAGCATGTCGAAGATGCGGTAGGCGGCGGCCAGCTGCACGCGGGCCTGCCATTCGTCCGGGTGCATGTCTGGGGCGCGGGTCTGCAGCAGGGCGCTCATCGCGGCATCCTCAGTAGTTGCCCTTGGGGCCGGCGGCGGCCGGCAGGCCACCCATGAACTTCGCGCGCAAGGTGTTGGTCGCCGTGACCATCAGGTTGCTGTCGGTGCCGACGGCGATGAAGGTCGCGCCCATCTCCACGTGCTTCTTCGCGCGGGACTCGTCCAGGGTCAGGATGCCGATCGCCTTGCCGGCCTTCCGGATGCGCGCGAACAGGTCGACGTGCATCTTTTCCATCTCGGGGTGGAAGGGGTCGCCCACGTGGCCGAAGGTGGCGGACAGGTCGGAGGGGCCGATGAACACGCCGTCCACGCCATCGACGGCGGCGATCGCATCGATGTTGCGAACGCCCTCCTGCGTTTTCCACCTGCACCAGCAGGCAGACCTCGCGGTTCGCTTCCTTGGCGTAGCCCGCGTTGCGGCCCCAGCCCGACGCGCGGGTGGCGGCCATGCCGCGGATGCCGTCGGGCGGGTAGCGCATGCAGCGCACCAGCTCGCGCGCCTGTTCGGCCGTCTCGACCATCGGCACCAGCAGCGTCTGCACGCCCACGTCGAGGTATTGCTTGATCAGCGCCTGGCCGACGTAGCCGTGGCCCATGGGCACGCGCGCGATCGCATGCACGCCCGGGTAGGCGGCGATCACCTGCGCCTGCTGCAGCACGTTCATCGGGTCGTTGGGCGTGTGCTCCGCATCCAGCAGGATCCAGTCGAAGCCGGCCGCCGCGCAGATCTCGGTGTTCAGCGGCCCCATCAGGCTGACCCACAGGCCGTACTGCGTGCGCTTTTCGGCGATGGCCTTCTTGAAGGCGTTGACCGGTGTCTTCATGCTCTGTCCCCTTGGCTGAATTCGAAGGTGAAGCGGCCCAGCGCGCCATAGTCGGCGTCGAACACGTCGCCGCGTTGCGCGAGCGCCGGCCGCGTGAAGGAGCCGGCCAGCACGACCTCGCCGGCCTCCAGGCACTCGCCCCAGGGCGCCAGCTTCTGCGCCAGCCAGGCGATGCCCACGGCCGGGTGGCCCTGCACGCCGGCGGCCAGCCCTGTTTCCTCGACCACGCCATTCTGGCGCAGGATGGCGCCGACCCAGGGCAGGTCCACCTCGCGCGGCTGCACCTTGCGGCCGCCCAGGATGATGCCGGCGTTGGCGGCGTTGTCGCTGATGGTGTCGTAGACCTTGCGCGGGGCCTTGGTGAGGCGGTCGAACTGCTCGATACGCGCGTCGATGATCTCGATGGCCGGCTGGACGTGGTCGGTGGCTGCCAGCACGTCCTCGACGCCCACCTGCGCGCCTTCGAGGCGGCGCTTGAGGATGAAGGCGAGCTCCACCTCCACCCGCGGGGCGATGAAGCGCTCGAAGGGGATCAGGCCCGGCTCGAAGAACATGTCGTCCAGCAGCGTGCCGTAGTCGGGCTCGTCGATCTGGCTGGACTGCTGCATGGCGCGCGAGGTCAGGCCGATCTTGTGGCCGCGCACCGTGCGGCCGGCGGCGATCTTCATCGCCACCCAGGCCCGCGAGATCGCGTAGCCGTCGGCGATGGTCATGCCGGGATGGCGCTTGGAGAAATGCTCGACCTGCACGCGCGACTTCTCGCTCGCGTCGAGTTCGGCGGCGAGCCGCTGGATGGTTGGTGCGTCCATCATTTGTTGAACAGCGGATGCAGCGTGCTGTGCTTGCCGTCGTAGACCTGGCCGGCGCTTTCGTCGATCTGCAGCGTGATGCCGATCAGCTCCTGCGCGAAGATCGGCGCGAAGTGTTCCTTGACCTTGGCGAACAGCCGGTCGCCCGCATCCTTCTTCACCGCCTCGCTGCGCCCCGCCGCCATGCGCACGTTCAGGTACACGAAGGCGTAATCCCCCTTGCCGTCGGCCACCGCGCAATGCGCGGCCGGATACGCCAGCACCCGCGTGCCGCCGGTGGGAAACACCTGCTTGCCGCCCTCGTCGAGGATGGTGAGCATCTCGTCGGCCAGCGTGCGGCACAGCGCCGACACGTCGGTCTTCCGCTCGATGTTGGGGGTGTAGAGGATCACGCAGTGCGGCATGAGGGTGGATTCACGAATTGGGGTCAGATTCCAATTACAGGCGCTGGCCGATGTTGGTGTAGCCCTCGGCCGACGAGGCCTGTGCCCTCGGGATCGCATCGCCCTTCACCGGGGTGACCGGGAACACCGCGTTGATCTGCCCCGTGCCCGAGGCGCCGAAGTAGGGCGTGACCACTTCGGCCTTGCCCGCGTACTCCGACCAGCCGAGCGCGCCCAGCAGCATCGCGGTGTCGTGCATGAAGCCTTCGCCATGGCCCTTGGCCGCGTACTCCGGCAGCATGCCGCAGAACTGCTGCCACTCGCCGGCCTGCCACATGCGCACCACCTCGCGGTCCAGCGTTTCCAGGAAGGGGCTCCAGATCTTGAAGGCGAACTCCGGCGCCAGGCCGTTCTGCGCGAAGCGGTGCGACAGCGAGCCGCTGGCCAAGAAGGCGACGGTGCCGTCGTAGTGGTCCTCCACCGCGCGGCGCATGGCCCAGCCCAGGCGCGCGCTGTCGTTCAGGTAATGCGCCTGGCACAGGGCCGACACCGAGATCACCTTGAAGTGCTGGTCGGTGTTCATGTAGCGCATCGGGACGATGGTCCCGTACTCCGGCGCCAGCGTGGTCTTGTCGTGCGCCAGCGTCTCCACGCCGAACTCGTTGCAGACCTCGGCCAGCAGCTTGCCCAGCGCCGGGTTGCCCGGGAACTCGTAGGCGAGGTTGCTGATGAAGTGCGGCAGCTCGTTGCTGGTGTACAGGCCCTGGAAGTGCGGCCCGCAGTTGACGTGGTAGTTGGCGTTGACCAGCCAGTGCGTGTCGAACACCACGATGGTGTCGACACCCGGCTTCGCGGCAGCGCCGCCCGATCTCCTTGTGGCCGTCGATCGCATCCTGCCGCGACCCCTGGCGCGCGCCGGGCAGCTCGCTCAGGTAGATCGAGGGGACGTGCGTGATCTTGGCGGCTAGCGCGAGCTTACCCATGGCGTGTGCTCCGGCTGTTTGGCCCTCCCCTTGAGGGGAGGGTCGGGGAGGGGGAGCCCATGACACCCCTTGGTGGCGGCGTTTCACGCCGCCCCCCAGTGCGGAATGTGGTGCGAGCCGAGCGACACCGCGATGTTCTTCGGCTCCAGGAACACCTCGTAACTCCAGGTGCCGCCTTCGCGGCCCGTGCCCGAGGCCTTGGTGCCGCCGAAGGGCTGGCGCAGGTCGCGCACGTTCTGGCTGTTGACGAAGCACATGCCGGCCTCGATCGCCGCCGCCACCCGGTGCGCGCGGCCGACGTTCTCGGTGAAGACATACGAGGACAGGCCGTACTGGATCTCGTTGGCGATGCGGATCGCGTCGGCTTCGTCCTCGAAGGGAATCAGGCAGGCCACCGGCCCGAAGATCTCGTCCTGCGCGATGCGCATGCCGTTGTCCACGTCGGCGAACACCGTCGGCAGCACGTAGTTGCCCTTCTTCACGCGGTCCGGCAGCGGCGGCAGGTCGAGGCCGCCGCACAGCAGCGTCGCGCCTTCCTTCTGGCCCAGCTCGATGTAGCTGCGCACCTTGGCCAGGTGGCCCTGCGAGATCATCGGCCCGATGATGGTCTTCTCGTCCAGCGGGTCGCCCACCGCGATGCGCCTGGCCCGCGCCACGAACTTGTCGACGAAGGACGAATAGATCGACTTCTGCACCAGGATGCGGCTGCCCGCCGTGCAGCGCTCGCCGTTGTTGGAGAAGATCATGAAGACGGCGGCATCGAGGGCGCGCTCCAGGTTGGCGTCCTCGAACACCACGAAGGGCGACTTGCCGCCAAGCTCCATGCTGAACTTCTTCAGCCCCGCTTCCTTGACGATGATGCGGTTGCCGGTCGCGGTGGACCCCGTGAACGAGATCGCGCGCACGTCCGGATGGCGCACCAGCGGCTCGCCGGCCTGCTTGCCGTAGCCGTGCACCACGTTCAGCACGCCCGCGGGAATGCCGGCTGCCAGCGCCAGCTCGCCCAGGCGCGCGGCGGTCAGGGGCGAGCTCGCTCATCTTCAGCACCGCGGTGTTACCGAAGGCCAGACAGGGCGCGACCTTCCATGTCGCCGTCATGAAAGGCACGTTCCACGGGGAAATCAGGGCGCAGACGCCCACCGGGTGGAACAGCGTGTAGTTCAGGTGCGTGGGCGTCGGGTAGGTGTGCCCGTCCACCCGCGTGCACATCTCGGCGAAGTAGTAGAAGTTGTCGGCCGCGCGCGGCACCAGCTGCTTGCCGGTCTGCGCGATCACCTGGCCGGTGTCGTCGGTTTCGGTGCGCGCGATCTCCGGCACGTGCTGCGCGATCAGGTCGCCGAGCTTGCGAACGAGCTTGGCGCGCTCGGGCGCGGCGAGCGCGGCCCACTTCGGGAACGCCTCCTTGGCGGCGGCGACCGCGGCATGCACCTCGGCCTCGCCGCCGGAGGCGACTTCCGCCAGCACTTCCTGCGTGGCCGGGTTCACGGTGGTGAAGTACTCGCTGCCGGCAACGCGCTTGCCGGCGATCAGGTGGTCGATGCGCATGTCAGGTACTGCTGATGGTGTTCATGAGGGCGCCGATGCCCTCGATCTCGGTGACGACCACGTCGCCCGGCTGGCAGTCCACCACGCCGTCCGGCGTGCCGGTGAGGATCAGGTCGCCCGGGTTGAGCGTCATGAAGGAGGAGAAGTACTCCACCAGGAAGGGCACGTCGAAGATCATGTCCTTGGTGCTCCCCTGCTGGGTGACCTTGCCGTTGACGGTGGTCTTGAGCGCCAGCGCCATCGGATCCGGAATGTCCTTGGTGTCGACGAGCCACGGCCCCAGCGGCGTCGCGCCGTCGCGGTTCTTCACGCGCAGGTTGGGGCGGTACCAGTTCTCCAGGTAGTCGCGGATCGCGTAGTCGTTGGCCACCGTGTAGCCGGCGATGAAGTCGTAGGCGTCGCCGCGCTCGACCTTCTTCGCCTGCCGGCCGATCACCACGGCCAGCTCGCATTCGTAGTGCATGAACTGCACGCCGGCCGGCCGCTTGGTCGTCTGCCGGTGGCCGTTGAGAGCGCGCTCGCCCTTGAGGAAGGCCAGCGGCTCTTCGGGCGCCTTGAACGCCAGCTCCTTGGCATGGTCCGCGTAGTTCAGGCCCAGCGCGAGGATGGTGCGCGGCTTGTACACCGGCACCAGCGGCGGCAGCCAGGTGACCTGGTCCTGCCACAGGCGGCGGCCGTCCTCCAGCACCACCTGGCTGTCCTGCTCGGTGGCGTTGTGCAGCATGCCGTCGACGATCACGCGTGCGTGCTTCATGCGTCCTCCGCCACCAGCGTGTTGCTCAGGGTGCCGAGCGCGGGCATGCTGATCTGGATGCGGTCGCCGACCTTCGCGCGCGGCCGCCCGGCGTCGCAACCGAGCATCAGCATGTCGCCTTCGCCCAGGGTCATGAACTCGCTGACGTCGGCCAGCAGCTTGTCGGCGGGCCGCACCAGCTGCGAGAAGCGCACGGTCTGCTTGAGCTCGCCATTGATGCGCACTTCCAGCTTGAACACCGCCGGGTCGCCCGCTTCGTTGCGCGCGCGGATGCGGTCGCCGATGGCCAGGAAGCCGTCCAGGCACTTGGACTTCACCGGCGGGCGGAAGAAGCTGTCGTGCGGGATGGACAGGTCGTTCATCAGCACGAAGCCCTCGATCTCGCGCGCCGACTTCATGACCATGGCGACCGTCGCGCCGATTTCCACCTCCGCCACGCCGGCGGGCAGGGCGATGTTGCCGCCGTTCTCCGTCCAGGTGTTCGCGGGCTTGATGTACAGCACGGGCGCCTGCGGCGCGCCCTTGTACGGCGGCTCGTTGACCTTGTCTCCCAGGGCTTCCAGCTCGCCGCGGAAATTCATCAGCGTGCCGTAGACCGTGCCTCTCTTGATCAGGCTCATGACTGTTCCAGTGCGATCAGTTCGTCCAGCAGCTCGTAGAGCTGCGCCAGTTTCTGCCGTCCCAGCGACTTCTCCAGCCACTGGTAGTGGCCTTCGACGCTGCGCGACAGGCGCTCCACCATCTTCAGACCCTTGGCGGTGGCCTCGACCACCGTCCGTCGCTGGTCCGCCGGGTCACGTTCGCGCCGTACCAGGCCATCGCGCTCCATGCGCGCGAGCACGCCGGTCAGGCTGGGCCCCAGGATGTAGGCCTCGCGCGCCACCCGCCCGGTCTCCACCGTTCCATGCTCGCCCAGCACGCGCAGCACGCGCCATTGCTGGTCCGACAGGCCATGTTCGCGCAGGCTGGGCCGCGTGCGCACCATCAGCGACTCGCGCGCCTGCAGCAGCAGGCGCGGCAGGTTGCGGTGGGCGAAGGCGGTACTCATCCTTGATGGGCTGGTGGGTCGCTGTTATTTAACATGTTAAATGATTGGCGGCGTTCGTCAAGCGGGGCGTCCCGCAGGCATCTCAGCAGGAGGGAGAAAGCGCGCCGCGGATCCGGTCGACCAGCGCCAGCGGGTCGGCGGGAATGCGGTCGCCGCGCCAGGCCACGTGCTGGTCCGGCCGGGACAGCACGAGCTTGTGCCGGTAGATCGCTGCGGCCTCGCGCGACGCGACGTCGAGCACGCGCAGCGGCACGCCGCGCTGCGCCGCGGCTTCTTCCAGCGCCGCGGTGGAGACTTCGGGGTCCAGGCGCAGCAGCGTGTAGTCCGGGCCGAGCGCGTCGTACAGCGAGCTGCCGTCGTCCAGCCAGACGTGCGGCGTGCGGCAACCGGGCACGGTGGAGGGCGCGAACCGGTCCATCGAATAGGCGGGATGGGCCTCGCCGTCGTAGGCGATCAGCGGGGAGCGGTCGTAGAAGTAACCGAAGTTCAGCCCGCCGCAGCAGTACTGCTTGACGTTGAGGTCGTACAGCGCCCGGCCGGCGGCGGCCCGCGCCGCTTCGCCCTCGGCGCCGGGCGCCTCGATCCCCGGCGGCACGCCTTCGCGTTCCTTCTGCAATGCGAGGGCATGGTTCATCGCGAACTGCGACACCTGCTCCGTGATGGGCTGGCGTTCCGCTTCGTACGCCGCCAGCGCTTCCTCCGTGGCCCAGCCCTTCAGCCGCGCGGCGAGCAGCCAGGAGAGATCCATCGCATCGGCGATGCCGGCGTTCATGCCGTAGCCCGCCATCGGGATCCACAGGTGCGCGGCATCGCCGCAGATGAACACCCGCCGGTCGCGGAAGCGCTCGGCCACCAGCCGGCGGCCCACCCAGTCTTCCTTGCTGATGATCTCGTAGCGGAAATCGGCGCCGACGCCGAGGATGGTGCGGATCGCCCAGTCGCGGTCCACCGCATCGAACTCGGTCTCGCCGGCCTTCAGGTAGTTGTGCAGCAGGAAGGTCTCGCGCCCGTCGATGGCGTAGACATTGCCGCTGCGGCGCGGGTTGAGCGAGAAGGTCGCCCACGCGGGCGGATGCTTCGCGCGTTGCAGCAGGTCGGGCGCGCGGAACCAGGTGGACTGCACGCGCCCCACGACGTCGGTCCCCGACAGCTTCGCGCCGATCTTCTTGCGCACGCCGGACTTGCCGCCGTCGCAGCCGACCAGGTAGTCGCAGCGGATTTCCAGTTCCTCACCGGTGTCCAGGTTCACGCCGCTGGCGGTCACCCCGTCGGCGTCCTGCACGAAGTCGTCGATCCGCGTGCGGTTCAGGATGCGCAGGCCGGGCGTCGCCTCCGCGTGCGCGAACAGCACCGGCTCCAGGTAGATCTGGTTGATGCGGTGCGGCGGCTCGGGCGTCGGCCACCAGGCGTCCGGGCCGCCGCGCGCCGTGTAGCGGTCACGGCGCGCCGGGATCGGGATGCGCGAGAGCTCTTCGCCCGTGAAGGTGGTGCGGTACGCGACGTCGTTGGGGTAGTCGGCCGGCAGTCCCGCGTCGCGGACCGCCTGCGCGATGCCCAGCCGCCGGAAGATCTCCATGCTGCGCGCCGAGACGTGGTTGCACTTCACGTTGGGCGGTTCGCCGCGATGGCGGATCTCGGCGACCAGCACATCGACGCCCCGCCGGGCCAGGTCCATCGCCAGCGTCATGCCGACCGGACCGGCACCCACGACCAGCACCTGTGCCTGCAACTTCCGGCCCATGCCTGCTCCCGTGCCGTGCGTTCAGGAAGCCCTGGCGTTGCTGCGCGCGACCCAGTACGTCGCGCCTTCCGGGCCATAGCGCTCGGCATGCGGCTTGCCCGCCGGCAGGTCGAAACGGTCGCCGGGACGCAGGTGCTGCGTGGCGCCTTCGACCGTCAGCCACATCTCGCCCTGCACCACCAGCGCGCGGGCGCGGAAGGGGTGGCTGTGCGTGGCTATCGTGGTGTCCGGCTCCCACGAGCGGGCGATCACCTCGTCGCAGCCGATCGCGCGTTCGGCCGCCTCGAATTCCGAAAAGGGCAGGGGATACGTCACGGCTTCATGATACGCGCGGCACCTACACTTGGGCCATGGCGAAGGACAAGACGGTTTACACCTGCACCGAGTGCGGCGGCAGCACGCCCAAGTGGCAGGGCAAGTGCCCGAACTGCGGCGCATGGAACACGCTGATCGAAGGCGTGGCGGAGCCTTCGGCGCCCACGCGCAACCGCTTCGCCTCGCTCGCGCCGCCTTCGGAAGTGGCCGTGCTGGCGGACATCGAGGCGGCCGAAGTTCCGCGCACGCCCACCGGGATCGACGAACTCGATCGCGTGCTGGGCGGAGGCATCGTCGAAGGCGGGGTGATCCTGATCGGAGGCGACCCCGGCATCGGCAAGTCGACGCTGCTGCTGCAGGCGCTCGACGGCCTGCAGCGCGGCGGCGTTCCCACGCTCTACGTCACCGGCGAGGAAAGCGGCGCGCAGGTGGCGCTGCGCTCGCGCCGGCTCGGCCTGGACAATTCGCAGGTGAAGGTGCTGGCGGAGATCCAGCTGGAGAAGATCCAGGCGACGATCGCCGCGCAGCAGCCGGCGGTGGCGGTGATCGACTCGATCCAGACCGTCTACTCCGACCAGCTCACCTCGGCGCCGGGTTCGGTCGCGCAGGTGCGCGAGTGCGCCGCGCATCTCACGCGCGCCGCCAAGTCGGGCGGCACCACCATCGTGCTGGTCGGCCACGTCACCAAGGAGGGCGCGCTGGCCGGGCCGCGCGTGCTGGAACACATGGTGGACACGGTGCTGTATTTCGAGGGCGACACCCACTCCAGCTTCCGCCTGGTGCGCGCGATCAAGAACCGCTTCGGCGCGGTCAACGAGATCGGCGTGTTCGCGATGACCGAGAAGGGCCTCAAGGGCGTAGCCAACCCGAGCGCGATCTTCCTGTCGCAGCACAGCGAACCGGTGCCGGGCAGCTGCGTGCTGGTGACGCTGGAGGGCACGCGGCCCCTGCTGGTGGAGATCCAGGCGCTGGTGGACAGCGGCGGGCCCAGCCCGCGCCGGCTCTCCGTCGGCCTCGACCGCGACCGGCTGGCCATGCTGCTGGCCGTGCTGCACCGCCATGCGGGCGTGGCCTGCATGGACCAGGACGTGTTCGTCAATGCGGTGGGCGGCGTGCGCATCAGCGAACCGGCCGCGGACCTGGCCGTGATGCTGGCCATCGCTTCCTCGCTGCGCGGCCGCGCCCTGCCCAAGGGCTTCCTCGCCTTCGGCGAAGTCGGCCTGGCCGGCGAGGTGCGGCCGGCGCCGCGCGGGCAGGAACGGCTGCGGGAAGCGGCCAAGCTCGGCTTCTCGGTCGCCATCGTGCCGAAAGCGAACGCGCCCAGGGGCGGCAAGGCCAGCGCCCGCGAATTCGAAGGCCTCACCATCCATCCGGTGGAGCGCATCGAGGAGGCGCTGGAAGTGGTGCGCGGCCTGGCCTGAGCGATCCCCGACAATCACGCCCCATGAATTTCCAGAAGATCGTGTTGCCCATCCTGGGCGTGGCGGTCGTCGCCATCGCTTGGCGCGCCTATGGCTGGCCGGGCGTCGCATTGGCCGCCGGCGGCATCGTGATGTGGATGCTGCTGCACTTCACCCGCATGATGAAGGTGCTGCAGCGCGCGGCCAACCGGCCGGTGGGCTGGTGCGACAGCGCCGTGATGCTCAATGCCAAGCTGCGCCCCGGCGTCAACCTGCTGCACGTGGTGGCCATGACAAGGGCGCTCGGCGAGCAGCTGAGCCCCAAGGACGAACAGCCGGAGGTGTACCGCTGGACCGACGGCTCCGCCTCCCACGTCACCTGCGAATTCGCCCAGGGCAAGCTGGTGAAGTGGACGCTGTTCCGGCCGCCGGCGCCCGCGGAAGGGGCCGCCGCCCCCGGGCCGTAAAATGGCGGGTTCCGCGAATCCCACCCCTAAGGACACCCCCATGAGCGTAGTACCTTCGATGGCCGACCGTGACGGCAAGATCTGGATGGACGGGGAGCTGGTCGACTGGCGCGACGCCAAGATCCACGTGCTCACCCACACGCTGCACTACGGCTGCGGCGCCTTCGAGGGTGTCCGTGCCTACAACACCGTCAACGGCACCGCGATCTTCCGCCTGCAGGAACACACCGACCGCCTGTTCAACAGCGCCAAGATCCTGCGCATGGCGATCCCCTTCTCCAAGGAGCAGGTGAGCGAGGCGCAGAAGCAGGTGGTGAAGGCCAACAAGCTCGAGTCCTGCTACATCCGGCCGCTCACCTGGATCGGTTCGCAGAAGCTGGGCGTCAGCCCCAAGGGCAACCAGATCCACATGATGGTGGCGGCCTGGGCCTGGGGCGCCTACCTGGGCGAGGAAGGGCTGCAGCGCGGCATCCGCGTCAAGACCTCCAGCTACACGCGCCACCACGTGAACATCACGATGACGCAGGCCAAGGCGGTCAGCAACTACAGCAACTCCATCCTCGCCAACATGGAAGCGCTGGACGACGGCTACGACGAGGCGCTGCTGCTGGACAGCTCCGGCTTCGTGTCGGAAGGCGCGGGCGAGAACGTGTTCGTGATCAAGGACGGCGTGGTCTACACGCCCGACCTCTCGGCCGGCGCCCTGAACGGTATCACGCGCAACACCGTCATGCACATCTGCAAGGACCTCGGCATCGAGCTGGTGCAGAAGCGCATCACGCGCGACGAGGTCTACATCGCCGACGAGGCCTTCTTCACCGGCACCGCCGCCGAAGTGACGCCCATCCGCGAGCTGGACCGCGTGCAGATCGGCATCGGCCGCCGCGGCCCGGTCACCGAGAAGATCCAGAACGCCTTCTTCGACATCGTCAACGGACGCAACCCGAAGTACGCCCACTGGCTCACGCGCGTCTGACATCCATGAGCACTCCGACGAGAAAAGAAACGGTCATCGAGCTGGTCGCCAAGGACCTCAATGCCAACGGCGGCATCTTCTGCCCCAGTGCCAAGGCCGACATGAAGCTGTGGAACGGGCACCCGCGCGTGTACCTGGACATCGCGCAGACCGGCGCGGCGAAGTGCCCCTACTGCGGCACGGTGTACAAGCTGCGTGAAGGCGAGCACGTCGGCGGCCACCACTGAAGCCTTGAGCCGCTCCCTCGTCATCGCGCCGCAATGGATCGGTGACGCGGTCATGACCGAGCCGCTGCTGCGCCGCCTGCGCGCGCGCGGCGAGCGGCTCACCGTCGGGGCGCTGCCCTGGGTGGCGCCCGTGTACCGCGCGATGCCGCAGGTGGACGAGGTCATCGAGTTCCCCTTCCGCCACGGCGGCCTGCAATTCAAGGCCCGGCGCACGCTGGGCAAGGAACTGCAGGGGCGCTTCGACACCGCCTACGTCCTGCCCAATTCGCTCAAGAGCGCGCTGCTGCCTTTCCTGGCCAGCATCCCGCGCCGCGTCGGCTACCTCGGCGAGGCGCGCGTGGGCCTGCTCACGCACCGCCTGAAGAATCCCGGGGACAAGCCGCCGATGGTGGCCTTCTATTCCGCGCTGAGCGGCGAGTCCGGGCTGGAGCAGGACCGGCCGCAGCTCACGCTGCCGCCGGCGCAGGTGGACGAGGTGCTGCGCGCGCAGGGTCTCGCTCGCGGCGCCTACGTGGTGATGGCGCCGGGCGCGGAGTTCGGGCCGGCCAAGCGCTGGCCGCATTTCGGCGGGCTCGCGGCGCTGCTCGATCGCCCGGTGGTGCTGCTCGGATCGGCCAAGGAGGCCGGACTGTGCGAGGAGATCCGCGCGCAGGCCCCGGAGCGCTGCCGCAACCTCGCGGGCCAGACCTCGCTGCTGGAGGCCTTCGCGCTGATCGCCGGTGCGGGCCACGTGGTGAGCAACGACTCGGGCCTGATGCACGTGGCCGCCGCCTTCGGCGTGCCGCAGGTCGCGCTGTTCGGCTCGTCGAGTCCGCTGCACACGCCGCCCCTGAGCGAGCGCGCGCAGGTGGTGTGGCTGAAGCAGGATCCGCTGTACATGCCGCCGCTGGATTGCGCGCCTTGCTTCCAGCGGGAATGTCCGCTGGGTCATTTCCGGTGCCTGAAGGATGTGAGCCCGCAACGAGTGAAGGCGCTCCTGTAGGCTGGCGGTGAGCGCCAGCGAACCCCAGCGCTGGGGTTCACTCCGTTCACCACCAGCCTACGAACCCAGGATCGCCCGCGCGTCGGCCGTCATCCGGTTGATCAACTCCTCCGCCCCCGGCAGGTCGCGCACCAGCGCCACCGCCTCGCCGATGGTCGCGTGCGCCTTGCTGAAATCGCCCGCCTTCACCGCCGCCTCGTACTCCGCGCGCGCTTCGTCCGGCGCTTGGCGCAGCGCTTCCACGTGGTCCTCCCAGCGCCGGTGCAGGTCGTTGCGGATCGCGCGGAAGTCGTAGGGCACCGGCCAGTTCTTGCGGCGCAGGATGTCGAACACGGCGCTGCGGGCCGTGCCGTCGCCGTCGCATTGCAGCGCCTGCTGCTTGGCGCCTTCGGGCGCGAGGCTTTCGCGCGTGGCCCACAGGCGCGAGCCGACCAGCGCGCCGTCGGCGCCGAGCACGCGCGCGGCCGCCAGCGTGCGGCCATCGGCAATGCCCCCGCCGCGAGCAGCAGCGTGTGCGGCGAATGCGCCGCCAGGTAGTCCGCCAGTTCCGGCACGAAAGTGATGGTGGCGCGGCTGTTGAGCCCGTTCATGCCGTGACCGCCCGCTTCGCCACCCTGCGCCACCAGCACCGCCGCACCGGCTTCCAGCGCCTGCGGCACCTGCGCCATGCGCTGCACCTGGCACACCAGCACCGCGCCGCTGGCGGCGATCCTTCGTGCATAGGGACGCGGATCGCCGAAGGACAGCATCACGGCGCGCGGCTTCTGCTCCAGCACCCAGTCCAGCGCCGAGGGATCCTCGTCCAGCTTCCAGGTGATGAAGCCGCAGCCGATGCGCTCGCGCGGGCCGCGCTCCAGCGCCAGCCGGTACTCGCGCTGGGTCAGGCGAGGTCGCCGTAGCCGCCGCCGACCAGCCCCAGCGCGCCGGCGCGGGCACAGGCCGCGGTGAGCGCACCGCCGCTGGCGAGTGCCATGGGTGCGAGGCAGATGGGAGAGTCCAACCCGAACAGGCGGGAGAAGCGCGAATCGGCGAGCGAGGTGTCCATGCGCACATTCTCCCGGGACATGCACCGCACTCGCAATGCGGGCATGATGCGCGCCCATGGCCAGCGACATCACCATCTTCCACAACCCGGACTGCGGCACCTCGCGCAACGTGCTGGCGCTCATCCGCCATGCCGGCCTCGAGCCCGAAGTGATCGAATACCTGAAGACGCCTCCCACCAAGGCACGCCTGCGCGAACTGCTGGCCGCCATGGACATGCCCGTGCGTGCGATCCTGCGCGAGAAGGGCACGCCCTATGCGGAGCTGGACCTGGCCAACGCGAAGTGGAGCGACGAGCAGCTGCTGGACTTCATCGTCCTGCACCCGATCCTCATGAACCGCCCGATCGTGGTGACCCCGCTGGGCACCAAGCTCTGCAGGCCTTCGGAAGAAGTGCTGGAGATCCTGCCGGTGGGGCCGTTGCCGCCCTTCACCAAGTCCGACGGCGAGCAGGTGGTCGACCACGGCCACCGGCGGCGGACCCGCTGAACCCCAAAAAAACAGCCACCTTGCGGTGGCTGTATCAAGTCCTTGGAAGGACGTCGTTGGGAGACTTGAATTCCTGGATTCGGTATGTCCGGCGATGCGTGACAGTGGATGAAGTGTTGTCCAGCCTGGGGACCGCGTCCATCCTCCTTTCGGGGAGGGCGACCGGGGCGGCCGCAAGGCCTGGGTCAGGAATTCATCTTCGTGACTTTCCCCAGCGATAGCGAGTACACGCAGAGTTTATTACTACAGGTTACGTTTGCTCACACGGAAGGCAGATGACGAAGCAGGCCCCGCCACCGGGGTTGGCCTCGCAGTACGCCCTGCCATGGTGCCTCTGGACGATGGAGCGGACCAGCGCCAGCCCCAGCCCGACCCGCCCTCCCGCTCGCTCGCCCCGCGCAGCCGGTAGAAGGGCTCGAAGATCCGCTCGCGTTCCGACTCCGGCACCCCGGGGCCCTGGTCGCAGACACGGACCACCGCCCACTGCTCGCGCCGGTCGACCCGCACCGAGACCGGCCCGTTGCTGTAGCGACGGGCGTTTTCCAGCAGGTTGCGGATCGCCCGGCGCAGCAGTTTGGCGACCCCCTGTACGACCAAAGTCTGCTGCGAGCCCGCCGCTTCCAGCTCCGCGCCGGCGCGCGCGCTTTCCTCGGCGGCCAGCCCCGTCAGGTCCACCGTTTCGATGGTGCCCAAGTCGGTCTCGCGGGAATCGAGCCGGCTGGCCAGCAGGATCTCGTCGATCAGCTGGTCCAACTCGGCAATGTTGCGGGTGATCTCGTCGCGGGTGCGCGGCGAGGGCTCCGGGTCCATCAGCTCCAGGCCCATGCGGATGCGCGCCAGCGGCGAGCGCAGCTCGTGCGAGGCATTGGCCAGCAGGGACTTGTTGGCCTTGAGCAGGCTTTCCACCCGCTCCGCCGCGTGGTTGAAGCGGCGCGCCAGGAAAGCGACCTCGTCGCTGCCTTTCTCGGCCACGCGCACGCTCAGGTCGCCTTCGCCCCAGCGCTCGACGCCGCGCCGCAGGTCCTCCAGCCGGGTCGTCAGGCGCCGGACGATGGGATAGCTGCCCAGCGCCACCGCCACCGCCACGATGCCCAGCATCCAGAGGAAGGCCTGCGAGCTGCGCGGCACCCAGGGCCGGAAGTTGTCACCCGGGCCGCGCGCGCGCGGCGGCAGCTGCACCGTGATGGTGCTGCCATCCTTCATGGCCACGTCGAACTCGACGCCCTGGCCGGGCACCCGGTTGGGGCGCACCCGGCTCTGGCCGATGATCTCGTCCTTCTCGTTGCGCACGACGATCTCGCGCATCGGCTGCTGTTCGGTGTTCAGCCGCCAGAGCCAGCCGAAGGCGACCGTGAGCAGGCCCACCGCGACGATCACGGCGATCCAGATGCGAAGGTAGAGCGGGAAGCGCCAGCTCGCGTTCCAGGCGGTCATCCGGCAGCAGTCTTTGCGTTCAGTCCTGCTGCTTGGCGAACACGTAGCCCACGCCGCGCACCGTGAGGATGCGCTTCGGGTTCTTGGCGTCGGCTTCGATGGCGGCGCGGATGCGGCCCATGTGCACGTCGATCGAGCGGTCGAAGGCTTCCAGCTCGCGGCCGCGCACCGCTTCCATGATCTGGTCGCGCGTCAGCACCCGGCCGGCCCGCTCCGCCAGCACGACCAGCAGGTCGAACTGGTAGGAGGTCAGTTCCGCGGCCTTGCCCGCCACGTTGACGGTGCGGGCGTCGCGGTCGATCTCGAGCGAGCCGAAGCGCATGGTCTTGGCCGGCGGCGGCGTGCCGTCGCTGCGGCGGCGCAGGATGGCGCGGATGCGCGCCAGCAGCTCGCGCGGCTCGAAGGGCTTGGGCAGGTAGTCGTCGGCGCCGAGCTCCAGGCCGACGATGCGGTCCATGGGGTCGCCCTTGGCCGTGAGCATCAGCACCGGCACCTTGCCGGTTTCGCCGGGCAGGGCGCGCACGCGCCGGCAGACTTCGAGGCCGTCGATGTCCGGCAGCATCAGGTCGAGCACCACCAGGTCGGGCGTGGAGCCGGACGGAGGCTCCTCCAGCAGGTGCAAGCCCGCCTTCGCGTCGGGGGCGTGGACCACGCCGAAGCCGGAACGTTCGAGGTACTCGCCCACCATCTGCGCGAGGCGGGTGTCGTCTTCGATCATCAGGAGTTGCTGCTGCATTGCGTGATGTTACTGTTGAGGCCACCACCGTGGGACCTTTGTAAAGCATGGTCGGGCGTGCGCATCGCGGTGGGACGAAGGACCCGTAAAGTTAGGTAAATGGACCTCTCCAAGCCCCATCCGGCCACCCTGGCCGAGGTCTGGCCCATCCATGCCGCAGGCGCGCCGGCGCTGCAGTTCGACGGAAGCTGGCGCAGCTACGGGCGATCTGCGACAGGCGGCGGACCGCGCCGCCGCAGTCGCCTGGCATGCCTGGGGCGTGCGTCCCGGGGACCGGGTGGCCTGGCTGGGCGCCAACCATCCGGCCCAGGTCACGCTGCTGTTCGGGCTGGCGCGCATAGGCGCGGTGCTGCTGCCCCTGAACTTCCGGCTGGCCTTCGCCGAGTGGCAGCGGCTGGTCGCCGACTGCACGCCTGCCCACCTGGTGCACGACGCCGACTGGGCCCAGGCCGCGCAGGATCTCGGGCAGGCCAGCGGCCTTGCGGTGCATCCGCTGGCGGCATTGGAGCGGGCCGACCTGCCGCCTGCGCCCGACCATGCCAGCCCGGACGCGCCCGCCTTGCTGGTCTACACCTCGGGCACCAGCGGCGGGCCCAAGGCGGCGGTGCACACCCAGGCCAACCTGCTGGCCAACATGCGGATCGCCGCCGAGGTGCAGGAGATGGGCGCCGGCGACACCGTCCTCACGGTGCTGCCCATGTTCCACGTCGGCGGCCTGTGCATCCAGACCTTGCCGGCGCTGCACGCCGGCGCGCGCGTGATCCTGCATCCGCGCTTCCATGCCGGGGAGGCGCTGGCCTGCATCGCGGCCGAGCGGCCGACGCTCACGCTGCAGGTGCCCGCCACCATGAAGGCGCTGCTGGAGCACCCGCAATGGGCGGCCAGCGACCTGTCGGGCCTGCGCGCGGTGTGGGCCGGCTCCAGCCTGCTGCCGGCCCCGTTGGTGGAGGCCTTCCATGCGCGCGGCGTGCCGGTGTGCAACGTCTACGGCGCGACCGAGACCGGGCCCTTCTCGATCGCCTTGCCGCCGCAGCACGCCATGGACCACGTCGGCTCCTGCGGCTGGCCGGCGCCCGGCGTGGAGGCGAAGCCGGGGTCGCCGCACGGCGATGCCGCCGAGCTGCTGCTGCGCGGACCGAACATCGTGCAGCGCTACTGGCCCGACCTGCCGGCCTGCGATGCCGACGGCTGGTTCGCCACCGGCGACCTCGCGCAGCAGGCGGGCGACGGCAGCTGGCGGATCGTGGGCCGCGCCAAGGACCTGATCATCTCGGGCGGAGAGAACATCCACCCGGCGGAAATCGAGCACGCACTGGCCCTGCACCCCGCCGTCGCCGAGTGCGCCGCCTTCGCCCTGCCGGATGCGAACTGGGGCGAGCTGGCCGCCGTGGCGGTGGTGCTGGTGGCCGGCGCCTCGGCGAGCGAGGACGACTTGCGCAGCCACCTGCACCAGCGGCTGGCCCGCTTCAAGATCCCGCGCCGCTGGTTCTTCCTGCCGCAGCTGCCCAAGACGGCCTTGGGCAAGGTGCAGCGCGGCGTGCTGGCGCAGCAGGCGGCCGCCTCAATCGTCGTCGGCTAGCACCTTGGGACGCTCGGCCGGCGTGGTCGCCAGGTTGCGCGTGGCCAGCCACACCAGCACCAGCACCGGCACGCCCAGGATCGCGGTGCTGACGAAGAAGTTGCCGTAGCCGAAGGCGTCCACGTACTTGCCGGAGAAGCCGGCGATCCATTTGGGCAGCAGCAGCATCAGCGAGCTGAACAGTGCGTACTGCGTGGCCGAGTACTGGATGTTGGTCAGGCTGGAGAGGTAGGCGACGAAGGCCGCCGAGGCGATGCCGCTGGACAGGTTGTCGGCCGAGACCACGAAGATCAGCATGCGCAGGTCGTGGCCTATGCCCGCCAGCCAGGCGAACAGCAGGTTGCTCGCCGCGCTGAGGACCGCGCCCAGCATCAGCGTGCGCATCACGCCGATGCGCAGCGCCAGCACGCCGCCGAGGAAGGCGCCGACCAGCGTCATGATCACGCCGAACACCTTGCTCACCGCCGCCACTTCGTCCTTGGTGTAGCCCATGTCCACGTAGAAGGGGTTGGCCATGATGCCCATCACCACGTCGCTGATGCGGTAGACGGCGATCAGCGCCAGGATCAGCGCCGCGTGCCAGCCATAGCGCCGGAAGAAATCGGCGAAGGGCTCGACGATCACCACCTCCAGCCAGGCGGCCACCGGCGCCGCGGCGGGCGGGATGTTCACGTGCAGCGGCCGCGCGGCCCCCCAGCGGTAGCGCAGGCCGGCCACGGCCACCACGCCCAGCAGCGCGTAGAGGCCGAACTCGGGCAGGGTCATGTTGCCGAAGGAGGCGCGCACCATCGACATCAGCATCGCGATCAGCACGAAGAACATCAGCGCCTGCGGCCAGACGAAGTTCAGGCCGTCGCGCGCGAAGGTCGCCGCCACCGCCGCGCGCTCGTCGCGGTCGGCCTGCGCGTCGCGCGGCCTGGGCTCGCGCGACAGCAGCACGGTCGCCACGCCCACCAGCATGGACGCGGCCATCACCAGGTAGGCGGTCCGCCAGGCGCCGTGTTCGTACACGTTGGCCGTGAGGGTCTCCGAGCGGGCGGCGATCCACAGCACGCCGGCGCCGGCCCAGATCATGGCCAGCCGGTAGCCGGTCTGGTAGGCCGCGGCCAGCGCGCCCTGCCGCTCGGTGCCGGCGGACTCGATGCGGAAGGCGTCCAGCGCGATGTCCTGGGTGGCCGAGGAAAAGGCGACCATCACCGCGAACCAGACGATGGGGTCGAGCGCCGCCTTGGGATCGACCGTCGCCATGCCGACCAGGCCGGCGATCACCATCACCTGCGACAGCAGCAGCCAGCTGCGCCGCTGCCCGAACCAGCGCGTGAGCAGCGGCAGCCGCAGCCGGTCGACCAGCGGCGCCCAGATCCATTTCACCCCGTAGGCCAGGCCCACCCAGGACAGGAAGCCGATGGTGGTGCGGTCGACGCCCGCCTCGCGCAGGCGGAAACTCAGGGTGCCCAGCACCAGCAGCAGCGGCAATCCGGCGGAGAATCCCAGGAACAGCATCCGCAACGTCGCCGGCTCGGTGTAGACGCGCAGTGTTTCGGCCCACGTGGGCTTCGCAGGTGGTATCTGAGCCGGGATGGCGGTGGGGTCTGACATGTTGTCCTTGGTTCTTCCTTATTATTTCCCCATGTGCCAACTCTGTGCTGCCAAGTCCCCGTGGATGGGCCGGAGGGCTTTCCTGCTCGCCGGCGCCGCCACCGCCGCTGGTTCCGCCTTGGGCCAGGTCAACGTGGGCGAGAACTCGCGGCTGCGCAGCCTCGTGCCCGCCACCGAGCTCGAGCAGGCTGCCGCCCAGCAGTACGGCGAGCTGCTGCAGGAAGCCCGCGCCAAGCGCGCGCTGGCGCCTGAAAGCCATCCCCAGTACCAGCGGCTGCGCGCCATCTCCTCGCGCCTGATCGCCGACGCGCCGCGCTGGAACGAGCGCGCCCGGGCCTGGCGCTGGGAGGTCAACCTGATCGGCAGCCAGTCGATCAACGCCTTCTGCATGCCGGGCGGAAAGATCGCGGTGTTCACCGGCCTGATCGACAAGCTGCAGCTGAGCGACGACGAGCTCGCGATGGTGGTCGGGCACGAGATGGCCCACGCCCTGCGCGAACACGCGCGCGAACGCATCGCCAAGAGCCAGGGCACCGGTGCATTGTTGTCGCTGGGCGCGCAGCTGTTCGGGCTGGGGCAGCTGGGCGACGTCGCCGCCAACATCGGCACGCAGCTGCTGACGCTGAAGTTCAGCCGCGACGACGAAATCGAGGCCGACCTGGTCGGGCTGGAGCTCGGCGCCCGCGCCGGCTTCAACCCGCGCGCCTCCGTGACGCTGTGGGAAAAGATGGCGCAGGCCAACGGCGGCAGCGGCAGCGGCAGCTTCCTGTCCACCCACCCCTCGGGCGTGGACCGCACGCGGCGGCTGCAGGAAAACATCCCGCGCGTGGAAGGCCTCTACCGGCAGGCGATCGCGCGCCGGTGAACGCGCGGGCTCAGGTGCCCCCGACGTAGGGGTTGCTGCGGCGCTCGCGCCCGAACGTGCTCTCCGGGCCGTGGCCGGGGATGAACACGGTCTCGTCCCCCATCGGCCACAGCTTCTTCGTGATGCTGGCGACCAGGGTCGCGTGGTCGCCCTGCGGGAAATCGGTGCGCCCAATGCTGCCGGCGAACAGCACGTCGCCGACGAAGGCGCGCTGCATGTCCGGCGAATGGAACACCACGTGGCCCGGCGTGTGCCCCGGGCAGTGGCGCACGTGCAGCCGGTGGCCGGCCAGTTCCACCGTGTCGCCGTCCTGCAGCCAGCGCGTGGGCGTGAAGGTCTCGGCCGGCGGGAAGCCGAACATCGCCCCTTGCTGCGGCAGGCCGGAGATCCAGAACTGGTCCCCGGATGCGGGCCGATGATCGGCAGGCCCAGGCGCCGGGCCAGTTCCGCGGTGCCGCCGGCGTGGTCGATGTGGGCGTGCGTGAGCCAGATCTGCTCCAGCTTCAGGCCGCGCCGCTCCACTTCGGCCAGGAGGCGGTCGAGGTCGCCGCCCGGGTCGATCACGGCCGCCTGCCGGGTCTCGTCGTCGTAGACGACCGAGCAGTTCTGCTGGAACGGCGTGACGGAAATGGTGAAGTAATGCAGCATGGCGGGATCGTATCTGCTGCCGCGGACCTAAGATCCGCGGATGGCCACCCGCGCGACTCCCCGCAAGAAGCCGGCAGACCGTGCGGCGGCGGATCCAGCCGCGCGCGTGCTGCGCCGGTTCCGGCTGGTGTTCAACGCGGTCAAGACCCACTTCCGCGCGGTCGAGACCAAGGCCGGGATCTCCGGCGCCCAGCTCTGGGCGCTGAGCGTGGTGCAGGCCCAGCCGGGCATTGGCGTCGGTGAACTGGCCCGGGCGATGGACATCCACCAGTCGACGGCGAGCAACCTGCTGCGCGTGCTGGTCGACAAGGGGCTGCTGGTCTCGGACCGCGGCGGCGAGGACCGGCGGGCGGTGCAGCTGAAGGCGACGGCGCGCGGGCTGCGCGTGCTGGCCAAGGCACCGGGGCCTTTCAGCGGCGTGCTGCCCGAGGCGCTCGGCCGGCTCGACAAGCGCACGCTGACCCGGCTGGATCGTGACCTGGCCCACCTGATCCGCGAGCTGGGCGCCGCCGACGAGCGCGGCGCGGGGATCCCGCTCGGTTCGGGCGAGGACTAGGGCGGAAGCCATAAAAACCGCCCCGCGGGTGCGGGGCGGAACAAGGGCGACCTGAAATGAAACAGCCGCTCGCACGGCGTGGCCAGTATATGCATTGCCACAAATATTGTCACGCCGGTCGAACTCTGCGGTAGTGGCTTTGTCAGAATGCATGCGCCGAACATGAGGCATCTGGGAGGCCATTGAAGACATTCCGCCTGCAGCTTCGTTTCCTGGTCCCGCTGGTGATCATCCTCACCGGCACGGCCTACCTCGCGCTGCCCCTGATGGACCGGCTCACGCTGCGCTGGTTCGCGCGCGACCTCGACATGCGCGGGGCGCTGGTCGCCACCGCCCTGTCGGATTCGCTGACCGATGTGGAAACCCGCGGCCGCAAGCTGCAGGCGATCTTCGACCGCGCAGTGCAGGATGAGCGCCTGGTGGCGATCGGCTGGTGCGTCGGCGAGCAGGTCGTGCGCCGCACCGCGCGCTTCCCGCAGGACCTCACCTGCACGAACGCCAGGGAGGTGGCCGCCACGCGCGTGGCGAACCTGCACATCGAAGGGGGACGGTCCACGTGAGCTTCCACCCGATCACCGGAGAAGCCGGGCCGGTGGGCGACCTGGTGCTGATGCACGACCTGAGCTTCATCGAGCGGCGCAGCCAGGACACTCGCAAGTACCTGATCATCCTGATCGCCAGCCTGGGCGTGATGATCGCCTTCGTCACCATGATCGTGGCGCAACTGAGCTGGCGCGGCTGGGTGTCGGGCGCGCAGGCGCTGCTGCGCGGCGAAGGCCTGGTGCGTCCCCTGCTGCCGCCTTCGCCCGAACTGGCGCCGCTGGCCGCCGACCTGCGCGAGCGGCTGCGCGACCTGGAGGACGAGGTCCGGCGCGGCCAGCGCTCGCTCGACGGCTGGAACGCGGAGCGCCTGCAGTCCCTGCTGCGCACGCAGCTGCGCGGCGACCAGGTCATCGTGGTGGTGTCCAACCGCGAGCCCTACAGCCACGTGCGCCAGGCCGACGGCAGCATGAAGGTGCTGCGGCCGGCCAGCGGGCTGGTGACGGCGGTGGAGCCGGTGATGCGCGCCTGCTCGGGCACCTGGATCGCGCACGGCAGCGGCAGCGGCGACCGCGAGTCGGTGGACCGGCACGACCGGGTCGCGCTGCCGCCCGGCGAGGACGACTACCTGTTGCGCCGCGTCTGGCTCAGCGAGGAGCAGGAGCAAGGCTACTACTACGGCTTCGCCAACGAGGGGCTCTGGCCGCTGTGCCACGTGGCGCACGTGCGGCCGGTGTTCCGCGAGCAGGACTGGGAGCACTACCGCCAGGTCAACCAGCTGTTCGCCGATGCCGTGGTGGCGGAAGCGCGCAGCGACGATCCCGTGGTGCTGGTGCAGGACTACCACTTCGCGCTGCTGCCGGCAATGGTGCGGCGCAAGCTGCCCAAGGCCACCATCCTCACCTTCTGGCACATCCCCTGGCCCAACCCGGAGTCCTTCGGCATCTGTCCCTGGCGCAGCGAGATCCTGGAGGGCATGCTGGGCAGCACCATCCTGGGCTTCCACACGCGCTACCACTGCAAGAACTTCATCGAGACGGTGGACCGCTACCTGGAGGCGCGCATCGAGCACGAGCACTCCACCATCACCTTCGGCGGCGAGCAGACGCTGGTGGAGAGCTACCCGATCTCGATCGAATGGCCGCTTCCGGAGGAAACGCGGGAGTGGCCAACGCCCGAGCAGTGCCGCGCGGAGCTGTTCGAGCGCCTGGGCATCCCGCAGGGACATCGCGTGGCGGTCGGCGTCGACCGCTTCGACTACACCAAGGGCATCCTGGAGCGGCTCAACGCGGTGGAGCGCATGCTGGAGAAGCATCCCGAGTGGCAGGACCGCTTCACCTTCGTGCAGGTGGCGGCGCCGTCACGCAGCGCGCTCGACGAGTACCGCGCCTTCCAGGAGCGCATCCAGCGCGCCACCGACCGCATCAACGCGCGCTTCGGCCGGCCCGAGGCGCCCGTGGTGCGGCTGCTCGCGCAGCACCACGAACACGACGCGGTGATGCGCCTGTACCGCGCGGCCGATGCCTGCATGGTCACCAGCCTGCACGACGGCATGAACCTGGTGTGCAAGGAATTCGTGGCGGCGCGCGACGACGAGCGCGGCGTCCTGATCCTGAGCCGCTTCGCCGGCGCGGCGCGCGAGATGCCGGAGGCGCTGGTGGTCAATCCCTACCACGTGGAGGAAACGGCCGATGCGCTGCACCAGGCGCTGACCATGCCGCCGGCGGAGCAGCGCGAGCGCATGGCCACGCTGCGCAGCACGGTGCAGGAGTTCAACGTGTACCGCTGGGCCGGGCGTATGCTCACGGATGCCGCGCGGCTGCGCCTGCGGCAGCGCGTGTCGGAGCGGGTGCAGCGCCACAGCGGAGACTAGGAGGGTGAATGTCCAGGGGATGGAAACGTCGCGGCTTCCTGCAGGCCGCGGGAGCCGCCGGCTTCGCCGCGGCGCTCGGCCCGGCCTCCGCGCAGGAGGCCCGCCGCCTGCCCATCCCGCCGCTGCTGGATGCGCGCGCGGCGCGCGGCCCCATCGAACTGGTGGCGCAGGCCGGCCAGTTCGAATTCCTGCCGGGACGCACGAGCCCCACCGCCGGCTACAACGGCGCCTACCTGGGCCCGACGCTGCGCGTGCACGCCGGCGACGACGTGCGCTTCGCCGTCACCAACCGGCTGCAGGAAGACACCACCGTGCACTGGCACGGGCTGCTGGTGCCGTCCGAGGTGGACGGCGGGCCGCACAACACGATCGCGCCCGGCGCGACCTGGCGGCCCACGGTGCCGGTGCGGCAGGCCGCCGCCACCGCCTGGTACCACGCGCATCCGCACGGACGCACGGGCGCGCAGGTGTACTCGGGCCTCGCCGGCCTGCTGCTCGTCACCGATGCGCAGGAACAGGCGCTGGGCCTGCCGGCGCGCTACGGCGTGGACGACCTGCCCATCGTGCTGCAGGACAAGCTGTTCGACCGCGAACAGCGGCTGGTCCGTCCGGTGAACCACATGACGGCGATGCACGGGCTGCACGGCAACGTGCTGCTGGTCAACGGCGCGCCGCAGCCGGTGGCCGAGGTGCCCGCCGGCCTGCTGCGGTTGCGCCTGCTCAACGCCGGCAACGCGCGCCTGTTCGACCTCGCCTTCGACGACGGCCGCAGCTTCCACTGGATCGCTTCCGAAGGCGGGCTGCTGCGCGAGCCGGTGCCGCTCAAGCGCCTGAGCCTGGCGGCCGGCCAGCGCGCCGAGATCCTGGTGGACTTCGCCGACGGCCGCGCGGTGCGATTGCTCGACGTCGGACAGGCGCCGCGCCGCACGCAGCCGGTGATGCAGTTCCTGCCCCAGGGAGCCGGCGCGCCGGGCAGCGCGATCCCGGCGAAGCTCGCGCAATGGGACAGCCGCACCGTGGCCCAGTCCGCGCGCCGCCGCCGCATCGTGCTGGCCTCCGGCGGCATGGGCATGGGCGGCATGGGTGGAGGCATGGGCGGCATGGCGGGCATGGCCTCGCACGGCCTGCACGTGATCGACAGCAAGCCCTTCGACATGGGGCGCATCGACCAGCGCGTGCGCCTGGGCGACGTGGAGATCTGGGAGGTGACCGTGGCCGGCATGGTCATGCTGCATCCCTTCCACATCCACGGGGTGCACTTCGAGGTGCTGCGCCGCGGCGGCCAGGAGCCGGTGGTGGAGGACCAGGGCCGGCGCGACACGGTGATCGTGGACGAGCCGGTGGAGCTGCTGGTGCACTTCACGCAGCGCGCCTCGGAGCAGGCGCCCTTCATGTACCACTGCCACATCCTCGAGCACGAGGACGCCGGCATGATGGGCCAGTTCACCGTCGGCTGATTCAGTCCAGCGGTTCGGAGGGCGGCTTGCCGGCGCGCGCGCGGGCCTCGTTCAGCAGCGCCACCAGCGCGTCGAGTTCCACCGGCTTGGTCAGGTGCGCGTCGAAGCCGGCCGCGCGGGTGCGGCGCTTGTCTTCCTCGTTGCCGAAGCCGGTCATCGCGACCAGGAAGGGGCTGGTGCCGCCTTCCGCGTCGCGCAGCCGGCGGCGCGCCTCGAAGCCGTCCATGCCCGGCATGGCCAGGTCCAGCAGGATGATGTGCGGCTTCATGCGGCGCGCGACGGACACGCCCGATTCGCCGTCGTAGGCGCATTCCACCTGGTTGCCCAGCAGGCGCAGCACGTCGGTGGCGCTGTCCGCCGAGTCGCGGTTGTCGTCGACCACCAGCACGCGCAGGCCGCCGGAGCTGTCCTCGTGCGTTTGCCTGTCCTCGGCGACGCCGGCATGCGCCGCCATGGGCAGGCGCACGGTGAAGGTGCTGCCCTGGCCGAGGCCGGGGCTGGTGGCCTCGATCGAGCCGCCGTGCATCTCGGCGAGCGATCGCGCCAGCGTCAGTCCGATGCCCAGGCCGCTTTCGGAACCCGCCGAAGTGCCCGTGTCGGCCTGCACGAACAGCTGGAAGATGCTGTTCAGGTGCTCCGGCGACAGGCCGCGGCCGTTGTCGCTGACGACCATGTAGACGAAGGAGTCCGCGGCGGCGACGCGCAGCTGGATCCGTCCGCCTTCGGGCGTGTACTTGGCCGCGTTGACGAGCAGGTTCTGCAGCACCTGCGACAGCCGGGTCGCGTCGCCCTGCACGTACACCGGGTCGGGCGGCTGCTCCACGTTCAGGACGTGGCGGCGCGCCGTGACGATCGGGCGGGCGACCTCGACGCTGCGCGCGACGATGTCGCCCATGCGCACCAACTCCTTGCGCAGCTTGATCTTGCCGGTGGTGAGGCGCCCCACGTCCAGCAGGTCGTCGACCAGGCGCGTGACGTGCGTCAGCTGCCGGTCGATCACGTCGCGGCAGTTGCGCAGCACCGGGCTGGCCAGCGTCTCCAGCTGCATGATGGTCACGGCATTGCGGATCGGCGCCAGCGGGTTGCGCAGCTCGTGCGCCAGCATGGCCAGAAACTCGTTCATTCGGCGGCTCGAGCGCTCCAGCTCCTCGAGCCGGCGCCGCTCGCTCATGTCGCGCGTCACCTTGGCGAAGCCGCGCAGGCCGCCGTCGGGGCCGACCACCGCCGTGAGCACCACGTTGGCCCAGAACAGCGTGCCGTCCTTGCGCACCCGCCAGCCCTCGTCCTCGATGCGGCCGTGGGCGCGCGCTTCCGCGAGTTCCCGTTCCGGCTTGCCCGCGGCCTGGTCCTCCGGCGTGTAGAAGCTGCGGAAGTGGCGGCCGATGATTTCCGCCGGCTCGTAGCCCTTGATGGCCTGCGCTCCCGCGTTCCAGCTCTGCACGATGCCCTCGGGGTCCAGCATGAAGATCGCGTAGTCCCGCACGCTGTCCACCAGCAGCCGGACGCGCTCCTCGCTGATGCGCAGTTCTTCCTCGGCGCGCCGGCGCTCGGTCAGGTCGCGCGTGATCTTGGCGAAGCCGGTGAGCTCGCCCATCGGCCCGTACAGCGCCGTGATCACCACGTTGGCCCAGAAGCGCGAGCCGTCCTTGCGCAGGCGCCAGCCCTCGTCCTCGAAGCGGCCGCGCGCCTGGGCCAGGCGCAGTTCCTCCTGCGGCCAGCCGGAGGCCACGGCATCGGGCGGGTAGAAGGTGGAGAAGTGCTTGCCGAGGATTTCCTCGCGGCGCCAGCCCTGAGTTTCTGCGCGCCGCTGTTCCAGGAAACGATGTGCCCCTCCGGATCCAGCAGGAAGATGCCGTAATCCGTGACGGCCTCGATCAGCAGCTGCAGCCGCTGTTCGAGCGAACTTTCGGGACGCGAGGCGCTGGAGGGGTTCATCGCCCCGGGGATTATCCGGACGGGGCCGATCCGGCTGTTGTGCGAGCCGGCAAATGCGGCACCGTCCTACAGCTGGAGCGACAGGCCGCGGTCCGGGAAGGGCCGTCGGCCGCTTTGTAGATGCTACAAAAAGTGAAGTGATCGAAAAGCACTATCCATGCGCGGGCCGGCGGGCCGGCCACAGCACCGAGGCGATCGCCACCACCATCAGCAGCACCGCCGCCCAGTCCTGCCAGTGCACCGCTTCCCCGAGCCAGGCCGCGCCGCTGAACACGCCCAGCACCGGGATCAGCATCACGCTCAGCGTGGAAGCCACCGGTGGCAGGCCGCGCGCCAGGTAGGTCCAGGCGGCGTGCGCGAAGCCGAAGATCAGCACGGCGTTGTACAGGATGGCGCCGGTGGCCGTCGCGTCCGGCAGCGTCCACTGCGGGCGCTCGAACGCGAACGCGAGCACCGCCATCAGCACCGAAGTGAGCACCGTCATCCAGAAGGAAATCGCCAGCGCCGGCGCGGCGATCGTCGAGCGGCGCAGCATCTGCGTGCCCCATGCCCAGAAGGCGGCCGCCACCAGCGCCAGCAGCACGCCGAAGGGCCGTCCCGCCAGGTGCGTGAGCTCGTGCCAGAGCAGCAGCAGCACGCCCAGCGCCGCGGCGCTGACGCCGATCCAGGCCCTCCGGCCCAGGGGAGTGGCGAAGAACAGCGCGCCCAGCACGGCGGAAAAGATCGGCATCGTGTAGCCGAGGATGGCCGCGCGGCCGCTGGTCAGCGTGCGCACCGCCAGGATGATGCACACGTGCCAGACGAACATGTTGGTGGTGGCCAGCCAGAACAGCTCGCGCCACTGCGCGCGCGGAATCCGGAAGGGCACCTTCAGCAGCACCAGCCCCAGGGCCAGCACGGGCAGGCCCAGCCACATGGACAGGGCGCGGAAGGTCAGGGGCGGATAGGCGGTCACGCCCAGCTTCATCACCGGCCAGTTGACGCCCCAGACGAGGGTGAGGACGACGAGGACGGCGAGCTGCTGGCGCGACAGGGCATGCATGGCCCGGGATTGTGGCCGGGCTGCGGAACCTAGAATCCCGGGCATGACTTTCCTCGAGATGCTCCAGGGCGCGCAGCAGCGCAACCGCTCGATGCTGTGCGTGGGGCTCGACCCCGAGCCGGCCCGCTTCCCCGCGGGCCTGAAGGACAACGCGGCGCGCATCTACGAGTTCTGCGCGCGCATCGTCGATGCCACCGGCGACCTGGCGCTCGCCTTCAAGCCGCAGATCGCCTACTTCGCCGCGCACCGTGCCGAGTCCCAGCTGGAAGACCTGATGCGCCACATGCGCGCGAACTTCCCGCACGTTCCGGTGATCCTGGACGCCAAGCGCGGCGACATCGGCTCCACCGCCGAACAGTACGCGCGCGAGGCCTTCGAGCGCTACGGCGCGGACGCCGTCACGCTCTCGCCCTTCATGGGCTTCGATTCGGTGCAGCCCTACCTGAAGCACCCCGGCAAGGGCGCCTTCCTCCTGTGCCGCACCTCCAATCCGGGCGGCGACGACCTGCAGAACCAGCGCCTGGCCTCGGTGGCAGGCCAGCCGCTGCTGTACGAGCACATCGCGCGGCTCGCGCAGGGCCCGTGGAACCTGAACGGGCAGCTGGGGCTGGTGGTGGGAGCGACCTATCCGGCCGAGATCGAGCGCGTGCGGGCGATCGCGCCGACGCTGCCGCTGCTGATCCCCGGCGTGGGCGCGCAGGGCGGCGACGCGGTGGCGACCGTGAAGGCGGGCTGGCGCGGCGACGGGCCCATCGTGGTGAACTCGTCGCGCGCCATCCTCTATGCCTCGAACGGCGCGGACTTCGGCGAAGCCGCGCGCGCCGAGGCGCTGCGCACGCGCGCCGTGCTGGAAGCCGCGCGCGCCGCTGCTTAAGGCACGCGGTGCGAGCGACCGCGCACCAGGCTCACGATCACCAGCAGCAGCACGGCGCCGATCACCGAGGCGATCCAGCCGGCCGGCTCGCCGGTCGTGTACAGGCCCATCGCCTGGCCCAGGTAGCCGGCCAGGAAGGAGCCGGCGATACCCAGCAGGGTGGTGAAGATGATGCCCATGCGGTCGTTGCCCGGCTTCACGGCCCGGGCGATCAGGCCGACGATGAAGCCGACCACGATCATTCCGATGATTTCCATGCTTTGCTCCAAGTTTCCGTTGGGGATGCGCGAATGCTATGGAAGGCGCAAGGCTGTGCTTGTAGGCCCGTTTCGACTTTCGCGCAAATCTAGAGCAGACGCTTGAGGTAGTGCCCGGTGTGGCTTTCCGGATGGGCGGCCACGTCCTCGGGCGTGCCGGCCACCACCACCGTCCCGCCGCCATCACCGCCTTCCGGACCCATGTCGATCACCCAGTCGGCCGTCTTGATGACGTCCAGGTTGTGCTCGATCACGACGATGGTGTTGCCGGCGTCGCGCAGCTGGTGCAGCACCTTCAGCAGCAGGTCGGTGTCGGCGAAGTGCAGGCCGGTGGTCGGTTCGTCCAGGATGTAGAGCGTGCGGCCGGTGTCGCGCTTGGACAGCTCCAGCGCCAGCTTCACCCGCTGCGCCTCGCCGCCCGACAGCGTGGTCGCGGCCTGCCCGAGCTTGATGTACGAGAGGCCCACCTCCATCAGCGTGTGCAGCTTGCGCGCGATCGCGGGCACGGGTTTCAGGAATTCGTAGGCGTCCTCCACCGTCATGTCGAGGATCTGCGCGACGTTGCGGCCCTTCCACTGCACCTCCAGCGTCTCGCGGTTGTAGCGCTGGCCGCGGCAGACGTCGCAGGGCACGTACACGTCGGGCAGGAAGTGCATCTCCACCTTCACCACGCCGTCGCCCTGGCAGGCCTCGCAGCGGCCGCCGGCCACGTTGAAGGAGAAGCGCCCCGCGCCGTAGCCGCGCTCCTTGGCCGTGGCGGTCTCGGCCATCAGCTCGCGGATCGGCGTGAACAGGCCGGTGTAGGTGGCCGGGTTGCTGCGCGGCGTGCGGCCGATCGGCGACTGGTCGACGTTGATCACCTTGTCGAAGTGCTCGATGCCCTCGATCCCCTCGTGCGGCGCCGGCTCCTCGTGCGCGCGGTAGATCTCGCGCGCCACCGCTGCGTAGAGCGTGTCGTTCACCAGCGTCGACTTGCCGGAGCCGGAGACGCCGGTCACGCAGGTGAGCAGGCCCACCGGGATCTCGACGGTGACCTTCTTCAGGTTGTTGCCGCTGGCGCCGGCGATGCGGATCACCTGCGGGTCGAGCTGCTCGCCCAGGCGGTTGCGTTTCGCCGGCACCGGGATCTTGAGCGTGCCCGCCATGTAGCGGCCGGTGAGCGAGGCCTCGCTGGCCATCACTTCCGCCGGCGTGCCCTGCGCGACCACCTCGCCGCCGTGGATGCCGGCGCCCGGGCCCATGTCCACCACGTAGTCGGCCGCGCGGATCATGTCCTCGTCGTGCTCCACCACCAGCACGCTGTTGCCCAGGTCGCGCAGGTGCTGCAGCGTGCCGATCAGGCGGTCGTTGTCGCGCTGGTGCAGGCCGATGCTGGGCTCGTCCAGCACATACATCACGCCGGTCAGGCCGCTGCCGATCTGCGAGGCCAGCCGGATGCGCTGGGCTTCGCCGCCCGACAGCGTTTCGGCGCTGCGGTCCAGGCTCAGGTAGTTCAGGCCCACGTCGTTGAGGAACTTCAGGCGGTTGCCGATCTCGCGCACCACCTTGTCGGCGATGCCGGCCTTGGCGCCCTGCAGCTTGAGCGTCTGGAAGTAGGCATAGCTGTCGCGCAGCGTCATGTGCCCGACCTCGTAGATCGCGCGCGCCTGCTCGCCGTCGCCCAGGCGCACGTGGCGCGCTTCGCTGCGCAGGCGCGTGCCTTCGCAGGCGGGGCAGGGCTGCAGGCTGCGGTAGCGGGCCAGCTCCTCGCGCACGGCCGCCGAATCGGTCTCGCGGTAGCGCCGCTCCATGTTGGGCAGGATGCCCTCGAAGGGGTGCTTCTTGCTCACCTTGCGGCCGGCCGAGGGCCCGGACTCGAGCGCATAGGCGAAGCGGATCTCCTCCTCGCCCGAGCCGTGCAGGATCGCCTTGCGCAGGTGCGGCGCCAGTTCCTGGAAGGGCACGTCCACGCTGAACTTGTAGTGGCGCGCCAGGCTCTCGACCAGGCTGAAGTAATAGGGATTGCGCCGGTCCCAGCCCTTGATCGCGCCGCCGGCCAGCGACAGTTCGGGGAAGGCCACGACGCGCGTCGCGTCGAAGAACTCCATGGTGCCGATGCCGTCGCAGCTGGGACAGGCGCCCACCGGCGAGTTGAAGGAGAACAGGCGCGGTTCCAGCTCGCTGATCGAGTAGTGGCAGATCGGGCACGCGAACTTCGCGTTGAACATGTGCTCCTTGCCCGAGTCCATCTCCACCGCCACCGCGCGGCCCTCGGCCAGCCGCAGCGCCGCCTCGAAGCTCTCGGCCAGCCGCTGCTGCATGTCGCCCCGCACCTTGAGGCGGTCGACCACCACGTCGATGTCGTGCTTCTCGGCCTTCTTCAGCTTGGGCAGCTGGTCGAACTCGAACACCTCGCCGGCCACCCGGAAGCGCACGTAGCCCTGGCCCTGCATCTCGGCAAACAGGTCGGTGAACTCGCCCTTGCGCTCGCGCGCCACCGGCGCCAGCAGCATCAGCCGCGTGTCCTCGGGCAGCGCCAGCACCGCGTCCACCATCTGCGAGACGGTCTGCGACTGCAGCGGGACGTCGTGCTCCGGGCAGTAGGGCGTGCCGGCGCGCGCGAACAGCAGCCGCAGGTAGTCGTGGATCTCGGTGACCGTGCCCACGGTGGAGCGCGGGTTGTGGCTGGTGGCCTTCTGCTCGATCGAGATCGCGGGCGACAGGCCCTCGATCATGTCGACGTCGGGCTTGTCCATCAGCTGCAGGAACTGGCGCGCGTACGCCGACAGGCTTTCGACGTAGCGCCGCTGCCCCTCGGCATAGAGCGTGTCGAACGCGAGCGAGGACTTGCCGGAGCCGGACAGGCCCGTGATCACCACCAGCTGGTAGCGTGGCAGGTCCAGGTCGATGTTCTTCAGGTTGTGCGTGCGCGCCCCGCGGATGCTGATCCGCTGGCCCCTGGCCTCATGGAGGTACTTGCCTTCTGTACTGTCGTTCACTGCTCTCGGCGCACCCGGGTAAACCCGACATGATAGAGCGAGCGGGCAACGCGCGGCCATCCGGGGATCTGGTGCGTTTTTGTATCGGCGCGGAATGGACCGCGCGGGCGGGTCGTTCATGCATCGTCACACCCAAGGAGGACACGATGCGACATCTCATCCGCGCGCTCGCGCTCGCTGCAGTCTGCATGGCCCCGCTGGCGGCCGCCGCCGTCGAACCGCTGGTCCGCTTCGAAGGGGGATCGGTTCGCAGCCGCTGCGCGCGGGCGGCCTCGTCAACGACGTGTTCCTCGTTCCTCCCGGCGGCCGTCCCTGGGTGATCGCCAGCCTCAGTGCCGACATCTCCGTGGACGGGCGGGTGAAGATCGACGGCCGTGGCCTGCTGCTGGGCGGCGGCAACGGGGTCGGCACCACCGGCGGCCAGAGCGTGCGCGCCCGGCTGATCTGCGCGGGCGTGTTCCACGACACGGATCCCGCCAACCCGGTCGCGCTCGCGGCCAACGGCTTTCCGGATCAATGGGTTCCTGAACCCGATCCCGCCGTCGCCCTGCGCCAACCCCGTGCTGCTGATCCTGAGCGCGGGCGGCTCCTGGTTCGCGGCCGGCATCCCCAAGTAGCCAGGGGAGGGGCGGGACGCCGGTCCCGCCCCGGCCGGCTTGCGGGATACGGGAGAATGCGGGGTTTGCCGTGCGCGCTGGCGCGCTTGTTGCTCCCCTTCCCCCGTGACCGCATCCCCACCTGACCTGTCGACCCGCATGACCGCGGCCGAGCGCCGCGCAAGCGGGTCGCTCGCGATGATCTTCGCGGCCCGCATGCTGGGCCTGTTCCTCGTGCTGCCGGTGTTCGCGCTGGAGGCCGCGCGCTACCCCGGTGGCGGCGACACCGCGCTGGTGGGCATGGCCATGGGCATCTACGGCCTGACCCAGGGCTTCCTGCAGATCCCCTACGGCCTGGCCTCCGACCGCTTCGGGCGCAAGAAGGTGATCGTGCTGGGCCTGCTGGTGTTCGCCGCCGGCAGCTTCATGGCCGCGGCCGCGCCCACCCTGGGCTGGCTGATCGCCGGCCGGGCGCTGCAGGGCGCCGGCGCCGTGTCCGCCGCCGTGACCGCCCTGCTGGCCGACCAGACGCGCGACGTCGTGCGCACCAAGGCCATGGCCATGGTGGGCGCCAGCATCGGCCTGATGTTCGCGATCTCGCTGGTGGTGGCGCCCTTGCTGGCCGCGCAGATCGGCCTGGCCGGGCTGTTCGTCGTCACCGGCGCGCTGGCCCTCTCCTGCATCGGCGTCGTGCTCTGGTGGACGCCGCCGGCGCCGTGCGGCACGCCGACGTGCCGCGCGGCCGGCTGGTGGACGTGCTGCGCCACGGCCCCCTGCTGCGGCTGGACGTGGGCGTGTTCGTGCTGCACGCCGTGCAGCTGGCCATGTGGGTCGCGGTGCCCGCGCTGATGGTCGAGGCGGGCCTGGCCAAGGAGCGCCATTGGGTGATCTACTTGCCGGCCGTGATTGCCTCGGTGGTGGTGATGGGCGGGATGTTCTCGCTGGAGCGGCGCGGCTACCTGCGCGCGGTGTTCCTGTCGGCCATCGGCCTGGTGCTGCTGGTGCAGGTCGGCCTGCTGGCGACCTCCTTCCGGCCGGGGCTGGCGGCCCTGGCGGTGCTGCTGTTCCTGTTCTTCTGCGGCTTCAACATCCTGGAAGCCACGCAGCCCAGCCTGGCGTCCCGGATGGCCCCTCCGGAGTCCCGAGGCGCCGCGCTCGGTGTGTACAACACGCTGCAATCCCTGGGATTTTTTGCCGGCGGCGCCGTCGGCGGCTGGCTGGCCAAGAACGTTGGAGTGACGGGCCTGTTCGGTGCCTGCGCCGCACTCATGCTGGTGTGGCTGGTCGTCGCCTGGCCCATGCGGGCGCCCCGAGCGCGTCACACGGCCGAGGAAGTGCTTGCCGATGAAGCCCAGGCGACATAATCGACCCCGACACCTCAGAGGAACAGAGTCATGGCATCCGTCAACAAAGTGATCATCGTCGGCAACCTCGGGAAGGACCCCGAGATGCGCACGTTCCCCAGCGGCGGCCGCGTCTGCAACGTCACCATCGCCACTTCCGAGCGCTGGAAGGACAAGACTACGGGCGAGCAGAAGGAAGCCACCGAGTGGCACCGGGTGGTCTTCAACGACCGCCTGGCCGAGATCGCCGGCGAGTACCTGCGCAAGGGCTCGCAGGTCTACGTCGAAGGCAGCCTGCGCACCCGCAAGTGGACCGACAAGGACGGCGTGGAGAAGTACACGACCGAAATCCGCGCCGACGAGATGAAGATGCTGGGCAAGCGCGAGGGCATGGGTGGGCAGGGCGGCAGCGACGACGAGGGCTACGAAAGCGCTCCGCGCCGTTCGGCCCCGCCCAGCCGGGCCCCGGCGCCGGCCGGGCAGCGTCCGGCCGCGTCCAAGCCCGCCTCGGGCTTCGACGACATGGACGACGACATTCCGTTCTGACGCACGCAGGGCCGGGCGCACGGGCCGCTGACGCGGCGGCGCCCCCAACTCGCCAGGCGGCATGATCAGCCTGACCCGACTGACGATCCAGCGCGCGCGGCAGGAACGCCTGCCGCAGGTCGCGGGCAGCCTCACCTTCACCACCGTGCTGTCGGTGGTGCCGCTGCTGGCGGTGAGCTTCGCGCTGATCACGCGCTTCCCCCTGTTCCGCCAGCTGCACGAGGCGCTGCAGCAGCATCTGCTGCAGGCCCTGCTGCCGGCCGACATCTCCCGCACGGTGCTGCGGCACCTGGGCGAGTTCGCCGCCAATGCCGGCGGGCTGACGCTGGTCGGCTTCCTGTTCGTGCTGGCGGCGGCGCTGGCGCTGCTGCTGACGGTGGAGAACGCGCTCAACCGCATCTGGCAGGTCCGCAAGAACAGGCCCTTGCTCAAGCGCCTGGGCGTGTACCTGGTCCTGCTGGCGGTGGGGCCGCTGGCGCTGGGCGCGAGCCTCTGGGCCACTTCCTACCTCGTGGGCGTGTCCCTCGGCATGATCGGCAAGCTGCCGCCCTGGGCCGCCTTCGTGCTGAACCTGGGCCCGGTGCTGCTCGGTACCCTGGCCCTGACCTTCCTGTTCTATTACCTGCCCAACACGCACGTGCGCCGGCGTGACGCGATCTTCGGCGCTCTTCTCGGCAGCATCGCGCTGGAGCTGGGCAAGCGCGGCTTCGCCTACTACCTGCTCTCGGTGCCCACGTACAAGACCATCTACGGCGGTTTCGCGGTGGTGCCGGTGTTCCTGCTGTGGGTGTACTTCTCCTGGCTGGTCACGCTGGCGGCCGCCCTGGTGGCGGCCAACGTGGCGCGCGCCGGGCGGCCCGCGGGCCGCCGCACCGCGCGCGCCTGAGCCCTCACCGGCGGCACCCGCGTGTCGCGCGGACGGCTCCGTTCAGGAAGCGGGGTGCGCCACCGGTTGAACCGGTGGCGAAGCGGCGGCCTCCAGGGCCGACGAGATCACGCCGCCGCCCAGGCACACTTCGCCTTGGTACAGCACGGCCGACTGGCCGGGCGTCACGGCCCATTGCGGCTCGGCGAAGGCCAGGCGGAGGCCGGTCTCCGTCCGCGACAGCCTGCAGGCGGCGTCCGCCTGGCGGTAGCGGGTCTTGGCCGCATAGCTGCCGGAGGCGGGTGCCTGGCCGGCGATCCAGCTCACGTCGTCGGCTTCGAGCACGGAAGACAGCAGCCACGGGTGGTCGTGGCCCTGCACCACCCACAGCGTGTTCTTCTCCATGTCCTTGCGCGCGACGAACCAGGGCGCATGCTCGCCGCCGCCGCGCTGCGCGCCCTTTTCCTTCACGCCGCCGATGCCCAGGCCCTGGCGCTGGCCCAGCGTATAGAAGGACAGGCCCTGGTGCCTGCCGATCACGCGGCCGCGCGGGTCCTTGATCGGACCCGGTTCCTTGCTGATGTAGCGGTTGAGGAATTCGCGGAAGGGCCGCTCGCCGATGAAGCAGATGCCGGTGGAGTCCTTCTTCTTCGCGTTGGGCAGGCCGATCTGCTCGGCGATCTGGCGCACGGTGGACTTGCGCAGCTCGCCCACCGGAAACAGCGTCCTGGCCAGCTGCGCCTGGTTCAGGCGGTGCAGGAAGTAGCTCTGGTCCTTGCTCTCGTCCAGGCCCTTGAGCAATTCGTAGCGCACCACGTTGCCGCCCGGGCTGCGCTGGCGCACGCGCGCGTAGTGGCCGGTGGCGATCTTCTCGGCGCCCAGGCGCATCGCGTGGTCGAGGAAGGCCTTGAACTTGATCTCGGCGTTGCACAGCACGTCGGGGTTGGGCGTGCGGCCGGCCTGGTATTCGCGCAGGAACTCGGCGAACACGCGGTCCTTGTACTCGGCCGCGAAGTTCACGTGCTCGATCTCGATGCCCAGCACGTCGGCCACGCTGGCGGCGTCGACGAAGTCCTCGTTGGAGGAGCAGTACTCGCTGTCGTCGTCGTCTTCCCAGTTCTTCATGAAGATGGCGACGACCTCGTAGCCCTGCTGCTGGAGCAGGTACGCGCTGACCGCGGAGTCCACGCCCCCGCTCAGACCGACGACGACACGTGGCTTGCGACCCATCTGTGCGATTATCCCCGGGCTCCCAAACCCTCATGCTGGACCGGCCCACCCCGTTGAAGCTGCCGCGGCAGCGCCTGTCGCCCGCGGGGCTGGCGGCCAGCGGCGTGCTGCACATCGCGCTGCTCTGGATGCTGCTGCAATACGCCCCGGTGCAGCAGGCCGTGCGCTACGTGGTCTACCAGGCGGTGCGCCCCTTCAGCACGCCGCCCGCGAGCAGCAGCAACACCAGCCGCGCCATCACGCCGCCCGCCGCGCCAGGGACGCCGGGCGATCCGCTGTCGGTGTTCACGCTGCGGCCCGAGTCCAGCCTGCCGATGCAGGCCACCGACACCTTGCCCGACACCTTGCAGGTGCCCCGCCGCAAGCCGCGCCGCGAGCGGCGCGAGAGCCCGGCGCCGGAAGCGGCGGCGCCTCGCCTGCGGACCGAAAACGAGGTGGTGGTGCCTGCGCCGCCCATCGAGCCACCACCGGCCCCGGTGCCGGAGCGGGCGGAGACGCCGCCAGCACCGGTGCCGCCGGCCCCGGTGCCCTTGCCGCCGGTGCCGGCGCCCGTGCCTGTCCCGGCTCCGGCACCCGCACCCGCACCCGCACCCGTGCCGGAACCGGCTCCGGCACCCGCTCCCGCTCCCGCTCCCGCTCCCGCTCCCGTGCCGGCTCCAGTCCCGGTGCCCGCCCCGGCGCCTGTTCCCGAGCCCGCGCCCGCGCCGGCTCCCGTTCCGGAACCGGTGCCCGCTCCAGCTCCAGTACCTGCACCCGCTCCGGTACCCGTACCGGTGCCCGCGCCGCCCGCACCCGCGCCCGTCCCGGCGCCGCCTGCACCGGCACCTGTGCCCGCGCCGCCGGCGCCTGCTCCGGTCCCAGCCCCTCCCGCACCGGCCCCGGTCCCGGCACCGCCCGCACCCGCGCCCGTGACTGCACCACCCGCGCCGGCTGCACCCTCGGTCGTGCCGCCGCGCTCGCAGGGCCCGGTGATCGACGTGCCGGTCGCGCCGGGTTCGCCGCGCGCCGGCTCCGCGACGCCGGTGCCCGCGCCTGCGCCGGGCTGGGGCGCACCCGGCGTGGCACCGCCCGCGGCGGCGCGCCCGCCACTGCCGCCCGCTCCGCTGGTCCTGCCGCCCGACACGCGCGTGATCGCCCCCGGTCCCTGGAACACGCAGCGCCGCAGCCTGGCCGACATGGCCAACGAACAGCTGCGCCGCGGCAAGCCGAAGGATCCGCTGGCCGAGGGGATGGAAGGGGCGGGCCGCGACGACTGCCTGCGTGGCGGCGAGAAGCAGGGCAGCGTGGGCGGCCTGCTCAATGCGCCGTCGGTGGTCGGGCGCGCCTTGTCGGGCAACTGCCCGAAGTAGGAACCGTTGCCGCGGCTAGCGGCCTTCGCCGTCGCCGGTGACCGGGTCGCGCTCGTGGCCCGGGCCGCGGATGCTGGGGTCGCAGTACACGGACGAGAGCGGGTGCCGCACGCCGGCCAGGTAGTCCTCCAGGCAGCGCAGCACCAGCGGGCTGCGGTGGCGCTCGGCGGTGGCGCGCAATTCGTCGGGCGTCATCCAGAGCGTGCGCACGATGCCCACGTCCAGCGGCCGGTCCGGCACGTGGTCGCCCAGCTCGCCGGTGAAGGCGAAGCGCAGGTAGGTGATGTCCTCGCCCGTGGTCGAGCGCTGGAAGCGCGAGATGTACACGCCCAGCAGGTGCGTGGGCACGAAATGCCAGGCGGTTTCCTCCATGGCCTCGCGCGCGCAGCCCTCGGCCGGCGTCTCGCCCGGGTCCAGGTGTCCGGCCGGGTTGTTGATGCGCAAGCCTTCCGACGTTTCTTCTTCGATCATCAGGAAGCGGCCGTCGCGTTCGATCACGGCCGCTACGGTGACACTCGGTCGCCAACGGTGGTCCATGGTGCATTATGTTGTTCTTCAGCAGAATGGGGGCCCCCGCGACCCGACGACTTCATGCTCCGAACCCTCGCCGCGCTCCTTCTCCCACTGGCCACGGCCGTCCCGGCCCTCGCGCAACAGAACCTCCCCGCGATCCAGGCGCCGGCCCACGCCGCCAACCCGTACGGCTTCGGTGCGCTCTGGTCGCAGGGCGACATCGTCTCGCGCGCCACCATCCTCATCCTGGTGATCATGTCGCTGGCCAGCTGGTACGTGCTGGTCACCAAGCTGCTGGCGCAGTCGAAGATGGGCGGCCAGGGACGTGCGGCCAACGAGAGCTTCTGGAAGGCCGACAGCGTGCAGCAGGGCGCCGAGGCGCTGCAGCCGGGCAGCCCCTACCGCTACATCGCGGAGTCGGCGATCGAGGCCACGCGCAAGCACGACGGCCTGATCGGAAAGGTGGACCTGAACACCTGGGTCGCGCAGAGCATCGAGCGCGCGGTCGGCACCGTGCACAGCCGCACGCAGGAAGGGCTGGCGGTGCTGGCGACGGTGGGCTCGACGGCGCCCTTCGTCGGCCTGTTCGGCACCGTCTGGGGCATCTACAACGCGCTGGTGCGCATCGGCGCCTCGGGCCAGGCGTCGATCGACCGCGTGGCGGGCCCGGTGGGCGAGGCGCTGATCATGACGGCGATCGGCCTGGCGGTCGCGGTGCCGGCGGTGCTGGGCTACAACTGGCTGGTCCGCCGCAACAAGGTCGCCATGGACACCGTGCGTTCCTTCGGCTCGGACCTGCACACCGTGCTGCTGGCCACCGGCGGCAAGGGAGCCTGAGTTGGCGATCCGCTACGCGTCGCAGCAGGAGGGTGAGGACGCGCTGATCGCCGACATCAACACCACGCCGCTGGTGGACGTGATGCTGGTGCTGCTGATCATCTTCCTGATCACGATCCCGGTGGTGAACAGCTCGATCGCGGTCGCCCTGCCGCGCGAGCAGAACCAGCAGCGCGATGCGCAGCAGGAGAACGTGATCATCACCGTCGACGCGCAGGGCGGAACGTACTGGTTCGACACGCGCCTGCCGGACCGCGCCGCGCTCACCGAGCTGCTGGCGAAGATCGCCGCCATGCAGCCGCAACCGGAGCTGCACATCCGCGGCGACGTGCGCGCCGAGTACGAGGCGGTGGGGCGCGTCGTGCTGTCCGCGCAGCAGGCGGGCATCGCCCGCATCGGCTTCCTCACCGAGCCGCCGGCCCGCTAGCGACCATGCACATCCGCGCCGGCACCGAGCCCGATCCCGAGCCGATGGTGGACATCAACACCACGCCGCTGGTGGACGTGCTGCTCGTCCTGCTGGTGATGCTGATCATCACCATCCCGATCCAGCTGCATTCGGTGGGGCTGGAGATGCCGGGCCGCAACGCGCCGCGTCCCCAGGTGCCGCCCGAAGTGGTGCAGCTGGAGGTCAATGCCGCCGGCCAGTTCCTGTGGAACGGCGAGGCGCTGGCCGACCGCGCGGCGCTGGAGGCGCGGCTGCGCGAAGCCGCGGCGCAGCCCGAGCAGCCCGAGGTGCACGTGCGCGCGGACCGCAAGGCCCGGTACGAGCCGGTCGCCGCGGTGCTCAGCAGCGCGCAGCGCGCCGGGCTGGTGAAGATCGGGCTGGTGGGAACGGAGCAGTTTGCACAGTGAACGCCGGGGACGCCGCCCGCTGGCTGCTGATGGTCGCGGTGATGCCGGTCTGGATCGTCGCCGGCCTGGCGGACTGGTGGTGCCATCGCCGCACGGGCATCGAACGCACCAGTGGCCTGCCCGAAAACCTGTTCCATTGGCTCTTGTTCGCCGAAATGGGCGCGGCGCTGCTGGCGGTGGGCCTGCTGGAGATCAACGCCGCCGTCCTCCTGGTCGTGTTCGCCGCCTTCCTGGCGCACGAGGCGACCACCTTCGTGGAGCTGCGCGCTACACGGTGCCGCGGCGCGAGGTGCGCCCCTTCGAGCAGATGGTCCACAGCTTCATGGAGGTCCTGCCGCTGATGGTGCTGGCGCTACTGGTCGTGATGGCCTGGGACCAGGTGCTGGCGCTGTTCGGCGGGCGCCCGCCTGATTTTTCGCTGCGTGCGAAAGCCGAACCCTGGCCGCCGGCGTACCTCCTGGGCGTCGCGGCCGCCGTGGGTGTCTTCAACATCCTGCCCCTGGCCGAGGAAGGCCTGCGCTGCCTGCGGCACAAGTGAGCGCAGGCTCCTTTTCCTGATCCAAGGGTAAACCCTCGGGCGGGTAAGCCCCGATTCGGCGCCCGGCGTCCACCCCTAAAGTCCAACTTGTCCGGTGGCCTGACCACCTAACCACCGAGCCTCCATGCCGATCGAAGCCGTCAGTTCCAAGCGCCTCTACCGCCAGATCGCCGACCAGCTGGCCGAGCTGGTGCGCAAGGGCGAGTTCAAGCCCGGCGACCGGCTGCCCTCCGAGCGCGACCTGTCGCAGCAGTTCAACGTCAGCCGCGCGTCCGTGCGGGAAGCCCTGATCGCCCTGGAGATCGACGGCCTGGTGGACGTGCGCGTCGGCCTCGGCGTGTTCGTCAATGCCGCCCCGGCGGCCAACTCGCAGACCGCGGCGCTCGGCGAACCCGGCCCCTTCGAGGTGCTGTCGGCCCGCTACCTGATCGAAGGCGAAACCGCGGCGCTGGCCGCGCGCGACGGCAGCGCCAAGGACCACGCGCGCATCCGCGAGACCCTGCAGCTGATGACCGACGAGATCGGCAGCACCGGCGTCGGCCTCGATGCCGACGCGCTGTTCCACCTGCGCATCGCCGAGGCCTCGGGCAACAGTGCCCTGGTGCACCTGGTGCACCAGCTCTGGAGCTTCCGCTACAGCGCCATGTTCCGCAAGCTCGACGAGCACTTCGACAGCCCGCAGCGCCACCAGGAGGCGATCCAGGAGCACCGCAAGCTGGTGGAAGCCATCGAAGCCCGCGACGTGGAAGGCGCGCGCGCCGCCATGGTCGCCCACCTCGACACCGTGCGCGCCGCCCTGGAGCGCGGCTGGGAGCTGGCCAACGTCAGCGGCAGCACGCCCGCGCAACCGCCTCGCCTCACCGGCACCACCGCCTGGTCCTGAACCCGGACCCTTCCCCGCATTCCCGAGGATTCCCCTTGCAGTCATCGCTTTCCCTTTCGCTGGAGGCAGCCCGCTTCCTGCCCGACGACGGCTACACCGGCACCCTGGTCGGCCGCGTGTGGCGGCCGGACGTGCAAGGCCCTTCGGTCGTCGCCATCCGCGCCCACGGCATCTACGACCTGAGCACCGAATTCCCCACCGTCAGCACGCTGCTGGACTTCGACGAGCCGGCGCGCCGCGTGCGCGAGGCCACCGGCGAACGCCTGGGCAGCCTGGAAGAGATCCTGGCCAACAGCGACGAGGCCGTGCGCGACCCGCGCAAACCCTTCTTCCTCGCGCCCTGCGACCTGCAGGTGGTCAAGGCCGCCGGCGTCACCTTCGCCACCAGCCTGATCGAGCGCGTGATCGAGGAGCAGGCCGACGGCGACCCGGCCAAGGCACAGGAAGTGCGCGCCCGCGTGGTGAAGCAGATCGGCACCGACCTGTCGGCCGTCAAGCCCGGCTCGCCGCAAGTCATGCAGCTGAAGAAGCTGCTGCAGGAGCAGGGCCTGTGGTCGCAGTACCTGGAAGTCGGCATCGGCCCCGACGCCGAGGTGTTCTCGAAGGCACCGGTGCTGTCCTCCGTGGGCACCGGCGCCGACATCGGCATCCGTGCCGACTCCTCCTGGAACAACCCGGAGCCGGAAGTCGTGCTGGCCGTCAACAGCCGCGGCGAGATCGTCGGCGCCACCCTGGGCAACGACGTCAACCTGCGCGACCTGGAAGGCCGCAGCGCGCTGCTGCTGTCCAAGGCCAAGGACAACAACGCGTCCTGCGCGATCGGTCCCTTCATCCGCCTGTTCGACGACAGCTTCGGCGCGGCCGAGATGCGGCGCGAGCGGCTCGACCTGCGCGTGGAGGGCCCGGAAGGCTTCGTGCTGGAAGGCGTGAACTCCATGGAGTTCATCAGCCGCGAACCGCAGGACATCGTGGCGCAGGCGATCGCCGCCCACCAGTACCCGGACGGCTTCATGCTGTTCCTGGGCACGCTGTTCGCGCCCACGCAGGACCGCGATGCGCCCGGCGCCGGCTTCACCCACAAGGTGGGCGACCGCGTGAGCATCCGCAGCGCCCGCCTGGGCGAGCTGTGCAACCGCGTGCAGCACAGCGAGCAGGCCGCGCCCTGGACCTTCGGGCTGCGCGCCTTCATGGCCAACCTCGCACGCCGCGGCCTGCTGGCCAAGGGGCTCTGATGGACGCCTCCACTTCCGGCGCGACGCCCTCGCGCACGCTGCGCCTGCACGCCGGCGACGACGTGGTCATCGCCCGCCAGCAGCTGATGGCCGGGACCTTCCTGGCCGACGAGAAGGTCGGCGTGATCGGCCTCGTTCCGCCCGGCCACAAGCTGGCGACGCGCGACATCGCGGCCGGCGAGCCGGTGCGCCGCTACGGCCAGATCATCGGCTTCGCCTCGCAGGCCATCCGCGCCGGCCAGCACGTGCACGTGCACAACCTGGCCATGGGCAGCTTCGAGCGCGATGCGGCCTCCGTGGCCGGCATCGATGCGAAGCCGACGCTGCCGGCGGAACAGCCGGCAACCTTCATGGGCATCGTCCGCGCCGACGGCCGCATCGCAACGCGCAACTACATCGGCGTGCTGACCTCGGTGAACTGCTCGGCCACCGCGGCGCGGGCGATCGCCGACCAGTTCCGGCGCGACATCCGGCCGGAGGCGCTGGCGGACTTTCCCAACATCGACGGGGTGGTGGCGCTCACCCACGGTGCCGGCTGCGCGGTGGATTCGGAAGGCGAGGGCCTGCGCGTGCTGCGGCGCACGCTCGCCGGCTACGCGCGCCATCCCAACTTCGCCGCCGTGCTGGTGATCGGCCTGGGCTGCGAAACCAACCAGATCTCCAGCTGGATCGAACACGAAGGCCTGGAAGGCGCGGCCCTGCAGGCCTTCAACATCCAGGACGCGGGCGGCACCGCCCTGGCGGTGCAGCGCGGCGTCGATGCGGTACGCGCCCTGCTGCCCGAAGCGAACAAGGTCGAGCGGGTGCCGGTGCCGGCGCGCCACCTGGTGGTGGGCCTGCAATGCGGCGGCTCCGACAGCTACTCCGGCATGACCGCCAACCCGGCGCTCGGCGCGGCGATGGACCGGCTGGTGCGCCACGGCGGCACGGCCATCCTGTCGGAAACGCCCGAGATCTACGGCGCCGAGCACCTGCTGACCCGTCGCGCGCAAAGCCGCGAGGTCGCGGACAAGCTGCTCGAACGCATCCGCTGGTGGGAAACGTATTGCGAGCGCATGGGCGCCGACATGAACAACAACCCCTCGGCCGGCAACAAGGCGGGCGGCCTCACCACCATCCTCGAGAAGTCGCTCGGCGCGGTGGCCAAGGGCGGAAGCAGCAACCTGGTCGACGTGCTCGAGTACGCACAGCCGGTGCGCAGCGCCGGCCTCGTGTTCATGGACACGCCGGGCTACGACCCGGTCAGCGCCACCGGCCAGGTCGCCGGCGGCGCCAACCTGATCTGCTTCACCACCGGCCGCGGCTCGGCCTACGGCTGCGCGCCCGCGCCTTCGCTGAAGCTGGCGACGAACAACGCGCTGTGGCAGCGCCAGCAGGCCGACATGGACATCAACTGCGGCCCCATCGCCGAGGGCGAAGTCTCGGTCGACGCCATGGGCGAGCAGATCTTCCAGGCCATCCTGCGCATGGCCTCGGGCGACAAGACCAAGAGCGAGCTGCACGGCTACGGCCAGAACGAATTCGTGCCCTGGCAGCTCGGCGCGATCACCTGACGACACCCCTTCACCCCACCCGTTCCCCTGGAGACACACCCATGACCCATGCCACCCGCCGCCAGCTTCTCGGCCTGCTTTGCGCCGCCGCGCTTCCCCTGTCCGCACTCGCGCAGGCCCCGGCCTTCCCGACCAAGCCGGTCGAACTGGTCGTCCCCTATCCGGCGGGCGGCGGCACCGACGTGCTCGGGCGCGCCTTCGCGGTGGCCGCGGTCAAGCACCTGCCGCAGCCGCTGATCGTGATGAACAAGCCGGGTGCCGCCGGCGCCATCGGCTGGGCCGACGTGCTGAACGGCAAGGAGCCGGGCTACAAGGTGGCGCTGCTGGCGACCGACCTGATGACGCAGCCGAACATGGGCCTGACCAAGATCACCCACCAGGACTTCACGCCGATCGCCCGCCTGAACTACGACCCGGCCGCGATCACCGTGCGCGCCGACGCGCCCTGGAAGACCGTCGAGGAGTTCCTCGCCGCCGCCAAGAAGGGCGACTTCCGCATCGGCAACGGCGGCAACGGATCCACCTGGCACCTGGCGGCCGCGGCCATCGAAGACAAGACCGGCGCCAAGTTCAACCACATTCCCTTCGCCGGCGCCAACCCCGCCGCGCTGTCCCTGCTGGGCGGCCACATCGAAGCCATCACGGTCAGCGCCGCGGAAGTCCACCAGCACGTGGCGGCCGGCAAGCTGCGCCTGCTGGCGGTGATGTCCGACCAGCGCATCAAGGGCTTCGAGAACGTGCCCACGCTCAAGGAGAAGGGCCTGGACATCTCCATCGGCACCTGGCGCGGCCTGGCCGTGCCCAAGGGCACGCCGCCGGAAATCGTGGCCGCGCTGCGCGCCGCAACCGCCAAGACCATGCAGGAACCCAGCCTGCGCGAGGCGCTGGAGAAGCAGAACATGGGCTATGCGTATGCCGACGGCGACGCCTTCGGGGCGGTGATGGCGCGCGACCATGAGTTCTTCAAGGGCCTGATCCAGAAGCTGGGCCTGAAGCAGTAACACTGCCTTTCTCCCTCCCCTCCGGGGAGGGGGCTGGGGTGGGGGCGCTCGCGACAGCGCCTTCCCTTGCATCGAGCGCCCCCATCCCAGCCTTCCCCCAAAGGGGGAAGGAGCAAGAACCAAGAGAGCCATGTCCACAGAATCTTCCCGCGGCCGTATCGCCGTTTCGCACCTCACCGAATTCGCGCAGGACCTCCTGCTGCGCGCCGGCCTGCCGCAGGGCAAGGCGCAGGCCGTGGCGGCGGTGCTGGTCGACGGCGACCTCATGGGCCACACCACGCACGGCCTGCAGCTGCTGGCGGGCTACCTGGGAGAGATCGAGAAGCGGAGCATGGCCGTGGACGGCGACCCCGAGCTGCTGTCCTCGCTGCCCGCCGCGCAGCTCTGGGATGGCCGCCGCCTGCCCGGCCCATGGCTGGTGCTGCGCGCGCTCGACCGCGCCGCCGCCATGGCGCGCACGCAGGGCACCGGCACCGTGGTGATCCGCCGCAGCCACCACATCGCCAGCCTCGCGAGCTACCACCGGCGCGCCGCGGAGCAGGGACTCGTGCTGCTGCTGGCCTGTTCCGACCCCAACACGGCCAGCGTCGCGCCCTTCGGCGGCCTGGATCCGGTGTTCACGCCCAACCCGGTCTCGGCCGGCTTCCCCACCGGCGGCACGCCGGTGTCGGTGGACATCTCGACCTCCACCACCACCAACGGCATGACCAACCGGCTGCACCAGCAAGGCGGCAGGCTGCCCGCGCCCTGGCTGATCGACGGCCATGGGCAAGCCTCCGACGATCCCGCGGTGCTGTTCAACGAACCGAAAGGCACCATCCTGCCCCTGGGCGGACTGGACTCGGGCCACAAGGGCTACGGACTGTCGCTGCTGGTGGAAGCCCTCACCGGCGGCCTGGCCGGCCACGGCCGCGCGGACCCGCGCGAAGGCTGGGGCGCCACCGTGTTCCTGCAGGTGCTGGACCCGCAGGCCTTCGCGGGCCTCGCGGCTTTCGAGCGCCAGCTGGGCGAGGTCGCGCGCCAGTGCCGGGCCTCGAAGCCCGCGACCGCGGGCCGCCCCGTGCGGCTGCCGGGCGAGCGCGCCTACCGCCAGGCCGCCAGCCAGGCCGAAACCGGCGTGGCGCTGCACGAAGGCATCCTGGAAAGCCTGCTGCCCTGGGCGAGGAAGCTGGGCGTGCCGGTGCCCGCGATCAACGCGGGCTGACGTCCGCGCTCAGGGCTGGTATTCGGCCGCGCCCTGCACCCACATGAAGGACTGCAGGTCGATCATGTCGCGCGCCTTGAAGCCCGGCTTGCGGTCCAGGTCGCGCCGCAGCACCGCCGAGAAGGTCAGCAGGTCCTGGTACTGCGGCCACGAGGGCACCGGGCTGTAGGTGAGCGCGTAGCCGTAGTCGTGCGCCGCCTTGCGGGTGGCGCGCGGCTTGCAGAACATGTGGCGATCCGGCCGGGCGATGAAGCCGAACACCGTGGCCACCGGCCAGGTGAGCACCTTGCTCTGGCGCTGCGGCAGGTCGGCGAGCGCCTCCACCCAGTCGCTGAAGCGGCGCTGCAGCGAGCCCGGGCCGTACAGGAAGGCGTAGAGCTCGGTGGCGAACAGCCGGGCGCCCGCGGGCGTCTTCACCGCGTCGCGCAACGCCATGCGCTCGAACGAGAACAGCAGGTTGGAGCGCGCCTCGATGCGCACCGCCGCATCGCAGATCGCGCGGAACTCGCCGCGCGCCAGCAGCTTGCGGAAGTCGGCCGGCGCGAGCTCGGCCTCCCACTCGAGATGCGCGCGCTCCTTGTGCGAGCGCTCGGCCACGAGGTAGGTCTCGTCGACGAAGCCGTCTGGATAAAAAGTTCGAATTTGCGGCGGCACAGGGCCGCGCCAAGGTAAATGACATTGGATGCCGAGGCACCGGCGAGGGAGAAAGGGAGGAAAGCTGCACGTGCCATCCGGTCAGTGTTCGGTACGCGTCTAGCTCAGCCGCGTCGGACAACGCCTCAGTGGCCTGTAGGACTCAGACGGACGCCGCCAGTCGAAGCTCCGAAATTTCAGATGGTGCACCGAGGCGCTTGGGCGGACCCCAATAACCCGTCCCACGGCTGACGTAGACCTGCAAACGGCCGAGCTGGTGCAGCCCGGCCGTAAAGGGCTGCTGGAGCGGCACGAAGAAGGTCCAGGGCAGGAACTGGCCGCCGTGCGTGTGGCCGGAGATCTGCAGGTCGAAGCCGGCCTGCGCCGCCGCCGTGGCGCTGCGCGGCTGGTGCGCGAGCAGCACGCGCGGCGCATGCGCCGGTGCGCCGCGCAGGGCCGCCGCCGGGTCGCTGCCGTGCGCGGCGTCGAAGTGATGGCCGCTGTAATCGGGCACGCCCGCCAGCACCAGCGGCGCGCCGCCATGCTGCAGCACCACGTGCTCGTTGTGCAGCACGCGGATCCCGAGCCGCTGCAGCTCCTGCACCCAGCCATGCACGCCGGAGTAGTACTCGTGGTTGCCGGTCACGAAGTACACGCCGTGGCGGGCACGCAGCGCGGCCAGCGGCGCGACGTGCTCGCGCAGCTCGGCCACCGAGCCGTCCACGAGGTCCCCGTGATCGCGACCACGTCGGGCTGCAGCGCGTTCACGCGGTCGACGATCGCCTGCAGGTAGTGTTGCTTGATCGTGGGGCCGACATGGATGTCGGTGATCTGCACGATGCGGAAGCCTTCCAGCGCCCGATCCAGGCCCGGCAGCGCGATGCGCACGCGCACGACCTGGGCGGTGCGCCGCGCATTGGCATAGCCGATGGCGCTGAAGGCCAGCGCCAGCAGTGGCACCGCCGCTGCGCTGGCGGCGGCGAATCCCGCCGGCAGGGGGCGCCGAGCCGCGCGGCCAGCAGCACGAGGTCGCGCATCAGGGTCAGCACCAGGAGCGACGAGAACAGGCCCATGAACAGCATGCCGGCCCAGGTCAGGCGGTCGGAGGCCGGCGGGCGCAGCAGGCGGCGCGCGAACAGGGAGGCGGGGGTGAGCAGCGCGGACGCCACCAGCATCGCGGCGAGCGCCACGCCCGCCGACCACGGCAGGTCCCCGGCCAGGCGCATGCCGATGTACAGGTGCAAGGCGGCCGTGAGGGCGACGAGGCGGATCAGGCAGGTCTCCGGAGGGTGCGCATGAGAGTGTGCCCCCTGGCGCGAACGGTGGAGCTCAGCAGGGTTTCATGTAAGCTTGCATTCAGCCACGTGTCCGCGGAGGGGCACGCTCGAAGATCAACAACTCCGTACGAGGAGCAGCGTTCATGCAGATTGGCGTCCCTGCCGAAACCCAGGCGGGCGAGTCCCGTGTTGCCGTGACCCCCGAGGCGGCCAGGCGGCCCTTGCTGATCGGCGTCCCGAAGGAGACCGCGGCCCTGGAGAAGCGCGTCGCGACCGTGCCCGAGGTGGTCGAGAAGCTGGTGAAGCTCGGCTTCCGGGTGGCCGTGGAAAGCGGCGCCGGCGACGCGGCGAACTTCAGCGACGACACCTACCGTGCCGCGGGCGCGCAGGTCGTGCCGACCGCCGCCGAACTCTGGGCGATGTCGGACATCGTGTTCAAGGTGCGCGCGCCGAGCCCGCAAGAGGTCGGCCTGCTGCGCGAAGGCACGACGCTGGTCGGCTTCATCTGGCCCGCGCAGAACCCGGAACTGATGCAGCAACTGGCGGCCCGCAAGGCCACCGTGCTGGCCATCGATTCGCTGCCCCGGCAGCTCTCGCGCGCCCAGAAGATGGACGCGCTGACCTCCATGGCCGGCATCAGCGGCTACCGCGCCGTCATCGAGGCGGCCAACGCCTTCGGGCGCTTCTTCAACGGCCAGATCACCGCCGCCGGCAAGATCCCGCCGGCCAAGGTCTTCATCGCCGGCGCCGGCGTGGCCGGGCTGGCCGCGATCGGCACCGCGGCCAACCTGGGCGCCATCGTGCGCGCCAACGACACGCGCGCCGAGGTCGCCGACCAGGTCGTGTCGCTCGGGGGCGAGTTCGTCAAGGTCGACTACGAGGAAGAAGGCTCGGGCGGCGGCGGCTATGCGAAGGTGATGAGCGAGGGCTTCCAGCAGGCGCAGCGCGAGATGTACGCGAAGCAGGCGCGCGAGGTGGACATCATCATCACCACCGCGCTGATTCCCGGCAAGCCGGCGCCCAAGCTGATCACCGCCGACATGGTGCGCACCATGAAGCCCGGCAGCGTCATCGTCGACATGGCGGCGGAGCAGGGCGGCAACTGCGAGCTGACCGAGCCGAACCAGGCCGTCGTGAAGCACGGCGTCACCATCATCGGCTACACCGACCTGGCCAGCCGGCTGGCCAAGCAGTCGAGCACCCTCTACGCGACCAACCTGTTCCGCCTGGCCGAGGAGCTGTGCAAGACCAAGGACGGCGTGATCGACGTCAACATGGACGACGACGCGCTGCGCGGCCTGACGGTGGTCAAGGAGGGCAACATCACCTGGCCGCCGCCCCCGCCCAAGCTGCCGGCGGCGGCGCCGGCCAAGCCGTCCGCCGCGGCCGTCGCCGCGCCCAAGGGCCACGGCCACGGCAGCAGTGAGCCGATGTCCGCGAAATCGCTGGCGATCGTGTTCGGCGTCGGCGCGCTGCTGTTCCTGCTGGTGGGCATGTACGCGCCCGCCAGCTTCCTGTCGCACTTCACCGTGTTCGTGCTGGCCTGCTTCGTCGGCTACATGGTGATCTGGAACGTGACGCCGTCGCTGCACACGCCGCTCATGAGCGTGACCAACGCGATCTCCTCGATCATCGCGATCGGCGCGCTGGTCCAGATCGCGCCGCCGCTCACCGGCGCCGGCGGCGCCGATCGGCCCAACCTGCTGATCCTGGGGCTGGCGGTGCTCGCGCTCGCGCTCACGGCCGTCAACATGTTCGGCGGCTTCGCGGTGACGCGGCGCATGCTGGCGATGTTCCGCAAATAAGAAGAAGGACACGGACATGACCGCAAGCCTCGCCACCGCTTCCTACATCGGCGCCACCATCCTCTTCATCCTCAGCCTGGGCGGGCTCTCGAACCCCGAGACGGCGCGCCGCGGCAACCTGTTCGGCATCATCGGCATGGCCGTCGCCGTGCTGGCGACCGTCCTGAGCCCGCGCGTCACGCCCGCCGGCTACGCCTGGATCGTCGGCGCGCTCGTCGCCGGCGGCGCCGTCGGCCTGCTGGCGGCCAAGAAGGTCCAGATGACCCAGATGCCGGAGCTGGTCGCGCTGATGCACAGCCTGGTGGGCCTGGCCGCCTGCCTGGTCGGCTACGCCAGCTACGTCGACACGTCGACGGTGTTCGCGACGCCCGCGGAGAAGTCGATCCACGAGATGGAGATCTACATCGGCATCCTGATCGGCGCCGTCACCTTCTCCGGCTCGATCATCGCCTTCGGCAAGCTCTCCGCGCGCATCGGCGGCAAGCCCCTGCTGCTGCCGGGACGCCACTGGATCAACCTGATCGGCCTGCTGCTGGTGGTCTGGTTCGGCCGCGAATTCGTGCAGGCCCAGAGCATCCCGGCGGGCATGACCGCGCTGATCGTGATGACGGTGATCGCGCTGCTGTTCGGCGTGCACATGGTCATGGCCATCGGCGGCGCCGACATGCCGGTGGTGGTGTCGATGCTGAACAGCTATTCGGGCTGGGCCGCCGCGGCCACCGGCTTCATGCTGAGCAACGACCTGCTGATCGTGGTGGGCGCGCTGGTCGGCTCCTCGGGCGCCATCCTGTCGTACATCATGTGCCGCGCGATGAACCGCAACTTCCTCAGCGTGATCGCGGGCGGCTTCGGCACGGGCGGCGGCGCGCCGGCCGCGGCCGCCGGTGCGCAGCCGGCCGGCGAGGTGTCGCCGATCAGTGCCGTCGAGACGGCGGAGCTGCTGCGCGAATCCAAGAGCGTCATCATCGTGCCGGGCTATGGCATGGCGGTGGCGCAGGCGCAGCACACGGTGTTCGAGATCACCCGGCACCTGCGCGAGAAGGGCGTGAACGTGCGCTTCGGCATCCACCCGGTGGCCGGCCGCATGCCCGGCCACATGAACGTGCTGCTGGCCGAGGCCAAGGTGCCGTACGACATCGTGATGGAAATGGACGAGATCAACGCCGACTTCCCGGCGACCGACGTCGCCATGGTCATCGGCGCCAACGACATCGTGAACCCGGCGGCACAGGACGATCCGGCGAGCCCGATCGCCGGCATGCCGGTGCTGGAAGTCTGGAAGGCCCGCACGGCTATCGTCATGAAGCGCAGCATGGCCTCCGGCTACGCAGGCGTCGACAATCCGCTGTTCTACAAGGACAACAACCGCATGCTGTTCGGCGACGCCAAGAAGATGCTCGACGAGGTACTGGCCGCCCTGAAAGCCTGACGGCCGGCAGCCGGCATTGGACTGAACACAGGAGACAAGCATGAACACCGCCACCACCACCGCGCCGATCGCCACCACCACCGGCCGCCCCTGGCTGTCGGCCTATCCGCCAGGCGTGCCGGCCGACATCGAACCGGCGCAGTACGCGTCGCTCGTGCAGCTGATGGAGGAGAGCTTCCAGAAGTTCGCGGCCCGCACGGCCTACAGCTTCATGGGCAAGGACCTCACCTTCGGCGAGACCGACTCGCTCAGCCGCGCCTTCGCCGCCTACCTGCAGGGGCTGGGCCTGGCCAAGGGCGACCGCGTGGCGATCATGATGCCCAACGTGCCGCAGTACCCGGTGGCCGTGGCGGCCATCCTGCGCGCCGGCTTCGTGGTGGTGAACGTGAACCCGCTGTACACGCCGCGCGAGCTGGAGCACCAGCTCAAGGACTCGGGCTCCAAGGCGATCGTCATCATCGAGAACTTCGCCAACACGCTGCAGCAGTGCATCGCCAACACGCCGGTCAAGCACGTGGTGCTGGCCGCCATGGGCGACATGCTGGGTGGAGTGAAGGGCGCGCTGGTCAACTACGTGGTGCGCAAGGTCAAGAAGATGGTGCCGGCCTATTCGCTTCCCGGCGCCGTGAGGTTCAAGGACGCGATCGACCGCGGCACGCGCGGCACGCTGCGCAAGCCGGAGATCAAGCCCGACGACGTGGCGGTGCTGCAGTACACCGGCGGCACCACCGGCGTCTCGAAGGGCGCGGTGCTCCTGCACCGCAACGTGATCGCCAACCTGCTGCAGTCGGAAGCCTGGAACCAGCCGATGATGGGCAAGGTGCCGGCGAACGAGCAGCCGACCTCGGTGTGCGCGCTGCCGCTGTACCACATCTTCGCGTTCACGGTGGGCATGATGCTCAACCTGCGCACCGGCGGAAAGCTGATCCTGATCCCGAACCCGCGCGACCTGCCGGCGGTGCTCAAGGAGCTGTCCAAGCACAAGTTCCACAGCTTCCCGGCGGTCAACACGCTGTTCAACGGCTTGGCCAACCATCCCGACTTCGGCAAGGTGGACTGGTCCAACCTGAAGGTGTCGGTGGGCGGCGGCATGGCGGTGCAGGGCGCCGTGGCCAAGCTCTGGCTGGAGAAGACGGCCTGCCCGATCTGCGAGGGCTATGGCCTGTCCGAAACCTCGCCCTCGGCGAGCTGCAACCCGGTCACCAGCACCGCGTTCACCGGCACCATCGGCGTGCCGCTGCCCTCGACGCACATGAAGTGCATCGACGACGACGGCAACGAGGTGCCGCTGGGCCAGCCCGGCGAGATCGCGATCAAGGGCCCGCAGGTGATGGCCGGCTACTGGCAGCGCCCCGACGAGACCGCCAAGGTCATGACCGCCGACGGCTACTTCAAGAGCGGCGACATCGGCGTGATGGACGAGCGCGGCTACTTCAAGATCGTGGACCGCAAGAAGGACATGGTGCTGGTCTCCGGCTTCAACGTCTATCCGAACGAGGTCGAGGAAGTCGTGATGCAGATGCCGGGCGTCGCCGAGTGCGCCGTGGTCGGCGTGCCGGACGACAAGACCGGCGAGGCGGTGAAGCTGGTGATGGTCAAGCGCGATCCGGCGCTGACCGAGGAGCAGGTGCGCGAGTACTGCCGCGCCAACCTCACCGGCTACAAGCAGCCGCGCGTGATCGAGTTCCGCACCGATCTGCCGAAGACGCCGGTGGGCAAGATCCTGCGCCGCGAGCTGCGCGACAAGAAGTAGGTCGTTCCTCCTTCCCCCTCCGGGGAGGGCCGGGATGGGGGCGCCCCCACCCCCCCTCCCCCGGAGGGGGGGGGCAGAATCCAGCCATGCGCACCGCCATCGTCGCCGCCATGCACGAAGAACTGTCCGCCGTCCTGGCGCTGATGCCGGACGAGCGCAAGCAGGTGGCCGGCGGGCGCGAGTTCTGGGTCGGGCACCTGCATGGCCAGGAAGTGGTCACGGTGCTGTCGCGTATCGGCAAGGTCGCGGCGGCGACCACGGCCACGGCGCTGGTCGAGCGCTTCCATGTCGACCGCATCGTCTTTACCGGCGTGGCCGGCGGCATCGCCCCCGGCGTCAACCGCGGCGACGTGGTGGTGGCCGATGCCTTCCTGCAGCACGACCTGGATGCCTCGCCGCTGTTCCCGCGCTACGAGGTGCCGCTGTACGGCAGCGACCGCTTCGCCACCGACCGGGCGCTGACCGAAAAGCTGGCGGCCGCCGTGCGCCAGGCGCTGCACGGCACCCGGCTGCATCGCGGCCTGATCGTCAGCGGCGACCGCTTCGTCTCCAGCGCCACCGAAAGCCAGGCGCTGCAGCGTGCGCTGCCCGATGCGCTGGCGGTGGAGATGGAGGGTGCGGCCTTCGCGCAGGTGTGCCACGACTACGGCGTGCCCTTCGCCGCCGTGCGCACCGTCTCGGACCGCGCCGACGACGCGGCGCATGGCGACTTCCTCAGCTTCATCGACCAGGTGGCGAGCCGCCACTCGGCGGCGATCGTCGAGGCCTTCCTGCGCGCCGGCTGATCACTTGCGGTCGAAGGACCAGGTGGCGCCGAGCGTCCAGGCCGAGTGCGCGGGGCCGGAGAGGCGGTGCGAGCGGCTCAGGTCCACGCTCCAGTTCTCGCCACCCAGGAAGCGGACGCCGCCGCGGACGAAGTGCGTGCCTTCCTCCTTGTAGCGCTCGGCCATCAGCGACCACGCCGGCGCCGGCGCCCACTCCACGGCGGCGCCATAGCGGCTCTGGTCCTCCCCGTGGTGCACGAAGTCGCGGCCCAGGTTGGCATGCAGCGCCAGGGCATCACGGACCTTCCAGGTTGCCAGCGCCGACGCCGACGCGCCCTGGTAGCGCGGACGCACGTGCGCGGCCCAGGCCGGGCCGACCTTGGCGCCCAGGCTGAAGCCGGGCGCGACTTCGGTCGCCCACTTGGCTTCGAGGCCCCAGGCGGTCTGGGACTCGCCCTCGAAGCGCGCGTATTCGCTGGCGACGCCGAGCTCCACGGGACCCACGCGGCAGTTGGCGCCGGCATGGAGCCCGCGCTCGCCGCCGCGGGCGCGGCTGAACCAGCCTTCGAGCTCGCATTCCTGGTCCCCGAGGATGTCCGCATCGTCCACTGCGTGGTGTCCCCCGGCCGCCCAGGCCGAGCCGGCGGCCAGCAGCAGCGCTCCCAGCGCGGCGGGCCGCGCACCGTTCCTCTTTTTCATCGCACCTCCGTCCGCGCCATGATGCACGGCGGGGACAGGAACCCCGCCGAAGCCAGGACGCGCGCGCGACAACCGCGAGGCAAGGCGCGATGGTCGGCGCCGGCCCGTTGCGCCGCTGCAAGGGCTGCTATGCTCGCCCGTCGTTCCGTCCCATGACCGCCACCTCGATGCCATCACGCACGGCCGCGCAGCGACTCGCGGTCCTGGTGCTGCTGGCCGCCTTCGTGCTGGCGCAGGCCCTCGGCTGGATCCACCGCGGCCTGCACGGCGAGTCCGGTGCGGCCTGGCGCGGGGCCAGCGAGGTGCACGCGCTGGCCGAGCCGCGCGATGCCGAGGGCGGGATCTTCGAGGCCTTGTTCGGCAGCCATGCCGACGCCTCCGACTGCCGCCTGTTCGACGTCGTCGCGCAGCCGGCGATGGCTTCGGCCAAGCTCGCCATTGCGCCGCTCGCACCGCCCGCCGCGATGCTGCTGGCCAGCAACGCCGGCTTCGTGGCCCGCTGGTGCGCGCTCTTCGACGCGCGCGGTCCGCCAACTTCCCGCTGAACCCGTGATCGCCCTGCGCCGCTCCCTGGAGCCGCGCAGCCGCTTCCTTTCAGCGAGATGACATGCAAGCTTTCCCGGGAATCCCGCGCGTGGCGCCAGCCCGCCGCGCCCTGGCCCTGATCCTTTCCTGCTCCGCCTTCGGGGCTTTCGCACAGCAGCCGGCCGACGGCTGGCAGGCCGGCGCCGTGCTCGACCTTTCCGCGTCCTCGCGTTCGCTGGCCCTCGGCCAGCGCGACCAGGGACTGGGCCTTGGCCACAGCGACCTCAGCGTCCATGGGCCGCTGGGCCGCCATTTCCAGGCGCAGGCGACCGCCGCTGCCCACACGCTGGACGGCAATCTCGAAGTGGAACTGGAAGAGGCCTGGGTGCAGACCCGCACCCTGCCGGCCGGCCTGCAACTGCGCGCCGGCCGCTTCTCCTCGCAGCTCGGCTACCTCAACGAACAGCATCCGCATGGCGACGATTTCGTCCAGCGGCCGCTCTTGTATCGCGCCTTCCTCGGCGGCCACTGGTTCGACGACGGCGTGCGCATCAACTGGACGGCGCCGACGGACCTGTACTTCCGCCTTGGCCTGGAAGTGTTCCGGGGCCGGGAGCTGGTGCAGGAAGCGGCCGCCGCGCGCCGTCCCGGTGCCCTGGTGCTCTCGGCGCGCAGCGGCGGCGACCTCGGGCGCAGCCAGAGCTGGCAAGCCGGCCTGTCCCTGCTGCACAACCGGCGCGAAGCCCTGGTCGAGGACCATGGCGACGAGGAGGGCGCGGAAGCCGGCGAGGCCCACGAAGACGCCCATGCGCACGGCGCCGCCTTCAGCGGCCGCCGCCTGTGGGTGGCCGACCTCACGTGGAAGTGGGCGCCCGAAGGCAACAACCGCCAGCAGCAGCTGCGGGTGAGCTACGAGCACGCGCTGGTGACCCGTCCCAATCGGTTCGCCACGCGCAGCGACCGGCACCAGGCAGCCTACCTTGCCGTCGTGTACCGCTTCGCCCCCGCGTGGGAGGCCGGCGTGCGCGCCGACGTGCTGCGCGTGCGCCAGCCGCACGAAGACCACTTCGACGACGGCAGGCTGCGCGAGGCGGCCGCGATGCTCGCATACAAGCCTTCACATGCGCAGACGCTGCGCGTGCAGTTCACGCGCCAGCAGGACCGCGGCGGCTTCCCCGCCGCCAACCGCAGCGTGCAGCTCAGTACATCCTCAACTTCGGCGCCCATGCATCCCATTCCTTCTGAAACCCGCAGTCCCTGGTGGCGCGCCGCGCTCGCCGCGTGTGCCTTGTGCGGTGCCGGCAGCGCGCAGGCCCTGAGCGTCTTCACCTGCGAGCCCGAATGGGCGGCGCTGGTGCGCCAGCTCGCTCCCGCGGCGGAGGTGCGCAGCGCCACCCATGCCCGGCAGGACCCGCACCACATCGAGGCCCGCCCGAGCCTGATCGCGATGCTGCGCAAGGCGGACCTCGCGGTCTGCACCGGCGCCGAGCTGGAGGCGGGCTGGCTGCCGATGCTGCAGCAGCGCGCCGGCAATCCGCGCGTGCAGAAAGGCGCGCCCGGCCTGCTGTTCGCGGCGGAGCAGGTGGCGCTGATCGACCCACGGGCCCCCGGCTCGGTGTTCGAAGGCGATGTCCATGCGGCGGGCAATCCGCACGCGCACCTCGATCCGCATCGCCTGCTGCAGGTGGCCGCCGCGGTGGCGGCGCGGCTGGAACAGGTCGACCCGGCCGGCCGCGACGGCTACCGCGCGCGGCTCGCGGCCTTCCAGTCGGACTGGCGCGCGCGGATCGCGCAGTGGGAGCAGCGCGCCGCGCCGCTGCGCGGCATGCGGGTGGCGGCACAGCACAGCACCTTTGCCTACCTCTGGCGCTGGCTGGGCATCGTGCAGGTGGCGGACCTGGAGCCCAAACCGGGCGTGCCGCCCACGCCGGGCCACCTGCAGAAAGTGCTGGAAGGCGTGCGCGGCACGCCGCCGCGCGCACTGGTCGTTTCGGCCTACCAGGATCCGCGCGGGGTCGAGTGGCTCGCGCAGCAACTGGGCAGCGGGGTGACGCTGCTGCAATTGCCGTCCACCGTGACCGAGGAGGCGCCTGCCGACACGCTGGCCGGCCTGTTCGACCACCTGATCGAGCGGCTGCTGGCCGCGCGCCGATGAACGCGGATCTCGCCTGGCTGGCCGCGCCGGCTGCCGCCTTGCTGCTGGCGAGCCTGGTGCTGGTGCCGCTCGGGGCGCAGGTGCTGGCGCGGGGCGTGGTGTTCATCGACCTCGCGGTCGCGCAGATCGCCGCCTGCGGCGTGCTGGCGGCAGGGGCGCTGGTGGAGGAGCCGGGCGCACTGCTGTCCTCCGTCGCGGCGGCCGCGGCGGCCCTGCTCGGGTCGGCCGGAGTCTGGTGGCTGGCGCGGCGCTGGCCGGAACAGCGCGAGGCGCTGATCGGGCTGGTCTACGTCGCCGGCGCCGGCATCTCGGTAATCGCCGTCGCCTTCGACCCGCACGGCCGCGAGCGCCTCGCTCGCCTGCTGGCCGCCGACGTGCTCTGGGTTCCGTGGAGCGCGGTGCTCCTGCTCGCCGCGGCCGCGAGCCTGGTGCTGACGCTGTCCGCGCTACGCGGCGGCGTGCTGCGGCGCGACGCCGTCTTCTACCCCGCGTTCGCGCTGGCCCTGTCAATGGCCGTGCAGACCCTCGGCCTGTACCTGGTCTTCGCCCTGCTGATCGGGCCGGCCCTCTGGACCCAGCGCGGAGTGGCGCTGGGGAAAGCGGTCCCGCTGGGGGTGGCCGCCTGCCTGGCCGGCATGGGCTGGTCGTGGGCATTCGACTGGCCGAGCGGCGCGAGCACGGCGCTCGCCCTGTGCCTGCTGGGGATCCTGGCCGTCTGGCGCGCGCCCGTGCCGGCCTGAGCCTTCAGCGCAGCCAGCCGCGTTTGCGGAAGTACCACATCGGCACCAGCGCGCTGGCCGCCATCAGCAGCAGCACGTAGGGGTAGGCCGCGGGGCCCAGGGTCGCGAGCTCCGGGAACTGCAGGTTCATGCCGTACAGGCTCGCCACCAGCGTGGGCGGCAGCAGGGCGACGCTGGCCACCGAGAAGATCTTGATGATCTTGTTCTGGTTGATGTTGATGAAGCCGACGGTGGCGTCCATCAGGAAGTTGATCTTGTCGAACAGGAAGGCCGTGTGGTTGTCCAGGGACTCGATGTCCCGCAGGATCTGCCGCGCCTCCTCGAACTGCTCCGCGGTGAGCATGCGGCTGCGCATCATGAAGCTGACCGCGCGGCGGGTGTCCATCACGTTGCGGCGGATGCGGCCGTTCAGGTCTTCCTGGCGGGCGATGGCTTCCAGCGCCTCGCCGGCCAGCGTGTCGGTGACCTCGCCGGACAGGACCTGCTTGCTGACCTTCTCCAGTTCGTCGTAGATGCCCTCCAGCGTGTCGGCCGAGTATTCCGCGTCGGCGTCGAACAGCTTGAGCAGCACTTCCTTGGCGTCCGCGATCAGGCCCGGGGCCCGGCGCGCGCGCAGCCGCAGCAGCCGGAACACCGGCACGTCGTCGTCGTGGATGGAGAACAGCACGCCGTGGCTCTTCAGCGTCGTGTTCGTGAGATTGAGGATGAAGGCCACGCGGACCGTCCTCGTCTCCTCCCCGCCCGCCACCAGGAAATCGCTGCGGATGTGGAGGTCGCCGTTGTCTTCCTCGTAGAAGCGGGCGGATTCCTCGATGTCCTCGTCCATCGCGTCTTCCGGGATGGACAGGCCGTAGTACTGCTTGACCCAGCGCTTTTCTTCCGGCGTCGGGGCCTCCAGGTCGACCCAGACCGGTTGGAAGCGCGAAAGCTCTTCCAGGGACTCGATCTCCTCCTGGAAAAGCCGCCCGTTGGCGAGCGTGAAGATGTTGAGCATGGCTCCGTCCCGTGCGTTGTGTTCGGTTCTGCGGCGGCTGGGGGCTTCCAACGCACCGCGGCACGGGCGTTGAAAGCTACCGACTAGGGTAGGTTTCAAGGGAGCGGTCTTCCGGAAAAAGGATGGGCGATTATGCCCGGCAGCCGGCTGTCACGAGCCTGTCAAGTACCGCCTGCGGCTCGGCATTGGGACTTGTACGACTGTAGAGCCATTCGCAGGACAAATCCTACACGGCTGGGCCAGAACGTCCGACACCACGGTCCAGGAGGCCCCCTACATTGAGTCCATCGCCCCGGACCGAGGTCCGGCAGTACCTGCAAGGAGCCCAGATGATCCAGCTAGCGACCGACCCGAACGCCAGCCGTTCGAACTGGCGTCCCGCCGCGGCCGAAGCCAAGGACAACGCCCTGGCTGCCCGCCGCCCGCGCAGTGCCCATGCGTGGCCGTTCATCAGCCGGCACGGCGAACGCGCCGCGGCTCCCCAGGAAACCAAGCGCACCCCCAGCACCGAGAGCGGCAGCTGAGGGCGCACGGAGAGAACAGCATGTACAAAGAACCCAAGTCCAGCGACCGTCACAACGACACCCCGCGCGACAAGCCCCAGGCTGACCGCATCGAGCACGCGAACCTGGAGCGCCCGGGCGCGCAGGCGCACCCGAAGGCCGGCGGCGGCTGGAACCGCCTGGACGCAGCCGCCCTGTGGCGCCTGCGCTGATCCCCACGGATTGATCCCCGCACGAGGCGGCCCGAGTGGCCGCCTTCGGTGCTTGTGGCGGCCCCTTGCGGGCCGCTTCGCATTGGTGCTTCCATCGGCTGGAACGGCGCCGCGGCCAGCGCTCCGGCGAACGGGCTTGCACACCGGTTTCTCCTCTGGCAGAGCCCGTAATTCGCGCCTCGGCATTGAGGGAAATCAATGGACTTTTGCGGGGCCCAGGGGCATAGTGGGTTTCACAAACCCGACACATTCGATACCAGCGTTCCTTCCCCGCGCCGCAACGGCGCCACCTCAACCCGAGTGCAACAGGAGGCTCCATGAACCTGACGATCAGCGGTCACCATCTCGAAGTAACCCCGGCTCTGCGCAACTACGTGACCACCAAGCTCGATCGCATCACCCGCCACTTTGACCAGGTCGTGAACATCCAGGTATTGCTCACCGTCGAAAAGCAGAAGGAGAAGGAACGAAGGCAGCGCGCCGAATGCAAGATCCACGTGAAGGGCGGCGACATGTTCGCCGAAAGCGCCCATCACGACCTGTATGCCGCGCTGGACGAACTGGTCGACAAGCTGGATCGCCAGGTCGGCAAGCACAAGACGCGCATGCAGGACCACCATCACGAAGCGCCGAAACGCGTGATGTGACGTGAATCAGCGGTAAAAAGGGGCCCCGTCGGGCCCTTTCTTTTTCCCGGCTGTCTTCCGGGCGGGCTCCCCGGCCGTTTTGGTGCGGTGCACTGCCATCTGTGCATAATCCGCCCCAGCCACCATGAACCGCCTTGCGTCCATCCTGCCGCCCGCCCAGGTCCTGGTCGGTGTCGACGCCACGAGCAAGAAGCGGGCGTTCGAGGAAGCCGGGCTGCTGTTCGAGAACCTGCACGGCCTGTCCCGCGCCCTGATCACCGACAGCCTGTTCGCCCGTGAGCGCCTGGGTTCCACCGGCCTGGGCCATGGCGTGGCCATCCCGCACGGGCGCATCAAGGGCTTGAAGGCGCCCATGGCCGCCCTGTTCCAGCTGGCCCACCCGATCGGCTTCGACGCCCCCGACGAGCAGGCGGTCAACCTCCTGATCTTCCTGCTGGTGCCCGAGGCGGCCACCCAGAAGCACCTGGAAATCCTGTCCGAGATCGCCGAGCTGCTGAGCGACGCTCCGCTGCGTGAGAAGATGAAGACCAGCACGGACGCCGGCCAGCTGCACCGGCTGATCGCCGACTGGCAGTCCGCCCAGCCTTCCGCCTGAAAGGACACCCCCGCGCTTGAAGCCGACCGTCGTCAGCGCCGACGTCCTGTTCGAAGACCACCGTGCCACCTTGAAGTGGGAGTGGGTCGCCGGGCTGGGTGCGTCCGAAAGGCGCTTCGACGAAGTGGCGGTGCGGGCTGCCCGTTCCGGCGCCGACCTCGTCGGCTACCTGAACTACATCCATCCCTACCGGGTGCAGATCCTCGGTGAGCGCGAAGTCGCCTACCTGACCAACGCGACCCAGGAAGACTGCGCCCGCCGCATCGCCCGCATCGTGACCCTGGAGCCGCCGGTGCTGGTGCTGACCGACGGCCAGCAGGCGCCCGACGCCCTGCTGTCCATGTGCGAGCGCGCGCAGATCCCGATGTTCGCCACCCACGAGCCCTCGGCCTTCGTGATCGACGTGCTGCGGGCCTACCTGTCCAAGCACTTCGCCGAGCGCACCTCCATGCACGGCGTGTTCATGGACATCCTGGGCCTGGGCGTGCTGATCACGGGCGAGTCCGGACTGGGCAAGAGCGAGCTGGGGCTGGAGCTGATCACCCGCAGCAGCGGCCTGGTGGCCGACGACGCGGTGGACCTGTACCGGGTCAACCAGACCACCATCGAGGGCCGCTGCCCCGAGCTGCTGCAGAACCTGCTGGAAGTGCGCGGCATCGGCCTGCTGGACATCCGCGCGATCTTCGGCGAGACGGCCGTGCGCCGGAAGATGATGCTGCTGCGCCTGATCGTGCACCTGGTGCGGCGCGAGACCATGGAGCGCGAGTACGAACGTTTGCCCTACGAGCCGCTCACGCAGGACGTGCTGGGCGTGCCGGTGCGCAAGGCGGTGATCCCGGTCGTGGCCGGCCGCAACATGGCCGTGCTGGTGGAAGCCGCGGTGCGCAACACCATCCTGCAGCTGAGGGGCGTGGACACCTACCAGGAGTTCGTGGAGCGGCACCGCCGCGCCATGGAAAAGGGCGGCTGACGCCTACTTGCCCTTGTTGGGGCAGTTCGGCTTGGTGCAGTGGGCGTACAGGCTCAGCGCGTGGTCGGCGATCTCGAAGCCCTTGAGCTTGGCCACGTCGTTCTGCCGCTTCTCGATCTCCGCGTCGTAGAACTCCTCGACCCGCCCGCAGTCCAGGCACACGAGGTGGTCGTGGTGCTGGCCCTCGTTCAGTTCGTAGACCGCCTTGCCGCTCTCGAAATGGCTGCGGCTCAGGATGCCGGCCTGCTCGAATTGCGTGAGCACGCGGTACACGGTGGCGAGGCCGATGTCCGAGCGTTCCTCGAGGAGGACGCGGAAAACGTCTTCCGCGGTCATGTGCCGCTGGTTGCCCTTGTGGAAGACGTCCAGGATCTTCAGGCGGGGCAGCGTGGCCTTGAGTCCCGTGCTCTTGAGTTCGTCGATGTTGGCCATGGGTGCTGCCGCTACAATGCCCCCGATCATATCGCCTGCCCCTCCCATGCCTGCCATGCCCCTGCGCCAGACGCGCCACGTCCTGGCTGCCGCCGCGGCCGTCATCCTCCTTGCGGGCTGCGGCTCGATGGATGGCGCCGGCCGGCGCGTCGCCACCGCCCTCACGCCGTACACCGTCGAAGTGGTGCAGGGCAACTTCATTTCGCGTGAACAGGTCGAGGCGCTGCAAAAGGCATGATGACGCGCGACCAGGTGCGCCAGATCCTCGGCACGCCGCTGGTCACCAGCCTGTTCCACGGCGACCGCTGGGACTACGTGTTCACGCTTAGGCGCCAGGGGCTCGACCCGCAGCGGCGCAGCCTCACGGTCTTCTTCAACAACGACCTGATGGACCGCGTGGCCGGCGACACCATGCCCAGCGAATCGGAATTCGTCTCCACGCTGGACAACAAGCGCAAGCTGGGCCGGGTGCCGAGGCTGGAAGCGACCGAGGCGGAACTGCAGAAATTCCCCGGTCGCCCGCGGCCGCGGTGCAGCCGGCGCCGGCACCCGCGACGTCCACCAACTACCCGCCGCTCGAGTCGGCCCCGCGTTGAGCGCCATGAGCAAGGGCACGCAGGCACTCAAGAAGGTGGCGGTGGCGGGCGCGATGCAGCTGCCGCCCAGCGGGGATCCGCAGTCCTACCACCAGGTGGCGGTTGCGGGCGCGTCCGGGCGCATGGGCCACATGCTGATCGAGGCGATCCGCGACGCGCAGGACTGCCGCCTGGCCGGCGCGCTGGACATTCCTTCCAGCCCCACGATAGGCAACGACGCCGCGGCCTTCCTGGGCCACGCGAGCGGCGTGCCGGTGAGCTCCGACTTCGCCACGGCCCTGGAACACGCGCAGGTGCTGATCGACTTCACCCGGCCCGAAGGCACGCTGGCCCACCTGAAGGCCTGTCGCGAGCGCGGCGTGAAGATGGTGATCGGCACCACCGGCTTCAGCGACGCGCAGAAGCAGGAGATCGCCGACGCCGGCCGCGACATCGCCATCGTCATGGCGCCCAACATGAGCGTGGGCGTGAACGTGACGATGAAGCTGCTGGAGATGGCCGCCAAGGCGCTGGCCACCGGCTACGACATCGAGATCATCGAGGCGCACCACCGCCACAAGGTGGACGCGCCTTCGGGCACCGCGCTCAAGATGGGCGAGGTGATCGCGCAGGCGCTCGGGCGCGACCTCAAGCAGTGCGCGGTGTACGCGCGCGAAGGCGTGACCGGCGAGCGCGACCCGTCCACCATCGGCTTTTCCGCCATCCGCGGCGGCGACATCGTCGGCGACCACACGGTGCTGTTCGCCGGCACCGGCGAGCGCATCGAGATCACCCACAAGTCGGCCAGCCGCTCCACGTATGCCCAGGGCAGCCTGCGCGCCGTGCGCTTCCTCGCGGAGCAGCAGAAGGGCCTGTTCGACATGTTCGACGTGCTCGGCCTGCGCACATGAGTTTCATGGACCTGTTCCGGCAGGGGGATGCCGTCACCCAGGTGGTGGCGATCCTGCTGCTGGCGATGTCGGTGTCCAGCTGGGTCGTCATCCTGTGGAAGGCCTGGCTGCTGCAGCGCGCCGGCTCCGACGTCGCGCGCAGCACGGCGGCGTTCTGGCAGTCGCCCTCCGTGGACGAGGCGCGGCAGAAGGTCGCCGCCTTCGACCGCGAGGACCTGGTGCTGCCCCTGATCGCCGCCACCGAGGTGCAGGCGCCGGGCTCGCTGGCCGCGGCCGGGGACAAGTCGCAGCAGCTCACGCGCGTGCTGCGCGATGCGCTGCACCGGGTGCTGGACAAGCTGCAGTTCGGCCAGGTGCTGCTGGCCACCGTGGGCTCCACCGCGCCCTTCGTGGGCCTGCTGGGCACCGTCTGGGGCATCTACCACGCGCTCACCGGCATCGCCAACGCCGGCCAGATCACCATCGACAAGGTGTCCGGCCCGGTCGGCGAGGCCCTGATCATGACGGCGGCGGGGCTGGCGGTCGCCATTCCCGCGGTCCTGGGCTACAACATCTTCGGCCGCCTGATCCACCGGATCGAGGCGGACCTGGAAGGCTTCGCCCGCGACCTGCGCGAACTGCTGACCCACGGCACTGCGCCGAAGGTCCACTAGATGGCTTTCGGCCGCCTCGAGCGCACGCAGGGCGACGCGCCGATGAGCGAGATCAACGTCACGCCGCTGGTGGACGTGATGCTGGTGCTGGTCGTGATCCTGATCATCACCGCGCCCCTGCTGGCCAGCTCGATCCGCCTGGACCTGCCCAAGGCCGAAGGCGCCCAGCCGGGCGACGCGCCCCGTTTCGTGACCCTGGTCCTGGACAAGGCGGGGCAGCTGTTCCTGAACGACAAGCCGATCGCGCCCGCGCAGCTCGCCGAGCAGCTCGCCACCACCGCGAAGCAGAACCCGGAGACCGAAATCCAGCTGCGCGCCGACCGCGCCGTGCCCTACGGCCGGGTGATCGAGGTCATGGGCGTGGCGCACAAGGCGGGGTTGTCCCGCATCGGATTCGTCGCCGAACCCTCCAAGTGAGGCCCGGGGAGGCATCCCCCTACAATTTCCCCATCATGGAAGACAAGTACAACCACCTGGCGGTTGAAAAGGCCGCCCAGGCCGAATGGACCGCGCGCGATGCCTATCGCGTGACGGAGGACGCGCGCAAGAAGAAGTTCTACGCGTGCTCCATGCTGCCCTACCCCTCGGGCAAGCTCCACATGGGCCACGTGCGCAACTACACGATCAACGACATGTTGACCCGTTACCTGCGCATGAACGGCTACAACGTCCTGATGCCCATGGGCTGGGACGCGTTCGGCCTGCCGGCGGAGAACGCGGCGCTGAAGAACGGCGTGCCGCCCGCGAAGTGGACGTACGAGAACATCGCGTACATGAAGGGCCAGATGCAGGCCATGGGCCTGGCGATCGACTGGTCGCGCGAGATCGCCACCTGCGACCCCAGCTACTACAAGTGGAACCAGTGGCTGTTCCTGAAGATGCTGGAAAAGGGCATCGCCTACCGCAAGACCCAGGTCGTCAACTGGGACCCGGTGGACCAGACGGTGCTGGCCAACGAGCAGGTGATCGACGGCAAGGGCTGGCGCACCGGCGCGGTGGTGGAGAAGCGCGAGATCCCCGGCTACTACCTGAAGATCACGGACTACGCGCAGGAACTGCTGGAACACGTGCAGGACAAGCTGCCCGGCTGGCCCGAGCGCGTGAAGCTGATGCAGGAGAACTGGATCGGCCGCAGCGAGGGCGTGCGCTTCGCCTTCACGCACGACATCCGGGGTGAGGACGGCCAGCTGATCGGCGACGGCCGCATGTACGTGTTCACCACGCGCGCCGACACCGTCATGGGCGTGACCTTCTGCGCGGTCGCGCCGGAACATCCGCTGGCCACGCAGGCGGCGAAGAACAACCCGAAGCTGGCGGCCTTCATCGAGGAGTGCAAGAAGGGCGGCACGACCGAGGCCGAACTGGCGCTCAGGGAAAAGGAAGGCATGCCCACCGGCCTGAAGGTGATGCACCCGCTCACCCACGAGCCGGTGGACGTCTGGGTCGGCAACTACGTGCTCATGGGCTACGGCGACGGCGCCGTGATGGGCGTGCCGGGCCACGACGAGCGCGACTTCACCTTCGCCCTGAAGTACGGGCTGCCGATCATCCAGGTCGTGCACGTCGACGGCGAGGAATACGACTACAAGCGCTGGCAGGACTGGTACGCCGACAAGGACAACGGCGTCACCATCAATTCGGACATCTTCAGCGGCTTCAACTACCGGGACGCCGTCAACGCGGTGGCGCACCACCTGCAGCAGCGCGGCCTGGGCGAGAAGAAGACCACCTGGCGCCTGCGCGACTGGGGCGTGAGCCGCCAGCGCTACTGGGGCACGCCGATCCCCATCATCCACTGCGACGTCCACGGCGCGGTGCCGGTGCCGGAGAAGGACCTGCCGGTGGTGCTGCCGCAGGACTGCGTGCCGGACGGCAGCGGCAACCCGCTGAACAAGCGCGAGGACTTCCTGGCCTGCCAGTGCCCGGTGTGCGGCAAGCCCGCCCGGCGCGAGACCGACACCATGGACACCTTCGTGGATTCGTCCTGGTACTTCATGCGCTACTGCGACCCGCGCAACGACCAGCAGATGGTGGGCGAGGGCACGCAGTACTGGATGCCGATGGACCAGTACATCGGCGGCATCGAGCACGCCATCCTGCACCTGCTGTACGCGCGCTTCTGGACCAAGGTGATGCGCGACCTCGGGCTGGTGAAGATCGACGAGCCCTTCACCAAGCTGCTGACGCAGGGCATGGTGCTCAACGAGGCCTTCTCGCGCACCGCCACCGGCAAGCAGTACTTCTGGGCGCACGAACTCGACATCGTGCGCGACGAGCACGCCAAGGTGATCTCCGCCACGGCCAAGTCCGACGGCCAGCCGGTGACCTACGAGGGCTGGACCACCATGTCCAAGTCCAAGAACAACGGCGTGGACCCGCAGGACCTGATCGAGAAGTACGGCGCCGACACCGCCCGCCTGTACACCATGTTCACGGCGCCGCCGGAAGCGACGCTGGAGTGGAACGACGCCGCGCTGGAAGGCAGCTACCGCTTCCTGCGCCGCGTCTGGAACTTCGGGCACAAGCTGTCGCAGGCGAACGCCGCCGCGGCAGGCACCTACGGCAAGGCAGCGCAGGCGCTGCGCCGCGAGATCCACAACGTGCTGCGCCAGGTCGACTACGACTACCAGCGCATGCAATACAACACGGTGGTCTCGGGCGCGATGAAGATGCTCAATGCGCTGGAGGACTTCAAGGGCAACGGCGAACCGGGCGCGGACGCGGCGCTGCGCGAAGGCTTCGGCATCCTGCTGCGCGTGCTCTACCCGGTGACGCCGCACGTCGCGCACGCGCTGTGGCAGCAACTGGGCTACGCGGGCACCCAGGGTGACCTGCTCGATGCACCCTGGCCGCAGGTCGACGAGTCCGCGCTCAGGCAGGACGAGATCGAACTCATGCTGCAGGTCAACGGCAAGCTGCGCGGCTCCATCCTGGTGCCGGCGAAGGCGGACAAGGCGGAGATCGAGAAGATCGCGCTGGCCAGCGAAGCCTTCGAGAAGTTCGCGGACGGCGCGTCGCCCAAGAAAGTGATCATCGTCCCCGGCCGCCTGGTGAACCTGGTCCTATGAAGCGACGCCACCTGCTCGCCTCCGGCGGCGCGGCGGTGCTCGCCGGCTGCGGCTTCCAGCTGCGGCAGGCGCCCGACTTCGCCTTCGACTCGATCGTGATCAACGCCGCGGCCAGCTCGCCGCTGGCGGCCGAGCTGCGCCGCTCGCTCGCCGCCAACGGCAAGGTGGAGGTCGTGTCGCCGATGCCGCTGCCGGCGGTGGCCGCGTCCGCGCCGGCGGCCGCGCGCGGGCAGGTGGTGGTTCGAGCTGCCGCAGGAACTGCGCGAGAAGGTGGTCGTGGGCCTGAACGCCAGCGGCCAGGTGCGCGAGTTCCAGCTGCGCCTGCGCATCCGCTTCCGCGTGCGCACGCCGCAGGGCCGGGAGCTGATTCCCGAGACCGAACTGCTGCAGCAGCGCGACATCAGCTTCAACGAAGCGGCGGTGCTGGCCAAGGAGGCCGAGGAGTCGCTGCTCTACCGTGACATGCAGGCCGACCTGGTGCAGCAGCTCATGCGGCGGCTGGCTGCCCTGCGCCTGGTGTAAGACAAGGCCCGGCGGGGCGCCGTCGCGTTGCCTGCACGCCGGGAGAAGGGCGTCCTACACGCTCCGCCGGTCCATCGATGAGAACCTTCCGTACCGCTGTCGCGGCGGAGCTCTTGCGCACGCGCCGTCGCGGCCCCATCTTGAGCACAAGTACGGGAGCTGTCGCATGGATGCCACCGGAACCTCTGCCACCCAGGCCCTGATCGCCAAGGAGGCCCGCTACGGCGCACGCAACTACGCGCCGGTGCCGGTGGTGGTGGACCACGCCAAGGACTGCCTGGTCTGGGACGTGGAGGGCAAGGAGTACATCGACATGATGAGCGCGTACTCCTCGGTCAGCCACGGCCACCTGCACCCGCGCATCGTCGCCGCAGCGCAGCGCCAGATGGAGAAGGTGGCGGTGATGTCCCGCGCCTACTACAGCACCACGCTCGGCCCGCTGCTGGAAAAGCTGAGCCAGGTCACCGGCTTCGAGCGCGCGCTGCCCATGAACACCGGCGCCGAGGCGGTGGAGACCGCGATCAAGTGCGCGCGCCGCTGGGGCCACCGCGTCAAGAGCATTCCCGACGGCCAGCAGCGCATCCTGGTGGCGCGGCAATTTCCACGGCCGCACCAGCACCATCATCGGCTTCTCCAGCGAGGAGGGCTACCGCACCGGCTTCGGGCCCTTCGACGGCGGCTTCATCCACTTCGACTACGGCGACATCGAGAGCGTGAAGGCGGCGACCACGGCGAACTGCTGCGCCGTCCTGATCGAGCCGATCCAGGGCGAGGCCGGCGTGCTGGTGCCGCCGCCGGGCTTCTTCCAGGCGCTGCGCGAGTGGTGCACGCAGAACAACATGCTGCTGATCGACGACGAGGTGCAGGCGGGGCTGGGGCGCACCGGCAAGTGGTTCGCCTTCCAGCACGAGGGCATCCGTCCCGACGCGCTGATCCTGGGCAAGGCCCTGGGCGCCGGCCTGCTGCCGGTCAGCGCCTTCTGCGCCGACGACAAGGTGATGTCGGTGTTCGTCCCCAACAGCCACGGCTCCACCTTCGGCGGCAACGCGCTGGCGGCCGCGGTGGCGCTGGAAGGGCTGAAGGTGCTGGAGGAAGAGGGGCTCGTCGCCAACTGCGCCGAGAAGGGCGAGTACCTGTTCAAGCGCCTGCGCGAGGTGCAGGCGGAGGTGCAGCCGCTGATCCGCGACGTGCGCGGCCGCGGCCTCTGGATCGGCGTCGACATCGAGCCTTCGTGCACCACGGCGCGCGACCTGGTGGAGCGGCTCGCGCTGGCCGGCGTGCTGTCCAAGGAAACCCACGACACCGTGATCCGCTTCGCGCCGCCGCTGACCATCAGCCATGAACTGATGGACCGGGCGGTGGAGATATTCCGGCAGGTCGTCGTGCAGAAGCATCGCGAGCTGGGCCTCTAGCACCCCCGCCCGGTAAACTGCCGGGATGCAGCTCGCGCCGGCCCAACTGACCCAGCACCTGCAACGCGGCCTGCGGCCGCTCTACACCCTGCACGGCGACGAGCCGCTGCTGGTGCAGGAGGCGGCGGACGCGATCCGCGCCGTGGCGCGCACCCAGGGCTACACCGAGCGCAGCGTCCACACGGTCGCCGGCGCGCACTTCGACTGGAGTGCCGTGCTGGCGGCGGGCGGGTCCCTCAGCCTGTTCGCCGACAAGCAGATCGTCGAGATCCGCATTCCCTCCGGCAAGCCGGGCAAGGACGGCAGCACCGCCCTGCAGCAGGTGGCCGAAGGCGCGGCCGGCAACGACAGCACGCTCACGCTGGTGCTGCTGCCCCGGCTGGACTTCCAGACGAAGAAATCCGCCTGGTTCGCCGCGCTGGAAGGCGGCGGCGTCGCCATCGAGGTGCAGCCGGTGGAGCGCGCCGCGCTGCCGCAGTGGATCGCGCAGCGGCTCGCGCTCAACGGCCAGCGCGTCGTGGCCGGCGACGAGGGCCAGCGCACGCTGCAGTTCTTCGCCGACCGGGTGGAAGGCAACCTGCTGGCCGCCCACCAGGAGATTCAGAAGCTGGCGCTGCTGCACCCGCCCGGCGAGCTGCGCTTCGAGCAGGTGGAAAGCGCCGTGCTGAACGTCGCGCGCTACGACGTGTTCAAGCTGTCGGAAGCGGTGCTGGCCGGCCAGGCGGCGCGGGTGCAGCGCATGCTGGACGGCCTGCAGGCCGAGGGCGAGGCGGAGGTGCTGGTGCACTACACGCTGGCCGAGGACATCCGCGCGCTCAAGCGGGTGAAGGACGCGATGGCGGCCGGCCGGCCGCTGCCGATGGCGCTGCGCGAACAGCGGGTCTGGGGCCTGAAGGAAAAGCTGTTCGAGCGCGTGCTGCCGCGCCTGAGCCCCACCGCCCTGGAGAACCTGCTGCACGGCGCCCACGTGGTGGACGGGATCGTGAAAGGGCTGAAGGCGCCCGGCTGGCCCACCGACGGCTGGCAGGCGCTGCACAGGCTCGCCATGGGCCTGTGCATGGAGTGTTCCGGCAAGGCGGCGCCCGCCCGGGGATAATCACGGCATGAACGCCGTGAACATCGCCGAAACCATGCACTCCCTGGGCCTGCAGGCCCGGGAGGCTTCCGCCCGCATGGCGTCGGCGTCCGCGGCCGAGAAGGTCCAGGCCCTGCGTGCGATGGCCGGGCTGCTGCGCGCCGGCGTGAAGTCCCTGCAGGCCGACAACGCCAAGGACATCGAGCGCGCCACGGCGGCCGGCCTGGCCGCGCCCATGGTCGATCGCCTGAAGCTCACGCCGAAGATCATCGAGACGCTGGCGGTGGGCTGCGAGCAGCTGGCCACCATGCCGGACATCATCGGCGAGGTGATCGGCATGAAGCAGCAGCCCAGCGGCATCCGCGTGGGCCAGATGCGGGTGCCGCTCGGCGTCTTCGGCATGATCTTCGAGAGCCGGCCCAACGTGACGATCGAGGCCGCCAGCCTGTCCATCAAGAGCGGCAACGCCTGCATCCTGCGCGGCGGCTCGGAGGCGATCGAATCCAACAAGGCGCTGGCGCGGCTGGTGCAGCAGGCGCTGGTGCAGGCCGGGCTGCCGGCGGAGGCGGTGCAGCTGGTGCAGACCACCGACCGCGAAGCCGTCCGTCGGCCACCTGATCGCGATGCCCGAATACGTGGACGTGATCATCCCGCGCGGCGGCAAGGGCCTGATCGAGCGGATCTCGCGCGAGGCCAAGGTGCCGGTGATCAAGCACCTGGACGGCAACTGCCATGTCTACGTCGACGATCCCTGCGATCTCGCCATGGCGGTCACGGTCGCCGACAACGCCAAGACCCAGAAGTACAGCCCCTGCAACGCCAGCGAGGGCCTGCTGGTCGCGCGCGGCGTGGCGAAGGATTTCCTGCCCAAGATCGGTGCGGTGTACGCCGCCAAGGGCGTGGAGATGCGCTGCGACCCGGAGGCGAAGGCGATCCTGCAATCGATCCAGGGCGCCGACCTCAAGGACGCCACCGAGCAGGACTGGTCCGAGGAATACCTCGCGCCCGTCATCAGCGTGAAGGTGGTGGCAGGCCTCGACGAGGCCATCGCCCACATCAACCGCTACTCCTCGCACCACACCGACGCCATCCTCACGCGCGACCACGTGCATGCGCAGCGCTTCCTGCGCGAGGTGGACTCGGCCAGCGTGATGGTGAACGCGAGCACGCGTTTCGCCGACGGTTTCGAATACGGCCTGGGCGCAGAGATCGGCATCAGCACGGACAAGTTCCATGCGCGCGGGCCGGTCGGCCTCGAGGGCCTGACCTCGCTGAAATGGATCGTGCTGGGCAACGGCGAAGTGCGGACCTGAAGCGCGGCGACGACGACAACAACAAGAGGATCGGATGGTTCCGCATCTCATCACGGCCCTGACCGGCCCGATCAACGAGCTCGAGCAGCGCATCCTGGAGTCCATGCCGGCGGTGGAGCGCTGGTTCCGCCTGGAGTGGATGGAGCACACCCCGCCCTTCTACTGCTCGGTGGACATCCGCAACGCCGGCTTCAAGCTGGCGCCGGTGGACACCAACCTCTATCCCGGCGGCTGGAACAACCTCACGCAGGAGATGCTGCCGCTCGCCGTGCAGGCGGCGATGGCGGCAATCGAGAAGATCTGCCCGGAAGCCAAGAACCTGCTGGTGGTGCCGGAGAACACGAAGAACAGCTTCTACCTGAGCAACATCGCGCAGCTGCAGAAGATCTTCCGCATGGCGGGCCTGAACGTGCGGGTCGGTTCGATCGACCCGGACATCAAGAAGGCGACGGCGGTGGACCTGCCGGGCGGCGAGACCATCACGCTGGAGCCGGTGGTGCGCGGCAAGCGGCGGCTCGGGCTGAAGAACTTCGACCCCTGCACCATCCTCCTGAACAACGACCTCACGGCCGGCCCGCCCGGCATCCTGGAAGACCTGCACGAGCAGTACCTGCTGCCGCCGCTGCATGCCGGCTGGTCGGTGCGGCGCAAGAGCCGGCACTTCCAGAGCTACGAGGAAGTCGCCAAGCGCTTCGGCAAGATGCTGGGCATCGACAGCTGGCTGGTGAACCCCATGTTCAACCGCTGCGGCGAACTCGACTTCTTCAAGGAAGAGGGCATGGACTGCCTGCGCACCAACGTCGATGCGCTGCTGACGAAGATCCGCAAGAAGTACAAGGAATACGGGATCAACGAGAAGCCCTTCGTGATCGTCAAGGACGACCACGGCACCCACGGCATGGGCATCATGACCGTGCGCGACGTGAAGGACCTCGAGCTGATCCGCCAGCGGCCCAAGAACAAGCCGCCCGTGGGCAAGACCGGCCAGGCCATCACCGACGTGATCATCCAGGAGGGCGTGCTCACCGCCGAGCGGATCAACGACGCCGTGGCCGAGCCCGTGGTCTACCTGATGGACCGCTACGTGGTGGGCGGCTTCTACCGCGTGCACGCCGAGCGCGGCTCCGACGAGAACCTGAACGCGCCCGGCTCCACCTTCGTGCCACTGGCTTTTGCCGAAAGTACGCGCTTACCTCAGCCCGGACAGAAGCCGGGCGCCAGCGCGCCCAACCGCTTCTACATGTACGGCGTGATCGGCCGGCTGGCCATGCTTGCCGCCAGCTACGAGCTGGAAGCGACGGATCCGCACGCCGAGAGCTACGACTAATCGCGCGGTGTCGAGTTGCTGCACTGCAACAATCCCTGGTGCCGGGGCGGGCGCGGCGCACAATAGCGGTCCCTAGGCCAAGACCCTAACCGGCGGCGCGTGCCGGGACGGGGCCCTTCGTGCAGAACTCGAAATCAAAGCTTGCGGCGCTGACCATCGGCGCCATCGGTGTCGTCTATGGCGACATCGGCACCAGCGTCCTGTACGCCGTCAAGGAAGTGTTCGGCGGCGGGCACGTGCCCTTCACCCCACAGAACGTCTACGGGGTGCTGTCCATCTTCTTCTGGACGCTCACGGTGATCGTCTCGCTGAAGTACGTGGTGCTGGTGCTGCGCGCGGACAACAACGGCGAGGGCGGGCTGATCGCCATGCTGGCGCTGGCCTCCCAGGCGGTGAAGGACAAGCCGCAGCTGCGCAAGGTGCTGCTGGGCATCGGCATCTTCGGCACTTCCCTGTTCTATGGCGACGGCGTCATCACGCCGGCGATCTCTGTGCTGTCGGCCGTCGAGGGCCTGGAAGTGGTGTCGCACCGCTTTGCCGAGTGGGTGATCCCGCTCACGCTGGTGGTCCTGCTGTGCCTGTTCGCCGTGCAGAAGCGCGGCACGGGCGGCATCGGCAAGTTCTTCGGGCCGATCACGCTGGTCTGGTTCGCCACCATCTCGGTGCTGGGCGTCTCGCAGATCATCGACCACCCGGAAATCCTGAAGGCGATCAGCCCGTACTACGCCCTGCAGTTCATGTGGCAGCAGCCGGGCACGTCCTTCATCATCCTGGGCGCGGTCGTGCTGTGCGTCACCGGCGCCGAGGCGCTGTATGCCGACCTGGGGCACTTCGGCAAGAAGCCGATCCGGCTGGCCTGGTTCACCGTGGTGATGCCGGCACTGACGCTCAACTACTTCGGCCAGGGCGCGCTGCTGCTGGCGCGGCCCGAAGCGGTGAAGAACCCCTTCTACATGATGGCGCCGGAATGGGCGCTGCTGCCGCTGGTCGTGCTGGCAACCATGGCGACCGTGATTGCATCGCAGGCGCTGATCACGGGCGCCTTCAGCGTGACCAAGCAGGTCGTGCAGCTGGGCTACCTGCCGCGGCTGAACGTGCAGCACACCAGCGTGCAGGACACCGGCCAGATCTACGTGCCCGCCGTGAACTGGGGCCTGTTCGTGGCCATCGTGATCGCCGTGGTCATGTTCCGGTCCTCCAGCAACCTGGCCGCTGCGTACGGCATCGCCGTGACGCTGGACATGCTGATCACCACGACGCTCACCTTCTTCGTCCTGCGCTACGGATGGAAGTATCCGCTGTGGCTGTGCGCGACCGCGACCGGCGTCTTCTTCGTCATCGACCTGGCCTTCTTCAGCTCCAACCTGCTCAAGCTGGTGCAGGGCGGCTGGTTCCCGCTGCTGATCGGCGGCTGCATCTTCACGCTGATGATGACGTGGAAGAAGGGCCGCACCATCCTCACCGAGAAGATGCGCAGCGAGTCCTTCGACCTGCGCAGCTTCCTGGAGTCCGTGTTCGTCAGCCCGCCGACGCGGGTGCTGGGGACGGCGGTGTTCCTGACGCCGGAGCCGGGCACGGTGCCCAATGCCATGCTGCACAACCTGAAGCACAACAAGGTGCTGCACGAACACAACCTGTTCGTCACGCTGCGCAACCACGAGGTTCCCTGGATCGGGCTGGACCGGCGGGTCGAGATCGAGTCGCTCGGCCACGACTGCTGGCAGGTGACCCTGCACTACGGCTTCAAGAACGACATCGACATCCCGCGCGCGCTGGAGCAGCTGCGCGGACATGGATGCGACCTCGAACCGATGACCACCAGCTATTTCCTGTCGCGCGACGTGGTGGTGCCCACCATCGGGCATGGCATGGCGCGCTGGCGGGAAAAGCTGTTCGCGCAGATGCACCACAACGCCAGTGCCGCCGCCGACTTCCTCAACCTGCCCAGCAACTCCGTGGTGGAGCTGGGCAGCAAGGTGGAGATCTAGGAGCCTGCCGCGCAGGCTCCGGGGAGGCTGGACTCAGTGGCCCGTCGACTCGCGCACGGCGCGCGCGTGGCGCAGGCCGGTGGAGTCATGCCCGAAGGCTTCGAGCGGGACGAAGGTGCGGGTGGAGCGGCGCTGGGCGGTCTCGCGCAGCATCCGGTTGTCCTGGTCGGTCAGTTCCCATTCGGTGCGGAACAGCATGGTGGCGTACTGGCCCATGAACAGGACGATGCGGGCAGCATCGGGGTCGCCGCCCTGGGCGAGCGCCATGAACCGGCCGTAGGCGTCGGACATGCGGCCGGCGTGGTAGGACTCGACGGCGCGGTCGAAGGCGGGATCGCTTGCCAGCGCGGGACCGGCCAGCAGGCAGGCGGCCAGCGGCAGGGCGCGGGCCAGCGACTTCAGGAACTTCGGCGTTTGCGGGACCATGGGACACCTCCTCGTAAGGTGTAACCATGGTGGAACACTTCGTTACAGTCGTGTTGTCCGTCCGGCGGGCGCGAGCGGCAACCGCCGCCACATTGTTCACGGCCGGGCCGATCCGGGACGAAAGAGGGGGAGGCAATGTCCAACAGCAGTCCTAGGGAATTCGACGTCGTGGTGGTCGGCGCCGGCCTGTCCGGCATCGCCGCCGCCCATTACCTGCAGCGCGACTGCCCGGACCGCAGCTTCGTCCTCCTGGAAGGCCGGGACGCGATCGGCGGCACCTGGGACCTGTTCCGCTATCCCGGCATCCGCTCGGATTCCGACATGTTCACCCTGGGCTACACCTTCCGGCCCTGGACCAGCGATGCCTCGATCGCGGGCGGCGAGGCCATCCGCGACTACATCCGCGACACCGCGCGCGAGGAGGGCGTGCTGCCGCGCATCCGCTTCGGCCAGCGCGTGACCGCGGCCAGCTGGGACTCGGCCAGCGCGCGCTGGCGGCTGGCGGTGGACGCCGGTGGCGAGCAGTTGCACTACAGCTGCCGCTTCCTGTTCTTCTCAGCGGCTACTACGACTACCAGCAGGGCCACGAACCCGAGTGGCCGGGACGCGAGGGCTTTGCCGGCCGCATCGTCCACCCGCAGCACTGGCCCCAGGACCTGGACTGCGCCGGCCAGCGCATCGTCGTGATCGGCAGCGGCGCCACCGCCATCACGCTGATCCCCGCGCTGGCCGCTCGGGCCGCGCACGTGACCATGCTGCAGCGTTCGCCCAGCTACATCGTCGCCCTGCCGGGCCGCGACGGGCTGGGGCGCGCCCTGCAGCACGCCTTGCCGCGCAAGCTGGCCTACCGGCTGATCCGCTGGAAGAACATCCTGCTGTCCACCGCCTTCTTCCAGCTCTCGCGGCGACGGCCGCAGGCCATGCGGCGCTTCCTGGTGGGGCAGGCGCGCAAGAGGAGCGGCGTCGAGGAAAGGCACCTGCAACCGCGCTACGACCCCTGGGACCAGCGCCTGTGCATCGCGCCGGACGCCGACTTCTTCCGCGTGCTGCGTTCGGGCAAGGCCTCGATCGTGACCGACGCCATCGAGCGCTTCACGCCGGACGGCCTGCGCCTGGCCTCCGGCGCGGAACTGCCGGCGGACATCGTCGTCACGGCCACCGGGCTGAAGCTGCAGATGCTGGGCGGTGCGCGGCTCACGGTGGACGGCGTGCCGGTGCAGGTGGCGAAGTCGCTGTCGTACAAGGGCATGATGCTCAGCGGCGTGCCCAACTTCGCCATGGCCATGGGCTACACGAACGCCTCCTGGACGCTCAAGTGCGAACTGATCGCGCGCCAGGTCTGCCGCGTGCTGAACCACATGCGCTCGCACGGGCTCGACGTCTGCGTCGCGCAGCACGAGGGCGAGGTCGGCGACACGCGGCCGGCGCTCGACCTGAGCTCCGGCTACATCCAGCGCGCCAGCGGCGAGCTGCCGCGCCAGGGCACGCGCAAGCCCTGGCGCATCCACCAGAACTACCTGCGGGACCTGTGGTCGCTGAAGCTCTCGCCCTTGCGATGGCGCCCTGCGCTTCGCGAAGGCCGGACAGGTCCCGCGCTGAAGCCATGCACGGCCCCGTGCGGCCGGTCACGCAGGCAGCCGCGATGGCGGCATGGCTGCGGGAGGTCGCCCGCGCGACCGCCGGAATTTTGTGCAACAGTTCAGGGCAATGAACATCCTTTTCGTTGCCGATCCGCTGGAAGTGTTCCGGATCTACAAGGACACGACCTTCTCGATGATGCGCGAGGCCCAGCGCCGCGGCCATCGCATCGCCGCCTGCGAACCGCGCCACCTCACCTGGCGCTCCGGCGACCTGGTGCATGCCGGAGTGCGCGAGATCCGCCTGACCGGCGCCGAGGACGAGTGGTTCCAGGTGACCCGCACCGAGGTGAAGGCCCTCAAGGACTTCGACGCGGTGCTGATGCGCAAGGACCCGCCCTTCGACAGCGAGTACTTCTATGCCACGCACCTGCTGGAGCAGGCGCAGCGCGAAGGCACCAAGGTGTTCAACCGGCCGGCCGCTGCGCGACCACCCGGAGAAGCTGGCGATCATGGAGTTCCCGCAGTTCGTCAGCCCCACGCTGGTCACGCGCTCGGGCGACGAGGTGCGCCGCTTCCACGAGGAACACGGCGACATCATCCTGAAGCCCCTGGACGGCATGGGCGGCATGGGCATCTTCCGGGTCGGGCCGGACGGGATGAACCTCGGCTCGATCGTCGAGACGCTGAACCAGCAGGGCGCCACCACCATCATGGTGCAGCGCTTCGTGCCGGAGATCTCGCAGGGCGACAAGCGCGTGCTGGTGATCGGCGGCCGCGTGGTGCCCTTCTGCCTGGCGCGCATCCCGCAGGGCAGCGAGATCCGCGGCAACCTCGCCGCCGGTGGCAAGGGCGTGGCGCAGCCGATTTCCGAGCGCGACCGCGAGATCGCGGAAACGATCGGGCCGCTGCTGTCCGAACGCGGCCTGCTGCTGATCGGCCTGGACGTGATCGGCGACTGCCTCACCGAGATCAACGTCACCAGCCCGACCTGCTTCCAGGAGATCACGCAGCAGACCGGCTTCGACGTGCCGGCGATGTTCCTGGATGCCTTGGAGGACGCCGTCGACCGCGATCGGACGGTCCTGTAGGCTGGCGGTGTGAGCGCAGCGGCACCCCAGCGCTGGGCTTCGCTTCGCTCACCACCAGCCTACGAAACCACCTGCCCGTCCACGAACACCTTCAGCTCCCCGGCAGGAACTGCGTCCAGGTCTCGTTGACCGTCAGCGGCGCCGTCACCACCACCGCCACCCGGTCGTCCGGCGAGGTGTGCTGCGCGAAGTCGACGCTCAGGTCTTCATCGGCCAGCTGCGCGTGCGCGAAGGGGTGCTTGCGCTCCACGTAGTACAGGTTGGTGGAGCAATGCGCCCACAGCGCGTCGCCGTTGGACAGCAGGAAGTTGAAGCGGCCATGTTTCGCGATGCGCGGCGTCAGCTCGCGCAGCGTCAGCGTCAGTTCCTCCACCGTCGGCACGTCGGCGTGCGACTTCCACATCTCCTGCATCAGCCAGCAGAAGGCGCGTTCGCTGTCGGTATTGCCCACCGGCCGGAAGTTCGCGTGCAGGCGCGGGAAGAAGTCCTGCAGGTCGCCGTTGTGCGCGAACACCCAGTAGCGGCCCCACAGCTCGCGCACGAAAGGATGGCAGTTCTGCAGCGCGATCTCGCCCTGCGTGGCCTTGCGGATGTGGGCCACCACGTGGCGGCTCTTGATGGGATAGCGCCGGATCAGCTCCGCCACCGGCGAGTCGCAGGCCGGCTGGTGGTCGACGAAGTGCCGCAGCCCCTTGCCCTCGAAGAAGGCGATGCCCCAGCCGTCGGCGTGGTGGTCGGTGCGGCCGCCGCGCTGCGCGAAACCGGCGAAGCTGAACGTCACGTCGGTCGGCGTGTTGCAGTTCATCCCGAGCAGCTGGCACATGCTTCGATTATTGGGCAGCGGGCGCGGCCTGTGGGGCATCGCGCAACTGCCAGGCCGCGACCACGGCCACGGCGCAGACCGCGGCGAGCATCAGGAAGGACTCGTTGAACGCCGCCAGCCGGGCCGGGCTGGTCTCCGGCCGCGTGAGCGCGTCGCCGTGCGCGGCCAGCCGCCATTCGAGCACGATGGCGCACAGGCTCACGCCGGTCGCGCCCCCGAGCATGCGCAGGAAGTTGATCGCGCTGGCGCCCTGCGGGATCAGGGCCTTGTCCAGCGGCCGCATCGCGCCCAGGTTGAGCGAAGGAAGGATGAAGCCCAGCCCGATGCGGCCGAGGATCGCCCAGGCCACCAGCAGCCACAGCCCGCTGTGCAGGCCGATCGTCGGCATCAGTGCGAAGGACGCCGCCAGCAGCACCAGCCCGCCGCTCACCATCACGTAGGTGGGCAGCCGCGTGGTCAGGCGCCCGGCGATGCCGATGGTGAGGGCCAGCACGATGCCCGAGGGCAGCAGGATGGTGCCGACGTGCGAGGCCGGCAGCTGCAGCCCCAGCTGCATGTAGACGGGAAGCAGGTAGGTGCTGCCGAACAGCGCGATGCCGTAGATGAAGGCCACCAGGCTGCCGAAGGCATAGGTGCGGTAGCGGAACAGGTCCAGGTTCAGCAGGGGCTCGCGCCCGGTGCTGCGCGCGTGGCGCAGCCAGGCGATGGTCGCGCCCAGCGCCAGCAGGGCCGCGACCAGCAATGCGCCGGCCAGCAGCGGATCGCCGCCGCGCACTTCCACCAGGCCATTGAGCAGGCACAGCGTGCCCACGCTTCCCAGCAGCAGGCCGCGCCAGTCCAGCCGCGGGCCCTGGCCGAAGGCGGCGGCGCCACCCGGCGCGCTGGTGGGCACGAAGCGGTAGGCGAGCCAGATCGACACCAGGCAGAAGGGCACCACCATGAAGAAGATGGAACGCCAGCCGAACCAGTCCACCAGCACGCCGCCGATGCTCGGGCCCAGCGCCGGCGCGAGCACGACGCCCATGCCGAACAGGCCGCTGGCGCGGCCCTGCTCGTGCGGCTCGAAGGCGCGCAGCATGATGATCGCGGGGATCGGCTGCACCACGCCCGCGGCCAGGCCCTCGGCCACGCGCGCGGCCAGCACCAGCGGGAACTGCCCCGCCAGGCCCCCGGCCACGCCGCCGGCGAGCAGCAGCACCATGGTGCCGACGTAGGTGCGGCGGTAGCCGTAGCGTGCCAGCAGCCAGGGCGTGGTCAGCATGGACACCGTCATCGCCACCATGAAACCGGAGCTGACCCACTGCGCGCGTTCCTGGCTGAGCGTGAAGTGCTGGCTCATCTCGGGGATCGCCACGTTCACCACGGTGGACGACATGATGGAGGCCATGGTGCCCACCATCACCGACATCAGCAGCAGCCAGCGGTAGCGCGGCCCGTGCCGCTCGCGCATCGCCGCGACCGAGCCGGGATCCGTCACGCCGGCGCGTTTCCGCGCGCGCAGGCCGCGCAGATGCAGGCGAGGCGCTGCGCCGGTTGCGGCACGCGGGCGAGCAGGCCGGCGTCGAACTCCACCCGCGTGCACCAGCAGGGGCCCAGGGCCACGCCCGTCTCCCGCTCGAGCTCCATGGCGCAGCGGTTCGGCTGGCCGCACAGCGGGCAGAGGACGGCATCGGGGGCGGAAAGGGTCACGCGCCCATCGTACCCGGGCGGCTGCGCGCCGGGGGCTGCGCGGCGGATTCAGGCGGCCAGTGGCAGCGGCGCCGAAGGTTCGCCCAGTCGCTCCAGCGCGCGCGGCACCACGCCTTCGCTCTCGACGGTGCGCAGCAGGTGGTCGCGCACCAGCCGGTGCAGGATGCGGCGCGACATCGAGTGCGCCTTGCCGCCGTTGCCCACGAACATGAAGAGCGTGCCCCGTTCCGCCGCCCACACCAGCCTGGCGCGCCGCCACTGCCGGTGCGAAAAGAGGTCGACCCAGCAGCCGGGCGCCAGCCTCGCCAGCAGGCGCTCGATGGCGTGATCGTCCAGCGGCTCCTCGGGCCGGCGCGTGGGCTGCTGGGCGGGCGGGCGGCAGCGCGCCGAAATCCGAGGGCGGCGCCTGCTCGTAACCGGCCGCACGCAGCAGCTCCTGCGCCATCCACGGCTGGTCCTCGGGCCGCGCGGGCGGGGCGACGGCCTCGCTGCGCGGTGGCTCGGACGGCGCGAGTTCGCGGTGGCGGTGCTTCGCACGCAGCTTCAGCACCGGCCGGTGCAACTGCTCCAGCTGGTGGAAGAAGGCCTCGCTCTCGGCCGGCTGCTGGCCGAGTGCCGCCAGTCCTTCGCGCAGCTTGAGCAGCAGGCGCGGGAGCAGCACGAAGGCGCGCGCCGGGTCGTGCAGCGCGAGGTCGCGGTTGACGCTCCACAGCAGGTCCGTCACCAGTGCCAGGTGGCCGCCGGGGTCGATGCCGCCCGTGGGCTGGGTGAGGCGGGCGTGCGCGATCACGACCGCCCAGGTCGAAAGCAGGAAGTCCCGCACTTCGGAAGGCGTGGCCACGAGGTCCTCGCGCTGCCGCAGTTCGGAAGCGATGCGCTGTGCCTCCTGCTGCCGCCGCTCGGCGAACTGCACCGCCTCCAGCACCTTGCGCTGCGCCTGCTCGTCGAGATCGTCCTGCGCACGCCAGCCGGCCTGCAGCGCGGCCAGCGCCGCCTGGAAGGGGATCGCGTTGTCGAAGCGCTCGATCCCGTTCAGGCGCGTGAAGGTCTGCGCCACGGGGACCAGGAAAGCCTGGAACTCGACGCTGAACTCGTCGTTGTACTTGAAGCTGCGGTCCGCGACGCGTTCCACCAGCAGCCGGCCGGGATGCGCCTCGTCGCTGAAGAAGCGCGGCGCCACCATCGCCAGGCGCGACAGCGAAGGCTCCAGCGCCACGATCGCCTCGCGCACCGGGGTGAGCAGGCGGGGATCCTCGGCGACCTTGTTGATCAGGCGCCGCACGACTTCCAGCCCGAACACCTGCCCGAGCTCGCTCGCCTGCGCCTTCAGGCGGCCGCGCACCAGCGCGCGTTCGCGCGCGGCACCGAGCTCACCCCAGACGGACTGGCGCAGCGGCGTGTCCGTGTCCACCGGCCGCGCCGGCCGGTCCACCACCGGCAGGTGCATGTGCTCGCGCGCCGCCTGGTCGTCGTAGACGCGGGTGTCGATGCGCTCCTCGATCGCGCGCAGCTCCGCCTCCGCCTGCGCGCGGAAGCTGGCGGCGACCGGCTGGTGCGCCTGCGGGTCGTCGCGCGCCAGGAACAGGCGCAGGCGCAGCCCGTCCACCGCCTGCGGCGGCAGCTGCGGCAGTTCCATGAAGCCGCTGTTGCGCGTTGCCTGCGAGGAGGCCGGCTTCTCGGCTGGCGCCACCGCGGCCATCCGCGGTGCGGGGGCGGCAGGCGCAGGTCCACGCGCAGGGGCGTGCCGGGGCGCAGGCTCGCGTGCGTTCTGCGCCGGCCCCTTGGACGGCACCGTCACCAGCCGATAGTCCGCCGCATGCACCTGTGCATCGGTCAGCAGCCTGGCCTGCTCGCGATAGACCTGCTCCAGGTCGTGCGCCAGCGGCTGCACCATGTGGCGCAGCCAGAGCGCGGGCCAGGCGGGATCGGGCTGGCCCGCGTCCATCAGCTCGCGCAGCGCGCGCGCATACACGGCGGGCCGCAGCGGATTGCGTTCGGGCTGGATCACGGACAGGCCGAGGGCACTGCTCATGAGGGCATCGAGCTCGGCGAGCGGGCGCTCCAGCATCGAGGTGAGCTGCTGCGCCAGGCGCGAGGATTCGATCTTGCGCGCGATCTCGGTGTCATCCACCAGCGTGAGCGACAGGAAACCGGAGGCGGGGCCGTCGCCGCCCGCGGCGGCAGGCGAATCGTTGCGCGCCGCCTGTTCACATGCGCTGCGCAACAGGGCCGGGAAGCGGTCCACCCAGTCCTTGCGGCGCGCCAGCAGTTCGTGCCAGGCGTCGGCCACGGACTGGCGCTGTTCGGGGGCGTGTGCGGCTCGGCGCACTGCAGCTCCGTGGCCGCATGGTCCACGGCCTGCGCCACGAGGCGCGCCGCCGTGCCTGCGGCCTCGCCGATGCTGCGTGCGACGGTCTGGCTCACCTCGGACATGAAGGCACCCGGTGCTCCCTTGTGGAGAGCCCATTAGAGCCCGCACGCTCGCGGCGCGCCGGTGCCGCCAGTCGCACCGCGCCGCACGCCAGTCGGCCGTGCGTTACGGCGCGTTACCGGATGCCCTCAGGCGGCGCGCGCGAGCGGCTGCGCCTGCGCCGCTTCCTTCACCTTCAGGCGCCAGGCGTGCAGCAGCGGCTCGGTGTAGCCACTGGGCTGCTCCTTGCCCTTGAACACCAGGTCCAGGGCCGCGCGGTAGGCGAAGGATTTTTCCCAGTTGCCCGCCATCGGCTGGTAGGCCGGATCGCCGGCGTTCTGCTTGTCCACCACGGCGGCCATGCGCTGGAAGGTCTCGCGCACCTGCTGCTCCGTCACCACGCCGTGCAGCAGCCAGTTGCAGATGTGCTGGCTGGAGATGCGCAGCGTGGCGCGGTCCTCCATCAGGCCCACGTTGTGGATGTCGGGCACCTTGGAGCAGCCCACGCCCTGGTCGATCCAGCGCACCACGTAGCCCAGGATGCCCTGTGCGTTGTTATCGAGTTCCTGCTGGCGCTCCTCGGCGCTCCAGTTCGCCTGCGCGGCCACCGGCACGGTCAGCAGGCCCTGCAGCAACTTCTCGCGCTCGGCCTCCGTGTTGCCCTGCTGCAGCGACTTCTGCACGTCGAACACGTCCACCATGTGGTAGTGCAGCGCGTGCAGCGTCGCCGCGGTGGGCGAGGGCACCCAAGCGGTGTTGGCGCCGGCCTTGGGGTGCACGATCTTCTGTTCCAGCATCGCGGCCATCAGGTCCGGCATGGCCCACATGCCCTTGCCGATCTGCGCGCGGCCGCTCAGGCCGCAGTTCAGGCCCACCAGCACGTTGTTCTTCTCGTAGGACTGGATCCAGGCGCTGGACTTCATGTCGCCCTTGCGGATCATCGGGCCCGCGTACATGGCGGTGTGCATCTCGTCGCCCGTGCGATCGAGGAAGCCGGTGTTGATGAAGGCCACGCGCGCCGCGGCGGCCTCGATGCAGGCCTGCAGGTTCACGCTGGTGCGGCGCTCCTCGTCCATGATGCCCAGCTTCACCGTGTTGGCCGGCAGCCCGAGCAGCTGTTCGACGCGGCCGAACAGCTCGGAGGCGAAGGCCACTTCGGCCGGGCCGTGCATCTTGGGCTTCACGATGTAGACCGAGCCGGTGCGCGAGTTGCGGATGCCCGCGACGCTTGCGTCGCTTCCCGATTTCGTGCCATTGCCCTTCTGGAGGTCGATCATCGCGATCGCGGTGGTGATCACCGCGTCCATGATCCCTTCGTAGATCTCCTTGTCGCCGTCCCACAGGATCGCGGGATTCGTCATGAGGTGCCCGACGTTGCGCAGGAACAGCAGCGAGCGGCCGTGCAGGCGCACTTCGCGGCCGTCCGGGCCGGTGTAGACGCGATCGGGGTTGAGGCCGCGGGTGAAGGACTTGCCGCCCTTGCTCACCTGCTCGGTCAGCGTGCCCTGCAGGATGCCCATCCAGTTGCGGTAGGCCAGCAGCTTGTCCTGCGCATCGACCGCCGCGATCGAGTCTTCCAGGTCGAGGATGGTGGACAGCGCCGCTTCGGCCACGATGTCGCTCACGCCGGCCGCGTCGGTGGCGCCGATCGCGCTCTTGCGGTCGATCACGATGTCCAGGTGCAGGCCGTTGTTCTTCACCAGGATCGAAGACGGCGATGCCGCGTCGCCCTGGTGGCCGGCGAACTTCGCCGGGTCCTTCAGGCCCGAGGACTTGCCGCCCTTGAGTTGCACCACCAGCTGGCCGCCTTCCACCTTGTACAGCGTGGCATCGGCATGCGAGCCGCCGGCCAGCGGCACCGCCTGGTCCAGCACCTGGCGGCCGCGCGCGATCACCTTGGCGCCGCGCACTTCGTTGTAGCCGGGACCCTTGTCGGCGCCGCCGGTCTCGGGGATCACGTCGGTGCCGTAGAAAGCGTCGTACAGGGAGCCCCAGCGCGCATTGGCGGCGTTGAGCGCGTAGCGTGCGTTGAGGATCGGCACCACCAGCTGCGGGCCGGCCTGCACTGCGAGTTCGGCGTCGACGTTGGCGGTGGTCGCCTTCGCGCCCTTCGGCACCGGCACCAGGTAGCCGATCTTCTCCAGGAAGCCGCGGTAGGCCGCCATGTCCTGGACCGGGCCGGGATGGCCGCGGTGCCAGGTATCGAGTTCGAACTGCAGGCGGTCGCGCTCGGCCAGCAGCGAGGCGTTCTTCGGCGACAGCTCGCGCACGATCGCGTCGAAGCCCTGCCAGAACTTCGCGCCGTCGACGCCGACGGTGGGCAGCACCTGTTCGTCGAGGAAGCGCTTGAGCGCGCTGTCCACCGCAAGTCCGTGGATCTGGGTTCGGCTGGTCATGGGGGTTCTCCGGAAGTTGCTAATCGAAAAAGGCGAGCACGTCGTCGAGCGAGGTGCCGATGCGGGTGGGCTGCGTGCCGAGTTCCTCGAAGGGGACGCCATAGCGGTTGACCCAGAGGGTGCGGTAGCCGAACCAGGTGGCGGCCAGCGCGTCCCAGGCGTTGCAGCTGACGAAGAGGATCTGCGCGGCCGGCTTCTTCACCGCCTGCACGCCGAGGCGGTAGGCATCGGGGTGCGTCTTGTACTTGCGCACGCTGTCGACGCTGATCACGTGATCGAGCAGGCCGTCGAGTTCCGCGCTGCGCACCGCGATGCCCAGCATCTGCGGGTCGCCGTTGCTCAGGATGCCGGTGGTGATGCCGCGCGTGCGCAGCACCTGCAGCACCTCGCGGTTCTCCGGGAAGGCCGACAGGTGCCGGTACTGGTTCATCAGCCGCAGCTCGCGCTCGTCGGTGAGCTCCAGGCCGAGTCGCTTGCAGGCGTAGCGCAGGCCGGCGCGGGTCAGGTCCCAGAAGGGCTGGTAGTGCGCGCCGTCGTTGCTGGTGGTGACCAGGCGGGTGTATTCGATCTGCTTGTCGCGCCAGAGGACGGACAGCGCCTGGCCCTGCCCGGGGAACAGCTGTTCCGCGAGCAGGCCCACGCTGTACACGTCGAACAGCGTGCCATAGGCATCGAACAGCACCGCCTTGGGATGATCCATGGCGGTACTCTATTACGAACGCTGCCCGGCATTAATGCCGGCTGGAGGTCAGGATCCGTGATCGGAAGTACGGTAATCCAGCTCAGAACCCGAAAACGCGTTCCGCATTGCGAGATCTGATAGCGTTCATCTGCGCTTCCGGCAGGGCGGCGGTGTTGGCGAAGGCGCCCTTGGTGTCGTGCACCCAGTGCGGCCAGTCGGTGCCGAACATGACGTGCTCGTGGCCCACCACCTCGATCAGGTACTTCAGCGGCCGCAGGTCGTAGGTGATGCTGTCGTAATAGATATGGCGCAGGTAGTCGGTGGGCTTGCGCTTCATCTGGCGGCGCGAGGCCAGCTCGACCTCGTCGCCCTTCTCGAAGCGGCCGACCAGGTAGGGCAGGGTGCCGCCGCCGTGCGACGCGATCACCTTCAGGTGGGGGTACTGGTCGAAGAAGCCCTCGAAGATCATCCGCGTGATGGCCAGGGTGGTGTCGAACATGAAGCCCACCGACCAGCTCAGGTCGAACTTGCTCATGTCCATGAGGTCCACCCCGGGCGGATCGGTCGGGTGCACCAGCACCGGCAGCTTGCGGTCGTCGATCGCCTGCCAGATCGGCGCGAACATCGGGTCGGTCAGGCTCCGGCCGGCCACGTTGGCCAGCACCATCACGCCGACCGCGCCCTTGGCGCAGCTGCGCTCGAGTTCCTCGACGGCCCGTTGCGGGTACTCCCAGGGCAGCGATGCGAACCAGCGGATGCGGTCGGGGTAGCGCGACTGGGCGTCGGCCACGTTGTCGTTGGCTTCCCTTGCCGCCTGCACGCTGACCTCTTCGCCGCCCCAGTACACGTTGGGGCAGGTGAGCGACACCACCGAGAGGTCGACCTGGCCTGGTCCATGTGCTGGATGCGCAGCTCCCAGTCGAAGTGGCCCTTCTGCGGCAGCACCACCGGCGTGTTGCCGCGGAAGATCTCGCGCTGCCCGTCCGGACGCACCTGGATGTTGTAGATGCCGCCCTCTTCCTTCAGCAGTTCCAGCCACCTGGTGGTGAACATGTGGGTGTGGACGTCGATGACGGTCATGGGAACTGCTCCTTTGGTCTCTTCTCGTTCGATGGGGTGGGAATCGCTTCTCCGGGTGCGACCGGATGGGCGGCGCGGCGCCGCTGCGATACCTTTAACATGTTAAATGATTCGAACCCCAGGAGACTCCCCATGAAACGCCGCCACTTCGCCGCCCTTGCCGGCGCCGCCCTCACCGCGCCCGCCGTACTGGCGCAGGACCGCACGATCCGGATCCTCGTGGGCTTCCCGCCCGGCGGCTCGGCCGACGTGATCGCGCGCCTGCTGGCGCAGAAGATGGCCGCGTCGCTCAACCAGACCGTCATCGTCGACAACAAGCCGGGCGCCGCCGGCCGGCTGGTGCTGGGCGAACTCAAGCGCGCCGCGCCCGATGGCCAGACGCTGGTGCTGTCGCCCAGCGGGGCGATGGTGATCGCGCCCTGGCTCTACAGCAACATCGGCTACGACCCGATCAAGGACTTCACGCCGGTGGCGCGCATCGTCACCTTCGACTTCGCCGTCACCGCCGGTCCCGCCGCGCCGCAGGGCGACCTGAAGAGCGTGCTGGCCTGGCTGAAGGCCAACCCGGGCAAGGCGAACTACGCGACCTCCGGTGCCGGCACCGTGCCGCACTTCGCCGGCCTGCTGCTGTCGCAGGCCGCGGGCGTGCCGCTCACGCACGTCGCCTACCGCGGGGGCGCGCCGGCGGCGCAGGACCTGGTGGGCGGCCAGATTCCGCTGATGGTGGACACGGCCTCCGAGACCATCGAGCACCACAAGGCGGGCAAGGTGCGCATCGTCGCCGTCACCGGCGAGCAGCGTTCGCGCGCGCTGCCGGACGTTCCCACGCTCAAGGAGCAGGGCATCAACATGGCGGCCGATGCCTTCTTCGGCCTGTACGGCCCGCCCGGCATGGCGGCCGACGTGGTCGCGCGCCTGGACCGCGCGGTGGCCGATGCGCTGCGCCAGCCCGACGTGCAGGAGCGCATCCAGGGCTTCGGCCTGGTGCCTTCGCATGCCAGCGGGGCTGCGCTCGCGGCCACGCAGGCCGCCCACCTGAAGCGCTGGGAAGCGCCGATCAAGGCTTCGGGCTTCAAGGCCGAATAGGCCGGCTCACAGCAGGCCGCGCAGGAAGGCGGGCACCGGCCGCCCGACCGAGGCGAGGTAGCGAGCCATGGCCCCGGCCACCTGCGCCACCGCCGGGCGCCGCGTCATGCGCTCGCGCCAGGCCAGCAGCCGCGGCATGTCGCCTGTGAAAGGCGCGCCCAGCCGCTCGCCGAACAGGGACGCCATGTAGAAGGCGATGTCGGCGAAGCCGAAGCCGCCGGCCAGCCACTCCCGGCCGGCGAGCAACCGCTCCACCTGCAGGCAGAAGGCCTGCGCCGCCTCGATGGCCGCGCGCGCCGGCGCCTCGTCCAGTTGCGACTGCAGGCCCATGAGACGGACCACGTGCGGGAAGTACACCTCGTCGGACTGGTGCTCCAGCAGGCGGGCGCGGGCGCGCTCGCGCACGTCGGCCGGCCAGAGCGGCGGCTGCGGCCGCAGGTCTTCCAGGTATTCGAAGATCTGGGTGGAGTCGAAGAGCGCCAGGTCGCCGTCGACCAGCACGGGCACCTGCCGCTTCGGGTTCACGCGCAGCACCTCCGGATGCCTGGGCGTGTACAGCTTCTCGAAGTCGAAGGGCACCATCACCAGCTCGAAGTCCAGTCCCTTTTCCAGGGCGGCGATCTGCGCCTTCGCGCCGAACATGCTGAGGGGGCCGGAGTAGAGGGTGAAGCGCTGCATCCGCCGCAACATAGCAGGACCGCATCGATCTTGCAGAATGCCGGACATGGCCGAACCCGCAACGCTTCCCTACGCCGGCATCCGCGTCGTCGAATTCACCCACATGGTGATGGGCCCCACCTGCGGGATGGTGCTGGCCGACCTGGGCGCCGAGGTGATCAAGGTGGAGCCGCCGCAGGGCGACAACACGCGCCGCCTGCTCGGCTCCGGCGCCGGCTTCTTCCCGCTGTTCAACCGCAACAAGAAGAGCATCGCGCTGGACCTGCAGACGGCGGAGGGGCGCGAGGCCGCGCTGAAGCTGATCGCCACCGCCGACATCGTCAGCGAGAACTTCCGCCCCGGCACCATGAAGAAGCTGGGGCTGGACTACGCGACGCTCTCGAAGCTGGACCCGCGCATCATCTGCGTGAGCCACAAGGGCTTCCTGCCCGGCCCCTACGACCACCGCACCGCGCTCGACGAGGTGGTGCAGATGATGGGCGGCCTGGCCTACATGACCGGGCGTCCCGGCGACCCGCTGCGCGCGGGCAGCAGCGTCAACGACATCATGGGCGGCATGTTCGGCGCCATCGGCGCCATGGCCGCCCTGGCGCAGCGCGAGCAGACCGGCCGCGGCCAGGAAGTGCAGAGCGCGCTGTTCGAGAACAACGTGTTCCTGGTCGCGCAGCACATGATGCAGTTTGCGGTGACCGGCCAGCCGGCGGCACCGATGCCGGGACGCATCTCCGCCTGGGCCGTGTACGACGTGTTCACGGTCAAGGACGGCGAACAGGTCTTCCTGGCGGCGGTGAGCGACTCGCAATGGAAGACTTTCTGCGAGGCCTTCGGCTACGCGGACCTGCTGGCCGACCCGCGGCTGGCCAGCAACAACGAGCGCGTCCGGGCGCGAGAATGGCTGATCCCGCTGCTGCGCGAACGCCTGGCGCCGCACGGCGCGGCGGAACTGAGCGCGGTCTTCGAGCGGGAGGGGCTGCCCTTCGCGCCCATCACGCGGCCGCAGGACCTGTTCGACGATCCGCACCTGAACGCGACCGGCGGCCTGGCGCCGCTGGACCTGCCGGACGGCCGCGCCACCCGCGTGCCCCTGCTGCCGCTGATGCTGGACGAGCACCGCCCCGGCGTGCGGCTGCAGCCTCCGAAGCTCAACGAGCACGGCCCGGCGCTGCTGCGCGAACTGGGCTACTCGGACGCCGAGATCGCTCGCCTCACGCCGCCTTAGCCTGCTGCGGTGCCGCAGCAATCCTTGTCGAACAGGCTTGGATTGGTGACCTGCGCGCGCATAATCTGCCGCACATGGACAAGCTCAAGCAGCTGGAATCCTTCGTCTCGGTCGCCACCAAGGGAAGCCTCACGGCCGCCGCGCGCGCGGGGGGCGTGGCGCCGGCCATCATGGGTCGGCGGCTGGACGCGCTGGAAGAGCGGCTGGGCGTGAAGCTGCTGGTCCGTACCACGCGGCGCATCTCGCTCACGCACGAAGGCAGCGCCTTCCTGGAGGACTGCCAGCGCCTGCTGGCCGACTTGGCCAATGCCGAAGCCAGCGTCAGCGCCGGCGGCGTCAAGGCCAGCGGCCACCTGCGCATCACCGCGCCGGCGGGCTTCGGCCGGCGCCACGTGGCGCCGCTGGTGCCGCGCTTTCGCGAATTGCACGCCGACGTGACCATCTCGCTCAACCTGAGCGACCGGGTGGTGGACCTGGCCGGCGAGGGCTTCGACTGCGCCGTGCGCGTCGGCGACTTCCCCGATTCCTCGCTGGTCAGCGTGCGGCTGGCGGACAACCGCCGCCTGTGCGTCGCGACGCCGGAGTACCTCAAGCGCCACGGCACGCCGGAGCATCCGAACGACCTGATGAAGTTCGCCTGCCTCACGCTCTCCAGCGATGCCTCGCAGACGCGCGGCTGGGCTTTCCTGCTGCCGCGCGAGAGCGGCAAGGCCGAGCCGGAGATCACGCACCTGAAGCCGGCCGGGCCGCTCGACTGCTCCGACGGCCAGGTGCTGCACGACTGGTGCCTGCAGGGCTGGGGCATCGCCTGGCGCAGCACCTGGGAGGTGGAGCAGGAGATCGCCGACGGCCGCCTCGTGGAGGTGCTGGCGGAATTCGCCGCGCCGCCCAACGGGATCTACGCCGTGTTCCCGCAGCGCAAGCACCTGCCGCTGCGGGTGCGCCTGTGGATCGACTTCCTGAAACACCACTACGCGCAGCCGCACTTCTGGATGGCGCCGGCAAGGACCCACGCATGACCCAGGACGCGATCCTGCAGTTCCTCCACATCTCGGCGATCCTCGCGCTGGTGGTGTTCATCACCAGCGAGGCGGCCTTGTGCCGGCCCGAATGGATGCGGCCGGAGATCGTCGAGCGGCTGGTGACGCTGGACCGCATCTACGGCATCGCGGCCATGACGGTGCTGGTGACCGGATTCGTCCGCATCTATTTCGGCACCAAGGGCGCCGCCTGGTACTGGGGCAACTGGCTGCTGCACGTGAAGCTCACGGCCTTCGTGGTGGTGGCTCTGATCTCGATCGCGCCGACGCTGCGCTTCCTGCGCTGGCGCAAGGCGCTGCGCGCCAACGGCAGCCTGCCGGCGGCGGAGGAAGTGCGCAAGGCGCGCAAGCTGGTGATGCTGCAGGCCCACATCATTCCCTTCATTCCGCTGGCGGCGGTGTTCCTGGCGCGCGGCTTCGGCGGGAAGGGTTGAGCGCTGGGGTTCGCTGGGGCTCACCACCAGCCTACCGGGTGTAATCGTAGGCTGGCGGTGAGCGAAGCGAACCCCAGCAGGGCCACCTCTTAAAATCCCCCATGCTCCAAGCAAAACAAGACTTGCTCGCTGCGCTCGCAGCCGGGCTGGACCAGCTGTCGCCGGGTGCCGGCGACAAGGCGGCGTTCGAGCTGCCCAAGGTCGCGGCGCACGGCGACCTGGCCTGCACCGCCGCCATGCAGCTGGCCAAGCCGCTCAAGCGCAACCCGCGGCAGGTCGCCGAGGCGCTGCGCGAGGCCCTGCTGGCTTCGCCGGCGTTCCGCCAGTGGGTCGACGCGGTCGAAATCGCCGGCCCGGGCTTCCTGAACATCCGCCTGAAGCACGCCGCCAAGCAGGAAGTGGTGCGCGAGGTGCTGGCCAGCGGCGCTGCCTTCGGCCACCAGCCGGCCCATGGCCGCCGCATCCTGGTCGAATTCGTGTCCGCCAATCCCACCGGCCCGCTGCACGTCGGCCACGGCCGCCAGGCGGCGCTGGGCGACGCGATCTGCAACCTGTTCGCCACCCAGGGCTGGAACGTCTGGCGCGAGTTCTATTACAACGACGCCGGCGTGCAGATCAGCACCCTGGCCACCAGCGTGCAGCTGCGCGCGCGCGCGGCCTCAAGCCCGGCGATGCCGGATGGCCCGAAGCCGCCTACAACGGCGACTACATCCAGGACATCGCCGACGACTTCATGGCGCGCAAGTCCGTGAAGTCCGACGACCGCGAGTTCACCGCCAGCGGCGACGTCGAGGACCTGGACGGCATGCGCCTGTTCGCCGTGGCCTACCTGCGCCACGAGCAGGACCTGGACCTGCAGTCCTTCGCCGTGCGCTTCGACAACTACTACCTGGAGTCCAGCCTCTACACCAGCGGCAAGGTGGACGCCGTGGTGCAGCGGCTGCGCGACGCGGGCAAGACCTACGAGCAGGACGGCGCGCTGTGGCTCAAGTCCACCGACTACGGGGACGACAAGGACCGCGTCATGCGCAAGGGCGACGGCAGCTACACCTACTTCGTGCCCGACGTGGCGTACCACATCACCAAGTGGGAGCGCGGCTTCGGCAAGGTGGTGAACATCCAGGGCACCGACCACCACGGCACCATCGCGCGGGTGCGCGCCGGCCTGCAGGCCGCCGGCGTCGGCATCCCCGAGGGCTACCCGGACTACGTGCTGCACACCATGGTGCGGGTGATGCGCGGCGGCGAGGAAGTGAAGATCTCCAAGCGCGCCGGCAGCTACGTGACCCTGCGCGACCTGGTGGAGTGGACCAGCAAGGACGCGGTGCGCTTCTTCCTGCTGTCCCGCAAGCCCGACACCGAGTACGTGTTCGACGTGGACCTGGCGCTGGCGCAGAACAACGACAACCCGGTGTACTACGTGCAGTACGCCCATGCCCGCATCTGCTCGGTGCTGGCGGCCTGGGGCGGCGACGTGAAGACGCTTTCCGGTGCCGACCTGTCGTCGCTGGAGCACCCGGCCGCGTTGAACCTCATGTTGCAGCTGGCGCGCTACCCGGAGATGCTGGCGGCCGCGGCGACGGATTTCGCGCCGCACGACGTCACCTTCTACCTGCGCGAGCTGGCGGCGGCGTATCACAGCTACTACGACAGCGAGCGGATCTTGGTGGACGACGAGCAGCTGAAGGGGGCGCGGCTGGCGCTCGTGGCCGCCGTCGCGCAGGTATTGCACAATGGACTGGCTGTGCTGGGCGTCGGTGCCCCGCAGAAGATGTGAGCATGAAACACAAGCAAAGCGGCAACACCCTCGTCGGCGTCATCATCGGCATCGTGCTGGGGCTCGGGCCGCCCTGGCGGTCGCGGTCTACGTGACCAAGGTGCCGGTCCCCTTCCTGAACAAGGGCCCCAGCCGTTCCGCGGAGCAGGACGCCGCGGAGTCGCGCAAGAACCAGAACTGGGACCCCAACGCGCCCCTGTACGGCAAGAACCCGGCGAAGGCCTTGCCGCCCGCCCCCGGCGTGACCGCCACGCCGCCCGCGGCGAAGGCCTCCGAGCCGGCCGCCGGCAAGGAAAAGGAAGTCGCCAAGGACAAGGACAAGCCGCCCGCACCCCCGCGGTGGCGGGCCGCCCGGCGCCGGCCGATCCGCTGGGCGACCTCGCCGCCGCCCGCACCGGCCCCGGCGGCAGCGACCCCTTCCTCTATTTCGTGCAGGCCGGCGCCTTCCGCACGCAGGAAGACGCCGAGGCGCAGCGCGCCAAGCTCTCGCTCATGGGCATCGAGGCCAAGGTGACGGAACGCGAACAGGCCGGCCGCCAGGTGTACCGGGTCCGCGTGGGCCCCTTCACCAACAAGGACGAGGCCGACCGCAACAAGGAAAAGCTGGATGCCGGCGGTTTCGACACCGCGCTGGTGCGCGTGCAGCGCTAGGAGAAGCAAGCAATGAAACGACGCGAGTTTTCGGCCGCAGCGGGCACCGTGCTGGGCGCCGCTGGCCTGGGCGTGCCGGGCCTGGTGTTGGCGCAGCGCCGGCCGCAGGACGGCAAGGACTTCCGCGAGCTCGATCGCAAGGCGGCGGTGGAAGCCGCGCCGGGCCGGATCGAGGTGGTCGAATTCTTCTGGTACAGCTGCCCGCACTGCAACGCCTTCGAGCCCAAGCTCAACGCGTGGCTGCGCAACGTGCCCGCGGACGTTTCCTTCCGCCGCGTGCCGGTCGCCTTCCGCGACGACTTCGTGCCGCAGCAGCGCCTGTTCTACACGCTGGAAGCCATGGGCAAGCTCGACGAGATGCACAGCAAGGTCTTCCAGGAGATCCACGTCCACAAGCAGCCCACCAACCGGGCCGAGTCCATCCTGGCCTTCGTGGAAAAGAACGGCCTGGACCGCGCCCGTTTCACCGAGCTTTACAACTCGGCGGACGTCTCCGGCAAGGCCCGTCGCGCGGCGCAGCTGCAGGACATGTACCAGGTGGACGGCGTGCCCGCCATGGGCGTGGCCGGCCGCTACTACACCGACGCCACCATGGCCGGCACCATGGACCGCTGCCTGCAGATCGTCGACTACCTCGTCGGCGAAGTGCGCAGGGCGAAATAGCGACCCTCGTCAAGCCGCGCGCATTCTCCGTGCGGCCTACCCGGAAAAAGCCCGCCTGCCGCGGGCTTTTTCGTCCCTGGTGGCTACAATCCGAGCAAGATTCGTGCCTTTATGAAGATCACCTCCGCCACCCTCTCGCTCGCATTCGCCGTCCTGGTCCTGGCGGCCGCCCCGGCCGGCGCCGAAAAGGCGGACCGCACCAAGCCCATGAACGTCGAGGCGGACACCCTGCGCTATGACGACGTGCAGCAGACCAGCGTCTTCACGGGCAAGGTGGTCGTGACCAAGGGCTCCATCGTGATCCGCGGCGCGCGCATGACGGTCAAGCAGGACCCCGAGGGCTACCAGTTCGGCGTGGTCACGTCGGAACCGGGCAAGCAGGCCTTCTTCCGCCAGAAGCGCGACGGCGTGGACGAATTCATCGAGGGCGAGGCCGAGACCATCGAGTACGACGGCCGCGCCGACCGCGTGAAGTTCATCGGCCGCGCCGAGATGCGGCGCCTGCGCGGCACCGTCATCAACGACGAGACCACCGGCGCCGTCATCACCTACGACAACACCAACGACCAGTTCACCGTGGACGGCGGCTCCGCCTCGGCGACGCCCTCCAATCCCGGTGGCCGCGTGCGCGCCACGCTGGCGCCGCGCAGCAGCGCCTCGGCCCCGGCCGGCGCCGCCTCGGCGCCGCCGGCGCGCCTGCGCGCGGCACCCACCCTCGGGCAGGAGAGCCGTTGATGGGTGACGTGGAGACCGGGCAGGCCGCCGCACCCGTCGCGGTGACGAGCCGGCTGGAAGCGCGCCACCTGCGCAAGTCCTATGGCGGGCGCACGGTGGTGCAGGACGTCTCGCTGGCGGTGGACAAGGGCGAGGTGGTGGGACTGCTCGGCCCCAACGGTGCCGGCAAGACCACGTCCTTCTACATGATCGTGGGCCTGGTGCGCGCCGACGGCGGCGAGATCTCCATCGACGGCAAGCCGGTGGAGCACATGCCGATCCACCGCCGCTCGCGCCTGGGGCTGTCCTACCTGCCGCAGGAAGCCTCGATCTTCCGCAAGCTGAACGTGCAGGACAACGTGCGCGCGGTCCTGAGCTGCAGCGCAGCCCCGACGGCAAGTCGCTGTCGCGCGAGGAGATCGAGAAGCGCCTGACCGGCCTGCTGCAGGACCTGCGGGTCGAACACCTGCGCGATTCGCCGGCGCCGGCCCTCTCCGGCGGCGAGCGGCGCCGCGTGGAGATCGCGCGCGCGCTGGCCACGCAGCCGCGCTTCATCCTGCTGGACGAGCCCTTCGCGGGGATCGACCCGATCGCGGTGATCGAGATCCAGCGCATCATCAGCTTCCTGAAGTCGCGCGGCATCGGCGTGCTGATCACCGACCACAACGTGCGCGAGACGCTGGGCATCTGCGACCACGCGTACATCATCAGCGAGGGCAGCGTGCTGGCACAGGGCACGCCGGCCGAGATCGTCAACAACGCAGACGTCCGCCGGGTCTACCTCGGCGAGCACTTCCGGATGTGAGAGCGGGACCCACGGCAGCATGAAGCAGGGGCTTTCCCTTCGCGTTTCCCAGCACCTGGCGCTGACGCCGCAACTGCAGCAGTCGATCCGGCTGCTGCAGCTGTCGACGCTCGAACTCGGGCAGGAGATCCAGCAGATGCTGGACGACAACCCCTTCCTCGACGTGCAGGGCGAGGACGCGGGCGACGAGTTCGGCATCGCCACCAGCGATGCGCCGCGCGTGGCCGACGAGCCCGAGGGCGAGGGCAGTTTCGAGTCGACGCCGGCGGCCACGCCTGCGGAGACGCCGTCGTCCGCCGCCGCCGATGCGGAGCCGGGCGAGTTCGGCGCCGACGAAAGCCCCAGCTGGGAGGGCGACGGGACGACCGAGACCGTGGCCGACGATGGCGAATGGGGCGGCGATGCGCCCGCTGCCCGCCGCAACAACAACGACGATGACGAGGTGGACGCCACCGAGCTGGCGCGCGGCAGCGAATCGCTGCAGTCCTGGCTGCACCGGCAGGCGCTGGCGCTGCGGCTGTCCGAGGAGGACAGCGTCGCGCTGCGCTACCTGATCGAGTCGCTCAACGACGACGGCTACCTGGAGGAATCCCCGGAGCAGATGGCGCAGGGGCTGGCGCCGGAGGACCTGGAGCAGCAGGAGGAGCTGGTGCACCGCTTCACCATGGCGCTGCGCCTGCTGCAAAGCCTGGACCCGCCGGGCGTTGGCGCGCGCACCCTGGCGGAGTGCCTCACGCTGCAGCTCAAGCCGATGCTGGAAGACGACCCGGGCGACGAGGCGGTGGGCACCGCGCTGAAGATCTGCCGCCAGCCGATCGACCTGCTGGCCAAGCGCGACGTGAAGCGGCTGGCCAACGCGACCGGCGAAAGCGAAGCCAACGTGAAGGCCGCCATCGGCGTCATCACGCGGCTGGAACCCAAGCCGGGGCGCCGCTTCGTCGACGTCGAGCGCAACATCGTCGTGCCCGACGTGCTGGTGACCCAGGTGGGCCGCGGCACCCGCGCCAACTTCCGCGTGCAGCTCAATCCCGACGTGGTGCCGCGCCTGCGCGTGCACGACGTGTACGCGGGCGCGCTCAAGGCGCACCGCGGCGAGGGCCACCAGGCGCTGCAGCAGCGCCTGCAGGAGGCGCGCTGGTTCATCAAGAACATCCAGCAGCGCTTCGACACCATCCTGCGCGTGTCCACCGCCATCGTGGAGCGGCAGCGCAACTTCTTCATCCACGGCGAGCTGGCCATGCGGCCGCTGGTGCTGCGCGAGATCGCCGACGAACTCGGGCTGCACGAGTCCACCATCTCCCGCGTGACCACCGCCAAGTACATGTCCACGCCCTTTGGCACCTTCGAGCTGAAATACTTCTTCGGCTCCGCGCTCGGCACCGAGACCGGCGGCAATGCGTCCAGCACCGCGGTGCGGGCCCTCATCAAGCAGTTCGTCGCCGCCGAGAACGCCAAGAAGCCGCTGTCGGACAGCCAGATCTCCGAGATGCTGAAGGAACAGGGCATCGAGTGCGCCCGCCGCACGGTGGCGAAGTACCGCGAGGCGCTGCGGATCGCGCCGGCCAACCTGCGGAAGGAACTGTGAGAGACCTGCGACTGTTCCTGCCCTGCGCCGGTGGCGTGGAGGCCTACCTGGCCGACGAGCTTGCCCGCATCTGCGGCGCGGGCGCGCGTGAGCTGCGTACCGCGCGCGGCGGCGTGCAGCTGGTCGCGACCTGGCCGGAGGTGATGAAGCTCAACCTGCACAGCCGGCTTTCGCAGCGCGTGCTGGTCGAACTCGCGCACCAGCCCTACCGCGCGGAACAGGATGTCTACGAAGCCGCCTCCGCGGTTCCGTGGGAAGAGTGGTTCGGCACGCGCGACAGCTTCAAGATCGAGCTGACCTCGCACCAGAGCCCGCTGAAAAGCCTGAACTTCGCGGCCCTGCGCATCAAGGACGCGGTGGTGGACCGCTTCCGCAACCGCACCGGCGTGCGGCCCGACGTGGACACGCAGCACCCGGTGGCGCGGATCTTCGCGCACCTCGCAGCGGAGACGGTCACGCTCTACATCGACACCTCCGGCGAGCCGCTGTTCAAGCGCGGCTGGCGCGAGGACAAGGGCGAGGCGCCGCTGAAGGAAACGCTGGCCGCGGCCATGATCGCCGCCAGCGGCTGGGACGCGAGCGTGCCGCTCTACGACCCCTGCTGCGGCAGCGGCACCATCGCGATCGAGGCCGCGCAGGTGGCCTGCAACATCGCCCCCGGCCTGCTGCGCCGCTTCGGCTTCGAGCGCCTCAAGCCGCACGCGGCGGCGGACTGGCAGGCCCTGAAGGCGCAGGCGCTGGCCGCCAGGCGCGCCTCGCCGGTGCCGGTGTTCGGCAGCGACGTGGCCTTCCGCATGGTCGATTTCGCCCAGCGCAATGCCGAACGCGCGGGCGTCGGCCAGGTGGTGCAGCTGCGCGGGGGCGATGCCCTGCAGCGCATGCCGCCCTCGGACGTACCCGGCATCATGCTGCTGAACCCGCCCTACGGCGAGCGCATCGAGGCCGGCGGCATCGCCGGTCCCGGCCGCGGCGGCCGCGAGCAGGCGCAGATGGAGCAGGCCGGCGACTTCTTCGCGCAACTGGCCTCGCACTGGAAGCGCAACTACGCGGGCTGGACCGCGTGGGTGCTCTCGCCCGATGCCAAGCTGCCGGGGCGCATGCGCCTGAAGGAATCGCGCCGCGTCCCGATGTGGAACGGGCCGATCGAGTGCCGGCTGTTCCGCTTCGACATGGTCGCGGGTTCCGCGCGCGGGCGCGATGCAGCTGGTTCTTGACACCAACATCGTGCTGGACCTGCTGGTCTTCGGCGACCCGCAGGTTCAGGCGGTGTCCAGCGGGCTGGCCGCGGGCTCGCTGCACTGGCTGGCCACCGTCGCCATGCGCGAGGAACTGGCACGCGTGCTGCATTACCCCAAGCTGGCGCCGCGCGTCGCGCACCACCGCGGCGGCGCGGAGCAGGTGCTGGCGGACTTCGACCGCCACACGCGACTGGTCGAAGTCCCGGGCAAGGCCGGCGTCACCTGCGGCGACCCCGACGACCAGAAGTTCATCGACCTGGCCGTGGCGCACCGCTGCACCCTGTTGAGCAAGGACTTCGAGGTCCTGCGCATGCGCAAGCGTCTTGCTCAGCTGCAGGTGGTCGCAAGCAGCTGCCTCGCCGCGTAAAGCCTCGTTTAGCGCCCCTTTCCTACGCGTGCCGCGCCCCGGGGCCGACCCCGTCCGCGCGCCCGCGCGGTACCGTGTGCGCATTCCGATTCATCCATTCAAGGCCCCCATGTCCGAAGCGACCCTGCGCGAATTGCCCGACGCCCCGGCCGGTATCGCCGCTGCCATGCCTGCTGCACCGCAGCAAGCGTGCGAGGAATGCGTAGGCTCCGGCGGCTGGTACCGCTACGAGCCCGCGCTGGAGCCCGCGCCCGGCCTGCTCTATCTGTCCTGCGTCCACTGCCGTGGCAGCGGCCGCGCCGACGCGCTCCGGGGCTGAGCCCTACGCGCCGGGTAGTCGCAAGCCAATGCCGCTCACGTCCTGTTCCGACACGCCGCCCGCGCCCTGCATGGGAAGCTGTGGGCACGTGAAGAGGGACCAACCGTGAGCGAACCAACCACCTCCGAAGAGCACAATGCCCGCCTGGTGCGCAACCTGCTGGCGCTGCGCATGGTGCTGGCGATGGACCAGATGCAGACGGGCCGGTGGAGCGATCGCATCGAGGAGCTGGACCAGGAACTCGCGAGCCTCGGACACGACATGAAATCGACGGCCGCCTCGGCCACCGAGAGCCTGCGCCGCACCTTCCTGCTGCCGCGGCTGGTCAACCGCCGCAAGCGCGCGAACCACCGCCCGCCGGTGGCGCGCATCGTCCCCCAGGAATAGGCGCGTTCAGGGCAGCAGCTGCAGCAGCCGCTGCAGCGCGTGGTCCACGGTGGCGGAGCGCACCGCCGCGCGATCCCCGTCGAAGCGCAGCGTCTCGCTGGTCAGCCGACCATCCACCTGGAACCCGAACCACACGGTCCCCACCGGTTTCTGCGGCGACCCGCCCGTGGGCCCCGCGACGCCCGTGACCGCGACGCTCACCTGCGCCCGCGAATGCCGCACGGCTCCGAAGGCCATCGCCCGCACCACCACTTCGCTCACCGCCCCCTGCTGCGCGATCAGTGCCGGGTCGACACCGAGCAGCTCCGTCTTGGCTTCGTTCGAATAAGTGACGAAGCCGCGCTCGAACCAGTTGCTGGAGCCGCTGAGGTCCGTGCAGGCGGCGGCGATCATGCCGCCGGTGCAGCTTTCCGCCGTCGCCAGCATCCAGCCGCGTGCCTGCATCTCCTGCGCGAGCTGCTCGCACAGCGCTCGCGTGTTCACGCCAGCGTCCTCCACAGCGCGATCACCAGCAGCGTGCAGAAGGCAGCCAGCAGGTCGTCGGCCAGGATGCCGAAGCCGCCGCGCCAGCCGTAGCCCTTGAACTGCCGGTCGGCCCAGCCGATCGGCCCCGGCTTGGCCGCATCGAAGAAGCGGAACAGCACGAAGGCGGCCAGCTGGCCGGCCCAGCCCGCCGGCGTGACCAGCCACAGCACCAGCCAGAAGCACACGATCTCGTCCCAGACGATGGCGGTGGGATCCATCACGCGCAGGTGGCGCGCGGTGACCGTGCAGGCCCACCATCCCAGGGGCAGCGACACGGCGATCAGCAGGCCCAGGTGTTCCGGCGCCAGCCATTGCTGCAGCAGGGCGAACACCAGCCAGGCCCACAGCGTCGCCCAGGTGCCGGGCGCCAGCGGCGCGAGTCCGCAGCCGAAGCCCAGGGCCAGCATGTGCGCCGGGTGCGAGAGCATGAAGGCCACGGTCGGGCGGCGCGGCGGCAGCGCGTCGGGGCTGGCGAGGGCGGCGTCGGTCATGAGGCCGGATGTTAGCCGCCTCACTGGCAGCGGCCGAAACGCTTGCGGAAGCTGCGCGGCTCCAGCGCGCCGGGCAGCGACCACAGGCCCTTGCGCTCGCGCCGCGCCTGCGCCTCCAGCTTCTCGTAGGGGCCGCGCTTGCCGTGGAAGGTCATGGACCAGGCGTAGCCCTGGCTCACCATCCACGCGCCCACGTCCTTGCCCTGGTGCTCCACGCGCGCGAGCTGCCGGTTGTAGTCGTCCACGCCGCGCGTGCGCACCCGCACGTTCTCGTTCAGCAGCCGCGCGCGCAGGGCGGTCTTCGCCTGCGGCCCATAGGACTGGCAGCTCTCGGGCGCGTCGAGGTCGAGCAGGCGCAGCTCGATCGCGCCGCTGCTGCCCGCGGGCTTGACCCACAGGCTGTCGCCGTCGGTCACGTGCGTGACGGTGGCCCGGAAGGTGGCCGCATGCAGCGCGGGGGCGAGGGCCAGCAGGAGGACGAGAAGCGCTGCCCTCATGCGCCGAAATGGTCGAAGCCGGCGAAGCGGCGGGTGACCGGGCGGCCCTCGGCGTCGAGGAGGCGCAGGCCCGGTTCGGCGTCGATGCGGCCGATGCGCGTGACGGCGACCTGCGCCTGGGCGGCCGCCGCTTCCACGGCCGCCGCGTGCGAAGGCGCGGCCGTGAACGCGAGTTCGTAATCGTCGCCGCCGGCGAACACGAGTTGCTCCAGCTGCGCGGCGTCCTGCTGGTAGCCGGCACGGGCGGCCGCCAGCAGGCGCGGCGCGCAGGCGAGGTCGACGGTGGCTCCCACGCGCGATTGCCGCAGCACATGCGACAGGTCGCCCAGCAGCCCGTCGCTGACGTCGATGGCGGAACTGGCGATCCCGCGCAGCGCCAGCCCCAGCGCCACGCGCGGCTGCGGCCTGTCCATGCGCTCGCGCGCGGCCTGGAACACCGGCTGCGGCAGCGACACGGTGCCGCGGAAGGCTTCCAGCGCCAGCCGGGCATCGCCCAGCGTGCCGCTCACCCAGATGTCGTCGCGCGCCCGGGCGCCCGAGCGCAGCAGCGCCTGTCCGGCCGGCACTTCGCCGAACACCGTGATGTTGATGGTGAGCGGACCGCGCGTGGTATCGCCGCCGACCAGCTCGCAGTCGTGCATGTCCGCCAGTGCGAACAGTCCCTCGGCGAAGCCGGCAAGCCACGCTTCGTCCACCTGCGGCAGGGCCAGCGAGAGGGTGAAGGCCAGGGGCTGTGCGCCGCAGGCGGCCAGGTCGCTCAGGTTCACCGCCAGCGCCTTGTGCCCGAGGGCGCGCGGGTCGACCGTCGGCAGGAAGTGGCGACCCCTCGACCAGCATGTCGGTGGAGACCGCCAGCTGCATGCCGGGCACCGGGCGCAGCAGCGCGCAGTCGTCCCCCACGCCCAGCGGATTGCGCCGCGCGGGCCGGGTGAAGTAGCGTGCGATCAGGTCGAATTCGCCCATGGTGGCGCGAGCTTAACCCCTCCCGCCGTGGCCCCGGAAACGCCCGGCGGCTTCCCCGCCCTCCGGATCAGAGCGCCGCGGGAAGTGCGTGCACCAGGAAATCGTACACGGCCCGGATGCGCCGGCTGGTGCGGATCTCGCGGTGCACCGCCAGCCACATGGGAATCGGCGGGATGCGCAGCGAGGGCAGCACCGGCACCACCTGCGGGTCGGTTCGTGCCGCGTAGTCGGCGACGAAGCCGATGCCAAGGCCGCCGCGCACGGCCTGCCACTGCGCCACCAGGTCGTCCGTGCGCAGCACGAAGGCTTCGCGCGTCGCCGCGGGCTGGACGGCCTGGAAAGCGCGCAGCACCTGCTCGTCGCGGTCGCCGGCGATCACGTCGTGCTGCAGCAGGTCCTCCATCCGCCTCGGAACGCCGCGGCGCGCAAGGTAGTCGCGGTGGGCATAGGCGCCCAGGGTGATCTTGCCGATCCGCCGCGCAACCAGGCTTGCCTGCTCCGGCTGCACCATTCGCAGCGCAATGTCCGCCTCCCGGCGCAGCAGGTTGCTGACCGCGTTGCTGGACACCAGTTCAACCTGGACCTGCGGCAGGGCGAGGCGCATGCGGGCCAGCAGGGGTGGCAACAGGATGCAGGCCACCGGCTGGCTGGCGGTGATGCGCACCGTTCCGGCCTCCTCCGTTTCCGCGCCGGAGAGCGCGCGGGCGAGCTGCGCCGCGCCGCCTTCCATCGCGCGGGCCGCTTCGGCCAGCCGCTGCGCGGCCGCGGTCGGCAGCAGGCCGCGGCCGGTGCGCTCGAACAGCACCACACCCCACTGCGCTTCCAGCTCCGCGACATGGCGCCCCAGCGTCGTCGGCTGGCTGGCGCGCAGCGCGCGCGGCGCCCAGCAGGCTCCCATGCTCCAGCACCGCGAGGAAGCTGCGCACCAGGTTCCAGTCGAATTCGCTATTCATCCGTGCATAGCTGCTATGGGTCGATATCCAATTGTGGGACGCGGACGCGCTTTCCACAATGGCGGCATTCCATTCCGGGGAGCCCTTCATGGACCGACGCAACTTCCTTCGCATCGCCGGTGGCGGCGTGGTGCTCGCCGCCACCGCCGGCTGTTCGTCGGCGCTGCCCGCTGACGCGCTGGCCGCCTGGAACGGCCCCGCGGCCGGGGACGCCGACGTGCGCCGCTGGGTACTGTCGTATGCGTTGCTGGCACCGCATTCGCACAACCTGCAGTCCTGGCTGGTGGACCTGCGCACGCCGGGCGAGATCCTGCTGTTCTGCGACCTGCAGCGGCTGCTGCCCGAGACCGATCCCCGCTCGCGCCAGATCCTCATGAGCCAGGGCACCTTCCTCGAGCTGCTGGACATCGCGCGCGCGAGCGCGGGCAGCGCGCGGAGGTCACGCTGTTTCCCGAGGGCGAATTCGGCCCGGACCGGCCCGATGCACGTCCCGTCGCGCGCATTCGCCTGCATCCGGACGCGGCCGCTGCGCGGGACCCGCTGTTCGCCCAGATCCAGCGCCGCCGCACCAACCGGGAGGCCTATGCCATGCAACAGCCCTCCGCCGGCGCCTTGCGGGCCATCGCGGCGGCGGCGCAGGGCGAAGGCCTGCGTGCGGGCTTCACCGGTGGCGGCGCCGAAGAACTGGCGCGGCATCGCGCCATCGCTTCCGCAGCCTGGCGCATCGAGCTGGTGACGCCGCGCACGCTGCTGGAGTCCTACCGGTGGCTGCGCATCGGCCCTGCCGAGATCTCGCGGCATCGCGACGGCATCTCGATCAACCAGCCGCTGCTGCGCGCCGTCGACGCGATCGGCCTGTTCGATCGCACGCGGGCGCCGGGACCGGACGACAGCGTCCTGCGCCGGCAGATCACGGACTTCGATGCGAAGCTGCTCGCCACGCCTGCGTTCTTCTGGCTCGTGAGCGCGGGCAATGGCCGCCGCATGCAGGTGCAGGCCGGCCGCGCCTATGTGCGGGCGCAGCTTGCCGCCACGGCACACGGACTGTCGATGCATCCCTTGTCGCAGGCGCTGCAGGAGTATCCCGAGCAGGCCGGGCCCTACGCGGAGATCCACGCGCTGCTGCAGGCGCCGCGGCCGTCGCACACGGTGCAGATGTGGGCGCGGCTCGGCCCGGGTCCTGCCATCGAGCCGGCGCCCCGGCGCGGGCTGCGGGCGCACCTGCTGGCCGCCTGACCAGGCCGGCAATTCGATTACCGCGCGGCGGTGCCCCGGAATCGCTCGGCGGCCTGCCGCACCATCTCGGCCAGCAGCCGCTCGTGCGCCTGCGTGTCGCGCAGCCAGCGGGCGTCGTTGCTGCCGGCTGCCGCGCTCTCGCGCAGCCGGTCCACCGCGCCCGCGGCGCCGAGCGCGCGCGCGCGTGCGGTGCGATCCGCTCGATAGTGCGCAGGATGTGCTCGCGCAGCGGCAGGTGGTCGCCGGTCTCCGGTTCCACGTACACGGCTTCCAGCCCGAAGCGGCAGGCCTGGAAGCGGTTGTACGTGTACACCATGTAGTCGTCCTCCTGCGGCATGAAGGGCTGCTCCTCGAGGAACCAGGAGGCCAGCGCCTGGACGAAGCCGGACAGCGCGGCGGCCCGCTCGACCGTCAGCGGCGTGTCGAACACGCGGATCTCGATGGTCCCGTATTCCGGCTTGGGGCGGATGTCCCAGTAGAAGTCCTTCATGCTCTTGATCACGCCGGTGCGCGTGGTCTTGGCGAAGAACTTGCCGAAATCGTCCCAGCTGAGCGTGAAGGGCGCGCGGCCCGACATGGGGAAGGCGAACACCGAATTCAGGCGCGCCGAATCGAACTGCGTGTCCTGCCCCTGGACGAAGGGCGAGCTGGCCGACAGCGCGATGAAGTGCGGGATGTAGCGCGACATGCGGTGCAGCATCAGCAGGGCGCTGTCCGCGTCGGGGCAGCCCACGTGCACGTGCTGGCCGAAGATCGTGAACTGCTTGGACAGGTAGCCGTACAGCTCGGACAGCTGGCGAAAGCGCGGCCGGTCGTAGATGCGCTGCTCGTGCCACTGCTGGAACGGGTGCGTGCCGCCGCCGACGCAGGCGATGTTCAGCTTGTCGGCGCAGCGCACCAGGGCGTCGCGGATCTGCGTGAGCTGCCCCAGCACGTCGTTGCTGGACTGGCAGACGCCGGTGGAGATCTCGATCATGCTGGAGGTCATCTCCGGCACGACCGAGCCGGGCAGCGGGATGCGTTCCATCAGCCGCAGCATCTCGGCGGAGTAGGGCGCCAGGTCGTAGTCGTGCGTGTTGACCAGCTGCAGCTCCAGTTCGACCCCGAGCGACAGCGCGCTGGAACGCTGGAAGGCCTCCAGCGCGATCGGCTCCTCGCGCGCGATCGCGGGCGCGGGCCAGCGGGGAGTCCAGCCTATCCACGCGCTTCCCCGGCGCCAGCGTGGTCGCCCTGGGCTCCCAGGGCTTCAGGCTCTCGCCGGCCCGGTAGATCGCGAAGGTGGCGATGATCGCGCCCAGGATCTCCATCATCAGGATGGTCGGCAGCGCGATGCTGGCGATGCGCGACCCCAGCGAGAGCGAGGAGCTGACGAACTGCGAGACCAGCAGCAGCGCGATCGAGGACATCGGCGACATGGCGCAGCCGGTCCACACCGCCTGCCGCCAGCTGGTGCCGCTGCCCCAGTTGGCCAGCGACACGCCGCCGACCTTGCACAGCGAGCGGGTGACCACGACGGCCGCGACCAGGCCGACCACGCCCGGGTTCCAGTCCGCCTTGGACGCCACCACCGACACCAGCACGAACATCAGCATGGTCAGCAGCGACGCGGCCGTGCCCAGCTGCCGGGTCCAGGCCCAGGGCCGCGGATGCAGCTGCTTCAGCAGCAGGCCGCCCAGCGCGCGGCCAACGGCGCGGAGCCGCCGAAGTGCGCCGCCAGGGCGGTGCCGGCGGCGATCAGCGTGATCAGCAGGATCGAGGTGTTCTCGCTGGCCGGGCTCATGAAGCGCAGCGCCGAGCGCAGGGCCAGCGCCAGCAGGCCGCCGACCACGGCCGACACGCCCAGTACCACGGCCACCGGGTACAGCGTGGCGACCAGAGCGGTCTCGTCGCGGTGCAGCGAGCCGGCGCGTGCGCTCACCAGCGTCAGTGCATAGAAGGTGCTGAGCGTGGAGAGCACCAGCGCACGCTCGGTCACCGGGCCGGCGGCGCGCGTGTCCATCACGACCCGGCTCAGCACCGCGGGCGAGGCCGCCATCGCGATCAGGGCTACACCTTCCGCGACGTTGGCGCGCACGTCCAGCCAGCGCAGCACGTAGTAGACGGCGACGGCCGTCAGCACCGACTCCGCCAGGCTTTGCAGCAGCACCATGGGGTTGTGCCGGAACCAGCGCAGCGCGATGCGCCCGCCCGATTCGAACAGCACCACCGAGACCCCCAGTTCGAGCAGGAACAGTGCCACGCCCTGCAGCGGCCAGGCCGCGCCGGAGAAGCCGGCGAGACCGGCCAGCGTGCCGACGATGGAATAGCCCACGACCTTGGGCAGCCCGCTGTAGCGTTGCAGCAGGTGGCCGGCCGCGGCGGCCAGCGCCAGCAGCAGCGACCACTGCACCGTGGGCAGGCCGGCCGAGGGCTTGAGCCACTCGGCCCAGATCGCCATCACTTCATCCATGCCGGGACTCCCGGGGCGTCAGTGCAGCACGCGGCGCGTGCCGTCGTCCAGGGCGAAGGCGGGGATGTCCACCTCGAAGCGCTCTCCGTCCTCCGCCACGCAGAAGTAGGTCCCCTGCATGGTCCCGCTGGCGGTGCGCAGGCGGCAGCCGCTGGTGTATTCGAAGGACTCGCCGGGCTTGAGCAGCGGCTGGTGGCCGACCACCCCGAGGCCCTTGACCTCCTCGACCTCGCCAAGCTCGTTGGTGATGATCCAGTGGCGGGAAATCAGCTGGGCCGGCACCTCGCCGGTGTTGCGGATGGTGATGGTGTAGGCGAAGCTCCAGAGGCCCTGCGTCGAATGCTCGGGCAGGTATTGCGGCTGAACTTGCACCTCGAAGGCGTAGCGGGGCATGGGGCGAATGCTAAACCCGGCAGGACCCGGCCGGGGCGTTTGCGACAATCCCGCCATGAGCACGCGCACCTACCGCATCGCCCCGTCCATCCTGTCCGCCGATTTCGCCCGCCTGGGCGAGGAGGTCCGCAACGTCATCGCCGCCGGCGCCGACTGGATCCACTTCGACGTGATGGACAACCATTACGTGCCCAACCTGACCTTCGGCCCGATGATCTGCTCGGCGCTGAAGCCGCACGCGAAGAAGCCGGACGGCACGCCGGTGCCGATCGACGTGCACCTGATGGTGCAGCCGGTCGATGCGCTGGCCCAGGCCTTCGCCGAGGCCGGCGCCGACTACATCAGCTTCCACCCCGACGCGTCGGCGCACGTGCACCGCAGCGTCCAGGCGATCAAGGCGGCGGGCTGCAAGGCGGGCCTGACCTTCAATCCGGCGGCGCCGCTGGATGTGCTGGACTGGGTGATCGACGACATCGACCTGGTGCTGGTCATGAGCGTGAATCCGGGCTTCGGCGGCCAGGGCTTCATCGACTCGGCGCTGCGCAAGATCGAGCACGCGCGCAAGCGCATCGACGCGAGCGGCCGCGACATCCGCCTGGAAGTCGACGGCGGAGTGAAGACGGACAACATCGCGCGCATCGCGGCCGCCGGTGCCGACACCTTCGTGGCCGGCAGCGCGATCTTCGGCAAGCCCGATTACAGGGGCGTCATCGACGCGATGCGCACGCAGCTGCGCGGCTAGCAACCCGCGCGGCTAGCGCCGCTGCCGGCTGTTCGCCTTTTCGACGGGGGCAGGCTCGCTGGCTTGCTGCACGCGGTGGTAGGTCGCGTCCATCTCCTGCGCCTTGCTGGTGTCCTGCTGGCCTTCCATCACGTCGTCGTGCGCCATCTCGCCCAGGCGGCGCGCCTGCGGGTTGGCGCCGGCCTGGCTGTCGGCGGATTCGTCGCGCTCGTTGGGCGTGCGTGCCTTGGGCAACTGCTTGTCTCCCTGCGCGGTGATGGTGTTGCCTTCCGAGGGCCGCGGCGCCTCGTCGTGCCGCTCTTCCTGCATGCGTTTGCTCATCGCGTTCTCCTGAGGCAGCCATGGTGCGCCGGACCCTGTGCCACGACAGTAGGACGGTGCCGCGCCAGCCAGCCGGATACCCATGCCACTGTGGGAAAGCGCCTACGGGGGTGACGGCTTCGCCCCACAAACGCGCCCGCTGAAGGGCTACGGTTCATGCGGCTGAGGCTTGCTCCAATGCGGAACCGCAAAGAATGCCAAGGGAGACGTGGATGGAGATCGCACCTGTGATTCCGGATTGGCTGACGTTGATCGCCGCGGGCGTCGTGGGCCTCGTCGCCCTGGGCGCCCTGGCGCGCGGCCTCGAGGCCGTGTTCGACCTGGATCCGAGCTGAACCCCTGCCGCACAGCCATGGCGCCGCCGGCGCCGGTTCCCCGTTCCCCGACCGGCTGACAAGAAAACAGGAGTGATCGATGGCCTCTTCCCGCTCGGAGGGCTCACGCAAAGCAAAAGCCGGCGACCCGGTCGCCAACCGCCAGAAACAGCTCGAAGCCTTCACGCAGGGACCTGAAAGCCTGCTCACCACCAACCAGGGGGTGGTGCTGCCCGACAACCACAACTCGCTCAAGGCGGGCCTGCGCGGCCCGAGCCTGCTGCAGGACTTCGTGCTGCGCGAGAAGCTGACCCACTTCGACCACGAGCGCATTCCCGAACGCGTGGTCTATGCGCGCGGTGCCGCCGCCCACGGTTACTTCGAACTCACGCGACCGCTGGTGGAGTACACCAAGGCCGACTTCCTGCAGGAAGTGGGCGGCCGCACGCCGGTGTTCGTGCGCTTTTCCAACTTCATCGGCTCGCAGGGCTCGGCGGACACGGTGCGCGACGTGCGCGGCTTCGCCGTCAAGTTCTACACGCGCGAAGGCAACTACGACCTCGTGGGCAGCAACATGCCGGTGTTCTTCGTGCAGGACGCGATGAAGCTGCCGGACCTGGTGCACGCGATGAAGCCCGAGCCGCACCACGGCATGCCGCAGGCCTCCAGCGCGCACGACACCTTCTGGGACTTCATGTCGCTGATGCCCGAGAGCTCGCACATGCTCATGTGGCTGATGTCGGACCGCGCGCTGCCGCGCAGCTACCGGATGATGGAGGGCTTCGGCGTCCACACCTTCCGGCTGGTGAACGCCCGCGGCGTGTCGCACTTCGTGAAGTTCCACTGGCGCCCCAAGCTGGGCAAGCACGCGCTGGCCTGGGACGAGGCGCAGAAGATCGCCGGCAAGGACCCCGACTTCCATCGCCGTGACCTGTGGGAGGCGATCGAGCGTGGCGACTTCCCGGAATGGGAGCTGGGCCTGCAGGTCCTCGACGAGGAGCGCGCCGAGAAACTGGGCTTCGACCTGCTGGATCCCACCAAGCTGCTGCCCGAGGAAGTGGTGCCCATCACGCCCTGCGGCCGGCTGGTGCTGAACCGCAACCCGGAGAACCACTTCGCGGAGTGCGAGCAGGTCGCCTTCCACCCCGGCAACATCGTGCCGGGCATCGACTTCAGCAACGACCCGCTGCTTCAGGGCCGGTTGTTCTCGTACAGCGATGCGCAGCTCGCACGCCTGGGCGGTCCGAACCACCACGAGCTGCCGATCAACCGCGGCGTGTGCCCGGTGCACAACTTCCAGCGTGACGGCCGCCATCGCACGGGCATCGCCCGGGGCCGCGTCTCGTACGAGCCGAACACGCTGGCCAACGGATCCGAATTCCGGGTGGACGGCGGCGAGCAGGGATTCTCGACCTTCGAGGAAAACCTGGAGTCGCCCAAGATCCGCCGGCGCAGCACCAGCTTCGACGACCACTTCGCGCAGGCCACGCTGTTCTGGAACAGCCAGAGCACCTGCGAGAAGGAACACATCATCTCGGCCTTCCAGTACGAACTGTCGCGGGTGGAGACGCCGGCGATCCGGCAGCGCGTGGTCGACAACCTGGCGCATGTCGATGCCAGGCTGGCGCGCAAGGTCGCCGAGCCGCTGGGCATCGGCCCGCCGGATGCGAAGTCCGCGGCCGGCCAGGCGGGATTTCGCGAACCGCGCGGCAAGCCGGGCATCGAATCGGCGCCGTCCCTCAGCATGGAGCCCACCGGCAACACCATCCAGACCCGCCGCGTGGCGATCGTGATGGGCGCCGGCGTGGAGCTGGGCGCCTTCAAGGTGATCCAGCAGGCATTGCTGGACGCCGGCGCCATCACCAAGGTGGTCGCCGGCCACCTGGGCTTCGTCACCTCCTCGTCGGGCCAGCAGGTGCCGGTGGACCATACCTTCCAGAACATGCCCTCGGTCACCTTCGATGCCGTGCTGGTGCCCGGCGGCGCGGCGGCCGCGCAGGCGCTGCTGAAGAACGGCGACGCGGTGCACTTCGTGCTGGAGGCCTTCAAGCACTGCAAGCCCCTGTGCATCATCGGCGAGTCGGTGGAGATCCTGCGCTCGGTCGGCATCGCCCAGCCGGACGCGGCCGTGCCGGCCGGCGTGGTGATCGGCACCAACGAGCCGACCACCCGCCTGCAGATGGCGCAGGACTTCATCGCCGCCATCGCGAAGCACAGGCATTGGGCGCGCGCCATGGTCGAGCAGGTGCCCGCCTGAACGCGGGCGGGCAGCCCGCTGGCGTGTAGGACAAACCCCACGCGGCGATGTCGGATCGGCCGACTGCGGGCTGGGGCGCCGCCACGTTCAATCGGGGAGTGGCTGGCGTGCGCCGGCCTGTTGTTCCACGTCCCAGGAGTTCCGATGGCATCGATCGACCAGCGCAGCAGCCAACCCGTGTGGAGTGCCGGGCGCAGCTTCACTTCCGCAGACCCGGAACGCCATTGCGAAGTCGTCGGCTACGTTCGCGACACCATCCAGACCGCACCCGCCTCCCGCGGCAGCACCGAGCGTGCGACCCGCACCACCCGGTTCGACTGGATGCGCGTTCAGGCCGACCGCGACAGCGCCACTTTCGAAGGCAGCAGCAGCCGCCGCAGCCGCTGAAGCTTCCGTCACCCCGCGAAGCCAGGGCCCTTGCCCTGGCTTTTCTTTGGGCGGCGCCGGTATGCTCGCCGCATGCCTGTCGCATTGCCCGGCCCGCTGCACGCGGCCATCATCGACCTGGACGGCACGCTGGTCGACACCCTCGGGGACTTCAGCGCGGCCCTGAACCAGATGCTGCGCGCGCTCGGCCTGCCTTCCGTGCAGACGCCGGTGGTCGCGGGCTTCATCGGCAAGGGTTCGGAGCACCTCATCCAGGCCACGCTGGCGCACGTCGGCGCCTCGCCTGACCTCTATGCCCGGGCGTGGGACAGTTACCAGGACGCCTACCGCGGCCTCAACGGCCGCTGGGCCCGCGTCTACCCCGGCGTGCTGGAAGGCGTGGCGGGCCTGCGCGGGGCCGGCCTGCGGCTGGCCTGCCTGACCAACAAGCCGGGCGAATTCGCCCGCGAGCTGCTGGCCGCCAAGGGGCTGGCGCAGGATTTCGAACGGGTGTTCGGCGGCGACGCCTTCGAGCGCAAGAAGCCGGATCCGCTGCCCGTGCGCAAGACCTGCGAAGCGCTGGGCATCGCGCCCGCCCGCACCCTGGTGGTCGGCGACTCGCGCAACGACGCAGCGGCGGCCCGCGCCGCCGGCTGCCCGGTGGTGCTGGTCACCTACGGCTACAACCACGGCGAGCCGGTGCGCGCCGTGCAGGCCGATGCTTATGTCGAGTCGCTGGCGGAGATCCCCCGCTGCTGCGCCCCTGAATCAGGCCTGCCGGCCCAGCAGGCTGTCCTTCAGCTTCCAGTCCGCCGGCACCGGGCCCAGCCAGATGCGCATCAGCGCATTGAAGAACTCGGGCTCCCTGAAGGGCTCGCCCTGCTGGACGCCGCGCACGGAAACGACGGTGCCGGTGCCGGGAATCCAGTCCAACGCGAATTCGTCGCCGGCCTGCAGGCGCTTGTGGTCCGTGAAGATCTGGCTCATGCGCATCAGGCCCGGGATCAGCTTGGACATTGCCGCCCGGTCCATGTTGTCCTCCACGCCGCGCACGAACAGCTTGCCGAGCTCGCCGGCGTCGATCTCGCGCAGCATGGTGACGGTCAGGCGCTTGGCGCCCGGCAGGCCGAGCGCGTCCTCGGGCGTTCCGGCCTTTTTCGGCAAGTAGAGGCCGGCGGCATAGACCTTGAAAGGCCCCTTGTAGCGGATGCCCGCGCCATTCAGGCGCAGCTTCTGGCCGGCCAGGACGGCGGACTCGTCGTACCGGATGCCTGACACGGTGGTCTGGGCGGGGCTGGCCAGCGGCAGGATGCAGGCGGCTGCCAGCAGGGCGGCGCGGAGGGTGGTTCGCAAAGCTTGTCTCCTCAAAAGGAACGGTCGTTCTTTTTTCTCCCAGGGCGCGGATTGTGGGCGACCCGGCGGCCTGCGTGCTGTCGTTTGTGCGTCTGGCGGGGGTACTTTTTGAAGTTGACGACTCGGCCCAAATGCGTTTGCTACACTGGCCCCATGTTCATCCACCGCACGATGATCACAGGTTGCAGCGACCGGGGAGCCTGGCCCTGGCGCAAGCCTGTCCAAGTGCGTTCCTGACCGCACGGGGCCTTCCCGTGCCCCCGCGCCTCGTTCCGAGGCACAGTCCCGATTCCCGCGGCATGACCATCGCCGCCGAGCTTGTGGAGGCTCACCCTTGATCACCGAACTGGAATTCAAGAGCCTTGCTTTGCAGGGCTACAACCGCATCCCGCTGATCGCCGAGGCGTTCGCGGACCTCGAAACCCCGCTCTCCCTGTACCTGAAGCTGGCGCACGCCAGGGGCGGCGGCAAGCTCATTCCTGCTGGAGTCGGTCGTCGGCGGCGAGCGCTTCGGCCGCTACAGCTTCATCGGCCTGCCTGCACGCACGCTGTTGCGCGCCAGCGGCTTCGGTGCCGACGCGAAGACCGAGGTGGTCACCGACGGCCAGGTCGTGGAGACCGCCGCCGGCAACCCGCTGGACTTCGTGGAGGCTTACCAGAAGCGCTTCAAGGTGGCGCTGCGCCCGGGGCTGCCGCGCTTTTGCGGCGGGCTGGCCGGCTACTTCGGCTACGACACGGTGCGCTACATCGAGAAGAAGCTGGAGAAGACCTGCCCGCCGGACACCCTGGGCACGCCCGACATCCTGCTGCTGCAGTGCGAGGAGCTGGCGGTCATCGACAACCTCTCGGGCAAGCTGTACCTCATCGTCTATGTCGACCCGGGCAAGCCCGAGGCCTATGGCGCGGGCAAGCGCCGGCTGCGCGAACTGAAGGACCAGCTGAAGTACTCGGTGACCGCGCCGGTGGTGCGGCAGACCGAGACCTTCCCCGCGGAACGCGAGTTCGCCAAGGCGGACTACCTGAAGGCGGTGGAGCGGGCCAAGGAGCTGATCGCGGCCGGCGACTTCATGCAGGTGCAGGTGGGCCAGCGCATCAAGAAGCGCTATACCGAGTCGCCGCTGTCGCTGTACCGCGCGCTGCGCTCGCTCAATCCCAGCCCCTACATGTATTTCTACAACTTCACCGGTGCCACGGCCGACGGGCGCGACTTCCATGTCGTGGGCGCGTCGCCGGAAATCCTGGTGCGCCACGAGCAGACGCCGGAGGGCCACAAGGTCACGATCCGCCCGCTGGCCGGGACGCGGCCGCGCGGCGCGACGCCGGAGGTGGACAAGGCGGTGGAGCGGGAGCTGCTGGGCGACGCCAAAGAGCGCGCTGAGCACGTGATGCTGATCGACCTGGCGCGCAACGACATCGGCCGCATCGCGAAGACCGGTTCGGTGAAGGTGACCGAGGCCTTCGTGGTGGAACGCTACAGCCACGTGATGCACATCGTGAGCAACGTCGAGGGCCTGCTCAAGGAAGGCATGACCAACATGGACGTGCTCAAGGCGACCTTCCCGGCCGGCACGCTGACCGGCGCGCCCAAGGTGCACGCGATGGAACTCATCGACCAGCTGGAGCCGAACAAGCGGGGCATCTACGGCGGCGCCTGCGGCTACCTCAGTTACGCAGGCGACATGGACGTGGCCATCGCCATCCGCACCGGCATCATCAAGGACCAGACGCTGTACGTGCAGGCGGCCGCCGGCGTGGTCGCCGATTCGGTGCCGGAGCTGGAATGGAAGGAAACCGAAGCCAAGGCGCGCGCGCTGATGCGCGCATCCGAGGTGGTCGAGGAGGGCCTGGAATGAAACTCCTCATGGTCGACAACTACGACAGCTTCACCTTCAACCTGGTGCAGTATTTCGGCGAGCTCGGTGCCGCCGTCGAGGTGCACCGCAACGACGAGATCACCATCGCGGAGATCGCAGCGAAGAAGCCCGACCGGCTGGTGATCTCCCCGGCCCGTGCTCGCCAGCCGAAGCCGGCATCTCGGTGGAGGCGATCCGCCATTTCGCCGGCAAGCTGCCGATCCTGGGCGTGTGCCTGGGGCACCAGGCGATCGGCGCGGCCTTCGGCGGCCGGATCGTGCGCGCCCAGCAGCTGATGCACGGCAAGACCAGCGAGATCACCACCACCCGCGAGGGCGTGTTCGCGGGGCTGCCGGAGCACTTCACCGTCAACCGCTATCACTCCCTGGCCATCGAACGCGCGAGCTGCCCGCCGGAACTGAAGGTGACGGCCTGGACGCCCGACGGCGAGATCATGGGCGTGCGCCACGAGACCCTGCCGGTGCAAGGCGTGCAGTTCCACCCGGAGTCCATCCTCACCGAGCATGGACACGCGATGCTGAAGAACTTCCTGGAGCAGAAGCCGTGAAGCCCGTCGACCTGCGCAGCGATACCGTCACCCAGCCCACCGCCGGCATGCGCCGCCATGGCGGCAGCGCCGCTGGGCGACGACGTGTTCGGCGACGATCCGAGCGTCAATGCGCTGCAGGAGAAGATCGCCGCGCTGCTGGGGTTCGAGGCGGCGCTGTTCGTTCCGACCGGCACGCAGAGCAACCTGTGCGGCGTGCTCTCGCATTGCCAGCGCGGCGACGAATACATCGTCGGCCAGATGCAGCACTGCTACCGCTGGGAGGGCGGCGGTGCCGCGGTGTTCGGCAGCGTGCAGCCGCAGCCGCTGGACCACCAGCCGGACGGCAGCCTCGCGCTGGCGCACATCGAGGCCGCCATCAAGCCGGACGATCCGCATTTCGCGCGCTCGCGCCTGCTGGCGCTGGAGAACACGCTGGGCGGCAAGGTGCTGCCCTTCGCCTACCTGCAGCAGGCGACCGCGCTGGCGAAAGCGAAGTGCCTGGCGACCCACCTCGATGGCGCCCGCCTGTTCAATGCCGCGGTGGCGCAGGCGGCCGCCAACGGCAGCGACGCGCGCAGCGAGGCGCGGCGCATCGCCGGCCTGTTCGACAGCGTGTCGGTGTGCTTCAGCAAAGGGCTGGGGGCGCCGGTCGGCTCCGCGCTGTGCGGCTCCAGGGACTTGATCGCCCGCGCGCGCCGCATCCGCAAGATGGCGGGCGGGGCGATGCGGCAGTCCGGCCTGCTGGCCGCGGCGGCCACATACGCGCTCGAACACCAGGTGGAGCGGCTGGCGCAGGATCATGCGCTGGCGCGCCGGCTCGCCGAAGGACTGGCCGGCATCGAGGGACTGCAGGTGGAGCCGCCGCACACCAACATCCTGTTCGTGGAACTGGTGGGTCCCGCACGAGAGCGTTCGGCGGGGCTGCTGCAGCACCTGGCGCAGCAGGGCGTGCTGGCCACCGGCCTGTACCGCCTGCGCTTCGTGACGCACCTCGACGTAGACGCGGCCGGCGTGGATCGCGCCGTCGCGGCCATCCGTTCCTTCTTCCGCACCTGAGGCCGCCATGCCGGATGCGCAGAACCTCGTGCTGTTCATCGCGGCCGGGCTGCTGCTGAATCTCACGCCCGGGCCGGATGTGCTGTACATCGTGAGCAATGCCTTGCGTTCCGGAGCACGCGCCGGTGTGGTCGCGGGGCTGGGCATCACTGCGGGGTGCTTCGTGCACGTGTTTGCGGCCGCGGTGGGGGTCAGCGCCTTGCTGGCGGCGTCGGCGACGGCGTTCACGGTGCTGAAGTGGGTCGGGGCGGCGTACCTGGTGTACGTCGGGGTACGCCTGCTGCTTGCGCGCGTGCCTTCCGTAGGCTGGGGTGAGAGCGAAGCCGAACCCCAGCGCTGGGGTTCACTGCGTTCACCGCCAGCCTACGGGAACCGCTCGCTCCTCGCGGTCTTCCGCGGTGGCTTCCTCACCAACGTCCTCAACCCGAAGGTCGCGATCTTCTTCCTCGCCTTCGTGCCGCAGTTCATCGCGCCCGACACGGAGCACAAGGCGCTGGCCTTCGTGCTGCTCGGGGACGCTCTTCAACGTCAACAGCATCGCCATCAATTCCGGATGGGCCCTCGCCGCCGCCTGGATGGCGCGCCACGGCGCGGTGCAGCGCGGCATGCACTGGCTGGACCGCGTGGCCGGCGCGATGTTCGTCGCGTTCGGGCTGAAGCTCGCCCTGTCCGACAATCCCTCCCGATAAAGACCCAGGAGCCGCCCATGATCACCCCCAGGAAGCGCTGCAGCGCACGATCGAACACCGCGAGATCTTCCACGACGAGATGCTGAAGATCGTGCGGCTGATCATGAGCGGCGAACTCTCGCCCGTGATGACGGCCGCCCTGATCACCGGGCTGCGGGTGAAGAAGGAGACCATCGGCGAGATCACCGCAGCCGCGCAGGTGATGCGCGAGTTCTCCACCAAGGTCCACGTCGCCGACAAGACGCACCTGGTCGACATCGTCGGCACCGGCGGCGACGGCTCGCACACCTTCAACATCTCCACCTGCTCGATGTTCGTGGCGGCCGCGGCCGGCGCGAAGGTGAGCAAGCACGGCGGCCGCAGCGTGTCCAGCAAGAGCGGCAGCGCCGACGTGCTGGAAGCCATGGGGCTGAACATCAACCTGTCGCCGGAGGCGATCGCGCGCTGCATCGAGCAGACCGGCATCGGCTTCATGTTCGCGCCCAACCACCACCCGGCCATGAAGAACGTGGCGCCGGTGCGCAAGGAACTGGGCGTGCGCACGATCTTCAACATCCTCGGCCCGCTGACCAACCCCGCGAGCGCACCCAACATCCTGATGGGCGTGTTCCACCCCGACCTGGTGGGCATCCAGGTGCGGGCGCTGCAGCGGCTGGGTGCCGAGCACGCGCTGGTGGTGTACGGGCGCGACGGCATGGACGAAGTGAGCCTGGGCGCCGCCACGATGGTGGGTGAGCTGAAGAACGGCGAGATCAGCGAGTACGAGATCCATCCCGAGGACTTCGGGCTGCCGATGGCGAGCAACCGCGCCTTCAAGGTGGAGACGCCGCAGGAGTCGCTGGCGCTGATGCGCCAGGTGCTGGACAACCAGGCCGGCGCCGCGCGCGACATCGTGGTGCTGAACGCCGGTGCCGCGCTCTATGCGGCGAACGTCGCGACCGACATCCGCGAAGGGATCGCCAAGGCGCGTAGCGCACTGGAAAGCGGGGCCGCCAAGGCGAAGCTGGAGCAGCTGGTGGTCGCCTCCAAGACGCTGGCGGGCTGAGATGTCGGACATCCTGGACAAGATCGTCGCGGTCAAGCACGAGGAGATCGCGGCCGCCAAGAAGAAGAAATCGCTGGACGCCGTGCGCGAGGACGCCTTCAGCCGCGTGCTCACGCGCGACTTCGAAGGCGCGCTGCGCGCGAAGATCACCGCGGGCCAGCCGGCGGTGATCGCCGAAGTGAAGAAGGCAAGCCCTAGCAAGGGCGTGCTGCGGGCGGACTTCATCCCGGCCGACATCGCGCAAAGCTACGCGGAACACGGCGCGGCGTGCCTGTCCGTGCTGACCGACCGCCAGTTCTTCCAGGGCAGCGCCGACTACCTGAAGCAGGCGCGGGCCTCCTGCGACCTGCCGGTGCTGCGCAAGGACTTCATGGTCGATCCCTACCAGGTGTACGAGGCGCGTTCCATGGGCGCGGACTGCATCCTGCTGATCGCCGCCTGCCTGGCGGACGCGCAGATGGCCGAGCTCGAGGCCCTGGCGCGCAGCATGGACATGGCGGTCCTGGTGGAGGTGCACGATGCCGCGGAATTGCAGCGCGCGCTGAAGCTCAAGACGAAGCTGGTGGGCATCAACAACCGCAACCTGCGCAACTTCGAGGTGAGCCTGGACACGACGCTGGGGATGCTGAAGGACGTGCCGCCCGACCGCCTGCTGGTCACCGAGTCCGGGATCCTCAAGCGCGAGGACGTGCAGCGCATGCGCGCGGCCGGCGTGCACGCCTTCCTGGTGGGCGAAGCCTTCATGCGCGCGGACGATCCGGGCGCGGCGCTCGCCGAGCTGTTCGGCACCTGACGTGGACCGGCTCGCGGAGTGGGCGCCGCAAAGCTGGCCGCTGGCGCCCGGCTGGCGCGGCCCCGTCGAGGAATTCCTGGCCAGCGCCGAAGGTGAGCGGCTCACTGCCTTCCTGCGCGAGCGGCTCGCGGCCGGCGCGGTGATCTACCCGCCGCATCCGCTGCGTGCCCTGAGCTCACGCCCCTGCACTCGGTGCATGCGGTGGTGATCGGGCAGGATCCGTACCACGGCCCGGGACAGGCGGAAGGCCTGGCCTTCTCGGTCGCCGACGGCGTGAAGCACCCACCCTCGCTGAAGAACATCTTCAAGGAAATGGGCTGCAGCCCGCAGAGCGGCTCGCTGGTGGAGTGGGCGCGCCACGGCGTGCTGCTGCTCAACACCTGCCTGACCGTGGAAGACGGCAAGCCTGCGAGCCACGCGAAGAAAGGCTGGGAGGCGCTCACCGACCGGCTGGTTGCGCTGGTCGCCGCCACGGCGTCGCCCTGCGTGTACTTCCTGTGGGGCGCGCACGCGCAGGCCAAGGCGCCGCTGATCGAGGCAACCGCGGCCCGCCATGGACGCGAGGTCCTCATCCTGCAAGCCAACCATCCATCGCCGCTGTCGGCGCGGCGGCCGCCGGTGCCCTTCCTGGGCTGCGGGCATTTCCAGCGCGCGCGCGACTGGCTGGTCCAGCGCGGCGTGCCGGGCGTCTTCTAGACGCGCCGCTGCCGCAGCAGGCGCGCCAGCCAGGGCCGGAAGCCGCGGGCGATCGAGCGCGGCGCCGGCTCCGAGGGAAGCGGCAGTTCCAGGCGCGTGTCGTCAAGATAGTCGCGGCGGATGTCGACGGTCGCGCGATGGCCGATCGCCTGGATGTGCCGTGCGAGCCATTCGGCGCCCGCCTCGCGCCCGGTCTCGAACAGCCGGTTGATCATCGCGCCGTCGGCCGAGGTGCGGCTGGAGGTGGGATAGGCGTCCAGCGCCGGACCGCCCTCCACCCGGTGCACGCGCACGCTCTTGCAGCGCGCATGCGAGACCGCACCGTCGGCGACGAGCCGGTTGACGAAATCGATCGCGCGCATCTGCGTGAGCAGGCTGGCGTTGAAAGTGAGCTCGTTGACCCGGTTGACGATGTCAGCGGAAGTCTTAGGCGTGTCCGCGCGGGCCAGCGGGTTGATCTGCACCAGCATCAGGTCGGCCGTCGCGCACTCCTTGATCAGCGGTGACAGCGCCGGGTTGACCGAGTAGCCCCCGTCCCAGTAGGCCTCGCCGTCGATCTCCACAGCCTGGAACAGCATGGGCAGGCAGGCGGAGGCGAGCACTGCCCGCGCGTCGAGCTGGCGGCCGGTGAACACGACCGCCTTGCCGGTGTTCACGTGCGTCGCGGAGACGAACACCTTCAGTTCGCGCAGGGCTGCCATCGCCTCGAAGTCGATCTCCTCCTCGAGCATCTTGCGCAGCGGATTGATGTCCAGCGGGTTCATCTGGTAGGGCGACAGCACGCCGCGCCACGCGTTGCCGATGAGGTTGCCGGGCGACAGCTCGGGCGGCAGGCCGCCCCAGAGCATCCGGGTGAACTGCTGCTGCAGCGTTCCCAGGCTGCCCAGCGCGCCGACGCGGTGCCAGATCCCGGCGAGCTTCTCGCGGGCGCCCTCGCGCGGGTCGCGTCCGCCGGCCTTGGCCCGCGCCCAGCCGCTGGCCAGCGCGACCGCGTTCACCGCGCCCGCGCTCGTCCCGCTGAGTCCCTCGAATCCGATACGGCCGTCCTCCAGGAGCGCGTCGAGCACGCCCCAGGTGAAAGCGCCGTGCGAGCCACCGCCCTGAAGGGCCAGGTTCACCATGTGCATGGGACCACGGTAGCAACATCCGTGCGCCTGGGTGCGACAACCGAGTGCTGCCGTCAGGCTTGTCTCAGGCCCGCGATCGCACCGTCGCTGACGGCGGTTTCCCTCTGGGGGCGTAGCCCGGGAGGCCGTCCGGCTGTCGGATCGTGCTATAGTCCGAGGTTCCCCGCCGGAGGGGTGCCCGAGTGGCTAAAGGGGGCAGACTGTAAATCTGTTGGCTTACGCCTACGTTGGTTCGAATCCAACCTCCTCCACCAGGCTTCCATCGTTTTTCGGAAGCTCGGCGATGTGTCAGTTGATGAGTTAGTGGCAGCCCAGGGCGCCTGCGTCATTCGGTGAACAGCCGTTGGATGACCCCGACGCGGGAGTAGTTCAATGGTAGAACCTTAGCCTTCCAAGCTAATGACGCGGGTTCGATTCCCGTCTCCCGCTCCACGAATCGCATCGACCGGTACGCAGGCGACAAGAAATTCGCCCTTGTGGCTCAGTGGTAGAGCACTCCCTTGGTAAGGGAGAGGTCGCGGGTCCGATTCCCGCCAAGGGCACCACATCTTTGGGTAGTGATCGTTACTTTTTCGGAGTCGAAAAAATGGCAAAAGGCAAGTTTGAGCGCACCAAGCCGCACGTCAACGTGGGCACCATCGGCCACGTGGACCATGGCAAGACGACCCTGACGGCGGCGATCACCACGGTGCTGTCGGCCAAGTTCGGCGGTGAGGCCAAGGCCTACGACCAGATCGACGCGGCTCCGGAAGAAAAGGCGCGCGGCATCACGATCAACACCGCGCACGTGGAGTACGAGACCAAGGCGCGCCACTACGCGCACGTGGACTGCCCCGGCCACGCCGACTACGTGAAGAACATGATCACCGGCGCCGCCCAGATGGACGGCGCCATCCTGGTGGTGTCCGCCGCCGACGGCCCGATGCCCCAGACGCGCGAGCACATCCTGCTGGCCCGCCAGGTGGGCGTGCCCTACATCATCGTGTTCATGAACAAGTGCGACATGGTGGACGACGCGGAACTGCTGGAACTCGTGGAGATGGAAGTTCGCGAGCTGCTGTCCAAGTACGAGTTCCCCGGTGACGACACCCCGATCATCAAGGGCTCGGCCAAGCTGGCGCTGGAAGGCGACAAGGGCGAGCTGGGCGAGCAGGCCATCATGAAGCTGGCCGACGCGCTGGACAGCTACATCCCCAACCCGGAGCGTGCCGTGGACGGCGCCTTCCTGATGCCGGTGGAAGACGTGTTCTCCATCTCCGGCCGTGGCACGGTGGTGACCGGCCGCGTGGAGCGTGGCGTGATCAAGGTCGGCGAGGAAATCGAGATCGTGGGCCTGACCCCCACCGTCAAGACCACCTGCACCGGCGTGGAAATGTTCCGCAAGCTCCTGGACCAGGGCCAGGCCGGCGACAACGTGGGTATCCTGCTGCGCGGCACCAAGCGCGAAGAAGTGCAGCGTGGCCAGGTGCTGGCCAAGCCGGGCAGCGTGAAGCCGCACACCCACTTCACCGCCGAGATCTACGTGCTGAGCAAGGACGAAGGCGGCCGCCACACGCCCTTCTTCAACAACTACCGCCCGCAGTTCTACTTCCGCACCACCGACGTCACCGGCGCCATCGAGCTGCCCAAGGACAAGGAAATGGTCATGCCCGGCGACAACGTGACCATCACGGTCAAGCTGATCGCCCCGATCGCCATGGAAGAAGGCCTGCGCTTCGCCATCCGCGAAGGCGGCAAGACCGTCGGCGCCGGCGTCGTTGCCAAGATCATGGAGTGACCTCGGTCTTCGGGGCCGGGGCTGAAAAGCCCTGGTCTCGACGGACTTGGCGAATTCGGCCATAATGCCGGGTTCCCCAGAACAGGTTTTGCCGGAGGGGTATAGCTCAATTGGCAGAGCGTCGGTCTCCAAAACCGAAGGTTGTAGGTTCGATTCCTACTGCCCCTGCCACCTGAGTGGCGCCCCCGTCAACCCAAGCCCGTCCGAGTGACGGGCTTCCGTGTCTTGAGTGGACACGAATTCTTGAAGCAGGAAACGCCCCGAACAATGGCAACGACCCAAGTTGAAACCGTCTCCACCGGCGCCGACAAGGCCAAGGTGGGCGCAGCCATTGCGCTGGTGATCGCCTCCCTGGCGGGCTTCTACCTGCTGGGCAAGCAGGGGCAGATCGTCCAGTGGGCCGCCCTGATCGTCGGCCTGGTCGCCGCGGTCGCCGTCTTCCTGACCTCGGAATCCGGCAAGGAATTCATCGGCTTCGGCCGCGACTCGGTCAAGGAAGTGAAGAAGGTCGTCTGGCCGGCCCGCCGCGAGGCCATCCAGATGACGCTCTACGTGTTCGGATTCGTCGTGATCATGGCGCTGTTCCTGTGGCTGACCGACAAGACCCTGGAATGGGTGTTCTACGACCTGATCCTGGGGTGGAAGAAGTAATGAGCGAGATCGAAAACGCCGCCGCAGAAGGCCAGCCGGAGATCCCCGGCGTCGCCGCCAAGGCCGCCAACCCCGACCTGAAGTGGTACGTGGTGCACGCCTACTCCGGCATGGAGAAGGCGGTGGAGCGCAACATCCGCGAGCGCATCAACCGCGCCGGCATGCAGAACATGTTCGGCGAGATCCTGGTGCCCACCGAGGAAGTCGTCGAGATCAAGAACGGCCAGAAGCGCACTTCCGAGCGCCGCTTCTACCCCGGCTACGTGCTGGTGCAGATGGTCATGAACGACGAGTCCTGGCACCTGGTGAAGCACACCAACAAGGTGACGGGTTTCGTGGGCGGCGCCAAGAACCGCCCCGCGCCGATTTCCGACGAGGAAGTCGCCAAGATCATGGGCCAGATGGAAGAGGGCACCGAGAAGCCCCGCCACAAGGTCGAATTCGTGGTGGGCGAGTACGTGCGCGTCAAGGACGGCCCGTTCACGGACTTCAACGGCACGGTCGAGGAAGTCAACTACGAGAAGAGCAAGGTCCGCGTGTCGGTGACGATCTTCGGTCGCGCCACGCCCGTGGAACTGGAATTCAGCCAGGTCGAGAAGACCTGAGCGAGCGGTTCGCGCCTCCCGACTCGGCGCGGATTGAAAGACAGAGAGTCGTCAACCCCGGGGAGCCGAGGCCGCAAGGCCAAGGCGCTATCACCCGCAAGGAAATCTAGACATGGCAAAGAAGATTGTCGGCTTCGTGAAGCTGCAAGTCCCGGCCGGAAAGGCGAACCCTTCGCCCCCGATCGGTCCCGCGCTGGGCCAGCGCGGCCTGAACATCATGGAGTTCTGCAAGGCGTTCAACGCCCAGACCCAGGGCGTCGAGCCCGGTCTGCCGCTGCCGGTGGTGATCACCGCGTTCGCGGACAAGAGCTTCACCTTCATCATCAAGACGCCGCCCGCGACGACCCTGATCAAGAAGGCCATCAAGCTGGACAAGGGCTCGGCCAAGCCGCACACGGACAAGGTCGGCAAGATCACCCGCGCGCAGCTGGAAGAGATCGCCAAGACCAAGCTCAAGGACATGAACGCGGCCAACATCGACGCCGCGGTCAAGACCCTGGCAGGTTCCGCCCGTTCCATGGGCGTCACGGTGGAGGGCGTCTAAATGGCCAAGCTGACCAAGAAACAGAAAGCCCTCGAGGGCAAGGTCGACAGCACCAAGCTGTACCCCCTGGCCGACGCCCTGGGCATCGTCAAGGAAGCCGCCACCGCCAAGTTCGATGAGTCCATCGACGTGGCCGTGCAGCTGGGCATCGACCCGAAGAAGTCCGACCAGGTCGTTCGCGGCGCGGTCGTGATGCCCAACGGCACCGGCAAGACCAAGCGTGTCGCCGTGTTCGCCCAGGGCGCCAAGGCCGAGGAAGCCAAGGCTGCCGGCGCCGACGTGGTCGGCATGGACGACCTGGCTGCCCGCGTGAAGGCCGGCGACATGCCGTTCGACGTGGTGATCGCCGCTCCGGACGCGATGCGCGTGGTCGGTACGCTGGGCCAGATCCTGGGCCCGCGCGGCCTGATGCCGAACCCCAAGGTCGGCACCGTGACGCCGGACGTCGCCACCGCGGTGAAGAACGCGAAGGCGGGCCAGGTGCAGTTCCGCGCGGACAAGGCCGGCATCATCCACGCCACCCTCGGCCGCCGTTCGTTCGACGCCGACAAGCTGCAGGGCAACCTGACGGCGCTGATCGAGGCCCTGAACAAGGCCAAGCCGGCGTCCAGCAAGGGCGTGTACCTGCGCAAGGTGGCCGTGTCGTCCACGATGGGTCTCGGCGTGCGCGTCGACATCCAGACGCTGAACGCCCAGCCGGGCGCGCAGGCGTAAGAAGAATTGGCGGGCGTCCCGGCAACGGGGCGCCGGCCTGTGGTGGGCCACCGGGCAACCGGTGGGCCATCCAAGACCGCTGGCGAGGGGCAACCCTCTTAATCGACGAAAGCCAGCGCAGATGGCGATCCCGCCGACAGATGGAATCGAAGATTTCTGAAGACGGTTGGTCGCTTAACAAGGGCGCGCAAGGGGCAACCCGAGCGCAATTGAAGGAGTAGACCTTGAGTCTGAATCGCAGTGAGAAGCAAGCGGTCGTCGAAGAAGTGACCGCGCTCGCCGCTAAAGCTCAAACGCTGGTGATGGCGGAATACCGCGGCATCACGGTCGCCGACATGACGAAGCTGCGCGTTGCCGCGCGCGCGGCGCTGGCGTGGACCTGAGTGTTCTGAAGAACACCCTGGCCCGCCGCGCCGTGAAGGGCAGCCAGTTCGAAGTGGCGGGTGACCAGATGACCGGTCCGCTGATCTACGGCTTCTCCGTGGACGCTGTGGCCGCCGCCAAGGTGGTGGCCGACTTCGCGAAGACCAACGACAAGCTGGTCATTCGCGGTGGTGCGTTCGCGGGCAAGACCCTGGACGTCAACGGCGTCAAGCAGCTCGCGAACATCCCCTCCAAGGAAGTTCTGCTGGCCCAGCTTTGCGGCTTGCTGATGTCGCCCATCTCCCGCACCGCCGTGGTGCTGGGCGCTCTGGCGAAGAAGAAGGAAGAAGGCGCTGCAGCGCCGGCCGCCGCGTAAGCGAAGCCGCAGCAGCCCTACGGATCACCAACTTATTCAGGAAAGTTCAAAATGGCATTCAACAAAGACGATTTTCTGACGGCGCTCGACAGCATGTCCGTCATGGAACTCAATGACCTGGTCAAGGCCATTGAAGAGAAGTTCGGCGTCTCCGCCGCCGCCATGGCCGCCCCGGCCGCTGGTGGTGCCGGCCCGGCCGCCGCCGCCGTGGAAGAGAAGACCGAGTTCACCGTGCAGCTGATGGAAGCCGGTGCGCAGAAGGTCTCCGTCATCAAGGCGGTCCGCGAAATCACCGGCCTGGGCCTCAAGGAAGCCAAGGACCTGGTGGACGGCGCCCCGAAGCCCGTCAAGGAAGGCATGAACAAGGCCGACGCCGAAGCTGCCAAGAAGAAGCTGGAAGACGCCGGCGCCAAGGTCGAACTCAAGTAATTCGACCCCGCGCCGAGGCTGGAGTGTCCGAAAGGGCCTCCAGCCTTTGCCGCTTGTAGAGAGCAGCAAAAAGACGCCCCGACAGGGGAGTTTTTTTAGTGTTCTTTGATCCGACTGCAAAGAACTGCTTGGTTCGGGCGCCGTGCAATGCGGTGCCGTCCGCCAAGGTTGGTAGTGGCCAACCGCCAAGAATTGCCCCCTCGCCCTGGGGCGCGACAGTTGCGAGACCTGACCCGGAGATCTCATGGCCTATTCCTATACCGAACGCAAGCGCATCCGCAAGAGCTTCGGCAAACGCGACAGCGTCCTCGAAGTGCCTTACCTCCTGCAGATGCAGAAGGATGCGTACACCGCCTTCCTCCAAGCCGACATGGCGCCGCAGAAGCGGACCATCGAGGGGCTGCAGGCCGCGTTCGATTCCGCGTTCCCGATCGTGTCGCACAACGGGTTCGTGGAGATGAAGTTCATCGAATACAACCTGGCCAAGCCGGCGTTCGACGTGCGCGAGTGCCAGACCCGCGGCCTGACCTACGCCTCGGCCGTGCGCGCCAAGGTGCAGCTGATCATCTATGACCGCGAGTCCTCCACTCCCGGCTCCAAGGTCGTCAAGGAAGTGAAGGAGCAGGAGGTCTACATGGGCGAAGTGCCCCTGATGACCGAGAAGGGCTCCTTCATCATCAACGGCACCGAGCGTGTCATCGTCTCGCAACTGCACCGCTCGCCCGGCGTCTTCTTCGAACACGACAAGGGCAAGACGCACAGCTCGGGCAAGCTGCTGTTCTCCGCGCGGATCATTCCCTACCGCGGCTCCTGGCTCGACTTCGAGTTCGATCCGAAGGACGTGCTGTACTTCCGCGTCGACCGCCGCCGCAAGATGCCGGTCACCATCCTGCTCAAGGCCATCGGCCTGACGCCGGAAACCATCCTGGCGAACTTCTTCGTCAACGACAACTTCCGCCTGATGGACAGCGGCGCCCAGCTGGAGTTCGTCTCCGAGCGCCTGCGTGGTGAAGTCGCCCGCTTCGACATCACCGACAAGTCCGGCAAGGTCGTCGTGGCCAAGGACAAGCGCGTCACGGCCCGCCACACGCGCGAGCTGGAGCAGTCCGGCACCACGCACATCAGCGTGCCGGAAGACTTCCTGGTCGGCCGCGTCGTCGCCCGCAACATCATCGACCCGGACACCGGCGAGATCATCGCCAAGGCCAACGACGAACTGACTGAAGCGCTGCTGAAGAAGCTGCGCACGGCCGGCATCCAGGACATCCAGGCGATCTACACGAACGAGCTGGACCAGGGCCCCTACATCAGCCAGACGCTGCGCATCGACGAGACGGTGGACGAGTTCGCCGCCCGCGTGGCCATCTACCGCATGATGCGCCCCGGCGAGCCGCCGACCGAGGACGCGGTGCAGGCCCTGTTCCAGCGCCTGTTCTACAACCCGGACACCTACGACCTGTCGCGCGTGGGCCGCATGAAGTTCAACGCCAAGGTCGGCCGCGACGAGAGCACCGGCCCGATGGTCCTGACCAACGACGACATCCTGTCGGTGGTGAAGATCCTGGTGGACCTGCGCAACGGCCGCGGCGAAGTCGACGACATCGACCACCTGGGCAACCGCCGCGTGCGTTGCGTTGGCGAACTGGCCGAGAACCAGTACCGCACCGGCCTCGCCCGCATCGAGAAGGCCGTGAAGGAACGCCTCGGCCAGGCCGAGCAAGAGCCGCTGATGCCGCACGACCTGATCAACTCCAAGCCGATTTCCGCGGCCCTGAAGGAGTTCTTCGGCGCGTCGCAGCTGTCGCAGTTCATGGACCAGACCAACCCGCTGTCCGAGATCACGCACAAGCGCCGCGTCTCGGCCCTGGGCCCGGGCGGCCTGACCCGCGAGCGCGCCGGCTTCGAAGTGCGCGACGTGCACGTCACCCACTACGGCCGCGTGTGCCCGATCGAGACGCCGGAAGGCCCGAACATCGGCCTGATCAACTCGCTGGCCCTGTACGCCCGCCTGAACGAGTACGGCTTCATCGAGACGCCGTACCGCCGCGTGCGCGACGGCAAGGTCACGATGGAGATCGATTACCTGTCGGCCATCGAGGAAGGCAAGTACGTCATCGCCCAGGCGAACGCCACGCTCGACAAGGAAGGCCGCCTGACCGGCGACCTGGTGTCCGCGCGTGAGAAGGGCGAATCGATCCTGGTCGGCGCCGACCGCATCCAGTACATGGACGTGTCGCCGGCGCAGATCGTGTCGGTGGCCGCCTCGCTGGTCCCGTTCCTGGAGCACGACGACGCGAACCGCGCGCTGATGGGCGCCAACATGCAGCGCCAGGCCGTGCCGGTGCTGCGTCCGGAAAAGGCCTTCGTCGGCACCGGCATCGAGCGCGTCTCCGCGATCGACTCCGGCACCGTCGTCACCGCCACCCGCGGCGGCGTGGTCGACTACGTCGATGCCACCCGCATCGTGGTGCGCGTGAACGACGCGGAAGCCCAGGCCGGCGAAGTCGGCGTGGACATCTACAACCTGATCAAGTACCAGCGTTCCAACCAGAACACCAACATCCACCAGCGTCCCATCGTCCAGCGCGGCGACCGGATCGCCAAGGGTGACGTGGTGGCCGACGGCGCGTCGACGGACCTCGGCGAACTCGCCCTGGGCCAGAACATGCTGGTGGCCTTCATGCCCTGGAACGGCTACAACTTCGAGGACTCGATCCTGATCAGCGAACGCGTCGTGGCCGAAGACCGCTACACCTCGATCCACATCGAGGAACTGGTGGTGATGGCCCGCGACACCAAGCTGGGTCCGGAAGAAATCACCCGCGACATCCCGAACCTGTCCGAGCAGCAGCTGAACCGCCTGGACGAGTCCGGCATCATCTACGTGGGCGCGGAAGTGCAGCCGGGCGACGTGCTGGTGGGCAAGGTCACGCCCAAGGGCGAGACCACGCTGACGCCGGAAGAGAAGCTGCTGCGCGCGATCTTCGGCGAGAAGGCTTCCGACGTGAAGGACACGTCGCTGCGCGTGGACCAGGGCTCGCAAGGCACGGTCATCGACGTGCAGGTCTTCACCCGTGAAGGCATCCAGCGCGACAAGCGCGCCCAGCAGATCATCGACGACGAGCTCAAGCGCTTCCGCCTGGACCTGAACGACCAGCTGCGGATCGTGGAAGCCGACGCCTTCGACCGGATCGCCAAGCTGCTGAACAACCGCGAAGCCAACGGCGGCCCGCAGAAGCTGGCCAAGGGCGCGAAGATCGACAAGGCCTACCTGGACTCCGTCGAGAAGTACCACTGGTTCGACATCCGCCCGGCGGAAGACGAGATCGCCGGCCAGCTCGAGTCGATCAAGAACTCGCTGGAGCAGACGCGCCACAGCTTCGACCTCGCGTTCGAAGAGAAGCGCAAGAAGCTCACCCAGGGCGACGAGCTGCCGGCGGGCGTGCTGAAGATGGTCAAGGTCTACCTGGCCGTCAAGCGCCGCCTGCAGCCCGGCGACAAGATGGCCGGCCGCCACGGCAACAAGGGTGTCGTATCCAAGATCGTCCCGGTCGAGGACATGCCCTACATGGCCGACGGCACGCCGTGCGACATCGTGCTCAACCCGCTGGGCGTGCCTTCGCGCATGAACGTGGGCCAGGTGCTGGAAGTGCACCTGGGCTGGGCCGCCAAGGGCATCGGCCACCGCATCGGCGACATGCTGCAGCAGCAGGCGCGCGCGACCGAAGTGCGCCAGTTCATGGAGCAGATCTACAACCGCTCGGGCAAGAAGGAAGCGCTGAACGACCTGTCGGATGACGAAGTCATCGAGATGGCCGGCCAGCTGGCCAAGGGCGTGCCCTTCGCCACCCCGGTGTTCGACGGCGCGTCCGAGGAAGAGATCCGCGGCATGCTGCAGGTCGCCTTCCCCGAGGAAGTGGCCACGCGCAAGGGCCTCACCGCCACGCGCACGCAGGCCTTCCTGTACGACGGCCGCACGGGCGACCAGTTCGAGCGCCCGGTGACCGTCGGCTACATGCACGTGCTCAAGCTGCACCACCTGGTGGACGACAAGATGCACGCCCGCTCGACCGGCCCGTACTCGCTGGTCACGCAGCAGCCCCTGGGCGGCAAGGCGCAGTTCGGCGGCCAGCGTTTCGGCGAGATGGAAGTGTGGGCGCTGGAAGCCTACGGCGCTTCCTACACGCTGCAGGAAATGCTGACCGTGAAGTCCGACGACGTGCAGGGCCGCACCAAGGTGTACGAGTCCATCGTCAAGGGCGAACACGCGATCGATGCCGGCATGCCGGAGTCGTTCAACGTGCTGGTCAAGGAAATCCGATCGCTCGGCATCGACATCGAGCTCGAGCGTTCGTAAAAGGAAGGACAGAGTTACATGAAATCTCTACTCGACCTGTTCAAGCAGTTCACGCCGGACGAGCATTTCGATGCCATCCGCATCGGCATCGCCTCGCCCGAGAAGATCCGTTCCTGGTCCTTCGGTGAAGTCAAGAAGCCGGAGACCATCAACTACCGCACCTTCAAGCCGGAGCGGGATGGCCTGTTCTGCGCCAAGATCTTCGGCCCGATCAAGGACTACGAGTGCCTGTGCGGCAAGTACAAGCGCCTGAAGCACCGCGGCGTGATCTGCGAGAAGTGCGGCGTGGAAGTGACCCAGACCAAGGTGCGCCGCGAGCGCATGGGCCACATCGACCTGGCCGCCCTGCGCGCACATCTGGTTCCTGAAGTCGCTGCCTTCGCGCCTCGGCCTGGTGCTGGACATGACGTTGCGCGACATCGAGCGCGTGCTGTACTTCGAGGCCTACGTCATCACCGACCCCGGCATGACCCCGCTGAAGAAGTTCGGCATCATGTCCGAGGACGACTACGACGCCAAGCGCAAGGAATACGGTGACGAGTTCGTCGCCAAGATGGGCGCCGAGGGCATCAAGGACCTGCTGGAAGGCATCGACCTCGACATCGAGATCGAGAAGCTGCGCGGCGACCTGACCGGCTCCGAAGTCAAGGTCAAGAAGAACGCCAAGCGCCTGAAGGTCCTCGAGGCCTTCAAGAAGTCCGGCATGAAGCCGAACTGGATGGTGATGGACGTGCTGCCCGTGCTGCCGCCGGACCTGCGTCCGCTGGTGCCGCTGGACGGCGGCCGCTTCGCGACCTCCGACCTGAACGACCTGTACCGCCGCGTCATCAACCGCAACTCGCGCCTCAAGCGCCTGCTGGAGCTGAAGGCGCCGGAAATCATCGCGCGCAACGAGAAGCGCATGCTGCAGGAAGCGGTGGACTCGCTGCTGGACAACGGCCGCCGTGGCAAGGCCATGACCGGCGCCAACAAGCGTGCCCTGAAGTCTCTGGCCGACATGATCAAGGGCAAGAGCGGCCGCTTCCGCCAGAACCTGCTGGGCAAGCGCGTCGACTACTCGGGCCGTTCGGTCATCACCGTGGGCCCGACGCTCAAGCTGCACCAGTGCGGCCTGCCGAAGCTGATGGCGCTGGAGCTGTTCAAGCCCTTCATCTTCTCGCGCCTGGAAGCCATGGGCATCGCCACCACCATCAAGGCGGCGAAGAAGGAAGTCGAAGCCGGCACGCCGGTGGTTTGGGACATCCTGGAAGAGGTCATCAAGGAGCACCCGGTCCTGCTGAACCGCGCTCCGACGCTGCACCGCCTGGGCATCCAGGCCTTCGAGCCGATCCTGATCGAAGGCAAGGCGATCCAGCTGCACCCGCTCGTCTGCGCGGCGTTCAACGCCGACTTCGACGGCGACCAGATGGCCGTCCACGTGCCGCTGTCGGTGGAAGCGCAGATGGAAGCCCGCACGCTGATGCTGGCCTCCAACAACGTGCTGTTCCCGGCCAACGGCGAGCCCTCCATCGTTCCTTCGCAGGACGTGGTGCTGGGTCTGTACTACACGACGCGTGAGCGCACCAACGGCAAGGGCGAAGGCATGGTCTTCGCCGACGTCGCGGAAGTGCTGCGCGCGCTGGAGCTCGGCGTGGTCGAACTGACCGCCAAGATCGCGGTGCGCCTGGTCGAGTGGAACCGCGACAAGGACACGGGCGAGTTCGTCCCGTCCGTGCGCCTGCACGACACGACGGCCGGCCGCGCGCTGCTGTCCGAGATCCTGCCCAAGGGCCTGCCCTTCAGCGTTCTGAACAAGGCGCTGAAGAAGAAGGAGATCAGCAAGCTGATCAACATCTCCTTCCGCAAGTGCGGCCTGAAGGAAACCGTGGTGTTCGCCGACAAGCTGCTGCAGAACGGCTTCCGCCTGGCCACCAAGGCCGGCATCTCCATCGCGGTGGACGACATGCTGGTGCCGCCGGAGAAGAAGGCGATCATCGAGCGGTCCGAGAAGGAAGTGAAGGAGATCGAGCAGCAGTACGTCTCGGGTCTCGTCACCGCCGGCGAGCGCTACAACAAGGTGGTGGACATCTGGGGCAAGGCCGGCGACGAAGTGTCCAAGGTCATGATGGCCCAGCTCGCCAAGGAAAAGGTGATCGACCGCCACGGCAAGGAAGTGGAGCAGGAGTCCTTCAACTCCATCTACATGATGGCCGACTCGGGCGCCCGCGGTTCCGCCGCGCAGATCCGCCAGCTGGCGGGCATGCGGGGCCTGATGGCCAAGCCGGACGGCTCGATCATCGAGACGCCCATCACGGCCAACTTCCGCGAAGGCCTGAACGTGCTGCAGTACTTCATCTCCACCCACGGCGCCCGCAAGGGCCTCGCGGACACGGCGCTGAAGACCGCGAACTCCGGCTACCTCACCCGCCGCCTGGTGGACGTGACGCAGGACCTGGTGGTGACCGAGGACGATTGCGGCACTTCCGAAGGCGCGCTGATGCGTGCCATCGTCGAAGGCGGCGAGGTGATCGAATCGCTGCGCGACCGCATCCTGGGCCGCGTCGCTTCCGAAGACGTGGTGCACCCCGAATCGCGCGCGGTGATCGTCCAGGCCGGCGTGATGCTGGACGAGGACGGCATCGACGAACTCGAGGCCGCAGGCGTCGACGAGGTGAAGGTGCGCACGGCGCTGAACTGCGCCACGCGCTTCGGCCTGTGCGCCCGCTGCTACGGCCGTGACCTCGGCCGCGGCGGCATGGTGAACGTCGGCGAAGCGGTCGGCGTGATCGCCGCGCAGTCGATCGGCGAACCCGGCACGCAGCTGACGATGCGGACCTTCCACATCGGTGGTGCCGCCTCGCGCGCCGCCGTGGCTTCCAGCGTGGAAGCGAAGTCCGCGGGTTCCGTGGGCTTCAACACCACGATGCGCTACGTGACCAACAGCAAGGGCGAGCTGGTCGTCATCTCGCGTTCCGGCGAGATCGTCATCCACGACGAACACGGCCGCGAGCGCGAGCGCCACAAGGTGCCGTACGGCGCGATCCTGGCGGTCAAGGCCGACCAGGGCGTCAAGGCCGGCACCATCCTGGCCAACTGGGACCCGCTGACCCGACCCATCATCACGGAATTCGCCGGCAAGGTGAAGTTCGAGAACGTGGAAGAGGGCCTCACGGTCGCCAAGCAGGTCGACGAGGTCACGGGCCTGTCGACGCTGGTGGTGATCGACCCGAAGCGCCGCGGCTCCGCCAAGGTGGTGCGCCCGCAGGTGAAGCTGGTCGACCCGTCCGGCAACGAAGTGAAGATCCCCGGCACCGATCACTCGGTGACGATCGCCTTCCAGGTCGGCTCGCTGGTCCAGGTGCGCGACGGCCAGGACGTGGGCCCCGGCGAGGTGCTGGCCCGCATCCCGGTCGAAGGGCAGAAGACGCGCGACATCACGGGCGGCCTGCCGCGCGTGGCGGAGCTGTTCGAAGCCCGTTCGCCCAAGGACAAGGGCGTGCTGGCCGAGATGACCGGCACGGTGTCGTTCGGCAAGGAGACCAAGGGCAAGATCCGCCTGCAGATCACCGATCCGGAAGGCGGCGTGCACGAGGAACTCGTGCCCAAGGAAAAGAACATCCTGGTGCACGAAGGCCAGGTGGTCAACAAGGGCGAATCCGTGGTCGACGGCCCGGCCGATCCGCAGGACATCCTGCGCCTGCTGGGCATGGAAGAACTGGCGCGCTACATCGTCGATGAAGTGCAGGACGTCTACCGCCTCCAGGGCGTGAAGATCAACGACAAGCACATCGAGGTGATCGTTCGCCAGATGCTGCGTCGCGTGGTCGTCGAGAACGTCGGCGAGTCCGACTACATCGCCGGCGAACAGGTCGAGCGTTCGGAGATCCTGGACACCAACGACCGCCTGCGCGGCGAGAGCAAGATCCCCGCGACCTACAGCAACCTGCTGCTCGGCATCACCAAGGCCTCGCTGTCGACCGACTCGTTCATCTCCGCCGCTTCCTTCCAGGAAACGACGCGGGTGCTGACCGAGGCGGCGATCATGGGCAAGCGCGACGAGCTGCGCGGCCTGAAGGAAAACGTGATCGTCGGCCGCCTGATCCCCGCGGGCACCGGCATGGCGTACCACGTGGCGCGCAAGGCCAAGGACCAGATGGACGAGGCCGAGCGCCGCGCCATCGCCGAAACCGAAGCGGCCGAACTGGCGGCCGTGACGGAAGGCGCCGGTTCGGAGACGAACGAGGGCACCGCCGCCGCCGAATAAGGCCGGTTTCCTCTAGACTGCGAGCGCCACTGCCCGGCTGGGCGGTGGCGCTTTTTTGTTGTTGGCGGGAGCCATGCAGACGTCTTCCTTCCTTCCCTGGGTGATCGCCGCGCTCGCCGTGTTCTGGGGCGTCGGCGCGTACAACCGGCTGGTGCGCCTGCGCTCCGACGCGAACGCGGCGTTCGCGGCGCTGGAGGCGGAACTGACCCGGCAGGTGCAGCTGGTGCACGAGTGCGTGCCGCCGGAAGAGGACCAGCCGCAGTCGCAGTTCTTCGGCGGCAGCGCCTTCTGGGGCGGGCTGCAGGGCGCCGCCGCGCAGCTTGCCGCCACGCTGGCCTCCGCCAAGGCCAGGCCGCTGGATCCCGAGCGCATCGCCGCGCTCGGCGCCGCGCAGGAAGTCCTGAGCATGGCGTGGGACCGTGCCGAGCGCGACGACGCGCACGACCTCGCCGGCCCGCGCCTGCCCGAGAACTTCAGCGGCGAACGCCAGCAACTGGTGCGCATGGCGCAGGCCGCCACCGAGCACTTCAACCAGGCGGTGGTGCGCTACAACGAGGCCATCGCGCAGTTCCCCGCCTTGTTGCTGGCCTGGCTGTTCGGTTTCACCCCGCACGCGGACTGCGCGCGCGGCCATAACCTCATCGCGCGAAGTTCTTTGCCGGCGCGCCGCCGGCTTCGTATAGTCGCGCCATTCGAAGAGGAGGCTCCATGGGAATGCGAACGATCCTGCTGTGCGCCGGCGTGGCCGCGGCGTCCGCCGCGCACGGCCAGTCGCCCGATGCGCTCTACGTCAAGAGCCTGGCGGCGACCTGCGCCAACTGCCACGGCACCGACGGCCGCACGACCACCGGGTCGGCCGTCCCGGCGCTGGCAGGCATGCCGCGCGAGTACATGCTGTTGCAGCTGAAGTCCTTCCGCGACGGCAGCCGGCCCGCGACCGTGATGCACCAGATCACCAAGGGCTTCAGCGAACCGCAGCTGCAGCAGATCGCCAGCTATTTCGCCGCGCAGAAGAAGTGAGGACGACCACGATGCAAAGACGCTCCTTCCTCCAGACCTCCGCGGCCCTGGGCCTGCTCGGCCTGGGCGCCTGCGCCACCACCAGCCTGCCCTCGAAGGCGCAGGTGGTCGTGATCGGCGGCGGCTACGGCGGCGCCACCGCCGCCAAGTACGTGCGCCTGCTGTCCGAGCACAAGATCGACGTCGTGCTGATTGAGCCGAACGACGCCTTCGTGTCCTGCCCGATGTCCAACCTGGTGATCGGCGGCAGCCGCCAGCTGGCCGAGATCACCACGCCCTACACGGCGCTCGCGCGCAGCCACGGCGTGCGCGTCGTCAAGGGCTTCGCCCAGTCGGTGGACACGCAGCGCAAGACGGTCACGCTGGCCGGCGGCGGCACGATCGCCTACGACAAGCTGGTGGTTTCGCCGGGCGTGGACCTGCAGTTCGACGCCATCGAAGGCCTGCGCGCGGCCAACGACGCCGGGCTCGTGCTGCAGGCGTGGAAGGCCGGGCCCGAGACGGTGGCGCTGCGCCGCCAGCTCGAGGCGATGCCGGACGGCGGCGTCTATGCCATCACGGTGCCCGAGCAACCTTACCGCTGCCCACCCGGTCCCTACGAGCGCGCCTGCCAGGTCGCCTGGTACTTCAAGAACGCCAAGCCGCGCAGCAAGGTGCTGGTGCTGGATGCGAACCCGGACGTCACCTCCAAGGGTGCGCTGTTCAAGAAGGTGTGGGCGGAGCAGTACCGCGGCATCGTGGAGTTCCGCGCGCAGCACAAGGTGACGGCGGTCGACCCGCGCAACGGCCTGATCAAGTTCGAGGTGCAGGACGACGTGAAGGCGAACGTGCTGAACGTGCTGCCGCCGATGCGCGCCGGCGTGATCGCGCAGCAGGCCGGCCTGGCCAACCTCGCCAGCAACCGCTGGTGCGGCGTGGACTACCAGACCTTCGAGTCGAGCGTGGCGAAGGACGTGCACGTGCTGGGCGACTCGATCCAGATCGCCCCGGCCATGCCCAAGAGCGGCCACATGGCCAACAGCCACGCCAAGGTGGCCGCCGCGGCGATCGTCGCGCGCCTGGCGGGCTGGCCGGTGAACCCGAACCCGATGCTCACCAACACCTGCTACAGCTACGTGGACAACACGAACGTGATCCACGTGGCCAGCGTGCACGAGTACGTGGCGGGCGAGAAGACCTTCAAGACCGTCGCGGGCTCGGGTGGCCTGAGCGCGGCGCCCAACCAGACCGAGGGCATCTACGCCTGGAACTGGGCGCAGAACATCTGGGCCGACTCGCTGGGCTGAGCGCGGCGCGGGTGACACAATGACCGGATGACAGGTCCGGCCCCCGCGCTCTGGCGGCAGCTTCAGGCTGCCGCTTCCGTTTTGGCGGCGATCCGCCGCGGGGAATCCGCGACGCCGGCGATCGCCCGCGTGTTCCCGGACCTGCGGCCGGGAGTGCAGGCCCTGTCCTTCCACGTGCTGCGCAACCTCGGGCGCGCCGAAGCCCTGCGCCGGCTGCTGGCCCAGCGCGCGCCGCCGCCGGCCGCCGATGCCTTGCTGTGCACGGCGCTGGCGCTGGCCTGGCGGGAAGAGGGCGCGCCCTATCCGCCGTTCACGCTGGTGGACCAGGCCGTGGAAGCGGCCAAGCGCTCGCCCGAGACGCGCAACCAGCAGGGCTTCATCAACGCCTGCCTGCGCCGCTTCCTGCGCGAACGCGATGCGCTGGTGGAGCTGACCAGCGAGGACCCGGTGGCGCGCTGGAACCATCCGCGCTGGTGGATCGCCCGGCTCCAGCACGACCACCCGCAGGCCTGGCAGGAGATCCTGGAGGCGAACAACAGTCCCGCTCCGATGACGCTGCGGGTGAACACGCACCGCATCTCGCGCGAGCCCCTGCGCGACCTGCTGGCGGCGGGGCACATCGCCAGCGAGCCGGTCGGGCGGCACGGGCTGGTGCTGGACCGGCCGCACCCGGTCGACGGCATCCCGGGCTTCGCCGAAGGCCTGTGGTCGGTGCAGGACGCGGGCGCCCAGCTGGCCGCCGAACTTCTGGTGCCCGGGCTGCCGGCCGACGCGCGCATCCTCGACGCCTGCGCCGCGCCCGGGGGCAAGACGGCGCAGGTGTGCGAGCTGCTGCCGCACGCCCAGGTGCTGGCGCTGGACGTGGACCCCGTGCGCTGCGAGCGCATCCACCAGAACCTGCAGCGCCTGGGCCTGCACGCGCAGGTGCGCGCCGCCGATGCGGGCGAGCCCGGCGGCTGGTGGGACGGCCAGCCCTTCGACGCGATCCTGCTGGATGCGCCCTGCACCGCCTCGGGCATCGTCCGCCGCCATCCGGACGTGCGCTGGCTGCGCCGGCCAGGGGACATCGCGCAGCTGGCGGAGCAGCAAAAGCGGTTGCTCACTGCGCTCTGGCCCCTGCTGAAAGAGGGCGGCCGCCTCGTGTACTGCACCTGCTCGGTGTTCCGGGCGGAGGGCGAGGGCCAGATCGAGGCGTTTCTTGCGCACAACAGCGAGGCCGTTTTGCGGCCCGGCCCCGGCCATTTATTGCCCTGCAACCGGGCTCAGCAGGGGCCCCTCCCGGACAATCGACCGAGTGACCATGACGGCTTTTTCTATGCGGTGCTGCAAAAGAGTGCACTGGATGCACCAGCCCGCCCGGATTGAGCGGCTCGCCTGGTCCTGGGTCCTCGGATTGCTGCTGCTGTTGCCGGGCTGGTCCGCGGCCTGGGCGCAGGTGAACGCCGCGGAAGTGACGCAGCTCCAGGTCGAGCGGACCGAGGAGGGCGTGCTCCTGAGCGCCGCGGTCCGTTTCGAGCTGCCGCAGGTGGTGGAGGACGCCCTGGCCAAGGGCATCCCGATGTACTTCCTGGCCGAGGCCTCGATCTACCGGGACCGCTGGTACTGGTACGACAAGCGCGTCGCCTTCGTCACCCGCCACATGCGCCTGGCCTACCAGCCGCTCACCCGGCGCTGGCGGCTGCAGGTCTCCGCCACGCCGATCGGCCACTCCGGCATGGTGCTGGGCCAGACCTTCGACACCCGCGAGGAAGCGGTGGCGGCGATCCAGCGCGTGTCCCGCTGGCGGATCGCGGACCCGGGGAGGTGGACCCCGAAGCTCCGCACAACATAGACTTCCGCTTCCGTCTCGACATGTCGCAGCTGCCGCGGCCTTTCCAGATCGGCGCCGTCGGCCAGGCGGAGTGGATCATCCTGGCCGTGCGCACCCAGCGCCTCGTCTTCGACAACCCACGGTGAACCTGCCCCGACCGCCCGAAGGCCCGCCGCGCAAGCTGCTCGAAAGCTCGCGCGCCTGGCGCTGGGCGATCGCCGTGGGCGTGACGGTGGCCATCGGCATCGCCATCGTGCTGCTGTTCCTGCTCACGCAGGCCACCAACAACCGCGACTTCTACGAGCGCAACTACGGCCGGCTGTTCGCGCTGAACATGGTGATCGCCGGCGTGCTGCTGGCGGTGATCCTGTGGGTGTTTGTGCGCCTGGCCTCGCGGCTGCGGCGCGGCAAGTTCGGCAGCCGCCTGCTGGTCAAGCTGGCGGCGATCTTCGCCTTCGTGGGCCTGGTGCCCGGCGTGCTGATCTACGTGGTGTCCTACCAGTTCGTCTCGCGCTCCATCGAGAGCTGGTTCGACGTCAAGGTGGAAGGCGCGCTGGACGCGGGCCTGAACCTCGGGCGCGCCACGCTCGATGCCCTGGCGAGCGACCTGGCGGCCAAGACCCGCAGCGCCGCCAACCAGCTCTCGGAAACCTCGGACACCTCGGCCGGCCTGGCGCTGGAGCGCACCCGCGAGCAGCTGGGCGCCACCGACGTGGTGCTCTGGAGCACCAGCGGCCAGATGATCGCCAGCACGGGGCAGTCGCGCTTCCAGATCCACCCCGAACGGCCCACGCCGCAGCAGCTGCGGGCGGTGCGCACGCAGCGCGCCTTCACCATCGTGGAGGGACTGGACGACCCGAACGTCGCGGCCACCAACAGCGCCAGGATCAAGGCGATCGTGCCGGTGCCGCAGCCCAGCCTGGGCTTGCTGGCCGAGTCGCGCTTCCTGCAGGCCACCATCACCATTCCACCCGCGCTGGTGGCCAATGCGATCGCGGTGCAGGAGGCCAACCGCGAGTACCAGGAGCGCGCGCTGGGCCGGGAGGGGCTGCGCCGCATGTACATCGGCACGCTGACCTTGAGCCTGTTCCTCGCCGTCTTCGGCGCGGTGCTGCTGGCCATCATCCTGGGCAACCAGCTCGCGCGGCCGCTGCTGCTGCTGGCCGCCGGCGTGAGCGAGGTGGCCGCCGGCGACCTCTCGCCCAAGCCGGCCCTGCAGGGCAAGGACGAACTCGGCGGCCTCACGCGTTCCTTCGCGCAGATGACGCAGCAGCTGGCGGATGCGCGCTTCGCCGTCGAACGCAGCATGGACCAGGTGAGCGCGGCCCGGGCCAACCTGCAGACCATCCTGGACAACCTGACCGCGGGCGTGATCGTGCTCGATCGGGAAGGCCGGATCATCACGTCCAACCCCGGGGCTTCGCGCATCCTGCGCTATCCGCTGGAGGACTACCAGGACCGGCCGCTGTCCAAGGTCCCGGGCCTGGAGGCCTTCGGGGCGGCGGTTCAGCAGCGCTTCGAGGAGTTCCTGACCGAAACCCAGATCGTCGACCACTGGCAGCAGCCCTTCGAGCTGAACACCGCCCGCGGCGGCGACACCCAGGCCAACGTGGTGACGCTGGTGGCGCGCGGCGCCGCCATGCCGGGCGACGCGAACCTGCTGGTGCTGGACGACATCTCCGAGATCGTCTCGGCGCAGCGGGCGCAGGCCTGGGGCGAGGTGGCCCGGCGCCTGGCGCACGAGATCAAGAACCCGCTGACGCCGATCCAGCTGTCGGCGGAGCGGCTGGAGATGAAGTTGAGCGGCAAGCTGGCCGAGCCCGAGCGGGCGATGCTGGTCAAGTCGGTCCACACCATCGTCGACCAGGTCGATTCCATGAAGCGGCTGGTCAACGAGTTCCGCGACTACGCCCGGCTGCCGGCGGCGGAACTCAAGCCGGTGGACCTCAACGCCCTGGTGAACGACGTGCTGCACCTGTACGCGCGGGAAGGCGAGGACGCGCGCGGCCCGGCGCAGGTGCCGGTGCGGGTGGTGCTGGACCCGGCCTGCCCCCGGATTCTGGGCGATCCGCAGCAGTTGCGGCAGGTCATACACAACCTGCTGCAAAACGCGCAGGATGCCACCGAGGGCCGGCCGAACCCGGACGTGGTGGTCCGCACGCAATGGAGCGAAACCTCGCGCCGCGTGCGCCTGCTGGTGCAGGACAACGGCAGCGGCTTCCCGGAGCACATCCTGAAGCGCGCCTTCGAGCCCTACGTGACGACCAAGTCCAAGGGCACGGGTCTCGGGCTGGCCGTCGTGAAAAAATCGCGGATGAGCATGGCGCCCGCATCGATCTGAAAAATAGGGCCGTCGAAGGAGTCGTCCAGGGGGCCCAAGTGTCGTTATCATTTGGAGTTGCGGGTTAACAACGCGGCCTTCACGCCTGTGACGGTCCAATGCAGAGAGGGTGATGGCAAACATACTGGTGGTGGACGACGAGCTCGGTATCCGGGACCTCCTCTCCGAAATCCTCAACGACGAAGGTCACACCGTCGAACTTGCTGAAAACGCGGCGCAGGCCCGGGCGGCCCGCCAGCGCATGCGGCCCGACCTGGTGCTGCTCGATATCTGGATGCCCGACACCGACGGCGTGACGCTGCTCAAGGAGTGGTCCACGACCGGTCTCCTGAGCATGCCCGTCATCATGATGTCCGGGCACGCCACCATCGAGACGGCGGTGGAAGCCACGAAGATCGGCGCGCACTCCTTCCTGGAGAAGCCGATCACGATGCAGAAGCTGCTCAAGGCGGTGGAAGCTGGCCTCGCGCGCAATGGCGGCGGCGGCACGACGGCCGCCGTGGTGCCGATGCGCAAGCCCGGCATGGCGGGCGTGATGCCTATGCAGGTGCAGGAGCTCACGGTCGAAGCCGCCATGACCGGCGGCCAGACCATTCCGGCGGCGGTGGAGATGGGCCCGCAGGCGCGCCAGCTGTTCGAACTGGACAAGCCGCTGCGCGACGCGCGCGACGAATTCGAGAAGTGCTACTTCGAGTTCCACCTGGCCAAGGAAGGCGGCTCGATGACGCGCGTGGCGGAGAAGACCGGCCTGGAGCGCACGCACCTGTACCGCAAGCTCAAGCAACTGGGCGTGGACCTCTCGCGCGGCAAGCGCAACAGCTCCTCCGCCGCTTGACGTGTCTTCCTCCCTCCCCCTGCGGGGGAGGGCTGGGGTGGGGGCGCTCCCCGCGGGCGGTGCGTCCCCCTCTGATATAATTTCCGGCTCACGGCCCGGTAGCTCAGTTGGTAGAGCAGCGGATTGAAAATCCGCGTGTCGGTGGTTCGATTCCGCCCCAGGCCACCAGACCCTGAACGCCCCGACTCGCTCGGGGCGTTTTCATTTCCGGCCGGGCCAAGCTTGTCCCGCGCCCACGGCCGTGCTGAAATGGCGCACAACCTCGGACGGAGCCTGCATGAAACAGCTTCTTTCCCTCGCCATCCTCGCCCTCGGCCTCTCGGTGGGCGCGGTCCACGCTGCCGAAACCAAGCAGCAAAGCAAGATGGCCACCTGCAACAAGGACGCCGGTGACAAGAAGGGGGACGAGCGCAAGAAGTTCATGAGCGAGTGCCTGAAGAAGGACTGAGTCCCCGGCGGCGCCCCTGTACGTCCTGTCGCAACCGTGCCAAACTGCCCTCTCCACTTTGGAGAACGACCGTGGCAGGCTACTTCGAACTCAATGCGGCAGCGGGCTCCCAGTTCCGGTTCAACCTGAAGGCCGGCAACAACCAGGTCATCCTGTCGAGCGAGCTGTACAAGACGAAGCAGAGCGCTCTCGACGGGATCGCGTCGGTGAAGCAGAACGCCGGGGACGACGCCCGCTACCAGCGCAAGACGGCCAAGGACGATTCGGCGTACTTCACGCTGGTCGCCGGCAACGGCCAGGCCGTGGGGCGCAGCGAGATGTACTCTTCTGCCGCGGCGATGGAAAACGGCATCGCGTCCGTGAAGGCCAATGCGCCGACCGCCGCCGTCAAGGACCTGACCGCGGGCTGAACTCCCTTGCACCTCCGCTGGGGACACGCCGACGAAGTCGAGGTCCTCGCCTTCGACATCTTCGGCACCGTCGTCGACTGGCACGGCAGCATCGTGCGCGAGATGTCCGCGCTGCATCCGCAGGTGGATGGCGATGCCTTCGCGCTCGCGTGGCGCGCCGGCTACCGGCCGGCGATGGCGCGGGTGATGTCCGGCGAGCTCGGTTGGACCTTGATCGACGACCTGCACCGCAGGATCCTCGATGAGATCCTGCCGCAGTTCGGCCTCGCGCACCTCGACGAAGCGGCGCGAAGCCACCTCAATCGCGCGTGGCATCGCCTCGATCCCTGGCCCGACGCCGTCGCCGGGCTGCAGCGCCTGAAGCGCAAGTACATCGTGTGCACGCTGTCCAACGGCAACCTGGGGCTGCTCACGCGCATGGCCAAGCGTGCCGGCCTGCCCTGGGACTGCGTGCTCTCGGCGGAAGTGTTCCGCGCGTACAAGCCCGATCCCGCCACCTACCGGGGCGTCGCCCGCGTGTTCGACCTGCCGCCGCAGCGCGTGATGCTGGTCGCCGCGCACCACGACGACCTGGAAGGCGCGCGCGCCTGCGGACTGCGCACCGCCTACGTCGAGCGGCCGCTGGAGTTCGGCGCGGGCAAGGTCAAGGACGTGAGCCCGCAGGCTGCGAACGAACTGCACAGCCGCGACCTCTTGGACCTGGCCGAGCAGCTTGGCTGCTGAGCCAGCTGTAGTCAGGGGCTGACAGCAGAGCGCGGGCCGGGACTAGGCCCCGGAGCGCCCCGCGCCTAGCGGCCGCAAGCGGCCGTGGCGGCACCATGGCATGGACACAGGAGGCCTCCCATGCCAGAAGACCGCACCCCATCGACCACGGGCTGGCGCATCCGCAACCGGAGCGCGGCACCATCCCGCAGCCCAAGCCGCGGGCCGACGACGATCAGCAGGAGCTGGTGCCCAACCAGCGCACCGTGTCCGAAGAGAACGAGAAGCGGGACGGCGTGGGCGGCCATACGGACTTCGTGCAGACGCCGGACTGAGGAAGGGAGATCGCCATGGTGATGTTCAAGGCCAGGTTCAAGCCGCTGAGCGGCAAGCCCACCGCCAGCTACCGCCTGCAGGCGCAGCAGCAGCAGCAGCCGCAACCGCAGCCCCGCCCGCAGCAGGACGACCGCCAGGCCCCGCCGATCGAGAAGGAACGCGGGCCGCAGTATCCGATCAAGGAACCCGGCCCGGGCAATCCGCCGGAACGCGCGTACTAGCGCGCTGCCATCAGCCCCAGTTCGCGCGCCCGGGCCGCAAGACCCGCGGCGAAGGCTTCGTAGCCACGCGCGTTGGCGTGGATCGGGTCCGAGCGCAGCGCCGGATCGTTCAGGACATCCGACCAGCCGCGCTCGTGCAGGGCGATCTTCATCTCGGTGGCCAGCTCGCGGTAGAGCGCGTGGTCAGCGAGGGAACGCGCCGCCGCGGCGAAGGCACTCACTTCCGGAATCGCCACCAGCAGCACCTGAGCACCACCGGTCGCGGCCTGCTCGCAGATGCCGCGAATGTTGGCCCGCGTTTCGGCCGGCGCGACACGGCGCAGGAAGTCGTTGCCGCCGATGCTCACGATCACCAGCCGCGGCTGGTGCTGCTGCAGCAAGGCCGGCAGCCGCCCCAGCGCGCCGCCGGCGGTGTCGCCCGGGACGCCCGCATTCACCACGTCCCACCCGGTCCGGCGAGCCAGCACGACCGGATAACTCGTCTCCGCGCTGGCGCCGGTGCCGAAGGTCAGCGAGTCGCCGAGGGCCAGCACGGTGCTGCCTGCGGGCAGCGGCTGCATCTTCTGCTTGCGCGAGCAGCCGGCCGCGGCCAAGAGCGCGAGCGCTGCAACGAGGAAGGCGCGGCGGGACGGCACCGGCGGCGTCAGTCGCGCGTGACGCGCAGCACTTCCTCGCGCGAGGTGATGCCTTCGCGCACCAGCCGCTCGCCGTCGTCGCGCATCAGGCGCATGCCGGACGACAGCGCCGCCTCGCGGACGCCGGCTTCCGCCGCCCGGTTGTGGATCAGGGCGCGGATCGCGTCGTTGGCGACCATCAGCTCGAAGATGCCGGTGCGCCCCTGGTAGCCCGTGTAGCTGCAATGCGCGCAGCCGCGCGCCACGCCTTCCCCTTCCACCTTGCAGTACTCGCACAGCTTGCGCACCAGGCGCTGCGCCAGCACGCCGAGCAGCGATGAACTCAGGAGGAAGGGCTCCACGCCCATGTCGATCAGCCGGTTCACCGCGCTGGCGGCATCGTTGGTGTGCAGCGTGGCCAGCACCAGGTGGCCGGTCAGCGAGGCCTGGATCGCGATCTGCGCCGTTTCGTAGTCGCGGATCTCGCCGATCATGATCACGTCCGGGTCCTGCCGCAGGATCGCGCGCAGCGCCTTGGCGAAGTCGAGGTCGATCTTGGGGTTGACCTGCGTCTGCCCGATGCCGGGCAGCTCGTACTCGATCGGGTCCTCCACCGTCATGATGTTGCTGGTGCTGGCGTCCAGCCGGCTCAGCGCCGCATACAGCGTGGTGGTCTTGCCGGAGCCGGTCGGGCCGGTCACCAGGATGATCCCGTGCGGCTGGCCGATCAGTTCGAGGAAGCGGTCCAGCGTGCCGCCGGTCATGCCGACCGACTCCAGGCTGATGCGGCTCTCGCTCTTGTCCAGCAGCCGCAGCACCGCGCGTTCGCCGTGCGCGCTGGGGATGGTGGACACGCGCACGTCCACGGCGCGCGTGCCGATGCGCAGCGAGATGCGGCCGTCCTGCGGCAGCCGCTTCTCCGCGATGTCCAGTTCCGCCATGATCTTCAGGCGCGAGATCAGGGCCGCGTGCAGGGCGCGATTGGGCTGCACCACCTCGCGCAGCGCGCCGTCCACGCGGAAGCGCACGCTCGAATGGCGCTCGTAGGGCTCGATGTGGATGTCGCTGGCGCCGTCGCGTGCCGCCTGCGTCAGCAGCGCGTTGAGCATGCGGATGATGGGCGCGTCGTCGCTCGCCTCCAGCAGGTCTTCCACCGCCGGCAGCTCCTGCATCATGCGCGTGAGGTCGGCGTCGTTCTGCACTTCGCTGACCACGGTGGCGGCGCTCGATTCGCCTTGGGCATAGGCGGCCGAGATGCGCTGGGCCAGCGCGCCGGCGTCCAGCTGCTGCAGCTTGCGCACCGGGTACTTGCGCAGCACCTCGCTCCAGGCCGGCGCCGGCGTGCCCGCGTGCCACAGCACCAGCTGCCCGCCGTCGTCTTCCAGCAGGAGCTGCTGGCTGCGCGCGAAGCCGTAGGGCAGCGGGTAGCGCATCGTCCTTCAGCGCACGCTGGGCGCGGTGGTGGCCGGCGGCGGGGACAGCGGCTTCCAGGTGTCCAGCGGCGGCGGCACGGTCGTGATCTCCGGCATGATCGGCGCCTGGTTGACCGGCACGATCACGCTGTTGGCCGGCTGCGTGTTCTGCTGCTTGGTGCGCATCAGGTCGTAGCGGTCGATCGACACCGCGTCGCTCGCGCTGGTGTCGCGGATCACCACCGGCCGCAGGAAGACCATCAGGTTGCTCTTGGTGCGGCGGCGCGCCTCGCTCTTGAACAGGTTGCCCAGCACCGGGACGTCGCCGACGCCGGGGATCTTTTCCTGGTTGCCGCCGTAGCGGTCTTCCAGCAGGCCGCCCAGGACCACCACCGAGCCGTCGTCCACCAGCACGTTGGACTCGATGGTGCGCTTGTTGGTGGTGGGGCCGTTGGTGTCCCGCTCGGTGCCGGGCTGCACGCTCGAGGCCTCCTGGTAGATCGTCAGGCGCACCGTGCCGTTCTCGTTGATCTGCGGCTTCACGCGCAGCGTCAGGCCCACGTCGCGCCGCTCGATGGTCTGGAAGGGGTTCACCGAGCTGTTGCTGGTGCCCGTGTTGGTGAACTGGCCGGTGACGAAGGGCACGTTCTGGCCGATGACGATCTTGGCCTCCTCGTTGTCCAGCGTCAGCAGGTTCGGCGTGGACAGCACGTTGGCGTCGGTGTTCGCCTCCAGGAAGCGGGCCAGCAGGCCCAGCACGAAGGTGCCGTTGATGTTGCGCGCCGCGGCGATGTTGACGCCGGGCGCAGGACGCACCTCGCCGGTGGCCGCGCCGATGGCCAGGTCGATGATGTTGGCGCCGCCGGTGCCGCTGCCGCGGAAGTTGGTGCCCAGGAAGCCGATGACGCTGCTGTTGCTGGTGCCCAGGATGTTCTGCCACTGGATGCCGAACTCGGCCGCCTTGTCGGCGTTCACCTCCACGATCAGGCTTTCCACCAGCACCTGCGCGCGGCGGCCATCGAGCTGGTCGATCACGGCGCGCAGCTGCCGGTACTGCGGTTCGGGTGCCGTGATGATCAGCGAGTTCGTCGCCGGGTCGGCCTGGATCTGGCCGCCGGTGGAAGGCTGGGCGGAAGGGGTGATCGGCGCGTTGGACGCGCTGGTGCCGGTGCCGGCGCCCGGGCTGCTCAGGCCGCTGGCGGTCAGCGGCGAAGGCTGCGCAAGCAGCACGCCGCCGCCGGCCCCCGGCCGCGCCCGCGGCACCCGTGGTGCCGGGCCCGGCGATGCTGGCCAGGGCCGCGCGCAGCACCGTGGCGAGCTTGGTGGCTTCCGCGTTGCGCAGGTAGACGACGTGGATGTTGCCGGCGGCGGCGCCGGTGCCGGCGACGTCGAGGCTCGCGACGATCGAGCGCACCAGGTTCAGCCGCGCGGGATTGCCCGCGCGCACGATCAGCGAGTTGCTGCGCGGCTCGGCGATCACCGCGGTGCGGAAGGAGGTGTCGGTCTGTCCCTGCCCGGCCGCCGCCCCCCGGGGCCGCCGGACGAGTCGACCAGCCGCTGCACGATGGGCGCGAGGTCCACCGCGAGGGCGTGCCGCAGGTTGATGACCTCCACGTCGGTGGCGCTGGACACGTCCAGCGCCGCGATGATGCGGCCGATGCGCTGCAGGTTGTCCGCATAGTCCGTGATCACCAGCGAGTTGTTGCCGGGGTTCACGTTGATCGTGTTGTTGGGGCTGATCAGCGGACGCAGGATCGGGACCAGGTTGGACGCGTTCTCGAAGTTCAGGCGGAAGATCTGTGTGACGATCTGGCTGCCGGTGGCGGTGCCGCCCACCGAGACGGAGCCGCCCTGCAGCTTGGCCTCGGCTTCCGGCACCACCTTGAGCAGCCCGCCGGATTCGACGACGGTGTAGCCGGACAGGCGCAGCGTGGCCACGAACTGGTTGAAGGCGGCGGCCGGCGGCACCGGCCGCTCCGTCGACAGCGTCATGGTGCCCTTCACCCGCGGGTCGACCACGATGTTGCGGCCGGTGATCGCGGCCATGGTGCGCGCCACCGCCTCGATCTCGGCGTTGACGAAGTTGAGCGTGATCGGCTCGCTGGCGCGCTGCGCGTGCACGCCCATGGCGGTCCCCAGCAGCAGGGCCAGGGCCAGTGAGGCGGCGGCGAAACGTTGGTTCATGCGGCGCTAGCCTATCGAGATGAGCGAGCGCTCGCCGGTGCGGCGCCCGATGATGTTCAGGAGGTTCGCGAGCGCGGCCTCCCGCCCGGGGACGGCACTGGCTTCGCCGCGGAAGCGCAGGCGGCGCCCGACCCACTGCCCGGTCCCCGACAGCTGCAGGCTGCCTTCCAGGGTTTCCAGCCGCAGCGTGGCCTGCGAGCCGCCTTCCAGGGTAATGCGGTAGCTGCCCATGGGCCTCAGCGTAGAAAGGCGCGACGCGACGCGCAGCGCCACCAACTCGGCCCGCCCGGCAACCACCGGACGACCTTCGACCCATTCTACTGAAAGCCCCTGCGTGGTGAGCCTTACTTCACCATCCAGTTGCAATGTGTTCCAGGGGTGCCCAGGCCCGCCACCACGCGCGCCGGCCACTGCGAAACGGCGTCCCCGACCTGAAGCCGCATGCCGCCCGGGCGCCAGCGGGCGCGCAGGTCCAGTGGCTGCGGCGTGCAGCATTCGGTGCGCACGCGGGCGGCCGCGCCGTCCCACAGCGCATGCAGCTCCCAGGACACCCGCCCGGGCAGGGCCGCGGCATCGGTGCTGCCGGAACCCCCGGTCAGCACCAGCTGCGCCGAGCCGTCCCAGACGGTGCCGCGCGTATCGAGCAGCAGCACCTGGGCGCCGGTGGCGCGCTCCACCGCTGCCGCCAGCCAGCGGGCGGGGGCGAACAGGACCAGCGCGCACAGGACGCCCAGCACGCCGCCGGCCACGGCCCAGGACCAGGGTGCCGCGCGCGGGCTCGTCGTGTTCGCGCCACGGGGCGTCAGCGGGCGGGCAGCGTCAGCACCAGGCTGCCGTCCCAGCCGCCGGCCGGATTGCGCGCCAGCCTGGCCTCGCCCGGGATGGCCCGCGCGTTGGTGCGGACCTGCGTGAGCCATTGGGCCAGGGCCGGGGCGGGCGTGTTGGTGAGCGTGACCGTGACGCGCTCGCCGGCGATGTTGTAGCGCGCGCTCACTCCGAGCTGCTGGCGGATCGCCCCCTCCAGCTGGCGCAGGGCCTCGTCGCCGTTCTGGCGCGGCTGCGACTGCATCGCCCGGGCCTGCGCCTGCAGCCGCTTCATGTGCAGCAGCTGCGCGTCCAGCGCGCGGTGCTGCGCGTCGGCGTTGCGCAGGGTGGCGAGGGCCGGGGCGAGGGCGATCCACCACGCCAGGGCGATCGCCACCAGGGCCGCCGCGGCGAGGATCAGTGCGCGTTCGCGCGGCGCGAAGCCGGCCCAGCGCTGGCGCAGCTGCTGCGCGTTCACCGCACGTCCTCCGCGTTCAGCACCAGCACCCCGCCTTCGCTGGCGGCGGCGTAGCCCAGCGCCTTCAGGTGCGAGGCCACGCCGCGGAATTCTTCCGGCGTCAGCACGATACCGGTGGCGCGCAGCTGGCCGCCGCCGTATTCGATCGTGTTGGGCGTGCGCGAGGCCGGCAGCGCGGACGCGAGCGCCCCCAGCAGCGCATCGATGTCGCGCGCCGAGGCCATGCCGGTCTGCTGGCGCAGGGCCGCGACCTCGCGTTCCATCTGCACCGGCGCATCGACGATCACCTTCACCTGCGGGAAGGTCTCGCGCAAGGTCGCGCGCACGGCCTCGCGCTTGCCGTCCAGGCTGGCGCGCTCCTTCCAGGCCCAGGCGTTGAGTCCCAGCACGTTCAGCACCAGCAGCGCCACGGCGGCCCAGCGCGCCGGCCGCCATGCGGGGGCGCGCAGCAGCTCGCTCCAGCCGGTGGCGAGCTTCTTCAGGGCCCGGGCCCGCGTCGAACTGGCGAAGTCGAACTGCGCCAGGTCCCAGCGGCTGCCGGCGGACTGCACCCAGCGCTGCGGCGCCTGCTGCAGCGTCCAGGGCTGCGGCAGCAGCTGTTCGGCGATGGCGGCGACGGCCGGCTCGGCGAAGCGCGCTGCGTCGGCCGGCAGGGCGGGCAGCAGCGGCAGGGTGGCGGCGGTCAGGGGCAGCGTCAGCACGCCCTCGGAGCTGCTGGCGACCACCTGCGGCTGCTCCTCGTCGCCGGTGGCCACCAGCGACAGCGGCCCTTCCGGCGCGAACTCGGGAACGATGCGGCTGACCGGGCGGCCGGCGGCATCGAGCAGCTGCAGCGCGTTGCGCAGCCAGGCGCGGTCGCAGATCGCCACCCAGGCCGGCTCGCCCGCGCGGGCGCCGGGTTGCAGCGCGAGGTGCACGGCCTCGGTGTCGTCCAGCAGCTGTTCTTCCAGCAGCCCCTCCAGCGCGGCGCGCAGGCGCGGCGTGCCTGGGGCGACGCCGCGCGGCAGGTCGACGCGGTGCCAGGACAGCGCCTGCACCGGCACCACGGCGACCACTTCGGCGCCGGTGCCGCGCGGTGCGGGCAGCAGGGCGGCGCGCGCCTTGCCGTGGTCCGCCAGAGTGCTGCCGCCGGCCGTCAGCGCGTAGGCCCACTCGGTCGCGTTGGTGGCCGGCTCGAGGGGCAGCGAAACGAGGAGGGAGCTCATGGAGTGCGGGGCATTGTAGGGGGCGGTCCCGCTTCAGCGGCGCACCCCCGCCTGCGCGAAACCCTCGGAAGCTCCGCGTTCGCGCTGCAAGGTGCGCACGGTCGGACCGGTGCGCTGCAGGATCGAACGCTCCTCGATGACCACCTTGTCGATGCGCAGCCGGCCGCGCACTTCGAAGTACTGCGTGTCGACCGAGGTCGTGGTGAGGTCGAAGGTCGCGCCTGGCACCAGCTTGTTGGCATCGGACACGTTGCGGAAGTGCTGCCTTTCCCTCTCGGCCACCAGCCGCTTGGCGTCGGCCAGGCTCATGTTCCTGCCCGTGGCGTACAACACTTCAGCCGACGCGGTGTTGAGGTTCACCTTGGTCGAAGCGGAGGGCAGCACCGTCACGTAAGGCTCGAGCGCCGCCACGGTTTCCGGCGCCACTCCCAGCCAGGCCAGCTGTTCGACGCGCTGCGGCACGAGCGGCGCGCGGGCGGCGTTGCGGTTGTCGATGCTGATGTCGGAGCCGAAGCGCAGGTTCTCCGCCAGCTGCGCGAGCTGCGCCTGCGGCAGCCCGAGCACGTCGAACAGGCGCTCGAAGGACTCGAGGAGCTTGGGCTGCAGCGAGCCGGCCTGCACCAGCGCGCCCAGGTTCAGCCGCGCCTGCAGGTCGCCGATCTCGCCGGAGAGGAACACGTCCTGCGCATCGCCCAGGTCCATGTTGTTGCCCGGGTCGGCGGCCAGGAAGGTGGACAGGCGCGCCTCCTGCAGCGGCACGGCCCAGGGTTCGGCCAGGTGGTCGGTGCGGTCGGCGTTGAAGTCCTCGCGCAGGATCAGGCGCGCCCAGTCGAGCGCGCCATTGAGGATCCAGGCGGACTGCATGCGCGAACGCTCGGCCGCCTCGACCTCCACCGTGCGCCACTGCTGCCAGAGAGCGGCGGCGGCGAAGGTGGCCACCAGCGCCACCGTCAGCATGGCCGCGAGCAGGGCGGCACCGCGTTGGGCGTGCTTCTTCATGGCGTCAGCGTCGGCCGCATCCAGTCGCGCTGCAGCCGGCCGGAGATCGCCCGCCCGCCCGGAAGCTGCAGCACCAGGCGCACGCCGTCGGGCAGGGCGCTGCCGCCGCGCGCCGCCGCGGCCTGCGGCGCGCCGGCGCCGCTGCCCGCCGCGGTGGAGAGCGGATGGGTCCAGGCGTTCTCGCGGAAGAAGAAGATCTGCCAGTCCTCCAGCGGCCCGATCAGCACTTCCTGCCGCCGCATGGCGTCGCTGGGTTTCTGCGACCACAGGTCGGCCTCCAGCCAGGCCGCGTCGAGATCCCCGCGGGTGAACAGCGGGACCGACTCCCAGCGCAGCCAGCGGCCCTCGCGCCGCGTCCAGCCGACGACGCGCACGCCTTCGGCGGGCGACAGGCTGCTGCGGCGCGTGAGGCGCAGCACGCGGCCATTCCATTCGATCGCCGCGGTGGGCGGGAAAGGCGTCACCGCATCGAGGTCGGCGGCCCATTGCGCCAGGCCGGTCTGCAACGCCAGCACTTCGTCCGTGCGCGCCTCGGTCTGCTGGCGCGCGCGGATCATGCCGTCCAGGCCCTGCCAGCTGAGAGACGCCAGCAGTGCCAGCGCGAACAGCGCCACCAGCAGTTCGACCAGCGTGAAGCCGCGTGCGTGCCGCATCAGAAGCGCCCCATGACGGTGGAAATGCGCAGCAGCGGCGTGGCGTTGGCCAGCACGTGCGCGTCGACGCGGCGGAAGCTCGGGTTCGGCGTGGGCGAGACCTTCACCCGCACGACGAAGGCCTGGCCGGCCTGCTCGCACGCTTCCTCGCTGTCGCCCACCGCCGGCAGCTGCCTGGCGAGCTTCAGCCGGACCAGCTCGTTTTCCGCGCACAGCTGCGCCAGCACCATGTCGCTCTGGCGCTGCGCGTTGCTGGTGAGCGCGGCGCTCGCCTGCAGGCCGGCGACCAGCGCGATCGCCACGATGCCCAGCGACACCAGCACCTCGATCAGCGTGAAGCCGCGCGCGCGCTTCATGGCGGCGTGCCGGCGGTGAAGGGGCGCACGCCGTCGGTGGCGATGCGGATGCTGCGTTCGGGGTGCGCCGCGCTGGTGAGCACCACTTCCTGCCGCCCGATGACGGGGTCCGGGCCGAGCACGAGGACGCCGCGTCCCTGCACCCGCGTGTCCTCGGCCAGCCAGTTCTGCGGCAGCGCGTCGCGCGGCAGTCCCTCGAAGCGGAAGCCCCGGGGGTCGCCACCCAGCGCACGGCCTGTCCGCTCATGCGCGAGCGGGCACGGGCCGATTCGAGCAGGGCGGCCAGGCGCTGGGCGTCGCGTTCGAGCGGCAGGCCGGCGGCGTCGCGCAGGGCGAAGGAGACGCCCGCGGAGGCGACGGCGATGATCGCCACCACCACCAGCAGTTCGAGCAGCGTGAAGCCGGCCGCCAGCCGGCGCAGCAGGACCTCGCGCGCGGCCCTATTGCCAGGAGCCGACGTCGGCATTCTTGCCCTCGCCGCCGGCCTGCCCGTCGGCGCCGAAGGACATCACGTCGATCTCGCCCTTCACGCCGGGGTTGAGGTACTGGTAGGGCCGGCCCCAGGGGTCGTTGGGCAGCTTCTCCAGGTAGGGCTTCCAGTTCGGCGGAACCGGCCCCGTCGTCGGCCGCGCCACCAGCGCCGGCAGGCCCTGCTCGCCGGTGGGATAGCGCTGGTTGTCCAGCTTGTAGAGCTTCAGCGCCTGCATCAGGTTGTTCACGTCGGTCTTGGCCGCGGTGGCGCGCGTCGTCGGCGCGGTCCAGCACGTTGGGCACGATCAGCGCGGCGAGCACGCCGATGATGACCAGCACCACCATCAGCTCGATCAGGGTGAAGCCGGCGTGGGCGGCCTGCACGCGCAAACGCGCACGCAGTCGGGAGGCGGGGGTGGACAACATCGGTTCAATGATAATCCGCGCATGTTGAGCGCGAGCCCCGACCCCTGGATCGTCCGCGCCGCCACCTTCGCGCTGTGGGGGCTGGCGGCGGGCAGCGCGGTCTTCTGGGGACTGCGGCTCGCCGGCAGCGAGCGTTCGCCCAGCGTGCCCTTGTCCCCGTCACGGCAGCTGGCCGCGGTGGATCCGGAGGCGCTCGCACGCCTGCTGGGCAACTCGCCCGTCGCGGGCGCCATGGCGGCGCCGGCGCCGGCGGTGGCGCTCGCCTCCCGCTTCCAGCTCTTGGGCGTGGCCGCGGCGGCGGCGTTCCGGCGCGGGGGCCGCGGTGATCTCGGTGGACGGCAAGCCGGCCCGGCCTTACCGCGTGGGCTCCACCATCGAGGAGGGCGTGGTGCTGCAGTCGGTGCGCGGCCGCCAGGCGGTGCTGGCCAGCGGGCCGACGCAGGTCATCCTGGAACTGCCGCCGGTGCGCTCGCCCCTCGGGGCTCAGGCGCCGATCGCCGCACCCAGGTAGAAGGCCAGTTCCCACACCTGCTGCAGGGCGCCCGCGTCCTCCTGCGCGCCCGGACCGAAGCGCCGTTCCCACAGCCACAGCACGCCATAGGAGATGCTCGCCGCCAGCAGGACGGCCAGCAGCGGGAAGGCCCAGCCGCTCGCGGGGAACATCAGCAGCAGCGGCACGACGCACCAGAGCGCGCCGATGCGCAGGGCGCGCACGTCATGCCGGTCCCCGAGCCAGCGGGTGGCCACCACCGGTGCGAACCGGGAAGTGACGTGGGCCGCGAACAGCGCGGCCAGCACCCCCGCCTCCGAAACGGAAGCGATCGCCGCCAGCAGCACGATCTTCCCCGCCAGCAGCAGCAGCACGGCCAGCACGCCGAAGCCCTGGCCGCTGCCCAGGCGCTCGGCGGCCCGGAAGGCGGCGCTCTCGTGGCGCGCGCCGGTGAGCACCACGGTGAGGATGGTGCTCACGACGGCGGCGGCTGCGGCGCCCCAGGGGCTGGCGCGCAGCAGCAGTCCGACCAGCGCGAACAGCAGGCAGGCGGCGACGCCGACGATCCAGCCCGTTCCGGGCAGGTGCGCGTCGCTCGCGCGCAGCGCATCGGGGTCGGCGTCCTCCGGGGGCGCCAGCGGGCCTCCCAGGCGGACGCGGGTGGAGTGGTGCAGCGCCAGCGAGAACTGGCGCGCGAAGATATTCAGGGTGTCACGAATGGCAGGCACCCCGGATGCTACCCAGCCGTGGGCTTGCCGTGGGGCCGGCTGCGCAGGAACAGCTGGTAGACCGGATTGGCGGTCTCCTCGAAAGAGGGATAGCCCAGGGTGTCGAGGAAGGACTGGAAGGCCTTGTCGTCGCTGCGCGGCACCTGCAGGCCCACCAGGATGCGGCCATAGTCCGCGCCCTGGTTGCGGTAATGGAACAGGGAGATGTTCCAGCTGGGGCGCATGTGCGACAGGAACTTCATCAGCGCGCCCGGCCGCTCCGGGAACACGAAGCGCAGCAGGCGCTCGTCCTGCGCCAGCGGCGAAGGCCCGCCCACCATGTGCCGGATGTGTTCCTTGGCCAGTTCGTCGTGCGTGAGGTCCAGCGCGTCGAAGCCGTGGCGGCTGAAGTTCGCCGCTATCCTGGTCGACTCGCCCTTGCCGTGGGTGGTGAGGCCGACGAACACGTGGGCCTGCTCCGCGTCGCCGATGCGGTAGTTGAACTCCGTCACGTTGCGGGCGCCGCCCGGAAGGGTGCCGATGAGCTCGCAGAAGCGGCGGAAGCTGCCGCGCTCCTCCGGAATCGTCACGGCGAACAGCGCCTCGCGCTCCTCGCCGACCTCGGCGCGCTCCGCGACGAAGCGCAGGCGGTCGAAGTTCATGTTGGCGCCGCAGAGGATCGCCGCGTAGGTCTCGCCGCGGCGCTTGTGCTGCGCCACGTACTGCTTGATCGCGGCCACCGCCAGCGCGCCTGCCGGCTCGACGATGCTGCGGGTGTCGACGAAGACGTCCTTGATCGCCGCGCACACCGCGTCGGTGTCCACCAGCATGAATTCGTCGACCAGCTCGCGCGCCAGGCGGAAGGTCTCCTCGCCCACCAGCTTGACCGCCGTGCCGTCGGAGAACAGGCCCACGTCGCCCAGCGTGACCCGCTTCTTCGCCGCGACCGAGCGCGCCATCGCGTCCGAATCGCTCATCTGCACGCCGATCACCTTCACTTCGGGGCGCACGCACTTGATGTAGCTGGCCACCCCGGCGATCAGGCCGCCGCCGCCGATGGCGACGAACACCGCGTCCAGCGGCCCCTGGTGCTGGCGCAGGATCTCCATGGCGATGGTGCCCTGGCCGGCGATCACGTCGGGGTCGTCGAAGGGGTGCACGAAGGTGAGCTGCTCCCGCTCGCACAGCTGGATCGAGTGCTCGTAGGCATCGGAGTAGCTGTCGCCGTGCAGCACGACCTCGCCACCCAGCGCCTTGACCGCATCCACCTTCACCTGCGGCGTGGTCACCGGCATGACGACCACGGCCCGCGCGCCCATCTTGTGCGCGGCCAGCGCCACGCCCTGCGCGTGGTTGCCGGCGGAGGCGCAGATCACTCCGCGTTCGAGTTGCTCGGGGGCCAGGTGCGCCATCTTGTTGTAGGCGCCGCGCAGCTTGAAGCTGAAGACCGGCTGCTGGTCTTCGCGCTTGAGGAGCACCTTGTTGTGCAGCCTGCGGCTCAGCGCGCGCGGGCTCCAGCGGCGATTCGACGGCGACGTCGTAGACGCGCGCCGTGAGGATCTTCTTGAGGTAATCCTCCGGCTGCAGGTGTTTTTTCATGGCGCGGGAATCATAAGAGGCGCCCCGGACCGGCCCCTGACAAGAAAAAAGCCCCGGACCTTGCGACCCGGAGGCTAAATCCACCAAAGGAGAGGTGGAGGAGACAAGCGTCGAGGCCGGCGGGGCAGTGGGGAAACCAGCTGCTTCGCGGGCGGGGCCTAGCGGAATCGCTATGCTGTGAAACCAGTATAGCCCGCAATTTGCTGCAATGCACAAGGCTCGTTGCGGCGATGCCTCAATGGCGCAATCCGTGGCGCGAAAGGCGCCCACCAGGGGACCAGTCGATGGAATGCACAGTGACGTGGACGGGCGCCAGCGGCGCCCGCTCGGGGATGGGTTTCCTCGCGGAAACCGGCAGCGGCCATGTGCTCGTGATGGACGGCGCGCCCGACGAGGCGCGGCCCGAGAACGGCGGCCGCAACCTCGCGCCGCGGCCGATGGAAACCGTGCTGGCCGGCACCGGCGGGTGCACGGCCTATGACGTGGTCCTGATCCTCAAGCGCGGCCGGCACGACGTGCAGGGCTGCTCCGTGAAGCTCAGCGCGGAGCGGGCGACGACCGATCCCAAGGTGTTCACGAAGATCCACATGCACTTCACTGTCCGCGGGCGCAAGCTGCCCGCGCCGGCGGTGGAGCGGGCGATCGCGATGAGCCACGAGAAGTACTGCTCCGCCAGCGCGATGCTGGCGAAGACCGCCGAAATGACCACCAGCTTCGAGCTGGTGGAGGAAGAAGCGCCGGCCGCCTAGCCTCAGATCTCAGATGTAGTGCGCCGTGGTGGTCATCACCTTGGCCGCCGCGCGCATCGCCATCTTCACCGGCGCCGGCAGTTCGGCCGCCCCCGCGTTCTGCGCCTGCAGCGCGTGCGTGGCCTCGTCGTCCTTCATCTGGGCGACGATGGCGCGCGATGCGTGATCGGCCGCCGGCAGGCGTTCGAGGTGCCCCTGCAGGTGCGCCTCCACCTGGCGTTCGGTTTCCACGATGAAGCCCAGGCTCACGCGGTCCCCCAGCCGTCCCGCCACCAGGCCGATGCCGAAGGCGCCGGCGTACCAGAACGGATTGAGCAGGGAGGGCCGGGCCCCGAGTTCGTCCAGCCGCGCCTGCGTCCACGCCAGGTGGTCGGTCTCCTCGCGCGAGGCCTTTTCCAGCTGCGCCCGCAGCGCCTCGTTGCTGGTGGACATGGCCTGGGCGGTGTAGAGGGCCTGCGCGCAGACCTCGCCGACGTGGTTCACGCGCATCAGGGCGGCGGCGTGCCTGCGCTCCTGCTCGCCCAGGTGCGTGGCTTCCGCGGGCACGACGGGGCACGCGCGGGTGCCGCGCGGCGTGGCAAAGAGGGTGCGCAACGCCTGGTCGAAGGCGCCGAGGATGCGGTCCATTGGGGCAGTTTAGTCCCCGATGGGACCAGCCTGCTGAGGGCAGGTCGCTGTCGCACGCGCGACGGGCCGGTTTTGGATGGCGAAATGTAAAGAATAGGCCGTTGCATGCCCCCACTCGGCCTTTGCCCCTTGTTGTCCGACTGCAACGAAAGGAGGCCGTCCGGGCTAAATGCTTTGCGTAGGAAAAGACGCTCTGGTGGAATAGCAACAACTTCCCAAAAGGAGGTTGGCCCGGGGATCCGGTGGGGACGCGAGCGTGCCTGCATTCGAAGAACCCATGCGTAACCGGAGCCCTATGTTTAACCTTGGAGAAACTTGCATGAAAAAGTCCCTGATTGCACTGGCTGTGATGGCCGCTGCTGGCGCGGCCTCCGCCCAGTCGTCGGTCACGCTGTTCGGTATCGTCGATGCCACCTACCAGAACCTGCGCTCTGACGGCACCGCCGCCGCCGGCAGCAACAAGCTGAGCCGCCTGCACAACTCCGGCTACAACAGCTCCCGCCTGGGTTTCCGTGGCACGGAAGACCTCGGTGGCGGCATGTCCGCCTCCTTCTGGCTGGAAGCCGGCGTGAACAACGACGACGGCACTGGTGCGGCCAGCAACGTCAACAACCGCGTCTCTACCGTCGCGGCCCCCGCCCGGGCACGCAAGGCCTGACCTTCAACCGTCGTTCGACGGTCAGCCTGGCCGGCGGCTGGGGTGAACTGCGTCTGGGCCGTGACTACGTGCCGTCCTTCTGGAACCACACCGTGTTCGATCCGTTCGGCACCAACGGCGTGGGCGCCACCAGCAACCTGAGCCTGTTCCTCGGTACCGCCCTGGGCGTGCCCACGACCGTGCGCGCGTCCAACTCGGTCGGCTACTTCCTGCCCCCGAACCTGGGCGGCTTCTACGGCCAGGTCATGTACGCGTTCGGCGAAGTGGCCGAGCCGGTCACCCCTGCCGGTTCCGACAAGAACGACGGCCGCTACGTCGGCTTGCGCCTGGGCTTCGCCTCCGGCCCGTTCAACATCGCTGCCGCCTATGGCCGCACGGATGCCACCAGCGTCCTGGGCGCGCTGACCGCCGCTCCGTTCTCGGTCGTGGTTCCCGCCGGTTCCCAGATCGACTACATCAACCAGAACATCGCCGGCCAGTGGGACTTCGGCATGGCCAAGCTGATGGGTCACTGGAACCAGGAAAAGATCAAGGGCTTCGGCGAGACCGCCAAGCACACGACCTGGATGCTCGGCACCCTGGTGCCGGTCGGCGCTGGCGAAATCCGCGCTTCCTACACCCGCGGCAAGGGCGACGACGACTTCGTGCGCGGCGACCAGATCGCGATCGGCTACGTCCACAACCTGTCCAAGCGCACCGCCGTCTACACGACGTTCTCGCGCGTGAACAACAAGGACAGCGCCGACATCAACTACAACAACGGCCTGGCTGTCACCAGCGGCGCGAACACCGGCGGCAACTCCCGCGGCTTCGACCTGGGCATCCGCCACAGCTTCTGATTTTCGAACCGGCCGCAAGGCCGGTGCAGAGAACAAGAAACTTGAAAAGCCGCCTTCGGGCGGCTTTTTTTCGTGCTTCAATCCGCTTCCATGAAACATCCGGACACCTGCCGCCAGCTGTGGACCGCTCTCGGGGCGCCGCACTCCTGCTGCTGTCCGCCTGCGCGAGTCCGCCCCTGGACGGCACCGACGTCGCCGACACGCCCTGGGCCGAGCAGTCCGGCGTGCATCCCGGCTTCGACGCCGAGGTGTGGAACCACAGGACCTTCCCCGGCAAGGCGGCTTCCGAATTCAGCTACGCGCGGCTCGAGGGCCGCGATGCCATTTCCGTGACGGCCAAGGGTTCCGCCAGCATGCTGCGGCAGGTGCTGCGCATCGAGCCGGAGGAACTGGGCGCCGTGCGCTTCTCCTGGAAGGTGCCGGCCCTGATCGAACAGGCCGACATGGCGCTGCGCGACAAGGACGATGCGCCGGTGCGCGTCGTGCTCGCCTTCGAGGGCGACCGGTCGCGCCTTTCCGCGCGTGACGCGGCGTTGTCCGAGCTGGCGCACCTGCTGACCGGCGAGCCCATGCCCTATGCCACGCTGATGTATGTCTGGTGCAACCGGCGCGAGCCCGGCACCGTGATCCGCAACCCGCGCACCGACCGGGTCCGCAAGCTGGTGGTGGAGTCGGGCGCGCACGGACTCAACCGGTGGCTCGAATACGAGCGCGACATCCGCGCCGACTACCAGCGGGTGTTCGGCGAGGCGCCCGGCGCGCTGGTGGGCATCGCCATCATGACGGACAGCGACAACACGCAGTCGCGCGCCAGCGCCTGGTACGGGCCCGTGCGCTTCCTGCCCGTTTCGGCCGGCGCGCGCTGAGCGCGGCCCGCGCCTTCCGCGCTGCGTCCCGGGGAAACCCCTTTTGACCCTCGGGCGGCGCTGTTGCATAGTCGCGCTTTCCAAAATCATGAGGTATCCATGAGGGTCAAGTACGCACTGCTATGTGCCACCGCCACCACCTTGCTGGCCGTCCCGGCGCTGCACGCCAAGACGTTCCGCTGGGCGAGCGCCGCTGAAATCTCCACCTGGGACATCCATTCGCAGAACAACGCGCTGCAGAACGGCATCCACGCCGCCGTCTACGAGTCGCTGGTCTACTACAACAGCCGCACCTTCAAGCTGGAGCCGGTGCTGGCCACGTCGTGGACCCAGGTCTCCCCGACCCAGCTGCGCGTGAACCTGCGCCAGAACGTGAAGTTCCACGACGGCAGCGCCTTCACCGCCGACGACGCCGCGTACTCCATCGAGCGCGCGATGATGAAGACGTCCAACTTCACGCCCTACACGGCCGGCATCGACCGCGTGGTGAAAGTGAACACCAACACGATCGACATCTTCACCAAGCGTCCCAACCCGGTGCTGCTGAACCAGCTGACCGAGCTGCGCATGATGAGCAAGGCCTGGGCCGAGAAGAACAACTCGGTGGAGCCCAAGGACATCCGCAACGTCACGCAGGAAACCTTCGCCAACCGCAATGCGATGGGCACCGGTCCCTTCATCCTGCGCCAGTGGCTGCCCGACCAGCGCATGGTGATGGCCGCCAACCCCAACTGGTGGGGCAAGCTGGAAGGCAACCTCACCGAGATCGTCTACACGCCGATCAAGTCCGAGGCCACCCGCGTGGCGGCGCTGCTCTCCGGCGAAGTGGACCTGGTGCTCGACCCGAGCCCGCAGGACCTGCCGCGGCTGCGCAACAGCCCGGCCCTGAAGGTGGTGGACGGCGTCGAGAGCCGCACGATCTTCTTCGGCATGGACCAGAACCGCGAGGAGCTCCCCGGCTCCAACATCAAGGGCAAGAACCCGCTGAAGGACCAGCGCGTGCGCAAGGCGCTGTACCAGGCGATCGACATCGATTCGCTGATGCGCGTGACCATGCGCGGCCTCGGCCAGGCCACCGGCGCCCTGATCGCCCCGCAGGTGAACGGCTGGACGGAAGGCATCCACCGCCGCATGCCCTACGACCTGGAAGGCGCGCGCAAGCTGCTGGCCGAGGCCGGCTACCCGCAGGGCTTCGAGGTCGACTTCGCCTGCCCCAACAACCGCTACATCAACGACGAGGAAATCTGCCAGGCCGTCACCGCGATGTGGTCGCGCGTCGGCGTGCGGGCCAAGCTGCGCACCCTGCCGCTGGTCACCTACTTCCCGATGATCCAGCGCTATGAAGCCAGCATCTACATGCTGGGCTGGGGCGTGCCGACCTTCGATGCCATGTACAGCCTGCAGTCGCTGGTGCGCACCGTGGGCACCGATGGCGACGGCAACTACAACGTGGGCCGCTACAGCAACCCGCAGGTGGATGCCGTGATCGACCGCGCCAAGGTCGAAACCGACCTGCTGGTGCGCAACCGGCTGCTGACGCAGGCGCTGCAGATGAGCAACGACGACGTGTCGCACATCCCGCTGCACAACCAGGTCATCCCCTGGGCCATGAAGCGCAACATCGACGTGGTGCACCGCCCGGACAACCGCCTGGACTGGCGTGTCATCAAGGTGAACTGATTCGCCCCGGCAAGGGCGGCCGCTCCCTGGAGTGGCCGCCCTAATTGCTTTAGACCTAAAGGAAACCCGGGTGTCGGCACACAGCTTGCTCTGCTAGCATCGGCAGCCCTTTCGCCGCACAACGCATGTTCGCCTTCATCCTGCGCCGCCTGATCCAGGCCATGGTCGTCATGGTCACGGTGGCCTTCATCGCCTTCCTCCTGTTCCAGTACGTCGGCGATCCCGTCGTCTTCCTCCTCGGCCAGGACGCCACGCCGGAGCAGATCCGCGAGCTGCGCTCCGCCCTGGGGCTGGACAAGCCTTTCTTCGTGCAGTTCTGGCACTTCCTGGCCAATGCGGTGCAGGGCGAGTTCGGGCTGAGCCTGCGCCAGGGGGCCAAAGTCTCGCGCCTGATCGCGGAACGCTTCCCCGCCACGCTGGAACTGGCGCTGATCGCCGCCTCTCTGGCGCTGCTGGTCGGCATTCCCATGGGTGTCTACGCGGCCCTGCGGCGCGGCACCTTCCTCAGCCAGGTGTTCATGACGATCTCGCTGCTGGGCGTGTCTCTGCCCACCTTCCTGATCGGCATCCTCCTGATCCTGGTGTTCGCCGTCTCGCTCGGCTGGTTCCCCAGCTTCGGCCGTGGTGAAACGGTGCAGGTGGGCTGGTGGAGCACCGGCCTGCTCAAGGCCAAGGGCTGGCACCACATCGTGCTGCCGGCGATCACGCTGGCGGTGTTCCAGCTCACGCTGATCATGCGGCTGGTGCGCGCGGAGATGCTGGAGGTGCTGCGCACCGACTACATCAAGTTCGCGCGCGCCCGCGGCCTGCCGAACCGCGCCATCCATTTCGGCCACGCCCTGAAGAACACGCTGGTGCCGGTCATGACCATCACCGGCCTGCAGCTCGGGGGCCTGATCGCCTTCGCCATCATCACGGAGACCGTGTTCCAGTGGCCCGGCATGGGCCTGCTGTTCATCCAGGCCGTCACCTTCGCGGACATCCCGGTGATGGCGGCCTACCTGTGCCTGATCGCCCTGATCTTCGTGGTGATCAACCTGGTGGTGGACCTGCTGTATTTCGCCGTCGACCCGCGCCTGCGCGTCGGCACGGCGGGAGGCCACTGATGCTCGCGCCCGCGGCCCCGCCGCGGCTGGGCGCCCGGGGGCGCGCGTTCTCGCAGATCGCGCAGTACCACCCGGAGCTCACCGCCTTCCGGCGCGACCTGCACGCGCATCCCGAACTGGGCTTCGAGGAGGTCTACACCGCCGCGCGCGTGCAGGAGGCGCTGCGGCTGTGCGGCGTGGACGAGGTGCACGCGGGCATCGGCAAGACCGGCGTGGTGGGCGTGATCCGCGGCCGCAGCACGGCGTCGGGCCGCATGGTGGGACTGCGCGCCGACATGGACGCGCTGACCATGTCGGAGAGCAACGAGTTTCCCTGGAAGTCCACGCGCAACGGCATGATGCACGGCTGCGGCCACGACGGCCACGTCGCCATGCTGGTCGGCGCGGCGCGCTACCTGTCGGAGACGCGCAACTTCGACGGCACCGCGGTGCTGATCTTCCAGCCCGGCGAGGAAGGCTTCGCCGGCGCCAAGGCCATGATCGACGACGGCCTGTTCCAGCGCTTCCCGGTGGACGCCGTCTACGCCATGCACAACTGGCCGGGGCTCAAGCCCGGCTGCTTCGGCATCCGCGAGAACGCCATGATGGCCTCGGCCGACCGCGTGACGATCGAGATCACCGGCAAGGGCGGCCACGGCGCGCATCCCTACCTCGCCGTGGACCCGGTGCTGGTGGCGGCGCACATCATCACCGCCGCGCAGAGCATCGTCTCGCGCAACGTGAAGCCGGTGGACGTGGCCGTGATCAGCCTGTGCGCCATGCACGCGGGCGACCTCAACGCGATGAGCGTGATCCCCGGCAAGGCCACGCTGGTGGGGACGGTGCGCACCTTCAACCATGAAGTGCAGGACATGATCGAGCGGCGCCTGAGCGAGCTGTGCAGCGCCGTGGCGCTGGGCTTCGGCGCCACCGCCACCGTGCACTACGACCGCGTGTATCCCGCCACCATCAACACCCCGCGCGAGACGCAGTTCGCCGCCGACGTCGCCGAGTCGCTGGTCGGCGCGGAGAACGTGGTGCGCGACATGGATCCGAGCATGGGGGCGGAGGACTTCTCCTTCATGCTGCAGGCCAAGCCGGGCGCCTACATGCGCATCGGCCAGGGCGGCGAGGGCAGCTGCATGCTGCACATGAGCCGCTACGACTTCAACGACGACATCCTCCCGCTCGGCTCGGCGCTGCACGCCAGCCTGGTGGAGCAAGCCATGCCGCAGGCGGGCCACTGACCCCCGCCGGCGCACACCAAGTCCCACAGGACAGCCACTTCCACAAGGAGTTCCGACCATGCACTTCAAGACCCACCTGATCGCGGCGGCCGCGCTGTGCGCCGCCCTCGGCGCGCAGGCGCAGACCGCGCGCATCGCCAACCAGGGCGACGCGTTGTCGATGGACCCGCACTCCCTCAACGAGTCGCTGCAGCTGTCCGTCACGGGCAACGTGTACGAAGCCCTCGTGGGCCGCAACAAGGACCTCTCGCTGGCGCCCGCGCTGGCGACCTCCTGGCGCCAGACTTCGCCGACGGTGTGGCGCTTCGAGCTGCGCAAGGGCGTGCAGTTCCACGACGGCAAGCCCTTCACGGCCGACGACGTGCTGTTCTCCTTCGCCCGCACGCAGGTGGAAGGCTCGGACATGAAGAGCTACACCAACGACGTGAAGGAAGTGCGCAAGGTCAACGACCACGTGGTGGAGATCGAGACCAAGGCGCCGTTCCCCATCCTGCCGGACGTGATCTCGCTCGTGTTCATCATGAGCAAGAAGTGGGCGGAGGACAACCAGGCGACGCGCCCGGTGGACCGCCGCAAGGGCGTGGAGAACGCCGCCTCCTTCCGCGCCAACGGCACCGGCCCGTTCCGCCTGCGCGAGCGCCAGCCGAACGTGCGCACGACCTTCGTGCGCAACGGCAACTACTGGGGCAAGATCGAGGGCAACGTCCAGGAAGTCATCTTCACCCCGATCGGCAACGACGCTACCCGCGTGGCCGCGCTGCTGTCCGGCGAGATCGACGTCATGGAGCCGGTGCCGGTGCAGGACATCGACCGCGTCAACGGTTCCGCCAACGCCAAGGTGATGGTCGGCCCCGAGCTGCGTACCATCTTCCTGGGCATGGACCAGTCGCGCAACGAGCTGCTGTACTCCAGCGTGAAGGGCAAGAACCCCTTCAAGGACAAGCGCGTGCGCCAGGCCTTCTACCAGGCCATCAACATCGACGGCATCCAGAAGACGGTGATGCGCGGCGCCGCGCGCCCCACCGGCCTGATGGTCGGCCCCGGCATCAACGGCTTCGATTCCGGCCTGAACAAGCGCCTGGCCTACGACCCGGACGGCGCCAAGAAGCTGCTGGCCGATGCCGGCTACCCGAACGGCTTCGAAGTGACGATGAACTGCCCGAACGACCGCTACGTGAACGACGCGCGGATCTGCCAGACGGTGGCGGCCAACCTGTCGCGCATCGGCGTGAAGATCAACCTGGCCGCCGAGACCAAGGGCACCTACTTCCCCAAGATCCTGCGCCGCGACACCAGCTTTTACCTGCTGGGATGGACGCCCGGGACCTACGACGCGCACAACGCGCTGAATGCGCTGATGGCCTGCCCGGACGACAAAGGGACCGGCCAGTTCAACCTGGGCAGCTACTGCAACCCGAAGGTCGACCAGCTCACCAAGGCCATCCAGTCGGAGACCGACAAGGCCAAGCGCGGCGCCATGATCAAGGAGGCCTTCGAGGTGCATGCCGCCGACGTCGGCCACCTGCCGCTGCACCAGCAGTCGCTGGCCTGGGGCGTGTCGAAGAAGGTGGACCTGGTCCAACTCGCCGACAACTTCATGCCCTTCAAGTTCATCACCGTCAAGAAGTGACGCCTGTGCGCGCCGCGGCCGGACCGCGGCGCGCGCGCTTCCGCTCCCCATGAAACAAGCCATCCTGCGCTGGTTCGACAGCGATGTCGGGCACAGCTTCCGCACCTCGCCGATGGCGATCCTCGCGGGCTCCATCGCCTTCGTGTGCGTGTTCGCGGCGGTGTTCGCCGACCTCGTGGCGCCGCACAACCCCTTCGACCTCACCACGCTCGTCCTGGGCGACGCGCGCAAGCCGCCGGCCTGGGATGCCGAAGGGACGGCGAAGTACGTGCTGGGCACCGACGACCAGGGCCGCGACATCCTGTCGGCGCTCATGTACGGCGCCCGCATCTCGCTGGTGGTGGGCGTGGTGTCCGTGCTGCTGTCGATGGTGATCGGCGTGGCGCTGGGCCTGCTGGCGGGTTTCCGCGGCGGCTGGATCGACGCCTTCCTCATGCGCCTGTGCGACGTGATGCTCAGCTTCCCGCCGATCCTGGTGGCGCTGCTGATCGCCGGCGTCGGCCGCGCGCTGTTCCCCAACGCGCACGACACGGTGGCCTTCGGCGTGCTGATCGTGTCGATCACGCTCACCGGCTGGGTGCAGTACGCGCGCACCGTGCGCGGCTCCACGATGGTGGAGCGCAACAAGGAATACGTGCAGGCCGCGCGCGTCACCGGCGTGGCGCCGCTGCGCATCATGATGCGGCACGTGCTGCCCAACGTGCTGGGCCCGGTGCTGGTGCTGGCGACCATCCACGTCGCCACCGCCATCATCACCGAAGCGACGCTGTCCTTCCTGGGCGTGGGCGTGCCGCCCACCTCGCCCTCGCTGGGCACGCTGATCCGCGTCGGCAACGACTACCTGTTCTCCGGGGAGTGGTGGATCACCGTCTTCCCCGGCCTCATGCTGATCCTGATCGCCCTGTCGGTGAACCTGCTGGGCGACTGGCTGCGCGATGCGCTCAACCCGCGCCTTCGCTAGCGAGCACGCGAAATGTCCCTCCTCCAAGTCCAGGACCTCGTCGTCGAGTTCCCTTCCCGCCGCGGCACGCTGCGCGCGCTGGACCACGTCTCCTTCGAGATCGCCCCGGGCGAGATCCTGGGCGTGGTCGGCGAGTCCGGTGCCGGCAAGTCGCTCACCGGCGCCGCCATCATCGGCCTGCTCGAGCCGCCCGGCCGCATCGCCTCCGGCCAGATCGTGCTGGAAGGCGAGCGCATCGACAACCTGCCGTTCGAGCGCATGCGCCACATCCGCGGCCGCAAGATCGGCGCGATCTTCCAGGATCCGCTCACCTCGCTGAACCCGCTGTACACCATCGGCCGGCAGCTGATCGAGACGATCCAGGCGCACCTGCCGGTCAGCACGGACGAAGCGCGCCGGCGAGCGGTCAGCCTGCTGGAAGACACCGGCATCCCGGCGGCGGCCGAGCGCATCGACCACTATCCGCACCAGTTCTCCGGCGGCATGCGGCAGCGCGTGGTGATCGCGCTGGCGCTGGCGGCCGAGCCCAAGCTGATCGTCGCCGACGAACCGACCACCGCGCTGGACGTCTCGATCCAGGCGCAGATCATCCAGCTGCTCAAGCGCGTCTGCAAGGACCGCGGCGCGGCCGTCATGCTGATCACGCACGACATGGGCGTGATCGCCGAGACCTGCGACCGCGTGGCCGTGATGTACGCGGGCCGCGTCGCCGAGATCGGCCCGGTGCACGAGGTGATCCACCAGCCGGCGCATCCCTACACCATGGGCCTGATGGCGGCGATCCCCGACATAACCGTGGACCGCGAGCGCCTGAACCAGATCGACGGGGCGATGCCGCGGCTGAACGCGATCCCCTCGGGCTGTGCCTACAACCCCCGCTGCCCGCGCGCCTTCGACCGCTGCACGCGCGAGCGACCCGACCTGCTGAATGCGGGCGCCACCCGTGCCTGCTGGCTGCACGACGCCAACGCGGAGATGCCGGCATGAGCCGCCGGGCCGCCCCAAGGCGAATCCCGCAGCGCGCAGCGCGGAGGGTAGTCCAATGAGCACCATCGTCGTCGATCCCCACTCCGGCCCTCAGCCCACCCCTCACCCGCAAGCGGGCGAGGGAGCCGCCGCTTCCCTCCCGCTCCCCTCCGGGGAGAGAGCCGGGGTGAAGGGCGCGAGCGGCACGGTGCCGCTGGTCCAGGCCCACGACCTCGCCAAGACCTTCGACGTCTCCGTCCCCTGGCTGAACCGCGTGCTGGAGCGCCGCCCGCGCCAGCTGCTGCATGCCGTGGACGGCGTGAGCTTCAGCATCGAGAAGGGCCAGACGCTCGCGCTGGTGGGCGAGTCCGGCTGCGGCAAGAGCACGGTGGCCCGCCTGCTGGTGGGCCTGTACCACCCCACGCGCGGCGGCTTCACCTTCGACGGCCAGGACGCGCACGCCGCGTTCAAGACCAGCGAAGGCCGCAAGCTGCGCCGGCGCATCCAGATGATCTTCCAGGACCCGTATGCCAGCCTGAACCCGCGCTGGAAGGTGGAGGACATCGTCGGCGAGCCGCTCAAGGAGCACGAGCTGGTCACCGATGCGGCGCAGCTGAAGGACCGCGTGGGCGAGCTGCTGAAGTCCGTGGGCCTGAGCCCGCTGGACATGGTGAAGTACCCGCACCAGTTCTCCGGCGGCCAGCGGCAGCGCATCTCGATCGCGCGCGCGCTGGCGACGCAGCCTGAGTTCCTGGTGTGCGACGAACCCACCTCCGCGCTGGACGTGAGCGTGCAGGCGCAGGTCCTCAACATCATGAAGGACCTGCAGCGCAAGCACGGCCTGACCTACCTGTTCATCTCGCACAACCTGGCGGTGGTGCGGCACGTGAGCGACCAGGTCGGCGTGATGTACCTGGGCCGCCTGGTGGAAGTGGCGGGCAAGCAGCAGCTGTTTGCGCAGCCGCGCCATCCCTACACGCGCATGCTGCTCGATGCGATCCCGAAGATGCACGACACCGGCCGCGCGCGCACGCCGGTGCAGGGCGAGGTGCCGAACCCCTTGAACCCGCCGACCGGCTGTGCCTTCAACCCCCGCTGCCCGCATGCCAATGAGCGCTGCCGCGTGGAGCGGCCGGCGCTGCTGGAGCTGCAGGGCGTGCGCGTGGCTTGCCACGCGGTGGAAGAGGGTCGCATCTAGCGGGGTTCGCTGCGCTCACCGCCAGCCTACGGGGATCTTCGTAGGCTGGCGGTGACGAAGGAACCCCAGCGTTCACGCATACCGCTTCGTCCGCAGGTTGTTCTTCATCTCCCGCAGCAGCGGCTGCAGCTTGCCCCCGCCGATGCGCAGCGCCACGGTCGTCGCCAGCACGTCGATGATCATCAGGTGCAGCAGCCGCGACACCATCGGGCTGTAGCGGTCGTAGCCCTCCGGGTGGTCCGCGGCCAGGTGGATCTGCCCCGCGGCCGCCAGCGGCGAGGCGGTGGCCGTGATCACGATGGTGGTGGCGCCGTTGCGCCTGGCGATGTCGCAGGCATCCATCAGGTCGCGCGTGCGCCCCGAGTTGGAGATCACCACCACGCAGTCGCCCGGGCCGAGCAGCGTCGCGCTCATCACCTGCATGTGGCCATCGCTCCAGGAGATGGTGTTCACGCCCAGGCGGAAGAACTTGTGCTGCGCGTCCAGTGCCACCACGCCGGAATTGCCGACGCCGTAGAACTCGATGCGGCGCCCGGTCTTGTAGGTGGAGGCCAGCGCCTCCGCCGCCTTCTCGATGGCGAAGGTCGATGCGTCGTTGCGGTACTTCAGGAAGGCCGCCACCGCGTTGTCGATCACCTTGACCAGCACGTCGCCGGTCTTGTCGTCCGGATCCACGCTGCGGTGGATGAAGGGCACGCCCTCGCTCACGCTGCCCGCGAGCTTCAGCTTGAAGTCCGACAGCCCGTCGTAGCCCATGCTGCGGCAAAAGCGCACCACCGTGGGCTTGCTCACGTGCGCGCGTTCGGCGAGTTCGCTTACCGGCAGGTTGGCGAAGCTGCGCGGGTCGCCCAGCACCAGCTTGGCCACGCGCTGTTCCGCGGGCGCCAGGGAGGACATGGAGGCCTTGATGCGATCCAGCACTCAGCACTCCTCCGGCCAGCAGAAGCCGTCGCGCGCGATCATGGCGCTGGACGCGCTCGGCCCCCAGGAGCCGGCGGCATAGGGCGCGGGCCGCGGTCATCCGCCGCCCAGTGCTCCATCACCGGTTCCACCCAGCGCCAGGCCGCTTCCTGTTCGTCGCTGCGCACGAACAGGTTCAGCCGGCCGGCGATCACGTCGAGCAGCAGGCGCTCGTAGGCGCCCACGCGCTCGGAGCCGAAGCGCTTGTCGAAGTCCAGGTCCAGCTGCACCGGCGCCAGGGCCGGGCCGTTGCGCCGGTTCTGCTGTCCCTGCGCCAGCAGGTGCAGCTCCAGGCCGTCGCGCGGCTGCAGGTTGATCACCAGCCGGTTGCCGCTGCCGGGCGGCGCGCTGAAGATCGCGTGCGGGGTCTCGCGGAAGTTCACCACGATGTGCGCCTCGCGCGCGGCCAGCCGCTTGCCGGTGCGGATGTAGAAGGGAACGCCGGCCCAGCGCCAGCTGGCGATCTCGGTGCGCAGCGCGACGAAGGTTTCGGTCTTGCTGTTCGGGTCCACGCCCGGCTCCTCGCGGTAGCCGGGCACGGCGTTGCCGGCCACGCTGCCGGCCGCGTACTGCCCGCGCACCACGTGCTGGTCGATCCCTTCCGGCGTCCAGCGCTGGAGCGAGCGCAGCACCTTGAGCTTCTCGTCGCGGATCGCATCGGCATGCGAGTTGATCGGCGGCTCCATGGCCAGCGCGCACAGCAGCTGCAGTGCGTGGTTCTGCACCATGTCGCGCAAGGCGCCGGTCTTGTCGTAGAAGGCGCCGCGCCGCTCCACGCCCAGGTCCTCGGCGATCGTGATCTGGATGTTGGAGATGTGTTCGCGCCGCCAGACCGGCTCGAACAGCGCGTTGCCGAAGCGCATGGCGAACAGGTTCTGCACCGCCGGCTTGCCCAGGTAGTGATCGATGCGGAAGATCTGCCGCTCGGTCAGCACGCGCCGCACCGCCTCGTTGATCTCGCGGTTGGAGGCGAGGTCGTGGCCCAGCGGCTTTTCCAGCACCAGCCGCGTGTTGGGGCGGTTCAGGCCCGCGGCGGCGAGTTGTTCCACCGCGCGCGTGAACAGGTCGGGCGCGGTGGCCAGGTACATGACGACCGTTTCCGCGTGCCGCGCGCGCAGCATGTCCGCCAGCCTGCGGTAGTCCTGCGGCTGCGAGAGGTCCACCCGCAGGAAGTGCAGCAGGCCGGCAAAGCGGTCGAACTCCTCCGGCGTCGGCCGCTTGGCCAGCTCCACGTCGTCGAAGCGCGAGCGGATCAGCTCGCGGTACTGCTGGTCGCTCAGGTCGTCGCGGGCGATGCCGATGATGCGGCCGCCTTCGGGCAGGGTGCCGTGGCGGAAGGCCTGGAACAGGGCGGGCATCAGCTTGCGCCAGGCGAGGTCGCCGGTGCCGCCGAACAGGACGAGGTCGAAACTCATGGGCGTTTTTCTGCGTACGGTCGAAACACTGTAACTTAGTTTCAGGCGCCCTTGGGGAGCGGGCGCCCAACCGAAAACCAACCCAATGCCCGCTGGTGTTAACCCCAGCGCTTCCCGCGCGGCACGGCGACTAAGCTGCCCGTGTAATTCCGTTACCCGGAGGAAGCATGCGCAATTTCTGTTTCGCGTTCGCCGCCCTGGCCTTCGCCGGCGGCGCCGCTGCCCAGGGGCAGGTCAACGTCATCTGCTCCGTGCAGGCCGAGTGGTGCAACATGATCTCCACCGTCTATGCGCGCACGACCGGCGCCCGCGTGAACATGAGCCTGAAGGGCTCGGGCGAGGCGCTCGCGCAGCTGATCGCCGAGAAGGACAACCCCAAGACCGACGTCTGGTTCGGCGGCACCGGCGCCCGCACCTGCAGGCCGCGGAGCAGGGCCTGACGCTGGAGTACAAGTCGCCGCTGCTGCCGCAGCTGCACGACTGGGCGCAGCAGCAGGCGAAGCAATCGAACTACCGCACGGTGGGCATCTACTCCGGGCCGCTGGGCTTCGGCTACAACCCCGAGCTGCTGGCCAAGAAGAAGCTGCAGGTGCCGAAGACCTGGGCGGACCTCACCAAGCCGGAATACATGGGCGAGGTGCAGGTCGCCAACCCGGCCTCCAGCGGCACGGCCTACACCATGATCGCGACCCTGGTACAGCTGATGGGGGAGGAGAAGGCCTTCGACTACCTCAAGGGCCTGCACAAGAACGTGGGCGCCTATCCGCGTTCCGGCACGGCGCCCATCAAGGCGGTGGCGCGGGGTGAAACCGCAGTCTCCATCAGCTTCGTGCACGACGGCCCGGGCGAGAAGATGCAGGGCTTCCCGCTGGAGACGGTCACGCCGGCCGACGGTACCGGCGCGGAGATCGGCTCGATGAGCCTGATCAAGGGCGCGCGCAACATGGACGCGGCGAAGAAGTTCTACGACTGGGCGCTCACGCCGGCCGCGCAGGAGATGGCGGCGGCCGCCAAGAGCTTCCAGCTCCCGAGCAACAAGGGCGCGAAGGTCGATCCGCGCGTGCCGGACTTCCGCAAGATCAGGATGATCGACTACGACTACGCGAAGTACGGTGCCAGCGCGGAGCGCCGCCGCCTGATCCAGCGCTGGGAAAAGGAAGTGAACTCGCTGCCGCGCTGACCCGTGGCTTCGCCCGCCCTGCTGCCGGAGGAAGCCGCGGCGCTCGCCGTGCCGCGCGCTGCGGGGCGGCTGCGCACGGCCAACGCCGCGCTCTGGTCGTGGACGGCGGCCGGCCTGCTCGCCTTCCTGCTGCTTCCCTGGTACGCGCTGCAGGATGCCAACGGCCTGCTGGCGCTGCACCGCGTGTGGAGCGATGCCGACGCCGCCAACGGCCTGCTGCAGTCCACCGTCCATGGCCGGCCCTGGCTGCTGGCGGGACTCGCCGGGCTGCTGGTCTGCGCAGCGGCGGGCGCGATGGCGCCGGGGCGCCGGCAGGCGACGCTGCTGCTCGCCGGCGGCTTCGGCGGGGCGATCGCGCTGCTGGCCTGCGGCTTCGCGATCGGCGCCAAGGGCTGGAGCTTCGCGGCGCTGGAGCGTGCCTTCGGCGAGCTGGGCGTGCAGCAGTTCGGCATGGGCTGGGGCGCGGGCGTCGTGCTGGTGGCGCTGACCGTGCTGGGCGCCTTCGGCCTGGCGCGCAGGGGGATGTTCCGCGGCGACCTGTTCGTCGCCGCCGCGGTGATCGCCAGCGCCAGCCTGCTCGGCCTCTTCATCGTCTTCCCGGTGCTGCGGGCGCTGGGCGGTGCCTTCGTCGCGGAGCCCGGGCAGGGCGTGCTGGCGACCTTCGTGCAGCGCGTCGCCAGCGAGCGCAACTTCGGCCTGCAGTGCCTGGGCGGCGGCGTGCGCTGCGGCGTCGCCTGGAACACGCTGTTCCTCGGCGTGGCGACGGCGGCCAGCACCACTCTGCTGGGGACGCTGCTCGCGCTGGTCGCGGAGCGCGGCCCGCGCCGCTACGCGAAGCCGCTCAACATCCTGGCGCTGCTGCCGATCATCACGCCGCCCTTCGTGGTGGGCCTGGGCCTGATCCTGCTGTTCGGGCGCGCCGGCATCGTCAACCAGCTGCTCGAGTCGGTGTTCGGCGTGCAGCCCACGCGCTGGTTCTATGGCTGGTTCGGCGTGTGGCTGGCGCAGACCTTCGCCTTCACGCCGATCGCCTTCATGATCATGCGCGGCGTGGTGCAGGGCATCGCGCCCAGCCTGGAGGAGGCGGCGCAGACCTTGCGCGCCAACGCGGAGCGCACCTTCACCAGCATCACGCTGCCGCTGCTGCGGCCCGGGCTGGCCAACGCCTTCCTGGTCGGCTTCATCGAGAGCATGGCGGACTTCGGCAATCCCATCGTGGTGGGCGGCCAGTTCTCGGTGCTGTCCACCGAGATCTTCTTCGCCATCGTCGGCGCGCAGTACGACCAGGGCCGCGCCGCGTCGCTGGCCTGGCTGCTCACGCTGTTCGCGCTGGCGGTGTTCGCGCTGCAGCGGTGGGTGCTGGGCCGGCGCAGCTACACCACGGTCAGCGGCAAGGGCGACGGCGGCGTGCCCATGCCGCTGCCGCCGCGGGTGCTGCGGCTGGTGCAGGTGCTCGCGCTGCCCTGGCTCGCGTTCACCCTGCTGGTCTACCTGTTCGCCTTCGCCGGCGGCTTCGTGCAGACCTGGGGCCGCGACTACACGCCGACGCTGGCGCACCTGAAGACCGCCTTCGCGCTGGAGTGGGGCGCCTTCGGCCTGGTGTGGGCCGGCACGGCCTGGAACTCCTTCTTCACCACCCTCAAGCTGGCCGCCATCTCCGCGCCGTTGACCGCAGCGCTGGGCCTGCTGATCGCCTGGCTGCTGGCGCGCACCAGGTTCCGCGGCCAGGGCCTGTTCGAGTTTTCCGCCTTGCTCGCCTTCGCGATTCCGGGCACCGTGCTGGGGGTGAGCTACATCCTGGCCTTCAACGTGCCGCCCTTCGAGCTGACCGGCACCGCACTGATCATCGTGCTGTGCTTCCTGTTCCGCAACCTGCCGGTGGGCGTGCGTGCCGGCACCGCCGCCTTCCAGCAGATCGACCGCTCGCTGGACGAAGCCTCGCTGATGCTGCGCGCGTCCACCGCCGCCACGCTGCGCCACGTGGTGCTGCCGCTGCTTAAACCGGCGCTGGTGGCGGCGCTGGTCTACAGCTTCGTGCGCGCCATCACCACGGTGTCGGCGGTGATCTTCCTCGTGACGGCGGAGAACGAACTGGCCACCACCTACATCATCGGCCGCGTCAGCAACGGCGACTACGGCGTGGCGCTGGCCTACTGCACGGTGCTGATCGTCATCATGAGCCTGGCCACGGCGGGCATCCAGTGGCTGGTGGGCGAGCGCCGGCTCGGCCGCGCGCCCGTGGCGCCCTTGCAGGTGGCGGGGCGGACATGAGCGCCGGCATCGAGCTGCGCAACGTCAGCAAGCGCTATGGCGACGACCCGGCGGCGCCCGCGGCCGTGCGCGGCGTCAGCTTCCATGTGCCGCGCGGCACGCTCACCACCATCCTCGGTCCCTCCGGCTGCGGCAAGACCACCACGCTGCGCATGATCGCGGGCCTGGAGTCGCCCACCGGCGGGCAGGTCCTGATCGACGGGCAGGACGTCACGGCGCTCGGGCCCGCGCAGCGCAACGTCAGCATGATGTTCCAGAGCTACGCGCTGTTCCCGCACATGGACGTGCTGGAGAACGTGAGCTACGGCCTGCGCATGTCCGGCGTCGACAAGCCCTCGGCCCTGCGGCGCGCGGCCGACACGCTGCGCAACGTGGGACTCGTGGGCTACGACCTTCGGCTGCCGAGCGAACTGTCCGGCGGCCAGCAGCAACGCGTCGCGCTGGCACGCGCGCTGGTGCTGGAACCCGCGGTGCTGCTGTTCGACGAGCCGCTGTCCAACCTGGACGCGCGGCTGCGGCGCGAGATGCGCGACGAGATCCGCTCGCTGCAGCAGCGCCTGCAGCTCACCGTGGCCTACGTCACGCACGACCAGTCCGAGGCGCTCGCGGTCAGCGACCACATCATCGTGATGGACCAGGGCGTGATCGCGCAGCGCGGCACGCCGCAGGAGCTGTACGAATCCCCCGCCAGTGAGTTCGTCGCCGGCTTCATGGGCGAGGCCATGCTGTTCCCGGCCCGCGTGGACGACAGCGGCGCGGTCACGCTGGGGCCGCTGCGCATCGCGCCGCGCCAGCCCGTGCCCGCGGGCAGCGTGAAGGTGGCGGTGCGGCCCGAGGCCTGGCACGTGGGCCCGCCCGGCCACGGCCTCAACGGCCGGCTGGCCAAGCTCGCCTACCTGGGCAGCGGCTACGAGTACACCTTCGAGACCGAACTGGGCCCGGTGTTCGTGGTGTCGCCCGACGTGGGCCAGGTGCTCAGCATTGGCAGCGACGTCGGCCTGCAGCTGGCGCCGCACGGCGTCTCAGTCGTGCAGGAAACCTGAGCCGTCCCGCCTGCCGCGCGGCGGCCGGATAATGGCCGCATGAACCAACTGGATGCCCTCAAGCAGTTCACCACCGTCGTGGCCGACACCGGCGACTTCCGCCAGCTGGCCCAGTACCACCCGCAGGACGCCACCACCAACCCGTCGCTGATCCTCAAGGCGGTGCAGAAGCCCGAGTACGCGCACCTGCTGCAGGAAACCATGCAGCGCTTCCGCGGCCGGCCCCTCGACGAGGCCATGGACCGGCTGATCGTGCGCTTCGGCACCGAGATCCTGCAGCACATCCCGGGCCGCGTTTCCACCGAAGTGGATGCGCGCCTGAGCTTCGACACCGAAGCGAGCTTCAGCCGCGGCGAGCGCCTGATCGAGCTGTACCAGGCCGAGGGCGTGCCGGTGGAGCGCGTGCTGATCAAGGTCGCCAGCACCTGGGAAGGGATCCAGGCGGCGGCGAAGCTGCAGCAGCGCGGCATCAACACCAACCTCACGCTGCTGTTCTCCTTCTGCCAGGCCGTGGCCTGCGCGCAGGCGAAGGTGCAGCTGATCTCGCCCTTCGTGGGCCGCATCTACGACTGGTACAAGAAGAGCGCGGGGGCTGCGTGGAACGAGGCCGCCAGCTCCGGCGCCAACGATCCCGGCGTGCAGTCGGTGCGCCAGATCTACGAGTACTACAAGCACTTCGGCATCCAGACCGAAGTGATGGGCGCGAGCTTCCGCAACACCGGCCAGATCCTGGCGCTGGCCGGTTGCGACCTGCTGACGATCAGCCCCGAGCTGATGGCGGAGCTGCAGAAGTCGGACGCACCGGTGCAGCGCGCGCTCGACCCCGCTCACGCGAAGGCCGCGGAGATCCAGCGCGTGCAGTACGACGAGCGCCAGTTCCGCTGGGCACTGAACGAGGACGCGATGGCCACCGAGAAGCTGGCCGAGGGCATCCGAGCCTTCGCGGTGGACGCTGTGAAGCTGGAAAAGCTGATCCAGGCGGCCTGAGCCCATGGCGCGCCCCCGCTGCGACGAGACGGCCGCCTGGCGCCAGCTGCAGGAGCGCTTGCGCGCCGGTGGTGCTGGCTTCGACCTGCGCGCGGCGTTCACGCAGGACGCCACGCGCTTCGACGCCCTCAGCCAGCAGGCGCCGCACGTGTTCGCGGACCTGTCGAAGAACCTGCTCGATGCGGCCACCGAACAGGCGCTGCTCGCCCTGGCGCGCGAGACGCAGCTGGAGGCACACCGCGACGCGATGTTCGCGGGCCAGCCGGTCAACAACACGGAACAGCGTGCGGTCAAGCACTGGCTGCTGCGCGCGCCGCGCAAGGACAGCGACCCCGACTCGGCGGCCGTGCACGACACGCTGGACGCGATGCTGGCCTTCGCGGAACAGGTGCGCGGCGATGCGGCCATCACCGACGTGGTGAACATCGGCATCGGCGGCTCCGACCTCGGCCCGCAGATGGCGGTGGCCGCGCTGGAGTCCTTCGCGATTCCCGGCAAGCGCTTCCACTTCGTCTCCAACATCGACGGCCACGAACTCGATGCGGTGCTGCGGCGCGTGCGGCCGGAAGGCACGCTGTTCCTGGTCGCGTCCAAGACCTTCAGCACGCTGGAGACCATGACCAATGCGCGCTCGGCCAAGGCCTGGTTCGGGCAGCAGGGCGGCACGGACATCGCGCGCCACTTCGCGGCGCTGACCACCAACGTGGAAGCCGCGCGCCAGTTCGGCATCGCCACCACCTTCGGCTTCTGGGACTGGGTGGGCGGCCGCTATTCGCTGTGGTCGGCCATCGGCCTGCCGATCGCCATCGCCATCGGCGCGCAGGGCTTCCGCGAGCTGCTCGCCGGCGCGCACGCGATGGACGCGCACTTCCGCACGGCGCCGCTGGCGCGCAACCTGCCGGTGCGCCTGGGCCTGCTGGACGTCCTGGTATCGCAACTTCCACGGCTTCAGCAGCCGCAGCATCGCGCCTTACCACAGCGCCCTGCGCCGGCTGCCGGCCTACCTGCAGCAGCTGGAGATGGAAAGCAACGGCAAGAGCGTGGACGCGCAGGGCCGGCCGCTGGCCTTCGGCACCTCGCCGGTGCTGTGGGGCGAGCCCGGCACCAATGGGCAGCACGCCTACTTCCAGATGCTGCACCAGGGGACCGACCGCGTGCCGGTGGAATTCATCGCCGTGCGCGAGCCCGCCCACGAATTGCCGGGCCACCACGAGCTGCTGCTGGCCAACGCGCTCGCGCAGGCGCAGGCGCTGATGCAGGGCAAGGCGGACGCCGGCGGACACAGGAACTTCGCCGGCAACCGTCCGAGCACCTTCTTCGTGCTGGACGCGCTTTCTCCCGCATCGCTGGGCGCGCTGCTCGCGCTGTACGAGCACCGCGTGTTCACCAGCGGCGCGGTGTGGGGCATCGACAGCTTCGACCAGTGGGGCGTGGAGCTGGGCAAGGTGCTGGCCACCGACATCGCCCAGCGGCTCGCCTCGGGCAGCGTGGAAGGCCTGGATCCGTCCACGGCGGGACTGTTGCGGCGGCTGCGCGGCGGCCGACCCGCATGAACCCGCCGGCCATCACCGTGCGCCGCGTCCGTCCCGAAGAGGCGGACGACCTCGCGGAAGCACTGGCCGAGGTGCTGATGGACTGCGTCGAAGGCGGCGCGTCGGTCAGCTTCATGTGGCCGCTCGGACGCGACAAGGCGCTGGCCTTCTGGCGCCGCGTGGCCAGCGGCGTGCGGTCTGGCGAGCGGGTGCTGCTGGTGGCCGAGGATGCGCAACGGCAGGTGGTCGGCACCGTGCAGCTCCTGCTGGACCTGCCTGAGAACCAGCCGCACCGCGCCGACGTCGCCAAGATGCTGGTGCGACGCAGCGCGCGCCGGCAAGGCGTGGCGCAGGCCCTGCTGGCGGCGCTGGACCGCGAAGCGCTGTGCGAAGGCCGCAAGGTGCTGGTGCTCGACACCGTGACGGGCGGCGATGCGGAGCGCGTCTACGAGCGCGCGGGCTGGCAACGCGTGGGCAGCGTGCCGCGCTACGCGCTCATGCCCGACGGCGCGTTCTGCGCCACCACCTTCTTCCACAAGCAGCTCGCACGGTGAGCCGGCTGCTGCGCACCGCATGGCTTCTCTGCGGGATGGCCGCGGCGTCATTCCCGCAGGCGCAGCCCGCGCGCGCCAGCGTCGAGCGCTCGGGCGATGCCATCGTGTTCCGCGGCCGCATCGACGAAGCCTCGGCGGCCGCGTTCCGGCAACTGCTGCGCGACCCGGCGGTCAAGCGCCTGGTCATCACCTCGCCCGGCGGGCTGGTGGCCTTCGCGCTCGACATGGCCGAAGCCATCCACGCGCGCGGCCTGGACCTCGAGGTGCCGGAGGCCTGCATGTCCTCCTGCGCCAACTACATCTTTCCCGCCGCGCGCAACAAGCGGCTGGGCGCGGCCACCGCCGTCGGCTGGCACGGCAACATGACGCACGTCCTCTACCTGCAGCAGGCGGGCCTGGGCCGCTGGAGCGATGCCGAGCTGGCGGCGGCGCGCAGCCTGGCCCAGCGGGAAACGGCCTTCTTCGCGCGCGCCGGTGTCGACGGCTTCGTCTGCTGGTTCGCCAAGCTGCCGCCCCACGAGGCGCAGGACTTCTACGCGCTGTCGCCGCAGGACATGGCGCTGTTCGGCATCGGCAACGTCAGCATCGACCCGGCGGCGCCGCTGCTGCCTGCGCCCGGCGTGCGCCTGGTGGTCGCCGAGCGCGCCGAGGTGGAGCGCGCGCGGCCCGTGGTCCGCCTCGAGGAGTAGTTCCTAGTCGACGCGCGGCAGCCGCAGGGGGTACAGCTGCTCCAGCACCGCCGCCACCCGCAGGATGGCGCGCTCGCCGTCGAGGCCGGCCACGAGCTGCAGGCCCACCGGCAGGCCGTCCACATTGCCGACCGGGAAGGAGGCAGCCGGGTGTCCGGTGAGGTTGAAGGGATAGGTGAACCAGGACCAGTCGACCGCATTGCGGCCGGCGTGGCCCGGGGCACGTCCACTTCCACCGGCAGGGCGGTGACGGGCAGCGTGGGCGTGAGCAGGACGTCGACCCGGCGGAACAGGTCCTGCGCTTCGGCCAGTACCTGCATCCGCAGGGCCTCGGCCTGCGCATCATCGAGCGCTGCCGCCGATTGCTCGTGCGCCGCCGCTTCCCGCAGGGCGCGGTTCACCAGCGCCATGCGCTCCGGTGTCGGCGCGAGCTCCGCCAGCCGCTGCGCGATGCGGCCGTAGAACATGTGGTTCCATGCCGGACCCGGATCGCGCGCGAAGGGCGGCGGCACCTCCTCCACCTGCGCGCCGTGCGCCGCGAGTGCCAGCGCGGCCTCCGCGCAGCGTGCCAGCACCTGCGCATCGGCGCGGCCGTAGCCGAAGGACGGGCACCAGCCGATGCGCAGCCCGGCGATACCGGCGTCCAGGCTGCCGCTGAAATCCGGCACCGGTGCCGGCACCGCGTTGGGGTCGCGCGGGTCGTGGCCGGCGATCACGGACAGCATCAGCGCCGCATCGCGCACCGTGCGCGTGATCGGCCCGACGTGCGCCAGCATGGGGTCGCGGCAGGCGGCCACACCGGCACGCGGCCGAAGCGCGCCTTGATGCCGAACAGGCCGCAGAAGCTGGCGGGTATGCGGATCGAGCCACTGCCGTCGGTGGCCAGCGCCACCGGCACGATGCCCGCGGCCACGCCTGCGGCTGCCCCGGAGCTCGACCCGCCGGGCGTGCGGCCCGGGTCCCAGGGATTGCGCGTGATGCCGGTGAGCGGCGAATCGCCCACTCCCTTGGAGCCGAGCTCGCTGGTGGTGGACTTGCCGACGATGCAGGCGCCCGCGGCGCGCAGCCGTTCGACGGCGGGCGCGTCGTGCTGCGCGACGTTGTCCGCCAGCAGCAGCGAGCCGAAGGTCTGGCGCACCCCCTTCATCGCGATCAGGTCCTTCACGCTCACCGGCACGCCGGCCAGCCGACCGGGGTCGCCGCCCGCGGCCACGATCGCATCTACCCGCCCGGCAGCGGCCAGCGCTTCATCCGCGGTGACGGTGACGAAGGTGTTGAAGCGCGGCTCCAGCCGCTCGATGCGCTCCAGGCAGGCGCGCACCACGTCGGTGGCCGACACCGCGCCCATGCGCACCGCCGCCGCGATCTCCACCGTGCTGCCGCGCGCCACCGTGCCCAGGTCCATGCCGTCCCCGCCTGCGGAATGAGGCCGCCATGATGGCAGGCCCGCGCCCCGGCCGCCAGCGACGCGGTGCAGAATGGGCCATGCTGCTGGACGAGGGCCTGCGGGAGCGGGTGATGGACAACTTGCGGACGCTGCCGGTGCAACGCGCGCCGCACGGCCCGCAGCGCGCCGCCGCCGTGGCCGTCGCGCTGGTCGAGGAAGGCACGGGCGCCGAAGTGGAGGGCATCGCGCAGCCGGCCGGCTGGAGCGGCGACGCCGCCTTGCTGCTCACGCGCCGCGCGCTCACCCTGAGCTCGCACGCCGGCCAGTGGGCGCTGCCCGGCGGCCTGATCGACGAGGACGAGACGCCGGAGGCCGCCGCTGCGCGAGCTGGAAGAGGAAGTCGGCCTGCGCATCGCCCCCGCCGAGGTGCTGGGCACGCTGGACGACTACGTCAGCCGTTCCGGCTTCGTGATCACCCCGGTGGTGGTCTGGGCCGGCGCCGCCCGCAAGCTGGTGCCCAACCCCGGTGAAGTGGCGAGCGTGCACCGCATCCCGGTCACGGAGTTCATGCGGGCGGACTCGCCGCTGCTGGAGCCCTCGGAAGACGCCGGCCGGCAGATCCTGCGCATGCCCGTGGGCCGCACCTGGATCTCCGCGCCCACGGCCGCCGTGCTCTACCAGTTCCGCGAGCTGTGCATCGCAGGCCGCCTGACGCGGGTGGCGCACTTCGACCAGCCGCTGTTCGCGCGCCGCTGAGCGCCGCCGCCAATCCCTTTCCTGCCTGACGGGTTTGAATCCGTTCGCCGGCTGGTCGCGTAGCTTCAGGTCATGGACCCGTCCGACGACCCGCAACTCATCGCCCTCCTGGACCGCATGGCGGCCCGCGCGCTGCCCTTCGCGCAGCGGGAGGAGGCCTGCCGCACCCTGTACGAGCTGACCTCGCGCAAGCTCTATGGGCTGGCGCTGCGCGTGGTGGGCAAGCGCGACTGGGCCGAGGACGTGCTGCAGGAAGCCTACCTGCAGGTCTGGCGCTCGGCGGAAAGCTACCGCACCACGCTCAGCCCGCCCATGGCCTGGCTGGGGATGATCGTGCGCAGCCGGGCCATCGACTTCCTGCGCCGCCGCACCAGCGAGCGGGCCGACGTGACGGTGGAAATCGACAGCGCCTTCGAGGAGGGGGTGGCCGGCGACAGTCCCAACCCGCTGGACACGCACCAGGCCAGCGAGACGGCCTGGGCGCTGCACGAATGCCTGCGCAAGCTGGAGTCGCGCCAGCGCGAGGTCCTGAGCCTGGCCTATCTGCGCGACCTGAGCCACGGCGAGCTGGCCACGCAGCTGAAGCTGCCGCTGGGCACCGTCAAGACCTGGATCCGCCGCGGCCTGGAGCAGCTGCGCGGCTGCATGTCGCGCTTCGCCTGAGGACGCCGCCATGAACCTGACCCGACATCCCGAACTCGCCGACCGGCTGGCCGCCTCCTATGCGCTGGGCACGCTTCGCGGTGGCGCGCGCCGCCGCTTCGAGGCGATCGCCCGGCAGAACCCCACGCTGCGCGCCGGCGCGCTGGTGTGGCAGGAGCGCCTGTCCGCCATGACCGAACTGCAGGCGCGCGAAGCGCCCGGCCCCAACGTCTGGAAGCGCATCGCGATCCAGCTGCGGCAGGAGGACGACGCGCGCGCGGCTGCGCCCGCGAAGGGCCGCGGCTCCCTCGGCTTCTGGCGCGGCGCGGCGCTGGCCGGCGGCTTCGCCGCGATCGTCGCCTTCACGCTGGCGGCCTACACCGGCGCGCAGGTGTCGCAGATGAGTGCGACGCCCGAGATCCGCTACGTCGCCATGCTGCACGACGACCGCGCGGCGCCGGCCATGCTGGTGAGTTTCGACGCGCGCCACGGCACGCTGATCCTCAAGCGCCTGGGCAGCTACCAGGAGGCGCCGGGCCACTCGCTGGAGTTGTGGGCCCTGCCGCCCGGCGCGGCGCCACGGTCGCTGGGCGTCGTGGGTGGCGGCACCGTCGTCCACCTCCATGCGGGCGAGGGCCAGTTGCGGCAGGTGCCGGCGCTGGCCATCAGCCTGGAACCCCGGGGCGGCGCGCCCGCGGGCGGCGGGCCGACCGGCCCGGTGTTGTTCAAGGGGCGTTCGTTCCGACCACCTGATGCGCGGCGAAGTGCTGCTTTGCCGCGCGAACCGCTGGCCGCGGACCGGCGGCAAAACGCTTCGGCAGGCCACTTGATGTTTCTCAATGCAACTTGCGTATGGCTCTGCATCATGGAACCATGAAAGTTCCAGTCCTAGCCCGTATCGCCGTCCTTGCAGTCCTGGGCGCTGCCAGCCTTGCCCCGTGGGCGCAGACCGCGACTCCCGTGGCGGCGCCTGCCACCGCCGCCCCCGCGGCCAGCCCCGCGACGCCGCCCGCGTCCAATCCCTTGCTGGTGCTGCCGCAGTGGGCCCAGGACAAGGTGGTCGCCGCCCGGCAGGACCCCAGGCTGATGGAGCAGGCCTACAAGCACGGCGCCAAGCTCGCGACCTTCTGCGCCAACTGCCACGGCCCCGCGGGCCACAGCGTGCTGCCGGAAGTGCCGAACCTGGCGGGCCAGAACACGGTCTACGTGCTGAACCAGCTGAACAAGTTCCACGACGGCCGCCGCCGCGGCAACTTCTTCATGGAAGGCCTGGTCAAGGCGATGTCGAACGACGAACGCTTCGCCGTCGCCGTCTATTACACGAACCAGGAACCGGCCAGCTTCAAGGTCTCCGACCCTTCGCTCGCCGCCACCGGCAAGACGCTGTACGAGGACGCCTGCAAGCGCTGCCACGGCGTGGCCGGCGGCGGCAGCGAGCGCAATTCGCGCATCGCCGGCCAGCACCCCAGCTACCTGGACATGAGCCTGCGCCGCTACCGGGAGAACAAGGATCGCTCCGAGGACCGGATGTTCAAGGCCACCAAGGCCCTGACCGACCAGGAGATCCGCGCCCTGTCGGCCTACATCGGCTCGCTGCGCTGAGGCTTCAGCGCTGGCGCCGCGACGCCACGCCGGCGAAGGGATCGAGCTCGTCGAGCTGGCTGGGGCGCGTGTCGCGCACCTGGATGCGGGCGCCCGGATCCAGGGCCTGGAACTGGCTGTCCAGGACCATCATGGAATCTTCCCAGGCGCTCCAGTCCGCCTGTGTGTTGCCTTCGGCGACCACCTCCGGCAGGGCGGCGGGCGCGGCCTCCAGTTCCTGCCGCGGGGCGGGCCGCGGGTGACGAGCCCCCTGGGCCCGCACCGGCTTCGCGACTTGCCCACCGGCCGGGCGTTTCAACCAGTTCAACATTTCACAACCTCCAGGACGCGCTTGCCGCATATCGGCTACGCGACACCGTTTGTCACATTCTGGAGCGGCTTACGGCTGAGTCAAGAGGGGGAACCGGGGGCCGGAGCGCCCGCGCCGTTTCCTTGCCGGCGTCGAACTCCGCCCGCAGGCGGGCGAGCTCCCCGGGGCTGGCCCGTTCCACATTGCAGTAATCGAGCTTCCAGTCCGGTGAATCGCTCCAGCGCTGGGGGAAGCGACAGTCGTGCGGGGCTGCCTGGCCGACGCCAGCAGTTCCAGCGCCAGGGCGAGCGTCGCCTCCTGGGAGGCGGCGTCGTGCGGCTTGCCGGCCGCATTGCCCAGGGGGAAATCGGAGAACAGCAGGCGCGGCACGCCGACATGCTCGGCGATGTCGCGCGCGCAGCCCATGAGCACGGTGGCGATACCGGCGGCCTCCAGCGCGCGGGCGGTGAGCGCCAGGGTCTGGTGGCACACCGGGCAGTTGGCAACCAGGACGGCGGCGTCGGCACCGTCTTCCCGGCAGCGTTGCAGGATCAGCGGGATGTCCACCTCCAGCGTGTGGCGCTGGCTCCGGTTGGTCGGCGCGCCGTGGAAACGCGGCGCCAGCCGGAAGCGCCCTTCGCCCGCCCAGCGCCGCATCAGCGGCAGCGGGAACCAGCTGCTGCTGTCCTCCATCGACGTGTGCTTGCGGTCGATGGCGACGTGCGCGATGCGCAGGTCGTGGTCCTGCGCGGTGTCGCCCGCATACGGCACGAAGAACTTCGCGGCGGCGTTGTACGGCGCGCCGGGCCCCTGCGGCCCCTTGCCGGGCTGGTAGGGCGCCGCGGTGGTGACGAGGGTGAGGAGGCAGTCGCGCAGCGGCTTCGCCAGGGGCTGGAAGGGCACGTCCTCGAAGTGCGCGTAGCGGTAAGGATCACCGTAGCCGAGCGCCCGGTACCACGCGTGCGTTCGCTCCATGTAGGGGATAGCCTGGTCGGACATTGCGTCTCCTGCGCATTGGCGGTCACGCCAGTTTGATGCATGTCAGGAATCGCTGCCGCAGGCCTGTTTGACGGATTCGTCCTACACCAAAGGCATCTCCGCTCGCCAATCCTCCGCATCCCAGGCAGTGGAAGTGGGGAGACAAAGATGAAGACCTGCAAGCTGCAGGAAGGGGAGGCGCCTGCGATGCACCCCGCGGCTACCGCGTGCAGTGCAGCGCGCCGATGTGGGGATCCTGTGCCGCCGTCCCGGCGAGCAGGAAGTGCTGGTGGAGGATCGCTGCGCCGCGATCACCCTGGCCGCCAAGAGCAGCACCGCCCCGGGCGCCGTGATCGAGGTCGTGCACGTGGCCAGCGGCGAGGTCGTGTTCAGCAAGCCGCCCGCCTCAGGGCGCGGGCAACACGATGTCCACGCGTGCGCCGCCGAACACGGACGCTGAGAGCTTCAGCTGGCCATGGTGGCTGCCCACCAGGTCGTTCACCACCGCCAGCCCCACGCCGTGGCCCGGCACGCGCTCGTCGCCGCGCACGTGGATCTGCAGCACCGACTCGGTGTCGGAGAAGCCCGGCCCGTCGTCCTCGACCCGCATCACCAGCTTGCCGCCTTCGCGCGAGGCGCGCGCGACCACGCGTGACTTCGCCCACTTCGCGGCGTTGTCCATCACGTTGCCCAGCATCTCGAACAGGTCGCCTTCGTCGATGCGCCAGCTCAGGTCCGGCTGGCACTCGGTCGTGATGGCCAGGCCCTTCTCCGCATAGACCTTCACCAGCGCATCGCGCACGCGATCCAGCACGGGAGCGATCAGCACGGGCGGGGCGAAGCGGGTGGCGCCGCCGGCGCGCGCGCGTCCGAGCTGGTGCTGCACGATGTCGTCCATGCGCGCCACCTGCTCTCGCACCGCCGATGGCAGCTGCGCCGGATCGTTGAGCGCATTGCGCAGCACCGCCAGCGGCGTCTTCAGGCTGTGGGCCAGGAAGCTCAGGGCCTCCTTGTAGCGGCCCTGCCGCACCCGCTCCTGCTGGATCAGCGTGTTGAGGTTGTCGGTGAGCGGCAGGATCTCGGTGGGATAGCGGCCCTCGATGCGCTCCTGCGCGCCGCTCTCGATGCGGCCGACTTCCGCGGCCACCCGGCGCAAGGGTGCCAGGCCCCACCCGAGCAGCAGCAGCTGCCCGAGCAGCAGCAGCAGGCCCGCGCCGCCCAGCCAAAGCCACAGCGTGCGCGCGAACACCGCCACCTCTCGGTCGAACTCGAAGCGGTCCTCCACCACCGACAGCACCAGCGGCGCCTGGCTCTTGCCGGCCGCCCAGTTCACGCCGTAGCTCACGGCCAGGAAGGAGCGGTCCTTGCCCTCGATCACCTCGTTGCGCCAGCGGCCGGTCTCCACGCCCTGGCGCCGGAACGGCGGGTCGATGTTCAGCGTGGAGGGCGAGCGCCACTGCTCGTTGCGGTTGACGTTCCAGATGCTGGCGTACAGCCCCGACTGCGGCAGCGACAGCCGCGGCTCGGCGAAGCCGAAGGGCATGACCAGCGCGCCCGCGTCGTCGAGCTCCGCACGCGCGAGCAGCAGGTAGATGGTGCTTTGCAGGCGGCCGAAGTGCACGGCCCGCACGCTGTCCGCGTGGGCGCGCTGCACGGCGAAGCCGGCGCCGGCCATGAAGGCCACCAGCACCAGCGCGGCGCCGAGGAGGAGACGGGCCCGGATCGAGTATCCGGGCGTCATCCGAGGGTGAAGCGGTAGCCCCGCCCGCGCACCGTCTCGATGGGCGTGAGCTTGCCGTCGGGATCCAGCTTGCGCCGCAGCCGCCCCATCAGCACCTCCAGCACGTTGCTGTCGCGGTCCTCCCCGTGCGGGTAGAGGTAGTCCGACAGTTCCTGCTTGGGCACGATGCGCGCGCGTTCGCGCACCAGGAATTCGAGCATGCGGTATTCGAAGGCCGTGAGCTCCAGCGGCTCGCCATCGAGCTTGACGGACTGCGAGGAGAAATCGATGGTGACGGGCCCGAAGGACATCACCTCGCTGGCCGCCTTCATGGAGCGGCGCAGCAGCGCCTTCACGCGCGCGGCCAACTCGGGGTATTCGAAGGGCTTGGTCAGGTAGTCGTCGGCGCCGGCTTCCAGGCCGCTCACCTTGTCCTGCCAGCTGCTGCGCGCGGTAAGGATCAGCAGGGGCATGGTCTTGCCCTCCTGGCGCAGCCGCTGCACGATGGTCAGGCCGCTGACCTTGGGCAGGCCCAGGTCCACGATCGCCAGGTCGAAGGGATATTCGCGGGCCAGGAACAGGCCTTCCTCGCCGTCCTTGGCCTGGTCGACGCGGTAGCCTTCCTTTTCCAGCTGCAGGGCCAGGCCCAGGCGCAGCGCGGCGTCGTCTTCGATCACGAGGAGGCGCATGGCGGCCCGGGCTCCGTGCTCAGAAGTCGCGGCCGCCACGGCGGCCACGACCGCGGCCATCGCCGTCGTCACGGCCACGGCCGTCGAAGTTGTCGCCGCCCCGGCCGCGGCCACGATCGTCGCGCCCGCCGGTCACTTCCACCAGGATGACGCGGACTTCACCGCGCGGGGTGACCACCTTCACGCGCCAGACCGGGCGGCCGCCCGCGTCGGCCTGGTCCACCGCCAGCACGCGGCCCCCGTCTCGCGCTGGGCCACGGCCGCGGCTTCGTCGCGGGAGCCGGCCGCCGAGGCGGGCAGGCCGGCCAGCGCGAGCAGCATGGCGCACAGGAGCTTGCGGGGGTGTTCACGGCGGGCGGCTTCCTCTCTGTCAACGACGGCGATCGTACTCCCGCTCTTCCAGCGGCGTGACGGACACGCGAACGGGCAGGCTGCGGCCCGGCTGCTCGCGCGTGACGGTGGTGTATTGCTGGCCGTGGTACTCGTAGGTCACGCGGTAGCCGGTCAGCTGCTGCTGCACGTCGTGCACGGTGCGGCAGCTGCGCACTTCGCGCGGCGCGCTCACGTAGCCCTGGGGCTGGTTGTTGGAGATGCGGTCGCCCGCGATGGCACCGATCACGGCACCGGCGGCGGTGGCCGCCTCGCGGCCGTGGCCCTTGCCGACCTGGTTGCCCAGGATGCCGCCGGCCACGCCGCCGATGATGGCGCCGCCGTAGCCGCGCTCGCCGGCGACCGGTTGCGCTTCCTGCACGATCTGGCTGGTGCACTCCTGGCGCGGGACCTGCACGGTCTCGTACTGCGGCTGCACGTCCTGCACGCGGGCGCGGTCCACGAAGGTCTGCGCCTGCACGGCGACGGTGCCGGTGGCGAGGAGGGCGAGAAGGGCGATGCGTTTCATTGAAAGACTCCTGGGTGGTCGTTGTACTGAGGAGCTTAGGCGGGACCGGGTGAACGCTTGCTGAACGGACGTGAACGTCCGTTCAACTTCGCGCGTTCACCAACGGCGGCCGTAGCCGTCGTCGCGGTCGTAGCCGTAGCCCTGGTCCCGCCCGTAGGCGTTGCCGCGGCCGCGGTAATGGTCCACCACGTCGAAGCTCCAGTTGCGGCGGGTGGTGTTGCCGGCGCGGTCACGCACCACCAGTTCGGCAACGTGGCGGCCGGGCTGCAGGTTCTCCGCGTAGCGGATCTCGTTGGCGTCCACGCGGGTGCGGTGGCTCACGTCGCGGCCGTCCACGCGCAGGGTGACGGCTGCGATGCCGCTGCCGCGCTCGTCGAAGCGGGCCGCGATCTGCGTGCGGCCGCGGTCGTCCACGCGGCCGCCGTTGGCAGGGGACAAGGACACGATCTGCGGGGCGCGGTTGTCGCGCGCGTAGCCGTCGCGGCCGTAGTAGCCGTCACGGCCGTAGTAGCTGCCGCGGGCGTCATAGCCATCGCCGCCGGCTGGCGCGAGCTGCGCGCCCGCCTCGCCGCGGCGCTGGTTCTCGGCGGCGACCTCCGCGATGACGCCCTGCAGGAAGGGGCCGGCAGCCACGGGCGCGGCGGTGAACATGGCGCCCACCGGAACGAGGAGCATCGCGGCGGTGGCGAGCTGGGAACGGAGAGTGGATTTCATGTGCACCTCTGGAAGGTCGGATTGCGATGGAAACCAGTTTGCGCCCGGGAGGGTGAACGCAGCCTGAATGGAACGCAGATCGGCGGCCGGGCGGGGCCCACCCGCCCGGCCAGCCCGGCTTACCAGCGCTGCGGCTGGCCGTAGCCGCCGTCGCGGCCGTAGCCGTAGCCGTGGTTGCGCACGTCGTTGGCCACGTCGAACACCCAGGCGCGGCGCGAGGTGTTGCCGGCGTGGTCACGCACCACCAGTTCCGCGAAGTGGCGGCCCGGGCGCAGGTTCTCGGCGTAGCGGATGTCGTCGCCGTCCACGCGGGCATGGCTGGTCACGTCGCGGCCGTCCACGCGCAGGCTGACGGCGGCCACGCCGGTGCCACGGTCGAAGAAGCGGGCGGAGATGCGCGTCCAGCCACGCTCGCTGACCTGCTCGCCGTGGTCCGGCGTCACGTCGAAGATGCGCGGGGCGCGGTTGTCGCCGGAAGCGATCGCGGTCGTGGCCGTAGCCGTGGCCGCGGTCGGAATAGCCGTCACGGTGTTCGGCGGAGGCGGGCGTCACGGCCAGCATGGCGCCCACGGGCACCAGCAGCATCGCGGCGGCGGCGATCTTGGAACGGAGAGTGGATTTCATGGGTCACCTCACACAGGTTGGTTGAACGTGGAGGTGAGTTTGCGAGCGGGTCGGTGAATGGGCGCTGAATGAAATGCAGATTCCTGGCACGCGATCCGACCCTCATTCGGATGAGGTTCGATTGGATCCGGAAGCTGTGACGCGCAGCACTAAACAGTTCCCCGAGCCCGGCGCACAGTTTGCTCCCACCTCTTGCCGGAGCCCCTGTGCACAGCGACCTCGCATTGAAGATGACCGCGGACCTGTTCTGGACGGGACTGCTGGTGTGCCTGCCGATCCTGGGGATCACCATGCTGGTGGGGCTCGTCATGATGCCTCCGACCACTGTCGCCCTTCCGCTCAAGGTGCTGATGTTCGTGCTGGTGGACGGCTGGTCGCTGGTGCTGAAGGCCCTGGTCGGCTCCTTCCATTGAACGCGCATGGGCACCGTCGTAGCGGCCATTCAGGAAAGCGCGCTGTGGAAGCGGCTGCGTGACGGCGCGGACACCGGCGCGCGCGATGCGCTGCTGGCCATGCACATGCCTTATGCGAAGGTGGTGGCGGCTTCGTACTACTCGCGCCGTTTCCACGATGAGATCGAGTTCGGCGATTACCTTCAATACGCCTCGGTCGGATTGCTGGAGGCGATGGACCGCTACGACCCGGCGCGCGGCGTGCAGTTCCGGACCTTCGCGGCGCGGCGCATGCACGGAGCGATCCTCAACGGGCTGGAGAGGCTGACCGAGAAGCAGCAGCAGATCGCGGCGCGCCAGCGCCTGCGCGCCGACCGGATGCAGGACCTGAAATCGCTGGCGCAGGAAGCCGGCGGAGCGGCACCGCAGCAGCCCGAGCAGCTGATGCGCTTCGTGTCGGACGTCGGCATCGGCCTGGCGCTGTGCTGGATGCTCGATGGAACGGCGATGATCGAGAACACGGAAGCCGCCACGGCCATCCCGTTCTACCAGAGCCACGCGCTGCGCCAGGCGCGCGAGCGCCTGCTGCGCGCCGTCGACGCGCTGGCGCCGCAGGAGCGCACCGTGATCCGCAACCACTACCTGCAGGAAATGCCCTTCGACGAGATCGCGGCCAGCCTGCGGCTCACCAAGGGCCGGATTTCCCAGATCCACAAGCAGGCCTTGCTGCACCTGCGCGCCGCGGTTCGTGACCGATCCGACTGGGATGCCAACTTGTAGCGCTCCCGCCATGGTGCCGGGCCCCTTTCCTTGCGTTCCGCACCCCTCTCCGTATCATCACGACGCCATTACACAGAGGAAGGGAATCATGGACTTCAAGCAATCCGTCATCCGCTGCGTTCGCGACAAGTACGCCGACTTCAACGGGCGTGCCGGCCGCTCCGAGTACTGGTGGTGTTCGCGCTGGCCTGCTTCGCGGTCGGCATGGTCTTCAACATCCTGGGGCTGGCCATCATCGGCATGCTGGTCAACCTGGCGCTGCTGCTGCCCTCCCTGGCCGTGGGCGCGCGCCGCATGCACGACATCGGCAAGAGCGGCTGGTTCCAGCTGCTGTGGCTCATTCCCTTCCTGGGCTGGGCCGTGCTGATCTACTTCCTGGTGCAGCCCAGCGGCGCGGCCAACGAATACGGCGAAGGCCCGGCCGCCGCCACGGACGTCACCACGGCCGTCCCGCCCGGCGCGGTCTGATCCTCCGCTGCGCCCTCAGTATGTGATGGTCAGCGTGTGCGCCTGGGTCGCGTTGCAGATGGCGCCGGCGCAGGTGCCGGCCTGGCCCGCCGGGAAGGTGGCCGTGATGCCGTAGGTCTGCGGCGCCCCGGTGCCGTTGCCCGCATTCGCGCTCAGGACCAGCGAGTAGCGCAGGCCCGTGATCACGTTGTCGGTCACGTCGGTCGCCACGTGTAGGGCATGCCGCTGGTGCAGGTGACGGCGAAGCTGGTGCTCTGCGACACCTGCGGGCCGAAGGCCGCATAAGTGAGGTTCAGGTTGGCGGCGGGCGTCACCATCGTGCACAGGGCCGGCGCGTAGATGGCAACCGACATCGTCCCGAGGGCCACGCTGCTGGCCGCGCCGTAGGTCATCGTCAGGCCGACGCTGTCGGTATAGGTGCCGGCCGTGGTCGCCGTCGCCGGGGTGACGATGCAGGCCCAGTAGGCGGTCTGCTTGGTGATGGTGCCGGTTGCATTGCCCGTCCAGGAAATCGAGTCGCTGATCTTGCGATTGCCTTTCCAGGTGTTGTTGCACGCGGCACTGGTGAAGACGTCGTAGCGCAGGGTCGCGGTGCCGAGCTTGGCATTGTTGTTCTGGCCGTTGGGATACAGGCCGTTGTCCGCCTGCACGTCGTAGTTGACGTTGTTCGGGTCGCCCGTGCTGGTGCGCGTGCAGCTGACCGTGAAGTAGGTCTGCACGCTCATGGTCGTGCCGTTGACGTAGTTGATCGACACCCCGGGCGTGCCGATGGTGCAGGTGATGGCCGCGCGCGCGCCCGGCAAGGCCAGCAGCATCAGCAGCGCGAACAGCAGGCGGGTCCAGCAGGTCTTCATCGGTTCCTCCGGCAGGTGACCGGCCCCAGGCGCAGGATCTCGTCGTTCGCGGCGGGCGGCAGCGCGAGGGTGAACGCGCAAACGGAACCGCGCCAGCGCACTTCGACCTCGTTGGCCGGCTGCAGGCCGGGCACGAAGGCTTCCCCGCGGCGGCCCACGAAGACGTCCTCCTGCTGGCCGCGCACGTGCACCACGGCGCCCGCGGGCACCGGCTCGCCGTCTTCCTGGTGGATCTTCACCACCGCGGCGCGGCCGCCGCGCACCGGGAAGTCCACCTTCACCGCGCTGCGCCAGGACGGCACCACCGTGCGCTCGATGGAGTCGAGGTCCACGCTGATCGGAAGGTCCTGCGCGTTCAGCCGCACCTGGTTGGCCTGGTAGGCGCTCAGGAAGGGGATGAAGGCCACGCCGCCCGCGTCCGTGGTCGCGAGCGTGTTGGAGCCCAGGCCGACGCCGATGCCCGGATAGCCCTTGAGCTCGGCCACCGCGAAGCTCTGGTCCAGCCGGCGGGTGAAGAAGACGCGGCTGGCCGCCGCCGCCATGCCGCCCGATGCGCCCAGCCGCAGCGAGTGCTGGGACGGCGAGGCGCTCACGTCCGAATACACGCGGCCGTACTGCCCGGAGTATTCGACACCGGCCTCGCCGTGTTCCTCGCGGTTGAGGCGGCCGCCCAGCACGCGCCAGCCGACTGGGCTGCGCTCGCCGGAGAATTCCGCCGCCGTGGCATAGAAGTCGTGCACGCCGCCGCGGGTGCTGTAGGAGGCGGAAGCGAAGCGGTTGTTCTCCAGCGGCACCTGCAGCGTCACGCCGAAGGAGGTGCCGTTCGACTGCCCGAGCACCTTGCTCAGGTTGGCGTTGAGCGAGGCGGCCTTGTCGAAGCGGTGCCCCAGGTTGAGGCTCACGGTGGTCACGGCGGCTGCGTCGTAGCGGTCGATGCGGGCGAAGCCGACGCCCATGGAACTGTTGCCCATGTGGTGCGTGAGGTTGGCGGCGAGCTGGCGCCGCGTGGGCAGCTGCAGCTCGTTGGTCCCGAGCTCGCGGTAGCCTCGCGAGGCGCCGAGCAGCTGCATCGTGAGCGCCGTGTGCACCCATTGCCGCTCCATGCCCAGCAGGGCGAAGGCGCCGTCGCCCACGCGGTCGTGCATGCTGCGCGCGACGGTGCCCCGTACCAGGTAATCGCCCGGCAGGGCGACGATGGCGCCGGCGCCGGCCGTGCGCTGCGCACGCGTCCATTCGGCGCGGCCCTCCAGCGTCACCAGGTCGGTCACGCCGCGCCGCCAGGTGCCGCTGGCGAAGCGCTGGCCATAGTCGGCGTTGGTCAGTCCGAGGTTCTCGCGCAGGTAGCCGGCTTCGACGCTCCAGTCGTTGAGCCCCGGGGCGAGCAGCTGGGCGCTGGTGAAGAAGGGCTGCACGATCACCACTTCACGGCCCAGCACGTCGCGCACGACCAGGCGCGCCTCGCCGCTGCCGGTGAGGCCCAGGTTGTTGTCCACCACGAAAGGGCCCGTGGGCACCTGCGAGACCTTGCGCAGCACGTCGTTCACGTACAGCTCCACGGTGGAAGGGGCGGAGGAGACGCCCGCCAGCAGCGGCAGGGGCTGCGTGAGGAAGCCGGGGAGAGCGCGAAGTTGGTCCCCAGCTGGAAGCCGCCGTAGTACACGTTGCGTCCCCACAGGCCGACGCGGGTGCTGCTGTCGCCCAGGCGCAGCGACAGGTTCCGTTCGGGGAAGTTGCGGGTGAAGGTCGATTCCAGCCGCAGCCACTCGCGCGGCTGCCCCGGAACGCCGCGGGTCAGGTTGCGGCCCACTTCGCTGGTGGTGAACACGCCCAGCTCGCTGGATGCGCCCAGCTCCAGCAGCGCGCCGACGTCGGTGGCCGTCAGGTTGCCGCGGGTGGCCGAGCGCTGGTAGTTCAGGTCGTAGTTGACGAAGACGCTGGGCAGCACGGCGCTCGGCTTGGGCCGCTGCAGTTCGCGTTCCATGGTCAGGCGCGTGCCGGTGAAGGCGTCGGGCGAGAAGGTCAGTTCCACCGTCAAGGTGGTGTAGTTCACGCGCGCGTTGTAGCCGGGGAAGGCGGCCAGCGGATAGAACTGCGCGCCGCGCACGCGGATCGGCGGCAGGTCGCCCGGCATGCGGAGGCGCCACTCCTCGATCGCATCGGCTCCCACGTACAGGTTGCCTTCGCGCTCGACGAAGGGCCAGCCGCCGGCGCGCGCGCCGTTGACGGTGGCCTCCAGGGGCACGATCCGGTCCTGGACCGGCAGGGCGCCCGCGGGCGTGTCAGGTCGCGTGGTCTGGGCGAATGTTCCGGTGGCCAGGGCCGCTTGCAGGAGGACAGCCGCCATGATGGTGCATGCCCTGGGCCGGATCATTGTGGCAAGGTCGCGTCGAAAGCCTGCAGGCTGCCGTCGTCGAGGGCAACCTGGAGCTTGACGCTGCCGGCGGCGATCCTTCCCTCCGACCCCTTGAGCTCGAAGGACCGCTTGATGGAAGGCAGCAGGTAGCCGCCCGATTCCCGCGCCGCGACCTTGATGCCGCGCGCGTCGAGCACCTCGATCGCGCGGATCTGCGCGTATGCGTTGCCCGCGTTCGTGCACACGGCGCGCACCGTGTCGGCCGCCACGCGTTCCAGGCCGCATTGCAGGTCGCGCTTGACCCCGGCGGGCTGATGAAGACCGGCAGCGAGAAGGCCAGCGCCACCTGCAGCGCAGCTTGTCGCTGCTGCGGGCTTCGGGGACTTCGCGCATGATCAGGCGGTAGGTCTGCTGCACGCCGGCAGGCGGCGGCGAAAGACGCGCCAGCCGCACCACCTGCCGCGCGCGCGGCGCGAGCTTCAGGATCGGGGGCGTGAGGATCAGGTCCTCCGTGAGCGCCAGGTCGTCCGTGCCGTCCGGCTTCTGCTTCCAGCTGTACAGGTCCGCCTGCATCACGACCTCGTCGTCGCTGTCGTTGGTCACCGTGACGGCCACCGCGCGGTCGCGGGGCGTCATGAAGATGCGCACGGGCGTGATGGTGAACTGGGCGGCGCCGGCCGGCAGGGTGCAGGCGGCGGCTGCGGCCAGCAGGAGGGCCGCTTGGATGGAATGCTTCATCGCGGGGACTCGAGGTGGGAGCAGCTGGACAGCTTAACTCACCAGGAGACCGTCAACTCGACGTATTCGATGCGTCCGGCCACGATCAGCCGCGAAGAGTATTCACCGAGCGCGAAGTAGTTGCTCTCGGCCCACGCGTAGTGGTTTTCTTCGTTGATTTCGACCATCTCGCCGGCCACCCGCAGCGCCGGTTCGCGCTGCCGCGGGGCCAGGACGGTCGATCCGGCCGGCCGGTTGCCCGTGCCCGTCGTCGGCGTGCCGACCACCGTGGGCCGGCAGGTCACCTGCGGCGCATTGGTGCCGGTGGCCGTCGTGCAGCTGTTGGAGCCGGAGGGCATCAGCGTCACACTGATCTGGAAGTTCGCTCCCGCCTGCCCCGCCGTCGCCGGATCCGCCACCAGGCACAGCCCCGCAGCGGCCGCCGCGAGGGCGGCGCGCAGCAGCGGCGGCTGGCGCTGGAGGAAGGAGCTTGGTGAGGTCATGGTGGCCTGGCGCGAGGCGCCCCGCGAGCATTTCTCGTGGAGGCGCCGGTTTCAATGCTCAGTACGTGATGATCAGCGTGCGCGCCTGGTTGGCAGCGCCGGACGCGCCGCTGCCCGCCTGGCCGGCCGGGATGGCGGCGTTGATCGTCAGCGAGTAGGTGTCGGCCGTGCCGATGCTGCCACCGGTGCCGCCGGCACCGGCGCTGGCCGCGGTACCCGCGGACTTGGTGGGCACGGTGGCCGACAGCGTGTACAGCAGGCCCTTGAGCACGCCTTCGCTGGTGATCGTGTTGCCGACGGTGCCGTCGGCGGCGGAAGAGGTGGCGCCGGCTGCCGCGGTGTCAAACTGGAAGGTGGGCGTCAGGCCGCGGGTGCACGAGAAGGTCGTGTTGGCGCTGCCCGTGGACGCGACCAGGGCGAAAGCGGTGTACGTCATCGCGATGTCGGCAGCGGCGGTCGTCACCGAGCAGGCGCTGGTGAGCGTGACGGACACGTCGAAGCTGTCGCTCACGCTGGCAGCGGAGGCGCCGGAGCTGGCAAGGACCAGGGCGGCGGCGATCAGGCTCAGTTTTTTCATTTCCAACGACTCCTTTAAAGTTAACGAGGTGGCTAGTGGCGGTTAGGCATCTCCCCTACCGTGGTTAGGAATGTAGGTGGATAAGTAACGTCTTGCAACGTGCCGCGTCAGCTAAATCAAAGACTTACAAGGACGAGCGGATGCCGGATACACGTTTTGTCACATTCATGCCTCTTCCGGAGGGCGTGGCGGCGATGAACGGCAAGGGTACGGGGACGGGCGGGTAAACCCTCGTTGGACGAACGGCTCTGCGGACTGTTGCAGCGCCCCACCTAACGCAGGGATAAGACTGGTCTCCTAAGCTTCAGGCCTCGCCGCTGGAGGGCGTCTATGCGTGTGCTGTTGGTGGAAGACGACGAAATGATCGGGCACAGCCTGCGCGAGGCGCTGTCCGCGCAGGGCTGGTCGGTCGACTGGGTCAAGGACGGACTGCTGGCGCAGAGCGCCTGGGCGGACGGCGACTACGCCTGCGTGCTGCTCGATCTCGGCCTGCCCAAGCGCGATGGCGTGGAAGTGCTGCGCCATGCCCGCAGCCGCGGCGACGCCACGCCGGTGCTGGTGCTGACCGCGCGCGACGGCCTGGACGACCGCGTGGAGAACCTGGACCTCGGCGCCGACGACTACCTGCTCAAGCCCTACGAGATGCGCGAGCTGCTGGCGCGCATGCGCGCCGTGATCCGCCGCCGCGACGGCAGTGCCCACTCGCTGATCGGCAATGCGGCCGTGCAGCTGGACCTGACCACCCGCGAAGTGCTGGTGCAGGGCGAACGGGCCCAGCTCTCCGCACGCGAATTCGCGCTGCTGCACGCACTGCTGGAGCGCCCGGGCGCGATCCTCTCGCGCGAGCAGCTGGAGAACCGCATCTACGGCTGGGGCGAAGAGGTGAGCAGCAACGCCGTCGACGTCTTGATCCACGGCATGCGGCGCAAGCTCGGTCCCGACACCATCCGCAACGTGCGCGGGCTGGGCTGGCGCGTGACCGGCGGCACGATGGGAGTCGCATCATGAAATGGCAGGTCTTCCCCAACGGGCCGATGTGCTCGATCCGGCGCGCGCTGATGCTCTGGCTGGTGCCGCTGTTCCTGGCGGTGGGCACCATCGGCGCGGTCGTCTCCTACTGGTCGTTCTCGCGCATGGTCAACATGTTCATGGACGAACAGATGCAGCAGCTGGCCACTGCGCTGTCCGACAACCGCGGCGCGCAGCCGGCGTCGCTCGACGCCGAACGCGTCTTCAAGTGGGGTGCCTACGTCGTGCAGACCTACGACGTCGGCGGCGCCCCCAAGGTGACGACCTGGCCGGAGCTGAAGCTCGGCCTGCAGGCCACGCCCGGCTTCCACGACGTGGAGCAGGACGGCCGCAGCTGGCGGGTGTACACCCTGCCGGCCTACCAGCCGGGCAGCCAGGCCGTGCAGGTGGTGCAGAGCGAGGGCTTCCGCGCCAAGCTCGCCGCGGAGCGCGCCGGCGCGGCGATCGCGCCCATCCTGCTGCTGATCCCGCTGTCGATGTTCGCCCTGTGGTGCGTGGCGCGCGCGATGTCGCGTGCGCTGCAGGACATCGGCCGCCAGGCCGCGCAGCAGGACGAGCACACCATCTCCGAGCTGTCGGTGAAGAACATCCCGAGCGAGATCGAGCCGCTGGTGCAGTCCTTCAACAGCCTGCTGCGGCGGCTGCGCGACGCCTTCGCGACGCAACGGCGCTTCGTGCAGGACGCCGCGCACGAACTGCGCACGCCGATCGCAGCCATCGGCCTGCAGGTGGAGAACATGCGCCAGCATGTCAACTGCGTCGAGGCCGCCGACCGCTTCGGCCAGCTCGAGGCCGGCGTGCGGCGCGCGCAGCGCCTGGTGGACCAGCTGCTGCGCCTGTCGCGGCAGGAGGCCGCCGGTGCCGACGGGCCCGCCATCGTGGACCTGCGCACGCAGCTGCGCGAGAGCATGAACACGCTGATCGGCCTGGCCGACCAGCGCGGCATCGACCTGGGGTTCGTCGGCAACGAGCAGAACGCGCCGATCCCGCTGCATTGCGCCGCCGGCGACCTGCGCAGCCTGCTGGACAACCTGATCGAGAACGCCCTGCGCTACACGCCCGAAGGCGGCGTGGTCGACGTGCGCCTGCTGCAGGACCAGGGCCGCGTCGCCGTGGAGGTGGTGGACACCGGACCGGGCATCCCGCAGGAGATGCTGCCGCGCGTGTTCGACCGCTTCTTCCGCGTGCCGGGCAACGGCGTCAACGGCAGCGGCCTCGGCCTGGCGATCGCGCAGGCGGCCGCGCAGCGCTCGGGCCTGCTGCTCACGCTGCGCAACCGCCAGGACCGCAGCGGCCTGATCGCGCGCATCGAGGCGGCCGCGTGAGGCGCGCTAATCCCTGGCTAAGAAAGCGCTAAGCCTCGCCTAAAGAGCGCTGCCTACAGTGAGATCACGGTGGTCGCGGGGGAAAAGAAGAAGCCTCCCGCCGCCACCGATGAATGCCTCCACCACTCACTGAAAGGTCACTGCCATGAATGCCAAGTTCCTGCTCGCCACCCTGGCCATCGCCGCTTCCGCCACCGGCGTCGCCCGCGCCGACGATGCCGATGCGTCGCAGTACGTCATCAAGTTCGAAGGCCAGCGCACCCGCGCCGAAGTGATGGCCGAAGCCGCGCAGGTGTCGCGCACCCGCAGCATCGAGCCGGCCGGCTCGCGCGTCGCCGCGCCGCTGAAGTCCTCGCTGCAGGTCCAGCAAGTGCGTGCCGAAGCGGTCGAGGCGCTGCGCCTGGGCAAGATCCCCTCGGGCGAACTGAGCTTCTGAAGCGGCACGCGCCGCAATGAAAAAGGGCTGCGACTGCAGCCCTTTTTTCATGGAGAGGCGGGTTTCAGAAGGTGATCGTGACGAACACCGGCTCCGCTTCGCTGACCTGCGTGCGCAGCGCCTGCTGCGGCTCGGCACGCCAGGAGCCACCCAGCCACTCGGTGGCGGGTTGCGTGGCCACGGTCAGCGTGTGCGCGTCGTCCTCGGCGCGCTGCACCGTGTCGGCCCAGGAAGTGGAAGGCAGCTCGATCCTCATAGGAATGCACTGTAACCACTCGTTGCACGACTTCCGAGCCGCCGGGCGCCGATACTCGGCGGGAAACGTCGAAAAATTCACGTCGGGGTGCAGTAGCATCAGCCGCCTTGAAAAGTTCACGGGTTGCCCCTAGCTCGTGAGCGCCGCATTCCCACCCAACGCCATGAGCCAGAAACAGACCCTCTCCTTCCAGGCCGAGGTCGCGCAGCTGCTGCACCTCGTCACCCACTCCCTGTATTCCAACAAGGAGATCTTCCTGCGCGAGCTGATCTCCAACGCCTCGGACGCCTGCGACAAGCTGCGTTTCGAAGCCCTGCACCAGCCCGGCCTGTACGAGGACGCGCCCAAGCTGGAGGTGCGCGTCTCCTTCGACAAGGACGCGCGCACCCTCACGATCGCCGACACCGGCATCGGCCTGTCGCAGCAGGAAGCCATCGACAACCTGGGCACCATCGCCAAGAGCGGCACCCGCGAGTTCATGAACAGGCTGTCGGGCGACCAGAAGGCGGACGCGCAGCTGATCGGGCAGTTCGGCGTCGGCTTCTATTCGGGCTTCATCGTGGCCGACAGGATCACCGTCGAGTCGCGCCGCGCGGGGCTGAAGCCGGAAGAGGGCGTGCGCTGGGTGAGCGGCGGCGCCGGCGACTTCGAGGTCGAGACGATCACGCGCGCGCAACGCGGCACCAGCGTCACGCTGCACCTGCGCGAGGACGCACTGGACTACCTTTCCAGCTGGAAGCTCAAGTCCATCATCGGCCGCTACTCCGACCATATCGCGCTGCCCATCCTGATGCGCAAGGAGGAGTGGAAGGAAGGCGAGGACGGCAAGCCCGGCGAACACCTGCTCTCCGAGGAATGGGAGACCGTCAACCAGGCGACCGCGCTGTGGGCGAGGCCCAAGAAGGACATCACGCCGGAGCAGTACCGGGAGTTCTACAAGTCGGTCAGCCACGACTACGAGGACCCGCTCGCCTGGAGCCACAACCGGGTGGAAGGCAGCACCGAATACACGCAGCTGCTCTTCATCCCCTCGCACGCGCCCTTCGACCTGTGGAACCGCGAGAAGGCCGCGGGCGTGAAGCTCTATGTCAAGCGCGTGTTCATCATGGACGACGCGGAAGCGCTGCTGCCGGCCTACCTGCGCTTCGTCAAGGGCGTGGTGGACTCCGCCGACCTGCCGCTGAATGTCAGCCGCGAGCTGCTGCAGGAAAGCCGCGACGTGAAGGCGATCCGCGAGGGCAACACGCGCCGCGTGCTGTCCATGCTGGAGGACCTGGCGAAGGCCGAGCGCGAGGAAGGCGCGGGCGAGGAGGACAAGGGCCGCTTCGCGAAGTTCTACGGCGAGTTCGGAGCCGTGCTCAAGGAAGGCCTGGGCGAGGATGCGGCCAACCGCGAGCGCATCGCGAAGCTGCTGCGCTTCGCATCCACGGCCAGCGACACGGTCGCCGTCTCGCTGGCCGACTACAAGGCGCGGATGAAGGAAGGCCAGGACGCGATCTACTACATCACCGGCGACACCCAGGCCGCGGCCGCCAACAGCCCGCAGCTGGAGATCTTCCGCAAGAAGGGCATCGAGGTCCTGTACATGACGGACCGCGTCGACGAGTGGGCGCTGTCGTACCTGAACGAGTTCGAGGGCACGCCGCTGCAGTCGGTGGCCAAGGGCCAGGTGGACCTGGGCAAGCTGCAGGACGAGGCCGAGAAGAAGGCCGCGGAAGAAGCCGCCGAGTCCTTCAAGCCGGTGCTTGCCAAGCTGAAGGAAGCGCTGAAGGACAAGGCGCAGGACGTGCGCGTCACCACGCGGCTGGTCGATTCACCGGCCTGCCTGGTGGTGAGCGATGGCGGCATGAGCCTGCAGCTGGCGCGCCTGCTCAAGCAGGCCGGGCAGAAGGCGCCCGAGACGAAGCCGGTGCTGGAAGTGAACGCCTCGCACCCGCTGGTGAAGAAGCTGGATGGCTCGCCGGCCTTCCACGACCTGGCGCACATCCTGTTCGACCAGGCGCTGCTGGCCGAAGGCGGGCTGCCGGAGGACCCGGCAGCCTATGTGAAGCGGGTGAACGCGCTGCTGGCCTGAGCCAGCGTCAGACGAAGCCGGAGATCCGGCGCGTCTCCGCGTGCTCGGCGGCGATCAGGCGCGCGACCAGCGCCTGCGCCAGCTGCGCCTGCTTCGCCGCCTTCGTGACCGAGGCGGTGTAGACCGTCGACAGCTCGTGCGGCGGGGGCAGCAGCCCGGTCAGCTTCACGCCGGGCGTGATGATGATCTCGGTGACCTGCGTGCAGCCGATCGCGTTCGGGTCGCCGGCCTTGGCCATCGCGGCCATCGCGGTGGCGCCGTTCGGAAAGGCGCGCAGCTTCGCCGTGTCCTGGTCCAGGCCCAGGGACTTGAGCACCTTCATGAAATGGATGCCGGCGGTGGCCTTGGCGGGATCGGGGAAGTACAGCGCGGAAGCGGAGGACAGCAGCGCGCGCAGGTCGGCCTCGTTGCGGATGTTCACGGGCGCACGGCCATCCATCAGCGCCACGCCGGTCTTCACCTGGCCCACCGGGCGCGAGCTGGCGGCGACGGCGTGGCCGCTGCCTTCCAGGTTCGTGATCAGGCTTTGCGACAGGATCAGCAGGTCGCAGGGCTCGCCGGCCAGCAGCTTCTCGCGCATCAGGCCCCACCGCGCCATAGGTGCCGGAGATGCGGCAGCCATGCTGCGCCTCGAAGGCGGGTTGCAGCCGGTTCACCAGGCCCATCGCGGCGCCGCCGCTCAGGATGTGGACGGTGGGCTTGTCCTCCGCCAGCGGCGTGCGGCTGGCGCACCCGGGCAGCACCAGGCCGCCGAAGGCAGCCAGGAGCGAGGCGGAAGTCAGGCGACGGCTACGATCCATTTGTATCTCTCCGTTACTAAATGTGAACGGATTAGGGCGGATCGACCCTGTCGGGCAGGCTGGGGTAAACCCTGGTCGGCGACGGCCCGGTTGCCAACTTTTGCGCGCAAGCGCGTGCCGGCTAGGCCTGGGACGCCTCGCTGAAACCGCAGCGGCGGCGGGTTTCGGCGGCGCCGGCCGCGGTCAGTTCCTCGACCAGCGCGCGCGCCAGCTGCGGCTCCTGCGCGTCGGTCGCCACGGCCGCCGTGTAGAGCGTGACCAGTTCGTGCGGCGCGGGCAGCAGGCCGGTGAGGCGCACGCCCGGCGTGATCAGGATCTCGGTCACCTGCGTGCAGCCCACGGCCTCGGGCTCGCTCGCCTGCGCCAGCGCCGCCATCGCGGTGGCGCCGTTCGGGTAGGTCTTGAGCTTCGCCGGGTCGCCGGCGAGGTCGAGTGCCTGCAGCACCTTCATGAAGTGGATGCCCGCCGTGGCCTTGGCCGGATCGGGGAAGTAGATCTCGGGCGCGGCCTGCAGCAGTGCCTTCAGGTCTTCCGGCGTGCGGATCGCCACCGGCGCATGCTTTTCCTTCAGCGCCACGCCGGTCTTCACCCGGCCCACCGGCGTGACCGACGCGGTCTGCGCGCGGCCCTGCGCCGCCAGTTCGTCGACCAGCGCCTGCGTGAGGATCAGCAGGTCGCAGGGCGTGCCGGCCAGCAGCTTGTCGCGCATGGCGCCGACCGCGCCGAAGCTGCCCTCGATGCGGCAGTCGTGCTTCTTCTCGAACTCCGCCTGCAGCCGGCCCACCAGGCCTTGGGCGGCGCCGCCGCTCAGGATGCGCAGCGTCTTCGTCATCAGTCCGCCTTGATGCCGGCGGACTGGATCAGCTTCGCCCATTTCTGGATGTCGTCCTGCACGTACTTGTCGAACACCTGCGGGTTCATCACCATCGCGGTGGCGCCCTGCTGGGTCCAGCCTTGCTGGACCTCGGGCTGCGACACGATCCTGGTGATGGCGTCGTTCAGCTTGCTGACCACCGCGGCCGGCGTGGCCTTGGGTGCGAGCACGCCCAGCCAGATGGTCGCTTCGTAGTTGGGCACGCCCGACTCGTGCACGGTGGGCACGTTGGGCAGCGCGGCGGAACGCGACTTGCCGGTGGTGGCGATCGCCTTGACCTTGCCGGCCTTCACCTGTTCCACCATGGTGGTGACCGCGTCGAACATCAGGTCGACCTGGCCGCCGAGCAGGTCGGTGCGCGCACCGGAGCTGCCCTTGTACGGGATGTGCACGAGGTACACGCCCGACATCGCCTTGAACAGCTCGCCGGCCATGTGGTAAGGCGTGCCGGTGCCCGACGAGGCGTAGTTGAACTTGCCCGGCCGCTCCTTGGCCATCTTCAGCAGGTCGCGCACGTTGGCCGCCGGCACCGAGGGATGGGCGACGAAGATCAGGTCCGCGTAGTTGATCGGCGCCACGGCGACGAAGTCGCGCGTGAGGTTGTAGGGCTTGCTGGCCACCAGCGTTTCGTTCACCGTGTGGGTGTTCGACATCAGCAGCAACGTGTAGCCATCCGCCGGAGCCTTGGCCACCAGGTCGGTGCCGATCACCGCGCCGGCGCCGGGACGGTTCTCCACCACCACGGGCTGGCCGAGGATCGCCGGCAGCCGCTGCGCCAGGAAGCGCGCGTACACGTCGGCCGACCCGCCGGTGGCGAAGGGCACGACGATGCGGATCGGGCGCGTGGGCCATTCCTGCGCGGCGGCAGGCAGGGCATGCAGCAGGCCCGCGGCGCAGGCGCCGGCGGCCAGCCAGCGCAGGAACAGGTGGCGCTTCATGGGAGGCTCCTTCACTCGACCTTGCCGATGCGCTTGACCACGCTGGCCATGCGCCTGACGTCGCCCTGCACGTACTTCTCGAAGTCCGGCGCGTCCTGGTAAAGGATGGGGCTGCCGGCGTTCATGATCACGTCCTTCACCTTCTGGTCGTTGGCCGCCGCGCGCGCCGCCTGGCGCAGGCGCTGCACCACGGGCTCCGGCGTGCCGGCGGGCACGAACAGGCCCGACCACTGCGCGTACTCGGCGTTGTAGCCGGCCTGCTTGAGCGAAGGCACCTCGGGCATGGTCTCCAACTTCGTGGTGCCCCAGTGGCCCAGCACGCGGATCTTGCCTGCCTTGACGTGCTGCAGAACGGTCGCGGGGCCGGTGGACAGCGCGTCGACCTGGCCGCCCAGCAGCGCGACCACGGCCGGGCCGGCGCCGGTGTAGGGGATGTGCGTCATGCTGACGCCGGCGACCTGCTTGAGGATCTCCATCGGCACGTGCATGGTCCCGTAGTTGCCGGAGGAGCCGAAGTTGATCGCGCCGGGCCGCTTGCGCGCGTCTTCCACGAAGTCCTTCACGCTCTTCCAGGGCGCGTCCGCGCGCACGGCCAGCACGGTCGGGTCGGCGGTGAAGCGCGCGATCGGCCGCAGCGAGTTGTACGCGTACATCTGCTGGCGGCCGAGCAGCAGGTCGGCTTCGGGCAGCACGCTGTACGAGGACAGTGCCATCAGGACCGTGTAGCCGTCGGGCGCTGCCTTGGAGGCCTGCGCCATGCCGATGCCGCCGCCCGCGCCGCCCTTGTTCTCGATCACCACCGGCTGGCCCAGGTCCCGCGCCATCGCTTCCGCCACCGGCCGCCCGACCGTGTCGGCCAGCCCGCCCGGCGGGAAGGGCACGATCATGGTGATCGGCTTGGTCGGGTAGGCAGCCTGCGCGACAGCGAGGCCGGCGGCGGTAACAAGGCCCGCAGCCAGGAAAATTCGACGGAACATTGGGGGAACTCCTGAGGGACGTTTTGTTAGCATGCTACAGAGCGCCGTTCTGGCCGAGAAAGAGAGTTTTCCCGATGAAGATCGCAGCATATCGTTACCAGGGCCAGCAGGGCGTGGGCCGCATTTCCGCTGACGCCCGCAGCATCGAGCCCTTCCAGTTTTCGGCCGCCGAAGCGGCGCTCGGCGCCCTGCCTCTGGTGGAGGCGCAGGCCGCAGGACGCGCGCTTCTGGCGACGGGCAAGGCCATCGCGCTGGACCAGGTGCAGCTCACCGCGCCGATCCCGCGTCCGCGCCGCAACGTGTTCTGCGTCGGCAAGAACTACCACGCGCACGCCAAGGAGTTCGCGGGCAGCGGCTTCGACTCGAGCGCGAAGTCCGGTGGCGACATTCCGTCGGCACCCATCATCTTCTCGAAGGTGCCCGAGTCGGTGATCGGGCCCAAGGACGCGATCGTGATCCCGGCCGAAGTCTCCACCGCGATCGACTACGAAGGGAACTGACGGTGGTGATCGGCAAGGGCGGCAAGGGCATCAGCAAGGCCGACGCGATGAAGCACGTGTGGGGCTACACGATCATCAACGACATGACGGCGCGCGACTGGCAGGGCCGCCACTCGCAGTGGCTGCTGGGCAAGTCCTTCGACACCTTCTGCCCCATGGGCCCGTGGCTGGTGACGGCCGACGAGATGGACGGCCAGAACACCGACGTGAAGTGCTGGGTGAACGGCGAGCTGCGCCAGGACGCCAACACCAAGGATTTCATCTTCGACATCCCGACGCTGATCGAGTGCATCTCCGCCGGCATCACGCTGTACCCGGGCGACCTGATCGCCACCGGCACGCCGGCCGGCGTGGGCATCGGCTACAAGCCGCCCAAGTACCTGAAGTCGGGGGACGTGGTGAAGATCGAGATCGGCGGGATCGGGGTGCTGGAGAACCCGCTGAAGTAGCTCACGCCACCAGCGCCGGCTCCTCCATCGCCTCACGCTGCTCCTCCAGCATCTGCACCTGCCCGCGCCAGTAATCCGAGCTGCCGAACCACGGGAACGCGATCGGGAAGGCCGGGTCGTCCCAGCGGCGCGCCAGCCACGCGCTGTAATGGATCAGGCGCAGCGTGCGCAGCGGCTCGATCAGCGCGAGTTCCGCGCGGTCGAAGTCGCGCATCTGCTCGTAGCCGTCCACCAGCGCACCCAATTGCTTCTGCCGTTGGCCGCGGTCGCCCGACAGCAGCATCCACAGGTCCTGCACCGCGGGGCCCGTGCGCGCGTCGTCCAGGTCCACGAAGTGCGGCCCCGCATCGGGCGTCCAGAGGATGTTGCCGGGATGGCAGTCGCCGTGCAGGCGCAGGTGCTTCACGCCGGCTTCGCGTGCGACGTCGAAGGCGGTGCGGACCTGTGCCAGCGCGAGCTCGCAGCCGCGCTGCCACTCGCCCTGCACGTCCAGCGGGATCCCGTCGTGCGCCAGCAGCCAGTCGCGCGGCTCCTCGCCGAAGGTGTGCACGTCCAGCGCCGGCCGCACGCTGAAGGCGGACTTGCCGCCCACCGTGTGCAGGCGCGCGAGGTAGCGGCCGATCCACTCCAGCACTTCGGCGTCGTCCAGTTCGGGCGCACGGCCGCCGCGCCGCGGCGACACGCTGAACTGGAAGCCCGCGAAGGTGTGCAGGGTGCGGCCGCCGGGCGCAAAGGGCGCCACCGCCGGCACCTCGGAGCGCTGCAGCTCGGCGGAGAAGGCGTGCTCCTCCAGGATCTGCGCCTCGCTCCAGCGGCCCGGCCGGTAGAACTTGGCCACCACGATGGCCGAGCCTTCGAACGGGTCCTCCAGGTGGATCTGGTAGACCCGGTTCTCGTAGGAGCTCAGCCCGAGCAGCCGCCCGTCCCCGTAGAGGCCCACAGACGCCAGTGCGTCCAGCACGACGTCGGGCGTGAGCGTCTCGTAGGGATGGCGGGCGTCTGCGGTCATGCGGCATTGTCGCCGCGGGACCTCAGGCGACGCTGATGTCGACGGCGATGTTGTTACGGGTCGCGTTGGAGTAGGGGCAGACCTTGTGCGCTTCGGCCACCAGCTGCTCCGCCTTGGCGCGCTCGACGCCGGGCAGCGTGATCTTCATGCGCACGGCGATGCCGTAGCCGTTGGCGGTCGGGCCCAGGTCCACTTCGGTGTCGATCGCGGTTTCCGCCGGCACCGTCATGGCGAGCTTGGGCGCCACCGCCTTCATCGCGCCCATGAAGCAGGCGGAGTAGCCGACGCCGAACAGCTGCTCGGGGTTGGTGCCGTTGCCGGGACCGCCGGGCGAGGACAGCTTGACGTCGATGCGGCCGTCGTCGGAGCGGCCGCTGCCTTCGCGGCCGCCGACGGCGTGGGTGCGGGCGGTGTAGAGAACCTTGTTCAGGGGCGTGGTCATGTCTTGTCCTTGGTGGGGAAATGCTTCGTCGAAGCGGGTGGAAACGGTGCGTTCACGCCGCGAGGCGCTCGCGCAGGGTGCGGATCTGTCCGGTGAGCTGCAACAGCTCGGGAATGGAGCACTGGCTGGCCGCCAGCACGCAGCCCGGGACCTTGGCGGCCCTGGCCTTGAGCTTGCGGCCCGCGGCGGTGAGGTGGATGTGCACGCGGCGCTCGTCCTCCACCGCGCGCAGGCGGCTGACCAGCCCGGAGGATTCGAGCCGCTTGAGCAGGGGGTGAGCGTGCCGGAGTCGAGCGTGAGCCGCTGGCCGAGTTCGGAGACCATCAGGCCGTCGGTCTCCCACAGCACCAGCATCACGAGGTACTGCGGGTAGGTCAGGCCCAGCTCGTCGAGCAGCGGCTTGTACAGCTTGGTCATGGCCAGCGAGGCGGAATACAAGGCGAAGCACAGCTGGTTGTCCAGCAGCAGGGCCTGGTCGGGGGAGAGCTTGCGTGCCGGCATGGGATGAACTGTAGCTCGAAATTGAATTGCGTGCAATTCAATGCGGGCAACAGGGGAATGGATCCCGGGTCAGGCCCGGAATGACAGGCGCGGCAGCGAGGGAATTACCTGCCGCTGAACCGCGACGGGCGCTTCTCGACGAAGGACTTCAGGCCCTCGGCCGCGTCCTCGGTGCGCGACAGGCGCTGCTGCACGGAGACGAACTCCGCCATGGCTTCCAGCGGCCCGCGCTCCACCGCCTTCAGGGCATTGAGGCGCGTGGCCACCACCGCCAGCGGCGCCTGGGCCGCGACGCTCTCGGCGATGCGGATCGCCTCGTCGAGCTGCCGGCCCTTGGGCACCACCTTCTGCACGAAGTTCAGGCGCAGCGCCTCGGCGGAGCCGAATTCGTCGCCGGTCAGCAGGTGCAGCAGCGCATTGCCCAGGCCGGCCCGCTCGGCCATGCGCAGGGTCGCGCCGCCGGTGGCCATGATCCCGCGCTGGACCTCCAGCTGCGAGAAGCGGCAATCGTCGGCCGCCACCACGATGTCGGCGGCCAGCATCAGCTCGATGCCCAGCGTGAAGGTGATGCCCTGCACCGCGACCACCATGGGCTTGGTACGGCGGCGGTAGCCGGGCGTCCCCAGGTTCAGCGGCTCCACGGCGTCCTGCGGCCACAGCTTCTCGCCCTTCTGCATGGAAGGGGCGATGGTCGGCAGGTCGAGGCCGGCGGTGAAGTGGTCCCCGTGCGCGAACAGCACGCCCACGCGCAGCGCGGGATCGTCGTCCAGCAGGGTGTACGCTTGTGCCAGCTCGCGGAACATGCGCGGCGTGAAGCCGTTGCGCTTGGCGGGCCGGTTGATGCCCACCAGCAGCAGCGCGCCGCGCCGCTCGGTGGTGATGGTGCCCTCGGCGGGCGGCATGGCGTTTTCCATGACGCACATTAGAGCAGCCACCCGGCCGGGCGGGCGAGGGTTTCCCTAGACTGGGCGCAGCTTGAGGAGAGATCGATGGCCGCTATGCCTCCCCCGCCGTGGACTACCTGATCGTGGGCGGCGGTTCCGCGGGCTGCGTGCTGGCCGCCCGCCTGAGCGAGGACCCGCAGGTGCAGGTCGCGCTGCTCGAGGCCGGCCCGCCCGATACCAGCGTGCTGATCCACTGCCCGGCCGGGCTCGCGCTGCTGGCGAAGAACGGGCAGGCGAACTGGGGCTTCCAGACGGTGCCGCAGGCCGGCCTGAACGGGCGCAGCGGCTACCAGCCGCGGGGCAAGGTGCTGGGCGGCTCGAGCTCCGTCAACGCGATGATCTACGCCCGCGGCCACCGCAGCGACTACGACCGCTGGGCGGCCGAAGGCAACGCCGGCTGGTCCTGGGACGAGGTGCTGCCCTGGTTCCGCAAGTCCGAGCACAACGAGCGCGGCGCCGACGCCTTCCACGGCGCCGACGGTCCCCTGAACGTGATGGACCTGCGCAGCCCGCACCGCTTCGGCCCGGTGTTCGTGGAGGCGGCGAAGCAGGCGGGCTACCCGGAAAACAGGGACTTCAACGGCGCCGAGCAGGAAGGCGTCGGCCTCTACCAGGTGACCCACAAGAACGGCGAGCGCTTCAGCGCCGCCAAGGCCTACCTGGCGCCGAACCGCCACCGGGCCAACCTGCACGTGCTCACCGGCGCCCACGCCACGCGCGTGCTGCTGGAAGGCCGGCGCGCGGTCGGTGTCACCTTCCGGCAGGACGGTCACGACCGGGAACTGCGCGCCCGGCGCGAGGTGCTCCTGAGCGCGGGCGCGCTGCTGTCGCCGCAGCTGCTGATGCTCTCGGGCATCGGCCCGGCGGAGCACCTGCGCCAGCACGGCATCCCGATCGAGCACCACCTGCCCGGCGTCGGCCAGAACCTGCACGACCACGTGGACGTGGTGCAGGTGGTGGATGCGCCGCACCTCACCGACCTGTTCGGCCTGTCGCCCCGGGGCATCGTCAACACGGTCAAGGGCATCCTCGAATGGCGCCGGCAGCGCAGCGGCCTGCTCACGACCAACTTCGCCGAGGCGGGGGTTCATCCGCAGCGCGCCGGAGGAAGCGATCCCGGACCTGCAGCTGCACTTCGTGATCGGCAAGCTGGTGGACCACGGCCGCAAGACGGTGTTCGGCCACGGCTATTCCTGCCACGTCTGCCTGCTGCGCCCGAAGAGCCGCGGCACGCTGCAGCTGCACAGCCCGGACCCGCTGGCCGCGCCGCGCATCGACCCGAACTTCCTGGCCGATGCCGACGACGTGCGCCGCCTGGTGCGTGGCTTCAAGGTGATGCGCCACATCCTGGAGCAGCCGGCGCTGGCGGGCTTCCGCGGCCGCGAGCTCGCCACCTCCGCCGGCGCGCGCGACGACGCGGCCATCGAAGCCTTCGTGCGCAACCACGCCGACACCATCTACCACCCGGTGGGCACCTGCCGCATGGGCAACGGGCCGATGGACGTGGTGGACGCGCAGCTGCGCGTGCGCGGGATCGAGGGCTTGCGGGTGGTGGATGCGTCCATCATGCCCAGCATCGTCGGCGGCAACACCAATGCGCCGGTGATCATGATCGGGGAGAAGGCGGCGGAGATGATCAGGCAGTCGGCGCAGGCGCAGCGTGAAGCAGTTCACGTCCCGGCGGAGCCCGTGCCCGCTTAAGGTTTGCTGAGGGTTCGCTTAAGGCTTTCTTCAGAACGCGCGCGGGGCCGCGTTCCTAGACTTCTTTCCGCGGCGAACCTGCCGTCTCCCAAGCGAAAGAAGCCCATGAAGATCACCTCCCAGGAACTGGCCCGCGTCGCGGCCGCCGAAGCGCCTCGCTTCGACATGTACACCGGCATCCACAAGGCGCTGCGCGCCTTCATGGCCGACACCCTGCTGGCCGTCGGCCGCATGGACCCCGCCGACGATGCCGAGGTCGCGCGCACCGAAGAGCGCGTGCTGCAGCTGCTCGGCTTCTGCGGCGCGCATCTGGCGCACGAGAACGCGTTCGTGCACGCCGCGATCGAGGCGCGCGCACCGGGCGCCAGCGACCGCATCGCGCACGAGCACGAGGACCACGTGCGGCACATCGAAAGGCTGGCGCAGATGGCGGCGCGAATGGGCGCCGCCTCGCCCGCCCGGCGCCACGCCGACGCGCTGGAGCTGTACCGCGAACTGGCCCTGTTCGTGGCTGGCAACTTCGAGCACATGCACGTCGAGGAAACGGCCCACGGCGCCGTGCTGTGGGCGCGCTACACCGACGCCGAGCTGGTGGCGATCCACGACGCGCTGGTGGCCTCCATCCCGCCGCAGGAGATGATGGCGATCGCCCGCTGGCTGGTGCCGTTCATGAACCCGCTGGAACGCTTCCACATGCTGGCGGACGTGCGCGCCAAGGCGCCGCCCGAGGTGTTCGACGCGATCGTCGATACGGCGCTGCCGCACCTCACGGCCGCGGAGTGGACCAAGCTGGCGCGGGCGCTGGGCATCGCGCCGGTGCGCGGCCTGGTGGAGGCCTGAGGGGTGCCGGGGGCGCCCGCCGGCGCACCCCTGCCTACGAGGACACCAGTTCCACGGGGCGCGCCAGCACCAGGCGGAAGCGGCCGCGGCCCGTCTTCTCCATGCGCAGGCCGCCGCCCTGCTCGGCCAGCCGACGCTGCAGCAGCAGCAGGCGGGCCTCCAAGTTGTCGCAGACGTCGGGAAGCTTCAGCGCCGGGTCGAGCCGCAGCTCGCGGTTGCTGAATTCCGTGCGCCCCAGCTGCCGGTGGTCGCGCAGCAGCTTCCACAGGATCGCGCCGGCCACGCCCTTGATCAGGTAGGTGTCGCCCAGGAAGATGCTGTCGTTGGCCGCGAAATGGCGCACCACCATGGGCGCTTCGGCGGCCGGCGCACCCGGGGAGTGGGGCGGCGGGGCCGCCCCGCGTCGGCGGCGTCGTTGGCCGCCTGCATCTGCTCGATCACCGCGCCCAGGTGGCCCGCGATCGCCACCAGCGCATCCTCGTCCTCGTAGCTGAATTGCAGTTCCTGCGTGCTCTCCACGAACAGCACGCCCAGGATGCGGCCGCCGTTCTGGATCGGCACCGCCAGCTGGCTGTGCGGCTGCGCGAGACCCGGGTAGGGGATCTCGGCGACCGCCGGGAAGTCCGGGGCGCTGGCATCCAGGCTGCTGCGCATGGCCTGCGTGTACAGCGCCGCGCTGGTCATGTGGCCGATGCGCACCGGCGTGCGTTCCCGCGCGGCGACCCCGATCACGCCCTGGCCGACCCGGATCTCCGAGCCGACGCCGGAGGTCGCGTAGCCGCAGCTGGCCACCGTGTACAGGCGCTGCGCCCCGGCATCGAGCATCAGCACCATCGCGTGGCGGATGCCGAGGAAGTCGTTCAGGCTGGCCAGCACCGCGTTCAGGGCCTCGTCCAGGCTTGCGCAGCGCGCCAGCCTTTCGCCGGCACGGCGCACCGCCCCGAGCAGCCCGGTGCGCGGCGGCCGCGGAGGCAGCGGTTCGCCTTCCAGCACCTCGATGCGCTCGACCTCGTACACGTCCGAACCGAGCAGGCGGAACACGTCCTGCATGCCGCTGTGCGAGGCGATGCCGGCGAGCTGCGCGCGCATGCCCTCGAACAGCGGGCCGTCGGTCTCCGTGCGCAGGTAGCGGATGTGGAGGCGGTAGAACTGCGCGGTGCCCGGGTCGAGCAGCAGGGCGGTGGCCCGCGGGTTGGCCAGGATGTTCTGCCGCGTCTTGTTGAAGAACTGGAAGGACAGCGCCACGTGGCGCTCGTCGGCGTAGAACACCTGCGAGATGTAGGCGACGTTGGGCGTGCCGTCGGCCGCGCAGGTGGCGACCACCGCGGGGATGATGCCCTCGAAGCAGCAGCGGATGTCCTGCAGCGCGGGCGCCTTCACCGCGCGCCCCCCAGCGGGCTGCCGGCGCGCGGCCCCGGGGTCTGGTCGAAGGCCTGCTCGGGCGTGAAGCGCACCGCCACCACGTCCTGCAGCCGGTGCGCCAGCATGGCGCGGGTCAGCGGCGGCGCGAACCCGACCTGCTGGATCTCGTGCTCCATGGAGCGCAGGTAGCGGGCCAGCACCGGCGCGTCGCCTTCGCCGGCGCCGCGCATCTCCACCCGCGAGGCCTTGAGCTGCACGGTGCGGTGGGTGGACGGCTCGCTGAACACCACGGCGATGTGGCCGTTGGACGCGAGGTCCTCCAGCACCTGGCGCGACTGCGGACGCGACAGGTAGACCGTGATGTCGCGGCCGTCCGCCTCGACCCGGCTGCCCACCGCGCGCATCAGGCTGGGGCGCAGACCCGCGTCGCGCGCGGCGACGATCACGGAGATGCCCCGCGCCATCATGGCGACCAGGTCCGGCGGGAGCGGCGCGGCCATGCGTGCGGGCTCAGGCGGCGAACCGGCGGCGCGTCACCGCCAGGGCCACCCAGAAGGCCCCGACGGCATAGGCGGCGAGCACCAGCAGGTGCCGCAGCGGCTGCGCGGGCCAGCGGTCCATGAACATCGGCCGCACCAGTTCCACCGCCGCCGTCAGGGGCAGCCAGTCGGCGAACAGGCGCACCAGCTCCGGCAGCTGCTCGCGCGGGAAGAACACGCCGGAGAGGAACATCATGGGCGTCAGGAACAGGGTGAAGTAGTAGGTGAAGAAATCGTAGCCTTTCGCCAGCGCGTTGAAAATCAGGGCGATGCAGGAGAAGGTGACCCCGGCGCCCGCCAGCACCAGCCAGGCCGCGAGCAGCTTGGGGCTGTAGGAGATGCCCAGCCCGAGCATCACGAGCAGGATGGCGGTGACGGTGAAGATCGCCTTGTACGCGGCCCACAGCATCTCCGCCATCACGATGTCGTCCAGGCTCACCGGCGCGTTCATGATGCCGTCCCAGGTCTTCTGCACGTGCATGCGCGAGAAGGCGGAGTAGAGCGCCTCGAAGGTCGCCGCGTTCATGGCGCTCATGCAGATCGAACCGCTGGCCAGGAACAGGATGTAGGGCACCTCCATGCCCTCCACCCGCACGCGCCCCACCAGCGCGCCCATGCCGTAGCCGAAGGCCACCAGCCAGATCAGCGGCTCGGCGATGTTGCCGATCAGGCTGGGGATGGCCAGCTTGCGCCACACCAGCAGGTTGCGCCGGAACACCGGCCACCAGCGCAGCGACAGGCGCGGGGCGCGCCAGTGCGAGACATGGGTCCTCATCAGGCGCCCTCCCGGATCTGCCGGCCCGTGAGTTTCAGGAACAGGTCCTCCAGGTTCGAGGGCCGGTGCAAGGTGCGCAGCTTGGGATGCTCGCGCCCCAGCGCATCCAGCAGCGGCCGCGCATCCTGCGTGTAGAAGAAGACGGTCTCGCCGCTGACCTCGGTGCGTCCGGCCATGGCCTTCAGCGGCGACTGCGCCAGCGACAGCGCGCCGTTGCCGTACGCTTCCACCACGTCGGGCTCCAGGTGTTCGGCGATCAGGTCGCGCGGGCGGCCTTCCGCGATCTTGCGGCCATGGTCCAGCACCAGCAGGCGGTCGCACAGGCGCTCGGCCTCGTCCATGAAGTGCGTGGTCAGCAGGATGGACTTGCCTTGCTGCAGCAGCACCTGCAGCCGCTCCCACATCAGGTGGCGGGCCTGCGGGTCCAGGCCGGTCGTCGGCTCGTCGAGCATGAGCAGGCGCGGATCGTTGACCAGCGCGCGCGCCAGCGACAGCCGGCGGCGCATGCCGCCGGACAGCTCGCCGGGCCGGGCGTCCGCCTTGTGCGTGAGCGCGGCGAACTCCAGCAGCTGCGGGATGCGGTCGCGGATGCGCTGCTCCTGCATGCCGAAGTAGCGGCCGTACACCAGCAGGTTCTCGGCGCAGCTGAAATCCGGGTCGAGCGAATCGAACTGGCTCACCACGCCCAGCTGCGCCTTGATCGCGAGTTCGTCGCGCGGCATCTGCAGGCCGAGCGCCCGGATCTCGCCGCCGTCGGGCTCGGTCAGGCCCAGGCACATGCGGATGGTGGTGGTCTTGCCGGCGCCGTTGGGGCCGATGACGCCCAGGCACTCGCCGGCGGCGATCCGGAAGGAAAGGTCGTCGACGACGGTGGTGCTGCCGTAGCGCTTGCTCAGGTGGCGGGCGTCGAACAGGGGCTCGGTCATGGGCGGCGGCCATTGTGTCCCAACCCGGCTTTTCGCGGCGGGCCGTAGAATTTTCCATTTGCCCGAGAGGCCACCGCTTGTTCCCCTTGCTCCCCCGCTGCCGATCACGCAGCAGTACCTGTTGCCCAAGAAGCTGCTGACCATCCTGATGGGCAAGGTTGCGAGCATGCAGCTCGGCTCCTTCACGCATGCCATGGTCCGCCGCTTCGTGAAGCACTACAAGGTGGACATGGGCGAGGCGGCCGACCCGCGCATCGAGAGCTACGCGAGCTTCAACGACTTCTTCACGCGGCCCCTGCGCGAGGGCGCGCGGCCCCCCTGGCCGCCGCGCCCTTCATCTGCCCGGTGGACGCGGCGATCAGCCAGTTCGGCCCGATCGAGCGCGACCAGCTGTTCCAGGCCAAGGGCCACAGCTACTCGACGCGCGCTGGTGGGCGGCGACCAGGCACTGGCGCACCAGTTCGACCACGGGCACTTCGCCACGCTCTACCTCGCGCCCAAGGACTACCACCGCATCCACATGCCTTGCGAGGGGCGCCTGAAGCGGATGATCTACATCCCCGGCGACCTGTTCTCGGTCAATCCGCTCACCGCGCGCCACGTGCCCAGCCTGTTCGCGCGCAACGAGCGGGTGGTGTGCGAGTTCGAATGCGCGCACGGGCCGATGGTGATGGTGCTGGTGGGCGCCACCATCGTCGGCAGCATGGCGACGGTGTGGCACGGCGTGGTGAATCCTCCCCGCACGCGCGCGCCGCGCGAGTGGCGCTACGACGACCAGCAGGTGGTGCTGGCCAAGGGCGCGGAGATGGGCCGCTTCCTGCTCGGCTCGACGGTGATCATGCTGTTCCCGAAGAACGTGCTGACCTTCACGCCCGACTGGGCGACCACCAAGCCGGTGCGGCTGGGGGAGGCGATGGCGACGGTGATCGAGACGGAAGCGGCGCTTTGAGTGTCGGGGTTCGGCGCTGCGCGCGCTCACCCCGACCTACCGGGACCGACCTGGCGCGGGCGCTACTGGAAAGCCACCTCGTCGAACGCCCGCAGCTTGCGGCTGTGCAGCCGCTGCGGGCCCTGTGAGCGCAGGATCTCGATGGCGCGCATGCCGATGCGCAGGTGCTGGTCGACGCGCTCGCGGTAGAAGTGGTTGGCCATGCCGGGCAGCTTGATCTCCCCGTGCAGCGGCTTGTCGCTCACGCACAGCAGGGTGCCGTAGGGCACGCGGAAGCGGAAGCCGTTGGCCGCGATGGTGGCGCTCTCCATGTCCAGCGCCACCGCGCGGCTTTGCGAGAAGCGGCGCTGCGGCTCGTTGCCCGGGAGCAGCTCCCAGTTGCGGTTGTCGGTGCTGGCGACGGTGCCCGTGCGCATGATGCGCTTCAAGTCCGCGCCCTTGCACTGGGTGACGTCCGCCACCGCGTGTTCCAGCGCCAGCTGGATCTCGGCCAATGCCGGGATCGGGATCCACAGCGGCAGTTCCTCGTCCAGCACGTGGTCCTCGCGCACGTAGCCGTGGGCCAGCACGTAGTCCCCGAGCTGCTGGCTGTTGCGCAGGCCCGCGCAGTGCCCGAGCATCATCCACGCGTGCGGGCGCAGCACCGCGACGTGGTCGGTGATGTTCTTCGCGTTGGCGGGGCCGACGCCGATGTTGACCATCGTGATGCCGCTGTGGCCCTGGCGGATCAGGTGGTAGCCCGGCATCTGCGGCAGCCGCGGGGGTGGCGCGCCGAAGCTGTCCTGCGGCTCGCGCGCCAGGCCCACGCGCCGCGTCACCACGTTGCCGGGTTCGACGAAGGCGATGTAGTCGCTGTCCGGGCGGTTCATCTCCTCGTGGCCGAGCTTGATGAATTCGTCGATGTAGAACTGGTAGTTCGTGAACATCACGAAGTTCTGGAACCAGTCGGGCGTGCTGCCCGTGTAGTGGCGCAGGCGGTGCAGCGAGTAGTCCACGCGGGAAGCGGTGAACAGCGACAGCGGGTGCGCCTGCCCGTGCTCGAAGCGCATGATGCCGTTGGCGATGCCGTCGTCCATGTTGCCCAGGTCCGGCAGGTCGAACAGGTCGTGCATCATCATCCTGCGCGCCGGCGGCAGGTTGCCTTCGATGTGGTCGTGCTCCGCGAAGGAGAAGTGGATCGGGATCGGCTCGCTGCTGGTGCCGACTTCCAGCGGCACCGCGTGGTTCTGCAGCAGCAGCCGGAACTGTTCGAGGTAGTAGTTCGCGTACAGGTCCGGCCGCGTCACCGTGGTTTCGTAGCGGCCGGCGCTGGCGACGAAGCCGTACGACAGACCCGCGTTCTCCAGCGCCGCCTGCGGCACCACGCTGTCGGTGTGGATGCGCACGTAGGGATAGCAGCCCCGCACGCGCGAGGGCAGCGCGTCACCGGCGACGAAGCGCTGCATCGCCTCGCGCAGGTGGTGGATCTGCTGTGCGTAGATCGCGCGCACCTGGTCCAGGGCGCTTTCGGCATCGTGGTGGAAGGTGGGGGCGATGAAAGGCGGCAGGAAGGGCATGCGCCTATTGTGCAACTCCGCTTGCAAGCCCCTTCAACCCGGCCGGCGGTGCGCCACAGTCCTACAAGGTGTAACGGACTCGGCTGACCTTGGTTTTTGAGGGGCGGGACGACAGTCTGCGTCATCCAGAACAAGGTCGCTCAGAGCGCGATTTCCCAAGGAGTCCAAGAACATGACGACAGCGTTGGCCGCCAATCCCTTTGCCCTGATGGTCGATCCCGCCCAGGTCCGTGCCCACATCGACCAGTCCCAGGAGCTGACCAAACTGAGCCAGCGACAGTGTCATCCCCTCGACCGCGCCGTGATCCGTTGCGCGAGCGCCGAGATCGCCGCCTTCGACGCCAAGATCGACCGCACCACGATCTACCTGCCCCCGGAAGAGGACAAGCCGTCTTCCGTCACCCGGACCTACACGCGCCGCGTCAACTGACCCGGCGGGCCGGCACCCCATGGGCGCGGGGCGGGCCGGCTGGTATTGCGGATAGGGCTGCTGGTACTGCTGCTGCCGCAGCCACACTTCCTGCTCCCGGCGCTCGTACTCGCGCCGCTGCTGTTCCGCCAGGGCGCGTTCGCGGCGATAGGCTTCATCGCGGCGCGCCTGTTCCTCCCGGCGGTACTGCTCTTCGCGGCGCGCCTGTTCCTCCCGACGCTCTTCCTCCGCCCTGCGGGCCTGCTGCTCGCGCCGCGCCTGCACCGTCTGTTCCTCGCGTTCGGCCTGCTCCTGCAGGCGGGCGAGCTGGCGGCGGCGCGCCTCCGCGACCTTCTGGGCCTCCACCTTGCGTGCGGCCGCGAGCTTCTTCTCCTCGGCGGCCCGCTTCGCCTGCGCGGCGCGGCGTTCTTCCTCCGCCCGCCTGGCCTGCAGCGCGCGGCGTTCTTCCTCGGCACGCTTGCCGGCAAGCGCCCGCTTGTGGTCCTGGTCCCGCTCACGCTTGGCCAGCGCCTGGCGGCGCTCTTCGTCGGCACGCCTGGCGGCGGTCGCGCGCTTGCGCTCGTCGGCGCGGCGGGCATCCGCAGCGGCGGCGCTGCGCCGTTCTTCCTCGGCCCGCTGCAGCTGCGCGGCGCGCTGGCGCTGTTCCTGCTCCTCGCGCGCGGCCTTCGCGTGGGCTGCTGCCTGGGCGGCTTTCGCCCGAGCGGCCTGCGCCGCCCGTGCTGCGGCCTCGGCTTGCGCCGCGGCACGTGCGTCCGCTTCGGCCCGGGCCTGCGCCTGGGCGGCGGCCTGCGCCGCGGCCTGGGCGGCCGCCGCGCCTTGCGAAGCGGCGGGTGCGTTGGCGCCGGGCGCGGTCACGCGCAAGGGCACGGCGGCCGGCGCGTTCTGCGGCACCTGGGCATTCGGAATGGGCTGCGCCTTGGCCAGCTGCGGTGCGAGCGGCGCGGGCGCCAGCTGCGGCTTGGCCTGCGGGACCTGCATCGGCGCGGCGGCTGCCGGCTTTGCGCCCGGCAGGCTGGACGCGGGGCCCGCGATGACGATGTCGCGTCCCTTGTTGACCAGCCCGGTGTGCGGCGCGGGCGCGGCCGGCGAGGCCGTGGCCACGCTCGGCATGCTCACCGTGGGTTCGCCGCGGCGGCGGGCGCCGGCCCAGCGGTCGAAGTCGTCGGTGGCGGCGAAGGCGCCCTGCTGCACGCGGGCCAGGCTGCGGTCCTTGAAGGTCATGCGCTGGCCGTTGCGCACCTCGAGCGCTTCCCCACGCTCGCCGTAGACGACGCCCGAGCCGGACAGCACGGCCACGCGCGTCACGCCCTGTTTGGGGTCGACGTCGATGCGGTAGTCGCCCGGCTGGCGGGCACGGAAGGCGAGGTTGGGCGTGCCGACCTCGAAGCTGTCGCCCGGGTTCATGCGGGTGACGGTGGCGACGACGTTGCCCTGCGTGAGGCTCAGCTGGGTGGCGGTTTCGCCGACGTTCTCCAGCACCAGCTGGGTTTCGCCGTTGAGCCGCAGCGCATGGCCGCCGGCCTGCACTTCGGCGCGCGAGCCGCGGTCGGTCCACAGCCGGTCGCCGCGCTTGAGCACGCGGCGCGGCTGGACGTCATGCCATTCCTTGTCGCCCTGGGGCGCATACGCGACCGAACCTTCCGCGTGGTGCAGGTGCGCGGCCGGAACCGCCACCACCTCCGCGAAAGCAGCGCCTCCCCAGGCGAAGGCAAGGGCTGCAACTCCATGGCTGAACCGGCGGCAGCCCCGCGCACCGGTGTTTTTGTCGCTCGCGCTCATGCGGTATTGAACGCCTGAGACAGGCGACCTGTCGGCTAAGAGCGTGTAAAGCCTGTAGTCCGTTTCTTACTTTTTGCGAGCTGCGTGAAGTTGTCACGGGAGTGTCCGAAGGCCCCCGTCGCTTCACATGGCGACGGGTTCGCGCAGGGTGACGAACTCCTCCGCCGCGCTAGGGTGGATGCCTATCGTGCCGTCGAACACGGCCTTGGTCGCGCCGGCCTTCATGGCCACGGCGAAGCCCTGGACGATCTCGCCGGCATCGGGCCCGACCATGTGCAGCCCGACCACGCGGTCGCTGGCCGCATCGACCACCAGCTTCATCAGCGTGCGCTCCGGGTTGCCGCTCAGGGTGTTCTTCAGCGCCCGGAAGTCCGTGCGGAAGATGCGGACCTGGCCATGGCGTTCGCGCGCCTGCTGCTCGGTGAGGCCGACCGTGCCGATGGCGGGGTGGGTGAAGACGGCCGTCGGCACCAGCTCGTAGCTCATGGCGCGCCTGCCTTCGCCGAACAGCTGGTCGACCACCACCATCGCCTCGGCCAGCGCCACCGGCGTGAGCTGCAGCCGCGCGGTGACGTCGCCGACCGCCAGCACCGAAGGCACCGAGCTGCGGTAGCTGTCGTCGACCACGATGCCGCCATGCGCGGACAGGCGCACGCCGGCCGCGTCCAGGCCCAGCCCCGCGACGTTGGGCACGCGGCCGGTCGCGTACAGGACGGCGTCGGCCGGCAGCACCTCGCCGCCGGCGAGCGTCACCGCCAGTGCATCGCCGTCGCGGGCGATCGCGGCGACGTCGCTGCGCAGGCGCAGGTCCACGCCGTGCCGGCGGACCTCCTGCGCGAGGAAGGCGCGCACGTCGTCGTCGAAGCCGCGCAGCACCTGTTCGCCCCGGTAGAGCTGGGTGACCTGCGCGCCGAGGCCGTGGAAGATCGAGGCGAACTCGCAGGCGATGTAGCCGCCGCCCACCACCACCAGCCGGCGGGGGAAGGGCTCCAGGTCGAACATGCTGTCGGAGGTGAGCACGTGCTCCCGTCCCGGGAAGTGCGGCACCGAGGGCGTGCCGCCGGTGGCGACCAGGATGTGGCGGGCGCGCCAGCGCCGCGGGCCCTCGGCGCTGGCCACCTGCACCGTGTGCGGGTCGCACAGCGTCGCCCAGCCCCGCAGCAGCTCGACGCCGGCCGTGCGCAGCAGGTGCTCGTACACGCCATTGAGGCGCGCGATCTCCCTGGCGCGATTCGCCTTCAGCCGCCGCCAGTCGAAGCGGGCCGGCTGCAGGTCCCAGCCGTAGCCGGCGGCGTCCTCGAAGTCCTGCGCGAACTGCGCGGCATAGCTGTAAAGCTTCTTGGGGATGCAGCCGACGTTGACGCAGGTGCCGCCCAGCGCCGCCGCCTCGGCCAGCATCACGCGCGCCCCGCGCTGGCCGGCCATGCGCGCCGCGCGCACGCCGCCGCTGCCGCCCCCCACGACGAACAGGTCGCAATCGAAATCGCTCATGGCTGCACTCCTTCCATGCCGCCCGGCCGGGCGGCCAAGGCTCAACTGTAGGCGGAGCCTTACGAGACTGGCCCAGCCGCGCCATTACCATCGCCCCCATGATCCATCTGTCGACGTGGTACCGCAGGGTGGGGCACACCAGCATGGCGCCGGTGCGCTGGGCCGCCGCCTGGGCGCGCATCACGTTCTTCGGCTCGGTGATGGTGGTGCGCGCGCTGTCCCCGCGCAGCTACGGCCCGCAGACCCGCTACAACCTGGCGCGCCACGTCTACATCGACACCGCGCCCATTCTCGGCTGGTTCACGGTGCTGATCTCGCTGTTCACGCTGATCATCACCCGCATCGTCATCGTGACCTCGGCCAGCTACGGCCTGTCGCAGTACGCGCTGGAGATGGTCGTGCGGGTGCTGGTGGTGGAACTGATCCCGCTGACGGCCGCCCTGTTCGTCGCCCTGCGCTGCACCATCCCCAGCGGCGCGGCGCTGGTGGAGATGCGGCGCATCGGCCACTTCCGCAGCCTGCGGCGCAAGCGGCTCGACCCGATCGCGGTGGAGGTGCTGCCCCGGCTGATGGCCGGCATCTTCGCCTGCATCACGCTGGCTTCGCTCAGCTGCGTGGTGGCCGGCTTCCTGGCCTATTTCGCCGTCTACGGCTTCACCGTCGCCGGCATCGACGCCTACACCCACGTGGCGGGCCGCGTGTTCGACCCCATGTTCACCTTCATCTTCGCGCTCAAGACGCTGTTCTTCGCGATCGCGGTGTCGGTGATCCCGATGGCTTCGGGCCTGAACAACATCGAGGACGACGGCTCGCGCGAGAGCGCGGCGCTGCAGGGCCTGGTGCGCATGTTTGGCGTGCTGCTGATCCTGGAAGCCCTGTCGCTGGTGGGGAACTACATCTGACCATGGCCGACACGCCCAAGCGCCCGAGCTCCCCGCCCCCGACTGCGCCGCCGCAGCCGGAAACGCCGGTCCAGAAGTCGGAACCGACCGCCAAGCACGTTCCGGTCAAGCACCTGGAGCTGAAGGCGACGCTGCTGCTGGCCTTCACGGTGGCGCTGATCGTCGCCTCCGGCCTGTTCCTGCTGCGCGCGCGCGCTACTACTTCGAGCCCAAGCAGCAGCTGGTGCTGGTGGCCGACAACGCCGAGGGCGTGGTGGCCGGCATGGACCTGATGTTCTCCGGTTTCCCGATCGGCACGGTGAAGAAGGTGGCACTGGGCGAGCGCGGCAACGTGAACATCGAGATCGACGTGATCGAGAAGGACGCCAAGTGGCTGCGCACCTCCAGCGTGTTCACGCTGATCAAGCCGATCTTCGGCGCGGCGCAGCTGCGGGCCTACAGCGGCGTGCTCACCGACCCGCCGCTGCCCGACGGCGCCGAGCGGCCGGTGCTGCGCGGCGACTTCAACGAGGAAGTGGGCCGCGTGATCGGCGCGGCCAAGGACGTGCTGGACAACCTGAACCAGATCACGGCGGCGAATTCGGAGCTGAACCGCTCGATGGCCAACCTGCAGACCTTCACCGAAAAGCTGCAAAGCCGCCAGGGTGCGCTGCACGCGATCTTCGGCAACGAGGCCGATGCGCGCAAGCTGGTGGCGGCGGTCGAACGCGCCAATGCCGCCATGGCGGAGATCCAGAAGCTGGCCGGCAACGGCAACAAGCTGGTGACCAACGCCGACCAGCGCGTGTTCGGCAGGGACGGCATCGCCGACGACGCGCAGGCCAGCATGCGGCAGCTGCGCGTGCTGCTGACCGACGCGCGCGGCAGCCTGCAGCGCGTGGACGCGGTGCTCAAGGAGGCCGAGGGCGTCGCCGGCAACGTGAACAAGGCGACCCAGGACCTGGGCAGCCTGCGCGGCGACGTGGAGGCCAACCTGCGCAAGATCGAGGACCTGATCAACGACCTCAATCGCAAGTGGCCCTTCGCGAAAGAGCGGAAGGTCGAATTGCCATGAGGAGGCTTTCGCTCGTCGCCATCGTCGTGCTGCTCGCGGCCTGCGGCAACAAGCCGCGCCAGCCCGACTGGCTGGTGAACGCCGACAGCGCGCAGGACCGCTACGAACGCGCCTATCTCTCCGGCAAGGACCGCCCGGCCGCCTCCGAGTTCACGCGCTTTCGCAGCGAGGTCGCCAGCACCGCGCAGCCGGGGCTGGTGGCGCGGGCGGAACTCACGCGCTGCGCGGTGCAGGTGGCCAGCCTGGACTTCTCGCCCTGCACCGGCTTCGAGCCCCTGCGGCGCGACGCCACCGACACCGAACGCGCCTACGCCGATTTCCTGGCGGGCCGGGCGACGCCCGAGCAGGCAAAGCTGCTGCCGGAGGATTACCGGCCGGTCGCCAACGGCGAGGGCGGCGCCGGGGCGATCAAGAAGATCAAGACGCCCCTGTCGCGCCTGATCGCCGCGGCGGTGCTGCTGCGCACGGAGAAGGCCGATCCCGAAGTGCTGCAGATCGGCACCGACACGTCCTCCGAGCAGGGCTGGCGGCGGGCGGTCATGGCCTGGCTGGGGGCGCAGGCGATGCGGGCGGAGAAGGCGGGCGCGGCGGAGGAAGCGGCCCGGCTGCGGCGACGGATGCAGCTGGCGGCGGAAGAACGGTAGCCTGGGCTGCGCGCCAGCGCACCCCAACGATTCCGGCGCCCGCTGTTGGGGTGCCCTGCGGGCAGCCCAACCTACGAACGTGCCGTGCGCAAGGTGATCGAGTAGCGCAAGGCCTTGGTCGGCGCCACGCTGTGCTGCCACCCCCAGCGCGCCGGCCCGCGCAGCAGGTAGATCGAGCGCGGCGGCAGCGTGAGCTTCAGCGTGTCGCGGCTGCCCTTCTCGTGCGGGTAGCGCCGCAAGCGCATCACCGCTTCATGGCCCAGCGACACGCCGACGATGTCCTCGAAATCGGGCACGTCGCGGTGCCATCCGAGCGGCGTTCCCGGCTGGTACTCGGCGACCAGGGCGTGCGTGAAGGCGGCGGGGGCGATCCCGGCCCAGGCGCCGGCGCGCTCGCGCAGGGGGTCCAGCCAGGAGGGCAGGGGCGCGCCTTCCTTGAGTTTCTGCGTGCTGAAGTCGTACTGGCCGCCGTAGCTCACGACGCGGCGCAGCGCTTCGTACTGCTGGTACTGCATGCGGGCCAGGGGCAGCCGCTCGATGATGGAAATCAGCGCGGCTTCCTCGTCAGGGGAGAGAAATTCCTCCTCGTGGCGCATGCCGGGCGGCAAGGCGGGAGCGGGCGTGCCAAACAGGTCGGGTTGGTCCACCGCGCAAGTATGCGGCGGGCAAGAAAAAACCCGCGGGCAAGCCGCGGGTCTGGATCTGACCAGGCATCCACGGGAAAAACGCGAGGCGTTTTTCCCGTGATCCGCCTTACGGCTTCGCCGCGGTCGGAAAAGGCCAGGCGGCCTGCGGGTTCAGCGTGGTCTGGGCTGCAGGCGCAGGGGCCGCAGTCGCAGAACCGCCGTTGGACTTCGCAGCCGGCGCCTTGGCAGCGCGTTTCGCAGCCGGCGCTTTCGCAGCCTTCTTCGCGCCGGAGGACTTCTTGGCGGCCTTCTTGGCGGTGCTCTTCTTCGCAGTCGCCTTGCGGGCGGTGCTCTTCTTCGCAGTTGCCTTCTTGGCGGTGGTCTTCTTCGCCGCCTTCTTCGCAGCCGGGCGCTTCGCAGCGGACTTCTTCGCTGCCGGGCGCTTCGCAGCCGCCTTCTTCGCAGCCGGACGCTTGGCGGCCGACTTCTTGGCGGCGGGGCGCTTGGCTGCCGACTTCTTGGCGGCCGGGCGCTTGGCGGCGCTCTTCTTCGCCGTCGTCTTCTTCGCCGCAGACTTACGGGCCGTGGTCTTCTTCGCGGCCGATTTTTTCGCAGTTGCCATGTCACTATCTCCTGTGTACGTTGATACAAACATCAACCAAAGAGCACTTCGCGCATTGTTGGTGACGCGAAGCGATCCGTGCGGTTGGGCACTCGGCCCAGCCCCACGAACACCTTCGCCCGCCACGCCCCGGCCTCTTCGTGCCGGTATGCGTGCGGGCGCTTAACCAAGCCCAAATATCGCAGTTGCCGTCAATCCCAGGAAAGAGCTCACCCGTCTGGTATTCGATCACGCGGGTCTCAAAGAAATTGCGCTCTTTCTTCAGGTCAATCATTTCGCTCATCCAGGGGAAGGGGTTTTCCTCGTTCGGGAAAAGCGCTTCCAGGCCGATCTGCGTGGCGCGCCGGTTGGCGATGTAGCGCAGGTAGCCCTTGAACATGGAGGCGTTGAGTCCCAGCACGCCGCGGGGCATGGTGTCCTCGGCGTAGCGGTACTCGAGTTCGACGGCTTTCTGGAACAGGCCCTTGATCTCCGACTTGAATTCGGAGGTCCACAGGTGCGGGTTCTCGAGCTTGATCTGGTTGATGAGGTCGATGCCGAAATTGCAGTGCATCGACTCGTCGCGCAGGATGTACTGGTACTGCTCGGCGGCGCCAGTCATCTTGTTCTGCCGGCCCATCGCCAGGATCTGGGTGAAGCCGACATAGAAGAACAGGCCTTCCATCAGGCAGGCGAAGACGATCAGGCTCTTCAGGAGCGTCTGGTCGGCTTCCGGCGTGCCGGTGTGGAAGTTGGGATCCATGATCGCGTCGATGAAGGGGATCAGGAACTCGTCCTTGTCCCGGATCGACTGGACCTCGTGGTACGCATTGAAGATCTCGGCCTCGTCCAGCCCCAGCGACTCCACGATGTACTGGTAGGCGTGGGTGTGGATCGCTTCCTCGAACGCCTGCCTGAGCAGGAACTGGCGGCACTCGGGCGCCGTGATGTGGCGGTAGGTGCCCAGCACGATGTTGTTGGCGGCCAGCGAGTCGGCGGTGACGAAGAAGCCGAGGTTGCGCTTGATGATGCGGCGCTCGTCCTCGGAAAGCCCGTTCGGGTCCTTCCACAGGGCGATGTCGCGGTTCATGTTGATTTCCTGCGGCATCCAGTGGTTGGCGCAGGTCGCCAGGTACTTCTCCCAGGCCCACTTGTACTTGAAGGGGACGAGCTGGTTGACGTCGGTCTGGCCGTTGATGATGCGCTTGTCGGCGGCGGTCACGCGGCGCGTGCTGGCCGGCTGCGCGGAAGCCGCAGGCTTCGTGACGATGGGAGCGATCGCGCCGTCGTCCAGGGTGCGCAATGCGGGTTGCGGAACGGAGAGTGCGGTCGCGAGCGGTGAATGCATCGCCTCGCGGTTGGTGGTTAAACCGCTGCTCACGGGCTTTGACGGTGTGGGCGTGACTTCGTCGTCCCAGGTCAACATAGGTGTTCCAGTGCTCGGATTATGCGAGCGCGGATGTGCAAATCAAAGTGTCCGTTCACATCCGGCTCGCATTTTGTTGCTTGATTGCATCGGCGTTCTGTCGGAGAACACCGATACCTCTTTCATTTCGTTCGTGCTGCGCGTGTCGGCGCGTCACTGGCACGCTTCGCAGGTCGGGTCGTCGACGCCGCAGAACTTGATGTCGGTGGCCGGCGCCGCCGCTTCGATCTGCGCGCGCGCGGCCGCCGCCGCAGCTTCCATCGCGCTCATCGCGCCCTGGCCGCTGTGCGCGCTTTCCGCGTGCATGCCGCTCCCGTTCCCGTTGCTCACCGCATTCAGCCGGCCGGACTGCACCGTGGACTTCTCGGCCTGCGTCGCGCTGGTGGTGCGCAGGTAGTAGGTGGTCTTCAGGCCGCGCAGCCAGGCGAGCTTGTAGGTCTCGTCCAGCTTCTTGCCGGAGGCGCCCGCCATGTAGATGTTGAGCGACTGCGCCTGGTCGATCCACTTCTGGCGGCGCGCGGCGGCTTCCACCAGCCACACCGGCTCCACCTCGAAGGCGGTGGCGTAGAGCGCCTTGACTTCCTGCGGCACCCGGTCGATCGGCCGCAGCGAGCCGTCGAAGTGCTTCAGGTCCATGACCATCACGTCGTCCCACAGGCCCAGGCGCTTCAGGTCGCGCACCAGGTAGTGGTTGATCACCGTGAACTCGCCCGACAGGTTGGACTTGACCGACAGGTTGCCGAAGCAGGGCTCGATCGAGGCGTCCACGCCGATGATGTTGGAGATGGTCGCCGTCGGCGCGATCGCCACGCAGTTGCTGTTGCGCATGCCGTCGGCCGCGATCTTCCTGCGCAGGGCGTCCCAGTCCAGGGTGGCGGAGCGGTCGACGTCCACGTACTGCTCGCCGCGGGCGTCGGACAGCAGGTTCAGGGTGTCCAGCGGCAGCACGCCCTGGTCCCACAGCGAACCCTTGTAGCTGGAGTACTTGCCGCGCTCGCGCGCCAGCTCGGTGGACGCCCAGTAGGCGTGGTAGCAGACCGCTTCCATCGACTCGTCGGCGAACTGGATGGCCTCCTTGCTGGCGTAGGGGATGCGCAGCTCGTACAGCGCGTCCTGGAAGCCCATGACGCCCAGGCCGACCGGGCGGTGGCGCATGTTGGAGTCGCGCGCCTTCTTGACGGCGTAGTAGTTGATGTCGATCACGTTGTCGAGCATCCGCATCGCGGTCGTGATCGTCCGCTTCAGCTTCTCCTGGTCGACCTTGCCGTCCTTCAGGTGCTGCAGCAGGTTCACCGAACCCAGGTTGCAGACGGCCGTCTCGGTGTCCGAGGTGTTCAGGGTGATCTCGGTGCACAGGTTGGACGAGTGCACCACGCCGGCGTGCTGCTGGGGCGAGCGCACGTTGCAGGCGTCCTTGAAGGTGATCCAGGGATGGCCGGTCTCGAACAGCATCGAGAGCATCTTGCGCCACAGGTCGTTGGCCGGGATCGTCTTGCTCGGCTTGATCTCGCCGCGCCTGGCCTTTTCCTCGTAGGCAACGTAGGCCTTCTCGAAGTCGGCGCCGAACTTGTCGTGCAGGTCGGGCACGGAGGAGGGCGAGAACAGCGTCCAGTCGCCCTTTTCCATGACGCGGCGCATGAACAGGTCCGGGATCCAGTTGGCCGTGTTCATGTCGTGGGTGCGGCGGCGGTCGTCGCCGGTGTTCTTGCGCAGCTCCAGGAACTCCTCCACGTCCAGGTGCCAGGACTCCATGTAGGCGCAGACGGCGCCCTTGCGCTTGCCGCCCTGGTTCACGGCCACGGCGGTGTCGTTCACCACCTTGAGGAAGGGAACGACGCCCTGCGATTCGCCGTTGGTGCCCTTGATGTGGGAGCCCAGCGCCCGCACGCGGGTCCAGTCGTTGCCCAGGCCGCCCGCGAACTTGGACAGCAGGGCGTTTTCCTTGATCGACTCGTAGATGCCGTCCAGGTCGTCCGGCACCGTGGTGAGGTAGCAGGAGGACAGCTGCGATCGCAGGGAGCCGGCATTGAACAGCGTCGGCGTGGAGGACATGAAGTCGAAGCTGGAGAGCACCTCGTAGAACTCGATGGCGCGCGCCTCGCGGTCGATCTCGTTGAGCGACAGGCCCATGGCCACGCGCATGAAGAAGGACTGGGGCAGCTCGATGCGCGTCTTGCGCACGTGCAGGAAGTAGCGGTCGTACAGGGTCTGCAGGCCCAGGTAGTCGAACTTCAGGTCGCGGTCCGGCTTGAGGGCGGCGCCCAGGCGCTTGAGGTCGTACTGCAGCAGCTTCTCGTCCAGCAGCTCGTTTTCCACGCCCTTCTTGATGAAGAGGGGGAAGTTGTCGGCGTAGGCGGCGGCACGCTCGGCGTGCGGCACCTCGCCGCCCACCACTTCGCGGAAGATCGTGTGCAGCAGCAGGCGGGCGGTGACGAACGTGTAGTCGGGTTCCTTCTCGATCAGCGTGCGGGCGGCCAGGATGGAGGCCTTGTAGACCTCGTCCAGCGGCACGCCGTCGTACAGGTTGCGCTGGGTCTCGGCGTAGATCGGCTCGGGCTTGACGTCCTCGCCCAGGCCCTCGCAGGCGGCGGCGATCAGCGAGCGCAGGTTGGCCGTGTCCAGCGGCACGCGCTGGCCGCGGTCCAGCACGTGGAACTGCGGCGCGGCGGGGGCCTGGTCCTGCTGCTGCTTGGCGCGCTCCTGCGCGCGGCGGTCGCGATAGAGCACGTAGGCGCGGGCGATGTCGTGGTGGCCGCCGCGCATCAGGCCCAGTTCCACCTGGTCCTGCACGTCCTCGATGTGGAAGGTGCCGCCGCCCGGGCGCGAGCGCATCAGGCCGCGCACCACGGCCTGGGTCAGCACGTCCACCGTCTCGCGCACGCTGGCCGAGGCCGCGCCCTGGGTGCCGTGCACCGCCAGGAAGGCCTTCATCATGGCGATGGCGATCTTGTCCGGTTCGAACGGGACGACGGCGCCGTTGCGGCGGATGATCTGGTAGTTCGCGAGGGGGTGGGGGAGGCGCGGCCGGCAGCCGCGAGGGGGTGGCGCCGACGGTGCCGGCGGGCGGGACGGTGGTGGAGCCCAGGGCTGTGTGCATGCTTCTTCCTCGTCTGCAGTTGTTCTTGACCTGGGGCAAGGACATCAGGCCCCAGTCGTGCGGGGCACTATATCTAGTGTCCGGAAGCCTTTCAAGCACTAGATGTAGTGGTTGACGCGGAGAAAGCGGTGCACCACCTGTGGACAACGTTGTGGAGCGCCTGTGATGCGCGCGCAGCCTCGCGCGCACGGCGCCAAGGCGCGGAGGGCTTCGCGGCGGATGCGTTGCCGGCTAGCAACCCGCAGCGGGAAACCAGCTGTCCGGCCACCCGAGTTCGCGCTGCAGCAACGCCCACTCGAAGCCGGGACCGGGGTCTTTCTTGCGCTCCGGCGCGATGTGCTCGTGGCCGGCGATGTGGCGGATCGGGTAGTGCTGCGCGAGGGCCGAACAGACCGCCGAAAGCGTGTCGTATTGCGCGGATTCGAAGGTCTCGCCCTCCAGGCCTTCCAGCTCGATGCCCACCGAGTCGTCGTTGCAGTTGTCGCGGCCGCGCCAGCTGGAGCCGCCCGCGTGCCAGGCGCGCTCGTCGCAGCTCACGAACTGCAGCAGCGCGCCGTCGCGGCGGATGAAGAAGTGCGCCGACACCTGCATGCCGCGGATCTGCTGGAAGTAGGGGTGTGCGTCCCAATCCAGCGTGTTCGTGAAAAGCTGCCGCACCTCGTCGCCGCCGTACACGCCGGGCGGCAGGCTGATCGAGTGCACCACCACCAGGTCGATGCTGGACCCCTTGGGACGCGGCCCGAAGTTCGGCGAATCGACGCGGTGCGCGAAGCGGTACCAGCCCTGCTGCCAGAGCGGGTCGGGCGCAGGGGGCGGCTCAGGTCGGCGCCGGGTCATCGGCTTCTTCGCTGCCCGGCGTGGCGATCGCCAGGCGCGCGATGCGGTAGCGGATCTGGCGCAGGCTCAGGCCCAGCCGCTGCGCCGCGGCGGTGCGGTTGAAGTTGGTCTCGCGCAGCGTCTTGACCAGGATGTCGCGCTCCTGCTGGTCCAGGTAGGCCTGCAGGTCCTTGGGTGTCGCCGCGGGCGCGGCGGCAGCGGCCGCGTCCGGGCCGGCAGCGTCGCCGGCGGGGACCGGCACGCAGGCGGTGGGCGAGAAATCCACCTGCAGCTGCGAGCCGTCGGACAGGGCCAGCGCGCGGTGCAGCAGGTTCTCCAGTTCGCGCACGTTGCCCGGCAACGGGTGCTGCTGCAGCTGCTCCAGCACGTGGGGCGACAGCTGCGGCGGGGTCATGCCCGAGTCCTGCGCGATGCGCGCCAGCAGCGCCTGGCACAGCAGGGGCAGGTCCTCGCGCCGCTCGCGCAGCGGCGGCACCAGGATCTCGATCACGTTCAGGCGGTAGAACAGGTCCTGCCGGAAGCGCCCCGACTGCACGTCGGAGGCGAGGTCGCGGTGGGTGGCGCTGACGATGCGCACGTCGACGGTGTCTTCCTGGGTCGAGCCGAGCGCGCGCACCTGGCGTTCCTGGATCGCGCGCAGCAGCTTGGACTGCATGGGCAGCGGCAGGTCGCCGATCTCGTCGAGGAACAGCGTGCCGCCGCGCGCGGCCTGGAAATAGCCTTCGCGGTCGGCCGAGGCGCCGGTGTAGGAGCCCTTCTTGGCGCCGAAGAACTCCGCTTCCAGCAGCGTCTCCGGGATCGCGCTGCAGTTGACGGCGACGAAGGGACCGTCGGCGCGGTGGCTGCAGGCGTGGATGGCGCGGGCCACCAGTTCCTTGCCGGTGCCGGACTCGCCGCGCACCAGCACCGGGGCCATGCTGCGGGCGACCTTGCCGATGCGTTCCTTGACGGTGCGCATGGCCGCCGATTCGCCCACCAGGCGGTGCAGCGCGCCGCTGCCGCTTGCCCGTTCGCCGGCGGCGATGCCGGGGCGCGTTCCCGTCGAAGCGGGCCGCGCGCGCTCGGTGGCCGACTCCTGGATCGCCGAGGCCACCACGCTGCGGAACTGCTTGAGGTCCACCGGCTTGGTGAGGTAGTCGAAGGCCCCGGCCTTGAGCGCCTCCACCGCGTTCTCGGCGGAGCCATAGGCGGTCATCACGATGCAGCGCTCCGGCCGCTGCTGGGCCGACATGCGCTGCAGCAGCTCCAGCCCCATGCCGTCGGGCAGCCGCATGTCGGTGATCACGGCGTCGAACTTCTGCTGCTCCAGCATCTGCGAGGCTTCCGCCAGCGTGGCGGCGGCGTCCACCCGGTAGCCCTCGCGCAGCAGCGTCAGCTCGTAGAGCGTGCGCAGGTCGGGTTCGTCGTCGACGACGAGGATGTGGGCAGGGGACGCGGCTTGCGGCATCAGGCGCGTATTGTGTCAAAGGGGGCGCCGCCTGGCACCACCGCGGTCCGCGTGCGGAAGCTGACCGTGAAGTTGTTGCCTTCGCGGGCGCTGCCGTCCACGGCCAGCTCGCGGGAATAGGCAATGCGCGCACCGTGGCGGTCGCACAACTCCCGGCAGATGTACAGCCCCAGGCCGCTGGAGCGGCTCTCGGAGGAAAAGAAGGGCTCGAACAGGTGGCGCTGCACGCTGGGGTCCAGCGGCCCGCCGTCGCTCCACACGTGCAGCCGCGCCTGGGAGCCGTGCACGTCGGTCGCCACGACGATCGCCGCCGGCGTGTCCGATGCATAGCGCAGCGCGTTGTCCAGGAGGTTGACCAGGATGCGCCGCAGGTGCTCGCCGTCGAAGGCCGCCCATGCGGGGCTCGAGCCCAGGCGCAGCTCCACGCGGTTGCTGCCGGCGGTGTGGCGCTGCCAGTCGCTCACCTGGCCCTGCACCACCTGGTCCAGGTCCAGCCAGTCGGTGCTGGGCGACTGCACCCGCACCAGGTTGAGGATCTCCTCGACGATCTGCGACAGGCGCTGCGTGTTCTTGCCCACCAGCGCGGCGAGCTGCTGCTGGCCCGGCTCCGCCAGTTCCTCCGCCAGCAGGCTGTTGGCCTGCGTGATGGCGGCCAGCGGATTGCGGATCTCGTGCGCCACGGCGGCCGACATGCGGCCCATGGCGGCCAGCTTTTCGGTGCGCAGCTGCGCCTCCGCTTCCCGCAGGTCCTGCAGGAACATCACGCACAGGGTCTCGCTGTAGGGATCCTGCGGCGGCGTGAGGCGCGTGCGCACGCGCAGGTGCAGGCGCTCGCCGGGAGCAAGGTCCACCGCGATCTCGGCGCTTTGCGCCGCGCCGCTGTAGAAGGTGCGCTGCGCCAGCGCCGCCAGCGGCTTCCAGCCGGGGCGCGACACCAGCGCCAGCGAGGCCGGCGCCTCGCGGGCCTGCCATCCCAGCAGCTGCCGCGCCGAAGGATTGGCGGCGTGGATGCGCCAGTCCGCGCCGACCACCAGCAGGCCGTCGGTGAGCGTGTCGATCACCACCTCGTTGACGTGCGCCTGCGTGCGGGCGGCCGACAGGCTGCGCCGCGCCGCCTGCTCCTCGCGCTCCAGCCGCACGGCGAGCTGGTTGGCCAGCACCGCGACGAAGAAGTAGCCGCCGCCGGTCAGGCCCGCCTGCACCGTGCGCGCCGTGTGGTCGGCCAGCGCCAGGCCCTCCAGCCAGGCGTCCACCAGCAGCAGCAGCGTCACGCCGGCGGCCGTGCCCAGCGCCAGCAGGCCCGAGCCGAGCACCGACGCCGTGAGCACCGGCAGCGCGAACAGGGGCGAGTAGTTCAGGCCCGCGGTCTGCAGGAAGTGCAGCGTCGAGAACGTCAGCAGGTCGATGCCGATGGTGGACACCCACTGCGCGTCGAAGCTGCGGCCCGGCGGCGTCGGGCGCGTGAGCAGGCTGACCGCCAGCACGGCGGCCAGGTAGGTGCCGCACAGTCCGAGCTGCCAGAAATTCACCGGCGCCAGATCCAGCGCCATCATCGTGCCGAGCAGCAGCAGCAGCACGACGGCGATGCAGACGCGCGCCACCATGAAGCCCAGCCACAGGCGGTGGAAGGGAGAGCTCCCGGACGGCGGCGGCGGCGGCACCGGCGGCTCCCAGGTCCAGGTCGAATGGCTCCAGCTGGGATGCGGGGAGGAGCTGTGCGCCATGGGGGCTTCAGCCGCCGGCAGTGAGCCGGTGTTCCTGGCTGCAGTAGAACAGGCCGTCGGCACCGCGCACCGCATCCGGCTTGGGCAGGTGCAGGCCGCAGACCGGGCAGCTCACCATCTCCTGCGGGGTGCCCGGCGCGGGCGGGCGGCGCGCGTCATCCTTGCGTTCGAGCCGCGCGTTGCGCCACACCATGTACGCGATCACCAGGACGGCGAGCAGGACCAGGTATTTCATCAGGTCCGCCCCAGCACCACTTCGAGCACGAAGCGGGAGCCCACGTAGGCCAGCAGCAGCAGCAGCGAGCCGACGTAGATGACGTTCACCGCACGCCGCCCGCGCAGGCCGAAGCGCATGCGACCGAGCAGCAGCGCGGCGAACGCGACCCAGGACATCACCGAGAACACGGTCTTGTGGTCCCAGCGCCAGGCGCGCCCGTACAGGATCTCGGAAAAGAAGATACCGGCCACCAGCGTCGCCGAGAGCAGCACGAAGCCGGCGGCGGCGAAGCGGAAGGTCAGGCGCTCCAGCGTCAGCAGGGGCATTCCCGCCTGGGGCTCGGCCGCGTTGCGCATGCTGTGTTCCACCCGCTGCAGCAGCCAGGCATGCACGGCGGCGGCGGCGAACAGGCCATAGGCGGCCACGCCCAGCGCCCAGTGCAGCGGCAGCCAGGGCGAGGACGCCACGTGCAGCGGCGTGCCGGGAAAGACCAGCGCCAGCACCACCGCGGCGGCGCCCAGGCCCGCCAGCGCCCAACGCGCGCGCAGCTGCGGGAACATCTGGCGTTCGACGGCGTAGACGGTCAGCACCAGCCAGGCCGTGACCGACAGGGCCGGCGCGAAGCCGAAGCGCGGCGTATCGCCGAACAGGCCCCAGACCAGCGTGGCCGCATGCAGCAGCCAGGCGGCGAGAAGCCCGCGGCGCGCGGCCTGCTCGCTCAGCCGCGCGGCACCGGCGGCCGGCAGGGCGTAGGCCGCCGCCGCTGCCAGGGTGAGCACCACACCGGCCGGGGACGCACTGGATAAAATCATGCGACGAGTTTAAGCCCGGCCCCCTTGCGGGCTCTTCCGCCCGCGCCGACCGTGTGGCGCAACCCCCACTCCCCATGGCCACCTCCGCCCTCTCCGACAAACTTTCCCGGCTGGTCAAGCAGATGCGCGGCCAGGCGCGCATCACCGAAGACAACGTGCAGGAGATGCTGCGCGAGGTGCGCATGGCCCTGCTGGAGGCGGACGTCGCCCTGCCGGTGGTGCGGGACTTCATCGCCCGCGTGAAGGAAAAGGCGCTCGGCCAGGAAGTGGCGGGCTCCCTCAATCCCGGCCAGGCCCTGGTGGGCATCGTCAACCGCGAACTCGTGGCCACCATGGGCGCGGGGGTGAGCGACATCAACCTGGCCGCCCAGCCGCCGGCAGTGATCCTGATGGCGGGCCTGCAGGGCGCCGGCAAAGACCACCACCACCGCCAAGCTGGCCAAGCACCTGATCGAGAAGCGCAAGAAGAAGGTTCTGACCGTCTCCGGCGACGTGTACCGGCCGGCGGCCATCGAGCAGCTCAAGACCGTGACCAGGCAGGCCGGCGCCGAATGGTTCCCCAGCTCGCCCGACCAGAAGCCGGTGGACATCGCCCGCGCCGCGCTCGATTTCGCCCGCAAGCAGTATTTCGACGTGCTGCTGGTCGACACCGCCGGCCGCCTGGCGATCGACGAGGCGATGATGCGCGAGATCAAGGAGCTGCACGGCGCGCTCAACCCGGTGGAGACGCTGTTCGTGGTCGATGCCATGCAGGGCCAGGACGCGGTCAACACCGCCAAGGCCTTCAAGGAAGCGCTGCCCCTGACCGGCATCATCCTGACCAAGCTGGATGGCGACTCGCGCGGCGGCGCCGCGCTGTCGGTGCGGCAGGTCACCGGCGCGCCGATCAAGTTCGCCGGCGTCAGCGAGAAGATCGACGGCCTGGAGGTGTTCGACGCCGAACGCCACGCCGGCCGCATCCTGGGCATGGGCGACATCGTCGCCCTGGTGGAGCAGGTGCAGGCCGGCGTCGACATGGAGTCGGCGCAGAAGCTGGCCGCCAAGATGAAGAGCGGCGAGGGCTTCGACCTCAACGACTTCCTGGCCCAGCTGCAGCAGATGAAGAGCATGGGCGGCCTGTCCACCCTGATGGACAAGATGCCGGCCCAGGTGCAGGCCAAGGCCGGCCAGGTGGACATGGCCAAGGCGGAGCGCGACGTGCGCCGCAAGGAAGGCATCATCTGCAGCATGACGGCGCTGGAGCGCCGCAAGCCCGACATCATCAAGGCCACCCGCAAGCGCCGCATCGCCGCCGGCGCCGGCGTGCAGGTGCAGGAAGTCAACCGCCTGCTCAACGAATTCGAGCAGATGCAGCAGATGATGAAGAAGATGAAGGGCGGCGGGCTGATGAAGATGATGCGCCGCATGGGTGGGGCAAAGGCGGGGTGCCCAAGCTACCCTTCTAGTTCCTCCCTATACTGCGCCTCCATCCCCGGAGGACCCCGTGAACCTCGTCGACAGCTTCGCCGACATTTCCCGCTTCGTGGCCCTGCGCCGCGACATCCACGCCCATCCCGAGCTCGGCTTCGAGGAGCACCGCACCTCGAAGATGGTGGCCGACCTGCTGCGCGAGTGGGGCATCGAGGTGCACACCGGCATCGCCGGCACCGGCGTGGTCGGCGTCCTGCGCGGCGCCAAGGCCGGCAGCCGCACCATCGGCCTGCGCGCCGACCTCGACGCGCTGCCGCTGCAGGAAGAGAACAAGTTCGCGCACCGGTCGCAGCACGACGGCCGCATGCACGCCTGCGGCCACGACGGCCACACCACCATGCTGCTGGCGGCCGCCTGGCACCTGGCGCAGGCGCGCGACTTCGCCGGCACCGTGCACTTCATCTTCCAGCCGGCCGAGGAGATGGGCAAGGCCGGCGCGCTGAAAGATGATCCAGGACGGCCTGTTCGAGCGCTTCCCCTGCGAGGCGGTGTTCGCGCTGCACAACTTCGCGATCGGCGAGGTCGGCAACTTCGCGGTGAACCACGGCGCGCTGATGGCGTCCAGCAACACCTGGCGCGTGACCATGCACGGGCGCGGCACCCATGCCTCCATGCCGCACACCGGCATCGACCCGGTCGGAGCCGTGATCGACCTGGGCCAGCAGCTGCAGACGCTGGTGCCCCGCGTGATCGCCTCCACCGAGCGCGCGCTGCTGGCCGTGACGCAGATCCAGGGCTCGGGTGCGCCGAACGTGATCCCGGACGAGGCCTGGGTCGGCGGCACGGTGCGCACCTTCTCGGAGGATGCGACCGATGCCATCGAGAACGGGCTGCGGCGCATCGCCGAAGGCATCGCCGCCGCGCATGGCTGCCGGGCCGAGGTCACGTTCCGCCGGGCCTCGCCGCCGGTGGTGAACCATGAGCGCGAAGCGCGCTTCGCGGCGCAGGTGATGCGCGAGGTGGTGGGCAGCGAGCGGGTGGACGAGAACTACCCCGCCGTCATGGGCGCGGAGGACTTCGCCCACATGCTGCGCGCCCGTCCCGGCTGCTACGCCTTCATCGGCAACGGGGACGGCGGCCACCGCCTGGCGGACCACGGGCCCGGTCCTTGCATCATCCACAACACCTCGTTCGACTTCAACGACGAGATCATCCCCATCGGTGCGAGCTACTTCGTGCGGCTCGCGCAGAAGTGGCTGGCCCAAGACTGACAGGAGTGTCCATGCAGATCCGTTTCCGCAGCGCCGCCGTCGCGCTGCTCCTGGCCGCCGGCGCGGCTTCCCCGGCGCTCGCGCAGCGCGTGATCAAGATCGTGGTGCCCTTCGGCCCCGGCGCGGTGCAGGACACGATCGCCCGCACCTTCAACGCCGAACTCGGGCAGGCGCTGGGCGCCTCGGTGGTGGTGGAGAACCGGCCCGGCGCCGGCGGCACCGTCGGCACCGGCGCGGTGGCGAAGGCGACCGACAACAACACGCTGGTGCTCGCCGCCGCCAGCCACACGCTGGCTGGCCACCTGTACAGCAAGCTGGGCTACGACCCGGTCAAGGACTTCACCGGCGTCGCCTACATCGGCAACTCCGGCTACGTGATCGCCGCGCCCGGCAACCTGGGCGTGAACAACCTGGCCGAGTACGTCAGGCTGCTGAAAAGCAAGCCGCGCGAGTTCAACTACGCCTCCGCCGGCAACGGCAGCGCGACCCACCTGGGCATGGCCTACTTCCTGGCCCGGGCGGGCGTGGAGATGCAGCACGTGCCGATGAAGTCCACCGGCGACGCGGTGAACGAAGTGCTGGCCGGCCGCGTGCAGGGCGTCACCTCCTCGCTGATCGGCGTCGCCGGCTTCAAGCAGGACCCGCGCATCCGCATCCTGGCCTACACCGGCACGCAGCGCTCGAAGTTCATGCCGGAACTGCCGACGGTCGCGGAGGCCGGCGTGCCCTCCTACAAGTTCGACTCCTGGATCGGCGTGCTGGCGCCCTCGACCATGCCGAAGGCGGAGGTCGAGCGGCTGAACGCGGCCATCAACAAGGTGCTGCAGGAGCCGGCCGTGCAGCAGCGCCTGGCGACCCTGGGCGTGGAGGCCGGCACGATGTCGTCCGACGAATTCCAGAAAAGCTGCTGCGCGCCGACTACGACGCGGCGGGCGTGCTGGTGAAGGCCTCGGGCGCGCGCATCGAGTAGCCGCGCAAGGTCCTCCACGGTCCATCGGAAGGGGCGCAGCAGCGCCCCTTCTTCGTTTCGATGCGTGCGATGTAGGCGCTTTCCCGTCTCGTTTCGCGGTCAGCGCTTGCAGCCGGTGGCGCCTTGCAGAGCCACATGGCAGCAGATGCGCTGCGAATAATTTGCCGCATCATGCAGCGAGTTCCAATGGTCCTTGCGCTCTGCGCGCTGGCACTTTCCTTCTCCCCGGCGGCCTCCGCCGACCCGGTCGCGCAACTGGTCCAGGTGCAGCAGCGCGCGGGCTCCGCGCTGCGCCACGCGAAGCTCGCGGACCTCGCGGGCGAGCAGGCGTCCAGGGACGTGCGGCACATCGCCGACTGGGCCGTGCATTCCGGCGACCACGGCGGCCGTCCCTTCGTGGTCGTCGACAAGGTCGATGCGCGCGTGTTCGTGTTCGACAGCGAAGGCCGCCTGCGCGGCGCGACCGCCGCGCTGGTCGGCTCGGCGCAGGGCGACCACACCGTGCCGGACATCGGCAACCGCAAGATCTCCAGCATCCTGCCGGAGGAGCGCACCACGCCCGCGGGCCGGTTCACCGCCTCCGTGGGCCGCGGCCCCAAGGGCGAGGACATCCTCTGGGTCGACTACGACAACGCCCTGGCCCTGCACCGCGTGGTGACCGGCGTGCCCGAGGAACGCCGGCTGCAGCGCCTGCAGAGCAAGGTGGCGGTGGACCGCCGCATCACCTACGGCTGCATCAACGTGCCGGCGAGCTTCTACGAACGGGTCGTGGCACCGACTTTCCAGCAATCCGGCGGGGTCGTGTACATCCTGCCCGAATCGCGCCGTCCGCAGGACGTGTTCGGCTCGTACGAGGTCCGGCGCGAGCCTTCGGCGCACCTTTCCGCGCTGCCGCTGCCGGTCGCGCACTAGCACCGGTCCACAGACAAAAAGAAACCCGCCGAGGCGGGTTTCTTCCTGCTGTCGTTCGCTCAGTTGCGATACGGACGCGGCGCTGCGGGCGCGGGGGCCGGCGGCGGCGGGGGCGGCGGCGGAGCCACCTGCACCGGGGGCGGCGGCGGGACCACCACGCGCGGGGGCGGGGGCGGCGGCGGCGGGGGAGGCGGCGGCGGCGGCGCGACGACGCGCGTGGGCACGACGGCCGGTGCGCCGAAGCGGTAGACCAGGCCCACCGACGCCATGTCGACGTGGCCGCGGTTGCGCACCGGATCGTCGATGCGGTAGCGCTCCACTTCACCGCGCAGCGACAGCGCCTGCGTGATCGCGAATTCCAGGCCGACGCCGTACTTCACGCCGAAGTCGTTGTCGCGGAAGGACGCGCCGTTCAGGGTGGCGGTGGAGCGGGTGTACGCGCCGCCGACGCGGGCGAAGGCCGAGAAGCGGTCGCCGAAGGGAATGCGGCCCACCAGGTCCAGGTTCAGGCCGCGGTGGCGCGCGTTGCCGGCGAAGGTGCCGGCACCGGTGCCGTAGGCGTAGCTGAAGTCGCCGAGGTTGAAGTAGCCACCCTCGACGGAGAAGTTGGGGTGGAACTGGTAGCCGCCATACAGCTTGTAGCCCTTGTCCTTGTCATCCTCGTTGATGCCGAGGATGGGCGCGGGCAGGGCGGGCGGGTCGAAGTCGGCCGAAGTGCGGCCGATGTTGCCGCCGAGGTACCAGTGAGGAGTGGCAAGCGCCTGTGCGAATGCCTGCCCGCTCGCTGCGGCGCCGAGCACGGCGAGCGCAATGGCTCCCAGCTTGGGCGAGAAGTCTCTTTTCAACGTTTGCTCCCAAAGAATGAGCGTCGAAGTATGCGGATGCGCGGCGTGGCCGTGGGCCGAGGTGGCTCAGCATCTGCGCAAAAACGACAGCTTCAATTGCAACCGTTCTTTGCTGAGCAGGATGCATTCGTGCCAATGCAAAAGCGGCCCGGCGGCCGCTCTTGCGTGGGAGAACACCGCGTGTCGCGGCTCAGGCCGGCGTGCTCTCCTTCACCAGCACCTCGCCGCGCAGCGAATGCGGCAGAGCCTGCGTGATGGTGACGTCGACCATCTGCCCCGCCAGCCGTGCAGGGCCGGCGAAGTTCACGATGCGGTTGCACTCGGTGCGCCCCATCAGTTCGTTCGGGTCCTTGCGCGAAGGCCCTTCGACCAGGATGCGCTGCACGGTGCCCACGCGGCTGGCGCTGATGCGCCGCACGTTGTCCTCCAGCACCGCCTGCAGGTGCTGCAGGCGCGCGAGCTTCACCGCGTGCGGCGTGTCGTCCTGCAAGGCGGCAGCGGGCGTGCCCGGCCGGGGGCTGAAGATGAAGGAGAAGCTTGCGTCGTAGCCGACGTCCTCCACCAGCTTCATCATCTTGTCGAAGTCCGCTTGCGTCTCGCCGGGGAAACCGACGATGAAGTCGCTGGACAGCGACAGCTGCGGCCGCACGGCGCGCAGCTTGCGGATCGTGCTCTTGTATTCCATGGCGGTGTAGTTGCGCTTCATCGCCATCAGGATGCGGTCGCTGCCATGCTGCACCGGCAGGTGCAGGTGGCTCACCAGCTGCGGCACCTTCGCGTACACGTCGACCAGGCGCTGCGTGAACTCGTTCGGGTGGCTGGTGGTGTAGCGGATGCGCTGGATGCCGGGGATCTCCGCCACGTATTCGATCAGCAGCGCGAAGTCGGCGATCTCCGCCGTGTCGCCCATGCGGCCGCGGTAGGCGTTCACGTTCTGCCCGAGCAGCGTCACTTCCTTGACGCCCTGGTCCGCCAGGCCCGCGATCTCGGTGAGCACGTCCTCGAAGGGGCGCGACACTTCCTCGCCGCGGGTGTAGGGCACCACGCAGTAGCTGCAGTACTTGGAGCAGCCTTCCATGATCGACACGAAGGCCGATGCGCCCTCCACGCGCGCGGGCGGCAGGTGGTCGAACTTCTCGATCTCCGGGAAGCTGATGTCCACCTGCGGCCGCTGCTGCCGCTCGCGCTGCGCGAGCAGTTCGGGCAGCCGGTGCAGCGTCTGCGGGCCGAACACCACGTCCACGTAGGGCGCGCGCTCGATGATGGCCGCGCCTTCCTGGCTGGCCACGCAGCCGCCCACCCCGATCAGCACGCCCTTCTTCTTCAGGTGCTTCACGCGGCCGAGGTCGGAGAACACCTTCTCCTGCGCTTTCTCGCGCACCGAGCAGGTGTTGAACAGGATCAGGTCGGCCTGCTCGGGGTCCTGCGTGGGCTCGTAGCCCTGCGCCGCGTTCATCACGTCCGCCATCTTGTCCGAGTCGTACTCGTTCATCTGGCAGCCGAAGGTCTTGATGTAGACCTTTTTCATGTCACTTCCCCAGCAGCAGCCAGCGGTTCGCCCAGATCAGGTCCAGCAGCTCGGCGAAGCGCTTGTAGCCCTCGGGGTTGTTGAGGTCGGCATAGCCGCCCCCGAGCTTGCGGTACTCCTCCTCGGTCAGCAGCCACACCTCGTGCACCAGGCCGGCGGCGTCGCGCTTGTACACGGAGTACACGGTCTTGCCGGCCAGGGTGCCGCTGAGCACCAGGCGCTCGTCGCGGTCCTTGATGCGCGCGCCCGGCGAGAAGCGGTCCGGCTTGCCGTCGACCATGATGATCGGCGGCGTGGCACTGACGGCGATCAGCGCGGGCTTGACGTCCTTCGGGGCGCTGCGGATGGAACTCACCTGCGCCGAAACGGCGGTGGCGGCGAGGGCGATGCCCGCGAGGGCGGAACGAGTCCAGCGGTTCATGGTGTAGATCCAGAGGCTGTGGGGGTGCCTGCGTAGGGCACTTTGCTCGACAGTGCGAGCGATGTCAACGCGAACGGCGCGCGGTGGTGCGGCAGTGACGCAGGATGGGGAATTGTGCCAGAGCCCCTTGCGGGCCGTTTACGCGAGCCGGCTCCCGGCAGCAGCAGCAGCGCCGCCGCCGCGATCGCCGTCGGCAACAGCGCCCCGAGCAGCAGCCCGCCGGCACCGATGGATTCGTCCTCGAAGCCGCGCCGGAGCAGGGCGACGCCCGCGGGATTCGGGGCGTTCGCGATCACGGTCAGGCCGCCGCCGGCCACGGCCCCGGCCACGAGCATGTACCTGGACGCCTCGCCGATGCCGGGGATCTGCGAGCCCAGGTAGGTCAGCGCCGCGTTGTCCGTGATCGCCGTCAGGCCGAGGGCGCCGAAGAACAGGGCCAGCGGCTCGAGGCCGGGGACGATGGGTTGCAGCCACCAGCTTTGCAGGCCGCCGAGGACGGCCAGGCCGGCGAGGAAGAAGGCCACCAGCAGGGCCTCCCGGATGATCAGCGGACTCTGGTGCCGTTCGTACGCCTGCGTGAAGCCAAGGAACAGCAGGAAGAGGGCGAGGAAGGCGACCGGGTGGTGCGCGAGCAGCACCACGCCGGTGAGCACGCCCACGTGCACCAGCACGATCGGCACCGGGACCGCGGCCTGCGGCTCCGCGCCGGGTCGTCCTGCACCGGCGCCAAGTGGCGCCGCAGCACGAACGCCGCGATGGAGGCATTGAGCAGCACCGCCAGCGCTGCCTTCCAGCCGAACTGGGACAGCATGAACGCGTTGTCCCAGGACCAGGCGGCCGCCACCATCAGCACGGGCGGCGCCGCGTAGGAAGTGAGGGTGCCGCCGATCGACACGTTGACGAACAGCACGCCCAGCGCGAAGTACTTGGCAGGTTCGGCCACGTCCCTGCGGAACACGAGGGGCGCGAGCATGAGGCCGCGATCGTCATCGCGGCCGGCTCGGTGACCAGGGACCCGAGCAGCGGCACGATCCCCAGCCCGAGCCATGCCAGCGCCAGCGGCCGCGGCAGCGGCGCGAACCGGGCGGCCGCGGCCATCAGGGAGGCGACGGTCGCCAGCACCGGACGCGAGGCCGCCACCACCATCACGACGAAGACGAACAGCGGCTCGGTGTAGTTGCGCGACTCCGCATAGGCGAGGGCTGTCCGGCCGTCGCTCGCCAGGGCCATGGCCAGGACCAGGACGATAGCCCAGAACCCGAAGACGACTTCCACCTCGCCAAGCAGGTGGAACAGTCCGCCGTGGCGCGGGAACCGGTGGGCCAGGCGTTCGAACTGCCTGGCGGCGAACGTGTGGAGGATGGCGATCGCGAAAATGGCCGCGGAGGCGGCCTGGATCGTGTCCGGCGCGGAGGTCATGGGGGCGGGCTGTCCCGCGAGGCGGCCCGACCTGCGCGATTCCTGCCGTCCCGAGCTGGAGCGGCACCCTGCGGTGGATTCTAGCGGCGCGCCGGTGCGGCCCCGTCCTGGCGCCGCAAGAGAGAAACCCGCGGGGGAGCGGGCTCCGCGCGGGCTAGGGATCCTGGTGGCGCTTCAGGGACTCGAACCCCGGACCTGTGGATTATGATTCCATCGCTCTAACCAACTGAGCTAAAGCGCCGAAGCCCGCGATTATAGCGAACCTGGAAATCCCTCAGCGTCCGCGCCCCTCCCCCTTGGCAAGCTCTTCGGTCACCAGCCGCACGACCAGCCGGTCGAGGGTGTCCACCGAGTAGTTCCGCACGTCGTGCACCGTTTCGCGGCCCGGGCCGCTGCCGGGCCGCTCGGCCTGGGCGTAGGTGAGGAACACGAACTTGCCGCCCGTGTACTGCGCCATCTGCCGCTGGATGAACTCGCCCTGCCGGTCCAGGCCGCTGGCGCCCACGCCGAAGATCTTGATGCCCTTGCCCAGGGCCGCCAGCATGTCCTCGTCGTAGTGCGGCGCGCCGTAATCCAGGTGCGGCGGCGCGTCGGCCAGCAGGATCACCATGCGGGTGGTGCCGCTGCCGCGCCAGCTGAGCTGGTGCACGGTCTCGTGCAGCGCCTCGTTCATGGCTTCCGCGTAGTCGCCGCCGCCGCCGGCCCGCAGCGGATAGAGCGCATGCTGCAGGAAGCCCGCCACGTCGTTGCTGAAGTCGTGGCTGCGCAGCAGGAAGGCGTCGCCGCGATCGCGGTAGGCCACCAGCCCCAGGCAGATGTCGGGGCGGCTGGGCAGGCCGGCCACTTCGGCGGTGATGGTGCGCAGGGTCGCCTTCAGCTTGTCGATCTCGTCGGCCATGGAGCCGGTGGCATCGATCAGGAAGACCAGGTCCAGGCGCGCGCGGGCCGGCGCCGGTGCCGTGTCGAGCATCACTTCCACCGCGCTCTTCTGGCCGCGCGCCAGCCGGCCCCAGGCCTGGCGGCCGTCCTTGCGCACCACCACGTCGTAGCGGCCGGAGCCGCTGGCGTCGAAGGCATCGGGGTGCAGCCAGGCGCGGCCGCCGGTGTCCGTGCGCGCCCACATCGCGTAGCCGGTGGGCGCTTCGACTGCGACTTCGGCATCGCCCACGGGGCGGCCCCGCGCGTCCCTCACTTCCAGCAGGTAGCGCTCGCGCACGTCGCGCGGGCGGTGCGGCACCTGCGTGCGCTCGCGAAAGGCCAGGTAGGAAGTGAAGTCGGCGTTGTCGTCCACCACGCCGGCCGTCACCGGTTCGTGCGAGGGCCGCGGCCCGGGATGGCGCTGGGGCGCGGCCTCCAGCTGCGCATGCGGCGCGGCGGGGGCGGGCATGGGCGCGGCCATGGCGGGCGGCGGGGGCAGGGCGCGCGCCGTGCCGGCCGAGGGCGCCGCGTCGCGCAGGCGCTCCTCGGCGCGGGCACTGCGCTCGGGTGCCGCGCGGGCCAGGTCGTCATGGCGGCCGCGGCGGGCCTGGCCGTCGGCTTCGGACCCGCCCGGCACCTCGCGCGTGCCCACGGGGCGTGCGCAGTGCGTGGCCGAGGGCGCCTGGAAGTTGGGATAGCTGCGCGCCTGCGGGACCGGGGGCAGGTCGGGCCTGGGTTCCGGCCAGACCGCCTGGGCACTGGCGGCGGACGATGCGAGCAGCCACTGCGCGCACACGAGGGCGACGATGCTGCGGGACGGGCGACGGTGTGTCATGGACCACTCCAGGTTGTTGGTCCTCCTTCCACGGCGCAGCGGCACGCGCGGGGTGAAACTTCTTCACCCGGTTTAACCCCGAAGCACGCGGTCCCCGTACAACGTGATGTGAGAATCTGCCCATGCCCCCGCCCAACGCGACCTGCCGGACGAGGACCTGATGCTGGCCTACGCGCGCGGCGACGCCGCGGCCTTCGACCTGCTGTACGCGCGGCACGAGGCCGGCCTGTACCGCTTCGTGCGCCGCCTGCTGGGCGCGCCGCTGGCCGCGCAGGCCGACGAGGTGTTCCAGGAAGCCTGGCTGCGCATCGTGGCGCACCGTGCGCGCTTCGCGCCGCGCGCCGCCAGCTGGAAGACCTGGGCCTTCACGATCGCGCACAACCTGGCCATGGACCGCCTGCGGGTGTCGGGCCGCGAAGTGGCGCTGGAACAGGAGGACGGCGACGACCCGCTGGACTGGCTGGTGGCGCACCAGCACGATGCCGCGCCCTCCAGCGAGGACCAGGCCTTCTGGCGTGCGGCCGGCGCGCAGCTGCTGCACTGCCTGGAAGACCTGCCGCCGCCGCAGCGCGCCGCCTTCCTGCTGCACCATGAGGACGGGGCGAGCGTGGAAGACCTCGCGCAGCGGCTGGCGTTGCCCTTCGAGACCGCCAAGAGCCGGCTGCGCTACGCGCTCAAGAAGCTGCGCGGCTGCATGGGTGCCTACCTCGCGCCGCTGGAGGCCGCGCGATGACCGAGCTGCGCGACGCGCGCCTGCGCAAGGCCATGGACGAAGCGCCGGATGCCACGCTGCAGCCGCAGCAGCGCACGCGCGAGGCCATCCGCGCGGCGGCGCACCGCGCGCTGCAGCCGGCCTGGCGCCGCTGGTGGACGCGATCCGGCGGCGGCGCCATGCCGTGGACGGCGGCACTGGCCACGATCGCACTGGCGACCCTGGTCACGGTGATGTGGGGAGGACGCGAGCTGCCGGGCGCGCGCACGGAGGCCGATGTGGTGGCGACCGCGCCCGCGCCTGCCGCAGGGCCGGTGCCGGCTCCGGGCCCGGTGCCCGCCGCCGGTCCGGTGCCGCAGGAGCTGCCCGCTCCGGCCGCCGCGTCCGCACCGGCGCCGCTGCCGGTGCCCGCGACGCGCGCGGAGCGGCCGGAATCGTCCCAGCGGGAACAGCGGGCACGGGCAGTGCCCGCTGCACCCGCGCCTGCAGCACCGGCACCGGTGCTTCCGGATGCTGCCGGCAGCAGCGACGTGCTTGCGCGCACGGCGCCGGCGGCAGAGGAAGCGCGCGCCGCCGCGGCCGCACCGCCACCGCCTCCCAGCGTGGCCGCCGCAGCGCCGACGCCACCGATGGCCGCGCCGGTCCCCGCTCCGGCCGCGCAGAGGCAGGCCGCACCGGCCGCACCCACCGCGGCGCTGCGCGCCTCGCCCGCATCGCTGCCCTGGACGCAGGTGCGCATCGAGTCGGGCGGACGCTCGGTGGTGATCCCGCGCACGCAGGCGGGCGAGCTGCCCGCGCTGGTGATGTCCATGCTGGCCTCGCCCTCGGAGGAGCCGACCACCTCGGCGTCGCCCACGCTGCGGCTCGAGCTCGCGCAGGGCGACGAGGCGGCGGGCGTGCTGGAACTGGTGGGAGACCACTGGCGCTGGACGCGCCTGCGCGATGCACGGCAGACGCGCGTGCTGCGCCCCGAGCCGGGCGTCGCGGCGGCCCTGCGCACGGAGGCGGAGCGCCTGCTGCGGCGCTGAGCCGTGACCTACTGGTGCTTGAACTGCGCCTTGCGCTTGTTGACGAAGGCGTCCATGCCTTCCTTCTGGTCCTGCGTGGCGAACAGCGCGTGGAACAGCCGGCGCTCGAACATCACGCCGTCGGCCAGCCCGCTTTCGAAGGCGCGGTTGACCGATTCCTTGGCTGCGAGCACCGCCAGCTGCGAGTAGTCGCAGATGGCCAGCGCCGCACCCAGCGTCTCGGCCATCAGCTTGTCCAGCGGCACGATGCGGCTCACCAGGCCGGCGCGCTCGGCTTCCGCCGCATCCATCATGCGGCCGGTGAGCGCCATGTCCATCGCCTTGGCCTTGCCCACCGCGCGCGGCAGGCGCTGCGTGCCGCCGGCGCCGGGGATGATGCCCAGCTTGATCTCGGGCTGGCCGAACTTCGCGTTGTCGGCGGCGATGATGAAGTCGCACATCATCGCCAGCTCGCAGCCGCCGCCCAGCGCGAAGCCGCTCACGGCGGCGATCACCGGCTTGCGCACCGTGCGGATGGTTTCCCAGTTGCGCGTGATGTAGTCGCCCTTGTAGACGTCGGCGAAGGTGTAGCTCGCCATCGCGCCGATGTCGGCGCCGGCCGCGAAGGCCTTTTCGCTGCCGGTGAGGATCATGCAGCCGATGGCTTCGTCGGCGTCGAAGGCCTTCATCGCCTGGCCCAGCTCGTCCATCAGCTGGTTGTTCAGGGCATTGAGCTGCTTGGGCCGGTTCAGCGTGATCACGCCGACCTTGCCCGCTTCGGTGCGCACTTCGATCAGTTCGTAAGCCATGGTGTCCTCCTGGTTCGCGGCAACTATAACCAAGGGAAACCATGCGGCCGGCGCGGCGGCGGCGGGTGCTAGATTCGCCGTCCAAGGAGACATGAAGATGAGCGAAGCCACCGTCCTGTACGAGGCCCGTGGAAGCGTCGGCCTGGTCACGCTGAACCGGCCGCAGGCCCTCAACAGCTTCACGCGGCAGATGCACAAGGAGCTGTGGACCATCCTCGATCGCATCAACGGCGACCGGGCGATCCGCGTGGCGGTGCTCACCGGCGCGGGCCGCGGCTTCTGCGCCGGAGCGGACCTGGCGGAATTCGACTTCGAGCCGGGCCCGGACCTCGTCAAGCGCGCCGACCCCGGGCCGGTGATCGAGCAGGCCTTCAATCCCTCCATCCGCAAGCTGATGGACCTGCGCGTGCCCACGGTCGCCGCGGTCAACGGCGTCGCGGCGGGAGCGGGCGCTTCGTTCGCGATGGCCTGCGACCTCGCCGTCGCGGCGTCGAGCGCGTCCTTCATCCAGGCCTTCAGCAAGATCGGGCTGATCCCCGATGCCGGCGGGTCCTGGTTCCTGGTCAAGAAGCTGGGGCTGGCGCGCGCCATGGGCTGCGCGATGCTGGGCGACAAGCTCAGCGCCAAGGATGCGAAGGAGTGGGGAATGATCTGGGACGTCGCGCCGGAAGGGCAGGACTGCCTGGAGGCGGCGCTCAAGCTCGCGGAGCGCCTGTCCACCCTGCCGACCACGGCGCTGGTGCAGACGCGCAAGCTGCTGCGCGCCGCCGCCTCCAGCGACCTGGACCGCCAGCTCGATCTCGAGCGCGACACGCAGTCGGCCCTGGGCAAGACCCACGACTACATCGAGGGCGTGATGGCCTTCCGCGAGAAGCGTCCCGCGAACTTCACCGGCGAATGAACCACAACAAGCTTTCCCCCGCCGAACTCGCCGCCAGGGTGGGCCAGGCGATGTACGCGGTCGATGCCGCCTGCAAGGACTTCCTGCAGATCGAACTCGTTTGCTGCGAGCCCGGGCGGGCGGTGATGCGCATGAAGGTGCGCGAGCCCATGCTCAATGGCCACAGGATCTGCCATGGCGGCCTGATCTTCACGCTCGCCGACTCCACCTTCGCCTACGCCTGCAACAGCCAAAACAAGGTCACCGTCGCGGCGGGCTGCAGCATCGAGTTCCTCAAGCCCGCGCACCTGGACGACGTGCTCACCTGCGAAGGCGTGGAACAGGTGCTGCAGGGGCGGCACGGCATCTACGACATGAAGGTCAGCAACCAGAAGGGCGAGGTGGTCGCGATGTTCCGCGGCAAGAGCGCCAGCATCCAGGGCACGGTCATCCCCCAAGAAGCATGAAAGGCCTTCCCGCTCGAACCCATCGAAAAGGCCAGCGTCGACGAGCTGCGCGCGCTGCAGCTGAAACGCCTGCAGGCGACGCTGCAGCACGCCTACGCCAACTCCCCGGCCTACCGCCGCAAGTTCGACGCGGCCGGCGTGCATCCGGCGGACTGCCGCAGCCTGGCGGACCTGCGCAAGTTCCCCTTCACCAGCAAGGCGGACCTGCGCGACGCCTATCCCTTCGGCATGCTGGCCGTGCCGCGCGAGCGCTGTGTGCGCATCCACGCCTCCAGCGGCACCACCGGCAAGCCCACGGTCGTCGGCTACACGAAGAACGACATCGAGACCTGGTCGCACGTGATGGCGCGCAGCATCCGCGCCTCCGGCGCCAGGCCGGGCGACATGGTGCACGTGAGCTACGGCTACGGCCTGTTCACCGGCGGCCTGGGCGCGCACTACGGCGCCGAGCGCCTGGGGCTCACCGTGGTGCCCTTCGGCGGCGGCCAGACCGAGCGCCAGGTGCAACTGCTCCACGACTTCCGCCCCGACCTCATCATGGTGACGCCCAGCTACATGCTGGCGATCGCCGACGAATTCGAGCGGCAGGGACTGGATCCGCGCGAGTGCAGCCTGCGCATCGGCATCTTCGGCGCCGAGCCCTGGACCAACGACATGCGCGCCAAGATCGAGCAGCGCCTCGGGCTGGAGGCGGTCGACATCTACGGCCTGTCGGAGGTCATGGGCCCGGGCGTCGCCAACGAGTGCATCGAGACCAAGGACGGCCCGACCATCTGGGAGGACCATTTCTATCCCGAGATCGTCGACCCCGAGACCGGCGAGCCGGTGCCCGAGGGCGAGTTCGGCGAACTGGTGTTCACCAGCCTGAGCAAGGAGGCGCTGCCCATCGTTCGCTACCGCACGCGCGACCTCACGCGCCTGCTGCCCGGCACGGCACGCACCATGCGCCGCATGCAGAAGATCACCGGCCGCAGCGACGACATGATGATCGTGCGCGGCGTCAACGTGTTCCCCACGCAGATCGAGGAGCTAATCCTCAAGCAGCCCGGGCTGGCGCCGCACTACCAGTGCATCCTCACGCGCGAGGGCCCGCTGGACACGCTGACGGTGGCGGTGGAAGTGGCGGCCGGCGTGGCGCCGGAAGGCAGCGAGGCGCAGTCGGCGGCCGACACGCTCGCGCACCACATCAAGTCCTTCATCGGCACCAGCGCCCGCATCGAGCTGCGGCCGGCGGGCGGGATCGAGCGCAGCCTGGGGAAGGCGAAGCGGGTGGTGGACCAGCGGCAGCTCTGACGGCCTAGCGCTGCTCGATGTGGTCCACCAGCAGGTCGAGGTGGGCCTCGCTCCCCATCAGCACCTTGATGCGCACCGGCAGGTACTGCAGGCTGGGCGCGAACCACATTTCCGCGGTGTAGTTGCCGCGCGGGTTGGCGATCGGCCGCGGCTTCAGGTGGAAGGCCTCGACCACGCCGAGCCTGGGCGTGGCCAGCATCTCGCGCGCGACGATGTCGTAGGTCCACTGGTCCACGGCGCCCGGGCGCGCCAGCCACACGCTCACCGTGCGTCCCACCTCCAGCACGTCCTTGCCGGTGGCAAAGCGGTGCGAGAGTTCCACGAACTGGCTCGCCGTGTCCTGCACCCCCGCCGGGCGCGGCAGCGTGCGGCCGTTCTCCAGCACCACCACCTCGTCGCCGATCTGCGCGAAGCGGCGCTTGCCCGGACGCATCTCCTCGTAGGCGCGCGGCAGCAGGCCCTCGGGCGTGACCTCGCCCTGGCTGGTGAGCGTCTGCGTGCCGAAGACCTGGATCTTCACGTCCAGCCGCACCTGGTACTTCGAGCCATCGCGCTGCCACTGCACGCGTGCGTCGCCGTACAGCGGGCCGTTGCGGAACTCGCCGCTCAGGCGGTAGCTGAGCCGGGTGTCGGTGGGCCAGCGGGCCAGCAGCGCGGCCTCGGCATCCGGCTCGGCGACCGCGGACGAAGCCGCCGATGCCGGCGCCGAGGCCGCGGCGGCCGCCGCGGCCGCCAGTGCCTCCTCGCGCGCGAGCTGCTCGGCGCGCGCCGCTTCCTCCGCCGCCTGCACCGCTTCGGCCGCCAGTTGCCCTTCTTCCGCCTTTCGGCGCTCGGCTTCCTCGGCATCCTTCTTGCGCCGCAGCTCCTCGGCGGACGACGCAGGCGGCTTCGGCCGCGGTGCCACGCGCGCCTTCGGCACGGCGGCCGGGGATGCGGCCACGGGGACGATCACCGGCGGCGTGGCGGGCTGCAGCAGCCGCGTGTACATGGGCGGGACCATCACCGCCATGCCGGAGATCGCGTCGGCCTGGCGGCCGATCCACTCCAGCGCCACGAAATGCCCGGCCGCCACCAGGACGGCCAGCGCGGCGAGCTTCAGTTTTGCGGGCCGAACCACGTCTGCGCCCTCGCCGCGTCGCGCAGGACCAGCCGCCACGTCGTCACGCCGGGCGGGATGGAAAGATCGAGCCGCAGCAGGCGGCGGTCGCGCGCGACGATCGCCGTCACCTTGCGGTGGTTGCCGGCGTACAGCATCAGGTCGTCGAGCTTGGCCAGGCGCCACGCGCTGCCCGCGACCTCCACGCCGACCCATTCGTCGTTCGCCGCCAGGCCTGCCTGTTCGGCGGCGCCGCCGCGCAGCACGTTCTTCAGCACCACGCCCGGCCCGTCCGCGACGCGGATGCCCAGGCGCTGCTGCAGCTGCGCCGGCTCCTCCATCACGTTCACGCCCTGCTGCTCCAGCAGGTCCTTGAGCGGCAGTTCGCGCGTGCCGTGCACCCAGGCGGCCAGCTCGCGCGTGAAGGCGCGGCCGCCCAGTTCCTTGAGCACCGCCGCGAAGTCGGCCTCCGCCATGGGGCCGCCCTTGCAGCGGGCCCACAGCGCGCGCATCACTTCGTCCAGCGTGCTGTGGCCTTCCAGCCGCAGCGTGAGGTCGAAGCACAGGGCGACCAGCGCGCCCTTGGTGTAGTAGCTGACCGTGGCGTTGGCCGTGTTCTCGTCCTGCCGGTAGTACTTCACCCAGGCGTCGAAGCTGGCCTGCGCGACCGACTGCACTTCGCGCCCCGGCGTCTGCAGCACCTGGTTGCAGGTCTTGGTCAGCAGCTTCAGGTAGGTGGCGTCGTCGATCAGGCCGGCGCGGCGCAGCAGCAGGTCGTCGTAGTAGCTGGTGAAGCCCTCGAAGAACCAGAGCAGGTGGCTGTAGTTCTCCTGCTTGTAGTCGTAGTGGGCGAACTCCGCCGGCCGCAGGCGCTTGACGTTCCAGGTGTGGAAGTACTCGTGGCTGATCAGGCCCATCAGCGTGACGTAGCCTTCGCTCATGCGCGCGTCGCCCAGGCGCGGCAGGTCGCGCCGCGAGGCGATCAGTGCCGTGGAGTTGCGGTGTTCCAGGCCGCCGTAGCCGTCGTCCACCACGTTGAGCATGAACAGGTAGCTCTTGAAGGGCGGGCGCTTGCGTTCGTGCCAGAAGCGGATCTGCGCCTCGCAGGTCTTCTGCATGTCGGCCACCAGGCGGTCGCCGTCGAAGGACGCGGCGGCGCCCGCCACCACCACGCGGTGCGGCACGCCGCCGGCGCGGAACTCCGCGCTCCAGAACGCGCCCAGCTCCACCGGGCAGTCCACCAGTTCGTCGTAGTCGGCCGCGAGGTAGGTGCCGAAGCCGCGCTTGCCGGTCTTGAGCGGCTCCAACCCGGTGGCCGCTTCCCAGTGCGGGAAGGCGCGCGGCGCGACCAGCTCCAGTTCGTGCGGCTCCTGCGCCTGGCCGTGCACGCGCAGGCACAGGCTGGTGCCGTTGAAGAAGCCGCGCTGCGAATCGAGCCAGGCGGTGCGCACCGAATTGTCGAAGGCATACACCTCGTAGGTCAGCACCAGCGGGCTGGAAGGCACGCAGTCGACCTGCCAGCTCGACTTGTCCAGCTGGTGCAGGGTGACCGGCCGGCCGTCCTGGCGAGCGCTGAGCTTCTGCAGGTGGCGCGCGAACTCGCGCACCAGGTAGCTAGCTGCCCGGGATCCACGCGGGCAGCGACACGCGCTGCCCGGCCTGGGGCTGCGGCACGGTCAGCGTGACGTGGAACAGGTGGGCGGCGGGATCCGCCGCTTCGACCCGGAAGTGCGGGCCGGCCGGGCGCGCCGCCGTCACTTGCCGCCGGCTGCCAGCAGCTTCTCGACGTCGGCCGCGCCGATGGCGCCGGGGACGCGCGACCCGTCGGCGAACACCAGCGTCGGCGTGCCCGTGATCTTGTGCTTGCGGCCGAATTCGATGTTGCGTGCCAGCGCGCTCACGTCGCAGCTGGCGTCGGCCTTGGCCGGCGGCTCGTTGCGCAGCATGTAGCCGGACCAGGCGGCCCCCTTGTCCTTGGAGCACCAGATGGCGCGCGACTTCTCGGTGGAGTCGGGCCCCAGGATCGGGTAGAGGAACATGTAGACCGTGACGTTGTCGATCTTCTGCAGGTCGCGCTCGAAGCGCTTGCAGTAGCCGCAGTTCGGGTCCTCGAACACCGCGAGCTTGCGCTTGCCGTTGCCGCGCACCACGACAAACGCATCCTTCACCGGCAGCTGGCTGAAGTCCAATGCCAGGATCTTCTCCATCCGCTCCTCGGTGAGGTTGCGGCGGGCCCGCGTGTCCATCATCTCGCCGTTGATGATGTAGTTGCCCTCGCCGTCCGTGTAGAACAGCTCGGTGCCGATGCGCACCTCGTAGATGCCCTGCATGGGCGTGCGGCTGATCTGGTCGATCGGCGGGAAGTTCGGCATGCGCGCCGGCAGGTTCTTGCGCAGCGCGGCGTCCACCGACGCGGGGACCTGCGCCGCCGCATTGGCCGCCGTGGGGGCCTTGCTGTCGCCGTCGGCGGCCCCGGCCGCGAGGCCCAGGCCGAGGAGGGCTGCAGCCAGCCCGGTGCGGATCGCTTTCGCGTTCATGTCTTTCCCGTTCTCATCAAGTTCCGTGCGTCGCCCATGGCCTGCCGCACCACCCAGCGCTTCACGGGGCCGCTGCGGTCGAAACCGCGCATGCCCCAGTTGCGCAACCAGGACCAGGGCTCCGCGGGCTGCGCGAACAGCTGCTGCAGCCCGTCGGTCGTCCAGGCCAGCGCCAGCACGTCCGCCTTGCGCGCCCGCTCGTAGCGGCGCAGCAGCTTCGTCGCCCAGGCTGCGCCAGTATTCCCGTTCGTGCAGCACCTGCGCCAGCGTCTCCGCGTCGGCCAGCCCGAGGTTCAGTCCCTGGCCCGCCAGCGGATGCACGTTGTGCGCCGCATCCCCCGCCAGCGTCCAGCCCCGCCCGCACCAGCGGTCGGCCATCGCCCGCTGCAGCGGCCAGGCCATGCGCTCCGTGGTGAGCGCCATGAAACCGAGCGCGCCGCCGGTGGCGGCCTGCAGCCGGCCCTGGAACTCCGCGGCCGGCATCTGCAGGAGCTCGTCCGCGCGGGGCTCCCTCACTGACCACACCAGGGCCACCGAGTTCCCCGCCGGCCCGCCCAGCGGCAGCAATCCCAGCACATTGCCGTCCTCGAACCACTGGCGGGCCACGCCGCCATGGGGTTTTTCACAGTCCAGGCGGGCGGCGATCGCGCGCTGCGGGTACGAGGTCACGGCGAAGTGAACGCCGAACTCCTCGCGCGTGCTGCTGGCGCGGCCCTCGCAGACCACGGTCAGGGCGGCCGGCTGCGGCGCCGTCACCACCTCGATGTGGGGCTGGAAGCGCACCGCCTCGGCCAGGCGGGCCAGCAGCGGCTCCACATCCACGATCCAGGCCAGCGCCGGCACGTTCTCGTCGCCGGCGGAAAACTGCACGCGCCCGCCTTCGTCGCCGCGCACGTCCATGCCGGTGACGGCGGTCGCATGCTGTTCGTCGGGCCAGGCGCGCAGCCGCAGCAGCAGCTCGCGCGAGGCGGCATTCAGGGCATAGGCGCGCACGTCGGGCTGGCGGGCGGCCGGCTGCGGCACGTCGACCAGGCCGACGCGCAGCCGGTCGCGCGCGAGCAGCAGGGCGAGCGTGCGCCCCACGATGCCCGCACCGCGGATACAGACGTCATAGGGTGCGGCCATGAGGGGATTGTAGGAGCCGGGCACAATCGGCGCCCATGCGCCCGCCGGGCCGCCCCAGGGGCGCATTCCGGAGGGCGCCAGCCCGAAGGATTCCTGAATGAGCCAGACCCCGAAGTGACCGCCCGTATCGCCCGCCTGTTCGTCTATCCGGTCAAGTCCTGCGCCGGCGTCGAGGTGCGGGAGGCCTTGCTGACGGAAACCGGGCTGGATCTCGACCGCGCCTGGATGGTCGTGGACCCGCAGGGCGAGTTCGTCAGCCAGCGGGAACTGCCCCGCATGGCCCTGGTGCGGCCGCAGATCAAGCTCAGCGAGGTGATCCTGCGCGCGCCCGGCATGCTCGCGCTGCACCTGTCCATGGACACCGTCGAGGAAGCCATGCGCGTGCGGGTCTGGGACGACGAAGTGCCGGCCTTCGACATGGGCGCGGTGGCCGCGCAGTGGTTCACCGATTTCCTCGGCCGGGCCGTTGCGGCTGGTGCGCTTCGACCCCGAGCACCGGCGGCCGTCGAACACGAAATGGACGCAGGGCGCCGAGGCGCTCAACCAGTTCAGCGACGGCTATCCTCTGCTGCTGGCCAGCACCGCGTCGCTGGACCTGCTGAACGAGAAGCTCGCCGCCAAGGGACTTCCGGCCGTGGGCATCGAGCGCTTCCGGCCCAACATCGTGCTGGAAGGGATCGAGGCGCACGACGAGGACCGGGTGGAGTGCTGCTGCGCATCGCGGCCGACGAGGGCGAAGTGCAGCTGCGGCCGGTGAAGCCCTGCCCGCGTTGCCCCATCCCGGACATCGACCCGGCCACGGCCGAGAGCGACCCGGCCGTCACCGATGCGCTGCAAGGCTATCGCCGCAGCGAGCTGCTGGGGGCGCCGTGGCCTTCGGCATGAACGCGATCGTGGTGGAGGGCTTCGACCGCACGCTGCGCGTGGGGCAGGCGGCCACCGGCAACTGGAAGTTCGACTAGTTCCTAACGGACCGCCGCGTACTGCGATTCGCGGGCGACGTCCGCCTCGCTCGCGAACATCGAGGAGTCGCCGGTGTCCGAGGAGGGCGGCTGGTCGGCCTCGATGAAGCGGATCGGCCGGCGCGTGCGCGGCGACATGCGGGCGAGCTGCGCGTCCAGCGCCTGCTCCAGCTCGTCGGCTTCCATCGGGCGCTCGCCCAGGAGCAGCGCGGCCACGTGGAACTGCAGGGTGACGTCGGGCTTCAGGCCGGGCAGCGGCATCAGGCCGGCGGCGATCAGCCGCGTGGCCCGCTCGTTGACCGACGAACGCGAGCTCGCGCCTTCCAGGATCACGCCGAAGCGCGCCTCGCCGACGCGGCTGACGGTGTCCACGTCGCGCAGCAGCCGGCGCAGCTTGATCACGCTGCGCAGCAGGCTCTGCTCGGCCACCGCGGTGCCGAAGTATTCGCGGATGCGGCCGTAGTTCACCAGGTCGATGAACATCACGGCGGCGTTCTCGCCGTCGCGCCGGTGGCGCGTGACCACCTGGCGCAGCCGGTCGCGGAACAGGTGCGGCGCCAGCAGGCCGGTGAGCGCGTCCTGCGTGGACAGCGCCTGCTCGCGCACTTCGGCGCTGTGCCGGTCGCGCGAGCGGATGAACAGCGCCACCAGCAGCAGCGGCACTTCGATGCCCATCGCGCCGACCACCGCGTACTGCGTCCCCGCCGTCACGGGCACCCAGCCGAACACGCGCAGCACGCTCAGGAGCACGGCCACGCCCATGGGCAGGTAGGCGGCGAACACCCACTTGGCCACGGCGTCGCCGCGCGCCCAGGCGGCGACCGACACCAGGATCGCGGTGAACGTGCCGACGACCACGCAGGCGCTGACCAGCACCGCGCTGACCGTCTTGGGCAGCATCGCGGGCAGCGGGGCCAGCAGCAGGCCGATCACGGCCAGCACAAGCAGCAGGCGGTCCGTGCGCGGGAAGCGCCGGCGCAGGCCGAGGATGTTGCGCACGAAGAGCATGGCCGCCGCGACGGCGGTGCACACCAGCACGGGCATCACCACGTCGCCCGTCAGGACCGATCCCGGCCACAGGAGGTGGGCCGCCACGCCGGTATAGGAAGACACGCCCAGCGCGGTGAGCGCCGCATAGGCCGCATACCAGGCGAACACCGGGTCGCGGTAGGCGAAGCCCTTGGCCATGCAGCCGACGATCAGCAGCAGCATGGCGCCGAAGGCGGCGCCGAGCAGCAGGTACTCAAGCTGCTGGTGGCGGCCGTGGGCGGCCGCGGTATCGAGCAGCAGCGGGAAATTCGCCGCGGTCGTGTGGCGGATGCGCACGTACACGTCCCGCACTTCGCCGGGCTGCAGGTCGATGCGGAAGAAGGGATAGCGGCCGGGCTCCGGCCAGCTGGCCACGGGGAGCGTGTCGCCGGCGCTCTCGGCGCGCCACCGCGCGCCGTCGAACTGGTAGACGGTGACCTGGTCCAGCACCGGCATCGGGAACTCGAGCACCCAGTCCTGCCGCTGCTCGCGGGGACGCTGCAGCCGCATGTGCATCCACAGGGCGCCGGTGGGGCCCAGGCGGTAGGTGGCATCGGCCTGCGCCGGCTCGAGGCGGGGGCCGGCGGGCCCGCTCACCTGTTCCAGGGTGGCGTCACCGCGCGGGTCGACCCACACGCGGGTGAACTCGCGTGCGTCGATGCGGCCGGGCTGGTCGCGCAGCAGCAGCGCCGGCGCCTGCGTGTTCGCTCCCGTTTGCGCCGCTGCCACGGGCGCGGAAGAGGCCGCTCCCAGCAGCACCAGGACCGCCAACAGCCGGGCCATGCCCCATGGCATACACTTTCCGGCTTGTTTTTCGGGAACTGACATGAGTTTGAAGTGCGGGATCGTGGGTCTGCCGAACGTCGGCAAGTCCACCTTGTTCAATGCCTTGACCAAGGCCGGGATCGCCGCCGAGAACTATCCGTTCTGCACGATCGAACCCAACGTCGGTGTGGTCGAACTTCCGGACCCCGGCTCACGGCGCTCGCTGACATCGTCAAGCCCGAGCGCATCGTGCCAGCCATCGTCGAGTTTGTCGATATCGCGGGGCTGGTGGCCGGCGCCAGCAAGGGAGAAGGCCTGGGCAACCAGTTCCTGGCCCACATCCGCGAGACCGACGCGGTGGTGAACGTGGTGCGCTGCTTCGAGGACGCCAACGTGGTCCACGTCGCCGGCCGCGTCGACCCGGTGTCCGACATCGAGGTGATCCAGACCGAGCTGTGCCTGGCCGACCTGGGCACCGTGGACAAGACCCTCTCGCGCTACAGCAAGGCCGCCAAGTCGGGCAACGACAAGGAGGCGGCCAGGATGGTGCAGCTGCTGCCGAAGGTGCAGGCGGCACTCAACGAGGGACGGCCGGTGCGCACGCTGCAGCTCACCGACGACGAAAAGGCGCTGCTCAAGCCGCTGTTCCTGATCACGGCCAAGCCCGCCATGTTCGTCGGCAACGTGGACGAGGGCGGCTTCGAGAACAACCCGCACCTGGACCGCCTGCGCGCCTTCGCCGCCAAGCAGGACGCGCCGGTGGTGGCGATCTGCGCCAAGATCGAATCCGAGATCGCCGACATGGGCGACGAAGACAAGGCCATGTTCCTGGCCGAGATCGGCCAGGACGAGCCGGGCCTCAACCGCCTGATCCGCGCGGCCTTCAAGCTGCTGGGCCTGCAGACCTACTTCACCGCCGGCGTGAAGGAAGTGCGCGCCTGGACCGTCGCCATCGGCGCCACCGCGCCGCAGGCCGCCGGCGTGATCCACACCGACTTCGAGCGCGGCTTCATCCGCGCGCAGACCATCGCCTTCGACGACTTCATCGCCTGCAAGGGCGAGCAGGGCGCCAAGGACGCGGGCAAGATGCGCAGCGAAGGCAAGGAGTACGTCGTCAAGGATGGCGACGTGATGAACTTCCTCTTCAACGTCTGAGGGCACGCGGATGCGGTGAAGAGTTCACTGCATCGCGCGCCCGCCGGTGCCACAGTCCGGTCGACCGCCCACGCGGCCCTGGAGCCCGGCATGAACCATTCCTCGCGCTTCCTGCTGCGCCTGCGCCGCCGCGCGTTGCAGTGCTACGACCTGCTGCTCTACGTGATGCTGCTGGCGCTGGCCATCGCCGCGGCCATGCCGGCGTCCTCGGGCGAGGCGCAGGACGACGCCGTTCACTGCGGGAAGAACCAGAGCAGCACCGTGGTCATCACGAAGTAGCGCAGGAACTTGCCGATCAACATGTAGCCCGTGCAGGGCCAGAAGGGCAGGCGCAGCCAGCCGGCCACCGCGCACAGCGGGTCGCCGATGATGGGCAGCCAGGCCAGCAGGCAGGCCTTGGGGCCCAGCTTCTCCAGGAAGTCGAGCGCCTTCATGTGGTGGCGCGACTTGTGGTACTTGTCCGCCACCTCGTGCGCGCCGTAGCCCAGCCACCAGTCCACCATGCCGCCCAGCGTGTTGCCGGCGGTGGCCACCAGCATCGCGCTCCAGAACAGGTCGGGGTTGAGCTTCAGCAGGCCGAACAGCGCCGGCTCCGAACCCACGGGCAGCAGCGTGGCCGAGACGAAGGCGGCGACGAACAGGGTGCTCAGGCCGTATTCGGGCAGCGCGAGCAGGGCAAGGGTGGATTGGAGCCAGGCCGGCATAGCGCGGGCATGTTACCCGGCCGTCCGATTTCAAGCGCTGAAATGGAGCGGGCCTACAATCGTGCCTCTTTTTCGGCAGATCCCGTTTTATTCCCTCCATGCACATCGGCCCGTACTTTTTCGCGAACCCCGTGTTCGTGGCGCCGATGGCCGGGGTGACCGACCGGCCTTTCCGCCAGCTGTGCCGCGCCTTCGGCGCCGGCTACGCGGTCAGCGAGATGGTGACTTCGCGGCGCGACCTGTGGAACACCCTGAAGACCTCGCGCCGCGCCAACCATGAAGGCGAGCCCGGCCCGGTGGCCGTGCAGATCGCCGGCACCGACGCGCAGATGATGGCCGAGGCCGCGGCCTACAACGTGGAGCGCGGCGCGCAGATCATCGACATCAACATGGGGTGCCCGGCCAAGAAGGTGTGCAACAAGTGGGCCGGCTCGGCGCTGATGCAGGACGAGCCGCTGGCCGTGGCCATCGCCGACGCGGTGGTGAAGGCCTGCGAGCCGCACGGCGTGCCGGTCACGCTCAAGATGCGCACCGGCTGGTCGGCGGCGCACCGCAACGCCGTGACGCTGGCGCGCGCCTTCGAGCAGCGCGGCGTGCGCATGCTCACCGTGCATGGCCGCACCCGCGAACAGGGCTACAAGGGCGAAGCGGAATACGAGACGATCGCCGCGGTGAAGGCCGCGGTGGGCATCCCGGTGGTGGCCAACGGCGACATCGCCTCGCCGGAGCGCGCGCGCGACGTGCTCGCCTGGACGGGGGCCGACGCGGTGATGGTCGGGCGCGCGGCGCAGGGCCGGCCCTGGATCTTCCGCGAGATCACGCACTTCCTGGCCACGGGCACGCACCTGGCGCCGCCGCTGGTGGTGGAAGTGCAGCGCGCGCTGGTGGCGCACCTGCAGGACCACTACGCGCTGTACGGCGAATTCACCGGCGTGCGCAGCGCGCGCAAGCACATCGGGTGGTATGTGCGGGACCTTCCGGAGGGGAAGCGTTCCGCATGGAGATGAACGCCATCGAGGACTGCGAGCAGCAGGTGGCGGCCGTCCAACGTTTCTTCGACGCGCTGGCCGCGCGGACGGACCGCATGCCGGTCGCTTCCGCGCGGGCGCGCCTCGAGGAGTCAGTCGAAAGCGACGCATGAGCAAAAAACATATCGAGGAATGCGTCCGTGCCAGCCTGGAAGGCTACTTCCGCGACCTGCGCGGGACGGAGCCGGACGGCATGTACGAGATGCTGGTCAAGGTGGTGGAGAAGCCGCTGCTGGAGATCGTGATGGCCAAGGCCGAGAACAACCAGTCGCGCGCGGCGGAATGGCTGGGACTGAACCGCAACACGCTGCGCAAGAAGCTGATCGAACACAAGTTGCTCAAGTAAATGAACGCTCTCATCTCGGTATCCGACAAGGCCGGCATCGTCGAACTGGCGCAGGCCCTGCACGCGCTCGGCGTGCGCCTGATCTCCACCGGCGGCACGGCCAAGCTGCTGGCCGACCACGGCCTGCACGCCACCGAAGTGGCGGAGCTCACCGGCTTCCCGGAGATGCTGGACGGCCGCGTGAAGACGCTGCACCCCAAGATCCACGGCGGCCTGCTGGCCCGGCGCGACCACCCGGACCACGTCGCCGCGCTGCACCGCCACGCGATCAGCACGATCGACATCCTGGTGGTGAACCTCTATCCCTTCGAGGCGACGGTGGCCAGGCCCGGCTGCACCCTGGAGGACGCGATCGAGAACATCGACATCGGCGGCCCGGCCATGGTGCGCAGCGGCGCCAAGAACTGGAAGGACGTCGCGGTGCTGACCGATGCGTCCCAGTACCAGGGCGTGATCGAGGAACTGAAGGCCAGCGGCAAGGTGTCGGACAAGACGAAATTCGCGCTGGCCGTCGCTGCCTTCAACCGCATCAGCAACTACGACGCCGCGATCAGCGACTACCTGTCCTCGCTCGGCGAGGACGGCACGCGCAGCATGTTCCCGGCGCAGGCCAACGGCCGCTTCGTGAAGCTTGGAGGACCTGCGCTATGGCGAGAACCCGCACCAGCAGGCCGCGTTCTACCGCGACCTCCATCCCGCGCCCGGTTCGCTGGCGGTGGCGCAGCAGGTGCAGGGCAAGGAGCTCTCGTACAACAACATCGCCGATGCCGACGCGGCCTGGGAATGCGTCAAGGGCTTCGACACGTCGGCCTGCGTGATCGTCAAGCACGCCAACCCGTGCGGCGTGGCGGTGGGCAAGGATCCGCTGGAGGCCTACTCCAAGGCCTTCCAGACCGACCCGACCTCCGCCTTCGGCGGCATCATCGCCTTCAACCGGCCCCTGGATGGCGCGGCGGCGCAGGCGGTGTCCAGGCAGTTCGTCGAGGTGCTGATGGCGCCCGAGTTCTCGCCCGAGGCGTTGCAGGTGTTCGCGGGCAAGGCCAACGTGCGCCTGCTGCAGATCGCGCTGCCGCCGGGCGGCGAGCGGCCCTGGGACAAGGGCCAGAACCTGATGGACATCAAGCGCGTCGGCTCGGGTCTCCTGATGCAGACGGCCGACAACCGCGAGCTCACGCTCGGCGAACTGAAGGTGGTGACGAAGAAGCAGCCCACGCAGCAGGAACTGCAGGACCTGCTGTTCGCGTGGAAGGTGGCGAAGTACGTGAAGTCCAACGCCATCGTCTTCTGCAAGGACGGCATGACCATGGGCGTGGGCGCCGGCCAGATGTCGCGCCTGGACTCCGCGCGCATCGCCAGCATCAAGGCGCAGCACGCCAAGCTCTCGCTGCAGGGCACGGCGGTGGCGAGCGACGCCTTCTTCCCGTTCCGCGACGGCCTCGACGTGGTGGTGGACGCGGGCGCGACCTGCGTGATCCAGCCGGGGGTCGATGCGCGACCAGGAAGTGATCGATGCCGCGAACGAGCGCGGCGTGGCGATGGTGTTCAGCGGGGTGCGGCACTTCCGGCACTGAGCCGGGAACGTCGGGGTTCGGCGCTGCGCGCGCTCACCCTGACCTACAGGGGGCCGCGTAGGTCGGGGTGAGCGCGAAGCCGAACCCCGACGCCTGGCGCGTCACAGCGCCTTGAACACTTCCCGCGCCGCCTGCAACGTCTGCGCGATGTCCGCATCGGTGTGCGCCCAGCTCACGAAGCCTGCCTCGTACAGCGCCGGCGCGATGTACACGCCGCGATCGAGCAGGCCGTGGAACAGCTTGCCGAACTTCGGGGCGTCGCTCTTCATCACCGCCGGATAGTTCTGCGGCAGCTGCGGCAGCAGGAAGAAGCCGAACATGCCGCCCTCGCAATCGGCCGCGAAGGGCAGGCCCGCTTCGGACGCCGCGGACTTCAGGCCCTCGACCAGCGACTGCGTCTTCTTCGCCAGCGCCGGGAAGAACTCGGGACGCGCGATTTCCTTGAGCGTGGCCAGGCCGCAGGCCGTCGCCACCGGGTTGCCGGACAAGGTGCCGGCCTGGTACACCGGGCCCAGCGGAGCCAGCCGTTCCATCAGCGCGCGCGGGCCGCCGAAGGCCGCCAGCGGCATGCCGCCGCCGATCACCTTGCCCATGACGGTCATGTCGGGCGCGAAACCGGGAATCTGCCGCGCGTAGACGCTCTGCGCGCCGCCCAGCGCCACGCGGAAGCCGGTCATCACCTCGTCGAACACCAGCAGCGCGCCGTGTTGCGTGCACAGCTCGCGGCAGCGCTTCATGAAGGGCACGCTGGCGCGCACGAAGTTCATGTTGCCCGCGATCGCCTCGATGATCACGCAGGCGAGTTCCTTGCCGTGCGTGGCGAAGGCCTCTTCCAGCTGCTGGATGTTGTTGTACTCCAGCACCATGGTGTGCTGCACCACCTCGGGCGGCACGCCGGCGGAAGTCGGGTGGCCGAAGGTGGCCAGGCCGGAGCCGGCCTTCACCAGCAGCGCGTCGGCGTGGCCGTGGTAGCAGCCCTCGAACTTGATGATGCGGCTGCGGCCGGTGGCGCCGCGCGCCAGGCGGATCGCGCTCATCGCGGCTTCGGTGCCGGAGCTGACCAGGCGCACCATCTCCACCGAAGGCACGTGCCTGGCGATCTCCTCGGCCAGCTCGATCTCGCGCTCGGTCGGCGCGCCGTAGGAGAAGCCTTCCAGCACCGCCTGCTGCACCGCCTCCAGCACGCGCGGGTGGCCGTGGCCCAGGATCATGGGACCCCAGGAGCCGATGTAGTCGATGAACTTCTGGCCGTTGGCGTCCCAGAAGTAGGCGCCCTGCGCGCGCTGCACGAAGCGGGGCGTGCCGCCGACGGCGCGGAAGGCGCGCACGGGCGAGTTCACGCCGCCGGGGATCAGCGCGCGGGCGCGGTCGAACAGCTGCTGGTTCTTGTCAATGTTTGGTGTCATGGGCGGGAAGGTCGAAGGCAGGTGGGGCGCCGTTGTCGTCGCCGTCCTCGTCGTCGGCTTCCGCGGGCTGCGCCCAGAACATCCGGTCGGGGACGACGTGGCCCATGCCCGGGCGGAAGCCGCCGTCGAGGCAGCGGTCCAGGTAGGCCAGCGCTTCGCTGGCCGCGGCCGCCAGGTCGGCGCCACCGGCGACCAGGGCGGCGAGCGCCGCCGACAGCGTGTCGCCGGCACCGGCGAACACCGCGTCGAAGCGCTCGAACTTCTCGCTGGCCAGCACCGTCTGCGGCGTGGCCAGCACGTTCTCGACGAACTGGTCGGGCAGCGGCACGCCGGTCACCAGCGTGTAGGGCACGCCCATCTCCGAGGCGGCCTTGGCGAGGTCGCGCGCGGTGGGGCTGCGCTCGTTGTTCCAGTCCGGCAACAGCCAGCGCCAGAGCGTGCTGTGGTTTCCTACCAACACGGTTGTCTGGGGCAGCATCAGCTCGCGGAAGGCGTCTTCGTACAGGTCGGTCGGGCCTTCGTCCCACCACGAAAGCGAGGGCACGTACGAGATCACGGGCACGTCGGGATAGTCCGCGGCGATCTCCGCGATGGTGCTCAGGTTCTCGGGACTGCCGACGAAGCCGACCTTGATCACCTGCACCGGCACGTCCTCGAGGATCGTGCGCGCCTGCTCGGAGACCGCGTCCTCGTCGAAGGCGAAATGGTCGAACACCTCGCCGGTGTCGCGCACGTACGCGCCGGTGACGATGGGCAGCGGATGTGCGCCCACGGATGCGATCGCGGTGATGTCGGCGGCCAGTCCGCCGGCGCCGCTCGGGTCGCTCGCGTTGAACACCAGCACGCATGCGGGTCCCTGGTCCTCGCCTTCGGGTTCGGCGGGGAGGGTCTCGATAGGTGTGGAATTAGTCATGGCCCGGTGAATCTGCCTGGCGCGCCCTCGACTGAGCTTAATCAACCGGCCTAGATAGAATCGTTGCATTCTATTCGAAGGCCCCTTAAGCTGTGACTGAAAGCAAAACCTGGATGTGTCTGATTTGCGGGTGGATTTATGACGAATCCGCAGGCGCTCCGGAACATGGAATCGCCCCGGGAACACCCTGGGACCAAGTGCCCATGAACTGGACCTGCCCCGAATGCGGGGCACGCAAGGAAGACTTCGAGATGGTCCAGATCTGAAGCAACAAAAAACGCGGCGTTGGGACTCTTCCGAGGGATGCCGCACCTTGAGAAGTTACAAGTTGAGGAGCGCGTCAAGTGAGCACCACTGGATTGAAGGTGTTGGTGATCGATGACAGCAACACCATCCGGCGCAGTGCGGAGATCTTCCTGAAGCAGGGCGGCCACGAGGTGATGCTGGCCGAGGACGGCTTTGACGCCCTGTCCAAGGTCAACGACTACGAGCCCAACCTGATCTTCTGCGACATCCTGATGCCTCGCCTGGACGGCTACCAGACCTGCGCGATCATCAAGCGCAACGCCAAGTTCTCGTCGGTTCCCGTCGTCATGCTGTCCTCCAAGGACGGCGTCTTCGACAAGGCCCGCGGCCGCATGGTCGGCTCGCAGGACTACCTGACCAAACCCTTCACGAAAGACCAGCTGCTGCAGACGGTGCAGCAGTTCGGCACGGCGAAATAAAGGAGAGATGCCATGGCCATCCGCAAAGTGCTCGTTGTCGACGATTCCAAGACCGAGCTGATGTTCATGACGGACCTGCTGCAGAAGAACGGCTTTTCCGTCAAGACCGCCGAGAGCGCGGAGGACGCGTTCCGCCGCCTCGGCGAGGACAAGCCCGACCTGATCCTGATGGACGTGGTGATGCCCGGCCAGAACGGCTTCCAGCTGACGCGCGCCATCACGCGCGACCCGCTGTACGCCGACGTGCCGATCATCATGTGCACCAGCAAGAACCAGGAAACCGACCGGGTGTGGGGCATGCGCCAGGGCGCACGCGACTACATCACCAAACCGGTCGATGCCGCCGAACTCATGGCCAAGATCAAGGCCCTGGGTTGAACGGCGGCCGCTAGCAGTACCTTCCCATGGCCAACCGCGAAGCCCTCCGCGAGCTGCAAAGCCGGCTGGCCAGCCGGCTCCAGGCCGCCCGCACCGAGGGTGTGCAGGCGGGCTGGCTCGCCGTGGAGTCCGCCGGCAGCAAGTACCTGTTCCCGCTCAGCCAGGCCGGCGAGATCTTCCCGTACGCCGCCCCGCAGGCGGTGCCCTACACGCAGAACTGGTTCCTCGGCGTCGCCAACCTGCGCGGCGGCCTGTACGGCGTGGTCGACCTGGCCAGCTTCGTCAGCGGCCGCGCGCCGGCGCAACGCTCCGATGCCGGCCGCGCGGAGTCGCGCCTGGTGGCGCTGAACCAGCTGCTGGAAATCAACTGCGCCCTGCTGATCGACCGGCTCGCCGGCCTGCGCAACACGGACGCCTTCACGTCCTCCAGCGACGCCCCCGAGGGGGCGCCGGATTACTTCGGCAGCGGCTACACCGATGCCAGCGGCGCGTACTGGCAGGAAATCAACCTGCAGGCCCTGTCGCAACAACCGCAATTCCTGAGCATCAGCGCTTAGACCTCTCCCGAAGGCACCACCATGTCCGCGTCCTTTTCCCTGAAGAACCTGTTCGGCAAGAAGCCGTCCGACGAAGCCGATCCCTCGGTGACGCAGGAGCTCAGCCTCGGTGCCCCGGACCCGTCCACGGCCAGCATCGAGGCAGGCAGCACGCAGAACGAAAGCACGATCGGCGACGACTCGGTCACCGAGGAAGTGGACCAGGCGGAGCTGATCTCGGTACCGCTGCTCGGTCGGCGGACCACCGCGACCCACCAGCGGGTGCTGTTCACGCTGCTGTCCCTGTCCCTGGTGGTGCTGGGCTCGGTGGCCATCTTCGCGGTGAACCAGGCGGACAAGGTCGCGCAGCAGGTGGCCGGTACCGGTAACTCGCTGATGCAGTCGCAGCGCCTGGCCAAGTCGGTGTCGCAGGCCCTGATCGGTTCGCCGCAGGCCTTCCCGGACGTGAAGGAATCGGCCGTGGTGCTGGCGCAGACCGTGCGCGGCCTGCAGGCCGGCGACAGCAACCTGCGCCTGGCCCCGGTCTCGCAGGACCTGCAGGCCGACCTGGAAAAGATCATCCCGCTGATGCAGCGCGCCGAGAAGAACGCGCAGACCGTGCTGAACCAGCAGAAGATCCTGACGCAGGTGGGCACCGCCCTGCGCACCATCAACCGCCAGTCTTCCGACCTGCTGGAAATCGCCGAGACGGTGTCCTCGCTCAAGCTGCAGCAGAACGCCAACCCGGCCGAGATCTCCGCCGCCGGCCAGCTGGTGATGCTGACGCAGCGTATCGGCAAGTCCGCCAACGAATTCCTGACCATGGAAGGCGTGTCGCCCGAGGCCGTGTTCCTGCTGGGCAAGGACCTGAACTCCTTCAAGGAGATCGCGCAGGGCCTCATGGACGGCAGCCCGGAGCTGCGCCTGGCCGGCTCCAAGGACGAACAGACCCGTGAGCGCCTGGACGCGCTGCTGAAGCTGTACGAACAGACCCGCACGCAGGCAGGCGCCATCCTGGGCAACCTGCAGGGCCTGGTGTCCGCGCGCGAAGCGCAGGCATCGATCATTGCCGACTCCGAGCCGCTGCGCCGCTCGCTGGAAGACCTGCAGGGCAAGCTGTCCGCGCAGACCGGCCTGGGCCTCACCGCGCTGCTGTTCCTCGGCGGCGCCGCCCTGTTCGCCATCGCCTGCGCCTTCGGCCTCGCCTACGTGCAGCTGCAGGATTCGCGCTCGCGCCAGGAACGCGCCGAATCGCAGCGCCAGGAAGCCGAGCGCCAGGAGCAGGAAGCCAAGCGCGTGAACGACGCCAACCAGGCCGCCATTCTTCGCCTGATGAACGAACTGCAGTCGGTGGCCGAAGGCGACCTGACGCAGGAAGCGACCGTGACCGAGGACATCACCGGCGCCATCGCCGACTCGGTGAACTACACGGTGGAAGAACTTCGCCAGCTGGTGGGCGCCGTGCAGAACACGGCCACCAAGGTGGCGCAGACGACGGCGCAGGTGGAAAGCACCTCGACCGAACTGCTGGCGGCCTCGACCGAGCAGCTGCGCGAAATTCGCGAAACCGGCCAGTCGGTGCTGGACATGGCGGGCCGCATCAACACGGTGGCCGGCCAGGCGCAGGAATCGGCGCAGGTCGCGCGGCAATCCCTGAGGGCCGCCGAGTCGGGCCTGCAGGCCGTGCAGAACGCCATCGGCGGCATGAACGCCATCCGCGACCAGATCCAGGACACCTCCAAGCGGATCAAGCGGCTGGGCGAGTCCTCGCAGGAGATCGGCGAAATCACCGAACTGATTTCCGACATTACCGAACAGACGAACGTGCTGGCCCTGAACGCCGCCATCCAGGCCGCGTCGGCCGGTGAAGCGGGACGCGGCTTCTCGGTGGTGGCGGAGGAAGTGCAGCGCCTGGCCGAACGCTCCGCGGACGCCACGCGCCAGATCTCGGCGCTGGTGAAGGCGATTCAGACCGACACGCAGGACGCCGTGGCCGCCATGGAACGCTCGACGCAGGGCGTGGTGGAAGGGGCCAAGCTGTCGGACAACGCGGGTACGGCGCTGACCGAGATCGACCAGGTGTCGCGCCGGCTCGCCGAGCTGATCGAGCAGATCTCGCACTCCGCTTCCAAGGAAGCCGAATCGGCCAACGTGGTGGCCGGCAACATCCAGCACATTTTCGCGGTGACCGAGCAGACCGGTGAAGGCACCCGGTCGACGGCGCAGCAGGTTCGTGAACTGACCCGCATGGCCGAAGAACTGCGCCAGTCGGTGTCGCGGTTCAAGATCGCGTAACGGACGAGAGGGGGCAGCAGGCACGAGGCCCCCACGCAGCGCGCAGCAGACGGAACACTCAATGCAAGCAGCCCAAGAAATCGATCTGGCGCAAAACGACCTGGGCCCATTGGCCTGGGTGCTGGACGAACTGCGCAAGTCCCTCGAGTCCGCCTCGTCCGCGCTGCGCCGCTTCGTGCGCGACGCCGCGCAGGCCCGCGGGGAGGACCTCACCAACGTCGACAACGGCCACCTGCGCATCGCGCGCCAGCACATGCACCAGGCCGTGGGTGCGCTGGAGATGGTGGGGCTGGCGGCGCCGGCGCGCATCCTGCGCAGCATGGAAGCGGCGGCGCAGAAGTTCATCGAGCGTCCCGAGCTGTGCACCGAGGCGGCCGCCGCCAAGGTGGAACGCGCCGGCTTCGCGCTGACCGAATACCTCGAGGCCCTGCTGGGCGGCAAGAACGTGTCGCCGCTGTCGCTGTTCGTCCAGTACAAGGACGTGCAGGACCTCACCGGCGCCGACCGCATCCATCCCGCCGACCTGTGGGGCCTGGACTTCCGCTGGAACGACTTCCAGGCGCCGGTGCCCGCGCAGGCCCTCGCCTACGACCCCGCCGTGCGCTCTCGCATGGACCAGTCCGTGCTGCGCATCGTCAAGTCCGCCGACGCTGGCGCCGGCAAGGAACTCGCGCAGGTGAGCCTGGGCCTGGCCGGCTCGCAGGAAGCGCGCGAACCGCGCGTGTTCTGGAAGGTGGCCGCCGGCTACTTCGAGGCGATCGCGCTGGGCCTGCTGCCCGCCGACGTGTACGTCAAGCGCGCCGCCTCGCGCGTGCTGCTGCAGTACGCCTCGCTCGCCAAGGGCGACCTGAGCGTCTCCGACCGGCTGGCCGAGGACCTCGTGTTCTTCTGCGCGCAGGCGGTGCCCGCGGATCCGGCCGCCGCGCCGGCGCTGGTCGCGGTGCGCCAGGGCTACGGCCTCGCCAACTTCAAGCCGGTGGACTACGCCACCAGCCCCTTCGGCCGCTTCGACCCGCTGCTGCTGTCGCAGCTGCGCAAGCGCATCGCCGCCTGCAAGGAGACCTGGTCCGCGCTGTCGGGCGGCGAGGCGCACAAGGTCAAGGGCGTGGGCGACCAGTTCAACGCCCTGTGCGACACGCTGGTGAAGCTCTACCCCGCCAGCCAGCCGCTCACGCAGGCCCTGGCCGGGGCGATCGAGTCCGTCGTCAAGGGCAACAAGGCGCCGAGCGCCGAGCTCGGGATGGAAGTCGCGACCGCGGTTCTGTACCTGGAAGCCGCCTTCCAGGACCTGGATCCCAACGACCAGCAGCTGGCCGATCGCACCCAGCGCCTGGCCGAACGCCTGAAGAAGGTGGTGCAGGGCGGCCATCCCGAGCCGCTGGAGCACTGGGTCGAGGACCTGTACCGGCGCGTGAGCGACAAGCAGACCATGGGCAGCGTGGTCGGCGAACTGCGCGGCACCATGGGCGAGCTGGAAAAGCTGCTGGACCAGTTCTTCCGCAATCCTTCCGACAAGGGCCCGCTGCGCGACGCGCCGGGCTTCCTGGCGCAGATGCGCGGCGTGCTGTCGGTGCTGGGCCTGGACCAGGCCTCGCAGGCCGTCATGCGCATGCGCGAGACGGTCGAGAACATCATCACCACCGAAGTCGAGGAAGAGAAGGCGCGCGCCGCCGGCACCTTCGACAAGCTGGGCGTCAACCTCGGCGCTCTCGGTTTCCTGATCGACATGCTGAACTACCAGCCGACGCTGGCCAAGAAGCTGTTCGTCTGGGACGATGTGCACGGCGAACTCAAGCCGCTGATGGGCCGCGCGGACGTGCCCGCGGTGCCGCGCAACGAGGCGGCCGTCGCCGCAATGGAATTCACGCCGGTGGCCGCGCCGCAGGCGAAGCCCGCGCCCGCCGCCCCGGAACTGCCGGCCCTGGAATTGCCGTCGCTGGAGCTCACGCCCGCTGCCCCGGCCGCCGCGAGTGCACCGGTGGCCAAGCCGGCGGCACCAGTGGTCAAGCCGGTGGCCGCTCCCGCCCCCGCTGCGTCCGCTGCAGCGGACGACGACGACGGCGACGACGAACTGCGCGAGATCTTCCTGGAGGAAGCGCGCGAAGTGGTGGGCAACGGCCTGAACGCCCTGCAGGCGCTGGCCGAGAACCCCAAGGACGTGGCGGAGATGACCACGCTGCGCCGCGCCTTCCACACGCTCAAGGGCAGCTCCCGCATGGTGAAGCTGAACGAGTTCGGCGAGGCGGCTTGGTCGCTCGAGCAGGTGCTCAACACCTGGCTGGCCGACCAGAAGCCCGCCAGCGACGACCTGCGCGCGCTGTCGACCGAAGCCTTGAACGGCTTCGGCCGCTGGATCGCCGACATCGCCGCCGGCACCGACATGGCGTGGAAGGCCTCGATCTTCCGCGGCCCGGCCGAAGCCATGCGCACGGAACAGCGCCTGGTGGCGATCGCGCTGCCTGCCGAGGCCGCCCCCGCCGCCACCGAAGAGGCCGCACCGGTGCTGGAAGCGCCGGCGCAGGACGCCGCCATCCTGTCCACGCTGATGGCGCTGGACACCGGCGAAGGTCCGGTGGAAGAGATCACGCTGGGGGCTCCGGCGGAAGCGCCGGCGCTCGAACTCGATGCACCGGCGCTCGAGCTCGATGCACCGGACGCCGCCTTCACGCTCGACCTGGAAGCGCCTGCCGCTGCGCCGGCGGCCGACCTGCCGGTCTTCGAACTCGACCTGGAAGCGCCGCTCGCCGAGCCCGAGCTCGAACGCGCCGCCGCCACCGAAGCCGCCGAAATCAGCCTCGACGAGCTGCCGTCCGAATTCGCCGCCTTCGGCAACACCAGCGTCCTGCCCAAGGGCGAGGTGCCCAACGTGCGCCCGCCGTCCCAGGTCCCCGCCGCTTTCGCGCTGGACGGGGAACTGGAGGAGCACCTGGGGAACACGGCCATCCTGCCCCGGATGGACCTCGACGCCCCGATCCCGCCGCAGGCCGGCTTGCCCGAAGCGCCGGTGGAGATCGCCGGCATCGACTTCTCCAGCCTGTCCGCCGTGGCCGGCCCCGCCGCCGCGGGCGCGAGGGCCGCGATGCCGGAGATGCCGATGGCATCGCTGGACGACTTCACCTTCGAGATCGACCCGCAGCCCGCCGCCCCCGCGAAAGCGCTCAAGCCCGCCGCGGCGACCGAGCCCGTCGACGCCGCGCCGGCGCGCGACGAGCAGGTCAAGGTGATCGGCACGCTGCGCATCGGCATCCCGCTGTACAACGTGTACCTGAACGAGGCGGACGAGTGGTCGCGCCGCCTGGCCACCGAGGTCAGCGAGTGGGCGCTGGAGATGAACCAGCGCGTGCCCGATTCCACCGTGGGCTGGGCCCATGCGCTGGCCGGCAGCTCCGCCACCGTGGGCTTCCAGGCGCTGTCCGACATCGCCCGCGCGCTGGAAGGCGCGCTGCAGCACACGCAATCGCTGGCCAACGGCACGCCGCAGCACGCCCGCACCTTCACCGGCGCCGCCGAGGAAGTGCGCCGCCTGCTGCACCAGTTCGCCGCCGGTTTCCTGAAGGAACCCGATGCGCGCCTGCTGCAGGAACTGCATGCGCTGAAGGACGCCGAGGGCGAGCCGCGCGCCGACACGCCGGAGGAGATCTCGATCTCCGGCTTCGCCGACCTCGACTTCTCCGCCAGGCCCGCGCCGGCACCGGCCCGGCCGGTGGCGCAGACACCGATCGCCCGGCCCGCCACGCTGGTGCAGCCGGCCGCGCAGCGCGCCTCGCTGGTGAAGGTGGACCACGAGGAAGAACTCGACGTGGTCGACGCGATCGACCCCGACCTGTTCCCGATCTTCGAGGAAGAGGCCGCGGAACTGATGCCGGCCCTGGGCGGCGCGCTGCGCGCCTGGGCCAACCACCCGGGCCAGCGCGAGCCGCGCGACCAGGTGCTGCGCGCGCTGCACACGCTCAAGGGCAGCGCCCGCCTGGCCGGCGCGCTGCAGCTGGGCGAACTGGCGCACCGCATGGAGTCCGAGGTGGAATACCTCGGCCACGACGACATCCACGTCGCCGACATCGAGGCCCTGCTGCAACGCTTCGACAGCATGCAAGGCCGCTTCGACACGCTGCGGGCCACCGGCGGCTTCGCCCCGGCGGAAGCGCCGGTGGCCGCGCCGGCACCGTCCGCTGCGCCCGTGCAGGCCAAGGCGCCGGCGGCGCAGCCCGCGCCCGCCAGGCCGGTCGAGCCGATCCGCGTGCAGGAACAGGCGGCGGTGCAGCAGCCGCAGGCCGTGCCCACGGTGCACGTGGCGGCGTCCGCGCCCGCCATGCCCACGCGCACCGCGATCGCGATGCCGGTGCAGACCAGCGTCACCACCGCGCGCCAGTCCGCCAACCAGGCGGTGCGCGTGCGCTCGCAGTTGCTGGACCGCCTGGTCAGCCAGGCCGGCGAGGTGATGATCACCCGCTCGCGGCTGGAATCCGAACTCAAGCAACTGCGCGGCTCGCTCGGCGACCTCACCGGCAACCTGGACCGCCTGCGTTCGCAGCTGCGCGAGATCGAGGTGCAGGCCGAGTCGCAGATGCAGTCGCGCATGGCGCAGGCCAAGGACACCGCAGCGGGCTTCGACCCTCTGGAATTCGACCGCTTCACGCGCGTGCAGGAACTGACGCGGCTGATGGCCGAATCGGTGAACGACGTGGCGACCGTGCAGCGCAACATCCACCGCGTGGTGGAAGCGACCGAGGACGACCTGATCGCACAGGCCCGCCAGACCCGCGAGCTGCAGCGCGACCTGCTGCGCACGCGCATGGTGGAGTTCGAAGGCATCTCCGACCGCCTGTACCGCGTGGTGCGCCTGGCGGCCAAGGAAAGCGCCAAGCAGGTGAAGCTGGACATCGTCGGCGGCTCGATCGAAATGGACCGCGGCGTGCTGGACCGCATGACGCCGGCCTTCGAGCACCTGCTGCGCAACTGCGTGGCCCACGGCGTCGAAACGCCGGACCGGCGCGCCGCCGCGGGCAAGGACGCCAACGGCACCATCACCATCGTGGTGAAACAGGAAGGCAACGACGTCTCGGTGGAATTCCAGGACGACGGCGCCGGCCTCGACATCGTGCGCATCCGCGAGAAGGCGATCCAGCAGGGCCTGATCACGCCGCAGCAGCAGCTGACCGAGGGCGACGCCGCCAACCTGATCTTCCTGCCCGGTTTCTCCACCGCGCAGCAGGTGACCGAGCTGGCCGGCCGCGGCATCGGCATGGACGTGGTCCGCGCCGAGGTCAACGCGCTGGGCGGCCGCATCGAGACCACCACGCAGCAGGGCCGCGGGACGAGCTTCAAGCTGGTGCTGCCGCTGACCACCGCCGTCACGCAGGTCGTGATGGTGCGCTCGGGCAAGCTCGCCGTCGGCGTGCCGGCCAACCTGGTGGAACTGGTGCGCCGCGGCAGCCAGAAGGAAGTCCAGCAGGCCTACAACGCCGGCACCTTCGAGTTCGCCGGCGAGCAGCTGCCCTTCTTCTGGTCGGGCGCGCTGCTGCAGTCCTCCCCGCGCAGCAACGAGCCGCAGACCAAGACGCTGCCGGTCGTGATCTTCCGCTCCGCGGCGCAGCGCGTCGCGGTGCACGTGGACGAAGTGCTGGGCAACCAGGAAGTGGTGGTGAAGAACCTGGGGCCGCAGATGTCGCGCCTGCCGGGCCTCGCCGGCATGACGGTGCTGGCCTCCGGCGCCGTGGTGCTGATCTACAACCCGGTGGCGCTGGCGCAGGTGTACGGCGCGCAGGCCCGCGCGCTCGGCGCGGACCACGCGAGCCCCGACGTGCTGGGCGAAGGCGCGGTGCGCGTCATCACGCCCTCGGCCCCGGTTCCCGCGGCGCCCGCGGTGCCGCTGGTGCTGGTGGTGGACGACTCGATCACGGTGCGGCGCGTGACGCAGCGCCTGCTGACGCGCGAAGGCTACCGCGTGGCGCTGGCCGCCGACGGCCTGCAGGCCCTGGAGCGGCTGGCCGAGGAACTGCCTTCGGTGGTGCTGTCGGACATCGAGATGCCCCGCATGGACGGCTTCGACCTGGCCCGCAACATCCGCGGCGACGCGCGCCTGGCGCACCTGCCGATCGTGATGATCACCTCGCGCATCGCCGAGAAGCACCGCGAGCACGCCAAGGAGCTGGGCGTGAACCACTACCTGGGCAAGCCCTACTCGGAAGAGGAGCTGATGAGCCTGGTGAAGCATTACTGCACGCAGGCGGTGGCGGCGTAAGCGGCGTTGCCTGCGAAAAAAAGCGGCCTTCGGGCCGCTTTTTCCTTGGGGCTAGGACTTCACCACCGCATACCGCCGCAAGGTCTCCTCCCGCGCCTGCGCGTGATCGACGATCGGCAGCGGGTAGTCCTTCCCGAGCGTCACCCCCGCCGCCGCCAGGTCCATCGGCCGCGCAGTCCACGGCGCATGCAGCAACTTCGCCGGCAGCTTCGCCAGCTGCGGCAGGTAGCGCACGATGAACTTCCCCTGCGCGTCGAACTTCTCGCTCTGCGTCACCGGATTGAAGATCCGGAACCAGGCTGCGCGTCGCAGCCGGAGGAACTCGCCCACTGCCAGCCGCCGTTGTTCGACGCCAGCTCGTAGTCGTTCAGCTTCAGCGCGAAGTAGCGCTCGCCCAGCCGCCAGTCGATCCCCAGGTCCTTGCACAGGAAGCTGGCCGCCACCATGCGCAGCCGGTTGTGCATGTAGCCGGTGGTGTTCAGCTGCGCCATCGCCGCGTCCACCAGCGGATAACCTGTCCGGCCCTCGCACCAGGCGGCAAGGCGCTCTTCGGCGACATCACCCTGCACCCAGGCGATGCGGTCGTACTCGGGCCGGAAGCTCTTGCCGCGCCCGACCTGCGGGAAGTTGGCCAGCACCTGGAAATAGAACTCGCGCCACACCAGCTCCTTCAGCCAGGTGGCGGCGCCGCTGCCGGCGTGGCGGCGCGCCTGCGCCACCAGGTGCCGGATGGAGACCGTGCCGAAGCGCAGGTGCACGCCCAGGTAGCTCGGTCCCTTCACTGCGGGGAAGTCGCGCAGGGCGTCGTAGCGGTCCATGCGGCTGTCGAAGGACTGCAGGAGTTCCATCGCGCCGGCCGTGCCGGGCGCGATCTGCAGCGCGCGCAGGTTGGTCCGCTCGAAGCCCAAAGCCTCCAGCGAGGGAAGCTCGCTGGCAAACGCCTCGGGGCGCGCAGCGAGCCGTGCAGCCCACGGCTCGACCTCGTGCGGCCGCAGGTCCTCCTCATCCACCCGGGCCAGCCAGGAGCGGCTGTAGGGGGTGAACACGGAATAGGGCTTGCCGGCCTGCGTCAACACCTCGTCGCGGGCGAACACCGTGCTGTCCTTGAAGGTGTGCAGGGCGATGCCGGCCGCCGCCAGGCGCTGGCGCACCTGCGCGTCCCTTTCCAGGGCCGCCGGCTCGTCGTCCGCATTGGCGAACACCGCCTGCACGCCCAGGCGCAGCGCCAGCCGGGGATCTCCTCGGCGGCGACGCCGTCCAGCGCGATCAGGCCGCGCCCCGCACCGCCGAGCGCCCGCAACTCGCCGTCCAGCGCAGCCACCGAATCGCGGATGAACTCCACCCGTCTGTCGGACCGCGGGAGCGCGTCGAGGATGGAACGGTCGAAGAGGAAGGCGCAGTGCAGCGCGCCGTGGCGGCGCGCAGCGCCTGCGCCAGGGCAGCGTTGTCGGTCGCGCGGAGGTCGCGGCGGAACCACATCAGGGCCGCGGCATAGGTCGTGTCCATCCACTTAAAATCTAACCCATGTCCAACGAGGCGGATTCGATGAACCTGACGCACCACTTCCTGATAGCCATGCCGGGGCTGCAGGACGCGTCCTTCGCCCGCTCGGTGGTCTACCTGTGCGAGCACAGCCCGCGCGGGGCGCTCGGCCTGGTGATCAACAAGCCGACCGACATCAACCTGAAGAACCTGTTCGAGAAGGTCGACCTGCCGCTGGGCCGCGACGAGCTGGCCCGCACGCCGGTGCTGCAGGGCGGGCCGGTGCAGACCGAGCGCGGCTTCGTGCTGCACGAGGCGGTCCACGCAGAAGGCCAGGACGCCAACGAGTCGGTCTACGCCTCGACGATGACCATCCCCGGTGGCCTGGAGATGACCACCTCCAAGGACGTGCTGGAAGCGATTGCCAGCGGTTCCGGCCCCCGCAAGCTGCTGGTGACGCTGGGCTACTCGGCCTGGGGCGAAGGCCAGCTCGAGTCGGAACTGGCGGAAAACAGCTGGCTGACCGTGAGCGCCGACCCGGCCGTCATCTTCGACACGCCGATCGAGGAGCGCTACGAGAAGGCCCTGTCCCTGCTGGGCCTGCAGTCGTGGATGCTGTCCCCCGGAGCAGGACACGCATGAGCACCCCGGTGCCCGACGAAGTCCCCGCGCAGTTCCAGACCTTCCTCGCTTTCGATTTCGGTACCAAGCGCACCGGCGTGGCGGTGGGCAACCGCCTGCTGCGCACCGCGACGGCCCAGCCGACCATCCGCGCCGAAGGCAGCGACGCGCGCCTGGCGGAAGCGCAGGCGCGGGTGAAGGAATGGCAGCCCGACGCCCTGGTGGTGGGCGTGCCCTTCCACCCCGACGGCGCCAGCCACGACAATACGGCGCGCGCCCGCAAATTCGCCCGCCAGCTGCGCGGCCGCTGCGGCAAGCCGGTGTACGAGGTGGACGAGCGCTACAGCACCACCGAAGCGCTGGCCTCGGGGGCGCGCGATCCCGACGGTGCCGCGGCCTGCGTCATCCTGGAACAGTTCCTGAGGAGCCTGCCTTGAACCCCGCCCCTGCCAACGGCGCCCTGACCCTCGACGCCGAGGCCCTGTACCGCGAGCTGCTGCGCGGCGTGCAGCAGCTGCGCCGGCCCGACACGCGCCTGGTCGGCGTCACCTCCGGCGGCGCCTGGCTGGCCGAGCGCCTGCAGAAGGACCTGGGCCTGGCCGGCGAGCCGGGCGTCATCTCCTCCGCCATGCACCGCGACGACTACGCGCGCCGCGGCCTGGCCGCCACTGCCCAGACCCGGCTGGACTTCGACGTCAACGGCGCGCACATCCTGCTGCTCGACGACGTGCTCTACACCGGCCGCACCATCCGCGCCGTGCTCAACGAGCTGTTCGACTATGGGCGGCCCGCTGCCGTGGCGCTGGCCGTGCTGGTGGACCGCGGCGGCCGCGAGCTGCCGGTGCAGGCCGACTACGCCGCCGCGCGCGTCACGCTGCCGGCGACCCAGTCGCTCGCGCTGGCGCGCGATGGCCAGGGCCGCTTCAGCTTCCAGGTCGAGGGCGCGCACTGACATGCTCTACAAACGAAACCCGCAACTGAACAAGAACGGGGAGCTGCTCCACCTGCTCTCCATCGAGGGCCTGCCCCGGGACATCCTCACCCACATCCTCGACACCGCTTCCAACTTCGTGAGCGTGAGCGACCGCGAGGTGAAGAAGGTGCCGCTGCTGCGCGGCAAGAGCGTGTTCAACCTGTTCTTCGAGAACAGCACGCGGACCCGCACCACCTTCGAGATCGCGGCCACGCGCCTGTCGGCCGACGTGATCAACCTGGACATCGCGCGCTCCTCGGCCAGCAAGGGCGAGTCGCTGCTGGACACCATCGCCAACCTGTCGGCGATGGCGGCCGACATCTTCGTCGTGCGGCACAGCGAGTCGGGCGCGCCCTACCTGATCGCGCAGCACGTGGCGCCGCACGTGCACGTGGTCAACGCCGGCGACGGCCGCCATGCGCACCCCACGCAGGGGCTGCTGGACATGTACACCATCCGCCACTACAAGAAGGACTTCAGCAACCTCACGGTGGCGATCGTGGGCGACGTGCTGCACTCGCGCGTGGCGCGCTCCGACATCCACGCGCTCACCACGCTGGGCTGCGCAGAGGTGCGCGTGGTCGGGCCCAAGACGCTGGTGCCCGGCGACATGGCGCAGATGGGCGTGCGCGTCTTCCACACGCTGGAAGAGGGCATCAAGGGCTGCGACGTGATCATCATGCTGCGGCTGCAGAACGAGCGCATGAGCGGCGCGCTGCTGCCGTCCTCGCAGGAATTCTTCAAGCGCTACGGCCTCACGCCGGAGCGCCTCTCACGCCAAGCCCGATGCCATCGTGATGCACCCGGGGCCGATCAACCGCGGCGTGGAGATCGACTCCGCGGTCGTGGACGGCAAGCAGAGCGTGATCCTGCCGCAGGTGACATTCGGCATCGCGGTGCGCATGGCGGTCATGGGCATCGTCGCCGGCAACGTGCGGGAGGCGGCATGAAGATACTCGTGCGCAACGGCCGGGTGATCGACCCGGCCCGCAACTTCGACGAGATCTGCGACGTGGCGCTGGCCGCCGGCCGCGTGATCGGTGTCGGCACGGTGCCCGAGGGCTTCAGCGCCAACCGCGTGATCGACGCGCGCGGCTGCATCGTCGCCCCTGGCCTGGTGGACCTGGCGGCGCGCCTGCGCGAGCCGGGCCACGAGCACGAGGGCATGCTGGAAAGCGAGATGGCCGCGGCGGTGGCCGGCGGCGTCACCAGCCTGGTGTGCCCGCCCGACACCGACCCGGTGCTGGACGAGCCCGGCCTGGTGGACATGCTCAAGTTCCGCGCCGAGAAGCTGCACCAGGCGCGCGTGTTCCCGCTCGGTGCGCTCACGCGCGGCCTGGCCGGCGAAGTGCTGACCGAGATGGCGGAACTCACCGAGTCCGGCTGCGTCGGCTTCAGCCAGGCGGAAGTGCCGCTGCAGAACACGCAGGTGCTGCAGCGCGCGATGCAGTACGCCTCCACCTACGGCTACACGGTGTGGCTGCGGCCGCACGACCACTACCTGGGGCAGGGCGTCGCCGCGAGCGGGCCGCTGGCGACGCGCCTGGGCCTGTCCGGCATCCCGGTGGTGGCCGAGACGATCGCGCTGCACACCATCTTCGAGCTGATGCGCATGACCGGCGCGCGCGTGCACCTGTGCCGCATCAGCAGCGCGCGGGGCGTGGAGCTCGTGCGCCAGGCCAGGCAGGAAGGGCTGAAGCTCACCTGCGACGTCAGCATCAATTCGCTGCACCTGACCGACGTGGACATCGGCTACTTCGACAGCCGCATGCGCCTGGCGCCGCCGCTGCGCCAGCAGCGCGACCGCGATGCGCTGCGCGAGGCGCTGGCCGACGGCACCATCGACGCGCTGGTCTCGGACCACACGCCGGTGGACGAGGACGCCAAGACGCTGCCCTTCGCCGAGGCGGAAGCCGGCGCGACCGGGCTGGAGCTGCTGCTCGGTCTGGCGCTCAAGTGGGGCCAGGAAGACGGCATCGGCCTGCCGCGCGCGCTGGGCGTTCTCACCAGCGAGCCCGCGCGCGTGCTCGGTGCCTCGCTGGGAACGCTGCAGGCCAGCGCGGGCCAGCTGGTCGACGGCGGCGTGGCCGACCTGTGCATCTTCGACCTGCATGCGGCCTGGACGGTCACGCCCGATGCGCTGCGCAGCCAGGGCCGGCACACGCCCTTCGCCGGGCATGAACTGCCCGGCCAGGTGCGCTACACGATCGTCGGCGGCCAGGTCGCCTTCGAGCGCAAATGAACCGAGCCCCCACGCTTGTCACTTCGTGTACTGCGCTGCCCCCCAGGGGCGCAGCCGCCTTGGGGCGGCCCGGCGGCGGCTGGTGAGTTCCTGCTGCGCGCGTCCTGGCGGCTCCTTCGCGCGGTGCTCCACGCGCTGGCCGGCTGGCTCACCATCACCCTGCTGTTCCCGCGCTGGCCGCAGCAGCGGCGCGAGGCGACGGTGCAGGCCTGGGCCCAGCGCATGCTGCGCATCCTGGGCATTCCGCTGCACGTGCACGGCCACGCGCCGGCGCAGGGGCCGATGCTGCTGGTGGCCAACCACATCTCCTGGCTCGACATCCTGGTGATGCACGCGGCGCGCTACTGCCGCTTCGTGTCCAAGTCGGACGTGCGCCACTGGCCGCTGCTCGGCACGCTGGCCACCGGCGGCGGCACGCTCTACATCGAGCGCGAGAAGCGGCGCGATGCGATGCGGGTCGTGCACCACATGGCCGAGAGCCTGAAGGCCGGCGAGGTGGTGGCGGTGTTCCCCGAAGGCACGACGGGCGACGGCGTGACGCTGCTGCCCTTCCACGGCAACCTGGTGCAGGCCGCGATCTCGGCGCACGCGCCGGTGCAGCCGGTGGCGCTGTGCTTCGTGGACAGGGCCACGGGAAAGAACAGCGACGGGCCGCTCTACCTGGGCGACGATTCGCTGTTCACCTCGCTGTGGCGCACGCTGGCCGGTCGCCCGTTCTCGGCGCACGTGCGCTTCGGCGAGCCGCAGGAAGCGAACGGGCGGGACCGCAGGCAGTGGGCGGAGGACTTGCGGCGCGACGTGGAGCGCCTGCGCTCCTGAGCGGCTACACCGCGAACGACGCCATCGGCGGCGCCGCCGCGCCGCCTTCGCGCTCGAAGGTGACCACGTGGTCCACCTGCGCGCGGATGCCGATCCATTCGCCGACGTGGTGGTCGTGGTGGCTGGGCACGTGGGCCAGCAGCGTCTCGCCCGTCTTCAGCCGCAGCGTGTAGAGGAATTCCGAACCGCGGAAGGCCTTGCGCAGGATCTCCGCCTTCACCGGCGCGTCGTCGTCGTGCACGATGTCGTCGGCGCGCAGCAGCACCTCGCACTGGCCGTAGCCGAAGGCCGCCGGCAGCGGGCATTCCGCGCCGTCGGTGAGCGCGCCCAGCGCCGTGTGCACCACCACCTGGTTGCCCACGCGCCGCAGCGTCGCCGGCGCGAACACGCCGTGGCCGATGAAGTCGGCCACGAAGCGCGTGGCGGGCCGGTGGTACAGCGTGTACGCGTCGTCCCACTGGTGCAGGTGGCCCTCGTGCATGACGCCGATCACGTCGCCGATGGCGAAGGCTTCCAGCTGGTCGTGCGTGACGAACAAGGCGGTGGCCTTGGCCGCCTTGAGGATGCCGCGGATCTCGTGCGCCAGGCGCTCGCGCAGGTCGACGTCGAGGTTGGAGAAGGGTTCGTCCAGCAGCAGCAGCTGCGGGCGCGGCGCCAGCGCGCGCGCCAGGGCGACGCGCTGCTGCTGGCCGCCGGAGAGTTCGTGCGGCATGCGCTTCTCGCTGCCGCCCAGGCCGACCAGCTCCAGCACCTCCGCCACGCGCGCCTTGCGCTCGCCGCGCGAGACCGAGCGGGGCAGGCCGAAGGCGACATTGCGTTCCACGTCCAGGTGGGGGAACAGCGCGTAGTCCTGGAACACCATGCCGATCTGGCGGCGCTCCGGCGGCACGTGCGCGCCCGCGCCTTCCACGCGCTGGCCGGAGATGAAGATCTCGCCCGCGCTCGCCGGCTCCAGGCCGGCCACCGCGCGCAGCAGGGTGGTCTTGCCGCAGCCGGAAGGGCCGATCAGCACGCCGATGTCGCCGGCGCGCAGCCCCAGCGAAACGCCGTCGACCGCCGGCCGCACCCGGCCCGGGTAATGGACGCTCAGCTGCCGCAGCTCGATATGCATGAGGACGATTCTAGATGCATACAATTCTCATTCACTTGACCAAGGACAAGCGGGACGGAGTGGCCGCCGCTTAAGCTCATCCCTATGATCCTGCGCCGGCTGCGCGAGCTGCCGCTCCTGTTGCTCGCCGGCCTGCTGCTGCTGCCGGTGCTGGCCGTGCTCGGCTCCTGGCTGTCGTGGAACGCCACCAGCGGCCAGATCCTGCGCGAGATGGCGGGCACGGTGCTGCCCGACTATGCGGTGACCAGCCTGCTGCTCTGCCTGGCGGTGGGCATCGGCGCGGCCGTCGTCGGCACGGCCGCCGCTGCCGCCGTCACCCTGTTCGATTTCCCCGGCCGCCGCGCCTTCGAATGGGCGCTGCTGCTGCCGCTGGCCATGCCAGCCTACGTGGTCGCGTATGCCTATACCGACTTCCTGCAGTTCAGCGGGCCGCTGCAGGGCTGGATCCGCGGGCAGTCCGGCCTGGAGGGCCGTGTGTTCCCCGAGGTGCGCAACCTGCCGGGCGCGATCTTCGTGTTCGTGTTCTCGCTCTATCCCTATGTCTATTTGCTGGTGCGCACGGCCTTTGCCGAGCGTGCCGCGCAATTGATGGAAGCGGCCCGGCTGCTGGGCGCCTCGCTGGCCCGCCGCATCCGCACGGTCGCGCTGCCGCTGGCCCGGCCGGCGATCGCCGCCGGCGTGGCGCTGGCGCTGATGGAGACGCTGGCCGATTTCGGCGTGGCCAGCTACTTCGGCATCCAGACCTTCAGCACCGGCATCTACAAGGCCTGGCTGGCGATGGACAACCGCATCGCCGCCGCGCAACTGGCCACCGTGCTGCTGGTGGTGGTGGGCGTGCTCCTGGCCATGGAGGCGCGGGCGCAGAAACGCCTGCGCTTCACCGCCGGCCGCTCGCGCGGCGGCGCGGAAGCGCAGCCGGTGGTGCTGCGCGGCCGGGGCCGGCTGGCGGCGTGGACGGTGTGTGCGCTGCCGGTGCTGCTCGGCTTCGTGCTGCCGCTGGCGTTCATGCTGCGGCCCTTGGCGGCGGACTGGTCGGTGCTGCCCTGGGACCGCTTCCTGCAATGGTCCTTCAACAGCCTGCGGCTGGGCGCGATCAGCGCGGCGCTCGCGGTGCTGGTGGCGCTGCTGCTCGCCTACCGCTTGCGCCGCTCACCGGGCGGCCTCACGCGCGGCGTGGTGCAGCTCGCCGGCCTGGGCTACGCGGTGCCGGGCGCGGTGCTGGTGGTCGGCCTGCTGCTGCCGGTGGGCTGGCTGCAGGAGGCCTGGCCGCAAAGCGGCGTGGGCTACTGGATGACCGCCACCATCGTCGGCATCGTCTGGGCCTACCTGGTGCGCTTCGTCTCGGTCGCCCTGCAGTCGGTGCAAAGCGGCTACGCCCGCATTCCCGGCAGCCTGGACGACTCGGCGCGCATGCTGGGCACCAGCGGCGCCGCGCTGCTGGCGCGCGTGCACTGGCCGCTGCTCAAGCGCTCGGCGGCGGCCGCCGCGCTGCTGGTGTTCGTGGACGTGATGAAGGAGCTGCCGGCGACGCTGGTGCTGCGCCCGTTCAACAGCGACACGCTGGCCGTGGTGGCCTACCAGCTCGCGCGCGACGAGCGACTGGGCGAGGCCGCCCTGCCGTCGCTGGCGCTGGTGCTGGTGGGCCTGGTGCCGGTGATCCTCCTGAGCCGGACCCTGCGTTCGCCCGTGCGGACCTGAGCCTCAGAAGTCCTCTGCGCCCGTCTCGGCGCGGTGCGGCGGCTTGCGGAACACCACCTCGCCGGTGGGGACGTGCACGACGCGGATCTCGCTGCTGCGCGTGAAGCTCTTGGCGGCCAGGCTGATGGCCAGCGCGCGGTCCTTGACGGACAGCTGCCGGCTGCCGGCGGCGGGCCAGAACCTCCCTGCGATGGGTTGCGTGCTTTCGATCCGGTAGTCGGCGGACGTCATGGGGGCCTCTCCTGCTTCTAGTCTCCAGCTTCTTGCCGATGGCTTGCTGCGGTTCTCGTTTTCCCCATGCTAGGCGGCCTTCGTGACGATGCGAAGACGGTCCTTTGCAAGAACGCGGGCGACTCTGTAACGCTTCGCAATGGTGCGACGCAGCAGCTTCACCCTCCTGCAAACGGCGTCTGTAGGACAGGTTCCCCGCACGTGTAAGGCATTTCCGTGGCCGTGCTGCGCAGGCCGTTCTTCCTGCCGCCGCGCCTGCTCGGGAAAGCCCTTGGAGGCCCAGGGACGTGCGCCGTTAGCATGCTTCCCCACCCACAACGAGGAGAAGCCATGAAGTTCCGTATCGCAGGCGTCGCAATGGCCCTGGTGCTGGCGGGCTGCGCCCAGACTCCGAGCCAGCCGGTCATTTCCGAAGTGGCCAAGCCGCTGCCGGCCAACGTGCCCGCCTGGCAGCAGGGCCGCGCGCCCGAACTCGCGAGCTCCACGCTGGCTCCGCACGCCGGCCGGCTGACCGCGGTGCCGGCGTCCGAGATCCCGCTGCAGAACCTCAGGCTGCCCCCGGGCTTCCGGATCCAGCTGTGGGCCAGCGGCATGCCCGGCATCCGCGCGATGACGCGGACCGAGAGCGGCAAGATCTACGCCGGCACGCGCGGCATCGGCCGCGTCTACGAGATCACCGACAGCGGCGGCCAGCGCACCAGCCGCGTCGTGGTCGACAAGCTCACGCAACCCGCCGTCACGTACCACAACGGCTCGCTGTACGTCGCCGCCATCGACAAGGTGCTGCGCTACGACCGCATCGACCAGAACCCGAACGTGCAGCCGGTGGACCTGACGGCCCGCTTCAACCTGCCGACCGAGCAGCACCACAACTGGAAGTTCATCAAGTTCGGGCCCGACGGCAAGCTGTACGTGCCTTTCGGCGCGCCCTGCAACATCTGCCTGCCCGAAGCGCAGTATGCGCAGATCCGCCGCTACAACGCCGACGGCTCCAACATGGAAGTGGTCGCCACCGGCGTGCGCAACACGCAGGGCTTCGACTGGCATCCGGTCACCAAGGAGATGTGGTTCACCGACCATGGCCGCGACTGGATGGGCGACAACGCGCCGGAAGACGAGCTCAATCGCCTGAGCCGCCCCGGGCAGTTCTTCGGCTTCCCCTACTGCCATGCCAACGGCGTGGTGGACAAGGACATCCGCAAGGCCAATCCCTGCGCCGGCGTGACGCTGCCCGTGGTCACCACCGGGCCGCACTCGGCCACCATGGGCATCCACTTCTACACCGGCACCATGTTCCCCCGGAGTACCGCAACGTCGCATTCGTGGCGCGCAAGGGCTCCTGGAACCGCACGCAGAAGTTCGGCTACGACGTCGTGACGGTGCGCGCGGACGCCAACGGCGGCAACGCGAGCATCACGCCCTTCATCACCGGCTTCCTGGACACGCAGAAGGACGCCTTCTGGGGCCGCCCGGTGTACTTCCTGCAGCTGCCCGACGGCTCGCTGCTGCTGTCCGACGAGCAGATGGGCGCCGTCTACCGCATCACGTATGGCACTTGAGGCAGTCCTGCGCCGCGGCCTCGCCGCGGCGCTTTTCCTCGCAGCCCCCTCGCGCACCCGCAGCCCGCGGCCACCCCGGCCCGGGCCGCGCTGTGCGCGGCCTGCCACGGGCCCCTGGGCAATTCGCAGATCGCCAACACGCCCTCGCTCGCGGGGCAGCCCAAGCTGTTCATCGAGAACACGCTGGTGTTGATCCGCGAGGGCATGCGCGACGTCCCGGCCATGAAGGGCATGCTCCATGGCGTGTCCGACGCGGAGATCGTGGAGCTGGCGAACTACTTCTCCGCGCAAAAGCCGGTGCCGGCGGCCGGCGGCGCGCCCGACGAAGCCACCTTCCGACGCGGCCAGGCGCTCGCCACGCGCGGCCTGTGCGGCAGCTGCCACCTCCCGGACTATTCGGGCCGCGCGCAGATCCCGCGGCTGGCCGGCCAGCACGAAGCCTTCCTGCTGCAATCGCTCAAGCAGTTCCGCGACCACCCCGGCCCCGGACGCGACACCATCATGGCCGCTTCGCTCTATGGCCTGAAGGACAACGAGCTGGCGGACCTGGCGCACTACCTCGCGCACTACCGGTGAATGGCGGGACGGCCACGCCTGACGGCCGCCCGTCCGCCCTCTCACTCCGCCTGTAGTGTTCCACCTACAGCCGACGGGAATTCCCTTGCGTACTCTCGATGTACACAGCAGCATCCAGTGCAAGCCCATGCGCCGCTTCCTCGCCCCCCGCACGCCCGCCCTCCAAGGCGGCTGCGCGCACGCTCCCGGCGAAGGACGCGACAGCGAGATGTCGCACCGCATCACGGCGCTGCTGCTGTTCCCCCGACTCGACGCGCGTCCCGGCGCCTGGCTGGTGTTCCTCACCGCAGTGTGCACCTTCGTTGCCGTGCGCGCGCTGGAGCTGGGCCAGTTCTGAGCCCCGGGCATGCCCTTGCGGCACACCCTACAATCACGGGCCTCGCCGCCGTAGTTCAATGGATAGAACGAGCGCCTCCTAAGCGCTAGATACAGGTTCGATTCCTGTCGGTGGTACCACCCGCCGGCGCGCCGTCACTTCACCAGCAGCCGCATCGCCTCTTCCAGCCCCTTGATCGTCAGCGGGTACATGCGCTGGTTCATCAGCTGCTGGATCACCGCGATGCTCTGGCGGTATTGCCAGACGCCCTGCGGCTCCGGGTTGATCCACACGAACTTCGGGAAGGCGCTGGTCAGGCGCTGGATCCACTCCACGCCCGCTTCCTCGTTGTTGTATTCGACGCTGCCGCCCGGCTGCAGGATCTCGTAGGGGCTCATCGTCGCGTCGCCCACGAAGATCAGCTTGTAGTCCTTGTTGTACTTGCGGATGATGTCCCAGGTCGGGAACTTCTCGCTGAAGCGCCGCCGGTTGTTCTTCCACATGAAGTCGTAGACGCAGTTGTGGAAGTAGTAGAACTCCAGGTGCTTGAACTCCGCCTTCGCCGCGGAGAACATCTCCTCGACGCGGTGGATGTGTTCGTCCATGGTGCCGCCCACGTCCATCAGCAGCAGCACCTTCACGTTGTTGTGCCGCTCCGGCACCATCTTGATGTCCAGCCAGCCCGCGTTGGCCGCGGTGGAGCGGATGGTGTCGTCCAGGTCCAGTTCCTCGGCCGCGCCCTCGCGCGCGAACTTGCGCAGGCGCCAGCAGCGCGATCTTGATGTTGCGCGTGCCCAGTTCCTGCGAGTCGTCGTAGTCCTTGTAGGCGCGCTGGTCCCACACCTTCACCGCGCTCCGGTTGCGGCTCTTGTCCTGGCCGATGCGGATGCCCTGCGGGTTGAAGCCGTAGGCGCCGAAGGGGGACGTCCCTCCCGTGCCTATCATCTTGCTGCCGCCTTCGTGGCGTTCCTTCTGTTCCTCGAAGCGCTTGCGCAGCGTGTCCATGAGCTCGTCCCAGCCCATCTTCTCGATCTTGGCCTTCTCCTCCGGCGACAGCTCAGCTCGAGGTTCTTGCGCAGCCACTCCAGCGGGATGTCCTTGGTGAAGTCGGCGATCAGCTCCACGCCCTTGAAGTAGGCGGCGAAGGCGCGGTCGAACTTGTCGTAGTGCTTCTCGTCCTTCACCAGCGCGGTGCGGGCCAGGTAGTAGAAGTCGTCGACGCTCCACGCGTCCTCGCTCACCGGGCCGACCACGCCCTCCTTGAGCGCCTCGACCAGCGTCAGGTATTCCTTGACCGAGACCGGCAGCTTGGCGCTGCGCAGGGTGTAGAAGAAGTCGATCAGCATGGCTCAGGCCTCCCGGGGGCGTGTGAGCTGGTATTGCAGGTGCGCCTTGACCTCCGGCCACTCGCCGGCGGTGAGGCTGTACATCACGGTGTCGCGCACCGTGCCGTCGCGGCGCAGCGCGTGGTGGCGCAGCACGCCGTCCTTGCGCGCGCCCAGGCGCTCGATCGCGCGCTGCGAGGCGAAGTTGTAGTTGTCGGTGCGCCAGCCGACCAGCTGCGCGCCCAGCGTCTCGAAGGCGTGCGTCATCAGCATCAGCTTGCAGGTGGTGTTGACGTGCGTGCGCTGCCAGGACTTGCCGTACCAGGTGTAGCCGATCTCGAGACGCTCCACGGCCGGCACGATGTCGTGGTAGCGGGTGCTGCCGATCACGCGGCCCGACGCGCCGTCGACCACCACGAAGGGGAGCATGTGGCCGTCGGCGCAGCCCTGGAGCGCCGCCGACACATAGGCGGCCGCTTCGCCGGGCGCGGGGACCGAGGTCACCCGCAGCTTCCAGAGTTCGCCGTCCCTCGCCGCAGCCTCCAGCGCCGCGGCATGGTCCGCCGTCATGGGCTCGAGCCGCACGGGGCCCGATTGCAGGGTGAGCGGTTCGGGCTTGCGCATCAGGAGTCCTTGCGCCGGCGCACCAGCCGGCGCGCCAGCTGCAGCCCGGCCCCGCCGCCCAGGCCGCACAGCAGGATGCCGCCCAGGCTGGCGCCGCCGTAGCCTGCCGCGAAGGGATCCCAGCCGAGCATGCGCGCCAGCCCGAAACCGGCCAGCGCGCCGGCGACGAAGCCCAGCGCGTCCACCAGTCCCTCGGCCAGCAGCTTCTTCACCGGTTGTGCCTCTGCATGAACACCAGCTTCTCGAACAGGGTCACGTCCTGTTCGTTCTTCAGCAGCGCGCCCACCAGCGGCGGGATCGCGACCTTCTCGTCCTTGCTCTGCAGCGCCTCGGCCGGGATGTCCTCGGCCACCAGCAGCTTCAGCCAGTCCAGCAGCTCGGAGGTGCTGGGCTTCTTCTTCAGGCCCGGCAGGTTGCGCACGTCGAAGAAGGTCTTCATGGCCGCGGCCAGCAGTTCCTTCTTCAGGCCGGGGAAGTGCACGTCCACGATCTGCTTCATCGTTTCCGCGTCGGGGAACCGGATGTAGTGGAAGAAGCAGCGGCGCAGGAAGGCGTCGGGCAGCTCCTTCTCGTTGTTCGAGGTGATGAACACCAGCGGGCGGTGCTTCGCCTTCACCAGCTCGCGCGTCTCGTAGACGTAGAACTCCATGCGATCGAGTTCGCGCAGCAGGTCGTTGGGGAACTCGATGTCGGCCTTGTCGATCTCGTCGATCAGCAGCGCCACCGGCTGGTCCGCCGTGAAGGCCTGCCACAGCACGCCCTTGACGATGTAGTTGTGGATGTCCCTGACCTTCTCGCCGCCGTCCAGGTCCTTCAGCTGCGAGTCGCGCAGGCGCGAGACCGCGTCGTACTCGTACAGGCCCTGCTGCGCCTTGGTGGTGGACTTCACGTGCCACTGCAGCAGCGGCATGTCCAGCGCCTGCGCCACTTCCTCGGCCAGCATGGTCTTGCCGGTGCCCGGCTCGCCCTTCACGAGCAGGGGGCGCTTGAGGGTGATGGAGGCGTTGACGGCCAGCATCAGGTCCTGCGTGGCAACGTAGTTCTGGGAGCCTTGGAACTTCATGGTCTGCGGGGGTGGAAAGGGCGCGGGGGAGGGCCCCTATAATCGCCGGTTGATCGAAAGAAACTGACCTTCGTCAGGGATTGTGCTCGCAAAATGAACAAGCTGTTGACCACGCTTTTCGCCCTTTCTGTCGCTTGCGCGACGGGCCTGGCCCTGGCGCAGACGCCGGCCGCGACGGCCCCGGCGGCCGCTCCCGCCGCCACGGCCGCGGCCGGCAAGCCCGCCACGCCGGCGAGCCCGAAGTCCCTGGAGGCCAAGATCGAGATGTGCGTGGGCTGCCACGGCATCGTCGGCTACCGCGCGAGCTTCCCCGAAGTGCACCGCGTGCCCAAGATCGCGGGCCAGAGCGCGCAGTACATCGCCGCGGCGCTGAAGGCGTACAAGACGGGCGACCGCAAGCATCCCACCATGCGCGGCATCTCCGAGAGCCTGAGCGAACAGGACGTCGCCGACATCGCGACCTACTACCAGGACCTCGGCAAGGCCGGCCGCGCCCCGCTGGCCGAGAAGCCCAGCCGCACGCCGAACGCGCAGGTCGCGGTCATGATGCAGAAGGGCAACTGCGTCGCCTGCCACGGCGCCAACCTGTCCAAGGCGATCGATCCCAGCTACCCGAAGATCGCCGGCCAGCACGCCGACTACCTGTTCGTCGCGCTCAAGGCCTACAAGACCGACGGCAACCCCGCCATGGGCCGCAACAACGGCATCATGGGTGCGATCGCCAAGCAGTTCTCCAACAACGAGCTGAAGGCCCTCGCCGATTACGTGGGCTCGCTCGACGGCGAGATGGAGACGGTGCCGGAGTCGCGCTTCCACCGCAACTGAGCGTCCGCAAGCCGTTGCACGAAGGCCCCGCGAGGGGCCTTTTTCATGGGCGCATGTCGCCGGCCCGCGCCACGCCTCCTTCGGCAACCGGCGGGCGCCGGGATGACATGCCGTCTGCTTGTGTGCGCCACCGGACAGACGGCCCCGGATGGCGCTTGTAGGATGGCGCCTGTCTCCAGGCCGGGCTCCGGCCATGCCTTCCGGCGCGAACCTCCCCGGGCGGGCACCATCCCCGTCCCTGGGGAGAGGTGCCCCGGGCCGCAGTCACGCGCTCTCCCGCTCGCGCCCCCAACCCACCCCCATGGAACCGCATCTCCTGACCTGCCCCATCAGCGCCGCCGCGCTGGCCGTCGTCCGGACCCGCGCGCGCCGCGTCGGCTCCCTGGCGGGCCTGGAAGCCGTGCAGCAGACGCGCTTTTCAACCGCCGTGTCGGAGATCGCCCGCAATGCCGTGGAATACGCGGGCGGGGGACCGTGGCCTTCGCGATGGACGGCCTGCCCGCTGCCGGAAGGCGGCAGCGGCTGGTCGCGCTCATCGCAGACCGCGGGCCCGGTTTCGCCGACCTGCCCGGGGTCCTGGCGGGCCGCGCCTCGCGCCGCGACGGGCGCGCCGCGATGGGCATCGCCGGCAGCACGCGCCTGGTGGACCGCCTCGCGATCGAGGCCCCGGCCACGGGCGGCACGCTCGTGCGCCTGGAGATGGAATTGCCCGCTTCCGCCCGCGCCCTCGACGCCGAACGCCTGCGGCAATTCGCCGTGACGCTGGCGGCCGACGCGAAGCCGGAGTCAGCGCTGGACGAAGTGGTGCAGCAGAACCGCGAGCTGCTGCGCATCCACCAGGAACTGCGCGACAAGCAGGCCGAGCTGGAGAAGGCGGATACCCACAAGAACCAGTTCCTGGTGACCGTCGCCCACGAGCTGCGCAATCCGCTGTCGACGCTGCAGATGTCGCTGGACATCCTGCGCAAGCACACCGGCATGAGTCCCGCCGACGTCGCCAGGCGCCACGACGTGATGCACCGCCAGACCCGCCAGCTCGCCAAGCTGGTGGAAGACCTGCTGGACGCGGCGCAGGTGAGCCAGGGCAAGGTGGTGCTGCAGAAGCAGCCTGCCGAGCTGAACGAACTGATCTCCGAGGCACTGGAGATGAACGAGGGCGTCATCGCGGCCAAGGAGCACCGCGTGACGCTGCAGCTGTGCGAGGTGCCGCTGTGGGTGGACGCCGACCCATCGCGCCTGAAGCAGGTGATCTGCAACCTGGTCCAGAACTCGGCGCGCTACACGTCTCCGCGCGGCGACATCGCGGTGCGCGTGCGGCGCGAGGAAACGCTGGCGGTCATCGAGGTGCGCGACAACGGCATCGGGATCTCCGCGCAGGACATGCCCAACATCTTCGGCATGTTCGTGCAGGGCGACCGCACCCGCGAAAGCAACGAGGGCGGGCTGGGGGTCGGGCTGTCGCTGGTGCGCCGGCTGGTCCAGGGCCACGGCGGTACCGTGGTGGCGAGCAGCGACGGCGTCAACCGCGGCAGCCAGTTCACCGTCTCGCTGCCGCTCGCCGCCGCGCCACCCTGAGGCGATCCGCCGACGCCGTCAGCGCGTGGCGCGCCGCTGCACGCAGGCCACGTAGGAAGGGCCGTCGGGCGGCCGCCCCGCGCGCTGGCTCTCCCACAGCATCTGCCCCAGGCACTCCATCGCCTCGTGGTGCGCGTCGTGCAGGGAGTGCCGCCGGGCCGCCAGCAGTTCCACCGCCTGCCGGATGCCGCGCGGCTGGTCGATGGAGCACTGCTCGCTGATCGACAGGTGCATGGACAGGTGCAGGAAAGGATTGGACGTGCCGTTGTTGCCGTCGTAGACGCGCGCCACGGCCTCCTCGGCATCGGCCACGTGCGCGTCGTACTCGGGATGCTGCTTGAGCCACTCGTGGGCCAGCGTCTCCAGCGCGTCCAGCACCTGGCCGGACCGGGCCTTGGCATGCACGCCGCAGAAGAAGCGGCGGACGTCTTCCTGGGAGGGGTTGAACATCCTTTCAGGTTAGCACGCCACCCCGCCAGTGCTGGAAAGTCAGTAGAGACCGCAGGGGAGCGCACTGCCAGAATGGGCCCGCCCCGCGCCGTCTCGGTGCGGCTGAGTGCTTTCACCCTTCGGAGACACACATGAAGTCCATCAAGAGCGTCCTGTTGGGCCTGCTCGCAGGCATCGGCATCGCCGTCGCCGCGCATGCCCAGAACATCTCCATCGCCACCGGCGGAACCGGCGGCGTGTACTACCCGATGGGCGGCGGGCTGGCGGCCGCGCTGTCCAAGTACGTGCCCGGCATGCAGGCCACGGCCGAAGTCACCGGCGGCTCCGTCGACAACCTCAAGCTCGTCGGCACCGGCAAGCCCTACGTGGCCTTCAGCATGAGCGACGCCGCGCTGGACGCGCTGGAAGGCGAGGACAAGTTCAAGGGCAACAAGGTGCCGGTGCGCACCCTGGCCGTGCTCTACCCCAACCGCATGCACGTCGTCAGCGTCGACGGCAAGGGCGTCAACAAGCTGTCCGACCTCAAGGGCAAGCGCGTGTCGACCGGCTCGCCCGGCAGCGCGACCGAGGTCATGGCCTTCCGCATCATCGAGGCGGCCGGCATGGACAAGGACAAGGACATGAAGCGCGAGCGCCTCGGTGTCGCCGAGTCCGTCAACGCGCTCAAGGACGGCAAGATCGACGCCTTCTTCTGGGTGGGCGGCCTGCCGACCGCGGCCGTGTCCGACCTGGCCAACACGCCCGGCACCAAGATCAAGATGATCGACCACTCCGAAGTGGTGGCGGCGATGAACAAGAAGTACGGCAACCTGTACGTGCAGGACACCATCCCCAAGGATGTCTACAAGGGCATGGACGCCGACAACAAGCAGGCGACCGTGATGAACATCCTGGTGGCGCACCAGAACATGGACGAGAAGACGGCGTACAACATCGTCAAGACCATCTTCGAGAAGAAGGACGACCTGGTCGCCGTGCACAAGGAAGCCGTCAACTTCAAGCTGGAGAACCAGAAGAAGGACGCGACGCCGGTGCCCTTCCACCCCGGCGCGCTGAAGTACTTCGCCGAAAAGGGCATCAAGGTCAACTGAGCTCCACGCACGCATGACGGACCACCAGGCAGAAAGAGCGCAGCTGAGCGCCGACATCGACGCGGCGGCGCTGCAGAAGGCCGAGGAGTACATCGAGCAGGAGGAGGGGGCGGCCAACAAGCTCAAGGGCTGGCTGGCTGCCTTCGTCACCCTGGTGGCCGTGGGGATGTCCGGGTACCACCTGTACTCGGCCTACGAGATCGTGCCGGCGCAGGTGCTGCGCGCCACGCACCTGGCCTTTGTGCTCTTCATGTGCTTCCTGGTGTTCCCGGTCGCGCGACGCTTTCGCCACCGCATCATGTGGTGGGACTGGATCGCCGCGCTGCTGGCCATTGCCGTCACGTACTACCTGATCCAGGGCGGCGACGACCTCACCGACCGCAACACGACGCCGCTGCCCCTGGACATCTTCTTCGGCGTGGCGCTGATCGTGCTGGTGCTGGAGGCGATGCGCCGCACCTCGGGCTGGATCATGCCCGTCATCTGCACGGCCTTCCTCGCCTATGCGCTCGCCGGGCCGTGGCTGCCCGCGCCCTGGACGCACAAGGGCTATGAAGTCGGCCGCCTGGTCGGCGTGATGTACATGACGCTGGAGGGCATCTTCGGCGTCGCGCTGGACGTGTCGTCCTCGCTGATCATCCTGTTCACCATCTTCGGCGCCTTCCTGCAGTACTCGGGCGCCGGCAAGTTCTACCTCGACTTCTCCTTCTCCGCGATGGGCGGAAAGCCCACGGGCGCCGGCCGTACGGTGGTGCTCGCGTCCTTCCTGCTGGGCGGTCCCTCGGGTTCCGGCGTCGCAACGACCGTCACGCTCGGTTCGGTCGCCTATCCGATGCTGCAGAAGGTCGGCTACGAGAAGAACGCGGCGGGCGGCCTGCTGTCCGCCGGCGGCCTGGGCGCGATCATCTCGCCGCCGGTGCTGGGCGCCGCGGCCTTCCTGATCGCCGAGTTCCTGAAGATCTCCTACCTCGACGTGCTGCTGATGGCGGTGATCCCCACCGTCCTGTTCTACTTCGCGCTGTTCCTGATGGTGGAGATCGACGCGCGCAAGTACGGCATGCACGAAGCCGTGTTCGAGAAGGTCGACACGGTCTGGCACCTCACGCGCAGGTACTGGTTCCACTTCCTGTCGCTGGTGTCCATCGTCGCCTTCATGATGTGGGGCTTCTCGCCGGTGATGTCGGTGTTCTGGGCGACCCTGGTCTCGCTGGCCACCAGCCTGCTGCGGCGCGACACCGCGCTGATCCCCTGGGACCTGTTCAGCGGCGGCGGCTTCTGGCGCAAGCTGGGCGGCGCCCCGCTGGTCAAGGCGCTGGAAGGCGGCTCGGTCGGCGTGCTGAACGTCGCGGCCACCTGCGCGGGCGCCGGCATCATCGTCGGCGTGGTCACGCTCACCGGCCTCGGGCTGAAGTTCAGCTCCATCGTGATCGACTACGCCAACGGCAACCTGATCATGACGGCGGTCTTCACCGCGCTGGTGGTGTGGATCGTCGGCCTGGCCGTCCCGGTGACGGCCTCGTACATCATCTGCGCGGTGATCGCCGCGCCCGCGCTGATCAAGCTGGGCGTGCCGGAGTACGCCGCGCACATGTTCATCTTCTACTACGCCGTGCTGTCGGAAGTGTCGCCGCCGACCGCGCTGTCGCCCTTCGCCGCCGCGGCCATCACCGGGGGCGACCCGTACAAGACCACGCTGCAATGCTGGAAGTACACGGTGCCGGCCTTCCTGCTGCCCTTCATGTTCGTGCTGGACCCGAGCGGGCAGGGGCTGCTGCTGATGGGGTCGACCAAGGCGCTGGCCACGGCGAACTGGTGGAGCATCGGGCGGAAGTCACGGTCACGGCCGCCATCGGCATCGCCGCGCTGGCCGCCGGCTTCCAGGGCTGGGCGCTGCGCAAGACCACGCGCATCGAACGCTGGCTGCTGATCCTGGCCGGCTTCGCGCTGGCCTACCCGGCGTGGCAGGCCGACCTGGCCGGCATCGCTGTGGCGGTGGGCGTGCTCGCGGTACAGTACCTGCGGCCGCAGCCACAGACGGCTTGATCCGTCATCCCCGCCTTCGCGGGGATGACGCTGTCCCCTGGAGTACCCAAGTGAATCGACTCGACGCGTCCGCCAAGGGCGTCTACCTCATCACCGTCACCCCCTTCACCGACAATGGCGCGCTGGACTTGGCCAGCACCGACCGCATGGTGGACTTCTGCCTGGAAAAAGGCGTCACCGGCCTGACCGTGCTGGGCATCATGGGCGAGGCGACCAAGCTGACCATCGAGGAGTCGCGTGCCTACGTGAAGCAGGTGCTGGCCCGCGTGAACGGCAAGGTCGGTGGTCGTGGGCGCGTCCGCGCCCGGCTTCGCGGCGATGAAGGAGCTGACCGATTCGGTGATGGACCTCGGCGCCTCCGGCGTGATGGTGGCGCCGCCGCCGACGGTGCGCACCGACGACCAGATCGTTTCCTATTTCCAGATGGTCGACGAGACGCTCGGTCCCCAGGTCCCCTGGTGCCTGCAGGACCATCCGGTGTCCACGACCGTGCAGATGTCCACCGGCGTCATCCTGCGCATCCTGAAGAACTCGCCCACCTGCGTGATGCTCAAGCACGAGGACTGGCCCGGCCTGGCCAAGCTTTCGGCGATCCGCGCGGCCAGCGGCAAGGGCGAGGTCCAGCGCGTGTCCATCCTCACCGGCAACGGCGGCGGGCTGTTCCTGCCGGAGGAACTCACGCGCGGCGCCGACGGCGCCATGACCGGCTTCGCCTATCCCGAGATGATGGTGGACGTGGTCGCGGCCCACGCGCGCGGCGAACGCGAGCGCGCGCACGACATCTTCGATGCCTACCTGCCGCTGGCGAAGTACGAGCAGCAGGCCGGCGTGGGACTGGCGGTGCGCAAGTTCCTGTTCCGCGAGCGCGGCGTGATCGCCTCCGACTTCGTGCGCAAGCCGGGGCCCAAGCTCTCCGCCCAGGACGTCGAGGACATCCGCTTCCTCGTCAAGCGGCAGGACCAGCGCCTGCGCGCCCTGGCTTGAGCCGGCCTTGAGTGCCCGCTCGACCTCCGCCTTCCCCGCCCTGGGGGAGCGGCGCCACCTCGTGGCCTTCGTCGTCGGCTGCATCGCCGTCACCGCCGGCGTGCTGCTGCACATCCCCATGTACTGGATGGGGCGCGACCAGGGCTTCCAGCTCGCCGAGATGCCGATGGACGCCTCCATGTACTGGGGCATGGCCGCCATCCTCGCCGGCAGCCTGCTCGCGGCCTGGGGCCTGCTGCCCGCGGAGCGCTGGAAGGCGCAGCGGGTCGACGTCGCCGCGCCCGACCATCCGCAACTGGGACGCGCGCACTACGTGCTGATGGTGGTGCTGACCACCGCCCTCGTCATCGACGTGATGAAGCCCGCCAGCCTGGGCTTCGTGCTGCCCGGCGTGCGCGCCGAATACGGCTTGGGCACGCTGACCGTCGCCTGGCTGCCCTTCGCGGCGCTGTGCGGCACGGTGATCGGGTCCATCCTGTGGGGCGTGCTGGCCGACGTGTTCGGCCGCCGCGCTTCCATCCTGCTGTCCTCGGTGCTGTTCGTCGGCACCTCGATCTGCGGCGCCATGCCTTCCTTCGGCTGGAACGTCGGCATGTGCTTCCTGATGGGCGCGGCGGCCGGCGGCATGCTGCCGGTGACCTACGCGCTCCTGGCGGAAACCATGCCGGCGCGCCACCGCGGCTGGGTGCTGGTCCTGGTGGGCGGCCTGGGCTCGGTCGGCGGCTACCTCGTGGCCAGCCTCGCGGCGGCGTGGCTGGAACCCATCCTGAGCTGGCGCGCGCTGTGGTTCCTGAACCTGCCGACCGGCCTGGCGCTGGTGGCGCTGAGCGCGCTGATCCCCGAGTCGCCGCGCTTCCTGCTGCGGCTCGGCCGGCGCGAGGAAGCGCGCGCGACGCTGGCGCGCTTCGGCAGCATCCTGCGCGACGACGTCGAGGTGCCCGTGGCCGCACAGCCGATCGCACCTGCAGCCATTCCCGCCGGCGTGCTCCCGATGACGATCGCCTTGAGCGTGTGCGGCCTCGCCTCCGGCCTCATCAACTTCGGCGTGCTGCTCTGGCTGCCGGCGCACATGGTGTCGCTGGGGCACAGCCTCGCCTGGTCCAGCGGCGTGCTGGCCTTGTCGTCCGTCCTCGCGCTGCCGACCGTGCTGGTCGCCGCCTGGCTGTACGGTCGCTGGAGCAGCAAGCGCGCGATCCTCGGTGCACTGGCGTGTTCCGCGATCGGACTGGCCGGCGTGATCCACGTGCAGAACGACCTGGGTCCCACGGGCTGGCTGGCGAGCGTCACGCTGCTGATCGTCGGCAGCAATGCGATCGTGGCGATGCTGCTGCCTTACGCGGCGGAGAGCTACGCCGCAGCCACGCGCGGCCGCGCGGTGGGCTGGATCGCGGCCTGCACCAAGCTCGGGGGCCGCTGTCGCAGGGGCTGACGCTGCTGGGGATGGTGCCGGCGCTGGGTTCGGCGGCGGTGGTGACGGCGGTGGCCAGCGTCGCGTCGATCGGGCTGATCGCCAGCTTCTGCATCGAGACGCGGCGGCACGAGGTGATGTGATCGCTGGGGTTCGGCTGCGCCTCACCACCAGCCTACCGGCATTGTCGTAGGCTGGCGGTGAGCGTAGCGAACCCCAGCATTCCGGCCCGCAGGCGAACCCCGACGCTCAAGCCCCCGTCAACCGACTCGAAATCTGCCGCGCCGTTTCCCTCAACGGCGCCAGCATCGACTCCTGCATCTGCCGCGGCGTCGTGCGGTTCACCTGGCCGCTGATGTTGATGGCCGCGATGGTCCGTCCCGCGCGGTTCACCACCGGCGCGGCCATCGACAGCAAGCCTTCCTCCAGCTCCTGGTTGACCAGGCACCAGCCCTGGCGGCGCGCCTGCTGCACGCGGGCCAGCACCGCTTCCGGGTCGGTCAGCGTGTGGCGCGTGCGCGCCTCCAGCGGCGCCGAGCGCAGCAGCCGCAGCACCTCCTCATCCGGCAGGCCGGCCAGCAGCGTGCGACCCATGGACGTGCAATAGGCCGGCAGGCGCGAGCCTATGCCCAGGCTGTTGCGCATGATCTTGCGCGTGGACACGCGCAGCACGTAGACGATGTCGGCGCCTTCCAGCACGGCGGCGGACACCGACTCCTTCACTTCCTCCACCAGCTGCTCCATCACCGGTTCGGCCACGTCCCACATCGGCATCGAGGAGAGATAGGCGAAGCCCAGGTCGAGGATGCGCGGCGTCAGCGCGAACAGCTTGCCGTCGCTCTCCACGTAGCCCAGGGTCTGCAGGGTCAGGAGGATGCGGCGCGCGCCGGCGCGGGTGAGGCCGGTGCGGGTGGCGACTTCGGTGAGCGTCTGGCGTGGCGCGCGTGCGCTGAAGGAGCGGATGACCTCGAGGCCGCGGGCGAACGACTGCACGTAGGCGTCGCCCGGCTTCAGGTCGGCAGTAGGGGCTTGGGGGCTCATGGCGGGGGTATCGGCTAGAATTCATTATACGAACACTTGTTCGATTAGCGAACAACGTTCCGCCAGTCTTCCCCAAGGATTTCTCCCATGATCGACAAGATCGCGCCCTCCATTGCGGAGGCGCTCGCCGGCGTGAAGGACGGCTCCACCGTCCTGATCGGCGGCTTCGGCACCTCCGGCATTCCCGGCGAGCTGATCGACGGCCTGATCGCGCAGGGCGCGAAGGACCTCACCGTCGTCAACAACAACGCGGGCAACGCCGACTACGGCCTGGCCGCGCTGCTGAAGTCGGGGCGTGTGCGCAAGATCATCTGCAGCTTCCCGCGCCAGGTGGACAGCCACGTGTTCGACGACCTGTATCGCAGCGGCAAGATCGAACTCGAACTGGTTCCGCAGGGCAACCTGGCCGAGCGCATGCGCGCCGCCGGTGCCGGTATCGGCGCCTTCTTCTGCCCCACGTCCTACGGCACCGAACTGGCCAAGGGCAAGGAGACGCGCGAGATCGATGGCAAACAGTACGTGCTGGAGTACCCGATCCACGGCGACGTCGCGCTGATCAAGGCGGAAGCCGGCGACCGCTGGGGCAACCTGGTGTACCGCAAGGCCGCGCGCAACTTCGGTCCGGTGATGGCCGCGGCGGCCAAGCACACGGTGGCCAGCGTGTACGAGATCAAGCAGCTGGGCGAACTCGATCCGGAAGAGATCGTGACGCCCGGCATCTACGTCGGCAAGATCGTGAAGATCCCGCGCGTGGCCACGCAGGCCGGCGGCTTCAGGAAGGCGGCTTGAGCATGGCGTACCAGAAGCGAACCAAGGACCAGCTCGCCGCGCGCGTGGCGCAGGACATCCACGACGGCGCCTACGTCAACCTGGGCATCGGCATGCCGACGGCCGTGGCGAACCACATCCCGGCCGGTCGCGAAGTCATCCTGCAAAGCGAGAATGGCATCCTCGGCATGGGCCCGGCGCCAGCCGAAGGCCAGGAAGACTACGACCTGATCAACGCCGGCAAGCAGCCGGTGACGCTGCTGCCAGGTGGCGCTTATTTCCACCACGCCGATTCCTTCGCGATGATGCGCGGCGGGCACATCGACATCTGCGTGCTCGGCGCCTTCCAGGTGTCCGCGCGCGGCGACCTGGCGAACTGGAGCACCGGCGAGCCCGGCGCGATCCCCGCCGTCGGCGGGGCGATGGACCTCGCGATCGGCGCCAGGCAGACCTGGGTGATGATGGACCTGCTGACCAAGAAGGGCGAGAGCAAGGTGGTGGAGCGCTGCGGCTATCCGCTCACCGGCATCGCCTGCGTCAAGCGCATCTACACCGAGCTGTGCACGCTGGAATGCACGCCGCAGGGCCTGAAGCTGGTCGACACCGTCGACGGCCTCACGCGCGAGGAACTCGAGAAACTCATCAACCTGCCGATCGCGGCCTAGGATGGCCCACCCCCGAAGCGCCTGCGGCGCCTCCCCCTCGAGGGGGCGCCCCCAGCGGCCCGGCAAAGCCGGTTCCGCGGCGGCACTGGAGCAGGCCGTGCCTGAATCAAACCAAGGAGCACCGACATGACCCGACAAGCCTTCATCTGCGACGCGATCCGTACGCCCTTCGGCCGCTACGGCGGCGCGCTGTCTTCCGTGCGCACCGACGACCTCGGCGCGATTCCGCTGAAGGCGCTGATGGCGCGCAACCCCAAGGTGGACTGGCAGCAACTGACCGACGTGCTGTACGGCTGCGCCAACCAGGCCGGCGAGGACAACCGCAACGTCGCGCACATGGCTTCGCTGCTGGCCGGCCTGCCGATCGAGGTGCCCGGCGCCACGATCAACCGCCTGTGCGGCTCGGGCCTGGATGCCGTGGGCACCGCCGCGCGCGCGATCAAGGCCGGCGAGGCGACGTTGATGATCGCCGGCGGTGTCGAGAGCATGAGCCGCGCGCCCTTCGTGATGCCCAAGGCCGACTCGGCCTTCTCGCGCGCCAATGCGGTATATGACACCACCATCGGCTGGCGCTTCGTCAACAAGCTGATGAAGGAGATGTACGGCGTGGACTCCATGCCGGAGACGGCGGAGAACGTGGCGACCGAGTACAGGATCGAGCGCGAGGCGCAGGACCGCATGGCGCTGGCCTCGCAGCTCAAGGCGGTGGCGGCGCAGAAGCGCGGCTTCTTCGATGCCGAGATCACGCCCGTGACCATCCCGCAGAAGAAGGGCGAGGCGCTCGTCGTCAAGCAGGACGAGCATCCGCGCGAGACTTCGCTGGAGGCGCTGGCCAAGCTCAAGGGCGTGGTCAAGCCCGATGGCACGGTGACCGCGGGCAATGCCAGCGGCGTGAACGATGGCTCCTGTGCGCTGCTGCTGGCCGACGAGGCCACGGCCGCGAAGAACGGCCTGACGCCGCGCGCCCGCGTGGTTGGCATGGCCACCGCCGGCGTGCCGCCGCGCGTGATGGGCATCGGCCCGGCGCCGGCCACGCAGAAGGTGCTGGCGCTCACCGGCCTGAAGCTGGAGCAGATCGACGTGATCGAACTGAACGAGGCCTTCGCCGCGCAGGGCCTGGCGGTGCTGCGCATGCTGGGGTTGAAGGACGACGACGCGCGCGTGAACCCGAACGGCGGCGCGATCGCGCTGGGACATCCGCTGGGAGCGTCGGGTGCGCGCCTGGCGACGACGGCGGTGAACCAGCTGCACGCCGGCGGCGGCCGCTATGCGCTGTGCACGATGTGCATCGGCGTGGGGCAGGGCATCGCGGTGATCCTGGAACGCGTCTGATCCCTGACTTCCTCCCTCCCCCCCGGGGGGGGCAGGGTGGGGCGCCGGCTGGCACCGTGCCATGCAGCGCCCCCATCCCAACCTTCCCCCAAAGGGGGAAGGAGTTCTTTTTCCTTCTCCATCATGAGCAAGCAACAAGCCACCCTCGTCTCCGGTGCCAGCAGCGGCATCGGTCGCGCCATCGCCGGCATGCTGCTGGCCCAGGGCCGGCACGTGGTCAACGTCGACTACAAGCTGCCCGACTGGTCGCATCCGCAACTGCATTCCTTCCAGGCCGACCTCACGCAGGCCGAGGCCACGCGCGAGGCCGCGGCGCAGGTGCTGCGCGAGTTCGACATCACCGCGCTGGTGAACAACGCCGGCGCCACCCGTCCCGGCACGATAGACACGCAGACCGCCGAAGACCTCGCCTACGTCCACGCGCTCACGCTGCAGGCGACGATGCTGCTCACGCAGGCCTGCCTGCCCACGCTGCGCGCCTGCGGGCAGGGGCGCGTCGTCAACATGGCTTCGCGCGCGGCGCTGGGCAAGACCGAGCGCATCGCCTACTCCGCCGCCAAGGCCGGACTGGTGGGCATGACGCGCACGATGGCGATGGAGCTGGGCGGCGACGGCATCACCGTCAACGCGATCGCGCCGGGGCCGATCGCCACCGAGCTGTTCCGCCAGAGCAATCCCGAGGGCGCGCCGCGCACGCAGCGCATCCTCGACAGCATCGTCGTCAAGCGCATGGGCACCCCGAGGATGTCGCGCGCGCGGCGCTGTTCTTCCTGTCGCCGGACAACGGCTTCGTCACCGGCCAGGTGCTCTACGTCTGTGGCGGCACCACCCTGGGCCTCGCGCCCACCTGATTTCGAAAGAGGACCTCCCCATGCAATCGATCCACGCCTCCCGCCGCCGCTTCACCGTGCGCGGCCTCGCCCTGGCCGCCGCCGTCGTGGCCGCCCCCTGGCCGCGCACGCACAGTCGTATCCCGCCAAGCCGGTCACCATCGTCGTGCCTTTCGCGGCCGGCGGCACCACCGACATCCTCGCCCGCGTGATCGGGCAGGCCCTGAACAAGGAGCTGGGCCAGTCCGTGCTGGTCGACAACCGCGCCGGCGCCGGCGGCAACATCGGCGCGCAGCTCGCGGCCAAGGCCGTGCCGGACGGCCACACGCTGTTCATGGGTACCGTGGGAACGCACGCAATCAACCAGAGCCTGTACAAGAAGCTGCCCTTCGACCCGGTCAAGGACTTCGCGCCGCTCACGCGCGTGGCCATGGTGCCCAACCTGCTGGTCGCGCATCCCGGCAAGCCCTACAAGAACGTGAAGGAACTGGTCGCGTACGCCAAGGCGAATCCCGGCAAGGTGAACTTCGGCTCTTCGGGCAGCGGCAGCTCCATCCATCTCTCGGGTGAGCTGTTCAACGCGCTGGCCAAGGTGGACATGGTGCACGTGCCCTACAAGGGCAGCGCGCCGGCCGTGACCGACCTGGTGGGCGGACAGATCGACGTCATGTTCGACAACATGCCGTCTGCAATCCAGCACGTGCGATCGGGCCGCCTGCGGGCCCTGGCGGTGACCACGGCGAAGCGTTCGCCGGAACTGCCGGACGTGCCGACCATCTCCGAAGCCGGCGTGCCCGGCTACGAAGCCACCTCCTGGTTCGGCATGTTCGCGCCGGCGGGCACGCCCGCGCCCGTGGTCGCCAGGCTCAACGCGGCACTGGTCAAGGTGCTGGCCGATCCGGCGGTGAAGAAGAAGCTGGCGGAGCAGGGCGCCGAGCCCTACAGCGAGACGCCGGAACAGTTCGCCGAGTTCATCCGCAAGGAGACGGCGAAGTGGAGCAAGGTGGTGAAGGAGTCCGGCGCGAGCGCGGACTGAACTTCTCCGTCATCCCCGCCTCCGCGGGGATGACGATCTTTTCACCGCCGGAAAACTGAATTCCGGCCGCCCGCTTGCCAGCCCCGCGCACGCGCAAGACACTGCCGCCAGACCTGTCTAGCGAAGGAAGAGCAATGGCGAAGCAAGTGGGGTGGATCGGCCTGGGCCGCATGGGCGAGGCCATGGTCAAGCGGCTGCTCAAGGCGGGCTTCGGCGCCAGCGTTTGGAACCGCACGCGCAGCAAGGCCGAGCCGCTGGCGGAATACGGCGCCGAGATCGTGCGCCACAAGACGGACCTGGCCGGCTGCGAAGTGGTCTTCACCATGGTGTCGACCACCGACGACCTGAAGGAAGTGCTGTTCGCCGAAGGCGGCCTGGTCACCGGCACGACCAGGCCGCGCCTGGTGGTCGACAGCTCCTCGATCTCGCAGGAAGGCTCGGCCGAGATCCGCGCGCGGCTGGAGGCGCTGGGCGTGGACTACCTGTGCGCCCCCGTCTCGGGCAATGCCAAGGTGGCGAAGGCGGGCAAGCTGCTGATCGTCGCCTCGGGCCCCAGGGCGCTGTACGAGAAGGCGCAGCCCTACCTCGCCGCCATGGGGCGCAAGGCCATGTGGGTCGGCGAGGGCGAGCTGGCGCGCATCTGGAAGATCGCGCACAACACCATGTTCGGCGTGGTGATCCAGAACCTGTGCGAGATCACGGTGCTGGCCGAGAAGGCAGGCATCCCGCGCCACGTCTTCCTGGAGAGCATCAACGACTCGGTGCTGGGCTCCATGTACACCCGCTACAAGACGCCGGTGCTGACCAACCTCAGCTTCGACCAGGTCACCTTCACGCCCAGGCTGCTGCTCAAGGACATGGACCTCGGCATGGGCGCCGCCAAGGCCTACGGCGTCGCCATGCCGGCCGCCGCCGCCACGCGCGAATCGGTGGCGCGCATGGTGGGCCGCGGCTACGACCAGATCGACTTCGCGGTGCTGCTGCAGGAGACGGCGCGCGACGCCGGCCTGGAACTGAAGCCCGAGAACGTGCAGGTGGACGACGGCCTGGCGTCCTGAGTCCCCCGCCTTCCCTTTCGCATCCTGTTCGAGACATTCCAAGGAGACAGACATGAAGCGAATCCTGGTCGCGCTGGCCGCCACCCTGATCGCCGGCGGCGCGCTGGCGCAGTCGGCCTGGCCCACGAAGCCCATCCGCATGGTCGTGCCCTTCACGGCCGGCAGCGTGACCGACATCGTCGGCCGCACGATCGCCGAGTCCATGGGCAAGAGCCTGGGCCAGCCGGTGATCATCGAGAACAAGCCCGGTGCGGGCGGCACCATCGGCGCCGCGCAGGTCGCCAAGAGCGATCCCGATGGCCACACGATCCTGGTGCACTCCTCGGGCCACGCGCTCAATCCCGCGCTCTATCCCAGCCTGCCCTACGACACGGTGAAGGACCTGACCGGCGTCACGCCACTGGCCGCCGTTCCCAACGTGCTCGTCGTCTCACCGGCGCGCGGCTGGAAGAGCGTGGCCGACGTGATCGCGGCAGCCAAGGCGAAGCCCGGCCAGCTGAACTACGCCTCGGCAGGCACCGGCAGCGCCACCCACATGAACGCGGAGAAGTTCAAGCTGAAGGCCGGCATCGACGCCCAGCATGTCCCCTTCAAGGGCACGCCGGAAGCGCTGACCGACGTGATCGGCGGCCGCAACGACTGGTTCTTCGCGCCCATGGCTTCCGCGTTGCCGCTGATCAAGGACGGCCGCCTGCAGGCGCTGGCGGTGAGCTCCGCGCAGCGCTCCCCCGCGCTGCCCGACGTGCCCACCACGGTGGAAGCCGGCGTGCCCGGTTCCGACTACACGCTGTGGGTCGGCATGATCGTGCCGGCGGCGACGCCGGCGCCGGTCGTCAAGCGCCTGCACGAGGAAGCGCTCAAGGCGCTGAATGCACCGGAAGTGAAGGCGCGCATGGCCAGCCTGGGCGCCGAGGTCGTGACCATGGAGCCGGCGGCCTTCAACGCCTACATCAAGGCGGAGATGGAGACCGCGGCGCAGATCGCCCGCACGGCGAACCTCAAGGCGCAGTGATCGCGGCATGAAGCGCTTCGTCTACAACGGCCAGCCGGGCCGCGTGGTGTTCGGGCCCGGCGCGCTCGCGCAGCTGGGCAAGGAGATCCAGGCGCTCGGTGCGCGGCGCGCGCTGGTGCTGTCCACGCCGGAGCAGCGCGCGTCCGCCGAGCACGTTGCGCAGATCCTCGGCGCGCGCGCGGCCGGCGTGTTCGACCGCGCCGTGATGCACGTGCCGATCGAAACGGCGCGCGAGGCGCGCGAGCTGGCCCGCAAGCTCGATGCGGATTGCGCGGTGGCCGTGGGCGGCGGCTCCACCACCGGCCTGGGCAAGGCGATCGCGCTCGACTCCGGCCTGCCCATCCTGGCCATTCCCACCACCTACGCCGGCAGCGAAATGACGCCGATCTACGGCATCACCGAAGGCGGCCTGAAGAAGACGGGACGCGATGCGAAGGTGCTGCCGCGCACCGTGATCTACGACCCCGAACTGACCCTGACGCTGCCGGTGGGGCTGAGCGTCACCAGCGGCATCAACGCGATCGCGCACGCGGCCGAAGGCCTGTACTCCGTCGACAGCAATCCGGTGATGGACCTGATGGCGGAAGAGGGCATACGCGCGCTGGGCCGCGCGCTGCCGGCGATCCGCGCCGACGCCCGCGACCTGGAGGCGCGCGGCGATGCGCTGTACGGTGCGTGGTTGTGCGGCATCGTGCTGGGCAACGTCGGCATGGCGCTGCACCACAAGCTGTGCCACACGCTGGGCGGCAGCTTCAACCTGCCGCATGCGGAAACGCACACCATCGTGCTGCCACATGCCCTGGCCTACAACGCGAAGGCCGCGCCCGAAGCGATGCGCCGCATCGCGCGCGCGCTCGATGGCGCCGGCGCGCCGCAGGCCGTGTTCGACCTCGCGCAGGACAACGGCGCGCCGGTCGCCTTGCGCGATATCGGCATGAAGGCCGAAGACCTGGACCGCGCCTGCGACATCGCGCTGCAGAACCAGTATCCCAACCCGCGGCCGCTGGAGCGGGAGGCGATCCGGCAGCTGCTGCAGGATGCTTTCGAGGGCAAGCGGCCTTCCGCGGGCTGAAGGCTTCCTGTACGCTGGGGCTGACCCCGTGGGCTGGCGGTGCGAGCGACGCGGCACCCCAGCGACGCGCGAATGCGCTGGGGTTCGCTGCGCTCACCACCAGCCTACGAAAGGCGAATCATGTCCGAAGGAACCCTGGAATTCGACGGCGTCCGCTACCCCGACGGACGCGCCTCCGATCCGCGCCGCCTTGGCTGGATGGAAGGCACGCCGCCGCCGCCGGACAAGCAGGTGCGCTTCGCCGACGACCGCTTCCTCGACTTCCCGCAGATCCGCTGGAGCCTGTCGCACATGCGCGAGCTGCTGCCGACGGTGAACGTGTGGCGCGGGCCGGGGCCGGCCAGCAGCTTCGGCGATGCCGCCGGCATCGAGGAGTCCGCGGTCGACGGGCTCGCCTTCCAGGACATGAACGGCCGCGCGCGCCGCTGGGAAGAGTCGCTGCAGGACACCTACACCGACGGCATCCTCGTGCTGTACCGCGGCCGCCGCATCTACGAGCGCTACTTCGGCGCGCTCGAAGCGCACGTTCCGCACAGCTGCTTCTCGATCACCAAGTCGTACGCGGCGACGCTGTGCGCGGCGCTCGTGCACGAGGGCGCGCTCGACGCGAACCAGCGCATCCCGCACTGGCTGCCCGAGATGAAGGGCACGGCCTACGACGACGCCACCCTGCGCCAGGTGATGGACATGCAGATCGGCGTCGCCTATTCGGAAGCCTACGCCGACCCGAAGGCGCAGATCTGGGACTACGCGCGCGCCGGCGGCCTGCGCCCGCGGCCTCCCGGCTACACCGGCGCGGACAGCTTCTACGACTACCTGCAGACGCTGCGGCCGGAAGGCCGCCACGGCGAAGCCTTCGCGTACAAGACCGTCAACACCGAGCTGATGGCATGGATCATGAAGCGCGTCACCGGCATCCCCTTCGCGCAGATGCTCGGCGAGCGCCTGTGGGCGCCGCTCGGCTGCGAGCAGGACGGCTACCTCTCGGTCGATCCCATCGGCGTGCCCATGGGCGGCGGCGGCCTGTGCGCGAGCCTGCGCGACCTGGCGCGCTTCGGCGAGCTGATGATGCGGCGCGAAGGCGAGTGGAACGGCCAGCAGCTGGTGCCGCCCGAGGTGGTGGCGGACATCCGCCGCGGCAGCGATCCCGCGAAGTTCGCCAAGGCCGGCTACACGCTGCTGCCCGGCTACTCCTATCGCAGCATGTGGTGGGTGACGCACAACGAGCTCGATGCCTTCGAGGCGCGCGGCATCCACGGCCAGCGCCTTTACATCGCCCCCAGGCGGACATGGTGGTGGCGCGCTTCGCCTCGCACCCGATCGCCGCCAGCGCCGCCAACGACCCGATCACGCTGCCGGCCCTGCTGGCGCTGGGGCGCATGCTGCGCGAGCGCTAGGGCGCGTCGGGGTTCGCCTGCGGGCTCACCCCCGACCTACGGGGCGCCTTCCTTCGTCAGCACCACATGCAGCGCGTCGTCCGTGCCGACATGCCGTGTGCACCGGAATCCCAGCTGCGGCAGGTCGATGCCCGCCAGCAGCGCCTCTCCGCTTCCCAGCAGCGTCGGCGAGACCACGAGGTGGAGTTCGTCCACCAGCCCGGCCTGCAGGTACTGGCGCACCGTGGACACGCCGCCGCCGATGCGCACGTCCTTGGCGCGCGCGGCCTCGCGCGCCCGCTCCAGTGCCTCCTGGATGCCGCCGTTGACGAAGTGGAAGGTCGTGCCGCCCTGCATGGTCACGGGCGCGCGCTTGTGGTGGGTCAGCACGAACACCGGCACGTGGTAGGGCGGGTTGTCGCCCCACCAGCCCTTCCACGAATCGTCGGGCCAGGGGCCGCGCACCGGCCCGAACATGTTGCGGCCCATGATCCAGGCGCCCATGCCTTCCATGCTGCGGCGCGCGAAGTCGTCGTCGACGCCGGTCGTGCCGCCTTCGCCGCCCACCATGTGCTGGAAGGTGCGGGTGGGATAGAACCACTGGTGCAGCGTGGTGCCGCCGGCGCCCAGCGGGTTGTCCAGGCTCTGGCGCGGGCCGGCACCGAAGCCGTCCAGCGACATGGCAAACGCTTGTACCTTCACCTTCGACATGCAAGCTCCCCTTCAGCGGCCGCTGGCGATTTCGAGCACCCGCGCCGCGTCGCCGGCATCTTGTCCGCGCCAGGCGACGATCTGGTCGGGGCGGATCAGGGCGAGCGGCGCTTCGTACAGGTCGCGCAGCGCAATCTGGGGATGGTGCACCACTTGCAGGTCCAGTGCCAGTTCGCGGGCAGCGATTTCGAACGGCCGCGCATCCGGCGGCTCGTGGCCCAGCACGAGCAGCGTCCATTCGCGGTGGAAAGTGTCGTACAGGGAGCGTCCATCGGCCAGCCAGGCATGCGGCGGCCGGCCGCCGGGGCAGGCCGTGGGCACGTAGCTGTTCGGCGCATCCGCAGGCGGCTTGGTGCCGTCGGGAACGACCAGCGGTGAGCCGTCATAGCGGCCGCCGAAGGTGACGCCGGGGATGTTGAACTCCAGCCGCACGTGCGCGTTCAGGTGCTCCGAGGCCTGCGCGCGGGCGATCGCCCCCGCGTCGCTGTCCTCCTCCAGGACTTCCCGGGCAGGGAACAGGCCGACCGAATCGGCGAAGTGCCGCGCATAACCGGTGTTGCGGATCGCCAGCGGCTTGCGCTCGGTCTCGTAGCTGTCCAGCAAGGCAGGGGACTGGTGCCGCGCAGCACGGCCGCGAGCTTCCAGCCCAGGTTCACCGCGTCCTCCACCGCGGTGTTGTAGCCCAGCCCGCCGGTGGGCGTGAACAGGTGGGCCGCGTCGCCGGCGATGAACACCCGGCCCTGGCCGAAGGACTGCGCGACCAGCGAGTGTCCGGCGGTCCAGGTGCCGAAGGACAGCACCTCGATCGGGATCTCGCAGCCCAGGGCCTGCGCGAACACGCGCCGCGCGTCCTCCTCGGTCCAGGCGTCCGTGTCTTCCCCCTCGTGCACCGCCGCGTGGAAGGCGAACTCCGAGCGGCCATCGACCGAGGCCATGAAGGCGCGCCGCTGCGCGTTCGCCGACACGTACATCCAGGCGCGCGCATGGGGAACACGCGGTAGAAGTCGGGCGCACGCAGGTACACCGCGAACATCTGCCCGCCCATGAAGTCGCGCCGCACGCCGGTGGCGCCGCCCCAGGCGATGCCGAGCGCACTGCGCACCATGCTGCGCGGCCCATCCGCCCCCACCAGGTACTTCGCCCTGACCCTGACTTCCTCCCTCCCCCCCTTGGGGGGGCTGGTGGGGGCGCTCCCCCACCGGCTCCACCACCGCCTCGACCCCTTCACCCGTATCCCCGAACTCCACCAGCTTCCATCCATACCGGACGTCATTGCCCGCATGCCCCTCCGCATGCCTGCGCAGGATCCCCTCCACGAACTTCTGCGACACCCGGTGCGGCAGCTCCGCCGCGCTCCACGACCCGCCCAGGGTCTTCACGTTGCGCACCGCCTCCGCCGCCGTCGGCAAGGACAGCCGCGCCAGCTCGTACCCCGTGTAGCGCGTGAAGTAGGCGATGTCGGTGGGATGGTCCGGGGCAGGCCCTGCGCACGGACCTCGTCGGCAAAACCGAGCCGGCGGAAATGCTCCATGGTCCGCGCCTGCGTCGCATTGGCCTGCGGGTTGAAGGCGGTGGAGGGCTTGGCGTCCACCAGCAGCGTGCGGATGCCGCGCCGCCCCAGCTCGTTGGCCAGCATCAGCCCGCAAGGGCCGCCGCCGGCGATGAGCACCTCGGTGTTCAGTAACCGAAGCGGGTCGTCCATTTGCGCTCGTACTCCATGCGGTCGAAATGTTCGGCGATGAAGTCGATGAAGGTGCGCACCTTGGCGCTCAGGTGCTTGCGGCTGGGATAGGCCAGGTTGACCGTCAGCCGCGGCAGGTCCCAGGCATCGAGCACGGGCACCAGCCGGCCGGCGACGACGTCGTCGTAGAGGATGTAGGTGGGCAGCACCAGGATGCCCAGGCCCTCCAGCGCCGCCGCCCGCAGCACCTGGCCGTCGTTGGACTCCAGCGTGCCCTTGATGGCCACCGTGGCGGTCTCGCCGTCGCGCGTGAAGCGCAGCTCGTGCGGGTTGTTGGCGTAGGTGTAGATCAGCAGCGCGTGCTGCGCCAGGTCCGCCAGTTCGCGCGGCGTGCCGGCCTGCGAGAGGTAGCCGGGCGACGCCGCCAGGATGCGCCGCGTCTCCGCCAGCCGGCGGATGGTGATGTTGGAGTCCGGCTCGAACTCGCGCGTGCGGATCGCCACGTCGATGTTGTTGTCGATCAGGTCCATGTAGCGGTTGGCCGTCTCGACGTGCACCGTCACGTTGGGATAGCGGCGCGTGTATTCCGGCAGCAGCGGCGCGATGTGGTGCATCGCGAAGGACAGCGAAGCCGTGATGCGCAGCGTGCCGGTGGGATTGAGCGTGGAGGCGTTGACCGCCGACTCGGCGTCCAGCAGTTCGGCCAGGATCGCCTTGCTGCGGCGCAGGAACTCCTGGCCGGGCTCGGTCAGGTACAGCCGGCGCGTGTTGCGCTCGACCAGCCGCGCGCCCAGCCGCTCCTCCAGCGCCGACAGGTGGCGGCTGGCGGCGGCGTTGGACAGGCCCAGTTCCTCCGCGGCGCGGCTCAGGCTGCCCGTCTCGGCGACCTGCACGAACAAGGCCATCTCGGTCCAGCGGTCCAAGGGTGTTGTCTCCTGCTTTCTTGCACGCGGCGGAAAACTCATTTGCCGCCGCGGCCTTTCCCAAATTATGACCGCCCCCTAGAGTCCGCCCAGGAGATTCCCAGGATGCGCAACCTCACCCAGGACAACATCACCCAGGCCGTGATCGCCCGCATGGCGGACACGCCGGACCCGCGCCTGAAGGAGATCATGACCAGCCTGGTGCAGCACCTGCACGCCTTCGCGCGCGACGTGAAGCTGACCGAGGAGGAGTGGTTCCAGGGCATCTCCTTCCTCACCCGCGTCGGCCACATCACCGACGACCAGCGCCAGGAATTCATCCTGCTGTCGGACACGCTCGGGCTGTCGATGCTCACGGTGGCGATGAACAACGACAAGCCGGCCGGTTGCACCGAAGCCACCGTGTTCGGGCCCTTCTACGTGGAGGACGCACCCGGCTTCGACCTCGGCGAGGACGTCGCCAACGGCGCGGCCGGCGTGCCCTGCCTGGTGCGCGGCAGCGTGCGCGGCATCGACGGCGAGCCGGTGCCCGGCGCCGAGATCCACGTCTGGCAGGCCGACGCCGAGGGCAAGTACGACGTGCAGCGCGAGGACCTGCAGCAGCGCCAGGCCCGCGGCGTGCTGCACGCCAACGGCAAGGGCCAGTACCACTTCCGCTCCATCCTGGCCGAGGCCTATCCCATCCCCGACGACGGGCCGGTGGGCGACATGCTCAAGGCGACCAGGCGCCACCCGTGGCGGCCGGCGCACCTGCATTTCATGATCAAGGCACCCGGCTACGAGACGCTGATCACCCACGTGTTCCGCAACGGCGACCCCTACCTGGATTCCGATGCCGTGTTCGGCGTGCGGCAGTCGCTGGTGGCCGACTGGGTGAAGCAGTCCGACGGCCAGTACCTGGTCGAATACGACTTCGTGCTCGCGCCGCAGAAGGAAGAGCGTTGATCCGCCACATCGTCATGTGGAACGTGCGGGGCGACACGCGGGCGGAGAAGCTCGCCAACATCGAGAAGCTGCAGCGCAGCTTCCACGGCCTGCGCGGCCGCATCCCCGGCCTGCTGCACGTCGAAGTGGGCGTCGACACCAGCCGGGTTGACTACGCCTGCGACGTGGTCCTCTACAGCGAATTCGAGTCGCAAGCGGCGCTGGACGCCTACGCCACGCATCCCGAGCACCTGCGCGTGAAGCAGGAGCTGGGCGACCTGCGCACGCAGCGGCACCAGGTGGACTACGGCGCATGAGCAAGACCCTGATCCAGGGCGCGACCATCGTCACGATGGATGCGCAGGGCGACCTGCAGGGCGACCTGCTGGTGCAGGAAGGGCGCATCGCCGCCATCGCCCCGCACATCACGGCGACCGACGCCGACGTGGTGGACGCCACCGGCTGCATCCTCATCCCCGGCCTGGTGAACGCGCACATGCACACCTGGCAGACGGCGCTGCGCGGCGTGGCCGCCAACTGGACGCTGCTGGAGTACTTCCAGAAGATGCATGCCGGCCTGGCCACCGCCTTCGCGCCGGAGGACCTGTTCATCGCCACCCGCATGGGCGCGCTCAACCAGCTCAATTGCGGCACGACCACGCTGGCCGACTGGTGCCACAACAACCCGACGCCGGCCCACAACGACGCGGCCATCGAAGGCCTGCTGTCCACCGGCATCCGTGCGGCCTTCTTCCACGGCACGCCCAAGCCCGACCCCAAGCCGGGCCAGGTCCCGTTCTGGGAGGTGCCGCATCCGCGGACCGAGATCGAGCGCCTGCTGAAAGCGCACCAGGGCAAGGCACTGCTGTCGATCCAGGCGGCGGTGCTCGGGCCGCACTACTCCACGCTGGAAGTCGCGATGCACGACTTCCGGATGGCGCGCGAGCTGGGCTTGATCGCCTCGCTGCACCAGGGCGGCGGCGCGGCGCGCACGCCGGACGGCTGGGAGCGGCTGGAGGCCGCCGGCCTGCTCGGGCCCAACATCAACATCGTGCACGGGCACGCCTTGAGCGACGCGCAGCTGGAACGCTTCTGCGGCCTGGGCATGAGCTTCTCGGCCGCCGCGGAAAGCGAGATGTCGCAGGGCCATGGCCATCCGCTCACGGGCCGCCTGCGCCGCTTCGGCCGCGCGCCCTCGCTGGGCGTGGACCTGGAAAGCGTGCTCTCCGGCGACATGCTGACGCAGGCGCGCATCGCGCTGGGCATCCAGCGCAGCCTGGACAACGTCGCGTACCGCGAGCAGCACGGCACGATCCCGCCGACGTCCACCATCACCGCGCGCGAGGCGCTGTCCTGGGTGACGGTGGAGGGCGCGCGCATGCTGCAGCAGCTCGATCGCATCGGCACGCTGGCGCCGGGCAAGCAGGCCGACCTGGTGCTGGTGCGCGCCAGCGACCTCAACATGCAGCCGGTGCACGACCCGGTGAGCAGCATCGTCTTCCAGGCCTCGCTGGCCAACATCGACAGCGTGATGGTGGCCGGGCGCTGGCGCAAGCGCGCTGGCCGCTTGCTGGCCGGCGAACTGGCGACCGACCTGGAGAGGCTGCGCGCTTCCGGCCAGAAGATCACGCGCGCCATGGGCCTGGCGCGCGCCGTTTGACCCCCAAGAAGAGGAGACCTATGAGCACCACCACGATCCGCGTGAATGGCAAGCCCACCCAGGTGGAGGCCGATCCGGCCACGCCCCTGCTGTGGGTGATCCGCGAACACATGAAGCTGACCGGCACCAAGTTCGGCTGCGGCATCGCCCAGTGCGGCGCCTGCACCGTGCACGTGGACGGCGAGGCGGTGCGCTCCTGCGTGACCCCCGTGTCCGCGGTCGCCGGCAAGGCGGTGACCACCATCGAGGGCCTCTCGCCCGACGGCAACCACCGGCTGCAGAAGGCATGGATCGCCGAGCAGGTGCCGCAGTGCGGCTACTGCCAGTCCGGCCAGATCATGCAGGCGGCCACGCTGCTGGCGAAGAACCGCAACCCCTCGCGCGAGGAGATCGTGCGCCACATGGACGGCAACATCTGCCGCTGCGGCACCTACCAGCGCATCGTCAAGGCGATCGAACGCGCGGCGAAGGAGGCCTGAACATGGAAACCGTCCAGACCACGCGCCGCGGCTTCCTCGCGGCCACCGGTGGCCTCACCTTTTCCGTCGTCCTTGGCGGCGGCTTCGCGGGCGAAGCCGAAGCGCAGGCCGCCGATGCGACGCGGCTGCAGCCGAACGCCTTCGTGGTGATCGGCGCCGACGACACGGTCACGGTCATCACGCCGACCGCGGAGATGGGGCAGGGCACGCTGACCGCACTGCCGCTGATCCTGGCCGAGGAGCTCGACGCCGACTGGAGCAAGGTGAAGGCGGAGTTCGCGCCGCCCAACCCCAGGCTCTATGGCAATCCGCACCCGCTGCTCAATGGCGGGCAGGCCTCGCTGGCCAGCATCGCCGTGCCCGGCTACTTCACGCCGCTGCGCATCGCCGGTGCCCAGGCACGCGTGGTGCTGATGCAGGCGGCCGCCGCCAAGTGGGGCGTGCCGGTGGCGGAGGTGAGCACGAATGCCGGCAAGGTGCTGCACGCGCGCACCGGGCAGCAGCTCACGTACGGCGAGATCGCGCGCTTTGCGCAGCTGCCCGCGGAACTGCCGAAGATCACGCCGGCCGACCTGAAGAAGCCGGAGCAGTACCGCCTGATCGGCCGCACCGAGATCGGCCGCAGCGACGTGCGTTCCAAGGTGAACGGGCAGGCGAAGTACGGCATCGACGTGCAGGTGCCCGGCATGGTGTACGCCGCGGTGCTCGAGTCGCCCATGGAAGGGGCGAAGCCGACCAACGTCAACGCGGCCGACGCGATGGCGGTGCCGGGCGTCACGCACGTGCTGCCGCTGCCCTTCGGCGTGGCCATCGTCGGCAACACGGTGGAGGCCACGCGCGCGGCGCGCCACGTGCTGCAGCCCAAGGTGGGCTGGGACACCAGCGGTGCCACCGCGGCGAAGTTCGATTCGCACAAGGCCAAGGAGGAATACGCCCGCGCCGGCCAGGACGGCAACGCCAAGGCGCTGGACGCGTACAAGCGCGGCGACGCCGCCAAGGCCTTCGGCGACGGCGGCAAGGTGCTGGAGGCGACCTACTGGTCCGAGCACACCTACCACGCGCAGATGGAGCCGATGAACTGCACCGTCAGCGTGGGCGCGGACGGATCGGCCGACATCTGGGTCGGCACGCAGGCGCCCATGGGCGTGGTGGCGGTGGCCACCAACATCCTGAAGACCACGCCGGACAAGATCCGCGTGCACCAGCAGCTGATCGGTGGCGGCTACGGCCGGCGGATTTCGCCCGACATCGTGGCGCAGGCGGTGATCATCGCCAACGCCGTGAAGAAGCCGGTGAAGCTGATCCTGAGCCGCGAGGACGACATGGCCGCGGCGCGTCCACGGCCGATGACGCACCACGTGATGCGCGCCACGCTCGATGCCGAAGGCCGCATCGCCGGCTGGCGCCACCGCATCGTCGCCGAGAACGTGGACGCGGTCGCCGCGCCGCCGCGCTTCCAGGCCACCGGCGGCAAGGACTACATCGGCTGGAACGGCGCGGACCTGCCGCACTACGCCATCCCGAACTACGTGGCCGAAGGCGTGCGCGAGATCCGCGGCATGCGCGTGCAGCCCTTCCGCGGCATCGGCGCGGGGCACAACAAGTTCGCGATCGAGTGCTTCCTGGACGAGATCGCGGCCTCGCGCAAGGTCGATCCGCTGAGCTGCGCCTGGCCCTCACCCGCGAGGACCCGCGCGCGCAGGAAGTGCTGCGCACGGTGGCGCGCATGTCCGGCTGGGGTCGCAAGCGCGCCGGCCGCGGCATGGGCCTGGCCTTCGCGGACTACCACGGCAGCCTCTCGGCCGCCGTCGCCGAGATCTCGCTGGATGCCGCCAGCGGCAAGATCAAGGTGCACGACTACTGGATCGCCGCCGACCCCGGCCTGGCGATCCAGCCGCAGAACGTGCTCGCCCAGCTGGAAGGCGCGGTGGTGTGGGGCCTGTCGGTCGCGCTGCTGGAGCAGCTCGACGTGAAGGACGGCGCCATCGTGCAGTCCAACTTCCACGAGTACCCGGTGCTGCGCATGAGCGACATGCCGCAGATCCACACCAGCCTGGTGGTGACCCAGGCGCCGCCCACCGGCATGGGCGAGCTGGGCGTCGCGGCGGTCGCGCCCGCGATCGGCAATGCGCTCTTCAACCTTACCGGCAAGCGGGTGCGGCAGATGCCGCTGTCGCCCGCCGCGGTGAAGAAGGCGCTGGCGGCCTGAGCATGCGTGCTGCGGCGCATGGCGCCGCGGCAGCAGCCCGGAGTCGCATCCGGCGGCGCCGACCCATGCGGCGCCGGCCGGGCCATGTGCGCGGCCCTACAATGCCGCGGACGCGCACTTACCGCCGCAGTACCAACTTCATGGCCGCACCGCCGCCCGCCGTATCGCGCATGCACACCGAGCTGGGACAGGCGTACCTGAAGCACAAGCACGCCTTCCTCGCGCTCGCCGGCTTCTCCCTCGTGACCAACCTGCTGGGGCTGGTCCCGTCGCTGTACATGCTGCAGGTCTACGACCGGGTGCTGACCAGCCGCAACCACGGGACGCTGTGGGCCGTGAGCCTGATCGCGCTGGGCCTGCTGGTGCTGCTGGCCGCGCTGGAGTGGGTGCGCGCCCATGCGCTGATCCGCATCGGCAACAGCGTCGAGCGCGATTTCAACCAGCGCCTGTTCTCCGCCACCTTCCAGCAGTCGCTGCGCACGCCGGGCGCGAACGCGGCGCAGGCGCTGGGCGATTTCACGGCCATCCGCCAGTTCGTCACCGGCAACGGCGCGGCCTTTTTCGACCTGCCCTGGGCGCCGATCTACCTGGCCGTGTGCTTCCTGCTGCACCCGCTGCTGGGCTTCGTCGCGCTGGCGGGCCTGGTGGTCTCGGTGCTGCTGGCGCTGGTCTCCTCGAGGCTGACGCAGCCCGCGCTGGACCAGGCGCAGAAGTCGGCCATCCGCGCTTCCCTGTTCGCCAGCAACAACCTGCGCAATGCCGAAGCGATCCAGGCCATGGGCATGCTGGGCAACATGCGCGCGCGCTGGGCCCGCTTCAATGGCGAGCTGCTGCGGCAGCAGTCGCTGGCCTCCGACCGCGCGGCGGTGATGACCGCCATCAGCAAGAACTTCCGCATCGCCATGCAGTCGGTCATCCTCGGTACCGGCGCCTGGCTGGTGATCGAGGGCACGGCGACGCCGGGGGCGATGATCGCGGCATCGATCCTCATGGGCCGCGCGCTCGGGCCGGTGGACCAGGCGATCGGTGCCTGGAAGCAGGTGGTGGCCACGCGTGCGGCATGGGACCGCCTCACCGCCATCCTGCAGGCGCATGCGGAGCCGGCCGAATCGCTGTCGCTGCCCGCACCGCGCGGCGTGCTCACCGTGGAGGGCCTGGTGGCCGCCCCGCCCGGCGCTGCCGCTCCCGTGTTGAAGGGCGTGAGCTTCGCGGCGCAGCCCGGTGAGGTGACCGGCGTCGTGGGGCCGAGCGCGTCGGGCAAGTCCACGCTCGCGCGCCTGCTGGTGGGCGTGTGGCCGGGCGCGGCCGGCAAGGTGCGGCTGGACGGCGCCGACGTGTTCGCCTGGAACAAGCTGGAGCTCGGGCCGCACCTGGGCTACCTGCCGCAGGACGTGGAGATCTTCGAAGGGACGGTCGCCGAGAACATCTGCCGCTTCGGCGCGCTCGATTCGGAACGCATCGTGGCGGCCGCGCAGATGGCGGGCGTGCACGAGATGATCCTGCGCCTGCCGCAAGGCTACGAGACGCCGCTGGGCGTGGGCGGCAGCGCGCTGTCGGCGGGGCAGCGGCAGCGGGTCGCGCTGGCGCGCGCGCTCTATGGCGAGCCGGCGCTGGTGGTGCTGGACGAACCCAACTCCAACCTCGACGAAGCGGGCGACGCCGCGCTGCTGCAGGCGCTGCGCCGCCTCAAGCAACTGGGCAAGACGGTGGTCGTGGTCACGCACCGCTCGCAGGTGCTGCAGGCGGTGGACAAGCTGCTGCTGCTGAACGACGGCCAGGTGGTCGCCTTCGGGCCGCGCGACGCGGTGCTGCAGAAGCTCGCCGCCGCGCGCGGCGATGCGGGCCCGCGCGCGCCCGCGCCGGGCGCCTTGCAGGCGGATCCCGCGTGAGCGCGCCCGCCACGGATCCGCCGGCGCGCGAAGCCGCCGAAGCGCCGACCGACATCCGCCGTTCGCTGCGCATCGGCTGGCTGCTGCTGGCGCTGGGCTTCGGCGGCTTCCTGGTGTGGGCGGGACTGGTGCCTCTCGACGAGGGCGTGCCGGCGCCGGCCGTGATCGTGATCGAGCAGCAGAGCACGCAGATCCAGCACCCCAGCGGTGGCGTGGTGCACGCGGTGGGCGTGCGCGAAGGCCAGAAGGTGCGCGCCGGCGACATGCTGATCCAGCTGAACGACGTGGACACGAAGGCCGGGCTCGACACGGCGCGCATCCAGTGGATCTCGCTGCGCGCGTCCGAAGCGCGCCTGGTGGCGGAGCAGGCCGGGGCCGCCAGCCTGGTGTTTCCGCCCGACCTGCTGGCCGTGCGCACCGAACCGATCGCGCAGCAGCAGATGACGCTGCAGCAGGAGCTGTTCGCCACGCGCCGGCGGGCGCTGGTGTCCGAACTCGGCGCGCTGCAGCAGCAGATGGCGGCCACGCAGGCCAACCTGGCGGGCGCGCAGCAGTCGCTCGCGGCGCGCGAGCAGCAGCTCGCCCTGATCGAGCAGGAACTCGCCGGCGTGCGGCAGATGGTGGCCGACGGCTTCACGCCGCGCACGCGCCAGAGCGAGCTGGAACGGCAGGCGGCCGAGGTGCGTGCGGGCGTCGCGGACCTGCGCGGCACGCGCGCGCGCCTGACCGAGACCGTTGCCGAAGTGCGGCTGCGCCACCAGCAGCGGCAGCAGGAATATCGCCGCGAGGTGGAAACTCAGCTGTCGGAGGTGCGGCGAGAGGCGGCCGCGCAGGGCGAGAAGGTGAAGAGCGCCTCCGAAGGCCAGTCGCGCACGGTGATCCGCGCACCGGTGGCCGGCCAGGTGGTCGGCCTGGCGGTGCAGAACCCGGGCGGCGTGGTGACGCCGGGCACCAAGCTGATGGAGATCGTTCCGGACCGTGCCAAGCTGCTGCTGGAAGCGCAGGTCCCGACGCACCTGATCGACCGGGTGCATGCGGGACTGCCGGCCGACATCCACCTGCAGGCCTTCATCGACCTGCCGCAGCTGGTGGTGCCGGGGCGCGTGGTGAGCGTGTCGGCCAACAGCCTGACCGATGCGCAGACGCGCAGCTCCTACTACCTGGCGCGGGTCGAGGTCGGCCCCGAGGGCCTCGCGCACCTGCAGGGCCGCGAGCTGCAGCCGGCATGCCGGCCGAAGTGGTGGTGAAGACCGGCGAGCGCAGCCTGCTGCAGTACCTGCTGCGGCCGCTGCTGCAGCGCTTCTCGCGTTCGCTCAAGGAAGCCTGAGCGGATGCCGGCCAGCCCCCTGTCGCTGACGCTCGCCATCGCGCTGTCCACGGGCATCCTGCCAGCGCAGGAGCCACCCCCGGGCCGGTGCTGACACTGTCGCGCGCGGTGGAGCGCGCGCTCGCGCACGAGGCGCGCTACCTGGCCGCCGAGGCTTCCTTCCGCGCCGAGCGCGAAGTGCTGGAGCAGGCGCGCTCGCGCCTGCTGCCGGAGGTGAGCGCGAACCTGGGCCGCACGCACAACGACCTGACGGCGGTGGTGGGCGACACCGCGGCCCAGACCAGCTACATCTCCGCGGGCAACAGCATCAGCCTGCGCCAGCCGCTGTACCGGCCGGAGCGCTGGGCCTCGTACCAGCAGGCGAAGGCCGAAGTGGCGCGGCTCGAAGCCGTGCTGGCGACCGCGCGCAACCGGCTGCACGTGTCGGTGGCCTCGGCCTACCTCGAACTGCTGCGTGCCGCCGCCGAATGGCAGGCGCTGCAGGCGCAGCAGGCGGCGCTGGCCGGCCAGGCCGCGGCCGCCGCGCGCGGCGTGCCCCTGGGCCTGGCCAGTGCCAGCGAGCGCGAGGAGCGCGCCGCGCAGGCGGAGCTCGCGGCCTTGCGCGCGCTGCAGGCCGAAGCGCGCCTGACCGAGCGCAGGCGCGAGCTGGAGAACATGGTGGGCGAACCGGTGACGCGCCTGCTCGCCGCCGAGGAGGACGGCGAGAGCCTGTCGCGCCTGGCGGCCGGCGAGCTGCGCGACTGGCAGGACCGCGCCGCCGAAGCCGCGCCCGAGGTGCGGGCCGCGCGCGCCGCCGTGGAGGTCGCGCGCGAGGGCGTGCGCGTGGCATCGGCCGGCCACAAGCCGACGCTGGACCTGGTGGCGGCACGCACCAAGTCGCGCAGCGAGACCTTCACCGCGATCGACCAGACCTTCTACAACAGCTCGGTCGGCGTGCAGCTGAACGTGCCCCTGTACGGCGGTGGCCGCACCGAGTCCACGATCCGGCAGGCGGTCGCGCGCCAGGAGCGCAGCGAGGCCGAACTGCAAGCGGCATTGCGCGACACCGCCGTGCTGGTGGAGCGCGAACACATGACCGTGCGGCAGGCGGCGCAGCGGCTGCGCGCGCACGCGGCCCTGGTGCGTTCGGCGCGGCAGGGCGTGCAGGCGGCCCGGCAAGGCGTGGCGCGCGGCACGCATGCCCAGCTCGAGGTGCTGGAGGCACAGGGCCGGTTGCAGGCCGCGCAGCAGGAGCATGCCGCGACGGTCGCCGAGTTGCTGGCCGCGCGCGTGCGCCTGCAGGGGCTGGCAGGCGAGCTGTCCGTGCAGGCGCTGCCGGAAGTCGAGCGTGTGCTGGTCCGTACTGTCCTGGTGCCTCCGCCCACGCGCTGAGCCCACGCGTGCGGGCGCGCTGTGGCAAGCTGCGCACATGGAAACGCTGCAACCCCTGCACACCACCACCGCCGGCGTCCTCGACATCGCCTGGTACGGCTGCGGGCCGGCCGAGGGCCCGCCGGTGTTCCTGATGCACGGCTTCCCCTACGACATCCATTCGTACGTGGAAGTGGCGCCCATGCTGGCCGACGCCGGCTGCCGCGTGGTCGTGCCCTACCTGCGCGGCTACGGCCCCACGCGCTTCCTGCGAACCGACACGCCGCGCTCGGGCGAGCAGGCCGCGCTCGGCGCCGACCTGCTCGCGCTGATGGACGCCCTGCAGGTGCCGCGCGCGGTGCTGGCCGGCTACGACTGGGGCGGCCGCGCGGCCTGCGTGGTCGCGGCGCTCTGGCCCGAGCGCTGCGCGGGCCTGGTCTCGTACAACAACTACAACATCCACGACATCGCCCGCAGCGTGGAACCGGACACGCCGGAGAACGAGCGGCGCTACTGGTACCAGTACTACTTCCACTGCGAGCGCGGCCGCGCGGGCCTGGCGAAGCACAGGCGCGCGCTGACCCGGCTGCTGTGGGAGCTGTGGTCGCCCACCTGGAAGTTCGACGACGCCACCTTCGAGCGCTCGGCCGCGGCCTTCGACAACGAGGATTTCGTCGAGGTCGTGATCCACTCCTACCGCCAGCGCTACGGCCTGGAGCCGGGCGACCCGGCCTATGCGGAGATCGAGCGGCGGCTGGCGGCCCAGCCGGCGATCGGCGTGCCCACCATCACCTTCGACGGCGCCGACGACGGCGTGCGCGACCCTTCGCCGGCACAGGCGCATGCGCGCTTCTTCACCGGCCAGCGCTCGCACCGCATCGTCCCGGGCGTGGGCCACAACATGCCGCAGGAGGCGCCGCGGGTCTTCGCGGATGCGGTGCTGAGCTGGTGCGGGCGGCGGGGTGACGCCGGGCAAGTGACAGCCCCGTGCGTCATGATGCGGGCATGACCGCCCCCGCCACCAGCTTTTCCACGCTCCCCCTGGGCCCCGCCGTGCAGGCCAACCTGCAGCGGCTGGGCTACCTCGAGATGACCGCCATCCAGGCCGCCAGCCTGCCGCCCGCCCTGCTCGGCAAGGACATCATCGCCCAGGCCAAGACCGGCAGCGGCAAGACCGCCGCCTTCGCGCTGGCGCTGCTGGCCAACCTGAACGCGCGGCGCTTCGCCGTGCAGTCGCTGGTGCTGTGTCCCACGCGCGAACTCGCAGACCAGGTGACCACCGAGGTGCGCCGGCTGGCGCGGGCCGAGGACAACATCAAGGTTGTCACGCTGGTGGGCGGCGTGCCCCTGCGCGGGCAGCTCGCCACCCTGGAACACGGCGCGCACGTCGTGGTGGGCACGCCGGGCCGCGTGCTCGACCACCTGCAGCGCGGCAGCCTGCAGCTCGACGCGGTCAACACGCTGGTGCTCGACGAAGCGGACCGCATGCTGGACATGGGCTTCTTCGAGGAGATCGCCGGCGTCATCCGCCTGTGCCCGCCGCAGCGCCAGACCCTGCTGTTCTCCGCGACCTATCCGGAGGAGATCGACCGGCTGGCCGCGCAGTTCATGCGCGAGCCCCTGACGGTAAAGGTGGAGGCACAGCACGCCGCCGGCCAGATCGACCAGCGCTGGTACGAGGTCACCGAGGCGCAGCGCCTGCCGGCCGTGGGCAAGCTGCTCGCCCACTTCCGGCCGGACAGCACGCTGGCCTTCTGCAACACCAAGGCGCGCTGCCGCGAGCTGGTGGAGGCGCTGCGCGCGCGCGGCTTCAGCGCGCTGGCGCTGCACGGCGACCTGGAACAGCGCGACCGCGACCAGGTGCTGGTGCGCTTCGCCAACCGCAGCTGCTCGGTGCTGGTGGCGACCGACGTGGCCGCGCGCGGGCTGGACATCGCCAGCCTGGCCGCCGTGATCAGCGTGGACGTGTCGCCCGATGCCGAAGTGCACATCCACCGCATCGGCCGCACCGGCCGCGCGGGCGAGACCGGCCTGGCGCTGTGCCTGGCGAGCCTGGACGAGATGGGTTCCGTGGGACGCATCGAGCAGTTGCAGAACCGGCCCTCGGAGTGGCATCCGCTGGCGGAACTCACGCCGGCCGGCGGCGGACCGCTGAAGCCCGCGATGGCCACGCTGCACATCCAGGGCGGGCGCAAGGAGAAGATCCGCCCGGGCGACGTGCTGGGCGCGCTGACCAAGGACCTCGGGCTCACGCGCGAGCAGGTCGGCAAGATCGACGTCAACGAGTTCTCGACCTACGTGGCGGTGCAGGGCGCGATCGCGCAGGACGTGGCGAAGCGGCTCGGCGCCGCCCGCATCAAGGGCAAGGCCGTGAAGGTGCGGGTGCTGGAGGACTGAGCGGAGCGCGCGCTCAGGCGGAGACCTTGGCGCCGGCGGCGCGCAGCTGCGCCAGCAGCGTTTCCCAGCGCTCTTCGTGCTCGCGCTGCAGCGGCGTGCCTTCCTCCAGCACCGGCCGGAACGCCCAGCCGCGCAGGCCCGCACCCTCGTACCAGCCGCGCACGCGCTGCCGCACCACCCATTGGGGGTGGACCATTCGCACCAGGGTTCGGCGGTGCGCGCGAAGTCGGCGGAGACATCGAGCGCACCACGTGCATACGACAGCGCGCCGTAGCGGCGCGGCGTGCTCGGGGCCTTGGGCCCGTCGTCGAAAGTCTCGAAGGTGCTCGCGCACGACAGCGCCGGCGGCAGCAGTTCGCGGGTCGTGAGGTGCATGCCGACCTGGGGCTGCGGCTGCAGCGTCTTCCAGTGCAGCACGGGCTGCAGCTCCCAGCCACCCAAGCTGCTGGTTCGCAAGGCCTCCGCCGCGGCCGCCCCGAGCACGTATTCGCCGGTGTACTGGTCCACGTGCGCGATGGTCTCCGGCGGCACGGGCTTGCCGAGGAACATGCGCCGCGGCAGGCGGACCCGCCAGCGGCTGGCGGTGGCGTGCAGGGGATCCGCGTGGTAGTCGGCGAGCGTGGCGCGGGACTCCGCATCGCTCTGGCCTATCGTCTTGCGGCAGACGACTTCCAGGTGCGAGGCGGCGGCAATTTCGCGCGTCGGGAACTGCAGGTCGCGCAGGAAGGACAGGCGCTTGCCTTCGGCCTTGGCGTGCTCCAGGATGCGCGCCAGCACGGGAGTGCCGGCGTCGAAGAACTTCTTGAAGAGGTAGCCGACGGCGGCGTTGGGTTCCGGCCCGAGGGCCTGCGCCACGACGGGGTCGCCGGCCAGGCGAGTCGCGAGCGCCTCGCCGCACAGCCCCGGTCGAAGGACGATCTTCATGCCGTCATTGTGTGGGATCAGGCCGCCGTCCCCGCGGCCCTGCGGATGATCTCCGCGAAGTGCCGCAGCACCGGCGAGCGCGCCGCGCCCTTGGGCCACAGCAATCCCGGCGTGCGCACGGGGGTCGGGTCCTCCAGCGGGATCACGCGCAGGTCGGCGGAGGAGGACACCGCCGTCTCGGTGATGATCCCTGCCAGGTCGGTCTGCCGAATGAGCTCGATCATCGGCGCCACCGAGTTCATCTGCGCGACGATCAGCGGCTTGGCGCCTGCCTGCTGCAGGCATTCGTCCAGCAGCTTGCGCGTGAGGAACTGCGCGGGCAGCAGCACCATGCGCACGTTGTGCAGTTCCACCATGCGCACGCGCCTTCGCCGCGCCAGCGGGTGCCCGGTGGCCACCACCAGCCGCAGCTCCTCCTTGTACAGCGGCTCGAACCACAGGTCGTTGCCGTCGCCGGGCGGATAGGACACAGCGATGTCCAGGTGGCCCGAGCGCAGGCGCTTGAGGATCTGCCCCGCCGCCAGTTCTTCCACGCTCACGCCGATGCCCGGGTAGGCGTTCAGCAGCGTCGCGACGCACTGCGGGACCATGCGTGTGTTGAAGCTGGGGGTGGTGCCCAGGCGGATGCTGCCGGTGATGGCCTCGCCGGGCGCTCGCAGGGCCTGCAGGCCCAGGTCGATCTTCTCCAGCGCCGGCGTCATGTGGCTGCGCAGCACCTCGCCGGCCTCGGTCATGCGCACGTGCTTGCCGCTGCGGTCGAAGAGAGGCGTGCCCAGCTCCTCCTCCAGCTGCTTGATCTGGTGCGACAGCGTCGACTGCGTCACGTGCAGCCGCTCGGCCGCGCGCGTGAAGTTCAGGGTTTCCGCCAGCGCGTCGAAGTACCGGAGGTGCCGCAGTTCCATGGTGAAACAGACCTAGGGTCCGCCCGCATTGCTATCGATGGCATCGATCATAACGGTCGAAATTCCCCACTTACCAGCGATGGCTGCACTGCCTAGAATCGCCCTCCACACAGGAGACAAGACATGGCCCAACTGGAAGTGAGCGACTTCGCGCAGGCGGTCATCGACCGCATGGGCGACTGTCAGGACGCCCGGTTCAAGCAGGTCATGACGGCGCTGGTGAAGCACGCCCACGCCTTCATGCGCGAGGTGGACCTGACGCCGGACGAGTGGATGGCCGGCATCCAGTTCCTCACCGCCACCGGCCAGAAGTGCGACGAGAAGCGCCAGGAGTTCATCCTGCTGTCGGACACCCTGGGCCTGTCGATGCTGGTGGTGGCGCTGGAGCAGGCGCGCGGCGCCAGGGCATTGGCGGACCGGCCGGGCGAGAAGCCGACCGAAGCCACCGTGCAAGGCCCCTTCTTCTGGCCGGGCGCGCCGAAGAAGGAACTGGGCGCGGACATCGGCGAGGGCTTCGGCGAGCCGACGCTGTACCACGGGCGCGTGACCGACACCAACGGCCGTCCCATTGCCAACTGCGAAGTGGACGTGTGGTCCGGCGACGAGGGCGGCCTGTACGACATGCAGAAGGGCGACGAGATGCAAGCTGCGCGCCCAGTTCCGCACGGACCAGGACGGCAACTACCGCTTCTGGTCGATCAAGCCCACGTTCTATCCGGTGCCGGGCGACGGGCCGGTGGGCCGCATGCTGGACAAGATGGGCCGCCACCTGAACCGCCCCGGCCACATGCACATGATGCTCAACGCCCCCGGCCACGAGCGGCTGGTGACGCACATCTTCGTGAAGGACAGCCCGTACCTGGATTCCGATGCGGTGTTCGGGGTGCGCAACAGCCTCATCGTCGAATTCCCCAAGCATCCGCCAGGCAAGGCGCCGGACGGGCGGGAGATGAAGAAGCCGTATTACACGGCGAAGTACGACTTCAGGCTGGTGCCTTCGGCGCGATAGCGCCCGAGCTGGGGTTCGGCTTCGCCTCACCGCCAGCCTACCCAGGGGACCTTCGTAGGCTGGTGGTGAGCGGAGCGAACCCCAGCGAACACCCGACACGCGAACACAGGGAGATCCAATTGAAAATCGGCAAGGCCACCGTGCCGCGCTCGGCCATCACCACCTCCAACGCCGACACCATCGTCGTGCGCGGGCAGGACCTGTCGCGGGACCTGATCGGGCAGGTGAATTTCGCCGACTACTTCCACTTCCTGCTGACCGGCCGCAAGCCGGACGCCGCTGCCAGCGCGGTGCTCAACGCCACGCTGGTCGCGATCGCCGACCACGGCCTGGTGCCCAGCGTGCAGGCCGCGCGCATGACCTTCGCCGCGGCGCCCGAGGCACTGCAGGGCGCGGTGGCGGCCGGCATCCTCGGTTGCGGCTCGGTGATCCTGGGCGCCTCCGAAACGGCGGGGCGCATGTTCGTCGAGATCGACGAGGAGGCGAAGAAGCGCGGTGGCGACCTGCGCGAGGCGGCGCGCGCCGTCGTCGCGGCACGGCGCGAGCGCAAGCAGGCCATCCCCGGCTACGGCCACCCGGAGCACAAGGAGCGCGACCGCCGCGTCGATGCGCTGTTCGCGGTTTCGCGCCAGGCCGGCGGCGGCCAGCACTTCGTCGACATCGCGCAGGCGGTGGAGGAAGTCATCCCCGCCATCACCGGCAAGGACCTGCGCCTGAATGTCTCGGCGGCGATTCCCGCCGTGCTGCTGGGCGTGGGCTTTCCGGTGGGCGCGCTCAAGGGCGTGCCCATCCTCGCGCGCACCGCCAGCCTGATCGCGCACCTGAACGAGGAGATGCAGGACCCGATCGGCTTCGCGCTGTCCTACCAGGCGATGCGCGAATACGAATACACGGGCGTGCTGCCCCCGGAGGGCGGCAAGTGATCAAGGTCCTCGAGGGCGTGCGCGTGCTGGAGCACGGCACCTTCATCACCGGGCCGGCGGCGTCCATGCTGCTGGCCGACCTGGGCGCCGACGTGGTCAAGGTGGAGCTGCCCGGCACCGGCGACCCCTTCCGCGCCTTCAAGGGCGGCCTCTATTCGCCGCACTACCAGACGGTCAACCGCAACAAGCGCAGCATCACGCTCAACACCAAGCAGGCCGCGGACCTGGAGAAGTTCGACGCGCTGGTGAAGGACGCCGACGTCTACATCCAGAACTTCCGCCCGGGCTTCGCCGAGCAGATCGGCGCCGGCTTCGAGCGGCTGCACGGCCTGAACGACCAGCTGATCTATTGCGCGATCAGCGGCTTCGGCGCCACCGGACCGGCCGCGCACCGCCCGACCTACGACAGCGTGGCGCAGGCCGCCAGCGGCTACCTGCGGCTGCTGGTGAACCCGGCCAACCCGCGCGTGGTGGGCCCGGCGATCGCCGACCTGGTCACCGGTTTCTACGCGGCCTACGGCATCCTGGGCGCGCTCTACGAGCGCGAGAAGCGCGGCAAGGCGCGCAAGGTGGAGCTCTCGATGTTCGAGGCCATGACGCACTTCAACCTCGACGCCTTCCAGCACCTGTTTTCGGCCAACGAGGTGATGGGGCCCTTCAGCCGGCCCAGCGTCTCGCAGTCCTATGTGCTGGAGTGCAGCGACGGCAAGTGGATCGCGCTGCACATGTCCTCGCCCGAGAAATTCTGGCAGGGCCTGGCCACCGCCATGGAACGGGCCGACATCTTCCAGGACGAGCGCTTCGCCAGCCGGCAGGGCCGCATCGACCACCAGGAAGCGCTGATCGAGGTGATGCGCCCGGTCTTCCTGCAGCACGAGCGGGCCGAATGGTGCCGCCGGCTGGAGGCCCAGGACGTGCCGTATTCCCCCATGTACACGACCGCCGAAGTGCCAGACGATCCGCAGGCCAGGCACCTGCAGCTGTTCGTGGAGGCCGAGCACCCGGTGGTGGGAACCTTCCGCACGGTGCGCTCGCCCGTCTCCTTCGACGGGCAGCGGCCGCTGGAAGTGACGGCACCGCCGGTGCTGGGCGAACACAACGAGGAACTGTCCCAGGGCTGGAAGCCCCGCGGGGCGTCGCACAAGGAGAACCGCAAGTGAGCCAACGCCGTACCGTCCTGATCGCAGCCGCCGCGCTGGCGCTCGCCGCGCCGCTGGGGGCCTTCGCGCAGGACTACCCGAGCCGGCCGGTGAGGCTGGTGGTGCCCTTCGGTCCCGGCACCACCACCGACATCATCGCGCGCGTCTATGCGGAGGCCATGGGCAAGGCGCTGGGGCAGGCCATCGTCGTGGAGAACAAGTCCGGCGCCGGCGGCAACATCGGTTCCGACCTCGTGGCCAAGGCGCCGGCGGACGGCTACACCATCCTCATGGGAACCGTGGGCACGCACGCCATCAATCCCGGCCTGTACCGCAAGATGCCCTACGACGCGCAAAAGGACTTCGCGCCGCTGGGCTTCGCCGGCTACACGCCCACCCTGCTGGTGGTGGCGGCCGACTCGCCGATCAAGGACCTGAAGGACCTGAAGGCGGCCGGCGACAAGGGCAACGGCATCAGCTTCGGTTCGGCCGGCAACGGCACCTCCGGCCACCTCGCGGGCGAGCTGCTCAAGGCGCGCCTGGGCGGCAAGATGGTGCACGTGCCCTACAAGGAAGGCGGCCTCGCCCTGTCCGACGTGATGGCGGGCCAGACGCAGTTCATGTTCTACCACCCGGCCGCGGTGATGCCGCACATCAAGTCGGGCAAGCTGCGCGCGCTGGGCGTGTCCAGCGCGAAGCGCACCGCTGCCGCGCCCGAGGTCGTGCCGATCGCGGACCAGGGCTTCGGCGAGTTCGACCTGGTGCCCTGGTTCATGCTCTATGCGCCCGCCGCGACCCCTGCGCCGGTGCTCGCGAAACTGCGCGACGCGGTGGCGCAGGCCGTCGCCCAGCCCGAGGTGAGGGCCAGGCTGGCCGCGCAGGGGCTGGAAGTCCCCGTGCTGAAGGCCGACGAGCTCGCCGCCTTCAACCGCACCGAAATCACGAAATGGTCCGAGCTGGTCAAGCGCTCGGGCGCGCAAGTCGATTGAGTCCACAGCCACGCCATACCAGGAGACAAAGCATGACTCTCTCTCGCCGCCGCATCCTGTCCGCCGCCGGCGCGGCCTCGCCCTGCCGGCCTTCGCGCAGACCGCCGGCCAGCCGATCCGCATCGGCAGCACGCTGGCCCTCACGGGCCCGCTGTCGGCCACCGCGCTCACGCACAAGCTGGTGGGCGAGATCTACGTGGAGCAGTTGAACAAGCGCGGCGGCCTGCTGGGCCGGCAGGTGCAGTGGATCGTGAAGGACGACCAGTCCAAGCCCGACCTCGCGCGCACGCTGTACGAGCAGCTGGTGACCAGCGACAAGGTGGACCTGCTGATGGGCCCCTACGCCACCGGCGCCATCCTGTCGGCGATGGGTGTCGCCCAGCGCTACAACAAGGTGCTGGTGCACCACACCTTCGGCATCCCCTCGATGGCCAAGTACGACATGCAGTTCCCGGCCTGGTCGCTCGGCCACCGGCCGCAGGAGACCGTGTCGAACATGCTGTTCGACATGCTGGCCGCCTCGCGCAAGCCGCCCAAGACCATCGCCATCGTCACCAGCAAGTTCCCCTCCATCCACTACATGTCGCTGGGCGGGCGCGAGGTCGCCAAGAAGCGCGGCCTGCAGGAGGTGCTGTTCCTCGAATGGGACTTCGGCAACCAGAACTTCGGCCCGATCGCCGCGCGCGTGAAGGACGTGAAGCCCGACATGGTGTGGATCGGCGACATCGGCCTGGAAGGCAACATGCTCCTCGACGCGATGAAGAAGATCGACTACGTGCCGCCGATCCACTTCCACCTCTACCCCGCGCCGGGGCCGCTGACCAAGTCGCCCGAAGGCGCGAATGCGCTGGCGCTGACGATCTTCGAGGAGCATCCGCCCTTCACCAACCAGGGCACGGCCGCCGAATTCGTCGCGCTGTTCAACGAGCGCGCCAAGGCCGCCAACCTGCCTGACACCTCGGTGGAAGTGCAGGCCGCGGCGTCCTTCACCGCCTGGCAGATACTGGAGGCGGGCGTGCGCGGCGCCAACAGCCTGGACGACCGCAAGATCGCCGACTACCTGAAGAAAACGCGAATCGAGACCATCCAGGGGCGCCTGCGCTTCGACGGCCCCGGCAACTACGGTGACGACCTCATGAAGATCAAGCAGGTGCAGAACGGCGCCTGGAAGGTGGTGTGGCCGGAGTCCTTCGCCGCGCCGGGCGCGAAGTTCCAGGTGCGCTGAGGGCGATGACGCTCCCCAGCTTCAACCTGCTCGCGCAGTCCATCCTCTCGGGCATCTTCATCGGCAGCCTGTACGGGCTGATCGGGCTCGGCCTGGGCCTCACCTGGGGCCTGCTGCGCCAGATCAACCTGTCGCACTTCGGGCTGGTCTTCCTGGCCGGCTACCTGAGCTACCAGATGGCGACGGTGTGGAAGATCGACCCGCTGTTCGCGCTGGCGGTGGTGCCGCCGCTGTTCTTCGGCATCGGCGTGGCGATGCAGTGGGTGCTGTCGAAATTCGCGATCACGCCCTTCAATTCGCTGCTGGTCACCTTCGGCATCACGGCGGTGATCGAGAGCGGCATCCAGGGCATCTGGACCGCGGACTACCGGCGCCTGGAGTCGCAGTACAACTCCATGAAGGTGACGGTGGGCAGCCTGTACATCCCGGTGCCGGAGCTGGTGACGCTGGCGCTGTCGGTGTCGATCGCGCTGGGCGTGTGGGCGGTGATGCGCTACACGGACCTGGGCAAGGCGCTGCGCGCGATGGCGGAGGACGGGCCGATCGCCGCCGCCTTCGGCGTGAATTCGCGCATGCTGTCGCTGCTCCTGGCCGGTGCCTGCGCGGCACTGGCGGGCGTGGCCGGCGTGTGCCTGGCGCTGATGTTCACGCTGGCGCCCTCGCAGATCTTCGCCTGGGTCGGCGTGGTGTTCGCCGCCGTCATGCTGGGCGGGCTGGGCAGCGCGCTCGGGCCATTGGTGGCCGGCGCCATCATCGGCGTCAGCGAGGCGATCACCATGGCGGTGGCCTCGCCCTCGTGGGCGCCCATCGTTTCCTTCTCGCTGCTGATCGTGATGCTGCTGTTCCGGCCGGCGAAGGCGGGCGCATGAACCGCACCGTCGCCGCCATCTTCGCTGTGGGCGCGGTGCTGGCCAGCGTGCCCTGGCTGGGCCTGCCGCAGTTCTACGAATCCATCCTCTACCTGGTGTGCCACTGGGCGGTGCTGGCGCTGTCCTGGAACATCCTGTCCGGTTATTCGGGCTACTTCTCCTTCGGCCACGGCGCCTTCTTCGGCATCGGCATGTACACGACGGCGGCGCTCGCGGGCAAGGCCGGCTGGCCCTTCCTGGCCACGCTGCCCTTCGCGGCGCTGCTGCCGGCGCTGCTGGGCGTGGGCCTGGGCTTCGTGGTATTCCGCGTCAAGGGCGTGCGCGGCGAGGTGTTCGCCCTGCTCACGCTGGCGGTCACCTTCGTGGTCGCCACGGTCATCCTCAACTCGCCCATCGACGGCGGGCCGGGCGTGTACCTGAACGCGGTGGAGACGCCCAAGCTCGGGCCGTCGCCCGCGTCCTCGCTCTACCTGATGATCCTGCTGGCCGCGATCGCCACCGTGCTGATCGCCTACAAGGTGCAGGTGTCCAAGCTGGGCATCGGCCTGTTCGCCATCCACGACGACGAGGACGTGGCGGAGGTGATGGGCGTGCCGACCTTCCGCTACAAGCTGGTGGCGTTCGCGATCTCATGCGCGCTGGCGGGGCTGGCCGGCGGCATCCACGCGCTGTTCGTGCAGTACGTGACGGCGGGCGAGACCTTCAACATCACCGTGCCGCTGACGGTGGTGCTGATGTCGGTGCTGGGCGGCACGCGGCACTGGGCCGGGCCGGCGGTGGGGGCGGCGGCGATCACCGGGCTGCTGTATGCGTTCACCGCAGGGGACCATGCGGTGGCGGGGAAGGCGGCGGTCGGGGCGATCCTGGTGGCGGTGATCCTGTTCATGCCGGAGGGGATCCTGGGGTTCTTCCTGAAGAAGAGGAAGGTGGGCGAACAGCCAGCCCTCACCCCCACCCCTCTCCCGCAGGCGGGAGAGGGGAGTCAGGCAGTCGCCGCAACGGCGACGACCGCGCGCAAGCCCGTCGTCATCGGCAAGCCGATCCTCGAAGTCCGCGGACTGTCCAAGGCCTTCAAGGGCGTGCAGGCCCTCGACAAGGTGAGCCTGCAGGTGCGGCAGGGCGAGATCCTCGGGCTGCTCGGGCCCAACGGCTCGGGCAAGTCCACCTTCATCAACGTCGTCAGCGGCCACTACCCGCTGTCCGCCGGCGAAGTCTCCTTCGACGGCAAGCTGCTCACCGGCCTGCCCGCGCATCGCGTGGCGCATGCGGGCATCGCGCGCACCTACCAGATCCCGCGGCCCTTCAAGCACATGACGGTGCTGCAGAACGTGGCGATGGTCGCCATGTTCGGCGGCGCCGCCCTGAACGAGCAGGACGCCGAGCGCGAAGCCTGGAAGTGGCTGGAGTTCACCGGCCTGCAGGAGCGCGCGCACGCGCTGCCGGACGACATCAACCTGCACCAGCGCAAGTTCCTGAGCTGGCGCGCGCGCTGGCCGCGCGGCCGCGGCTGGTGCTGCTGGACGAGGTGCTCTCCGGCCTGACGCCCAGCGAGATCGACGAGGCGATCGCGCTGATCCGCCGCATCCGCGACCAGGGCGCCACCATCGTGTTCGTGGAGCACGTGATGCGCGCGGTGATGGCGCTGACCGACCGCATCATCGTGCTGAACCACGGCAAGCTGATCGCGCAGGGCCACGCCAACGAGGTGATGCAGGACGCCGAAGTGGTGAGCGCCTATCTCGGAAAGGCCGCCTATGCTTGAGGTCGTCAACCTGCAGGCGGCCTATGGCGCCGCGCCCGCGTTGTGGGACATCTCGATCAACGTGCAGCGCGGCGAACTGGTCTGCGTGGTCGGCCCCAACGGCGCCGGCAAGAGCACGCTGATCAACGTGCTGGCGGGCCTGCACCGCGCGCGCGCGGGGCGGCTGTCCTTCGACGGCCAGGACATCACGCAGCTGGCCAGCCACCGCTTCTGCGCCACCGGCATCGCGATCGTGCCGGAAGGCCGGCGCCTGTTCACCGGCATGAGCGTGCGGGACAACCTGGAGATCGGCAGCTACCTGCCGCAGGCGAAGCAGCACCGCGCCGCGTCGATGGAACAAGTGCTTGCCTTGTTCCCGGCGCTGGAGCAGAAGCTGCAGAGCCCCGCCGGCGCGCTCTCCGGCGGCCAGCAGCAGATGGTGGCGATCGGCCGCGCGCTCATGAGCCGGCCGCAATTGCTGCTGCTGGACGAGCCCTCGCTGGGACTGGCGCCGGCCGTGGTGCTGGACATGTTCAAGGCGATCCGCGAGATCAACGCGCGCGGCACCTCGGTGCTGCTGGTGGAACAGAACGTGGCGATGGCCATGGAGATCGCGCGCCGCGCCTACGTGATGGAAGAGGGCCGCATCGTCGCCGACGGCCTGGCGCGCGACCTCCTGGGCCGGCCCGAGATCCAGAAGGCTTACCTCGGCATCGAGACGCACTGAGTCTTGCGGCGGGAGGAAAACTCATTTGCCCGGCCGGCGGTTCCCGCCGCCGCGTTCCGCCGCTAGAGTTCGCGCTTCGCAGGAGACGACATGGACAAGAACCTCACCGACAAGCTGCTGATCCGCGAGCTGGTGGAACGCTGGGCGGTCTGGCGCGACGCCGGCGACTGGGAGCGCTTCGCCACCGTGTGGCACCCCGAAGGCGTGATGATGGCCACCTGGTTCCAGGGGCCCTTCCGCGACTTCATCCGCGTCACGCAGGAGGGCTGGGACAAGGGCGTGAGCATCCTGCACTTCCTGGGCGGCTCGGCGATCGAGGTGGCCGGCGAGCGCGCCATCGCGCAGACCAAGATGACCATCTCGCAGCGCGGCATGGTCGAAGGCGCGGACGGCCCGGTGCTGTGCGACGTGGTCTGCACCGGCCGCTTCCACGACTTCATCGTGAAGCACGAGGGCGAGTGGAAGGTGCTGCACCGCCAGCCAATCTACGAGAAGGACCGCATCGACCCGGTCGATTCCACCGCGCAGCTGAAGCTGGACCAGAAGCTGCTGGCCAGCATGCCGGAAGGCTACCGCCACCTCGCGTATATCCAGACGCGCATCGGCTACAAGGTCAAGATGGACATGCCGATGCTCAAGGGCCCGGTGGTGCAGGAGCTGTACGCGCGCGGCGCCCGCTGGCTGGCCGGCGGCCCGCTGGAGCGCTAGAAATGGGCCGGCCCATGATCCGCCGCCAGGCCCTCGCCGCCATCGCGCTGGCCTGCGCCGCGCCCTTCGCGCACGCACAGGCCTATCCCAGCAAGCCGGTGCGCATCATCGTGCCGCAGCCCCCGGGCGGCGGCTTCGACAACGTGGGACGGCTCCTGGCCGATCGCATGGCCAAGGTGACGGGCCAGAGCTTCGTGGTGGAGAACCGCACCGGCTCCGGCACGTTGGTGGGCACCGATGCCGCCGCGAAGTCGCCGGCCGACGGCTACACGCTGCTGGTGGGCTCGGTGTCCAACCTCGCGCTCAATCCGGGCCTGTACGCCAACCTGCCCTACGACAGCCTGAAAGACTTCGAGCCGGTGGGCCTGCTCGTGAGCTACAGCTACACGCTGGTCGGGCGCAAGGACCTGCCCTTCCGGAACCTGCAGGAAGTGCTCGCGCACGCCAGGGCCAATCCGGGCAAGCTCAATTACGCCTCGGCCGGCAACGGCTCGGGCCAGCACGTGCTGGCGGCGGCGCTGTGGCACCTGGCCAAGGTGGAAGTGGCGCACGTGCCCTACCGCGGCGCGCAGCCGGCCTACCAGGACCTGCTGGGCGGCCGGGTCGACCTGTTCTTCGACCTCTCGCCCACGGCGCGCGTGCAGGTGGATGCCGGCAACGCCAAGCCGCTCGCGGTGTCGGGCGCCGCGCGCAACACCATGCACCCGCAGGTGCCCACCGTGCTGGAAAGCGGCGCGGCGGACCTGCAGCTGGAGTCCTGGTTCGGCCTGTTCGCCCCCGCCAAGACGCCGCCCGAGGTGCTGCAGAAGCGCGTGCCGATTTCGCCAAGGTGGCGGCCATGCCGGACGTGCAGGAGTCGCTGCTCAAGGGCGGCGGCAAGCCCATGGCGCTGATCGGCGAAGATGCGCGGGTGGTGGTGCGCAGGGACGTCGAGCACTGGTCGAAGCTGGTGAAGACGCTGGGCATCCGCGCCGAATGATTTCCCCTGACAAAGAAAACGACATGAACGTCCTTGGCATCTGCGGCAGCCTGCGCCAGGCTTCCACCAACGCGATGGCGCTGCGCGCCGCGCAGAAGCTCGCGCCCGCGGGCATGAAGATCGACATCGCGGACATCTCGCGCATCCCGCTCTACAACGACGACGTGCGCGCCGCCGGCGAGCCCGCCGCAGTCGCCGCGCTCAAGGCGAAGGTGCGCGCGGCCGACGCGCTGCTGATCGCCACGCCGGAGTACAACTTCTCGATCCCGGGCGTGCTGAAGAACACGCTGGACTGGCTGTCGCGGCCGCCGGAGCCGCCGGTGGACGGCAAGGTGGTGGCCATCATGGGCGCCAGCCCGGGGCCGGTGGGCACGGCGCGCATGCAGTACGACCTGCGCAAGGTGCTGGTCTTCATGAACGCCTTCACCGTCAACAAGCCGGAGGTGTTCATCTCCTTCGCGCAGAACAAGTTCAATGCCCAGGGCGAACTCACCGACGAGGCCACCGCCAAGTTCATCGGCGACCTGCTGGTCTCCCTGCAAGCCCTGAAGAAGCGCGTCGGCTGACCGGCCTTCCTCCCTCCCCCTGCGGGGGAGGCTGGGGTGGGGGCGCTCCCCGCGACAATGCACGCGTGAATTTCCCCCTCATCACCGACTGGCACTTCTACGCCGTCTCCATCCCCGCCGTCCTGCTCCTGGGCCTGAGCAAGAGCGGCTTCGGCGCCGGCTTCGGTTCGCTGGCCGTGCCGATGATGGCGCTGGCCGTGACGGTGCCGCAGGCCGCCGCCATCCTGATGCCCATCCTGTTCGTCATGGACATCATGGGCCTCACCGCCTACCGCGGGAAGTGGGACGCCAAGCTGCTGCGCTTCCTGATCCCCGCCGGCCTGGTCGGCACGGTGATCGGCACGCTGCTGTTCCGGCTGCTCGATGCGCGCATGGTCGCCGGCATCGTCGGCGTGTTCACGCTGCTGTTCCTCGCGCAGCGCCTGCTGTTCCCGCCGCGCGCGCACAGCCCGCCGCCGCCCAAGTGGCTGGGCGGCATCCTCACCGTCACTTCGGGCTTCACCAGCTTCGTGGCGCACGCGGGCGGCCCGCCCGTCACCGCCTACGTGCTGCCGCTGCGGCTGGCCCCGGTCACCTTCGCGGCGACCATGAGCGTGTTCTTCTTCGTGATCAACCTGAGCAAGTGGATCCCGTACGGCTGGCTCGGGCTGCTGGACCTGCGCAACATGGCGACCTCGCTGGCGCTGATGCCCTTCGCGCCGATCGGTGTCTTGATCGGCGTGCGGCTGGCGCACCGCATCCAGCCGAAGCTGTTCTACCGGCTGCTCTATGCGGGGATGCTGCTCACCGGGATCAAGCTCGTGTGGGACGGCTTCGTTTGAAGCTCACCGGTCCGCATCCCACCCCGGGATCCGCTCCTCGCCGCGCTTGCGCCGCTCCGCCGCCTCGGCGCGTTCCTGCGCCATCTGCTCCTCCAGCTGCTGCCGCCCCGCCTTGACCACCGCAATCAGCCGCTTGCGGTCGCGGTAGTGCGGGTGCATCTTCTCGAACAGTTCCAGGTTGTGCCGGCGAAAGCGCATCGCGTGCTGGCGGGCCTCGTGCGGCGACTGTCCCAGCACCTCCAGCACCGTGCGGCCGCTGCGCAGGCTGGACTCGAACACTTCGCGCTCCACCCGCATCACGCCTTTTTCGCGCAGGGCATTCCAGTGCGGCACGTCGCGCGCGCGCGCCACCAGTTCGAGCTGGGGGAAGTGCTCCTGCGCGAGCTCGACGATGCGCAGGGACTGCTCGGTGTCGTCCACCGCGACGACCAGCACGCGCGCGCTGCCCGCGCCCGCGGTGCGCAGCAGGTCCAGCCGCGTGGCGTCGCCGTAGTGCACCGCGTAGCCGAAGGCGCGCGCGGCCTCGACCATGTCGGCGTCGTGATCGAGCACGGTGGAGCGGATGCCCTGCGCCGTGAGCAGCCGGCCGATGATCTGGCCGTAGCGGCCGAAGCCGGCGATGATCACCGGCGCATCCTGCGGCACGCTCAGTTCCGGCAGCTTGCGGCCGTCGCCTTCCAGCCGCGGCAGCAGCAGGCGGTCCACGGCCACCAGCAGCAGCGGCGTGAGCAGCATGGACACCGCCACCGCCCCGATCAGCAGCGACGCGGTCTCCATGGAGAACACGCGCGCGCCGGCCGCCGCCTGGAACACCACGAAGGCGAATTCGCCGCCCTGCGCCAGCAGCAGCGTGAACACCGGCCGCTCCACCAGCGGGATCCCCATCGGCCTGGCGATCAGCCAGATCACGAGGCATTTCAGCAGCATCAGCGCCACCACGATCAGCGCCATCGCGCCGGGCGAACGCGCCAGCACGCCGAAGTCGATGCTCATGCCCACGGCGATGAAGAAGAGGCCGAGCAGCAGGCCCTTGAAGGGCTCGAGGTCGGTCTCCAGCTCGCGCTTGTATTCGCTTTCCGCCAGCAGCACGCCGGCGAGGAAGGCGCCCAGCGCCATCGACAGGCCCACCAGCTGCATGAGCGCGGCGATGGCCACCACCAGCAGCAAGGCGGCGGCGGTGAAGATCTCCGGCGTGCGGCTCTTGGCGATCCAGCGCAGCAAGGGCCGCAGCAGCAGGCGGCCGCCCAGGATGATGCCGCCGATCACCGCCACGATGCGCAGCGCCTCCACCCAGTGATTGGCTGCGTCGGGGCGTGCGCCCTGCGTGCCGAGCAGGGGCAGCAAGGCCAGGATCGGGATCGCGGCGACGTCCTGGAACAGCAGGATCGAGAAGCCCGCCTGCCCGCTGGGCGTGGGCATCAGGTTGCGTTCGCGCATCACCTGCAGCGCGATCGCCGTGGAGGACAGCGCCAGGCCCAGTGCCGCGGCCAGCGAGGTCCGCCACGGCGCCCCCGCGGCCAGCCCCGCCGCGAACAGCAGCGCGGTGCATCCCAGCACCTGCGCGCTGCCCCAGCCGAAGATGGGCCGCCGCAGGTTCCACAGGCGCCGCGGCTCCAGCTCCATCCCGATCAGGAACAGCATCAGCACCACGCCGAACTCGGCGAAGTGCAGGATGTCCTCGACGTTCGTGACCAGGCCCAGCACCCAGGGGCCGATGGCGATGCCGGCCGCGAGGTAGCCGAGGATGGAGCCGAGGCCGATGGCGCGCGACAGCGGCACGGCGATCACGGCCGCCGCGAGATAGATCAGGCTGTTGGTCAGCCAGGCGGGCGCGTGCTCCATGTCAGTCCTCTCCGGGGTCCGGCTCGGGCCGGTCGGTGGCCGGCACGTCGGTGATCGGGCAGGCGTCCAGTTCCTCCAGCTCCGGCCAGTCGGGGTAGCTTTGCAGGCGCTCGCGGAACACCTCCACGTGCGCCTGGACCTCCGCCTCGCTCGCGCGGTGGGCCGCATGCAGCAGCAGCGGCGGCAGGAAGCGCATGCCGCACAGGTGCGCCGTCTGCTCGTAGGGCGGCAGGAAGGCGTCGAAGAAGTAGCGGTTGTAGCCCTGGGGGTGGTAGGAGGCTTCCGGGCCGCCGGTGCTGGCCACCAGCCACAGGTCCTTGCCGTGCAGCGCCGTGCCGGAGCGGCCGTAGGCCCAGCCATAGCGCAGCACCTCGTCGAGCCAGAGCTTCATGAGCGCCGGCATCGAGTACCACTGGATCGGGTGCAGCAGCACCAGCAGCCGGGCCGCGTCCACGTTGGCCTGTTCGGCCGCGACGTCGATGTCGTAGTCCGGATAGCGGCCGTAGAGGTCCTGGACCTGCACGCCGGCCAGGCCGCGTGCCTCGTCGAACAGCTGGCGGTTGGCCCTGGATTCCCGCCAGTTCGGGTGGGCGGCCAACACGTAGATGCCCTGGCGCCGGTTTGCGAACTCATCCATGCCCTGTAACATAGCTCAATGCGGCTCCCCGGGCCGCGCATCAGAGGAGCGCGACTATGCCGGTCGTCGTTGTTGCGAATCCGAAGGGCGGGGTCGGCAAGACCACCGTCGCCACCAATATTGCTGGGTATTTCGCAAGCCGGGGGCACCAGGTGATGCTCGGCGACGCGGACCGCCAGCAATCCTCCCGCCTGTGGCTGCGCCTGCGCCCGCCCGAGGCCCGGCCCATCGCGCACTGGGAGCTGGGCGAGGGGCAGATCGCCAAGCCGCCCAAGGGCACCACCCACGTCGTGCTGGACACGCCGGCCGGCATGCACGGCAAGTGGATGGAAGACACCTTGCGCAACGCCGACAAGGTGGTCGTGCCGCTGCAGCCCAGCATCTTCGACATCTACGCCACCCGCGCCTTCCTGGACGAGCTGGCACACCACCGCAAGGCCGGGCGCATGCAGGTCGGGATCGTCGGCATGCGGGTCGATTCGCGCACCATCGCCGCCGACAAGCTGCAGGAGTTCGTGGACGGCCTGGGCCTGCCGGTGCTGGGCTTGCTGCGGCCGACGCAGAACTACGTGCACCTGGCGGCGCGCGGCCTCACGCTGTCCGATGTCGCGCCGTCCAAGGTCGAGCGCGACCTGGAGCAGTGGCAGCCGATCCACCGCTGGCTGGACGCGTAAGCGACCCCGCTTCCCTGCCTCCGCTTGCTACATTGCGGAGGATGAGAACCTTCCAATCGCTCGCCGAACTGCCGGCGCTCGTCGGCCAGGAGGTCGCCGTCAGCGACTGGATTCCGGTGACCCAGCAGCAGATCAACCAGTTCGCCGAAGCCACCGGCGACCACCAGTGGATCCACGTCGACGAGGAAAGGGCCAGGCAGGGCCCCTTCGGCGCGACCATCGCGCACGGCTTCCTCACCTTGTCGCTGATCCCGAAGTTCTTCGATTCCGCGCTGGAAGTGCTGGACACCAAGATGGGGGTGAACTACGGCCTGAACCGCGTGCGCTTCACCGGGCCGGTGCCGGTGGACAGCCGCCTGCGCGGCCGCCTGAAGCTGCTGGAGTCCAAGCGCATCGAGGGCAACGGCTACCAGATGACGTGGCAGGTGACGATCGAGCGCGAAGGGGTCGAGAAGCCGGTGTGCATCGCGGAGTCGATCAGCCGCCGCTACGCCTGAGCCGTACGAGTCGTTACGGGCAAAAGGAGCCCGCACGAGGCGGGCTGGAAAAAGGAGTCTGGGTTGCCTGGCCTGCCCTGGGAAGGGCCGGTTCCTCCCACATGCGGGACCGTTCGCGGGCTTTCAAACACAGCCGCATGAAACGGAGTATTGCTTGTGTCCCCAGCGGCACAACGCTCAGCCAGCGCCTGCGAATCCGAGCTGCCGCCAGGCCTCGAACACCGTCACGGCCACCGCATTCGACAGGTTGAGGCTGCGCTGGCCGGCGCGCATCGGCAGGCGCAAGCGCTGGGCCGGCGCGAAGCTCTCCAGCAGGGACGGAGCCAGCCCGCGCGTTTCGGAGCCGAAGACGAGCCAGTCCCCGGCGGCATAGGAAACCTCGTGCACGTGGCGGGTGCCGCGCGTGCTGAGCGCGAACAGGCGCGCCGGATCGGGCTGCTCTGCCGCCACCAGCGCGCCCCAGTCCGCGTGGCGGCGCACTTCGGCGTACTCGTGGTAGTCCAGGCCCGCGCGCCGCATGTGGCGGTCCTCCATCGAGAAGCCGAGCGGCTCCACCAGGTGCAGCGTGCAGCCGGTGTTGGCGGCCAGGCGGATCACGTTGCCGGTGTTGGGCGGGATTTCGGGGTGACCAGGACGATGTGGAACATGCGGTTCAGGAGGTTTCTTCCGTGCGCGCGAGGACGACCGCACTGACCCGCGCAGCTCCCGCCTGCCGCAGCGCCCTGGCCGCCGCATGCAGCGACGCGCCGCTGGTCATCACGTCGTCCACCAGCAGCACGGCCTTGCCGCGCACTTCCTGCGCGCGCAGCGGCTCGACGCCGAAGGCCCCGCCCACGTTCGCCTGGCGCGCGCCGGTCCAGCGTGGTCTGCGAACCGGTCTCGCGCAGGCGCAGCAGCAGCTGGCTCTCCACCTTGTCGCGATCGAGCTGACGCGCCAGCAGCAGGGCCTGGTTGAAGCCGCGCTCGGACAGGCGCCGTGGCGCCAGCGGCATCGGCAGCAGCAGGTCGGCGCGTTGCAGTTCGGCGTCCAGTCCCGGGATGCGGGCCATGCGCCCGGCCAGCGTTTCGGCCCAGCCGGGTTCGCCGCTGAACTTGAAGCGGGCGACCAGGCCGGACCAGGGGTAGGCATAGGGGACGGCGGCGAAGCAGGCGTCGAGCGGCGGCGGATCGCGCAGGCAGGCGCCGCAGGCAGGCGCGGCGGCGGGCAGGGGCAGGGCGCAGGTCGAGCAGCGGGCCGCGGCTTGCGCGAACTGCACGACGCAGGCGTCGCACAGCGGGCGCGCGGGCCATGCGCCGCACACGGCGCAGCGGCCGGGAGGGGCTTTCGCCCAGCGCTGGAGCCAGGCGGTGCGCATCGCCTCAATATACTTCGCTGCCCCGCCCATGGCATCCGAACGTCCCCCCACCATCGCCCCCGCCGCGGCCGCCCGCTGGGAGCGCGCCGCGCCCGCGCACAGCCCCTGGCTGCACGAGGAGGTGGGGCGGCGCATGGAGGAGCGGCTGCAGTGGATCAAGCGCGCGCCCGCGGCCTGGGCCGACTGGGCGCCGGTGCGCGGCGGCTTGGATGCGCATGGCCTGGTCACCCGGCGCTATCCGCAGGCGCGGGTGCACGTGGTGGAGCCGTTGCCCGCGCACGCGGCCGTCGCCGGCGAGCGCCTGGGCACGCCCTGGTGGAAGCGGCTGGCGGGCAGCAAGCTGGAGATCGGCCCCGTGCCGGCCGGCGGCGTGCAGATGCTGTGGTCCAACATGCAGCTGCACATGAGCGCCGATCCGCAGTCGCTGATGAAGCAGTGGCACGAGGCGCTGGCCGTGGACGGCTTCCTGATGTTCTCCTGCCTGGGCCCCGACACGCTCAGGGAGTTGCGCGCAGCCTACAACGCCGCGGGCTGGCCGCCCCCGCGCACGAATTCACCGACATGCACGACTGGGGCGACATGCTGGTGCACGGCGGTTTCGCCGAGCCCGTGATGGACATGGAGCGAATCACTCTCAGTTTCGATACGCCGGAGCGCGCGCTCGCGGAACTGCGCGAGCTGGGCGCGAACCTGCATCCGCAGCGCTTCCCCGCGCTGCGCGCACGCGGCTGGCGCGAGCGCCTGCACCAGGTGATGGACGCCAATCTGCGCGGCGCGGACGGGAAGCTCACGCTCACGTTCGAGATCATCTATGGCCACGCGCTCAAGCCGGTGCCGCGCGCGCGCATGGGCGAGGAGACCTCGCTGTCGGTGGCCGACATGCGGGCGATGCTGCAGTCGGAACGCCGCGGTCGGGAATAGAACGGGCCCTTGTCGCGGGTCAAGCCGCGAGCCCCGCCGGACTTGCGCGATGTCAATGCGGGATTGAGCGAAAAGTGGCACATCCAAGGTCGCTACAATCCCCGGTTGATTTTGGCGCGTCGCACGTGTCGGACCTCGCATATCGCTTCGCCATCGTCCGGGGACCGGCCATCCACTGGTTCCTGGGGCGCAACTGCTCGGTGACGCCGGTCCAGCTGGGCTGGCTCTACGCCTCGCTGTGCGTCGTGACGCTCGGAATCGGGACCTTTTTCTGGTTCCAGGGTGCGGTGATGATCCTCCCGTTCGCGTGGCTCGAACTGGTGGCCGTGGGGGCCGCCTTCGTGGCCTACGCGCGGCACGCGGCCGACCGCGAGCACATCCAGCTGCAGGGGCGGCGGCTCGTGGTGGAAACGGAGAATGCCGGGCGCCTGGAACGGGCGGAGTTCGACCGCGAACGGGTCCGCGTGGAGCCGGTGGTGGACGGCCACTCCCTGATCGAGGTGTCGGGGCAGGGCCGCAGGATGAGCGTGGGACGCTACCTGCGCCCGGAGCTGCGGCCGGAGCTGGCGCGGGAACTCCGCAGGGCCTTGCGCGAGGCCTGAGGCGATGCGCGGGACGGGTTGGTTTTTTTGGGCTTGAGGCTGAAAACGATGAAGAGTCTTTCGAAGATCGCGGCACTGCTCTCGTTGGCGGGCGGGCTGTCCGGCGCAGCGGCGCAGGTGCAGGACCTCCCGGGAGGGCCGGCGGTGCGCCAGCTCAACCTGCACGCCGCCGCGACCCGCATCGCGGTCGAGATCTCCTGGCTGCACTGGTTCATGCTGATCACCTGCCTCGTGATCTTCATCCTGGTGTTCTCGGTGATGTTCTATTCCATCTGGAAGCACCGCAAGTCCGTGGGCCACAAGCCGGCCAACTTCCACGAGTCGGTGACGGTGGAAGTGATCTGGACCATCATCCCCTTCATCATCGTGATCGTGATGGCGCTGCCGGCCACCAAGGTGCTGGTCGCGTCCAAGGACACCGGCAACGCCGACGTGACCATCAAGGCCACCGGCTACCAGTGGAAGTGGGGCTACGACTACCTCAGCGGCGACGCCCAGGGCGTGAGCTTCCTGTCCACGCTGGACAGCACGCACCGCGAGATCTCCAACGCCGGCGCCCAGGGCGCCGACGTGCCCACCGACTACCTGCTCAAGGTCGACAACCCCCTGGTGGTGCCGGTCAACAAGAAGGTGCGCATCATCACGACGGCCAACGACGTGATCCACGCCTGGGGCATCCCGGCCTTCGGCGTCAAGCAGGACGCCATCCCCGGCTTCGTGCGCGACACCTGGTTCCGCAGCGAGAAGACCGGCGACTTCTACGGCCAGTGCTACGAGCTGTGCGGCAAGGAACACGCCTACATGCCGATCCACGTCAAGGTGGTGAGCCAGGACGAATTCGTCAAGTGGTCGGGCGACCAGAAGAAGCTGATGGCCGCCAAGCAGGACGATCCGGCCAAGGTATGGCCGCTGACCGACATCGTCGCCCGCGGCGAGAAGGTCTATGCCGCCAACTGCGCGGCCTGCCACCAGGCCAACGGCATGGGCGCCGGCCCGATCAAGGCGCTGAACCAGTCGCCCATCGTGCTGGATGCCGACAAGACCAAGGAAATGCAGATCGTGCTGAACGGCAAGGGCGCGATGCCGCCGTGGAAGCAGCTGTCCGACACCGACCTCGCGGCGGTGATCAGCTACACGAAGAACGCCTGGTCCAACAAGACCGGCCAGGTCGTGCAGCCGGCCGAAGTGTCGGCGCAGCGCGGCAAGTAATTCGAGGGCAGAGGAACCCAAAGGAAAACCATGAGCGCAGTTCTCGACCCCCACGGCCACGGAGCCGCAGGCGACCATCACGGTCCTGCCGGACACGATGCACACCACGACCACGCGCCGGCCGGCTGGCGGCGCTGGGTCTACGCGACCAACCACAAGGACATCGGCACGCTGTACCTGCTGTTCGCGTTCTTCATGCTGATGTTCGGCGGCGTGCTCGCGCTGCTGATCCGTGCCGAGCTGTTCCAGCCCGGCCTGCAGCTGGTGAACCCGGAGCTGTTCAACCAGCTCACCACCATGCACGGCCTGATCATGGTGTTCGGCGCGATCATGCCGGCCTTCGTGGGCTTCGCGAACTGGATGATCCCCCTGCAGATCGGCGCTCCCGACATGGCCTTCGCGCGGATGAACAACTTCAGCTTCTGGCTGATGGTTCCGGCGGGCATCATGCTGGTGCTGTCCTTCTTCATGCCCGGCGGCGCCCCCGCCGCCGGCTGGACGCTGTACGCGCCCCTGACCCTGCAGATGGGCCCCTCCATGGACGCCGGCATCTTCGCGATGCACATCCTGGGCGCCTCCTCGATCATGGGCTCGATCAACATCATCGTGACCATCCTCAACATGCGCGCCCCGGGCATGACGCTGATGAAGATGCCGATGTTCAGCTGGACCTGGCTGATCACCGCCTACCTGCTGATCGCCGTGATGCCCGTGCTGGCCGGCGCGATCACCATGACGCTGACCGACCGCCACTTCGGCACGACCTTCTTCAACCCCGCCGGCGGCGGCGACCCGGTGATGTACCAGCACATCTTCTGGTTCTTCGGCCACCCCGAGGTCTACATCATGATCCTGCCGGCCTTCGGCATCGTCAGCCAGGTCGTGCCCGCCTTCTCGCGCAAGCGCCTGTTCGGCTACGCCTCCATGGTGTACGCCACCAGCTCGATCGCGATCCTGTCCTTCATCGTGTGGGCGCACCACATGTTCACCACCGGCATGCCGGTGACCGGCCAGCTGTTCTTCATGTACGCGACCATGCTGATCGCGGTGCCCACGGCCGTGAAGATCTTCAACTGGATCGCCACCATGTGGCAGGGCTCGATGACCTTCGAGACGCCGATGCTGTTCGCGGTCGGCTTCATCTTCGTGTTCACCATCGGCGGCTTCACCGGCCTGATCCTGGCCATGGCGCCGATCGACCTGCTGCTGCAGGACACCTACTACGTGGTGGCGCACTTCCACTACGTGCTGGTGGCCGGCTCGCTGTTCGCCATGTTCGCCGGCGTCTACTACTGGATGCCCAAGTGGACGGGCGTGATGTACAACGAGACGCGCGGCAAGATCCACTTCTGGTGGACGATGATCGCGTTCAACGTCACCTTCTTCCCGATGCACTTCCTGGGCCTGGCCGGCATGCCGCGCCGCTACGCCGACTACCCGATGCAGTTCGCCGACTTCAACATGTGGGCCTCGGTCGGCGCCTTCTTCTTCGGCATCGCGCAGGTGTATTTCTTCTTCTTCGTGGTGCTGCCCTGCATGCGCGGCCAGGGTGCGCCCGCGGGCCAGCGTCCGTGGAACGACCCCGACGGCAAGGGTGCCGAGGGCCTGGAATGGGAAGTGCCGTCGCCGGCGCCCTTCCACACCTTCGAGACGCCCCCGCGCCTGGACCCGACGGCCACCCGCGTGCTGGATGCGCGCGTGCAGCCCGAGAACCCGAAGCCGGTGCATTGAGCGCAATGGACACGAAGATGGCCGACGAGGATCGCAAGAAGGGCAACCTGCGGCTGGCGCTGGTGCTGGCGTCGATCGCGCTGGTGTTCTTCCTCGGCTTCATGGCCAAGATGATCCTGCTGGGGAAATAAGTGGGCCTGCGCGCGGAGAACCGGAAGATGGTGGGCAAGCTGGTCGTGGTCGCGGCCGGCATGTTCGCCTTCGGCTACGCGCTGGTCCCGCTGTACGAGCACATCTGCGAGGCGCTGGGCATCAACATCCTGGCGCTGGGCGAGAAGCAGGTGCCGGGCGGCTCGACGGCGCGCGCCAACACGCAGGTGGACCGCAGCCGCACGATCACCGTGGAGTTCGACGCCAACGCGCGCGGCCCCTGGATGTTCAAGCCGGCGCAGGCCTCGATCCGGGTGCATCCCGGCGAACTGGCCACCGTGATGTACGAGTTCCAGAACGTGCAGGACCGCAAGATGGCCGCCCAGGCCATCCCCAGCTATGCGCCGCGCCAGGCGTCGGCGCACTTCAACAAGCTGGAGTGCTTCTGCTTCAACCAGTACGTGCTGGAGCCGGGCGAGAAGAAGCAGTGGCCGGTGGCCTTCGTCATCGACCCGCGGCTGCCCAAGGACGTGACCACCATCACGCTGTCCTATACCTTCTTCGAGGTGGGCGGCAAGGTGCCGGCCGCCCCGTCGGCGCGCGCGACCGGGCAGGAGAACGGTGGTTGAAGCTGCTGCACACCCTGCGCGCGGTCCTGTGGGCCTTCCTCGGCGTGCGCAAGCGCGCCGGCTACGAGGAGGACCTGGGCCGGCTGAGCCCGTTCGCGATCATCGCGGTGGCGCTCGTGCTGGTGCTGCTGTTCGTGGCCGGGCTGATCGCCCTGGTGAACTGGGTCGTCTGAAAAGAATTTCGATTGAGAGTATTTGAGGATCAGGAATCGACATGAGCTCTAGCGCACACGGGACCACGCCCCACTACTACGTGCCGCAGCCGTCGCGCCACCCGGCGTTCGCGGCCTTCGGCCTGTTCTTCGTCATCTTCGGCGCGGCCAACTGGATCAACGGCGTGGACTGGGGCAAGTACTCCGTCCTGTTCGGGATGCTGTGGCTGTTCTGGGTGCTGTTCCAGTGGTTCCGCGACGCCGCGCGCGAGAGCGAGGGCGGCGTGTACGGCCGCAAGATCGACCTGTCCTTCCGCTGGAGCATGAGCTGGTTCATCTTCTCGGAGGTGATGTTCTTCGGCGCCTTCTTCACCGCGCTGTGGTGGATGCGCGCGCACTCGGTGCCGGCGCTGGGCGGCGTCGACAACGCGCTGCTGTGGCCCGACTTCAAGGCGGCGTGGCCCACCTCCGGCCCGGGCGTGACCGCCTCGCCCGGCGGCATCATCGAGCCCTTCCAGACCATGGGCCCGTTCTGGCTGCCCACGATCAACACGGCGCTGCTGCTGACCTCCGGCGTCACGCTGACCATCGCCCACCACCTGCTGCGCGAAGGCAAGCGCGCGCAGACCATCCTGTGGATGTGGATCACCGTCATCCTCGGCGCGACCTTCGTCGGCGTGCAGGGCTACGAATACTTCCACGCCTACACCGACCTGAACCTGAAGCTCAGCTCGGGCGCCTACGGCTCCACCTTCTTCATGCTCACGGGCTTCCACGGCTTCCACGTGATCGTCGGCATGCTGATGCTGCTGTTCATCACGCTGCGCCTCATGAGCGGCCACTTCAGCGCCGAGCGGCACTTCGGCTTCGAGGGCGCGGCCTGGTACTGGCACTTCGTGGACGTCGTGTGGCTGTTCCTGTACACCCTGGTGTACTGGATGTGACCGGCACGCCGCAATGAAGAAAGGCCGCGCGAGCGGCCTTTTTCGTTCGCGGCGCAGCCGGACCTAGGTCAGCGGAACTCCGGTCGGCCGGATGTAGCCGAACTTCCAGGCAAGCAGGATGCACACGAACAGCAGGATGGAAAAACCCACGCGCCACGCCAGCGCGCGCGCCATGTTGTTCGTCTTCGGCCGGCCGTCGTGCCCGTCGCGCATCATGAAGAACAGCGCCGAGCCGAGGCTGCCGACGATCGCCAGGAAGGCCAGGATCACGAGGTACTTCATGCGGGCATTATCCGCGCGGGTGCTGTGACATGCTGAAACGCCTGCTGGTCGCCATCGCCGCCGTCATTGGCATCGCCGCGACGGCCAGCCTGGGGTTCTGGCAATGGGACCGCGGGCAGCAGCGCACGGCGCTGCACGCGGCCATGGAAGCCCGCGGGCGGACCGCGGCCGTGACGCCGGCCGAACTGCTGGCCGCCCGCGAAGGCGACGCGGCCCTGGTGCACCGCCCCGTGGTGCTGCGCGGCGAATGGGTCGCGGCCCACACGGTGTTCCTCGACAACCGCCAGATGAATGCCGTGCCCGGCTTCTACGTGGTCACGCCGCTGCGCCTGGCCGGCAGCCAGGCCGTCGTGCTGGTGCAGCGGGGCTGGGCGCCGCGCAACTTCACGAAGCGCGAGCAGCTGCCGGCGGTGGCCACGCCGGCCGGGCCGGTGGAGGTGCGCGGCCGCTTGGCCCCGCCGCCCGCCAAGCTATATGCCTTCGACACGGAAGAGAAGGGCGCGATCCGGCAGAATCTCGACCTGGCCCGTTTCCGCGCGGAAACCGGCCTGCCCCTGCTGCCGCTGTCGGTGCAGCAGGCCGGTCCCGCCTCCGAAGGCTTGCTGCGGCAGTGGCCGCAGGCCGCGAGCGGCGCGGAGAAGAACTACGGCTACGCCTTCCAGTGGTGGGCCCTTGCCGCGCTGATCGCCATCCTCTATGCCTGGTTCCAATTCGTCCTCCCCCGCCGCCAAGCCCGGGCTCCTTGAGCAGCCGCTCGGGCTGACCGTGCACGCGCTGCCGGCACCGCAGGAAGCGGCCCTGGCCGATGAACAGCGCACGCGCCAGGGCCGCCGCAAGATGCTGCTGGTCGCCCTGGTGTGCGCGGCGCCCGTCATCGCTTCCTACTTCACCTATTACGTGGTGCGCCCCGAAGGCCGCCGCAACCACGGCGAGCTGGTCGAGCCGCAGCGCCCGCTGCCCTCGATCACGGGCCGGACGCTGGACGGCCGGACCGTGAGCCTGCCCTCCCTGCAGGGCCAGTGGCTGCTGGTGAGCGTGGCCGGCGGCGCCTGCGACGCGCAGTGCGAACGCCACCTGTTCCTGCAGCGGCAGCTGCGCACGGGCCTGGGCAAGGACAGGGACCGGCTCGACTGGGTCTGGCTGGTCGCCGACGCGGCGCCGGTGCCCGACGCGCTGCAGCCGGCACTGAAGGGCGCCACGGTGCTGCGCGTGGACGGCGCCCAGCTCGCGCAGTGGCTCGCCCCCGCGCCGGGGCGGCAGCTCGCCGACCACCTGTACCTGGTGGACCCCATGGGCCACTGGATGATGCGCTTCCGCCCACGCCGGACGCCGCCGCGGCCGCCAAGGTCCGCAAGGACCTCGAACGGCTGATGCGCGCCTCCGCCGGCTGGGACAAGGCGGGCCGCCCATGACGGACACGCCGCTGTACGACCTGGGCCCGGCGCTGCGCCTCGCGCTGCTGGGCATCGCCGTGGCCGCCGGGCCGCTGGCCTGGGTGTGGCTGCGCAACAAGCAGGCGGCCCCCGCGCAGCGGCTGGCCGCGCTGACGCTGCTCACGCTGTTCTCACCTTCGACCTCGTGATGTTCGGCGCCTTCACGCGCCTGACGGATTCCGGCCTCGGCTGCCCCGACTGGCCCGGCTGCTACGGCAATGCCAGTCCGACCGGCGCGCTCGCGCAGATCCGCGCGGAGGAAGTGCGCATGCCCACCGGCCCGGTGACGCACGGCAAGGCCTGGATCGAGATGATCCACCGCTACTTGGCCACCGGCGTGGGCGTGCTGATCACGACGCTGGCGCTCGCGACCTGGCTGCAGCGCAAGCGCGGACTGCCGGTCAGCCCCCTGTGGCCGGCCTTGACGCTGGTGTGGGTCTGCCTGCAGGGCGCCTTCGGCGCGCTGACCGTCACCATGAAGCTGTTCCCGGCGATCGTCACCCTGCACCTGCTCGGGGGCATGGTGCTGCTGGCGCTGCTGGCGATGCAGGCCGTGGCCTACCGGCAGGCGCAGCGCGGCACCGGGCCGCTGCCGCTGCCGCAGCCGGTGCGCCTGTGGCTGCTGGCGGCGTACGCGCTGCTGTGGCTGCAGGTGGCGCTGGGCGGCTGGGTCAGCACGAACTACGCGGTGCTCGCGTGCGCCGAGTTCCCGGCCTGCCAGGGCAGCTGGTGGCCGGCGATGGATTTCGCGCAGGGCTTCGAGCTGTGGCGCGAGCTGGGCAAGACCGGCGCGGGCGAACACATCGCCTTCGAGGCGCTCACCGCCATCCACTACACGCACCGCCTCGCGGCCTACGCGCTGTTCATCGTGCTGGGCATCGTCGCGTGGCGCTTGCGCGCGGGGCCGCTGCACGCAGCCAGCCGCTGGATCGCGGCGCTGGCGCTCTGGCAGTTCGCCACCGGCCTGTCCAATGTCGTCCTCGGCTGGCCGATCGTGGCCGCCGTGGCACACACCGGCGGCGCCGCCGCGCTGGTGGTGGCGCTGACCTGGGCGCTGCGCGAAAGCCGCGCGGCGAGCCGCTACGGTGTCGTCGCCGGCGTGGCGCGCGAGGTCTCGGCATGAACGCCAGCGTCGTGCGCCAGTTCTACGCGCTGATGAAGCCGCGCGTGATCCAGCTGATCGTGTTCTGCGCGCTGATCGGCATGGTGCTCGCGGTGCCGGGCCTGCCTTCGCTGCAGGACGTGCGCCTCGCCGCGATCGCCTGCCTCGGCATCTGGCTGGTGGCCGGCGCGGCCGCGGCCTTCAACTGCCTGGTGGAGAAAGGCATCGACGCCAAGATGCGGCGTACCGCCTGGCGTCCCACCGCCAAGGGCGAGCTGAGCGACTGGCAGACCCTGCTGTTCTCCGCGGTGCTGTGCGCGCTCGGCTCGTGGGTGCTGTACGCGTGGGTGAATCCGCTGACGATGTGGCTCACGCTGGGCACCTTCATCGGCTATGCGGTGATCTACACCGTGATCCTCAAGCCGCTGACGCCGCAGAACATCGTGATCGGCGGCGCTTCCGGCGCGATGCCGCCGGTGCTGGGCTGGGCGGCGCTGCGCGGCGACGTCGGCCCCGAGGCGCTGATCCTGTTCCTGATCATCTTCCTGTGGACGCCGCCGCACTTCTGGGCGCTCGCGCTCTACCGCGTGGAGGACTACCGCAAGTCCGGCCTGCCGATGCTGCCCGTGACGCACGGCAACGAGTTCACGCGGCTGCAGATCCTGCTGTACACCTTCGTGCTGTTCGCGGCGACGCTGATGCCCTTCGCCTACGGCATGAGTTCCTGGCTCTACCTGGCCGCGGCGCTGGTGCTCAGCGCCGGCTTCTGCTGGTACGGCTTCCGCCTCTGGCGCGAGTACTCCGATGCGCTCGCGCGCAAGACCTTCCGTTTCTCCCTGATCCACCTGAGCGCGCTGTTCGCGGCGCTGCTGGTGGACCATTACCTCGTGTGAACACCATGCAGCGACGCACCGCACTCCTGACCCTCGCCGCCTCCGCGCTCGCCGCCTGCGCGCCCGAGAGCAAGCCGCAGTTCAAGGCGGTGGACATCACCGGCGCCGACTACGCCAAGGACTTCCCGCTGCCCCCGACGCGGACGGCCGCATGCGCAGCATCAAGGACTTCCAGGGCAAGGCGGTCGTGGTGTTCTTCGGCTACACGCAGTGCCCCGACGTCTGCCCGGTCACGCTGACCGAGATCGCCGAGGCCAAGAAGCGCTGGGCGCGGACGGCGCCAAGGTGCAGGGCGTGCTGATCACCGTGGATCCCGAGCGCGACAAGCCGGAACTGCTGAAGGCCTACGTCGCCAACTTCGGCCCCGACTTCATCGCGCTGCGCGGCACGCCCGAGCAGACCGCGCAGGTGGCCAAGGATTTCAAGGTGTTCTTCCGCCGCGTCGAAGGCAAGGCGCCGGGCACCTACTTCATGGAGCACTCGGCCGCCAGTTTCGTGTACGACCCGCAAGGGCGGCTGCGGCTGTATTCGCGCTACGGCAGCGGCGCGCAGGCCCTGGCCGACGACCTGAAGCTGGTGCTCAAGGGCTGACGCGATGGTGCAGCACCTGCTGGGACGCAAGGGTGCCGCGCGCATCGCGCTGATCCCGCAGGAGGTGCTCGACGCGCTGAACGCGGGGCAGATCCCCACCGTCAACCTCAACGAGTTCCTGGCGCTGGACCTCGCGCAGCTTGCGCGCAAGGTGGCGCGCGGCATCGGTCTCGATCCCGAAGCGGAGCGGCTGCAGGACACGCTGGCGATGCTGTCGGCGTTCCCGCCCGTGCGGCGCCACCTGCACGTCGCGCGTGCGCTGTACGACCTGGCGGCACCGCGGGCTGAGCGCGACCGCATCGCGCATGCGCTGGCGACGCACCCGAGCGACGTCGCCCGGTCCTGGGCCGCGCAGTGGATCGCGTTCAGCAGCATGGCCCTGCCGGACAAGCTGTGTTCCGTGTGGCGCTTCGCCGCCGACCCGCACTTCGGTGTGCGCGAAATGGCCTGGATGGCGGTGCGCGACGAGATCGCCGGCGACGTGGAGCAGGCGGTGCGCCTGCTGCAAGGGTGGGCGACCCATCCCGATCCCAACATCCGCCGCTTCGCCAGCGAGGCGACGCGCCCGCGCGGCGTGTGGTGCGCGCAGATCGAACCGCTGAAGCAGGAGCCCTGGCGCGGCCTGCCGCTGCTGGAGCCGCTGCGCGCCGACGACAGCCGCTACGTGCAGAACTCGGTGGCCAACTGGCTGAACGATGCGGCCAAGACGCAACCTGCCTGGGTGCGCGAGGTGTGCGGCCGCTGGAGCCGGGGGCGCGTTCCGCCCGCCACCGCCTACATCGTGCGGCGCGCGCAGCGCAGCATCGCGAACGAGGACTAGAAGTTCAGCGGGCGGATCAGTTTCCGCACTTCCTGGTTCATCTGGTCCAGGCCGTCGATCACCCAGGCGAGGCTGGCCTCGCCATCGAGTTCCGGCACCGGCAGCATCGCCGCCGTCACGTGGAACTTGAGCGTCAGCGCCGCCGGCAGCGCTTCGATCTGGCGCAGGCCGCTGGCCACCAGCTGCTGCGCGCGGGACGTGACGGTCTGCGGCGTCATCGGCGCTTCCAGCAGCACCGCGAACTCGCGCTGGTCCACGCGCGCGGCCATGTCGAAGTTGACGATGGTGCGGCGCAGGTGCGAGGCCGCCACCACCAGCGCCTTCTCGGCGGCTTCGCGGCCGAACTCCTCGGCGATCGCATCCAGGTTGGAGATGCGCACGCCCAGCAGCGCGCAGTTCTGCTTCTGGCCGCGCGCATGCGCGAGGCTGGTGTCCAGCCGCTCGATGATCGCCTGGCGGTGCGGCAGGCCGGTGAGGGCGTCGGTGCGGGAGAGCGCGCTGGCGCGCAGGTCGGCCTCGCGCCGCGCCATCAGGCGCAGGTTGAGCGCGTAGTACAGGATCGGCAGCTCCAGCGCAGCGCCGAAGAACAGCCCGAAGCGCGTGACCAGGTTGGTCGGCAGCAGGCCGAAGCTGCGCGCCAGCGGGAACGCCGCCAGCACCAGCACCGGCGCGAAGCCGAGCGCGAACAGCCCGAGGTGCCGGTCGCGCCCGCCCAGCCAGCCCCAGGTCACCATGCTCAGGACGGCGATCAGGGAGAGGCCGGTGAGCGCCAGCACCAGCGCCATGCTGGTCCAGCTGCCGATCACCACGTGCACGGCCGTCGCGCCCAGCAGCGCCGCGATCAGGCCCCACGCGGACGCGTCGAGCGCGCGCGACAGGCGCGCCGGCTCGGTCACCACCTTCACGAACCACAGGGCCGCCGCGGTCGCGGCGCCGGGCCACAGCGCCAGCACCGTGTCGTTCCACACCTGCCACTCCGGCCAGACGTGCTGCGCGCCGATGCCGGCGCGACCGAGCTGTCCCGCGCCCAGCAGGACGATGTAGAGCGCGAACGCGAGGAAGGCCTTGTCGCGGAAGGCCAGGCCGTTGGCGAGCGCCGCGATCGCGACCAGCCCCGCCAGCCCGAAGTAGGCGCCGAAGACGAACTGCTCGCGCTCGCGTGCCTGCTGCAGCGCGTCTTCGCGCATCAGCATCAGCGGCGCCACGAAGTCGGAGCGGTCGTCCTCCACCCGCAGCCAGTAGCGCACCGGGCGCGGGTCGTTGCCGGCCAGGCGGAAGGTGGGCAGCCGTCCCGGCACCGCCCATTCCGCCACCGAGTGCACTGTTCCCGCCTCCTGCGCCACCAGGCGGCCGGTGGCGTCGCGGTGGAACAGCTGCACCTTCTCGTGGAAGGGGGCGGAGACTTCGAGGTACCAGTGTTCGCCGGCCGGCACCGTGGCTTCGAACAGGATCCAGAGGGCGCCGCCGTGCACCGGGCCTTGCGAGTCGCGCCGGCGCAGCAGCCAGGGCAGGGAATCGGCGGCGGCCTCGACCTGTTCGATCGTCCGGCTGCCCTGCGCGTCCAGCCAGTACACGGCCTGGCGGTTCAGGTTGACGGAGGGGGCGGCGGCACCGAGGCGGATGGCGGGCGGCTGTACCCCGGCCACCGGATCGGTTTCCGAGGTCGCATTCGCCCCCGCAGCGGAGGCGAACCAGAGCAGGGCGGCGCCAAGGGCGCGCAGGACACTCCTCCACATGCTGGCATTGTTGCAGGAGCATGGATGAGCAAGTGCTTCCGGCGGCCAAAAAGCATTCCCGGAGGGTGCGGATACAACACAAAAAGCCCGGCGGGTGCCGGGCTTCGTCGAAAGGCGTGCTGCGCCGTTCAGGCGTATTCGGACAGCGCCTTCTTCATCTTCTTCATGGCCGCCACTTCGATCTGGCGGATGCGCTCGGCGGAGACGCCGTATTCGGACGCCAGTTCGTGCAGCGTCATGCCGCCCGAGCCGTCGTCGTTGACCTTCAGCCAGCGCTCCTCGACGATGCGGCGGCTGCGCGGGTCGAGCGCCTCCAGCGCCTTGGAGATGCCGTCGCTGGCCAGCACGTCGCGCTCGCGGCTTTCCAGTTCCGCGGTCGGCTCGTGGGTCGCGTCGGCCAGGTAGGCGATCGGGCCGAAGGAATCCTCGCCGTCGTCGGACGGGCCGGGGTCCAGCATCACGTCGCCGCCGGACATGCGCGTTTCCATCTCGATGACTTCCTCGCGCTTGACGTTCAGCTCGCGCGCCATCACGTCGATCTGGGCGTCGGTCAGCGTGTCGCGGTGGGTCTCGGCGTCCGCCTCGTCCTTGAAGCCCTGCTTCATCGAGCGCAGGTTGAAGAACAGCTTGCGCTGCGCCTTGGTCGTGGCGACCTTGACCATGCGCCAGTTCTTCAGGATGTACTCGTGGATCTCGGCGCGGATCCAGTGCAGGGCGTAGCTGACCAGGCGCACGCCCTGGTTCGGGTCGAAGCGCTTGACCGCCTTCATCAGGCCGATGTTGCCTTCCTGGATCAGGTCGCCGTGGGGCAGGCCGTAACCCAGGTATTTGCGCGAGACGGACACCACCAGGCGCAGGTGCGACAGCACCAGCTTCCCGGCGGCTTCCAGGTCGTTCTGGTCCTTGAACTTCCGCGCGAACTCTTGTTCTTCCTCCGCCGTCAGCATCGGCAGCCGGTTGACCGCCGAGATGTACGCGTCCAGGTTGCCCAGCGACGGAACGACGGCCCAGGGATTGGCGACCGCCAATGCCGTGGTACCCATGGTTCCAGAGGTTGAGGACATACCGGAATCTCCTTTGCTTGTGAAAATGTTAGCACTCTGTTGGACAGACTGCTAAGCAAAGGGTTCCGTAGGCAGGGGTGCCGAGCGGCAGTCGGCGCGTACTTGCCAGGGGTGCGGGGCTGCCCCGGGAAGGCGCCGCCTACCAGCGGAGGCCGAGCTTCAGGAACAGCTTGCTCAGGACGAAGATGGGACCGATCCAGAGGTATTGCAAGTCCTCGAAGAAGGAGGGCTTGCGGCCCTCCAGCTTGTGGCCGACGAACTGGGCGATCCAGGCCCCCACGAAGATCACGGCCGACATAAGAAGTACGCGCTCACCCATCGCGTGGACCAGGGCCAGCCCCAGGGCGGACAGGACGGCCATGGTCAGCAGCCAGACCAGCGACAGGCGCGCGTAGTAGACCAGGCTGGCCATCACGAAGCCGTAGGCGACCCAGGGGTGGATGGCAAAGAGCAGCCCGAGCAGGCTGACCATGATCAGCGGGATGGCCACGAAGTGGATCTTCTCGTTGCGGGGATCGCGGTGGCTTTCCCCGTAGTGGGCCAGCAGCTGGTCGATCTTGCGCGGGGCCGCGGCGGCGGCGGAGTCGGTCAGGGTGGACATGGGGCGCTCCTGGCATCGGACAATGCGCGCATTCTGGGAGGCCTCCCCATGCAAGACTGTAAAGATCTGGACATTCTGTCGGTGACGACCACCGTCGGCTCCCGCGCCGACGCCGACCAGCTCGGTCGTGCGATCCTGGCGCGCCGGCTGGCGGCCTGCGTGCAGATCGAGGAGGGGCTGACCTCGCTGTACCGCTGGCAGGGGAAGGAATGTGCTGACCCGGAGGTGCGGCTGACGATCAAGACGCTGCCGGGGTGCGAGGCGGCGCTGCAGGACTTGTTCCGGGAAGAGCACCCGTACGAAGTGCCCCAGTTCCTGGTGGTGGGGATGCGGGGAGCGCGGCGTACGCCGCCTGGGCGGCCGGCGAGGTGACCGTCCCCGCTCCCTAGGCCAGCAAAGCCAGCGCAAACTCCCGCGCACTGAAGGTCTCCAGGTCCTCCAGCCGCTCCCCCACGCCGATGAAATACACCGGCACGGGCTTCTCCTGCGCGATCGCCGCCAGCATGCCGCCCTTGGCCGTGCCATCGAGCTTGGTGACGATCAGCCCGGTGAGCCCCAGCACCGCGTCGAAGGCCTTCACCTGCTGCAGCGCGTTCTGCCCCGTGTTGCCGTCGATCACCAGCAACACCTCGTGCGGCGCGCTGGCGTCCGCCTTGGTCACCACGCGCCGGATCTTGCGCAGCTCCTCCATCAGGTGCTGCTGGGTCGGCAGGCGGCCGGCGGTGTCCACGATCACCACGTCCTTCTTGCGCGCCTTGCCGGCGCTCACCGCGTCGAAGCTCACGGCCGCCGGGTCGCCGCCTTCCTGGCTGACGATCTCCACCTTGTTGCGGTCGGCCCAGACGGCCAGCTGCTCCTTGGCGGCGGCGCGGAAGGTGTCGGCCGCCGCCAGCAGCACCGTCTCGCCGGCATCCGCGAGGTGCTTGGTCAGCTTGCCGATGGAGGTGGTCTTGCCGGCGCCGTTCACGCCCGCCACCATGATCACGGTGGGCTGGTGTTCGCCGATGGTCAGCGGCCGCTCCAGCGGCCGCAGCAGCTGCGTGAGCGCGTCCACCAGGATGTTCTTGGCCTGCACCGGCCGCGTCGCGCCGGTGGCGGCCACCTTCTGCTTGACGGCATTGAGCAGGAATTCGGTCGCCGGCACGCCGGTGTCGGCCAGCAGCAGCGCCGTTTCCAGCTCTTCGTAGAGCGCGTCGTCGATCTGCGCGCCGGTAAAGACCTGCGAAATGTTCGAGCCGGTCTTGCGCAGGCCGACCGACAGCCGGTCCATCCAGCTCTGCCGCTCGGGTGCCACCGGCGGCGCCACCGGGATCTCCAGGGGCGCGACCAGCGCGCTGCCGATCAGCCCGCCACCCACGGCCGGCGGGGGCGCGGGGGCCGCGGCAGGGGGCGGGGGCGGCACCGGGGCCAGGGCCGGCGGCACGACCACCGTGGGGCTGGCGGGCGCCGGCGTGGCGACGGGGGCGGGAGCGGGGGTGGCCGGCGGCTTTTTCCGGAAGAAGCTGAACATCAGGGAGGTTTCTAGAATCAGAGGATTCTATGAAACGCCACCTGCGCACCTTCCTCCTCCTTTTCTTCTCCTCCTTGTCGCTGTCCCTGCTGCCGCCCGCCGGCGCGCAGATCACGGCGCCGGCACCCGCCCAGGAAAAGCCCCAGCAATTCACGCTGCCCAACGGCCTCACGCTGATCGTGAAGCCGGACCGGCGCGCGCCCACCGCGGTGCACATGCTCTACGTGCGCGTGGGCGCGATGGACGAAGTGGACGGCACCACCGGCGTCGCCCACGTGCTGGAACACATGCTGTTCAAGGGCACGAAGACGACCAAGCCGGGCGAGTTCTCGCGCCTGGTCGCCGCGCTCGGCGGCCGCGAGAACGCCTTCACCACGCGCGACGTCACCGGCTACTTCCAGCAGATCCCGGCGAACAAGCTGGAGGACGTGATCCGGCTGGAGGCCGACCGCTTCGCCAACAACCAGTGGCCCGACGACGAGTTCAAGCGCGAACTGGAAGTGGTGAAGGAGGAGCGCCGCAGCCGCACCGAGGACAACCCGCGCTCGCTGCTGTTCGAGCAGCTCAGTGCCGTGGTGTACCAGGCCTCGCCCTACCGCCGCCCGGTGGTCGGCTGGATGAACGACCTCGAGGCCATGACGCCGCAGGACGCGCGCGAGTTCTACCGCCGCTGGTACGTGCCGGGCAATGCCGCCGTGGTCGTCGCCGGCGACGTGGATCCCGCGCAGGTGCGCCGGCTGGTGGAAAAGCACTACGGCAGCATCCCCGCGCGGGCCGTGCCCCCGCGCAAGCCGCGCGAGGAGCCGCAGCAGAACGGCGTGCGCCGCCTGGAGTTCAAGGCGCCGGCCGACCAGTCCTACGTCGCGCTGGCCTTCAAGGTGCCGCAGCTGCGCACCTTCGACAAGACGCCGGAGAACGACGACGCGCTGGCGCTGACCGTGCTGTCCGCGGTGCTCGATGGCTACGACGGCGCGCGGCTGGACCGGGCGCTGACGCGCGGTCCCGACCGCGTCGCCGACTCGGTCGATGCCGGCTACGGGCTCTGGGGCCGCGGCCCGCAACTGTTCACGCTCAGCGGCGTGCCCGCCGCCGGCAAGACGCCGGAGCAGGTGGAAGCGGCGCTGCGCGAGCAGGTGGCGCGCGTCGCCCGCGAAGGCGTGACCGAAGCGGAGCTGCAGCGCGTGAAGACGCGCTGGATCGCCGGCGAGATCTACAAGCTCGACTCGGTGATGGGCCAGGCGCGCGAACTCGGAAGCGCGTGGGTGATGGGCATGCCGCTGGACTCCGACACGCGCCTGATGGCGCGCCTGCGCGAAGTCACCGCCGACCAGGTCAAGTCGGTGGCCGCGCGCTACTTCGGCGACGACCAGCTCTCGGTGGGCATCCTGCGCCCGCTCCCCGTCGACCCCAATCGCAAGCCCCGCCAGCCCGCCGCCGGCGCGCGCCATTGAACCAAGGACACCGCATGTCGTTGCAGCAAGTCTTCGCGCGTTGCGCCGCGGCCGCCCTGGTGGCCGCCACCTTCACCCTGCCCGCGTGGGCAGCCCTGCCGATCCAGAAGTGGCAGCAGCCCAGTGGCGCGCAGGTCTGGTTCGTGGAAGTCCCCGGCCTGCCGATCGTGGACGTGCAGATCGATTTCGACGCCGGCGAGCGGCGCGATCCTTCCGACAAGTCGGGCCTGGCGGACGTCACCGCCAGCATGACCGCCAAGGGCCTGGAAGCCCGCAACGGCCAGCCCCCTCTGGACGAGAACCAGCTGGGCGAGGCCTGGGCCGACCTCGGTGCCGGCTTCGGCGCCAGTGCCGGCCAGGACCGCATGAGCTTCACGCTGCGCTCGCTGACCTACCCCGAGCTGCTGCAGAAGGCGGTGGCGCTGGGTGCGCGCCAGCTCGGTGAGCCGGCCTTCCCGGACAACGTGTGGCAGCGCGATCGCCAGCGCATGATCGCCTCCATCCGCGAAGCCAACACCAAGCCCGGCACCATCGCCGCGCGCACCTTCAACCAGGCGGTGTACGGCACGCATCCCTACGGCTACGACACCACCGAGGAGTCGCTGGGGCGCATCTCCGTGCAGGACATGCGCAACTTCTACCGGACCGTCCAGCCCTGCCGCGCCAAGGTGAGCGTGGTCGGTGCCGTGAACCGGGCGCAGGCCGACCAGATCGTGACCTCGCTGCTCTCGCGCCTGCCCGCTGCGGCCTGCCAGCCGCTGCCGCCGGTGCCGGAGGTCGCGCCCCTGTCGGCCTCGGCCGAACGCAACGTGCCCTTCGCTTCGGCGCAGGCGCACGTGCTGATCGGCCAGCCGGGCTACAAGCGCAGCGACCCGGACTACTTCCCGCTGCTGGTGGGCAACTACATCCTGGGTGGCGGCGGCTTCGTGTCGCGCCTGGTGGAGGAAGTGCGGCACAAGCGCGGCCTGAGCTACAGCGTGTACAGCTACTTCGCCCCGGCGATGCACGCCGGTGCCTTCATCCTGGGGCTGCAGACGCGCCCGGACCAGGCGGCGCAGGCGGTGCAGGTGTCGCGCGACGTGGTGCGGCGCTTCGTGGCCGAAGGGCCGACGGAGGCGGAGCTCAAGGCGGCCAAGGACTTCATGATCGGCGGCTTCGCCCTGCGCATCGACAGCAACCGCAAGCTGCTGGACAACCTGGCCAACATCGCCTGGTACGACTTGCCGCTCGATTACCTGGACACCTGGACCCGGCAGGTGGAGAAGGTCACGGCCGCCGACATCCGGGCCGCCTTCGCCCGCAAGCTGCAACCGGACCGCATGGTCACGGTGGTGGTGGGCGCCGACGTGGCGGCCGCCCCCGACAGTAAGCCTTTCCCCGATGCCCCACCCCTGTCAATCCTGACAGGGGTCGGCGTGCAAGCCGGCGGCCCTGGCTGAACAATGGCCTTGCGCTGTCACGCTTCTGGTAACACGCAAGGGAGAGTTTCACAGGGAGAGAGTGAGGCACGGCCTGAGGGCCGTGCCTCTTTTTTGCGGCCTGCGCAGGTAAGCTCGCCGCATGCCCCGCACCGCCCCGCCCGCCCGCCGCGGCCTCCCCAACCAGGTCCGCATCATCGGCGGCCTGTGGAAGCGCACCCCGCTGCCGGTGGCCGATCGCCCCGGACTGCGGCCCACCCCCGACCGCGTCCGCGAGACCCTGTTCAACTGGCTGGGGCAGGACCTGAGCGGCTGGCACTGCGTCGATGCCTTCGCCGGCACCGGCGCCCTCGGGCTGGAAGCCGCGTCGCGCGGCGCCGGCGACGTGCTGCTGGTGGAGACCGAAGGCGCCCTGGTCGACCAGCTGCGGGGGATCGTGAAGAAGCTGGCTGCCGGCAACGTGCGGGTGCAGCGTGGCAATGCGCTCAGCGTGCTGGCCGCCCAGCCGGCCGCCAGCCTGGACCTTGTGTTCCTGGACCCGCCCTTCGACGCCGGCCTGTTCGACAAGGCCCTGGCCGCCGCGCGGCCCGCGCTGCGCGAGCAGGGTTTCCTGTACCTGGAGGCGCCGACCGAATGGCAGGACGAGGCCCTGGCGCGCCACCGGCTGGAGCGGGTGCGCCACATGCGCGCCGGCGCCGTCCACGGGCACCTGTTGCGCCCGGCTGCATAATGCGGCGCAGCAACCGGCCCGCCTGCCTGGCGATGAGGAGACCACCATGGCCACTGACGTCATCGCCGTCTATCCCGGCACCTTCGACCCCATGACCCTGGGGCACGAGGACGTCGTCCGGCGCGCCTCCCAGCTGTTCGGCCGCCTGATCGTGGCGGTGGCGGCGGGGCACCACAAGAAGTCCCTGTTCACCATGCAGGAGCGCATCGACATGGCGCGCGAGGCGCTGCACGGCAATCCCAAGGTGACGGTGGAAGGCTTCAGCGGCCTGGTGCGCGACTTCGTCGTGGCCCGCGGCGGCAAGGCCATGGTGCGCGGCGTGCGCGCCGTGACCGACTTCGACTACGAATTCCAGCTGGCCGGCATGAACCGCCACCTGATGCCGGACGTGGAGACCGTGTTCCTCACGCCCAGCGACAAGTACCAGTTCATCAGCAGCACCTTCGTGCGCGAGATCGCGGTGCTGGGCGGGGAAGTGCACCAGTTCGTCTCGGCGACGGTGCAGCAGCGGCTGATCGACAAGGTGCGCAGCCTCGGGCGGGAGTAGGCCCGCTCACGCGGGGAGGACGGAAGGGAGCCAGGCGCGCAATTGCGCGTTCACCACTTCCGGCTGCTCCATCGTCAGCATGTGCCCGCACCGGGGCACCAGCACCAGCTGCGCCTGCGGAACCAGCGCCGCGATCTCCCGCGAGCGCTCCGGCGGCGTCAGCAGGTCGGCTTCGCCGCACATCACCAGCACCGGACACTGCAGCCGCGGCAGGTGCGGCCGGGCGTCGGGCCGCGCGATCACGGCGCGGTTCTGCCGGATCAACTGTTCGGCGCCAGCATCCAGGACGAATTCGAGATAGGCCGCACCGAGCGCCGCGGCGTGGTCCGGATGGAAGGCCATCGCGATGTTCGGTGCGATGACCTCCCGCGTGCGTCCTTGCGCGAACAGCACGATCGCCGCCTCCCGCAGCGCCGTCATCTCGGGCGCATCGGGCCGCGCATCGGTTCCCAGCAGCGCCAGGCCGGCGATGCGCTCCGGCGCCTGCCGCGCGGCCTCCATGGCGACCATGCCGCCCATGGACGCGCCGCACAGCACCAGCGGCCCCGCGTGCTGCCGCAGCAGGGCGGCCGCCATGGCGGGGATGCCGTCCTCGCGGGTGTGCACATCGCTGACCTGCGGCTGCCAGGGCGCCAGCGCCTGTAGCTGTTCGCGCCACATCGCGGCGTCGCCGGCCAGGCCGGGGATGAGGATTAGTGTGCCCATGGCCCGAAAAAGAAGTCCCTGCTGGGTTTTCGCCCATTCTGCATCGCCGGGCGGCCGGGATAATCCGTGGATGAGGACACTGCACGCATGACGGAACTGGTGTTGATCCGCCACGGCGAGACGGACATGAACCGGGAACTGCGCTTCCAGGGCCATGTGAACGTCGGCCTGAACGCGATCGGGCTCGAACAGGCCCGGCGCCTGGCCGCGCGCATGGCCGGCGAGAAGGCCGACGCCGTGTACGCGAGCGACCTGCTGCGCGCGCAGCAGACCGCGCATCCCATCGCCGGTGAACTGGCGCTGCCGCCGGTGCCGGAAAGCGGCTTGCGCGAACAGCACTTCGGGCGCGTCGACGGCATGAAGGTCGACGACATCCAGCGCGAACACCCGGAAGCCTGGGCCGGCTGGCTGCGCTTCGACGAGGACTTCGCGATGCCCGAAGGCGAATCGACCCGCGCCTTCCATGCGCGGGTGATGGAAGCGGTGCAGCGCCTGGTGGCGGCGCATCCGGACGAGACGGTGGTGGTCGTCACGCACGGCGGCGTGCTCGACATGATCTACCGCACCGCGCGTTCGCTGGGCCTGAGCGGCCCGCGCCAGAGCGACATTCCGAACGCGGGGCTGAACCGCATCCGCGTGCGCGACGGCGCCTTCGACATCCTGACCTGGGCCGACACGCGCCACCTGACGGACCTGCCGCCGCAGCCCGTCTACGATCAGCAGAAGTTGGCCGCCGCCGAGCCGCCTCAAGCCGGCCGCGCCCCCTCGGGGGCCGGGCGAAGCCCTTGGGGGCCTCATCCCTCAAGGTCGGCAAGCCCAAGGCCGCATAGAGCTTCCCGGCCTGGCGCTGCAGGCGCTTCGATTCGGGTTGCGCGCGCACCTGCTGCTGCAGCAAGTTCTGCGCACCGGCCAGGTGGCCGCTCTTCACCAATGCATCCAGGTGAACCTGCGCGAACAGGTCGCGTTGCGCATGGCTGCCGCCGATTTCCAGCATGCGGGGCAGGGCGTGGCCCAGCGCCTCCACCGTCGTCTTCCAGTCGCCGGTGGCGTGGGCCAGCAGGCCGCGCGCGGCCGGCACGCAGACGCGCTGCCACAGCACGGCCTCGGCGCCGGCACGCTGCAGCGCGTGCCGCTCGATGCTCGCGAGCCAGCCGCGCGCCGCTTCGATGTCGCCCGCGCGCGCGAGCCCGTACAGGTATTGCAGGTCGAGGAAGGGCAGCACGTGGTCGTGCGCCCGCTGCTGCAGGTAGTGCGCCACGTCCTGCCAGCGGCCGCCGACGTCCAGGCCGGCGAGCTCCATGCGCGCCAGCAGCGAGACGGCATTGACCTGGTCCTGGCTGTACTCCTTGACCTCGCCCCAGACATGGCGGTCGTAGAGCGCCAGCACTTCTTCCTCGCGGTCCAGGTCGAGCGCGAACAGTGCCTGGTGCCACCAGTTGTGCGTGACCATGAAGGAGTTCAGCCCGGTCCAGGTGCTGCTGACGTCCTGCAGGAAGGCATGGCCTTCGGCCAGGCGGCCTTGCGTGAGCATCACGTGTGCCAGCGCATGGTGCGCCCAGGGCTCCTTGCGGCGCATCGCGATTGCCTGCCGCGCGCTGGCCTCGGCCTGCTCGAGGAAATGGCACTGTTCCCAGGCGAAGGCGAGCATCCCGTGCAGATAGGGCACGTCGGCTGCCGCGGGCAGCGCATGCAGCGCCAGCCGCAGCATGCCGGGCGCGTCGCCGCGGTTGAACAGGTGGTACTGGCCCAGCTTCAGCGAGGCGAGGTCGCGCGGGAAGGCGCGCGCCTGCTCCTCGTGCAGCGCGATCGCGCGCGGCACGTCTCCCGCCACCCAGGCTGCGACCGCGGCGATGAAGCGCTGCTCGCGCGGCGTCGCGTCCCTGGCCGCGGCCTGTGCCCGCGCGCTGAAGGGCCGCGCGTTGGCGGGCGCCTGCGCGCTCTCCGCGAACATGTGCAGCGCCGCGCAGTACGCCTGCACGATGCCGCTGCCGTCCTCCTGCGCCTGCAGGATGTTCACCGCGCGCGCTTCGCTGGCGATGAAGCCCTCGACGAAATCGTCGACGGCGGCGAGGCTGGCCTCGCTGCGCAGGGTCAGCGGATTGCCGAGGGCATCAGTCCACATGGTGGATGGCTTCCGAGGGCGGCTGCGGCCACGGCCGCTGCGCCTCCCGGATCATCTCCCAGGCGCGCGCCACCTGCAGCACACCCAGGTCGTCGAAGCGCTTGCCCGCGATCTGCAGGCCGATCGGCAGGCCGGTGCTGGTGTAGCCGCAGTTGATCGACGCGGCCGGCTGCTCCGACATGTTGAAGGGCACGGTGAAGCCGATGTGCTCCAGCGGCCGCATCGGGTCGTTGGTGGGCGAGGGCAGTTCCGCCGCGAAGGCCGGCACCGGCGACACCGGCGACAGCACGTAGTCGAAGGGCCGGCAGGCATTCACCGCGGCCACGCGGGTCAGGTGGAACTGGTGGAAGGCGCGGAACACCGCTTCGCCGGTGAGGCCGGCGGCGCTGTCGGCCCAGTGCTGGATGTAGGGCAGCACGCGCGCCTTCACGTCCGCGGGCAGCGAGCGCATGTCCACGTGCGAGCGCATGCGCCAGAACCAGTCCATGCCGTCCAGCATGCCCTGCGTCATGAAGGGCCGCATCGGCGCCACCACGGCGCCGGCGCGCTCGAACGCTTGCGCCGCGCGTTCCACCGCCGCGCGTACCTCGGGCTCCACCGCCAGGCCGCAGCCCGCTTCCAGCAGCAGGCCGATGCGCAGGCCGCGCAGGCGGTCGGTGCCGGTGTCGAAGCGCGACCAGGCGATGTCCTGGTGCGGCAGGCTCATGCTGTCGCGGTCGTCGGGGCGCGACAGCACGTCCATCAGCACCGCCGCGTCGGCGACGCTGCGCGTCATCGGCCCGGCCGCGCGGCCGATGTAGGGCGGGTCGATGGGAATGCGGCCCAGGCTGGGCTTGAGCGTGAAGATGCCGCACCAGCCCGCCGGCAGGCGCACGGAGCCGCCGATGTCGGTGCCGATGTGCAGCGGGCCATAGCCGGCCGCCGCCGCGGCGGCCGCGCCGGCGCTCGAGCCGCCCGGCGTCTTCGTCATGTCCCAGGGATTGCGCGCGAGCTTGTGGAAGCTGGAGAGCCCCGAGGACAGCATGCCGTAGTCGGGCATGGTGGTCTTGGCGAGGATCACGCCGCCCTGTTCGCGCACGCGCGCCGCCGGCGGCGCATCGGCGCTCGCGGGCACCAGCTCCGTGGCGGCCGTGCCCAGCGGCATCGGGTCGCCGCGGGTCGCGATGTTGTCCTTGATGGTGACCGGCACGCCGTCGATCAGCCCGAGCGGCTGGCCCTTGAGCCAGCGCGCCTCGCTGGCGCGCGCCTGCTCCATCACCTGGTCGGGCCGCAGCAGGTAGAGCGCCTGGATGTAGTACTCCCAGCGCTCGACGTGGCCCAGCACGCTGCGTGCGACCTCCACCGGCGACACCTCGCGCCGGCGGTAGAGATCGACGAGAGCCGGGGCCGTCAGTTCGTGCAATGCCTCCGGCATCGCCTCAGGCCCAGGACAGGGCGGACAGGTCGTTGACGAAGATCGGCATGTCCTTCCAGAGGCCGCGGATGTTCTTGTTGGCCACCGTCACCCATTGCGGCTGGTACAGGAAGGCGTGCACCGAATCCTCGGCCAGCAGTTTCTGCAGGTCGGCCTGCAGCTTCATGCGGTCCTTGGCGCTGGCCGTGGTCTTGTACTTGGCGTACAGGTCGTTGAACTTGGCCGACTGGTAGTTCCAGTAGTAGTCCGGCTTGGCGAAGTTGCCCAGGTCGAAGGGCTCGACGTGGGAGATGATCGTCATGTCGTAGTTCTTGTTGCCGTAGACGTTGGACAGCCACTGCGCCCATTCCACGTTCTGCAGCTTGGCGGTGATGCCCACCTTGGCCAGCTGCGAGGCGATCACCTCGCCGCCCTGGCGCGCGTAGGGCGGCGGCGGCAGCGTGATGGTGACTTCCAGCGGCCCGGTGACGCCCGCTTCCTTCAGCAGCGCCTTGGCGCGCTCGGGGTTGTAGGGGTTCACGCCGGTGGTGTCCACGTAGCCGGGCGCGCTGGGCGGGTAGTGGCTGCCGATCGGCGCGCCGTAGCCGTCGCCGGCACCCTGGATCACGGCCTTGCGGTCCACCGCCATCGCCACCGCGCGGCGCACGCGCACGTCGTCGAAGGGCTTCTTCTTGTTGTTGATCGCCAGGATGGTCTTGGCGCGCGAGCCGGAGACCAGCACCTGGAAGCGCGGGTTGCCCTTGAACTGTTCCACGCTGCGCGGCGTGATGCGCGGGAACAGGTCCACGTCGCCGGCCAGCATGGCGGCCACCTGCGCCGCCGGGTCCTGGATGAAGCGGAAGGTGGCGCGCGGGATCTTGATGGCCGCCGCGTTGCGGTAGCCATCCCACTTCTTCAGCGAGATCGACGAGCCCTTCACCCAGTTGTCCAGAACGTAGGGGCCGGTGCCCACCGGCTTGGTCATGTTGGAGTCGGCGCTCTTGGGCTCCACGATCACCGCCGTGGCCTGCCCCATGAGGAAGGGGAAGTCGGGGTCGATCTCCTTGGTCAGGACCACCACCGTGTGTTCGTCGATCGCCTGCGTCGAGAGGTTGGCGAAGGTGCGCTTGTCCTTGTTGACGCTCTTCTCCGCGCCGGCGCGGTCGAAGGAGAACTTCACGGCCTGCGCGTTGAAGGGCTCGCCGTTGTGGAACTTGACGCCCTTGCGCAGCTTGAAGGTGTAGGTGGTGAGGTCCGGCGAGACTTCCCAGCTCTCGGCCAGCAGCGGCGTGACCGAGCCGTCAGCGTTGATCTTGGTGAGCGTCTCGTAGATGTTGTACAGCGTGACCTCGGCGATGGAGGAAGCGGCGCCGCCGGTGGGGTCCAGCCCCGGCGTCGGCTCCAGCGTCATCGCCATGACGATCGAATTCTTGCGGTTCTGCGCCAGCACGCCGGCCGGCAGGGTGGCCAGGGCGGCCAGGGAAGCGGTGTGCGTGAGGACGCTGCGGCGTTGGATCATGGTGAGGAACTCCAGGGAGCTTGGACAAACGGAAGTTGCGGCCGCGCTCGGGCCTTGCCGGGCATCATCCCCGAGATTCGGCGGGCAAGGCAAGAGGAGAGGCCAGGGGCTCGGGTTCGGGCACGGCGGCCAGCAGCGTGCGGGTGTAGGGGTGCTCCGGGGCGGCGAACAGGCGCTCGGGCGGGCCCTGTTCGACGATGCGGCCCTGCCAGAGCACGGCGACGTCCTCGCACAGGTGGTGCACCACCGCCAGGTCGTGACTGATCAGCATGTAGGTGATGCCGAATTCGGCCTGCAGGTCCTGCATCAGGTTGAGCACCTGCGCCTGCACCGAGACGTCCAGCGCGCTCACCGGTTCGTCGGCGACGATCAGGCGCGGGCGCGTGATGAGCGCGCGGGCGATCGCGATGCGCTGGCGCTGGCCGCCGGAGAACTCGTGCGGGTACTTGCGCAGGTCGTTGGCGCGCAGCCCTACGGCCTGCAGCACCTCGCTGGCCCGCCCGTGCTGCTCCTCGCGCGTCACGCCGCCTTGCGCGTCCAGCGGCTCGGTGACGATGCGTTCCACGGTCTGGCGCGGATCGAGCGAGCCATAGGGGTCCTGGAACACCATCTGGAAGTCGCGCCGGGCCACGCGCAGTTCCTCGCGCGGCAGCGCGTGCAGGTCGCGCCCGAGCAGGCGCACGCTGCCCGCGGTCGGCTGGTCCAGCGCCATCACCAGGCGCGCCAGCGTGGACTTGCCCGAGCCCGACTCGCCGACGATGCCCAGGCTGCGGCCGGCCTCGATGGTGAAGCTCACGCCCTGCAGCGCGTGCACCTTGCCGGGCGCCTCGAACAGCTTCTCGCGCGGCAGCGCGTAGTCCTTGCGCAGGTCGCGCACTTCAAGCAGCGCCGTCATGGCTGTTCCTCCCTCCCCCCCGGGGGGGGGGGTGGGGTGGGGGCGCTCCCCAGCGCCGCCTTCTCCGCCCTCACCACCTCCAGCCGAATGCACCGCGCACTATGCTCCGGACCCACCTCGACCGGCGCCGGCAGCGCCACGTTGCACTCCGGAACCGTCAACCGACAGCGCCCCGCAAACGGACACCCTTTCGGCATGTCCACCAGCTCCGGCACCGTCCCCGGAATGGTGGCCAGCCGCTGCCCCTTCACCCGGCGCAGGCCCGGCCGCGCACCGAACAGCCCCAGCGAGTAGGGATGCATGCGGTGGGCGAACACCTCGGTGGTGGGCCCGCTTTCCACCACGCTGCCGCCGTACATCACCAGCATGCGCTGTACATTCTGCGCGATCACGCCCAGGTCGTGCGAGATCAGGATCAGCGCCATCCTGCGTTCGGCCACCAGCTCGCGGATCAGGTCCAGGATCTGCCGCTGGATGGTCACGTCGAGCGCCGTCGTCGGCTCGTCGGCGATCAGCAGGTCGGGCCCGCAGGCCAGGGCCATCGCGATCGTCACGCGCTGGCGCTGGCCGCCGGAGAACTGGTGCGGATAGGCGTCGATCCGGCGCGCGGCATCGGGGATGCCGACGCGATCGAGCAATGCCACCGCTTCCTTGCGCGCCGCCGACGCCGACAGGCCGCGGTGCAGCCGCAGCGGTTCCGCCACCTGGTCGCCGACGGTGTGCACCGGGTTCAGTGCCGTCATCGGCTCCTGGAAGATCATGCCGATGCGGTCGCCGCGCAGCTCGCACAGATCGCGCTCGCGCAGCCCCACCAGCTCGCGGCCCTCGAACACGATGCTGCCGGTGACCCGCGCGTTTTCCGGCAGCAGGCCCAGCAGCGCCATGGCGGTGATCGACTTGCCGCTGCCGGATTCACCGATCAGGCCCAGCGTCTCGCCGGGCTCCAGCGAGAAGCTGGCGTCGCGCACGGCATAGGCCGGGCCGCGGTGCGTCTGCAGTTCGACCGAGAGGTCGCGGACTTCGAGCAGCGGCATCAGCGTTTCCTCGCCAGCCGCGGGTCGAACAGGTCGCGCAGCCCGTCGCCCAGCAGGTTCAAGCCGAGTACCGCGAACGCGATCGCGATGCCCGGGAACACCGCCAGCCGCGGGGCCTGGAACAGCAGGGTCTGCGCTTCGCTCAGCATGCGTCCCCAGGAAGGCTGCGGCGGCTGCGTGCCCAGGCCCAGATAGGACAGCGCCGCTTCGGCCAGGATCGCAATCGCGAAGCGGATGGTGGCCTGCACGATCAGCACCGACAGGATGTTCGGCAGCACGTGCTCCATGGTGATCGCGAAGTTGCCCTTGCCGCAGGCGCGCGCGGCCAGCACGAACTCGCGGCCCCACACCGCGTTGGCCGACGCGCGCGATGATGCGCGCGAAGGTGGGGATGTTGTAGATGCCGATGGCGATGATGGCGATCACCATGCCGGGGCCGAACACCGCGGTGAGCATGATCGCCGACAGGATCGCGGGGAAGGCGAAGCCGAAGTCGGCCAGCCGCATGATCCCCTCCTCGACCCAGCCGCGTTTCGCCGAGGCCAGCAGCCCCAGCGCGGTGCCGATCACCAGGCCGATGCCCACCGCCACCACGCCGACGATGATGGAGGCGCGCGCCCCCACCAGCAGCAGCGAGGCGATGTCGCGCCCGAAGGGGTCGGTGCCCAGGAAGTAGGGGCCGCCCGGCGAGCGCAGCCGCAGCCCCATGTCGATCTCGTAGGGGTTGTGCGGCGTCCACACGAAGGACAGGCCGGCTGCCAGCACCAGCAGCACCGTCAGCACCAGGCCGATCATGAAGCTGGGGTGCCTGCGCGCGCGCCGCCAGAAGCCCGGGCCCGCGGGCACCGGCACCGGCGCCGTTTCGAGGACGGCGCTCATATGTCGCTCGCCTTCACGCGCGGGTCGATCACGGCATAGAGCACGTCGACCACGAAGTTCACGATCACCACCATGGCCGCCAGCAGCATCACGCAGTTGCGCACCACGATCAGGTCGCGGTTGGCGATCGACTGGAAGATCAGGCGGCCCAGGCCCGGCAGGTAGAACACGCTCTCCACCACGATGGTGCCGGCCAGCAGCTCGGCGAACTGCAGGCCCATGATGGTGATGACGGGGATCAGCGCGTTGCGCAGCACGTGGCCCCAGAGCGTCGCCCGTTGCGACACCCCCTTGGCACGCGCGGTGCGCACGAAGTCCTCGCGCAGCACTTCCAGCACCGAGGAGCGTGTGATGCGCGCCAGGATCGCCGACTGCACCACCGCCAGCGACAGCGCCGGCAGCATCAGCGCGCGCAGCCCGGGCAGCAGGCCTTCCTCCCAGCCCGGGAAGCCGCCGGCGGCGAACCACTTGAGCTGCACCGAGAACAGCAGGATCAGCAGGATGGCGAACCAGAAGTTGGGGATGGCGATGCCCACCTGCGTCAGGCCCATGATGCCGACGTCGCCCAGCTTGTTGTGGCGCGAGGCGGCGTAGATGCCGGCGGCCAGCGCCAGCACGGTGGTCAGCGCCATCGCCATCAGGGCCAGCGGCACCGTCAGCGTCAGCCGCTCCAGCACCAGCTCGCCCACCGGCGTGCTGTAGGCGTAGCTGAGCCCCAGGTCGCCGCGCAGCATGCCCGTGACCCACTCCCAGTAGCGCGTGGGGGCGGGACGGTCCAGCCCCAGCTTCTGGGACAGCGCGGTCACGGCCTCGGGCGAGGCGTCCGGGCCCATGATGATCTGCGCCGCGTTTCCGGGCAGGATCTCGAGCACCAGGAACACCACCAGGGAGGTGCCTACCAGCGTCGCGATGAGGGTGATCAGCCGCTTGAACAGGAACAGGCTCATGCAGCGGGCGATAATGCCAGAGAAGTCGTTTCCGGAGCCCGCGCCGCCATGGCATTGATGATTACCGACGAGTGCATCAACTGCGATGTCTGCGAGCCCGAGTGCCCGAACGAGGCGATCTTCCTGGGCCCCGAGATCTACCAGATCGACCCGGACAAGTGCACCGAGTGCGTGGGCCACTTCGACGAGCCGCAGTGCGTGCAGGTCTGCCCCGTGGCCTGCATCCCCCTGGACCCGCAGAGGGTGGAGAGCCGGGAGACGCTCTGGCAGAAGTACCAGAGGCTGATCGCGCAGGCGAAGAAGGATGCGGCTCCCGGGATCCCCGGCGCTCCCTCGTAGGCTGGTGGTGAGCGCAGCGAACCCCAGCGCTTGCGCGCATCGCTGGGGTTCCCGTGGGTCACCCCAGCCTACGTCGTCTTCTTCGATTTCTTCCTGGCGGGCTTCTTCGCCCCCGGCGCCACCGCCGTGAACTGCTCCAGCTTGCCCGCCTTCGCCTTCTTGCCGTCCTTCGCCGGCTTGGCATCCGCCACCGCCGGCGTCTGCGGCCCGATGATGATGGCCCTGGGCGCGTTCTTCTCCTGCGCCAGCCGTGCCTTCTCCATCGCCTCGGCCCGCTTCATGTCCGCGGCCGCATGGCCGGTGGCCCGCGCGGCGTCGGCGGGCGCGCGCGCATCCGACGCGGCCACCGGCTGGCCGCCGGGGCAGGGCTGCTGGCTGTAGCTGCTGCCGCAGCGGTAGACCGTCTGCGCCTGTGCCGAGGCGGCCAGGGCGACGGTGGCGAGGACCAGGGTGGGATGCAGGCGCACGGTCTCCTCCTCGGAGCGGGTCAGGGTTCTTCGGGGCGCGGGGGCTTGGGCCGCGGCGGCTTGTGCGTGTGCACGATCAGCGTGGCCTTGTCCATCTCGCCGGCCAGCAGGGCCGGTACGGCCTTGAGGGTGCGCGCCACGCACTCCTCGATCGCGGTGCGCTGCTCGGGCGCAGGCCTCTTCAGCACCCAGTTGGTCACTTCCGACTTGACGCCGGGGTGGCCGATGCCGATGCGCAGGCGCCAGTAGTCGTCGGTGCCCAGCTGCGCGTGGATGTCGCGCAGGCCGTTGTGGCCGGCGTGGCTGCCGCCGAACTTCAGCTTGGCCTGGCCGGGGACGACGTCGAGTTCGTCGTGCGCCACCAGGATTTCCTCCGGCGCGATCTTGTAGAAGCGCGCCAGCGCCGCCACCGACTTGCCCGAAAGGTTCATGAAGGTCTGCGGCTCCAGCAGCCAGACCACCTGGCCGTGCACGTTGGTGCGGGCGACCAGGCCGTGGTAGCCGCGGTCGGCCACCAGGTTGGCCTTGAGTTCGCGCGCGAGCGCGTCCACCCACCAGAACCCGGCGTTGTGGCGGGTGGCCTCGTATTCCGGCCCGGGATTGCCCAGGCCCACGAACAGCTTGATCATGATCTTGTCGGAAGGTAGTGCGCGGCGCGCTCGGCGCCAAGGCAACTATTGTCGCCACATGGAAAGAAAAAGCCCGCTTGCGCGGGCTTTTCGGTTCGGCCGGGAAAGGCTTACTTCTTCGCGGGCGCCTTGGCGGCGGGAGCCTTGGCAGCCGGCTTGGCCGCGGCTTCCTTGCCACCCTTGGCCGCGGGAGCGGCCTTCGCGTCGGCAGCCGGAGCGGCAGCCGCGGGCGCGGCGCCTTCGGCGGCGGTTTCGGCGGACTCTTCGGCCGCGGAGGTCACCACCGACACCAGCACCGGGTTCGGCTTGCCGTGCGTGACGGCCTTCACGCCCTTGGGCAGCGTGATGTCGTTCAGGTGCAGGGTCATGCCCTTCTTCAGGCCGGACAGGTCCACCTCGATGAACTCGGGCAGGTCGGCGGGCAGGCAGGAGATGTCCAGGTCGTTGATGACCGGGTTCACCATGCAGTGCTCCAGCTTGACGGCCTGCGATTCCTCGGCGCCCTTGTAGTGCACCGGCACCTTCATGTGCAGGCGGGTGTTGGCGTCCACGCGCTGGAAGTCCACGTGCTGGACCTGCTGGCGGTAGGGGTGGTACTGCACGTCGCGCAGCAGCACCTTGGCGGCCTTGCCGGCCAGTTCCATCTCGAGGATCGAGGAGTGGAAGGCTTCCTTCTTCAGGGCGTGGAACAGCGCGTTGTGATCGAGCTCGATCAGCTGCGGCTGGCCTTCGCCACCGTACACGATGCCCGGGGTCTTGCCGGTATTGCGGAGACGGCGGCTCGCACCCGTACCCTGCTTGGCGCGCTCGAAAGCGACGAATTTCATGACTCTCTCCAATTCGGACAGCCACCGCGACCAGTGTGCTGCCGGTTTCAAAAATGGCCCCCGTCAAGGGGACCTCAGATGCCTCAGAACAGGTTGACCTGGTCCGAGAACAGGCTCATCACCGACTCGCCGGTGGCGATGCGCTGGACCGTTTCGGCGATCAGCGGCGCCACCGTGAGCTGGCGGATCTTGGTGCAGCCGCGGGCGGCTTCCGACAGCGGGATGGTGTTGGTCACCACCACCTCGTCGAGCGCCGCGCCCTTGGCGAGCCGCTCGATGGCCGGACCCGAGAAGATCGGGTGCGTGCAGTACGCGTACACGTGCTTGGCGCCGCGTTCCTTCAGGACTTCGGCCGCCTTCACCAGGGTGCCGGCGGTGTCGATCATGTCGTCCATGATCACGCAGTTGCGGCCCTCGATGTCGCCGATGACGTGCATCACTTCCGACACGTTCGCCTTCGGGCGGCGCTTGTCGATGATCGCCAGGTCGGTGCCCAGCTGCTTGGCCAGCGCGCGGGCGCGGACCACGCCGCCGACGTCGGGCGACACCACGATCAGGTCCTCGTAGTTCTTCTGGCGCAGGTCGCGCAGCAGCACCGGCGAGGCGTAGATATTGTCGACGGGGATGTCGAAGAAGCCCTGGATCTGGTCGGCGTGCAGGTCCATGGTCAGCACGCGCGCCACGCCCACGGTTTCCAGCAGGTTGGCCACCACCTTGGCCGAGATCGGCACCCGGCTGGAGCGCGGGCGGCGGTCCTGGCGGGCGTAGCCGAAGTAGGGGATCACCGCGCTGATCCGCTCGGCCGAGGCGCGCTTGAGCGCGTCGACCATGATCAGCAGTTCCATCAGGTTCTCGTTGGTCGGGGCGCAGGTGGACTGCACCACGAACACGTCCCGTGCCCGCACGTTGGTGTTGACTTCCACGGTGACTTCGCCGTCGGAGAAGCGTCCGACCGTGGCCGCGCCGAGCGAGATGCCCAGGTGGCCGGCGATTTCCTCGGCCAATGCGGGATTCGCATTGCCGGTGAACACCATGAAATCGGGGGTGGGAGGAGCAACCTGCATGAAAGTGATTTAACCCAACTCAACGAACGGTTTGGCAGGGGAGGAAGGACTCGAACCCTCGCATGCCGGAATCAAAATCCGGTGCCTTAACCAACTTGGCGACTCCCCTACACGGGTCGACCGCTGAAAATCAGCCGCCGACCGAATCGTCGCTGGGTGCCCATCCCACCAGGGGATGAACCTCCATATTGCCGCATTCCCGCACCACCCACCCAGCCCGGGCCCAGTGCTTCGGGGCCTGCGCCAGGTTCGCACCCGGCGGCAACAGCGCGAAGACCGCGCTGCCCGAACCCGTCATGCGGGCCCGCAAGCCCTGCAAACCCAGCCATTCGATCGCTTCGCCCACCTCGGGACAAAGCTGCCGGGCCACGGGCTCCAGGTCGTTGTGACCGAAACCCCAGGGATCTGCAGCAAAGCCCGAGATTGTAGCACCGTCGCTGTCCCGTTTCAGCGCGGGGTGGCCGAAGATGTCCTTGGTGGCCAGGCCGCGCGCCGGCTTCACCACCACGAAGCCGGCCGGCGGCAGCGTGACCGGGGTGATGCGCTCGCCCACCCCTCCACCCAGGCATTGCGTCCGCGCAGGAAGAAGGGGACGTCGGCGCCGAGCGCCAGGCCGATCTTCTCCAGTGCCGCCAGCGGCAGGTCCAGCTGCCACAGGCGGTTGAGCGCCAGCAGGCAGCTGGCCGCGTCCGAGGAGCCGCCGCCCATTCCGGCTTCGGCCGGCAGGCGCTTGTCGATCGCGATGTGCGCGCCCTCGGTGCAGCCGCTGGCCTGCTGCAGGGCGCGGGCGGCCCGCAGCGTCAGGTCCTCGCCAGGAAGCGGCGCCCCCAGGTCCTCGCGGCTGAGCTTGCCGCCGGGGCGCCGTTCGAAGTGCAGGGTGTCATGCCAGTCCAGCAGCATGAAGACCGACTGCAGCAGGTGGTAGCCGTCGGCGCGCCGTCCCGTGACGTGCAGGAACAGGTTCAGCTTCGCGGGGGCCGCGACCTCGTGCAGCGAACGCATCGCCTTTAGCGCTCGAACAGCACCCGCAGGTCGGCCGGCGGCGGCGGGTCGCTGCGGCGGGCGCGCAGGCGCCCTTCGTTCACCTGGCTCACGTCGGCTTCCCAGCCCGCCACCGGGGTGGCCCGGCCGGCCAGCCAGTCGAACAGGGCAGCCACCGGCAGCGGCGCGCCGGTGGCTTCCTGCACCAGGCTTTCCAGCGAGGGGAAGGCCTTCGTGCTGCCGTTGCTGCGCAGGGTGGCCGTGCCGGGCGACCACGCCAGTTCGGCGACCGTGCCGCCCAGGGGATTCGACAGCCGCAGCTCGCCGGCTTCCGGTGCCCCCTTGAGCTCGAAGCCGGCGGAAAAGGACTGGTTGGCCTGGCCTTCCACCGTCAGCGCCAGCCGCCCGGTCCACACCTGGACGCCGGGTGCCGTGGGCGTGCGCGGCGGCACCGCGCAGCCGGCCAGCAGCAGGGCGCACAGCGCGGCGCCGAGCCAGGCGCGCGGCAGGCGCAGGCTCACGGCTTCACCTTCAGCCGCTTCAAGGTTTCCACCAGCGTCTCGTTCTCGGCGTTGAGCAGGATGCCCTCGCGCCAGATCGCCTGCGCCTGGTCGCGCTGGCCCAGGCTCCACAGCACTTCGCCGAGGTGGGCGGCGATCTCGGGGTCGGGCCGGTCCTTGTAGGCGGCCTGCAGGATGCGCAGCGCCTCGGCCTTGTTGCCCATGCGGTATTCCACCCAGGCCAGGCTGTCGCTGATGAAGGGGTCGCCGGGCGCGAATTCCAGCGCCTTCTGGATCAGCTGCTTGGCCTCGGGCAGGCGCACGTTGCGCTCGGCCAGCGAGAAGCCCAGCGCGTTGTACGCGTGGTGGTAGTCGGGCTTCTTCGCCATGAGCTGGCGCAGCAGCTTTTCCATGGTGTCGAAGTTGCCCATCTTCTCGGCCATCATGGCCTGGTCGTAGAGCAGGTCGGGATCGGCCGGGTCCTTGGCGGTGGCCTGCGCGAGCAGGTCGTAGGCCGGCTTGTAAAGCTTGTTGTCCCGCAGCAGCTGCACTTCCGCCATGGTCTTCATGCGCGCGTCGGCGGGGTGCGCTCCGGCAGCGCGCGCAGCAGCTTGCGGGCCTCTTCCATCTTGCCCTGGCGCGCCAGGATGGAGGCGCGCCGGTTCTGCGCCTGCACCAGGTCCTGCGAGTTCTCGATGCGGTCCAGCCAGGCGTTGGCGGCGGGAAAGTCGCGGCGGCGCTCGGCGATCTGCGCCATCGACAGGAAGGCCTGCGCGGTGCCGCGGCTCTTGTCCTCGCCGGCCGGCTGCGCCTGCATCAGTTCCAGGTACTTGCGCAGCGCCACCTCCGCGTCGGGCAGGTGGTTGTCCGCCACCAGCAGCGTGCCCTGCGCCAGCCAGGCTTCCGCCAGTTCGGGCCGTTCGGTGGTCACCGCCTTGAGCTGCGCCAGCGCCTCGGAATGGCGTTGCGCATCCAGCAGCGCCCGCGCGTAGGCCATGCGCAGTTCCGGCAGCGGCTGCGACTGCATGTAGCCGCGCACCAGGGCTTCGGCCTGGGGCTGCTTGGGGTCCATCAGTTCCAGCGCCAGCAGCACCGGGCCTTCGGCCTTGGGGCTGATCGCCTGGCCGCGGCGCGCCGCATCCAGCGCGCCCGCCGTGTCGCCGGCGGCCAGGCGCAGGCGGCCCACCGCGCTCCAGGCCGAGGCGCCGGTGTCCGGCTTGTTCAGGTAGTCGGCCAGCGCCTGTTCGACGGTGGCGGCGGCCTGCTTCTTGTCGGTCGCGCGCGCGTAGTTGCGCGACAGCGAGGCGATCACGGCGGCGCGGTCCTTGGGATCGGTCAGCGCGATCTCCGTCTTCAGCGGGTCGAGGCTCTCGGGAACGCGATTGAGCGCCACCAGGATCTGCAGCACGTAGCGGTTGGCTTCGCGTGACTGCGGGAAGGCCTGCTTCCAGGCGCGCGCGGCCTGCAGCGCGGCTTCGCCGTTGCGCGCCTGGAAGGCGAGTTCGACCGCGCGCTGGTACAGGGTGGCGTCGCCGGTCTTGCGGGCGGCGTCCAGGATCAGGGCGAAGCCGGCGGCCGGCTCCTCGCTGCGCACGTTGAGTTCGCCGAGCAGCAGCTGGTAGAAAAGTTCCGCATCGAGGCCGCTGTTCGGCGGCGCGGCGGCGACCACGGTGGGCCGCGGTCCCTGCGCCTTCACAGGGATGCCCGCGGCGCACGCCGCGAGGAGGGCGGCCACTGCCACCAGGGGAAATCGCATCATCGAACCATCATAATCCGAAGCCTTTTTCCCCCATGCCTGAACTCCCCGAAGTCGAGGTCACCCGCCAGAGCTTCGCCGGCCGGATCGCCGGCGCGCGCATCGAAAAGGTGCGCGTGGGCAAGGCCTTGCGTTGGCCGCTGGGCATAGACCCTGCATCGCTCGTCGGCCGGAAGGTGACGTCTGTCCGGCGGCGCGGCAAATACCTGCTGCTGGATCTGGACCGCGGGCTGCTCTTGATGCACCTTGGCATGTCGGGAAGCCTGCGCTTCGACGCCAGCATGCCGGAGGCCGCGCTGCACGACCACTTCGACCTCGTCACCAGCCAGGGCGTGCTGCGCCTGAACGATCCGCGCCGCTTCGGCGCGGTGGTGTACAGCGAGAGCGAGGCCGCGCCGCAGGCGGCGAAGCTGCTCGGTGGGCTGGGCGTGGAGCCGCTGGGCGAGGGCTTCGCGCCCGATGCCTTCCACGCGGCGCTGAAGAAGCGCAAGGCGGCGATCAAGCAGGTGCTGCTTTCCGGCGACATCGTCGTAGGCGTCGGCAACATCTATGCATCGGAGGCGCTGTTCCTCGCGGGCATCCGCCCCACGCTGGCGGCCAGCCGCATCAGCCGGCCGGCGCGCGCGGCGCCTGCAGGCGGCGATCCGTGAAGTGTTGGCGAAGGCGGTGGAAAAAGGAGGCAGCACCCTGCGGGATTTCTCCAATGCGCAGGGGGAGTCGGGCTACTTCCAGCTGGAGGCGATGGTGTACGACCGGCAGGGCGAGCCTTGCCGGGTGTGCGGCTCTCCCATCCGGATGATCCGGCAGGGCGCGCGCGCAACGTATTTCTGCACGGTGTGCCAGAAGTCCTGAGCGAAAAAGGGCTTCGCTGCTATATTCAATCGAGAGTACGGGGACCCAGTGGCTACATCCTTCAACGAGCAGTTCGACCAGCACGGCGCATGGCGGCGCGAGTTCGCCTTGCGCCTGAAGCTGCTGTCCGAATGGCTGAAGGACCACGACCTGCTGGATAGCGCCGTCGAGGAACGCCTGCGCCGCCTGGAGTCGCAGATGCGCTCCGACAAGGTGATGGTCGCCTTCGTCGCCGAGTTCTCGCGCGGCAAGTCGGAACTGATCAACGCGATCTTCTTCGCCGGCTACAAGCGCCGCATCATGCCGGCCAGCGCGGGCCGCACCACGATGTGCCCGACCGAGCTGGGCTACGACCCCGAGGTCCCGCCCTGCCTGCGCCTGCTGCCGATCGAAACGCGCCTGCAGACGCAGCCGCTGATGGAATGGCGCATGGTCCCCGAGAAGTGGACCCGCCTCGACCTGGACGTGAACGATCCCGCGCAGCTCGCGCAGGCCTTCGAGAAGGTCTCCGAGATCCGCCGCGTGACGGTCGAAGAGGCCAAGGCCCTGGGCTTCTGGCACGAGGATGCGCCGGAAGACAACCCGATGGTGCACGCCGACGGCCTGGTCGAAGTGCCGCGCTGGCGCCATGCCCTGATCAACATCGCGCACCCGCTGCTCAAGCAGGGCCTGGTGATCCTGGACACCCCGGGCCTGAACGCCATCGGCGCCGAGCCCGAGCTGACCGTCAACCTGATCCCGCAGGCGCACGCAGTGGTCTTCATCCTGGCCGCCGACACCGGCGTGACCAAGTCGGACCTCGCCATCTGGCGCGAACACCTGATCGCCGAAGACACCGACTCCGCTTCGCGCCTGGTCGTCCTGAACAAGATCGACACCATGTGGGACGCGCTCAGCACGCCCTACCAGGTGCAGGCGCAGATCGACCGCCAGCGCAAGACCACGGCCGAAGTGCTGGGCATCGAGGAACAGCAGGTCATTCCCGTGTCCGGGCAGAAGGGCCTGGTCGCCAAGGTCAACAACAATGCCGACCTGCTCAAGGTGAGCAACCTGCCCGCGCTGGAACATGCGCTGGCCGAAGGCGTGATGGGGCAGCGGCAGAAGATCCTGCGCGCCTCGGTCACCACCAACATCACCGAACTGCGCTCGGAAGCGACGCGTTCGCTGGGCATCCGCCGGCGCGACCTGGCCGAGCAGATGGTGGAGCTCAAGGGCCTGCGCGGCAAGAACACCTCCGTCATCAAGCACATGCGCGCGCGCATCGAGCAGGAGCAGGCGGAGTTCGACGCCAGCGGCGCCAAGATCCACGCGGTGCGCTCGGTGCACCTGAAGCTGCTGCGCGACGTGTTCAACCTGCTGGGCACCTCCACGCTCAAGACCGAGATGGCGGAGCTCACCGGCGCGCTGCGCACGCCGGGCCTGAAGCTGGGCGTGCGCAAGGCCTACGGCCAGACCTTCGACCGCCTGCGCGAAGGCCTGCGCCGCGCCGAGAAGGTCAGCGGCGAGATCCAGACCATGCTGACCGGCACCTTCCGGCAGCTGAACGCCGAATACGGTTTCTCGCTGCAGGCCCCGCGCGAGCCGGACCTGGCGCGCTACGAACGCGACCTCGACCTGGTCGAGCGCAGCCACAACCAGTACCTTGGCGTGAGCAACGCGCTCAAGCTGGCGCAACCCGAATTCGCCGACCGCCTGGTGCGCGCGCTGGCCACGCGCCTGCGCGTCATCTACGAATCGGCGCTGGGCGAGGTGGAGCTGTGGAACAAGTCCGCCGCGGCGCAGCTCGATGCGCAGCTGCGCGAACGCCGCCGCAACTTCGGCCGCCGCCTGGAAGCGATCGAACGCATCCAGCAGGCCGCCAGCGGCCTGGACGACCGCATCGCCGAGATCCAGGCGCAGGAAGAAGCGCTGGACACGCTGGAACACAAGCTGTCCGAGCTGACCGCGCACCTGACCAACAGCTCGATCATGTCGGGCAAGGCCGCCGCGGCGCAGCCCGCCCTCAAGACGGCGTAGATGCTTCCCGCCGGCTTTGCCGGCCGTGTCGTCCGCTGGCAGCGCACGCACGGCCGCAACACCCTTCCCTGGCAGAACACGCGCGATCCCTACCGTGTCTGGCTTTCCGAAATCATGCTGCAGCAGACGCAGGTGGCGGCGGTGCTGGGCTACTACGACCGCTTCCTCGCGCGCTTCCCCGACGTGCAGTCGCTGGCCGCCGCGCCGCTCGACGACGTGCTGGCGCTGTGGAGCGGGCTGGGCTACTACAGCCGCGCGCGCAACCTGCACCGCTGCGCGCAGGACGTCGTGGCGCTGCATGGCGGGGCCTTTCCGCGCACGGCGCGAGTGCTGGCGACGCTGCCCGGCATCGGGCCTTCGACGGCGGCGGCGATCTCCTCCTTCTGCTTCGGCGAACGGGCGGCGATCCTGGACGGCAACGTCAAGCGCGTGCTCACGCGTGCTGGGGCTCGGCGAGGACCTCAGTGCGGGAGCGAACGAGCGCCAGCTGTGGGAGCATGCGCGCGCCCTGCTGCCGACGCGCGAGCTGCAGGAGAACATGCCGCGCTACACGCAGGGCCTGATGGACATCGGCGCCACCGTCTGCCTGCCGCGCAACCCGAGTTGCCTGCTCTGCCCGGTGCAGCCGCAATGCGCGGCGGCGAAGGAAGGCCGGCCCGAGGCCTACCCCGTGAAGACGCGCAAGCTCAAGCGCAGCGCCGAGTCGCTGTGGCTGCTGCACGCGCAGGCGGGCGACGGCTCGGTCTGGCTGCAGAAGCGCCCGACGCCGGGCGTGTGGGCCGGGCTGTACTGCCTGCCGGTGTTCGGCAGCCGCGACGCGCTGGAAGAGATGCTGCCGAAGACGGCGCGCCGGCAGCTGCGCGAGGTGGAGCCCTTCGTGCACGTGCTGACGCACAAGGACCTGCACCTGCATCCGGTGCAGGCGGTGGTGCCGGCGGAGTGGAGCGGGGCGGAGGGCGCCTGGTTTGCTTCGGGCGAGTGGCCGAAGCTCGGTCTGCCGGCGCCGGTGCGCAAGTTCCTGGAACGGTCCGCCTGAACTACGGCGCTGCCGCCTGGCGCCCTTCGATTTCGCGGTGGCGCTTCAACGTCGACCAGCGCTGCCCGAACTCCTCCGCCAGCCGCTCCACCAGGTACACCGAGCGGTGCTGGCCGCCGGTGCAGCCGATCGCCACCGTGACGTAGCTGCGGTGGTTGCGCGCCAGCGGCTCCAGCCAGTGGTCGAGGAAGGCGCAGATGTCGCCGTATGTGTCCTCGACTTCCTGGCTCTTGCGCAGGTAGGAGATCACCGGGTCGTCCTGGCCGGTCAGGTCGCGCAGCTCGGGCTCGTAGTGCGGATTGGGCAGCATGCGCACGTCGAACACGTAGTCGGCGTCCACCGGGATGCCGCGCTTGTACGAGAAGGACTGGAACACCAGCGTCATCTGCGCCAGCGGCGCCGACAGCAGCGACTTCACGTAGTCCTGCAACTGCGAGGCGCGCAGCACGCTGGTGTCGATCACGTGCGCGTGCTCGCGCAGGTCGGCCAGCAGCTGGCGTTCCAGCTCGATCGCATCCACCACCGCGCGGTGCTGGTCGCCGGACAGGTCGCTGGCCGACAGCGGATGGCGCCGGCGCGTCTCGGAAAAGCGCCGCACCAGCGTGTCGGTGGCCGCATCGAGGAACAGCGGCCGCACCGCATGCCCCTGCCGCACCAGTTCCTGCAGGTGGGCGGGCACCTGCGGCAGCGAATTGGCCGTGCGCACGTCCATGGCGATCGCCACGCGCCGCCGCTGGTTGCGGTCCTCCAGCGCGGCGAACTCCAGCAAGAGTTCCGGCGGCAGGTTGTCCACGCAGAAGTAGCCCGCATCCTCCAGCGCGCGCAGCGCCACCGACTTGCCGGAGCCGGACATGCCGGTGATGAGGACGAGTTCCAGCGACATGGGAAGCCTCAGCTTTCCGGTGCCGCCGCGGCGTCACCGAGCATTTCCTTCGCGTGTGCGAGCGTCGTGCCGGACAGCCTTTCGCCGCCCAGCATGCGCGCGATCTCCGCGACCCGCTTTTCCCCTTCCACCGGCGCCACCGTGCTGCTGACGCCACCGGCCTGCGATTGCTTGGCCACCAGCAGGTGGTGGTCCGCGCAAGCCGCGACCTGCGGCAGGTGCGTGACGGCCAGCACCTGGCGGTCGCGCCCCAGCTGCTTCATCAGGCGGCCCACGGTCTCGGCGACGGCGCCGCCGACGCCCGAATCCACCTCGTCGAAGATCAGCGTCTGCGCTTCGCCCAGGCGGCTGGTCGTGACCGCAATGGCCAGCGCGATGCGCGAGAGCTCGCCGCCCGAGGCCACCTTGCCCACGGGCCGCGGCGTGCTGCCGGCATGGCCCGCCACCAGGAAGCTCACTTCCTCCAGCCCGAAGGCCGAAGGCGTGTCGCCCTTCTCCAGCGCCACTTCGAAGCGGCCGCCCTGCATGCCCAGGCCCTGCATGGCCTGCGTCACCGCCTTGGACAGCTGTGGCGCGGCCTTGCCGCGGGCTTTCGAAATCGCGCGGGCCTCGGCGAGGAAGGCCTCGTGTTCCTTCTTCTCGGCCGCTTCCAGCGCGGCGAGGTCGGCGGCGGCATCGAGCTTCTTCAGTTCGTCCTTCCAGCCGGCCAGCAGCGCCGGCAGTTCGGCGGGCTGGCGCTTGTAGCGGCGCGCCAGCGACAGCCAGTTCGACATGCGCTCGTCGAGTTCGGCCAGGCGCTGCGGGTCCAGGTCCGTCTTGCGCAGGTAGCCCTGCAGCGAATGCGCGGCGTCTTCCATCTGCGCCAGGCTGGAGGCCAGCACCTCCGCGATCTCGCGGAACTGGGGCTCCAGGTGTTCCTGGTCGCGCAGCGCGTCCAGCGCCTGCGCCAGGTTCTGGCGGGCGCCGCCTTCCTCGCCATCGAGCCGCTGCTGCGCGCCGTTGGCGGCATCGAGCAGCGCCTGCGCGTGCGACAGCCGCGTGTGGCTGGCATTGAGTTCGTCCCACTCGTCCGCGCCGGGCGCGAGCTTGTCCACCTCGCCGATCTGCCAGGCCAGGCGCTCGCGTTCGCGCTGCAGCGTGTCCTGCGCCGTGCGCGCGTCGGCCAGCAGCTTCTGCGCGGCGCGCCAGCCGGTCCACAGCTGCTGCAGCTTGTCGGTGGCGATGCCGGCATAGCCGTCGAGCAGCGAGCGCACCGAGGCCGGCCGCGTGAGGCTCTGCCAGGCATGCTGGCCGTGGATGTCCACCAGGTGGTCGCCGACCTCGCGCAGCTGCGTGGCGGTGGCGGCGCTGCCGTTGATCCAGGCGCGGCTCTTGCCCTGGTTGTCCACGGTGCGGCGCAGCAGCAGCGCGTCGCCGGCGTCGAAGCCGGCTTCCTGCAGCCAGGGCACCAGCGAGGCGGGCAGGTCGAATTCGGCGCTGATCTCGGTACGGGCGGCGCCTTCGCGCACCACGGCGGCGGATTCGGCCCGCGCGCCCAGCGCGAGCTGCAGCGCATCGACCAGGATGGACTTGCCGGCGCCGGTCTCGCCGGTGAGCACGGAGAAGCCCTCCGCCAGCTCCAGCTCGAGCTCGCGGACGATCACGAAATCGCGCAGGGCCAGGCGTTTCAGGCTCACACGTTCCCCTCGTTCCAGTGCAGTTTCTTGCGCAGCGTGTCGAAGTAGGTCCAGCCGCGGGGATGCAGGAATCGTACCTTGTGCTGCGAGCGGCGCACGGTGATCCTGTCACCGTGCAGCAGTGACGCGAGCGACTGCATGTCGAAGTTCGCGCTGGCGTCGCGCCCGGAGACCAGTTCGATCGCGATCTCCACCCCATCGGGCAGCACGATCGGCCGGTTCGACAGTGTGTGCGGCGCGATCGGCACCAGCACCCAGCCGGGGGTGGAGGGGTGCAGCAGCGGCCCGCCGGCCGACAGCGAATAGGCGGTCGATCCGGTCGGCGTCGCCACGATCAGGCCGTCGGCGCGCTGCTTGGCCACGAAATGGCCGTCGATCTCCACCTTCAGTTCCACCATGCCGGAGGTCGCGCCGCGGTTCACCACCACGTCGTTCATCGCCAGCGCGTCGAACACGGTGTTTCCGTCGCGCACCACCCGCGCGTGCATCAGCGTGCGGTGGTCTTCCTCGTACTCGCCGGCCAGCATGGGCGGCAGCACGGTGCGGTAGGCGTCCAGCGGAATGTCGGTGATGAAGCCCAGGCGCCCCTGGTTGATGCCGATCAGCGGCACGCCGTGGCGCGCGAGCTGCCGGCCGATGCCCAGCATGGTGCCGTCGCCGCCCACCACCAGCCCGAGGTCGCACTGCGTGCCGATGGTCGCGACGTCCGCCGTGGGGCGGCCGCTCATGCCGGCGACGGCGGCGGTGTCGCGTTCCACCACGACCTCGCAGCCCTGCGTGGTGAGGAACTGCGCGATGTCCTCCAGCACCGCCCGCATCGAGGCGGCCAGCGCAGGCGCCACCGCGGCGTGGTACTTGCCGATCAGGGCGACCTGCCGGAAGATCGATTTCATCGGCAAATTACATCACAGCACCATCGGAATGCACGGCGGCCGCCGGCTTCTTCGCGATGAGTGTGGCAAAGCGCTTGACTCGGCCGCCGGGCGCGGGAAAGTCCTCGTAGCCGGACACCAGGATCTCCCATCCGGGGAAGTGCTTTTCCGGCTCGCCGTCCGGAAACAGGCAGTAGGCGGCGGGGTCGAACATGTCCAGGTAGGTGGTGCCTTCCACCAGCACGTTGAGGACGGCGATGCCGCCGGGGCGCAGGTGCGCCTGGAGCTCACCCAGCTTGCGCCGGGCCGCGGGGCAGTCGAAGAACATCAGCAGGCCGATGGACACCACGGTGTCGAACTCGCCCTGGATCGCGAAGGTCCGCAGGTCCGCCACGTCCGCCTCGACCGGCAGTCCGGCCGCTGCCGCCGCCTGCCGGACGTGCGCGATGGCCGTGGGGCTGCCGTCGAGGGCCAGCACCGGGCAGCCGCGCCGCGCCCCCCCTCGAGGGCCAGGTTGCCCAGCCCGCAGCCGTAATCCAGCACGCGCCCGCGCAGGTAGGGTAGGGCCCGCTGTTCGAAGGGGTTCAGCCGCAGGTCGTGCGCCTCCACCTGGCGCTGGAATTGCGTCTCGAAGAAGCGGATGCTCGCGTCGGAGCTCATGGTGTGACTCTAATGCGCCGCCGCGGCAGCGTCCTAGGGTGATTTCTCTCCCCGCCGCCCGGCACGCGGGAGCAAGATCACTAGAATCGCCGCAGGAAGTGCCATGATGCTCGACGACCGCGCCAAGCTGCTGCTGAAAGCCCTGATCGAGCGCTACATCGCCGAGGGGCAGCCGGTAGGCTCGCGCACGCTTTCGCGTGCCTCGGGCCTGGAGCTGTCGCCCGCCACCATCCGCAACGTGATGTCGGACCTGGAGGAGCTGGGCCTGGTCGCCAGCCCGCACACCTCCGCCGGCCGCATCCCCACGGCGCGCGGCTACCGCCTGTTCGTGGACACCATGCTCACCGCGCGCCGCACCGACCTGGCCGCGCCCGCGTCGCTGCCGCCCGACCAGCCGCAGAAGGTGATCGCCAATGCGGCCCACATGCTTTCCAACATGTCGCAGTTCGTCGGCGTGGTGGTGGCGCCGCGGCGCAGCAGCGTGTTCCGCCACATCGAGTTCCTGCGCCTGTCGGAACGCCGCTTCCTGGTGATCATCGTCTCGCCCGAAGGCGACGTGCAGAACCGCGTGGTGCACACCGCGGCCGACTACACGCAGTCGCAGCTGGCCGAGGCCGCGAACTACCTGAACGCGAACTACGCCGGCCTGGCCATCGAGGAGGTGCGCGAGCGCCTGAAGGGCGAGGTGGAGCAGCTGCGCGGCGAGATCGTGACGCTGATGCAGACGGCAGTGGAGGCCAGCTCGGAAGCGATGCAGCAGGACCAGGACGAAGTGGTGATCTCGGGCGAACGCAACCTGCTGTCGGTGAGCGACTTCGCCAGCGACATGACGCACCTGCGGCATGCCTTCGAACTGTTCGAGCAGAAGACCCAGCTGATGCGCCTGCTGGACGTCTCCAGCCAGGCCGAGGGCGTGCGCATCTACATCGGCGGCGAAAGCCAGATCGTGCCCTTCGAGGAACTGTCGGTGGTGAGCGCGCCCTACGAGGTGGACGGGCAGGTGGTCGGCACGCTGGGGGTCATAGGCCCCACGCGCATGGCCTACGACCGCATGATCCAGATCGTGGACATCACCTCGCGGCTGGTGAGCAATGCGCTGAGCCACAAGCCGTAAAACGGCGCGGCACCTACAATCCCCGCAGGCGGGCCGTTAGCTCAGTTGGTCAGAGCAGGGGACTCATAATCCCTTGGTCGCTGGTTCGAGCCCAGCACGGCCTACCATTGGCAGGAAAGTTCCGCGATCGTTCCGATCCAAGCCGCCTGCCCTGGCCTCCGCGTGGCTGTCTTTGTCCTGCGTCAAGGTTCCTGCGCGAAGTGGCTCGACCAGTCGCCTAGGCGCTGGTAATTCCATGGTCGCTTCCTAGTCTTGAAGTCGTCACAGGAGGCCATCATGAAAAGACGCAACATCCTTCTCGGCGTCCTCATCGCAGGATGCAGCTTCCCCGCCTTCGCGGACAAGGCATACGTCGACTCCGGCGGCTACGCGGACCTGGCGCCGCAGACCGACCTGAGCGTCTATTCGGGCGCCGCGCGCAGCTGGAAAGGGACGCTCACGCGCGAGGAAGTCGCCGCCTCCTTGCGCGAGGCACTGGCGGCGCGCACCTTGCCCGTCGGCGACGACGCGCCGATTACCCGCTGGCCGGCATGAAGACGCTGCCTTCCGCGGTGGCGCTGGGAGCCATGCCGGACACCCGCATGCTCGGCGCGGCCCCGGGCGACGGCCTGACGATCGACGGCTACCGCTTCATCGGCGGAGAAGCCGGATACGTCCGGGACGAAAGAGCCATGCGCAGGTGACCGACGCGGCGCGGCCGCCACGTCGGCGCGCCGCGCCGTGGCATGGAAGCACGGTGCCGGCTTCAGCGGCAGTAGTAGTTGCGGATGACCGGCTCCGGCCCGTACATGAACGCGAACGCGTCGACGCAGCCGCTTTCGGGATCCTTCTCGTACACGGTGATGAAGCCCCCGGGGTTGCCGCCGCCCGGAATGGTCATGGTGCCGCGCGGGGCGCCGCGCACGCGCACCAGTTCCGCGAGGGTGTGGTTCCTCCAGCGGGCATTCATCGCCTCTTCACGGTCCGTTCGCACGGGGGTTCGGGTGGGATGCCACCTGGCGCGATCGCGCAACCGGTCGGCACCAGCTGGGCTGTCACGAGCAGGGCGGCGGCGAGGAGGCGGCGCGTCACGGCTCGATCGTAGCCAGCGCACGGGCCGCGCTTGCTGATCTGAATCAGGAATTGCTCAGCCCGGACAGCGTTCAGCGGGGGCGCGTCGATACAGCGCCACACCTTCCGCATTGCGCAAGGTGTCGCCCATCACGCGCAGCTCGCCCGCCGCACCGGCGCCCGGTTCCAGGGACAGCAACGTCCCCGCCACGCGCCCCTTCGATGCGGCATTCCGCTGCGCGCCACCACCTCCTGGTAGTGCTGCGTGAGCTGCAGCGAACCCGCCGCCGGCGGCGAACTCGCGCACCAGAGCCCGTCCACCTTCGCCGGCACGATCCACAGGTGCACGCGGCTGAACTTCTCCAGCCCCACCTTCTTGTCCGGCACCGGCAGGATGGAGCTCACGTCGGGCTTCCAGTCGCCCATGTCCCAGTCGTGCGACACGATGCGGGTGCCGGGCTTCAGACCGAGGATCAACGGCCGCAGCTTCAGGTTGAACTCCGGCAACAGGTACATGGTGATCACGCTGGCCCTGGACAGGTCGGTCTCGAACAGGTCCTGCACGCGGAACTGCACGCGCTCGGCCACGCCCGCGTCGCGCGCGCTGCGCAGGCTGCGTTCGACCAGCTGGGGATCGATCTCCACGCCCAGGCCGGTCGCGCCGAAGCGTTTCGCCGCCAGGATCACGATGCGGCCGTCGCCGGAGCCGAGGTCGATCACGTGGTCGCCCGGCCCCACGTTCGCCAGGCGCAGCATCTCCAGCGTGACGTTGTCCGGCGAGGTGATGAAGGGCACCTCGTCGACGACTTGGGCCTGCGCGGCCAGCGCCGCCCCGAGCAGCCATGCGAGAAGGACACGCTTCATGCCGCCGCCCGCGCCATCAGCGTGAAGCCCTTGCGCGGCAGCTGCAGCGACACCACGCCCGCCGTCACCAGCAGCGCGCCGGCCAGGCCGAAGGCCACCCAGTGCGTGTGGAAGGTCTCGTAGCCCCAGCCGCCCAGCCAGGAGCTGAGCATGCCGCCGACCTGGTGGCCGACGAAGGCCATGCCGTACAGCACGCCGACCAGCCGCACGCCGTAGACGTCGGCCAGGATCGCCGAGGACATCGCGATGCTGCCGGCCCAGACCAGCCCGCCGATGGCCGCCGCGACGTACAGCTCCCAGTGCGTGCCCACCGCCACCAGCGCGAAGAAGCCGAGGCCGCGGATGAAATAGATGGTGGCCAGGATGTTGCGCCGCTGCAGCCGGTCGGCCACGCGCCCCAGCACCAGCGTGCCGCCGATGGCGACCACGCCGATCAGGCCGATGCCCATGGAGCTGCTGAAGGCGTCGAAGCCGTGGTCCATCAGCATGGGCATGCCGTGCGTGCCCAGCAGGTTCATGCTGAAGCCGCAGCAGAACAGGCCGAACACCACCTTCCAGAACGGCGCCGTGCGCATCGCCTCGCGCGCCTTCAGGCTGGCCGGCGGCGTGCCGCTGCGCGCGCGCTGCGCCGCGAATTCCTCGGCCCCGACGTCGGTGTGTTCCGGCGCGCCCTCGCGGATCACCAGCAGCGCCGCCGGCAGCGTGAACAGCGTGAACACCACGGCGAAGCCGACCAGCGTCGGCCGCCAGCCGAAGGCCTCGATGGACGCCGTCAGCACCGGCGTCATCAGCGCCATGCCCGCCATCGACCCGGTGGACAGGTAGAACAGCGCCTTGCCGCGCTCGCGCGTGAACCAGTGGCTGATCACCGGCGTGAGCGACACCGGGCTGACGAAGGCCAGCCCCACCGACAGCAGCACGCCGAACGCCAGCAGGAAGGGCAGGGCCGAGGTCGCCGTCACGCTCCACAGCACCGAAGCGACCACCAGCGCCGTACCTGTCAGCAGCACGGGCTTCGTGCCGAAGCGCGCGATCAGCACGCCGGCCACCGGCATCGCCAGCCCGTAGATGATCATGCCCACGGCGACGATGGTGGCCAGCAGGCTGCGGCTGAAGCCGAGGTCACGGGCGATTGGCAGGAAGAAGGGGCCGAAGCTCAACCGCATGCCCGTGGACAGCAGGGTGAGCACGGCGGCCGCCGCGACGATGTTCCATCCGAAGTACCAGCGAGGAGCAGCCATCCGCGCATCATAGGGAAGCGGCCGCCCCCGCGCCCGGGGCTGGTCTAATCGGCCCATGGACCCCACCGCCTCACTCACCCCCGAACTGCTCGCGCAGCTGCGCGGCTGGGAAGGCCGCAGCGAGACGCTGCACGACGAGATCACCGCAGCGCCGGTGCGCAACCTGTCCGCCACGCTGGACCGGGACGACCCGGCGCCCGCGGCAGGCTCCGAGCTGCCGCCGCTGTGGCACTGGCTCTATTTCCTGCCGAGCGCGCGGCAAAGCGAGATCGGCGCCGACGGCCATGCGAAACGCGGCGGCTTCCTGCCGCCGGTGCCGCTGCCGCGCCGCATGTGGGCCGGCGGCCGCCTGCAGTGGCATGCCCCGCTGCGGGTAGGTGAAAAGATTGAACGCACCTCGCGCATCGCATCGGTCAGCCACAAGGCGGGCCGCACCGGCGACCTCGTGTTCGTGCTGGTGCAGCACGAGGTGCGCAACGCGCAGGGCGTGGCGCTCACCGAGGAACACGACATCGTCTACCGCGCTGCCGCGCAGCCGGGCGACCCGGTTCCGTCGCCGCAGGCCGCGCCCACCGGCGCCACGTGGTCGCGCGAGATCGTGCCGGACGACGTGCTGCTGTTCCGCTATTCGGCGCTCACCTTCAACGGCCACCGCATCCACTACGACCGCAAGTACGTGACGGAAGTCGAGGGCTACCCCGGCCTGATCGTGCACGGCCCTCTGATCGCGACGCTGCTGGTGGACCTGGCGCGGCGGCAAAAGCCCGAAGCGCGCCTGCGAAGTTTCAGTTTCAAGGCGGTGCGGCCCACCTTCGACCTGCATCCCTTCCGCGTCAACGGCACTCCTTCGGCCGACGGCCGTGGCGCGCTCTCTGGGCGCAGGACCACGAAGGCTGGCTCACCATGCAGGCGGAGGCACGGTTCGCATGAAGACGCAGATCCCCACCCCCGACGCCTACCAGGAAATCCGGGAGGCGATGCGCGACCTGTGCGGCCGCTTCGACTCCGCGTACTGGCAGAAGGTCGACACCGATCGCGGCTATCCCGAAGCCTTCGTCGATGCGCTCACCGAAGCGGGCTGGCTGGCCGCGCTGATCCCCAACGAATATGGCGGCTCGGGACTGGGCCTGGCCGAGGCCTCGGTGATCATGGAGGAGATCAATTTCTCCGGCGGCAACGCGGGCTCCTGCCACGGCCAGATGTACAACATGGGCACGCTGCTGCGCCACGGCTCGCCGGAACAGAAGAAGCAGTACCTGCCCGGCATCGCCAGCGGCAAGCTGCGCCTGCAGACCATGGCGGTGACCGAGCCCACCACGGGCACCGACACCACGCAGCTCAAGACCACGGCCGTGAAGAAGGGCGACCGCTACGTCGTCAACGGCCAGAAGGTCTGGATCTCGCGCATCCAGCACTCGGACCTGATGATCCTGCTCGCGCGCACCACGCCGCTGGCGGAGGTGAAGAAGAAGAGCGAGGGCATGAGCATCTTCATCGTCGACCTGCACCAGGCGATCGGCCAGGGGATGACGGTGCGGCCGATCCAGAACATGGTGAACCACGAGACCAACGAGGTGTTCTTCGACAACCTCGAGATCCCGGCCGAGAACCTCATCGGCACCGAAGGCCAGGGGTTCAAGTACATCCTGGACGGCCTGAACGCCGAGCGCACCCTGATCGCCGCCGAATGCATCGGCGACGCCTACTGGTTCGTCGAGCGCGCGCGCCGCTATGCCAGCGAACGCGTGGTCTTCAACCGGCCGATCGGCCAGAACCAGGGCGTGCAGTTCCCGATCGCCGATGCCTACATCGAGACCGAGGCGGCCAACCTGATGCGCTTCAAGGCGTGTTCGCTGTTCGACGCCGGCAAGCCCTGCGGCGGCGAAGCCAACATGGCCAAGTACCTGGCCGCCAAGGCCTCGTGGGAGGCGGCCAACACCTGCCTGCAGACGCACGGCGGCTTCGGCTTCGCGCACGAATACGACGTGGAGCGCAAGTTCCGCGAGACGCGCCTGTACCAGGTGGCGCCGATCTCCACCAACCTGATCTACTCCTACGTCGCCGAGCACCTGCTCGGCCTGCCGCGGAGCTTTTGATGGCACGTCCGCTCGATGGCATCACGGTGGTTTCGCTGGAACATGCGATCGCGGCGCCCTTCTGCACGCGGCAGCTGGCGGACCTGGGCGCGCGCGTCATCAAGGTGGAGCGGCCCGGCAGCGGCGACTTCGCCCGCGCTTACGACACGCGAACGAAGGGCCTCGCCTCGCACTTCGTGTGGGTGAACCGGTCCAAGGAAAGCCTGACGCTGGACCTGAAGAACCCGGACGCGCTGCAGGTGCTGAGGGACCTGCTCGCGCGCGCCGACGTGCTGGTGCAGAACCTCGCGCCGGGCGCCGCCGAGCGCATGGGCCTGGGCTACGAGCGACTGCGCGCGCTGAACCCGCGTCTCATCGCCTGCGACATCTCGGGCTACGGCAACGACGGCCCCTACCGCGACAAGAAGGCCTACGACCTGCTGATCCAGAGCGAGGCCGGCTTCCTCTCGGTGACCGGCACGCCGGACGAGCCGTCCAAGGCCGGCATCTCCATCGCCGACATCGCCGCCGGCATGTACGCGTACAGCAGCGTCCTGGCGGCGCTGCTGCAGCGGCAGAAGACCGGCGAGGGCTCGCACGTCGACATCTCCATGCTGGAGGCGCTCGGCGAGTGGATGGGCTTTCCCATGTACTACGCCTATGAGGGCGCCGAGCCGCCCCCGCGCAGCGGCGCCGCGCACGCCACGATCTATCCCTACGGCCCGTTCGAGGCGGGCGACGGCAAGACGGTGATGCTGGGCCTTCAGAACGAGCGCGAGTGGAAGGTCTTCTGCGACAAGGTGCTGCTGCAGCCGTCTCTGGCCGGCGACCCGCGCTTCGACAGCAACAGCCGGCGCAATGCCAACCGGCAGGCCCTGAAGGCCATCATCCTGGAATCCTTCGGCCGGCTCGACGCCGAACAGGTGATCGCCCGGCTGGAAGAGGCGCAGATCGCCAACGCGCACGTCAACGCGGTCGGTGACCTGTGGAGCCACCCGCAGCTGCAGTCCCGCGGGCGGCTGGCGCAGGTGGGCTCTCCCAACGGCGCCCTGTCCGCCCTGCTGCCGCCCGGCGTGCACAGCGGTTTCGACTACCGCATGGACGCCATTCCCGCGGTGGGCGAACACACGGAGGCGATCCTGCGCGAGCTGGGTCGCGACGACGCGGCCATCGCGCGGCTGCGGGCCGCCGCGGCCATTTGACGGCCGGGCAGGCCGGCCCGGAAAGGGCTTGCGGAGTGCTGCTATAATCTGCGGCTTCGCGGGTGTAGCTCAGTTGGATAGAGTACTTGGCTACGAACCAAGGGGTCGTGGGTTCGAATCCTGCCACCCGCGCCAACAATTCGGAAAGTCGGTCAAGGGGTTGCGTCCATCGGGCGCAACCCCTTTCCTTGTCCGTCGGCCCACTGTGTCCCCTGTAGGCGCCCTTTGTGACTTGCGAAGGGCAGAGCCAGTGCAAAGCCACAATGCTTCAAAAGGCTTTGGACGGAACGGATGGATTTGCGGGTGTTCTTGGTCGAAGACCTCCGGAGCATGCGCACGCTGATGGGCGAGCTCTTCTCCGCGATCGGTGGCCTGAGGCTGGTGGGCGGCGCGGCGACGGAGGCCGAGGCCAAGCTCTGGCTGTCGGACAACGCGGGGGCGTGGGACCTGGTGATCGTCGACCTGATCCTGGACGAAGGCTCGGGTATCGAGGTCCTGCGCGAGGCCAAGCGGCGCGCGCCGGCGTCCCGGGCCGTGGTCTTCAGCAGCTTCGCCACCCCCGGCATCCGCGCGCACTGCCTGGCGCTGGGCGCCGATGCGGTGTTCGACAAGGTGGACACGGCGGCCTTCGTCTCGTGGCTCGACGAGGAAGTGAACCGGCTGGACCGGCCCGGCCCCGCGCCCTGAACGCCGGGTGAGGTGTCGGTGCAGTCCTACCTTGCATGACGGATTTGCGCGCCTGTGCGCCGAGCGGCCCCCACCATAATCCGCGTGTGAGCGAAAGACATCTGGAAGCGGGGGACGTCGTCAGGCTGAGGGCCGGCGGCCCGCCCATGGTCGTGCGCGCGGTCAGCGGCGACACCGCCTACTGCCAGTGGTACGCCGGCATCGACCTGCACCAGGGCACCTTCCTGTTCACGTCGCTGCGCGACATCGGCCGCGAGCGGCGCGCAGCGGCGGCGCGCGCGGCCTCGCTCACTCCGACGCGATCTTCTGTGTCTTCATGAGACCGGCCCACTCGGCCGACTCCTGCGCCAGCGTCGCGGCCAGCTGCGGCGGGGGCAGGTAGGCCGGGATCGCACCCTGCTGCGCGGCGGCCTGCGCGAGGTCCGCGCTCTCCAGCACTCCGCGCACTGCTTCGTTCAAGCGTTCCACCACCGCCGCCGGCGTGCCCGCGGGCGCCAGCAGCATCAGCCGAGGCGCCACGTTGAATCCCGGCAGCGCATCGGCAATCGCCGCCACGTTCTCGGCGCCCGCCAGCTTGCCCGTGTTCATCAGGCCGATGGCGCGCACCTTGCCTGCGCGCGCCTGCGCCAGGCCGGCCGCTGCGCTCACCACCCCGATCGGTACCTGCCCGCTGATCACGTCCGGCAGGATCTGCGCGGCGCCGCGGTAGGGGATGTGCACGATGAAGGCGCCGGTCTGCGCCTTGAGCATCTCGAAGCCCAGGTGGTGCACCGTGCCGACCCCCGAGGTCGCATACGAATACTTGCCGGGACTGGCCTTGAGCAGGGCGATCAGCTGCCGCGGGTCCGCCGCCGGCACGCTGTGGTGGGCCACGACCATCAGCGGCGCGATGAAGGTGCCGGACACCGGCGTGAAGGCCTTCTGGGGATCCATGTTCGCGCGCGGCTGCAGGTGCGAGGTGATGAGCATGCCGCTCTCACCCATCAGCAGCGTGTGGCCGTCGGGCGCGGAGCGCGCCACGGCTTCGGCGGCGATCATGCCGGAGGCGCCGGCGCGGTTCTCCACCACCACCTGCTGGCCCAGCACCGGAGACAGGCGCTGCGCCAGCATGCGCGCCATCGCGTCGACGCCGCCCCCTGCCGCATAACCGACCATCACGCGCACGGGCTTGTTCGGAAAGGCCTGCGCGGCGGCGAAGGGCGCCACCAGCGCGAGCGCCGTGGCCAGCGCGGCGCGGCGGCTGAATCTCCCGGGGCAAGGCATCTCTGCTTCTCCTGTGTCCTGGACTGCGCACCATGATGCCGCGCGCGCGGTGCACCGGGACCGCGTGCTTTCCCGCGCATGGTGCTGCGCGTCCTGTCCTGCAAATTCTTTCCGCGATCGCGGACACGGCCGCCCGCGCACGGCCGCGCTGCTGCAATGCACAATCATCCGCGCTACCCAGGGCACTTTGCGCATGACCACCACGAACCGTCGGCTTCCGATCGGAGCGGAATACCAGGACGGCACGGGAACACAGTTCCGCGTCTGGGCACCGGCCGCGCGCCGTGTGGACGTCGTCTTCGACAACGCGAGCGACGGCGATCCAGCACCGCTGCGCCACGAAGGCGACGGCTACTTCTCGGCCTGCGTGGCGCACGCCCGGCCCGGCATGCGCTACCGGCTGCGGCTCGATGGCAAGGACGCCTTCCCCGACCCGGCCTCGCGCTGGCAGCCCGAGGGCCCGCACGGTCCCTCGGAGATCGTTGCCCTGGACAGCTACCCCTGGTCCGACCGCGACTGGCGCGGCATCGGGCCGCGCGGCCAGGTGCTGTACGAGATGCACATCGGCACCTTCACGCCCGAGGGCACGTACGCGGCGGCGCAGCGGCACCTGCCCTACCTGAAGGACCACGGCATCACCGTGCTGGAGATCATGCCGCTCAACGAGTTCAACGGCCCCTTCGGCTGGGGCTACGACGGCGTCAACCTGTACGCCCCGACGCACCTGTACGGCACGCCCGACGAGCTGCGGCACTTCATCGACAGCGCCCACGGCATCGGCCTGGGCGTGATCCTGGACGTGGTCTACAACCACTTCGGCCCCAGCGGCAACTACCTCGCGCGTTTCTCGCCGCACTACATCAGCGAGCGCTACGAGAACGAATGGGGCGACGCGATCAACTTCGACGGCGAACACAGCGGCCCGGTGCGCGAGTTCTTCGTGTCCAACGCCGGCTACTGGATTGACGAGTTCCACTTCGACGGCCTGCGGCTCGACGCCACGCAGTCCCTGTTCGACGCAGGCACGCCGCACATCGTCGCGGACATCGCGCAGCGGGCCCGCGCCGCCGCGCGCGGCCGCGGCATCTACCTCAGCGCCGAGAACGAGCCGCAGCACGCGGAACTCGCGCGGCCGCCAGCGCAGGGCGGCATGGGACTGGACGCGCTGTGGAACGACGACTTCCACCACAGCGCCACCGTCGCGGCCACCGGCGGCTGCGAGGCCTACTACTCGGAGACGCGCGGCACGCCGCAGGAGCTGATCTCGTCGCTGAAGTGGGGCTTCCTGTACCAGGGCCAGTACTACGCGTGGCAGAAACAGCGGCGCGGCCATGCCGCGCTGGACCTGCCGGCGCAGGCCTTCATCCAGTTCCTGCAGAACCACGACCAGGTGGCCAACAGCGCGCGCGGCCAGCGGTTGCATGCGATGACATCACCGGGCCGTTACCGCGCGCTGACGGCCCTGCTGCTGCTGACGCCGGGCACGCCGCTGCTGTTCCAGGGCCAGGAGTTCGCCGCCAGCGCGCCCTTCCTCTACTTCGCGCGCCACGAGGACGAACTCAACGTGGCGATCCGCAAGGGCCGGCAGGAATTCATGACGCAGTTCCCCAACCTGCGCAGCGCGGATGGTGGCAAGCTGCTGGCACCACCCGCCGACGAAGAAACATTCCGACGATGCAAGCTCGACCACGCCGAACGCGAAAGCCATGCGCACGTCTTGCGGATGCACCAGGACCTGCTGGCGCTGCGGCGCGAGGACCCGGTGTTCGCCGCGCAGGACCGCGATCGCATGCACGGCGCGGTGCTGGGTGCCGAAGCCTTCCTGTTGCGCTTCCTCGGTGGCGCGGACGGCGACCGGCTGCTGGTGGTGAACCTCGGCGCCACGCTGCCGCTGCTGCCGATGCCGGAGCCGCTGCTGGCGCCGCCGGCGGGCTGCCGCTGGAAGCTGCTGTGGCACAGCGAGGACGCGCGCTACGGCGGCAACGGAATGATCGAACCCGATGGCGAGCACAGCTGGCGCCTGCCCCCGCATGCGCTGATGGTGCTCGCCCCCGAACCCCTGGAGGAAAACGATGGCCGAAGCCATCCTGAACAAGGTGCCCTGGACGGGGCGCAATGAAAGCCCAAGCAGCTGCTGACGCGCGAATGGCTGGTGACCAACGGCCTGGGCGGCTATGCCTCGGGCTCGGTCGCCGGTGTCGCCACCCGGCGCTACCACGGCCTGCTGATCGCGGCGCTGCCCACGCCGATCGGCCGCACGGTGATGCTCAGCCACCTGGGCGAATGGGTGCGCCTGCCGGACCGCCGCACCGTCAGCCTGGCGGGCGAGGAGCGGCCGGAGCGCGCCTTCGAGCTGCCCGAGGTGCTCACCGAGTTCCGCCTGGAGATGGGCCTGCCCGTGTGGACCTTCCACGTCGGCGACGTCGCGATCGAGAAGCGCATCCTGCTGCCCTACGGCCAGAACACCGTGCACGTGAACTACCGCCTCACCGGCGGCGGCCACGGCGTGCGCCTGATCCTGCGGCCGCGCCTGCACTTCCGCGGGCACGAGCTGCCGGTGGAGGAGGGCTACGACCAGCCCTGCCGCCTGCACGTCATGAGCCAGCGCTTCGAGGTGCATGCGGAAAACAACCCGCAGCTGCCGCCGCTGCGCATGACCATGCTGGGGCGCGATCCGCAGCTGGTGCTGGAAGGCGGCAACTTCGAGGACTTCTTCTACCGCATCGAAGCCGCGCGCGGCTATCCGTCGCGCGGGCGCGTGTGGACGCCGGGGCGCTTCCGCGCCGAACTCGGGCCGGGCGAGGAGTGCACGCTGATCGCCTCCACCGAGAGCTGGGACACCATCCAGGCGCTGACGCCGCAGCAGGCGCTGCAGGCTGAACACGCGCGCCGCGAGAAGCTGATCGAGAAGGCCGACCCGGCCGCGCGCACGGGCCGCGCCGCCGAACTGGTGCTGGCCGCCGACCAGTTCATCATCGCGCCCTTCAGCCGCCAGGCCGATGCCGCGCGGGCGCTGGCCGAAGGCGACCAGGCCCGCACGGTGATCGCCGGCTACCACTGGTTCACCGACTGGGGCCGCGACACCATGATCAGCCTGGAGGGGCTCACGCTCACCACGGGCCGCCATGCCGAAGCGGGCTACATCCTGCGCACCTTCCTGCACTACGTGAAGGACGGCCTGATCCCCAACATGTTCCCCGAAGGGCACAACGAGGGCCTGTACCACACGGCCGACGCGACGCTGTGGCTGTTCCACGCGATGGACCGCTACGTCACGGTCACGGGCGACCGGCTCACGCTGCGCCACGCCATCCCGGTGTTCGTGGACATCATCGAGCACCACCTGCGCGGCACGCGCTTCAACATCGGCGTGGACCCGCGCGACGGGCTGCTGCGCCAGGGCGCCGAGGGCTACCAGCTCACCTGGATGGACGCCAAGGTGGACGGCTGGGTGGTGACGCCGCGCCGTGGCAAGGCGGTGGAACTCAACGCCCTGTTCTACAACGCGCTGCGCCTGATGGAGCGCTGGCTGCGCGAGGAAGGCCAGGACCCCAAGGCGCAGGAGATGGCGCAGCACGCGCGCCGCCTGTGCGAGAGCTTCAACCAGCGCTTCTGGAATCCGCAGACCGGGTGCCTGTACGACGTGGTCGACGGCGAGGGCGGCGACGACCCCGCGATCCGGCCGAACATGATCTTCTCGATCTCTCTGCCGCACCCGGTGCTCCGACCCGAGCGCTGGCGCAGCGTGCTGGACGTCGCGCAGCGCCTGCTGGTCACGCCCGTGGGCCTGCGTTCGCTGGCCCCCGGCCACCCCGACTACAAGCCTTACTACGACGGCGACCTGCGCGTGCGCGACGCCGCCTACCACCAGGGCACCGTGTGGGGCTGGCTGGCCGGGCCGTTCGCGGACGCCTGGCTCAAGGTGCACCCGGACGACAACGAGGGCATCGCCCGGCTGATCGAGGGCTTCGCTAACCACCTGGGCGAAGCGTGCATCGGCTCGATCAGCGAGATCTTCGACGCGCAGGAGCCCTTCACGCCGCGCGGCTGCGTCGCGCAGGCGTGGAGCGTCGCCGAGGTGCTGCGGATCCTGGTGAAGTGCCGGCATGCGGCCGGCGAGCAGCGCGCCGGCATGCCATCCGCCGGTCAGACGTGGTCGCAGGCGGTGGTGCACGCCTAGGCCTTGCGGCCCTCAGGCCTCCGCCTTCGCCTTCTTCTTCTTCTTCCTCACCGCCGCCAGGCTCTCCTTCAACGAACCCTCCAGCGTCCGCTTCAGCCGCGCCTCCAGCATCGCCAGCACCGCGGCCTCCTCGGGGCGCAGCGAAGCCAGGTCCTCGCGCAATTCCTCTTCGACTTCCTTCTTCACCTGCAGCAGCAGCTGCCCCTCGGTGTACGCGTTGAGCACTTCCGGGTGGATGTAGCACTTGCGGCAGATGGTGGGCGTGTTGCCCAGGCGCGCCGCCACGCGCTCGATCGCGGCCTTCAGGTTCTTCTTCTGCGCGGCCTGGCTGTCGAAGGCCTCGAACTCCTGCAGCGCCAGCGCGGCCAGCACGGTGCCGGCCCAGGTGCGGAAGTCCTTGGCCGTGATGTCCGCGCCGGTGATCTCCTTCAGGTAGGCATTGACGTCGGCGGAGGTGACTTCGCGGACTGCGCCGTCCTCGTCCTGGTACTGGAAGAGGCGCTGCCCGGGCAGTTCCTGGCAGGCGCGCACGATCTTCGCGATGCGCCTGTCCTTCACCTGCAGGCGCCAGGTCCTGCCGCTCTTGCCCTTGAACTGGAAGCGCAGTTCGGCGCCTTCCACCTTCACGTGCGGGTTGCGCAGCGTGGTCAGGCCGTAGCTCTTGTTCTCCCGCGCGTAGTCGTCGTTGCCGACGCGGATCAGCGTGGTCTCCAGCAGGTGCACCACCGTGGCCAGCACCTTCTGTAGCGGCAGCCCGCGCAGCGCCATGTGCGCAGCCAGCTGCGCGCGGATCGCCGGCAGCGTCCGCGCGAACTCCATCATCCGTTCGTACTTGGTGCTCTCGCGCACTTCGCGGAACTGCGGGTGGTAGCGGTACTGCTTGCGCCCGCGCGCGTCGCGGCCGGTGGCCTGCAGGTGGCCGTTGGCCCTGGGGCAGATCCACACGTCCACGTAGGCGGGCGGGATGGCCAGCTTGCGGATGCGGTCCAGCGCCGCCTCGTCGGTGAGCAGCTCGCCGTTCGGCTTGTAGTAGGCGAAGCCCTCGCCCTTGCGCTCGCGCCGGATGCCGCGGTCCTCGTCGCTCACGTAGACCAGGCCGGCGGCCTCGGCCGCTTCGCGCGGATCCGCCGGTGTCGGGGCGAAGGGCTCGGTGTCCTTCACTTCAGTTCCGGAAGGCCTGGGTCACCATCAGGCCGTGGATGCCGCCGTCGAGGATGCCGATGCCCAGGCGGCCGAACTGCGGCCGCAGGATGTTGGCGCGGTGCCCGGGCGAGCGCATCAGCCCCTTGTGCGCGATGGCGAGCGTGGGCGCCAGCGCCAGGTTCTCGCCCGCGCTGAGGTAGCCGATGCGCGCCTGCTGCAGGCGGTCGCCCAGGTCCTTGCCTTCCGGGCTGAAGTGCGAGAAGTAGCCGCGCTTGAACATGTCGCGGCTGTGCGAGCGCGCCACCTGCGTCATCACCGGATCGGGCCGCACCGGCTTGAGTCCCGCCGAGCGCCGCTCGGCGTTCACCAGCTCCAGCATCTGCGACTCGAGGTCGGGCCGCGGCTCGGCCCTGTTCACCCGGAAGCGCAGCGCGATGGTGTCGCGCGACTCCGGCTGCACCGTGAGCATGTCGGCCAGCCTCCGCACCGCGGGTTCGAACACGGGGCCCAGCCGCACCTCCACCCATTCGGCCGGGGCGGAGAAGCGGCCGGCCAGGTCGCTCTCGTGCGCCCAGGTGCCGATGCGCGCCCCGAGCGGCAGCGTCAGCGTCAGCACGGCGGCCACCACCGCGTACATGGCGCCGTTCACCACGCCGGGAGCGATCCCGAGCAGCCGGTTCAGCAGGTTGACGTGCACCTGCCTGGGCAGGTGCAGCGTGAATCTCATCACCACGTTGGCCAGCACGAAGTGCACCAGCAGGAAGAGGGCGACGAAGGCGAGCGGCGCGATCCACACGCCCAGGGCAGGCGCCAGGGAGGCCAGCCAGTCCGTCACGTACCGGTAGCCGAGGAACGCGGCCGCCAGGCTGGCGACCAGCGTCAGCAGGTCCAGGGCGGCGAACACGAAGCCGCGCCACCAGCCGGCCAGCGCGCCGGCCAGCACGATGGCGATGAGCAACAGGTCGATGGGGTTGAGCTGCATGCCGGGCCAGTATGGAGGCGGCCCGTGGACTGCTGACGTCGGACGGCGTTGACGCTTGTCCAGGGACGCGGCCGGTCGACGGCCGCAAGGAACTCAGGTGCGCAGCGGCAGCAGGGCGGGAGCGGGTTCGCTGGCGACGGCGGGGGTGCCTGCAGCTCCGCGCAGCAGGTGCAGCTGGAGGCGCAGGCGTAGCGCACGCGTGCCACCGCGAGCGCCTGCGCCGGCTCGTTGAACTCGCCCAGGTACTCGCCGGCCCCGCCGCCCGGGAAGCAACCCGGCGGGCAGCGGCTGCGGTCATGGACGGCGTGGCCTCCGTCCGGGTGGGTGCGACTCGCCACGAAGTAGCTGGCCATGTGTTCTTTCGTCGGGACAGGCCATGCTAGGCAGTTGCGCGCGCGAGCGGCATCCACCATTCGGCGGACCGGGTTCCCCGGTCAACGCAGGCGGTGTTCGGCGAGCGAGGTGCGCAGGTCCGCGACCAGCCGGCCCATGGACTCGCCTTCGTCGGCGAGCAGGCGGCGGGCGCCGAAGCGATAGAACTCCGCCCAGCGGATATGCCAGTCGTGGGTGGTGGTCAGTTCCACGTACAGGGAGGGTTCGGCGCCGGTGGCGTGGCACTTGCCGGACACCAGGTAGCCCACCCGCAGCTCGCGACAGATGAGTTCCAGCGCGTGCGGTGGCGCCTTGGCCAGGAAATCGGAGCTGATCAGGATGGCCTGGGTGGCGGGGTCGGCGGCAAGCCGCTCGCGCACGCGGTCGGCGATCTCGGTGCCGAGCAGGGCCAGCTGCGGATCGCTCCCGCAAGGGGTGAAGGGCAGGACGGCCACCAGGGGGCGGCCGGGAATGCCGGCGGCAGCGAGAGGGGATTCCAGGGCGGGCCCGTGCAGGAGTTCACGCGAGTTCCGGGCGCGAGCCGCGGCGGAAGCTGAGTGCACTCGCATTCTAGGGAGCAAGCCCGCCACGGCGTCCTTCGATTGCAGGGGAAAAGTCGGAATAAAGCTGTGACTCAGTGCGGATGTTCGCCGCGCGTGGCCCGCCGCCAGGCCGCCCGCGTGGCCTCGCGCGCCTCTTCCCAGCGCAGGCGCGACTTGCCGCGCACGCGGTCGAAATCGCTCTTCAGCTCGCCTTCGAGCTGCTCGAACTCGCCGTTGCGCCGCACCGGGCCGGTGTAGCCCACGCGGTAGGCAGGACTGTAATCCTCGTAGGTGAATTCGCTGCGGTAGTAGGGTTCACTGCGGAACGCCTCGCGCCAGTAGGCCTCTTCGGCAGTCGGATTGATGGCGGGCGGAGCGGCAAGTTCGGTGGTCATCGCGCGGGTCCTCGATGTCGCCATCGTGCGACCGACCCCGGCTCTGCCTTACGGAGGCCGGCCCTTCCGGGTGTAGGACGGCGGCGCTGTCGCCGCGCGCGGGCAGTCGCTATGCTTGGCCGCATGAGCAAGGCGTTCACGCGCGAGACCGATGCCGAGGAAGACGAGGAAGGTGGCGGCCTGCCGCCCTTGCCCCCGGGCGGCAAGAACTACATCACGCCGCAGGGCTACGCGCGGCTGCGCGCCGAGCTGCTGCAGCTGATCGACGACGAGCGGCCCAAGGTGGTGGAGGTGGTGCACTGGGCGGCCAGCAACGGCGACCGCTCGGAGAACGGCGACTACCTCTATGGCAAGAAGCGCCTGCGCGAGATCGACCGCCGCATCCGCTTCCTCACCAAGCGGCTGGAGATCGCGGAGGTGACCGATCCCACGCTGCACCACGGCCACGACCAGGTGTTCTTCGGCGCCACCGTGAGCTACGTGGAGGAAGACACCGGTGTGGAACGCACGGTGACCATCATGGGCATCGACGAGTCGGACAGCGCGCAGGGGCAGGTGAGCTGGATCTCGCCGATCGCGCGCGCGCTGCTCAAGGCGCGCGAAGGCGACGTGGTGAAGCTGGTGACGCCGGCGGGGGTGAAGGAGGTGGAGATCCTGAAGGTGGGGTATCCGGCGCCGCAATGAAATGCGCTGGGGTTCGGCTGCCCCTCACCACCAGCCTACGAGACTCCCGGTAGGCTGGCGGTGAGCCCTCCGGGCGAACCCCAGCAGCTCACGCGCCCGGCCGGATCCGCACCGCGTTCATCACGCTCGGCGTGCGCTTGAGGTTGCGCAGCACCGACTCCAGGTGCGTGCGATCGCGCACCGCCACCACGAAGCGCAGGTCGGTCGCGTCCTGCGCGCGCTCGTCGTCCATGTCCACGTGCGTGATGTCGGCTTCCGCGTTGGCCAGTGCCGCCGCGACCCGCGCCAGCGCGCCCTTTCCGTTGGCCACCGTGACCAGGATGCCGGTCTCGAAGGAGCGCACCGGCTCCTCCGCCCATTCGACGCCGATGAAGCGTTCGGCGTCCTTGTGCTGCAGGCGCTTGGCGACCGTGCAGTCGGTGGTGTGCACCACCAGGCCTTCGCCGCGCCCCAGGTAGCCCAGGATGGGATCGCCCGGCACCGGCCGGCAGCAGCTGGCGAACTGCACCGAGGCGTTCTCGCTGCCGTCCAGCGTCAGGCCGCCTTGCGACACGTTCTCGTGGGCCGTGAAGCGCTCGCGGCTCAGGAGCAGGGCGTCGGGCTTTTCGCCCATCTCGCCCAGCAGCGTCATCAGGCGCTTGGCGACGATGCCGGCGATGCGCCGGCCCAGGCCGACGTCCGTCAGCAGCTCGGCGCGGCTCTTGTTGCCGGTGAAGCGCAGCAGCTTTTCCCACAGCGCGTGGTAGGTGTCGTCGTCGGCCGGCAGCTTCTCCATGCCTTCGGCGCGCAGCGCCTGGGCCAGCAGCTTTTCGCCGAGCTGTTGCGACTCCGCCTGCGCCAGGGTCTTCAGGTGGTGCCGGATCTTGGAGCGCGCGCGGCCGGTGCGCACGAAACCGAGCCAGGCGGGATTGGGCGTGGACACCGGCGCCGTGACCACTTCCACCACGTCGCCGTTCTTCAGCTCGGTGCGCAGCGGCACCTGGGCGCCGTTGATGCGCGCCGCCACCGTGTGGTCGCCCACGTCCGAGTGGATCGCATACGCGAAGTCCACCACGGTCGCGCCGCGCGGCAGGGCCAGGATCTGGCTCTTGGGCGTGAACACGTAGACGGCGTCCGGGAACAGGTCGATCTTCACGTGGTCCCAGAACTCCGCCGCGTCGCGCGTCTCGTTCTGGATGTCCAGCAGCGACTGCAGCCACTTGGTGCCCAGGCGCTCGGTGTTCTCTTCCTGCGGCACGCTGGCCTTGTACAGCCAGTGCGCGGCCACGCCGGACTCGGCCACCAGGTGCATGGCCTCGGTGCGCAGCTGGAATTCCACGTTCACGCCCGAGGGGCCGACCAGCGTGGTGTGCAGCGACTGGTAGCCGTTGATCTTGGGGATGGCGATGTGGTCCTTGAACTTGCCGGGCACCGGCTTGTACAGCTGGTGCAGCAGGCCCATGGCCGTATAGCAGTCGGTCACCGTCGGCACGACGATGCGGAAGCCGTAGATGTCGGTCACCTGCGCGAAGCTCAGGTGCTTCTCGTCCATCTTCTTGTAGATGGAGTACAGGGTCTTCTCGCGCCCGGCGATGCGCACCTTCAGGCTGGCCGCGTCGAAGGCGTTCTCCACGTCGCGGTGCACCTTCTGGATCAGGTCGCGGCGGCGGCTGCGCGCGCGCGAGACCGCCTTGGACAGAACGGCGTAGCGCCAGGGCTTGAGGTAGCGGAAGGAGAGTTCCTGCAGCTCGCGGTAGGTGGTGTTCAGGCCCAGGCGGTGGGCGATCGGCGCGTAGATGTCCAGGGTCTCGCTGGCGATGCGGTGCCACTTCTCGCGCGGCACGTCTTCCAGCGTGCGCATGTTGTGCGTGCGGTCGGCCAGCTTCACCAGGATCACGCGCACGTCGCGCGCCATGGCCAGCAGCATCTTGCGGAAGCTCTCGGCCTGGTTCTCTTCCCGGGTGTTGAACTGCAGCTTGTCCAGCTTGGTGAGGCCGTCCACCAGTTCCGCCACCGGCGCACCGAAGCGTTCGATCAGCTGCGGCTTGGTGACGCCGCAGTCCTCGATGGCGTCGTGCAGCAGGGCCGCCATCAGCGCCTGGGCATCGAGCTTCCACTCGGCGCACTGGGCGGCGACCGCGATCGGGTGGGTGATGTAGGGCTCGCCGCTGGCGCGCATCTGGCCCAGGTGCGATTCGTCGGCGAACCGGTAGGCCTTGCGGACCAGGTCCACTTCGGCCGGGTCCAGGTAGTCGAGGCGGGCGGTCAGCGCGGCAAAGCTGGCCGCTGCGGCGTTGGCCGCGGCGGGGGAGGGGAGGATGGGGCTGCTGGGCCGTTTCTTGCCGCTGCCCGAAACCGGGGGAGCACCGCGCTCATGACCCCTAATGTAGCGCGGGGGCTACGGATGGGGAAACGCAAATGAAAAAGCACCGCGGGGCGGTGCTATTCGGGGCGACAAGGACGCCTTGGGTCCCCGCCTGCGCGGGGATGACGGTGTGTGCCTCAGCCGGGGACTTTTTCAGCATCTCCAGGCCGATCTTGCCTTCCGCGATCTCGCGCAGGGCGGTCACGCCGGGCTTGTTCTTGCTCTCGATCTTGGGCGCATGGCCCTGGCTCAGCATGCGGGCGCGGTAGGTCGCGGCGAGCACCAGCTGGAAGCGGTTGGGGATCTTGGCAAGGCAGTCTTCGACGGTGATACGGGCCATGGAATGAATCTCTCCGGGAATGGGGCTCAGATGCCGAGGGCCTTGAAGGTGTCGGCACGCAGCCGGCGCTGGGACACGTACTTCAGGCGCTGGGAGTGCACGATCGCTTTCAGGTCGAAAAGCGCGCGCTCAAATAACTCGTTGATTATAACGAAATCGAATTCCTTCGCCTGCTGCAGTTCGGCGGCCGCGTTGGCGAGTCGGGTTTCGATCACTTCCGGCGAGTCCTCGCCCCGGCGCTCCAGCCGCGAGCGCAGTTCGTCCCAGCTGGGAGGCAGGATGAACACCAGGATGGCGTTGGTGAAGATGCGCTTGATCTGCAGCGCGCCCTGCCAGTCGATCTCCAGGATCACGTCCGAGCCGTGGGCGATGCGGTCCTCGATCATCTTCTTGGAGGTGCCGTAGCGCCGGCCGTGCACGTGCGCCCATTCCACGAAGGCGTCGCCCAGCACCATCTGGTCGAACTCGGGCTCGGACACGAAGAAGTACTCGCGCCCGTGCTTTTCCTGGCCGCGCGGCGCGCGGGTGGTGTGCGAAACGGAGGGCTGGACGTGCGAATCGAGCTCCAGCAAGGCCTTGACCAGGCTGGACTTGCCCGCGCCGGAAGGGGCGGCGACGACGATCAGGTTGCCGGGGTAGTCCATGCGGGATTGTAAGAGGGGTGCGCTACTCGATGTTCTGGACCTGCTCGCGCATCTGCTCGATCAGGACCTTCATGTCCACCGAGATCTTGGTCAATTCCAGAGCCGCGGACTTGGATCCCAGGGTGTTGGCCTCGCGGTGCAGTTCCTGGATCAGGAAGTCCAGGCGCTTGCCGATCTCGCCGCCCTTCTGGATCAGGCGCTCGATCTCGTCCACGTGCGCCGCCAGCCGGGTCAGTTCCTCCGCCACGTCGATGCGGATCGCGAATGCGGTGGCTTCGGTGAGCGCGCGGTCCTGGGCGGCTTCGGGGGTGGCCGTGCCTTCGCCCAGCGCCATCGCCTCCTTCCAGCGCTCCAGGAACTTCTGCCGCTGCTGTTCCACCAGCTGCGGGACCATCGGCTTGGCCTGGGCGGCCAGCTGGCGCAGTTGGGCCAGGTGCCCGAGCAGCATCTTGGCCAGGCGGGCCCCTTCGCGCTCGCGGGCCGACACCAGGTCTTCCAGCGTGCGGGCCGCCAGCTTCTGCAGGTTGTCGCCCCAGTCCACCGAGGTGTCGCCTTCGGCGGCGGCCAGGCGCAGGATCTCGCCCACCGACAGGGCGGCGGCGGTCGGCATCCAGGTCTTGACGGTGTCCTGCACCGCCGCCAGGCGCTGCAGGGTGGCCATGGAGGGCTCGCGCGCGAGTTCGGCGCTGGCGCCTTCGACGCCGGCCCGCACTTCCACCTTGCCCCGCTTGATGCGGGAGGTGATCAGCTCGCGCAGGGCCGGTTCATGGGCGCGCAGCTCCTCGCCCAGGCGGAAGGAGAGGTCCAGGAAGCGGCTGTTGACGGAGCGGATTTCCAGCCCGAGGCGGCTGGCTGTTGCGGCCTTGCTGCCATCGTGACCGGCCGGAGCGGTCCCCGCGCTCGTTTGTGCCGAGGCGTAACCGGTCATACTGTAAACTGGCATGCAGAGGGGTCTTTGAAGAAGTCGTTGCGGGGAATGCGGTAATCGCAGGGGCGCGGGAGCGCCTCCACAATCTTCAAATTATGTCAAAGCTCAAACCGGCGCCTTTACCGCCGGACACCGTGATCGGAGGCTACCGTGTGGTGCGCAAGCTGTCCGCAGGGGGCTTTGGCGTCGTCTACCTCGCCGTGGACAACGAAGGCCAGCAGGTCGCGATCAAGGAATACCTGCCTTCGTCGCTGGCCACGCGCCCCCGGGAGAGCTGCTGCCCCAGGTGGCGCCCGAGAAACTCTCGCTCTATCGCCTCGGCCTGAAAAGCTTCTTCGAGGAAGGCCGCTCGCTCGCCCAGATCTCGCACAGCTCCGTGGTGAGCGTGCTGAACTTCTTCCGCGAGAACGAGACCGTGTACATGGTCATGAACTACCTGGAGGGCGCGACCCTGCAGGACTTCATCATCACGGCCCGCGAGCTGAAGAAGCAGAAGGTGTTCCGCGAATCGACCATCCGGTCGCTGTTCGACGAGATCCTGCGGGGCTTGCGCATCGTGCACCAGCACAAGATGTTGCACCTGGACATCAAGCCTGCCAACATCTTCATCACGGACGACAACCGCGCCGTGATGATCGATTTCGGCGCGGCGCGCGAAGTGCTGTCCAAGGAGGGCAACTTCATCCGCCCCATGTACACGCCGGGTTTCGCCGCCCCCGAGATGTACCGCCGGGACTCCTCGATGGGCCCCTGGACGGACATCTATGCCATCGGCGCCTGCATCTACGCCTGCATGCAGGGTTACCCCCGAATGATGCGCCCCAGCGACTCGAGAAGGACCGCCTGTCGCTCGCCCTGTCCCGCCTGCGCGGGGTCTATTCCGACAACCTGATCGAGGTGGTCGAATGGTGCATGTCGCTCGATCCGCTGTCCCGTCCGCAGTCGGTGTTCGCGCTCCAGAAGGAACTGAGCCGCGAAGGCGAGCGCCGCTACACGAAGTTGTCCGTGGGTGAAAAGATGCGCCTGCAGTTCGACAACATGGTGAGCGACACCAAGAAGAGCATGAAGAAGACGGGCTTCGGGCGAAAGCCAAGTGAAATTCTCCGTCTTCCAGATCAGCCGCAAGGGCGGTCGCGAGAAGAACGAAGACCGGATGGGCTATTGCTACACGCGCGAGTCGGGCCTGTTCCTGCTCGCCGACGGCATGGGCGGCCATCCCGAAGGCGAGGTTGCCGCGCAGCTGGCGCTGCAGACCATCTCCGCCCTGTACCAGAAGGAAGCGCGCCCGGTCGTCAAGGACGTGACCGAGTTCCTGTCGATCGCGCTGATGGCGGCGCACCACCAGATCATCCGCTACGCCAGCGAGAAGGGCATGCTCGACACGCCGCGCACGACCCTGGTCGCGGCGATCGTTCAGGGCACGCACGCCACCTGGGTGCACTGCGGCGACTCGCGGCTGTACGTGGTGCGCGCCGGCGAGCTGCTCACGCGCACGCGCGACCACTCCTACCTGGAACAGCAGAACGCCGGCGTGATCCGCATGGACCGGATCAACCGCAACATCCTCTTCACCTGCCTCGGTTCGCCGACCAAGCCCGTGTTCGACGTGACCGGGCCGGTGCAGCTGCAGCAGGGCGACAAGATCCTGCTGTGCTCCGACGGCCTGTGGGGCAGCCTGGAAGACAACGAGATCGTGCGTGAGCTGGCCATCAAGCCGGTGGCCGAGGCCGTGCCCGACCTGGTCGAGGGCGCGCTGCGCAACGGCGGCGAGCACTCGGACAACGTCACCGTGATCGCCATGGAGTGGGAGACGCCGGACACCTTCGAGTCCACCCGCGGCATCTCCACCGACAGCATCTCCGACGGCGTGTTCGCCTCGACCATCCAGGCCGGCGTGCTCGACACGCTGGTGGACGACCTCGACGACGCGGCGATCGAACGCTCCATCGCCGAGATCAACGAAGCCATCCGGCGCTCCGCCGCGAAGAAGGCCTAGTCCGGCAGGGCTATCCGGGCCTGAGACAATCGGGCCCATGTCGACTTTCTCCCGTCTGGGCGGCCGTGCCGCCGACCAGCTGCGCCCCGTGCGCATCACGCGCAACTTCACCATCCATGCCGAGGGCTCCGTGCTCATCGAGTTCGGCAGCACCCGCGTGCTGTGCACCGCTTCCGTCGAGGAGAAGGTGCCGCCCCACAAGCGCGGCAGCGGCGAAGGCTGGGTGACCGCCGAATACGGCATGCTGCCGCGCGCCACCCACACGCGCGGCGACCGCGAGGCCGCGCGCGGCAAGCAGAGCGGCCGCACGCAGGAGATCCAGCGCCTGATCGGCCGGTCCCTGCGCGCCGTGTTCGACCTGAAGAAGCTGGGCGAGCGCACCATCACCCTGGACTGCGACGTGCTGCAGGCCGATGGCGGCACGCGCACCGCGGCCATCACCGGCGCCTTCGTGGCCGCGCAGGACGCGGTCAACAAGCTGGTGCGCGACGGCAAGCTGGCGGCCTCGCCGATCACCGGCCACGTCGCGGCCGTGTCGGTGGGCATCGTCGAAGGCACGGAACTGCTGGACCTGGAGTACGTGGAGGACGTCGCCTGCGACACCGACATGAACGTGGTGATGACCGGCGCCGGCCACTACGTCGAAGTGCAGGGCACGGCCGAGGGCGTGGCCTTCACCCGCAAGGAAATGGACGAACTGCTGCGGCTGGCCGAGAAGGGCATCGCCGAGCTGGTCGCCATGCAGGAAAAGGCGTTGCAGGCGTGATCGATCGCATCGTCCTCGCGTCCAACAACCAGGGCAAGCTCGCCGAGCTGCAGGCGATGTTCGCGCCGCTGGGCATAGCACTCGTGCGCCAGGGCAGCCTGCGCGTGCCGGAAGCCGAGGAGCCGCACCGCAGCTTCGTCGAGAACGCGCTGGCCAAGGCGCGCAACGCCGCGCAGCACACGGGGCTGCCGGCCATCGCGGACGACGCGGGTCTCTGCGTCGATGCCTTCGGCGGCCAGCCTGGCGTGGACACCGCCTACTACGCGACGCAGTTCGGCTATCCCAAGGGCGACGACAACAACGTGATCGCGCTGCTGGAGCAGATGCGCGACATCACGAACCGCCGCGCGGCGCTGGTCAGCACGCTGGTTGCCGTGCGTTCGCCGGAGGACCCCGAGCCACTGATCGCGGTCGGCCGTGCCGTGGGCGAGATCGCGCGCCGCCCTGCCGGCAGCCACGGCTTCGGCTTCGACCCCGTCATGTTCATTCCCGCCTTCGGCAAGACCTTCGCCGAACTGCCGCCGGAAGTGAAGAACGCGCACAGCCATCGCGGCCAGGCCGCGAAACAGATGGTGGAGCTCATCCGAGAGCGCTGGCTGTGAAGGACATCCAGCACTACATGCGGCCCGGCACGCTGCAGCTGCCCGCGCTGCCGCCGCTGGCGCTGTACGTGCACCTGCCCTGGTGCCTGAAGAAGTGCCCGTATTGCGACTTCAACTCGCACGAGATGCAGCCCTCCGCCATGCCGGAGCAGCGCTACCTCGATGCCTTGCGCGCGGACCTGGAAGCCGCCTTGCCGCTGGTGTGGGGCCGCGAGGTGCACAGCATCTTCATCGGCGGCGGCACGCCCAGCCTGTTCTCGCCGCAGGGCATCGATCGCCTGCTGTCGGACGTGCGCGCGCGCGTGAAGCTGGCGGCGGATGCCGAGATCACGCTGGAGGCCAACCCCGGCACCTTCGAGAAGGACCGCTTCAAGGCCTTCCGCGCCGCGGGCGTCACTCGCCTGTCGGTGGGCGTGCAGAGCTTCAACGACGGCTTCCTGCGCGCGCTCGGCCGCGTGCATGACAGCCGCCAGGCGATCGCGGCGGTGGAGGAGGCGGCGGCGAGCTTCGACACCTTCAACCTCGACCTGATGTACGCGCTGCCCGGGCAGACTCTGGAGCAGCTGGAGCAGGACGTGACGCAGGCGCTGGCGCTGATGCCGCCCCACCTGTCGATCTACCACCTCACCATCGAGCCCAACACCTACTTCGCCAAGTTCCCGCCGGTGACGCCGCCGGAGGACCTGGCGTACGCGATGCTGGACCGCATCACCGAGATGACCGCGGCGACCGGGCTGGAGCGCTACGAGGTGTCGGCCTATGCCAAGCCGGGCCACCGCTGCTGGCACAACTGGAACTACTGGCAGTTCGGCGACTACCTGGGCATCGGCGCCGGTGCGCACAGCAAGATCAGCTTCCCGCACCGCGTGGTGCGCCAGGTGCGCAAGCGCGAGCCCAAGCTCTACATGGACAACGCGCTGGCCGGCCACGCGATCGCGCAGGACGACGAGGTCGCACGCAGCGACCTGCCGTTCGAGTTCATGCTGAATGCGCTGCGCCTGCGGGAGGGCTTCGCGCTGCAGGACTTCCGGGACCGCACGGGGTTGCCGCTGTCGGCGATCGAGAAGCCATTGCAGGAGGCGCAGGCGAAGGGGCTGATCGAGCGGGACCTGGTGCGCGTGCGGCCGACCGAGCGGGGCTTCGATTTCCTGTCGGACCTGCAGGGGCTCTTTCTTTCGTAGGCTGGTGGTGAGCGTAGCGAACCCCAGCGCTGGGGTGCCGCTTCGCTCGCACCGCCAGCCTACGGGTACGACCGAGGGTCCCGATCTCCGAGCGCCGCCTTCAAGGGATCGATCGGCGCCGCCGGCCGCACGTTCTGGAAGGTCTCCACCACCCGCCGCACGATCTGCTTCTGCTCGTCGGTCCACTTCGCCAGCCGCTCCGAGCCCAGCACGCCCTCCAGCGCGCTGATCAGGTGCAGCTGGAAGTGTTCCGGGTGCGGGTGGGTCGCCACCAGCGAAGTGAGGGTCACGTAGGAAGCCGTGTGCATCGCGATGAGGTGCTGCACCTCGCGCCGGAGCGCCTCTATATCCTCATCCATGGGGTCCCCTTCTTGTTCCGTCGGTTCGCAGCCATCCTAGCAAGCGGCCCGGCATGACCCTTGTCGGACGGCAGCGAAGCGGGGCTTCCATCCGGCCGCGGGCGCCGCTGTGCGAGACTGGCACGATGAGCATGCTCGACGACACCGTCCTGCTGCGTTCGCTGCTCGACGGCCTGCCCGAAGCACTGGTCGTCACGGACACGCAGGGAATCATCCGCTACTGGAACGACGCGGCCGAGCGCCTGTTCGGCCATCCGCGCAGCGAGGCGCTCGGCGCGAGCCTGGACATCCTGATGCCCGAGCGCTTCAAGGCGGCGCACGATGCCGGCTTCGCCCGTGCCGTCGCCACCGGCGAACTGCGCGTGGGCGGCCGCGTCATGCGCACCCGCGCCACGCACAAGGAGGGCCGCAAGCTCTACGTGGACTTCAGCTTCGCGCTGCTGAAGGACGCACAGGGGCAGGTGGTGGGGGTCTACGCGACCGGGCGCGATGCCACCGACGCCCAGCTCAAGGCGGCCGCAGGCTGATCCACGCCGGCGCGTGGTCGCTCGGCTTTTCCCGGCCGCGCTGCTCCGCGTCGACGCCGGCCGCTTGCAGCCGGGGCAGCAGCGAAGGCGTGAGCAGCAGGAAGTCCATGCGGAAGCCCGCGTTGCGGCGGAATGCCGCCTCGTTGACCCAGAAGGTGTAGATGCGCTCGCCGGGATGCAGATGGCGGGTGGCGTCGACCCAGCCCTGCGCGAGCAGCCGCGCGTACTTCTCGCGTGTCTCGGGTTGCAGCACCGCGTCGAAGCGCCAGCTGCCGGCGTTGTAGATGTCGAAGTTGGTCGGCACCACGTTGAAGTCACCGCACAGCAGGACGTCGCGGCCCGAGTCCATCAGCGTGCGCGCGTGCGCGATCAGGCGATCCATCCAGCGCTGCTTGTAGTCGAAGTTGGGGCTGGGCACCGGATTGCCGTTGGGCAGGTACACCGAGACGATGCGCAGGCCGCCGATGTCGGCTTCGAGCCAGCGCGTCGCCGCGTCGCTGTCGTCGCCCGGCAGTCCGCGGCGCACTTCCACCGGCGTCGTGCCGCGCGCGAGGATCGCCACGCCATGGTGCGAACGCTGGCCGTGCCAGATGGCGCCGTAGCCCGCGTCCTCGATCGCCTTGGCGGGGAAGGTCGCGTCGCCGGTCTTGATCTCCTGCAGGCAGGCGACGTCCGGCCGGGCTTCCTCCAGCCACTCGAGCAGCCGGGGCAGCCGGCCTTTGACACCGTTGACGTTGAAAGTGGCGATCTTCACATTTCCAACACGTTTGGCATGTGCATGACACGCACATATGACGCACAAGCGAGTGCAGATTCCCTTGGACGCCATCCGCGCTGCGGCGTATAGTGACCGCATTCCCCTTCGCCTGGCTATCCTTCGTGCCCTTAGCCAGCGGCCGCAGAGCCAGGTCGTCGTGAGTGCACCCTTCCAAGGAGCGTGCATTGAGTCCAGACCAACCTTCTTCCTTCGAACGATGGCAGCAGGCCGAACACGCGGCGCGCGCCGCGGAAAGCTCGCTGTACCAGGCCACCCTCGAACATGCGCGCGGCGCCCCCGGCGACCGCCTCGATGAACTGCGCGCCGATGCGGCGCGCAAGCGCGAACGCGCACGGCAGCTGCTCGCCAAGTCCACCGCGGAAGTGCGCCGCATGGTGGCATCGCTCGAAGCGCCCGGCCGCTCCACGGCCGGCTGCGACGGCCCGCGCTGAGCGGCCGCCGCGCCCGGCTCACAGCACGAAGGGCTGTCCGGTCACTGGCGTGCTCGGCACTGCCATCTCCTGCTTGGCCATGATGCCGGCCTCGTAGCCCAGGCGTCCCGCTTCCACCGCCAGCCGGAAGGCACGCGCCATCCTCACCGGGTCGTGGGCATGCGACACCGCAGTGTTCACCAGCACCGCGTCGAAGCCCAGTTCCATCGCGTGCACGGCGTGCTGCGGCGAGCCGATGCCGGCATCGACCACCAGCACCGCGTCCGGCAGCCGCGCACGCAGCGTGCGCAGGGCGGTGGGGTTCAGCAGCCCCTGGCCGGAACCGATCGGCGCGCCCCAGGGCATCAGGATGCGGCAGCCTGCGTCCATCAGGCGCTGGCAGCTCACCAGGTCGTCGGTGCAGTAGGGGAAGACCTCGAAGCCGTCCTTCACCAGCACGCGCGTGGCTTCCAGCAGCTCGAAGGGATCGGGCTGCAGCGTGTGGTCGTCGCCGATCACTTCCAGCTTGATCCAGTTCGTGTCGAACAGCTCGCGCGCCATGTGCGACAGCGTGATCGCTTCCTTGGCCGTCTTGCAGCCGGCGGTGTTGGGCAGCATGCGCGCGCCGGCCTTGCGGATGATCCCGTAGAAGTCGTTGGGCGTGCCCGCGGCGGCCAGCTGGCGCTTGAGGCTCACCGTCACCACCTCGGTGCCGGAAGCGGCGATCGCCTCCTGCAGCACCTGCGGCGAGGGGTAGCCGGCGGTCCCCTGGAAGAAGCGGCTTTCGAGTTCGACGTCGGCGATGCGAAGTCCCATGGTTCAACCTCCTGTGATGGGCTGGAAAGTGAAGACGGCATCGCCGTCGCGCAATTGCACGGTGGCGCGCGCCGACCGCGGAACGAATTCGCCGTTGACGGCCGTGGCCAGCGCGGCCGGCGGCTGCCCGAGGGCGGCGACCAGGTCGGCGAGCGTCTCGTGGCCTTCCAGCACGCGCGGCTCGCCGTTGATGGTGATCTGCAAACTCATGGTGTCATCTCCTGCAGTGCGCGCTCCACCAGCGCGGGGGCGATCAGCCACCCGTGGCGGAACAGGCCATTGATGCGGGTCAGTCCCTGCTGCGTGTCCAGCAGCGGCAGGTTGTCGGGCAGGGCGGGGCGCAGGTTGCTTTCGCTGTGCACGATGCGCGCCTCGGCGAGCTCGGGCACCACGCTGTGCGCGGCGGCCAGCAGTTCGACCGTGCTGCGCAGGGAGACGGGCGAGCGGTCCTCGCTCTCGATCTCGCTGGCGCCCACGACCACCAGGTCGGGCGCGCGCGGCACCAGGTACACGCGGTGGCGCGGGTGCAGCAGGCGCAACGGCCGCGTGAGCTGCAGCCCGCGCGCCTGCAGCCAGAAGATCTCGCCGCGCACGCCGCGCACCGGCAGCTGCGGCCGCGCGCCCGTGCCGCGCACGTCGAACACCCAGTCGAAGTGTTCCGTGCCTCCGGTGCTGCGCAGCTTGCCTGGCGCCGTCTCGTCCACCGCGCATCCCCAGCGCCAGTGCACGCCGGTCGCGCATGCGGCCAGGGCCTGCATGGCCTGCACGGTGTGGATGCGTCCTTCGTGCGGCAGCAGCCAGGCGTGCGCGGGGCCGTGCACGGCCGGTTCCAGTTCCTTCAGTGCCGCCGGCTCCACCCTCGCAGGCCGGTGGTGAGCAAGGCGAACCCCGGCATCCGCGCCCGCCAGCTTGCCCTCCAGCAGGTCCACGACGCGCCGCGCTGAGCCCTCATCCCCCGATGCGCCAGCAGCAGGCTGCCGTCGAAGCGGCACTCCACGCTCACCGGCAGCCGCGCCAGCAATTGCGGCCACAGCTCCATCGAACGCAGGCCGAGCCGGAACACCGCCTCGTCCGCGCATTCGAGTTCGGCCACCGGGCTCAGCATGCCGGCGGCCGTCCAGCCCGCGGCACCGCGCGCCCCGGCATGCGCTGCGGGATCGAACACGTGGACTGCGTGCCCGGCGCGCGCCAGCTGGAAAGCGAGCAGGCGACCGAGCAGGCCGGCGCCGGCGACTGCGATCTTCATCGTGGCCGGCCGGTGTGGCGAAAGACGGGGGAGGGGGATGCATGCAGCTCTCCTTACGCCGGTACGAACCGGTTCAAGTTCTCGGGTTTGGAGGTTCCATCTCAGCGACGCGGCCCATGCCGCCCGCACCCCGGAGCAAGGCGCCAGTATAGCGCCGGGCCCGCCGCGCCGCCCGCGTGGCTTAGACTGGCCGCACGACCCGGCGGGTGATCGGGCGCAGGAGACAGCTCATGGCCGCGGGCAGCTTCCGCTTGCGCATCAACGGCAGCGAACGCCTCGTGCAGGCGGAGGAGAACGCGCCACTGCTCGACGTTCTGCGCAACGCGTGCGGACTGAAGGGGACGCGCTTCGGCTGCGGCTCCGGCGAGTGCGGCGCCTGCAACGTGCTGGTCGACGGAGTCTCCGTCCCCTCGTGCGACACGCCGGTGTCGGCCGCCGAGGGCAAGGACATCGTGACCGTGGAAGGGCTCGCCGTGCAGGGACAGCCCGGCGTCCTGCAGCAGGCCTTCCTCGCGGAGCAGGCGGGCCAGTGCGGCTACTGCCTCTCCGGCATCCTGGCCACGGCGGCCGCCTTGCTCGCGCGCACGCCGAACCCCGACGAAGCGCAGGTGCGTGCGGCGCTCGACGGCCACCTGTGCCGCTGCGGCGCACACAACCGCATCGTGCGCGCCGTGCTGCGCGCGGCCGCCGCCGGGGCAGGGGCATGACGGAATTGCCGGCCAGCCTGAAGGCCAATCCGCTGCTCGCCCAGTGGCTGTCCATCCTCCCCGATGGCCGCGTCGAGGTGCGCAGCGGCAAGGTCGAACTCGGGCAGGGCATCACGACCGCGCTGGCGCAGATCGTCGCCGGCGAACTCGACGTGGCGGTTTACCGCATCGCGATGGTCCGCGCCAGTACCGCCTGCGGGCCCAACGAGGGTTTCACCTCCGGCAGCCTGTCGGTGCAGGACTCCGGCAGCGCGCTGCGCCAGGTGTGCGCCGAAGCGCGCGCCATCTACCTGCGCGCCGCCGCCCGGCGGCTCGAAGTGGCCGTGGCCGACCTGGAGGTGCGCGACGGCGAGATCGCCGTGCGCGGCGTGCCCGGCGTGCGCATCAGCTACTGGGAACTGGCCGACCCCGCGCTGCTGCAGCGCGCCGCCGACGGGCAGGCCGCGCCCAGGCCGCCCGCTGCCGCGAGCGAGGACGTGGAACGCATCGACCTGCCGGCCAAGGTGCTGGGCCAGCCCGCCTTCCTGCACGACCTCGCGCTGCCCGGCATGCTGCACGCGCGCATCGCGCATCCGCCGTCGCCCGGCGCGACGCTGCTGGAGGTGGACGCCGCCAGCGTCGAGACCCTGCCCGGCGTGGTGCGCGTGCTGCGCGAGGGCAGCTTCCTCGCCGTCGTCGGGCGTGGCGAGCACGAGGCGACCCGCGCGTTGCGCAAGCTGAAGGCAGTGGCGCGCTGGCGCGAAAGCGAGACGCTGCCCGACGTCAACGACCTGGGCACTTTCCTGCGCTCGCAGCCGGTCGAGACCAGCATCGTCGACGAGAAGACTTCGGCGCAGGCGCAGCCGGCGGTGCGCAGCTTCGCCGCCAGCTACTCGCGGCCCTTCCTCGCGCACGCGTCGATCGGCCCGTCCTGCGGCGTCGCCCGTTTCGACGGCGGCCAGCTGGAGGTCTGGACCCACGCGCAGGGCGTGTATCCGATGCAGAAGGACCTGGCGGTGCTGCTCGGGCTGCCGGCGGCGGCGATCACCGTCTCGCACGTTCCCGGCGCGGGCTGCTACGGCCACAACGGCGCGGACGACGCGGCGGTCGATGCGGCGGTGATCGCCCACGCGATGCCGGGCGTCCCGATCCGCGTGCTCTGGACCCGCGAGGACGAGATGAGCCACTCGCCCTTCGGCGCGGCGATGGTGGTCGACGTGCGCGCGGGCGTCGATGCGCAGGGCCGCATCTGCGCGTGGCAGCACGAGATCTGGTCCAACGGCCACAGCATGCGCCCCGGCCGCATGCCGGTGCCGGTGTTCCACGCGGCACCGCTGCTGGACCGGGGCTTCGCGCCGCAGGTGTCCATCAACGTGCCGGTGGCCACGGGCGCGGGGGCCGAGCGCAACGCGGTCCCGGACTACGACTTCCCGCAACGGAAGATCGTCAACCACCGGCTGCTGGCGATGCCGCTGCGCACCTCCTCGCTGCGCTCGCTGGGTGCACACTGCAACGTGTTCGCCGCCGAGTCGCTGATGGACGAGATCGCCGGCGCGCTGGGCGAAGACCCGCTGGCCTTCCGGCTGCGCCACCTTTCCGACGCGCGCGCCGCGAGGTGCTGCTGAAGGTCGCGGAGATGTCCGGGTGGCAGGCGCGCACGCAGCGCGAGGGCGAAGCGCTCGGCCTCGGCTTCGCCCGCTACAAGAACAAGGGCGCGTGGTGCGCCGCGGTGGCGCAGGTGGAGGTGCAGCAGGACATCCGCGTGCGCCGCGTCTGGCTCGCGGTGGACGTCGGCCGCGTCGTGCATGCCGACGGCGTGCGCAACCAGCTCGAGGGCGGCGCCATCCAGACGGTGAGCTGGTGCCTGAAGGAGGCCGTGCAGTTCGACCGCACCCGCGTCACCAGCGACACCTGGGGTGCCTATCCGATCCTGCGCTTCTCCGAGGTGCCGCCCGTGGAGATCGCGCTGGTCGACCGGCCGCAGGAGAAGTCGCTGGGGGCCGGCGAGCCGACCCACGGGCCGCTGGCCGCAGCCATCGCCAACGCCCTGGCCAGCGCCACGGGCGTGCGGCTGCGCGACATGCCTTTCACCTGGGACCGGCTGCGGCAGGCGGCGCTGGCCGCGTGAGCGGGTCGCCTAGTCAGTGAGCCAGCGCACCGCTTCGGCTTCGTCGGTGAAGACGGTGAGGTTGACGCCGGAGCGGCGGGCCGTCTTCTCGCTGGCGCGCGTGATCATGTCGGGGTCGACCACGGAGGCGATGCGGTGCAGGTGGTGCAGCTGCCGCGCCGTCTCCTCGCCGATGGCGTAGTGGTCGGTGAAGCTGGTGAGGGTGCGGATGCCGCGCAGGTCGAACAGCACGCGCCTGGACGTCCAGGTGCCGGTTTCCACCGCGATGATCTGGATCAGCGACAGGAACTGCCCGAGCGAAGGTTCCCCCTTCATGCGGACGACCGCATAACCCTCCCTGTGCTCTACGTCGAAGCTCAGGCTCATGGTTCGAGCATACGGCATGCCGCCGCCGGCGCAGGCAGCATTTTCCTGAGGCCGCACGCAGACGCGACGCAGCGCAGGCCCTCGCGCCGCATCGCGTGAGCACGTGGCGCATCGCGCATGCATGCGGTCCCTACCTTGTCGGGACGAGCTGGATCTTAGGGGGCTCGCCTATTGTTCGCTGCGTCGAAGGCGCGGCACCCAGGCAGCACCCCCGGCGCAATTCCAGCTCACCCGAACAGAGGAAACCACCATGAACCGCACCATCGCTTTCGCCCTGCTCCTCGCTTCCGCCGGCGCGTATGCCGACGACATCACCATGGAGCCGCCGTTCACGTCCACCCTGTCGCGCGCGCAGGTGCTGCAGGACCTGCAACAGCACCGCCAGTCCGGCGTGAACCCCTGGGCCGACGACTACAACCCGGTCGCGGGCTTCCGCAGCGCGCACACCCGCGAGCAGGTCACGCAGGAGTACATCCGCTCGCGTGACGTGGTCGGCGCCTTCAACGGCGAGGACAGCGGCTCCGCATTCCTGGCCCGCCGCGAACCGGCGCATCCGGCCGACACGCAGATGGCCGAGGACGGCACGAAGCTGATCGGCGAATAAGAACGCTCCCGGCCGGGGAGGGGACGCAGGCGCCGCATCGCGGCGCCTGCGTCGTTTGGGGCGTGCGTAAACGCACATACGCAGGCGCGCGGCTTGCCTAGAGTGATGGCGTGGACACCGGTCCACGCCCCCGAAGGAATTCCATGGCCCGCTACCTCCTCACCCTCCTGCTTGCCCTCGCCGCGGCGTCCTCGCTCGCGCTGGGCGACGATCGCGCCGCCCCGCCCGCCGTCGACTTCTGCATCCTGCTGTCCGGGAGCGCCGCATGATCGCCGTCACGGGTGCGACCGGCCAGCTCGGCCGCCTGGTGATCGAGCGGCTGCTCGACACGGTGCCCGCGCAGCAGGTCCTTGCGCTGGCGCGCGATCCGGGCAGGGCGTCCGACCTGGCCGCCCGTGGCGTGCAGGTGCGCGAGGCCGACTACGACCGGCCGCAGACGCTGGAGCGGGCGCTCGCCGGCGTCGACCAGCTGCTGCTGGTCTCTTCCAGCGAGATCGGCCAGCGGGCCCGCCAGCACGCCGCCGTCGTCGATGCTGCCAAGCGCGCGGGCGTCCAACTCATCGCCTACACCAGCGTGCTGCATGCCGACGTGTCGCCCTTGGGCCTGGCCGAAGAGCACCGCCAGACCGAAGCGGCGCTGGCGGCATCGGGCATCCCGCACGTGCTGCTGCGCAACGGCTGGTATGCCGAGAACTACATGCTGGGCATCCCCGCGGCGCTGCAATACGGTGTGGTGATGGGCAGCGCGGGCGAGGGCCGCATCTCCAGCGCCAGCCGGGCCGACTACGCCGATGCCGCCGCGGCGGTGCTCACGGCCGGCGATGCGCAAGCCGGCCGCGTGTACGAGCTCGCGGGCGGCACCCACTTCACGCTGGCCCAGTTCGCCGCGGAACTGGCGCGCCAGAGCGGCAAGCCGGTCAAGCACCAGGACATGCCCGAGGCCGCGTACAAGGCGGCGCTGCTCGGCGCGGGCCTGCCGGAGCCGGTCGCGCAGCTGCTGGCCGATTCGGATGCTTCCGCCGCGAAGGGCGCGCTGCACGGAACGGAGCCCGACCTGGAAAAGCTGATCGGCCGTCCCGCGGCCACCCTGCAGCAGGCCGTCGCCGCAGCCCTGAAGTCCTGAAGCCGTCGGACGACGCCGCACGCGCCGGCGCGGCGGCGTCTCACGCGGCGGCTGCGCGCGCCGTTCGCAGAATGCAGGCCCAACGTCAGCGGGAGAGACATCCCATGAAAAGACTTGCATTGCTGCTCGCGGTCGCCGCGGCGCTCGGCGCCTGCAGCCGGCAGGAAGACAGCGCCTCCACGGCGGCCAGCAGCGTGACACCCGCGCCGAGCAGCGCGACCCCCGCGCCCAGCGCACCGGCGGCGGACACGACCGTCGCCGCCAATACCACCTCGACCTCGCCGGCACCGTCGAGCACCAGCCCCGACGCGAGCAGCACCGCCGCCATGGGCGCCGCGGGCTCCGGCCAGGACACCTACGGCAAGGCCTGCGTGGTCTGCCACGGTGCCGGCGTCGCCGGTGCGCCCAAGCTGGGCGACAAGGGCGACTGGGGCCCGCGCATCGCGCAGGGCAATGACATCCTCTACAAGCACGCCCTCGAGGGCTACACCGGCAAGAAGGGCATGATGCCGCCCAAGGGCGGCAACACCGCGCTGGCCGATGCCGACGTGAAGGCGGCCGTCGACTACATGGTCGCGCAGGGCAAGTAGCGGCGCGCTCAGGCGCCTGACGGCGCGAGCCAGGGGTTGGCCAGGAAGTACTTCTGCTCGAAGCGGCGGATGTCCTCCGCCATCTCCATCGTCAGGCCCACCGCGTCCAGGCCCTTGAGCAGCATGTGCCGGCGCAGGGGTCGAACGCGAAGCCCTGCGTGCGGCCGTCCGCCGTCGCGATCACCTGCCGCTCCAGGTCCACCGTCATCTCGCAGCGCGCGGGATCGGCCGCCAGCGCCAGCAGGCGCTCGACTTCCTCCACCGGCAAGGTGATCGCCGGCACGCCGTTGCGCGCGCAGTTGTCGGCGAAGATGCCGCCGAAGCTGGAGCCGATGACGCAGCGCAGGCCCACCTGCACCATGCCCCACACCGCGTGCTCGCGGCTGGAGCCGCAGCCGTAGTTCGGCCCGGTCACCAGGATCTTCGCGTGGCTCCAGGGTTCGCGATTGAGCACGAAGCCGGCGCGCTGCACGCCCGAGGCGTCGAAGCGCAGGTCGTGCAGGAATCCCAGCGCCAGCCCGCTCTCGCGGTCCACGCCGCGCAGGAACTGCTTGGGCATGATCTGGTCGGTGTCCAGGTTGGCCATGGGCAGTGCCGCGGCGATCCCGGTGAGCGACTTGAAGGCTTCCATCTCAGCGCTCCTCGGCCATCAGCTTGCGCACGTCGGCCAGGGCGCCGGTCACGGCCGCGGCAGCCACCATCGCCGGGCTCATGAGGTGCGTGCGCGCCCCCGGTCCCTGCCGTCCCTCGAAATTGCGGTTGGTGCTGGAGGCGCAGCGGTCGCCGGCGATCAGGTGGTCGTCGTTCATCGCCACGCACATCGAGCAGCCCGCCTGCCGCCATTCGAAGCCGGCTGCGCGGAACACCTCGGCCAGCCCTTCGGCCTCCGCCTGCATCCGCACCTGGGTCGACCCCGGCACCACCAAAGCGCGCACGCCGGCCGCGACCCGGCGGCCGCGCAGCACGCGCGCGGCGTCGCGCAGGTCCTCGATGCGGCCGTTGGTGCAGGAGCCGATGAAGGCGTGGCTGATGGGCAGGCCCTCGAGCTGCTGCCCCGGCTGCAGTCCCATGTACTCCAGCGCGCGCACCGCGCTGCGCCGGCGGGTCGGGTCGGTCTCGTCCGCCGGATCCGGCACCGCCTGCGAGATGGTCGTGCCCTGGTCCGGGCTGGTGCCCCAGGTCACCATCGGCTGGACCTGCGTCCCGTCGAGCGTGACGCTGGCGTCGAACTCCGCGCCGTCCTCGCTGCGCAGGCCGCGCCAGGCCGCCACGGCCTGGTCCCACAGCACGCCTTTCGGCACGCGCTCGCGGCCGTGCAGGTAGTCGAACAGCGTGTCGTCCGGCGCGACGATCGCGCCGCGGGCCGCGGCTTCCACGCTCATGTTGCACAGGGTCAGCCGGCCTTCGACGCCGAGCGCGCGGATCGCCGCGCCGGTGTATTCGATGACGTGCCCGGTGGCGCCGTCGGCGCCGATCCTGCGGATCAGTTCGAGCACGAGGTCCTTGGCCGTCACGCCGGCGCCCAGCCGGCCCCAGACGTCCACGCGCATGGACTTCTGCACCGTGTAGACCAGCGTCTGCGTGGCCAGCAGGTGCTCGATCTCGCTGCTGCCGATGCCGAAGCCCAGCGCGCCCATCGCGCCGTGCGTGGTGGTGTGGCTGTCGCCCGCGGCCATCACCATGCCGGGCAGCACCAGGCCCTGCTCGCTGGCGACGATGTGTTCGATGCCCTGGTGCTCATCCAGCATGTCGTAGAGCGCGATGCCATGCCATTCGCAGTTCTGCTGCAGCAGCTTGACCTGCAGCGAGCGTTCGGCGTCGGCGATCATCATCGTGCGCGCGTTGCGCACGGGCGTGGTCGGGTTCACGTGGTCCACCACCGCGATGGTGGAGGAGGCGGGCCGCCACACGAGCCGGCCGGCCGCGTGCAGCGCCGCGAAGGCCTGCGGGCTGGTGTACTCGTTGAGGACCTGCCGGTCCACGTAGAGCAGCACCTGGCCCGCGTCGCCCAGCCTGCGCACGGTGTGCGCATCCACGATCCGGCGGTACAGCGTGCGCGGCTTCACTTCGTCGGTCCGCCGTTGCCGGCGTAGGCGGCGGTCGCCGCCAGCGCGTCGGCCGTTTCGATGTCGGCTTCGGTGATCCCTTCCGGGAGCACGATGACGCCGTCGTCGTCCGCCACCACGCGGCGGCCGGGATGGAAGGTGACGCCGCCGAAGGTGACGGGCACGTCCACCTCGCCGGCGCCGCTGCGCTCGCCGCGCTTGGGCACGGTGCCCAGGGCCTTGACGCCGACGTCCATCTCGTCGATCTCGCCGCCGTCGCGGATGGCGCCGTTGATGATGAGGCCCGCCCAGCCGTTGCGCGCGGCCACCGCCGCCATCACGTCGCCGAACAGCGCGCGCTGCAGCGAGCCGCCGCCGTCGATCACCAGCACGTGGCCGTGGCCCTGCTGGCCCACCAGTTCGCGCATCAGGCCGATGTCCTCATGGCAGCGGATGGTGCGGATGTTGCCGGAGAAGGCGCGCCGCCGGCCCCAGCCGCGAAAGGGCAGGGCGCAGGGCAGCGCCGCATCGCAGGCGTCGCACAGGTCGGAGGTCTTGAGCGTCACCGTGCTCACTCCAGCGTGATCTTCGCTTCCTTCACCAGCCGGGCGAAGGCGGCGCTGTCGCTGGCGATGAACTTCGCGAAGTCCTCGGAGGAGCCGCCCATGATCTCGCCGCCCTGCGAGGCGATCTTCTCGGCCACCTCGGGCATCTTCAGGATCGCGGCGATCTCGGTGTTCAGGCGGCGCGTGATGTCCGCCGGCATCTTCGCCGGGCCCATCACCGCGAACCACTGCAGCATCTCGGCGTTCTTCACGCCGGCTTCCGCCATGGTGGGCACGTCGGGCAGGAGCGCCGAGCGCTTGTTGCTGGTGATCGCCAGCAGCCGCAGCTTGCCCGCCTTGGCGTGGGTCATCACGTTGGGCGGGCTCTCGAAGTTCAGTTCCACCTGGCCCGAGAGCAGGTCGACGATCGCCTGGCCGCTGCCCTTGTAGGGGATGTGCGTCATCTGCGTGCCGGTGGCCAGCTGGAAGCGCTCGGCCGCCAGGTGCTGGGCGCTGCCGCCGCCGGAGGATGCGTAGCGCAACGCGCCCGGCTTGGCCTTCGCAAGCGCCACGAACTCCTTCACGTCCTTGGCCGCGACGCTGGGATGCACCGTCAGCAGCAGCGGCGTGTTGGCCACCGGGATGATCGGCGTGAAGTCGCTGAGGATGTTGTAGGGCAGCTTGGGATAGAGCGCCGGCGCCACCGAGTTGGAGTTGCTGTGCGCGAGCAGCAGCGTGTAGCCATCGGGCTTGGCCTTGGCCACCTGGTCGGCGCCCAGCGTGCCGGCGGCACCCGGCTTGTTCTCCACCACCACGGGCTGGCCCAGGCGCTCGGACAGCTTCTGGCCGATCAGGCGCCCGAGCACGTCGGTGAAGCCGCCGGGCGCGAAGCCGACCACGATGCGGATCGGCTTGTCGGGCCAGGCCTGCGCCTGGACGGAGCTGGCGGCGAAGGGCAGGGCGAGGGCCAGCGCGGCTGCGGCGAGCAGCGAGCGGCGGGAGGGGAAGTTCATGTTCGTCTCCGGGAGGACTGCGGGGGAAGCGGCCATTTTGCCTGCGCAGGCCGGGTCAACTTTCGATGGACAGTACGCGATGTCCGGAAAGAGGCTATGATGGCCCTCGCTAGACGTTCACCAGACCGTTCATCATCAGGTCTCTTCTCCACCGCCGGCCCCGCCGGCGCGTCGTTGTTTGAATTCCCCACCGATGCTCCTCTAGGCGTTTCGCACTCCGCGAGGCACGTTGCCGCGCGGCAATTCCCGAAAGGAAAATCGAATGCAGACCAATCAAGCAACCCAGACCGGAGTCGTCAAGTGGTTCAACGAGAGCAAGGGCTACGGCTTCATCGCCCCCGATGACGGCGGCAAGGACCTGTTCGCCCACTTCCGCGAGATCCAGGGCGCCGACGGCTTCAAGACGCTGGCCGAAAACGCCCGCGTGCAGTTCAGCGTGACCCAGGGCCCCAAGGGTCCCCAGGCCAGCAACATCGTCACGATCGCCTCCTGATCGTCACGCTGGCGCCGCTGCGGCCTTCGCGCCCGCAGCGGCGCTGCTCCCATGCCGGGAGCACGAATCCACAGAAGAACAACGATGCAAGACAACATCCACAGCCCGCTCAACGTGGGCAAGTACCTCATTTCCCCCTCACCCGCGCCATCGAGAACGGCTGGTTCGCCTGCTCCGTGTCGATCCGCTCGGGCAGCGGCCGCAGCACCAGCGACCGCATCCTGCGCCTGACGCGCCTGTTCCGCGACCCGCTCACCGCCGCCGACTACGCGCGCGCCGAAGCGATGAAGTGGATCGCGGCGCCGGGCACCTTCGCCGCCGCCTGAAGCCGGTTGCCTAGCCGCGCGCAGCGGCGCGGTCGGCCCGGTCCTGCAGCGCAGCGACCGTGGGCAGCCGGAACGAGAACTCCGAACCCTTCCCGATCCCCGGGCTCTTGGCCTGCACGGTCCCGCCGTGCAGTTCCACGATCTGCCGCACCAGCGCCAGGCCCACGCCGATGCCCGTGTTCATGCCAAGAGAGCTTCGCGCGGCAATGTGGCTCAGCGCGGGCCCGCGCGTCGCGCGACCTCAGGCCAGCTGCGACTTGAAGAACGCGACCGTTCGGCCCCAGGCCTGCTGGGCCGCGGCCGCGTCGTAGCGAGGCGTGGTGTCGTTGTTGAAGCCGTGTTGCGTGCCCGGGTACTGCACCATCGTGTATCTCACCCCGGCGGCACGCAGCGCCGCCTCGTAGGCGGGCCAGGCCGCATTGATGCGCTCGTCCACGCCAGCCAGGTGCACCAGCAGCGGCGCCTTCACCTTCGCGGCTTCTTCCGGTGCCGGGCTGTTGCCGTAGAAGGGCACCGCCGCGTTCAGGTCGGGCAGCTGCGTCGCGAGCCAGTGCACGATGCCGCCGCCGTAGCAGAAGCCGACCGCGCCCATCTTGCCGTTGCCGTCGGCGCGCGCGCGCAGCCAGGCGACGGCGGCCAGGAAGTCCTGCCGCGTCTTCGCCTGGTCCAGCGTGGCGAAGGCGGCGCGCGCCTTGTCCTCGTCGCCCGGGTAGCCGCCCAGCGGCGTGAGCGCATCGGGCGCGAAGGCCATGAAGCCGTCGAGCGCGAGACGGCGCGTGATGTCCTCGATGTGCGGATTCAGGCCGCGGTTCTCGTGCACGACGAACACGGTGGGCAGGCGGGCCGCGCCCGCGGCGGCGGGCCGCACGAGGTAGCCGTTGATGCTGCCGTGGCCGGCAGGGGAGGCGACGCTCGCGCGTTCGGCCTTCAGCCGCGGATCGTCGGGGCGCACCTGCTGGCCCAGAGCGAAGTCGGGGCTGAGCGCGGCGAGCAGGCCCGCTGCCGTGACGCCTGCCTTGGCGAAGCGCTGCGCGCGGTCGAGGAAGCCGCGCCGGTCCATGTCGCCGTGCACGTAGGCGTCGAAGAGGATCAGCAGTTCCTGGTCGAAATCCTGGACGGTGAGGCGAGGCGGCATCGTCACTCCTTGGCGGGTCGGGCGAGTGTAGCGATGCGCCGGAGTTTTGACAGCGCGGCGGGAGCGCACTAGCCTCATGACCATGCCCACCAAACTGTTCACCAGCGGCCGCGTCCGCAAGGCGGAGTACGACCCGGCCTCGCGCCAGCTGGACCTGCATTGGGACAACAAGTCCGTGCTCGCGTACAAGCACGTGCCCGAGGAGGTGTTCCGCCGCCTCTGCAGTGCGCCGAATCCGGCCACCTACTGGGAAGACCGCATCGCCGAGGAGTATCCGAAGGGACGGCCGATGAATCCGGGCACGAGGTCGGGCGGCAAGGACCTCGGCGACCTGTTCGGCAAGGAAGACGAATAGCCTGCCGTCGCGCGCTGCCCGCGCGGATCAGGAGTCCTGGCCGAAGGTGGTGGAGCGGGCGAAGGCGACGGTGCCGCGCAGCTTGTTCGAGCGTTCGAACAGCAGGTCCAGGTCGATCTGCGTGGCCTGGTGGTCTTCCGCCGGCGGCGCAGCGGGAGCTGGCTCAGGCAAGGGTGCGGCCTGCGCGGACTGCGTGACTTGCGAGGGCGCCACATGGCTGCTGGGCGGGGCGCCCGTCGATTGCAGCGAGGCCGGGCCGGTGCTCGCGGGCGTGCCGGTGCCGGCCTTGCGCGCCATGCGCTCCACCGTGCGGGCCAGGCATTCGCGGCCCGCTTCCTTGGTCATCGGATCGGCGAGGTTGGCGATCTCGTGCAGCGCGTCGCGCAGCAGCGTCGGTTCCGGCTTGGGCAGGCGCCTCTTCTCGAGGCGGGCGCGGACCAGGGCGTAGACCTGGCGCGCGGCGCAGAAGCGCGTCTCCAGTTCCGCCTTCGATGCGCGCGAGAGGATCAGCGCGATGCCGCCGGCCAGGATCAGCCAGGTCTGGTGCACCTGCGGGTCGTCCGCGCGCAGCACGGGGAGGTCCCCGAACGGCGAGCGCAGCCACCCGCCAGTGGCGCGTACCCAGCTGATGATGGTTGCCATTGCGGCGCGTGCTCCGTTTCCCTGTGGGCGGTTGCCCCAGCTGAATGTACGGCCGCAAGGGCCGGGAAGCCCCACGCCGATTCGCACTGTTACAGCCGAGCCAGGGAAAAGTCCGCGCGCGCCGCCGCCGGTCCGCCGGAGCCTACCTTTCGCTCCCGGCCACGGCGTCACCCCAAGGCGACAACACCTCCGTGCAACCCATGTTGCGACCTGTGTCGCGCATGACGCCGGCGGGGCACGCGAACAGGTAGGGGAAGGCCATGCGCCGGCCCGGCACCGTGGGCATGACTTCCGCCAGCGCGTCCAGGATCTCCGGCCCCAGCGCCTGGTCGGCGACCACCTGGCCGCTGCCGCTGACGTCGATGCGCGGCTGGTGGAAGGCCTGGTCCAGCGTCATGCCGTGGTCGAGGATGAAGGAGCTCAGCTGCATCACGGCGCCCAGGATCTTGCGGCCGCCCGAGGCGCCGAGGGCGAACTGGCGGCCGTCGCCGGCGATGCCCACCACGGGACAGTAGTTGGCCAGCACGCGCTTGTCCGGCGCCAGCGAATTCGGCTTGCCGGGCTCGGGGTCGAACCACATGATGCCGTTGTTCAGCAGCAGCCCGGTGGAGGGCGACACCACGCGCGAACCGAACACCGACAGCAGCGTCTGCGTCACCGAACACATGTTGCCGTGGCGGTCGACCACGCTGAAGTGCGTGGTGCAGGGCGGTGCGCTCGGGCTCTCGTGGTCGCCCATGTTCTCCAGCCGCGTGCGGAAGGCCGCGTCCAGCGCGCGCGCCATCGCCTGGTAGGCCTGCGGGCCCGGGCCGCGGCCGTCCGGCTGCAGTTCGCGCTCCAGGCTGCTGCAGTGCCTGCGCGAAGGTCGGGCCGCCGGTCAGGCCGGGCGCGGCGTGCAAGTGGTGGCCGCGGTAGGGCACCACCAGCGGCTCGGCCCAATGCGCCTGGTAGGCCGCCATGTCCGGCTCGCCCAGGCAGCCGCCCTTGGCGCGCACGTCGCGCACCAGCGCGCGCGCCAGCTCGCCTTCGTAGAGCGCACGCGGTCCTTCGTCGGCGATCCGCTGCAGGGTGCGGGCCAGGGCCTGCTGGTCGATGCGGCGCTCGGCGCTGCCGGTCCACGAGCCGAGGATGGGCCAGCGGCCTTCGTCGAGGAACATGGCGGCCGCGTCCGCATCGAGCGACAGGGCCTTGGCGCAGGACGCGGTGATCAGGCCGGAGTACCAGTCCGCCAGCATGCCCTGCCGTGCGAGCTGCACGGCCGGCAGCACGAGGTCGCGCCAGCCCTGGTTGCCGTAGCGCGCGTGGGCCAGCCCCAGGCCGGAGACGACGCCGGGCACGGCGACGGCGGTGGCGCCCTGCACGTTGCGGTCGTCCACCACCGCCGGCCAGGGGAACAGGTCGGCGTTGCGGCCGGCGCCGCTCAGGGGATAGTCCGCGGGATCGAGGGCACGCGGCGAGCGCATGCCGTAGTCCACGACATGGGCGCGTTGCTCGTCCGCGCGCCACAGCACCATGGCACCGCCGGCCATGACGCCGCTCATCCAGGGTTCGAGCACGCCGAGCGCGAAGGAAGTGGCGACCGCGGCATCGACCGCATCGCCACCCGCCGCGAGCACCGCGGCACCCACGCGCGCCGCGCCCTTGTGCTGCGAGGCGACCACGCCGGCCTCGGTGGCGATCACCGCCTTGCGGACGGACTGGGTGTTGGAGAGGTTGTCATCGACCATGCGCTGGCCAATGTAGCGAGGGGCGGGCCGGCGGGCACCGCGGTTTTCCCTCTGCCGGGCGCGGTCAGCGCCACATGGCGGCAGCCGCGGTCCACAGCACGACGCAGGCCAGCAGCACGGATGCGACCAGCTGCGCCAGCAGTTTCAGGGTGGTGGGGACCGCCTTCATCCTGCCAGTGTGGCGGGGCGGTCCTGAACGGAGCCTGAACGAAGCTCCGGGAAAACGGGTCTAGCCGGGAACCGCGCAGCCGTTGCGGCAGCAGTACTGGCGCGAGCCGGCCAGCAGGAAGGAGCGCAGGCCGGAGCGCGGCACGTGCCGGCCGCAGCGGAAGCAGCTCATGGTCGCGCCGAACGCGCCGGGAAAGTCCGTCCCGCTGGATTTCGACACGTAGCGCAGGCCATCGGCGCGCAGCTCGGTCTTGACGTCGTCTTTCAACTGCAGTTCTCCTCGCCGGCGGTCTTCCGGACGGGCAGCGCTCACTTGGGTTCGGGGGCTGGGGGACGACGGCGGCGGGAACGGGGGCGGCGGGGTCCTGTTCCTGTTCGTGCGGCTCCTTGCGGCCCAGCGCCTTCTCTTCCTTCTTGCGCTTCTTCTCCAGCTCGCGCTGGCGCTTGGCGAATGCGTAGTTGGGTTTGGCCATCGGCGTGTCTCCTGTTCGACTCTCTGACCAGCCCCTGCGAGGCGCAAGGCTGGCGCGGAACCGACGCCAGGAAGATCAACGATGGGGGATTCGACTGCGACACGCCCGGCAGGGGCGCGAAGGGGAAGAGGCCTCAGGATGACTGTCTTGCAGACGTCGGGCCGGACCATCGTAACCCATTTGCCGAGCCGCGGCCACGCCGGGAGGCCCGGCCGCGCAAGGCCCTGCGGGCACTGGTCTTGCTCAACCCGCGGGCGCGCCGAACTGCTACCTTTGCAGGATGGAGAACGAGCCCGCCTCACCCCCAGCGTCCCGCCCGACGCGCGTCCTGGTCGTGGACGACGAAAGGGACGGCGCGGACACGCTGGCGCAGCTGCTCGAGATGCTGGGCTTCGAGCCGATCGTGGCCTACGACGGCGAAGCCGGCGTCGCCGCGGCACTGGAGCACAGGCCGGCGGTGGTGATCCTCGACCTGCACATGCCGCACATGGGCGGCGTGCTGGCCTGCACGCGGATCCGCCAGGCCGCGGGCACCGAGGCGATCAAGGTGGTGGCGCTCACCGGGTCGAACTCCACGACCGACCGCGAGGCCGCGCAGCTCGCCGGCTTCGACCACTTCCTGCTCAAGCCGGTGATGGTGGCCGCCTTGCTGCAGGTGCTGCCGCCGGCGGCGGGCTGAGCGCATCGCGGCCTCCTACAGGTAAAGCGGCAGTGTCCCTGCGCCGGTGAACGGCCGCGCTGCGCAGACTGGCTGCAGCAATGAACATGCTGTGAGGTCCGTCCCATGAAAGCTCTCCTTCTTCCCCTGGCCGCCGTCGCCGTGCTGGCCGGCTGCGCCAGCTACGGCGATCCCTACGGCTACGGCTACGGCCAGCCCGGCTACGGCCCGGCGAACGTGCAGTACCAGACCGGGCCGGTCTATACCTATGGCAGCTATCCCGGCAACTACGGCAGCTACCCCGCCGCCACCTATCCGGGGAGCCAGGGCAGCTATCCGGGCAGCTACGGCACCTATCCCTATGGCAGCGCTCCGTCCTATCCCTACGGCACCGTGCAGCAGGACAGCGACGGCGACGGCACGCCCGACCACCAGGACCGCCGTCCGAACAATCCCTACCGCCGCTGAGGCTGCAGGCGGCGCGGCTTGTGCATGAGAATGCGCATACATGACCGCCGCGAGCCTCTTCGAGCACCCGGGCCTGCTGGCCACGGCCATCGCCGAAGCGACGGACGACGTCATGTTCGCCAAGGACCTCGAAGGCCGCTATCGCTTCGCGAATCCGGCCACGCTGGCCGCGCTCCAGCGCTCCGCGGAGCAGGTCCTCGGCCGCACGGACGCCGAGATCCTGGGTGACCTGCAGGCGGCGCGGCAACTGATGGAGAACGACCGGCGCGTGATCGCGTCGGGCCAGCCGACCGAGATCGAGGAAGCGCTGCGGCTTCCCGACGGCAGCGTGCGGCACTGGCTGGCCCGCAAGATGCCCTGCGCGGCGCCAGCGGCAACATCGTCGGCGTGCTGGGCATCGCGCGCGACATCACGCAGCGCAAGCTGGCCGAGGCGCAGCGCGCGGCGACCCAGCTGAAGCTGGAGATGGGCATCCAGGCCGCGGGCCTGGTGATGGCGGAGATCGACTACCGCACCAACCTCAACCACATCTCTGGCGAACTGGCCCGCCTGCTGGAACTCGGCGAGGGGCCGCTGACGGTGCCGCGGCAGGCGATCTTCGACCGCATCCACCCCGAAGACCGCGAGCGCTACCTGCGCGAGATCGCGCGCACCCTCGATCCGGCGGGCAACGGCCACCTGGCGATCGACGTGCGCGCGCTGCTGCCCAGCGGCGTGGTGCGCTGGCTGCACATCCGGCTGCAGATCGTGTTCGCCATGATCGACGGCCGCCTGCAGCCCGAGCGCGGCATCTGCGCGGCGCGCGAGGTCACGACGGAGATGGTGGCCGAGCGCAAGCTGCGCGCCGCGCAGCGGCTCACGCTGTCGGTGATCGAGGGCGCCGGCGCGCTGGTGTACGCGAAGGACCTGCAGGGGCGCTACATCCTGTCCAACCAGGCCTGGCGGCGGCTGCATGGCCTGAGCCCGGAGGAGGCGCAGGGCATCACCGACGAACAGATCTTCGGCGCCGAAACCGCGGCGCGCCTGCGCGCCACCGACCGCAAGGTGGCCGAGGAGGGGCAGCCGGTGGTCACGCAGGAGCGCGCCTTGCTGCACGGCCAGGCCGCGACCTTCCGCTCCAGCAAGTTCCCGCTGTACGACGACAACGGCCAGATCTATGCCGTGTGCGGCGTGTCCACCGACATCACCGACGTGGTGGAGGCGGACCGGCGCAAGGACGAATTCATCGCCACTTTGGCGCACGAGCTGCGCAATCCGCTGGCGCCGATCCGCACCGGCCTGGAGATCCTGCGCCGCGTCGGCGAATTGCCGCCGGCCGCGGAACGCACCCGCGGGATGATGGAGCGCCAGCTCACGCACCTGGTGCGGCTGGTGGACGACCTGCTGGACGTGTCGCGCGTCAGCCGCGGCAAGCTGGAACTGCGGCTGGAGCCGCTGACCCTCGACCGGGTGCTGTCCGATGCGCTGGAAGCCTGCCAGCCGGCCGTGGCCGCCGCGGGCCATGCGCTGTCGCTGCAGATGCCGCAGGAGCCGGTTCCCGTGCACGGCGACCTGACGCGTCTCGCGCAGGTGTTCAGCAACCTGGTGAACAACGCAACCAAGTACACGCCGCCCGGAGGCCGCATCGAAGTGCGCGCCCGCGTCGAAGGCACGCAGGCGGTGGTGGAGGTGCAGGACAACGGCAGCGGCATCCCGCCCGAGCTGCTGCCGCAGGTGTTCGACATGTTCGCGCAGGGGCAGGGCGCCAACGGCACGGGCCATGGCGGCCTGGGCATCGGCCTGTGGCTGGTGCGCAAGCTGGTGCAGCTGCACCACGGTTCCATCGAGGCGGACAGCGCCGGCGTCGGCCGCGGCAGCACCTTCACCGTGCGCTTGCCGCTGTCGGACCGTTAATTCGCCACAGTTCGGCGGCCTGCTCGGCCTTGAGCTCGCTGTGTCGGCGGCGTCCTACGACAGCATTGGATGTTCGCGTCGACACTTGCCGCGCTGCACAGGAATACGGAGCTTCCATGGACCAGGCTGTCACCGCATCCACCAAGAAAAAGTCCGCCAAGCCCTCCGCTCGCGCGAACACGGCCAAGGCCCCGGGGCCGGCCAAGGCGGCAGCTCCCGTCCAGATTCCCCCATCCACACCCTTGCGGCCGAAGTGGCCGAGGCGCGTTCGCGCCAGGTGCTGGCCGCGCTCATGGCCTTCGCCTCGGGGGACTTCAGCGTCCGCCTGCCGGCCGAATGGTCCGGCGTCGATGCGCGGATCTCGGAGGCCTTCAACCAGACCATTGCCAACGCCGACCGCATCACCAGCGAAGCGGCGCGCGTGTCCAACACCGTCGGCAAGGAAGGGCGCCTGGCGCAACGGATTTCCGCGCCCGGCGCGCTGGGCAGCTGGGCGGCGCAGGTGGACTCGCTCAACACCCTGATCGACGACCTGGTGCGGCCGACGACCGACATCGCCCGCACCATCGGCGCGGTGGCCAAGGGCGACCTGGGCCAGTCGATGGAGCTTCAGGTGGACGGTCGGCACCTCAAGGGCGAGTTCCTGCGCTCCGCCAAGCTGGTGAACACGATGATCGAGCAGCTGTCCGTGTTCACCTCGGAGGTGACGCGGGTGGCGCGCGAAGTGGGCACCGAAGGCAAGCTGGGCGGCCAGGCCAAGGTGAAGGGCGTGTCGGGCGTGTGGAAAGACCTCACCGACTCGGTGAACCAGATGGCCGGCAACCTCACGGCGCAGGTGCGCAACATCGCCGACGTGACCATCGCGGTCGCCAACGGCGACCTGTCCAAGAAGATCACGGTGGACGTGCGCGGCGAGATCCTGCAGTTGAAGGAAGCAACCAACACCATGGTGGACCAGCTGCGCTCCTTCGCCTCGGAAGTGACGCGCGTGGCGCGCGAGGTGGGCACCGACGGGCGTCTCGGCGGCCAGGCCGTGGTGCCGGGCGTGGCGGGCACCTGGAAGGACCTGACCGACTCCGTGAACTTCATGGCGTCCAACCTCACGGCGCAGGTGCGCAACATCGCGGACGTGGCCACGGCCATCGCCCGCGGCGACCTGTCCAAGAAGATCACGGTGGACGTGCGCGGCGAGATCCTGCAGCTGAAGGAAACCATCAACACGATGGTGGACCAGCTGAACGGCTTCTCTTCCGAAGTGACGCGCGTGGCCAAGGAAGTGGGTACCGAAGGCAAGCTCGGTGGTCAGGCGCAGGTGCCGGGCATCGCGGGCACCTGGAAGGACCTGACGGACTCCGTGAACTCCATGGCGTCCAACCTCACCGCGCAGGTGCGCAACATCGCCGGCGTGGCGACCGCCATCGCCAAGGGAGACCTCTCCTCCAAGATCACCGTGGAGGTGAAGGGGCGAGATCCTGGCGCTGAAGGAAACCATCAACACGATGGTGGACCAGCTCAACGGCTTCGCATCCGAAGTGACGCGGGTGGCCCGCGAGGTGGGCACCGAAGGCAAGCTCGGTGGGCAGGCGCAGGTGCCGGGCGTGGCGGGTACCTGGAAGGACCTCACGGACAACGTGAACTTCATGGCCTCCAACCTCACCGGCCAGGTGCGCAACATCGCCGAAGTGACGACGGCCGTTGCCAAGGGCGACCTCTCGCGCAAGATCACGGTGGACGTGCGCGGCGAGGTGCTGGAGCTGAAGAACACCATCAACACCATGGTCGACCAGCTGAACGGCTTCGCTTCCGAAGTGACGCGCGTCGCGCGCGAGGTGGGCACCGAAGGCAAGCTCGGTGGCCAGGCGCAGGTGCCGGGCGTGGCGGGCACCTGGAAGGACCTGACCGACAACGTCAACTCGATGGCGTCCAACCTGACCGACCAGGTGCGCAACATCGCCGAAGTGACCACCGCCGTGGCGCGCGGCGACCTGTCCAAGAAGATCACCGTGGACGTGCGCGGGGAGATCCTGGAGCTGAAGAACACCATCAACACCATGGTGGACCAGCTGAACGGCTTCGCCGGCGAGGTGTCGCGGGTGGCGCGCGAGGTGGGCACCGAAGGCAAGCTCGGTGGCCAGGCGCAGGTGCCGGGCGTGGCGGGTACCTGGAAGGACCTGACCGACAACGTCAACTCGATGGCCTACAACCTGACGGCGCAGGTCCGCAACATCGCGGACGTGGCGACTGCGGTGGCCAACGGCGACCTGTCCAAAAAGATCACGGTGGACGTGAAGGGCGAGATCCTGGAGCTGAAGAACACCCTGAACACCATGGTGGACCAGCTCAACGGCTTTGCCGGCGAGGTGACGCGGGTGGCGCGGGAAGTGGGGACGGAAGGCAAGCTGGGCGGACAGGCGCAGGTGCGCGGCGTCGCCGGCACCTGGAAGGACTTGACCGACAACGTCAACTCGATGGCCAACAACCTCACGGGCCAGGTGCGCAACATCGCGGAAGTGACGACGGCCGTGGCGCGCGGCGACCTCTCGCGCAAGATCACGGTGGAAGTGAAGGGCGAGATCCTGGAGCTGAAGAACACCATCAACACCATGGTGGACCAGCTGAACGGCTTCGCTTCGGAGGTGACGCGCGTCGCGCGGGAAGTGGGGACCGAAGGCAAGCTCGGTGGCCAGGCGCAGGTGCCCGGCATCGCGGGCACCTGGAAGGACCTGACCGACTCCGTGAACTTCATGGCGTCCAACCTCACGGCGCAGGTGCGCAACATCGCGGACGTGGCCACGGCCATCGCCCGCGGCGACCTGTCCAAGAAGATCACGGTGGACGTGCGCGGTGAAATTCTTCAGCTGAAGCAGACCATCAACACCATGGTGGACCAGCTGAACTCCTTCGCCGGCGAGGTGTCCCGCGTGGCGCGCGAAGTGGGTACCGAGGGCAAGCTCGGTGGCCAGGCGGCGGTGGAAGGCGTGGCCGGCACCTGGAAGGACCTGACCGACAACGTCAACTCGATGGCCTCCAACCTGACCAACCAGGTGCGCAACATCGCGGAAGTGACGATCGCGGTGGCCAATGGCGACCTCTCCAAGAAGATCACCGTGGACGTGCGCGGCGAGATCCTGGAACTCAAGGAAACCATCAACACCATGGTGGACCAGCTCAACGCCTTCGCGGCCGAAGTGTCGCGGGTGGCGCGCGAGGTGGGCACCGAAGGCAAGCTCGGTGGCCAGGCGCAGGTGCCGGGCGTCGCCGGGACGTGGAAGGACCTGACGGACAACGTCAACTCCATGGCCAACAACCTCACGGGCCAGGTGCGCAACATCGCCGACGTGGCGACCGCCATCGCGCGGGGCGACCTGGGCCGCAAGATCACGGTGGACGTGAAGGGCGAGATCCTGCAGCTGAAGGAAACCATCAACACCATGGTGGACCAGCTCTCGGCCTTCGCCTCCGAAGTGACGCGGGTGGCGCGCGAGGTGGGCTCCGAAGGCAAGCTGGGCGGCCAGGCGCAGGTGCCCGGCGTGGCCGGCACCTGGAAGGACCTGACCGACAACGTGAACTCGATGGCGTCCAACCTGACCAACCAGGTGCGCAACATCGCGGAAGTGACGATCGCGGTGGCCAACGGCGACCTGTCCAAGAAGATCACCGTGGACGTGCGCGGTGAAATTCTCCAGCTGAAGGAAACCATCAACACGATGGTGGAACAGCTGCGAAGCTTTGCTTCCGAGGTGACGCGGGTGGCGCGCGAGGTTGGCACCGAAGGCCGCCTGGGCGTGCAGGCCGTGGTGCCGGGCGTCGCCGGCACCTGGAAGGACCTGACCGACTCGGTCAACACCATGGGCGCCAACCTTACCTCGCAGGTGCGCAACATCGCCGAAGTGACGACCGCCGTGGCCCGCGGCGACCTGAACCGCAAGATCACGGTGGACGTGAAGGGCGAGATCCTGGAGCTGAAGAACACCATCAACACGATGGTGGACCAGCTCAACTCCTTCGCCAACGAGGTGACGCGCGTGGCCCGTGAAGTGGGCACCGAAGGCAAGCTGGGCGGCCAGGCGCAGGTGACCGGCGTGGGCGGCACCTGGAAGGACCTGACCGACAACGTGAACTTCATGGCCTCCAACCTCACCGAGCAGGTGCGCGGCATCGTGAAGGTGGTGACCGCGGTGGCCAACGGCAACCTGACGCAGCGCCTGACGGTGCAGGCCAAGGGCGAAGTGGCGGCGCTGGCCGACACCATCAACGGCATGACCGACACGCTGGCGACCTTCGCCGACCAGGTGACCAACGTGGCGCGCGAAGTGGGCGTGGACGGACGCCTGGGCGGCCAGGCCAACGTGCCCGGCGCGGCCGGCACCTGGAAGGACCTGACCGGCAACGTGAACCTGCTGGCGGCCAACCTCACCACCCAGGTGCGCGCGATCGCGGAAGTGGCGACGGCCGTGACCAAGGGCGACCTGACGCGCTCGATCCAGGTGGACGCCAAGGGCGAAGTGTCCGAGCTGAAGGACAACATCAACACCATGATCTCCAACCTGCGGGAGACCACGGAATCGAACCGCGAGCAGGACTGGCTGAAGACCAACCTGGCGCGCTTCACCGGCATGCTGCAGGGCCAGCGCGACCTGAACACCGTGGGCAAGATGCTGCTGTCGGAACTGGCGCCGCTGGTCAGCGCGCACCAGGGCAGCATCTACCACAGCAACATCGCCGACGGCACCGACGGCGAACTGCTGGTGCTGGCCACCTACGCGCAGACCGACCGCATGCAGCTGTCGCCCACCATCCGCCTGGGCGAAGGCCTGGTCGGCGAATGCGCGCTGCAGAACCGGCGCATCCTGCTGGCCGACGTGCCGGCGGAGTACGTCACCATCTCCTCCAGCCTGGGCGAAGCCAGCAAGTTGAGCGTGGTGGTGCTGCCGGTGCTGTACGAGAACCAGACCAAGGCGGTGATCGAGCTCGCTTCGCTGCAGCCCTTCACGGCGGTGAACCTCAACTTCCTCGACCAGCTGGCGCTGGGCCTGGGCGCGGTGTTCAACACCATCGAGGCGACCATGCGGACCGAAGGCCTGCTCAAGCAGTCGCAGCAGCTGACGGCCGAACTGCAGTCGCGCCAGATCGAGCTGCAGCAGACCAACGAGGAACTGCAGAACAAGGCGCGCCTGCTCGCCGAGCAGAACGCCGAGGTGGAACGCAAGAACTCGGAAGTGGAGCAGGCCCGCCGCGCGCTGGAGGAGAAGGCGTCCGAACTGGCGCTTACCTCCAAGTACAAGTCGGAATTCCTGGCCAACATGTCGCACGAGCTGCGCACGCCGCTGAACTCCATCCTGATCTTGTCGCAGCAGCTGGCGGAAAACAGCGCGGGCAACCTGTCCACCAAGCAGGTGGAGTTCTCGCGCAACATCAATTCCTCGGGCTCCGACCTGCTGAACCTGATCAACGACATCCTGGACCTGTCGAAGATCGAGTCCGGCACGGTGACGGTGGACATCGAGGAGATCCCCTTCCACGGCCTGCGCGAGAGCCTGGACCGCAACTTCCGGCACGTGGCGGAGCAGAAGAACCTGCCGCTGCTGCTGAAGTTCGCCGAGCAGCTGCCGCGCACCATGGACAGCGACCCCAAGCGCCTGCAGCAGATCCTGAAGAACCTGCTGTCCAACGCGGTGAAGTTCACCGCGCACGGCCATGTCGAGGTGCGCGTGGGCCTGGCCACCAGCGGCTGGAGCCCGGACCACCCGGTCCTGGGCCAGGCGCAGAACGTGGTCGCCTTCGCGGTGGAAGACACCGGCATCGGCGTGCCGATCGAGAAGCAGCGCCTGATCTTCGAAGCCTTCCAGCAGGCCGACGCCGGCACCTCGCGCAAGTACGGCGGCACCGGACTGGGCCTGGCGATCAGCCGCGAACTGGCCTACCTGCTGGGCGGCGAGATCCGGCTGCACAGCGTGCCGGGGCAGGGCAGCACCTTCACGCTCTACCTGCCGCTGCACTACTCCGGTCCCGAGTCCGCGACGGTCACCAACCGCAAGGCGAAGCAGGAAGCAACGGTGATCACGCTGCCCATGGTGCGTGAGGAACACATCCCCGACGACCGCGAGAAGATCCAGCCGGGCGACCCGGTGCTGCTGGTGATCGAGGACGACCCGCACTACGCGCGCATCCTGCTGGGGCTGGCGCGCGACAAGGGCTTCAAGGGGCTGGTGGCGACCAAGGGCGCGATCGGCCTGTCGCTGGCGCGCCAGTACCAGCCCTCGGCGATCTCGCTGGACATCTTCCTGCCCGACATGCTGGGCTGGACGGTGCTCAACCAGCTCAAGCTCGACCCGGCGCTGCGCCACATCCCCGTGCAGATCGTGACCATGGAGGAGGAGCGCCAGCACGGCCTGTCGCACGGCGCCTTCAACTACCTGCTCAAGGAACCGACCACCGCGGGCCTGGAAGCGGCCTTCGACGCCTCAAGGAATTCACCGTACCGCGCACCAAGCGGCTGCTGGTGGTGGAGGACAACGAGATCGAGCGCGACGCCGTGGTCGAACTCCTGGGCTACGACGACATCGACATCGCCACCGCCGGCAGCGGCGAGGCGGCGCTGTCGGCGATGAGGCGCCAGCCCTTCGACTGCGTGGTTCTGGACCTGCGGCTGCCGGACATGAGCGGCTTCGAGCTGCTGGAGCAGATGCGCGAGCAGGCCGCGCTCTCCAGCGTCCCGGTGGTGGTGTTCACCGGCAAGGACCTGAGCCCGGACGAACAGGGCCGCCTGAACACCATGGCCAAGAGCATCGTGCTCAAGGACGTGCAGTCGCCGGAGCGCCTGCTGGACGAGACCGCGCTGTTCCTGCACCGTGTCGTCACCCAGCTGCCGCAGGAGAAGCAGGCGATGCTGGAGCGGCTGCACAACTCCTCGGAGGTGCTGCGCGGGCGCAAGGTGCTGGTGGTGGACGACGACGCGCGCAACATCTTCGCGCTCACCTCGGTGCTGGAGAACCACGAGGTGGAGGTGGTCAGCGCCACCAACGGCCGCCAGGCGATCGACATCCTGAAGAACACGCCGGACCTGGAGATGGTGCTGATGGACATCATGATGCCGGAGATGGACGGATACGAGACCATGCGCGAGATCCGCAAGGACGCCGCGTTCCGCACCCTGCCGATCCTGGCGCTGACGGCGAAGGCCATGAAGGGCGACCGCGAGAAATGCCTGGAAGCGGGCGCCAGCGACTACATCTCCAAACCGGTCAACACCGACCAGCTCCTGTCGCTGATGCGCGTGTGGCTGTTCCGGTGAGCAAACCATGACCAGCACCATCGAAAGAGTCAACATCCTCATCGTCGACGACGAGCCGAGGAACCTCGCGGTCCTGGAGTCCATCCTGGACGACCCGAGCTACCGGCTGGTGCGGGCCACCTCGGGCGACGAAGCGCTGCTGGCGCTGATGGCCGACGAGTTCGCGCTGCTGGTGCTGGACGTGCAGATGCCCGGCATGACCGGCTTCGAGCTGGCGCAGCTGGTGAAGGAGCGCAGGAAGACCGCGCGCATCCCGATCATCTTCCTCACCGCCTTCTACAACGAGGACCAGCACATCCTCGAAGGCTACGGCTCCGGCGCCGTGGACTACCTGCACAAGCCGGTGAACCCGGCGGTGCTGAAGTCCAAGGTGTCGGTGTTCGCCGAGCTGCACAAGAAGGGCCGCGAATTGGAGCGGGCCAACCGCATGCTGCTGGCGGAGGTGACGGAGCGGCGGCGCGCCGAGGAGCGCCTGAGCGAGCTCAACGCCTCGCTGGACCAGCGGGTGACCGAACGCACCGCGGCCCTGCAGGCCAGCGAGGAACTGCTGCGCGAAGCGGGCCGGCGCAAGGACGAATTCCTGGCGACGCTCGCGCACGAACTGCGCAATCCGCTCGCGCCGATCCGCAACGCGATCCATTTCCTCAAGCTGCGCGGGCCCGGCACGTCCGATGTGCAGTGGGCTTCGGAAGTGATCGACCGCCAGGTGCACGGCCTGGGCCGGCTGATCGACGACCTGATGGACATCAGCCGCATCAACCAGGGACGCATCGAGCTGCGCCGCAAGCAGGTGGCACTGGACGCCATCCTGGCCGAGGCGGTGGAGACCATCCAGCCGCAGATCGACGGCTCGGGCCACAAGCTCACGATCGTGCAGCCGCCGGCCCGGCTGCTGGTGGACGCCGACCCCGCGCGTCTGTCCCAGGCCCTGATGAACCTGCTGAGCAATGCGGCCAAGTACACCGACCCGGGCGGCCAGATCGAGGTGCGCGTGGTGGCCGAGGGCGGCACCGCGCTGGTGGCCGTGCGCGACAACGGCATGGGCATCCAGCCGCACCGGCTGGAGGAAGTGTTCGAGATGTTCTCGCAGGAGGAGCCGGCGCTGTCGCGGTCCAAGGGTGGCCTGGGCATCGGCCTGGCCCTCACGCGCAGGCTGGTGCAGCTGCACGGCGGCAACGTCACCGCGCGCAGCGAGGGCCTGGGCAAGGGCAGCGAGTTCCTGGTGCGGATTCCCGTCGTGGGCAGCGAGCCGGCGACCGAGACGCAGCCGGCACAGGCGCCCGCCGCCGCCACGGCCGCGGTGGGCCTGCGCATCCTGGTGGCGGACGACAACCACGACGCCGCCGAGACGCTGGGGGTGCTGCTGGAGGTGATGGGACACGAGGTGCGCCAGGTGCATGATGGCGAGGCCGCGGTACTGGAGGCGGAAAGCTTCGACCCGCACCTCGTGCTGCTGGACATCGGCATGCCCAAGCTCAACGGCTACGAAACCTGCCGCCTCATCCGGGCACAGGCTTCGGGCACCGCGCGCACGCTGGTGGCGGTCACCGGCTGGGGCCAGCCGCAGGACGTGCAGAAGGCGCGGGACGCGGGCTTCGACCGCCACATGGTCAAGCCGCTGGACATCGGCGAGCTGGTGAAGCTGATCGATGCGCGCGTCGCCGAGGCCGGCAGCTAGCGTGTCATCCGCGGCGTCGGTCCGGCCATGAGCCTCCAGTACCTGGACTTCGAATCCAGCGGCGACGCCGAGGGCCGGGGCAGCTTCGATGCGATGGCTTCGGTGGCGCCGGCGCAGTTCGCCGCGCTGCAGGCGGAAGTGCTGCGCGTGCTCGGCTGGGCCGAGCGCTCCTTCGGGCCCGCGGCCGCACTGGACGAAGGCGGCGAGTGGGACTACGAACTGCAGGGGACGCGCGAGACCAGCACGCCCTTGCGCGTGCAGTACGGCGCGGGCGGGCTGGACCTGCACGATGCGGCGCCCGCCGCGCCGCGCATCACGCTCAGCCTCACGCTGAGCGGCACGCGGGCCTTCTGCGAGGCCTTGCGCAGCGCCTTCGCGATCGATTGAGCAAGGGGACTGCGCGTCCGCCGGCGGTGCAGGCTGCCTAGGCAGCGCCGAAGTCGTCCGGCCGCAGTTCGATCGGCTGCCCGTGCGGCGTGCGGTCGGCCGCATGGTCCCAGGCCTCCTGGTAGCGGTGCAGTTCGACGGCGGAGCTCGCACCCTTGGCGGCCACCAGGTGCTCCAGCGCTTCCAGCCACTGGCGGTAGTAGGCATCGCCCGCGTCTTCGCCGGGCTGCGCCGGCGCCGCCTGGATCCGCTCGGCGAGGGCTTGCGCCCACTCGGGCCAGGTGAACAGGCCGTGCCGGTACAGCGCCAGCGTCATGGCGAAGGCCTGGGCCTGCCAGGGCGCGCCGAACACCGGTCCTTCGCCGTCGCGCGGCAGGCCGGGCAATTCGTGGAAGGGGTTCATGCCTGCGGCACCAGGATGCGCTCGTACTCGTCGCGCACGAAGCGGTAGCACGGGCAGGCGGCCGCCTCCAGGCCGTCGCGGTCGGTCACCTCGATGTGCCCGCGCGTGTAGCGGATCAGGCCGCGGTGCTGCAGCATGGAGGCGACCTGGTTCACCGTCGCGCGCCGCTCGCCCAGCATGTGCGCGAGGAACTCCTGCGTGAGGTCGAAGGCATTGCCGCGCACGCGGTCGTGCGTCTGCAGCAGCCAGCGCGCGCAGCGCTGCTCCACTGCATGCGCGCGGTTGCAGGCGGTCCCTTGCGACACCTGGACGAACAAGGCATGGGTGTAGGCGTGCATCACGCGCAGGAAGCCCGGGTGCGCCTGCGCGGCGGCCGCGAACGCTGCCGCGGGCATGCGCCAGCCGGCGCCTTCGACCTGCACGAACACGATGCCGGGACTGCGCTGTGCGCCCAGCAGCATGGGCACGGCCAGCACGCCTTCGCTCCCTATGGTGCCGACCTCGATCTTGGTGTCGCTCGCGACGGCACCGAGCATCGACAGCACCCCGGCCGCGGGAAACCAGGCGTGCTCCATCGGCTGCCCTTCCTCCCACAGCAGCTGGCGCAGCTCCAGGCGCGCCGGCTCCAGAGCGGGCGCCACCGCATGCAGCGTGGCGTCGTCGAGCAGGGCCAGCAGGCGATTGGCCCGCAGGTCGGATTGCACGCTGTCCATCCCTTGATCCCTTTTTGCACCGGGGGTGTCGTTATAGCCCCTCCGCGTCACCTATAGTGCGCTCCATGTCCGAATCCGCACACAGCGCCCTGCCCACGCGCGAAGAGTTGCGGACCGCGCTGCAGCGGCTGGAGGAAGTGCTGGCGCGCCATGGCGCACGCCTGCCGCATCCGGATGAGGACCCCGGGGGCGACCTGGTGCTGCACCTGCTGCGCCGGTGCATGGCGCTGATGCAGCAGGAAGCGGAGCGCCTGCGCGCGCTGCTCGCGACCCGGCGCTGAGCCTCAGGCCGGCGCGAGGTAAGGCTGCCAGGCGTCGATGGACACGCGCAGGCCCGGCGCCGCGCCCTCGCCCCACAGCTCCCCCGCGTCGAACACCACCGTGTACAGCGGCTGCGGCTGCTCGCCCTGGCCATGCGCGTGCGTGTCGGCGAACACGTGGCTGCCGTGCACGCGCGCGATGGTGCCGACCTTGCCGCGGGCGTAGCCCGGCAGGCGAGTGTGATGCGGCACGGCCTGGGCGCGCGTGCGCACCCGGTCGCCGACGGCGAAGCGCGGCGGCGCGGGATCGGGCCGCCAGGTCGGGGAACCCTTGGCCAGTGCCGCGGCGACATCACCCGCATGCAGCACGCGCGCGACCGGCACCGGCGCGTGCAGCGCCTGCCCCGCGTCGACCTCCCCGGGCAGCACCTGGCCGCGCTCGGCCATCAGCTTTTCCAGCGCGGCCAGCCAGATGCGGTAGTAGCTGAGGCGCTCGTAGTCCGGCAAAGTCTCGCGTGCCGAGCGGCTCATGTCGATGTTCCAGCTGCCGGTGGCGCCCATGGCCAGCACGATCGCCAGGGCCGCCGGTTCCCAGCTCTCGTGGAAGCGCACGTCCTCCGGCTCCGGGACCACGGGTCCGTGCCCGAGCTGCCCGCCCAGGTCCGCTTGGCTGCGATAGGGCAGGCTCATGGCGACTTCGGCAGGCCGGTGCCGATCATGGAATCGCGCGTCACCAGGGCGGCCAGCTGCGCTTCGTCCAGGCCCTCGCTGCCCGGTGGGCGCTGCGGGATCACCAGGTAGCGCACCTCGGCGGTGGAGTCCCAGACGCGGATCTCCTGGCCGGGCGGCAGCGTGACGCCGAAATCGGCGAGCACGCCGCGCGGGTCGCGCACCGCGCGCGAGCGGTAGGGCGCGCTCTTGTACCAGACCGGCGGCAGGCCCAGCACCGGCCAGGGATAGCAGCTGCACAGCGTGCAGACCACCATGTTGTGCACGGCGTCGGTGTTGGCCAGCGCCACCATGTGCTCTCCCTGCCGGCCGGTGTATCCCAGCGAAGCGATGGCCGCGGAGGCGTCGCGCACCAGCCAGTCGAAGAAGGCCGGGTCGCTCCACGCCCTGGCCACCACCTGCGCGCCGTTGCGCGGGCCGATGCGCGTCTGGTAGGTGTCGATGATCTCGTCGAGCGCGGCCGGGTCGATGTAGCCCTTCTGCGTGAGCACGCTCTGCAGCGCCCGCACGCGCAGCTCGGTGGGGTCCAGCTCGCTGTGTGGGTGGTCGTGATCGTGATCCTGGGCCATCCGCGGCAGTGTGCCGCTGCGCCCACGGGGATTCAAGGCCCTTCAGCGCGGCGCCACTGCCGGAGCGTCCTCAGCCCAGGAGGCTGCGCAGGATGATGTCGACCACGATGTTGCTGTTGTTGCCGACCAGCACCACCTGGTTGTTCACCACGGCGTAGCGGTAGCCCACGGGCGGCGGCGGCAGCGTCGACAGGGTGCGGCGCGGCACGGTGAACACGGCGCCCGGCGGCAGCGCCTGGCCGATGATCACGCGGTTGGCCTTCTTCGCCTGTCCGGGGGCAGGCAGCCGTTGTGCTTCTTCGCCAGTCCGGGCGGGCAGCTGCGGTCGTGGTGGCGGTCCAGGATCACGACGCGGTCGTCGCGGTCGAACCGGCCGTCGCGGCCATGGCGCTCAAGCCGGTCGCCGTCGTGGCGGTCGTTGTGGCGCTGACGTGCTCCACGCGGTCGTGCTTGCCGCCCCCTTGCCGTGGCCGCCCTTGTCCGCGAACGCGGGGGAAAGCGCCATGGTGGCCAGCAGGGCGGCAAGGAGAGTCTTCTTCGAGGTGTTCATGTCTTGGGCTCCAGTGACTGTCAGCCCAACTATTCGGCAGCCAGCGCCGGCGCGGTGTAGGACCTGCGAGCGACACGGCGTCGGGAAGGTCGCGCGCGGCTGGCACGCCGGGGCAGGGGTTTCCCCGTGCGGACCCCCGCCGGCGTGGCTACACTGCGTGGATGGGCTTCCTCCTGTACGGCGGCCTCGGGCTGCTGCCGCTGTGGCTGCTGATCGGCTACGCCTTGCTGGCGCAGCCGGTCGCGCCTGCGGAGCCCACCGGCGCCCTGCTCTGGTGGTCCGTCGGCGCGGTGCCCGCCTGCTTCATGACGCTGATGTTCGCCGAGGCGATCATGGTGTCGCGCGAACGGCGGCACGACCCCTGGCGCCAGCACAAGATCCTGCTGATCGTGGTGCCCATGGTGATCCTGCTGTTCGCCAGCGGCATGACCTGGGAACGGCAGGAGGACGAGCGCATCGCCGAGGAGGCACGCATCACGCGTTTCGTGATCGCCGATGCGGGCGTGAAGTCCTGGCTCGGGCCCGAGGCCAGCGGACAGGTCACGCTCTCGCAACCCAATCCCGACCTCACCGGCGCGCCGCAGCGTTACTGGGTGACGGCCGAAAACGGCGCGCGGCGCGTGCAGGCGGTGGTGGATGCGGACCGGCGCGTGACGCCGTCCCCGCTCACGCTGCTGTGCGTGGAGCGCGAGCTCACGCCGGTGGCGCGCGACAAGCCGCTGCGCTGCCGCCGCTGAACGCTCAGCGCGGCTTGCGCGCGAGCAGGAACAGCACCGATCCCGACCCCGCCACCAGCGCCAGCAGCGTGAAGCCCGCACGGTAGTTGCCGGTCACGTCGGCGAAGGCGCCCGCGATCAGCGGCCCCGCCACCTGTCCCAGCGAGATGATGATCGCCGACAGGCCGAGGATCATGCCGATCGCCTGCAGGCCGAAGTAGTCCGCGCGCAGCGCCTGCATGAAGGGGCCGCGCAGGCCCCAGGCCACGCCGTGCAGCACGGCGAAGGCGCCCAGCATCACCGGGTGCACCGCCCACGTCAGCATCAGCAGGCCGAGCGCGTGCGCCAGCATGCAGCCGGCGGCCACGTGGCGCTTGTTCCAGCGGTCACCCATCGCCGCGCCCAGCAGCACGCCGCATGCCTGCGCCATGGTCATCAGCATGATGACCAGCGAGGCCTGCGGCAGCGTGTAGCCCAGGCCTTCCTTCATGTGCGAGATCGCGTGCACGTTGACGGCGGTGACCACCAGCAGCGCGAAGCCGTGGCCCAGCCCGAGCAGCCAGAAGGCGCGCGTGCGCAGCGCCTCGCCGGCGGTGAAGGAGCGCGCCGGTGCCGGCAGGGTGCCGCCCAACGTGGGTTCGGGCGGCGGCGCGGGCGGCAGGCCGTCCATGGTCTCTCCGATCTCCGCCGGATTGCGCCGGATGATGCGCGCCAGCGGCAGGCCGAGCACCAGCAGCACGGCGCCGGAGTACAGCGCCATGCGCTGCCAGCCGTGGTTCTGCATCACCCAGCCCACCAGCGGCACGGCCAGCCCGCCCGCCGCCAGGCCCAGGCTCATGAGCGACAGCGCACGCGCGCGGCGCCGCTCGAACCAGTGCACCAGCGCCACCGAGAAGGGGAAGTAGCCGCACAGGCTGGCGCCGACCGCGATGACCAGCACCGCACCGTAGAAGTCGCCGAGCGATCCGACCGCGCTCAGCGCGAAGTAGCCGAGGGCCAGCAGCACCACGCCGACCTGCACCATGGCGCGCGGGCCGAAGCGGTCCACCAGCCAGCCGAGCACGGGGCCGAGCAGCGCGCCCTCGATCGACTGCAGCGCCGCGGCGCCGGACAGCGCCGTCTTGCTCCAGCCCTTCTCCTCCGAAAGCATGGCCACGTAGGCCCCGAAAGCCTGCACCAGCAGCGCGGAGTGGAGGAACTGGAGCGCGGCGCCCGCGAAGGAAATGCGCCAGCCGTAGAAGAGTTTCAAGAAGGCACGGGGGTGGAATGCGCCTTCGAGTGTAGCGACCACGCCGTAGGACCTTGGTTGCAGGTGGAAACCCGCATCCGGCTGCGCGGCGGCGGAACCTTGACCGGCGTCAAACACTACATATGGGGTCCAAACATACTCCGGGCCCTATATGTAGTGTGTTGGACAAGAAGGAGGGACCCATGAACACCCCCATGCAACTCGCCCCGCGCGAGGTGATCAAGCGCAACGGCGAGCGCGCCCCGTTCGATGCGAGGAAGATCGAGAACGCGCTGCAGCGCGCCGGTGCCGCCACCGGTGAATTCGACGGTGACGAGGGCGCGCTGCTCTCGGCCCAGGTGCGCAAGGTCCTGATGTTCCGCTTCAACGGGCAGGCACCGCACATCGAGCAGATCCAGGACGTGGTGGAGCAGACTCTGATCGCGGCCAACCACCTCAAGACCGCCCGCGCCTACATCGTCTATCGCGAGAAGCACGCGGCCCTGCGGCGCGGCCGCCAGACCGTGGTGGACGTCGAGGCGTCGATGGGCGAATACCTCTCGCGCTCGGACTGGCGCGTCAACGCCAACGCCAACCAGGGCTACTCGCTCGGCGGCCTGATCCTCAACGTGGCCGGCAAGGTCACGGCCAACTACTGGCTGTCGCACGTGTACACGCCGGAGATCGGCGAGGCGCACCGCAGCGGCGACCTGCACATCCACGACCTGGACATGCTCTCCGGGTACTGCGCCGGCTGGTCGCTGCGCACGCTGCTGCACGAGGGCCTCAACGGCGTGCCGGGCAAGGTGGAGGCGGCCCCGGCGAAGCACATGTCCTCGGCCGTCGGCCAGGTGGTGAACTTCCTGGGCACGCTGCAGAACGAGTGGGCGGGCGCACAGGCCTTCTCCTCCTTCGACACCTACATGGCGCCCTTCATCCGCAAGGATGCGATGACCTATGCGCAGGTGCGCCAGTGCATCCAGGAACTGGTGCACAACCTGAACGTGCCTTCGCGCTGGGGCACGCAGACGCCCTTCACCAACCTCACCTTCGACTGGACCTGCCCCGACGACCTGAAGGAGCAGGTGCCGGTGATCGCCGGCGAGGAGATGCCCTTCTGCTACGGCGACCTGTCCCGCGAGATGGACATGATCAACCGGGCCTTCATCGAGGTGATGACCGAGGGCGACGCCAAGGGCCGCGTCTTCACCTTCCCCATCCCCACCTACAACATCACGCCCGACTTCCCCTGGGAGTCGGAGAACGCGATGCGCCTGTTCGAGATGACGGCCAAGTACGGCCTGCCGTACTTCCAGAACTTCATCAACTCCGAGCTGGAGCCGAACATGGTGCGCTCCATGTGCTGCCGCCTGCAGCTGGATGTGCGCGAGCTGCTCAAGCGCGGCAACGGCCTGTTCGGCAGCGCGGAGCGGAGACCGGCAGCCTCGGCGTGGTGACGGTCAACTGCGCGCGCCTGGGCTACCTGCACCGCGGCGACGAAGCCGGCCTGCTGCGCGCGCTCGACCGCCTGCTGGTGCTGGGCAAGGAAAGCCTGGAGACCAAGCGCAAGCTGATCCAGCGCCTGATGGACCAGGGCCTGTTCCCCTACACCAAGCGCTACCTGGGCACGCTGCGCAATCACTTCTCCACGCTGGGCGTCAACGGCATCAACGAGATGGTGCGCAACTTCAGCGGCGGCGAGCACGACATCACCAGCGAATGGGGCGAGACCTTCGCGCTGCGCCTGCTCGACCACGTGCGCGAGCAGATCGTCGCCTTCCAGGAGGAGACCGGCCACCTGTACAACCTGGAAGCCACGCCGGCCGAAGGCACCACCTACCGCTTCGCGCGCGAGGACCGCAAGCGCTGGCCCGACATCCTGCAGGCCGGCAGCGACACGCAGCCTTACTACACGAACTCCTCGCAGCTGCCGGTGGGCTTCACCGACGATCCCTTCGAGGCCATGATGCGGCAGGAGCAGCTGCAGTCCAAGTACACCGGGGGCACCGTGCTGCACCTGTACATGGGCGAGCGCCTGTCCAGTGCCGAAGCCTGCCGGGCGCTGGTGCAGCGCGCCCTGACGCGCTTCCGGCTGCCCTACATCACGGTCACGCCGACCTTCTCGATCTGCCCCACGCACGGCTACCTGGATGGCGAGCACGCCTTCTGCCCCAAGTGCGACGAGGAGCGGCTCGCGCGCAAGCGCGCCGGCCTGGCCGCCATTGCCTGAACAACGACCCGAGGAGAAGACATGAACGTTCCCGCCCCTGCCAACGACTCCGACTTCGCCGACCTCGTCGAGCTCGCACCTGAATGCGTGGAGCTTTCGGACGAAGAGCGCCAGCCCTGCGAGGTGTGGACGCGCGTGATGGGCTACCACCGCCCGGTCGCGAGCTTCAACACCGGCAAGAAGGGTGAACACCGCGAGCGCCAGTTCTTTGCCGAGCGCAGCTGACCGGCTGCGGATCGGCGGGCTGACCCGCTGGACCAGCATCGACTTCCCCGGCCGGCTGGCGGCCGTGGTGTACCTGCAGGGCTGCCCGTGGCGCTGCAGTTATTGCCACAACCCCGAGCTGCTGGATGCCACCCACGAGGGCCGGCATCCCTGGGCCGAGGTGCGCGATTTCCTGCGGGCGCGGCGCGGCCTGCTCGATGGCGTCGTCTTCTCCGGCGGGGAGCCCACGCTGCAGGCGGGCCTGTGTGACGCGCTCGACGAAGTGCGGAGCATGGGCTTCGAGACCGGCCTGCACACCGGCGGCATGTATCCCGAGCGCCTGGCGCAGCTGCTGCCGCGGCTGGACTGGGTGGGGCTGGACATCAAGGGCCCCTGGGAACGCATCGACGAGATCACCGGCACGCGCGGCTGCTCGCCGCGCGTGAAGGCCTCGCTGTGCCACCTGATCGACAGCGGCGTGGCTTTCGAGTGCCGCACGACCTGGGGCGAGGAGCTGTTCGCCGTCGGCGAGCTGCACGCGCTGTCGGAGCAGCTGGCCAGCCTGGGTGTCCGCCACTGGGCGTTGCAGCAGTGCCGTGGCCCCTCACCTGCGGCACCGCCGGGGGCGCAGGAGATCGCCGCGTTCAGCGCGCGCTTCGAACGCTTCGAGCTGCGCGCGGCCTGACGCGGCCCTGCGCCCACGGCGCCGTCGCCAGCTTCATGCCGGGTGGTCGGACATCAGCTCGGTCTTGCGCGCTTCCAGCTCCTGCGCGAGTTTCACCAGGTCCAGGCCGGAAGTCTCGCGCGCCTTGGGGAACATCTCGCGGCGCTCCTCGCCGACGTGGTGCTCGATGGCCTTCTGCAGATCCTTCATCACTTCGTCGTCGGCCTTGCCGCCTTCGAGCCTGGCGATCAGCTCGCGGGCCTCGTCGTGCTCGTCCTCGGCTTCCTCGATCATGTCGTCGTCGCCGGTGGCGTCCAGGAAGGCCGGGTAGAAGATCTCGTCCTCGATCTGCATGTGGACGCTCAGTTCCTGGGCGATCGTCTGGGCCAGCTGCTGCTTGCGCGCGGTGTCGGCCGATTGGTATTCCTTGAAGAGTTGCTCGACCTTCTTGTGGTCTTCGTCGAGCAGGGTGCAGGCGTCTTGCTGGGGCATGGTGTGGTCCGTTCGTGAGAAGCCACCACGCTAGCGCGCCCTGCCGTGCGACACGAGCAAGCGGCGTCGGCGCTTCATGTAGTCGGCGGCCTACCGGCTACGCGGCGGAGCGGGCGCGGAACTCGCCGGGGCTGACGCCAGCCCAGGCACGGAAGGCGCGCGCGAAGCTCTTCTCGTTGCGGAAGCCCACCGCTGCGGCGACCTGCTTGACCGGCCGGCTGCTGCGATACAGCAGGTCCTTCGCGCGCTCCAGGCGCACTTCGTCCTTGAGCTGCTGCAGGCTCGCGCCTTCCTCCTTGAGCTGGCGGTGCAGCGTGCGCGCCGACACGTGCAGCAGCTGGGCCAGCGCCTCGGCGCTGTGGCTGCGTTCCGGATGGGCCGCCAGCGCCTGCCGCACTTGCGGCACCAGCAGCCGGTCGCGCCGGTACTGCAGCACCGTGATCGAAAGCGCGCGCTGCAGCATCTGCGCCAGCGCCTTCTCGTCGCGCCGCAGCGGCAGGCGCAGGTACTGGGCGTCGAAGCGCACGCCCGCGAGCGGGGCGTCGAAGGCGAGCGGGGCCGGGAACATGTGCGCATACGCATCGGCGTGCGCCGGCTGCGGGAAGGGGAAGAAGGCGCCCTGCAGCGGGATGCGCGAATCGATGTACCAGCAGGCCAGGCCGTGGATGTTGCGCAGGATGAAGGCGATGCCCAGCTCGCGCACCTCCGCCGGCAGCCGTTGCCTTTCTTCCAGCGTGATCTCCGCGGCGCTGCCGTTCACCGCCAGCGCCAGGCGGATGTCGTCCGTGAGCAGCCCGTGGTGGCGGCACCAGCGGCCCAGCGCGACGCCCAGGTTGGGCGCGGTCAGCGAGGCGCGCGCCAGCATGCCGTAGCTGCCCCAGGGCAGGCGTCGGCCGAAGGCGCCCAGCCCTTCGTCGTCCAGTTCCTGCATGGCCGCGCCGGAGAGGATCTCCATCTGGCGCGCGGTCATCCGCCCGTCCGCCTTTTGCAGCTGGGCTGGCGTGATCTGTGCCATCTGCAGGGCCGCGTCGGGGCTCGCCCCATGCCGCCGGTAGGCTGCCGCTATGGCTCGTGCGAACGCCATCGGCGTGGCGGCGGTGTGGGTGCGCTGGCGGGCGGCGGTGGGCATGGCGCAAGTCTAGCGCGCTGGCAGGATTTGCAACCCACCGGGCAGTAGCGGAACGGCAGCAGTGGCTTAAGCTCCGGCCAACACCAGGAGACTGCCGCAGTGCCCGTCATCGAGAGCCAACTCAATCCCCGTTCCGCCGACTTCCAGGCCAACGCGGCCGCCATGCAGGCCCTGGTCGACGACCTGAATGCGCAGGTGGCGCTGCACGCGGCCGGCGGCGGCGAGGTGGCGCGCAGGAAGCACGAGGCGCGCGGCAAGCTGCCGCCGCGCGAGCGCGTGCAGATGCTGCTGGACCCCGGCACGCCCTTCCTGGAGATCGGGCCGCTGGCCGGGCACGGGATGTACCTGGAGAAGGACGGCGTGATGGCCGCCCCCTGCGCCGGGATCATCGCGGGCATCGGCCGCGTGAGCGGCGTGGACTGCATGATCGTGTGCAACGACGCCACCGTGAAGGGCGGCACCTACTACCCGATGACGGTGAAGAAGCACCTGCGGGCGCAGGAGATCGCCGCGCAGAATCGGCTGCCCTGCATCTACCTGGTGGACTCGGGCGGCGCGAACCTGCCGAACCAGGACGAAGTCTTCCCCGACCGCGAGCACTTCGGCCGCATCTTCTACAACCAGGCCAACCTGTCGGCGCAGGGCATCGCCCAGGTCGCGGTGGTGATGGGGTCCTGCACGGCCGGCGGCGCCTACGTGCCGCCGGCGATGAGCGACGAGACCATCATCGTCAAGGAGCAGGGCACCATCTTCCTGGGCGGCCCGCCGCTGGTGAAGGCCGCCACCGGCGAGGTGGTGAGCGCGGAGGACCTGGGCGGCGGCGACGTGCACACGCGCCTGTCCGGCGTGGCCGACCACCTGGCGATGAACGACGAGCACGCGCTGGCGCTGGCGCGCCAGGTGCTGGCCACGCTCAACCGCGCCAAGCAGCCGCCGGTGCAGCTGCGCAAGCCGCAGCCGCCGAAGTACGAGGGCCGCGAGCTCTACGGCGTGATCCCCACCGACAACCGCAAGCCCTTCGACGTGCGCGAGATCATCGCCCGCATCATCGACGGCTCGGAGTTCCACGAGTTCAAGGCGCGCTACGGCACCACCCTGGTGTGCGGCTTCGCGCACGTGGAAGGCATGCCGGTGGGCATCATCGCCAACAACGGCATCCTGTTCTCGGAGTCGGCGCAGAAGGGCGCCCACTTCATCGAGCTGTGCTGCCAGCGCAAGGTGCCGCTGGTGTTCCTGCAGAACATCACCGGCTTCATGGTCGGCCGCAAGTACGAGAGCGAGGGCATCGCGCGCCACGGCGCCAAGATGGTGACGGCGGTGGCGACGGCCAGCGTGCCCAAGTTCACCATCATCATCGGCGGCAGCTACGGCGCCGGCAACTACGGCATGTGCGGCCGCGCCTATTCGCCGCGCTTCCTCTGGACCTGGCCGAGCGCGCGCACCTGCGTGATGGGCGCGGAGCAGGCGGCCAGCGTGCTGGCGACGGTCAAGCGCGACGGCATCGAGTCGCGCGGCGGCCAGTGGAGCGCCGAGGAGGAAGCGGCCTTCCGCCAGCCGATCCTCGACCAGTTCGGCCGCCAGTCGCATCCCTACTACTCGAGCGCGCGCCTGTGGGACGATGGCGTGATCGACCCGGCCGACACCCGCCGCGTGCTCGCGCTGGGCCTGTCGGCCACCATGAACGCGCCGATCGGCGAGCCGAAGTTCGGCGTGTTCCGGATGTGACGCGGTGAGCAACGCCTCGATCTACGACACCCCCGAGCACGAGCTGCTGCGCGACCAGGTGGCGCGCTTCATCGCCCGCGAGGTCGAGCCGCACGGGCAGCAGTGGGAGGAGCAGGGCTTCGTGCCGCGCGAGGTGCTGCGCCGCATGGGCGCGGCCGGCATGCTCGGCCTGATGTTCGAGCCGGCCTACGGCGGCGGCGGCGCGGACGCGCTCACCAATGTGGTGTTCGCCGAGGCCCTGTCGCAGTCCACCTTTGCCGGCTTCATCATCACCGTGCTGGTGCACACCGACATGGCCGGGCCACACCTGCACCATGCGGGCAGCGCGGCGCAGAAGGACAGGTACCTGCGGCAGGTGACGGCGGGCGAGAAGATCTGCGCGGTGGCGATCACCGAGCCCGGCGCGGGCTCCGACGTGGCGGGCATCCGCACGAGCGCGCGGCGCGAGGGCGATCACTGGGTGCTGAACGGCAGCAAGATGTTCATCACCAACGGCGTGCACGCGGACCTGTACTTCGTCGCCGCGAAATCCGGGCCGGGCAAGCGCGAGGTCTCGATGTTCATCGTCGAGAAGGGCACGCCGGGCTTCAGCGTCGGGCGCGCCCTGAAGAAGTCCGGCTGGCTGTCCTCGGACACCGCGGAGCTGGTGTTCGACAACGTGCGGATTCCCGCGGCCAACCTGCTGGGCGAGGAAGGCAGGGGCTTCTACTCGGTGATGAAGAACTTCCAGACCGAGCGCATCGCCCTGGCCGCGATGGCCGTGGGCCACTGCCAGCAGGCCCTGAAGCTCACGCTGGACTACGTGCGGCAGAGGCAGGCCTTCGGCGGGCCGCTGTGGGACCAGCAGGTGATCCGGCAGCGGCTGTCGATGCTGGACGCGAAGACGCGCGCAGCCCGGCAGTTCATGTACCACTGCGCCTGGCGCGTCACGCAAGGGCACGAGATCGTGCAGGATGTGTCCATGCTCAAGGCGCTCACGGGCGAGCTGGTCAACGAGGTGGTGCAGGCCTGCCAGCAGTTCCATGGCGGCATGGGCTACATCCGCGAGACCGCCATCGAGCGGCTGTGGCGCGACGCGCGCGTGCTGGCCATCGGCGGCGGCGCCACCGAAGTGATGCTGGAAGAAGTCGCCAAGCGCTATTAGGAAGTACCGATGAAACACCTGGAACTGCAGTTCGACCGCGGCGTGGAGACCGTCACGCTCAACCGGCCCGAAGTGCGCAACGCCTTCAACGACGAGGTCATCGCCGAACTCACGGCGGTGTTCGCCGAGCTCGGCAAGCGCGCGGAAGTGCGCTGCGTGGTGCTGGCGGCCAACGGGCCGGCCTTCTGCGCCGGCGCCGACCTGAACTGGATGAAGCGCATGGCGGGCTACACGCGCGAGGAGAACCTGGCCGACGCCTCGCAGCTCGCGCGCATGCTGGAAGTGATCTTCCATTGCCCCAAGCCCACCATCGCCAAGGTGCAGGGCGACGTGTACGCCGGCGGCACCGGGGCTGGTGGCGGCCTGCGACATGGCGGTGTCCGTGGACAGCGCGCAGTTCTGCCTGAGCGAAGTGAAGCTGGGCCTGATCCCCGCCACCATCAGCCCCTACGTGATCCGTGCCATGGGCGCGCGCGCCGCGCACCGCTATTTCCTGACCGCCGAGCGCTTCGGCGCTGCCGAGGCGCTGCGCATCGGCTTCGTGCACGAGGTGGTGAAGGCGGAGGAGCTGGACGCGAAGACCGCGGACATCGCGCAGGCGCTGGTGAACGCCGGCCCCGAGGCCGTGAAGGCCTGCAAGAAGCTGCTGCACGACGTGGCCGGCCACGAGATCAGCGCGGGACTGGTGCGCCGCACGGTGGAAGGCATCGCCGACATCCGCGCCAGCGACGAAGGCCGCGAAGGCATCCAGTCCTTCCTGGGCAAGCGCAAGCCCAACTGGTTGCTGGGAAGCTGAGATGCTCGAATCGCTCGGCAACCTGGTCGACACGCCGCAGCTCGTTGCGCTGGCGGCGGCGCTCGGCTGGGCGAGCGGCTTCCGGCTCTATGCCGCCGTGTTCCTGACCGGCATGGCCGGCTGGCTCGGATGGATCCCGCTGCCGCCGGGCCTGCAGGTGCTGCAGCATCCCGGCGTGCTGTTCGCCAGCGGCTTCATGCTGTTCGCGGAGTTCTTCGCCGACAAGATCCCCCTGGTGGATTCCATGTGGGATGCGGTGCACACGGTGATCCGCATCCCGGCCGGCGCCGCGCTGGCGGCCGGCGCGCTGGGTGCGGACAGCCAGGCGATGACCTGGATCGCGGCGCTGCTGGGCGGCAGCCTGGCCGCGACCAGCCACGCCACCAAGATGACCACGCGGGCGGCGGTGAACACCTCGCCCGAGCCCTTCTCGAACATCGGCGTGTCGCTGCTGGAAGACGGGCTGGTGGTGTTCATGCTGTGGCTGTCGGCCACGCACCCGGTGATCTTCGCGATGGTGCTGGTGATCAGCATCGTGCTCGCGGTGATCCTGCTCGTGGTGCTGTTCAAGTTCCTGCGCACGGTGGTGCGCGGGTTGGGTGAGTTCTTCAAGGGGCGGCCCTTGCCGCGGGAGCTGGGTTGATGTTCAGGAAAATTCTCATCGCCAACCGCGGCGAAATCGCCTGCCGCGTCGCGGCCACGGCGCGCCGCATGGCGATCCAGACGGTCGCCGTGTATTCCGACGCCGACGCGCACGCCAAGCACGTGCAGGCCTGCGACGAGGCGGTGCACATCGGCGGCAGCGCGCCCAAGGACAGCTACCTGCGCTGGGAGCGGATCATCGAGGCGGCCAAGGCCACGGGCGCACAGGCGATCCATCCGGGCTACGGCTTCCTGAGCGAGAACGAAGGCTTCGCCGCCGCGTGCGCGGAAGCGGGCCTGGTGTTCATCGGCCCGCCGGCTTCCGCCATCCAGGCCATGGGCCTGAAGGCGGAGTCCAAGCAGCTGATGGAAAAGGCGGGCGTGCCGCTGGTGCCCGGCTACCACGGCGCCGACCAGGATCCCGCGCTGCTGCAGCGCGAGGCCGACCGCATCGGCTACCCGGTCCTGATCAAGGCCAGCGCCGGCGGCGGCGGCAAGGGCATGCGCGCGGTGGACCAGGCCGAGGACTTCGCCGCGGCGCTGGCCTCGTGCCAGCGCGAGGCGCGCAACAGCTTCGGCGACGAGGCCGTGCTGGTGGAGAAGTACGTCACCCGACCGCGCCACATCGAGATCCAGGTGTTCGGCGACACCCAGGGCAACTACGTGTACCTGTTCGAGCGCGACTGCTCGGTGCAGCGGCGCCACCAGAAGGTGCTGGAGGAAGCGCCGGCACCGGGCATGACCGAAGCGATGCGCCGCCGCATGGGCGAGGCCGCCGTCGCGGCGGCACGCGCGGTGAGCTACGTCGGCGCCGGCACCGTGGAGTTCATCGTGGAGCAGCGCCATGGCGAGATGAACTTCTTCTTCATGGAGATGAACACCCGCCTGCAGGTGGAGCATCCGGTGACGGAAGCGATCACCGGCCTCGACCTGGTCGAGTGGCAGCTGCGCGTGGCGTCCGGCGAGCCGCTGCCGCTGCGCCAGGAGGACCTGCGCATCCGCGGCCACGCGATCGAGGCCCGGATCTGCGCCGAGAACCCCGACAACAACTTCCTGCCCGCCACCGGCACGCTGCACGTGTACCGCAAGCCGCCGGCCGCGGCCTTCCTGCGCGGGAGCGTGCGGGTGGACGACGGCGTGCGCGAGGGCGATGCGATCTCGCCCTTCTACGACTCGATGATCGCCAAGCTGATCGTGCACGGCGCCACGCGCGAGGAAGCGCTGGCCCGCCTGGACGAGGCGCTGGCCGCGACCCACATCGTGGGCCTGAGCACCAACGTGCAGTTCCTGCGCCAGGTGGTGAAGAGCCGCTCGTTCGCGCAGGCGGACCTGGACACGGCGCTGATCCAGCGGGAGGCGGCGGTGCTGTTCCACCAGCAGCCGGTGGGCTTCGAGCTCGCCGCGGCCTGCGGTGGCCAAGACGCTGAGCGACGAACGCGCGCAGGCGGGCGACGATCCGTTCAGCCGGCGCGATGCCTGGCGCTCGCACGGCACGGCCGTGCGGCGGCTGGAATTCGATTTCCACGGCCGCCACACCAAGGCGGAGCTCACCACGCTGCACGACGGCTCGCTGCTGCTGGCGGTGGAGGGGCAGCCGTCGCGGCTGTCCTTCCGCGTGGCGGGCGAGGCGATCGAGGTGCGCTACGGCAACCAGCACACCCGCGCGGTGGTGTACACGCTGGGCGAGACGGACCACGTGTTCACCGCCGCGGGCGCGGCGCAGATCGTGGCGATCGACCTGCTCGCGCATGCCGGCGACCATGCCGCCGAGAGCGGCCGACTCACCGCGCCGATGCCGGGCAAGGTGGTTTCCTTCGCGGTGAAGGCGGGCGACAAGGTGAGCAAGGGCCAGGCGCTGGCCGTGATGGAGGCGATGAAGATGGAACACACCATCGCCGCGCCGGCGGACGGACGGACGGTGGCGGAGGTGCTGTATGCGCCGGGGGACCAGGTGGCGGAGGGGGCGGAGCTGCTGAAGCTGGCGGCTTGAGAATGTCGGGGTTCGGGCTTCGCCGCTCACCCCGACCTACATGCGCTGGGGTTCGGCGTGCGCCTCACCGCCAGCCTACGGGGAGATCCGTTCGTAGGCTGGTGGTGAGCGAAGCGAACCCCAGCTACATCCCGATCCGCGGCGCCGCCTTCAACACCGCTTCCAGCTCCTGCTTCCAGAACCTCGCATTCGCCGTCGTGCCATGCCCCAGCGTCTGCTCGCTCACCGGGATCATGTAGGCGCGTCCGTTCTTCACGCGCTTGATCTCGCGGTCCAGGATGCCGAGTTCGACCGGGTTGCGCTCGTCGTCGGCGGAGTTGATCGCCAGCAGCGTCGCCGTGATCTTCTCCAGGCCGCCCGAGGGGTTGTAGTCGGCGGACGATTCCCACTGCAGCAGGTGGTCGTTGGCATCGCCGTTGAAGGGCCCTTCAGCCGCGCGTCCAGCGCGGCGTCGGCCCGCTCGCGGTTCGGCCCGTTGCGCATGTACGAGTGGTTGCCGCCGTTGGTGGCCGTGGCGAAGAACACCGAGGCGAACTGCAGGCTGGGCGGCTGGGTCGTGTAGTTGCCGTTGTTCCAGGCCGGGTCGCGCCGGATCGCTTCGGTCAGCAGCCGGCGCAGCATCCAGTTGCGGCCCGACATGCCGGTGGGCAGCGACGCCATCGGCACCGCCACGTCCATGAAGCCCGGGTACTTCTGCGCCCACATCCAGGTCTGCATGCCGCCCATGGAATTGCCGATCACCAGCCGCAGGTGCTTGACGCCCAGGTGCTCGCGCACCAGGCGGTACTGCGCCTCTACCATGTCCTCGTAGTTGTACTTGGGGAAACCCATGCGCAGGCCGTCGGAGGGCTTGCTGGAGCGGCCGGTGCCGATCGCATCCGGCAGGATGATGAAGTACTTGCTCGCGTCCAGCGGCTGGCCGGCGCCGAACAGCTCGCCCGCGAAGTTGGGGTTCAGCATGGAAGCTGCGGAACCGGTGGTGCCGTGCAGCACCAGCACCGGTTCGCCCGTGGGCTCGCCGACCGTGCTGTACGCGAGCTTCAGTTCGGGCAGCACCTGCCCGGTGTGGAAGCGGAAGTCCTTCACCGTCCAAACGCCGTGCCTGGGCGCCGGGTAATCGGCAGCGATCGCCTGGAAGGCGAACAGCAGCCAGGCAAGGGCGAGCCAGAGGCCGCGCGGGAGGAAGCGCTTCATGTTGTCTCCTGTCTGGGTGGAAATGCAGCCGTCCCAGCTTCGCACTCCCGGCGCCCCAGCGTCAAGACTCCTCCACAATAAGGACGATGCGCCTCACCGTCTGCTGCACCGACACCAAGATCCCGCCCTGGCTGGAAGGCCTGCGCGCCGCCTTGCCCGGCGCGGAGGTCGCCGAATGGCAACCGGGCGCGCCGCAGGCGGACCATGCGGTGGTCTGGGCGCCGCCGCAGCGGTTCCTGGACGAGCAGCCGGGGCTCAAGGGCATCTTCAACATCGGCGCCGGCGTCGACGCGCTCATGAAGCTGCGCCTGCCGCCCGGCGCGCTGCTGGTGCGGCTGGACGACGCCGGCATGTCGGCGCAGATGGCGGAGTTCGTCTGCCACTACGTGATCCGCCAGTTCCGCGAGCTCGACGGCTACGAGGCCGATACCGCGGCCGGCAAGTGGAGCTTCCGCAAGCCGCGCTCGCGCGCCGGCTTCCCCGTCGGCGTGATGGGCCTGGGCGTGCTGGGCCAGCGGGTGGCGCAGGCGCTGGCGGCCTTCGAGTTCCCGGTGCGTGGCTGGAGCCGCTCCGGCAAGGAGGTCGCGGGGGTGGAGTGCTTCGCGGGCGAAGGGCAGTTCGATGCCTTCCTTTCCGGCACGCGCGTGCTGGTGAACCTGCTGCCGCTGACCCCCGAGACCGAAAACATCCTCGACCGCCGAGTGCTGTCGCGGCTGCAGCCCGGTGGCTTCGTCATCAACGTCGCGCGCGGCGCGCACCTGGTCGACGAGGACCTGCTGTCCTTGCTCGACAGCGGCCACCTGGCCGGCGCGGTGCTGGACGTGTTCCGCGAGGAGCCGCTGCCCGCCGGCCACCCCTTCTGGCAGCACCCGAAAGTCGTGGTGACGCCCCACACCTCGGCGCGCACGCTGCGCGACGAGAGCATCGCGCAGATCGCGCGCAAGATCCGCGCGCTGGAGCGCGGAGAACCCATTGCCGGCGTGGTTGACCGGGACAAAGGATACTGAAGCCATGAAATTCCCCAGCAAAGTGAAGCTCGTCGACGTGGGCCCGCGCGACGGCCTGCAGAACGAGAAGGAGCCGGTGCCGGCCGCGGTGAAGATCGAACTGGTGCACCGCCTGCAGGACGCCGGCCTGACCGAGATCGAGGTCACCAGCTTCGTGTCGCCCAAGTGGGTGCCGCAGATGGCCGACAACGCGGAGGTGATGGCTGGCATCCGCCGCAAGCCGGGCGTGCGCTACTCGGTGCTGACGCCCAACATGAAGGGCTTCGAGGCCGCGGTGGCGAGCAAGCCGGACGAGATCGTGGTGTTCGGCGCGGCCAGCGAGGCCTTCAGCCAGCGCAACATCAACTGCTCGATCGCCGAGAGCATGGAACGCTTCGCGCCGGTGGTGCAGGCCGCGCGCGCCCAGGGCATCTTCGTGCGCGGCGCGATCTCGGTCGCGGTGGGATGCCCCTACCAGGGCGAGGTGGACCCGCAGGGCGTGGAACTGGTCGCGCGGCTGATGAAGGAAATCGGCGTGCAGCACTGCGGCGTGGCCGACACCATCGGCGTCGGCACGCCGCGCAAGGTGCAGGCCGCGATGGAGGCGGCGCTCAGGCACTACGCGATCGACGACCTCTCGGGCCACTTCCACGACACCTACGGCCAGGCGCTGGTGAACACCATGGCCTGCCTGGAACTGGGCATCTGGCAGTACGACTCCTCGGTGGCCGGCCTCGGCGGCTGCCCCTATGCCAAGGGCGCGACGGGCAACGTGGCGACGGAGGACGTCGTGTACATGCTGCGCGGGATGGAGATCGACACCGGCATCGACCTCGACAAGCTGATCGACGCCGGCAAGTACATCAGCGATTACCTGGGCCGCAAGCCGAACTCGCGGGCGGCGACGGCGATCCTGAACAAGCGCGCCGGCTGACGATGTGCGGCGCCGAACTCAGCTCCCTTCCCGAAGGCGTGCAGCGCGTCGCGCGGGCCTTGCAGGATGCCGGCCATCCGCATGCGCCGCGCATGCTGGATGACGCCGCGCGCACCGCGCAGCAGGCGGCCGACGCGCTGGGCATCCAGGTCGGGCAGATCGCCAAGAGCATCATCTTCCGCCGCAAGTCCGACGACGCCGCCGTGCTGGTGATCGCTTCGGGCGATCGCCGCGTCGACGAGAAGAAGGTCGATGCCATCGTCGGCAAGACCGGCCGCGCGGACGCCGAGTTCGTGAAGGCCAGGACCGGCTTTTCCATCGGCGGCGTGTCGCCGATCGCGCACGCGCAGGCGCCCGTGACCCTGATCGACCGCGAGCTGTTCCGCTTCGAGGAGATCTGGGCGGCGGCCGGCCATCCGCACGGCGTGTTCAAGCTGCGGCCGCAGGACCTGGAGAAGCTGACCGGCGCGCCGGTGGCCGACGTGGTGCGGCAGGACGCCGCATGAATTCGGCGCGCGAGCTGCTGCTGGAACACGCGCGTGAACTCGAAGCCGGCGGCTTCGTGCCGTCCCCGTGCATCTCGGTGTGCCGCATGGACGCGTCCAGCGGGCTGTGCGAAGGCTGCTTCCGCACGCTGGACGAGGTCGCCTCCTGGGCCATGGCCTCCGACGAGGAGAAGCGCGCGGTTTGGAAGCTGCTGGTCGAAAGGGCGCAAGGGGCATGAAGCACATCACCTTCTGGTTCGACTTCATCTCGCCCTACGCCTACCTCGCGTTCGAGAAGCTGCCCGAGGCGCTCAAGGGCCTGGGCTACGAGGTCGAGTACCGGCCCGTGCTGTTCGCCGGCTTCCTCAAGCACCACGGGCAGCTGGGTCCGGCGGAGATCGCCCCCAAGCGGGACTGGACCTACCGCCAGGTGCTGTGGCTGGCGCACGCGCACGGCATCCCGCTGCAGATGCCGGCGGCGCACCCTTTCAACCCGCTGGGTGCCTTGCGGCTCGCGCTGGCCTGCGGCAGCGAAGGGCGCGTGAACCGCTACGTGGCCGAGAGCGTGTTCCGCCACGTGTGGCGCGGCGGGGCCGATGCCGCCGATGCGCAGCGCCTCGCGCAGCTGCGCGCCGAGCTGCAGCCGCAGCGCGATCCCGACAGCGCCGAAGTGAAGGCCGAACTCAAGGCCAACACCGATGCCGCCATCGCCCGCGGCCTGTTCGGCGTGCCGACGATGGAGGTGGACGGCAGGCTGTTCTGGGGCTTCGACGGGCTGCCGATGCTGCGGGAGTACCTCGAAGGCCACGCCTGGTTCGCTTCGGGGGCCTGGGAAGCCGCTGCCGGCGTGCCGGCGGGCAAGACGCGCTCCTGACTACGGGAAAACACCGAGGAGATTCCCTTGCACGCCGGGCGCGGGTTAACCCGCGCGATCGGGGCCAAGGACGCGCTGGAATCCGCATCGTGAAACCAACTGCGCGGGTTTCACCTGAAACGGTCAGGCCGCCGCAAGTTTGACGCAAGTCAACGTTGGCTACGCGTCAGAGCAGGGTCAGAGCGTGCCCAAAGAATCCGCCGCTCATTCACCCCCGACCCCAGGAGACAAGACATGGCCGCAGTCCTTCCCGCAGCCGCCAACCGCCCGATGACGGCGGAAGAGAAGAAGGTGATCTTCGCCTCTTCCCTCGGCACCGTGTTCGAGTGGTACGACTTCTATCTGTACGGCTCGCTCGCCGCGATCATCGCCAAGCAGTTCTTCTCCGGCCTGGATCCCAGCGCCGCCTTCATCTTCGCGCTGCTCGCGTTCGCCGCCGGCTTCCTGGTGCGTCCCTTCGGCGCCATCGTGTTCGGCCGCCTGGGCGACATGATCGGCCGCAAGTACACCTTCCTGGTCACCATCCTGATCATGGGCCTGTCGACCTTCATCGTCGGCCTGCTCCCCAGCTACGCCAGCATCGGTGTCGCCGCCCCCGTGATCCTGATCGCGCTGCGCATGCTGCAGGGCCTGGCCCTCGGCGGCGAGTACGGCGGGGCCGCGACCTACGTCGCCGAGCACGCACCGCACGGCAAGCGTGGTGCCTACACCGCCTGGATCCAGACCACCGCGACGCTGGGCCTGTTCCTGTCGCTGATCGTCATCCTGGGCACGCGCACCGCCATGGGCGAGCAGGCCTTCGGTGACTGGGGCTGGCGCATTCCCTTCCTGCTGTCCGTGCTGCTGCTCGGCATCTCGGTGTGGATCCGCCTGTCCATGAACGAATCCCCCGCCTTCCAGAAGATGAAGGCCGAGGGCAAGACCTCCAAGGCGCCGCTCACCGAGTCCTTCGGCCAGTGGAAGAACCTGAAGATCGTGATCCTGGCGCTGGTCGGCCTGACCGCCGGCCAGGCCGTGGTCTGGTACTCGGGCCAGTTCTACGCGCTGTTCTTCCTGACGCAGTCCCTGCGCGTGGACAACGCCACCGCCAACCTGATGATCGCCGCCGCCCTGGTGATCGGCACGCCCTTCTTCATCGTGTTCGGCGCGCTCTCCGACAAGATCGGCCGCAAGCCGATCATCATGGCGGGCTGCCTGCTGGCCGCGCTGACCTACTTCCCGGTGTTCGGCGCGCTGACCAAGGCCGCCAACCCCGACCTGGCCGCCGCGCAAGCCAACGCCAAGGTGGTGGTGACCGCCGACTCCGCGCAGTGCTCCTTCCAGGGCAGCCCGGTGGCGCGCGAGATCGACTTCTTCAGCTCCTGCGACATCGCCAAGCGCTACCTGGCGCAGAACTCGGTGAGCTACGACAACGCCGTCGGCGAACGCGGCAAGCCCGCGACCATCACCATCGGCGACAAGGTGATCGTGGCCCCGACCGCCGTGGTCGCCAACAGCAAGTTCGACGAGGACAGCACGAAGAAGATCGCCGCCTTCAAGAAGGAAGTGACCGATGGCCTGCGCGCCGCCGGCTACCCCGCCAAGGCCGATCCCGCCAAGATGAACAAGCTGATGGTGATCGCCATCCTGGTGTACCTGGTGATCCTGGTGACCATGGTGTACGGCCCGATCGCGGCCATGCTGGTGGAACTGTTCCCCACCCGCATCCGCTACACCTCCATGAGCCTGCCGTACCACATCGGCAACGGCTGGTTCGGCGGCCTGCTGCCCACCACCGCCTTCGCCATCGTGGCCCAGACCGGCAACATGTACAACGGCCTCTGGTACCCGATCATCATCGCCGGCGCGACCGTCGTGATCGGCACGATCTTCATCAAGGAAACCAAGGACGTGGACATCTACGCCCGCGACTGATCCAGCCTGCTGGGTGAAGGGCCCTTCCAAGGGGGGGCCCTTTGCCAAGCAACCCGGATCCCCAGGAGACTCACATGTGGAAACTCGCCGTCGGCTTCGCCATCTTCGCCGCCATCTCGCTGTTCGTGATCTTCCAGGCCGGCGACAAGGTCGACATGAGCGGTGAGAAGCACGGCACCGAGGCCGTCACGCCCGCTGCCGGCAGCACCCCCGCTTCCGGCGCCAAGCACTGATCTGGCGCAAGTGCCCCGCCCCTTGGCGATTGCTGGGCGGGCGGGGGCGGGCTAGACTGGTTTGGTGGCCTCGCAGCGCTTCCAGCTCACCCGCTATTTCACCCTGACGAGCCTGGCGGCCTTCGCCGTGCTGGGGGCGGCGCTATTCTTCCTGCAGCGCGGCGAAGAGAAATACTTCGACGCGGTGCAGCGCGAGCAGACCGCTTTCTTCGCCAGGGTGCAGGCCGAACTGCTGCAGGAGCAGCGCGACGCGGCGCGCGCCAACCTCGTGTCGGTGCACGAGGCCGGGCATGTCACGCTGACGCGCGTGTTCGCCAACGCGCTCTGGGCCTCGCACTTCGCGCCGCTGGTGTCGCAGGCGCAGTCCGTGGCCATCGAACCCTGCCGCCCCACGGAGGGACGCGCGGGCCCGGGCCCCGCCGTGCAGGACGCGCAGAAAGCCTGCATCGAAAAGGTGCACGCGCGGATCATGGCGCTGCCCGCCTTCGCGCAGGTCGACCCACCCGTGCGGTCCATGATGCGCGGCACGGCCGTCTTCAAGATCAAGGTCTACGACCTGCGCGGCCTCACGGTGTATTCGTCCGAGCTCGCCCAGGTCGGCGAGGACAAGGTGGAGAACGCCGGCTGGAAGGCGGCCGCCGCGGGCAAGGTGGCCAGCGAGCTGGTGCACCGCAACCAGTTCAGCGCCTTCGAGGGCGTGGTGCACGACCGCGACCTGATCCAGAGCTACATCCCGGTCACGGCGCCGGGCGGGGCGCTGGCAGGCGTGTTCGAGATCTATTCGGACGTCACGCCCATGCTGCAGCAGCTGGATGCGGCGGCGGCGCGCACGGCGGCGGTGGGCGCGCGCAACCAGGAACGCATGGGCGAGGGGACGGCGCGCAACCAGGAGGCGGTGGAAACGGCTTCCAACCGCTTCATCCTCACCATCATCGGCCTGCTGGTGCTGACCTACGCGGCACTGCTGCTGCTGGTGCGCCGCGGCCAGGGCATGATCGACCGCGACGCGCGCCTGCGCGAGCAGGCCGCGCTGCGCGAACAGGAGTGGCACCGCGACAAGATGGCCACCATGGGCGCTATGGCGGCCAACATCTCGCACGAGGTGGGCAACCCGCTGGCCATCATCTCCGGGCTGGCCGAGGAGATCGGGCAGTGGCGCGAGCCGGCCGACCTCAACCCCGAGTTCCCGCGCATGATCGTGGAGCAGACCGCGCGCATCGCGAACATGACGCGCCGCATCAACGACTTCGCCAGCGCCGGCCGCGACACGCCCGAGGAGCTGGACATCAACGCGCTCGTGCAGTCGGTGTGCGATTTCCTGTACTTCGACCGCCGTTTCCACGGCACGCCGATCGACCTGCGCCTGCAGCCAGGGCTGCCCGCCTGCCGCGGCGTTCCCGACCACCTGACCGAAGTGCTGATGGGACTGCTGCAGGCCTTCGAGCAGGGCTGCCAGTCCTGCGGCACCACCGGCGCGCGGCTGGCGGTGGAAACAGGCCAGCGCGAGGGCGAGATCACGGTGCGCATCAGCGGCAGCTGCGCATCCGGCAATGCCGGCTGCGTGTTCCCCGTGGGCGACCCGCGGCTGGAGTCGGCGCGCGGCCGCATCGAGGCCATGGCCGGCCGCATCGTGCCGGCCGGCCCCGCCGTGGAGATCTACCTGCCCTGCGCCGCGATCAGCGCTTGAACTTGCCGTCCAGGCCGATGATGGAGAGGTCGGCGAAGTCCAGGCCGGTGTGGTCCTCCGGGCCGTAGCTCACTTCCAGGCCGCCGAGGTCGAAATTGCGGATGCCCTCGAGCGCGGCGATCAGCTTGGCGCGCGTGGGATTCGGGCCGGCGCGGCGCAGGCCCTCGACCAGGACCTTGGCGGCCGTGTAGCCCTCCAGCATCGCCGGGCTCAGTTCCACCTTCTTCTCCTTGGCGTGGACCATGGCTTCCTTGATGAAGCCGTAGGCGAAGGAGCGCTCGTAGGGGAATACCTGCGTCACCACGACGCCGCGCGAGTGCTCGCCCAGGCTCTTGATGAAGCCGCCGGAAGCATTGTTGGACAGGGTGACCACCTGGGCCGCGGACTTCGTCGCGCGCAGCGCCTTCACGCCCTCGGCCACCGCGTTGCCGGAGGCGATCCACAGGATGGCCTGCGAGTCCTTGCCGGTGATCGCGGGCACGATCGACTTGTAGTCGGGCTTCTGGCGATCCGCCTTGATCACCGCCACCGGCTGGAAGCCGGCCTTCTTGAAGCCCTTGTTGGCGCCTTCCAGGCCGTCGAGGCCGAAGGAGTCGTCCGCGTGCACGACGGCGATGCGCGTCATGCCCATGGTGTGCAGGTGGGCGATGGCCTTTTCCGCTTCGCGCTGGTAGGTCGCGCGCACGTTGAAGATCTGCTTGCGCACCGGGGAGTGCAGCACCATCGCGCCGGTGGACGGCGCGACCAGGGCGACGCCGTTGGCTTCCAGCAGCGGGATGATGGCTTCGGTGTGCGGCGTGCCGCGGTTGAGGAACATCGCCAGGACGTTCTTCTCCTCGATCAGCACCTTGGCGTTGGCCTTGGCGATGGGCGGGTCGAACTTGTCGTCCATCTGCACCAGCTCGATCTTCTGGCCGTGCACCCCGCCCTTGGCGTTGATGTGGTCGATCCAGAGCTTGGCGCCTTCGGTGGTTTCCTTGACGCCGGCCGCGACCACCCCCGAAAAGCCGGCGGTCTGACCGATCAGGATCTGCGACAGCGCCAGCGCAGGCGCCAGAGCGGCCAGCGCCGCAACGATGCACTTCTTCATGGTCCGTCTCCTCTGGCCGTGCTCGGCCCCCAACGTGACCAAGTGTAAGAGGAGCTGGGCGGTAAAGCTACAGGCGGCGGGCCGCGGAATCGTAAGAATTACACGCGGTGCAACACTCTCGCCGGCAGGATCCGCTGGAACGCCGGAACCACACCGTTGATCCGCTCCGCGGCCTGCGTCTGGCAGTGCTGGCTGGCCACCACCTGGTAGACGGCGTCCCGCAGAAGCCACAGTTCCTGTGCGCATTCGGCGGTGTGCAGCCGCCAGCGCAGGCGATCGCACTCGAAACCTTCGCAGTCGTCCAGCACGGACAGCAGCTGCTGCCGCACCGCTTCGACGCCGGCCTGCACGGGGCGGAACTCCCATTCGAAGGGCGAGCTGTGCAGCCATTGCTGCCACGAGGCCATAGGCGGTCCGGAGTGGGGCGGGAAGGGCACGATAGGTTCTGCGGCTGAGCTGTTTTTGTAGGACAAGGTTGATGGCCGTGGTAGGACAGGGGCATGGTGCAGCCGGGCGGCAGGGACTCCACCCCCTCCCTAGAATGTCGGGCCTTGCTTGCAGAAGGCCTCCATGTCCCAGGGATCGATCCGCATCCGCGGCGCCAGACAACACAACCTCAAGAATCTCGACCTCGACCTGCGCACCGGTGAACTGACGGTGGTGACCGGCCCCAGCGGCTCCGGCAAATCGAGCCTGGTGTTCGACACGCTTTACGCGGAAGGCCAGCGCCGCTACGTCGAGACCTTCTCGGCCTACGCCCGCCAGTTCCTGGAACGCATGGACAAGCCCGCGGTGGACCGCGTGGAAGGCGTGCCGCCCGCGATCGCGATCGACCAGACCAACCCGGTGCGCTCCTCGCGTTCGACGGTCGGGACGATGACCGAGCTGAACGACCACCTGAAGCTGTTGTTCGCGCGTGCCGCGCAGCTGTTCGACCGCCAGACCGCCCTGCAGGTGCGACACGACTCGCCGGAAACCATCTACGAGCAGTTGATGGAGCGCACGCGCGCCGGTGACCCGCGGCTGGTCGTGACCTTCCCGGTGGAACTCCCCGGCGGCACCACGCCCGAGGAAGTGGAGCAGTGGCTGGCGGCCAGCGGCTTCACGCGCGTGCAGGCGGAACGCGAGGTCGCCACGCCCACCGGGCCGCGCAAGGTGCTGGACGTGGTCGCCGACCGCTTCCGCATCCAGGGCGTGGAGAAGGCGCGCGCGATCGAGGCGATCGAGGTGGCGCTCAAGCGCGGCACCGGGCGGCTGGCGGTGTATGCGGGCGACGAGGAGGCGAAGGAGGTCTGGAAGTTCTCCACCGGCCTGCACTGCCCCGAGAGCGACATCCGCTACGGCGACCCGGTGCCCTCGATGTTCTCCTTCAACTCGCCGGTGGGCGCGTGCGAGACCTGCCGCGGCTTCGGCCGCGTGATCGGCGTGGACTACGGCCTGGTCATCCCGAACGACAAGCTCACGCTGCGCGCGGGCGCGATCAAGACCTTCCAGACGCCGGCCTGGTCCGAGTCGCAGGACGACATGATGCGGCACGCCGAAGCGGCCGGCATCCCGCGCGACACGCCCTGGTACAAGCTGACCACCGAGCAGAAAAACTGGGTGCTCCACGGCGCGCCCAACTACCGCGAGGGCAACTGGAACCGCCAGTGGTACGGCGTGAAGCGCTTCTTCCAGTACCTGGAGAGCAAGGCCTACAAGATGCACATCCGGGTGCTCTTGTCCAAGTACCGCAGCTACACCCCGTGCGAGGCCTGCGGCGGCGCGCGCCTGAAGACCGAGTCGCTGCTGTGGCGCCTGGGCAGCAAGGCGGATGCGGATGCGGTGCTGGAACCGGCACGCCGCTTCCTGCCGGTGGGCGTGCAGTGGACGCGCGCGCAGCTGGAAGCGCTGCCCGGCCTGTCGCTGCACGACCTGATGATCCTGCCGATCGACAGGCTGCGCCGCTTCTTCGACCAGGTGGAGCCGGAAGCCGAAGCGCATGCCGGCGGCGGCGAACTGCAGGCGCTCAAGCTGCTGTTCGAGGAGATCAACACCCGCCTGAAGTACCTGGTGGACGTGGGCATAGGCTACCTCACGCTGGACCGGCAGAGCCGCACGCTCTCGGGCGGCGAGGTGCAGCGGATCAACCTGACCACGGCGCTGGGCACCTCGCTGGTGAACACGCTGTTCGTGCTCGACGAGCCCAGCATCGGCCTGCACCCGCGCGACATGAACCGCATCGTGCAGGCCATGCACCGCCTGCGCGACGCCGGCAACACGCTGGTCGTCGTGGAGCACGATCCGGCGGTGATGGTCTCCGCCGACCGCATCATCGACATGGGCCCGGGGCCGGGCGAGCGCGGCGGGCAGATCGTGTTCGACGGCACCACCGCGGACCTGCGCCACGCGGACACGCTCACGGGCGCCTATCTCGGTGCGCGCAAGCACGTGGGCATGGGCTTCAAGCGCGCGGTCACCGAGGCCACGCCGCGGCTGGTGGTCGAGGGCGCGCGCGAGCACAACCTGCGGGACCTGGCGGTGGAGTTCCCGCTGCAGCGGCTGGTGGTCGTCACCGGCGTCTCGGGCTCCGGCAAGTCCAGCCTGGTGCAGGACATCCTGGCGCCCGCGCTGCTGCGGCACTTCGGCCGCGCCACCGAGACACCGGGTGCGCACGACCGCGTGCTGGGCGCGGACCACCTGTCCGACGTGGTGTTCGTGGACCAGTCGCCGATCGGCAAGACGGCGCGCTCCAACCCGGTCAGCTACGTCGGTGCCTGGGATTGCGTGCGCGAGATCTTCGCCACCTCGCCGCTGGCCAGGCAGCGCGGCTACACCGCCGCCAAGTTCAGCTTCAACTCGGGCGACGGCCGCTGCCCGACCTGCGGCGGCTCGGGCTACGAGCACGTCGAGATGCAGTTCCTGTCGGACGTGTACCTGCGCTGCCCGGACTGCGACGGCAAGCGCTACCGGCCGGAGATCCTGGAGGTGACCATCGAGCGCCAGCCGGTGGGTGCCGTGGCGCCGCGCGTGCTGAACGTGGCCGACGTGCTGGACCTGACGGTGAGCGAAGCCGCCGCGCTGTTTGCCAACGACCGCGACGTGATCCGCTCGCTGCAGCCGATCATCGACGTGGGCCTGGAATACGTGAAGCTGGGGCAGCCGGTGCCGACGCTCTCCGGCGGCGAGTCGCAGCGCCTCAAGCTCGCGGGTTTCCTCGCGGAGGCCGCGCGCTCCTCCACCCACACCCGCCAGGGCGTGGCGAAGAAGGGCACGCTGTTCATGTTCGACGAGCCCACCACGGGCCTGCACTTCGACGACATCGCCAAGCTGATGCGCGCGCTGCGCAAGCTGCTCGAAGGCGGCAACTCGCTGGTCGTGATCGAGCACAACCTGGACGTGATCCGCGCGGCCGACTGGCTGGTGGACCTGGGGCCGGAAGGCGGCGACGGCGGCGGCCTGCTGGTGGCCGAAGGGCCGCCCGAGGAAGTGAAGCTGCATGCCACTTCGCACACGGCGAAGGCGCTGCGCGACTACGACGCGACCCTGGGCATCGAAGGCCTGGCCGTGAGCGAGAAGACCGCGGCCGACTACGCCGCGCGCACGGCGCGCAACGCCGAGCGGCCGCACGCCATCCAGATCGTCAACGCCAAGGAGCACAACCTCAAGAGCCTCAGCGTCGACATCCCGCACAACAAGTTCAGCGTGATCACCGGGGTGTCGGGCTCGGGCAAGTCGACGCTGGCCTTCGACATCCTGTTCAACGAGGGCCAGCGGCGCTACCTCGAGTCGCTCAACGCCTATGCGCGCTCCATCGTGCAGCCGGCGGGCCGGCCGGAGGTGGACGCGGTGTATGGCATCCCGCCGACGGTGGCGATCGAGCAGCGCCTCTCGCGCGGCGGCCGCAAGTCCACGGTCGGCACCACCACCGAGGTCTGGCACTTCCTGCGCCTGCTGTACGTGAAGCTGGGCGTGCAGCACTGCGTCAACGACGGCGCCGAGGTGCGGCCGCAGACGCCCGACAGCATCGTCGCGCAGGTCATGAAGCTACCGCGGCCAGCACGTGGGCCTGCTGGCGCCGCTGGTGGTCAACCGCAAGGGCGTGTACACGGAGCTGGCCGACTGGGCGCGGCCGCGCGGCTACACGCACCTGCGCGTGGACGGCAACTTCCTGCCCACCACCGGCTTCCCGCGCATCGACCGCTTCAAGGAGCACACCATCGAGCTGCCGGTGTGTGCGACCTCGACGTCACGCCGGCCAACGAGGCGCTGCTGCGCGAGAAGCTCACGCTGGCCCTGGAGCACGGCAAGGGCGTGGTGCACGTGCTCGCCCCGCTGGACGGGCTGCGCACGGCCTTCAGCGCCGGGCAGGCCACGCACGCGGGCATCGGCAAGCTGGAGGTGTTCTCCACGCTGCGCGCCTGCCCGGTGTGCGCGACCAGCTACCCGGAGCTCGACCCGCGCCTGTTCTCCTACAACAGCAAGCACGGCTGGTGCCCGGACTGCGTGGGCACCGGCGTGAAGCTGACGCGCGACCAGCGCCGCGCCTTCGACGACACGGTGGCCAGCGACGAGGACAAGGGCCGCGAGCGGACCTTCGCCGAACCCGAGGTGGAGGACGTGTCGGACGAGGCCTGCCCCACCTGCCGCGCCTCGCGCCTGAACGCGCAGGCGCGCGCGGTGCGCTTCGACCAGACCGGCATCGCCGACATCGCCGCGCTCTCGGTGCGCGACGTGCGCCGGTGGGTGGAGAGCCTGCAAGTGCGCGACGTGCTGACCGTGCGCGAACAGGGGATCGCGCGCGACCTGATCCCCGAGATCAAGTCGCGCCTGGAGTTCCTGGAGGAGGTGGGCCTGGGCTACCTGACGCTGGACCGCGGCGCACCGACCCTGTCGGGCGGCGAGGCGCAGCGCATCCGGCTGGCCGCGCAGCTCGGCTCCAACCTGCAGGGCGTGTGCTACGTGCTGGACGAGCCGACCATCGGCCTGCATGCGCGCGACAACCAGATCCTGCTGGACGCGCTGCACAAGCTGGGCGACAAGGGCAACACGCTGGTGGTGGTGGAGCACGACGAGGACACCATCCGCCGCGCCGACCACATCATCGACATCGGTCCCAGCGCGGGCAAGCGCGGCGGCCGCGTCGTCGCCCAGGGCACGGCGGACCAAGTGACGCAGGTCGGCGAGTCGCTCACCGGCCGCTACCTGCTGCACGCGATGAAGCACCCGGTGAAGCCGCGCCGCCTGATCGATGCCATGCACGATCGCGAGCCGGTGGGCATCCCGGTGGCGGAATCGGCGGCGGCGGTCACCAAGGCGAAGAAGAAGCCGCGCTCGCTGCTGGCGCAGATGGCGTCCGCGCTGCCGGCCGACCACACGGGCGCGGCCACCGGCTTCCTGCGCCTGAAGGGCGCCGACCTGCACAACCTCGACGACGTGGACGTGGACGTGCCGCTGCGCCGGCTGGTGGTGGTCACCGGCGTGTCGGGCTCCGGCAAATCCACGCTCGCCCGCGACGTTCTGCTGCACAACGTGCAGGCGGTGGTGCAGCAGCGCTCCACCAAGGCGGGACGCGACGCCGACGCGGCCGGCAAGCGGCCGAAGTGGGTGGGCTGCAAGTCGCTGGCCGGCTACGAGACGATCGACCGCGTGCTGGAAGTGGACCAGACGCCGATCGGCAAGACGCCGCGCTCCTGCCCCGCCACCTACATCGGCTTCTGGGACACCATCCGCAAGCTGTTCGCGGACACGCTGGAGGCGCGCGCGCGCGCTACTACGGGCCGGGCCGCTTCTCCTTCAACACCGGCGAGGGCCGTTGCCCGCTGTGCGAAGGGCAGGGCATGCGCACCATCGGCATGAGCTTCCTGCCGGACGTGAAGGTGCCCTGCGAGGCCTGCCGCGGCGCGCGCTTCAACCCGGAGACCCTGGCGGTCACCTGGCGCGGCAAGAGCATCGGCGACGTGCTGCAGATGGAGGTGGACGAGGCGGTGGAGTTCTTCGCCACCATGCAGAACATCAGCCACCCGCTGCAGCTGCTGCGCGACGTCGGCCTGGGCTACCTGACGCTGGGCCAGCCCTCGCCCACGCTGTCGGGCGGCGAGGCGCAGCGGATCAAGCTGGTGACCGAACTGTCCAAGGTGCGCGACGACATCACGCGCCGCGGGCAGAAGGCGCCGCACACGCTGTACGTGCTGGACGAACCCACGGTGGGCCTGCACATGGCCGACGTGGAGAAGCTGATCCGCGTGCTGCACCGGCTGGTGGACGGCGGCCACAGCGTGGTGGTGATCGAGCACGACCTCGACGTCGTCGCGGAAGCCGACTGGATCATCGACCTCGGGCCGGACGGCGGCTCCGCCGGCGGCAAGGTGGTGGCGGCCGCGCCGCCGGAGGACGTGGTGCGGCTGGGCACGCACACCGGCAAGGTGCTGCAGCCGGTGCTGGAGCGCGCGTGAAGATCTTCTTCAACGAGCGCCACGCCCTGCACCACGGGCGCCACGAGATGTTCCGCGGCGAGCTCGTGCCCTGTTTCGAGGTGCCCGCGCGCGCCGACTTCGTTCTGCAGGAGCTGCAGCGGCGCGGCCTGGGCACCATCGCTTCGCCGCCCGCCGTGGAGAGGTCGGTGCTGGAGCGCGTGCATGCGCCGCGCTACCTCGCCTTCCTGTCCACCGCCTGGCAGGAGTGGGTGGCCCTGGACCCGGCCAATGCGCAGCGCGACGCGCTGCCTTCGTACTGGCCGATCCGCACTTTCCGCAGCGACGTGTTGCCGGCGAGCTTTCCCGCGCGCCTGGGGCTGTTCTCCTTCGACGCCGGCTCGCCGCTCACGGCCGGCACCTGGGCAGCCGCGGAGCACGGCGCGGCCTGCGCGGTGGCGGGCGCGCGCGAGCTGCTGCAGGGCAGCCGCGTGTCGTTCGCGCTGTCGCGGCCGCCGGGACATCACGCAGGGCACGATTTCTTCGGCGGCTACTGCTTCGTCAACAACGCGGCGGTCGCAGCGCAGGTGCTGCGGGATGCGGGGCTCGCGAAGGTGGCGGTGCTCGACATCGACTACCACCACGGCAACGGCACGCAGGCCATCTTCTACGAGCGTGCCGACGTGTTCTTCGCCAGCGTCCACGGCGATCCGCACACCGAGTACCCGTACTACCTGGGCTACGCGGACGAGCGTGGCAGCGGCGCCGGCGCGGGCTGCAACCTCAACCTGCCGCTGCCGCGCGGCACCGGCTTCCCGCGCTGGCGCGAAGCGCTGCGCCAGGCGCTGCAGGCCATCTCCGCCTTCGGCGCGGAAGCGCTGGTGGTTTCGCTGGGGGTGGACACCTTCGCCGGCGATCCGATCGCGGGCTTCACGCTGGCGAGCGAGGACTACCTGCGGGTGGGCGAGGACCTGGCGGCGGCCGGCCTGCCGACGCTGTTCGTGTTCGAAGGCGGCTATGCGGTCGCGCAGGTGGGGGTCAACGCGGCGAACGTGCTGGAAGGCTTCGCGCAGCGCGTCCCGGGCTGAGCGCGGTCTCCATGAAAAAGCCCGCCTTGCGGCGGGCTTTCAAGCTTGCGGATCCTGGAGGGATCAGAAGCGGTAGCCGAAGTTGACGGTCAGGCCCTGGATCTTGCCGCCGTCGTTGTCGTTCAGGCGCATCCAGTCCGCGCCGACGTACATGCGCGGGTTGATGTTGTAGTTGGCGCCGAAGCCCCAGGCGAAATCGCCGTCGGCATCGCTGTCGCTGGCGCAGACGCCGGCGGCGCAGGCGGTGGCCTTGATCTTGACGCGCGCATAGCCGACGCGGGCGAACACTTCGGCCGGGCCGAAGTTGTACTTCGGCTTCACGAACACGCCGAAGGCGTGCTTGAGCTTGGTGTCCACGTTCACGCCGCCGACGTTGACGTCGTCGGAGCGCACGCCGAAGGCCAGCATGCCTTCCGCGGCGACGTTCGGATGGAACTCGTAGCCGACGATGCCACGCAGGGCATGCGGCTTGGTCTTGAAGCCGTCGGCCTTGAATTCCAGGAACGAATAGCCCAGTTCGCCATACAGCGGGGCACGGGATTGCGCTTGGGCGGTGCCCAGCATGAGAAGAACGGAGGCAGCCGCGATGGCGAGACGTTTCATTTATTCCCCTTGGATTGGTTCGTTGGTGGCCCCTTTGGTGGGGCCTCATCGAGTGTCGCGGGCCCGCGCGGCGTGCGTCAACCTCCGGAGGGGTGTGTTCGTGTCGCTCGCGCCACATCCCTGCGCGTCTTCTGCGCTCGATCAACATGAGAGGTGACGAGATGTTGCACACACGTGTAGGGAGCGTAAAGAGATGGGCCGTGACTTGCACATGTTGACGCGCCCCTGACGCGCCCCGCGCATGTCTCCCACGTTACTGCCGGAGGGTCGCTCCCGATGCACGCGGCGCGGCGCCGCGGTCCAATGTGCGCTTCCTCTTTCGCACAACTCCAGGAGCATCGATGCGCCGTCGCCATCTCATCCAGTTCGCCGTCGCCACGCTGGCCGCCGCGAGCGTGGGTGTCCATGCCCAGGCCTTCCCGGCCAAGCCCATCAAGCTGGTCATCGCCTTCCCCGCGGGCGGTCCGACCGACATCACCATGCGCCAGCTGGCCGACAACGCCGGCAAGATCCTCGGCCAGCCGGTCATCGTCGAGAACAAGCCGGGCGCGGGCGGCACGCTGCCGGCGCAGCTGCTGCAGACATCGCCCGCAGACGGCTACACGCTGGCGCAGATCCCGCTGGGCGTGTTCCGCCTGCCGTACACGACCAGGATCAGCTGGGACCCGGTCAAGGACATCAACTACGTCCTCAACGTCACCGGCTATGCCTTTGGCATCGTCGTGCCGGCGGACTCGCCGCTGACCACGTGGACGCACTTCGTCGCCTGGGCCAAGGCCAATCCGGGCAAGCTGACCTACGGCTCCACCGGCACCCTGACCAGCCCGCACCTCACCACGGAGCTGATCGCGCAGAAGCTGGGACTGCAGCTGCTGCACGTGCCGTACAAGGGCAGCTCGGAGCTGGCGCAGGCCATCACCGGCGGCCACCTCATGGCCGCGGCCGACTCCACCGGCTTCGCGCCGCTGGTGCAGGCCGGCAAGCTGCGCGTGCTGAACACCTGGGGCGAGAAGCGCCTGGAGAAATTCCCCGACGCGCCCACGCTCAAGGAGCTGGGCCTGGACATCGTGCAGAACTCGCCCTTCGGCATCGGCGCGCCCAAGGGCACGCCGCCCGCGGTGGTGAAGCGCCTGCACGACGCGTTCAAGAAGGCGATGGAGGAACCGAGCTACGTGCAGGCGCTGGCCCGCTACGACATGGTGCCGATGTACATGAGCTCCGCCGGCTACACGAAGTTCGCGCAGGAAACCTTCGCGCGCGAAAAGGCGCTGGTCGAGAAGCTGGGCCTGGCCAAGCCCAACTGAGCGTCGGCCACGTCCGACGCGCGGAGGCGCCTCGGCGGCCAGCCGGGCCGCCGGGGCGCAGGCACCATGGGCGGCGAAGATCGCGCATGCCCAAGATCCCCACAAGCCACTGGTGTGGCTCCCCGCCTGCCATCGCCACCTCGATCTCGACGATCCCGGCGGCTACACCGTGCTGGCCGATCGCTACGCGGCGGCCGTCACGCAACTGGGGCTGCAGCCGGTGCTGTTCCCCATGGCCGAGGCCGGGGACATCCCCTGCCTGCTGCCGCTGGTGGATGGCGTGCTGCTCACCGGTTCGCCGTCCAACGTGGAGGCCACGCACTTCGGCGAGACGGCGCTGCCCACCGACCTGCTCGATCCGCGCCGCGACCAGTTGACCATGCGCCTGGTGCGGGAGGCGCTGGACCGCGCGGTGCCGCTGTTCGGCGTGTGCCGGGGCCTGCAGGAAATCAACGTCGCGCTGGGCGGCAGCCTGTACCAGAGCCTGCACGAACACTCGGGGATGATGGACCACCGCGAGCCGCGCGACGAGGACCTTGCCGTGCAGTTCGCGGAGCGGCACGAGGTGCTGCTGGAACCGGGCAGCGCGTTCGCGCACTGGGCCGGGGGCCAGCGCGCACTGGTGAATTCGCTGCACGGGCAGGGCATCCGCCGGCTGGGCGAAGGCCTGGTCGCGGAAGCGCACGCGCCCGACGGACTGGTGGAGGGCGTGCGGGTCATGGGCGCGCCCGCATTCGCCTATGCGGTGCAGTGGCATCCGGAGTGGCGGCACGAGCAGCATCCCTTCTACCAGCGCACGCTGGAGGCCTTCGCCCAGGCCTGCCGCGGGCACCGCAAGCTGCGGGACGCGGACTGAGTCAGCGCGCCTGCAGGATCGCCTGCGCCACCTCGGCGAAGCCCGCGCCGCGTTCGCCGTCGGTGACGTAGCGCGGCTTGAAGGCGAGCTGGTCCTCGAAGCGCCGGATGTTGGCCACGCCCACGCTGTGCGGGAAGTGCTCGAACATCAGCACGTCGTTGGTGGAGTCGCCGACATAGACCCAGCGATCGAGTTCGTCCTCCAGCTCGCGTCCCAGCAGCTCCCGCACCACCCAGCGCGCGCCTTCCAGCTTGTTGTGGCCGCCGTACCAGCCGTTGACGTGGATCGAGCTGACGGTGGCTTGCATGCCTTCGGCGCGCATGAGCGCGACCACGCGGTCGATGGCATCCTGCGGCAGGTGCGTGAACTCGCTGTGGTCGATCGCGATGTCGGTCTCGCGTCCGCCGCTGTCACGGGAGATCGCGGCGCCGGGGATCTCGCGCACGATGCGCCGCGCCACCTGCTGCATGCGCGCGTGGTTGGCCGTGCGTTCGGCCTCGCCCTGCGTGTAGAGCTTGCGCAGCTGTCCCGGCGCGGTTCGCGCCAGCGCCACCGAGCCGTTCTCGGCCACGATGGCATCCACCGGCCAGGCCAGCGCGAAGGGTTCGCTCCAGCCCACCGGGCGGCCGGTGATCGGGATGACGTGCAGGCCGGCCTGCGCGAGCGCCGCGAGCGAGCGCAGCACGTCGGGCGTGACCGCGCCTTCGGTGGTGAGCGTGTCGTCGATGTCGGTGAGGACGCCGGCGATGCGGGCGCGCGCGGCCGCGGGCCACGCGCGCAGGGGGGAGCATGGGGCCGGTGGCCGTCAACGGGGAAGCATCTCCGGCAGCAGGATGCGGGCGGCGCCGGCGGGCGGCTGGCGCGGCGCGCTCACGATCGGGGAGGACGCCATCTGCGCACCGGTCGCGGTGCCGGTCGGGCAGGAATTGCTGTCCGCATAGAACAAGGCGGCGTTCAGCACGGCGTCGGTGGCGGTTCCGCGCACGCCGGCTTCAGGCACGCGGCAGATCGGCGCGAAGCCGCCCTGGTAGTCGCCGAAGCCCGCGGCGTTGAAGCCCTGGAAGTCGATGGCGAAGAAGGAGTAGCCGCAGTTCTGCTTCTCGGTGAAGCCGTAGGGCTTGCCGCAGGTGGTGTCGCCGATGCGGATGACCTCGACGTTGATGCCGCGCAGGCTGTTGATGATCGACTCGCTGGCCGAACAGGTGTTCGGATCGGTCAGCACGAACACCCGCGGCAGCGCGAGCTGCGGCAGGGCGGTGCCGACCGGGAAACGCGGGCTGGCGCCATCGGGGAACTGCACCTGGCCGGAGAACAGGAGGCTGGTCTCGCCACGCTTGTCGTTGAACACGAGGCGCTCGAACACCCGTCCGTTGTTCGCGGCGGCCGTGATCATCGACGCCGTCGTGAGCGCCGTGTAGACGAAGCCGCCGGTGTTGTCGCGCAGGTCCAGCACCAGGTCCTGGATGCCCTGCGGCTGCAACTGCAGGAAGGCGGCGATCACCTCGTCCTGGGAGCCCTCGGCCGCGTTCGCCAGCCGCAGGTAGCCCACCTTGCGTCCGCCCGTGGTGGTGGTCACGGTCGGTGCCGTGGGGACGGAATGCGAGGCGAGCAGCTGGCCCGCGTCGAGCTGCGCGAGCGGCGTCGAGGATTGCACCGCCGCGCTCTGGCCGGTGAAGATCGCGTCGCTGAAGCGGTCCTGCGGCAGGTTGGTCAGCGCGTCGAAATAGTCGTTGATGCTCGCGACGGTGGTGAACTGGTTCGGGTCCACCGCGGGGATCTCGCGGTACCAGAGGTAGACCTCGTCGAGGTAGGTCCGCAGGAACTGCCGCTGCGTGGGCACGGCGCAGCCCGCCACGGCCTCGGAGAACCGGGCCGACGATGGCGGCCGCGGGCCACCACCGCCACCGCCGCCGCAGGCGGCGAGCAGCAGGGTGCTGGCGAGGACGGCAGCCAGCGAGCGCGACACGGACGACTTCTTCATGGTGTTCTTCCAACCCAGCGACCCGCGGATTTTGCCGTGTGCGGCAAGCGCGCGGGTGCCGGCTCAGTTGGCGCTTTGTAAAGCCAGCCCCGCATGTTCGCGCAGCAGGTGGAAGTGGATCTTGGGGAAGCGCTCCTGCGCCAGGCGCACGTCATAGGGCGAAGTGCACAGGAAGGCGAGCGCGTCGGCGGCGTCCAGCGCCAGCCGCTGCGGATAAGCGTCCGTGAAGGCCTTCAGTTCCGCCGGCGTGTCGGCGGTGATCCAGCGGGCCCCCGTGTACGGGCAGCCTTCCAGCCGCACGTCGCAGTCGTACTCGGTCTTCAGCCGGTGCTGCACCACCTCGAACTGCAGCTGGCCCACGGCGCCCAGCAGCATCGGGCCGCCGATCTGCGGGCGGAACACCTGGATCGCGCCTTCCTCGCCCAGCTGGGCCAGGCCCTGCTGCAGCTGCTTGGTGCGCAGCGGGTTCTTCAGCACCACCACCATGAAGAGCTCGGGGGCGAAGAAGGGCAGGCCGGTGTACTGCAGGTTCACCGAACCGTCGGTGATGGTGTCGCCCAGCTGCACGCCGCCATGCGTGGTGAAGCCGATGATGTCGCCGGCATAGGCCTCGTCGACCGCTTCGCGCCGCTGCGACATGAAGGTCACGACCGAGGTGGGCCGCAGCTCCTTGGCGGTGCGCTGCACCTTCAGCTTCATGCCCGGCGTGAACTTGCCGGAAGCCATGCGCACGAAGGCGATGCGGTCGCGGTGCGAGGGGTCCATGTTGGCCTGCACCTTGAACACCACGCCGGAGAAGGCGGTGTCGTCCGGTTCCACCATGCGCTCGACCGGTTGCCGGTTGACGACCGCGGTGCTCTTGCGCGCCTGCGGGGCCGGCGCCAGGTCGACCAGCGCGTCCAGCACTTCCATCACGCCGAAGTTGTTGACGGCGGAACCGAAGAACACGGGGGTCTGCCGGGCCGCCAGGAAGGCCGCGTGGTCCCACTCGGGCGAAGCGCCGGAAGCGAGTTCCATGCTTTCGGCCGCCGCGTCGTACTCGGCGCCGAAGCGCCGGCGCAGTTCGTCGGTGTCCGACAGCGGCACGGTGTCGAAGTCCTGGGGGCGGCGCTCGCTGCCCGATTCGAACACCGTCATCGCCTGCCGGCGCAGGTTCATGATGCCGCCGAAGGCCTTGCCCTTGCCCACCGGCCAGGTCATGGGCACGCAGGGCATGCCCAGCTCGCGCTCGACCTCGTCGAGGATGTCGAGCGGCTCGCGCACCTCGCGGTCCATCTTGTTGACGAAGGTGATGATGGGCGTGTCGCGCTGGCGGCAGACCTCGATCAGCCGCCGCGTCTGCGCTTCCACGCCGTTGGCCGCGTCGATCACCATCAGTGCCGCGTCCACGGCCGTCAGCACGCGGTAGGTGTCTTCCGAGAAGTCCTTGTGGCCGGGCGTGTCCAGCAGGTTCACCACGTGGTCGCGGTACAGCATCTGCATCACCGAGGAGGCCACCGAGATGCCGCGCTGCTTCTCGATCTCCATCCAGTCGGAGGTGGCATGGCGCGAGGCCTTGCGGCCCTTCACCGCGCCCGCGATCTGGATCGCGCCGGAGAACAGCAGCAGCTTTTCCGTCAGCGTGGTCTTGCCCGCGTCGGGGTGCGAAATGATGGCGAAGGTGCGGCGGCGCCGGACTTCGGCGGCCAGGGGCGATGCGGACAAGGGGACTCCGGGAATAGAGGGCGGGCGGGCCTGGAAAGCCGGCCGCGTCTGACCCCGTATTGTGCCGTGGCGGGGTAGTTTCATCCGCATGGCCCAGGCAAAGGACGAGACCACGCTGGAGATTGGCGGACGGGAGGTCGTGATCACCAGCCCGGCGAAGCTGCTGATCCCTTCCGCGCGCGTCACCAAGCTCGACCTCGTGAACTATTACCTCGCCGTCGCCGAGGGCGCGCTGAGGGCGCCGGCGGCCGCCCGTGCGTCCTCGTGCGCTACCCGAACGGCATCGACGAGGAGTTCTTCTTCCAGAAGCGCGCGCCGGCGAAGCGCCCGGACTGGCTGGAGGTCGCCGAGATCCGCTTCCCGTCCGGTCGCAGCGCCGAGGAAGTGGTGCCTCGCCATCCCGCCGACCTGGCCTGGATGGCGAACCTGGCCTGCCTGGAGCTGCATCCGCACCCGGTGCGGGCGGAGGACCTGGACCATCCCGATGAGCTGCGCGTGGACCTCGACCCGGTGCCCGGCGTCGAGTGGCCGCAGATCCGGCAGGTGGCGGATGTGGTCCACGAGGTGCTGACGGAACTGGGGCTCAAGGGCTGGCCCAAGACCTCGGGATCGCGCGGCATCCACGTGCTGGTGCGCATCGAAACGAAATGGACCTTCGACGAGGTGCGGCGGGCCGCGCTCGCGCTGGCCCGCGAGGTCGAACGCCGCGCTCCCGGCCTGGCCACGAGCAAATGGTGGAAGGAGGAGCGCCGCGGCGTGTTCGTCGACTACAACCAGAACGCCAAGGACCGCACCGTGACCTCGGCCTATTCGGTGCGGCCCAAGCCCGACGCGCGCGTGTCCGCGCCGGTGAACTGGAAGGAGCTGGCCGAGTGCAACCCGGCCGACTTCACCCTCTGGACCCTGCCCAAGCGCTTCGCGAGGATCGGCGATCCGCACGCGGAGATCGACGACTGGCGCTGCTCGCTCGAGCCGCTGCTGGAGCTGTCACGCCAGCAGGAGGCGGCAGGCGAGGGCGACGCGCCGTGGCCCCCGCACTACCGCAAGGCCGCGGGCGAACCGAAGCGGGCACCGCCTTCCACGGCGCGGACCAGGAAGCCGCTGATCGAGGTGGCGCGTGCCGAGCGCGAAGCGGAAGCGGTCGCGGCGGCGGGGCAATGGAAGGCGCAGCACCCCAAGGCGGCGGCGCACCTGGAGCCGCAGGACGTGCTGGTGGACCGCATGCGCGGGCGTTCCTCGCCGTGGTACCGCGTGCGGATCAACCTGGAGCATGTGCCGGCGCGCCTGCGGCCGAAGGCTCCCGGCGAGGGCAAGCCGAAGGCGTGACGATGTCGTTGCGGGCCTGGCCCTACCATGCACGCATGACCAAGCCACCGCAACGCTGCGCCTGGGCCGAAGGCGGCGACGCCCTGATGGCGCAGTACCACGACGAGGAATGGGGCGTGCCGCAGCACGACCCGCGCATGCTGTGGGAGATGCTGATGCTCGAGGGCTTCCAGGCCGGCCTGTCCTGGCGCACCGTGCTGCACAAGCGCGAGGCCTTCCGCCGGGCCTTCGCCGGCTTCGAGCCCGCCAAGGTGGCCCGGTTCGTGGAGAGGAGATCGAGAAGCTGCTGGCCGATCCTGGCATCATCCGCTCGCGCGCCAAGATCGTCGCGACCATCGCCGGAGCGGGGATCTACTGCGACATGAAGGAGCGGGGCGAGGACTTCGCGGATTTCTGCTGGTCCTTCACGGGCGGCAAGGTGCTGCACGGCGACGGCCGTTCGGTGCCCGTGAGCACCCCGAAGGCCGAGGAGATCTCGAAGGAACTCAAGCGCCGCGGCTTCAAGTTCGTGGGGCCGGTGATCGTGTACGCGTGGATGCAGGCCGTGGGGATGGTGAACGACCACGCGCTCGCCTGCTTCCGCCGGAAGGCGTCGTGATCCCTCCTCAGGCCCCGAACACTTTCGCCAGCGCGAACGGCGTCGTCACCTCCAGCTGGTCGTAACGGCACTCCTGCGCCGGCTTGTCCGGCCGCCAGCGCAGGAACACCGCGGCGTGCCGGAAGCGGTCGCCCTGCAGGTGGTCGTACTTGACCTCGCACACGCGCTCGGGCCGCAGCGGCACCCAGCTGAGGTCCTTGCCGCCGCTCCAGCGGCTCTGCGCGCCGGGCATGCGCTGCGCGTCGCCGGCCTGGGCGCCGGCCCAGTCGCGCCAGGGGTGGCTCTCGACGCCCGTCTGCAGCGGTGCGAGCTCCTTCGCCAACTCCTCCCGCACCTTCATCGTGAAGGAGGACGTCACGCCCACGTGGTGCAGCACGCCGGCCTCATCATAAAGTGCCAGCAGCAGCGAACCGACCGCGTCCTCGCGGTCCTTGTACCAGCGCAGGCCCGCCACCACGCAGTCCGCGCTGCGCACGTGCTTGATCTTCAGCATCGCGCGCTTGCCCGGCTGGTAGGTCGCGGTCTCCAGCTTGGCGATCACGCCGTCCAGGCCCGCGCCCTCGAACTTCTCCAGCCATTGCTCCGCCTCGGCGCGGTCGCGCGTCACCGGCGTCAGATACAGCGGCGGCTTGGGCTTGCCCAGCAGGCGCTCCAGCCGCAGCCGGCGCTCCGACTGCGGCAGTTCCATGGTGGACTTGCCGCCGGCGGCCAGCAGGTCGAAGGCGACGAAGCCGGCCGGCGTCTCCTTCGACAGCCGCGCGATGCGCGAAGGCGCGGGGTGGATGCGCTGCTGCAGGGCGTCGAAATCCAGGCCGCGCGGGCCGGCGACGACGATCTCGCCATCGAGCACGCAGCCCTTGGGCAGGGTCTCGTGCAGCGCCTTCTCCAATTCGGGGAAGTAGCGGTTCAGCGGCCGCAGGTCGCGGCTTTGCAGGTAAGTCTGCTCCGCGCCGCGGAACACCAGCGCCCGGAAGCCGTCCCACTTGGGCTCGAACAGGAAGCCGGGTTCCGAGGGCAGGGCCTCGGCGATCTTGGCGAGCATGGGCTCGATGGGCGGGGCGAGGGGTCCGGCGGAAGGCATGCCCCTTTTTACCCTTTGCATCGGTTGCCGTGGGGCGATAGCCGCCGCCGCCGGGCTGCCGGCGGGGCTTTCGCTTAGAATCACGGCCAACCGAGGAGCGTTGCAGCGTCCAGCCACGGACGCGAGGCTCGGCTATCCATGCAACGACGCTCACCCACTTTTCCGTGCGGTGAGACCTCCGGAAGGGTGGGCTGATCCACCTTCACGTTCCGGAGCCACCATGAACGCCGTTCTCAAGCCCGTCCCCACCAAGGACTGCGCCATCGCCGACCTGTCGCTCGCCGACTGGGGCCGCAAGGAAATCCGCATCGCCGAAACCGAGATGCCCGGCCTGATGGCCATCCGCTCGGAATTCGCCAAGGCGCAGCCGCTCAAGGGCGCCCGCATCACCGGCTCGCTGCACATGACGATCCAGACGGCCGTGCTGATCGAGACGCTGCAGGCCCTGGGCGCCACCGTGCGCTGGGCCTCGTGCAACATCTTCTCGACCCAGGACCACGCCGCCGCCGCCATTGCCGCGGGCGGCACGCCGGTGTTCGCCATCAAGGGCGAGTCGCTGGAAGACTACTGGGACTACACGCACCGCATCTTCGACTTCGGCGCCAAGGGCAGCGAAGGCGAAGGCCCCAACATGATCCTGGACGACGGCGGCGATGCCACGCTGCTGATGCACCTGGGCCAACGCTGCGAGAAGGACCTGTCCCTGATCGACACGCACTCCTCGGAAGAAGAGCGCATCCTGCACGCGGCCATCCGCAAGAAGCTGAAGGAAGACCCGACCTGGTACAGCCGCAAGGCCGCCCAGATCATCGGCGTGACCGAAGAGACCACCACCGGCGTGCACCGCCTGCAGGACATGTCCAACAAGGGCCTGCTGAAGTTCCGCGCGATCAACGTCAACGACTCCGTCACCAAGAGCAAGTTCGACAACCTGTACGGCTGCCGCGAATCGCTGGTGGACGGCATCAAGCGCGCCACCGACGTGATGATCGCCGGCAAGGTCGCCCTGGTGGCCGGCTACGGCGACGTGGGCAAGGGCTCGGCGCAGGCGCTGCGCGCGCTGTCGGCGCAGGTGTGGGTGACCGAGATCGACCCGATCAACGCGCTGCAGGCCGCCATGGAAGGCTACCGCGTGGTCACCATGGACTACGCAGCCGACAAGGCCGACATCTTCGTCACCGCCACCGGCAACAAGGACGTCATCACCTACGCCCACATGGCGAAGATGAAGGACCAGGCGATCGTCTGCAACATCGGCCACTTCGACAACGAGATCGACGTCGCGACGATCGAGAAGAAGTGCCAGTGGGAAGAGATCAAGCCGCAGGTCGACCACGTGATCTTCGAGGACGGCAAGCGCATCATCCTGCTGGCCAAGGGCCGGCTGGTGAACCTGGGCTGCGGCACCGGCCACCCCAGCTACGTGATGTCCTCCTCCTTCGCCAACCAGACGCTGGCGCAGATCGAGCTGTTCACCAAGCCGGACGCCTACGAGAACGGCAAGGTCTACGTGCTGCCCAAGCACCTGGACGAGAAGGTCGCGCGCCTGCAGCTGTCCAAGCTGGGTGCGCAGCTGACCGAACTGACCGAAGACCAGGCGAAGTACATCGGCGTGAGCAAGGCCGGTCCGTACAAGCCGGATACCTACCGCTACTAAGCTGCGCATGACGAATGACGAATGACTTCGTCATTTGTCATCGAAGCGCAGCGAAGTCATTTGCCATGCGTGCCGACCAGCTCCTCGTCGAACGCGGCCTCGCCGTTTCCCGCTCGCAGGCGCAGCGGCTGATCGCCTCGGGCGTGCAGTGGTTCGATGGCGCCGGCTGGAAGCGCGTCGCCAAGAACGGCGACGAGCTGCCGGACGCAGCGCGGATCGAGCTGCTGGACACCGCGGAGTCGCGCTACGTCTCGCGCGGCGGCCTGAAGCTGGAAGGCGCCTTGCGCGCGGCCGGCCTCGACGTCACCGGCTGGAATTGCCTCGACGTGGGCCAATCCACCGGCGGCTTCACCGACTGCCTGCTGCAGCACGGCGCCGCGCGGGTGACCGGTGTCGACGTCGGCCACGGCCAGCTGCACGGCAAGTTGCGGCGCGACCCGCGCGTCGTCGCGATCGAGAAGCTGAACGCCCGCGATCTCCGGCGCGAGCAGGTCGGCGGCGAGTTCGACCTGGTGACCGGCGACCTCTCCTTCATCTCGCTCACGCTGGTGCTGCCCGCGCTGGCGCCGCTGCTGAAACCGGGCGGCCACCTGCTCATGCTTGCCAAGCCGCAGTTCGAGCTGCAGCCGGGGCAGGTGGGCAAGGGCGGTGTCGTGCGCGATCCCGCGCTCTATCCCCTGGTGGAGCAGCGGCTGCGCGATGGCTGCGCCTCGCTCGGACTGGCCGTGACCGGCTGGCACGACAGCCCGATCGCGGGCGGCGACGGCAACCGCGAATTCTTCCTCCACGCACAGAACCGAGGCCATTGATGCTTCCCATCAGCCTGGAATTCTTCCCGCCCAAGACGGCGGAAGGCAGCGAGAAGCTGCGCGTCACGCGCCAGCAGCTCTATGCCCTCAAGCCCGAGTTCTGCTCGGTCACCTACGGCGCGGGCGGCTCCACCCACGCCGGCACCTTCACCACCGTCAGCGAGATCCTCGCCGAGGGCGTGGACGCGGCCAGCCACTTCTCGTGCATAGGCGCGACGCGCGCCAAGGTGTGCGACCAGCTCGCGCAACTGAAGGCCATGGGCGTCAAGCGCATCGTGGCGCTGCGCGGCGACCTGCCCAGCGGCTACGGCATGGGCGGCGAGTTCCAGTACGCGAGCGACCTGGTGGCCTATATCCGCAGCGAATGCGGCAGCGACTTCCACATCGAGGTCGCCTGCTACCCCGAAGTGCACCCGCAGGCGAAGACCCCGCAATCCGACATGGATGCCTTCGTCACCAAGGTGCGGGCGGGCGCGGACTCGGCGATCACCCAGTACTTCTACAACGCGGACTCCTACTTCCGCTTCGTGGACGAGGCGGCCAGGCGCGGCGTGACGGTGCCGATCGTTCCGGGCATCATGCCGATCACCAACTCGAGCCAGCTGCTGCGCTTCTCGGACGCGTGCGGAGCCGAGGTGCCGCGCTGGATCCGCCTGCGCCTGCAAAGCTACGGCGACGACGCGGCCTCGATCAAGGCCTTCGGCCAGGAAGTGGTGTCCGACCTGTGCCGGCGCCTGGTCGCGGCGGGCGTGCCCGGGCTGCACTTCTACACGATGAACCAGGCCAGGGCGACGATGGACCTGTGCGAGGCGCTGGGGCGCTGCTGAAACGAAGCGCTGGGGTTCGGCTGCGCCTCACCCCAGCCTACACAGGTGCCGGGACTCGTAGGCTGGGGTGAGCGCAAGCGAACCCCAGCTCCCGATTCATTTCCTGATGTCGGTCTTGTGGTTGATGATGCGGCCGACCAGGCCGTATTCGATCGCCTCTTCCGCCGACAGCCAGCGATCGCGCTCGATGTCCTCCAGCACGCCGTCCAGAGGCCGGCCGGTCTCGCGCGAGATCGTGCGGGCGATGCGTTCGCGCGCCTTGATGATCTCCTGCGCGTGGATCGCGATGTCGCTCGCCGGGCCGCCCGCGCCGCCGGAAGGCTGGTGGATCAGGAAGCGCGTGTTGGGCGTGCAGAAGCGGCGCTCCTTGGGCACGGACAGGTACAGGTGGGTGGCGGCGCTGCCCACCCAGCCGGTGCCGATCATGTTCACCGGCGCGGTGATGAAGCGGATGATGTCGTGGATCGCGTCGCCCGACTCCAGGTGGCCGCCGGGCGAGCTCACCAGCATGTCGATGGGCGCCGCGGAATCGGCGTCGAGCGCGACCAGCCGCCGGGCGATGTCGGCCGCGGACTGGTCCGTGATGGCGCCGAACAGCAGCACCGTGCGGGACTTGAAGGCTTTCTCTTCGAGAAATGCGTTGCGGGGTTCGGCCGTGCCGGCCGGGGTTTCGGGATCGGGATGCTCCATGCTCACTCCTTGCACGCGCATGATGCCCGAAAGCGCGGGCCTGCGACCGCGCGGCGCTCAAGCCAGCGTGCGGGCGACGCGCAAGGCCTGCTGCAGGTAGCTGCCGTCGAACAGCACCACGTGGTTCAGGAGGTGGTACAGCTGGTACAGGCGCAGGCGCTGCGGCGTCGGCCAGCTGCCGCCCGCTTCCTCGTAGGCCTGCCGGAATCCGCGCGGCGGACTGCCGAAGAGTTCCATCATCGCGATCTCGGCCTGCGGGTCGGAGCAGGACACGGCCGGGTCGAAGATGACCGGCGAGCCATCTGCCAGCATGTCCCAGTTGCCCTGCCACAGGTCGCCGTGGATCAGCGCCGGGCGCGGCATGTAGCCGTCGGCGAACAGGCCGGGCAGTGCCTCGATCACGGCATCCACAGCGTAGCGCAGCTCCGAGGTGCCCTCCGGCAGCCGGTCGCGCATGGCACACAGGCGCGCGCGCGAGAAGAACTGCAGCCAGCCGAGCCGGCCCGCCGGCTGCAGCGGCGTGTTCCGCTGCGGCGTGGCGCCGATGTAGTTGTCGCCGCGCCAGCCGAAGCTCGCCGGCTCCAGCGGGCAGGGCTGCGCGTGCAGGGTGGCCAGGGCATGGCCGAAGCGCCTGCCGAAATCCGCATCGGGGCAGGCGAAGTCCAGCCATTCGAGCGCCAGCGCGGCGCCGCCGCCGGGCAGGTCGCTGAGCGCATGTACTTCCGGCACGCGGATGCAGCCGGTCGAGGCCAGCGCGCGCAGGCCATCGGCCTCGGCGCGCAGCATGCCCGCGCCGCAGCGGTCCGTCGCCGACTTCACGAACAGCTTCATCCGGCCCTGCGTGGCCTGCCAGGTGTCGCAGAAGGCGCTGTTGCCCAGCGCGCGCACTTCCCAGCGGCCGCCCAGGGCGACCGAGAGCTCCGGGCGCGATTCGAGGAGTTCCATCGGCGGCATTGTGTGGCGCCGCCGCCGCGCTTCGGGAACGGAGCTTGTATCCGCTGCACAGCTTTGTGACAGCCTGCAGAGGGTGCCACGGTCCGCCCGACGCGGCTGGCACGCAGACCCGTTGCGAACGGACACAACTCGGCCGTGGCCCGTGGCAGGCTGCATGGATGAGGAAATTGCTTTACTCCTGTTTCGGTTTGGCATGCCTGGTTGCAGGCCTGGCCGGTTGCAGCCGCAACGAAGACCCGCCGCCCGCGCCCAACACCGCCTTGATGGGGGCGGGACCCGTCCAGTGCGGCGTGCGGGCCGAAGAGGCCTTGCAGCGCATCAATGCCGCACGCGCCGCGGGCCGCCGCTGCGGCGCGCGCTACATGCCGGCCGCTGCCCCGCTGAAATGGGACCAGCAGCTCTATACCGCCGCCTTCGGCCATTCCAGCGACATGGCGCGGCGCAACTACTTCGACCACCGCAGCCCCAGCGGCACCACGGTGGGTGAGCGCGTGGACGCCGCCCGCTACAAGTGGCGCGGCGTGGGGAGAACCTCGCGGGTGGCAACAGCAGCATCGCCGACGCGGTGCAGGGCTGGCTGGAGAGCGCCGAGCACTGCGAGAACCTGATGGATGCCAAGTTCGGCGACGTCGCGGTCGCGTGCGTCGCGCAACCCGGCACCCAGTGGGGGACCTACTGGACGATGGTGCTGGCGCGCAAGTGAGGGCGCTCGCCGTCCTCGCCCTGGCGGTGGCGGCCTGCGGCGTGCAGGCCGCAGGCTATGCCACCCAGTGCAGCGTGCGGGTCGAAGAGGCGCTGCGCCGCATCAATGCCGCGCGCGCGGCCGGCCACCGCTGCGGCTGGCGCAGCATGCCGCCGGCGCCGCCGCTGCGCTGGCAGGGCAGCCTGCAATCCATCGCCGCCTCCCATTCGCGCGACATGGCGCACCGCAACTACTTCGACCACCGCAGCCCCGAAGGCCGCGAGATCGCGCACCGGGCCAGCGCGGCGCACTACAAGTACCGGCTGCTCGGTGAGAACCTCGCCGGCGGCGACCGTGACATCGCCAGCGCCGTGCGCGGCTGGCTGGACAGCCCCTCGCATTGCGAGAACATGATGAATCCCAAGTTCGTCGAGGTCGGCGTCGCGTGCGTGGGCCGCCGTGGCAGCCAGTGGGGACCTACTGGACGATGGTGCTGGGGCGGCGCTGAGCCTAGGAGGCTTCGACCAGCTGCGACTGGCCCCGGCCGCGCCCCAGAACTTCCAGCACCGCCGGCAGCGCCTCCTGCAAGGCGGGCTTGAGCGTGTGCGGCGGATTGACCAGGAACACCCCGCTGGCCGTCAGGCCCTGCCGCGGCGGGGTCTCGCCCGGCGTGTGCGTGTTGGCGCGCTCGGGCGACTGGCCGATATTGAGCGTGGCATGCAGCCAGGGCTTGCCGGCCTGGTTGGCCAGGGTCTTCAGGCGGCGCGGGAGCTCGTGCGCCTCCGGCCGCGGGATCACCGGGTACCAGACCATGTAGGTGCCGGTGGCGAACTTGCGCAGCGACTCCTGGATGCAGGCCGCCACCCGCGTGTAGTCGGTCTTGATCTCGTAGCTCGGGTCGATCAGCACCAGGGCGCGGCGCGAGGGCGGCGGCAGCAGCGCCCGCAGTCCCTCGAAGCCGTCCTCGCGCTTGAGTGCCACCTGGCGCTTCTGCTCGATCTGGTCGACGTGGCCGGCCAGCAGCTTGCCATCCGTGGGGTGCAGCTCGAACAGCCAGAGCTTGTCGCGCGGGTCCGTCCGCAGCAGGGCCTGCGTCACGAAGGGCGAGCCGGGATAGATCTTGGTCTTCCGGCCGGTGGGGTTGAAGCTGGCGACCAATTCCAGGTAGTCGGCCACCAGCGGCGGCGGCTCCGCGGCCAGCGGGCTGGCCAGCAGCTTGACGATGCCGTCCAGGGCCTCGCCGGAGGTGCCGGCGAAGTCGCTGTCCAGGCGGTACAGTCCCGCCCCGGCGTGGGTGTCCACCACGGTCAGGGCCGTCGGCTTGGCGGTCATGTGCTTCACGACCGCGATCAGCACCATGTGCTTGAGGACGTCGGCGTGGTTGCCGGCATGGAAGCCGTGGCGGTAGCTGAACATAGGGGGTGGATGGTAGCTGGCGCGCGAAGCGCGCAGCATCCTTCTGGGTGGTACGCGGTCGCTGCGGTTCGCTTGCGCTCACCACCAGCCTACAGGAGCAGGGCGGCACTGGGTAGGCTGGCGGTGAGCGCCAGCGAACCCCGGCTTCTCCGGCTATAATGCCGGGTTCCGCAGCGCATTGTGGCCCCGCGACGGAAGCTTTCACCCCACCTAAGAGATCCCCGCCAGAGGGACACCGACCGTGGAAAAGGGCCCGCCAAACCGTACTCGAGAGTCTTATGACCACCACTGTCAGCGCCAAGCCCGCTGACGTGAAGCACGAGTGGTTTGTGATTGACGCCACCGACAAGGTGCTCGGACGGGTAGCCAGCGAAGCTGCCCTCCGACTGCGCGGCAAGCACAAGGCCATTTACACGCCTCACGTCGACACCGGCGACTTCATCGTCGTCATCAACGCATCCAAGCTGCGTGTCACCGGCAACAAGGAAACCGACAAGGTTTACTACCGGCACACCGGCTACCCCGGCGGCATCCGCCAGCAGACCTTCAAGGAAATGCAGGCCAAGCACCCCGGCCGCGCGCTCGAGAAGGCCGTCAAGGGCATGCTGCCCAAGGGCCCGCTGGGCTACGCCATGATCAAGAAGCTGAAGGTCTACGGCGGTGGCGAGCATCCGCATACGGCGCAGCAACCGAAGCCCCTGGAGATCTGAAGATGATTGGTGAATGGAACAACGGCACCGGCCGTCGCAAGTCCAGCGTCGCCCGCGTGTTCCTGAAGAAGGGCTCCGGCAAGATCACGGTCAACGGCAAGGACATCCAGGAGTTCTTCGGCCGCGAAACCTCGATCATGATCGCCAAGCAGCCGCTGATGCTCACCGGCAACGCCGAAGCGTTCGACATCCAGTGCAACGTGCACGGTGGCGGCGAGTCCGGCCAGGCCGGCGCGGTGCGCCACGGCATCACCCGCGCGCTGATCGACTACGACGCGACCCTGAAGCCCCAGCTGTCGCAAGCCGGCTTCGTCACGCGCGACGCGCGTGAGGTGGAACGCAAGAAGGTCGGCCTGCACTCCGCACGCCGCCGCAAGCAGTTCTCCAAGCGCTGATCCGGCGCCTGCCCTGCCAACAAAGCCCGGCCCTGCCGGGCTTTGTTCATTGGGCGACGGGTTTTTCGTGCACGGGTGTCTGTCCGACACAAACCTGCACAAGACAGGACTTGCTGCGCCCTTGTTCTTTGGGCAGCATCCTCATCCATGCGATTCAAGCTGCTCAGGCGAAGACTGACGATCAGCTCGCCCAGGATGAAGGTGCGCAACGCCATGCCTTGGCCGCTGCAGTGGGCCGCCGCCGCCGTGGTCCTGGGCTTCTGCGGCGCGATCAGCCTGTGGGCCTTCGAGAAGGGCAAGGAGATCGCCGGCGTGGACACCGCCGCCAAGGAAGAGCTCTCCAAGCTGCGCGAGGACGTCGTCGCCCTGCGCACCGAGCGTGATCGCATCCAGTCCATCCTCAACACCTCCGGCAGCGCCATGACGGTGGAGCGCGCGGCCCAGGAGCGCCTGACCGCGCAGATCCGCACCCTCGAAGCCGAGAACCGGACCTTGCGCCAGGACCTCGGCTTCTTCGAGAAGCTCACGGCGTCCACCGGCACCGAGGCGGTGGCGATCCGCGGGCTGCAGGCCGAAGTGCTCGCCGGCACCCAGCTCAAGTGGCAGGTCCTGGTGATCCAGCCCGTCAAGAACGCGCCCGAATTCCGCGGCAAGCTGGAGCTCAGCCTGTCCGGCACCCAGGACGGCAAGCCCTGGATGATGCCGCTGCCCGGTGGCGCCCAACCGTTGCAATTCCGCCAATACCGCCGGCTGGAGGGCATGGTCGACCTGCCGCCGCAGGTGGTTGTAAAGAACGTTTCGGCACGCGTGGTGGAAGGCACCGTGAGCCGCGCCGTGCAGAATGTGTCCTTGTAAAGTGGAAAGTTGTTGAGGAGAATGCGATGTTTGGCAAGAAAGCCCAGCCCCCGATCAAGAGCCTGATTGCGCAGGGAACGCGCATCGAAGGCAACATGAAGTTCACCGAAGGCCTGCGCATCGACGGCGAGGTGTTCGGCGACATCCAGGCCGGCCCGGAAGAAAACGGCAGCCTGCTGGTGATTTCCGAGGCCGCGGTGGTCCAGGGCGCGATCCTGGCCGACCACGTCATCATCAACGGCACCGTGCGCGGCCCGGTCCATGCCCGCGAGCTGCTGGAACTGCAGCCCAAGGCGCGGATCGAGGGTGATGTTTCCTACGTGTCCCTTGAGATGCACCAGGGCGCCACCATCTCCGGTCAACTGCGGCCCTTGATCGCCCAGGGTGCCGCCGGCGAGGAGGAAAAGCCCTTACTGAAGCTGGCGACAAAGAGCGCGTGATGGACGCGGCCGGTGCGGGCCGCGTAACATCGAGCCAGCATTGACGAAAGAGGTCCCGATGAGCGCTGTTGCCCAGAATGTTTCGGCCGAGATGCCCGCTCCGCTGCTGTTCACGGACAGCGCGGCGGCGAAGGTCGCCGACCTGATCGCGGAAGAGGCAATCCGGACCTCAAGCTGCGCGTCTTCGTGCAGGGCGGCGGCTGCTCCGGCTTCCAGTACGGCTTCACGTTCGACGAGATCGCGAACGATGACGACACCGTGATGACGAAGAACGGGGTTTCGCTGCTGATCGACTCGATGAGCTACCAGTACCTGGTGGGCGCCGAGATCGACTACAAGGAAGACCTGCAGGGCGCCCAGTTCGTCATCAAGAACCCGAACGCCCAGACCACCTGCGGCTGCGGCTCCAGCTTCTCGCCGACCGACCACTAAGGCGGGTAGATTCCCCCAGCACACGGGCGCCTCTGGCGCCCGTGGTGCTTTGAGCTCCAGTTTCTCGCCCCGCACCGCCTTCATCGCCAGCCAGGCGAAGGCGGCGGCTTCCACCTGCTGCGGCGGCAGGCCGGCCTGCGCGGTCGATTGCACCAGGGCCTTCGGCAGCAGGGCCTGCAGCCGTCGCATCAGGTGCCCGTTCAGGGCGCCGCCCCCGCAGACCAGCAGGCGCTGCAGGCCGGGCGCATGCCGCTCCACGTCCGCCGCGCAGGCGCGGGCGGTGAGCTCCGTGAGCGTCGCCTGCACGTCCACCGGGGCGGCGCCGGCGAAGCGACGCAGGTGCGCATCCAGCCAGGGCCGGTTGAACAGGTCACGCCCGGTGCTCTTGGGCGGTGCCTGCCGGAAGAAGGGTTCCGCCAGCATGGAGGCGAGCAGGTCCGGGAGCACGCGCCCACTTGCGGCCCAGCGCCCGTCGTCGTCGTAGGGGGCGCCGGTGTGCTGCAGGCACCAGGCGTCCATCAGGGCGTTGCCCGGGCCGCAGTCGAAGCCGGTCATGGAGCGATCGGCGCGCAGCAGCGTGACGTTGGAAATGCCGCCGACGTTCAACACGCCGACGGTCTCATCCGCCCGCGCGAACAGGGCCTGGTGGAAGAAGGGGGCCAGCGGCGCGCCCTGGCCGCCGGCGGCCACGTCGCGGCTGCGGAAGTCGGCCACCACCCGGATCCCGGTGAGCTCCGCCAGCAGCGCGGGCTGGGCGAGCTGGATGGTGTAGCCGGTGCCGTCGAACTGCTGCGGGCGATGCCGCACGGTCTGGCCGTGGGCGCCGAGGGCGGCTATGGCCGCGGCGGCCTGGCCGGACGTGGCCAGCAGCTGCCGCACCACCTCCGCATACACCCGCATCAAGGCGTTGCCCGCCAGCCAGGCGCGGTGGAGTTCGTCGGGGCCGCTGGCGTTCAGCGCCATCAGCTCCGCGCGCAGGGGCTCGGCGAAGGGTGCGCTGGCGTGGGCCAGCACCTTCACGCCCCCGGAGGAGAAGTCGGCGACGACGCCGTCCACCCCGTCCATGGAGGTGCCCGACATCAGGCCGATGAAGAGATCCGACATGGGCGCATCGTAGCGCCCGTGGGCGCGATCAGCGGGCCGAAGCCACCATGTTGGCGGAAGCCGCCACGGCCAGCTGCGTGCGCATGGATTGCGCCACGCGCGTGAACTGGGTGCGGGACTGCGCCGTCAGTTCCGTGGCCGGCGCCTGGCGGCGGGCCACTTCCAGCGGGTCGCGCTGCTGGCCGTTTTCCTTGAACTCGAAGTGCAGGTGCGGGCCGGTCGCCCAGCCGGTGGCACCGACGGCGCCGATGCGCTGGCCGCGCTCCACCCGCTGGCCCTTGCGCACATCGATGCGGCTCAGGTGCGCGTACAGGGTGCTGGCGCCCTTGCCGTGGTCGATCTCGACCACGTTGCCGTAGCCGCTCATGGTGCCGGCGAAATCCACGCTGCCTTCGCCGATGCTGCGCACCGGGGCGCCGGAGGGCGCGCCGTAGTCCACGCCCTTGTGGGCGCGCCAGGTGTTGTGGATCGGGTGCATGCGCATCGCGAAGCCGCTGGTCACGCGCGACACTTCCATCGGCGAAGCCAGGAAGGCGCGCTGCAGGCTGTGACCCTGGAAGTCGTAATAGCCGCCGCGCTGGCCCTGCTCCTCGAACCACAGGGCTTCCAGCGTGCGGCCGCCATTGACGAACTGGGCCGACACCACGCGGCCGGTGCGCAGCGGCTCGCCGTCCGCTTCCAGCGTCTCGTACACCACGGCGAAGCGGTCGCCCGCGCGCAGGTTGCGGTGGAAGTCGATGTCGCCCGAGAAGATGTCCACCAGCTGGGTGGTCACGGCATCGGGAATGCCGGCCTCGTCCACCGCCGCGAACAGCGAGCTGCGGACCGAGCCGCTGCCGATGCGCAGCGACGCCACCAGCGGCGCAGCCTCGATGCGGCTGGCGAAGCTGCCGTCGGCCTGGCGTTCCACCACCAGGCGGCGGAAGCTGGCGTTGTCCATGGCCCAGCGCACCGTCAGGCGCAGCAGGTTGCGGCCGTCGGTGAATTCGGCGTTGACCAGGCGGCCGGGCGTGCCCAGCAGCTGCGGGCGCGCCAGCGGGTCGTGCCGCAGGAAGGAGGCGGCGACGGGGTCGTTCACGCCCAGGCGGGCCAGCAGCGTTTCGGCCGTGTCCGAGGAGCGCACGGCTTCCGCGTTGAACAGGCTGAAGCGGTGCGCGTCCAGCGCCTCGCTCTGCTCGGCCAGGGGCAGGGGCTGCACGTTCTCGAGGATCTCGCGCACGGGCAGCAGCGACGGGTCCGGGCCGAGGGAGGCGACGGCGTAGGCGCCGCCACCGGCGGTCAGCAGCATCGCCGCGACCGCGGCCGTGACCTGGCGGGGGTGGTGTTCCAGCACGTGGGCCACGCGGGACACAACACTTTCCCCGAGGCTCAACCAAGTTTGCTTCACTATTGTCCTTTTCGCCTGGTGGGGGTAGGAGCGGTTCCTACAGCCCTGTCAGGTGGTTCCTGCGCGAAGGCGGGATGTACGCCTATGGCGGGAAACTGCCGCAACTAGAATCGGCAGCCACGAAACGAGCCGCAGTATAGCCAGCTGAGCGGGTCCGTCCTCTGTAAAACCCCTTATGAATCAAGACGTTGTTACAAAATACCCCGTGACCGACCGGGTGCGCGAAGCCCGCGGTGACCCTGCGGGGGCGGAGGAACTGATCCCGCAGGAGGACTGGGTCCGCAAGCTGGCCCGGTCCGAAGCCACCGGCGTGCCCTTGCGCATCAAGCTCGGCCTCGATCCCACCGCCCCCGACATCCACGTCGGCCACACGGTGGTCCTGAACAAGATGCGACAGTTGCAAGACCTGGGCCACCAGGTGATCTTCCTGATCGGCGACTTCACTTCCATGATCGGCGACCCCTCGGGCCGCAACTCGACCCGGCCGCCGCTGACCGCGGAACAGATCAAGGCCAACGCCGAGACCTACCGCGCCCAGGCCGACAAGATCCTGGATCCGGCGCGCACCGAGCTGCGCTACAACAGCGAGTGGAGCGACCCCCTGGGCGCCCGCGGGATGATCCAGCTGGCGGCCAGGTACACGGTGGCGCGGATGATGGAGCGCAACGACTTCCACGACCGCTTCAAGGCCGGCACGCCCATCAGCATCCACGAATTCCTCTACCCGCTGATGCAGGGCTACGACTCGGTCGCCCTGAAGAGCGACCTGGAGCTCGGCGGCACCGACCAGAAGTTCAACCTGCTCATGGGCCGGCACCTGCAGGGCGAGTACGGCCAGGATCCGCAGTGCATCCTGACCATGCCGCTGCTGGAGGGCCTGGACGGCGTCGAGAAGATGTCTAAGAGCAAGAACAACTACATCGGCGTCACCGAAGATGGGAACACCATGTTCGCCAAGGTGATGTCGATCTCGGACACCCTGATGTGGCGCTGGTACACGCTGCTGAGCTTCCGGCATGCCGACGAGATCGCCAGGCTCAGGAAGGAAATCGAGGGCGGCCGCAACCCGCGCGACGCCAAGGTCCTGCTGGCCAAGGAAATCACCGCACGTTTCCACAGCCCGGCCGTGGCGGACGCGGCGGAGCAGGATTTCATCAACCGCAGCAAGGGCGGGGTGCCGGACGAGATTCCCGAAATGGCCCTGGGCGGGGCGCCCATGGGCATCGCGCAGCTCTTGAAGCAGGCCGGTTTGGCGCCCTCCACCAGCGAGGCCAACCGGCTGATCGAGGGCGGCGGCGTGCGGGTGGACTCGGCGACGGTCAGCGACAAGGGCCTGAAGCTGGCCGCCGGCACCTACGTGGTGCAGGTGGGCAAGCGCAAGTTCGCGAAGGTGACGCTCGGATAGGTGGTGTTGATTTTGTGTACACGACATGTATATTCCATGTCGTGCTGACCAATATCGACATCGACGAGGATCTCATCGCCCAGGCGATGGAGGTCTCCGGTGCACGCACCAAGCGCGAGGCCGTCGATCGCGCCCTGCGCGAATTGATCGCGCGGGCTAGAAGGCCGCACTTCCGCGACTTCAAGGGCATCGGCGGCATCGATCCGGACTACGACCCGAAGGCGTCCTCGCCCGAGGAATTCGGCAAGTACCGGGTCGAGCAGCCGCGCGCCTCGTACAAGCTGGTGCGCGACGGGGAAGCCGGCACGCCCGTGCCGCCCAAGCCGCGGAGCAGGACGACGAAGCGCTGATGCTGCTCGTGGACTCCTCCGTGTGGATCGACCACGTCCGCAACCTCGACACGGACGCGATCCGGTTCGTGGAGCTGCGTGACGAGGACGAGGAGATCGCCATGGCGGGCGTGATCTTCCAGGAGGTGTTGCAGGGAGCGCGAGACGACGCGGTCTACGACCGGCTGCGCGACATGTTCTCCGGCCTCTTGCTCCTGGAGCCCAGGGACCTGTCCACCTACGAGGTCGCGGCCCAGCTCCACCGGCGGGCGCGGCGCGCCGGCTTCACCATGCGCAAGCCCACCGACTGCCTGATCGCCGCCCTCGCGCTGGAGCACGGGGCCATGCTGGTGCACAACGACCGGGACTTCGTCTTCCTCGCGCAGGTCGAGCCGGCCCTGATCGTCTACCCGGGCCGCCCCCATTGAGCGCTCATCGCGCCCGCGCCGCCTCCAGCATCTTCACCATCTCCGCGTAGCCGCGCGACTTCGCCAGCTGCAGCGGCGTGCGGCCTTCGCGGTCGGCCAGCTGGGTGCTCGCACCGGCGTCGACCAGGGCCTTGAGCGTCGCCTGGTGGCGCGGGCCGCCGTCGCCCAGCACGATGGACTCGATCAGTGCCGTCCAGTGCAGGTTGTTGACGTGGTCCAGCGGCGCGCCGGCGGCGATCAGCTGCTTCACCACACCGGCGTGGCCCAGGTGCGCCGCCGCGATCAGGGCCGTGCCGTCGTAGCGGCTCGTCACCAGCTTGGCGCTCGCGCCCAGCGACAGCAGCAGGCGCAGGCTCTCCTCGTCGTTGGCGACCGAGGCGATGGTCACCGCGTCGTAGCGGTCGTTCTCCAGCAGTTCCAGCTTGGCGCCGGCCTTGGCCAGCGCCTGGATCGCACCGCGCTGCTTCGCGAAGGTCGCGACGTGCAGGGGCGTGCGGCCGCGGCCGTCGCGCGCATTCAGGTCGGCACCGGCGGCCGCGAGGGAAGCGATGCGCGCGGCATCGCCCGCGTGCGCCGCGGCGTGCAGGCCCTGGTAGCGGGCCGCTTCGGCCGCGGACGGCGCGACCTGCGCCTGCACCGCCAGACCGGTGAGGCTGGAGACCGCGACGAGGGCGGCAGTGGCAAGTCGGCGCAGCGTGTTCATTGCAGTTGTCCCTTCACCTTTTCGATCGCGGCCACCGCGCATTGTTCGTCCAGGTGGCCGCCCGGCGCACCGCCGACGCCCACCGCGCCGATGGTGTCGTTGCCCACCTTGATCGGCACGCCGCCGCCCAGCAGCAGGAAGCCCGGCAGGTAGACCAGGTTGGCCGCAGCGGGATTCTGCTGCGCGCCCTGCTGCATGGCGGACGTGGTGTTCTTCGCCGAGGCCGAGGTCCAGGCCTTGCGCTCGCTGGAGTCCAGGGTATGCGGGCCGGCGTTGTCGGCGCGCAGCTGCGCCTTCACGGTGCCGGCGCGATCGACCACGGTGGCGGCCACCGCGTAGCCGTTGGCGGCGCAGGCGTTCACGGTCTCGGTGGCGATCTGGCTGGCCAGCGCCAGGGAGATGGTGCGCTCGAACGCACGGCCTGGGCATTGGCGCCGAGGGCGGCGCAGGCGAGGGAAGCGGCGAGGGCGGAAGCGATGAGGCGCATGGGGTTCTCCGTGGGTGATTGCGGTCTCGGGTGACCGTGGGAGAACTTTAGGAATTCAGGGGGAAGGGAACATTCGTACGGCTACGCCGCGGGCTCCGTAGAACTACGGAAAGCCGTCCTCGTCGATCACCGCCGCATACTTGCGGATCAACTGCGCCAGCGACTCCGCCTGCAGCTTCGCGAACAGGTTCGCCCGGTGCGTCTCCACCGTGCGCGGCGACAGCGACAGCGCGCGGCCGATCTCCTTGTTGGTGAGCCCCTCGACGATCAGGCCCGCGACTTCCTTCTCGCGCTCGGACAGTTGCGCGTAGCGCTCGCGCGCGGAGCGGTCCGCCACCAGCCGCTCGCGCGACTTCACGTGCTGCCGCACCGCGTTCTGCAAGGCCTCCAGCAGCGCCTCGTCGTCCACCGGCTTTTCCAGGAACTCCGCGGCGCCCGCCTTGAAGGCGCGCCGGCACATCTCCACCGTGCCGTGCCCGGTCAGCATGATCACCGGCTGGTCCACGCCCTGCGCCACCAGCGTGTCCAGCACCGCCAGCCCGCTGATGCCGGGCATCCGCACGTCCAGCACGATGGCGCCGATGTCCTGCCGCGGGAATTCGCGCAGGAACTGCTGCGGGTCGCTCCAGCCCTGCACCCGCAGGCCCACCGTGGAGATCAGCAGGGCCAGGCTGGTGCGCACGGCCTCGTCGTCGTCGATCAGGTGCACCAGCGGTGACAGGGGAGCGTTCATGAGGCGGCCAGGGGCAGGCTAAGAGTGAACGCGGCGCCGCGCGGCGCGCGCGCCTGCACGTCCAGGCGCCCGCCCATGCCGGCGGCGAGCGTCTCGCACAGGCTCAGGCCGAGGCCCAGCCCGTGCTCGCGGGTGGTGAAGAAGGGCTCGAAGATCCGCGGCAGCACCTCGGGCGCGATGCCCGGGCCGCTGTCGCCGACGGTGAGCGCGCCTTCGCGCTGGTCGGCCTCCAGCCGCACCGAGAGCTGGCGCTCCTCCGGCGGCACCTGGTCGAGCGCCTGCAGCGCATTGGTCAGCAGGTTGTGGATGATCTGCTCCAGCGCCACCGGCTCGGCCTGCACCGCCACCGCTTCGGCCTGCGCGTCGAGCTGCGGTGCTACGCGCCGGCGCGCGAACTCCGGCTCCAGCAGGTAGAAGGCGTTGCGTACCGCGTCCTGCAGCACCACCGGCTGCAACGCCGCCGAGGCCGCGGGACGCTCGACGCCGCGGCGCAGGCGCGCGAGCACGTCGGCCGCGCGCCGCGCCTGTTCTTCCGCTTGCCGCATCGCCCCGCGCGCCGTGTCCATCTCGGGCGGATCGTCGGCCAGCAGGCGGCGGGCGGCCTGGGTGCTGGCGAGCACCGCGGCCAGCGGCTGGTTCAGCTCGTGCGCCATGCCGGCGGCGAGTTCCCCCAGCGTGTTCAGGCGCGCCACCTGCCCGAGCCGCAGCAGTTCCTCGGCGCGCTGGCGCTCCGCGCGCTGCCGGCGCAGCCACTGCCAGGCGGCCACGCCCAGGGCGACGGCGCCAGCCCAGGCCAGCATCGCGAGCCAGGGCAGTTCGGACCAGCCGACCTTGCGCTGCGCCACCACGTCGAACGGTTGGCTCTCCGCCGCCAGGTGCTTGTGGAAGGAGAAGGACCACGGCCCTTCGCCATGCCCGGGCTGGACGATGAAGCGCTGGCCCTCGTGTTCCAGTGTCACGCGCACCGGGCTGTCCTGCGGCGCCATGGGCCACTCGTTCCAGGGCACCACCTGGCGCAGGTCGAATTGCGCCGCGAAACTCGCCGGCTCGCCGGCCAGCACCAGGCGGTAGCGGCCGGACTGCAGGTCCAGGTCCGCCAGCGCGGCACGGCGCGTGCTGCGCGAGCGCGGGCCGGCGGCGGCGGCCAGCGCGGCGTCCGGCCAGGCCGCACCGGCATCGCGGCGCTGGACAGAAAGGATCTGTGGATACAGCGCCGGCAGCCGCTGCTCCTGCGCGGCCGGACCGGCGCCCGGCTGCAGCAGGGCCAGCGTGGCCAGCACCGCGTCGTGCTGCACCACGCGCTGGCTCAGGAGCCGGTGGACGATGCGCGCGTCGGTCTCGAAAGCGTCCTGCAGCCGCTGCAGTTCGCCACGCGCCAGCGCCACGCAGCCCAGCGCCGTGAGGGCGAGCCAGAGCGCCAGGGGCGCGCGGTAGCGGCGGATCGGCAGCATGCGCGGATTCTTGCATGCAGCGCTGCCGCACAATCCGGGGCATGTCCCTTGCCTCCTCCGCGCAACGCATTCCGCCCCAGGTGCTGCTGCGCTGGTCCGTGGCCGTCGCCGCGGTCACGATCGCGCTCAAGACGCTCGCCTGGTGGCTCACCGATTCCGTGGGCCTGCTGTCCGACGCGATGGAGTCGCTCGTCAACCTGGCGAGTGCGGCCTTCGCGCTGCTGATGGTGCGGATCGCGCAGCGCCCGGCGGACGCCGACCACCAGTACGGCCACCACAAGGCCGAATACTTCTCGGCCGGCTTCGAGGGGCTGATGATCATGGTGGCGGCGGCCGGCATCATGTGGGCCGCCGTGCTGCGCCTGCGCGCGCCGCAGCCGCTGGAGCAGGTGGGGCTGGGCCTGGTGCTCTCGATCGTGAGCTCGGCCCTCAACGGCGTGCTCGCCTGGGCGATGCTGCAGTCGGCGCGCACCCACCGGTCGATGGCCCTTGAGGGCGATGCCCGCCACCTGCTGACCGACGTCTGGACTTCCGCCGGCGTGATCGTGGGCGTCGCCCTGGTCGTCGTCACCGGCTGGCTCTGGCTGGACCCGGTGGTGGGCATCCTGGTGGCGGCCAACATCCTGCGCGAGGGCGTGCACCTGGTGTGGAAGTCCGCCGAAGGCCTGATGGACCGCGCGCTGGAGCCGGAGGTGCTGGCGGAGATCGACCGCACGCTGGAGCAGTTCAAGCACCACACCATCCGCTTCGACCACGTGTCCACGCGCCGCTCGGGCAAGCGCCGCTTCGTGGACCTGCACATGCACATGCCGGCGAACTGGACGCTCGGGCGCGCGGCGGCCCTGCGCGCCTCGGTGGAGCAGGCGCTCATGAGCGCCGTGCCCGGCCTGCGCGCCACCATCCAGCTGCTGCCCACCAACGTGGAAGCGCATTTCGACGACGAAGAGGACCTGATCTGATGCTGGCCGTGGTGCAGCGCGTGCGCGAGGCGAAGGTGGTGGTGGCGGGCCGCACGACCGGCGAGATCGGCCCCGGCCTGCTGGTGCTGGTGTGCGCCGAGCGCGGCGACGGCGAGGCGCAGGCCGACAAGCTGCTGGCCAAGTTGCTGAAGCTGCGGATCTTCAGCGACGAGGCCGGCAAGATGAACCGCAGCGTGCAGGACGTGGGCGGCGGGCTGCTGCTGGTGAGCCAGTTCACGCTGGCGGCCGACACCAGCGGCGGCAACCGCCCCAGCTTCACCAATGCGGCGCCGCCGGACGAAGGCCGGCACCTCTACGAGTACCTCGTCGCGCAGGCGCGAGAAGCGCATCCGGTCGTGCAGACCGGGGAGTTCGCGGCGGACATGCAGGTGCACCTGGTGAACGACGGGCCGGTGACGATTCCGGTGACGGTGCGCTAGCAGCAGGCTCCTGGCGGGACACGGGCCTCACAGCTGCGTGTGCAGCAGCGACGCGAGCCGTTCCCAGAAGCGTTCCGACCAGGGGCGCCGGCGCCATTCCTCCAGCGTGATCCTGCGGGCGCGCGCCCAGTCGCGCTCGAACACCGCCAGCTGCTCCTGCCCGAAATCCCCGCTGAGCACGTTGAGGTTCGCCTCGTCGTTCAGCCGGAACGAGCGATTGTCGAAGTTGGTGGAGCCCACCGAGGAGAACATCCCGTCGACCACCAGCCCCTTGACGTGGAACATCGTGGGCGCGTACTCGGCGATCTCGATGCCGGCCTCCAGCATGGGCCCCCAGCTGCCGCGCGATGCCTTGCGCACGGTTTCCGAATCGATGTGCCCGCTGGGCACGATCACGCGGATCTTCACGCCGCGCCGCGCCGCATCCAGCAGCGTGGCGATCGTCATGTCGTCGGGCACGAAGTAGGAATTGGACAGGGCGATCGTGCGGCGCGCCGCGGTGATCGCCAGCAGGTACATCAGCTGCATGCTTTCGCTGCCGCCTTGCGGCGAGCTGCTGAACATCTGCGCTGCGAACTCGCCGGCCGGCCGGAGCGCCGGGAAGTAGGCGTCGCCATGCAGCACCCGGCCGTTGGCCCGCACCCAGTTGTCCAGGAACACGGCCTGCATCTGCGCCACCACCGGCCCCGTCACGCGGTAGTGGGTGTCGCGCCATTCCTGCGGGTTGCGGGCATCGCCGAGCCAGAGGTCGGCGATGCCGACGCCTCCCGTGAAGCCGACGGCCCCGTCCACCACCAGCAGCTTGCGGTGGGTGCGGTTGTTCAGCTGGTGCCAGTTGCTCCAGTGGGGCTCGTGGAAGCGCTCGACTTCCACGCCCGCGCGCCGCATCTCCTCCAGCAGCTCGGGCTCCATCTTCATGCTGCCGACCCAGTCCAGCAGCACGTGCACCTTGACGCCGGCGCGGGCGCGCTCGACCAGCGCATCGACGAACTCGCGCCCGATCCGCCCCGACCAGTAGATGTAGGTTTCGAAGGTGATGGTGCGCTGCGCGGAACGGATCGCGGCGAGCATCGCCGGGAAGATGCGGTCCCCGTTCACCAGCGTCTCGACGCGGTTGCCGGCCACGATCTGGGGCCCCAGCAGCGAGCTCAGCGCGCGCCGGAACTCGGCGTCGTCGCTTTCGTAAAGGCGGGGCAGCTGGTGCTGGATGCGCTTCTCGCCCACCGTGAGGTTCTGGTACAGCAGCACGGCCACCAGCGTCGCCGCGACGGCGGCGGCGGCGATCAGCCAGGTGCGGGCGCGGCGGGACAGCGTCATGGAAGCTCAGTAGGGGTTGGGGTAGCCCAGGGCCCCCAGCAACAGGATCTCCAGCGCCTCCATCTCCAGCGCCTGCCCGTCCCCGGTCTCGTGGTCGTAGCCCTGCGCGTGCAGCGCCCCGTGCACCAGCAGGTGCGCGTAGTGCGCCTCCAGGCTCTTGCCCTGTTCCTTCGCCTCCCGCTCCACCACCGGCGCGCACAGCACCAGGTCGGCGGACACCACCGGCTCGCGCGTGTAGTCGAAGGTGAGCACGTTGGTCGCGTAGTCCTTGCCGCGGTACTGGCGGTTCAGCGACTGGCCTTCCTCGGCGCCGACGATGCGCACGCCGATCTCGGCCGGCCGGTCCAGCGCGATCGCGATCCACTTGCGCACGCGCGCCGTCCCCAGCACCTCCCGGTGCGCCGCCGCCCCGGGGAAGGTGCCGAACTGCAGCGACAGGTCCAGGGAGGGCGTCATTTCCCGGTCTTGCGCGCGGCGTCGTAGGCGTCGACGATGCGGGCCACCAGCGGGTGGCGCACGACGTCGGCGCTGGTGAAGCGGGTGTGGGCGATGCCCTTGACGCGCCGGAGCACGTGCTCGGCCTCGATCAGTCCCGAGGGCGAGCCCTTGGGCAGGTCGACCTGGCTCACGTCGCCGGTCACCACGCACTTGCTGCCGAAGCCGATGCGCGTGAGGAACATCTTCATCTGTTCCGGCGTGGTGTTCTGCGCCTCGTCCAGGATCACGAAGGCGTTGTTCAGCGTGCGCCCGCGCATGAAGGCCAGCGGCGCGATCTCCAGCGCGTTGCGCTCGAAGGCCTTGGTCACCCGCTCGAATCCCATCAGGTCGTAGAGCGCGTCGTAGAGGGGCCGCAGGTAGGGGTCCACCTTCTGCGTGAGGTCGCCGGGCAGGAAGCCGAGCTTCTCGCCGGCCTCCACCGCGGGACGCGTCAGCACGATGCGCTGCACCGCGCTGCGCTCCAGCGCGTCGACCGCGCAGGCCACCGCGAGGTAGGTCTTGCCGGTGCCGGCCGGGCCGATGCCGAAGGTGATGTCGTGGCTGGCGATGTTGTCCAGGTACACGCTCTGGTTGGGCGTGCGGGCCTTGAGGTCGGTGCGGCGGGTGTGCAGCACCAGGGCGCCGTCCTCGTCCTGCTCCATGGCCACGTCGCCGGCCAGCATCAGCTGCACCTTCTCCTTGGAGATGGTGCGGCCGGCGATTTCGTAGAGCCCTTGCAGCGCTTCCATCGCCCGTTCCGCCTTGGCCTTGGGCCCTTCCACCCGGAAGTGCTCCTGGCGGTGCGAGATGCGCACCTGCAGCGCGGTTTCCACGGTCCGCAGGTGTTCGTCCATCGGGCCGCACAGGTGCATCAGGCGGGTGTTGTTCAGGGGCGTGAAGGCGTGTCGGAGAATCAAGCTGATAATCCCGTCAGAGGGATCGCAATGATAGGCAAATTGACGGGGACGCTGGCCGAAAAGAATCCGCCGCAGGTGCTGGTGGACTGCCATGGCGTCGGCTACGAGGTCGACGTCCCCATGAGCACCTTCTACAACCTGCCCGGCGTGGGCGACAAGGTGTCGCTGCTCACGCACTTCGTGGTGCGCGAGGACGCGCAGATCCTGTTCGGGTTCGGCTCCGCGGGCGAGCGCGAGGCTTTCCGCCAGCTCATCAAGATTTCGGGCGTGGGCCCGCGCACGGCGCTCGCGCTCCTGAGCGGCATGAGCGTGGCGGACATCGCGCAAGCCGTGACGCAGCAGGATGCGAGCCGGCTGGTCAAGATCCCGGGCATCGGCAAGAAGACCGCGGAGCGGCTGCTGCTGGAACTCAAGGGCAAGGTCGGGGCCGACCTCGGCCTGCCGGGCGGCGGGGTGGTGGACGATGCGCAGGCCGACATCCTGCAGGCGCTGGTCGCCCTGGGCTACAGCGACAAGGAAGCGCAGGCCGCGCTGAAGTCCCTGCCCAAGGACGCGAGCGTCAGTGACGGCATCAAGCAGGCATTGAAGGCCCTGGCACGATGAGCATCAAGACCGACGACTTCGCTCCCCCGCCGGACAAGCGCGTCGTGTCCGCGGCGCCGGTGTCGCCGGCCGAAGAGGCCATGGAACGCGCGCTGCGCCCCAAGGGCCTGGCGGAATACGTCGGCCAGGCCAAGACGCGCGAACAGCTGGAGATCTTCATCGGCGCGGCGCGCAAGCGCGGCGAGGCGCTGGACCACGTGTTGCTGTTCGGCCCGCCCGGCCTGGGCAAGACCACGCTGTCGCACATCATCGCCAACGAGCTGGGCGTGAACCTGCGCTCCACCTCGGGCCCGGTGCTGGAGAAGCCCAAGGACCTGGCGGCGCTGCTGACCAACCTGGAAAAGAACGACGTCCTGTTCATCGACGAGATCCATCGCCTCTCGCCGGTGGTGGAGGAAATCCTCTATCCCGCGCTGGAGGACTACCAGATCGACATCATGATCGGCGAAGGGCCGGCGGCCCGCTCGATCAAGCTGGACCTGCAGCCCTTCACGCTGGTGGGCGCGACCACGCGCGCCGGCATGCTGACCAACCCGCTGCGCGACCGCTTCGGCATCGTCGCGCGGCTGGAGTTCTATACGCCCGAGGAACTCACGCGGATCGTGCATCGCAGCGCCGGCCTGCTGCAGGCGCCGCTGGATGCCGAAGGCGCGAGCGAGATCGCGAAACGCTCGCGCGGCACGCCCCGCATCGCCAACCGGCTGCTGCGCCGCGTGCGCGACTACGCCGACGTGAAGGGTACCGGCCGCATCGACCGCGACATCGCGCAGAAGGCGCTGGCCATGCTGGACGTCGATCCGCAAGGCTTCGACGTGATGGACCGCAAGCTGCTGGAGGCTGTCATCCACCGCTTCGACGGCGGGCCGGTGGGCCTGGACAACGTGGCGGCCTCGATCGGCGAGGAGCGCGACACCATCGAGGACGTGATCGAGCCCTACCTGATCCAGCAGGGCTACCTGCAGCGCACGCCGCGCGGCCGCATCGCCACGATGGCCGCGTACCGCCACCTGGGCGTCACGCCCCCGCGCGCGGAAGGCAGCCTCTTCGAGGGCTAGCAGCATGCGAGCGCACCTGCCCCGCGCCCGCTGGCTCTGGCCGCTGCTGGTGGTGGCGCTCGTGGCGGCAGGCACGCTCGGCTGGTTCCTGCTGCGCGGCGCGGCCTCCGAAGCCGTGGCCGCGAAGTACGCGCCCCTGGTGCGCACCCTGCAGTTCTCCGCCCGGGTGGCGACGCTCTCGCGCGTCGAGGTGGGCAGCACGGTCACGGCGCGGGTGGACCAGGTGTTGGTGCGCGAAGGCGAGCAGGTGCGCACCGACCAGCCGCTGGTGAAACTGGAGTCGGAGGAACTGCAGGCGGCGCTGGCGCAGGCGGTCGCCACCGAAAAGCAGGCCGAGGCCACGCTGACCGCGGCGCGCGCGGAACTGGAACGCACCGAGGCGCTGGTGGCGCAGGGCTTCCTCAGCGCTTCCCGCCGCGACGACGCGCAGCGCGCGGTGGACGTCGCCCGCGCGCAGCGGCAGGCCGGCATCGCCGCGATCTCCGCGGCCCGCGCCCGCCTCACGCAGATGGTGATCACCGCGCCGGCGCCGGCCCGCGTGCTGTCGCGCCACGTGGAGCCGGGCCAGATCGTGCAACCGGGCAAGGCCCTGCTGGGCCTCGCTCTCAGCGGCCCCACGCAGATCGTGGCGCAGGTGGACGAACGCTTCCTGGAGCAGCTGCGCGTGGGGCAGAAGGCGGCGGTGATGGCTGATGCCTTCGCCGGACAGCGCCTGGCCGCCACCATCATCAGCATCGCGCCGGAAGTGGATGCGCAGCGCGGCGCGGTGGAAGTGAAGTTCTCCCTGGACCAGCCGCCGCCGGCCTTCCTGCGCGAGGACATGACGCTCTCGGCCGAAGTGGAGACCGCGCGCCGCGACCGCGCGCTGGTGCTGCCCGCGCGCGGGCTGCGCACGGGCGCGACCGGCGAGGCCATGCTGGTGGCCGAGGGCCGGCGCGCCGTGGAACGGCCGGTGCGCACCGGGCTGCGCACGCTCGATGCGGTGGAAGTCGTCTCCGGCGTGCGCGAAGGCGAGCTGGTGCTGCTGTCGCCGACGCTGAAGCCGGGCGCGCGCGTGCGCACGCAGCTGGTCGAGTGGCAGCCCTCGCGCTCGCCGCAGGGGCGCGGCGCCGGCGGCAACGCCGATCCCGTCTCCGGCATCACCGAGGCCATGGGCCGGTAGCGGCAAGCCATGAAGGGCCTGGGCTTCGAATGGCAGGTGGCCATGCGCTTCCTGCGCGAAGGCCGCATGCAGACCCTGCTGATCGTCGTCGGCGTGGCCGCCGGCGTCGCCGTCATCGCCTACATCTCCGCCCTGATCAGCGGCCTGCAGGGCAACACGCTCGCCAAGACCCTGGGTGCGCAGCCGCACGTCACCATCGCGGCCCCGGAGGACGTGGTGGCGCCCGCCATGGACCTGCCTTCGGGCCAGCGCTCGATCAGCGACACGCAGCCGCGCGCGCAGCGCCTGCGCTCGGTGGCGAACTGGCAGGCGCTGGTGCCGCTGCTGGAAGCGCATCCCGGCGTGGCGGCCGTGTCGCCGATCGTGTCGGGCGCGGGGCTCGCGCTGCGCGGCGAGGCGACCCAGGCGATCGCCCTGATGGGCGTGGAGCTGGAGCGCTACGACCGCATCGTCGGCCTGCGCGGCAAGGTGATCGCCGGCGAGCCGCGGCTGGGGCCGGGGAAGCCATCGTCGGCAGCGAGCTCGCGCGCGACCTCGGCGTGCGCCCCGGCGACCGCCTGACCGTGCAGACCGGCACCGTCAGCGACCCCATGCGCGTGACGGCGCTGGTGGACCTGGGCGTGAAGGACCTGAACCGCCGCACCGTGATCGTGCCGCTGCGCACGGCGCAGAACATGCTGGGCCTGCCGGGCGGCGCCACCGGCGTGGACCTCGGGCTGCGCGACGTCTGGACCGCGCAGGCGCTGGCGGAGGAACTTCGGCGCCAGCTGCCCTACAAGATCGAGAGCTGGCAGGAGAGCAACGTGCAGCTGGTGACCGCGCTCAATGCGCAGTCGATCAGCACCATGCTGATCCGGGTGGTGGTGGTGATCGTGGTGGTGCTGGGCATGGCCAGCGTGCTGGTGGTGTCGGTGGTGCAGAAGCGGCGCGAGATCGGCATCCTGCGCGCCATGGGCGCCACCCGCGGGCAGGTGCTGCGCGTGTTCCTGCTGCAGGGCGCCGTGGTCGGCGCGGCCGGCGCGGTGCTGGGCCTGCTGCTGGCGCGGGCGATGATCTTCCTGTTCACGCACTTCGTGCGCGGCAGCGATGGGCAGCCGCTGTTCGTGATCGGGCTGCCGCTGTCGCTCGCCCTGCAACTGGGCGTGCTGGCGGTCGCCTGCGGCGTGCTGGCGGCGGTGATGCCGGCGCGGCGCGCGGCGGCGATGGATCCCGCGCAGGCCATCCGCATATGAGCGAGGAACTGGTCGTCCTCGAGGGCGTGCGAAAAAGCTACAACGTCGGCCTGCCGAACGAGACCGAGGTGCTGCACGGCGTTTCCATGCGGGTCACCAGCGGCGAGTTCGTCGCGCTGATGGGCCCCTCGGGTTCCGGCAAGAGCACGCTGCTGACCATCCTCGGCCTGCTGGATCGCATGACCTCGGGCAGCTACCGGCTGCAGGGCGAGGAGGTCGGCGGTCTGAGCGAAGCGGAGCTCACGCTGCGGCGGCGGCGCACCCTGGGCTTCGTGTTCCAGTTCCACCACCTGCTGCCGGCCTTCAGCGCGCTGGAGAACGTGACGCTGCCCATCCTCATGAGCGAAGGACGCGTGAGCGGGGCCGAGCGGGATCGTGCGCGCGGGCTGCTGGACGCCGTCGGACTGGCCGCCGCCATGGACAAGAAGCCTTCCGAACTGTCCGGCGGCATGCAGCAGCGGGTGGCCATCGCGCGCTCCCTGGTGCTGCAGCCGCCGCTGGTGCTGGCCGACGAGCCGACCGGCAACCTCGATACGGCGTCGTCCGACGAGGTGTTCACGCACCTGCGCCGCATGCACCGCGAACGCGGCACCTCGTTCGTGATCGTCACACACGATCCCCGGCTGGGGACGCGCTGCGATCGCTTGGTGGAGTTGATCGACGGGAAGATCGCGCGGGACGAGCCGGTCAGCCGGTAGGCTGGTGGTGAGCGGAGCGAACCCCAGCGTCCGGTGCAGCGCTGGGGCTCCTGGCGTCACCCCAGCCTACGGCGCTCGCCGGCCGGGCATTCCGCACGATCAGCACCTGCGCCACGTAATAAGTCGCCAGCACCCAGAACGCCGCCATCGGCAGCGGCTGCGCGAAGCGGTTGATCGCCAGCAGCGCGTCGCTCAGCATGAAGAAGCCCGCGCCGGCCGCGACGCCGACGGCGGCCGCGTCGCGCAGCACCAGCGCACGGCCGATCGCCTGCGCCGCCATCAGCGCGATGACGAGGGCATAGGCCGCCACCGCCACCTTCAGCACCGGCTGCAGGTGCGGGAACAGGAAGGCATACATCAGCCCGGCGACGCTGAGCGTGGCCAGCAGCACGCGCCCGCTCGGGAACCAGCGCACGCCTTGCGCGAACAGCGCCAGGTAGCACAGGTGCGCCACCAGGAAGCTCACCAGCCCCGGGATGAAGTAGCCGGGGAACATGAGGAAGACGTCGCCTGCCAGGCACAGCAGCAGCGCGGCGAGCAGCTTCAGGTCGAAGGTGCGCTGCGTGCGCAGCCAGCCCGGGCGGCTCGCCACGAAGGCGATCGCCAGCAGCATGGCGAGCGGCTTGAACAGGCGATGCAGCTCGGTCCAGCCCTGCGCCGACGCCGCCGTGGCCAGCGCTGCCGCTTCGATCAGCAGCACTTCCGTCATGCCGATGCGGCCCTGCATCGCGGCACCGACTGCCCACAGCGCCGCGGTCAGCGCGGCCAGCCACACGGCGGACTGGCTCACGGCCAGCCGGTCCGCGTGCCACAGGAAGACGGCAACGCCGCCGAGGATCAGCGCGAACTGCACGCCGGCGAACCACGCCATCGCCTTCGACATCGGCGGGTGGTAGCGCTCCATGCGCTCCAGCGAGAACGCTGGCTTGGGAAAGCGTTCGGCGACGTCCGCCGGCCGCCAGCCCGGCGGCTTGAACCACACGCGCAGCTTGTCGGCCCAGGAGCGCGCATGCCAGCTGTCCTTCGCCAGCGCCCAGTACACCTCGAAGTTCGACCACAGCGGGTCCCAGCTGGCCAGCGGCGCGCGCGTGCCGTACACGCACTTCTCGCCTTCCTCCTCGAAGCTGCCGAACATGCGGTCCCACACGATCAGGATGCCGCCGTAGTTGCGATCGAGGTAGCCGTCGTTCACGGCATGGTGCACGCGGTGGTTGGACGGCGAACAGAACCAGCGGTCGAACCAGCCCAGCTTGCCCACGTGCTCGGTGTGCACCCAGTACTGGTACAGCAGGTCGATCAGCGCCACCACGCCGAACACCAGCGGCGGCACGCCGGCGATGGCCATCGGCAGGTAGAAGATCCACCCGAGCAGCGCCCCCGAGCTGGTCTGGCGCAGCGCGGTGGAGAGGTTGTAGTCCTGGCTCTGGTGGTGCACCACGTGCGCCGCCCAGAACACCGCCACCTCGTGGCCGGCGCGGTGCAGCCAGTAGTAGCAGAAGTCGTAGAACACCAGCGCCAGCAGCCAGCCCACCGGCGAAGTCCAGAAGGCGTCGTTGTGCCAGAAGGACACCCAGGAGAAGACCGCGGTGTAGATGCCGACGCGGAACAGGCGCGTGAGCACCGCGCTGATCTGGCTGAGCATGCCCAGCGAGATGCTGTTGATGGCATCGTTCAGGCGGTAGGTGTTGCGGCCACGCCAGCGGCCGTACGCGACTTCGACGGCGATCAGCAGGAAGAAGACCGGCGTGGCCAGGACGATGACCTGGCTCGGGGACAGTTTCATGTCCCCATTTTCCCGCGGGCTAGGTCAGCGCGCCTCTGGCATCAACCCGGATGATCTTGTCCACCTTGCCGTGCTCCAGCCCGCCGGTGACGCCCACCAGGTGGTTGTGCAGGTTGACGGTGGGATCGCAGTGGCCGGGGATCAGCCAGACGGTGTCGTCCAGGCGCGGCACCCGCTGGTTGCCGCCCGTGGGCTTCAGGATGCCGTGCTCGTCGCCGCCATTGAGGTACTCGAGTTCGCCCGTGGGCTCCAGGGCCAGCACCTTGGGCAGGCCGGAATCGATGGCGTGGCTCTTGTGGCCGGCGTCGCACACGGCGTGCAGCAGCCCCGAGCTCATGACCTGCGACTTGACGAACAGCGCATGTTCGAAGGCCGGCTGCGCGGGGTCGCGCTCGTTGGCGGCGTAGTCGGCGTCCATGAACAGGAAGGACCCGGCCTGCAGTTCGCCATAGACGCCGCTGGCGGCCTCGCACACCAGGCTGCCGGTGCCGGCGCCGGTGACCAGCGGCACCTGCACGCCGTCGGCCTCGATCAGCTTCCTGGTGAACAGCACGTCCTGCACCACGGTGGCGATCGCGTCGCGCCTGGCCTGCGGCGTGCGCAGGTGCTGCGCCTTGCCGTGGTAGGCCTGCAGGCCGGCGAAGCGCAGCGCCGGGTGCCTGCGGATCTCGTGCGCCAGTTCGGCCGCGGTGCGCCCGGCACGCACGCCGCAGCGGCCCTGGCCGACGTCGATCTCCACGAAGACGTTGATGATGGCCGCCGCGCCGCCGCGGCGCCTGTCGTCCATCGCGTTGGCCAGCCGGCGGATGCCCTCCATGCTGTCCACCGCGATGGCCAGCTGGCCGCGCTCGGCCGCCAGCTGGTGCGCCAGGTCGGCGACGCGGGCGAGCTTGGCCGGTGCCACCACCTCGTTGCTGATGTAGATGTCGTGCACGCCGCCGGCGAACATCGCCTCGGCCTCGCCCGTCTTCTGCACGCACACGCCGACCGCGCCGGCCTGCATCTGCAGCTTGGCGATGGCCGAGCTCTTGTGCATCTTGGCGTGCGGGCGCCAGCGCAGGCCGCGCTTGCGGGCGAAGTCGGCCATGCGGTGCAGGTTGCGCTGCATCGCCTCCAGGTCGACCACGAGGGAGGGGTGTCGATGGCGGAGACGGGTTGCCCGATCAGCCGCTTGAGGTCCTCAGAAAGAGGAGTTTTCGTCGAATGATGCATGTTCCAGGTGCTGCGTGTCCGACCAGCCCACGAGCGTGAAGCCCTGGGGCGTCCACAGCAACCGGTTGATCGCGCCGTTGGGCAGCTGCCACGTGCGTGGCGAGTTGACTTCCTGTCCGGTCGCGATCCGGTACAACGTATCGAGGACGCCGCCGTGCGCCACCACCGCGATCTGCTCGCCGTAGTGGCGCGAGGCGAGGTCGCGCATGGTGCGGGTCACGCGTTCGCGCAGCTGCAGCAGCGACTCGCCGCCTTCCGGCGGCTCCCACTCGGGGATGCGCTTCTTCCAGTTGTGGGCGTGGTCCGGCCAGTTGGTGTGGATCTCGTCGAAGGTCTTGCCCCTCGAACATCCCGAAGCGCCGCTCGCGCAGGCCGGGATGCGCCACCACGCCGATGCCGGCGGCATCGGAGATGGCGCGCGCGGTTTCGTGCGCGCGGCCGAGGTCGCTGGAGTAGATGGCGGTGAGCTGCTCGGCGGCCAGCGCCTGTCCCACCCTGCGGGCTTGCCATCGCCCCGTGTCGTTCAGCTGGATGTCGAGCTGGCCCTGGATGCGTGCGTCCACGTTCCAGGCCGTCTCGCCATGCCGCACGGCAATGATGCGAGTGGCGTCCATGCGCCCCATTGTATGGAGCGCTTTACGGAATCCAAACCGGTTTTTCGCCTGGCTCAGGAGTTCCGGCCGACCTGGATGTCCACGCGGCGCGGTCCGGGCGGCGGATTCGGGAAGCCCTGCATGGCGGCGTCGAACATGGCCGGCAGTACCGCGTTGTTGTCCAGCCAGGGCCCGTCGTTGACCGCCCGGGTCTCGTACACCACCCGGTTGCTGGCCAGCTCCCGGACGATCACCGTCACTTCCCGATGGAACCAGTAGGAGTCGCCCCGGGGCCAGGGGCCGCCGATGCCCAGGCCGAAGTGGCGGCCGCCCAGGCCGACGCCCCAGCCACCCCAGCCCCAGGGACCCCAGGGGTCGGCGTAGGGGAGACGGAGCGCTCGGTGCGGGCCGAGACCTGCACGCTGTAGCGGGGCGCCGAGTCGTCCCGGCGCAGCCCGGCGCGGTGCAGGGCGGGGTCGGCCAGGGCTTCCAGGGCCTGCTGGGCCGGGTCGGCCTGCTGCGAGAGCGAGCGCTCGAAACGGTAGCTCGGCTGCGCCGGCATGGCCGGCAGGTGCGAGAAGGACTGCACCTGGTTGTCCAGCTTGTAGGTGCTGGCGCAACCGGCCAGCACGAGGACTGCCGCGGCGGCAGCCATGAAGAAACGGGCGAATCGCACCATCACACCTCCCAACGCGAGGCGCCCGGGCGCCTCACAACTTGATGACCTGCAGGGCGGGCAGGGCGCCCGCCACCGGGAATTCCTCGTGGTCGAAGGCCAGGTCGCCCTCCGGGTCGGCGACGCCGCTGGCAGTCAGATTCCTGAAATCGTAGAGTGTTCCGTCCGCCAGGTGGGACGGCACCACGTTCTGTAACGCGTGGAGCATGTTGTCCAGGCGACCGGGAAAACGCTTGTCCCAGTCCTTCAGCATCGCCCCGACCTGCTTGCGCTGCAGGTTTTCCTGGCTGCCGCACAGGGTGCAGGGAATGATCGGGAACCGGCGCACCTCGGCCCAGCGCACCAGGTCTTTCTCATTCACGTAAGCGAGCGGCCGGATCACCATGTGCCGGCCGTCGTCGGACACCAGCTTGGGCGGCATGCCCTTCAACTTGCCGCCGAAGAACATGTTGAGGAACAGGGTCTGCAGCATGTCGTCGCGGTGGTGGCCCAGGGCGATCTTGGTCGCGCCCAGTTCGTCCGCCACCCGGTACAGGATCCCGCGGCGCAGCCGGCTGCACAGGCTGCACATGGTCTTGCCCTCGGGGATCTTGTCCTTGACGATCGAGTAGGTGTCCTGCTCCTCGATGTGGAAGGGCACGCCCAGGTTCTTCAGGTACTCGGGCAGCACGTGCTCCGGGAACCCGGGCTGCTTCTGGTCCAGATTGACGGCGACCAGGTCGAAATGGACCGGGGCGCGCGCCTTGAGCTTCAGCAGGACGTCCAGCAGGGCGTAGCTGTCCTTGCCGCCGGACAGGCAGACCATGATCCTGTCGCCCTCGACCACCATGTTGTAGTCGCCGATCGCCTGGCCGACCAGGCGGCACAGGCGCTTTTCGAGCTTGTGGTTCTCGCGCTCGATGCGGCGGTCGGCCTCCTGCGGGGCGGGGTCGTTCTCGATCCAGACGGCACTCATGCCGCCATTTTCGCATTGCGGCACGAAGCGTGCCGGCGCAAGCGGTGGACGGCAAGGGACGCGGTGCAATATTTCCGGTGACGGGGCCGGCGGGCGGCGGGAAGATCGGCGCCCTCCGACACGCGAGCCAGCAGGAGCCATGTCGTACATCGCGATCACCCTGAACCACATGCGCTCCGTCAAGGCCTGGGCCGACGCCGCCGGCGCCGACGTGCAGATGGACCTGCGCAGCTTCGCGCTCGAGGTGAAGTGCCGCAACCGCTTCTATCGCTTCCATCCCCGTTTCCTGGGCCAGCGCGAGGGCCGCCTGTTCCACAGCGAAATGCTGGTGGAGCACGTCACGGGCTTCATCGGCTGGCTGCCCTACACCGCGCTTCGCACGGAGCTGTCCAGCGACAAGCTGGTGTTCAAGCGCTTCGCCACCGCAGCCGGGGAACGCGTTCCAGCCACCTGGCCAGCGGAGTCGCCCCAGGGCGACTTCCTGCTGAAACATTCGGTGGGCTCCTTCGGCGACCAGATCACCGGCCCTTACCGCCAGGGCGCCACCCAGGTCCGGACGCCGCCGCCGTCGCTGGGCCCGGGCGGCCCCACCGGAACGCCGTACGCCGAGCAGTTCATCCAGGGCCGCAGCCTGAAGGTCTGGTACTGGGGCGATGCCGCCTTCTACGCCCACTGCCAGGCCTGGCCCACCGTCCGCGGCGACGGGGTGTCCACGCTGGAGTCGCTGGCTGCCGGGCGCCTGGGCGTGTCCGCGGAGGCGTTCGCGCTGTCCCGCGACCATCCGCTGTTGGCGGACAGCCTGGCGTTCCAGGGCCTCTCGCCCGCACAGGTGCTGGCCGCGGGGCGCGAGGCCTGGATCGACTTCCGCTACGGCCGCACGTACCAGCCGGAGGCCCCCAGCGGCAGCTCGGACAACCAGCTGCAGGACCTGCCCGCCGCCGCGCGCGCCAGCATCGAGCGCATGGGCGCGGCGGTGGGCGGCGACCTGATGGAGCGGTACCACGTGCCGGTGCTCTACGCCGTCGACGGGGTGGTGGATGCCGACGGCCAGGTGTGGTGGCTGGAGATGAATTCGAACCCGCTCATGCCGCCCGACGGTTACGACCCGATGTTCTCCTCGCTCTTCGGATCCGTCCGGCAATGACGCGCATGCCCCGGCAACCCAACGCGGTGTTCAACGACGCCATCCCGGGCGAGGTGCAGGCAGCGCGGGCGGATCCCGCCCGCCTGTGTCCGGCGCTGGCCGGCGCTGCCTGGCTGCGGGGGCAGCGGCTGGCCGTGCGCACCGCCACGCGCGACGTGGAGGTCCGCGCGCCTCGCGCGCTGCTGGCGCAGGTGTACGCGCTGTGCGACGGCACGCGGACGATGGAAGAGGTGGTCGCCCAGGCGCCGCTGGCGCACTCCGCCGAGCTGCGCGAATTCCTGCCCTTCCTGCTGGCGCAGGGGGCACTGGTGGACGCCAACCTGCTGACGCTGCACGCCGCCGCCTACGCGCACCAGGGCAGCCCGGTCGGGCTGGTCGCGCCGGCGGAGGTGACCAACCAGCTTTGCCGGCGTTTCCTGTGGAACGCATCCGGCGCGCCGGGGAAGCGGCCCGCCGCCACGCGCGAGGTGCCCTGGGCTCCGCTCTCTCCCCTGTTCGCCGAGCGCGTGTCCACCTACACCTTCGACGACGCCCCGGTGGCGGAGGAGGCACTGCTGCAATTCGCATGGTCGATCGCCGGCGTGGTGAGCACGCGGCACGAGCGCGTGGGCTATGTCGCTCCCCGGCGCACGCTGGCATCGGCCGGAGGGATGCACCTGCTGCGCGTGCACCTGGTGCTGCGCCGGCCGGTGGGCCGCCATGCGCCTGGCGTGTACCGGGTCCTCTATCCGGCGGAAAAGGCCGTGGCCCTCGAACGCGTCGCATCGGAAGGCGGGCTGCTGCCGCGTGCCTTCGGCAAACCCTGGGAGCTCCAGGGTGCGACCGGCGCCGTGTTCGTCACCGCCGATGGCGAGGCCGCGGCGCTGCGCTATCGCAATCGCGCCCTGCAGTACCTGTTCATGGAGGCCGGTGCAGCGCTGCACAACGCGGGGCTCACGGCACCGCAGCTGGGCATGGCCTTCGCCACCATCGGCGGTTATGACGAGAAGGCAGTCGCTTCGCTGTGCCGCCTCGGCGGCGATGCCGTCCTGGGTTCCGGGATCTTCGGCGTTGCACCCACCCCGGCCCAGGTGGAACGCAGCGCGCAGGCCCCGGACCTCGAGTTCGCCTGGGTGGATTCCAGCTCGGAGCGCTACGCGCTGCCCTTCCACCTGGCCCGGGCGCGCGTGCGCACGGCGGGCGAGGAGCGCCCGCACACCTGGGGACGCGATGCCGATCCTTGGCTCGCCTACGTGAAGGCCGCGGCGGAAGCGGTGGAACGCGAGGGCTTCCGCGCGCCGCGCGGGGTGTGCGTCGCCGCGATGGCCGACTTGCCCAACGCCATCGATCCTCGCTCCGTCGTGCGCTACAGCGATGCGCAGCACGCGCGCGCGGGCTTTCCCTTCGTGCCCTTCGATCCCGCCCGTGCGTACTGCTGGACGCGGGGGACGCAGCTGGCCGACGGCGGGGACGTGCACGTGCTCGCCGAACTCGTGTTCTCGCGGACCAGCCTCGAAGCGCTGGGACATGCACATGCCGCGGGGCCACCCTGTACGCAGGTGTCTTCGTCCGGTTGCGCCGCCGGACGCACGCGCGAGGAAGCGGCACACCGCGCCCTGCTGGAGGTGGTCGAGCGGGACGCGTTCATGCGCCACTGGCTGCGCCAGCGCCCGGGGCGGCTGCTCGATCGCGCGGCCCTGGGCGCGCAGGTGGGCGGGCGGCTGGCCGCGATGGAGGCGGCGGGCTGCCGCATCGCCGTGCAGCACCTGGACTCGCCCTGGGCGCACGTGGCGCTGGTCGCGGCGCAGCACGAATCGCTGCATTTCACGACCATGGGCACCGCGGCGAAGGAAAACTTCGAAGCCGCGCTGCTGGGCGCGCTGGAGGAGACGGAGGCGCGGGTGTACGCGTGGCTGCACGGCCACCGCGGGCACGTGCGCCACGCGGCGCAGGTGGCCACGCCCGAGCACCACTTCGAACTCTACGGCTGCCGGCGGCATTTCCGGCGGGCCGATGCCGTGCTCTTTCCCGCGGCGCGCGCGGCTCGCGCGGCCTGCCACCCGACTTCTCCGCAGCAGGCGTGGAGGCCCTCTGCGCCCGCCTCGCCTCCGGCGGGCTTAGGCCCTTGGCGGTCGACATCACGCCTCCGCAGGCCTCGATCGACCAGGGCCGCAGCTCGCTGGCGGCCGTGAAGGCGCTCGTTCCCGGCCTGCTCCCCATCTCCTTCGGCTACGGTCGCGAACCGCTCGGCATGGTGCCGCGCGTGCCGGCCGCCGCCCGCTTCCCCCACCCCTTCCCCTGAAAGGAACCACCATGAAAGACCAGGTCACCAGCCGCAAGCGCTCCCCCGTCACGCGCATCGCCGAACCGCCGATTCCCAAGGCGGAGGAAAGCCGGAGCGCCAGCGGGCGCGACCGCTGGGCGGCGGTGCAGCGCGTGCGCCTGCCGCACAAGGTCGGGTTGCCGCTCAGCTCGGGCACCTGCGGCGACGCCATCGAACGCTGAGGGGCCATGCTGCTCGCAGCCAACGTGCGGGTCGACGACCACGTCATCGGCCCCGAACTGCGCAAGCGCGTGGTGGAGGCGGTGTCCTGGATGCCGATGCACTTCCTCAACCGCTGGGAGCGCTTCCGGTCCCATGAACTGGACATGCACTGGTACTACCCCGTGGCGTTCTCCGACGAACCGTACAGCGCCGACGTGGAACCGGACCTGCAGGGGCTCGACCCCAGCCTGCAGCCGATCACCGAGTGCTGGGAGGCGATCAAGGCCACGTTCGACCACGGCGTGCGCCTGTACGAGTGCATGCTGAGCGCCAACACCTTCGGCACGGAAGGTCGCGTCCACCAGGACATCGCCGCGGAGGCGGAGCGCAGCGGCCACATCACCGTCCTTGTCTACTGCAACCGGGAGTGGAACGTGGCCTGGGCGGGGAGACCCTGTTCTTCGACGAGGACAACGAGATCTCGGCGGCGGTGATGCCGCGGCCGGGGCGGGGTGGTCTTCGTCGAGGGGGATCCGCCCCACGTGGGGCGCTCGGTCTCGCGCATCTGCCCCACCGACCGGCGGGTGCTGGTGTTCAAGCTCTGGCGCCTGTAGGCGCGGCGCCGGCGCCCGGGAACTCCAGGCGCACGGCCAGGCCGCCCAGGGCATGCGAGCGCTGCGCCTGCGCGCGCGCGCCGTGCGCGGCGGCGATGCGCTGCACGATCGACCAGCCCAGGCCGCTGCCCACCGCCTCCGAGCCGGTGACGCGAAAGAAGCGCTGCCCCAGCCGCCCGAGATCCTCCGCGGGCAGGCCGGGTCCGCTGTCCTCCACCGACAGCGCGATCTCCTTGCTGCCGCCCTCCACCCGCACCACGATCCGTGCTCCGCGCGGGCTGTAGCGGATCGCGTTGTCCACCAGGTTGCGCGCCAGCACGGCCAGCAGGGTCTCGTCGCCGCTCACCGTGCAGGCGGTGGCGGCATCGAACTCCAGGGCTTGCTGCTTCTGCAGGCTGGCCGGCGCCAGCTCCGCGACCACTCGCTGCACGACCTGGCCGAGGTCCACGCGCTCCTGCAGCACCGCGCCCTCGGCTTCCAGCCGCGCGAGCGTCAGCAGCTGTTCCACCAGGCGGGTGGCGCGATCGCAGCCGGCCAGGGTCGCCTCCAGCGCATGCCGGCGCTGCGCCGCATCGCCGGCGCCCAGGGCCACCTGCGCCTGCGCGCGGATCGCCGCGATCGGCGTGCGCAGTTCATGGGCGGCGTCGCCGGTGAAGCGGCGCTCGCCTTCCAGCAGCCCGCCGATGCGGACGAACAGCGCGTTCAGGGCGTCCAGCATCGGCTGCATTTCCGACGGGGCATCGGCGACCTGCACCGGCTGCAGGTCGCCTGCCTTCCGTGCCGCAAGCGTGCCGCCCAGGGCGTGCAACGGTCGCACGCCCTGCCGCACCGCCCACCAGCCGGCCAGCGCCAGCAAGGGCAGGGCGAAGGCGACCGGCCACATCGTGCTGCGCAGGACCGCCCACAGGATGGAGCGGCGCGATCGCTCGTGCTCGCCCACGAACACCTGCACGTCGTTCTCCGCGCCGCGGGTGGCGAACACGCGCCAGCGCTCGCCCGCCATGACGACGGTGTGGAATCCCTGCAGCTTGCGCGCGCCGGCCACCATCGGCTCGGCCGGCGCATTGGCCGAACGCATGGCCAGCCGTCCTTCGTGGAACACCTGGAACACCACGCGCGGGGCATAGCGGTGCAGGGCCGGCGCGTCGATGCGTTCGTCGTCGTCGTGCTCGCCGGCCTGTTGCGCCACCAGCAGGGCGGCCGCCTGCGCGAGGTGGCCATCCAGCAGTTCGTCGAGTTCATGGCTGGCGTCGCGCCAGGTCATGACGGCGGTGCCCAGCCACACGGCCAGCGAGGTCGCCAGCACGAGCAGCAGCAGGCGTCCCTGCAGCGAGGCCGGGCGCTTCAGCACGCGGGCGCCTCGCGCAGCAGCGTGTAGCCCACGCCGCGCACGGTATGGATGCGGTCGGCCCCGAGCTTGCGGCGCAGGTGGTGCACGTGCACTTCGACGGCGTTGCTCTCCACTTCGCGGCCCCAGGAGTAGAGGTGCTGCTCGAGCTGCTCGCGTGACAGCACGCGCCCGGCATTGAGCATCAGGGCGTGCAGCAGGTCGAACTCGCGCGACGGCAGCGAGACTGGCTGCCCCGCCTTCAGCACGGTGTGCGCGGCCGGGTCGAGCTCGATGTCCTGCACCTTCAGCACTTCCTGCGGCTGCCCGTGCGAGCGCCGCACCAGCGCCCGCAGGCGGGCCGCCAGTTCGTGCAGGTCCACGGGCTTGACCACGTAGTCGTCGGCGCCGAGATCCAGGCCGCGCACGCGGTCCGGCACGGCGTCGCGCGCGGTGAGCACGAGGACTGGCGTGCGCAGCCCCTGCGCCCGCAGGGCCGACAGCACGTCCAGTCCGTCCTTCAGGGGCAGGCCGAGGTCCAGGACCGCGGCCGCATAAGCGCCGCTGCGAAGCTCGCGCTCCGCAGCGTCGCCGGTGCGCACCCAGTCCACCTGGAAGCCGTGCTGGCGCAGGCCAGACTGCAGGCCGTCGCCGAGCAGGGAGTCGTCTTCCGCGAGCAGGATGCGCATGGGGGATCCTAGTCGTCGTCCCCGCCGGCCTCCAGCGTGGACGTGCCGCTGACGATGTCCACCGGCGCCGACTGCCATTGCAGCCACCAGAACCCCAGCACCGCGGCCAGCATCACGGCGGCGATGCTGCGCCAGGCGGCCCGTATCCCTTCGCGCGGCGGCACCGGCTTGCGGCCGTGGACCATGGCGGCGACCAGGTTCTCGCGGTGCAGCCGGCTGCTGACGACGACCGCGGCGACGTGCACCAGCACCAGTGCCAGCATGCCGGTGGCAAGGGCTTCGTGCACCTCCTCCAGCCATTCGCCGCTCAGCTCGTTGTAGTTCGCCCAGCCGGTGGCGGTGATCAGGACCGCAAGGGCCAGCAAGGCCAGGATGGCCAGGCCGCCGGCGGGGTTGTGCCCGGCGTGGTGCTCCGGCTGGCGGCGCAGCAGCGAGCCGAGGTAGGCGAACACGGCGCGTGGTCCGCGCACGAAATCGGCGAAGCGGGCATGCCGGGTGCCGATGAGGCCCCACAGGATGCGGAAGGCCACCAGCCCGGCCATCGTGTAGCCGGCCGTGATGTGCACGAGCTTCCAGCGCTCGCTGTCGCCCGACAGCCAGGCGACGGCGAAGCACACGACCATCAGCCAGTGGAACACGCGCACGGGCGCGTCCCACACCAGGGTGCGCGGGCGTTCAGCGGGGGATGCGGACACGGTGTTCATCGAAATCTCCCTTTTCGGCTTCAGTGTGGCAGGCCGCGCAGTTGGCGGCGCTCTTGATCATGGGACGTTGCCAGGTGGCGGGGGACAGTTCGCGGTGCTCGCGGACGAACCAGGCCGAGCGGGTGATGCGGTCCTCGGGCGGGACCTCGCGCACGCGCTTGTAGCTGCCCGCGTGGGTGGTGAGCCATTGCGTCAGTTCTTTCTGCGTCGCCGCGTCGACCGAAGCGTCGGTGCCGAAATGGCGCGGCAGGTCCTGCAGCAGCCGGTTCCAGGAGGCCGCCGGCAGCATGCCCGGCGGATAGGCGACGTGGCAGCTGGCGCATTCGGACGCGTACTTGGGCAGCAGGGGCACGGAGGCGCGGCGGTCGCCGTCGGCACTGGCCGTGGCGGCGGCGAGCAAGGCGGCGAGCAGCACTGCGGCGGCGCGCAGGCGTTGCGGCGTGCGGGATGCGGAGTTCAAGGTGGCGTGCATGGTGTCCTCACTTCCCGAGCGTCATCAGCCAGGCCATCACGTCGGCCTTCTCGCCCGCCGTGCACTCGCGTCCGGCCACGTCCTTGCAGTTGCGGCGGAACCACTTCTCCACCTTGGCTGCATCGGTGAAGCGCTCGGGGTTGAAGCCGGGCGCCAGCGCGCCGATCGCCTTGCCGGTGGAAGCGTGCTTGCCCGCCTGGGTGGGCGGGGCGTGCCGTGGCAGGTGGCACAGCTCCATTCCTTGCCGTGCCTGGCCGTGAAGAACTGCTGGCCGCGGGTGGCGGCAGCGGGTGCGCCCGCCTGGGCGGTGTAGCCTGCGGCGAGCTCCTGGGGCGTGGCCGCGTGGACGGCAGCGCCTGCTGCTGCCATCGCCAGCGCGATGCAGAGCAAGAGGGTGGGATGCTTGGTTCGGATCATTGGCAACTCCTTGGGTGCCAATGATTCAGGGATGCGCTTAGCGTTTTCTTAACGCCAAGGGGGACCCGGGGCTTGCGCAGCCACCGGATCCCCGCGTCCGGGGACGCTTACTTCACGGAAGTGCTGCCACCGGCACTGCCGGCAGCGCCCGCGCCCAGCTCGGTGGTCGACTTCTTCCTGGCCTTGCCGGCCTGGGCCTTGCCGTCGGGGGCCTTCTTCGTTTCGGCCGCGGCATCGGTCTTGACGCCCGCTTCGGTCTTCGCGCCGTTCTCCGCCGCGGGGGCGGGCAGTTGGACGCTGGCGCCCGTGCCGACGCCCGTGCTCGCCGAAGCCTTGTCGGTGGCGGGCGCGGGCAGCGTCACCGTGGCGCCGGTGCCTGCCTTGGCGCCGGCGCCCAGGTCGACCTGGGCGAAGGAAGCGGAAGCCGCCACGAGGGCGGCGGTGAAGGCGATGGTGGTTTTCTTCAAGCGATGGTCCTTGATCCACTGGGTGGTTGTTGCAGGGACCGCCTGTGTACCGCGGCATGAGGCGCTGCTCGTAAGCGGGCGTTGTCGCAACCGCTTCATCGCGACGTCTTGCGCGCGTTTGTTGCAGTTGCCGCGAGCACCGTCACATCATCTGGATGCGCGTAGCGCGACCGTGTGCGGTTGACACGGTTGCATCAAGGAGCCTCTACCACTGACCCGTTTCCACCCGGATCGCGACTTCGCAGTCCTCGAAGATCTCCAGCTTCACGATCCGCACGCGCACGCCCAGCACGCCGGGCAACTGCATCAGGCGGTGCGCGAGCTGCCGATCAGGGTCTCGAGCAGGTTCACGTGCACCGCCGTGCACTCGTCGATGATGATGCGGCGCACCTTGCGGTAGTCCAGCACGTGCGTGATGTCGTCGTCGCTGGGCATCAGCGGCTGCGTGCCGAGGTTCAGTTCGGCGTCGACCAGGATCGGCTGCGGCGCGCTCTTCTCGTGGTCGAGGATGCCGAGGTTGGCGTCGAAGCGCAGGCCTTCGAGGGTGAGGATCTGGGTGCCGGCCTTGCTCATGTCACATCAGCGAGAAATCGCGGTCGAACTTCATCAGGTGCTGGCCGCCGTCCACCAGCAGCGTGGTGCCGGTGATGGCCGCGTTTTCCAGCGCGAAGCGCACCGCATGCGCCACGTCCTCCGGCGTCGAGGAGCGCCCGAGCGGCGACAGCTTGTGCAGCTGCTCGAACTTCTCCTGCGAAAGCATGTGGCTGGTGAGGGTCAGGCCGGGCGCGACGCCCACCACCCGCAGCTGCGGCGCCAGCGCCTGGGCGAGCAGGGTGGTGGCCGCTTCCAGTGCAGCCTTCGACAGCGTGTAGCTCAGGAAATCGGGGTTCGGGTTCCACAGCTTCTGGTCGAGCAGGTTGACCATGCAGCCGCTGGCGCCGCGCCCCTTCAGGTGCGCGTGCAGCGCCTGCGCGAGCAGGATGGGCGCCGCGGTGTTGGACGCGACGTGCGCCGCCAGCGAGGCCGCCGTGAAGGTCTGCGCATCGTCGTGCTCGAAGCGCGAGGCGTTGTTCACCACCGCATCGAGCGTGCCGAAGCGCTGGATCACGCGCGGCAGCAGCCCCTGCACCTGCGCGTCGACGGCCAGGTCGGCCTCGAAGGCCTGGGCCGGTGCGTGCTTGCTGCACTCGGCCGCCGTCTGCTGGGCCTCGGGCGCGGAGCTGCGGTAATGCACCGCGACCTGCCAGCCGGCCGCGGCCAGGTCCAGCGCGATGCTGCGGCCCAGCCGCCGGGCGGCGCCGGTCACCAGCACGGTGCGGCCTGCGGCGCTGCTCATTGGCGGACAATCGGCGGGTGGAACCACATGCACCCAGTGTAACGAGCGCGCTGCAGAAACTGATCGCAGAACAGGTCGCCCGGTCGGGCGGCTGGCTGCCGTTCGACCGCTTCATGGCGCTGGCCCTGTACGCCCCGGGCCTGGGCTACTACGCCAACACCTCGCGCAAGTTCGGCACCATGCCGGGCGGCGGCAGCGATTTCACTACCGCCCCCGAGATGAGCCGGCTGTTCGGCCAGTGCCTGGCGACCCAGGTGGCCGAGGCGCTGCAGCACACCGGCACCCACGAGGTCTGGGAGTTCGGCGCCGGCTCGGGCGCGCTGGCGCGCGAGCTGCTGCAGGCGCTGGACGACACGCAGGTGCAGCGCTACACCATCGTTGAACTCTCGGCGACCCTGCGCGAGCGCCAGCAGCAGGCGCTGGCCGCCTTCGCCGGCCGCGTGCACTGGGTGAGCGAACTGCCGGAACACATGGCGGGGGTGGTGGTGGGCAACGAGGTGCTCGATGCCATGCCGGTGAAGCTGCTGGTGCGCACGAACATGGTGTGGCACGAGCGCGGCCTCACGCTGCGCGACGGGCAGCTGGCCTGGTCGGACGTGCTCACGCACCTGCGGCCGCCGGTGGAGCCTTCCGGCACGCACGACTACTTCACCGAGATCCACCACCAGGCCGAAGCCTTCATGCGCACGCTGGCGGAACGCCTGACGGCGGGTGCCGCCCTCTTCATCGACTACGGCTTCCCGGAGGCCGAGTACTACCACCCCCAGCGCCACATGGGCACGCTGATGTGCCATCGCGGGCACATGGCGGACCCGGACCCGCTGGAGACGCCGGGCGAGAAGGACATCACCTCGCACGTCAACTTCACCGGCATCGCGCTGGCTGCGCAGGAGGCCGGCCTGCCGACGCTGGGTTACGCGACGCAGGGCCGCTTCCTCGTCAACTGCGGCATCGGCGAGCGCATGGAGGCGGTGTCCATCCAGGAGCAGGTGGCTGCGCAGCGGCTGGTGGCGGAGCACGAGATGGGCGAGCTGTTCAAGGTGATCGCCTTCCAGCGCGGGCCGTTCTGGCACGCGATCGGCTTCCGCCACGGCGACCGCACCCACGCCCTCTGAGAATGCAGGCACACTGGCAGCACCCATGATTCGCTGGATCATCGTCGTCTTCCTCGCGCTGGTGCTGATCAGCTGGTTCACGCCCGCCCTGCAGAAGCTGGGCTTCGGCAAGCTGCCTGGCGACTTCCGCTTCAAGCTGTTCGGCCGCGAGATGTTCATCCCGCTCACCTCCACCATCCTCCTGAGCATGCTGGCGGCGGTGATCGCCAAGTACCTCTGAAGCCATGAAAGCCTGCATCGACATCGGCGGCACCAAGGTGGCGGTCAGCCTGAACACGGGCGCCGGCCTGGACCTCCTCGCCAGGCGCAGCGAACCGACCGCCAAGACCGGCAGCAACGACGCGCTGGCGCGGCAGGTGATCCGCATGGTGGACGAAGCCTGCGGCGAGGCGGGCATCGATCCCTCGCGCGTGCAGCGCGCCGGCGTGTCCTCCGCCGGCCCCTTCGTGCTGGTCGCGGGCCTGGTGGAACTGGCCAGCCCCAACATCTGCGGCGGCCTGGCCGGCCCGGCGCGCGGCCTGCCCAACGACTGGATGACGGCGCCGCTGGAAGCGCCGCTGCGCCGCCGCTTCACCGAAGGCGTGCGGGTGGAGAACGACTGCATAGGCGCGCTGGAGGCCGAGCGCCGCTGGGGCGCGCTGCAGGGCTTCGAGCACTGCGCCTACGTCACCTGGAGCACCGGCGTCGGCATGGGCCTGTGCGTGGACGGTCGCGTGCTGCGCGGCAAGAACGGCAACGCGGGCCACGGCGGCCACATGTTCGTGAGCGACAACGAGGATGCGCTGTGCGGCTGCGGCAACATCGGCGACCTGGAGGCGCTGGTGGCCGGCAACGCGGTGGCGCGCCGCTTCGGCGCCGACGCCGCCACGCTGATGCAGCACGCGCGCGGCGGCGACGCCGCGGCGATCGCCAAGGTGGACGAGCTGTGCCGCATCATGGGCCGTGCCCTGTACAACATCACCGTGGTGCTGGACCTGCAGCGCATCAGCCTGGGCGGCAGCGTGTTCACCAACAACAAGGAGCACCTGCTGCCGCTGCTGCAGGCGCAGCTGCGGGGCAAGCTGCCCGCGCTCACCGATGGCTGCGAGCTGGTGCCCGCCGGCCTGGGCGACCGCGTCGGCGACTACGCCGCGCTGGCCTTGCTGGTCTGAAGCGCGTGCTGCACCGCGTGGGTGCGCGCGTGGTGGATGCGATCACCGATCGCGTCACCCAGCAGGCCTTCGTCGCGCGCCTGCGCCGCGACCACCGCCGTGTCGACGGCCCGTGCCGCGGCCAGTGCTGACAGCAGCCGGTCGCGCTGCGGATAAGGCTGCTCCTCCATCCCCAGGCGCCCGCGCGCGTCGCATTCACAGGCCAGCAGCACCTGGCCGAGCGCTCGGGCTTGCGGAAGGCGTCGCAGCGTTCCAGCAGCCGCACGACGGCGGCGGCGCCGAACTCCTGGCTGCGGTGGATGTTGCCGTGTTCGCGCGCGACCACGTCGGCCAGTTCGCGGCATTCGTTGGGCACGCGCAGCCGGTTGCACAGCTTCTTGAGCAGGTCGGCGCTGCGCTGCTCGTGGCCGATGTGCCTGGGCAGCACCTCGGGCGGAGTCGTGCCCTTGCCCAGGTCGTGCGTGAGGCAGGCGAAGCGCACCGGCAGCGGCGCGTCCAGGCGCGCGCTCATGTCCAGCACCATCATGTTGTGCACGCCGGTGTCCACCTCCGGGTGGTAGTCCGCGCGCTGCGGCACGCCCCACAGGCGATCGACCTCGGGCAGGATGCGCGCGAGCGCGCCGCACTCGCGCAGCACCTCGAACATGCGCGAGGGCCGCGCCTCCATGAGGCCGCGCGCCAGCTCCTGCCAGACGCGTTCCGGCACCAGGTGGTCGGCCTCGCCCTCGCGCACCATCTCGCGCATCAGCTCCAGCGTTTCCGGCGCGACCGTGAATTCGTGGAAGCGGGCGGCGAAGCGCGCGACGCGCAGGATGCGCACCGGGTCCTCGCGAAAGGCCGCGGTCACGTGGCGCAGCACCTTGCGCCGCAGGTCCTGCTGGCCGCCGAAAGGGTCGATCAGCGCGCCGTCCTCCGCCTGCGCGATCGCGTTGATGGTGAGGTCGCGCCGCGCGAGGTCCTCCTCCAGCGTGACGTCGGGCGAGGTGTGGAAGGTGAAGCCGTGGTAGCCGCGGCCGCTCTTGCGCTCGGTGCGCGCCAGCGCATATTCCTCGCGCGTGTCGGGGTGCAGGAAGACCGGGAAGTCCTTGCCCACCGGCAGGAAGCCGGAGAGGATCATGTCGTCGGGCGTGGCGCCCACCACCACCCAGTCCTCGTCGTTCACCGGCAGCCCGAGCAAGGCATCCCGCACCGCGCCGCCGACCCGGAAAGTTCGCATGGGGGCAGTCTAGCCCCTCCCCGTCCGGTACGGCTCCTCGAAGTCCAGGAAGTCCTGTTCCGCCAGTGCGTCGTCCACCCAGGCCTTCACGCCCGGCAGGGCGCAGACGCGCCGGATGTAGTCGGTCACGACGCCCGGGACCGGCAGCTGGTAGGTGCGCAGGCGCATGCACACGGGTGCGAAGAAAGCGTCGGCGATGCTGAACTCGCCGAACAGCATCGGTCCCTTGTGCTGCTGCTGCAGCAGCTCGCTCCACATCGCGACCAGGCGCTGCACGTCGGCGCGCACGGCCGGGTGGTCGCGCCAGGCCAGCGCGCCGGCCTGCGGCAGCGAGGCCTCGATGTTCATCGGGCAATGCGTGCGCAGCGCGGTGAAGCCGGAGTGCATCTCGGCGCACACGCTGCGCGCCCGCGCGCGCGCCTGCACGTCGCGCGGCCACAGGTGGCCCTCCGGGAATTTCTCCGCCAGGTATTCGGCGATGGCCAGCGTGTCCCAGATGCACAGGCCGTCGTCCACCAGCACCGGCACGCGGCCCGCAGGGTTGACCTTGAGCACCGTGCGCTTGAAGTTGGTCTCCGGGCCCGCGTCGAAGGCGTCGAAGCGCACCTTCTCCTCGGTGAAAGGAATGTCCGCCTGCTTCATCAGCACCCAGGGGCGCATGGACCAGGACGAGTAGTTCTTGTTGCCGATGTAGAGCGTGAGCATCGCCGCCTCCGTTGCTGAAAACTACGCGATGCTAGCGGCCCGCCCGCCGCCATTGATGCAAAAACACGGCGGGATTGATGACTCACTCGCCGTCCGGCGCGCCCTTGCCCTTGATGCCCAGCCGCCGGATCGGCGCTTCCAGCGCCAGGATGCCCAGCACCAGCAGCGTGCTGAGCGCCGCGGTCAGGTCCCGGCCCATGCCGCAGGCGATGCCGATGGCCGCCGTCATCCACACGCCGGCGGCGGTGGTGAGGCCGTGCACCTGTTCTTCCCGTTCCAGCTTGAGGATGGCGCCGGCGCAGACGAAGCCCACGCCGGCCAGCAGGCCCTGCACCACCCGGCTGACCGCCTCCTCCGACATCCCGGCCTGCAGCGGAACGAGCACGATCAAGGCCGAACTCGCGGCCACCAGCATGTGCGTGCGGATGCCGGCCGGCTTGCCCTGGCGTTCACGCTGGAGCCCCAGCATGCCCCCGAGCAGGGCCGCCAGCAGCAGCCGCACCACCAGCTGCGTCACTTGTCCGACGTCCCCGAGGTCGGAGAACTCCTCGACGATGGTCTGCTGGATGGTCTCCCAGGCGGTCATCGGCTCAGGGCAGCTCCCCGTTCGGCGCGGGCAGGGTGGCCTCGCGCGGGCCGACCATGCCCAGCCGCGCCTTCAGCGACTGCGGCTGGCCGGTGAGCATCGCGGCGTAGAAAGTGGTGTTGGCCAGCACTTTCTTCACGTAGTCCCGCGTCTCCTGGAAGGGCACGTTCTCGGCCCAGGCCGCGCCTTCCAGCACCGGCCCGTTGCGCCACGCGCGCGGCCGGCTCGGCCCCGCGTTGTAGGCGGCCGCGGCCATGGGCATGGAGCCCGCGAAATCGTCCAGCACCAGCTTCAGGTAGCCGGTGCCGATGGCGATGTTGGTGTCGCGGTCGTGCAGCTGCTCGGTCTTGAAGCCGTTCAGTCCGATCTTGTTGGCCGTCCAGCGGGCGGTGGCGGGCATCACCTGCATCAGGCCCGAGGCGCCCACGTGCGAGCGCGCGTCCATCACGAAGCGGCTTTCCTGCCGGATCAGGCCGTACACGTAGGCCGGGTCCAGCCCGATCTCGCGGCTGCGGCGCACCACCGACTCGCGGAAGGGCGTGGGGAAGCGCTGCTCGAAATCGAACTCCGCCTTGGTGCGTTCGCTGGTGTTGATGCAGCGGTCCCACACCTCGCGGTCGCAGGCGAACTGCGCGGCGGCCAGCAGCTCGCGGTCGTTGAAGCCGCCGGCGCGGTGCAGGTTGGTGGTGTAGTTCCACTCGCGGTTGCCCTCGGCGCGCAGGCCGAGCGCGATCGCGTACAGGGCGCGGTTCAGGCCCGGCTCCTGGCGTGCCATCTTCCTTTCTTCGTCCGTCAGCGGCAGGGGCTTGCCCGGAACGGTGATCTTCTGGCCCAGTTCCTCCAGCGCCAGCTGCTCGTAGAAGCCCTTGGGCGAGGCGATGGACTGCAGCAGCTTTTCGGCCTCCGCGCGGTGCCCCTCGGTCGGCCGGTTGCCGGCCAGCAGGGCGCGCGCCTTCCAGTACACCCAGGTGGAGTCGGCCTTCGCCTCGTCGCTCATGGCGTTGACCGCTTCCAGCACGTTGCGCCAGTCGGTGCCCTTGGGCGCCCGCAGCGCCGCGCGCACCTTCCAGCCCAGCAGCTCGTCGTTGAGGTGCTTGTCGCGTTCCACCTTGGAGAAGTAGGCGTTGGCGTCGGGCACCAGCCGCTGCGCGGCCTGCCGGCCGATCACGCCCCAGATCCAGTCGCGCTCCTCGGGATGCAGCTGCGGGCCCCACTTGCCTTCCAGCTGCGCGGCGGCATTCTCGATGTCGCTCGCCGCCATCTTGATCAGGGCCAGGCCCACCAGTTCGCGCCGGGTGCGCGAGGCGGCGAACACCTTGCTGGTGAGGAAGCGGCTCGGGCTGGCGTTCAGCTCGTTGAGCAGCGGCACGGCTTCCGGCTTGATCATCTCCAGGGCCGCGGCGGCGGCGCGGGGGCGCCCGGCCTCGATCGACTGGCGCGCCTTGCGCCAGGCGTCGGCCGCCGTGAGGCGGTGCGGCGCCAGGCCCTGGGTGCCGAGCAGGCTGGCGGCGGCCAGCGTGCAGCCGTCGTCGGCGTCGCGCTGGGCCAGCCAGTTGCGGCGCACCTCGTCCGAGACGGCGGCGACGGCGCTGCCGTCGCGCAGGGCCTGCACCAGCAGGCCGTAGCAGCGCACCTCGCGGTCGTCCCTCATGCGGAACTTGGGGTATTCCTGGGCGAAAGTGTCCCAGTCGCGCCGCTGGCCCAGCATCAGCAGCCAGTCGTTGCGCAGCCGGTCTTCCTGGTAGGTGCCCTGGTACTTGGCCAGGAACTGCTGGATTTCCTGCGGGGTGGCCGTGTCGATGCGGGAACGCAGCTCCCAGTAGGCGGCCCAGGGCTCCAGGGCGTGGCCCTGCGCCAGGGGCAGCAGCTGGGCCAGCCGGGCCTTGTTGCCCCCTGGAAGGCCTTCTGCATCTCCAGGATCACGTCGTCGCGCGCCGGGTTCGGCGGCTGCGCCTGCACGCAGCCCACGAGGACGACGGCCAGGGATGCCAGAATCGATCTCAACTTCATCGGGAAATTATGGACAGGTCGGAAGAAAAAAGGGCCTTGCGCAAGCAGCTCATCGAACAACGCCTGAAGATGCCGGACCGCCTACGCCGCGGCGATTTATTGCAGCAGGTGATGCGCATCTGGCTGGTGGGGCGGACCGACACCGTCATCGGCGCGTACTGGCCGATCAAGGGCGAGTTCGATCCGCTGCCCGCGCTCCACCGGTGGAAGGAAGACGGCGAACTGCTGGACGAACCGCAATTGCGCCGCATCGGGCTGCCGGTGGTGGACAAGCTTCATCAGACACTGAAGTTCCACGCATGGTTCCCCGGATGCCCGATGGAAGAAGACGCCTACGGCATTCCGAAGCCGAAAGACACCGAGGTGGTGGTGCCCACCTTGCTGTTCGTGCCGTGCGTCGGTTACGGCGTGGGCGGCTACCGGCTGGGCTACGGCGGGGGCTTCTACGACCGCACGCTGGCTCAGCTGAAGCCCAAGCCCTACACCGTCGGGCTGGGCTTCGCGCAGGGCTTCCTGCCCAACCTGGAGCCGGAGGCGCACGACGTGCCGCTGGATGCCGTGTTGAACGAGCTGGGGGTGGTGTGGCCGATGTCGCTCGACGACGACTAGTCAATCGATGTCGTCCACCGTGTCCGGATCCGGCACTTCCCCGATCGTCTGCCGCGTGATGCGGCTTTGCGCCATCAGCCATTCGCAGAAGTCGCGGATTTCCGGCCGTTGCGGGCTGCGCGGTCCGATGATGAGCCAGTAGGCCATGGGCGAGTCCATGCGCAGCTTCGGCAGGGGTTCGATCAGGTCGCCGTTGGCCAGGCTCTCGGCCACCAGCGGCAGGCGCGCCAGCACGACGCCCTGGCCGGTCAGCGCCGCCTGCACCATCTGGTAGGCGTAGTTGAAATAGAGCCAGCGCTTGGGCTGCAGCTTGGACAGGCCATGCTCGTCGAACCAGCGCCGCCAGGTCAGCCACTCCAGGTGCGTCTGGTGCGCATCCCCCGCCTCGATCAGCGCGAACTGCGCCACGTCGGCCGGCTTCGCGATCGCCTGGCCGGCCTTCAGCAGCCAGGGGCTCACCACCGGCGTCAGCTGTTCGCCGAACATGCGGATCGCCTGCGGCGGCATGGAGGCCATCGGCCCGTAGCGCAAGGCCATGTCGACGTCGGCGATCTCCAGGTCCAGCGTGTTGTCGCTGGCGTCGATGCGGATGTCGATGTCCGGGTGGTCGCGCTGGAACTGCTCCAGCCGCGGGATCAGCCACATCGAGGCGAAGGACGCGAAGGTGGTCAGCGACACCGAGCGGCGTCCCGCGCTCTGGCGGATCTGGCGCACGGCGCCGTCGATGCGCGGCAGCGACTGCGACACCGCCATCAGCAGCTGCGCGCCGGCGCTCGTCAGTTCCACCGCCCGCGTGTGCCGCAGGAACAGGCTCACGCCCACCTCTTCTTCCAGCGACTGGATCTGGCGGCTGACCGCGGACTGCGTCAGCGCCATCTCCTCGGCCGCCGCGCGGAAATTGAGGTGCCGCGCCACGGCCTCGAAGGCCCGCAGGTGGCCGGCGGAGATCGGACGGGTGCGCAGGTGGGTCTGCGAGTGCTGCATGGCGCGCGCCTGGATTGATGCGTTTCGGGAATCAATAGCGTAGCCGGATTTCATTGGACCGCCAAGCGGGCGTGACAGATCATTCCATTCCGAAAAGCCATCGCTGGAGCCCACCATGACCGCCCCCTCCGTCGCCCAGATCCTCACCTCCGCGCCCGTCACGGCACTGCCGGGGACGTGGAAGCTGGTCCGCGGCCGCGCGGTCACCCTGCGTCCCGCGACCGACGGCATCCTGCGCGTGGCCCATGGCCGCGTGTGGGCCACGCTGGACGGCCCGCACGGCTGCACGCCCTTCGACGGCGGCGACCACGTGCTGCAGGTGGGCCGCTCGATGTACGTGCGCGCCGGCCAGCGCATCGTGCTCGAAGCCTGGAACGCCAGCGGCGCCTCCTACTTCGCGTGGGACCCGGTGTTCGCGCCGGTGCTGGCCGCGGCCGCGCGGCCGCGCCTGAACCCGGGCATCGTGCTGCAGCCGCTGGCCGACCTGCGCCTGGCCCTGGGACTGGCGCTGGCCGCGCTGGGCAGGCTGGGCACCGGCCTGGCCCACCTGGGCTGGGCGGCGCTGGGCGGCGGCGGCCGCGCGCTGCCGGTGCGGCGCCCGCCCGGGCTGGTCGGCTGACCCCCGCGGCGCGCGGGCGCCCGACATAATCGGGCATGCCTTCGCCCGAGCCGACTCCCCCGCTGCATGTCGTGGTGATGGGGTCGCCGGCTGCGGCAAGACCCTGGTGGCGGCACAACTGGCCGAACGCCTGGGCCTGCCGCTGCTGGAAGGCGACGACCTCCATCCGGACAGCGATATCGAGAAGGTGCGCCGGGGCGCGGCCCTGGACGCGCACGACCGCGAGGACTGGACCGGGCGCGTGGCCGAAGCCCTGCGTGCCCAGCCCGCCGGCGCCGTGCTGGTCTGGCCCGCGCTGCGCCGTTCGGAACGCGATGCGCTGCGGGCCGCCGTGCCCGCGCTGCGCTTCGCCTACCTGGCGCTGTCGCCGCACCAGGCCATGGAGCGGGCTGCCGCGCGCACCGACCAGTTCTATCCGCCCAGCCATGTCGGCCGCCAGTTCGAGGCGCTGGAGCCGCCGCGCGACGAGCCGGGCGTGCAGGTGCTCGACGGCACCGAGCACGTGGACCGGCTGGTGGCGCAGGCGCTGCGCTGGCTGGCGCCTGCGTTCAACAATGCGTAATGCGTTGCGCTAGGTAAGATTCGCTTTCCCAAGATTCGCGCTTCCCCCGACGCGCCAGCAGGATCCCCATGAGCAAAGCCTTCGCGAGCCAGGCCGACCTGGCCGACAAGAAGATCACCTTCGAGCAGCTGTCCCCGCACTGCTGGGCGTACACCGCCGAAGGCGACCCCAACTCCGGCGTCATCATCGGCGACAGCTACATCATGGTGAGCGACGCGACGGCCACGCCCGCGATGGCGCGCGACCTGATCGCCCGCATCCGCACGGTCAGCGACAAGCCGATCAAGTACGTGCTTCTCACGCACTACCACGCGGTGCGCGTGCTGGGCGCCAGCGCCTACTTCGACGAGGGCGCGACCGAGATCATCGCCAGCCAGGGCACCTACGAGCTGATCGTGGAGCGCGGCAAGGAAGACATGCAGTCGGAGATGGACCGTTTCCCGCGCCTGTTCCGCAATGCCGAGTCGGTGCCGGGCCTCACCTGGCCGACCATGGTGATCGGCGGCGGCGACGCCGCGCGCGGCGAGAAGCCGGGCAAGCTGACCGTGGACCTCGGCGGCGTGAAGGTGCAGATCTGGTCGCCCGGCCCCGGCCACACGCGCGGCGACACCATCGCCTGGGTGCAGGAGGAGAAGGTGCTGTTCTCCGGCGACCTGGTCGAATACAACGCCGGCGTCTACACCGGCGACGCGCAGCTGGAGGAATGGCCCACCACGCTGGAAGCGCTGCGTGCGCTGAAGGCCGAGGCGCTGGTGCCGGGCCGCGGCGAGGCCATGAAGGGCAACGCGGAGGTGAACCGCGCGCTCGACTACACGAAGCAGTGGGTCGAGACGCTGTTTCGCTGCGGCAAGGAAGCGGCCGCCGCCAACATGGATCTGAAGGCCGCGATGGCGCACACGCGCAAGTCCATGGACCCGGTGTTCGGCCAGGTGTTCATCTACGAACACTGCCTGCCTTTCGACGTGAGCCGCGCCTACGACGAAGCCAAGGGCATCAAGAACCCGCGCGTGTGGACGGCGGAGCGCGACAAGGAGATGTGGGCGGCGCTGCAGGGCTGATCGCGCGCTCCGCGGCTGAGCCACCTGTAGGCGCGAGCCGACACGCCCCGGACGACGCGGACGACACCGGCGGCCGGGGCCGCTTTCTAGGCTGGACAGGCGGCGCGACATCCACGCCGCATCCACGAGGAGAGCGATTCATGCCCGACGAGAAGTCCAGCGACAAGCCCGTGCCGCGCATCCTGCAGCAGCAGCCGCAGCGCGACAGCGACCCGCAGCAGCAGCGCGCCGGAGCCACCGATTTCCAGTCGCAAGGCGGCGGGCAGGTCGAGGGTGAAGGCAGCTACACCGCCACCCGCAACTACCAGAAGGACATCAAGGAGTACCTGGAGAAGGCGGACGTCGAGTCGGATGCCGAGGCCGCCAGGCCCGCGCTCCGAGTCCGAGGCGAAGGACCTGGACGAGGCGGAGCGCGAAGGCAAGTCGCACTCCAAGGGCGAGCGCTGATTCACGCGGGCGCCGCGCGCCGCGCGGCAGCCAGCGCGCCCAGGGCGAGCACCCCGAGCAACAGCGCCAGTCCCGGCGTGCCGCCGCCCTGCAGGGCGGAGCCGCTGGCCACCGGCCCGAGCGTCCCACCCCACGTGTAGCCCGTGATCATGGCGGCCGCGCCGCCGGCGGTGGCACGCCCGTCGAAGGCGTGCGCGACCTGCACCATGGTCAGCGTGTAGAGCGCGCCGCCGACGCCGCCCCACACCAGGCCCGACACCCACAGCAGCCACGGCGCATGGCCCGCGAATGCCATCGCGAGGCTGGCGGCCAGCAGCGCCAGCGCCGCGCCGCTGAACACGCTGCGCATGGCGTAGCGGTCGGCCGCCCAGCCCGCGGGGTATTGCAGCAGGAAGCTGCCGACACCGATCGCGCCGGCGACGCTGGCCGCGGCCCGCAGGCTCAGTCCGGACTCGGAGGCGTGCGCGGCGCCGACGGCGCCGAGGCCGGCTTCGAACACGCCGCCGCAGAACGCAAGCAGCGCCAGCCAGGGCACCATGCGCAGCGCGTGCCAGGTGCCGGTGGGCGCGTGGCCGGTTGCGCGCGGCTCGTGCGCCGGCGCGGTGAGTCCCAGCAGCAGCGCCGCCCCCAGCATCCCCACCGCCAGCCAGAGCGCGCTGCCCGCATCGAGCCGCAGCAACCCGGGCAGGAAGGGGCCGAGCGCCAGGGCGCCGCCCAGCGCCGTCTGGTACAGGCCCATGACGCGCCCGCGCATGGCGGCCGGCGCTTCCTCGGCGAGCAGCGCTTCCGTGGTGTTCCACAGGGCCGCGGCGCCGACGCCCCCGACGATCGAACCCACGGCCCACACCAGCATGGAGTCGGACAGCGCGTAACCGAGCACGCCCGCCAGCTGCAGCGCCGCGCCGCTGCGGTAGGTGCGCAGTGTGCCCCAGTGCGCCAGCAACCGCGGCATCACCGGCATCAGCAGGCCCACCATCAGGAAGGGCAGCATGGAAAAGGCGCCGATGAAGGCCGTGCCGTGGCCGGCCTGCTGCAGCAGCACGGCCAGCACGGGGCCGATCATGGCAAAGCCGCTCACCACCAGCGTGGTGGCGGCGCCCAGGCGCCAGACCAGGGCCGTGCCCGAAGCGGTGCCGCTCACGGCTGCTGCGCGATCAGGTCGCGCAGGTCGCGCTGGTAGGCGCGCAGCCGGCGCACGGCCTGTTCGCGCTGGGCGGCGGTGGTGCTCTGGTGTACCAGCGCGAAGGTCGTGCAGCCTTCCTGCAGCAGCGTCTCCTGGTAGGCGCGGTAGGCGGGATCGGGGGCTTTCTCGATGCGCGCCACCCAGCCGCGCAGCAGCGCGCGCGCGCCTCGGCTTCGGGCAGGCCGCGCCCCTGCGAGATGCGGCGCACCGTTTCCAGCAGGTCCTGCTGGCGGCGCTGCCATTTCGCCCAGCGTGCGGGCCGGGTCGAACGCCGACTGCTCCAGCCGCTGGCGCAGCACCGCGCGCTGCGGATCGTCCAGGCGGCCGTAGATCGTCTCCACCCGCTCCAGCGCCTGGCCGAAGCGCTTCTCGACCAGTTCGGCACGCGACAAGGCCACCCAGTCCTGCTGGAAGGTCTCGTTGCGGCGGCGGAACTTGCGGGCCATGTGCCGCTGCTCGCGGCCGGTCAGGGTGGCGGCCAGGGCGACGGCGCCCGGCTCGATGCGGTCCGTGACCGCGCGGATGCGCTGCTGCAGCTCGCCCACCACCGTGCAGGCCTGCTGCGGGCTGATCTCCCCGGCGCCAGTTGCTCCATGCGCGCCAGCAGCTCCAGCACCCGCGGCAGCTCCTGCTGGCGGTGCCAGGTGTGCAGGTTCGCGATCTCGTCGCGCACCCGGGGCGCCTGTTCGTCGCTGAAGTCCACGTAGCCGTCCAGCCAGAAGTAGGCCAGGCTGGGCAGCGCGTTGTAGCCCAGCTTGACGGCGCTGCAGGCGGACAGCGCCAGCGAACAGGCGAGCGCAAGGATAATCCAGGGCAAACGGGTGGCGAACGACGACCTCATGGTGCGAAGGGTACGTGAATGACAGCAGTCGATGTGGTGGTGATGGCGGCGGGCAAGGGCACGCGCATGAAGAGCCGGACCGCGAAGGTCCTGCACAAGCTGGCCGGACGGCCCCTGATCCAGCACGTGATGGAGACCGCCCGCGCCCTGCAGGCGCGCCGGACCATCGTGATCACCGGCCACGGCGCCGAGGACGTGGAAGGCTGGCTGCGCCAGTCGGCCGGGGCCGCCGGGCAGCCGGCGCCGGACTTCGTGCGGCAGGAGCCGCAGCTGGGGACCGGCCATGCGGTGCAGCAGGTCGTGCCGGTGCTGCCCGATGACGGCATCGCGCTGATCCTCAATGGCGACGTGCCGCTGATCCGGCCGCAGACGCTGCAGGCGCTGGTGGACAAGTGCGGGGGAGCGCCTTGCGCTGCTCACCGTGGAGATGGCCGACCCCACGGGCTACGGCCGCATCGTGCGCAAGGGCGAGGCGGTGCAGGCGATCGTCGAACACAAGGACGCCAGCGAGGCGCAGCGCGCCCTGCGCGAGGTCTACACCGGCTTCATGGCCGTGCCCTCCGCCCGCCTGAAGGCGTGGCTCGCCCGCCTGAAGAACGACAACGCGCAGAAGGAGTACTACCTGACCGACATCGTGAAGTTCGCGGTGGCCGACGGCTGCGAGGTGGTCGCCTCGCCCGCCGGCGAGCAGGTGGAAGTGGACGGCGTCAACAGCCCGCTGCAGCTGGCGGAACTGGAACGCGCCTTCCAGCTGCGGCAGGCGCGCGCTGATGGAGCAGGGCGTGCGCCTCGCGGATCCGGCGCGCTTCGACCTGCGGGGCACGCTCGCCTGCGGGCAGGACGTGGACATCGACGTCAACTGCGTCTTCGAGGGCCAGGTCAGCCTGGGCAGCAACGTGCGCATCGGCCCCAACTGCGTGATCGCCAACGCGCGCATCGCCGACAACGCGGTGATCCACGGCTTCACCCACATCGACGGCGAACAGGCCGGCGTGGAGATCGGCGAGGGCGCGCTGGTGGGGCCGTTCGCGCGGCTGCGTCCGGGCGCGCAGCTCGGGCCCGAGGTGCACATCGGCAACTTCGTGGAAGTGAAGAACTCCAGCATGGCGCGCGGCGCCAAGGCCAATCACCTGGCCTACCTGGGCGACTCGGTCGTCGGCGAGCGCGTGAACTACGGCGCCGGCAGCATCACCGCCAACTACGACGGCGCCAACAAGAGCCGCACCGTGATCGAGGCCGACGTGCACGTGGGCAGCAACTGCGTGCTGGTCGCGCCCGTGACGGTGGCCAGGGGCGGCACCATAGGCGCCGGCTCCGTGATCAACAAGAACACCGAACCCGGCGTGCTGACGGTGGCGCGCGCCAGGCAGGTGAGCCTGGCGAACTGGGAGCGGCCGAAGAAGAAGCCGAAGTAGGCGCGTCAGCCGCGCCTGGGCACCGGGATCCGCGGGCGGAACTTCGCCCGCTTCACCGAGAAGAAGGCCTTGACGTTGCGCACGTTCGCGTCGCTGGTGAACAGCCGCTGCGAGAGCGCCAGGTAGTCCTGCATGTCGCGCGCATGCACCACGAGGATGAAGTCCGGCCCGGGCGAGACGCGGTAGCACTGCTGCACTGCGTCGTCCTCGACCACCCGCAGCTCGAAGGCGTCCTGTTCCTCGCTGCCCTGGCGGTCGAGCGAGACTTCCACCACTGCCTCCAATCCGTGCCCGAGGGACTCGGCCATCCGCTGCGGATTCAGGATGGCCATCTCCCGCTCGACCAGGCCGGCCTCGCGCAGCCGCTTCACCCGCCGCAGGCAGGTTGCCGGCGAGATGTGGACCCGGGCGGCCAGGTCCTGGTTGCTCAGGGCGCTGTCGTCCTGCATCTGGGTGAGCAGGGCCAAATCCGTGGAATCTAGTGCTAATTCTGCTGGCATTATGGAAGTTTATTGCAAACCATGATCCGGGTGAAATGATCGTTCAGTTATGAGGACATTCAGCAAACATATTCCGCTAGTGTGCGCCTACAGTCGCTCCATTCCCAGCCTCTGAGGTGTGCCCATGTGCGGTATCGTCGGCGCGGTTTCCACGCGCAACATCGTCCCCATCCTGGTCCAGGGCCTGCAGCGCCTGGAGTACCGCGGCTACGACTCCTGCGGGGTCGCCGTCTATGCCGATGGCCTGAAGCGCGCGCGCAGCACCGCGCGGGTGGCCGAACTGATGGCGCAGGTGGAGTCCGAAAACATCCACGGCGGCACCGGCATCGCCCACACGCGCTGGGCCACGCACGGCGCGCCGGCAGTGCACAACGCGCACCCGCACTTCAGCCACGGGCCCGGCGAGCACGCCGCCTCCGGGCCCGGCCGGATCGCGCTGGTGCACAACGGCATCATCGAGAACCACGACGAACTGCGCGCCGCGCTCAAGGCCAGGGGCTATCGCTTCACCAGCCAGACCGACACCGAGGTGATCGCGCACCTGGTCGACAGCCTGTACGAGGGCGACCTGTTCGAAGCGGTCAAGGCCACCGTGCGCCAGCTGCACGGCGCCTTCGCGATCGCGGTGTTCTGCAAGGACGAACCGCACCGCGTGGTCGGCGCCCGCGAGGGCTCACCGCTGGTGCTGGGCGTGGGCAAGGAGGAGAACTTCCTGGCCAGCGACGCGATGGCGCTGGCCGGCGTGACCGACCAGATCGTGTACCTGGAAGAAGGCGACGTGGTCGACCTGCAGCTGGGACGCTACTGGATCGCCGACCGCAACCACAAGCAGGTCACGCGCCCGGTGAAGACCGTGCAGGCGCACAGCGGCGCGGCGGAGCTGGGGCCCTACCGCCACTACATGCAGAAGGAGATCTTCGAGCAGCCGCGCGCAATCGCCGACACGCTGCAGGGCGTGGAGAGCGTCACGGCCGAACTGTTCGGCGACGGCGCGCACCGCGTCTTCAAGGAGGTGGACTCGGTGCTGATCCTGGCCTGCGGCACCAGCTACTACAGCGGCTGCACCGCCAAGTACTGGCTGGAAAGCCTGGCGAAAATTCCGACGCAGGTGGAGATCGCCAGCGAGTACCGCTACCGCGAAAGCGTGCCCAACCCGCGCTCGCTGGTGGTCACCATCAGCCAGTCCGGCGAGACCGCCGACACGCTGGCCGCGCTCAAGCACGCGCGCTCGCTCGGCATGGAGCACACGCTGACGGTCTGCAACGTCTCCACTTCGGCCATGGTGCGCGAGTGCAAGCTGGCGTACATCACGCGCGCCGGCGTGGAGATCGGCGTCGCATCGACCAAGGCCTTCACCACGCAGCTCGCCGGCCTGTTCCTGCTGACGCTGGCGCTGGCGCAGGTGCGCGGCCACCTGACGGAAACGCAGGAAGCGGAACACCTCAAGGCGATGCGCCACCTGCCGACCGCGTTGCAGGCGGTGCTGGCGCTGGAGCCGCAGGTGATCAGCTGGGCCGAGGACTTCGCCAACAAGGAGAACGCGCTGTTCCTCGGACGGGGCATGCACTACCCGATCGCGCTGGAAGGCGCGCTCAAGCTCAAGGAGATCAGCTACATCCACGCCGAGGCCTACCCGGCCGGCGAGCTGAAGCACGGGCCGCTGGCGCTGGTCACCAGCGAGATGCCGGTGGTGACCGTCGCGCCCAACGATGCCCTCCTGGAAAAGCTTAAGAGCAACATGCAGGAAGTGCGTGCGCGCGGCGGCGTGCTCTACGTGCTGGCCGACGCCGACAGCCGCATCGAAAGCAGCGAAGGCGTGCACGTGATCCGCATGCCGGAACATTACGGCACGCTCAGCCCGCTGCTGCACGTGGTGCCGCTGCAGCTGCTGGCGTACCACACGGCGCTGGCAAGGGGCACGGACGTCGACAAGCCGCGCAACCTGGCCAAGAGCGTGACGGTCGAATGAGAACGGCACGATAGTCCACCGCGTGAAACCCGGTCCCGCCCTCGCCGCTGCCGCCCTTGTCCTGGGGCTCGCAGGCTTCGCGATGCCGTGCGCGGCAGCGGGCCCTCAGCTCGACGGCATGACCTGGCCGGAAGTGCGCGAAGCGATCGACGGCGGCAGCACCACCATCGTGATCCCGATCGGCGGCACCGAGCAGAACGGCCCCCACATGGCGTTGGGCAAGCACAACGTGCGGGTGGCCCGTTTGGCCGAGCGCATCGCGGCGCAACTTGGCCGCACGCTGGTGGCGCCGGTGATGGCCTACGTGCCGGAGCCCGCCGGGCACATGCGCTTTCCCGGCACGATCTCGGTGTCGGCGGAGGCCTTCACCGGCGTGCTCGCCGGGGCGGCACGCAGCCTGCGCCAGCATGGCTTTCGCGACATCGTGCTGCTCGGTGACTCCGGCGATTACCAGCCGCTGCTGCGCCAGCTCAGCGAGCGGCTCAATCGCGAGTGGGCCGGCGGCGGCGCGCGGGTGCACCACGCGGCGGCTTATTACCAGGCGGCGGCCACGGATTACCCGCAGCTGTTGCGCGCAGAAGGAATGTCGCAGGCGCAGGTCGGCACGCACGCCGGCCTGGCCGATACCTCGCTTATGCTCGCGGTCGACGCGTCGCTGGTGCGCATGCAGCGCCTGCACGAAGCCTCGCCGCAGACCGGCGTTGCCGGCGACCCGTCGCGCGCCTCGGCGGCCCTGGGGCAAAAGGGCGTGGACCTGATCGTCGACAAGGCCGTGGCCGCGATCCGCCAGTCGGTGGGCGCGCGCCGGTAGAACACAAAGGAGTTCCAGTGAGCCTTCTGCGCGTCCTGTGCATCGCCTTCGCCGCCGCGGCGATCCTTCCGTCCGCCTTCGGGCAAACCGCGGCGCGCGCGTCCGCCGTGGCCACCGTGCCCGGCATGCCCGCCGTGCCCGACCCGAGCAACCTATACAGCGAAACGGTGGCCGGAAAGCTGTCGCCCGCGGTGGCGGGCCACCTCGAGCGCATCTACGTGCCCAACCGCTCGGAAAACAGCGTGTGGGTGATCGACCCGGCCACGCTCGCCGTGGTCGACAAGTTCCGCGTCGGCGTGCATCCGCAGCACATCGTGCCCTCGTGGGACCTGAAGATCCTCTGGGTCGCGAACAACGCGGAAGGCCGCACCGACGGCAGCCTGACGCCGATCGACCCGCTGACCGGCAAGCCGGGACCCTCGATTCCCGTCGACGACCCGTACAACATGTACTGGTCGCCCGACGGCCGCTACGCCATCGTCGTTGCCGAGGCGTACCGCCGGCTCGACTTCCGCGACGCGAAGACGATGAAGCTGCAGTACTCGATCGAGACGCCGGACTGCGCCGGCATCAACCATGCGGATTTCTCGATCGACGGCAGCCACGCGCTGTTCACGTGCGAATTCGGCGGCGCGCTGACCAAGATCGACCTCGTGAACCGCAGGGTGGTCGGCACCATCCAGCTGTCACGCTACTTCGACCGGCCGGAGGTGCTGCAGGCGCTCAGCAAGCCCGGGCGCAAGCCGCGCAAGATGGTCGATCCGGTCGTGCCGCGCCAGACGATCATCAGCGCCATGCCGATGCCGCAGGACATCCGGGTCTCGCCCGACGGCAAACGCTTCTACGTCGCCGACATGGTGTCCGACGGGGTGCACGTGGTGGACTTCGCCACCTTCCGCCAGGTCGGCTTCATTCCGACCGGCACCGGCGCGCACGGCCTGTATCCCAGCCGCGACGGCAAGCTGCTGTACGTGGCCAACCGCGGCAGCAACCGCATCCGCGGCCGGCCGCGCGGCAACGGCAGCGTGTCCGTGATGGACTTCGCCACCGAGACCGTGCGAGCCACGTGGACGATTCCGGGCGGCGGCAGTCCCGACATGGGCAACGTCAGTGCCGATGGCCGCTACCTGTGGCTGTCCGGCCGCTACGACAACGAGATCTACCGCTTCGACACCACCGACGGCAGCGTGCTGCGCGTGAAGGCGGGACGGGAACCGCACGGCCTGACGGTCTGGCCGCAACCCGGGCGCTACAGCCTGGGGCATACCGGCAACCTCCGCTAAACGGCGGAGGCGGCCCCCGGCCGCGGCGCGTTCACTGCCGCAGCACGAGCAGCGGCGCGAGCAGGGCGACGTTGTTGATGTCCATCTTGGCGAAGATGGCCTTCACCTGGCTGCGGATGGTCTCCGGCGAGCGCGCCACGCGCGCGGCGATCTGCTTTTGCGTCATGCCGCTGGCCAGCAGTTCGGCCACCATGAATTCGCGCGGGCTCAGGCTGTCCACCGCGTGGCGTTCGCGCGCGCGCAGGAAGTACAGGCCTTGTTCCAGCGTGCGCTGCACGACCACCCGCCTGCCCAGGATGCGCGCCTGGCTGCCCTGCAATTCGTCCAGCAGGGACGCACCCAGGCGCTGGCCCTGCAGCGGCCACTCCAGCGCCATCAGTTCCTTGAAGCGCGGATCCGCGTGGTAGATCACGCCGCGCGGGTCGGCGATGGCCACCGCCCAGTTCTCGCGCGCGTCCTGGCCGACCAGCCGGTCCAGGTGCACGAGGCGGTTGATCGCCAGCGACTGCATCAGGTGCGGGGCCAGCGCGCCGAGGAGCTCGACTTCTTCCGGCGCGCAGCGCCGCTGCGGATCGGACCGGAACAGCGACACCCACTCGGTGAAGCGCGTGAGCGGGTTGATGTCGGACGTGATGAAGCAGTGGTGCTGCGCGTAGTCGTGCGCGAACTGCCGGATCTCGGCCTGGTCCTCGCCCGAGAACTCCTCCAGCGCACTGAAGCCGATGGTGGCGCGCGGCTCGCTGGTCACGCGCCTGGCGGCGGTGTCCTGGTGTCGAACCTGCGCGAAGGCGCCGAACATCTCCTCGGGGAAGTTGTGCCGGTGCAGGCTGTGGATGTCGATGCCTTCGGCCGTCATGGTGCCCGTGCCCCAGATGGAGGCATCGAAGGGCAGGAGGGGCCTGACCGCAGTGAGCACCGCGTCCTGGAACTCATGGACCGGCACTTCCTGCGCATGGCGGTACAGGTTCAGCAGGAAGCGGCTGAACTCCGGCAGGGTGGTTCGCGACATCGACTGCGTCCGAGTGGGCGCGGACTGTTATGGATTGCTTACAACATGATACTTATCCTGCCGAGCAAAGAAAAGCCCCGCGCGGGCAAGCGCGGGGCTTTCGTTGCGTTTGCGTGATTAGTTGTACGTGTAGACGGCCGACCGGTTGCTGGTGTCGGAGGCACGCAGGCTCAGGAGGATGGTCCGCGTGGTGGTGGACGAGAACGCAGGCGTCGTACCTTGGTTGTAATTCGCCGAGGTCACGCCGCGCGGAACCTGCTGGCTCGGGCCGAAGCTTCCGGTCGTGGCCTCCGTCACCACCGTCACGCCGCCGATCTGCGGCGCCGCCAGGTTCTGCACCCAGTCCACGGGCAGCGGATTCTGCGCACCGGCGAGGCTGCCGTTGGGGTCGAGCGCGGCCAGCAGCTTGGGTCCCGGCGTGTTCCAGGGCATGTCCACGCCCTGGGTGGCGGGCGTCAGGTCCGTCAGCAGCGTCTTGAAGATCACGCGGTCCGGCGCGCCGGTGTTGGCGCCGTAGAACAGCTCGAACTTGTAGCGCGCGCCCATCACGATGGCGCTGGGGTCGAAGCCGTCCGCGGGCTGGGCCCAGATCAGGCCGTTGGTGCCGTTGGTGGGGTTGCCAGCGAGTGTGCGGGCGGCCGTGCCGGTGATGCCGGTCGTGCGCGAGAACCACAGGTTCGGGCAGTTCACGGTGGCGCCGTTGTTGCCGCACATGCTGCCGACGGTGAGGCTGCCGGTCTTGTTCCACATGTCCATGGCGTTCTGCGGACCCGCGGACACCTTGTAGACCAGGCCGCCGGCGGTCAGGCCGGGGCCGGTCACGCGCACCATCGCCAGGTTCTGGCCGCCGAGGACGCTGCCCGGGCCCTTGCTGTTGATGTTGAACACCATGCCGGTCTGGAAGGTGCTGAAGCGGGTCGTGTTGGCGGCGTTCATCTGCTCCACGCGGCGCAGGTTGGCGCGCACGCCGATGTCCACGGCCTGCTGGTTGCCCACCAGCCACCATTCGGTGGGCCGGGCGGTCGAGGAGGTGCCGGGGATGCGCGCGGCCACCGTGATCACGCTGCCCGGGTTGTTGCCGGCGTCCACGTAGCGGATGTTCAGGACGGCGCGGTCGTACGCATCGGGCGCCGGTGCCGCGGCCGCCGAGTTCTTCGGGTAGAAGGCGATGATTTCCGGCACGCTGAAGGTGGCGCCCGTCATCGTGTCGCTGGTGAGCAGGCCGTAGAACAGCTGGCCCGCGTAGTAGCCGTTGTGCAGGAAGTCGATGCCGGCGGCGTTGGCGCCGTCGGACACGAAGTCCAGGCAGGCCGCGGCGACGTCCGTCACCTCCGGGCCGCCCTGGTTCTGCGCAACCGTGTCGTCCTTGGCGAGCACGCGGCTCGCGGCGGGGACCGCGAAGCACTCCTTGAACTTCTGCGCCACGATCTGCGTCGCCCGCGACAGGCCGGACACGTTGGCATCGGGCGCCGTCACCGTCGAACCGGAGCTGGTTGCAGTGGCCATGACCACCGGCGTCGGGTTGTCGATGGTGGTCAGGGCCAGCTGGCCGCTCGCCGGGTCGGTGACCACCTTCACGACGTCGAGCACCAGGTCCGCGGTGTTGCCCGTATTGCCGGCCGTGGCCGCGGTGATGCTGGTGGCGAAGGGGTCGTAGCCGGCGGGCACGCCGATGGCGGTGAGGACCGGGGCGAGCTGGGCGACCACGTTGGTCGTCACGGTGCGCAGCGCCGCCGCGTCGACCGTCCTGCTGCCGACCAGGGTCAGCGGGTTCCCGTCACTGGCCAGCTGCGCCACGATGGCGGTGGTCAGGGGCGTCGCGTTCACGGTCAGCGGCGTGCCGGCCGCCGGCGTGGTGGTGGCCACGCTCACCAGCGCGCCGGTGTTGCCCGACGGGTCGGTGACGACGATGAAGAAGGGGGCCGTCTCGCCCGCCTTGAGCGTGCAGGTGTAGCTGCCCAGCGCATCGGTGCTGATCGATGCCTGCGTGCAGGGGAGACACCGGCGGCGTTGGTGATGGTCACCGGCGCGTTCGCCAGCGCCGCGCCCGTGGCGGCAGTGCCCACCAGCTGGCTGGAGGCCGTGCCGGGATTGCCGGGCGCCGACGGGTCGCCGCCCGCCGTCGTTGCGCTGCCGCCGCCACCGCCGCCGCAGGCAGCGAGCAGCAATGCCACCGCCGCACAACCGGCGGCGAGCTTGAAGGATGCGAACTTCATGAAGGTCCTCGTGGTGATGTGTGATCCGCAGGGCATGCGCCCGCTGGCGCATTAAAGAAAAGCCCTCCCTTGCGGCCCATCCCACGAATGGGTGAAACGATTGCTTACAACCAACACCTACCCCGTCCGGGGAGCCTCCCCAGGTGGCTGCGGCGGCCCCGCTGCGTGATGCCAAGTGATAGTCTGGCCGCTTCGACCAAGAACGAGGGAGCCATGAGAACCATTGCCATCCTGCTGTCGCCGCTCGTGCTGCTCGCGGCCTGCGCCAACCCGCCCGTGGTGGGCACGCTGCCTGCCTGCGAACACGCGGCCGTGCCGCCCGGCGCCGTCTTCGGCGTGCGCCACGGCGCGGACATCGCCACCTTCCCCTCCTCGGTTCCGCGCGGCCACACCGGCTGCCAGCGCGTGTGGTTCGGCGACCGCGCCCGGCCCGCGGCGATGGAAGTGCTGGCCACCTACTACTTCGACCAGGGACACGTGCGCCGCCTGGTCGGCCGGGTGCCAGGCGGTGCCTCCTACGACTGCCACTACCGCGACGGCGCCCTCGACGCCAACGTGTCGCAGAACGTCGCGCAGTGCCCGAAGGCATCAGAAGTGAATCCCCGGTAACACCCGACGGCAGAGCCACCAGCGGCTCGCGCAGGGGAGAATGCGCATCACGCTCTCATTGGAGGAAATCCCATGGAACTGCGCCTGCAATTTCTCGAATCCTTCCCCGTGCAGGGTTCCGACGGCGCCAGCTACAAGGTGCTCGCGTACGAGCGCATGGCGCGCGACGAATCGGTGGCCGACGGCCTGGAACGCTGGGAGTCGACCGGCGTGGTGGAGTACCGCCTGGAGGACGGGCGGCTGGTGGACGCGGGCAGCGATGATTCCATGCGCATCGCCGGCTCGTCGGTTTCGCTCACCCGTGCCGCTCCCGTTCCGCATTGACAGTGCCCGGTCGGTGGCATAGGCTGGGCTGATGGCCGAATCGACCCCGACCCCGCGCGCCACCATGGCGCCCGCGGAGGCCGAAGCCGCGCGCTACGCGCTGCTGCGCCGCCTCGCCCCCTCCTTCCGCCACCACCTGGTGGTCAACCTGCAGCCGATCGGCATGATCTACGAGGTGATGGAGCGCCGGTTGCGGGCGCCCGCCCCGATCTCGCCCACGTGCAGGACAGCGCGACCAAGATCAACGGCTTTGCCAAGGCTGCACTGGCCTCCTGCCTCGACGTCGTGGGCTGGCTCACGCCCGACGAGGCGGTGACCACCGGCGTGGACGAGGCTGCGCGCGAATGCGCGGCGCTGCTGGCCACCAGCCTGAGCTTTCGCGGCTATGCCTTGCGCAACGAGGTGCAGCCGCTGGATGGCAAGGTGCGCCGCAGCGCGATCCGCAACCTGCTGTCGGGCGTGCTGGTCCACTGCACCGACGACCGCCCCTCGCCCGCCGACCTGGTGCTGGCCAGCAGCGCGGACGCCGGCGCCGCCCTGCTGAGCGTGGCCGTGCGGCCGACGCAGGGCGACAAGGGCATGGCGCCCGAGGCCAACTACCGCAAGATCACCTGGGCGGACCTGCAGGCGCTGGCCGCCGCGGAAGACGTGCAGCTCACGCGCGACGGCGACCGCATCCTGCTGCGCTTCGCCTGGGCCGGCTAAGCAGGTTCGAAGCCGAGCTTCTTCATCGCCGCGGCCAGCGCGACCCGGCTCTTCTCGTACTCGTCCCAGGGCTGGTTGCCCTGGTCCAGCCGCGTGTGCACGCTGCCCACGCTCCAGTGGGCGCCGCCCTTGAGGTCCTGCAGTTCGTCCCAGCGCACCGGCACCGAGATGCCGAGCCCCGGGCGGGCGCGGGCCGACCACGCGCAGGCCGTGGTGGCGCCGTAGCCGTTGCGCAGGTAGTCGATGAAGATGCGGCCGACGCGGTTCTTCGCGCCGCTCTTGGCCACGAAGCGGTCGGGCAGCGTGCGCGCCAGGTGCTGCACGATCGCCTGCGAGAAGTCCTTCACCGTGTCCCAGTCGAACTGCGGCTTGAGCGGCACCACCAGGTGCAGGCCCTTGCCGCCGCTGGTCTTGAGGAAGCAGGGGAGGCCCAGTTCGTCCAGCATGGCGCGCACCAGCTGGGCCGCCTCCTGGATCTGCGGCCAGGTGACGCCTTCGCCGGGGTCGATGTCGAAGGTCATGCGGTCCGGCCGGTCGATGGTGGGGACCACGCCGTTCCAGGTGTGGAACTCCACCACGTTCATCTGCGCGGCCGACAGCAGGCCTTCGGGCCGGGCGATCTTCACCATCGGCGGATGGCCCGGGAAGACCTCGGGCGCCAGCTGCTCGACGCCCGCCATCTTGTAGCGGTCCAGGTGCTTCTGGAAGAACAGCTGGCCCTCGATGCCGTCGGGCGCGCGCACCATCGCGATCGGCCGGTCCTCCAGGTGCACCATCATCAGCGGCGCCACCAGCGCGTAGTAGCGCACCAGCCCGATCTTGGTGATGCCGCTTTGCGGGTCGACCACGCGGTCCGGGTTGCTGATGCGCAGCGTCGGCGGCAGCGTGACGGCGGCGGCAGGCTTCGCGCTCGTCTTGGGACTGGCCTTGGCGCTGTTCTTCGCCGGCTTCGCTGCCGGCCGGTCCGGCGGTGGTTCGTGCAGCACCGGCTCCTCGCCGATCGCATCGGCCGGCTTGTCGCTGCGCAGGCCGTGGAACACCGAGTGGCGCACCTTGCCGTCGCGCGTCCATTCGCCGAAGGACACTTCGCACACGAGGTCGGGCCGCACCCAGTGCGCGTCGCGCGGGAGGCCGGTGCCGGCGGCGAAGGGCTTGCGGTCGGTGGCCAGCGCGTCAAGCTGCTTGCGCAGCTCGCGCAGGGTCTGCTCGTTGAAGCCGGTGCCCACGTTGCCGGCGTAGCGCAGCTTGCCGTCGTCGCCGTGCACGCCCAGCAGCAGTGAACCGATGCCGGTGCGCGCGCCCTTGGGATCGGTCCAGCCGGCGATCACGAACTCCTGGCGCAGCTTGCACTTGAGCTTGATCCAGTCGCTGGAGCGCCGGCCCACGTAGGCCGAGTCGCGCCGCTTGGCGATCACGCCTTCCAGCCCGAGGCGGCAGGCGGACTCCAGCATCTCCTTGGGCGCGACGTCGAACACCTCGCTGAAGCGCACGTTCGGATGCGGTTTGCGCTGCACGATGCGCTGCAGCACCGCACGCCGCTCCACCAGCGGCACGTCGCGCAGGTCGTGGCCGGCGCAGTAGGGCAGGTCGAACAGGTAGAAGACGATCTGCCCGGTGCGGTGGCTGTCGAACGCACCCTGCAGGGCCTGGAAATCCGCCGGCACGTCCTTGCCCGGCATGATGATCTCTCCGTCGTACCAGCCGTCCGGCAGCTCCATGGTGCGCATGGCCTTCACCAGGCCGGACAGCTTCGAGGTCCAGTCGTTGCCGTTGCGCGTGACCAGCAGGATTTCGCCCCCTTCGACGCGTGCCAGCATGCGGTAGCCGTCGAACTTGATCTCGAAGACCCAGTCCTCGGGGTCCTTCGGTGGCTCGTCGACCAGCACCGCGAGCTCCGGTTGCAGTGTGTCCGGCAGCTTTGCGCGGCGGGCGCCTTCGGGCGGGCCCGAGGAGGAAGCAGCAGCGGGTGCGGTGGCGGCACGCTGTCCCGGAGGATCGCGTGGTTCCGGGCGGTCGCCGAGCTTTTCTGCACGCTGTCCGGCATCTCGTCGACCAGGCTGAACTCGGCGGCGGGACGCGCGAAGGCGTCACGCTCCTTGATCAGCAGCCAGGGATCCTCGCGGCCCTTGCCGCGGCCTTTCATGCGCACCAGCGTCCAGTGGCCGTGCAGCTTGTGCCCGCGCAATTCGAACTTCAGCTTGCCTTCCCGGAAACCCTTGTGCGGGTCCTCCAGCGGGATCCAGGTGCCCTTGTCCCAGATGATCACCTTGCCCGCGCCGTAGTTGCCGGCGGGGATGGTGCCTTCGAAGCGGTTGTACGCGATGGGATGGTCCTCGGTGGGCATCGCCATGCGCTTGTCGCTGGGGTCGTAGCTGGGGCCCTTGGGGACCGCCCAGCTCTTCATCGTGCCTTCCAGCTCGAGGCGGAAGTCGTAGTGCAACCGCGTGGCCCAGTGCTTCTGGACCACGAAGCTGCGCGCGTTCTCGTTGGCTTCGCCGCCTTCCGCCGGTTCCGGCGTCGCGTCGAAGTTGCGTTTGTCCCGGTACTTCTGGAGTGCGGTCTTTTCTGCCATCCCATGAAGGACGAGGGGGCGCCCGCCCCCTCGCTGTTCTCCCTCAGGCGTTACGGAACTGGTCCCGCAGCATCTTCACCTGGTCGTGGTTGCGCTGCACGCCCTGCATCTGGCGCTCCACCACCTGGCGCACGTCGGCCGGCAGGTTCTTCTGCAGGGCCTTGGTGTAGCGGGCCTTGGCATTGTCCTCGCCGCGCTCGGCTTCTTCCAGCACCGCCTTGTCGTCATAGGTGGTGAGCTTCGACTTGATCGACACCCAGCCGCGGTGCATGGCGCCCATGGCGCTGCCGCCTTCCTCCATGCTCCCGCCGTACTGTCGGATGCAGTCGTTCAGCTCCTGCGCGCTGCGGCGGCAATCCTCCGCGCGTTGCAGGAACGTCGAGCGCAGTTGCGGGTCCTTGGCCTGTTCGGCGCACTCGCGGAAGCCGTACTCGCCGTCCTTCGAGCATTCCACCAGGTCCTTCAGCACGTCGACCACGTCGCCTCGATCGCCGTCGTTGTTGCCCGCGGTCTGCATCGCACCCACCGCGCCGGCCGTGCCGCCGCCGGAGCTGCTGCGGTACTGCTCGTCGGCGCGGGACCAGGCGGCTTCCGACGCCGGGCGGGCGCGCTCCCAGTTCAGCGTCGAGTTGCCGCGGGTGCTCTCCCACTCGGAGGCCAGGCGCGGCTCCACGCTGGTCCAGCGGTCCTGCTCGTAGCGCTCGCGGCCGGACAGCCCCAGGCGGTAGGCCGGGCTGTAGTCGTCGAAGCTGCGGCCCTTCTCGTAGTAGGGCTCCTTGTCGTAGTTCTCGCGCCAGAAGGCTTCTTCCTGCGTCGGGTTCACCGCTTCGCCGGCGGCCTTGCCGGCGAGCCCACCGACCACGGCGCCGACCACGCCGCCGACAGCGGCGCCCATCGGGCCGGCGATCGAGCCGGCAGCCGCGCCCGCGACGGCGCCGCCGGCGGCGCCAATGCCGGTGCCGATCGGGTGCGCACCGGGTTCGTCGGTGATGGGGTCACGGTTCAGGTCGCGCTCTTCTCGTTCTTCAGCAGCCATGGCTTGCTCCTTGTGCATGTCTTGGAAAGGTCCTTCCTTCATGTTGAGGCGGGGGCCCGGCCGGCCCGTGGGCCAAATACCCACAACCCTTGTAGGACACGTCGGGCGGGGCGCCGCGCCCCGCCGTGGCTGAGCGCGCGCACAGGCATTCACAGCACCGTCCTACACAGGCGTGCCGGCGCGTGCATCACGCTGTGCGCAACGGGTGATGCCCACATGAAATACTCACTGCGCAAGACGCCTTCCCACCTCAACCTCACGTACAAGTACGGGGAGGCGAGTGGCGGGCTCCTCGGCCGCAACCTGTTCCTCGAGGTCGAGGGCAACCTGCTGACCCTCGAGATCGACCTGTCCGCGAACCTGCTGGCGCGCAACAAGCAGTCGCCCTGGTACCTGGACGCGGTCGACCTCTCCTCCAACTACCACAAGCTCAAGTCGCTGCAGTGCCCGGACAACCTGGTGCGCACGCGGCTGATCCGCGCGTGGGAGGGGATCGAGCAGCCGCGCCTGCGCATGCGACTGGTGCTGCACCCCCGCGGCCGCTACCTGTACGAGGTGGCACCGCATTCGCTGTTCATGGGAGGGATCCAGCTCGACGTCCAGGCTTTCCTGGAAGACGAATCGGAAACCACCGGAACCGCCACCACGCCAACCGAAGCTTCCCATCTCGAGGTGGAAGAAGCCGACCCCCAAGGGAAACACGCATGACGCGCAACGTTCGACTGGCCCGCTTCCTCGCGGGCGTGGGCACAGCTTGCCTCCTCGCCCTCGGCTCCGTCGCCGCGCAAGCGGACGCGGGCAGCCTGCGCAGCCGCTACACCGAGCTCAAGCCCCAGCTGCAAAGCAATTCCTACGGCCGCCAGCTGTACATCGATTCCGCCGAGGGCAGCAACTCGCTGCAGGGCGACGTGTACGCGGTGCTGGACCACCCCTTCGAGAAGGTGAAGGAAGCGCTGGTGGAGCCGGAAGCCTGGTGCGACATCATGCTGCTGCCCTTCAACACCAAGGCCTGCAGCGCGCAGGGCAACCGCCTGAGCGTGCGCATCGGCCGCAAGTACAACCAGCCGGTCGACCAGGCCTACCGCCTGGACTTCGGCTTCACCAACGTGGCGGCGACCTCGAACTACCTGGAGTCCCGGCTGAACGCGGGGCAGGGCCCCTTCGGCACGCGCGACTACCGCATCACGGTGGAGGCGGTGCCCATCGAGGGCGGCAAGACCTTCATGCACATGAGCTACGCCTACGGCTTCGGCGGCAGCGGCCGCTTCGCGATGCAGGCCTACCTGGCCACGGCGGGCGCCAACAAGCAGGGCTTCACCACCAACGGCGTGCGCGGCGCGGTGGAGCGCAACGCGATGCGCTACTACCTGGCCATCGACGCCTACCTGGACACGATGGACGTGCCGCAGGCGCAGCGGGTGGACAAGCGCATCAACAACTGGTTCAGCGACCGAGCGCTACCCGCAGCAGCTGCGCGAGATGGACCGCAACACCTACGTGACGATGAAGCGCCAGGAGTACGGGGTGGAGAAGACGGCGGCGGTGACGCAGTAAGGACTCCGTCATCCCCGCGACGGCGGGGACCCAAGGCTTTCCAACGAAGAAGGGGCGCAATGCGCCCCTTCGGTTTTCAAACGCCTTGGTTCCCGCCTCCGCGGGAATGACGTTATTTCAGGCCGGCCGCTGCACGCAGCGCGGCAGCTTTGTCGGTCCGCTCCCAGGTGAACTCCGGCTCTTCGCGGCCGAAGTGGCCGTAGGCGGCGGTCTTCTGGTAGATCGGGCGCAGCAGGTCCAGCATCTGGATGATGCCCTTGGGACGCAGGTCGAAATGCTCGCTCACCAGCTGGGCGATCTTGTGGTCGGGGATCACGCCCGTGCCTTCGGTGTACACGGTCACGTTCATCGGCTTGGCCACGCCGATCGCGTAGGCCACCTGGATCTGGCACTGCTTGGCCAGGCCCGCGGCCACGATGTTCTTGGCCACGTAGCGCGCCGCGTAGGCGGCCGAGCGGTCCACCTTGGACGGGTCCTTGCCGGAGAAGGCACCGCCGCCGTGCGGGCAGGCGCCGCCGTAGGTGTCGACGATGATCTTGCGGCCGGTCAGGCCGCAGTCGCCCTGCGGGCCGCCGATGACGAAGCGGCCGGTGGGGTTGATCAGGTAGCGCGTTTCCTTCAGCCACTCCTTGGGCAGCACCGGCTTGATGATCTCCTCGATCACCGCCTCGACGAAGGACGACTTCATCTTGTGGCCGTCGCTCATCTCGGGGGCGTGCTGGCTGGACAGCACCACGGTGTCGATGCTGTGCGGCTTGCCGTCCACGTAGCGCATGGTCACCTGGCTCTTGGCGTCCGGGCGCAGGAAGGGCAGGCGGCCGTCCTTGCGCAGCTGCGCCTGGCGCTCCACCAGGCGGTGCGCGTAGTAGATCGGCGCGGGCATCAGCACCGGCGTCTCGTCGCAGGCATAGCCGAACATCAGGCCCTGGTCGCCGGCGCCGGTGTTCAGGTGGTCGTCGGAGGCGTGGTCCACGCCCTGGGCGATGTCGTTCGACTGCTTGTCGTAGGCCACCAGCACCGCGCAGCCCTTGTAGTCGATGCCGTATTCGGTGTTGTCGTAGCCGATGCGCTTGATCGTGTCGCGCGCGGTCTGGATGTAGTCGACGTGCGCGTTGGTGGTGATCTCGCCGGCCAGAACCACCAGGCCCGTGTTGGTCAAGGTCTCGGCGGCGACGCGGCTGCGCGGGTCCTGCTGGAAGATCGCGTCGAGGATCGCGTCCGAGATCTGGTCCGCCACCTTGTCGGGGTGGCCTTCGGACACGGATTCGGAGGTGAAGAGGAAATCGTTCGCCATTTGAATAAACTCCGTTGGTTTGACTGGAAGGCGCGTTGCCTTCTGCCGGAGCTTGGGCGAACGCTTTAGCAGATGTTTTTAGGGTCGCCCTGCAAGTAGTTCCGTAACTCGGCGACGCGCAAATTCTAACCCGCGTGAAATCCTTCTTCCAACTGCTATCGGGATGGCCCCTGCCCCTGCTGCACCTCCTGGGCGCGGCGGTGGGCTGGCTGGCCTTCCTGCTGTCGCCCACCTACCGGCGCCGCTTCCTGGAGAACGCGCGCCAGGCGGGCTATGGCTTCGCGGGTGTGCGGCAGGCGGTCGCCGAAGCCGGCAAGCTGGTGATGGAAACGCCGCGCCTGTGGTTCGGGCGGATGCCCCCGGTGGAATGGGAGCAGGCGGAGCTGATCGCCGCCGTGCGTGCGGAAGGGCGCGGCATCGTCTTCCTCACGCCACACCTGGGTTGCTTCGAGGTGACCGCGCAGGCCTATGCGCAGCGCTTCGGCCCGATCACCGTCCTGTACCGCCCGGCGCGCAAGGACTGGCTGCGCGAGCTGGTCGCCACCTCGCGCGACCGCCCGAACATGCGCGCCGTCCCCACCACCCTGGCCGGGGTGCGCCAGATGCTGCGCGCGCTCAAGGCCGGCGAGGCGGTGGGCCTGCTGCCCGACCAGGTGCCGCCGCAGGGCCTGGGCGTGTGGGCGCCTTTCTTCGGCCGGGAGGCCTACACCATGACGCTGCCCGCCCGCCTGGCCCAGCAGACCGGGGCCGCGGTATTCGTGGTCTGGGGCGAGCGGCTGCCGGCCGGCCGCGGCTTCCGGGTGCGCGTGCAGCGCCTGGAAGGCGAGCTCGCGCGCGAGCCGGGGGGTGGCGGCGGCGCAAGTCAACGCGGAGATGGAGCGCATGGTGCGCGCCGGACCCAGCCAGTACCTGTGGGGATATGCGCGCTACAAGCAGCCGCGCGAGGAGCCCGTTTCGTGATCAGCCATCTCGGCATCCTGTTCATGCGCGCCATCGCGCCGCTGCCGCTGCCCTGGCTGCGCGCGCTCGGCTACGTCCTGGGCCTGGTTCTCTACGCCCTGGTCTGGTCGCGCCGCAAGGTCGTGGACGTGAACCTGCGCCTGTGCTTTCCGCACTGGAGCGACGCGCAGCGGCGCAAGGTCGCGCGCGACACCTTCGTGCACGTCGCGCAGTCCTTCGTCGACCGCGCGTGGCTGTGGCATGCCGACCCCGAGGTGGTGCGAAGGCGCGTGGTGCTGACGGGCGCGGTGCGCGAACTCGCGGGCAACGACGCCACCATCGTGTTCGCGCCGCACTTCGTGGGGCTGGACGCCGGCGTGACCGGGCTCACGCAGCAGCTGCCGCGCCGCTTCATCGGCATCTACACGCGCCAGAGCAATCCGGTGGTGGACGCCTGGGTGCTCAAGGGGCGGCACCGCTTCGGCATCAATCCGCGGCCCATGAGCCGCAACGAGGGCGTGCGCGAGATCATTTCCGCCCTGCGGGACGGCGACATCATGTACCTGCTGCCGGACATGAACTTCGGGCCGGAGGAATCGATCTTCGTGCCCTTCTACGGCGTGCCGGCGGCCACGGTGCCCTCGCTGTCGCGCTTCGCGCGCCTGGGCCGGGCCAAGGTGGTTCCGGTCATCACGCGCATGCGGCGCGGCGGCTACGAGGTGCGGGTGCACGAAGCCTGGGCGGGCTTCCCCAGCGGCGACGCGGAGGCCGACACGGCCCTCATGAACCGGCGGCTGCAGGACTACATCGACGAGATGCCGTCCCAGTACTACTGGGTGCACAAGCGCTTCAAGACCCGGCCGCCGGGCGAGCCGACGGTCTACTGACGCAGGAAGGCGCCCAGGCGCTGCGCGACCAGCGCCGGCTGCTCGTGCACGATCCAGTGCGAGGCGTCGGCGAACTTCTCCAGCGTGAGCCGCGGGACGTAATCCTCCAGGCCGTCCAGCAACTCGGGCAGCAGCGCGGCGTCCTGCAGGCCCCAGAGCACCAGCGTCGGGATGCTCACGGTCAGCATCTCGCGCGGCAGCTCGATGGCGCCCGCGGCCGCATCGCCCTCGCGCGGCGGGCGCAGCGGCGAGGCACGGTAGTAGTTCAGCCCGCCCGTCAGGCTGCGGTCCCACACCGCCCGGTACTTGGCCTTCACGTCCTCGGTCAGCCAGCGCGCCTCGCCCCAGTGCGTGAAGAACCCGAACAGCCGCCGGTAGCCGTCCTCGCGCAGCAGTTGCTCCGCATCGGGCCGCACCAGGAAGTTCATGTACGCGCTGGCCTCCTGCTGCTTCACGCTGGTCTTGAGCGCGCGCAGGAAGGTGCCCGGATGCGGCGAGTTGATGATGGCCAGCCGCTGCAGCAGCGCGGGCTGCTGGTTGGCCAGGTTCCAGGCGAGCGCGCCGCCCCAGTCGTGCGCCACCAGGCAGGCCAGCGGGGCGCCTTCGGCCTGCGCCAGCGCCGCGATGTCCTGCACCAGGTGCTTGGGCCGGTAGGCCGCCACGTCGGCGGGCTGCGAGGAGTCCTCGAAGCCGCGCAGGTTGGGCGCCACGCAGCGGTAGCCGCCGTGGGCGGGCTGCGCGAAGTGCTCCAGCAGTTCGTCCCAGACGAAGGCGGCTTCGGGAAAGCCGTGCAGGAACAGCAGGACCGGGCGGCCGCGCTCCCCGGCGCCGCGGCAACTGAGGGTGATGCCGTGGGGGAGCGCCTGCTGCCAGGTCTGGATCGTCATGCAGGTTCCGCTGGGGGCTCCGCGTCGGGATGGGTCCATTGCCACAGGAGGAGGGAGGCTTCCTCCACGCCCTCCTTCTTGAGGGCGGAGAACAGTCTCGCCTCGCCGCCGCCGGTTTGCAGTCGCGCAATGGACAGCGCCTTGTTCTGCTCGCTGCGGTTGAGCTTGTCCGACTTCGTCAGCAGCACCAGCAACTTCAGCCCCTGTTCGACGCGCGGACGGATCACCTCCAGCAGGATGTCGTCCAGCTCGGTCAGCCCCTGGCGCGGGTCCACCAGCATCACCACGCCCGTGAGGGTTTCGCGGGTGACGAGGTAGTTGGCCATCACCTGCTGCCAGCGGATCTTGTCTGCCTTGGGCACGGCGGCATAGCCGTAGCCGGGAGGTCGGCCAGCACGGCGTCGGTCACGCCCTGCTTGCCCAGGGCGAACAGGTTGATCGCCTGCGTGCGCCCGGGGGTCTTGGAGGCGAAGGCCAGGCGCTTCTGCTGCGTCAGGGTGTTGATGCAGGTGGACTTGCCGGCGTTGGAGCGTCCCACGAAGGCGATCTCCGGGACGTCCAGCGTGGGCAGGTGCTCCAGCCGCGGCGCCGTGGTGAGGAAACGGGCGGTATGCAGCCAGGCAACGGCTTGCGCCGCGGGGGAGATGGTCATGGGGGGCGGGAAGGGGGCGGAGTGCGGCATTGTAGAATCCCGGGGTTTTGCGCCTACCCAATCCAAGAAACGTGATCAAGACGCCTGCCTCCCTGTTGCTGGCCGCCGTGCTGGCCGCATCCGCGCTCCCGACCTGGGCCCAGCAGCCTGCCGCCAGCGCCGCTGCGCCGGCGGCGGCGGCCGCGCCGGGTGCTTCGGGCCTCACCGTCGCGCCGCCGCAGGCCTCGAGCTCCGCTCCCGCGCCCGGGCCCGGCGCCGCCACGCCTTCGGCCACCGCGCCGAACGCCGTCGCGCCCGCCACGGCCGGCGTGAAGGTCGACGTGGCCGCGGGCGAGGCGAAGTACACCGCCGTCTGCGCGGCCTGCCATGGCGCCGCCGGCAATTCCGGCACACCCGCCAACCCCAGGCTCTCGCAGCAGCACGATGCCTACATCGTCAAGCAGCTGCAGGAGTTCAAGAGCGGCAAGCGCCCGAATCCGATCATGCAGGGCTTCGCCTCCCAGCTGAGCGAGCAGGACATGAAGAACGTCGCCGCCTACCTGGGCACCCAGAAGGCCAAGACCGGCTTCGCGACCGACAAGGAACTGGTCTCGCTGGGCGAGAAGATCTACCGCGGCGGCATCCAGAACCGCCAGATTCCCGCCTGCGCCGGCTGCCACAGCCCCAACGGCGCCGGCGTCCCGGCCCAGTACCCGCGCCTGTCCGGCCAGCATGCCGCCTACACCGGCAGCCAGCTGGTGGCCTTCCGCGACGGCATCCGCAAGAACAGCCCCCAGATGTCGCAGATCGCGGCCAAGCTGAACGATCGCGAGATCCGGGCCGTGGCGGATTACATCGCCGGCCTGCGCTGAAAGACCGCCGGTTGAACTAACCGCTGCCGCGCAGCACCAAATCGGGCGGGCACCTCGCAGGAGGGCCCGCCTTTTTCATCCCGGACCGCATGACCACTTTGACCGCCGACCCGCCCGCCGCCCCCGCGGAACCTCCAGGGCCCGCGGAGCGTTCGAGCTCGTCTCCTCGATGCGCTTCGCCATCGCCCTGCTGACGGTGATCTGCATCGCCTCGGTGATCGGCACCGTGCTCAAGCAGCAGGAGCCGGTGAACAACTACGTGAACCAGTTCGGGCCCTTCTGGGCGCAGCTGTTCTTCGCGATCCGCCTGAACACCGTCTACAGCGCCTGGTGGTTCCTGCTGATCCTGGCCTTCCTGGTGGTAAGCACCTCGCTGTGCATTGCCCGCAACACGCCCAAGGTCATCGCGGACCTGAAGTCCTACAAGGAAAACATCCGCGAGAACTCGCTGCAGGCCTTCCACCACCGCGCCGAGGCGGCGCTGGCGGAGGCTCCCCAGGCCGAGGCGACGCGCATCGGCCACGCGCTGGCGAAGAACGGCTGGAAGGTGCGGCTGCAGCAGCGCGGCGAAGGCTGGATGGTCGCGGCCAAGGCCGGCGGGGTGAACAAGCTGGGTTACCTGGCGGCGCACAGCGCGATCGTGCTGGTGTGCCTGGGCGGCCTGCTGGATGGCGACCTGATCGTGCGCGCGCAGATGCTGTTCAACGGCAAGCAGCCGTACAGCGGCGGCGGGATGATCTCGGAAGTGCCGACCAGGCACCGCCTGCCCAGTACCAACCCCACCTTCCGCGGCAACCTGCTGGTGTCCGAAGGCACGCAGTCGTCCACCGCCGTCCTGGCGCAGTCCGACGGCATCCTGCTGCAGGAGCTGCCCTTCGCCATCGAGCTGAAGAAGTTCATCGTCGAACACTATTCGACCGGCATGCCCAAGCTGTTCGCCAGCGACATCGTGATCCACGACCGCGCGACCGGCGAGAAGATCGAGGCGCGGGTGGAGGTGAACCACCCGGTGCGCCACCGCGGCATCGAGATCTACCAGTCCAGCTTCGACGACGGCGGCTCCAGCGTCACGCTCAAGTCCGTGCCGCTCGATGGCAGCAGCCGCAGCTTCGAGGTGCAGGGCACCATCGGCGGCTCCACCGACCTGGCGCGCGGCCAGGGCAGCGACGCGCAGAAGATGACGCTGGAATACACCGGCCTGCGCGTGATGAACGTGGAGAACCTGGCCAACGCGGGCGAGAGCGGCGCCGACGTGCGCAAGGTGGACCTGCGTGCCGCGCTCGAAGGCCGGCTGGGCGCGGCGAACAAGACGGTGACCAAGAAGGCGCTGCGCAACGTCGGCCCCAGCATCAGCTACAAGCTGCGCGACGCGGCGGGGCAGGCGCGCGAATTCCACAACTACATGCTGCCGGTCGAACTGGGCGAGGGCGTGCCGGTGTTCCTGCTCGGCATGCGCGAGACGCCGGCGGAGAGCTTCCGCTACCTGCGCGTGCCGGCCGACGAGAACGGCGCGCTCGACGGCTTCCTGCGCCTGCGCGCGGCGCTGGGCGACCCGGCGATGCGGGAAGCGGCCGTGCGCAACTACGCGCGCGGCGCGACCGACCCGGCCCGGCCGGAACTGGCGCAGCAGCTGGCCGCGTCCAGCATGCGCGCGCTGGCGCTGTTCGCCGGCGCCGACAGCGTGCCGGGCAAGGCCCCGGGCGGACTGCAGGCGGTCTCGGACTTCATCGACGGCAACGTGCCGGAGGCCGAGCGGCCGCGCGCCGGCGAAGTGCTGGTGCGCATCCTCAACGGCGCCTTCTTCGAGCTGGCCCAGCTGAGCCGCGAGAAGGCGGGGCTGCCGCCGCTGGCGCGCGACGAGCGCACCCAGGCCTTCATGACCCAGGCCGTGCTGGCGCTGAGCGACGCCTTCAACTACCCCGCGCCCATGGCCTTCGAGCTCAAGGAGTTCAAGCAGGTGCAGGCCAGCGTGTTCCAGGTCACCCGTTCCCCCGGGCGCGCCATCGTCTACCTGGGCTGTGCCTTGCTGATCCTGGGGGTTTTCGCGATGCTGTATGTTCGCGAAAGGCGCCTGTGGGTGTGGCTCAGCCCCGCCGGCGCAGGTTCACGGGCGCGCATGGCGCTTTCCAGCAACCGGAAGCTGCTGGACGTGGACCGCGAATTCGACCGGCTCCGGAACCGGCTCTTGGGAGACAGGACATGAACACCGCCACGACGACGAACACCACGACGCTCACGCTGGACGAGGGCTTCCTTTCGCGCCGCAACTGGTTCGACTGGCTGTTCGCACTGGTCGTCGCGGCCGGTGGCCTGTATGCCTTCGCCAGCTACCAGCAGTACATGGACGTGTACGAGAAGGGCATCCTGCTGGCCGCCATCCCCTCGACCATCTGGCTGGGCTGGTTCTGGCGGCCGCTGCGGGTGCTGATGCTGGCCGTGGCCGCGTTCTCGCTGCTCGGCGTCTTTTCGTACCAGGGCGAGATCGCCCGCGCCGACTCGGTCTTCTGGCTGAAGTATTTCCTCTCCAGCCAGTCCGCCATCCTCTGGATGAGCGTGCTGTTCGTCATGAGCACGGTGTTCTACTGGATCGGCATGTTCGCGCGCGGCCAGGCGGCGGCCATGGAGGCGATCGGCTCGAAGCTCGCGTGGGTGGCGGTCGGCATGGCCCTGATCGGCACCATGGTGCGCTGGTACGAAAGCTACCTGCTCGGGCCGGACATCGGCCACATCCCGGTGAGCAACCTGTACGAGGTGTTCGTCCTGTTCTGCTGGATGACGACCGCCTTCTACCTGTACTTCGAGGAGCAGTACGAGACGCGCGCGCTGGGCGCCTTCGTGATGCTGGTGGTGACGGCCGCCGTCGGCTTCCTCCTCTGGTACACGCTGGTGCGCGAGGCGCACGAGATCCAGCCGCTGGTGCCGGCGCTCAAGAGCTGGTGGATGAAGCTGCACGTGCCGGCGAACTTCATCGGCTACGGCACCTTCGCGCTGGCCGCGATGGTGGCCTTCGCCTACCTGGTCAAGCAGCAGGCCGCGGAAACGCGCTGGCACCGGCTGGCGCCGCTGTGGCTGCTGGGCGTGCTGCTGTCGGTGATGCCGATGGTGTTCCGCAAGTCGCTGGAAAGCAGCAGCAGCTACTGGCTCGGCTACCTCGCGGTGTCGGCGCTGATCGTCGGCGGCATCCTGCTGGCGCGCCGGCACATCGCCGGCCGCCTGCCCGCGCTGGAAGTGCTGGACGACGTGATGTACAAGTCCATCGCCGTCGGCTTCGCCTTCTTCACCATCGCCACGGTGCTCGGTGCCCTGTGGGCGGCCGAAGCCTGGGGCGGCTACTGGAGCTGGGACCCGAAGGAGACCTGGGCGCTGATCGTCTGGCTGAACTACGCGGCCTGGCTGCACATGCGGCTGATGAAGGGCCTGCGCGGCACGGTGTCCGCTTGGTGGGCGCTGGTGGGCCTCGCGGTCACGACCTTCGCCTTCCTGGGCGTGAACATGTTCCTCTCGGGGCTCCACAGCTACGGCGAACTCTGACGCAGGCGCATCCAACGGGGGCGCGCGTGCGTATGGACAGGAACGGGTAGCCAGACAGAAAGGGTTTCCATGCTGATCAGGACGGGTCGTGACGGTTTCCAGCATCCGGTGGGCAGCGAGATCACGCCGCGCGCGGTCTACGAGGACCGCCGGCAACTGCTGAAGTGGATGGCCACGGGTGCGGCGGGCGCCGCGCTCGCGACGTGGGCGCAGCGCGAAGCCATCGCGCAGCAGGTGGCCAGGCCCGGCAAGCTGCCTGCCCTGGCCGCGGTGCGTTCCACCGTGCCCGGTGCGGTGACCATGGAGAAGATCACCGAGTACAAGGACGCGAGCAGCTACAACAATTTCTACGAGTTCGGCACCGACAAGTCGGACCCGGCGCAGAACGCGCACACCTTGAAGACCCGGCCGTGGACGGTGGAGGTCGAGGGGCTGGTGAAGAAGCCGGGCAAGTACGCGATCGAGGACCTGCTGAAGCTGTCGGCGCAGGAGGAACGCATCTACCGCCTGCGCTGCGTCGAGGGCTGGTCGATGGTGGTCCCCTGGGTGGGCTACCCGCTGGCGAAGCTGATCGAGAAGGTGGAGCCGCTCGGGAATGCGAAGTACGTCGAGTTCCTCACGCTCGCGGATCCCAAGACCATGCCCTTCGTCGGCTCGCGCGTGCTGGAGTGGCCGTATGCGGAAGGCCTGCGCATGGACGAAGCCATGCATCCGCTGACGCTGCTCACCTTCGGCATGTACGGGGAGGTGCTGCCGAACCAGAACGGCGCGCCGGTGCGCATCGTGGTGCCCTGGAAGTACGGCTTCAAGAGCGCCAAGAGCATCGTGAAGATCCGCCTGACCGAGCAGATGCCGCGCACCGCCTGGAACAAGGCGGCCGCCAACGAGTACGGCTTCTACTCCAACGTGAACCCCAACGTGGACCACCCGCGCTGGAGCCAGGCGACCGAACGCCGCATCGGCGAGGACGGCCTGTTCGCCAAGAAGCGCAAGACGCTGATGTTCAACGGCTACGAGGCGCAGGTCGGGCAGATGTACGCCGGCATGGATCTCAAGAAGAACTACTGATGGTGCTGGCGCGGGCCCTGCTGCACCCGGCGCCCAAGCCGCTGGTGTTCGTGCTCTCGCTGCTGCCCTTCGCCTGGCTGGTCTATGGCGCCTTCGCCGACAAGCTCGGTGCGAACCCCGCCGAGTACCTCTCGCGCGCCACCGGCGACTGGACGCTGCGCTTCCTGTGCCTGACGCTGGCGGTGACGCCCTTGCGGGTGATGGCCAAGCTGCCGACGCTGCAGCGCTTTCGCCGCATGCTGGGGCTGTTCACCTACTTCTACGTCTTCCTGCACTTCCTCACCTGGGCCTGGTTCGATCAGGGCTTAGACCCCGGCGAGATGGGCAAGGACATCGCCAAGCGGCCCTTCATCCTGGTGGGTTTCTTGTCCTTCCTGCTGCTGACGCCGCTGGCGGCGACCTCGTTCAACCGTGCGGTGAAGGCGATGGGGGCCAAGCGCTGGCAGGCGCTGCACCGGATCGTCTATGCGATCCCCTTCACCGCGATCCTGCATTTCTTCTGGATGCGGGCGGGGAAGAACGACTTCGCGGAGGTGGCGGTGTATGCGGCCATCCTGGCCGTGCTGCTGGGATGGCGCGTCCGCGAGGCGCTGCGCAGGCGCAAGGGTGTTGGGGTCGCTGCGCGAGCCCAAGCTACCAGCCGCCCGTCGTGATGCGGTAGGTAGGGTGGGCTGCCTTGAGGCACCCCACCACTGCCTCAAGGCAGCAGCTTCTCTTTCCTGACCTGGTCCGCCACGTCCTCGCGCTCGCGGATGACGTGTGCCTGCGCGCCATCCACCAGCACTTCGGCCGGCCGCCCGCGCGTGTTGTAGTTGCTGGCCATGCTCATGCAATACGCACCGGCGGACAGCACCGCCAGCAGCTCGCCGGGCTGCACCGCCAGCTTGCGGTCGCGGCCGATCCAGTCGCCGCTCTCGCACACCGGCCCCACCACGTCGTAGGTCACGGGCTTGGTGGCCGACTGCTTCAGCGGAACGATCTGGTGGAAGGCCTCGTACATCGCCGGCCGCGGCAGGTCGTTCATGGCGGCGTCGATGATGCAGAAGTTCTTCTGCTCGCCGGGCTTGAGGTACAGCACCTCGGCCACGCACACGCCGGCATTGCCCACCAGCGAGCGTCCCGGCTCGATCATCAGCTGCCGGTCGCCGTAGCCGCGTGCGTCCAGGCGCGCCAGCAGCCGCTGCCACAGCACGTCGGCCGCTGGCGGGGACTCGCTGTTGTAGACGATGCCCAGGCCGCCCCCGAAGTCGATGTGCGAGATCGGAATGCCCTCCGCCTCGATGGCGGCGACCAGGTCCAGCACGCGCTCCAGCGCGTCCAGGTAGGGCGACACCTGCGTGATCTGCGAGCCGATGTGGCAGTCGATGCCGACCACGCGCAGGCCGGGCAGGGCGGCCGCGCGCCGGTACGCGCGCAGGGCGTCCTTGTGGGCGATGCCGAACTTGTTGCCCTTCAGGCCGGTGGAGATGTAGGGATGCGTGAGCGGATTCACGTCGGGATTGACGCGCAGGCTCACCGGCGCCTTCTGCCCGAGGCCGGCCGCCACTTCGCTCAGCACCTCCAGCTCCGCCTCGCTCTCGACGTTGAAGCAGTGGATGCCGGCTTCCAGCGCGCGCTGCATCTCGCGGCGCGTCTTGCCGACGCCGGAAAAGATGATGTCGGAGCCTTTCGCGCCGGCGGCCAGCACGCGCTCGAGCTCGCCGCCCGAGACGATGTCGAAGCCGCAGCCGGCGCGCGCGAACACCTGCAGGATGGCCAGCGAGGAGTTCGCCTTCAGCGCGTAGAAGATCCTCGCCTTGCGCCCGGCGAAGCCGCGCTGGTAGGCCGCCAGCGCCGACAGCATCGCGGCGCGCGAATAGACGAACAGGGGCGTGCCGTGCGCGCGCGCGAGGTCCGCGAGCCGGACCTCCTCGACGAACAGTTCCTCGCCGCGGTAGTGGACGAAGGGCGTCCCCGGAAGTGCGGCGGCGCTCATGGCGTGCGCACCGGTGCGGCCGTGCCCGAAGGCGGCAGCGCGGAGGCCGCGCGCGCCGGGACGACGGCGGTGGAAGAGGGAGTGAGCGTCTCCGGCAGCGTGGCGCGGCCCGCGGCCGCATCGCCCGTGGGCAGGAACAGGGGGCCCTTCTGCCCGCAGGCGGCCAGCAGCGCGAGCGCGCCGCACGAGAGCAGCCGGCGGCGAACCGGGGTGCTGACTAGAATCTGGAGAACACCGTACATCTGCAAATTGTAATGACCGATCTCGAATACCTCGACCGCGCGGAGGCACTGCTTGCGAGCCGTCGAGGCAGGCTGCGACCGGATCAACGAAAGCACCGACGCCGACATCGACAACCAGCGGGTCGGCGGCATGGTCACCCTGACCTTCCCGGACCGCACGCAGATCATCGTGAACCTGCAGAAGCCCCTGCAGGAGGTGTGGCTGGCCGCCCGCGCGGGCGGCTTCCACTACCGCTGGGACGGCCAGTGCTGGCGCGACACCAAGGGCACCGGCGAGTTCTTCGCCGACCTGAGCCGCTACGCCAGCCAGCAGGCCGGCGCGCAGCTGGCCTTCGCTCCTAGTTCCTGAACAGGTCGAGGATGCTGCGGCGCTCGTCGGCCGGCGCCGGCGGGATCGGCGGCGGCAGGCCGCCGGAGTTCTGCAGGCTGCGGTCCCCCGGCACGCCGGGCGCCTGCTCGCCCGAGGAGCCACCCTGCGGGCGGTTGCGCGGTGCCTCGCCGCCGTTCTCGCCCGAGAGGCCCAGGCTGCCGACGCCGTTGCCGCGCGCGTACTCCTCGTAGTACCACTCGCCGCCCATGTTCACCAGGCCCTCGGGGGCCGTGGGTTCCATCACCGGCACGCCCTTGAGCGCGGTGTCCATGAAGTTGATCCACACCGGCAGGCTCAGGCCGCCGCCGGTTTCGCGGTCGCCCAGCGAGCGCGGCGTGTCGTAACCCATCCAGACGATCGCCACCAGGGACGGGTGGAAGCCGTTGAACCAGGTGTCGATGGAATCGTTGGTGGTGCCGGTCTTGCCGTACAGGTCGGGACGCTTCAGGTCGCGCTGGGCGCGGGCCGCGGTGCCCGAGCGGGTGATCTCCTGCATCAGCCGGTTCATCACGAAGGCGTTGCGCGCGTCGATGGCCCGCATCGATTCGTTCAGCAGCGGCGGCTGGCTCTCCACCAGCGTCTTGCCCTTCTGGTCGACGATGCGCGTGATCAGCCAGGGATTGACGCGGTAGCCGCCGTTGGCGAACACCGCATAGCCCAGCGCCACCTGCATGGGCGTGACCGAGCCGGCGCCCAGGGCCATGGTGAGGTAGGCCGGGTGCTTCTCGGCCTCGAAGCCGAAGCGGGTGACCCAGTCCTGCGCGTTCTGCGTGCCCACGGCCTGCAGCACGCGGATCGACACCATGTTCTTGGACTTGGCCAGCGCGGTGTGCAGCGGCATCGGGCCTTCGAACTTGCCGTCGTAGTTCTTGGGCTCCCAGGGCTGGCCGCCGGTGACGCCGGAGTCGAAGAACAGGGGCTGTCGTTGACGATGGTGCTGGGCGAGAAGCCCTTTTCCAGCGCGGCGGAGTAGATGAAGGGCTTGAAGCCGGAACCCGGCTGCCGCCACGCCTGGGTGACGTGGTTGAACTTGTTCTTGTTGAAGTCGAAGCCGCCCACCAGGGCACGCACCGAGCCGTCGCGCGGGTCCAGGGCCACGAAGGCGCCTTCCACCTCGGGCAGCTGGGTGATCTCCCAGGTGTCCTTGGGTGTCTTCATCACGCGGATGACCGCGCCGCGCCGGATCTTGATCTTGGGCTGCGCCTTGTCGGACAGGCCGGAGCGCGCCGCGTTCAGGCCTTCGCCGACGATCTCGAAGCGGTCGCCGTTGCCGCGCACCGCGACGATCTTCTTGGGATTGACCTCCAGCACGACGGCAGCCATCACGTCGCCGTTGTCCGGATGCTCGGCCAGGGCGTCGTCGATCGCGTCTTCCAGCTCCTTCGGGTCGCCGGGCAGGTCGACGAAACGCTCCGGCCCGCGGTAGATCTGGCGCTTCTCGTAATCCATGATGCCCTTGCGCAGGGCCTTGTATGCCGCTTCCTGTTCGTTGGCCTTGACGGTGGTGAACACGTTCAGGCCGCGGGTGTAGGCCTCGTCGCCGTACTGCGCATAGACGAGCTGGCGCACGGTCTCGGCGACGTACTCGGCGCGGATGGCCGTGGTCTGCATGCCGGTGCGCACCCGCAGTTCCTGCTTCTTGGCTGCATCAGCCTGCTCTTGCGTGATGAAACCGTTTTCCTCCATCCGTTCGATGATGTAAAGCTGCCTCGAACGGGCGCGGGACGGGTTGGTGACCGGATTGAAGGCCGACGGCGCCTTGGGCAGGCCGGCCAGCATCGCGGCTTCGGCGATGGTGATTTCCTTCAGCGGCTTGCCGAAGTAGGTCTCCGAGGCCGCCGCGAAGCCGTAGGCGCGGTTGCCCAGGAAGATCTGGTTCATGTAGATCTCGAGGATCTGGTCCTTCGTCAGCAGGTGTTCCAGCTTGAACGTGAGCAGGACTTCGTACAGCTTGCGGGTGAAGGTCTTCTCGGACGACAGGTAGACGTTGCGCGCCACCTGCATGGTGATGGTGGAGGCGCCCTGGCTCTTCACGCGGCCCAGGTTGGCGACGGCCGCGCGCACCAGGCCCTTGTAGTCCACGCCGTGGTGCGAATAGAAGCGGGCGTCCTCGATGGCCAGCACCGCGTCCTTCATGACCTGCGGGATCTCCTTGATCGGCGTCAGGTTGCGGCGCTCCTCGCCGAACTCCCCGAGCAGCATGCCGTCGGCGCTGAACACGCGCAGCGGCAGCTTGGGCCGGTAATCGGCCAGGTCGCTGATGTCAGGCAGGTTCGGATAGGCGACCGCCAGCGCGACGCCGCCGATCGTGACCGCCGCGGCGACCAGGGCGAAGGCGATGCCGGCGGTCCAGGCGAACAGGGCGATGAGGAAGCGCTGCCAGGCAGGTCTGCGCGCAGCGGGGCCGGGAACGTCGGAAGAGGAATCGGAAGCCATAAAACTCCATCGGGCGTCCCGGAACGCGCCCATTATAAAAATGCCTTCGTCTGACCGGACCGGTCATGCCCCGGTTCCGCACCGGGTGTCGGAGGGGATCTTGCCGCTCGTCGCAGACGGCCGGAGTATGGCAGCAAGCCCGTCGGCTTTTGACAACGCGCACGAGGGGAGCGAGGCGGAAATTCCTTTTGCGACAAGGATGTTACTGCTAGCATTCAAGTGGAATCTTAAGTTTGTTACGCCTTGACACGGGGCGTCTCAGGAGACGGGTTTGATCTCAATCGGCTCTCTGTTTGGCCGCCAGACGGCACCCCTGCTGGGCCTGGACATCAGCTCATCCAGCGTGAAGCTGGTCGAGCTGAGCCTGGCGAAGAACGGTGGCTACGTCCTCGAACGCTGCGCCATCGAGCCCCTGGAGCGCGGGTGGATCAACGACGGCAACGTCGAGAAGTTCGACGAAGTGGCCGAGGCCATGCGCCGGGTGATCAAGAAGAGCGGCACCCGCACCAAGAACGTGGCCATGGCGCTGCCGGCCTCGGCAGTGATCACCAAGAAGATCATCCTGCCCGGCGGCATGTCCGACCAGGAGCTGGAGATGCAGGTCGAGGCGGAAGCCAACCAGTACATCCCCTTCTCGCTCGACGAGGTCAGCCTGGATTTCTGCGTGGTCGGCCCGAGCTCCACCTCGGCCGGCGACGTCGAGGTGCTGATCGCCGCCTCCCGCAAGGAAAAGGTGCAGGATCGCCAGGGCCTGGCGGAGGCCGCCGGCCTGAAGCCGGTGGTCATCGATGTCGAGTCCTACGCCTCGCGCCTGGCCGCCGGCCGCCTGATCAGCAACCTCCCGAACGAGGGCAAGGACCAGATGGTCGCCCTGTTCGAGGTCGGTGCTTCCACCACCAGCATGCAGGTGATCCGCAACGACGAGGTCCTGTACGACCGGGACCAGGCCTTCGGCGGCGCCCAGCTCACGCAGCTGATCGTGCGCCAGTACGGCTTCTCCCCGAGGAGGCGGAAGGCAAGAAGCGCAGCGGCGAACTGCCCGACGACTACGAGGCCGGCGTGCTGCGGCCCTTCGTGGACAGCATGGCGCAGGAAGTGGCGCGCGCCCTCCAGTTCTTCTTCACCAGCACGCCGCACAACCGCGTCGACGCCATCATGGTGGCCGGCGGTTCCGCCGCGCTGCCGGGCCTGAGCGAAGCCATCACGGCCCAGACGTCCTTCCCCTGTGTCCTGGCGGATCCCTTCCAGGGCATGCAGTTCGGTGACAACGTGCGCGAGAAGAAGGTGCGGCGCGAGGCGCCCTCGTACCTCACCTCGTGCGGCCTGGCCATGCGGAGGTTCCTGCAGTGATCCTGATCAACCTGCTGCCGCACCGCGAAGCGGCCCGCAAGCGCCGGCGCGACCTGTTCTACGCCAGCCTCGGCGCCTCGGCCTTCGCCGGTGCCGTCATCGCCGGCGGCGTCTACCTCTGGTTCGCCGCCCAGATCTCCACCCAGCAGAACCGCAACCAGATCCTCAGCAACGAGATCAAGCGGCTGGAAGGGCAGATCAAGGACATCGCCACCCTGCAGGAAGAGATCAACGCGCTGCGCGCGCGCCAGCAGGCGGTGGAAGACCTGCAGGCCGACCGCAACATGCCCGTGCACCTGCTCAATGAACTGGTCAAGCAGCTGCCGGAAGGCGTGTACGTCACCAGCATGAAGCAGAACGCGAACAACGTCGCGATCGCCGGTGTCGCGCAGTCGAACGAGCGCGTTTCGAGCTGCTGCGCAACCTGAGCACCAACAGCCCCTGGTTCACGCGCCCGGAGCTGCTGGAGATCGTGGCCGGCAGCGTCGCCCTGAGCCCGCGCGATACGCGCCGGGTCGCCAACTACCGCGTGAACGTCAAGCTGCTGCGCGCCAGCGAAGCGCAGAAGGCGGCATCGGCGGCTTCGGCCGCTGCCGCTGCTGTCGCCGCCAGCGCCGCGGCCTCGGCCGGCACCGCGCTGGTGCCGACGGCAGCCGCGCCGGCCAGTGCCGCCGTCGCGGCGGTCACGCCCGCGCCCGTTGCGGCTGCCTCGGCCAAGAAGTGATGCGCGCCCTTACCCAGCACACCGCAAGAACGGACTGAACCATGGCGACCAATGCAAAAGGCCAGGCCTCCCCTGCGATCGGTGAACAGATCGCCGCGCAGTTCCGCGGACTGAACCCGAACGATCCCGCCTCCTGGCCCACCGTGCCGAAGGCGGCGCTGTGCGTGGCCGTGGCGGCCGCCATCGTGACCGCCCTGTGGTTCGTGTGGCTCACGAACTCGGCCGACGAACTGGCCGCCGAGCAGAAGAAGGAAGAGGCGCTGCGCGTCGACTACAAGAAGAAGCTCACGCAGGCCGTGAACCTCGATGCCCTGCGCAAGCAGCGCGAGCAGGTGCAGCAGTACGTGACGCAGCTGGAAAAGCAGCTGCCCAGCAAGGCCGAGATGGACGCGCTGCTGTCGGACATCAACCAGGCCGGCCTGGGCCGCAGCCTGAACTTCGACCACTTCCGCCCCGGCTCGGTGAGCGTGCGGGAGTACTACGCCGAGCTGCCGATCTCGATCCGCGTGACCGGCCGCTACCACGACATCGGCTCCTTCGCCTCCGACATCGCCCACCTGTCGCGCATCGTCACGCTGAACAACCTGGAAATCGGGCCCGGCCGCGACGGCAACCTGACGATGGACACGACGGCCAAGACCTTCCGCTACCTCGATCCCGATGAAGTGGCGGCGCAGCGCCGGGCGGCCAAGGGAGGGAAGAAGTAATGAGGCACACCACGCTGCTGCTGGCCGTGACCGCGGCCGCGGCGCTGAGCGCCTGCGAGGGCTCGGAGAACGAGGAAATCAACCGCTGGATGGCGGAACAGCGCGCCGTCACCAAGCCGCAGGTGCAGCCGATCCCGGAGCCGAAGAAATTCACGCCCGTGACCTATGCGATGGAAGCGGCCGTCGAGCCTTTCAGCAACCAGAAGCTGACGCAGGCCCTCAAGCGCGAGTCGCAGCAGTCCGGCGGCGCCACCGCCGCCCTGCTGGCGCCGGAGCTGAACCGCCGCAAGGAAGCGCTGGAAGCGTTTCCGCTGGATTCGATGGCCATGGTCGGCAGCCTGCTGAAGCAGGGCCAGCCCGTCGCCCTGATCAAGGTCGACAACCTGCTGTACCAGGTCAAGCCCGGGAACTACCTCGGGCAGAACTACGGCCGGATCACGAAGGTGGGAGAGAGCGAAGTCGTGCTGCGTGAGCTCGTACAGGACGCTGCCGGCGAGTGGGTCGAGCGAGTCGCGACACTGCAACTGCAGGAGAAGTCCAAATGATGAAAAGAAACGAGTGGAGTTGGCGAGCCTTCCTTGCCGCGGCTGCGGTGTTCGCGTCCGGCTGGGCCCATGCGGCCCCGGCGGTCGAGAACATCTCGGGGTCGCTGCAGGGCGGCAACGAGGTGGTTCGCATCGAGTTCTCGGAACCGCTGACGACGCTGCCCACCGGCTTCGTGACGCAGTCGCCCCCGCGCATCGCGCTGGACGTGCCGGGCGCCACCAACACCATGGGGCGCAACGGCGTGGAAATGAACGTCGGCAACCTGCGTTCGGTGAACGTGGTGCAGTCGGGCGACCGCTCGCGCGTGGTGCTGAACCTGAAGTCGCCGACCAACTACAAGCTGGCCATCGACGGCAAGGCGCTGCTGGTGACGCTGGACCCGGTGGCGCAGACGGTCGCGGCCGCGGCCTCGCCGCAGGCGTTCGCCGAGAGCCGCAACCGCGACCCCCAGCCGCTGCGTGACATGGACTTCCGCCGCGGCCCGGACGGCTCCGGCCGCGTGGTGGTGGACCTGCCGACCAACCAGGTCGGCGTGGACATCCGCCAGCAGGGCCAGTCGCTGGTGGTGGACTTCCTGAAGTCGACGCTGCCCGAAGGCCTGCGCCGGCGCATGGACGTCACCGACTTCGGCACGCCGATCCAGTCCGTGACCACCACGCAGGTGGGCGACCGCGTGCGCATGATCATCGAGCCGCGCGGCGTGTGGGAGCACAGCGCCTACCAGTCCGACACCCAGTTCGTGGTCGAAGTGCGCCAGCAGAAGCAGGACCCGAACAAGCTGTCGCAGGGCCCGGGCTACACCGGCGAGAAGCTGTCGCTGAACTTCCAGAACATCGAAGTGCGCTCCCTGCTGCAGGTGATCGCCGACTTCACCAACTTCAACATCGTCACCTCGGACTCCGTCACGGGCGCCGTGACGCTGCGCTGAAGGACGTGCCCTGGGACCAGGCGCTGGACATCATCCTGCAGGCCAAGGGCCTGGGCATGCGCCGCAGCGGCAACGTGCTGTGGATCGCGCCCAAGGACGAAATCGCGGCCAAGGAAAAGCTGGAGCTCGAGTCCAACGCGGCCATCCAGAGCCTGGAGCCGCTGCGCACGCAGGCCTACCAGCTCAACTACACGAAGGCCGCCGACATCGCCGTGCAGCTCACCGGCACCGGCTCCTCGCGCATCCTGAGCACCCGCGGCAGCGCCATCGCCGAGCCGCGCACCAACCAGCTGTTCGTCACCGACGTGCCGTCCAAGCTGGAGCAGGTGCAGGGCCTGATCGCGCGCCTGGACATCGCCGTGCGCCAGGTGCTGATCGAGGCGCGCATCGTCGAAGCCTCCGACACCTTCGGCAAGTCGCTCGGCGTGCGCCTGGGCGCCAGCGACCTGCGCACCAGCAACCCGCGCGGCGGCACGCCCGGTTTCAGCACCGGCATCGACAGCGGTCGCGCCGCGGTCGGCGCCACCTACGACGCGGTGACCGGCCAGACGCGCGAGAGCTCGGCGGAACTGACGACCACCAACACCAACTTCGTGAACATGCCCTCCGCGGGCGCCGGCGGCTTCACGCCCGCCTCGTTCGCGATCTCGATCTTCAGCTCCTCGGCCAACCGCTTCCTGAACCTGGAGCTGTCCGCGCTGGAAGCCGACGGCAAGGGCAAGCTGGTGTCCAGCCCGCGCATCGTCACGGCGGACAAGACCAAGGCGCTGATCGAGCAGGGCACGGAATTCCCGTACCAGCAGGCGACCTCCAGCGGCGCGACCTCGGTGGCCTTCCGCCGCGCGACGCTGAAGCTGGAAGTCACGCCGCAGATCACGCCCGAGGGCAACATCATCCTGGACCTGGACATCAACAAGGACAGCCGCGGCGAGACCACGGCCGCCGGCATCGCCATCAACACCAAGCACATCAAGACCCAGGTGCTGGTGGAGAGAACGGCGGCACGGTCGTCATCGGCGGCATCTTCGAGCTGACCGAAACCGAAAACGAGGCGCGGGTGCCGCTGCTGGGCGACATCCCCATCGCCGGCAACCTCTTCAAGAATCGTTCGCGCAGCAGCAACAAGCAGGAAATGCTGGTGTTCATCACCCCCAAGATGGTGTCCGACCGCCTTTCCGGCGCGGGGCGCTGAGCGGACGACGTTGGTGCCTTGATTGTTTTCCTTGTCGGCATGCCCGGCAGTGGCAAGTCCACTGTCGGGCGCCAACTCTCAAGGCGGCTTCAGCTGCCTTTTTTGATTCCGACCACCTGATCGAGCAGCGCCTGGGCTGCAGCATCCGCGAATACTTCGCGCGGGAGGGCGAGGCCGCCTTCCGCGACCTCGAGGAGCAGGTGCTGGCGGAACTCGCCCAGGGCCGCGACGCGGTGGTCGCCACCGGCGGCGGTGCCGTGCTGCGCGAGGCGAATCGCAACGCGCTGCGGGCCGGCGGCAAGGTGATCTACCTGCGCTCCACCCCGAGGAGCTGTACCGGCGGCTGCGGCACGACACCAATCGGCCGCTGCTGCAGGTGGCGGACCCGATGGCCAAGCTGCGCACGCTGTACGCCGAGCGCGATCCGCTGTACCGCGAAACCGCGCATTTCCAGGTCGAGACCGGCCGGCCTTCGGTGCCGACGCTGGTGAACATGATCGTGATGCAGCTGGAGCTGGCCGGGCTGCTGCCGCCGGCCCCTTAAACTCCGGGGCATGGCAGCCCCGCATTCCGAATCGGTCCAGCAGGTGCGCATCGCGCTGGGCGACCGCAGCTACGACATCCTGATCGGCTCCGGCCTGCTGGCGCAGCCCGCCGCCTGGGACGCGCTGCCTGTCGCCTCGACGGCCCTGATCGTCACCAACACCACCGTCGCGCCCCTCTACGCGGCGAAGCTGCGCGACGCGCTGTCCGCGCGCTACCGCTCCGTCTTCCAAGTGGTGTTGCCCGATGGCGAGGCGCACAAGGACTGGCAGACGCTCAACCTGGTGTTCGATGCACTGCTGTCGCACGGTTGCGACCGCAAGACCGTGCTGTTCGCGCTCGGCGGCGGCGTGGTCGGCGACATGACGGGTTTCGCGGCGGCGAGCTACATGCGGGGCGTGCCTTTCGTGCAGGTCCCGACGACGCTGCTCGCGCAGGTGGATTCCTCGGTCGGTGGCAAGACCGCCATCAACCATCCGCTGGGCAAGAACATGATCGGGGCCTTCTACCAGCCGGCGCGGGTGGTGTGCGACCTCGACACGCTGGCCACGCTGCCACAGCGCGAGCTCAGCGCCGGGCTGGCGGAAGTGATCAAGTACGGCCCGATCGCCGATACCGGCTTCCTCGACTGGATCGAGGCGAACATCGATGCGCTCATGCGGCGGGACCGCGCGGCGCTCGCCCATGCGGTGCGCCGCAGCTGCGAGATCAAGGCGGACGTCGTCGGCCAGGACGAGCGCGAGTCCGGCCTGCGCGCCATCCTGAACTTCGGCCACACCTTCGGGCACGCGATCGAGGCGGGCCTCGGCTATGGCGAGTGGCTGCACGGCGAAGCCGTCGGCTGCGGCATGGTGATGGGCCTGCAGCTGTCGCGGCGCCTGGGGCTGATCGACGAAGCCTTCGTGCAGCGCGTCACCACCCTGATCGCGCGCGCCGGCCTGCCGACGGTGGGACCGGCGCTCGGCGCCGAGCGCTACCTGGAACTGATGCGGGTGGACAAGAAGGCGGAAGCCGGCGAGATCCGCTTCGTGGTGATCGAGCGACCCGGCCAGGCGGCGGTGCGCGGCGCGCCCGACGCGCTGGTGCGGCAGGTGCTCGCCGACTGCACGCGCTGATTCCCCGGCCCGCATGAACCTCGCTGCCTACGCCTGCGACCCGGCGCGCACGCGCGGCCGCCGCCGCCCGGAGGCGCCGGCGCCCACGCGCACGGAGTTCCAGCGCGACCGCGACCGCATCGTGCATTCCACCGCGTTCCGGCGGCTGGTCTACAAGACGCAGGTCTTCCTGAACCACGAAGGCGACCTGTTCCGCACGCGCCTGACGCATTCGATCGAGGTGGCGCAGCTCGCGCGCTCGATCGCCCGGCCGCTGGCCTTGAACGAGGACCTGGTCGAAGCCATCGCGCTGGCCCACGACCTGGGCCACACCCCCGGCCACGCGGGGCAGGACGCGCTGGACGAGTGCATGCGCGCGCACGGCGGCTTCGAGCACAACCTGCAGAGCCTGCGCGTGGTGGACAAGCTGGAGGAGCGCTATCCGGACTTCGACGGGCTGAACCTGTGCTTCGAGACCCGCGAAGGCATCCTCAAGCACTGCTCGCGCGCCAATGCGGAGCGGCTGGAGCGCAAGGAGCCCGGCGGCATCGGCCGGCGCTTCCTGGACCGCACCCAGCCCGGCCTGGAGGCGCAGCTGTGCAACGTGGCCGACGAGATCGCCTACAACGCGCACGACATCGACGACGGCGTGCGCTCGGGGCTGATCACGCTGGAGCAGGTGGCGCAGGTGCCCCTGTTCGGCGAACACCACCGCGCCGCGATGCAGGAGCATCCGCAGCTGCAGGGGCGCCGGCTGCTGTACGAGGCGACGCGGCGCATGCTCAGCGCGCAGGTGTACGACGCGATCGCCGCGACGCAGGCGCGCATCGCGCAGGCCGCGCCGGCGCACGAGGACGACGTGCGCCGCATGCCTGCCCTGGTCTGCTTCACCGAGGACTTGCGCGCGCGCGCCGCCGAACTGAAGTCCTTCCTGTTCCACAACCTGTACCGCCATCCGCGCGTGACGGCGACCACCGCCCAGGCGCAGGAAGTGGTGCGGGGCCTGTTCGCCTGCTACGTGGACAAGCCGCAGGAGATGCAGGCCGGGTACACCGCGCGCGAGGACCTGCATCGCGCGGTGGCCGACTACATCGCGGGGATGACGGACCGCTTCGCGATCCGGGAGCACGAGCGGCTCACCGGGCGGCGCCTGCTCGGGTGACGCGCGCATGAAGCGCCTGGACCCCACGGCCATCGTGCTGCTGGCCGGCATCAGCGCCGCGCTGCACATCGGCAAGCTGCCGCCCGCGCTGCCGGTGCTGCGCGACGCGTTGCAGGTCTCGCTGGTGCAGGCGGGCTTCCTGCTGTCCATCGTGCAGCTGGCCGGCATGACGCTGGGCCTGGCGATGGGCGCGGCGGCGGATTCCATCGGGCCGCGCCGCACCATGGTGCTGGGCTGCCTGATCCTCGCCATCGCCAGTTTGCTGGGCGGGGCCGCGCAGACGCCCGAGGCGCTGCTCGCCCTGCGCGCAGCGGAAGGCGCCGGCTTCCTGCTGGCCGCATTGCCCGCACCCGGACTGATCCGGCGCCTGGTCGAACCCTCGCGGCTGCCGTCGCTGATGGGACTGTGGGGCGCCTACATGCCTTTCGGCACCGCGACCGCACTCCTGCTCGGCCCGGCGGTGATCGCACTGGCGGGCTGGCCGGGATGGTGGTGGCTGCTCGGCGGCATTTCGCTGCTGATGGCTTTCGCCATGTGGACCGTGGTGCCCGCGTCGGCGGACCGGCGCCCGGCAGCGGCCATCGCAACGGGGCAGGGCCGGATCACGCGCACGCTGCGCGCCGGCGGGCCGTGGCTCGCCTCCGTCGCCTTCGCCGTGTATTCGGCGCAGTGGCTCACCGTCGTCGGCTTCCTGCCCACGATCTACGCGCAGGCCGGCCTGCCGGTGGCCTATGCGGCGGTCGCCACTGCGCTGGCAGCTGCCGTGAACATGGTGGGCAACATCGCGTCGGGGCGCCTGTTGCAGCGCGGCGTGCGCGCACCTGCGTTGCTGCAGTCGGGCTACCTCGCGATGGGGCTGGGCGCGATGGTGGCGTTCGCGCCCTGGGCCGAGGGCGGCGCGGCCGTGGCGGCGGTGCGCTATCTGGGCATCCTCATGTTCTCGATGGTGGGTGGACTCATTCCCGGCACCTTGTTCTCGCTGGCGGTGCGGGTCGCGCCCGACGACAGCACCGTCTCCACCACGGTCGGCTGGATGCAGCAATGGTCCGCGTTCGGCCAGTTCGCCGGCCCGCCGCTGGCCGCGTGGGTGGCCGCACGCGCGGGGGCTGGCACGCGATCTGGTGGGTGACCGCGGGTTTCGCGCTCGCCGGCATGGGCATCGCGGCCCTGATCACCCGCTTCCTCGCGGGGCACGTGCCCGGCGCGCACACGGCGGCACGCCCCGCCCCGTAGAATCGACTGATGGACAGCCTCGAAACCGCCGTGGAGGACACCCGGCGCTGGCTGGAGCGCGCCGTCGTGGGCCTGAACCTCTGCCCGTTCGCCAAGTCGGTGATGGTGCGCAAGCAGGTGCACATCACGGCGACGGAAGCGGACGATGCGCAGGGCCTGCTGGATGCGTTCCAGCAGGAGCTGGATGCGCTGCTGGCGCTCGATGCGCGCGAGCGCGACACGACCTTGCTGGTGGCGCCGCGCGGGATGGAAGACTTCCTGGAGTTCCTCGACCTCACGGCGCGCGCGGAGCGCATCGTGCGCAAGCGCGGGCTCGAAGGCGTGATCCAGGTGGCGCATTTCCATCCGCGCTTCGTGTTCGCCGGCGCGCAGGAGGACGACATCACCAACTGCACCAACCGCTCGCCCCACCCGACGCTGCACCTCTTGCGCGAGGCGAGCATCGACCGCGCGGTGGCCGCCTTCCCCGACGCGGCGGCGATCTACGAAGCCAACATGGAACGCTTGCGCGGCCTGGGCCAGAAGGGCTGGGATGCGCTGGGCGTCGGGAAGACGCCATGAAGAAGGACGTGCACGAAGAGCTGGGCCTCAAGCCCGGGCAGTCGCTGGAGCTGCTACAGGAACTGCACATCCTCACGCGCGAGGGCCGCATCAACCAGGACTCGCGGCGCAAGCTCAAGCAGGTCTACCACCTGGTGCAGTTCATCGAGAAGCTGCTCATCGAGATTCCGGCGGAGGGTGGGCACCCGACGCTGGCCGACCACGGCGCCGGCAAGTCCTACCTGGGATTCATCCTGTACGACCTGTTCTTCAAGCCGCGCGGGGTGGGGCACATCTACGGCATCGAGACGCGCGCGGACCTGGTCGACAAGACGCGCGAGCTCGCGCGCCGCCTCGGTTTCGAGCGCATGAGTTTCCTGCACCTGAGCGCCGCGGACGCGGCGCCGCGGCGCGGCAGCTGCCGGAGAGGATCGACGTGGTCACCGCGCTGCACGCGTGCGACACCGCGACCGACGACGCGATCGCCTTCGGCCTGAAGAAGCACGCGAAGTTCATGGTGCTGGTGCCCTGTTGCCAGGCGGAAGTCGCCGGCTTCCTGCGCGAGAGCAAGGCGCTGTCGCTCTCGCGCACGCCCTTGTCCGAACTGTGGCGGCATCCGCTGCACACCCGCGAGATCGGCAGCCAGGTCACCAACGTGCTGCGCTGCCTGTACCTGGAGGCCATGGGCTACCAGGTGACGGTGACCGAGCTGGTGGGCTGGGAGCACTCGATGAAGAACGAGCTGATCCTGGGCCGCTGGACCGGCCAGCGCAAGCGCAGTGCGGCGGAGCGCTTGCGGGCGATCCTGGCCGAGTTCGGCATCGCCGACCTGGAGTCCCTCCGCTTTCCAGAATTGGCAAAATTGGGGTCAGATTCCAATTTATGATGGCCGGATGGCGCGCCTTCCCCGGCTGACGATTCCCGGCTATCCCCACCACATCATCCAGCGCGGCAACAACCGCCAGGCGATCTTCGGCGGTTCGAGCGACTACGAGCTGCTGCTGGGCCTGATCGACGAGCACGCGCGCAAGCAGCACGTGGCCGTCCACGGCTACGTGTTGATGAGCAACCACTTCCACCTGCTGGCCACGCCGGAGACGGAAGAGGGCATCCCGCAGATGATGCAGGCGGTGGGCCGGCGCTACGTGCGCAACTTCAACCTGCGCCATGCCCGTACCGGGACGCTCTGGGAGGGGCGCTACAAGTCCACCCTGATCCAGGCCGAGCGCTACCTGCTGGCCTGCATGGTCTACATGGACCTGAATCCGGTCCGCGCAGGCATGGTCGCGGATCCCGCCGACTATCCCTGGTCGAGCTACCAGCACTACATCGGCCGCCGCCATGACAAGCTCCTCACGCCCCATCCGCTCTACTGGGAGCTGGGCAACACGCCCTTCGCGCGTGACGAGGCCTATGGCGCCCTGGTCCGCGCCGGCATCAGCGAAAGCGAGAAGCAGGCACTCACGGACTCGGCCTTGCGGGGCTGGGCGCTCGGAGACCCGGATTACGTGGCCGACCTGCAGAGGCGCACCGACCGCCGGGTGGCCAAGGTGCATGCGGGCCGTCCTCCGCGCACCAAGAAGGAGCAACCTGTCCCCAATTAATAGGCGACATCCCACGCGCGCCGCATAATTGGAATCTGACCCCAATTATTTTGCTTGGCAGCAGGTGGGGCGCTGCACTATCCTCGGGTTTCCCCTGAATTTCCCGAGGTGCGCGCCATGACGACGGCTGCAGAGATCGCCCATTTGCAAGAACACGGCCTTTACACGGGCCGCGACGAACATGACGCCTGCGGCGTCGGCTTCGTCGCCCACATCAAGGGCGAGAAGAGCCACAACATCGTCTCCCAGGCGCTCAAGATCCTGGAGAACCTGGACCACCGCGGCGCGGTGGGCGCGGACAAGTTGATGGGCGATGGCGCCGGCATCCTGATCCAGCTGCCCGATGCGCTCTACCGCGAAGAGTTCGCCAAGCAGGGCGTCGAGCTGCCCCCGCCCGGCGAGTACGGCGTCGGCATGATCTTCCTGCCCAAGGAGCACGCGTCCCGCCTGGCCTGCGAGCAGGAGCTCGAGCGCGCGATCAAGGCCGAAGGCCAGGTGCTGATCGGCTGGCGCGACGTCCCGGTCGACACCGAGATGCCGATGTCCCCGGCCGTGCGCAAGAAGGAGCCCGTGATCAAGCAGGTGTTCGTGGGCCGCGGCAACGACGTGATCGTGCAGGACGCGCTGGAGCGCAAGCTCTACGTGATCCGCAAGACGGCCAGCGCCGCCATCCAGCGCCTGCGCCTGAAGCACAGCAAGGAATACTACGTTCCCAGCTTCTCCAGCCGCACCATCATCTACAAGGGCCTGCTGCTGGCCGACCAGGTGGGCGTGTACTTCAAGGACCTGCAGGACCCGCGCTGCGTGTCCGCGCTGGGCCTGGTGCACCAGCGCTTCTCCACCAACACCTTCCCCGAGTGGCCGCTGGCCCACCCCTACCGCTATGTCGCGCACAACGGCGAGATCAACACGGTCAAGGGCAACTACAACTGGATGAAGGCGCGCGAAGGCGTGATGTCCTCGCCGGTGCTGGCCGCCGACCTGAAGAAGCTGTACCCGATCAGCTTCCCTGACCAGTCCGACACCGCCACCTTCGACAACTGCCTCGAGCTGCTGACGATGGCCGGCTACCCGCTCGCCCAGGCCGTGATGATGATGATCCCGGAGCCCTGGGAGCAGCACACGCTGATGGGAGCGCCGCAAGGCCTTCTACGAATACCACGCGTCCATGCTGGAGCCCTGGGACGGCCCGGCCTCCATCGTGTTCACCGACGGCCGCCAGATCGGCGCCACGCTGGACCGCAACGGCCTGCGCCCCTCCCGCTACTGCGTGACCGACGACGACCTGGTGATCATGGCCTCCGAGTCCGGCGTGCTGCCGGTGCCGGAGAACAAGATCGTGCGCAAGTGGCGCCTGCAGCCCGGCAAGATGTTCCTGATCGACCTGGAGCAGGGCCGGATGATCGACGACGAGGAGCTGAAGTCCTCGCTCGCCAACGCCAAGCCCTACAAGCAGTGGATCGAGAACCTGCGCATCAAGCTGGACGACCTGTCGCAGACCTCGGGTGACGCGCCGCACGCCCAGGTGGAACTGCTGGACCGCCAGCAGGCCTTCGGCTACACGCAGGAAGACATCAAGTTCCTGATGGCGCCCATGGCCACGGCGGGCGAGGAGGGCATCGGCTCCATGGGCAACGACAGCCCGCTGGCCGTGCTGTCCGACAAGAACAAGCCGCTGTACAACTACTTCAAGCAGCTGTTCGCGCAGGTGACCAACCCGCCGATCGACCCGATCCGCGAGGCGATCGTGATGTCGCTGGTGTCCTTCATCGGCCCCAAGCCGAACCTGCTGGACATCAACCAGGTCAACCCGCCGATGCGGCTGGAAGTGAGCCAGCCCATCCTCGACTTCGCGGACATGCAGAAGCTGCGCGAGATCGAGAAGCACACGCACGGCAAGTTCCGCAGCTACACGCTGGACATCACCTATCCGCTGGCCTGGGGCCACGAGGGCGTGGAAGCCAAGCTGGCCTCGCTCAACGCGGAAGCCGTCGATGCGCTGCGCAGCGGCCACAACATCCTGATCATCAGCGACCGCGGCGTGAGCCCGACGCAGGTGGCGATCCCAGCGCTGCTGGCGCTGTCCTCCATCCACCAGCACCTGGTGCGGGAAGGCCTGCGCACGACCGCCGGCCTGGTGGTGGAGACCGGCTCCGCGCGCGAAGTGCACCACTTCGGCGTGCTGGCCGGCTACGGCGCGGAAGCCGTGCACCCCTACCTGGCGATGGAGACCCTGGTGTCGATCCACCGGGACCTGCCGGGCGACCTGAACGCCGAGAAGGCGATCTACAACTACATCAAGGCGATCGGCAAGGGCCTGTCGAAGATCATGTCCAAGATGGGCGTGTCGACCTACATGTCCTATTGCGGCGCCCAGCTGTTCGAGGCCATCGGCATCAACAGCGACACCATCGAGAAGTACTTCACCGGCACCTCCAGCCGCGTCGAGGGCATCGGCGTGTTCGAGATCGCGGAAGAGGCGATCCGCCTGCACCGCGCGGCCTTCGGCGGCGACCCGGTGCTCGCCTCCATGCTGGATGCCGGCGGCGAATACGCCTGGCGCACCCGCGGCGAAGAGCACATGTGGACGCCCGATGCGATCGCCAAGCTGCAGCACGCCTCGCGCGCCAACAACTGGAACACGTACAAGGAGTACGCCCAGATCATCAACGACCAGAGCCGCCGCCACATGACGCTGCGCGGCCTGTTCGAGTTCCGCGTGGATCCCGCCAAGGCGATCCCGGTGGACGAGGTCGAGCCGGCCAAGGAGATCGTCAAGCGCTTCGCCACCGGCGCCATGTCGCTCGGGTCCATTTCCACCGAGGCGCACGCCACGCTGGCCCTTGCGATGAACCGCATCGGCGGCAAGAGCAACACCGGCGAGGGCGGCGAGGACCCGGCGCGCTACCGCCAGGAGCTCAAGGGCATCCCGATCCAGACGGGCCAGACCATGGCCCAGATCATCGGCCGCGACGTGGTCGAAGTCGACATCCCGCTGCAGGCCGGCGACTCGCTGCGTTCGCGCATCAAGCAGGTCGCTTCCGGCCGCTTCGGCGTGACCGCGGAGTACCTGTCGTCCTCCGACCAGATCCAGATCAAGATGGCGCAGGGCGCCAAGCCCGGCGAAGGCGGCCAGCGCCCGGCGGCAAGGTCTCCAAGTACATCGGCAAGCTGCGCTACTCGGTGCCCGGCGTCGGCCTGATCTCGCCTCCGCCGCACCACGACATCTATTCGATCGAGGACCTGGCGCAGCTGATCCACGACCTGAAGAACGTCGCCACGCATGCCTCCATCAGCGTGAAGCTGGTGTCGGAAGTCGGTGTCGGCACCATCGCCGCCGGCGTCGCCAAGTGCAAGGCCGACCACGTGGTGATCGCCGGCCATGACGGCGGCACGGGCGCCTCGCCCTGGTCCTCGATCAAGCATGCCGGTTCGCCCTGGGAGATCGGCCTGGCCGAGACCCAGCAGACCCTGGTGCTGAACCGCCTGCGGGGCCGCATCCGCGTGCAGGCCGACGGCCAGATGAAGACCGGCCGCGACGTCGTGATCGGCGCGCTGCTGGGCGCGGACGAATTCGGCTTCGCCACCGCGCCGCTGGTGGTCGAGGGCTGCATCATGATGCGCAAGTGCCACCTGAACACCTGCCCGGTGGGCGTGGCCACGCAGGACCCGCTGCTGCGCAAGAAATTCGCCGGCAAGCCCGAGCACGTCGTCAACTACTTCTTCTTCGTCGCCGAGGAAGTGCGCCAGATCATGGCGCAGCTGGGCATCCGCAAGTTCGACGACCTGATCGGCCGCGCCGACCTGCTGGACACGCGCAAGGGCATCGCCCACTGGAAGGCGCGCGGCCTGGACTTCAACCGCCTGTTCGCGCAGCCCAAGGTGCCGGCCGACGTGCCGCGCTTCCACTGCGAAGAGCAGGACCACAAGCTGGAAAAGAGCCTGGACCGCGTGCTGATCGAGAAGTCGCGCGCGGCCATCGAGCGCGGCGAGAAGGTGCAGTTCATGGAGCACGCGCGCAACGTCAACCGCTCGGTCGGCGCCATGCTGTCCGGCGCGCTGACCAAGGTGCACCCGGAAGGCCTGCCGGACGACACGCTGCGCATCCAGCTGGAAGGCACCGGCGGCCAGTCCTTCGGCGCCTTCCTGGCCAGGGGCATCACGCTGTACCTGATCGGCGATGCCAACGACTACACCGGCAAGGGCCTGTCGGGCGGCCGCGTCGTCGTGCGTCCCAGCATCGACTTCCGCGGCGAAGCCACCAAGAACATCATCATCGGCAACACCGCGCTGTACGGCGCGACCTCCGGCGAGGCCTTCTTCTCCGGCGTGGCCGGCGAGCGCTTCGCGGTGCGCCTCTCGGGCGCGACGGCGGTCGTCGAAGGCACGGGCGACCACGGCTGCGAATACATGACCGGCGGCACCGTGGCGGTGCTGGGCAAGACGGGCCGCAACTTCGCCGCAGGCATGTCCGGCGGCATCGCCTACGTGTACGACGAGGACGGCAAGTTCGCCAGCCGCTGCAACACCGCGATGGTGACGCTGGAGCGCGTCGGCTCGACCGCCGAACAGAAGGCAGCCTCCGGGAAGACCAAATTGCACCGCGACGAGACCGACGAGGCGCTGCTCAAGAAGCTGCTGGAGGACCACAACCGCTGGACCGGCAGCCGCCGCGCCCGCGAACTGCTGGACAACTGGGCCGAGGCCCGGATGAAGTTCGTCAAGGTGTTCCCCAACGAGTACAAGCGTGCCCTGGCCGAGATGTACGAACGCGAGGTGGAGCTGGCCAGCGCCGGCACGAACCAGGAAATCGCCATGCAGCCCGAGCCGGTGCCTGCGAAGTAAGAGACGGAGAAACGAGAGATGGGCAAAGTCACCGGCTTCATGGAGTTCGATCGCATCGAGGAGGGCTACAAGCCCGTGCCCGAGCGCCTGAAGCACTACAAGGAATTCGTCATCGGCCTGGACGACAAGCAGGCCAAGGTGCAGGCGGCGCGCTGCATGGACTGCGGCACGCCCTTCTGCAATTCGGGCTGCCCGGTCAACAACATCATCCCGGACTTCAACGACCTGGTGTACCAGCAGGACTGGAAGAACGCCTGGACGGTGCTGGACTCCACCAACAACTTCCCGGAGTTCACCGGCCGCATCTGCCCCGCGCCCTGCGAGGCGGCCTGCACGCTGAACTACAACGACGATCCGGTCGGCATCAAGTCGCTGGAGCACGCCATCATCGATCGCGCGTGGGAGCACGGCTGGGTGCAGCCGCGCGTGCCGCGCATCAGGACCGGCAAGAAGGTCGCCGTGGTCGGCTCCGGCCCGGCCGGCATGGCGGCGGCGCAGCAGCTGGCGCGCGCCGGCCATGACGTGACGCTGTTCGAGAAGAACGACCGCATCGGCGGCCTGCTGCGCTACGGCATCCCGGACTTCAAGATGGAGAAGCACCACATCGACCGCCGCGTCGAGCAGATGAAGGCCGAAGGCGTCACCTTCCGCACCGGCGTCATGGTGGGCGAGCTTCCCAAGGATTCCAAGGTCACCAACTGGGCCAGGGAAACCATCTCGCCGCAGCAGCTGCAGAAGGACTTCGACGCGGTGGTGCTCACCGGCGGCGCCGAGCAGTCGCGGGACCTGCCGGTGCCCGGGCGCGACCTCGATGGCGTGCACTTCGCCATGGAGTTCCTGCCGCAGCAGAACAAGGTCAACGCCGGCGACAAGCTCAAGGGCCAGATCCGCGCCGACGGCAAGCACGTCATCGTGATCGGCGGCGGCGACACCGGCAGCGACTGCGTGGGCACCAGCAACCGCCATGGCGCCAGGAGCGTGGTGCAGTTCGAGCTGATGCCGCAGCCGCCCGAAGAGGAGAACAAGCCGCTGGTGTGGCCCTACTGGCCGTACAAGCTGCGCACCAGCTCCTCGCACGAGGAAGGCGTCAAGCGCGAGTTCGCCATCGCCACCAAGGAATTCATCGGCGACAAGGGCAAGCTCACCGGCTTGAGGACCGTGCACGTGGAGATGAAGGACGGCAAGTTCGTCGAGATCCCGGGCACCGAGAAGGAATACAAGGCCGACCTCGTGCTGCTGGCCATGGGCTTCGTGAGCCCGGTGCAGACCATCCTGGAGGGCTTCGGCGTGGAAAAAGACGCCCGCGGCAACGCCAAAGCGACGACCGACTTCCACGGCGGCTACGCCACCAGCGTGCCCAAGGTGTTCGCCGCCGGCGACATCCGCCGCGGCCAGTCCCTGGTGGTGTGGGCCATCCGCGAGGGCCGGCAGGCGGCCCGCGCGGTCGACGAATTCCTGATGGGATTCAGCGACTTGCCGCGTTAAAGCCACACCGCGGCGCCCCCCACCCGGACGGGGGAGCGCTGCTCTGCAGCAAAACACCTATCATCCTTGGCTTTGAGCTACCGGCCGCGCGAGCGGCCTTCCTCCCTCGGATGACCGAATCGGAACCGAGCACGCTGGTCGAATGCCGCAACCTGAGCTTCGGCTATGGCCAGCGGCGCATCCTCGAAGACGTGAGCTTCACCGTGCCCCGGGGCAAGGTGACGGCGCTCATGGGTGCGTCCGGCGGCGGCAAGACCACCGTCCTGCGCCTGATCGGCGGCCAGGTGCGGCCCCAGGGCGGCGAGCTCCTGTTCGACGGCCAGAGCATCGCCGCGCTGGACCGCGACGGCCTGTACGCCATGCGCCGGCGCATGGGCATGCTGTTCCAGTTCGGCGCGCTGTTCACCGACCTCTCGGTGTTCGACAACGTCGCCTTCCCGCTGCGCGAGCACTCGGGGCTGCCGGAGCACCTGGTGCGCGACATCGTCCTCATGAAGCTCAATGCGGTGGGCCTGCGCGGCGCCCGTGACCTGATGCCCAGCGAGGTGTCGGGGGCATGGCCAGGCGCGTGGCGCTGGCCCGCGCGATCGCCCTCGACCCCGACCTGGTGATGTACGACGAGCCCTTCGCCGGCCTGGACCCGATTTCGCTGGGCACCGCCGCCCACCTGATCCGCAACCTGAACGACACCCTGGGCATCACCAGCATCGTGGTCTCGCACGACCTGGAAGAGACCTTCCACATCGCCGACCAGGTGATCGTGCTGGCCAACGGGCGGGTCGCCGCCCAGGGCACGCCCGACGAAGTGCGGCACTCGGAAGATCCGCTGGTGCACCAGTTCGTGCATGCGCTGCCCGAAGGGCCGGTGCACTTCCACTACCCGGGTCCCACCGTCGCCGAAGACTTCAGCGAGGGCCTCGGCCAATGAGCTGGTGGCGCCCCTCCGACGTCGGCTACGCCGTGCGCACCACGCTGGCCAATTACGGCCATGCGGCCAGGCTGCTGCTGCGGCTGCTGTCGCTGGTCGGCCCGACTTTCGCGCGCGGTCGCCTGCTGCGCGACCAGGTGCATTTCCTGGGCAACTATTCGCTGGCCATCATCGGCGTGTCCGGCCTGTTCGTCGGCTTCGTGCTGGCGCTGCAGGGCTACTACATCCTGCAGCGTTACGGTTCGGCCGAAGCGCTGGGCCTGATGGTGGCGCTCAGCCTGGTGCGCGAACTGGGGCCGGTGGTCACCGCGCTGCTGTTCGCCGGCCGCGCGGGCACCTCGCTCACGGCGGAAATCGGCCTGATGAAGGCGGGCGAGCAGCTCTCCGCCATGGAGATGATGGCGGTGGACCCGGTGCAGCGCATCCTGGCCCCGCGTTTCTGGGCCGGCGTGATCGCGATGCCGCTGCTGGCGGCCGTGTTCAACGCGGTCGGCATCATCGGCGGCTGGGTGGTGGGCGTGCTGATGATCGGCGTGGACCCCGGCTCGTTCTGGAGCCAGATGCAAGGCGGCGTGGACGTGTTCAAGGACGTGGGCAACGGCGTGATCAAGAGCGTGGTGTTCGGCATCGCCGTCACCTTCATCGCCGTGCTGCAGGGCTTCGAGGCGCACGCCACGCCGGAAGGCGTCTCGCGCGCCACCACCCGCACAGTGGTGATGGCCTCGCTGGCCGTGCTGGCACTCGATTTCGTGCTGACCGCGATGATGTTCAGCATCTAGGAGAAGGAAATGGAACGCAACAAGAACGACGTCTGGGTGGGCCTGTTCGTGCTCATCGGCGCGGCCGCCCTCGTGTTCCTCGCGCTGCAGGCGGCGAACCTGCTCACGCTGAGCTTCCAGCCGACCTACCGCCTCGCGGCGAAGTTCGACAACATCGGCGGGCTCAAGCCCAGGGCGGCGGTCAAGAGCGCCGGTGTCGTGGTCGGACGTGTGGAATCCATCACGTTCGACGACAAGTCTTTCCAGGCCAGGGTATCGCTGGAGATGGAAAGCCGGTTTCAATTCCCCAAGGACAGTTCGCTCAAGATCCTGACCAGCGGGCTGCTGGGCGAGCAGTACATCGGCATCGAGGCCGGCGCGGACGACAAGAACCTGGTGGCGGGGGATACCATCACCACCACGCAGTCCGCCGTCGTGCTCGAGAACCTGATCGGGCAATTCCTCTACAACAAGGCCGCGGAAGGACCGGCAGCCGGGACGACCAAGAAATGAAAGCTGTACCCCTGCGCGCGCCGCGCATCCTCGCCGCATTGGCCGTGCCGCTGGCGCTCGCCGGGTGTGCGACCGTGGCGCAGCCCAATCCGCGCGACCCGTGGGAGGGCTTCAACCGCCGCTCCCACGAATTCAACGAGAACGTGGACCGCATCGTGCTCAAGCCGGCGGCCACCTTCTACCGCGAGAAAGTGCCGCCGCTGGTGCGCACGGGCGTGTCGAACTTCTTCGGCAACCTGGGCGACGCCTGGTCCGCGGTCAACAGCCTGCTGCAGTTCCGCCTGCAGGACTTCAGCGACAACTACGCGCGCTTCCAGCTCAATAGCTCGTTCGGGATCCTGGGGATCTTCGACCTGGCGAGCGACCTGAACATCGACCGCCACCGCGAGGATTTCGGCCAGACGCTGGGGCGCTGGGGCGTGCCGACCGGCCCCTACGTGGTATTGCCCCTGCTGGGACCCTCGACCCTGCGCGATGCCGCGGCCCTGCCGGTGGAGTACCGCTTCGACCTGCTGCGCACCGTGGACCCGGGCGGCCTGCGGGCCGGCCTGCAGACCTTGCGGGTGATCGACACGCGCGCCAACCTCATCCGCGTGAGCAACGTGCTGGAAGAGGTCTCGCTGGACAAGTATTCCTTCACGCGCGACGCCTACCTGCAGCGCCGGCGCGCGGAGGTGTTCGACCGCGAGGAGGACCGCGAGGTGCCGCCGCCGCTGCCGGACGAGTCGCTGGAGCCGGCCCCGGCCGCGGCCCCCGCGGCCCCGGCAGGACAACCGCAACCGGCCCCCGCGCGTTAGAAGCTGGTTGCAGCCTGTTTCACTGATGGCTGGTGAAGATCGAAACCGGGCACGCTCGGGCTGTTCCAACAGGAACCCCGGGTGCAAGCCCGGCAGGAAAGGAAAGAAATGAACCGACGAAACCTGGGCCGCATGGCGGCCGCCGTGCTCGCGACCGCCATGGCAGGTGCCTGGCCGCTGGCGCACGCCGCCGACGAAGCACCCGACGCCATGATGAAGCGCCTCTCCGACGAGGTGCTGGGCATCATCAAGACCGACAAGCTGGTCCAGTCCGGCAACATCGACCGCATCATGCAGGTGGTCGACAACAAGATCATGCCGAACGTGAACTTCCAGCGCATGACGGCTTCGGCGGTCGGCCCGGCCTGGCGCCAGGCCACGCCGGAGCAGCGCCAGCGCCTGCAGGAGGAGTTCAAGCTGCTGCTGGTGCGCACCTATGCCGGTGCGCTCTCGCAGGTGAACGACGAGTCCGTCTCGGTCAAGCCGCTGCGGGCCCAGCCCGCCGACACCGACGTCATCGTGCGCAGTGAAATCCGCGGCCGCGGCGAACCGATCCAGCTGGAATACCGCCTGGAGAAGACGCCGGGGCAGGGCGCGGGCTGGAAGATCTACAACCTGAACGTGCTGGGCGTGTGGCTGGTGGAAACCTACCGCAGCCAGTTCGCCGAGCAGGTCAATGCCAAGGGCATCGATGGCCTGATCGCCACCATGGCCGAACGCAACAAGGCCAACGCCGCCGCCGGCGCGGCCCGCAGGGCTGACGCCGCCGTGCTGGTCCTGCCCGCCGAACTGACGCACGCCCAGGCCACCGCATGCTGCGGCATGCTGGCCCAGGCGCTGCGTTCCGATCCCGGGCCGCAGGCCGTGGCCGACGCTTCGGCGCTGCGCAGCTTCGATTCCTCGGCGCTGGCGGTGCTGCTGGAGTGCCGCCGCGAGGCCTTGGCCCGCGGCAAGACCTTCGCGGTGGTGCACCTGCATCCGCGCCTGCGCGCGCTCGCCACGCTCTACGGCGTGGCGGAACTGCTGCCCGAGCCCGCCTCCGCCTAGTACCCTTGCGGACGGGGCGTGCACCCCGGCTCGGTAAAATGGCGGGTTGCCCATGCCCGCCATCTCCTTTCAGTCCGTCTCCAAGACCTACAGCACCGCGCGCGGCAGCTTCCAGGCACTGGACAAGGTCAGCTTCGACATCCAGCAGGGCGAGTTCTTCGGCCTGCTCGGGCCCAACGGCGCGGGCAAGACCACGCTGATCAGCGTGCTCGCCGGCCTGGTGCGCGCGACCTCGGGCCAGGTGCTGGTGCACGGCCACGACGTGCACAAGGAGTACGCGCAGGCCCGCCGCACGCTGGGCGTGGTGCCGCAGGAACTGGTGTTCGACCCCTTCTTCACCGTGCGCGAGGCGCTGCGCATCCAGTCCGGCTACTTCGGCGTGAAGAACAACGACGCCTGGATCGACGAACTGCTGGCCAATCTCGGCCTGGCCGACAAGGCGACGTCCAACATGCGGCAGCTCTCGGGCGGCATGAAGCGGCGCGTGCTGGTGGCGCAGGCGCTGGTGCACCGCCCGCCGGTGATCGTGCTCGACGAGCCGACCGCGGGTGTCGACGTGGAACTGCGCCAGACCCTCTGGCAGTTCATCGCCCGCCTGAACAAGCAGGGCCACACGGTGCTGCTCACCACCCACTACCTGGAAGAAGCCGAGGCCCTGTGCAGCCGCATCGCGATGCTCAAGGCCGGCAAGGTGGTGGCGCTGGAGCGCACCAGCGACCTGCTGAAGGCGGCGTCGAGCAACGTGCTGCGCTTCAAGTTCGACGGCACGCTGCCGCCCGCCTTCGAAGGCAAGGCGCGCGTGACCGGCCGCATCGTGCAGCTGCCGGCGCACGACGCCCACGAGATCGAGCAGCACCTGGCGGTGATCCGCCAGGCCGGCCTGCGGGTGGAGGACGTGGAGATCCGCAAGGCGGACCTGGAGGACGTTTTCCTCGACGTGATGACGGCCGGCCGCGAGAAGGTGCCCGCATGACTGGTTGGCAGACGCTGCTTTACAAGGAAGTGCTGCGCTTCTGGAAGGTGAGCTTCCAGACGGTGGCGGCGCCGGTGCTGACCGCGCTGCTGTACCTGCTGATCTTCGGCCACGTGCTGGCCGACCACGTGAAGGTCTACGACACCGTCCCCTACACCGCCTTCCTGGTGCCCGGCCTGGTGATGATGAGCGTGCTGCAGAACGCGTTCGCCAACAGCTCCTCCTCGCTGATCCAGAGCAAGATCATGGGCAGCCTGGTGTTCGTGCTGCTCACGCCGCTGTCGCACTGGAGCTGGTTCATCGCCTACGTGGGTTCGTCGATCGCCCGCGGCTTGTGCGTGGGCCTGGGCGTGTTCCTGGTGACGGTGTGGTTCACCCAGGTGACGTTCGCCGCGCCGCTGTGGATCCTGGTGTTCGCGGTGCTGGGCGCCGGCATGCTGGGCGCGCTGGGCGTGATCGCCGGCCTCTGGGCCGAGAAGTTCGACCAGATGGCGGCCTTCCAGAACTTCATCATCATGCCGATGACCTTCCTGTCCGGCGTCTTCTATTCGATCCACTCGCTGCCCGAGTTCTGGCAGCGCGTGTCCCACCTCAATCCCTTCTTCTACATGATCGACGGCTTCCGCTACGGCTTCTTCGGCGTGAGCGACGTGTCGCCCTGGCTCAGCCTGGGCATCGTCGGCAGCGCGATGCTGGGCGTGAGCGCCATTGCCGTGCACCTGCTGCGCATCGGTTACAAGATCCGCGGGTAAAAGAGAGCTTTTCCATGACTGCCGACGAACTGCGCCAACTCATCGCCTCCTCGCTCGCCTGCGAGCACATCGAAGTCGAGGGCGACGGCCGCCACTGGTCGGCGCTGATCGTGTCAGCCGAGTTCGCCGGTTTGCGTCCAATCCAGCGGCACCAGCGCGTCTACAAGACGCTCGGTGCGAGAATGCACACCGACGAGGTTCATGCCCTGTCGATGAAGACATTCACGCCCGACGAATGGGCGAACCAACCCCACTGAGGCTCATGGACAAGCTCTTGATTCGCGGCGGCCGTCCGCTGAACGGCGAGGTTCGCATTTCCGGCGCCAAGAACGCGGCGCTGCCCGAACTGTGCGCGGCGCTGCTCACGCCGGACCAGATGACGCTGAAGAACATCCCGCGCCTGCAGGACGTGGCGACGATGCTCAAGCTCATCCGCAACATGGGCGCGACGGCGGAATTCGCGGGCGACGGCACGGTGACCATCGAGTCGGCCGGCCTGCATTTCCCGGAAGCGCCCTACGAGATGGTGAAGACCATGCGCGCCTCGGTGCTCGCGCTCGGGCCGCTGCTCGCGCGCTTCGGCGAGGCGACGGTGTCGCTGCCCGGCGGCTGCGCGATCGGCGCGCGCCCGGTGGACCAGCACATCAAGGGCCTGCAGAAGATGGGCGCCGAGATCGTGATCGAGCATGGCTACATGATCGCCAAGCTGCCCAAGGGCTGGACGCGCCTGAAGGGCGCGCACATCCGCACCGACATGATCACGGTGACCGGCACCGAGAACTTCATGATGGCCGCGGCGCTGGCCGAGGGCGAGACCATCCTGGAGAACCCGGCGCTGGAGCCTGAGATCACCGACCTGGGCGACATGCTCAATGCGATGGGCGCCAAGGTCGAAGGGCACGGCACCGGCCGCATCCGCATCCAGGGCGTGGAGCGGCTGCATGGCGCGACGCACAAGGTGGTGTCCGACCGCATCGAGTGCGGCACCTTCCTGTGCGCGGTGGCGGCCACCGGCGGCAGCGTGTTCCTGCGGGACGGCCGGGCCGACCACCTGGGCGCCGTCATCGACCTGCTGCAGGCCGCCGGCGCGAAGATCGAGCCGCTGGCCGACGGCATCCGCGTGAGCGCCGACCGGCGGCTGGACGCCCAGAGCTTCAAGACCACCGAATACCCCGGCTTCCCCACCGACATGCAGGCGCAGTTCATGGCGCTCAACTGCATTTCCGAGGGCGACGCCAAGATCACCGAGACCATCTTCGAGAACCGCTTCATGCACGTCAGCGAGCTGATGCGCATGGGCGCGCGGATCGACGTGGACGGCAAGGTGGCGGTCACCCACGGGGTGGAAAGCCTGTCCGGGGCGACCGTCATGGCGACCGACCTGCGCGCTTCCGCCAGCCTGGTGATCGCCGGCCTGGTGGCCGACGGCGAAACCATCGTCGATCGGATTTACCATCTCGACCGTGGCTACGAGCAAATGGAAGCCAAACTCACGGCGCTCGGGGCGGACATCGAAAGAGTGAAATGACCTCTGCGGGAAAGCCCGCCATTACCCTGGCCCTGTCGAAAGGGCGCATCTTCGACGAAACCCTGCCGCTCCTGAAAGCCGCAGGGATTTCCGTTCTGGAAGACCCGGAAAAATCGCGCAAGCTGATCCTGCCGACCTGCAATCCCGACCTGCAGGTGGTGCTGGTGCGCGCGACCGACGTGCCCACCTACGTGCAGTACGGCGGTGCCGACCTGGGGGTGACCGGCAAGGACACGCTGATCGAGCACGGGGCCCAGGGCCTGTACCAGCCGCTGGACCTGCAGATCGCCAGGTGCCGCGTGAGCGTGGCCGTGCGCTCCGACTTCGACTACGCCAGCGCCGTGCGCCAGGGCTCGCGGCTGCGCGTGGCCACCAAGTACGTCGCGATCGCGCGCGAGTTCTTCGCCGCCAAGGGCGTGCACGTGGACCTGATCAAGCTCTATGGCTCCATGGAGCTGGCGCCCCTGACCGGGCTGGCCGACGCCATCGTCGACCTGGTGTCCACCGGTGGCACGCTCAAGGCGAACAACCTGGTCGAGGTCGAGCGCATCATGGACATCAGCTCCCGGCTGGTGGTCAACCAGGCCGCGCTCAAGCTGAAGCAGGAACCCATCCGCCACCTGATCGACGTGTTCGCCAGGACCGTCGCCGCCTCCCAGAAATGACGCTTTCCGCCCGACCCCTGCGCCTCGCCACCACCGCGAGCGGCTTCGACGCCGCGCTGGCGGCGCGCCTGCATTGGTCGGCCGACACCGATGCCGGCATCGAGCAGGCGGTGGCGGACATCCTGGCCGAGGTGCGCAAGCGCGGCGACGCCGCGGTGCTGGAATACACCAACCGCTTCGACATGAAGGCGGCCGCGATGGCGCAGCTGGAGCTGAAGCCGTCCGAGCTGAAGGCGGCCTTCGAGTCGCTGCCGGCCAGGCAGCGCGAAGCGCTGGAAAGCGCGGCGCGGCGTGTCCGCAGCTACCACGAGGCCCAGAAGAAGGCCAGCGGCGAGAGCTGGAGCTACCGCGACGCCGACGGCACCCTGCTCGGTCAGAAGGTGACGCCGGTGGACCGGGTCGGCATCTACGTGCCCGGTGGCAAGGCGGCCTATCCCTCCTCCGTGCTGATGAACGCGATCCCGGCGCATGTCGCCGGCGTGGGCGAGATCATCATGGTGGTGCCCACCCCGCGCGGCGAGAAGAACCCGCTGGTGCTGGCCGCGGCCTACGTGGCCGGCGTGACGCGCGTCTTCACCATCGGCGGCGCCCAGGCGGTGGCCGCGCTCGCCTACGGTACCGAGACGGTGCCCCGGGTGGACAAGATCACCGGCCCCGGCAACGCCTACGTCGCCAGCGCCAAGCGGCGCGTCTTCGGCCAGGTCGGCATCGACATGATCGCCGGCCCGAGCGAGATCCTGGTGCTGGCCGACGGCACGACGCCGGCCGACTGGGTGGCCATGGACCTGTTCTCGCAGGCGGAGCACGACGAACTGGCCCAGAGCATCCTGCTGTGCCCGGACGCGAAGTACATCGAGGCGGTGCAGGCCGCGATCGACCGCATGCTGCCCGAGATGCCGCGGGCGGAGATCATCGCCAAGTCGCTCAACGGCCGCGGCGCCCTGATCCAGACCCGGAACATGGAAGAAGCCTGCGAGATCAGCAACCGGATCGCGCCGGAGCACCTGGAGATCGCCAGCGGCGAGCCGCACCGCTGGGAGCCGCTGCTGCGGCATGCCGGCGCGATCTTCCTGGGCGCGTACACGAGTGAATCGCTCGGGGATTACTGCGCCGGCCCCAACCACGTGCTCCCCACCAGCACCACGGCGCGCTTTTCCAGCCCGCTGGGGGTGTACGACTTCCAGAAGCGCAGCAGCCTCATCGAGGTGAGCGAGGCCGGCGCCCAGTCGCTGGGCCTGATCGCCGCCGAACTGGCTTACGGCGAGGGCCTGCAAGCGCATGCCCGCGCGGCGGAGCTTCGGATCAAGCGTTAGTATTGGGTCCAGCCGTCGGGCTACCCCCTTTTTCGCAACCCGCGTCCGCAGAGGCGGACCTTGCCCTTCCTGCCATGAGCGCCACCCTGGACCGACTGATCGCCACCCGCATCCGGCAGGACGTCCAGTCCACCCATGCCTATGCCATCCAGGACTCGCGGGGCATGGTCAAGCTCGATGCCATGGAGAACCCGCACCGGCTGCCGCCCGCGTTGCAGAAGGAGCTGGGCGAGCGGCTCGCCGCCGTCGCCCTGAACCGCTACCCGGGCGACCGCATCGACGAACTGCGGGCGGCCCTGGCGAAGCACGCGCAGCTGCCCGAAGGCTTCGGCCTGATGCTCGGAAACGGCTCCGACGAACTGATCACCATGCTGGCCATGGCCTGCGACGTGCCGGGCGCCACCATCCTGGCGCCGCTGCCCGGCTTCGTGATGTACGCCATGAGCGCGCAGCAGCAGGGCCTGAAATTCGTCGGCGTCGACCTCACGCCGGAGTTCGAGCTGGACGAACAGGCCATGCTCGATGCGATCGCGCTGCACCAGCCGGCGATCGTCTACCTGGCCTACCCGAACAACCCGACCGCCAACCTCTGGAACGACGCCACCATCGAGAAGATCGTGGCTGCCGCGCCCGGCCTGGTGGTGATCGACGAGGCCTACCAGCCCTTCGCCAGCCGCAGCTACCTCGATCGCGTCACGAAGCACGAGCACGTGCTGCTGATGCGCACCCTGAGCAAGTTCGGCCTGGCCGGCGTGCGCATCGGCTACATGATGGGCCCGGCGCAGCTGATCGCGCAGGTCGACAAGGTGCGCCCGCCCTACAACGTGAGCGTGCTCAATTGCGAGGCGGCCCTGTTCGCCCTGGAGCACGAGGACGTGTTCGCCGCCCAGGCCGCCCAGATCAAGTCCGAGCGCGAGCGCGTGCAGGCGGCGCTGCGGGAGATGGGCCTGCAGGCCTGGCGCAGCGACGCCAACATGATCCTGGTGCGCGTGCCGGATGCGGCACGCAGCTTCGAGGGCATGAAGGCGCGCAAGGTGCTCGTCAAGAACGTTTCTAAAATGCACCCATTGCTGGCCGGCTGCCTGCGCCTGACCATCGGCACCCCCGAAGAGAACACGCAGATGCTGTCCGCCCTGCAGTCCACCCTATGAGCAACCGCACCGCAGAAGTCACCCGCAACACCGCGGAAACCCGGATCGCCGTCCGCGTCAACCTGGATGGCACCGGGCAGGCGAAGCTCGCCACCGGCATCGGCTTCTTCGACCACATGCTGGACCAGATCGCGCGCCACGGCCTCATCGACCTGGACATCCAGGCCGAAGGCGACCTGCACATCGACGGCCACCACACGGTGGAAGACGTGGGCATCACCCTGGGCCAGGCCGTCTACAAGGCCGTGGGCGACAAGAAAGGCATCCGCCGCTACGGCCATGCCTACGTGCCGCTGGACGAGGCCCTGTCGCGCGTGGTGATCGACTTTTCCGGCCGGCCGGGGCTGATCATGAACGTGCCTTTCAAGAGCGGGATGATCGGCACCTTCGACACCCAGCTCGCGCACGAGTTCTTCCAGGGCTTCTGCAACCACGCCTTCGTCACGCTGCACATCGACAACCTGCGCGGCGAGAACGCGCACCACCAGTGCGAGACGGTGTTCAAGGCCTTCGCCCGCGCGCTGCGTTCCGCCCTGAAGCTCGACCCGCGCGCCGCCGGCACGATTCCTTCCACGAAGGGATCTCTTTGAGCGCTCGGACGGTCGCGGTCGTCGATTACGGCATGGGCAACCTGCGTTCGGTCTCGCAGGCGGTCCAGCACGTGGCCGCCGGCAGCGGCGTGCATGCCATCGTGACCTCCCGCCCCGAGGTGGTGCGCGCGGCCGAGCGCGTGGTGCTGCCGGGGCAGGGCGCCATGCCGGACTGCATGCGCGAGCTGCGCGAGTCCGGGCTGCTGGAATCGGTGCTGGAAGCGGCCGCCAGCAAGCCCCTGTTCGGCGTCTGCGTGGGCATGCAGATGCTGCTGGATCGCAGCCAGGAAGGCCCGACCGGCGGCCTGGGCCTGATCCACGGCGAGGTGGTGCGCTTCCAGCTGGAGGGGCAGCGCCAGCCGGATGGCAGCCGCTACAAGGTCCCGCAAATGGGCTGGAACCGCGTGCAGCAGGCGCAGCGCCACCCGATGTGGGAGGGCGTGCCGGACGAAAGCTGGTTCTATTTCGTGCATTCCTTTTACGCCATGCCGTCGGACCCGCGCCACAGCGTCGGGGAATCCGAGTACGGCGTTCGCTTTACCTGCGCGGTGGGCCGCGATAATATTTTTGCGACCCAGTTCCACCCTGAAAAAGCGCAGACCAGGGCCTCTCGCTCTATCGCAACTTCCTCCACTGGACACCCTGATGGTTCCCGGGTCGCGGCACCCAGCCGCATTCCTCCACTTTTCCCATGCAGCTGATCCCCGCGATTGACCTGAAAGACGGCCATTGTGTTCGCCTGAAGCAAGGCGACATGGACCAGGCGACCACCTTCAGCGAGGACCCCGCGGCCATGGCGCGGACCTGGCTGGATCGCGGCGCCCGGCGGCTGCACCTGGTGGACCTGAACGGCGCCTTCGCCGGCAAGCCGCAGAACTTCTCCGCGGTGCGCTCCATCCTCAAGGCGGTCGGCGACGACATCCCGGTGCAGCTCGGGGGCGGCATCCGCGACCTCGACACCATCGAGCGCTACATCGACGGCGGCCTGCGCTACGTGATCATCGGCACCGCCGCCGTCAAGAACCCCGGATTCCTGAAGGACGCCTGCACGGCCTTCGGCGGCCACATCATCGTCGGCCTCGATGCGAAGGACGGCAAGGTGGCCACCGACGGCTGGAGCAAACTCACCGGCCACGAGGTGACCGACCTGGCGAAGAAGTTCGAGGACTGGGGCGTCGAGTCCATCATCTACACCGACATCGGCCGCGACGGCATGCTCACCGGCATCAACGTGGACGCCACCGTCAAGCTGGCCCAGGCCCTCACCATCCCGGTGATCGCTTCCGGCGGCCTGTCCTCGATGAAGGACATCGAGGCCCTGTGCGCGGTGGAGGACGAGGGCATCGAGGGCGTGATCTGCGGGCGCGCCATCTATTCCGGCGACCTCGACTTCGCCAAGGCGCAGTCCCGCGCCGACGAACTCAACGGACGCACCTGAGGTGCTGGCCAAGCGCATCATCCCCTGCCTGGACGTCACCGGCGGCCGCGTCGTCAAGGGCGTCAACTTCGTCGGACTGCGCGATGCGGGCGACCCGGTGGAGATCGCCGCGCGCTACAACGAGCAGGGCGCCGACGAACTGACCTTCCTGGACATCACGGCCACCAGCGACGAGCGCGACCTGATCCTGCACATCATCGAGGCCGTCGCCTCGCAGGTCTTCATCCCCCTCACAGTCGGCGGCGGCGTGCGCACCGTGGAAGACGTGCGCCGGCTGCTCAATGCCGGGGCCGACAAGACCAGCTTCAACTCCGCGGCCATCGCCAATCCGGACATGATCGCCGCCGCCTCCGCCAGGTACGGCGCGCAGTGCATCGTGGTGGCGATCGACGCCAAGCGGCGCAGCGCCGAGGATGCCGCCAGCCGCGGACCGGGCTGGGACGTGTACAGCCACGGCGGGCGGCGCAACACCGGCCTGGACGCCGTCGCCTGGGCCACCGAAATGGCGAAACGCGGCGCCGGCGAGATCCTGCTCACCAGCATGGACCGCGACGGCACCAAGTCCGGCTTCGACCTGGAACTCACCCGCGCGGTGAGCGACGCCGTCCCCGTGCCCGTCATCGCCTCGGGCGGCGTGGGCACCCTGGACCACCTGGCCGACGGCATCCAGCAGGGCGGCGCCGACGCGGTGCTGGCCGCCAGCATCTTCCACTACGGCGAGTACACGGTGCAGCAGGCCAAGCAGAGGATGGCGGAACGCGGGATCCCGGTGCGCCTCTGACGCTGCGATCGGGGACAATACGTCCCATGGATTGGCTCGACCAGGTCAAGTGGGACGCCCAGGGGCTCGTCCCCGTCATCGCGCAGGAAGCGTCCAGCGGCGACGTGCTGATGTTCGCCTGGATGGACCGCGAGGCCCTGCGCAAGACCGCCGAAACCGGGCGCGCCGTGTATTTCAGCCGCTCGCGCGGCAAGCTGTGGTTCAAGGGCGAGGAGTCCGGCCACGTGCAGCAGGTGCACGAGATCCGCATGGACTGCGACGACGACGTGCTGCTGCTGAAGGTCACCCAGCTCGGGCACGACCCCTCGATCGCCTGCCACACGGGCCGCCACAGCTGTTTCTTCCACCTTTACCGCGACGGCGCCTGGCAGGTGGTGGAACCTGTCTTGAAAGACCCGTCCAGCATCTACAAATAGGCCTTCATGACCGCTGCCGACCCCCTGGCCCGCCTGGCCGATGTCATCGAGAGCCGCAAGCCCGCGAACGGGGGCAACCCGGACGCGAGCTACGTGGCGCGCCTGCTGCAGCGGGGCCCCGACTCCTTCCTGAAGAAGATCGGCGAGGAAGCGACCGAGGTCGTGATGGCGGCCAAGGACATCGACCATGGCGGCGACCGCGCCAGGCTGGTGGGGAGGTCGCGGACCTCTGGTTCCACTGCATGATCGCGCTCGCCCATTACGGGCTGAGGCCGGCCGACGTCGTCGCGGAACTGCAGCGGCGCGAGGGCCTCGGCGGCCTGGAGGAAAAGGCCCTGCGCAAGGCACGCGAGCGCGAGGGCCGCGGCGAATAGCGGCAAGACAAGGGGGAACGCCATGCCCGAGACCGACTACGTGACGCTCGAAGACAAGTCGCCCGCCGACCGCACCGTGATGCACGTGCTGTACGGCATGCACACGGTGTCGCCCTTCACCTTCTGGACGCTGTCGCTGGTGGCGCTGGTGGTGCACTACGTCAAGCGCGCCGACGAGCGCGACAGCCTGTACCTGGCGCACCACAACTACATGATCCGCACGGTGTGGTGGACGCTGGTGTGGCTGACCATCACCTCGCCGCTGTGGTTCCTGCTGTTCCTGCCGGGCGCGATCGCCTGGACGCTGATCGGCGTCTGGTACCTGTACCGCTGCCTGCGCGGCTGGCTGCGCTTCAACGACAACCGCCTCCCCGAATAGACGCGAATGAGCCACGACCCGAACTGCATCTTCTGCAAGATTGCCGAGGGCAAGATCCCCTCGAAGAAGGTCTACGAGGACGAGGAGATCCTCGCCTTCCACGACATCCATCCCTGGGCGCCGGTGCACTTCCTGCTGATCCCCAAGGAGCACGTCACTTCCATGGCGCACGTGGAGGACAAGCACGCCGCGATGCTGGGCCGGCTGATGAGCCTGGTGCCGAAACTGGCGAAGCAGGAAGGCTGCCGGCCCTATCCCGAAGGCGGCTTCCGGCTGGTGTGCAACACCGGCGACGACGGCGGCCAGGAAGTGCCGCACCTGCACTTCCACGTCATCGGCGGGCCGCGTCCCTGGCTCAAGGGCTGAGCAATCTCCGTGCGCGGCAGCTGAACTTCGCCTGCCGACTAGAATCCGAGCAGTAAGACAGGAGTAATCCATGGGTTCCTTTTCCATTTGGCACTGGTTGGTGGTGCTGTTGATCGTGGTGCTGGTGTTCGGCACCAAGAAGCTGAAGAACATCGGCTCGGACCTGGGCGGCGCCGTGAAGGGCTTCAAGGACGGCATGAAGGACGGCTCGCAGCCCGATACGCCGGTGCCCCCGTCCAGCCAGGTGACGGCCTCGCAGGGTCCTTCCGCGGCTCCCGCGGACAAGACCACGATCGACGTCGAAGCGCGGAACAAGTCCTGATCGCCTAAGTGATCGACCTCGGCCTGTCCAAGATGGCGCTGATCGGCGCCGTGGCGTTGATCGTCATCGGTCCCGAGAAGCTGCCGCGCGTGGCCCGCACGGTGGGCACGCTCCTGGGCAAGGCGCAGCGCTACGTCGCCGACGTCAAGGCGGAGGTCAACCGCTCGATGGAGCTCGACGAGCTCAAGAAGATGAAGGAAACGGTGGAGAGCGCGGCGCGCGACGTCGAGCAATCGGTCTCCACCGCGGCTTCCGACTTCGAGAAGCAGTGGGAGGACGCCACCTCCACGGCGCACAGCGCGCTGAGCGAGCCGCCCTCCTTCCCCGAGTACAAGCACCCGAAGAAGAAGTGGCGCCTGAAGCAGGGCACCGTGCCGAACTGGTACAAGGCCCGCAGCGGCCAGCGCACCCGCGCGCTGTCCGGCGCGGCGCGTGTGGCAAAGTACCGCCCGCAGAAGTTCAACTGAAAGCGGGGCCGGCAGCAGCGCCGGCGGCCGTCCCCCTATGTCCACCACCCCGAACGAACCGGAAGACGAGCTCGCCGGCACCGAACAGCCCTTCGTGGCCCACCTGGTGGAGCTGCGCGACCGGCTGATCAAGGCGTTCATCGCCGTGGGCATCGTCGCGGCGGTGCTGGCCGTCTGGCCGGGCCCGGCGGCCCTCTACGACATCCTGGCGGCGCCGCTGATCGCGACCCTGCCCAAGGGCGCGACCCTGATCGCCACCTCGGTGATCTCGCCCTTCATCGTGCCGCTGAAGATCCTGCTGATGGCGGCCTTCCTGATCGCCCTGCCGGTGGTGCTGTGGCAGGTCTGGGCCTTCGTGGCGCCCGGGCTGTACTCGCACGAGAAGAAGCTGGTGCTGCCGCTGGTCGTCTCCAGCACCGTCCTGTTCTTCATCGGCGTGGCCTTCTGCTACTTCTTCGTGTTCGGGCAGGTGTTCTCGTTCATCCAGAGCTTCGCGCCCAAGAGCATCACGGCCGCGCCTGACATCGAGGCCTACCTCAGCTTCGTGATGACCATGTTCCTCGCCTTCGGCGCCGCCTTCGAGGTGCCGATCGTGGTGATCGTGCTGGCGCGCATGGGCATCGTGTCGATCGAGAAGCTCAAGGAATTCCGCGGCTACTTCATCGTGCTGGCCTTCATCATCGCCGCGGTCATCACGCCGCCCGACGTGGTGTCGCAGCTGGCCCTGGCCGTGCCGATGTGCCTGCTCTACGAGGTGGGCATCTGGGCCGCGCAGCTGTTCATCCGGCACACCAAGGCGCCGGAGGAAGAGGGCGAAGTCGCGAAGTAGCCGGCGCGGGCCGGCGCGCTCTCAGCGCGCGGGCAGCCCGGGGATCGGCGGCTGGCCGGCCTGCTGGCGCGGCTTGGGCCGCTTGCCGGGCGTGACGCTCACTTCCACGTTGTCGTCGCGCCGCTGCACCTTGAACTGGGTGGCCATCCCGGGCTTCAAGGAGGCCACGCTGGTCAGCAGCTCGGACACGTTGGCGACGTCCTTGCCGCCCACCTGCACCACCACGTCGCCGGGCTTGATGCCGGCCTGGGCGGCGGGCCCGTTCTGCAGCACGCCGGTGATCAGCACGCCCTTGCGCGCCTTCACGCCGAAGGTCTCCATCAGCTCGGGCGACAGGTCCGCCGGCTCCACGCCGATCCAGCCGCGCGTGACCACGCCGTCCTTGACGATGCCTTCCAGCACCAGCTTGGCGGTGGACACGGGAATGGCGAAGCCGATGCCCATGCTGCCGCCGGAGCGCGAATAGATCGCGGTGTTGATCCCCATCAGGTTGCCGTTCACGTCCACCAGCGCCCCGCCGGAGTTGCCGGGGTTGATGGCCGCGTCGGTCTGGATGAAGTTCTCGAAGGTGTTGATGCCCAGCTGGTTGCGCCCCAGCGCGCTGACGATGCCGCTGGTGACCGTCTGGCCCACGCCGAAGGGGTTGCCGATGGCCAGCACCTGGTCGCCCACCTGCAGCGCGTCGGAGTTGCCCAGCGTGATCACGGGCAGGCGGTCCAGGTTGATCTTCAGGATCGCGAGGTCGGTCTCGGGGTCGGTGCCGATGATCTTCGCGCGGGTCTTGCGGCTGTCGTTGAGCGCCACCTCGATCTCGGTCGCGCCCTCCACCACGTGGTTGTTGGTGAGGATGAAGCCGTCCGGGCTGATGATCACGCCGCTGCCCAGGCCGCTTTGCGGCACCGCGCCCTGGTCGCCGAAGAAGAAGCGGAACCAGGGATCGCTGGCCGAGGGCCGGTCGGCCGCCTTGCTGGTGTTGATGCTCACCACGGCCTGCGAGGCGCGCTGGGCGGCGGCACGGAAGCTGCCCGCCGGCGGCGGTGCGTTGGGCGCGGTCGGCGCTTCCGACAGGGAGACGCCGGCCACGCCGCTGGTCACGGTGCGACGGCTCAGCCATTCGGGCTTCATCGTCATGACCACGAAATACGCCGCCAGCAGCACGGTGACGGCTTGGGAAAAGACCAGCCAGTAACGTCGCATGATCTCGAAATGGGGGAAACCTCAAGTGTATGCCCCCTGCCCGGCCGGTGGGTCAGGGGTGGCGGCCTGCGCCGCGGCCGGCTCCCGGACGCCGGGAGGGGGTGCCGGCGCGGCCCGAACTGCGCCTCTTCCACCGGCACGGCGGCGCCGCCGGCGGGGTCGGCCAGCGCCGCGCGCGAGCGCATCTGCCGCGCCGCCTCGGCCAGGCGCTGGGCCTCGTGCAGCACGTCCTCCACCTCGGGGTTGCGGCGCCCCAGGTGCACCAGCCCGACGCCGAAGTCGACCCGCACCCGGACCGGCTCGCCGTCGCGGCCCGTCACTTCCACCGGACGGCGCAGGGCGGCCGCCACCCGCAGGCCCAGGGTCCGCACCCAGGCGGGGTCCGGGATGGTCTCCACGAGCCCCACGAAGCAGCGGTCCCAGTAGCGGCCGACCGGGTTCACCACGCCGATCTGCCGCTGGATGCGGGTCGCCAGGGTCATCCAGACCTCGTTGAGGGCCTGGTTGCCGAACAGGGTGGCGATGCGCTGCGGCTCGAACACGGTGATCGCGACCAGGGCGCCGTCGCGGCCGGTGCGGCGCCGGCGTTTTTGCGCCGCCACCAGCTGCTGCACCAGGGCCGCGCTGCTGTGGACCTTGGTCACCGGGTCGATCGCCGGCACGCTGCCGGTCTCGCGCGTGCGCCAGCTGCGCCGCGCCCGCCGCCACAGCACGTGCCCGGTCAGCGCATTGCACAGGGTGGCCGCCAGGGCGACCGCGGCGTGCGCCGGCAGGTTCCAGTGCCCCAGCCGCATGGCGATCGCGTAGAGGCCGGCGATGGCGGGCAGCGTGAGCAGGCAGCCGACGGCCATCAGCAGCGCGAGGCGGTCGCCGGTGGTCCAGGCGCGCACGGTGGCCCAGCAGGTCAGGCCGCTGCCCGCCAGCGAGAGCAGGGCAGCCGCGGGCAGCTGCGCGTCGGCCCGCAGGGCGAGGGCGGCGAGGCCGAGCGCCGGCAGCGCGAAGGCGGACAGCCGCAGCGCCACCGCCATCACGCGGTCGCGCTCGCCGGCGGCCAGCCAGCCGTGGATCCAGAAGTTGGCCAGTCCGACGCACACCGGCCCGGCCAGCACCTGCAGCACCCGCAGCCGCTCGGCGCCCGGGCGGGCGACCTGCTGCAGCACGCCGCTTTCCACCAGCACCAGCAGGAACACGCTCAGGTGGTAGCCGAGCGCGCGCAGCTGCATGGCATCGGGCCGCGCGAACAGGTCGCCGGCACGCGCGACCGCGACGGCGGCGATCGCGCCCAGCGCCATGCTCCACACCATCATCGTGAGCGCGTTCATGCGGGCTCCTTGCGAGGCCGCCATGCTGCGGCCTCATTGCGAGGCCGCCATGTTGGTCCCGGCCGCGCGCGGGCGGCGTAGCAGAATGGCGGCTCAACCCTGTGCCCCAATTCACATGACCTCTCGGCAAGACCTGCTGCAAGCCTTCGACACCCTGCTCGCGCCGGAGCGGTTCAAGGACTACGGCCCGAACGGGCTGCAGGTGGAGGGCCGCGAGCAGGTCCGCAGCATGGTGTCGGGCGTGACCGCCAGCCGCGCCCTGATCGAGGCGGCCATCGCCCGCAAGGCGGATGCCGTGTTCGTGCACCACGGCCTGTTCTGGCGCGGGCAGGACGGGCGCGTCACCGGCTGGATGAAGCAGCGCCTGGCGCTGCTGCTGGCGCACGACGTCAACCTGTTCGCCTACCACCTGCCGCTGGATGCGCACCCCGAGCTGGGCAACAACGCGCAGTTCGGCCGCCGGCTGGGCCTGCAGGCCGATACGCGCTTCGGCGAGCAGGAGCTGGGCTTCCTGGGCGGGCGCGCCGCCGGCCAGGCCTTCGCGGACAGCGAGGCGCTCGCCGCCCACGCGCGGCAGGTGCTGGGCCGGCCGGTCACCTGCGTGCCCGGTGCGCCGGGCGCGATCCGCCGCGTCGCCTGGTGCACCGGCGGTGCGCAGTCCTACTTCGAGGCGGCCATCGCCGCCGGCGCGCAGGCCTTCCTGACCGGCGAGATCTCGGAGCCGCAGGCGCACTACGCGCGCGAATGCGGCGTCACCTTCCTGGCCTGCGGGCACCACGCCACCGAGCGCTATGGCGCGCCGGCGGTGGCTGCACATGTCGCGCAGCAGCTGGGGATCGCGCACGAGTTCATCGACGTGGACAACCCCGCATGAAGCCCATTGCGATCACCATGGGCGATCCGGCCGGGATCGGGCCGGAAATCGTCGCCAGGGCTTATGCGCAGGCGCCGGAGCTGCTGCGCGGCACTTTCGTGGTGGGCGACGTGGCCTGCATGCGCCGCGGCGCGCAGGTCGCCGCGGGCGGACGGCCATCGCTGGCGGTGGCGCAGATCGAGGACATCGGCGAAGCGGCCGGCGTTCCGCCGCGCTGCATCCCGGTGCTGCAGTGCGCGCCGGCGGCGGGTGCCCTGCCGCCCCTGGGCCAGGTGAGCGCCGCGGCCGGGCGGCTCGCGGCCGACGCCGTGCTCTGGGCGGCCCAGGCGGCGCTGCGCGGCGAGATCGCCGGTCTGGTGACCGCGCCGCTGCACAAGGAGGCGCTGTCGGCCGCGGGCGTTCCCTTCCCCGGCCACACCGAGCTGCTGCAGGCGCAGGCCGCCATGCACGCCGGCGTCGCCGTGGAACAGATGCCGGTGCGCATGATGCTGGCCAACGACGAACTGCGCACGGTGCTGGTCAGCATCCACGTCTCGCTGCGCGAGGCGCTCGACGCGGTCACGCGCGAGCGCGTGCTGGAGACCCTGCGCATCACGGACCGCACGCTGTCGGCGCTGCTGCGACGGCGGCCCCGCATCGCGGTCGCCGGACTGAACCCGCACGCGGGCGAGGGCGGCCTGTTCGGGCGGGAGGAGCTGGACGTGATCGTGCCGGCCATGCAGGCGGCGGCGCAGGACGGGCTGGACCTGCATGGCCCCTACGCCCCCGACACCGTGTTCATGCGCGCCCGCCGCGGCGAATTCGACGTGGTCGTTGCCATGTACCACGACCAGGGCCTGATCCCCGTGAAGTACCTCGGGGTGGAGAAGGGCGTGAACGTGACGCTGGGGCTGCCGCTGGTGCGCACCAGCCCGGACCACGGCACGGCCTTCGACATCGCCGGCAAAGGGCTGGCGGATGCCTCCAGCCTGCTCGAGGCCGTGCGGATGGCGCGGACGCTGTCCGCGCCGTCCGCCCAGGCCTAGCGTGCGATGCGCAGGCTGTCGCGGATCTCCCGCAGCAGCATCACGTCTTCCGGCGGCGGCGCCGGTTCCGCGGCCTGGGCCGGGGTCTCGGCGTTCATGCGGCGCAGCCGGTTGACCTGCTTGACCATCAGGAAGATCACGAAGGCCAGGATCACGAAGTTGATGGCCACGGTGACGAAGTTGCCCCAGGCCAGCACCGGGACGCCCGCCTTCTTCAGGGCGTCCAGCGTCAGGGCCGTGCCCGCCGGCACCTCGCCCAGCACGATGAACATGCTGGAGAAATCCAGCTTGCCGATGATCCGGCTGATGATGGGCATCACCACGTCGGCCACCAGCGAGTCGACGATCTTGGCGAAGGCCGCGCCGATGATGACGCCGACCGCCAGATCGACGACATTGCCCTTGACGGCGAATTCGCGGAATTCGTGCAGCAGTTTCATGGGACCCCTCCGGTTGGAAGCGCGAGTATGCGCGAGGGTGGCGTCAGTTTGAAGTAGTAGGGCGAAACGAGCCGCTACAATCGCGGGTTGACCCTCAACAACGAGAGATCCTCGAGGACCCCCATGAGCAACTCCACGGTGGACGCCAGCAAGCGGACCTGGCTGATCGCGTCCGGTTGCGCAGGCGCGGTGGGAGCGGGCTTTGTCGCCGTTCCCTTCGTCGCCAGCTTCCAGCCCTCCGAACGCGCCAAGGCTGCCGGCGCCCCCGTCGAAGTCGACATCTCGGCGCTCCAGCCCGGTCAGAAGATGACCGTGGAATGGCGCGGCAAGCCGGTGTGGATCATGCGCCGCACCCCGAGCAGCTCGCGGCCCTGCCCAAGATCGACGGCCAGCTGGCCGACCCGAAGTCGGAGCGCAAGGCCTACCCCACGCCCGACTACGCGCTGAACACCCACCGCTCGATCAAGCCCGAAGTCTTCGTCGCGGTGGGCATCTGCTCGCACCTGGGCTGCTCGCCCACCGACAAGCTCGCCGCCGGCCCGCAGCCCTCGCTGCCGGACGACTGGCAGGGCGGCTTCCTGTGCCCCTGCCACGGTTCGACCTTCGACCTGGCCGGCCGCGTCTACAAGAACGTGCCCGCGCCGGACAACCTCGAGGTGCCGCCGCACATGTACCTGTCGGACACGCGCCTGCTGATCGGCGAAGACAAGAAGAGTGCCTGATTCCCATGGCTGAATTCAAGGAAATCTCCCCGAACGCCAGCGCTGGCGCCAAGCTGACCAACTGGTTCGAGAACCGTTTCCCGACGGCTTTCGACGCCTACAAGGTCCACATGTCGGAGTACTACGCTCCGAAGAACTTCAACTTCTGGTACTTCTTCGGCTCGCTGGCGCTGCTGGTGCTGGTGCTGCAGATCGTCACCGGCATCTTCCTGACGATGCACTACAAGCCGGACGCGAACCTCGCCTTCGCCTCGGTCGAGTACATCATGCGCGACGTGCCCTGGGGCTGGCTGATCCGCTACATGCACTCCACGGGTGCTTCCGCCTTCTTCGTGGTGGTGTACCTGCACATGTTCAAGGCCATGATCTACGGCAGCTACCGCAAGCCGCGCGAGCTGGTCTGGATCTTCGGCTGCGCCATCTTCCTGATGCTGATGGCCGAGGCCTTCTTCGGCTACCTGCTGCCCTGGGGCCAGATGTCCTACTGGGGCGCCCAGGTGATCGTGAACCTGTTCGCCGCCGTTCCCTTCGTGGGCCCGGACCTGGCGCTGCTGATCCGCGGCGACTACGTGGTGTCCGACGCCACGCTGAACCGCTTCTTCAGCTTCCACGTGATCGCGATCCCGCTGGTGCTGCTCGGCCTGGTGGTGGCGCACCTGTTCTCGCTGCACGACGTGGGTTCCAACAACCCCGACGGCATCGATATCAAGGCCAAGGACTACCCGAAGGACGCCCACGGCCACTCGGTGGACGGCATCCCCTTCCACCCGTACTACAGCGTGCACGACATGGTCGGCGTCGCCGTCTTCCTGATGGTGTTCAGCGCGATCATCTCTTTTCGCGCCGGAACTGGGCGGCTACTTCCTGGAGTACAACAACTTCATCCCGGCCGACCCGCTGAAGACGCCGCCGCACATCGCGCCGGTCTGGTACTTCACGCCCTTCTACTCGATGCTGCGCGCCACCACCGACTTCATGGTCGACGTGTTCTGCGTGCTCACCGCCCTGGCCGCGCTGTTCGCGGTATGGAAGCTGCGCCTGTCCTTCGTGACCAAGGTGGCCGTGGTGGTCGGCGCGCTGGTCGCCATCGTGCTGCTCAAGACCTTCGACGCCAAGTTCTGGGGCGTGGTGGTGATGGGCGGCGCGGTCGTGATCCTGTTCTTCCTGCCCTGGCTGGACAAGAGCCCGGTGCGCTCGATCCGCTACCGTCCGGGCTGGCACAAGTGGATGTACGGCGTGTTCGTGGTCTTCTTCGTGGTGCTCGGCTACCTGGGCATCCAGCCGCCGTCGCCGGCCTTCACGCTGATGGCGCAGATCGGCACCGTGTTCTACCTCGGCTTCTTCCTGCTGATGCCGTGGTGGAGCCGCATGGGCGAGTTCAAGCCCGTGCCCCAGCGCATCACCTTCGCGCATTGACAGGCGGAGCTCGCAGAATGAAAAAACTGATCCTCACCGTGATGCTGGCGCTCGGCGTGGCCGCGGGCGCGCAGGCCGCGGGCGGCAACGAGATCGCCTGGGACAAGGCGCCCAGCCGCACCAACGACCTGCCGGCGCTGCAGAACGGCGCCAAGCTGTTCGTCAACTACTGCCTGAACTGCCACTCCGCGGCCTTCATGCGCTTCAACCGCCTGCAGGACATCGGCATCTCCGAGCAGCAGATCAAGGACAACCTGCTGACGGTGTCCGCCAAGGTGGGCGACAACATGGTGGCCCCGCTCGATCCCAAGGAAGCCAAGGAATGGTTCGGCGGCGTGCCGCCGGACCTGACGCTGATCGCGCGCTCGCGCTCCGGCCACGGCGGCACGGGCGCGGACTACCTTTACACGTACATGCGTACGTTCTACCGGGACGCCGAGCGTCCCACCGGCTGGAACAATCTCGCCTTCCCGAACGTCGGCATGCCGCACGTTTTCTGGGAACTGCAGGGCGAGCGCGAGCCGCAGTTCGGCACCGAGAAGGCGCACGGCCAGGACGTGAAGGTCTTCAAGGGCTGGAAGCAGGTGTCCCCGGGCACCATGACGCCGCTGCAGTACGACGAAGCCGTGGGCGACCTGGTCGGCTACCTGCAGTGGATGGCCGAGCCGGTGCAGAACCAGCGCGTGCGCATCGGCGCGTGGGTGCTGCTGTTCCTCGGCATCCTGCTGGTCATCGTCTGGAGGCTCAACGCGGCCTTCTGGAAAAACGTTCACTAGGGGCGCGCGCGGCCTTCACCGGCGCGCGCGTGCTTCGATGTAGAGTGGGCTGCTTCGCGCACCCACTCTTTTTGGTTTTTAAAGGACTTTCAAAATGATGGTGCTGTATTCGGGAACCACCTGCCCCTTCTCCCATCGCTGCCGCTTCGTGCTGTTCGAGAAGGGCATGGACTTCGAGATCCGTGACGTCGACCTGTACAACAAGCCGGAAGACATCAACGTGATGAACCCGTACGGCCAGGTTCCCATCCTGGTCGAGCGCGACCTCATCCTGTACGAGTCGAACATCATCAACGAGTACATCGACGAGCGCTTCCCGCATCCGCAGCTGATGCCTGGCGACCCGGTCGACCGCGCGCGCGTGCGCCTGTTCCTGCTGAACTTCGAGAAGGAACTGTTCGTGCACGTCTCCACGCTGGAGTCGCGCGCCGCCAAGTCCAACGAGAAGGCGCTGGAGAAGGCCCGCTCGCACATCCGCGACCGCCTCACGCAGCTGGCGCCCGTGTTCCTGAAGAACAAGTACATGCTGGGCGAGAACTTCTCGATGCTCGACGTGGCGATCGCGCCGCTGCTCTGGCGCCTGGACTACTACGGCATCGAGCTGTCGAAGAACGCCGCCCCGCTGCTGAAGTATGCTGAGCGCATCTTCTCGCGTCCGGCCTACATCGAAGCGCTGACGCCTTCGGAAAAGGTGATGCGGAAGTAATCGTTTTCCGCAGGACCGATGAACGCACTGGAATCCACCTCCACCCGCCCCTACCTGATCCGGGCGCTGTACGAATGGTGCACCGACAACGGCTTCACGCCCTACGTCGCGGTGCTGGTGGACGACTCCGTGCAGGTGCCGCGCGAGTACGTGAAGAACGGCGAGATCGTGCTGAACATCAGCTACGACGCGACCAGTTCGCTCAAGCTCGGGAACGACTTCATCGAGTTCAAGGCCCGCTTCGCCGGCACGGCGCGCGAGATCATGGTCCCGGTCAGCCGCGTGATCGCGATCTACGCGCGCGAGAACGGCCAGGGCATGGCCTTCCCGGTGCCGGTGCCCGGCGCCGTGGAAGACGCCACGCCGTCCAAGCCTTCGCCCCTGTCGAGCGTGCCCGCCGCGCCCGCCGATGGCGATGGCAAGGTGGTGCAGCTGGTCCCGGAAGAGGGCGGCAAGCCGCCGGAACACGAGCCACCCAAGCCGCCGAGCGGCCCGCGTCCCGCGCTCAAGCGCGTCAAGTGATGCATTGCGGCACTGGCCCGCAATCCCCGAGAATCCCCGTTGCCGGTTTAGCTCAGTTGGTAGAGCAACCGCCTTGTAAGCGGTAGGTCGTCCGTTCGATTCGGACAACCGGCACCACGCCCCCACGCCTGTCGTCATCGCGCTGCGCCTTGTGGCGCGCACCCTACAGGTGTCTGCCGGACGCCCGCATCCGCGCGCGTTGCCGTGATGGTGCGCGTCGCCCCACCACCGTGCGGCAGGCCCCATCCATCACGGCATCGCCGCCGCCCATCGCAGCCGCCGCACCACGCCGGAGCTTCGTCGCCATGCGGGGATTCCGCGCTGTCGCGGACGGGATCACGTGCCCCTTGATTCGTCAGCAGGTGTAACCAAGACTCGGAGGTTTCGCCCCTCACGACGCCATGCTGAACGACTTCTCCCTGAGCCTTTCGCGCAAGTTCCTCCTCCTGGCCTTCCTCGGCACGCTGCTGTTCGCGCTGCCTTTCGGCTTCTACGCCCGGCAGACGCTGCAGGACCTGCGGCAGGTGCAGCACAAGGAGGCCGGGGTGGCGCCGGCGCTGCAGGTGCTGCGCATCGTGCAGCTGACGCAGCAGCACCGGGGTTGTTCAACGCGGGGCTTGCCACGCAACGCGCGGCCAAGCAGTCGGAAGCGGATGCAGCGTACGCCGGCACCGCCGCGGCGTTCGCCGACGCGCCTGCCGGACCGGTGCGGGATGCGTGGAAGGGCATCGCCTCGGAGTGGTCGTCGATCACGAAGGAGATTGCGTCAGGCGCGCTGCCGCAGCGCGAGAGCTTCGCGCGGCACACGGCGCTGGTCGACCGCGCGCTGGCGCTGGTGGTCCTGGCCAGCGAGAGCCACGGGCTCGCCTACGAGAGTGCGCCCGAGGCCCACCACCTGGTGAAGCTGTCGCTGGTCGAGCTGCCGCACCTGACGGAAGTGCTGGGCCGGGCCCGCGCGCTCGGTGCGGCCTGCCTGGGCCCGGCGCAAGCGAACTGCGCGGGGCCCACGCAGGTCGCGGCGCTGGCGCAGACCGCGCGGCTGCTGCGCACGTCGGCCCTGTCCTCGCTGGCCAAGGTGGACTCCTGGAACGGCGGCGCGCAGGCCAAGGAAGGCGCCGCGGCACTGGCCGCCCTGGCCCGCGTCGACGAGGCGCTGGCGGCGATCGAGCGCGACGTGCTCGGCACCTCGGCGGCTGCCGCGGACCCCGCGCTGTACTTCGGCGTGATGACGGGGGTGATCGACGCCCAGTTCGCGGTGCAGGCACGCGCAGGCGAGGCCCTGCAGCAGCTGTTCCGCGCGCGCATGACGCAGCAGCGCGTGCACCTGGCCCAGATGCTGGCCGGCATGCTGCTGGCCGCGGCGCTGGCGATCGCGGCGGGCGTGGCCATCGCCCGTTCGATCTCCCGGCGCATCCGCGTCGCCGTGCACCTGGCCGAGCGGGTCGCGGACGGCGACCTCACCGTGCAGCTGCAGGCCGAGGGCGGCGACGAGATCGCGCAGCTGCAGCGCGCGCTGGCCGGGATGGTGGAGCGGCTGCGCGCGCTGCTGGCCGAGGTCACGCGCGGCGCGCGCCAGGTGTCGGACTCCAGCGGCCAGATCGCGCAGGGCAACGTGGACCTCTCGCAGCGCACCGAGGAACAGGCCAGCACCCTGGAGGAGACGGCCAGCTCGATGGAGGAACTGACGGCCACCGTTTCGCAGAATGCCGAGAACGCGCGCGCCGCGAGCGAGCTCGCGCGCACGGCATCCGACGTCGCGGGCAAGGGCGCGGCGGTCGTCGGCGGCGTGGTCGCGACCATGGGCGCGATCTCGTCCTCGTCCGCGCGCATCCAGGAGATCACCTCGGTGATCGACGGCATCGCCTTCCAGACCAACATCCTCGCCCTGAATGCCGCCGTCGAGGCGGCGCGCGCGGGGGCGCATGGGCGCGGCTTCGCCGTCGTGGCCTCCGAGGTGCGGGTGCTCGCGCAGCGCAGCGCCGAGGCGGCGCGGGAGATCAAGGGACTGATCGCCGCGTCCTCGGGCGACGTGCGCACCGGCCGCGAACAGGTGGCCGCCGCCGGCGACACCATCGCCGAACTGCGCCGCTCGGTCGACGACGTCGCCGCGCTGGTGGCGGAGATCGCGGCGGCCAGCCGCGAGCAGAGCACCGGCATCGAGCAGGTGAACGTCGCCATGGTGCAGATGGACCAGGTGGTGCAGCAGAACGCGGCGCTGGTGGAGGAGGCCGCCGCCGCGACCGAGTCCATGAAGGAGGAGGCGGCCTCGCTGCTGCGCACCGTGTCGCGCTTCCGGCTCGAGGCGCAGGGGCCCGCGCTGCTGCCCGTGCCGGACAACCGGCTGCGCGTCGCGGACCGGCGGCAGCTCCGCGACGACCGGTGTCAACCGCCGGGACAGGCGGGACCGCGGCTTACGTCTTGTGGCTTCCCAGCTTGAGGCGGATGGAAGTAACCTCCCAACCGTGGCTGCAGAGCTTTTGCTGCAATAAAGGTAGCAACTGACGAAGCTTCGCAGCCGCCGCCGCGCTGTCGACCAGAAGGCACCAGGTGGTCCCCTCGATGGGCCCCGGCCGGATGGAAGCACGCAGTGGCGCAGGGATGGACGACTCGATCGCCCGCAGGCGTTCACCGGATTCGCGCACCAGCTGCGCCAGCCGGGCGAAGGTCGGCGATTCCTCGGCGGCCTCGTGCAGGAGGACCGGGTGATGGCGGCGGGTCGGTGAGGACAACGGGACGGAAGAGGGGGTTGGGAAGTGCATTTCATTATCACGGATGCCTGGCTGGCCAAGAGCCGCGCGGTCCACCTGAGCGGCACCAAGCTCGTGCTTGCGCTGGTGACGCTCTCGCTGGTTCTGATGCTGATGGCCGCCGGCCTGTACCACTGGGTCTTCCTCAAGGGCGCGCGGGAGCGCTGGCCGGTGGTAGGCACCCTGGTGCGCTTCGTGGTGCAGGACGAGTTCGAGCAACGTGACCGCTTCATGCGCGAGAACCTGGATGCCATGGCCCGCAAGCTGGGCGAGATGCAGGCCAAGATGCAGCAGCTGGAAGCCCTGGGCGAGCGCGTCGGCGGGCTGGCCGGCGTGAATTCCAACGAGATCAAGGTCGCCGGCATCGCCGGCCGGGGCGGCGTGCTGGTGGAAGGCCGTTCGCTGACGCTGCAGGAACTGCAGGCGACGCTGAACGACCTGGAGCAGCTCACCGGCGAGCGCACCGACCTGCTGACGGTGATGGAATCGCGCCTGATCGACCAGCGCCTGAAGAAGATGATGGTGCCCACGCAGAACCCGATCCACGCAGGGCACGTGGGCTCGCCCTTCGGCTGGCGCATCGACCCCTTCACCGGCCGCTCCGCCCTGCACACCGGGCTGGACTTCCAGGCCGAACCCGGCACCCCCATCCTGTCCGCCGCCGGCGGCGTGGTGGTCGCCTCCGAACTGCACGCCGCCTACGGCAACATGGTCGAGGTCGACCATGGCAACAACCTGATCACCCGCTATGCCCACGCCTCGCGCCTGCTGGTGAAGAAGGGCGACCTGGTCAAGCGCGGCCAGAAGCTGGCCCTGGTGGGCAGCACCGGCCGCTCCACCGGCCCGCACCTGCACTTCGAGGTGCTGGTGCAGGGCGTGCCGCAGGACCCCGGCGCTTCCTGGCCGCCAACAGCCAGACCGTGGCCGAACTGGCCGACGCGCGAGCGCGGCCGCGCTGAGGCGGATTCCCCGGCAAAGGGCCCCGCGACGCGGGGCCTTTTTCGTGGAACCCGCGCGGCGGCCTGCACAGTTAAAATCCCCGGTTTGGCCGCCCCTGCCTTCGTGACCTTGCGAAAGGCGCGTCGCGGCTCCACCTGATCCAGCTGAACAACAAAAGGACTGCGCTGTCCGACCGGCTCCGCGCCGGCCCGAGACGACAACCGCGCCCATGGCCACGAACTTCCTGACCAAAATCTTCGGCTCCCGCAACGACCGCCTGCTCAAGCAGTACCGCCGGGTCGTCGAGGACATCAACGCCCTCGAGGGCCAGCTGGAAAAGCTGTCCGACGAGGAACTGCGCGGCAAGACGCAGGAGTTCAAGCAGCGCCTCGCCAAGGGCGAGACCGTCGACGACCTGATGGTCGAAGCCTTCGCCGTGGTGCGCGAAGGCTCCAAGCGCGTCATGAAGATGCGCCACTTCGACGTGCAGCTGATGGGCGGCATGGCGCTGCACCAGGGCAAGATCGCCGAGATGCGCACCGGCGAGGGCAAGACCCTCACCGCCACGCTGCCGGTCTACCTGAACGCGCTCTCGGGCAAGGGCGTGCACGTCGTGACGGTCAACGACTACCTGGCCAACCGCGACGCGCAGTGGATGGGCAAGCTGTACAACTTCCTGGGCATGACGGTCGGCGTGAACCTGCCGAACATGCCGCGCGAGGAAAAACAGCGCGCCTACGGTTCCGACATCACCTACGGCACCAACAACGAGTACGGCTTCGACTACCTGCGCGACAACATGGTGTACGAGGTCGCCGACCGCGTGCAGCGCGGCCTGAACTACGCCATCGTCGACGAGGTGGACTCGATCCTGATCGACGAGGCCCGCACGCCGCTGATCATCAGCGGCCAGGCCGAGGACCACACGGACATGTACCTTGCGATCCGCAAGGTGGTCCCGCTGCTCACCAAGCAGGAGGGCGAGGCCGACCCGCGCACCGGCGAGGGCGTCACCAAGCCGGGCGATTTCACCGTGGACGAGAAGACGCACCAGGTCTTCCTCACCGAACAGGGCCACGAGAACGCCGAGCGCATCCTGTCCAACCTGGGCCTGATCCCCGAAGGCGCGACGCTGTACGACCCGGCGAACATCGCGCTGATGCACCACCTGAACGCGGCGCTGCGCGCGCAGCACCTGTACCACCGCGACCAGCACTACGTGGTGCAGGAAGGCGAGATCGTCATCGTCGACGAGTTCACCGGCCGCCTGATGTCGGGCCGGCGCTGGAGCGACGGCCTGCACCAGGCCGTGGAAGCCAAGGAAGGCGTGGGCATCCAGCCCGAGAACCAGACGCTGGCCTCGATCACCTTCCAGAACTACTTCCGCCTGTACGGCAAGCTCGCCGGCATGACCGGCACGGCCGACACCGAGGCCTACGAGTTCCAGGAGATCTACGGCCTGGAGACGGTGGTGATCCCGCCGAACAAGCCGAGCCGGCGCGACGACCAGCTCGATCGCGTGTACAAGACCACGCGCGAGAAGTACGAGGCGGCGATCCAGGACATCCGCGAGTGCTACGAGCGCGGCCAGCCGGTGCTGGTGGGCACCACCTCGATCGAGAACTCCGAGATCATCGACGGGCTGCTGCAGAAGGAAGACCTGCCGCACCAGGTGCTCAACGCCAAGCAGCACGCGCGCGAAGCCGACATCGTGGCGCAGGCCGGCCGGCCGAAGATGATCACCATCGCCACCAACATGGCGGGCCGCGGCACCGACATCGTGCTGGGCGGCAACGTGGAAAAGGCGGTCGAGGCGCTGGAGGCGGACGAGACGCTGGATGCCGGCACCAAGCAGTCGCGCGCCGCGGAACTGCGCGCGCAATGGCAGAAGGACCACGAGCGGGTCGTGAGCCTGGGCGGCCTGCGCATCATCGCCACCGAACGGCACGAGTCGCGCCGCATCGACAACCAGCTGCGCGGACGCTCCGGCCGCCAGGGCGACCCGGGCTCCTCGCGCTTCTACCTGTCGCTGGACGACCCGCTGATGCGCATCTTCGCGGGCGACCGCGTGCGCGCCATCATGGAGCGGCTGAAGATGCCCGATGGCGAGGCCATCGAGGCCGGCATCGTCACCCGCTCGATCGAGAGCGCGCAGCGCAAGGTCGAAGGCCGCAACTTCGACATCCGCAAGCAGCTGCTGGAGTACGACGACGTCGCCAACGACCAGCGCAAGGTGATCTACCAGCAGCGCAACGACATCCTGGACGCCCAGCACCTGAGCGCCCAGATCGCCTCGCTGCGCGAGGGCTGCTTCACCGACCTGGTGCACCAGTACGTGCCGCCGGAATCGGTGGAGGAGCAGTGGGACCTGCCGGGCCTGGAGAAGGCGCTGGCCGACGACTGGGGCATCGAGCTGCCCATCAAGCAGCATGTGGAGGCCGCCACGGCCATCGGCGAGGAGGACATCGTCGAGATGGTGGTGAAGGCCGCCAACGAGGCCTTCGAGGCCAAGGTGGCGCAGATCGGCGAGGAGAACTTCACCCACTTCGAGCGCATGGTGCTGCTGCAGGGCATCGACTCGCACTGGCGCGAGCACCTGGCCGCGCTGGACTACCTGCGCCAGGGCATCCACTTGCGCGGCTACGCGCAGAAGCAGCCCAAGCAGGAATACAAGCGGGAAGCCTTCGAGCTGTTCGGCCAGATGCTGGACGCGGTCAAGAACGAGGTCACCCGCGTGCTGATGACCGTGCGCCTGCAGTCCGCCGAGCAGGTCGAGCAGGCCGCCGAGGACATGGAGGACCGCGCCGAGCGCATCGCCAACGTCACCTACACCGCGCCCACGGACAGCGGCGAGGTGCAGAGCACGCTGGACGAGAGCACGGCGCGCGACCAGCGCCCCCTCGGCGCCACGGCGCTCGCCGCGGCTGCCGCTGCCGCCGCCATGCCGCGCGTGGGCCGCAACGACCCCTGCCCCTGCGGCAGCGGCAAGAAGTTCAAGCACTGCCATGGGCAGCTGTCCTGAAGCTTCCGCTTAAGCCATTTCCCTAAGGATGAGGCACTTGGTGTAAGTCCCCCTGTCAGGTCTGACAGGGGTGGCGATGCCTGGACGGAACAACTTCTCTTCAATGGTCTCCTCTTGTGAGGAGTTGTCCATGGAAGTCGTTGCCAAGAACATCACGAAGGGCGCCGCCAGCGCGCCGAAACCAACCGAACCGGGGCTGTCGCAACACTTGCGCGCCCGCATCGAGCGCGAATTCCGCGCGCGCTTCGAAAACGAGTGGGGACGGCGCTTCGTCACCCACGGCAGCGTGCCGGGGCCGGACGCGGTGCGCCTCGACGGCAACGACTACCTGGCCGTCACCGGGCACGAGGCGATCGTCGCAGCACAGGTCGCGGCCCTGCGCAGCAACACCGACTTCGTCGTGCAGTCGGGCGTGTTCCAGCTGGACGGAAGCCCGCACGCGGCGCTCGAGTCGCTGCTGGCCGGCTTCGTCGGCAAGCAGGGCGCGCTGCTGTGCCAGTCGGGTTACACCGCGAACCTCGGCCTGATCCAGGTGGTCGCCGACCCGCAGACCCCGGTGTACGTCGACAGCCTCGCGCACATGTCCCTGTGGGAAGGCGTGCGCGCCGCCGGTGCCACCGCGCATCCCTTCCGCCACAACGACCCGGGGCACTTCGCGAAGATGGCGGCGCGCCATGGGCCCGGCTTGCTGATCGTCGATTCGGTGTACAGCACGACCGGCGCGCTGTGCCCCCTGCAGGCGATGGTCGAGGCGGCCGAGGCGCACGGCTGCATGGTGCTGGTGGACGAATCGCATTCGCTCGGCACGCACGGCCCGCAGGGCCGCGGCCTGTGCGCGCAGCTGGGGCTCTCGCACCGCGTCCACTTCATCACCGCCAGCCTGGCCAAGGCCTTCGCCGGGCGCGCGGGCTTCTTCACCATGCCCGACGAACTGCGGCACTACCTGATGTGCCACAGCTACCCCAGCGTGTTCAGCTCGTGCCTGCTGCCGCACGAGATCGCGGGGCTGGTGGCGACGCTGGACGTGGTGCGCGACAGCGACGACGCGCGCTTGCGGCTGCGGCGCAACACCGTGCGCCTGCGCGCGTCGCTGGCCGAGGCCGGCTACCCGATCCAGCATGGCAGCGAACAGATCATCTCGCTGGAAGCCGGCCCCGAGGCCGACACGCTGGCCCTGCGCGATGCGCTGGAACAGCGCGGCGTGGTCGGGGCGGTGTTCTGCGCGCCCGCCACCAGCCGCAACCGGGCGATGGTGCGGCTGACGCTCAACGCAGGCCTGACCGATGCGGAGCTGGGCCACGTGGAAGCGGTCGCGCGCGAGCTCGCGCCGGTGGTGAAGCCCTGGGACTGGGGCATCGCGCGCCGGCTGCGGGGCGCCGGCGCAGCCGCCTAGTCCTGCACGTGCCGCTTGGGCTGGCGCGCCAGCCAGCGGCTGTAGCTGTTCTCCGGGTCGGGCCCGTTGCGTGTTTCGACCGCGAAGACGGCGCCCAGCAGGCCGCCCGGCTCGCCGACGGCGAAGGCATTCATCAGCGAGACCGGGTGGCTGGAGGACAGCGCCTGGCGCAGCTCGATGTCGGCCAGCCGCGTGCCGGCGCGGATCTCCTCCAGGTCGGCCCCGGCGACGCCCGCCAGCTCGGCGAGTTCGGCCAGCGCCTGCAGTCCCTGGCGGGTTTCCAGCTGCAGCCACGCCACCTTGCCCGCGGCATCCATGCCCAGCACGCCGAAGGGCGCGCCGATCACCACGTGTTCCACCCAGTGCTTCAGGCAGAAGTTGGTCAGCCACGCATCCACGCCCGGATTGCGCAGCAGCGCGCTCTGCTCCTGGGTGAGCGTGCTGCGCCACATCTGCGCATGGCGCGCGTGCGAGCTGAACAGCAGGTGCTCCACCGCCTCGATCAGGCGGCGCGAGATGTCCTGCGTCTGCTTGGGGATGAACTGGTCGATCAGGCCGCGGTTGAAGGCGCGCACCGCCACCTGCTCGTCGGCCTGGCCGGTGAGCAGCACGCGCGCACCCGGCCAGTCGGCGAGCTCGGAGAGCACCTGCAGGCCGTCCATGCCGGGCATGGAGAAGTCCACCACGCACACGCGCGACAGCGCGTAGCGCTCCGTGTAGCGCGACCAGTAGGCCAGGATCTGAGGGATCAGCGGCTTGCCCTCGCGCCACAGGCCGATCAGCTGCTGCTGGTTCCAGGCGTCGGCCTCCCAGAAGGGCGGCTCCTGCAGCAGGTGGGAGATGCAGTCGGTGGGGCGCAGGAACAGCCGCAGGTGCCAGTGGCGTGGCAGCACCAGCGCCAGCATTTCGAGGTAGTCCGGGTCGTCGTCGAGGAAGACGACGGTGCCGGGCCGGTGGAACAGGGGAAGGTCATGTCGTGTGCCGGCGCATTCTCTCAGGCGGCCGGCAGTTCGATGGTGAACACCGCACCCTGGTGCGGTGTGGACTTGACCCGGATGGAGCCGTGCGCCGCCTGCACCACGCGCTGGCAGAAGGCCAGCCCGAGGCCGTGGCCGGTGCCGCGGTCGGTGGAGAAGAAGGGCTGGAAGATGCGCTTGCGCAGTTCCGCGTCCATGCCCACGCCGTTGTCGGTGAACACGATGCGCCCGCGCGCGCCCTGCGCGCCCACCTCGATCAGCAGGTCGCCCGCCACCGGCGCGGACGAGGCGGCGGCCAGCGAGCGCAGCGCGTTCTTGGTCAGGTTGTCGACCACCTGCGCGAACATCTGGCGCGAGCCCAGGAAGTGGAAGTCGTGGTACACGCGCACCGTCACGGCCTGGCGCTCGCGCGAGTTGCGGTAGGGGAAGTCGTTCACGGCGGCGCGCACCAGTTCGGCAGCCGAGATGCGCTCGCGCGCGCCGGCCAGCCGCATCAGGCGCGCGTTGGTGATCTGCATGTCGATCTGGTGGTTCATGTTGCGCACCAGGTGGTTCAGGCGGTGCCCCAGCTGCTGCAGGCGCTCGCCGCTTTCGCCGCCGTGCTGCGGCGCCTCGTTGCGCACCGCCTCGGCGATCAGCTGCATGGTCGCCAGCGGCGTGCGCAGTTCATGCGCCATGATCCCCATCGTGCCCAGCGTGTAATTGAGCTGCTCGCGCCGCAGGTTGGACGAGGACAGGCCCAGGATCAGCCCCATGGACCAGCAGAAGCCCAGGACGACCGCGTTGGCGGCGCCGGTTTCGAAGCCGATCGGCGGGGCCTGCGGGCCGATGGCCTGGAACATCAGCCAGGCCACCAGCAGGCCGCTGGCCGAGCCCACGGTGGCCAGGCGCCAGTCGGTCAGGTGGTAGTAGATCAGCAGCATCGCGCCCATGCTGGCCAGCCAGACCGGGTTGCCGCCGTTGCAGAAATACATCCAGGAGAAGAACCAGGGCAGCGTGATCCAGAAGACCGCCGAGAAGATCAGGGCGGAGCCCCGGCTCGGGGGACGCGGTGACCCCGGGATCACCAGCAGGCTGAGGCCCAGCATCGCCATCAGCAGGCGCAGGAACAGGTCCTCGTGCGGCTGCGGCAGCCACAGCTCCCACACCGCCCAGAACAGCGGGTGCCCCAGCATGGTGGTGAAGCCGAGGGCGCGGATGCGCCATTGCGAGGGATGCAGCACGGGCTCCACGAGGGGCCGCAGCACGGCGTCCGACGCCCAATGCCGCACGCGCTGCGTGGTCGTTTCCAGCATCGCGCGCGGTGGCGTGGAATAGGTGGCCCGCTGCAAGTCCTCGCTCATGGGAGATGGTCTTAAGGTGATATTGTCACAGCCCAGCGGTGATACGAACGGCGAGGCATGGGGATCCCTGTTAACTTTGACAGTGTCAGCCTGGACGGGATCCTCAGCGACTGGGTGGCGGCCCTGCGCGAGTTCTCCGTGGAGGCCGTGGTCGTCCTCGGGCCGGATCCCTTCGGCGGCAGCGACGACCGCCAGGTCGTGGCCGTCCACCCCCGCTGGTCTCCGAAGCCGCGACCGCCCTGGCCGACAGCCGGGACTTCGGCGCCCGCTGGCGCGATTCGGACGCCCCCTGGTCGCCTGGCAGACGATCTCCAAGTCCGACCCCGAGCGCACCAGCCGCTGGCGGCTGCTCTGGCTGGCCCACGGCTACCAGACCGTGGTGCGGGTGGAGTTCTCCCTGCCGGCCGGCCGCGCCTTCGAATGCTTCATGTTCAGCCCGCGCGAGCTGACCGACCGCACCGAGGCGGCGCTGCTCGCCTGGTCGGCCCTGAACATCTGGCCGCTGGTGAAGCGCTCGATCGCCAACGCCCGCTCCAGGCTGAGCCCGCGGGAGCGGGAGTGCCTGGAACTGGCCTTCCAGGGCAAGACTGCGCGGGAGACCGCGCTGGAACTCCAGTGCACCGAGCGCACCGTCAACTACCACCTGGCCAACGCCATGAACAAGCTGAAGGTGGACAACAAGATGGCGGCGATCCAACGGGCCTGCTGGCTGGGCGCCATCTAGCGCTTGGGGCCCGGGGGCGCGGGTTTACCATTGCGCCCATGCGCGACCATTCCGACGAAGACCGCACGGCATCGCTGATGACGCCGGCCAAGCTGGCCCAGCTCAAGATGCGTCCGGCCGCGGCGGCATCGCCGGACGCGTGGCTGAACCAGATGGCGGCCGACGCGGGCAGCGGGCACGTGCGCCGCCTGCTGGACCTGTGCAAGCAGATCGAAGCGCAGGTGCGCGAGCCCGACGTGCGCGGCGTGGCCGGCGCCAGCGAGGCGCTGCACGAACACCTGGACAAGCTGGACCTGTCGATGCTGGAGCGCAAGGGCCTGCTGGCCCGCGTCACCGGCAAGGGCAGGAGGCCGCCGCCGGATTCGCGTCGCACCACGAGCGCACCACGCACGCCGCCGAAGACCTCGCCGACGAGGTGCGCGAGCTGCAGCGCAAGCAGCAGTCGCTGGGCGCGGCGGCCGAGCGCAGCGCGCTGGAGTTCGACGTGGAGATCCGCGCGATCGAGAAGATCATGGAGCAGGGTGCGCGCTGGCTGCAGGACATGCGCAACCAGCTCAAGGCGCGCACGGCGGCCGGCGGCGATGCCGCGGCCCAGGACCAGATCCGCCAGGACAACGAGCGCTGCGAGCTGCTGGTGGAGCGCCTGAAGCTGCTGCGCGCCGCCAACTCCGCGGCCCAGGATGCTTCCGAGCGCTGCCGCGGCGTCGCCAAGCGCCGCGCCGCGCTCATGGAGACCTTGCAGCGGCTGCTCGATTCCGACCTGAAGGGCGCCCGGCAGAAGCTGGCCGCGGTCGCCGAACAGGGGCCGCGCCCGAAGGGCTGGACGCGGCACGCCGCGCCCGCAAGGAGCTGATGTCGGCGCTGCAGCAGGTGGGACACGACTGCGCCTCGCTCAGGACGCAGGAGCAGGCGGCCGGCGACATGCTGGCCGGCCTGCAGGTTTCGCTCCAGGCCGCCGCTTGAGGCCGCGGCCCACCGGCAGCTCCATGACCTTCCTGGCCGTCGACGTCGGCAACACGCGCCTGAAGTGGGCGCTCTATCCCTCTCCGGCGGTCGACGCCCAGCCGATCGCCACCGGCGCCGAATTCCTGGAGAACATCGACAAGCTGGCCGACGGCGAGTGGGCGGGCCTGCAGGCGCCCGAGCGCATGCTGGGTTGCTGCGTGGCCGGCGACGCGGTCAAGCGCCGCGTCGAGGAGCAGATGGAGGAGCTCTGGGTCGTGCCCGCGCACTGGGTCGTGGCCAGCGCCGCCGAGGCCGGGGTGATCAACGGCTCGACCATCCGACCCGGCTCGGCGCCGACCGCTGGGTGGCCATGATCGGCGCGCGCCACCGCATGCTGGCGCAGGGGCCGCAGCGGCCGATGGTGGTGGTGATGGTGGGCACCGCCGTCACCGTGGAAGCGGTGGACGGCCACGGCCGCTTCCTCGGCGGCTTCATCCTGCCCGGGCACGGCATCATGCTGCGCGCGCTGGAAAGCGGCACCGCGGGGCTGCACGTGCCCACCGGCGAAGTGCGCGAATTCCCCACCAACACCAGCGATGCGCTCACCAGCGGCGGCACCTTCGCGATCTCGGGCGCCATCGAACGCATGGTGCAGCACGTGCGGCATCGCTGCGGCGCGGAGCCCGCCTGCTACATGACGGGCGGCGCGGGCTGGAAGATGGCACCGCACATGTCGGTGCACTTCGAGCTGCTGGAAAGCCTGATCTTCGACGGCCTGCTGGTGATCGCGCAGTCGCGCGCGCTGGCGGCCTGAGCTTGCGCCGTCATCCCCGCGCAGGCGGGGACCCAGGGCGTCTCAGCCGGCCAGCCCGTCCACCGCCTGGAACAGCGCCTCGCGCGCCTGCGCCAGGATCTGCTCGCGCCACGCGTCGCTGTCCGTGTAGAACGCTTCCATCATGTCGCGGCGGATGCCCTCGGCCACGTCCGCCGGCGCATCGGGATGCGCGGCCAGCCACTGCGCGCCGCGCAGCGCCTGGAAGACCTGCAGCACCGGCAGCGTGCCGTATTCCAGCGCCATGCCGGTGTACTCGGCCTGCGGGCACTCCTCGTAGATGGAAGTCCACATCAGGCCGGTGAGGAAGGCGGAGCTGGAAGAGCCGTCGTAGATGGAGGTGACCGGCGTGCGGCCGCCGCCACCCCACCACTGCCGGGCCCGCGCGGTCGCCGCCGCGTCCTCGCGGCCGGCGTAGATGCGCTCGCCCACGCCGTTGGGGCCCAGGCCGGTGTGGATGTCGATCCAGGCGATGCGCGCGGCGCGCCGGCCGTGGATGCCGAGGGTTTCGCGCAGGGCGAGGTTGCTCCAGGCCGGCGCCTTGCCGCCGTAGAACAGGCCGTCGGCGAACTCGTACTGCCCGCGCGAGATCGCCGCCTGGTAGGCCTTTTCGCCGTGGCGTTCGATGTAGGCCGCGATCGCCTGCGCGTTCTGCTCCGTGGGCGGCCATTCCGGCGGCACCAGCAGCGGGTGCAGCTCGCGGTACTCCGCGTTCACCGGCAGCGGCCTGGAGAAGTCGTGGAAGTTGCGGTTCAGGTCCACGCCCTCGTGCGTCGTGCGGCGCACGTGCGAGAAGCCGTAGGGATTCAGCGCGTGGATGTACAGCACCGCCACGCCGCGCTCGGCGGCATGGGCGCGCCACTGGGCATCGCGCAGCGCCGCCACCTGCACGCCGCTGCCGCAGAAGCCCTCGACTCCGTGGCAGGCGCTGCTGACGATCAGCAGCTTCGAGGCACTGGGATGGCCGTCGCGGGCGACGTCCATGGCCAGGGGCTCGCCCTGCAGGCCGGGCAGCGGATGCGGCCTGCCTTCCACCCGCAGGCCGGCATCCGCCGCCGCGGCGAGGAACTTCTGGCGCGCCTGCGCGTAGTCCCCGGAAAAAGCGTCGCGCGCCCCGCTCATGCGCGGGCCGTGGCGAGCCACTCCTCGGCCAGCCGCACCCAGTAGGTGGCGCCCAGCGGGATCAGGTCGTCGTTGAAGTCGTAGCTGGGGTTGTGCAGCATGCAGGGGCCGGCGCCGTGGCCCATCTCGCGGTGGCTGCCGTCGCCGTTGGCGATGAAGCAGTACGCGCCCGGCTTGGCCTGCAGCATGAAGGCGAAGTCCTCGGCGCCCATGGTCGGTTCCTGCACCTGCACGTTCGCCTCGCCGACGATGGAGGCCATCACCTTGCGCGCGAACTCCGCCTCGGCGGGGAGTTCACCGTGGCCGGGTAGTTGCGCTGGAACGCGAACTCGCAGGTGGCGTCGTGGGCCGCGCTCACGTGCTCGGCGATCTTCTTCATGCGCGCCTCGATCATGTCCTGCACTTCGGCGCGGAAGGTGCGCACCGTGCCCTGCAGCTCGCAGCTGTCGGGGATCACGTTGGTGGCCTCGCCCGAATGGATCATGGTGACCGACACCACGCCGGCGTCCACCGGCTTGATGTTGCGGCTGACGATGGTCTGGAAGGCCTGCACCATCTGGCAGGCGATCGGGACCGGGTCCGTGCCCAGGTGCGGCATCGCGCCGTGGCCGCCCTTGCCGTGGATGGTGACCTTGAATTCGGCGGTGGAGGCCATCACCGGCCCGGGGCTGACGGCGAAGCGGCCGACCTGGGTGCCCGGCCAGTTGTGCATGCCGAACACGGCCTCCATCGGGAACTTCTCGAACAGGCCGTCCTTGATCATCTCGCGGGCGCCGCCGCCGCCTTCCTCGGCCGGCTGGAAGATCAGGTACACGGTGCCGTCGAAATGGCGGTTCTTCGCGAAGTGGCGGGCCGCGGCCAGCAGCATCGCGGTGTGGCCGTCGTGGCCGCAGGCGTGCATCTTGCCGGCGTGCTTGCTGGCATGCGCGAAGGTGTTGAATTCCTGCATGGGCAGGGCGTCCATGTCGGCGCGCAGGCCGACGGCGCGGGAGGAGCTGCCGTTCTTGACGATGCCGACCACGCCGGTGCCGCCCAGGCCGCGGTGCACGGGAATGCCCCACTCGGTGAGCTTGGCGGCGACCAGGTCGGCGGTGCGCACTTCCTGGAAGCAGAGTTCGGGATGGGCGTGGATGTCGCGGCGCAGCGCCACGATGGACGCGGCTTCGGTGACGATGGAGTCCAGGAGCTTCATGGGGAGTTGGGGGTCCTGCTGGGGAGCCCGCCAGTCTAGCGAGGCGCCCGTCCTGTGCCTATGAGGGGTAATCCGGGAAGTTTCGCGGAGAATGGGGCGCATGGCTGTACCCACCCCCGCACCCCGCGCGCTGGAGTTCGCGCGCACCCTGGTCGGCTTCAACACCGTCAGCGCCAACTCCAATCTCGCGCTCATCCACTGCATCCGCGACGAGCTGGCCCGGCTGGGCGTGAAGTCCCGGCTGAGCTACAACGCCGAGCGCACCAAGGCCAACCTGTTCGCCACCCTGGGCGAGGGCAAGCCGGCCGGGATCATCCTGTCCGGGCACACGGACACCGTGCCCTGGGACGGCCAGGACTGGTCGGTCGACCCGCTGGGCGCCGTGGTGCGCGACGGGCGGCTGTATGGCCGGGGCTCGGCCGACATGAAGGGCTTCATCGCCACCGCCGTCGCCCATGCGGAGCGCTTCCTCAACAGCAAGGCGCCCTTCGCGATCCACCTGGCCTTCAGCTACGAGGAGGAGATCGGCTGCTTCGGCGTGAAGGAACTGATCGCCGACATGCGCGAGGCCGGGATCGCGCCGCTGGCCTGCATCGTCGGCGAGCCCACCAGCATGGTGCCGGCCATCGCCCACAAGGGCGTGTACCGCTACCGCTGCTGCGTGCGCGGCAAGGAGGCGCATTCCTCGCTCACGCCGCACTCGGTCAACGCGATCGAGCTGGCGGCGCGCGTGGTCGGCCGCGTGCGCGACATGGCCGAAGGCTTCGAGCGCGAGGAGCCGCGCTACGAGGGCTTCGACGTTCCCTTCTCCACCGCCAGCGTGGGCCAGTTCCACGGCGGCATCGCCGACAACGTGGTGCCGCGCGACGCGGAGTTCCGCTACGAGTTCCGCGACCTGCCCACGGCCGACGCCCGCCGGATGCAGGAGCAGGTGGTGGCCTATGCGCGTTCGCTCGAGCCGGCGATGCAGCAGGTGGCGCCCGACACGGGCTTTCGCTTCGAGACGATCTGCGAGATCCCCAGCTTCCTCGGCTCCGCCGAGGACGACGTCACCCGGCTGGCCATGCGGCTGGCCGGCGAGCAGCGCACGACGCAGGTGGCCTTCGGCACCGAGGCGGGCCTGTTCAAGAACGCCGGGATCCGCACCGTGGTGTGCGGCCCCGGCAGCATCGCCCAGGCGCACCAGCCGGATGAATACGTGAGCCTGGAACAGCTGGCGCGCTGCCAGGCCTTCATGGAAGGACTGGCCGAAGTGCGCAGCCTCGCCTAGATCCGGACGCGGCCGTCGGCCGTCAGCATCGACAGCTCGACGAACCTGGACGCCACGTGGTCGCTCGTGGAGAACGACACGTTGAAGCCGCCGAAGGATTCGTCGCCCATCGTCTCCATGCCGGCGATGAAGGTGTCGCGGCTGATCCGGGCCGGGCCGCGGCGCAGGCCCTCGGCCAGCACCTTGGCGGCCAGGTAGCCCTCCATGCTGGAGAAGTTCACCTGGTAGTCGGGGCCGGCCTTCTTCGCGGCGTCGCTGAATTCGCGCGTGATCGCGCGGGCCGCGTTGTACGGCGAGGGCATCACCTGCGAGACGACCACGCCGGCGGCGTCCTTGCCCAGTTCATCGGCCAGCGCCTGCGTGCCGACGAAGGACACGTTGAAGAAGGTGCCGCCGAAACCGGCCGCGCGCGCCGCGCGGATGAAGGCCGCGCAGGCCTTGTAGGCGCCGATCTGCACGATCGCATCGGGCATGGCGGGCACCAGGGTCTTGACCGCCGGCGCCACCACCACCGAGTTGCGTTCCACCGTCGCGAGCGCGACCGGCTTCATGTTGCGCGCCTTCAGCGCCAGCTCCACGCCGTCGAGGCCGGCCTTGCCGTAGGCGTCGTTCTGGTAGAAGACCGCGATCTTCTGCAGCCCCAGGGAAGTGAGCTGCTTGACGATCAGCTCGGTCTCGTCGTTGTACGAGGCGCGGATGTGGAAGGCGTAGCGGTTGAAGGGCTGGCGCAGGCCCATGGCGCCGGTGAAAGGCGCGAAGAAGGGCACCCGCGACGCGGTGGCGAGCGGCAGCGCGGCCAGGCTGGTCGGCGTGCCGATGTAGCCGAACAGGGCCAGCGGGTCCTCGGTGATCAGCTTGCGGGTGTTCTCCGCGCAGCGATCCGGCTCGTAGCCGTCGTCCAGCTTCACCAGCTCGATGGGACGGCGATGCACGCCCCTTGCGCATTGAGCTGGTTGAAATAGAGCTTCGCGCCCTGGTGGAACTGGATCCCCAGCTGCGCCGCGGGACCGCTGAAGGCGGCCGACTGGGCCAGCAGGATGCGGTCGCCCTGCGCGCGCAGGGCGGGGGCGGCAACCAGGGCCGCGGCGGAAGCCACGGCGCGGGTGAAGGTGCGTCGGTTGAGCATGGAACGATTCTCCCGGAGCAGAGCTTGCTGTTGGCTGTCGCACCATCGGCCTCGCGCGGGCAGCGACAATGCTTTTTGCGCAGAATGCATGCTATGTCCCCCGATCCGCAAACGAAAGAGATAGCCAGCGTGCAGCAGGTGCTGGGCGCCTGTCCGCACGATTGTCCCGATACCTGTGCCCTCGTCACCACAGTGCAGGACGGCGTGGCCTTGCGCGTGCAGGGGAACCCCGCCCATCCCCCGACCGCCGGCGTTCTTTGCAACAAGGTGTCTCACTACGTCGAACGCAGCTACCACCCGGAGCGCCTGCTGCAGCCGATGAAGCGCGTGGGGCCCAAGGGATCGGGACGCTTCGAGCCGGTCGCCTGGGACGTGGCGCTCGATGACATCGCACGGCGCCTCGGTGCGATCGCCGCGCGCGACCCGCAGGCGATCCTGCCTTACAGCTACTGCGGCACCATGGGGCTGGTGCAGGGCGATGGCATGGCGGCGCGCTTCTTCCACCGCATCGGCGCCTCGCTGCTCGATCGCACGATCTGCGCTTCGGCCGGCGCGGAGGCGCTGACGCAGACGCTGGGCGGCAAGGTCGGCATGAAGGTGGAGTTCTTCGCCGAGGCGAAGCTGATCGTCATCTGGGGCAGCAACTCGATCGCCAGCAACCTGCACTTCTGGCGGCTCGCGCAGGAGGCCAAGCGCCAGGGCGCGAAGCTGGTGTGCATCGACCCGCGGCGCAGCGAGACGGCGGAGAAATGCCACGAGCACCTCCAGCTGCTGCCCGGCACCGACGCCGCCCTCGCGCTGGCGCTGATGCACGAACTGGTGGCGAACGACTGGCTCGATCACGCCTACCTGGAAGCGCACACCCTCGGCTGGGACGCGCTGCGCGAACGCGCGCTGCGCTGGAGCCCGGAGCGCGCGGCCGCCGTCTGCGGCATCCCCGCGCAGCAGATCCGCGACCTGGCCCGCGACTACGGCACCACCAAGCCCGCGGCGATCCGCCTGAACTACGGCATGCAGCGGGTGCGCGGCGGCGGCAACGCGGTGCGCGCCGTCGCCTGCCTGCCGGCGCTCACCGGTGCCTGGCGGCATCGCGCGGGCGGCGTGCTGCTGTCCAACTCCGGCTGGGTCCCCGCCGACCGCGCCTACCTGCAGCGGCCGGACCTGCTGGCCGGCCGGCAGCCGCGCACGATCAACATGGTCACCATCGGCGACGACCTGCTGCGCCCCGCCTCGCCCGCCTTCGGTCCCGCGATCGAGGCGGTGGTGGTCTACAACAGCAACCCGCTGGCCGTGGCGCCGGAGTCCGGCAAGGTGGTGCGCGGATTCGCGCGCGAGGACCTGTTCACCGTGGTGCTGGAGCAGTTCCGCACCGACACGGCGGACTATGCCGACTACCTGCTGCCGGCCACCACGCAGCTGGAACACTGGGACGTGCACCCGTCCTACGGCCACACCGACGTGCTCCTCAACCGGCCGGCCATCGCACCCGTCGGCCAGGCCCGCACGAACACCGACGTCTTCCGCGCACTCGCCGCCCGCATGGGTTTCGACGAACCGTGCTTCCGCGAAAGCGACGAGACCCTGTGCCGCCATGCCTTCGGCGACAAGGTGGATTTCGAAGTGCTGCTGCGGCAGGGCTTCGCCAGCCTGCAGGTGCCCGACGCGCCCTTCGCCGAGGGACGTTTCCCCACGGCGTCCGGCCGCTGCGAATTCTTCAGTGAGCGGCTCGCGCGCCAGGGGCTCGATGGCCTGCCGGACCACGTGCCGAACTACGAGGCCGCCGGCAGTCCACGCGCTATCCGCTGGCGATGATCTCGCCGCCGGCGCGCAACTTCCTGAACTCCAGCTTCGTCAACGTGCAGAGCCTGCGCGACATCGAAGGCGAGCCGCTGCTGGAGATGCACGCGGACGACGCGTCCTCGCGCGGCCTGCAGGACCGGCAAGTGGTGCGCGTCTTCAACGACCGCGGCGAATACCTGTGCCGCATGCGCGTGTCGCCGCGCGCGCGCCCCGGCGTCGTCAACGGCCTGGGCATCTGGTGGCGCAAGCTCGGCCTGGCCGGCACCAACGTCAACCAGCTCACCAGCCAGCGGCTCACGGACCTCGGGCGCGCGCCCGTGTTCTACGACTGCCTGGTCGAAGTGCAAGCGGCGTGAGGAAGAAGGCACTCCTGATGGGACTGGCAGCGGTGGTGGGGGTGGCGGTGGCAGCGACGCTGTGCCTTTCGGGCTGCGCGAACGTCGGCTACTACTGGCAGTCGGTCACCGGCCACCTGAAGATCATGAGCGCGGCGCGGCCGGTGGGCGACCTGCTGCTGGAGGCCGAAACGCCCGAACGCCTGCGCGAGCGGCTGCTGCTGTCGCAGCGCATCCGCGACTTCGCGGTGAGGGAACTGAAGCTGCCGGACAACCCGAGCTACCGCCGCTACGCCAACCTGCACCGCAACGCCGCGGTGTTCAACGTGACGGCGGCGACGGCGTACTCGCTGGAGCTGAAGACGTGGTGCTTCCCGGTGACCGGCTGCGTCGGCTACCGCGGCTACTACGACGAGAAGAAGGCGCGGGCGGAGGCGAGCGAGCTCGCGCAGCAGGGCTTCGAGACCAACGTGTATCCGGTGCCGGCCTATTCGACGCTGGGCCTGATGAACTGGGCCGGCGGCGACCCGCTGCTCAATACCTTCCTCGGCTATCCGGAAGGCGAGCTGGCGCGCCTGCTGTTCCACGAACTGGCGCACCAGGTCGTCTACGCGAAGAACGACACCATGTTCAACGAGTCCTTCGCCACTGCGGTGGAGCGCCTGGGCGGCGCCCGGTGGCTGCAGACGCAGGCGGACGACAAGGCGCGCCAGGAGTACGCGGCCTTCGACCAGCGCCGGCGCCTGTTCCGCGAACTCTCGCGCGCCACCCGCGCGCAGCTCAAGGCGGTGTACGAGACGCCGGGCCTGGAGCCGGCCGCGAAGGAGCAGGCCAAGCAGCAGGTGATGGAGCAGTTCCGCGCCGGCTACGCGCGCATGAAGGAGCAGGCCGGCGGCGACCCGCTGGTCTGGCGCGGCTACGACCGCTGGGTGCGCGAGGCCAACAACGCCTTCTTCGGCGCGCAGGCCGCCTACGACGAACTGGTGCCCGGCTTCGAAGCCCTGTTCCGCATCAAGGGTGGCAGCTGGACGGCGTTCTATGATGCGACCCGGCAGCTCGCCGCCCTGCCCAAGGAAGAGCGGCACCGACAACTGAAGGAGGCCGCCGGTGGCTGACATCCATATCGTCCGCGAACACGGGCTCGGGCTGGAACGGGCCCGCAAGCTGGCGTTCCGCTGGGCCGAGGTCGCGGAGAAGAAGCTCGACATGGATTGCACCTACGAGGAGGGCAAGGCCCACGACCTCGTGAGCTTCAAGCGGCCCGGCGCCAGCGGCGAACTGAAGGTGGGCAAGGACCGTTTCGAGCTGAATGCCCGCCTGGGCATGCTGCTGGGGGTCTTCAAGGCCAGGATCGAAAGCGAGATCGTCCGCAACCTGGACGAACTGCTGGAGCACGAGGATCCGCTGTACGCCTTCGAGCAGGGCCTGCACAAGCACGAGACCAGGCACGCCGCCAAGCACGAGAAGAAGCCGGCCAAGCATGCGGAGCACAAGGCGCCGGCCAAGGCCGTGAAGGCGCCGGCGGCACGCAAGGCGAAGTAGGGAAGCCCTGGGTCCCCGCCTGCGCGGGGATGACGGGTGCCGTAGGTCGGGTGAGCCCGCAGGCCAACCCCGACGCCCGCGTCAGCCCAGGGACTGGATCAGCTCGATGTACTGCCGCTTGGCGTCGTCGCTGCCGGTGCCCTTGAAGCCGTTCCAGGCGTCCCACTTGGCGCGGCCGATCATGTCGCCGAAGCCGGGCTTCTTTTCCGCGTTGTCGCCGATGGTCGCCTGCTTGTACAGACCGTAGATCTTCAGCAGCGTGGCGTTGTCCGGACGCTGCGACAGCTTCTTGGAATTGGCGACGGCGGCTTCGAAGTCGGCGTTGAGGTCGGCCACTGGATGCTCCTGGATCGTTGGGGTCGGCTATCTTAAGGAATTCACTGAAGAATTCGCCTGCGGCGAATTCTTCAGTGGCTTGATCAGTGTGAAGGGGACCGGCGAAGCCGGATCCCCTTCACAGGTGAGACCTGTCTCCACGATGTTGCGCCAGGTCTTGTGCCGCTGCGCGGAAAGCAACATCCTGTGGGGAACCGCTTCCTGGGTCGCGCGGAATATCATGCAGCGCGACCCCCTTGTGAAGAGGATCCGGCTCCGCCGGTCCTCTTCACACTGATTAACAACCATGAAAAATCGCCATAGGCGATTTTTCATGGTTATCTTAATTTCATGGAGCCCGCCAGAATAGGGCGGGGCACCAAAAGAGGGGACGATGGCGATGAAGCTGGCCGGCGAGAGCATGTCCAAGGTGGACACCGCGTGGTTGCGCATGGACTCGGCCAGCAACCTCATGATGATCCTGGGCGTGTGGACGCTGCGGCCCGCAGTGCGCTACGAAGCCCTGTGCCGGCGCATGGAGGAGCGGCTGCTGCCCTACCCCCGCTTCCGCCAGCGGGTGGTGGAGGAAGGCGGCGCCACCCGCTGGGTGGACCACGAGGTGGACATCCGCGAGCACGTGCTGCGCGAGAAGTTGCCGCGGCACAAGGACGGCCCGCAGGCCGCGCTGCAGAAGCGCATCGGCGAACTGGCGATGACGCCGCTGGACCGCGGCCGGCCGCTGTGGCAGATGCACCTGGTGGAGAGTCACGACGGCGGCAGCGCGCTGATCATCCGCATCCACCACTGCATCGCCGACGGCATCGCGCTGATCTCGGTGACCATGTCGCTGGTGGACGGCGGCGCGCCGCCGCCGGCCCGCGCGCGCAAGCCCGCGCCGGCCGACGCGGAAGCCTGGCTGGCCGACCACCTGGTCAAGCCGCTGGCGGCGGTCGCGATCAAGGCGCTTGCCAGCGCCGGCGACGGCGCGGCGCGTTCGCTGGCGCTGCTGCTCGATCCGCAGAAGGGCCTGCACGGCTCCATGGACCTGGCGCACACGGCGTACCAGCTGGTGAGCGATGCCGCGGCCCTGCTGCTGATGCCGGACGACTCGCCCACGCGCCTGAAGGGCAAGCCGGGGAAGGCCAAGCGCGTGGCCTGGTGCCCGCCGCTGCCGCTGGACGAGGTGCGGGCCATCGGCAAGGCCTTGAACTGCTCGATCAACGACGTCCTCCTGAGCTGCGTGGCGGGCGCGATCGGCCAGTACCTGCGCGCGCAGGGCGATGAAGTGGAAGGGGTGGAGATCCGGGCCATGATCCCGGTGAACCTGCGTCCGCTGGAAAGCGCGCACCAGCTGGGCAACCAGTTCGGGCTGGTGCCGCTGGTGCTGCCGGTGGGCGTGGCGAACCCGATCGAACGCGTCTACGAGGTGCGGCGGCGCATGAACGCCCTCAAGGGCAGCACGCAGCCGCTGCTCGCCTTCGCCGTGCTGGCGCTGGCCGGCCTGCTGGTGAAGCCGGCGCAGGACGCGATCATGGACACCTTCCGCAGCAAGACCACGGCGGTGATGACCAACGTGCCGGGGCCGCGCGAGAAGCTGAAGGTGCTGGGCTCCACGCTGGAACAGGTGATGTTCTGGGTGCCGCAGTCGGGCGACATCGGCCTGGGCGTGTCGATCCTGAGCTACGGCGGCAGCGTGCAGTTCGGCGTGATGGGCGACACCGTGCTGTGCCCCAGCCCGCAGGCCATCATCGACCAGTTCGAGCCGGAGTTCGCCAAGCTCTCGCTGGTGACGCTGATGCTCCCCTGGGGCGACTAGGCTTCCTGCTTGATCCGCAGCGAGGTGAATTCCGCCTCGTAGTCCTTGGCCAGCGCCATCTTCTGCTCCTCGTCCAGCACCTCGCCGGCCTGGGGGAAGAACTTCTGCTCCTCCTCCTGCAGGTGGTGCTCGACCTTCTCGCACAGCTTCTGGCAGCACTCCTGCCATTCGGCCGCGTGCGGGTCGAGCTCGTCGAGGTGCTCCACCATCTCGTCCATCTCGTGGTGTTCGGCGATCGCGTGCCGCGACAGGTCCATGGACTCGTCGTGCTGCATCAACGGCACGTAGAAGCAGCGCTCCTCCGCGGTCTCGTGCGCGGCCAGTTCCGCCTTGAGTTCCTCGAAGACGTGCTGCCGTTCCTCGCTGGCCTGCTTGGTCGCCAGCAGGCGGGCGGTGAGCTCACGCTGGGCGCCGTGGCTGACCATCAGCGCCTGGAAGATGTTCTTGGGTTCCATGGCCGGATTGTTCCGGCCGGCTGAGCCTGGGCCTGTAGTCTGCGGACGCGTGCGCCCGTAAGGTCAGGCTTCCAGTTCGGCGCGCGCCAGCTCACGTCCAGCCGCTCCATGGCGTCCAGCGGCTGCAGCGCCGCGGCCTGCTCGTACAGGCGGGTGGCCTCGCCCATCCTCTTCTCGCCTTCCAGCATCACCAGGCCGTTGGCGTATTCGATCAGCGCGATCGGCGAGCGCGGGTGGATCTTCAGCGCCTCCTGGAACATGCGCAGGCCGGTCTCGGTCTTGGCGCCGTAGGTCATGCCGCCGATCAGCGTGCCGACCTTGTCGATCACCTCGGCATGGAAGGCGCCCAGCGCGATGTGCGCGTCCGCGTGGCGGGGCTGCAGCCGGATGGTGTGTTCGAGGGCGTCCTTCACCTTGCCGCCGAAACCCTGCGCCAGCGCCTTGGCGACGCTGATGCCCTGGCTGTAGCGACCCAGGGCATAGGCCTGCCAGTAGAAGGCGTTGGCATTCGCCGGGTCGGCGGCGGCCTGCAGCGCGCGCCCGGCTGGCCGCTTCCAGGAACAGGTCGTGGCGCAGCTTCTCCTTCTTCTCCAGGTAGTTGGCGTAGATGCAGGTCGCCTTGTTGGCCACCGTCACGCCGGCGCCGCCCGCCGCCAGGCCCGCCTCGAAGGCGCGATGGAAGTCGCCGTTGTGGAACAGGACCCAGGCCTGGAGCACGGCAGGATCGGCGGGCAGGGGCTCGGCATCGCCCGCGTGCAGGCGGGCCCACTCGCGCGTGACGCTGGCCGCGTCGTGGCTGAACTCACCGAGCTGCGGGAAGGCTGTCCAGGGGGCCATGGTGTCCTGTGTCTCCCTTGCTGCCTGCCTTCACCCTCCCGGTGCCGCGCTGCCTCCATAGGCCCCGGCCAGCCGCAGCAGGTGCGTGCGTTGTGCAGGTTCCAGATAGGGTACCAGCAGATGGAGCACGTGGTGCGCCCCGCGCAGCAGCGCCTGCTGCGCGGCCTCGGGCTCCAGCGCGCGCGGCGCGGGTCGCGCACGTACTCGTAACTCAACCAGTAGGTGAGCACCACCACCATGCTGGTCGCCGTCGCTTCCAGCTCGCGCGTGTCGATGCGCACCGCGCCGGAGCGGCTCATGCCGTCCAGGAGCGCTCGCACGGCCCGCGTCTTGTTCTTCAGGACGTACTGGAAGTGCGTCTCCAGCCGCCGGTTCTTCGACAGCAGGTCGTTCAGGTCGCGATAGAGGAAGCGGTACTGCCAGATCAGCTCGAACAGGGTGTGCAGGAAGAACCAGGCGTCCTCGACGTCGCGCACGCCGTCGGCCGCATTGAGCAATTCACTTAAGCCCGCCTCGTAGCGGTCGAACAGCGAGTTGATCAGCTCGTCCTTCGCCGGGTAGTGGTAGTAGAGGTTGCCGGGGCTGATGTTCAGTTCGGCGGAGATCAGCGTGGTGGACACGTTCGGCTCGCCGAAGCGGTTGAACAGGTCCAGCGTGACCTCGAGGATGCGTTCGGCGGTTCGCCGCGGGGCTTTCTTCGCCATGGTCAGGCAGGATGCAGCGTGCGTTCGAGGTCGTCCAGCACCGTGTGCAGGCGCCCCAGCGCACCCGCCAGGCGGCGCGGCCGCGGCGGCGCCACCAGCACGCGGCCCGCGTCCTGCAGGACCTCGCCGCGGATCCGGATGCCGTGCCGCTCCAGCTTCGGCGCGAGCTGCGCCTGGCCCGCGCGCAGCCAGGCGCGGGTCTGCTGGTAGGCGTGTTCGGCCAGCCGGCGGCGCTGCCCGTAGCTGAAGGGATTGGCGCCGAACAGCTCGCGGTCGCCCGGATCGGGTTCCAGCAGCAAGATGTCCGTCTGCGGGAAGGCGCGCGCGTAGTGCTTCATCCCCAGGGCCAGGCGCGAATGGATCATGGTGCGGAAGGTCTGGCCGAGGACCGCGGCCAGACCGCCGGCGGCGAGGTCCCGCACCGCGAAGGGCACCAGCGGGTTGATGCACAGGACCAGGTCCACGCTCTCCTGCAGGGCGGCGGAGGCGTGCATGGTCTTGGTCAGCGCACCGTCCACGTAGTCGCGCCCGTCGATGCGCACCGGCGGGAACAGGCCGGGCAGGGCGCAGGTCGCCTGCACGGCGCGCGACACCGGGACGTGGTCCCAGCCGGGGGCGCCGAAGGCCACCGGGCGACCCGTGTCGAGCTCGGTGGCCAGCAGGGTGAGCCGGCCGCGCAGCGCGCGGAAGTCGTTGCTGCGGCCCGGGCGGGAGAAGATCTCCTGCAGCCGCAGGTGCACTTCCTCGTTGGAGAACAGGCCGGTGGGCAACACGGGCGCCATGCCCTCCAGCGCCTGCAGCACCGGCTTGCCGCCCCAGGTGGCCTGCCAGAGGGCGCGCAGCGACAGGGCGGGCAGGCGCTGCGCGCGCCCGGCGAATTCGCGCCAGGCCGGGATGGTGAGCCAGGCGGGGTCGAACACCTCGGCGCCGGCCGCGGTGTTCTCGATGAAGGAGGCGCACATCTCGCGCGGGGCGATGCCGTTGGCCAAGCCCGCGGCGATGAAGCCGCCGGCGGAAACGCCGACGTAGTGCGGCAGCGCGGTGAAATCCAGGCCCTCCAGGGCCTCCTCGAGCGCGCACAGGGCGCCGATCTCGTAGATGGCACCCAGCGGGCCGCCACCGGCCAGCGCCAGCGCGATCCGCGGCGGCCGGCCGGCGGGGCGGGGCCTGCGCACGGTCAGCCGGCAGCCTTGCGGGCCGGCGCGCGCTTGCGGGCCGCGGCCTTGGCCGAGGGCCGCTTGGCCGCCGGCTTGCGGGCGCCGGTGCGCGCCGGCGCGCCGCCCTGCAGGCTGGCGACGGTGCGCTGGAGCTCGTCGATGCGCTCCATCAGTTCGTCCACGTCGCGCCCGGAGGGCACGCCCAGCTTCTTGAGCGCACGCGACACCCGGTCCTCGAAGATGCTTTCCAGCTTGTCCCACTGGCCGGACGCCTTGCTGGAGAGGTCGGTGGCCATCGAGGCCATGCGGCTGGTCGCCTCGGTCAGCTTGTCCTCGGCCACCGACTGCGTGCGCTTCTGCAGGGTCACGCCTTCCTTGACCAGCGCCTCGAACACCTTGCCGCCTTCTTCCTGCGCCTTGGAGAAGGCGCCCAGGCCGGCCAGCCAGATCTGCTGCGCCGATTCCTTCACGGTGCTGGCGAGCTGGCTGGAGGAGGAGGACTTCCCTTCGTCACGGTTTTTCTGCAGTTTCTTGACCATCGTGCTTCTCCTGGGTTGTGCGGCATCGCGGGTGCCTGCACGCTCACTGTAGCGCGCCTGCGGGGGATGTGTAGATGCCGCTTCCTAATGCAGAATGCCCGGCACCCACCCGGACGGGATTGAGGAGGATCAGCAATGCACTACTTCGTGACCGGAGCGACCGGATTCATCGGCAGGCGCCTGGTGAGGAAACTGCTGCAGCGCAAGGGCGCGGTGGTGTCCTTCCTGATCCGGCGCGAAAGCGAGGCCAAGGTGGCGGAACTGCGCGAGTACTGGGGCGCCAGCGCGGCGGCGAGGCCATGCCCGTGTTCGGCGACCTCACGCAGAAGAAGCTGGGGGTGGCGGCCGACGAGGTGCGGCGGCTCAAGGGCGAGATCGACCACGTCTTCCACCTGGCCGCGGTGTACGACCTGGCGGCCGACGCCGAAAGCCAGGTGCAGGTGAACGTGGAGGGCACGCGGCACGCGGTGGAGTTCGCCAAGGCGATCGACGCCCGGCATTTCCACCACGTGTCCTCCATCGCCGCGGCCGGCCTCTACGAAGGCGTGTTCCGCGAGGACATGTTCGAGGAGGCCGAGAACTACGAGCACCCCTACTTCATGACCAAGCACGAGAGCGAGAAGATCGTGCGCACGGAGTGCAAGGTGCCCTGGACGGTGTACCGCCCGGCGATGGTGGTGGGCGACAGCCGCACCGGCGAGATGGACAAGATCGACGGCCCCTACTACTTCTTCAAGCTGATCCAGCGCATGCGGCAGCTGCTGCCGCCGTGGCTGCCGGCGATCGGCCTGGAGGGCGGTCGCATCAACATCGTGCCGGTGGACTACGTGGTGGACGCGCTGGACCACATCGCCCACCGCGACGGGATCGCGAAGCGCTGCTTCCACCTGGTCGATCCGGTGGGCTACCGGGTGGGCGACGTGCTGGACATCTTCACCCGCGCTGCCCATGCGCCGCGCATGAACCTGTTCATCAATGCGGCCCTGCTCGGTTTCATCCCCAAGGGCGTGAAGAAGGGCCTGCTGGCGATCGCGCCGATCCGCCGGGTGCGCAACGCGGTCATGAAGGACCTGGGCCTGCCCGAGGACATCCTGGAGTTCGTGAACTACCCGACCCGCTTCGATGCCCGCGAGGCCGAGGCGATGCTCAAGGGCAGCGGAATCGCCTGCCCCAACCTGAAGGACTACGCCTGGCGCCTCTGGGACTACTGGGAGCGGCACCTCGACCCCGACCTGCACATCGACCGCACGCGGCGCGGCACGGTGGGCGGCAAGGTGGTGCTGGTCACGGGCGGTCGTCGGGCATCGGCCTGGCGGCGGCCCACAAGTTCGCCGAAGCCGGCGCCACCACCCTCATCTGCGGCCGCGACCAGGACAAGCTGGACGAGGCCTGCGCCCAGGCGAAGGCCAAGGGCTACGAATTCTTCGCCTACCCGGCCGACCTGGCCGACATGGCCGACACGGACCGCTTCGTGCAGGTGGTGCTGCAAGAGCATGGCGGCGTGGACTTCCTGGTCAACAACGCCGGGCGTTCCATCCGCCGCGCCATCGAGTCCAGCTACGACCGCTTCCACGACTTCGAGCGGACCATGCAGCTGAATTACTTCGGGGCCCTGCGGATCACGATGGGGCTGCTGCCCTCCATGGTGGCCAAGCGCCACGGGCATGTCGTGAACATCAGCTCGATCGGCGTGCTGACCAACGCGCCGCGCTTCTCGGCCTACGTGGCGTCGAAGGCGGCGCTCGACGCCTGGACCAAGTGCGCGGCCAGCGAGTACCAGGACCAGGGCATCACCTTCACCACCATCAACATGCCGCTGGTGCGCACGCCCATGATCGCGCCCACCAAGATCTACAACAACGTGCCGACGCTCTCGCCGGAAGAGGCCGCGGACCTGGTTGCCGAAGCCTGCGTGGCCAAGCCGGTGCGCATCGCCACCCGCCTGGGCATCGCCGGCCAGGTGCTGCACGCACTGACGCCGCGGGTGGCGCAGATCGCGATGAACACCAGCTTCCGGATGTTCCCGGATTCGTCGGCGGCCAAGGGGGACAAGGGCGGGAAGCCGCAGCTGTCAGCCGAGGCGATGGCGATGCAGCAGATGATGCGGGGGATCCACTTCTGAGCCACCCGATGCCGCCGATTTCCGCGCCGTCCCAGCCCCAGGCAAGGGATGCCGTCCTGGACATGGCCAAGGGCCTGGCCATCCTGCTGGTGGTCATCGGCCACACCTTGCAGGGGATGTCACACCAGTTCGACGACCTGACCGCGTTCCGGGTGATCTACGCCTTCCACATGCCGCTGTTCGCGTTCCTGGCCGGCGCGGCCGCGACGCACTGGCTGCGCAGGATCGACCAGGCAGGTCCCCTGAGGGCTCGCGTGGGCGAGTCATGGGGACGCGTGAAACGCTCCTCGCTGCACCTGCTGTTGCCGTTCGCAGTCTGGACGCTCATCGGCTGGGCGATGACACGAGCCGCCACGCCCTTGCCGGAATACCTGCTGCGCGTCCTGCGGCAGCCGGACGTGTCGCTGTGGTTCCTCCCGGCGATGTTCTGGTGCGCGGTGTTCGCCAGCGCCTTCGTGCTGGTGTCCGGCGCGGCGGTGCGCTGGCTCGCTGCCCGCTTTCCCGCGCGCATGGGCGGGCGGGGCGCGGCGGCGCTGGTCCAGCTCGTTGTGTTCCTGCTGCTGTGGCACCTCCTGAAACGCAAGTTGACGCCCGCCTTCGGGCTGGTCTTCGCCAATGAATTCCACGGCGGGCTGTTCCTTTTCTTCGCGCTCGGCGCGGCCTCCTTCGGGCCTTTCACCCAGCTGCGCAGCAGGGCCCTGCGGGTGCTGCCCTACCTCCTGTTTGCGGCGCTGGTGCCCTATTGGCACCGTACGCTGCCCCACAGCCTGATGCCTGACGCGCCCGCCTGGCTGCAGCATCCGGCCCTGGCATCGAAATATGCGCTGGTGGTCGCCGTGTCCGGGACACTGGCCGCGGTGGACCTGGTGCGCGTGCTGGCCCAGCTGCCCCTGCGCTGGGTCCATGCGGCCGCTGCCTACGCGGGGCAGGCTTCCCTTGCGGTGTATGCGGTGCACTTCCACTTCCTCGGGATTGCGCCTGCCGTGGTGGCCCCGATGGTCCTCAGCGTCGCCTTCTATGCGCTGGTTTCACGCATTCCGGTGATCCGGCTTCTGCTCCTTGGCATGAGCACACCGCCGCCCGTGCCGGATCGCGTTCCCGGAGGGCAGCAGCAAGTGCAGGACCGGGCAGCGCAGGGGAGCGGCGGCGGATAGCGATAATCCGCGCAGCGCGTGACTTTCCTCGCGACCCACTGAAGAACATGATCCTCGTGACTGGCGGCGCCGGCTTCATCGGCGCGAACTTCGTCCTTGACTGGCTCGCGGCCCATGCCGAGCCTGTCGTGAACCTCGACAAGCTGACCTACGCCGGCAACCTGGAAAACCTGGCGGCCGTGCAGCGCGACTCCCGGCACGTGTTTGTCCACGGGGACATCGGCGATTCGCAACTGGTGGAGCGGTTGCTGCGGGAGCATCGCCCCCGCGCGGTCATCAATTTCGCCGCCGAATCCCACGTCGACCGCTCCATCCATGCGCCCGGGACCTTCATCGAGACGAACGTCGTCGGCACGTTCCGCCTGCTCGAGGCCGTGCGCGCCCACTGGTCAGGGCTGCAGGGCGCCGAACGCGACGCCTTCCGCTTCCTGCACGTCTCGACGGACGAAGTCTACGGCTCGCTGGCCGCGAAGGATCCTGCATTTTCGGAGCAGCACCGCTACGAACCCAACAGCCCCTATTCGGCCAGCAAGGCTGCCAGCGACCACCTGGTGCGTGCCTACCATCACACCTACGGGCTGCCGGTGGTCACGACCAACTGCTCCAACAACTACGGGCCTTATCACTTCCCCGAGAAGCTGATCCCGTTGATGATCGTCAACGCCCTGGCCGGCAAGCCGCTGCCGGTGTACGGGGACGGCCAGCAGATCCGAGACTGGCTGTACGTCGGGGACCATTGCAGCGCGATCCGGCGCGTGCTCGACGCTGGCCGGCTGGGCGAGACCTACAACATCGGCGGCTGGAACGAGAAGCCGAACATCGAGATCGTGCACACGGTCTGCGCGCTGCTGGACGAGCTTCGTCCGAAGCCGGGCGGCGGCGGCTATCGGGAGCAGATCACCTTCGTGAAGGACCGCCCCGGGCACGACCGCCGCTACGCGATCGACGCCCGCAAGATCGAGCGCGAGCTGGGCTGGAAGCCGGCGGAGACCTTCGAGACCGGCATCCGCAAGACCGTGCAGTGGTACCTCGCCAACGGGGAATGGGTGCAGCGCGTGCAAAGCGGCGCCTACCGCGAGTGGATCTCGACACAGTACGCCCAGGCGGCCTAGGCCGGCGGTGAAGATCCTCCTGTTCGGCCGGAATGGCCAGGTGGGCTGGGAACTGCAGCGCAGCCTCGTGCCGCTCGGTGAGGTGGTGTCGCTGGACCGCGCCGGCGAAGCGGGCCTCGCCGGCGACCTGGCCGATCCGGAAGCCGTGGCGCGCACCGTCTTGCAGGTCCGCCCGGATGTCGTCGTGAACGCCGCCGCCTACACCGCGGTCGACAAGGCCGAATCGGACCAGCGTCTCGCTCGTACGATCAACGCCGAGGCGCCGGCCGCGATCGCGCGCGCCTCGCAGGAAGTCGGCGCCGCCCTCGTCCACTATTCCACCGACTACGTCTTCGACGGTACCGGCACGCGCCCCTGGCAGGAGCAGGACACCACCGGTCCGCTGAGCGTCTATGGCCAGACCAAGCTGGAAGGCGAGCAACGCATCGCGCAGGCGCTTGCGCGGCACCTGATCCTGCGCACCAGCTGGGTGTACGGCGCGCGCGGCGGGAATTTCGCGAAGACCATGCTGCGGCTGGCCCGCGAGAGGGACGAGCTGAAGGTGGTCGACGACCAGGTCGGAGCGCCAACCGGGGCGGACTTGCTGGCCGACGTCACCGCGCACGCGATCCGCAGTTGCATGGACGGCAGGGCCGCGCCGGGCGTCTACCACGTGGCAGCCGGCGGCGAAACGAGCTGGCATGGTTACGCCCGCTTCGTTGTTGGGAAAGCGCAGCAGGCGGGGCAGGTCCTCAAGGCAGGTCCACACAAGGTAGTGCCGATTCCTTCCTCCGCCTTTCCCACCCCCGCCCGCCGCCCACATAATTCGCGCCTGGACACCTCACGGTTTCGGGCCACCTTCGGCCTGGCGCTCCCCCACTGGGAACAGGGCGTGGCACGCATGCTGCAGGAAATCTTCTAGACCGACATGACCCGACGCAAAGGCATCATCCTCGCCGGCGGCTCAGGCACCCGCCTGCACCCCGCCACGCTCGCCATCAGCAAGCAATTGCTGCCGGTGTACGACAAGCCCATGATCTATTACCCGCTCAGCACGCTCATGCTGGCGGGCATGCGCGACGTGCTGGTGATCAGCACGCCGCAGGACACCCCGCGCTTCCAGCAACTGCTGGGTGACGGCGGCCAATGGGGCATGAACATCCAGTACGCCGTGCAACCGAGCCCCGACGGGCTGGCGCAGGCCTTCATCATCGGCGACAAGTTCGTCGGCAGGGAGCCGAGCGCACTCGTGCTGGGCGACAACATCTTCTATGGACACGACCTCGTGCCCATGCTGCGCGAAGCGGACGGCCAGCAGGGGGCGCCACCGTGTTCGCCTACCACGTGCAGGACCCGGAGAGGTATGGCGTGGTCGCCTTCGACAAGGCCGGCAAGGCGAGCAGCATCGAGGAAAAGCCGGCGAAGCCCAAGAGCAACTACGCGGTCACCGGACTCTATTTCTACGACAACCAGGTGGTCGACATCGCCAAGGCGGTGAAGCCCAGCGCGCGCGGCGAGCTGGAGATCACCGCGGTCAACCAGGCCTATCTCGATAAGGGGCAGCTGTCGGTGCAGATCATGCAGCGGGGCTACGCGTGGCTGGACACGGGCACGCACGACAGCCTGCTGGAAGCCAGCCAGTTCATCGCCACGCTGGAGCACCGCCAGGGGCTGAAGATCGCCTGCCCGGAGGAGATCGCGTGGCGTTCGGGCTTCATCGACGGCGGCCAGCTCGAAAAACTGGCCGAGCCGCTGAAGAAGAACGGCTACGGCAAATACCTGCTGCGCGTGCTGAACGAGGGTGCTGCCCCGTGAAGGTGACTCCCACCGACATCCCCGACGTGCTCGTCATCGAGCCGAAGGTTTTCGGGGACGCCCGCGGGTTCTTCTTCGAGAGCTTCAACCGCAGCACTTTCCGCGAGCTCACCGGCGCCGATCTCGATTTCGTACAGGACAACCATTCGCGCTCCGCGCAGGGCGTGCTGCGAGGCCTCCACTACCAGGTCCAGCACCCGCAGGGCAAGCTGCTGCGCGTGGTGCGGGGTGCGGTGTTCGACGTTGCCGTGGACGTTCGCCGCTCCTCGGCGACCTTCGGACGCTGGGTGGGCGTGGAACTGAGCGAGGACAACCAGCGCCAGCTGTGGGTGCCGCAGGGGTTCGCGCACGGCTTCCTGGTCCTGAGCGCTTCCGCCGACGTGCTTTACAAGACGACGGACTATTACGCGCCGCAGCACGAACGCTGCATCGCCTGGAACGACCCCCAGGTCGGCGTCGCCTGGCCGCTGCAGCAGGCAGGCGGTGGGCAGCCCTTGCTCTCGGCAAAGGACCAGGCCGGCGTGGCCCTGGCTGCCGCGGAACTGTTCGACTGACGCTCAGGCCCGCGTGGCCACCATGTTCAGCGAGAGGAACTCGCCGAACGGCTCCTTGACCAGGGAAGCGTCCTGGGTTCCGGGCACGAAATGCGGCACGTGGGGGTACTCCCTGCAATCCGTGAAGCCATTGCGTTCCAGCAGGTAGCGCAGCCAGCAGGCATTGAAGCCGGTCTTGTGGAAATCGTAGGGCGTGGTCTGCCCGCCGTAGATGAGGCCGATCCAGGGCGTGTGGCCCGGCTTCTGGAAGTGGTCGAAGTTCCTGGCATAGACCTGCACGATCCGGTCCATGTCGGGAACCGAGATCCGCAGCTGGCCGCCCGGCTGCAACAAGTCACGCCAGCGCCGCAGCAGGGGCTCCACTTCGTCGTGGGCGAAGTGTTCGAGCACGTGACAGGTGTAAATCTCCTGCACGCTGCCATCGGGAAATCGCCGCAGCGTGCGGATGTCGTCGAGGACGTCCACGGCCGGCGAGGGCAGGGCATCGACGTTGCAGAAGCCTGCGAGGCGCACGCTGCCGCAACCCAGATGGAGGCGGTAGGGCGGCAGGAAGCTGTCGAAGCGATCGACGAAGCCGAGACCGGCCGGATGGAACCAGCGTGGGCGGAGGCGTCCGAGCACCTGTCGGGCCCACTGCCGTTGCCGCGGCGTAGTGATCGCCTTCACAACCACCTTGAGCATGCTCACCCTCCTCGGCCGCGGATTTTGCCCTATTCGGGAGTCTGGCCGTCGCACCGGCGCTACGGCAAGACTCCTCCATCACGCTGGCCTCTGCCCAACCGTGGTCTGCGATAATTCGCGGCCCCGTCGAGCCGCGCTACGCCGGCAAGGGATGCTGGTACGAGAAGTGGCGGAGGCGGGAACTGCTGTGGAAGTTGGATGGGGGATCGCCCGCCCTTGCCAAGTTCAAGCAGGCGCTGACAGCGCGCTGTGGCTGTCGCCGAAACAGTCGAGCCCTTTCTGCTGCCCTGCGCCGCTGGGTCGCCCTTGCAGCTTGCGGAGCGTTCGCTGGGTGCGTCCCATCCGCTCCCCCGTGAGGAACTCGGGCCGTGGATGCTGCTCGCGGCGTGCGGACGTCAGATCTATAGGCCTTCACTGCTTCGATAATGAACCACCCGGAATTCACGATCGTCATCCCGACCAGGAACAGGCTGGCCACGCTCAGGAGCGCGCTCAAGACCTGTCTGGAGCAGGACTACGACCATTTCAGCGTCATCGTGGCAAGCAACAACTGCGATGACGGCACCGACGACTACGTTCGCTCGCTTGGCGACAGCCGCATCGTTCTGGCGCCCGTCGACCAGACCTTGCCGATGGGCGAGAACTGGAGTCGTGCCATGCCGCTCGCCCTGGCGCGGGGCGGGTACGTGACCTACCTCGGCGACGACGACGGCCTGGTGCCCCACGCTCTTGCGTTCGCCGCTGAGGTGGTGCGCCGGGAGGGCTGCAAGGTCCTGAGCTGGCGCAAGGTCGAATATGGCTGGCCCAACGTCGTGGTCGAGACGTTCAGGAACCACTTCTCGATGGCGATGGAGCGCGTGATCGAGGTCCGCTCCTCGAGCGATTTCCTGGCCAGGGCGCACGAGTACAGCGTCGGTTTCGACGAGGGGCCGGGGCTGTACTCGTCCTTCGTCCATGCGAGCGTTCTGACAGCGCTTCAGCCTGCCACGGGGGCTGGTTCGCCGCGTGCGCGCCCGACATCTACTCGTCCTATGTGATCGCCAGCGCCGCGCCCGAGTACCTCAAGTGCAGGTTCGGATTGAGTGTCAACGGCGCATCTGGTGCGAGCACCGGAACCGCATACGTGCACCGGCCGGCCTCGGACACGACCACCGAGTTCAAGGGGGAGCGCCATTCATGCGGCGCTGGTGCACGCTCCGAGCGTCCACATGGCAGAAGCCGACGGGCTGCTCGTCGCGCGCGAGCGCTTTGCGGACCGGTTCGCCCCATTCCGGTTCTCCTGGCCTCGGCTGGTCACCAGGCTGATGGGCGACATCGAGAACGCGCCCTCCCGGCTGCACCATGACCTGCTCGCGACGGCACTGGAAAAGGTGGCCGGTTCCAGCGGCACGCCGTGTCCCGAGATCCCCCATACACCGATCGGCAGCACCGCGATCCGAGGCCGCAGCTTGGTTTCGATCTCCAAGGGCACAGACTCACGACCATGCTGGACCCGCGCCTGGTCTCCGACGTGCACCAGGCGGGTCTGCTCGCCAACAGTCTCTTCCCCCTGGCGGAGCTCTCGCCGACCAGGCGGCCATCGTACGGCCAGCGGGCAAGGTGTCCGCCTTGCAGGCAGGATCCGTCCAGATGCCTGAGCGGACGGTGCCCCCGGTGGACTCGCCCGGGTTGGCAAGGCGGGCCTACCGGCGGGCGCGCAGGTACTACCGCTGGATCAAGCACGCCGGCAAGATCGACGGCTGGCTTTCCCGCGAGGCCGACATCACCCGCTGGATGGCACACCAGGACCTGATCAACGGCGCGATCCATGCCTACGAGGACCGACAGGCCCGTGAAGAGGCGGCGCGTGTGGCGTTCGAGCGATTCGGCCGGCTGGCCGGCCAGTCGGCACGCGCCCTGCGGGTGGACTGGAGCGATCGTTACCTGTGCCTGGACGACAGCACGCAGCAGACAGGATTCGACCGTCACTACATCTACCACCCGGCTTGGGCAGCCCGGGTCCTGGCCAGGCTGGGGCCGCGGCGCCATACGGACATCTCGTCGTCGCTGGCCTTTTGCTCCATGGTCTCGGCGTTCATGCCGGTCGACTTCTACGACTATCGTCCGGCGCCGCTGCAGCTGGCCGGCCTGAACTCGCTGCAAGCCGATCTGCTGGCGCTGCCGTTCGAGGACGGCAGCCTCGAGTCGGTGTCTTGCATGCACGTGCTGGAACATGTGGGCTTGGGCCGCTACGGTGATCCGATCGATCCGGAAGGCGACCTGAAGGCCATTCGCGAGCTGCGCCGAGTGCTCGCTCCAGGCGGCAGCCTGCTGGTGGTCGTGCCCGTGGGGCAGCCGAGGGTGCAATTCAACGCGCACCGCGTCTATCGCCACCGCGACTTCCTTTCCTGGTTCGACGGCCTGGAACTGGTCGAGTTCGCGCTGATTCCCGATGGTGAAGCGCCCAACGGCCCCATCTACCATGCACCGGAACACCTCGTCGACCAACAAGTGTATGGCTGCGGCTGTTATTGGTTCAGGGCCCCGGCTTGAGCAACATGCCGGCTCTTGCCTCTTTCCCCTCGCGCCGGCTCGTCGAGGCGCGCGGCCTTTGATGAGATAATGCGGGCTCTAGGAGCACCGCCTCCAAGCCATGCGGCGTCCGTCGGGGTCGTGCACCCCGCGCAACCTGCGCGCCGCAGCCACTGACGATACATGATGTTAACTTTCCAGCACGTCGCAGGATTGCGGCCGGTGCGTGCCACATGAGCGCGCAACAGGCCGAAGTCGTCGTCGTCGAGCCAGGCGTGGCGGACCGTGAATACTGGCGCGAGCTGTATCGCAAGCGGGAACTGCTGTGGTTCCTGGTCTGGCGCGACACGCTGGTGCGCTACAAGCAGACTGCCATCGGAGTGGCGTGGGTCCTGATCCGGCCCATCTTCACACTTCTCATCTTCACGCTCGTGTTCGGCAAGATCGCGCAGTTGCCGTCCATGAATGCGCCTTACCCGCTCCTGGTGCTCAGCGGCCTGCTGCCCTGGTTGTTCTTCGCCACGGCGGTCAGCGACATCAGCAATGGCGTGATCGCGAATGCCGCCCTGGTGGGCAAGGTCTACTTCCCCGGATGATCATTCCCATGGCAGGGCTGTGCGTCGCCTTCGTCGACTATGCGGTGTCCTGCTGCCTGCTGGTGGTCGTCGCCTTGGCTTTCGGGGTGGGGCTGGGATGGAAAGCTCCTGATGCTGCCCTTGCTGACCCTGTGGGTCGCAGCTCTCGCGCTGGGGGTGGGATTGGTGGGCGCGGCGCTGAACGTGCGCTATCGGGATTTCCGCCACCTGATACCTTTCGTGTTGCAGTTGGGCGTGTACATCTCGCCGGTGGGCTACAGCGCTTCACTGGTGCCCGAACGCTGGCAGTTGCTCTACTCCTTGAACCCATTGGTCGGGATCATTGACGGATTTCGCTGGGCCACGCTGGGCCTGGAAAACACCAACCTGTACCTGCCTGGGCTGGCGGCTTCCATGGTCGTGACCGTCGTGCTGCTGGTCCTCGGAACCCTGCTGTTTCGCAGGGCGGAGCGCCGCTTCGTCGACTTCCTGTGAGCGCAATGAGCACCGTCATCAAGGCCGAAGGGCTGAGCAAGGTCTACACCATCGCGCACCAGGAGGCGGGCGAGCGTTCCCTGCGCGCTGATCTCCAAAGATTGTTGCGGCGCATGTCTGGGCGGTCGCCCGAGCACGTCCGACCGGAACCCGAGCGGCAGGCATCGCTCGAGGATTTCAAGGCGCTGGACAATGTGTCGTTCGAGATCCGGCGCGGCGACCGCGTGGGAATCATCGGCCGCAACGGCGCGGGCAAGTCGACCTTGCTCAAGATCCTCAGCCGGGTGGTCGAACCGACCAGCGGCCGCATCGAGTTGCACGGCCGCATCGCGAGCCTGCTGGAGGTCGGCACGGGTTTCCATCCCGAGCTGACCGGCCGCGAGAACATCTTCCTCAACGGCGCGGTGCTGGGCATGAGCCGGCGCGAGACCGCGAGGAAGCTGGACGAGATCATTGCATTCGCAGAGGTCGAGAAATTCATCGACACGCCGGTGAAGTTCTATTCAAGCGGCATGTACGTGCGGCTCGCGTTCTCCGTGTCGGCCCACCTTGATCCGGACGTCCTGATCCTGGACGAAGTGCTCGCCGTGGGAGACACCAAATTCCAGCAGAAGTGCATGGACAAGATGCGCGTGGTCGCAAGCGAGGGAAGGACCCTGCTGTTCGTGAGCCACAGTGCCCAGTCCATCACGCAGTTGTGCCAGTCGGCGATCTGGCTGGATCGCGGGCGGGTCGCTGCCATCGGAAATGCCAGCGAAGTAGTGCAGGAATACCTGGCCACCAGCGACAACGAAATGGTGGACCAGCCGCAGGTTGAGACGGGCGACGCCGCGGCGGATCGCGCCACGAACCTGGCTATCCGGCAACGTGCGCTTTACATGGCAAGGAAGGCCGATGGCGACAGCCGTGCGCGCCTGATCGATGCGCGAGTGGTCGGGAGCGACGGCCGGGTGCGCGGGCGCTTCGAGCGTGGAGAACCCTTCAGTGTCCAGATGCGCTTCGAGATCCTCGAGCCGGGCGGCGACGAGTTCGTGCCCAACTTGCACGTCTACAGCGCCGATGGCGTGCTTCTGACCATCGTGTCACCGCCGAATCGCCTGGTGCGGGACTTCGGTTCGGGTGTGAGTGCCGTGGAATGCAAGATCCCCCGATCTGCTGAACCACGGCGTCTTCCGGGTGCATGTGGCCCTGAGCTCGAAGCTGGCCAGCGACCCCGTGGTCCATGTGTACGCGAGCGACGCGCTGCGCATCCAGATCGACGATGCGATGCGCGACGTCGAAGACCGCAACGGCTACATGCGGGCCATTCCGGGGTTGATCCGGCCCGGGCTGGAGTGGAGGCGGGTTTGAAGGCGGAACCAGATGAGTGCTAACGACCTCTCCGCGCACCGCCCATGGCGAAGGCGCCTCGTGGACCTGATCCGGGCGGCTTCGGCCCCGGTGGCGACGGCCGGGTGGTTCGCCGCGGCAAGCCTGTTGCGCGCAGTCCGGCAGGTCAATACGTGGACGCGTTCGCAATCCGTTCCGATGGCGGCGCTGCCGCAACGGTGGGCCGCCGCCGAAGTGCTGCGCTCCGCAGGTTGGTCCACGCAGCTTCCCGACGAAGCGGTCGCCGCGCTGGCGGCCGAATTGCAGCGCGGGAATGTGCTGGCCCGCTGCACGCCGGCCCAACGGGCCGCAATCCTGCCGGGCCTTCTGGCCGCCGATGCAGGCCTGTTCCATCGCCTGCCTGACATGGACCAGGTACTCAACTTCTCATCGCACATGCGCGGCTCCTGGATGCGAGAGCAGGCCGCCGCGGTGCCGGCGGGGGCCCGCGTGCTCGATGCCGGCGCCGGCGAGGGACAGTACCGTCCGCTGTTCGCGCACACGCGCTACGCGTCGCAGGACTTCGCGCAATACACCGGCAGTTCGGACGCCGCCGCTCCGGAAACCTGGACCTACAACAAGCTCGACTACGTCTGCGACATCACGGCCATCCCGGTGCCCGATGGAAGCTTCGACGCGGTCATCTGCACCGAGGTGCTGGAACACGTACCCGAACCGCTCGCCGCGCTGCGCGAGCTCGCGCGCGTGACGGCACCCGGCGGGCGCCTGATCGTGACGGCGCCGCTGGGTAGCGGCATGCACCAGGAGCCTTACCATTTCTACGGCGGGTACTCGCGCCACTTCTGGGAGCGCGTGCTGCCGCAGCTCGGATTCGAGATCGACGAGCTGGTCCCGCTGCGCGGCTTGCTGAGCCACGCCGCGCAGGAAGTGCACCGGGCCAGCCGCTACATGGCGCTGCAGGGCGACCTGCCCCAGGACCAGGCCTGGGTGATGCAGGAATGGCTGCCACGGCTGCTGCACGACAAGGATCCGGCGGTGCCGGTGGAGCAGTTCACCGTGGGCTACATGGTGCGCGCCACGAAGCGCGCCAGCGCACGCGAGGAAGGCGCGACGTGAGCACCGTCACCACCAAGCTCCTCGGCGGTCTGGGCAACCAGATGTTCCAGTACGCAGCCGCCCGGGCGCTCGCGGACCGCACGGGCAGCGAGCTGCTGCTGGACCTGAGCGAGTTCGCCCACTACACCTTGCGTCGCTACGAGCTCGACACGCTGCGCGTGCGCGCCGGAGTGCTGCCAGCCGCTCCGCAACCCATCCTGCCGGGGCGGATTGCGCGCAAGGCGCGGTCGCTCGTGCAGCGCATGCTTCCCGCGCGCAAGGCTGCTGCGGTGTATCGCGAGCCATCGTTCGCGTTCGATCCTTCCCTGGGGCAGCAGCGTCCTCCGGTCGCGCTGGAAGGCTACTGGCAGAGCGAGAAGTACTTCCTCGACGACACAGACGCCATCCGGCGCGACTTCACGCTCGCGGACGAGCCCGACGCCGCCAACCGCGCCGTGCTGCAGCGCATGCAGGGAACGGTGGCCGTTTCACTGCACGTGCGGCGCGGCGACTACGTGACCAATCCCAACGCCGCCGCCTTCCACGGCACCTGCTCGCCGGGCTACTACCGGCAGGCGGTCGACCACATCGCGCATCGTTGCGGGCCACTGACGCTGTTCGTCTTTTCGGACGACCAGAACTGGGTGCGCGCGAACATGCCGTTCGACCATCCCACGGTGCATGTCGACTGCAACCCACCGGACCGCGGGGTGTGGGACATGCACCTGATGAAGCATTGCCACCACCACGTGGTCGCCAACAGCTCCTTCAGCTGGTGGGGCGCGTGGCTCAATCCCTCGCCCGAGAAGATCGTGGTGGCGCCCCGCCGATGGTTCACGGACGCGGCCATCGACACCTCCGACCTGATTCCGGCCTCCTGGATCAGGCTCTGACCGCGAACCGCAAGATGTCTTCCGCTCCGCCCGTGACCGTGCTCATGCCCGTGTACAACGGCGCCGACTACCTGGCCGAGTCGATCGACACGATCCTGGGCCAGAGCCTGCAGGACTTCGAGTTCCTGATCCTCAACGATGGCTCGAAGGACGGCTCGCAGGCCATCCTGGACGATTACGCAGCGCGCGATGCCCGCATCCGTGTGGTGCAACAGGCGAACATGGGACTCGCCGCCACGCTGAACAAGGGCCTGGCGCTGGCGCGGTCCGAGCTCGTCGCCCGGCAGGACCAGGACGACCTCTCGGCGCCGGACCGGCTCGAGAAGCAGCTCGCCTGGATGCATGCGCATCCCGATTGCGTGCTGCTCGGTACCCGTGCCCGGATCTGGGCGGACCGCACGCCCACCGACCGCACGCACGATCATCCCACCGCCAATGCGGTGCTCAAGCTCGACCTGCTGTTCAACAATCCCTTCGTGCACAGCTCCGTGATGCTGCGCCGGCAAGCCGTGCTGGACCTCGGCGGCTATTGCACGGACCGCAGCCGCCAGCCGCCGGAAGACTATGAGTTGTGGGCACGCATCGGACGCAGCGCACGCATTGCCAACCTGCCCGAGCGGCTGCTGGTGTACCGCGAAGCGGCCCAGAGCATGTCGCGCACCGGGGTGAATCCCTTCCAGTCGAAGCTCCTGCTGCTATCGGCCGAGAACCTGGCGCTGACCAGCGGCTTGTCGGAACCGGACGTGCATTGCCGGGACATTGCCGCACTGGTGCACCAGGCACCGCAGGGGCGCTCGCCGCGGCCCGACTTCGCGGCCATGCAGGCCGTGCTGCAGCGCTGCTATGAACGCATAGGCCGGGAAGCCGCGCCCGGGCAGGAGCGCCAGGAGTTCGAGGCGCGCTGCGCCTACTGGAGCGGCAACCTGCGGCACCATTACCTTCGCCAGGTCGTCCAGCCCGGGTGGGCGCAGCCGGTCACTGCGGCCGTCTGGCGGCGCGCGCGGTCCGTGATCCGCAAGGTGGCCACCCTGGTCCGCGGAGCCTGACGATGAGGCTGCTGTTCGCTTGCGAGTTCTACGCACCCAGCGTCGGCGGCGTGCAGGAGGTCATGAAGCAGCTGGCCGAGCGCATGGTGCGGCTGGGACACCGGGTCACGGTGGCCACCACGCGGCTGGCCGAGCGGGACTTCTCGTCGCTGAACGGCGTCGAGATCGTCGGCTTCGACATCGCCGGCAACCTGGCGCGCGGGATGAGCGGCGAAGTGGAGCGCTACCGCGAGTTCGTGCGGACCTTCCCTTGCGACGCACTGATGGTGAAGGCCGCCCAGCAGTGGACCTTCGACGCCCTGTGGCCGGTGCTCGACGAGGTAACTTGCCGAAAGGTGTTCATCCCCTGCGGGTTCTCCGGCCTGTACGAGCCGATGTACGGGTCTTATTTCGAGCAGCTACCGGCGGTCCTGCGCAAGTGGGACCATCTCGTGTTCTACGCGGAACACTACCGCGACGTCGATTTCGCGCGCGTCCACGGGCTCGAGCACTTCACCATCCTCCCCAACGGGGCGAGCGAAGCGGAGTTCGGTGTCGCGCCGGATCCCGCTTTCCGCCAGCGCCATGGCATCCCGGAGGACAGCTTCGTGCTGCTCACCGTGGGCAGCCTGACCGGCATGAAGGGGCACCGCGAGGTCGCGGAGGCTTTCACACGTCTGGATCTGCCCGCAGGGCGCCACAGCACCTTGCTGCTCAATGGGAACGAGCCTCCGAAGCCACCGGTGGCTGCACCGCCCGCGCCTGCAGTCTCCGACGCGGTTCCGGCCGGATTGCCTGCCCGGATCGCCCGGGCCTACCGGCAGGAAGGCTGGCAGGGCGTGGGTATCCGCGTGGGCCGCTTCGCGATGCGGCCGGTCCGGCTCGGTGCGAAGGCCGCCCGCGCCTCGCTGAAGATCGCGCGTTCGCTGCGCCGGGAGGGACTGGCCGTCACCGCGGCCAAGGTCCACCGCGGCGTGTACGAGCGCACGCGCCATCGCGGCTTCTGGAAGCTGGTGCCGGAGCGCTGGCACCCATCGAACTCCTATTCGATCGCGCAGTGGCTCGCCGCGGCCGGGCGCAGCGCGCCCGGAAGGAAGCTGGCGCTGCACACCAACTACCCGCGCGCCGAGCTGGTACAGGCCTACATGGCCGCTGACCTGTTCATCTTCGCGTCCAACATCGAGTACTCGCCGCTGGTGCTGTACGAGGCGGCCGCGGCCGGCACTCCGTTCCTCACGGTGCCCGTCGGCAACTCGGTGGAAATCGCCCGGTGGACCGGCGGTGGCGTGGTGTGTCCCGCAGCCAGCGACGAGCGTGGCTACACGCGCGTGGACCCGGCACGGCTCGCGCACGCCATCGAGGAGCTGGCGAGCGATCCCGCGCGCCTGCGCGCGCTCGGCGCCGAAGGGCGGCGGCGCTGGCTGGCCCATTTCACCTGGCAAGTCATCGCGCAGCGCTACGAGGCCATCCTGGCGGGTGAAGCGCAACCCTGCGACACCATGGTGCTGGAGGAAGCCGCATGACGTGCTGCCTGGTCGGTGGGGCCGGTTTCATCGGCCGGTCGCTTGGACGCCAGTTGGCCGACAGCGGCCGGGACGTCGTGGTGCTGGGACGCTCCCCCGGGCCGCGATGCCCTTGGATCCGCGCGTGCGCTACGTTCCTTGCGATGCCCGGGACGGCGCGGCGCTGGCGCTCGCACTGGCCGGAGCCACGGAGATCGTGGACCTGTCGTATGCATCCGCGGCGCGGGCCACTTTCTCCGACCCGCTGGCCGAACTGCTGGTCAATGTGCCCGTGTCCCTCGCGGTCATGCAGGCGGCCCTGGCGCTCGGGCTGCGCCGCTACGTCTACGTGTCTTCCGGCGGCACCGTGTACGGCGAGCAGGCCGTGCAGCCGATCACCGAGGCCGCGGTTCCGGCGCCAGTGTCGCCTTACGGCATCACCAAGCTGACCATCGAACGCTACGCCCTGCTGGAGCAGCACCACCACGGCCTGCCCGCGGTGCTGCTGCGTCCCGGCAATGCCTACGGGCCGGAGCAGAAACCGTTCACCGGCCAGGGCTTCATTGCCACGGCGGTCGGCTCCGTGCTCGCCCGCAAGCCGATCACCGTGTTCGGCGCGCGTGGCACGGTGCGCGACTACATCCATGTCGACGACGTTGCCAGCGCCATCGTCGCCGCACTGGACCTGGGCGTGCCGGGCAGCGTCTACAACGTCGGCACCGGCATCGGCATGGACAACGCGGACATCCTGGAACTGGTCCGCGCGGTCGCCGAGCCGGATGGTTTTCGCGTGCCGTGCGAGTTCGCTCCCGCGCGGCCGGCAGACGTTACGGCGAACGTGCTCGACGCCTCCGCGCTGCAGCGTGTGTCCGGCTGGCGGCCCCGGATCGCTTGCGCAGAGGGCATCCGCGAAGTGTGGCGGGCGCAGCGTTCGCGGCCGGAGGCCTGAAGGTGCGCGCCCGGCGCGAGGAAAGCATGCCATTGATGCTCTGCGATAATCGCGCGCCCGCAACGGCTCGCCCGTACCCATGAACCCTATGCCCAAGATCTACGTTGCCGGCCACCGAGGCATGGTGGGTTCCGCGATCGTGCGCCGGCTGCTCGCCGGCGGCGTTGCCCAGGATGCGATCCTCACCCGGACGCACGCCGAACTGGACCTGACCGACCAGGCTGCCGTGCGCGCTTTCTTCCGCAGCGAGCGCCCCGACCAGGTGTATCTCGCGGCCGCGCGCGTGGGCGGCATCCATGCGAACAACACGTACCCGGCCGACTTCATCTACGACAACCTGATGATCGAGGCGAACGTCATCGACGCGGCCTTCCGCCAAGGCGTGCGCAGGCTGCTGCTGCTGGGATCCAGTTGCATCTATCCGAAGCTCGCGCCGCAGCCGATGAAGGAATCCGCCCTTCTGACGGGGACGCTGGAACCGACGAACGAGCCCTACGCCATCGCCAAGATCGCCGGCATCAAGCTGTGCGAGAGCTATAACCGGCAGTACGGCGCGAGCCATGGCGTGGACTACCGGAGCGTGATGCCGACCAACCTGTACGGCCCCGGCGACAACTACCACCCTGAGAACTCGCACGTGATTCCGGGCCTGCTGCGCCGCTTCCACGAAGCGCGCGAGCAGGGGGCACCGCAGGTCGTGATCTGGGGCTCGGGCACGCCGCGGCGCGAGTTCCTCTACGTGGACGACATGGCCGCGGCCAGCGTCCACGTGATGAACCTCGACGCCGAGGACTACCGCAAGCACACCGAGCCGATGCTGAGTCACATCAACGTGGGCTACGGCGACGACCTCACCATCCTCGAGCTCGCGCAGCTGGTGGCGCGCACCGTCGGCTACGGCGGACGCATCGAGCTCGATCCCGGCAAGCCCGACGGCACGCCGCGCAAGCTGATGGACAGCGCGCGGCTGCGGTCGCTCGGCTGGCAGCCGCGCGTGGACCTCGCCGAAGGCCTGCGGCTCGCCTACGCCGATTTCCTGAAAGCACACCGCACGTGAGCCAAGACAAGCAGAAAGTCGCCCTGATCACCGGCATCACCGGCCAGGACGGTTCCTACCTCGCCGAGTTCCTGCTCGCGAAGGGCTACATGGTGCACGGCATCAAGCGCCGCGCCAGCCTGTTCAACACGGACCGGGTGGACCACATCTACCAGGACCCGCACGTCAGCCACCGCAACTTCGTGCTGCACTACGGCGACCTCACGGACAGCACGAACCTCATCCGGATCGTGCAGCAGACGCAGCCCGACGAGATCTACAACCTGGGTGCGCAAAGCCACGTTGCCGTGAGCTTCGAGTCCCCGGAGTACACGGCGGACGTGGATGCGCTGGGCACCCTGCGGCTGCTCGAGGCCATCCGCATCCTCGGACTGGAGAAGAAGACGCGCTTCTACCAGGCGTCCACATCGGAGCTGTACGGCCTGGTGCAGGAAACGCCCCAGAAGGAAACCACCCCGTTCTACCCGCGCAGCCCGTACGCCGTGGCCAAGATGTACGCGTACTGGATCACCGTCAACTACCGCGAGGCGTACGGGATGTATGCCTGCAACGGCATCCTGTTCAACCACGAGAGCCCGCGCCGCGGCGAAACCTTCGTCACGCGCAAGGTCACGCGCGGACTCGCCAACATTTCGCAGGGCCTCGACAGCTGCCTGTACATGGGCAACATGGACTCGCTGCGGGACTGGGGGCATGCCCACGACTACGTGCGCATGCAGTGGATGATGCTCCAGCAGGAGCAGCCGGAAGATTTCGTGATCGCCACCGGCGTGCAGGTGAGCGTGCGCGAGTTCATCAAGCGCAGTGCCGCGCGTCTCGGCATCTCCCTCAGGTTCGAGGGGCGCGGCGTGGACGAAACGGGCATCGTCGAAAGCGTCCAGGGCGATGCGGCACCGGCGGTGAAGGCGGGTGACGTGCTGGTTCGCGTCGATCCCCGCTATTTCCGTCCCGCCGAGGTCGAGACTTTGCTGGGGGACCCGACCAAGGCCAAGGAGAAGCTGGGGTGGACGCCGCAGATCACGCTGGACCAGATGATCGAGGAGATGGTGGCCAGCGATCTCGAGGCAGCCAGGCAGCACGCCCTGCTGAAGCGCCATGGCTTCAAGGTCGCGGTCAGCCAGGAGTGAAACCTGCAGAGCGGCCGGCCGTCACGGTGCTGCTGCCCGTGCGCAACGGCGGCCCCTTCCTGCGCGCGGCGCTGCATTCGCTGCTGGCCCAGACCCTGCGCGACTTCGAAATCATCGTCCTCGACGACGGCTCCACCGACGGCAGCCCGGAGCTCGCCCGCTCGCTCGGCGACCCGCGCATCCGCGTCATCGAGGACGGCCGGCCCCTGGGCCTCTCCGCCCGCCTCAACCAGGGCGTGCAGCTGGCACGCGCTGACCTGGTCGCCCGCATGGATGCCGACGACATCTGCCTGCCGCGCCGCTTCGAGCTGCAGCTGGCCTTCCTCGCCGCGCACCCCGAGGTCGACCTGGTGGGCTGCCGCGCCGCGGTGTTCCGCGACGACGAGGTCCTGGGCCTGCTGCCCTATGCCGCGGACCACGAGGCCCTGGTCGCCAGGCCGTGGCACACCATTCCGCTGCCGCACCCGACCTGGATGGGGCGGCGTGCGTGGTTCCTGCGCAATCCCTACCGCAGCCCCGAAGTGAAGCGCGCCGAAGACCAGGAGCTGCTGGTGCGGGCGAGTCCCACCAGCCGCTACGCCTGCCTGCCGCAAGTGCTGCTCGCCTACCGGCTCGGCGCCCCCGATCTGCGCAAGACGCTGATCGCGCGGCGTACGCAGTGGCTGGCGCAGTTCCGCCTGCTGGCCGGCCGCGGCGAGTGGAAGGGCGCGGCGCTGTCCTGCGTCTACGGCGCCCTCAAGGTGGGCCGGGACCTGGCTTCCGCGCTGGCGCGCCGCTCCGGCTACCGCGTGCAGGAAGGCGCGCACGAGCAGCTGGATGCGGGGACCCGCCAGGCGCTCGCCGAGGCACTGGGGGCAGGGCATGAAGCGCCTGCTGTTCTTCGTTCCCGAAGACAGGTTCTTCCTCTCGCACTTCCTGGCGCGCGGGCGGGCCGCGCAGGCCGCGGGCTTCGACGTGGTGGTGCTCGGGCGCCAGAGCGACCAGGCGGAGGCGATCCGCGCGGAGGGCATGCGTTTCGTGCCGTTGCCGCTGCGGCGCGACCGGCTGAATCCCGTGCGCGAATTCTTCCGGGTCTTCCTGCAGGTGCTGAAGGTGTACCGGCGCGAGCGTCCGGACGTGGTGCACCACGTGGCGATCCGGCCCATCCTGCACGGCAGCCTGGCGGCGCGCCTGCTGCGCATGCGCAACGTGATCAATGCGCCGGTGGGCATGGGCTACGTGTTCAGCTCCGACCAGCTCAAGGCGCGCGTGCTGCGGCCCATCGTGCGCACGCTGCTGCGCCTGCTGCTGCATCCGCCCGGCGCCATGGTGGTGTTCGAGAACCCGGACGACCTGCGCGCGAACGCGCAGCTGGGCACCGTGCGCGCGGACGAATGCGTGCTGATTCGCGGTGCCGGCGTCGACGTGGCCAGCTTCCGGCCGCATCCGGCGGGCTCCGCGCTGCCGGTGGTGACCCTGGCGGCGCGCATGCTGCGCGACAAGGGCGTGGAGGAGTTCGCACAGGCGGCGCGCGAGCTGAAGCGGCGCGGCGTGCAGGCGATCTTCCGGCTTGCGGGCGATGTCGACCCCACGAATCCCACCAGCCTCACCGCGGCGCAGCTGCAGGCCTGGCACGACGAGGGCACCGTGGACTGGCTGGGGCACTGCACCGACATGCCGGCGGTCTGGGGCGAGAGCGACATCGCCTGCCTGCCTTCCTACCGCGAGGGGCTGCCCAAGGCCCTGCTCGAAGCGCTGGCCTGCGGCCTGCCGGTGGTCGCCACCGACGTGCCCGGCTGCCGCGAGACGGTGGAGCCGGGTGCCAACGGCTTCCTCGTGCCGGCCCGCGACAGCGCGGCGCTGGCCGATGCGCTGCAGGCGCTGATCGTTTCACCCGAACTGCGCGAACGCTTCGGTCGGCGCAGCCGCGACAAGGCCGTCGCCGAGTTCGCCGATGAAGTCGTCGTGGCGGCGACGCTTACCCTTTATGACGAAGCAGTGCGCACAGGGCACGCCGACCACCATGGCAGCGTGCGCTAGCATTCCCGTCCAGATGCATGCAAAGTCCGCGATGAATCCGATCGTCCACCCCTTCCGCGAGGACCGCGGCCGATGATCGGCGTGCTCGTGCTGTGCGCCGTGCTGGCCGCCCTGGGCTGCGTGCTGCTGCTGCGCCTGGGGGAGGAAAGCGCCCGCCGCTACGGCGAACTCATGCCGCAGCGCTTCCACATCGGCCACGTGCCGCGGCTCGGCGGCGCCGCCATGTTCTTCGCCTGCACCGGCGGCTGGGCCTGGCTGGCCGTGTCCGAGCGCTGGTTCGGCGTGGCGCACGGCATCCCGTTCGACGGCGGCACCGCAGCCACCTGGTGGATCGTCTCCCTGGTCGGCGTCGCCCCCGGTGTGATCGAGGACCTGACGCACCAGTTGCGGGCGCGCGCGCGTTTCGTCAGCACCGGCCTGGCGGCGGTCCTGGCGACCGTGCTGCTGGGGCTTGCCGTGCCGCGCACGGGAATCGCCGGCCTGGACGCCCTCTGGCAGCAGGCGAGCTGGCTGCACGTCGCCGCGGCGATCTTCGTCCTCGCCGGCCTGCCGCATGCCTTCAACCTCATCGACGGCTACAACGGCCTGGCCGGCACGGTGGCCCTGATCTGCTGCGCCGCCATGGCGCACGTCGCGCTGCAGCTGGGCGACCGCCAGCTGGCCGCCGTGCTGCTGGTGCTGGCGGGTGCCACCCTCGGCTTCCTGCTCCTGAACTACCCGCACGGCCTGATCTTCGCCGGCGACGGCGGCGCCTACCTGTGGGGCATCGTGCTGGGCATCTGCAGCATCCTGCTGGTGCAGCGGCACGAGCTCGTCTCGCCCTTCTTCCCCATCCTGCTGCTGATCTACCCGACCTGGGAAACGCTGTTCTCGATCTACCGCAAGGTGGTGCGCGGGCAGTCGCCCAGCCTGGCGGACGCGCTGCACTTCCACCAGCTGATCTACCGGCGCGTGGTGCGGCAGGTGTTCCACGACGACCATGCGCGGCGCATGCTGATCCGCAACAACCGCACCTCGCCCTGGCTGTGGGGCTTCACCGTGCTCACCGTGGTGCCGGCCGTGCTGTTCTGGCGCAGCACGACTATCCTGGCGGCGTTCACGCTGCTGTTCATCGTCAGCTACCTGTGGGCGTACCACAGCATCGTGCGCTTCCGCGTGCAGCGCTGGCTGCGCCGCGCGCGCCTGCTGTACCCCCGCTGAGCGCCCGCCCGCCGGCATGCGGCAAAATCGGGCAAACCCACCCCGCCCGCCATGAACGACGTAAACCACATCGCCCCGCGCGACAAGGCCGAGATCCTGGCCCAGGCGCTGCCCTACATCCGCAAGTTCCATGGCAAGACCATGGTGATCAAGTACGGCGGCAACGCGATGACCGATCCCGAGCTGCAGGCCGACTTCGCCGAGGACGTCGTGCTGCTCAAGCTGGTGGGCATCAACCCGGTGGTGGTGCACGGCGGCGGCCCGCAGATCGAGCAGGCCCTGAACCGCCTGGGCAAGAAGGGCGAGTTCATCCAGGGCATGCGCGTCACCGACGCCGAGACCATGGAAGTGGTGGAGTGGGTGCTGGCCGGCGAGGTGCAGCAGGACATCGTGGGCTTCATCCACAAGGCCGGCGGGCAGGCCGTGGGCCTGACCGGCCGCGACGGCGGGATGATCCGCGCCCGCAAGCTGAAGATGGTGGACGCCAAGGACCCCTCGAAGGAACACGACGTGGGCCAGGTGGGCGACATCGTGGAGATCAATCCGGGCGTGGTGCGCGCGCTGCTGGAGGACAACTTCATCCCGGTGGTCAGCCCGATCGGCTTCGGCGACGAGAATGAGAGCTACAACATCAACGCCGACGTGGTTGCGAGCAAGCTGGCCGAGGTGCTGAAGGCCGAGAAGCTGGTGCTCCTGACCAACACGCCCGGCGTCCTGGACAAGGGCGGCCAGCTGCTGACCGACCTCACGGCGCGGCAGATCGACGCGCTGTTCGCCGACGGCACCATCTCGGGCGGCATGCTGCCCAAGATCGCCGGCGCGCTCGACGCCGCCAAGGCCGGCGTGAATGCCGTGCACATCATCGACGGCCGCGTGCCGCATGCCATGCTGCTGGAGATCCTCACGGACCAGGCCTACGGCACGATGATCCGCTCGCACTGAAGCCATGCGCCTCCTGCTGGTCGAAGACGACGTGATGGTGGCCAGCGGCATCAAGCTGGGCCTGTCCAACGCCGGCTATGCCGTCGACTGGGTCGGCAGCGGCGAGCGCGCCGAGGAGGTGCTGCGCACCGAGGTGTTCGATGCCGCCATCATCGACATCGGCCTGCCCAACATGGACGGCCTGGAGCTCACCCGGCGCCTGCGCCGCCCGGAGATGGCCAGCCAGAACATGCCGGTGCTGATCCTCACCGCGCGCGACGCGCTGCACGACCGCGTGCAGGGCCTGGACCTCGGCGCCGACGACTACATGATCAAGCCCTTCGAGCTGCCGGAGCTGCTCGCGCGCCTGCGCGCGCTGCTGCGCCGCTCGCAGGCCGCCACCTCCGCCGTCCTCGCCTTCGGCCCGATCGAACTCGACACGGCGAACCGGCGCGCGACGGCGCAGCGCAACGGCACCGCGGTGCCGATCGAGCTGGGCCCGCGCGAGTGGACCGTGATGGAGTACCTCCTGATCAACGCGCCCAAGCCGGCCAGCAAGGAAAAGCTGCTGCAGGCCCTGACCGGCTGGGACAAGGAGATCACGCCCAACGCGGTGGAGGTCTACATCTCGCGGCTGCGCGGCAAGCTCGAGCCCTATGGCGTGGCGCTGCGTTCGATCCGCGGCTTCGGCTACCGCCTCGAGCTGCGTCCCCCGAGGGCGAGTGAAGTTCCCGCTGCGCGCCCCGGCGCCGCGCGCGCGCGGCCGCGCCTCCGAGGTGCTGGGCGTCACCTCCGGCCTGCGCCGGCGGCTGCTGGTGATGCTGATCGCGCCGCTGATCGTGCTGGCGGTGCTCAACGCGTGGCTGGAATACCGCTCCGCCGACAACGTGGCGACGCAGCAGGACCAGCACCTGCTCGCCCTGGTGCCGCTGGTGGCCGATTCCGTGATCGGCCAGTCGGGCGAACAGCCCTTGCTGATGCTGGCGCCGCCGGTGGAGGAGTTCCTGAAGGACCGCCAGGGTTCGGCCGGCTACGCCATCCTCGACGCCGACGGCAAGTTGCTGCACGGCGAAGCCTGGCTGGCGGGCCTGCCGCCCGCGGACAGCACGCCGGAAGTGCACAGCGAGGAACACGCCGGCGCCACCTGGCGGGTCGTGCGCCAGCGGCAACCCACCGTCTTCGGCGAGGTGGTGGTGGCGGTGGCGGACAGCTCGGACCCGCGCCAGCAGTGGGCCCGTTCCATCCTGTTCCGCGTGCTGCTGCCCAACCTGGCGCTGATCGCCGCCGCGGCCTTCGCCGTGCGCTGGGCGGTGGAGCAGGCCCTGCGGCCACTGCTCGCGCTGAAGGAGGCGGTGGAGCGGCGCTCGCCGCGCGACCTGAGCGCGATCGACGAGGCGGCCTCGCCGGAGGAGGTGCGGCCGCTGGTGGACTCCCTGAACCGGCTGTTCGGGCTGGTGAATGCGCAGGCGGAGAGCCAGCGGCGCTTCGTCGCGGATGCCGCGCACCAGTTGCGCACGCCGATCGCGGGCCTGCAGGCGCAGGTGGAGGCCTGGGCGCAGGAGGCCAGCTCGCGCCCGGTGGAGGGCACGCTGTCGCTGCCCACCGAGCAGGTCTACAAGCTGCGCAGCGCCACCCGCCGCACGTCCCAGCTGGCCAACCAGCTGCTGGCCCTGTCGCGCGCCGACGCCCGCGCGATGCATTCGCAGCCGCAGCTGCGGGTGGACCTCAAGGCGCTGTGCGAGGACACGCTGGAAAGCCACCTCGATGCCGCCACCGCGCGGCGCATCGACCTGGGGCTGGATGCCGATCCGGTGCAGGTCATGGGCCACGAGTGGCTGTTGCGCGAGCTGCTGTCCAACCTGGTGGACAACGCGGTGAAGTACACCTACGAGGGCGGGACGGTCACCATCCGCTGCGGGCGGCGGGGTGGCCTGGCCTTCGTGGAGGTCGAGGACGACGGTCCGGGCGTCGCGCGGGACGAGATGCCCCGCATCCTGGAGCGCTTCTACCGCGTCCAGGGCACGCGGGGCGAGGGCAACGGCCTGGGGCTGGCCATCGCCGAGGAGATCGCCCGCGTCCACCACAGTCATCTCCAGTTACAGCCTGGGGCGGGCGGACGTGGCTTGAAAGTCACACTCTCCTTCCCGGCGTGAGCACCTGCTGCCGGGCGGTGCACCGGCGCGGATGGGTTGGCGGATTCCCACGGTCGGGTATGCGAGAATCAATTTGCAACCGCTGACTTACCTATGTCCCACGCCGAGCTCGACTCCCCCGAACCCACCCCCGGCGGCGACACCCCGGCCGTGGTGCGCAAGCGCCCCAAGCCGGGCGAGCGCAGGGTGCAGATCCTGCAGGCGCTGGCCACCATGCTGGAGCAGCCGGGGTCCGAACGGATCACGACCGCGGCCCTGGCCGCCCGCCTGGACGTCAGCGAGGCGGCCCTGTACCGCCACTTCGCCAGCAAGGCGCAGATGTTCGAAGGCCTGATCGAGTTCATCGAGCAGAGCGTCTTCACCCTGATCAACCAGATCGCCGAGCGCGAACCGGCCGGCCCTGCGCAGGCGGGCCGCATCGTGGCGATGCTGATCCAGTTCGCCGAGAAGAACCCCGGCATGACCCGCGTGATGGTGGGCGACGCGCTGGTGTTCGAGAACGAGCGCCTGCAGCAGCGCATGAACCAGTTCTTCGACAAGGTGGAGGCCTCGCTCAAGCAGTGCCTGCGCAGCAGCGCGGATGCGGCCACGCCCACCGTCGATGCGCAGGTGCGCGCCTCGGTGCTCACGGCCTTCATCGTCGGGCGCTTGCAGCGATTTGCGCGCTCGGGGTTCAAGCGGGTGCCTTCGGAGCACCTGGAAGCGTCGCTGGCCCGCATGCTGTAATCCGGCGCTGCGCGATCGCTGGGGTTCCTTCGTCACCCCAGCCTACGATCCCGGCTGTAGGCTGGCGGTGAGCGCAGCGAACCCCAGCATCGCGCCAACCCATTTTTCTCCCGTGCTCAGAATCCGCCTCGCCGGCCAGGATGCGCTGCTGCATCCCACCGGCACCCTCTGCCTCTCCGCGCAGCAGACCCTGCTGGTGGCCGACGCGCACTTCGGCAAGGCCGTGAGCTTCCGCAAGCTCGGCGTGCCGGTGCCCAGCGGCACCACCGGCGAGACGCTGGCCAAGCTGGATGCGGCGCTGGCCGACACGCGCGCGCGGCAGGTCGTCTTCCTCGGCGACTTCCTGCATTCGGCGCGCTCGCACGCGCCGGGCACCCTGCGCGTGCTGCAGGAATGGCGCGAGGCGCATGCGGACCTGGAGCTCACGCTGGTGCGCGGCAACCACGACGACCGCGCCGGCGACCCGCCGGCGGCCCTGCGCTTCACCGTGGTGGACGAGCCGCTGCCGCTGGGACCCTTCGCGCTGTGCCACCATCCGCGGCCCGTGCGGGATGCCTACGTGCTGGCCGGCCACTGGCACCCCTGCATCAGCGTCAGCGGTCGTGCCTTCGAGCGGCTGAGGTTGCCTTGCTTCTGGATGGGCGACGACACCGGCCAGCTGCCCTCGCAGGCGGTGGGCGTCCTGCCGGCTTTCGGCAGTTTCACGGGCATGCACCGCATCGAGCCGCGCGCGGGCGACCGGATCTTTCCCATCGCGGGGGAAACGGTGCGCGCGCTGCCGGGGCTGCCTGTGCCATAAGGGGCGCGTCGGTGCACGGCTGACATGGGCCGTCAAGATGCACCGGCGCCGAGGCTCGGCCAGCGGGCGTCGAATGGCACTACCTAATCATCAGGAGTGCCCCCATGAAACGACTTGCCCTCATTGCAGCCGTCGCAGCCACGCTGGCCGCCCCCGCCTTCGCGCAGCACGCCACCATCATCAGCGGCAACGGCCCCGTGATCTTCGAAGGTCCCGCGTTCTCCAAGCCGATCAAAGGCGCCGTGATCGCCGAGGCTCCCGTGCTGGTCGCCCCGGGCACCGTCGCCGTCGTGCCGAACACCACGATCCTGGGCGCGCCCGCTGCCGTCGTGACCACGCCGGTCGTGACCTCCGGCACGGTGGTGCGCCACTACTGGAACGTGCCGTCGGACATCGGCAGCCGCATGGACTTCCAGCGCTGGCAGCGCCTGCTCTGATCGCGGGTGAGGGAGAACCCATGAAGAAGTACGCAGCCCTTGCCCTCGCCGCGGCCGCCGCCTTCGCGGTGCCCGCGTTCGCGCAAAGCTCGGTGACGTCCTCGACCGGCGCGAGCGTGAGCTCCGGCACCGGCGTGGTCGTGACGCCATCGCTCCCGGCCGCCAGCGTGACGGCAACGGGACCGCATCTGCTCTCCGGCGCCACCCTGGTGCAGAGCAGTTCCACCACGGTGATGGGTTCCGGCCCGGGCGCCACCACGACGGTCGTCACCAACTACTGGGCCAACGTGCCCGCCGGCTTCGAACGCCGGGGTGATGTCCAGCGCTGGCTGTCGCTGAAGTGATCAGTCCACGCGGGCGCCGACCTTGGCGCCCGCGGCGACGACTTCGGCCCAGGTCTGGTCGTCCAGCGCGATGCCTTCGGCTTCGCGCTGGCGCCGCGCCTTGCGCTCCGGCTCGCCCGCGAGCATCACGCCTTCGCTGCCCGGCGCCGGCGGGCTCTGCCTGAGCCAGTCCACGAAGGCGAGCGCCTCGCGCTCGAAACTGTCCTGCGTCCCGAGCTTGCGCGGATCGACCACGATCGTGAACATCCCGTTGATCACGGCCCGCAGGTTGTCCGCGGGCCGGTGCCAGGTGCCGCTGCCGGTGAGTGCGCCGCCGAGCAACTCGCACGCGACCGCCATGCCGTAGCCCTTGTGCTCGCCGAAGGCGAGCAGCGCGCCGAACATGCCGCCGGGTTGCGGCACCACCACCACGCCGGGATTCGTCGTGGGGCGTCCCTGTTCGTCGATCAGGTAGCCGGGGTCCACCTGGCGGCCTTCGTTGTGCGCGACGCGCATCTTGCCCTGCGCGACGCGGCTGGTCGCGAAGTCCAGGATGAAGGGCGGCCGGCCCGCGAGCGGGATGCCGGCGCAGAAGGGATTGGTGCCGTAGCGGCCGTCGCCGCCGCCCCAGGGCGCGACGACAGGACGCGACTGCACGTTCACGAAATGCAGCGACACCAGCCCGCGCTCCACCGCCATCTCGGCGAAGTGGCCGATGCGGCCCAGGTGGTGCGCGTTGGCCAGCGTCATCACGCAGCTGCCGGTGTCCAGGGCGCGGCGCAGCGCCATCTCCATGGCCTGCTCGCCCACCACCTGGCCGTAGCCGCGCTGGCCGTCGAGCGCCAGCATGCTGCCCCCATCGAGCTTCACCGCGACGCCGGTGTTGGGTTTCAGGCCGCCTTCGAGCACGGCCTCCACGTAGCGCGGGACCATGCCCACGCCGTGCGAATCGTGGCCGCTCAGGTTGGCCAGCACCAGGTTGTCGGCGACGGTCTTCGCCTCCTGCGGCGCGCTGCCGGCGGCCGTGACGATCGCCGAGACGGTGGCGCGCAGCTGCGCGGCCGAGAACTTCCTTGTCATCGCTTGCCTTGCTCCCCTACATCACCGCGCCGACTTGCCAGGGCACGAATTCGTTCTGGCCGTAGCCATGCTGCTCGCTCTTGCTGTGCTCGCCCGAGGCGGTGGCCAGCACCAGCCGGAAGATGCGCTCGCCCATCTCCTGGATCGAGGCCTTGCCGTCGATGATCTCGCCGCAGTTGATGTCCATGTCCTCTTCCTGCTTGTTCCAGAGCGCCGTGTTGGTGGCGATCTTCAGCGAGGGCGAGGGCGCGCAGCCGTAGGCCGAGCCGCGGCCGGTGGTGAAGCAGATCATGTTGGCACCGCCCGCGACCTGGCCGGTGGCGCTCACCGGGTCGTAGCCCGGGGTGTCCATGTAGACGAAGCCGTGCGCCTTCACCGGCTCGGCGTACTCGTACACGGCCTGCAGGTTGGTGGTGCCGCCCTTGGCGACCGCGCCCAGCGACTTCTCCAGGATGGTGGTCAGGCCGCCGGCCTTGTTGCCCGGCGAGGGGTTGTTGTTCATCTCGCCTTCGTTGACCTCGGTGTAGTGCTCCCACCAGTGGATGCGCTCGATCAGCTTCTCGCCCACTTCGCGCTTGACCGCGCGCCGCGTCAGCAGGTGCTCGGCGCCGTAGATCTCCGGCGTCTCCGACAGGATCGCGGTGCCGCCGTGCGCCAGCAGCAGGTCCACCGCCGCGCCCAGCGCCGGGTTGGCGCTGATGCCGGAGTAGCCGTCGGAGCCGCCGCACTGGAGGCCGATGGTGATGTGCGAGGCGCTGCAGGGTTCGCGCTTCACGCGGTTGGCCGCCGGCAGCATCTGCCTGACCAGGGACACGCCTTTTTCCACCGTCTTGCGCGTGCCGCCGGTGTCCTGGATGTTGAACACCTGCAGCGTCTCGCCTTCGCGCAGGCTGCTGTGCGCCAGCCAGGCGTTGATCTGGTTGGCCTCGCAGCCCAGGCCGACGACGATGACGGCAGCGAAGTTCGCGTGCGTCGCGTAGCCGGCCAGCGTGCGCTCCAGGATCTGCATGCCCAGGCCCTGCGTGTCCATGCCGCAGCCGGTGCCGTGGGTGAGGGCCACCACGCCGTCGACGTTGGGATAGGCCTCCAGCGCCTGCGGGTTGGTCTGGCGCGAGAAGTGGTCGGCGATGGCGCGCGCCGCGGTCGCCGAGCAGTTCACGCTGGAGAGCACGCCGATGTAGTTGCGCGTGGCCACGCGGCCGTCGGCGCGCTTGATGCCCATGAAGGTCGCTTCGAGCCGCGCCGGCTCGGGCTTGGCGTCGGCGCCGAAGGCGTAGTCGCGTTCGAAGTCGCCCATCACGAGGTTGTGCGTGTGCACGTGCTCGCCGGCGGCGATCGGCTTGCTGGCGAAGCCGATGATCTGGTTGTAGCGGCGCACCGGCTGGCCCGCCGCGATGTCGCGCACGGCAATCTTGTGGCCCGGCGGGATCAGCCCGCGCGCGGTGACGTTCTCGACGGTCGTGCCGCCCACGAGTTGCGCGCGGGCGATCAGGACGTCATCGTTGGGGTGGAGTCGAATGAAGGGTGTCATGGTCGTTTCTGCTGGGGTTCGGCTTCGCCTCACCGCCAACCTACAGGCGCCGTAGGCTGGTGGTGAGCGCAGCGAACCCCAGCTCTCCTTTCAATAAAACATCCTGGGCAGCCAGAGCACCGCCTTGGGCACATAGGTGATCAGCACCAGCGAGGCCAGCAGCGGCACCAGCCAGGGCAGGATCGCGATCGTCGTCCGCTCCACCGAGAGCTTGGCGACGCGCGCGAGCACGAACAGCACCATGCCCATGGGCGGATGCAGCAGGCCGATCATGAGGTTCAGCACCATCACCAGGCCGAAGTGCACGAGGTCGATGCCCAGCTGCTGGCAGATCGGCACCAGGATCGGAACGAGGATGGTGATGGCGGCCGTGGGCTCCAGGAAGCAGCCCACGAACAGCATCAGCAGGTTGGCCAGCAGCAGGAACACCCACTGCTCCTTGGTGAAGGCCAGCACCCAGGACGAGATCGCCGCGGTCACGCCGGTGGCGGTGAGCATCCAGCCGAAGATGCTGGCGGCCGCCACGATGAAGAGCACCGTCGCGGTGGTCTCCACCGTGTCCAGGCAGATCTTGACGAACATCTTCCAGTTCAGCGTGCGGTACCAGGCGAAGCCCAGCACGATCGCCCACAGGCAGGCCGCGATCGCGCCTTCGGTGGGGGTGAACACGCCGGTGGTCATGCCGCCGATCAGCAGCACGGGCGTCATGATCGGCAGCACCGCCTGGAACCTGAAGATGCGGTCGGCGGTGAACAGCACGATGCCCGCGATCAGCACCGTGAGCTGCGGCTGCGTGCCGGCCTTGGCCACCAGCAGCCAGATCGACACCGGCCAGACGATCACCACCGCGGTTTCCGCCAGCGCCTTGAGCACGCGCGGCCACTCGAACTTGATGTCCCCGCCCCAGCCGTTCTTGTGCGCGAAGTAGGCCACGGTGCACATCATCAGGAAGGCCATGATCACGCCCGGCAGGATGCCGGCGAGGAACAGCGCGCCCACGCTCACGTTGGCCATCATCCCGTAGATCACGAAGGGGAGGCTGGGCGGGATGATCGGGCCCAGGGTGGCCGAGGCGGCGGTCACCCCGACGGCGAACTCCGTTTCGTAGCCATGGTCCTTCATGGCCTTGATCTCGATGGTGCCCAGGCCCGCGGCGTCGGCGATCGCCGTGCCGCTCATGCCGGCGAACACCACCGAGCCGACCACGTTCACGTGCCCGAGCCCGCCCTTTAACCAGCCCACCAGCGCCAGCGCGTAGTTGTAGATCCGGTTGGTGATGCCGGCGTTGTTCATCAGGTTGCCGGCCAGGATGAAGAAGGGCACGGCCAGCAGCGGAAAGCTGTCGATGCCGCTGACCATGCGGTGGATCACCACGAAGGGCGGCAGGTTGCCGCTGTACAGGATGTAGAGCAGCGCGGAGCCGGCCATGGCGATGGCCACGGGCAGGCCGCCGCTCATGAGCAGCAGGAAGAGGACCTTGAGCATGGGGGTTTCTTCGGTCTCGTTCTAGTTGTCGGTCATTTCGGTCATCGGCCGCTCCAGCACGGTGTAGCCCCGCTGCCAGTGGCGGCGCGCCACCAGGACCGAGCGGAAGGTCATCATCGCGAAGCCGAGCAGGCAGATGCCGTACACCCAGTTCATGGGCAGGTCGATCATGGTCATGCGCGAGTTGCTTCCGAGCTTGAGCATCATCAGCACCGTCAGCACCACGGCGGCGGCGAAGAAGGCGATGCGCAGGACGTCCACGGCCGTGGCCATGCCCCGCGCCATGCGCTGCGGCATGTAGCGGTAGAAGAAGTCCACCTGGATGTGGTTGTTCTTGATCACGCCGATGGTCGCGCCGGTGAACACGGTGGCGATCAGCAGGTAGCGCGCGATCTCTTCGGTCCACGCCGCGGAGTCGTTCAGAACGTAGCGGGTGAAGAACTGGTAGAAGACAACCGCGCCCAGCAGCCAGAAGAAGCCCAGGGCGACCCAGGCCTCCAATGGCGTGCCGGACAGGTCCACCGCTTCGTCCTGGGCGTGGAACTGGCCGTCCTCGCCCATGACGTGCGGCATGTCGTCGATCGTGTGCACGTGGCCGGGCGCGGGGGCCAGCCCCGCGCCGGTCGACACGCTGTCGCGCAGTGCCGCCATGGTCACTTGATGTTGACGACGCGGTCCCAGTCCTTCTTGTCCAGCTGCATGGACTCGAAGGAGATGGCCTTCAGCACGCGCTGCTGGAAGTCCTTGCGGTCCACGTTGACGACGTTGATGCCCTTCTTCTTGAACTCGTCGACCAGTTCGCCCTCGCGCTTGCGGATGTCCAGCGTGGCCTTCTCGGCGGCTTCCTGCGTCACGTCGAACAGGATCTTCTGTTCGGCCGGCGTCATCTTGGACAGCGTGCCGGGCGCCACCACGGTCAGCAGCGCGTCGGCGATGTGGCCGGTGAGGATGATGTTCTTCTGCACCTCGAAGAACTTCTTGGCCTCGATCGTGGGCAGCGGGTTCTCCTGCGCGTCGACGGTGCCGTTCTGCAGCGCCAGGTACACCTCGGCGAAGGCGATCGGCGTCGGGTTGGCGCCGCAGGCGCGGGGCAGCGCGGTGTAGGCCGGCGCGTCCGGCACGCGCATCTTCAGGCCCTTCATCTGGTCGCAGTTGGTGAACAGCTTGTTGCTGGTCGCGTGGCGCGCGCCGTAGTAGGTCAGCGCCGTGACGGTGTTGCCGCCGGAAGCCTTCTTGTAGCCCTCGGTCAGCTCCTTGAACACGTCGGACTTGGAGTACTTGATGACGTGGTCGGCGTCGCGGAAGGTGAAGGGGTAGTAGCTGACGGCCAGGCGCGGGAAGGAGCGCGCGGCGAAGGAGGCGCCGGTCAGGATGATGTCCACGGTGCCCAGCTGCAGGCCCTGGTTGATGTCGCTTTCCTTCCCCAGGCTGGAGGCGGGGAAGACCTGGATCTCGTACTTGCCGTTGGTGCGCTTCTTGAATTCGTCGGCGGCCCACACCGACCACTTGTGGTACGGCTCGGAGGTCTCGTAGACGTGGGCCCACTTCAGCTTGGTCTGCGCGGCGGCCGGAGCGGCGACGGCCGCGGCCAGCGCGCAGGCGGCGATCAGTTTCAGGGTGAGGCGTTTGCTCATGTTGTCTCCTAGGGTGGTTTGCTTCTGGCGTCAGGAATGGTTGGCGCGGCGCCAGCTCGCGCTGTATCGGTTGGTGGCCTTCTTCAGGTGCTGCTGCATGGCCTCGCGCGCGGCCTGCGCGTCGCGGGCGCGGATCGCTTCCAGCACGGCGGCGTGTTCAACCACCGCGGCGCTCCAGGAGGCCGGGTTCTCGAAGTAGTCGCCCAGCCGCGAGAACAGCGGCCCGTGGCGCGCGCTCCAGTAGCTGCGCACCGTGTCCGACAGCACCTCGTTGCCGCAGGCGTCGGCGATGGCCGTGTGGAAGGCTTCGTCGCCCTCGCGCGGCTCGACGCCGGCGGCGGCCTGGTCGCGCATGTGCTGGAGGGCGCCCGCCATCGCGCCCAGGTGGGCCTTCTTCGCGTGGCGTGCTGCCAGCGCCGCCACCTCGGCCTCGACCAGTTCGCGCGCCTGCATCACCTGCAGCGGGCCCCATTCGGCGCCGTGGCCGTTGCCGTTGCGCGCGGCGTGCGAGCCGTTGCGCTGCTGCGCCGCCTGCACGTAGATGCCGGAGCCCGTGCGCACCTCGACCCAGCCTTCCACCTCCAGCGCGATCAGCGCCTCGCGCACGGAAGGGCGGCTCACGCCGAGCTGCTTGGCCAGGTCGCGCTCCGCCGGCAGTCGCGTGCCCGCCGCGAACTCGCCTTCCGTGATCAGCCCACGCAGCTGCTCCGCGATCTGGCGGTACAGGCGGCTGGATTCGACGGCTTGCAGGGGCATGGACGGGGCTTAGGGTTGGTGCTGACTGGCCAAGTGGTCAGGCCAATTAATATCGGCGGCACCCCGGCCCCGCGCATCCGGCAAAACCCGCACGGCCGGCAAAGGAGAACAGGACATGCGACTGAAGGGGAAAACCGCGCTCGTCACGGCCGCAGGCCAGGGCATAGGCCGCGCCAGCGCGCTCGCGCTGGCAGCGGAAGGCGCCCAGGTCTGGGCCACCGACGTGAACCCGAAGCTCCTGGACAGCTACGAAGGCGTGGCCGGCGTGCGCTGCGTGCAGCTGGACGTGCTGGACAAGGATGCGATCGCGCGGGTGATCCAGGAGATGCCCGCGATCGACGTGCTGTTCAACTGCGCGGGCTTCGTGCACAGCGGCACCGTCCTGCAGGCGAGCGACGAGGAATGGAACTTCGCGCTGAACCTGAACGTGCGCGCACAGTTCTGGGCCATCCAGGCGGCGCTGCCCCGCATGCTGCAGAACAAGGGCGGCCAGGGCGCCGGCAGCATCATCAACATGGCCAGCGTGTGCAGCAGCATCAAGGGCCTGCCGAACCGCTTCATCTACGGCACCACCAAGGCGGCGGTGATCGGCCTGACCAAGAGCGTGGCCGCCGACTACGTGGCCAACGGCATCCGCTGCAATGCGATCTGCCCCGGCACGGTGGACACGCCTTCGCTGGCCGACCGCATCAACGCCAACGCCGACCCGGCGGCCGCGCGCCAGGCCTTCATCGCGCGCCAGCCCATGGGGCGCCTGGCCACCGCAGAGGAGATCGCACCGGTGGTGGTCTACCTGGCGAGCGACGAATCCGTGTTCGTCACCGGCCAGGCCTATGCTGTGGACGGAGGGATCACGATATGAACCAGCTCGACTTCAACGGCCGCCATGCCATCGTCACCGGCGGCGCCGCCGGCCTGGGCTTCGCCATCGCGCAGCGCCTGCTCGCCTCGGGCGGCACGGTGAGCCTGTGGGACCGCGACATCGCGCAGGGCCGGCAGGCGGCCGAGAAGCTCGGCTCCGGCAGCACCTTCGTGCAGGTGGACGTGACCGACGAGAGCTCGGTGCGCGAGGCGCTGGAGTCCACGGTGCGCCGTGCGCAGCGGGTGGACGCGCTCGTCAACAGCGCCGGCATCACCGGTCCCAACACCAAGGTCTGGGAATACCCCGTGGATGCCTGGCGGCAGGTGATCGAGGTGAACCTCACCGGCCTGTTCCTTTGCTGCCGCGAGGTGGTGCCCGCGATGATGCGCGAGGCGAACTACGGCCGCATCGTCAACATCGCCTCGGTCGCCGGCAAGGACGGCAACCCCAACGCCAGCGCCTACAGCGCCAGCAAGGCCGCCGTGATCGCGCTGACCAAGTCGCTCGGCAAGGAACTGGCCGACACCGGCATCCGCGTCAACTGCGTGACGCCGGCGGCCGTGAAGACCGCGATCTTCGACCAGATGACCGAGCAGCACATCCAGTTCATGCTGTCCAAGATCCCCATGGGCCGCTTCGGCACGCCGGAGGAGATCGCGGCGATGGTGGGCTGGCTCTGCTCGGAGGATTGCTCCTTCTCCACCGGCGCGGTGTTCGACCTGTCCGGCGGCCGCTCCACCTACTGACCACAAGACCAAGGAAAGAAGAAACGATGAAACTCGTACGCTACGGCAACCCGGGCAAGGAAAAGCCCGGCCTGATCGACGCCGAAGGCAAGCTGCGCGACCTGAGCAGCGTGGTGCCGGACATCGGGCCCGAGCAGCTGGGGCAGGTGGGCCTGGCGCGCATCCGCAAGGCCAACCCGGCCAAGCTGCCGGCGGTGCGCGGCAACCCGCGCTTCGGCTGCCCGGTGGCGCACGTGCCGAAGTTCATCGCCATCGGCCTGAACTACTCCGACCACGCCGCGGAATCCAACATGCCGATCCCGGCGGAGCCGATCGTGTTCATGAAGGCCACCAGCTGCATCCAGGGCCCCAACGACCCGGTGATGCTGCCGCGCGGCTCCGTCAAGAGCGACTGGGAAGTGGAGCTGGGCATCGTGATCGGCACGCGCGCGCGCTACGTCCCGAGCACCAAGGCCCTGTCGTACGTGGCCGGCTACACGGTCGTCAACGACGTGAGCGAGCGCGAGTTCCAGCTGGAACGCGGCACGCAGTGGGACAAGGGCAAGGGCTGCGACACCTTCGGCCCGATCGGCCCCTGGCTGGTCACCGCCGACGAGATCCCCAACGTGCAGCGCCTGGGGATGTGGCTGGACGTCAACGGCGAGCGCATGCAGACCGGCAACACCCGCACCATGATCTTCAACTGCGCCAAGCTGGTGAGCTACTGCAGCCACTTCATGACGCTGGAACCCGGCGACGTGATCACCACCGGCACGCCGCCCGGCGTGGGCCTGGGCATGAAGCCGCCCAAGTACCTGAAGAAGGGCGATGTCATGACCCTGGGCATCGACGGCCTGGGCGAGCAGCGGCAGCTGGTCGTTCCCTTCAAGGCGTGATTTCCTGACGCGCTGCGCCCGGCTGCTGCATACACTCGGGCGCATGCAAGAAGAGCTGCCACCCGCGTTCCTCGCGGGCAACTCGGCCATGGCCCGGTTGATGCGCGCGCACGACTGGGCGGGCACCGACGTGGGGGCCCCACAGCAGTGGCCGCAGTCGCTGCGTTCGGTGGTGAACCTGATGCTGGGCTCCGGCTTCCCCATGTTCGTTGCCTGGGGCCCGCAGCTGGAGATGCTCTACAACGACGGCTACGCGGAGATCCTGGGCCGCAAGCATCCGGCGAGCCTGGGCGCGCCTTTCCGCCAGGTCTGGTACGACATCCTCACGGACATCATGCCCTTCGTGCAGCGGGCGCTGGCGGGCGAGACCTTCTTCATGGAGAACCTGCCGCTGCGCATGCAGCGCAAGGGCGAGGAAGAGGACACCTGGTTCACCTTCTCCTATTCGCCGGTGGTCGACGAGGCCGGCCGCACGGCAGGCTTCTATTGCGCCTGCGCGGAAACCACGGCGACCGTGCTGGCGGAGCGCCACCAGCGCGCCGAACAGGAAAGGCTGCAGGCGCTGTTCCAGCAGGCGCCGGGCTTCCTCTGCGTCAGCACCGGCCCGGAGCACGTGTACGAGGTGGTGAATCCCGCCTACCTGGATCTTGTCGGCCACCGGCAGTTGCTCGGCAGGCGCGTGCGCGACGCGCTGCCGGAGGTGGTGGAGCAGGGTTACCTGGCCCTGCTGGACGACGTGTATCGCAACGGCCGTCCCTACGTGGGCCCTCTCGGCCCGGGTCCTGATGGACAAGGAGGTCGGCGGGCCGCAGGTGGAGGCCTTCGTCGACTTCGTCTACCAGCCGCTGCTGGACTCGCAGGGGCGCGTGTACGGCATCTTCACCTATGGGCACGACGTCACCGAGCAGCACCGCGCGCAGCAGGCGCTGCTGGCGTTCTCCAACAGCATCCCGGCCATCGCCTGGCAGGCGTCGCCTTCCGGCAAGCTGGAACGCTTCAATTCGCAGTGGCAGGCCTTCACGGGGCAGGAGGAGGTGCGCGCCCTGGTCTACGGCTGGGCCGACGCGCTGCATCCCGAGGATGCGCCGCGCATGTGGGAGACCTGGAAGGCGGCCCGTGCCAGCGGCCAGGAGTGGAGCGTGGAGCACCGCCTGCGCCACGCCGACGGCAGCTGGCGCTGGTTCCTCACGCGCGCCGTCCCGCAGAAGGACAGCGGCGGCCGCGTGCTGCGCTGGTTCGGCACCACCAGCGACATCGAGGAGGCGCGGCGCGCCGCGCAGGCGCTGCAGGCGGCCGACCGGCAGAAGGACGAATTCCTGGCGACGCTGGCGCACGAGCTGCGCAACCCGCTGGCGCCGATCCGCACCGCGGTGCACCTGCTGTCCATGCCCGGCGTGGCCGAGCACACGCGCACGCGCGCGGTGGAGATCGTCGGCCGCCAGGTGTCGCACATGTCGCGGCTGCTGGACGACCTGATCGACGTCGCGCGCATCACGCAGCGGCGGCTGGTGCTCAAGCCCGAATGGGTGCGCGTGCAGTCGGTCGTGGACACCGCCATCGAGGCCGCCACGCCGGCCGCCGAGGCCAAGCGGCACACCCTCACCGCAGCGATGGAGCAGCCGCAGCAATGGGTGCATGCCGACCCGGTGCGACTGGCGCAGGTGCTGTCCAACCTGCTGAACAACGCGTGCAAGTACACCGATCCCGGCGGGCAGGTCCGGCTCGAGGTGGGCAGCGACGGCGCCAACATCCTGTTCGCGGTGACCGACAGCGGCATCGGCATGAGCGCCGAGGCACTGGAGAACGTGTTCGCGATGTTCGCGCAGGAGCAGTCGGCGCTGGAGCGGTCCGAGGGCGGCCTGGGCATCGGCCTCGCCCTGGCCAAGGGCCTGGTGGAACTGCACGGCGGCAGCATCTGCGCCTCCAGCCCCGGCATCGGCGCCGGCAGCCGCTTCGAGGTGCGCCTGCCAAACGCGCCGCGTGCCGAGGATGAAGCCGGCGCGCAGCCCGCCGCGCCCCCGGAAGCCAACGGCAGCGGGCGTGTCGTGCTGCTGGCCGACGACAACGTGGACGCGGTGGAGGTGCTCGCGGAACTGCTGCGCATGGCGGAGCATGAAGTGCACGTCGCCAATGACGGTACGGCGGCCGCGGAGCTTGCGGCGCGCGTGCGCCCGCACGTGATGGTGCTGGACATCGGCATGCCCGGCCTGAACGGCTACGAGGTCGCGCGCCAGGTGCGGGCCCAGCCCTGGGGACGCGGCACGCTGCTGGTCGCGGCGACCGGCTGGGGCCAGGAGGAGGACAGGCGCAAGGCGATGGACGCCGGCTTCGACCTGCACCTGACCAAGCCCTTCTCGCCCGAGCAGCTGCTCACCGCGATCGCCTCGCTGCCGCGCTGAAGCCGCCCGGCTCCTCAGCGCGCGCCGGCGGCGCGCAGGATGCGCGCCACCTCCGCCTGCCCCTTGCGCTGCGCGTGCTGCAGCGGCGTCACGCCGTCGCGGTCGGCCAGGTTCACGTTCGCCCCGTGCGCCACCACCATCTGGACGATGCGCTGGTGGCGCTCGCCGCCGTCGCCCAGGATCACCGCTTCCAGCAGGCAGGTCCAGCCCAGGTTGTTCACGTGGTCGACGGGGATGCGCGTGGTGAGCAGCAACTGCACGGTGTCCACGTGCCCGCGCTCGCAGGCCGGGATCAGCGCATTGCCGCCGAAGCGGTTGCGCACCGTGAAGTCCGCGCCGGCGGCCAGCGTGGCGCGCAGGATCTCCGTGAAACCGCGCGCGCCGGCCAGCAGGTGTGCGCTGTCCTGCTGCTGGTCCTGCGCGTTGACGTTGGCGCCGCGCGCGATCAGGTAGCGCGCCACCTCCAGGTGGTTGCCGTCGGTGGCGGCCAGCAGGGCCGTGCGGCCGCGCTCGTCGCGCTGCTCGATGGCGGTCCCGGCCTCGGCCAGCCGGCGCACGGCGGCCAGGTCGCCCCGGCCGGCCGCGGCCACCAGGGGTGCGGCGGGCTGCGCGGCACCGGCCAGCGGCAGCAGGAGCACGGCCAGGGCGGCGACGCGGCGCGGGAGGGAGTGGGCGGGCATGGCGCGATTCTGCCGTCCAGGCCCTTTTGCGTGTCCGGCCGGCGTCTAGGGGCCCGCCCCAAACCCGCGGCGCCCGAAATGCTGCAGAATAGAACGATCGTTCGTTTTATTTTCCACCCTCAGATGTCCGTCACCGAACTGCCCGTGAAGCCCGGCCGCGCCCGCGAGGGCAAGGCCTTGCAGAAGGGCCAGCAGACCAAGGCCGCCATCGTCGATGCCGCGCTGGGCCTGGCCACGCAGATCGGGCTGGAAGGCCTGTCGATCGGCGCGCTCGCCGAGGTCACGCAGATGAGCAAGTCGGGCGTGTTCGCCCACTTCGGCTCGCGCGAGGAACTGCAGATCTCCGTGATCCGCGAGTACCACCAGCGCTTCGAGCAGGAGGTGTTCTATCCCGCGCTGAGCGAGCCGCGCGGCCTGCCGCGGCTGCGCGCGATGTTCGCCAACTGGATGCAGCGCACCTCGGTCGAACTGGACTCGGGCTGCATCTACATCAGCGGCGCCGTCGAATTCGACGACCGCCCCGGCCCCGTGCGCGACGCGCTGGCCTGGTCGGTGCAGACCTGGCACGCGGGCATGAAGCGCGCGATCAACCTGGCCAAGCAGGAAGGGCACCTCGACGCCGCGACCGACGAGGAGCAGATGCTGTTCGAGATCCACGGCCTGATCCTCGCGCTGCACTACGAGGCGCGCTTCCTGAAGAACCCCGGCTCCATCGCCCGCGCCAACGCGGGCTTCGAAAACATCCTGCGGCGCTACGGCGCCGCGGCTTCCCCAAGTCCACCAAACCCGCACGCGCCGCCAAGGCCGCCAAGGAGTAAAGAGAAGATGCCCACGTACACGCCGCCCCTGCGCGACATGCAGTTCGTCATCCACGAGGTGTTCGACGCCGTCGCGGAACTCAAGGCCTGCCCCAAGCACGCGGACATCGACGCCGAGACCATCAACGCCGTGCTGGAAGAGGGCGGCAAGTTCGCCGCGGAAGTCACCTTCCCGCTGAACATCACGGGCGACGAACAAGGCTGCAAGCTCGATCCGAAGACGCACGAGGTGACCACGCCGACCGGATTCAAGGACGCCTATGCCAAGTACGTCGAAGGCGGCTGGCCGGCGCTGTCCTGCGACCCCGAGTTCGGCGGCCAGGGCCTGCCTTTCGTGCTGAACCAGTGCTTCTACGAAATGCTGAACAGTGCCAACCAGGCCTGGACCATGTACCCGGGCCTGTCGCACGGCGCCTACGAGGCGCTGCACGCGCACGGCACCGAGGAGCAGAAGAAGCTGTTCCTGCCCAAGCTGGTGAGCGGCGAGTGGACCGGCACCATGTGCCTGACCGAGCCGCATTGCGGCACCGACCTTGGCCTGCTGCGCACCAAGGCCGAGCCGCAGGCCGACGGCAGCTACAAGCTCACGGGCAACAAGATCTTCATCTCAGCCGGCGAACACGACATGGCGGAGAACATCATCCACCTGGTGCTGGCGCGCCTGCCGGATGCGCCGCAGGGCAGCAAGGGCATCTCGCTGTTCCTGGTGCCCAAGTTCAAGGTGAAGGCCGACGGCTCCATGGGCGAGCGCAACGGCATTTACTGCGGCGGCCTGGAGCACAAGATGGGCATCCACGGCAACGCCACCGCGCAGCTGGTGCTGGAAGGCGCCGTGGGCACGCTGGTGGGCGAGCCGAACAAGGGGCTGCCGGCGATGTTCGTGATGATGAACGCCGCCCGCCTGGGCGTGGGCAACCAGTCGCTGGGCCTCACGGAAGTGGCCTACCAGAACGCGCTGGCCTATGCCAAGGACCGGATCCAGATGCGTTCGCTGTCCGGCCCCAAGGCCAAGGACAAGCCGGCCGATCCGATCATCGTGCACCCCGACGTGCGCAAGATGCTGCTGACCGCCAAGGCTTATGCCGAAGGTGGCCGCGCGATGGCGATCTATTGCACGATGCTGCTGGACAAGGAGCTCTACCACCCCGACGAGAAGGTGCGCGCCGAGTGCGGCGAGATCGTCGCCCTGCTCACGCCGATCGTGAAGGCTTTCCTCACCGACAACGGCCATGTCGCCACCAACGCCTGCCTGCAGGTGTTCGGCGGCCACGGCTACATCAAGGAATGGGGGATGGAGCAGTTCGTGCGGGACAACCGCATCAACATGATCTACGAAGGCACGAACACCGTGCAGTCTCTGGACCTGCTGGGCCGCAGGTGCTGGGCAACAACGGCGCCACGCTGAAGAAGTTCGGCAAGCTGGTGGCGCAGCTGGTGGAAGAAGAAGGCGTGAACGAGAAGATGGCGGAGTTCATCAACCCGGTGGCGATGCTGGGCGACCAGATCACCAAGTTCACCACCGAGATCGGCTTCAAGGGCTTCCAGAACGCCGACGAAGTGGGCGGCGCCGCCACCGACTACCTGCGCGTGCTGGGCCACTTGGTGTTCGGCTACTTCTGGGCCCGCATGGCGCAGGTGGCGCTGCGGCAGATCGAAGCGGGCAACACCGACCCCTTCTACCAGGCCAAGCTGCAGACGGCGCGCTTCTACTTCGCGCGCCTGTTCCCGGAGACGGCCACGCTGATGCGCACGGCGCGCTCGGGCGTCAAGAACCTGCTGGACACGGACGCGGCGCTGGCATGAAGCGGGCGATCGTCCTGACGCTGGCGCTGGCGGCTTCCTCCGCCTTCGCGCAGATGACTCCCATCGGCACCTGGCGCAGCATCGACGACAAGACCGGCGATGCCAAGGCCGAGATCCGCATCAGCGAGAGCAACGGCGTGCTGACCGGCCGCATCGAGAAGCTGCTCAAGAGCAGCAAGCCCAACCCGGTGTGCGAGAAGTGCGACGACGACCGCAAGGACAAGCCGATCGAGGGCATGGAGATCCTGCGCGGCATCCACAAGGCGGAGGGCAAGGAGGTGTGGGAAGGCGGCAAGGTGCTCGACCCGGAGAACGGGCGCGAGTACAAGGCGCGGCTCACCCCATCGAAGGCGGGCAGAAGCTCGAGATGCGCGGCTCCTTCGGCCCCTTCGGCCGCACCCAGACCTGGGTGCGCGTGAAGTAACCTGATCCAGTGAAAGCCATGTACAAAGACCGCGACGAACGTCCGGCCGGCTCGGTGCCGGCCGCAGGCGAAGGGAAGGCAAGAACGATGAACCGATTCCCGGTGAAGAAGGTGGCCGTGCTGGGCGCCGGCGTGATGGGCGCGCAGATCGCCGCGCACCTGGTGAACGTCAAGGTGCCGGTGGTGCTGTTCGACCTGCCCGCCAAGGAGGGGCCCAAGAACGGCGTGGTCACCAGGGCCGTCGACAACCTGAAGAAGCTCAAGCCCTCGCCGCTGGGCGTGCCCGAGGACGCTTCGCTGATCCAGCAGGCGAACTACGAGGAGCACATGGGGCTGCTGGGCGAATGCGACCTGGTGATCGAGGCGATCGCCGAGCGCATGGACTGGAAGCTGGACCTCTACAAGAAGATCGCGCCACACGTTGCTGCGCACGCGATCGTCGCGTCCAACACCTCGGGCCTGTCGATCACCAGGCTGTCGGAGGCCCTCCCCGAGAAGCTGAAGCCGCGCTTCTGCGGCATCCACTTCTTCAATCCGCCGCGCTACATGTACCTGGTGGAGCTGATCGCCACGCCGACGACGAATCCGCTGATCCTCGACCAGCTGGAGACCTTCGTCACCAGCGGCCTGGGCAAGGGCGTGGTGCGCGCCAAGGACACGCCCAACTTCATCGCCAACCGCGTCGGCATCGCCGGCATGCTGGGGACCATGCGCGAGGTCGAGAAGTTCGGCCTTTCCTTCGACGTGGTGGACGACCTCACCGGCAAGAAGATGGGGCGCGCGTCCAGCGGCACCTTCCGCACGGCGGACGTGGTCGGCCTGGACACCATGGCGCACGTCATCAAGACGCTGCAGGACACGCTGTCGGCGGACACCGATCCCTTCTACGGCAGCTTCGCCACCCCCGAGGTGCTGAAGAAGCTGCTGGAGCTGGGCAACCTCGGGCAGAAGACCAAGGCCGGCTTCTACAAGAAGGCCGGGCGCGACATCCTGCGCTTCGAGCTGGAAAGCGGCGAGTACGTGCCGGCCGGCGAGAAGGGCGACGAGGTCTACGCGCGCATGCTGAAGAAGCCGGCGGCGGAACGGCTGAAGCTGCTGCGCAATGCGACCGGGCCGCAGGGCCAGTTCCTCTGGTCCATCCTGCGCAACGGCTTCCACTACGCCGCCGTGCACCTGGCCACCATCGCCGAGACCGCACGCGACGTCGACCAGGCGATGCGCTGGGGCTTCGGCATGAAGCAGGGCCCCTTCGAGCTGTGGCAGGAAGCGGGCTGGCTGCAGGTGGCGCAGTGGATCCAGGAAGACATCGAGCAGGGCAAGGCGCTGTCCAAGGCGCCGCTGCCCGCGTGGGTGTTCAAGGGCCCGGTGGCCGAAGCGGGTGGCGTGCACACGGAGCATGGCTCCTTCAATCCGGCGACGGGCAAGTTCGAGCCGCGCCGCGTGCTGCCGGTGTACGAGCGCCAGCTCTTCCCCGAGCTGCTGCGCGGCGAAGCGGGTGCGCGGTTCGAGACCGCGGGCACCACGCTGCACGAGGACAAGAACATCCGTCTCTGGACGCTGGACAACGAGGTCCTGATCGCCAGCCTGAAGACCAAGATGCACACCATCAGCCCGGAGGTCTGCGAAGGCCTGCAGCAGGCGGTGGAACTGGCCGAGAAGGACTACCAGGGCATGGTGGTGTGGTCGGGCGACGAGCCCTTCAGTGCCGGCGCCGACCTGGAGTCCACGCTGCCGGCCTTCATCGCCGTCGGTGTGGCGGCGATCGAGGATGCGGAAGGCTTCATGCAGCAGACCATGCTGCGCCTGCGCTATGCGAGCGTGCCGGTGGTGTCCGCGATCCGCGGGCTGGCGCTGGGCGGCGGCTGCGAGCTGGGGCTGTATTCGGCGAAACGCGTGGTGGCGATGGAAAGCTACATCGGCCTGGTGGAAGTCGGCGTCGGCCTGGTGCCGGGCGCGGGCGGCCTGACCTACATCGCGCGCCGCGCCGCGGAGAACTCCGTGGCCAGTACCGACAAGGACCTGCTGAAGTTCCTGACCGAGGGCTTCACCGCCGCGGCCATGGCCAAGGTGGGCACCAGCGCGATCGAGTCGCGCAAGCTGGGCTACCTGCTGGACAGCGACATCATCGTGCCGAACAAGGACGAACTTCTGTACGTCGCCGTGCAGCAGGCGAAGTGCATGTACGACGCCGGCTACCGCCCGCCGCACAGGCGCATGTTCCCGGTCGCGGGACGCAACGCGAAAGCGACCATCCAGGGCCAGCTGGTCAACCTGCGCGACGGCGGCTTCGCCAGCGCCCACGACTTCCACATCGCCTCGCTGATCGCGAATGTCGTGACGGGCGGCGACGTGGATGCCAACACGCTGGTGACCGAGGAATACCTGATGACGCTGGAGCGCCAGGCCTTCTGCGCGCTGGTGCAGCACCCGAAGACGCAGGAGCGGATTTTGGGGATGCTGAGTACGGGGAAGCCGGTGAGGAATTGAGCTGGTGAAAACGTCGGAGGCCTCCTCTCCCTCCCTCTCCCGCTTGCGGGAGAGGGCCGGGGTGAGGGCGCGTGAGTTGCGCAAGACCTCGACGGACGCCGAGACCATCCTGTGGTTCCGCCTGCGCAACCGCCAACTGCTCGACCTGAAGTTCCGCCGTCAGCGTCCCATCGGCAAGTACGTCGCCGATTTCGCCTGCCTGGAAATCGGGCTCGTCATCGAACTCGATGGTGGGCAGCACCTGGACCAGATCGCCTACGACGCGAAAAGGACCGAAGAGATGAAGCAGCTCGGTTTCGAGACCCTGCGCTTCTGGGACCACGAAGTGTTGCAAGAGACGGACGCGGTGATGGAAAGGATCCGGCAATTCGCGGAGACCCTCACCCCAACCCTCTCCCGCAAGCGGGAGAGGGAGCAAGACAGAGAGAACCAGACATGAGCAAACAAATCCAGGACGCCTACATCGTCGCCGCCACCCGTTCCCCCATCGGGCGCTCGCACCGTGGCTTCTTCCGCAACATGCGGCCCGATGACCTGCTGGCCACCGTGCTCAGGTCGGCGATGGCGCAGGTCCCCGGCCTCGATCCGCATGCCGTCGAGGACATCATCTGCGGCTGCGCGATTCCCGAAGGCCCGCAGGGCCTGAACGTCGCGCGCATCGGCGCGGTGCTCGCGGGCCTGCCCAAGAGCGTCGGTGGCATCACCGTCAACCGCTTCTGCGCTTCCGGCCTGGCCGCGGTGCAGATGGCCGCGGACCGCATCCGCGTCGGCGAGGCCGACGTGATGATCGCCGCCGGCACCGAGAGCATGAGCATGGTGCCCATGATGGGCAACACGCCCTCGCTGTCGCCCACCATCTTCTCAATCCCGACGACATCGAAAGCTACGGCATCGCCTACGGCATGGGCCTGACCGCCGAGAAGGTGGCGCGCCAGTGGAAGGTCTCGCGCGACGCGCAGGACGAGTTCGCCTACCGCTCGCACATGAAGGCCATCGCCGCCATGAAGGCGGGCGAGTTCGCCGCCGAGATGACCGAAGTGGAAGTGGCCGAGCGTTCGCTGGACCTGGAATCCGCCGAAGTTGCCATCGCCACCCGCAAGGTCAACCTCGACGAAGGCGCGCGTCCGGACACCACGGTGGACACGCTGGCCAAGCTCAAGCCGGTGTTCGCCGCGCGCGGCAGCGTGACCGCGGGCAACAGCTCGCAGACTTCCGACGGCGCCGGCGCGCTGATCCTGGCCAGCGAGGCGGCGATCAAGCGCTTCGGCCTGCAACCGCTCGCGCGCTTCGTCAGCTACGCCAGCCGCGGCGTGCCGCCGCACATCATGGGCATCGGCCCGATCGAGGCGATCCCGGCCGCGCTGAAGAACGCGGGGCTGAAGCAGGACGCCATCGACTGGATCGAGCTGAACGAGGCCTTCGCCGCGCAGTCGCTCGCCGTGATCGAGACCCTGGGGCTCGACGTGGGCAAGGTCAACCCCATGGGCGGCGCGATCGCGCTGGGCCATCCCCTGGGTGCGACCGGGGCTATCCGCTCGGCGACAGTGGTGCACGCGCTGCGCCGCAAGAATCTGAAGTACGGCATGGTCACGATGTGCGTGGGCATGGGACAGGGGGCGGCGGGGATTTTCGAGCGGGTTTGATTCCCTGGGTGCGGCCGGCGCCCCCACCCCAACCTTCCCCGGAGGGGGAGGGAGTAGATGCAGAGGAGCGAGCATGGAGCGGATCACCTTGACCGCGGCGGACGGCGTGCGCATCGCCGCCCGCGTGCATGAACCGGACGGCGTGGTCGAAGGCAGCGTCGTCATCGGCGGGGCCATGGGCGTGCGGCAGGAGTTCTATGCCGGCTTTGCCCAATGGCTCGCACGCCAGGGCTGGCGCGTCATCACCTTCGACTACCGGGGCTCCGGCGATTCCGCGCCGCCGAACTTGCGCGGCTTCCGGGCCGACCTGTTCGACTGGACGCGCGACTACGAAGCCGCCATCGACCACGCGCATGCGGCCCTGCCCGGCGCTCCCCTCTACCTCGTCGGCCACAGCCTGGGCGCGCAGCTGCCAGGGCTGCTGGCCAACCAGCACAAGGTCAGCGGCCTCCTGAGCATCGCCGCCGGCAGCGGCTACTGGCGCGAGAACGCGCCGCAACTCAGGCGTGTCGTGCCCTGGTTCTGGTTCGTGCTGGTGCCGCTGGCCACGCGCGTCTGCGGCTACTTCCCCGGCCGCCGGCTGCGCAAGGTCGGCGACCTGCCGGCCGGCGTGGTGCTGCAGTGGCGCAAGTGGTGCCTCCACCCGCGCTACAGCGTGGGCGCCGAGGGCGAGCTGGCCCGCCAGTCCTATGCGCGCGCCCGCTTCCCGGTGCTGGCGCTGTCGATCACGGACGACGAGCTGATGACGCTGCAGGGCACGCACAGCCTCGTCGACCTGTACGAGAACGCGCCGCGGCAGGTGCAGCGCATCGCGCCGGCCGAACTGTCCGTGCGGCGCATCGGCCACTTCGGTCCCTTCCGCGCCGAGCACGAGGACGCGCTGTGGCCGCGCATGGCCGATTGGTTGCGCGGCCTCGCCGCCCCCGCCAGTTCCGCCGCCGCATGAGCACCCATCCCTTCGACGCGGCGATCGCGCTGCAGCCGGACGACGACGGCGCTTTCCAGGGGCCGCACCAGCCTGCCCTACGCGAACTTCATCGGCCCTTACGGCGGCATCACCGCCGCCCAGTGCCTGAACGCCGTGCTGCAGCACCCGCAGCGGCTCGGCGACCCGGTGGCGTTCACGGTCAACTTCGCGGCGGCGGTGGCCGACGGCGGTTTCGCCATCCGCGCCCGGCCGGCGCGCACCAACCGCTCCACCCAGCACTGGATCATCGAGATGCTGCAGGGCGAGGAAGTCGTCGCCACCGGCACGGCGCTGACTGCCCTGCGCCGCCCCACCTGGGGCGGCCACGAGCTGCCCATGCCGGAGGCGCCGCGGCCGCAGGACGTCGCCCGTGTCACGCGCCGTGGCGTCGCCTGGCTGGAACGCTACGAGATGCGCTTCCTGCTCGGCATGATCCCGCGCGACTGGGACGGCCAGGGCGCCTCCGACAGCCTCAGCCGCCTGTGGGTGCGCGACGATCCGCCGCGGCCGCTGGACTTCGCCTCGCTGGCCGCGCTGTGCGACGTGTTCTTCCCGCGCATCTGGCTGCGGCGCGCGCGCCAGACGCCGCTGGGCACGGTGTCCATGACGGTGTACTTCCACGCCGGTGCAGCCCAGCTGCAGGCGGCGGGCGCCGGCTACCTGCTGGCGCAGGCGCGCGGCCAGGGCTTCGGCAGCGGATACTTCGACCACACCGGCCAGCTGTGGAGCGAGCAGGGCGAGCTGCTGGCCACCACGCACCAGGTCATGTACTACAAGGAGTGATGCCATGGCGGCACAACCCGCGGCTCCCGTCGCCGTGGTCGTAGGCGCGGGCGACGCCACCGGCGGCGCGATCGCCAAGCGCTTCGCCCGCGGCGGCTACACGGTGTGCGCCACGCGCCGCAGCGCCGACAAGCTGCAGCCGCTGGTGGACGAGATCCGCGCGGCCGGCGGCCAGGCGCACGGCTTCGGCTCGGACGCACGCAAGGAGGACGAGGTCGATGCCTTGTTCGACGACATCGAGACGCGCATCGGGCCGATCGAGGTCTTCGTCTTCAACATCGGCGCCAACGTCCCCAGCAGCATCATGGAAGAGACGGCGCGCAGGTACTTCAAGGTGTGGGAGATGGCCTGCTTCGCCGGCTTCCTCACCGCCCGCAAGGCGGCGCGCTGCATGGCGCCGCGCGGCAAGGGCACCATGCTGTTCACCGGCGCCACGGCGTCACTCCGCGGCTCGGCCAACTTCGCCGCCTTCGCGGGAGCCAAGGCGGCGCTGCGGGCGCTGGCGCAGAGCATGGCGCGCGAGCTCGGCCCGCGCGGCATCCACGTCGCCCACGTGGTCGTGGACGGCGCGATCGACACCGCCTTCATCCGGGAGAACTTCCCCGAGCGCTATGCGCTGAAGGAGCAGGACGGTATCCTCAACCCCGAGCACATCGCGGAGAGCTACTGGATGCTGCACACGCAGCCGCGCGATGCGTGGACCCACGAGCTGGACCTGCGACCCTGGATGGAGAAATTCTGATGACCCGCGCCGTCGAGTTCTATTTCGATGTGGGCAGTCCCGCTGCCTACCTGGCCTGGACCCAGTTGCCGAAGATCGTGCAGCAGGCCGGCTGCGAGATCGAGTACCGCCCCTTCCTGCTGGGCGGCGTGTTCCAGGCGACCGGCAACCGCTCGCCGATGGAAGTCCCCGCCAAGGGCCAGTACATGCAGGACGACCTGCAGCGCTTCGCCAGGCGCTACGGCGTGCCCTTCCGGCACAACCCGCACTTCCCGATCAACACGCTGACGCTGATGCGCGGCGCGCTGGGCCTGCAGATGCGCGAGCCGCAGCGCATGGTGCCTTACGTGGACGCCGTGTACCGCGCCATCTGGGTGGACGGCAAGAACATGAACGACCCCGCCACGGTGGCCGGCGTGCTGCAGCAGGCGGGCTTCGACCCCGAGAAGCTGCTTGCGCTCGCGCAGGACCCCGCCGTGAAGGATGAGCTCAAGGTCGTCACGCAGGAAGCCGTCGCACGCGGCGCCTTCGGCGCCCCCACCTTCTTCGTCGGCGACCAGATGTTCTGGGGGCAAGACCGACTCGATTTCGTCAAGGAAGCACTGGGATGACCCACCCCCGAAGCGGCCTGCGGCCGCCTCCCCTCAAGGGGGCGCCACCAGCGGCCCGGCAAAGCCGGTTCCGCGGTGACACTGGAAAGATCAATCGACTCCGGAGAAAGAATGACCCAGGACATCCTCGTCCACGCCGAAGCCGGCGTGATGACCATCACGCTGAACCGCGTGGCGCGCAAGAATTCCCTCACCTCCGACATGTACGGTGCCCTCGCCGACGCGCTCGCCCGCGCCAAGGACGATGCGGCCGTGCGCGTGGTGCTGATCCAGGGCCACGAGACGGTGTTCTGCGCCGGCAACGACATCGGCGACTTCCTGGACAAGCCGCCGGCCGGGGAGGACTCGCCGGTGTTCCGCTTCCTGCGCGGCATCGCCGGCTTTCCCAAGCCGCTGCTGGCCGCCGTCAGCGGGCCCGCGGTCGGCGTGGGCACGACCATGCTGTTCCACTGCGACCTGGTCTACGCCGGCGACAACGCGGCTTTCTCCATGCCCTTCGTGAACCTGGGCCTGTGCCCCGAGGCGGCGTCCAGCCTGCTGGTGCCGCAGATGCTGGGCTACCACCGCGCGGCCGAGGCACTGATGCTGGGCGAGCCCTTCATGGCCGAGGCGGCCCTCGAAGTCGGCCTGGTCAACCGCGTGCTGCCGCCGACCGAAGTGAACGGCTACGCCAACGCGCAGGCGCGCAAGCTCGCCGCCAAGCCCATCACCAGCCTGGTGGAAACCAAAAGGCTGATGAAGAAGTCGCAGCAGGCCGCGGTGCTGCAGCAGATGGCCGACGAAGGCGAGAGCTTCCGCCGCATGCTGACGGCCCCGGCGGCCAGGGAGGCCTTCACGGCCTTCATGGAAAAGCGCAAGCCGGACTTCTCCAAGGTCTGAGCGATCATGGACCTGAAAGGCAAGACCCTCTTCATCACCGGCGCCTCGCGCGGCATCGGCCTGGCCATTGCCAGGCGGGCCGCCGCCGACGGCGCCAACATCGTCATCGCCGCGAAGACCTCGGAGCCCAACCCCAAGCTGCCCGGCACGATCTACAGCGCCGCCGAGGAGGTGCGCGCCGCCGGCGGCCAGGCGCTGCCGCTGCAGGTGGACATCCGGGAGGAAGAGGCGGTGCTCGCCGCCGTGCAACAGGCGGTCATGACCTTCGGCGGCATCGACATCCTGGTGAACAACGCCAGCGCGATCAGCCTGACGGACACCGAACACACGCCGATGAAGCGCTACGACCTGATGAACCAGATCAACGCGCGCGGCACCTACCTGTGCACCCAGGCCTGCCTGCCGGAGCTGAAGAAGTCGGCCGCGGCCGGCCGCAACCCGCACGTGCTGAACATGTCGCCGCCGCTGTCGATGAAGGCGCACTGGTTCGCGCCCCACACCGCCTACACCATGGCCAAGTACGGCATGAGCATGTGCACGCTGGGCCATGCGGGCGAGTTCCGCCCCTTCGGCATCGCCGTCAACAGCCTGTGGCCGCGCACGGCGATCGCGACCGCGGCCCTGCAGATGATCCCGGGCGTGGACCTCGGCGCCTGCCGCAAGCCGGAGATCCTGGCCGACGCGGCGTACCTGATCCTCACCTCCGACACGCGCGACGCGAAGAACAGCGGCAACTTCCACATCGACGACACGCTGCTGGCCGCGCACGGGCAGACGGACCTGGACCGCTACGCCGTCACGCCCGGCAACCGCAAGTTCATCCCCGACTTCTTCGTCGATTGACCGCCGCCGCGCGGCCCCTATCATCCGCCGCATGGCCTACATGCTCCTCATCCTCGAAGACCCGGCGCAGCGCGGCACCCGCACGCGCGCCGAGGGCGAAGCCGTGTTCCAGCGCATGGTGGACTTCTCGCGCGAACTGAAGCAGCAGGACAAGCTGCTCGCGGTCGAGTCGCTCGCCTCGCAGCAGAAGGGCGCCCGCGTACAGGTGCGTGGCGGCAAGGCGCAGGTGCTGGACGGCCCCTTCGCCGAAGCCAAGGAAATGGTCGGCGGCTTCTTCCTGCTGGACGTGAAGACGCGCGAGGAAGCACTGGCCATCGCCAGCCGCTGCCCCGCCGCCGAATGGGCCACCGTCGAGGTGCGCGAAACCGCACCTTGTTACGTCTAGGGGTTTCTCCCGGCCCGGCGGCTGTCGATTCGGCCGCCCCTCGCTCGTCGTGAAGACAGGAGCCGGCGAAAGGACGTGCCGGCCTCCCCTCACCCGCAAAGGAGCACCCCATGCGTTTCATGATCATCGTCAAGGCCACGCCCGACAGCGAGGCCGGCCGCTTCCCGCCCAATCCCGAGCCGCTGTTCCAGGCCATGGCGGCCTTCCACGAGGAACTGGCGCGCGCCGGTGCGCTGCTCGATGCCTCGGGCCTGCAACCGAGCAGCAAGGGCTGGCGCGTGCAGTACGAGGGCAGCAAGCGCAGCATCGTCGACGGCCCCTTCACCGAAAGCAAGGAACTGATCGCCGGCTACACCCTGATCCAGACGCGCACGCGCGAGGAAGCGCTGGAGTGGTCCAAGCGCTTCCCGAATCCGATCGGCGAAGGCGTCTCCTGCCACATCGAGGTGCGCCAGCTGTACGAGATGGAGGACTTCGACGCCTTGCTGCAGCAGGAGACGAAGGACCGCTTCAACCAGATCGGCGTGAAGTAGGAGCGCAGCATGGCCCGCAAGATCTTCGTCAACCTGCCGATCAAGGACATGGAGCGCTCCAAGGCCTTTTTCGCCGCGCTCGGTTTCTCCTTCAACCCGCAGTTCACCAACGAGCAGGGCGCCTGCATGGTGATCAGCGAGGACATCTTCGCCATGCTGCTGGTCGAGCCCTTCTTCCAGACCTTCACCAAGAAGCCGGTCGCCGACGCGCGCAAGTCCACCGAGGTGCTGGTCTGCCTCTCGTGCGACAGCCGCGCCGAGGTCGACGCCCTGGTGAAGAAGGCACTGGCCGCCGGCGGCACCGCTCCCAACGCGCCGCAGGACCACGGCTTCATGTACGGCCACGGCTTCGAGGACCCGGACGGCCACGTCTGGGAGCTGGTGTGGATGGACCCCAACGCGGCGCCGCCGCAGGCCTAGGGGAACATGCATTCGGCGACCCACCAGGCCATCGCCGCCGTCTGGCGCCTCGATGCCGCGCGCATCGTCGCGGTGCTGGCCCGGATGGTGCGCGACGTCGGGGTCGCCGAGGAACTGGCGCAGGACGCGCTGGTCGCCGCGCTGGAGCACTGGCCGCGCGACGGCATCCCGGACAAGCCGGGGGCCTGGCTCATGACCACCGCCAAGCGCAAGGCGCTGGACCACCTGCGGCGCGGCAAGATGCAGGGCGAGAAGCTGGCCGAAGTGGGCAGCGACCTGGAAGCGCAGGAAGCGCTGTTCGTGCCGGACTTCGTCGATGCGCTGGACGCGGCGCGCCAGGACGACATCGGCGACGACCTGCTGCGGCTGATCTTCACCGCCTGCCACCCGGTGCTGTCCACCGAGGCGCGGGTGGCGCTCACATTGCGCCTGCTGGGCGGACTCACCACCCACGAGATCGCGCGCGCCTACCTGGTGCCCGAGCCCACCATCGCGCAGCGCATCGTGCGGGCCAAGCGGACCTTGAGCGATGCGAGGCTGCCCTACGAAGTGCCGCACGGCGAGGAACTGCAGGAGCGGCTGGCCTCCGTGCTGGAAGTGGTCTACCTCGTCTTCAACGAGGGCTACACCGCGACGGCGGGCGAGGACTGGATGCGGCCGGAACTGGCCAACGAGGCGCTGCGCCTGGGCCGCATGCTGGCCGAGATCGCGCCGCGCGAGCCGGAGGTGCACGGCCTGCTGGCGCTGATGGAACTGCAGTCCTCGCGCATGGCTGCCCGTACCGACGCGCAAGGCCGTCCCATCCTGCTGGCCGACCAGGACCGCAAGCGCTGGGACGCTTTGCTGGTGCACCGCGGGCTGGCCGCCCTGGAAAGGGCGCAGGCGCTCGGAGGCAGCGGCATGTACGTGATGCAGGCCGCCATCGCCGCCTGCCACGCGCGCGCCCGCAGCGCGCCGGAGACCGACTGGGCCCGCATCGCCGCCTTGTACGGCGAGCTGGCGGCGCAGTCGCCTTCGCCGGTGATCGAACTCAACCGCGCGGTCGCGGTGTCCATGGCGGAAGGGCCGGCGGCCGGACTGGCCATCGTGGACCGGCTGGCGCAGGAACCCGCGCTGCGCCGCTACCAGTGGCTGCCCAGCGTGCGCGGCGACCTGCTGGCGCGGCTCGGGCGCTCTGCGGAGGCGCGCGCGGCCTTCCTGGAAGCCGCCGCGCTGGCGGGCAACGGCCGCGAGCGCGAGCTCCTGCTCGCACGGGCGAGGTTGCTCACCCGGTCTTCTTGACGCGCTCCGGCGGGCGGTAGAACACCGGCGCCAGCCGCTGCACCACCGGCCCGTCGAAGGCCCAGGTCATGCACTGGCCCATGTAGAAGGGCGGCTTGCCGTCGGGCGTGGCGCTGTCGTCCTTCTGGCCGCGCTGCACGGCGCGGTAGTGCGGGATCATCTGGTAGGCGGCCGTGGCGGCGTTGAACACCAGTTCGCGCAGGTGCGTGCAACCGGCCACGCCGCCGATCGCGCCCTCGATCATCCTGCGCCAGCCCGGCCCCATGGTCAGGCCCACCAGCTTCTGCATGGGCTCGCCGGCCGGTGCCTGGCATTCCTGGAAAGGTGCGTTCACGGCCGCGGTCTGCACTGCGCGGATGGTCAGGCTGTCGTCGAGCGTCAGGCGAACGCGCAACAGGTGCACGGGCTCGCCGGGCGGCAGCAGGCCGCGCTCACGCATGTGGGTGGCTTCGGCCTTGGTGTCGCTCAGTTCGCAGTCGATGTCCCACAGTCCGTCGTCGCGCAGGAAGCCTTCGAAGGCGATCCTGCGGGTGTGGATGGGGCGGCGGGAAACGGGTAGGGGTAACGCAGGCATGGCCTCATCTTAGGGGAGCGCTTCCCTACAGTACTTTCCGACTCATCCCACGGCCCTGGCGCGCCCGGGGCCGCTACCGTGGAACGAGCATGGGAAAAGAACGCAGCAACCGCGACGGCGGCCCGGCCGCGCGGGAAGAAACAGCCCCGTTCCGCGAGCGCGGCTTCGTGCGCGTGCGGGGCGCCCGCGAGCACAACCTGCAGGAGGTCGACGTCGACGTGCCGCGCGACGCGCTCGTCGTGTTCAGCGGCGTCTCCGGTTCGGGCAAGTCCTCGCTGGCCTTCGGCACCATCTATGCGGAGGCGCAGCGCCGCTACCTCGAATCGGTGTCGCCGTATGCGCGCCGGCTGATCGACCAGGCCGGCGTCCCCGATGTCGACTCCATCGACGGGTTGCCGCCGGCGGTCGCCCTGCAGCAGCAGCGCGGCGCACCCAGCACCCGCTCCTCGGTGGGCAGCGTCACCACGCTGTCGAGCCTGCTGCGCATGCTCTATTCGCGCGTCGGCCACTACCCGCCCGGCCAGCCCATGCTGTATGCGGAGGACTTCTCGCCCAACACGCCGCAGGGCGCCTGCCCGCACTGCCACGGGCAGGGCCGCGTGTACGACGCCACCGAAGCGTCGATGGTGCCCGACGACTCGCTCACGATCCGCGAGCGCGCCATCGCGGCCTGGCCGCCGGCCTGGCACGGCCAGAACCTGCGCGACATCCTGGTCACGCTGGGCCACGACGTGGACACGCCCTGGCGCGAGCTGCCGCGCAAGGTGCGCGACTGGATCCTGTTCACCGACGACACGCCGACAGTGCCGGTCTATCCCGGTTTCACGCCCAAGGAAACGAAGGCGGCGCTGCGCAGCAAGACCGAGCCGGCCTACATGGGCACCTTCACCAGCGCGCGCAACTACGTGCTGCACACCTTCGCCAGCACGCAGAGCGCGATGATGAAGAAGCGCGTGTCTCACTACATGGTCAGCACGCCCTGCCCGGCGTGCGCCGGCAAGCGCCTGAAACCCGAGGCGCTGTCGGTGACCTTCGCCGGCCACGACATCGGCGCGCTCTCGCAACTGCCGATCGAGGACGTGGTCCGCATCCTTCGACCCGCCGCCGAGGGCCGGCTGCAGGACGTGGCGCCCGCGGGGAACAAGCTGTCGCGCGCGGCTTCGAAGCAGGCGACGCAGGCGCGCGTCGCCAAAGGCGGTGCCTCGCACGCCGGCGCGCCGGACGTCCGGCTCACCTCCGGCGTTTCGGAGGAAAAGCGCATCGCCGCGCAGCGCCTGGCACACGACCTGCTGGCGCGCATGCACACGCTGGTGGACCTCGGCTTGGGCTACCTCTCGCTTGACCGCAGCACGCCCACTCTGTCGCCGGGCGAGTTGCAGCGGCTGCGGCTGGCGACGCAGCTCGGCTCGCAGCTGTTCGGCGTGATCTACGTGCTGGACGAACCGTCCGCCGGCCTGCATCCCGCCGACGGCGAAGCGCTGCTGGCGGCGCTGCGGCGCCTGAAGGCCAGCGGCAACACCGTCTACGTCGTCGAGCACGACCTCTCGCTGATGCGCCAGGCGGACTGGCTGGTGGACGTGGGGCCGGCCGCGGGCGAGCGCGGCGGCCACGTCCTGTACAGCGGCCCGCCGCAGGGGCTGGCGCGGGTGCCGGAATCGCAGACGCGGCGCTACCTGTTCGGCGAGGTGCCGCTGGTGCGCAAGGCGCTGCGGCAGCCGCGCGGCTGGCTGCGGCTGGAAGGCGTCACGCGCAACAACCTGCGGGACCTGCATGCCGAATTCCCGCTCGGCTGCCTCGTCGCGGTGACCGGCGTCTCCGGTTCGGGCAAGTCGACCCTGGTCACGCGCGCCCTGCTGGAACTGGTGGCGCAGCACCTGGGCAGCGAGCTGCCCGACGGCGAGGAAGAGGCCGACGAGCTGATCGACCCCGGCGGGCGCGATGCCACCTGGTCGGGGCGGCTGGGCGGCGACACCGGCAAGATCCGCCGCCTGGTGCAGGTGGACCAGAAGCCGATCGGCCGCACGCCGCGTTCCAACCTGGCCACCTACACCGGGCTGTTCGACGCCGTGCGCAAGCTGTTCGCGGCGACGCCGGCGGCACGCAAGCGCCGCTACGATCCCGGCCGCTTCTCCTTCAACGTGCCCAAGGGCCGCTGCGATACCTGCGAGGGCGAGGGCTTCGTCTCGGTCGAACTGCTGTTCATGCCCAGCGTGTACGCGCCGTGCCCGGATTGCCACGGCGCGCGCTACAACGCACAGACGCTGGAGATCCGCTGGAACGGCAAGACCATCGCCGAGGTGCTGGGCATGACGGTCGAGGAGGCGGTGGACTTCTTCGCCGACGAACCCGCGGTACTGCGCCCGCTGCAGGTGCTGCTGGACATCGGCCTGGGCTACCTGCGCCTGGGCCAGCCGGCCACCGAGCTGTCGGGCGGCGAGGCCCAGCGCATCAAGCTGGCCACCGAGCTGCAGCGCACGCACCGCGGCGACACGCTGTACGTGCTGGACGAGCCCACCACCGGCCTGCACGCGGCCGACGCGGACCGCCTGATGGCGCAATTGCAGAAGCTGGTGGACGAGGGCAACACGGTGGTGGTCGTGGAGCACGAGATGCGCGTGGTGGCGCAGAGCGACTGGGTGATCGACATGGGGCCGGGTGCGGGCGTCCAGGGCGGGCAGGTGGTCGCCACCGGGACGCCTGAGCAGGTCGCGCGGGTGAAGGCCAGCCGGACGGCGGCCTACCTGGCAGAGTGCCTCGACGCGGCGGAGCGTCCGGCGAGGGCCGAGCACGACAATCTATAATCGGATAGATTGAATCCTTTGCACCGGAGTGCCGCATGTCCCTGATCCAGTCCCGCCTCGCCCTGCAGTTCCCGCAGGCGCTCGAACGCGTCACCGAGGAGCTGAAGAAGGAAGGCTTCGGCATCCTGAGCCAGATCGACGTGCAGGCCGCCCTGCGCGAAAAGATCGGCAAGGACATCCCCGCCTACCGCATCCTCGGCGCCTGCAACCCCGGGCTCGCCTACGGGCGGTCACCGCCGATCCCGACATCGGCCGCTTCCTGCCCTGCAACGTGCTGGTGCGGGAGGACGGACCGGGCCAGGTGGCCGTGGTGTTCGCCGATCCCCTGCAGCTGACCGCGGGCAACGACGACCCGGCGCTGAAGGCGGTCGCCAACGAGGCCTACGACAAGCTGTGCCGCGTGCGGGACGCACTGGGCGCCTGAACGCGGCCGCGCCTCTCTTTTCACCGAGCGCTTGCTTGCCGTAATTCGCGGGCTCTGCTATGGTCCGCCGGAATGCACCCGGCTTCCGCCCGCACCCCAGCGCCCGCGCGCAGCGCGGCCAGCGCCCGCGCGGGCGGCCGCGCAAGACGGTGGACGAGCGTGACGACGGCAATCGCCGCCGCGCGCTGATCCTGGGCGCGGCGCGCCTGTTCCGCCGCCAGGGCTTCGATGCCACCAGCACCCGCGACATCGCCGCGGCCGCCGGCATGCAGCGCGGCTCGCCCTTCTATCACTTCAAGACCAAGCAGGCGCTGCTGTTCGCGGTGATGGAAGAGGGCATGCGCAGCGCGCTGGAGCGGCAGCGCACCGTGCTGGCGGGCATGGAAGGCCTGGACGCGCAGGAGCAGCTGCGCCGCCTGGTGCGCAACCACTTCGAGGTGCTGCTGGGCAGCGGCAGCGACTTCTATCCGGTCATGCTGTACGAGGCGCGGTCGATCACGCCGCGCCAGCGCGCGACGCTTTCCGCACTCAAGAGCGAGTACGAAGGCGTGTGGGACCCCGTGCTGCGCGCGCTGCACGCATCCGGCCGGCTGCACGCGGAGGTGAAGCTCGCTCGCCTGCTGGTGTTCGGCGCGCTGAACTGGTCGGTGCAGTGGTTCGATCGGCGCAAGGAAGCCTCGCTCGACGACCTCACGTCGGCGGCGCTGGCACTTTTCATCGGGGAGATTCCATGAGCGGCCATTACCGTTCCGTCTTCGCGCCCGGCGTCTTCGCGGGCCAGGTCATCCTGGTCACCGGCGGCGGCTCGGGCATCGGCCGCTGCACGGCGCACGAGCTCGCGTCCCTCGGTGCGCATGTGGTGCTGCTCGGGCGCAAGCTGGACAAGCTGCAGTACGTGGCCGCCGAGATCGTGGCCGACGGCGGCCGCTGCAGCTTCCACGTGTGCGACATCCGCAACGAGTCCGCCGTGCAGGACGTGGTGCAGGCCATGGTGGCCACGCACGGCCGCATCCACGGACTGGTGAACAACGCGGGGGCCAGTACATCACGCCCCTGGAGCAGATCACCGGCAAGGGCTGGGAAGCAGTGGTGGCGACCAACCTCACCGGCGGCTTCCTGGTGGCGCGCGAGTGCTACCTGCAGTCCATGCAGGCCCAGGGCGGTTCCATCGTCAACATCGTGGCGGACATCTGGGGCTCCATGCCCGGCATGGCGCACAGCGGCGCGGCGCGCGCCGGCATGGTGAGCTTCACAGAAACCGCTGCCATGGAATGGGCGCGCAGCGGCGTGCGCGTGAACGCCGTCGCGCCCGGCTACATCGCCTCCAGCGGCATGGACCACTATCCCCCGGAGGCGGCGGCGATGCTGCGCGAGATGCGCGGAACGGTGCCGGCCGGCCGCTTCGGCAACGAGGCGGAGACTTCCGCCGGCATCGTGTTCCTGCTGTCGCCGGCCGCGTCCTTCATCAGCGGCACCGTGCTGCGCATCGACGGCGCGCGGCCGCAGGTGCGCATGGGCTGGGGCCAGGTCGCGGCGCCCGCCGAGGCGCAGCAGCGCGATGCGGTCAAGCCCTTCGACGGCTTCCACCGCTACCAGGCGCCCAAGCTGTTCGGCCCATGAACTTCGCGCCGTCCTGGAATCCGCAGTCGGCCCTGGCCCTGCAGCGGCGCGAGGCGATGCTCGCACGCATCCAGGCCCTGCGCGCGCTGGAGCAGCGCTCCGCCGACAAGTCGGCCGAGGCGCGACCGGTGTTCGACAAGCGCGGGCAGCTGCTGCCACGCGAGCGGGTCGGCCTGCTGCTCGATCCCGGCGAGCCCTACCTGCCGCTGTGCAGCCTGGCCGGCTACCTGCAGGACACGCGCGAGGCGGAGTCCTCGGTGCCCGGCGGCGGCATGATCGCCGGCATCGGCTTCGTGCGCGGCGTGCGCTGCATGGTGGTGGCCAGCGATTCGGGCATCGACGCCGGCGCGATCCAGGCCATGGGGCTGGACAAGATCCTGCGCGTGCAGGAGCTCGCGCTGCAGAACCGCCTGCCCTTCATCCACCTCGTGGAGAGCGCCGGCGCCAACCTGATGCGCTACCGCGTCGAGGGCTTCGTGCAGGGCGGCGCGCTGTTCCGCAACCTCGCGCGGCTGTCGGCGGCGGGCATCCCGGTGATCACGGTGCAGCACGGCTCGGGGACCGCGGGCGGTGCGTACATGCCGGGGCTGAGCGACGTGGTGATCATGGTGCGCGGGCGCTCGCGCGCCTTCCTGGCGGGGCCGCCGTTGCTCAAGGCGGCGACCGGCGAGGTCGCGACCGAGGAGGAACTGGGCGGCGCGGAGATGCACAGCGCGGTGTCGGGGCTGGGCGAGTATCTCGCCGAGGATGACCGGCATGCGCTGGGGATCGCGCGGGAGGTGGTGGCGCGCACGGGCGGGGCGCAGCCGCGCCCGAAATTGGAATCTGACCCCAATAAGGAAGACCTCCTCACCCTCATGCCCTCCAACCTGCGCGAGCCCGTGGACATGCGCGAGGTCATGGTCCGCCTGGTGGACGACGGGTCCCTCCTGGAGTTCAAGCCGCTGTACGGCGCGGCGACGGTCTGCGCCCAGGGCAGCATCGCAGGCCATGCGGTGGGCTTCATCAGCAACAACGGCCCGATCGACGTGCCCGGCGCCAACAAGGCGACGCACTTCATCCAGTGGATGTGCCAGCTCGGGCAGCCCATCGTGTACCTGCAGAACACCACCGGCTACATGGTCGGCAAGGAGAGCGAGCAGGCCGGGATGATCAAGCACGGCAGCAAGATGATCCAGGCCGTGACCAATGCCACCGTGCCGCAGTTCACCATCCAGTGCGGCGCCTCCTTCGGCGCGGGCAACTACGGCATGTGCGGCCGCGGCTATGCGCCGCGCTTCCTTTTCAGCTGGCCGAGCGCGCGCACGGCGGTGATGGGCGGCGAGCAGGCCGCGCGCACCATGCAGATCGTCAGCGAGGCCGCGCTGGCACGCAAGGGCGTGCTGCCCGACGCGGTGCAGGCGAAGGCGCAGTTCGACAAGATCGTCAACGTGTTCGAGTCGCAGGCAGACGCCTTCTATACCTCGGGCCTGCTGCTGGACGACGGCGTGATCGACCCGCGCGACACGCGCGCGGTGCTGGCCTTCTGCCTGGACACGGTGGCGGAAGCGGAAACGAAAAGCGTGCGGCCCATGCAGTTCGGCGTCGCGCGCATGTGAGGAGACAGGCATGGACTACACCCACGAACACCTCGAGATCCAGAAGACGCTCAAGCGCTTCATCACCGAGGAGATCAACCCAACGTGGACGAATGGGAGGAAGCCGAGATCTTCCCTGCGCACCAGGTGTTCAAGCGCCTGGGGCAGCTGGGCCTGCTCGGGCTGACCAAGCCGGAAGCCCACGGCGGCGCCGGGCTCGACTACTCCTACTCGATGGCCATGGCCGAAGCGCTGGGCCACATCGAGTGCGGCGGCGTGCCCATGGCGATCGGCGTGCAGACCGACATGGCCACGCCGGCGCTCGCGCGCTTCGGCAGCGAGGAACTCAAGCGCGAATTCCTGGCGCCCGCGATCGCCGGCGACATGGTCACCTGCATCGGCGTCAGCGAGCCGGCCGCGGGCAGCGATGTCTCCGGCATCAAGAGCCGCGCGCGCAAGGACGGCGACGATTACCTGATCACCGGCCAGAAGATGTGGATCACCAACAGCCTGCAGGCCGACTGGATGTGCATGCTGGTCAACACCGGCGAGGGCCCGGTGCACAGGAACAAGAGCCTGGTGATCGTGCCCATGCGCGAGAACGGCAAGCTGCGTCCCGGCATCGAGGTGGCGCGCAAGATCCGCAAGATCGGCATGAACAGCTCCGACACCGGCCTGATCTACTTCGACGAGGTGCGCGTGCCGCAGCGCTACCGCATCGGCGAGGAGGGCCAGGGCTTCATCTACCAGATGCAGCAGTTCCAGGAGGAACGCCTGTGGGCCGCGGCGAGCTGCCTGCAGTCGCTCACCAACTGCATCCAGTGGACCATCGAGTGGGCGCAGGAGCGCAAGCTGTTCGGCGCGGCGCTGGCCGACCAGCAGTGGGTGCAGTTCAAGCTGGCGGAACTCAAGACCGAAGTCGAGTCGCTGCGCGCGCTGACCTACCGCGCCGGCGACCTGTACGTGAAGGGGCAGGACGTGCTGGAGCTGGCGTCGATGGCCAAGCTGAAGGCCGGGCGCCTGAACCGCCTGGTGCCGGACACCTGCCTGCAGTTCTGGGGCGGCATGGGCTTCACCTGGGAGAACAAGGTCTCGCGCATGTTCCGCGACGGCCGCCTGGCCTCCATCGGCGGCGGCGCCGACGAAGTGATGATGGGCATCCTGGCCAAGCTGATGGGCATCGCCAAGCGCCCCAACGCCCAGTGAGCATGAAGATCCGCCGGCTGCTCGTTGCCAATCGCGGGGAGATCGCCCGGCGGATCATCCGCACGGCGCACCGCCTCGGCATCGAGACCGTGGCGGTGTATTCGGCGGCCGATGCGAACGCGCTGCACGTGCGCGAGGCCACGCTCGCCAGTCCCATCGGCGGCCACGCCTCGGCCGACTCCTACCTGCGCTTCGACAAGCTGCTGTCGGCCGCGCGCAGCAGCGGCGCCGACGCGCTGCATCCCGGCTACGGCTTCCTGAGCGAGAACGCGGAGTTCGCGCAGGCGGTGGAGGACGCCGGCCTGAGCTGGATCGGCCCGCAGGCGGATGCGATCCGCACGCTGGGCAGCAAGTCGCGCGCCAAGCAGCTGGCGCAGTCGCGCGGCATCCCCTGCCTGCCCGGCTACCAGGGCGCCGACCAGTCCGAGGAACGCCTGGTGGCGGCGGCGCAGGACATCGGCTTGCCGCTGATGATCAAGGCGGCCGCGGGCGGCGGCGGCCGCGGCATGCGGCTGGTGACCGAGGAGTCGCAGTTGCAGCCGGCCCTGCGCAGCGCGCGCTCGGAGGCGGAATCGGCCTTCGGCTCCGGCGAGCTGCTGCTGGAACGCGCGCTGCTGCGGCCCCGGCACGTGGAGGTGCAGGTGTTCGCCGACATGCACGGCAATTGCATCCACCTGGGCGAGCGCGACTGCTCGGTGCAGCGGCGGCACCAGAAGATCATCGAGGAGACGCCGAGTCCGGCGGTGGACGCGCAGCTGCGCCAGGCCATGGGCGAATGCGCCGTGGACCTCGCGCGCAGCGTGGGCTACGTCGGGGCGGGCACCGTCGAATACCTGCTGGATGAGGATGGCGCCTTCTATCTCATGGAAGTGAACACGCGGCTGCAGGTGGAGCACCCGGTCACGGAAATGGTGACGGGGCTCGACCTGGTGGAATGGCAGCTGCGCATCGCCTGCGGCGAACGCCTGCCCTGCCGCCAGAGCGAGCTGCGCTTCCAGGGCCACGCCATCGAAGTGCGCCTGTGCGCCGAGGACGAGCAGTTCAGGCCGCACGCGGGCACGGTGCGGCATTTCGTGCCGCCGCCCATGAGCGGGCCGGGCAACGGGCCGCTGCGCTTCGAGCACGCGATCTTCGCCGGGCTGGAAGTGCCGCCCTACTACGACTCGATGCTGGGCAAGCTGGTCGCCCACGCGCCCACGCGCGCCGAAGCGATCGGGCGGCTCGCCTCGGCGCTGGACCGCCTGCAGATCCTCGGCCTGCCGACCAACCGGCGGCTGCTCGCCACCTGCCTGCGGCACCCGGTGTTCGCCAAGGGGGAGGCACTGATCCCCTTCCTCGCCGAACACGCCGACTCGATCCGCCACCAGCTGGAACAGGAGGAGTACGGCGTCGCCGCCGAAGCCGCCTTCTCCGCGGTGCTGCCGCGCGGTGCGGCGCACGCGCTGCCTTCACCCTTCGCGCGGCCGCTGCGCATCCTGCACCGCGGCTCCGTGTTCGACGTGCCGCTGTGCGAGGCCGAGGGCGTGGCCGCCGGCCAGGCGCAGGTGGTGGCGATGGACGAGGGCAACTGGCACGTGCAGGTCGGTCCCGTCGACCTGTTCCTGCACGATGCCTCCTTCGATCCGCCCGCGGGCGCCCAAGGCAGTGCCGCGGCCGGCGAGCTGCGCGTGCCCTTCAACGGCAAGGTGATCGCGGTGCACGCGCAGGCGGGCAGCGGCGTGAAGAAGGGCGACACGCTGGTGGTGGTGGAGTCGATGAAGCTGGAGCACGCGCTGGCAGCCCCGCGCGACGGCACGGTGCGCAGCCTGCACGTCGAGGCCGGGCAGCAGGTGGCGAGCTTGCAGCTGCTGGTCACCTTCGAAGCGGCATGAACGAGGAATTGCGCTCCGACATCGCGGCGCTCACCGGGACGGTGCGGCGCTTCGCGCTGGAACGCATCGCGCCGAATGCGCAGGCCTGGGACGAAGCGGGCGAGGTCCCGCGCGCGCTGTACGGCGAGGCGGCCCGGCTCGGCCTGCTGGGACTGGGTTATCCGGAAGCGATGGGCGGCACGCCCGCACCCTTCGCGCTGCGCAATGCGATGTCGGTCGCCCTCAGCCGCCATGGCGGCAGCGGCGGCGTGCTGGCCGCGCTGTTCTCGCACAACATCGGCCTGCCGCCCATCCTGCGGCACGGCAGCGCGCAGCTGCAGCAGGAAGTGATCCCGCCGGTGCTGCGGGGAGAGCGGATCGCCGCCCTCGCCATCACCGAGCCGGGCGGCGGCTCGGATGTCGCCGCCCTGCGCACGCGGGCCCGGCGCGAGGGCGGCGACTACGTGGTCGACGGCGAGAAGGTCTTCATCACCTCCGGCATGCGTGCCGACTGGATCACCGTCGCCGTGCGCACCGGGGAGCCGGGCGCCCGCGGTGCGGGCGGCATCTCGATGCTGGTGGTGCCGGGGGACAGCCAGGGCCTCTCGCGCAGCCGCCTCGACAAGATGGGGTGGCTGGCCAGCGACACCGCGCACCTGCGCTTCGAGGGCGTGCGCGTGCCGGCGCGCTACCTGGTGGGCGAAGAGGGCGCGGGCTTCCGCATGATCATGTCCAACTTCAATGGCGAGCGGCTGGCGATGTCGGCGATGGCTCTCGGTTTCGCGCAAGCCTGCGGGGACGAGGCGCTGGCCTGGGCGCGCGAGCGCCAGGCCTTCGGCTCGGCGCTGGTCGAGAAGCAGGTGATCCGCCACAAGCTGGTGGACATGCAGATGCGAATCCACTCCACCGAGGCCTGGCTGGACGCCGTGACGGTCCTGGCGGACGAGGGGAAACTGGAATCCGACCCCGATTGCGTGGCGCAGGTGTGCATGCTGAAGAACCACGCGACGCAGACCATGCAGTTCTGCGCCGACCAGGCGGTGCAGGTCCTGGGCGGCATGGGCTACATGCGCGGGACGAAGAGCGAGCGGATCTACCGCGAGGTCAAGGTCATGATGATCGGTGGCGGGGCCGAGGAAATCATGAAGGACCTGGCTGCCCGACAATTGGGCCTATGACACGCCATCCCCCCCCGCCGTCCCCGTGGAGTTCGAGGACGAGTTCATCGCCGGCCTGCGCGACATCTTCGAGAACCGCATCGTCTTCAACAGCGTGCTGGGCCTGAAGATCGTGGAGATGCGGCCCGACAAGGTGATCGGCCGCATCGCCATGCGGCCCGAGCTGGTCGGCCATTACAGCTTCAACCGGCTGCACGGCGGCGTGGTGAGCGCCGGGCTCGACGCCATGGGCGGGCTGGCGGTGATGGCGGCGATCGGCGCGCGCCACATGGACGAGGCGCCGGCGCAGCGGCTGCACCGCTTCGGCAAGCTGGGCACCATCGACCTGCGCATCGACTACCTGCGGCCGGCCATCGGCGAGTCCTTCGAGCTGCGGGCGGAAGTGCTGCGCCTGGGCTCGCGCGTGGCGAGCACGCGCATGGAATTCCTGGGCGCCGAAGGCAAGCTGCTGTCGAGCGGAGCAGGGGCCTACATCATTTCCTGAGCTGTCCCGTTACCACGGCCGAGCAATCGATGCTACGGATGAGCCCCGCGCGCGGGCCGTGCAGCAATAATCCATGCCTGCCATTCCAGTGGAGATTGCAATGAGAACGAGCTTGTTCCTGGGTAGCCTGGCTGCCGCCGCCCTGCTGGCGACGGCGGGCTGCGGCAAGAAGGTCGAAACGACCACGGCCCCTGCGCCGGCCCCCGCTCCCACCGCCGCCGCGCCCGCGCCTGCGCCGGCACCCGCCCCCGCGGCCGATGCGGCATCGGCCGCCGCTGCAGCGGGGACCACGGCCGGCACGGCTGCCGCGAGCGGCGACGTGCAGGTGGTGCGCATCGGCCACGTCGCCCCCTGTCGGGCGCGCAGGCGCACTACGGCAAGGACAACGAGAACGGCGTGCGCATGGCCATCGAGGACCTGAACGCGCAGAACATCAGCATCGGCGGCAAGAAGGTGCGCTTCGAGATCCAGGCCGAAGACGACGCCGCGGACCCGAAGCAGGGCACGGCCGCCGCGCAGAAGCTGTGCGACGCCAAGGTCGCGGGCGTGGTGGGCCACCTGAACTCCGGCACCACGATTCCCGCATCGAAGGTCTACAACGACTGCGGCATCCCGCACGTCACCGGCGCGGCCACCAACCCGAACCTGACCAAGCCCGGCTACAAGACCACCTACCGCATCATCGCCAACGACAACGCGCTGGGCGCGGCGCTGGCGCTCTATGCGACCGACAAGCTGAAGCTGAAGAACATCGCGATCATCGACGACCGCACGGCCTACGGGCAGGGCGTCGCCGAGGTGTTCAAGAAGACGGCGCAGTCCAAGGGCGCGAAGATCGTGGACGAACAGTTCACGAACGACAAGGCCACCGACTTCATGGCCATCCTCACCGCCATCAAGGCCAAGAACCCGGATGCCGTGTTCTACGGCGGCATGGACCCGCAGGCCGGCCCGATGCTGCGCCAGATGGAGCAGCTGGGCATGACGAAGGTGAAGTACTTCGGCGGCGACGGCATCTGCACGGCGGAAATCGCCAAGCTGTCGGCCGGCGCCAAGACGCTGGAGAACGTGGTCTGTGCCGAAGGCGGCGCCTCGCTGGCCAGGATGCCCGGCGGGAACGCCTGGAAGTCCAAGTACGACGGCAAGTACCCGAACCAGTTCCAGGTCTACAGCCCGTACACCTACGACGCGACCTTCGTGCTGGTGGACGCGATGAAGCGCGCGAACTCGGTGGACCCGAAGGTCTACACCCCGAACTGGCCAAGACCAACTTCAAGGGTGTCACCTCCACCATCGCCTTCGAGCCGAACGGCGAGCTGAAGAACGCGGCGACCACGCTCTACACCTACAAGGACGGCAAGAAGACGCCGATGGAGTGAGCCTGCGGCGGCTGCGCGTCGTCGGCGAAAATACGCGGATGAAAACGACATACAGCGGCCGCGAGGGCACGGGCCCCACCTACGAAATCGAGGCGGACCGGCACGGCAACTACACGGTCCGGCTCGACGGCAAGGTGGTCAAGCGGGTTTCGGCCCTGGCCAGCTATCGCGGCAAGCCCACTTGGGGCAGCCGGAAGCTGGAAGAAGACGCCATCGAGGACGCCAAGAAGGCGATCGAGGCTTTCCGCACCGACGCTGGCTGATCCGCGGGCGGGCCAGGCGCCTGCGGCTACTTCACGGCCTCCGGGACAGCTTGCGCCTCCGCCTCGGGCTCGTCCGCCTCGCGCGGCAGCTCGAACAGGCGGAAGGGCGGCTGGTCCGGCAGCTTGCGCTGCAGCAGCGGCTTGGCCACGTTGAACACCGGCACGCCCCCTATCGTCTTGGCTTCCAGCGTGCCGCGGTGCGCGTGCCCGTGGAACACGGCGTCCACCGGGTAGCGCAGCAGGGGCTCTTCCAGCCGGCTGCTCCCGAGGAAGGGAAAGATCTCGTGCGGCTCGCCTTCCACCGTGCCGGCGATCGGCGAGTAGTGCAGCAGTGCGATCTTGCGCGGCGTGCGCAGCTTGGCCAGCGCCGCCTCCAGCTTCATCGCCTCGTGCAGCGCTTCCTGCACGAACAGCTTGACCGCCGGTTCGCCCCAGGCGCCCAGCGAGCCGCGGCCGAAGCCGCCGGCGAAGCCCTTGGCCCCGGCGATGCCCACGCCTTCGATCTCCACGGCCTCGCCATCGAGCACGCGCACGCCGGCCTTCTTGAGGATCTCGATCACGATCTCCGGCGTGCCGGATTCGTAGTCGTGGTTGCCCAGCACCGCCACGATCGGCACCTTCACCACCGACAGTTCGTCGACCAGCACCTGCGTTTCCTCCGCCGTGCCGTAGTCGGTGAGGTCGCCGCACAGCAGCAGGGCGTCCGCTGCCTCTGCCGCCTTGGCGAAGAAGGCACGCAGCGTGCCCGCCGACTCCTTGGTGACGTGGATGTCGCCGACGACGGCGAAGCGGACGCTGCTGGGAGACTTGCCCATGTTGACGAGGCGTTCTTCTGGCTGAGGAACGGGAATGCTGCTCCGATTGGGGCGGGACGCCTGTAGGCGGGCGCTGACGCTTCGTGAGGTTCCTCGTCCTTAGCTCCGAAGGCGTGTCCGCCGAGACCCGCGCCGGCCGGCCTTTCGTAATCTCGCAGGCATGTGCTCCACCATTGCCCTCGCACCCTCCCTCGAGGAAGAGGTCGCGCCCGACACCGCCGCCTTCTATCGCCGCGCGCTGCGGGTGCTGGTGGACGCGGAAATCCCCTTCCTGGTCGGCGGCGCGTTCGCGCATGCCTGTTTCACGGGCATCCGGCGCTCGACCAAGGACCTCGACCTGTTCATCCGCCGCCAGGACTACGAGCGGGCCGCGCAGCTGATGCAGGCCGAAGGCTGGCACACCGAGATGACCTACCCGCACTGGCTGGCCCCAAGGTCCATGCGGGCGAGGACTTCATCGACCTGATCTTCAATTCCGGCAACGGCCTCACGCCGGTGGACGACCGCTGGTTCGAGGACAACGCCTGGGCCGACGTGCTGGGCGTGCCGGTGCGCGTGGCCAACATGGAGGACGGCATGCTGTCCAAGGCCTTCATCATGGAGCGCGAGCGCTACGACGGCGCCGACATCGCGCACCTGGTGCGGGCCAACGCCGAACGCATCGACTGGAAGCGGCTGGTGGAGCGCTTCGGCCCGCACTGGCGCGTGCTGCTCGCGCACCTCACTCTGTTCGGCTTCATCTACCCGGGCGAGCGCGATCGCGTGCCGCGCTGGGTGATGGAGCACCTGGCGGACCGCCTGAAGGAGGAAGTGGCGCAGCCGCCCGCGCAGGATCCGCACGTGTGCGCCGGCACGCTGCTGTCGCGCGAGCAGTACCTGCACGACGTGGAAAAGCTCGGCTACGTCGACGGCCGCCTCACGCCGGTGAGCACCATGACCGCCGACGACGTGCAGATGTGGACCGAGGCGATCCCGGCCCGCCAGCCCGATGCCCCGCCGCTGCCCACGCTGGGCGGCGACGCCAAGCCGCTGGCCGAATGAAAAAGGGCCGCCCGGCAAAGGGCGGCCCCGGAAGGGCGGGAGCGAGGGAGGGACTCAGTACCCGCCGGACTCTTGCATTGCCTTGACGGCCAGTGCCACGGTGACCGCGACCGGGATCGCGGTGAGCACCGCCGCCGGAACCCAGGGCAGGCCGCCGCGCTCGCTGCGGCGGATGACGCCCAGCAGCGGGTCGATCAACAGCGCGCCCGCGAGCAGCGCCACGTAGCCGAGGGAGAAGCCCGAATACACATGGGCGGTGGCCCAGAGCACGCCCAGCAGCAGCACGGCCAGGCCGGCCGCGGCCGGCGTGAAGCGCACGCCGATCGCGGGCAGCGCGAACAGCACGCAGGCGGCCAGCGCCATCGCCAGCGCGCCCGACAGCTGTCCCATCGACTGGCTGCTGTCCATCATCAGCACCAGGCCGGTACCGCCGGCCACCACGGCCAGCAGCAGCGGGCGCGTCGCCGCGCCCTGCGCCGGGCGCGTGACCAGGGTCCACAGGCCCGCGAGCGCCAGGCCGGTGGCCAGCGCCGTCAGCGCCGCCTTGACGGGACCCAGGCTGCCGAGCGCGGAGGACACGATCAGACCGCCGGCCACGAGCGACACCAGCAGGCGCAGCGCGAAACGGGACACGGCGCCGGGAAGCTTGTCCCCGGCGATCGCCGCGACCGCGCCGGCAACGGCGATCCAGGGCAGCCAGTCCAGCGCCACCTTGGGCACCGGCGACCACTGCGCATGCAGGATCGCGAAATAGGAGGCGACGAAGCCGGCCGCGACGGCCAGCAGGGACGCGAGGGCGTCCAGGCGCGCGGCGCGGCAGGCCGCCAGCACGGCGAGCGCCACGCCGAACGGCACCACCGCGCTTTGCAGCAGCAGCGGCAGGAAGAACGAGGTGTCGGGCATGGGGGCTCCGTGCGACGCGCCGGCCGCGGGGCCGGCGCTGTCGTCCTTACTGCTTGACGCCTTCGATGTTGATGCGCAGGTCCACTTCGTCGGTGGCCGCGCCCGGCACGCCGTAGCCCATGCCGAAGTCGGTGCGCTTGATCGTGCCGGTGGCGACATAGCCCACGCGCTGCTCGCCCTTCATGCCCTTGCCGGCGCCGACCTGCCTGAGCTGGAAGGTGACCGGCTTGGTCACGCCGCGCAGGGTCAGGTTGCCGGCGATGGTGCCGGCGCCGTTGGCGTCCAGCTTCACGGCGCTGGAGGTGAAGGTCATGGTGGGGAACTGCACGGCGTTGAAGAAGTCGGGGCTCTTCAGGTGCTTGTCCAGGCCTTCGTGGTTGCTGTCGATGCTGTCCGTCTTGATGGTCACGGAGATCTTGCTCTTCTCGGGCGCGTCCACCACGAGGTCGCCGGCGATGTCGTTGAAGCGGCCCATGAAGCGGCTGACGCCACCCAGGTGGCCGACTTCGAAGAAGGCGCCGGAGTGGGCGGCATCGACCTTGTAGGTGCCGGTGGGGACGGGCGCGGCGGCGAAGGCCACGGCGGACAGGGCCAGGCCGGCGGCGGCGATGGCGGCGGAAACGGTGCGACGGATGTTCTTCATGTCTTTGCTTTCTGCGAGGGGTTGAATCGGTGAGCCGGACTGTAAGGACCGCGGGGCCGGGGCCGATGTGCGTTTACGCACATGGCCGGGCACAAAGCCGCCAAGGCGCGGCCCGGGCGCGGACGCACTTGACCTGGATCAGGAGAAGGGAGGGGCGGGGGCGCCGAGGGGCGCCGGGGCTCAGTAGCGGACCTGCCAGCCCTGCCGCGGGGGCAGGTCGCCGTAGGCCTCCTTGGCGCGGCGGATGCGGTCGATGTCCTTGAGCAGCGTTTCCAGGGCGGACTTCGAGCCCTGCCCGCTGCGGCCACGGGGGACGCGGTAGTCGGGCGGCTTGACCTCGGGGTCGAGATAGGGGATGCGGTTGGCCATGGCGCGGGTTCCAGCGCTGAGATGGTAGCGCCTCGTGCCCGCCCCGGCTAGTGGATGCCCTTGGCGGCCAGGAAAGGTGCGTATTTCTTGTCGGTTCCGAGGATGTGGCGTCCCAGCCAGTCGCACAGGAACTTCAGCGTGGCCACCGGCACGTCCCCTGGCGGGCCTGCAGCCGGCGGGCCAGTTCCTTGGCCTGGTCGGCCAGTTCGACGTGCTCGGCGCGGTGGGCGGCGTCGTCGGGATAGCCGGCGTCGCGCATGAGCTTTTCCTCGTACGCGAAGTGGTACACGGTGTAATCGATCACCCGGTCCAGGACCTTGCCGACCACCTCGGCCGCCTGCCCGTCCTGCATGGCCTCGTACAGTTCGTCCAGCAGGCCGAACAGCTTCTGGTGCTGCCGGTCGATCTCGGCGATCTCGACGCTGTACTTCTCATCCCAGGTCAGCATGCTCATGGCGCAACTCCTTGCCGCAAAGGTAACGCCGCGCGGCGCCGGTGTATTTGTGGCAGCGCAAGCTTTGTGCACGCGGGGCGGGGATGGCGGGGCTCGCGCACAATCGCGGGGGTGACCGACCCCCTGCAGCGCCTCGTCGAACTGGAGATGCCCTACGGCAAGTACAAGGGCACGCCGATCGCGGACCTTCCGGGCAACTACCTGAACTGGTTCGCGCGCGAGGCTTCCCGCCGGGCGAGCTGGGGCGGCTATTGGCGCTGATGCACGAGATCGACCACAACGGCCTGAAGCACCTGCTGGTGCCGCTCAGGGCCGGCTCAGGGAAGGGTAGTCGGGCGCCTTCGTGACGCGCACGGTGCCCTGTTCCTCCTGCTCCTCGGCCAGTTCGGTCAGGCGCAGGTGGTAGGTGGCGATCCAGAGCACGTATTCCTGGGTGCCTGGCGCGTAAGGATTGGTGAGTGTTCCGGCCCCGGCGGCCGCCAGTGTGGCCGCTTCCTCGGCGTGCCGCCGCACCGCCGCGCCTCCTCGCGGCTGATGCCGGCGGCCGGTTCCCTGCCCGGCCGCAACTGTTGCGGGCGGCTTTCGTAGCCGGCCCGCTGGTAGCGGCGCTTGCGGGCCCGCCGCTGCGCCGCGCGGCGCGCAGGAGTGCCACAGCTGCGCGACCACGGTGACGGCCACCGTGACCATCGCCAGCCAGATCAGGGCATCGCTGCTGCTCATGAACGAAGTGAAGCATGAGTACGCAGATCCCGGCTGTTTAGGCAAACTTCTTATGTGAGGGCTGGTAACCAGCTCGGCCTGAAGGAGGATGCCGGCCGGGGAATGCGGCGACGGGCGGTGTAAATGGCTGCTCCAAACTGTTGCCCGGGCAACGTCTGGGCACAACATTTTTGTGACTGCCGATACCTTGCCGCGATGCCAAGCCGGTCTGCCCCTGCTGATCCCGCCCCGATTGCCCGCGCCTTCCAGATGGCGATGCAGCTGCCCACCAGCGACCCGCAGCGGCTGCGCGTCGTCGTGCTCTCCGCCGACGGCGCCGTCCTGGGTGCCGGCACGCTGCAGGGCCGTGAGCAGGCCGGCCTGCTGCGCGACCAGGTGCGCATCCTGGGGGCCTTCGAATTTGCGCCCGGCGAGATGGCCGGAAGCTTCGGCTGCGACCTGCTGCTGCAGGAGCTCCCGGGCGGCGAGGACGAAGGCGCGACGACGACCATCCTGCGCAGCGAGGGCCGGCAAGCGCCCGCCCCGCGCAAGCGCGCCGGCAAGGCGGCTCAGGGCGGCGGCAGCATCGTCGGCTGCTGGCGCGCCGACGCGAGCATCTCCCAGCTCACCAGGAACACGGCGGCGATCACCGGACCGATCACGAAGCCGTTGAGCCCGAACACCACGATGCCGCCCAGCGTGGTGACCAGCACCAGGTAGTCCGGCATGCGCGTGTCGCGGCCCACCAGGATGGGCCGCAGCACGTTGTCCACCAGCCCGATCACCAGCGCGCCCCACACGGTCAGGCCGATGCCCTTGACCACGTCGCCCGTGAAGAAGAAATAGGCGGCCACCGGGCCCCACACCAGCACGGCGCCGACGGCGGGCAGCAGCGACAGGACGGCCATCACCGTGCCCCACAGCACCGCCCCGGGCAGCCCGAGGAACCAGAAGGCGATGGCGCCGAGCGCGCCCTGCACCAGCGCCACCACGATGTTGCCCTTGACGGTGGCGCGCACCACGGTGGCGAACTGCGTGAGCAGCCGGCGCGTGTGCTGCGGGTGCAGCGGGATGGTCCGCGCGATCGACTGGGAGAGCCTGTCGCCGTCGCGGAACAGGAAGTACAGCACGTACAGCATCACGAAGAAGGCGACGACGAAGTCCAGCGTCACCTGGCCGATGCCGACCACGCGCGAGGTGAGCGCCTGGCCGCTGGTGCCGATGGCCGTCATCACCTTCTGCTGCAGCAGCTGCAGGTCGCCCATGCCGAAGCGTTGCAGCATGCCGCGCGCCCATTCGGGCAGCGCCGCGAGGATGCGCTGGAAATAGGTGCCGATGTTGATCTCGCCGGAGCGCAGCTTGGCGACCATCTGCGAGGCCTCGTCGGTGATGGATGCGACCAGCATCGTCATCGGCAGGATCACGATCAGCACGATCACGGTGACCGACGCGGCGGCCGCCATGTTGGGGCGGTTGTGGCTGCCGTGCAGGAAGCGCCGGTGCATCGGCCAGAACACGATGGCGATGAACACCGACCAGCACACGGCGCCGAAGAAGGGCCACAGGATCAGGGCGAACAGTGCCGAGGCCACCAGCACCAGGAACAGCAGCGACCTGAACTCGAGCTCCGGCGTCTTGAGCGGATTGGGCGAACTCATCCGGGCGAGCGTACCAACAAACAAGCCGCCCCGGGGCGGCTTGTGGCGGGCCGCGCGTGAGGCTCAGGGACCGACGTAGTCGGACACCACCTTCCAGCGCCCGTCCTGGATCTGCGACAGGCGCGACAGGTTGCTGCCCAGCCGCTTCTGCGGCCCGAAGCTCGCCTGCGGCCCGCCGAAGAAGTCGGGCGGCATCACCAGCGTGTCCATGGCCTTGATGAAGCTTTCTGTACTGAGGTTCGGGCCGGCCTTCTGGGCGGCGGAGATGAAGGCTTCCATGATGTTGTAGCCGTAGGCGGAGAACACCGTCGGGTCTTCGTTGAACTTGGTCTTGTACTTGTTGGCCCAGAAGCGCAGGGGCTGCGAAGCCTCGTCCAGGTAGGGGTGCTGCACGGTATGGGTGGCGTAGAAGTTCTCCACCGCCTTGCCACCGAGCTTGTGGATCAGGTCGGTGTAGGCCGCGGCGGAGCCGAGGAAGACCGGGTTGTAGCCGGTCTTGCGCGCCTCGGCGATGGTGCCTATGGTCTCTCGGATGATGGTGCCCATCACCACCAGGTCGCAGCTGGAGGACTTCAGCTTCGCGACCTGCGAGGAGAAGTCGGTGGCGCCGCGCTTGTACGTGGTCTTCTCCGCCACCTCCATGCCGATGGCCTTCAGGCCGGCCTCGGCGCCGCGCACGACCTCCAGGCCGAACTCGTCGTCCTGGTAGAGCGCGCAGACCTTCTTCGCGTTCTTCTCCTTCACCAGCTTGGGCAGTGCGGCGCGGATCTGGTCGTAGTAGGAGGAGAGGTAGGCGTACTTGAGCCGGTGGAAGGGCTCGTACATCTCGCGCGCCGCCGTCAGCGGCATGAAGTTGATGACGTTCTTCTCGAACTGCACCGGCATGGCCGCCATGTTCTGCGCGGTGCCGATGTGCGCCACCATCGCGAAGATCCTGTCCTGGTTCACCAGCTTCTGCGCCGCCAGCACCGCCTTCTTGGGGTCGTAGGCCGAGTCCTCGACGACCAGCCGGATCTTGCGGCCGTGCACGCCGCCCTGTTCGTTGATCTCGTCGATGCGCAACTGCATGCCCATGCGGGCCTGCTTGCCGAAGGCGGCGATGGGGCCCGACAGGTCCTGGATGGAGCCGAGGACGACCTCGTTGCGCGTGATGCCCTGCGCCGCGTTCTGCGCGGCCGCCGCGGTGGCGGCCAGCACCAGGACGGCGAACACCAGGAAGGCTTTGCGATGCATGGCGGGCTCCTTCGCGTGGACCGGGGTGTAGCGAATTGTTCTACCGCGCCCGGCGCGCCGTGCTGGGGGTTTCCAGTAAGGATGCGCGTCAGTCGTAACCACCCCTCCAAGTTTGCCCGACGTCAAACATGGCGAAGGGTGCGGTCGGTAGCCTGAGTCCTCGCCGTGCGGCAGCTTGTCCGGTGCCCTGGCATCAGCTCAACGAATGGAGTGCATCATGAAATCCTGCCCGCTCGTGCCGGCCCTCCTGGTTTCCGTCCTCGCCGCCTGTGGGGGCGGCGGCGACGACGCGAGCAGCGCGCCGGACCAGGCGGCAGGCGCGCAGGCGCTCCAGGGCACCGCGCTGGCGGCGCCGATGTACGCCGTGGACTTCGTCGCCCCCGCGGCCAGCGGCAACGACCTGAACGACGCGGGCCACGTGGTCGGCAAGTCCCACCCGGATCCCGGCTGCGGACCCTTCTGCCTGCCCGCCGAGGAAACCGTTCTGTGGAAGGGCGGCGAGCGCATCGTGCTGCCGACGGTGCCCGGGGCGGACGCGAACAGTCAGTATCCGATGTACATCAACAATTCCGGCCTGATCGCCGGGATGGCGGGCGTGCCCGGAAGCGCCACGCGCGCGGTGGTGTGGCTGCCGGGGGCCGGCGGGTACTCCGCCAGGGACCTGGGCGTGTTCCCGGGAACGTCGAGCGTCGACGTGGGCGGGCTGGACGAGCAGGGGCGCCTGGTCGGGTGGGCCACCCTCGGCGGGGCGATTCCATCGATCGCCTTGCCCTTCATGTGGACGCAGGCGGCCGGAATGGTCGACCTGCGTGCCATGGGCTACCCCAACGAGCGTCCGCTGGCGATGAGTCCCGGCGGCAAGGTCGTGACCTGGGGCTTCTGGTACCAGCTCGGCGAGCCGCGCAGCGCGAAGGCGCTGCCGCCGCCGCCGCAGGGCTTCATGGGGGTCGGCTCGAACGGCAGCGTGATCAACGACGACGGCGACCAGGCGCACTTCCTGGTGACCACCGGTTCGCAGAACCTCGTGTACCCGTTCCGCCTGACCGCGGGCGGCGGCTGGCAGCAGCTGACGGGCGCGGGCACGGGCCGCCTCTCGCGCGCGCGGATGGGGGCCATCAGTGCCGGCCAGGACGTCTCCTTCACCGCGCAGAGCACCGGCATGGTCGCGCCCGGTCCGGCCGGCCTGGGCCAGCCCCTGGCCGCGCGCATGTCACCCGCCTACCCTGGAGCCACCGTGACCGATGCCGGCGCCATGAATGCCGCCGGGCAGGTGCTGTCCCAGGTGATGATCGGTCGCAGCCAGCGCCTGGTGAAGCTGACGCCGGTGAGCGCCTGCGCCTCGAACTGCCTGGTGAGCAGTTCGCTGGTGATGACCGGGCAGTTCGTGCAGGACCCGGCGCTTCCGGGCAGCTGCGTGCAGGGCGGCAGGATGCACAACCTGGCCACTGCCGCAGTGACGATCAGGAGCGAGACCGGCACTCCGCTGGCCAACGTGAAGGTGAGCGGCCGCTTCCTCGACGACTACTGGACCAACCAGGCGGTCACCGGCACGACCGATGCGTCGGGCGTCGTGCGCTGGAGCCACAAGGGGCTGTGCGGTGCGGGCGCGATCGCTTTCTTCGTCGACAGCGCGTCACTCGAGGGACGAACCCTGGACCGCACGCGCGGCACGCTCACCGGCTACGTGATTCCCGGCGCGACCAGCGAACCGCTACCCGCGCCGGAGCCCGCTCCCGTAGCCAACGTGGCGCCGGTGGCGCAGCCCGCGGTGAACTGCACCGCCGGCCGGGCCTGCAGCTTCACGGCGAGCGGCTCCTATGACCCCGACGGCAGCATCACGGCCTATCGCTGGGCGGAGAGCAACGGCACGACCTGGTCCACCCAGGCGGTGTTCACGAAGACCTTCGGCAAGGCCGGGCGGGAGTCGGTGGTGCTGCACGTGACCGACAACGGCGGCCTGGTCGCGTCGAAGAAGCTGACGTTCACCGTGCAGCGCTGAGCCTTACTTCCCGTAGTCGTTGACGACCACCCACTTGCCGTCCTTGATCTGCGACATGCGCGAGATGTCGTTGCCCAGCCGCTTGGTCGCGGTGTAGGTGGACTTGGGGCTGCCGAACATGTCGGGCTCGAAGGTCATGCTGTCCATCGTCTTCACGAAGCTGTCGGTGCTGAGGTTGGGTCCCGCCTTCTGCGCCGCCTTGATGAACTGGTCGATGATGGTGTAGCCGTAGACCGAGAACACCGTCGGGTCCTCGTTGAATCGGGTCTTGTACTTGTTGGCCCAGAAGCGGATCGGCTGCGAGGCCTCGTCCAGGTAAGGGTGCTGCACCGTGTGCGTGGCGAACAGGCCGTCCATGGGCTTGCCGCCCAGCTTGTGGATCAGGTCGGTGTAGGCGGCGCTGGAGCCCAGGAAGACCGGGTTGAAGCCGGTCTTGCGCGCCTCGCCGATGGTGCCGATGGTCTCGCGGATGATGGTCCCCAGCACGACGAGCTCGCAGCCGGAGGACTTCATCTTGGCGACCTGCGAGGAGAAGTCGGTGGCGCCGCGCTTGTAGGTGGTCTTCTCCGCCACTTCCATGCCGATCGTCTTCAGGCCGGCTTCCGCGCCGCGCTGCACCTCCAGGCCGAAGTCGTCGTCCTGGTAGATCGTGCAGACCTTCTTGACGTTGCGCTCCTTCACCATCTTGGGCAGCGCCTGCCGGATCTGGTCGTAGTAGGTCGCCGCAAACGAATACTTCAGCTTGTGCAGCGGCTCGTACATCTCGCGCGCCGCGGTGATCGGCATGAAGTTGACGATGTTCTTCTCGAACTGCACCGGCATCGCCGCCATGTTCTGCGCCGTGCCCAGGTGGCCGGCGATGATGAACACCTTGTCCTGGTTCACCAGCTTCTGCGCCGCCAGCACCGCCTTCTTCGGGTCGTAGCCGTCGTCCTCGGCGATCAGCTTGAGCTTGCGGCCGTGGATGCTGCCCTGCTGCTCGTTGAGTTCGTCGATGCGCAGCTGCATGCCGTTGCGCGCCTGCTTGCCGTAGCCGGCCAGCGGGCCGGACAGGTCCTGGATCGTGCCGATCAGGATGGTGTCCTTGCTCACGCCCTGCTGCTGCGCGAGGGCGGGCGCGCAGGCCAGCGCGATCGCGGCGAGGATGGTGGTGGATTGCAACTTCATCGGGTCTCCTTGTTGAAACGGCTTAGGAATACATCGCCTCGATCTGGCGTGCGTACTTGTTCTGCACCAGCTTGCGCTTGAGCTTCATGGTGGGCGTCAGCTCTTCGTCCTCGGCCGACAGCTGCGTGTCCAGCAGGAAGAACTTCTTGACCTGCTCCACGCGCGCGAACTTCTTGTTGACGCGGTCGATCTCGCCCTGGATCAGCGCCTGCACTTCCGGCGCGCGCGTGAGGCTCGCGTAGTTGGAGAAGGGCACGTCGCTGTCCTGCGCGAACTTCTCCACGTTCTCCTGGTCGATCATGATGATCACCGTGAGGTAGGCGCGCTTGTCGCCGATCACCACCGCGTCGGTGATGTAGGGGAGAACTTCAGCTCGTTCTCGAACTCGCTGGGCGTGATGTTCTTGCCGCCGGCCGTGATGATGATGTCCTTCATCCGGTCGGTGATGCGGAAGAAGCCTTCGCCGTCCACGCTGCCGACGTCGCCGGTGCGCAGCCAGCCGTCCGGCGTGAAGGTCTCCGCCGTCTTCTCCGGCTGGTTCAGGTAGCCCATGAAGACGTTCGGGCCCTTGACCTGGATCTCGCCGGTGGCCGGGTCGATCCGCACCTGGTTGTAGCTGGCCGCCGGGCCGATCGAGCCGGGCTTGATCTTCTGCGCCGGGATGCCGGTGGCCGCGCCGCAGGTCTCGGTCATGCCCCAGACCTCCAGCATCGGCACGCCCAGCGCCAGGTACCACTTCACCAGCTCGGGCGAGATCGGCGCGGCGCCCGTCACCAGGAAGCGCGCGCGGTCGATGCCGATCAATTTGCGCACGTTGGACAGGGCCAGCCAGTTGGCCACCAGGTAGCGCAGCTTCAGGCCCGCACCCACCGGCTGCCCGGAGAGCACCTTCTCGGCGATCTGGGTGCCCACGCCTATGCCCCAGGCGTACACCGCCTGCTGCAGGCGGCTGGCCTCCTTCAGGCCGATCATCACGCCGGAATAGAACTTCTCCCAGACGCGCGGCACGGCGGTGAACACGGTGGGCGCGATCTCGCGCACGTTCTCCGGCACCGTCTCCGGGTTCTCGACGAAGTTCAGTTTCGAACCCGTGTAGAGCGCGAAGTACTCGCCGCCCAGGCGCTCGGCGATGTGGCACAGGGGCAGGAAGCACATGCACTCGTCGTCGGCGCTGCGCGCGATCAGCGTGTTGTAGCCGCGCACGGTGTAGACCAGGCCGTGGTGCGAGTGCATGGCGCCCTTGGGCTTGCCGGTGGTGCCTGAGGTGTACACGAGGATGGCGAGGTCCTCGGGCCGCACCTCCTTCACGCGCCTCATCACGGCATCGGGATGCAGCGTGTTGTATTCGCGGCCCTGCCGGCGCAGTTCGGCCAGGCTGGTCACCATGGGGTCGTCCAGCTCGCGCAGGCCTTCCATGTCGAACACGACGATCTTCTTCAGCTTCGGCAGCTGCCCGCGCACCTCCAGTGCCTTGTCCAGCTGCTCGTCGTCCTCCACGAACAGGATGGTGCTGCCCGAGTCCTCGGACAGGTACTGCACCTGCGAAGCCGCGTCCGTGGGGTAGATGCCGTTGGACACGCCGCCGCAGGACAGCACGGCCAGGTCGGCCAGCACCCACTCGATCACCGTGTTGGACAGGATGGAGGCGGTGTCCTTGGGCGCGAAGCCGAGCGCCAGCAGCCCGCCGGCAATCTCGCGCACGGCTTCGCCGGTCTGCGTCCAGGTCCAGCTGCGCCAGATGCCCAGGTCCTTCTGGCGCATCCAGATGTCGGGGCCGCGCTGGGCCACCCCGTTCCAGAACATGGCGGGAATGGTGTCGCCCTCGAGGATCACCTTGGTCTCGGGCTGGATGTCGTTCAGGTCCCAGAGTTTTCTCATGCCTATCTCCAGGTCTTCTTCTTCTTCCAGCGCCGCTCGCCGCGCACGCCCGCTTCCTTCATGCCCAGGTAGAACTCCTTGATGTCTTCCTTCTCGCGCAGCCGCGCGCAGGTGTCTTCCATCACGATGCGGCCGTTCTCCAGCACGTAGCCGTAGTCGGCGGCGTTCAGCGCCATGTTGGCGTTCTGCTCCACCAGCAGGATGGTGGTGCCGCGCTCGCGGTTGATGCGCACCACGATCTCGAAGATCTCCTTGGTCAGCTTGGGCGACAGGCCCAGGCTGGGCTCGTCCAGCAGGATCAGGTCGGGCGCGGCCATGATCGCCCGCGAAATCGCCAGCATCTGCTGCTGCCCGCCGGACAGCAGTCCCGCGTCCTGCGCCGTGCGCTCCTTCAGGATCGGGAAGTAGTGGTACACGGCCTCCATGTCGCGCGCGATGCCGTCGCGGTCGCGGCGCGTGTAGGCGCCCATCAGCAGGTTGTCGTGCACCGACAGCAGCGGGAACACCTCGCGGCCTTCGGGCACGTGCGACAGGCCCTGCTGCACGATGAAGGCGGGGTCGCGCGCGGTGATGTCCTCGCCCTTGAACTCGATGCTGCCCTTGCGCGGGTCGATGATGCCGGAGATGGTCTTCAGGATGGTGGACTTGCCGGCGCCGTTGGACCCCAGCACGGTGGCGATCTCGCCGCGGCGCACCTGCAGGCTGACGCCGCGGATCGCCTTGATCGGTCCGTAGGCGCTCTCCACGTTGGAGAGCTTGAGCACGGGAACGTCGCTCACTGCCGGAGGATTGGTGCTCATGTCTTCACTCCCTCCCCCTCTGGGTGAGGGTCGGGGTGGGGGCGCTCCCCTGCGCAGCGCCGACACGTCCTCGATGCTCCCGAGATACGCCTCGATCACCCCGGGGTGGTCCTGCACCTCCCGCGGCGTCCCCGTCGCCAGCACCTCGCCCTGGTTCATGGCCAGCACGCGGTCCGACACCTTGGACACCAGCGTCATGTCGTGTTCCACCATCAGCACGGTGATGCCCAGTTCGTGCTGGATGTCCTGGATCCAGAAGGCCATGTCCTCGGTCTCCTCCACGTTGAGGCCGGAGGAGGGCTCGTCGAGCAGCAGCAGCTTGGGCTCGGTGCACAGGGCCCGCGCCAGTTCCACCACCTTGCGCACGCCATAGGGCAGGCCGGCGACCATGGAGTCCCGGTGGTGCTGCAGGTCCAGCAGCTCGATCACCTGCTCCACCTTCTCGCGCGCGGCGATTTCCGCGGCCCGCACCTTCGGGGTGAAGAACATGTCGGCGAACAGGCCGGTCTTGCGGTGCGTGTGGCGGCCGATCAGCAGGTTGTGCAGCACCGAGGCGTGCTCGAACAGCTCGATGTTCTGGAAGGTGCGCGCGATGCCCAGGGACGCGATGCGGTGCGGCGGCTGCGCCGTGAGCGGCAGCCCCTCGAACTCGATCGAGCCGGTGGTCGGGGTGTAGATGCGGCTGATCAGGTTGAACACCGTGGTCTTGCCGGCGCCGTTGGGCCCGATCAGCGTGAACACTTCGCCGCGCTGCACGTCGAAGCTCACGTTGTTCACCGCCAGCACGCCGCCGAAGCGCACGCTCAGGTTCTTCGCGGAGAGGAGGATGTCCGTCATTTCAGGCGGTCCGACTTCTGGAAGGACTTCTGCCGCTTGAACAGGCCCTTGCGGTAGAACGGGAACAGCTGCAGGTAGGTGCGGACCTTGAGCCAGCGGCCGTACAGGCCCAGCGGCTCGAACAGCACGAAGGCGACCAGTACGGCGCCGTAGATCACGGCCTTGAGGCCCGGCGCCTGGCCGATCGCCTGCGGCAGGTAGTCCTTCACCGCGCTGATCGCCTGCGGCAGGCCGATCAGGAAGATCGCGCCCAGGAAGGCGCCGTGGATCGAGCCCAGCCCGCCGATCACCACCATCAGCAGCAGGTCGATCGACTGGATGATGTTGAACTGGTCGGGCGAGAGGAAGCGGATCTGGTGCGCGTAGAGCGCGCCGCCGATGCCGGCCAGCGCCGCGGAGATCGCGAAGCTCAGGGTCTTGTAGCGGGCCAGGTGGATGCCCATGCTCTGCGCGGAGATCTCCGAGTCGCGGATCGCCACGAAGGCGCGCCCGGTCGGCGAGCGCAGCAGGTTCAGGCAGGCGAGCGTCGCCACGATCGCGATCACCAGGCAGACGAAGTAGAAGGAGGTGCCGGTGTCGGCGGTCCAGCCGAACATCTTCACCGCGCCCACCGTCTTGCCCGCATTGCCGCCGGTGACGCTCTCCCAGCGCGCGAACACTTCCTCGACGATGAAGCCGAAGGACAGCGTGGCGATGCCCAGGTAGATGCCCTTGACGCGCAGCGCCGGCAGCCCCACCACGATGCCCACCGCCGCCGACAGGCCCGCGCCCACCAGCAGGGCCAGCGGGAAGGGCCAGCCCATGCCGGTCAGCACCGCCTGCGCATAGGCGCCGACGCCGAAGAAGGCCGCGTGGCCGATGGAGAACAGGCCGGTGAAGCCCGCCAGCAGCATCAGGCCCAGGCCGACGATGCCGTAGATGAGGATGAAGGTGAGCTGGGCCAGCAGGTACTCCGGCAGCAGCACCGGCGCGGCGACCAGCAGGGCCACGAGCAGCCCGTACCAGAACAGGTGGCCGCCATGCTTGGCGAGCCGGATGTCCTGGTCGTAGTGGGTCTTGAAGATGAAGCGCATGTTCTGTTCGTTCTCTTCAGACCTTCTTGCGCAGCTTCTCGCCGAACAGGCCGTTGGGCATCACCACCAGCATGATCAGCACCACGATGTAGGCGGCGATGTCCTTGAAGCCCTCCGGCAGGTAGAAGCCGGAGAGCGATTCGACGACGCCGATGATCAGGCCGCCGACGATCGCGCCGGGCAGGCTGCCGAAGCCGCCGACCACCGCCGCCGGGAAGGCCTTCAGGCCGATGAAGCCCATGTTGGCATGCACGAAGGTGATGGGCGCCAGCAGCAGGCCGGCGATGGCGGCCACCAGCGAGGCCAGGCCCCAGACGATGCTGTTGAGGCGCTTGACCGGGATGCCCATGTAGTAGGCGGCCAGCTGGTTCTGCGAGGCCGCCTGCATCGCGATGCCCACCTTGCTGTACTTGAAGACGGTGTAGAGCACGCCGCACAGCGCCGCGGTGGCGGCGATCACGACCATCTGTTCGACGTTGAGCACCAGGCCGCTGACGTTCCACACCTGGTCCTTGTAGGGGACGGGCAGGGTGTGCGTCTCGGTGCCGATGCCGGGGATCATGGTGATCAGGCCGCGGGCGACGTAGCCGATGCCGATGGTGAGCATCACGATGGAGAAGGCCGGCTGCCCGAGGATGGGGCGGATGACGACGGTCTCCAGCAGCAGCCCGAACAGCGCCATGGCCGCGATCGCGCTGGCCACCGCCACCCAGAAGGGGAAGCCCATCATGGTCATGGCGGCCAGGCCGAGGAAGGCGCCCAGCATCATCAGCTCGCCTTGCGCGAAGCTCACCGTCTCGGTGGCCTTGTAGATCAGGACGAAACCCAACGCGATCAGCCCGTAGATGCACCCCTGTGCGATGCCGCTGATCACCAGTTGCAGGAATTGCACTCGGATCCTCTTCTTATGGTGGCGAACCGTTATAGCGGCTGGGGACCGTGGTGCGACAGAGGGTTGCCCCGTACTCTGTCACCTGGCGGACCGCACCACCCTGGTGTGTAATCCCGCGCATGGACAGCGTGCAGCTCGAGAAACTCGGCGCCGTCACCGTGGTGACGCTCGACCGGCCGCAGGTGCGCAACGCGGTGGACGGCGACACGGCGCGGCGCCTGTACGAGGCCTTCGTCAGCTTCGATGAAGACAGGGAAGCGCGGGTCGCCGTCTTCCATGGCGCGAACGGCCATTTCTGCGCCGGCTGGGACCTGCAGTACGGCGCGCGCATGGCGCAGCAAGGTGGCGCCGGGGTGCTGGCGGATCTCGATTTCGATCCGGGGGATGCGCGGGCTCAAGGGCCGATGGGGCCTTCCCGGCTGCTCCTGTCCAAGCCCGTCGTCGCCGCGGTCAGCGGGGCGGCCGTTGCGGGCGGGATGGAGCTCGCGCTGTGGTGCGACCTGCGCGTGATGGAGGAGGACGCCTACTTCGGGGTCTACTGCCGCCGCTTCGGCGTGCCGCTGATCGATGGCGGCACCGTGCGCCTGCCGCGGCTGGTCGGCATGGGGCATGCCATGGACCTGATCCTCACCGGCCGCAAGGTGGAAGCGGACGAGGCTCTGCGCATCGGCCTGGCCAACCGGGTGGTGCCGCGCGGCAGCGCGCGGGGAAGCGGCGATCGCGCTGGCGCAGCAACTGGCGAAGTTCCCGCAGGAGACCCTGCGTGCCGACCGGATGAATGCCTACGAGCAGTGGGGCAAGGGCCTGCCGGAAGCCCTGCACGCGGAGTGGGAGCGCAGCAAGGCGCGCATCGCCGACGGCCTCGAAGGCGCCGCCCGCTTCGCCGCCGGCGAGGGCCGGCACGGGAAGTTCTGACTACTTCCGGATCGCGCGCGGCTTGCCGTTCTCGTCGATCGCCACGTAGGTCAGCGTCGCCTGCGTGACCTTGCAGTATTCGCCCTGCGCCCGGAAGCTTTCCGAATACACCTCCACGTCCACCGTGATCGAGGTGTTGCCGATCCGGTTGACGGAGGAATAGAAGCTCAGGATGTCGCCCACGCGCACCGGCTGCTTGAAGATGAACTCCTTCACCGCCACCGTCGCCATGCGGCCGCGGATGATGCGGGCGGGGATCACGGAGCCGGCCAGGTCGACCTGGGCCATGACCCAGCCGCCGAAGATGTCGCCGTTGCCGTTGGTGTCCGCCGGCATCGGGATCACCTTGAGCACCAGCTCCTGGTCGGTCGGCGGCGTGGCAGGGCCATGCGGGGCGGCGGCACTTTGTTTTTCGGACATGGGCACAATCTCGGGAAGCTATCCAACCGATTGTCCTCCATGCGCCGCGGCGGCGAACTGTCCTCCTCCCCCTCCCCGTGCCGGCCTCGGCGGCCGAGCGCAAGGCCGCGGGCCGCTCCGACTGGAGCACGCTCAGGCGCCTGTTCCCCTACCTCTGGCAGTACAAGTGGCGGGTGCTCGCCGCCCTGGCCTTCATGGTGGCGGCCAAGGTCGCCAACGTCAGCGTCCCGCTGCTGCTGAAGGAGCTGGTGGACGTCATGGACATCAAGCCCGGCGACGCCACCGCCGTGCTGGTGGTCCCGCTCGGGCTGCTGGTGGGCTACGGGCTGCTGCGGCTGTCGACGACGCTGTTCACCGAACTGCGAGAACTGGTGTTCGCCAAGGCCACGCAGGGCGCGGCGCGCAGCATCGCGCTGGAGACCTTCCGCCACCTGCACGCGCTGTCCCCTTCGCTTCCACCTGGAACGGCAGACCGGCGGCATGACGCGCGACATCGAGCGCGGCGTGCGCGGCATCGAGTCGCTGATCTCCTATTCGCTCTACAGCATCGTCCCCACCCTGATCGAGGTGGCCATGGTGCTGACCATCCTGGCGGTGAAGTTCGATGCCTGGTTCGCCTGGATCACCCTGGCGGCGCTGGCGCTGTACATCGTGTTCACGGTGGTGGTCACGGAGTGGCGCACCCAGTTCCGGCGCGAAGCCAACGAGTTCGATTCCGCGGCCCACACCAAGGCCGTCGATTCGCTGCTGAACTATGAGACGGTCAAGTACTTCAACAACGAGGAATTCGAGGCGAAGCGCTATGACCAGAGCCTGGAGCGCCTGCGCCGCGCCCGCCTGAAAAGCCAGACCACGCTGTCGCTGCTGAACACCGGCCAGCAGATGATCATCGCCGTGGGCCTGGTGCTGATGCTCTGGCGCGCGACGCAGGGCGTGGTGGACGGCCGCATGACCCTGGGCGACCTGGTCATGATCAACGCCTTCATGATCCAGCTGTACATCCCGCTGAACTTCCTGGGCGTGCTGTACCGCGAGATCAAGCAGAGCCTGACCGACCTGGACAAGATGTTCACGCTGATGGAGCGCGAGCGCGAGATCGCCGACCGGCCCGGGGCCGTTCCTCTCCCTCTCCCGCCTGCGGGAGAGGGCCGGGGTGAGGGGGCATTGGACTGGACGGTGCGCTTCGAGCACGTGCACTTCGCCTACGAACCCGCCCGCCAGATCCTGCACGACGTGAGCTTCGAGATCCCGGCCGGCAAGACGGTCGCCGTGGTCGGTCCTTCCGGTTCGGGCAAGTCCACGCTCGCGCGCCTGCTGTACCGCTTCTACGACGTGCAGCAGGGCCGCATCACCATCGGCGGCCGGGACGTGCGGGATGTCACGCAGTCCAGCGTGCGGCAGGCGATCGGCATCGTGCCGCAGGACACGGTGCTGTTCAACGACACGGTGGAATACAACATCGCCTACGGCCGCCCCGGCGCCACCCGCGCCGAGGTGGAGGAGGCCGCCCGGGCCGCGCGCATCCACGCCTTCATCGAGTCCACGCCCAAGGGCTACCAGACCATGGTGGGCGAGCGCGGCCTGAAGCTCTCGGGCGGCGAGAAGCAGCGGGTGGCGATCGCGCGCACGCTGCTGAAGGACCCGCCGATCCTGATCTTCGACGAGGCGACCTCCGCGCTGGACAGCGCCAACGAGCGCGCGATCCAGGCGGAGCTCAAGAGCGCGGCGCAGAACAAGACGACCCTGGTGATCGCGCACCGGCTGTCCACGGTGGTGGACGCGCACGAGATCCTGGTGATGGAGCTGGGACGCATCATCGAGCGGGGCACCCACCAGCAACTGCTGGCCAGGGGCGGCCGCTATGCCGACATGTGGGCCCTGCAGCAGAGCGCGGAAGGCGAGCGCTTCACGGACGTGATCGGAATGTGATGGGCGCCAGCGCAAACGACGGCGAGTTCGCCGAATACATCGCGCACGAGGAGTTCCGCGCCGGCCTGCCTGCCGGCCGCCTGCGCGTGGTGATCGACCCCAAGCTGGCGCGCCGCTTCGTCGCGCAGCGGCTGATGCTGATCGTGGTGGTGATGCCCGTCATCGGCGTGGGGCTGGCGCTCGTGCTCACCGGCCGCACCTGGCCGGGCGCGCTGATGGTGGCCGCCGGGGTGCTGCTCAATCGCGTGGTGATGTGGCAGGCGCCCAAGATCCTGCTGCACATGGCCCTGCGCGATCCGGCGGTGTACGAGTTCGTCACCCACAACGGCCTGATGGAAGTGCGGCGGGCGGAGGCCTGAAGAGGATGCGCCGGCTGGAACACCGGATCCCCCGCCCCTCGTCGATGCAGGCTTCGCGCTGGCGATGTGGGTTGTCGCGCGCCTGCTGCCGGGCCTGTCGGCCGACTGGCAGTGGCGCCTCCCGGTGAGCGTGGCGCTCGCAGGGGCGGGCGGGCTGGTCGCGCTCGCGGGGGTGCTCGCGTTCCGGCGGCACCACACGACCGTCAATCCGCTGAATCCCGACGCGGCCAGCGCGCTGGTGTCCACCGGCATCTTCGCGTTCACGCGCAATCCCATGTACCTGGGCATGCTGGTCGTGCTGGCGGCCTGGGGCCTGTACCTGTCCAACCTGGCGGCGGCGGTGCTGGTGCCCTTGTTCGTGCCCTGCCTGAACCGCCTGCAGATCCTGCCGGAGGAGCGCGTCCTGCGGGCCAAGTTCGGCGCCGCCTTCGACGCCTATGCTGCGCGGGTGCGGCGCTGGATCTGAGCGTTCTGCTGCGGCATTGCTGCCCGCTGCGCCCGGAATGCGTAAGCTGGGCGCTCCGACAAAGGGAGGACATCCATGAACCCCTGGTTCTTCTTCTGGGCGCCGCAGCTCACCATGCCCTTCGGCGGCAGCGTGGCGCAGCGCATCGAGCCCGACACGCGCTGGTTCTTCGGCGGCATCGCACCGAACGCCGGCGACCCCGAGATCGAGCGCAAGGCCTTCGACGTCGCCAGCTACGGACGCCAGCTGGGCCTGATCACCGAAGTGCTGGTGGACCTGTCGGAGCAGGCACCGCCCAAGACCGCCAAGGGGCAGAAGGCGCTCAAGCGCCTGCGCGAGATCCAGCTGCGCATCGAGCAGGTGAAGGAGCAGGACGCGATCGACGCGCTGGAGCAGATCGATTCGCTGCTGGCGCGGCTGAAGAAGACGCACCCGGAGCGCCTGGCCGCGGCACGCCGGCGCATCGCGCATGCCCTCGCGGTCGACGGAGGCTGAGGCGCTGCGGGTCGGACTCGTTTCCGACACGCACGACCTGCTGCGGCCGGAAGTGCTCGGCTACCTGCGCGGCAGCGACCACATCATCCACGCCGGCGACATCTGCGGCGAGGCGGTGCTGCTGGCGCTCGCGCAACTGGCGCCGCTGACGGTGGTCCAGGGCAACAACGACCGGGGTGCTTGGGCACGGCAGCTGCGCGCAACGGAGACGGTCCGTCTCGGCGGCGTCGCCATCCACGTGGTGCACGATGTGAAGGAGCTCGAGCTGGCGCCGGAGGTCCGCGTGGTGGTTTCGGGCCATTCGCACAAGCCGCACGCCCACGAGCGCGACGGCGTCCTCTACGTCAATCCCGGCAGCGCCGGGCCGCGCCGGTTCAAGCTGCCCATCTCCGCAGCAGAGCTGCGCATCCACGAAGGGCGCGTCAGCGCGCACTTCATGACGTTCTGAACCACAATCGCTGCATGCTGCGCATCCGCGAGATCGACCACCTCGTGCTCCGCGTGCGGGACGTGGACGCGATGATCCGCTTCTATGGCGAGGTGCTCGGCTGCCCCGTCCACCGCATCGACGAGAAGCTGGGGCTGGTGCAGCTGCGCGCCGGCCGCGGGCTGATCGACCTGGTGCCCGTGGACAGCGAGCTCGGGCGGGCCGGCGGCGCCGCACCCGGCAGGGAAGTGCGCAACCTGGACCACTTCTGCCTGCGGGTGGATCCCTGGGACGCGCAGGAAATCCGGGCGCACCTGCAGGCCCACGGCGTGGTCCCGGGCCAGGTGGCGCTGCGCTTCGGCGCCGAAGGGCAGGGACCTTCCCTGTACGTCACCGACCCGGAGGGCAACACCGTCGAACTCAAGGGGCCCCCGGGCGCGCCGGTGGATTGACGAAGCCGGCTGACACGGAGCGCAGCGCGCGCCCCGCAGAATGGGGACGATGTCCTCCCGCCGCCCGACCGCACGCAAATCCCGGCGCCTGTCCCGCCAGGCCACCGAACTCGCCATCGCCGTGCCCCAGGTGGTGGCGCACCGGCTGACGCGCATGGCGCTGGCCGGCCCCTTTCCCAATGCGCGCGACCGGCGCGAGTTCCAGACCATGGGCCAGGAGAAGCTGCACGCCTTCTGGCAGTCCTGGTTCGCCATGGGCTGGGCGATGGTCGAGGCCATGCAGAAGTCCTGGCTCGCCGCCCTGCAGGGCGTTCGCGTGCCCATGATCGACGGCAACCGCATCCTCTCGCACGGCCTCGCGCCGGTGCACAAGCGCGCGACTGCCAATGCGCGGAGGCTTTCGCGGCTGCGCTAGCGTGGCATCATGCCCAGCCATGGAAACCAAATGGCTGGAAGACTTCGTCAGCCTTGCCGAGACCCGCAGCTTCAGCCGCAGCGCCCAGCTGCGGCACGTGACGCAGCCGGCGTTCTCGCGCCGCATCCAGGCGCTGGAGGCCTGGGCGGGCACCGACCTCGTCGACCGCAGTTCCTACCCGACCCGGCTCACGCCCGCGGGTGAGACGCTCTACGCCCAGTCCATCGAGATGCTGCAGGCGCTGCACAACACGCGCGCCATGCTGCGCGGCCATGCGTCCGCCGGCCAGGACGTCATCGAGTTCGCCGTGCCGCACACGCTGGCCTTCACCTTCTTTCCCGCCTGGGTGTCCAGCCTGCGCGAGAAGTTCGGGCCGATCAAGAGCCGGCTGATCGCGCTCAACGTGCACGACGCCGCCATGCGCCTGGTCGAAGGCAGCTGCGACGTGCTGATCGCCTACCACCATGCCTCGCAGCCGCTGCAGCTGGATGCCGACCGCTACGAGATGCTCACGCTGGGCCGGGAGACGCTGGCGCCCTACTGCAAGCCGGACGACAAGGGCGAGCCGATGTACCGCCTGCCGGGCCGGCCATCGCACCCGCTGCCCTACCTGGGCTACGCGCCCGGTGCCTACCTGGGGCAGGTGACCGACCTGCTGCTGAAGCAGTCCGGCACCGCCATCCACCTCGATCGCGTTTACGAAACGGACATGGCCGAGGGCCTGAAGGTGATGGCGCTGGAAGGGCACGGCATCGCCTTCCTTCCGCACAGCGCGGTGGCCAAGCGAGCTGCGCGCGCGCAAGCTGGTGAGCCCGGTGCCGCCGGAGCTGCAGGGCATGGAGGTCGCCATGGACGTGCGCGCCTACCGCGGCCGCCCCTCGGGCAAGCAGCCGGCCAAGGGCACGGCGCAGGCCCTGTGGACCTTCCTGGCCGACGCCGCGCGCGCAGGAACGCTGCCGAAACCCTGACGGCGCACCGTCCGGTTGCATGCCACCGGGCATAAACCCTGCTTACCGCTGTCGGTCGCAGGGCCTAAGCTTCCGCTCGCCACAGGCGCGGCCCGGACGGCGCACGGCCCGCCTAGAATCCGCCTTTTTGTCGTAACGCGCTTCCTAAGGAGATTTGGAATGAACAAGAAAATCGTGCTGGCCGTGGCCCTGACGGCCGCCGCCTGCGGCGCCTTCGCCCAGGCCAACGACACGCTGGCCAAGGCCAAGTCGGCCGGCAAGGTCGTGATGGGCGTGCGCGAGTCCTCCGCCCCGCTGTCGTACACCACCGGTGGCGGCCAGTTCACGGGCTACCACGTCGAGCTGTGCCAGCGCATCCTGAAGTCGGTGCTGCCGGGCGTCTCCGTCGAATACGTGCCGGTCACCTCCGCCAACCGCATCCCGCTGGTGCAGAACGGCACCGTGGACATCGAGTGCGGCTCCACCACCAACAACGCCACCCGCCAGAAGGACGTGTCCTTCGCCCTCACGACCTACGTGACGGAAGTGCGCACCGCGGTCAAGGCCGACTCCAAGATCAACTCGGTCGCCGACCTGAACAACAAGACCGTCGCCACCACCACGGGCACGACCTCGGTCGCCCTGCTGCGCAAGAACAAGCGCGCGCAGAACATCCAGTTCAAGGAGGTCTACGGCAAGGACCACGCCGACAGCTTCCTGCTGCTGGAATCCGGCCGCGCCGACGCCTTCGTGATGGACGACAACATCCTGGCCGGCCTGATCGCCTCCTCGCAGAACCCCAAGGCCTACAAGATCGTGGGCGAGACGCTGAACGTCGAGCCGATCGCCATCATGGTGCGCAAGGACGACCCGAAGTTCAAGAAGGCGGTGGACGACTACATCCGCGGCGCCATCAAGGCGGGCGAGCTGCAGCTGCTGTACACCAAGTGGTTCCAGCAGCCGATCCCGCCGAAGAACACCAGCGTGAACCTGCCCATGGGCAAGATCCTCGCCGGCCTGCTGAAGGCGCCGTCCGACGCGCCGGCCGAAGAGTTCAACAAGTAAGGGGCCCCGCCGGCCGCTCGTCGCAGCGGCCGGCCTTTCTCCCACAAGAACAAAGAGAGGGGGACCGCGATGGCCTTCGAGTGGCAGGTTTTCTGCCAGGACACCATCGAGCGCACCGTGGTGGCCGGCTGCTTCGGCACCGGCGGCAACCAGGGCACGCAGACCTACCTGGACTGGCTGCTTTCGGCCTGGGGCCAGACGGTGCTGGTCGCCGGCCTGTCCATGGTCGTGGCGCTGCTGGTGGGCTCCATCATCGGCGTGATCCGCACCCTGCCGGACAGCCCCTGGCTCGCCCGCTTCGGCAACGCCTGGGTCGAGCTGTTCCGCAACATCCCGCTGCTCGTGCAGATCTTCCTCTGGTACCACGTGGTGCCGGTGGTCTTCCCCGCCTTCGCCGACACGCCCAAGCTGATGCTGGTGGTCGCGGGGCTGGGCCTCTTCACCTCCGCCCGCATCGCCGAACAGGTGCGCGCCGGCGTGCAGGCGCTGCCGCGCGGCCAGCGCTACGCGGGCATGGCGCTGGGCTTCACGACGCCGCAGTACTACCGCTACGTGCTGCTGCCCATGGCCTTCCGCATCATCATCCCGCCGCTGACCAGCGAGGCGATGAACATCTTCAAGAACTCCTCGGTGGCCTTCGCCGTGTCCATCGTGGAGCTGACCTTCTACGCGCAGCAGGTGGCCGAGGAGACCTCGCGCGGCATCGAGGTCTACATGGCCGTGACGGCGCTGTACGTCGTGTCCGCCCTGGCCATCAACCGCATCATGGCCTTCATCGAGAAGCGGGTGCGGGTGCCCGGTTTCGTGGCCAGCACCGGCGGGGGCACTGAGATGCACGCCCTCGACTTCTCCTTCTTCACCTGGGACGTGTTCCGGGCCTACGTGCTCACCGGGATGTACTTCAGCTTCGCGCTGACGGCGGTGGCCACCATCGGCGGCATCGTCTTTGGCACGGTGCTGGCGCTGATGCGCCTCTCGGGCATCAAGCCGCTGGAACTGGTGGCCGCCACCTACGTCAACGGCATGCGCTCCATCCCGCTGCTGATGGTGCTGCTGTGGTTCTTCCTGCTGGTGCCCTTCATCATCGGCCGCCCGATCGGTGCCGAGATGACGGCGGTGATCACCTTCATCGCCTTCGAGGCCGCCTACTTCAGCGAGATCGTGCGCGCCGGCATCCAGTCGATCGCCCGCGGGCAGGTCTACGCCGGGCAGGCGCTGGGCATGACCTACGGCCAGAACATGCGGCTGGTGATCCTGCCGCAGGCCTTCCGCAACATGATCCCGGTGTTCCTCACGCAGACCATCATCCTGTTCCAGGACACCTCGCTGGTGTACATCATCACGGCGCACGACATGCTGCACGGCTTCACCGTGGCCGGCAACAACCTGAGCCATTCCCGCGAGGCCTACATCCTCGCGGCGGTCCTGTACTTCGTCATCTGCTACACGCTCTCCTGGGTCGTCAAGCGGGTGCAGCAGAAGATCGCGATCATTCGCTAGGAAAGACAATGAGCGACGAAACACAGCAGCCCATGATCGACATCCGCAACGTGTCGAAGTGGTACGGCCCCGTGCAGGTGCTGCACGACTGCAACGTGCAGATCCAGAAGCAGGACGTGGTGGTGGTCTGCGGGCCCTCGGGCTCGGGCAAGTCCACGCTGATCAAGACCGTCAACGGCCTGGAGCCGATCCAGAAGGGCGAGATCTTCGTCAACGGCACGCAGGTCAACGACCCCAAGACCAACCTGCCCCAGCTGCGCAGCCACGTCGGCATGGTGTTCCAGCACTTCGAGCTGTTCCCGCACCTGTCGGTGACCGAGAACCTGACCATCGCGCAGATCAAGGTGCTGGGACGCAGTGCCGACGAGGCGAAGACGCGCGGCCTGAAGATGCTGGACCGCGTCGGCCTGATGGCGCACAAGGACAAGTTTCCCGGCCAGCTCTCCGGCGGCCAGCAGCAGCGCGTGGCGATCGCCCGCGCGCTGTCGATGGATCCCTACGTGATGCTGTTCGACGAGCCCACGTCCGCGCTCGACCCGGAGATGGTGGGAGAGGTGCTGGACGTGATGGTGGGCCTGGCCAAGGAAGGCATGACCATGATGGTGGTCACGCACGAGATGGGCTTCGCGCGCAAGGTGGCCAACCGCGTGATCTTCATCGACGTCGGCGGCCACATCCTGGAGGACTGCACGAAGGAGGAGTTCTTCGGCAACTCGGAAGCCCGCAAGCCGCGCACCAAGGACTTCCTCAACAAGATCCTCAGCCACTGAGGCGGCGGGCGGCCGGTGGGACAATGCAAGCCATGTCCCAGACCCTGACCATCACCCGCCCCGACGACTGGCACCTGCACGTGCGCGACGGCGCCGCCATGGCGGCGGTGGTGCCGCATTCGGCGGCCCAGTTCGCCCGCGCGCTGATCATGCCCAACCTGAAGCCGCCGGTGACCACGGCGGAACTTGCCGCGGCCTACCGCGAGCGCATCCTGGCCGCCACGCCCCAGGGCCTGGACTTCGAGCCGCTGATGTCGCTCTACCTCACCGACAAGCTGGCGCCCGACGAGATCGTGCTGGCCCGGCGCATGGGCGTGGTGGCCGTGAAGCTCTATCCGGCCGGCGCCACCACCAACAGCGATGCCGGCGTCACCGACATCCGCAAGACCTACAAGACGCTGGAGGCGATGCAGCGCACCGGCATGCTGCTGCTGGTGCACGGCGAGGTCACCGATCCCGCCGTCGACATCTTCGACCGCGAGGCGGTGTTCCTGGAGACGCAGCTCAAGCCCCTGCGCCGCGACTTCCCGGAACTCAAGATCGTGGTGGAGCACATGACCACGAAGGAGGCCGTGCAGTACGTGCGCGACAGCGACCGCTTCACGGCCGCCACCATCACGGCGCACCACCTCCTGTACAACCGCAACGCGCTCTTCACCGGCGGCATCCGCCCGCACTACTACTGCCTGCCGGTCCTCAAGCGCGAGGTGCATCGCCAGGCGCTGCTGGAAGCCGCCACCAGCGGCAGCCCCAAGTTCTTCCTGGGCACCGACAGCGCCCCGCACGCCGCGGTGCTCAAGGAGCACGCCCTGGGTTGCGCCGGCTGCTACACGGCGCTGTCGGCTATGGAGCTGTACGCGGAAGCCTTCGACAGCGTCGGCGCGCTCGACAAGCTGGAAGGCTTCGCCAGCTTCCACGGCGCCGACTTCTACGGCCTGCCCCGCAACGCGGGCAAGCTGACGCTCAGGAAGGAAGCCTGGCAGCTGCCGGAGAAGCTGCCCTTCGGCAACGCGGAACTCAAGCCGCTGCGCGGCGGCGAGACGCTGGCCTGGAAGGTGGCGGCATGAGCACCGCTTCCAGCCGTGCCAACGAGGCCGCCATCCTGATCGACGCCGACAACATCTCCGATGCCGCGACCATCGAGCGCGGCCTGGCGCACATGCAGGAGCAGGGCTGGCGCCTCACCGTGCGGCGGGCCTACGGCGGGCACGAGAAGCTGTCGGGCCTGAAGGACTGCCTGCTGCGCCATGGCATCCGCGCGCTGGTCAACCAGGGCAAGGGAACGACCGATGCCTTGCTGTGCGTCGACGTGATGGACCTGTTCCACGCGGCCGAATTGCCGGACATCGTCGCCGTCGCCTCCAGCGACGCCGACTTCGCGCCGCTGGCGGTGCGCCTGCGCGAAGCGGGCATCCGCGTGATCTGCTTCGCGCAGCGCGCCAAGGCGGCCGGCGAGGAACTGGCCAAGGTGTACGAACAGGTCGTCTACCTGGACGACGTGCCGGCCCCGGCCGCGCCGCGGCCGGCGCGCAAGGCGGCTGCGAAGAGGGTGGCCCGTCCCAAGCCGCCGGAACCGCAGGACCCGGTGCGCGCGGCGCTGGGCAGCATCCCCGGCTTCGAGGACGGTGGCTGGGTCGCGATGAATGAAGTGGTCAAGCGCCTGCGCGCGGATGATCTCCTGAGCAAGAGTGGCACTGGCCCGCGCTTCCTCGCCAAGAACGCTCCTTACGTGGAGCTCGCGCCGGCCTCGCAGCCGAACAAGGTGCGGCTGAAGGCCAGCGCGCGCTGATGCAGGTGGACTGGGCGCAGCCCTGGTTCGCGCCCTGGCGCGCGCCGGGCGAAGCCGTCGCCCGCCGTATCGGCGGCGGCCAGCCGGCGCACGAGGCCTTGAATGCAGAGGGCGAGGCGCCGGTGCGCTTCGTGGCGCAGGAAGACCTGCCCGCCGGCACGCCCTACGAGCGCTTCATCTTCGAGACCCGCCAGTGCCCGGTGCGCCCCGGCCTGCACGACTTCTTCAACGGGCTGGTCTGGCTGCGGTTCCCGCGCAGCAAGGCGGCCCTCAACCGGTTGCAGGCCGAGGCGATCGCGCGCGACGGCGTCGGCGCCCGGCGCGGCCCCGTGCGCGACGCGATCACCGTGTTCGACGAGAACGGCGCGCTGCTGCAGGCGCCGCCGGCCTTGTGGCAGGCGCTGGAAGACCGCGCATGGCAGCGGCTGTTCGTGGAACTGCGGCCGCTGTGGGCGCAGGCCCGCCTGTGGATCTTCGGCCATGCCTTGCTGGAGCAGCTCGCGCAACCGAGAAAAGGGCTCACGGCCCATGTCTGGCGGGGAGATGCTGCTCTGGAATCAGGAGCGGACGCCGATGGCTGGCTGGCCGCGCGCTGCACCGGGAAGGTGCTGGCGGGCAAGCCGTTCACGCCCTTGCCGGTGCTGGGCGTGCCGGGCTGGTGGAACGCGAACGAGAACTTTTCCTTTTATGATGACTCCCTCGTATTCCGCCCACGCAAGACTTAAAACATAACTCCCCACGTGGCAGGCCCGCGGTGCCCCTTGAAGTCCCTTCCGGGAACCTCATCTGCGCCGCGGGGGTGACCGTCTTCCACCCTTCGGAGCATCCAGAGCAATGAAACGCATTTTCCTGTTCGTCCTGACCAACCTGGCCGTGGTGGTGGTGCTCGGCATCGTCGCCAGCCTGCTCGGGGTCAACCGGTTCCTCACCGCGAACGGGCTGAACCTGGGCCAGCTGCTCGTGTTCGCCGCCATCATGGGCTTCGGCGGCGCGATCATCTCGCTGCTGCTGTCCAAGACCATCGCCAAGTGGAGTTCCGGCGTGCAGGTGATCGACCAGCCGCGCAACGCCGACGAGGCGTGGATCGTCGACACCGTGCGCCGCTTCGCCAACGAGGCCAAGATCGGCATGCCGGAAGTCGGCATCTTCGAAGGCGAGCCCAATGCCTTCGCCACCGGCGCCTTCAAGAACAACGCGCTGGTCGCGGTGTCCACCGGCCTGCTGCAGGGCATGACGCGCGAGGAAGTCGAGGCGGTGATCGGCCACGAGGTCGCGCACATCGCCAACGGCGACATGGTCACCATGACGCTGATCCAGGGCGTGATGAACACCTTCGTCGTGTTCCTCTCGCGCGTGGTCGGCTACGTGGTCGACGGCTGGCTGAGCCGCGGCGAGCAGCGCTCGGGCCCCGGCATCGGCTACTTCGTGACGACCATCGTGCTGGACATCCTGCTCGGTTTCGTGGCGGCGATCATCGTGGCCTGGTTCTCGCGCCAGCGCGAGTTCCGCGCCGACCGCGGCTCCGCGCAGCTGATGGGCCGCAAGCAGCCGATGATCAACGCGCTGGCCCGCCTGGGCGGCATGGTCCCCGGCGAGCTGCCCAAGAGCCTGCAGGCCATGGGCATCACCTCCGGCGTGGGCAAGCTGTTCTCGACCCACCCGCCGATCGAGGAACGGATCGCGGCGCTGCAGAACGCGCAGTGACACGAAACGAAGGCCGCTGCGAAGCGGCCTTTTTCATTGCGGGGGATAATCCCTTCGTGAAGCACGCCAGGCCGCTGCTGGTGCAAGTGCCGAAAGGCCGCACTGGAGGAACGTCCGGACTGCATAGGGCAGCGTAGCAGGCAACACCTGTCCACCGCGAGGTGAGGATCAGAGCAACAGAGACGAGTCCCGTGGTTCGCGCAAGCGGGTCATGGGGGTGAAACGGGCAATCTCTACGCGCAGCAATGCCAAATAGGCCAGCGTCGACGTGGTCCCGCGGAGCTGGCGGGTAGGCAGCATCGAGCCGTGGAGGCGACTCCCGGCCCAGAAGAATGGCGGTCACATCCGGGCAACCGGATGCACAGAATCCGGCGTAACGGCGAGCTTCACACTTTCATTGCGCGCAGCCCTGGCCCCGCTTCAGGCCCTGCGCGCGCTGCGGCGTCGCGGGGTGGCTGCTCAGGAACTCGATCCAGCTGCCGTCCTCGCGCTTCGCCTTCCTCTCGCCGCCGGCCTTGGCCTCCGCGGCGGCCTCCATGCGCAGCAGCAGGTCCGCCATCGGCTCGGTGCGGCCGCCGGTGCGCGTCATCAGGGCGACGGCGAAGCAGTCGGCTTCCGACTCGTGGTTGCGGCGGTAGGCCAGCCCCGTGAGCAGCGAGCTGCCGGTGGACAGCAGCCACGACACATCGCCCAGCGCCAGCCCCAGTCCCACGTTCAGCACGCCCTGTTCCACGATGATGCGCGTGGTGTGCCGGTGCAGCACGTGACCGATCTCGTGGGCCAGAACGCCGACCAGCGCCTCGTCGCCCAGCTTGTGCTGGTCGGCGAGTTCGACGATGCCGTCGGTCATCACGACGGTGCCCCCGGGCAGCGCGAAGGCGTTCGCGCCCATTCCGTTGCGGAAGTGCAGCACCAGCTTCGGCTCGTAGCCGCGGTAGCGGCGCAGCTCCGGCGGCAGCGAGCGCGCGAGCGTGTCGAAGCGGGCGCGCAATGCGTCCTGCCGCTCGCGCGGCAGCTTGCTCGGTTTCAGCCAGCCCTGGTCCAGGTCGCCCAGGAAGCGGTCGGTCAGGCTGGTCTCCCAGCCGATCGGCACCTGCCGCGTGAGCTGCGTCGCCGCCCAGGGCGTGCCCCACCGGTAGAACGCGAACACCAGGCCCGCGGCCACCACCAGCACCGCGGCGAACATCGACCAGCGCGTCTGCATGTGCTGCGCCAGCGTGGCCTGGTGGCCGGCGGCCGCCAGCGCCTGCTGCCAGCCCTGCGGGTCGTCCAGCTGCAGGCTGCCATGCGCGCCGAGGTCGACGGCCAGCCTGCGCGGCGCGCGTCCCGCGCTCCAGCGCTCCGGCCAGCCGACCTGGTCGTTCCGCAGTTCCAGCGTCTCGCCGTCGGCCGCGCGCAGCAGCAGCGAAGGCCCGCGCGGGCCGGGCTGCAGCTGCACGTGCACCTCGCGTGCCGCGCTGCTGCGGCCGTCGAACCAGTGGCCGCGCAGCGGCTGGCCCATGCTCAACCCACCAGCTCGAGGCCGACGGCGTCGGCGATCGCGTCGCCCACCGCCTGTTCCTCGCGCGCCAGCTGGCCGGCCAGCTGGTCCAGCCCGCCCTTGACGTGCAGCGTGACCGAGTCGGTCTTCATGCGGTATTCGCTCACCTTGGCGAACGGCCGGTAGAAGCCGAGCGTGAGCAGCGAGAGGATCACGTTCTTCACCCGCAGCCGCACGTAGCGCCAGGGCTTCAGCCGGCACTTGAAGCGGGCCACGCTGCTCACGCCGATGTTGTTCCACACCAGCTGGAACATGCGGGCCTCGCGGTACGCGCGCGCCGGCGCCGAGGCCAGGAACAGCAGGAACAGGGCGACGATCGCCAGGGCGATGCCGAGCATCACGGCGCGCATGCCGCCGTCCTTGACGCCCTTGAACGCGGCGATGTAGCCGCCGAACATGAGGAAGATGGCCAGCCACACCACGATGACGGCCAGCAGGAACACGCCCAGCGTGGCCAGCCAGATGCGCACGAAGTCGCCGAACTGCGGCTTCCAGCGGCCCGGCTGGCCGCCGATGCGGCCGCGCGCGACCATCAGGCTCTTGTAGTTGTATTCCAGGCGGATCGCGCACAGGATGCTCAGGATGCCGCAAGCCAGGCCGATGCCCAGCGCGGCGCCGATCGAACCGGTGCCGCGGCCCTTGGGGATGTAGCGCTCGATCAGGCTGAAGCCCACGGCCCAGATCGCCGCGAAGGCGAACACCGGCCAGCTCGCCCGGTACACCTCGCCCCATTTCGCGGTGAACTGCAGGCGCACGCCGCGCCAGCGCGTGGCGTTGAAGCGGAAGCGCATCGCGCTGGCCCAGAAGTAGGGCGCCAGTACTGCGCCCCCACCAGCATGACGGCCACCGTGGTGTCCTGCCCGGTCTCGGCGGCGAACTTGAAGGCCGCGTACAGCGCCACGAACAGGACGAAGCCGACCAGCATGCGCTTGGTCTGCGCGGTGAATTCCAGCGGGCTGTCGGCCACCATGGTGTGGCCGTAGAAGTACTGCGCGGTGCGGCGGCGCGCCAGCGGGGTGTAGAAACCCAGCGTCACGATGGTCAGCAGCAGGTTGACGATCCACACCCGGAAATACTCGCCGCCGGTGCCCGTGAATTCCAGCGGCCAGGCGGCAATCTCCGCCCGCGGCCGTGCGCTGCTTCCGTCCATCCCTGCCCCTCCCAACAGTGTCGGGACCAGTGTAGCGGGGCGGCCCTCAACCGGCCAGTTGCAGGGCTTCGATGCGTTGTACGTGCGCCAGCAGGGAGCGCTTGGCCACCGGCCACATGCGCGGCGGCACGTCCGCATAGGCGAGCTCGACCCAGTCCTCCAGCGTGCCGCCGGGGCGCTCGCGCATGGCGGCCAGGATGCGCGCCTCGCGCTGCAGGCGGTGCGCCTTGAGCATGGCGATGGCCTTGCGCGCGAAGCCCAGCACGTGGCCGTGCGCGGGCAGGATGAACTCGATGCCGTGGCTGCCGCAGGCTTCGGAGAGCCGGTCCAGCGATTCCAGGTAGGCCGTCATGTCGCCGTCCGGAGGGTCCACCACGGTGGTGCTGCCATTGAGGATGTGGTCGCCGGAGAGCAGCAATCCGTCTTCCAGCAGCACCAGGCACAGGTGGTTGGCCGCGTGGCCCGGCGTGTGGATGGCCTGCAGGCTGTGCGTGCGGCCGTTGCCTTCCACAGTGACCACTTCGCCGTCCTTCAGCACGCGGTCGGGCGTGAACTCGCTGGCGGGGCGCGCCGTGGGCGCCGAGGGCAGGCCGAGGATGGGGGCCGCGTGCGACACAGGGCCTGCAGCGGCCGCGCGCCGGGCGAATGGTCGGCATGGGAATGCGTGCAGACGATCAGGCGGATGTCGCCGTTGGTGGCGCGCCAGATGCGCTGCTGGTGCTCGGCGTCCTCCGGACCCGGGTCGATCACGATGTAGCCGGTGTCGGGATCGCCGACGATGTAGCAGTTGGTGCCCGGTCCGGTCATCACGCCGGGGTTGGGCGCGGTCACGCGCACCACGTTCTTCAGCAGCGGCACCGGCTGGTCGGTGCGCCAGTCCAGGTGGTGCAGCAGCGGCCGTCGGGGCAGGTCAGCGCGAGCTCGCCGTACTGCATCTCGTGTTCCATGAAGCGCGCCTCGGCGCCCTGCACGAAGCCGGCGCGCGGACAGCTGGTCCACAGCGGCTGCTCGCTCGCGCAGGCCGCCAGCACCGCGTCCACCGACTCGAACTTCTCCAGCCGCTCCAGCGTGCGGATGGTGGGGAAGATCATGAAGAACTGGCCGGCCTGGTGCCGCGACAGCGCCTCGGCGGGTCGCACCCACACCGGCTCGAACTGTTCCGCTTCGTCGGCGACGGGCGACTGGCCCTGCGGCATGCGCGCGGCGAGGAAGGGCACGTCGAAGCGGCGCGGCAGGTCGCGGTCGGTGATCCAGTGCGCCAGCACGTAGACCTGGTCGGCGGCGAGCACCAAGCCTCGCTCGCGGCATTGCGCGGCGAAGGGTGCGTCGCGGTCCAGTGCGGCGACGTCGGCCGCATCCACGGGCCGGCCGTCACGATGGCGCGCCAGCAGGATGCCCAGCTCCTCGAAGCTCTCGCGGATGGCGGCGATCGCCTGCGTGAGGGGCAGGTCCTGCTGGGTGGCGCGGCGCGCGGCGATGTCGTGGGCCTGTGCATCCGCGGCATCGATGCCGCCGCCGGGGAACACGTAGGCACCTGGCGCGAAGCTGGCGGTGGCCGAGCGGCGCGTCATCAGCACCTCCACGCCCGCGCCGCTGTCGCGCAGCAGCAGGACGGTGGCCGCGGGGCGCGGCACTGCGGGTTCACGCTGAGGGTGCAGAAGCTGGCTGGCTCGTACCATGCCGACGATTACATCACGCGGAGCCTCCATGAAAACCCGCAGAACCTTGCTCGTCCTCGCGCTCGCCGCCTGTGCCGTGCTCCCCGTCCAGGCCCAGGTGGGCGACTGGCCGAAGCGGCAGCCGGTGAAGCTGGTGGCGGTGTTTCCCCGGGTGGCTCGGTGGACCAGGTCGCGCGCATCCTGGCGGCGCAGCTGACGCAGCAGCTGGGGCAGACGGTGATCGTGGAGAACAAGGCCGGCGCCTCCGGTGCGATCGGCACCGGCTCGGTCGCCACCGCCACGCCCGACGGCTACACCTACGCCGTGGTGTTCGACACGCACGCCGTGAACCCGAGCCTGATCGCCAACATGCCTTTCGACACGCGCAAGGACCTGGCGCCGGTGATCCTGCTGGGCACCGCGCCGATGGTGCTGGCGACGCCGGTGGCTTCCGACTACAAGACCTTCGGCGACGTGGTGGCGGCCGCCAAGGCGAAGAAGAACGTCAGCGTCGGCAGCGTCGGCAACGGCAGCCTGGGCCACCTTGCCATGGCCTTGCTGGGCAGGAGCGGCGGGCTCGAATGGACGCACGTGCCCTACAAGGGCGGCGGGCCGCTGATGCAGGATGCGATCGCCGGCCACGTGCCGCTGTCGATCGCCTCCATCGTCGTGACCAAGCCGCACATCGACGCCAAGCGCCTGCGGCCGCTGGCCGTGACCACCAGCAAGCGCTCGCCCGACCTGCCGGACGTGCCGACGGTGGCGGAGAGCGGCTATGCCGGCTTCGATGCGCCCGCGTGGTGGGGCGTGCTGACCTCGGCCAAGGTGCTGCCGGCCATCGTCGCGCGCATGAACGAGGAGATCAACAAGGCGCTGAAGGTGCCCGAGATCTCCGCCAAGCTCGCGGGCCAGGGCATGACCATCGTCGGCGGGCCGCCGGACGCCGCCCGGGCCTTCATCGACAAGCAGATCGAGACCTGGGCGGTGGTCGTCAAGGACAACAACATCAAGGCGGATTAGGACTCCGGCGTCACCCCGAGCGCGACGAGGAAGCGCGCGACCATGTTGTAGGTGGCGATGGCCGCCGTGATCTCCACCAGTTCCGTGGTGTCGAAGCGCTCGCGCATGCGCGCGAAGATCGCGTCCTCGACCTGCACGTCGCGCGTCATGTGCGCGGCGTAGCGCACCACCAGCGCCTCGTCGCCGTTCAGGCCGGGCGGCTCGCCCTTCGCGCCGGCCTTCACGTAGGCCTGCAGGGCCTCCAGGCTGGCCTGCGTGCCGCCCGCGTCCAGGTAGTCCGGCGCATGGTGGTGGTACTCGTAGTGCGCGCCGGTGAGCAGCGCGACCGTGCAGATCCCCAGCTCGCGCAGCTGGCGGCTGGCGCCCAGGCCGGTGCGCACGTTCTTCAGGTAGGCGTTCCAGCCGCGGGCCAGCGGCTCGCTCCAGAGCAGGGCGCGGTCGAGGTTGAGCAGCTCGCCGCCCCGCCGTTCCAGGATCGCCTGCACCAGGTCCTGCGGCTGCGGCTTGCGTTCGGGGGTCCAGTCGGGAATGCGCATGGCTTCCTCTCGTCCTAGGGGGAAACACGGAAGCATAAGCTCATGGTGGCAGGGTTGCGCGCGGCTTGCCACAATGGGCCGTCGTTGTGACCAAGGAGTCCCCGCGTGAACATCCTGTCGAAGATCCGCCTCCCTCTCGTGGCTGCCCTGGCGGCCGTGTCCATCGTGCCCGCGGCGATCGCGCAGGCCGACTGGCCGCAGCAGCCCGTCACCATCGTCATGACCTTCCCCGCCGGCTCCGGCGTGGACGTGGTCGGGCGCACCATCCAGGAGCCGCTGTCGCGCGTGCTCGGGCAGCCGGTGGTGATCGACTACAAGGTGGGCGCCGCCGGCAACGTGGCGCTGGAGTACGTCTCGCGTGCCAAGCCGGACGGCTACACGCTGGTGTTCGGCACCGCCGCCACACATGGCAGCAACGCGGCGCTGTACAAGAAGCTGCCCTTCGACGTGGAAGCGGACTTCGTGCCGGTCACGCCGATCATCGACGTGTCGAACGTGCTGACGGTCAATCCGGACGTGATGAACGTGCGCACCTTCAAGGAGTTCGTCGACCTCGTGAAGGCGAACCCCGGCAAGTACAACTACGCGTCCACCGGCAACGGCACCGGCACGCACATGGCCTTCGCCGAGATGAACTCGAAGCTGGGGCTGAACATGGTGCACGTGCCCTACAAGGGCGGGCCGGAGGCCATGCAGGGCGTGCTCAAGGGCGAGACCTGCTGCATCATGAACCAGGTGCAGACCGTGCTGACGCAGTACAAGGCGGGCAAGGTGAGGCTGCTGGGCGTGACCACCGCCAGGCGCGTGGGCGTGATCCAGGAAGTGCCGACGATCGCCGAGAGCGGCGTGCCGGGCGCGCAGAACTTCGAGAGCACGACCTGGTTCGCCTTGTTCGCGCCCAAGGGCACCGATCCCGCGGTCACCGCCAAGATGAACGCGGCGGTGCGCCAGGTGCTGCAGATGCCGGAAGTGCGCGCCAAGCTGGAAGGCACGGGCAACGCGGTGCGGCTGGAGACGCCGGAGCAGTTCCGCGTGACGGTGAAGAACAACCGGCAGAAGTGGGCGGAGGTGGTGCGGGCGGCGAACATCACGATCGATTGAGCGCTGCGCGCACCGCTGGGGTTCGCCTTCGGGCTCACCCCAGCCTACGGATCGCCTTCGTAGGCTGGCGGTGAGCGGCGCAGCCCGAACCCCAGCTAGCCCCGCCGCTCCGGCGGCACATACCACTTCGTCGCCAGCAACTCCGGCTCCTCCAGTGCCTGCAGCCTTTCCCAATGCAGGTCCGCATCCGCCACGAACAGGTCGCGCGCGATCGATTGCGCCAGCCGGCCTGCGCCGATCGCCAACCCCGGGATGTCACCCGCGAGTGCCCCGTGGCTCATCGTGCTGCCCCAGTTGAACAGGTGCATGGCCGCGAGCGCCTCGCGCTGCGGGCCATCGGCGCTGCGCAGCTCGAATCCCGGCCCCAGGTAAGGGAAGCGCGCGGCCTCCTCATTGGCGCGCGCCTGTTCCGGCGTGACGTGCCGCGCCCAGGTGTCGATCGCGCCGCGGTAGCGCGCCAGCTCGGGCCGCTCCGGCAGGTCCACGTCGAAGCCGGTGCCGAAGATCACCGCGTCGAAGCGCTCCTGCCCTGACGGCGTGGTGATCCGCACGCCGTCCTGCCCGGGCCGCACGTCCAGCCAGGGCGTGGCCAGCCGCAGCGTGAAGCCCGCGTGCGCGTCGCAGCGGCGCACCGTTTCCCAGGGCGGCGGCACCTGCTCGTCGAAGATGTAGGTGTAGAAGCGCCACTTGCGCTGGTCGTCCAGCGACTCGTAGCCGCGGAAGAAGCCCGCGAAGGAGGTCCACTTGCTCTTGTTCACCTGCGGCAGGAAGGGCCGGCGGGCGAACAGGTCGACGCGCGCGCCCGCTTCCAGCGCGCAGGCGGCGTTGTCGAAGGCGGAAGCCCCCGCGCCCAGCACGCCGATGCGCTTGCCGCGCCAGGCCTCGAAGTCGATGGGATCGGCGGAATGGAACACGCGGGCGGCTGCCACCGGGTCGTCGCGCCGCAGCGAGGCGAACTCCGGCCAGCGCGGCGCGCCGCTGCCGTCGCGGCCGAGGGCCAGCACCAGCTTGCGGGTCCACACGGTTTCGGTGCCGCGCGGCGATTGCAGCGTGGCGCGCAGCAGGCCGGCCTCATCCTCCACGGAATCCAGCGACACCCCGTTGTCCACCGGCAGGCCGACCGTTCGCGCACCCACAGCAGGTAGTCGCGCCAGTCGATCCGCCCCACCTTGTGCAGGGTGGCCCAGCCTGCCTCGCCGTGCTGCGCCTCGTACCAGGCGCGGAAACTGAGCGAAGGCACGCCCAGGTCCGGCCCCGTGAGGTGCTTGGGGCTGCGCAGCGTCACCATGCGCGCATAGGTCCCCCAGGGGCCTTCCTCGCCGCGCGCGGCGCGGTCGATCACGCGCAGGTTCGCCACGCCTTCGCGCAGCAGCGCATAGGCGGCCGTCTGGCCGCACATGCCCGCGCCGGCCACCAGCACGTCCAGCACCGGCCGGCCGTCGGGGGCGCCCGTGGGCGGCACCCAGCCGGGCGGCGGGAAGTTCAGCCGCGCCAGGTCGGCACGCGCGTCGCGTGCCAGCCGCGCCAGCGCGGCATCGTCACGAAGACTGGCGACGGCCTGCGGCGGCACCGGGGGCAGGGCGGGGGAAGCTCGTTCACGGGCATATCATCCGCGGATGACGATTCAACTGGACTGCTATTACAGCCTGTCATCGCCGTGGGCCTATTTTGCCGGGCCGCAGCTGCAGGACATCGTCCGCAGGCACCGCGTGAAGCTGGTGCTCAAGCCCTATGACTTCCAGGCGGTGGTGCAGCAGACCGGCGGCATCCCGATCCGCACCCGGCCGGCCCCGCGCCGCAGCTACCACGCCGAGGAACTGGCGCGCTGGCGCGACCACCTGGGCATGCCGTTGAACCTCGAACCCAGCCACTACCCGCAATCGACCCCGGCCGACCCGGACTGGAACAAGTACGCCGGCTGGATGGTGATCGCCGCGCAGCAGCGGGGCGAGGACGCCTTCGTGCTCTCGCATGCCCTCTTGCGCGCCCTGTGGGCCGAGGAGCGGGACACCTCGCAGGCGACGGTGCGGGTGGCGGTGGCCGACGAGAACGGCTACGACGGCCGGGCCCTGCACGCCCTGGAGCGCACGCCCGCCGTGCAGCAGGAGTACCGCTCCTTCAGCGAGGAGGCGGTGCAGCTGGGCGTGTTCGGCGCGCCCACCTTCATCGTGCGCGGACACCAGGAACGCTGGTGGGGACAGGACCGCCTGTTCTTCGTCGATCGCTTCCTGGACCGCCTGCGCGGATAATCGCGGCATGCGCATCCGCTTCACCAAGATGCAAGGCGCGGGCAACGACTTCGTCGTGCTCGACGAGACTCGCGAGCGCCTGAAGCTCACGCCGGAGCAGTACCGGCAGCTGGCCGACCGCCACTTCGGCATCGGCGCCGACCAGATCCTTTCGGTGCGGCCCTCGCCCGCGCCCGGCATCGATTTCGAATACGTGATCCACAACTCCGACGGCGGCGAGGTGGAGCAGTGCGGCAACGGCGCGCGCTGCTTCGCGCGCTACGTGGCCGACAAGGGCCTGGCGCGCGGCGAGACGATCCGCGTGCAGACGCTTTCGGGCGTGATCGAGCCGCGGCTGCATCCCGACGGCCGCGTCACCGTGGACATGGGGCGGCCGGTGTTCGATGCGCCGCAGGTGCCCTTCGACATCGCCGGCCTGAGCCCGCACCGCGAAGGCAGCTGGGAGAAGTGGCACCTGGCGCTGGGCACCCACGCCGAGTCGGAAATCGTTTCCGTGGCGGTGCTCTCGATGGGCAACCCGCACGCCGTGCAGGAGGTGCACGACGTGGACCACGCGCCGGTGAAGACGCAGGGCCCGCTGATCGAGCACCATCCGCGCTTCCCCCGGCGCGTGAACGCGGGCTTCATGGAGATCCAGGAGCGCGGGCGCATCCGCCTGCGCGTGTGGGAACGCGGCGCGGGCGAGACGCTCGCCTGCGGCACGGGTGCCTGTGCCGCGGCGGTGGCCGGCATCCGCCTGGGCAAGCTGGACGCGCGGGTGGACGTGGAGACCCGCGGCGGCCTGCTCACCATCGAGTGGGCGGGCGGCGACGCGCCGGTGCTGATGACGGGCCCCGCCGTGACGGTCTTCGAAGGTGAAATCGAATTGCAGGACTGATGGATAACAACCCCATGAACCCGATCACGGAAGACGACATCGCCGACTGGCTGGCCAACAGCCCGGACTTCTTCGAGCGGCACGCGGAACTGCTCGCTTCCGTGCACCTGACCAGCCCGCACGGCAACCGCGCGGTCAGCCTGCAGGAGCGGCAGGCGGAGATGCTGCGCGAGAAGATCAAGGCGCTGGAGCACCGCATCATGCAGATGGTGCGGCACGGCAACGAGAACATGGTGATCTCCGACCGCATCCACCGCTGGGCGCAGTCGCTGCTGCTGGTGCAGTCCACGCGCGCGCTGCCGGCCACGCTGGTGGCCGAACTGCACAAGCAGTTCATGGTGCCGCAGGTGGCGCTGAAGGTCTGGGACGTGGACACGCGCTACGGCGAGGAGCCCTTCGCGCAGGGCGTGAGCGAAGACGCCAAGAGCTTCGCCTCGTCCCTCACGCAGCCCTATTGCGGCATGTCCTCCGGGCTGGAGCCGGTTGGCTGGCTGGACGATCCCGCCACGGCCCTGTCGATCGCGCTGATCCCGCTGCGGCCCGGTGCCGTCAACGGGCCGGCCCCCGCGTTCGGCATGCTGGTGCTGGCCTCGCCGGACCCGCAGCGCTTCGAGTCCGGGCTGGCCACGGACTTCCTGGAGCGCATCGCCGAACTGGCGAGCGCCGCGCTGTCGCGGCTGCGTCCGCGCTGAAGGCGGGCATGGACGACGCCGGTCTGGTCGAGCGCTACCTCGAACACGTCCGCGTCGAGAAGCGGCTCGCGGCGCGCACCGTGGAGCTGTACGCGCTGGACCTGCAGAAGCTGTCGGAGAACGCGGCGAAAGCGGGCGTGGAACTCACGCGCGTGCAGAACGCGCACGTGCGGCGCTGGGTCGCGCAGATGAATTCCGGCGGCCGCAGCGGCCGCGGCATCGCCTTGATCCTCTCCGGCTGGCGCGGCTTCTACACCTGGCTGGGGCGCGAAGGGCTGGTCAAGAGCAACCCGATCCTGGACGTGAAGGCGCCCAGGGCGCCCAAGCCGCTGCCCAAGGCCCTGAGCGTGGACGAGGCCGTGCAGTTCGCGGAGTTCAGCGCCGAGACCGCCGACCCGTGGCTGGAAGCGCGCGACGTCGCGATCGTGGAGCTGCTCTACGGCTGCGGCTTGCGGGTGGGCGAGCTGGTGGGCCTGGATGCGCAGGCGAGCGGCACGGCGAAGGGCTGGATCGACCTGCAGGCGGGCGAGGCGCACGTGCTGGGCAAGGGCAGCAAGCGGCGCACCGTGCCGGTGGGCCGCAAGGCGATCGAGGCGGTGCGGCAGTGGCTGGACGTGCGGGCCGCCGGGCCGCATGCACAGCAGGCGGCGCTGTTCACCGGCCGCCATGGCGCGCGCCTGAGCGCGCAGGCGGTGTGGCAGCGGCTGAAGCAGCGCAGCCTGCAGGCGGGGCTGGCGACGCCGGTGCACCCGCACATGCTGCGCCATTCCTTCGCCAGCCACCTGCTGCAGTCCAGCGGGGACTTGGCGCGCGCGGTGCAGAAGCTGCTGGGGCACGCGAACATCGGCACCACGCAGGTGTACACGCGGCTGGATTTCCAGCACCTGGCGAAAGCGTATGACGCGGCGCATCCGCGGGCGAAACGGAAGTAGGGGACGCTAGACCCGTTCGCGCAAGACGCGCTTCATCACCTTCCCGTTCGCATTCCGCGGCAGCGGCTCCTGCAGCCAGGTCCAGAAATCCGGCGTCTTGTAATCCGCCAGCTCGTTCCGGCACCGTGCGGTGAGCTCCTCGCGCAGCTTCTCCGCATCGCGCGCCGCGGGCGCGTACACGAAGGCGTGGATGCGTTCACCGAGCACCGGACACGGCACGCCCACCGTCGCCGCTTCCTGCACGGCCGGATGCCCGAGGAGGCAGTTCTCCACTTCCACCGAGAACACCTTGTAGCCGCCGCGGTTGATCATGTCCTTCTTGCGGTCGTGCACGCGCAGGTAGCCTTGGGCGTCCAGCGTGGCGATGTCGCCGGACTTCCAGTAGCCGGCGACGAAGCTGTCGGCCGTGGCCTTCGGGTTGTCCCAGTAGCACGGCACCACCATCGGGCCGGCGATCCAGACCTCGCCGGGCGTGCCGGCCGGCACCTCGCGGCCCTCGTCGTCCATCACGCGCACGTCGGCGCAGTGCAGCGGCTTGCCGACCGCCTCCAGCACGTCCGAGCCCGGCGGCGTCATGGTCGTGGGCGAGGAAGTCTCCGTGGAGCCGTAGGCATTGAACAGGCGGATGCCCGGGCAGCTCACGCGCAGGCCCTCGATGGTGGCCGGCGCCATCGGCGCGCCGCCGAAGCCCGCGAGCCGCAGCGTGGACAGGTCGGTGCGTTGCAGCGTGTCCTCGCGCAGCCACAGGGCGTACATGGCGGGGACCATCAGCGTGTAGCTCACGCGTTCGCGCGCCACCAGCGCGAGGCTGGCCGCCGCCTTGAAATCCGCGAGCAGCACGACGCAACCGCCGACGCCGGCCATCGCGAGGATCAGCGCGACCAGCCCGGTGACGTGCGACGCGGGCACCGCGAGCAGGCCACGCTCGCCGCCGCGCAGTCCGAGCGCATGTTCGTAGTGCAGCACCGAATGCACCAGGTTCAGGTGCGTGAGCACCGCGCCCTTGGGCGCGCCGGTGGTGCCGGAGGTGTAGAGGATGACGGCTGCGTCGTCCTCCTGCGGGTTCGCGTCGGTGAAACCCGCGGGATCCTGGTCCAGCAGCGCGTCCCAGCGCAGCCAGCCTTCGCCGCTGCCGGCGCCGAGCGCCACGCGCTGCAGCGGCTGGCCGTCGTTCAGGGCCGGCGGCACCAGCATCATCATCACCGGGTCGGCGATCACCAGCGCGGCACGGCACTGGTTCAGGATGAAGACTATGCCGGGGCCGGCCTCGCGCATGCTCACCGGCACCAGCACCGCGCCCAGGCGCAGCACCGCATGCATGGCGATCACGAATTCCGCGTGGTTGGGCGCAAGCAGCACGACGCGGTCGCCGGCAACCACGCCCGCCTGGCGCAGCCCCAGCGCGAGCCGCGTGGACTGGTCGCGCAGCGCGCCCCAGGTCCAGCGCTGGTCGCCATCGACCAGCGCCTCGGCCTGCGCGTCCCGCGCGTGGGCCGCGGCCAACATGGCATTGAGGTGCGGCGGACGTTCGGCAAAGCAGCGCAGCACCCGGTCGCCGAAGTGGCGCTCGTGCCGCAGCGGCACGGCCGGCCAGGTGGCATCGCTCATGCCGTCGCTCCTTCGCTCACGTTGGCGCCGCGTTCGATCACCACTTCCTCGTCCAGCAAGCGGCGCGAGTGGTTCAGGTCCGACTGGGAGATCAGCACCGACAGGCCCGAGCCGCGCAGCTGCCCGACCACTTCCGACAGCCGCTGCGACAGGGCCGGCGCCACGCCCTCGAAGGGTTCGTCCAGCAGCAGCACGCGGGTGCCCACGGCCAGGGCGCGCGCCAGCGCCGCCATCTTCTGCTGGCCGCCGGACAGCAGCAGCGCCTTGCGCTCGCGCATCTCCCGCAGCTCCGGCAGGATGCCGTACACGAAGTCCAGCCGCTCGCGCACCGCCAGCCCTTTCGACACCCAGAGCGGCAGGCAGATGTTCTCTTCCACCGTGAGCTCGGGCACCAGCCCGCGGTCTTCGGGCATGTAGCCGATGCCCAGCGCGGCGCGCCGGTGGGCCGGAGTGCGGCCCAGGTCGGTATCGCCGAGAGATACCTTGCCGGCCAGCAGCGGCAGGTGGCCCATCACCGTGCGCATGGCGGTCGTCTTGCCCGCACCGTTGCGGCCGATCAGGCCCACCAGGGTGCCCGGCCGCAGGCGCAGCGTGAAGCCGCGCAGCACTTCCACGTTCTGGATCGCGACGCGCGCGTTCTCGATCGAGATCATGCGGTCGCCCCTTCCGCCAGGGTCGAACCGGTGACGTAGCGCTGCACGTCCGGGTCGTCCAGCACCTGCAGCGGCGGGCCGTCGGCGATCACGCGGCCGCTGTAGAAGGCGGCCACCCGGCTCGCGTAGCGGCGCACGATGTCCATGTCGTGCTCCACGAAGACCACGGTCACGGGCGAGCGGTCCTGGTGGCTTTCGATCGCGCGCACCACCGTGTCCATGGTGGTGAACTTCTCGTCGGCGCTGACGCCGCTGGTGGGTTCGTCCAGCAGCAGCAGGCGCGGATGCCCGGTGAGGGCCATCGCGATGTCCAGCAGCTTGCGCACGCCGCCGGGAAGTTCGCGCACCGGCCGCTCGGTGTGCGCGGCGAGCGCGAAGTCGCGCAGCAGTTGCTCGCAGCGCGCGATCGATTCCGCATCGCGCGCTGGGCGCAGGAAATGTGCGTGCGCGCGGCTGCAGTGCAGGGCGGTCAGCATGTTCTCCAGCACCGTCATGTGCAGGCACAGCTGCGGGATCTGGAAGGAACGGGCCACGCCGCGGCGCGTGACCTCGCGCGGCGAGCGCTGCGTGATGTCCTCGCCGGCCAGCAGGATGGTCCCTGAGGTGGGCTTGAGGTAGCCCGTCACCATGTTGACGAAGGTGGTCTTGCCGGCGCCGTTGCTGCCGATCAGGCACAGGCGCTCGCCCTGCGCCACGTCGATGTCGATGTCGGACGCGGCCACGACCGCGCCGAACTTGCGCTGCAGCTTGCGCGCGGAAAGGACAGGCACCGCGCTCAAGGCAGCACCTCGCTTCCCGCCACGGGGGCGCTGCGTTCCGCGCGCCGGCGCAGGAAGGCCGGCCGCGCCAGCAGCGAGCCGAGCCCGTCCGGCAGGAAGCGGATCACCAGCAGCAGGAACAGGCCGAGCGCCAGCTGCCAGGTGTTCGGGAAGTAGGAGCTGGAGAAGGAGCGCACGATCTCCAGCACGAAGGAGCTCGCCAGCACGGCGACCACGCTGTGGTGGCCGGCGAGGATGGCGACGAAGACGAACTCGCCGGAAGTCGTCCAGTAGCTGAAGTTCGGGTCGATGTGGCCCAGCGCCATCACCGCCAGCGCGCCGCCGACGCCGCCCAGCGCCGCCGCGATCACGTAGTTCCAGGCGACGATGTTGGCCACCGAGCTGCCGAGGTATTCGACGCGCAGTTCGTTGTCGCGCACGCCCAGCGAGAGCAGCCCGCGCTGCGAGTCGCAGTAGAGGCGTACCAGCCCGGTCAGCACGCAGGCGATGGTCGCGGTCACCGCCCACAACAGGTAATGCGACTTCGCGTCCGGAGCCTTCCAGCCGAACAGCGTCGCGCGGCCAACGTTGAAGCCGTCGGATCCGCCCATGGTCTCGGTCTTCATCAGCAGGCCATACAGCACCATGGACAGCGCCAGCGTCAGCATCGCGAAGAAGATGCCGCGATAGCGCGCCAGCAGCGGCGCGAAGGGCGCCGCCACCAGGAAGCCGGCGACGCCGCCGACGGCGGACAGCAGCAGCATGTCGGTGAGGCCCGCCTTGTTGAACAGCAATGCGGCGGCATAGCCGCCCGCCGCGAACACCAGGCCCTGGCCGAAGGGCACGACGCCGCTGCGCATCATCACGACGATGCCCAGCGACACCAGCCCGTTGGCCAGCGCCAGCGTCGCCAGCGACACCAGCCAGCGCGGCGCGAGCCAGCCGGCGGCCAGCAGCAGGACCAGCCCCACGCCGGTGGCGAGCAGGGTGCGTTGCAGGGGATTGCGGGGCACTGCGGCTCCTCAGATCTTGCGGGCTTGCACCCTCTGGAACACGCCCTCGGGGCGGAACACCAGGATGATGGCCATGACGATGTAGATGCTGAACAGCTCCGCGGCCGGCCACAGGTGCACCGAAGCCGCGCGCGCGAGGCCCACCACCAGCGCGCCGAGCGCGGCGCCTTCGATGCTGCCCAGGCCGCCGATGATCACCACGGCGAAACTGACGATGATCACGCCCACCGACAGTCCCGGCTGCACCGAGATCATGGGCGCGGTCAGCGCCCCGCCCAGCGCGGCGAGGAACACGCCGACCACGAAGGCGCCGGTGTACACGCGCGACACGTTCACGCCCATGCTGGCCGCCACTTCGGCGTTGTGGATCACGGCGGTGACGATCTTGCCCTGGCGCGTGCGGTTCAGGACCCACCAGCTCGTGATGCCCGCCGCCACGGCCACCACGAACAGCATGAGGTCGTAGCCGGCGTAGTTCAGTGCGCCGAGCTGGATCATGCCGAAGGCCTGGTAGGTGTCGGAGGCGTAGTAGGGATGCACGCCCCACAGCAGCTTGGTCGCGTCCTCCAGGATCAGGAAGAGCGCGTAGGTGACCAGCACCAGCAGCACCTCGTCGCGCTGGTAGAACATGCGCAGCAGCCCGCGCTCGGTCAGCGGCGCCAGCAGCGCGGCGACGCCGGCGGCCGCCAGCACCAGCGCGATGACGCTCAGCGCGGGCGAGAACTTCAGCGAGATCAGCCACGCGACCAGGCTGGCGCCGGCATAGGCCCCCACGGCATAGAAGCTGCCGTGGGCGATGTTCAGGATCTTGAGGACCCCGAACACCAGCGTGAGGCCCAGCGCGACGATGAACAGCCAGGCCGCGTAGGTGAGGCCGTCGAAGAGGATGGTGAGGGCCAGGCTCACCTTGTCAGCACTTCGCGCCCGGCATGCCGGCCTTGAGCCAGTCCTCGCTCTTCATGTTGGCCGGCGGGTTCACGCATTCGGCCGGGAAGCGCCGGATGTCCTCCAGCACCACCATCTTCTTGCCCGCGTCCCAGCGCGTGCGGCCGATCGCCGTGTCCTGGATGGCCTGGTGGCCCTCGCCCAGCGCCATGCGGATGGTGCCGGCGGGGGACTCCCAGCTGCTGCCCTTGAGCGCGGCGGCCAGCTGCTCGGGCGTCGGCTTCCTGCCGCCGTTGGCCGCCATCGCCTTCTCGGCGGCGAGCTTCAGGCCCAGCAGCGCCTGCACCATGCGGTAGGGGGCCTGCACCGGGTACACGTTGTAGGCCTTGGAGTAGATGTCCCACCACCAGTCGTTGAGCGCCGACTTGGGCGACATCAGGCCGTAGGCGCCGCGCGCGCCGATGATGGCACCGTTCGGGAACTTCTCGCCCAGCCCCGGCAGCACGTGGTCGGCGGCGGAGAAGGCCGGCGTCTGCTTGGCGAACACGCCGCGCGCACCGGCCTGCAGCACGAAGGCCTGCAGGTCGCCGCCCCACAGGCTGGAGTGCAGGATGTCGGCCGGCTTGCCGAGCAGCGCGGACACCTCGGTGCCGTACTGGCCGGCGCCGAACTTGGGCAGCAGGTCGGCGTCGACCTTGGCGTCCTTGTACAGCTGCTGCATCGCCAGCGTGAAGTCCTTGCGGCTGTCCTGTCCCCAGGCGTAGTCCTGGTGGATCATGTTGAACTTCTCGACCTTCATGTTGCGCGCCTTGATGTAGCGCGCCAGGGCCACGTTGTCCATGGTCGCGTGCGCCGCGGTGCGGAACACGTAGTTGTACTTGCCGTCCTCGAAGATCCGCGGCGTGCCGCAGTCGTAGAGGATCAGGAACTTCTTCATCTCCTCGGCCACCGGCGCGACGGCCAGGCAGTCGCCCGAGCCGACGTAGCCGACCACGGCGTCGACCTTCTCGCGCTCGTACAGGGCCTTGAGCTCCTGCACCTGCTTGGTGGCGCCGCCGTTCTCGTCGACGTACACCGGCTCGATCTTCATGCCGCCGAAACCGACCTTGTTGTAGGGCGCGGGCGCGCGGCCGTTGTTGAAGGCGTCGATCACCACCTTGGCGCCATTGACCGCGGGCACGCCGAAGCTTTCCGCCGCCTGCCCCGAGAGGAAGCTGACGATGCCGACCTTGAACGTTTCCTGCGCCAGCGCGGGCGCGGCGGCAAGGGTCAGGACGGCGGCGGCGCAGGCGGTTCGCCAGCCGCGCGAAGCGGGGGTGGGTTGCATGGGGATGTCTCCTTGTTGGGGATTGCATGGGTCCGGGGACCACGCACTCCTTTTGTCGCATCCGCACTGCGGATCACGGCATGGGACTTTCCCGCAGTGGGGAGCGCAGCTTGCGGCGGATCAGGGCGTCAGCGCGGCCGGCATGCTGGCCTTCGACAGCATGAACACGGCGCGGCGGCTGTCGGCCGGCGCGCTGGCCAGCAGCATCTCCAGCCGTCCGATCAGCTGGGACGGATCGGTGCCGTCCATGGGGATCAGCGCCTGCGCCACCCGCACGTGGGCCGACCACTCGAGCGGACGGCCCTTGAAGGGCATCAGGCAGCGGGCGACGATGCGCGGGCCGGCCTCGGCCACCTCGTCGGCGTGCAGCGGGCCTTCCAGCAGGATGCCGAAGCGGTGTTCCGACAGGCGCGCGACGGTGTCGATCTCGCGCGCCACCGACAGCAGGCGGCCCGCGACGCGCAGCGTCAGTTCGCGCGCGGAGTCGGAGTCGAACTGGCGGCGGATCTGCTCGATGTTGCCGATGTCCACCAGCAGCATGGCGCTGCGGAACTTCAGCCGCTGCGAACGCGCGATCAGGCGCACCAGCCGTTCGTGGAACACGGCGGCGTTGATCAGGCCGGTGGCGGGGTCGATGCGGTCCAGGCCCTGGATCCGTCGCACGTGCTCGCGCCGGTGCTGGCTGCGCATGGCCAGCACGATCAGCAGGATGGGCAGTTCGGCCGCGATGGCGAACTGCATGCCGTGCGTGGTCCAGAAGCTGATCGGGATCAGGCCCGCGGCGCGCGCGATCGGGAACAGCGCCACGATGGCGACCGGCGAGGACCCGAGCAGCAGCCAGGGCGCGTAGCGGTCGCCGCGGATCGCGGCCCACACCACCACGCCCAGGCCGGCCACGGTGGCGGCGATGAAGAAGACGACGATCAGGCGCAGCCGGTCCATCACGTCCGGCGTCAGCACCAGGTAGATCGCCAGCGGGATGGAAGCCAGGCCGCCGAGGACCAGCAGCTTGTACAGCAGCTTGGAACGTTCGCGCAGCGACACGACCTCGGCCAGGAAGATCTGCAGCGAGGCGATGGCGAACAGCGGCAGCACCTGCGGCGCGATGTTGTTCCACCAGGGCCAGTCGCCCCACAGGTGCAGCCCGGCCAGGCCGGTGATGGTGGCCTGCGTGACCGCCATCAGCACCGCCGACATCGAGTACAGCCAGTAGCCCGGGTCCTGCAGGGTCACGGCGCCGGTGACGGCCAGCATCACCGCCAGCACCACGAGGCCGAAGTAGATGCCCAGCATCAGCGAGATGCCCTGCTCGTTGCGGCCCATGTAGCTGTCGCTCACGAACTGCAACGGCGCGCCGAAGATGGTGCCGTTCTGGATGCGCAGCAGGTGGACGCGGGATTGCTGCGGCGACACCGACACCGGCATCACCGGGTGCCGGTGCGGCAGGGGCCAGGCGCTCAGCGCGATGGTGTCGCCGGCGGAACGCGCGGTCCACTCGCCGGCGGCGTTCTGCACGAACAGCGTCACGCGGTCGACGCCGGGGTAGGGGATCTCGAGGTACCAGCGTTCGGCGCTGGGGGCGGGCGGCGCGGTGAAGCGGATCCAGAGCGCCTGGCCCTTGTCGAGCCGGTAGATGTTGTTGTCGCCCGTGGCATGCCAGCGGATGCCCGCATCGTTCATGACGTCGTGGACTTCGGCCTTGCCGCTTTCGTCGACCCAGGCCTCGCCGGTGTCGTGCAGCATCACCGGCTGGCGCACCGGGTCGAACTTCAGCGGGTCGCGCGCGCTCGCCGGCCCGGCGAACAGGAGGGACGTCAGGAACAGCAACGCGGCCACCGCGCGGTGGCCCGGGGCAAACCAACCCATCGGCGCCTTCTCCTTGACGTAATCCTGTTTCACATTCTTACGGGTTCCGGTCCGGCCGACAATAGGGGAATGAAAGTGATTCGGTTGCGGGAGGGTCGGGAGCGCTCACTGTTGCGCCGGCACCCATGGATCTTCGATTCCGCGGTGGCCAGGGGTGGCGCTGACGCTGGGGAGACGGTGCGGGTGGAGGGCCACGACGGGCGCTTCCTCGCCTGGGCCGCCTTCAGCCCCGCCTCCAAGATCCGCGCCCGGGCCTGGAGCTTCGAGGAGGGGCAGCGGATCGACGCAGCCTTCCTAGGGACGCGGCTGGCGCAGGCCTTCGCCCTACGGGAACGGCTTAAGGTGCCGAGCACGGGCGTGCGGCTGGTGCACGGCGAGTCCGATGGCCTGCCCGGTTGCGTGGTGGACCGCTACGGCGACACCCTGGTCGCCCAGTTCCTGTCGGCCGGTGCCGAGCGCTGGAAAAAAATCTTGCGGATGCGCTGTTGGACGTGACAGGCGCGCAACGCCTCTACGAACGCTCCGATGCGAATGCCCGCGGACTCGAGGGTTTGCCCGAAGTGACGGGCTGGCTGCGCGGTGACGGACCGACCGAGATCACCATCGCCGAACACGGGTGGAAATTCGCTCTGGACATCGCCGGCGGCCACAAGACCGGCTTCTACCTGGACCAGCGCGACAGCCGCGCGCGCTTTGCCGACTGGGTCGCGCGCCTGGGTGCCCAGCGGGTCCTCAACTGCTACTGCTACACGGGCGGCTTCGGTGTGGCCGCGCTCGCAGGCGGCGCCACCGAAGTCACCTCGATCGACTCCTCGGGGCCCGCGCTGGAACGCGCGCGCGCCAACGTGGCGCTCAATGGCTTCGATGCCGGGCGCGCCGCCTTCCTCGACGCCGACGTGAACGCGAGCCTGCGCCGCTTCATCGAGGAGGGGAGGACCTTCGACGCGATCGTGCTGGATCCGCCCAAGCTGGCGCCGACGGTGGCGCATGCCGAGAAGGCCGCACGCGCCTACAAGGACATCAACCGGCTGGCGCTCAAGCTGCTGGCCCCGGGTGGGGCGCTCTTCACCTTCTCGTGTTCGGGCGGCATCTCCGCCGACCTGTTCCACAAGATCGTCGCCTCGGCGGGGACGGACTCCGGCGTCGACGGCTACATCGCGGAGCGCCTGGGCGCCGCGGCCGACCACCCCATGACGCTGGCCTTCCCGGAAGGCGAGTACCTCAAGGGCCTGGTGGTGATCCGGAAGGACTGAGGCGCGCGCAGCGCACAGGCCTGCCGGCGCGGCCTGCGCGCCCCATCTTTCCTTCTTAAACTATCCGGTTCCCCAGGAGTTTTCCATGAGCCTCATCCCCGCCACCATCCTCACCGGCTTCCTCGGTTCCGGCAAGACGACCCTGCTCAAGCGCGTGCTGAGCGAAGCGCACGGCCAGAAGATCGCCGTGATCGAGAACGAGTTCGGCGAGGAGAACATCGACAACGACATCCTGGTGAGCGACACCAAGGAGCAGATCGTGCAGATGAGCAATGGCTGCATCTGCTGCACGATCCGCGAGGACCTGCGCTCCGCGCTGCAGCTGCTGGCCGCCAAGAAGCGCAAGGGCCTGCTCGATTTCGACCGCGTGGTGATCGAGACCACCGGCCTGGCGGACCCCGGCCCGGTGGCGCAGACCTTCTTCATGGACGACGAAATTGCCGAAAGTTACCTGCTGGATTCCATCCTGACCCTGGTGGATGCCAAGCACGCGGACCAGCAGCTGGACGACCGCCAGGAGGCACGCCGCCAGGTGGGCTTCGCCGACCAGATCTTCATCAGCAAGACCGACCTGGTGGGCAAGGACGAGGTGGACGCGCTGGTGCACCGCCTCAAGCACATGAACCCGCGCGCGCCGCAGCAGGCGGTGCACTTCGGCGACGTGCCGATCAAGGACGTCTTCGACCTGCGCGGCTTCAACCTGAACGCCAAGCTCGACATCGACCCGGACTTCCTGAAGGAAGAAGGGCACGACCATGCGCACGGGCACGACCACGACCACGACCATGACCACGAGCACGGCGAGCACGGCGAGCACTGCGACCACCCGCACCACCACGCCCACGACGACGACGTCAAGAGCTTCGTGTTCCGCTCCGACCGGGCCTTCGACCCGATGAAGCTGGAAGACTTCCTGGGCGCCATCGTCAACATCTACGGCCCCCGCATGCTGCGCTACAAGGGCGTCCTGCACATGAAGGGCACCGAGCGCAAGGTGATCTTCCAGGGCGTGCACCAGCTCATGGGAAGCGACCTGGGGCCCCAGTGGGCCGAAGGCGAGCAGCGCACCAGCAGGATGGTCTTCATCGGGATCGACCTGCCGAGGGACATCTTCCTGCAGGGCCTCGAGCAGTGCCTTGTCTGACGCGCCGCCGCGACTTCCTCTGAGCCGCCGGCTGGACGAGGCGGGGTTACTCTGGCGCCCTTTCGCAATCCCAGCGCCCAACCCGCCCCATGTTTGTCTCGCTTCCGCAACTCACGGAATCTCCTCTTGGGAGAGCGGGAAGGTCGCGCCACGATGAAAAGGAGGTCCACGGTCGTGCAGAGCCCTTAACTCAGGGTATAAATCGCGGTCATGACGGCGTCACCCTACAACGAAAGGCAGGCCTGCAGGCAAAGAGCTGCACGCCGCCGGCGCCGATGACGCGAGGAGACCGGAAGTGAAGGCCCAGCCCAAGGTCGCTGCCAAGACCAAGAAACCAGCGGCGAAAGCCAAGACCACGGCCAAGTCTTCCAAGCCCGCGGTGAAGGCCGCCAAGCCGGCGGCGAAGGCACCCGCGAAGAAATCACCCGCCAAGCCCGTCCCCAAGACGACGGTGAAGGCGGGCAAGCCGGCCGCCAAGGCCAAGAAGCCCGTCGCCAAGGCGGCGGGCAAGACCCCGGCGAAGGCGCCGGCCAAGCCCGCGAAGACCGCGGTCAAGACGGCCCCCAAGGCCGCCAGGACCGCAGCGGGCAAGGTCGTCGGCGCGGTCGCCAAAGCGGTCGTGACTGGCGCCAAGGCGGTCGTCGCCGCCGCCAAGAAGATTCCTGCCAAGGCCAGCCCGGCGCCCGCGAAAGCGGCCCCCGCGGCCAAGGCGTCCCCTCCACCCGCGGCCACCGCCGCGGCCCGAGCGCAGCCGGCACCGGCGAGCGCGTCCGCCCCGCAGCAGGCCCAGCCTGCCGCCCGGCCGGCGCCCCCGCCCGCCGCCAACGCGCCGGCCGTGTTCGGTTCCGCCAAGGCAACCTACACCCCCATGGCAAATCCATCCGTACTGACGCCCCCGCCCGTTGTGGCCATCAAGAAGGACCCGAAGCTGGCCAACAACTGGAAGACGAAGTCCGCCGAGGAACTGTCGGACGCCGAAGTGCTGGCCATGCCGGATTCGGAGTACATGAACGAGAAGCAGATGGCGTACTTCCGCCTGAAGCTGCTGCAGCTCAAGACCGACATCCTGAACAGCGCGGGCGAGACCACCGAGCACCTGCGCGAGGAAACGGTGATCGTTCCCGATCCCGCGGACCGCGCGACGATCGAGGAGGAGCACGCGCTGGAACTGCGCACGCGCGACCGCGAGCGCAAGCTGCTCAAGAAGATCGAGCAGTCGATCGCGCGCATCGACGCGGGCGACTACGGCTATTGCGACGAGACCGGCGAGCCGATCGGCGTGGGCCGCCTGCTGGCGCGTCCCACCGCCACGCTTTCGCTGGAGGCGCAGCAGCGCCGCGAGCTGAAGCAGAAGATGTTCGGCGACTGATCGCCCTCATCCCCTAACGGCAGTACCCGTCACTCCCATGGCGAACAAGGACGATTCCGCACCCGGTGGCCTGCTGTCGCGGGTCGTGCGGTTCGTCCGCAATCCCGCGAGCGGATTCAACGAGAACGAGGGCGGCGACACCGACCGCGAGAGCTCGTACTCCAAGCAGATGCTCAAGGAGATGATCGAGCGCAAGCGGCGCAACGACTTCGTGCGCAAGCGTGAGTTCGACATGCTGCGCAAGATGCGCCGCAGCGAGGTGCTCGCCGGGCAGGACCCGGGGCTGCGGCCGTCCTTCTTCCAGAGTTCCATGCCGTCCAAGCCGGACGACCGCGCCACCACGCTCAAGAAGATCGACGAGATCGAGGCGCAGATGTCCATGCAATGGTGGAAGACCAAGCATGGCGCCAACTCGCAGCAGCCCGGCGGCAACAGCGGCTTCGTGGTGTCCTCGCACCTGCCGCCGGATGGGATGCGCGCCGGCGCGCCGGGCGCTCCGCCCGCGGCCACCAGCTACTCGCGCACGGCGCCGCAGGACCTGTCGGGACAGGTGCAGCCGGAGACCGCCGAAGCGCCGCTGGCGGACTCCCCGGGGCAGGATCGCACGACGCAGGCCATGGGGATCGTGCCGCAGCAGCAGCCCGCCGCCCAGTCCGGCGACGGCAGCCGGATGGCGTCGCCGGTCGCGCGTGCTCCCGCCATGAAGCCGGGCATGCCGGAGCCGCAGCCCGCGCCGCGCGAGGACGCTGCCGCGGGCGCCCCCAGCGTGCCGGGTGGCCCGAGCACCTTCTCGCCGTCCAAGCAGTTCGCCATCCAGGTCGAGGAGTTCGCGCACGACCCCGAGCTGGAGGAGGCGTCGATCCGCTTCGCGAATGGCGACGACGAAGGCGCCGAGGCGGGCCTGATGGAAGTGCTGGGCCCCCAGGGCACGCGCGTGAACCACGACGAGACCTGGCTCACGCTGTTCGACCTCTATCGCGCCAGCGGCAAGCAGGACCGCTTCGAGAGCGCCGCCATCGATTTCGCCAGCCGCTTCGGCCGCTCGGCGCCTCAGTGGTTCTCCATGCCGGAAATCGTCGGCCGCATGAACCAGCCCTCGCCGACGACGGCGGTGCCCGGCCAGCCGCTCGCCGACTGGACCTGCCCCGCCGTGTTCGGCACGCAGACGGCGGCCGCCCTGAATGCCGCCCTGGCCAAGGCCACGCAACCCTACAAGCTGAACTGGACCAAGCTGACCTCGATCGCCGATGGCGCCATCGAGCCGCTCACAAGCTGTTCACGCAGTGGGCCGGGCAGAACGTGCAGCTGCGCTTCATCGGCGCCGAATCGCTGGAGAAGGTGCTGCGCGACGCCACGCCCTCGAGCGACCGCGGCGTGAACCCGGGCTGGTGGAAGCTGCGCATGGAAGTGCTGCGCGTGATGCACCGGCCCGACGAATTCGAGCTGGTGGCGCTGGACTACTGCGTCACCTACGAAGTGTCCCCGCCCTCCTGGGACAGCGCGCGCTGCGACTACAAGTCGCTGCAGGCCGACGGCAGCGTCGCCAGCCGCAACACCATCGTCGGCGAGGCCTTTCGCGACTCGGTGGTCTCCAGCGTGATGACCTATGCCGGCGACTCGCAGCTGCAGGCATTGAGCTCGCAGCTCTCGAGCGTGGCGACGGTGGAGCTGTCGGGGCAGATCCTCGGCGACGGCAAGGAGGCGATCGAACTGCTCGACGCCAAGCTGGCCGACGCGGACATCATGATCATCTCCTGCGCGCGGCTGATCCGCATCGACTTCACCGCCGCGGGCACGGTGCTCAACTGGGTGACCGCGCGCGAGGCCGAAGGCCGGCAGGTGCAGTTCTCCGACGTGCACCGCCTGGTCGCCGCTTTCTTCAACGTGATCGGCATCAGCGAGCACGCGCGGATTACCATCCGCAACGAGTAAGCCGCCCCGGCGTCCTTGAGTTCCGGGGTGCGAACCCCAAGCTGCAAGGACTTATGGAACAGTTTCACGGCACGACCATCGTCAGCGTGCGGCGCCAGGGTGCCGACGGCCGCTGGCAGGTGGCGATCGGCGGCGACGGCCAGGTCACCCTGGGCAACATCGTCGTCAAGGGCTCCGCCCGCAAGGTCCGCAAGCTCTACCACGACAAGGTGCTGGCCGGATTCGCCGGCGCCACCGCGGATGCCTTCACGCTCTTCGAGCGCTTCGAGGGCAAGCTGGAAAAGCACCAGGGCCACCTGGTGCGCGCGGCGATCGAGCTCACCAAGGACTGGCGCACCGACCGCGTGCTGCGCCGGCTGGAAGCGATGCTCGCCGTCGCCGACCGCGAATCGTCCCTGATCATCACCGGCAACGGCGACGTGCTGGAACCCGAGCAGGGCATCGTCTCCATCGGCTCCGGCGGCGGCTACGCGCAGGCGGCGGCCAAGGCCCTCCTGGACAACACGGACCTGGGCGCCAGGGAGATCGTCAAGAAGTCGCTGGAGATCGCCGGCGGCCTCTGCATCTACACCAACATGAACCACACGATCGAGGTGCTCGAATGAGCTCGATGACGCCGCAGGAGATCGTGTCGGAATTGGATCGCCACATCGTGGGGCAGAAGGACGCCAAGCGCGCGGTCGCGATCGCGCTGCGCAACCGCTGGCGGCGCCAGCAGGTGGACGAGAAGCTGCGGCACGAGATCACGCCCAAGAACATCCTGATGATCGGGCCCACCGGCGTGGGCAAGACCGAGATCGCGCGGCGCCTGGCGAAGCTGGCCGATGCGCCCTTCATCAAGGTGGAGGCGACCAAGTTCACCGAGGTGGGCTACGTCGGCAAGGACGTGGACGCGATCATCCGCGACCTGGCGGAGATGGCGGTCAAGCAGACGCGCGTGTCGGAGATGCGCAAGGTGCGCACGCGCGCGGAGGATGCCGCGGAGGAACGCATCCTCGGCGTGCTGATCCCGCTGGCGCGCGGCGAGGAGGGCACCGAGAGCACGGCACGCCAGGTGTTCCGCAAGAAGCTGCGCCAGGGCGAACTGGACGACAAGGACATCGAGATCGAGGTCGCGGAGCCCAAGCCGCAGCTGGAGATCATGGGTCCACCCGGCATGGAGGACATGGCGGAGCAGCTCAAGGGCATGTTCGGCAACCTGGGCGGCGGCCGGCGCAAGTCGCGCAAGCTGAAGATCCGCGAAGCGATGAAGCTGCTGGTGGAGGAAGAGGCCGCCGGCATGGTGAACGAGGACGAGATCAAGGCCGCCGCGATCCAGAGCGCGGAGCAGAACGGCATCGTCTTCATCGACGAGATCGACAAGGTGACTTCCCGCAGCGAAGGCTCGGGCGCCGAGGTCTCGCGCCAGGGCGTGCAGCGCGACCTGCTGCCGCTGGTGGAAGGCACGACCGTGTCCACCAGGTACGGGCCGATCAAGACCGACCACATCCTGTTCATCGCCAGCGGCGCCTTCCACCTTTCGAAGCCCAGCGACCTGATCCCGGAACTGCAGGGGCGCTTTCCGATCCGCGTGGAGCTGTCCTCGCTGTCGGTGCAGGACTTCGAGGCCATCCTCACCAGCACGCATGCCTCGCTGGTCAAGCAGTACCAGGCGCTGCTGGCCACCGAGAACGTGCAGCTGAGCTTCACGCCGGAGGGCATCACGCGCCTGGCGCAGATCGCCTACGAGGTGAACGAGCGCACCGAGAACATCGGCGCGCGGCGCCTCTCCACCGTGATGGAGCGGCTGCTGGACGACGTGAGTTTCGAGGCCACCCGCATGGAAGGCCAGTCGGTGACCGTGGATGGCCCCTATGTCGACGCCCGGCTGAAGGAGCTCAGCCGTGACGAGGACCTTTCGCGCTACATCCTTTGACAGGCTCAAGGAACACATTCAGAGCCTCGGCTAAGTGCTTGCTTTAGAACGAATTTCGGAGGCTGCGCGCCTCCGAAATCGCTTCTAAGTGCTTGATTTCATTGCCAAAACGCACCGCGGCCCATTGCGCCTCAGCGTTTTCCTGCTACAGTGCAAAAGTGCAATGAAGTGGTGGAGAGTGGGATAACTCTCCATACTCAGCGCTTCCAACGTAGTGAGGGCTGACCAAGGTGTTCCAGGGCGCGTCGTCGCTGAGTCTCGATGCCAAGGGGCGGCTCTCCATGCCGACCCGGCACCGTGACGTCCTGGGCGCGACCGCGGCCAACCAGCTCACCATTACCCGGCACCCCCACGGCTGCCTGATGCTCTTCCCCCGCCCCGAGTGGGAAAAGTTTCGTGAACGCATCGCGCAGCTCCCCATGGCCGCGCAGTGGTGGAAGAGAATCTTCCTGGGCAACGCCATGGACGTGGAGCTGGATGGAACCGGCCGCGTGCTGGTGTCGCCCGAGCTGCGCGCCGCGGCGGGCATCGAGAAGGACACGATGCTGCTGGGGATGGGCAACCACTTCGAACTTTGGGACAAGGCGACCTACGAGGCCAAGGAGGCCGAGGCGATGCGCGGGGAGATGCCCGAGGCCTTCCAGGATTTTTCTTTCTAGAGGCGGTGGTGGACGGCACATGGCAACACACCACCGTCTTGTTGAACGAAGCAGTCGACGCCCTCGTCACCAAGCCGGATGGAACCTACATCGATGCGACCTTCGGCCGCGGGGGCACTCGCGCCTGATCCTGTCGCAGCTGGAGCCGCAGGGCCGGCTGATTGCCTTCGACAAGGACCCCGAAGCGATCGCGGTGGCCCATGCCATCGAGGACCCGCGCTTCGAGATCCGGCACCAGGGCTTCGCCGCGCTGGGCGAACTGGAGTCCGCGAGCGCCACCGGGATCCTGATGGACCTGGGCGTGAGCTCGCCGCAGATCGACAACCCCGCACGGGGCTTCTCCTTTCGTTCCGACGGCCCGCTCGACATGCGCATGGACACCACGCGCGGGCAGAGCGCCGCGGACTGGCTCGCCACCGCACCGGTGGAACAGATGACGGAGGTGATCCGTGAGTACGGTGAAGAACGGTTTGCTTCTCAGGTTGCAAAGGCGATTGCAGCTCGCCGACAGGAACGGGGCCCTCTTGCAAGCACCGCCGAACTGGCCCAGCTCGTGGCTGGTGCGGTCAAAACCCGCGAGCCGGGCCAGGACCCTGCTACGCGCACATTTCAGGCTCTTCGGATTTTCGTCAACGCCGAGCTTGAAGAGCTGCAGGCGGCGCTAGAAGCGAGCCTCAACGTGTTGCAGCCGCACGGCCGCCTGGTGGTGATCAGCTTCCACTCGCTGGAAGACCGGATCGTCAAGCAGTTCATCGCGAAGCATTCGCGCGATGAGGTGGACCGGCGCGCGCCCTTCGCGGCCCCCAGGCCGATGAAGCTCAAGGCGATCGAGCGGGTGAAGCCCACGGCGGAAGAAGTCCGGGCGAACCCGCGTTCGCGCAGCGCGATCATGCGCGTGGCCGAGAGGACACAAGCGTGATCCGCCTCAACCTCGTGCTGCTGATCGCGCTGATGGCCAGCGCGCTGTACCTGGTGCGCGTGCAGTACGACTCGCGCCGGCTGTACGCCGAGATCGAGCGCGCGCAGAACGACTTCCGCAAGCTGGAGATCGAGCACGAGCGGCTGCAGGTGGAAAAGCGCGCGCATGCCACGGCGGCGCGCGTGGAGCGGCTGGCCCGGGAGCAGCTGCACATGAAGCCGGCCACTCCGGCGATCACCCAGTACGTGACGCTCAAGGGCGTGGCGGCGCCGGCGGGGGTGCAGCCATGAGTGGCCGCGTCGTCGCGTATTCGTCGAGCCCGCTGCTGGCCAGCCGCACGCCGGTCTGGCGCAGCAAGCTGATCGTGGCCGGCATCGCCTTCGCCTTCCTCGGCCTCGCCGGCCGTGCCGCCTGGGTGCAGGTGTTCGGCAACGACTTCTACCGCAAGCAGGGCGAGGTGCGCTTCGCGCGCACGCTGGAACTGCCCGCCAACCGCGGCCGCATCTTCGACCGCAACGGCCTGCTGCTCGCCACCAGCGTGCCGGTGCCCAGCATCTGGGCGATCCCGGAGGACGGGAGCGCGACCGGGTGAAGCTCGCGCACCTGGCGAAGCTGCTGCAAATCCCGCTGCCCGAACTCAACGCCAAGCTGGAAGAGGACAAGAGCTTCGTCTGGCTCAAGCGCCAGGTGGACGAAGCGACGGCGCGCCAGGTCGCCACGCTGGACATCAAGGGCATCTACCAGCGCAAGGAATACCGCCGCCAGTACCCCGAAGGCGAGGCCGCGGCGCACATCGTCGGCTTCACCGGCGTGGAGGACCAGGGCCAGGAAGGCGTGGAACTCGCGTTCAACAAGGAACTCGGTGGCCGCACCGGCTCGCGCCGCGTGATCAAGGACCGCCTGGGCCGCATCGTGGAAGACGTGGGCGAGCAGGTGCCCCCGGTCGCCGGCCGCGACCTGCAGCTGTCCGTGGACAGCAAGGTGCAGTTCTTCGCCTACCAGAAGCTCAAGGACGCCGTGCTGGAGAACAAGGCGAAGGCGGGCAGCGTGGTGGTGCTGGACGTGCAGACCGGCGAAGTGCTGGCGCTGGCCAACTACCCGAGCTACTCGCCGGCCAACCGCCAGAACCTCACCGGCGCGCAGCTGCGCAATCGCGCGCTGACCGACACCTTCGAGCCCGGCTCCACCATGAAGCCCTTCATCGCGGCGCTGGCGCTGGAGAAGGGCCTCGTGAAGGCGAACACTTCCATCCAGACCGCGCCGGGCCGCATCACCATCGGCGGCTCCACCATCACCGACGCGCATCCGCACGGCGTGCTGACGGTCAGCGAGGTGATCCAGAAGTCCAGCAACGTCGGCACGGTCAAGATGGCCATGCAGATGCAGCCGCGCGACATGTGGGAGATGTACACGCAGGTCGGCCTCGGCCAGCGCCCGCAGCTTCCCTTCCCCGGCATCGTCGGCGGCAAGCTGCGCGCGTACAAGACCTGGCGGCCGATCGAGCAGGCGACCATGAGCTACGGCTACGGCCTGTCCACCAGCCTGTTCCAGCTGGCCCGCGCCTACAGCGTGTTCGCGCGCGACGGCGAGCTGATCCCGGTCACCCTGATCAAGACCTCGGTGCCCGCCTACGGCGTGCGCGTGCTGCAGCCGGAAACCGCGCAGGCGGTGCGCCACATGCTGCACCTGGCCACGCAGAGCGGGGGCACCGCGCCCAAGGCGCAGACCATGGGCTATTCGGTGGGCGGCAAGACCGGCACCGCGCACAAGCAGGAAGGCAAGGGCTACGCGGACCGCAAGTACCGCGGCTTCTTCGTCGGCGTCGCGCCCGTGGAGAAACCGCGCATCGTGGTGGCCGTGATGATCGACGAGCCCAGCGGCGGCCGCTACTTCGGCGGCGACGTCGCCGCCCCGGTGTTCAGCGCCACGGTGCAGCAGACGCTGCGCATGCTGGGCGTGCAGCCGGACATGAACGTCAAGCCGCAGATCGTGGTGCAGGCCGTGGAGGAGTCCTTCTGATGCGGGTCCTGCGCACACCCCGCGAAGCCGCCGAGTGGCTGCGTTCGCGCGTCACCGGCGAGCTGCATTGCGACAGCCGCAAGGTCGGCGCGGGCGACGGCTTCATCGCCTGGCCGGGCGCGGCCACCGACGGCCGCAAGTTCGTCAAGGGCGCGCTGCAGCAGGGCGCCAAGGCCTGCCTGGTGGAATTCGCGGGCAGCGAGGCCTGGCACTTCGACAGCGATGCCGTGGCCGGCTACGAAGGCCTGAAGGCCGCGACCGGCCCGATCGGATCGCTCTACTACGGCGAGCCGAGCAAGGAGCTGTCCGTGCTGGCCGTGACCGGCACCAACGGCAAGACCTCGACGGCCTGGTGGCTGGCGCAGGCGCTGACCAACCTGCAGCCGCAGCCCGAACCCTGCGGCCTGATCGGCACGCTGGGCATCGGCCGCCCGCCGCACGTGGAGCACACCGGCCTCACCACGCCGGACCCGGTGCTGATGCAGCGGCACTTCCGCCGCTTCGTGCAGCAGGGCGACCAGGCCTGCGCGATCGAGGCATCGTCCATCGGCATCGTGGAACGGCGCATGGACGGCACCCGCATCCGCGTGGCCGCCTTCACCAACTTCACGCAGGACCACCTGGACTACCACGGCAGCATGGAGGCCTACTGGGCGGCCAAGGAAGAACTGTTCCGCTGGCCGGGCCTGGAAGCGGCCGTCCTGAACGTGGACGACGAGAAGGGCGCGACCCTCGAGGCCATGCTCCAGCCCGTGCCGGTGGACGTGTGGACCTATTCCTGCGAGCGCGACGCGCGCCTGCGTGCCCTGGACATCGGCTACACCGACGAGGGCCTGCGCTTCACGGTCGCCGAAGGCAGCGAGCGGCACGAGCTGCGCACCTCGCTGATCGGCCAGTACAACATCTCCAACCTGCTGGGCGTGATCGGCATGATGCGCGCGCTGCACGTGCCGCTGGCCGACGCCGTGGCCGCGTGTGCCGACCTGCTGCCGGTGCCCGGGCGCATGGAGCGCCTGAACGAGGCCGGCAAGCCGCTGGTGGCGGTCGACTACGCCCACACGCCCGATGCCCTGGAGAAGGGACTGGAGGCGCTGCGGCCGCTCGCGCAGCAGCGCGGCGGCAAGCTGTGGTGCGTGTTCGGCTGCGGCGGCGACCGCGATGCCGCCAAGCGGCCGCTGATGGCCGCCGTCGCCGAGAAGAACGCCGACCGCGTGGTGGTCACCAGCGACAACCCGCGCAGCGAGAAACCCGAAGCCATCATCAGCCAGGTCCTGCTCGGGCTGTCGCACCGCGACAGCGTCGAAGTGCAGGCCGACCGCGCCCGCGCCATCGCCGAAACGGTTGCCGCCGCCGCGCCCGGGGACGTGATCCTGATTGCCGGCAAGGGCCACGAGGACTACCAGGAGGTCGCGGGCGTGAAGCACCCGTTCTCCGACCAGGCGCATGCCGCGGCCGCGCTGAGGAACAGGAAGTGATCCACATGTTCAACCTGAAGCAGGCGGCCGACTGGATCGGCGGCCGGCTCGTCGGCGACGGCAGCGTGCAGGTCAGGCGCGTGCACTCCGACACCCGCACGCTGGAAGCCGGCGACCTGTTCGTCGCGCTCAAGGGCGAACGCTTCGACGCCAACGACTTCATCGCCGACGCGCGGGCCAAGGGCGCGGTCGCGGCCATCGCGCAGCCCGGCCGGCTGCCCGCGGGCATGCCCGGCATCGAAGTGGCCGACAGCAAGATCGCACTCGGCGTGCTGGCGCAGGCCTGGCGCCGCCGCTACCAGCTGCCCTTGATCGCGGTCACGGGCAGCAACGGCAAGACCACGGTGACGCAGATGGTCGCGTCCATCCTCAAGGCCTGGCAGCCCAGCCACCACCTGGCGACGCAGGGCAACCTGAACAACGACATCGGCCTGCCGCTGACGCTGCTGCGCCTGACGGGCGCGCACCGCATCGGCGTGATCGAGCTGGGGATGAACCATCCCGGGAGATCGCCTACCTGGCGAACATCGCCGGGCCGACCGTGGCCCTGGTGAACAACGCGCAGCGCGAGCACCAGGAGTTCATGGCCACGGTGGAAGCGGTGGCGCAGGAAAACGGCTGCGTGTTCTCGGCGCTTCCGCCCCAGGGCGTGGCGGTGTTTCCCGCCGGCGATGCATTCACGATGCTCTGGACGGGGCTCGCCGGCGCGCGCCCCTGCATGACTTTCGGCGACGCGCGCGACAGCGGCGCCGACCTGTTTCTGGCCGGGTCTGAATGGCAAGAGGGGCATTGGCAGGTCCGGGCGGAAACGCCCGCCGGTCCGATGAGTTTCCGACTCCATATCGCCGGCCGCCACAACGTGCGCAACGCGCTGGCGGCGTCCGCCTGCGCGCTCGCCGCCGGCGTGCCGCTGGCGGCCATCGTGCGCGGGCTCGAGAGCTTCGAGCCGGTGAAGGGCCGCTCGCGCGCGCACGGCGTGCAGCTCGCCGGCCGCACGCTGACGCTGGTGGACGACACCTACAACGCCAACCCGGACTCGGTGCGCGCGGCGATCGACGTGCTGGCCGAACTGCCGGGTCCGCGCCTGCTGGTGCTGGGCGACATGGGCGAGGTTGGTGACCAGGGCCCCGCCTTCCATGCCGAGGTGGGCGACTACGCGCGCCAGCGCGGCATCGAGCAGCTCTTCACGCTCGGCCAGCAGGCCGCCGAGATGAAGGGCCGGCATTTCCAGGACGTCGAAGCGCTCAATGCGGCGGTGCTGCAGGCGCTGGCCGGGACGCACAGCGTGCTGGTGAAGGGGTCGCGCTTCATGAAGATGGAACGGGTGGTGGAGGCGGTCATGGCCCACGCACCAGGACAAGCACAGGGAGGAGCCCGATGATCGTCAGCCTCGCCGCGTGGCTGCAAAGCCATGGGCACGAGTTCGGTTTCATGCGGGTGTTCCAGTACATCACCTTCCGCGCGGTGATGGCGGCCATGACCGCGCTGCTGATCGGCATCATCGCCGGCCCCTGGGTGATCCGTCGCCTGGCCGCGCTGAAGATCGGCCAGCCGGTGCGCGAGTACGCGATGCAGACGCACCTGGTCAAGAGCGGCACGCCCACCATGGGCGGGGTGCTGATCCTGATCTCGATCACGGTCTCCACCGTGCTGTGGTTCGACTGGACCAACCGCTTCGTCTGGATCGTGATGCTGGTGACGCTGGGTTTCGGCGCCATCGGCTGGGTGGACGACTGGCGCAAGGTGGTCAACAAGGACCCGGAAGGCATGCGTTCGCGCGAGAAGTACTTCTGGCAGTCGCTGATCGGGCTGGTCGCTGCGCTCTACCTTGCCTTCAGCGTGTCGGAGACGACCAACGTGCGCGTGCTGGGCCTGTTCTTCGACTGGGTCCGTTCCGGCTTCGACATGAACCTGCCGCCCAAGGCCAACCTGCTGGTGCCCTTCGTCAAGGAGATCAGCTACCCGCTGGGCGTGTTCGGCTTCGTGATCATGACCTACTTCGTGATCGTGGGCTCCAGCAATGCGGTGAACCTCACCGACGGCCTGGACGGCCTGGCGATCATGCCGGTGGTGATGGTGGGCTCCGCGCTGGGCGTGTTCGCCTACGTGACGGGCAACGTGAACTACTCGAAGTACCTGCTGCTGCCCTACATCCCGGGCTCCGGCGAGCTGCTGATCTTCTGCGCGGCGGTCGCCGGGGCGGGCCTCGCCTTCCTCTGGTTCAACGCCCACCCGGCGCAGGTGTTCATGGGCGACGTCGGTGCACTCGCGCTGGGCGGCGCGCTCGGCACCATCGCCGTCATCGTGCGCCAGGAGATCGTGCTGGCCATCATGGGCGGCATCTTCGTGGTGGAAGCGATCTCCGTGATGGTGCAGGTGATGTACTTCAAGTACACCAAGCGCCGCTATGGCGAGGGCCGGCGCATCCTGCTGATGGCGCCGCTGCACCACCATTTCGAGAAGACCGGATGGAAGGAGACGCAGGTCGTGGTCCGCTTCTGGATCATCACCATGCTGCTGTGCCTCATCGGCCTGTCCACCCTGAAGCTGCGGTGATGGAACAACTGCGCGATCGACCCGTCCTCGTCCTCGGCTGCGGTGCATCCGGGCTGGCGATGGCGCGCTGGTGCGCGGCGCAGGGCGCGCAGGTGACGGTGGCCGACACGCGCGAGGCGCCGCCGCAGCTGGAACTGCTGCGCGAGCAGGTGCCGCAGGCGCGCTTCGTGCACGGCGAATTCGACGCGCAACTCGCCCAAGGGCAGGCGCTGGTGCTGCGCAGCCCTGGGCTCACGCCCCAGCAGGTGGCGCCCGTGGAGCAGGCCGCGCGCGCCGCCGGCGTGCGGGTCAGCGGCGAGCTGGGCCTGTTCGCCGACGCGCTGGCCGCGCTGCGCCAGGAAAACGGCTACCACCCGGCGGTGCTGGCGGTGACCGGCACCAACGGCAAGACGACGGTGACCGCGCTCACCGGCCAGCTCGTGGAGCGCAGCGGCAAGACCGTGGCGGTGGCCGGCAACATCGGCCCGACGCTGCTGGACACGCTGGCGCAGAAGCGCGAGGCGGGCGCGCTGCCGCAGGTCTGGGTGCTGGAGCTTTCCAGCTTCCAGCTCGATGGCGCGACCGATTTCGAGCCGACCGCGGCCACCGTGCTGAACGTGACGCAGGACCACCTGGACTGGCACGGCACCATGGAGGCGTATGCCGAAGCGAAGTCGCGCGTCTTCGGCAAGACCGCGCGCATGGTGCTCAATCGCGAGGACCCGCTGGTGATGAAGATGCTGCCCGAACCGGTGCGCCTGAAGGGCGGCAAGTACGAGCAGCGCGACTACGTGACCTTCGGCGGCGACCTGCCCAGGCGGCCGGGCGACTTCGGCCTGGAGATCGTCAACGACATGGCCTGGCTGGTCCGCGCGCACGACGCCGACGAGACCGAGAAGCGCCGCAAGGACGAGGAGGAGGAAATCCACCTCCAGCGTTTCATGCCCGCCGATGCCCTGCGCATCCGCGGCCGCCACAACGCGATCAACGCGCTGGCCGCCCTCGCGCTGGCCATTTCCGCCGGCTGCCAGCTCGGCCCCATGCTGTACGGCCTGCGCGAATACCGCGGCGAGCCGCACCGCGTGGAGCCGGTGGCCATCGTCAACGGCGTCGAGTACTTCGACGACAGCAAGGGCACCAACGTCGGCGCGACCGTCGCCGCGCTGCACGGCCTGGGCGCCGAACGCAAGCTGGTGGTGATCCTCGGCGGCGACGGCAAGGGCCAGGACTTCGCGCCGCTGGCGGCGCCGGTGGCGCGCTTCGCGCGCAGCGTCGTGCTGATCGGGCGCGACGGCCCGCAGATCCGCGCCGTGCTGGAGTCCACCGGCGTGCCGCTGGCCGATGCCGCCACGATGGAAGAAGCCGTGAAGCTCGCGACCCAGCGCGCGCACGCGGGCGACGCCGTGCTCATGTCGCCGGCCTGCGCCAGCTTCGACATGTTCCGCAACTACCCGCATCGCGCCGAAGTGTTCCGCGCCGCGGTGCAGGCGGTGGCCGACGAGGCCGGTGCCATGGTGCAGGGAGGTGAGGCTTGAGCTTCGCCCAGGTCATCGCCGGCTGGACGCGCAATCCCTTCGGCAGCGGACCGGACTCTGCCTGGATGCCGGCGCCCGGCCGGCATGACATGTCCCGTCATCCCGCCGGCCAGGCTTCCTTCGACCCCGCCTTGCTCTGGGTCACCGTCGCCCTGCTGGCCTGGGGCCTGGTGATGGTGTACTCGGCCTCCATCGCGCTGCCGGACAACCCGAAGTTCGGACGCTACGCGCACACCTTCTTCCTCAGCCGCCACGCGCTGTACCTCGGCCTGTCCTTCGTGGTGGGCCTGCTGGCCTTCCAGGTGAAGGTGGAGACCTGGGAGCGCATCGCGCCCTGGCTGTTCGTGGCCTCGCTGCTGCTGCTGGTGCTGGTGCTGATTCCGCACATCGGCAAGGGCGTCAACGGCGCGCGCCGCTGGATCACGCTGGGCCCCGCGTCCTTCCAGCCTTCCGAGCTCGCGAAGTTCGCCGTGCTGCTCTATGCCGCCAACTACATGGTGCGCAAGATGGAGGTGAAGGAGCGCTTCTTCCGCGCCGTGCTGCCGATGGCCGCCGCGGTCGCCATCGTCGGCGTGCTGCTGCTGGCCGAGCCCGACATGGGCGCCTTCATGGTGATCGCCGTGATCGCGATGGGCATCTTGTTCCTGGGCGGCGTGAACGCGCGCATGTTCTTCCTGATCGCGGCGGTGATCACCGTCGCCTTCATGCTGATGATCGCGCTGTCGGACTGGCGGCGCGAGCGCATCTTCGCCTACCTCGATCCCTGGAGCGAGAAGCACGCCTTGGGCAAGGGCTACCAGCTGTCGCACTCGCTGATCGCCATCGGCCGCGGCGAGATCTTCGGCGTCGGCCTCGGCGGCAGCGTCGAGAAGTTGCACTGGCTGCCGGAGGCGCACACCGACTTCCTGCTGGCCGTGATCGGCGAGGAGTTCGGCCTGGTCGGCGTGGTGGCCCTGATCGGCCTGTTCCTGTGGATGACGCGCCGGATCATGCACATCGGCCGGCAGGCGATCGCGCTGGACCGCGTGTTCGCCGGCCTGGTGGCGCAGGGCGTCGGCATCTGGATCGGCTTCCAGGCCTTCATCAACATGGGCGTGAACCTGGGCGCGCTGCCGACCAAGGGCTGACGCTGCCGCTGATGTCGTACGGCGGCTCCGCCGTGCTGATGAACGTGGTGGCGATCGCGGTGGTGCTGCGCATCGACCATGAAAACCGCACGCTGATGCGCGGAGGCCGCACATGAGCGAACGCACGGCACTCGTGATGGCGGGCGGCACCGGCGGCCATATCTTCCCCGGCCTGGCCGTGGCCGAGGCGCTGCGCGCGCGCGGCTGGCGTGTCCACTGGCTGGGCGCGCCCGACAGCATGGAAAGCCAGCTGGTGCCGCCGCGCGGCTTCCCGCTGGAGACCATCGCCTTCGGTGGCGTGCGCGGCAAGGGCATCCGCACGCTGGTGCTGCTGCCGCTGAAGCTGCTGCGCGCCTTCTGGCAAAGCATCCAGGTGGTGTGCGGCGCGTGCAGCCGAACGTGGTGGTCGGCCTGGGCGGCTACATCACCTTCCCCGCCGGCATGATGAGCGTGCTGCTGGGAAAGCCGCTGGTGCTGCACGAGCAGAACTCGGTGGCCGGCATGGCCAACAAGGTGCTGGCCGGCGTCGCCGACCGCGTGTACAGCGCCTTCCCGCAGGTGATCGCCAAGGGCGAGTGGGTGGGCAATCCGCTGCGCGAGGCCTTCCTGCGCCAGCCGCCGCCGGAAGCGCGCTTCGCCGGCCGCCACGGGCCGCTGAAGCTGCTGGTGGTGGGCGGCAGCCTGGGCGCCAGGGCGCTGAACGAGATCGTCCCGAAAGCGCTGGCGCGCATCGCGCCGGAAGAACGGCCGCGTGTGCTGCACCAGAGCGGCGCGAAGCAGATCGACGAACTGCGCGCGAACTACGCGGCGGCGGGCGTCGAAGCGGAACTCACGCCCTTCATCGACGACACGGCGAGCGCCTATGCCGAAGCCGACCTGGTGATCTGCCGTGCCGGTGCCAGCACCGTGACGGAGCTCGCCGCCGTCGGCGCGCCCGCGTTGTTCGTGCCCTTCCCGCATGCGGTGGACGACCACCAGACCACCAACGCGAAATTCCTGGTCGATGCCGGCGGCGGCTGGCTCGTCCCGCAAAGCGAACTCACGCCCGAATCGCTGTCCACCTTCCTGCAGGAGCTGGATCGCGCCGAACTGCTGCGGTGCGCCGCGGCGGCCAAGAAACTCGAAAAGACCCAGGCGACCGAGCAGGTGGTCGCCGCCTGCGAGGCCCTCGCACGATGAAACACGCCATCAAACACATCCACTTCGTAGGCATCGGCGGTGCCGGCATGTCCGGCATCGCCGAAGTGCTGCGCAACCTCGGCTACCTGATCTCCGGCTCCGACATCGCCGACAGCCCCACGCTGCGGCGCCTGTCGGAGCTGGGCATCCAGACCTTCGTCGGCCACGGCGCGTCCAACGTGATCGGCGCCGACGCCGTCGTCACGTCGACGGCGGTGCAGCAGGACAACCCGGAGGTGGTCGCGGCGCGCAAGCGCAAGATCCCGATCGTGCCGCGCGCCGTGATGCTCGCGGAGCTGATGCGCCTGAAATCGGGCATCGCGATCGCCGGCACGCACGGCAAGACCACGACCACCAGCCTGGTGGCCAGCGTGCTGGCCGAAGGCGGCCTGGACCCCACCTTCGTGATCGGCGGCAAGTTGAACAGCGCCGGCGCCAACGCGAAGCTCGGCTCGGGCGACTACATCGTGGTGGAGGCCGACGAGTCCGATGCGTCCTTCCTGAACCTGTTCCCGGTGATGGCGGTGGTGACCAACATCGACGCCGACCACATGGACACCTACGGCCACGACTTCAACAACCTGAAGAAGGCCTTCGTCACCTTCCTGCAGCGCATGCCCTTCTACGGCACGGCGATCCTGTGCATCGACGACGAAGCGGTGCGCTCCATCATCCCCGAGGTGCAGTGCCCGGTGACCACCTACGGACTGCGCGAGGACGCGCAGGTGCGCGCCGTGGACGTGAAGGCGGTCGGCCCGCAGATGCACTTCACCGTGCAGCGGCGCAATGGCGTCACGCTGCCCGACATGCACGTGAAGCTGAACCTGGTGGGCATGCACAACGTGCTCAATGCGCTGTCGGCGATCGCGATCGGCGTCGAGCTGAACATCCCGGACGACGCGGTGATGAAGGCGCTGTCGGAGTTCCGCGGCGTCGGCCGTCGCTTCCAGAGCTACGGCGAGGTGCCGGTGCCGGCGGCCCAGGGCGGCGGCAAGTTCACCATCATCGAGGACTACGGCCACCACCCGGTGGAGATGCGCGCCACGCTGGCCGCCGCGCGCGGCGCCTTCCCCGGGCAGCGCATCGTGCTGGCCTTCCAGCCGCACCGCTACACGCGCACCCGCGACTGCTTCGAGGACTTCGTGCAGGTGCTGGGTACGGCCGATACCGTGCTGCTGGCCGAGGTGTACTCGGCCGGCGAGGAACCGATCGTGGCCGCCGACGGCCGCTCGCTGGCGCGGGCCGTGCGCGTGTCCGGCAAGGTGGAGCCGCAGTTCGTCGCCGACATCGCGGACCTGCCGCAAGCCATCCTGGACACCGCCCGCGACGGCGACGTGGTGATGTGCATGGGCGCCGGCTCCATCGGCGCCGTGCCGGCGAAGGTGGTCGAGATGGGAGGCCGCGCATGAACGCCAGGGACTTCGGCAAGGTCGCCGTCCTCATGGGCGGCAAGTCGGCGGAGCGCGACATCTCGCTGATGTCGGGCGGCGGAGTGCTCAAGGCGCTGCAGTCGCGCGGCGTGGACGCGCATGCCTTCGACCCGGCGGAGCGCGACCTGGTGGAACTCAAGCGCGAAGGCTTCCAGCGCTGCTTCATCGCGCTGCACGGCCGCTTCGGCGAGGACGGCACGGTGCAGGGCGCGCTGGAGCTGCTCGGCATCCCGTACACCGGCTCGGGCGTGATGGCTTCGGCGATCTCCATCGACAAGGTGATGACCAAGCGCGTATGGCTGGCCGAAGGGGTGCCGACGCCGCGCTACACGCTGCTGCGCCGCGGCGCCTACGGTGACCAGGACGTCGGGCGCCTGCACGCGGACCTGGGCCTGCCGCTGATCGTCAAGCCGGCGCGCGAGGGTTCCTCGATCGGCGTGGCCAAGGTGCTGGATCCCAAGGACATGCGCGCGGCGGTGGATGCCGCCGCGGCGCTCGATGCCGACGTGCTGTGCGAACAGTTCATCGCCGGCGACGAGGTGACCTGCCCGATCCTGGGCAGCGGCGAGGGCGCGCGCGCGCTGCCGGTGATCCGCATCGTGGCGCCGGAAGGCAACTACGACTACCAGAACAAGTACTTCACCGACGACACCCAGTACCTGGTGCCCTGCGGCCTGCCCAAGGGCGAGGAAGAGGCGATCCAGCAACTGGTGGTGAAGGCCTACCGCGTGCTCGGCTGCCGCGGCTGGGGCCGCATCGACGTGATGATCGACGGCAGCACGCGCAAGCCCTACCTGCTGGAGATCAACACCTCGCCCGGCATGACCGGCCATTCGCTGGTGCCGATGTCGGCGCGCGCGGCGGGCATCAGCTACGAGGACCTGTGCCTCCAGCTGCTGGCGGACGCCGCGCTCGACCACGAACAGGGAGCTGCCAAGGCATGAGGAAGAAGGCGCCGTCGGTCCCGGTGGACGTCAGGCTGATGCACATCACCGCCACGGTGCTGTTCGTCGCCTGCGGCCTGCTGCTGGCGGCGGCGCTGGGCTGGTGGGCGCTGCGCCATCCGGTGTTCGCCATCGGCGGCATCGTGGTGCACGGGGACGTGTCGCACAACAGCGCGGCGACGCTGCGCGCGAACGTGGCGCCGCGGCTGGCCGGCAACTTCTTCACGGTGGACCTGCAGAAGGCCCGCGAGGCCTTCGAGGCCGTGCCCTGGGTGCGGCAGGCGATCGTCAAGCGCCAGTTCCCCAACCGGCTGCGGGTGGAACTGCAGGAGCACGAGCCGCAGGCCTTCTGGGGCGGCGACTCGGAGTCGCGCCTGGTCAACACCTTCGGCGAAGTGTTCGAGGCCAACCCGGGCGACGTGGAGCAGGACGACATGCCGCGCCTGGTGGGCCCCGACGGGTCGGCGGCGCAGGTGCTGGCGATGTACCGCGGCCTCAAGCCCCTGCTGGAGCGGCTCGAGCTGGGCATCGAGCAGGTGGTGCTGAGCGGTCGCGGCGGCTGGTCGCTGCACCTGGACAGCGGTGCGACGGTGGAACTGGGACGGGGAACGACGGAGGAAGTGCTGGCGCGCAGCCAGCGCTTCGCGCAGACGCTCACGCAGGTGACGGCGAAGTACGGCCGCAGGCCCGAGGCCCTGGTGACCGCGGACCTGCGGCACACGGATGGCTACGCGGTGAAGTTGAGGGGAGTGACCACGCAGGACGCGGTCACCAAGAGGAACTGAGGAACGAACGAGGATGGCCAAGGACTACAAGGATCTCGTCGTCGGACTCGACATCGGCACGGCCAAGGTGATGGCGGTGGTGGCCGAGGTCATGCCGGGCGGCGAACTCAAGCTCGCGGGGCTGGGCGTCGCCCCGTCCAACGGCTTGAAGCGCGGCGTCGTCGTGAACATCGACGCCACCGTCCAGAGCATCCAGCAGGCGCTCAAGGAAGCCGAGCTGATGGCGGACTGCAAGATCACCCGCGTCTACACGGGGATCACGGGCAGCCACATCCGCGGCATCAACTCCAGCGGCATGGTGGCGGTGAAGGACCGCGAGGTGACGCCGGCCGACGTGGCGCGCGTGGTCGAGACGGCGCGCGCGATCAACATCTCCACCGACCAGCGCCTGCTGCTGGTGGAGCCGCAGGAATTCGTGATCGACGGCCAGGACGTGAAGGAGCCGATCGGCATGAGCGGCATCCGGCTGGAAGCCAAGGTGCACATCGTCACCGGCGCCCAGAGCGCGGCCGAGAACATCATCAAGTGCGTGCGCCGCTGCGGCCTGAGGTGGAGCAACTGCTGCTCAACCCGCTGGCCTCCAGCAGCGCCGTGCTGTCGGAAGACGAGAAGGAACTCGGGGTGGCGCTGGTGGACATCGGCGCCGGCACCACCGACGTGGCGATCTTCACCGGTGGGGCGATCCGCCACACCGCCGTGATCCCGATCGCCGGAGACCTGATCACCAGCGACATCGCGATGGCGCTGCGCACGCCGACCAAGGACGCCGAGGACATCAAGGTGGAATCGGGCTTCGCCAAGCAGCTGCTGGCCGACCCCGAGACCCAGGTCGAAGTGCCGGGGCTGGGCGACCGCGGGCCCCGCATGCTCTCGCGCCAGGCCCTGGCCGGCGTGATCGAGCCGCGCGTCGAGGAGATCTTCTCGCTGGTGCAGCAGGTGGTGCGCGAGTCGGGCTACGAGGAAGTGCTGTCCTCCGGCATCGTCATCACCGGCGGCAGCGCGGTCATGCCGGGAATGGTCGAACTGGGCGAGGACATCTTCCTTCCTGAAACCGGTGCGGCGCGGCCTGCCCCGCTACGTCGGCGCGCTGTCGGACATGGTGGCGCAGCCCGCGCCGCGACGGTCATGGGGCTGCTGGAGGAGGCGCGGCTGGCGCGCGTGCGCGGCATCAAGGTCGCGCAGCAGCACGGCTCGGTCAAGACCGCTTTCGGGCGCATCAAGGATTTCATCGTGGGGAACTTCTGACATGAGTCCCTACCGCTTGTGGCTGGCGCGCGGGAGTCCACCCCGCAGAAAGGAGCGAAGTCGGTGCACCGATCCACCGTTCCTGCGTTGATGACGCAATACCAACAAACCAGTCAGTGGCAACTGCAACGAATCAGGAGTACGCAATGAGCATCGAAATGATCGAAGTCGAGGAGTTCCACCAGGGCACGCAGATCAAGGTGATCGGCGTGGGCGGTGGCGGGGGCAATGCCGTGGCGCACATGATCGAGCGCAACGTGCAGGGCGTGGAGTTCATCTGCGCCAACACCGATGCCCAGGCGCTCGCGCGCAGCTCGGCGCACAAGCACATCCAGCTGGGCGGCAGCGGGCTGGGCGCCGGCAGCAAGCCGGAAAAGGGCCGCGAGTGCGCGGAACTGGCGGTGGAGAGCATCCGAGAGGCGATCTCGGGCGCGCACATGCTGTTCATCACGGCCGGCATGGGCGGCGGCACGGGCACCGGCGCCGCGCCGGTGATCGCGCGCGTGGCCAAGGAGATGGGCATCCTCACGGTCGGCGTGGTGACCAAGCCCTTCGACTGGGAAGGCGGCCGCCGCATGACCAACGCCGACAACGGCCTGTCCGAGCTGGAAGCCAACGTCGACTCGCTGATCGTGGTGCTGAACGAGAAGCTGCTGGAAGTGCTGGGCGACGACGTCACCCAGGACGAGGCCTTCGCGCACGCCAACGACGTGCTGAAGAACGCCGTGGGCGGCATCGCCGAGATCATCAACGTCCCCGGCCACGTCAACGTGGACTTCGAGGACGTGCGCACGGTGATGGGCGAGCCGGGCAAGGCGATGATGGGCACGGCGATCGCCGCCGGCCCGGACCGCGCCCGCATCGCCGCCGAACAGGCGGTGGCCTGCCCGCTGCTGGAAGGCATCGACCTCTCGGGCGCCAAGGGCGTGCTGGTGCTGATCACCGCGGCCAAGGGCAGCCTGAAGCTGTCGGAGTCCAAGCTGGCGATGAACACCATCCGCGCCTACGCCTCGCCGGACGCGCACGTGATCTACGGCACCGCCTACGACGACGAGCTGGGCGACCAGGTCCGCGTCACGGTGGTGGCCACCGGCCTGTCGCGCCAGGGCCAGCAGCGCCGCACGGCGCCGCCCCTGCAGGTGCTGCGCACCGGCACCGACAACGTGCCCTTCAACGTGCCGACCATCCACAACGCGGTGGCCGGCCCGGGCGCAATCGTCACCCGCGAGATGCAGTCGGCCGGCGTCACGCCGCCCCAGCAGCCGGACTACGGCGGCCTGGCGGTGCCCAGCGTCTGGCGCACCAACCGCACGCAGGCGGCGGCCAAGGTGGACGCCCTCTCCAGCGGCGGGATGGACGACTTCGAGATCCCGGCCTTCCTGCGCAAGCAGGCGGATTGAGTGACGAAGTCGCCTGCACGCAACGGGCCCCCAGGGGCCCGTTTCCCTTTGCGGTCGCTTCATCAGCGCTTTACGGCGCGGGCGGAGGCTGAGGCAATGGGCTGGCTCTATCGGGGACATGCGGAAAGCCAAAGGGGCGGAAACGCGGGCGCCTCTAGAATCGCGTCCATGCTCCGGCAACGCACCCTCAAGACCCTGACCAAGGCCGTCGGCGTGGGCCTGCACAGCGGCCAGCGGGTCGAGATGACGCTGCGGCCGGCGCAGCCCGACACCGGCATCGTGTTCCGGCGCGTGGACCTGCCCCAGCCGGTGGACATCCCCGTGTCCGCCCAGGCCGTGACGGACACGCGCATGGCCTCGACCATCTCCAATGGCGGCGCCAAGGTGCACACCGTGGAACACCTCATGTCCGCCTGCGCCGGCCTCGGCGTGGACAACATGTACGTGGACATCACGGCCGAAGAGGTTCCCATCCTCGATGGCTCGTCCGCGTCCTTCGTGTTCCTGCTGCAGAGCGCGGGCATCGAACAGCAGAACGCGCCGCGCCGCTTCATCCGCGTGCTGCGGCCCGTGGAGATCCGCGAAGGCGAGGGCGAGAACCTGAAGTGGGCGCGGCTGGACCCGTACCACGGCTACAAGCTGGGCTTCGAGATCGACTTCGACCACCGGGTGGTGAACTCCACCGGCCAGCGCTACGAGTTCGACCTGAGCTCGGGCCATTACTCGCGCGACATCGCCCGCGCCCGCACCTTCGGCTTCACCAAGGACGTCGAGATGATGCGCTCGCGCGGCCTGGCCCTGGGCGGCGGCATGGACAACGCGATCGTGGTGGACGACTACCGCGTGCTGAACGCGGAGGGCCTGCGCTATGACGACGAGTTCGTGAAGCACAAGATCCTGGACGCCATGGGCGATCTGTACCTGGTCGGCAAGCCCCTGCTGGCCGCCTACAGCGCCTTCCGTTCCGGCCACGCGCTCAACAACCAGTTGATCCGCGCACTGCTGGCCGACCAGGACGCCTACGAGGTCGTGAGCTTCGGCGACGAACGCGACGCTCCCGCCGGCTTCGCGCAGGTCGCCCGCGCCTGGTAGGCGCATGGCCGTCGTCCGGACGCTCGTCCTCCTGCTGCTGGTGGCATCCGCAGTGCTGTTCGCGCTCTATGCGGGCACAGGCAATGCCAGGTACAAGCGGCTCGGCATCGTGATCTTCAAGTGGACGGTGCTGGCGGCGCTGGGATTCTTCCTCGCGCTGACCCTCGACCGATTCTTCTCGTAGGCTGGGGTTCGCTGCGCTCACCGCCAGCCTACAAGACCCGGCCCGTCTTGTACGCTCCGGTATTGCGTCGAACGAGATTCCCAGCCGCCTGCAGCCGCGCCGTCGCCACCGCCGCATGCGCATGCGTGATGGCCAACCCCAACGCATCCGCCGCGTCCTTCCCCGGCAGCCCCGGCAGCTGCAGCAGCCGCTTCACCATCTGCTGCACCTCCGCCTTGGCCGCCCGCCCGGTGCCTGCGATCGCCTGTTTCATCTGCATGGGCGTGTATTCCGCCACCGACAGGTTGCAGGCGACCAGCGCCGTCACGCAGGCGCCGCGCGCCTGCCCGAGCAGCAGCGTGGACTGCGGGTTGACGTTCACGAACACGATCTCGATGGCTGCCGCGTCCGGCTGGTAGCGCGTGCGCAGCTCGCCGATGCCGTCGTACAGCACCTTCAGCCGCGCCGGCAGGTCGCCGCGGGCCAGGTGCGTGGTGGTGATGGTGCCGCTGGCGACGTATTGCAGCGCGTGTCCTTCGAAGTCGACCACGCCGAAACCCGTGGTCTGCAGGCCGGGATCGATGCCAAGGATGCGCATGGTTGCGATCTTAAGGCTCAGGCGCCGAAGTACCAGCGCACCGAGTGAAAGAAGATCGGCGCGGCGAAGCAAAGCGCGTCCATGCGATCGAGCAGGCCGTTGGCGCCGGTAACGGACTTCCCACGCGGCCCCCAGGCCGTCACGCCGCGATCGCGTTTCAGCGCCTTCATCACCAGGTGCCCCAGCGAGCCGGCCACGCAGGCGATGAAGGCCGTCACCAGCGCCTGCAGCGGCTTGAAGGGCGTGATGAAGGAGAGCAGGGCGCCCAGGGTGCTGCCGGCGATGATGCCCCAGCTCCAGCTTTCCCAGTGGAAGCTGCTGCTGATGCCGGGCAGGCTGGGCGGCCGGCGCAGCCGGCGCATGACCAGGTGCTGCACCAGCATGCAGGTCTGCACCACGATCACCAGGAAGAACACCAGGAAGGCCTGCTTGCCCTCGTAGTTGCGGCGCGGGAACTGCAGCAGCAGCAGGGCGGGCACGTGGCTCATGCCGTACACGCAGACCATGATGCCCCACTGCAGCTTGGCGTTGCGCTCCAGGAAGCGCTGCGGATCGCCCGACAGCGCGCTGGCCACCGGGATCGCCAGGAACACGTACACCGGCACGAACACGGTGAACAGGTCGAAGTGGCGCGTGCCGACCAGCCAGAACTGGACCGGCAGCACGACGAAGAAGGCCAGCACCAGGCTGCGGTGGTCGCCGCGGCGGGTGGGCGACAGCGTGATGAATTCGCGCAGCGCGAAGAAGGCGATGACCGCGAACAGCAGCGTGGCCAGGGTCTCGCCGCTCGCCCAGGCCACCCAGAACACGATCACCATCACCCAGGAAGTCGCGAGCAGTTCGCGGAAGTTGTGCAACTCGGTCTGCCAGGTCTCGTCGTGCGCCGTGCGCCGCTCGCGCAGCGTGAGCAGGAAGACGGCCATGCTGGTGAGCACCAGCACGCCGAACACCGCGATGAACAGCGTGCCGACCTGCTGCGTGGGGGTGAGGCTGCGCAGGTAGTCGTTCATACGTCGCGCAGCGCCACCACCGCGGCCCGCGCCCGGTCCAGGAAGGCGCGCCGCTCCTCGCCGGGCTCGACGCGCACGGGCGCGCCGAAGGTCACCGAGCACAGGATGGGCACCGGCACCACTTCCCCCTTGGGCATCACGCGCTGGATGTTGTCGATCCATGCGGGCACCAGCACCACGTGCGGGAACTTCAGCGCCAGCGTGTACAGCCCCGACTTGAAGGGCTGCGGCTCCTCGCCGTCGCCGCGCGTGCCTTCCGGGAACAGGATGATGGAGTCGCCGCTGGCCAGCGCCTGCTCCAGTGGCAGCAGCGGGTCGCTGTCGCCCTTGCGCTCGCGGTCCACGTACACCGCGTTGAAGACGGCGGTGGTGATCCACTCACGCACCGGGGTCTTCGTCCAGTAGTCCCTGGCGGCCACCGGCCGCGTGATGCTGCGCAGCTCGTGCGGCAGCGCGGCCCAGATCATCACCAGGTCGGCGTGGCTCTGGTGGTTGGCGAAGTAGATGCGCTGTTCGGCCTGCGGCGGGCAGCCGTACCAGCGCGCCTGGGCGCCGGTCAGCACGCGCACGAGTTTCAGCAGGAACCATCCCAGGGCGCTGGCGGCCCACGGGGACAGGGCAGCCTTCAAGGCAGCTCGGCGTCGCGCATGCGCGCGACGATGGTGGAGGTGCGGCCGGCCAGGTAGCTGGAGCCGGGCATCTTCTCGAAGCGCTTGGGCTGCGGCAGCATCACCGCCAGCCGCGCGCCTTCGTAGGCGCCCAGGCGGCTGGCCGGCTTGCGGAAATAGTGCTGCGCGGCGGCCTCGGCGCCGAACACGCCTTCGCCCCATTCCACGTTGTTCAGGTAGATCTCCAGGATGCGCTGCTTGCTCAGCGTGTGCTCCAGCACCATCGTGAGGACGAACTCCTGGCCCTTGCGCGCCAGGCTGCGCTCGCCGGACAGCAGCAGGTTCTTCGCCAGTTGCTGGCTGATGGTGGAGCCGCCCACGATCTTCGGCGGCCTGGCGCGCGAGGGCACCAGCTGCGCGCGCCTGGCCGCCTGCGCTCCGCCTTCGCATTGCGTTCCCACGCCTTCTCCAGCGCGTCCCAGTCCACGCCGTCGTGGTTGACGAAGCTGCCGTCCTCGGAAGCGATCACCGCGCGCTTGAGGTTGTCCGAGATCTGCGCGTAGGGCACCCAGCGCTGGCGCCAGGGCAGCCGGTGCTTCTCGCTGGCGATGCGGAAGGCTTCCGAGCGCTGGAAGGTGGTCGATTCCGGATCCAGCACCACCATCGCGGCGATGCGGCCCACGAAGAACAGCTGCAGCGCGACGAAGGCCAGCAGCACCAGCGCGACCCAGCGCAGGATGGCCTTCATCGCTCCAGCTCCAGCCGCAGTTCCGCCAGCACCTGTCCCGAGGGCGGCCGCACGCCGCGCCAGATCAGGAAGGCTTCGGCCGCCTGCTCCACCAGCATGCCCAGGCCGTCGCGGCCCACGGCGCCGTGCTCTCGCGCCCACTGCAGGAAGCCCTGCGCGGCGGGTCCGTACATCATGTCGTACGCCAGTGCGCCCGGCTTCAGCACGCGTGCGTCCACCGGCACGCCGCCGCCGCTCAGGCTGCTGGCCGTTCCGTTGATGACCACGTCGAAGCGTCCCGGCACGTCATCGAGCGCGCAGGCCTGCAATTGCACGCCTTCGGCCGAGGCCAGCGTCGCATGCCGGTCGACCAGCGATTGCGCCTTGGCCAGCGTCCGGTTGGCCAGCACGATGCGCGCCGGGCGGGCATCGATCAGCGGGCCCAGCACGCCCGCTGCGGCGCCACCGGCGCCCAGCAGCAGCACCTCGCGGCCCGCCAGCTGCACGCCCGCGTTGTGCTCCAGGTCCTTCACCAGGCCGATGCCGTCGGTGTTGTCGCCGGCGATGCGGCCCTGGCGGAAGCTCAGGATGTTGCAGGCATCGGCCAGCGCCGCGCGCGCGCGCTCGCTCGCTCACCAGCGAGGCGGCCTGGAACTTGAAGGGCACGGTGATGTTGCAGCCCTTGCCGCCCTCGGCGATGAAGGCGCGCACGGCCGCGGGGAATTCGTCCAGCCCGATCAGGCGCTTGCCGTATTCCACCGGCTCGCCGGTGAGCGCGGCGAAGCGCGCGTGGATCCACGGCGACTTGCTGTGTTCCACGGGATGGCCCATGACGCAGTAACGGTCCACGGCGGCGTCAGCGGTTGGTGAGCTTGGTCTCGAGCGTGTCGTCGCGCGTGAACTTGAAGCGCGACACGACCACGATCTGGTCGGCCCGGCGGCGCATGCCCTCGTTGAAGCGGCCGAAGGGCCCGGCCGCGCGCGCGATGGTGGCGGCGCGGCGATCGAGCACGCGGTTGCCGGAGGTCTCCACCACTTCGGTCTCCAGCACGCGGCCGTCGTGGTTGACGGTGACGATCATGGTCAGCTCGCCATAGAGCTTGCGCCCGGCCAGCTCGGGGAAGTTGTGCGTGCCGCGGTCCTCGATCTTGCGCCGCAGCTTGTCGTAGTAGACCGCGTACACCTCCTCGCGCGTGGAGGGGCTGATGTAGCGCTTCTTGGGCCGCGCGTTTTCCTCGTTGATGCGCCTCTCGATCTCGGCGAGCAGCTTCACCAGGTGGCGGCGCTTCTCCTCGCGCGCGGCGGCTTCCGGGTTGGTCTTGACCTCCTTGGGGTCGGCCGGCGGCATGGAGGCCAGCGTCCTCTTGATCTGGGCGAGCATCAGCATCTGCTGCTGCTGCATCTCGTCGATCTTCTTCAGTTCGTCCTCGGCGGCGTCGCCGACGCTGGTGAGCGCCGAGGGCGGCAGGGGCGAGGTGGCGCGGCCCTTTTCGGCCTCGCCGCCGCCGGCCAGCGAGGCCTGGGCGATGGCCTGCGCGCGGTCCACCTTCTCGTTGCTGCGGGCGTTGACCAGCACCACTTCCAGCGGCGTGTCCTGGAACACGCGGTTGAAGCCCTCGGGATCGACGATCCGCACGAACAGCACGGCTGCGTGGGCAAGGAGCGACACGCCCAGCGCGATCTGCAGGGTGCTCAGGGACTTCAGGTTCACTTCGGGCTAATTATCGGCGGCAGCGGCTGCCGCGGCGGCTTCGTCCCCGGAAGTGTCCGTGACATCCACCGCGATCGCAATCGGACCTGCGACCGTTTCCTCTTCGGTGTCGTCCTCCGCCGACACTGCGGCCTCGGGCGCCGAGTCCAGCCGCTGGACGACCGTGCCGCTCACGTCCAGCGTGATCAGGTCGATCTCGCCCAGCTTCACGCGCACCCGCGCGCCGCGCGGCAGGTCGCCGGTGCCCAGCACCGGCAGCACCAGCGGCAGGGTGTCGGCCCGCGCCAGGCCTTCCTTGAAGACCGTGGCTTCCAGCTCGCGGATCTCCTGCTGCTGCAGGTACTTCAGGGTCCAGAAGCGCTCCATCGCCGCCTGGTGCGCGTTGTAGGCGCCGTAGGCCGCGTCGAAGGCGGAAATGACGGAGAACAGCTCCGCGTCCTTCGGCTTGAAGGGGGCGGCGAGCGCCGCGGTACGGCCGTGGCGGGCCGCCGCGATGATCTGCCACTGGTTCACCAGGTCGGTGTAACGGCGCAGCGGCGAGGTGCTCCAGGCATAGGCCTTGACGCCGATGCCGGCGTGGGGCTGGGCCTTGGTTCCCATGCGCACCTTCACGCCCGGCGCCAGGCTGGCCTGGCTGCGGTACACGCCGGGCACGCCGATGTCGGCCAGCCACAGGCCCCAGGTGCTGTTGGCGAGGATCATGGCCTCGGCCACGATCAGGTCCAGCGGGGCGCCGCGCTTGCGCACGGAGATCTCCACGGCCTCCTCGCCCACCGGGCCGCCTTCCGGTGCGGCAGGCACGCGGAAGTTGTAGTCGGGCCGGTTGAAGTTCTCCGGCTTGCCGCGCACCACCTCGCGCTGCGCCTTGAGCTGCCTGGCCAGGCGGAACAGGAAGCACAGTTCCGCGTGGAAGCGCGTCGCCGGCGTGGGCACCGCGTCTTCCGGCGCGCTGGGACTTTCCAGGAAGGACTCGGTCAGGGAGTCATCGAGCTGGTCGTGCCGCAGGTTCACCGCGATCGGCACGCGCTCCAGCTTCGTCTCGCTCGCCTGGATCTCCAGGGAGGCCTCGTCGAACTGCACGTACAGCGACACCGCGGGGCAGTCGCGCCCTTCCATCAGCGTGTAGGCCTGCACCACGTCGTCCGGAAGCATGGTGATCTTGTGGCCCGGCATGTAGACCGTGGAAAGCCGCTGGCGCGCGATCTGGTCCAGCGGGGCGCCGGCCTGGATGGCGAGGCCGGGCGCCGCGATGTGGATGCCGACCGTGACCGTGCCGCTGCCCAGCCCCTGCACCGACAGCGCGTCGTCGATTTCCGTGGTGCTGGAATCGTCCACCGAGAAGGCCTGCACGGGGGCCAGCGGCAGGTCGTCCTTGATCGCGGGCGCTGCCACCGGCGGGAAGCCGGTCCCCTTGGGGAAGTACTCCAGGAGGAAACGCTTCCAGTGGAACTGGTAGGGCGAGGTGATCGCGCCGGCCTTCTGCAGCAGCGTGAGCGGCGCGGTCTGCGTGCTGCGCGAAGCCTCCACCACCGCCTTGTATTCGGGCGCGTTCTTGTCCGGCTTGAACAGGATGCGGTAAAGCTGCTCGCGGATCGCCGGCGGGCAGCTGCCCGAGGCGAGTTCGGCCGCCCAGGCGCCGATCTGCGCCTGCAGCTGCTTCTTCTTCTCGATGCCGGCCAGCGCCTGCTGCAGGATCTCCGGCGGCGCCTTCCGGAACCGGCCCTTGCCGGCGCGGCGGAAGTAGTGCGGCGCCTCGAACAGGCGCAGCAGCGCGCCGGCCTGTTGCGGCAGGGTGGCCTGGGCGCTGAAGTACTCGCGCGCCAGGTCACCGAAGGCGAATTCCTCCTCCGGCGCGAACTCCCAGGCCAGGTCCAGCTCGATGCCGGAAGCCACCTCCTGCGCCTCGCGCAGCAGTTCCTGGGGCTGGGGTTTCTCGAACTTCAGCAGGACGTTGGCGGTCTTGACCTTGACCCGCTTGCCGCTTTCCAGCTCCACCTGCGCCGAGGCGTCGGTTTCGGACAGCACCCGGCCGGCGAGGAACTTCCCGGCATCTTCAAACAGCACGAACATGGGGCGGATTGTCCCATGCCCCATCCCCGGCCCGGCCTGCGCCGGCCGCGCCTACGCCAGCCCCAGGAAAGCGAGCACTTCCTCGATGTGCCGGTCGAAGTCCGACAGCGCGTGGTCGCCGCCCTCCAGCAGCTTCATGCGGATGCCCGGGTAGCGGCCGGTCATCTCGCGCCAGTCCAGGACTTCGTCGCCCTTGGCGATGACCGCGAAGTAGCGGTCGGGGTGCCGCACCGGGCCCTTTTCCAGCGCGCGCAGTTCGTCCACGTAGCCGGGCGCGAAGTAGAAGTGCTCCGAGGGATCGTGCCAGGAGGTCTGCTCGCCCACGTAGCGCCCGAGGTCGCGCGCCGGGTCCACGGCCGGATTGAGCAGCACGGCGCGGCAGCCGGTCTTCTCCGCCACCCAGGTCGCGTAGAAGCCGCCCAGCGAGGAGCCGGCGACGGCCATGCGCTCGCGCGGCCAGGAGGCGATGGCCTGCTGCACCATCTCCATGGCCGCCTTCGGGGAGGGCGGCAGCTGCGGGCAGTACCAGGTGACTTCGGGGTGGCGCAGCCGCACCTGCGCTTCCACCATCTGCGCCTTGAAGGAGCGCGGCGAGGAGCGGAAGCCGTGCAAATACAACAGGTGGGAGGTGTCCATCCGTCGGATGGTAGAGGCCCTGCGTGCGGCTTTGGCCAAACATGCGTCCTTAAGCCAAACTCCTAGGAGCGGAGAAGCTGTTGGCGGACCAGGAACAATCAGCGGCGACCGGCTCCGACGTGTCCACGGAACTGGTCAAGCGCAGCGTGGCCATGATCCTCGCCCAGACCCGGGCCGGGGCGGCCACTGCCTTGCTCATGGGAGCGACGCTGGGCGTGATCTTCGTGCCGGCGGTGGGCTGGGCAGCCTTCCTCGCCTGGTACCTGGTGGTCGCGCTCGGCATGGTGGTGCGCCAGCCCTATTTCCACCGCCTGGTGCAGAAGCACGGCGCCACCGAGCACACGCTGCACCGCATCGCCGTGGTCGCGGCGCTCACCAGCTGGATCACGACGCTGTCGGTCCCGCTGTTCTCGCGCGCCCTGTCGGTGGCGGACCTCGGCGTGCTGACCATCATCACCGTCGGCTGGGTCTGCCTGGCCGTGGCGGTGCTGGCGGTGCAGCCGCGCGTGTACGCGCTGTACCTGGCGGCCTGCCTGTCCACGGTGTACCTCGGGTGGGTGGGCCACACCGGCCTGCGCGAGCTGCTGCTGATCGCGGCGGCGATGCTGCTGGGCGCGCCGATGCTGATCCGCCTGGCGCGCATCGTGCAGGCCCAGTTGCGCGACGCGGTGGAGGCGGCGCAGCAGAACGCGGTGCTGGTGCAGCAGCTGCGGGAGAGCCTGCAGAAGCAGCAGGAGACGCAGCGGGCGCGCTCGCGTTTCCTGGGGGCGGCCAGCCACGACATGCGGCAGCCGGTGCAGGCGCTGATGTTCCTCACCGACATCTTCCGCCGGTCCAGCGATCCCGGCCGGCGCGACGCGATGGCGCAGCAGATCGTGCGCACCGGCGAATCCATCGACGGCATGTTCCGCCACCTGGTGGACTTCGCGCAGATCGACGCCGGCACCATGAAGGCGGTGGTGCAGCCGGTGGACCTGGACCGGCTGCTCGCCGCCGCGGTGTCGGGCTTCGCCGAGAAGTGCGCGGCGCGCGGCCTGCGCTTCCGCATGGACGTGCAGGAGTCCTGCACCGTGTCCGCCGACCCCGTGCTGCTGGAGCGCATGCTGCGCAACTTCCTGGACAACGCCTTCAAGTACTCGCTGCGCGGCGAGATCGTGCTGCGGGTGAAGCGCGAGGGCGACGCCGTCGGCGTGAGCGTGAGCGACCAGGGCGTGGGCATGGAACGCGAGGACCTGGAGCAGGCCTGCAACGCCTTCTTCCGCGGCCGCTCGGCCACCCTGGCGGAGGCCGAGGGCATCGGCCTGGGGCTGGCCATCTCGCGCCACATGTCCGACCTGATGCAGGCGGGCCTGCGCCTGGAGTCGGAACCGGGCCAGGGCACGAAGGTGACGCTGCGGCTGCCGCTCGCCGCCGAAGGACTGGCGGCCGAGCCGCCGCGCCGGCAGCGCCACTGCGAGGCGCTGCTGCACGGCCGGCTGGTCGCGGTTCTCGAGAACGACCGCCTCACGCGGGACGCGCTTTCCGCCTGGCTGGTGGAAGCGGGCGCGCGCGTGGCGCAGGCCGCTTCGCTGGCGCAGCTGCAGGACGTGCTGCGCCATGCGGACCGCCCGCCGGACCTGATGCTGGCCGACTTCCGGCTGGCCGAGGGGACGGGCGTGGAGGCGGTGGACGCGGTGCGGGCGGAATACGGCTGGGTTCCGGCGTGGATCATCTCGGGCGAGCCGGACATCCTGGAACGCGGGCTGAACCTGCCGGTGCTGCAGAAGCCGGTGACACCGGACCGCCTGCTGGACGCGGTGCGCGCGGCCTTCCCGGGCAACGACGTGACGCAGTCCGGCGACCTGGCCTGAGCCTCAGAACACGGAGTCGGGCGAGGAAGCCTGCAGGTCGCGGATGCTCACGCCGGCGCGGGCCAGCGCGTAGACCGCCTCGGTGCGGTTGGACACCACCAGCGCATCGAGGATGTGCGCCACGTGCGACTTCACCGTGGTGTCGGACAAGCCGAGGTCGCGCGCGATCACCTTGTTGGGCTTGCCCTGGACGATGCCCAGCAGCACCTGGCGCTGGCGCTCGGTGAGGTGGGCGCCCAGGCGGCTCCACGCGTCCTGCTGGGCCCGGGTGGCCGGCATGCCCACGCTCAGGCTGGTGGGCGGCAGGTAGACGCCGCCGGAGAGCACCAGCGACAGCGCGGCATGGAACTGGTCGCTGGGCGCCGACTTGGGCACGAAGCCGTAGGCGCCCAGGTCGATGCATTCGCGCACGATGGCGGGATCCTCGTTGCCGGACAGCACCAGCACCGGCACTTCCGGCCGGCGGCCGCGCATGGCACGCAGCGAGTCCAGCCCGTGGTAGCCCGGCATCTGCAGGTCCAGGATCGTCAGGTCGACGGCCAGGCCGTCGTCCATGCGCTGGAAGGCGGTTTCCAGAACCGAGCACTCGATGACATGGACGTCCATGCCCGTGTTCTGCAGGGTGTACACGACGCCGCTGCGGTACAGGGGTGGTCGTCGACGACGAGGATGTTCATGGGTTGCGCGGCATGTTAGCAGCCGGGTCTCCCCGGCTACGGCCATTCGGATGAGGGGCGGGAGATAATCCCCGGATGGCCGCAGTCTTCGATAAGCCGTCCCTCCGCCACCGTTTTTCCCCCATGCTCCAGGGATTCGACGGGCCGCTGGCCTTCGCCGTCTTCCTGCTGGCGTGCGCCGGGCTGTTGACCATGTACAGCTCCGGCTTCGACCACGGCAGCCGCTTCCTCGACCACGGCCGCAACATGCTGCTGGCCGGGGGCATCATGTTCGTCATCGCCCAGATCCCGCCGCAGCGGCTGATGAGCTTCGCGGTGCCGCTGTACATCGTGGGCGTGGCGCTGCTGGTGGCGGTGGCCGTGTTCGGCATCACCAAGAAGGGCGCTCGGCGCTGGGTCAACGTGGGCGTGGTGATCCAGCCGAGCGAGATCCTCAAGATCGCCATGCCGCTGATGCTGGCCTGGTGGTTCCAGAAGCGCGAAGGGCAGTTGCGGCCGCTGGACTTCATCGTCGCCGTGGTGCTGCTGGCGGTGCCCGTCGGCCTGATCATGAAGCAGCCGGACCTGGGCACCTCCCTGCTGGTGCTGATGGCCGGGCTGTCGGTGATCTTCTTCGCCGGCCTGTCCTGGAAGCTGATCATCCCGCCCTTCCTGGTGGGCGTGGTGGCGATCGCGCTGCTGGTGATCTTCGGCGACACGCTGTGCGCCGACGGGGTGCGCTGGTTCATCCTGCACGACTACCAGCAGCAGCGGATCTGCACGCTGCTGGATCCCACGCGCGACCCGCTGGGCAAGGGCTTCCACATCATCCAGGGCATGATCGCCATCGGCTCCGGCGGCCTGTTCGGCAAGGGCTTCATGCAGGGCACCCAGACCCACCTGGAGTTCATCCCCGAACGCACCACCGACTTCATCTTCGCGGCCTACTCCGAGGAGTTCGGCCTGCTGGGCACCCTGTTCCTGATCGCCGCCTTCCTGTTCCTGGTGCTGCGCGGGCTGGCGATCGCGCTGGAGGCGCCGACGCTGTTCTCGCGCCTGCTGGCCGGCGCGGTGACCATGATCTTCTTCACCTATGCCTTCGTGAACATGGGCATGGTCAGCGGCATCCTGCCGGTGGTGGGCGTGCCGCTGCCCTTCATCAGCTATGGCGGCACGGCCATGGTGACGCTGGGGATGGGGCTGGGAATCCTGATGTCGATTTCCAAGTCCAAGCGCCTCGTGCAGAGCTAGGATCGGTCTCCCGATGGGGAGACGCGCCCGGCGGCGCGGCCGGGCAAGATCGCGCGGTCGTTTGGTCGGATCGGGTCCTCCCGCTATCCTGCAGTACGGGCAATAGGAGGCCTTCATGCGAGTTCTGGTATGCGATGACCACTCCCTCTTCCGGGAAGGGCTGCGCCTCCTCCTGGAAAAGCTGGACTCCAGCATGGAAGTCACCCTGACCGCCTCGGCCGAAGAGGCCCTGGCCGCCACCCGCGGCGCCAATTTCGACCTGATCCTGATGGACTGGCACATGGACGGCCTGGCCGGCGCCCGCGCGCTGGAGGCGCTGCGCGAATCGGCGCCGCTCACGCGCGTGGTGGTGCTCTCCGGCGACCGCAACGCGGAGCTGGTGCGCAGCGCGGTGGACCTGGGCGCCGCCGGCTTCATCCCCAAGGACTCGCCGCCGGCGCAGCTGATGCTGGCGGTCAAGACCATCGCCGACGGCGGCGTCTACCTGCCCACCGGCGGCATGGCGCCGATCCACACGCGCGACGTGCGCGATGCCTTCCCCTCGCTGACCGAACGGCAGGCCGACGTGCTGCGCGCCGCGCTGCGCGGCAGCTCCAACAAGCTGATCGCCCGCGAACTCGGGATCAGCGACGGCACCGTCAAGACGCACCTGCGCGCCATCTACCAGGAACTGGGCACCCGCAACCGCACCGAGGCCGTGTACATGGCCGCGGAGCAGGGCGTGCGCATCTCCTAGCGCGTCCTCCTAGGCCCGCAGGAAGTCGGCCTCGATCTTCCAGCCCGCCCCGTTGCGGCGCGCCTGCAGGATCCCGCAGCCGTGGACCCCCTCGCCGAGGGTGTGGCCGCTGACGCTGACGTCGTAGGTGCTCGCCTGGCCGCCCGCTTCGCGCGTGAAGCTGAAGCCGTCCTCCAGCAGCAGGTTCCAGCGCGTCTCGTTGGCGAAGGGGTAGGGCGCGTAGAGCGCCGGCGCGTGGTGCGACTGGAACTCCGCTTCCTGGCCGCTGGCGCGGTTGCGCACGCGAATGCGCGCGCTGCATCCCAGGTGCAGGTCACCGGAAAGGAAGACCAGGTTGCGCAGCCCGTGGTCGCAGATGAAAGCCAGCAGGCGCTGGAACGAGGCCGGGTAGCCCTGCCAGTTGTCCAGCCGCAGCGGCGTGTCCTGGAAGATGCGCGTGCGCGGCAGCAGCATCGCCGCGGAGCTGACGATCTTCAGGTCCTGCGGGGGCGCCTCCGCCAGCCAGGCCTCCAGGCTCTCCGTCTGCTTGCGCCCGAGGATGGTGGCTTCGGCCAGCGTTTCCTCGCTGCGATACTCGCGCGCCGTGCGCGTGTCGGCCATGAACAGGCGCCAGCCCTCCTGCGGCTCCCAGGGCTCGGGCTGCGTGGTCCACAGGTGATCCGGCGGCGTTTCCTCGCCGCGCTGGTAGCGCCAGTAGGCGGCCAGGCCGCGCTTGTACTGCTCGCCGGTGGCTCCGGGGAACCAGGGCTCCCAGTCGTCGGCGATCTCGTGGTCGTCCAGCGTCATGCAGGTCACGCGCTTCAGGTCCTGCGGCACGCACGCCCACGGGCCGTCGCAGCAGGTGAGCTGCTCGTACGGCAGGCGGTAGCGGTCGTCCAGCCGCGCGGGATCGAGCAGCCCGTAGGTGGCATCCGTGTACACCTGGTCGCCCAGCAGCAGCAGGCGCGTCGGCAGCCCCGTGCCGCCGGGAAAGCGGCGCGCGATCGCCTCGAAGGAACGCAGTGCGGGCAGCCGGTCCAGCATGCCCGAGGGGTACTGGCAGCTCGCGAAGGCGAAGGTGAAGACCTCGCCCTGGCCCGCGGGCAGGACGGCGCGGCTCGCCGCGGCCTGGGCCTGCGGCCTGGGCGCGGGCGGGCTGAGGAACTGCCGCTCGAGGTCGTCGCCCAGCTGCCGCCGCAGTTCCTGCAGCGCGGCGTCCAGGTCCGCGCCGGCCACCTTGTCGTCCGCCGCCGCCTTGTGCGCGCCCTTGCGCTGCGCCGCCGCGCGCGCGGGCGCGAAGGCGGAGGCGAAGGAGCCGGGACGTTCGTCGGGGTGGTCGTAGCGCAGCAGGCAGACCAGGCGCTCCGCCTCGGATTGCGCGGGCATGGGCAGCTCGCGCAGGTGGTCGACCGTCACGCGGTGCAGGGTGAACTCGGCGTCGTCGCCGCCGGCGACCTGCCAGGCGCCTTCGCCGTCGCGCTGGAGCGGCGCGAGCAGGCCCCAGGCATCGCCCAGGGTGCGGTCGGCGCAGGCGTACCAGCTACCCTGCTTGTGCACCAGTCCGTTCGACGGGGTCTGCCACAGCCAGCTGCGGCTCGGGTTCGTCATGGCGCTGCTCCAGGAATTCCGAGATGTGGATGAAGACGTCGCGTTCGGCATGGCGGCCGATCAGGCAGTCCTGGTGGCCGTAGCCGGCCACGCGCCGCACCTGCAGCGGCACGCCGGCGCGCTGCATCTGCCGCTCGAAGACGTCGAGCGTGGCGACGTCGGCCAGGCCGTTGTCCACGCCGTGGATGCTGAGCGTGCCTTGCCGCGGCCAGCGCTCGGCCAGGGTCGCGCCCTGGGTGTCGATCGCGCGGCCGGCGGCGTCGGTGATGGTGTTGGTGCGCGCGAAGTGGATCGCCTGCGCCACCGTGTCCAGGTTGAGCGGGCCGAACAGGTCGTGGATCGCGCGCAGCGTCTTGCCGGTGACGTTGCCCAGGCTGAAGTCGCGCGCGTACAGGGCGTCCATGCGGTGGCGGAAGGCCGCCCAGGGCGCGCGCTTCCACGGCGGCAGGAAGGGGTTCTCGCGGCGGAACTCGCTGTTCGGGTAAGGCATGGTGGCCAGCACGCGGTCCATCAGCCCGCCGCCCACGCCCTTCGTCTGGGCAGGAACGTTGAACTGGTAGTCCTCCGGCAGGATCACCTGCCGCAGCGCGCGCATGAAATACGCGCGCAGCACGTTGGCGTCGCTGTACACCAGCGCGGGCGCTTTCTGCGAGAGCACGACGCGGCCGATGCTGCCGCGCAGCGCCTGCAGCTCCCCGGGATAGCGCTTCGCCCGCGGGCCCTCGCCGCCGGGGTCGACCAGGTCGAACTTCCACAGGTCGGTGTGGTGCGTGAGCAGCGCGGTGCTGAGCATGACCGCGCCTATGCAGTGGGCGAACACGTCCACCGTGGGCGCCCGCGTGATGGCCCGGATGCGCGCGATCGCCACCGGGATGTCGGCCAGCGCGGCGTCCTCGAAGTGCCAGGGCAGGCGCGCCGAGGGCATGCCGGCGCTGGTGCGCAGGTCCAGCACCCAGACGTCGTGCCCGCGCTCGTACAGGTGCAGCGCGAGCGGCTTGGGCAGCGCATCGTGGGTGTAGGTGGTGCCGCTGGCGCTGTAGCCGTGGATCAGCGCGACCGGCCGTCCCTCGGGGCGCGCATAGCGCGTCAGGCGCAGGCGCACGGCGACGCCCTGCCGCGGCGGCTCGAGTTCGATCTCCTCGATCTGCGGCGCCGGCAGCCGCGTCGGCAGGGACGAAGGCAGCAAGGCGGGGCGCACGGCGGGCGCCGGGTCGGGGGAGCGGAAGGACCACAGGTGGATGCTGGCCAGCATGCGCATCCAGCAGGCCGCCCACGAAGCCAGTTCCGCCAGCGCGACGATCTGGTTCTCCTGCCGCGTGATGCGCACCAGCGGAAAGCCCTGGCGCGCGAGGAAGCGGCCGTCCAGCGTCAGCGTGCCGGCGCCGAGCCGGGCCGGCCATTGCGTGAGCCTCATCTCGGTCAGCTGGCGCCAGGGGTTGCTGTACAGCCCATAGGTGAGCCGCTTGGCGCCCTTGAGCGTGTCGCCGGTCTTCAGCAGCGCGGGGCCGTCCGCGGACGGCTTGACGATGTCGCCCACCTGCACGGTGTAGTCGAAGCAGCGCGCCTCCGCGGCGCGCGCCGCCGCGGCCAGGAACTGCGAGGGCTTGAGCGTCTGCTGCACGGTGCGCACGACGTAGGCGTCCCAGATCTCGCGCGTGCCGCGGTTGACGAACCAGCACCACGCGGCCTTCCACTTGCGCCAGCCGAGCGTGCCCGGCTCCTGCCGCAGCAGGTCGAGGTCCCCCTGCACGCGCGCCACCACCAGCGCCTGGTCGTCGCGGCGCGGTTCCGACCAGGTGATGAGCCGGCGGCGGGTTTCCTCGTCGCCGGCGAACACGCGCATGAAGGAGCGCTTGCTGTCCACCTGCAGCTTGGGCCGCTCGCCCGACATCATGGCGGCGACGGTGGCCGGCGCGTAGCGCAGGGTCAGCTCCACCAGGTACTTGCCCGAGCGGCCGATCAGCCGCTCGGCGAGTTCCACCTCGGTTTCGCGCGGCTTGGGCGGCGTGCACTGCTCGGGCGGGCGGAACACCGGACGGCGCGGCAGCGCGCGCAGCGGCGCGGCCGCCGGCGCCAGGCCCCAATCGGTGGCCAGCAGGCCGGCCGCGCGCTGGGCGACGGCGGCGATGGTGAGCGCCGGATTGGCCCCCAGCGACGCCGGCACGACGGACCCGTCCAGCACCACCAGGCCCTCGTGCACACGCGCGCCGCCGCCGCCTTCGCCCGCGTCCGCATCGAAGACGCGGCCGCGATCGTCCACCACGCCGTCCTCCACCGACTCGCCCATGGGACAGCCCCCGAGCGGATGCACCGTCAGCACCGGGCCGCGCTCGCCCTGCACCAGGAATTCCATGTCGCGCGGCAGCAGGCGCCACAGCGGATTGGGCAGCACGCTGGCCTGCGCACCCTGGGCGCGGTCGGCCAGAGCCTTCGCCGCCGCGAACCCGTGTTCCAGCTGGTGCGCGTGGCGCACCTCCGGCCAGCGGACCTCCAGCCTGCCCTCGGCCTGCCGGCGGTCGTCGCGCCGCCGCGGCTCGTCGAGCACCAGCCGGCCGCAGCTCTCGTCATGGCCGATCACGCCCAGCAGCAGCGTGCGTTCCATGGCCGCGGCATCGACGCCGAAGGAATCGCAGCCGTCGGGCCCGGTCCGTGAGCCCTTCGGCGGCCGGCCCAGGTCGTCGAGCAGGCGGGCGGTGGTCACCGTTTCCTCGAACAGCCGCTTCAGGGGCGCGGGCACCGCGAATTCCTGCAGCAGCACGCCCTTGAGGTCGGCCACCGCGGTGATCGTCGGCCCCACCTGCCGCTCGCGCAGCGGCTCGCATTCGCGCGTGGTCGCGTGCACGCGGTCCGGACCGTCGTGCACGGCCACCAGGTTGTCGCCGTTGCAGGAGAACTGCTCGCCGAGCTTGCGGGAGAACAGCAGGGAGGAGGAGCGCGAGCGCAGCAGGATCTCCGTGCTGCCCAGCGTGCCCGCGGCCAGGATCACGCGCTGCGCCAGGATGTCCAGTGGCTTGTGCCGCCGGCGCAGCGACTCGTCGGTGTAGACCGTGCTCACGCTCCAGCGCGCGTCCTTCACCCCGCTGCGCCGCAGCCGCAGCACGCTGCCGCCGGTGTAGATCTCCGCGCCCTTGCGCCAGGCTTCGCGCAGCAGCGTGGTGTCCAGCGATTTCTTGGCGCCGACGTTGCAGCCGGTCATGCAGTCGCCGCACAGGGTGCAGGGCGGCACGTCGGGATCGGCTGGGTCCTCCGCCACCTGCACGGTGATCGCGGCCGCGCGGAATTCCACGGCGCCGGGATCGCCCGCCCGCGCCAGCTTTTGCAGGGCCTGCGTCTTGGGCAGGCCGCCGGCCGGCACGCGCGGGTGCGCGTGCAGTTGCGTGCTGGCGCCCAGCCGCGCCTTCACCTGTTCCAGGAAGGCGTCGGACAGGTCCGCGCGCAGCGCCTGGGGCAGGCGCGCGCAATCGGGCAGGCGCGGCTTTTCCATCACGCCGGCGTTGATCAGCGATCCGCCGCCCAGCCCGTTGCCCACCAGCGTGCACACGTCGGGGCCCACGCGCAGGTCCAGCAGCGCGTCCAGCGGCCCGAAGGTCTTGTCGTGCCCGCCGCGGTGCACGCGCACGTGCGGCGGCAGCTCCTGCAGGCTGGAGGCGAACATGCCGGGGCGTACTCGTTGCCGCGTTCCAGGACGCACACGCGCAGCGGCCGCAGCACGCCGTCCTCCATGATCTGGCGCCCGGCGAGTTCCGCTGCGGCCATGGCGCCGCCGTAGCCGCTGCCGACGATCAGCACGTCGATCGGCTTGCCGTCCCAGCCGGCGCGCAGGTCGGCGTAGTCGCGCGAGAGCCAGCGCAGGCCGGCGCCCGCAGGGTCGGGATCAGGACCGGGTGGGTTCATGGCGCGGCCCCTTGTCGTCCAGGATGCGCCCCAGTTCGGCCTGCAGCGTGGGCAGGCTCACCGGCTTGTGCAGCAGCGTGATCCCGGCGCGGTTGGCTTCCTGCAGCCGGTCGGGCGCGGTGTCGCCGCTGATCAGGACCGAGGGCGTCTGGCCGATCGCGGCCACGATGCTGGAGATGGCGGCGATGCCGGTCTCGCCGTTGCGCAGGCGCATGTCCGCCAGCACCACGTCGGGCCGCGCCGACAGCGCCTGCTGCGTCGCCTCCTCGATCGAACAGGCCTCCACGAACTGGCAGCCCAGTTCCTCCAGCAGCACGCGCATGCCCATGCGCACCGAGCGCTCGTCGTCGATCACCAGCACGGTGAGGCCGGCGAAGTCCTGGTTGCGGCTGGGTTGCACTTGCGTCGGCATGAAGCCGCCGAAGGTTTCCAGCGGCACGCGCAGGGTGACCGTGGTGCCCTGGCCGACCACCGACTGCAGTTCCAGCTTGATCCCGAGCAGTTCGCACAGGCGGCGCACGATGGACAGGCCCAGGCCCAGGCCCTTGGTGCGGTCCCGCTCCGGGTTGTCGACCTGGTAGAACTCCTCGAACACCATCGCGAGTTCGCCCGGGGGATGCCGCGGCCGGTGTCCTCCACCGAGATCAGCGCGGCGCCGTTGTCCACGCGCAGGCGCAGCGCGACGTGGCCGGACGGGGTGAACTTGACCGCGTTCTCGGTCAGGTTGCGCAGCACCCGCAGCACCAGCGCGGGGTCGGTCCAGCAACGCAGGCCGGTGGGCGTGTCAATGATCGCGCGCAGGCCCTTTTCCTCGATGACCGCGCGCATCTCCGCGTGGTGCATGCGCAGCATGTCGCCCAGGTCGACGATCTTCTTGTCGGGGGTCACCACGCCGGCGTCCAGCTTGGAGATGTCCAGCAGCTGGTCCAGCTGCTCGGACAGGGCGACGGTCACTTGGCTCAGGAGGTCCACCACCTCGCGGTCGCGTCCCTCGATCGGCCGCAGCGACAGGGCGGCCACCAGCAGGCCGATGGTGTGCAGCGGCTGGCGCAGGTCGTGGCTGGCGGCGGCCAGGAAGCGGGTCTTGGCCTGGTTGGCCTGGTTGGCCAGGGCCAGCGCCTCGCGCAGCTGCGCGGACATCTCGCGGTCCTGGAAGCGGATCTGCACCGACTCGCTGAAGTTGCGCCAGGCGTTGTTGGCCAGGGTGACCAGCACCCAGATGTACAGCACGATCAGGACGGCCAGGGAGAAGTCGGTCCAGTCGGCCTTCGGTCCGATCGGGTAGAGCAACCACCACACCGGCAGGGAGCCGGCCGCGGGCAGGGCGTAGGCCAGGAACAGGCGCCGGTGGCCGGCGGTGGTGCCCACGGACCCCGAGCACAGGCCCAGGAGCAGCAGGGTCAGGAACAGGCGTTCGGTCTCGTGCAGCACCGGGAAGGCCAGCAGCGTGAGGCCGTGGATGCAGCCGTTGACCAGGCTCAGGCGGACCGCGGTGGCCACGCGCTGGTCGGTCGGGATCTCGGTCTGGCTGGGCAGCAGCCCGAGCCAGTGCCGGCGCGCCAGCAGCACGCCGATGGTGACCAGCGCCCAGGTCGCCGGGATCCAGGGCGGCATGCGCTGCGCCGCCATCGCGGCCACCACCACCATCATGATGCCGACGGCGATGGGGACGCGGCGGCTCTGCTCCGCCAGCAGCTCCAGCAGCCGCTGGTGGACTTCCTCGCGGGGCGCGAGCGCGCCGGTCGTCTGCATCGTCTTTCCCCTCTCGCGCACGGATGGCCCTCCCTCGTGCGGAGTATGGATCGTGCGGGAGCAACGCTCCTCTGCTCAATGGGGGATGTCCCTGGGCGGCGGAACGGGGCTCGACCATAATCGCGCCGAGGCCGGGACATGAACAAGCACGTCGGGATCGTCGGGGTCGGGAACATGGGAGGCGGCATGGCCGCGCGCCTGCTCGGCTGCGGCTGGCAGGTGCGCGCCTGCGACCTCGTCGCCGAACGCATGCAGGCGCTGGTGCCCCTCGGCGGGTCGGCCGCGGCCACGCCGGCGGAGGCCGCGCGCGGCGCGGCGGCCGTGATCGTCTGCGTGGTGGACGCGCAGCAGGCCGAATCCGTCCTTTTTGAACCACAGGGCATCGCCGGTGCGCTCGCGCCCGGCGGCGCGGTGCTGCTTTGCCCCACGATCGCGCCGGCCGACGTCGAACGGCTCGCCGCCGGCCTGGCCGAACGCGGCCTGCATGCCATCGACGCGCCCATGTCCGGCGGCCCGGCCCGGGCCCGCGACGGCAGCATGAGCCTGATGGTCGCCTGCGAGGACGCCGTCCATGACGCGCAACGCGAATTGCTCGACACCCTGAGCGGCAAGGTGTTCCGCGTGGGAACGCGCCCCGGCGACGGCGCCCGGACCAAGCTGGTGAACAACCTGCTGGCGGCGATCAACCTGGCGGGGGCGGCCGAGGCGATCGCGCTGGCGCAGCGGCTGGGGCTGGACCCGGCGCGCACGCTGGACGTCATCGAGCAATCGAGCGGCCAGAGCTGGATAGGCTCCGACCGCATGCGGCGCGCGATCGACGGCGACTTCGCGCCGCGCGCGCACGTCACCCTGCTGCAGAAGGACACGCGGCTGGCACTGGAGGCGGCGCGCGCCGCCGGCTTCGCCGCCCGCCTGGGACCGGTGGCGCACCAGGCCTTCAACGACGCGGTCCAGGCCGGCCATGCCGGCCTGGACGATGCCGCGCTGCTCAAGCTGTTCGCCGCATGACGTCCGTGCTGGTCGTCGAGGACGACGACGCGATCCGCGGCAACGTGGCCCGCCTGCTGGGGCTGGAAGGCTACGAGGTCAGCGTCGCCGTCAACGGCAGCGAAGGCCTGGAGCGCGCCCGCGCGCTGCGCCCGGACCTGGTGGTCAGCGATGTCAACATGCCGGGCCTCGACGGCTTCGCGCTGGTGGAGGCGCTGCGCGCGGATCCCGCGCTGGCGACGACGGCGGTGCTGATGCTCACCGCGCTGGACGACCGCGCCAGCATGCGCCGCGGCATGACCGCCGGCGCCGACGACTACCTGGCCAAGCCCTTCACCCGCACCGAACTGCTGGAGGCGCTGGAAGGCCTGCTGAAGAAGCGCGGCCGCATCGCCCACAGCATCGACTCCGCGGTGCAGGCGCGCGAGGACCAACTGCGGCGTGCCTTCACCGAGCGCCTGGGCGGCGACACGGTGGCGGCCGCCTTCGCCTTCGAACCGCCGCAGGGGGCGGTGGCGGACCAGGTGCTGGACGCCACCGTGCTGTTCTCGGACATCCGCAACTTCACCTCGATCGCCGAGAAGCTCGGGTCGAGCGAGGTCGCGGAACTGCTCACCCGGTACTTCGAGCGCACGTCGGAGCCGGTGCTGCGCCACGGCGGCCGTCACCTGAAGTTCATCGGCGACGGGCTGATGGCGGTGTTCGCGGACCAGGGCAGCGGCTCGCCGCTGCCGGCGGCGCGCCGCGCGGTGTCCGCCGCGCTGGCCCTGGCGCTGGCCACCCACCAGTTCCGCGGCTGGCTGCAGCAGCGCTTCGCCGACCGCGGGCTGCCGCCCTTCGCCATCGGCGTGGGCCTGCATTGCGGCGAAGTGACGATCTGCCGCCTGGGCAGCACGCAGGTGAAGGAGACCACGCCGATCGGCGACACGGTCAACACCGCGGCGCGCCTGCAGGGCGCGAGCAAGGAACTGGGCTGGACGGTGGTTGCCAGCAGCGCGGTGCTGGAACAGGCGGGCGAGGGCGTGCAGACCGGCGGCATGACCTCGCTGGAAGTGCGCGGGCGCAATGGCTGGGTGGACGTCGCCGAGATCGTCGGCCTGGAGGCCAGCGCGCTGGACCGCCAGAACGGCATGGGCGAGCTCGCCGAGCGCGCCGAGGAGATCCGGCTGGCAGTGCAGGTGAATTCGGAGATCACCGCGCGCGCCGTCAAGGGCGCGCTGCGCAACAAGCTGTCCACCCTCAAGCACCACCAGTTCGAGCCGGGCGAGGCGCCGCTGCGCCTGAAGGGCTTCCGCCTGCTGCGCAAGCTGGCTTCCGGCAGCACCACCGAGGTGTTCCTGGCCGAGCGCGAGGCCGACGGCCTGCCGCTGGTGCTCAAGGTGCTGTCGGCCGCGGGCACCTCCGCCGGCGCGAACCTCACGCGCTTCATCCAGGAGTACGCGCTGCTTTCGCGCATCGCGCATCCGCACGTGATCCGCATCTACGACCAGGGCTTCTCCGACGACCACGCCTACATCGCGATGGAGTACTTCGAACGCGGCGACCTGCGCACCGAACTGCGCGGCGGCATGTTTCCGGAGCGCGCCATCGACGTGGTGCGGCAGGTGGCCGAGGCGCTGCAGGCGGTGCACGCCAAGGGCATCATCCACCGCGACCTGAAGCCCGAGAACGTGATGCTGCGCCCCGACGGCACGGTGGTGCTGGCCGACTTCGGCGTGGCCAAGCCCCTGCAGAGCGACGCGGCGCTGGGCCTGGCGCAGACGCTGCACGGCGAGGTGGTGGGCACGCCCTACTACCTCAGCCCGGAACAGGCCAAGGGCGGCACCATCACGCCGGCCAGCGACCTGTACAGCCTGGGCGTGATGTTCTTCGAGATGCTGGCGGGCGCCCGCCCCTTCGCCGGCGAGACGCTCGAACTGCTGCTGGCCCAGCACCTCACGGCTCCCGCGCCCCGCCTGCCGGAGGACCTGACGGCGCTGCAGCCCATCGTCGACCGGCTGATGGCCAAGCAGCCGCAGGACCGCCATGCGAGCGCGGGCGCATTGCTGGAAGAACTGGGCCGGCCCGAACTGCTGAGAACGTTTTCGGGATAAACATCTGCACGCCGCGGGGGCAGGGTGCAGTCCCTACAATGGACCGATGATCTCCCGCGAACCCACCATCGAGCGCCTCGCCACCGCGAAGGCGCTGCTGCTCGAACCCTTCGGCCTGGACGAAACCCACCTGGCGCGCGCGCTGGCGGAGATCCGCGCGCACCGCGTCGACGAGGCCGACCTGTACTTCCAGTACACGCGCAGCGAAGGCTGGAGCCTGGAAGAAGGCATCGTCAAGACCGGCAACTTCAGCATCGACCAGGGCGTGGGCGTGCGCGCGGTCAGCGGCGAGAAGACCGCTTTCGCCTATTCGGACGACATCTCGGAAGCCTCGCTGCTGGATGCGGCGCGCACCGTGCGCTCGATCGCCGCGGCTTCGCAGAACGTGCGCGCCAAGGTGCCGGCGCAGCAGGTCGCGGGCAGCCGCTCGCTGTACCAGGGGCTGGACCCGATCACCACGCTGGACAGCACGTCCAAGGTGGAACTGCTGGGACGCGTGGAGCGCATGGCGCGCGCCAGGACCCGCGCGTGGCGCAGGTGATGGCCGGCCTGGCCAGCGAATACGACGTCGTGCTGGTCGCGCGCGCCGACGGCACCATCGCCGCCGACGTGCGGCCGCTGGTGCGGCTGTCGGTCACGGTGATCGCCGAACAGAACGGCCGGCGCGAGATGGGCTCGGGCGGCGGCGGTGGCCGCTTCGGCCTGGGCTACTTCGACGACGCGCACCTGCAGGCCTACGTGGACGACGCGGTGAAGGCGGCGCTGACCAACCTGGAGTCGCGCCCGGCCCCCGCCGGCGAGATGGTCGTGGTGCTCGGCCCGGGCTGGCCCGGCATCCTGCTGCACGAGGCCGTGGGCCACGGCCTGGAAGGCGACTTCAACCGCAAGGGCTCCAGCGCTTTCTCCGGCCGCGTGGGGCAGCGCGTGGCCGCCAGGGGCGTGACGGTGCTGGACGACGGCACCATCGCCGACCGCCGCGGCTCGCTCAACGTGGACGACGAGGGCAACCCGAGCCAGCGCAACGTGCTGATCGAGGACGGCATCCTGCGCGGCTACATCCAGGACTCCATGAACGCGCGCCTGATGGGCGTGGCGCCCACCGGCAACGGCCGCCGCGAGAGCTATGCGCACATCCCGATGCCGCGCATGACCAACACCTACATGCTGGGCGGCGACAAGGCGCCGGAAGAGATCGTGGCCAGCATCAAGAAGGGCCTCTACGCCACCAACTTCGGCGGTGGCCAGGTCGACATCACCTCGGGCAAGTTCGTGTTCTCCGCCAGCGAGGCCTACTGGGTGGAGAACGGCAGGATCCAGTACCCGGTGAAGGGCGCCACCATCGTCGGCAACGGCCCGGACGCGCTCACGCGCGTGAGCATGATCGGCAACGACATGAAGCTGGACACCGGCGTGGGCACCTGCGGCAAGGAAGGCCAGAGCGTGCCCGTCGGGGTCGGCCAGCCCACGCTGCGCATCGACGCTGACCGTCGGCGGTACCGCCTGACCGCCGGAAGCTGCCGTCCGTAGGCGGCAGCTCATCCGCGTCTGGTGCGCCTGCGGGGCCGGGAAGATACTTCCTTTCCCTTAAGCCGCCGCCCGATGAACAGCATCACCATTCCCGCGTCCTCCCGCTACCCGCTGGGCGGACTGGGCAACCTCCCGAGCGCCAACACCTTCGGCGAGCTGAGCAACTTCCTGCGCCATGCGATCGCCGACGAGGACAGCCGCATCTTCTCGGAGAGCATGCAGGCCCTGGCGATGCATGCCGAAGGCGTGGTGGCCAGCCTGCGCCTGAGCCGCCACCGCGACCGCGCGGGCCCGGTGCTGATGGACATGCTCACGGTGCTGCGCGACCACCGCAGCATGGTGGTGAACCTGGGGCTGGCCTGGCGCGGCCTCTACGAATACGCGGGCTACCTGCAGGCGCTGAACAACTTCCGCGTCCTGATCGGCCAGTGGCTGCTGCACATCGATCCCTGGGACGACGAGGTGGCGGTCACCCCCGACGAATTCGCCCTGGTGAGCTGGCGCACGCTGGGCGAAGGCATGCTGCTGATCGACATGTACGAGCAGTGGCTGGAGCGCGAGGGCGAGGCCGGCACCGACCTCGGCGAGCTGCGCGAGCCGCAGATGGACCGTGTGCTGCAGTGGTGGCAGAAGCTGCGGCGCTGATGCAACGCGGTCCCGCACCTGACGCGGGGCCAACAGGCGAGTGTGCTAAATTGGCCCCCATGCGTCCCGTTCGCGCCTTCTTTTTGGCTACTTTTGGTTCTCCAGCGCCCCCGGCGGAAGAGAGATCTGAGCGTACCCGCGACAAACGCAAAGAACCTCGAAAAACCGCCGGCACCCCCGGCGGTTTTTTCTTGGCCGCGCAAAACCCACCTCCAGGAAGAGAAGCCGTCCATGACCGCCAAAGCCACCACCGCCAGCGATGCCTGGTATGCGAGCCCCGTCGACAAGACCAGCCAGACCGACGACGAACGCATCAAGGACATCACCGTGCTTCCTCCTCCCGAACACCTGATCCGCTTCTTCCCGATCCGCGGCACGCCGGTGGAGACGCTGATCAGCGCCACGCGCCGCTCCATCCACGACATCATGGCCGGCAAGGACGACCGGCTGCTGGTGGTGATCGGCCCCTGCTCGATCCACGACCCGGGCGCCGCCGTGGAATACGCGCGCAAGCTGAAGGAGGCGCGCGCGAAGTACAGCGACTCGCTGGAGATCGTGATGCGCGTGTACTTCGAGAAGCCCCGCACCACCGTGGGCTGGAAGGGCCTGATCAACGATCCCTACCTGGACGAGAGCTACCGCATCGACGAGGGCCTGCGCATCGCGCGCCAGCTGCTCATCGAGATCAACCGGCTGGGCGTGCCGGCGGGCAGCGAGTTCCTGGACGTGATCTCGCCGCAGTACATCGGCGACCTGATCTCCTGGGGCGCGATCGGCGCGCGCACCACCGAAAGCCAGGTGCACCGCGAGCTGGCCTCGGGGCTGTCGGCGCCGATCGGCTTCAAGAACGGCACCGACGGCAACATCAAGATCGCCACCGATGCGATCCAGGCCGCCGCGCGCCCTCACCACTTCCTCTCGGTGCACAAGAACGGGCAGGTGGCCATCGTGCAGACCAACGGCAACCGCGACTGCCACGTGATCCTGCGCGGCGGCAAGGCCCCCAACTACGACGCCGCCAGCGTCGCCGCCGCCTGCCGCGAGCTGGAGGCGGCCAAGTTGCCGTGCACCCTCATGGTCGACTGCAGCCACGCCAACAGCAGCAAGCAGCACGAGAAGCAGCTGGATGTCGCGCGCGACATCGCCGGCCAGGTCGCGTCGGGTTCGCGCAACGTGTTCGGCCTGATGGTCGAGAGCCACCTGGTGGGCGGCGCGCAGAAGTTCAGCCCCGGAAAGGACGATCCGCAGGCCCTGGAGTACGGGAAAAGCATTACTGATGCCTGCATCGGCTGGAGCGAATCGCTGCAAGTGCTGGATGTCCTGGCCCAGGCCGTGAGGAAGCGCCGGTCCCGTTGACCTTCAGCCCAGCTGGAGTATTTACATTCGGTAACTTGTCCGGTACATTGGTTTCGACTCGGCCGAGAGCCCGAGGAGGAACCAATGAGCATCGAAGTCCCCGCCCTCCGCCTGGGGCTGGCGGGGTATACCGAGGCGCAGCAGAAACAGGCAGCCGAGGCCGCGGCTGCCGCCGGCTCCCCGCGGGCACGCTGGGAGCTGGGCGCTTTGCGGATGCCGACGCCTGGTGGCTGGAAGGCAGCCGCACCGTGCTGATGCCCAACGAGCACCTGCGCGTCCAGCCCGCCGTTCCCTCCGGCCGCTCGGTCCAGCTCGCGCTGGCCGACGTGGACCGACCGGTCGGCTTCTCCCTGCCGATCGCCGCCCCCGGATTCAAGCCTGCCGTGACCTTTCCGCTGGGCGACCGGGAAGCGGGCGCGCGCGTGCTGCACCAGTTCGCCGAGTGGATGTCGACCATGCTGTCGCAGTTCGCGCTGGCGTCCAGCATCGCGGACAACCAGCCCAGCCTCGGCTCCGGCTCCTGGGAAGTGCTGCGGGGCTCCGAACTGCTGGCGGTGGTGGACCTCAAGCTGGGCTCCGGCGTGAAGCCGGGCGTCAGCTCCAAGGACTTCGCCGAGGCGAGCTGGTGCATCCGCGACCGCGGTGCCGTGTCCATTCCGCTGCACTACCAGCGCGCGAGCGTGTCGCTCCTGATGTGGCAGTACGCGCAGCGCACCGAGCGCGACCTGCTGCCGCCGCACTACCGGGACCAGCCCCTGTACTTCCGCCGGCCGCCGCGGCTGCCGCAGCGCCAGCTGAAGGATGCGCACCTGCTGATCGTGCGTGAGCTGGCCACCAACCAGGGGATGAACTTCAGCGGCCTGCAGCAGGCCACCGGTTTGGGCGTCGAGCCGCTCACGCGCGTGCTGTCGGCGCTCTACGTGGTGGGCTCCATCACGTCCAACCCCAAGCGCGCGATGCAGTCGGGCCCGCGCCTGCCGGGCGGCCGCGATTCCACCGCCGGCGAGCAGAGCGCGTACAGCGTGGTGATGGACTCCGCGCCGCGGCCGCCCGACCTGCCGGGCCGCCGCATCTCCGACATGACGGCGCCGCTGCCGCTGATGCCCTCGAGCTTCTAGGCGGGGGTGCCGAGGGTCTTGAGCAGCTTGGCGTGGATGCCGCCGAAGCCGCCGTTGCTCATGCACAGCACGTGGTCGCCGGGACGCGCGGCCGAGCGCACCTGCTGCAGCAGCTCGTCGATGTCCTGCGCGATCCGCGCCTTGTCGCCCATGGGCCGCAGCGCATCGGCAGGATCCCAGCCGAGGCCGCCCGCGTGGCAGAAGGACAGGTCGGCCTGCTCCAGGCTCCATGGCAGCTGCGCCTTCATCGTGCCCAGCTTCATCGTGTTGCTGCGCGGCTCGAACACCGCCAGGATGCGCTGCTGGCCGACCTGCCGGCGCAGGCCGTCGATGGTGGTGCGGATCGCGGTGGGGTGGTGCGCGAAGTCGTCGTAGACCGTGATTCCGTTGGCGATGCCCAGCACCTCCATGCGGCGCTTGACGTTGCGGAACTCGCGCAGCGCCATCGCCGCCGTCACGGGCGTCACGCCCACGTGCTGCGCCGCCGCGATGGCCGCCAGCGCGTTGAGCTGGTTGTGCACGCCGCCCACCTCCCAGTGCACCTGCGCCACGCGGTGGCCCTGCTCCAGCACGTCGAAGCGCGTGGGCTCCCCCTCTGCGCGGAAGTCGCTCACCGCGGCGCCGAAGCTGCGCACCTCGCTCCAGCAGCCCTGGTGCAGCACGCGCGCCAGGCTTTCCTCCAGGCCGTTGGTGACGACCCGGCCGGTGGACGGGATGGTGCGCACGAGGTGGTGGAACTGGCGCTCGATCGCCGCCAGGTCATCGAAGATGTCCGCGTGGTCGAACTCCAGGTTGTTCAGGATGGCGGTGCGGGGCCGGTAGTGGATGAACTTGCTGCGCTTGTCGAAGAAGGCCGTGTCGTACTCGTCGGCCTCGATCACGAAGGGCGTGAGCGGGCGCGCCGTGTTGCCCAGGCGCGCGGACACGCCGAAGTTGAGCGGCACGCCGCCGACCAGGAAGCCGGGCTGCAGGCCGGCGTGCTCCAGGATCCAGGCGAGCATGGACGTGGTGGTGGTCTTGCCGTGCGTGCCCGCCACCGCCAGCACGTGCCGGCCCTGCAGCACGTTCTCCGCCAGCCACTGCGGGCCGCTGGTGTAGCGCAGGCCCTGGTCGAGGATGGCTTCCATCAGCGGGTAGCGCGGCGTGCCGTCCGCGGCGCGGGCGCGCGACACCACGTTGCCGACGACCCAGACGTCCGGCTTCAGGGCCAGCTGCTCGGTGCCGAAGCCTTCGATGAGATCGATGCCCAGCGAGCGCAGCTGGTCGCTCATGGGCGGGTAGACGCCGGCGTCGCAGCCGGTCACCTTGTGGCCCGCCTCGCGGGCGAGTGCGGCCAGCCCTCCCATGAACGTGCCGCAGATGCCGAGGATGTGGATGTGCATGGGGCCGGATTATCCCGGGCCCGGCAAGCTGGACCGTAACGCTTACTTCGGGAATCGCTCGCGAAGCTTCAGCTTCCAGAATTTTCCCGTGGACGTGCGCGGCACCGCCTCGATGAACTCGTAGCGCTCCGGCAGTTGCCACTTGGCAAAGCTGTGCTTGAGCAGGTGCTCGTTGAGCGCCCCGGGATGCACGTCCGCGCCCTTCTTCAGCACCACGCAGGCCAGCGGCCGCTCGCTCCACTTCTCGTCCGGGATGGCGATCACCGCCGCTTCGGCCACGGAGGGATGCGCCATCAGCGCGTTCTCCAGGTCCACCGAGCTGATCCACTCGCCGCCCGACTTGATCAGGTCCTTGGTGCGGTCGGTGATGCGCACGAAACCGAGTTCGTCCACCGACGCGACGTCGCCGGTGCGCAGCCAGCCGTCGGCGGTGAACTTCTCGGGGCTCACCGGCACCTCGTGGTAGCTGCCGGTGATGAAGGGGCCGCGCACCTGGATCTCGCCCACGCTCTTGCCGTCCCAGGGCTGCTCGCCCGCGTCGCCCCAGACGCGCAGGTCCACCAGCGGCACCGGCACGCCGGCCATGGCGGCGCGGCGGTATTTCTCGTCGCCGCTGGCGTCCTGCAGTTCGGCGCGCGGATACGAGATCGTGCAGACCGGCGAGGTCTCCGTCATGCCCCAGCCCTGCATGATCCAGATGCCGTGCCGGTCGAAGGCGCGGATCAGCGCTTCCGGCACGGCCGCACCGCCCACCAGCGAGCGCATGCCGCGCGGCAGCTTCCAGCGGCCGTGGTGCGGCGACGCCGGGTCCTGCGCCGCGTCGTAGGTCTGGATCAGGCTCATCCAGATCGTGGGCACGCCCAGCGACAGGGTCGGAGGCTGCACCTGCATCAGGTCCAGCAGGTCCTCGGGGTGCAGGTGCGGGCCGGGGAACACCAGTTTCACGCCCATCATCACCGCGCCGTAGGGCATGCCCCAGCTGTTGGCGTGGAACATCGGCGTCACCGGCATCACCACGTCGGTCCCGCGCAGGCCCCAGAAGTCGCCCAGGCTGGCCACCAGCGTGTGCAGGATGGTGGAGCGGTGCGAATAGGCGACCCCCTTGGGCCGCCCGGTGGTGCCCGAGGTGTAGCACATGGCGACGGGGTCGTCCTCCTCGTGCGCGGCGTAGCGGAAGCCCTCGGGGTCGGCCTCGGCCAGCAGCGCCTCGTAGTCGGAGAATTCCGCGGCCACCGGCGCGCCGGAGAAGGGGAACACGATCACCTTCTCGAACTGGTGCAGCGGCGCCACCTGCTTGTAGAGGGGCAGCAGCACGTCGTCCACGACCAGGAAGCGGTCCTTGGCGTCGCCCGCGATCCAGCCGATCTCGTCGGGCGACAGCCGCAGGTTCAGTGTGTGCATCACCCCGCCGGCCGCGGGAATCCCGAAGTAGCACTCCAGGTGCGCGTGGTGGTTCCAGCACAAGGTGGCGACCCGGTCGCCCTTCTTCAGCCCCAAGTTCTGCAGGGCCGAGGCCAGCGAGCGCGTGCGGCGGTGGAACTCGCCATAGGTGTGCCGGCGCAGCGACTTGTCCGGCAGGCGCGAGACGATCTCGTTGCGCTGGAACAGGTGGCCCGCGCGCTCCAGCAGGTGGTTGAGCGACAGCGGGGTGTCCATCATCGTGCTTTGCATGCCTGTCTCCCGGCTCGTGGTGCAAGGCACTGTAGGGCGCGGGGGCGGCCGCGTCCATGCAGAATGCACCCGATGGACACCCTGCAGTCGGAGATCGCCGCCGCCGCCGCCCGGCTGGTGGTGGAAGAGGGCCTGGAGTACGGACCGGCCAAGCGGCGCGCGGTCAAGCAGATGGGGCTGGGCGCGCGCACCGCGCTGCCGGACAACGACAGCCTGGAAGACGCCGTGCGCGAGTACATAGCCATCTTCTGCGCCGAGACCCAGCCGGCCGAACTGGCGGCGCTGCGCCGCCTGGCCCTGACCTGGATGGAGCGGCTGGCGGAGTTCCGGCCCTACCTCGGGGGCGCGGTCTGGCACGGCACCGCCACGCGCCTGTCCGACGTCTACATCCAGATGTTCTGCGACGACCCCAAGTCGGCGGAGATCAAGCTGATCGAAAACGCGGTCGACTACACGCCGCGCACGGTGACCGGCTTCAACGGCGAATCGGTGGAGGCCCTGAGCATCAGCAGCAGGTGCCGGGAACTGGGCGAGGAGATCGGCGTCCACCTCCTGGTCTACGATCACGACGACCTGCGCGGCGCCCTCCGGCCCGATGCCAAGGGGCGAACGCCCCGCGGCGACCTGGCGGCCGTGCGCGCACTGGTGGAGGAAACCGGACATGAATGAAGACGGAACGGCCGCCGCCCCGCGCGCGCACGGCCGCCGCAAGTGGTTGATCGCTTCGGTGGCCGGCGCGGCCGCCGTGGCCGGTGCCGGCCTGGCCTGGTGGCGCCAGCGCAGCACCGGATCGGACGCGGACGCATTGGTCATGCAGCGCCTGTGGACCCTGAAGTTCGACATGCCGCAAGGCGGCGCGCTGGACATGGCGAGCTTGAAGGGCAAGCCGCTGCTGGTGAACTTCTGGGCCACCTGGTGTGCGCCCTGCATCGAGGAAATGCCGCTGCTCGATGCTTTCTACCGCCAACATGCGGCGAACGGCTGGCAAGTGGTCGGACTCGCGATCGACCAGCCGTCCTCGGTGCGCAAGTTCCTGCAACGCACGCCAGTCAGTTTTCCGATCGGCCTGGCCGGCCTGGAAGGCACGCAGCTGACGCGCGAACTCGGCAACCTGGCCGGCGGCCTGCCGTTTTCCGTGGTCGTGGATTCGGATGGCAAGCTGCGCCAGCGTAGAATGGGCCGCGTCAGCGAAGCCGACCTGAAAGCCTGGTCCGGTCTCGGCTGACGCGCCGCCGGCCCGCCCCGGGGGCTCGCCCAGCGGCGCTGTAGCGCCCGCACATCAAGAAATTAGCACTCGTTCGGGTCAAAAGCCGTAAGTAAGCGAATTTTGCTGTAAATTCGCGTGCTCTCAAGACGAGGCAGGAGAACCTCCCCATGGACTTGCGCAAACTCAAGACACTGATCGACCTGGTGTCGGAATCCAATGTGTCCGAACTGGAGATCACGGAAGCCGAAGGCAAGGTCCGCATCGTGAAGGGTGGCCCCGCGATGGTCCACGCGATCCAGCAACCCATGCCGATGCAAATGCAGGCCGCCGCGGCGCCGGCCGCCGCCCTCGCCCCCGCCGCCGCACCGGCCGCCGCGGCGCCCGAGGCCCCCAAGGGCCACACGGTGAAGTCGCCCATGGTGGGAACCTTCTACCGGGCTTCCGCCCCCGGCGCCAAGTCCTTCGTGGAAGTGGGCAGCCAGGTCAAGGAAGGCGAGACGATCTGCATCATCGAGGCGATGAAGATCCTCAACGAGATCGAGGCCGACAAGGGCGGCACGATCACCCGATCCTGTGCGAGAACGGGCAGGCCGTGGAATACGGGCAGCCGCTGTTCATCATCGAATAAGCATGTTCAAGAAGATCCTGGTCGCGAACCGACGGCGCCGCGCCGTAGGCGCGTTTTTGATTCGGCCTTCGGCGATTCGCCGCGACACCCATGTTTAAGAAGATCCTGGTCGCGAACCGCGGCGAAATCGCCCTGCGGATCCAGCGCGCCTGCAACGAGCTGGGCGTCAAGGCGGTGATGGTCTATTCGGAGGCCGACCGCGAAGCCAAGTACGTGAAGCTGGCGGAAGAGGCCGTGTGCATCGGCCCCGCCCCCTCGGCCCAGAGCTACCTGAACATGCCGGCCATCATCGCGGCGGCCGAAGTGACGGACGCCGAGGCCATCCACCCTGGCTACGGCTTCCTCTCGGAAAACGCCGATTTCGCCGAGCGGGTGGAAAAAGCGGCTTCCAGTTCATCGGCCCGACCCCGGAAGCGATCCGGATCATGGGCGACAAGGTCTCGGCCAAGCAGGCCATGATCAAGGCGGGCGTGCCCTGCGTGCCCGGCTCCGAAGGGGAGCTGCCGGACAGCCCGGTGGAGATCCGCCGCATCGCCAAGGCGGTCGGCTACCCGGTGATCATCAAGGCCGCCGGCGGCGGTGGCGGGCGCGGCATGCGCGTGGTCCACACCGAGGCGGCGCTGATCAACTCGGTGCAGATGACCAAGGCGGAAGCGCAGGCGGCCTTCGGCAATCCCGCGGTGTACATGGAGAAGTTCCTCCAGAACCCGCGCCACGTCGAGATCCAGATCCTGGCGGACAAGCACCGCAACGCCGTCTACCTGGGCGAGCGCGACTGCTCCATGCAGCGGCGCCACCAGAAGATCATCGAGGAAGCGCCGGCGCCGGGCATCCCGCGCAAGCTGATCGAGAAGATCGGCGACCGCTGCACCGCCGCCTGCAAGAAGATCGGTTACCGCGGCGCCGGCACCTTCGAGTTCCTCTACGAGAACGGCGAGTTCTATTTCATCGAGATGAACACGCGGGTGCAGGTGGAGCACCCGGTGACCGAGCTGATCTCCGGCATCGACATCGTCAAGACGCAGATCCAGGTCGCCGCCGGCGAGAAGCTGCCCTTCAAGCAGGGCGACATCGTGCTGCGCGGCCACGCGATCGAGTGCCGCGTGAACGCCGAGGACCCGTACACCTTCGTGCCCTCGCCGGGGCGCATCCAGCTGTGGCACCAGCCCGGCGGCCCGGGCGTGCGCGTGGACTCGCACGTGTACAACAACTACTTCGTGCCGCCCAACTACGACAGCATGATCGGCAAGATCATCGTGCACGGCGACACGCGCGAGCAGGCGCTGGCCCGCATGCGCGGGGCGCTGGGCGAAACGGTGGTGGAAGGCATCAAGACCAACATCCCGCTGCACCGCGAGCTGATGGTCGACGCCAAGTTCATGGCCGGCGGCACCAACATCCACTACCTGGAAGAGTGGCTCTCGCATCACAAGCGGTAGACGGTGAACATGTTCGAGCTGCGGCTGCTGTGCCCGGAGGAACGCGTCGAGGCGGTCGGTGACGCGCTGGAGGCGCTCGACGCGCTGAGCATCTCGGTCGAGGATGCGGACGCGCAGACGCCGGCGGAGCAGGCGCTGTTCGGCGAGCCGGGCATGCCGCCGCCCAAGGAGGGCTGGCAGCGCTCGCTGGTGATCGCGCTGTTCGCGCAGCAGGCGCAGGCCAAGGAGGCGGCGGAGCTGCTGGCGCCGCAGGACTTCTTCGCCGGCTGCAAGTTCATCGCCATCGTCGACGTGCCCGAGCAGGACTGGGTGCGCCTCACGCAATCGCAGTTCGAGCCGGTGGAGATCACGCCGTCCTTCTGGATCGTGCCGACCTGGCACGAGCCGCCGCAACAGGCGCAGCAGGTGATCCGCCTGGATCCGGGCCTGGCCTTCGGCACCGGCACCCACCCGACCACGCGCATGTGCCTGCGCTGGATCGCGCGCCACCCGCTCGGCCAGCGCGTGCTGGACTACGGCTGCGGCTCCGGCATCCTGGCCATCGGCGCCGCCAAGTTCGGTGCCACGGACGTGGACGCCGTGGACATCGACGAGGCTGCCGTGCGCTCCACGGAGGCGAACGCCAAGGCCAACGGCGTGCAGCTCGCCGCCGGCCTGCCGGACCAGGCGGCCGGCAAGTACGACACCGTGCTGGCCAACATCCTCGCCACGCCGCTGAAGGTGCTGGCGCCCCTGCTGTGCGCCCACGCCGCCCCGGGCGGCCACCTGGTGCTGGCCGGCATCCTCTCGCGCCAGGCCGACGAGCTGAAGGCGGCGTACGCCCCGTACGCGCAGCTGGAAGTGGCCGACGAAGAGGACGGCTGGATCCTGATGACGGCCGGCTTCTGAGTTCCCCCGCCGGCCTCCCTACAATCGCTGGCTCATGAGCCTGATCACCAGCTGCCCCTCCTGCGGCACGATGTTCCGTGTCGTGCCGGACCAGCTGAAGATCTCCGAAGGCTGGGTGCGCTGCGGCCACTGCAGCGAGGTGTTCGACGCCACCGCCCACCTGAGCGACGAGTCCGTGCTGGTGGAGCCGGAACTGGCGCAGCAGGCGACCCGCCCGACCGACCTTCCCACGCGGCCCGCGCCGATCGAGACGCGGCCCGCGGCCATGGAAACCCGGCCGGCCCAGCTGCCGGCGCGCGCGGGGATGCACCGGCGCGCCCGCCCGCCGCGCGCGCGGCCTCCACCAGCGAATCGATCGAGCCCTCGGACTTCTTCGACGATGACATCGAGTCCCCCTTGGAGCCCTCGCCACTCGACGCGCCCTTCGTATTCCGCCCGTCGGAAGTGACCGTCGGCCTGCGCGACTCGCAGCTGCCGATGCCGGGCAGCGAAAGCCAGATGCTGCCCGAGGATTTCGAGCACCACCCCGACGCGGAGGAGGACGACCTGCCCGACGTGTCCTTCGTGCGCCAGGGCCGGCGCAAGGCGTGGTGGCGCCGGCCCGGCGTGCGCATCGCTCTGGCCTCCTCCAGCCTCGCGCTGGCCTTGCTGCTGCTGCTGCAGCTGGCCTACCAGGACCGCGACCGCCTGGCGCTCACGCAGCCCTCGCTGCGCCCGGTGCTGGAGGGCCTGTGCAGCCTCATGCGCTGCACGATCAGCGCACCGCGGCAGATCGAGGCCGTCACCATCGAGAGCTCGGGCTTCAACCGCGTGCGCAACGACACCTACCGCCTGGCCTTCACGCTGCGCAACACCGCGCCGGTGCAGGTGGCCGTGCCCGCGATGGAGCTCACCATCACCGACTCGCAGGACCAGACCATCGCGCGGCGCGTGCTCACGCCGGCGGAGCTGGGCGCCGACAACGCCGTGATCCCCGCGGCCGGCGAGTGGTCGCGCTCGGTGGGCGTCGTGCTCGGCCCCACCGGTGGCGGGCGCGTGGCCGGCTACCGCCTCCTCGCCTTCTATCCCTGAACCTCAAAGAAAGAATTCCATGGCAGCCGTCATCTGCGGATCGCTCGCGTTCGACACCATCATGACCTTCGAGGGCCGCTTCGCCGAGCAGATCCTGCCGGACCAACTGCACATCCTGAACGTGTCCTTCCTCGTGCCCAGCCTCAGGCGCGACTTCGGCGGCTGCGCCGGCAACATCGCCTATGCGCTCAAGCTGCTGGGCGGCACGCCGCTGCCCATGGGCGCCGTGGGCAGCGACGGCGGCGACTACCTGCAGCGCTTCGACCAGCTGGGCATCAGCACCGAGTTCGTGCTGCGCGCGGACGACACGTACACCGCGCAGGCGATGATCATGACGGACCGCGACAACAACCAGATCACCGCCTTCCACCCGGGAGCGATGATGCAGGCGCACAAGGTCCAGGTGAAGCCGCGCAATGACATCAAGCTCGGGATGATCTCGCCCGACGGGCGCGACGCCATGCTGCAGCACGCGGAGCAGTTCAAGGCGGCGGGCATCCCCTTCGTGTTCGACCCGGGCCAGGGCCTGCCCATGTTCGACGGCAAGGAGCTCGCGCACTTCATCGACCTCGCCACCTGGGTCACGGTCAACGACTACGAGGGCAAGATGCTCAGCGAGCGCACCGGCTGGAGCAGCGCCGAGATCTCGCACCGCGTCAACGGCCTGGTCGTGACGCTGGGCGGCGACGGCTGCGAGGTGTGGGTGAACGGCGAGGTGACCCTGGTCGCGCCGGAAAGGCCGGCGGCCATCGTCGATCCCACCGGCTGCGGCGACGCCTGGCGCGGCGCGCTGCTGCACGGCCTGGAGCAGGGCTGGTCGCTGGTGCGCTGCGCGCAACTCGGCAACAAGGTCGGCGCGGTCAAGATCGCCAGCCGCGGTCCGCAGAATTATTCGCTGGATGGCTTGAAGCGTTGACTCGCGGTGCGGGGCGGCTTGGGTGCCTCCGGGGCCGGATCGGGACGAGATTGTCCGCCTCTGCGAATGTCCCCCGGCGCGGGCAAGCCCGCGCCTCCTCCTTTACTTCGCTGAGTCGGACAATCTCGTCCCGATCCTCCATCGCGCCGTTCCGACAGGACGGCCGAAGAGCACGATCGCGGCATTGCGTGGCACGCCGCAGGGCGGGAAGGGGACTGTCCGACTCGGCGAAGTAAAGGAGGAGGCGTGGCCTTCAGGCCACGCCGGGGACATTCGCAGAGGCGGACAGTCCCCTTCCCGCCCGGATCGGAGCGCGGGACTCCGGTCAGCCTCCCACCGGAAGATCAGGACCCCCGCGCGATCGTCACGCCCCCGTCCACCACGATGGTCTCGCCGACCACGTAGTCCCCGGCGCGCGAGGCGAGGTAGATCGCCGCCCCCGCCATGTCTTCCGTGCCGCCCACGCGCCCGGCGGGCACGCGGTGCGCCACGGTCTCGCCGTGGTCGCGCGCTTCCTTGTTCATCTCGGACGGGAAGGGCCCGGGCGCGATGCCGTTGACCACGATGTTGTCCTGCGCCAGGCGCAGCGCCATGCGCTTGGTCAGGTGGATCAGCCCGGCCTTGCTGGCGGTATAGGAGTAGGTCTCCCACTGGTTGACCGAGATGCCGTCGATCGACGCGATGTTGATCACCTTGGCCGGCCGCTCCCTGGCACCGCGCTGGAGCGCCTCGTGCAGCGCCTGCGTCAGGAAGAAGGGCGTCTTCATGTTCAGGTTCACCACCTTGTCCCAGCCGGACTCGGGGAAGCTGTCGAAGTCCTCGCCCCAGGCGGCCCCCGCGTTGTTGACCAGGATGTGCAGCGCCGGCTCCCTGGCCATGATCTCCTCGGCGAGTTGGCGAGCGCCCGCTACGCTGGAGACGTCGGCCGGCAGCGAGATGCAGGGGCCGATCGCCGACAGCTCGCCGGCGGCGGCATCGCATTGCGCCGCCTTGCGCGCGGTGATGTAGACCTTCGCGCCGTGGTGCAGCAGGCCGGTGGCGATCATCCGGCCGATGCCGCGCGAGCCGCCGGTCACCAGCGCCACGCGGCCACTCAGGGAAAACAGGTCCTTCATGGTGGGAACTCCTTTGCAGCAGGCGGAGCCTAACGGCTCGCGCGCGTGCTTCCAATCACCTGAATGACAACCGGCCAGCGCAACGCCACCTCCCACGCGTGCCGGCGGCCCTGGCAAGGAGACGACATGCTTCGCCATGCACTGGCTTCCCTCTTCGCCGCGGGCCTGCTCGCCGGCTGCGCCACCCCGACAGCGGATCCCGGCGCCGTGCTGCGGCAGGCCGATGCGGCCATGGGCGGCACGCAGCTGCGCACGCTGCGCTACGCCGCCAGCGGCACCGGCGCCACCTACGGCCAGGCCTACGTGCCGGGCACCGCCTGGCCGCGCATCAACATCCCGAGCTACGCCCGCTGGATCGACTACGAGAATGCCGCGCTGCGCGAGGACTCCGTGCGCACGCGCGCCGAGCCCAATGGCGGCGGGGCCTTGCCGCTGATGGGTTTGGGCGAGCAACGCGTCTCCGCCTGGGTGCGCGGCAACCAGGCCTGGAACATGACCGGCCCGGCGCCGGCCGCGGCGCCGGTGGCGGCGGAAGGGCGGATCCACGACCTGTGGACCACGCCGCACGGCGTGGTGAAGGCGGCGCTGCGCAACAACGCGAGCGTGCGCAGCGAAGGCGGCCTGTCCGTCGTGTCCTTCGCGCAGCCCGGCCTGTACCGCGCCACGGCGTGGATAGGCGCGGACGGGCTGGTGCAGCGCGTGGACTCGGTGATGCCGCACCCGGTGAGCGGCGACACGCAGGTGAGCACGCTCTATTCCGGCTGGCGCGACTGGGGCGGCGTGAAGTTCCCGGCGCGCATCACGCAGAGCATGGGCGGCTACCCGGTGCTGGACCTGAACGTGACCGAGGTGCAGGCCAATCCCGCCTTCGCCAGCGACGTGCCCGCGCTGGTCGCGCAGTTCGCCGAGCGGGTGGAATCCACGCGTGTGGCCGACGGCGTGTGGTACCTGTCCGGCGGCTCGCACCACAGCGTGCTGGTGGAGTTCGCCGACCACCTGATGCTGATCGAAGCCCCGCTGTACGACGGCCGCGCGAACGCCGTGCTGGCCGAGGTGCGCCGGCTGGTTCCGAACAAGCCGCTGCGCTACGTCGTCAACTCGCACCACCACTTCGACCACTCGGGCGGCCTGCGGGCGGCGGCGGCCACCGGCGCGACGCTGGTGGTCAGCGAGCCGGCCCGCGCCTGGTTCGAGCAGGCCTTCGCGACGCCCAACGCGGTCCGACCCGACGCACTGGCGCAGTCGGGCCGCCGCGCCACCTTCCTGGGCGTCAACGGCACGCGAACCTTCAGCGATGCCACGCGCACGGTGCAGGTCCACTTCATCGAAGGCAGCCCGCACGCGCAGGGCTTCATGATGGCCTGGCTGCCGCGCGAACGCCTGCTGGTCGAAGCCGACGCCTACACGCCGGCCGCCCCCAACAGCCCGCCGCCCGCGCAGGCGAACCCGCTGCACGTGAACCTGGTGAACAACGTGCAGAGGCTGGGCTGGGACGTGGACCGCATCCTGCCGCTGCATGGCCGCATCGTCCCCTTCACCGAGCTGCGCACCGCCGCGAAGATGTAGGTCGGGCTGCGCGCAGCGCACCCGACGCAAAGAAAAAGCGGCCCGCGGGCCGCTTTTTCTTTCGCCTTCTCAGGCCGCCTTCAACTTGCGCCGGTCCCGCCAGGCCTGGATCTCGCCGACGATGCCCTTGCGGAAGGCCAGCACGCAGACCACGAAGATCGCGCCGATGATCACCGTCACCCAGGCGCCCACCTTGTCGGCCAGCAGGTTCTGCAGCGCGATCACGACGCCCGCGCCCAGCACGGGGCCGAAGAAGGTGCCGACGCCGCCCAGCAGGCTCATCAGGATCACTTCGCCGGACATGGACCAGTGCACGTCGGTGAGCGAAGCGAAGCCCATGACGATGGTCTTGAGCGAGCCGGCCAGGCCGGTCAGCGCCGCCGACAGCACGAAGGCCATCAGCTTGTAGCGGTCCACTTCGTAGCCCAGCGAGATGGCGCGCGGCTCGTTCTCGCGGATCATCTTCAGGACCTGGCCGAAGGGCGAGGTCACCACCCGCATGATGAACAGGAAGCAGGCCGCGAAGATCGCCAGCACCACGTAGTACAGCGTCAGGTCCGACGCCAGCGGCAGCAGGCCGAACAGGTTGCCGCGCGGCACGCCCTGCATCCCGTCCTCGCCGCCCGTGAACGGCGCCTGCAGGCAGACGAAGAACACCATCTGCGACAGCGCCAGCGTGATCATGGCGAAGTAGATGCCCTGCCGGCGGATCGCCACCAGGCCGAACACCAGGCCGAGGCCGGCGCCGGTGAGCGTGCCGGCGACGAGGCCCAACTCGGGCGACCAGCCCTGCGCCTTGACCAGCCAGCCCGACACGTAAGCCGCGAAGCCGAAGAAGGCGGCGTGGCCGAAGGACAGCAGGCCGGTGAAACCGAGCAGCAGGTTGAACGCGCAGGCGAACAGCATGAAGCAAAGCAGCTTCATGCCGAACACGGGGTACAGGCCCAGCATAGGCGCGACCAGCGCCATCCCGAGCAGCACCAGGTAGGTCAGCTTGACGGTCCGGCCGACGCCGTGGCTGGCCGCCAGCGCGCCCGGCGCGTCCGTGCCGTGGTCGGGGAGATCTCTTCGACGGTGGTCGAAATAGTGGTCGAAACCGTAGTGGAAACGGTGGTCGAGACGGAGGAATTCATCTCGCTTCTCCAGGGACTTGGTCCAGTGTCACCGCGGAACCGGCTTTGCCGGGCCGCTGGTGGCGCCCCCTTGAGGGGAGGCGCCAAAGGCGCTTCGGGGGTGAGCCATTTCTTCAGGCCTCCTTGCCGAACAGGCCGGCGGGACGCAGCATCAGCACGATCGCCATGATCACGAACACCACCACGTTGGAAGCTTCCGGGTAGAACACGCGCGTGAAGCCCTCGATCACGCCCAGCCCGAGGCCGGTGATGACGGAGCCGAGGATGGAGCCCATGCCGCCGATCACGACGACTGCGAACACCACGATGATCAGGTTGGACCCCATCAGCGGCGTCACCTGGATCACGGGGGCAGCGAGCACGCCCGCCAGCGCGGCCAGCGCGGCGCCGGCGCCGTAGGTGAGCATGACCATCATCGGCACGTTGACGCCGAAGGCCTGCACCAGCTTCGCGTTCTCGGTGCCGGCGCGCAGATAGGCGCCCAGGCGCGTGCGCTCGATCAGGTACCAGGTGCCCAGGCAGATGGTGACGGAGGCGAGCACCACCCAGGCCCGGTAGTTGGGCAGCACCATGAAGCCGAGGTTGGTGGCGCCGGACAAGGCGTCCGGCACCGGGTAGGACTGGCCGGAAACGCCGTACTGGTCTCGGAAGATGCCTTCCATGATCAGGGCGAGGCCGAAGGTGAGCAGCAGGCCGTACAGCGGGTCGAGCCCGTACAGCCGCTTGAGGAAAGCCCGTTCGATGACGACGCCCAGCGCGCCCACCATCAGCGGCGCCAGCAGCAGCGACCACCAGTAACTCACGCCCCACTTCTCCAGCATGATCCAGGCGGCGAAGGCGCCGACCATGTAGAGCGCGCCGTGCGCGAAGTTGACGATGTCGAGCAGGCCGAAGATGACCGCCAGCCCGAGGCTGAGCATTGCGTAGAACGCGCCGTTCACCAGGCCCAGCATGAGCTGGCCCAGGAAGGCCTGGTGGGGGATACCGAAGATCTCCATCGAACGCTTTCTTGAAAAAGGTCAGCCGGCCCGCGGCCGGCTGACCGTCACCGGGAGAAGCTTACTTCCAGAGGGCGCACTTGCTCTCGGCCTTGGTGGTCCAGGCCTCTTCGCCCTTGAACACCTGGGCGACCTTGTAGTAGTCCCACGGCTCGGTGGACTCGGAAGGCTTCTTCACCTGCATCAGGTACATGTCGTGGATCACGCGGCCGTCGCCACGCACGTAGCCGCCCTTCATGAAGACGTCGTTGAACTTCGCCTTCTTCAGGTGGGCCAGCACCTTCTCCGGGTCATCGCTGTTCACGGCCTTCACCGCGGCCAGGTACTGCGTGGTGGCCGAGTAGTCGGCGGCCTGGATCGACGAGGGCATGCGCTTGACCTTGTCGAAGAACTTGCGCGACCAGTCGCGGGTTTCCTTGTTCTGGTTCCAGTACCAGCTGTCGGTCAGGTACATGTCCTGCGTGGTCTTCAGGCCCAGCGAGTGGATGTCGTTGATGAACACCAGCAGGCCGGCGAGCTTCATCGTCTTGGTGATGCCGAACTCGTTGGCCGCCTTGATCGAGTTGATCGTGTCGCCGCCGGCGTTGGCCAGGCCCAGGATCTGGGCCTTGCTGCCCTGCGCCTGCAGCAGGAAGGACGAGAAGTCGCTGGCGTTCAGCGGCGCGCGCACCGAGCCCACCACCTTGCCGCCGTTGGCCTCCACCACCTTGGAGGTGTCGGTCTGCAGCTGGTGGCCGAAGGCGTAGTCGGCGGTCAGGAAGTACCAGGTCTTGCCGCCCTGCTTGACCACGGCAGCGCCCGTGCCCCCTTGGCCAGCGCGGTGGTGTCGTAGGCCCAGTGCAGCGTGTAGGGCGTGCACTGGTCGTTGGTCAGCGCGGAGGTCGCGGCGCCGATGGCGATGAAGGGCTTCTTCTTCTCCGCGGCGACCTTGGCCATGGCCAGGTTGGTGCCCGAGTTGGTGCCGCCGATCAGCATGTCCAGGCCCTGGGTGTCGAACCACTCGCGCGCCTTGGTGGCGGCGACGTCCGGCTTGTTCTGGTGGTCGGCCGACACCACTTCGATCTTCTTGCCCGCGATGTTGCCGCCGGCGTCGGCGATGGCCATGCGGATCGCTTCCACGCCGCCCTGGCCGTCGATGTCCGCGTACACGCTGGACATGTCGGTGATGATGCCGATGCGGATCACGTCGCCGGAGAACTGCGCGTGCGCGGGTGCGCTCGCGCCGAACAGGGCGGCGGCGCCCAACGCTACCGCGGCAAAGGTCTTCTTGAGTTTCATGGGGTCTCCTTGTTGAAACGACTCGGACTTGTATCGGGGACTAGACGCCCAGGTATTCCTGCAGCATCTCGGTATTGGCCGCCAGCTCGCTCTGGGCGAACTCGCGCACGATCTTGCCGTGCTCCATCACGTAGAAGCGGTCGGCCAGCGGCGCGGCGAAGCGGAAGTTCTGTTCCACCAGCACGATGGTGTAGCCCTTGGCCTTGAGCGTGCGGATGGTCTCGGCGAGCTTCTGCACGATCACCGGCGCCAGGCCTTCGGAGATCTCGTCCAGCAGCAGCAGGCGCGCGCCGGTGCGCAGGATGCGCGCCACGGCCAGCATCTGCTGTTCGCCGCCCGACAGGCGCGTGCCGGGGCTGTTGGCGCGCTCCTTCAGGTTGGGGAACATGTCGTAGATCTCGGCCACGCTCATGCCGCCTTCGGCGATGGCGGGCGGCAGCATCAGGTTCTCCTCCGCCGACAGGCTGGCGAAGATGCCGCGCTCTTCCGGGCAGTAACCGACCCCGAGGCGCGCGATCTTGTGCGGCGCCATCCGGATCGTCTCCTGGCCCTTGATGCGGATCGAGCCCTTGCGCGCGCCGGTCAGGCCCATGATCGCGCGCATGGTGGTCGTGCGGCCCGCGCCGTTGCGGCCCAGCAGGGACACCACCTCGCCCTCGTTCACGCTCATGTTCACGCCGTGCAGCACGTGCGACTCGCCGTACCAGGCGTTGAGGTTCTCGATGTGGACCATCTCGCCGGCGGCCATCAGTGCGCTCCCTGCAGTTCGTTGTCGGTCGAGCCCATGTAGGCCTCGATCACCTGCGGGTTCTTCGAGACTTCCGCGTAGGTGCCGTCGGCGATCACGCCGCCGCGCTGCAGCACCGTGATGCGGTCGGCGATGGAGGACACCACGTTCATGTTGTGCTCCACCATGAGGATGGTGCGGCCCTCGGACACCTTCTTGATCAGCTGGGTCACGCGGTGCACGTCCTCGTGGCCCATGCCCTGCGTCGGCTCGTCCAGCAGCATCAGGTCCGGCTCCAGCGCCAGCGTGGTCGCCAGTTCCAGCGCGCGCTTGCGGCCATAGGGCAGGTTCACGGTCAGCTCGTCGGCGAAATCCTGCAGGTCCACCGAGGCCAGCAGCTCGTGGGCGCGGGCGTGCAGGTGGTGCAGCGTCTTTTCCGGCTTCCAGAAGTGGAAGGAAGTGCCCAGGTTGCGCTGCAGCGCCGCGCGCACGTTCTCCAGCACGGTCATGTGCGGGAACACGGCGGAGATCTGGAAGGAGCGCACGATGCCGCGGCGCGCGGTCTGCGCCGGCCGCTCGTGCGTGATGTCGGTGCCCTGGTACGTGATCGTGCCGCGCGTGGGCGGCAGGAACTTCGTCAGCAGGTTGAAGAAGGTCGTCTTGCCGGCGCCATTGGGGCCGATCAGCGCATGGATGTCGCCGCGCCTGACCTTGAGATCCACGTTGTTCACGGCGACGAAGCCCTTGAACTCCTTGGTCAGGCCCTGGGTTTCCAGGATGGTCTCAGCGGACAAGTCTCTCCTCCGGAAGGGTGCGAACGGCCCGGCGGGGGATCCCGCCAAGGCCGCCAATGGTGCAAGGCATGCTGCAGCGCAGAAAGGGGGTAGACCCTAAGTAGTTTTGCGTGCTCTGCCTTGTCGGCGCAGGGCGGGACTGTCCCCGACGCGCAGGGCGCGAAGCTGTCAAAAGCCTGACTCGCGCAGAATGCAGGCTGCCAACAGGAGCTTCGGATGAACGATGAACAGCGCGTCCGCGTGGGCGTGGACGAACAGGGCGTGGCCGAGGTGGCCATGGTGCGCGCCGACAAGATGAATGCCCTGGATCCGGAGATGTTCCGCGCCCTGATCGCCGCTATCGCCCAGGTGCGCGGCGATGCGCGCGTGCGCGCCGTCGTGCTGCACGGCGAGGGCCGCGCGTTCTGCGCGGGGCTGGACAAGTCCAGCCTGCAGGGCATCGCCACGCAGGACGGCGCGGCCGGCATCGGCGACCTGGTGCCGCGCACGCATGGCCTGGCCAACTTCTGGCAGCAGGTCGCCTGGGGCTGGCGCGAGCTGCCGGTGCCGGTGATCGCGGCCGTGCAGGGCGTGGCCTTCGGCGGCGGCCTGCAGATCGCGCTGGGCGCCGACGTGCGCATCGTGCATCCGGAGGCGAAGCTCTCGGTGATGGAAGTGAAGTGGGGGCTGGTGCCGGACATGGCCGGCTGCGTGCTGCTGACGGAACTCACGCGCACGGACGTCGCGCGCGAATTGACCTTCACCGGGCGCGTGGTGGCCGGTGTCGAAGCCGTGAACCTGGGACTGGCGACGCGCACCAGCGACGACCCTCTCGCGGACGCGCGCGCGATGGCGCGTCAGATCGCGGCGAGCAATCCCGATGCGATCCGCGCGGCCAAGCGCTTGATGAACACCGCGTCGCCGGTGGACGCGGCCCGCGTGCTGGTGGCGGAGGCCTTCGAGCAGCAGCGGCTGATCGGCAGCGCGAACCAGAGGGAAGCGGTGCAGGCGGCGCTGGAGAACCGGGCGCCGGTGTTCCGTTAGCGGATGGTGAGCCGCGCGCCGGCGGTCCCCGCCCGCGCCTGCCCGATCACCGCCGCCTGGCCGAAACCATGGCTGCGGAACACCGCCAGCACCTGGTCCACCGTCTCGGGTGCGCAGGACACCAGCAGTCCGCCGCTGGTCTGCGGATCCGTCAGCAGCGCGAGCTCCGCATCCTCGAAGCCCTTGGGCACCGCGATCTCCGCGCCGTAGCCGGCCCAGTTGCGGCCCGACGCACCGGTCACGAAGCCGGCGCGCGCCAGTTCGCGCACGCCTTCCAGCACCGGCACCTTGTTCCACTCGATGTCCAGCGACAGCTTCGCGCCGCGCGCCAGTTCCAGCGCATGGCCCGCCAGGCCGAAGCCGGTGACGTCGGTCAACGCATGCACGCCATCGATCGCGGCCAGTTCCGGGCCGGGCGTGTTCAGCCGCGTGGTGGTGGAAATCATGCGCTCGTAGCCGGCGGCATCGAGCTTCTCCTTCTTGAGCGCGGCCGACAGCACGCCCACGCCCAGCGGCTTGCCCAGCACCAGCACGTCGCCGGGGCGCGCATCGGCATTGCGCTTCACGCGCTTGGGGTGCACCAGGCCCAGGGCGACCAGCCCGTAGATCGGCTCGACCGAATCGATGGTGTGGCCACCGGCGATCGGGATGCCGGCCGCCTTGCAGACCGACTCGCCGCCTTCCAGGATGCGGCCGATGGTGGCCGTGCTCAGCACGCTGATCGGCATGCCCACCAGCGCCAGCGCCATGATGGGCTTGCCGCCCATGGCATACACGTCGGAGATCGCGTTGGTGGCGGCGATGCGGCCGAAGTCGTAGGGGTCGTCCACGATCGGCATGAAGAAGTCGGTGGTGGCGATCAGCGCCTGCTCGTCGTTGAGCTGGTACACCGCGGCGTCGTCGGCCGTCTCGATCCCCACCAGCAGTTCAGGCGGCATGGGCAGGCGCGCCGTGCCCTTGAGGATCTCGGACAGCACGCCGGGCGCGATCTTGCAGCCGCAACCGCCGCCATGCGACAGCGAGGTGAGGCGGGGTTCGGCGGCGGTGGCGGGCAAGGGGGCGTTCATGGGGCGGGTTCCAGTTCTTGCAGCAGGTTCAGCAGCGCGGTGCGCTCGGCGCCCGCGTCGAACAGCGGGGCGCGCAGCGCGCATTGTGCGCCGAGGCGCTCGAGCAGGCGGTCCGCGGGGTTTTCCGAATTCTGGCCCTGGCGGCAGGCGGCCAGCAGCCCGGCCAGCGCCGCCGCATCGCCGTGCGTGAAGTAGCCCGCGTAGTCCTCGCCCAGCATGCCGACGTTGCCGGGAACGCGGCTCGCCAGTACCGGCGTGCCGCAGCGCACCGCTTCCAGGATCACGTGGGCACCTCCTTCCATCGCGCTGGTGTGGACCAGCACGTGGGCCGCGCGGATGTGCTGCAGCGTGTCCTCGTGCGGCACGCCGCCGAGCCAGCTGTAGGCGGTGCATTCCTGCGCGGTCGCGCTGGCCTGTGCGGCCAGCTCCGGCTCGCCCTCCGCGCCGCCGATGTGCGTGATGCGGATGTCGTCACGCCCGCGCAGCAGCCGGGCGGCGTCGAACAGGGTCTGCGGCGTCTTCACCTGCCGCAGGTGGCCGACCATCACGGCCTGCAGCAGGTCCTTCGGTTTCGCCAGCACCGGCAAGGCCGGTGCCGACTGGTACACGACGCGCGCCTTGCCGCGGTGCTGCGGGGGCAGGGCGTCGGCGCCGCGCTCCTGCAGCACCACCAGCCGCTGCGCCAGTTCCACGGAACGCTGGGCGGCCGCATCGATCGCGAGGTCCTGGTACAGGTCGGTGCCGGTCAGCACCACCGCCAGGCCGCGCCCCGGATGCCGCTGCGCCCAGGCAGCGATCGGCTGCGCGGACCGCCGCGCATGCAGTGCCAGCATCACCGTGTCCTCTTCGGTTCCCGCGTCGGGCCATTCCCTGGCGATCCTGGCGCGGCAGTGCGGCGCCAGCAGTTCCTGCCAGCGGCGGGCGGTGCGCCAGTTGCCATTGTTGGCGTCGGCCAGCGCGGGGCTTACGATGACGACCGATGGGGAACGCGGCATCCGGGGTTTATAGCGCGGCCGGCGCCGACGAGGCGTCGGCGCTGCGGCATGGCCCTGCGTCCGCGGTGCGGACGGCACTGCTTGCCGCACGTGGGCGCACGCTGCGGCTGGCGCAGGACTACCGCGCGGCCCTGGGTCCGCAGCCGCGCGTTCCCCATGCCGAGGAACTGAATCCGCCGCTGTGGGAGCTGGGGCACGTCGCCTGGTTCCAGGAGTGGTGGATCGCACGCAACCCGCAGCGCGCACTCGGCACCCGGGCGGACCCGGGCGTGCAGCGGCCGGCGTCCCTGCTGCCGTCGGCCGATGCCTGGTACGACTCGAGCCGCGTCGCGCACGGCACGCGCTGGGACCTGCCGCTGCCGGACGGCGAGGCGACGGCCCATTACCTCGAGCGCACGCTGGCCGGCACCCTGGAATTGCTGGACGCCCTGCCGCAGGATGCGGGCGACGACGCCCTGTACTTCTACCGCCTGGCCGTGGTCCACGAGCAGATGCACGCCGAGGCCGCGGTGTACATGGGGCAGGGCCTGGGCATCCCGCTGCGCGAAGGGGATACGACGGCGACGGGGGCAGGCGCCGCGAACTGGAACTGCCCGCGCAGCGCTTTGTCCTGGGGCACGCGGAAGGAGGCTTCGCCTTCGACAACGAACTGGGCCCCCACGAGGTCGAACTGGCGCCGTATGCCATCGATGCCGAGCCCGTCACCTGGGCCGCCTTCCTGCCCTTCGTCGAAGCCGGTGGCTACGAGGACCCGCAGTGGTGGACGCCCGAGGGCCGTGCCTGGGTGGCGGACCTGCGGCAGCGGCGGCCGGCGGGGCAGCCGCTGCGCGAGGACGAGTTCGCGCTGCACCTGTGCGCGCACGAAGCCGACGCCTGGTGCCGCTGGGCCGGCCGCCGCCTGCCGACCGAGGCCGAATGGGAATGCGCTGCCATGACCGGCCCGGGCTTCCGCTGGGGCCAGGTGTGGGAATGGACCGCCAGTCGTTTCGAACCGTATCCGGGCTTCGCGCCGCATCCCTACCGCGACTATTCGCAGCCCTGGTTCGGCACCCGGCGCGTGCTGCGCGGCGCGTCCGTGGCCACCGCGCCCGCGCTCGCCCATGCCCGCTACCGCAATTTCTACGAACCGCACCGGCGCGACATCCTGGCCGGTTTCCGCAGTGTCCGCATGGGCGACGGGTCCAAGGCTTCTGCGGTCTAATCCCCTACCCACCGGAGGCCCCCGATGAACAAGACCACGTCCCGACTCCTCGCCGGCTTCGCCCTGGCCGCCTTTGCCCTCGCCGCGCAGGCCCAGCAGGTGTTCCGCATCACCGCCATCCCGGACGAATCGCCGACGGAACTGGCGCGCAAGGCGGCGCCGCTGGTGAAGTACCTGGAGCGCAAGCTCGGCACCAAGGTGGAATTCACGCCCGTGACCGACTACGCGGCGGCGGTGGAGGCGCTGGTCAACAAGCAGGTGGACCTGGCCTGGTTCGGCGGCTTCACCTTCGTGCAGGCGAACCAGCGCTCCGGCGGCAAGGTGATCCCGCTGGTGCAGCGCGAAGAAGACGAGAAGTTCCGCTCGGTCTTCATCACCACCGATCCCGCCGTGAAGTCGCTGGCCGACCTCAAGGGCCGCAACCTGAGCTTCGGCTCGCAGTCCAGCACCTCCGGCCACCTGATGCCGCGCAACTTCCTGCTGGCTGCCGGCGTGGATCCCGACCGCGACCTGAAGCGCGTGGCCTATTCGGGCGCGCACGACGCGACCGTCGCCGCGGTTGCCTCCGGCAAGGTCGATGCCGGCGCGCTGAACATCTCGGTGTGGGAAAAGCTGGTCGCCGACAAGAAGGTGGACCCGGCCAAGGTCCGCGTGTTCTACACGACGCCCGCCTACTACGACTACAACTGGAGCGTGCACGCCGACATGCCGGCGGCGCAGCGCCAGAAGCTGGCGCAGGCCTTCACCGAACTGTCGGCGGCCACCGCCGAGGGCAAGGAGATCCTGGAGCTGCAGCGCGCCACCCGCTTCCTGCCGACGCGCGTGGAGAACTACAAGGGCATCGAGGGCGCGGCGCGCAACGCGGGGCTGCTGAAGTAAGACATGAAGCTCGCGCTGCACGCACTGTCCGGCCGCCATCCCGCGGCACCGACCTCCGCGCCGCTGGCCCTGCAGCGCGTGACGCTGGACATCGCCTCGGGGGAGCAGGTCGCGATCATCGGCCCGTCCGGTGCCGGCAAGACGACGCTGCTGCAGCTGCTGGCGTGCGCGCTGCGGCCCGCCGGCGGCAGCGTCTTGCTGGACGACCACAACCCGTGGACGCTGTCCACGCGCAGGCTGCAGCAGCTGCGCGGCTCCTGTTCCTCGCGCCGCAGGTGCCGCCCCTGCCGCCGCGCCAGCGCGTGGTCACCTCGGTGCTCGCCGGCCGCCTGCCGCACCAGGGCCTGTGGCAAAGCCTGCGCAGCCTGGTCTATCCCACGGGCATCGCGCAGGCGGATGCGGCGCTCGCGCGCTTCGACGTCGCCGACAAGCTGTTCGCGCGCGTTGACCGCCTCTCGGGCGGCGAACGCCAGCGCGTCGGCCTGGCGCGCGCGCTGCTCTCGCAGGCCAACCTGCTGCTGGTGGATGAGCCCTTGTCCGCGCTCGATCCCGCGCGGGCCGGGCAAGCGGTCGCCACGCTCGCGCAAGCCGCGGCGGAACGCGGCGCCACGCTGGTGGCGACGCTGCACGACGTGCCGGTGGCGCTGCAGCACTTCCCGCGCATCGTCGGCCTGCGCGCCGGCCAGGTGGTGTTCGACCTGCACGCCGCGCAGGTCACGCAGCCGCTGCTGGACGAGCTGTATGCGCAGGAAGCACAGCCCGAGCCGATGCTGCCCTTCGAGGAACTCCCGCCCCGGTCGCGCCCGGTGGCGATGAACTGCCGCTGACATGGCCGCGGTCCTTTCCCAGGGCAGCCACCCGCGCCGCGACCCCGCCTGGCGGGCGCGCGTCACCGGGCTGCTGCTCGCCGGCGTGCTGCTGTGGCCGCTGCTGGTGTGGACCGAGTTCAAGCCCTGGCAGCTGCTGTCGCCGGAAAGCCTGAAGCCCACGTTGCACTTCCTGGCCGGCTTCATGCCGCCGCGCGTGGACGGCGAGTTCCTCTGGCTGGTGTTGCGCGAGACCTGGCGCACCGTCGCCATCGCCACCGCCGGACTGGCGCTGGCGCTGCTGATCGCCCTGCCGCTCACGCTGCTGTCGGTGCGCACGCTGTCCATCTCGGGGCTGGCCGGCCGCATGGGGACCTTGCCGGCGGTGGTGCGCTTCGCCTTGCGCGCGCTGATGGTGGTGCTGCGCAGCGTGCCGGAACTGATCTGGGCGCTGGTCTTCGTGCGCGTCGTGGGGCTGGGCCCGACGGCGGGCGTGCTGGCGATCGCGCTGACCTACGGCGGCATGCTGGGCAAGGTGTACGGAGAGATCCTGGAGAGCGGCGACGCACACGCGGCCAGCACGCTGCTGCGCAACGGCGCGGGACGGCTGCAGGCCTTCTTCTACGCCTTGCTTCCGCAGAACGCCGCGGAGCTCACCAGCTACACCGTGTACCGCTGGGAGTGCGCGATCCGTTCCTCGGCGGTGCTGGGCTTCGTCGGCGCCGGCGGCCTCGGGCAGCAGATGGACTCCTCGATGAAGATGTTCAACGGCGGCGAGGTCAGCACCATGCTGATCGTGTTCGTGCTGCTGGTGGCCGCCACCGACCGCCTGAGCGCCTTCCTGCGCCGCGTGCTGGCCTGAGGACGAAGCCATGGAGCGCCTGAAGAAGCAAGCCGCCGCCAACGAGGTGTACCGCCTGCCGCCGCCGCTGTTCGACGCGCGCTGCCGCGCCTGCTGGTTCGTGGCCGCCGCGCTCGCCATGGTCGTCGCCAGCTTCTGGACGCTGGACCTGCAGTGGGCACGCTTCCTGTCGCTCGACGCCCTGCAGCGCATGGGCCGCTTCGCCGGCGAGCTGCTGTCTCCCAACCTCGATGCCGCCTTCCTGCGCAAGCTGTGGCCGGCCGCGCTGGAGACGCTGGCGATGTCGATGCTCGGCACCTTGCTGGCGGTGGTGGGCGGCCTGCTGCTGGCGCTGCCCGCCAGCAAGCTGCACGCCGAGGACAAGGCGGGCTGGCGCCCCGCCACCCGGCTGGTGCTGAACATGCTGCGCAGCATCCCGGAGCTGATGTGGGCGGCGCTGCTGCTGATCGCCGCCGGCCTCGGGCCCTTCGCCGGCACGCTGGCGCTCGCGCTGCACACGAGCGGCGTGCTGGGCCGACTGTTCGCCGAGGCGATCGAGAACGCCTCGCCCGGGCCCGCCTTCGCGCTGCGCGTGCGCGGCGTGCCGGAAGGCCGCGTGTTCCTCTACGCCACCTTGCCGCAGGTGCTGCCGCAGCTGGTGAGCTACACGCTGTACCGGTGGGAGAACAACATCCGCGCGGCCGCCGTGCTGGGCGTCGTGGGCGCCGGCGGCCTGGGCCAGATGCTGGCCTTCCACCTCGGGCTGTTCCAGATGGCCGAGACCGGCTCCGTGCTGGCCGCGATGTTCGTGCTGGTGGCGATCGTCGATGTCGGCAGCTATGCGGCGCGCCGTGCGATGTCGCGGTGACTTTGCCGACTTCGTAGGCTGGTGGTGAACGCAGTGAAGCCCGGCATCGCGATTGCGGGAGCCGGCCTCGCAGGCCTCACGCTCGCCCTGGCCCTCCTGCAACGCGGCTTCCGCGTCCAGGTCTTCGAACAGGCCGCCACCCTCGCCGACGTCGGCGCCGGCCTGCAGCTCAGCCCCAACGCCACCCGCTGCCTCTACGCGTTGGGCCTGGAACCCACGCTCTCCCGCGTCGCCAGCATCCCGCGCGGCAAGCAGGTGCGCCTGTGGAGCACCGGCCAGCGCTGGAAGCTGTTCGACCTCGGCGAGGCCGCGCTCGCCGACCACGGCTTTCCCTACCTGATGTTCCACCGCGCCGACCTGCACGCGGTGCTGGTCGATGCCCTGCGCGCGCTGCAGCCGGACTGCATCACGCTCGGCGCGCGCTGCGCGGGTTTCGTGCAGGACGCATCGGGCGTGCGCCTGTCGCTGCACGACGGCCGGGTAGTGGAATGCGACGTTCTCGTCGCCGCCGACGGCGTGCACTCTGCCCTGCGCACGCAGCTCGGTCACGCGGACGCGCCGGCGTTCACCGCTTGCGCGGCGTGGCGAGGCCTGATCGCCATGGACCTGCTGCCCGAACGCCTGCGCGAGCCGGTCGGCACCAACTGGATCGGCCCGGGCGCGCACGTCATCACCTATCCGGTGCGCGGCGGCGCGCTCCTCAACTTCGTCGGCATCGTCGAGGGCGTGCCCTGGTCGCGCGAATCGTGGACCGAACGCGGCACGCGCGAGGCCTGCGCCGCCGACTTCCGCGGCTGGCACGAGGACGTGCAGCTGCTCATCTCCGCCCTGGAGCCGCAGCCGCTGCGCTGGGCGCTGATGGGACGCGAGCCGCTGGCCCGCTGGGGCGAGGGTCGCGTCACGCTGGCCGGCGACGCCTGCCATCCCACGCTGCCCTTCCTGGCGCAGGGTGCCTGCATGGCGATCGAGGATGCGCTGGTGCTGGCGCGCTGCCTGCACGCACACGCCGCGCAGCCCGATCACGCGCTGCGTCGCTACGAGTCACTGCGCATCGATCGCACCGCGCGCATCGTGCGCGGCGCCAACGAGGCCGGCAAGCGCTTCCACAACCCGGCGCTGGCCGACGCCGCGGGCGCGCAGGCCTACGTGGACCGGGAGTGGAGCGAGGAAAAGGTACGAGAGCGGTATGGGTGGCTGTTCGCGTACGACGCGTTGGCTGTCGACGTCCTGTAGGTCAGGGTCAGCCCGAAGGCGAACCCCGACACCACGTGCATCACTTCACCGCCATCGGCTCCCCGAACGCCACCCAGGTGTTGCCGTCGAAGCGCACCAGCTGCATGGTCTGGAAGGGCGCGAAGTCGTCCGGGCTGGTGTGCGCCAGCACGCCGGGCAGCGCCATCGGGATCTGGAAGTTGCGGATGCTCGCGGCCTGCTTCATCACGTTCTCGCGCGTGAGGTTGTCGCCGCATTGGCGCAGCACCTGCGCCGTGAGCTGCGCCACCGCCAGGCCGTAGGTGTTGTTGCCGTCCATGGGATCCAGGTCGGGCAGGTACTTCTTCATGAAGGCCAGGTAGTCCTGCATGGCCTTGTCGCTGGCCCACTTCGGGTCGCTCGGGTCCTTGATGTACTGCATGGAGATCAGCCCCACCGACTTGTCCAGCCCCGCGGGCTTGAGCACCGAGCCGACGCTGGCCGACACCTGGTTCAGGTAGTGCACCGGCTTCCAGCCCACGTCGGCGACCTTGCGGATGGCCTGCGCCGCGAACTTGGGCGTGGTGATGTTGAAGAAGGTGTCGGCGCCCGAGCTTTGCAGCGTGACGATCTGCGAATCGACCGTGGGGTCCGTCACCTCGTAGGTCGCGCTCTTGACCACCATGGCCTGCGCCTTGGCGCCCAGGCCGTCCATGAAGCCCTTGAGGTAGTCCTTGCCGTAGTCGTCGTTCTGGTACAGCACGGCGATCTTGGCGTTCGGCCTGGTCGCCAGGATGTGCTGCGCGTACAGCTTGCCTTCGCTCTGGTAGTTGGGGTTGAAGCCCATGGTCCAGGGGAAGTTCTTCGGGTCGTTCCACTTCGACGCGCCGGTGGCCAGGAACAGGTGCGGCACCTTCTTCTGGTTCATGTAGCGGTGGATCGCCGAATTCGACGGCGTGCCCAGTGTGTTGACGGTGAACAGCACCTCGTCCTGCTCCACCAGCCGGCGCACCATCTCCACCGCCTTGGGCGGGCTGTAGCCGTCGTCCAGGCTGATGAAGTTGATCTTGCGCCCGTTGATGCCGCCCGACTCGTTCAGCATCTTGAAGTACGCGGCCTCGACCTTGCCGATGGTGCCGTAGGCGGACGCGGGGCCGCTGTAGGGCATGGTCTGCCCGATCTTGATCTCGGTGTCGCTGGCACCGGGGTCGTAGCGCTTCTGCGCCAGGGCGGGAGCGGCCGCCAGCGCCAGGCCCAGTGCGGCCAGCACGATGCGGCGGTTCTGGTTCGACATGATGGGTCCTTTCAGGGGAGAGAGCGCGGCGATCACGCCGCTGGGGAGCCCCGGCCCGTGCGGCGCTGGAGGCGCAGCCAGGCCAGGCGCAAGGCACCGGAGATGCCGGTGGGCATGACGTACATGAACACGATCATCGCGGCGCCATAGAGAGCCCAGGGCGCCGCCTTGGACACCTGGTCCGCCAGGTTGGGCACGAACTGGATGAACAGCGCGCCCCAGAAGGCCCCGGTGATGGAGGCCAGCCCGCCCACCACCATGCCGACCACCAGCGTGATCGACAGGAAGATGGTGAAGCTGTCCGGGGCCACGAAGGCCACGACGACGGCGCCCAGCGCGCCGGCCACGCCGGTGAACATCGCGCTGACGCCGAAGGCGAGCGACTTGTACATCGCGGTGTCCACGCCCATGGTGGCGGCGGCGATGGGATGGTCGCGGATCGCGATCAGCGCGCGCCCCACGCGCCCGCGCAGCAGGTTCCAGGCGATCACGAACATCACCACCGTGATCGCCAGCGTGAACAGGAACAGCCAGCGGTCCGCATTGAGCTTCAGCCCGAGGATGCTGGCGATCGGCGGTTCCGGCTTCATCAGGATGATGCCTTGCACGCCGCCGGTCCATTCCTCCAGGTGCTTGTATTTCAGCAGCTGCGGCAGCGCCACGCCCAGCGCGAAGGTGGCCAGCGCCAGGTACACGCCTTCCAGCCGCAGCGCCGGCAGGCCGAACAGGAAGCCGGCCAGCAGGCAGACCGCGCCCGCCGCGGGAATGCACATCCAGTAGGGCACGCCGAACTTGTCCATCAGGATCGCGGTCACATACGCGCCGATCGCGTAGAAGGCGCCGTGGCCGAGGGAGACCTGGCCGTTGTAGCCGGTGAGGATGTTCAGCCCGAGCAGCGCGATCGCGTAGATCAGCACCATGGTGAGCTGGAACACGCGGTAGTTGCTGACCACGAAGGGCAGCACGCAGGCGGCGGCGACGACCAGGATCGCGCCCAGCAGCCAGCCGCGCGACCAGCCGCGCACGCCGCCGCTGGCCTGCGCGGGAGCCACGGGAGGAAGGTCGACGGGGGTGGCGGCTTCCATGCTCAGACCCGCTGCACGATGACGCGACCGAACAGGCCGGCGGGCCGCACCACGAGCACGCCGACGATGAGGACCAGGGCGACGGTCAGCTTCAGCTCCGTCCCGATCAGGTAGGCGCCCACGATGTTCTCCAGCACGCCGACGATGAAGCCGCCGACGACGGCCCCGCCGGGACTGTCGATGCCGCCCATGAGCGCGGCGGCGAAGGCATAGAGCAGCACGCCGGTCATCATGTTCGGGTCGAGGAACACGATGGGCGCGATCATCATCCCGGCCGTCGCGCCGGTCGCCGCGGCGAGTCCCCAGCCGAGCGCCAGCATCCAGCCGACGCGGATGCCGACCAGGCGGCTGGAGTCGGGGTTCTGCGCCGCCGCGCGCATCGCCAGGCCCAGCGGCGTGAAGCGGAAGAACAGGTACACCATCATCAGCACCACCAGCGTGACGCCGATCGCGCCGAGTTCGTGCGCGGAGACGATGGTCAGGCCGAAGGGCGCCTTGCTGGGAAAGGGGCTGGGGAAGGACTTGATCGTGTAGGTGTAGATCCAGCCGGCCACGCTGTTGAGGATCAGCAGCAGGCCGATGAACACCACCACCGTCGTCAGCACGGGAGCCCGCTCCACGGGGCGGATCAGGATGCGCTCGATCGCCACGCCGAGCACGAAGGACAGCACCACCGTCGCGAAGAAGGCACCCCAGTAGGGCCAGCCGGCCTGGATCATCGTCCAGCACAGGTAGGTGGCGAACATCGCCATCTCGCCCTGCGCGAAGTTCACCAGCCGCGTGGCGTTGTGGATCATCACGAGCGCCAGCGCGAGGCTGGCATAGATGCCGCCGGTGGCGAGACCGGCGAAGACCTGGTGCAGGAAGGCGTCCATGCGGTCCTTCAGTAGCCGAGGTAGGCGCGGCGCACCGCGTCGTCGTTCATCAGGTCCTTGCCGCTGCCGGACATCAGGATGCTGCCGGTCTCCAGCAGGTGGGCCTGGTCCGCCAGCTTCAGGGCCATCGCGGCGTTCTGCTCCACCAGCAGGATGGTCACCTTCTGCGTGCGGTTGATGTCGCGCATCACCTCGAAGATCTCCTTGACCACCATGGGCGCCAGGCCGAAGGAAGGTTCGTCCAGCAACAGCAGGCGCGGGCGCAGCATCAGCGCGCGCGCCACCGCCAGCATCTGCTGCTGCCCACCCGACAGCGTGCCGGCCTGCTGGTGGCGCCGCTCCGCGAGGATGGGGAAGAGGCGGTACATGCGCTCGTAGTCTTCGGCCAGGTCGCGGTGGTTGCGCCGCGCGTAGGCGCCCAGGCGCAGGTTCTCCTCGGTGGTGAGGTCGGTGAAGGTGCCGCGGCCGTCCGGGACATGGGCGACGCCCAGCCGCACGATGTCCTCGGTGGACTTGCCGTCGATGCGCTGGCCGTCGAACAGCACCTCGCCGCTGGTGCGCACCATGTTGCAGATGGCGCGCAGCGTGGTCGTCTTGCCCGCGCCGTTGGCGCCCAGCAGCGCCGTGATCGTGCCTTCCTCGATGGCGAAGGAGAGCCCGTGCAGCACCTCGGTCGGCCCGTAGCCCGCGCGCAGATTGCGCACTTCGAGCAGCGGGGCGGCCATCAGCTTTCCGTCCCCAGGTAGGCCTGCACCACCTCGGGGTCCTTGCGCACCTGCGCCGGCGTGCCCTCGGAGATCTTGCGGCCGAAGTTGAGGGCCACCACGTGGTCCGACACGCTCATCACCAGGCCCATGTGGTGCTCCACCAGCAGCACCGTCAGGTGGTACTGGTCGCGGATCGCCTTGATCAGGCTGCCCAGGGAACCCACTTCCTCGTGGTTCAGGCCGGCGGCCGGTTCATCCAGCAGCAGCAGCGAAGGCTCGCTGGCCAGCGCGCGCCCCAGCTCCACGCGCTTGCGCGTGCCGAAAGGCAGTTCCGCCACGCGCTGCTGCGCGACCTCCTCCAGCCCGAGGAAGCGCACGAGCTCGCTCGCGCGCCGCGTGCTGTCGGCTTCCTCCTCGGCCACGCCCGGCAGCCGCAGCGCGCTTGCCAGGAAGCCCTTGCGCGTGCGCGGATGGCGCCCGACCTTGATGTTGTCCAGCACGGTCATGCTGGCGAAGAGCGCGAGGTTCTGGAAGGTGCGGCCTATGCCCATGCCGGCGACCTTGTGGCGCGGCACGTCTTCCATGGGACGGCCGTCGAAGGTGATGCGGCCTTCCGAATAGCCGTACAGCCGCGACAGGCAGTTGAAGAGCGTGGTCTTGCCGGCGCCGTTGGGGCCGATCAGTCCGGCGATCTGGCCGCGCCGCACGTCGAAGGAGACGCCGTCGAGCGCGGTGATGCCGCGGAAGCGCACGCACAGCCCGTGCACGGACAGCAGCGGGGCGTCGCCCCCGCCGTTGCGGACCGCGCTTCGTTCCTGGAGCATGGGCACTCGCTGGACCTCGGCCTTGCCAAAGAGGTCTGCATGCTTCCATGCAAAGACGCCGCGCCCGCATGGTGTTTTCCCGCAGCCTGTCGCGCAGGCGATGCCGGGCGCGCCGCATCGGGCCCGGCCACGTGCCGCCCGTGCGCTACAGCGAGCGCAGGTACTGCGCCACGTCCAGGATCTCCTGCGGCGTCAGGCCCAGCAGCATCTTGGTGTTGTAGACCGTGACCACCTGTTCCGTCGTGGCGGCGGATCCGTCGTGGAAGTAGGGCGCGTGCTGCCACAGGCCGCGCAGCGGCGTCGTGCGGTACAGCTTGGTGGCGGAGCGGTCCGCATGGCTGGGCACTTCCGGCTCGACCATCGAGTCGGTCTTCGGGTGCAGCCGCAGGTTGGCATCGGTGAAAGTGCTGCCGGTGTGGCAGGTCGAGCAGCGGGCCTTGCCCTCGAACAGCGCCTTGCCGCGCGCGGAGGCGGTGGCGTCGAAGGAGCCGGCCGGCGGCGCCGGCGCGGCCAGCGAGAGCTGGTAGGCCTGCAGCGCGGGCAGCCTGGAGGACACGAGGTCCTGCGTGCCGTTGGTGATGTTGATGCCCAGGCGCGGTTCGGTGAAGGTTCCCTGGCCGCCCATCTGCGTGACCGCGACGTAGCGGTTCCAGTAGGCGATGTCGTCGCCGTCGCCGGTGAAGGTGATCTTGTGCACGTCCTGCAGGCCGAAGGCCGGCGGGATCACGGCGGGCTTGCTCAGGCCGTCGATGTTGAAGCGGGGGTCGTACATGCCCTTGCCCCAGGATGCGTAGATCGCCTTCTGCGTCGTGCTGAGCGCCGGCGACAGGGAGATGATCAGCCCGGGGTCGAGGTCGCGATTGGCCCAGCCATCGAGCCGCTTGCCGATGCCGCTGGAGAAGCTGTTGTCCACCGTCGAATGGCACAAGGCGCAGGTGACACCCACGCGGGTCAGGCGGTCGACGCCGTTGATCGTCTCCACGCGGCCCTTGATGCCGACCACGGCATCGAGCTTGATGAGGGCGACCGTCGTGGCCGGGCTGGTCAGGTCGACGGTGCCGTTGCGGATGCCGTTGGCCACGGAGGCCGGCAGCGCCTCCGAATCCACCTTGAGCCCGACGGTGAGCGCGAGCGTCGGCGAGACCTGCTGCTCGATCACCTCGTGCATGCGCAGCGTGTCGGTCCAGAAGATCTCGTCGCCGAAGGTGTCGAAGCGGAAGATCTGCCGGCCCTGCGCCTGCAGCAACGCGGTGTTCACGCCGCCGCCACCGCCCCCACCTCCGCAGCTGGCCAGGGTGGCACCCGTTGCCGCGAGCACGGCGAGCAGCAAGGTTCTCGAAAAGATGGATGGCGGACGTCGGTTCATGGGATCTCCCTTCAACCCAGCAAAAGGCTGCTGTGATGCTTTAGATGTCACCACGCACCATTTCGTCCCCAGCGTCGAGCACTTATCTTTTCGCGGCCGTTCCACCGCCGAGGGAATGATTCAGCGATGGGCAGCGTCTGCCGGACCGTGATCGGCCTCGGCGAGCAGCGCACGCGCCAGCGCCGCCTTCGGGCCTTCGGCCCACACCAGCCCCATGCGCCGCACGGGCGCCGGCGGCGGCAGCGGGATGCGCACGACCTCCAGTCCCTCGGGCCAGGGTGGCGTCCAGTCCGGCACCAGCGAGACGCCCAGGCCCTGGTGCACGAACACGGCGATCGCATTGAGCGCGTCGATCTCGATGCGCTCCTGCGGCTGGATCTGGTGCTCGCGCAGGTAGGCATCCGCCATGCGGCCGCCCCACATCGAGCGGTCGTAGCGGATGAAGGGCTCGCTGGCCAGCAGGTCCATCGGGTCGCGCCCGGCGAACGCGGCGGGTGCCAGCACGCACAAGGGCTCCTCCACCAGCAGTTGCCAGCCGCAGGACTTGGGCAGCGTGAACTGCGGCTCGACGATCACCGCCGCATCGAGCATGCCGAGGGTGACGCGCTGATACAAGGTGCCCGAGTTGCCCGGCTCCATGTAGACGGCCAGCTTCGGATGCTTGCGGTACAGGCCGCGCAGCAGCGGCGGCAGCACGCCGGTGAGGGCCGAGGCGGACACGCCGAGGCGCCACTCACCCAGCGGCGCGTCGTCGTTGGCCAGCGCCTGCAGGTTGCGCACGTCGCGCAGCAGGCTGCGCGCGTGGTTCAGGATGCGCAGGCCCGACTCGGTGGCCTTCACCGTGCGGCCGGCGCGCCGCACCAGCTCCGTGCCCATGGCTTCCTCCAGCGACTTCACGCGCGCGGCCACCGCCGCCGGCGTGAGGTCCAGGCGGCGCGCGGCCTCGGCCATCGAGCCGCAATCGACCACCATCACGAAGCTTTGCAGGAACTGCGTGTCCATCCGGAACAAAACTTCATTATCGATTGAATGTGGCGGCGGCCTGTTTATCGCGGCGGCCGCCTGGCCCATGATCCCCGGCGCAGCATCCCAACGGAGACCAGAACTTGAATTTCACCCGCCGTACCGTCCTCGCCGCTTCCGCGGCCGCCCTCGCCGCCGCCGCCCTGGCGGCCCATGCCGCCGGCTTCCCCGACAAGCCGGTGCGGATCGCCGTGGGCTTCGCCGCCGGCGGCGGTGCCGACATCGTGGCGCGGCAACTGGGCCACCAGATGGGTGCGCAGGTCGGCCAGTCCTTCGTCGTGGAGAACAAGCCGGGTGCCACCGGCACCATCGCCGCGAGCTTCGTGGCCAAGGCCCCGGCGGACGGCCACACGCTGTTCCTCGGTTCGCAGTCCACCATGCTGGTGGCGCCCGCCATCTATCCCAAGCTGCCGTTCGACCCGGTGCAGGACTTCACGCCGGTGTCCATGCTCGTGTCCATGCCCATGCTGCTGGTGGTGCACCCCAGCGTGCCGGCCAGGACCGTGCAGGAGCTGGTCGAGCTGGCGAAGAAGGGCGACCTGTCCTATGCCTCCGCCGGCGCCGGCGGGCCGCAGCACACCGCGGGCGAGCTGTTCGCCAACCTCGCGAAGATCAAGCTGACCCACATCCCGTACAAGGGCGAGGCGCCGGCGCTGACCGACGCCATCGGCGGCCAGGTACCGGTGATGTTCTCCAACCTGCCGGCCGTGATGCCCTACGTGAAGGCCGGCAAGCTGCGGGCACTCGCCGTGAGCAGCGCCAGGCGCCATCCGGAACTGCCGGACCTGCCGACGGTCGCGGAAGCGGGCAAGCTGCCCGGCTTCGAGGTGCTGACCTGGTACGGGGTGTTCGCTCCGGCCGGCACCCCGCCGGCGGTCGTGAAGAAACTCGAAACCGAAGCGATCGCGGCATTGAAGTCGAAGGAGCTTTCCGGCAAGCTCGCCGACCAGGGCTTCACCGTCGTCGGCAGCACCAGCCAGCAGTTCGCCGCCTTCATGAAGTCCGAAGTGCCGCGCTGGTCCAAGCTGATCAAGGACGCGAACATCCGCGCCGACTGAGCACCACCATGATCGAACTCTCCGCCAAGAAGGTCGCCGGCCCCATCATCCGCCTGCATCCCAAGGACAACGTGGTGGTGGCGCGGGTGGACGTGGCCATCGGCACCGCCGTGCCCAGCGAAGGCTTCACCAGCCGCAGCCAGGTGCCGGCGGGCCACAAGATCGCCGCGCGCGCGATCCAGGCCGGCGAGGCGATCCTGAAGTACAACGTGTGCATCGGCTTCGCGGCCGTGGACATCGCGGCGGGCACCTACGTGCACTCGCACAACGTCAGCTTCCGCGAGTTCGACCGCGACTACGCCTACGGCAAGGAGTACGTGGAGACGCCGGTGCTGCCGGAAGCGCAGCGGGCGAAGTTCATGGGCTACGTGCGGCCCGACGGCCAGGTGGGCACGCGCAACTTCATCGGCATCCTGTCCACCGTGAACTGCTCGGCGACGGTGGTGCACAAGGTGGCGGAATGGTTCACCGAGGAACGGCTGGCGGACTATCCGAACATCGACGGCGTGGTGGGCCTGTCGCACGGCCTGGGTTGCGGCATGGAAATGAGCGGCGAGCCGATGGACCTGCTGCGGCGCACGCTCGGTGGCTTCGCCAAGCACCCGAACTTCGCGGGCGTGCTGATCATCGGCCTGGGCTGCGAGCGCAACCAGCTGTCCGGCCTGCTCGCGCAGGAGAAGCTGGAAGCGAATCCGCGCCTGCAGACCTTCGTGATGCAGGAGTCCGGCGGAACGCGCAAGACCATCGAAGCGGCGGTCGAAGCCGTGAAGAAGATGCTGCCGCGCGCCAATGACGTGGTGCGCGTGCCGGTGCCGGCCAGCCACCTGAAGATCGGCCTGCAGTGCGGCGGCTCCGACGGCTTCTCCTCGATCACCGCCAACCCGGCGCTCGGTGCGGCCATGGACATCCTGGTGCGACACGGCGGCACCGCGATCCTGTCGGAGACGCCCGAGATCTACGGCGTGGAGCACACGCTGACGCGCCGCGCGGTCAGCCGCGCCGTCGGCGAGAAGCTGATCGAGCGCATCCGCTGGTGGAAGGACGAATACTCGCCCGGCCGCGACGTGCAGATCAACGGGGCGGTGAGCCCGGGGAACAACACGGGCGGCCTGGCCAACATCTTCGAGAAGTCCCTGGGCTCCTCGATGAAGGGCGGCACCACGGGCCTGATGGAGGTCTACCGCTACGCCGAGCCGGTGAAGCAGAACGGCTTCGTCTTCATGGACACGCCCGGCTTCGACCCGTGCTCCGCCACCGGCCAGATCGCAGGCGGCGCCAACATGATCATGTTCACCACCGGCCGCGGCTCCATGTTCGGCGCCAAGCCGGTGCCTTCGATCAAGCTCGCCACCAACACGCCCATGTACAGCCGCCTGACGGAAGACATGGACTACAACTGCGGCGAGATCCTCGACGGCACCAAGACCATGCCCGAGACGGCCGAAGAGATCTTCCAGCTGATGCTGCGCATCGCTTCCGGCGAGCGCAGCAAGAGCGAGCTGCTCGGTCTCGGCGACCACGAGTTCGTGCCCTGGAACATCGGCGTGGTGAGCTGACCGCCCATCACTTCCTTGCACGATAAGCCGCTCATCGCTGCACGCGCCCGCCCATCGGAGACGCCGGGGAAAGGTCCTCCTGTTTCGCTGATTGAATCCTAGGGGCGGCCCCTAAGCTCTCTCCATCAAGAACGGACGAGGAGAGAGTCGCATGAAGAAAGCCATGACGCTGGGCCTGCTGGCCCTTGCGGCCGGAGCCGCCCAGGCCGGCACCTATTCGGCCATGCAGGAAAACGACTGCAGGCTGGTCACGCCCGGCCAGCTGTCCGAAGTGATCCAGAAGGTCGGCAAGGACACGGGCCTGAACCTGCCCAAGGACATGGCGATCCGCACCGAGGTGCACTGCGCGCCCGATGGCAACAGCAAGCGCTTCGTCTACACGATCCGCGCGGCCATCGAGAAGCTGGTGCACGACGGCGAACAGCAACGCTGGGCCCACGTGGCGCAGCTGACCGGCTACGGCACCACGGCCAACACCGCGAGCCTGCTGCGCGAAGTGCGCTTCACGGTGCGCGACGTGATCCGCCAGGAGCCCTGAGCGGTCGAGGAATTCGGGGTTGGGAAATCGCCGCCGGAGCACCCGGCGGCTTTTTTTCTCAGGCGGCGCTGGAACTGGCGGCCTGGTGCTGCGCGCCGGCGAGCACGATGGAGATGTGGGCCTGCTGCAGCGCAGCCTGGCGGTCGCCCTGCATCACGGTCTTCACGATCGGCAGTTCGTCCAGGCGGAAGGCGCACAGCACGAAATTGCTGGTGGCGATCTTGATCACCTCGGACAGCGACATGCCCACCAGCAGGTCGGCCATCTCGGTGCTGATGCCCAGGCGCAGCATCGCCGCCGCCTTGTCCTGGCGCAGCAGCTTCTGCGCGAGAAGCATGTAGGTCAGGTTCAGGTCGGCGATTTCCTTGCTGGAATCAACTGCGCTCATGGGGTCTCCGTCTGGGGCATCGCGAAAGGTGTGACATCATGTTACGGACTGCAACACGTGTCATCCCCCGCGTGGTGCGGCCGTGACGAATCTCTCCCTGCCCGATGCGCCGTCCGGACCGGCGGGCCGCAAGCGGGGATGAGCGGCGCAGGCTCCTAGGCGGTTTCGCCCGGGTCGGCCGGCGCGTCGTGGGCGACGCGCTTCTTCTTGCCGGCCCGCGAGGGCGGGCGGCACAGCACGCACACGTAGCCGGCCTGGTTCTCGTGGGGATGGGTGACGAACTGCCCGGTGCAGCGGGTGCACTGCGTCAGCTGCAGCATGTCGCTTTCGAAGAACTTCACCAGCGTGGCCGCGCGCGTGAAGTCCAGCACCGGCGCGTCGCCGTGCGTGCGCACCTGCTCCTGGTACATGCGGAAGGCCTTCACCAGCGCATCGAGCCGGCCTTCCGAGTGGGCCAGCATGTGCCGGTAGTTGTTGTAGAACATGGAGGCGTGGATGTTCGCCATCCACGTCATGTACCAGTCGGTGGAGAAGGGCAGCAGGCCCTTGGGCGGCGAGGTGCCCTTGATCTCCTTGTACAGGCGCAGCAGCCGCTCGCGGCTGAGGTTCACCTCCGCCTCGATGAACTGCAGGCGCGCGCCCAGCTCGATCAGCGTGACCGCCAGCTGGACTTCGCGCGCCTCCTGGAGAACGCTCTTGCCGGACATCCCAATCCCGTCCCGTGTGGAACGGCGATTGTGTCAGGACGCGCGCTGCAGTTCCGCCATGCGTTGCACCAGGTGCACGAACTGGGGCCGCACCAGGGAGCTCAGGGCTTCCTGGTCCGAGCGGATGCGGCTGGCCAGCGCCGCGAGGCGCGAGCGCTCGATGCCGGAGAGCGCGTCCCCGTCCATCTCGCGCAGCCGGCCCACGAGGCTGCTGCAGTGCGCATCCAGGCCGGGCAGGGCGTCCCAGCGGCGGGCGCGCGCCAGTTCGACCATGCGCGCGACCGTGCCGGCCAGTTCACCGTAGCAGGCGAGGACTTCGTCCAGGCTGGTCATCCCCGCCCCGGGACTCACTTCTTGTAGATGCCGCCGCAGACGATGTAGTCGTCCAGGCGTTCGCAGTAGGCGGTCTTCGGCTCGATCTTCTTGGTCACCGGGTTGTTGAACTTGTAGTCGGTCCAGAAGGTGCCCTTGGACTGCGCCAGGGAGACGCGCTCCTTGATGTACTCCTTGCCGTCCATGTCCTTGATCTCGATGAAGTTCTTGCCCACCATCTTCTCGTTGGTGCCATGGGCCACGGCGGTGCCGTCCATGCGGTGCACGGCCAGGTACAGGTCGCGGTCGTGGAATTCCTTGCTGTCGCGGCGGGTGATCTCGGCGAAGCCCTTTGTCGTGGCCGTTGGCCTTGATGTAGGCCACGCCCTTCTTGACCATCGCCACGGCTTCCTTCTCGGTCGCTGCGTCCTGCGCCATGGCGGCGCCGCCGACGGCCACGGCACACGCGGCCAGGGCCAGCTTGATAGCTTGCTTGCGGTTCATTTCCCTCGTCCTCTCGATTCAGACTGCGGACGCGGACGGATGCCCGCGACTCAGGCTGCCATTGTCGGGCAGCACGGCCGGGCTCAATGCGGTGAACAGAGGGAGGTTTTGCCGCTTGCTCGCGGGCTGGAGGGGCGGGCGCGGACGCCGACGCCGACGCTCAGATCGGCCGGTCGCGCAGCAGCTGCATGGCCTGCTGGTGCACGCGGTCGGCGGCCAGGCGCTGCTGCAGCAGCCGGTGGCCCTGCGGGCCGTCGGCGTAGACCGTGCACTCGATGGCGTCGGCCGCCTCGCTCGCCGCCCGCCACTGGGCGTGCAGGCGCTCGAATTCCGCCAGCGTCGCGCGCTGGTCGGGGCACATCGGGAAGGGCCTCGGCGTCATGGACGTGAGTAGAAAGCGGCAGGGCGCCGGCGATCTTGACGCAGATCACCGGTCGCCCCGCGCGGACGGCCGGCAGGCCCCGCCGGCTTGATCCAGCGCAAACGCCGGGCGGCTCCCGGCCGCGGCTCAGGCCAGCGCGGCGGCCTTGGGCATGGTGAAGCCGACCTGGTCGAGCGAGGCGCGCAAGGTCTGCTGTTGCTCGGCGCCCAGGTCCACCAGGGGCGGGCGCACGTGCACCCAGTCCTGCCGGTCGGTCTTCCAGGCGATCGCCGCTTTCATGGCCGGGATCAGCGGGAACTGGGCGAAGGCCGCCCGCGTGGCGTCCAGCTTCTTCTGCTGGTCGTCGGCGTCGGCCTGCTTCCAGGTCTTGTAAAGCTGGACGATCGCCGTGGGGTTCACGTTCGCCGTGGCCGTGATGCAGCCGGGGCCGCCCGCGCGCAGGTCGGCCAGCAGGAAGTTCTCGCTGCCGGCGAACACGTCGAAGCCCTGCGGCCCGAACTCCTCGATCATGGCCTGGGTGTGCTTCCAGTCGCCGCCGCTGTCCTTCATGCCCGCGACGATGCCGGGATAGGACTTGAGCAGGCGGGCGACCACGCCGCGCGGAATGGGCACGCTGGACACCGGGGGATGTGGTACAGGTACACGCGCAGGCGCTCGTCGGCCACCGCGTCGATGATGGTGGCGAAGTTGCGGTACAGGCCTTCCTCGCTCACGCCCTTGTAGTAGAAGGGCGGCAGCATCAGCACGCCTCCCACGCCTGCCTGCACGGCCCGCTTCGTGAGTTCGATCGAGTCGCTGATCGCGCAGCAGCCGGTGCCGGGCATCAGCCGCGCCGGCGGGATGCCCGCTTCCAGCAGCGCGTCGAACAGTGCGCGCTTCTCCGCCACCGACATCGAGTTGGCCTCGGAGTTGGTGCCGAAGATCGCCAGCCCCACTTCCTGGTCCAGCAGCCAGCGGCAGTGGCGGATGAAGCGGTCGGGGTCCGGCTTGTAGTCGGCGCCGAAGGGGGTGAGGACGGGCGAAAGGACGCCCTGCAGGCGGGGTGTGGCGGCGGTCATGCTGCGGATTGTGCGGAACGGGAACGCAAAGTATTTTTTGTTTGAAGATAGGACAAGCGTGTTTCCCCTGCACGGCGGGGCGCCACACTGCGCAGCTGGAGCATTCCAAACACCAAACCCACAGGAGACAACATGCCCCAGATCCTCAGGCGCGCCCTCTGCGCCGCCTTCACCGCCGCCGCCCTGCTGCCCGCCGCCGCGCTGGCCGCCTGGCCCGACCACCCGATCAAACTGGTGGTGCCTTACCCGCCCGGCGGCGCCACCGACGTGATCGGCCGCATCGTGGCGCAGCGCCTGTCCACGGCGCTCGGCCAGCAGGTGGTCGTCGACAACCGCGGCGGCGCCGGCGGCAACATCGGCGCCGACCTCGTCGCCAAGGCCAAGCCCGACGGCTACACGCTGCTGATGGCGGCCATGACCTCGCACTCCACGATGGCGCGCCTGGAGCGCGGCAAGCTGGCGTACGACCTGCAGAAGGACCTGGTGCCGGTGCAGGTGGTGGGCTACGTGCCGCTGGTCTTCGTGGTGCACCCCTCGGTGCCGGCAACCAGCTTCCAGCAGCTGGTGAGCTTCGCCAAGGCCAATCCCAAGAAGCTGACCTACGCGTCCTCCGGCGCCGGCGCGCCGCAGCGCATGGCCGTGGAGATGTTCCGCGTGCAAAGCGGCGCCGACATGATCCACGTGCCCTACAAGGGCAGCGGCCCGGCGATGACCGACCTGGTCGGCGGCCAGGTGCTAATGGCGGCCGAGACCGTGCCCGCGGCCCTGCAGCAGGTCAAGGCCGGCAAGCTGCGCGCGCTGGCCGTCACCACGCCGACGCGCATCTCCATGCTGCCCGACGTGCCGACCGTCAACGAGTCGGGCTGGAAGGACTTCGACGTGGTGTCCACCTTCGGCGTGATGGCGCCGACCGGCACTCCCGCCGACGTGCTGGCCCGCCTGAACGCGGAGATCGGCAAAATCATGCAGGACCCGGCGGCCAAGGAGCAGTTCCTGCAGCAGGGCGTGTACACCCTGGCGCCGCAGACGCCGGCGGAAGCCTCCGCGCGGCTGCGGGCGGAACTGGCCAAGTGGTCGAAAGTGATCGACGAGACCGGCGTGAAGGCCGACGAATGACACCATGACGAAACCCGACGACAGCACCGGCATGAAGAAGGGCCTCACCAACTACGGTGACGCCGGCTTCTCGCTCTTCCTGCGCAAGGCCTTCATCAAGGGCGCGGGCCTGACCGACAACGCGCTCGACCGTCCGGTGATCGGCATCACCGACACCGGCAGCGGCTACAACCCCTGCCACGGCAACATGCCGCAGCTGGTGGAGGCGGTGCAGCGCGGGATCATGCTGGCCGGCGGCCTGCCGGTGAAGTTCCCGACGATCTCGATCGGCGAGAGCTTCGCGGCGCCCACCAGCATGTACCTGCGCAACCTCATGTCCATGGACACCGAGGAGATGCTGCGGGCGCAGCCGATGGACGCGGTGGTGCTGATCGGCGGCTGCGACAAGACGGTGCCGGCGCAGCTGATGGGGGCGGCCTCGGCGGGGCTGCCGGCCATCCAGCTGATCACCGGCTCGATGCTGACCGGATCGCACCGCGGCGAAACCGTGGGCGCCTGCACCGACTGCCGCCGCTACTGGGGCAAGTTCCGCGCCGAGGAGATCGACGCGCAGGAGATCGCCGACGTCAACAACCAGCTGGTGCCCAGCATCGGCACCTGCTCGGTGATGGGCACGGCGAGCACCATGGCCTGCATCGCCGAAGCGCTGGGCATGACGGTGCCGGGCGGCGCCTCGCCGCCGGCCGTGACGGCCGCGCGCATGCGGGTCGCCGAGCAGACCGGGACCGTCGTGGTGCAGATGGCCAAGAGCCGCCTGACCATCGACAAGGTGCTGACCGAGAAGGCCTTCGAGAACGCGATGCGCGTGCTGCTGGCCATCGGCGGCTCCACCAACGCCATCGTGCACCTCACCGCCATCGCCGGCCGCCTGGGCTTCGAGGTGGACCTGAAGGCGCTGGACCGCATGGGCCGCGAGACGCCGGTGCTGCTGGACCTGAAGCCCTCGGGCCAGCACTACATGGAGCACTTCGATGCCGCCGGTGGCATGGCCACGCTGCTGCGCGAACTGAAGCCGCTGCTGCACCTGGATGCGCTGACCGTCACCGGCCGCACGCTGGGCGAGGAGCTGGAGCGCGCCGCGCCGCCGTTCAAGCAGGACGTGGTGCGCCCGTTCGCGAACCCGATCTATCCGCAAGGCGGCATCGCGGTGCTGCAGGGCAACCTGGCACCGGGCGGCGCGATCATCAAGCAGTCGGCGGCCGACCCCAAGCTGATGGAGCACGAGGGCCGCGCCGTGGTGTTCGAAGGGCTGGAAGACCTCGCGACCCGCATCGACAGCGACGACCTCGACGTGAAGGCCGAGGACATCCTGGTGCTGAAGAACATCGGTCCCAAGGGCGCACCGGGCATGCCGGAAGCCGGCTACATCCCGCTGCCACGCAAGCTGGCGCGCCAGGGCGTGAAGGACATGGTGCGGATCTCCGACGGTCGCATGAGCGGCACGGCCTTCGGCACCATCGTGCTGCACGTCACGCCCGAGTCCGCCGTCGGCGGCCCGCTCGCGCACGTGCGCAATGGCGACCGTATCCGGCTGTCCGTGAGCAATCGCGAGATCAGCCTGCTGGTGTCCGATGCGGAACTGGCGAAACGTGCCAAGGAGCAGCCGGTGGAAGTGCCCACGGCCGCGCGCGGCTATCGCAAGCTGTTCCTGGCGACCGTGACGCAGGCGGACAAGGGCGTGGACTTCGACTTCCTGGCAGCGCCGGAGACCAAGGGCACCGTCCCGAAAGCCTAGGCGATACTCTGCGCTGGACCAGGAGCCTCCATGGATCTAGAGCAGATGCGCACCCGCCCCATCCCCGGCAGCCGCGAGCCCTTGCCGGTGATCGGCTGCGGCACCTACATGGGTTTCGACCGCGCGCCGGGCACGCCGGAATTCGACCGGCTGCCCGAGGTGCTGAAGGCGCTGTTCGACGCCGGCGGCAGCGTCGTCGATAGCTCGCCCATGTACGGCAAGGCGGAAGCGGCGGTGGGCCAGGTGCTGGACGAGGCCGACACCCGCGAGGAAGCCTTCATCGCGACCAAGGTGTGGACCACGGGCCGTGACGCGGGCCTGCGGCAGCTGGAAGAATCGCTGCGCCTGCTGCGTTGCGACACCATCGACCTGGTGCAGATCCACAACCTGCTGGACTGGCAGGTGCACCTCGCCACCCTGCACGCCTGGCGCGAGGAGGACCGCGTGCGCTACATCGGCATCTCGCACTACGCCGCATCGGCGTACGCCGAAGTGGAGGCGGTGCTGCGCAGCGAGCCGATCGACTTCCTGCAGATCAACTATTCGGTGCAGGAACCTGAAGCCGCGCAGCGCCTGCTGCCGCTGGCGCAGGAGCGCGAGGTCGCGGTGCTGGTGAACCGGCCCTTCGGCGGCGGCGGGCTGATGCGCAGGCTGCAAGGCAAGGCGCTGCCCGCGTGGGCTTCGGAGATCGGCTGCACGACGTGGTCGCAGGTGCTGCTGAAGTTCGCGTTGAGCCATCCGGCCGTGACCTGCGTGATCCCGGGCAGCGGCTCGCCGGAACACATGGCGCAGAACGCGGCGGCCGGGTGCGGGGTGCAGCCGGAGCTGAAGTGGTGGGACGACAAGCTGGATTCGATTCGTTCCCTGTAGGCTGGTGGTGAGCAACGCGAACCCCAGCGGTGCGCGCAAGCGCTGGGGTTCGCCTTCGGGCTCACCGCCAGCCTACGAAACACTTCACGCAGCTGCCGTGACGCGAATCCCCGGATCTGCCCCGCCTCCCGCCCCACCGCCGGCCGCGGATAGGTCGCCGGGTCGAACTTGTGCAGCAGCTCCGCCTCGCGCGCGCGGGCCAGCGCCAGGTTCGCCAGCTTCACGTGGCCGAAGCCGCGCACCTGCAGCGGCAGCGACGCGATCTCCACCGCCGCCTTCAGCCGCTGAGCGTCCAGCGCGGGCAGCAGCGATTCGATGCGCGCCCGGTAGGCCTCGACCAGCTCGCGTTCCAGGCGGCGCTCGGCTGTCCTGCCGAAGAAGTCCAGAGCGGTGCCGCGCAGGCGGCGGCCCTGCGCCAGCAAGCTTCATCGCCGGCATCATCCAGGCGCCCAGGCGCAGCTTGCGCGGCGGCTTGCCGTCCTGGGAACGGCTCAACACTGGCGGGGCCATGTAGAACTCCAGCGCGATGTCGCCTTCGAACTGCTGCTGCAGCGCGCTGGAACTCGCCGTCGGTGTAGAGGCGGGCGACTTCGTATTCGTCCTTGTAGGCCATCAGCTTCAGCAGGCCCTCCGCGACGGCGCGGGTGAAGGGCAGGGCGCCTCGGGTCTCCGCCTGCGCGGGGATGACGGAGGTGGCGGAGAGCTCACGTTCGCGCACGCGCGCGACGAAGTCCGCGTAGAGGCCGGCATAGCGCGCATCCTGGTAAGCGGTGAGGTGCGCCACGCCGCGCGCGATGAAGGCATCGAGCGAATCGGCCACCGGCGCCTGCAAGGACTCGCCGCGCACCAGCGCCGCGATCGCCTGCGCGTCGCCCGCGGCCAGGCGGCCGAGCGAGAAGGCCAGCTTGTTGTTGTCCACCGCCACGCCATTGAGCTCGATGGCCCGCAGCAGCGCTTCCAGGCTCACCGGCACCATGCCGCGCTGCCAGGCAGAGCCGAGCGCGACGATGTTGGAATAGATCGAGTCGCCCAGGAAGGCCTCGGCCAGCGCCTGCGCATCCAGCGTCTCCACGCGCTCGGCGCCGGCGGCGAAGCGCAGCTTCTCCAGCAGTTGCGGCATGCGCAGGATGGCATCCGGGTTGCGCACGTTCTCGGCTACCGGCACTTCGTGCGTGTTGGCCAGGATGCGGGTGCGGCCATGGCGCACGGTGGCCAGGGCATCAGGGGATGCGCCCACCACGAGGTCGCAGGCCAGCAGGGCATCCGCCTGCTGCGTGTCGATGCGCACCTGGTTCAGGCGCGACGGCACGTCGGCGAATCGCACGAAGCTGAGCACCGAGCCGCCCTTCTGCGCGAAGCCCATGAAGTCCAGCACGCTCGCGCTCTTGCCTTCCAGGTGCGCCGCCATCGCCACCAGCGCGCCTATGGTCACGACGCCGGTGCCGCCGACGCCGGTCACGAGCAGGTCGTAGGGAGCCGCCCAGGTGTGCGGCGCCGGACGCGGCAGGGCTTCCACCCGCTGCAGGAATTCCGCACTGCCGCCGCCGCCCAGCGCGCCCATCCGCTTGCGCGGCTTGCCCCCGAGCACGCCGACGAAGCTGGGGCAGAAGCCCTTGGCGCAGGAATAGTCCTTGTTGCAGCTGCTCTGGTCGATCTTGCGCTTGCGGCCCAGCGGCGTCTCCAGCGGCTGCACCGCCACGCAGTTGCTCTGCACCGAGCAGTCGCCGCAGCCTTCGCACACGCGCTCGTTGATGAACACGCGGCGCGCCGGATCGACCAGTTCGCCTTTCTTGCGGCGCCTCCGCTTTTCCGCGGCGCAGGTCTGCTCGTAGATCAGCACGGTCACGCCAGGCATCTCGCGCAGCCGCCGCTGCACGGCATCGAGCTGGTCGCGGTCGTGGAATTCGGTGCCGGCGGGGAAGCGGCCATGGATCGCGTCGTACTTGGCGATGTCGTCGGAGATCACCACCACCTTCTTCACGCCCTCGGCCTCCACCTGCCGCGCAATGCCGTCGACGGTGATGATGCCGTCGACCGGCTGGCCGCCGGTCATGGCGACCGCATCGTTGAACAGGATCTTGTAGGTGAGCGTGGCCCTGGCCGCGACGGCCTGGCGGATCGCGAGGTAGCCCGAGTGGTAGTAGGTGCCGTCGCCCAGGTTCTGGAACACGTGCGGCACCCTGGTGAACATCGCGTGCGACACCCAGTCCACGCCTTCGCCGCCCATCTGGATCAGGCCTTCCGTGTCGCGGTCCATCCAGCTCGCCATGAAGTGGCAGCCGATGCCGGCCTGCGCATGCGAGCCTTCCGGCACCTTGGTCGACACGTTGTGCGGGCAGCCGGCGCAGAAGTAGGGCAGGCGCTTGACGCTGTCGCTCTCGTTGGACAGCAGCTCGGGCAGCGTGAAGTCGCGCACCAGGTGGCGCCGGTCGAGATCCGCGAAATGGCCGACCAGCCAGTTGGCCACGGTCTCGATCAGGCGCGAGGGACGCAGCTCGCCGAGCGCCGACACCAGCGGCCGCTCCTGCGCGTCGCGCTTGCCGACGATCGCGGGCCGCTCCGCGGCGTTGTAGAACATGGAGCGCAGCTGCTCCTCCACCACCGGCCCCTTCTCCTCGATCACCAGCACTTCCTTGAGACCGCGCACGAACTCGCGCATGCGGGTCGGCTCGATCGGGTAGGTCAGGCCCAGCTTGTAGATGCGCACGCCATGCGCGGCCAGCGTCTCCAGCGGGATGTCGAGGCGCCGCAGCACTTCCAGCAGGTCGTAGTGCGCCTTGCCGGCGGTGACGATGCCGACGGTGGCGCGCTCGCTTTGCACGACGTGCCGGTCGATGCTGTTGACGCGCGCGAAGGCCCGCACCGCATCCAGCTTGGCATGCAGGCGCTGCTCGATGGTCAGGGAAGGCAGGTCGGGCCAGCGGTAATGCAGGCCTCCGGGGGGCGGCGTGTAGCCGGTGATGCCGCGCACCGTGTCGGCGTCCTGCCAGGTGGCGACGCGCGCGTTCACCAGGTCGAGGTCCACCGTGGAGCCGCTCTCCACCACTTCCGACAGCGCGGTGAAGCCGACCCAGTTGCCGGAGAAGCGCGAGAGGGCCCATCCATACAGGCCGAACTCCAGGTACTCGGCGACGTTGGCCGGCGCGACGACGGGCGCGTGCCAGGACTGGAAGGCCTGGTCGCTCTGGTGGGGCATCGAGGAGGACACGCAGCCGTGGTCGTCGCCCGCCACCATCAGCACGCCGCCGTGCGGCGAGGCGCCGTAGGCGTTGCCGTGCTTGAGCGCGTCGCCCGCGCGGTCCACGCCCGGCCCCTTGCCGTACCACAGCGCGAACACGCCGGCGCAGGTGCGCTCGGGATCGGCCTCCACGCGCTGCGTGCCCAATACTGCGGTCGCACCCAGCTCCTCGTTGATCGCGGGCAGGAAGCGCAGTCCCGCGTCCTCGAACTTGCGCCCGGCCTTCCACACGGCCTGGTCCACCATGCCCAGGGGCGAGCCGCGGTAGCCGCTGATGAAGCCGCGCGTGTCGAGGCCGGCGGCCGCGTCGCGCTGGCGCTGCATCAGCATCAGGCGGATCAGCGCCTGCGTGCCGGTGAGGAAGATGGCGCCCGCGGGGGCCCACAGGCTGTCGGCCAGCTTGTAGTCGGGACGGACGATAGGGCTGCTTGTCTCCATGGCTGTACTCCGCCTTTTCGGGAAAGCACAGCTTAGGCCGGGGAAAGGGAAAAGTGCTTCTTATTTCCTCATCGCCCAAGGTTGGGGGAGAATGGAATTCCCGATATTGCCCTTCATCAAGAATGAATCAGCTCGACCGCCACGACGTGCTCCTGCTCGCGGAGCTGCAGCGCGACTCCCGCCAGACCGTGCAGCAGCTCGCCACCACGGTCGGCCTTTCCAGCACGCCCTGCTGGAAGCGGGTGAAGGAAATGGAAGCGGCCGGCATTATCCGCGGCTACACGGCGCTGGTCGACCGCGAGAAGGTCGGCCTGGCGCTGTGCGTGCTGGCGGAGGTGAACCTCACGCGCCACAACGAGGACGACGTGCGCCGCTTCGAGCAGGCGGTCGCCGAATCGCCGCAGATCGTCAGCTGCTACGCCACCACCGGCCAGGCCGACTACGTGATCAAGGTGCTGGTGCCGGACATCAAGAGCTACGAGGCCTTCCTGCACGAGACCGCGTTCAAGCTGCCGGGCGTGACGCACGTGCGATCGAGCGTGGTGCTGAAGGAGGTCAAGGCGGAGACGCGGCTGCCGCTCGATGATGGCGGAAGTCCCGCGCCAAGGCGGCGCTCCGTAGGTCGGCGGTGAGCGCGCGCAGCGCCGAACCCCGACACCAACCCCGTCAGCGTTTCGCGCCGGCGCCCGCCGGGTCGAGCCCCGTCGCGCGCACGATGTCCGCGACCGCCGGCGATGCCAGGAAGGCCGCCAGGTGCCGCGCCGCCTCCTGCTGGCCGGAGCCGGCCACCAGGCCCGCCGAGAAGAAGATCGTCTGCTGGACTTCCTGCGGCAGCGTGCCGACGAAGTCCAGCTCCTGGAAGTAGATCAGCTCGCTGACCTGCTGGAAGCCCAGTTCCGCGTCGCCACGCGCCACCACGGCGCCGACGCGCTCGCTCAGGATCTTCCTGCCCGTGACCTGCAGGCGCTCCTGCACGCCCAGTTTCGGAAACAGCTCGGTGGAGAGATAGGTGCCACTGGCGCTGGCCGAGTAGGCGACCGACTTCGCGTTCAGCAGGGTCTGCTTCAGGGCTTCGACCGTGCTGATGTCCGGCTTGGGCGTGCCTTTGCGCACGGCCGCGCCGATCTGCGAACGGGCCAGGTCCACGCGCGAGCCCGGAACGATCTTTCCCTGGCCGGCCAGTGCTTCGAGTCCGCCTTCGGAGAGGATCACCAGGTCGAACTGTTCACCGCGGGCGAAGCGGCTCGGGATCGAGTCCGGCGCATTGCCGATCGAGGCGCCATAGGCGCTGATCACCTTGTGGCCGGAAGCCTGCTCGTAGATCGGGACCAGCTTCTTGTAGGCCTCGGTGAAGGCGCCGGAAGTGACGACGCGGATCTCCGCGGCGAAGGCGGACGACGACACCAGGGTCAGGCTCGCCAGCGCGGCGAGCGCCCAGCGGCGGGTGATGCGGGCGGCGAAGTTCATGGTGCGGGCTTCCGGCAGTTCATTGCATGGTGATCTTGCGTTCGCGGATCACGCGGCCCCAGGTGGCCGTCTCGCGCTCCATCTCCCGGGCCAGTTCCTCGCGCGTTCCCGGGGCCGGCGCCAGCCCGTGGCTGTTCAGCGCATCGACCACCGCAGGGGTCTTGAGGACCTTCACCAGTTCCGTGTTCAGGCGGTCCAGCGTGGCCTTGGGCACCCTGGACGACGCGACGAAGGCGTACCAGTTGGTGGCACTGTAGCCAGGGAACCCCGACTCGGCGATGGTGGGCACGTTGGGCAGCTGCGGCAGGCGCTTGGGGCCGGTCACCGCCAGCGGGATCAGCTTGCCGCTTTCGATGTGCGGCTGCGCGGTGGCGAGGGTGGAGTAATAGGAGGCGACGCGGCCCCCAGCAGGTCCTGCAGGGCGGGCGCGCCACCCTTGTACGGCACGTGCACGGTCTGCGCCCTGGCCATGTCGTCGAGCAATTCGCCGGCCAGGTGCGAGGCCGAGCCGGGGCCGGTGGACGCGTAGTCCAGCTTGCCCGGATTTGCCTTCGCGTAGGCGACGAACTCGGGGAAGGTGCGGATCTTCAGTCCCGAGTGCACCACCAGCACATTGGGGAAATTCACGCCCATGGTGAGGGGCGCGAGGTCCTTCGCCGGGTCGTAGGGCAGCTTCATCAGGTGCGGTGCGATGGTGAGCGGGCCGACCGAGCCGAACAGGATCACGCTGCCATCGGTGGGCGCCGTCTTGGCGACGTACTGGTGCGCGATGTTGCCGCCGGCGCCGGGCCGGTTGTCGATGACCACCGCCACCCCCAGGTTCTCGCCGAGCTTCTTGCCGATGACGCGCGCGGCGGAATCGGCCGCGCCGCCGGCGGCGAAGCCCACCACGATGGTGAGGTTGCCCTTGGGGAAGTCCTGGGCCTGGGCGGGCAGGGCGGACAGCAACGGGATGGCGCACAGCGCGGCGCAGCGCAGCAGGTGGCGCTTGTTCATGGGAAGTCTCCTTGGGTCGTGAAGGGATCAATCGGCGCCGAGGCCGATGGGGTTGGGTTGCCGCTTCTCCACGGCGTGACGCAGCAGCGAGGCGGTGCGGAAAACGCCGTGGGCGAACTTGCCGTAGGGCAGGGTGGCGAACAGTGCCATCACTGCGCCCAGGTGCAGGCACAGCAGCAGCGGCAGTGCGGGCGTCGCGCGCGCCAGCCACAAGGCCAGGCCGCTGGCGCTGGTGAGGAACAGCAGCGCGATGAAGCCGAGGTCCATGGCCTTCTGCGCGAGGTCGCCTTGCAGCGCATGGCGCCGGCGGTTCAGCCGCCAGAGTCCCGTCGTTCCCGCGAGCAGGCTCACGCCGCCGGCGGCGCCCAGGAGCTTCGGCAGCGACGGCAGGTCGTAGGGCGCGGCCCAGCCGAAGGCGTAGTGGTAGACCGTGCCCACCGCGGTCGCGGCGAAGCAGAGCATGAAGCCGTAGAAGGTGAGGTGGTGCGCGTTCCGGCGCGACAGCGTGAAGGCGTCGTCCTCGTTGTTGCAGCCCTGGCCATGGCCGCCGTCGAGGTACTTCAGGCGCAGCATGTCGTGGGTGGCCTCCGCCGCCGCGGGCAGGCTTGCGGGTTGCCCGCTGGTGGCCGGCGTGACGTCGCGCCAGAACCGCGAAACGCCCAGGCCCAGCGCCAGCACCACGAACAGGAACACGGGCGCGAACAGGCCCACCAGCAGGTTGTGCGGGAAGATCGCGTAGAAGTCGCCGCCCGGAATCGCGCCCCACAGCGTGCCCTGAAGTGCCGCGCCCAGCGCGAGGAAGGCGGCCAGCGCGAGCGCCAGGGCCACCGCCAGGGTCAGGCCGTTGCGCTGGTACAGCGCGCCCAGCCCCGCGGGCCACGCGTAGTCGGCATAGGTCTGGCCGCGCACCTGCGCCATCGCCTGCGGCACGTTCACCGCGAATTCATGCGGCGGCGCGTACTGGCAGGCGTGCAGGCAGGCCCCGCAGTTGTGGCACAGGTTGGCGAGGAAGTGGATGTCGGCCTTGCCGAATTCCAGCCGGCGGGTCATGGCGGGAAACACCGCGCAAAAACCTTCGCAGTAGGCAGGCATTGCAGATCTGCATCTGGCGAGCGACCTCGGTTTCCGGCCCGCTCAGCACCAGTTCCCCGTTGGCGAGCGCGCGCGCCTCGCGGGCCAGGACGTCAAGCGCCTGCATGCTGTTCCACTCCCTGCTGCAGCGCGGCGCGCGCCGCGTTGGTGCCCGCGATCCGGCCGAAGGCCGTGCCGATCGACATGCCGACGCCTGCGGTGTAGCCCTTGCCCAGCACGTTGCCGGCCATCATTTCGCCGGCCACGAACAGGTTGTCGCTCGGCACGCCACCGAAGCGAACGGCCGCCGTGTCGTCGGTGCGCAGTCCGAGATAGGTGAAGGTGATCCCGGGCTTGAGCGCATAGCCGTAGAACGGCGCCGTGTCGATGGGCCGCGCCCAGTGCGTCTTGGCGGGGAGCACGCCTTCGGTGTGGCAGGCGTCGAGTTGCGTGTGGTCGAAGCTGCCGACGCGGCAGGCGGCGTTGTAATCCTGCAGGGTGCGCATGAAGGTCTCCACGTCGAGCCCGAGCTGGAGCGCGAGCTCCGGCAGCGTGTCCGCCTTCACGCCGGGGAACACCGGCGGCATGAAGCGGCCGATGGCCTTGCTGTCGATGATCGAATAGCCGACCTGCCCCGGCTGCTGCGCCACCAGGCGGCCCCAGATCGCGTAGCGCTTGGGCCAGAAGTCCTCGCCTTCGTCGTAGAAGCGGCGGGCTTCGCGGTTGACCACCACGCCCAGCGAGACGCAGTCGATGCGGGTGCAGATGCCGCCGTCGTACAGCGGAGCGCGCGCGTCGATCGCCACCATGTGCGCCTGCGTCGGGTCGCCGATGCGGTCGGCGCCATGGTCGTCGAGCAGGTGCTTCAGCAGCACGCCCTGGTTGAAGCGCGTGCCGCGGATCAGGAAGTTGTCCGCGGGCCATTCGCCGCGCTCGTTGCGCCCCCAGGCTTCGCGCAGCCATTCGATGTTGGACTCGAAGCCGCCGGCCGCCAGCACGCAGGCGCCCGCCTCCTGATGCGCTCGCCCCGGGACCAGGCGGCCACGAAGCGGCCGTCCTCCACCTCGATGCGGTCCACCGGTGCTTCGTAGCGGATCCGCACGCCGAGACGTTCGGCGCTGCGGTAGTAGGCGTTGACCAGCGCCTTGCCGCCCCCATGAAGAAGGCATTGGTGCGGGCCACGTGCAGCGCGCCGGACAGCGGCGGCTGGAAGTGCACGCCGTGCCTGCGCATCCAGTCGCGGCAGGTCGACGAGGCACGGATGGTCAGCCGCGCCAGGTGTTCGTCGGTGAGTCCTCCCGTGACCTTCAGCAGGTCCTGCCAGTACTCCTCTTCCGGATAGGCGTCGACCAGCACGTCCTGCGGCGCATCGTGCATGCAGCGCAGGTTGCGGGTGTGCATGGAATTGCCGCCTCGCCAGGCGCGCGGCGCCGCTTCGAGCAGCAGTACGCTGGCTCCCGCTTCGACGGCCATGAGGGCGGCGCAGAGTGCGGCATTGCCGCCGCCGATGACGAGCACGTCTGTGCGCATGGAGGAACCCGGTGGGATGGAACCGGCGGATTCTCGCCGCGCCCGATTGTTCTGTGAAATGAAACGAAGGTCACGACTATTGCGATCCAGGCATAAGTGTTCAGTTCCCGAACGGCGTCTTGCGAATCAGGGCGTGGAAGGCCTCGGCGGCGGGCGACAGGCTGCCGTGCCGCGCGCGCAGCAGCACGACGCGGCGCTTCACCGTCGGGCCGCCCAGGGCGATCTTGCGGATGCCGGGCCGGTCGCCCTCGCGGATCGCGGAGGAGGGCAGGATGGCGCTGGCCACGCCGGCGGCGACCAGGTTGACTGCGGTGGCGTGGTGCTGCACCTCGTACTTCGCGTGCACGCGGATGTTGCGCTTGGCCAGCTGGTAGTCCATGAACAGGCGCGTCGCGACGAAACTGCTCACGCCCACCAGGTCGGTGTCGCGCATGTCCGACCACGTGACCGAACTGCGCTCCTGCAGGGGATGCGGCGTGCGGCAGACGAACACCAGCGGATCGGCGAACAGCAAGGTCTCGACCAGGTCGGGCTGCTTCTCGCCCTGCACCGCGATGCCCAGTTCGGCCTGCCCGCCGAGGACTGCGGTGCGCACCTCGTCCGACGAGCCGTCCAGCAGGCGGATGCGGTTGTCCGGATGCGCCTTTGCATACTGGCGGATCACGCCCGGCAGCACGTGCGAGGTCATCGAGGGGATGCAGGCCAGCGTGAAGTTGCCGGTGGAGCGCTGCGACATGTCCTTCAGCCGCTCCACGGCCGAGGTCATCTCGCCGACGATGGAACGCGCCTGCGGCAGGAACTCGCGGCCAACCACGGTGAGCTCGACGCGGCGCGTGGTGCGGTCCAGCAGCTTCAGGCCGAGGTAGGCCTCCAGCTTCTGGATGCGGCGGGTCAGCGCGGTCTGGGTGATGTGCAGCTCGCGCGCCGCCTTGCTGAAGCCGCCGAGCTCGGCAATGGCAACGAATGCCTGGACGCCATCGAAATCGATCTTCATGGGACGGGTTCCTTGACTTGCGTCAACGACGGCAATTCACTTATTATCGACCAACCGGTCGGTCAATGATGCGGACCGGCCACCCCCGCAGGAGACACGCATGTACACGCAGGCCATGGACACCATGGGCAAGGATGCCAGCGGCAAGCCGGTGCGTTCCGCCGAGGAATTGCAGCACGAGGACGCGTTCGAAGCGCGCATCGCCGCCGGCGAATTCATCGAGCCCAAGGACTGGATGCCGGACCACTACCGCAAGACGCTGGTGCGGCAGATCAGCCAGCACGCGCATTCGGAGATCGTCGGCATGCTGCCGGAAGGCAACTGGATCACGCGCGCGCCCACGCTCAAGCGCAAGGCCATCCTGCTCGCGAAAGTGCAGGACGAAGGCGGCCATGGCCTCTATCTCTATTCCGCCGCCGAGACCCTGGGCACCTCGCGCGACCAGATGCTGGACGCGCTGCACACCGGCAAGGCCAAGTACAGCTCGATCTTCAACTACCCGACGCTCACCTGGGCCGACGTGGGCGTGATCGGCTGGCTGGTGGACGGCGCGGCCATCATGAACCAGGTGCCGATCTGCCGCTGCTCCTACGGGCCGTATGCGCGCGCCATGATCCGCATCTGCCGCGAGGAGAGCTTCCACCAGCGGCAGGGCTACGAGAGCCTGCTGACGATGATGCAGAAGGGCACCGCGGCGCAGCGCGCGATGGTGCAGGACGCGGTGAACCGCTGGTGGTGGCCCTCGATCGCCATGTTCGGGCCGCCCGACGACCAGTCGCCCAACACCGCGCAGTCCATGCGCTGGGGCATCAAGCGCGTCTCCAACGACGAACTGCGCCAGCGCTTCGTGGACGCCACGGTGGAACAGGCCAAGGTGCTGGGCGTGACGCTGCCCGATCCCGAACTGAAATGGAACGAGCAGCGCCAGCACTGGGACTTCGGCGCGATCGACTGGGACGATTTCTGGAACGTCATCGCCGGCAACGGGCCGTGCAACCGCGAGCGCCTGGAGGCGCGCGTCAAGGCATGGGAAGAGGGCGAATGGGTGCGCCAAGCGGCGCTGGCCTACGCCCGCAAGCAGGACGAACAGGTGAAGGAAGCAGCATGAGCGACGCGAAGCAGGAATGGCCCCTCTGGGAAGTGTTCGTCCGCAGCCGGAGCGGCCTGGACCACAAGCATTGCGGCAGCCTCCATGCCGCCGACGGCAAGATGGCGATCCAGCTGGCGCGCGACGTCTACACGCGCCGCCAGGAAGGCAACAGCGTGTGGGTGGTGCGCAGCGACCACATCGTGGCCAGCGACCCGGGCGAGAAGGGCATGTACTTCGACCCGATGGAGGACAAGGTGTACCGCCACCCGACCTTCTACCAGCTGCCCGATGCCGTCGACCACATGTGAGGGCGTGATGCAGGGATCGATCCAGGTCAGCCCCAGGCCCGACGTGCAGTACCTGCTGCGCATCGGCGACACCGCCCTCGTCCTCGGCCAGCGCATCTCCGAATGGACCGGCCATGCGCCGGTTCTCGAGGAGGACATCGCACTGGCCAACATGGCGCTGGACCTCATCGGCCAGTGCCGCGCGGTGCTGGCGCACGCCGGCGCGCTGGAAGGCGCGGGCCACGACGAGGACCAGCTCGCCTTCCTGCGCGAGGAGCGCGACTACCGCAACGTCACGCTGGTGGAACTGCCGCGCGGCGACTTCGCCTTCACCGTGGTGCGCAACACCATGATGGCCACCTTCTTCAAGCTGCTGTGGGAGAAGCTCGCGCACTCCAAGGACGCGGAGCTTTCGGCCATCGCCGGCAAGGCGGTCAAGGAGGCGCGCTACCACCAGCAGCACGCGGCCGACTGGCTGCTGCGGCTGGCGGGGGGCACCGAGGAATCGCGCCGTCGCACCGGGAAGGCGCTGGAGTCGCTGTGGCGCTACCACCCCGAGCTGTTCGCGTCCGATGCCATCGACGAGCAGGCCCACACGAGCGGGCTCGGCCCGCGCTGGGGCGAGCTGCGCGAAGCCTGGCTGGCGGAGATGCAGCAGGTCCTCGACGAAGCGGGGCTCGCGGTCCCCGCGTCCAGCGCCTTCCTCAGCACCGGCAAGACCGGCGTGCACAGCGAGCACATGGGCACGCTGCTGACGGAGCTGCAGTACCTGCAGCGCGCCTACCCGGGAGGCGTGTGGTGACACGCACCGAGCGCGCGTGGGAAGTGCTGGCCGAGGTCCTCGATCCCGAGGTGCCGGCCCTTTCCGTGCGCGACCTGGGCATCGTGCGTGACGTGATCGACCATGGCGCGGAGCTGGAAGTGGTGCTCACGCCCACGTATTCCGGCTGTCCCGCCACCGAAGTGATCGAAGCGAGCGTGCTGTCGGCGATCGAGGCCGAGGGCCTGGGCCCGGCGCGCGCGACCTTGCAGCGCGCGCCTGCCTGGACCACCGACTGGATCAGCGAGGACGGGAAGCGCAAGCTGCGCGAGTACGGCATCGCGCCTCCCTTGCACGTCATCCCCGCGGAGGCGGGGACCCAAGCCGTCCCCATCCGCATCTTCGGCCGCAAGGCCGACACCGTCCCCTGTCCCCACTGCGGCAGCAGCATCACCGAACGCACCTCCGCCTTCGGCTCCACCGCCTGCAAGTCCCTCTACCGCTGCCTCGCCTGCCGCGAGCCCTTCGAATACTTCAAGCCGCTATGAGCGTCATCTTCCATCCGCTGCGCGTGCGCTCGGTGCAGCCCGACACCAGCGAGGCCGTGATCGTTTCCTTCGAGGTGCCCGAGGACCTGCGGCCGGTGTTCGGCTTCACGCAGGGCCAGTACCTCACGCTGCGCAAGGAGATAGCCGGCCAGGACCTGCGCCGCTCCTATTCCATCTGCGCCGGCGTCGACGAGGGCGAGCTGCGCGTGGGCGTGCGCAAGGTGCAGGGCGGCCTGTTCTCCAACTGGATCAACGAGCAGCTCAAGCCCGGAGACACCATTAACGTGATGGCGCCGCAGGGCCCTTTCTTCGTGCCGATCGAGCCCGATGCGCAGCGCCACCACCTGGGCATCGCGGGCGGCAGCGGCATCACGCCCATCCTGTCGATCATGAAGACCGTGCTGGCGCGCGAGCCGCGCAGCCGCTTCACCCTGATCTACGGCAACCGCAAGCTGCGCTCCACCATGTTCAAGGAGGAACTGGACGACCTGAAGGACAGGTACATGGCGCGCCTGGTGCTCCACCACGTGTTCTCCGACGAGCACACGGAGATGGACATCCACACGGGCGTGATGAACCGGCAGAAGATCGCCGAGTTCCTGGACGGGCTCATCCCGGCGCAGCAGATCGACCACGCCTACATCTGCGGCCCCTTCCAGATGAACGACGAGGCGGAAGCGGCGCTGCTGGCCGCCGGCGTGCCGGAGGACCGCATCCACATCGAGCGCTTCGGCATCGCGCAGCAGGCCAGCGGCCAGGTGGGCGCGGTGCTGCACCAGGCGCAGCCGGGCGACGCGGCCAAGGCGCGCATCACCATCATCCGCGATGGCCTCCAGCGCGAGATCGCCTTCTCGCGCGAGCAGCCCAGCATCCTCGACGCCGCCTCGGCCGCTGGGCTCGAAGTCCCGTTCTCCTGCACTTCGGGCGTGTGCGGCACCTGCCGCGCCAAGCTGGTGGAAGGCAAGGTGCGCATGGAGCGCAACTTCGCGCTGGACAAGAAGGAAGTGGCGGCCGGCTACGTGCTGACCTGCCAGGCGCACCCGGTGACGGAGAAGGTCGTGCTCTCCTTCGACGAAAGATAGCGATGGGACGCGGACGCCACGCCGGCTACGACGACCAGCGCGAGATGATCCTCGAGCGCGCGGCGGCGCTGTTCGCGCGCGGCGGCTATCCCGGCACCTCGATGAACCAGGTGGCCGAGGCCTGCGGCCTGTCCAAGGCCACGCTGTACCACTACTACCGCGACAAGTACGAGCTGCTGGTGAGCATCGCCGACGGCCACGTGTCGCGCCTGCAGGGCATCGTCGACGATGCGCTGGCGCAGGAGAAGACGCCGCAGGGGCAGATGCGCGTGCTGATCCGGCGGCTGGTGGAGGAATACGCCAGCGCGCAGAACGAGCACCGCGTGCTCACCGAGGACGTGAAGTTCCTGCAGCCGGAAGACCGCGAGCGCATCCTCGGCAAGGAGCGCGACATGGTCGCGGCCTTCGCGCGCGTGGTCGCGGCGCTGCGCCCGGACCTGAAGGAAGCGGCCATGAGCAAGCCGCTCACCATGCTGCTGTTCGGGATGGTGAACTGGATGTTCACGTGGATGAAGCCGCAGGGCGCGCTGGCCTACGAGGACATGGCGCCGGTGGTGGCCGACCTGTTCCTGGGCGGCCTGCAGGCGGTGCAGGTGCCGGCGCGCGAAGCGGCGGCCGTCGGCTGAGCTTCGCGTTCCGCTGGCTCGGCCGCGCCGCGCGGCCTTCGTTGACGGCGGCAGGGTGACTGGTCCGACAAGGTCGACCGCGGCCAGCCTCCACCATGGAGGGATTCCATCGAGGAGTTCTCCATGAAGAAATTGTCCCTGAGCGCCGGCGCGATTGCCCTGGGCATCGCCTGCGCCTTCCCTGCCTTCGCGCAGACCACGACGGCTCCGGCTGCGTCCACGCAGTCCAGCACCTCCGACACCGCGGGCAACGCGTACGGCGTGCCCGCTTCTACGCCCACGCCCAGCGCCGGGGTGGACACGAGCGCGAGCTCCGGCACGCCGGTGACGACGACGACGCCCAGCGTCGCCGCGACGCCGGCCCCGGCCCCCGACACGACGATGTCCAACGCCTCACCGTCCGCGCCCTCCATCAGCGCCGACGCCGTGGGCACCAGCACGCCGCCGGCCACCCAGGCCATGGGCGCCGGCCCCGACATGGACGACGACGGCCCCGACATGGGCTGGCTGGGCCTGTTCGGCCTGCTGGGCCTCCTGGGCCTGCGCCGCAAGCACGTCGAGGTCGACCACCGCGTGCGCCCGGTCCAGACGCCCACGCGCTGATTGGCTAGCGCACGGCAGCCAGCAAGGGCTGCCACTCGGCGCCGCAGGGCGCCGAGACGCGCACGCCGCCCGGCAGATCCATCCATTCGCAGTGCAGCCACATGCGCTGCACGCCCAGCCACGCGGCCACCGCGCGGTTGTGCGCGCCCTTGCCGTGGGTGGTGTCACCCACCAGCGGATGCGCGATGTGCTTGAAGTGGCGGCGCACCTGGTGCCGCCGGCCGGTCACCGGCTCCGCGGCCACCAGCGCATAGCGGCTGGTGGCATGGCGGCCGTCGCCGAACGGCCACTCGAAGCAGGCCAGCCGCTCGAAGCGCGTGAGCGACGCCAGCCGCTCCTGGCCGGCCGATGGCAGTTCCGGATCGCGCGCCAGCGCCTGGTCGATCTCGCCGGACAGCGGCGGCCAACCGCGCACCAGCGCGAGATAGCGCTTGCGCACGCGTCCCTGCTCGAAGGCGAGTCCCCACTCGCGTGCCGCTTCCGCGCTCTTGCCGAACAGCAGCACCCCGCTCGTTCCCTTGTCCAGCCGGTGCAGCGGCCACACCCAGGCACCGAGCTGGTCGCGCAGCAGCTTCAGCGCCGTGCGTTCCTCGTGCGCGTCCAGCGCGCTGGGATGCACGAGCAGGCCGGCCGGCTTGGCTACGGCGACCAGCGAGGCGTCCTGGTGGAGGATGGGCAGCGTTTCGGGGACCACGGGGAATGCGTGGCCAATCGTAGGATGATTCCCACAGCTTCGGTGGAGAAGCCTGTGGAAAAGAAGGTGACCAAGTCCGCCGGGCCGCGCCAGTGCTTGCTTGCGCCATTGTGACCATTCCGCAGGCAGCGCCCGCCCGACTGCGGCGAACCCTATCTTGACAGGCGCGCGTGGTACGTTCCGCGCATGCAAAAAGTCCGCTTCTGCATCGTCATCGCAACGCTCCTGCTGGCGGCCGGCTGCGAGCGCGCCGCCGCGCCGGCGATCCGCCTGGAAACCGGCGACGCGCAACTGCTGGCCACGGGCAAGGCCGTGTACGACCGGCACTGCACCGCCTGCCACGGCGCCAAGCTGGAAGGCCAGCCGAACTGGCGCACGCGCGACACCAGCGGCCGCCTGCCCGCGCCGCCGCACGACGCCACCGGGCACACCTGGCACCACCCCGACGAAGTGCTGTTCAACATCACCAAGCATGGCGTGGCCAAGACGGCCAACCTGAAGGACTACCAGTCGGCCATGCCCGCGTACGAGGGCGTGCTGACGGACGCGGAGATCGTCGCGGTGCTTTCGTGGATCAAGTCGAAGTGGCCGGCCGGCATCCGCGACAAGCAGGAGCAGGTCAACGCCGCGGCCCTGAAGAACAAGGCGGCGGCGAGCCGCTAGCGCCGCCCGGCCTGCCAGTCCGCCATGCGCTGGCGCCATTGCGCAAGCTTGGGCGCTCGCGCGTTGCCGGCCATCAGGCGATCGACCAGCGCGTCCTGCTCCTTGCCGAACTCCTCGGGGAACTGCGGATCGACCGTGACGATGCAGTCGGCGCGCTCGCCGGCGGCGGTCGGCCAGCCCTGCGCCTTGATGCGGTAGGTGAGGAAGCCACGGCGCAGCCGCATCTGCTGCAGGCCGCCCGGCGTGGGCACCTCGATCCAGCGGTTCGCCATCCAGGCGAAGCCGTCCACCGGCAGCTCGCAGCGGACCGTGCCGTCCTCCTGCAGCGCGAAGAAGGCATGTTCCTGCAAGGCGATGCGCACGCGCAGCGTCTCGCTGCGCTTGCCGGCCGCCGCCTGCACGCGCAAGGCGACCTGCAGCACGTCGCCGTGGCGGGAGCCGCAGGGGATCTGCACCTTGCAGCGGTACTTGACCGGCGCCGCCTGGCCGCTGCCTTCGCAGCGCGCGCAAGCATGGCGCGCGACGCCTTCGCCGTGGCATGCCTTGCACTTGGCGGGCGAGGCCATCCACGCGAACCACAGTTGCTGGCGCGCGCGCCCGCTGCCGCCGCATTCGCGGCAGGTGCCCGGCTGCGGCTCCACGCCGGTGGCATTGCAGTCCGCGCAGCCGTCCACCAGCTCGCCGTGCAGGGTGCGCGTGCAGCCGGCCAGGGCTTCCTCCAGCGCGAGTTCGACCACCTGCTCGTGCACCGCCGGTGCGGGCTGCGCTGGCTCATCGGGTTCGGCGAGCGGTGCATGCGCGCTGTCGCGCGCGCGGCGGATCTCGTCCAGCGCGCGGTTGATGCGCTGGATCTTGCGCAGGGCCTGCGGACTGGCGTTGCGATCCGGGTGCCAGCGCGCGGCCAGCCGCCGCCACGCGGTCTTGATCTCCGCATCGCTGCACTCGGGGTGCAGCCCCAGCTCGCTGTACGACTCGTCGACGTTCACCGCTGCTCCATGTTGCGATGCAGCATGGTACCGGAGCGCGCAATGAAAAAACCCCGCACGCGCGAACGTGCGGGGTTTTCTGTCTGGTGCCGGAGAGAGGAATCGAACCCCCGACCTTCTCATTACGAATGAGCTGCTCTACCGACTGAGCTACTCCGGCGAAGCCCGCAATTATAGCCAAAGCCCGCATCGTCCCCGCCCGGGCGGGGACCCACCGCGTTCTAGCAGTGGTAGGAAGTGACCCGCTCCACCTCGTTCTTCGACCCGAGGATCACCGACACCCGCTCGTGCAGCTTCTTGGGCTGGATGTCCAGGATGCGCTGCTTGCCATTGGTGGCCATGCCGCCGGCCTGTTCGACCAGCCAGCCCATGGGGTTGGCCTCGTACATCAGGCGCAGCTTGCCGGGCTTGTCCGGCTCGCGCTTGTCCCAGGGGTACATGAAGATGCCGCCGCGCGTGAGGATCCGGTGGACGTCGGCCACCATGGAGGCGACCCAGCGCATGTTGAAGTCCTTGCCGCGCGGGCCTTCCTTGCCGGCCAGGCATTCGTCGATGTAGCGCTTCACCGGGGCGTCCCAGTGGCGCATGTTCGACATGTTGATCGCGAATTCCCTGGTGTCCTCGGGGATCCTCACGTTCTCCTCGGTCAGCACGAAGGATCCCTGCTCGCGGTCCAGCGTGAACATCGCCACGCCGTCGCCCACGGTCAGCACCAGCGTGGTCTGCGGGCCGTAGATGCAGTAGCCCGCGGCCACCTGCTTGTGGCCGCACTGCAGGAAGTCGCCTTCGTCCACGCCGCGGTCGTCCTCGGGCATTTTCAGCACGCTGAAGATGGTGCCGATGCTCACGTTGACCTCGATGTTGGAGGAGCCGTCGAGCGGGTCGAACAGCAGCAGGTACTCGCCCTTGGGGAAGCGGTTGGGCACCACGTAGATGCCTTCCATTTCCTCGCTGGCCATGCCGGCCAGGTGGCCGCCCCATTCGTTGGCCTCGATCAGCACCTCGTTGGCGATGATGTCCAGCTTCTTCTGGATCTCTCCCTGCACGTTGCCGGTGCCGGCGGAGCCCAGCACGTCGCCGAGCGCGCCCTTGTTCACGGCGTGGCTGATGCGCTTGCAGGCGCGCGCGACCACTTCGATCAGGAGGCGCAGCTGCCCCGGGATGTGGCCGTGCGTGCGCTGCTGTTCGACGAGGTAGCGGGTGAGGGAAGTCGTGCTCATGCGTGTACTTTAATCCGCCAGGGCGCGGGTGACCACCTCGCGCACGTCGTTGCTCAGGTCCGGCTTGGCGGCCACGCGGGCGATGGCCTCGCGGGCGGCGCCGCGCAGGGGCTCGGCCAGCTTCTTCCAGCGGTCCAGGGCGCGCGCCAGGCGGGCGGCGACCTGCGGGTTGATCGCATCGAGTTCCATCACCCGCTCGCTCCAGTACACGTAGCCCGCGGCGTCGGCGCGGTGGAAGCCGCCCGGATTGGCGCTGCAGTAGCTGAAGATCACGCTGCGCGCGCGGTTCGGGTTGCGGATGTTGAAGTCCGGGTGCTGCATCAGCTGCTTCACCACCGGCAGCACGTTGCCGTTGCGGTCCGGGGCACCGGCCTGCAGCGCGAACCACTTGTCCAGGACCAGGGGCTCGTTGCGGAACATCGCGTGGAAGCGTTGCAGCGCCTGCGCGGCCAGCTCGTGGCCCGAGATCACCAGGGCGGCCAGGGCGTTGAAGCGGTCCGTCATGTTGGACGCGTCCTTGAAGCGCTGGTAGGCCTTGCCCGGCCAGACGTTGTCGCCGCTCGTGCGCGCGGCCAGGCACAGGTGCGCGAGCGCGAGGCCGGCCAGCGCGCGCCGGCCGCTGGACACGGGATCCGGCCGGTAGGCACCGCTGTCCTTGTGCGCCTCGTAGGCCCACTCCCAGTCGGCGTACAGCGCCTGCGAAAGCTGCTGGCGCATCGCTTCGCGCACCGCGTGGATGCGCTGCGGATCGACCACGTCCAGCTGCTCGGCGATGTAGGTCTCCGCGGGCAGCGTCAGCACCAGCTCCTTGAAGGCCGCATCCAGCGCCGGGTGCCGCAGCACCGTTCGCATGGCCTCCACGTAGGGCGCGTCCAGTTCCACCGGCAGGTCGCCGCGGATGTAGGTGAGCGCGCGGCCGGTGGCCAGGCGCTGCGCCGCTTCCCAGCGGTTGAAGGGATCGGTGTCGTTGGCCAGCAGCGTCAGCAGCTGCCGGTCGCTGTAGTCGTACTCCAGGATCACCGGCGCGCTGAAGCCGCGCAGCAGCGAGGGCACCGGCTCGGCCGAATAGCCGGGGAAGGTGAGCGTCTCGGCCGCCTGCGTCAGCACGTGCATGCCGCTGGTGAGCTCGCGGCCCTCCGCATCCAGCAGGCCCAGCGCGATCGGGATCACGAAGGGCTGCTTGTCCGGCTGGCCCGGCGTCGCGCCGCAGGACTGCGTGAGCGTCAGCGAGTAGATGCCGGACACGGCGTCGAAGTGCGTCTGCACGCGCACGCGCGGCGTGCCCGCCTGGCTGTACCAGCGGCGGAACTGCTCCAGCCGCTGCGCCAGCTGCGAATCGGGATTGGCCTCGGCGATCGCCTGGGCGAAGTCGTCGCAGGTGACCGCGTGGCCGTCGTGCCGCTGGAAGTACAGCGACAGGCCCTTGGCGAAGCCTTCGCGGCCCACCAGGGCCTGCATCATGCGCACGACCTCGGCGCCCTTTTCGTACACCGTGACGGTGTAGAAGTTGTTGATCTCCAGGTACTGGTCCGGGCGCACCGGGTGCGCCATCGGGCCGGCGTCCTCGGGGAACTGCGCGGTGCGCAGCACGCGCACGTCCTCGATGCGCTTGACGGCGCGCGCCGAGACGTCGCCGGCGAGGTCCTGGCTGAACTCCTGGTCGCGGAAAACGGTCAGGCCTTCCTTCAGCGAGAGCTGGAACCAGTCGCGGCAGGTCACGCGGTTGCCGGTCCAGTTGTGGAAGTACTCGTGGCCGACCACCGACTCGATGTTGCCGTAGTCGGTGTCGGTGGCCGTGGCCTGGTTGGCGAGAACGTACTTCGTGTTGAAGATGTTCAGGCCCTTGTTCTCCATCGCGCCCATGTTGAAGTCGCTGGTCGCGACGATCATGAAGCGCTCCAGGTCCAGCTCCAGGCCGAAGCGCGCCTCGTCCCAGGCCACCGAAGCCATCAGCGAGTTCATCGCGTGCTCGGTCTTGTCCAGGTCACCCGGGCGCACGTACACCTGCAGCAGGTGGTCGCGGCCGCTGCGCGCGCTGATGCGCTGCTCGCGGCACACCAGCTGGCCCGCGACCAGCGCGAACAGGTAGCTGGGCTTGCGGAAGGGATCGACCCACTTGGCGTAGTGGCGGCCGTCTTCCAGGTCGCCCTGCGCCACCAGGTTGCCGTTGGACAGGAGCACCGGGTACTTGCGCTTGTCCGCGCGCAGCGTCACCGTGTAGCTGGCCATCACGTCCGGGCGGTCCAGGAAGTAGGTGATGCGGCGGAAGCCCTCGGCCTCGCACTGGGTGAAGAAGGAGTCGTTGCTGACGTACAGGCCCATCAGCTTGGTGTTCTTCGCGGGCGCGCAGGTGGTGAAGATCTCCAGCTCGAAGGGCTCGTTGCCCTCCGGCAGGTTCTCCAGCACCAGCTGCCCTTCCTCCATCTTGAAGGAGGTACCCTGGCCGCCCACCAGCACGCGCGCGAGGTTCAGCTCCTCGCCGTCCAGCCGCAGCGGCTGCGGCATCACGTCCGGGTTGCGGCGCACGCGCATGCGGTTGAGCACGCGCGTCTTGGCCGGGTCGAGGTCGAACACCAGTTCCACGGTGTCGATCCAGAAGGCCGGCGGCTGGTAGTCCGCGCGGTAGATCACCTTGGAAGTTCCTTCACGCATGGAGGCTCTCCAGAAATTCGTTGTTCATGAGTTCTCGGTAGTCGCGCACCTGGGCGATCACGTGGGGTCCGGCGAGTTCCTCGGCGCCGTGCGTGGAGCAGATCGCCACCGCGCGCATGCCGGCGCGGCGGGCCGCCTCGATGCCGAAGGGGGCGTCCTCGAAGACGACGCATTCCGCGGGCGCGGCCTGCACGCGGCGCGCCGCTTCCAGGAACAGGGCCGGCTCCGGCTTGCCGGCGATGCCCTCGTCGCCGCCGACGATGGCGTCGGGCCTGCGCGCGAGCTTCAGGTGTTCCAGGGCGAAGGCGATGTTGTGGCGGTCGCCGGCGGTGGCCACGGCGAGCTTCAGGCCGCGCGTCGTGACGTCGCGCGCGAAGTCGCGAAAGCCCGCAACCTCGCGGAACTCCTTGCCGAAGAAGTCGCGGTAGATCGCTTCCTTCTCGGCTATCAGTTCCAGGGCCCGGTCCTCGGGCACGTCCTCGCCCATCAGGATGCGGATGCACTCGACGCCGGTGCGGCCGGTGGTCTTTTGCAGCACCTCCTCGACGGACATGCGGATGCCGTGGCGGCGCGTGAACACCTCCCAGCTGCGCGCATGCGCCGGCATGGAGTCGACCATCGTGCCGTCCATGTCGAAGACGAGGGCGCGGACGCGGTGCGCCATCACACGCCCTGCTTCAGGGACGCCTCGATGAACGTGTCCAGGTCGCCGTCCAGCACCTTCTGCGTGTTGGAGATCTCCACGCCCGTGCGCAGGTCCTTGATGCGGCTCTGGTCCAGCACGTAGCTGCGGATCTGGTGGCCCCAGCCGACGTCGGTCTTGCTGTCCTCCAGCTTCTGCTGCGCCTCCATGCGCTTGCGCATCTCGAAGTCGTACAGGCGCGAGCGCAGGCGCCGCCAGGCGACGTCGCGGTTGCTGTGCTGGCTGCGGCTGTCCTGGCACTGCACCACGATGCCGGTGGGGATGTGCGTCAGCCGCACCGCCGAATCGGTCTTGTTGATGTGCTGGCCGCCCGCGCCGGAAGCGCGGTAGGTGTCGGTGCGCACGTCCGCGGGGTTGATGTCGATCTCGATCGAGTCGTCGATCTCCGGATAGACGAACACGCTGGCGAAGCTGGTGTGGCGGCCGCCCGAGGAGTCGAAGGGCGACTTGCGCACCAGGCGGTGCACGCCGGTTTCCGTGCGCAGCAGGCCGAAGGCGTACTCGCCCTCGATCTTGATGGTGGCGCTCTTGATGCCCGCGACGTCGCCCGGCGTCTCGTCTTCCACCGTGTACTGAAGCCCTTGCGTTCGGCGTACTTGATGTACTGCCGCATCAGCATGCTGGCCCAGTCGCACGCTTCCGTGCCGCCGGCGCCCGCCTGCAGGTCCAGGAAGCAGTTGCTCGGGTCCGCCGGCTGGTTGAACATGCGGCGGAACTCGAGGTCCTTCACGGTGGATTCGAGCTTGGACGCTTCGTCCTCGATGGTCGCGAGGCCGGCTTCGTCGCCTTCCTCCTTGCTCATCTCGTAGAGCTCGAGGTTGTCCGACAGCTCGCTCTCCAACCTCTGGATGGTGACGACGACGTCATCGAAGCTGCTTCTTCTCGCGGCCCAGCTCCTGGGCCTTCTTGGGGTCGTTCCAGACGCCCGGGTCTTCCAGCGAGGCGTTGACCGTCCTCAGGCGCTCCGATTTGGCATCGAAGTCAAAGATACCTCCGGAGATCCCCGGTACGCGCCTGGAGGTCAGCCAGGGTCGTACCGATCAGGTTGATGCGTTCTGCGTCCATCTTGTTCTCTCAGTTCTGCGTAGGAGCTGCGATTTTCTCACGCCGCCTCCTCGGGCGCGTCCAGCGGCAACGAAAGGATGAATTCCGCCCCTTCGCCGGGACTGCTGCGGATCTCCAGGCGGCCCTGGTGCGCCTGCGCGATCTGGCGCGCGATGTAGAGACCGAGGCCCAGGCCGGCGATCTGTGCCGTGCCTTCGGTGCGCTCGAACTGCTCGAAGATGCGCTCCTGGTCCTCGGGCTTGACGCCCATGCCCTGGTCGCGCACCGAGACGAAGGCCTCCGGCTCGGTCTCGCGCAGGCCCACGGTCACGGCCACCGGCTTGCCCTGGCCGTAGCGCAGGGCGTTGGTCATCAGGTTGGTGATCACCTGCTCGATGCGGAACTCGTCGCCCTTCATGGGCAGCGCGTCGGGCGCCGCGAGCGTGACCGTCACGCCGCTGGCATTCGCCTGTTCCTGGATCGCCTCGACCACCGCGGTGGTGGAAGCGACCAGGTCGTAGGGCGCAGGCACGATCGCCAGCTTGCCGGTGCGCGCGCGAGAGACATCCAGCATGTCGTCCAGCAGGCGCACCATGCTGCGGATCTGGCGCTCGTCGCGCTCCACCATCTTCAGCATGGTCTGGGAGTCCGGGGGCTTCGGCGCGGCCAGCATGCGCCGGCGCAGCTGCGCCTGCAGGTACACCGAGTTCAGCGGATTGCGCAGTTCGTGGGCGATCATGGACATGAAGTCGTCGCGCATGCTCACCGCCCGCTGCAGCTGCGCCTTGGCCTCCTGCAGTTCCTGCCGCTGGCGGAACAGGTCCACGAACACGCTCACCTTGCTGCGCACCGCATGCGGGTCCAGCGGCTTGTAGAGGAAGTCCACCGCGCCCGATTCGTAGCCGCGGAAGGCGTAGTTCAGCTCGCGGCCGCCGGCGCTGACGAACACGATGGGGATGCTGCGCGTGCGCTCGGTGCCGCGCATCAGTTCGGCCAGCTCGAAGCCGTTCATCGAGGGCATCTGCACGTCCAGGATCGCCAGCGCGAACGGGTGTTCGAGCATCAGCGACAGGGCCTGTTCGCCGGAGCGGACCGTGTGGATGCGGCGGCCCGGCTGGCGGATCAGGGCCTCCAGCGCGACCAGGTTCTCCTGGAGGTCGTCCACCAGCAGCACGTTGACGTCTTGGGGCGTGTGGGTCATCAGCGAACTACAGTGTGCAGCAGCCGGCGCAGGGCCGCCAGCGACAGGACGTAATCGGGGTCCGCCGCGGCAACCGCGGCCTGCGGCATGGCCTTGTGCGCCGCCTCGGCGGGGTCCTGCACGGCCGTCAGCCCGCCCAGCTCCGCGATGCGCGCCAGGCCGCGGGCGCCGTCCTCGTTGGCGCCGGTGAGCACCAGGGCCGCCAGGCGGTTGCCATAGGCTTCCGCGCAGGATTCCAGCAGCACGTCGATGGAGGGCCGCGAGAACAGCACCGGCGGGTCGCAGCTGAGGGAGAAGCTGCGGTCGTCTTCCACCAGCAGGTGGTAGCCGGGCGGCGCGAACCAGACCGTGCCGCCCGTCACCGGCGCGTGCGGCTCCGCTTCCTTCACGGGGACGGCCAGGCGGGCGCCGAACACCTGCGGCAGCTTGCTCTCGTGCTGCTCGGGCAGGTGCAGGACGATGACGATGGGCGCGCGCATGGTCGCGGGCATGCCTTCGAGCAGCACGAACAGCGCGTCGATGCCGCCGGCCGAGGCGCCGATGGCGACGGCTTCGGCGGAAAAGGAGAAGTCCCCGGGCAGTTCGCTTTTCATGCGCCATTCCCCACGCGGCGATAGATGCGGTCCGGCCGGCTGACCGCCTCGAAGCGGTCGGCGTAGGCGGAGAAGTCCAGCGTCTCCTTGGCCCCGAGCCCGAGGAAGCCGCGGCGCGACAGCGACTCGTGGAACAGGCCCAGCGCGCGGTCCTGCAGCGTGCGGTTGAAGTAGATCAGCACGTTGCGGCAGGAGACCAGGTGGGTCTCGGAGAACACGGCGTCGGTCGCCAGGCTGTGGTCGGCGAAGGTGATGCTGTCGCGCAGCCTCTTCTCGAACAGCGCGCCGCCGTAGGAGGCCGTGTAGTAGCCGCTGAAGCTGGCCTTGCCGCCCGCGCGCTGGTAGTTGCGCGTGAAGGCCTGCATGTGCTCCAGGGAGAAGATCCCCTGCCTGGCCTTTTCCAGCGAGGCGTGGTTGATGTCGGTCGCGTACAGGATGCTGCGTTCCAGCAGCCCTTCCTCGTGCAGCAGGATGGCCAGCGAGTAGGGCTCCTCCCCGGTGCTGCAGCCCGCCACCCAGATCTTCAGCGATGGGTAGGTGCGCAGCACCGGCACCACGTGGCGGCGCAGCGCCAGGAAGTAGGCGGGATCGCGGAACATCTCGCTCACCGGCACCGTGAGGTACTGCAGCAGCTGCGAGAACTGGTCGGGGTCGTGCAGCACGCGCTCCTGCAGCGCGGAAATCGACGGCGCGCCCATGCGCTGCTGCGCCTGCAGCACGCGGCGGCGTTTCAGCGAGGCCTGCGCGTAGTCGCGGAAGTCGTGGCCGTAGCGCAGGAAGACCGCTTGCACCAGCAGCCGGATCTCGATGTCCGGAACCCCTAACGTCACGCAATCCGCTCCAGTTTCGGCATCCATACGCGCATCAGCGAGAACAGGCGCTCCAGCTCGATCGGCTTGGCCAGGTAGTCGTTGGCGCCGGCGGCCAGGCATTTCTCCTGGTCTTCCTTCATGGCCTTGGCGGTGATGGCGATCACCGGCAGCTTCTGCCAGCGCGGGTTCTTGCGGATCTCGCGGGTGGCCGTCAGGCCGTCCATCTCCGGCATCATGAGGTCCATCAGCACGAGGTCGATGCCGTCGGGGTTCTGCTCCAGCTTCTGCAGGGCTTCCACGCCGTTGCGCGCGATCTCCACTTCCGCGCCCTTGTGCTCCAGCGCGCTGGTCAGGGCGAAGATGTTGCGCATGTCGTCGTCCACCACCAGGATGCGGCGCGCCTCGAAGGCCTTGTCGCGGCTGCGCGCGGTGCGCAGCATCTTCTGCCGCTCGGTCGACAGCTGCGTCTCCACCTTGTGCAGGAACAGCGTCACCTCGTCGAGCAGCCGCTCGGGCGAGCGCGCGCCCTTGATGATGATGGAGCGCGAGTAGCGCAGCAGCTCGGTTTCCTCGTCGCGGGTGAGGTTGCGGCCGGTGTACACGATCACCGGCGGGAAGGACCGGCCTTCGCCCGCGGCCATGCGGTGCAGCAGTTCCTGCCCGGTCATGTCCGGCAGCTTCAGGTCGATGATCATCACGTCGAACACCGACCCGGCCAGTTCCGCCAGCGCCTCGGCGCCGCGCGACACGGCGGTGATCTCGATGTCGCCGTCGCCGATCAGGGCCACCACGCTTTCCTGCTGGCGCAGGTCATCCTCCACCAGCAGCACGCGCTTGAGCTTCTGGCTCAGCTTGCTTTCCAGCCGCCGGAACACCCCATGCAGGTCCTCGCGCGAGGCGGGCTTGCGTGCGTAGCCGATCGCGCCCATCTGCAACGCCGGCTCGGACCGGTCCTCGGCGGACAGCGCGTGCACCGGGATGTGCCGCGTGCGCGGGTCTTCCTTGAGGCGCTGCAGCACGGCCAGCCCGGTCTCGTCGGGCAGCAGGATGTCCAGCAGCACCGCGTCGGGCAGGTGCTGGAAGGCCAGCTCGCAGCCTTCGCGCGCGTCGTGCGCCACCAGGCAGCGGTAGCCCAGTTCATGCGCCAGGTCGTACAGGATGGAGGCGAAGCCGGTGTCGTCCTCCACCACCAGCACGGTGCGGCGTGCGTCGGCGGCCTGTTCGCGGTCGTCCGCGAAGGAGGGCGCCGGCGGCCGGGACGGCGCGGGCGCCGGGGTGGGCGCGGCCGTCACGGGCGGCGGCGCGGCTGACGTGGCGCCGGTGGGCGGCGCCAGCGCCACCGGCTGCTGCGCCATCGCCTCCCGGTACTCCAGCGGCAGGATCACGGTGAAGGTGCTGCCCCGGCCGGGCGCGCTCGTCACCGAGATGTCGCCGCCCAGCAGGCGCGCGAGGTCGCGCGAGATCGACAGGCCCAGGCCGGTGCCGCCGTACTTGCGGCTGCTGGTGCCGTCGGCCTGGCGGAAGGCCTCGAAGATCGCCTCCTGTTGCGAGGGATCGATGCCGATGCCGCTGTCGCGCACCTCGAAGCACATCCTGTCCTTGCCGCCGGGGGCGACGTGCAGCGTCACGCTGCCGTGCTCGGTGAACTTCAGCGCGTTGGCCAGCAGGTTGCGCAGCACCTGTTCCAGCCGCTGGCGGTCCGTGTACAGCGTCTGCGGCGTGCCGTCCGCGATCACGACTTCCAGCTGCAGGCCCTTGCGCTGGGCCAGCGGCTCGAACATCGACTTCAGTCCGGTCGTGAGCGAGGCCACCGGCGTCACTTCGGCACGCACCTCCAGCTTGCCCGCCTCCACCTTCGCGATGTCCAGGATGTCGTTGATCAGGTTCAGCAGGTCGTTGCCCGCGGTGTGGATCGATTCGGCGAACTTGACCTGTTCGTCGCTGAGGTTGCCCTCGGCGTTGTCCGCCAGCAGGCGCGCGAGGATCAGCGAGCTGTTCAGCGGCGTGCGCAGCTCGTGCGACATGTTGGCGAGGAACTCGGACTTGTAGCGGCTGGCGCGCTGCAGTTCGGCGGCCCGCTCTTCCAGCTGCACCTGCGCCTCGCGCAGCTGGTCGCGCTGCTGCTCCAGCCGGTCGGCCTGTTCGGACAGCTGCACGTTGGTCTGTTCCAGCTCCGCCTGCTGGCCTTCCAGGTGGGCCTGCGATTCCTTCAGCGCGCGCGACTGCTCCTCCAGTTCCTCGTTGGCGGTGCGCAGTTCCTCCTGCTGCACCTGCAGTTCCTCGTTGAGCTGCTGCGTCTCTTCCAGCACGTCCTGCAGGCGCTTGCGGTAGCGTGCGGCCTCCAGGGCGGCGCCAAGGATGCTGCTGCAATACAGCACGAGCTCGCCGTCGCGCGGCGCCAGGGGCCGCAGCAGGCCGACCTCCAGCACCGCGATCAGCCGGCCCTCGTGCTCGATGGGCGCCAGCAGCACGGACTGCACGGTCGCTTCGCCCAGCGAGGAACTCACCTTGAGGTAGCCCGGCGGCACCGGGTCGAGGGCGATGCGCCGGCGCTGGGCCGCGCATTCGGCGAGCAGGGTGCGGTCCTGCGCCACCTGCGCGCCATTGCCGTCCTCGGAAGCGGGCCAGCCCCAGGTGGCCGCGCGCACGAAACCGGGAGGCTCGGGCAGGTACAGCGCGCCCACCTTGGTGTCGATGTACTGGGACAGGAATTCGAGCGCGGCGTGGCCCACCCCGCGCAGGTCCTGCTCGCGCCCGATGCGCTCGGACAGCAGGGACTGGCCTTCGCGCAGCCAGGCCTGGGACTGCAGGATGCCCGCCTGCCGCTGCTGCTCGCCCAATGCTGTTTCGTAGGTGTCGGCCAGCCCGACCAGGTCCTTGCGTCCGCGCCAGGCAATGATGCCGCCCGTGGACAGCATGAAGATGATGAACGCCACCGCCGTGAACAGCGCGTTGCGGTTGGCCTCCTCGATGTGGCGGGCGCGCAGCGAGCGCTCGACCCGGAAGAACTCGTCGAACTCGGCGCGCACCTCGTCCTTGAGCTCGCGGCCGATGCCCGGATTCACCGACTGCCCGCGGCCCAGGCGCATCGCCGCCACCGCCTCGCGCGCGAACTGGGCCCATTTGCCCTGGGCCTGCTCGATGCGCCGCAGCCGCTCCAGCTGGGACGGATCGCCGGCGACTTGCGCCTGCAGCTGCTTCATGATCGGCGGCAGGCGGCGCGCGGCATCCTCGTAGGGCGCCAGGAATCGCTCGTCCCCGTTGAGCAGGAAGCCGCGCAGCCCGGACTCCATGTCCAGGTCGAGCTTCTGGGCATTGGACGCCTGCTGGAGCAGCTCGTCGCTGCGCTGCACCTGGCCGATCACGTTGGCGAGATAAGCGAGCAGCGACAGGAAAACCAGCGCGCTCGCGACGCCCAGGGCCAGTGGCAGGGCGAGGTTGCGCGAGAGGATGCTGCGGAAACTGGCGGATGCGTTGGTGCTGGAAAGGGGCATGGCCGGCCGTCGTGGGAGCCGGGAGTGTGCCCCCAATCGGCTCGGCCGTGGGCTGTCGGGGAAATGCAAAGCGGGGCCCGTGGCCCCGCTTCAACGCGACAGTGGCGTGCCCCTCAGCGCGCGGTGGCGGCGCCCAGTCGCGCCTGCGCGGTGCGGCTTCCCAGGTTGGCGGCGCGCTGCAGCCAGCGCACGGCCTGCGTCGAGTCTTGCGGCACCGTGGCGCCTTCGAGGTAGGCCACGCCCAGGAAGTAGCTCATCTCCATCCGGCCGAAGCGGATGCCTTCCTCGGTGGACTTGCCGGAACGCTTGACGATCACCGGCACGTCGCCCTTGCCGTCGGCGAAGGACTGCATGTGGTCGATGGTGTTGCGGAAGAAGCGGTCGCGCGCGAGCTGGGCCTTGTCCTTGTCGGCCATGCTGGCCACCAGTTCGTCGGCCAGCACCGGCAGCACTTCGAAGGGCGTCATGCCGCCGCGCATCTTCGGCGAGTACCAGGCGCGCAGCATCACGCGGTCCAGCGGCATCAGGCCGTCGACCTTGCTCGGGAAATAGCTCAGGACGGTCTTGCCGGCGGGGTGGCCGCGCACGCCCATGATGTGCATCGCCTCGTGGTAGGCGCAGCGCCAGGCATCGCGGTTGCGCATCTGCATGGCGGCGGAGTCGATCCGCGTTTCGTTCTGGAAATTCAGGAAGGTGACGCAGGGCTGGTTCTCTTCCAGCATGCTGTCCGGCGTGATCTCGATGCTGACGTTGGCCACCTGGGCCGCGTTCGGCTGGTCGCTGACGTCCACCAGGCGGATGCCGGCTTCGGTGGCGACATCGGCCAGGGCCTTGAGGGTGTGCTGCTTGTGGGTGGCCAGGTTCACGCCGAAGATGCGCACCCGCATCTCCTGCTCCCAGCGCACGAGCCGCGTGGGCGTGCCGCTCTGGTGCCAGAGCACTTCCCACATCGTGCCCATCCCCTGCTCAAACTCATCAGCCTGAGCGAAGACCGGACTCATCACTGTAGCCGCCAGCAGGGCGGTCACACCCGACTTCCACATTGAGCGTCCCCTTGTACGAACAGGGATGACTATCGGGTAGGACACTTCCTACGGCAAGTCTTGTTACGTCTCCATCTGCACCGAAGTTGCGCTACGCACAAAATTTCACGCTCGTTCTCAGGCGTGGTGCTTGCGGACCCCGGGTTTCCCACTACGGAGGGAGGAATGCCTCGATGAGGTGGGCCAGTTGTTCGGGCTGGTCGTGGTGCAGCATGTGCCCGGCGTCCGGAATGTGGCCCAGCCGCAGGTCGGACACCGCCTTCAAACGTTCGTGGTACTCCGCGAGCGTGAAGCGGCCCTGCCACCACTGGCCGAGGCTGTCGTCGCTGGCCTCCACCGCGAGCACGGGCGCTCGGATCGCCTTGTAGATCTCCAGCACCTCGTCCACGCGGAACAGGTTGGCATTGATGATCTTGTGCGCGGGGTCGCCCAGGATGCGCCAGCGGCCCGCCGCGTCCGGTTGCGCCCAGTGCCGGGCCAGCCAGGCCGCCTTGTCGGCGGTGAGGCGCTTGTTGGTCTTTATCAGCCGCTGCGCCACCCCGTCGGCGCTGTCGTAGGACTTCAGGTCCAGCTGGCCGCGGTGGTAGGCCTTGAGCTGCTCGATCCACTTGGCGTAGCGGCCCGGCGCCTGCGAGGGGCGCGTGGCGGGCATGCCGAAGCCCTCCAGGTTCACCAGGCTGCGGATGCGCTCCGGCCGCGAGCCCGCATAGAGCATCGCGATGTTGCCGCCCATGCTGTGGCCCACCAGGTCCACCGGCGCGTCGGGCGAGTAGTGATCGAGCAGGAATTCCAGGTCGGCCAGGTAGTCGGCGAACCAGTAGTTGTCGGTGTGCGGCAGCTCGGTCAGGCCGTAGCCGCGCCAGTCGGGCGCGACGATGTGGCGGTCCTGCGCGAAGGCGTCCACCACGAACTGGTAGGAGGCGGCCACGTCCATCCAGCCATGCACCATCACCAGCGGCGGCCGGCCGGCGCGCGGCTCGCCCCAGGTGCGCACGTGATAGCGCAGGTTGCGGATCGGGACAAACTCGCTGCGGGACGCTCGCCGGGGTTGGTACATTCGCCGGATCATAGGAGGGGGACGATGGACCGCAGTCAAGGCAGGGACAACTGGCCCGCCATGCACCGTGCATTCGGCTGGCAGGTGCCGGAGGACTTCAACATCGCGCAGGCTTGCTGCGCGCGCTGGGCGCGGCGGCCGGATGCGGAGCAGCGGGTGGCGATCCGCGCGCACGCGGCGCAGGGCGATGCCACGCTCAGCTTCGCGCAACTGCAGCGCGAAGCCAATGCCATGAGCAACCTGCTGCTCGGCCTCGGCGTGCACCGCGGCGACCGCGTGGCGATCGTGATGCCGCAGCGCTACGAAACCGCGATCGCCTACATGGCCGTGTTCCAGCTGGGCGCGGTGGCGATGCCGCTGTCGATGCTGTTCGGCCCCGAGGCGCTGGAGTACCGGCTGCAGGACAGCGAGGCGGTGGTCGCGATCTGCGACGAGAGCTCGATTGCCAACGTGGCGCAGGTGCGGGCGCAGTGCCCCACGCTGCGCACGGTGATGGGCATAGGCGCGGCGGCCGCCCAGGCGGACCTCTCCTGGGAAGCGCAGCGCGCGGCGCTGGCGGAAGACTTCGCCCCGGCGGCGACGCACGCCGACGACGGCGCCGTCCTGATCTACACCAGCGGCACCACCGGCCCTCCCAAGGGCGCGCTGATCCCGCACCGGGCGCTGGTGGGGAACTTACCGGGCTTCGTGTGCAGCCAGAACTGGTTCGGCTTCGACCCGCTGCGGCCCTCGGAAAGCGAGGCCGTGTTCTGGTCGCCCGCCGACTGGGCCTGGACCGGCGGCCTGATGGACGCGCTGCTGCCATCGCTGTACTTCGGCCGGCCCATCGTCGCCTTCAACGGCCGCTTCGGCCCCGACCTGGCCTTCGCGCTGATGCAGGAACACGGGGTGACGCACACCTTCCTCTTCCCCACGGCGCTCAAGGCCATGATGAAGGCCTGGCCGGAGCCGCGGAAGAAGTTCGCGCTCAAGCTGCAGGCGATCATGAGCGCGGGCGAGGCGGTGGGCGATGCCGTCTTCGCCTACTGCCGCGACCAGCTGGGCGTGGTCGTCAACGAGATGTTCGGCCAGACCGAGATCAACTACGTGGTGGGCAACTGCTCCATGAACGGCGCGACCCAAGGCGGCGTCGGCTGGCCCGCGCGCGCCGGCAGCATGGGGCGTCCCTATCCCGGGCACCGCGTGGCGCTGATCGACGACGAGGGCCACGAGGTCCCGCCCGGCGTTCCGGGCGACGTGGCGGTGAACCGCTACGACGTGCACGGCGAGCCGGATCCGATCTTCTTCCTGGGCTACTGGAAGAACCCGGAGTCCACGCACCGCAAGTTCACCGGCGACTGGTGCCGCACCGGCGACCTCGCCACGCGCGACGCCGACGGCTACCTCTGGTACCAGGGCCGCGCCGACGACGTGTTCAAGGCCGCGGGCTACCGCATCGGCCCGAGCGAGATCGAAAACTGCCTGGTCAAGCACCCGGCCGTGATCAATGCGGCCGTGGTCCCCAAGCCGGACCCGGAGCGCGGTGCGCTGGTGAAGGCCTACGTGGTGCTGGCCCCCAACGTGGTGGAAGCGCGCGCCATCACCACGCGCGACCGGCACGCCTTCGACGCCCAGCTGATCGAAGACCTGCAGATGCACGTGAAGGGCAAGCTGGCGCCCTACGAATACCCCAAGGAAATCGAGTTCATCGAGGCCCTGCCCATGACGACGACCGGCAAGGTGCAGCGCCGGGTGCTGCGGCTGCAGGAGGAAGAGCGGGCGCGGGCCCGGCTCTCGGCGTAGGAAGGGTCTGTCCGCGCGTATCCCTGCTGTCCCGCCTGCGCGGGCCTGCCGGGCCGTTAGCGTTGCGGCCATGGTGAAGAATCCGCGCAAGGGAATGGTCTTGGGAGCCGTCGGCCTGGTCGCCGGCGTCGTGCTGGGTGCCATGGGCATGATGAGCTTGCGCGGCGGCGACGGCCCGTATGCGAGCAGCCCCGCGTCCACCCGCAGCATGGGTGCCGCATCGGCCCCCGCGCCCGCGTCCACCTTCGTCACCGCGGTGTCGGTGAATTGCGAACTGGCGCCGATGCTGTCCAAGGGCGGCGAGGGCGACGGCCAGGTCGCGCTGCAGTCCAGGCCTGCCGCCGCGACTGGCAGCGAGGTCGGCTCCCTGATCCTCAGCGGCAAGGAAGCCGCCGCGGCGGGGCGGCAGCGCGACGCGGAAGTCTCCTTCCTGAATGCCTGCCGCAACGCCGCCGTCCTGCCGGAAGGCGACGGGATCCCGCTGTCGGATGCCATGTACCAGCTGGGACGCCACTACGCCACGGTCGCGGCCTTCGGCGCGCCCAAGGGGGCAAGGAACTGCTGCAGCGCGCCGAGCGGCTCTACAGCGCGAGCCTGGAAGGCTACCGCTCGCGCCTGGGGCCCACCCACGAGAAGACGAAGTTCGCGCAGGAGGGGCTGGTCACCGTGCGCCAGGGCACCGGCGGGACCGTGACGGCCAGTGCCACGCCCGCCGCGCCCGCACCGGCGCCTGCAGCTCCGGCGCCCGCGCCGGAAGCGGCGGCTCCTGTCGCGCCCGCCCCGGCGCCGGTGGCCGCGACTCCCGCACCGGTGACGTCGCCTGTCCCTGCGCCCGCACCGGCCAGGCCCGCGGAACCCGCGGCACAGCAGGCAGCCACGGCGCCCGCAGTACCCGCTCCCGCACCCCAGGCCCGCCGAACCTCTCCTTCCTTCAACTGCGCGCAGGCGCGCTCGGTCACCGAGAAGCTGATCTGCGACGACGAGGAACTGGCGCGGGCGGACCGCGAGCTCGGTGCGCTGCACCAGCGCGCGCGCGAAGCTTCCGCCGACCCGCGCGCGTTCCAGCGCAACAGCGATGCCGAATGGGCCAAGCGCGAAGCCACCTGCCGCGACCGCGAATGCCTGCGCCGCTGGTACGCCGAGCGCCGCGACCAGCTCAGCGCGCAGGCCAGCACGCCGGCGCCCAGGCCCGCGGCACCGGTGCCCGCAGCCAGCCAGCGCCCGCAGGCCACCACGCCGGCCCCTGCCACCGAGCAGCCGCAGCCGCGGGTGCGCCGCACGCCGCCGCGGACGGCGACGGCCGATGCCAGCCCCGAACTCGCGCCGCCGCCGCCGGCACGTCCGCGCCCGCTGCGCGTGCCCTCGGACATCGAGCCCGACTACGTACCGCCGCCGCCGCGTTCCTCCGCCATGGGCGCCAATCCCGGCGAGGCACCGACCGCGGAAGGCTCGGCCGGCTCTACGGAGTGACGTTAGGCTGGCGGTGAGCGCGCAGCGCGAACCCCGGCATCACGTGTAGAGCACCTGGCAGTTGTCGCAGAAGAAGCTGCGCCGGTTCGTGCGCCCCAGGTGCGCCTTCTGCAGCGGAATCCCGCAGCGCGGACAGGTCCGCTTCGTATGCGCCAGCCAGTGCTTCTTCAGCACGAACTGCTTCTTCCACTCGTAGAAATCGAAGCTGTACTGCCGCGCCTGTTCCACCACCTGGCGCAATTGCTTCGCCGGCAATGCGCCCACCGTCGACAGCGGGTGCACCTTGATGCGGAACAGCACCTCGTTCTTGATGATGTTGCCGACGCCGGCGAACAGGTCCTGGTCCAGGAGCGCGTCGCACACCAGCGTGTCCGGCCGCGCCCGCAGGCGCCTGAGCGCGAGCTTGGGGTCCCAGTGTTCCGACATCACGTCGGCCCACCAGTCGTACACCAGGTCCAGCGGCTCCTCGATGAAGCGCACCGAGCAGGCGTAGAGGTTCAGCTCGCCGTTGTCGAATCCGAGCGACAGGCGCGGGACCGCCCAGCTCTTGTCCTCGTTGATGCGGTAGCTGCCGAACAGCAGCATGAAGTGCACGCGCAGGCTGAAGTCCGGCAACTCCACCAGGAAGTGCTTGCCCCAGCTGCGGAAGGACTCCACGCGCTGCAGCAGCAGCCGTTCCTTCTCGATGGTCGTGTTGCCCGAGACGCGTTCGATCGTCTTGCCGAGGAAGGGGGTGACCTGTTCTTTCAGGATGACGATCGAAGGGCCTTCGGGCATGCCGCTAATATGCTCGACCGATTCTTCCCACCCTCACCTCTGTAACGCCATGCAAACCAGACAGCTCGGCCAGAGCGACCTCCTCGTCACCCCCATCTGCCTGGGCACCATGACCTTCGGCGAACAGGTGGGCGAGCGGGACGCGCACGCGATCCTCGATCGCGCCGTCGCGCGCGGCGTGAACTTCCTCGACACGGCGGAGATGTACTCCGTGCCCGCGCGCAAGGAAACCTTCGGCGCCACCGAAACCATCATCGGCCGCTGGCTGGCCGCGCGTCCCGGCATGCGGCAGAAGATCGTGCTGGCCACCAAGGTGTCGGGGCCTTCGCGCGGCATGCCCTGGATCCGCGAGGGCGCGGGCATGACGCAGGAGGACATCGTCGCGTCCTGCGAGGCCTCGCTGCGCCGCCTGCAGGTGGAGGTGATCGACCTCTACCAGATCCACTGGCCCGAGCGCAACGTGCCGGCCTTCGGCCAGGTCTATTACGACCCGACCAAGGAGCGCACGAAGACGCCGATCTACGAGCAGCTGGAGGCCCTGAACAAGCTGGTGCGCCAGGGCAAGGTGCGCTCCATCGGCGTGTCGAACGAGACGCCCTATGGCGTGCACGAGTTCGTGCGCGTCGCCGAGCAGTACGAATTGCCGCGCATCGCCAGCGTGCAGAACCCGTATTGCCTGGTGAGCCGCGGCGTGGACAACGCACTGGACGAGACCATGCACCGGCTCGGCGTGTCGCTGCTCGCCTATTCGCCGCTCGGCTTCGGCCTGCTCACGGGCAAGTACGACGAGAGCGGCACCTCGGGGCCCGGCGCACCGAAGGAAGGGCGGATCGCGAAGTACGAGTCCGTGCGCTCGCAGCGCTGGGGCCGGCCGGAAGCACTGGCCGCCGCGCGCCGCTACAACGCGCTGGCGCGCGAGCATGGCCTCACGCCCACGCGCATGGCACTGGCCTGGTGCTACGGCAACTGGCGCGTGGCCAGCACGATCATCGGCGTGACCTCGGTCGCGCAGCTCGAGGAGGACCTCGACGCCTGGGGCACGGCGCTGTCGCCCGAACTGCTGGCCGCGATCGACCAGGTGCGCTGGGAACTGCGGGATCCCGCGGCGTGAGCAGGCGATGGCCAAGAAGGAGCACGTCAGCGAAACACCGGCGACCGCCTTCCTGAAGGCGAACGGCGTCGCCTTCACCGAGCATCCCTACGAGTACCTGGAACACGGCGGCGCGCAGCACAGCGCGCAGGTGCTCGGGCTCGATCCCTTCACGGTGGTCAAGACGCTGGTGATGGAGGACGAGAAGGCGCGGCCGCTCGTGGTGCTGATGCACGGCAACCGCACCGTCTCCACCAAGAACCTCGCGCGCCAGATCGGCGCCAAGTCCGTGCAGCCCTGCAAGCCGGAGGTGGCCAACCGCCACAGCGGCTACCTGGTGGGCGGCACCTCGCCCTTCGGCACGCGCAAGCAGATGCCGGTGTACATCGAGGAAAGCATCCTGGCGCTGCCGCGCATCGTGCTCAATGGCGGCCGGCGCGGCTACCTGGTGGGCATGGCCCCGCAGGTGTGCGTGAAGCTGCTCGGCGCCAGGCCCGTGAACTGCGCGCTGGCCGACGAATAGGCCGGAGGAGAAAGCGGTGGCGGGACGCGAGCCCCGCCACCGTGGAAGGCACGGATGTGCCGGAGGTGTCTTTCAGGGCCTGAAGTCGATGCGGGTGGCTTCGATGGTGGCGCTGCCGGCGGCCGGCAGCGTGCCGCGGGCGCGCAGGGTGACGCCGTTCTGGAGGCTCGCGGGGATCGTGCCGTCCTCCAGGGCAGTGGCCCCCGAGTAGTGGAAGGTGAGGCCGCGCACCACGAAGGTCTGCGCCGTGGTGTTCACGGAAGATGCCTGGCCTGTCACGTCCACTTCGGCTTCGTCGTTTTCGTCCTCGATCTCGATCTTGCGCGCGAACAGCACGCCGTTGATCAGCGAGCCTTCCACTTCGACGTGCTGGCCCACCGGCATGACCGTTCCCGCCGGCAGCCGCGTGGTGTTGATCGTGATGCCGTTCACGCTGAAGGTGCTGCCGCTCTGGACGAGGATGCCTTCGACCTCGGCCTCGTTGCGGTCTTCGAAGGCCCGGCGCGCGTCGATGCGCTTGACCACCCACTGGCCGCTGCCGTTGCGGATGGCCTGCGTGCGCACCCGGACGAAAAGTCCATTGGCCGGCGTCACCCGCAGTTCGGCCGGCGGCGTGGTGGCGAAGTTGAAGGTTGCGGCCCCGATTTGGAAGGTCGTGCCGGCGAGCCCGCTGATGAATCCGCGCACCTTGAACTCGCTGGTGGCCGGGTTTTCCAGCTCGATGCGCGATGCGGTAACGACGCCGCCGGCACCGGCGAAGCCGTGCACTTCCAGCACGTTGCCCACCGCGATGGCGGCGAAGCTCGTACCGTCGAACACCGTCGCCGCGTCCACCTTCACCGTCTGCCCGAACACCACCAGCGTGTCGGGGGCGGTCTTTGTCTCCACCGGCCCCTTGATCTGGCTTTCCACGCTGATGGCGGTGGCGGTGGCGCTGGGCAGGACGTCGCCGCTGCCGGCGGTGATGGGGCCGGCCTGCACGGTGACGACCATGCCGAGCTTCAGGTCGTCGCGCACCAGCACCTTGACCTCGTCGTCATCGTCGGCCAGGCGCGCGGCGTTGTCCTCGAAGCGCACGCCGTTGACGATCACGGAGCCGAAGCCGCTGATGCGCCCGGTGGAGAAGGAGCCGGTGCCGCCGGTGTCCACGCTGGCGTTGCCGCCGCCGCCCCCGCCGCAGGCGGGGAGGACGACGACGCCTGCCGCGGCCAGCAGCGTGACGAGGGCTTGCCGCCGCGGCATGCGCGGTGCGGCCAGGTGGCTGTGCGGGGACGACATGGCTATTTCTCCTTCGGGTGTGACAGTGGGGGGACAGGCGCGTCGGCGGCCGGCGCCATGGCATTCGTGTAGGTGAACAAGCCGATGCGGATGCGCTGGTCGGCGACGCGGCCCGCGGACTTGTCGCTGTCGATCAGCTCCTGCAGGGCGGGCGCCAGCGTGTGCAGCAGTCGCTGCCATTCCACGCTCACCAGCACGCGGATCTGCTCCAGCGCCGCGTCGGAGAGTTCGTCGGCGAACAGGGCCTGCTCGAAATGGCGGGCACCGTCCGCCAGCACGTTGTCCGCCGCGGCCTCCAGGTGATCGCCCACGTTGGCCCCCAGGAAGGCCAGCATGCGGTCCAGCTCGGCGCGCGGCACGAAGGCGCTGCGCAGCAGGTGCACCCGGCCGTCCTCCTCGTCCACGCGTGCCAGGCCCAGCCGCGAGAGCTCTTCGAGCAGCGTGCGCGGATGGACGTCGCGGGTCACGGAGTTGGCCAGGCTCTCGAAGCTGGGCGCCGGGCCCTGCGGGGGCAGGGGCAGCGGGGCGTCGTCCGGGCCGCGCAGCGCCGGGTCGGACAGCCAGCGGGTGAAGACCTGGGTGGCGGGCGAGGGCCGCGCAGGTGCTGCCTCGTCGGCGCCGTGCTGCATGAGGCGGGTGACCTCGCGCCGGTTCAGGCCGGTGGCCGTGCTGATGCGGCTGACCGCGCGGTGCGGCGCGACGCCCGGGTGCGCCGCGCGGGCCGCCTCGACGAAACCCTGCTTCAGGATCTCGGCCAGTTCGGCGAAGGGCAGGCCGCGGCCGACGGCCAGCCGCGCCAGCGGCTTCGCCACGGCCCGGCAGGCCTGCAGCAGGGCGCGGTGCTCCAGCGGAGAGTGCGTGCCGACGGCGGGGTCGACATCGGTTTCCGGGGAGGAGAGTGCGTTGCGGAAGTCCATGGAATGCCGTGAAAGTTCACGCACTATGAAATGTGCAAAGTGCACAGTCAAGAAGAAATGTGCAAATCGCACAGTTACATTTGCCACCGGACGTAGCTTACCCATCCATGGGGACGGAAGCCCCCTGCGCGCCGCTGGCAGAATCCCGCGGATGCAAGCCTTCGCTCCCTTCCTGGCCGTGCTCGCGGCCTACCTGCTCGGGTCCCTGGCGTTCGCGGTGATCGTGAGCAAGGTGATGGGCCTGTCCGACCCGCGCACCTTCGGCAGCAAGAACCCCGGCGCCACCAACGTGCTGCGTTCCGGCAGCAAGCCGGCGGCCATCGTGACGCTGCTGCTCGATGCGCTGAAAGGCCTGGTGCCGGTGCTGCTGGTGAAGCACTTCGGCGAGCCCTACGGACTGCGGGAAGGGACGATGGCGATGGTCGGCCTGGCCGCCTTCCTGGGCCACCTCTACCCGGTGTTCTTCCGCCTCCAGGGCGGCAAGGGCGTGGCCACCTTCATCGGCGTGGTGTTCGGCATCCACTGGGTGCTGGGCATCGCCACCGGCCTGACCTGGCTGATCATCGCCTTCTTCTTCCGCTACTCCTCGCTCGCCTCGCTGCTCTCGGCGGCGTTCGCGCCGGTGTACTACCTGCTCGGCGACCGCATCCAGTGGTATGCGGAAAGGCCGGTCGCCGTGGCGCTGTTCGCGATGGCGCTGCTGCTCACCTGGCGCCACCGCGAGAACATCCAGCGGCTGGTGGCGGGCAAGGAATCGCGGCTGGGGGCGAAGAAGGCGTCTTAGACGCCTATTCCTGCTCGATCAGGTAGCGCGTCACCCGCGGCGGCTCCTCGCCGATCTGGAAGGCCAGGCGCTTGTCGCGCAGGGCGACGTCGGCGGCGCTGATGCGGTCGAAGCGGCGCAGGTGCTCGGTCCAGGAAGCGTCGGTGATCTGCTCCACGTAGCGACCCGGCTCGTACAGGTCGTGCAGCAGCTGCCACCCCAGGGCGCCCTGGCGCAGGCGGCTGCGCCGGCTTTCCTCCATGAGCGCGAGGAATTCGGCGGCACGGGCCGGATCGATGCGGTACTCCACGCGCACCAGCACGCGCCCGGCCTGCGGCGGCACCTGCATCTCCGGCACCTTCAGCACGCGCGACGGCGTGAGCTCCTCCTCGGTGCCGCGGTCGATCACGATGCGCTGCGCCATCAGCATGGCGACGATGCTGGTCACCGCGGAGATCGCCAGCGCATGGTGGATGCTGGTCCAGGTGGCCACCTGGCCCCACAGCGCGGCACCGATCGCGGTGGATCCCATCAGCGCCATCTGGTAGATCGACATGCCGCGCGCCCGCACCCAGTCCGGCAGCGACATCTGCGCGGCCACCGTCAGCGAGTTCGCCACCGTGATCCAGGCCGCGCCGGCGAACACCATCGCCGGCACCGCGAACCAGACGCTGGGCGCGAAGGCCACCACCAGCGCGCCCACCGATTGCACCGCGGTGCCCAGCAGCACGCGCGGCTGCAGCGGCAGGCGGGCGCGGATCTGCGGCATCAGCAGCGCGGCGATGATCGCGCCCACGCCCATCGACGCCAGCAGCACCGTGAAGGTGGCCGCCGAGCCGCCCGGCAGGCTGCGCGCCACCAGCGGCAGCAGCGCGAGCAGGGCGGTCGAATGCAGGAAGAACAGGGCGATGCGCAGCAACACTGCGCGCATGCGGCTGGACTGCCGCACGTACTGCACGCCCACGCGCATGGCACTGGCCAGCGGCTCGCGCCCGAGCGGGCTTTCGGTGTGCACGCGGCGCCAGCGCATGATCGTCAGGCCGGCCACGATCGACAGCACCGCGTTGAGCACGAACACATAGGCGCTGCCCACGCTGGCGATCAGCGCGCCGGCCACCAGCGGGCCGACGATGCGCGATGCGTTCATCGCAATGCCGTTGAGGGCCAGCGCCTGCGCCAGCTGCGGCCGCGTCACCACCTCCGGCACGATGGCGGAGAACACCGGCCAGCGCATCGCCAGGCCGACGCCGTTGGCGAAGGTCAGCGCCAGCAGCAGGGGCGCGGTGAGCTGGTCCAGCAGGATGACGAGGCACAGCACCGTCGCCACCCCCGCCACCCAGAACTGCGTGGCCATGAAGTAGCGCCTGCGGTCCAGGGTGTCGGCCAGCGCGCCGCTGGGCAGGCCGAGCAGGAACACGGGCAGGGTGGACGCGGTCTGCACCAGCGCCACCCACAGCGGCGAAGGCGCGATCGACGTCATCAGCCAGGCCGATGCCACGTCGTTCATCCACATGGTGGTGTTGGCCGCCAGCCAGGTGAACCACAGCATGCGGAACACCGGCCCCTTCAGGGGACCGAGCGCGCTTTCGGGCTGCCGCGCCTGCGGCGGCGGCGTTTCGGGGAACTCGGAGTCGCGCAACGGGCGCCTAGTACCTTCGCTCCAGCACCAGCTGGTCGTTGTGGCGCGTCATCTGGAAGCGCGTGAGGAAGCTGTTGCCCAGGAGGATGTAGGGCATGCTGGCCGGCACCACCGTGCCGTCCACGTCGTAGATCTCGACTTCGCCGATGCGCACGGAAGCGAGCTTGACCATGTAGACGTTGATCACGCCGTTGGCGGTGCTGCTGCGTCCGAGCTGGCCCTTGCGGTAGTCCACGCCCAGGCGCTCGGCGTCTTTCACGCTCATGGCCACCGAGGTCGCGCCGGTGTCCACCATGAACTGCGCCGCCCGCCCGTTGATGGCGCCCTGCGTGAGGAAGTGGCCGCCGCTGCCGGCGGTGAGCACCACCTTGCTGCCGCGGGCGCCGGCCCCGCCGCTGCCGCCGACGCTGGACGGCGCCTCGCCGACCCGCAGCGTGTGGCGCCTGCCTTCGATTTCCACCACCGCCTGGTCACCGAGGGTGGAGAGGACCTTCACGCCGCGGTGCGTTTCGCCAGGGGCGACCGTCTTGGGCGGCGCGCCGTCGACGATCAGCAGTGCCTTGCTGCCCAGCATGCCCTGCAGCGCCACCGCGGTCTGCGCCCCTGCGGCGCCTGCCGCCAGTGCCAGGGTGAGGGCGAACAGGCGCTTCATCATCATCAGTCCCGGAAATTGGTGAACGCCAAGGGTAACTCGGCCATTTCCTTCCGCACAAGGGCGATGGCCTGCTGGAGGACGTCGCGGTCCTTTCCGGTCACCCGAACGGCGTCCCCTTGAATTGCTGCCTGCACCTTCAGCTTGCTGTCCTTGATGAGCTTCTGCAGCTTCTTGGCCTGCTCGGTCTCGATGCCGCTGCGTACTTTAACCACCTGCCGGACCTTGTCGCCGCCCATCTTCTGCACGTCGCCCTTGTCCAGGAACCGCGGGTCGACGCTGCGCTTGGCCACCTTGGCCAACAGGAGTTCCAGCACCTGCTGCAGCTGGAATTCGGCATCGCCCGTCATCGTGATCTCTTTGTCCTTGATCTCGATGCCCGCGGCCGTCCCCTTGAAGTCGAATCGGGTTCCGATCTCCTTGGCGGCGTTCTCCACCGCGTTCTTCACTTCCACCATGTTCGGCTCGCACACCGCGTCGAATGACGGCATATTGGCTTTCCTCCTGCACCTGTAACCCGGCTGCTTGGGCCACAATTCTCCCATGATCGTGGAGTCCAACGCCTCGCTGCAGCCCTACAACACCTTCGGCATCGTCGCCAAGGCGAAGACCCTGGTGCGGGTGAAGGGCCCGGCGGACGTGCACGCGGTGCTGGCCCATCCGGACCTGCGGGACCAGCCGAAGTTCATCCTGGGCGGCGGTAGCAACATCGTGCTGACCGGCGACGTCAAGCCCGTGGTGCTCAAGGTCGAAGTGGAAGGCCGGCGGGTGCTGGACGACGGCCCGCGCTCCACCGTCGTGGAATTCGGCGCCGGCGAGAACTGGCACGAGGCCGTGACCTGGACCCTGGAGCAGGGCCTGGGCGGCCTGGAGAACCTGGCGCTGATCCCCGGCACGGTGGGCGCCTCGCCGGTGCAGAACATCGGCGCCTACGGCCTGGAACTGCAGGACCGCTTCGAGTCGCTGGACGCCATCGACCTGATGACCGGCCGCGAATTCACGCTCGATGCGACCCAGTGCGCCTTCGGCTACCGCGATTCGGTGTTCAAGCACTCACCGGCGCGCGACAGCGACTTCGGCCTGGCCGGCCGCGCCCTGATCCTGCGGGTGCGCATGCGCCTGCCCAAGCCCTGGAAGCCGGTGCTGGGCTACCTGGACCTGCAGCGCAAGCAGGCCGAAGCCGGCGTCACCGAGCCCACGGCACGCCAGATCTACGACTGGGTCTGCGCCATCCGCAGCGCCAAGCTGCCCGACCCGCGCGTGATCGGCAATGCCGGCAGCTTCTTCAAGAATCCGACGGTGACGCCCGAGCAGTGCCAGGACATCATCGCCCGCGACCCGAACATCGTGCACTACCCCATGCCCGATGGCTCGGTGAAGCTGGCGGCCGGCTGGCTGATCGACGCCTGCGGCTGGAAGGGCAAGTCGGTGGGGCAGGCGGGGGTGTACGAGAAGCAGGCGCTGGTGCTGGTCAATCGCGGCGGCGCCACCGGCGGCGAAGTGGTGACGCTGGCGCGCGCGATCCAGACCAGCGTCTACGAGCGCTTCGGCATCCGGCTGGAGCCGGAGCCGGTGGTGGTGTAGGTCGTGGTGCGCCGCGCGCACCGCGACAACTTCAACCCACCAGTCGCTGCCAGGCCGCGGCGAACTCGTCGTCGCTCACCAGCACCCACAGCGCCAGGGCCGTGACCGCCCCGCCGGTGACCAGTGCGTTCAGCAGCGCCGGCCGCGCGGCGTCGAACCCGAGCAGCACCGGCGCCAGCATCAGCGCCAGGCCGAGGATCACGTCCAGCCATTCCTCCCAGGCCTGCGCGAACTGCATCGCGCCCGCGCTGGTGGCGATCAACAGGACGCCGATGGCCGCCGTGCTCACGGTGGCGACCACCACGTTCTGAAAGCTGAGGACCCAGGGCGACAGGATCAGCCAGGCGCCCAGGAGGGCGTTGACCGGGTCCTGCCAGTGCTTCACTCGCTTCATGACGGACTCCTTGGGCCGCAGACAGCGCGGCCGGGACGCCCCCATGTTAGACCCGTGCGGCCTCGCTTGTCACGCCTGCCGCTCACTGCCCCGGCTGCAGCCGCTCGTCGAGGAAATGCTGCACGGCCTGGAACAGCTGCATGCGGTTCTTCTCTATGATGACCGTGTGCGTGCCTTCGCCGATCTCCACGTAGCGCTTGTAGGGCACGTTGGTGAGCTTCGCGAAGTACGCATGCAGCATGTAGCTGGGGAGGTCGGCGTCCCACTCGGCGTGCGCGAGGAAGGTCGGCACGCGGATCAGGCCGGGGTCGTACAGTGCCTTGCCCGCACCCCAGGTTTCGCGGCCGTCCTGCACCACGCCATTGGGCGCGCGCAGCACCGGCGGATTCTGCGCCGCGCCGACCGGGTCGGTGGCGATGGTGGCGCTGGCCCAGGCCTCGAACCAGCCGGGCGGGATCAGCTCGGCCTGCTTGGCCGCCGGTACGCCGGTCAGCCAGCGCTGCTTCGCCGAGGCCATCGAGACGCTGCGGTAGGCGCCGATCCTGCCGCCGGTGTCGGTGAGCGACGCGGTGTTGCGGATCCATTGCGGCGCGTACAGCACCAGCTTGTTCACCTTGTCGTTGTTCTGCGTGGTGTACATGCCCATGATGCTGGTGCCCCACGACCACCCGAGCAGGTTGATCTTGTCGACACCGCGCCGCTTGCGGATGAATTCGACGGCGGCCGTCACGTCGCGCACCGCCTGTGCCGTGCCCGCGAAGGGCTCGCCCTGGTCGGCCGGGCGGTCCATCACGGGCGGCCGCGTCGACTTGCCGTAGCCGCGCACGTCCACCAGGTACACGTCGTAGCCGTGGCGCGCGATGTAGTCCATCCAGGACATGCCACCCAGCTGCAGGTCGAAGGCGGTCTCGGACGGGTAGGTGGCGCCGTGCACGTACAACAGCACCTTGTCGCCGGTGTAGTTGCTGCGGCCGGCCTCGTGCTTGTTGCGCACGTACAGCTGGATGCCGGGATCGAGCGCCGGCACCATGAACTCCTCCATCACGATCGCCGACTGCGGCGTGGCGGGCGCGTGGTGCATCGCATGCATCCCTTCCATGCGGCCGTGCATCGGGGCGCAGGCCCCCAGCAGCGCAAGGGCGGCCAGCGACAGCAGCAGGGCGCACCAGGCGCGCAGCGGGCGCGCGGAAAATCCGGGCATGGTTGTCTCCTTCCTCGTTGGGGGCGGGGCCAGCATACGCCGCACCGCCCGTGCCGCAGTCGAGGGTTTTCCGTCATTCCCGCCGGCGCCACACGCTGGCCAGCCAGGGCTGCTGCTCGCGCGGCAGGCCGGCGGGCCGGTAGTAGTGCTCCAGCTCGGTGAAGCCCGCCGCCTCGCAGAAGGCGCGCCAGGCATCGAGGTGGTGGTAGGCCCCGTAGCGGCCGCGGTTCCATCCCTCCTCGCCGTCGCCGCGCGGTTGGAGGTGAACAGCACGCCCAGAGGCTTCAGCGTGGCGTGCAGTTCACCCAGCACGCGCGGCAGTTCGGCGCTGGGGACGTGGAACAGGGACGCGTTGGCGAAGATGCCGTCGAAGGCCGCCGGGGAAGGTCCAGTGCCAGGAAGTCCTGCTCCCAGACTTCGCAGCCGCTGTGGCGGCGCGCCAGGGCGGCCAGCGCGGACGATCCGTCCAGGCCGGTGGGCTCGTGGCCCAGCGCGCGGAAGGCCGCGAGGTCGCGGCCGGGACCGCAGCCGAAATCGAGGATGCGGAAAGGCGGCGCGCCGCGGATGTGCCGCAGCAGGGCGGTGATGTTCTGCGTGACGTCGTGGTCGCGCGTGCCTTCCCAGAACTCCGTCGCGCGCTCGTCGTAGTGGGCGAGCGTGGGCGCGGTGAGCCGCCGCAGTTCGGGCGGAAGGGGACGCTCAGTCATTTTCGATGAAGCCGCCGGTGCTCCGCGACCCGCGGTTCCGCGGCGGCTGCGACCTGGTCGTCGAAGGTTTCGTACATGGCGCGGGCGAATACGGTGTCGAGCATGGCCCGCTCCCGTGGGGAGGGGACCAGGTGGGAGCCGCCAGCATACGCGGCTCTCCTGCGGCTGCCGGAGAGGGAAGAACCCTCCCCAGGTCATGGCGACCGCACCGGCCATGCCGCCCTCCGCGGCACGGGCCGGTTCCGGCAGAGCGCCTCAGTGACGCTGCAGCCGAACGTGCTTCGACCTGCTCGGCGTGCCGTTGGCGTCGACGACGAAGAGCATGTAGTCCCCGGGATGGCCTGCGCGGGCCGGTGCGGTGCATCGACCACCAGAGTGCCGGCCTGCGGGCCGCGCTTGAAGTTCAGGATCACCAGCCGGTTGTCGTTGGCCAGCTGGTGGGTGACGGAGCCCGTGCGCACCATCGACACCGTCTTGATGTTCGCCGCGTCGCTCACCTTGAGCGTGATCGCCTGGCGGTAGGTGACGTGGTCCGGGCCGCGCTCGATCACGGGCCGTGGCTTGCGGGTGCCGGCGGCGTCGCCGAACAGGTAAGGCGGCGTGAAGATCTGCGCGGTGGAAATGCCGAGGTCCTGGTCACCGGGTGAATAGACGCGATCCCCCACGGCCACCATCGCGGTGCGGTCGCCGGCCATGGAAATCACCGTCGCGTCCGGCAGCAGCATCAGCGTCTTGTGCAGACCGCCCAGTTGCGTGGACTTCGCGAGCACGCGCAGGGTGAGGTCGTCCGGGTTGAACAACTGCGCGCGCGTGTAGTTCCTCAGCTCGTAGGTGCCGCCGCCGGGGCCGCTGCCGCCGCGGAACAGGACGTTGCCATCGGGCAGCGGGACGACGTGGATGTTGCTGCCCGGCTGATAGGTCTGCGCCACCACCCGCCACTGCGGCGACGGGTCGGTGAACTCGATCATCTCCACTTCGGCTGTACGCGTGCCCTGGCCCGGCAGGCCCCTGCCGATCGCGCCGTTGACCGCAATCCAGCGGTGCGACAGCGTCCTGCCGCCGGGGCCGATCTTCACGATGTCGGCCATGCCGCAGCAGTAGCCGTATTCGTTCTTGGCAGTGGCGATGTGCGTCCAGTGGTTCTCGGCAGGGACGTTCCGCTGGGCGTCGCGCTCGGCGGCCTGCACGTCCAGGCAATCGAGCCGCGCGGACGGACGCAGCCCCAGGAAGCGGATGGCGCGCTGGTCCGCCGCGCACCCTGGCGTGGAGCAGAACCGGCGCCATTCCGCCGCTTCGTCGATGGCATTGCTGCGGGGCATCGACGCCTCCGAAGCGGGAGCGCTTTCGCCCGACAGGGTGCACAGTTTCCAGTCGTTGTCGCCCGGCCCGGTTTCCACCACCGTGGCAGCGGGGTACAGCGAGAACATCTTGCGCGCGTTCTCCAGGGCGATGGTGCGGTCGGTCTGCGGGTCGTACAGCTCCGCCACCGGGATCATCACGCGGGTCGCGCGGAAAGCGTTGTCGCGATCGGTGACGTTGCCGATGCTGGTGTTGGGACCGACGGTCTCGTCGAGGTCGTCCCCGCCATAGACCAGCACCTTGTTGTTCGGCAGCGTGATGGCCGAGGGATACCAGCGCGGGTAGCGCATGTCCGACTGGTGGGGCGGGTCCATGTGGTCCCGATTGCGCGGGTCGCAGTTGGTCCAGCTGGGCGCGGAGTTCGGCGGATTCACCAGCTGGTCACCGGACGGGATGTAGCCGGCATGGCCGGCAAAGGACCCGGGCTGGCCTCCCGCGGCGGCCACGGCATCGGCCACCGACTTGTAGCCGAGGCGCACGCCTCCGGGGTCCGCTCGCCAGTTCGCGATGTTGCAGGGCACCGGGCGTGGCGCCCAGGAGTTGGTTTCCGGGTCGTAGATGTTCAGCTTGCGGAAGCCGTTGTTGCTTTGCATGCTGTGGCCGCCGACGTTGACCACGCGCCCGTCCGCCAGGGTCGCATATCCCAGCGAGTAGATGCTGTAGTGCAGTCCGCGCGAAGCGCCCGCGTCGGTGAAGCTCGCCAGGTTCAGCAGGGCGTCCTCCTCGTCGAGCAGCGCGTTGTCGAACACGCCCCCGGGGCGCGTCTTGAAGGCGTCCGGGTGACCGAGGTCCCACACCTGCGCGCCTTCCTTGTCCCAGTGCGCCCGGATGCGGCTCGCCACGAACAGGGACTGTCCCTGGTGCATCGTGTAGCCGCCGTACACCAGGTGCTTGAACGAGGAGCGGATGCAGGGGTTGAGGCTCTTGCGCAGGTGGCTGTTGCCGGTGGTGTCGAAGCGCGTGACGGTGTCCGCGTCCAGGAACACGTTGCCCGCGACCACCGCGGCGGTGGGGAACAGCGCCTGCCACTCGGTGCGCGGGATCGGCCAGCGCGAGAAGCCCGAGCCGCGGATCGCGGCCTCCACGCACTGCATGTCGTAGACGTCGGTGGCCTTGAACTCGGAGTGGCGGCCCTTGTACTGGATCTTGGGCTGTTCCCAGTTGGCCCGCGTCCAGACCATCGAGGCGCCGACCGCGTTGTACGTCATCACGTGGTACGGGCCGAAGTGTCCGCAGCGGTCATCGGCCGTACAGGTCTCGTTCTCCCAGGACGACCCCGGCGCGGGTCGTTCCTCCTCTTCTTCGTGGGCGATTGCGGGGATCACGGTCACGCCTGTGCAGGCGAGCAAGAGTGAGGCGGCGAGGACTCGCCACTTCCGCGGGGTGGATCGTTCCATGGGAGCTCCTGGTCAGGCTCGCCGGACGCAGAACACACGTGCGAAGAGGGCCGCAACGCGGCCGAGGCCCCCGGCGAGAAGGCCGTTCGGTTACGTGACGATACGAATGCGGAGAACATGTCACATCATCCATTCGGCGTACCCGAACCCATCGGGCGACTGCCGGTGACAAGGCCTTGCGCGTTTTATTCCCGCAGGGCGCATCGAACATCAAAGCGGATGAGGTGCCGCTTCGTGCTCAGCGGTGGATCGCCCGCCACTGCCGAGGTGGACCTCCGCCTCCACGACCTGCGCGCCGCGGATGGTGAGGATCTCGGTGTTGCGGAAGCGGTGGCCCGTGGTGCTGCGGCCCTCGCAGGTCACGAACACCCGTTCGCCGTCCGGCACCCAGGTGCATGCGCACCCGTGGCCGGCTCGAGGGTCAGAGCTTGCCGCTGCGCGGATCGAGCAGCTGCTGCAGCTTCGTGTCGCCCTGACTGCGCGCGTATTCCACGGCGCTCGTGCCCTGGAACTGCACCTTGGTGACGACGGCGCAGCGGCGATCCAGCCCGGCATCGACATTTCCGCCGAAGCCAGCCGCTTGTTTCCCTTTCGCTACAAGGGACGCAGGCAGGGAAAAAGGCGGCCAAAAGGCCGCCCGTCGTTCGCGCTGCCGGCCCGTGCCGGCTTCCGTCCTCGCTCAGTCTTTGCCCAGCGACGGCAGCGGCGCGTCCCCGCCCGTGACCAGCAGCCCCGCCTTCGCATAGATCCCGAGCTTCTCGCGCGTGTCCGAGATGTCCAGGTTGCGCATGGTCAGCTGGCCGATGCGGTCCTTCGGCGAGAAGGGCGCGTTCTCCACCTTCTCCATCGACAGGCGCTCCGGCGCGTAGGTGAGGTTGGGCGACTCGGTGTTCAGCAGCGAGTAGTCGTTGCCGCGGCGCAGCTCCAGCGTCACTTCGCCGGTCACCGCGCGCGCCACCCAGCGCTGCGCGGTCTCGCGCAGCATGATGGCCTGCGGGTCGAACCAGCGGCCCTGGTACAGCAGGCGGCCGAGGCGCCGGCCGTTGTCGCGGTACTGCTCGATGGTGTCCTCGTTGTGGATGCCGGTCACCAGGCGCTCGTAGGCGATGAACAGCAGCGCGAGGCCGGGGGCCTCGTAGATGCCGCGGCTCTTGGCCTCGATGATGCGGTTCTCGATCTGGTCGCTCATGCCCAGGCCGTGGCGGCCGCCGATGCGGTTGGCTTCCAGGATCAGTTCGACCAGGTCGTCGAAGCGCTTGCCGTTCAGGGCGACCGGCTGGCCTTCCTCGAAGCGCACGCGCACTTCCTCGGCCTTCACCTTCACGTCGTCCTTCCAGAAGGCCACGCCCATGATCGGGTTGACGATCTTGATGCCCGTGTTCAGGCTTTCCAGGTCCTTGGCCTCGTGCGTCGCGCCCAGCATGTTGCTGTCGGTGGAGTACGCCTTCTCGGCCGACATCTTGTAGCCGAAGCCCGCCGCCGTCATGAACGCGGACATCTCCGCGCGGCCGCCGAGTTCGTCGATGAAGGCCTGGTCCAGCCAGGGCTTGTAGATGCGCAGCGCCGGGTTGGTCAGCAGCCCGTAGCGGTAGAAGCGCTCGATGTCGTTGCCCTTGAAGGTGCTGCCGTCGCCCCAGATGTGGACGTCGTCTTCCTTCATCGCGGCCACCAGCATGGTGCCGGTGACGGCGCGGCCCAGCGGCGTGGTGTTGAAGTAGGTCGCGCCCGCGGTGGAGATGTGGAAGGCGCCGCACTGCAGGGCCGCGATGCCTTCGTGCGCCAGTTGCTTGCGGCAGTCGACCAGGCGCGCCTTCTCGGCGCCGTACTCCATGGCCTTGCGCGGGATCGCGTCGTAGTCCGGCTCGTCGGGCTGGCCCAGGTTGGCGGTGTAGGCGTAGGGGATCGCGCCCTTCTTGCGCATCCAGTGCAGCGCGGCGCTGGTGTCCAGGCCGCCGGAGAAGGCGATGCCGACCTTCTGGCCGGTGGGCAGGTTCTCGAGGATGGTGCTCATGTCCGCTCGGTTCAGCCGAAGTGGCAGATGTAGTGGTAGGCGTCGCTGACGCGGATCTCGAAGCTGGAGTTGCCCGGCACCGCGAACTTCTCGCCCGCGGCCGACTTCTTCCACTCGCTGGTGCCCGCTAGCTTGTACTCGCAGGAGCCGGCCACGCATTCCATGATCTCGGGCGCGCCGGTGTTGAAGGTCAGGGTGGCGGGCAGGATCACGCCCACCGACTTCTTCGTGCCGTCGGCGAGCGTGATGCCGTGGCTCACGCACTTGCCGTCGAAGTACACGTTGGCCTTGGTCGCGACGGCGACGCCGTCGAATGTGTCGGTGGTCATGGTGGGGGAAAGCTTCGGGGAAAACCCGCAATTTTAGGCGAGCGGCCCTGCCGGCCCCGCGCGCATGAAAAAGGGCGCCCCGCGGGCGCCCTTGCCGTGAGGCGGATGCCTCAACGATGGCGGTGGTGCCGGTGGCCGTGGCGGTGGCCGCTGAAGGAAAAGCCCAGCGACACGCCGACCGGCCAATAAGGCCGGTAGACCGGGTACGGGTAGGCCGGATAGGCGGGGTAGGCCGGATAGGTCTGGTACACGACGGGCGCGGGCGCCTGCACGTACACCGGGGCTCCCTGCTGCACCGGCGGTGCGGTCACGACCGTGCCGATGGTGGTCGGGCCCACGGGGGCGCCGCCCTGCGTGATCGGGCTGACCTGCAGCTGCACGGTCGGGCCCGGGTCGTAGGGCATCTGGGTGGTGTGCTGGCGGCCGGCGTACTCGTAGGTCACGTTGTAGCCGGCGGTGCGGTTCTCGTAGGTGGTCTCGGTGCCGCACACCTGGCTGGGCAGGGGCTGCTGGCCGCCTTGCTCGATGCGGTCGCCCAGGAGCGCGCCGCCCGCGACGCCCAGGATCACCGCCGCTGCGGTGCCCGAGCCGTGGCCGATGGTGCTGCCGATCGCGCCGCCGGCGATGGCGCCCATCAGGCCGCCGGCGCCCGACGTGGGCGCAGGCGCGTTGTAGGTGGGCTGGTTGCAATAGGTGCGGGGCACCGCGACCTGCTGGATGATGGGCGTGCTGGAAATGACGCGGCCGACTTCCTGCGCACCGGCACCCAGGGCGCTGAGGCCCAGGACCGTGAAAAGGAGGGTCTGTTTCATGGCATATGCCTCGTTGGACTGCTTGGTGCTGAAAGTTTAGACAGCCGCCCGCTCCCAGCGCTGAGCTTTACCGTAAAGCGGCGGTAAACGCCCGGGAAAAGTACCACCCTAGGAGTGGGTGCGCAACGACCAGTTCACGTTCACGGGTCGAAGCCCACCGTGACCGTCCCGTCGGGCCATTCGACCACCGGTCGGCGGATCACGCTGGGCTGCTCCAGCATCAACGCCCGGGCGCCCGCTGCTTCGGCCGCTGCCGTCTGTGTCCCCGGATCCAGCTTGCGCCAGGTCGTGCCCTGCCGGTTGAGCAGCTTGTCCGGGCCGACCGCCTGCAGCCAGGCGTCCAGCCGCTGCGGCGGCACGCCCGCCTTCTTGAAGTCGTGGAAGCCGTGCTCCACGCCTTGCGCCGCCAGCCAGGCCCGCGCCTTCTTCACCGTGTCGCAGTTGGGGATGCCGTAGAGCGTGAGGGCCATGGCGGGATGATAGGCGGGCGTCGGCGCCGACCCTGGACAATGCGGGGCATGAAAGAACTCGACGAGTGGCTGGCGCACTGCGAACGGCTGCACCCGAAAACGATAGACCTCGGCCTGGAGCGCGTGCAGGCCGTGGCGCAGCGCATGGGCCTGCGCTTCGACTGCCCGGTGATCACGGTGGCCGGCACCAACGGCAAGGGCTCGACCTGCGCGATGCTGGAGGCGATCGCGCTGCAGGCGGGCTGGCGCACCGGCGTCTACACCTCGCCGCATCTCGTGCATTTCGAGGAGCGCTGCCGCATCGCCGGCGAGATCGTGCAGGCGGCGGCGCTGGTGCCGCAGTTCGAGCGGGTGGAAGCGGCGCGCGAGGGCGCCGCGCTGACCTATTTCGAATTCACCACGCTGGCCATCCTGGGCCTGATGGCGGCCAGCGGCCTGGACGTCGCGATCCTGGAAGTGGGGCTCGGCGGCCGGCTGGATGCCGTCAACGCGATCGATCCCGACTGTTCCATCATCACCAGCATCGACCTGGACCACATGGAGTTCCTCGGCCCGGACCGCGAGAGCATCGGCCGCGAGAAGGCCGGCATCCTGCGCGAAGGCCGGCCGGCGATCGTGAGCGACCCGATGCCGCCGCACAGCATCCTGCAGTACGCCGCCGCCATCGGCGCGGACTGTGGCTGCTGGGGCGAGACTTCAACTTCTCGGGCGACAAGCAGCAGTGGGCCTGGGCCGGGCGCGGCCGGCGCTACCCGGGCCTGGCCTATCCCGCGTTGCGCGGCGCCAACCAGTTACTCAATGCCTCGGGCGTGCTGGCGGCCTTCGAGGCGCTGCGCCAGCGGCTGCCGGTCACCGCGCAGGCGATCCGCAACGGCCTGGCGATGGTGGAGCTGCCCGGCCGCTTCCAGATCCTGCCCGGCGAACCGACGCTGGTGCTGGACGTGGCGCACAACCCGCATTCGGTGGCAGCGCTCACGGCCAACCTCGACGCGATGGGTTTCTATCCCAGCACGCACGCGGTGTTCGGCGCCATGGGCGACAAGGACCTGGCGCCCATGCTGGCGAAGATCGGGCCGCTGGTGGACCGCTGGTACTTCACCGACCTGCCGACGCCGCGCGCCGCGTCCGCCCAGGCGCTGCTGGAAAAATGGCAGGCACTGCCGGGCCGCCGCGAGGTGCCGGTGAGCACCCACGCCAGCCCCGAGGAAGCCCTGCGCGCAGCGGCGGCCACTGCAGAGCCCACTGATAGAATCCTCGTGTTCGGATCCTTCTACACCGTGGGTGGCGTGCTGAAGCAGGGCATCCCCGGCTGGCCGCCCGACACCTCGGCTGACCCTCACCATGGCCTTGTTCAAGTTGCGCAAGAAAAAGGTCGACGAGCCGGTGGCCGCGGCCTCCCCCGCCGAGAGCATCGAGGTGATGCGCCGGCGCGCGCGCCACCGCCTGATCGGCGCCGTGGTGCTGGTGCTCGCCGGCGTCATCGGCTTCCCCTGCTGTTCGACACGCAGCCGCGCCCGGTCGCGGTCGACATCCCCATCGAGATCCCCGACCGCAACAAGGTCAAGCCGCTCGCGCCGCCGCAATTGCCGCAGGCCTCCGGCAAGGTGACGCAGGCGCCCGCACCTGCACCTGCACCTGCCGCGCCCGTGATCACCGAGAGCAAGCCGGAGCCCGTCGCGGCGCCGGCGCCGGTCGCCAAGGCGGAGCCGCCCGCGCCGGTGGAAGCCAAGGTGGAAAGCAAGCCCGAACCCAGGCCTGAACCCAAGGCGGCCGAAGCCGCCAAGGCCAAGGCCCTGCAGGACGCGAAGTCGGTCGATGCCGCTTCGGGCGGCCGCTACGTGGTGCAGGTCGGCGCCTTCGCCGAAAAGGACAAGGCGCGGCAGGCCCAGCAGAAGCTGGAGCGCGCGGGCCTGCGCAACTACACCAACGTCGCCGAAACGAAGAACGGCACCCGCATCCGCGTGCGCGCCGGCCCGTTCGCCTCCCGCGCCGAAGCCGACAAGGCGGCCCAGAAGATCAAGGGGCTGGATTTGCCCGCCGCCGTCCTCACACTGTAGTGGCGGTCCTGGACTGGGTGGTGGTGGCCGTGCTGGCGGCGTCCGTGCTGCTGGGCCTGTGGCGCGGCCTCGTGTACGAGGTGCTGTCGGTGATGAACTGGCTGGCGGCCTTCGTGCTGGCGCAGTGGCTGGCGCCGCGGGCCGCGGCGCTGATGCCGCTGAGCCGCGCGGGCGAATCCATCCAGTACGCTGCCGGGTTCGTGGTGGTGTTCATCGCGGCGCTGTTCGCGGGCGGCCTGGTGGCCTGGCTCACGAAGAAGCTGGTGGAGGCCGTGGGGCTGCGGCCGGTGGACCGGGTCCTCGGCGGCGTGTTCGGGATGGTGCGCGGCGTGCTCGCCGTGCTGGCGGTGGCGGTGCTGGTGCACCTGGTCAAGCTGCAGGGCAGCCTGTGGTGGACGGAATCGGTGACGGCCGGCGTGGCAACGGCGGCCTTGCGGGGTTTGAAGCCGGTGGTGCCGGATCGTGTCGGGGCGTATTTCCCGGCCTGAAGGAAACGGAAGTCTTCTATGTGCGGAATCGTGGGGGTCGTGAGCCAGGGCCCGGTCAACCAGCTGATCTACGACGCGCTGCTGCTGCTGCAGCACCGCGGCCAGGACGCTGCGGGCATCGTCACGCTGCAGGGCCACAAGGTCTTCATGCACAAGGCCAAGGGCATGGTGCGCGACGTGTTCCGCACCCGCAACATGCGCGCGCTGCCGGGCACCGCGGGCCTGGGCCAGGTGCGCTATCCCACGGCCGGCAACGCCTACAGCGAGGAAGAGGCGCAGCCCTTCTACGTCAACGCGCCCTTCGGCATCACGCTGGCGCACAACGGCAACCTGACCAACGCGCAGAAGCTCAAGGCCGAACTGTTCTCGGCCGACCACCGCCACATCAACACCGAAAGCGACACCGAGGTGCTGGTGAACGTGCTGGCGCATGAACTGGAGCGCACCACGCGCGGCCTGCCGCTGACGCCCATGGACGTGTTCGCCGCGGTGGGCAACGTGCATCGCCGCATCAAGGGCTCGTACGCGGTGGTGGCGCTGATCGCCGGCCACGGCCTGCTGGCCTTCCGCGATCCCTACGGCATCCGGCCGCTGTCCATGGGCCGCGGCGCCGACGGCACCGTGATGATCGCCAGCGAGTCGGTCACGCTGGAAGGCACCGGCCACAAGTTCGAGCGCAACATCGCGCCGGGCGAGGCGGTGTTCGTGGACATGAAGGGCAACGTGCACACGCGCCAGTGCGCCGAACACACGCAGCTGTCGCCCTGCATCTTCGAGTTCGTCTACCTTGCACGCCCCGACTCCGAGCTCGATGGCATCTCGGTCTACCAGGCGCGCCTGAACCTCGGCGAGACGCTGGCCAAGCGGGTGATCTCCACCGTGCCGCCCAACGAGATCGACGTGGTGATCCCGATCCCGGAATCCAGCCGTCCCAGCGCCATGCAGCTGGCGCAGCTGCTGGGCCTGCCCTACCGCGAGGGCTTCGTGAAGAACCGCTACGTGGGCCGCACCTTCATCATGCCGGGGCAGGCCGTGCGCAAGAAGTCGGTGCGGCAGAAGCTCAACGTGATCACCAGCGAATTCAAGGGCCGCAACGTCCTGCTGGTGGACGACTCCATCGTGCGCGGCACCACCAGCCGCGAGATCGTGCAGATGGCGCGCGACGCCGGCGCCCGCAAGGTCTACATGGCCAGCGCCGCGCCGCCGGTGCGCTTCCCCAACGTCTACGGCATCGACATGCCGACGGCGTCCGAACTGGTCGCGCACGGGCGCACGGTCGAGGAAGTTCGCGAGATCATCGGGGCCGACGCGCTGATCTACCAGGACGTGGAAGGCATGAAGAACGCCATCGGCAAGCTCAACCCGCAGCTGCAGGGCTTCGACGCGTCCTGCTTCGACGGCGTGTACGTCACCGGCGACATCAACGCCGAGGACATCGCGCGCATCAACGAGGCGCGCATCGGCCAGGAAGACCCGCTGGAAGAGAACACCACGCGCCTCGCGATCCCGAATCCCCAGGAAGCCTGATCCCTTGACCGAGAAGAAGAAACTGCCCCCGGCCTGCACCGCGACACGCTCGCGGTGCGCACTGCGCTGCCTCCCAGCCAGTGGGGCGAGAACTCCGAGGCGCTGTTCCTCACCAGCGGCTTCGTGCAGCCCGACTCCGAGACGATGGCGCACCGCTTCGCCAACCCGCAGGAAGGCTACACCTACGGCCGCACGTCGAATCCCACGGTCAGCAGCTTCGAGCAGCGGCTGGCGGCGATGGAAGGCACCGAGGCCGCGATCGGCACCGCCACCGGCATGGCGGCCATCCTCCTGCTGTGCATGGGCGTGCTGAAGGCGGGCGACCACGTGGTCTGCTCGCGCTCGGTGTTCGGCTCGACGATGAACCTGTTCGCCAAGGAGTTCGGCAAGTTCGGCGTGCAGAGCACCTTCGTGTCGCAGACCGAGCTGCAGGAGTGGAAGGCGGCGATGCGCCCCAACACGAAGCTGCTGTTCGCCGAGACGCCGACCAATCCGCTGACCGACGTGTGCGACATCCGGGCGCTGGCCGACCTGGCGCACGGCGCCGGCGCGCTGCTGACGGTGGACAACTGCTTCTGCTCGCCCGCGCTGCAGCGTCCCACCGAACTGGGCGCCGACCTCATCATCCACTCCGGCACCAAGTACCTCGACGGCCAGGGCCGCGTGATGGCCGGCGCGATCTGCGGTCCCTCGAAATGGATCGTCGACGTGTTCGCGCCCATCGTGCGCACCGCCGGCATGACGCTGTCGCCGTTCAACGCCTGGGTGGTGCTCAAGGGACTGGAGACGCTGGGCATCCGCATGCAGGCGCAAAGCGCGAATGCGCTGGCGATCGCCCGCTTCCTGGAATCGCACCCGGCCGTGAAGCGCGTGTACTACCCGGGGCTGGAGTCGCATCCGCAGCACGCGCTGGCCATGCGCCAGCAGTCGGGCGTGGGCGGCGCCGTGCTGTCCTTCGACGTGCGCGGCAACGACCCCGACGCGCTGCGCCGCAACGCCTTCGCGGTGATCGACAGCTCGGAGGTGATGAGCATCGCCACCAACCTGGGCGACACCAAGACCATCATCACGCATCCCGCCACCACTTCGCACGGCCGCCTCACCGAGGAACAGCGCCAGGCCGCCGGCATCGGCCAGGGCCTGATCCGCCTGGCCGTGGGCCTGGAGCACGTGGAAGACATCAAGACCGACCTCTCGCGCGGCCTGGACAAGCTTTGAAAGTACGCACCCGATTCGCCCCGTCGCCGACGGGCTTCATCCATCTCGGCAACATCCGTTCCGCCCTGTATCCGTGGGCCTTCGCGCGCTCGCAGGGCGGCACCTTCATCCTTCGCATCGAGGACACCGACCTGGAGCGCTCGACGCAAGCCGCGGTGGACGTCATCCTGGAAGGCATGCGCTGGCTCGGGCTGGATCCCGACGAGGGGCCGTTCTACCAGATGCAGCGCATGGACCGCTACCGCGAAGTGATCGCGCAGATGCGGCAGCAAGGCCTGGTGTATCCCTGCTACATGAGCGTCGCGGCCCTCGACGCGCTGCGCGAGCGGCAGATGGCCAACAAGGAGAAGCCGCGCTACGACGGCACCTGGCGGCCTGAGCCGGGGCAAGCAGCTGCCCCCGTTCCGGAAGGCGTGCAGCCGGTGTGGCGCTTCAAGAACCCGATCGGCGGCTCGGTGGTGTGGGACGACAAGGTCAAGGGCCGCATCGAGATCAGCAACGAGGAGCTCGACGACCTGGTGATCGCGCGCCCCGACGGCACGCCCACGTACAACTTCTGCGTGGTGGTGGACGACATCGACATGGAGATCACGCACGTGATCCGCGGCGACGACCACGTGAACAACACGCCGCGCCAGATCAACATCTTCCGCGCGCTCGGCAAGGAGCCGCCGGTGTACGCGCACCTGCCCACCGTGCTGAACGAGCAGGGCGAGAAGATGTCCAAGCGCAACGGCGCCAAGCCCGTCACCCAGTACCGCGACGAAGGCTACCTGGCCGATGGCGTGGTGAACTACCTGGCGCGCCTGGGCTGGTCGCACGGCGACGACGAGATCTTCAGCCGCGAGCAGTTCCTCGAATGGTTCGACCTCGACCACCTGGGCAAGAGCGCCGCGCAGTTCGACGACGCCAAGCTGCGCTGGGTGAACGCGCAGCACATGAAGGCCACGCCCGACGCGACGCTCGCAGGACTGGTGGGCGACCTGCTGAAGCAGCGCGGCGTCACCACGGACGACCGGTTGCCGGCCATCTGCGGCCTGTTCAAGGACCGCTGCGACACCACGCTGGTGCTGGCCGACTGGGCGCAGCGTTTCTACGGCGACGTCACGCCCAATGCCGACGAGGCTGCCAAGCACATCACCGACGGCGTGCGCCCGGCGATCGCGATGCTGGCCAAGATGCTGGAAGGCTGCCCGTGGACCAAGGAAGCCATCGGGGAGGCGGTCAAGGAGACCCTGCGTGCCACCGGCCTCAAGATGCCGCAGCTGGCCATGCCGGTGCGGGTGCTGGTGATGGGGACGGCGCAGACGCCCTCCCTGGATGCTGTCTTGAGCCTGTCTGTCCGCGACAAAGTTTTGGACCGCCTGCGGTCGGCCTGAAAATCGACATATAATGCGAGGCTCGACACCTGCAGGGGTATAGCTCAGCTGGGAGAGCGCTTGCATGGCATGCAAGAGGTCAGCGGTTCGATCCCGCTTACCTCCACCAAACAGGTTGTCGGCAGTCCAGGTTTTGACCCTATCGTCTAGAGGCCTAGGACATCACCCTTTCACGGTGAGTACCGGGGTTCGAATCCCCGTAGGGTCGCCAAGTTGACGCAAGTCGGCCAGGCAACGAGGCAGCAGCCCTCGGCTCGCAAGAGCGGACGCTGCGGCCACGTGGAGTGGTAGTTCAGTTGGTTAGAATACCGGCCTGTCACGCCGGGGGTCGCGGGTTCGAGTCCCGTCCACTCCGCCAAGCATCGAAGGCCCCGCTGTCCGCAGCGGGGCCTTTTTGTTTCCGGGGCGCCACGGCGCAGGTGCTACGCTACGCGGCTGTTTCGCCCGACCATGTCTTCCGTCCCCCACGACGCGCCCACCGAACTGACCGCCTCCGGCGGTGCCTCCACGCAGGAAAGCCGGCCCGGCCGCATGCTGCGCCCGCTGGGCATGGTCCTGGTGGTGCTGGTGGTGGGCATCCTGGTGACCTTGCTGTCCTGGGACGTCACGCGCAACCTCGCGCGGCAGACGGAGTTGCGCCGCTTCGAGTACCGCACCATCCGCATCGTCGGCGACATGCGGCATGCCCTGGAAGCCGACGAGGTGCTGCTGCGCTCGGTGGCCGCGCTCTTCAGCGTCGGCGGCGGCATCAGCCGGGCCCAGTGGCGCGATTACTTCAACGTGATGGAGAGCGGCACCCGCTCGCCGGGGCGTTTGTGGCTGGGCTTCGCGCAGCGCGTGCCGGCGGCCGACCGCGAGACCCACGAGCGGCTGGCCCGCGCCGATGGCCTCGCCACCTACGGGGTGCGCGCCAACGAGCAGCGCGCCGAGTACTACCCGCTGGCCTATTTCCGCGCCTTCGGCACGCAGGACCGCAGGCCGCTCGGCCTCGACCTGCAGGAGGACCACGGCGCGTGACGGGATGATGCGCGCGGTGCAGACCGGCAACATGGTGATGGCGGGCCCGCTGACGCTGTCCTCGCCCAAGGGGCAGGGCGGCCAGGTTTGGGCGCTGATCGTGCCGGTGTACGCCGGCGGCGCCGTGCCGCCGACGGCCCACGCGCGCCTGTCGACGCTCACCGGCTACCTGGTGGAGGCCTTCGACCCGGTGCTGCTGCTGCAGTCCGCGCTGGGCCCCGATGCGGCGGTGATCGGCCTGCGCGTGCGCGACGGCCCGGTGCCCGTGTTCACCAGCACCGAGCTGCAGAAGGCCGACTGGCGCGAGGAAGGGCGGATGCGCCGCAGCGCGCAGCTCGAGTTCGGCCAGCGCCGCTGGTCCATGGACTTCATCGCCTTGCCGCGCTTCGAAAGCAGCCTCGGCGGCGACCAGTCCTGGGTCATCCTGGCGCTGGGTTTCGTGATCAGCGGGCTGATGGCGGGGCTGCTGGGCGTGGTGGCCGGGCTGCGGGTGCGCGCGCTGTCGCTGGTGGACCAGCGCACCGGCGCGCTGCGCAGCGCGCTGCAGCAGCACGCGGAGAGCGAGGCGCGCATGCGCGCCGTGTTCGACCACGCGCTCGACGCCATCATCACCATCGACGCGCGCGGTATCGTCCAGAGCTTCAACCCGGCGGCCGAACGCATCTTCGGCTGGCGCGCCGGCGAGGTGGTCGGGCGCAACGTCAACATGCTGATGCCGCCGCCGGACCATGAGCAGCACGACCAGTACCTGCACAACTACCTGGAAGGCGGCGCGCCCAAGGTGATCGGCATCGGCCGGCTGGTCACCGGCCTGCGCAAGGACGGCTCGCGCATGCCGCTGGACCTGGGCGTGAGCGAGATGCCGGTCAACGGCGAGCGCTTCTTCTGCGGCGTGCTGCGCGACGTGACCGAACGCCTGGCCAGCGAGCTCGCGCTGCGCGCCAGCGAGCGCAAGCTGCGCTCGTACATCGAGCAGTCGCTCGAAGGCATCCTGGTGGCCGACGGCCAGGGCCGCTACCTGGAGACCAATCCCGCCGCCGCCGAGATGCTGGGGTATACGGAGCACGAGCTGCTGCAGATGTCGATCGCCGACCTGCTGCCGCCCGACGGCCCGGAGCGCGAGGCGGGCATGGCGCACTTCCAGCGCGCCGCCACCGAGGGCCGCGCCACCGGCGAGGTGGTGCTGTGCAAGCGCGGCGGCCAGCGCTTCGTGGTGGACATCAACGCGGTGGACCTGGGCGGCGACCGCTACCTCGGGATCTTCCGCGACGTCACCGAACGCAAGCGCGCCGAGCAGGCGCTGCAGCAGGAGCGCGCGCTGCTGGAGCAGCGCGTGCAGGAGCGCACGGCGGTCCTCACCGAGACCAACAAGACGCTGGAAGAAGAGATCGTCGAGCGCAGGCGCATCGAGGCCGAACTGGTCGCGGCGCGCGAACAGGCGCTGCAGGCGGCCGAGGCGAAGGCGACCTTCCTGGCCAACATGAGCCACGAGATCCGCACGCCGATGAACGCCGTGATCGGCATGACGGCGCTGCTGGAGGACACCCCCTGGACCCCGAACAGCGCTCCTACGTCCAGACCATCCACACCAGCGGCGACGCGCTGCTGTCCACCATCAACGACATCCTCGATTTCTCCAAGACGGAGTCGGGGATGCTGGAGCTGGAGCAGCGCCCCTTCGAGGTCGGCGTGTGCATCGAGGAGGCCTTCGACCTGGTGGCGGCGCGCGCCGCCGACAAGGGCATCGACCTGATGTACGAGCTGATGGACAACGTGCCGCACTGGCTGGTGGGCGACAGCACGCGGCTGCGCCAGGTGCTGGTGAACCTGCTGTCCAACGCGGTGAAGTTCACCGACGTCGGCGAGGTCTGCCTGACCGCCAGCGTGCTCAAGCGCGACAGCGAACGCGTGCAGCTGCGCTTCGCGGTGCGCGACACCGGCATCGGCATCCCGCCGCAGCACCTGGAGCACCTGTTCAAGGCCTTCTCGCAGGGCGACGCGTCCACCACCCGCAGGTACGGCGGCACCGGCCTGGGGCTGGCGATCAGCGCGCGCCTGGTGCGGCTGATGGGCGGCGACATCCGCGTGGAGAGCGAGGAGCGCAAGGGCTCGGTGTTCTCCTTCACGATGGAAGCCGGGATCGCGCAGAACGTGCCGACGGCGCAGTACCGCTCCAGCCGGGCACCGGAACTCGCGGGCCGCAAGGTGCTGCTGGTGGACGACAACCCCACCAACCTGCAGATCCTCAAGACGCAATGCACGCGCTGGGGCATGGAGGTCGCCTGCGCGAGCCGCGGCACGCACGCCTTGGCCCTGCTGGAGGCCGAGGGGCCCTTCGACGCCGCGGTGCTGGACCTGCACATGCCCAACATGGACGGCCTGCAGCTGGCCCGCGCCATCACCGCGCAGCGCGGCGACGCCGCGCCGCCGCTGGTGCTGCTGTCGTCCTCGCCGGGCGGCGCGCGCGACCAGGGCGCGATCCGGCTGTTCGCCGCCACGCTGTCCAAGCCGGTGAAGCACTCGCGCCTGTTCACCGTGCTCGACGAGGTGATCCACCAGCGCCGCGCGGCGCCGGCGCCTTCGCCCGCGCAGATGATCGACCACGGCCTGGCCCAGCGGCTGCCGATGCACATCCTGGTGGTGGAGGACAGCGAGATCAACCGCAAGCTGGCGGTGAACATGCTGCGCAAGTTCGGCTACACCTGCGACGTGGCCGAAGACGGCGCCGTCGCGGTGGAGAAGGTGCGCAACCAGCGCTACGACCTGGTGTTCATGGACCTGCAGATGCCGGTGATGGACGGGCTGGAAGCCACGCGGCAGATCATCGCCATGTATCCGCCGCATCGCCGGCCGCGCATCGTGGCGATGACCGCCAACGCGCTGCCGCAGGACCGCCAGCGCTGCCTCGACGCCGGCATGGACGACTACATCGCCAAGCCGATCCTGCCGGTGTCGGTGCAGGCATTGATCGAGCGCTGGTCGCCGCAATACCGCCAGCGCACGCAGGGCGAATCCGAAGGGCTGCTGGACGAGGCGATCCTCAAGGAACTGGCGGCGCTCGACGATCCCGATTCGCCATCGATCCTGCGCGGCCTGCTGGGCGACTACCTGAACGAAACGCCCGGGGCCATCAGCGCCGTCAAGCAGCACCTGCATGCGGGCGACAGCGCCGAGGTCGGCCGCCGCGCGCACAAGCTGGCCGGCACCAGCGCGAGCCTGGGTGCCAAGGCCGTGGCCGAAGTCTGCTACCGCATCGAGCACGCGGTGCAGCGCGGAGAGTCCGCTCCGCTGCCCGCGCTGGTGGAGGAGCTGGAAATGCGCTTCACGCGCACGCGCGGCGCGCTGCAGCGCTACATCTGAGCGCGGTTGCGGCGCGCTTGCCTACCACAAGCCGATCCGCCCCCTCCCCACAGCTTCGGTGGAGAACGCTGTGGACAAGCATGTGGAACGCCGCGCGGGGCCGCGCCGGTGCTGGGCTGGGACCCGGTGCTGCTTCGGCGGGCACCTGCTGTCCGAAGCTGACTCTGTTCGGGTTTGTTACGACGGATGCAACGCATCAGGAACGCACGGCCCTGTTCCGGGGTTCCTGATGCAGCCGGACCAGCGGCCGCAACGCCGCCAGCCCCAGCATCGGCCCGATCGCCAGCCAGGGCAGCACCCCGGCGAGCGGCACCACCTGCGCGAGGCGCACGAACAGCTCGATGCTGGCCACCGAGATCGCGAAGCCGATGCAGTTGGTGAAGGTCAGCACGCTGCCCACGACGGCCGGTGGCGCATTGCGCGCGGTGAGCGCGGAGAACTGCGGCGAGTCGCCCGCCACCGTGACGCCCCACAGCAGCAGCCACGCGACGAACACCGCCTCCGGCGCCACCAGCAGCCAGGGCGCAGCGAGGCAGCACAGGCCGCTGGCCGCCAGCTGCCACTGCGCCACGCGCGCGCTGCCCACGTGCCGCGCGACCAGCCCGCCGCCCGCGCATCCCAGCGCACCGGCTGCGATCGCCCAGAAGGCCAGCATGCTCACCTCGCCCGCCGCGAAGCGCGTGGCGATGATCACCGGCAGCAGCGCGTACAGCGTGTACAGCTCCCACATGTGGCCGAAGTAGCCGAAAACGGACGCGCGCAGCCTGGGCTCGGACCAGATCGCGGCGAGCGCGCGCGGCCGCACCGGCACCCCGTTGCCGGCCGGCGGCGAGGGCACCAGCCAGGCCGTGGCGACACCTCCTGCGGCGGCCAGCAGCGACACGGCGAGCACCACCGCCTGCCAGGGCAGCAGCCCGCCCACGGACGGCAGCGCCTGCCCGTCGCCCACCAGCGCCCGCAGGCCGTGCGGCAACGCGGTGCCCACGACCAATGCGCCGATCAGTACGCCGAGCGCCGCGCCGAGTCCTTCGCGGTACCAGCTGGCCGCGATCTTCATGCCCACGGGATAGATGCCGGCCAGCAGGAAGCCGACGGCGAAGCGCAGCGCCAGCAGCAGCCCGTACTGGCCGTCGAGCGCCGCGATCGCCGCGTTGCAGGCGCCGGCGAGCAGGCAGCAGGCGAGGAAGACGCGGGTGGGACGGAAGCGGTCGGCCAGCATCAGCAGCGCGAACACCAGCGTGCCGGCCACGAACCCGAGCTGCACCGAGGACGTGAGGGAGGCCAGTGCATCGGGAGGCAGGGCCCAGGACCGTTGCAGGTCGGGCAGCACCGCGTTCACGGCGAACCAGAGCGAGGTGCCCGCGAACTGCGAAAGCACGATCACCGGCAGGATGCGGCGCGGAACGGCAGCGGCGGGCATCGGTGCAGCATACCTGTGCCGCAGCCGCGCTAGCGGAAGCGTGCGTGGCGCCGCTCGCGCTCGGCGTCCACCGCCGCGGCGACGTCGCCTTCCGGCAGGCGGATCGACTTGAGCGCCAGCGAACCGAGCAGCAGGCCCGCCTCCAGCATCTCGGGCACCGCCATCGTGGCACCGGCCGCGCGCAGGTCGCTGGCGTGCTGCTCGTCGCGGCAGCGCACGTAGATGCGCAGCTCGGGGTACTGGCGGCGCGCGGCCTGCACCACCAGGCGCGCGACTTCCGGGGCGTCCATGGTGACCACCAGGCTGGCCGCGTGCTCCAGCGCCAGCTTGTGCAGCAGCTCGGGACGCGCGGCATTGCCCAGGTAGATCGGCATGCCTTGCGCGCGCAGGGCGGAGACGCGGTCCGCATCGTGGTCGATGCCCACATACGGAACCCGCTGCTGCTCGAACAGGCGGCCCAGGAGTTCGCCGACACGGCCGAAGCCCACCACGACGACCTGGCCCGCCAGGTCCCGCCGCCGCCGCGGCGCGGCGCCAGCTGCGAGGGCGCCTCGCCCCGCTCGTCCAGCCAGCGGCCCACGCGCTCGCCGATGCGCGCGAACACCGGCGTGAGCACCAGGCTCAGGCTCACCACCAGCAGCATGAACTGGCCGATGCGCGCTGCCAGCAGGCCGCTGGCCATGGCTGCGCCGACCACCACGAAGGCGAACTCGCCTCCCTGTCCCAGCAGCAGGCCGCCTTGCACGGCGTTGCCCCAGGACAGGCCGCGGAAGCGGAACAGCGCCGTCACCAGCAGCGCCTTGATCGCCAGCAGCCCCAGCACCGAGGCCAGCAGCCACAGCGGATCGCGGGCCAGCTCGCGCAGGTCGATGCCCATGCCCACGGTCATGAAGAACAGGCCCATCAGCAGGCCCTTGAAGGGCTCGATGGTCACTTCCACTTCGTGCCGGTATTCGGTTTCGGCCAGCAGCAGGCCGGCGAGGAAGGCGCCCAGCGCCATCGACAGTCCGGCGGCGGCGGTGGCGCTCGCGATGCCCAGCGCGAGCAGCAGCGTCAGGGCCACGAACACTTCCGCCTGCCGGCCGCGCGCCAGCGTGCGGAACACCGGGCCGAGCGCATGGCGTCCGGCCAGCAGGATCAGCGCGATCACGCCCACCGAGATCGCGGCGGTCGCGCCGAGCTGGGCGAGCAGTCCCTGCCCGGAGTCGCGCCCCAGCAGGTCCACGATGATCAGCAAGGGCACGACCGCGAAGTCCTGCAGCACCAGCACCGAGAAGCAGGCCTGCCCGAGCGGCGTGGGCAGCGCGCGCTTCTGCGCCAGGAGCTGCATCACCACCGCGGTGGACGATAGCGAGAGCACCAGGCCCAGCACGATGGAGACGTCCAGCCGGTTGCCGAAGGCGAAGGCCAGCGCGCCGATCGCGAGCGCGCTCAGCACCACCTGCGCGCTGCCGATGCCCAGCACCCAGCCGCGCATGGCCCACACGCGCGGCAGCGACATCTCCAGCCCGATCAGGAACATCAGGAACACGACGCCCAGCTCGCCGAGCGCGTGCACGCCCTGCTCGCGCGGGAAGCTCACCCACTGCAGCAGCGGCCACTGCTGCACGAAGCTGCCGGCGCCGAAGGGGCCGAGCAGCACGCCCATCGCCAGGAAGCCGATCACCTGGTTGATGCGGAAGCGCTGCAGCAGCGGGATCAGCACGCCGGCCAGCGCGAGGAACAGCAGGGTCTCGCGCAGGAAGGGCAGGGGGCCGCGTGGTCCATGGGGTCAAGAAAAAGGCCCGGGATTGCCGGGCCTTGCGGGATGCAAACGAGCGATCAGCGCTTGGCCAGGCGCGAGACGCCGCCGAAGCTGCCGACCCACAGCGTGCCGTCGCTGCTGGTGTCCATCGAGAACACGGTGTTGGAGAACAGGCCGTCGGTGGTGGTCAGCGCGGTCTCGAACTTGCCGCCCTTCATGCGCGCCATGCCGGCGTTGGTGCCCACCCACATCTCGCCGCCCGGCGTGCGATGCAGCATGAACACGTGGTTGCCCGGCAGGCCTTCCTTGGTGGTGTAGTTGGTGAACTTCCTGCCGTCGAAATGGGCCAGGCCGCCGCCCCAGGTGCCCACCCAGACGGAGCCGTCCGGATCGGCGTTGATCGCGACGATGTAGTTGGGGTTGTAGGCGGTGTCGATGCCCTGCAGCCCCATCTCCTGCTTCTGGCGCGCGTGGTGGCTGGAGACCTTGGACGGGTCGTTCTTGAAGCCCAGGTTGTCCTTCACCACTTCGTAGGGCGCGCCCTGGCCCTTGGCGTGGTTCCAGTTGTCCCACTTGCCCGCCTCGTAGCGCGCCAGGCCGCCTTCGGTGGCCAGCCACACGACGCCGTCCTTGCCCTCGGCCAGGCCGTACACCCAGTCGTTCGGCAGGCCGCCCTTGGTGGAGGCGACGGTGTGCAGTTCCCAGGCCTTCTTGTCCTTCAGGTTGCCGCCCTTGATGCGGTTGACGCCCGACCAGGTCGCGATCCACACGTCGCCGTTCTTCGTCTTGATCAGGTCGTAGACGAACGCGTCGCCCAGGCCTTCGGGGATGTTGAAGGTCTCCATCTTGCCGGTGGCCTCGTCCATCAGCGACAGGCCGCCGCCGTAGGTGCCGATGGCGACCTTGCCGTCCAGGCGGCTCACGTGGAACACGCCGTTGGACAGCAGGCCCGCGCGCGCGTGTCGAACAGCTTGTAGTCGTCGGTCTTGGTGTCGTAGCGGATCACGCCGCCCGAGGTGCCGACCCACACCACGTTGCCTTCGGTGAAGATGTCCTTCACGTTGCGCTGGCCGACGCGGAAGTGCACGAACTTGGCGGCCGGGTCGATCTTGACCTTGCCTTCGGTGGGGGCGCGCCGCCCTCGGCCACCGGCGGGTGGCCCGCGGGGGCCTGGATGTTGCCGGCCGGCGCGGCCTGCGCGACCTGCCCGCCCATGGCGGCGGCGACGGAACCGGCGGGAGCGGCTGCGGTGGCGGGCGCGTTGCCCGCACCCTTGCCGAGCGTGTAGGCGCCGGCGATGACGCCGCCCATGGCGATGACCAGGACTGCGATGGCCTTGTGGTTGAACTGCATTGCGATCTCCTCAGTGTGGGGTCGGTGGCCGCGTTCAGCGGCCGATGCGGGTGACGCCCTTGCGGGTGCCGACCCAGACTTCGCCCGAGGGCGCGATGGCCAGGGCATAGACGTTCTCTTCCAGCAGGCCTTCCTTCTTGCCGAAGTTCTGGAACCGCTTGCCGTCCCAGCGCGACACGCCGCGGTTCGTGCCGAACCAGTAGGCGCCGTCCTTGCCCTGGGTGATGGAATACACGATGTTGCCGGCCAGGCCGTCCTTCACCGAAAGGTTGGTCCACTTGCTGCCGTCGAACTTCGCGACGCCGCCGCCCCAGGTGCCCGCCCACACGTGGTCCTGCGGATCGACATGGATGGCGAAGGTGTAGTTCGGGTTGTAGGTGGCCTTGCCCTCGTTCATGGTGGCCAGGTCGTGGCGCGAGCGCGTGCCCAGGCCGGTGTTGGTGCTGAAGGCGAGCTGGTCGCTGTTGGGCGCGCCCAGGCCGTCCTTGTGGGTCCAGCTTTTCCAGGTCTTGCCGTCGAACATCGACACGCCGCCTTCGGTGCCGAACCACACGCGGTCCTTGGCGTCCACGCCCAGGCCGTACACCCACTCGTTGATCAGCTCGCGCACGTAGGTCGTGAACTTGCCGGTCTTGGGGTCGACCTTGTTGGCGCCGGCCCAGGTGCCGATCCACAGCGTGCCGTCCTTCTGGCTGGCGAAGCAGTAGACCCAGTAGTCGGCCAGGCCGTGCATCGGGAAGAAGGTCTTCCACTGGCCGTCCTTGAAGCGCGAGACGCCGCCGGCATTGGTGCCGAACCACTTGTTGTCCTGGTGGTCCACGCCCACCGCGAACACGTATTCGTTGGCCAGGCCTTCCTTGCGGGTGAAGGTGCTGGTGGGCTTGATCGTCTTGAGGTCGACCTCGTGCACGCCCGAGGACGTGCCCACCCACATCACGTTGCGCTTGGCTTCCAGCTTGAGCGCGCGCACGTACACGCCTTCGCCCACGTCGAAGGAATCGATCACGCGCCAGCCGCCGGGGCCGGCCGGCCGCGCCGGTTGCTGCGCCAGGGCGCCGGTGGCGCTTGCCGCCAGCGCGAACGCCAGGGCGGCGCGGCGCGAAATGCTCGTTGTTCTCGTCATCAGCTCAGGGTCCTCAGGTAGGCCACCACGTCCAGGATCTCGCGGTCACGCAGCACGCCGAAATAGCCGGGCATCACGCCCTTGCCGTTGCGGATCACGGTCAGCAGCTGCATGTCCGGCTTCATCAGCGATTCCATGCGGCGGAAATTCGGGGTGCCCGGCATCACGGGCGTGCCGTTGGCGCCGTGGCAGGCGGCGCAGTGCGTTGCATAGAGCGTGCCGCCCTTGTTGATGTCGGCCGCCAGGGCGCTGCCGCCGCAGGAGGCCAGCACGGCGGCCAGCAGGATTCCCGTTCGCGGGAATGTGCCGGGGCGCAGCGCCAGTTTCGGGATCATCGGCTGGCCTCGATGCGCGGCTTCACGCCCAGTTCCTTCGCCTTCTGGTCGTGCGCCTTGGCCTTTTCCAGGTCCTTGGGCAGGCCGAGGGTGCCGGTGCGGTAGGCGCGGGCCAGCATGTCATGGGCCGGGCCGTAGTTCTTCGCTTCGGCCTGCGATACAGCTCCAGGGCCTGGGCCGGGTCCTTCTTGATGCCGGCGCCGTCGGCCAGCGCCCGGGCCAGGCCGACTTCGCCGGCCGGCTCGCCCTTGTCGGCGGCCTTCTTGTAGAAGACGATGGCTTCGGACTCGAATTCGGCGGCGCGCAGCAGGTCGCCCAGGCGCGCCTGCGCCAGCGGGTGGTCCTGGTCGGCGGCCTTGCGCAGCAGGGACATTGCGGTGGAGACGTCGCCCGCCTGGAAGGCCACGTCGGCCTCCTTGACGTCCTCGGCGGGACCGGCGGACACCGCGGCGGCGGCGAACAGCGCACCCATCCACAGGGTGCACCGGACGAAGAGGGTGGGGCGAGAGGTGTTCATGCCTCCCTTTCTGCAAAAACCGGACCAGTCCGACTGACCCCCGTCAGGCCGGCCCGTGCTGCCGCCTACTCGGGGGCTGGTCCGCCTGGGCCTGCTCGTGCTCTTCCAGCTTGCGGTAGAGGCTGGACAGGCCGATGCCCAGCCGCTGGGCCGCCTGCCGCCGGTCGCCGGCGCAGTCCTCGATGGCGCGCACGATCAGGCCGTGCTCGAAGTCGCGCACCTGCTCGCGCAGCAGGCCGCGGCCGGTGGACGCCGGGGCGGCCGCGCCGGCCGGCGACGAGGGCGTGATGTTGGGCGGCAGGTCGGCCACCGTGATGCGGCCGTCCTCGGCCAGGATGGTGGCGCGCTGCAGCACGTTTTCCAGCTCGCGCACGTTGCCCGGCCAGTCGTAGCTCACCAGCAGTTCCTCGGCTTCGCCGTCCAGGCTCAGCTTGCCCTGCACGCCGAAGCGGTCGCCGCCGCGCGCCAGCAGGTAGCGGATCAGGGCCGGGATGTCGTCGCGGCGCTCGCGCAGCGGCGGCACCGTCACGTGGAAGCCGCTGATGCGGAAGAACAGGTCCTCGCGAAAGCGCCCTTCGGTGACCATCTGCTTCAAGTCGCGGTTGGTGGCCGCGATGATGCGCACGTTGATCTTGCGCACCTGCTCGCTGCCCAGCGGGCGCACCTCGCGCGCCTCCAGCACGTGCAGCAGCTTGACCTGCAGTTCCAGCGGCAGCTCGCCGATCTCGTCGAGGAAGATGGTGCCGCGGTCCGCTTCCAGGAACAGGCCCTTGCGCGCGCGGTCGGCGCCGGTGAAGGCACCGCGGGTGTGGCCGAAGAATTCGCTTTCCAGCAGGTTCTCGGGGATGGCGCCGCAGTTCACCGGGATGAAGGGCGCGCTGGCCCGCTGGCTCTGCTGGTGGATCGAGCGGGCGATCACGCCCTTGCCGGTGCCGCTCTCGCCGGTGATCAGCACGGTGCTGTCGGTGGGCGCCACCTTGGCGATCAGCCGGTCCAGCTGCTTCATGGACGGCGACACCGAGGGGCAGCGGTCGTCGCTGCGGCCCACCACCAGCTTGCGCAGGGCCTCGTTCTCGCCGCGCAGGCCGCGCAGGTCGGCGATCTGCGTCAGCCGCTGCAGCAGCTTTCCGAGCGCAGCGGCTTGATCATGTAGTCGGTGGCGCCCGCCTTCATCGCCTCCACCGCCGTGTCCACGGAGGAGAAGGCCGTCATCATGATGAAGGTGGTGTCGACGCCGGCGGTGCGCGCCTCGCGCACCACCTCGATGCCGGTCAGGTCCGGCATGTTGATGTCGCACAGCGCGACTTCGACGTCGCCCTTGGCCAGCCGCATCAGGCCTTCGCGGCCGCTGCCCGCGGTCTCGACGGCGTGGCCGGCCCGCGTCAGCGTGGCGGCAAGAATCTGGCGGATCGCGGGTTCATCGTCGATGACCAGAATCTGCAGCGAGGAACTCATTCCCCTAGTTTAGCGGCTCGCTCCGGTCGAGAGGTAGCCAGACCGTGGCGCGGGTGCCGCCGCCGGCCAGCGGGGCCAGGGCGATGCGGCCGCCGTGCGTCTCCACCACCGAGCGGCACAGCGGCAGGCCCAGCCCGGTGCCGCGGCCGGCCGGCTTGGTGGTGAACAGGGGCTGGAAGGCGCGGGCCAGCACTTCGGGGCTCATGCCGCAGCCGTTGTCGTCCAGGGTCAGCTCGACGCCACCCTCGGCCTGCCGGGTGGCGATGTGGATGCGCCCGCTGTGGGGCGGCAGCGTCGCAGTGGCGTCGGCCGCGTTGATCACCAGGTTGCTGAGCATCTGCACCAGGCGGTCGGCATAGCCCATCACCGCCGGCAGCTGCGGGTCCAGCGCGGTCGTGACCTTCACGTCTTCCAGCCGCGGCTCGTAGCGCAGCAGCCCCAGCGTCTGGGTGACGATCTCGTTGACGCTCGCCAGCTGCCACTTCGCCACCGGCGCGGCGGCCAGGCCGGAGATCTCGCGGGTGATCGCGATCAGGCGGGCGGTTTCCTGCAGGATGGGCCGCACGTCGCTGCCGTCCTCGTCCATCGGCGAGGGCGCCGCGGACAGCGCGCCGCGCGTTTCCATGATGGCGCGGGCATAGCCGTCGATGGCGGCGATCGGGTTGCCGATCTCGCGGATGACGCCGGCGGCCATGGAGCCGATGGTGGCCAGCTTCTCCTGGTGCATGACGTGGCGGCGCTCCACCGCGAGCTCCTGCTCGCGCTTGCCGAGCGCCTGGGCCAGGTCGTCCACCGCCTGCGACAGCTCGCCGAGTTCGTCGCGCCGGGCCAGCGGCGTGCCCGGGCTGCGATCCCCGACGACGATGGCCAGCGCGCGCGCGTACGGCGGCGGCGATGTCGCTGGCCAGGCGGGAGAAGAACAGCAGCGCCATCGCGCCGATCGAGGTGATGCCCAGCCAGGCCAGCGAGGCGATGGTGACGGTGCTGCCGTCGATGTAGTGGCGCGTGGTCGCCAGCTGGCGCTCGCGCTGCTGCCAGGCGTCGCGCAGCTGCAGGTCCAGGTCTTCCAGCGCGGCCCGGTCGGCGCCGGCGCGTGCGGACTCCAGGCGCTGCTGCTGCAGCGCGCCGTAGCGCGCGTGCGCTTCCTCGAGCCCCTGCAGGTGGTCCTGCACGGCGCCGCGGAACAGCAGGGCGGAGGCGACCATCACGGTGGCCAGCACGATCAGGCCGGCGATCGCCAGCACGCCGATCGCCCGCAGCGAAACGCGTCGCCGCGGCGGCGGCGGCGTCGCCGGCGGCAGCTGCGCGGCGAGGTCGGCGGTGGAGACGGCGGCGTCCACGTCAGGTCTTCAGGCTGGCCAGCAGCTGGCTGCGCACCTTGGGCGCATCCCAGTCGCGGGCGCCGATCCAGGCGGCGATCACGCCGCCCTGCGCATCGACCAGGAAGGTCTGCGGCAGCGCGTCGAGCTCCAGCTCCTGACCACCGGCAGCTTGGGCGCCAGCACGGCGCCGGGCAGGCGCGCGGCGTAGCGCGCCAGGTATTCGCGCACGGCCGACAGGTTGTCCTCCAGCGCGATCGCGCTGACGGCGACGCCTTGCGGCGCCAGGTCGTCGGCCAGCCGTTCCAGCGCCGGAAGTTCGGCGCGGCACGGGGGCACCACAGCGCCCACATGTTGATCACCTGCGGCCGGCCGCTGGCGCCGACGATGGTCTTCTGCGCCCCGGAGAAGTCGCGCACCTGCAGGGTGGGCAGCCGGGGACGGGGACGCGCCGAGGGCGCCGGGCCGCAGCCTGCCACGCAGGCAGCCAGGGCCGAGGCGAGCGCGGCGCGCCGTTTCACTTCACGACCTCGTTGAGCACCAGCTTCAGGTCGCGCGCGCCCACCTTGACGGGGCCGAGCGAGCCGGTGATGTCGCCGGGCTTGGGGGTCGCGTCGCCCGTCTTCGAGATCCGCGCCACCAGCATCACGTCGGAATGCAGCGAGAGCTTCGCCTGCGGCGTCATGGCCAGCGAGTCGTCCAGCTTGAAGCGCACCGGCAGCTTGCCGGCGTCCTCGCGCAGGATGGCCAGCGGCATGCGGCTGCCATCGGCCGGGCGGGCGTAGATGAAAAGGACCGAGCCGGGGGCGATGCTGCCCTTGACCGCATCGGCGATGGCCACGCTGCCTTCCACCGAGGCGCCGGCCGCGGCGGCCGCGCCGTTGTCGGCGGGGCCGGCAGCGGGTGCGGGGGCGGCGGGACGGGCGGCGACGGTGGCGCCGCCGCTGCCCTGCGCCTGCTCGATGTTCGCCTGCACCGTCTTGGCCTGGTCGGAGCCGGGCGGCAGGGTGGCCAGCAGCTGCTTCCACCAGTCGGCCGCCTTGGCGAAGTCGCCGCGGTTGAAGGCGGCGGTGCCGGCCAGCGCGAGCGACTTCTGGTGCTTGGGATCCGCCTTGAGCGCTTCCAGCACCAGCTGTTCGGGCCGGCCTTCGAGCTTGCGGCCGTTGACCATGGCCAGCACGTCGGCGTAGTCGGCCAGGATCTGCGGGTTGCCGGGTGCCTGCGCATTGGCCTTCTCGTAGGCCTGCGCGGCTTCGGGCATGCGGTTGAAGGCCACGTAGGAACGGGCGAGCATGTGCCAGCCGTCGGGGTCGTTCGGGTTCTTCTGCAGCTTCTGCGCGAGGCCCTCGACCATGGCTTCCATCTGCTCCTGCGTGAGAGCGTGCGGCGACTGCTCGCCGCGGCTGGCCATGGCGCCTTCGTCGCCGCGCAGGGCGGACGGCATGCCGATGAAGCCGTAGATCGCGAGCGCGCCGGCCGGGATCAGCAGGGCGACGGCGAGGACGAAGGCGGTGGACTGCGGCGTGTTCTGCACGGGCGCCGGTTCCTCCACTTCGCCCACTTCGTCCACCACGCGCGCCTGCAGTTCCTGCAGCGCCTGCTCGTGCTTCGAGGGCGACAGCGCGCCTTGCGCGAGCTCGGCGTCGATCTGCGCCCGCTGCTCGCGGTAGGCCTCCATCGGCGACGAGACGGAACGCTTGGGCACCGGCGGGCGCAGCAGCGGCGGCAGCACGAACAGCATCGCGCCGCCCAGCAGCAGGGCCACGGCGGCCCAGAAGGCAATGGTCATTTCGAGGTCTCCGGCTCGTCCTGGAGCAGTTGCGCGGCCTTGCGGCGCTGCGCTTCGGTGAGTTGGGGTGCGTTGTCGGCCTCCACGCGGCGGCGGCGCACCACCACCACGGCGCCGAAGACGGCGAAGGCCAGCAGCACGAAGGGGCCGGCCCACAGCAGCACGGTGGTCGCGCGCACCGGCGGGCGGTACAGCACGAAGTCGCCGTAGCGCTCCACCATGAAGTCGATGATCTGCTTCTCGCTCCTGCCCGCCTGCAGCTGTTCGCGGATCTGGTTCTTCAGGTCCACGGCGAGGCCGGCGTTGGAGTCGGAGATGGTCTGGTTCTGGCAGACCAGGCAGCGCAGTTCCAGGCCGATCTCGTTGACGCGTTTTTCCAGCGCCGGGTCGGAGGCGAGCGTGGCCGCCTCCTGCGACTGCGGCTGCACCTGCGCGCTGGCCGTCGCCATGCCGGCGAGCGCGATCATCAGCGCGGCGGCGAGGACGAACAGCTGCTTCATGCCTTGGCTCCCGCGAGCGCGGCGTCGGCCGCGCGCGCTTCCTTGCGCGCGAGGCGGTAGCGGCGGTCGGTGGCGGCCAGCAGGCCGCCCATGGCCATCAGGAAGGCGCCGCCCCAGATCCAGTCGATGAAGGGCTTGACCTGCAGGCGCACCGCGAAGGCCTCGCCGCCCAGGTTCTCGCCGATCGACACGTACAGGTCGCGCGTGAAGCCCGCGTCGATGCCCGCTTCGGTCATCGGCATGCCCTGCGCCGTGTACATGCGCTTCTCCGGGTGCATGGTGGTCACTTCCTGGTCGCCGCGCGTGATCTTCACGGCCGCGCGCAGGGCCAGGTAGTTGGGGCCGGTGTACTCGCCGATGCTTTCCATGCGGAAGGTGTAGCCGCCCAGGGTGGCGCTCTCGCCGGGCTGCATCTTCACGTCCTTCTCGGCTTCCCAGGTCTTGACCATGGTCACGCCGAAGATGAACACGCCGATGCCGAAGTGCGCCAGCAGCATGCCCCACTCGCCGCGCGGCAGCACGCGCTTGACCTGCGCCAGGCGCTGCACGAAGGAACCCTTCAGGTTGCGCGTGCGCTCCAGCAGGGCCAGCACGGTGGTGCCGGCGACCCAGGCGGCCAGCAGCACGCCGAAGGAGCTGAGCAGCGAACCGCCGGCGACCAGCGACACGGCCGTGGCCAGCACCGCGGCGCCCAGCGCCCAGCGCAGGCGCTTCGCCAGCTCGGGCACCGAGGCTTCCTTCCAGCGCGTCAGCGGGCCGATCCCCATCAGGAACACGGCGGGCGCCATCAGCGGCACGAACACGGCCTCGAAGTAGGGCGGGCCGACGGAGATCTTGCCCAGCTCCAGCGCATCGAGCAGCAGGGGGTAGAGCGTGCCCAGCATGACGCTGGCGGCGGCCACGGAGAACAGCACGTTGTTGGCCAGCAGCATGGACTCGCGCGAGACCGCGCTGAACTTGCCGCCCAGGCCGACCTTGGGCGCGCGCGCCGCGAACAGCACCAGCGAGCTGCCGACCACGGCGATCAGGAAGACGAGGATGAACACGCCGCGCTTGGGATCGGTCGCGAAGGCGTGCACCGAGGTCAGCACGCCGGAGCGGACCAGGAAGGTGCCCAGCAGGCTGAAGGAGAAGGCGAAGATCGCCAGCAGCACGGTCCAGGACCGGAAGGCGCCGCGCTTTTCGGTGACGGCCAGCGAGTGGATCAGGCCGGTGCCCACCAGCCAGGGCAGGAAGGACGCGTTCTCCACCGGGTCCCAGAACCACCAGCCGCCCCAGCCCAGTTCGTAGTAGGCCCACCAGCTGCCGATGGCGATGCCCAGCGTGAGGAACATCCAGGCGATCGTGGTCCAGGGGCGCGACCAGCGCGCCCAGGTTGCGTCGAGGCGGCCGGTCAGCAACGCGGCGATCGCGAAGGCGAAGGCCACCGAGAAGCCCACGTAGCCCATGTACAGCATGGGCGGGTGGATCACCATGCCCGGGTCCTGCAGCAGCGGGTTCAGGTCGCGGCCCTCGGCGGCGGCCGGCAGCAGGCGCACGAAGGGGTTGGACGTGAACAGCAGGAAGCTCAGGAAGCCGGTGCCCAGCAGGCCCATGACGCCCAGCACGCGGGCGACGAAGGCCGAGGGCAGGCGCTGGCTGAAGATCGAGACCGCCACGCCCCACAGGCATAGCATCAGGACCCACATCAGCATCGAGCCTTCGTGGCCGCCCCACACCGCCGCGATGCGGTAGGGCGTGGGCAGCTGCGAGTTGGAGTGCTGCGCCACCACCAGCATGCTGAAGTCGTTGTTCACGAACGCGGTCGTGAGCAGCACGTACGCGATGGCCACGAAGAGGAACTGCCCCTGGGCGGCAGGCTGCGCCACCGCCATCCAGGCGGTGCGCCCCTTCTGCGCCCCCACCAGGGGAAGGATGCCCTGCGCCAGCGCCAGCATCAGCGCGACGATCAGGCAGAAGTGGCCGATTTCACCAATCATTCTTGCTCCTTGGGTGCGCCTGCCTGCAGGCGCGCCAACACCACGGCGCCTGCGGACATGCAGAACGCCAGCGTCATCGCGGCCATGGCCGCGACAGCGTAGGAGAGCGGCCGACACCGGCGGCGGCACGCTCATGCAGGGTATTCCACCAGTCCACCGTGAGGTAGACCATGGGGATGTTCAACGCACCGACCAGCACCAGCACCGCCGCCGCCAGCTCCGCGCGCCCCGGATCCGCCGTCACCGACCGCAGCGCCATGGCGCCGGCGAACAGCAGCAGCAGGACCAGCTCGCACACGAGCCGGGCGTCCCAGCCCCACCAGGCGCCATAGGCGCGCTGGCTGGCCAGGCCCGTCCACAACGCGAGCACGGAAGCTACCACGCCGACGGGCGCGATCGCCTGCAATGCCATGGCGGCGGCAGGGCGGCGGTTGGCCACCGTGACCGCGGCGCAACCAGCAGCGGCAGTAAACAACAGCAGCGACAGCCAGGCGGCCGGAACGTGCAGGAACAGGATGGCGAAGGCGCCCGGGGACGCGCCGGCGTCCCCGGGCAGCATGCCGATCGCCAGCGCCGCCAGGCCCAGCAGGACCCCGGGTCGCGAGCGCGCGCACCGCCCGGTGGGCGGGACGCACGGCAAGGCCGGAAGGGCTGAAAAGCGGCATGGGCAAGGTCGGGGCTCCTGGGGAGCTGCTGTCTGCACGGACCGTGCCAGCCTGTCACCCCTGTAACCGGGCCTGCAGGCCCGTATTTCTGCCGCGCAGACTCCTGGCTGCTTCCCGCACGCGGGGAAGGGGGGCGGCGGTTCCCGGAAACAGGAAGCCGGAAGAAGGAGCCGGAGGGGAGCGGGGCGCTAGCGGGCCCGGGGGCGCCGGCCGGGGCGTGGCGGCCGAGCTTCTCCTCCCACTCCCAAAGCGCCGAACGCGCGCGGGCGCGGTAGGGGTCCTGGGCGGGGGCGAAGTGCAGGTAGGTCCGCATGGCGCCCAGCGCCATCTCGTAGTCCTTCATCGCCTCGGATGCCAGCGCCATCCCGTAATAGGCGTTGGCCTGGCGGGGGTTCAGTTCCACGGCCGCCTCGAAGAAGCCGCGCGCCGCGTCGGGCCTCTCCATGCCCAGCAGCGCATAGCCCATGTTGGCGTGGGCCTCGGGCATGCGCGGCGCGATCTCCAGCACCCGGTGCAGCGCGGTGATCGCGTGCTCGTACTGCTTCGCGTGCAGCATGACCACCGCCTGCTCGAAGCGCTTGCGCAGCTCCTGCTGCTGCATCTGCTGCTGGTGCTCCAGGCGGCTGACGAAGCGCGGCTCGGAGAACCACTTGACCAGCCCGGCGACCAGCAGCAGGGCGACGATCAGGATGGTGGCGGCAAGGGTGGTGCGGTTCTTCATACGGCTCCCTGATGCGGCGCGAGCGTGACGAAGGGCACGCCGAAGAAGGTGAGGAAGGCGATCACGAACACGCCCAGGATCATCAGCGCGCCGGCCCGCGGGCTGACCCGCCAGGTGATGCGCGCATGCACGGCGGCGGCCAGCGCCAGCCAGGTGATGAAGGCCCAGGTCTCCAGCGGGTCCCAGGCCCAGTAGCGGCCCCAGGCGTCCTGCGCCCACACCGCGCCGGCAATCAGCATCAGGCTCTCGAACACCAGGGCGGCCAGCATGAAGCGCCAGGCCAGGAAATCGACCGTGGGATCGGCCGGCATGCGGCGGAACCAGCGGGCGCCGCGCACCGTGCGGCGGGCGAGCAGCACCCCGGCCAGCCCGGTGGCCACCAGCGCGCAGCCCAGGAAGACCTTGCCCAGCGCCACGTGGAACCACAGCACCGGCATCTCGTAGGTTGGCGGCAGGATGCTGTCGCGGGGTTCGACGGCCAGCAGCCAGAGCGCCATCACGCCCAGCAGCGACCAGACCACGGCGGCCGTGTCGCGCAGCACCGCCACCCGCGTGCTGGCCAGGCGCCAGATCAGGCCCAGGCTCAGCAGGCTGCTGGCGAGGATCTCGAACATGTTGAGGAAGGGGCCGTGCCCCAGGCGCATCCAGCGCAGGGCCAGGCCCGCGACCAGCGCGGCCAGCGCGAAGTCGGCCAGCAGCAGCGGGATGCGCGGGCCCACGTTGGCGGGCACGGCCAGCGAACGCCAGGACACGGCGGCCGACAGCACCACCAGCGCGGCGGCCGCGTACAGGACCCAGGTGTCGAGCGGGTGGATCACGCGGGTGCTCCTTCCGCCGGCGCGGGGGCCAGCGCGCCGACGCGATGCCACAGGTGCCAGGCCAGGCCGGCCACGCCCGCCAGCGCCACCAGCAGCATCGGGATCAGCGTCGGGTCGTAGAAGATCTTGTAGCCCATCCAGCCGTTGAGCCGGTCGAAGCGCAGGGTCGCGCCGCGCAGCTGCACGGATTGGCCGGCGCGCAGCTCGTGCCGCTGTCCGTCCAGCGAAACGGCCAGCACCGCCGGCGTGGACTGCGGCGCCAGGGTCCAGCGCGCGTCCGGCGGCACCTTGGCATCCACCTTCAGCCAGAAGCGCAGCTCGCGGCCGTCGGGTGCCTGCCAGGCCTGCTCCTGCTTCCATTCCAGCGCGGGGTACGAGGGCATGTGCAGCACGCCGCTCACCGGCTCCGCGCCTTCGGCCTGCCAGGTGATGACGGGTGCGAATCCCTTGTTGGACGTGGTGTAGAAGCGGTAGCCGTCCAGCACCAGCGGCGTGTCGTCGCCGACCACCAGCGGCGCGCGCTCGCCCGGCAGCCAGACCTGGCTGCGGGTGTGCGTGCGCCACACGCGCGGCGCGTAGTCCACTTCCCAGAGGCCCTGCTGGAATCCCAGCAGGCGCCATGCGTCGCCGTGCCAGGGACCTTGCGCGGTCACCTCGATCTGCGCGGGATCCAGCACCGTGCCTTCGGTCACTTCCACCCGGCCGTCCAGGTGCACCAGCCGGCCCCAGCCGGCCAGCAGCATGAGCGCCAGCAGGCAAACGTGGAACACGCCCAGGCCGCCGCGGCGCAGCGCCGGCCGCGCGGCGATCGCCGCCGCCAGGTTCACCGCAAGCAGCGCGAGCGGGGCGACCAGCACCGCCACCGGCACGCCCGGCAGCTTGTACGAAGCCACGGTCCCCACGGCGAGCAGCGCGAAGCCGGCCATCATCAGCCGGTTCGATGCCAGGGTGCGCAGCATCTGCTTCACGTCGTCCTCAGGGCGCGTTCACGCAGGCTTCGCTGGAGTCGCGCATCCAGTCGCGGCCGGACGACCCGTTGCCCGGTGCGCCGACCGAGCCGCAGTTGCCCTCGCTCCAGTTGCCGCTGGTGCCGAAGGTGCGCACCTTCAGCACCGCGTTGAGGTAGTACGGGGCCGCGCTGTAGGTCGCGCGGGTGCCGTTTCGCACCTGCGTGCCCGGTGCCAGCCCGGCCTCCGGTCCCACGTCGTTCAGGTTGACCAGGAAGGCCTTGTTCTTCCAGCCGTGCGGCACGGCGATGTGGCACCAGGTGCAGCGGATGCGGCCGATCTTCTCGGTATGGTAGGCGTGCAGGTTGCCGCGGCCGCCGCCGAAGAAGCCGGTCCCGCCGCTGCCGCCCGAGGTGGCGTAGGTCGACGGGTTGTGGCACTTGAAGCACAGGGTGTTGGCCTGGCCGCTGCCGCTGGCGGCGTCCCAGGTGCCCTTGAGGATGAAGTTGTTGGCCGAGCCGTGCGGGCCCCAGGGGCTGCCGTTCTCGCCGCCCGCCGGGACCACCGTGTCGGCGGCGGTGTTGGAGCCGTGGCAGTCGCTGCAGTACATGGTCTGCGAGCCCACGTTGGCCGTCAGGTTCCACGGCGCCCGCCAGGAGGTCTCGCTGGTGTTGCGGACGGCGTGCGTGCGCCCGGTGTTGTCGATCACCGGGTGCCAGGAACGGTGGTTGTTGGTGCGGAAGTTCACCGTGTAGGTCCGCCCCGGCGGCGTGCCCTGGAAGGCGCCGCTGTCGGTGGTGGTCACCTGGCCCTTGTGCGCCGCGGGCGCCTGGAACTCCATGGCCTGGTCGGTGTAGTTCAGCAGGCCGTTGGTGGTGGAGGGCGTGCCGCCGCCGCTGTCACCCAGCCTGGGCGGCGTGTCGTAGGCGTAGGTGGAGTGGCACTTGAGGCACACCTGGTATTCGCGCGTCACCCAGGCGCTGCCCACGGCGGTGCTGGCGCCCACGCCGCCGTCGCCGCGCTTGACGTCGAAGCTGCTCGGCAAGGTGCCGAAGGTCGCGCCGCCGTACACCGGCTCCACCCCGTGCGAGCCCTTGAGCACGCCGGAGGCGATGTTGGTGTGCCCCGCCGCGTGGTTGTGCGTGCCCGCGGCATCCGGGGTGGTGGCACTGGCGTTGAACAGCCGGTTCTTGATCACGCGGTGCGGGTTGTGGCAGTCGGTGCACTCCACGTGGCGGTTGGCCGGATTGCCCTTGCCCAGGAGCGCCGGCGCCTCGACGAAGTCCTTGCCGCGCTGCACGCCGGTGCCGGTGCCGATGTCGTGCACCTCGCTGCCGGTCTGCTGCTCCGTGTTGCGGATCGGCATGCGGCGCGGCAGCGCGAAGTCGTCCTTGATGTTCGGCACCGCCGTCACATTGGTCAGCGCGCTCTGCGCCAGCGAGGAAGTGGCACTGGTAGCAGGTTTCCTCGATCGCAGGGTTGCCGCCCGCCTTGGGCGTGGCGGCGCTGTCGGTGCCTTCGCGCAGCAGGCGGCGCGAGCCCTGCACCGTGTGCGTGTCGTGGCAGCTCAGGCAGGCGGCCCGCCACACCGGCAGGTTGGCGGGGAACTCGCGCAGGTTGGCGGCGGTGGTGTTGAACTGTTCGTCGGCCACCAGCGGATTGGCGTGCGCGGACTGCGCCCACAGCTGGCCGGCCTTGTCGTGGCAGGCCAGGCAGAAGGTGTCGCCGGTCTCGGAGAACAGCCCGCCGCTGGGCGCGGTTTCCTGCAGGCGGTTCAGGCGCAGGAACTTCGCCGCGCCCTTGCTGGGGTCGGTCTCCTTCAGGTGCGGGTCGTGGCAGGTGGTGCACTGCATCTTCCCGTCTTCCAGCGGCAGCTTCGGCTTGGCCTGGCCGCGCACGCGGGTTCCCACCGTCGTGCCGTCGGGCGTGCGCAGCTTGCGCCGTCGCGCGTGGCGAGCGCCGCGTCGTAGGTGAAGGAGATCGGGTGGTCGTTGGTGAGGTCCACGCCGAGGTTGCGCGTGAAGCCGGTGGTGAGGCCCGCGCCGGGCGGCATGGTGCTGCCGGCGCCGGTGCCGGTCATCGTGATGGTCTGGTTGGCCTTGCCGTTCAGGACGTTGACGTTGCCGATCGCCATGGTGCCGTCATGGCAGGACAGGCACAGCTTGGACAGGCCGCTCGGGCCCTGGGACAGTTCGTCGATGCTCGCTTCGATCGAGCTGGAGTTGTAGGTGGTGCCCTGGTAGGTCTGGCCGGACAGCTTGCGGTTCCACAGCGGCGCGCCCGGGAGCGACTCGGCGGCGTGCGGCGTGTGGCAGAACACGCAGATCTGCGACTCGGTGGTCGCCTTGACCGTGCCCGGCCCCGAGGCCGACAGGTTGTGCTTCGTGTTCGAGATGTCCGACACCTTGGCCGCCGACGCGGGGCCGGCGCACAGGAGTGCCAGCGCGGCGAGGAGGAGGGAAGGGATCAGGATGGGAAGACGGGTCATCAATTTCCGCCAAGGAACTGGAACACCGCGATGCGGCCATTGAACATGTCGGCGACGAACACGCGGTTGCGGCTGTCCACCCAGACGCCCGAGGGAAGGTAGAAGCGTCCCGCCTCGCCGTCGCTGCCGCCCAGCGACATCAGCAGGCGGCCCTCGCGATCGTAGACGATCAGCGTGTCGTGCATGGACTCCACCACGTAGAGGTTTCCTTCGTCGTCGGCGGCCACGCCCTTGGGCCGCACCAGGTTGCCCACGTACACGCCGCGGCGGCCGAACGCCAGCACGGGCTGGCCGGTGCGGTCGAAGCCCTGCACGCGCGCGTTCATGGAATCGGACACCAGCAGCATGCCGTCGCTGAGCGCCAGGTGCGTCGGGAAGTTCAGCTCGCCCGGCCCGTCGCCGCGCTTGCCCCAGGTGCTCACCAGCCGGCCCGCGTCGTCGAACACCTTGATGTCGTGCGCATGCGTGTCGGCCACGAAGATGCGGCCGCGTGCCGCGTCGCGCACGACGCCGGTGGGCCGCACCAGCTGCCCCGCGCCGAACTCGCCGCGCGGGTTGCCGTCGGGGGCCAGCCGGAACACGCGCGCCAGTTCCGCGTCCGCCACCAGGATCTCGCCCGCGGCGCCGGCGGCGATGCCGATCGGCGCCTCGAAGCGCAGCCCGAGGGCGGCACGTTCCCACACGTCCAGCTTGCCGGCGGCCTCGTCGAAGACGAACACCGCGTTGCGGCTCACGTCCGTCACCAGCACGCGGCCAGTGGCGTCGACCATGCCGGTCTGCGGCCGTTGCAGCACCACCGGCTGGTCCGGGCGTTCGTCGAGCCCGGCGATCAGCGCCAGCAGCCGCCGCCCGGGGCTGCGGCTCGCGCCGTCGCGGGGCCTGAAATTGCCTTCGCCCGTGAGCTGGCCGAGGTAGCGGTAGCGCGGCACTTCCTGCGTCTGCGGCGAGGGGTACAGGCCGCTGCCCGCCGCCGGCGCGTCCAGCCGCATCACCATGGGTTCGCTGGCGCAGCCCGCCAGCAGCGCGGCGAGCGCGAGTGCGCAGGTACGCAGCACGCGCCTCATCGCGGCGGCTCCTCCAGGGCGACCGGCGCGACCATCATCACGTGCACGCGCGCGTTCACGCTGTCCGCCACGTACAGCAGGTTGCCGTCGATGGCCAGCGATTCGATGCGGCCGAAGCGGCCCGGCCCGTTGCCGGCGCCGCCCACGCTGGCGAGCAGCTGCGGGCCGCGGAACACCTTGATGCGCTGCCCGGCGTCGTCGCTGACGAACACGCGGCCGGCGCGGTCCACGGCCAGCGCGCGCGGCTGCACCAGCTGGTTCTCGCCGATCACTTCCACCGGCAGCCCGCGCCGGTCCAGCACCACGACCTGCTGCGCGAGGCGATCCAGCACGTAGAGGCCGCGCGGCCCCAGCGTCATCGCGCTGAGGCTTTGCAGCACGGCCGGACGGCGGCCACCGAGCACGCCCAGCGGCCGCCCGAGCGGGTCGAACACGATCACGCGCGCCGTGGCGCCATCGCCCACCAGGATCTCGCTGCGGTCCTCGGGCACCGCCACGGCCACCGGCCGCGGCGCGTCGGATTCGTCGATCCAGCGCCGCACGATGCGGCCGCGCGCGTCGTACTGCACCACCATGTGTTCGGCCGGCAGCGCGACCCAGGCGCTGAAGTCCGCGCCCAGCTGCAGCGAGGTGCCGGTGTCGGCACCGCCGCCGGTGAACGCCGCGAAGGGCGCGACGGCGTCGCGCGCGCGTTCCACGCGCAGCAGCGTGCGGGCGCCGGCGTCGGCCACCAGCAGCAGGTCGTTGCGGGCCGCCACGCCGGTGGGCTGCACGAAGGTGATGCGCTGCCCGGTCGGTTGCGCCGCCTGCGGGAACTGCTGCGCCTGCACGCGCCAGCCGCCGTTGAGACTGAGCCAGGGCGTGAGCAGCCGCGTCGGGTCCGCGGTGGGCGCCGGCGCCGGCCCGCCCGCGGGTTCGTCCAGCGCGGCGCAGCCGCCCAGGCCGAGCGCGAGCGCGCCGCCGGCCAATGCCAGCGAGCGGCGGCGCAGGGAAACGGGTGTCACCACTTGCCGGGCCCTTTCGTTTCGGACGATCCGTAGATCCCCGCGGCCACGCCGGGCTTGGCCGAGTGGCACAGGTCGCAGCGGTCCGGTGCCCAGGCCACCTGGCCGTTGTGGCACATGCCGCAGAACTTGCCGTTGATGATGTCGTTCATCTGCACGAGGTTGGCGCCGGCCCGCATCTTGAAGCCCAGCTCGGAGTGGCACACCTTGCAGCGGTAGCGGATGCGGTGGAACCAGTGCGGGAACACCACCGCGCGCACGCCGCTCTTGCTCGACAGCCGGTCGATCACGACGTCGCCGTATTCGGCGGCCGCCGGCGTCATGATGGCAGAACCCAGCGCCAGGCCGAGCGACAGCAGCAGCAGGCGAACAAGCCGCCTCATCGCCCGCCTCCGTCGCGCACGAGTCCCTTGCCGAAGGCCAGGTGCTCGGGGCTGTTGCGTTCCACGCTGTGGCAGCGGCCGCACTCGGTCAGCGGGAAGGCCACCGCGCCGTGGCACAGGCCGCATTTTTCGCCCGCCAGGATCATCATCATGTTGATCGTGGTGGCGCCGGCCTTCTGCTGGAACAGCTGGTCGTGGCAGTTGCTGCAATCGAGCCAGGCGGTGTGCTGGCGGTGCGGGAAGCGCACGAGGTGCATCTCGCCCGTGTTCTTCAGCAGGACGTCGGTGGTGCGCAGGTTGACCTTGGTCTCCGGCATGATGTTGGTGCGCGGCTGGATCTGGCCCTCGTCGAGCGCGCGCATCCAGCGCACCTGGTTGCCGGCGGTGTCGGGCGCCAGCAGGCTCAGCGCCTCCGCGGGTTCCTGCAGCACGCCCACCGCGGGGCTTTTCGGGTCGTGCAGGTTGTCGCTGGCGATCTTCAGCCAGCGCTGTCCCGCTCCCACCGCCGCGAGGCAGAGGAGGGCCAGCACCGCCGCGAACAGCCAGCGCATCCGGGTCATCGTCACCCCGGGATGTACACGCCCGCCGCGCGGATCGCCTTCACCAGTTCGCGGGTGGATTCCTCGAGCGTCTTGATGCCGGACTTGTGGTCGTTGCGCGCGGCCTCGGCCTCGGCCTGCTTGCGCAGGCGGGCGGAAGCGGTGACCGCCTGGTCCACCATGGCGTCCAGGGTGCCGCCGCGCTTGTCCTTCAGCAGCATGTCCACCAGCATGCGGTGGGTGTCGTTGCGGTCGATCTCGTAGTGGTACTCCTCGGCCGGCGTGGCGAAGTTCAGCGAGCGCACCAGGGTGTCGCCCTCGCGGGCGCTGCCGATGGCGGCCTTGACCGTCAGGTAGGCCTGTTCCAGCTTCGCGCGTCCGTCGGCCAGGCGGCCGGCGGCCACCAGCTTCTCGCCTTCGGCGATCAGCGCCTCGGCCTGGACCGCGGGTTCGCCGGCGCGCGGGCCGCCCTTTTCCTTGGCGATGCGTTTCTGCGCGTCGACCAGCGCGCGGGTGGACTCCAGGCGCGCGTTGTAGTCGGTGCGCTGCTTGGCGTCCGCCACCTGTTGCGGGGCGGCCAGGCGCACGCCCTCGAACATGGCGCGCGATGCCTCGTCGAGCAGCTTCGAGGAGCCTTCGAGGTCGCCGGCGCGCAGCGCCTCGCCGGCCTTCGCGTGCAGCTCGCGCGCCTTGGCGCGCCGCGCGACCGCTTCGCCGGCGCCGCTGGCTTCGATCTGCTTGGCTCCCGAGGAGCTCTCGATCAGGGTGGAGGTGGAGGCGAGCTTGCGTTCGAGCTGCTCGCGGTCCAGCGGGACGCGCCCCTGGGCGGAGGCGGCAGCGGCGGCGCAGAGCGCGAGCGCGCACAGGCCGGTGCGCAGGAGGCGGGAGGGGGCGACGAGTGTCATGGTGTACTGCTCATGGTTTGCGGCACCGTCAGGCCGGCGGCCTGCAGCGCCCGCTTGAGCGCCCGGTGCCGTCCATGAGGTCCTTGATCGCGGCGAGCGGGTCCCGGACGAACTGCGACTCGCCGCGTTGGCGCAGTTCACGGGCCTGGGCCGCGTACCGGTCGACCAGTACGCGTGCTTCGGCGGAAGGGCGGAATTCCAGCAGCGCGAGCGGCACCAGCCGCTCGAAGCTGCGCAGGCGTTCCAGCTCGAAATCGAATTCTTCCTTGCGGTCGGCGAAACGCACGTCGTAGACGATCGTGTGTCCGGCCAGGCGCGCGGAGGCGTCCTGCAGCAGCAGCATCAAGGCCGCGTCGAGCTGCTTGTTCGCCTCGAGGTAGCGGTCGGTGCGGGCCAGCTGGGCCGCCTGGTCGGCCAGCAGGTCGGCGCGCGCCACCACCTGCGCGCGGCTTTCGCCGCGCCCGGGGCCGCGGCCGGCAGCGCGATCAGGGCCGTGCGCCTGAGCGCGGCCACGCTGTCCACGAGCTGCGCGTAGCGGGCGCGCTCGCCGGCCTGCTGCGAACCCGGATCGGGCACCAGCTGCTGCGCGCGGCTCACTTCGAAGATCGCCCCGTTCAGCAGGCGGTCGGCCTCGGGCAGGGCGCCCCCGCCGGCGAGTTCGCGGGCCTGCGCGAGCAGCTCGCGCGCGGACTGGAAATGCCGGCGCGCCGCTTCGTTGCCGCTGCCCGCCACGCGGGCCGCGACCGGCGAGTGGTTCAGGACGCGGTCCAGCATCGCCGCCTTCTGTTCGACGGTCTGCGCGCTCACCACCGGCGAGACACGCACGGCGGGGTCGACGGCCGGCTGCGCCACCACCGCTGCGGTGCCGGGCAGCAGGACGAGTGCGAGGGCGGCGTGCTTCCAGGGGGACAGGGCGGTGGTCATGGCGTGGTGCTCCTGCCTGGCGTCAGCGCGGCTGGGGCTGGCCGGCGCCGTGGCCGGCACCGCGTCGGCGGTCGCCGTGGTCTTGGGCTTGAGTGGCACAGGCGGCACTCGGACACCGGGAAGGCGACCTTGCCGTGGCACACGCCGCACTGCTGCCCGAGCAGGATGCCCGCCATGCTGATCTGGTTCGCGCCCTTCTGCGGCTTGAAGATCGCCGGGTGGCAGTTGGAGCAGTCGAGCCATTCCGTGTGCTGCTTGTGGGGATAGACCACGTCGGGCATGGAGCCCTTGACCTCGCGCACGATGTTCAGGTCCATCACCGCCGGCGCGACCTTGGGGTCGAGGCGGTCGGCGCGCGGGTTGATCTTGCCCTCGCGCAGCGACTTCACCCAGTCCACCCGGTTGCCCGCGTTGCTGCGGGCCAGTTCGGTGAAGGCGGTGAGCGGCGGCTGCAGGGCGAGCGTGCCGTCGTTGGCCGGGTCGTGGATGCCGTCCTCGGCCGGTGCGCGGTTGCGCAGGCCCGGCGCGCGCAGCAGCCGGTTGAAGGTGTTGGCACCGCCGGCGCCTTGCGGCGCGGCGGCAGTCGCCACCGGGGCGGCAGCGGCCGGTGCGGCCGCGGGCGCCGGTGCGGCGGCCACTGCGGCGGCGGGCGCCGGTGCCGGTTTGGCCGCGGCAGCGGCCGCAGCGGGCGCGGCAGCAGCCGGGGCCGGCGCAGCGGGCTTGGCAGCGGCAGCGGCAGCGGGCGCCGGCTTGGCGGCCGGCGCGGCCTTGGCGGCCTGCGCCGCGCCGAGCGACTGCGACAGGATGTAGGCGACGGCGTTTTCCAGCTGCTGGTCGCTGATCGCCGGCATGCCGCCCTTGGGCGGCATCGCGCCCTTGCCGGCCTTGGCGCTTGCCACCAGGGCTGCCAAGTTGCCGCCGGAGCGGGCCTTCCAGGCCGCGGCGTCTCCGGTCTTGGGCGCGCCGAGCACGCCGGTGCCGTGGCAGGCGACGCAGCCGCCTTCGTAGGTGGTCTTGCCGGCCGCGATGTCCGGCGCCGCGGCCGCGGGCCCGGCGATCCAGGTGAGGGCCGCCGCGGCCAGCGCGGCGAGGGCGATACGGGGCTTCATCATTTGGTCCCTCCGGCGGCTGCGGGGGCGGGGCGGGTGCCGCCGCCGACCAGGGAGTTGGTCGTGCTCTCGTGCACCTGCGTGGGCGTGCCGTTCTTGCCCGAGTGGCACATGTTGCAGTTCTCGATGCCCCAGGCGACTTCGCCGTTGTGGCAGGCGCCGCAGAACTGGCCGTCGATGACCTTCACCATGTTGATGTCGTTGCCGCCCGCCTGGAACTTGAAGCCCAGGTCGGCGTGGCACACCTTGCAGCGATAGCGGATGCGATGGAACCAGTGCGGGAACACCACCGGGCGCATGCCCGACTTGTCCGAGTAGTTGTTGATCACCACGTCGCCGTACTCGGCCCGCGCGTCCGGGGGCACCAGGCCCGCGAACAGCGCGCATCCGAGCAGGACGAGTGCGGCCAGCCGCGCGGCGGGCCCGATACCCTTGCTCTCTTTCGACATCTATCGACCTCTCCTTGTACTTGACCGTCCGCCCGTGTCAGTTGCCGAAGCTGCGCTGCACGCGGAACATGATGGATTGCCGCCCCCTGCCGTCGACCTGCGAGAACCGCAGGATCACCTGGGTGTCCAGCCGCCCGACGCTCCAGTCGAGCCGGTTTTCCCAGAGTCGCGTCTCACGATCGGGAAGGGTCAGCAAGGTTCCAGGCTGTTTCAGCACATCCTGGGCCAGCTTCAGCCGGGAAACGAATCGCAGGCGCGGCACGCCGAACAGGCGCTGGTGCTGGTAGCTGATCTCGCCGCTCGCGCCGGTGGTGGTCGCGGTCCCCCCGCGACGCCGTCGAGCACCAGCCCGGTGGACTGCCGGGTGTGCTGGAAAGTCAGGTCGCCGGTCAGCGACCGCCGGTTGTCGATTTCCAGGTTGCCGGAAAGCTGCGCGTTGAAAAGCTGGAAGCGATCCCGGCTCCGGAACTCCACCGAATCATTGTAGGAGGCGCGGGCGTAGACCGTCCGTCCGTCGCTGCCGGACTGCCAGGTCAGTCCCAGCATGTTGAGCAGGGTGGTGCTGGCGCCCAGGGAACGGTCGTTGGCCAGGGTGGGATCGTCGTCGCGCGCGCTGCTGCGGCTGTCGCTCCAGGTGAGCGTCTGGCCGCCGTTCAGGCTCAGGTTGGAGTGCTCCCCGTTCGCCAGCTGCGGGACATCGAGTGGCCCAGCTGCAGCGACACGTTCGCCTGCTGCTCGCTGGGGAGGTCGGATCCCTGGTTGACGGCCCCGCCCACGGTGCCGCTGGTGAACCAGTCGTAGCGCGCGCCGGCGACTTGCCGCGAGTCGCCCTGGTAGGCCGCGCCGACCGAGCCGGAGAAGACGCTGGAGGACGCGTCGCCGCTGCGGGTGGCGCTCACGCCGCCGTTGGCCGTGAGCCGCAGCTGGGGGTGAATTCGTAGTTGGCGCCGAGGGTCAGGCCGCCGGTGTCGACGCCGGTGCCGGTGAATTCCTCGCGCAGCAGCAGCGCGCGGGCGCTGCCGGTGAGCGACAGCTTGGGGCCCCGGCGCATCATGCCCACGCTGGAGAACTGCAGCACGTTCAGGTCGGTCTGCGCGGCGGCCGCGCCTTCCTGCGTGCGCGTCCAGTTGGCCGTGCTGTTGACGGACAGTTCGGTGGAGGGCACGTAGCTGTGGCGCCCCACCAGGGTGGTGAAGCGGCTGTCGTCGTCGGTGCCCTGCGTGCGCGCGCGGCTGTGCGAGGCACCCAGGGTCGCGTCGTTGTGCTTCCAGGACGTGTTGAAGTCGCTGGTCAGCGAGTCCTGGGTGGCCCGGAAGCCGGCACCGGACTGCTCGCGGTGCTCGTAGCCGGCGGCGGCGTTCCAGCGGCCGGCGAGCGGGCGGTAGCGCTGCGACATGCCCCAGGAGGTCGTCTGGAAGTCGAAGGTCGACGCGAGTCCGTTGTTGATCCGGCTGTCCGCGCGGTCGACGTGGAATTCGAAGGGGAAGCGGCTTTGCGGGAAGACGTTCACGCTGGCATTGCCGGTGAGGAACTGTTCCCGTCCCCGGATGGCCTCGTGCAGCGAGGGGTCGGTGCCGAACAGGGCCGATCCCGCGGAGCGCGAGTCGCGCGACCAGCTGTTGGTGAGGCCCACGCTGCCGGACACCACGGCCAGCCAGGGCTGGTAGACGTAGGTCTTCAGCCCCAGCGAGCCGGTGACCAGGTGCGCCAGCGAGCTGCCCTCGTCACCGCCGCGGTGGCTGCGCAGGTCATAGGAAACCGATCCGGTCCACAGGATCGGCGGGATGCGCCAGGCGCGGCCCTCGGCCTCCGGCTCCACTGCCGGTTCGGGCGCCACCTGCGCGCCGGCGCTCCCGCGGCGGCGGCACAGGCAATGAGCGTCAGCCAGGTCCACCGCGGAGACTGCATCTACATCCTGCCGGCTGTCCCGCTCAACGCGCGGGGGCGCTTCCGCCTGCCTTCGCCAGGGGCAGGAAACGGGATTCGTCCAGCTTGACCGGGTTGTCCTTGCGCAGCTTGGCCAGCAGCGTGTTCCACGCCTCCTCGCCCTTGTCGCGCAGGTACAGGTCCTTGGCGCGCTCGCGCACCACGTCCAGCTTGTTCAGCGCGGGCGACTTGCGCTGCTGGAGCTTGAAGACGGCGACGCCCTCGAGCAGCGGCACGGGCTCGGCCGTGTACTCGCCGGCCTTGAGCTTGTCGACGGCCTTCTGCGCGGGCTCGGGCAGCATGCCGTGGTGGATGTAGCCCATGTCGCCGCCCTTGTCGGCCGACGGGTCGCCGGAGTGCAGCTTGGCCAGCTCCGCGAAATCGGTGCCGCCCTTGAGGCGCACGGTGATCTTCTTGGCTTCCTCCATGGCGGCATCCCACTTGGCCTGCGGCGAGGAGGGGTCGACCTTCAGCAGGATCACCTGCAGGTGGACCTGCTCGGGGAAGTGAACTTGTCCTTGTGCGCGAGGTAGTACTGCTCCAGCTGCGCGGGCGTCGGGTCGGCGACGGCCTTGGCCTGCCTGGTCAGCTGCTCCATCACGTTGTCGCGTTCCAGCTTGGCCTTCAGGCCGGGCAGGATCTGCGCGCGGTTGGCCTTCCACTGGGCGCTGTCCTTGTAGCGCTCCTCGTAGGTCGTCAGCTGCTTCTGCACGGCCGCGGCTTCCGGCTGGATCTTGCGGCGCTTGGCTTCGCGCGCGAGCAGGATGTCGTCGACCAGGCCCTGGCCCACGTCGCGCTGCAGCTTGGCGATCTCGGCTTCCGGCGGCTTGCCGTGATAGAACTTGCCGCGCGAGGCTTGCGCGAACGCGGCGTCGTATTCCTGGTGCGTGATCACCGTATCCCCGACTTTGGCAAACGGCGTGGCAGGCGCGGGAGCGGCGTGCTGAGCTGCGGCGGGACTGGCGGCGGCGGGGGCGGCATTGGCGCCGGCCGGGGCGGCGGCGGCATGGAAGGCGGCGAGCAGCAGGCCGGCGGCGGCCGTGTGGCGCAGTGCGATCCCGGCGTTGACGCTCAGCGCGGGGAAGCGATCGGTGTTCATGGGCATCTGTCTCCGGACTTCAGGTGGAAAAAGGGGCCCTCGGGCCCCGATTCACTCCTCTTGTGCAAGAGGCGTGCCGACCTCGCGGCCGGCACGTGTGTCGCGTTACTTCACGTGACAGGCCAGGCACACGGCGCTGCCGTCATTGCTGATCCGCAGGAACGTGGGGTTCGCCTTCGTGTGCGGGTCGTGGCAGCTCGCGCATTCCACGAAGGGTTCCGCATCGGTGGCCGAGCTCGTGCCGCCGCCCGCAGCGCGGGTGTACAGCAGCATGTCGGTCTTGTTGCGTTCCGCGTTCGCGGTGGTCTCGGTGTCGACCCACCACACGGTGGTGTTGTTCATCACCTTGTTGGCGGGCTTGATGAAGTCCGCGTCCTTGGTGGTGGCCGCCGGGGAGGTGACCGTGATGCCACCGCCGCCGTACTGGATGCCGACCGGGTGGTCGTTCTTCAGGTCCTGGCCGATGTTCGAGATCTGGCCGGCGACGCCGAGCGTGCCGTTGGACTGGTTCGCGCCGGTCCAGGTGCCCGCCATCGAGACGCCGGTGTTGTAGCCGCCGGAGCCAGGCTGGTTGATCACCGTGCTCATGGAGGTCACGCCGTCGTGGCAGGACAGGCAGGCGATCGACACGGAGCCGACCGGGACCACCTTGCCGTCCAGGGAGGACGTGCCCAGGCTGTCATAGGTCGTGAACGTGTTCGCGGCCGGCAGCGTGCGGTTCCACAGGGGACCGCGGCGCTGGTGTCGGCGCCGTGAGGCGTGTGGCAGAACACGCAGATTTCCGCGGTGCCGCTGAACTTGTTGACGCCGGTACCGGTGGTGCCGAGGTTGTGTTTCGTGTCCTTGATCTGCGCTTGCGCGGGCAGGCTCGTGGCCACACCAGCGACTGCGAAGGCAAGTGCCATTGCGAGGGTTCCGAAACCCTTCCGCGTGGTCGCCCTTGCGACCATTTGCTTCCAGCCCATATCCATCTCCTTCAGGTTTGTGACGAGCCGCGAGACCCTCCCGCAACCATCGCCGTGTTCATCGCATCTTGCGTGCCAGCCCCGAAACATTCGTTTTCAGCCCAAAAACGCCCAGCTACTTGATCGGCGTCAAACCTTGGGAGGGGTGCTTCCCGCATCCGGGAATCGGGGGTTCCGATTCCCGGAAGCTGGTGTCAGCGCGAGGCGGCCGGCGCGGCGCCGGCGGTGGTGGCGGGGGAAGAAGCAGCGGCGGCCGCGGCGGGCGCGGCGCCATAGCGGGCGGAGGCGGGGAGTTCGGCGGGTCGGAACACGTCGACCTTGCGGAAGAACTGGTCGGCCATGTAGATGCGGCCGTCGTTGTCCACCGCGATGCCCGAGGGCAGCATGAACTTCGCCGGCGCGTTGCTGTTGCCGCGCGAGCCGACGTCCAGCAGCAGGCGACCTTCCGGATCGAAGATCTGGAAGTTGCCGAAGGCGGTGTCCACCACGTACAGGTTGCCCTTGGCGTCCACGGCGATCTCCTTGGGCCGCGAGAACTGGCCGCTCTGGCGGCCGATCGCGCCGATCGTCTTGACGAACTTGCCGTCCTTGTCGAACACCTGGATGCGGAAGTTGCCGCCGTCGACCACGTACACCTGCCCGTCCTTGCCCACGGCCGCATCGCGCGGGAGGTTGAGCTCGCCGGGGCCGTCGCCGCGCTTGCCGATGTCGAACAGCGGCTTGCCGGTGACCAGGTCCAGCACGCGGACCTTGTGCTCGGGGCTTTCGACGCCCCCGGCGTCCACCACGTACAGGCGCTTGCGCTCGTCGTCGATCGCCACGCCGACCGGGCGGCTCAGTTTCAGGTCCTGCCCGATCATGCGCAGGAACTTGCCGTTCGGGTCGTAGACGTGCACGCGCTTGAGGGTGCCGTCCACCACGTACAGGTTGCCGGCGGCGTCGAGCTCCATGCCGAAGGGCATGCGCAGGGCGCCCGGGTCGTCCTGGCCGATGCGGGAGTACTTCTTTGAGTTGAGGTCGAACACGGCGACGTGGCGGCCCACGGTGTCGCCGACGTAGACCTTGCCGTCGCGGGCGGCCACGCCATAGGGCTTGTCGATGCCCTGGCCGGCGCGCACTTCACCGGTGACCATGCGGCGCAGCGAACCGTCCTTGTCGTCGGCCACCACGTCGGCGCTGGACATCAGCATGCGCTCCCAGTAGATGCGCGCCGTTTCCGGCGGCGGCGGGAACACGGGGATGTCTTCCTTCTTGGCGGCAGGGGCTTTGGGGGCCTCCGCGCAGCCAGCGGCCAGCAGCAGGCCGGCCATTCCCAGAACCGCGCACAGGCGGCTCGCTTTCGAGAATCGGGGGTTCATGTCTGAGGTGCCTCCAGGGGGTGCCGGCCGTTCCGGCCAGCGGATGGAGGGCCAAAACGCAAGCCCCGTGCCACGGCGCGCAAAGGTGGCACCGAAGTTGCACGGGGAGGCCATTCCCGCATGGAGAGGACATGTTTACAAATCCAGCTACGTCCCGCCTGACCCGCTTCTGGGCCGCCGCCGCCATCGTCCTGGCCTTCGGCTGGGCCGGCAGCCCGGCGGTGGCAGGCAACCCAGCAATGACGCAGCGCAACAGACGCCCGCGGCGCTCTATCACAACTACTGTTCCGTGTGCCACGGCGACGCTGGCGACGGCAACAGCCGGGCCAGGGGCGGCCTGAACCCGCCGCCGCGCGACTTCACCTCCGCCAAGTCCGCGCAGGAACTCACCCGCGAGCGCATGATCGCCGCCGTCAAGACCGGCGTGCCCGGCACGGCCATGGTGGGCTGGAAGGACCAGATGAGCGACCAGCAGATCGCCAAGGTGGTCGACTACGTGCGCGGCACCTTCATGCGCCCGAGCATCACCGACGAGAACCGCGGCCGCCAGATCTATGCGCGCGTCTGCTCGGTGTGCCACGGCGAGCGCGGCAACGGCTCCATGTGGGCCAGCGCCAACCTCAAGCCCTCGCCGCGCGATTTCTCGTCGGCCGGCGCCAAGGCAGACCTCACGCGCGACCGCATGATCACCGCGGTGGCCAACGGCCGCCCGAACACCGCCATGAACGGCTACTCTACGCGCTTCAACCGGCAGGAAATCGAAGCGGTGGTCGACTACATCCGCACGGCCTTCATGCGCGTCGAAGGCGACACCGGCATCTCCGGCACGCATGCCCACGGGATGCCGTCGTCGAAGCAGGCGAAGGCGCAGGAGAAGGCCGCCAGGAAGGGCGAGGACCACAGCGCCCACGCCCACCACGACCACGGCGGCGGCGCCAAGGGCGACGAGAACTCGCACGCGGCGCACGGCCACGGCACGGCGGGCAAGCTGGACATGAAGGCGTCGTTCAACGAAGGGCTCAAGGGCGACTTCGCCGCCGGCAAGAAGTTCTACGAAGCCAACTGCGCCACCTGCCACGGCAACAAGGGCGACGGCCAGGGCCCGCGCGCCTATTTCATCAACCCCAAGCCGGCGGTGTTCACCAGCGCCGAATCGCGCAAGGCCATGAACCGCCCCGTCATCTTCGACGGCGTGTCGCTCGGCCGGCGCGGCACCGAGATGCCCGCCTGGGACAAGGTGCTCACCAAGCAGGAAATCGCGAATGTCTCGGAGTACGTGTTCCGCGCCTTCATCCAGCCTCCCAAGAAGGCCGATGTCGCGAGCAGGAAGTGAGTCCGGGGGCGCGCGGCGCTGGCTCGGCGCCGCCGCCCTGGCCCTCGCCGCCGCCCTGGCCAGCGCGTGCGGCGAGCGCCCCGCGGCGCCGGCCGCCCCCGCCGCGGCCCGGACGACGGTGGCCGCCGCGCCGATGGCGCCGCCCAGCGAAGCCACCATGGAGCTGGGACGCGCGGTGTGGAACTACCGCTGCTACTTCTGCCACGGCTACTCCGGCGACGCGAAGACCCTGGCCACGAGCTACCTGAACCCGAAGCCGCGCAACTTCCAGGAGACCCGCGCGGAGGAGATGCCGCACGAGCGCGTGATGTCCGCCGTCCGGCACGGCGTGCCCAACACCGCGATGAAGGGTTTCACCGGCATCCTGAACGACCAGGAGATGGAAGCCGTGTCGCAGTTCCTGCGGCAGGAATTCCTGGTGAGCCGCGCGAAGAACACGCGCTACCACACCAAGGAAGCAGGCTGGCCCGACCACGAACAACGCTACGCCAAGGCCTTCCCGTTCGCGCGCGGCGACATCGCCATCGACACGCCCTGGGACAAGCTGTCCGCGGAGCAGCAGGAAGGCATGCGCATGTTCCGCACTTCCTGCATCACCTGCCACGACCACGGCAAGGTGAACGACCCGGGCAAGGCCTGGGAATCACGGCCGGTGAGCTTCCCGCGCGACGCCTACTGCTCCAGCTGCCACCAGGACGTGCCGCGTTCCGAACCCAAGGGCGTCAGCCATCCGCAGCGCCCGGCCACGCACACCTTCGCCGAGCGTGACGGCAGCGTGCCCGTGCGTTCGCCCACGCGGCCCGAGGCGCAGGTCGCTTCCAACTACGTCATCCACGACAAGCCGCCGGTGCTGGTGAACGCCAGCGCGCAGGAACTGCAGGGCGAGAAGTTGTTCCACAGGAACTGCGCCTTCTGCCATGCCGGCGACGGCACTTCCAAGGGCTGGATCGGCAGCTTCCTCGAGCCGCACCCGCGCGACCTGACCGACCCGCAGCAGATGAAGGGCATGACGAAGGAACGCCTGGTGCGCTCGATCAACGAGGGCCTGCCCAACACCTCGATGCCGGCCTGGAAGAGCGTGCTCAGCCCCGCGGAGATCGATGCCCTGGCGGCTTACATCCACAAGGCCTTCCACCCCGTGCAGGGCATGGCCGCCGCCCCGGCGGCCCGGCGCTGAAACCGGGACGCCCACGAAAAAGCGGCCCGATCGGGCCGCTTTTCCGGAGGGGTGGGGAGTGCCCTTGCAGCACTCCCTCTTCTTCTTTACTTGGCCGCGCCGACCATGTAGTCGACGGCAGCAGCGATGTCGGCGTCGGCCAGGGCGGCGTTGCCGGCCTTGGCGGGCATGGCGCCCTTGCCCTTGGTCACGGACGCCACGAGGGCGGCCTTGCCGGTGGCGACGCGGGGGCCCAGGCGGCCTTGTCGCCCAGCTTGGGGCGTTGGCCACGCCGGCGGCGTGGCACATGGCGCAGGTCTGCTCGTACACGGCCTTGCCGTCGGCCGCCATCGCGGTGGAAGCCAGGCCCATCGTCGCCAGGGCAATCAGGCCCGCTGCAATGCTCTTCATCGGTGGAATCTCCAAAAGGGGTTGAGGAAAGGAGGGAAAGCGGCAGCCTCGTTGCAAGCGACATGCCGGAAGAGCCACGGATGAGGGCCAGGGACCCTGGGCGGGCCAAAGCTTGATGCCGGTCAAGCTTGCGGGGGTGGGCGCTTACGTGTGCCTTGCGCGGGAACGCGCGCCCTGTCTCGCGGGAAGGAAAATGCCGGCCGGTTTTCCTGCGATCGGGAAGGGCCGCGGCCTTCCAGCCCGGCCGTTCACTGGGGGAAGGGGAGCGGCATGGGCCTTGCGTTACGCTCGTCCAATGCTCAGTGTTCACGGATTGACCTGCGTGCGCGGCACGGCACGCCCCTGTTCTCGGACGTCGGCTTCACCGTCGGCGCGGGCAGCTGGGCCCATGTGCGCGGCGCCAACGGCGCCGGCAAGACCAGCCTGCTGCGCCTGCTGGCCGGCCTGTCCCATCCCGACGCGGGCGAGGTGCGCTGGAACGGCGAGAAGATCGGCGGCGAGGAATTCCGCCGCGAGCTGATGTACCTGGGCCACCGCGCCGCCGTGAAGGAGGACCTGACGGCCCTGGAGAACGTGCAGTTCGCCGCCGAGATGGACGGCGTGAAGATCAGCGAGGAGCAGGCGCAGGAGGCCCTGGTGCGCTTCGGCCTGGCAGGCCGCGAGGAGCTGCCCGTGCGCTTCCTGTCGGCCGGCCAGAAGCGGCGCGTGCTGCTGGCGCGCACCGTCACCCGGCCGGCGAAGCTGTGGATCCTGGACGAGCCCTTCACCGCGCTGGACGTCAAGGCGGTGGACTTCATCTCGCACCTGGTCGCCGACCACGTGAAGGCCGGCGGCATGGCGGTCCTCACGAGCCACCAGTCCATCCCGCTGCCGCCGGGACAGGTTGTCGATCTGTGAGCGCCCTCGTCAGCATCTTGCGGAGGGACCTCCTGCTGGCCATGCGCCGCAAGGCCGAGGTCTTGACCGCCCTGTTCTTCTTCGTGATCGTCAGCAGCCTGTTCCCGCTGGGCATCGGCCCGGAGCCCTCGCTGCTGCGCAAGATCGGCCCCGGCGTGCTGTGGGTCGGCGCCCTGCTGGCCACCATGCTGGGCCTGCAGCGCATGTTCGCCACCGACCATGCCGACGGCACCCTGGAGCAGATGGTCCTTTCCAGCGCGCCGCTGCCGCTGCTGGTGGCCGGCAAGATCGCCGCCCACTGGGTGGTGTCGGGCCTGCCGGTGGTGGTGCTGGCGCCGCTGCTGGGCCTGCAGTTCGACCTGGACGCCGAGGCGCTGGTGGTGCTGACGATCGGCCTGCTGGTGGGGACGCCGGTGCTGTCCCTGCTCGGGGCGATCGGCGCCGCCCTGACCTTGGGCGTACGGGGCGGAGGGGCGTTGCTCAGCCTGCTGGTGCTGCCGCTGTACATTCCCACTCTGATCTTCGGCGCCGGTGCCGTCCAGGCGCACCTGTCGGGCCAGGGGGCCGGCGGCCACCTGTCGCTGCTGGGCGCGCTTCTTGCGGTGTCTTTGTTTTTCGCGCCGTGGGCGACCACGGCGGCCTTGAGGATCTCGCTGGAATGAGTCATCGATTGGTCAACTGGTTCAAGTTCTCGAGCCCGGTGAATTTCTATCCCGTGGCCGGGAAACTGATTCCCTGGTTCTGGATGCTGGCCGCCCTGTTCGGCGTGGCCGGCCTGTACCTGGGCTTCTTCGTCGCCCCGACCGACGCGCAGCAGGGCGAGGGATACCGCATCATCTTCATCCACGTGCCCGCCTCCTGGATGTCGATGTTCATCTACATCGTCATGGCCACCTGGGCCGGCGTGGGCATGGCCTTCAACACCCGCCTGTCCTCCATGGTCGCCCTGGCGCTGGCGCCCACCGGCGCGCTGATGGCCTTCCTGTCCCTGTGGACCGGGGCGCTGTGGGGCAAGCCGATGTGGGGCACCTGGTGGGTCTGGGACGCGCGCCTGACCTCCGAGCTGATCCTGCTGTTCCTCTACCTGGGCTTCATGGCGCTGCACGCGGCCATCGACGAGCCGCGCCGCGCCGACCGCGCCGCCGCCGTGCTGGCCCTGGTCGGCGTGGTGAATGTCCCCATCATCTATTTCTCGGTGAAGTGGTGGAACACCCTGCACCAGGGATCCACGGTGTCGCTGACCAAGGCGCCCTCGATGGCACAGACCATGCTTTGGGGCATGCTGTTGATGGCCCTGTGCATCTGGATGTACTCGATCGCCGCCGCACTCACCCGCCTGCGCGCCATCATCCTCGAACGCGAGGCGCATACGGACTGGGTGCTGCACCTGCCGGAGGCTGCCGCGTGATGCAATGGAATTCGATGTCCGACTTCCTCCACATGGGGGATACGGCCTGTACGTCTGGGGCAGCTTCGGCGTGAGCGCCGCGGCCCTGGTGGTGGAGCAGCTGCTGCTCAAGCGCCGCACCAGCGAGATCGTCCGCAGCCTGCGGCGGCGTGCGCGGGCAGAAAGAATGGATAGGGAACTGGCATGAAGAACTGGCAGAAACGCGGCGCCATCATCGCGGCCGGCCTGGTCGCCCTGGGCACGGCCTCGGCGCTGGTGCTCAACGCGCTGAACAGCAACATCGCGCTGTACGTCACCCCGACCGAGGTCCTGGCCGGCAAGGCGCCGGAAGGCCGCGCCTTCCGCATCGGCGGGCTGGTCAAGGAAGGGTCGCTCCGGCGGCAGGACCTGACGGCGCACTTCGTCATCACCGACACGGTCAAGGACATCAACGTCTCCTACACCGGCCTGCTGCCCGACCTGTTCAAGGAAGGCAAGGGCGCCGTGGTGCAGGGCAGGCTGGAAGCCAACGGCCAGTTCAAGGCCGCCGAGGTCCTGGCCAAGCACGACGAGAACTACATGCCGGCCGAGGCGCAGCACGCGATCGACCAGGCCAAGAAGCATTCGAGCCCGAGCAGCCTGAAATGAAAGTCAAGTACCTCGTCCCGCTGGCGATCTTCCTGGTGATCGCCGTGTTCCTGGGCGTGGGGCTCACGCGCGACCCGCGCAAGCTGCCGTCCACCATGATCGACAAGCCGGCGCCTCAGTTCTCGTTGAAGCAGGTGCAGGCGCTGGACAAGGACTTCTCGCCGGCGGACATGAAGGGCCAGGTCTGGATGCTGAACGTCTGGGCGTCCTGGTGCACCGCCTGCCGCGTGGAACACCCGCTGCTGGTGGAGATCCACAACGCCAAGGTCGTGCCCGTGGTCGGCCTCGACTACAAGGACAAGCCGGAGGACGCGCTCAAGTTCCTGCAGCAGCAGGGCGACCCCTACATCCTGTCCGCGCTGGACCTGGAAGGCCGCGTCGGCATCGACTACGGCGTGTACGGCGTGCCGGAGACCTTCATCATCGACAAGAACGGCCGCATCCGCCACAAGCACGTCGGCCCGATCACTCCCGAAGCCCTGCAGAAGACCATCCTGCCGATGATCGCGGAGCTGAAGAAATCCTGATTGCATTGCCACCTCCAAGGTGACACGTGCCCGGCTTCGGCCGGGCTTTTTTTTGGCCGCGGCGGCTTCGCATACCATCTCCGCATGGACCTCTCCCGCTTCCCCCGCCGTCGCTACACACCCTTCGCGACGCCGCTCGAATACCTCCCCAACTTCAGCCAGGCGCTGGCCGCCACCTGCCCCGGCGGCCGGGGCCCCAAGGTCTGGATCAAGCGCGACGACATGCTGGGCCTGTTCCCCGGCGGCAACAAGACGCGCAAGCTCGAGTTCCTGGTGGCCGATGCGCTCGCCAGGGGCGCCGACACGCTGGTGACCTGCGGCGCGCCGCAGTCCAACCACTGCCGCATCACCCTGGCCGCCGCGGTGAAGGAAGGGCTGAAGTGCCGCTTCGTCATCGAGGAGCGCGTGCCGGAAAGCTACAGGCCCGACGCCAGCGGCAACAACTTCATGTTCCGCCTGCTGGGCGTGGAGGCGGTCACCGTCGTGCCCGGCGGCAGCAACATGGCCGCGGAGATGCAGAAGGTCGCGGACGACGTGGCCAAGGCGGGCCGCAAGGCCTACATCATCCCGGGGGCGGGTCCAATGCCATCGGTGGCCTGGGCTACGTCGCCTGCGCGCAGGAACTGCAGCAGCAGATGTTCGACGAGGGCCTGTCGTTCGACCGCATCGTGGTGGGCTCCGGCAGCTCGGGCACGCATGGCGGCCTGGTCGCGGGCTTCCTGGGCAACAACATCCGCATCCCCATCGTCGGCATCGGCGTCAGCCGCGACCTGCCGGACCAGCAGCCGCTGGTGCTGAAGGAAGCGCAGGCGGTGCTCGACCTGCTGGGCGTGGACATCCGGGTCAAGCCGGAGCACGTGAACTGCGTCGGCGGCTACTGGCAGCCGAAGTACTCCATGGGCAACCAGCGCATGGTGGAGGCGGTGCAGATGCTCGCCCGCACCGAAGGCATCCCGCTCGACCCGGTCTACACCGGCAAGATCATGGCCGGCCTGATCGGCCTGGCGCGCAGCGGCGAGCTGAAGGCGGGCGAGGACGTGCTGTTCCTGCACACCGGCGGTCTGCCCTCGCTGCACGCGTACGAGCGCGAAGTATTGGGCGAGATCAAACTCCCTGCCTGATCGGGCCCCGGCGCCTTGCACGGCGCAGGCCCTTCTGCACAATCGGCAGGCATGGACGCAACGTCGACCTTCAGCCTGCGCCGGCGCTTTGCCGCGACGAGTCTGATCGTGATCGTCGGCATCGCGCTGGGCCTGGGCTGGCTGCTGTCGCAGATGCTCACCGAACGCATGCTCAAGCGCGAGGGCCAGGTGAGCATGGAGTTCATCCGCAACCTGCTGGTCACCGACCGCTCCGCCGATTTCCTGCGCAACCCGGCCGACCCCGGCCTGCAGCAGCGTTTCCTCGGCACCATGGAGCACCTGTCGTCCATGACCGAGCCGATGCGCGCCAATGCCTTCGGCGCCGACGGCCGCGTGCTCTGGTCCACCGACCGCGCGCTCATCGGCCGCCGCGACGCCGACAACCGCGAGCTGCAGGAAGCCCTGCGCGGCGAGCTGGTGGTGCACAGCGGCACCCTGGGCAGGGGACCCGACAAGCAGGAGCATGCGGGACTGTCGCAGCAGACCCATTACTTCGTGGAGAGCTACATCCCGGTGCTCGCGCCCGACGATCCGCGCAAGGTGCTGGGGGTGATCGAGCTGTACAAGGTGCCCGTGCAGCTCAGCGCGGCCATCCGTGAAGCGGTGCTGCAGCTCTGGCTCGCGTGCGCGGGCTCCGCCGTCGTGCTGTTCCTCGCGCTCAACGGCGTGGTCGGGCGCGCCGACCGCGTGATGCGCGAGCAGCAGGCGCGATTGTCGGAATCGCAGGCGCTGGCGAGCGCCGTCGAGCTGGCCGGCGCGGTGGCGCACAACCTGCGCAACCCGCTGGCCTCCATCCGCACCGCCGCCGAGATGATGGATGGCGGGGCGGCCGCCGAACAGGCGGAGAACCGCGAGGACATCATCGCCTCGGTGGACCGCGCCAACCGCTGGATCACGGAGCTGGTGCGGGTGTCGCATGCGGCACAGCTGCCGCGCGAGGCGGTCGAGACCACTCCCATGTGGCGCGACTGCCTGCTGGAACTGCAGCCCGAGATGCACCGGCAGGGCGTGCAGTGGCGGCTGCAGGAAGGCGAGGCGCCCGCGGTGCATGCGCACCCGGCGATGCTGCGGCAGATCCTGCTGAGCGTGCTGGCCAACGCCATCGAGGCGATGCCGCAGGGCGGGCCGATCGCGATCGGCTGGCGGACGGCGCACGGCCGGCTGGAGATGACCGTGGACGACGCGGGCACCGGCATCAGCGAGGAAGCCCGCAAGGCGCTGTTCCGGCCCTTCTTCAGCACCAAGAGCGGCGGGCTCGGCATCGGCCTGGCGCTGGCGCGCCGCACACTGTCGCAGTGGGGCGGCCTGATCGGCCTCGAGTCGCGCAATGGCGCCGGCAGCCGCGTGACCATCACGCTGCCGCTGGCCGCGCACGGAGCGCGCTGATGGCGCGGCTGCTCGTCATCGAGGACGAACTGGTGCTGGCGAAGAACATCGCCCGCTACTTCGAGCGCCAGGGCCACGACGTGGCGCTGGCGCACGACGGCCGCGCCGGCCTCGAGATGGCCAGGGAGGGCACGCCGGACGTGGTGATCGTGGACTTCCAGCTGCCGCTGCTCGACGGCCTGGAGGTGATCCGCGAGCTGCGCCGGCTCGACGAGGAAGTGCGCATCGTGATGGTCACGGGACACGGCAGCATCAACCTGGCGGTGGAGGCGATGAAGGCGGGCTCGATGGACCTGCTCACCAAGCCGCTGTCGCTGGCCTCGCTGGACGAGGTCGTGCAGCGCGCGATCCGCGAGCGCGCGGGCCGCACGCAGCTGCGCTACTACCGGCAGCGCGAGAACCGGCATGCGAGCATCGACGCCTTGCTGGGCGAGTGCCCCGGGATGCAGAAGCTGCGCGAGCTCGTGCGCGCCGTGGCGCAGTCGGAGCCCACCGACCGCTCGCCCGCCGCGCCGGTGCTGGTGCAGGGCGAGACGGGTACCGGCAAGGAACTGGTGGCCCGGGCCTGCCACCTGGCGAGCCAGCGCGCGGGCGGTCCCTTCATCGAGGTCAACTGCGCCGCCCTGCCGGCAGCGCTGATGGAGGACGAGCTGTTCGGCCACGAGAAGGGCGCCTTCACCGACGCGCGCACGCGCAAGGTGGGCCTGATCGAGGCGGCCGACGGCGGCACGCTGTTCCTCGACGAGATCGGCGAACTCGAGCTGACGCTGCAGGCCAAGCTGCTGCGCGTGCTGGAGGACCTGAAGGTGCGGCCGATCGGCGCGCTGCAGGACCGCAAGGTGAACGTGCGCATCGTCGCCGCCACCAACCGCGACCTGGCGAAGGAAGCGGAAGCCGGCCGCTTCCGCAGCGACCTGGTGTACCGGCTGACGGTGTTCCAGGTGCGCATCCCGCCGCTGCGCGAACGCGGCGACGACGTGCTGCTGCTCGCGCGCGAGTTCCTGCAGCAGCTGGCGACCCGCTACGCGCGGCCGCCGCTGTCGCTGGACGAGACCGCCATCGACGCGCTGCGTGCCTATCCGTGGCCGGGCAACGTGCGAGAACTGCGCAACTGCCTGGAGCGCGCGGTGCTGATGCAGCGCGGACCGCTGCTGCGGGCGGAGGATCTCGGCCTGCCCGAGGCAGCGGCGGGCGCGCCGCCGCCGGGCGCCGCGCACCCGGCGGCCGCGCCCACCTCGCTCGATGCGCTCGAGCGCAGCCACCTGGTGGCGGCCCTGGAAGCCCACCACTGGAACGTGAGCCTGGCGGCGCGCGCGCTGCAGATCACGCGCGACACGCTGCGCTACCGCATGGCCAAGCACGGCCTGCAACGCGCCGAGCGCTGAAACCCCTCGAAACGCCTTGGGTGGGCGATAGCACCCACCCGCTCCGCTGCGCATGGGTGACGTCCCCCAGCATCCGTCCCGCAGATGGGTTGAAAGCGTGATGCAGTTCACGCTGGCGACCGTTTCTCGGTCCTGGAGCACCGTTCACGGACGTGGCACGCCCGGTGCAAAGAGAAGGGTGCGAGTGCAGGAGCACCGCTTCCTTCCCCCAACCATCCGAGGATCCACCATGAACTTCATCCAACTGACCGCTGCCGCCTCCCTCCTGATCGCTTCCGGCGCGATGGCTGCCCCGGCACCCGCCGCCGGCGAGCGCACCCTGAGCGACACCGGCAGCCAGACGCTGCTGGCGCGCGAAACGGAAAGCGGCGACGACCGCCGCGGCCGCGGCCGCGGCCGTGACGACCCGAAGGCGACCGAGCAGGCGCCGGCGACCACCATCGCCCGTGAAACGGAAAGCGGCGACGACCGCGGCGGCCGTGGCCGGGGCAGGGGCCGCGACGATGCCACCCGCGGCGGCCACAAGGCCTTCGAGGAAGCGCCCGTGGTCATCGCCCGCGAGGCCGAGCGCGACGACGACCACGGCGACGACGGCGACGAGTTCGAGATCGACGACCACGCCTGAGCACGGGGAGAAACCGCCATGCTGCGCAACACCGTGATCCGTGGCTGCCTGCTGTGCGGCCTCGCGGCGGCGGCGGCCGCCCCCCCGCGGGCGCGCAGCTGGCGCCCCGTGGCAACTCCCTGGCCGCGGGTGGGCCGGACACCGGCGGCACCGGCTCCACCGGCCAGTTCCAGCTGCAGCATCCGATGGGGGACTGGCGCGTGTTCGCGCGGCTCGGGCTGCGGCGCGCGGCCGCGCAGGCGGAGCTCGGCGGCTTCCGCCGCTTCGCCGGCGGCCACGAAGCCGGCGCCTACCTGGACGTGCGCCAGCCCGAGGGCGCCCTGGCACCCGTGCGCGAGCTGTGTCGGCCTATGCGGCCGTGCGCGCGGGGGCGTGGCGCTGGCAGCTTTCGCTCACCCGCGACCTCGACATGCTGGCCGGCGACACCACGGTGGGGATCCGCGTGCGCAGGGATTTCTGAGGGCGCGACCTTCTGGCACCATGCACCCCATGCCCCTCCACATCGGAATCGTCGCATGTTCCGCGGAAGGCGCTGCCCTGTGCTACCGCACCATCTGCGCGGAGGGCGCGCAGCTGCTCGGGCCGCACCGCCACCCCGAAGTGTCGATGCACACGCACTCACTGGACCGCTACGTCGATTGCCTGGAGGCGGGCGAGCCGGAAGGCGTCGCCTGGCTCATGCTGCAGTCGGCGGAGAAGCTGGCGCGCATCGGCGCGGACTTCCTGATCTGCCCCGACAACACCATCCACCAGGCCTTCGACCTGGTGCAGGAACGCTCGCCGCTGCCCTGGCTGCACATCGCCGACGTGGTGGCGCAGGAGGCCGTGCGCCACGGCTTCCGCCGGCTGGGCATCACGGGCACCCACTGGCTGGTGGACAGCGACGTGTACCCGTCCCGGCTGCAGGCGCACGGGCTGTCCTTCGTGCGCCCCCGGCCGGAGGAGCGCGACGAGGTCGGCCGACTGATCATGGACGAACTGGTGTACGGCATCCAGCGGCCGCAACAGGTCGCCACCCTGGCCGGCGTCATCGGCCACATGAAGGAGCAGGGATGCGACGCGGTGGTCCTCGGCTGCACCGAGCTGCCCCTGATCGTGCATGACGGCAACTCGCCGCTGCCCACACTGGACTCCACCCGTCTGCTCGCGCGCGCCGCCCTTCGGAGGGCGACGAGTCCCTGAGGGAAGTCGCGCTACAAAGGGGTGGAAAGCAGTCCCCTCCCGCATGACAGCCACCACCCTCGCACCGCTGGAAATCCAGCCGGCGCCGGCCTTCGCGCCTGCGACGCTGCGGCACGCGCTGTCCCTGCCGGGCGGACTGGCTCTCGGCTTCGGCATCGTGCTGCTGGCACTGCTGGCCGTGACCGCCGTGGCGGCCTGGCACACGGACGGAACGGCGCGCGCGCTGGTGCTGGCCGCTGGCGGCGCGGGCCTCGGGGGCGGGGCCGCGACGGCGCTGTGGCTGCTGCGCCGGGTGTCGCTGCCGATCCGGCAAGCCGAGGCGCAGGCGCGCGGCATGGCCGAAGGCGACCTCGCCAACCGCGGTGCCGGCATGGCGGCCGGCGAACCGGGGCGCCTGCAGCAGGCCTTGCAGGCATTGCAGGACAAGCTGTTTCGCATCGTCAGCGAAGTGCGCACGGGCACCACCAGCGTCGCCGCCACCGCTTCGCAGATCCGTCGCGACAACGAGGCGCTCTCGCGCCGCACCGAATCGGAAGTGTCGGCGCTGCAGCAGACGGCGGCGGCGATCGGGCAGCTCGCTTCGGCCGTGCGCCAGAACGCGGACAACGCGCAGCAGGCCACCACCCTCGTCGCCGCCGCCTCGCAGCGCGCGGAACAGGGCGGCGTGCTGATGGACCAGGTGGTCAGCACCATGGACGCCATCCGCCACAGCTCGCGCAGCATCGCCGACATCATCGGCGTGATCGACGGCATCGCCTTCCAGACCAACCTGCTTGCCCTGAACGCCGCCGTGGAAGCGGCGCGCGCCGGCGAGCAGGGGCGCGGTTTCGCGGTGGTCGCCGCCGAGGTGCGCAACCTCGCGCAGCGCAGCGCCGCGGCGGCGCGCGAGATCAAGTCCCTCATAGTCGCGTCGGTGGAGCGGGTCGACGCCGGCGGGCTGCTGGTGGACGACGCGGGCCGCGCGATGCGCGAGATCGTCGCCTCGGTGCGGCAGGTGAAGGAGCTGGTCGTCGGGATCAACGGCGCCAGCCAGGAGCAGAGCGCCGGCATCGCCTCGGTGAACCAGTCCATGGCCCACATCGACGGCGTCGCGCGGGACAACGCCGCGCTGGTGGAGGATTCCGCGCGGACCGTCGCCAGCCTGCACGAACGTGCGGTCGGCCTGATGCGCGCGGTCTCCGGTTTCTCGCTCGGCGCGCGCGAGTACGGCACGGCCGAAGAAGCGCGGGGCATGGCGCTGGCCGCCCGCGAGTTCTGCCGCGTCCACGGCGGGCAGGCGCTGGTCGAGGACGTCAACCGCCAGGACCAGGGCCGCTTCGTCGACCGCGACCTGTACTTGATGGTGATCGGCGTGGGCGACGGCGTGCTGCGCGCGCACGGCAACAACGTGCGCAACGTCGGCATGGGCCCCGACAGCCGCGACGCCGACGGCAAGCTGTTCCTGCGCGACATGGCGGAACTCGCGCGCAGCCGGGGCGAGGGCTGGATCGAGTGGAAGTGGGCCCACCCCTTCACCAACGAGGTCCTCACCAAGACGGGGTACGTCGCCCGCGCCGGCGATTTGCTGGTGGTCTGCGGGATCTACAGGAACTTCCGGGCCTGACGCTGGCAGGGACATGCCATTGCCGCGCACGATGCGCGGGGCTACAGTCCGCCCGTTTCCGCTCGTTGAGGTTGGGAGCAACCGTCCACCATGCGCGCCGCCCGAGGCGCCGGGACGCCGCCGCAGGCGAACAGGCGGGTGCGGCTCGTTCGCCGGACCCTGGAGTCTCCCCATGAACACCCGACTGCTCCTGCGCGTGCTGGCCCTGGCCGGCGCGCTGCTGACCGCTGCGCCCGGCGCGCGCGGCGATCCCGTGATGGACTGGAACGAGGTCGCCTTCAAGGCGGTCGTCACCGCGCGCCAGTCGCCTCCCATGGGCGTGCGCAGCATGGCCGTGGTGCACGCGGCGATGTTCGACGCGATCAATGCGATCCAGCCACGCTACCGACCCTTCCGCTACACGGGCACGCCGCCTGCGGGCGCCTCGCCCGACGCCGCGGCCGCGGTCGCGGCGCACACCGCCCTGCTGAAGCTGTTCCCGGAACAGCGCGCGGCCTTCGACGAGGCGCTCGCCAGGACGATGGCCACGGTGCCCGACGCGGGTGCGCGCGATGGCGGTGCCGGCCTGGGCAAGGCCGTGGCCGAATCGCTGCTGGCGTGGTGCGCGGAAGATCGCGTCGGGGCGCCGACCGCGTACCGCCCGGTGACGCGTCCGGGCGTCTACGTGATGACGACGCTGCCCGCCGGAGACGACTTCGGGGCCTCCCGCCCCTGGCTGCTCGCCCGCGGCGACCAGTTCCGCCCGCCGCCGCCGCCCGCCCTCACCAGCGAGACCTGGGCGCGCGACTACGAGGAGACCCTCACCATGGGCGCGCGCACCGGCAGCAAGCGCACGCCCGAGCACACGCAGGTCGCGCAGTTCTGGGTGGTCACCGGCGCGCCCGCCTTCAACGGCATCATCCGGCAGTCCGTGGCCAAGCGGCAGCTCGACACGCCCGCCGCGGCGCGCGTGATGGCGCTCACCTACATGGCCTTCAACGACGCGCTGGTCGCGGTGTTCGACGCCAAGTACGCGTACAACTTCTGGCGGCCGATCACGGCCGTGCGCAACGGGGACCAGCACGGCAACATGGTGATCAAGCGCGAGCCGGGCTGGCTGCCGCTGGTGGACGCGCCGCTGCATCCCGAATACCCGTGCGCGCACTGCATCAGTTCGGCCACGGTGGTGGCGGTCCTGCAGAGCCAGCTGGGCGACGAGATGCCGGGCCTGACCATGAGCAGCCCCACGCTGCCCGGCGTGACCCGCCAGTGGAATCGCCTGTCGGACCTGATGCAGGAAGTGTCGAACGCGCGGATCTGGAGCGGCGTGCACTACCGCAATTCCGCGGAGGTCGGCACGCGCATGGGACAGCAGGTGGCGACCCATGCGGTCGCGAACTACCTGCAGCCCCGCTGAGCGCAGGCGCCGCGGGGACTACTCCGCGGTGATGTTGTTTGCCTTGATCAGGGCGCCGTACTTCGCCAGCTGCGCGCGCGTGGCGGTGCCCAGTTCCTCCGGCGTCGAGCCGCGCGGGGTGAGCCCCTGCGCGTTGAGCTTCTCGCGCACCTCGGGGTCGGCCAGCGCCTTTCTGCACTTCGACGGCGAGCCGCTGCGCGATCTCCTTCGGCGTCCCCGCCGGCGCCATGATCGCGAACCAGGAGTTGAATTCGAAGCCCGGCATGCCCGATTCGGACACGGTGGGCACGTCGGGGAACTGCGGCATGCGCCGCGGCGTCGTCACGCCGATCAGGCGCAGCTTGCCCGCCTTCACCAGCGAGGTCACGGTGGCGATGCCCTGGAAGGCGGTCTCCACCTCCTTGCCCGCCACGCCCATCGCCGCCTGCGTCGCGCCCTTGTAGGGCACGTGCTTCATCTGCACGCCCGCCTGCGACGCGAACAGCGCCATCGCGATGTGCTGCGGGCTGCCGTTGCCGCCCGAGCCGTAGTTGATCCTGCCGGGATCCTTCTTCGCCGCGGCGATCAGGTCGGCGGCGCTCTTCTCCGGCGCGTCGGCCGGCACCACCAGTCCCCATTCGACGGTGGCGACCAGCGACACCGGGTCGAAGTCCTTGAGGATGTCCCAGGGCATCTTCGGGTTCATGTTCGGCACCATGGTCATGATGCTGTCGTTGAAGCCGCCGAGCGTGTAGCCGTCGGGTGCCGCCTTGGCCACCTCGCCGGCGCCGATCAGGCCGGCCGCGCCCGGCCGGTTGTCCACCACGATGGACTGCCCCAGGTTCTGCGCCATCTTCTGCGTCACGATGCGCGCCGCGTTGTCCACCGCGCTGCCGGCGGCCAGCGGCACGATCATGCGGATCGGCTTGGCCGGCCAGGGCGACTGGGCGTGCACGCCAGCGGCCGCGCACAGGGCCAGCAGGGAAAGGGCGAAGCGGCGGGTGAGGGCCATGGCGGTCTCCGTTTCAGGTGTCTTGCAGCGGCGGGATGCCGAGGTCGCGCGCGAAGGTGTCCAGCTGCGTGCGCAGCGCCGCCGGCAGCGCGAGGCCGTCGCGCTCGTTGGCGATGCGTTTCGCGTGGCTCTGCTCGCCGGGCATCCAGATGCGCTCCACGCCCGGCATGCGCTCGCTGGCGCGCAGCTCGCGCACCAGCTTGTCCACGCGCGCCTTGAAGGCATCGAGTTCGCCGAAGGCGTCGGGATCGATCACGAGGATCGCCTGCCCGGTGTTGGTCGTCGTCACGTCGTCGTGGTTGAAGTCGACGACTTCGCTGCCCATCGCCGCGCCGTTGAGCGTGCCTGCCAGCAGGCCGACGATCATCGCCAGGCCGTAGCCCTTGTAGCCGCCGATCGGCATCAGGAAACCCTCCTCCGCGCGCTTCGGGTCGGTCAGCGGCTGGCCCTGCCGGTCGATCATCCAGCCCACCGGCATCTGCTCGCCGCGCTGCGCCTTGGCCTTGACCTTGCCGTAGGCTGCGACGGTGGTCGCCATGTCCAGCACCACCGGCGGCTCCTCGCCCGCGGGCACGGCCACCGCGATCGGGTTGGTGGACAGCAGCATGTCCAGCCCGCCCCAGGGCGGCAGGTGGTTGGCGTTGCCCACCGCGAAGTACATGCCGACCATGTCCTGCGCCAGCGCCATGCGCGCGTACAGCGAGGCCGGCCCCGCGTGGTTGGACAGCCGCGAGCCGACCCAGGCGATGCCGCACTGGCGCGCCTTGGCGATCGCCAGTTCGGCGGCCTGCTTCATCACCAGGTGGCCCATGCCGTTGTCGCCGTCGATCAGCGCCATCGCGGCCTTTTCCTTGACCACGCGGATGTCGGGCTTGAGGTTGATGCCGCCGGCGCGGATGCGGCGCGCGTAGGGCACCAGCCGGATCACGCCGTGGCCGTCGGAGCCCTGCAGCTCGGCTTCCGTCATCAGCTGCGAAACGACCTGCGCATCGCCGGCCGGCATGCCGAGGTGCTCGAACGCGGTGGCGAGGAAGCGGCGCACTTGCGCCGCCGGGATGCGGGGTTCAGGCATTCGGCATTCTTTGCATGAGGGCGAGGACGGCGCAATCGGGACTGCTCAGGACGGGGCAGGGCACCTGCGCCTGCACCTCGGGCGCGGCCGCGGCCATGGAGAACTGCGCCAGCATCACGGCGTCGCAGCCCGCCAGTTGCCGCGCCGCGGCCGCCACCTTGCGGTGGTGCTCGCCGCTCGCGCCGCGTGCGAGGTCGTCCATGGCCTGCGGCACGAACACGGCGCGCAGGTCGAGGGCGATGCCCCGCTCGCGCGCCATCTGCCGCAGTTCCGCCGACATGGAGGCGATCGACGCTTCGAAGGTGGCCAGCAGCCCGATCTTCAAGGGTGCCTGCGACGCGTGGCACGCCAGCGCGTCCTCGAACATCGCCTCGTTCGGCTTGAGCGTGGGCAGCCCGGTGGAGCGGGCCGCGGCTTCGATCGCGGGCCCGAAGGCGGAACAGGTGAACAGGATGCCGCCGCAGCCGGCACGCTGCGCATAGGCCGCGAGGTCCACGAAGCGCTGCACCATCGCCGGCGTCAGTTCGCCGGCGCGGGCGCGGTCCACCGACAGGCTGTCGTCCAGCACGTTCATGCACTGCGCGGCGGGCCAGTGGCGCTGGAACGCGGCCTGTACCGGCGCCATGGCCAGCGCGGTGGCATGGATGAGGGCGATGCGGGGCGGGTGCATTGGGCCTCAGTGTCGCAGGGCGGCCAGGCGCAGGGGCTGCAGCAGCGTGATGCGGCGGCCGTCGATGCGCAGCAGCTCCTCGGCCGCCAGCTCGTGCAGCAGCCGCGAGAAGTGTTCCGGGGTCAGGCGCAGGTGCGCCGCCACGGCGGCCTTGGCGGCCGGCAGCGTGAAGGGCACGCCGGCCGTGCTGCCGCCCTGGCGCAGCAGGTAGTCGACGACGCGCGCCTGGCCGCCGCCGCGGTCCTGCCGCTCCTGCTGCTGCACCAGCGCTTCCAGCCGGCTGCTGAGGCCGGCGATCAGGCGGCGGGCGAAGCGCGGGTTGCGCTCGATCTCGGCGAACACGGCCTCCTTGGGCAGCTGCAGCACCAGCGCGTCGGTCGCGGCCTCTGCGTCCACCAGGGCGGGACGCTCCAGGAACATGATGGGTTCGCCGAAGCTGTGGCCGGCGTCCACCACGCCGGCCAGTCGCTCGCCGCCGCCGCGCGCGCGCCCGAGCAGGCGCACCTGCCCGTACACCACGACGTACATGCCTTCGGGATCGTCGCCGCGGCTGAAAACGCGTTCGCCGCGTGCGAGGACGCGGCGATGCGTGGCGGCGGCCAGGCGCCCGAGCGAAGCTTCGTCGAGCGCCTTGAACAGCGGCAGGGACTTCAGCAGCGCGCCGGCCGGTACGGCCTTCGCGGCGCTGCGCCGTTCAGTGGGCGGCGGTGCGGATCGGTTTCCAGCCGGGGTGCTCAAAGTAGCGTCCGTACTCGTTCACCGCGGCGACGACCTGCACGAGGCCCTTGCGCGGCTGCACGCCCGGCGTGCGCCCGGCCATGGCGCCGGTGCCTTCCGCCAGGTCCGACAGCACGACGTGCAGCGCCGCGTCCGCCTCCGGCGGCAGCTTGCAGTTCGTGACGATGTTGCCCACTTCCACCTCCACCTTGGCCGCGAGGGGCGGCGTACTCTGCCGCAACCATGGTACCCGCATGGGCCGCATCGAGTTTCGGCGCCACGAGGGCGCGGATGCGCGTCATGCCTTCGCGCAGCGGTGCGTCGGTCGCCCACTTGCGGCCGTGGTCCAGGCGCAGCTTCGTGCCGTGCGCGCCGTCGTGCGCGTGCGCGCCCGCCGGGGCGGCCGGCGTGGCGGCCATCGCGACGGGGGCGCAGGCGGCGGCCAGCGCCGCGCCGGCCACGACCAGGGAAAGCGCCCAGGGGTTCATGCGTTGATTGAGGTTCATGTTTCACTCCATCCTTGATGCAGGCGACCATCGCCTGCTGCCTGCTTCGGGTGGGCCATGGCCCAGCCGTTCCCGCGGCCTGGGCCAGCCTTAGCAAACATCAAGAAACTGGGCTTTGCGGGACAAACATCACGGCGGCCCTGCTGCCTGCGGGCGCGCTGCGCCCCGTCCTACACCGGCGCCGTGCACTTGTTCCTAGGATCAGCCGCATGAGCACGAGGAACGGGCCGCACGCGCGCGCCAATGCAAGCGACGACAACCGCCCCGCCACCGGCGGGCGTACCACCACGCGCTACAGCCGGGCCGAATACGCCAAGGTGCTGGCGCTGCAGGACGAGGTGGCCCGCGCCGACGCGGACTACCAGCGCCTGCGCAACGCCTACATGGACATCGCCGAGAACGAGCCGACGCACGAAGTGGCGCTGGCCATGATCGGCGCCGACATGGACCGCGCGCACGCGCGGCTGCAGGCCCTGATCGGCCTGCCGCGCCTGCCGTTCACGCACGAGCCGAGCGCCGTCGCCCGCCGCGAGGCGCAGCGCCAATCCGACGAAAAGCACTGACGCGGCCCGGGGCGCGCGACTACAGCGGATCGGTCCTGCCTCCGAACGCACTGCCCGGCAGGGCGTTGCACCATCGCTGCAAGGAGGCCGACATGAACCGCCCAGACATCGAACCCAGCCTGCGCCCGGCCGAGCCGCTGCTGGACAGCCTCGACGACGGGTTCTCCCCTCCGGCGGATGCGCAGTCGCGCGGAGAGCAGGACATTGGCCAGGGGGAGCCGGCGGACCTCACCCTCGTTTCCCAGAGCCCCTTCTGACATGAACGCCAACCACCAGACACCCACGCACCCGGTCGAACCCGATCCCTTCCCGCCGGAGTCGGACGCACCCGCGTCCAACCCGACGCAGCGCCCATCGAGCCCGAGTTCGGGCAGGCGCTGCCGCCGGCCGAGCCCGAGGATCCCGGGGTGCCGCGGCCAAAGATCTGAACGACGATTTCCAGAGGAGTCACCATGCGCACCCCCAAGGCATCACGCCTCCCGCTCCCGGCCTCGAGCGCGAGGAGCCGACCTTCGTGAACGAAGCGGACATCCCGACCGAAAGCCCGCCGCGCGCCGATGCCGGGCGCTCGCGCGAGGATCGGCCCTCTCCACGCAGTTCCGAACGCGAATGACCGGGACCGCGACGCCTCCGCCCGAGCCGCCGCATCCGCACCCGGCACCGGCGGAAGCGCCCAAACCCGCCAATCCGGAGCCGACGCCGGCACCGGTGGATCCGGAAAAGGGGCACGTGCACACCGACCCCGAGCAGGGCAAGTCGGAACACCCGAAGCAGTAGCGGGGGGCTAGCTGCCTGCGTCCAGCAGGCCCTGCGCGTCCTCGTCGCTGCCGGCCACCGGCGTCGCCTTGGCCAGCGCCATCCACACGCCGAAGGGCAGGCCGGCGCGCGCCGGACGCTGCGCCGGCCGCGCCACCGCCAGGCGCTCGCCCTGCACCAGCATCACGCCGCATTGCGGCGGCACTTCCTCGGGCTCGGCGATAGTCCGCCCGCGCGCATCGCTCCCCAGCACGTACCAGCACTCGCCCAGGTCGCCGTAGGCGCCGCGCTTGGCTTCCTGCCGCAGGTCGGCCAGCAGGTCGGAGCGCCGCACCTTGATCTCGTGGACGATGGGCTCGACGTAGCTTTCCACCGAGGTGTGGCGGATCGAGAAGACGTCGGGGCGCGCGACGCACCAGCGCAGCGGCTTGGCGGCATCGCCGGTGGGTACCTGGGCCCGCAGGCTGAGGCCGGTCCACGCCAGCCGTCCGGCGCGCGCCATCTCCTGCGCCACCCGCTGCACCAGGGTTTCGTGCGCCGAGAGCGCGGCCCGGTTGCGCGCCAGCACGGTGGCCAGCCATTGCAGGCCGGCGTCGGTCACGCGCAGGGTCTCGTGGCCCAGGGGGAGCGTACCCGCTCGAGCATGCCGGCGGCCAGCAGGTCGATCTCCAGCGCGTCCTGGCAGGGCCAGCCGGCCGAGCGGTAGATGTCGCGCAGGCGCCGGCCATGGGCGCGCGTGAGCGCGGGGCTGCCGGTGGGGGTGGGGACTGCGGCGGACATCGGGGCAGGCGCCAGTGTACGGCCCCCGGTAGGCACTCTCCCACGCACTCCCGCGCAGTCCGCTTATCGCCCCGCTTGGGTGGCTGCCCACAATGTGCCGCATGGTTGAGAAATCGATTCAGTCCTCGCGCGCCGCCGCGCCTTACCCCCCCCTCGCAGGCGGGCCGGTGCCGGCCGTGCTCTACGGCATCACCGCCGTCCACGTCGAGGGCAGCCAGGTCACGGAAGTGATGATGGGCATGATCGATCCGAGCCTCGAGCACTGGGACCTGCGCCCGGCGCCCACGCGGCTGGTGGAGGTGGTGGACCGGCTGGTCGAAGGCGACACGATCGTGATGCTGTTCCCGACCGAGCGCGGGACGCTGCAGATCGGCCCGGAGGTGAAGGTGGACGTGCAGCCGGAGGGGACCGAGACGCTGGCGGCGGCGGAAGAGGCGCCGGGGCGGCGGCTGGTGGACCTGCCGCGGTTCTGATGCTTCCTGTCGGGGTGCCGCTTCGCTTGCACCACCGACCTACGAGGTCACAAGTCCTTCAACTGTTTCTTCAAGGCTGCCTTGTCGGCCTGGCGTTCGGCCGCGCGCGACTTGCGGTGCGAGCCGGCCTTGCGCTGCGCGGCGGCAACGACTAGCGGGTTGCGGGGCTTGGGCGCCGTCAGGCGCAGCTTGATCTGGCGGGCGGAGTTCATGTCTGTGCCCGCAATGATGGCAGCTTGAGCAGCCCCGTGGACAGCGCCGTGCCGCAGACGATCACCGCGCCGCACACCAGCATCCAGGGCGTGACCTGCTCGCCCAGGAACAGCGCACCGTAGAAGATCGCGAACACCGGCACCACGAAGGTCACGGCCAGCGCGCGTGCCGGCCCGGCCTGCTCGATCAGCCGGAAGTACAGGATGTAGGCGACGCCGGTGCACAGGATGCCGACCACCACCAGAGCCAGCCACGCCTGCGTGCCGGGCAGCTCGCGCGGCCACATCCACGCCGCCGGCAGGGCGAGTCCGACCGCCGCGCCCACCTGGCTGCCGGTGGCCGTCACCAGCGGCGGCAGGCCGCTCAAGTAGCGCTTGGTGGCGCTGGCGGCGATCGCATAGCAGACCGTCGCCACCAGGCAGGCGCGAGCACGGCCCACGCCGGCGCGATGCCCGCGGCGTTCGGCTTGAAGCTCGCCTCGTCCCAGGCCAGCATCGCCACTCCCGCGAAGCCGATCAGGAGGCCCGCGATGCGCGAGCCGGTGGGACGGTCCTTGAGCCACAGCCAGGCCACGACGGCGCCGAACAGCGGCACCGTCGCATTCAGGATGCCCGACAGGCCGGTGGTGATCGACAGCAGCGCGAAGGAAAACAGCAGGAAGGGGATGCCGGAGTTCAGGATGCCGATGGCGCAGACCATCAGCCAGCGTCGGCGGAACACCGGGCCGTGGCCCTTCCACAGCATCAGCGGCAGCAGGAAGGCGGCGGCGATGGCGACGCGCACGGCGGCGGTCGCCACCGGGCCGAATTCCACGACCGCCAGCCGCATGAACAGGAACGAGGAACCCCAGATCGCCGCCAGCGCGGCGAAGTCGATGATGGAAGCAAGAGGCATCGCGCTAGTTTGCCAACACGCCTTCGAGCTTGAGCAATGCGGTCTTGCGTTCCAGTCCGCCGGCATAGCCCGTGAGGCTGCCGCCGGTGCCCAGTACGCGGTGGCAGGGCACGATGATGCTCACCGGGTTGCGGCCCACCGCGGCGCCGATGGCGCGCGCAGCCTGCGGCTTGCCGACCTGGCGCGCGATCTGCGCATAGCTCGTGGTGCCGCCGCGCGGGATGGCGAGCAGCGCCTGCCACACGCTTCGCTGGAAGGGCGTGCCGGCCTGCAGGTCCAGCGGCAGCTCGAAGCGCGTGCGCTCCCCGGCGAAATAGGCGCGCAGCTGCGCCACCGTCTCGCGCAGCACCGGATGCTCCGCATCCTCGCGCCAGCCGCTGCTGTCCGGGCCGTGGCGCTGGCCGACGAACCATACGCCGGCCAGGCCCCTGTCGGTCGCGGCCAGCAGCATGGTGCCGAGCGGGCTGTCGTAGCGGGTGCAGAGGCGTTCCATCGCTGAATTCATCTCGTGTTCCTCAAGTCAGTGCGCTCCAGGCGCGGATCACCGCATAGCTGCGCCAGGGCTTCCATGCCTGCGATGCGGCCTCGGCCTCGCGCGCCGGCTGGCGCGCCTGCTGCACGCCCAGCGCCTTGTGCAGCGCCACGTCGCCGGCCGGGAAGGCGTCGGGCCAGCGCAGTGCCCGCATCGCGATGTACTGCGCCGTCCAGTCGCCGATGCCCGGCAGCTCCTTGAGCGCGGTGGTGGTCGCGTGCACGTCGGCGCCCGGATGCAGCGAGACGCGGCCCTCGGCCACGGCGCGGGCGATGGCGACGATCGCACCCTGCCGCTGCCGCACGATGCCCAGCTGGCCCAGGGCATCGCCTTCGGCCGCAGCCAGCACCTCGGGTGCGGGAAACAGGTGGCGCAGCGCGGGATCCGGCGTGGCGACCGGCGTGCCGAAGCGATGCACGAGCCGCTGCGCGAGCGTCCGCGCGGCCGCCACCGTGATCTGCTGGCCGAGCACGGCGCGCACGGCCAGCTCAGCCGCCGCTGAAGGTGCCCGGCACGCGCAGCCCGTCGCCGAGCGGAAAGCTGCCGTGCAGCCGCGCGTTGATCGCGTGCGGATCGGCGTCCAGGTCGAAGGCGGCCCGCACGCGGCGGATCACCAGCGGCAGCACGCCCTGCAGCGTGTCGCTCACCTGCAGCAGCAGCTGGCAATGCTCCTCGTCGAACTCCACGCTGAGCCAGCCCTCGCAGCGCTGGCCGTTGGCATCGATGGCAAGCGTGCGCGACAGCTTGCGGCCGACGACGGACTCCAGGCCCTCGATCGCCCGCGTGCGGAAGAAGCCCAGCATCGCATCGATGTCGTAGGGCGGACGGTAGCCCAGGCGCACCTCGCAGCCCGACTCGCGCCGCGCACCATCGCGCCGCAGCGCGCTCGGGCTCAGGCCGTAGTGCTCCGTGAACGCGGCATTGAAGCGCCGCACGCTGCCGAAGCCGCTGACCAGCGCGACCTGCGTGATGGGCAGGGTCGTGTCCGCCAGCAGCTGCTTGGCGCTCAGCAGCCGGCGCGTCTGCAGGTACTGCATGGGCGTGACGCCCAGCTGCAGCTCGAAGATGCGGCGCAGGTGGCGGTCGCTGATGCCCAGCCGCTGCGCCAGCCTGTCCACCGAGGGCGCCTCGCCGCCCCAGGCTTCCGGCTCGTCGAGCAGGCGCGCCGCCTGCTGCGCCAGCACGGCGCTGGCGTCCTGCAGCGACCAGCGCAATGCCTGCGGCGCCAGTTCCGGCCGGCAGCGCAGGCAGGGCCGGAAGCCGGCGTGCTCCGCCTGTGCCGCGTGGGCGAAGAAGCGGCAGTTCTCGCGCCGCGGCGTGCGGACGTGGCAGACCGGCCGGCAGTAGATGCCCGTGCTGGTGACGCCGGTGAAGAAGCTGCCGTCGAAGCGCGCGTCGCGCGCCTTCAGCGCGAGGTAGCAGGCATCGGGGGAGAGCGGGGGCTCGACGGGACTCATGCGATGGATCATACGCAGCGCGTGACGCGCGACTGGCCGTTTTCGGACATGTTCCCGGGCACCCGCCGCCTAGAATGGGCCCGCGCACCGACAACAACATTTCCCCAGATCCATGCAACTCAGCCCCAGCATCTTCAAGGCCTACGACGTCCGCGGCATCGTCCCCTCCACGCTGACGGAAGAGGTTGCCGAGGCGCTCGGCCGCGCCTTCGGCACCATCGCCCGGCGCGAAGGCGAGAAGGCCGTCGCCGTCGGCCGCGATGGCCGCCTCAGCGGTCCCGCCATGTCCGCAGCCCTCGTCCGCGGCCTCGTGGCCAGTGGCGTCGACGTGATCGACGTCGGCGTCGTGACCACGCCCATGCTCTACTTCGCCGCCAACACCCTGTGCAACAGCGGCATCCAGGTCACCGGCAGCCACAACCCGAAGGACTACAACGGCTTCAAGATGGTGCTGGCCGGCCGCGCCATCTACGGCGAGGAGATCCAGGCCCTGCGCCGCATGATGGAGACCTCGGGCTGGGACCGGCCGCCGGCGCAGGGCAAGGTCCGCAACGTCAACATCTTCGCGCCCTACCGCGACCGCATCCGCAGCGAGATCAAGCTGGCCCGCCCCTGAGGATCGTCGTCGACTCCGGCAACGGCGTCGCCGGTGCTTCCGCCCCCGAGATCTTCCGTGCCATCGGCTGCGAGGTGATCGAGCTGTTCAGCGAGGTGGACGGCAATTTCCCCAACCACCACCCGGACCCGAGCAAGCCGGAGAACCTGCGCGACCTGATCGCGAAGCTGAAGGAAACCGGCGCCGACCTCGGGCTGGCCTTCGACGGCGACGGCGACCGCCTGGGCATCATCACCCGCGAAGGCAACAACATCTACCCGGACCGGCAGATGATGCTGTTCGCGCAGGACGTGCTCTCGCGCGTGCCGGGCGCGCCCATCCTGTTCGACGTGAAGTGCACGCAGCGCCTGGGCCCGGCGATCGCGGCGGCCGGCGGCCAGCCGATGATGTACAAGACCGGCCACTCGCTGATCAAGGCGAAGATGAAGGAAGTGAACGCGCCCCTGGGCGGCGAGATGAGCGGCCACATCTTCTTCAAGGAACGCTGGTACGGCTTCGACGACGGCACCTATGCCGGCTGCCGCCTGCTGGAGATCCTGTCGCGCCATCCCGACCCGAGCAAGGTGCTCAACGACCTGCCCACCAGCTTCTCCACGCCGGAACTGAACGTGCAGTGCGAAGAGGGCGAACCGCACCGCGTCGTCGCCGAGCTGGTGAAGAAGGCGCGCTTCCCGGACGCGCAGGTTTCCACCATCGACGGCCTGCGCGTGGACTGGCCGGACGGCTTCGGCCTGGTCCGCGCATCCAACACCACGCCGGTGCTCGTGCTGCGCTTCGAGGGGCACACGCAGGAGGCGATGCACCGCATCGAGGGCGTGATGCTGTCGCTGCTGCGCAGCGTCAAGGCGGACGCCAAGGTGGGCGAGGCGGCGCATTGACCGACAATGGGTGTTTGCGGCGCCCCCGAGGGTGCCCTGGAAGCCCTTGAGAATCCTGATCGTCAAGCTGTCCTCGCTGGGTGACGTGGTGCAGACGCTGCCCGTCGTGCACGACATCCATGCGCGCTTCCCCGGTGCGGCGGTGGACTGGGTCGTGGAAGAGGCATTCGCGCCGCTGCTGCGGCAGGCGCCCACGATCGCCCGCGTGCTGCCGCTGGCGCAGCGGCGCTGGCGCAAGGCGCGCTGGGACAGCGGCGTGCGGCGCGAGCGCCGCGAGTTCCTGCGCGTGCTGCGCGAGCAAAGCTACGACGCGGTGCTGGACCTGCAGGGCCTGATCAAGTCGGCGCTGGTCGCGCGCAAGGCGCGCCTGGCGCCCGGCGGCTTCACCGCTTCCTTCGGCAACCGCAGCGAGCTGTGCGGCTACGAATGGCCGGTGCGCTATCTCGTCAACCGCGCCGTGCCCATGCCGCGCCGCGTGCATGCCGTGGCGCGTACGCGCTGGATGGCCGCGGCAGCACTGGGTTACGACACGGCAGTCGTCGTCGAGCAGCCGCCGGTGTACCCGTGGGCCCGCGAGACCGCGACCGGCGCGCCCCAGGTGGTGTTCGCGCACGGCACCACGCGGGCCGACAACGAGTGGCCGGAACACCATTGGCGCGCGCTCGGCGAACGCTTCGCGGCGGAGGGCTTCCAGGTGCTGCTGCCGCAGGGCCGGCGCCCGCGAGGCGGAGTTCGCGCGGCGGCTGGCGGCTGCGATCGGTCCGGCCGCGCAGGTGCTGCCGCCCATGGACCTGGCCAAGCTGCTCGCGCGCACGGCGCAGGCCAGCGGCCTGGTCGGCGTGGACTCCGGCATCGCGCACATGGGCGTCGCCCTGGGCCTGCCGGTGGTGGAGATCTTCAGCCAGCCGCGCGCCTGGCGCGCGGGGCCCGTCGGGCAGCCGCACCAGCGGGCCGTCGGCGGCGAGCACGTGCCCGATGTCGATGAAGTGTGGACGGCGTGGGGTGCGTGCTGGGATGCGCGCGTGGCGGAAGCGGTGGCCGGATGAAGCGCCTCTATTCGCTCGGCATGTACGCTGCGCAGCCGCTGCTGCGACGCAAGCTGCGCCGGCGCGGCGCCGCGGAGCCGGGCTACCTGGAACACGTGGAGGAGCGTTTCGGCCACTACCCGGCGCCGACCGAGCCGGGCCGCCTGTGGATCCACGCGGTGTCGCTCGGCGAAACGCGCGCGGCCGCCATCCTGCTCGACGCCCTGCGGCGCGCGCAGCCGGAGCTGCGCATCCTGCTCACGCACGGCACGGCGACCGGCCGCGCCGAAGGACAACGGCTGCTGCGCGAAGGCGATGCGCAGGCCTGGCTGCCCTGGGACACGCCGAGCGCGGTGCGCCGCTTCCTCGACCACTTCCAGCCCAGTGCCGGCATCCTGATGGAAACCGAGGTCTGGCCCAACCTGGCCTCGGTGTGCCACGTGCGCGGGATCCCGCTCGCGCTGGCCAATGCGCGCCTCTCTGAAAAATCGCTGGTGCAGGCGCGCCGGCTCGCGCGGCTGTCGCGTCCCGCCTATGGCGCGCTCGGCGCCGTGTGGGCGCAGACCGAAAGCGATGCGCGCCGCCTGGCGCAGGCCGGTGCGACGGTCAAGGGCGTGTTCGGCAACCTCAAGTTCGATGCCAATCCGAGCCCGGAACAACTGGTGCAGGGCCGCGCGTGGCGCGCCGCGTCGCCGCGGCCGGTCGTGATGTTCGCCAGTTCACGCGAAGGCGAGGAGGCGGAGTTCCTGCGCGCGATCGCGCGGCACCCCGACGTGCAGTGGCTGCTGGTGCCGCGCCATCCGCAGCGCTTCGACGAGGTGGCGGCGCTGGTGGAGCAAGGTGGCACGAGCGTGTCGCGGCGGAGCGGCTGGGGCGACGGGCCGGCACCTGCCGACGTGTGGATCGGCGATTCTCTGGGCGAGATGGCGCTGTACTACGCGATGGCCGACGTGGCGCTGCTCGGGGGCAGCTTCCTGCCACTCGGGGGCAGAACCTGATCGAGGCGGCCGCCTGCGGCTGCCCGATCGTGATGGGGCCGCACACCTTCAACTTCAGCGAGGCCTCGCAGCTGGCGCTGGAAGCGGGTGCGGCGCGGCGGGTGGCGACGATGGAAGAGGGCGTGAAGGCCGCAGTGGAGCTCGCGCGCGACGCAGCGGCCCGCAAGGCGACCGCGGAAGCGGGCGAGCGCTTCGCCGCGGCGCATCGCGGAGCGGCGAAGCGGACGGCGGACGCGGTGCTGGCGCTATTGGCGCGCTGAGCGCAATCAGGGCGCCAGCAGCGTGTTCAGCCGCGCCAGGTCTTCCGGTTGCAGCGTCCCGTTCGCCTGCCGCAAGCGCAGGTGCCCCAGCAGCACGTTGTAGCGCGCCGCCGCCAGGTCGCGCTTGGTCTGGAACAGCTGGCTCTGCGCGTTCAGCACGTCGATGTTGATGCGCACGCCCACTTGGTAGCCCAGGCGGTTGGCGTCCAGCGCGCTCTGGCTGGAGGCTTCGGCGGCTTCCAGCGCGCGCACCTGGCCCTGGCCGGACTGCACGCCGAAGTAGGCGGTGCGCACGGCCTGCGCGACGGCGCGGCGCGTCGCCTCCAGGTCGGAGCGGGCCTTCTCCTCGAGGGACAGCGTCTCGCGCACGCGGTTCTGCGTGGCGAAGCCGGCGAACAGCGGCAGGTTGAAGGCCAGGCCCACGTTGCCGTTGTTGGTGCGCGAGTCCAGCGGCGTGGTGGCGCTGCCGCCCGGGTTGCGCGTGATGCCGTAGCTGCTGGTGAGGTCCAGCGTCGGCTTGTGGCCCGCCTTGGCCTTCTCGGTTTCCAGCTCGGCGATCTCCACCGCCTTCTTCGCCTGCAGGATCGCGGGGCTGCTGCCTTCCGCTGCTGCGACCCAGGCCTCGGGATCCGCCGGCACGGGCGCCGGCACGTTCAGCGGCGTGGCCAGGGGATTGGGCTGGGTGTTGTCCTTGCCCACCAGCGCGTCGAGCGCGAGCCGCTTCACGCGCAGGTCGTTCTCGGCGGCGATCTCCTGCGCCAGCACCAGGTCGTAGCGGGCCTGCGCCTCGCGCGTGTCGGTGATGGTGGAGGTGCCGACCTCGAAGTTGCGCCGGGCCGAGGCGAGCTGTTCGGCCGTGGCGGCCTTCTGCGCGCGCACGAAGGCCAGCGTGTCCTGCGCCGCCAGCACGTCGAAGTAGGCCTGCGCCACGCGGATCATCAGGTCCTGGCCGGCCGCCGTCAGCTGGTACTCGGCCAGCTCGATCTGGCGCTGTCCCTGGCGGTAGGTGGCGACGTTCGCGGGCCGGTAGAGAGGCTGCGACGCGCTCAGCGTCGCCTGCTGCGTCGTGAATCCGCGGTCGGAACTGGTGCCGGGCGCGGCGACGCGGCTGTCCACCTCGCTGCGCGTGAGGCCGGCCGACAGGCCCGCCTGCGGCAGGATGCCGGCGCGCGCCTGTTCCCCGCGGAAGACGTTCGCCTCGTACTGCGAGCGGGCGGACTGCCAGGTCGCGTCGTAGGCCCGCGCGGCTTCGTAAAGCTGGAGCAGCCCTTCGGCGCGCGCGGTGCCGCACAGTGCGAGCGCCAGCGCCGTGGCCAGGGGAGAAGCCGCATGCGTTTCATTTCCGTCCTTCTTCCGTTCTGCTTGTGATCCGGTTGGAGCGTCGTCAGTAGCGCGGCACCGCGGGGTCGCGTTCACGCGACCAGGCCTCGATGCCGCCCGCGATGTTCGCCACGTCCGTATAGCCCTGGTGCGCCAGGAACATGGCCACCCGCTGGCTGCGGGCGCCATGGTGGCACAGGATGGCCACCGGGCGGTCCTGCGGGATCTCGTCCAGCCGCCCGGGCACCTCGTTCATCGGGATGGCGACCAGGTCGAACTCGCCGGCCGCCACGCTGGCCGTCTGCACTTCCCAGGGTTCGCGCACGTCCAGCACCAGCGGCCGCGCGCCCTGGGCCTGCAGCCAGTCGTCGAAGTCGGAGGGGCGGACCTGCGGGATCATGGCATCAGAAGTGGAAGCGCGAGGCCTCCGGGAAGTTCGCCAGGCGGGGTGCCAGCGTGTCCCAGGGCTGCGTGGTGGTGTAGGAAGCCTCGCCGGTGCGGGTGATGAAGGTCGCGCGCATCACCGGCTCGTTGCCCACGATGGCGCCCAGGCGGCCGCCCACCTTGAGCTGGGACAGCAGCGCCTGCGGCACTTCCTGCACCGAGCCGGAAAGCACGATCACGTCGAACGGGCCTTCGGCGGCCAGGCCCTTGGCGCCGTCGGCCTGCCGCACTTCCACGTTGCTGAAGCCGGCGCGCTGCAGGTTCTCGCGGGCCAGCTGCGCCAGCTCGGGGACGATCTCCATCGTGATCACGCGCTGGGCCTGGCTGGCCAGCAGGGCGGCCATGTAGCCGGAACCGGCGCCGACCTCCAGCACCTTCTCGTGGGCCTTGGGGGCGACGTCCTGCAGCATCCGGGCCTCCTGCTTGGGCTCCAGCATGCACCAGCCCTTGCGCAGGGCTTCCTCGGCGTGCACCGCCAGCGGGATCATCATGTCCATGAAGGCCAGGCCCTTGTGCGCCAGCGGCACGAAGTCCTCGCGCCGCACGGTCTGCAGCAGGGCGAGGACGTCGTGGTCCAGCACGTCCCAGGGGCGGATCTGCTGCTCGATCATGTTGAAGCGGGCGCGTTCGAGGTCGGTCGGGGCGGTCATGGTGTTCTCTCGGGCGGGTTCAGGACAAACCGCCCATTTTAGAAGCCGGCACGGCGGCGGCCCCGGAACCGCCCGCCGCCGGGCGGCGCCGGCGCATGAACCATTGCGCCAGATCATCCAGGTAGCAGTAGACGACCGGCACCACCACCAGGGTGAGCAGGGAGGAGGTGATCACCCCGCCGATCACCGCCTGGCCCATGGGCGCCCGCTGCTCCGAGCCCTCGCTCAGGGCGAAGGCCAGGGGCACCATGCCGAAGATCATGGCCAGGGTGGTCATCAGGATCGGGCGCAGGCGCACCCGGGCGGCATGCAGCAGGGCCTGCGAGCGCTCCATGCCCTGCTCGCGCATGCGGATCGCGAAATCCACCAGCAGGATGGCGTTCTTGGTCACCAGGCCCATGAGCATCACGATGCCGATCACCGAGAAGATCGACAGGGTCGAGCCGAACATCAGCAGGGCCAGCACCACGCCGATCAGCGTCAGCGGCAGCGCGGTCATCAGCGCCAGCGGCTGCAGGAAGCTGCGGAACTGGCTGGCCAGGATCATGTAGATGAAGATCACCCCCATGGCCAGCGCCGACACGGCGTAGCCGAAGGACTCCTTCATGTTCTTGGTGGAGCCGCCGAACTGGTAGCGGTAGCCGGGCGGGAATTGGATGGTGTCCAGCTGGGCGCGGATGTCGTTGGAGATCTCGCCGGCCGAGCGGCCGTAGGCGTTGGCGTTCACCGCCACCTCGCGCGTGAGGTCGCGCCGGTTGATCTGGTTCGGGCCGGTCCCCTCGCGCACCGAGGCCACCTGGTTCAGGCGCACGACGCGGGCGCTGCCGTCCGGGTTGCTGCCGGTGGCGAAGGGCAGGGCGCTCCAGGTCGGCCGGCGCGTTGCGCGCGTCGGGTGCCAGGCGCACGTTCACGTCGTAGGTCTGGTCGTCGGGCGCGCGCCAGTTGCCCACCGTCTGCCCGGCCACCAGGGTGCGCAGGGAACTCGCGATCTGGGCCACCGACAGGCCCAGGTCCGACGCGGCGTCGCGCCGCACCTGCACGGCCACCGTGGGCTTGTCGGGCTTGACGCTGGAATCCAGGTCCACCAGCCCGGGGACGCCCTGGATGCGCTGCATCACCAGCGTCGACAGCCGCTCCAGCTCCTTCAGGTCGGGGCCCTGCAGCGAGAACTCGATCTGCTTGTTGCCGCCCACCGCGTCCAGCAGGCCCGCGTGCGTGACCGTGATGCCGGGCACCTGGCGCAGGCGGTTGCGCAGGATGGCCGCCATCTCGTCGACGCTGCGCGTGCGGTCCTTGCGGTTCACCATGCGCACGTACACCGAGGCGTAGATCTTGCCGGCCTGGGCGCCGGTGTTGATGGTGGCCAGCGTGTAGCGCACCTCGGGGAACTCGCGGATGATGGCTTCCACTTGCCGCGCCTTGGACTCGGTGAGTTCCAGCGAGGACCCCACCGGCGTGTAGAAGCTGACGCTGGTCTCGGAGTAGTCGGCCTTGGGCACGAACTCGGTGCCGAGCAGCGGCACCATGAAGATGCTGGTGACGAAGATGGCGGCCGAGCCGAGCACGGTGGCCGGCTTGTGGGCGAGCGACCAGCGCAGGATGGTCTGGTAGGCCTCGGCCAGGCGCTCGGTGGCGCGGTCGAACCAGCCGGTCACGCGGCCGATGGTGCGGTCGTAGGCCGTGAGTTTCGCCTTCGGCTTGCCGTGGCCTTCCGCCTCGGGGTCGTGCCACACCGAGGACAGCATCGGGTCCAGCGTGAAGCTCACGAACATGGAGATCAGCACGGCGGCGACGATGGTGACGCCGAACTCGTGGAAGAACTTGCCGATGATGCCGCCCATGAAGCCGATCGGCAGGAACACCGCGACGATCGAGAAGGTGGTGGCCAGCACCGCCAGGCCGATCTCCTGCGTGCCGTCCATGGCGGCCTGCCAGGCGGGCTTGCCCATCTGCACGTGGCGCACGATGTTCTCGCGCACCACGATCGCGTCGTCGATCAGCAGGCCCACGCACAGCGACAGCGCCATCAGCGTCACCATGTTGATGGAGAAGCCCAGCGCGTACATGAACAGGAAGGTGCCGATCAGCGCGATCGGAAGGGTCAGCCCCGTGATGACGGTGGAGCGCCACGAGTTCAGGAACAGGAACACGATCAGCACCGTCAGCAGGGCGCCTTCGATCAATGTGCGCCGCACGTTGTCCACCGACACGCGGATCGGCCGCGAGGCGTCGGTCACCGGCTCCAGCCGCACGCCGCCGGGCAGCTGCGCCTTCATGTCCTGCAGCGCCGCCTGCAGCCCGTCGATGACGGCGATGGTGTTTTCGTCCTGCGACTTCTGCACCTGCAGCAGCAGCGTGCGCTGGCCGTTGTAGAGGGCCAGGCTCTCCACTTCCTGGCCGCCGTCGGACACGCGCGCCACCTGTTCGACCCGCACCGGGGCCCCGTTCTTGCGGGCCACGATGATGCGGCCGAAGTCTTCCGGCCGCTGCATGCGCGCGTCGATCTGCACCACGCGCTCCTGCGCCTGCGAGCGGATGGCGCCCACCGGCAGGTCCTGGTTCTCGCTGCGCACCGCGCTCACCACCTGGTCGGCCGTGATGCCCAGCGCTTCCATCGCCGCCGGCTCCAGGTAGATGTTGATCTCGCGCCGCGTGCCGCCCACCAGCGTGACCGAGCCGACGCCGCGCACGTTCTCCAGCCGCTTCTTGAGCACCTGGTCGGCCCAGTTGGTGAGCTCCACCGCCGTCATCGGCCGCGCGCCCTTGCCCGCCTCCGGCAGCACCGCGAGCGACCAGATCGCGCGGCTGGCCGGGTCGAAGCGCAGCACGCGCGGCTCCTTCACCTCGGTGCGGAAGGTGGGCCGCACGGCGGCGATCTTCTCGCGCACGTCCTCCGCCGCCTTGCGGCCGTCGATGTGCAGCTGGAACTCGATGATGACGAGCGACTGGTTCTCGTAGCTGCGCGAGGTGAGGGCGTTGATGCCGGCGATCGAGTTCACCGCCTCTTCGACCTTCTTGCTGACCTCGCTCTCGACGATCTCGGGCGAGGCACCGGGGTACTCGGTCTGCACCACCACCACCGGGAAGTCGATGCTGGGGAACTGGTCCACCTTCAGCCGCTGGTAGGCGAACAGCCCCAGCACCACGATGGCGAGCATCACCATCGTGGCGAACACGGGATTCCTGAGGCTGACGCGGGTGAACCACATGGCGGATTACGGGCTTTCGGCCTTGCTCCCTCTCCCGCTCGCGGGAGAGGGCTGGGGTGAGGGTCCCCGGTGAACTTCACCGCCGTCCCCTCGCGCAGCGGCCCCACATGCCCGCGGATCACCACCGCCCCGGCCTGCAGTCCCGTCACCGCCACCCAGCTGTCCTTGTCCGCCTCGCCGCGTGCGCCGGTTTCCACCGGCACGTGGGCCACCTTGTTCTCCTGCACCACCTGCACGTAGGGCGCCGGCTTGTCGGTGCGCACCGCCGACAGCGGCAGCGCCAGCGCCGAGGTGCGGCCGATGGCCACGGTGCCCTGCGCGAACAGGCCCTGGCGCAGGCCGGCCGTGTCGCTGAGCGACAGGTAGGCCAGCACGCTGCGGCTGCCCGCCTGCGCGCTCGGGTTGATGCGCACCACCTTGGCCGCCAGCGGCCGGGTGCGGCCCTCCACCTGCAGCGTGGCTTCGTGCCCCACGCGCACCTCCACCGAATCGGCGGCGGAGAGCGTCGCCTCCAGCTCCAGCCGGTTCAGGTCCACGATCTCGATCACGCGCCCGTCCACGGTCACGCGTTCGCCCGGCTGCGCCAGGCGCTGCGACACCACGCCGGAGATCGGCGCGCGCAGCACGGTGTCTTCCACGCCCTTGCGCGCCAGGTCCACGGCGGCCAGCGCCGCCTGGTGCGTGGAGCGCGCGGCGGCCAGGTTGTTGGCCGAGGTGTCGAGCGCGGAGCGCGAGATGAAGCCCTGGTCCACCAGCGCCTTGTTGTTCGCATACTGGCGCTCCGCGATGTCGATCTGCGAGCGGGCGGCGTCGGCCTGGTCGCGCGCCTGTTTCAGGCGGGCCTGGCCCTCGGTCGGGTCGATGCGGGCGACCACCTGGCCGGCCTGCACCGCGTCGCCCTCGCGCAGCGTCAGCCCCTGCAGTTCGCCGGCGGCGCGCGCCTTCACGAAGGCGGAGTTCACCGCCTTGAGCGAACCGGAGATCGGCAGCCCGCGCTGCAGTTCGCGTGACTCCACGCGCACGACGTCGGTGACGGCCAGTTCCACCACCGGCTGCGCCTTCTGCGCCGCCAGCGCGCCTCGGCGACCTGCTGGGTGCGGCGGGCGGTGATGGTGCGCCAGGCGCCCAGCACCAGGACCACCAGCACGAGCGCGGCGACCAGCCACTTCCAGTTCTTCTTCATGCGCGGGCCCCCTTCGCATCGGGGCGCACGCACAGGCCCAGCAGCAGGGTGTCGATCTGCGCGTCCAGGTAGCGCTCGGGATCCAGCGGCGTGTCCTGCGCCACGCAGGCGCCGAGCGAGTGCTTGGCCATGATCAGGAACACCATGGGCGCGACGATGCTGAAGACCGCGTAGTCCAGGTCGAGGTCGCGGAACTCGCCGCGCTCGATGCCGCGCAGCAGGATGCGCCGCATCAGCTCGGTGCCGGGGCGGATCACTTCCTGGCGGTAGAAGGCCGCGAGCTCCGGGAAGTTGCTCGCCTCGCTGATCATCAGCTTGGTGATGCCGGAGGCGCGGGTGGCGCCGATGCGCTCCCACCAGACCCGCATGCAGTAGCGCACCATTTCCGAGGTGCTGCCCTCGAACTCCTCGAACTCCTGTGTCCATTCGGCGAAGCGGCCGGAGATGTTTTCCCGCACCACCGCCTTGAACAGTTCTTCCTTGCTCGGGAAATAGAGGAACAGCGTGCCCTTGGACACCCCGGCGCGAGCGGCGACTTCCTCGGAGCGCGTGGCCGCGAAGCCCTTCTCGACGAACAGCTGGAGGGCGGCATCGAGCAGTTCGCCCGGGCGCGCTTCCTTGCGGCGCTCGCGCCGGGCCGAGTTGTCTTCGCCGCGCTCGGCGACCTTGCTGAGGACATGGAAGAGGCGGCCCCGCAGGGCGGTCGATGGTTACTGACTGACTGGTTAGTAATGTAGCCGTCGCCGGAGCGGGGCGTCAAGGCAGCCCATCCATGGCGCGATGAACGCGGTGCAAAGGCCTTCAGCCCGCCCGCATCACCGCGCGTCCCAGCCACTCGCGCAGCAAGGCGCGGCAGTCGGCGACCCCGGTGGTCGAGGGGAGCCACTGCAGCAGCGGCCGCTCGGCGGCGATGACGAAGCCGGTCGGCGCCGGCAGCACCTCGAAGCCGACTGCCCGGAAGGCGGCCGCCGCCCGCGGGATGTGGGTGGCGTCGGTGACCAGGGCGATCTGGCGGATGCCGTCGCGCCGCAGCTGTTCCCCCATGCGCGCGGCGTTCTCCACCGTGTCGCGCGAGCGGTCGTCCATCCAGCGCAGCTTCAGCCCGTAGTCGTCCTGCAGCACCCGGGTGGCGACCGTCCCTTCCGCCTCGGTGTCCGTGCCGGCCGCGGCCCAGCCGATGCCGCCGGCGAAGGCCAGCGGCTTGCCGCTCTGCCGGGCCAGCCAGGCGCCGTAGCGCAAGCGGGACAAGGTGTGCGGCCCAGGCTGCGCCACGCCATACTCCGGCGCCTGCGGCAGCACGCCCCCGCCCAGCACCACGATGGCCTGCACCTGCTGCAGCTGCTGCGGGCGCAGCGGCTGCAGGTCCGGCAGCAGCCAGCGGGAAAGCAGCACCGCGGTGCCCGTGGTGCTCAGGAGCCAGGCGAGCACAAGCGCCATGATGGCCAGCGCCAGGCCGGCGCCGCGCCTGCGGGTGGCCAGCAGCACCCCCAGCAGCACCAGCAGCAGCGGACCCGCCGGCGGCAGCACCAGCGCGCTCAGCACCGGCTTGAGTTCACCGGGCAGCATGGGGGCATCGGTTGGCGTGCATGGGCGCGCATCGTAAGCGACTACAGTCTCGGCTTCATGGAGAGAAACATGAGCGACCTGCAAACCATCGTCCTGGGCGGCGGCTGCTTCTGGTGCACCGAGGCCGTGTACAAGGAAGTGCGCGGCGTCACCGACGTCGAGTCCGGCTACAGCAACGGCGAGACCGAGCGTCCCAGCTACGAGGACGTGTGCACCGGCCGCACCGGGCACAACGAGGTGGTGAAGCTCACCTACGACCCGCAGCAGGTGAGCACGCGCCAGCTGCTGGAGATCTTCTTCGTGGTCCACGACCCGACCCAGATGAACCGCCAGGGCAACGACGTGGGCACCCAGTACCGCAGCGGCATCTACTACACGACGCCGGAACAGAAGCAGGTGGCCGACGACATGATCCGCGCCATCATGCAGGAGAAGCTGTTCAGCCGACCGGTGGTGACCGAGGTGCTGGCCATGCAGAATTACTGGCCCGCGGAGGACTACCACCAGGACTTCTTCGAGAAGAACCCGACCCAGGGCTACTGCCTGGCGGTGGCCGCGCCCAAGGTGGCGAAGTTCCGCAAGACCTTCACCGAGCTCACGCGCAAGTGATCCAGGCCCGCTCGCTCGCCTACCGCTACCCGCAGGGGCCCGCCCTTTCCTTTCCCGACGTGGAGGTGCCGCAGGGCGGCACGCTGCTGCTGCAGGGACGCTCGGGTGCGGGCAAGTCCACCTGGCTCGCGCTGGTCGCCGGCCTGCTCACGCCCACGTCCGGCCAGTTGCTGGTCGCGGGGCAGGACCTCGCGCCGCTGCGCGGTGGCGAGCGCGATCGCTGGCGTGGCCGCAGCATCGGCTTCCTGCCGCAGAAGCTGCACCTGAGCGACGCGCTCTCGGTGGAACGCAACCTGTCCCTCGTGTACTTCGCCGCGGGCCTCGCGGAGGACAAGGTGGCCGTGCGGGCCGCGCTCGACGCGCTGGGCGTGGCCGATCTCGCGCATCGCCTCCCGGGGCAGCTCTCCGGCGGCCAGGCGCAGCGCGTGGCACTGGCGCGCGCCACGCCGTTGCAGCCCAAGGTGCTGCTGGCCGACGAACCCACGGCGAGCCTGGACGACCAGGCGGCCGCCGCGGCTGTCACCCTGCTGCGCGAGGCCGCGCGGCGCTGCGGCGCCACCCTGGTGGTCGCCACGCACGACGCCCGCGTGCGCGACGCGCTGCGCGGCGCCCAGGTGCTGCCGCTCGTTGCGGAGCAGGTGGCTGCATGAAACTGCTGGCGCTGGCCTTCCGCTACCTCTGGGCCCGGCCGCTGGCCACGGTGCTCAACCTCGTCCTGCTGACGCTGGGCCTGGCCTCCATCGCCTTCGTGCTGCTGGTCACCGAGCAGGTGAACCGCTCCTTCCAGCGCGACCTGGCCGGGATCGACGTGGTGGTCGGTGCCAAGGGCAGCCCCATGCAGCTGATCCTGGCCGGCGTGTTCCACATCGACGTGCCGCCCGGCAACATCAAGCTGGCCGACGTGCAGGAACTGGCGAAGCACCCGCAGATCGCCCAGGTGATCCCCCTGAGCCTGGGCGACAGCTTCCGGGGCTTTCGCATCGTCGGCACCACGCCCGACTACGTGGCGCACTACAAGCTCTCGCTGGAGCAGGGCCGCCTGTGGTCGGCCACCATGGAAACGGTGCTGGGCGCGCAGGCCGCGCAAGGCATGGGCCTCAAGCCCGGCGACAGCTTCGTCGGCGGCCACGGCCTGGGCGGCGGCGGCAAGTCGCACGGCGACACGCCCTACCAGGTCGCCGGGGTGCTCGCGCCCTGTGGCTGCGTCGCCGACCGCCTGATCCTCACGTCCACCGAATCGGTCTGGCACGTGCACGAGGAGCATCCGGCCGGCGGCAAGGAAGAGGACCACGCGGAGCACGAGGAGGACCGCGAGGTGACGATGGCGCTGCTGCGCTACCGCACGCCGCTGGCGGCCGTGAGCTTCCGCGCTACGTGAACAGCGAGACGCCGATGCAGGCGGCGGCGCCTGCGATCGAAGTCACGCGGCTGCTGCGCATGATCGGCGTGGGCAGCGAGATGCTGCAGGGCGTGGGCGCCGTGCTGCTGCTGACGGCGGGCCTGTCGGTCTTCATCGCGTTGTGGAGCGCCGTGCGGGAACGCCGCGCTGACCTGGCGATGCTGCGCATGCTGGGCGCCTCGCCGGGCAAGGTGAGCGCGCTGCTGCTGGCCGAGGGGCTGTGGCTGGCGCTGATCGCTTCCGTGATCGGCCTGCTGCTCGGTCATGGCCTGGCGGCCGTGGTGGGCACCGTGCTGCAAGCCCAGCAGTCGCTGCCGGTGTCGGGTGCCCTGTGGGTGGAGCAGGAGGTATGGGTGCCGGTGGTGGCCATCCTCACGGCGGGCGCCGCAGCCCTGATCCCGGCCATCAGCGCCTACCGGGTGGACGTCGCGCAACTGCTGCAGCGCCGTTGACCGGACCGTCGCACAATACGCCCTTCGAACCGGAGCAAGCCATGAAGATCGCAGTCCTCGTCCTGGCCTCCGCCCTTGCCGCCGGCGCGGCCTGGGCGCAGCTCTCCTCGCCCCTGCCGCAGGGCAGCGGCGCGGGCGTGCACAGCCCGAACAGCCCGATCGCCCCGCTGCCCCAGCGCAACGACGTGGTGCCGTGGTCGCTGCTCACCGCCGTGCAGACGAAGACGGAGAAGAACAAGCTGCTGCCGGTGTTCACCAAGGAACAGCTCGCCCTGCAGCAGAAGCCGCAGCGCGTGCAGGGCTTCATGATGCCGCTGGAGCCGGGCGAGAAGCAGAGCCATTTCCTCCTCAGCTCGGTGCCGCTGACCTGCGGCTTCTGCACGCCGGGCGGCCCGGAGAGCATGGTCGAAGTGAAGACGAAGACGCCGGTGAAGTACACGCTCGACCCGGTGGTGGTCGAGGGGAAATTCCAGACGCTGGTGGAGGACGAGTACGGCCTCTACTACCGCGTGACCGAGGCCGTCGCGGTCAAGTGATCAGGGCGCCAGGCGCTCGCGGACCCATTCGCCGCCTGCCTGCCGGTAGCGCAACCGGTCATGCAGCCGGCTCTTCCTTCCCTGCCAGAACTGCCACTGGTCCGGCACCAGCCGGTAGCCGCCCCAGTGCGGCGGGCGCGGCGGGTTCAAGAGGAATTGCGCGCTGTACTTCGCCGCGTTCGTGACCAGCACCGTGCGACCCGGGATCACCTGGCTTTGCGGGCTGGCCCAGGCGCCGATGCGCGAGTCCAGCGGCCGGCTCGCGTAATAGGCATCGCTTTCCTCCGCGCCGGTCTTCTCCACCCGGCCCTCGATGCGCACCACGCGTTCCAGCTCCACCCAGTGGAACTGCAGTGCCGCGTACGGGTTGCCGGCCAGCTCCACGCCCTTGCGGCTCTCGTAGTTGGTGTACCAGACGATGCCGCGCTCGTCGTAGCCCTTGACCAGCACCACCCGCGTGCTCGGGCGCAGGTCGCTCGCCACCGTGGCCAGCGTCATCGCGTTGGGCTCCGGGATCTCCGACGAGATGGCTTCGGTGAGCCACTGGTCGAACTGCTTCAACGGGTCGGCGTGCGAGGCGTCCTCGCTCAGTTCGGCGCGCTCGTAGTTCTTGCGCAGTTCGGCGATGCGGTCGGCAGTGCTGCTCATGGCAAAGATTGTCGCACCTGGGCATTTCTGCGGCAGACTGCGGCGCCATGAACCCCCGTCGTCCTCGTGCTCGCGTCCGGCCGCGGCGAACGCTTCCGCGCCTCGGGCGGCACCGGCTCCAAATTGCAGGCCTTGCTGGCCGGTCGGCCGGTGCTGGAACACACGCTGGCCGCCGTGCGTGCCAGCGGCCTGCCTTTCCACGTCGAGGATGCGGGGCATCCGGGCATGGGCGATTCGATCGCGGCCGGCGTGCGTGCGACGGCGGGCGCCGGCGGCTGGCTGGTGCTCCCCGGCGACCTCCCACTCGTCGCGCCGCAGTCGCTGCGCGCGGTGGCCGAGGCGCTGCAGCGCGCATCGGTCGTCGTGCCGACGTACCGCGGCACCCGCGGCCATCCCGTGGGTTTCTCGGCGCAGCACGGTCCCGCGCTGCAGGCGCTTACCGGCACCGAAGGCGCGGCTGCCATCGTGCGGGCCGCGCAACCCCTGAAGCTGGAGCTGGACGACGAAGGCATCGTGACCGACGTCGACACGCTGGACGACCTGGCGCGGGCCGAGCGCCTGCTGGCGGCGCGCGGCGGCGCTGACTGAGTTCAGGACCCGGACTGCTGCCGCTGGATCAGCCGCAGCAGCCTTTCCAGGTTGCGGTCGCGGATGTCGTGCCGCTTGAGCTCCTCCAGCGTGCGGTGCGCGTAATCGAGCGTGGTTCCGTAGATGCCGGAGGCGAAGGCGAAGATCGCGCGGTACTCCTCCTCGGTCAGCTCGCCGGTGTGGCTGGGGCTCTTGCGCGAGAGCGTGAAGGCCAGCGCCCGGACGCGCCCCGCCGGCGTTTCGGCCGGCAGCCAGCGCGGGTCGTACACCGCCGTCGCCATTTCGCGCGACCACAGGCGGGTGAGGATCTCGGCGCCGTGCTCCTTGCGCACGCGGAACACCACGCCGCGGCAGCAGCCGCCGGTCAGCAGGCCGAACACCAGGCCCGGCCGTTCGGGCGTGCCGCGGTTGATGCGGCTCCACATCTTCAGCGCGCGGTGCCAGCCGTGCACGCGCGCCGGCCGCTGCTCCACGAAATCGAAATCGGGCCGCCAGATGAGCGAGCCATAGCCGAAGATCCAGAGGTCGTCTTCCCCGCCCCATTCGGCAATGGCTCTTTGCAGCATCGCGGCCGCGTCCCGCTGTGGCTTCAACACTTCGGTCACGCCCGAACTCTAGCGGAGGCGGCAAGACCCCGGAAGTTGGTAACCGGTTCGTACCCGGTACGGACCCCAAGGCCCCCGCGGGAGGTAGGATCGCCGTAACCAAGTTACCGGCTTCCCATGAAACTCCATCCCGTGCTGCAGGCGGTGACGCAGCGCATCCGTGAGCGCAGCGCGGCCAGCCGCTCCGCCTACCTGGCCCGCCTGGACGAAGCGGCTGCGCGTGACCGCGGCGCCGACCGGATGGGCTGCGCCAACGTCGCCCATGCCTTCGCCGGCATCCCCGCCAACGACAAGTTCAAGGTCGTGACGGAACGCGCGCCCAACATCGGCATCGTCAACGCCTACAACGACATGCTGTCGGCACACGCGCCCTACGAGCGCTTCCCGTCCCTCATCAAGGAAGAGGCGCGCAGGCATGGCGCGACCGCGCAGGTGGCCGCCGGCGTGCCGGCCATGTGCGACGGCGTCACGCAGGGCACGGCCGGCATGGAGCTCAGCCTGTTCTCGCGCGACGTGATCGCGATGGCCACGGCGGTGGGCCTGAGCCACGACGTGTTCGACGACGGCGCTGATGCTGGGCATCTGCGACAAGATCGTTCCCGGCCTGCTGATCGGCGCGCTGCAGTTCGGCCACATCCCCACCGTGTTCGTGCCCGGCGGGCCCATGCCCAGTGGCCTGTCGAACACGGAAAAGGCCAAGGTGCGCGAACAGGCCGCGCAGGGCCTCGTGGGCCGCGAGGCGCTGCTGGATGCCGAGATGAAGGCCTACCACTCGCCCGGCACCTGCACCTTCTACGGCACCGCGAACAGCAACCAGATGCTGATGGAAGCCATGGGCCTGCACGTGCCCGGCTCCGCCTTCGTGCTGCCGGAAGCGGAACTGCGCGCGGAACTGACGCGCGAAGCGGTGCGCACCGCGCTGGACATGGTCAAGGGCCGGCGCTTCACGCCGATCGGCCGCATCGTCGACGAGCGCTGCATCGTCAACGCGATGGCGGCGCTGCTGGCCACCGGCGGTTCCACCAACCATCTGATCCACTGGGTGGCAGTGGCGCGCGCCGCCGGCATCGTGATCGACTGGAACGACTTCGACCGGCTCTCGGACGTGGTGCCGCTGCTGGCGCGCGTCTATCCCAACGGCGTGGCCGACGTGAACCAGTTCCAGGCCGCGGGCGGCCCGGGCTACGTGATCCGGGAACTGCTGGACGCGGGGCTGATGCACGAGGACGTGCTCACCGTGCGCGAAGGCGGGCTGCGCGAGTACACGCGCGAGCCGGCCATCGCTGCGCGCGGCGACCGGCGCCTGGCCTGGTCCGACATCGGTCCCTCGCGCGACGACAGCGTGGTGCGGCCGGCGCAGCAACCCTTCAGCGCCACCGGCGGCCTGGAAGCTGCTCACCGGCAATCTCGGGCGCAGCGTGATCAAGGTGTCCGCGGTGCCGGAAGACCGGCACGTGATCGAGGCGCCAGCGCGCATCTTCGACAGCCAGGAAGCCCTGCAGGCCGCCTTCAAGGCCGGCGAGCTCGATCGCGACGTGGTGTGCGTGGTGCGCTGGCAGGGCCCGGCAGGCCAACGGCATGCCGGAACTGCACAAGCTCACGCCCCCGCTGGCGGTGCTGCAAGGCAAGGGCTTCCGCGTCGCGCTGGTCACCGACGGCCGCATGAGCGGCGCCTCGGGCAAGGTGCCGGCCGCCATCCACGTGTCGCCGGAAGCGGCGTCCGGTGGGCCGCTCGCGCTGCTGCGCGACGGCGACCTGGTGCGGCTGGACGCGCCCGCCGGCAAGCTCGAGGCGCTGGTCGATGCCGCGGAATGGTCGCAGCGCCGGCCGGCCACCCTCGCCGACGCGCAGCGGGCCGGCAACGGCCACGGCGTCGGCCGCGAACTGTTCGCCGGCATGCGGCGCAATGCACTGGCCGCTGAGGAGGGCGCCTGCACATGGCTCTGAAACCGATTTCCGACCGTCCCACGGCGGCCGAAGTGATGCAGGACGCGCCGGTGATCCCGGTGATCGTGCTGCAGGACCGCGCGCATGCCGTGCCGCTGGCGCGCGCGTTGGTCGCCGGCGGCATCCGCATGCTGGAGGTGACGCTGCGCACGCCGGTGGCGCTGGCGTGCATCGAGGCGATCGCGCGCGAAGTGCCTGAGGCCGTGATCGGCGCCGGCACCGTGCGCAGCGCCGCCGACGCGCAGGCCGCGGCGCTGGCCGGCGCCCGCTTCGCGGTCAGCCCCGGCTACACGCATGCGGTGGGCAGGGCGTGCCACGAACTGGGCCTGGCCCTGCTGCCCGGCGTGGCCACCGGCAGCGAGATCATGATGGCGCAGGAGGACGGCTACACGGCGCTGAAGTTCTTCCCCGCCCTGCAGGCTGGGGGCGCCGCCATGCTCAAGGCCTGGCATGGGCCTTTCAACGACGTGAAGTTCTGCCCCACCGGCGGCGTCACCGTGCAGAACGCGCGCGAGTTCCTGGCGCTGCCCAACGTCGCCTGCGTCGGCGGCTCCTGGCTCACGCCCGCGGACGCGCTCGCGGCGCAGGATTGGGCACGGGTGACGCGGCTGGCGTCGGAGGCCGCGGCGCTGTCGCGCAAGTGAGGCTGCGACGGGCCGGCTAGCCCGGCTCGCCTTCGCGCTGGATCAGTTCGATCTTGTAGCCGTCCGGGTCGGTCACGAAGGCGATCACCGTGTTGCCGCCCTTGACCGGCCCGGGCTCGCGCGTGATGTTGCCGCCGGCCGCGCGGATCTTCTCGCAGGCCGCGTAGGCGTCGGGCACGGCGATGGCGATGTGGCCGTAGGCGCTGCCCATCTCGTACTGGTCCACCCCGTGGTTGTAGGTGAGCTCCAGCTCGGCATGCTCGGGATTCTTCCCGTAGCCGACGAAGGCCAGGGAGTACTTCTGCTCCGGGCGCTCGGTGGTGCGCAGCAGGGTCATGCCCAGCACCTTGGTGTAGAAGTCTATGGCGCGCTGCAGGTCGCCCACGCGCAGCATGGTGTGGAGGATTCGCATGGGCGGATCATAGCCATCCGTGGCAAGCTCGCCCGTCCGTCACGCATGAGTCGAATATCACCTACGGCGCGGCCGTCGCCGTGCACCCATAGTTCGGGGTCCATGATCCGCAAGCTCTTCGCCGGCGCGGGGATGGCCGTGCTGTGGCTGCTTGCGCCGCTGGCCTCGGCCCAGCCGCAGGCCGCTTCCTTCGACCTCGTCGTCCGCGCCCCCGACCCGCTCAAGGAAATCCTCGAACGCAACCTGGAGCTGCGCCGTTACCGCGAAGTCACCGACCTCGACGACGCCGAGATCGCGCGGCTGATCGTGCTGGCGGAGAAGGACGCGCGCGAGCTGCTGGCCACCCAGGGCTACTTCGCGCCGCAGGTGCGCATCTCGCGCGAGCCTGGCACGCGGCCCACCCTGCTGGTGGCGGTGGAGCCCGGGCGCGCACGCGCATCGCCGAGGCCAGCATCGCGTTCGAGGGCGACATCGCCACCAGCAGCGATGCCGAGGCCGTGTCGCAGCGGCAAGGGATCCGCGCCAGCTGGCCGCTGCGCGCCGGCGAGCCCTTCACGCAGGCCGGCTGGGACCGCGCGAAGTCGGAAGCCACGCGGCAGCTGATCGCGCGCCGCTATCCGGCCGGCCGCATCAGCTACAGCCTGGCGGACGTCGATGCGGCGACGTCCTCCGCGCGGCTCGGATTGAAGCTCGACTCCGGCGCGCTGTTCCGCCTTGGCCCCGTGCAGGTGACGGGCGTGGAGCGCTACGACCCGGTGCTGGTGCCGCGGCTGGCGCGCCTGCCGGTCGGCTCGGTGTACGACCAGGAGAAGATCGTGCAGGCGCAGTTGCGCCTGTCCGGCAGCGGCTACTTCGACTCCGCCTTCATCTTCGTCGACCCCGACACGTCCGACCCCAACGCCGCGCCGGTGCAGGTGACCGTGCGCGAAGCGCCGCTGCAGAAGGTGGTGCTGGGCCTGGGCTTCACCACCGACGGCGGGCCGCGCGCGTCGCTGGAGCACACGCACAACCGGCTGCCCCTGGTGGGCTGGCGCGCGGTGAGCAAGCTGCAGGCGGAGAAGAAGAATCCCTTCGCGCAGACCGAGTGGACCGCGATCCCCGACGAGGACGGCTGGCGCTGGGCCGTGCTCGCGCGCGGCGAGAAGCTGGACGACGACCGCCTCGTGACGCACAGCCAGCGCCTGCGCGCGGGCCGCTTCCAGAACGGCGACCGCATCGACCGCAACGTGTACGTGCAGTACGAACGCGCCACGGTGCAGAACCCGCGCAACGTGCCGCTGACGCCGCTGGACACCGGCGAGGGCTCCGCGGTCAGCGCCAACTACATCTGGACCGGCCGCTACTTCGACGACCTGCAGCTGCCCAGCAGCGGCTACGGCATCGCCATCGAATTCGGCGGCGGCCTGACCCTCGGCGGCAACGGCCATCCCTTCCAGCGCACGCTGGTGCGCTGGCTCGGCCTGCGGCCGCTGAAGAGCGGACGGCTGCAGCTGCGCGCCGAGGCCGGCGCGGTGCTGGCGCAGGACGGTGCGCGGGTGCCCGCGACGCAGCTGTTCCGCACCGGCGGCGACACCACGGTGCGCGGCTACAAGTACCTGGACATCGGCGTGCCGCTGACCGGCGACCTGGTCGGGCCCGGCCGCTACCTGGCGGTGGGCAGCGCCGAGTGGCAGCGGCCGATCCAGCGGCGCGGCCTGCCCACGCAGTTCGAGCACACGCTGTTCGTCGACGCCGGCTCGGTGGCGGACAAGCCCGGCGACATGCGGGCGCGGGTCGGCGTGGGCACCGGCGTGCGCTGGCGCAGCCCGGTGGGGCCGGTGGAAGGCGCCATCGCCTACGGGCTGCATTCGAAGCGCTTCCGCCTGCATTTCAGCGCGGGGTTCGTGTTTTGAACGCGCGCATCGCCCGCGTCACCCGCATCACGGTCCGCGTGATGGTCGGCTTCGCGCTGCTGCTCCTGCTGGTGGCCGGGGGCCTGTGGTGGTGGGCGGGACAGGAAGGATCGCTGGACTGGCTGCTGCGACGCGTGGGCGGCCGCGTGTCCCTGCAAGGCGAGGGCGTGCAGGGATCGGTGCGCGGCGCCTGGCACATCCGGCGCATCGTCTGGGAGCGCGACGGCCTGCGGCTGGAGGCCGAGGACATCCGGCTGGAATGGCAGCCGGTCGCGCTGCTGGGCCGGACGCTGCAGCTGGAGCAGGTGCAGGTCGCGCGTGCGCGCGTGATCGACCGGCGTCCGCGCAGCGAGGAGGCGATGAAGCTGCCGCAGGACCTGCGCCTGCCGTGGCAGGTGAACGTGGAGCAGCTGCAGGTCGGCACGCTGTCGTACCGCGGGCGCATGGAACTCGAAGCGAGCGGGCTGGCGGCGCAGTACGCCTTCGACGGCCTGCGCCATCGCGTCGCGCTCCAGTCCCTGCGGCTGGCCGGCGGCGACTACCGCGGCGACCTGAAGCTGCTGGCGATCGCGCCCCTGACGGTCGATGCATCCCTGGCGGGGCGCTTCGCGGCGCCGGTCCCGGGCGTCGAGCGGAAGGTGCCCCTGGACTTCGAGCTGCGCGCGCAAGGGCCGGCGTCGGCGATCGATGCGACTGCGCGCCTGCAGGTGGCGCCGGGCGCCGGCCTGCAGGGCGAGCTGCCGCGCGCCACCGCGAGCGCGCGCCTTGCGCCGTTCGCGGCCATGCCTGTGCCGAAGGGCGAGGCCGATTTCCAGCAGCTGGACCTGGCGATGTTCTGGCCGGCCGCGCCGCGCACGCTGCTGTCGGGGCACGTCGAGGTCGTGCCCTCGGCTGCGGGCGCCTACGCGCTGCGTGCCGACCTGCGCAACCGCGCGGCCGGTCCCTGGGATGCGAAGAAGCTGCCCGTGGTCACCGCGCGCGGCGAAGGCGAGTGGCGCGACGGCGTTGCGTTGGTGAAGACGCTGGCGGCGGAAGCGGGCGGTGGCCGCATCGAAGGCAGTGGCGCCTGGGAAGGCCAGGGCTGGAAGTTCGAGGGCCGGGTGGACGCGGTGGATCCTGCGCAGCTGCACACGAGCCTGGCGCCGCTGCCGCTCACCGGGCCCTTGCGCCTGCAGGGCGAGGGCCGAACCGTGAACTTCGATGTCTCGCTGCAGGCCGGTGCGCCGCGCTCGCGCGTGGCACGGGACGACGCCTTGCCGGCGGCCGCCAGCGCGCTGGAACTGCGCGACGTGCTCGCCAAGGGGCGCTGGGCCGGCGATGCCTTGAGCTTGTCGCAGCTGCGCGTGCGGACGAGCGACGCATTGCTGGAAGGCGAACTCGATTGGCAGCTGGCGGCCAGCCGGGGCCAGGGGCGGCTGAACCTGCGCGCGCCCGGCCTGCAGGCGCAGGCCAAGGGCAGCGTGGCGGAAAGCCGCGGGCAGGGCAGCGCGGACATCGCGTCCACCGACCTCGCGCAGGCGCAGCGCTGGCTGGCGCGCTGGCCCGGGCTGCGCGACATGCTCAAGCCCTTCGCGCTGCGCGGCAACGCGCAGGCGCAGCTGGCGTGGCAGGGCGGCTGGCGTGATCCCACCGTGCAGGCGAAGGCGACGGCGCGTGCGCTCGGCTGGCAGGCCGCGGGCGCGAAGCAGGATGCGGCTGCGCCGCCGTGGACGGTGCGCGATGCATCGCTGCAGGTGCAAGGGCGCCTGCGCGATGCGGCGCTGGACCTGCGCGCGCAGGCGGAGCAGGGCCAGCGGAAAGTGGACGTGGTGGGAGCCGGCCGCCTCGGCGCGACGCTGGGCGGCGCCGCCACGCAATGGCGCGGGCAGGTGGCCAGCCTGTCGGCGCGCCTGCAGGATGCGTCGATCACGCCGGGGCCCTGGCAGGTGCAATTGCAGCGGCCCGTGGACTGGCGCGCCAGCGGCGGCAATTTCGAAGTGGCGGCGGGCGAAGCGCTGCTGCGCGCGCCGGCGATGCGCAGCGGCTCGCCGGCCACCGATGCGGTGCTGTCCTGGACGCCGGTGCGGCGCCAGGGCGGGACCTTGTCGACGGCAGGACGCCTGGGCGGCCTGCCGCTGGCATGGATCGAGCTGGTGGGCGGATCGCAGCTGGCCGGCTCCGCGCTTTCGGGCGACATGGTGTTCGACGCGCAGTGGAACGCCCAGCTCGGGCGCACGGTGCGCGTGGAGGCGTCGCTGGCGCGCGTGCGCGGCGACGTCAACGTGCTGGCGGAGAGCGTCGACGGCGCGGCCGCGCGCGTGAGCGCCGGCGTGCGCGATGCGCGCCTGACGGTCGCCAGCCAGGGCGAGCAGCTCGTGTTCTCGCTGCTGTGGGACAGCGAGCGCGCCGGCCATGCCGAAGGGCAGCTGCGCACGCGGCTCGTGCAGGACGCGGACGGCTGGTCCTGGCCGCAGCAGGCGCCGATCTCCGGTCGCCTGCAGGCGCAGCTGCCGCGCATCGGCGTGTGGTCGCTGCTGGCGCCACCGGGCTGGCGGTTGCGCGGATCGCTGGCCGCCGACATCGCGATCGGCGGCACGCGCGCGCAGCCCGAGCTGTCGGGCCCGGTGAACGCGGACGACCTCGCGCTGCGCTCCGTCGTCGACGGCATCGAGCTGCGCAACGGGCGGCTGCGCGCGCGGCTGGCGGGACAGCGCGTGGTGGTCAGCGAGTTCCTGCTGCAAGGCAGCGACGAGGGCGGGGGCGGCGGCACGCTGCTCGCGTACGGCGAGGGCAGCTGGACGCCCGAGGGACCCGTGTTCCAGGCGAACGCGCAGCTCTCGCAGCTGCGGGCCAGCATCCGCAGCGACCGGCAGCTGGTGGTGTCCGGTCCCGTGGAAGCGCGCATGGACCGCGCCGGCACCACGGTCACGGGCGAGTTGCGCGTGGACCGCGCGCGCATCCAGATCCCCGACGAAACCCCGCCCCGCCTGGGCGACGACGTGCTGGTGCGCAATGCGCCCGGCGTCGCCGTCACCGAGACCGAACGCAAGCAGCGGCCGCCCGCGGCCACCGAGGGTGCGCGTCCCTTGAACCTTCGGATCGCCTTCGACCTGGGCAACGATTTCCGGGTGACGGGCCGTGGCGTGGACACTCGGCTGGCCGGTTCGCTGCAGGTGCAGGCCAGCGCAGCCGGCACGCCGCAGATCGTCGGCCTGATCCGCACCGCGGGCGGTACCTACGAAGCCTATGGCCAGCGCATGAACATCGAGCGTGGCGAACTGCGCTTCACCGGCCCGGCCGACAACCCCGCGCTCGACATCCTGGCCCTGCGCCCGAACATGACCGAGAAGGTGGGCGTGCTGGTGACCGGCCGTGCGCAGTCGCCGCACGTGGAGCTGTATTCGGAAGGGGGCCTCTCGGAAGCGGAGACCCTGTCGTATGTGGTGCTGGGACGCTCGTCCTCCGGCGGTGGCGCGGAGACCGCGCTGTTGCAACGCGCGGCCACCGCGCTGCTATCGGGCCGCCGCGGCACCGGCAAGGGCATCGCCGGTAGCCTGGGACTGGACGACCTGAGCGTGCGTCCGGACAGCACCAGCGGCGCCGTGGTGCGCGTGGGCAAGCGCTTCGCCGACAACTTCTACGCCGCCTACGAACGCAGCCTGTCGGGGACCATGGGCACGCTGTTCATCTTCTCTAGACGTTTCGCGCAGGGTGACGGTGCGGGCGGAGGCGGGGAACGGGCCGGGCTGGACCTGATCTTCACCTTCGCGTTCGACGGGCTGCGGAAGAAGTGAAATTCATGGGATTGCGGGCTGGACCTGCAATGCACGACAGCGGCCGGCTCACCTCGCCGCGGGCATCTCGAACACCAGGCACGTCGTCGTCGCATGTGCATACAGCGTCCCGTCCGGCCCCACCAGTCGCGCCTCCGCCGTTGCCAGCTGCCGGCCGCAGTGCAGCACGCGCCCTTCCGCGCGCACCCGCTGCACCCTGGTGCCGATCGCCTTGACCAGGTTCACGCCGAGTTCCGCGGTGGTGTAGCCGCGGCCGGGCGGCATCATGGTGTGAACGGCGCAGCCGAGCGCGGAGTCCAGCAGCGTCGCGTACCAGCCGCCGTGGATGCCGCCCATGGGATTGAGGTGCCCCGGCCCCGGCGCGCCCTGGAACACCGCGCGGCCCTCGCCGACTTCCAGCAGCTGGAAATCCAGCGTGCGCGCGATCGGCGGGTAGGGCAGCTCGCCGCGCAGCATCGCCTGCAGCACTTCCAGGCCGCTGCGCCCGGCCACCTGCTCGGGGCGCGCGACGCCGCAGCCCGCGCCCGCGTCCAGGCGCGCCTTCACTTCGCGCTCCTGCGCGAGCCATGCTTCCAGCTGGTCCACCTTGCTCATTCGTCCGCTCCGGAATCAACTTGCATATGCAATGGTTGCAGCTACAATAATCGCCATGGACACCGCTGTCAAGCCGCAGGGCTGCACCAACCTCAAGCTGCGCCAGCTGATGCGCCGGGTGGCGCAGCTCTACGACGCCGAGGTGGGCAAGACCGGCCTGCGCGGCACGCAGTACTCGCTGCTGTCGTATGCGGTGAAACTCGGGCCGCTGCGTCCGGTGGACCTGGCGCGGGCGATGAAGGTCGATGCGTCCACGCTCACGCGCAACCTGCGGCCGCTGATCGATGCCGGCCTGCTGGTGCTGGAGCCGGGGGTCGACGGCCGCAGCCGTCTCGTCAGCGCCACGCCGGCGGGAAAGGAGAAACGGCAGGAGGCGCAGCGGCGCTGGCGTGTGGCGCAGGAGTCACTCAATCAGCGACTCGGCGCGCACCGCGTGCTAGCGTTGCACGCTCTGCTGGACGAGTGCCAGGACCTGCTCGCCGACATTCCGGAGGGGAATCACGATGAGTGAAGCGATGCGCCGCTACGCTTTCTGGCTGGTGATGCTGGCCGCGGCCGGGACCTTCGCGCTCACCATGGGCGCGCGCCAGAGCATGGGCCTGTTCCTGCCGGCGCTGAACACCTCCACCGGCCTGGGCCTGGGCAGCATCAGCCTGGCCTTCGCCTTCGGCCAGCTCTGGTGGGGACTCACGCAGCCCTTCGCCGGCGCGATGGCCGACAAGTACGGCGCCGGCCGCGTGCTCGCCGTCGGCGTGGTGCTGCTGGCCATCGGCACCTTCATCACCCCGCTGATGACCACCACCATGGGCCTGATCTTCGCCATCGGCGTGCTGGCGTCCGGAGGCTCCGGCATGGCGGGGCCCGCGGTGCTGATGTCGGCCAGCGTGCGCATGATCGATCCCGCGCGCCGCGGCATCGCCACCGGCCTGGTCAACGCCGGCGGTTCCTTCGGCCAGTTCGCCACCGCGCCGATCGCCGCCTCCTGATCGTCGGCATCGGCTGGGGCTCCGCGATGCAGGTGCTGGCGCTGATGACGCTGCTTTGCCTGCCGGCCGCGTGGGTGCTGCGCGGAACGGCGGCCGCGCACGGCACGGCGACCGGACAGAAACCGGTCGGCGCCGGCCAGGCCGTCAAGCAGGCGCTGCGCAACTCCGACTACCTGCTGCTGGGCGCGGGCTTCTTCGTCTGCGGCTTCCACGTCGCCTTCCTCGCGGTGCACCTGCCCGGCGTGGTCGAGGCCTGCGGGCTGCCGACGCAATGGGGCGGCTGGGCGCTCGCGATGCTGGGGCTGTTCAACATCGTCGGCAGCCTCGCGGTGGGCTGGGCCGTGGGCCGCTGGCGCATGAAGTCGCTGCTGTCCCTGATCTATGCGGTGCGCGCGCTCGCCGTGCTGGTGTTCCTGTTCGCGCCCAAGACCGGGCCCGTGGTGCTGATGTTCGCGGCCGTGATGGGCCTCACCTACCTGTCCACGGTGCCGCCGACGGCGGGACTGGTGGCCAAGTTCTTCGGCCCGGCCAACATGGCCACGCTGTTCGGCGTGGTGATGCTCACCCACCAGGTCGGCGCCTTCGTCGGCTCCTGGCTGGGAGGCCGCGTGTTCGAGCGCACCGGCGCCTACGACTGGGTCTGGTACATCGACATCGTGCTGGCCATCGGCGCCGCGCTGGTGCACCTGCCGATCCGCGAGGCGCCGCTGCCGGCGCGCCCGTCCGCGGCCACAGCCTGAGCCCACCCCGGGCGCGGCCTGCCGGTTCGCCGCGCCGAATGCCGCGCAGCCATGCGCCCGCGTGGCTCAGCGTTGGACACGGCCTACAAAAGGAAGAGCCAGCTGCCGGTCTTTTTCTCGGCGAGTCCTCCCGCCCCTTGTTGCGCGGAAGTACTACCATAGGAGTCACATGATAGTTGCAGAGTATTATCATGTTTGCAAGCTCGAGGGATCGCATGGAAGAGAAACCCGCCCGCCTCACCGTCCTGATCGACGCGGAGAAGAAAAAGGCGTTCGAGGACCTGTGCGCGGCACAGGACATCACGGCATCGCAAGTGGTAAGGCAGCTGATCCGCGAGTATCTCGCCCGCCACGGCGTGCAGTACGCCAGCGCCAACGGCCAGCGCATCGAGTGAGTCCCGCCCTCGCGGCGGCGGAAAGCAATTACAATCCGATTAACATCGGAACCGCCGCCCATGGAGCTCAAGACCGCAAGGCTCACCATCCTGATCGACCCGGAAAAGAAACTGGCTTTCGAGGCCCTTTGCCGCACCCAGGACATGACGCCGTCGCAGGTCGTGCGCCGGCTGATCCGGGAGTTCATGGAGCAGCAGGCACCGGCCGCCGCGCCGCGCCGCCCGGCTCCGCGCAAGGCCGCACCGGCGCGCCGCTCCCGCTGAGGGCTACACGGGCACTGTGTAGTTCAGCGTCATCCGGCCACCGTCGACCACGACGATCTCGCCGGTGACGTAGCTGGACGCATCGCTGGCCAGGTAGGCCACCAGGTCCGCCACTTCCGAAGGCTCGCCCAGCCGCTTCATCGGCGTGCGGCTCAGGATCTTCTTCTTCGCTTCCTCGCTGGTCAGCACCGCCTTGGCCGCGAGCTCCGTTGCGATCGTGCCGGGAGCGACCGCATTCACCCGGATGCCCTTGTCGGCCAGCGCCAGCGCCATCACGCGCGTGAGCTGGTTGATGCCGCCCTTGCTCACGTTGTAGCTGGCGATGTTGGGGATGGTCAGCACGGCGTTGACCGAACTCATGTTCACGATCGCGCCTCGGCCCGCCTTGGCCATCTCGCGCGCCACCGCCTGCCCCACCAGGAAGGAGCCCTTCAGGTTGATGCGCAGCACCGCGTCGAAGTCGGCCTCGGTGATGTCCAGGAAGTCGGCGGCCTTGAAGATGCCGGCGTTGTTGACCAGCACGTCGATGCGGCCATGACTGAGCATGGTCTTGGCCACCAGCGTGTCCACCTGCGCCTTGTCGCCCACGTCGCAGTGCACGTACAGCGCGTCCAGTTCCTGCGCGAGCGCCTGGCCGCGCTGGTCGTCGATATCGGCGATCACCACCTTGGCGCCCTCGCGCGCGAAGCGGCGGGCGCAGGCTTCGCCAATGCCCTGGGCGGCGCCGGTGACGATGCAGACGCGGCCCTGCAGGCCGAACTGGACGTTGGAGGAAGGGGGCGGAGTGGTGGACGCGCTGTTCATGCGCGGATGGTACCGCTCCACGCCGCCGCGAAAGCCTGCGCCGCAGCGGCGACCGCCTGCGCGTCCATGCCGGGCTTGTAGAGCGCAGAGCCGATGCCGAAGCCGCCGGCACCGGCGTCGCGGTAGGCCGCCATCGTCCCCGGCGCGATGCCGCCCACCGGCATCAGCACCGCGTCCGCGGGCAGCACGGCGCGCAAGGCCTTCACGGCACCCGGCGGGATCATCTCGGCGGGGAAGAGCTTCAGCGCGCTCGCGCCCGCGTCCAGCGCGGCGAAGGCCTCGGTCGGCGTCATCACGCCCGGCACCGCGGCCATTCCGAGCTGCGTTGCGGCCTGCACCACGCGCGCGTCGACATGCGGGGAGACCACCAGCCGGCCGCCGGCGGCGTGCACGGCCCGGACTTCGTCGGGTGTGCGGACGGTGCCGGCGCCGACGATCGCGTTCGGGTGGCGCCTGGCCAATGCAGCAATGCTTTGCAGCGGGTCTGGAGAATTCAGCGGCACCTCGAGCAGGCGCCAGCCAGCGTCCACCAGCGCATCGCCGACGGCGCCGGCCTCGGGCGGCGTGATGCCGCGCAGGATGGCCACCAACGGCAGCCGCGCGAGGGCCTCGCGCCCAGCCTGGGCGAGCATTGCGTCCATCATTCCTCCAGGGTGCGGGCCAGCGCCCACAGGCCGCGCCAGGTCGCCTCGGCACCGATGCTGCGTGCCTCGCGGTCCAGCGCGTGCAGCGCCAGCCCGTAGCGTTGCGTGAGCCCCGGGCTGCCGACCAGCACCACGGGGCCGGCCGCGTCCTCGCGCATGCGCAGTTCCTCCCCGATCACCAGGCCCGAGAGATAGCTCGGGAGCGCGGCGGCCGGCATGCGGTCGAACAGCGCCAGCGTGCGCGCGCTGAAGGCGCCGTGCAGCAGGCCGCGCGCTTCCTGCGCGTGGCGAACGCCGCGCACGAAGGCTTCGTCGTCGTGCGGGTCGTCCTGCGGCGGCATCATGCGCGCCAGGATCGAGTGCTGGCGCAGCAGGGCGTATACCTCGCCGGTCATGAAGGTGGCGAAGGACTGTACGCGTCCGTCCCGCACCTGCACCCACTTGCTGTGCGTGCCGGGCAGCACGAACGTGCCTTCGTCGCGCTGCAGCAGGTCGAGCGCGCCGAAGACCTGCACCTCCTCGCCGCGGATCACGTCGGGCACGCCATCGGCTTCGCAGGACAGGCCGGGCACCAGCGCGATGCGTCCCTGTTCGATCCACAGCAGGCCGCCGGCGAGTTCCGGAAAGCCGGCGGGACAGGCGAGGTAAGGCGCTTCGCGCCAGCCTTGCCGGCTGCCGGCCATGCCGCTCACCAGGCACAACGCAACGGCATCGCCCAGCCACTCGCCGCAGGTCTCGGCCAGCACGGCGGGGAAGCCGCCGGCCGGCACGCCCAGGATGCCGCGGGTGGAGGCCCGCTCCTCCAGCACCGCGCCGTCGGGCGCGATGCGCGCCGCGCGCAGGGCGCTGGTGCCCCAGTCGACGGCGACGAGGGGGCGCACGACCTCAGTGGTTGTCGCGCGGCACGAAGGCGCCGCGCTTGCCGACCAGGAAGTCCAGGTCGGCGCCTTCGTCGGCCTGCAGCACGTGGTCGATGTAGAGCTTCCAGTAGCCGGAGGACAGCGGCGGCTTCGGCGGCTGCCACTTCGCCATGCGCTTGGCGAGTTCGGCGTCGCTCACCTCCAGGTGCAGGCGGCGCTTGGGCACGTCGAGCTCGATCATGTCCCCGTTCTGCACCAGCGCCAGCGGACCACCCGCGGCTGCTTCCGGCGCCGTGTGCAGCACCACCGTGCCATAGGCCGTGCCGCTCATGCGCGCGTCGCTGATGCGGACCATGTCGGTGATGCCCTTGCGCAGCACCTTGGGCGGCAGCGGCATGTTGCCGACCTCCGCCATGCCCGGATAGCCCTTGGGGCCGCAGTTCTTCAGGACCAGCACGCAGTGTTCGTCCACGTCCAGGTCTTCGTCGTCGATGCGCTTGTGGAAGTCCTCGATGTCCTCGAACACCACGGCGCGGCCGCGGTGCACCATCAGCTGCGGCGTGGCGGCGCTGGGCTTGATCACCGCACCGCGCGGGGCGAGGTTGCCGCGCAGCACCGCGATGCCCGCCTTCTCCTTGAAGGGCGCGGCCAGCGGCTGGATCACTTCCTGATTGAAGTTCTGCGCATCGGCGATGTTCTCGCGCACGGTCTTGCCGCTGGCGGTGACCGCATCCAGGTGCAGGTGGCTTTCGATTTCCTTCATCACGACCGGCAGGCCGCCGGCGTAGCAGAAGTCCTCCATCAGGTGCTTGCCGGACGGCTGCAGGTTCACCAGGCAGGGCATCTCGCTGCCCAGCTTGTCGAAGTCCTCGATGGACAGCTCCACGCCGATGCGGCGGGCGATGGCGATCAGGTGGATCACCGCGTTGGTCGAGCCGCCGATGGCCGCCAGGGTCTTGATGGCATTCTCGAAAGCTTCGCGGGTGAGGATGCTGGAGAGCTTCTGGTCGGTGTGGACCATCTCCACGATGCGGCGGCCCGCCATGCGCGCGATCACGTTGCGGCGGCCGTCTACCGCGGGATAGGCTGCGTTGCCCGGCAGGCCCACGCCCAGCGCTTCGACCATGCTGGCCATGGTGGAGGCCGTGCCCATGGTCATGCAGTGGCCGTGGCTGCGGTGCATGCAGCTTTCGGCCTCGAAGAAGTCCTGCAGCTTGAGCGTGCCGGCGCGCACCTGCTCGCTCATGCTCCACACGCCGGTGCCGGAACCCAGTTCCTGGCCGCGCCACTTGCCACTGAGCATGGGCCCGCCGGACACCCCGATGGTGGGCAGGTCCACGCTGGAGGCGCCCATGATCAGCGAGGGCGTGGTCTTGTCGCAGCCCATGAGCAGCACGACGCCGTCCACCGGGTTGCCGCGGATCGATTCCTCCACGTCCATGCTCGCCAGGTTGCGATAGAGCATGGCGGTGGGGCGCAGCAGCGTCTCGCCCAGCGACATCACGGGGAATTCGAGCGGGAAGCCGCCGGCCTCGTACACGCCGATCTTCACCTGTTCCGCGAGCGTGCGGAAATGCGAGTTGCAGGGCGTGAGCTCGCTGAAAGTGTTGCAGATGCCGATGACGGGGCGGCCGTCGAACTGGTCGTGCGGCACGCCCTTGCCCTTGACCCAGCTGCGGTAGGCGAAGCCGTCGCGATCCTGCCGGCCGAACCACTGCTGGGAGCGCAGCTCCTCGGGCTTTTTCCTTTTCATGGGGTGCTTATTCCTTGACCGCGCCGGTGAGCCCCGACACGTAATACTCGACGAAGAACGAATAGATGATGGCCACCGGCAGCGAGCCCAGCAGGGCCCCGGCCATGAGCGCGCCCCAATGGTAAACGTCTCCCTCGACCAGCTCGGTGACCACGCCCACCGGCACCGTCTTCACCTCCGAGGACGACACGAAGGTCAGCGCGTAGATGAACTCGTTCCACGACAGCGTGAAGGCGAAGATGCCGGCGGAGATCAGGCCCGGCACCGACAGCGGCAGGATGATCTTCACCAGGATCTGCAGGCGGGTCGCCCCGTCGATCAGCGCGCACTCCTCCAGCTCGAAGGGGATGGAGCGGAAGTAGCCCATGAGCAGCCAGGTGCAGAAGGGGATCAGGAAGGTCGGGTAGGTGAGGATCAGCGCCCAGCGCGTGTCGAACAGGCCCAGCTTGAACACGATGGTGGCCAGCGGGATGAACAGGATCGAGGGCGGCACCAGGTAGGCCAGGAAGATCGACAGCCCCACGTGGCGGGAGCCGCGGAAGCGCAGCCGCTCGATCGCGTAGGCCGCCAGCACCGACGCCAGCAGCGACACGAAGGTGGCCGAGACCGAGATGATCACCGTGTTCCACAGCCACTCCGGGTAGGAGGTGTTGAACAGCAGCTTCTTGAAGTGCGCCAGCGTCGGGGCGATCACCCAGAAGGGATTGCCGTCGCGCGAGAGCAGTTCGTTGTCCGGCTTGAAGGACGTGACCGCCATCCAGTAGAAGGGGAACAGCAGGACGAACACGAAGGCGGCCAGCGGCACGTAGAGCGTCACGACCCGGCGGGGCAGCGAGCTCAGGTAGTGCATGCCCTGGCTGTCGTCGGAATTGGCTTTCATGTGTCGTTGCCGCCTTGCTGCCAGGCCCGGCGCTGCAGGCCGAAATAGCTGAAGAGGATGGACGCCAGCAGGAAGGGCACCATCGCGATCGCGATGGCCGCGCCTTCGCCCAGCGCGCCGCCGGGGATCGCGCGCTGGAAGGACAGCGTCGCCATCAGGTGGGTGGCATTCAGCGGGCCGCCGCGCGTGAGCACGTAGATCAGCTGGAAGTCGGTGAACGTGAACAGCACCGAGAAGGTCATCACCACCGCGATGATCGGCGTGAGCAGGGGCAGGGTGACGAAGCGGAAGCGCTGCCAGCCGCTGGCGCCGTCGATGGCCGCCGCTTCGTACAGCGAAGGCGAGATCGTCTGCAGGCCGGCCAGCAGCGTGATGGCCACGAAGGGCACGCCGCGCCAGATGTTGGCGACGATGGTGGACAGCCGCGCGTTCCACGGGTCGCCCAGGAAGTCGATGTAGCTGTCGATCAGCCCCATCTTCATCAGCCCCCAGCTGATGATGGAGAACTGCGAGTCGTAGATCCACCAGAAGGCGATGGCGGACAGCGCCGTCGGCACGATGTAGGGCAGCAGGATCACCGTGCGGAAGAAGGTCTTGAACGGGATGTGCTCGTTCAGGATGATCGCCAGCCACAGCCCCAGCGCGAACTTGATGACGCTGGCGACCGCCGTGTAGAAGAGGGTGTTGAACAGCGCCAGCCGCGTGACGCTGTCCCCCAGAGGTAGATGTAGTTGGACAGGCCGACCCACTCGCCGCCGCGCCCCACCTTCTCGTCCGTGAACCCGAGCCAGACGCCCAGGCCCAGCGGATAGGTCAGGAACAGCAGCAGCAGCACCGCCGCGGGCAGCATGAACAGCAGCCCGAGGAAGTTGCGGCTGTTCTGCAGGCGGTGCAGCAGGCCGGGGCTGCTGGTGCGCAGCCCGGCCTCCGGCGTTGGCAGGGCGTCGGCCTTCACGCGCTCAGACCTTGTAGTAGCGCTCAGCGCGCTGCTGCGCCCGCTTGGCCGCTTCCTGCGGGGTCTTGGAGCCGCTCACCGCCTCGGCCACCATGTCCTGCACGATGAAGTCGGCCAGCGCGCCCGCGGACGCGTAGCCCAGCTTGCCGGCGTAGCCCGCGGGCCGCATGTTCTTGACGGCGTCGCGGTAGGGCGTGTTCTTCGGGTCGGCGGACCACACCGGGTTCTTCTCGTAGGCCACCAGGGGCTGCGAGATGTAGCCGCCGGCGGCCTGCATCCAGGGACCGTACTGTTCCTCTTCCATCATGAAGCGCACGAACTCCTTGGCGGCCTTCGGGTACTTGGTGTGCTTGAACACCATCTGGTTGAAGAACAGGTGGTACTCGGTCGGCACTCCCACCGGGCCGACCGGGAAGTTGGCGTGCTGGATGTCGGCCACCATGTCCTTGACCTTGGGGTCGGTGGAGTTCTTGGCGGCGTAGTAGATCGAGATGCCGTTGTTGGTCACCGAGACCTGGCCGTCGAGGAAGGCCTTGTTGTTGTTCGGGTCCAGCCAGGACAGCGTGCCCGGCACGAAGTTGGCGTACAGCTCCTTGCCGTACTCCAGCGCCTTGATGGTCGCCGGGCTGTCGATCACGACCTTGTTGCTCTTGTCCACGAGCGAGGCGCCGAAGGCCCAGATCAGCCATTGCGTCCAGCCGCTGTCACCCGTGGCGTGGCCCAGCGCCATGCCGCCGGGCGTGCCCTTGGCCTTGAGCGCCTGGAACATCTTCAGGAAGCCGTCGGTGTCCTTGGGGAAGCTGTTGATGCCGGCCGCCTTCAGCTGGCTGTCGCGGTACACCATCATCGAGCCGGTGCCGCCCAGCGGCACGCCGATCCACTTGCGGCCATCGGGGCGCAGATAGGCCTCGGCCGCGGGGTACCAGCCGCCGTACTTCTTGCCCAGGTAGTTGGCCACGTCGGTCATGTCGACCAGCTTGTCCGGGTAGAGGTTGGCGTCGTCGTTGGTGGACAGGATGATGTCCGGGCCGGCGCCGGTGTTGGCGGCCACCGCCGCCTTCGGGCGCACATCTTCCCAGCCCTCGTTGTCCAGGCGCACGTCGATGCCGTACTTGGCGGTGAACTTCTTGACGTTGGCGATGTAGGCGTCCTCGTCGCCCTGCACGAAGCGCTTCCAGCGCAGCACGCGCAGCTTGGCGCCCTTTTCCGGCGTGTTGTTCCACTGGGCCTGCGCGCTGGCCGGCCACAGGAGTGGCAGCGAGACGGCGGCGGCACCGGCCGATGCCTGGTTCAGAAACTTGCGACGGTTCGTCATAGGTGTCTCCTGTTGGTTGACGCAAAGGGGGAACGCAGGATCCGGGGCCGGCTTCCTCAGGGAAGCAGCCGCACGCCGCTGGCGGCGTCGAACAGGTGGGCGCGGGCGGGGTCCGGGCGCAGCCGGATCATTTCGCCGGGCCGGAAGGCGTGGCGGTCGCGGAACACGCTGGTGACCTCCACGCCGGCGATCTTGGTGAACACCTGCGTGTCGGCGCCGGTGGGCTCCACCACCACCACTTCGGTGGCCACGCCCTCGCTGCCGCCGGCCAGTTCCATGTGCTCGGGACGGGTGCCGTAGACCACGCCCTGGCCGTCCTGCAGCGCGGCGGCGGCGGGCGGCGCCGGCAGCCACAGGCCGTCGCCGAACTCGACGCGCGCGCTGCCGTTGGCGCGCCGGAGCACGCCGGGCAGGAAGTTCATGGCGGGCGAGCCGATGAAGCCGGCGACGAACTGGTTGGCCGGGTTGTCGTAGAGCTCCAGCGGCGTGCCGGTCTGCTCCACCAGGCCGTCGCGCATGACCACGATCTTGTCGGCCATGGTCATGGCCTCGATCTGGTCGTGCGTGACGTACACGGAGGTCGTCTTCAGCCGCTGGTGCAGCTCGCTGATCTCGGTGCGCATCTGCACGCGCAGCTTGGCGTCCAGGTTGGACAGCGGTTCGTCGAACAGGAAGACCTGCGGATCGCGCACGATGCAGCGTCCCATGGCCACGCGCTGGCGCTGGCCGCCCGAGAGCTGGCGCGGATAGCGATCGAGCAGCTCGCCCAGCCCGAGGATGTCCGCGGCCTTGCGCACGCGCTCGTCGGCCACCGACTTCGGCTGCTTGGCCAGCATCAGGCTGAAGGCCATGTTGTCGCGCACGGTCATGTGCGGGTACAGCGCGTAGTTCTGGAACACCATGGCGATGTCCCGTTCCTTGGGCGTCAGGCCGTTGACCACGCGGTCGCCGATGCGGATCTCGCCCTTGCTGATCTCCTCCAGCCCGGCGAGCATGCGCAGCAGCGTGGACTTGCCGCAGCCCGACGGCCCCACCAGCACGGCGAACTGCCCGTCCTCGATGGAGATGTCCACGCCGCGGATGATGCGCGCGGTGCCGAAATACTTCTCCACCCCTCTGATGTCGACTGTGGCCATCGTCCCTCGATGATGATGATGATGATGCGCAATGCGACGGACCTTGTAGCATGAAAGAAATGGCGCGTCATCAGCATTGCACCGGGAACAGGGCGGAGTACGGGTCGGCCCGGTTGCGCTTATGGTCATATCGTCATATGAATGGCGGGCGGGAGGGCCTGTCCGCATGATCAAGAACGTGTACGGCAACACGGTGGACCACCTCGGCGAGGCCATCGTTTCCGGGCGCTACGCCGCCGGCGCGACCATTCCGCCCGAGCCGCTGCTGGGCGCGGAGCTCGGCGTCAGCCGCACGGTCGTGCGCGAGGCGGTGAAGTCGCTGGTGGGCAAGGGACTGGTGAGCACCGGCCCCAAGGTGGGCACGCGCGTGCTTTCCTCCGACCACTGGAACTGGTTCGACCCGGACGTCGTGGCCTGGCAGTCCCGCGCCGGCCTCACGCGCGAATTCCTGCGCGACCTGCAGGAGCTGCGGCGGGTGGTCGAGCCGGCGGCGGTGCGGATGGCGGCCGAGCGGGCGACGGCCCAGGACATCGCGGACATCGAGGCTGCCTTCCAGGGCATGCGGCTGGCGGTCGAGGAGGGCGGCGACTACGTCACGCACGACCTGCGCTTCCACCAGGGCCTGCTGCGGGCCTGCGGCAACCGCATGATGATCCAGATGAGCAAGGCCATAGGGGCGCTGCTGCGCACCAGCTTCGAGATCTCCACCAGCCGCAAGGACGGGCCGCGCAATTCGCTGCCCATGCACCGGGCGGTGCTGGATGCGGTGATCGCCCGCAACCCCGCCAAGGCCGAGCGGGCGATCCTGGGCCTGATCGACAGCGCCGGCGACGACATCGACGCCGTGCTGGCCAGCCGCCGCCGCCTGCCCCGGGTGGACGCGCCCGCCCGCCTGCTGCGGGAGACCGGCGGTGTCCGCCGGCCGCCGGCCGGTGGAAGGAGGCGGGTGTGAATCCCCCAGCAACGATTAGGCCACTCTCTTAGCGGCTTGCCCCGGATGAGTACTACACTTTGATACATCGGCACCTCGATGTGCCGGGCAACAAGTTGGGAAGGTAGTTCACGTGGCTTTGTCCGCACGTTTGCCCCTGGCCGCCGGGGCCGACGACCCGCAGCTCTGGCTGCGGCCGTCCGCCCTGCTGGACCTGGAAGACCCGAAGCTGCGGCTGCGGGTGCATGCGCTCACCCAGCTTTGCAAGAACGAGCGCGAGAAGGCGCTCGCGATCTACGGCCATGTCAAGCGGCTGCCGCTCGCCCGCCGGGTGAAGCTGCGCGCCCTGACGGCGCGCGAAGTGTTCGATGCCGGCCGCGGCGACGCGCCGGACAAGGCCACCCTGCTGGTGGCCATGCTGCGCATCGCGCAGCTGCCCGCCCGCATCCGCTACGTCACCCTGGCCGGCGAGATCCTGCGCGGCATCGCCCCCGGGCTGCGCGAGGCGGCGCGGCCGATCGTGGAGATCTGGCTGCATGGCCGCTGGCTGCGCACCGACACCTACATCTTCGATCCCACCTGCATGGCGGCGGCGCGCCAGCGCCTGCGCGACCTGGGCTGGGAATGGGGCTACGGCATCCACGTCAACGGCAACATGCTGTGGGACGGCTACGAGGATTCCTTCCTCGGCGGCGTGCCCACCGAGTGCGACCTGATGGTGGTGCGCGACCTGGGCGTGTTCCACGACGCGCGCGACTTCATGCGCTCGCGCGCCTTCCGGCGCCACTACACGACCGTGCGCATCCTGCACTGGACGCTGCTGGCGCCGATGGTGGACTGGGTGCTGCGCAACCTGCGCAGCGGCACCATGCGGCCGCTGCCGCAGCCGCAGCCGCCTTCCAGCAAACTCAACTGACCGGCTGCATCCGGCCGGAGGGCAGGACCTGCGAGCCGTGCGCAACCGGCACGGTGCGCAGCAGCGCCCGGGCCACGTCCGCCGCCGCGATCGCGCGGTAGTCGTCCGGGATCAGGGGCCGCAGCCAGCGGCTCACCTGCAGCGCCAGCTTCTCGCCCTTGCGCAGGGGCTGGCCGAGCGCGTCGCGGTCGCCATGGAGGATCGAGGGGCGCGCGATGACGACGCCTTCGTAGCCGAGGCCGTCGAGCGCTGCCTCCAGTTCCCCCTTGACCCGGTTGTAGAAGATGCGCGACTGCGAGTCCGCACCCATCGCGCTGACCAGTCCCAGGCGCCGGGCGCCGGCCACCTGGGCCGCCACCGCGACCGCCAGGTTGGCATCGAAATCGATGGCCCGGAAAGCCGGCTGGCTCCCCGCCACCCTGATCGTGGTCCCGAGAGCCAGGTAGACCTCGTCCACCGGGGGAGGGGAGGCAGCGCTGAAAAGCTGACGACGTGCGTCGTCAGCTTGGGGTGCCGGAGCTCCAGCGGGCGGCGGGCCAGCGCATGGACCGCCGCCACCGTTTCATCGGCCAGCAGCCCGTTCAGGATCTCCCGGCCGACGAGGCCCGTGGCACCGGCAACCAGAGCCGTCCGGGTGCGCGGGGCAGCGGGCCGGTCCACCGGTGCGCGGGTCAGCGACCGTAGTTGCGCGCGGGGTTGCTGCGGCCGCGGTTGCCGCCGCCACCGCCACCGCCGCGGCGGCCGTTGCCCGCGCCCATGCTGTCGATGCTGGTGCGCGTCGGGTCCGGCTGGCCGCCGGCGGTGACGCGCTTGACGCCCGTCATGTCGCGGCGCCCCGGCATGTTGGTGCGCAAGGGATCCACGTTGCGCGGCATGCGGTCTTCACCGTCCTCGTCGCGCTCGACGCGGGCTTCGCGCGGCTGCTGCGGCGGACGGGCCTGCTGGGGCGGACGCGCCGGCTGCGGCGGCCGGCCGCCGCGGCCGTTCTGGCCGCCGTTGCCGTTGCGCGCCTGCTGGCCGTTGCCGTTGCCGTTGCCGTTGCGGGCCGGCTGGCCGTTGCCGCCGCCGTTGCGCGCCTGCTGGCCTTCGCCGCGCTGCGCATTGCCGTTGCGGCCGCGCCCGCCCGAGGGCTGGCCGGACTTTTCCTTGTTCTCGCGCATGCGCTGCATCATCTCGCTGCGCGCGGCCTTGGCCGCGGCATTGAGCACCTCGCGCGAGGGCGGGCGGCCCTTGCCGCCCCACAGCACCTGGCGGCCCATGGCGATCGGCTCGGCCTGCTCGCCGGCCTCGGGGCCGAAGCCCTCGACCACCACCGCGGGGATGTCCTGCTTGGTGAAGCGCTCGATCTCCTGCATGAAGCCCTCTTCGTCCAGGCAGACCAGCGACACGGCCTGGCCTTCCTTGCCCGCGCGGCCGGTGCGGCCGATGCGGTGGACGTAGTCTTCCGGCACGTTGGGGATCTCGTAGTTCACCACGTGCGGCAGGTCGTCGATGTCGATGCCGCGGGCGGCGATGTCGGTGGCCACCAGCGCGCGGATCTCGCCGCTCTTGAAGCCGGCCAGCGCCTGCGTGCGCGCCGTCTGGCTCTTGTTGCCGTGCAGGGCCATCGCCGTGATGCCCTTCTTGTTCAGGAAGTCGGCCACGCTGTTGGCGCCGAACTTGGTGCGGGTGAACACCAGCACCTGCGACCAGTCGTGTTCCTGGATCACGTGGGCCAGCAGTTCCTTCTTCTTGCCGCGGCCCACCGGGTGGATGGTCTGCTCGATGCGCTGCACGGTGGTGTTGCGCGGCGTGACCTGGATGCTCTTGGGGTCCTTCAGCAGCGTGTGCGCGAGGTCGCGGATCTCGTCGCTGAAAGTGGCCGAGAACAGCAGGCTCTGCTTCTCGCGGGGCACCAGCGCCAGGATCTTCTTGACGTCCGGCAGGAAGCCCATGTCCAGCATGCGGTCGGCTTCGTCGAGGACCAGCATCTCCACGGTGGACAGGTCCAGGTGGCCTTGCTGCTGCAGATCGAGCAGGCGACCCGGCGTTGCCACGAGGATGTCGACGCCGCCGCGGATGCGGTCGATCTGCGGGTTCATGCCCACGCCGCCGAAGATGACCGTGGAGGTCAGCGGCAGGTACTTCCCGTAGGTGCGGATGGACTCCTCCACCTGCGCGGCGAGCTCACGCGTCGGCGTCAGCACCAGGGCGGCGATGCCGTCCTTGCCGAACTTGTTCTTCCTGCTCTTGCCGTGGGTCAGCTTGTGCAGCATGGGCAGCGTGAAGGCCGCCGTCTTGCCGGTGCCGGTCTGGGCGCCGGCGAGGAGGTCATGGCCTTCGAGGACGGCCGGGATGGCCTGGGCCTGGATGGGGGTGGGGGTGTCGTAGCCTTGCTCGCGAACGGCCTTCAGGATGGCAGGGGCGAGATTCAGTTCGTCAAAATTCATGGGGCAAATAAGCGCCTTCCCGGGCGCGGGGGCATCGGCCGTTCCGGGCCACGCGGGCCGGATCCAGTCAAGGGCTGATGAGGTTCAGGGGTCGGGAGCCTGCGGGCGCGGGGCCTGCGTCGTCCCCAGCGAGGATTCGCTGAGCTCGCGGGCAACTGGAGGCCGCGAGAAGCCGCATTGTCGCACGTCCGGGCGCTTCGTGCCGCGGCCGCCGTTCGTGTTGTTCCTCCGTACCGGCCGTCGCGCGCAAAGTGTCACCCGTCCTGTCAAAAATTGGCGCACGCCTGAGCCTCACCCATAATGGGCTGAACACAAAGTACCAATGGCAACGACCATGAAGCTCCGCCTGGGCGTCGCGGACGACCCTACCCAGTTGCAGCCTTCGCTGAGCGACTGCATGGCGGCCATGCTGAAACAGTCCGAGACCCTGTTCGGCCAGGTGCTGCAGGGGCTGGAGGACGGCGCCCTGGCCACCGGCGGCAAGCGGGTGGTGGCCTTCCAGCTGCCCAACGTGCGCAACGCGATCATCGGGCTGCACGAGGAAGCGGACGCGGTCAAGGCCCACTTCGTGACCGAGCTGACCCGCCTGGTGTACGAGGGCGGCGGCAAGGACCAGACCACCACCGAGGTCCTGCGCTACGAGGACCTGCAGCTGTTCGGCGACGACAAGCTGGACCAGAGCATCGAGCTGGCGCGCGCGCAGCAGGAAGTGGCCATGGCCGTGGACGACGCGCTGCCGGCGCTCGATGCCCTGATCAGCACCATGCTCGGATGGCGCACCATCCAGCCCGGTCTGAACCCGGTGCGGCCGGACGTGTTCGTGAAGGCGCTGCAGTTCGCACTGCAGCAGCACGTCACGGATGCCGAGGCGCGCGAGGCGATCATCACCCCCGCGGCCGGACTGCTGGGCGTGAACCTGCGGCGGCTGTACCGCGAGATGACCGACTGGCTGCGCTCCACGGGCGTCGAGCCGGCCGTTCCCCTGGGGGCCGGGTCGGCAAGGGCTCCGGTGCCGGCGGCAAGCCCGTCACGGACACCGCGGCCAAGACCCTGCTCACGCTGGACCGGCTGCGCAAGCTGCTGGTGGGCGACCTGGACCAGCCGCGCAAGGCGGAGTTCCTGCACACGGTGCCGGCCTCCATGGCGCTGCTGCAGGACCTGAAGAAGACCGACGAACTGGTCAAGCGGCTGGAAAAGCGTCCCAAGGCCACTGCCGCGCCGGCCGAGCCGGTCGACATGCTGGCCGGTGTCGGCACGCCCGCCACGGTGCCGTCGCGCATCGGCGAGCAGCTGGGCGAGGAAGTGGTGCAGATGATGTTCGACCACCTCGCCGAGGACCGCCGCCTGCTCACGCCGCTCAAGCGCCAGCTCAAGGCCATGCAGGGTGCCGTGCACCGGCTGGCCAAGGAAGACTCGCGCTTCTTCAGCGACCGCACCCACCCGGCGCGCCAGGTGCTGGATCGCATCACGCAGCGCAGCCTGGCCTTCCAGGCCGAGACCGACCCGGGCTTCGACCGCTTCATGAAGTCGGTGGAGTCCGCCTCGCAGTGGCTGGAAAGCAAGGTGGTGGACGCCGACACCTTCCGCGAGCTGCTGGGCCACCTGCAGGAGCAGTGGAAGGACCAGGACCAGGGTAGCAAGCAGAAGCGCGCGGAAGCCGCCAAGGCCCTGCTGCACGCGGAACAGCGCAACCTGCTCGCGCAGAAGCTGGCCGCCGAATTCCTGAGCTGCTGCAAGGCATGGACGTCGCCGATTTCGTGCGCGACTTCCTGCGCAATGCCTGGGCCCAGGTGGTGGCCGAGGCGCAGCTCAGTTGCGAGGACGGCGAGGCCGACCCGCACGGCTACCGCGCGCTGGTCGACGACCTGGTGTGGAGCGTGCAGAAGTCCACGGCGCAGCGCGGCCGCGCGCGCCGCCTGGTGCAGATGATCCCCGGGCTGCTGCAGCGCATGCGCGAGGGCCTTCAGGGCATCGGCTACCCGCCCGAGATGACGCAGCGCTTCTTCGACCACCTGATCACGCTGCACAAGGCGGCGGTGCAGGAAGGCCGCGACGAGGCGGTGCAGAAGGCGGCCGACGAGGCCTGGGAAGAGGAATCGAAGTTCACCGACAGCCAGGTCGAGATGTGGCTCGACGGCGTGGAGGTGCAGGAGTCGGGCTACGTCGACTTCCCGGGCCTGGACACCGACGTCGAACACGTAGCTTCGCCCGAGGCCGCCCCGCAGGCGGATGAGCCGGCCCCCGCGGCGGCAGCCGGCAGCGAGGCGGCCAAGGCCGAAGAGGCCGCGGAACCGGGCGGCCGCCCGGATCGAGGACCTGAAGGTGGGCACCTGGGTGGAGATCCAGATCAAGGGCGAATGGGTGCGCGCGCAGCTCACCTGGTGCAGCCCGATGGCCACCCTGTTCATGTTCACCTCGGTGGGCGGCGCCGCCCACTCGATGTCGCGCCGCACGCTGGACAAGCTGCGCGCCAGCGACCACGTGCGCATCGTCGCCGACCGCCCGGTGGTGGACGAAGCCCTGGACCACGTGGCCCGCGCGGCCCTGAAGAACAGCATCGGCAAGAAGGCCTGACGAAGCCGCGCGCGCGCGGGATTTCGTCATGCGGGATAATCGACGGTTTCCCGCAGCAAAGTCCTATGGCCCAGTACGTCTACACCATGAACCGCGTCGGCAAGATCGTGCCGCCGAAGCGGCAGATCCTGAAAGACATCTCGCTCAGCTTCTTCCCCGGGGCCAAGATCGGCGTCCTGGGCCTGAACGGTTCCGGCAAGTCCACCCTGCTGAAGATCATGGCCGGCCTCGACAAGGAGATCGAGGGCGAGGCGATCCCGATGCCGGGCATCAAGATCGGCTACCTGCCGCAGGAGCCGCAGCTCAATCCCGATGAGACCGTGCGCCAGGCCGTCGAAGGCGGCATGGGCGAGGTGCTGACCGCCAAGGCGCGCCTGGAAGAGATCTACGCCGCCTACGCCGAGCCCGATGCCGATTTCGACAAGCTGTCGGAGGAGCAGGGCCGGCTGGAGGCGATCATCGCGGCCGCCGGCGCCGACGACACCGAGCACCAGCTGGAAATCGCGGCCGACGCACTGCGCCTGCCGCCCTGGGACGCGATGATCAGGAACCTGTCGGGTGGCGAGAAGCGCCGCGTGGCGCTGTGCCGCCTGCTGCTGTCCAAGCCCGACATGCTGCTGCTGGACGAACCCACCAACCACCTGGACGCCGAATCGGTGGAGTGGCTGGAGCAGTTCCTCGCGCGCTTCCCGGGCACCGTGGTGGGCATCACCCACGACCGCTACTTCCTGGACAACGCCGCCGAGTGGATCCTGGAACTGGACCGCGGCCGCGGCATTCCGTACAAGGGCAACTACTCCACCTGGCTGGAGCAGAAGGAAGCGCGCCTGGAGTCCGAGCAGCGCACCGAGGACGCCCGCACCAAGGCGATGAAGAAGGAACTGGAGTGGGCGCGCTCCAATCCCAAGGGCCGGCAGGCCAAGAGCAAGGCGCGCCTGGCGCGCTTCGAGGAACTGTCCGACTACGAATACCAGAAGCGCAACGAGACCAACGAGATCTTCATCCCGGTGGGCGAGCGCCTGGGCCACGAGGTGATCGAGTTCGTGAACGTGTCCAAGTCCTTCGGCGACCGCATGCTGATCGACAACCTGAGCTTCAAGGTGCCCGCGGGCGCCATCGTCGGCATCATCGGCCCCAACGGCGCCGGCAAGTCCACGCTGTTCAAGATGATCGCGGGCAAGGAGAAGCCGGACGCGGGCGAGGTGAAGATCGGCAAGACCGTGCAGATGGCCTTCGTCGACCAGCACCGCGACGAACTGGCCAACGACAAGACCGTGTGGGAGGACGTCTCCGGCGGCCTCGACCTGATCCAGATCGGCAAGTTCACCATGCCCAGCCGCGCCTACTGCGGCCGCTTCAACTTCAACGGCGGCGACCAGCAGAAGAAGGTCGGCCTGCTCTCCGGCGGCGAGCGCGGGCGCCTGCACCTGGCCAAGACGCTGCTGCAGGGCGGCAACGTGCTGCTGCTGGACGAACCGTCCAACGACCTGGACGTGGAAACCCTGCGGGCGCTGGAAGACGCGCTGCTGGAATTCGCGGGCAGCGTGATGGTGATCAGCCACGACCGCTGGTTCCTGGACCGCATCGCCACCCACATCCTGGCCGCGGAAGACGAGGGCAAGTGGGTGTTCTTCGACGGCAACTACCAGGAATACGAAGCCGACAAGCGCAAGCGCCTGGGCGAGGAAGGTGCAAGACCGCACCGGGTGCGCTATAAAGCGCTGAAGTAAGTTCGCGCCTGCGGGCGCCGATACCAAACGAGGAGGCGGGCCGCAATGAGCGGCACCACGCAACAACCGCAGTACCAGTCGCTCTATCGTGCCTGCATCAAGGACGCCGCCGTCGCCGGCGCGGAACTGATGCAGGCCACGCTGTCGCGCGCCCTGCGCGAGTTGCCTGGTACCGCGGCCCGCGTGTCGGACGTGGTGGACCGCAACCTGCTGCTGGAAGCCGCGGGTGTCCTGAAGGAACAGCAGCAGGCGCTGACCGGCGCCTTCCCGCAGGCGCTGCTCGCCGAATTCGCGCAGGCGATCGCCGGCGACCGCGGCTCCTCCCTCAGCTTCGATTCGCTCCAGCTGCTCGGCGACGAACAGCTGCAGGAGAACGCCGACCTGGTGCACGGCGCGCGCGAGCTGGAAGCGGCCGTGCGGCCGCAGCTGGAAAAGCTGGAAGCCACGCTGGCCGCCGCCGGGCTGACGCCGGCCGGCGGGATGCACCGCCACCCGCTGCGCCCCGAGGTCTACGTGCGCAGCATCTACCGCCTGGCGCGCCAGAGCCCGGTCTCGCCGGCCGTGCGGCGCCGCTGGCTGCGCTACCTGCCGCCGTTGATGGCCGAGGAACTCGCGCAGTCCTATGCCGCGATGGCCCAGCGCCTGCAACCGGCCGCCGCCGCTTCGCAGGAGGACGGCCTGGTGGGGATGGACGACGGCGTGCCGCAGGAGGCACGGGACCAGGCGACGCAGCTCACGATCCGCGAACTGCGCAAGCTGCTGTCCGCGCAGTCCGCGGACGACGCCAACGAATCGGTCGTCATCTTCAGCGAGAGCGACTTCTCGCACACGGTGCCTTCGGCGCTGGAGATGGTGCAGGACATGCGCAAGGTGGACCAGCTGCTGCTGCAGCTGCGCCAGCGCCAGGCCGCCATGCCGGGGCGGGGGCGCGACAGCCTGGAAAGCTTCCGCGAAGCGCTGCGTCAGGAAGCCAAGCGGCCCTCGCAGGCGCTCGGCCTGGAGGTCGTCCACCTGATGGTCGACAACCTCTCGGCCGACCCGCGGCTGCTGCCCGGCGTGCGCGGCATCGTGCGCGACCTGGAGCCGGCGCTGCTGCGGCTGGCGCTGGTCGATCCCCGCTTCTTCAGCGATCGCGAGCATCCCGCCCGCCAGGTGCTGGAGCAGATCACGCAGCGCAGCCTGGCCTGGAGTTCGGCGGACGACCCCGGCTTCGGCACCTTCATGGACGTCCTGCAGCAGGCCACCGATGCGCTGCTGGATGCGGGCGGCACCGGGCCGGAGAGCTTCGAGATCGCGCTGCATGCGCTGCAGGAGGCCTGGGACGAGGCGCAGCCGCGCGGCCGGCGCAACCGCGAGCGCGCGGTGCGGGCGCTGATGCGCGCCGAGCAGCGCAACCTGCTGGCCGAGCGGCTGGCCCGGCAGATCCTGGAGCGGCCCGACGCGGCTTCCGCGCCACCCGAGGCGCTGGCCTTCCTCACCGGCCCCTGGGCGCAGGTGATGGCGCAGGCGCGACTGGCCGACACCACGGGCGCCGAGGATCCCTGGGGCTACGGGTGGGTGGTCCAGACGGTGCTGTGGAGCGTGCAGCCTCCGCTGGCCGCGCGCGTGGCCGCGCACCAGCGCACGCTGGTGGCACGCATCGACGAGGGGCTCTCCAGCATCGACCACCTGCCGGCCGACACCGACCGCTGGCAGAACCTGCTGTCCGCGCTGCGCGACCTCGCGCTGTCCACCGCCACCGGCAGCGCGCTGCGGCCGGCGGACCACGAGCCGCCGCCGGAGCGCGTGAACACCTGGCTGGCGCCGCTGGAAATGCACGAGTCGGGCTTCGTGCCGGATTCGGCCATCCCGCTGGGCGCCCCCGCCTCGCAGCCCGACACGCTGCCGCCGCAGGAACTGGAGGTCGGCGCGTACGTGGACCTGCAGGGCGACGGCTGGGAACGCTGGCAGCTCACCTGGGCCAGCCCGCACGGCCTGCTGTTCATGTTCACGCACGCCAGCGGCTCCACGCGCTCGATGACGCGCCGCAAGTTGAACGGCATGCTGGGCCAGGGCTCCCTGCGCCTGGTCTCCGCGCACCCGGTGGTGGACGGCGCGCTCGATGCCGTCGCGCGGGCGGCCTGGCGGAACAGCTCGAGCCTGTGAAGGTGGGTCGGGGTTCGGCGACATGCACGTGGTCATGCTGGCGACCCCCGCGTGCCATCGCTAGCTGGCGGCGTGCCGCCAGCTTCCTCCACGTGCACTTCGCTGCGGATCGAGTTGGCGATGAAGCAGTGCCCGTGCGCGGAGTGGTGCAGCGCATCGATGGCGGCGTCGTCGGGTGCGGCCGGACCCGAGACCACCACCTGCGGCCGCAGCACGATCTCGGTGATGCCCTGGCGGCCGTCGGCGAAGCGCGCCATGTGGCCTTCCGCGGCGTCGGTGTAGCTGTCGATCACGTAACCCTGTTCCGCGGCCAGCGAGAGGAACCACAGCATGTGGCAGCTCGAGACGGCGGCCACCAGCGCTTCCTCGGGGTCCACGGCCGATGGGTCGGAGTAGGGCGGCCGCACCGAATGCGGTGAGCTCGATCCCGGTACCACGGCACCGCCGTCGAAGCGCCAGTGGTGCGCGCGGCTGTACTTGCGGTCGCTGAACGCTTCGCCGCCGCGTGACCATTCGATGGTGCAGCCGTAGGTGGCCATGCCGCTCTCCTTCATGATTTCGCGAGCGCGGCCAGCGCGCTGCGCTCGGTTTCCGCCAGGTGGGTCTGCAGCACCTTCACGGCCGCCTTCGCATCGCGCCGCTTGACCGCGCGCACCAGCGCATGGTGCTCCTCGTGCCAGCCCTGCGCTCGCGCGCCCGGCTTCATGCGCGCGAAGTAGAAGCGGTCCACCAGGTGGCGCAGCCGGCGCACGATCGCCATGGACTCGGGCCGCTGGGCGGGCGCGTACAGCGCCTCGTGGAACTCGCGGTCGCCGGCGATCCAGTCGGCCACCGCATGTGCCTTGTCCAGCGCCGCCTGCACCGTCTCCACGCGGTTGATGGTTTCGGCCGTGTGCCGCGGCACCGCTTCCGCCAGCACGTCGCTTTCGATCAGCAGGCGCAGGCGGAACCATTCGCGCAGGTCGGCGGCGCTGGCCGTGCGCACGTACATGCCCTTGTTGGGGACCATGCGCACAAGGCCCTCCGCCTGCAGCTGGAACAGCGCCTCGCGCACGGGCACGCGGCTCACGCCGAACTCTGCCGCGATCTCCTCCTGCCTCAGCGGCGCGCCAGAAGCCCAGCGGCCGCGATCGAGCGACTGCCTCAGCAGCTGGGTCACGGCGGACGAGGTGGTCTGGGCAATCGACGAGGCAGGCATGCCCGGTTTATACGTGTATACAAGTTGAGCCACAAGGCCGCTGAGGCACCTTTGCAACACGGCAGAGCCTGCTTCACCTGCATGGTCGCGGCGGGTGAATATTCACGAGTTCCTCTCGCGCAACGCGCGCAGCCCATGAGTTTTTCACGCCTACACGCAATGTAGGACGAGACGCTGTAACAGCCCGAACTTCCTCCGACACGGCCTGTCAATTGGTCTTGTTCGCAATTTCAAGCAGGGGACTCCAGGGATGAAAGAGCGCATTGCCTCGCACGTGGCCTCCGTTCACAACGTCGTGATGCTCGCCGGCCTCGTCGCCATCGGCCTCACGGGGTCGATGGGCACGCTGCCGGCGCCTACGTCCGACACCCTTGCCAGGCGCGTCCACGCGGGCAAGGTGGCGGAGCCGCAACCCCAGCCGCAGATCGCCATCGCGACGAATCCTGCCGCGGCCGCGAAGTCCCCGTTCCGCATGGACCTCTCGTACTACGAGCAGCTGCGCAGCAAGCTGAACTGGCTGCCCGTGCGCTACGCCGGCAGCGTGCTGAAGACTCCCGATCCCGAATCGCGCCTGCTGCTGGCGCAGTCGGCCGCGCAGCGCGCCGGCCTCGAGGAAGTGGGCCTGAGCTACCGCGACGTGTACGGCATCATCAATGCCGAGACCTCGTGGATCCCGCGCATGGGCGCCAGCAAGGACGGCACGCCCAACCTCGGCATCGCGCAGTTCGAGCCGGCCACCGCCAGGGCCGTGGGCCTCGCGGACCCGACCGACCCGGTCCAGGCCGTGCACGCCGCTGCCGTCCACCTGAAGGATGCGGCGAAGTGGAGCGCCAGGCGCATCGCCGACCTGAAACTGTCGCCCGAGCAGCACGCCGTCAAGCTGCGCGAAGGCGTCTCGATCTACTACAACCTGTCCACCAAGGGCCGCAACACCTGGAACGGCCTCAACACCGCCAAGCTGCCGGTGGAAACGCGCCGCCACATCGCCAACGCGCGCGTCGGCGCGCGCGAGGCGGCGGAACTGGAGTCCCAGCTGCAGCAGGTGAAGGCCCGCGTCGGCCAGCCCGGCATGATGACCGCGTCCTTCCAGGGCGGCCGCAGCTAAGGCCTAGGTGGCGTGCAGCGCCCGGCGCCGCACGGCGTCGATGTTGTTGCGCAGCGCGTAGAGCTCGTCGGCGTACGACAGCGGAACGCTGATGCGTCCCACCCGGTCGTCCAGCGCGTCGAGTTCGCGCGCCACGTCCGCGGCGGAATGCGGCTGCGCGTGCAGCCGGGTCTCGATGTCGCGCAGCTGGCCGTACCAGCGGAACACGCGCGAGCGGATGCGGAACTGGTACAGCGGCGGCACGATCCGCGACAGCGGCAGCAGTACGGCCAGGATGATGCCCAGCGCCAGCCACATGCGTTCCACCAGGTTGGCCAGCCAGAAGGGCAGCCAGCGCTGCAGGAAGGGCTGGCCGCTGCGCATGACGCGCTCGGCCTCGCGCGAGATCGGGTACTCGCTGTGCTCGATGTTCGGGAAGCTGCCCGCGCGGTTGAACCAGCCGGCGGGGCTGTGCATGTCGCGCGCCGCCTGCGCGAACAGCTGCAGCAGCGCCGGATGCGTGTCCTCGCGCGCCAGCAGCGAGGTGGTGGTCGCGACCAGCCGCACGTCCTGCGGCGGCAGGTCCTTGGAGAGGTCCACCACGCCACGCGGCAGCACCACCGGCGTCAGGAAGGGAAAGCGGCGCGAGTAGGCTTCGCTCTGGCTGAAGTCCATCAGGCGCACGCCCGGCGTCTGCAGCAGCATCTGCACCATCAGCGATTCGGGCGCGGAAGCAAACACCAGCGCATCGAGCTCGCCACCCAGGAAGGCGACGGTCGCGGACGTCTGGTCCAGGCGCGACAGCTTCAGTTGCGCCGGGTCCATGCGGTTGGCCTCGAACAGGCGGCGCATCAGGAAGGGCGAGCCGCTGCCGCGCGCCCCCACGTTCACGCGCAGGTCCTGGAACTGCGACAGCGAGGTGAGCGTGCCGCCCGCCTTCTTCGCCGCGTCCTCGCGGTAGAACAGCCACAGCGGCTCCACGAACAGGCTGCCCAGCGACACGATGCCGCTTTCCTCGTTGGCGTTGCGCTCGCTGGCGCCGCCCTGCACGAAGCCGACGTCCGCCTTGCCCGCGCGCAGCAGCCGCAGGTTGCTGGGCGAGCCTTCGCTGGGCACCAGCACCACCTCGATGCCGTAGGCCTTCAGCGCCTTCTGGTAGCGCTTGCCGAATTCCTCGTAGGCGCTCTGCGCCGGCCCGGTCGCCAGCGTCACCTTCTTCGGCGGGTTCGGGTTGAGCCACCAGTAGGCCAGCACCAGCAGCGCCACGGCCAGCAGGGCCACAGGCCCGGCGGAGATCAGCAGGTCGCGGATGGAAAGCAGCGTGTTGCGCAAGAGGGTCACCGGTTTCATGCGAGCTCACCCGCCGCCGGCAGGGAAAGGTTGCCGACGTGGACCGCGCGCGCGGCGCGGATCGCGCGCACCACCGCCTGCGCGCAGGCTTCGGCCGCCATCGCACCCAGCGTCATCATGCCCAGGCTGCGGCCGCTCTCGCCGGTGGCCAGCGCGAACAGCGTGTCGCCGTCGGACAGGGTGTGGCAGGGGTTGATGGCGCGCGCCAGGCCGTCGTGCCCCTGGGTGGCGAGCCTGCCGGCCTGCACCTTGGTCAGCACGGCGTCGGTGGCGACCACGCCGATGGTGGTGTTGGTCCCTGGCAGGATGGGCTGCGCCAGCTCGCCGCGCAGCAGCGCGCGCCGCGTGTCCAGCAGTGACCTGCCGTCGGCGGTGCGCGCGCCGGCGACCACCTGCGCGGTGTCCGGGTCGATCACGTCGCCGAGTGCATTGCAGGCGACGATGGCGCCGACCGTGACGCCGTCCACGGTGACCGAGGCCGTCCCGATGCCGCCCTTCATCGCCCGCTGGAAGCCGAAGATCTTGCCGATCACCGCCCCCGCGCCCGCACCCACGTTGCCCTGCGCGGGCGCCTCGCGCGATGCGGCCTGGCAGGCTGCGTAGCCGGCCGCGGCGTCGGGGCGGATGCGCTGGTCGCCCAGCGGCAGGTCGAACAGCACGGCGCCGGGGACCAGCGGCACGCGCCCCGGTCCCACCTGCAGGCCGATGCCCTGTTCGTCCAGCCAGCGCATCACGCCGCCGGCGGCGTCCAGCCCCAGGCGCTGCCGCCGGCCAGCAGGATGCCGTGCACGCGCTCCACCACGTTGTGCGGGGCCAGCAGGTCGGTTTCGCGGGTGCCGGGGGCCGCGCCCCGGACGTCGACCGCGGCGACCGCGCTGGCGCGCGCGAGCACCACGGTGCAGCCCGTGGGCCGCCGGCTGTCGGTGAAGTGGCCGACCTCGATGCCGGCCACGTCGGTGATGGAGGAATGCATGCAGCGATTATTGCGCCCGGCCCGGGTGCCGCCGTTTCCTTGACGCAGTCGTGATTCACCGGCGCCACACCGGCCCAGAATGAAGCGAGGGAGGACCGCGCCATGCGACAGGGCGACCCGGTGCTTTGGACCATCCTGCTGTGCGCGGCGCTGGCCGGTGGCGCGCGGGCGGCGGACGGCGAAGGAGAGCCGGCGAGCGCCGCCGCCATCCGGGACCGCGCCGCGCAGGCCGAGGCCGACCCGGCCTTGCAGTCCAGGCTGCTGCAGCTCGGTCGCAAGGTCGCCGTCGTCTGCGCCCACTGCCACGGCGCGCACGGGATCGCCGCCCGGCCCGACGCCCCCATCCTCACCGCGCAGAAGCGCGCCTACCTCCTCGAACAGCTGCAGCAGTTCGCCGACGGCCGCCGCCGCGACCCGCTCATGGAGGAGGTGATGGGCAACATGAGCGTCGACGAGATGGTGGGCGCCGTGCTGTTCTTCTCGGCGCAGCCGCTCAGGCGGCCTGCGGGACCGCCACCCGCGTTTTCCGCGGACGCCGGATCAGCAGGTAGGCCGCCGGCACCAGGAACATCGACAGCAGCGGCGCGGTGATCATGCCGCCCACCATGGGCGCGGCGATGCGCTGCATTACCTCGCTGCCGGCGCCGCCGCCCCACAGGATGGGGAACAGGCCGGCCAGGATCACCGCCACGGTCATCGCCTTCGGCCGCACGCGCATCACCGCCCCGTGCTCGATCGCGCGGTGCAGCTCCGCTTCGGTGTCTTCGCTGCGGTCCTCCCAGGCGTGCTTCAGGTACAGCAGCATGATGACGCCGAACTCCGCCGCCACGCCGGCCAGCGCGATGAAGCCGACGGCGCCGGCGACCGACAGGTTGTAGCCCAGCGCCCACAGCAGCCACACGCCGCCCACCAGCGCGAAGGGCAGCGTCGCCATGATCAGCAGCGCCTCGTCGATGCGCCGGAAGGTGAGGTACAGCAACACGAAGATGATCAGCAGCGTGAAGGGCACCACCAGCTTGAGCTTCTGCGTGGCGCGTTCCAGGTATTCGAACTGGCCGGACCAGGAGACCGAGTAACCCGGTGGCAGCTGCACTTTCGCCGCCACTTCGCGCTGCATCTCGCGCACCACGCCGCTCAGGTCGCGGCCACGCACGTCCACGTAGATCCAGCCGGACAGGCGCGCGTTCTCGCTGCGCAGCATGGGCGGGCCGTCGGTGACCTTCACCTCGGCCACGTCGGCCAGCAGCAGGCGCTGGCCGCGCTCGGTCACGATCGGCAGCTGCCGCAATGCGTCCAGCGAGTCGCGGATCTCGCGCGGGTAGCGCAGGTTGATGGGGAAGCGCTGCAGGCCCTCCACGGTCTCGCCGATGTTCTCGCCGCCGATCGCGGAGCCGATCACCGCCTGCACGTCGGCCACGTTGAGGCCGTAGCGGGCGGCCGCCTCGCGCTTGATGTCGATGTCCACGTAGCGGCCGCCCGAGAGGCGCTCCGCCAGCGCGCTGCCCACGCCCGCCACCGGCTTGACCGCCTGCTCGATCTCCTTGGCGACGCGGTCGATGGTGGCCAGGTCCGGGCCGGCGACCTTGATGCCGACCGCGCTCTTGATGCCGGTGGCCAGCATGTCGATGCGGTTGCGGATCGGCGGCACCCAGATGTTGGCCAGGCCGGGGACGCGCACGGTCCGGTCCAGTTCCTCCACGAGCTTGTCCATGGTCATGCCGGCGCGCCACTGGTCGCGCGGCTTGAGCTGGATGGTGGTCTCGAACATCTCCAGCGGCGCCGGGTCGGTGGCCGTCTCCGCGCGGCCCGCCTTGCCGTACACGCTGCGCACCTCGGGCACGGTGCGGATCAGGCGGTCGGTCTGCTGCAGCAGCTCGCCCGCCTTGCCGGCGGACAGGCCGGGCAGGGCGGTGGGCATGTACAGCAGGTCGCCCTCCTCCATGGCCGGCAGGAACTCGGAGCCGATGCGCGAGAGCGGCCACAGGCTCACCAGCAGGAGCAGGACGGCGACCGCCAGCGTCGCCTTCGGCGCCGCCAGCACGCGCGCCAGCAGCGGCTGGTAGATGCGGATCAGGAAGCGGTTGATCGGGTTGCGGTCCTCGCTCGGGATCCTGCCGCGGATCAGCAGGCCCATGAGCACCGGGATCAGCGTGACCGACAGGCCCGCCGCCGCGGCCATCGCGTAGGTCTTGGTGAAGGCCAGCGGCCCGAACAGCCGTCCTTCCTGCGCCTGCAGCGTGAACACGGGGATGAAGCTGAGGGTGATGACCAGCAGCGAGAAGAACAGGGCCGGCCCGACCTCCGCTGCCGAGGCCCCGATCACCTTCCAGTGCGCCTCGCCTTCCAGCTTCTCGCCAGGATGCGCGTGGTGCCAGCGCTCGATGTGCTTGTGCGCGTTCTCGATCATCACCACGGCGGCATCGACCATGGCGCCGATCGCGATGGCGATGCCGCCCAGCGACATGATGTTGGCGTTGACGCCCTGCCAGCGCATCACGATGAAGGACGCCAGGATGCCCAGCGGCAGCGACACGATCGCCACGAAGGACGAGCGCAGGTGGAACAGGAAGGCGAAGCACACCAGCGCCACCACGATGAACTCCTCCACCAGCTTGGTGCCCAGGTTCTTCACCGCCCGTTCGATCAGGCCCGAGCGGTCGTAGGTGGTCACCACCTGCACGCCCTGCGGCAGGGTCTTCTGCAGTTCCGCCATCTTCAGCTTCACCGCGCGTATCGTCTCCAGCGCGTTCTTGCCCGAGCGCATGACGATGACGCCGCCCACGGCCTCGCCCTCGCCATCGAGCTCGCCGATGCCGCGCCGCATCTCGGGGCCCACCTGCACCCGCGCCACGTCGCCGAGCCGCACGGAGATCCCGCGTTCGCTGGTGGTCAGCGGGATGGCGCGGAAGTCGTCCAGCGTCTGCAGGTAGCCGGAAGCGCGCACCATGTACTCGGCTTCCCCATCTCCAGCACCGAGCCGCCGGTCTCCTGGTTGGCGCGCTGCACGGCCTCCATCACGCGCGACAGCGGGATGCCGTAGGCGGCCAGCTTCTCGGGGTCGGCGACGATCTGGTACTGCCGCACCATGCCGCCGATGGTGGCGACCTCGGCCACGTCGGGGATGGTCTTGAGCTCGAAGCGCAGGAACCAGTCCTGCAGGGCGCGCAGCTGCGCAATGTCCATGCGGCCGCTGCGGTCCACCAGCGCGTACTGGTAGATCCAGCCGACGCCGGTCGCGTCCGGACCGATCGCCGAGCGCGCGCCGGCGGGCAGCCGTCCCTGCGCCTGGTTCAGGTACTCCAGCACGCGCGAGCGCGCCCAGTACAGGTCGGTGCCATCCTCGAACAGCACGTACACGAAGCTGTCGCCGAAGAAGGAGTAGCCGCGCACCGTCTTGGCGCCCGGAACCGACAGCATCGTGGTGGTGAGCGGATAGGTCACCTGGTTCTCCACGATGCGCGGCGCCTGGCCCGGCCAGGTGGTGCGGATGATCACCTGCACGTCCGACAGGTCGGGCAGGGCATCCAGCGGCGTGCGCAGCATGGAGACGACGCCGGCCACGGCGACGATCAGCGTCGCCAGCAGCACCAGGAAGCGGTTGGCGATCGACCAGTGGATCAGGCGCGCGATCATGGCTTGCCTTTCGCCGCCGGCGCGCCGCGGGTGAGCGCGGTGATCTCCGCCTCGCCCGGCCCGGGCACGCGGAACTCCACTTCCACCTGGTCGCCGGCGGCCAGCCCCCCGCGGCAGCTTCAGCGCCGGCGCGAGCTTGAACTCCATCGTCATGCCGGGCCACTTGAGCGCGGGGATCTCGGGGTGCGTGAGCGTGAGCGCGTCCTTCTCGATGGCGTCGACCTTGGCGGGCGTGCGGTATGCCGCTGCTGGCGCCGCCGCCGCCGGCGGGCCGGCGTTCAGCCGCGCCTCCAGCCCGCGCAGGCTGGCCTCGGAGTCGATCAGGAACTGCGAGGACACCACCACCTTCTGGCCCGCCTGCAGCCCGCGCCTGACCTCGGTCTGCCCGCCAGCCTCGGTGCCGGCCTCGACCTCCACGACGCGGAAGCGGCCATCGTCGCCGGCCACCATCACCACCGTGCGGCGGCCGGTCTGGATCACCGCTTCGCTCGGCACCAGCAGGGTGGGGCGCGGGTCGGCGTCGCTGAAGTGCATCTGCACGAACATGCCGGGCACCAGCCGGCCGCCGCGGTTGGCGATCTCCATGCGCGCCTTGATCGTGCGCGTGCCGCCTGCCACCTCCGGCAGCAGCGCCTGCACGCGGCCCTCGAACACCTCGCCGGGCACGGCAGGCGTGGTCGCCCGCACGCGCGTGCCGGGGCGCACCTGACCGGCCTGGCTCTCGGGCACCTCGGCCTGCGCCCAGACGGTCGCGAGGCCGTTGACGCGGAACAGCGTCGTGCCCGGCATCACCGCCATGCCCTCGCGCGCGGCAACCTCGGTCACGATGCCGGCGATCGGCGCCGTGAGCGTCATGCGCGCCTGCACGCGGCCGGTGGTCTCCACCTGCTGGATCTGCTCCAGGCTCATGCCGGCCTGGCGCATCCGCGCGCGCGAGGCCTCGCGCAGCTGGCTGAGTTCCGCGCCCTGCATGCGGCGCACCGCGAGGAATTCCTCCTGCGCCGCCACCCAGTCGGGCACGTAGAGCTCCGCGAGCGGCTGACCCTTGCGCACCGCATCGAGGTTGGCGCGCACGTACAGCCGCTCGACGAAGGCGGAGGCGCGCGCCTGCACCACCACCTGGTCGCGCTCGTTCCAGCTGATGCTGCCGGAGGCGACCACCTGCGAGGGCAGCCGTCCCTGTGCGACCACCGCGGTGCGCAGGCCCAGGTTCTGCTGCATGCGCGGGCTGATGCTCACGCCGCCCGTGTCGCCGGCCTCGCTGCCCGCATAGACGGGCACCAGCAGCATGTTCATGAAGGGCGACTTGCCGGGCGCCTCGAAGCGCGTGCCGGGGACATCGGGTCCTGGTAGTACAGGACCTTGCGGCCGGTCACGGGGTCGACGCTGCCGGCGCGGATGCCGTCGCGGATATGCCTGCGCGTGGCTTCCTCACCCTGGCTCGCGGTCCAGGTGGACGGATCGGAAGTCGCGGCAGCCGGCGTGGCGGGGAGCGGCGCGGCGGCATGCTCGTTTCCGTGCTGCCCCTGCTGCAGGCCCAGGCGGTAGAGGCCGTAGCCCGCGCCTGCCAGCAGTGCGATGGCGACGGCTGCGAGAGCGATGGTGCGTGGTGGGTTCTTCATGGCCGTGCCCCTTCCTGGATGGTGGCGGCGTCGTGGCCGCCCAGCAGGTATTCCAGTTGCAGCAGGGCGCGGCCTGCGTCGCGCTCCAGGCGCAGCCGTTCCAGGTGCGTCTCGATGTAGCCGCGGCGCGCCTCCAGCACGGAAGCCAGCATGCCGCCGCCCCGGTAGGCGGCCAGCGAGGCCTGGATGCGGTCGGACGCCAGCGGCAGCAGGCGCGTGTCGTGCAGCTGCAGCCGGTTGCGCACGCCCTGCCAGGTGGCCAGCAGCGCCTGCGCCTCGGCGACCAGGCCGCGCCGCGCCTCCTCGCGCTCCTCGCGCAGGCGCTCCGCGTCCGCGCGCTTCGCCGCGACCTCGCGGTCCTGCCGCGCACCCCGGTTCAACTGCAGCGGCCGCGACAGCGTGAGCGACACCATGTCGCCGAACTGCGAGCCGCGCTGGCTGTACATCAGCTCCACGCTCCAGTCGCCGCGCCGCTCGCTGGCGGCCATCGCCACTTCCGCCTCGGCGACCGCCTCCTGGCCGTGCAGCGCGCGCAGCTGCGGGTGGGCGGCGATGCGCTGCGCCAGGTCACCGGGCTCCGCCAACGGCGCGGGCAGCGCCGCCAGCAGGGGACGGTCCGCCGGCTCGCCGACCCAGCGCGCGAGCGCCGCGCGCGCCGCCTGCACTTCGCGCGTGCCTTCCTCGATGCGGTCGTCCAGCTGGGCGCTCGCCTGCTGTGCGGCCACCACTTCGGCTTGCGTGCCGCGGCCGCCGCGCAGGGAGGCCAGTGCGCCTTCCAGCTGCAGCCGCGTTTCCGCCTGCTGCTGGCGCATGCCTTCGACGGCGCGCTGCGCATAGAGCAGGTCCAGCCACGCGAGGCCCGCGTCGCGCCGCACCATCAGGCGCGCTCCGTCCTGCATCGCTTCGGCGGCCAGGGCTTCCTGCTCGTAGCGGCGGCTGCGCGCCGCGAGCTTGTCGCCGCGCGTGAGCTCCTGCATCACGCCGATGTTGCGCATGGTCATGCCCTCGCGCGTGAGGCTGAAGCGGTCGGGGCCCTCGATGAGGAGGTTGGAGATCCCCAGCCGCAGCACGGGATCGGGGCGCTGGCCGGCGGCCACGGCACGTTCGCGCGCGGCCGATGCCGCCGCGGCCTGCGCGGGCAGCTGGCGCGAGCGCTGCACGGCAAGCTCCTGCGCTTCCGCCAGCGACAGCGGCTGGGCGAGCGCGGCGCCGGCGCTGAGGAGGAGCGCCGCCAGCGTGGCCAGGGGCGCGATGGAAATGGATCTGGACATGGTTCCCTGCAATGCGGATGCGTTTGCGGGCGCGCGGCTGCGCGCATGGAAGCCCGTCCACCTCGCGGCGGACGGAGTTCGGGCGGGGAACTCAGGAAATGGGCGGCTTGTCGCCCGGCACGCGTTCTGCGCTCGCGAAGGCGGGCGCGACCGGGAGCACACGGCTTGCGGGCAGCAGCCGCGGCAGCGGCAGCGGCGCCGCCGTCAATGCATGCAAGGTGCAGTCCTGGCAGTGCAGGCCCTGGTCCGCGGTGGCCTCGCCGCCTTCATCCGCCACGGAGCCCGGGCAATCGGGGCTGTGCATGGCGGTGGCGTGCGTGGAAGGCAGCTGCAGCTGCTGGGCGAGCATCTGCCCGGCCATGGCTTCGCCCACCCAGCCGCGCAGGACCAGCGCGGCGACGACGAGGAGCAACAGGCGGCGCACCATGGCGTCAATATAGCGCGCGCCAGCTCGGCCGGATGGACGAGGCGCGGGCCCCCTTGACGCGCATCAATCAGGCATGATTTACGCGAACGAAAGCACTCCATGGCCGTTCCCGTGCCCAACCGTCCGCGCATCGCCTACTTCTCCATGGAAATCGCCCTGGAGGAAGGCATTCCCACCTACAGCGGCGGCTTGGGCGTGCTGGCGGGCGACATGATGCGCAGCGCCGCCGACCTGGGCGTGCCCATCGTCGCGGTGACCCTGGCCAGCCGGGCCGGCTATTTCCGCCAGGAGCTCCTGCACGGCCGCCAGGTGGAGCGCCCGGAGCACTGGGACCCGGCGACGCGCGCGCAGCGGCTGGACTGCAAGGTGGCCGTGCGCGTGGGCAATCACGACGTGTGGATCGGCGCCTGGCAGTACGAGGTGGAAAGCCATTCCGACCAGTTCGCCGCAGTCCCGGTCATCCTGCTGGACACCGACCTGCCCGAGAACCGCGACGAGGACCGCACGCTCACGCACTACCTCTATGGCGGCGACCCGACCTACCGGCTGCGGCAGGAGATCGTGCTGGGCGTGGGCGGCGTGCGCATGCTCAACGCGCTCGGCGTCCACGTCCAGAAGTACCACCTCAACGAAGGCCACTCCGCCCTGCTCACGCTGGAACTGCTGCGGGCGCGGGGTGCGGCCGACGCGCACGGCGAGTCGCTGCAGGAGGCGGTGGCCGCGGTGCGCCGCCGCTGCGTGTTCACCACGCACACGCCGGTGGAGGCGGGGCACGACCAGTATCCCTACGGCCTCGCCGAGCAGTGGCTGGACGGCCTGGTGCACCCGCGCGTGCTGCACACGCTGGGCGGCCCGGACCGCCTGAACCTCACGCGGCTCGCGCTGTCCTTGTGCGGCTGGGTGAACGGCGTCGCGCAGCGGCACGCCGAGGTGTCGCGCGTGCTGTTCCCGGGCTACGAGGTGCACGCGATCACCAATGGCGTGCACGCGATGCGCTGGACCAGCGCGCCGATGCAGGCGCTGTTCGACCGCTACATCCCCTCCTGGGCGCACGAGCCCGAGCTGCTGGTGCGCGCGCTGCGCATCCTCGACGGCGACATCGCCGCCGCGCACGTGCAGGCCAAGCAGGAGCTGCTGCAGTTCGTGACCGGCATGGCTGGCGCCTCGCAGCTGGACCCGAACCGCTTCACCATCGGCTTCGCCCGGCGCATGACCGACTACAAGCGCCCGGGGCTGCTGTTCTCCAACCTGGACCGGCTGCGCGCCATCGCGCGCCGCTATCCCTTCCAGGTGGTCGTCGCCGGCAAGGCGCACCCGCACGACGAACCGGGCAAGCGCCACATCGCCAGCCTGCATGCCTGGGCGCAGGAACTGGCGGGCGCGGTGCCGGTGGTGTTCCTGCCCGATTACCGGCTGGAGGTGGCGCGCCGCGTCGTGGCCGGCGTGGACCTGTGGCTGAACACGCCGCAACCGCCGCTGGAGGCCTCGGGCACCAGCGGGATGAAGGCGGCCATGAATGGCGTGCCCAGCCTGAGCGTGCTGGACGGCTGGTGGCTGGAAGGCTGCGACGAAGGCGCCACCGGCTGGGCGATCGGCGACGACGGCGACTTCGACGCGAACCGCCACGCCGAGTCGCTGTACGACAAGCTGGAACACACCATCCTGCCCACCTTCTACGAGGGCGGGCCGGCCTGGTCCTTCATCATGAAGTCCACGATCGCGCGCAACGGCTCCTATTTCAACAGCCACCGCATGCTGCGGCGCTACGTGTCGGAGGCGTACTGGAACTGACGGGCCGGGCCCGCACGGCGATTGAGCGGCGTCAATTCAAGGGGCAGGGCGCTCCCTAGACTGGCTCGGGTCGTCTTTATCCGAACCGGGAGCCCCCATGCGCCACATCGTTTCCCTCCTCGCTGCCCTCGCCCTGCCGTGGGTGTTCGCGCTGGCAGGTGCGCAGCCGGCCGCGCCACCGGCGCAGGCCACGACGCAGACGACCGTTGGTGGCGTGACCGTGAAGATCACGCCTCGGGTGACCGCGGCCGACGCTGCGACCTGGGTGTTCGCAGTCGTGCTCGACACGCACTCCCAGGAATTGTCCGACGACCTGCTGCGCACGACCGTGCTGGTCACCGACGACGGGCGTGAGCTGCAGCCCAGTGCGTGGAAGGGAGCCGCGCCGGGCAGCCACCACCGCGAGGGCAGCCTGGAATTCACCGCGCCGAGCCCGGCGCCGAAAGCGTTCGCGTTGCGGATGCAGCGTCCCGGCGAGGCCGAAGCGCGCGTGTTCCGCTTCGCGCCCTGAGCGGGAGCCGGCGCCCTAGCGGTGCATCGGGTCCATGCGGTCCATCATCATCTGCATCATGGACTGCATCATCTGCATGCGCATTTCCATGGGCCCGTGGGCGTGCGCGTCCGCGCCTTCGCCGCGCATGTCGGACAGCATGTCCATGCCGCGGTGCATCAGCTCCATCTGCTCCTCCATCAGCCGCTGGCGTTCCTCGGGGGTGGCGGCGGCCGCGAGCTTGTCGCGCATGCCGTGCATGGCCTGCATGTGCTGTTCCATCTCGGTGTGGTGCATGCCGTGCGCCGCCGGACGCTGCGTCGCGCAGCCCGCCAGCAGGGCGAGCGTGGCGGCGGCGAGGATCAAGGCTCTCATGGTCGACTCCGTTGTGCTTGTGAGCCGAGTCTCGCGCGCCGGGCGCCGGCGGGGTTGATGCGGGTCAAGCAGGCGGCGAGGCCTGCGCCGAAGGAGGAGCGCCGGTGGCGAACGCCGCCTGCGCGTCGCGCAGCATCCGACGGCAGCACCAGCGCGCGTACAGCGGGGCCAGCAACCTTCCCGCGATGCGCGGCACCCCCTGGCGGGCAGGGCGTAGGCTATGAAGACGGCCAACCGCGAACCCGCGGCCTCGGGCGCGATGCGGAAACCCATCCGGTAGGCGCCGATCACCAGCAGCTGCGGCTCGCCCAGGGTCTCCCATGCCTTGAAGGCCGGGGGATCGCGCTCGGTCACCGCCTCCTGCAGCCGCAGGGGAATCCCGAACACCCGGCCTTCCATGCGGATGACAGAACCCACCTTGCGTCCGCCATCCGCGTCCGTCGCGATCGACATGCTGCTGCCCAGCATCCCCATGGACGGCTTCTCCATGTGGCTCGAGAGGCGGTGGGGGTCGTCCAGGTGCTCGAAGACCGCCACCGGCTGGCCGGCGACGCTCCCGGCAGCCTCGAACCGCAATGGGTACGCGCTCGTCATGAGCGCCGACCGCGCAGGCGCAGCGCGTTGCCCACGACCGAGGCAGAGCTCAAGCTCATCGCCAGTGCCGCGATCATGGGCGACAGCAGCCAGCCGGTGAAGGGGTAGAGCAGGCCGGCCGCGATGGGCACGCCGAGCGCGTTGTAGATGAAGGCGAAACCGAGGTTCTGCTTCATGTTGGCGACGGTCGCCTGCGACAGCCGGATGGCCGTGGCGATCCCGCGCAGGTCGCCCTTGACCAGCGTGAGCTGCGCGCTGTTCATGGCCACGTCGGTCCCGGTGCCCATGGCGATGCCGACGTCGGCGCGCGCCAGTGCCGGCGCGTCGTTGATGCCGTCGCCCGCCATGGCGACGACGCGGCCTTCGGCCTGCAGCCGTTCCACCAGCTCCAGCTTGTCGGCCGGCTTGACTTCGCCGTGCACCTCGTCGATGCCGAGGCGCAGTGCCACGGCGCGTGCCGTGGTGAGCCCATCGCCGGTCGCCATCACCACGCGCAGGCCGGCCTCGCGCAGCGCCTGCAATGCCGCCGGCGTGCTCGCCTTGACGGGATCGGAGACGGCGAGCAGGCCCGCCAGCCGCCCGTCCACCGCCAGGTGCATCACGCTGGCCCCCTGCGTGCGCAGTGCCTCGGCGTCACGCGCCAGCGGGGCCACCTCCACGCCTTCCTGCTGCATCAGCGCCGTGTTGCCCAGCGCCAGCTTGCGGCCCTCGACCACGCCGCGCACGCCGATGCCGGAAGCGGAATCGAACTGCTGCGCGGCGGAGAGCGCCAGGCCCCGCTCGCGGGCGGCGGCGACGATGGCTGCGGCCAGCGGATGTTCGCTGCCCTGGTCCAGGCTGGCCGCAAGGCGCAGGACCTCGTCCTCGCTGAAGCCGGTGGCGGCGACGGCGCGCTCGTAGGCCGGGCGTCCCTCGGTGAGGGTGCCGGTCTTGTCCACGATCAGCGTGTCGACCCGCCGGAGGTTCTCGATCGCCGCCGCATCGCGGAACAGCACGCCCTGCGTGGCGCCGCGGCCGGTCGCCACCATGATCGACATCGGCGTGGCCAGCCCGAGCGCGCAGGGACAGGCGATGATCAGCACCGCGACGGCGTTGATGAGGCCGTAGACCCAGCTCGGTTGCGGCCCGAACAGGCCCCAGCCGAAGAAGGTGCCCAGGGCCACCAGCACCACGCCCACCACGAAGTAGCCGGCCACGTGGTCCGCCATGCGCTGCATGGGCGCGCGCGAGCGCTGCGCCTGCGCAACCATCTGCACGATCTGCGACAGCACGGTTTCGGAGCCGACCTTCTCCGAACGCATGACCAGGGCACCGCTGGTGTTCATGGTGGCGCCGATCACCTTGTCGCCGGCGCGCTTGGTCACCGGCAGCGGTTCGCCGGTCAGCATCGATTCGTCGAGGGCGCTGGTGCCTTCCACCACGACGCCGTCGACCGGCACCTTCTCGCCGGGCCGCACGCGCAGCAGGTCGCCCACGTGCACGTTGGCGATCGGCACGTCCTGCTCGCTGCGGTCGGCCGCAATCCGGCGTGCCGTCTTGGGTGCCAGCCCCAGCAGCGACTTGATGGCCGCCGAGGTCTGCGAGCGGGCCTTGAGTTCGAGCACCTGCCCGAGCAGCGTCAGCGAGATGATCACGGCGGCAGCCTCGAAGTACACGGCCACGCGTCCCATCGAGAAAAAGGACGCGGGGAACACCTGCGGCGTCACTGTTGCTGCCACGCTGTAGACGAAGGCCGCGCCGGTGCCCAGCGCGATCAGCGTCCACATGTTGGGACTGCGGTTGACGATCGACTGCGCGCCACGCTGGAAGAAGGGCCAGCCCGCCCACAGCACCACCGGCAAGGTGAGCACCAGTTCCACCCAGCTCTGGGTGTTCCCGTGGAACCAGTCCAGCGAATGGCCGAACATGGCCAGCAGGGTGGCGACCACGGTCAGCGGCAGGGTCCACCAGAAGCGGCGGCGGAAGTCGTCCAGTTCCGGATCGCCTTCCTCCAGCGTCGGCATCAGCGGCTCCAGCGTCATGCCGCAGATCGGGCAGCTGCCGGGATGGTCCTGCCGGATCTGCGGGTGCATGGGGCAGGTGTAGATGGTGCCTTGCGCCGCCGGCGTCACGGGCGGTCGCGCCGCAGCATCCGGTCCAGGCGGGTGGTGGTGGACGTGCTCGTGCTCGTGCGTGTGCGCGTGGTTCATCGGGACCCCCTCGCGGCAGTCTAGGCCCGCAGCGGGGTCGCTGCTTGATGCCCATCAAGGGTGCAGGGGTCCTCGGCTCCTAGAGTGGTTCACAGCGCCGGGGTCCGCCGTCCGCGGATCGCGCGAGAATGCGCTGCAAAGGACAAGAACATGCGCCTGACCTTCCTGGGTGCCGCCGGCACCGTCACCGGCTCCAAGTACCTGCTGGAACACGAGGGCCGCCGCGTGCTCGTGGACTGCGGCCTGTTCCAGGGCCTCAAGCAGCTGCGGCTGCGCAACTGGGAGGCCTTCCGCTGGCCGCGAAGGAGATCGACGCGGTCGTGCTGACCCACGCGCACATCGACCACAGCGGCTACCTGCCGGCGCTGGCGAAGCAGGGTTTCAAGGGACCGGTGTACAGCACGGAGGCCACGCGCGACCTGTGCGCGCTGATGCTGCCCGACTCCGGGCACCTGCAGGAAGAGGACGCGCTGTATGCCAACAAGCACGGCTTCTCCAAGCACCACCCGGCGCTGCCGCTCTACACGGAGGAGGACGGGCGCCGCGTGCTGAAGATGTTCCGCCCCCGTCCGCAGGGCGAGTCCTTCGAGGCGATCCCCGGTGTGCGCATGCGCTTCAGCCGCGCCGGCCACATCCTCGGCGCCGCCAGCGTGCACGTCAACTGGGACGGGCAGTCGCTGCTGTTCTCCGGCGACCTCGGCCGCGACGAGGACGTCCTGATGCTGCCGCCCGAGCCGCCGCCGGCCGCGGACATCCTGGTGGTCGAATCGACCTACGGCGATCGCAGCCACGAAGACAGCGATCCGGCGACGCTGCTGGCCGAGACCGTCAACCGCACGGCCGCGCGCGGCGGGGTGGTGGTGGTGCCCGCATTCGCCGTCGGGCGCGCGCAGGCGCTGCTGTACCTGCTGGCGAAGCTGAAGGACGAAAGGCGCATCCCGGACCTGCCGGTGTTCCTGAACAGCCCGATGGCCGCCGACGCCACGGAGATCTTCCACAAGCATGCGGGCGAGCACCGACTCGATGCGCAGCAATGCCGCCGCATGTGCCAGTCGGCGCGCGTGATCAACACGGTGGAGGAATCGCGCAAGCTCAACGAGATGCGATTTCCCGCCGTGATCGTCTCGGCCAGCGGCATGGCCACCGGCGGCCGCGTGGTCCACCACCTGAAGGCCTTCGCGCCGGACCACCGCAACACCATCCTGCTGGCCGGCTACCAGGCGGCGGGCACCCGCGGCGCGGCGCTGGTCGCCGGCGCGCGCGAAGTGAAGATCCACGGCGAGCACGTGCCTGTGCGTGCCGAGGTGGTGAGCCTGGGCTCGCTGTCCGCGCACGCGGACCGCAACGAGCTTGCTGCGCTGGGTCGGCAAGCTGCCGCGGCCGCCCCAGCGCGTGTTCGTCACCCACGGCGAGCCGGTCGCGGCCGACAGCCTGCGGCAGGCGATCGAGGAAGGCCATGGATGGCCGTGCGCCGTGCCGGAGCACCTGCAGGCCGTGGAGCTCTGAGCAGCTTGACTTTCGTCAAGCCCTTCGCGCCGCCGGTGCCTAGAGTGACTGGCGAAAGGAACGATCATGAAACTGCGCACCTTAGCCCTTGCCCTCGTCACGGCACTCGCCGTCTCCGCCCCGTTGGCCCAGCAGGAATCCCCGCCCCCGACGCCGCCAAGGCGGCGCAGGACTGCGCGAAGACGCGCCACGACCATGGAGCGGAGAAAGGCACGCCCAGCGGGAAGTCCGCGTGCAAGCCGATGGCCGCGAAGTCCAAGTCCGTGAAGGCAAAGAAGGCCGACATGCAGGGACATGACCACGGCAGGATGCACAAGAACCAGTAGGGATCCGGGGCTTTCGTCTTCGCCCTCCCCGAGGCGATCCGCAGCGCCGCGCCGGCGCTGCGCCAGCGGCTTACTACTTCGCCGCGGCCTCGACCTCGGTCACGATCATCTCGCCCTTGGCGTTCTTGTCGGCGGCGAACCTGACCTTGTCGCCCTTCTTGACCTTGTCCAGCAGGGCCTTGTCCTTGACGCCGAACACCATGGTCATCGGCGGCATGTCGAGGTTCTTGATCTCGCCATGCTTGAGCGTGATCTTGCCGGTGGCCTTGTCGACCTTGCGGACTTCGCCGTCGGTGAGGGCCTGCGCGAAAGCGGAGGCGGCCAGGCCCGCGGCCACGATGGCGGCGAATACACGTTTCATCATCTCTTGACTCCTTCTGGAAAAAATCACGCCTTGTTGTAGGAAGCGTAGACCTTCGCGTCGCCGCCCTTGAGCACCAGCACCACGTCGTACGGGTCCTTGCGGCCCTTGTACGCGGCATCGTCCATGCCCGGCGAGCCGACCGGCATGCCGGGCACGCTCAGGCCGATGGCCTGCGGCTTGTCCTTGAGCAGGCGGCGGATGTCCTTCGCGGGCACGTGGCCCTCGATGGCATAGCCGCCGACCAGCGCCGTGTGGCACGAGCCGAGTTTCGCCGGGATGCCCAGTTTCGCGCGCATCTCGCTGTTGCCGCCGAAGTTCACCTTCACGGCGAAGCCGCTGGCCTCCAGGTGCTTCACCCAGTCCTTGCAGCAGCCGCAGTTCGGATCCTTCCACACTTCCACGAGGACCCGGCCCGGTTGCTGGGCCAGGCTCGCGAAAGGCAGCGCGCCCAGTGCGAGCAGCAGCGTGCGGCGGGTGGTGGTGGCATTCATCTCTGGGTGTTCCTCATGGCTTGGCCGGTGCGACCACGATGGTCCCGGTCATCCCGGCATCGAAGTGCCCCGGGATCAGGCATGCGAATTGGAACTCACCGGCGCGGTTGAAGTTCCAGGCGATGCTGCCTTTTCGACCCGGCTTGACATGCGTCATGTAGGGCTCGTCGTGTTCCATTTTCGGGAATTTCTTCATCAGCGCCGCATGTTCGCGCAGTTCTTGGGGCGTGCCGACGACCATCTCGTGCAGCACCTTGCCCCGGTTGCGGACGACGAAACGGATGGTTTCGCCCTGGCGCACCTCGATGCGGTGGGGGCGGAAGCGCATGTCGTCGCCCATGCGGACCTCGATCGTGCGTGCTCCCTTGGTGCTGCCGGGGATGCCCCAGGCCTTCTGCTCGCCGGCCGCGGCGACTTTCGTCTCCTCGCCGTCGCCGTGGCTCCACGCCGGCAAGGCCATGAACAGGGCGAGGGCGATGGCGCCCGTCCTGGATACGTTGACTGCTTTCATCGCTTTCCTAGTGGTCTCCATGGTGGCCGCGGGACGGCTTGCGCACGTCCAGCGGCACGGATTTCTTCTGCGGGGCGGCGGCGGGCCGGCGCGCGGGTGCCGGCAGCTCGCCGGTCCACTCGCGCGCCACCGTGCCTTGCGGATGCCGGAACCAGCCCGGGTCGCCGTAGTCGCCGCGCTTCTGGTCCTTGCGCACCTTCATGAGCGTGAACATGCCGCCCATCTCGGCGGCGCCGAAGGGCCCGCGCCCGGTCATCATCGGCAGCGTGTTGTCAGGCAGGGGCATCTCCATCTCGCCCATGTCGGCCATGCCGCGCTCGCCCATGACCATGTAGTCCGGCACGATCTTCTGCAACTTCTTCACCAGCCCGCGATGGTCCACGCCGATCATCGTGGGCACGTCGTGGCCCATCGCGTTCATGGTGTGGTGGCTCTTGTGGCAGTGCAGCGGCCAGTCGCCCTCGGCCTCGGCGACGAACTCCATCTGCCGCATCTGGCCGACACCGATGTCCACCGTCACCTCGGGCCAGCGCCCCGTCTTCGGCACCGGCCCGCCGTCGGTGCCGGTCACCACGTACTCGTGGCCGTGGATGTGGATCGGGTGGTTGGTCATCGACAGGTTGCCGATGCGGATGCGCACCTTGTCGCCCTGGCGCACGTTGAGCGACTCGATGCCCGGAAACACGCGCGTGTTGAAGGTCCACAGGTTGAAGTCCAGCATCGTGTTGACCTGGGGCGTCGCCGCGCCGGGCGCGATGTCGTAGCTCGCCAGCAGGATGCAGAAGTCGCGGTCCACGCGCTCGATCAGCGGATGCGCGCCCTTCGGGTGCGTGATCCACAGGCCCATCATCCCCATGGCCAGCTGCACCATCTCGTCGCCGTGCGGGTGGTACATGAAGGTGCCGGGGCGCTTCGCCTCGAACTCGTACACGAAGGTCTTGCCGGCCGGGATGTGGGGCTGCGTGATGCCGCCGACGCCGTCCATGCCGTTGGGCAGGCGCTGCCCGTGCCAGTGCACCGAGGTGTGCTCGGGCAGGCGATTGGTGACGAAGATGCGCACGCGGTCGCCTTCGACCACCTCGATCGTGGGGCCGGGCGACTGGCCGTTGTAGCCCCACAGGCGCGCCGTCATGCCCGGCGCGAGCTCGCGCTCCACCGGCTCGGCGACCAGGTGGAATTCCTTGACGCCGGCGTTCATGCGCCAGGGCAGGCTCCAGCCGTTGGGCGTGACCACCGGGTTGTACGGGCGTCCGCTGGTGGGAACGAGCGGGGGCGCCGTCTCCGGTCCTTCGGCGGTCACGGGCTCGGGCAGGGCGGCCATCGCCACCTTGCTGACGGAGGCGGCGGCCATGGCGGTCACCGCCGCGCCACCGAAGAAGGTTCGTCTCTTCATCTCAGTGTCCTTGCGCCTGCGCGGCGGGTTCGCTGCCGCCGGCGCGCATCGCGGCCAGCGCGCCGGGCGAGGTGCCGGTCAGCGCCGTGCGCAGGTCGGTGTCGGCGATCCAGAAATCGCGCTGCGCGGTGATGGTGTTGTTGACCGCGGCGATGTGGTTGCGGGCTTCGCCCAGCAGGTCCCACACGCTGGCCAGCATGCCGTTGTAGCGAAGCTGGGTTTCGTCGACGATGAACTTGCGCAGCGGCACCACCTCGTCGCGATAGTGCTTCGCCAGGTCGTAGGCCGTGCGCCAGCCGTGCCAGGACTCGCGCGCCTCGCTGCGCGCCCGCACGGCGACGTCGCGCACCCGCGCCACCGACTGCAGGTAGGTCGCCTCGGCGCGGCGCGTGCGCGCCTGGCCCCAGTCGAAGATGGGAAGGGGCAGCTCAGCTCGAAGCCGCGCTGCGTCTCGCGCGTGCCCTGCGCGTTGTCGAAGCTGGTGTTGCGCACGACGCCGACGGTGAGCGCGTCGATGAAACCCGTGGCGCGGGTGAAGCCGAGGGAGCCGGCGACGTAGCGCGCCTCGTCGCGCGCGGCACGCACGTCCAGCCGCTCGCGCAGCGCGGTCGCCTCGATGTCGCGCTGCTCCGCGAGCCGCTCCGGCAGGTCGGGCAGGCGCTCGGGCAGCACGTAGCTCGCGTCCTGTCCCCACAGGCCCATCAGGCGCGTGAGCTTCTCGCGTTCGGACAAGGCCGCCTGCTGCGCCCGCGCCAGCTGCGCGCTGATGTCGGCCAGCACGGCCTGCTCGCGGGCCTGCTGCAGCTTGCTCCAGTTGCCCACGCGGGCCATGCGGCGCGCGAGTTCCGCGCCGGCCTCGGCCGCTTTGCGCGCGTCGCCCAGGTAGGCCGCGGTCTGCTGCGCGGCGACCGCGTTGAACCAGGCCTTGCGCGTGTCCGCCGCGGTGCGGATCACTTCCTGCGCGGCGCGCAGGCGGGCCAGCTGGAGCGACTGGTTCGCGTACTGCGCCCGCCAGGGCAGGGTGGCCAGGCTCAGCACGTTGAAGCTGACCATGCGCTCGATCTCCAGCACCTGCCCTTCGCGCAGCCGCGCGAACGCGAAGTGCGGATTCGGCAACTGCGCGGCGGCCACGCGCTCGGCGTCGCTGATCGACAGGGCGGCCAGGGTCGCGTCCAGGCCGGGGCTGTTCAACAGCGCGATGCGCACGGCGGAGTCCGCGTCCAGCGGCTGCTTCGCCAGCAGGCTCTGCAGCGTGGCACCGGTTTCGGCGGGCGCGACCCCGGTGCGCCCTTCGGTGAGGCGGTCGACATCGGCCCGCAGGGCTTCGGGCGTCTGCGTCGTGGCGCAACCCGCGAGCGCGAGGGCACAGGACAGGAGCAGCAATCGCATGGCTTCCCCCTCAATGCTGGTGCCCGCGCGCGGGCGCCGGCGCGGGGACCGCGGGTCGCGGGGAAGGGGCATCCGGCGGCGCCGCCTGCGGCTGCGGCGCAGCGCCCGGGTTGGCCTCCTCCCACTTCAGCAGGTCGACGTGGCCGCGCGGAAACCGGGCGACCTCGGCATTCGCCTTCTTCCAGTCCACCGTTTCTTCCTCGACACCCTGCGGGATGCCGTCGAAGACGGAGCGGTATGCGGCCGCGGGCACGGCGGCGGCTGGGTCGGCCGCATCGGCCGCGGCCACCACGAGCGGTGCGGCCAGCAGGGTGGCGAGGGAATACAGTTTCACGAGCGATCTCCAGCAAGGACGACACCGCGGCGAGGCACGCCGCGGACGCACGACGGGCAGGAGATCAGAGCCTGGGCGGCTTGAACAGGTGGGCCGGCTCGGCGCTGGCGAAGGCAGCGTGGGCCGTCTGCGGCCTGGGATGCGCGAACACCATGGCCGCCGGGGCGGCGGGGGAGGGCGAGAGCGCAAGGGAGGAACAGGCCTGGCAGCTGGCGCAGGTGGGGCAGTCGCCGTCGGCCTGAGGCGCGGCAATGTCCGCTGCCTGTTGTGCCGCTTCCACCTGCACGGTGGCGGAATGCCCGTGGTCGTCGCAATCGTGCCCATGGCCCGCGCGCGCGCCATGCTCGATGGCGTGCGCATGGGCCTGCAAGCCGGCGACGGCGACGGCAGGCTCCACGGCGCGGGCCGCCATGGCGTCCCCCATCCAGCCGCGCAAGGGCAGCAGCAGGACGACGAGGAGCAGGAGCCAGCGGTGCATCGGGGACAATGATACGGGAGCCAACGCGACCTTGCTCGCGGCAGGACAAGTCCTACAAACGGTGCCGAGCATTCGCTGACAGGGCCGAATCGCTGGGCTTCCTACAGTGTGGCTTGCGCCGGCAACTGCCGGCATTCATCCCCCGACCGGCCGAGAGAGGAACCCCATGAACGCAGAAACGTCGACCCAGAACCCCTTCCCCACGAGCGCAGAAAGCAGCAGCACGACGGGGACCAATGCGCTCAACGGCGACGCCAATCGCGTGCGCCGCATGGCCCAGAGCCTGCACGAGGCGGTGGATTCGCTGGAGCAGAAGATCGGCACCGGCAGCGAGCGCGTCATGGGCCTGCAGGAAGAGTACGGCAACATGGCCCGCGAACAGGTCCGCGCCAATCCGCTGGCCGCGCTCGGCGCCGCCTTCGCCGCCGGCTTCATCATCTCGCGCATCCTGCGCTGAGTCTCCCCGGGGCTACGCGCCCCCTGCCTGCAGCTCCCGACGGGCCTGTCGCACCACCGCCAGGCCCGCGGTGAGCGCGAGCCCCGCCATCACCGCCGCGACCAGCAGGTCCGGCCAGCGGGTCCCGGTCCCGAACACCCCCACCGCCGCCAGCAGCACGGCCACGTTGCCGATCGCGTCGTTGCGCGTGCACAGCCAGACGCTGCGCATGTTGGCATCGCCTTCCCGGTACGCATACAGCAGGACGCCCACGCCGACGTTGGTGAGCAGCGCGAGCGTGCCGATGGCGCCCATGGTGACCGGTTCCGGCACCTCGCCGCTGTGGGCCGCCCAGGCCGCCCGCGCGAGGACACCCACGCCGAACAGCACCATCGTCGCCGCCTTGAACAGTGCGGCCTTCGCGCGCGCCACCGTCCCCATCGCCAGCACCGCCAGCGACAGGGCGTAGTTGCCGGCGTCGCCGAAGAAGTCGATCGCGTCGGCGAGCAATGAAACGGAAGCCGACGCGACGCCGGCCCCGATCTCCACCAGGAACATCAGCGCGTTGGCCACCAGCGCGATCCACAGAACCTTGCGCAAGCCGGGGGCACCGGCCCGTCGGGAGCTCGTGGTGATGGTGGTGGCCGTGCGCGTGGCCGTGGTCGTGGTGCAGCGACATGGGTTCCGATTGTGACCCTGCACGCGCAAGGTGCCGCGCAAGCTGGCATCCTGCTTCGATGCCATCCTCCTCCACCAAGCGCCGGCTGCATCCCGGAGTGGCTGCCAGCCTGGGCGCGGCCCTGCTGTTCGGCGCGGCCGCGCCGCTGGCCAAGCTGCTGCTCGCGCAGGTGAGTCCCTGGCTGCTGGCTGCGCTGCTGTACCTGGGCTCCGGCATCGGCCTGGCGCTGCTGCGCCGGCTGCGTCCGGCCCGCCCGTGCGCCTGCCGCCGGGCGAGGGGCGCTGGCTCGCCGGTGCGGTGCTCGCGGGGGCGTGGTGGGGCCGGTGCTGCTGATGGCGGGTCTGGCCGGCATGCCGGCCTCGCAGGCCTCGCTGCTGCTCAATGGCGAGGCGGTGCTGACGGCCCTGCTGGCCTGGATGGTGTTCCGCGAGAACGTCGACCGCCGCGTGGCCTTCGGCATGCTGGCCATCGTCGCCGGTGGCGTGGTGCTCGCGTGGCCGCAAGGCGGTGCGCACGGCGCGGTCACGGGACGCTCGGTCCTGCTGGTGCTGGGCGCGTGCCTGGCCTGGGCCATCGACAACAACCTCACGCGCAAGGTGTCGCTGGCGGACGCGTCCTGGATCGCGATGGTGAAGGGACTCGCGGCGGGTGCCACCAACCTGGTGCTGGCGCTCGCCCTCGGCGCGTCCTGGCCGGCCGCGCCGCTGGTGGCGGCCGCCGCGCTGCTGGGACTTTTCAGCTATGGCGTGAGCCTGGTGCTGTTCGTGCTGGGCCTGCGCGCGTTGGGCACCGCGCGCACCGGCGCCTATTTCTCGGTCGCGCCTTTCTTCGGCGCGCTGCTGGCGGTGCTGGGGCTGGGCGAGCCGGTGACCTGGCAGCTGGCCGCCGCCGCGGTGCTGATGGCGATCGGCGTGTGGCTGCACCTGACGGAAAGGCACGAGCACCGGCACGCGCACGAAGCGCTGCGGCATGCCCACGAGCACGTGCATGGCGTGGGCGACCCGCACCACGATCACGCCCACGTGCCGCCGGTGGCGCCGGGCACGCGCCACAGCCATCCGCACGAGCATGCGCCGCTGGTGCATTCGCATCCGCACTATCCGGACGCGCACCACCGGCACGAGCACTGACGCAGTCAGGGCACCTGCGGGGGCAGGGGGATCCCGCGCTTGCCCAGTACCTCGCGCAAGCGGTCCGGGTAGTCGGTGATCAGGCCGTCCACGCCCCAGCCGACGATGCGGTCCATGTCCGCCGGGTTGTTCACGGTCCACGGGATCACCTGCAGGCCGAGCGCCTGCGCTTCCCGCACCAGCGCCTGCGTGAGCGCGCCCTGGTTGGGCGCCCACACCTTGCCGCCCGCCGCCTTCACCATGCGCGGCATGCTGCCGTGGTCGGCCAGGCGCAGGCCGGCGGTCCACGTTCCGTCCTTCGTGTTGTCGGTGTTGGCGGTCTGGATGCTGAGGTAGACGGTGGGGATGCCGGGCTCGCGCTGCTGCACGCGCTGCAGCGTGCGCCAGTCGAAGCTCTGGATGCTGACGCGCTCGCGCATGCCCGCATCGCGCACCACCTGCAGCAGGGCGTCGGTCATCGCCTCGGCCGAAACGGTGTCCTGCGGCTGCTGCGGCGACAGCTTGGTCTCGATGTTGAAGCGCACGTGCCTGGCGCCGCGCGTGCGCACCAGGTCGAACACCTGCGCCAGCGTCGGGATGCGCGCGCCGTCCACGGGCTGCTGCGTGGCGAAGGTCCGCGCATAGGGGTTCGCGGGGTCGATGCGGCCCACGTCGTACTGCTGCAGCTCGCGCAGGCTCAGGTCCTTCAGCAGCGGGCCGCGCGCCGGCAGCCACTTGCCGCTCGCATCGCGCACGAAAGCCGGCGACAGGGCGGGGTCGTGCGAGACCACCACCACCCCGTCGGCAGTGACGCCGATGTCGAGTTCCAGGGTGCTCACGCCGATGGCCAGCGCGCGCTCGAACGCGGGCAGCGTGTTTTCCGGGGCCAGGCCGCGCGCGCCGCGGTGGCCCTGCAGGTCGAAGGCGGTCGCGGCCAGCGACAGCAGTGCGGCGGCAAGGCCGGCGGCCGCGCGGAGCATCGGATGCATGTCTTCTTCCTCCCCGCGCTCAGTCCATCTTCGCGCCGGACTTCTTCACGGCGTCGGCCCAGCGCGGCATCTCCGCCGCGAGGAACTTCGCGAAGTCCTCGGCGCCGAGGAAGGCGGGATCCGCGCCCTGCGCGATCATCCGGTTGCGGATCTCCGGGCTGGTGAGCACCTGCCGGAACGCGTCGCTCAGTTTCGCGGTGACGTCGCGCGGCAGGTTGGCCGGCGCGAGGAAGCCGTAGAAGCCGACCACCTCGAAGCCCTGGATGCCGCTTTCGATCACCGTCGGGATGTCCGGCAGCGCCGGGTTGCGCTCGCGGCTGGTCACCGCCAGCGCCTTCCTTCACCTTGCCCTGCTTGTGGTACGCCGCGGCCTGCGGGATCGACTCCGCCATGAATTGCACCTGGCCACCCATCAGGTCGGTGAAGGCCGGTGCGCTGCCGCGGTAGGGAATGTGGACCATGAACAGGCCGGTGGCGTTCTTGAACATCTCGGGCACCAGGTGGCTGATGCCGCCGTTGCCCGCCGAGCCGTAGTTCACCTGGCCGGGGCGCGCCTTCGCGTAGCCGATGAAATCCTTGAGCGAAGCCACCGGCACCTGCGGGTTCACCAGCAGCGCGAGCGGCTGCATCGCGGTGCGGGCGATCGGCGTGAAGTCGCGCAGCGTCTGGTAGGGCAGCTTGCCGTAGAGCGCCGGGTTGATCACCATCACGCCGGTGTTGGCCAGCATCAGCGTGTAGCCGTCGGGCGGCGCCTTCATCACGTCCTGCGCACCCACGGTGCCGCCGGCGCCGGCCTTGTAGTCGATGGTGATGGGCTGGCCCAGCGCGGCCTGCAGCCGTTCCGTGAGCAGCCGCGCATGCTGGTCGAGCGGCCCGCCGGCCGGGAAGCCGATCACGAGGCGGATGGGTTTCTCGGGATAGGCGGCTTGCGCGCCCGCGGCGAGGGCGGCCAGCACCAGTGTGGCGGCGGTCTTCCAGAACTGCATGGGGAGTCTCCTTGTCGCGCAAGATGATATCGGCGGCACGCCTAGGGATTTGCCCGCATCGTTGGCATGCCAACTTTGCCTACGATGCATGCGCGACCGCGATGCACCGCGGCGCTTCCCCAGGAGACAAGAAATGCAGTTCCGATTCCGCGCCACCGCGGCAGTGGCTTTGTCCGTGTTCACGCTGTGCGCCATCCCCGCCGCGCAGGCCCAGGCGCCCGCCTATCCCAGCAAGCCGATCCGCATGGTCGTGCCCTTCCCGGCCGGCGGCACCACCGACATCGTGGCGCGCCTGGTCGCGCAACGCATGGCCGAGAGCATGGGCCAGCCCGTGACGGTGGAGAACAAGGGCGGCGCCGGCGGCGCGATCGGCGCCGACGCCGTGGCCAAGGCGCCCGCCGACGGCTACACCATCCTGATGCACAACATCACCTTCCCGCTGTCCTCGGTGGCGCAGACGCTGGCCAAGCGCTCGCCCTTCGACGCCGAGAAGGACTTCACCGGCATCTCGATCGCGGTGTACGTCCCCTTCGTGCTGACCGCCGCACCCAGCGTGCCGGTGAAGGACCTGAAGGAACTGGCGAATCTGCTGCGCACGCAGCCCACGCTGCAATACAACTACGGCTCCACCGGCCCGGGCTCCGCCGTGCACGTGCTGGGCGAGGCCTTCAAGCGCGACGCCAAGGTGAACATGGAGCACGTGCCCTTCAAGGGCGCGGCGCCCCTGAAGCAGGAGATGCTGGCCGGGCGCATCCAGGTCGGCGGCGACCAGCTGTCCTCCTCGCTGGCCGAGATCAAGGGCGGCAGCCTGAAGGCGATCGCCACCACCGCGTCGAAGCGCATCCCGGCGCTGCCGGACGTGCCGACGGTGCGCGAACTCGGCTATCCCAATCTGGAACTGGAAGGCTGGAACGGGCTGTTCGCTCCGGCCGGCACGCCCAAGCCCATCATCGACCGCCTGCAGCGCGAAGTGGCCGCCGCCGTGCGCCATCCGGAAGTCGCCAAGAGGCTGACCGAGCTGGGCGCGGAGCCGGTCGGCTCCAGCCCGGCGGAACAGGATGCGATCCTGCGCCGCCAGATGGACCAGTTCCGCCCGGTGATCCGCGAGATGAAGCTGGAGTGAGGCTCAGGCGGCCTTGCCGCCTTCGGCCAGCCACCACACCGGCAGCTGCGAGCAGTCCGCGCCGTCGAGCCCGCGCCCGGCGGCGCGGTCGAAGTTCCTGAGCGTCTCGCCGGTCAGCGGCAGCTCGCGCCCGTGGCTGCGCGCTTCCTCCAGCATGGCGCGCACGTCCTTGCGCATGGTGGCCACGTCCACCGTCACCTGCGCCGGCGCCTTGCCGGCCAGCGCCTCGGCGATCATGCCGCCGCGCACCTTCAGCATGTTGGGCCCGCCGGAGGAGTCGGCCAGGATGTCGATCACGCGCTGCGGATCCAGCCCGAGCGGCTGCACCAGCGACAGCGCTTCGCCCAGCGTCTGCCAGTACACCATCAGCGGCAGGTTCACCGCCAGCTTCATCGTCTCGCCCGCGCCGTGCGGGCCGACGTGCTCGACCCGCTTGCACAGCTGGTCCAGCAGGGGCCGCGCGCGCGCCACGTCCGGTTCGGCGCCGCCGACGAAGGCGATCAGCTTGCCTTCCCTGGCCGGCCCCACGCTGCCGCCCACCGGGCTTTCGACATAGGCGGCACCCACGGCGGCGGCATGCCGCGCCATCTCCTGCTGCTTGGCCGGAGGCACGGTGCTCATCTCGATCAGCAGCTTTCCCTCGGCCGCCGGCGACAGCAGTCCGTCGCGCCCCAGGTAGACCTCGTCCAGCGCCTGCGCGTTGGTCAGCAGGGTCAGCACGGCCTCGCTTTGCGCCAGCAGCTCGCGCGGCGTCGCGGCCCAGGCCATGCCCGCATCGAGCAGCGGCTGCGCGCGTTCGCGCGTCCGGTTCCAGACCGTGACTTCGTGGCCCAGGGTCGCGAGGCGGCGCGCGATCGCGCTGCCCATCTTGCCGGTGCCGGCCATGCCGATGCGCATCTGTGTCTCCTTGCAGTCCGGGCCATGATAGCGTCGCATGAGCGACGCGCGTGGGGCTTCCCCATGCATTCCCGCCCGGCCCTTCGCTTATGGTCGCGGGATCAGGAGTCATGCCTTCCATGGACCGCCCGCACCACAAGTTCTGGCCCAAGCGCCTTCCGCATTCGCTGACCGTTCCCGCCACCTCGCTGTGGGACAACCTGGCGATCAGCGCGCGCCGCTACCCGGACAAGGCGGCCATCGTCTTCTTCGGCCGCGTCTACCCGTACGCCGAGGTGCAGCGGCTCGCCGAGCGGCTGGCAGCGCGCCTGCACGCGCTGGGCGTGCGCAAGGGCGACCGGGTGCTGCTGGACATGCAGAACTGCCCGCAGCTGCTCATCGCGAACTTCGCCATCCTGCGCGCCAACGCGGTGGTGGTGCCGGTGAACCCGATGAACCGCGCCGAGGAGCTGAAGCACTACATCGTCGATCCGGACGCGAAGCTGGCGATCACCACCGGCGACCTGGCCGGCGAGATCGCCAGGGCCAATGCGCAATTGCCGGAGCACCAGCGCCTGGCGCACATGATCGTCACGCAGTTCACCGACGGCTTCGATCCGCAGGCGGCCAACGCCGGACCCATGCCGGACGGGTGGAAGGACTGGCTGCTTGCGCGCCATCCGCTGCCGCAACTGGACGGCGGCCAGGTGATGGCCTGGACCGACGCGCTGGACAACGCGCTGCCGCTGCCGCCGCTGGAAGTGGGGCCGGAAGACCTCGCCGTGCTGCCCTACACCAGCGGCACCACGGGCAATCCCAAGGGATGCATGCACCCGCACCGCAGCCTGATGCACAACGCCATGGCCAGCAGCATCTGGGGCAATGCGACACCGGAGGCGGTGACGCTGCTGGTGGTGCCCATGTTCCACATCACGGGCATGGTGAGCGTGATGCACGCGAACATCTACACCGGCTCCACGCTGGTGATGATGCCGCGCTGGGACCGCGACGTCGCGGGCTGGCTGATCTCCAGCTGGAAGGTCACCAACTGGACCAACATCCCGACCATGGTGATCGACCTGCTGGGAAGCCCGAACTTCGCCAGCTACGACCTCTCCAGCCTCGCCCACATCGGCGGCGGCGGGGCGGCCATGCCCCAGGCGGTGGCGCAGCGCCTGCTGGAACAGTTCAACCTGAAGTACGTGGAAGGCTACGGCCTGACCGAAACCGCCGCGCCTTCGCACAGCAACCCGCCGGATGCGCCCAAGCAGCAGTGCCTGGGCATTCCCTTCATGAGCTGCGACGCACGGGTGATCGACCCCGAGACACTGCAGGAGATGCCGGCCGGCGAGGGCAGGGCGAGATCATCGTGCACGGGCCGATGGTCTTCAACGGCTACTGGAAGCGGCCGGAGGCCACCGAGGCGGCCTTCATCTCCTTCGCGGGCAAGCGCTTCTTCCGCACCGGCGACCTGGGGCGGGTCGACGCCGATGGCTACTTCTTCCTGACCGACCGGCTCAAGCGGATGATCAATGCGTCCGGCTTCAAGGTCTGGCCGGCGGAGGTGGAAGCGCTGATGTTCCGCCACCCCGCGATCCAGGAGGCCTGCGTGATCTCCGCGCGCGACAGCTACCGCGGCGAGACCGTGAAGGCCGTCGTCGTGCTGCGCGCCAGCCACAGGGGCCAGGTGACGGAACAGGACATCGTCGACTGGTGCCGCGCCAACATGGCGGTCTACAAGGTGCCGCGCATCGTGCAGTTCGCGGACGCGCTGCCCAAGAGCGGCAGCGGCAAGGTCATGTGGCGAACGCTGCAGGAGTCGGAGCCGCGCGGGTAGGCAGGACGCAGACGGACCGCATTGTCGGAATGAGCCTACAGGCTCGCGGCTGCACAACCTTTAGGATGGCCCGGCAGCCGCATTCCTCCGCGGCTGTTGGTATTGGATGAGACGCAACGTAACCACCGCAACTCTGCCTGTTCAGGACCGCGCTTCGACCGGGATTCCCGGGCTCGACGACGTCCTGGGCGGGGGCCTTCCCATCGGGCATCTCTATCTCGTCGAGGGCGACCCCGGCTCGGGGAAGACCACGCTCGGCCTGCACTTCCTGCTGGAAGGCATTCGCCGCGACGAGAAGGGGCTGTACGTCACCTTGTCGGAGACCGAATCCGAGCTGCGCACGGTCGCGGCTTCGCACGGCTGGGACCTGCGGGGCGTCGAGCTGTTCGAGCTGGTGAGCAGCGAGGGCCTCAGCCCCGACCTCGAACAGTCCATCCTGCATCCCTCGCAGGTCGAACTGGGCGAGACCGTGCGCGGCGTGATCTCCGCGGTGGAGCGCCTGAAGCCGCAGCGCGTGGTGTTCGACAGCCTGTCCGAGATGCGCCTGCTGGCGCAGGACCCGCTGCGCTATCGCCGGCAGGTGCTGGCGCTCAAGAAATTCTTCTCCGACCAGGGTTGCACGGTCATGATGCTGGACGACCGCTCCAACCGGGAGACCGACCAGCAACTGCACAGCATCGCCCACGGCGTGATCAACCTGGAACAGGCGGTGGACCAGTACGGCCCCGAGCGGCGGCGCCTGCGCGTCCTGAAGATGCGCGGCATCAAGTTCCGCGGCGGCGACCACGACTTCGTGCTGGACACCGGCGGACTGTCGGTGTTCCCGCGCCTGGTCGCCTCCGAACATCGCCTGCAGACCGGCCACAGCGTCATGAGCACCGGCGTGGCCAAGCTCGACGAACTGATGGGTGGCGGCCTGCCCCGCGGCAGCAACAGCCTGTTCAACGGGCCGTCGGGCGTGGGCAAGACGACCACGGCGATCTCCTGCACCCTCACGGCACTCAAGCGGGGTGACAACGCGGTCTATTACCTGTTCGACGAAGGCCTTTCCACCCTCGTGACGCGCGCCCGCTCGCTCGGCCTGGACATCGAGCCCTACCTGGGCAGCGGCCAGCTGCGCGTGATCCCGCTCGATCCGGCGGAAGTGTCGGCCGGCGAGTTCGCGCACATGGTGCGCCACGCGGTGGAGGACGACAACGCGCAGGTCGTCGTGATCGACAGCCTCAACGCCTACCTGCAGGCCATGCCGGGCAGCAAGTACCTCATGCTGCAGATGCACGAGCTGCTGACGTACCTGAACCACCGCAACGTGGTGACCATCCTGATCCTCGCGCAGCACGGCGTGCTGGGCGACATGCGCACCGAGGTGGACATGAGCTACCTGGCCGACGCGATCCTGATGTTCCGGTTCTTCGAGGCCCGCGGCAAGCTGCTCAAGGCTGTCTCGATGATCAAGAGCCGCACCACGCTGCACGAACAGACGATCCGCGAGTTCCGCATGGGGCCGAAGGGTCTGGAAGTGGGCCAGGAGCTGACCGACTTCGAAGGCGTGCTCGCCGGCGTCGCCGCCTACCACGGCAAGCTGCCCCTGCTGGGCGACGAGAACGGGAGACGATGATGGAACTGCGTGTCCTGATCCATGCGCCGCGCGGGCGGGACGGCAGCGTCGTGCAGACGGTGCTGTCCGGACAGGGCATCGAATCCGTCGTGTGCGCCACCGAGCAGGACCTGCTGGCGGCGCTCGACGAAGGGGCGGCCGCCGTCATCCTCACCGAGGAGGCGTTGCCGCAGCTCATGACCGCGGGCGGCCTGCGGGGCTGGCTGAACTCCCAGCCGCCGTGGTCCGATTTCCCCTTCGTGGTCCTCGCGACCAAGCGCGAAGGGCGCCGCGCGGAGAACGATTTCCGTTCGCTCCACAACCTGGGCAACCTGGTGCTGCTGGAGCGCCCGCTCAACGCCGAGACGCTGGCCAGCGCCGCCGAGTCCGCGGTGCGGGCCCGCCGCCGCCAGTACGCCGCGCGCGAACACCTCGAGGAACTCAAGCGCACGCGCACGGAACTGGAACGCCTGAACGGCGAGCTGGAAGACCGCATCCTGCGCCGCACCAGGGAGCTCGCCAGCGCCAACGACCGCCTGATGAAGGAGATCAACGAGCGCGAGCGCGCGCAGGCGGCGCTCACGCAGGTGCAGAAGATGGAGGCGATCGGCCGCCTCACCGGCGGCATCGCGCACGACTTCAACAACCTGCTGCACGTGGTCAACATGAACCTCGAGCTGGTCTCCCTCTATGCCAAGGAGGAGAAGGTCAAGCCCGTGGTGGAGCGTGCCAAGAGCGCGGCCCGGCGCGGCGCGCGCCTGACCAACCAGCTGCTCTCCTTCGCCCGCAGCCAGTCGCTGATGCCGCGCCTGACGCGCGTCAACCAGCTGATCCTGGGCATGAAGGACCTGCTGGAGATTTCCGTGGGGTCCGGCATCGAGGTGGAGTTCGACCTGTGCGAGGAGGACGCCACCGTGATGCTGGACGCGAGCCAGCTCGAGATGGCGGTGCTGAACCTGGCGGTGAACTCGCGCGATGCCATGCCGCAGGGCGGCAAGCTGAAGATCAGCACCGGCACGCGCTTCCTGGACGACGACCGCGACCTGGGCGAGGGCGACTACGTGCTGCTCACGGTCAGCGACACCGGTTCGGGCATCCCGGCCAACGTCCTGCCCAAGGTGTTCGATCCCTTCTTCACCACCAAGCCGGTGGGCAGCGGCACCGGCCTGGGCCTGAGCCAGGTGTACGGCTTCGCCCGCCAGTCCGGCGGGCTGGCGCGCATCCGCAGCGAGGAAGGCAAGGGCACGACGGTGGAGATGCTGTTTCCCGAGGCCGATGCCGACGCCGAGGAGGTCAGCGCCGTGCGCCAGAAGGCCGCCATCCCGGCCCTCGCCGGCGCCTGCCACATCCTGGTCGTGGAGGACGATGCCGACGTGCGCCGCGTGATCGTGGAGTGCCTCAGCCTCATCGGCTACAAGGTGACCGAGGCGGCCAACGGCAGCGAGGCACTCGCGCACCTGGCCACCATCAAGCCGGACCTGCTGGTGGTGGACTACGCGATGCCGGACATGACGGGCGCCGAAGTGATCTCCGAGGCGCGCAAGAGGTTCGGCGAGCTGCCGGTGATCCTGGCCACCGGCTACGCCGACATGGCCGCGGTCGAACGCCTGGCCGGCCGCCCGCGCATCCTGCGCAAGCCCTTCGACATCGCCCAGCTGGGCGACGCCGTCAGCGGCGTGCTGGACGAAGCGCGTGAGAAGGCGGAAGCCGGCAGCGTCTAGCGCTTCTTCAGCAGCATGCTGCCGATCGCCAGCCCGATCGCGAAGCAGGCATACACGTTCGCCATCTCCGGCTTGCCCAGCCGGTGTTCGAAGCCGGGCCGCAGCCGCTTCGGCGTGAGCGTGTAATCCACCAGGTTGGCCACGCCCGCGGTGACGATCGCCCCGGCGATGGCCGGCACCGGCCGCTTCGCTTCCGGCCGGCCGCCCCAGGCCTTGGCATGCAGGACGCCCCAGAACACCGAGCAGGCATGGTGGATGAAGTAACCGGTGGCCGTGTAGCGCAGGCTGGCTTCGTCCTGCCGGAGCGCCCGGTTGCCGTAGATCCAGTGGCTCACGGCGTTGGTGGGCGCCGCCGGGATGCCGCGGCGCTCTCCGGCGAACACCAGGTAGGCGGTCGACAGCATGCTGGCCAGGCTACCGGTGACCAGGCCCTCCTTCAAGGCTTGTTTCCAGGAAGTCATGCCCGGCAGTCTAGGTGGCAGGCGCAGGCCGCGGTGTCCACGCTCTCAAAGGGTAACCGCCGGCCCCCGCTCGGGCGCGCTGCTGGCTAGACTGGATCGTTCCACCATGCGTGTGCTCATCACCGGTGCCAGTGGCTTCATCGGCCGCACCCTCGCGCAGGCCCTGCGCGAGCGCGGGCATGCGGTCGTGCGCGCGCTGCGCAGGCCGCCGGCGGGTGAGGCCGACGCGCTGCAGGTGGACTTCGCCGGCGTGCCCACGCGCGCGTGGTGGCTGCCGCGGCTGGCCGGCATCGACGCCGTGGTCAACGCGGTGGGCATCCTGCGCGAGCAGCCCGGCCAGTCCTTCGACGCATTGCATGCCCGCGCGCCGTCGGAACTGTTCCGCGCGTGCGCGGATGCGGGCGTGGGCAGCGTGGTGCAGGTGTCCGCCCTGGGAGCCGACGAGACCGCGCGCTCGTCCTACCACCGCAGCAAGAAGGCGGCGGACGACGTGCTGCGTTCGCTGCCGCTGCGCGGCGCGGTGGTGCAGCCTTCGCTGGTGTACGGGCCCGGCGGCAGCAGCGCCGCGCTGTTCAACAAGCTGGCGGTGGCGCCGCTGCTGCCTTTTCCCGATGGTGGCCGCATGCTGGTGCAGCCGGTGCACGTGGACGACCTCGTCGCTGGCATCGTCCGGCTGGTCGAGTCGCCGCCGCGCGCGATCGCCACGCTGCCCTTCGCCGGCCCGCGCCCCATGGCCCTGCGCGACTACCTGGGCGAAGCTGCGCCAGGCGCTGGGCGAACCGGGTCGGCTGCGCATGCTGCCGGTTCCCGCGCCGCTGTTCCGCGCCGGCGCGGCGCTGGCCGGCCACCTGCCGGGAAGCATGCTCGATACGGAGACGGCGGACATGCTGCTGGCCGGCAACGCCACCGAACGCAACGGCCTGCCGCCGCTGCTGGGACGCGCGCCGCGCGCGCCGCGCAACTTCGTCGCCGCCGGCAGCCGCGAGCCCGCGCGGCGCGAAGCAGTGCTGGACCTGTGGCTTCCGGTGCTGCGCGTGGCGCTGGCCTTGCTCTGGATCTGGACGGCCATCGTGTCCTTCGGCCTGTACCCGGTGCAGGACAGCTACGCGCTGCTCGCCCGCGTGGGCCTGCATGGCACGGCAGCGACGGTGGCGCTCTACGGCGCCGCGCTGCTCGACCTGGTGCTGGGCGTGCTCACGCTGGCGTCGCCGGCGCGCTGGCGGCGCGGGCTGTGGCTCGCGCAGGCGGTGCTGGTCGCCGGCTACACGGTCCTGATCACGCTCTTCCTGCCCGAATACTGGCTGCATCCCTACGGGCCGATCGCCAAGAACATCCCGCTGCTGGCGCTGATCGGCCTGCTCTGGGCCCTCGAGCCTCCGGCGAGGAAGGCGGAAGGCGGCTGATGGACTACCTGCTGCTCAAGTGGCTGCACATCATGTCCTCCACGATCCTGTTCGGCGCCGGCGTCGGTTCGGCCTTCCACCTGTTCGCGTGCTCGCTGCGCCGGCGCGTCGACGGCCTGGCCACCACCACGCGCAACGTGGTGCTGGCGGACTGGCTGCTCACCACGCCGGCCGCGGTGCTGCAGCCGGTCACCGGCGTGTGGCTGGTCCAGCAGATGGGCCTGCCGTATTCGACGCCCTGGATCGCCTGGTCGCTGGGCCTCTACGCGCTGGCCATCGCCTGCTGGCTGCCCGTGGTGGCGCTGCAGATCCGCATGGAGAAGGTGGCGGCCGCCGCGCAGCGCCGGCGCGCCGGTGCCGGCGGCGTTCGACCGCATGTTCCACTGGTGGACGGGGCTGGGCTTCGCCGCCTTCTTCCTGTTCCTCCTGATCTTCTGGCTGATGGTGAGCAAGGCCCTGCCCTGGGCCGCGTGAAGGAAGCATGAGCGACGACATCCTCGACTGCCTGATCATCGGCGGCGGCGCCGCGGGCCTCACCGCGGCCGTGTACATGGGGCGCTACAAGCGGCGCGTGCTGCTGCTGGACGAAGGCCACAGCCGCTTGAAGCGCATCCCGCGCACGCGCAACGTGCCAGGCTTTCCCGACGGCATCGAGGGCCCGGAGCTGCTGCACCGGCTGCAGGAGCAGGCCGCGCGCTACGGCGTCACGCCGCAGGCCACGCGGGTGGAGCGGCTGCGCAAGCTGGACGACGGCAACTTCCTCGCCGAGGGCAGGGACGGTTCCTGGCGCGCGCGCTTCGTGCTGCTGGCCACCGGCGCGAGCGACGTCGAGCCGGAGATCGAGGCATCCCGGCGGCCCTGAAGGCCGGCCAGGTGCGCTACTGCCCGATCTGCGACGGCTACGAGACCGAGGGCAAGCGGGTCGCCGTGCTCGGCCGCGGCGAGCACGGGCTGCGCGAGTCGCTGTTCATCACCAACTGGGCCAGCGAGGTGACCTGGCTGGCGATGGCCACCCAGCACGAAGTGGACCCCAGGGAACTCGCGCGCCTGCGCGCCGCCGGCGTGCGCATCGCGGCCAGCCCTCCGCACCGCATCGAGTGCGGGGTGGACGGCGTCGGCGTGCGGGTGGAACTGCAGAACGGCGAGGTGCTCGCGTTCGACACGCTCTATCCGGCGCTGGGGCTGGAACATGCCTGCGAACTGGCCACGTCGCTCGGTGCCTGCGCGCGCGACGGCGGGCAGCTCGAGGTGGACGCGCACCAGCAGACCACGGTGGACGGGCTCTACGTGGCCGGCGACGTCGCCGTGGACCTCAACCAGATCTGCGTGGCGACGGGGCATGCGGCGATCGCCGCCACCGCCATCCACAACCGGCTGTGAGCGACGGGGCTACGATGGCGGCCGGACGACCCAGGAGCCCGCCTTGAAGATCACGCGCGTCGAACCCTTCATCCTGCACGTGCCCGTCACGGGCTCGCAGATCGCCGACAGCACGCACAGCATCACGCACTGGGGCGTGGTGGGCGCGCGCATCGATACCGACGCCGGCCTGTCCGGCTACGGCTTCACCGGCACCCACGCGCACCTGCCCGGCGACCAGCTGATCACCCGCTGCATCGCCACCTGCCACGCGCCGCTGCTGCTGGGCGAGGACCCGCGCGAGGTGCAGAAGCTGTGGCACAAGCTGGCGCGCAACCCGGCGCTGCAATGGATAGGACGCGCCGGTATCACCACGCTGTCGCAGGCAGCGATCGACGTGGCGCTGTGGGACCTCAAGGCCAAGGCGCAGGAAGTGCCGCTGTGGCAGCTGCTGGGCGGCCCGGTGCGCGAGCAGGTCCGGGCCTACAACACCGACATCGGCTGGCTCTCGATCGACGATGAAAGGCTGGTGCAGGGCGCACGCGCCGCGGTGGAGCAGGGCTTCACCGGCATCAAGATCAAGGTGGGTTCCACGGTGGAGCGCGACCTGCGGCGGCTGGCGCTGGTGCGCGCGGCGATCGGGCCCGACGTGACGCTGGCGGTGGACGGCAACGGCAAGTGGGACCTGGCCACCTGCCTGCGCTTTTGCCGCGGCGCGGAGGCGCAGGACGTCTACTGGTTCGAGGAGCCGCTCTGGTACGACGACGTGAAGGGCCACGCGCAGCTGGCGCGCGCCAGCCGCATCCCGGTGGCGCTGGGCGAGCAGCTGTACACGCAGGACGCCTTCTCCGAGTTCTTCCACCAGCAGGCGATCCACTGGGTGCAGCCGGACGTGACGCGCATGGGCGGCCTGACCGAAGTGCTGCGGGTGTGCGAGGCGGCCGCCAGCTGGCGCCTGCCGGTGGCGCCGCACGCGGGCGACATGAGCCAGGTGCACGTGCACCTGTCGTACGCGCACCCGGCCTGCCAGGTGCTGGAATACATCCCGTGGATCAAGGACTGCTTCACCGACCCGGCCGAAGTCGGCGAGGGCTTCTTCCGCCGGCCCGCCCTGCCGGGCGCCGGCACCACGCCCACGCCGCAGGCCTGGGACCGGTTCCGGCAGCCGGTGGCATGAGGGCGCGTGCATGATCCCGGGCAACGAAGCGGAGCTGGGCAAGCCCACCGAGCCGTGGCGCCGGCGCCTGCACGAGATCATCTTCGAATCGGAAACGCCGGAAGGGCGCCTGTTCGACAAGGTGATCATCGTCGCGATCCTGGTGAGCGTCGCGGTCGTCATCCTCGACAGCGTGCCCTCGGTGCACCAGCGCCACCGCACCGTCTTCAACGTGGTCGAGTGGTTCTTCACCATCCTCTTCACGGTCGAATACCTCGCCCGGCTGGTGAGCGTGAAGCGGCAGCTGAAGTACGCGCTGTCCTTCTTCGGCATCGTCGACCTGCTGTCGGTGCTGCCCACCTACCTGGCCTTCTTCTTCCCGAGCTGCACGCGCTGATCGACGTGCGGATCCTGCGGCTGCTGCGGATGTTCCGGGTGTTCAAGCTGACCGACTACGTGGTCGAGTACCAGATGCTGGGCTCGGCGCTCGCCGCCAGCCGGCGCAAGATCATGGTCTTCCTGTCGGCGGTGCTGATGGTCGTGCTGATCCTGGGCACGCTGCTGTACGTGGTGGAAGGCCCGGAGCACGGCTTCAAGGACATCCCCACCTCGGTGTACTGGGCGATCACCACCATCACCACCGTGGGCTTCGGCGACATCACGCCCAAGACCGAGATCGGCCGCTTCATCGCCTCGGTGATGATGCTGATCGGCTGGGGGACGCTGGCCGTGCCCACCGGCATCGTGACGGCGGAGATGACGGCGATGCGGCACGTGCGGCTGCCGGCCGTGCCGCGCACCTGCGAGAACTGCGGCGCCACCGGCTACGGCCCGGAAGCGCGCTACTGCCAGATGTGCGGCTCGCCGCTGCTGCCGGTCCTGCGGGAAAACACGCAAGCGGGCGGCGCGCCGGCGGCGCAAAGTTCGGTTCCCCCTGAGGAGACTGCCATGCGTGCACCGCTCATCCTGATCGCCGGCCTGGCCGTGGCCGGCGCCGCCTGGGCCGGCAACTGCCCGGTCGACATGAAGGCCATCGACGCCAAGCTCGCCGCCAAGCCGACGCTGTCCAAGGAGGACGCGGACAAGGTCGCCAAGCTGCGCAAGAGCGGCGAGGACCACCACAAGGCCGGCAAGCACGCCGAGTCGATGAAGGACCTGGGCGAGGCGAAGAAGATCCTCGGGATCTGATCGCTAGGCGAGCTCGGCGCCGCGCTCCTGCAGCAGCCCGCGCAGCAGCGAGCGGTGGCAGCGGGCCTCGTCCTCGCAATAGCAGCCCAGCGAGAAAGCCGCCTGGTGCGACAGCGCCGCCAGCATGTCCAGCAGGTGGCTGGCATCGGGCTGCTTCATCTCCGCGCGGTACTTCCGGCTGAACGTGGCCCAGGACTTCGCGTCCTCGGCCGACAGGCCCTCGGCCACCAGCTCCGCGCTGGGCGCGAGGTTGGGCAGCCACACGTCGTAATAGTCGCGGCTGGCGAATTCCGCCTTGGGCACGCCGCGCGGCGGCCGGCGCACGGTGCCGATGCGCAGGCCTTCGCCGGGTGCGCGCGGCGTTCCCAGTTGAACGATCCGGATGGTCATTGCGAAAGCCTAGCAGCGCGGGCGTATCCTGTCGCGCATGAAAGTGCTGATGTTCTACGAACTGGCCGAGGACGGCCTGAGCAAGGCGCGCGCGCATGCGACCAGCCACCAGGCGCGGCTGCGCGAATTCCACGGCCGCGGCGTGCTGCTGATGGCGGGGCCCTACGGCGCGCCGCCGGTGGGTGCGCTGGGTGTCTTCACCTCGCGCGCCGCCGCGGAGGAATTCGCCCGCGACGATCCCTTCATGCTCAATGGCGTGGTGGGCAAGTGCACAATCCACGAATGGAATGAGGACTTGGCCTAGGCACCAGAATGCGGGGATGCCCCAGTCCCTGCAGCTTTCCGTCCTCGATCAATCCGTCGCCTGCGTGGGCCGTCCGCAGGACGAGGCCATCCGCAACACCGTCGCCCTGGCCGAACACTGCGAGCGCCTGGGCTACCAGCGCTTCTGGGTCAGCGAGCACCACGGCCTTCCCACCATCGTGGGCACCGCACCCGAGATCCTGATGGCCGCGGTGGCGGTGCGCACCTCGCGCATCCGCATCGGCAGCGCCGGCGTGATGCTGCCGCACTACTCGCCCTTCAAGGTCGCCGAGCAGTTCCGCGTGCTGGACGCGCTCGCCCCGGGGCGCATCGACCTGGGCGTCGGGCGCGCACCCGGCAGCGACCACCGCACGGCGATGCTGCTCAACCCGGACCCGCGATCCTCCGAGATGTTCCCGCAGCAGGTGCGCGAGCTGCACGCCTGGGTCACGGGCGAGGAGATGCCCGAGGGCCATGCCGGCCGCGGCATCCAGGCCTTGCCCCGCGCCGGCACCGCGCCGCAGCTGTGGATGCTGGGAAGCTCGGGCTACGGCGCGCAGCTGGCCGGCCACTTCGGCATGCCGTACTCCTTCGCGCACTTCATCACCGACGGCGAGGGCTGCGCCGAGGCGCTGGAGCTGTACCGCCACCTGTTCAAGCCCGGCCTGATCGAGAAACCGCACGCCAACGTCTGCGTCTGGGCGCTGGCGGCCGACACCGAAGAGGAGGCCTGGCGCCTGTTCGCCAGCCGCGAGCGCACCCGCGTCGACCGGCAGACCGGGCGCTTCGGCCCCCTGCTGCCGCCTCAGGAAGCGGAGCGCGAGTACAGCGCGGCCGAGGATGCGTACCGGCAGGGCCTGCGGCGCAAGGCCATGGTGGGCACCGGGGCGCAGGTCGCGGCGAAGCTGCGCGCGCTGGCGGAGGAACTGCAAGTGCCCGAGCTGGTGGTGATCACCTGGACCTGGGACCCGGCGGCGCAGCGGCGCTCCTACGAACTGCTCGCGCGCGAATTCGCGCTGCAGCCGGCCTGATCAGACGTCGTCCGGCAGGCCCAGCGCAGTGGCGATGATGTCGCGCAGTTCCTCGGTGCTGGCGCCCTTGGACACCGTGGGATGGTCGCCGAACACGCCTTCCAGGTCGGGCGGCTCGTCCGGGCCCACCAGCGCGGTGAGGTAGACCAGCGGGATGCGCGCCGTGCGCGGGTCCTGAGACAGGGCGAAGGCGACCTCGTCGCCCTGCATGCCCGGCATGTCGATGTCGCACAGGATCACGCCCGGCTTCTCCTCGCGGCTGATCTGCGCCGCCTGCGCCGGATCGCACAGCGCCACCACCCGGAAGTCCTTGCCCAGGCGACTGGCGATGGCCCAGCCGACGGCCTCGTCATCGTCGATGACCAGCACGCAGGGCTTGGCTTTCTCGGGGTCCGGCAGGTCGCGCATTGGCGTAGGCTCGGGGCTTCCGGTGGAAACTGCCATGATAGGCGGGCATCCCCCACGACAAGCAAGGAGGCGACAGCCATGTTCCCGACCACGATCGCCGGCAGCCTGCCCAAGCCCGGATGGCTTGCCGAAACGCACAAGCTCTGGCCGCGGTGGAAGTCCGAGGGCGAGGCGCTGAAGGAAGCCAAGCTCGATGCCACCCTGCTGTGGATCAAGGCGCAGGAGGACGCGGGGCTGGACATCGTCACCGACGGCGAGCAGTCGCGCCAGCACTTCGTGCACGGCTTCCTGGAGCAGGTCGAAGGCATCGACTTCGCGCACAAGGTGGAGATGGGCATCCGCGCGGACCGCTACAAGGCCATGGTGCCGCAGGTGGTGGGGCCGCTCAAGCTCAAGGGACGCGTCCACCAGGCCGAAGCGCGCCTGGCGCGGGCGCACACGACGAAGAAGCTGAAGTTCACGATGCCGGGGCCGATGACCATCGTCGACACCGTGGCCGACCAGTACTTACGGCGACCGCCGCAAGATGGCCTTCGCCTTCGCCGAACTTCTCAACCAGGAGGCGCTGGCGCTGCAGGCCGACGGCGTGGACATCGTCCAGTTCGACGAGCCCGCCTTCAACGTCTACATGAAGGACGCGGCGGAGTGGGGCGTGCAGGCGCTGGAGCGCGCGGCGCAGGGCCTCACCTGCCGCAAGGCCGTGCACATCTGCTACGGCTACGGCATCGAGGCCAACAACGAGTGGAAGAAGACGCTGGGCGAGGAGTGGCGCCAGTACGAACAGGTGTTCCCCGCGCTGGCCGCCAGCAGCATCGACCAGGTGAGCCTGGAGTGCTACCACTCGCACGTGCCGCCGCACCTCATGGCCCTGCTCAAGGGCAAGGACGTGATGGTCGGCGTGATCGACGTGGCCAGCGACGTGGTGGAAACGCCGGAGGAAGTGGCCGAGACCATCGGCCGCGCGCTGCAGTACGTGGCGCGCGAGCGCCTGTTCCCCTGCACCAACTGCGGCATGGCGCCGATGGACCGCGACATCGCGCTGAAGAAGCTGGAGGCGCTCGCCAAGGGCGCGGCGCTGGCGCGGCAGAAGTACGCCTGAGCGGGCCGCCGCCCGCTCAGCCCGGCGCCGCCGCCAGCACCGGTGGCCGCGGATGCAGCCGCGCCATCGACAGCGCGTCCACGTAGGCGCCGTTGCGCAGCACGTAGCCGGTGTGCCGTCCTTCCTCGACGAAGTCCAGGCTGCGGTACAGGGCGATGGCGCGTTCGTTGTCCGCGTGCACGTTCAGCTCCACGCGCAGCACGCCCGCCCAGTTGTCGGCCCAGGACAGCAGGCGCTCGATCAGCTGACGCCCGATGCCCTGGCCCTGGAAAGCCGGCGCGATCGTGATGCCCAGCGCCCGCACGTGCGCGCGGCGCAGCGCGGGGTGCACCGGGTGCAGGCCGGCCATGCCGGCCAGCTCGTCGCCGGCGCAGGCCACCAGCCGGCAGGCCAGCGGATCGTGGCGTTGCAGGTGCTCGATGCGCGAAGCCACCGGGATGTCCGGCATCTGCAGCGTGCCTTCGAAGACGCCCGGCATGCCCATCAAGGCCGAGACGGCCGGCGCGTCGGCCGGCTCGAAGCTGCGGATGGTGAGGGCGGTGGCCGCGCGGGCGCCCATGGCTTTCTCCTGGATGAGCAAACCAATGTAGCGAAGACGGCGACTGCGGGCAAATGCAGGCTGTGCATGTCCTGATGAGCGATCCAGGCCGTCCTGAACAACCTACGGCCGAGCTGTTTGTAGGACGCGTCCGACGCGGCGCAGGGCAAATCCTCCCGACGCAGTTCGCCTGCGCCTACACGCCGGTTCGCCTCCCGGTCGGTAGAAACACAGCCGTACTGCCGGAGCTTTCCCATGGACACGCGCGCAAGGTCTTCCCGCCTCGTCACCACGGTGGCCGTCACGGCCGTGAGCATCGCCGCCGTTGCGGCCGCGCTGAGCACCTGGGCCGGCCGCGAGCGGGCGCCGGAGCGGCCCGCGGCGGACGCACCGGTGCAGGTCGTGAAGGTGAAGGCGCCGCCGGCGCCGGCGGTAGACCGCCTGCCGGGGATGTGCACCACCTGCACCCTGGGCGGGCCGGGGAGGCAGCTGTGAGCGCGCTGCGCGCCGGCGCGGCGCTGGTGCTGGGGACGCTGGCCGGGGCCGCCTGTGCCCAGTCCCTGCAGGACTACCGCAACGCGACGACCGGCGGCCCCATGAAGCCCGGCATCTACGGCCGCATCGTGATCAAGGGCAAGGCAGCGCCGCCGCCCGTGATCTATCCCAACCCGGTGCTGGCCGGCGAGAAGCTGGTCCCCGCCGGCGTGCAGCCGGTGTACCTCTACGTCCCGCCGGGCCAGGTGCGCAAGTGGAAGCAGCACTGCGCCAAGTGGTCCGCCTGCGAGGAGCCGGTGCTGTTCGTCCGCGTGGACGACAGCCCGAGCCGCTGGGGCCAATGGCGCCAGTTGCGCGAGCCGCAGGTCGCCCTGCAGGAACGCGATTGACGCCCCGGCGGAGCGCCACCACCGCCCACCTGCCATCCTCCCCTGTGCTGTAATGAAAGCGCAGGGGTTGTTCGCATTGGCAGCGCGGCCGCAGCAGGCGCGTTGCACCCGCAGGAGCCCATCCGCATGAACCCATCGCCCGCCGCGGCCGCCGTCGAGCCCGGCGCCAGCCGAGACGACCTGGCCGACCGCTTCGCCGCCGTCCGATCGCGCACGCTCGCGCTGGCCGCGCCCCTGTCGGCCGAAGACCAGTGCGTGCAGTCCATGCCCGAGGCCAGCCCGACCAAGTGGCACCTGGCGCACACCAGCTGGTTCTTCGAGGCCGTGGTGCTGGGCCCGCATGCCAAGGGCTACGAGCCCTTCGAGCCGCGCTGGAACCACCTGTTCAATTCCTATTACGAGTCCTTCGGCCCGCGCCATCCGCGCCCGCAGCGCGGCCTGCTCACGCGGCCGCTGCTGACGTCGGTGCACCGCTACCGCGCGCATGTCGAAGCCGGCGTGGAGCACCTGATCCGCACGGCCGACGACGCGACCTGGGACGCCGCGCAGAAGCTGCTGGAGCTGGGCGTGCAGCACGAGCAGCAGCACCAGGAGCTGATCCTCACCGACGTGCTGCATGCGCTGTCCTGCAATCCGTTGCTGCCCGCCTACGAGCCCGTCGACGCGCCCGCGCTGCGCCTGGCCGGCAGCACGCCGGCGATGGAATGGATCACGGGACCGGGCGGCCCGGTGCGCATCGGCCACCCGGGCGAGGGCTTCGCCTTCGACAACGAGACGCCGCGCCACACGACCTGGCTGCAGCCCTTCCGCATCGCCGACCGGCTGGTGACCTGCGGCGAGTACGCGGACTTCATCGCCGACGGCGGCTACCGCACCGCCTCGCTCTGGCTGTCCGACGGCTGGGCGACCGTGCAGTCGCAGCAGTGGCAGGCGCCGATCTACTGGCTGGCGCCCGGCGACCCGCGCGCGCCCTCGGCGCAGTGGCAGGTGTTCGGCCTCGACGGCGTGCGCCCGCTGGACCCGGAAGCGCCGGTGTGCCACCTGAGCTTCTACGAGGCCGCCGCCTATGCCGAATGGGCCGGTGCGCGCCTGCCGACCGAAGCCGAATGGGAAGCCGCGTACGAGCTGACGGGCATGCGCCAGCTCACCGGCCACGCTTGGCAGTGGACCCGTTCCTCCTACGACCCCTACCCCGGCTACCACCCCTGGGCCGGTGCCGTGGCCGAATACAACGGCAAGTTCATGGTCGGCCAGATGGTGCTGCGCGGCGGCAGCAGCGCGACCGCGCCGGGGCACGCCCGCCGCAGCTACCGCAACTTCTTCCCGCCGGCTGCGCGCTGGCAGTTCAGCGGCCTGCGGCTCGCCAGGGACGGTGCATGCTGACGGAGTTCGGCCGCGACTTCCTCGCCGCGCTGTCCACCCGGCCGCGCAGCATCTCGCCCAAGTACTTCTACGACGTGGAAGGCTCGCGCCTGTTCGACCGCATCTGCGAGCTGCCCGAGTACTACCCCACGCGCACCGAGATCGGCATCCTGCAACGCAGCGCCGGCGAGATGGCGGCGCTGGCGGGACCCGGCGCCGAGATCGTCGAATTCGGCGCGGGATCGCTGCGCAAGGTGCGCCTGCTGCTGCAGGCCTTCGAGGCGCCCGCGCGCTACGTGCCGATCGACATCTCGGGCGACCACCTGCGCGACGCCGCGGCCATGCTGCGCTCCGAGTTCGCCGGCCTGGACGTGCAGCCGGTGGTGGCCGACTACACGCAGGGCTTCGAGCTGCCCCCGCGCAGCGGCCGCGGCCAGCGCATCGGCTTCTTCCCGGGCTCGACGCTGGGCAACTTCACGCCCGACGAGAGCCTGGCCTTCCTGCAGCGCGCCGCGCAGGTGTTGCGCGGCGGCGCACTGCTGCTGGGCGCCGACCTGGTGAAGGACCCCAGGTGCTGCATGCGGCCTACAACGACGCGCAGGGCGTCACCGCGGACTTCAACCGGAACCTGCTGGTGCGCGCCAACCGCGAGCTGGGCGCCAACTTCCAGCTCTCGCAGTTCGCGCACTACGCCTTCTACAACGCGCCGCTGCAGCGCATCGAGATGCACCTGGTGAGCATGGCACGGCAGGTGGTCACGCTGTGCGGCGAGCGCTTCGTGTTCGAGGAAGGCGAGAGCCTGCACACGGAGAATTCCTGCAAGTTCACCGTCCCCGGCCTGCGCGACCTGGCCGAACGCGCGGGCTTCCGGCCGGGCCCGGTGTGGACCGACCCCGAGCGGCTGTTCAGCGTGCACTGGCTGCACGCGCCCTGAAGGAGACGCGGCGATGAAGGCAACGTGGAACGGCGTGGTGCTGGCGGAGAGCGACGACACGGTGGTGGTGGAAGGCAACCACTACTTCCCGGCCAGCGCGCTCAAGCGGGAGTACGTCACCTTCAGCAACCACCGCACGAGCTGCCCGTGGAAGGGGCAGGCCAGCTACTACTCGGTGCTGGTCAACGGCGGAGCTGAACCCGGACGCGGTCTGGTACTACCCCGAACCGAAGCCGGAGGCGCAGATGGTGAAGGACCGCGTGGCGTTCTGGAAGGGCGTGGAAGTCAAGCCCTGAGGGTCAGGAGCAGCTCGATCCGCCGCAGCCGCTGATCGCCTCGGCCGGCAGCGCCGAGGCATCGAGCACCTCGCCGGTCTCCGGGTCGTAGCCCAGGCCGCGCAGGTGCAGCGCCAGCGCCGCGTCCATGGTCTGCGCATGCTGCGGGAACCAGACGGCCAGCTCCTTGATCATCTGCCGCGCCGGCGCCATGTCGCCCGAGGCCGCCTTGGCCAGGCCGTCGCGCAGCACCTGCAGCACCACCTTGTGGTGCGAGCTGTGGCAGTTGCCCAGCGCGAAGCCGGTGGCCAGCATCCATTCGTCCTCGCGCCCGAAATGGTCCGCCGTGTGCGCGACCAGTTCCTCCCACACCGCGGGCAGGGTGGCATCGTCGGCGGCTTCGGCGCGCGCCAGCAGCTCGATGAACTCCTTGTGGGTGTCGTCCATGAAGGACAGGCCGAGTTCGAGGCCTTCGGTCCAGGGCAGGGCGGGCATGGTGGTCTCCTGTTCCGGGCAGCTTAGGAGCCGGCGGCGCCGGGGAATTGACGCAGGTCAGGGAACGGCCGCCGCCCGCCTTGGGTAAGCTCCCGCCATGCTCCTGCGCCCTCCCCAAACCGATCCTGGCCGGCTCGCCGACGTGTTGCGGCAACAGGGCTATGCCGTCCTCGGCGCCGAGGCCGTCCGTGCCCTGGCGGGCTGCACGCCGGCGGAGCTGGAGGCGCTGCGGCCTTCCTGGGACGACCTGCCGCCGGACCAGTACCTCAAGGACGGGGGCCGCTACCGGCGCCGGCGCCACGCCTCCTTCGTCGCCGATGGCGGGGAACTCACGCAGGTGCCGCACCGCGCGCACTGGCAGCCGCTGGAATACAACGCGCTGCACGGCGGCATGGAGCGCTGGTTCGACCCCATGCGGCCGGACGTGGTGGCCAGCCCCGCGTGGATGAAGCTGCTGCAGGCCCTGGCCGGGGTGGCGAGCGGGCTGCGGGGCGCGCAGCCCTGGTTCATCGAGGCGCACCAGTTCCGCATCGACACCGCCGGCGGCATCGGCCGGCCCACGCCGGAAGGCGCGCACCGCGACGGCGTGGACCTGGTCGCGGTCTTCCTGGTCGCGCGCGAAGGCGTCAAGGGTGGGGAGACGCGCGTGTTCCAGGCCGACGGCCCGGCCGGCCAGCGCTTCACGCTGGTGGAGCCATGGAGCGTGCTGCTGCTGGACGACGCGCGCGTGATCCACGAGACCACGCCGATCCAGCCGCTGGCGGCGGGGGTTACCGGGATACGCTGGTGGTGACCTGCCGCAGCGGGGGTTCCAGGACGCTTGAGTGTTGGGGTGCGGCTTCGCGCCAGCGAACCCCAACACCTCAATCGCGAACGTCCGCGACCGGATTGCTGCCGAAATCGGCGCGCTGCAGGAAGGCCAGCACCCGCGCCGCCGCCTCCTGCGGCGACGTGAGCATCCCCTTTTCCTTCAGCCCTTCGAAGGTCCCGCGGTCCGGGAAACTCTTCGCATCGGCATTGCGCAGCTGCACCTGCATGTCGGTGTCGATCACGCCCGGCGCCAGCGAACAGATGCGCGCGCCGTGCGGCAATGCGGCCTGCTCGAGCGCCACGCAGCGCGTGAAGTGGTCCATGCCGGCCTTGGCCGCGCAGTAGGCGGCCTGCGCCGCCATCGCGCGCCGGCCCAGCCCGGACGAGATGTTGAGGATGCGGCGCGGCGTCTTCCAGCCGGCGGTGGCGCGCAGGAAGGCGCCGGTGAGCAGCATCGGCGCTTCCAGGTCGACGCGCATGCATTCGGCCAGCTGCGCGGCCGGGATGTCTTCCAGCGGCGCGATCCGCGGGATCAGTCCCGCGTTGTTGATCAGCGTGACCGAGGCGAGCGTGCCGCTGTCCTGCGCCTTCAGCCAGGTTTCGAGCCGGGCCGCCGCCGTGTCGGCACGCGCCAGGTCCTGCGGCCACTGCTCGCAGCGGCGGCCGGCCAGTTCCGCCTGCGCGGCGAGTTCTTCGTTGGGCTTGCGCGAGATCGTCAGCAGGTCGTGGCCGCTGGCGAGCAGTTGCTGCGCCATGGCGAGGCCCATGCCGCGGGAGGCGCCGGTGAGGATGGTGAGGTGTCGCTGGGTCATCCCCGCATCGTACGCGTCAGGCCGCGACGACGATCGGGAAGCTTGCCTGCAGCCCGTCGCTGCCCGCGCGGAAGGGCACGGTGACCAGCGTGCGGTCGGTGCCGAGGTTGCGCCAGAGGAAATCGCGCTCGTTGTTCGGGTCGCCTTCCACGTAGAGCTGGGTGGTGAGCAGCTCGCGCCGCGCCAGCTTCACCTTCACGTGGATGTGCGGCGTGCGGCCCGAATAAGGCACCGGCTTGATCGTGCGGAAGCGGTAGCGCCCGTCGCTGCCCACCGTCACGCGGCCGAAGCCCTGGAAGTCCGGGTCGGCGCGGCCGCCGTCGCCCGGATGGTGGTAGCGGCCCTGGTGGTCGCACTGCCAGATCTCCACCTGCGCGCCGGCCACCGGCCTGCCCTCCAGGTCGCTCACCACGCCTTCCACCCAGGCCGGCTGGCCGTGCGCGTAGTTCACCTGGCCGTTGCGCAGCAGGTCGGCGTCCGCGTCCTGCGGCAGCGTGACCGGGTAGAAGGGGCCTTCGGTCTGGCGCGGCGTCGCCCGCCGCGCGGCGGCCTGCTGCGCGCGTGCGCCGGTCCAGCAGAAGGGCAGGGCGACCAGCGCGGCGGCGGCGGTGCGGCGGGAGAAGTGGGCCATGGGTGCTCCGGGATCGAAACTGTCAGAGACGAAGCGCCTGCGCCTAGTTCCGCTAGAACGGCACCGCGCTGGCAAAGGACAGCGGCTCGCCCGAGGCCGGATGCGCCAGCTGCAGCGCGCAGGCGTGCAGCAGCAGCCGCGCGGCGGCGCGCTGCCATTCGGGCGGCGCATAGAGCGGATCGCCCAGGATCGGGTGCCCGATGGCCTGCAGGTGCACCCGCAACTGGTGCGATCGGCCGGTGACCGGCTCCAGGGCGAGCCGCGTCGTGCCGGCCCCGGCCGCCAGCACCTCCCAGCGCGTCGTGCTCGGCCGTCCGTGCTCGCGGTCCACCTTCTGCAGCGGCCGGTTCGGCCAGTCGCGCGCCAGCGGCAGCTCGATCACGCCCTGGCTTCCCGGGGAGCCAGCGTGCCGGCGACCACCGCCTCGTAGCGCTTGTGCACGGCGCGCTCAGCGAAGGCGCGGCTCAACACGCGCTGCATGTGGATGCCGCGTCCCATGAGGAACAGGCCCGAGGTCGCCATGTCCAGCCGGTGCACCACCAGCGCGTCGGGCCACAGCGCCTGCGCGCGGGCCGACAGGCAGTCCTGCTTGTCCTCCCCCGGCCGGGCACCGCCAGCAGGCCGGCCGGCTTGTCCAGCACGACCAGGTGTTCGTCGACCCAGACCAGCCCTTCCGATAATGCCGCCATGAGCGCGCTTTCTTCCTTCCTTCCGCTGCCGCTGCAGACCGTGCTGCTGCTGGCCGCATCCAATGTCTTCATGACCTTCGCCTGGTACGGCCACCTGCGCAGCCTGGCGACCGCGCCCTGGTACACCGCGGCCTTCGTGAGCTGGGGCATCGCGCTGGCCGAATACCTGCTGCAGGTGCCGGCCAACCGCATCGGCCACCAGCAGGCGGGCTTCTCGGTCGGCCAGCTCAAGATCATGCAGGAAGTGATCACCCTGCTCGTGTTCGTGCCCTTTGCCGTCTTCTTCCTGAAGGAGCCGCTGAAGCTGGACTACCTTTGGGCGGCGCTGTGCATGGTGGGCGCCGTCTATTTCATATTCCGCAATGGCTGACAGGGGGCGGCGGGTAAACTCGCGCGCGGTTCGCACGAAAACAAACCCGCCCCCGGCCTTCCATGCTCTTCAAGAAACTGCTCCCGAAAGAAGGCAACTTCTTCGAAATGTTCAACCAGCATGCCGAGCGCATGGTGGAGGCCGCGCATGCGTTCTCCAAGCTGGTTGCCAACTACAGCGACATCAACCTGCGGGAGCAGTACAACCGCGAAGTCGACCACGCCGAGCGTTCGGCCGACAAGGTGACGCACGAGGTCAACCGCCTCATCCACTCCACCTTCATCACGCCGATCGACCGCGAGCAGATCCACACGCTGATCAACACGATGGACGACGTCGCCGACCTGATCCAGGATTCGGCCGAGACCATGGCGCTGTACGACGTGCGGCACATGACCGAGGAGATCACCCGCCTGACCGACCTGAGCGTGCGCTGCTGCGAACGCGTGCAGGAGGCGGTGGCGCTCCTGAGCAAGCTGTCCGACCACAACAGCGCCGTCGGAGCGCTGAAAGTGTGCGAGGAAATCGACAAGCTGGAATCCGACGCCGACCGCGTGATGCGCTCGGCGCTGAGCAAGCTGTTCCGGGAAGAGCCGGACGTGCGCGAGGTGATCAAGCTCAAGGCCATCTACGAGCTGCTGGAGACCATCACCGACAAGTGCGAGGACGTGGCCAACGTCGTCGAGGGCATCGTCCTCGAGAATTCCTGAGGCGGCCGCCACCATGGACGTGACACAAGCGGCCCTGTGGGTCGTGATCCTGCTGGTCGTCATCGCGCTGCTGTTCGATTTCATGAACGGCTTCCACGACGCGGCGAACTCCATCGCCACCGTGGTCTCCACCGGCGTGCTGCGCCCCACGCAGGCGGTGCTGTTCGCCGCCTTCTTCAACTTCGTGGCGATCTTCATCTTCCACCTGAGCGTGGCGGCCACGGTGGGCAAGGGCATCGTGGAGTCGGGCGTGGTCGACACCCACGTGGTGTTCGGCGCCCTGGTGGGCGCCATCACCTGGAACGTGATCACCTGGTGGTACGGCATCCCCAGCAGCTCCTCGCACGCGCTGATCGGCGGCATCGTCGGCGCCGTGATCGCCAAGGCCGGCGCGGGCGCGCCCTGATCGCCGCGGGCATCTGGAAGACGGTGATCTTCATCTTCATCTCGCCCACGCTCGGCTTCATCCTCGGCTCGCTGATGATGGTGATCGTGTCGAACATCTTCCGCTCGACCCGCCCCTCGCGCGTGGACAAGTGGTTCCGCCGACTGCAGCTGGTCTCCGCCGGCGCCTACAGCCTGGGCCACGGCGGCAACGACGCGCAGAAGACCATCGGCATCATCTGGATGCTGCTGATCGCCACCGGCTACGTGGCCGCCGGCGACAAGTCGCCTCCGGGCTGGGTGATCATCGCCTGCTACATCGCCATCGCCATGGGAACCATGTTCGGCGGCTGGCGCATCGTCAAGACCATGGGCCAGAAGATCACCAAGTTGAAGCCCGTGGGCGGCTTCTGCGCCGAGACCGGGGGCGCGCTGACGCTGTTCATCGCCACCTCGCTGGGCATCCCGGTGTCCACCACGCACACCATCACGGGCGCCATCGTCGGCGTCGGCTCCACCCACCGCATGAGCGCGGTGCGCTGGGGCGTGGCCGGCAACATCGTGTGGGCCTGGATCCTCACGATCCCGGCCAGCGCCTTCGTCGCGGCGATCGCCTACTGGGTCAGCCTGCAGCTGTTCTGAGCGTCACTGCGAGATCCGCCGGCCTTCCTCGACCTGGTACTCGAAGTAGCGCTGGAAGCTGAAGGCGATGCTGGCCATCAGCACGCCGGCGCCGATCATCAGCGACAGCACGATCGCGAAGATCGTGGCCCAGCGGGTGCCGCCGGCTTCCGCGTCCTCGGGCCCGCCGGGATTGAAGCGGGCGTTCCACTTCTCGCGCGTGGTGAGGCCGTAGACGATGGCCGTGAGGCAGCAGGCCGCGACCGTCATGCCCAGCAGCGGCACCAGCAGCCAGCTCAGGGTGTCGTCCTGCCCGTACTGCTGCACCCGCTCGATCCCGTACAGGCCCAGCGCGGTGGGGATGGGCAGCAGCCAGCCCACGACGTCGCCGATGCCGCGCAGGTAGAAGCGGTGCAGGCCCAGCGGCCCGCCGAGGAAGGCCAGCCAGGCGGCGAGGGTCTTGCTTTTCATTCGGGCAGCCGCTCCGGGGGCGTGCGGTTGCCTTCGCCCAGGAACTTGTCCATCAGCACGATGTCCAGCCAGCGTCCGAACTTCCATCCGGAAGACTCGATGGTGCCGACGTGCCGGAAGCCCACGGCGCGGTGCACGCCGATCGAACGCGCGTTGCTCGAGTCGCCGATGACGGCGATCAGCTTGCGCACGCCGGCCGCCTCGGCCTGCCGGGCCAGCTCGGACAAGAGCTTGTTGCCGATGCGCTGGCCGGCGGCATCGGGGTCCAGGTAGATCGAGTCCTCGGCGGAAAAACGGTAGGCGGGCCGGGGCTTGAACCACTGGCAGTAGGCGAAGCCCAGCACCCGGCCGTCCAGCTCTCCGCCACCAGGTAGGGCAGGCCCTTGGCCAGCACGTCGGCGCGCCGCGCCGCCATGTCGGATTCCGAGGGGAGTGGTCTCGAAGGTGCCCGTGCCGTGGGTCACGTGGTGGGCATAGATCGCGGTGATCGCCGGGATGTCGGCGTCGGTGCTCGAGCGCAGGGAGAGCATAAAGGCAGAAGAAGTTATAATCGCGGGCTTTTCGGCGTGTCGCTGGCCGGGTGGCCAGTCGCGTGTCTCAACGCCGGAAGAACAATCTCGAGAATCTTGCTGCAGCCCCCGTGGGGACCAGCTGATCCACCCGAAGGATAAATCATGGTCGTCATTCGACTCTCCCGTGGCGGTGCCAAGCACCGTCCGTTCTACAACATCGTCGTCGCGGACAAGCGCGTGCGACGCGACGGCCGCTTCATCGAGCGCCTGGGCTTCTACAACCCGGTCGCCAAGGACGGCGAGGAAAAGCTGCGCGTCGCGCAGGACCGCCTGACCTACTGGCGTGGCGTGGGCGCGCAGGCGTCCCCGACGGTGGAGCGCCTGCTGAAGGACTCCGCCGCCCAGGCCCCGGCCCAAGCCGCCGCCTAAGCTCCCGTGGCCGCGCCCGGCCGTCCGGCAGCGACACCGCTGCCAGCGGACATCGAACCGGCGGAACTTCCCGCCGATGCCATCGAAGTCGGGCGCATCCTCGATGCATGGGGGTCAAGGGCTGGCTGAAGGTCCTCCCCACAGCGCCGATCCGCAGGCGCTGTTTTCTTCCAAGCGCTGGTACCTGCAGGCGTCGGAAAAAGGCCCGCAAGCCTTTGCCGGCACGGTGCTGCTGCGCGTGCGCGAAGCGAAAGAGCATTCCGATTCCGTCGTCGCCCGCGTCGACGGCGTGGAAGACCGCAGCGGCGCGGAAGCGCTGCGGGGCTGCCGCATCTTCATCCCGCGTTCCTCCTTTCCCACCGCCTCGGAAGACGAGTACTACTGGGTCGACCTGCTGGGCCTGGAGGTCGTCAACCGCGAAGGCGTGAAGCTGGGGAAGGTCAAGGAGTTGCTGGCGACCGGCCCGCAGACCGTGCTGGTGCTGGAGTACGAAGAGGACGGCAAGGCGCTGGAGCGCATGGTTCCCTTCGTCGGCGCCTACGTCGACCGCGTGGACCTGCCCGGGCGCCTGATCACGGTGGACTGGCAGGCGGACTATTAGCGACACTCCGCCTGGCCCAACCTCGACAAGGCAGCGCAAGTTGGGCAGCATCCGGCCATGACATACAACCCGGCGCTGGACGGAATGCGCGCCTTCGCCATCTTGCTGGTGGCCATGTTCCATACGCGGGCGCCGATGGCACTCGGCGGCTACATCGGGGTGGACATCTTCTTCGTCCTCAGCGGCTTCCTCATCACCTCGCTGCTGCTGGCCGAACTCGATGCGACGGGCCGCGTGGCGCTGGCCAGCTTCTGGCGCCGTCGTTTCTGGCGCCTCACTCCGCCGCTGCTGGCGATGCTGGCCGTGTATCTCCTCCTTGCGCCGCTGGCCTGGCCGGAGGTCGCGAACCACGGTCTCCAGGCGCTGCTTGCGGCGCTCTATGTCTCCGATTACAGCGCCGCGTTCTGGGGTGTGCCCCGGCAGCTGAGCCACACATGGTCCTTGTCGGTGGAGATGCACTTCTACCTGTTGTGGCCGCTGGTGCTCGTCTTCGCCTACCGGCGGTGGAAAGGCGGCTCCCTCGTGCCCGTGCTGGCCGTCGCTTACCTGCTGGCGTCGATGCTGCGCTGGGTATGCACCATCAAGGGCCAGAGCTGGGAGCAGGTCTACTACCGTACCGACACGCACCTGTCGGGGCTGCTCCTGGGCTCCTGGCTCGCCGTCGCCCTGCGCGATCCCGCCTGGCGCGACGGCCTGCAGCAGGCGCTGCCGTGGCTGCTGTGGCTGCCGGTGGCCGCCATTGTCTGCCTGCAGTACATGTGGCGCGACCTGTGGATGCAGATGTGGGGCTTCTCCCTGGTGGAACTGGCAGCCGCCGCAGTGGTGCTCGCCGTGCAGCGACCTTCCTCCCAGTTGTCGTTGATGTTGTCGCGGCCGGTGCTGGTGTGGCTGGGCAAGATGTCCTACGGCATCTACCTTTGGCACTTCCCCGTCTTCCTGTACCTGCGGGTGCGCCACACCTGGGGCGAGGTGATGATCATCGGCCTTTCGCTCAGCGTGGCGCTCGCGGCCCTGTCGCACTACACCCTGGAAGCCTGGGCCTCTCGCAGGCGAGGGCTGCGAGCCCCCATGCAGGCAGCCGGCTAGATTTCCGTCTCCCATGCGTTTCGACGTCCTCACGCTGTTCCCCGAGCTGTTCCCTCCCTTCCTGGCCGCCGGCGTGACCCGCCGCGCCTACGAGACCAAACAGGTAGACGTGCGCCTGTGGAACCTGCGCGATTTCGCCGAGGGCAACTACCGCCGGGTGGACGACCGTCCCTTCGGCGGCGGCCCCGGCATGGTGATGATGGCCGAGCCGCTGGCGCGCTGCCTGGCGGCGGTGAAGGCCGACCGCGCCGACAGCGCGCCCGTGGTCCTGTTCTCCCCGATCGGCGAGCGCCTGGACCACGCCGGCGTGGAGCGCTGGTCGGCCAGCGCCGGGGCGATCCTGGTCTGCGGCCGCTACGAGGGCATCGACCAGCGCTTCATCGAGACGCACGTGGACCTGCAGCGAGCCTGGGCGACTTCGTCCTCTCCGGCGGCGAGGTCGCCGCGATGGCGCTGCTGGACGCGGTGGCGCGGCTGCAGCCGGGCGTGCTGAACGACGCCGGCAGCCACCAGGAAGACAGCTTCAACCCCGCCCTCGACGGCCTGCTCGATTGCCCGCATTACACCCGGCCCGAGGAGTGGAACGGCCTGAAGGTGCCCGAGGCGCTGATGTCCGGCCACCACGCGCGGATCGCCGACTGGCGCCGCCAGCAGCGGCTGGCGATCACGGCGCAGCACCGCCCGGACCTGATCGCCGCCGCCCGCCGGGCCGGCCGCCTGACCCGGGCGGACGAGGATTTCCTCTCCGGGCTATAATCCCGGGCTTTCCGATCCTCTACCCGGCCGTCCAAGCCGCCGCCAACCCAGTTGGCACAGTGCGAAGCCAGGACCTTTAGCGCAGCGCGGGCAAGATCCCAGAGGTAGCCATGAACCTGATCCAGACCCTCGAACAAGAGGAAATCGCCCGCCTGGGCAAGAAGATCCCCGATTTCGCCCCCGGCGACACCGTGATCGTTTCCGTGAACGTCGTCGAAGGCAGCCGCAAGCGCGCGCAGGCCTACGAAGGCGTGGTGATCGCCAAGCGCAACCGCGGCCTGAACAGCGCGTTCACCGTGCGCAAGATCTCCAGCGGCGAAGGCGTCGAGCGGACCTTCCAGACCTACAGCCCGCTGATCGCCGGCATCGAAGTCAAGCGCCGCGGCGACGTGCGCCGCGCCAAGCTGTACTACCTGCGCGAGCGTTCCGGCAAGTCTGCCCGCATCAAGGAAAAGCTGGCCCACCGCGAGAAGGCCGCTGTCGCCGCCGAGTAAGCTGCCCAGCGAGCTCGCGAAAAAGCCGCCGCCGGCCTCGTGCTCGCGGCGGTTTTTCGTTCCAGCACCGCCATGCCGATCGACCCCTCCGCCGCCATCCCGCCCGACACGCCGCTGTCCAAGCTGCCGAACTTCGACCCGCGCGAAGTGCCGGTGATCGGCATCGACGCGCACCTGCCGGCCGTGGACCCGTCGCAGCTGGCGCCGCACGCGCTGCGCAGCCGCTTCGCGCAGCCGCCGGCCTGGGAGCCGGAGATCTGGTCGGAGCCGCGCTTCACCAACCGCCAGACCTCGCAGGCGGCGGTGCTGGTGCCCATCGTGATGCGCGAGCGCCCGACCGTGCTGCTCACGCAGCGCACCGCGCACCTGAGCACCCATTCCGGCCAGGTCGCATTCCCGGGCGGCAAGTGCGACGACACCGACCGCGACGCCGCCGACACGGCGCTGCGCGAGGCGCACGAGGAAATCGGCCTGGAGCGCACGCTGGCGGAAGTGATCGGCGACATGCCGACCTACAAGACCGGCACCATGTTCATCATCACGCCGGTGATCGCGCTGGTGCGGCCGGACTACCGGCTGGCGCTGAACGCGCACGAAGTGGCGGATGCCTTCGAGGTCCCGCTGGACTTCCTGATGAACCCCGCCCACCACCGCCGCCACGCCATCGAGTTCAGCGGCACCCGGCGCGAGTGGTTCTCCATGCCCTACGTGCAGGACGGGCAGGAGCGCTTCATCTGGGGCGCGACGGCGGCGATGTTGCGCAATTTCTACCGTTTCCTCGCGGCCTGAGTCGGCGCGCGGGGGCGCGGCTATCATTCCTCCATGTCCTTCTTCGCGATCCTGTTCGCCCTGTTGATCGAACAGGTGCGTCCACTGGGACCGCACAACCCGATCCACTCGGGGCTGCGCGTGTGGGCACGCTGGGTGAGCAGCAATTTCGACGCCGGCAAGCCGCAGCACGGCTGGATCTCCTGGGTGCTGGCGGTGGTCGCTCCCTCGCTGCTGGCGCTCGGCGTGCACTGGCTGCTGGCCTATTTCGTCGGGCTGGCCGGCGGCCATGGTGTGGAGCGTGATCGTGCTTTACATCACGCTGGGCTTCCGCCAGTTCAGCCACCACTTCACCGACATCCGCGACGCGCTGGAAGCCGGCGACGAGGCCAAGGCGCGCCAGCTGCTCGCCCAGTGGCAGCGCGTGGACGCGAGCGAGCTGCCGCGCAGCGAGATCGTGCGGCACGTGATCGAGTATTCGGTGCTGGCCGCGCACCGCCACGTGTTCGGGGTGCTGGCCTGGTTCTCCATCCTCGCCGCCTTCGGGCTCGGGCCGGCCGGCGCGGTGCTGTATCGCATGGCCGAATTCGTGGGCCGCTACTGGCGCCACCGCAACCACATGCAGGTGCAGCCCGCCAGCGAGGCGCTGCGCTCGGCGGCCGCCAGGGCATGGACCGCGGTGGACTGGCTGCCGGCGCGCTTCACGGCCGTCGCCTTCGCCGTGGTCGGCAGCTTCGAGGAAGCGATCGATTGCTGGCGCAACTACGCGGAGCGCTTCCCCAACGACAACGACGGCGTGATCCTGGCCGCGACCTCCGGTGCGGTGAACGTGCGGCTGGGCGGCGAAGCGCTCAAGCCGGTGTTCGCGCCGACCTCGCCCGGCAGCTTCCAGGCCGCCGGCCTGGGCTCGGAGCCCGCCACCGATACGGCGAGCACGCCCGGCCGGGAGGCCGAGACCGCGCACCTGCGCAGCATCGTCGGCCTGGTATGGCGCTCGGTGGTGCTGTGGATGGTGCTGCTGGCGCTGCTGACGCTGGCGCGGCTGCTCGGGTGACCCGCTTCAGGCGGTGGTCGCCGCCCGACTGAGCTGCGACTGCGCCCAGCGCACGATGTCCGCGGCGCCCATCGCGCCGGCCTGCCGCGCCACCTCCCGGCCGCCCACGAACAAGGCGATGGTCGGGATGCTGCGGATGTTCAGCTGCGCGCCCAGTCCCTGCGCTTCATCGGTGTTCACCTTGACCAGTTGCACGCGCGGCTCCAGCTGCTGCGCCGCCTGTTCGAAGGCCGGCGCCATCATGCGGCACGGCCCGCACCACGGGGCCCAGAAGTCCACCAGCACCGGCAGCTGGCTGCGGGTGATGTGGCGTTCGAATTCGGTGGCGCTGAGGTTCACCGGCTGGCCGGTGAAGAGTGCCTGGTGGCAACTGCCGCAGTCGGGTGCCTTGGCAAGGTCCGCGGACTGGATGCGGTTGGTCGTGTGGCAATGCGGGCAGACGACGTGCAGCTGGCTCATGAGTGATCGGCACCTCCTCCCCTTAGATGAGGTCGGCGGGAAAAGGTGCAAGTCCTCAATAACGGGTCTGCGAGAGTTCTTCGAACAGCGTGCGGTAGATCCGGTAACGGCTGGGCTCGATCTTCCCGGCCGGCGCGCCCGGCAGGTCGGTCACGTTCGCCATCACGCCGCAGCCCGGTTCGTGCAGGTGCGTGCAGTTGTAGAACTTGCAGTCGGCCACGTGCGGCTTGAAGTCGGGCATCAGCGCGGCGAGCTGCATGCGGTCGACGTGGTGCAGCCCGAACTCCTGGAAGCCGGGCGAATCGATCAGGCCGGTGGTCCGTTCGGCATCCACCCAGTACCAGGTGGTCGCGGTGGTCGTGTGCTTGCCGGAGTTCAGTGCCTGCGAGATCTCGCCGGTCAGCGCCTGCGCCTGGGGCACCAGCAGGTTGATCAAGGTGCTCTTGCCGGCGCCCGAGGGGCCCAGCACCAGCGTGGTCTTGCCGCGCAGGTGCTGCAGCAGGTGCTCGCGGTCCACGTCCTTGGACAGGCGCAGCGACAGCGGCAGCACGCCGTAGCCCATGTGCTGGTAGGGCAGCAGGCGGGCCCAGGCGCGCTCGAAGGGCTCCACCAGGTCGCTCTTGTTCAGCGCGATCAGGGGCTCGATGCCCTCGGCCTCCGCTGCGATCAGCGCGCGGGCCAGTTGCATCTCGGAGAACTCGGGCTCCGCGGCGATCAGCACCAGCACGCGGTCCAGGTTGGCGGCGAAGGACTTGGTGCGGATCTCGTCCTGCCGGTAGAACAGGTTGCGCCGCTCCTGCACGCCGGCGATCACGCCTTCGTCGCCGCTGGCGCGCCACAGCACGCGGTCGCCCACCACCGTCTCGTTCTTCTTGCCCTTGGCATGGCAGCGGGTGCGGCTGCCGTCGGGCGACTCCACCAGGCAATGGCGGCCATGCGCGGCCACCACCAGGCCAGGTTTCGTGCTTTCCGTATCAGCCAAGCGTGGGGATCCTCATGCGAGCAGGGCGTCGGCCCGCGCCGCGCATTCGAAGTCGGTTTCGGAGATGCCCTGCACCGCGTGCGTGCGGAAGCGCACGACGCAATGCTGGTAGTGCACCGACAGGTCGGGGTGGTGGTCGAGCGCGTGGGCCACGAAGGCCAGCGCGTTCACAAAGGCGATGGTCTCGTGGTAGTCCGCGAAGCGGAAGGTCTTCTCGATCGCTACCTCGGCGCCGTCGCCACTGAGCTTCCATCCGGGCAGGTCGGCCAGCCGCTTGACGATCTCGGTGGGCGTGAGCGCCCGGCGCTGCAGCTGCGACCAGTCGCGCTTCTTCAGCGTGGGCGTCATGTGGCTGCCTGCAGGCGCGCAAGGCGCTCGGACGCCGGCGGGTGCGAGTAGTAGAACTTGACGAACACCGGGTCGGGCGTGAGCGTGGAGGCGTTGTCCTCGTACAGCTTCAGCAGCGCGCTGCCCAGGTGCTGGCCGCTGGTCTGGGTGGCGGCGAAGGCATCGGCCTCGAATTCGTGCTTGCGCGAGAACTGCGCCATCAGCGGCGAGATGAAGAAGCTGAACACCGGCACGGCCAGCATGAACAGCAGCAGCGCCAGCGCGTCGTTGGGCCCTTCCAGGTTGGGACGCACGCCCAGGCCGGTGTAGAACCAGACGCGGCTGGACAGCCAGCCCAGGACCGCGAAGGCGACGAAGCTCAGGACATAGGTGGCGATGATCCGCTTCATGATGTGCTTGAGGCGGAAGTGGCCGAGCTCGTGCGCCAGCACCGCGTCGACCTCGTCGGGCGACAGCCGCGCGATCAGCGTGTCGTAGAAGACCACGCGCTTGCTGGCGCCGAAGCCGGTGAAGTAGGCGTTGGCATGGGCGCTGCGCTTGCTGCCGTCCATGACGAAGAAGCCCTTGGCGACGAAGCCGCAGCGCTGCATCAGGCGGGAGATGCGGTCCTTCAGCACCTCGTCCTGCAGCGGCTCGAACTTGTTGAACAGCGGCGCGATGAAGATCGGGAAGATGAACTGCACGAACAGCAGGAACAGCGAGGTCACGCCCCAGGCCCAGATCCACCACTGCTCGCCGGCGGCGTTCATCAGCCACAGGATCACCCAGGCGAGCGGCAGGCCCAGCGCGACGCCGAGCAGTGCCGACTTGACGAAGTCGCTCAGCCACAGCTTCCAGGTCATCTTGTTGAAGCCGAAGCGCTGCTCGATCACGAAGGTCTGGTACAGGCTGAAGGGCAGGTCGATCACGCCGCCGATCACCGAGACGCTGGCCAGCAGCGCGAGCTGCTGCCACATGCCGGTGCCCAGCCGCTGCACCAGCGCCTGGTTCAAGGCGTCGAGTCCGCCCAGCAGCGTCCACGCGAGCAGGACGGCGGCGGCCACCGCGGTTTCGAGGATGCCCAGGCGGCCCTTCGCGATGGTGTAGTCGGCCGCCTTCTGGTGGGCCGGCAGCGACACGATGCCGTTGAAGGGCGCCGGGACCGCATCGCGGTGGGTGGCGACATAGCGCACCTGGCGGCTGGCCAGCCAGAACTTCACCACCAGGCTTGCCACGAGGAAAACGGCAAAGGCGAGGGTGAGGGAGGAGGAGGGGTCCATGCCTGCAATGGTAGGCCATCGGCGACAATGCCCGCATGGCAGAACCGACCGCTTCCCCTCCCGCCACGCTGGCCAAGAGCGACCAGAACCTCGTGTGGCTCGACTGTGAAATGACCGGACTGGACCCGGAGCGACCGCATCATCGAGATCGCCGTGGTGGTCACCGGCCCGAACCTCGAGCCGCGCATCGAGGGACCCGCGATCGCCATCCACCAGAGCGACGCGCAGCTGGACCTGATGGATTCCTGGAACAAGGGCACGCACGGCAAGAGCGGCCTGACCGACAAGGTGCGCGCCTCCACCGTCACCGAAGCGGAAGCGGAGCGGCAGATCCTCGACTTCGTGACCCGGTTCGTGCCCAAGCAGGGCAGCCCCATGTGCGGCAACACGATCGGCCAGGACCGGCGCTTCCTGGTGAAGTACATGCCGGCGCTGGAAGGCTGGTTCCATTACCGCAACCTGGACGTGAGCACGCTCAAGGAGCTGGCCCGGCGCTGGAAGCCCGAGGTGTATTCCTCCTTCAAGAAGAAGCAGCTGCACACGGCGCTGGCGGACGTGCACGAGTCGATCGATGAGCTTGCGCACTACCGGGAGCATTTCCTGAAGCTCGGGTGAGGCCCGTTGGGGTGCCTTCGACAGCCCCCAGCCACCTGGAAAGATGACCAGGTGCGGGAAAACCCGAAACCTGTCATAATCGCGGGCTTGCTGCTACACGGCAGCTGAATCGCGCATCCGCCTTCTCGCACTGGCCCGCTTCTCGCGAAGCAAATTGGGCCGCAGGCCCCAGGCCTGTTTGTCGTTGGAATGGTTGATGTTCACCAACCATTTCAATGACGGCGCGCCCGCCCTGGGCAGCGTCGCGTGGATTTTTCATGACCGATTTCATTCAAGACTCCCCGTGGCCGACGCCACTTTCGTGGCCGATGCCGCTTCGACGGTGAACGCCGCCCCGGTGCCCAATGGCTTTGCCGTGCTGGGCCTGGCTCCCGAACTGCTGGCCGCCGTTGCCGACCTGGGCTTCACCCAGCCGACCACGGTGCAGACGCAGTGCATCGGGCTGGCCATGGCGCAGGAACACGTGGACGGCCAGGCCTACAACGACCTGATGGTCTCCAGCCAGACCGGCAGCGGCAAGACCGCGGCCTTCCTGCTGCCCGTGCTGCACACGCTGCTGGCCCAGCAGGCCGCCGCCGAAGCCGCCGAGAAGAAGGCCTACGACGACGCCATCGCCCGTGGCGAGACGCCGCCCAAGCGCGTGCGCAAGAACCCGCTGAACCCGCGCACCTTCAAGGCGGCGACGCCCGGCGCGCTGGTGCTGTGCCCCACGCGCGAACTCGCGCAGCAGGTGTGCAGCGACGCCATCGACCTCGTGAAGCATTGCAAGGGCCTGCGCATCGCCAACGTGGTGGGCGGCATGCCTTACCAGATGCAGATCGCCCGCTTGCAGAACGCCGACCTCGTGGTCGCCACGCCCGGCCGCCTGCTGGACCTGCAGCGCTCCGGCCAGATCAAGCTGGACAAGGTGCAGTTCCTGGTGGTCGACGAAGCCGACCGCATGCTCGACCTGGGCTTCGCCGAGGACCTGGAAGCGGTGCACCAGATGACGGCCGCGCGCCACCAGACCATGATGTTCAGCGCCACCTTCGCGCCGCGCATCCAGCAGCTCGCCCAGCGCGTGATGCGCCAGCCGCAGCGCGTGCAGGTCGACTCGCCGCAGGAAAAGCACGCCAACATCAAGCAGGTGCTGTTCTGGGCCGACAGCCCGCAGCACAAGCGCGCGCTGCTGGACCACTGGCTGCGTGACAACAGCATCGACCAGGCCATCGTGTTCGCCAGCACCCAGATCGAGTGCGACGCGCTCGCCGAGGACCTGCAGCAGGTGGGCTTCAGCGCCGTGGCGCTGCACGGCGCCCTGTCGCAGGGCCTGCGCAACCGCCGCCTGATGGCGCTGCGCCGCGGCCAGGTGCAGATCCTGGTGGCCACCGACGTCGCCGCGCGCGGCATCGACGTGCCGACGATCACGCACGTGTTCAACTTCGGCCTGCCGATGAAGAGCGAGGACTACACGCACCGCATCGGCCGCACCGGCCGCGCGGGCCGCGACGGCCTGGCGATCACCTTCGCCGAGTTCCGCGACCGCCGCAAGATCGGCGACATCGAGCATTACAGCAAGCAGCGCTTCAACGCCGAGACCATCCCCGGCCTGGAGCCCAAGCAGCGCTTCGCGCCCCCGCCGGCGCGCACCGGCTTCGGCGGCAAGCCCGCCCGCCCGGGCGACCGCCGCCCGCCGAACAGCAACGGCTACGGCAAGCACTCCGGCTTCGGCGCCAAGACCTTCGGTGGCCGTGACGGCAACCGGGGTGGCGACCGCCGTGAAGGCGGCGGCTTCGGTGCCCCGCGCGACGGCGGCTTCGGCGGCGGCCGGGACTTCGGCAACCGCGGACGCCCGGCGCGCTAAAGCGTCATCCCCGCGCAGGCGGGGACCCAAGGCGTTGAAAGAAAAGAGCGGCTGCGGCCGCTCTTTTTTACGCCAGCGCTTCCCTTCCGTCTCCGGCCAGCGCCTCTTCACGTACAGCCAGGCGAACAGCCCCACGCTCATCATCAGCAGCGACGCGACCGCCAGCTGCTTCGTGGAGTGCATCACCAGCGGCGCGATCGCACCCGCCACGATGCCGTTGGCGGCGGAGCCGATGAAGGCCTGCAGCGACGAGGCCATGCCGCGCCGCTCCGGGTAGAGATCCAGCACCAGCAGCGTCACCACCGGCACCATCAGCGCCCACCCGAACGAGAACAGCATGATGGGGACCAGCGCCCAGGACACGCGCGCCGGGAACAGCAGGTTGGCCGCCACGTTGCCCAGCGACACGATCACCATCACGATGAAGCCCCAGCGCACCTGCAGCTTGGGCGGGATGCGCCCGGCCAGCCGGCCGCTGGCGAAGGACCCGGCCATGATCCCGCTGATGGTGAGCAGGAAGAACCAGAAGAACTGCGTGGGCGCCAGCCCGAGGTGCTCGCCCAGGAAAGCGGGCGCCGACAGCACGTAGAGGAACATGCCGTTGAAGGGGATGCCGCTGGCCAGCGCCAGCAGCAAGAAGCGCGGGCTGGAGCCGAGCTGCCAGTAGCCGCGCATCAGGTTGCGCACGTTGAAGGCCTGGCGGTGCGTCTCGTGCAGCGTCTCGGGCAGCAGCTTGAAGTTGGCCACCCACAGCGCCACGCCGATCGCGGTGAGGAACCAGAAGATCGAGTGCCAGCCCGCGTGCACGAACAGCCAGCCGCCGATGATGGGCGCGATCGCCGGTGCCACGCCGAAGTAGATGGTCACCTGGCTCATGACCTTCTGCGCCTGGTCCGGCGGGAACATGTCGCGGATCACCGCGCGCGACACCACCCAGCCCGCGCCGGTGGACAGCCCCTGCAGCGCGCGGAACAGGACCAGCTGGCCGATGCTCTGCGACAGCGCGCAGCCGGCCGACGCCAGCGTGAACACCGCGATGCCCCACAGCACCACCGGCCGCCGGCCGAAGCTGTCCGCCAGCGCGCCGTGGAACAGGTTCATGAAGGCGAAGCCGAAGAGATAGGCCGACAGCGTCTGCTGCATCTCCACCGGCGTGGCGCCCAGGTTCTGCGCGATCCCGGAGAAGGCCGGGATGTAGGTGTCGATGGAGAACGGGCCGAGCATGCCCAGCAGGGCAAGCAGCACGGCGAAGGCCCAGCGCGGGGCGGTCCAGAGTTGGCTGGCTTGGGGATTCATTCGGGGAGTGGACGGGGAACATGAGGTTGTACCAAACCTCGCGCGGCCCGGCTCCCCGCATGGCGAACCTCAGAGCTTGTCGAGCATTTCCTTGGTGACCAGCACCACGCCGTTGTCGGTGCGGAAGAAGCGCTTGCGGTCCGCCTCGGCGTCCTCGCCGATCACCATGCCTTCTGGGATCTGGCAGCCGCGGTCGATCACCACCTTGTACAGGCGCGAGCCGCGGCCGATCACCGTGTCCGGCATGACCACCGCCTCGTGGATGGTGCAGCAGGACTCCACCCGCACGTTGGAGAACAGCACCGCGCGCCGGATGTTGGAGCCCATCACGATGCAGCCGCCGGAGATCAGCACGTTGGAGGTCTCGCCGTTCAGGCCGCGCTCGTCCGGCACGAACTTCGCCGGCGGCAGCTGCTGCTCCTGGTAGGTCCAGACCGGCCAGTCGCGGTCGTACAGGTTCAGCTCCGGCAGGTCGGAGGCGAGGTCGAGGTTGGCCGCCCAGAACGCGTCCACCGTGCCGACGTCGCGCCAGTAGGGGCGGTGCCGCGTGGAGGCGGGCACCGAGGACAGGTTCAGCGGGTGCGCCACCGCGCCGCCGTCGGCCACGATGCGCGGGATCAGGTTCTTGCCGAAGTCGTGCTCGGACGCGTCGTCGTTCATGTCCGCCTCGAGCAGCTTGTACAGGTACTCGGCGCCGAACACGTAGATGCCCATGCTGCCCAGCGCCTTGTCCGGCTTGCCGGGAATCGAGGGCGGGTCCTTGGGCTTTTCCAGGAAGTCGGTGATGCGCCGGTTCTGGTCCACGTGCATCACGCCCAGGGCGGTCGCCTCCATGCGCGGCACCTCGATGCAGCCCACCGTGCACTTGGCGCCGCTCTCGACGTGGTCGAGCAGCATCAGCGAGTAGTCCTGCTTGTAGATGTGGTCGCCCGCCAGCACCAGGATGTACTCCGGCCCGTAGGCGCGCAGGATGTCGATGTTCTGCGAGATCGCGTCGGCGGTGCCGCGGTACCAGAAGGCCTCGTCCACGCGCTGCTGGGCCGGCAGCAGGTCGATGAATTCGTTGTGCTCGCCGCGCAGGAAGTTCCAGCCGCGCTGCAGGTGGCGCAGCAGCGAGTGCGACTTGTACTGGGTCAGCACGCCGATGCGGCGGATGCCCGAATTGAGGCAGTTGGACAGCGCGAAGTCGATGATGCGGAACTTGCCGCCGAAGTACACGGCCGGCTTGGCGCGGCGGTCGGTCAGGTCCATCAGCCGGGAGCCGCGGCCGCCGGCCAGCACCAGGGCGATGGTCCGCTTGGGAAGTTCGCGCGCCAGGATCATGCGTTCCATTGCGTTGTCCCGCGCATCGCCGCCGACGGCTTCGAGGATGCTCAGGTTCTCTTTCATGGCTTGGTTTCCCCCTGTCAAGGCCGAACTACTGTCGGTCAGGCCCGGGGAGGGCCATGTAGGACGCAACCGCCTTCCACCGACCAGCGGGAGGCCAGCGCGCCGCTGTGGCCCTTCGTAGGACAAGGCCGCATCCCGCCGGATGGGCCGCCGCGCAGTGCCCACTTCGCGGGGCACAACGCTAGCATCCCTTCCCTGCAAGGAGACCGCCATGCAAGTCGCCACCAGCCTGCGCCTCGCCTTCCTGCTGCTGATCGCCGCCTTCGTGGTCCTGGTGGGCTTCGCGGCGGCGAGCCTGGCCATGGCAGGGCAGCCCGCGATGGCGATGGTGGCCGTGCTGGCCGGCATCGCCGGCGTGGCCGCCGGGGTGACGACCTGGCTGCTGGTGCGGCGGGACGAGGACGAACCGGCCATCGCCGAGCCGGAGCCGGTCGCGCCACCCGTCGTCCCCCTCGCACAGCCGCAGGTCCTGGCGCCGCGCAGGCCGCTGCGGGTGCAGGCCATGCCCGTGGCCAGCTTGCCACCCGAGTACGTGGCGGCCGTCACGCGCGGCATGCGGGCGCGCACAAGTGCCTTGCGCGCGCAGACGCGCGAGATGCATCATTAGGGCGCGCAGCCCGTGCCCGGCCGACCGGCGTGGGCGGGACTGCCGCGTTCCACGCCGACCGCGACGCACCGCCCATGTCCTTCGTCTGGCCGCAGTATCTCTGGTTGATGCTGGCGCTGCCCCTGCTGGTGGCGGCCTACCTGTGGCTGCTGCGGCGCGGCGCGAAGTCGGCGGTGCGCTACAGCAGCGTGGGCGTGGCGCGTGAAGCCAACCGGCGCAACTGGCGCCGGCACCTGCCGCCCGCGCTGCTGCTGCTGGCGTGCGCCGTGCTGCTGCTCGCCGCCGCGCGGCCCACGGCGCGGATCCCGCTGCCCTGGGCGCGCACCACGATCATGCTGGCCATGGACGTGTCGCTCAGCATGCGCGTCAGCGACGTGAAGCCGACGCGGCTGGCCGCCGCCCAGGAGGCGGCGAAGCTGTTCCTGCGCGAGCTGCCGAAGAACGTGGAGGTTGGCCTGGTCACCTTCGCCGGCACTGCGCAGGTGGCGCAGGCGGCCACGCTGGACCGGGAAAGCCTGGTCACGGCCATCGACGGTTTCCAGATGCAGCGGGCCACCGCGATCGGCAACGCGATCGTGGTGGCTTTGGCCGAGCTGTTTCCCGACCACGGCCTCGACGTGGGCGCGATGACCTTCGGCAGCAGGAAGCAGGGACGCAGCCTGGACGACCAGGCCAAGGCTGCGCCGAAGCAGGTCACGCCGGTCGCACCGGGTTCCTACGATTCCGCCGCGATCATCCTGCTCAGCGACGGCCGCCGCACCACCGGCATCGACACGCTGGACGCCGCCAAGATGGCCGCGGACCGCGGCGTGCGGATCTACGTGGTGGGCCTGGGCGCCGTGAACGGCGATGCCTCCATGGACGGCATGTCCATCTACCTGCAGCTCGACGAGCCGACGCTGCGCGAAGTGGCGCGCATGACCGGCGGCGAGTACCACCATGCGGGCACGGCGGAAATGCTGCGCACGGTGTACGGCAACCTCGGCTCGCGCATGCAGGTGCTGTCGCGCGAAACCGAGGTGACGGCGCTGCTGGCCCTGGTGGCGGCCGCGCTGGCGGTGACCGGGGCGGCGCTGTCCGTGCTCTGGTTCGGGCGCATCGCATGAGGGCGCGCTGCGCTGGGGTCTGGCCGTCGGCGTGCTGGTCCTGATCGCGGTGGCATGGTTCGCGCGTGCGCCGCACGAGCAGTCGCTGGTCGTGCTCGATCCCGCGCGCATCGTGCTGCTGCGCACGCCCGGGGGCTTCCTGGAAGTCGGCGCGCTGGAGAAGGTCGAGGAGTTCGGCTGGAGTTCGCGCTACACCTGTCCGATCGTGGAGTGCCCGGACCTGCTGGGGCCGACCATCTCGCGCGTCCGCGTGCGCGCACGCTTCGTCTACCGCATTCCGCTGGCCGCCGAATGGAAGCTGGTGCCGCGCGGCGACCACTACGAGCTGGCGGTTCCCGAGCCGCAGCTGCAGGTGCCGGTGGCCTTCCACACGCAGGACATGCAGATCCAGACCACCGAAAGGAGCTGGCTGTCGCCGCCGGCCGCGCCCAATCGCGAGGCGGTCGTGCGGCACCTCGGGCCGGAGCTTGCCCGGCGCGGCGCCGAGCCCGCCTACCTGCGGGCGCAGCAGGCGAACGCCGAAAAGACGGTGGCCGAGTTCGCGCAGAAGTGGATGCTGGAACAGGGGGCGAAGCCCGCTTTGCCGGTGAAGGTGAAGTTCCGCGGCGCTGATCCTGCCTGAAGCCGGCGCGCATTCGATGGACTCCACCCGCCGCTCCCTGTTGTTCGCACTTGCGGCGCTCGGCTGCGGCGCGCGCGCAGCCGATGGCGAGGCGCTGCCGAAAGCGTCCAGCGTTCCCGGAGGCGTCGCGCGGATCGCGCTGGGCGCGTCGGCCGAGCGGCCGGCGGCCTACCAGGGCACGCTGCCCTTGCTCGTCATCGGGGACCCGGCGGCGTGGACGGCCGTGGTCGGCATTCCGCTGGCCGCGCGCCCGGGCGCTGCGCGGATCCGCGTCGTGCCGCCCGCGGGCGCCGAACGCACGCTGGAATACCTGGTGCGGCCCAAGAAGTACCTCGAACAGCGGCTGCGGGTCGCGCCCGGGCAGGTGGACCTCTCGCCCGAGGACCAGGCGCGGCACGCGCGCGAGCGCGAGCACCAGCAGCAGGTGATGGCGACCTTCACCGCGCCCGCCGAAACGCAGGCGCTGGCAATGGAAGCTCCGGTGTCCGGGCCGCGCTCCAGTTCCTTCGGCTTGCGCCGCGTGTTCAACGGCCAGCCGCGGGCGCCGCACGCGGGCATGGACATCGCCGCTGCCACCGGCACGCCGGTGCAGGCGCCGCTGGCGGCGCAGGTGATCGACACCGGCGACTACTTCTTCAACGGCCGCACGGTCTGGCTGGACCACGGGGGCGGCCTGCTCACGCTGTACTGCCATCTCGAGGACATCGGCGTGAAGCCGGGAGATGCACTGCGGACCGGCGAGGTGCTGGGCACCGTCGGCGCCACGGGCCGCGCGACGGGGCCGCACCTGCACTGGGGCGTGCTGCTCAATCGCACCATGGTGGATCCGGCGCTCTTCCTCGCCGCCTGAGCGCGGGGACTATCCGCGTCCTGCTTCCGGCTGCGCCAGTTCCTGCCAGCGCCGCACGCCGAGCCAATCGCGCAAGGCCGTTGCGCCGCTCGGCGTGAGTTCCAGCGTGCGGCTGCCCGCCTTCTGCAGCAGCCACCCCTGCTGCAGGCAGTGCGTGCAGAGCAGGGCGCCGAGCCGGCCGGCCAGGTGCATGCGGCGCTCGCCCCAGTCCAGGCAGGGCCGGCAGTCGGGCCGCTTGCCGCTGCCCTGCGCTTGCGCGATGTCGGCCAGGCCCAGCGACGCGAGGACGGTGGGTGCCCGGTCCGTCAGTACCGCCGTCTCGTCGTCGATGACGACCGCGCGCTCTTCGACCAGGCGGTCCGCCAGGGCGACGGCGAGGCGCCCGGCGAGGTGGTCGTAGCAGGTGCGGGCAAAGCGCATCCGCGGATCGCGCGGCCCGGTGGACAGCGCGGGGGCCGTGCTGCCTGTCACGGCCAGCTGCATGATGCCTTCCAGCAGGCGCGCGACCTCGGGCGAGGCGAGCTGGTGGTAGCGGTGCCGTCCCTGCTGGCTGACCCGCAACAGGCCGGCGTCCACCAGCAGCGACAGGTGCCGGCTGCCGGTCGCCGGCGTGATGTGGGCCACCGTCGCGAGTTCCTTCGCGGTCAGCGCGCGTCCCGCCATCAGCGCCAGCAGCATGCCGGCGCGGGCGGGATCGCCCACGAGCGCGGCGATGCGGGCGACCGGGTTCGGGTTCATGCGCGGAGTTTGCACCAGGGCTTGCGAACATGCTTCGTTCGCGAACGAAGCATCGGGCAGCGCGTGCGGCCGATCATGCGGAGCACCGCCACGTGGAGACCGCCATGCAACTGACCTGCTTCATCCGCTACCAGATCGATCCCTTCCAGCGCGAAGCCTTCGCGGCCTATGCGCGCAACTGGGCGCGCATCATCCCGCGCTGCGGCGGCCACCTGCTCGGCTACTTCCTGCCGCACGAAGGCAGCAACGACATCGCCTGGGGCCTGATCGGTTTCGACAGCCTGGCGGCCTACGAAAGCTACCGCGCGCGCCTGCGGGCCGACCCCGAAGGCCGCGAGAACTTCGCGCTGGCGCAGCGCGAGCGCTTCATCCTGCGGGAGGAACGGACGTTCTGCGAGGGGCTGGTGCCGACGCTGGGCCTGCCTCCGTCTCGCTGACGCCGGCGAAGCGCGCCAGCGCGTCGCCCGTGAGCCGATAGCGCACCCATTCGTCCATGGCGACCGCGCCGATGGAACGGTAGAACTGGATGGCCGGTTCGTTCCAGTCCAGGACGCTCCACTCGAAGCGGCCGCAGTCGTTGGCCACGGCCAGGCGCGCGAGATGCTGCAGCATCGCCTTGCCCGCGCCCTGGTCGCGGTAGGCGGGCGAGACGTACAGGTCTTCCAGGTAGAGGCCCGGCCGGCCCTGCCACGTGGAGTAGTTGAAGAAGTACACCGCGAAGCCGGCATCGGTGCCGTCGACGCTGCAAAGCAGGGCGCGGGCCCGGGCGTCCTCGCCGAACAGCGTGCGGCGGATGTGGCCTTCGGTGGCGGTGACCTCGTGTTCCGCCTTCTCGAAGATCGCGAGTTCCCGGATGAAGCCGAGGATCAGGGGCACGTCGCCGACGGCGGCGGCGCGGATGGCGATGGCAGGGGCTGCGTCCAAGTCTTTTCTCTCCTGGGCCAGAGCCTACACTGCAGCATGGCTGTCCAGGCGGGATTCGCGACCTACTGCTGCGAGCTGCTCGCATCGGCAGGGCAGGTGCATTCCAGGCGCATGTTCGGCGGCTACGGACTCTATGTCGACGAGGTGTTCGTCGGCATCCTCACCGGCGACACGCTGTACCTGAAGGTCGATGAACTCACGCAGCCCCGCTTCGAAGCGGCCGGCTGCGCGCGCTTCGTGTACGAGGCGCGTGGCAAGCGGCAGGCGCTCGGCTTCTGGACCGTCCCTCCCGAAGCCATGGACTCGCCCCGGTTGATGCAGCCCTGGGCGCGGCTCGCGCTCGAAGCCGCCCTGCGGGCGCGGGCGAAGCCTGGGCGGCGCCGCTGAGCACGCTGCTGTCGGGCAGAATCGCGAGGCAGAACGTACCGCCCCCAGAACTTGATCCCGACGCCTTCGCAAGCCCCAGCCCCAGCCCGCGCAATCGTGCTCGCCGCCGCCCTCTACGCCATGCTGCAACCGGCGGGCGCACAGGAATCCCGGGAATTCACCAGCCAGGGCTTGCCCGGGTCCGAGGGCGTCGTGGTGCGCGTGAGCCATCCTTCCCACTGGCGGAAGGTGGAGGTCGACGACGAGATGGCACTGGCCGAACTGCGCGGCACGCGAGGGCGCCTTACCGGCATCCTCCAGGTCGGCCGCGGGCGGCTGCGGCACGACATGGCGTCCGCCTGCGCGCCGGAGCGCGCCCGCACCATGCTGCAGAACCTGGCCGCGGAAGACGCCGATGCGCGCGTCACGGAGGTCTTCGCCCGCCAGCACGAAGGGCGCGCTGCCTACGAAGTGCGCTACGAGCGCAGGCACCCGCCGGCCTTCATGGCCGTGCGCAGCCTGATCGTCTGCCTGAAGGACAGCAGGCTCGTCATCAGCTGCGGCGCGCTCGGTCCGTCCAAGCCTGCGCTGGCCGAGATGGAGCCGGTGTGCCGCCAGGTGCTGGAGAGCGTGCGCGTCTCCAAGGACTGAGGCCGGCCCGCTACTCCAGGGTGAAGCCGACCTTCAGGGTGACCTGCCAGTGGGCCACCTTGCCGTCGCGGATGTGGCCGCGCGTCTCGGTCACCTGGAACCACTGCATGTTGCGGACGGTCTCGTTGGCCTTGGCGATCGCGTTGTTCACCGCATCCTCGATGCCGGTGGTGGACGACCCCGTGAGTTCCAGGCTCTTGTACACGTGATTGGACATGGCGCCTCCTTGCTGTGGGCGCGACCATTGTCGATCATGCGCCGCGCGCGGCGGCGCGCAAGCCCTCGAAGTAGCCCTCGATCGCCTTGGGCAGGGCCTTGCGCTGGCACTTCTGCAGCTTCACCAGCAGGGCGTGCGGGACGTCCTCGACCGCGTACTGCTGCTGGATGTCGGCCCGGATGCGGGACAGCAGCGCGGCCGCCACTTCGGCATCCGCCAGCGCGCGGTGCGCCCGCCCGGCGGCGGGCAGCGCGTGGAAGGACGCGAGCGCGCCCAGCCGGTAACTGCCCGCATCGGGATAGAGCCGGCGCGACAGCAGCATGGTGCAGGCGAACGCGGGCACGGCCTGCGCATCGGGGCCCAGCCTTCCCAGTTCCGCGGCCCAGAAGCGCTGGTCGAAGGATGCGTTGTGCGCGACCAGCGGGACATCCTGCACGAAGCGGGCGGCCTCGGCCATCACTTCGGCAGCGGGCGGGGCTGCCCGCACCATCTCGTTCGTGATGCCGGTGTAGTCCTCGATGAAGGGCGAGATCCGCACGCCAGCGTTCATCAGCGACTGGAAACGCGCGGTCACCCTCGTTCCCTCCAGCACCACGATGGCAATCTCGGTGGCCCGGTCGCCCATGGCCGGCGACAGGCCGGTGGTTTCGAAGTCGATGACGGCGATGGGGTGCATGGGTTCGATCGTGATGCGCGATTGTCGCCGCATCTCCTTGCGCCAAAGAAAGGGGCACCGCCTGGGCGGTGCCCCCTTTCGAGGAGCGGATCCTGGCGGTGAAGCCTCAGTGTCCCGAAGCGCCGGCGGCGCCGAGACCCGTTTCCGAACGCACCTGCTGCGCGGGGAACAGGCCGCGCTCCCTGGCTGCCTGCGCGCTGCGGTCCAGCATGGAGAACAGCCAGATGCCCACGAAGCCGATGGTCATGGAGAACAGGGCCGGCGAGGTGTAGGGGAACCAGGCGCTGCCCTTGGGGTTGCCCAGCGTCACTTCCCACACCGAGGGCGACACCACGGTGAGCGCCACCGAGGAGACCAGGCCGAGGAAGCCGCCGATCACCGCGCCCTTGGTCGTGCAGTCCTTCCACAGGACCGACATGAACAGCACCGGGAAGTTGGCCGAGGCGGCGATCGCGAAGGCCAGCGACACCATGAAGGCGATGTTCTGCTTCTCGAAGGCGATGCCCAGCACCACGGCCACGACGCCGAGCGCCAGGGTGGTGATGCGCGAGACCTTCAGCTCCTTGGCGCTGTCGGCCTTGCCCTTCTTGAACACGGTGGCGTACAGGTCGTGCGAGACGGCCGAAGCGCCGGACAGCGTGAGGCCGGCCACCACCGCCAGGATGGTCGCGAAGGCCACCGCGGAGATGAAGCCGAAGAACACGTCGCCGCCCACGCTCTTGGCAACCAGCACCGCGGCCATGTTGGCCGTGCCCGCGCCGCCGTGGATGATGCCCTTGGAGGTGTCGGCGAACTCGGGGTTGGTCAGCACCAGTGCGATCGCGCCGAAGCCGATGATGAAGATCAGCACGTAGAAGTAGCCGATCCAGGTGGTCGCCCAGAACACCGACTTGCGCGCCTGCTTCGCGTCCGGGACGGTGAAGAAGCGCATCAGGATGTGCGGCAGGCCGGCGGTGCCGAACATCAGCGCCATGCCGAAGCTGATGGCCGAGATCGGGTCCTTCACGAAGCCGCCCGGGTTCATGATCGACAGGCCGATGCTCCGCGCTTCCTCCGGGCTCTTGCCCGCGTTCTGCGCGATGGCGTCCTTCACCTGCACGCCCTTGGCGAACAGCAGCTCGGGGCTGAAGCTGAATTGCGCCAGCACCATGAAGGCCATGAAGCTCACGCCGGCCAGCAGCAGCACCGCCTTGATGATCTGCACCAGGTGGTGGCGGTCATGCCGCCGAACAGCACGTAGATCATCATGAGCGCGCCCACCAGCACCACGGCGATCCAGTAGTCCAGGCCGAACAGCAGCTTGATCAGCTGGCCCGCGCCCACCATCTGGGCGATCAGGTAGAAGGCCACGACCACCAGCGTGCCGGAGGCGGCGAAGGCGCGGATGGGCGTCTGCTTGAAGCGGTAGCCGGCGACGTCGGCGAAGGTGAACTTGCCCAGGTTGCGCAGGCGCTCGGCCATCAGGAAGGTGATGATCGGCCAGCCCACGAGGAAGCCGATCGAGTAGATCAGGCCGTCGTAGCCGGAGGCCATCACCGCCGCGGAGATGCCCAGGAAGGACGCGGCGGACATGTAGTCGCCCGCGATCGCCAGGCCGTTCTGGAAGCCGGTGATGCCGCCGCCGGCGGTGTAGAAATCGGCGGCCGAGCGCGTGCGCGCCGCGGCCCACTTGGTGATCCACAGCGTGCCGGCCACGAAGGCGCCGAACATGGCGATGGCCGTCCAGTTGGTGGCCTGCTTGGCGGCCTGGCCCGGGCCGTCGCCCGCGGCGAGCGCGGCCAGGGGCAGGGCGAACGCGGCGAGCGCCGCGAGGATGCGCTGGGTGCGGGTCATTTCTTCACTTCCTCTTCGAGGATGGCGCGCGTCAGGGCGTCGAACCTGCTGTTGGCGCGGCGCACGTAGATGCCGGTGATGACGATGGTGAACACGATCACCGCCATGCCGATCGGCACGCCGATCGTCGTGACGCCGGTGCCCAGGGGCTTCGACAGGAAGGGCTTGTTGAAGGCGATCAGCGCGATGTAGCCGTAGTACACGACCAGCATCGCCAGCGTGAGCGACCACCCGAAGACGTTGCGCTGGCGGCGCAGTTCGAGGTACTTCGGATTGGCGCGGATGCGCTCGGTCACGTCGGCCGGACGCGGCACCTGGATCTCGCCCCTGGCGCCGCCGCCGGCCGGGTGGGATATGACTGCATCACTCACGATGGTCCCCTGTGGATTGCAAAGGCGCCGAGTGTGGTGAGCCAGGCTGACCCGTGTCTGACCGCGGCGTGCGTGACTGACACGGAACTGACCGCGCGCGTTTGAGCCAGCGCAAGTCGCGGCCCGCGCGAGCCGCGATGATGGGGCGCCGTGCCCGCGTCCTTCGACTTCTCCGTCTCCCCCTTCGACTGCCTGTCCGAGCAGGAACAGCGGCTGGTGAGCGACCACGTGGACGTGGGCTATTACCGCGAAGGCGCGACCCTGCTCGCGCCGGGCGTCGAGCCCGCGCACCTGTTCGTGGTGATCAAGGGCCGCGTGCAGCAGTTCGACGGCGAGGAGCTGGTGGCCAGCTACGGCCCGGACGACTGCTTCGACGGCCGCGCACTGGTGACCGGCAAGGCCAGCAGCCGCTTCGTGGCGCAGGAAGAGGTGCTGGTGCACCTGGTCGCGCGCCAGGCGGTGAGCGAGCTGATCGCGCGCAACGCCACCTTCGGAGCGCTGCTGTTCGCGGACCTTTCGCAGAAGCTCAATGCGCTGGCGGCCCACGCGGGCGAGCAGGAGCGGCAGTCGCTGGCGCTCGGTCGCGTGGCCGAGGCCTTCCTGCGGACCGCGCACGCGGTGGACGCCGACGACGACGTCATCTCGGTCGTCCGGGTGTTCCAGTCCAGGCACACCGGCAACGTGCTGGTGCACGACCGCAGGACGCAGCCGCCGCGCACCGGCGTGTTCACCACGACCGGCCTGCAGCGCGCCGTGCTGACCGGCGCGCCGCTGGCGCAGCTGCCGGTGCGCGAATTCGCCACCTTCGAGCTGGTGACCGTGCGGCCGCAGGACTCGCTGGTGGAAGCGCTGGCGCTGATGATCCGCCACCAGGTGCACCGCCTGGTCGTCATGGACGGCGAGCGCGTGCTCGGCTTCCTGGAGCAGCTCGACCTCCTGAGCTTCCTGTCCAATCATTCCTACCTGATCACGGTGCAGATCGTGCAGGCCGAGGACATCCCCGCCCTGGCCCGCGCCGCCGAACAGGTCACCCGCCTGACCGCGCTGCTGTGGCGCGGCGGGGCGAAGGTCGGCGCGATCGCACAGCTGGTGGGCGCGCTCAATGCCAAGCTGTTCGAGCGCGCCTGGCAGATCATCGCGCCGCCCGACCTGGTGGCCAACAGCTGCCTGTTCGTGATGGGCAGCGAAGGGCGCGGCGAGCAGCTGCTGAAGACCGACCAGGACAACGGCCTGGTGCTGCGCGACGGCTACGACTGCCCGCACGATCTCGCGGCCGTCTGCCAGCGCTTCTCCGAGGCGCTCACGGCCTTCGGTTATCCCGAGTGCCCCGGCGGCATCATGGTGAGCAACCCGCAGTGGCGCCAGCCGGCGCAGGCCTTCGGCGAGACGGTGCGGCGCTGGCTGCTCATGCCCGATGCGGAGAGCCTGATGGCGCTGGCGATCTTCATCGATGCGCGCGCGGTGTGCGGCGACGCGGCGCTGCTGGCTGGCGTGCGGGCGGAGGTCGACCGGCTGTTCATCGACAGCGACGCGCTCATCGCCCGCTTCGCCGCGGCGATCGACGCCTTCGAGCAGGACAGCGGCTGGTGGATCCGCCTGTTCTCGCTGGGCGACGACAAGGCGACGCTGGACCTGAAGAAGGCCGGCATCTTCCCGCTGGTGCACGGCGTGCGCAGCATGGCGCTGGAGGCGCGGCTGGCGTGCACCGGCACCGTGGAGCGCATCGAGGCGCTGGCCGCGCTCGGCAGGCTGCCGCCCAATGTGGGCGCGGAGCTGGTGGACAGCCTGCACTTCCTCATGGGACTGAAGCTGCAGTCGGGGCTGGACGCGGCAGGCAGCGGCAACGGCCGCCTGGTGCACCTGGACGCGCTCACCAGCCTGCAGCGCGACCTGCTGAAGGATGCGCTGGGAGTGGTCAAGCGCTTCAAGGCGATGCTGCGGCATCGCTACCACCTCGACATGCTGTGACCACGTTGTCGCCCTTGCACTGGCTGCGTGCGCTCAAGCGCGAGTGGCTGCTCTACCACCTGGGTGACGAGCGCTTCCGCTTCATGTGGGATCCGCCGCCGCCCAACGAGTGGGTCACGCTGGACTGCGAGACCACGGGCCTGAACGTGCACCGCGACGAGATCATCTCCATCGGCGCCGTGCGCATCGTCGGCGACCGCCTGCTCACCAGTGAACGGCTGGAACTGCTGGTGCGCCCGAGCAAGCGACGCATGTCGGCCGACAGCGTGCGCGTGCACGGCCTGCGCGAGCGCGACGTGGAGGAGGGCATGGACCCCGACGAGGCCCTGATGGCCCTCATGCGCTTCATCGGCAGCCGGCCCATCGTCGGCTACTACCTGGAATTCGACGTCGCTATGATCGACCGCGCGATCTTCCCGCGCCTGGGCATGGGACTGCCGCAGCCGAAGATCGAGGTGTCCGCGATGTTCTACGACTGGCGGCGCCGCCAGCTGCCGCCGTACCACGAGGCGGCGCAGATCGACCTGCGCTTCGCCACCATGATGAAGGCGCTGGACCTGCCGATGGAGGCGGTGCACGACGCCCTGAGCGACGCCGTGATGGCGGGCCTGATGTTCATCAAGCTGCGGCACCTGCTGGGCGAGGCCTGAGCCGCCAGGGCCCGCGCCGCCGAATCAGCGGGTGGGCGTGCGGCGTGCTTGTTCGAGCAGCGACGGCAGCTCGGCGGCGTCCAGGCTGGCGCCCGCGCCGGGCGATCCCTTCTTCCAGAGGAACAGGGCGCGCCCGTTCTGCATGGCCTGGTAGCCCTCCGCCGCAGCGAGCGGGACCAGGGCCGCGCCGGCAGCGCCGCCGGGCCGCTGCAAGGCAGCCACCGTGACCTCGTACCACGCGTCCGGCTGTTCCTCGCCGCGCCGCTGGCGCACGGAGTAGCGCAACTGCACCAGCGCATGAGGCATGCCGTCGATGGTGCCTTCAATGCTGCGCAGGCACTGGAGCTCGCCATCGCGCGCCCACTCGTGCCAGGGCGCGGGTGCGCCGAAGCGATCGAGTTCGGCGCAGGGCCGCACGCCATGGAAGGTCCCTTGCAGGCGCGCCGCGGCTTCTTCCATGCCTGGTCGCGACCGCCTTCGATGCTGCGCCCGAGCACGAACACCAGTGCGAATCCGGCGACGACCAGCAGCGCGCCGGGAACCTGGAGCCCGCGCCCCCAGAGGACCACGCCGCCGGCAAGGCAGGCGATCACGGCAGGAACCAGCCAGAGCATCATGCGGCGATGCTAGCCGGCCCGCGTCAGGGCTCGAGCAGGACGACGGATGCTTCGCCGGCTTGCACCAGGTCGAGGGCCGCAGCCGCAGCCTTGCTCAGGTCGATGATGCGGTCCCGGATCCAGGGGCCGCGGTCGTTGATGCGCACGACCACCTCGCGACCGTTGCGCTCGTTGCGCACGCGCACGCGGGTGCCGAAGGGAAGCGTGCGGTGCGCCGCCGTGAGCTCGTTCATGTCGAAGCGTTCGCCGCTGGCCGTGCGCCTCCCCTGGAAGCCGGGCCCGTACCAGGACGCCCTGCCGCGGCCGAATTCTCCGGCAGTGGGCCGCGCCGGCACGCGTGCGCGCTCCGGCGCAGTGGAGCATCCGGAGAGGAGCGCCGTCACTGCGGATGCCATCCACCCGGCGAGGCACGCGCGACGACGGACAAGGTTCATGCGGCGATTGTCACACCTTCGAAATGAAACGAAACGTGGGTCGCCGCGGCGCACCTGCATGGGAAGCGCGGATTCGCCGCTCGCGTTTCGTTGCACCCACAAACATGTTCGCCGACGCAGCGTGGCACATTCCGCGCTCGCATCACCAGCAGCAGGACCCATGACCGAGATTCCCTTCTACATCCTCGTCGGCGTCGCCTCCGGCGTGCTCACGGCCTTCTTCGTTTCCACGCTGGGAGACCTGTGGAACTGCAGCTTCCTGCCGTTCGTGGCGCGCTGGCGCTATCGCGGCCCCGACCTCGCCGGCGAGTGGAAAGGCCTGGGCACGGGCCCGGCGCCGGCGTCCGGCGAATGGAGCGAAGTGGCCCTGACCCTGAACCAGGACACGCGCGACCTGCGCGGCACGATGGTGCTGCGCGACCGGTCCGCGGGCCACTCGATCGACCTGAACCTGCAGGCGATCGGCACCACAGAGAACGGCTACATCACCCTCAGCCTGTGGCCGGCGAAGAAGGCCGCGCGTTCGGTCGCGACGGCGCTGCTGAAGATCGATGCCGGCAGCGGCGCGCTGGACGGGCAGCTGCTGTTCCTCGGCGCGCGCGATGCGATGGAGGTGATCAACGTTTCGGTGCACCGCGCCGGGTCGATCGCCGCGCCGCGCCTGGTCCCGAGCGCGAACGCGCAGGGCGTGGCGCGCGAACGCTATTCGGCCTTGCTCAAAGGTTGAGGCCCTTCCGGTAGGGGTTTTCATCCAGACGGACGGGGCTGCGCGGCCCCACAAGGCCCAGCCGTGCGGCTAGGATGGTCCCGTGGCCCTGCAGGCGCACGCAGGACCACGACCGCATGAAGCAAGAACGCAAGCAGTTCCAGTTCGCCGAACTCGACAGGTGGCTCAACGAGCGCCATGTCACGGAAATCGAGTGCCTCGTGCCGGACCTCACCGGCGTGGCGCGCGGCAAGATCCTGCCGCGCGAGAAGTTCACCGCGGACCGCGGCATGCGGCTGCCGGAGGTGGTGGTGGCCATGAGCGTCACCGGCGAGCATCCCGACGCAGGACCTTACTTCGACGTCATCAGCCGCATCGATGCCGACATGCACCTGGTCGCGGACCCCAGCACGGTGCGCATCGTGCCCTGGGCCACCGACCCCACGGCGCAGGTGATCCACGATTGCTACGACCGGCACGGGCAGCTGGTGCCCTTCGCCCCGCGCGCGGTGCTGCGCCGGGTGTGCGAGCTGTTCGACCGCAAGGGCTGGGTCCCGGTGGTGGCGCCGGAGCTGGAGTTCTACCTGGTCGCGCGCAACACGGACCCCGACCAGCCGTTGCGGGCGCCGATCGGGCGCAGCGGCCGCGCCGAGACCTCGCGCCAGGCGTATTCGATCGACGCGGTCAACGAGTTCGATCCGCTGTTCGAGGACGTGTACGACTACTGCGAGAAGATGGAGCTGAACGTGGACACGCTGATCCACGAAGTGGGCGCCGGGCAGATGGAGATCAACTTCTTCCACTCGGCGCCGCTCGGCCTGGCCGACGAAGTGTTCCTGTTCAAGCGCACGGTGCGCGAGGCGGCGCTACGGCACGACATGTACGCCACCTTCATGGCCAAGCCGATCCAGGGCGAGCCGGGCAGCGCGATGCACATCCACCAGAGCCTGGTGAGCAAGGAGACCGAGCGCAACCTGTTCACCAACGAGGACGGCAGCCCGAGCCGCGAGTTCTACTGGTACATCGGCGGCCTGCAGAAGTACATCCCGGCGGCGATGGCCCTGTTCGCGCCCTACGTGAACAGCTACCGCCGGCTGGCGCGCTTCACCGCCGCGCCCATCAACATCCAGTGGGGCATCGACAACCGCACGGTCGGCATTCGCTCGCCGGTCTCGACGCCGCAGGCGCGCCGGGTGGAGAACCGCGTGATCGGCGCCGACGCGAATCCCTACGTCGCGCTGGCCGCCACGCTCGCCTGCGGCTACCTGGGCATCGAGCAGCGGATCGAGCCGAGCCAGGAATGCCAGGGCGACGCCTACCAGAGCGCCCGCGCGCTGCCGCGCGGGTTGGGCGAGGCGGTGTCGCTGCTGCGCGCCGAGCGTGACCTGGCCGCGGTCCTCGGGCAGGAGTTCGTCACCGTCTATTCGGAGATCAAGGACCTCGAGCACGAGGAATTCATGCGGGTGATCTCGCCGTGGGAGCGCGAGCACCTGCTGCTGCACGTCTGACGCGGGAGCCTGCATGAGCACCAACCAGCCAGCCCGCACGACCAAGGAGTGGCAGGCCGCGGACGCCGCGCACTTCCTGCATCCCTTCACCGACCACCAGGCGCTCGCCACCAAGGGCGTGCGCGTGATCACCCGCGGCGAAGGCGTGTACGTGTGGGACAGCGAAGGCCAGCGCATCTTCGACGCCATCTGGGCTGTGGTGCGTCAACGTGGGCTATGGGCAGGAATCGCTGGTGGAGGCGGCCGCGGCGCAGATGCGGACGCTGGCTTACTACAACGCGTTCTTCCAGACGACCACGCCGACGGCCACCGCCCTGGCGGAGCGCATCGCCGGGCTGGCGCCGCCGCAGTTCCGCCACGTCTTCTTCACCGGCTCCGGCTCGGAAGCCAACGACACCGTCATCCGGCTGGTGCGTCGCTACTGGGACCTGGTCGGCCAGCCGGATCGCAAGGTGATCATCTCCCGGCTGAACGCGTACCACGGATCCACGCTGGCGGCCGCGTCGCTCGGCGGCATGACGTCCATGCACGCGCAGGGCGGCCTGCCCATCCCGGGGATCGTGCACATCGACCAGCCGCATTACTGGGCGCACCGCCACGGCGCGGCCAGCGGCTTGAGCCGCGAGGACTTCGGTCTGGTCGCCGCGCGCTGGCTGGAGGAGAAGATCGCGGAGGTCGGCGCCGACCGCGTGGCCGCCTTCATCGGCGAGCCGGTGCAGGGGGCGGGCGGGGTGGTGGTGCCGCCGTCCACCTACTGGCCGGAGATCCAGCGCATCTGCGACCGGCACGGCATCCTGCTCCTGAGCGACGAGGTCGTCTGCGGCTTCGGCCGCACGGGGCGGTGGTGGGGCTGCGAGACCTTCGGCACCAAGCCGGACCTGATGACGTTCGCCAAGGGCGTGACCAGCGGCTACGTGCCCCTGGGCGGCGTCATGGTGGGCGAGCGGATCGCGCGCGTGCTGATCGAGCAGGGCGGCGAGTTCGAACACGGCTACACCTATTCGGGCCACCCGGTGGCCTGCGCCGTGGGCCTCGCGAACCTGGACCTGATCGAACGGCTGGGACTGGTGGACCGGGTGCGCGAGGACACCGGCCCCTACCTGGCGCAGCGCGTCGCCGAGTTGATGGACCACCCGATGGTGGGCGAGGTGCAGAGCTGCGGCCTGATGGCGGCCGTGCAGCTGTGCCGCGACGTGGCGCTGAAGGAGGCCTTCGCGCCGGACATCGCCATCGGCATGGTGTGCCGCAAGCACTGCTTCGACAACGGCCTGGTGATGCGCGCGGTCGGCGACCGCATGATCGTCGCGCCGCCCTTGATCGTCACGCGCGCGCAGGTCGACGAGATGATGGGGCTGGTCCTGCAGGCGCTGGATCGCACCCTGGCCGAGGCGCGGGCGGCAGGGTGGATCTAGCCGCCGCGCCAGGCTGAATCGGCGTACGCCATCCTCGGGCCGCTTCCCACCGCCGGGCAGCGGCCTTCCTACGCGAAGTGCCAATGGCCGCGCACTCGGGTCGCACGGCAAGCCCCTAAGCTGGAAAGCAACACAGAGGGGCTCCATGCAAGACCATGCGCAGCGCAAGCGCGCCGGACTCCATCGTTGGCAAGGTGTGGCAGGCGTCATCGCAGTCGCCTTGCCGGTGGCTGCCGGCATCGCGATCTGGCAGCAGCACGAGCGCGCGGCACCCCTTCGCCTGTGCCGCAAACCAGCGTTCCCCTGCCTCAGCTGCGGCTGGCGGACTTCCAGGCCCGCACGCCGTCCCCCGACGCACGCCTGCTCGCCAACTGGGTGGCCGCCACCGGGGACAACGGCAGCCGCGCCTTCATGGTGGTCGACAAGAAGGAGTCACAGGTGTACGTGTTCACGCCCGATGCGCGGCTGAAGGACAGTTCGCCCGTGCTGCTCGGCCAGGCGCGCGGCGACGACATCGTGCCCGGTTCGGGTCCCAAGACCCCCGCCGAGATGAAGCCCGAAGAGAAGACCACCCCCGCGGGCCGCTTCGTGGCCGAGCCGGGCGTCAACGCCGATGACGAGGACGTGATCTGGGTGGATTTCGAGAACGCGATCTCGATGCACCGCGTGCGGCCGGCCGTGGCCAGGGAGCACCGCGTGGAGCGCCTCGCCAGCGCCGCGCCCGGCGACAACCGCATTTCCTTCGGCTGCATCAACCTGCCCGTGCCGTTCTACGAGAACGTGGCCAGGCCCGCGGCCGTCGAATACGGCGCGATCGTCTATGTGCTTCCGGAAGTGAAGACGCTGCAGCAGGTGTTCGGCGCGTACGACGTCACCGATCCGGCCCAGGTCGCTGCCGCGCAGCAGGGCCGCGCGGCAGGCGAGGGAGTGCGCGCGGCAGCTCCCTCGGGGATGAGCGCCTAGCCTAGCGGCCGTCGCCGTCGGCGTCGCCCGGCAGCTTGCGCTCGACACGGTGCCACGCGTCACGCGTGGCGTGCTTCGCGTTTTCCCACTCCAGCGAGGAGCGGCCGCGCGCGTTGCGCCAGTCGCGGCTCAGCTCGGGCTCGACCTCGTCGAACGAGCGGCCCGGATACTTGAGTACGACTCCACGCCGTAGCGGTAGGCGGGCGAGTACTCGTCGTACTGCGCGCCGCTTTGCACATAGGGCCGGCTGGAATAGTTGTCGCGCCAGTAGGCGTCCTCGGCCGCGGGGTCCGCAGCCTTGGCCACGCCCTTGCCGGCCAGGGCGCCGGCCACTGCGCCGACGGCCGCACCGACGGCCGCACCCACGGGCCCGGTCATGCCGCCCACTGCCGCACCGGCGGCCGCGCCGCCGGCCACGCCGCCGGCCACGCCGCCCACCACGGCCCCGACGCCCTTGGCGGCGGGATGGTCCTTGTCGGCAGGCAGGTCGCGTTTGTGATCACTCATGGAAGCTCCTTGGATTTGAGGCTGGGCACTCCCTGGACTGCGAAGCCCACGTGCGCACAGCTGGTTGGGGGAGTCCTTACGGTAGAACCTGGCAGGCCTGCATGGCCCTGCCGGTGCGCTCACGACGGCGCAGGCCATCGCCTGTCGCACCTGTCGGCGGGCACCGACACGCCGCGGTGATCAAGCGGCGACGTACTTGAGGATCGCGAGGAAGTGGCAGCCGCTGGCCAGCAGCACCAGCAGGTGCCAGATGAAGTGGCCGTAGGGGATGCGGTCGTCGAAGTGGAAGACCACGGCGCCCAGCGTGTACAGCATGCCGCCGGAGAGGATCAGCGTCAGGCCCTCCATCGGCATGCTGTTCATGAGCGGCTTGAGGATGAAGACCGACAGCCAGCCCAGGCCCAGGTAGACGGCGGTGGACAGAACGGGGTGCGTCAGCCGGTTGGCGCACTTGGCCACGGTGCCGGCGGTGGCGACCAGCCACACGAGCGCGAGGATCCAGTAGCCGCCTTCGTCGGCGATGCTGCCCAGCATGAAGGGGGTGTAGGAACCGGCGATGAACAGGAAGATGGCCGCGTGATCGAGCCGGCGCAGCAGCGCCTTGGTGTGGCCGGGGGAATCCAGTGGTAGGCGGCGGAGATGGAGAACAGCAGGATCATCGAGCCGCAGTACACGGCGGCTGCCAGGGCCTGGAGGGTGCCGGCGTCCAGCGCCTTGCCAATCAGTTGCGGGCTGAAGATCGCCGCGAGCAGGGCACCGAGGCCGTGGCTCAGCGAGTTGGCGACTTCTTCGCTCGGTGACTGCGGTCTGCAGACGGTCTGGCTGGCTGCTTGGGCCATGGTTGTCTCCCTATGGCTGCATCCTTGCAGCGCGCCGGGGCCCGACCTGTCAGCCGCGCCAGCCGGCGCGGGTCGGAGAAAGCCCGGACAGGAGAAGCCCTAGAAGCGTTCGCCCGTAGGGAGATAGCGCCACTGGCCTGTAGGCAGGCTTCCCATCGCCACCCGGCCGATGCGGATGCGGCGGATGGCCACCACGCGCAGGCCCACGCGCTCGCACATCGCGGGGACCCACTCGGCGGCCAGGCCCTTGCCCGCGAAACGCAGGCGCGTCTCGCTTTGCCAGCTCACGCGCGCGGGCGGCAGCGGCCGGTCGTCGATGACCAGGCCGCGGGCCAGGCGCGCCAGGCCGTCCGCCGCGATGGTGCCCGTGACCTCCACCACCAGCTCCTGCTCCACCAGGCGCGCGTCCTCGGTGAGCTTGCGCACGACGCCGCGGTCCTGGCTGAAGATGGCCAGCCCGCTCGCCGGCTGCGGCAGGGCGAGCAGCGGCACCAGGCCGACGCCATGGCTCTTGACGCGCCGGATGCCGGAGGCGTCGCCGCTCCAGTGCGTGCCTGCAGCAATAAGCTCCTGCGCCTGCGCGGTGCCCATGCCGGCCGGCTTGTGGACCAGGAAGGTGGCCGGAGCGACGGGTTGCAGGCGCGCCTTCGGATCGACCTCCACGCGCTGTTCGCCGCCCACGCGGAACTGCGGTTCCTCCACGCGCGTGCCGTCCACGCGCACCCAGCCTTCCGCGATGTACTGCTCCGCCTCGCGGCGCGAACAGGGCACGAGGGCGGCGACGACCTTCGACAGGCGCAAGGGTTCTTCAGGCACGCGGGCAGTCTACTTGCTCGCCCGTGCCTGCAGGCAACGCTGCAGGAGCTGCGGCGTGCCGATGCGCCCGGTCCACGCCTCGAACGCATCGGTGGGACCGCGCCAGCGCAGCGCATCGACATCGGTGAACAGCCTGGCGTCGGTGCGCAGCGTCGCCAGGCGCTTGAACAGCTTCGCGTCTTCCAGCTGGTCACCGAGCACGTTCGGCGGGAAGGATTCGATCGGCCCATGCTGGTTCAGGAGGCGGGCCGCACCCACCGGGCCGATGCCCTTGATGCCCGGGTAGCCGTCGGCGGCGTCGCCGACCAGGGCGAGGAAGTCGGGAATCAGGTCGGGCTCCACGCCGAACTTGCGGCGGATGTCGGCCGCGCCGCGGATCGCCTTCGCCTTGCGATCGACCTGCAGCACGCGGTCGCCGCGCACGCACTGCGCCAGGTCCTTGTCGGGCGTCCAGACCAGGACCTTCTCCACCCGCGGGTCTTCGCAGGCGAGCCTGGCGGCCGAGGCCAGCGCGTCGTCCGCCTCCAGTTCGACCATGGGCCACACCGCCACGCCCATCGCGGCCAGCCCTTCCTCCAGCGGATGGAACTGGGCCAGCAGCGCCGGCTCGATGCCGGCACCGGTCTTGTAGCCGGGCCACAGGCGGTTGCGGAAGGACTCGATCACTTGGTCGGTGGCCACGCCGACGTGCGTGGAGCCGCGCTCGACCAGCTCAGCACGCCATTCAACACGCCTGCCACGGCACCGAAGGGGCGGTCCTCGCCCTTGGTGAAGCGGCGCAGGCCGTAGAAGTGGCGGAACAGTTCGTAGGTGCCGTCGACCAGGTCGACGACGATGCGCTCAGCGGGGGCCGCGGCTGATGCCATCGATCACCAGCTTCGATTGGGCGGCGATCAGCACCACCTCGCCGCCCAGTTGCACGTAGCGGTGACCTTCGGGCAGTTCCGGCAGGCTGGCCAGCACGCCGGCCGGCACCGCGGCCAGCGGCACGCCGCGCGGCACCGGCTCGCCGATGCGCCAGTGCGCCGTGGCGCCGGAGGCCGGATGCTCCTGGTAGTACTGCCGCACCGCGGTGCGGTGCCGCTCGCCGAAGTAGGCGCCCGGCCCGAGCGCCTTGCGCGCGAAGTGGGTGCCCTGGCCGACGTTGTCGCCGCGCACGCGCGGAGCGGCGCGGTTGTCGATGGCTTGCCGCGCGGGCCGCTGCGCGGCGGGAGCGCGCTGGGCCAGGAGGCCGCCTGCGACCTGGAGGCAGTTGCCGGCTTGCGCGCGGCCTTGGGGGACTCGGGTCGCCGCGCCGTGGCTTCCTTCGCCCGTTCGGGCTTCGCCACTTTCGCCTTGGCGGGCCGCGACGGCTTGATCTGGTCGAGAGGCCGGCCCAGCACGGCCGGAGGGATGGGGTCGGTGAAGGGCGTTTCGGCCTGGGCGGCCAGGGAGAACTGCGCGCCGAGGAGCAGCACGCCGGTCAGGAGCGGCAAGCGGAACAGCGCAATCATGGTGGTTCGTCGTGGGGAAAGCGGCCGACATGCACTGTGAGGTCAGCCGTGGCGAGCCGCGTGTCCGCCCGCATCCGTTCCGGAGGTCGGACTCCGCCGACTGCCGCGAGACCTGTGGCGCCCGCCCCTTATTCGAGCGGCCCGGGCCGGGAGTTGCGCGCTTCGTCGAGGTAGGGCGCGACGCTGTCCGCGCCGCTGCCGCTGCGATGGCCGGGCGGCGGCTTGGGCGCACCGTCCCCGCGCTGCTGCCCGTCGGTGCCTGCCATCTTGTGCAGGAGCCTTTGCAGCAACTTGCTGGTGCCGCCCCCTTGCGGGTCGGAACCGGTGTCGTCCGCCCGGGCGCGCGACTCGTATTTGTTCCGGGTGCTCATCTGCCGCAAAGTAGAAGCCTGCCGCGTTCGGCAAACAAGACGGCGGGTGCAACACGGGTAACCGGCTTCGCGGCACGGAATATTGAACGGATGAGGTGATCACACTGGCCGCTGCGCGGTCACCGGGACTGCGCAGCGGCGCTGCGGGCTAGCGGCGCATGCCTTCCATGGGCTCGACCGGCGCCGTGGAGCCCGCCGGGGATAGAGCGTTCCGGAGGCCGTGCCTTCCACGAACAACAGGCGGCCGACGATGAAGTCATTCCGCGTGAGGAGCGTGAAGTTCCCGGTGGCGTCGAACGAGCCGAAGCCGCTGCAATCCAGCGAGAAGTTGCTCTTGTCCTCCAGGCAGAACGCCCCCAGGCCCTGCGGCGACGGGAAGATGGAAAGCGTCATCGTGTCCTGCGCATCCAGCGTCCCGGCGACGCCCAGCACCCACTGCCCCTGGAAGGACGCGGGGGTGGTCGCCAGCGGCACGGCGGGGTCCACCGCCGGCAGGCCGAGTTGCGCGCTCAGCGCGTTCAGGCCCGTGAGGTTCAGGCGGCCGGTGCTGGTGACCACCGGCTTGTTCTGGTAGGCAATGAACACCTTGCCCCCGCGCTCCACGAACAGCGGGGCCCAGGCGAGGGCCGCGACTTGCGGAGGCGGCGTGCCCAGGCGCATCACGCGGCCGTCCCCGAGGGTCTCGATGGTGTACGTGCTGGTGCCGATTACGTTGCAGTTGCGCGTGGACCCGTCGAAGCGGTGCTGGCAGGCGTAGAAGTTGACCGCGTTGCCGCCCGGGAAGGCCGCCCGCAGCAGCGTGCCGCCGGTGTAGTACGGGCCCGGCGGAAGGGGGAGGGCAGGAAGGCCACCGGCACCGTCGCCTGGGTCCACCACTCGTTGCGCGGTCCGGTCAGCGCATCGGGCGCGAAGACGCAGGGAATGCCGCGGTGCGACTGCACCATGCTTTCCAGCGAGGTGGAGTAGGTCGTGTAGCTGCCCAGCGGGGCGCTGGCGCTGATGGACCGGCAGGTCGCGGGATCGGCCGCGGCGAGCTCGGGCTTAGGGTCGCGCACGGTGTTGCCCAAGCCGGGGTAGTAGGAGACGGCGGCCTGCGTGGAGGTGTTGGTCTGCGTCACCAGCATGCTGCCCGTGGGGAAGGTCGCAGTACCCAGCACCGAGGTGTTCGGGATGAACACGTTGGTGGCGCCGGCGCTGCGCATCGACTGGTAGACCTCCAGCATGGTCTTGCCTTCGATGCTGAAGAAGTTGCGGTGCGAGGTGCCCAGCTCGTAGCCGTCGCAGTAGTTGTATTGGCTGAGGCCGTCGGCGTCGGTCGGCGTGCTCGCGATCTCGTGGTTCAGCGCGCAGTGGATCCAGGCGCTGCCGTTCCAGTGCACGTCGCTCTGGCGGGAAGGCTCGTTCCCGAAGCTCCAGGTGGCGTGCTGGCCGGCGGTCATGCGCTCGCGGCGATCCCAGGTGCGGATCCAGCCGTCGGCGTCCGGGATCGACTGGGTGGCCGACGTGGACAGCACGCGGCGGAACCAGGAATCCGGCCCGTTGTAGGTGAGGCTCACCATGCTGGCGGCGGCCTCGCCGGCCGTCGGCCGGTTCGACTGCGCCACTTCGATCAGGTGCGCAAGCTTCGTCAGGTCGAGGCCCTTGCCGCGTTCCGTGAGGTCGGTGGCGACTTCCCGCACCTGCGCGCCGTGGTTCTGGTCGGCCCGCACGTTGCGGCTCTGCGCGCCCAGGGCCGCATCGCTGCCGCCGTCTCCGCCGCTGCCACCACCGCCGCCGCAGCTTGCCAGCCAGCGCCGCCGCGCCCAGCGCCAGCGGAGCGACCTTCATCCAGGTTGCAATCGTCATCGTCGTTGTCCTCCAGGCGTGCGACGGCGATGGGTGAATTGGTTGGAATGCAAGTGCCGCCGCGGGCGAGATCATCACGGGGCGAAGCGTCGATAACCACCCTCCGAATGGGGGAAGGGATTGCCCGAATGCTGCCTCGCAGGGAGGCCGTTAGAACGCGCTCCCGCGTACCTCGAAAGTTCGCGGGACGTTCGCGGGCAGGGCGCGAACAGGTGAAGTCCTAGACCGTGGCAGCCGCCCGCCGGCTCTCGTGCAGCGACCGCCCCAGCGTCGCCATCACTTCGCTCTCGCGTCCCAGGATCTTCTGCGCCAGGGGCAGGAAGTGTTCTTCCTCGAAATGCGCGTGCGCGAAGAAGTGCTGCACCATGTCCTCGATCAGCGGGGCGTCGAGCTCGGCACACTGGCCGCTGGCCACGGCCTCCACCGCCGGCTTCAGTGCCGACGCGCGCCTCCATGTCCCGGTGCTCGCGAACGAGCTGTGCCACCATCGCGCGGACCTCGTCCAGTTCAGGACCGGGGTGCGCGGCGCGCAGGACCGCGGGGAACAACTCGCGCTCCTCCTCGGCATGGTGCACGGTCACGCCGTCGCGGAACATCTTCAGGAGGTCCTTGGCCATGGCACGCGCCTTGGCCGCGGCCGTGACGAGTTCCGGCAGGTAGAGCGCGGAGTGCAGTTGCGCCACGAAGTCATGGTGGCACTCGGAGAAATCCGCGAGCGAACCGTCGATGTGATGGACGGGGTCGGATGCATCGGTGTACGCCATACAGCTCCTTCAACGATCTGGTCTTTCTGAGGGTCAATCTAGTCCCGGCCGCGCCGGGCCGGTTGACATGGATCAGTTGGGAACGATGAACCGTCCTCCACCCCCAGGCGAACGATGAACGTGCCAAGTATTTCTCCTGGCGCGCCAGCGGCCTTGCAGAGGGGGCAGCGGCCAAACAGGCGGAAGGCGCCTGGCAATAAGTCGCAAGAACACGCGAGTGCGCCACATTGACGGCGCCCCGCCGGGTTCGTCCAATGGGCACATTGTGGCCATGGCGCGCGAAAGCATGAACGCTCCCTCCCCGTCCCCCGCGGCCGCGCACCTGCAACGCTTGAGCGGCTACCTGGAACAGGACCCCACCAACCCCGCGCTGCTGGCCGATGCCTGCGAGTCGGCGATCGCCTGCGGGCAGCACGAGCAGGCGGAGGGCTACATCGTCGCCGCGCAAGGACTGAAGCTGGACCGGCGCGAATGGACGTTCCGGCGCGCCCGCCTGTGCATCGCCCGCCGCCACCTCGACGAAGCCGCGGCCCTGCTCGAACACCTGCGCGCCGAATGGGGTCGCATCCGACGGTGTCGCACGACCTCGCCTACGTGCGGCTGCTGCAAGGAAATCCCCAAGCCACCTTCGACCTGCTGCAGCCGTGGATGCAGGACGCCGCCGTGGCGGCGCAGTGGCCCGCCCACCATCGCGAGCCGATGCAGGTGCTCTGGCTGCGCGCCTGCCACCGGCTGGGCCTGCTGGAGGAGGCGTCGGCCTGGGTGCAGCAGGAACGCGATGCCGGCGTACTGGAGGCCGCCGCCAGCGGCGTGGCAGGCCTGATCGCGCTGGACCTCGACGACCTCCCGGCCGCGCGGATGCTCGCCGATGCGGCGCTGGCAGTGGATGCCGGTCAGCTGGAAGCGCTGGTCGCCCGCGGCAGCGTGGCGCTGGCCGAGGGCGACCAGCGCGGCGCCAGGAAGTGGCTGCAGGCCGCGCTGAAGCACCATCCCCACGACGGCCGGACCTGGTCGGCCCTGGGCATGGCCAGCATGATGGAAGCCAACTTCCTGGCGGCGCAGCAGCACCTGCAGCGCGCGGTGCAGGCCATGCCGGAGCACGTGGAGACCTGGCACGCGCTGGGCTGGGCGCACCTGATGCGCGGGGAAGGGGAGGCGGCGGCATCGGCCTTCCGCTCCGCGCTGGAACTCGATGCGCAGGATGCTGATACGCATGGCGCGCTGGCGGTGGTGCTGCAGCTGTCGGGGGATCACGCGAAGGCGCAGCACCACCTGCAGGAGGCCGAGCGGCTGGACGCCGAGAGCGTTACGGCGGCGTGCGCCCGGGCAGTGCTCTCGGGCGAAGTGCGCGATCCGGGGAAGCTCGAAGCGGTGATGCAGCAGGCCCTGTCCCGCTGGAAGCCGCGTCCCTAGCGGATTTCAGAGTGTGTTGGTGGGGATGCGGCAATTTTCCCGCGCTTCGACTGATTCATAAGCAAGTGGTGCCCAGGCTTCCCCGTCCGAAGGCCGAGTGATCGCCAAGAGCCGCGTGCTAGTCAGACTCCGGACGAACGACGTGACAGGCTTCACACCCAAACCGGCGGGGCTTCCGCATCATCCAGTGATGGCCCGTGTGATCCACTTTCCGAAGACGTATCGCCAAACTGCGTTTCGTGAACCAACGTTGCGCGAAATATTGGTCAGCCGGGGAATTGAGCCTACCGGGGAGGAACGCCGGCGCAAGGCACGCGAACGCGCGGCGCGACAGAGGGCAGCGGAATCACTCGAAAAGACGCATGACTTTACCCCTAAACAAGACCGCCGACGCGTGCCTGGTATACCCAGAGCACCGTTTGATTGCGCAGTGGACAAGTCATCCAGTGCTGCGCAGTACATCCGAATGTCTACGGATTCACAGGATCTCTCCCCGGAAATCCAAACAAAGGCCATGTCGGAGTACGCAATCAGGAACGGATTCACTATCGTGGAGACGTATCTGGACGCGGGAAGGAGTGGCCTCACGCTCGAGGGTCGTCCTGCGATGAAGAGACTGCTTGGTGACGTTGCAGAGGACCAGTGTCCCTTCGCAGTTCTATTGGTTTACGACATTAGTCGTTGGGGCCGGTTTCAGGACACGGACGCATCTGCATACTACGAGTACCACTGCCGCATGCACGGTGTGCAGGTGCGTTACGTACAAGAACTTTTCCCGGCAAGTAATACGCCACTCGGAAGTTTGCTGAAGAACCTGAAGCGTGCCATGGCGGCCGAGTACAGCCGAGAGCTCGGGTTGAAAACCAGAGCCGGGCATAGGGCCGCCTTGGATGAAGGCTTTCATTTGGGGAGCCTTCCCTGTCTTGGAATAGGCCGAGTGGCTATCTCGAAGCAGAGGAATTCCGAGCGGCCATTGGCACCCAACGAGCACAAGGCGGCCAGCCGCGAGCACGTGAAGTGGATCCGCGGCCCTATAGACGAAGTGTCGCTGGTCCGGCGCATCTTTCATTTGTACACGACGACAGAAATGTCGGTCTACAAGCTGTCGCAAGTGCTCAGGAACGAAGGCGTTACAGATTCTCGTGGCAAACTGATAACGCCCTGGATGCTGTATAGCCTCCTCTCCTGCGAAGCACTGATCGGAAACTTCGTTTGGGGTCGAGAGAGCCATGGGCGGCGACGAGCCGAAGGCGAGCCAGATTTCTTGCGCGTGCGCGGGTGCATTGAACCAATCGTAAGTCTTGATGTGTGGGAAGCGGCGAAAGCAAAGCGAGCCAAGAGGGCCGGGACGATTCGAAGCAAGCAGGAACTGCTTGCTTTCCTTGGCGAGCAAGTGAGTAGGAACCCGAAATTCACCGCCTTCGATCTGAAGTCTTGTAACGGACCGAGTTGGCAAACATACGTAAAACACTTCGGGTCCTTCGCCGCTGCACTTGCATGTCTCGGCCTCCAACCCGCAAAGCTAGATTCGGATGACTATGCCGAGAGGCGGAAGGCCCGCCGACTGGGGCGCCACTTTCGTGAAGTCGCAGAACACACGCTCCGGAGCAATGGTGTGGAGTGTGTAGCGCCGAGGCGTTGCGGCCACCTCGTGATCGTGAATGGGGAGGCCAGAGTACGCATTCAAGTGATCTGGCGCGCCCTGCGGTACGGTCGACTGCAATGGTCATTGAGAAAGGTGTACCGTGAAGTTTTCGACTACGTGCTTGTCGTGCGGCTCAATCGTGACGACACACCGTTCGACTCGATACTTGTGGCCAGAGACGAGTACTTCGCGTTTCCCCTTTGGTTTCAGGATGACACGCCCGGTGCTTCCTTTGAGCGCAAGAGAACGGCGCAGGACGTTGCGGCGACATTCGCCCGATTAGGCGCGTTTCCGCCCCTGATTCGCTCCCGTGCTAAGGCTGCAGCACTAGGGTTAGCGCGGCAGGCCGCGGTGCGTCACGTGTCTGCGGACGGCAATTGATGTCCGCTTTGGGTTGCGGGAGCAGCCGTCACGCTGCTACTGCGCCGGTAGAACCTTTCAGGCCCGATGCACCGTCGGTGAATGACCGCTTCAGACTGGTTGTTGACCTTCGTGCTGAACGCGCAGATGGCCGTGCCGGCGCGAGCGGTCACCCTCCGCAGTGGGCGGCGTACCATGGTTTGAGGACTCCTTCGGCTAAGCTCTGCGGATCAACACCCCACAAGGAGGGAAAGCCATGGCAGGAGCTCATAAGATTGCACCGTCAAACCCGCGCCTCTCGTCGCTGCTTTCCGACGTGGCGAAGGGGAACATCAAGATTCCAGTCTTCCAGCGTGAATACGTCTGGGATGACGAGCAGATCATGAGCCTGCTCGACTCGATCTACCGCGGTTTCCCAGTTGGCTCCCTGTTACTGTGGTCAACCAAGGAGGCGCTCAAGCATGAGCGCAACGTGGGCGGCTTCGAGCTGCCGAAGACGCCGGAGGATTACCCCGTTAACTATGTCCTCGACGGTCAGCAGCGCCTGACCACCCTCTACGGTGTCTTCAACTCGGACGCCAAGACCTCTGACCCTGAGCTGGCCGATCGGTTCAACGTGTGCTTCGTGCCTTCCACCGAGGAGTTTATCCACTACGCTGAGGCTGACCCGAAAGCTTCGATCAACCTACGTGTCATCCTCGACACCACGAAGCTCCTTCCCGAGATGACGCGCTTCGACGACGCCATGAAGACGGTGATCGCAAATCTCACCGAGCGCTTCAAGGACTACGAGTTCCCGGTCGTCACCATCAAGGATCGCACCAACCAAGAGGTCTGTCGGGTGTTTCAGCGGATCAACTCGTCAGGGACGAGCCTCAGCACTCTCGAACTGCTGGCGGCCTGGACTTGGTCGGATCAGTTTGATCTTAGGAAGGAAATTGAGGCAGTTCTCGACAAGTTGGCTGACAAGGGGTACGACCAACTTGATGAGGGGCTGCTCATGCGCAGCCTCGCGGCTGTGGTGCTGAACAGCATCGAGGCCGATGCGTTAGTGGACACGCCGCCGCAGAACTTGATTGACGGCATGCTGCGCTTGAAGCAGGCGATCTTCGCCACCGTGGATTTTCTGGAGAAGGAGTTGCAGATCAAGAACGTGGTCTTCATCCCCTTCCCAATCATGTTCGTTCCGCTTGTGAAGTTCTTCTCCCTGACACTGAAGCCGAACGCGGCGCAGATGGCGGGGCTCAAGCGCTGGTTCTGGTTTGTGTCCTTCACGCAGCGCTACAAGGCGGGTACCAATGTCGCGGTCATGGAAGACATCGGCGCGATGCACGCCCTGGCGAACGGCAAGCCGGTGTTCGACGCGCTCGACGCTGAGGTCCACCCCAACCTTTTCATGAAGACGTGGCGAATCAATTCGACCGTCGCGAAGGCCACCATCTGTCTCCTCGCCCAATACGCGCCGCGCAGCTTCCTGTCGAACAGTCTGGTGGACCTAAGCACCGCCATGTCCGCGTACAACGCGCGCGAGTTCCATCACGTGTACCCGAAGGCATTTCTGAACTCTCAAGGTATCAAGTTCAACGAGTCCAACATCATCGCCAACGTCTGCTTCCTTAGTCAGGCCGACAACCGCGCGATCAGCGACTCGTCACCCGCAGACTACATGCCCAAGATCGACGCCGCGCTTCGCCCCTCGATTGCTGCTTCGTCCCTGCTGCCGGTCGCTTCGATGGACGGTTCGATGAGCTACGCGGACTTCATCGGAACGCGCGCAGGGATGTTGGCAGAAGCAGCGCGTAAGCTCATCAAGACCGCGGCGATCTGAAGTCCATCAACCGGCTGCTGCAGGGGTGTTCCTGTGCTTGCGCGGGCGCGGTCCTCATCACGGCGCGGCACTTGACGGAGTTCAATCAACGCCGCGTCAGCGTTCCAGCGAGAGCCTTCGGCCGAGCGGCCGTTGGTGAGGTCGATGGCGAAGGACCGCAACCGCTGCATTGCTGCCGCTCAGGACGGACAGCAGAGGGTCGAAAGCAGCCAGCGCCGCGGGCTGAATCTGGCGATGAGGAAACCAAGCCGCTCGATGCGATGATCTAGCGTGAAGCGCGGTGTGCAGCGTGCCCATGCACGCTTGGTTGACAGATTCAATACCTGTAGTCGTCAGGGTCGAGCTCTTCGAGCACTTGCTCGATGCTTGGGTGATCGTGGTCAGAGTTCAGACGCACCAGGAGGCACTTGTTGCGACTGAGCAAGTGTTTGTACCAGACGAAGTCAACGTCTTTGTAGGATGGGTCGTCCGCGCCAATGACCTCGAACCGATATTCGTACTCCCTGGCGTACTTCATGTACTTGGTAGAGATGATCCGGATTTTGACTGCACGGCCATCGAAGGTGACACACCCTCGCTGCGTCTTACGATCTGACCACTTGTAAGTCGTCTGGCTGACTGAGAGTGGCCTGTTGAACGGCATCGCTGCAGACTTCTTCGCGAGCTTGTCGGCTGCTCGGTTGTAGATGTTCGACTTGTGCCCCTTCACCCACCGCACCTCAACGCGACGTGGGAGCGCGTTGACCTCTTTCCTTAGTCGCTTCCAGAGGTCAATGTTCTTGACGGGCGTGCCATTCGCGCCGCGCCACCCTCTCTGAGGCCAGATGTTCATCGCTTTAACGAAGTTCTCGGTGACGTATTGGGAATCCGAGAACAGCAGGATCTTCTTGAACTGCTCCAAGTCCGGAAACACGCGCTGGGCTTCCTGCAGACCCGCAATGCAGGCTTGGATCTCCATCTCGTCGATGGTCGCGCTCTGGTAACCCGTAGGTGCGTGCTCACTGGTCTGCGGATCTCCAGCTTCGTCGACCCACATAAGCACCACACCCACACCAGCCGCTCGCTTCTTACTGGGGAAGGACGACCCGTCGGTGTAGATGTTCAGGGCCTCTTCGTCGTGGATCCCGCCTTGAGTGATCATGATCTTTCCGTTCAGGCTTCCCGCTGAACCATACTGCCACGTCCCAGCTAGATCAAGAGCTTCCAGGCGCGCACAACCTCGTACAGGCTGATCACCATGCCCGAAGGGACGCCTAATCCGCGGCGCCTTCGCGGCAGCGCACGCCGGTTCTCAAATCCACGCGCATCGCGATGCGGCTGCTTCCGGCAAGAAGGAGCACTCACCGGGTTTAGGTCTTGTTACGCAAAACCAGGTACGTAATAAGGTGTCCCATCTCGCACGCACGACACCCTGGGCCTATCTCTCGATGTTGATGGCGAGGGCACGGGCGCTCCCCAGCGCCGAAAACAGGAAACACAGGGCCGCGCGTCAGCTCCGGCGCCCGTTTGAGATCACAGACTGTGACCTCAAAGATGCCAGCTTAAACATGATTGGAGAAGCTGCCAGTGGCTGGGCGCATTCGCGGGCCGGCGATGCGGTACATATTTAGTCGCCAGCCAGGCTATGCTCTCCCGGGGCGCCGAAGAATTCTTCCGCGGAGATCATCCCTCCCTGGTCCCGAACATCTCCCCGTCATAGCCCGCGGCTCCGCCATTGGATCCGGCTCCTCGGCCCCAGGCGGACCTTCGCGGTGATCCCCGCGCTCCACATCTTCAGCCCCCTTCGTCGGCATCCCCACCGCCGCACCCCCGCCCGTGAAGCTGTGCGTCCCGATGGGCGCGCCCCTGCGTTGCGCCTTGTCCTGCGGCTTCTCGTCGGCTTCGTGCCAGGGTTGCGGCTTCTGCTCGTTCATGCGTGCGCCTTGCGCCGCTGATGCGGCCTTCCATTCATTGTTGGCCTGCGGGTCCCCGCGCCTGTCGCTCCAACGCAGACAATCGCTGTCCGCCGCCTCCGACGCGCCCCACGGCCTGTGCGGCCGGTGCTATCGTCCCCGCGCATGAGCAGCGCCAACCCCAGCCCCGACCACCGGCGGCACTTCGCCGTCGGGCTGGCGCGCGCGTTCGCGGGGGCGGTCATCTTCGGCCTGCCGCTGCTGATGACCATGGAGATGTGGTGGCTGGGCTTCTACATGGAGTCGTGGCGGCTCGCGCTCCTGCTCGTGCTGTTCTTTCCCTTCCTGGTGGTGCTGTCCTGGCACGTGGGCTTCGAACCCACCTTCAGCCTGCGCGACGACGTGGTCGATGCGCTGGTGGCCTATGCCGTCGGCTTCGTGTCGTCGGCGCTCGTGCTGTGGCTGATCGGCGTGCTCAAGCCCGATGCGTCCCTGCGCGAGATGGTGGGGCAGGTGTCGCTGCAGGCGGTGCCGGCCAGCATCGGCGCGCTGCTGTCGCAGACGCAGCTGGGTGGCAAGAACGCCAAGCAGCAGCCGCGCGGCGGCGTGGCGCTGTACTGGAGCGACCTGTTCATCATGTCCGTGGGCGCCTTGTTCCTCGCCTTCAACCTGGCGCCCACCGAGGAGATGGTGCAGATCGCCGCCGGCCTGTCCGAGGGGCGCACGGCCTTGCTGATCGTGGTGTCGGTGGCCGCCATGCACCTGTTCGTGTACGCCGTGGCGTTCCGCGGCCAGCCGCAGGACCACCAGAAGGCTTCGGGCTGGAGCGTGCTGATGCGGTTCACCGTCACGGGCTACGTGCTCGCGGCCCTGGTCAGCGCGTACATGCTGTGGTCCTTCGGCCGGCTCGATGGCCTGTCGCTGGCGGCGGCGCTGCACGCGGTGGCGGTGCTCGGCTTCCCGGCCGCCATCGGTGCCGCGGCCGCGCGGCTGATCCTGTGATGCCGGTCATGGGCGTATCCACCCACGACGACGCAGACGCGAAGCAGCAGGATCGCGACGAGCACCTGCGCGAGCCGCCACCCTCCTTCTGGGAGTGGGTCTGCGCCTTCATCGGCCTGGCGCTGCTGCTGGCGAGCCTGGGCTACCTGCTGCATGACGCGTGGACCGGCAAGGAGGGGTGCCCGCGCCGCAGGTGCGGCTGGTGGACATCCAGCAGCAGGACGGGCGCTACCTCGCGCGCGTGCAGGTGTTCAACCAGGGCCGTGCGACGGCGGCAGCCTTGCGCGTGCAGGGCGAATTGCGCCGCGGCGGCGAAGTGGTGGAGACCAGCGAGCTGGAGTTCCAGCATGTGCCCGGAAAGTCCACGCGTGAAGGCGGACTGTTCTTCGTGCAGGATCCGCGGCAGCTGCAGCTGCAGCTGTCGGCGCGCAGTTACCAGAAGCCCTGACGCCGCGCTCCGCCGGCGCGAGCGCTACTCCTTGGCGCGCGTGACCACGACCACCAGGTCATCGAGCAAGGCCGCCAGTTCCGCCGGCGCCACCGGCGCGCCGAGGTACGCATTCGCGCCCGCCGCGATGCTCTGCGCCTCGTGCTCTTCGCCCTGGTACACCGCCGTCATGTGCACGATCGGCAGCGAAGCCGTCGCGTCGTTCGCTCGCAGCAGGCGGCAGACCTCCAGGCCGTTGATGTCGGGCAGGTGGACGTCCAGCACCACGGCGTCCGCCTTCGGCGCGAGTTCGAGGCACTCCGCGCCCGCGGATCCTTCCAGGGTGCGGAAGCCCGCTGCGCGCAGCCCGCGCGCGACGGCGTACTTGGCAGCCTCGCTGTCGTCCACCACCAGGATGGTGTGCTGCGAACGGTCCACGCCCAGGGCCGGACGAGGCGCGGTGCTGCGCCTGGCGTCGTTGTCCAGGTGGCTGCGAAGGCTCGCCGCGCCGCTGCCGCCCCGGTTCCCAGGTTCGTTGGGGTCGGGGAGGGCAGCCTCTTTGTTGTCCAAGGCCCTTGCTCCTGTCGATCGGGCGCCGTAAAAGCAAGGCGCCACTTTCCGAGGATAGCTCGCCCGCTCGTTGGCTGGCTCATGTAACAGCGCAGAAGGCGCCGGGCGTTGCTGAGCGCGGAAACAGTCCTGCATTGCGCCCGGCTTTGCGTCCCCGAAACACTGCGGCGCGGGTGTCCTACAGGTCAGTGAGCCCTCGCGTGCGACGGTGTACCCATGAACACGCACCAACCTCCAGGCCACCGCTCCGGCGAAGGTACGTCGGGGCTGTGGGAGCTGATCGCCGAGGACGACAAGCGCAAGCGTCCGTCGGCGAACGAATCGCTGAGGAAACCCATCGGGGATGCGGACCACCGCCGCGTGTACGGCGACGTGCTGCGCCCGGCCACGCCCCACCGCCGCTGAGGGGTGCGTTACTTCTTCGGGCCGCGCAGGTCGCGCCGGAAGAGGGGGCGCAGCGCGACGAACACCGCCACGGCCGCGATCGCCGAGCCGGCCGCCACGTTCCAGAACTCGCCGACCGCAAATGCGGCGGCGGCCAGGACGAGGGCCATCCGGAGATGCTTTTCCCAAGGGCGGTGCATGGAGGGGTGAGTGGTGGGTCCTGTAGGATTCGAACCTACGACCTACGGATTAAGAGTCCGCTGCTCTACCAACTGAGCTAAGAACCCACTGCGAGAAAGTTTGTGGTGGAGGTCGGGAGCATCGCTCCAAGCCCGCCACGAGTCGTATCCACAGGCCTTGCGTCGCGAGGACTTGCTCGGGTCGGCAAGCACTGCAATCCTGGCTGGGACAACGGCGCGAAGTGTAGCACACGGCTGTGCCGGCCTCCGCCGCCACGCGATCTATTGGGGGCGGATGCATCGACGCCGAGCGGGCCGTCGAAGGTTCCGTCGAGCGACTCGATGCGCGCCGGGTTCTTCTTGCCGGGGATGTGGACCTGCAGCCCCAGCGGTCCCTGGGTGATGTTGACGCGCACGCTGGGCCCGCCCACTTCCTCGCAGTACTGGTACACGCCCGGCCGCCAGACTTCGGACGCCGCGTGCAGGCGCTGCGTGCCCAGCATGTTCGCGATGCGCTTCTGCAAGCTGTTGCGTTCCACCTGCAGCGCCTGGACCTGCGCGAACAGCGTGTCGACGCCGCGCCGGTCGCCGCCTTCTCGGCTGACCTCGAATGCTTGCGCCAGCAGCGTGGATTCCTGCGCGACCAGCGCAGAAACCCGCGAGCGAAGTGTGGCGATGCTGTCGTCCTGTCCCATGGACTTCATCTTGGGGCTTCGCCGGGAAGTTGCAGCCGGTTGCGCGGCCGCGCGGCCGTCGGATAGCTGCCCATTAGGGAGATTCCCACCGCAGGCTGGGCTACCGGCGCCCCAAAGAAAAAGGCCTTGTCGAGACAAGGCCTTGGGAACATTGTGGTGGAGAGGAGGAGGATCGAACTCCCGACCTTCGCATTGCGAACGCGACGCTCTCCCAGCTGAGCTACCCCCCACAACGACAGTTATTGTAGCAAAGCCGCGCAGCGGTTTTCAGGTCAGGCGGCTTTCAGCACACGGGGCGCGAACAGCGATTCCATCTCGCGCCGGACCTTGTACGCATGCGTGCCCGTGTCCATCGCAACGTCGCTCCAGCTGAGGCTCTGGCCCTTCTTCACCGGCCGCACCAGCTTCACGTCGTGCGCCAGCCCCAGCGGCAGGCCGCCCATGCGCATGGAGGTCTCGGCCGGCAGCAGCTTGCCCCACACCGTGTAGCCGCCTTCGCCGTCGAGCACTTCGCCCGGCTGCAGGTCGCGCTTGGCGGTGGCCACTACGTCGGCGTTCCAGCAGGTGGCCACGCCGGTCGCTTCGCCGCGCAGCGCCACGCTGGCCACCGACACGCCGACTTCCAGGCCGATCAGGTGCCAGCGCTTGTAGAGCGTGAAGTAGCGGCCGCTGGGGTCGGTGTGCGCCTTGTACTCCTCGAAGCAGTTCTTGATGTACTCGGTCTCCGCTTCCACCGTCACCCACACGCCCATGCGGATCTCGTAGGGGATGGCGCGGCCGTCGGTCTCCAGCGAGGAGATCACTTCCACCATGCCCTTGCGTTCCAGCACGCCGCCCTCGCTCTTCGGCCGCGTCACGTAGGGGATGTCCTCGATGCTGGCCGGCGGATAGAGCAGGCCGTCGGAGGGCACGTGCAGGCCGGTGGCGTTGGCCACCGCGGTGCTCTCGATCGAGGGCTTGGAGCCGTCGAGGAAGCTGTTGAACATCTTCGGGTTGAGGCCGCCGCGTTTCGCCTGCTCCGGCGTCAGGCCCCAGTTGTTCCACACCGTGTCGGGCGTGGACTCGCTGAAGTGCGGCAGCCACTTGTGGCCGCGGCCGGCGGCCACCACCGGGAAGCCGCAGGTGCGCGCCCAGTCCACCAGGTCGCAGATCAGCGCCGGCTGGTCGCCGAAGGCCAGCGAATACAGCACGCCGGCATCGGCCGCCTTGCGCGCCAGCAGCGGCCCGCAGAAGGCATCCGCTTCCACGGTGACGTTCACCACGTGCTTGCCGTTGGCAAAGGCTTCCAGGCAATGGTCCACCGCGGCGATCGGGTGGCCGGTGCATTCCACGATGACGTCGATGGCGGGATGGCGCACCAGCGCCTGCCAGTCGGCGCCGACGTGGGTGGCGCCGGTCCTGAGCGCCTCGTCGATGCTGGCGGCCTGCGTGCGTTCCGCCTTCCAGCCCACGCGGGCGAGGTTGGCGCGCGCGTTGTCGGGCGACAGGTCGGCGATGGCGGCCAGGTGCACGCCCGGCGTGCGCGGGACCTGCGCGAGGTACATGGAGCCGAACTTGCCGGCGCCGATCAGGCCGATGCGCACGGGCTTGCCCTGCGCGGCGCGTTGCTGGAGTTTCGCGTGGAGGGACATCAGGCGGCTTTCTTGATCTGGTCTATGGGTTCGGAGGAGGTGACGAGGGCGCTGGCCGGCATCCCGTTCTTCCACGGCACGTCCACGGGGTAGGGCATGCGCAGGCAGTCGTCGGGCAGGCATTCGATCGGCGTGAAGTCGCGGTGCGCGATGTACTCGGGGCGCTTGAAGCGGCGGATGTGGTTGGACACCGCGCACAGGCTCAGGTACACGCTCACCCGGTTCCAGGGCGAGAGGTTGCTGGTGGACGCGTGCACCAGGCAGCTGTGGAACAGGATCATGGAGCCGGCCGGGCCCTTGGGGCTGACGATGCCGCCGTCCTTGCCGCCGGCGCGTTCCACCAGTTGCGCGATCAGATCGTTGCTCACGGTCCAGAGCGGGTAGCTGGTGGTGGTGAGGTCGTGCCTGGCCTCCACCACGCCCTTCTTGTGGCTGCCCGGGATGAACATCAGCGGGCCGTTGTACTCGTTGACGTCGTCCAGGAAGATCGCGACGTTCATGGCGCGCTCGGTGGGCATCATGTCGTCGTTCAGCCAGGTGCCGTAGTCCTGGTGCCACTGCCAGACGTCGCCCTCGAAGGCCATCTTGCCGTTGATCTTGAACTGGTGCATGTAGACCTGCTCGTCGAAGAGGTCCATGACCGGCCGCACCATGCGCGGGTGGCGCGCCAGGCGCGCGAAGGGCTCGCTGACCATGTGCGCGGCGAAGTTCGTGCGCACGGCGTCGCTGCCTTTCTCGCGCACGTTGTAGGCCTCGCGGCGGGCGTACAGCTCCGGCACGGCGGCGGTCAGCGTCTTCGTTTCCTCCGGCTTGAACAGGCCGGGGAAGAACAGGTAGCCCTCGCGATCGAACTGCTCGAGCTGCTCTTTCGTCAATCTCACTGGCGTCTCCTCGGGTCCTGGGTGGGTGGGTTCAACACGGCGTGCAGCCGCTCCACCAGCGTGTCGCTGGCGTGCAGGCCGTGTTCCTCGATCAGGCGGGCGGCGCCGTCGGCGTCTCCCGCGGCGATGGCTTCGGCGATGGCCTGGTGCTCGTCCCAGATCGCCTCGCGCTGCGCCATCTGCTGCAGCACCGCGCCCATCACGCGCTTCAGGTGGCGCCAGTGCAGCTGCGCGGTCTCCTCGATCAGCGGGTTGCCGGCGGCGCGGTACAGCGCCTGGTGGAAGGCCATGTCGGCGTCGATCATTGCCATCACGTTGTCGCCGCTGGCGGCGCGGCGGCCCGCCTCCAGCAGTTCGGGGGCGATGCGGAAGCGGCGTTGCGCTGCCAGCCGCGCGGCCAGCGCGTCGAGCGCGCCGCGCACCTGGTACAGGTCGCGCGTGCGCTGGGCGTCGAGCGGCACCACCTGCAGGCCGCGGCCGGGGGCGTCCTGCAGGAAGCCGTCGCGCTTGAGCAGGCGCAGCGCCTGCAGCACGGGTTGGCGCGACACGGCCAGCTGCTGCGCGATCTCCTCCTGTGTCACACGTTCTGCGGGAGCCAACGATCCGTCACTGATGGCGTCCATCAGCGTGCGATAAACGCGGTCGACCAGGTCCGGGGCGGCTTCGAGTTGGAGGAGCTGGGCGGGCATGGCGATATGCTGTATACAGAATACAGCCCTGTCAACGCCAAAAACCTCACTTGCAACCCTGACAAGTTGTGTCAAGATGTTGCAAACGGATGGGGCAGGAGATGCAGTTGCAGTCGCATGACGGGGCATGGCACGACGCCATGTACAACAACCGGGAGCTGGTGCCGGACCACCCCGGTACTTCGCCCGCTGGGGCGCGGAGTCGGAAAGGGCGCGGGCCGAAGGGCCTTGCGAGCTCGACCTGCGCTATGGCGCCGGCGAGGGCGAGGCACTGGATGTGTTTCCAGCGCCGAGCGGGGATGCGCCGGTGCTGGTGTTCGTCCACGGCGGCTACTGGCGGGCGCTGGACAAGCGCGACCATTCATTCGTCGCCCCGGCCTTCACCCGCCACGGCGCCTGCGTCGTGATCCCCAACTACGCCCTCTGCCCGGCGGTGACCATCCCGCAGATCACGCTGCAAGTGGCGCGCGCCGTGGCCTGGACCTGGCACAACATCGGCCGCTTCGGCGGCGACCGGCGCCGCATCGTGGTGGCCGGGCATTCGGCCGGCGGGCAGCTGGCGGCCATGATGCTGGCCTGCCTGTGGCCGCAGCTCGATGGCGCGCTGCCGAAGGACACGGTGCGCAGCGCGCTGGCGATCTCGGGGCTGCACGACCTGGACCCGATCATGAAGACGCCTTTCCTGCAGCCCACGCTGCAGCTCACCCGCCAGCAGGTGGCGCAGGCCAGCCCGCGCGGCTGCCGGCGCCGCGGCAGGGAACGCTCTACACGGTGGCGGGTGGCGACGAGAGTGCGGAGTACCACCGGCAGAACCGCCTGATCGAGGAAGCCTGGGGTGGGCGGCGGGTGCCGGTGTGCGAGACGCTGCCGGGGCTGAACCACTTCAGCGTGCTGGATGCGCTGGTGGAGCCCAGCCAGAGGTTGCACCAGCTGGCGCTGGATCTGTTGCGGGCCTGAGAAAGCGTCGCGGTTCGCCTGCGGGCTCACCACGACCTACACGAAGGCGGCCTCGTAGGTCGTGGTGAGCGCGAAGCCGAACCGCGACACCCTGCCTACATCAGCAGGTGTTCCCCCGCGTTGTCCCCACCCAGGATCACGTAGTTCACCTTCCGGATGTCCGCCAGCTTGGTGCCGCCGGCATAGCTGATCGAGCTTTGCAGGTCTTCCTGCATCTCGCGCAGCGTTTCCGCCAGCTTGCCCTTCACCGGCTCGAGGATGCGCTTGCCCTCGACGTGCTTGTATTCGCCCTTGTTGAAGTCGGACGCGCTGCCGTAGTACTCCTTGTACAGGCGGCCGTCCACTTCCACCGTCTGGCCGGGCGACTCCTCGTGGCCGGCCAGCATGGAGCCGATCATCACCATGGTGGCGCCGAAGCGGATGCTCTTGGCGATGTCGCCGTGCTCGCGGATGCCGCCGTCGGCGATGATCGGCTTGGTGGCCACGCGGGCGCACCACTTGAGCGCCGACAGCTGCCAGCCGCCGGTGCCGAAGCCGGTCTTCATGCGCGTTATGCAGACCTTGCCCGGGCCGATGCCGACCTTGGTGGCGTCCGCGCCCCAGTTCTCCAGGTCGATGATGGCTTCCGGCGTGCCCACGTTGCCGGCGATCACGAAAGTGTCGGGCAGCTTCGCCTTCAGGTGGGCGATCATGTTCTTCACCGTGTCGGCATGGCCGTGCGCGATGTCGATGGTCACGTACTCGGGCACCAGGCCTTCCGCGGCCAGGCGGTCGACCGCCTCGTAGTCCGCCGGCTTCACGCCCACGGAGATCGACGCGAAGGCGCCCGCTTCCTTCATCTTGCGCACGAAGCGCACGTTGTCCAGGTCGAAGCGGTGCATCACGTAGAAGTAGCCGTTCTGCGCCAGCCACAGGCAGATGCGCTCGTCCACCACCGTCTTCATGTTGGCCGGCATCACCGGCAGCTTGAAGCGGCGGCCGCCGAACTCGAGCGACGCGTCGCATTCCGAGCGGCTTTCCACGCGGCACTTGCGCGGCAGCAGCAGCACCTTGTCGTAATCGAAGATTTCCATTTCCAGGCTCCGGAGGCTGTTGAAGAACAGGTGAGCGCTTGGACTGTGGGGGCCGGTGGCGTGTGGGCAGGCCACAAACGCGAACCGGGCCACAAATGCTTGGGCCCGGTGACTGATTCTACTGCGGAGTGCTTTCTAGGGACATTCGGTCCTGCTGATGGACCGGATACGCCCGCGCGAATCGAGCAGCACCGCCACCAGCCTCAGCCGTTCCGGCCTGGCGCCCTCGTGGATCTGCATCGCCCGGGCCTCGGCCAGCTGGCCCGGCGCCCGGCCCACGAGCTTGCTCCAGTCGGGCCGGAACACGTTGCGCACCAGGTAGCGCGCCACCGGGCTGCCCTCGGTGCCCGCCGGCAGCACCTCCACCAGCAGCAGCCAGGCGCGCCAGGGCTCGCGGCCGGGGTCCTTCAGTTCCATGGTGATGCCGACGTAGTCGTTGAAGGCCGCGCCCTGCGCCAGCCGCAGCGGCACCGGGTCACCCGCGCGCACGCTGCCGACCGCGGCGCTGCGCTCGGGCACCGGCTTGCCCAGCATGTCGAGGCGCTCCAGCGCCTCGTCCATCGCCACCACCGACAGCGGCGCGTCGCCGCCCTTGCGCCCGGGCACGACCCAGTCCAGCGCGATGGTGTTGGCGCCGGGCTTCGGCGTGGCCGGGTCGCGCCAGCACTCGGCGCAGTCGGCGTTGGTGAAGCGCTCCAGCACGGCCTGCGGCTGCGGCACCCCGTCGCTGGTGCACAGGGCGTGCGCGGCCAGCGGCAGGGCGAGCAGGGCGAGCAGGGCGGCGGAAATCAGGCGGCGTGGCACGGCAGTGGGAGTATGGACGCGGGCCAGGGTTCCTTGGCGCGACCCCGGGGTTCCTACAATGCCCCATGTTCCCAGAAGTCGCCGCCGACTCGCCGCTGCTGCAGCACCTCAATCCCGAGCAGCTCGCCGCCGTCACCCTGCCCAACGAGCACGCGCTCATCCTTGCCGGCGCCGGTTCCGGCAAGACCCGCGTGCTGACCACGCGGATCGCCTGGCTGCTGGCCACCGGCCAGATCGGCCCGGGCAACGTGCTGGCCGTGACCTTCACCAACAAGGCGGCCAAGGAAATGATGACGCGGCTGACGGCCATGCTGCCGGTCAACGTGCGCGGCATGTGGATCGGCACCTTCCACGGCCTGTGCAACCGCTTCCTGCGCGCGCACTACAAGCTGGCCAACCTGCCGCAAAGCTTCCAGATCCTGGACACGCAGGACCAGCTGTCGGCGATCAAGCGCCTGATGAAGCAGCACAACGTGGACGAGGAGCGTTTCCCCGCCAAGGAAACGCAGTGGACCATCGCCGGCTGGAAGGAAGAAGGCCTGCGCCCGAACATGGTGGACACGCGCACCGAGGAGGACCGGCGCAAGGTCGAGATCTACCAGCTATACGAGGAGCAGTGCCAGCGCGAAGGCGTGGTGGACTTCGCCGAGCTGATGCTGCGCAGCTACGAGCTGCTGCGCGACAACGACCCGATCCGGGAACACTACCGCCGCCGCTTCCACCACATCCTGGTCGACGAGTTCCAGGACACCAACAAGCTGCAGTACGCCTGGCTGAAGATGTTCGCGGGCGAGGGCAACTCGGTGTTCGCGGTCGGCGACGACGACCAGAGCATCTACGCCTTCCGCGGCGCGCGGGTTGGCAACATGGCGGACTTCGTGCGCGAGTTCAGCGTGCGCCACCAGATCAAGCTGGAGCAGAACTACCGCAGCTTCAGCAACATCCTCGACTCCGCCAATGCGCTGATCGCGCACAACAAGACGCGCCTGGGCAAGAACCTGCGCACCGACCAGGGGCCGGGCGAGCCGGTGCGTGTCTACGAAGCGCCGACCGACATGGCCGAAGCGCAGTGGATGGTGGAGGAGATCCGCCAGCTGGTGCGCGACGACACCCCGCGTCATGAAGTCGCGGTGCTCTATCGCAGCAACGCGCAGTCGCGGGTGATCGAAACCGCGCTGTTCAACGCCGCCGTGCCCTACCGCGTGTACGGCGGCCTGCGCTTCTTCGAGCGCGCCGAGATCAAGCACGCGCTCGCCTACCTGCGGCTGCTGGAGAACCCGAACGACGACACCAGCTTCATCCGCGTGGTGAACTTCCCGGCGCGCGGCATCGGCGCGCGCACCATCGAGCAGGTGCAGGACGCGGCGCGCGCTGCGGGCTCCTCGCTGCACGACGCCGTGGCCGCCACCACCGGCAAGGCCGGCGCCAACCTCGCGGCCTTCGTGCAGAAGATCGCTGCCATGCGCGCCGAGACCGAGGGCCTGACGCTGCGCGAGATCATCGAGGTGATGCTCCAGCGCAGCGGCCTGATCGATCATTACAAGGCCGAGCGCGACGGCGCCGACCGCGTGGAGAACCTGGAGGAACTGGTCAACGCCGCCGAGAGCTTCGTCACGGAGGAAGGCTTCGGCCGCGACGCGGTGGCGCTGCCCGTCGATGAACTCGGCGCCACGGTGCTGCGGCAGTCGCCGGCCAGCCAGGGGCTGGATCCCAGCCTGCCGGAAATCAACGAACCGGCGCCCGACTACGTGCCGCCCGACGCCGAGACCGGCGAGACGCTGTCGCCGCTGGCCGCCTTCCTCACGCACGCCGCGCTGGAGTCCGGCGACAACCAGGCGCAGGCCGGCCAGGACGCGGTGCAGCTGATGACGGTGCACGCCGCCAAGGGCCTGGAGTTCAACTGCGTGTTCGTCACCGGCCTGGAAGAGGGCCTGTTCCCGAGCGAACGTTCACTGGCCGACTACGAGGGGCTGGAGGAAGAGCGGCGCCTGATGTACGTGGCGATCACGCGCGCGCGCCAGCGCCTGTACCTCAGCTATTCGCAGACCCGCCTGCTGCACGGACAGACCCGCTACAACGTCAAGAGCCGCTTCTTCGAGAGCTGCCCGAGCACGCCCTGAAGTGGCTGACGCCCAAGAACCAGAACTTCGGCGGCTCGGCCTTCGGCTTCGGCATGGGCTATCCGAGTTCGCGCGGCGCCGGTTCGTCCGGCGGCTACGGCCGCAGCGAGACCAACGCCCACCCGCAGGTGCCGGTGCAGAAGGCGGAGCCGGCGCACGGCCTCAAGGCCGGGATGAAGGTGTTCCACACCAAGTTCGGCGAAGGCACGGTGCTGACGCTGGAAGGCTCGGGCACCGACGCCCGCGCGCAGATCAACTTCCCGCGCCACGGCCACAAATGGCTGGCGCTTTCGGTGGCGAAACTCACGCCGGTGACGTAGCTTCCCGATTGACGGCCCGGGGGCGGCGCCTCCACACTGCGGCTCCCGACCCACGGAGCCGCGCGATGAAGGCCCTTCTCCTCCCCACCGCATTGCTGTGTGCCGCCCTGGCCGTGCAGGCCGCCGACACGCCCGGCGCGAGCCCCAACGTGCCGCAGCCGACGGTGCAGGACCGCCTGGCCAACGCCCGCAAGGCGGTGGCGAGGAACGACTGGAGCGGCGCCATGCGCGAGCTGAACGCCGCGCTGCGCGAGGACCCGCAGAACGCCGACGTGCACAACCTCCTGGGCTACACCTACCGCAAGCGCTCCTCGCCCGACCTGGTCAAGGCGATGGACCACTACGGCATGGCCCTGAAGATCAACCCGCTGCACAAGGGCGCGCACGAGTACATCGGCGAGGCCTACCTGGCCAGGAAGCAGCTGCCCGATGCCGAGCGGCACCTGGCGGAGCTGGAGAAGATCTGCGGCGGCCCGGCCTGCGAGGAATACCAGGACCTGGCGAAGTCGATCGCCGACTACAAGGCGCGCAACTAGCGCGCCAGCGGGTGCGGCTGCGGGTCCATGTAGCCGCTGCCGTCCTTCGTGCCCTTGCGGCCCAGGATCTCCCAGGCCGTGCGCTGGTTCATCAGCGCCGCCACCATCTCCACTTCCTCGTCGGTGTGGTTGATGGCGCGCGCCGGCGTCAGCAGCTTGCCGTTGCGCGGTGCCACCTCGCCCCAGAAGGACTGGTGGTACTCGGCCTGCGACAGCACGCTTTCGCGGCCGGCCGACACTTCCACCGTGCCGTAGCAGTTGCAGAAGTAGCTGCGGCCGTTGTCCTGCACTTCGGAGTACAGGCCGGTGCCGCGGATGCCGGCGGTCAGCGTCGGCATGACGACTTGCCGTTGGTTGCCCTTGCTCCAGACGCTCACCACCGCGCCGGTGATCAACCGCAGCACGCTCACGGCCGTCAGCGTCTCGCCGCGCTCCACCCGCATGCGCGTGTTCTGCCGCACCAGGAAGGCGGAGTTGCCCATGACGAAGGCGAGGTGGCCGCCGGGACCGGTGACGATCTCGTCGCCGGTCTGGATGAACTGCTGCTGCCGCAGGGCCTGGCCGTTGAGCGTCGCGTCGCCGCGCAACTCCACGATGTTGCTGCGCTGCTGGGCGTGGGCTGTCGCGAAGCCGCCGAGGGCGGTCCAGGCGGCGGCGGCCTGCAGGAAGCCGCGCCGGCGGGTCCAGAGCAGCTCGTCCTCCTTGCGTCCTTCCAGGGTGTGCCGGGTCATGGCGCTTCTTCTCCTCCGGGTTCTGCCGCCACCACTTCCGCGTCGTCGGCGCGGAAGCTGTCGCGGAAGGTGAAATAGAGCGAGGTGGTGAACATGGCCACCAGCAGCAGGACGGTGGGCATCATGATGCTGCGGGCCACCGCCGTGCCGCCCAGCATCAGGCCGATGGTGCTGATGGTGAAGCCCACCACCATGAACACCGCCAGCCAGGCGAAGCCGTACATCAGCATCGCGCCGGCGTTGCGCAGGCAGGCGACCGCGCTGAAGAACAGGCTCTTGACCGGCGAGATGCCATGCCAGTGCACCAGCGCGGGCGCATGCCAGAACAGCACCACCAGCGGCACGTGGAACAGCAGGACCACCAGCATGCGGGCGTCGAGCTGCGGGCCCGCCGCGTCGGCGGGCGAGGGCGCCGGCGGCTGGCCGGCGACCAGCGTGCCGAGCAGCGTCGCCGCCATCGAGCCGGCGGTGTAGATCGCGCCCAGCACCAGCATCGCGCGGGCGCGCTGGCGGCCGGCGCGGAAGGCGCTGATCAGCACTGGGCATGGGGAAGCGGCCGCTTTCGGCTTCCGCGGTCGCCGCCATCAGGCCCAGCGTGGCCGCGGGCACCAGCATGGCGCCGGCCACCGAGCCGAGCCAGGGGATCTGCGAGATCACCAGCACCACGGCCATGTACATGAAGAACAGTCCCGTGAGCGCCAGCGGCTGCTTGAGGAAGGTCCGCACGCCGAGTTTCACCCACTGGATGCCGGTGCGCGCCGGGACGATATTGAGTTTCACGAATCGAATTTACCCGATGCTTGCGAAGCGACCGCGCATCACAGGGCCGAAGCCGTGACGGGATGCGCAACGCGCTCGCGCAGCACGCGCTCGAAATGCGTGGGATCGTGCGGCTTGAGCAGGGAGGCCTCGCGGGGCAGGTGGAAGTCCCACAGGCGCGAGATCCAGAAGCGCAGGGCGCCCGCGCGCAGCATGGCGGGCAGCAGCTGGCGCTCGGCGGCCGACAGGGGTCGCACGCCGGCATAGGCTTCAACGAACCACGCGCGCGATCCCTGTCGTGCGCGCCGGTGGGCAGGTCGATCGCCCAGTCGTTCAGGCACACGGCCAGGTCGAAGAGCCAGGCATCGACGCCGGCGAAATAGAAGTCGAAGAAGCCCGTGAGCTTGCCGTCCTGGAACATGACGTTGTCGCGGAACAGGTCGGCGTGGATGGCGCCGCGCGGCAGCGCGGCATAGGCGGCACTGGCCGCCACGTGGTTCTGGTAGGCCAATTCACCGCGCAGCAGGGCCGACTGTTCCGGCGTGACGAAGGGCAGCACCACGGGGACCGTCTCGTTCCACCAGGGCAGGCCGCGCAGGTTCGGCTGGCGCCGCTTGTATTCGCGGCCGGCCAGGTGCATGCGCGCCAGCATCGCGCCGACCTGCGCGCAATGGTCCGTGCCGGGCGCCAGTTCGTGCTTGCCTTCCAGCTTGTTCACCAGCGCCGCCGGCTTGCCGCACACCGTGTGCAGGATGTCGCCGCTCCTGTCCGCCGCCGGGTCGGGCACGGGGATGCCGTGCTGCGCCAGGTGCTTCATCAGGTGCAGGTAGAAGGGCAGCTGCTCGAAGGTGAGGCGCTCGAACAGGGTCAGCACGAACTCGCGCCGCCCCAGCATGTCTTCCGCCGTGACGAAGTAGTTGGTGTTCTCGATGCCGCTCTGGATGCCGCGCAGCTCGCGCAGTTCGCCCAGGTTCAGCGCGCGCAGCAAGGCGCCGGCCTCGCTTTCCGAGACTTCGGTGAAGACGGCCATCTCAGAAGTCGAAGACGTTCCAGACGCGTTGCTTGCGTCCTGCCATGCCCTCGCGGCCTTCGGGCGAGCGGTTGCGGGTGAGGTCGTCGGTGGGAATCTCGTAGCCGGGCACTTCCGCCTTGGGCTGCACCGTGATGGTCTGCGCCTGGCCGCCCACGCGCAGTTCGTCGATGCGGTTGCCGCCGTCCTCGATTCGGATGCGCTCGATCTTCTGGTTCCTGCGCGGATCCAGCGTGCCTTCGCGCTCGATTTTCGTCTGCGCGAAGGACAGCACGGGAACGAGGGCGATCAGGGCGAGGCTCAAGCGCATGGGCGCCATTGTAAGGGTGCGGGTTCCGGCACCCGGGCACAATCCTCTCCCTATGAGCGAGACGGACCAAGTCCCCCAACCCGAACCCAAGGTGCTGCTGCTGGTCGACGGCTCCAGCTACCTGTACCGCGCCTACCATGCCATGCCCGACCTGCGCGCGGTCCCAGGCGACCCCGCGAGCCCGGCCACCGGCGCCATCCGCGGCATGATCAACATGCTGCAGAAGCTGCGCCGCGACGTGCGCGCGGACTACGCGGCCTGCGTGTTCGACGCTCCCGGCGCCACCTTCCGCGACGAGCTCTACCCGGACTACAAGGCGACGCGCTCGCCCATGCCGGACGACCTGCGCGCGCAGATCGAGCCGATCCACGAGGTGGTGCGCCTGCTCGGATGGAAGGTGCTGCACGTGCCGGGCGTGGAAGCCGACGACGTGATCGGCACGCTGGCCTGCATGGCCACCGAGCGCGGCATGGTCACCATCATCTCCAGCGGCGACAAGGACCTGTCGCAGCTGGTGAACGAGCAGGTGACGGTGATCGACACCATGAACGAGCGCCGCCGCGACCTCGCAGGCGTGGAAGTGGAGTTCGGCGTGCCGCCGCGGCTGATGGTGGATTACCAGACGCTGGTGGGCGATGCGGTGGACAACGTGCCCGGGGTGGACAAGGTCGGGCCCAAGACCGCGGTCAAGCTGCTCAAGGAGTACGGCTCGCTGGACGCCCTGGTCGCGCGCGCCCACGAAGTGAAGGGCGCCGTCGGCGAGAACCTGCGCAAGGCCCTGGACTGGCTGCCCAAGGGCCGCGCGCTGCTCACGATCCGCACCAACTGCGACCTGAAGGACCACATCCCCGGCTTCCCCGAGCTGGAGGACATCGTGATCGGCGGACAGGACGTCGAGAAGCTCAAGTCCTTCTACGACCGCTACGGCTTCAAGGGCCTGGTCAAGCAGCTGGAAAGCCACGACGTGCCGCCGGAGCTGATCGAGGAACACCGCAAGCGCGAGCGGGTCCCGGTGCCCCCGGTAGCACCGGCAGCCTGTTCGAGGAACCCGACCTCTCCGGCCTGTCGCAGGCGACCACGCTGCACTACGAGACCGTCTTCACCTGGGACCAGTTCGAGACCTGGGTGCAGCGCATCGAGGCCGCGTCGCTGGTGGCGGTGGACACCGAAACCGATTCGCTGGACGAGATGCTGGCCAACATCGTCGGCCTGTCCTTCAGCACCGAGCCGGGCCTGGCCTGCTACATCCCGCTGGCGCACGACTACCAGGGCGCGCCCGACCAGCTGCCGCGCGACGACGTGCTGCAGCGGCTGCAGCCCTGGCTGGAGGACCCGGAGAAGAAGAAGCTGGGGCAGCACGTGAAGTACGACCGCCACGTGTTCGCCAACCACGGCATCGACGTGCGCGGCTACGTGCACGACACCATGCTGGAAAGCTACGTGCTGGAAGTGCACAAGCCGCACGGCCTGGCCAGCCTGGCCGAGCGCCACCTGGGGCGCACCGGCATCGACTACGAGACCGTCGCCGGCAAGGGCGCGCACCAGATCGGCTTCAACCAGGTGCCGGTGGACAAGGCCGCCGAGTATTCCTGCGAGGACTCGGACCAGACGCTGGACGTGCACCTGGCGCTCTGGCCCAAGCTGGAGCGCGACTCCAAGCTCAGGTTCATCTACGACCTGGAAATCCAGAGCAGCGAAGTGCTGTACCGGGTGGAGCGCAACGGCGTGCTGATCGACGCGCAGGCGCTCGCGCAGCAAAGCAACGAGCTGGGCAACCGCATCATGCAGCTGGAGCGCGAAGCCCACGAGCTGGCCGGCCAGCCCTTCAACCTGGGCAGCCCCAAGCAGATCGGCGAGGTGTTCTTCACCAAGCTGGGCCTGCCAGTGGTGAAGAAGACCGCCAGCGGCGCGCCCAGCACGGACGAAGAGGTGCTGGAGAAGCTGGCCGAGGACTATCCGCTGCCGGCCAAGGTGCTGGAGCACCGCAGCCTGTCCAAGCTCAAGGGAACCTACACCGACAAGCTGCCGCAGCAGGTGCATCCGCGCACGGGCCGCGTGCACACGCACTACGCGCAGGCGGTGGCGGTGACCGGCAGGCTTTCCAGCAACGACCCCAACCTGCAGAACATCCCGATTCGCACGGCGGAAGGCCGGCGCATCCGCGAGGCCTTCATCGCGCCGCCGGGACACCGCATCGCCAGCGCAGACTACTCGCAGATCGAGCTGCGCATCATGGCGCACATCAGCGAGGACGAGGCGCTGCTGCGCGCCTTCCGCGAGAACCTGGACGTGCACCGGGCCACGGCCTCGGAGGTGTTCGGTGTCGCGCTGGACCAGGTCTCCAGCGAGCAGCGCCGCTACGCCAAGGTGATCAACTTCGGCCTGATCTACGGCATGAGCAGCTTCGGCCTGGCGCGCAACCTCGGCATCGAGAACGCGGCGGCCAAGAGCTACATCGACCGCTACTTCCAGCGGTACCCGGGCGTGAAGCAGTACATGGATGAGACGCGGCTGTCGGCCAAGGCCCGCGGCTACGTGGAGACGGTGTTCGGCCGAAGGCTCTACCTGCCGGAGATCAACTCACCCAATGGCCCGCGCCGCGGCAGCGCCGAGCGCCAGGCGATCAACGCGCCGATGCAGGGCACCGCCGCCGACCTGATCAAGCTGTCGATGTGCAAGGTGCAGGAAGTGCTGGACCGCGAGCAGCGCGCCACCAGGATGGTGATGCAGGTGCACGACGAACTGGTGTTCGAGGTGCCGGACGACGAGGTGGAGTGGCTGCGCACGGAAATCCCGCGCCTGATGGCGGGTGTGGCGGAGCTGCGCGTGCCGCTGCTGGCCGAGATCGGGATCGGGGCGAACTGGGAAGAGGCGCACTGAGGCGTCGCGCCGCCATGGGCGAACAGCTCCTCTGCATGTCTCAACCACCGGTGCCAGCCTCCGTTCGGGATACACCCGATCGGAGGACGTCGGTTCTGCGCTCGGTGTAACGGAGAGGCAGGATGACACGCACCTCCCACCGCTCGGGGCCCGTCCGGGCCTCTCGGTCGAAGTGCCTATTCGAACCGGGTCCGGCACTTGACGCCGGCCGTGATGCTGCCCTTCGGGTTGTTCAACTCGAGCCGCACGCCGAAGGTGCCGCTCGCCGAGTCGACCACCCGGTCGACGATGGTGACCGTCGCGACATGGCGGCCTCCGAGCGGGGGTTCCGGTTCCACGATCCCGGTGCTGCCGACCTTCACCTTGCCGAGCATGGCCACGGGCAGCACGACTTCGACCCGCAGCGGCTGGGTCTGCGCCAGGCGCAACACGGGACGCGCGCCGTCCCCGGCCTGTGCGATTTCACCCACCCCCTGCAGGCGTTCGGTCACGATGCCGTTGACCGGGCTGCGCAGGCGGCGCTGTTCGACGAGTTCGGCCAGCCGCTGCTGCTCCAGCGCTGCCAGCCGCTGGTTGTCGCGCGCCTCGGCGGCCGCCGCGTCCGCCTGATTGAGCTCGGCGAGGGCGTCGTCGCGGTCCTGGTTGGCGATGAACTTCTCCTTCAGGAGTTCGTCGCGGCGCTGGAACTTCTCCTTCGCTGCGCTGAGGCGGCTGTCGGCGCTGCGGATCTGCCCCTGCATGTGGGCGCGGAACCGGGCGCCTTCGAGCGCGGCCCGCTCGCTGGCCGTGTCCAGTTCGACCAGGATCTGGCCCTTGCGCACCTCGGCGCCGCGTTCGGCGTGGATCGCCGCGATGCGGCCTTCCACGGGGCTGCGCAACTCGATGCGCTGCATCGGCTCGATCAGGCACGCGTAGCCGCCCGAACCGGGCTTGGGTCCGCCCGCGGGCGCGGCCATCTCGGCCCACGCGGACCACGGCAGGGCGAGCGTCAACAGCGAGATCAGCGTTCGGTTCATATCGGGTCCCCTGAAATGGACATCATCTTGTCGAGTTGCCGATCCTGCCGCAAGGTGTCGCGCCGGGTGCGGGCGTGCATGCGCTCCGCGCGACGCTGTGCCGCCACGCGCGCGCCTTCGATCCAGAACGCCATCTGCCCGGGACGCATCCGCAGCGCCCAGCGCAGCAGCCTGGAGGCGCCGCCGCCATGCCGGGCGAACAGCCCGTCGTCGAGCGCCACGATCGCGACAGCGCATCCGGGGTCCCCTGGCGCGCCCCCGGCCGAACAGCTGGCGATCGATGCGCGGCGACTCGTGGAACTCGGTCAGCACGACGCACAGGCCGCCCAGCCCTGCGGCACCTTCACCGAGCGCGATGTCGGTGCCGCGGCCGGCCATGTTGGTGGCCACGGTGACGGCCCCGCGTCGCCCCGCCGCCGCGACGATCGCAGCCTCCTCGGCGTCCTGCCGCGCGTTGAGCACCTGGTGCTCCACGGCGCGGGACGCCAGCACCGCGCTCAACTCCTCGGAGGCCTCGACCGAACGCGTGCCGACCAGCACGGGCTGGCCGGCCGCCTGCCGCTGGGCGGCGAACGCCGCGACGGCCTGCCACTTGGACGCGGCGTCGGCGCAAAGCCGGGCCTTGAGCACCGTGCGCACGACCGGGCGGTGCGTCGGAACGACGACCGTCTCCAGCCGGTACACCACGGACAGTTCGTGCGCCAGTTCACGCGCGGTGCCCGTCATGCCGGCCAGGCGCAGGTAGCGGCAGAAGAATCGCTGGTAGGTGATGCGGGCCAGCGTGCGGGTCTGCTCGGACAGCGGCACGCCTTCCTTGGTCTCGATCATCTGGTGCAGGCCCTGCTCCCAGGTCCGCCCGGGCAACACGCGGCCGGTGTACTCATCGATGATCTGGACCTTCCCGTCGGCGTCGACCAGGTACTGGTGATCCCGCCGGTACAGGTGCAACGCGCACAGCGCCTGCACGACCAGGTGCTCGCGCACGTGGGCGGCCGGCCACGGCACGCCGAGGTCCTGGCAGGCAGTCGTCGCCTGGGCGCGCCCGGCGTCGGTCAGGCGTATCTCGCGCCGCGCGGCGTTCAGGCTCCAGTGCAGGCCCCGCTCCAGCCCGCCCGCGATGCGCAGCGCCTGCGGAAGGGCCGCGGCGTGGTCCACCGGACCGGCCTTCACCGCCAGGATCAACGGCGTGCGCGCCTCGTCGACCAGGATGCTGTCGCATTCATCGACGATGGCAAAGTGCAGTCCGCGCAGCAGGGGCGGCTGCAGTGCCGCGCCGTCGTACAGCTGGCGCGAGCGCAACTGCGCGGCGCTGGCCCGCCCGCCCGCCGCCACGCGATCACGCAGGTAGTCGAACACCAGTTCCTTGTTCGTGCAGTAGGTGACGTCGCAGGCGTAAGCCAGGCGCCGTTCCGCCGGCTCGATGCCGTGGTGGACCACACCCACCCGCAGCCCGGCGAACGCATACAGCGGCCCGAGCGTTGCCGCGTCGCGTTCCGCCAGGTAGTCGTTGACCGTGACGACGTGCACCGGCATGCCCGCCACGCCCGCCACGCAGGCGGCCAGTCCGGCGGTGAGGGTCTTGCCTTCGCCGGTGGCCATCTCGGCGAGCCGGCCGCGCAGCATCACGCCGGCGCCGAACAGCTGCGAGGGTGCGGCAGCAGGCCGATGACACGCCTGGCAGCCTCGCCCACCAGCAACAGCACGCGGGTCAAGTCGTCGCGGCGGCGCTCGCGCACGGCCGCCGGCGCCAGTTCACGCAGGCGCGCGCGCAGGGCGTCGTCGTCCAGCAGCGCCAGCGCCTGCGCCTGCTGCTGCTGCGCGCGGGCCAGGCGCGCCACTTCGCTGCGCGCCGGGGCCGGCACGATCCCGCGCAGCGAACGCAGCAAGCCGCGCGCCCACTGGTCCGCCGCATGCTCGGCCAGGTCCTCCCGCTCTGGAAAGGCGGTGCGGGCGAGTCGCAGGGCGTCAGACATTGAAGTGCGAAAGGAAGGCCCGCCGCAGCGCGCGCCAGCCGCGCAGGCCGACGGGTTCGGGCGCGTGTTCGAAGCGGACGTGCACGCGCGAGCCGAGGAAGTCGTGCGGCACTTCGTGCGGCAGTTCAAGCTCGAACTCGAACATGGACTCCACGGTGGCCAGCGACTTGGCATCGCGGGGATCGGTCTGCACCGTGCCGCCGCCCGCCACGGCGAGCACGGCACTGGGCAGCTGGCGCGTCGCCGCCGGCACCTGGCGCGCGAGCCGTGCGGGCCAGCTGCGCTCGGGGGCCTGCGCCATGCGCGCCTCGACCGCGCGCGTGGACAGCTGGATGGTGTCCACATCCCCCTGCGGCACCAGCACGCGCACCAGCGGCGGGTCGGCGGTACGAAGATACCCGAGCACCTCGCCTTTTTTCACGTAGCGTCCCGGCAGGTCGTCCGGCCGGTCCACCAACAAGGCACCGGCGACCGAGGCGCGCAGCGTCAGCTGCTGCGCCTCGTCCTCCAGCCGTGCCAGCGCGGCCTGCTCGCGCGCGACATCCTGCTCCAGCTGCTGGACACGCGCCTGCGACACCGTCCAGGCCGCATCGAGCTGCGCCTGGATTTCCTCCAGCCGCCCGCGCTGCGCCCCGATCCGCGCCACCAGCGCCGGCTCCACCGACTCGATCACCGCCTGCCCCGGCTGCACCTGCGTGCCCGGGGCCGCCAGCACCTGGCGCACGAAGCCGGCCGTCCCGGCGCGCAGCAGCGCGCGCTCGGGCAGCCACAGCACGCCCTCCGTGACGGTATGCATCGGCAGCGGCACCACGAACAGCAGCAGGGCCGCACCGGCGGCGCCTCCGGCCAGCACGGCGCGTATGCGCGTCCCGTGGCCGGCGAACCGGGGTGCCGTGGCCAACGCCCGCAGACCCTTGAAGACCGGCCAGACCAGCGACTGGCCGATGGACCACAGGGCGAGCGCGACGCCCACGAAGAACAGTTTCTGCGCAATGAAGATCGCGATGCCGATCGCAACGACCAGGCGATAGACGTAGGCCAGGGGCGCATAGGCCAGGAACCACCGGCGTTCGTCCGCCCCCGCGCGCGGCGGCTCGCCGCCCTGCACCCCGAAGACGCGCCGCTCCACCAGGTCCTGCCAGTGCCGGTTGGCGCGCGCGCCCAGGTTGGGAAGCTCGGCGAGGTCCGCGAGGATGTAGTAGCCGTCGAAGCGCAGCAGCGGGTTGGCGTTGAAGAACACGGTCGTCACGCTCGCCAGCACCGCCACGTTGTAGGCGATCGAGCGCAGCAGGCCCGGCTCCAGGAGCAGCCAGAGGTAGAACGCGATAGCGGCGATGAACAGTTCGACCAGCATGCCGGCCGCGCCGACCAGCGCACGCTGCCACTTGCTGCCCAGGGCCGCCGCGTTCGAGACGTCGACGAACGGGACCGGGTAGAAGGCCAGCAGCATCACGCCGCATTCGTGCACTTCGCCGCCACGCCACTTGCAGACCAGGCCGTGCCCGAGTTCGTGCAGCACCTTGACCAGCGGGAACAGCAGGGCCAGCATCAACAGGTTGTCGGCGGCGAGCCATTGCTCCTGGGCGTTGCCGGTCAGGCCCGCCCATTGTGAAGGCAGCAGCAGCAGCGCCGGCAACACCACCACCAGCCAGAGCCCGATGCCAGTCCAGCCGTCCAGCGGGCGCAACCAGCGGGCCAGCCGCGTCAGCAGTGCGTCGGGATCGTAGAGCGGAAAGCGCAGCGCGATCGGGTTGGCGAGGCGGCCGATCCACTTCGCGCGCGCGTGCTTGCGTCCGCGCTCCAGGAGCTCGACGTTGTCAGGCGTCACGTCGGCGTAGACCAGGTCCGCCGAATGCAGCTGGCCGAGCAGCTGGATGATGTCGTCCTGCGTCGGCGTCTCGTCGTCCACCGTCTGCGTCAGCAGCGCCCACAGGGTCGCGAGGTCGCGCCGGCCATCCAGCAGCTGGATGACGCGCCAGGCCGCCGCGTTGAAACGATGATGGCGTCCGCCGATGCGATCCTCGAACACGTGCCAGACCTGGCCGCGGTACTCGTGGCGGTGGATGCGAACATGGCCGCGCAGGCGGGGCCGCAGCCCGCACACGCGGTGCCAGTGGTTGGACAGCAGCGGGCGCGTCATGTCCGAGCGCTCCTCACGGCACCAGCTTCCACCAGGCCAGGCGCGCCCAGTCCACCAGCGGGCGGCTCCAGATCCACAGCAGGCTTGCCCGCCCGGCGTCGATCTTGCCGACGCCTTCCATGTTCGGGCTGAGCTTGGGCGCCTTGTCGGCCAGTTCGGCCTCGACGCGGAAGTAGGTGTGTCCCTCCTCGGCCACCGACACCGGCGTGAGCTTGCGCACCGTGAACGGCCAGCTGCGCCCCGGCAGGCTGGCCAGCACCAGCTCGCCGGTGGCGCCGGTGCGCACGTGGCCGATGTCGCGCTCGTCCACCTTGAGGATCACGCGCCACGAATCCAGCGGCGCCAGCTCGAACAGCACCTTGCCCTGCTCCAGCGGCGAGCCCAGCTGCTGCGAAAGGTCGCCGGCGACGACGGTGGCGTCGAACGGCGCGGTGACCTCCACGCGCTCCAGCTTGCCCAGGACCAGGTCGAGCTGGGCCCGCGCCTGGTTGGCCTGCGCCGCGGCGAGGCGCTGGTCGACCCGGTTGCCCTTGGCCATCGCCTCGAGTTCCTTGCGCTGCGCGACTTCGAGCTCCGACTGCCAGCGCACCCGTTCGAGCTTCAGGTCCTTGTCCTCCAGCACCGCCAGCACCTGGCCGGCCTTGACCGTGTCGCCCGCGCGCGCGGGCGCCGCGCGCAGGAAGCCCTCGAAGGGCACGACGGCCGACCGCTGCATCGAACCCTCCACCTGGGCCCGCGCCGGCACGCGCATCGGCGCCGGCACCGTTCCCAGCAGGAGCAGCACCAGGGCCAGGGACGCGGCGCCGAGCTTGAGCGCCGGGTGCGAGCTGTCGGTTGCCACGCCGATCCAGCGGCGCGCAGTCCGTCCTGCCCGATGCCATGCGCCGAGGCCGGCGTCGTGCTGCAAGTCCAGCAGGGGCGCCACGCCCAGCGCCAGGGTGTCCACGAATTCACGGTCGGCGGGCGTGAAGGCGTGATCGCGCTCCAGCATCAGCACGCCCAGCACCCGCTGCGCCGCCACCAGCGGCACGCTGCACAGCGCGGCGACACCCTGCTGCGCGGCGTAGCGCGCGTGTGTCGCGTGGATGCGCAGCGCCGGAGCCTCCGCAGGCGGCGGCCAGTCGATGCGCTGGCGCTGGTCATAGGCCTCGTGCATCGCCTCCAGGGCCGAGTGCATCGCGCCAGCGCGATGGTCGAAAACGGCGGAGCCGGAAACGGCCACCAGGCGAAGCGTCTTGCGGCGCGCCACGCCCAGCAGCACCTGGCGGCAACCGAACTCGCGCGCCAGCCGGTTCACCAGGGCCAGGGCCCCTTCACGTTCGGTGCGCTCGTTCTGCAGGGCCAGAACGGTATCGAGCAGGAACCGACCCTGGCGCAGCCCCGCCGAAGCCTGCGCCGCGCCGCGCTGGCGCAGCAGGTCGACGAGCCAGCCGGCCCCCCAGTGCGTGAGCTGCAGGGCGCGTTCGAGCGCTGCGGGCTCGGCGGCGCCGAGGTCCAGCACCACGACGCCGGCCAGCACCTGCTGCAACTGCAGCGGATAGGCCAGGCGCACGTGGCCCAGCTCGTCATGGCGCACAACGCCCTCGCGCGTGCGCAGGGCATCGGTCGCGATTTCGGAGAGGTAGCTCAGGTCGCGCGTCGCCGGCACGCCGGCGACGGGAGCGAAACTTCCGTCGTCCTGCGCCAGCAACACGATCCCGGCCCGCGCCTGCAACAGCGACGTGGCCAGCACCTCGAGCCAGGCGCGGCACAGCTGCTCGCCGTCGGCCGCCGATGCCAGGGCGTCCCAGGGATCCGGTGTCGTGAACTCAGAACCGGGGAAGACACTGCGGCCATGCGTGGGACTCGGTGGAGCGGATGTCACTGCGTCCCGGCGAGCAGCCGGTCGAGCATGTGCAGGTCCGCCGGCGCGAGCTCGCCGGCTGCCGCCTTCAACTGCAGGCCGGCCACCAGCGTCTGGTAGCGGGACACGGCGAGGTCCTTGCGCGTGGAGTACCACTGCTGTTCGGCGTTGAGCACGTCCACCCGCGTCCGGGTCCCGACGGCCAGCCCGCGCCGGGTGGACTGCACCTGCGTTTCGCTGCTGGCCAGCGCCTTGCGCAAGGCCTGGTGCTGCGCGCTGCCGGAGGAAACGCCGTGAAAGGCCTGGCGCGCGTCGAGCCGTGCCTGCTGGCGGGCGTTGAGGAGCTCCTGGTGCGCGCGTTCGAGCAGCGCCGCCGCCTCGCGCACCCGCGACGCCGTCGCGCCCCCTGGTAGACCCCGAAACTCACGTCGATCCCGAGCGTGATCTGGCGCAGGGCGTTCGGGCCCTGGGTGACGAAATTCCCGTTGCGCGTGTGGTTCAGGCCCGCGACGAGGTCTGCGGTGGGCAAGGCGCTGCCTTCCTGGCGCGCGAGCTCTCGCCGTGCGATCTGCTCGCCGAGTTCGGCGGCGCCGACCTGCAGTGCGGACTCCGGCGCGCGCGCCACCAACCCCTGCAACTGGGCCGGCTCTATGATGTCGACCGGCGACTGTTCGGCGAGCGGCGCCAGGGGTGGCAGCTCGCGATCGATCGCCTTTTCCAGCGTGCTGCGCTTGATCTCCAGGTCGTTGCGCGCCGCGATCTCCTGTGCAATGGTCAGGTCGAGCCGGGCCTGCGCCTCATTGAAATCGGTGATCGACGCCAGCCCGACTTCCATGCCGCGCCTGGCCTGCGCGGCCTGCTGTGCGAAGGTGTCTTTCTGGGCCGCCACGGCCGTCAGCACATCCTGGGCCTGCAACACGTCGAAGTAGCCCTTGGCGACACGCAGGATCAACTCCTGCTCGGCGAGCCTGAGTTGCTGTTCGGCCAGTTGCGCCTGCAGTTCGCCCTGTTGGTAGGTTTCCCAGTTCACCTTGCGAAAGAGCGGCTGCGTCAGGTTCAGCCCGGCCTGGCTCGAGTTGTAGTAGCGCGGGTCGACGACCTGGCCGCCCCCGTTCTCGCGGACCCGCTTGTAGTTGCCGCCCAGGTCGACGTTGGGACGCAGCCCGGCTCTCCCCTGCGCGCTTTTCTCCCGGCCGGCGGCAGCTGCCGCCCGGGCGGATGCGAACTGGGCATCGACCTGCAGCGCCATCGCGTAGATCTCGCCCAGGGTGGCGGCGCCGGCGGCCGCGGCCAGCACCGACAGCGCCGTTGCGGCGATGCCGGAGCGCAGGCCACGCCAGCGCCGCGGCGGTACGGATTCAAGGGTCATCGTGGGCAGTCCAGAACGTTTCATTGCGGTGTCCATCGGTTCAGAGCTTGATGCGCCATTCGTTGGCCCGGGCAGCGGCGGGCCGCGTCCCGGCCAGCCAGCGTGCCAGCCACGGCGCATGGGCTTCGACGGGTGGCAGTTCCAGTGCGGACGCCGCCGCGCGGACCAGTGGCTCGGCTCCGTCCGCGCGCTGCCGGCGCGTGCGCGGCAGGCTGGCTGGCCACGGCAGCGGCAGCCATCGCGAAGTCGCCCACGGTGGCCTCCGGCGCTGTCGGCTGCAGGGGCGCGTCGAGCGGCGTCGCGAGGGCCGGTCCGCCGACGCGCGGCCCGCGGAAGCGAGCCCGGAAATCACCGCCGGGGCGGCCGTCGTGGTCGCCGTCGAGCGCGTCGCCCGTTGCGCCGACGAAACCCGCACCCCGCAGCATGAGCGTGTACTCGGAGTCCCCGGTCCAGCCTCCCTCGGGCAGGAACATCAGGCCTTGTCCGTCGGGATCGAGCACCACCTCACCGCCCAGCACGCGGCCGTCGCGGGTGACCACCAGGTCGCCGCGCTGCAGCGCCAGCGACCATGGCACGCCGTGCCCGAGATCCAGCGCCTCGCTGAAGCGCAGGTGCAGGCTGCCGCCGGTGACGATGGCCTCCTGCACGTGCAGCACCGCCTTGCGGCCCTGCGCCTGGGCCGCGCGTTCGAGAACGCGGGACATGGACTGGGCACTCACCGGTCCCGGCGGCAAGCCGGCGCTCGCGGGAACGCTCAACAGCGTGGCGAGGCCGAGCGCCTGCACCTGCGGGTGCGCACTCTGCGGCACCACCGTGACGCTCAGGTCGATCGCGAACTGCGGCACCGGGATGCTGCCGCCGGGCGCAACAAAACCAGCGGCCGGGCCCTCGCCGCGGCGCGGCGCTTCGCCACCCAGGCCCACGGGCAGCGCGCTGCCCACGGAACCCGGCAAGGACGCAGCCGCGCCGCCGCCGGCTACGGTGCCACGGCCGCCCGGCACCCCGCCTGGAACCGGCACCCCATCAGCACCCGGCACGCTGCCTCCGCCCGGCGTGGGAGCACCGCCCGGCGTCGGCGGGAGCGGCGCGGGGGCCACGTTGCGCGTCAGCACGCCAAACTGCGTGGAGCCGCTGGCGCCGTCGCTGTCGGTCGCGCGCACGCTGAAGGTGTAGCGGCCATCGGCGCCCACCGCACGCCAGCGCAGGCGACCGTCGGCATCGATGCTGGCGCCCTCGGGGCCAGCCGTGACCGTGAAGGCGAACGGCGCCGCCGAGTCGACATCGGTGGCGCTCAGCTGCACCGTCACCATTTCGCCCGCGTCGACCTGCACATCGGCCACGCTTTCCATCACGGGTGCATCGTTGACGGCGCGCACGTCGAGGACCAATGCGGCGTCGGCCACGGACAGATCCGCGCCGCCGCCGTCGTCGCGGACGCGATAACGCAGGGTTGCGTAGCCGGGCCCATGGGCATCGGCGGGCGGTGCGAACCGCAGGCGGCCCGCGGCGAGGTCGGCCAGCGTCACCGTGACCGGCGCGGTGAGCGCGATGCCATCCAGGGTCAGCACGCCGGAGACGGGGAGCTGGGTGATCTGCACTTCGCGCAAGCCATGCCCCGGGACGTCCTGCGGATCGGCCATGGCGAAGTGGGCGGCGTGCAGCGTCACCGTCGTGTCTTCGTCCAGCACTGCGCGGCCGCCGGTGGCCAGCGGCGGGTCGTTCACCGGCGTGACCGTCACCAGCACCTCGGTCTCGGCGCTACCGGTTCGGCCGTCGTCGGCCCGGTAGCTGAATCCGTCCGTGCCGTTGAAATCGGCCGCGGGCGTGTAGGTGAAGGTGCCCCCGGCTCCTGGCGTGAGCGTGCCATGCGCCGGCCCGCGCACGATTACCGGAGCGAGGCTGTCGGCATCGACATCGGCGTCGTTGGCCAGCACGTCGATCGTCACCGGCGTGTCCTCGGTGGTGGCCACGCTGTCCGCCAGCGCCACGGGCGCGTCGTTGACCGGAGTGACCGTGATGGCCACGGTGGCGGATGCGGACCACAGGATGCCGTCGCCGACGCGGTAGACCAGCACGTCGCCGCCGGCGAAGTCGGCCCCGGCGTGTACGTGATGCGGCCGTCCGCGCCGAGCACCGCGCTGCCGTGGGCGGGGGCGGTGACGAGTTCGACCACGAGGCTGTTGCCGTCGGGATCGCTGTCGTTGGCCAGAACGTCGATCGTCACCGCCGTGTCCTCGGGGGTCGACGCACTGTCGTCCAGGGCTTGCGGAGCGTCGTTCACCGGCCTCACCGTGATGTCCACGCTGACCGGCTCTGACCAAGCGATGCCGTCGCTGACACGATAGACCAAGGCGTCGCTGCCGGCGAAGTCGGCCCCTGGCGTGTACGTGATGCGGCTGTCCGCGCCGAGCACCACGCTGCCGTGGGCGGGGCCGCTGACCAGTTCGACCACGAGGGGGTCGCCGTCGGCGTCGACGTCGTTGGCCAGCACGGCGATCGTCACGGGCTGGTTGCGCACGGTGACGGCGGTGTCGGGTTGTGGCAGCGGCGCGGCGTTGCCGGCATGCACCGAGATGTCGACCGCCGTCGCGGCGCTGGTCATGCGGCCGTCGGTGACCTGGTAGAAGAAGCGATCGCTGCCGACATAGCCGGCATCCGGCAGGTAGCTCAGCTGGCCGGCGGGGTCTATCGTCAATGTGCCATGCGTCGGTGCGCTCACAGCGCTGACGCTGAGCACATCGCCATTGGCGTCGACGTCATTGGCCAGCACGTCGAACACGCGGGCGGTGTCCGGCGGCAGGCTGAACGCGTCGGCCAGCGCCGCCGGCGCGAGGTTGCTGTCGACGATGAACTCGACGTTGTCGATGCCGATGGAACTGGTGCGTGAACCAAACCCGAGCAGATCAAAGCTCAATACCAGCGGCTGCGAGGCAGCGAGCGCCGAGACGTCGATGCGAACCTGCATGTTGCCGCTGCCGGGCAGCAGCGCGCTGCTCACGCCGTCGAAGGTGACGCCCGCGGCAGCGTGGATCCGTCCGTCACTCTGGATGTTGATCGCCGCATCGGTATGGGTCATGCCGATGGCGCCCAACAAGGACGCGCCGGTGTCGAGGTCGAGCACCGCCACTTCGAAGGCATCGCCGATGCCCTCGCCGTCGACGCCGAACCCGACGTTCGTCAGGTCGAAGGCGAGGAAGCGCGCTCCCTGCGGGACCAGCATCTGCTGCGACAAGCGAGTGTTGAAGATCGCACTCTCCGACAGCGTCGCGCTGCCACCGGCGATGTTCACATCGCCGCGCGTGCTCCAGGCCGAACCGTCGACGAAGTCGCCGTTGCTGACCCCGCTGGCCAGCAGCCCGGCGTCGGACGACGAGACACCGGGCGCGGCGCGCTGGCGCAGGTCGGTGGCCTGCGGCAGTCGCCGCTCGCCCACATGCAGGGTCACGCCCATCACGCCCGGCGCACCGCCCTGGCTGTGCGCCAACTCCAGCGTGTGGCCGTATTCGTGCATCAGCAAGGACAGCAAGTCGATCCGGCCGGAGGCTGCGCCGCTCAGGGTCCAGAGCCTCGACGCACCGTCGGTCAACGCGTATTCCTCGTTGCTGCCCGGAGTGGCATCGATGTACCAGCCGCGCCCTGCCGCGTCGTCATCGATCGTGATGACGGACGCCGCACCGTCCTGCGCCATCGTCAGTCCGAGCACGTCACTGCCCAGGTCGCCCACCACCAGGCGCACATCGGCGAGGTCACTCGTGTCGGCGCCCACGGCGCGCCATGCTGCGATGGCCTGCGCTGCCAGCGGCGCCAGCGCCGCTTCGAGGGCCGACGCTTCCCCGCCGCTGCCTGCCTGTGTCCCCGTGCCTGCACCCGCCGCGCCTGCAGGACTGACGAGCAAGGTCCTGCGTGCGCTGCCGCCGTCGTCGTCTGCAACTGTCAGCGTCACGGTCCGCGGCGCATTGAAGCTGTGGCTGACGTTCGCACCCGCATTGGTCACGACCGTGCCGTCGCCGAAGTCCCAGGTGTAGGCGAATGTGTCGTCCAGGCCCGGGTCGACCAGACTGGCGCTGAGGTCGAACGACCCCGGCGTGGCGAGCGACCTGACAGCCGCCAGCGTCGCCGTCGGCGCGACATTGCGCACCGCGAAATCGAAGTGGAATTCCGGCTGCAGCGCGCCGGTGACGCCGCCAAACGAGTACTTGAAGGTGACGCGGGCCTGGTAGGCGTCAGGCTGCACGCCCGGGCGGTCGTCGCGGTACTGGTGGCTGAGCGTCATGCGCGCCACGCCGTCGGCGCCCGGCTCGGGCAGCACGCTGCCGCCGACCGGTGTGCCGTCCCCCAGTCGATCTCGACGCTGTAGGGCTGGCCGGGCGGAGCGCCCGGCACGGCCACGTCGATGTGCGCGAGGTCGCCCTCGTTCAGCGTCGTGTCGGCGGCGCTCGCTTCGACCTCGATCAGGTCGGCGACGACGATTTTCAGGCTGTAGCCGCCCTTGCCGTGGTCATCGTCCTCGACCTCGAACAGCGCCGTGTACACCCCGGGCAGGGCAAGCGACAGCGTCGGCTCGAATTCGTCCGACCCGGCCACCAGGGTTCCGGCGGCATCGGTGATCTCCCACAGGAAGGTGAATTCGTCGAGCACGCCCTTGTCGAGCCACGTCGACCGCAGCGTGAACGGCTGGTTGGCGTTGACCGCGATATCGGGGAACAAGCCGGCAACGGGGCGGCATTGCTCACCGTCAGCGAGGCACTGTCGCTGGCCACGCCGCCGTCGTCGTCCTTCAGCGTGAGCACGGCGCTGCGCACATCCGAAGTCGTTTCCGACGGGTCGTCGTCGAGGAACTCGCGCTCGACGGTGTAGCTGCTGCTGCCGGCCGGCAACGCGAACACCTGCGTCACGCCGTCGTCCCACGCCACCGTGAGCTCGAAGCTGTCGTTCACACCCGCATCCGCGATCGTGAGCAGCAGCCGCGCCGTGTCGCCTTCGACGATGCTGGCCGCCTCGACCGCCACGCCCATCGTGGGCGCGACGTTGGCCACGTGCAGGTCGAGGAAGTCGCTCGCCTGGCCGGTGTCGTCGTCCTCCACCCGCACGTCGAAGCGCAGATCGTCGCCGTCGCTGCCCGAGGGGTCGTCGTCTTCGATCGGAATCGTGACGACGAAGCTGCCGCTGCCGGGCCCGGTGCTCGTGACCGGCACGGTCAGCGCGCGGCCGGCCCATTGCACGGTGACCGTGTGCACGTCGCTCCAGCCGTCGTCGGAGATGGTGCCGCGCAACACGGCGCTCTCGCCCTCGGCAATCGTCGATGCGTCCAGCGCCAGCGTCTCGATGCGCGGCGGCTTGTTGGCGATCTCGATGGTGGTCGCCCCGGTCCCAATGCCGCCGTCGTCGTCCGTCGCAGTGATCCTGATCGGCAGCGTGTCCAACGCTGTCCCCTGGCTCGGCTTGTCGTCCAGGTAGAGGTGCGTGGCGCGGAAAGTGCCGGGTGCGCCGGCGCTGGGGAGCGTCAGCACGGTTGCCGAGGTTTCGTGGCCGTCGCCCCAATCGACCTTGATGGTGTAGCCGTCGTTGCCCAGGGCCGGGTCGCTGAAGTTGCCGGTGAGCACGGCCACGCTGTTTTCGTCGAGGCGCAGGTCCTGCAGCGCCAGGCCGCTCACGACCGGCGCAACGTTGCTGATTTCCAGGCTGGCTTGGGCCGTGCTGGCGCCGATGACGTTGGTGGCGTTGACCTGCACCAGCAGTGTGTCCTGCGCCGTCCCCGAGGGGTTGTCGTCCGCGTAGGAATGGTAGAAGGTGTGCGAGGTGGTGCCGGCCGGCACGGTGAAGCTCTCCGGGGCGCTGCCGTCCTTCCAGGCGACGAAGAGCTGGACCGGCTGCGCCGCGTCGGCCGGAGCGAACGTGACATCCAGGCGTGCCTGGCCACCCTCGACGATGGGCGCGGCGATGCGCGCCTCCAGACCCGCACTGAAGCGCACGTCGTCGAGGAACACGAGCTGGCTGGCGAGGAAGTCCAGGGTCGCCGGGCGCGCAATGCCCAGCACGGCGCCGGGCCCGACGAATTCGATGTCGTCGGGCACCTCGATCCCCACGAACTCGAACTCCAGCATCGCCGCCTTGCCCTTGAAGGTGTCCGGCACCTCGACGCTGTAGTTCAGGCGCTGGAAAATCGACGGCGACAGCCTGATCGGGGCCAGCGGGACCGCGGCCAGCCCCGGATCCATATCGGTCGGCTTGAACGTGATCTTCAGCTTGGCATCCGGCGAGGACAGGTAGGGCGCGAAGATGCTGAATGCCAGCAAGGGCTGGTTCATCGCAGTGCTGGGCACCATCAGCCGGTTGTGCGTGACCTTGTCGAGATTGATGCCACCGCCCGCGAACTTGGCCACCACCTCCTGGACGAGCTGGCGTCCTTCGCCGGCCGGGATCATTCCCGACAGCACGCCCCGCAGGGCGCTGCCGCCGCCCATCAGCAGCGCGTAGTTCGACACCCCACTGGGGAGCTGAGACTTCAGCCAGGAGACCAGTGCCGCCTTGATCGCACCCTTCGCCGCATCGAGCCCGATCGTGTCGAAGCCCGCGCCGTCGATCTTGACGTAGTCCTTCAGGTCCAGCGCGATCAAGCCTTGCTTCTTCGCCTCCTCCAGGATCGAGCCGGTGATCTCCCACAACTTCTTGGTCGCCTCCAGGCGCAGCGCGAACGGCTTGTCCTCGCCCCAGTTGTCGTCGTACCAGGTCTTGTATCCCGGTGAACTGCTCGCCGTGGGCTCCTCGGGAACGCCCAATGTGTCGCCGATGACCTTGTCGGTGAGCTTGCCGATGATCTTGTCGGCGACCGTGTCATAGATCTTCTCGAAGACGCTCATCGCGGCCGTCGTCGGGTTGGTTTCGAAGGCGAACAAGCCGGTCACGTCGATGTCCCCGACCAGCGGGGCGCTCACATGGAAACCCGATCCACCATGGAACGACCAGCCGGGCAGCTCGTACGACAGGGGGAAACGTCCGCTGTCGCCGCCGACCAGGCGGCGCCACAGCGACTGGCGCAAGCCGTTCTCGAAATTGCCGTTGAAGACCGAAGGCACCGCTTCGGTGCCGGCCGTGACTTCGGTGTTGTCGGTGCTGACCGGGACGCCGGGGCCTGTGGGCGCTGGCGGTGTCCCTGGCGCGGGCGCCGGCGCGGGTGCCGGTGTCGGCGCAGCAGGGCGCTGCGACGCGCCGCCGCCGACCTCGCTGAAGTACCAGCCGTTGGTCACGCCTTCCCAGATGGAAGCCGGGTCGGTCCAGGGCGTGCCGCTGGCGCTGCTGCTGGGCGCCGTGCCCGGAATGCTCCAGTACCACGGGCGCTCGTTGAACCGGAACGACGGCAAGCCGGCGGTGGTCAGCGCGATCTCGCCCTGGTCGACCGCGCGGCGGTACAAGGGAGCATCGGCGAAACGGTAAAGGCTGGTGTCGGCCGTGCCGGCATACCACTGCCATACGCGGCTGTGCGGGCCGCCGATGCCCAGCTCGAACCCAAGGCTGATCGGCAGCGGCACGCCCAGGCCCAGGATCGGAATCGGCACCGAACCCTTGAAGTCGTCCTGCGTGAACCCGGCCACGCCGTTGAGTGACCAATCGATGTTGGCGCCGTCGATCGAAATCCCGTTCGGCGTGGCGGTAAAGTCGGCCACGCCGATCGGCGCCAGCCCGCCCACGGTCCCCGTGATTGCGCCGGAGCCGTTGGTCTGGAAGTAGTTGTCGAGGAAGGCGACGTTGCTCCAGCGCTTGACGTCCGGATCGCTGAAATCGTCGTACGGAATATCGAGTGCGATCCCCAGCGCGCTGGCCAGGTCGAGCACCTTGTTGATGCTCGCCTTGAGGGTTTGCAGGGTCGGCAACGCGGCGGCCAGGGGCGGCGCTGCAACGGAACCCGCCGCGATCGCGCCCTGGGCCAGCGTGATCGCCGTCGTGATCGTCTTCAGGAAGGACTCGACCGGCACCTTCAGCGCATCCTGCTTGAAGTCGTGGGGATCCAGCGTCGTCATGTGGACGTCGGCCACCGCCGGGTCGTAAGTACCCAGGCGTTGCACGATCTCGCTGTTGACGACGGTGCCGCGGCTGTGGCCTATGAAGTGCAGCTTGGAGCCGAACAGCGTGCCACCCGCCTTGTTGTCCAGGTCCTTCAGCGACGCGTAAAGCGCGTCGGCGGCGGCTTCGGAGAAGCCCGCATCGCTGATGTCGGATTCCGAACCAGTCCGAAACCAGCACCACCGCCTTGCCCGGCTTCAGCGCCGCCAGGCCCTTGAGGCCGCTGGCCACGTCGACCCACTGGCCGGTCAACTTGTCGTACGAGAGCACCACGCCGCCGCCGCTGGCGTCGGCGATCAGCCGCGCCAGTTGCATGAAGGGCTCGGGCTGCGCGAAGCGATCGCTGCCGCCGGTGGGGTCGAGCTGGAAGCCGTGGGTCAGTATCGTGACCCCGTTGTAGGTCGTGCCGCTGGACTGCGGCTTGGCGATGAACGACGCCGATTCGCTGAACTTGTCGCCGCCCGACCTCAGCTCGACGCCCCAGTAATAGCGCTGGCCTGCGGTCAGCACACCCGGTGAGAACGGCAACGTGAATTCGTTCGTGCCGGCCGGGATGAAGTCCGAGGTGTAGATGCGGTTCGGGTTGTTGTCGGGCAGGCCGTGGATGTTGAGCGGATCGGGTGCTTCAGCCTCCAGGATCGGCGTGCGGCTGCTCGGCGCATCGTTGGGCCACAGCCCCAGGCCGGGTGGCAGTGCGCTGAGGAAGACGCGCGAGGTGTAGCTGGCCGAACCGAGCAGGCTGGTGTCGACCGACCACTTGAAGGTCAGCGTCGAGCCGGGTGCATTGACCTCGCGCGTGTCGATCGGCGAGATCAGCGTCAGCGGGTCGTTGGGCTGGATCGCCAGGCCGCGGATCGCCGCGGCCACCGGGATCGCCGGCAGGTTGACCGGCAGGTCCTGCACCGCCACCAGCACGTCGGTGAGGATGATGGGCGGATCTTGCTCCTGCGGCAGGTTGTCGATCGGGAAGCGCTGCAGCATCTCGACGCGGCGACCCGAGGCATCGGTGGTCGCCGTGTTCGGCACCAAGGGCACGACGCGAGATCGCTGCAGCAGGTTCTCGATGTCGAACACCACGATGTCGCCGGTGCCCTTGTAGACGGCATACAGCTTCTTGTTGTCCGACGACAGTTCGAGCTCGTTGGCAAAGCCGAAGGGAATCGGTGTCGTCGCGCCGACGATCTTCGGGCTCGGCCCGAACGGGTCCTTGACAATGGCGATCTTGGCGCCGGTCTCGTGCTTCTCCTCGTATTCGATCATCGAGGCGCCGCCGGTCGGGCCCACGCTCAGCGGCACATACCAGTCGCTGACGAACGCGTAGCTCAGGTCCGGCAGGACGACGACGTCGGCCGGGTTCTTGATGCTGAGCTGGTAGTGGAAGCTCGGGTTCGGCGAGACCGTCAGGTCGATCGCCTTCAGGTCGGCCGCATAGGCCAGCGGGTCGTCGGAGGTGACCTGGATCGTCGAGAGGCCGTAGATCGTGTTGTCGTCAGGGGCGCGGTCGACGATCTTGCGCAGCCGCGACGTGAACATCATGCGGTTCGGGTCGCTCGTGGCCTTGATGCCGAACGGTTCGACACCGCCGTCGAGCTCGGCGATCACCTGGCGCCACTTGCGCGCGTTCAGCGGCGTCGGATTGGTCGCCGTCGGCACGGGTCGGTCGGCCTCGTCGACATTGATCACGAGGACCTTGCCCGCGGTGCGGTGGGTGCCGGAAGTGCCCGTCATCCACGACAGCTCGCGCGTCGGGCCGTACAGCTCCGTGGCCGGCGCCGTGACGTACAGCCGCGTGCCGCCGGCATTGACCGCCATGTCGTTGAACTTGCCGGTCAACGTCGGGGCCGCGATCGTCTGCACCCGCTGGTGCAAGGTCGGAGAGCCGGGGTCGATGTCGATCACGTAGATCGCGCCGCCGCCTCCAACGTAAAGGTAACGCCCGTTCGGATCGAGCGCCATCGCGCTGAGCATGGGCTCGTTGGCCAGGCCGCTCGGGTCGGTCGGGTCCGGCGGACCGTACATGAACGGCAGTTCGATCATGTCCACCGCGCTGGTGGTCGGGTCGGCATCGGACAGGCGCAGTGCCACCCCGTCGATCACCGCCACAGCCGCATGCAAGCCGCGTCCGCGGTCCTGGCGCACGATGGCAAACGCGCGTGACAGGTCGCTGGTGACCAGCGTCCCCGTGACCTGACGGGGGATAGGCGGCGTCGGTGGGTTCGGCGGGCTCGGCGGTGCCGCCGGGTCGGGCGTGACGATGGCGATGTTCTGGATGACCTGCTCGGTTCCCGGCTGGCCCTTGAACTGCACGTCGATGACGGACACGCCGTCGAAGCGCCCGGTGAAGCCATAGCCGCCGGGGTTGTCGACGCGCACGCTGTTGCGGCTGCGCACCCAGGTCGTGTTGCTGCCCAAGGAGCCGCCGACCATCGCGACGACTTTCTCGCCACGCTCGATGAAGATGTCGGCCAGGCCCAACACCACGGTCGCGGGCACCGTCACGGTGACCGAAGTCGCGCTGACGGCGCTCGCGGTGACGACGATGTCCCGCCCGCCCTGGCGGAAGACCACGCGCGCACCGGCGGACGGGTCGATCACGTCGAGGAAGTCGCTGCCGGTGATGGTGACGCTGGCCGTCGCGGCGACGAACGAGGCGCCGGTCAGCGTCGGGTCGAGCGACGGCAGCGAAGGCGGCAGTTCGACGCTGACGCGCAGGCGCGTCGATGTCTGGCCGACATCGATCGGTACCACCGTGGTCAGCGTTTGCTCGGCGTACGACGCATACAGCCTGACCAGCGTGGCCTGGTAGATCATCGGGAAGACGAGCACCGCCGTGGCCAGCGTTCCCGCAATGGCCACGCCGGCGAGCGTGCCGGTGGCGGCCCCGACGAGAAGGATCTGGCTGGCCGCCATCCAGGCGTCGAGGTCCAGCGTGACGGTGCGCAGCGGCTGGTTGGCACGCGCGATGAGGATGTTGCCGTTGCTGGACAGGCCCGGCCACGGCGGCGAGGTGCTGCGCGCCACGCCGTCGGCGCCGACGATGCCGGTGTCGAGCACCGCCCAGTATTTCTGCGGCGTCCCGTCGACCAGGCTGGACTCGATCTGGCGCAGGAAGTAGACCGTCTCGCCCGCGACGGCGCCCGCCACGGGCGCGGCGATCTGGATCGGACCATTGACGGTGGCCCCCTGGATGTCCAGGCGGAAGGCCCCGGCGAAGTCCATCACGGTGGGCACCACGACCTCGAGGTCCGCCTCGGCCAGTGTGGTCACGCTGACCGTTGCCGGACCGGACAACTGGCCCGCGCCGAACGCCACGGACTGGCCCCCGTCGCCCTCGACGATGACCGCTGCGCTACCGACGACCGCGGGCCCGGTCAGCGGCCGCAACACGGTCACTGGAATGACTTGTTCGCCCGACTCGAAGATCGCCGTCACCGTGGTCGTGCCTTCGGCCAGCGCGGTGAGCTGGCCATCGGCCGTGATCGACAGCAGGGCGCTGTTGCCGACCACGTAGCGCACCCCGTCGGCGGCGCGGCTCACGTCGTTGGTCCCCCATTGCACGACCATCTGGCGCTGCGCGCCGGCCGTCATCGCCAGGCTGTCGGGGTAGGCGTCGATGCCGCTGTAGTAGGTGTAGACCTGTGCTGCCGTGCGCGGCGTGCCGACGCCGATCGCCGCTGCCGCCGAGATGGCGCCGCGCGTCACCAGCAAGCCGCCGCTGCCTTCTGACAGCGCCGTGATGCTGCCGCGCGCATTCACCGCGGCCACTGCCGGATCGAAGCTGGAGAAGCTCAGGTAGTCCGCCGGCAATGCCACGTCGGCCTCGTCGGCGAAGGTGCCGATCAGGCGCACCGCGTACTGGTCGCCGGGCCGCAGCTTGAAGTCGCGGCGGTCGAAATCGATGGCAAGCAGCGGCGAGTCGCTCACCGTGAAGCTGAGCGTCGTGGGCGTGGATGCCGAGTAACCGTCGTCGGCGACCACCGTGACGGTGCCGGTGCCGGTGAATCCGGCACTCGGGGTGAACAGCACGGTCCGACCGTCTCCGACGATCTGCGCGCTGCCCTGGCTGGTTCCGGTGATGCGCAGGCTCAGTCGGTCGCCTTCCGGGTCCGTGACCAGGTTGCCGATCGCCCGGTCGGCCGCCAGGTCCACGTGGGTCTTGAAGGCGCCGGACGCGACGCTCGGGGCCTGGTTCGGGGCGTAACCCAGGTTGGCGAACAGCAGCTGCACGTCCGAAGCGTCGACGTCGCCGTCGCGCTCCACATCGGCCGCCATGCTGTAGGCTCCGGCGCGTGCGATGGCCATGGCTTGTGCATCGCGGCCATCGACGCGCTGGTCGCCGTTGAGGTCGCCGGCGACGAACAGGCGCAGCGCATAGTCTCCGGATCCGCTGCCGGCCAGCTCGAGTCGCTTCAGGCCGGCGCTGTCGACCCGGTACAGCGCGAAGACTTCACTGCCCTCGACCCGGCTTACCAGGGGCGACAGGCCGTCGATCTGCGGCAGCGCGGGGATCAGGTCACCCGAGGTGGCGCTCACCACCACGCCGAGCAGGACCGCGCCGCCGGCGGTGGCCTGCAGCTCGCTCTCGCGCACGCTGAAAGTCAGCCGGGCGGTCTGCCCCGCCGCGAGGCTGCCGGAATGCCCGGCATTCAAATAGGCCAGCGCGGCACCGAGATCGGCGTCGATCGGCATCACCGTGGCCTCGCCACCATAGGTCACCGCGACGCCGCCCGCGCTGCCCGCCGACAGGGCGAGCACACCCTGCGCGCCGTAGGCATAGCGCTGCGATTGCGCGGCGCTCAGGTTGCGTGCGCTCACCAGCCGACCCTGGTCGTCGTACTCGTAGCTGAAGATGCGCCCGTCGGGCGCGACCACCGCGGAAAGGCGTCCCTGGCCATCGGCGACGAAGCGGATCAGGTCGCCGTTGGCGGCCACGACACCGCTGTCGCTGACGCCCAGGCGCACGCCGTCGGCAAACACGATGCCGGTGACGCCCCGCGCGGCGTTGATCTCGTATCGCGTGCCCGCGGCGCTGACCAGCGTGTACTGCGCGCGGTCGGGCGTGGCTGCCGCCGGGTTGTACGGACGCGTGCCGTCAAGCAGGTAGTAGCGGTCGCCGGCGCGCAGCAGCTTGTCCGGCACCGACTCGAGCTGCCAGCCGGAGCCGGCATCTGCGACCCAGTGCGCCTCGAACCACGACAGGCCGCCGCGGCTGACGGCCTGCGGCGCGAAGGTGAAACCGACGCGTTCGCCGCTCGGCGCACTCAGGTAGACGCGCGTGCCTTGCTCCAGCGGCGGGTACAGGCCGCGCTCTTCGGCGCCGCCCAATGGCAGGTCGCTGGACAGGTCGGTGTCGCGCCAGGCGAGTCGCCAGCCGCTGCCGAAGGAGCCGTCGCGGTCGGCGGCCCGCGAGTCGTAGTGCCGGGTGAAATCCAGCGCATGGCCGGCCAGGGCCGCGCTGAAGTCGCTCTCGCTGCGCGCGTAGCCGCTGCTGGCGCCTGCGGCGCGAATCTCGACTTGCACTTGTGTGCGCGCGCTGCGCCCCGCGACGTCGGTGGCGGTCAGTCGCAGCACGTAGGCGCCGGTCTCGAACGCGGAGGGCGCCAAGCTGGCCAGCGCGCCGCTGATGGCGGCCTGCCCGTGCGCCAGTACGCTGAAGCGCTCGCTGCCCAGGCGCGCGATCTCCAGTGTCCAGGATTCGAGGTTGCTGTCCACGATGCTGGCGTTGAGGACGGTGGCCGTCTCCAGCGTGCGCCCGCCCAGCCCGGGCTCGAACGCCACGACCGGCGCCGCGGCGTCCGCCGGATCGCGCACCTTGAGAACCAGATGGGTCGACCCGACGAAACCGTCCAGGTCGGTCGCCGTCGCCTCGAGCTGGAACAGGCCGCTGGCGGGCGCGGTGAAGATCGCGCGGCCCTGGCCGTCGAGCGCCACCGCCATGCCATTGATGGTCAGGCTGCGCGAGGCCACCGCGGAGATGGCATCGGCCAGCACGCTGATCGCCACCGGCTGCCCCGGCACCGCCGGGAAGCTGGGCGTGAGCACGATGGCGACTTGCGGGCCTTGTGGCTGCGTCAGCGCGCGCAAGGCCAGTCCGCGCTGCACCGTCGACTTGCCATCGCTCACACCGACGATGACCAGGTAGTCGCCCGCCTGGCCGGCGCCGGGGGTCCAGCGCAGCTGGCCGGTGGCGGCGTCCAGCGTGGCCCCCTCGGGCAGGCCCTGGGCCGAGAAGACGAGCGTCTCGCCGAGATCCTCGTCGCTGGCGGCGACGCTGAACTCCAGCGGCTGGCCGAGTTCGGCCAGGTGGTTCGTGAAGGACAGCAGCGGCGCGCGGTTGACGTCGGCGATCGCGACCTGGACGGCCATCGAATCCTGCGCACCGGACGCATCGCTGACGGTGAAGTTCAGCGTGTAGTCGCCCGCTTGCGCGTGCGAAGGCAACCACTCGAAGCGGCCGTTGGAGCCGTCGAAGAAGGCCCCCTCGGGCAGCGTGCCGACCGGCGTGTAGCGCAGCGCGTCGCCATCGGGGTCGGTGCCGACCAGGGTGAATTGCAGCAACTGGCGTTCCTGTCCGCCCAGGGGCGGCATGCCGGCGAGCAAGGGCGCCTGGTTGTTCTGCGCCACGGTGATCGCGATCGTTTCACTGACGGTCGCGGCCCCGTCGGAGACCGACAGCACGATGCCGGGGTAGCGGCCGGCGGCGAAAAGGTTCGGGGTCCAGGTCAGGCGCCCGGTCGTCGGGTCGAAGCGGGCACCGGCCGGCAGGTTGGCGACGGTGTAGCTGAGCGAGTCGCCGTCGCTGTCGCCGGCCGCCATCTCGATGACCAGCGGCGAGCCCTCGGTCGCCACGCGGTCCCCCACCGGGGGAGGATCGGCGCAGCATTGGCGGCGCGCGCCTCGAGCTGGATCGTGCGGCTGTCGCTCTGGCCCAGGCTGTCGGTGACGGTGAATGTGATCTCGTGGACGCCGGCGCTGCCCGGCGTCCAGCTGAAGTCGGCCGTGCCGTAGACCGCGCCGGGCAGCAGTGTCGCGCCGGCGGGCAGGGCATCCGCCGTCAGCGTCAGCGCGTCCTCGTCGAGATCGCCGGCGCTCACGGTGAAATTCAAGGCCTGGCCGATCAATGCCACCTTGTCGCCGATCGGTGCCAGCACCGGCGTCTCGCCGGCGGAGTCGACCTTCACGACGAACGTGCGGGTCTCCCGCAGGCGTCCCTTTTCGCCCTCGCCGTCGCCATCGTCGCGCGCCACCAAGGTCACGAGATAGTCGCCGCGGTCACGTTCTCCGGGGGCGACGCGAAGCACGCCGGTGCCGTTGCCGGTGGCCCTGAAATCGAACAAGGGCGCACGACCGTCGGCGCGCAGCGGCAAGCCATCGAAGGCCACCGGCTGGTCGAGGCCCTTGAGCGTCACCTCGAAGCGCAGGTCCAGCGCATTGCCGTCGGCATCGGTGACCGCGATCGGGATCTCCAGCACCTCGCCCTTGGTCACGACCTGGTTGTCGATCGCCACGATCGCCGGCACGCGGTTGGCATTGCGCACGCGCAACGGAATCACCGCCACGGTGGACAAGGGCGTGCCCGTGCCGTCACCGTCGTCGGTGGCCGTGACGGTGACCGAGTGACTGCCGGCCTGGTCGAAACCGGGCGTCCAGCTCAGCATGGCCGTCTCGGGGTCGAAGACCGCGCCGGGGGCAGCCCGCTGACGCTGTAGACCACCGTCGGCTGCGTGCCCAGCAATGGCGTCACGGCACCCGTTGACAGGCGGTCCGGAAGCACGAAGCCGACGTTGTCGGGGTCCAGCGCGAAAGTGCGCAGCGACAGCAACTGGCCCTCGGCCACCGTCAACCCGGTGAACGAGTCGAACTCGGGCGCAGCGTTGACATTGAGCACTTCGAGCTGGAGCTCGACCTCCGAGTTGACCCGGTTGTCGCCCACCCAGATCGCGATGGTGTAGCTGCCCGCCTGGTTGAACGAGGGCGTCCACTCGAACACGCCGGTGTTCGGGTTGATCGCCGCCCCGCTGGGCAGGTTGGGACTGGTGAAGACGAGCGCGTCGCCGTCCAGGTCGATGGCATTGAACGCGATGCGTATGGGGTCGCCCTCGCGCACGGTGCGCGGCGCCACCGCATCGAGCATCGGTGGAGCGTTGGCCTGCAAGACCGTGATCCGGATCGCGGCTTCGGACATCAGACTTCCGTCGCTGGCGACGAATCGCACGTCGCTGTAGATGCCCGCCTGGTCGAAGCGCGGCACCCACTCGAAGACGCGACCGATGGGATCGAACACCGCGCCGGCCGGCAGCTTGTCCATCGACAGCGACAGCGTGTCGCCGTCCGGATCCACGGCATCGACGGCGATGTGCAGCAACTGGCCCTCGAGCAGCGTGTATTCCGGCTTGAGACCGAGCAGCACCGGGGCGCGATTGCCCTGCGCCACGTCGATGCTGAAGTTCTGCTGGGCGAACGCACCGCGCGCGTCGTACGCCCGCAGTGCCACGTTGGCCCGGGCCGGCGTCCCGGCGTCCGGAATCCAGCGCAGGACCCCGGTGTCGGCATCGAGTTCCATGCCGTCGGGTCCGGACACCAGCAGGTAACGCAAGCCCACGCCGTCCGGGTCGAGCGCCTGCAAGGGGTAGGCATAGCTCTGGCCCACGGTGGCGGTGCCGACCGGCGTGCTGAGCCACAGCGGCGCCACGTTCGGGTACGGGAGCGCGTAAATGCTGTTGCCCAGGTTGGCGCGCTGACCCAGCGGGTTGGTCAGCATCACGGTCTGGACCACCGTGGACTCGCCGGGCGCGAGCCCGCTGCCGTCCACGCCCAGGTCGATCAACCACAGGCCGTTGGAGCTGAGGCCGCCGACCAGCGCACCCTCGAAGTAGCGTGCGGGGTCGATCACCAGCATCAGCGGCGCACGCAGGTCGTAGGGACTCGTGTTGGTCACGCGCACGTCGTAGCTGAACGTGCCGCTGAGGCGGTCCGATCGGGTGGCCTCGAAGTCCAGGCGCACCAGCGCCGAGAAATCGCTGACCGCGGTGAATCCCGAGACGAAGTCCTCGGCCAGCGCCAGGCCCTGGCGGCTGCGCACCAATGCGCTGACCGTGAGTTCGATGTTGCCGGGCTGCAGTTCGTCGAAGCGCAAAGTAGCCGTCCGCGTGACCGCGTCATAGAACACGCTGCGCACCAGCAGCGGCGTGCCATCGCTGGTCAGGCGGTAATTCGCCGGGTTGGTCACCGAAGCCGCCAGGGTGTCGCTGTCCGCCAGCATGTCGTGGTCGAACACGACCGAGATCTCGGGCAGCGGCAGCGGAACCAGCGCACCGTCCGGCGGACCCACGCTGACCACCAGCGGCGCCACCATCGGCGCCAGCACATCGACCTGCGCGCCGTTGGCGATCAGCAGGCGGCCATCGCCGGTCGCCAGCAATTGCTCGGCGCTGGGACCGCCGCGCGCGACTTCCAGCACGCGCATCGTGGCGAGGTCGACCATGTAGAGGTTGGCGGCATCGCTGCTGCCCGACGGAATGCGGGCGGACACGAACAGCAAGCCTTCGAGCGCCGTGCCGGCGCGGCCGAAGGCGAGCGAGTCCAGCGCCGCATCCATCCGCAGCTGCACCTGTGCGCGGCCGCGGTGGTCGAAGCTCAGCACGTCGCCGCGCCGCGGCCAGGCCGTTGCCCACAAGCTGCCGTCAGGTGCGATCGCGAGATCGTCGACGCGCGAGTTGCTGAAGTGGCTGAAGCGGCGCGTCGCCAGGTCGAAGCGCTCGATGCCGTCGCCCGAAGAAACGAAGATCACGTTGTTCGCGGCGTCGAAGGCCAGGGCCTGCGTCAGGCTGTCGCCGTAGCGGTTGATGATCGCAAGCGACGTCGGGTCCAGCTCCAGCAGCTGGCCGCCGCCCGAAGTGGCCCAGAGACCGCCGTGGCCATCCCAGGCCAGGTCGAACACCGGGCTGTCGAGTTGCACCGCGGGCGCCAGCGCGTGGCCGCCGTCCTGGTCGAACACGTACAGCGCGCCGCGATTGCCGCCGCCGCTGACGACGTAGCTGCCGTCGGGCCGGTCGAGCAGCGCGAGCGGACCAATGCCGGAAAAGCTCTGGCCCACGCCGGTACCGAAGGCTTCGCCGCCGAATGGTGCAATCACCGTCGTGAACAGCGAGGGCCGCAGCGGCTGCAGTGCCGGCAGGTTGGCCTGCGCCTGGACGAACAGTTCGTTGGTCGGCGCAGTGTTGCTGGCCGGCGGCGGTGCGGCAACGTCCTGCGACGTGCGCCCAACCTCGGGCGTGCCGCCGACATCGACCACCGTGCCGTCGCTCGGCACGTCGCTTCCGGGAGGCAGTTCGCGATTGCCGGCCAGGTCGACGGACAGCGCCAGGAACTCGTACCGCGTGCCGGGCTCGCCTTCGTAGACGGCTTGCGTCTCCTGCGTCTGGCGCTGCCAGATCGACCAGTTGCCGCCTTCGGCGCGCACGTAGACGGTGGTGTGCCGCACGCCCGAGCCGCCGGGCTCGTCGCCGGCCTCCCATTGCACCAGCCAGTCGCGGCTGCCGGCCTGCACCGGTGCTGCGGTCAGCGTGGTCTGGGGCGCCTCGCCGTCGATCGTGCTCGTGACGACGTCGGTCTCGAAGGGGCCTGATTGTCGAGGAGCACGCTCGCCTGCGCCGAGATCTCGGCGCCGGTGGCGGCGCCGAAGGCGGCCTGAACGGTCCAGCTCACGAAGCCGGCGCCACGGCCTTGCGTGTTGTCGGGCAGTAGCAGGCCGCGCGTGGCGTCCTGCAGCACCTCGCCGGTTTCCGGGTCGATGGCTTGCAACACCCAGCTCGCGGTGCGGCTGGTCGGGTCCACGCCGGCGCTCACGCGCACGATGAAGCCCAGCGAATTGCGCAGGTCGAAATCGCCCTGGAAGTTCGCGCGCTCGGCCGGCACGTGGATGGTGACGCCGCCGATCTGCATGTCGCCGAGGCGGAACGAACGCACCGACACATCGTCGTCGAGCACGCTCACGACACGCACCTCGTTGGCCGCGGTGCTCGACTCGGCCGGGTTGGCAAAGCGCACGGTGTAGGGCAGCGCGGTGTTGACCGGCACGAACTGCGCGTCGCCCGCGCCGGAGGGGCCGCTGATCGTGGCCCCGCCGGCGGCGCTCCGCGCGATCTGGTCGAACAGCGCCTGCAAGTCGAGCGCGGCCAGCGTGTTGCTGGACGCCAATGAGGAGAAGCCGGGGTCCACCGTCAGCGCGGGGCCTGCGCCGGCGCCCGGCGAGAACACGTTGACCGACTGGAAATAGGTTGGGTGCGACAAGCCGAGGTCGAAGTCCTCGAAGGCCGCGACCTTGGGCACCGGGATCGCATACTCGCCGCACTCGTCGCTGATGCGAATGTCGTAGCCGATCAGCGGCGCGATCGTCCCGGGCGTGTCGCCGTACCACTGGTGCACTTGCTCGAAGAAGGCGCCCAGCGAGCTTGGGCTGGCGATCTCGCGGCCCGCCGGCCCGACCAGCACGCCGCTGCCGAGCACCGCCAGCAGGCTCACGACCTTGGGGTCGCGCCGGATCGGCGGGGCCTCATCGGCCGGGCGCAGCAAGCCACCGTCCTCGAGCGCGGCCAGGTAGGCGTTGACCCAGCCCTCGCCATCGGCAGCGAGATTGATCAGCGCGGCATTGGCCTCGGTGTCGGCGAGCACCGCGCTGCGCAGCCTCTGGGCCTGCGCGGTCTGTTCGGCGACGAATTCGTCACGCGTCATCGGCGTGGCCGCAGCCGTGACGTTGAACAGGAAGGGCATGAACAGGGCCACGCACTTGTCGTTGAGCTTGGCGTTGGGGTCGGAGAAGTATTCCGCCAGCTCGCTGCCCAGGCTGCCGACGCCTTCCGCCAGCACGTCGGCCTTGGCGAGGTCCGGTCGCGCGTCGTAGAGCGCGCGCTTGTAGGCCTCGAAGTCGCGGTCGTACAGCGCCTTCAGGCCGGGATAGGTGGTGACGGAGAAGCTCATGCCGACGAAGCCGCCGGCAGTCACGTCCAGCGCATACCCGGGGGCCAGCATGAAACCGCCGCTGTTCACCTCGCTGTCCAGGCTGACCCAGGGCACGTCCGTGCGCTGGCCATCGGGCGCGCCGCGCACGTTCGAGTTGAAGCTCACGTACGGCAGGCCGAACACCTTGGCGTTGTCGCCCAGCTCGGGCGCGCCGAACGCAAAGTGCACGTAGGGCGTGTCCACGTTGGTCAGGCTCTGCAGCGAGACGCTGTACAGCCCGGTCTGCCCGGCGGGAACGACGCGCGGACCTCCCAGGCCGATCGTCACGTCGATCGGCAATGCCGCCTCGACCAGGTAGCGATAAGGCAGCGTCGCCAACGCGCCGTCTGGGTTGATCACGGCCACGTCGTACAAGCCGTGCGGCACGTTGCGCAGGTCGAAGGTGGCGATGATGGTCGTCGCGTCCAGCACCTCGAAGCGCGCCGGTTCGACTTCCACCAGGCCGGGCCGCACGAGCTTGACCAGCGCGCCCGGCTTGAAGCGCGCGCCGCTGATCGTGGTCGTGACCCAGCGACCGTCGCCGCCCTGGTCCTGCACGATGTCGGTGATGCTGAACGGCAGCGCCTTGGCGGTGAGTTTCACGGGCGCGTGTGCGGCCGCCCCGGAGCGGCCCTGGATCAGCACGTAGTAGTCGCCGGCCAGCGTGGCCGGCACCACCGTGCTCGGGTCGGCCGACAAGGTCTGGCTGGCACCGAAGTCGAAGGCAAAGCCGCTGGCCACGTCGCCGTAGCGCACGAACAGCTCGTTGGCCGAGAGGTCGTCGGCGCCGTCGAGCGCGAGGCTGAGGGTTTCACCGGCGCCGACAGTGACCCTGAACAGCCGCTGCTGGCCCGGCGACAGTGTCGTGAGCAAGGGCACGCCCAGTTGCAGCGCCGGCACGGTGAGTGCCAGCGTGCCGGCACTGGCCGTCGCATTGTTGCGCTCGTCCGCGCCTTCGTGGACCTCGTTGAAGATGTCGCTGCGCACGATGATGCGGTAGTCGCCGGCCTTGGCCGGCGGCAGCCGGGCCAGCAACTGCGAGCTGTAGCTGGCGCCCACGGCCAGGTTGCCGCTGTGCGCAACCTTGCCCAGCAGCACGTCGCCCAAGCCCCACTCGCCGTCGCTGGACAAATAGATCGAATCGGTCCACGAGCCTTCGGCCATGGCGCCGGCCTGGTTGGTCACCGTGAAGTCGATGCGCACTTCCTCGCCGGTGCTCGCGCCGGGCGGCGCGCTGATCGCGGTGATCACGAGGTCGGACGGCGGCGGCAGTTCGATCAGCATCGGGGTCGGCGACACGCTGACGTTGTTGCCTTCGAAGCCTGCCTCGAAGACCTGGCCGCGCGGAACGCCGGCACCCAGCGCAGGGTCGGTCTGCACGAACACGTAGTACGCACCGGTCAGGTCGCGCGGCAGCTTGAGGGCGGTTTCCGGCGAGCTGTTGGTCACGACCGTGTAGCTGCCGCCATGGGCCGCGACCACGCCTTCGTGCCTGATCTGGCCGATGAAGCGGTCGGCCACCGGGTCGAACAGCGGGTCGGCCGACAGGTAGATGCGGTCGAACCAGCTGACGCCTGCCCCGGGAGTGGCCGCGCCGCCGGTGTTGGTCACGGTGTACTGGAATTCCAGCGCCTGGCCGCGCAGCGTGCGCTCGGGCACCACCATGTCGGTGACACGCAGGTCGGCGGCGGGGGCCAGGGTCACGGAAACGGCCTGTACCGTGGTGTTGTTGCCTTCGTCCCTGAACTCGGGCACCGCATCGTCGACGACCTGGATGGCGCCCAAGCCGATGGTCGCGGCCGCACGGCCCGGTTCCTGGCCGAACACGTCGGAGTCGGCGAAGGCGATCAGGTAGAAGGGCCCCTCCGCGTCCCCGGGAATCTGGAACGTGGCCGTGCGCTCGTAGCTGTCGCCGGCGCCCAGCGGACCCAGGCGCAGGAAGCTCGCCACCTGCAGGTCGGCGCTGTCGAGCGAGGGGTCGCGCGACAGGTACAAGCGGTCGGTCCAGCGCCATTCGCGCGTGTCGCGCGTGCCCTCGTTGCTGACCGTGAATTTGACCGTCAGGTCCTGCCCCGACAGCAGCGGCCCCGGCGGGACGGTGATGTCCGAGATCGTCAGGTCCGGCTCGCGGTAGATGATGTCGATCGTGCCGCGGCTGAAGTTGTTGTTGCTCGCCTCGGCTTCGTACACATTGCCGGCATACAGGCGGCGCACGCGGTCGTTGTCGCCATTGTCGCCCTCGGCCGCCGTCGACGTGCCCTGGAACGCAATGTCGCTGCCCACATACAGGAAATACGGTCCGTCATGGCCGGCCGGCACCGCGATCTCGGTGCTGGCGGTGTAGCTTTCGCCATGCGCCAGGCCGTCGCCGGCCGCGTGCACCAGCTGTCCGACCCTCACCGCGCGCGAACCGAAGGTCGGATCGGGCGAGAGCCACACCGCGTCGGTCCAGTGCCGGGTGCCGGCCCAGATGGCGGCGCCGTCGTTGCGCACCGTCCAGCTCACGGTGGTGCGCTCGCCGGAGAAGTTCTGCGGCGCGGGCGCACTGATCGAGGTCACCACCAGGTCGGCCGGACGCGCGACCACCTCGGTGGTCGCCGTGTGTGCGTTGTTGTCCTCGATCGACTCGATGACGAATGGAACGATCGGGTTGGTGTCGGCGATCACCGTGACGTACAGGCCCTTGGTCGCCGGCGAAAGATCGAAGGACTTGGTCTGCGTGTAGCTGGCCAGAGGGTCCAGCGAGTGCAGGCGCTCGAAACTGCCCAGCGACCAGACCCTGGCGCCAGGGGCGAACAGGTCCGGCGTCTCATGCAGGAAAACGCTGTCGGACCAGGAGCCGCCCAGGCCGATGGCCACGCCCTCGCCGAAGTTGCGCACCGTCCAGGTCACGGTGAACGGGCCATCGACCGAGCCCGGGTTGCCGGGGCCTGCGTTGGTGCTGACGGCGACGACCTGCAGATCCGGCAGCGGCGGCACGGGCGTGCCCAGGATGTCGATCGCGCGCGCCTTGTAGTTGTTGCTGTCGAACTCGTTCGGGTCGTCGGTGTTGAGATTGCTGGCCAGGGTGTCCTCGAACACCGCGTCGTAGGCGTCGCTCCAGGGCGTGATGAACCAGGTGCCGGAATCGATCTGCTGCGGGATGCGGACCTTGACTTCCTGCGTGTAGCTCTCGCCCAGCGCCAGCGCTCCGTCGTGGGCAAAGCTGCCCAGCAGCACTGCGTCGTTGCCGGGAATCACGATCGGCGTGCCTTCCACCGTCAGCACCGAACGCGGGCCGGGGCTGGGGCGGGTCTTGTCCTTGGTCAGCCAGACGGTGTCGGTCCAGCCGCTGCGGTTGGTCGCGGCCGAGCCCTTGTTGGTCACCGTGAAACGCACGGTGATCTCGCCCCCGTACACCGCTTGCGCCGGCACCACCACGGCGCCCGTGACGAGATCGGACAGCGGTTGCGCCTCGACGAACACGGCCTTGACCGCGATGTTGTTCCTTTCGTTGGCCGCGGGGTATTCCTCGACCGCGCCGCCGGCGTCGGCCATCGCGATGAAGAAGCCCGGGCCGCGGAAGCGCTCCGGAATGACGATGCTGCGGGTCGTCGATGCATAGGCCGCGTCCTTGGCCAGCGCAGCGCCGTTCTCGACCGCTTCCAGCAGGATGTCGTCGCTGCCCAGCTTGTCGTCGAGGGACAGGTACACGTGGTCGACCCAGCGCGGCGTGGCCGTGGCCACCGGGCCGCGGTTGACCACCGTGAACGCCACCGCCGCGGTGCTGCCGGCGGTCACGCGCTCGGGCGCGGTCAGAGTCTGGACCTGCAGGTCGGGCCGCGGGTTCAGCGAGAGCAACAGCACCTCGTCGTCGAGCAAGGTGTTGTTGGCGATCTCCGGGCTGCCTTCGAACAACGTATTGCCGCCGTCGGTGCTGACCACCACCTGCCAGCCCCCTTCGGTGCGCGCCGGCAGCTTGAATCGCTCGGTGCGCGTGTAGCTGAGTCCGGCGTCGAGGCCGCTGGTCGTGGTGAACGAACCCAGCACGATCGGCTTGGGTGTGGCCGGATCGGCCGGGTCCAGTCCGGGCTTGCGCAGCGACACGGTGTCGGTCCACGAGCCGGCCGCACGGGCCACGCCGTCGTTGCGCACGCTCCAGGTGATGTCGATCGATTCGCCCTCGTTGGCCGCAGTGGGCGCGCTGATGGACGTCACCACGAGGTCGGGCGCCGGCGACTGGCTCACCAGCACCGGCCCGGCGCTGGCGCTGTTCAGGGCGTCGTCGTGGATGAACTCGAACACGCCGCCGGTGCGCACCGTCACGTAGACCGGCCCCGACAACGCATCGGGCAGGCGGACGCTGCCGCTGCGCTCGTAGCGGTCGCCCGCGGCGAGGACTCCGATATGGTCGAAGCCCGCGATGGCGACCACGTCGCTCCCGTCGGGATTGCGCGAGACGATCACCGTGTCCGACCAGCTCGTGCGGTCGGTGCGCGCGATGCCGTCGTTGCGCACCGCCCAGCTCACGGCCAGCGACTGGCCGGACTGCGCCGTGGCGGGCACCACCAGGTCGGTGAGCACCAGGTCGGCGAACGGGATGGGCATCAGGTCCAGCGGCGCCGGCGCGGCCGCGGCGTTGTTGGCCTCGGAGCCGTTCTCGAACACCTGCCTGCCCGCATCGGCGATGACGAAGACGCGATAGCTGTCCGGCGCGTAGCTGGCCGGTGCGAACACGGTCTCGCTGCGGCTGTAGCTCGCCCCCTGGGCGAGGCCGGTGTCGCGCACGAAGTTGCCGATGACGATGTCGTCGTTGTCCCCTGCCACCGCGTTCTTCGACAGCACCAGGCGATCGGTCCAGCTCGAGGCCAGGCCCGCGCCGGTGCCGGTGTTGCGCACGGTCCACCCGACGGTGATGCGGGCCGGGTCGGCGATCAGGCGCGCCGGCGCGGTGACATCGCTGACGGCCAGGTCGGCATAAGGCGCGAGCGTCACCGTGATCGCCGTCGCGGCGACGTTGTTGCCTTCCCCTCCGACTTCTCCCACCTCGCCGAGTGCATCGCTGACCGCCACGAGGTACCAGCTGCCCTGCACGTCCACCGGGATGGTGATGTCGAACACGCTGGGGTAGCTCGCGCCGGCCGCCAGGGTCGAGTCCACCGCCCGCGAGGCCAGCAGGCGTGCACTGCCATCGACGGTCGGCGTGCTGGACAGGTAGAGCCGGTCGGTCCAGGCGCCGGTCAGCGTGGTCGATCCCGCCTGGTTCACGTCGAACGTCACCTGCACCAGGTCGCCCGAGGTCGCGGCGGCCGGTGCCGCGACGGCCGTCGCCTGGAGATCGACATGACGCAGCGACAGCGTGTTGCTCACCGCCGCGTTGTCGCCTTCCCGCTGCGACTCGTAGACTCCGTGCTGCGCATCGGTGACGACCAGCAGGCGCGCGCCGTCGGTGTCGGCCACCGCCGGCAGTGCCACCTGCAGGCTGGCGCTGTAGTTCGCGCCGACCGCCAGGGGCTCGTTGCGCGAGCGCGTCCCCAGCAGTGTGGCCCCGGCCAACTGGCCGATGGGTGCGAAGTAGACGTAGTCGGTCCAGGGGCCCAGCGCGGCGACCTCGCCCTCGTTGGTGATGGTCCAGCTGGCCGACACCACGGCGCCGGCGAGCGCCTGCGCCGGCGCGATCACCGCGCCGGCCACCAGGTTGGCCGAAGGCGCCGGCGCGATGACCAGGGGCGCAGGCGCGGTCCCGGTGTCGTTGCCGATGCGGCCCCCTTCGAAGACGGACCCGTCGATGTCACTGCGCACCAGCACCTGCCAGCTGCCGGTCAGCTCCAGGGGCAGCGTGAAGCTGGCTCGCACCGTGTAGGTCTCTTGCGTCGCCAGCGGCCCGCTGCGGTTGAAGGTGCCCAGCACGATGTCCGTGCTGTCGTAGATCCCGTCGTTCGAAAGCACGACGCGGTCGCGCCAGCTGCCGTCGGCGATGGCGTTGCCGATGTTGCGCACGCGCCAGGCGACCTCGACCGAGGTCCCGGCGATCGCGGCGCCCGGGGCGCTGACGGCTTCGACCAGGAAGTCGCTGAAAGGCGAAGCGACCGTGACCGCCGTCGGCGCGGAGGTGTTGTCCGGACGGGTGTCCGGTTCGACGACGGACGCGAGAACGTCGGTGCGCACGATCCAGTGCAGGGTGCCGTCGAACTGGTTCGGCAGCGTGACCAGCGCACTCGCGTCATAGCTCGCGCCGGCGGCCAGGGGGCCGGTGTGCGGCACGTCCACGCTCAGGCGGTCGTCGCCATTGCCGAAGCTGCCGTCGCCCGAGAGCACGAGGCGATCGATCCAGCTGCCGGTCGCGGCGGTGGCGCCGGCATTCGTCACCGTCCAGGTGACGGTGACCGTCTGGCCCCCGCCAGCGCTCGGCACCGAGACCGGGGCGCCGGCCACCAGGTTCGGGTAGGCCGCCTGGGCCGAAGTGAACGTCAGGCTCGCCGCATTGTTCCCTTCCGCCGTGTTGGACGCGTTCAACTCCAGCACGCCGCTGCTGCCGTTGACGTCGGAATCGCTCGTGACCGTCACTTCGAAGTTGCCGGCTCCTGCCTGCCCGTCGGGCAGCTGGAAACTGATCTCCCGCGCGCGGCTCCCCCGCGGCAATGACACCGCCCACCGCGGCGTCGTACAGCACCGCCGTGTTGAGGATGACCTGGCCCGTGGCGATGTTGACCACCCGCACGCGCTCGCTGAAGCCGTTGCGTACGACGGCGTTGCCCTCGTTGAGGGTGGTCCAGCGCAGCGTGAGCGTCGCGCTGGAGAGCAGGGGGCCGGGGTCGAGCGCCAGGCCCTGCACGCGCAGGTCCGGTGCCGACGCGACCGACAGGCTGGCGACGTTGTTGGTCTCGCCGGTGCCGCCGGCATTGACCTCCACGACCGACGCGCCGCTGTCGACGGTGACGCTGAAGGTGTAGAGGCCGGTTTCGAGGCTGCCGGACGGCCAGCTGAAACCGACGCTGCGTTCGACGAAGCCGCCGCCCGCGGCGAGCGCGCTGCCGTCATGCGTGAGGGTCTGCGACAGGACGGTCTGGTTGGACGAGACGTTGCGCACCAGCAAGGTCTCGGTCCAGGGCCCGCTGGCGTCGCGCGTGCCGTTGTTCGTGCTGCGCCACTGCACCGTGACCGCCGCACCGGCCTCCCAGCCGCTGGGCGGCGTGACGGTCAGCGCGCCGGGCTGCAGATCGGCGTAGACCGGCAACGTCGACGTGACCACCGTGTCGGCGGCGTTGTTGCCCTCCGCGGTGCCCGGACCGTTCTGCTCGGCCAGTGCGTTGTCGATGTCGAGCGTGACGGCAAAGCGCAGCAGGCCGGCGCCGAGGGCGCCTTCGGGCAGCGTGACCGCGGCCGACCGCGCCAGCTGCGCGCCCGCGGCCAGGGCGCCCAGTGCGCCGGCGTCGTAGGGCAGCACCACGCTGGCGATCACCTCGTCGCTGCCTACGCGCGTGACGACCACGCGGTCGCGCCAGGCGACATCGGCGGGAAGCAGCCCCTCGTTGCGATCCACCCAGTGGAACGTGACCGTCGCACCGGCCTCGATCGTGCCCTCGACCAGAAGGTCGGTCGGCCGCAGGTCGGGGGCGGGCGTGCTCTCGAGGGCGCTCAGGCGGACCGGCGCCACCACCGGCAAGGGCTGCGCGAGCACGCGGTAGTCATTGAGCGCGGTCGTGTAGCGTCGGCCTTCGATGGCCAGCGTGTAGGTGCCGGTGTCGCCCAGTGTGAGGACGTCGACGTCGCTCGGGAGACCCTGCAGCCAGACGAGATTGCCGAGGGGGCCATACAAGCGCCACAGCGCATCGCCATTGGCGACCTGCTGCGAATCGAAGTAGTAGCGGTCGCCGGCGGTGGCCTCGAAGCGGTACAGGTCGGTCTCGTTGCCCGGGCTCAGCGTCCCGCTGCGGGCCACCCCGGCGTGATCGGGGTGGCGGCGGCCAGATCGAGCAGCCGGAAGGCGACGTTGCCGGTGGCGTCGGCGGCGCCGTCCACGGTCAGGACGTAGTTGCCCGCTTCCAGGTCGAGCAGCGGATTGCCGCCGATGTCCCACGAATCGGAGGAGCGGATGGCCCGCTCGCCCCCCAGGAAGCCGCCGGGCCCGACCAGGGTCCCGCGCGGGCCGCGCAGGCTCCAGTTGAAGGGCGAATCGGACAGCGCATCGAACAGCATGGCCGCGCGGGTGCCGAGCGTGAATTCGTAGTGGAGGCGCTGGCCGGTGTGCGCGATGGTGCCGTCCACGCGTTCGCCGACCACCAGCGTGGCCTCGATGTCGGCCACGGGCTGCGCGTTGATCCGGAACGCATTCGTGGCGGCCGCCTGGTAGCGGCGGCCCTCGACGACCAGGGTCCAGGTGCCGGCCTGGTCCAGCGTGGTGACGTCCACGTCGCTGGTCAGCCCGGTGATCCAGCGCTGGTCGCCGCTGGGCGAGATCAGCCGCCAGCTGGAGTCGCCGTTGCTTGCCTGCTGCGCGTCAAAGTACACCCGGTCGCCCGCGGCGGCATCGAAGCGGTAGGCGCGCGTGCTGTTGCCCGGGGCCAGCGTGTCCGACAGCGGCGTGCCCGGCGTGAGCACCGTGGCGGCCGACAGGTCCATCAGCCGGAAGCCGTAGGCACCGGTGGTGTTGCCGTCGATGCGCAGCGTATAGGTTCCCGCGGCCAGGCGCATCACCGGATTGCCGCCCATGTCCCAGCTGCGCTGCTGGAAGTTCAGGCTGCCGATCTGGCCCCGGTCGCCCGTGAGCGTCCAGCGCAGTTGCCCGTTGTCCACGCGCGGGTCCATCACCACCAGCGTGTCCTGCGCCAGCGTGAAGCTGTAGAGGTCGCGCTGCGTGGCCACCGTGCGCTCGCCGCTGGTCAAGGCATCCAGCACCAGCGGCGCCGGTGCCGCCGGCGTCGTGTCCAGCCGGGCCCAGTCGATGGCGACGTCGGCCTTGGTTGCCGTGCCGCCGAGCGTGTTGAACTGGTAGATGCCAAAGCGGGCGCCGCCCGTGAACCAGTCCGCCGTCACGCCCAGGTCGCGCGACAGCAGTTCGGTGCTGGCGTCGCTCAGGACCACCGCACGCACGTTGCCGTTGGCAGCGGCCTCGAGCTTCAGTCGATACCAGGTGTTGTCGGCGAAGGCGAAGGCCTGGTCGAGGCGCCCCAGGTCGGAACGCGCCGAGCGGAACTGGCGGTTGGCTCCGTTGGCGTCGCTGAACAGGTTGACGTACAGGCTGCGATTCGGATCGTCCACCGCCGAGAGGCTCAGCGCGATGAATTCGTCGGTGCTGGCGCCGGTGCCCTGTACCAGGGTATTCAGGCGGATCTCGAAGTCCAGGCCCTGGCCCGCGACGTTGCGCGTGCCGGGCAAGGAGAGCCCGGTGCCGCCGCCGCCGCGCACGGACGTCAGCCGCAGGACGCTCGCGCCGTCGAGCGATTCGAACGCGGGCGTCATGGTGCCGGTGCCCGTGGGCACCCCCAGTGGCTGGCGAGGCTGGCGCCATCGAAGCTGTCGTCGATGCCGCTGATGCGCTCGGCCAGCGTGTTGCCCCGGGGCAGCACCTGGAAGCTGTAGCCGTTGGGCGACTGGTGGTGCCGCCGCCCTTCGACCAGCAGCGTGTAGCTTCCGGCCTGCGTCAGCGTGCGTTCGGCCACGTCGGAGCCGAAGAAGCTGCTGAAAAGCTGGTCGCCGGCCGGCGAGATCAGGCGCCACTGCATGTCGGCGTCGGAGGCGGACAGGAAGTCGAAGGCCACCCGGTCGCCGGCGGCCGCGTCGAAACGCCAGGCCTGGGTGGCATTGCCGGGATCGATGCTGCCCGTGACCACGCTGCCGGGAGTGAACGCCGTGGCCTGCGCGAGGTCGATCAGGCGCCATGCGAAAGCGCCGGTGGCATCCCCGGCGCGTCGATGGTGAACGTGTAGCGGCCGGGGGCCAGCTCGTGCACCAGCCGGTTGCCGGCCGCGAAGTCGGCGATGTAGCCGTCGGCGGTGCCCCACTCGCGCGAGTCGCTGCCCTGGAAGCTGCGAGCGCTGACATGCGTGCCCCGCGGGCCTTCCAGCGTCCAGGTGAAGTTGGTGTCCGCCAGCGAGTCGAACACGACCTGCTTCGGTTGCAGCAGGTCCAGCGTGTAGACCACGCGCTGGCCCGGCACCTCGATGCGGCCGGCCACCGTGCCGGGCAGGTTGTCGAACAGGCCCGACACGCTGCCGGCATGTCCCAGCCCGCTGCTGTCTGCCAGCACGGTGCCGCTGCCTTCGTCGAGGCGCCAGTTCAGCATCAGGTTCGGCGTTCCGGCGGCGACGGCCGCGTGGCGCGCGGCTTCGATTTCGGCGCCGCTGCGCGCGACCTTCCACAAGCGCAGGTCTTCGATCGTGCCGTTGAAGGTGCTGAACTGGGACGAGGGCTCGCGGGTGCGGCCGACGTCCAGCGCCGACGTGCTGCTAAAGGGGTTGGTCGTCCGCACGGCGGCGGCGGCGACCTGCACGCCGTCGACGAAGATCTTCATCGTGCCGGCGTCCCGGTCGATCGTCGCTGCCACGTGCGTGCGCACCCCGAGCCGGATGGGCGAACCGCTGGTGGTCACGGCTTGTTCGGCGCCGTCGCCGGTGCTCAGGATCAGGTTGCCGCTGTTGTTGACCCACAGCGAGTAGGTGCGGCGCGCGCCGAAGGTGGCGTCCCCCGCGCCCTTGTAGACGATCGGCATGAAGCTGTTGACGAACCGGTCCACCGTCACCCAGGCTTCGATCGTGAGCGCGCGCGGCGCATTCAGGTCGGCGGCGTCGGGGGTCTGCAGCCAGTGATGGCCGGCAAGCGCGAGTTGCCCACCGGTCCAGGTCGGCGCCAGGCCCTGCGACTGGCCCAGCACCAGCGTGTGCACCGGGTCGATCACCGGCTGGAGCGTCACGCGGTAGCTGTTGTCGGTGGTGGTCGCCGTGCGGCGGCCTTCGATCAGCACGGTGTAGCGGCCGTCCGATGGCACGGTGAACGGGCCCGAGTCGGTGTCCAGCCCGGTGAGCAGCAAGGGGTCGCCTTGCGGCGAGATCACGCGGATGCTGCCATTCCCGTTCGCCCTCGCCTGGATGTCGAGGTAAAAGCGCTGCCCGGCGGTGGCATCGAAGGCATAGGCATCGGACCGGCTGCCGGGCACCAGATCGCCCACCATCGGAGTGCCCGGCGTCATGGTCGGCGCCGCCGCAAGGTCGATCAGGCGCAGTCCGTACGCGGAAGTGTTGTCGGCGGACGCATCGACGCTCAACGTGTACGTGCCCGCGGCGAGATCGAGCACCGGGTTTCCGTCGAAGGAGTCCGAACTCTGCACGTTGCGCGTGGCAACGTAGCCGCCCGGGCCGGTCAGGCGCCAGCTGACCACCCCATACGCATTGGACAGGTTGTCCAGCGCATACAGGCCTCGGCTGGCGACATTGAACCGGTAGCTGTCGGTCTGTCCGGGCGTCGCGATGAGGCCGCCCAGCACGGTGCCGCCCATGCCCTGGAAACGGCCGCTCAGGCGCGCCGGCGCCCCACCGCTCATGCCGCTCGCACTCAGGCCGCCGGCCAGCGTGTCGAACGGCAGATAGGCCGACAAGCCGGCTTCGTTGCCGGCGAGCCCGTTGCCCAGGCCCGAAGCGATGTCGCCGGCACTGCGCGCCACACTCCACAGCCGCACCTTCGATCACGCCGTCGAACTCGCCGCCCAGCGGCTCCGTGCCGATCATCAGCGGCGAGGTGTTGCCCGCCGCCGCAGCGCTGCCCAGTGCCGACGTGCCGGCAAGCACGCCATTGACGTAGATGCGCAACTGAGGCGTGCCGCCGCTGCGGTCGATCACGCCGGCAATGTGCGTCCACTGGCCAAGCACGACGCTGCCATTGGGGCTGTTCACCGTGTGATTGGTGCCGTTGGCATCGGCCACGCTGAGGTGCAGGAAGCCGCCGTTGTTGAGCCAGAGCGAATAGGTGCGCGAGCCGACCGTGTCGCCCGACTTCACCACGATCGGCATCCAGGTGTTGCTGAAGCGCTCGGGCCTGATCCATGCTTCGACGGTGACATCGCCCCGGAGGTCGACCGCCGCGCCGTTGGGCACGGACGCATAGGCTGTGCCCCAGGCTCCGAAGCCCTGCCCGATCCGGCCCGGAGCCAGACCCGGGTCGACCCCGTAGCGATTGCCCAGTTCGATATCGACGATGGCCTGGCCAAGCGGCCGCAGGTTGAACTGGTAGGCATTGGCCTGGTGGGGCGCGTGATGGCGGCCCTCGGCCAGCAGCGTGTAGCGGCCGGCGAGCGCGAGACTGAAGGTGTCGACGTCGCTGGTGAGGCCCGTTTCCCATACCAGGCGACCGAGCGGGTCCAGCAGGCGCCAGCGGCCGTCGGAAGTGGCGGCGCCCAGGTTGTCGAAATAGAAGCTCTGCCCGGCGACGGCGTCGAACGCCCAGGCATCGGTGCGGCTTCCCGGGCGCAGTTCGGCGCCCACCGCCTGGCCGGGGGTGAAGAGCGTGGCGGCGCCCAGGTCGATCAGGCGCAGCCCATAGGCCGCCACGCCGTCGCCCGAGGCGTCGATCGACAGGGTGTAGTCGCCTGCGGCGAGCTCGTAGCTTGCGAAGAAATTCGAGGAGTCAGTGCTGTTGAGATTGCGGGCAGCGACCAGGCCGTCGGGGCCGGTGAGCGACCAATTGACCACGCCGAAGGAGTTGGTCAGCGCGTCCACGACGATGCGCGTGTCCTGCGCCATCGTGAAGCGGTAGCGGTCGGTCTGGCCGGGGGTGGCGAGGAGGCCTGCGATGACGCCGGGCGTGTCGCCCAGGAGATGCGACACCGTCACCCCGGCGGCGAACGGCCCCGCATCGGCCACGGTGTTGCCGCTGCCCTCGTCGAAGGGCAGGCGCAGGCTCAGGCCGGCCACCGGAGCTGCGGGCACGGCATTGCGATCGGCAATGATCTGCGCCTGGGTGCGGGCGACGCTCCACAGCCGCAGTTCGTCGATCGCCCCGTCGAAGGCGGTGTCGACGGCGCGGTTGGCCGGATCGGAGCCGCCGATGTACAGCGGGGTGGACACGTCGATCCCGGCGCTGCTGCGCACTGCGCCGGAGGCCGCGAGCACGCCATCGAGGTAGACGCGCAACTGCGGGGTCGCGGCGCTGCGGTCGATGACCGCGGCGACATGGGTCCACCGGTCGAGCTGGATCGAACCCGCGGCCGTCACGATGTTCTGTCGTCCCGCGGCGTCGCGCGTTCCCCACCACAGGAAACCACTGTTGTTGAGCCACAGTTCGTAGCCCCACCGGTCCAACTCGTCGCCCTTGAGGGCGATCGGTGTCCAGGTGGTGGCGTAGGCCTCGGGCCGGATCCAGGCCTCCAGCGTCAGGTCGTTGCGCAGATTGGTCGCGGGGCCGGTTACGCCCAGCCAGCGCAAGCCGTCGAACTCCAGCGCGGTGCCGCTGCCCAGCGCCGGTGCGCCGGCGCCCCAGCGCGCGCCCGTGCCGACGGTCTGGCCGAACGTGATGTCGGTGGTCGTCGTCACGGCGGGCACCACGTTGACCGTGAAGGCATTGGTCGATGCCGCCTGGTAGCGGCGGCCCTCGACGATCAGGGTCCAGGTGCCGGCCTGGTCCAGCGTGGTGACGTCCACGTCGCTGGTCAGCCCGGTGATCCAGCGCTGGTCGCCGCTGGGCGAGATCAGCCGCCAGCTGGAGTCGCCGTTGCTTGCCTGCTGCGCGTCAAAGTACACCCGGTCGCCCGCGGCGGCATCGAAGCGGTAGGCGCGCGTGCTGTTGCCCGGGGCCAGCGTGTCCGACAGCGGCGTGCCCGGCGTGAGCACCGTGGCGGCCGACAGGTCCATCAGCCGGAAGCCGTAGGCACCGGTGGTGTTGCCGTCGATGCGCAGCGTGTAGGTTCCCGCGGCCAGGCGCATCACCGGATTGCCGCCCATGTCCCAGCTGCGCTGCTGGAAGTTCAGGCTGCCGATCTGGCCCCGGTCGCCCGTGAGCGTCCAGCGCAGTTGCCCGTTGTCCACGCGCGGGTCCATCACCGCCAGCGTGTCCTGCGCCAGCGTGAAGCTGTAGAGGTCGCGCTGCGTGGCCACCGTGCGCTCGCCGCTGGTCAAGGCATCCAGCACCAGCGGCGCCGGTGCCGCCGGCGTGGTGTCCAGCCGGGCCCAGTCGATGGCGACGTCGGTCGTGCTGGTGCCGCCGTTGGTGTTGGCCTGGTAGATCCCGGCGCGGAAGCCGCCGGCGAAGACGTCGCTCGTGACGCCGAACGACAGGCTCGCCAGCTCTACGCCCACGTCGCTGAGGACGACCGCGCGCAGGTGCCCGTCCACCGCCGCCTCCAGGCGCAACCGGTACCAGGTGTTGTCGGCGAAGGCGAAGGCCGGGGACTGGAAGCCGCTGCCGCCCACGCCGCGGCTGTCGATGCGGAACTGGCGCGCGGCGCCGCTGGCATTGCTGTAGAGCGCAGTTGCGATCCACCGGTTCGGGTCGGCCACGTCGGTGAGGCTCAGGCCGATCAGCTCGTCGCTGCCGGCGCCCGTGCCCTGCACCAGGGTGTTGAAGCGCACTTCGTAGTTCAGGCCCTGGCCGACGGCGTTGCTGGTGGTGGTCCAGCCCTCGCCGCGGAACTGCCCCGCGATGCTGTTCTGCAGGCGCAGCACCGAAGCGCCGTCCAGCGTCTCGAAAGCGCAGTTCGGGTGTTCCGGCGGGGGTGAGGGTGCTCGGCACGCCGCCGGCGCGCCACAGCGGGTCGAGCGCCGGGCCGTCGAAGGCCTGGTCGAACCCAGGGGTCCGCTCGCTGTAGGTGTTGCCGCGCGGCAGCACGTTGAAGCTGTACGCGTTGGGCACGCGCGCAAAGCGCCGGCCCTCGACCAGCAGCGTATAGCTTCCGGCCTGCGCCAGCGTGCGTTCGGCCACGTCGGAGCCGAAGAAGCTGCTGAAAATCTGGTCGCCGGCCGGCGAGATCAGGCGCCACTGCATGTCGGCGTCGGAGGCGGACAGGAAGTCGAAGGCCACGCGGTCGCCGGCGGCCGCGTCGAAACGCCAGGCCTGGGTGGCATTGCCGGGATCGATGCTGCCCGTGACCACGCTGCCGGGAGTGAACGCCGTGGCCTGCGCGAGGTCGATCAGGCGCCATGCGAAAGCGCCGGTGGCATCCCCGGCGCGTCGATGGTGAACGTGTAGCGGCCGGGGGCCAGCTCGTGCACCAGCCGGTTGCCGGCCGCGAAGTCGGCGATGTAGCCGTCGGCGGTGCCCCACTCGCGCGAGTCGCTGCCCTGGAAGCTGCGAGCGCTGACATGCGTGCCCCGCGGACCCTCCAGCGTCCAGGTGAAGTTGGTGTCCGCCAGCGAGTCGAACACGACCTGCTTCGGTTGCAGCAGGTCCAGCGTGTAGACCACGCGCTGGCCCGGCACCTCGATGCGGCCGGCCACCGCATCGGTCAGCTTGTCCAGCAAGCCGGAGAAGCTGCCGGCGTGCCCCAGTCCGCTGTTGTCCGCCAGGAGCGTGCCGGCGCCCTCGTCCAGCCGCCAGTCCAGCAGCAGGCCGGGCGTCCCCGGTGCCACTTCGGTGCTGCGCGCGGCGTCGAGCTCGGCCGCCGAGCGCGCAACGTTCCAGAGGCGCACGTCTTCGATGCGGCCGACGAAGGGCCCGAAGCCGCCAAACGGCTCGGACGTGAAGCCCACGGTCAGCGGCGAGGCGCTGGCCGTGGCATTGCCGGTCCGCACGCTGCCGCTGGCCACCTGCGTTCCGTCGACGAAGATCGCCATGGTGCCCGCATCGCGGTCGATCGTCGCCGCCACGTGGGTGCGCACGCCCGGCGTCACCAGGGCAGAGGGGGAAGACAGGAACTGCTCGCTCCCGTCGCCGGTGGAGAGGAGCAGGCCGCCGCCGTTCACCGCGAACAACGCAAAGGTGCGGCCCGCACCCAGCGTGCCGTCGCCGGCGCCCTTGTAGAACAGCGGCATGTAGCTGTTGGTGAAACTGCCCAGCGTGACCCAGGCCTCCATCGTCACCACGCGCGGTGCGTGCAGCCCGGGCGCGTCGGGCGTCTGCAGCCAGTTCGAGCCGTCGAGTACCACGCCGCCGCCGTTCGGCCAGGCCGGCGCCAGCGCCTGGCCCTGGCCCAGAACCAGGGGCTTGGCCTGGTCGACCACCTGGTGGATCGTGAAGGCATAGTCCGCGCCGTCGTGGTCGTCACGCGGCCCTCGACCAGAAGGCTGTACAGGCCGGTCTGCGCCAGCGTGACGTTCTCGACATCGGACGTCATCGACGTCGGCCCCCAGACCGACCGGCCATCGGGCCCGATCAGGCGCCACCACGTGTCGCCGCCCTGCTGCGTGCGGTCGAAGAAGTAGGTCTGCCCGGCAGTGCCAACGAAGTTGTATGCATCCGTTTCATTGGCGGGACCGAGTTGCCCGCTGACGGACGTGCCCGGCGTGACCGTGGCGGCACGCCCCAGGTCCAGGATGCGGAAGGCATAGCTGCCGGTGCGGTCACCGGTGCCATCGATGGACAGGGTGTAGTCGCCGGGCGGCAGGTCGTAGGCCACGGCGCCGCCGCGGTCGATCGCGTCGGCACTGCGCAGCGGGATGGCCGATGCGATGCTGCCGGCCTGGCCTTCCAGCGACCACTGCAGGCTGGAATCGGCCGTCAGCGAATCGAAGACGACGCGGATCTCGTCCTGGACGCTGAACACGTAGCGATCGACTTCACCCGGTACGTCGATGGAGCCCTCGACGCGTGGCACCACGGTGTCGGCCGCCAGCAGCACCCGGGGCTCGAACGTTTCGAACACCGGCCGCGGCGCGACCGGCGCCGGCGACGCCAGGCTCTCGAGTGCCCGCCGCACGAGCCCTGCCAGCAGCCGGATCGGCCCGGCGGATTGCCGGTTCGACAACGCTGCGCGCGAACCAGAATCGGTTTTCCGACTGCGCGTGTCCATCTCGTATCTCCTGGGAGCCCATCCACACGTATGCCGTGGCGGTGCATTGCCGCCCCCTACGCTCAGGATCGAATTGGTGGGTCAACCCAACGAGGCACCAAGACTGCTCGACCGCGCGTCCATGAATATTTCAGGCTACACGAAAATTGCATTTGGGAACACGCCCATTGGGGCGGTCGGGCATGGCCCCTCCATGCCATTCGGCACCTGGGTGCTCGTCCGGTGATCTGCGCCAAGCCGGGGCCGGGGGCCGCGCAGGCACTGCGGGCAGGGCACCTTCGCCCCGCTGGCCATGCTCAAGTGCCTGTCGCAAAAGGCTTTTTACGGCCTGCGCCCGCTGCGCCCCTGCCGCTTGGGCCGCATCGCGCCGTGGCGGAACAGCTCGCAGGTGCCGTCGATCAGGTCGATGGCCCTGCTCAGGCGCGGAGCAGGGCGGCGTGGTGCGCGAGATGCTCGCCCACGAAGCTGGCGATGAAGAAGTAGCCGTGGTCGTAGCCCGCGTGCCGGCGCAGGGTCAGGGGCTGCCCTGCGGCGGCGCAGGCCTCCTCCAGCCGTTCCGGCCGCAGCTGGGTGGCGAGGAACGGGTCCTCCATGCCCTGGTCCACAACCAGCATCGGGGCGCGGGCGCCGCCGGCGACGAGCCGCACCGCGTCGTGCTCCCGCCATGCCGACGCATCCTCGCCCAGGTAGCCCCCGAAGGCGCCGCGGCCCCAGGGCACATCGGAAGGTGCGCAGATCGGCGCGAAGGCCGACACCGAGCGAAACCGCCCGGGGTGCCGCAGTGCCAGCGTGAGCGCGCCATGCCCACCCATGGAGTGCCCCAGGATCCCCACGCGATCGTCGCGCACCGGAAAGCGTGAGGCCAGCACCGAGGGCAGTTCCTCCACCAGCCAGGTTTCCATGCGCCAGTGGCGCGCATACGGTTCGCGCGTCGCGTCCAGGTAGAAGCCGGCGCCGGTGCCGAACTGCCAGTCCGCATCCGCCTCGGCGACGCCCGTGTTGCGCGGGCTCGTGTCCGGCGTCACCAGCACCAGGCCATGCCGCGCCGCATGCTGCTGCGCCCCGGCCTTGATCGCGAAGGTCTGCTCGTTGCAGGTGAGGCCCGCCAGGCAATACAGCACGGGACAAGGCTCCTGCTGCGCCTGCGGCGGACGTACACGCCGAAGCGCATCGGCAAGCCGACCGCCTGCGACGCATGCTCGTGGAAGCCCTGCACCCCGCCGAAGCAGCGGTGTTCCTCCAGCGTGGTGACCGCATCCATCTCAATAGACCACCACCGAGCGGATCGACTCGCCGGCCTTCATCAGCTCGAAGCCCTTGTTGATGTCCTCCAGCTTCAGCGTGTGGGTGATCAGGTCGTCGATGTTGATCTTGCCCTCCATGTACCAGTCGACGATCCTCGGCACGTCGGTGCGGCCGCGCGCGCCGCCGAAGGCGGAGCCCTTCCAGACGCGCCCGGTCACCAGCTGGAAGGGGCGCGTGCCGATCTCCTTGCCGGCGTCGGCCACGCCGATGATCACGCTCTGGCCCCAGCCCTTGTGGCAGCACTCCAGCGCCTGCCGCATGGTGGTGGTGTTGCCGATGCACTCGAAGCTGTAGTCGGCGCCCCCGTCGGTGAGCTGCACGATGGCGTCGACGATGTCGGGGTGCTCCTTCGGATCGAGGAAGTGCGTCATGCCGAACTTGCGCGCCATGGCCTCGCGCTTCGGATTGAGGTCCACGCCGATGATCCGGTCGGCGCCCACCATCCTGGCGCCCTGGATCACGTTCAGCCCGATGCCGCCCAGGCCGAACACCACGACATTCGCGCCCGCTTCCACCTTGGCCGTGAAGATCACCGCGCCGATGCCCGTGGTGACGCCGCAGCCGATGTAGCAGACCTTGTCGAAGGGCGCGTCGGTGCGGATCTTCGCCAGCGCGATCTCCGGGGCGACGATGTGGTTGCTGAAGGTGGACGTGCCCATGTAATGGAGGATGGGCTGGCCGCCGAGCGAGAAGCGCGCTGTGCCGTCCGGCATCAGTCCCTTGCCCTGCGTGCCGCGGATGCGCTGGCACAGGTTGGTCTTGCGCGAGAGGCAGAACTTGCACTGCCGGCACTCCGGCGTGTACAGCGGGATGACGTGGTCGCCGGCCTTCAGCGATGCCACGCCCGAGCCGACCTCCAGCACGACGCCCGCACCTTCGTGGCCCAGCACGGCGGGAAAAAGCCCCTCCGGGTCGGCGCCTGACAGCGTGTAGTAGTCGGTGTGGCAGATGCCGGTCGCCTTGACCTCCACCAGGACCTCGCCGGCGCGCGGACCCTCCAGGTCGAGCTCTTCGATGGTGAGCGGCTGGCCGGCCTGCCAGGCCACGGCGGCGCGAGTCTTCATGGCGGTCCCCTCGGGTGCGAAACGACCCGAGCTTCGCAGTTTTCGGCGCGCTAGGGTGGCAAATCTGCCGGGGTCCGGTCTCCTACCCGCAGCGCACCGCGCTCACCCGGTTGTCCTCGCCCAGCACGATGTTGACGCGCTCGGCGTTGAACTCCATGGTCGTCACCTGGCCGGGCCGCAGCACGCGCACGGTGTCGGCGCCGCTGCGGCGCTGCACTTCGGCGGCCAGCGCATCGGTCGACGTGTAGCCGATCGCGAAGCGCGCGGCTTGCGCGTCGCAGGGGCCGGCCGGGGCGGCGGCGGACTGCGGAGGCTGCACGCAGCCGGCCAGCAGGGCGGCGGCGGCGAGCGAGAGGAGGGCCAGGTGGCGTTGCATGGGGCAGGGGATCTCAGTGCGCACATTGTCCTTCGCCGCCGCTGCGCGGCCGTAGGAGCGCGCCGCCGGTCGCGGTCAGGACTTCTTCTTCTCCGACCACAGCTCTCCGCCCGTGGCCCAGTCGCTCGGCTTGACGTCGAACAGCAGGATGTCCACCGACTCGGGCTTGCTGCCCAGCGTTTCCACGCAGGCCTGGGTCAGCGCCTTGACCAGGTTGCGCTTCTGTTCGGGGGTGCGGCCTTCGAAGAGGTCGACGCGGATCGTGGGCATGGGTGCTCCTTGGCTGAAACCCGTAGTCTGCGACAGGTCGGGGGATCGCTAGACTGCGGCGTCCGCAATGACCGAGGAAACCATGCTTGGCGAAGACCTGGGGAAGGATTTCGATGCGCTGCTGCCCGGCGCCTCCACCGTGGAGGGCGCGACGCGCCGCACCGCACTGAAGACGGCGCTGGGCGTCGGCTATGCCGCGGCGGCCGTGCCGCTGATGGCCCAGACGGCGATCCGCACGCCCGCCGACGGGCTGACCGTGGGCGAGATCACTTACGAGGTCAACGGCTTCAAGGTCCCGGCCTACCGAGCCGCGCCGGCCGGGCGTACCGGGCTGCCGGTCGTGCTGGTGATCCAGGAAATCTTCGGCGTGCACGAATACATCGCCGACACCGCGCGCCGCTTCGCGCGCGCCGGCTACCTGGCGATCGCGCCCGAGCTGTTCGCGCGCCAGGGCGACCCCAGCAGCTACGGCGAGGTTGGCAAGATCATGTCCGAGATCGTGGCCAAGGTGCCCGATGCGCAGGTGATGGCCGACCTCGACGGCGCGCTGCAGTGGGCGGCAGCCAACGGCGGCGACGCGCGCAAGGCTGCCATCACCGGCTTCTGCTGGGGCGGCCGCATCACCTGGCTGTACGCGGCGCACGGGCCGGTGAAGGCCGGCGTGGCCTGGTACGGGCGGCTGGTGGGCACGGCGTCGGACCTGACCCCGCGCCACCCGGTGGACGTCGCCGCCAGCCTCAAGGCGCCGGTGCTCGGCCTCTACGGCTCGGCCGACACCGGCATCCCGCTGGACACGGTTGATAAGATGAAGGCTGCCCTGGCGAACGGATCCCCCGCCGCCCGGGCCTCGCAGTTCGTGCTGTACCCCGAAGCGCCGCACGCCTTCCACGCCGACTACCGCCCCAGCTTCCGCCAGGGCCCGGCGGAGGATGGCTGGAAGCGCGCGCTGGAGTGGTTCAAGGCGAACGGCGCGGCCTGAAGACCGATAACAACGAACCCCGCAAGGAGCCGCCCCGAGGGGCGGCTTTCCATTCGTGAGCCTGATCACCATCCTCTTCGCGACCTTCGCCGCCGGCATCGGCAGCGTGTGGCTCGCGGCCGCCCTCATGCGCCTCGGCTGGAAGGACGCCGGCACCGGTCCCCTGGGTCGCGGCGCGGCCGAACAGCACCTCCTGAGCCTCGCCGCCGGCGCGCTGATGGCCACGGCCTTCATGCACCTGCTGCCCGAAGCGCTGGAGAGCGGGCGCAGCGCGGAGCCCCTGTTCACCACGCTGCTGGGAGGCCTGGTGTTCTTCTTCCTGCTGGACAAGGCGGAGCTCTGGCACCACGGGCACGAGCACCATCACCACCACGGGTCGAACGGCGAAGGGCATGCGCATGGCCATCACGAGGGTCACGCCCACGCTTCCGAACCCGCAGTGCGTTCGGGCGGCTGGGCGGTGCTCACCGGCGACAGCGTGCACTGCTTCGGCGACGGCATCCTGATCGCCTCGGCCTTCATGGCCGACGCGCGCCTGGGCCTGGTGGCGGCACTGGCGGTGCTGGCGCATGAAGTGCCGCACCACATCGGCGACCTGGCCGTGCTGCGGCAAACCAGCGGCAGCCGGCGCGCCGCGCTGGTGAAGGTCTCGCTGGCCGGCGCGGTGACGCCACTGGGCGGGCTGGTGGGCTGGTGGCTGGTGGACCAGCTGGTGGCCTACCTGCCCTTCTTCCTGGTGGTGGCCAGCAGCAGCTTCATCTACGTGGCGCTGGCCGACCTGATCCCCCAGTTGCAGAAACGCCTGGGCGCGCGGGAAACGCTTGCCCAGGTCGCCTGGTTGCTGGTCGGCATCGCGCTGGTCGCGGCCGTCAGCGCGATGCTGCACGGCCACGACTAGGCGCGGCCGCTCCCCCGCTCAGTAGCGGTAGGGATTCTGCGGCCGGCGGTCGAACCGGTTCGGCACGCCGTCGCCGTCGCGGTCGCGGTCGTAGCGGTTCGGGATGCCGTCGCGGTCGCTGTCACGCCAGCCGCGGTGGCGGTGGCCGCCGTAGTGGGGCTGCGGCACCACGTAGCTCGGCTGCGTGTAGATGTAGGACGGCTGGTAGTAGTAGCTCGGCTGGCTGTACACCGGTTGCGCATAGCCGTAGCCGTAGCTCGGCACGCCCAGGCCGATGTGAACGTCGACGTTCGTGCGTGCGTGGGCGGCAGGCGCCGCCAGTGCGATGGCCGCGGCCGCGGCGGCCCAGCGCCATCCAGGTTGTCTTGCCCATGACTGCTCTCCTTGTTCGTAGGTGAGTGGATGCTCGGTCACCCATGTCAAGCGCAGCGCGCGAACGTGCAAACGCTCTGTGAAGCTCGCAGCGTTTGGTTTCGCAGCGCCGAGCAGTCCTACATGCCATCGGCAGTTGTCCGACAGGGTCATCAGCGGTGCAGTCCTACTCTGGACTCGTTGATGGAGGACCCGGCCCCTTCGCTTCATCAAGGCGCGCGCGAGCCTTCGTCACACATCGACCACAGACAGATCCACAAGGAGAATGAACATGGCTTCTCGTGATTACGAAGATCGCGACCGGCAGAGCCGTTGGGGCAGTGGCAGCGGCGAACAAGGCCAGGATCGCGGCCAGGGGCAGGATCGCGGCCAGGGCTACGGCGGCAGCGAGTCGCGCGGCAGCTGGGGCGGCCAGCAGGGCGGCGGACAGTTCGGCGGCTCGCAGGGATCGCAGGGTTCCCAGGGCGGCTACGGCCGCTCGGGCTCGGAGTTCGGCTCGCAGCAGTCGTCCGGTTATGGCGGCTACGGCGGCGAGAGCCATGGCTACGGCCGCGGCACGTCCGGCTCCGAGTACGGCGGCAGCCAGGGCAGCTGGGGCCGCGGCGAGTCCGGCAGCGAGTTCGGCGGCGGCCGCAATGCGGGCGGCATGCAGTCGTCCGGCTTCGGCGGTGGCGGCCAAAGCTACGGACAGGGCGGACAGGGCTATGGCAGCCAGGCCGGCCAGTCGGACTGGAACCGGTACGGCAGCCAGCAGGGCAGCTGGAGCGGTGGCCAACCCGGTGGCGGCTACGGCCAGATGAGCAGCGGCATGGGCGGCCAGTCCAGCGGTGGCACCTACGGCCAGGGCGCGGGTGGCTACGGCAGCAGCGGCTATGGCCAGGGCGGCGGCTATGGCAGCACGCAAGGCTGGCAAGGCGGCCAGGGCCACGACCAGCCGTCCTACGGCCAGGGCGGCAGCTACGGGCAGGGCCGCTATGGCGGCGGCATGGGCAGCAGCGTCGGCCAAGGCAGCCAGGGCAGCTATGGCAGCGGCAGCCAGGGATACGGCAGCCAGGGCTATGGCTCCGGCAGCCAGGGCTACAGCGGCGGCATGGGCGGCGGCTACGGCTATGGCAGCCCCCAGGGCAACTTCGGCGGCACCAGCAGCTATGGCCAGGGCGGCTATGGCGGCACCAGCCAGGGCAGCGAATGGAGCCAGGGCTACGGCAGCTCCAGCCAGGGTGGCGGCATGGGCAGCCAGTCGCGCGGTGGCCAGCAGCACCACGACCCCGAGTACCACCAGTGGCGCGAAGAGCAGATCCGCAACCTGGACAACGACTACCAGTCCTGGCGGCAGGAGCGCTACAGGAAGTTCAGCGACGAGTTCACCAGCTGGCGCAACAGCCGCAGCGGCGGCCAGGGCCAGGGCAGCGGTTCGCCGGGAAGCTCTTACGGCTCGCCGTCCGGTTCGTCCGGCATGGGCGGCACCGGCGGCGTGAGCGCTTCGGGCGGCAGCCAGGGCTCTTCGAGCTCGGGCACCTCCGGCAGCTACGGCTCCACCGGCCAGAGCGGCTCCAGCAGCCTGGGTGGCTCCAGCAGCACGGGCAGCAGCGGGTCGAGCGGCAGCAGCGGCTCGGTCGGCTCCGGCAGCAGCAGCACGAAGAAGTAAGCCATTGATGTTCCGCGGCGCCGTGGAAGCGGCGCCGCCTTTTTTTTCGTTCATGCAGTACAGGGAGAAAAGCACATGAAGAAACACCTGTTCGCCGTCCCTGCGCTGCTCGCGCTGGCGCTCTCGTTCGGCCCGGCGCAGGCACAGACCCCGGCACGGGCAGCTCCGTCACCGGCGGCCAGTCCGCGCCGATGGCGCAGCCGGGCACCGGCACGCGCAACCTGCCGGGCAAGGGCGCGGTCGCCCGCGCCGACCGCAAGTTCATCGGCGACGCCGTCAACAGCGGCATGTTCGAGGTGCAGGTGTCGCAGCTGGCAGCGAGCAAGGCCACGGATCCCAACGTCAAGAGCTTCGCGGGCATGCTGGTGGACCACCACACCGCGGCCAACAACGAGCTGGTGAGGATCGCCAACGCGCGCGGCGTGGAACTGCCGGCGGCGCCCAGGCGCGCTGCGGCGCGACATCGAGAAGCTGGGGAAGAAGAAGAACGGCGACGAGTTCGACCGCGAATTCGTGCGCAAGGTGGGCATCAAGGCGCACGAGAAGGACATCAAGCTGTTCCGCAAGGCGGGCAAGGACGTGAAGGATCCGGAGCTCAAGGCCTTCGTGGACAAGACCCTGCCGACGCTGCAGGACCACCTGGCCGCGGCGCAGCAGCTGCCGCAGTCCGGCAAGAACGCGGCGGCGATGGGTGCCGGCAAGAATTAGCGGAAGGTTCCGCGTGAACTGGAGGTGCACCATGCGTACCGCCGTCGTGGCTCTCGGGGCCGCCGCCTTGCTTGCGGCGCTGCCCGCGCTTGCGCAGCCGCGCGCCAACCTCTATGCGGCCGCCGCGGCCGCGGAGGCGAAGCCGCTGTCGCAGCCGCAGCGGATGGAACGCCGCTTCCTCCAGATCGCCGCGGCCAACCTGCGCTTCCGGGCCGAGGCCTCGCGGCTGGCCGCGACGCGCTCGAACAATCCGGCGGTGAAGGACCTGGCCAACGCGCTGCTGGCGCGCCAGCAGACCGCGCAGCCCGAACTGCTGCGGCTGCTGCACGCGCGCGGCATGGCCATGCCGATCCCGACCAACGAGCACGGCAAGGTGCTCAAGGATCTGGCGAAACTGAACGGGGCGAAGTTCGACCGCCTCTACGTCGAAGAGGTGGTGCTGCGCTCGCACCAGGCCGACATCGGCAACTACGAGAAGGTGGCTCTGCAGGCGCAGGACCCGGTGCTCAAGGCCTGGGTGGACCGGCAGTTGCCGGCGCTGCGCGTGCACCACGCCAAGGCCGGCAAGGCGCTTCCCAGCGCCTCGCTGCGCGGCCAGCGCGCGGTGTAGCGCTTACTGCGCCTGGTAGCCGGTGACGCGCCAGCGGCCGTCGCTGTCACGCATGGTGGCGACGGTTTCGATCACGTCCTTCTTCCCGGCGAACTGGGTCACGAACACGGCGGTCACGTAGTCGCCCGGCGGGTGGCCGGTGAGAGTCTTCTTGTAGAACGCCCGCAGCGGTTCGCGCTGCGCGAACGCGCCGAAGGGCTCACGCAGCTTCGGGATATTGTCCATCCAGGCGGCCAGCGGGACGTTCTTGCGGAACAGCTGGCTGGATACGTCCCAGGCCGAACCCCAGTCCTTGCGATCGAGCATCAGCAGCCATGCGTGGGCCGACATCTCGCCCGCCTTCTCGAACTCGGGGTTGCTGATCACGCCGTCGGTGAGCGGGGAGCGCTCGACGGACGCGGCAGGGGGCGCTGGCGCGGGCGCCGCGTTGCCCGGTGCCCGCACCTGTGCCTGCGCCGTCGCGGCACAGGCAGCCAGGCTCAGGGCCAGCAGGGTTCGACGTTGGCTCGGCTTCATGCAATCACTCCAGGGTCGCGGTAAACAGCCGGCAGTCTAGCCGCTGGCATGCGGCCCCATGGCCGCGTACGGAGTTTTACGCCGCGTTTACCCGCAGCAGCTCGCGCATCATCCGGGCCCCGACCTGGCCCTGGTCCTCGTTGTTCGTGTTGAAAATCACATGCACATGGTCCGCCAGCGTGGCCATGTGCCGGATCTCCGGCAGCATCGCGGCCAGCTCGTCCTGGCTGTACCAGTAGTCGAAGCGCGCGGAGGAGGCGGCCAGGCCCTTCCGGTTCCAGGTCTCCCGGTTGCGCCCGTGCAGCCGCAGGATCGCGAGCCTCGGGTTCGTCACCTCCCACACGCAGGGCACGCAGTTGGCGAAGCCCTGCGGCGAATCGACGACCGTGTGCACGAGGCCGAGCGAGCGCTCCCAGTCGATCGTCTGCTCCAGGTGCTCGCCGGAGAACCAGGTGGCGTGGCGGAATTCGGCGGCGAGCAGGTGGCCTTGCATCTTCTCCACGCAGTGTTCGACGTGCGCCATGCTCGCGCGGTTGCGCAGCATCCAGGGTGCGAACTGGAAATGCACCGCACCGAGCTTGCCGGCGTCCTTGAGCGGCGCGAGCGCCTCGATGAAGCGCCGCCACAGTTCGTCGCGGATGTCGAGCGGCAGGTCCGCGTAGTACAGCGTGCGGGCCAGGTCCGGGCCCAGTGCCTGCTGGATGTCGCGATGCAGGGTTTCGGGCGGCGTCTGGTGCCCCGTGAACAGTCGGAAGGCCTTGATGTTGAACACGAAGCCCGGCGGCGTGCGCTCGGCCCAGAGCTGCGCGTTCTGCGGCGTCGGCATGCCGTAGTAGCTGGAGTCCACTTCCACCATGGGGAACTGGCTCGCGTAGAAGCGCAGGCGCTGCTCCGCCGTCTTGCAGGCGGGCGGATAGAAGCGGCCGCAGCCGACCAGGCTCTTGTCGGTCCAGGAAGCGGTGCCGACGAGGATGTTGTCGCTCACTGTATTAATATACAGCGATGCAGTCCCCCGAAGCGCCCGATCCGCTGGCCTCCCTGAACCCGCAGCAGCGGGACGCCGCCACGCACGGCACGGGCGACAGCGCGGGTGACACGCGGCCGCTGCTGGTGATCGCGGGCGCCGGTTCGGGCAAGACCAACACGCTGGCGCATCGCGTCGCCACGCTGATCCGCCATGGTGCGGAGCCACAGCGCATGATGCTGCTCACCTTCAGCCGGCGCGCGGCGCAGGAGATGGAGCGGCGCGTCGGCGGCGTGCTGCAGCAGGCCCTCGGCCTCGCCGGCACGCAGGCCCTGCCCAACCTGCCCTGGAGCGGAACCTTCCACGGCATCGGCGCGCGCCTGCTGCGCGAGTACGCGAACCGCATCGGGCTGGAGGACACCTTCACCATCCACGACCGCGGCGATGCCGAGGACCTGATGGGCATGGTGCGGCACGAGATCGGCTTCTCGGATGCGAAGAAGCGCTTCCCGCTCAAGGGCACCTGCCTGGGCATCTACTCGCGCGTGCTGAACACGCGCGATCCTCTCGGACTCGTGCTGCAGTCCGTCTATCCCTGGTGCGCGCAGTGGGAGGACGAACTGAAGAAGCTGTTCGGCGCCTACGTCGAGGCCAAGCAGCAGCAGAACGTGCTGGACTACGACGACCTGCTGGCCTTCTGGGCCGACATGATGGCCGAGCCCACGCTGGCCGAGGAGGTCGGCGCGCGCTTCGACCACGTGCTGGTCGACGAATACCAGGACACCAACCGGCTGCAGTCGGAGATCCTGGTGGCGATGAAGCCCACCGGGCAGGGCGTGACGGTGGTGGGCGACGACGCCCAGAGCATCTACTCCTTCCGCGGCGCCACCGTGCGCAACATCCTGGACTTCCCGCACCAGTTCACGCAGCCGGCGCGCGTCGTCACGCTGGAGCGCAACTACCGCAGCACGCAACCCATCCTCGACGCCAGCAACGCGGTGATCGCCGCCGCCCGCGAGCGCCACGCCAGAACCTGTTCACCGACAAGGCCTCCAGCCAGCGCGCGCAGCTGGTGCTGGTGCCCGACGAGGCGCAGCAGGCGCGCTGGGTGGCCGACCAGGTGCTGCGCCAGCGCGAGGCGGGCACCACGCTCAAGTCGCAGTCCGTGCTGTTCCGCGCCAGCCACCACAGCGCGGCACTCGAACTGGAGCTGGCGCGCCGCAACATCCCCTTCGTGAAGTTCGGCGGCCTCAAGTTCCTGGAGGCCTCGCACATCAAGGACGTGATGGCGGTGCTGCGCTTCGCGCACAACCCGCGCGGCCGCATGGCGGGCTTTCGCGTCGCGCAGCTGGTGCCGGGCATAGGCGCGGCGACCGCCACGCGCCTGCTCGATGCGATGGCGCAGGCACCCGACCCGCACCAGGCGTTGCAGGCCTTCGAGCCGCCGGCGCAGGCGAAGGAGGAATGGGCGCAGCTCTCCGCGCTGTTCGCGAAACTGGACGACGCGGAACTGGCCTGGCCGGCCGACATGGAGCTGGCCAAGGCCTGGTACCTGCCGCAGCTGGAGCGCCTGCACGACGACGCGCAGGTGCGCAAGCTCGATGTCGAACAGCTCGCGCGCCTGGCCGCCGGCTACGGCAGCCGCGAACGCTTCCTCACCGAGCTGACGCTGGATCCGCCCGAGGTGACCAGCGACCAGAGCGGCCCGCCGCTGCGCGACGAGGACTACCTGATCCTGTCCACCATCCACAGCGCCAAGGGCCAGGAATGGAAGGCGGTGCACGTGCTGAACGTCGTGGACGGCTGCATCCCGAGCGACATGGCCACCGGCACCACCGAGGAGATCGAGGAGGAGCGTCGCCTGCTCTATGTGGCCATGACGCGCGCCCGCGAACACCTGCACCTGCTGGTGCCGCAACGCTTCTACGTCTCGCAGCAATCGGGCGGCGGCGACCGCCACGTGTATGCGGGCCGCACGCGCTTCATCAGCGAGGCGATGGCGGCGCAGTTCGAGCACCTGACCTGGCCCGAAGGCATCCCGGTGCATCCCGGCACCGGCGCGCAGCCGCAGGCGCCGGTGATGCAGGTGCGGGCGCGCGCACGCGCCGCCTGGCGCTAGCCCGCGCGCCGCGCCGCCGCCGGATCGCCGGGGCAGGGCGATTCCTACGCCGATGCACTGGGCAAACCGACAGCCTCCGCGGTGGGGCTGCCTAGATTGAGCTGCGTGGCCGCATGACGAATTCGACGGCCCTCACCCCCAAGGAGCAATCTATGGCATCGCGCAGTTCTTCCTCTTCCTCTTCTTCCAGATCGGGCGCGTCGCGCAGCAGCAAGCCCAGCGCCAAGAGCAGCAGCAGCAAGTCCTCCAGCAGCATGAAGTCGTCTCCCAGCAGCAAGCCCAGCGCCAAGGGCAAGGCGAGCAGCAAGCGCAGCGCCGCTGGCGGCGAAAAGAAGAGCACGCCCAGCACCAAGTAAGGGTGCGGGCGCAGGTCCTCCACAATGGAGGAATGCGCTTCGCTTCTTCCTCCAATTTCCGCCAGGTCGGCGTCCGCCAAGGGGAGCGGACGCCGCTGCGCCACCTCTACCGCTCCGACCACCTCGGCGCCCTCGACGAAGCGGACGCGCAACGCATCCGCGCCCTGGGCATCACCCGCGTGCTCGATTTCCGCGGGGTCGAGGAGCGCAGCGCGGCGATGTGCCGCCTGCGGGAAGTCACCGTGCACTCCCTGCCGATCGAGCCCACGATCGTGCAGAGGCTCAACGAGCTGATCGCCTCCGGCCACCGGCTCACCGGCCCCGACGTCACGGCCCACATGCAGGACACCTACCGCGGCTTCGTGCGGCACAACACGCAGCGCTTCGCGGAGTTCTTCGCGCACCTGATGGCATCGAACGAACCGACGGTCTTCCACTGCACGGCCGGCAAGGACCGCACGGGTTTCGCCGCGGCGCTGCTGCTCAAGGCCGTCGGCGCGACGGATGAGGAGGTGATGCACGACTACCTCCTGACCAACGAGCGGCTGCAGCTGCCCGAGGTCTCCCGCCTGGGGCTGCCACGCGAGGCCATGGAGGTCCTGTGGCGGGTGCAGCCGGCCTTCCTGCATGCGGCCTTCGAGGAAGTGGACGCTTCCTACGGCTCGCTGGAAGGCTACTTCCGCGAAGGCCTGGGGCTGCGCGAACGGGAGCGCGAGCTCCTGCGCCACCTGTACGGCGAAGGTTCCCGGCCCGCCGGCGGCTCGTAGTCCTTCCTGCTGCCTGCTGCGCTAGCCTCCTACGCAAGTCACCGGGCAGTGCCGACAGGTCTGCCATTGCGCCGTCCCTAACACTGCATGCCATGGCGGCCGAAAGGCCGGCGAGACAACAGCAGCAAAGGAGTCCGCGATGGCCAACCAGGAACGATCCCGCGACGGGATTCCCCGCAAGGACAAGGACCAGCCCTCGGGCCAGGACTACCAGGGTGACGGCCCCGGCAAGATCGGCGTGACCAGCGACCAGCAGCCCGACCTCGTGTCGCCCTCCGGCGTCAACGAGCGCGACCATGGCTCGGCCGACGACAAGCCCATGGGCGGCGGCGCGCTGAACTTCGAGGACGGCGACATGGCGCACCCGCGCGGCAAGGTCACGCCCGCGGGCCGCACCTGGGACGAGAAGAACCCCAGCGACGCCGGCGAGCTCGGCGCGCCTTCCGCCGGCATGTCCGACCGCAACGGCCCGAGTGATCCGGATGCCAAACGCAATCGCTAAGGCGGTGCGGGGAGGAGGCAACATGGTCTACGCAATCTTCTCCGCCTCGGTCCTGCTGGCCATCGGCGCCATCTACGCGGGCGCCGTCGGCTGGCTGTACTTCCGGCAGGAACGGCTGCTGTTCGAACCGGACCCGTTGCCGGCCGACGAGCCGATCTGCACCGACCCGGACACGCGCGAGTTCTTGCTGGACGTGCCGGGCGCGCAACTGTCCGTCGCCCACCTGCAATGCCCCAATCCGCGCGGCGTCTTCTTCTTCCTGCACGGCAACTCCGGCAACCTGAAGAAATGGTTCGTGGACCTGGACGCGTTCCGCCAGGCCAACTTCGACGTGGTGATGTTCGACTACCGCGGCTTCGGCAAGAGCAGCAGCCAGATCGAGAGCGAACAGCAGCTGCGCGCGGACGTGCACAAGGTCTGGGAGCATTTCGCGCCGATGTACGCAGGGAAGCGGGTCGTGATCTCGGGCCAGTCGCTGGGCACCGGCCTGGCCGCGGGCCTGGCCGCGCAGCTGTGCTCGGAAGGCCGCGCGCCCGACCTGACGCTGCTGGTGTCCCCGTACAGCAGCATGCGCGCCCTGGCCGCGGAGCTGTATCCCTGGGTGCCGATGCAGGTGCTGCGCTACCCGCTGCACACGCTGGAGCACGCCGCCAAGCTGCTCGGCCCGGTGATGCTGATCCACGGCGTGAAGGACGAACTGATCCCGATCCGCCACAGCGAGGAGCTGTGCAGCGCGATGCACAAGGCCGAACTGCTGCGCGTGGATGGCGCGGGCCACAGCGACGTGCACCAGTTCCCCACGGTGCGCAAGGCGCTGATGTCGGCCCTGGGCCGGCTCTGATCCGGCAGGGTACCCTCGGCGCATGCCGAAGGCCCTGCCGCTGACCCTTCTGGTCCTGCTCGCCGGCGCGCTCGCGGTCTACGCGGCGCTGCTGGCCTTCCTGTGGTGGAAGCAGGAAAGCCTGATGTTCTACCCGGTGCCGCTGCCCGCGGACTACCCGCTGGCGCAGGAGCCGGACGTGCACGAGCGCACCGTGCAAGTGAAGGGCGCCACCCTTTCCGTGCTGCACCTGCAGAACCGCGACGCCAGGGGCGTGGTCTTCTTCCTCCACGGCAACGCGGGCAACCTGGCCGGCTGGTTCAGCAACGCGGACTTCTACCGGCAGGCGGGCTTCGACCTCGTCATGCCGGACTACCGCGGCTTCGGCAAGAGCACGGGCCACATCGCCAGCGCGCACGACCTGCGCGAGGACGTGCGGGCGGTCTGGGACGCGGTGGCGGCGCAGTACGCGGGCAAGCGCGTGGTGCTCTATGGCCGTTCGCTGGGCAGCGGCCTGGCGGCGGACCTCGCGCGGCAGCTCGCCGAGCGCGGCCGCGCGCCCGACCTCACGGTGCTCGTGTCCCCCTACACCAGCATCCGCGCCCTGACGCGCGAGTTCTACCCCTGGGTGCCGCCGGCGCTGATCCGCTATCCGCTGGACACGGCCGCGCACCTGCCGCACATCCGCGGCCCCGTGCTGCTGGTGCACGGCGAGAACGACACCCTGATCGGCGTGCACCACGCGCACCGCTTGAAGGAAGTGCTGCCCTCGGCGCGCCTGCTGGTGCTGCCGGGCAGCGGCCACAACGACGTGCACGACCATCCCTCGTACCGCCCCGTGCTGCGCGAAGCACTGCTGGGGCTGTGATCGCTACCGTCCAGCAATCACGGGGCATTTCCTCACAGTCCGCGCTCGACAGAGGGCCAAGAATGCGCGGCCATGGAGTTCGCGATCTGGTCCGTCATCGTCGGCCTGCTGCTGGTCCTCATGGCCCTGGGCGGCACCGTGCTCAAGCGCCTGCCGCTGTCCACGGCCATGCTCTACCTGCTGGTGGGCATGGCCGTGAGCCCGCTGGGTCTCGACCTCATGGGGCCGGATCCGATAGCCAACGCGCACCTGCTGGAACGCCTGGCCGAAGTCGTCGTGCTGCTGTCGCTGTTCACCGCAGGCCTGAAGCTCAGCCCGGGCATGAGCGACAAGCGCTGGGCGCTGCCGGTGCGGCTGGCGCTCAACTCGATGGTGGTGACCGTGGCACTGATCGCCGGCGTCGCCTGGCTGTTCCTGCAGTTGCCGCTGGGAGCCTGCGTGCTGCTGGGCGCGATCCTCGCACCGACCGACCCGGTGCTCGCGTCGGACGTGCAGCTGCAGCAGCCGGGCGACCAGGACAAGCTGCGCTTCGCGCTCACCGGCGAAGGCGGCCTGAACGACGGCACCGCCTTTCCCTTCGTGATGCTCGGCATGGGCCTGCTCGGGCTGCACGAGCTGGGCGAGTTCGGCTGGCGCTGGCTGGCGGTGGACGTGCTGTGGGCGACGGCCGCGGGGCTGGGCACGGGCTGGATCCTGGGCATCTGCATCGGCCGCCTGGTGCTGCACCTGCGGCGCCAGCACAAGGAGGCCGTGGGGCTGGACGACTTCCTCGCGCTGGGCCTGATCGGCCTGTCCTACGGCTGCGCGATCCTGCTGCACGCCTACGGCTTCCTCGCGGTGTTCGCCGCGGGCGTGGCGCTGCGCCGGCTGGAGCAGAGGCAGGGCGGCGGCGACGTCAGCGTGGCGCCCGTGCAGCAGGCCCTGATCGATCCGGACCGCAGCATCGCGGAGAACGTCGCGGTCGATCCGCAGCACGCGCCGGCCTTCATGGCGCAGGCCGTGCTGGGATTCAACGAACAGGTGGAGCGCATCGGCGAAGTGGCGATCGTGATCGCCATCGGCGCGCTGCTGTGGGCGGTGCCCTGGCAGGCGTCGGCCTGGTGGTTCGTGCCCCTGCTGCTGGTGGTGATCCGGCCGCTGGCGGTGCGCGTGGGCGTGGCGCGCAGCTCGGTGTCGCGCAGCCAGCGCTGGCTGATCGGGTGGTTCGGCATCCGCGGCGTGGGCTCGTTGTACTACCTCATGTACGCGGTCAACCACGGGCTGGCCCGGCCGCTGGCCGACCAGCTCATCGCGCTGACGCTGTCGGTGGTGGTGACCTCGATCGTCGTGCACGGCATCTCGGTGACGCCGCTGATGGCCGCCTACGAGAAAGCCCTGCGCGCGCGACCGCGCAAGTGAAAGCATCCGCTCTCCTACATGCGCGTCGCGATCGTGCCGACAGCGTGCGACGCGGCCATCTCTAGAGTGGGACCTCATGAAAAAGCGCGCGCCCGATGCCATCGACCTGCTCGATGCCGACCACCTCGAGGTGCACGGCCTGTTCCAGTCCTACCGCGAACTGGTGCGCACGCGCGCGCCCGCGCTGCAGCGCCGCGCGCTGGCCGAAGAGATCTGCATGGAGCTGACCATCCACGCGAAGGTGGAGGAGGAGCTGTTCTATCCCGCCGTGCGCGAAGCGCTGCAGGACGACGAACTGCTCGACGAGGCCGAGGGCGCGCATGGCAGCCAGCGCGAACTGGTCGCGCAGATCCTGGCGACGGCCGCCGAGGACGAGCTGTACGACGCGCGCGTGGCGGTGCTGTCGGACTACGTGGAGCGGCACGTGCGCAACGAGCGCGAGCAGGTGTTCAATCGCGCGCTGGCCGCGCGCCTGGACCTGCAGTCGCTGGCGCGCGCGATCTCGGTGCGCAAGGAGGAACTGCGCGCGGTGTCCGACGCGCTGCGCGAAGACGCGCTCGCTTCCGCGCTCGCGTAGGGATTCGTAAGAACGGTGCCAGAGTCTGGCCCGGCCGTGCCTTGTCCTACAGGCATCGACAGTAGGGGACGACAGAGCAAGGGATAACCCGCACTAAAGTGAGCCGCAGGCAGCGGCAAGCGCTGTCAGTCCTCACTATCGAAATTCCCCCAAACGAAACCCTCAAGGAGTTCCTGATGATCAAGTCCCCGATCGCCCAATGCGCCGCCCTGGCCCTGATGGCCGCCCTGACCCTGAGCGCTTGCGGCAAGAAGGAAGAGACCGCGACCACGCCGGCCGACACCTCGACGCCTTCCTCGACCTCCACCGCCACGACGCCGTCGACGACGCTGCCGTCCGACACCAGCAGCTCCGCGTCCACCACGACCAGCCCGTCCACGAGCACCGACACCACCGCCGGCTCCAGCTCCAGCATGGGCACCACGGGCAGCGGCACCTCCATGGGCGCTTCCGGCACCACCGGCTCCGCCACGGGCACCACCGACATGAGCTCCGGCTCCGCCACGTCGGCCACCCCGGCCGCTTCCGCGACCCGCTAAGCATGGCGCGCCAGTCCTGGGCACTCGCGACCCTGGTGGCGGCCGGCGCGCTGGCGCTCGCCGCCTGCAGCAAGCAGGCCGACACCAACCCGAATGCACCGGGCAGCCCGGGCACCACCGGCGGCACCGCGGAAGTGGTGCGGCCGGCTGCTCCGGACACTCCCCGGCGGGCCCTCGGGCGCCACCGGCTCGCAGGCCGGCGTCAACGTTCTGCCGGGAACCACCGGTTCAGGTACCGCCGATGCCGGTGGAACGCAGCCGGCATCGTCCGGCACGGGCCTGAACGGCGGCCTCGGTGGCGGCACGGCGATGGGCTCCGCGCCCGCCGCCAGCGGCGCCACCGTGGGCAGCGGCGGCAGTGCGAACATGACGTCCGGCAGTGCGGTGGGCCAGCGGCCCTGAAGCGCGCAAGGACGAAAAAATGCCGGGCGGGTCCCGGCATTATTCTTTGCGAAGGGCGATCAGCCCTTTTCGACCGGCAGCTTCGGGTTGCGGCTCCACTCGCTCCAGCTGCCCGCGAACAGCGCGGTGGGCGGGTAGCCGGCCAGCTCCATGGCCAGCAGGTTGGGCACGGCGCTCACGCCGCTGCCGCACTGGTGGATCACAGTCGCCGGATCGCGGCCGTCCAGGAGCTGCTCGAACTCCGCGCGCAGCTGCTGCGGCGGCTTGAAGCGGCCGTCGGCGCCGATGTTCTGCGCGAACGGCCGGTTGAGGGCGCCGGGGATGTGGCCCGCCACCGGATCGAGCGGTTCCACCTCGCCGCGGAAGCGCTGCGGCGCGCGCGCGTCCACCAGCGTCTGCGGGGAGCGTCCGAGCCCGGCGGCGACTTCCTCCAGCGTGGCCAGCCGGCGCAGCGGTTCGCCCAGCGCGAAGTTGGACTGGAAGTGCGAAGGCTCAGGCCCGGAACGCACTTCGCCGCCCGCCGCCTGCCAGGCCTGCAGCCCGCCATCGAGGACGGCGACCGCCTCGTGCCCGGCCCACTTGAGCATCCACCACAGGCGGCCGCAGTAGTTGGCACCGTTGCGGTCGTACGCCACCGCCTGCATGTCGTTGGCGAAGCCCACGCCGGACAACCACATCGCGAACTTCTCGCGGCTGGGCAGCGGATGGCGGCCGCCCGATGCCGCGCCCTGATGGGCCTGCGGCGCGCCGGTCTTGGGATCCGGCGTGCCCTTGTCGCTCAGGGCGTGGTCCAGGTCGGCGAACACGGCCGCGGGGATGTGGGACTGAAGGTACTGTTTTTCGCCGAGGGTGGGGTCCATCAGGTCGAAGCTGCAGTCGAAGACCATCAGGCGGGCCTTGGCGGCCTGCAGGGCCATCAGCTGGCCGGCGGAGATGAGGGTCGTGTACATCCGCGCATTCTCACTGGATTTGTCATTCCCGCGAAGGCGGCAAGCCAAGGCGTCCGGACGGGCTAGTGCTCTTCGCCGGGCGCGTCGGGCGCCGCCCGCGCGCGCAGCACGGTGGCCGCGATGCCGCTCGCGCAGATCAGCCCCATGCCGAGCCAGCCGTACAGCGGGATGTCGTCGCCGAACAGCAGCAGGCTGTACAGCGCGCCGAACACGATGCCGGAGTACTGCAGGTTGGCCACCACCAGCGTGGCGCCGTGGCTGTAGGCGCGCGTCATGCACCATTGGCCCAGCGACGCCAGCAGCGCCATCGGCAGGAGCCACAGCGCGTGCTGCCAGTCCCAGGGCGACACCCCCGTCACCAGCATGCCGGCCGCGCCCGCGACCGCGGAGCCCACGGCGAAATAAAAGACGGTGCGCACCTCGGGCTCGCCGATCTTGCCCAGTGCCATCACCTGCAGGTAGGCGAAGGCGGAGAGCAGCCCCGACAGCAGGCCCACCAAGCCGGCGAACACCTGGTGCTGCTCGATGGTGGGCCGCAGCATCAGCACGACGCCGGCGAAGCCCGCGAGCACCGTCATGGCCAGCGCGCCCTGGCGGCCCGGCAGCGGCGCGCCCGAGCGCGGGTTCCAGGCGACCAGCGCACCGCCTACGAGGAAGGCGGCGATCCACACGCTGCTCATGTAGTTGAGCGTCATCGCGGTGGCCAGCGGCAGGCCGGCGATGGCGTAGAACCAGGCGCCCAGCGACAGCACCCCCACCAGGCTGCGCCACGCGTGCATGCCCGCGTAGTGCGTGGCCAGCGAGGTGCGCTGCGAACGCGCCCACAGCGCCATGATCCCCATGCCGATGAAGCCGCGCCAGAACACCAGCTCGCTGGCCGTGAACCACGCCGAGGCGACCTTGATGCACACCGCCATCGTCGCGAAGAACAGCGACGCGGCCAGCATCCAGAGCGCCTGCATCAGGAAGGAAACATCCGGGCCAGCCAGGGCTGGCGGGCCAGCCGCTCGGCCTCGAAGGCGGCGATGCGCTCGCGGTGCGACAGCGTGGCGCCGATCCAGTCGATGTCCTGCGTGAGCAGCAGGCGCTGCCGCGCCGTGAGCGCGAAGCGGAACACGTGCGGCCCGGCCGTGACGGTGCCGGCGTGCACGTCGATGGCGACGGTGAGCACGCCTGCGTTCGCAAGGTCGAACAGCGCGCGCACGTCGTTCTGCGCGAGCACGATGGGTGCCACGCCATTGAGCGCGCAGTTCCCGCGGAAGATGTCGCCGAAGCCGGGTGCGACGACCGCGCGGAAGCCGTAGTCCCGCAGCGCCCACACCGCGTGTTCGCGGCTGGAGCCGCAGCCGAAGTTGTCGCCGGCCAGCAGCACGGTGGCGCCGCGCAGCGCCGGCTGGTTCAGCACGAAGTCGGGATTGGGGCGGCGCAGCGCATGGTCGCTGCCCAGGTCACCGGGATCGAGGTAGCGCCAGTTGTCGAACAGCACCGGGCCGTAGCCGCTCCTGGCCGTGGAGCGGCCGTACTGCTTGGGGAAGATCGCGTCGGTGTCGACGTTGCGGCGGTCCAGGGCACGACCGTGCCCCTGTGGATGCCGCCGGGGAAGCTGGGCACTAGACGAGGGGCGTGTTCGGCCCGATCGCCTCGCGGTACCACTCGTGGAAGTGCTGCATGCCGTCTTCCATCGGGCTCTGGTAGGGGCCGACCTCGTTGTCGCCGCGCTCCATCAGCGCCTTGCGGCCCGCGTCCATGCGCAGGGCGATCTCGTCGTCCTCGACGCAGGTCTCCATGTAGGCCGCCTGCTGGGCTTCGACGAACTCGCGCTCGAAGGCGCAGATCTCCTCGGGGTAGAAGAACTCCACCACGTTGAGCGTCTTCTGCGGGCCCTTGGGGTACAGCGTGGAGACCACCAGCACGTTCGGGTACCACTCCACCATCACGTTCGGGTAGAGCGTGAGCCAGATCGCGCCGTATTTCGGCGCCTTCCCGTCCTGGAAGCGCAGCACCTCGTCGTGCCACTTGCGGTACACGTCGGAGCCGGGCTTGCCGAGCTTGCCCGCCACGCCAACCGTCTGCACCGAGTACTCGCGGCCGAACTCCCAGCGCAGGTCCTCGCAGGTCACGAAGTTGCCCAGGCCCGGGTGGAAGGGGCCCACGTGGTAGTCCTCCAGGTAGACCTCGATGAAGGTCTTCCAGTTGTAGTCCACCTCGTGCATCTCGGTGCGGTCGTACACGTAGCCGGAGAAGTCCAGGTCGGCCTTCGGGCCCAGCCTGGCCAGCGCGCGGTTCACGTCAAGGCCGTTGCTCTCGAAGACCAGCCCGTTCCAGGTCTGGACCTTGTAATTGTTCAGGTTGAGGCAGGGGTCGGTGGCGAAGTGCGGCGCGCCCAGCAGCGTGCCGGCCTTCGCACCCTGGCCGGCGCTGTAGGTCCAGCGGTGTAGCGGGCACACGATGTTCCCCCGGAGGCGGCCGGCCCGTTGACCGAGCCGCGCCCGCGCAGCATCACCGCCTGGCGATGTCGGCACACGTTGGAGATGACTTCGACGCCTTGCGGCGTGCGCACGAGCACGCGGCCCTCGCCTTCCTGCGGCAGCGCGTAGTAGTCGCCAAGCTCCGGGACCGCGAGTTCATGCCCCAGGTAGCGGGGACCGCGCTGGTAGATGAGCTCCATCTCGCGCTCGAAAAGCGCTTGGTCGAAGTAGCTGGAAACGGGAAGTTGGCTTGCGGCCTGCTGTAACTGAAGACTTAAATCAGACATTTCACCTGACCTAGAGACTCCCCCTATGAAGGGGACAGGGCCGCGCTTGGGAGCGCGACGAGAAGGGAGGGCGATTCTACCCCCGGGGTGACATGGGGGTCCTCAGCCTAAAATCCACCTTTGATTTCAAGTATTTGCATGTCCAAGCCCCCTTCACACCCCCGGCCAGCTACGAAGCGGCGATGGAAGAGCTGGAGCAGCTCACCGGCCTGATCGAATCCGGGCAGCTGCCGCTGGAGCAGCTCCTCGCCGGCTACGAGCGCGGTGCCGAACTGCTGAGGTTCTGCCGCGACAAGCTGCAGGCGGTGGAGGAGCAGATCAAGGTGCTCGACGCGGGCGTGCTCAAGCCGTGGGCCAGCGAGTGAGTTTCGACCTGAGGGATTGGTCGGCCGAACGACTGGAACGTGTAGAACAGGCGCTGTCCGCCTGGGTGCCGGCGGACACACCCGCGCAGCTCGGCGAGGCCATGCGCTATGCCGTGCTGGATGGCGGCAAGCGGCTGCGGCCCTTGCTGGTGCTCGGCGCCGCCGAGGCCGTGGATGGCAACCTCGATGCGGCCTTGCGCGCGGGCTGCGCGGTGGAGCTGATCCACGCCTATTCGCTGGTGCACGACGACATGCCCTGCATGGACAATGACGTGCTGCGCCGGGGCAAGCCCACGGTGCACGTGGCCTTCGGCGAAGCGACCGCGCTGCTGGCCGGCGATGCGCTGCAGGCGCTCGCCTTCGAACTGCTGGCGCCGGCCGATGCGGGCATTCCCGCCAGGACGCAGGCCGCCCTGTGCCGCCTGCTGGCCCGGGCTGCGGGCCACTCCGGCATGGCGGGCGGCCAGGCGATCGACCTCGCGGCCGTGGGCAAGTCGCTCACCGAAGACGAACTGCGCCACATGCACCGCCTGAAGACCGGCGCGCTGCTGCAGGCCAGCGTGATGATGGGCGCCGCCTGCGGCGAGCCCGGTGCGCGCGCCTGCCAGGGGCTGGAGACTTATGGCCGGGCCCTCGGCCTGGCCTTCCAGGTGGTGGACGACATCCTCGACGTGACCGCGGATTCGGCTACCCTTGGCAAGACGGCCGGCAAGGACGCGGCCCAGGACAAACCTACTTACGTTTCGCTGCTGGGCCTGGACCGGGCCCGTGCCTATGCCGGCGAACTGCTGGAACAGGCGCGCGCCGCGCTCGGCACCACCGGCCTCGCGGACACCCGCGCGCTGCTGGCCCTGGCCGAGATGGTGGTGCACCGGGACAACTGAGACTTTCATGGCAACGCTGCTCGAATCCATCAACGACCCGGCCGACCTGCGCCGGCTGCCGCGCACCCAGCTGCCGCTGCTGGCCGACGAACTGCGCGCCTTCGTGCTCGAGTCCGTGGCGCGCACCGGCGGCCACCTCAGCTCCAACCTGGGCACCGTCGAACTGACCATCGCGCTGCACTACGTGTTCAACACGCCCTTCGACCGCGTGGTGTGGGACGTGGGCCACCAGACCTATCCGCACAAGATCCTCACCGGCCGCCGCGACCGCATGGGCACGCTGCGCCAGCTCGGCGGCCTGGCGGGCTTTCCGCAGCGCGCCGAGAGCGCGTACGACACCTTCGGCACCGCGCACTCGTCGACCAGCATTTCCGCCGCGCTCGGCATGGCCGTGGCCTCGCGCCAGAAGGGCGAGCAGCGCCACGCGATCGCGGTGATCGGCGACGGCGCCATGAGCGCCGGCATGGCCTTCGAGGCCCTGAACAACGCGGGTGTCGCCGAGTGCGACCTGCTGGTGATCCTGAACGACAACGACATGTCGATCAGCCCGCCGGTGGGGGCGCTGAACCGCTACCTGGCGCAGCTCATGAGCGGCCGCTTCTACGCGGCGGCCAAGGACATCGGCAAGAAGGTGCTGAACGTGGCGCCCCCGCTGTTCGAGCTGGCCAAGCGCATCGAGGAACATGCCAAGGGCATGGTGGTGCCGGCGACGCTGTTCGAGAAGTTCGGCTTCAACTACGTGGGCCCGATCGACGGCCACGACCTGGAATCGCTGATCCCCACGCTGCAGAACATCCGCCAGCTCAAGGGCCCGCAGTTCCTGCACGTGGTGACGAAGAAGGGGCAGGGCTACAAGCTGGCCGAAGCGGACCCGGTGGCCTACCACGGGCCCGGCAAGTTCGATCCGGCCGTCGGCCTGGTCAAGCCCGCCACGCCGCCCAAGCCCACCTTCACGCAGGTGTTCGGCCACTGGCTGTGCGACATGGCGGCGCACGACCACCGCCTGGTGGGCATCACGCCCGCCATGCGCGAAGGCTCGGGGATGGTGGAGTTCCACCAGCGCTTTCCGGACCGCTACTTCGACGTCGGGATCGCCGAACAGCACGCGGTGACCTTCGCCGCGGGACTCGCCTGCGAGGGGCTGAAGCCGGTGGTGGCGATCTATTCGACCTTCCTGCAGCGCGCCTACGACCAGCTGATCCATGACGTGGCGCTGCAGAACCTGCCGGTGGTGTTCGCCCTGGACCGCGCGGGCCTGGTGGGTGCCGACGGGCCCACGCACGCGGGCGCCTACGACATCGCCTACCTGCGCTGCGTGCCGAACGTGAGCATCGCCTGCCCGGCCGACGAGAACGAGTGCCGCAAGCTCCTCACCACGGCCTACCAGCAGGACCACGCGGTGGCGGTGCGCTATCCGCGCGGCGCCGGCGTCGGCGCGGCGGTGGAGGCCGGCCTGCAGCCGCTGCCCTTCGGCAAGGGCGAGTTGCGCCGCCAGGGCAAGCGGGTCGCGGTGCTGGCCTTCGGCACGCTGCTCTATCCGGCGCTGCAGGCGGCCGAACGCCTGGACCTCACGGTGGCCAACATGCGCTGGGCCAAGCCGCTGGACACCGAGCTGCTGCTGCAGGTCGCCGCCTCGCACGACGCGCTGGTCACGCTGGAAGAGGGCGCGGTCATGGGCGGCGCAGGCAGCGCGGTGACCGAGGCGCTGCATGCGGCCGGGGTGCTCAAGCCGGTGCTGCAGCTGGGCCTGCGCGACGAGTACGCGCCGCACGGCGATCCGGCGCGCCTGCTGGCACTGCAAGGCCTGGACGCGGCGGGGATCGAGGCGTCCATCCAGGCCCGTTTCGGGGCGCTGATCGAGCGGCCGGCGCCCAGCCTGAAGGTGGTCGGCTAGGGAAAGCCTGAAACGGCCTTCAGCGCTCCCCCATGGAGTCCGACAAGGTCTTGGTGATCGGCTTGGTGAGGTAGTCCAGCACGCTCCTCTGGCCGGTCTTGACTTCGACGGTGGCCGTCATGCCGGGCTGGATCAGGATGCGCTCGTCGTTGCGGCCCTTCAGGTCGCGCCCGCTGGTCTTGACCTGCACGCGGTAGTAGGGCTGCTCCACGCCCTGGATGGTCTCGGAGAGCGTGTCGGCGCTGATGTAGCTCACCTGCCCGGTCAGCACGCCGTAGATGGTGTAGTCGTAGGCATCGAGCTTCACCGTCGCCGGCAGGCCCGGCTTGATGAACGCGATGTCGGCGGGTTTCACTTTCGCTTCGAAGATCAGGTCTTCGTCCACCGGGACGATCTGCATGATCTCCTCGCCCGGCCTGGCGATGCCGCCCAGCGTCGTCAACCGGACGCTGCGCACCACCCCGTCCATCGGCGAGACCAGGTCGGTGAAACCCAGTTGCTCCTTGCGCTGCGTGGCCACCTGCTGCACGCCCGCCAGGTCTTCCTCCGCCTTGACCAGTTCGGCCTGGCAGTCCTGCAGGTACTTGTTGCGCTTGTTGGTGATCTGTCCGCGCACGTCCACCAGCTGCCGCTGCAGCCGGATGACCTCGGCGCGGCTGACGTCGCCGGTCTTGAGCAGCGGCAGGTTCATCTCCAGTTCCTCGCTGATCAGCGCCTCGGCCTTGCGCAGCGCCTCCACTTCCTCGCGCAGCCCGGCCTGGCGCTTGGCGAACAGCGCCATCTGGTTGGCCCGGAACTCGGGGTAGTCCGCCAGTTCGCGCGGAAAGCGCGGCTGCCCGCCGAAGATCTCGGCGTTCAGGCGCGCCACCGTTGCCTGCAGGGCCGCCACCTTGGCCGCGCTCTCCAGGTAGCCGGCCTGGGCCTTGGTGCGGTCGAAGCGCGCCAGCAGCTGGCCGCGCTTGACCACCGAGCCCTCGCGCACGGGCAGCTCCGCCAGCACGCCGCCTTCCATGGCCTGGATGACCTGGTTGCGCGAGGTCGCGATCACCTGGCCGGACGCGCGCGTGATCTGGTCCAGCTGCGCCCACCGGGCCCACAGCAGGAAGGCGACGATGGCCAGGGCGATGCCCCACACCATCAGGCGGCTGCCCTGGAGTTCGTTCGCCTGCTTCAAGCGGCGGCTCCCTGCGCCACCGGTTGCGGCTTGCCCGAAAGCCGGGCCAGCACCGCATCCCGCGGGCCGTCGAACTGGACACGGCCCGCCTGCAGCACCATCACCCGGTCCAGGACCGGCAGCAAGGCGGTCTTGTGCGTCGTCACCACCAGCGTGATGCCCTCGGCGCCCAGGTCGCGCAGCAGGTTCACCACGCGCGCCTCGGTGGCCGAATCCATGGAGCCGGTCGGCTCGTCCAGCAGCCAGACCTTGGGCCGGGCCAGCAGCAGGCGGGTCAGGGCGATCAGCTGCTTCTGGCCGCCGGACACGCCGCGCCCGCCCTCCGTCAGCTCCAGCGCCAGCCCCGCCTGCTGGCCGAGGACCAGGTCGATCAGGCCCGTGCGCCGGGCAGCCGCCAGGATGGCGTCTTCGCCCGGGTCCGGCAGGCCCAGCAGCAGGTTGTCTCGCAGCGTGCCGCTGAACAAGCGGGGCTCCTGCGGCAGGTAGCCCACGAGCTCGCGCACCACCGCGGGGGCGAGCGTCGCCAGGTCGATGCCGCCCAGGAAGACCTTGCCCTGCTGCGGGCGGTACAGGCCGGAGGCCAGCTTGAGCAGCGTGCTCTTGCCCGAGCCGATGGGGCCCACCAGGCCGACCCGGTCGCCCGGCCTGATCTCCAGGCGCTCGAGCTCCAGCGCCGCCTGCCGGCCCGTCCCGTAGGCAAAGCGCACGCGTTCGAAGCGCAGGCCGCCCTCCAGGCTCTGCGGCGTGAGCACGGCATGGGCTTCGTCCGCCTCGTTGGGCAGCGCGATGATCTGGTCCAGCCCCTCCAGCGCGGTGCGCGCCAGGGCCCACTGCCCATCACGCCGGGCAGTTGCACGATGGGCGCCATCGCCCGGCTGCCGATGATGGTGCAGGCCAGCAGCGCGCCCATGGTCAGCTGGTTCTGGGCCACCAGCCAGGCGCCGTAGGCCACCAGCGCGACATAGGCCAGCTGCTGCAGGGCCATGGTCAGGTTCTGCGACAGGGCCGTGAGCCCGCGGATGCCCTGGTCGGCTTCCGTGGCCTGGTCCACCAGGCGGTTCCAGCGCGCCTGCACGGTCCATTCCCCGCTGTTGGCCTTGAGCGCCTCGGCGCCGTCGACGGCTTCCACCAGCAGGCCCGCCTTCAGGTTGCTGGCCGCGACGGTGTCGCGGGTGTGGCGCTGGATCGCGCCCTGGAACGCCAGGCCGACGGCCAGGGCGATCGGCATCGCGATGATCGGCACCACCACGACCCAGCCGCCCACCATGGCGATGACGGCGAGGAACAGCGCCGCGAACGGCACGTCGGCCAGCACGAACAGCGAGGTCGAGGCCAGCACGCCGCGCACCATCTCGAAGCCCTTGACCTGGGAGGCCAGGGTGCCGACCGAAGGCGGCCTCGCCTCCATGCGGATGCCGAGCATGCGCGCGAAAAACCATTCGGACAGCTCGTGGTCGATGGCGTTGCAGGTCCGGTCCACCATGTGGCTGCGCAGGTGCTTGAGGACGAACTCCAGCAGGACGGACAGGGCCACGCCCACTGTCAGCACCCACAGGGTCTGCACGCCCTGGGTCGGGATCACGCGGTCGTACACCTGCATCGCGTACAGCGACGTCGCCAGGGCCAGCAGCGAGACGATGGCCGTGGCCAGCACCGCGTCGGCGAACACCTTCTTGCGCGCCCATAGCGCGCGCCGCACCAGCCCCAGCGCCGATGGCCGGCCGGCGGCCGCCCGCCTGGCCCGGGGCAGTGCCAGGAAGCTCGCTCGTTCGAGCGTCGGCAAGGGGGCGGGGATTCCTGCGGGGTCCTCCGCGCGCCAGCTGCCGTCGGCGGCGCGGCCCGAGACCAGCAGCCAGCGGGACGCCACCCGCGCGACGAAGGGCAGGTTGGCGGGCGTCGGGCTGGACAGCGGTGCGGGTTCGCCCTCCAGTCCGGCCAGGCGCCAGGCCTGGGCGAACAAGGTGGCGGCCTGGGCTGCGTCGTCATGCACCGGTTCCGGCAGCCGGTCGAGGTCGTCCAGCCGTGAGCGCTCCACGCGCTGGCCCACGAGCCGCGCCGCGCGCTCCACCAGGCGGCCCAGGGTCCCCGTGTCGGGGGCGGCCATCGTCGGCGGGGTTTCCATCATGTTCATCGGGTCGTCAGCATTCCGGTCTGCGCGCGCAGGCGCATGGCGGCGCCGGCCGCCTGGGCGCGGGCGTCCTCCAGCAGGAAGTTGGCCTGGGTGGCCTCGCGCACGGCATTGAGCACCTCCTGCCACGACTTGCGGCCGGCCACGTACTGGCGGGCATAGGAGGCGAATACCTCGGCCGACATCGTACTGGACAGGCGCGCGGCTTCGCTGCGCCCGCGCGCGGCAATCCACTCCTCCCAGTCCAGGGCGATGCGCTCGCGCAGGTCGCGCTCGCCGGCCGCGCGGGCCTGGTGCGCGGCCTCGCGCCGGGCCACGGCCTCCTGCACGCCGGAGTGGGCGGACAGGCCGGCGCCGGGCTGGGCCTGCAGCACCAGCAGGGCGCGGCTGTCGGCCGGAAAGCCGCCGCCCGTGACGCGTTCGACGCGCAGGCTCACCCGGGGCAGGACCGCGGACTTGCGTTGCGCGATGGCCGCTTCGGCGGCCTGTTCCTCGTGGGCCAGCCGCCGCAGCGTCGGCGAGGCGTCCAGCGCCGCCGCCAGCGCGGCGTCCAGGCTGGGCGGGCCGGCCGGGTCTTCCAGGCCTTCCCAGCCGACCGCGCCGACCGAACCGTCGCTCAGCTGGCTCAGTTGCGCCAGGGCGCCGCGCAAGGACTGGCGGGCCTGCGACAGGTCGTGCCGCGCCAGCTGCAGCCGCGATTCGGCCAGGCGCTGGTCGGTCTGCGAACTCACTTCCTGCGTGACCCGCCGCTGGATCATCGCCAGCAGCCGCTCGTGCTCCTGCGCGTTCGCCGTGGCGTGCTCCTCGCGCCCCTTCTGCCGCAGCGCTTCCAGGTAGGCCGCCAGCACGCGCAGCGCCATCTCGAGCCGCGCTTCATCGACGCCGGCGGCCGCGGCATCGAGCCGGCGGCTGGCGGCATCGATGACGGAAGTGATCCGCCCGCCGGTCCACAGGGGCTGGTCCAGGCGCAGCACGGCGGCGTTGCGGCCGCTGCCGCCGGGGTCGATGCCTCCACGCTGGGCGTGGGATAGCGCTCCCATTCCGCGCCCTCGCGGGCCGCCTGGGCCGCGGCCTGTTCCGAACGCCGGGCCTGGATCGCCGGATGGCTGGCCAGCGCGGCGTCCAGCACCTGCTGGAAGGTCCGCACGGGCTGGGCCTGGGCCGCGCCGCCGGCCAGCAACAGTGCGGCCAGCGCCAACTTCAGCAATTGCATGCGGAATCCAGGGTGGCCTTTCTTGGGCTGGCGCGGTGGCGGACCAGGAACGTCAGATGTGCTGGATCCAGTTGTTGCCCGCCATCAGCCCCAGCTGGTCGGGCGTGACCCCGCCCAGCACCACGGCGGTCTGGCTCACGCCGGCATTGGCGCTACCGTCGTAGACGATCAGTGTGTCGGTGCCGGCGGTCGTGTCCACCGCGAAGGTGTCCGTGCCGTTGTAGGCCCCCGCACCGCGAAGAAGGCCTGGTTGGCGGCCAGGCCGTTGGTCGGCAGCGAGCCCATGTAGCCGGACTGCAGGGTCTGGAACGAGACACTGTCGCCTGTCGCCAGGTCGGTGATCACGTCGGCTCCGCCGGTGAAGGCGAAGGTGTCGCCGGTGTTCAGGGTGGCGTCGCCGCCCAGGTTCACCGCCACCGGCGTGGAGTCGCCCTGGTCGAACTGGAACTGGTCGATCCCCGCGCCGCCCGTCATCCGGTCGGCCCCGGAGCCCCCGGTGATGAAGTCGTTGCCGCCGGAGCCCACCAGCGTGTCATTGCCGGCGTAGCCGTTGACGTCGTATTCGACGAGCGCGGACAGCCCGCTGATGTCGATCGAGTTGTTGCCGGAACTGCCTTCGGCGGAGCCGCCGTACAGCGCCGGGTCGTCCCCGAGCAGCAGGTTCCCCGCCGTGTCCCTCAGGCTGTCGACCGTCGTCGATCCCGTGTACTGCAGGAACACCCAGTCGGTGGCCGCCAGCGTCTGGTCGGTCTGCACCTCGACGTGCGCCGTGCCGCTGCCGGTCACGCCGGTGATGGCCATGGGCGTCACGCCGTTCTTGGACATGTCGATGGCAGCCGCGAGCGGCACGAACGCGTTCTCCGCGAAGTCGAAGGCGATGCCGTTGCTGGTCAGCGCAAATTGGGTGGGCTCAGGCGCGGTGGTGTCCTCCAGCAGCACGACCCCGTTGGCGGCGGTGGTGCCCAGCGTGGCGCCTTGCAGGCCGCCCAGCCGCACCAGGGTGTGCGGGGCGAAGCCGCCGTTGTGCTGGAACAGCAGCAGGCTGTCGGCGCTGCCGTTGCTGTCGGAGTCGTAGGCGAAGGCGGCCGTCTGGCCGGCCGTCAGCGCACCGGACAGGTAGGTGATGGCATTGCCGCTGTTGGCCTGGTTGATCGCCAGCGTCGCGCCGCCGGTGTCCTTGAAGGTGACGATGCCGTTGGTGATGTCGTGCTGCGCCACCGCGCCGCTGTCGGTCGCGTTACCGCCGGTCACGTCGGCCGCGATTATCTCCGAGGTCAGGCTCAGCACGTCGTGGTTGGCGAGGGTGCCCGACGAGACGTCGAAGCCGGTGCCGGCCACGCCGGTCTGGCCGACGATGGCATCGGCCAGGCCGCCGCCGGTGCGGCTTTCGAAGAGGCCGATGTGCACCGTGTCGCGGCTGTAGGGCCGGGAGCTGCCATTCTCCACCAGGATGATGGCGTCGGCGCCGCCGCCGCCGGACAGGGTGTCGATCCCGCCGCCGTCCGTGAGGCGGTCGTTCTGGAAGCTGCCCACCAGCGTGTCGCTGCCGCCCTGGCCGCGCACCTCGATCGGCAGGTCGCTGCCGTAGTTGTCCAGCGCGATGGTGTCGTTGCCCGTGCCGCCGAACCAGAACTCGGTGGGCGCGAAGCCGTTGTTGCTCAGGTCCGTGAGGCCGGCCCCGATCCGCGCGCGCAGGACATCGGCAGCACCGAGCGTGCCGTTGACCGTCACCACCAGCGTCGCCGTGCCCAGGCCGCTGACGTTGGTGATGCCCAGGGACGGCTGGGACCAGACAGTCTGGGGATCAGGATTCGCATGCACTGCAGGTTGAGGCTGTTCTGCACCGCTTCGCTGAAGGTCAAGGTCACGCTGCTGGTGCCATCGCCGTTGCTCACGGCTATCAGCGACTGCAGGCTCGGCGCCGTGGTGTCGGGGACGGGCTTGTGGCTGACCCAGGTGCTGCCCGGGAAGAGATTGAGTTCGTCGGGGATGGTGCCTTCGAGCACCATCGCGGTCTGCGTCACGCCGGTGCCGCTGGTGCCGTCATAGACCACCAGCGAGTCGGTGCCGGCGGCGGCGTCCACCAGGAAGGTCCCGGTGCCGGCGCTGTACTCGCCGCGCACCACGTAGAACGCCTGTTCGGCCGCCAGCCCGTTGGCCGGCAGCGAGCCCATGTAGCCGGACTGCGGGCCCTGCATCGAGAAGGCGTCGCCCGCGGAGAGGTCGGTGACGACGTCGGCGCCGCCCGTGAACGTGAAGGTGTCGCCGGTGTTCAGGGTGGCGTCGCCGCCCAGGTTCACCGCCACCGGCGTGGAGTCGCCCTGGTTGAACTGGAACTCGTCGGTGCCGGCGTTGCCCGTCATCCGGTCGGCCCCGGTGCCCCCGGTGATGAACTCGTTGCCGCCGGAGCCCACCAGCACGTCGTCGCCGGCGTAGCCGTTGATGTCGTATTCGACCGACGCGGACCGCCCGCTGATGTCGATGATGTTGTTGCCGGCGCCACCTTCGGCGGAGCCGCCGTACAGTGCCGGGTCGTCCCCCTGCAGCAGGTTCCCCGCCGTGTCGCTCAGGCTGTCGGCGACGGTCGTTCCTCCCGTGTACTGCAGGAACACCCAGTCGGTGGGCGCCAGCACCTGGTCGGTCTGCATCTCGACGTGCGCCGTGCCGCTGCCGGTCACGCCGGTGACGTTCATGGCCGTCGTGCCGTTCTTCGACATCGTGATGGCCGCCGCGGTCGACACGAACGCGTTCTCCGCGAAGTCGAAGGCGATGCCGTTGCCGGTCAGCGCGAAGCGCGTGGGCTCAGGCGCGGTGGTGGTCCGCCAGCAGCACGACCCCGTTGGCGGCGGTGGTGCCCAGCGTGGCGCCTTGCAGGCCGCCCAGCCGCACCAGGGTGTGCGGGGCGAAGCCGCCGTTGTCCTGGAACAGCAGCAGGCTGTCGGCGCTGCCGTTGCTGTCGGAGTCGTAGGCGAAGGCGGCCGTCTCGCCGGCCGCCAGCACGCCGGCCAGGTAGTTGATGGCGTTGCCGCTGTTGGCCTGGTTGATCGCCAGCGCCGTGCCGGCCGTGTCCTTGAAGGTGACGATGCCGCTGGTGATGTCGTGCTGCGCCACCGTGCCGCTATCGGTTCCGTTGGCGTTGCTCGCGTTGACGGCGATCACCGACGAGGGCAGGCTCAGCACGTCGTGGTCGGCGAGGTTGGCCGACGAGACGTCGAAGCCGGTGCCGGCCACGCCGGTCTGGCCGACGATCGCATCGGCCAGGCCGCCACCGGTGCGGCTTTCGAAGAGGCCGATCTGCACCGTGTCGCGGCTGTAGGGCCGGTCGGTGCCGTTCTCCACCAGGATGATGGCGTCGGCGCCGCCGCCGCCGGACAGGGTGTCGATCCCGCCGCCGTCGGCGATGCGGTCGTTCTGGAAGCTGCCCACCAGCGTGTCGCTGCCGCCCTGGCCGCGCATCTCGATCGGCAGGTCGCTGCCGTAGTTGTCCAGCGCGATGCTGTCGTTGCCGTTGCCGCCGAACCAGAACTCGGTGGCGGAGAAGGCGTTGCCGTTCAGGTCCGCAAGGCCGGTGCCCAGCCGCACCCGCAGCACGTCGCTCGGCGCCACCGCGCCGGTGACCGTCACCACCAGCGTCGTCGTGCCCTCGCCGGCGATGCCGGTGATGCTCAGTTGCGGTTGCGAGAAGCCGCCCTGTCCGTCCTGCGGATTCGGGTTGCGGTGCAGCACCAGGTTCAAGGGGAGGCCCGAGTCGAGTCTCTGCACCGCCTCGCTGAAGGTCAGGGTGATGGTGCTGGTGGCGCCGTTGTCCACGGTCGCCAGCGACTGCAGCGTCGGCGCGGTCAGGTCGGGCGCCGCCACCGTGGTGAAGTTCAGCACCGTGGGATCGCTGATCCCGGCATGTGCATTGCCGAAGCTGTCGAGGATCGCGCCCGCGGCGATCGTCACGTGGTAGCCGGTGCCCAGCGCCAGGTCGGCCGCGGGATTGATGGTGACGGTGCTGCCGCTGAAGCTCACCTGCGGGTCCGTCGCGGCGATGGCGATGCTGGTGGTGCCGTCGCTGACGACGATGTTGCCCGTGCCCGCGAAGACGTTCTCGCCGAACGTCAGCACGATGTTGGCCGCGGCGCCCACCGCGGTGGCGTTGTCTGCCGGGGTGCTGGAGACCAGGGTCGGGCCCAGGGTGTCGACCGTGATGGCCTTGCTGCCCGCGCTGCCGATGTTGCCGGCGGCGTCGGTGGCCACCACGGTCAGCGTTTCCGCACCCTCGCCGAAGGCGTTGATGGCCGCGGTGTCGAGGTTGTAGGACCAGCTGGTACCGGTCACCGTGGCCGCGTTGCCGTTGACGGTAACGGTGGAGCCGGCTTCGGTGCTGCCGGTGACGGTGACGCCGGCGCCACGCTCGCTCGCGTTGAGGACGTCGTCGCCGGTCACGCTGTCCACCAGCGGGGCGGCGGGACCCACGGTGTCCACCGTCACGTTGCGGCTGGTGGAGCTGCTGTTGCCGGCGGCATCGGTGGCGGCGATCGTCAGGGTTTCCGTTCCCTGGCCGAAGGCGTCGATGGCGAGGGTGTCAAGGGCGTAGGACCAGGTGCTGCCCGTCACCGTGGCCAGGTTGCCGTTGACGGTGACGGTGGTGCCGGTGTCGGTGGTTCCGGTGAGGGTCACGCCCGTGCCGCGCTCGCCAGCGTTGACGATGTCGTCGCCCGCAACCAGGTCCAGCGTCGGCAGCGCCGGCCCTGCGGTGTCTACGCTGATGTTCCGGCTTCCGGAGCTGGTGTTGCCCGCCGCGTCGGTCGCGACCACGTTCAGCGTTTCGGCGCCCTGGCCGAAGGCATCGATGGCCGCGGCGGACAGGGTGTGGCTCCAGCTGGTGCCCGTGACGACGGCTGCGACGCCATTGACCGTGACGCTGGAGCCGGCCTCGGTGGTGCCGGTGACGGTGACCGTCGCCGTGCGTTCCGTGGCGTTGATGGTGTCGTCGCCCGCCACCAGGCCGACCAGCGGCGCCGCGGGCGGCGTCGTGTCGACCGTGATGGAGGCCGTGGCCGTGGTGGTGTTGCCGGAGGCGTCGGTGGCGACCACCGTCAGCGTTTCCGCGCCTTCGCCGAAGGCGTTGATGGCCGCGGCGTCGAGGACATGGGACCAGCTGGTGCCGGTCACCGTGGCCGGGCTGCCGTTGACGGTGACGGTGGAACCGGACTCGGTGGTGCCGCTCACGGTGACGCCGGCATCGCGCTCGGCCGCGTTGATGGTGCCGTCCACGCTGATGGTGGGGGCCGTGGGTGGCACCGTGTCCACGTTGATGCTGAGGATGGAAGAGGCGATGTTGCCGAAGCCGGAGCCGCCGGTGAAGCCACCGGCCGCCACGCTCACGCTGGCCGCGGTGACGCTGCCGGCCGCCGGCGTGAGGAGCGCGGTGTAGCTGGTGCCGCTGCCGGCGAAGCCGCTGAGCGTGCCGCCCGCCACCGTGACGTCGTCGACGGTGAAGTCGGTGGACGCTTCGCTGAGGGTGAAGGTGACGGTGGTCGTGTCGCCCACGTTGAGCAGGCTGTCGACTTCGTCCGACGCGATCGTCACCGTGGGGCTGTTGGCCATGGTGAAGTCCAGCTCGCCGGGAGCGATGCCGCCGAAGGCGTTGCCGGCGAGGTCCGTGAGCACGCCGCTGCCGATCGTCACCGAGTACGTCACGTTGGGTGCGGTGCCGCCGGCGGGCGTGATGCTGACCGTGTTGCCGCTGATGGCCACCTGGCTGGTGTCGCCGATGGCGATACTGAGGCCCGCGGCGCCGTCGGCGATGAGGATGTTGCCGGTGCCGGCCGCCACCGCTTCGCTGAAGGTGAGCACGATCGTGCCCGCGGTGGAGTCCACTGCGTTGTCGGCGGGAGAGGAGGACACCAGCGTGGGGGCGCCGGTGTCGAGCGTGAAGCTCACGGAACTGGTCTGCGTGTTGCCCGCGGTGTCGGTGTCGGTCACGGCGACGGTATAGGCGCCGCCGGTGGTGGGAGCGACGTAGGTGGCGCTGGCGGCGCCGCCGTTGATGCTGAAGCTGCGGGTGACGTCGCCGGCGGCGGCACTGACGGTCAGGGCGGCGCTGCTGGTGAACCCGTCGGCCCCGCTGGCGCCGGTGTCGGTGGTGAGCGCGATGGTCGGCGTGGCGATCGTCTTGTCCAGCGTGAAGACCAGCGAGGCGGTCTGCGTGTTGCCGGCGGCGTCGGTGTCGGCCACGGCGACGGTGTAGTCGCCGTCGATGGCGGGGGCGGCGTAGGTGGCGCTTGCAGCGCCACCATTGATGCTGAAGCTGCGCGTCACGTCGCCGGCGGCGGCGCTGACGTTCAGCGCGGCGTTGCTGGTGATGCCGTCGGCGGCGCCGGTGTCGGCGACGAGCGCGATGGTCGGCGTGGCGATCGTCGTGTCCAGCGTGAAGGCCAGCGAGGCGGTCTGCGTGTTGCCGGCGGTGTCGGTGTCGGTCACCGCGACGGTGTAGGGGCCGTCGATGGAGGGGGCGACGTAGGAGCCGGAGGCGGGACCACCGTTGATGCTGAAGCTGCGGGTGACGTCGCCGGCGGCGGCGCTGACGGTCAGCGCGGCGTTGCTAGTGATGCCGTCGGCGCCGCTGGTGCCCGTGTCGGAGCTGAGCGCGATCGTCGGCGTGGCAATCGTTGCGTCGCGCGTGAAGCTCACCGAGGCCGTCCGGCTGTTGCCGGCGGTGTCGGTGTCGGTGACGACGACGTTGTAGGCGCCGTCGGTGGTCGGGGCGACGTAGGTGGCGCTGGCGGCGCCTGAGTTGATGCTGAAGCTGCGCGTCACGTCGCCGGCGGCGGCGCTGACGTTCAACGCGGCGCTGCTGGTGATGCCGTCGGCGCCGCTGGCGCCCGTGTCGGAGCTGAGCGCGATGGTCGGCGTGGCGATCGTCGTGTCGAGCGTGAAGGCGAACGGCGTCGATCCGCTCGTGTTGCCGGCCGCATCGACCTGCCGCAACAGGAACTGGTTGGCGCCTTCGGTCGCGGTGGGCTGCGTCGTGCTCCAGGAAGTGCCCCCGTCGGTGCTGAACTCCAGCGTGGCGCCGCCCTCCTGGCCAGTGAAGGCCAGCGCTGCGTTGCTGGTCACGCGGTCCGCGCTGCTGCTGCCGGTGTCGCTGGCCAGCGCAGCGGCAGGCGCCGCGGCAAGGGTGTCCAGCGTGAAGGTGAGGCTGGTGGAGGTTCCCACGTTGCCGGCGACGTCCACCTGGCGCACCAGGAAGCTGTTCGCGCCCTCCACCGGCGTGAAAGTCGTCGACCAGGTGGCGCCCGCGTCGATGCTGTATTCGACCGTCGCGCCCAGGTCCTGGCCGACGATCGCCAGGGTTGCGTCGTTGGTGAGGTTGTCGCTGTTGCTGGTGCCGCTGTCCGTGGCAAGCGTGACCACCAGGGGCGCAGGGGCACTGGCATCCAGGGTGAAGGCCACCGAGGCGGTCCGCGTGTTGCCGGCGATGTCGGTGTCGGTCACGGCGACGGTGTAGGCGCCGTCGACGGTGGGGGCGACGTAGGTGGCGCTGGCGGCGCCGCCATTGATGCTGAAGCTGCGCGTGACGTCGCCGGCGGTGGCGCTGACGGTCAGCGCGGCGTTGCTGGTGATGCCGTCGGCGCCGCTGGCGCCGGTGTCGGCGGCGAGCGCAATGGTCGGCGTGGCGATCGTCGTGTCGAGCGTGAAGCTCGCCGAGGCGGTCTGCGTGTTGCCGGCGGTGTCGGTGTCGTTCACGACCACGTTGTAGGCGCCGTCGGTGGTCGGGGCGACGTAGGTGGCGCTGGCAGCGCCGCCGTTGATGCTGAAGCTGCGCGTGACGTCGCCGGCGGCGGCGCTGATGTTCAGGGCTGCGTTGCTGGTGATGCCGTCTGCGGCGCCGGTGTCGGCGGTGAGCGCGATGGTCGGCGTGGCGATCGTCGTGTCGAGCGTGAAGGACACCGAGGCGGTCTGCGTGTTGCCGGCGGTGTCGGTGTCGTTCACGACCACGTTGTAGGCGCCGTCGGTGGTCGGGGCGACGTAGGTGGCGCTGGCAGCGCCGCCGTTGATGCTGAAGCTGCGCGTGACGTCGCCGGCGGCGGCGCTGATGTTCAGGGCTGCGTTGCCGGTGATGCCGTCTGCGGCACCCGTGTCGGCGACGAGCGCAATGGTCGGCGTGGCGATCGTCGTGTCGAGCGTGAAGGACACCGAGGCGGTCTGCGTGTTGCCGGCGGTGTCGGTGTCGGTCACGGCGACGGTGTAGGCGCCGTCGACGGTGGGGGCGACGTAGGTGGCGCTGGCGGCGCCGCCATTGATGCTGAAGCTGCGCGTGACGTCGCCGGCGGCGGCGCTGACGTTTAGCGCGGCGTTGCCGGTGATGCCGTCGACCGCGCCGGTGTCGGTGGCGAGCGCGAGGGTCGGCGTGGCGATCGTGGTGTCCAGCGTGACCGTCACCTGGGTCGCGGCGCTCGAGGCCTGGCCCGCGATGTCGGTGACGGTGGCGCTGAGCGCATGGGCCCCGTCCGCACCGAGGGCGGGCAGGGTGATGTCCACGAAACCGGCGGCGACGTCGGTCGCCGTCAGCACGTGGGTGGCGACCGGGGCGCCGCCATCGGTCACGGTGATCGTGTCGCCGGCCACGGCGGACGTTCCGTCGCTGGCCGTGGTGAGGAACGTGACGCGGACGCTGGGCGTGCTGTCGTTGCTGATGCCGTCGGAGCTGGAAGCGCCGCTGTCCGATGCGGCGGCCAGCGCCAGCGTCGGCGCCGCCGGCGCGATGGTGTCCAGCGCGGCAGCCTGGGCGGCGAAGACTCCGGACAGGCTGGTCGCGTTGTCGATGGCCACGGTGGCGGCGAGGATGGTGGCCTCGCTGGCCGCCGATGCGCCGGCGAGCGCCGCAGCCACGTCGGACGATGCGGACGTCAGGTCCAGCGGCGCTGCCGGTGCGGCCGGCGTGCCCATCTGCGTCGCCAGGTTGGAGAAGACCTGGTCGGCGGCCGCTTCCGGAGTGAGCGTCCCGGCCGGCGCCGCGGCGGCGAGGGTGACGATCGTCGCCACGGTGGCGACCGCGGTCTGCACCGACAGGGCCGCGGCGTCGGTCGGGTTGACGGCCAGGACCGCGAGCGGATCGTAGTGCGCAAGGTCGGTCCCGGCCGGCAGGCCCAGCGCATTCACGACGAGCGTGTTCGCCTGTGCCAGGGTGGCGCCCGGGTTGTTGTCCAGCACCGCTTGCACCAGCGTGGTCAGCGGGTTGACGACGCTGGAGCCCGCCGGGGCCACCAGGGTCAGCGCATTGGGCACGCCGGTGTCGACGTTCACGCCGCCGGTGGCGAGGATCACGCCGGCCGGTGTTCCGGCAGCCAGCACGAACTGGCCCTGGCCGTCGGTGACGACCCCGGGCAGGACCTCGCCGGCATCGGCTGCGCGGTTGTTGTTGGCGTCGACGTGGATCTGGGCGCCACGCAGGTAACCGTCGGCGACGATGCCGGTGCTGAAGCCGCCGGCGTCATTGCCCGCGAGGTCCTGCAGCGCGCCGGCGTCGTTGCCGGTCGTGGGATCGGTGTAGCGCACGGTGACCGCGGCTCCGGCGGCCAGCGGGTTGGCCAGCACCAGCGTGACCACGGCGCCGGCGACGGTGACGCCGCTCACGGGGTTGGCGACGCCGCCGACCATGACGGTGAAGGCTCCGGCGGCGGGAAGGTTGGCGGCGTCGAGCGGGCTGTCGTAGCTCAGGGTGATCGTGGGGAAGCGCCGCTCTGCACCGTCATCGACTGCAGTACGGGGCCGGTGGAGTCCAGGGTGAAGCTGAACGAGCCGGCGCTGCTGGCGTTGCCCGCGGCGTCCACCTGGCGCACCTGCACGTTGTTCAGTCCGGCCACCGGTGCGAAAGCTGCTGCTCCAGGTGGTGCCGGCATTGGTGCTGTACTGGACGGTGGCGCCGGCCTCCAGGTTGCCCAGGGCCAGTTCACCGCTGGAAGTGACCCGGTCGGTCCCGCTTGCGCCGGTATCGGTGCGCAGGGCCACGGTGGGCGCCACCGGGGCGGTGGTGTCCGGGGCGGGGGCCGGTGCAGGCGCGCTCGAAGATCCGCCGCCGCCGCCGCCGCCACCGCCTGCCGCGGCCAGGACGGCAACCGCGCCCAGGATGCCCAATGCCGCCATGCCGCCGGATCCGGCGGCCTCGGCACCTGCGCCGCCGCCGGCAGGGCCCGAGCCGCCGGCAGGCGGCGTACTGCCGCTCGCATCGGCCGGCGCCGGGGCGGGGGCCGGGGCGGCCTGGGCCAGCTGGAAGGACCCATCGCCGGCAGCTTCCGCGGGCGTGGCGTATTCCTCGCTGGCGCCACCAGCCAGCGCGCCGGATGCTTCTTCTTCCTCGGCCGGCTTGCGCTGGACAAGGGCGGCCGCTTTCGCGGCGAGCCTTGCAGCTCCAGCCGCCTGGGCAGCCGCAGCCGGCGCCTGCATCGGCTTGCCTGCCGCCTGTCCTGCCTCGGGCCCCCGCTCGACGCAGTTGCCGGATGGGGGTTGACATTCGAATCAGTGGAGCGGGCCATGTTGGTTACTTTCAGGCAGAGGAAAGATACGGATGGATACTTCTGGTTGCATACTATCAGCTCAGCTTAAGTCTGAAGAGAAATCTGATGTGTGCTGCACGTCAAGAAACTGGCCGTCGGCCAAACCGGCGTGCTGCGCGCGGACTCCGGGGTTTGGGCCTGACGATCGCGATCACGGGAAAACCCGTTCCTGACGCAAACCTGTCACCTCGCAGAATGAAGCCCCCATTCCGGTGCCTGCCGGAAGGCTTCCATCCCATCCGAGGAGACACCATGGATCGTCGTTCGTTGATTCGCAATGCGGGCATTGCGGGCGTGTTGGCCACCGGCATCGCCCCCGCCGTGCACGCGCAGCCCGCCATCCGCTGGCGGCTGGCCTCCAGCTTCCCGAAGTCGCTCGACACGCTCTATGGCGGCGCGGAAGTGTTCGCCGCGCGCGTCAAGGCCATGTCGGGCGGCAAGTTCGAGATCTCCACCCACGCGGCCGGCGAACTGATGCCCGCCTTCGGCGTGGTCGACGGCGTGCAGCAGGGCACGGTGGAAGTGGCGCACACCGCGCCCTACTACTTCTTCGGCAAGAGCGAGGTGTTCGCCCTGGGCTGCGCCATCCCCTTCGGCCTGAACAGCCGGCAGATGACGGCGTGGATGCACGAGGGCAACGGCAAGAAGCTGATGGCCGAGTTCTACGCCAAGTACAACATCGTCAACTTCCCGGCGGGCAACACCGGCGCCCAGATGGGTGGCTGGTACCGCAAGGAGATCAAGAGCGCGGCCGACATCAAGGGCCTGAAGTTCCGCGTCGGCGGCTTTGCCGGCAAGGTGATCGAGCGCATGGGCGGCGTGCCGCAGAACATCCCGGGCGGCGAGATCTACCAGGCGCTGGAGAAGGGCACCATCGACGCCGCGGAATGGGTGGGACCCTACGACGACCTGAAGCTCGGTTTCGCCAAGGTCGCGCCCTTCTACTACTACCCCGGCTGGTGGGAAGGCGGCCCGGAGCTGGACGTGTTCATCAACGACAAGGCCTTCAACGGCCTGTCGGCGGAGAACAAGGCGATCGTCGAATCGGCCGCGGCCGACGCGCACATCTTCGTGCAGTCCCGCTACGACGCGCGCAACCCCGCCGCGCTCAAGCAGCTGGTGGGCGCCGGCACCAAGCTGCGCCCGTTCTCCAACGACGTGATGAACGCCGCCTTCAAGGCCTCGCAGGAACTTTACGAGGACATCGGCAGCAAGAACGCGGACTGGAAGAAGATCTTCGCGGACTACTCCAGCTTCCGCACCGAGTCCAACCTCTGGTTCCGCTTCACCGAGATGACCTTCGACCGCTTCATGCAGGCGCAGAAGCTCGGTTGACGGCGCAGCACGCCGCCACACGAAGGGCCCCGCGAGGGGCCCTTTGTCGTTGTGCCGACACTCGGCACGCGCCCCTGTCGCGTTCATGCTGCACCGCAAGGGAAAACCCCGGCCTGAGCCCAACCGTGCATTCCTAGAATGAGCCACCCCGCGAAACCGACACCAAAGTTGGAAGCGGCGGGTACCGCTAACCTGTTTTTCTCATCCCAGGAGTGTTCATGGATCGTCGTTCCCTCATCAAGCAGGCCGGCATCGCGGGCGTGCTTGCCACCGGCATCGCCCCCGCTGTGCACGCGCAGGCCGCCATCCGCTGGCGCCTCGCCTCCAGCTTCCCGAAGTCGCTGGACACGATCTTTGGCGCCGCGGAAGTGTTCGCGCAGCAGGTCCGGGCGATGTCGGGCGGCAAGTTCGAGATCTCCGTGCACGCGGCCGGCGAGCTGATGCCCGCCTTCGGCGTGGTGGACGGCGTGCAGCAGGGCACCGTGGAAGCGGCGCACACCGCGCCCTACTACTTCTTCGGCAAGAACGAGTGCTTCGCGCTCGGCACCGCCATCCCCTTCGGCCTGAACAGCCGCCAGATGACCGCGTGGATGTACGAGGGCAACGGCCTGAAGCTGATGCGCGAGTTCTACTCCAACTACGCCATGACCAGCTTCCCGGGCGGCAACACGGGCGCCCAGATGGGCGGCTGGTACCGCAAGGAGATCAAGACCCTGGCGGACATGAAGGGCCTGAAGATGCGCATCGGCGGCTTCGCCGGCAAGGTGCTCGAGCGCCTGGGCGGCGTGCCGCAGAACATCCCGGCCGGCGAGATCTACCAGGCGCTGGAGAAGGGCACCATCGACGCGGCCGAGTGGGTGGGCCCGTACGACGACCTGAAGCTGGGCTTCAACAAGGTCGCCCCGAACTACTACTACCCCGGCTGGTGGGAAGGCGGCCCGCAGCTGGATTTCTTCATCAACCAGAAGGCCTTCGACGCGCTGTCGGCGGAGAACAAGGCGATCGTCGAGAACGCCGCCGCGCACGCGCACAGCGTGATGCAGGCCCGCTACGACGCGCGCAACCCGGCCGCGCTCAAGCAGCTGGTGGGGCAGGGCACCAAGCTGCGCGCCTTCTCCAACGACGTGATGAACGAGGCCTTCAAGCAGGCCATGGCGGTGTACGAGGAACTCAACACCAAGAACCCCGCCTGGAAGAAGATCTACGCCGACTACTCCAAGTTCCGCGCCGAGCAGAACCTGTGGTTCCGCTTCACCGAGGCGACCTTCGACCGCTTCATGCAGGCGCAGAAGCTGGGCTGATCCCCGGCGCCGCGCGCCACGCAAAGGGCTCCCCGCGGGGAGCCCTTTTTCCTTGCTGACGCACGCTGACGGCGGTGCTAGGGACTTGTCCCAATGCGTGCCGCCAGCGCGGCGACAGCCTCCCGTGCGGCGCGCGGCCGATGATCCGGCCCGTTCGTCATCAACCACACGGGTTTCCTCATGGATCGTCGTTCCGCCCTCCGCCATGCCGGCATCGCCGGCGTCCTCGCCGCCGGCGCCGCGCCCGCCGTGCACGCGCAGTCCGCCGTGCGCTGGCGCCTGGCCTCCAGCTTTCCCAAGTCGCTCGACACCATCTACGGCGCGGCCGAAGTCTTCTCGCAGAAGGTCAGGCAGCTGTCGAACGGCCGCTTCGAAGTTTCCGTGCACGCGGCCGGCGAGCTGATGCCGGCCTTCGGCGTGGTGGATGGCGTGCAGCAGGGCACGGTCGAAGCCGCGCACACCGCGCCCTACTACTTCTTCGGCAAGGACGAAACCTTCGCCATCGGCGGCGCCATCCCCTTCGGCCTGAACAGCCGGCAGATGAGCGCGTGGACCTTCGAGGGCAACGGCCTGAAGCTGATGCGCGAGTTCTACGCCAAGTACAACATCGTCAACTTCGCCTGCGGCAACACCGGCGCCCAGATGGGCGGCTGGATGCGCAAGGAGATCAAGGGCGTCGCCGACCTCAAGGGCCTGAAGTTCCGCATCGGCGGCTTCGCCGGCAAGGTGCTGGAGCGCATGGGCGGCGTGCCGCAGAACATCCCGGGCGGCGAGATCTACCAGGCGCTGGAGAAGGGCACCATCGACGCGGCCGAGTGGATCGGGCCCTACGACGACCAGAAGCTGGGCTTCCACAAGGTCGCGCCCTTCTACTACTACCCCGGCTGGTGGGAAGGCGGCCTGCAGCTGGACCTGTACGTGAACCAGAAGGCCTACGACGCGCTGTCGCCCGAGAACAAGGCGATCGTCGAGGCGGCCGCGACCTTCGCGCACGTGGAGACGCAGGCCAAGTACGACGCGAAGAACCCGTCTGCGCTCAAGCAGCTGGTGGGCGCGGGCGCCAAGCTGCGTCCCTTCCCGGCCGACGTGATGGCGGAGGCCTTCAAGCAGTCGATGAAGCTGTACGAGGAGCTGTCGGCGAAGAACGAGAACTGGAAGAAGGTGTACGGCGACTTCGCGAAGTTCCGCTCCGACCAGAACCTGTGGTTCCGCTTCACCGAGGCGACCTTCGACCGCTTCATGCAGGCGCAGAAACTCTGACCCGCGTCAAGGAACGCGCGGGGTCCCCGCAGCCTGCCGGGGCCCTGCCAGCGATCTGACAGCTTGGGCGCGTGCCGCGCGCGGATCATCCGCGCGCATCAACGCCCCCAGGAGTTCGTCCACATGGATCGTCGTTCCATCCTCCAGAATGCCGGCATCGCCGGCATCCTCGCCGCCGCTGCGGCACCTGCCGTGCACGCGCAAACCACCATCCGCTGGCGCCTGGCCTCCAGCTTCCCCAAGTCGCTCGACACCATCTACGGCGGCGCGGAAGTGTTCTCGCAGCAGGTCAAGGCGATGTCGGGCGGCAAGTTCGAGATCTCCGTGCACGCGGCCGGCGAGCTGATGCCGGCCTTCGGCGTGGTGGACGGCGTGCAGCAGGGCACGGTCGAAGCCTGCCACACGGTGCCCTTCTACTTCTTCGGCAAGGACGAGACCTTCGCCATCGGCGCGGCCATCCCCTTCGGCCTGAACAGCCGGCAGATGAGCGCGTGGATGTTCGAGGGCAACGGCCTGAAGCTGATGCGCGAGTTCTACGCGAAGTACAACATCATCAACTTCCCCGGCGGCAACACCGGCGCGCAGATGGGCGGATGGTTCCGCAAGGAAGTGAAGTCGGTGGCCGACATGAAGGGCCTGAAGTTCCGCATCGGCGGCTTCGCCGGCCGCATCGTCGAGCGCATGGGCGGCGTGCCGCAGAACATCCCCGGCGGCGAGATCTACCAGGCGCTGGAGAAGGGCACCATCGACGCGGCCGAGTGGGTGGGCCCGTACGACGACCAGAAGCTGGGCTTCCACAAGGTGGCGCCCTTCTACTACTACCCCGCGTGGTGGGAGGGCGGTCCGCAGATCGACTTCTACGTGAACCAGAAGGCGTACAACGCGCTGCCCGGCGAGTTCAAGGCGATCATCGAGGCCGCGTCCGGCTACACGCACGTGGACATGCAGGCCAAGTACGACGCGCGCAACCCGAACGCGCTCAAGCAGCTGGTGGCCGGCGGCGCCAAGCTGCGCCCCTTCCCGAACGACGTGATGGCCGAGACCTTCAAGGTCGCGATGCAGGTGTACGACGAGCTGTCGGCCAAGAACCCGAACTGGAAGAAGGTCTACACGGACTTCGCCAAGTTCCGCGCCGACCAGAACCTGTGGTTCCGCTTCACCGAGGCGACCTTCGACCGCTTCATGCAGGCGCAGAAGCTCTGAGCTGATGCGTCACTGACGAGCCAGGATTGCATCGTTTCGATCTACAGCCGCGCGCAAACCCCTAGCCGCGCAGCCCGTCCATGCAAGCCTTCTGACAGCTTCGTACCATGCGAGGACGCATCATGCCCCCGCATTTGTTTCCCTTTGCAGTCAGGACCTCCCCATGGACCGTCGTTCCCTCATCCAACGCGCCGGCATCGCCGGCGTGCTCGCTTCCGGCATCGCCCCCGCGGTGCATGCACAGGCCGCTGTGCGCTGGCGCCTCGCCTCCAGCTTCCCCAAGTCGCTGGACACAATCTTCGGCAGCGCCGAGACCTTCTCGAAGACCGTCAAGGAACTCTCGGGCGGCAAGTTCGAAGTCTCCGTGCACGCGGCCGGTGAACTGATGCCCGCCTTCGGCGTGGTCGATGCCATCAACAACGGCACGATCGAGATGGCGCAGACCGCGCCCTACTACTTCACCGGCAAGGACGCGATCTTCGCGTTCGGCTGCGCCGTGCCCTTCGGCCTGACCGCGCGCCAGATGGACTCCTGGATGGAGCACGGCAACGGCCGCAAGCTGATGGACGCGTTCTACGCCAAGTACAACATGAAGAGCTTCAGCGCGGGCAACACCGGCACCCAGATGGGTGGCTGGTACCGCAAGGAGATCAAGACCGTCGCCGACCTCAAGGCCTGAAGATGCGCCTGGGCGGCGGCCTGTTCGGCGAGACCATGGCCAAGCTGGGCGTGGTCGCGCAGAACATGCCCGCGGGCGAGGTGTACCAGGCGCTCGAGAAGGGCACGCTGGACGCCACCGAGTTCGTCGGCCCCTACGACGACGAGAAGCTGGGCTTCAACAAGGTCGCGCCCTTCTACTACTACCCCGGCTGGTGGGAAGGCGGCGCCGAGCTGGAATTCTTCGTGAACACCAAGGCGTACAACGCGCTGTCCGCCGAGAACAAGGCCATCGTCGACGCCGCCACGCAGGTCGCCGCGCGCGACATGACGGCCAAGTACGACGCGGTGAACCCGACGGCGCTCAGGCGCCTGGTGGCCGCCAAGACCAAGCTCATGCCCTTCTCCAAGGAGATCATGGACGCCGGCTGGAAGGCCGCGATGGAAGTGTTCGCCGAGCACGAGGGCAAGAGCCCGGACTTCAAGAAGATCCACCAGGACATGCGCGCCTTCCAGCGCGACCAGATCCTGTGGACGCGCTTCTCCGAGTACCGCTTCGACTCCTACATGACGTCCGTGAAGATCTGATCTTCAGGGCACGCGAGGAAGCCGCCCCGAGGGGCGGCTTTTTTGTGCCTGCAAGCCGGTCCCGTGGCCGCACGGCCGCGCACGAGGCCCCTACACTGGGCCGATGGCGGAGTGGGTGATCGATACCATCGGGCGGTTCGGCTATGCGGGCATCGCCTTCCTGATGCTGGCGGAGAACCTGTTCCCCCGCTGCCCTCCGAACTCATCATGCCCTTCGCCGGCTTCCTCGCCGCGCGCGGCGATCTGCACCCGGCGCTGGTGGTGGCTGCGGGTGCGCTCGGCTCGCTGCTCGGGGCCTTGCCCTGGTACTACGCCGGCCGCAAGGTCGGCGCCGAGCGGCTCAAGCGCATGGCGCAGCGGCACGGCCGCTGGATCGCGCTCACGCCCGACGAGATCGACCGCGGCACGCGCCTGTTCGAGAAGCGGCCCGCTGGTGCTGTTGTTCGGGCGGCTGGTGCCGGCGCTGCGCACCGTGGTCGCGCTGCCCGCGGGGCTGGCGAACATGCGGCTGGTCCCCTTCGTGCTGTGGACGCTCGCCGGATCCGTGCTCTGGAGTTCGCTGCTCACGCTCGCCGGCTACCTGCTGGAAAGCCAGTACGAGCGCATCGGCAAGTGGCTCAACCCGGTGGCGACGGGCATCTTCGCCATCATCGCCATCTGGTACCTCGTGCGGGTGCTGCGGCATCCATCGGCGGCGCGCAGGCAGGGCGCGAAGTAGCGGGCCGCACCGCGACCGCGGCGTCCTGTGTAAAGTGGTCCATCCATGGACCACGACCTACCGCTCATCACCACCATCGCCGCGGCGCTGGGACTCGCCCTCGTCTTCGGCTTCCTGGCGGCCCGCCTGCGCCTGCCGGCCCTCGTGGGCTACCTGCTGGCCGGCGTCCTCATCGGCCCCTTCACGCCGGGCTTCGTCGCCGACACGGCGCTGGCCTCGCAGCTCGCCGAGATCGGCGTGATGCTGCTGATGTTCGGCGTCGGCCTGCACTTCTCGCTGGGCGACCTGCTGGCGGTGCGCCGCATCGCCATCCCGGGTGCGATCGTGCAGATGGCCGCCGCGACCGCGATGGGCTTCGGGGCGGCCATGCTGTGGGGCTGGAGCGTGCCTGCGGCCCTGGTGTTCGGCATCTCGCTGTCGGTGGCCAGCACGGTGGTGCTGCTGCGCGCGCTGGAAGGGCAGGGCGCGCTGGAATCCTTCAACGGCCGCATCGCCGTCGGCTGGCTGGTGGTCGAGGACCTCGCCATGGTGCTGGTGCTGGTGCTGCTGCCGCCGCTGGCCGGCGGCATGGCGGGCAAGGGCGCGCCCGCCGACGGGTCGCTCTGGCGCGAACTGCTGGTCACGCTGTTCCAGGTGGGGCTGTTCGTGGCGCTGATGCTGGTGGTCGGCCGGCGCGTCTTCCCCTGGCTGCTGTGGCAGGTGCAGAAGGTCGGCTCGCGCGAGCTGTTCACGCTGTGCGTGGTGGCCGCGGCGGTGAGCATCGCCTACGGCGCCACGCGCATCTTCGGCGTGTCCTTCGCGCTCGGGGCGTTCTTCGCCGGCATGGTGCTGCGCGAGTCGCAGTTCAGCCACCGGGCGGCGCAGGAAACGCTGCCCCTGCGCGACGCCTTCGCGGTGCTGTTCTTCGTGTCGGTCGGCATGCTGTTCGACCCGCGCATCCTGGTGGACCAGCCGCTGCGCGTGCTGGCGGTGGTCGGCATCATCGTCGTGGGCAAGTCGCTGGCGGCGGCGCTGCTGGTGCTGCTGCTGCGCTATCCGCTGCACACCGCGCTGACGGTCTCGGCCAGCCTGGCGCAGATCGGCGAGTTCTCCTTCATCCTGATCGGCCTGGGCGCCGCGCTCGGGGTGATGCCGCCCGAGGCGCAGAGCCTGGTGGTGGCCGGTGCGCTGATCTCGATCGCGCTGAACACCCTGGTGTTCCGTTCCATCGCGCCGCTGCAGCGCTGGCTGCTGGCGCGTTCGCAGGTGGCGCGCGACCTGGCCGCGCGCGACGACCCGCTGGCGGAGCTACCCATGACCACCGACGAGAAATACCTCTCGCGGCAGGTCGTGCTGGTCGGCTACGGCCGCGTGGGGCGGCGCGTGGCGGACGCGCTGGAGGAAGAAGGCATCCCTTTCGTGGTCGCCGAGCAGAACCGCGAGCTGGTGGAGCAGCTGCGTGCCCGCGGGCTGGCCGCGGTGGTCGGCGATGCCTCGCAGCCGGAGGTGCTGGTGCAGGCGCACGTCGCGCGCGCCTGCATGCTGGTGATCGCCGGCGACGACGCGCTGGCCGCGCGGCGCATGGCCGTCCACGCGCGCCTGCTCAACCCCCAGATCGAGATCGCCGTGCGCTCGCACAACGAGGACGAGGCCCGGCTGCTGCAGGAAGAGATCGCCGAAGGCCGGGTGTTCCTGGGCGAGCACGAACTGGCGCAGGCCATGGCGCGGCACGTGCTGGAGCGCTGCGCGGCGGGGGCCTGAAGGGCGGCGGCACCTGCCGGCAGGCGAAGGGGGTAGACTGGCCGCGGGTGTTCCAGCGTCCGCCGGAGCAGGTTCATGCGCAGGTCGGGCCGCCGCGCGGGAATCCGCTCGCCCCCATGGAACAACTCCAGCAACCCGCCATCCGCTACGTCGCCGCCGCCCTGTTCGCCGCGGCCCTCCTGCACACCTTCAGCACCAAGTACTTCGAACGCCTGGCGCATCGCTTCCCGCGCCACGCGGGACTGCTGCACCTGCTCGGGGAGGTCGAGGTCGTCTTCGGCTTCTGGGCGATCGTCCTCGTGCTGTCGTTGGCGCTCCTGGGCGGCCCCGGCCTGGCCCTGCAGTACGCGGAGTCGCGCCAGTACACCGAGCCGCTGTTCGTGTTCGTGGTGATGGTGATCGCGGCGTCCCGCCCGGTGCTGGCCGGGGTGATGAAGCTCATGGAGGCCGTCGGCCGGTGTCTGCCGGTGCCGGCCGCGGTGGGCCAGGCCTGGCTGGGCCTGGCGGCGATCCCGCTGATCGGGTCCCTGATCACCGAACCGGCCGCGATGACGCTGGCGGCGCTGGTTCTGGCACCGCAGATCTTCCGTCCCGACCTGCCCGAACCCCGAAGTACTTCGCGCTGGGCGTGCTGTTCGTCAACGTCTCGATCGGCGGCACCCTGACTTCCTTCGCCGCACCGCCCGTGCTGATGGTGGCGGCCACCTGGGGCTGGGATTCGGCCTTCATGCTCACCACCTTCGGCTGGAAGGCCGCGCTCGCCGTGCTGCTCAATGCGACGCTGGCCGTCATGGTCCTGCGCCGCCATCTCGGCGCGGGTGCGGGGCCCGCCCGCCCGCCGATGCCGGAGACGCCGCTGGCGGTCACGGCCATCCATCTCGCCTTCCTGGCCGCGGTGGTCCTGCTGGCACACCACCCGGTCGCCTTCCTCGGCCTGTTCCTCATGTTCCTGGGATTCACGCAGGCCTACGAGAGGCACCAGGATCCATTGATCATCAAGGAGGCCCTGCTGGTGGCTTTCTTCCTGGCGGGACTGGTGGTGCTGGGGGATTGCAGCAGTGGTGGCTGCAGCCGGTGGTGTCCTCGCTGTCGCCCGGCGCCCTGTTCTTCGGCGCCATCGGCCTGACCGCGATCACCGACAACGCGGCGCTCACCTACCTGGGCTCGCTTATCGAGGGCATGTCGGAGGCCGCGAAGTACGCGCTCGTGGCCGGTGCGGTCGCGGGCGGCGGGCTTACGGTGATCGCCAACGCGCCCAATCCCGCGGGAGTGGCGCTGCTGAAGAAGGGCTTCGCCGACGAATCGATCGGCGCGCTGGGCCTGCTGCTCGGTGCCCTGCTGCCGACCGCGATCGCGGCCGCGGCGTTCCTGCTGCTGTAGCGGTCCGCGTCCAACGGAAAGGGCCCCGCAGGGCCCTTTTTCGATGGCATGTCATCCCGGGCCAGCCCCGGGATCCACGCTTCACTTCTTGAACAGGTCGTCGATCTTCTTCTGTTCTTCGTCGGCGGTCGCCTGCGCCGCCGAGGCCGCCTCGGCCGGGGTGGGCGCCGGTTGCAGGTCGTTCGGCGGGGCGAAGGGATCGTTGCCCGTGCCCTGCACGTCGGCCGGCATCTCGATCTTCACCTTGTCGAGGTCGATCTTCTCCTCGACGTCGCGCGAGACGATGCCCGGGAAGGCGATGATCAGGCCCACCATGATGATCTGGATGATCACGAAGGGCACCGCGCCCCAGTAGATCTGCCCGGTCGTCACAGGCGCGATTTCCTTGCGCGTGAGCCGGTCCACGTAGGCCTTGTCGGGCGCGACGCTGCGCAGGTAGAACAGCGCGAAGCCGAAGGGCGGGTGCATGAACGAGGTCTGCATGTTCACGCCCAGCAGCACGCCGAACCAGATCAGGTCGATGCCCAGCTTCTCGGCCACCGGGGCCAGCAGCGGCACCACGATGAAGGACAGCTCGAAGAAGTCCAGGAAGAAGGCCAGCAGGAAGATCAGGATGTTCACCACGATCAGGAAGCCGAGCTGGCCGCCGGGCAGCGAGGTGAGCAGGTGTTCCACCCAGCGCGGGCCGTCCACGCCCTGGAAGCTCAGGCTGAACACGGTGGCGCCGATCAGGATGAACACCACGAAGCAGGACAGCTTGGTGGTGGTGTTCAGCGCCTGCTTGAGCAGCGCGAAGGACAGGCGGCCGCGGGCCACCGCCATCACGAAGGCGCCCAGCGCGCCCATGGCGCCGCCTTCCGTAGGCGTCGCGATGCCCAGGAAGATGGTGCCCAGCACCAGGAAGATCAGCAGCAGCGGCGGGATCAGCACGAAGGTGACGCGTTCGGCCATGCGCGAAAGCAGGCCCAGGCGGGTCACCTTGTTGAACAGGGCGATCACGAACGCCAGCAGCACGCCCGCGCACAGCGAGACCACGATGGTTTCGTCGGTGGCGGCGGTCGTCACGCGCCCGTCGGTCCACCAGCTCACCACGCGTTCCCAGTTCTTGCCGAGCGTGATGGCGGCCGTGGTGGAGACGATGGTCAGGACCAGCAGCGAGGGCAGGCCGGTGGCGCCGTTGTCCTCGCGGATCGTGCGCGCTTCCAGCGGCAGCGCCGGAACCATCTTGGGGCGGAAGACCGCCAGCAGGATCACGTAGCCCGCGTACAGGCCGGTGAGCACGAAGCCGGGGATGAAGGCGCCCTTGTACATGTCGCCGACGCTGCGCCCGAGCTGGTCGGCCAGCACGATCAGCACCAGCGAGGGCGGGATGATCTGGGCCAGCGTGCCGGACGCGGCGATCACGCCGGAGGCGATGCGCCGGTCGTAGCCGTAGCGCAGCATGATGGGCAGCGAGATCAGGCCCATGGAGATCACCGAAGCGGCCACCACGCCCGTGGTGGCGGCGAGCAGCGCGCCCACGAAGATCACGGCCAGCGCCAGGCCGCCGCGCACCGGGCCGAACAGCTGGCCGATGGTGTCCAGCAGGTCCTCGGCCATGCCGCTGCGCTCGAGGATCAGCCCCATGAGCGTGAAGAAGGGAATGGCCAGCAGCGTGTCGTTCTGCATGATGCCGAAGATCCGCAGCGGCAGCGCCTGCAGCAGCGAGGTGGGCAGCACGCCCAGCTCGATGCCGATCCAGCCGAAGAACAGGCCGCAGGCGGCGAGGCTGAAGGCCACGGGGAAGCCGAGCAGCAGGAAGACGAACAGGCCCGCGAACATGATCGGGGCGAGGTTCTGCGCGATGAACTGGGTCATGTCTCTTGTCTCCGTCCGCTCAGGCGGCGGCGTTCTTGCGGGCTTCGGCCAGTTCCGCCTGGCGGCGGATTTCCTCCACCAGTTCTTCTTCGGGCGTCCGTCCCTGCAGCTTCACCGTCGGGTCGGGGATCAGGCCCTGCAGGAAGGCGATGCGCTTGACCAGTTCCGACAGGCCCTGCAGCATCAGCAGCGCGAAGCCGGTGGGAATCAGGATGTAGACCGGCCAGCGGATCAGGCCGCCCGCGTTGGACGACACCTCGCCGGAGCGGAAGCCCTGCAGGAAGAAGGGAATGCCGTAGTACAGGATGACCAGGCACATCGGCATCAGGAAGAAGGTGAAGCCCAGGATGTCGATCCAGATCTGCTTGCGCTTGGACAGCTTGCTGGAGATGACGTCGATCTTCACGTGCTCGCCATTGAGCAGCGTGTAGCCGGCAGCCAGCAGGAAGGCGCCGGCGAACAGGTACCACTGCACCTCGAGGTAGGCGTTCGAGCTGGTGTTGAAGATCTTGCGCACGAGGGCGTTGATGGCGCTGATCACGGTGGACCCGAGAATCAGCCAGATCACCCACTTGCCGACCTGGGCGTTGATCCAGTCGACCGCCCTGGAGAACTTCAGTAAAGCGCGCATGTTGTCTCCATCGGTGAGCCGGACGACCCCCGATTGTCAGGTAGAGTAAGAAGAAAGACCCGAAATTCTAGAAATACGGTCCGGGCCAACCTGACAGCATCGTGACAGCAGAGCTCCTGTGGCATTGGTGTTTGTACGGGTCGACGGGCCGCCGTGTTCCAGCATGTCCGCCGCACCTGCCGTCATCGACACTCCCCACATGCGCCGAGCGAGCCGCGAGCAGCTCTCGCTCGCGCTCATGGACGCGCGCAACTACACGCTGCAGATCCTGGCCCGGCTGGAGGAAGGCCTGGGCGAGGACGTGCGGGTTCCCCCGTCCCCCGACACGGTGCCGCCGCTGTGGCTGGCAGGCCATGTCGCCTGGCTCGCCGAGTACTGGATCGCGCGCAATCCGCAGCGCGGGCTGGGGCCCCGCTGCCCGGCCGACTGCGTGCGCCTGGCCTCGATCGAGCCGCAGGCCGATCAGTGGTTCGACCCGCGCCTGGCGCCGCACGAGGAGCGCTGGCAACTGCCGCTGCCCGATGCGAACGCCGTCAAGGCCTACCTGCTGGACACGCTGGAAACCACGCTGGAACTGCTGGAGCACACGGCCGACGAGGACGATGCGCTCTACTTCTACCGCATGGTGCTGTTCCACGAGGACCTGCGCGGCGAGGAACTGGTGACCATCGCGCAGACCGTGGGCGTGCCCCTCGGCCTGGCGCTGCCCACGGGCGTGGCGGCGCGTCCGGCGCTGCTGATGCCGGCCACCCGCTGGACGCTCGGCTGGTCCGAGGACGCGAGCTTCGCCCTCGACATCGAGCGCGGCCACGAGCCGGTGCAGGTGCCCGAGTTCGAGATCGACGCGCAGCCGGTGACCTGGGCGCAGTTCGTCGAGTTCATCGACGACGGCGGCTACGACCGCGAGGAGTTGTGGCACCCCCGCGGCTGGCAGTGGCTGCAGCGGGAGGCGCAACAGGAAGGCCGGCGCGGCCCGCGCCACGTGGAGCAGATCGGCGTGGCCAGCGGCGCGGTGCTGCAGACCATGTTCGGCAAGGCCACGCGCATGGGCGGCACGCAGGTGGTGATGCACGCGAACTGGTGGGAAGCGGATGCCTGGCGCGCTGGGCCGGCCGCCGCATCCCCACCGAGGCCGAATGGGAGATCGGTGCCATGCAGGGCGCGCGCCGCGGCTTCCGCTGGGGCGACGTGCGGGAATGGACCGCCGGCACGCTGAGGCCCTTCGCCGGCTACCGGCCCGACGCCTGGGCGCCGCATGCGGAGATGGACGTGGCCGGCGTGCTGAACGCCGCGCGCGTGCTGCGCGGCGCCTCCTTCGCCAGCCGCTCGCGCATGCGGCATCCGAAGGCGCGGGCCTGGGCGCTGCCGGAGCGGGACGAGGCTTTCGTGGGGTTCAGGACCTGCGCCTTGTGAGCGTCTTCGGCGGCAGGTCCCACCAGGGCAACTGCGCCTTCAGGCTCAACACCTCGCCGCTGCGCCAGGGTGCATACCCCGGCAGGGCCGCCAGTTGCTTGCGCCAGGCCTCGCCCTGCAGCAGCCGCCGCAGCGTCGCGATCGGCGGCGCGTCCAGCGCTTCCTTCAGGCACACCAGGTAGTAGCGTTCCTGCAGCAGCGGCACGAAGTCCAGGCCGCGGGCGCGGGCGGCGGCTTCGATGCCCAGGCCGGCGTCGGCGCTGCCGGAGGCGATGGCCTGCGCCACGGCGGCATGCGAGGGCTCCTCGCGCTCCTGTTCCTGCAGGTCGCTGGCGGCGATGCCGTCGCGCGCCAGCAGCTCGTCGCACAGCAGGCGCGTGCCGCTGCCCGGCGCGCGGTTCACGTAGCGGGCGCGGCGCCGCACGGCGTCGGCCATGGACTGCAGCTGCAGGGGATTGCCCGGCGCGAGCATCAGCCCCTGGCTGCGCTCGGCGAAGCCTATGAGCTTGTGCTGCCCCGGCTCCAGCAGGGGCTGGTACGTGCGCTGCGTGTGGCTGCCCAGCCCCGGCTGCTGCGAGCTGTGGAAGCCGGCCAGCGTGCAGCGGCCCGTGTTCAGCGCGGCGATGGCATCGACGCTGCCGCAAAAGCGCACGTCCAGGTGCAGCTGCGCCTCGTTCACCGCATAGGCCCTCAGCAGCGACAGCCCGTCGTCGTGGCTGGCGAACAGGGTGAGGACCTGGGCGCTGTCGTCGAAGGCCACCGCGAAGGCCCGTTCCAGTTCCGCCTGCAGGGCCTCGATCTGCGGCGCCAGCCGCGCCTGCGCCTGCCGCTCGGCCCACAGCAGCTTCTCGCCGAAGGGGGCCAGGCGCGCCCGCTGGCCCTTCTCCCAGACCAGCAGCGGATGCCCGAGCTGCGTCTCCCAGCGGCGCAGCTCGCCCCAGACATGCCGGTAGGAGAAACCCAGCGCCTTGGCCGCGCCGGAGATCGATCCCTCTTCCTGCACGGCATGCAGCAGGTCGATCAGCGCGTTGCGGACCCAGCCGTCCTGCCGGCGTGCGGCGAAGTCGTAGGAGAGTTCCACCTTGCGCATGGCTGCCAGTATGCGACAGCGCGGCGCGCCTATGCAGCCCCCTTCATAACTCGCAAGCCCCGGGGGCGGCGATCGTACGAACACGTAGCATGGCGCCCCATGAACACCTTCCAGGAGAGCCTGGCGCGCGCGTTGCAGCTGGTGGCGGGCGCGGATCCGCTGCTGTTTTCCATCGTCGGCCGCTCGCTCGCCGTCAGCGGACTGGCGTGCCTGATCGGCTGCGCGCTGGGGCTGGTGCTCGGCGGATGGCTGGGCGTGGCGCGCTTTCCAGCGCGCGGCGCGCTGGTGACCGTGCTGAACACGCTGCTGGCGGTGCCCTCGGTGGTGGTGGGACTGGTCGTGTACCTGCTGCTGTCCCGCTCGGGGCCGCTCGGTTTCCTCGGCTGGCTGTTCTCCTTCCAGGCCATGGTGGTCGCGCAGGTGCTGCTGGTGCTGCCCGTGTGCACCGCGCTCACCCGGCAGGTGGTGGAGGACGCGGACCGCGCCAACGGCGAACAGCTGCAGTCGCTGGGCGCGGGCGGCGGGCTGCGCAGCCTGCTGCTGGCCTTCGACGAGCGCTATGCGCTGCTGACGGTGCTGCTGGCCTGCTTCGGCCGGGCCGTGTCCGAAGTCGGCGCCGTGATGATCGTCGGCGGCAACATCGAAGGCTTCACCCGCGTGATGACGACGGCGATCGCGCTGGAGACCAGCAAGGGCGACCTGCCGCTGGCGCTCGCCCTGGGCCTGGTGCTGCTCGCCGTGGTGCTGGCGCTCAACGCCGTGATCGCGCTGGTGACGCGCTGGCGCGGCGCCCATGCCGAAGGCGTGGTGCTGGCGGGAGCGGCCGCATGATCCCGTGGGTGCAACTGCAGGGCGTGGACCTGCGCTACGGCACGGTGCGCGCGTTGAACGACGTGGACCTGCGCATCGCGGTCGGCGAGCGGGTCGCGATCATCGGCGCCAACGGCAGCGGCAAGAGCACGCTGCTGCGCGTGCTGCACGGCCTGCTGCGGCCCACCGAGGGCCGCGTGCAGCGCGAAGGCTCCATGCGCCAGGCGATGGTGTTCCAGCGGCCCTTCGCGCTGCGCATGACCGCGCTGTCCAACGTGGCGCTGGCGCTGTGGCTGCGCGGCACCGGCTGGCGCGATGCCAAGGACCAGGCGCTGCTGGCGCTGCGCAAGGTGGGCCTGGGCAGCATTGCCTTGCGCAACGCGCGCACGCTGTCCGGCGGGCAACTGCAGCGCCTCGCGCTGGCGCGCGCCTGGAGCCTGCAGCCGCACGTGCTGCTGCTGGACGAACCGACGGCGAGCCTCGATCCGCATGCCAAGCGCGAAGTGGAAGCGCTGATGGCGGACTTCGCCGAGTCCGGCACCACGCTGGTGTTCGCCAGCCACAACCTCGGCCAGGTCAAGCGCCTGGCCACCCGCGTGGTCTACATGGAGCAGGGCCGGGTGCTGGCCGACCTGCCGGTGCATGCCTTCTTCCATGGCGCGCTGGGGAGACCTCGCGCGAAGCCGAGATGTTCGTCAAGGGGGAACTGGGATGAAATTCCGCCGGCTCCTGGCTGCATGCGCTCTCGCGCTGGCCGCCACGGCTTCGATGGCCCAGTCCATCGTCATGGCGTCCACCACTTCGACGGAGCAGTCCGGCCTGTTCGGGCATCTCCTGCCGGCGTTCCAGCGCGCGACCGGGATCGCCGTGAAGGTGGTGGCGCTGGGCACCGGCCAGGCGATCGACATGGGGCGGCGCGGCGACGCCGACCTGCTGTTCGTGCACGACCAGGCGGCCGAGGAGAAGTTCGTGGCCGAGGGTTACGCCGAACAGCGGCATCCGGTGATGTACAACGATTTCGTGCTGGTGGGCCCGCAGCAGGACCCGGTGCAGGTGCGCGGCAAGGACGTGGTCGCCGCGCTGCGCAAGGTGTCGGCGGCCCACGCGCTGTTCGTCTCGCGCGGCGACAAGAGCGGCACGCATGCGGCGGAACTGCGCTACTGGGGCCTGGCGGGAGGCACGAAGGGCAGCGGCTACCGCGAATGCGGCTGCGGCATGGGCCCGGCGCTGAACATCGCGGCCTCCACCGGCGCCTACGCGCTGGCCGACCGCGGCACCTGGCTGAGCTTCCGCAACCGCGGCGGGCTGGCGGTGCTGGTCGAAGGCGACACGCGCCTGTTCAACCAGTACGGCGTGATGGTGGTCAGCCCGCGCCGGTTCGCGCACGTGAAGGCGGCGGAGGCGCAGAAGTTCGTAGACTGGATCGTGTCGCCGGCGGGGCAGGAGGCGATCGCGGCCTATCGCATCGACGGCAAGCAGCTGTTTTTCCCGAACGCCGCGCGCTAGTCCGGAAGCCTTGGCTTCCCGCCTGCGCGGGAATGACGGGGGCCACCCATCGCTCGATCCCGTCGAACAGCCACTGCATCGCCAGCGCCAGCAGCGCCGCCGGCACCGCGCCGGCCAGCATGAAGGCGGTGTCGTTGACGGCCAGTCCGGCGACGATGCGCTCCCCCAGGCCGCCGGCGCCGATGAAGGTGGCGACCGTCGCCATGCCCACGTTCCACACCGCGGCGGTCTTGATGCCGGCGAAGATCGCCGGCGCGGCCAGCGGCAGCTCGATGCCGCGCAGCACCTGTCCGTCGCGCAGGCCCAGCGCCAGGCCCGCCTGCCGCATGCCCAGGGGCAGCGACGCGAGGCCCGCGTGCGTGTTGCGCACGATCGGCAGCAGCGCATAGACCGACAGCGCGAGCAGCGCCGGCACGAAGCCGATCGCGCCGACGATCGCGATCAGGAATGCCAGCAGGGCGAGCGAGGGCACCGTCTGCACGATGCCGACCGCGGCCATCACCCAGGCAGCCAGCCTCGGCCGCCGGTGGGCCAGCACACCGAGCGGGATGCCGATCACCACCGCGATGGCCAGCGACGCGAATACCAGCACCAGGTGCTCGCGCAGCAGCCGCGGCAGGTCGGGTGCGAACAGGCGGTCCAGGAAACCGGGCTGGCGGGACGCGGCGGGCTTCACCCGCGCCAGGAAGTCGCGCGCCACCGCCTCGAAGGAGCGGCCGTCGATTTCCACCTGCGCATTCAGCGCCCGCATGGTGGCGTCGTCGATGCGGCCGTTCAGTGCCGCCGCCAGCGGGCGCTCGTCCACCGAGGACCGCATCAGCAGCACCGCGTCGTAGCGCGGGAAGAAGGCACGGTCGTCGCGCAGCACGCGCAGGCCCAGGCGCGCGATCTGCGCGTCGGTGCCATAGGCGTCGATCACGTCCACCTGGCCGGCCGCCAGTGCCTGGTAGGCGAGGCCGTGGTCCAGGCCGCTACCGGGTGTGAAGGGCAGGCCGTAGGCGCGCTGCAAGGCGGGCCAGCCGTCGGCGCGCACCAGGAACTCGTGCGACAGGCCGAGCCGCAGCGCGGCTTTGCTGCGCGCCAGGTCGGAGATCGTCGCGATGCCCAGGCGCGCCGCATCGGCCTCGCGCATGGCCAGCGCATAGCTGTTGTTGAAGCCGAGCGGCACTGAGGCCTTCAGGCCGCGCGGCGCCAGCCAGGCATTGAGCTCCTCCAGCGAAGGCGAGCCCTCCTTCTTCAGCAGCTCGCGCACGATGGTGCCCGTGTATTCGGGATACAGGTCGATGCTGCCGTTGGCCAGCGCCTGCTCCATCACCGCGGTGTTGCCCAGGCCCTGCCGGTGCTGCGCGGGCACGCCGGCATCGGCCAGCACCTGGCGCACGATCTCGCCGAGCACGTAGCTTTCGGTGAAGCGCTTGGAGCCGACCACCACCGCCTGCGCGGCGGCCGCGAACGCGAGCAGCCACAGGGCGAGCGCACAGCGCCAGATCGTGGGGGTCTTCACGGCCGTCGGCATCGCCGCAGTATCGTTCAGACGACCAGCGCCGCCGATTTCACCTGCGCCCACACGGGCGTGCCTGCGGACAGCGCCAGCGCGTCCACGGCCCGGGCGGTGATCCGGGCCAGCAGCAGCGAGCGGCCGCAGGCGAGCTGCACCACGGCCTGCGAGCCGTGGGCGCCGGGCGCGATGGCCCGCACGGTGCAGGGCAGCACGTTCTGGATGCTGCTGCGCTCCGGCGGCACCAGCGCCAGGCTGACGTCGCGCGCCAGCACCCGCACGCGCACCGCATGGCCCGCGGCCAGCCCTGCGTCCGCGACCCACAAAGCGCCGCCGTCGAAGTCCACCCGCGCGAGCTGCCAGCGCGCGTCGCGCTCGCCGATGGTGGCGTGCAGCAGCGCGCCCGCTTCCTCGCCCGGGATGGCGGGCAGGTCGATCCGCGCGAGCGTCTCGGCCAGCGGGCCGGCCGCGCGTACCTTGCCCTCGTCCAGCAGCAGCAGGTGGTCGGCCAGCCGCGCGACCTCCTCGCCCGAGTGCGTCACGTACAGCATGGGGATGCGCAATTCGTCGCGCAGCTTCTCCAGCCAGGGCAGGATCTCGCGCCGCCGCGCGTAGTCCACGGCGGCCAGTGGCTCGTCCAGCAGCAGGATGCGCGGCTGCGTCGCGAGCGCGCGGGCGATCGCCACGCGCTGGCGCTCGCCGCCTGAGAGCTGGTGCGGCCGGCGATCGAGCAGCTGGGCGATCCCCAGCAAGGCCAGCAGGTCGTGCAGGTCCGAAGACTTGCTGCCCGAGCGCTCCTGCCCGAAGGCGAGATTGGCCCGCACGTCCAGGTGATCGAACAGGCTCGCTTCCTGGAACACGTAGCCCAGGGGCCGCTGCCAGGTCGGGAGGAACACGCCCGCGCCGCTGTCCTGCCAGGTCTTGCCGGCGATGCGTACGCGCGCGTCCTGCGCCCTTTCCAGGCCGGCCACGCAGCGCAGAAGGGTCGTCTTGCCGGAGCCGGACGGCCCCGCGATCGCGGTGATCCCGCGCCCCGGCAGCGACACGTCCACATCGAGCAGGAAGTCCTGTCGCGGCAGCCGAACGCGCAGATCGATGGCGTCCGCGCTCATCCCAGCACCCGCACGCTGCGGCGGTTCAGGCGGGCCAGCGCCAGCAGCACCAGTAAGGAGAACAGCAACATGCCGGCCGACAGCCAGTGCGCCTGCGTGTATTCCAGTGCCTCGACGTGGCCGTAGATCTGCGTGGACACCACGCGCGTGCGCTCGGGAATGTTGCCGCCGATCATCAGCACCACGCCGAATTCGCCGACGGTGTGCGCGAAGCTCAGCACCGCCGCCTGCACGATGCCGCCGCGCGCCAGCGGCAGCACCACGTGGAAGAAGGTGTCCAGCGGGCCCGCGCGCAGCGTCGCGGCCACTTCCAGCGGCCGCCGCCCCACGCCTTCGAAGGCGTGCTGCAGCGGCTGCACCGCGAAGGGCAGCGAATAGAGGATGGATCCCAGCAGCAGCCCCCGAAGGTGAAAGGCAGCAGCCCGATGCCCAGCGCCTCGGTCAGCTGCCCGCCCCAGCCGCGCGGGCCGAAGGCCACCAGCAGGTAGAAGCCCAGCACGGTCGGCGGCAGCACCAGGGGCAGGGCGACGATCGCGGCCACCGAGCTGCGCCAGCGCGAGCGCGTCCGCGCCAGCCACCAGGCCAGCGGCGTGGACAGCAGCAGCAGCAGGAGGGTCGTCGCCGTTGCGAGCTTGAAGGTGAGCCAGATCGCCTGCAGGTCGCTGGAGCTGAACGCCATGCAGGGTCAGAAGGTGTAGCCGGCGTTGCGCAGGATCGCGCGCGCCGCGTTGCCGCGCAGGTAGGTGAGGAAGGCGACCGCGGCGGGATTGCCGGCACCGGTGTTCAGCAGCACGGCGTCCTGCAGCAGCGGCGGATAGAGCGGCCCCGGCACCACCCAGCCGGAGCCGCGCGCCACCCGCCCCAGCTCCGCGACCTGCGCCAGCGCGACGAAGCCGATGCGGGCGTTGCCGCTGGCCACGAACTGGTGGGCCTGGCCGATGCTCTCGCCTTGCACCAGGTGCGGCTGCCAGGCCTGCAGCACGCCCATCTTCTCCAGCATCGCCATGGCGGCGGCGCCGTAGGGCGCTACGCGCGGGTCGGCGATCGCCAGCTTGCCTTCCGGCGGCCGGCGCAGGATCTCGCCGCGCGGATCGACCACGCCCTCGGCCGCGCTCCACAGGACGAGGCGGCCGATGGCGTAGGTGAAGCGGGTGTCGCCGCGCGCCAGCCTTCGGCCACCAGCTTGCGCGGCGTTTCCTCGTCGGCGGCCAGCAGCACCTCGAAGGGCGCGCCGTTGCGGATCTGCGTGTGCAGCTTGCCGGTGGAGCCCAGCGACACGACGGCGCGGTGGCCGGTGTCGCGGGCGAAGGCGGCGGCGATCCGCTGGATGGTGTTGCCCAGGTTGGCGGCGGCGGCCACCTGCACGTCGCCCGCCCGCGCGCAACCGGCGGCGAGCAGGGCGGCGAGGAGGAGGGCGCGGCGGATCATGGGCGACTGTCGAGCAAGTGGTTGACCGGGAGTATAGGAAGGCCGCCGCCTGCCGCTGCTGCGCGTTGGTCGGACGCGCCCCGATCAGCCCTTGACCGTGGGCTTCAGCGCCAGCTTGCGGTAGACGGTGGCGCGGCTGATGCCCAGGGCCCGCGCCGCTTCCATCACGTTGCCGCGCGCGTCGCTCACCGCCTTGCGGATCAGGGCGATCTCCACGTCGCGCAGCGGCAGCCGCGAGGGCCGCCGGCGCGCGGCTCGCCCGCGGGCTGCGCCACGCAGGCCAGGTGCAGGCCGGACCACAGGGCCACGTCCACCGGCACCTGCTCGGCGTGCCGCGCCAGGTCGAACAACGGTTCCCAGGGCTGCGCGAACAGCTCGCTGCAATGGACCGGATTTCCTGCGCCTTCCGCCAGCGCGGACAGCATCTGGCGGGCGGCGCTGTTGCTGCCGGTGACCCAGCCGTCGCCGTCCAGCGTCAGCAGGCCGTCGTCGTCCTCGCCCAGCAGCCGCCCGGGCCAGTTCAGGCGCAGGACGATGCGGTGCGGCCGCGACAGGGCCAGCGCGTTCTCGATGCTGCGGGCCGACTGCGTGACCAGGTGTTTCAATTCCGGCCGCTCCGCCGCGTCGATGCCGGTGAGATCCAGCATGCCCACGCAAGCGCCGTCCGGGCCGAACAGCGGCGCGCCGGCGCAGCTGTAGCAGCTGGTGTCCTGGAAGAAGTGCTCGCCCCGGTGCAGCCACACCGGCTGCAGTTCCGCGAGCGTGGCGCCGATCGAGGTGGTGCCCACGCTGCGCTCGGACAGGTCCACCCCGATGCGCGCGATCAGCGTGGCGCGCGGATCGTCGCGATCGACCGGCCCGTGCGCGTCCACCACCACGCCGTCCCGGTTGGTGAGGATGGCGAAATAGCGCGTGCTGGCGATCGCACGGCCGAGCTGCTCGAGCACCGGCCGCGCGGCGTCCACCAGCAGGTGGTTCGCTTCCGCGGTGCGCCGCATCTGCTGCGCCGACACGACATCGAAAGTGACCGGGTCCTGCGGCCGCAGCCCGCTGGTGAGGCAGCGCCGCCAGGAGCGCTCGATCCACGCCTGCTCGTACCAGCCACCGATGAGCACGTCGGTCATCGAGCGGCCTTCCTCCATCACGGCCTGGCGCGCGCGTGCGATCTGGCGGAGGCGGGCTTCGCCGTCGTGGGCGGCGGGGACGGTCATGCGTGCGCTCCTGCGGTGCGGAGTGCGCATTGTTCCATTTTGAGAATTTCCCGCCAGCCCCTGGTCAACCTAGGGTTACGCCCTAGCAGGGCCCCAGGGGGCGAATCCAACAATGCCCCTCCCGGAGTCCGCACAGGAGACAGACGATGCTGGTATCACTCAAGGTCAACGGCAAGGCGGCGAGCGTCGACGTCGCCCCCAACACACTGCTGGTCACCGCGATCCGGGAGCACCTGAAGCTCACCGGCACCCACGTGGGCTGCGACACCGCGCAGTGCGGTGCCTGCACCGTCCTCGTGAACGGGCGCGCCGTCAAGTCCTGCAACACCCTGGCCGCGCAGCACCCCGGCGCCGAGATCACCACGATCGAAGGCCTCGCCAAGGCGGACGGGACCATGCACCCGATGCAGGCGGCCTTCAAGGAGTGCCACGGCCTGCAATGCGGCTTCTGCACGCCCGGCATGGTGCTGAGCGCGCTCGACCTGTGCCAGCGCCATCCCAACGCGGGGGAGACCGAGATCCGCGAGCAGCTGGAAGGCAACCTGTGCCGCTGCACCGGCTACCAGAACATCGTCAAGGCCGTGCAGCAGGGTCAGGCTGCGCTGGCCGGAAAGCCCTGAGGAGACAAGCCATGGGTGCATCCGACAACTTCGCGAAGCTGCCGCACATCGGCGAGGCCGTCCGCCGCAAGGAGGACTACCGCTTCCTCACCGGCAGCGGCCAGTACACCGACGACATCAACCTGGGCAACCAGCGCTACGCCGTGTTCGTGCGCTCGCCGCATGCGCACGCCAACATCCGCAGCGTCGACACCTCGCGCGCCGAGGCCATGCCGGGCGTGGCCAAGGTGTTCACCGGCCAGGACATCGCCGGCAAGATGAACGGGCTGCCCTGCGGCTGGCTGATCACCAGCACCGACGGCACGCCCATGAAGGAGCCGCCGCACCCGGTTCTGGCGCAGGGCAAGGTGCGCTACGTCGGCGACCACGTGGCCATGGTGGTGGCCGACACGCTGGAGCAGGCGCGCAACGCCGCCGAAGCGGTGGACGTCGATTACGACGTGCTGTCCGCCGTGGTGGACGTGCGCGATGCGGCCAAGGCCACGCCGCTGCACGACGCGGCACCGGACAACCGCTGCTACAAGTGGGCGATCGGCGACAAGGCGGCGGTGGACGCGGTGTTCGCCAAGGCGGCCAAGGTCAGCAAGATAGACCTCACCAACAACCGGCTGATCCCCAACGCACTCGAGCCGCGTTCGGCCATCGGCAGCTTCAACCGCGCCAACGACGAATACACGCTCTACGTCGCCAACCAGAACCCGCACGTCGAGCGCCTGCTGATGACGGCCTTCGTGCTGGGCCTGCCGGAACACAAGGTGCGCGTGATCGCGCCCGACGTGGGCGGCGGCTTCGGCTCCAAGATCTTCCTGTACGCGGAGGACGTGGCGCTGACCTGGGCCGCCAAGCAGCTCAATTGCGCCATCAAGTGGACGGCCGACCGCAGCGAATCCTTCCTGTCCGACGCACATGGCCGCGACCACGTGACGCATGCCGAGATGGCGATGGACAGCCAGGGCAAGTTCCTGGCGCTGCGCGTACACACCGACGCCAACCTGGGCGCCTACCTCTCCACGTTCTCGACCGCCGTGCCGACCATCCTCTACGCCACGCTGCTGGCGGGCCAGTACACGACGCCGCAGATCTACGTGGAGGTCGACGCCTGGTTCACCAACACCGCGCCGGTGGACGCCTACCGCGGGGCGGGCCGGCCGGAGGCGACCTACCTGCTGGAGCGGCTGGTGACGCGCTGCGCCTGGGACCTGGGGCTGCCGCAGGACGAGATCCGCGAGCGCAACATGATCACGAGCTTCCCCTACCAGACGCCGGTGGCGCTGCAGTACGACACGGGCGACTACCTCGCGGCCCTGTTCAAGGCGAACGCGCTGGCCGACGTCAAGGGCTTCGAGCAGCGGCGCAAGGCCAGCGAAGCCAAGGGCTTGAAGCGCGGCATGGGCTACAGCAGCTACATCGAGGCCTGCGGCATCGCGCCGTCCAACATCGCCGGTGCGCTCGGTGCGCGCGCGGGCCTGTTCGAGTGCGGCGAGATCCGGGTGCACCCGACCGGCAGCGTCACGGTGTTCACCGGCTCGCACAGCCACGGCCAGGGCCACGAGACGACCTTCGCGCAGGTCGTCGCCGCGCGCCTCGGGATCCCGGTGGAGAACGTGGACGTGGTGCACGGTGACACCGGCCGCGTGCCCTTCGGCATGGGCACCTACGGCTCGCGCTCGATCAGCGTCGGTGGCGCGGCGATCATGCGCGCGCTGGACAAGATCGAGACCAAGGCCAAGAAGATCGCGGCGCACCTGATGGAAGCGGGCGACGGCGACGTCGAGTTCAGCAACGGCGAGTTCCGCATCAAGGGCACCGACAAGAAGGTGAGCTTCGGGCAGGTGGCGCTGACGGCCTACGTGCCGCACAACTACCCGCTGGACAAGCTGGAGCCGGGCCTGAACGAGACCGCCTTCTACGACCCGACCAACTTCACCTTCCCCGCGGGCACCTACATCTGCGAGGTGGAGGTGGACCCCGCCACCGGCCAGGTGCGGGTCGATCGCTTCACGGCGGTGGACGACTTCGGCACCATCATCAACCCGATGATCGTCGAGGGCCAGGTGCACGGCGGCGTGGCGCAGGGCATCGGCCAGGCGTTGCTGGAACAGTGCGTGTACGACAAGGACACCGGCCAGCTGCTGACCGGCTCCTTCATGGACTACGCCATGCCGCGCGCCAGCGACTTCCCGCAGTTCAAGCTGGACACCGTGTGCACGCCCTGCACGCACAACCCGCTGGGCACCAAGGGCTGCGGCGAGGCCGGCGCGATCGGCTCGCCGCCGGCGGTGATCAACGCGGTGCTCGATGCCCTGAAGGACCTGGGCGTGCAGGACCTCGACATGCCCGCCACGCCCAGCCGGGTGTGGGAAGCCATCCAGGCCGCGAAGCCCTGAACCCGAAGGAGACCAAGACATGTATGCATTCACCTTCGAACGTCCGGCCTCGCTGGCCGACGCGCAGCGCGCCGCGCAGGCCGGCGGCACCAAGGTCCTGGCCGGTGGGCAGACGCTGCTGGCCTCGATGAAGCTGCGGCTGGCCAATCCCGAGAAGCTGGTCGATCTCGGCGGCATCGCCGAACTCTCCGGCATCCGCCGCGAGGGCAACGCGCTGGTGATCGGCGCGATGACCCGCCATGCCGACGTCGCCGCCAGCAAGGACGTGCAATCGGCGATCCCGGCGCTGGCCGAACTGGCCGGCGGCATCGGCGACCGCCAGGTCCGCGCGATGGGCACCATCGGCGGCTCGCTGGCGAACAACGATCCCTCGGCCTGCTATCCGGCCGGCGTGCTGGCGCTGAACGGGACGATCCAGACCACCAAGCGCAAGATCCCGGCCGACCAGTTCTTCACCGGCATGTTCACCACCGCGCTGGAGGACGGTGAACTGATCACGTCCGTGATCATCCCGGCCGCGAAGAAGGCGGCCTACATCAAGTTCAAGCAGCCGGCCTCGCGCTTCGCGCTGATCGGCGTCTGCGTCGCGCAGACCGACAGCGGCGTGCGCGTCGCGATCACCGGCGGCGGCAGCGGCGTGTTCCGGCACGCGGGGCTGGAGCAGGCGCTGGCCAAGAGCTTCACGCCCGAGGCGGCGGCCGCGGTGAAGATCGATGCGGGCGAGCTGTCGGCGGATTTGCATGCGAGTGCGGCGTATCGGGCGAACCTGATCTCGGTCCTCACGCAGCGGGCGGTGCGCCAGGCGCTGGGCTGACGCTCCTTTACTCCCTCCCCTCCGGGGGAGGGCGGGGGTGGCGGCGCTCCCCGGACGCAGCGCCCCCACCCCAACCCTCCCCGGAGGGGGAGGGGGACAATACATCCATGACCCTGCCTTCGATCGACGCGCTGCAGCAGTCCCTCCGCGACGCCGGCTACTTCGCCGAGCGCCGCCTCGCCACCGCCGTCTTCCTCGCCCTCAAGCTGCAGCGCCCGCTGCTGCTCGAAGGCGAGCCCGGCGTCGGCAAGACGGAGCTCGCCAAGGCACTTGCCGTCGCCCTGCAACGCACGCTGCTGCGCCTGCAGTGCTACGACGGCCTGGAGCTGCGCGAGGCGCTCTACGAATGGAACTACGCCGCGCAACTGCTGCTGCACATGCGGGCCGTCGAGGGCAAGGAGAGCACCGACCAGATCGAGCGTGAGGTCTACCAGGACCGCTACCTGATCCGCCGCCCGCTGCTGCAGGCGCTGCAGGCGCCCGAGCCCGGCGCGGTGCTGCTGATCGACGAGGTGGACCGCGCCGACGAGCCCTTCGAGGCCTTCCTGCTGGAATACCTCGGTGAGTACCAGGTCAGCATCCCGGAGATCGGGACCATCCGCGCGCGGGCCACGCCGGTGACCATCCTCACCAGCAACCGCACGCGCGAGCTGAACGACGCGGTCAAGCGCCGCTGCCTGTACCACTGGCTGGACTACCCGGAGCGCGAACGCGAACTGGCCATCGTGCGGGCGCGGGTGCCCGAAGCCAGCGAGGCGCTGTCCAGGCAGGTGGCGGAGTTCGTCGGCCGCCTGCGCAGCCAGCCCTTCGCCAATGCCTTCCAGCGCGCGCCCGGCATCGCCGAAAGCGTCGAATGGGCCAAGGCGCTGGTGGCGCTGGACACGCTGGCGCTGGACCCGGAGATCGTGAGCGACACCGCCGGCATCCTGTTCAAGCAGCGCGAGGACGTCGCCGCGCTCACGCGCGACCTCGCCGGCGAGCTGCTCAAGCCGCAGGCGGAACCCGCCTGAAGCGCGCCGCGGCATGACGCCCCTCGGTGACGCCCGCAGCGGGAAACTCGCCGACAACATCGCCGGCTTCGGCCGCGCCCTGCGCCGCGCCGGCCTGCGCGTGGACAGCGCGCGCATCGGCCTGGCGCAGGAGGCCGCGCAGCTGGTCGGCGTGCAGGACAAGCAGGACCTGGCCGCGGCGATGGAAGCCGTGCTGGTCAGCCGCGAACAGGAGCGCGGCGTGTTCCGCGAACTGTTCGATGCCTACTTCCGCGATCCCGAGATCGCGCACAAGCTGCTGGCGCAGATGCTGCCCTCGGCCGAGGGCAAGGCCGAGCCCTCCAAGCGGAGGCCGCGGGTGAGCGAGGCGCTGGCGCCGCAGAAGCGCTTCGGCGGCGGCGAACGCAAGCCGGACAAGGAAGTGGAGTTCGATGCGGCCATGACCGCCAGCGACCTCGATCGCCTGAAGCACGCCGACTTCAACGGCCTCTCGGCCAGCGAGTTCCACCTGGTCGAACGGCTGGCGCGCGACATCGCGCTGCCGGTGCCCGAGTTCGAGATGCGCCGCATGCGGCCCGGCATGCGCGGCCCGCAATTGCACTGGTCGCGCTCGCTGCGGCAGGCCGCGCAGACCGGCGGCGAGCTGATGGTGCTGCGGCGCATGCAGCGCAGCCGCGAGCCCTTGCCGCTGCTGGTGCTGGTGGACATCTCCGGCTCGATGGAGCGCTACGCGCGCCTGCTGCTCGCCTTCCTGCACGCCGCCACGCGCGCGCACCGCCGGCGCGACGTGTTCGCCTTCGGCACGCAGCTCACCGACCTCACGCCCGCCTTCCGGCTCGCCGACAGCGACGACATGCTGGCCGCGGCCAGCGCTGCCATCGCCGACTATGCCGGCGGCACCCGCTTGGGCGAATCGCTCGCCACGCTGCGCCAGCGCCATGCGCGCCGGCTGGTAGGCCGCCGCACGCTGGTGCTCATCATCAGCGACGGCCTGGACACCGGCGAGCCCGAGGACCTGTCGCGCGAGCTCGACTGGCTGACGCACCGCTGTCGCCGGCTCCTGTGGCTGAACCCGTTACTGCGCTTCGAAGGCTATGCTCCGCTGGCGCGCGGCGCGGCGGTGCTGCACCGGCACGCGCACGCCATGCTGCCCGTGCACAACCTGGCCCGGCTGCAGGACCTGGCGGGCAGCCTCGCCGCGCTGCTGCACAAGTAGAACGAAGAAAGACGACACCATGGAAATGCAAGGCAGCCGCCACCTCGCGGTCTCCCAGCAACAGGCCTGGGAGGCGCTGAACGATCCGCAGGTGCTCAAGACCTGCATCCCCGGCTGCGACCGGGTGGAGCCCACCGGCGAGAACCAGTACGCGATCGGCATGGCCGTGAAGGTCGGCCCGGTCGCCGCGCGCTTCAACGGCAAGATCCAGCTGCTCGACGTCATGCCCCCCAGCAGCTACACGCTGTCCTTCGAAGGGCAGGGCGGGGCCGCCGGCTTCGGCAAGGGCACGGCCAAGGTGAACCTCGCGCCGCCCGCCGAAGGCAGCGGCTGCGAGCTGAGCTACACCGCCAACGCGCAGGTGGGCGGCAAGATCGCGCAGGTGGGGCAGCGCCTGGTGGACGGCGTGGCGAAGTCCATGGCCGAAGACTTCTTCCGCCGCTTCGACGAGGAGATGCAGCGGCGCCACCCGGACGCCTATGCGGCCGCCCCCGCCGCCGCGCCGGTCGAAGCAGCGGCCGCCGCGACCGGCCGGCGCATGCCGATCTGGGCCTGGATCGCCTTCGGCGTGGCGGTGCTGCTGGCACTGCTGCTGCTGGCGGCGAGCTGAAGGACGCCATGCTGCCGCCCGCGCCACGCTGGACCCGCCGGGCGCTGCTGCTGGCAGGCGCTGCTGCGTCCCTGCCGGCGCGCGCGCAGCAACGCGCCTTCACGCTGGGCCTGCTGACGCAGGCCGATGACTCGCGCTACGCGGCGCGCGCCCTGCAGCAGGCCTTCCCTGACGCCCCTTCGGGCCGCTCCGCCCCGGCCGCCGAGCTCGCGCTGAACGACAGCCTGGTCACGCTGCAGCTCGCCGGCTGGTCGCCCGCGCGCCTGCTGCCGGTGGAAGCCGCGAGCGCCGCCGACCTGGCTGCGGCCACGCAACGGCTGCTGCAACGGGGCACCCGCCACATCCTGCTGGAGCTGCCGGCCGCCGGCGTCGCCGCGGTGGCGGCCGCCACGGCCGGCAGGGACGTGATCCTGTTCAACACCGCCGCGCCCGAGGACGCGCTGCGTGGCGCGCAATGCGCGCCGCACCTGCTGCACACCTTGCCCAGCCACGCGATGCAGATGGACGCCATCGCGCAGCTGCTGGTGGCGCGCAAGTGGATCCGCCCGCTGGTGCTGGTGGGCCCGCTGCCGGGGACCAGCTGCTGCTGGCGGCCTGGCAGCGCAGCGCGCAGCGCTTCGGCGTGCGCAGCGTGGCGGAACGCTCCTTCCAGGCCGCCGGCAGCTCGCGCGAGCGCGAGCCGGAGAACGCGCGGCTGCTGACCAGCGAGCGCGAGTACGACGCGGTGGTGGTGCTGGACGCGCAGGGCGAGTTCGCGCGCGAGCTGCCCTACCGCACGCTGCTGCCGCGGCCCGTCCTGGGCAGCAACGGGCTGGTCGCGCAGGCCTGGAGCCCGTTCCACGAGCGGCACGGCGCGCCGCAGCTGTCGCGCCGCTTCCTGCGCCGCACCGGCCGCGCGATGGCCAGCCATGACTGGGCTACCTGGATCGCGGCGCGGGCCGCGGCCGAGGTGGTGGGCGCCTACAACCGCTCCACCATCGCGCAGCAGCTGCAGGCCCTGCGCCAGGGAGCGATCGCCGTGGACGGCTTCAAGGGCCAGCGCCTCACTTTCCGCGGCTGGGACGGCCAGCTGCGCCAGCCCGTGCTGCTTGCCCACGGCAACGGCGTGGCCGAAGTCGCCCCGCTGGACGGCTTCCCGCATCCGCGCAGCGCGCTCGACACGCTGGGTTTCGACGCAGGCGAGAGCGCGTGCCGCGGGGCGCTCCGGTAGTCAGGTGGCGGGTCTGCCTGTACCCTAGCACCATGAACACCAGGGGACCCCTCCAGCTGGCGGCCGTGGCCGCCGCGGTGCTTGCCGCGACGCAGGCGCATGCGCAGGCCGCCGACCCGCCCGAGCGCACCCTTCGCCCGGTCGTGGTGACGCCCACGCCGGGCGTGGCGCGCGACGCCTTCGACACGCCGGCTTCGGTGGACGTGGTGGGCGGCGAAGCGCTGCGCAACGCGCAGCTGCAGGTGAATCTCTCCGAAAGCCTGGTGCGCGTGCCCGGCGTGGTCGCCCTGAACCGCCAGAACTATGCGCAGGACCTGCAGATCTCCATCCGCGGCTTCGGCGCCCGCTCCACCTTCGGCGTGCGCGGACTGCGCATGTTCTCCGACGGCATTCCCGCAACGGCGCCGGACGGGCAGGGCCAGGTCTCGCACTTCGACCTGTCGTCGGCCGACCGGGTCGAGGTGCTGCGCGGACCCTTCTCCTCGCTGTACGGCAACTCCTCGGGCGGCGTGATCGCGCTGTTCACCGCCGACGGCCTGCCCGGCCTGCAGGCGGAAGCGGGCGCGGCCTTCGGCAGCGACGGCGTGCGGCGGCAGAACCTGCGCTTCGCCGGCGAGCAGGGCGCATGGAACTGGAACCTGAGCGCGACCAACTTCGAGACCGATGGTTATCGCGACCACAGCGCCGCCAGGCGCATGGGCTTCAACGGCAAGCTGAAGTTCAAGGCGACGGCGGACACGCGCATCACGCTGGTGGCCAACGCGGTGGACATGCCGGACGTGCAGGATCCGCTGGGGCTGACGCGCGCGGAGTACGAGGCGAATCCGCGGCAGGCGAGTCCCGCGGCCTTGCAGTTCAACACGCGCAAGTCGGTGGACCAGCAGCAGGTCGGCGCGATCCTGGAGCACCGCGTCGACGAGGTGCATGCGGTGAAGGTGACGACCTGGGCGGGCCAGCGCGGCACGGAGCAGTTCCAGTCCATCCCCGTGTTCGTGCAGACCTCGCCGGCGAACGTGAACACGCACCCCGGCGGCGTGATCGGACTGGACCGCGACTACCGCGGCATCGATGCGCAATGGATAGCGAAGCTGCGCGCGGGCGACCATCCCGTGACGCTCACGGCCGGCGTCACGGCCGACGAGCTGAAGGAGCACCGCCAGGGTTTCCGCAACTTCGTCGGCACCACGCTCGGGGTGCTCGGCGCGCTGCGGCGCAACGAGAACAACCGGGTGCGCAGCTTCGACCAGTACGTCCAGGGCACGTGGGACAGCGATCGCCTGAGCGTGACGGCCGGCGTGCGCCATTCGGTCGTGAAGTTCGAGTCGCGCGACCTGTTCATCGCCACCGGCAACCCGGACGACAGTGGTTCCGCCCGCTACGGGGCGACGACGCCCGTGCTCGGCGCCGTGTACCACCTGAACGAGAGCACCAACCTGTATGCCGCGGTCGGCCGCGGGTTCGAGACCCCGACCTTCAACGAACTGTCCTATCGCCCCGACGGGAGCCCGGGCCTGAACTTCGCGCTCCAGCCCGCGAGCAGCAAGCAGTGGGAGCTGGGCGTCAAGACGGCGCTGCGGCAGAACTGGCGATTGAATGCGGCACTGTTCCAGGCCCGCACCGAGGACGAGATCGTGGTGGCGTCGAACACGGGCGGCCGCAGCACCTTCCGCAACGCCGGCGAGACCCGTCGCCGCGGCGTGGAAGCCGCGCTCGCCGGCGAGTGGGCGACGGGATGGTCCACCCATGCGGCGCTCACCTGGCTGGACGCCACCTACGAGACGGCCTTCAGCTCGGTCCCCGCGGGCAGCCGCATCCCCGGCATCCCGCGCGTGACAGCCTACGCGGAAGTCGCGTACAAGCACCGCCCCTGGGGCCTCGAGACGGCACTGGAGGCGCGCCACATCGGCCGCATCGCCGTGAACGATACGAACACCGACTTCGCCCCCGCCGCCACCGTCTTCAACCTGCGCTTTTCGCTGGCGCAGAAGGTGGACCGCTGGACCTTCAGGGAATTCCTGCGGGTGGACAACCTCGCGGACCGGAACTACGTGGGCTCGGTGATCGTCAATGAAGGCAACAGCCGCTTCTTCGAGCCGGCACCGGGCCGCACCTGGCTGCTGGGCGTGAACGCCGCCTACGCGTTCTGAGGCGCGGCAAAGGACAGGACATGGAAAACATCGACGTGATGGTGTTGCGCACCCTGCGGGACTGGCGGCAGGCCGGCAAGCGCGCGCTGCTGGCGACGGTGGTGCGCACCTGGGGTTCCTCGCCGCGGCCGATCGGCTCGATCATGGCGCTGGCCGAGGACGGCGCGGTGGTCGGTTCCGTGTCCGGCGGCTGCATCGAGGACGACCTGATCTACCGCCACACCCAGGCGTATTCGGGCAAGGAGCCCGGCCACGAGATCCCCTCGGGGCCTCCTTCCTTCGTGAAGTACGGCGTGACGGCCGACGAGGCCCATCGTTTCGGCCTGCCTTGCGGCGGCACGCTGGAACTGCTGCTGGAATACGACCCGGAGCCCGCCGCTCTGGACAGGCTGGTGCAGGCGCTGGAAGCCGGCCGGCTGATGCGCCGCACGGTGCGCCTGGCCGACGGCGCGGTGACGCTGGAGGAAGCCCTGGCCCCCGAGGAGCTGGCCATGGCCGGCGGCGTGCTGGTCAACACCTTCGGCCCCGAGTACCGCATGCTGATGATCGGCGCCGGCCAGCTCACCGAGTACCTCGCCACCATGGCGCTGTTCAGCGGCTTCGCGGTGACGGTGTGCGATCCGCGCGAGGAGTACCGCGGCGCCTGGAGCGTGCCCGGCGCCAAGGTGGTGGGCGACATGCCGGACGACGTGGTGCTGTCCTTCAAGCCGGACCGGCGCAGCTGCGTGGTGGCGCTGACGCACGATCCCAAGCTGGACGACCTGGCGCTGATGGAGGCGCTCAAGACCGATGCCTTCTACGTCGGCGCCATCGGCAGCCGCCGCAACAACGAGGCGCGCCACCAGCGGATGGTGGAACATTTCGGCCTGAGCGCCGCCGACCTGCAGCGCCTGCGCGGACCGATCGGCGTGTACATCGGCAGCAAGACGCCGCCCGAGATCGCCGTCAGCATCATGGCGGAGATCCTCGCCGTGAAGAACGGCGTGGCCCTGCCGCGCGACATGGAGGTGGCGCAGGCGAAGAATTTGCGGGCGGTGCAGGGCAACGATGCGGGCGGCATCGTGTGCGCGCGCTGACGTCACGGGCTCGCCCCAAAGAAAAGCGCCGCGGATGCGGCGCTTTTTTCATTCCCGCGAGGCTTACATCTTGCGATAGGTCTCCACCATCTGCTGCCCCTCCGGCCCGGCCTTCTCCAGCCATTCCTTGAGCATGGTGTCGCCGACCTTCTTCATGTCGGCCTTCAGCTGCGCCGAGGGCGCGTGGATGGTCATGCCGTTGGCCTTGAGCTTCTCCAGCACCTCGGTGTTGGTGCGGCGGCTGGCGGCCCAGCCGCGCGTTTCCGCATCGGCGGCGGCCTTCAGCAGCGCGTCCTGCGTCGGCTTGTCGAGCGCGGCGAAGGCGGCGCGGTTCACGATCACCGCGTTCTTCGGCAGCCAGGCCTGCGTGTCGTACCAGTTCTTGATGTGCTCGTAGGTCTTGCTGTCGAAGCCGGTGGAGCCGGAGGACATGTAGGAGTCCACGACGCCGGTGGCCATGGCCTGCGACAGCTCCGCGGCCTGCACCGTGACCGGCTGCGCGCCCACCAGCTCGGCGATGCGGGCGGTGGCCGGGCTGTAGGCGCGCCACTTCAGGCCCTTCATGTCGCTGGCCGAGCTGATCGGCTTCTTGCTGTAGATGCCCTGCGGCGGCCAGGCCACCGCGTACAGCACCATCATGCCCTGCTCGCCCAGCTTCTTTTCCACCAGCGGGCGCTGCGCACGCCACAGCTTCGCCGCCGAGTCGTAGCTGTCGGCCAGGAAGGGGATGCCGTCGGCGCCGAAGATCTGCCATTCGTTCTGGAAGTTCACCAGCAGGATCTCGCCGATCTGTGCCTGCCCGCCCTGCACGGCGCGCTTGATCTCGGGCGCCTTGAACAGCGAGGCGTTGGGGTGCACGGTGATCTTGAGCTTGCCGCCGGTGGCCTTGTCCACGTCGTTGGCGAACTGCACCAGGTTCTCGGTGTGGAAATTGGAGGCCGGGTAGGCCGCCGGCAGGTCCCACTTGGTCTGGGCGGACACCGCGCCCGCGAGGGCGAAGGTGGCGAGCGACAACGCGAACTTCAGTTTCATGGAGGCTCCGGATGGATGAGGTAGTGGACTGTAAGTCAGCTTAAGAGCAATTCGCGGACCCGCGGATGCGGTGTTTCCCGAAGCGCACGGGAGCGTGCTGCCTCGTCCGACGCGGGCCTTGCAAACCCGCTGCTAGAGTGGTCCGATGGTCGAATCCCAGGTCGAACTCCCCACCCCGTGGGGCAGGCTTGCCGGCACGCTGCTGCTGCCGGCGGGCGACGGCCCGTGCCCGGCCGCCTTGCTGATCGCCGGCTCCGGCCCGACCGACCGCGACGGCAACAACCCCTTGCTGCCCGCGCCCCTGGACAACATCAGGCGGCTGGCCGAGGCGCTGGCCGCGCGCGGCGTGGCCACGCTGCGCTACGACAAGCGAGGCGTCGGCGCGAGCGTGTACCCCGGCCTGAGCGAAGAGGTGCTGCGCTTCGAGCACCTCGTGGACGATGCCGTGGCGCTGGCCGCGCGGCTGGCGAGCGAGCAGCGCGTGACGCGCGTGACCCTGGTCGGGCACAGCGAAGGTGCATTGATCGCGGCGCTGGCGGCCGAAGATGCCCAGGCGCAGGGCGTGGTGTCGATCGCCGGTGCCGGCCGGCGCGCGTCGGCCCTGATGCGCAAGCAGATCGAGGGCCACCTGCCCGCCGACATCGCCGGTCCCGCGCTCGCGACCCTGGCGACGCTGGAGTCGCAGCAGGCGGTGCAGGACGTGCCGGATGCGCTGGTGCTGCTGTTCCGGCCGACCGTGCAGCCCTATCTCATGTCCTGGTTCCGCTACGACCCGGCCGCCGTGCTCGCGGAGCTGTCGCAGCCGGTGCTGCTGGTGCAAGGCACGGCCGACGTCCAGGTGGACGTGGAAGACGCGCGCCAGCTGCACGCGGCGCGGCCGGATGCGCGGCTGAAGGTGGTGGAGGGGATGGACCACCTGCTGTCGCTGCAGGGGGATATCCCGGGCGGCACGGAGGCGGTGGCCGCGGAGGTGGCGGCGTGGCTGCAGGAGCTGGATGTGGGGGTGGCGGCTTAGCGCGATGCTGGGGTTCGCCTCCGGCTCACCGCCAGCCTACGAAGGCACGTCGTCCCCGTAGGCTGGTGGTGAGCGCCAGCGAACCCCAGCAAGCTCTTCACATCTTCGACGGCAACCAGGTCGCGATCTGCGGCACGAACCACAGCAGCAGAACCATCCCGCACATCAGGAAGAAGAAAGGCATCGTGACCCGCGCGATCCAGGTGATCTCCTTGCCCGTCATGCCCTGCAGCACGAACAGGTTGAAGCCCACCGGCGGCGTGATCTGCGCCATCTCCACCACGACCACGATGAAGATGCCGAACCACACCAGGTCGAAGCCCGCGGCCTGCACCGTCGGCAGGATCACGCCCATGGTGAGCACCACCATCGAGATGCCGTCGAGGAAGCAGCCCAGGATGATGTAGAAGATCGCCAGCGCGATCATCAGCATGAAGGGCGTGAGGCCGAGCGAGCGCACGTACTCGGCCAGGTGGCGCGGCAGCCCGATGTAGCCCATCGACAGCGTCAGGAAGGCGGCGCCCGCGAGGATCAGGGCGATCATGCAGTACAGGCGCGTCGCGCCCATCAGCGAGTCGCGGAAAGTGTTCCAGTTCAGCGAGCCCTGCGCCGCGGACAGCACCAGCGAGCCCACCACGCCGACGGCCGCCGCCTCGGTGGCGGTCGCGACGCCGGAGTAGATGGAACCGAGCACGGCCGCGATCAGCACCACCACCGGGATCAGGTGGCGCGACTCGCGCACCTTCTCGCCGAAGGTCAGCACCTGGTCGGGCAGCGGGATGCGCTGCTTGTTGATCACGGCCCACACGGCCAGGTAGCCGGAGAACAGCGACGCCAGCACGATGCCCGGGATGATCCCGCCCACGAACAGCTTGGCGATCGACACGTCGGCCGTCACGCCGTACACGATCATGATGATCGACGGCGGGATCAGCAGGCCCAGCGTGCCGGCGCCGGCCAGCGAGCCGATGGTGATGTCCTCGGGGTAGCCGCGCTTGTCCAGCTCGGGCAGCGTCATCTTGCCGATGGTCGCGCAGGTCGCGGCGGAGGATCCCGACACCGCCGCGAAGATGGTGCAGCCGATCACGTTGGTGTGCAGCAGCCGCCCGGGCAGGCGCGACACCCAGGGCGCCAGGCCGCGGAACATGCTTTCGCTCAGCTTGGTTCGAAAGAGGATCTCGCCCATCCAGATGAACAGCGGCAAGGCGGTAAGGGTCCAGCTGGAGGCCGTGCCCCAGACCGTGACCGCCATGGCATCGCCGGCGGGGCGGGAGGAGAACAGCTGCATGCCGATCCAGGCGACCCCGGCCAGCGTGAGGCCGATCCAGACGCCGCTGCCCAGGAGCAGGAACAGGCAGACGACCAGCAGGGTGGTGACGGCGACGTCATTCATTGTGCAGGGCCTCCTCGCTGTCGACCACCTGCCGCCGCCCGCGCAGCTCAGCACCCAGTCGTCCACCAGCGCGACCAGCAGGACCACCGTGCCCAGGGCCATGGCCAGCTGCGGGATCCACAGCGGCGTGGCGTCGTTGCCGGTGGAGATGTCGTTGATGCTGCGCGAGACCCAGGCCAGGCGCACCGAGTACCAGGCGAACAGCGCGGCCAGGCCCACGCCCGCGGTCAGCGCCCACATCTCCAGGCCGTGCCGGGCGCCGCCTTTCAGGCGCCCCAGCAGGAGGGTCACCCGGATGTGCTCGTTGCGCTTGAGGGTGTGCGCCAGGGCCAGGAAGCCGGCGGCGGCCATGGCGTAGCCGGCGTAGGCATCCGTCCCCGGCACGTGGAAGCCGGCCTGCCGGCTCACGATCGACAGCAGCACCATCAGCAGGACCCCCACCATGGCCAGCGCGGCCAGCCAGGCGGAGGCGTCGTACAGGAAGTCCAGCAAGCGTCGCATGAAGCCCCTCGTTGTCGGGCCCCGAGTGTAGGGGCTGTTCTTCCATAATCGCCGCATGACTCCCACCATCCCCAAATGGCAGTTCTGGATCGACCGGGGCGGCACCTTCACCGACGTCGTGGGCCGGCGGCCCGATGGCACGCTGGTCACGCACAAGCTGCTGTCGGACAACCCCGAGCAGTACCCCGATGCCGCCGTGGCGGGCATCCGGCACCTGCTGGGGCTGGCGCCGGGGCAGCCGATCACGCCGGACCAGGTGGACTGCGTGAAGATGGGAACCACGGTCGCCACCAACGCGCTGCTGGAACGCAAGGGCGAGCGCACGCTGCTGGTCACCACGCGCGGCTTCCGTGACGCGCTGCGCATCGCCTACCAGAACCGGCCGCGGCTGTTCGACCGCCACATCGTGCTGCCCGAGCTCCTGTACAGCGAGGTGATCGAGGCGCACGAACGCGTCGGGGCGCACGGCGAGGTGGTGGAGGCACTGGATGTGCCGCACCTGCGCCACTCGCTGCAGGAGGCCTACGGCCGCGGCCTGCGCAGCGTGGCCATCGTGTTCATGCACGGCTACCGCTACACGGCGCACGAGCAGGCGGCGCGGGATCTCGCGCGCGAGGCCGGCTTCACGCAGGTCAGCACCTCGCACGAGACCAGCCCGATGATGAAGCTGGTGAGCCGCGGCGACACCACCGTCGTCGACGCCTACCTGTCGCCCATCCTGCGCCGCTACGTGGAGCAGGTGGCCAGCGAGATGCCGGGCGTGAAGCTGTTCTTCATGCAGTCCTCCGGCGGCCTCACCGATGCGCACGCCTTCCAGGGCAAGGACGCGATCCTGTCAGGCCCGGCCGGCGGCATCGTCGGCATGGCACGGACGGCGCAGCTCGCGGGCCACGACAGGGTGATCGGCTTCGACATGGGCGGCACCTCCACCGACGTGTCCCACTTCGCCGGCGAGTTCGAGCGCGAGTTCGAGACGCAGGTGGCCGGGGTGCGCATGCGCGCGCCGATGATGAGCATCCACACGGTGGCGGCCGGTGGCGGCTCCATCCTGGAATTCGACGGCGCGCGCTTCCGCGTCGGTCCGCAGAGCGCCGGTGCCAACCCGGGGCCGGCGAGCTACCGCCGCGGCGGCCCGCTGGCGGTGACCGATGCCAACGTGATGGTCGGCAAGATCCAGCCGCGCTACTTCCCGCAGGTGTTCGGCCCGCAGGCCAACGAAGCGCTCAGCGTCGATGCCGTCACCGGCAAGTTCGCGGAACTGGCAGAGCGCACCGGCCGCAGCGCCGAAGATGTGGCGGAGGGCTTCATCTCGATCGCGGTGCAGCAGATGGCCAATGCGATCAAGAAGATATCGGTGGCGCGCGGCTACGACGTCACCCGCTACACGCTGCAGTGCTTCGGCGGCGCCGGCGGCCAGCATGCCTGCATGGTGGCCGATGCGCTGGGCATGTCGCGCGTGTTCGTGCACCCGCTGGCGGGCGTGCTGTCGGCCTACGGCATGGGCCTGGCGGACCAGAACGTGATCCGCGAGCAGGCGGTGGAAGTGCTGCTGGCGGCCGGGAACCTGCCGCAGATCGCGCAGAAGCTGTCGGAACTGGCGGGTGCGGCGCAGGCCGAGCTGCAGCGGCAGCAGGTGAGCGGCAACGCGGTGCAGGTGCGCCGGCGCGTGCACGTGCGCTACCAGGGCAGCGATTCCGCGCTGGTGGTGCCTTTCGGCACGCTGCAGGAGATCGTCGCCGGCTTCGAGGCGGCCTACCGCCAGCGCTTCTCCTTCCTGATGCCGGGCAAGCCGATGATCGCCGAGGCGGTGTCGGTGGAGGCCATTGTCGCCGGCGATGCGCCGGCCGAGCCGCTCCACGCGGAGCATCCGCCGCGCGAGCTGCCGCGGCGCGAGACCGTGCGCATGTATTCGGGCGGGCAATGGCATGAAGCCGCGCTGTGCGTGCGCGAGGACCTGCGCCCGGGTGACGTCATCGACGGTCCCGCGATCATCGCGGAGCAGAACGCGACCACCGTGGTGGAGCCGGGCTGGCGCGCGCGCATCACGGGGCTGGACCACATCGTGCTGGATCGCGCGGTCCCGCGCGCGGTGAAGTTCGCCGCCGGCACCCAGGTGGACCCGGTGCTGCTGGAGGTGTTCAACAACCTGTTCATGAACATCGCCGAGCAGATGGGTTTGCAGCTGCAGAACACCGCCTACTCGGTGAACATCAAGGAGCGCCTGGACTTCTCCTGCGCGCTGTTCGACGCCGAAGGCAACCTGATCGCCAACGCGCCGCACATGCCGGTGCACCTGGGCAGCATGGGCGAGAGCATCAAGACGGTGATCCGCGAGAACCGGGCGACCATGCGGCCGGGCGATGTGTACGTGCTGAACGACCCGTACCACGGGGGACGCACCTGCCGGACGTGACGGTGATCACGCCGGTGTACCTCTCGACTCCCTCCCCCTCCGAGGGGAGGACCGGAGGGGGGAGCCCATGACGGCCAAGGGCCCCGAACCCACGTTCTACGTGGGTTCGAGAGGCCACCACGCCGACATCGGCGGCACCACCCCCGGCTCCATGCCCCCTTCTCGACGCGCATCGAGGAAGAGGGCGTGGAGATCGACAACTTCAAGCTGGTCGATGCGGGCGTCCTGCGCGAGCAGGAGATGCTGGCCCTGCTGCGCAGCGGTCAATACCCGAGCCGCAACCCCGAGCAGAACATGGGCGACCTCAAGGCGCAGATCGCCGCCAACGAGAAGGGCGTGCAGGAACTGCGCAAGATGGTGGACCAGTTCGGCCTGGATGTGGTGCAGGCCTACATGCGGCACGTGCAGGACAACGCGGAGGAATCCGTGCGCCGCGTGATCACGCGCCTGAAGGACGGCCAGTTCACCCTGCCGCTGGACAACGGCGCGCAGATCCACGTGGCGATCCGCGTCGATGCCGCCTCGCGCTCGGCCGAGATCGACTTCACCGGCACCTCGCCGCAGCAGGTCAACAACTTCAATGCGCCCAAGGCCGTCTGCATGGCCGCGGTGCTCTACGTGTTCCGCACGCTGGTGAGTGACGAGATCCCGCTCAACGCCGGCTGCCTGAAGCCCCTGAAGGTGATCGTGCCGGAAGGCTGCATGCTCAACCCGAACCCGCCGGCCTCGGTGGTGGCGGGCAACGTGGAGACCTCCACCTGCATCACCAACACGTTGTACGGCGCGCTGGGCGTGATGGCGGCCGGCCAGTGCACCATGAACAACTTCACCTTCGGCAACGCGCGCTACCAGTACTACGAAACGATCTCGGGCGGCAGCGGCGCGGGCGGCATCTACGACGCGCAGGGCCACCTGAGCAGCGGCTTCGACGGCACCAGCGTCGTGCAGACGCACATGACCAACTCGCGGCTCACCGATCCCGAGGTGCTGGAGTTCCGCTTCCCCGTGCGGCTGGAAAGCTACGAGATCCGCGACGGCTCCGGCGGACCGGGCCGCTGGCAGGGCGGCAACGGGGGCGTGCGGCGCGTGCGATTCCTGGAGCCCATGACCGCCAGCATCCTGTCCAACGGCCGCAAGGTGCCCTCATTCGGCATGGCCGGCGGCCAGCCCGGCCAGGTCGGCATCAACCGCGTGGTGCGAGCGACCGGGCAGGTGGAGCAGCTGGATCACATCGGCTCGGCGGAGATGGCTTCCGGCGACGTGTTCGAGGTGCACACGCCCGGCGGCGGCGGCTTCGGCGCCGCGTAGTCCGGCGGGACCATGCCCGGTGCGCGCGGCAGGCGCACCAGGAACTCGGAGCCGCGGCCCTTGCCGGCACTGCGCGCCTCGATGATGCCGCCGTGCATCTCCACCAGCTTCTGGCACAGGGCCAGGCCCAGTCCCAGCCCCCGGTGCTTCGAGGCTGCGGGATCGATCTGCACGAAGGACCCGAAGATCGCCCGCAGCTGCGCCGGCGGGATGCCGATCCCGGTGTCGCGCACGAGGATGGAAACGTCGAAGGACGTGGAGCGCACGGCCACGGTGATCAGCCCGCCGTCGGGCGGGCGAGACTTGGAGGCGTTGTGCAGCAGGTTCTCCAGCACCTGGCGCACGCGCTGCGGATCCACGATCGCGTCGCCCGGCGGGTTGGGCATGTCGAGCCGCAGGCGCTGCTGCCGCGGCGCCGTGAAGGTGTCCGCGTCGGCCACGGTCTGGGCCACGATGTCGCCGATGTCGGCGGCATGGCGCACCAGCGAGAGCTTGCCCTGTTCCACGCGGGCGCTGTCCAGCAGGTCGTCCACCAGGCGCTTCATGCGCGCGGTCTGGCGTTCGAGCCGCTCCCATGCGCGGTCCTGCCTTCCCTGGTCGAGCTTTCCGCCCTTGATCAGCTGCGTGCCCGTGGTGAGCACCGCCAGCGGGTTGCGCAGCTCGTGGGCCAGCAGTGCGATGAAGTCGGACCGGCGGTGGTCCGCTTCGTCGAGTTCCTCGACCCGGTGTTCCAGGGCATGGTGCGCGCGCGCCGCGCGATCCACGGCGAGGACCAGCACGGCGCAGACCAGCCCGAAGGACGCGAGGGCCAGCAGGCCGTGCAGCTGCGAGCCGTCGGCGTCGCTGCGCGGCAGGGCGAAGAACGCTTCCTGGGCCATGAAGTAGAGAAGGGCCAGCAGCGAACCCGCCCGCCAGCTCGCGAGCCAGGTCACCGCGCCGATGGCGAGGTAGGCGCTGAGGTATTCGTGGCGGTCGCCCAGCCAGGGGTCGACGGCCCAGCGCGCGGCCAGCGCCAGGACCGCCGCGACGAGGGCGATCAGCACCTGCTGGGGCAACTGCGTGTAGCGCATGGCCGCATTGGCGAAGTAGCGGTCGAGCCCGCGCCTGCAATTGGCGAGCAGTGGAGGCATGACGGTCTCCCGGAGGGAAGGGGCCGTACGGACAATAGACCGCGGGTGGGGGAGGAGGTTTGCGACGCATCAAGCTTGGGGCGTAACGAAACCCAAGATGTCCGTCCCCTGGAAGGCGAGAAAGGAAAAGAAAAAGCCCCGCAGTGCGGGGCTTCCTCGAACGCCTTGGGTCCCCACGTACGCGTCGCTCCTGACGCGGGGATGACGAAAGCGCTATTTCTTCGCGCTGGCCGCCGGCGTGGCGGGCGTTGCCGGCTTGGCAGGCGTCGCGGCCGTGGTGGCGGTCGCCGGCTTTGCAGGCGTCGCCGGGGTCGCGGGCGTCGCCGCGGCCTTGGTGTCCTTCTTGTCCGCCTTCGCGTCCTTCTTCGTGTCCTTGGCGTCCGCCTTGGCTTCCTTCTTGTCCGCCTTCGCGTCGGCCTTGGCTTCCTTCTTCGCGGCGGCCTTCTTGAATTCGGCGCCCTTGACGGTCAGGCCGTCGAACTTGGCGGCATTGCCGTCGCTGATGCCCTTGACGCGGGCGATCAGGTCGTCCCAGCTCTTGAACTCGCCCTTCTTGCGCTCGTCGATGATCCGCTTGGACATCACCGGGCCGATGCCCTTGATGCCGTCGAGTTCGGCTGCGGTGGCCTTGTTGACGTCGACGGCGGCGAAGGCAGCCGCGGCATACAGCATGGCCACGATGGCCAGGATCTTCTTCAGCATGTGAACTCCACATCAGGTTGGGCGGCCCGGCGGGCCACGCCAACCTTCAACGGCAGGCGCCAAGGCCGCGTTGACCTCGAGCCTAGGGGACAACCCTAGGAGGACAGGGCCTGCATGTACTTCGCCACGCCGGTGGCGACGTCGGCGAACTGATGGTCGCAGCCTGCCTCCCGCAGCGCCGTCAGGTCGGCCTGCGTGTAGCACTGGTACTTGCCGCGCAGCGCGTCGGGGAAGGGGATGTACTCCAGCAGCCCCAGGTCCACCGCCGTGGCCGCGTCCTGCACGCCGCCCGGGTGCAATGCGTTGATCACGCCCAGCGCCACGTCGTTGAAGGGCTGCGCGCGGCCGGTCCCCAGGTTGAAGATGCCGGACTGGTCGGGATGGTCGAAGAACCACAGGTTCACCGCCACCACGTCGTCCACGAACACGAAGTCGCGCGTCTGCTGGCCGGCGCCGTAGCCGCCGTACTCGCCGAACAGCCTGACCTTGCCTTGCTCGCGGAACTGGTTGAACTGGTGGAAGGCGACGCTGGCCATGCGGCCCTTGTGCTGTTCGCGCGGGCCGTACACGTTGAAGTAGCGGAAGCCCGCCACCTGGCGCTTCGCCTTCCTGAAGTCCTTGCCCAGCTCGATGCGCATGCGCTGGTCGAACAGCAGCTTGCTGTAGCCGTACACGTTCAGCGGCCGCTCGAACTCCGGCGTCTCGCGGAAGGTGTCGGAGCCGCCGTAGACGGCCGCCGAGGACGCATACAGCAGGCGCGTGCCGCGCTTCTGGCAGGTCTCGAACAAGGACAGGGACACGCCGTAGTTGTTGTCCATCATGTACTTGCCGTCCTGCTCCATCGTGTCGCTGCAGGCGCCCTCGTGGAACACGGTGTCGACCTTGCCGAAGCCGCCCTCGGCCAGGGTGGCGTAGAAGGTGTCGCGGTCGACGTAGTCGGCGATCTTCAGGTCCACCAGGTTGCGGAACTTGTCGCCCTGGGTCAGGTCGTCGACGGCGATGACGTCGGTGATGCCGCGCGCGTTCAGTCCCTTGACGATGTTGCTGCCGATGAAGCCGGCGGCGCCGGTGACCACCACGCGCGTCATGCGAACAGCTCCTCGTAGGACACGGTGGCGGTGCCGAACTTTCCGACCACGATGCCGCCCGCGCGGTTGGCGATGGGCACCGCGTCGCGCAGCGGCACGCCCGCGGCCACCATGGTGGCCAGCGTGGCGATCACCGTGTCGCCGGCGCCGGTGACGTCGAACACCTCACGCGCCTGCGCCTTGACGGTGAAGTCGCCCTGCGCGTCGAACAGCGTCATGCCTTCCTCGCTGCGCGTGAGCAGCAGGGCATCGAAGCCGAGGTCGGTGCGCAGCTTGTGGGCGCGCGTGCGCAGGTCGTCCTCGGAGTTCCAGCGGCCGATCACGTCCTGCAGTTCCGCGCGGTTGGGCGTGATCACCGTGGCGCCGCGGTAGCGCGTGTAGTCGGAGCCCTTGGGGTCGATCAGCACCGGCTTGTTCGCGGCGCGCGCCGTCTCGATCATGGCCGGGATGTGCGCCAGGCCGCCCTTGCCGTAGTCGGAGAACAGCACGGCGTCCTGCAGCGCCAGCAGCTGCGCGAAGCTGGCGTTCTGCAGCGCCAGCACTTCGTGGTCCGGCTCGTTCTCGAAGTCCATGCGCAGCAGCTGCTGCTGGCGGCCGATCACGCGCAGCTTCACGGTGGTGCGCAAGCCGGGATCGCGCTTGAGGTGCGTGTCGATGCCCGTTTCCTTCAGCAGCGTCTCCAGCTTGTGGCCGGCCTCGTCGTCGCCGACCACGCCCAGGAAGGCGGCGTGCGCGCCCAGCGTGCTGACGTTGTAGGCCACGTTGGCGGCGGCGCCGATGCGCTCTTCCTCGCGCGAGACCTTCACCACCGGCACCGGCGCTTCCGGCGAGATGCGCTCCACGGCGCCGTGCCAGTAGCGGTCCAGCATCGCGTCGCCGACGACCAGCACGTGCGCCTTGGCGATCTGTTGTTTGCTAGGGTTCATGTTCAGAGTTCTTCCACCCGGCGGGCCGGATAGCTGTCCCAGGCCTGGCAGCCGGGGCATTGCCAGAAATGCTGCTTGGCCTCGAAGCCGCAGGCGGCGCAGCGGTAGCGGGTGAGCGGTTTCACGGCGTGGTCCAGCGCGCGCTGCACGTCGGGGTGGAACTGCTCGTGTTCCAGTTTCTCGCCGGCGATCCACTTGGCGGCGGCCACCAGCGAGGGCTCGCGCTGCAGGTGCTGCACGTAGCGGGTGCGCGCCGCCTCCGGATCGCTGTCCAGCGCGGTCAGGCCGTCCAGCACGTCGAGCGAGGGCGTCTGCTCGTAGGCGGCCTGCAGCATCGCGCGGGCCTCGTCCTGGCGGCCGCAGGCGACCGCGGCTTCCACCAGCGGCCTGGCCAGCAGCGGCAGCGAACCGGGGTTGGAGCCGGCAGCCTCCTGCAGCAGCTCGAAAGCCGAGCGGGCGTCGCCGGCCTTGCGGCGCAGTGCCGCCAGGTCCATGCGCGGGCGCGGCGACCCGGGCGCGGCGAGCCGTGCCTGCTGCAGCAGCTGTTCGGCCTCGGCCGGCGAGGCAGCCGCCGCCAGTTCGCACAGGTAGTGCGACTGCCGGCCGGCGAACTGGCCGGCGGTGCCGGCATCGAGCTTGCGCGCGATCTCGGAGGCCTGCACCCAGTCGCGCGAGCGTTCGTAGATCGCCAGCAGGGCCAGCAGCGCCTGTTCCTCGTAGGCCGTGCCTTCCAGCTTGCGCAGCGCCTCCTCGGCGCGATCGAGCAGGCCGGCCTTGAGGAAGTCCAGCGCCAGCGCGTGCTGGGCGCGGTGGCGGTCGGCGCGGGACAGGTCGGCGCGCGAGAGCAGGTGCTCGTGCACGCGCACGGCCCGCTCGTACTCGCCGCGGCGGCGGAACAGGTTGCCCAGGGCGAAGTGCAGCTCGGAGGTGTCCGGGTCGTTCTGCACCGCCTCGATGAAGGCGTCGATGGCCTGGTCCTGCTGTTCGTTCAGCAGGAAGTTCAGGCCGCGGAAGTAGGCCTTGGGCGCCAGCCGGTTCTCGATGCGCAGCTGGCGCAGGTCGAGGCGGGAGGCGAACCAGCCGAGCGCGAAGGCGATCGGCAGGCCCCACAGCAGCCAGGTGAGGTCAAAGTCCATGCGTCGGGGGCGTGCCCTGTCCGATCAGCGTGCTGGGTTGCGCGTCCACCGGCGCCGCACGTGCGGTGCGCCGGTGCTTCAGCCAGCGCGGCACCATGCCCAGTGCGCCGATGACCAGGCCGGCCGCGAAAGCGGCCAGCACCACCAGCACCAGCGGCGCCGTCCACCGCGTGCCGAAGAAGAAGTGCACGGTGGCGTCCTGCTGGTTGTTCAGCGCGAAGGCGAACAGCGTAAAAAAATGGCTGCCTTGAGCAGCCATGTCAGGTATTTCATCGGGCTCCTCGTCCGCGACGAATTGTACGGGTCAGGATCCTCGGCGCCGGGCCGCCCCAAGCCGAGGAGCGCCCCCTCGGGGGTACGGCGAAGCCGTTGGGGGCTCATTTGCCCATTTCCGCCGTTCGTTGGTCGACCGCCTCCCGCAGGGCCTTGCCCGGCTTGAAGTGGGGAACCCGCTTTTCCGGGATGTGCACGCTCTCGCCCGAACGGGGATTGCGGCCCATGCGGGGCGGGCGCCGGTTGATCGAGAAGCTGCCGAAGCCCCGGATCTCGATGCGGTGGCCGCGCACCAGCGCTTCGCTCATCGCGTCAAGGATGGTCTTGACCGCGTATTCCGCGTCGCGATGGGTCAGCTGGCTGAAACGGGCCGCCAGTTCTTCTACGAGGTCAGATCGGGTCATGGGACGGAGGTTGGCGACGCGGGCGCTGGCCCGCGTCGTGGTTCCACTTAGGGCTTGTCGGCGTTGTCCAGCTTGGCACGCAGGAGCGCGCCCAGGCTGGTGGTGCCGGCCTGCTCGCGGGCGGACTGCTGGCTCAGGTTGGCCATGGCGCCCTGCTCGTCGATCATGTCCTTCTGCTTGATGGACAGCTGGATGTTGCGCGTCTTGCGGTCGATGTTCACGACCACGGCCGTGACTTCGTCGCCTTCCTTCAGCACGTTGCGCGCGTCTTCCACGCGGTCGCGGCTGATTTCGGAGGCACGCAGGTAGCCGGTGATGTCCTGGCCCAGGTCGATCTCGGCGCCCTTCGGGTCCACCGTCTTGACCTTGCCCGTCACCGTGGAGCCCTTGTCGTGCACCGAGGTGAAGGTGGAGAACGGGTCGCCATCGAGCTGCTTGATGCCCAGGGAGATGCGCTCGCGGTCCACGTCCACGCCGAGGACGATCGCCTCGACTTCCTGGCCCTTCTTGTAGTTGCGCACGGCGGCTTCGCCGGCTTCGCTCCAGGACAGGTCGGACAGGTGCACCAGGCCGTCGATGCCGGCGGCCAGGCCGACGAACACGCCGAAGTCGGTGATCGACTTGATCGGGCCCTTGACGCGGTCGCCGCGCTTGGTGTTCTGCGCGAATTCCTGCCAGGGGTTGGCCTTGCACTGCTTCATGCCCAGGCTGATGCGGCGCTTGTCCTCGTCGATCTCGAGGACCATGACTTCGACTTCGTCACCCAGGGACACGACCTTGGACGGGGCCACGTTCTTGTTGGTCCAGTCCATTTCGGAGACGTGCACCAGGCCTTCGATGCCGGGTTCCAGTTCCACGAACGCGCCGTAGTCGGCGATGTTGGTGATCTTGCCGAACATGCGGGTGCCGTTGGGGTAGCGGCGGCCGACGCCCATCCACGGGTCGTCGCCCATCTGCTTGAGGCCCAGGGACACGCGGTTCTTCTCGGTGTCGAACTTCAGGATCTTGGCGGTGATTTCCTGGCCGGCCGTCACGACTTCGGACGGGTGGCGGACACGGCGCCAGGCCATGTCGGTGATGTGCAGCAGGCCGTCGATGCCGCCGAGGTCCACGAACGCACCGTACTCGGTGATGTTCTTGACGACGCCGCGGACGATGGAGCCTTCCTTCAGGGTTTCCATCAGCTTGGCGCGCTCTTCGCCCATGGACGCTTCGACCACGGCGCGGCGCGACAGCACCACGTTGTTGCGCTTGCGGTCCAGCTTGATGACCTTGAACTCCATGGTCTTGTTCTCGTAGGGAGACAAGTCCTTGATGGGGCGGGTGTCGATCAGGGAGCCGGGCAGGAAGGCGCGGATGCCGTTCACGAGGACGGTGAGGCCGCCCTTGACCTTGCCGGTGGTGGTGCCGGTGACGAATTCGCCGGACTCCAGCGCCTTCTCGAGGGACATCCACGAGGCCAGGCGCTTGGCCTTGTCGCGCGACAGGATGGTGTCGCCGTAGCCGTTTTCGATCGCGTCGATGGCCACGGAGACGAAATCGCCTTCCTGGACCTCGACACCGCCCGTGTCATTCTTGAATTCGTCGATCGGGATGTAAGCCTCGGACTTGAGGCCGGCGTTCACCACGACGTGGTTGTGCTCCACGCGCACGACTTCGGCGGTGATGACTTCGCCCGCGCGCATTTCGGAACGCTGCAACGATTCTTCGAACAGGGCGGCAAAAGATTCAGACATTGAGTTTGCGGATTGACCCGCGGGTTGGTTGTTGATGATCCCCGCCACCGGTGCGCTTGCTGCGCGGAGGGAGTGTCGGGGGCCAATCGCTGGGGTTCGCTTGCGCTCACCACCAGCCTGCTAAATCAAGCGTTCCTGGGGAACGCCTGCTTTTGCTCCCACCACTGGAGAACCTGGGCGACGGATTCTTCGACCGTCTGCTGCGAGTTGTCCAGGAGGAGGGCGTCTTCGGCTGGCTTGAGAGGTGCGACGCTGCGATTGGAATCGCGGGCGTCACGCGCCTCGAGGTCCGCGCGAAGAGCGGGGAGTGTAGCCGAAATGCCCTTTGAAATCAACTGCTTATGCCTGCGCTCGGCGCGCTGGGCGGCGCTTGCGGTCAGGTAGACCTTCAGCGGGGCGTCCGGGAAGATGACGGTGCCCATGTCGCGGCCGTCGGCGACCAGGCCCGGCAGCTTGCGGAAGCCCTGTTGCAGGGCCACCAGGGCGGTCCGTACCGCGGGCAGGGCCGACACCCTGGAGGCGTTCATGCCGGCTTCCTCGGTGCGGATGGCGTCGGTGACGTCCTGGCCGTCCAGGATCACCCGGCCGTCCAGGAAGAGGATCGGCAGGCCCTCGGCCATGCGCGCGATGGTGTGCTCGTGGGCGACGTCCAGCGCCAGCCCGGCGCGGGTGGCGGCCAGGCCGGTGATGCGGTACAGCGCCCCCGAGTCGAGGTAGTGGTAGCCCAGGCGGCGCGCCACTTCCGAGGCCAGCGTGCCCTTGCCGGAGGCCGTGGGGCCGTCCACCGTGATCACCGGGATGTGCGGCGTGCCGGTGCGCGCCACCGAGAACAGGGCCTCGAAGAACTCCGGGAAGGTCTTGGCCACGCACTTCGGGTCCTCGATGCGGACATGCACGCCGGCCGGGTTGAAGGCGGCCAGCGCGAAGCACATCGCCATGCGATGGTCGTCGTAGGTGTGGATCGAAGCCGGCCGCCAGCTGGCCGGCGGCGTCACGCGCAGGAAGTCCGCGCCTTCCTCGACCCCGACGCCCAGCTTGCGCAGCTCGATCGCCATGGCGGCCAGGCGGTCGGTCTCCTTGACGCGCCAGCTGGCGATGTTGCGCAGGGTCGTGGGGCCGTCGGCGTAGAGCGCCATCACGGCCAGCGTCATCGCCGCGTCCGGGATGTGGTTGCAGTCCAGGTCGATCGCGCGCAGCGGCCAGGCGCCGCGCCGGATTTCCAGCCAGTTCGGTCCGCTGGTGACGGCGGCGCCCATCTTCTGCGCCGCCTCCACGAAGCGGATGTCGCCCTGGATCGAGCTGGCCCCCACGCCTTCGATGCGCACCGGCTCGCTCGTTGCCGCCAGCGCGCCCAGGGCGATGAAGTAGCTGGCGGAGGAGGCGTCGGCCTCGACGTGGATCTCGCCCGGCGAGCGGTAGCGGCTGCCGGCCGGGATGGTGAAGCGCTGCCAGCCGTCGCGCCGCACGGCGATGCCGAAGCGCTCCAGCATGTTGAGCGTGATCTCGATGTAGGGCTTGGAGATCAGCTCGCCGACCACCTCGATCACGATGTCGCGGGTGGCCACCAGGGGCAGCGCCATGAGGAGGGCGGTGAGGAACTGGCTGGAGACGTCGCCGCGCACGGGGATGGGGGCGTCCAGCTGCAGGGCGGGGGCCGGGTGGATGCGCAGGGGCGGGTAGCCGTCCTTGCCCAGGTAATCGATGCGGCAACCGAGCTGGCGCAAGGCATCGACCAGGTCCCCGATCGGGCGCTCGTGCATGCGCGGGATGCCGGAGACCTCGAAGTCGCCGCCGAGGAGCGCGAGGGCGGCGGTGAGGGGGCGCATGGCCGTGCCGGCGTTGCCGAGGAAGAGGCGGGTGGGAGAGGCGGGGATCCAAGGCGTCCCGATCCCGGTGATTTCGACGGTGCTGCCCTTGGCCACCACCCCGCACCCCAGCGCCCGCAGCGCATCCAGCATCACCCGCGTGTCGTCCGAATCCAGCAGGTCATGGACCACGGTGGTCCCGCCCGACAGCGCCGCCAGCAGCAGCACGCGATTGGAAATGCTCTTGGACCCCGGAAGCGCGACCGTGCCGCCAGCCTCCTCGAGCGGGGCGAGGTCCAGGAAGGCGGTGGTGAACACGGAGACCTACTTGGCCTTTTGGCCCATGCGCCAGTGCGAGCGGGTGCTGCTCGCCAGCGCGATCATCTCTTCCAGCTTCTCGCCGTTGCCTTCCTCGGCAAGCGTCAGCATGTTGGCCAGGCTGCGCTGGAACATCTTGGCCTGCTCCACCAGCTCGTGGCGGTTGGACAGCAGCACGTCGCGCCACATCTTGGGATCGCTGGCGGCGATGCGGGTGAAGTCCTTGAAGCCCGGGCCGCCCAGGCTCAGGATTTCCTTGCCCTGCGGCTGGCTCACGATGGCGTGCACCAGCGCGAAGGCCAGCAGGTGCGGCAGGTGGCTGACGGCGGCGAAGGCGGCGTCGTGCTGCTCGGGCGCCATCTGCTGCACGTGGCAGCCCAGGGCTTCCCACAGCGCCTGCGCCTTCTGCAGCTGCACGGTCTGGGTCTTCTCGATCGGCGTCAGGATCACCTGCTTGCCGTGGTACAGGTCGGCGTCCGCGTGGTCCACGCCGGACACTTCCTTGCCCGCGATCGGGTGGGCGGGCACGAAGGAGCCCACGTGGTCGCGCAGCACCTTGCGCGCGGCATCGACCACGTCGCGCTTGGTGGAGCCCACGTCCATGACCAGCATGTTGGCGGTGACCAGGTGGCGGATCGCCTTGAAGGTCGCCTCGGTCGCGGCCACCGGCACCGCCAGCAGCACGATGTCGGCGCCCGACACGGCCAGCAGCGCGGAGGGCGCCTCGACGTCGATCACGCCCATCTGGCGGGCGCGTTCCGTGGTGCTGGGCGACTTGCTGTAGCCGACGACGCGCTTCACCAGGCCGGCGCGCTTCATGGCCAGGGCGAACGAGCCGCCCATCAGGCCGCACCCGATCAAACCCAACTGCTCGAACATCGCGGCCATTTTTATTATTCGCCCAAGGGATAGGTGCCGAGCACCTTGTAGAAAGCACAGAGGGCCTGCAGGTCCTTCAGCGCCGCCGCCACGTGCGGCTGCGAGGGGTGGCCTTGCAGGTCGATGTAGAAATAGTATTCCCATTGGCCCGAGCGCGCCGGGCGGGATTCGAAGCGCGTCATCGACACGCCGTGCAGCTTCAGCGGCACCAGGATGTCGTGCACCGCGCCGGGGCGGTTGGGCACCGAGACGATCAGGCTCACGCAGTCCTTGCCGCTCGCTTCCGGTGCCGCCAGCGTCTGCGGCAGGCACACCACGGCGAAGCGCGTGCGGTTGAAGGCGTCGTCCTGGATGGCGTGGGCCGCGATGTGCAGGCCGAACTCGGCGCCGGCGCGCTCGCTGGCGATCGCCGCCCACTTCGGGTTGCTCGCGGCCAGCCGCGCGCCTTCGGCGTTGCTGGAGACGGCGCGCCGCTCGACCTCGGGCAGGTGGTTGTTCAGCCAGCCATGGCACTGCGCCAGGGCCTGCGGGTGGGCCAGCACGGCCTCGATGCCTTCCAGGGTGTTCTGCTGGCGCAGCAGGTTGTGGCGCACCAGCAGGCTGGTCTCGCCGACGATGTGCAGCGGCGAGCCGAGGAACAGGTCGAGCGAGCGTGCGATCACGCCTTCCGTCGAATTCTCGACGGGGACCACGCCGTATTCGGCAGTGCCCGCCGCCGTGGCCCGGAACACCTCGTCGATGCTCACGCAGGGCACGTGCTCGATGCTGGAGCCGAAGAACTGCAATGCGGCCGCTTCGCTGAAGGTGCCGGCCGGGCCCAGGTAGGCCACGCGCTGCGGCGCTTCCAGGGCGCGGCAGGCGGACATGATCTCGCGCCAGACGTGGGCGATGTTGTCCGGCTTCAGCGGCCCGGGGTTGGCGGCCTGCAGGCCGTTGATCACCTGTGCCTCGCGTTCCGGCCGGAACACGGGCGAGCCTTCCGCACGCTTGATCTCGCCGACCTCGTTGGCGAGGGCGGCGCGGCGGTTCAGCAGGACCAGGAGTTCGCGGTCGACCTGGTCGATGCCGGTGCGGAGTTCGGCGAGGGTCTTGGGCATCAGGAGGCGGGGGTCTCGCTGCCGTTGGTGTCCTCACCCTCGGCGGCGCCTGCGTCATTCTCCACGATGCGCTGCAGTCCGCTCAACTTGGAACCTTCGTCCAGCCCGATCAGGGTGACGCCCTGCGTCGCCCGGCCGAGTTCGCGGATCTCGCTGACCCGGGTGCGCACGAGGACGCCGCGGTCGGTGATCAGCATGATCTCGTCGTCGGCGTGCACCAGGGTGGCGGCCACGACCTTGCCGTTGCGCTCGCTCTGCTGGATGGCGATCATCCCCTTGGTGCCGCGGCCGTGGCGCGTGTACTCGCCGATCGGCGTGCGCTTGCCGTAGCCGTTGGCGGTGGCGGTCAGCACGCTTTGCTGTTCGTCCTCGGCCACCAGCATCGCGATCACGCCCTGGCCTTCGTCCAGCATCATGCCGCGCACGCCGCGGGCGTTGCGGCCCATGGGACGCACGTCGTTCTCGTCGAAGCGCACCGCCTTGCCGCCGTCGGAGAACAGCATCACGTCGTGCTTGCCGTCGGTGAGCGCCGCGCCGATGAGGTAGTCGCCCGCGTCCAGGTCCACGGCGATGATGCCGGCCTTGCGCGGGTTGTTGAACTCGTCCAGCGCCGTCTTCTTCACCGTGCCCATGGACGTGGCCATGAACACGTAGTGGTCGGCCGGGAAGCTGCGGAACTCGCCGGTCAGCGGCAGCACCACGTTGATCTTCTCGCCTTCGGCCAGCGGGAACATGTTGACGATGGGCCGGCCGCGCGAGCCGCGCGAGCCCGCCGGCACTTCCCACACCTTGAGCCAGTACAGGCGGCCGCGGTTGGAGAAGGCGAGCAGGTAGTCGTGCGTGTTGGCGATGAAGAGCTGGTCGATCCAGTCGTCTTCCTTGGTCTGGGTGGCCTGCTTGCCGCGGCCGCCGCGCTTCTGGGCGCGGTACTCGTTCAGCGGCTGGCTCTTGATGTAGCCCGAGTGCGAGAGCGTCACCACCATGTCGGTGGGCGTGATCAGGTCCTCGGTGGCGAGGTCCTGCGCGTTGTGCTCGATCACGCTGCGGCGCGCGCCCAGCTTGGTCTGGCCGAACTCGTGGCGCAGGGCCGTGAGTTCCTCGGAAATGATGGTGGACACGCGCTGCGGCTTGGCCAGGATGTCCAGCAGGTCGTCGATCTCCGCCATCACCTCGCGGTACTCGTTGACGATCTTGTCCTGCTCCAGGCCGGTCAGGCGCTGCAGGCGCATCTGCAGGATTTCCTGGGCCTGCGTGTCCGAGAGGCGGTACAGGCCGTCGGCGTGCATGCCGTACTGCTTCTCCAGTCCCTCGGGCCGGTAGTCGTCGGCGTTGATCACCGTGCCGTCTTCACGGGCGCGCGTGAGCATCTCGCGCACCAGGCTCGAGTCCCACGGCCGGTTCATCAGTTCGGCCTTGGCCACCGGCGGGGTGGGGGACTCGCGGATGATGCGGATGAACTCGTCGATGTTGGCCAGCGCCACCGCCAGGCCTTCCAGCACGTGGCCGCGCTCGCGCGCCTTGCGCAGGTTGAACACCGTCCTGCGCGTGACCACCTCGCGGCGGTGCTGCAGGAAGACCTGGATCAGGTCCTTCAGGTTGCACAGCTTGGGCTGGCCGTCGATCAGGGCCACCATGTTGATGCCGAAGGTGTCCTGCAGCTGGGTCTGCTTGTAGAGGTTGTTCAGCACGACCTCGGGCACCTCGCCGCGCTTGAGCTCGATCACCAGCCGCATGCCGGACTTGTCGCTCTCGTCCTGGATGTGGCTGATGCCCTCGATCTTCTTCTCGTGCACGAGCTCGGCCATCCGCTCCTGCAGGGTCTTCTTGTTGACCTGGTAGGGGATCTCGTCGACGACGATCGCCGTGCGCTGGCCGCGGTCGATGTCCTCGAAGTGGCACTTGGCGCGCATCACCACGCGGCCGCGGCCGGTGCGGTAGCCCTCCTGACGCCGGAGATGCCGTAGATCGTGGCGCCGGTGGGGAAGTCCGGCGCCGGGATGATCTCCATCAGTTCGTCGATGGTCGCTTCCGGGTTGCGCAGCAGGTGCAGGCAGGCGTCGACCACCTCGTTGAGGTTGTGCGGCGGGATGTTGGTGGCCATGCCCACCGCGATGCCGCCCGAGCCGTTGACCAGCAGGTTCGGCAGCTTGGAGGGCAGCACCAGCGGCTCGCGCTCCGAGCCGTCGTAGTTGGGACCGAAATCGACCGTCTCCTTGTCGATGTCGGAGATCATCTCGTGGGCGATCTTGGCCAGGCGGATTTCCGTGTACCGCATCGCCGCGGCGTTGTCGCCGTCCACGGAGCCGAAGTTGCCCTGGCCGTCCACCAGCATGTGGCGCATGGAGAAGTCCTGCGCCAGCCGCACGATGGTGTCGTACACCGACTGGTCCCCGTGCGGGTGGTACTTGCCGATCACGTCGCCGACGATGCGCGCGGACTTCTTGTACGGCCGGTTCCAGTCGTTGTTCAGCTCGTGCATCGCGAACAGCACGCGGCGGTGGACCGGCTTCAGGCCGTCACGCGCGTCGGGCAGCGCGCGCCCCACGATCACGCTCATGGCGTAGTCGAGGTAGCTGCGCCGCATCTCCTCTTCGAGGCTGACGGGCAGTGTTTCTTTGGCGAAGGAGGTCATTGGGTGCTGCAAGCAGGCGCGAAACCGTCGATTTTACGTTTTTACCGCCTTGTCGCGTCAGGGCAACGGAAGCCCGGATTGCGGTTCCGTCCTACGGACCGGCCCCTGGCCGAGCCGTTGATTGTGTAAGTGCGTATGGCACAATGCCCCGGACGTAACTGGTGAATTGGTCACTAAGGACGTAGTGTTGGCGCAGCGCTGCTGCGACTTTTCCCCAAGAGGAGAACCATGAAGAAACTGAATAAAGTAGCGCTGATGTTTGCTTCCGCTGCGCTGCTGTCTGGCTGCGGCGTGATGTCCACCACGGCACCTGCCAGCGGCGGCCGCGTGGTGGCCGCCAACGGTGGCACCGTCGTCGACAACTGGCAGAACGGCACCGGCGAGTACGTGTGGCGCAACGGCACCAACGAACTCTGCTGGCGCGATGCCAACTGGACCCCCGCCACTGCCGCCGTCGGCTGCGACGGCGCTCTGGTCCGCGCACCCGCCGTGGTGGCCGCTCCCGCGCCCGCCCCGGCCCCGGCTCCGGCCGCCCGCCCGGCGCCCCCGCCGCCGCCCGCCCCGGCTCCGGCTCCCCAGCCGCCCGCCGCTACCAAGGTGACCTACGCTGCCGACGCCTTCTTCGACTTCGACAAGGCTGTGCTCAAGCCCGAAGGCCGCGCCAAGCTGGACGACCTGGTCGGCAAGATCAAGGACATCAACCTGGAAGTGATCATCGCCGTGGGCCACACCGACGCCGTGGGCAACGACGCGTACAACCAGAAGCTTTCCGTCGCGCGCGCCGAGTCCGTGAAGAACTACCTGGTCTCCAAGGGCATCGAGAAGAACCGCGTGTACACCGAAGGCAAGGGCGAGAAGCAGCCCGTGGCCGACAACAAGACCGCCGAAGGCCGCGCGAAGAACCGCCGCGTGGAAATCGAAGTGGTCGGCACGCGCGCCAACCGCTGATCCCACAGCCACGAGAAATCGTGCACGAAAGGCCCCGCTCGGCGGGGCCTTTTTTCATTTGCTCACGAGCTACAAGCTCCACAATCTGCCACAGCCATGAATGAAACCCTGAACGCCGATCCCGCGGAATTGGCGAAGTTCTCCGAGCAGGCCCACCGCTGGTGGGATCCGGACAGCGAGTTCGGGCCGCTGCACGCCCTGAACCCGCTGCGCCTGCAGTGGATCGACGGCATGGCGCAACTGGCGGGCAAGCGGGTGCTGGACATCGGCTGCGGCGGCGGCATCCTGGCCGACAGCATGGCGCGCCGGGGCGCGAACGTCCTGGGCATCGACCTGGCGACCAAGGCGCTGCGCGTCGCTCCAGCTGCATGCGCTGGAGGCGGGCACGCCCAACGTGGAATACCGCGAGGTGAGCGCCGAGGCGCTGGCGGCGGAGCAGCCGGGCCAGTTCGACGTGGTCACCTGCATGGAGATGCTGGAACACGTGCCGCGCCCGGAATCGGTGGTGCAGGCGGCCGCCGCCCTGGTGAAGCCGGGCGGCTGGGTGTTCTTCTCCACCATCAACCGCAACCCCAAGAGCTTCATGTTCGCGATCGTGGGGGCGGAGTACGTGCTGAACATGCTGCCCCGGGGCACGCACGAATACCTGAAGTTCATCAAGCCCAGCGAGCTGGCGTCCTGGTGCCGCATGGCGCGGCTGGACGTGCTGCAGACGCAGGGCATGGAATACAACCCGCTCACCCGCCGCTACTGGCTGTCCGGGGACACGAGCGTCAATTACCTGGCAGCCGCCCGCAGGATGTGATGTTTGCGCAAGACGTGAAAGCCGTCCTGTTCGACCTGGACGGCACCCTCATCGACAGCGCACCCGACCTGGGTGCGGCGGCGGACAAGATGCGCACGGACCGCGGGCTGCCCTCGCTGCCCCTGGACCGGTACCGGCCCATGGCCGGCGCCGGCGCGCGCGGCATGCTGGGCGTGGCCTTCGGCATGACGCCGGAACACCCCGACTTCCCCGCCATGCGCGAGGAGTTCTTCCGCAACTACGAAAGCTGCATGACCCAGCGCACCTATGCCTTCGAAGGCGTGGCGCAGATGATCGCGGCGCTGGTGGACCAGGGCGTGCCCTGGGGCGTGGTGACCAACAAGTCGATGCGCTTCACCGGCCCGCTGACCAAGGGCATGACGCTGTTCTCCACCGCCCGCACGGTGGTCGGCGGGGATTCGACGCCGCATGCCAAGCCGCATCCGGCGCCGCTGCTGGAGGCGGCGCGGCAGGTGGACGTGTGCCCGACGAAATGCATCTACGTGGGCGACGACATGCGCGACGTGCTGGCCGGCAAGGCCGCCGGCATGGGCACGGTGGCGGCCACCTATGGCTACCTCGGCAGCGTGGACGTGAAGGACTGGGGCGCGGACCGGCATATCGAGGCGCCGATGGCGCTGCTGTCGCTGCTGCAGTTCCGGCAGGCGGCCTGACCCACGCGGGGTCGTCCTGCTTTTCAATTCCTACCCGTTCCTCTTCGCGTTCCTGCCCGTCGTGCTCCTGGGTTTCTACCTGGTGGGCCGCAGCAGCCATGCGCTGGCCACGCTCTGGCTGGCGATCGCCTCGCTGTTCTTCTACGGCTGGTGGGACGTGCGCTACGTCGCCCTGCTGCTGGCCTCGATCGCCTTCAACTATTTCGCCGGCGCCCTGATCGCCCGCGCCCGTCATCCCCGCGCAGGCGGGACCCAAGGCTTCCAGGCCCCAAGGCCCTGCTGGCCACTGCCGTCGCCGCCAACCTGGGCCTGCTCGCGTATTACAAGTACGCGAACTTCTTCGTCGACAACCTCAACCAGCTCGCCGGGGCTGACCTCGCGCTGGCCACCGTGATCCTGCCGCTGGGGATCTCTTTCTACACCTTCACCCAGATCGCCTTCCTGGTGGACACGTACCAGGGCAAGGTGACGGAGTTCAACTTCTTCCGCTACGCGCTGTTCGTCACCTGGTTCCCGCACCTGATCGCGGGGCCGGTGCTGCACCACGCGGAAATGATGCCGCAGTTCGCCCGCAAGGCGGTCTGCCGCATCGACTGGCAGAACGTGGCCGTCGGCCTGTCGATCTTCGTCCTGGGGCTGGCCAAGAAGGTGCTGCTGGCGGACTCGATCGCGGAGTTCGCCTCGCCGGTGTTCGACGGCGTCAAGGCCGGAGCGCAGCCCATGCTGTTCGAGGCCTGGGTCGGCGCGCTGGCCTACACGCTGCAGCTGTACCTGGATTTCTCCGCCTATTCCGACATGGCGATCGGCCTGTCGCTGATGTTCAACGTGCGCCTGCCGCTGAACTTCGACTCTCCGTACAAGGCCACCAGCATCATCGACTTCTGGCGGCGCTGGCACATGACGCTGTCACGCTTCCTGCGCGACTACCTCTACATCCCGCTCGGCGGCGGGCGCGCCGGCAACGCGCGGCGCTATGCCAACCTGATGACCACCATGGTGCTGGGCGGCCTGTGGCACGGGGCCGGCTGGACCTTCGTCGTCTGGGGCACGCTGCATGGCTGCTACCTGCTGGTGAACCACGCGTGGCGCGCATTCAGGCGCAGGCACGGCTGGGGTGAAGGAGGGCGCGCGGCGGCCCTGGCCGCCGGCGCACTGACCTTCCTGGCCGTCGTCGTCGGCTGGGTGTTCTTCCGCGCGGACAGCATGGCGTCCGCCGTGACCATGCTGCAGGGCATGACGGGAATGCCGGCGTGGCCATGGCCGACAAGGCGACCCGATTGTTCAGCCCCGGACAGGCGCTGGGGCACCTCGTGCTCGGATTCGCCATCGTCTGGTGCCTGCCCAACGTCCACCAGATCTTCCGCAGCTACCGGCCGGTGTGCGGCGAAGGCTCGGATGAGGAAGTTCCGGGCGTCCGTGCCAGCCGGCCGGAGGGCGCGCGCGGGTCGTCCCGGGTCCAGGCGCGGCTGGCGTGGAGGCCCTCGCGTGCCTGGGCCTGGTTCACGGGCCTGCTCTGCGTGGCCGCACTGCTCAACCTGACGCGCGTGAGCGAGTTCCTGTACTTCCAGTTCTGACCATGCGCCGCTACGTGCTCCATGTCCTGTTGGTTGCGCTGGTCGTCTTCGTTCCGATCGTGGCGTTCTCGTGGTGGATCGAGCCGCTGCACGGGGACCTGACGCGCGTCGGCATGTGGCCCGAACGCGATTACGGCCCGAGGGAGCCGGCCGTGCCCATAGCCGTCGCCGCGCCACCTCCGGACGGCAACGCAACGCGTCCATCCTCGTCCTCGGCGATTCCTTCGCGCGCGACAACCTCTGGCAATCCGTCCTGCAGGAAAGCAGCGGGCGCAGCGTCCAGTCCTTCGACCTCGACCGGACCTGCCTCACGGAATGGCTGGCGGTTGCGCTGGCCGACCGGTCCAGCAGCGTGATCGTCCTGCAATCGGTCGAAAGAGGCGTGATCGCGCATTTCGCCCGGGTGCCGGATTGCGGGCAGGCCAGGATCCGGCCATTCGAGGTCGAGGCGGGGCCGACGATCAACGAGCGCCAGCGGTGGCCGCTCACGCTCGATGCCCGCTACCTGGGGCGCACTGCGCTCAACCTGGCACGCGCGTCCTTCGGGGAGAAACCGGTGCGGGCAAGTCCAGGACGGTCAACGTCCCCTTGCGCAAGGATTGCGCGCGCTTTTCCAGCCGGCGCAGCGACCGGCTGCTGTACTACGCGGAAGAGGACCTGAAGGCGGGCTGGAGCGACGCCGACGTCCGGGCATCGGTCGCCCGCATCCTGGAGATCCAGCGCTCGGTGGAGCAGGCGGGCAAGCGTTTCGTCTTCGTGCTCGCGCCCGACAAGTCCGCCGTGTACAGCACCTGCTTCGTCGAGGCGCGGCCGGGTTCGCGCGCGCCGCGCATCAACGAGCTGCTGATCGCCGCGGGAGTCAACGCGCCCGACATGACGGCCGAATACGAAAGGCGCATCAACACGGTCGTGGACCTGTACAACCCCGACGACACCCACTGGTCGAATGCGGGCCATGTGCTGGCGGGGCAGACGGTGGCGCGCTTCGTGGGGGGCGGCAAGAGCGTCCCTTGATGCCGGCGGCGGCCGCCGGCCCGGCGATCACGCCGTCGCGTAGCCCCGCGGGTTCCCGCTTTGCCAGCGCCACGCGTCGGCGCACATCTCCTGCAGGCTGCGGCGCGCTTCCCACCCGAGCAGCTCGCGGGCCAGGGACGGATCCGCATAGCACTGGGCGACGTCGCCCGCACGGCGATCGACCAGCTGGTACGGCACCGGCCGCCCACTGGCCTGCTCGAAAGCGCGCACCACTTCCAGCACGCTGTATCCGCGGCCCGTTCCCAGGTTCACGGTGAAGCTCCGGGGCCGCGCCAGCAGCGCCTGCAGCGCCGCCACGTGGCCGGCGGCCAGGTCCTGCACGTGGATGTAGTCGCGCACGCCCGTGCCATCGGGGGTGGGGTAGTCGTGGCCGAACACGTTCAGGTGCGGCCGCAGTCCCACCGCCACCTGCGTGACGTAGGGCATCAGGTTGTTGGGAATCCCCGAGGGATCCTCGCCGATCAGCCCGCTGGGGTGGGCGCCCACCGGATTGAAATAGCGCAGCACGCCGATGCGCCATGCGGGCTGGGCGAGCAGGACTGCCTGCAGCATGTCCTCGATCACCAGCTTGGTGTGGCCGTAGGGGTTGGTGTGGCTGCGGGGGAAATCCTCGGTGATCGGCACCGTGGCGGGGTCGCCGTACACCGTCGCGCTGCTGGAAAAGACGAGCGTTGGCAGACCCGAAGCTCCCTGGCCCAGGCACACCTCTTCCATCGCCCGCAACAAGCTCACCGCCCCGCCGATATTGTTGTGGAAGTACTTCAACGGCTGGGCCACGCTCTCCCCCACCGCCTTGTCCCCCGCGAAGTGGATGACGCCCACCGGCCGGTGCCGCCGAAGCACGGCCTCCACGAAAGCGGTATCCAGCACGTCGCCCTGCTCGATCACCGGCGCGCGCCCGGTGATCCGCCCCAGCCGCTCCAGCACGGCAGGATGGCTGTTGGCGAAGTTGTCCAGGATCACCGGCTCGAAGCCGGCTTCCCGCAGGGCGACGAAGGTGTGGCTGCCGATGTAGCCGGCACCGCCGGTGAGGAGGACGCTGCGGGTCGCGGAAACGGCTGGGGAAGTCATGCGTGAGAGGGAGGGATGTCCTTGCGGGCCAGCCCCGCGATTGCCGCGACTATAGCCGGGCAGTTTTCGGGGCCGACCGGCAGCCCGACCCTTGAATTCTCCCCGCGTGCCGTAAGATACGTCTTCCTGGGGCTGCACCGGTTTCGACGTGGGTTCGGACACGCAGCAGGGCATGTCGAGGCTCAGTTACCTCGTTAATCCATCTGAAACAAACCAACTGCGAACGACGAACGTTTCGCCCTCGCCGCTTAAACACCGGTGAGCCTTGCAACAGTCGGCCGATGGGCTGGGCAAAAGGGAGCAATCCCCTAGCTGCAAGGTAATCTACATTGGCTGGCCCCCGACCGGGTACCTTGGTCGGGAGCGAGAAAATAGGGTGCTGGCCGGCCGGATAGCGTGCGACTGCGCGATCCGGTTGGCGAGACACAAACCAGATCGCTAAACATGTAGAACTGTTCGTAGAAGGCTTGCGGACGCGGGTTCAATTCCCGCCAGCTCCACCATTCATTCGGAAGGCAGTTGTTTGCTATTCTGTCGTCGACGGCGGAGCCAGTGCGGAGAGCTTTTGGCATGCGCCGGATGACGGGATTTCCATGATCTGCCCGAAATGCAAGAGCACGGTCGTCCAGCGGATCCGCCGTAACTGGTGGGAAAGGCTGCTTCCCCGGTGGCGGCGCTATTACTGCGCCGCCTGCCGCCACGCATTCCGCGCCTTGCCCACCTGAAGCGCGCTGGCAGCCCGGGCTATTCCTGGCGGGCCTCTTCGCCCTTGCGCCGCTGGTGTTCGTCGACCTGCTGCAGCACCTCCACCACGTACATGGTCGCGATGACCGCCAGCAAGACCACGACGGCGCGCAGGAAGGTGCGCTTGACGTTGACTTTGGCGCCGGGCAGCAGCAGCGTCGCCTTGCACATCCGGCAGCGATAGCGCCGGCGGCCGACGAAAACACGCATCCACCATTTGCGCGGCAGCAGCCGGTAGTGGGACGCCCCGCAGGCGCAGGGCGTGAAGCGCAGGCGCTTGCCGGCGCGGTGCGGCCGGTCCTGGGTCACGGCGGGTGACTCGTTCAGGGGATCCGGGGAACTAGGCTGCAGCACGAACCCGCCCTTTGGTTTGCAGGAATGGAATGATGCCACCGCGCAGGGCTCCTGCCATCCGTGCGAGCCCCACGTGCGACGCCGGCATTTGCTTCACAGGCCTGGAATCAGCTCGCGGTAGACCCCGAGCGTTCTCTCGACCACGCGCTGCTCGTCGAATTCGGCCACCGCCTTGGCGCGAGCTGCCGCGCCGACGCGCTTGCGCAGCGCGGGTTCCGCGTGCAGGCGCACAATCGCCGCGGCCAGTGCAGTGGCGTTCCTGGCGGGCACCAGCAGGCCGTCGACGTCGTCGGTGACCACCTCGCGGCACCCGGGCACGTCGGTCGTGACGATGGGCAGCCCGCAGGCCGCGGCCTCGATCAAACCCTTCGGCAGGCCTTCGCGATAGCTCGGCAGCACCACCGCATCGACGGAGTGGAACAGGCCCGGCATGTCGTGCACGTGCCCCAGCCACTCGACCACGCCCTCGGCAACCCAGCCCTTGATGACCGCCTCCGGCACCGCTGCCGGGTTGCCGGGGTCCGGGTCGCCGGCCAGCAGGAAATCGATGGGAAGGCCGGCGGCACGCACCTGCCTGCCTGCGTCCACGTACTCGGCCACTCCCTTGTCCCAGAGCAGTCGCGCCGGAAGCAGCACGCGAAAGCGGTCCTTGCTCGCCGGCGCGGCTTCGCCGGTCGGTGGGGTGAAGCGGCTGCAATCGACCCCGGAGCCGGGGATCAGCCGCACGCGCTCCGGCTTGACGAGGCGCGCGCGGGCGAACAGGTCGACATCGTCGGGGTTCTGCAGGATCAGGCGCGCCCCTTCGCCGTCGAGCGCGAACCGCAGCAGGTTGCGGATGATCGGGCGCAGCACGAGAGCCCTCGGTTCGTTGCTGGTGAAGACGTAGCCCATGCCGGCCACCGCGTTCACCCGCGCCGGAATGCCCGCCAGCCGCGCGGCGATCGATCCGTACACGGCGCACTTGATGGTGAACCCGTGCACGAGGTCGACCTGCTCGCGCGCGATCAGCCTCCTGAGCCACTGGACCAGCGCGAACTCGCGCAATGGATTCAGGCTGCGTCGCACCATGGGCGCGGACTCCCAGCGGAAGCCGATGTCCCTCAGCTTCTGGCCGTAGGGGCCCGGCGGCGACACCAGCAGGACTTCGTGGCCGGCATCGCGCAGCGCCCGCGCCAGTGAAAGCCTGAAGTTGAACAGGTACCACTCGGTATTGGCGAAAAGCAGGACCTTCACGGGCGGTGCTCCCACGGTCAGGCGACGCGGTTCGTCCGCAGCCAGGACTGGAACATCAGCACGCTCCAGAGCCGCTGGCTCCAGTCGTGCGAGCCGGCGAGGTGCTGTTGCCACGCCAGCCGGATGGGCCGCCCCTGCAGGAAGCCCTGGTCGCGCAAGCCGGCTTCCTCCAGCAGGCTCTCCGCCCACTCGCGCAAGGGGCCACGCAGCCAGTCGGCCAGGGGAATGGCAAAGCCGCTCTTCGGCCGCTCGACCAGCGCCCGCGGCACATGGCGGTACAGAACCTGGCGCAGTGCCCACTTGGTCTGTCCGGCCCGCAGTTTCATCTGCGGCGGCAGGCGCCAGGCGAGCTCGGCCACCCGGTGGTCCAGGAAGGGGACCCGCGTCTCCAGGCTGATCGCCATCGCGGCGCGGTCCACCTTGCACAGGATGTCGTCGGGCAGGTAGGTGAGCGCGTCCCAGTACATCATGCGGGCCGGCGAGCCGTCGAGGCCCGCGTGCGGCAACTCCGGCAGTTCCATCCGTCGCTCCGGAAGCCCCGCCGGATCCTGGAGCAGCGCGCGCGGCGCGGGCCAGCAGGCGACCAGGTTGCGATACAGGTCGTCCACCGAGTGCGCGCCTTCCATCGCCGTGGCCAGCTTGCGCATCTTCTCGGCCGGATGGCGCACGTGGCGCAAGGCAACGGCGGCGTGTTCGCTCGCGGATGCCGCCACGCGCAGGCTGCCGCCGCCGACGGCGCGTCGCGCGGCGGGATGCAGCCAGGAAACGTGGCCCCAGACGCGAGGTGCCCAGAGGTAGCGGTTGTAGCCGCCGAACAATTCGTCCCCGGCATCGCCGGAGAGCGCCACCGTGACCTGCGACCGAGCCGCCCGACACACGAGGTGGGTGGGGATCTGGGACGAGTCGGCGAAGGGCTCGTCGTACATCGTCGGCAGCTCGGGGACGATGCTGCGCGCTTCCGCCGAGGTGACGCGCAACTCGTGGTGCTCGGTGCCCAGGTGCCGGGCCACGGCGGCCGCGTGCGGGGATTCGTCGTACCTGGGATCCTCGAATGCCACGGTGAAGGTCTGCACCGGCCGCGCACTCTGCTGCTGCATGAGGGCGACGATCAGGGACGAATCGACGCCTCCGCTGAGGAAGGCTCCGAGCGGAACGTCGGCGAGCGACTGCAGCCGCACGGCTTCGGCAAGCCGGGCTTCCAGGACCTCGATGGCCTCCGCATCGTCCCGCAAGCGTTCGCGAGCTGCCTGCTCCACGACCTGCGCGAGCTTCCACCAGCGGTGCACGGACAGCGTGCCGTGGGCGCCGGGGGCGCGGATCGGTTGGGAGGGCGCCGTTTCCGGCGGCTTGTCCTGCACCGTCAGCAGGCAGCCCGGCTCGAGCTTGTACACGCCCTCGTGGATGGACCAGGGCGCGGGGACGTAGAGGAGGCGAAGGTATTCGGCGACCGCGTGGGTGCACACCGGTGCCGCGAAGCCTGGATGCGCGCGCAGGGCCTTGAGCTCGGAACCGAAGACGAACGCCCCACGCACCCAGCCGTAGTACAGGGGTTTCTCGCCGAAGCGGTCGCGTGCGAGCTGCAGGCGCCGTTCGCGGGTATCCCAGAGGGCCAGCGCGAACATGCCGACGCAGCGCAGCAGCGTCGCCTCCACGCCCCAGCACTCGAAGCCGGCGAGCAGCGTTTCCGTGTCGGAGTGGCCGCGCCAGGCAGGCGCAGCCCCTTCCGACTCCAGCGCCCGCCTCAGTTCGGCGTGGTTGTAGACCTCGCCGTTGAACACCAGCACGAAGCGGCCGGAGGCCGACACCATGGGCTGGTGGCCGGCGGCGGACAGATCGACGATCGAGAGGCGCAGGTGGCCCAGCGCGACCCCGTGCCGGGCGTCGGCCCACTCGCCGTGGTCGTCGGGACCCCGATGCGCGATCGCCTGTGCCATGCGGCCGACGACGTGCAGCAGCTCAGGCCGCCCGACGGAGCCAAAGGTGAGAAGGCCTGTGATGCCGCACATGTCGGGTTCAGTAGTGGGCGGATGGACGCGCCGCGAGCACCGAGATGCGCTTCTTCAGCAGCCTGCGGACGGCATCGGTGTTGCGTTCGGTCGCCAGCGAGAACAACCAGGAGAACAGGTACACGAGCACGATCGTCAGGAGGTAGACGGCGATGCCGACGGGATCCGTCGGGTTGAAGCCGCTGGCGATGCCGGGCAAGGCGCCGGTGGCGTGCAGCAAGGCCAGGATGAACAGCATCAGCGGGAAGTGCAGGAGGTACAGGCTGAAGGAGAAGCTGGCCAGGAACGCATTGAGTCCGGCAGCCCGTTCCAGCCAGCCGTAGGTGCGTCCGCGCAGGGCCACCAGCAGCCACGCGAAAGAAATGGCCACCAGGTAGTTCTTGGCCTCGCGCAGCAACGGGAACGCATCCAGCTGCGCCTGCGCCAGGCGCGCGGCGACCAGGACGAGCAGCAAGGTGGCCGCGGCGATGGCCGGTGGCCCCGCCCTTCGCGCGGGCACCAGTGCGACGGCCACCCCCGTGCACCACAGTCCCAGCAGCACCAGGAACTTCGCACCGAGCAGGCCGACTGCGACCACCAGCAGCAGCGCCGCGAACAGGCGCGCCCCGGCAGTGCGCGCCAGCGTGGCGGCGGAGACGGCCAGCAGGAAGACGGCGTAGAACCAGAACTCGCCCGAAATGGTCCACAAGGGCTGGTTGCTGCCCGCCGGCGCGACCAGGTAGTGCTGCACCATCAGGATGTTTCCGAAGAGCGTCTCGGGCGACAGGCCGCTTGCGAAGGGTGGGGCGGTGACCTTCTGCGCGATCATGGGGTGCGAGTGGTCCCAGAAGCCGACCTGGTGCAGCAGCGAGCTGCCCACCACGTCCATGGCATAGCCCAGCAGCAGGGCGGGCAGGAAAGGCAGGTAAAGCCGGGTGAGCCGGTCGAGCGCATAGCCCGTTGGATCGAATTTCCCGGCCTGCACGCGGGCGAGGCCGGCACCGCCGACCAGCAGCCCGCTCAGGACGAAGAAGACGGTCACCGCTTCGGCATGCCATCCGGTGAGGAAGTACCAGACTTGCACGCCGAGGGTGCGGTCTGTGGCGGGTACCTGCCCGTAGCCCAGGAACAGCGGATTGCGCAGGTGTGCCACGAACACCAGCGAGGCGGCGAACCACCTCGCCAGGTCCAGGAAGGACACCAGCGTGGGCGAACGCAGGTCGCCCGCCAGGGTGCCCAGGTTGTGTTCCAGCGCTGACTTCAAGGGACGCGCCTCACGAGAACAGCCACTTGTACGGCACCCACAATTCCGCCGAGTAGGTACCGAGGTGCAGCCACACGAAGAAGTAGCCCAGGTAGCTCACCACGATGGCTGCGCGCATCACGGTGTAGTACCTGCCATCCCAGAGCAAGCTGGGCATCCTGGCGAATCCCACCAGCTGGAACGGGAACAGGTAGAGTCCGGCGCGGTCCGCGGGCGTGCTCGCGTAGATCGACAGGGGCACGAAGGCCAGTGCAAGCACGGCGAAGGGCAGCCAGATGCCGTAATCGTCATAGACGGCCTTGAACCGGCGCGTCTTCAGGAAGAACACGGCGGCGGCCAGGCCGGTGACGCAGGCCCGGAGGAAGGCCCCGCCGGATTCGTACCGGTCCGATTCGAGGTAGTTGCTGGCATAGCCCTCGAGCGTGTCGTCGAAAAGGTAGCGCGCCGCGAAGGCCAGCACCGCCGCGAGCAGCGCGCGGGAGGCGAACCAGGCCACGCCCTTCTGTTCCCGCGTCACCGCGATGATCGGAAAGGCCATGGCGGCGAAGGCCGAAAAGTGGAAGGTCGCGCCGAGTGCGATCGCGATGGCTGCCCGGCCCAGCCGCGCCTCCCGCATCTGGATCATTCCCAGCCAGACCAGCGACACCGCCACGCCCTGCCGCGTGTACCCCATGGCGATGACGATGACGAAATAAGGGATGGCCAGCGTGAGGAGCAAGAGCGGATCGCGTTCCCGGGCGGCGGCGCTGAACAGGCAGTACAGGACGATCAGTGCGCAGGCGCCGTTGACGCCATAGATGCCCAGGTCCAGCTGCGACGACAGCCAGTTGAGCAGGCCGTAGCCCGGCTCCACCACCTCCATCGCCTCGCCCAGCGATGCCCCGACCAGCAGCTCGTACAGCTTCAGGTACATGGGGTAGTCGCCGCCCGTTTCCCGCAGCGACAGGATGAGGAACAGCGCCACGAACAGCACGGACATGGCGATCTGCGCCAGCACCGTGCGCCGCGCAGGATGCGCCAGCGACAGCAGCGCCGGGAACAGGACCATGGCCCAGTAGATGAACATCGCGGCCTTTCTCTAGTCCAGGTAGCCGACGTAGTAGTCGCGCAGGTATTCGCGCAGGCAGGTGCGCCAGTCGCGCATCACGTTCGCTCCCCGCAGGTCCAGCTTCTTCGTGATCAGGCGTTCCGAGGGTGGGCGCGCGGCAAAGTATTCCTTCGAGAAGAAGGCCGAGTTCACCGGCGTGACGCGGATGCTGTCCCGGCGGCCGAGCATGCCCACCAGTTCCTGCGCGACCTCCAGCCGGCCTGTCACGCCGCCGCACACCATGTTGTACACGCCCCAGAGTTCGCGCTCCAGCAGCACCTTGACGTTGGCGGCGAAGTCGTGGGTGTAGGTCGGCGTGCCCAGCTTGTCGTCCACCACGTGCAGTTCCCGCGCGCCGTCGCGGATCTGCAGCATCAGCTTCTGGATGAACTTCTTGTCCTTCGCCGGCCCCGCGCCCATCATCCAGCCGGCGCGGCAGACCAGGTAGCGGCGGCAGTTCTCGGCCACGAAGCGCTCGCCCATGTACTTGGAGCGCGCGTAGTGGCCCAGCGGATTGGGGGTGTCCCAGTCGTCATACGTGTCCTGCCGGCCGTCGAAGATGCCGGCGGTGGAGATGTAGAGCAGCGGGATGTCGAGCTTGTTCGCGACGTGCACGGCGTCCTCCACCGGCAGCGTGTTGGTCGCGTAGGCGTCGTCCGGGTTTTCCTCGCAGTACTCGAGACTGGTGTGCGCGCCGAGGTGGAACAGGTAGTCGGGCCGGAACTCCTCCACGTCGCGGCGATAGGCCGCGCCGTCCCTGAAGTCGAGGAACGAGAGCCAGTCGGCATTGACATCCTTGTCGGTGCAGCGCAGCGTGTTGTGCGGAGCGAACAGCTTCTGGAATGCCTCTCCCAGCATGCCACCGCTGCCAGCCATGTAGATTCGTTTGTCTTGCATGTTCGAGCCCCTAGGACACTTTCTCGAGGACGCCGCGGTACTGCGTACTGATCGCGGTCGTCGAATACTTGGCCACGGCGTCCTGCCGCGCCGCGGCGCCCAGCCTGCGCCGCAGTTCTGCATCGCCGATCAGGCGTTCCAGGGCATCCACCCATTCGTCCGGCGTACGCACCAGCAGCCCGTTCACGCCGTGCTGGATGATCATGGGCGTGATCCCCGCATCGCTCGCCACGGTCGGCAGGCCGAACGCCATGTACTGGATCGCCTTCAATCCACTCTTTCCCATTACCCACTCGTCCCGCGGAAGCGGGTATACCCCGATGTCGAGCGCCTGCAGGTCCTCGACTTCCCCTTCTTTCGTCCAGCGGACCACCTCCAGGTCGACGCCGGGCAATTCGTAGTCGAAATTGCCGATCACCCGCAGCCGGTAGTCGACGCGGCGGGCGAGCCGCTGGAACACTTCCCGCAGCAGGTCGAGGTACACGCGCGAGGAGAAGGTGCCGGTCCAGCCCACGACCACCTTGCGGCCGGTGCCCGGGTGCGGCCGCGGTACGAACCTGTGCGTGTCCACGGACGATGAAATGTACGTGCTCGCGCGGGCGCCGTGCTGCTGCAGGCAGAAGTCGCGCAGGAAGGGGGATGACGCGATCACGTGGTCGGCATGGCGGATCAGGAAGGTCGCCTTGCCGGGACCCTTCAGGCGCGCAACGATGGCGTTGGGGTTGTATCCCCTGGGCAGGCGCTGCCCGACCACCACGTTGTCCTCGACGTCGAACACCAGCCGGGGCGCCAGCCTGCGCACGATGCGCTCCATCACCGACGACCCGAAGGGCGTCACCCACATGAACACGTACACGAGGTCGTAGCGGCCGACACGGGTGAGGTCGCGCAGCCGCCTGAGATGGCCGCGCAGCACGCCGAAAGCCTTGCTGGCCAGCCGGCCCGGTTCGTAGGCGACCTGCCACATCGGCAGGTCCATGAAGGACGAAACGTCGATGTCCCAGCCCATCGCGCGCCAGTCGTCGAGATACTGTTCGTACTTGAGGCGCTGGCCGGCCGCGACGCCCACCGGGAAGGGGCAGAGCACCAGCATCCTGCGGCGGGCGGATCTCATGCTGCCTTGACCCCCACGGCCACCCAGAATGGCTCTTTGTCGGAGAAGCGGACCTGTTCCAGCCCGGCGGCCTGCATCATCTCCAGGATTTCGCGGCGCGTGAAGCGCTGTTCCAGCGGCGTGCCGAAGCGGTCACGGCTGTCGGTTCGCATGGTGTAGAAGGACGCGTTGCGGTAGAAGGACAGGGGCAGCGCAGCCGGGTTCATTCCCGCCCGCTCCACCAGGCGCGCCAGGCGGGCCAGCGGCCAGTACAGCATGGCCGCCAGCAGGTCGGTGGTTGCCGCCTTCAGGGCGTCTGGCAGCCGGCTGATCCCGGACCGGAGCCAGTCCGAGGCGCGCCACAGCAGGCGGAACCACCACGGCCGGTTATCGAAGCGGTAATACAGGTACAGCAGGAAAGGCGCGCCCGGCTTGAGCAGGCGCGTGCAGGCCGCTAGGGCTGCCGCGGTGTCGGGAATGTGGTGCAGCACGCCCAGCGAGTAGCCGAAATCCTGGCTGGCGGGGGCCATCGGGACGGTGTCGACCGAGGCATGGACCAGGTTCACGTTGTCGAAGCCGGCCAGCGTGCGCGCTGCCACCGCCAGTGCTTCCGCGGATGGGTCGATGCAGTTCATCTGGCCCACCCGGGGCGCCACCAGCCTGGCCCACCGACCCGAGCCGCAGCCCATGTCGAAGCCGACGGCGGCCGGGGGCAGGCGGTCCCAGGGGAACACGTCGAAGTAGGTGTCGAACAGCCGGCCGAGCTCGTCTGCCGACAGCTCCGACTGGTCGAATCGCGCCCACTCGCTTCCGAAGGACGCCACGGTCTGCGGGTCGATGTTGCGCGGTGCCCCTGTCTGCATCTGTGCTTCCTGTTCCTGCCTATGCCTGCGGCACGAGCGACTGGTAGATCAATGGTAAGCGGCCACGCCGTGCTCGAGCGAAAAAGCTCCCGCGCCGTGGCTTCGCAACGGGCCGGCAAGGCGGGGTCCTCGACCAGCCGCAAGGCCTCGTCCACGGCGGCGGCGATGCTGCCTGCCTGCAGGTCCTGCAGGACCACGCCCACGCGCCTGCCCTTCAGCACCTCCGCGACGTCGCCCACGCCGCTGTTCCCCAGGCACGGCACGCCGCAACCGAGATACTCCGCCATTTTCGTGGGCGCACTGGCGATCTTGGAGTACGAAGGCTTGATCAGCGCCGCACCCAGGTGCATGCGCTGGATCAGCGCGGGCACCTCGTCGTGCGCCGCGGAGACCAGTTCCATGCGGTCTGCAGGAATGCCCTGCGCGGCGGCGAGCCGCCGGATCAGGTCGTGTTCCTTGCGGTTCACGACGAGGAAGCGCGCGTCCGGCCGGCGCACCAGCAGCTGCCGGAAGAAGGCGAGCGTCTCCTCGAACAGGTACCAGGTGCCGACCGAGCCGACGTATCCGAACAGGAAGGGCCGCGGCTCGCGGCGCCCCGAAGGATGGAACTTCACCAGGTCGGCGCAGGTCGGGATGACCGTGATCGGCTTGGGCCGGCTGCGCAGCACGTCGAACCGGCGCAGTTCGCTGGCGGACGCGGCCGTGAGCGTGACGATGTGGTCGGCCGCGCGCAGGAAGCGGGTCTCGAGCGACTTGGCGACGCGGTAGAGGGTTCCGCCCCTGGGCCACAAGGCGCCATCGACGCGCTCGTCGGCCCAGAAGCCGCGCATGTCGAACAGCAGCTTGGAGGACGTCAGCCGCCGCACCGGCAGCGCCATCAGCGCCGGTACGTAGGAGCGCACGTGCACGATGCGCGCGCGCAGCCGCAGCACCAGCCAGAACGCCGTGACCGCCCCCACCGCCACGTCGAATGCGGTGGCGGGCGCCGAGGGTGTCTTGTGGTAGGGCAGGGGCGTCCAGCCGATGCCCAGCCCCTGCAGGCGCGTGCGCATGGCCGCCATCGCGGGGCCGTTCCTGCGGTCCGCCTGCTTCTCGAATGACAGGATATGCACGCGGTGGTCGGCCGCGAGCTGGACGAGATAGGCCAGCACCTGGCTCTGCCCGAGCGGTTCGAGCAATCCATCGTACGTGATGTACAGGATGGACCTCATGGCTTGCGCACGATCCCCACGTACTTGCCCTGGTACTCGGTCACCGCGAAGGGCGCACCCACGGCTTCGATGAGGTCCCGGAACGCGAGGTTGTCCTGGATGTCGTCGGAGATGAAGACCCCGCCCGGCCGCAATGCCTTCCACATGAGGTCGTAGCCGTACTGGCGCCCGTCGCAGGACTTGTCGGAGTCGTAGTGGCACAGGTCGATGCGTCCGCCGAAGTGGCGCAGCGCCTTCTTCAGTCCCCACCGGTCCGGCTCCCGGATCAGGAGCCAGCGCGCGCGCAGCCGCTGCGGCACGGCGACGCCCACCCAGGCTTCGTTGTTCAGTTTCGGATAAGGGCATGTCCACGCTCGCGAGCGCGCCCTTGCCGTTCGCGGCGAGTCCCGCCAGCACCGCGAGACTGGACCAGCCGTAGGCGACACCGGTTTCCACCACGCGCTCGGCGCCGGAGAGGATCACCGCGGCGTAGAGCAGGTCGATGTCGCCCGGCCCGCCCATGGTGACGCTCGCGGCCGAGGCGAGCCGGTGCGCTTCGTCCTTCAGCGCCTGCGGCAGCCGCGGAAACTCCGCCGGGCCTGCGGCGCCGATGCCGACGGTCCGCAGAGCGGCGTCCACGGGCACCGCGCGTTCTGCGGCCCAGCGCGTCGCGTGCGCCTGGTGGTCGGGGGTGTCGCCGCTGCTCCTGAACCTGCGGCAGCCGAGTGCGGCGGCGTGCGCCCAGAAACGGGGGCGCTGGAGGAACCAGAAACCGGTCTTGACGACTTCGATCATTTGGAGGGACTTGTCAGGGAGGATTCGGCGAACTGTTCCCCCGCCGGGAACATGAGGTCCAGGTACTTGCGGGTCACCACGCGCGGCGCGAAATCCGCCGCCCTGGACATCAGCAGGCGGCGGTCCGGGGGTTCCAGCAGCGCGGCGACCATGGCGGAGGCGAGCGAGGAGGCGTCGCCCACCGGCACCAGCCGCCCATAGCGGCCGCCCTCGAGGATCTCGGCCGGCCCGCCGGGACAGTCGGTCGACACCACCGGCACCCCGCAGCCCAGCGCTTCGACGATGACGTTGCCGAAGCCTTCGTAGTCGGAGGAAAGGGTGAACAGGTCGGACGAAAGATAGTAGGAGATCGGATCGTCGACGTGGCCGGGCATCAGGACCTTGTCCTCGAGCCCTTCGGAGCGCGCGAGCTCGGCGATGCTCGGTCCCAGGTCGCCCTCGCCCAGGATCATCAGCCGGGCGTCGACCCGCGCCAGCACCTGCTTGAAGGCGCGCAGCAGCAGGGCATGGTTCTTCTGCGCCTTCAGCCGGCCCACGGTGAGGATGCGCTTGCCATGCCAGCCACCCCACGCAGCCTCCGCGGCCTGCTGCGCAGCCGGCTCCGGAAGTCCGATCGCCACCGGGTTGTGGACCACGCTGAACCACCGCCGCGGCAGACCCGAGAGACGCGACAGGTCGTCGGCGACGCCGCCCGACACGCAGATGCGGGCCGAAGCGAGCGGGTAGGTGAGGGCGACGGAGACGCGCTGCAGCAGCCGGTGCGCGCTGCCGCGCGAGGCGTACTGGAGCGACAGCGGATTGTGGTCGCTCAGGACGATGCGGCCCGGAAGCCGCGCGAGGCGGTGCGCCACCGCGGTGAGGCAGGTCACGGGCCACAGGGCCGCGTGCACCGCGTCGGGCCGCTCGGCCCGCAGGTAGCGGCGCAGGGGGCCGAGCGCATTGCGGATCTGGGGCACGCCGAGGTTGAACAGGCGGCAGCCGGGCGGCAGCAGTCCGCTGACGTCGTGCGGCTCGTTCAGGCAGACGATGTCGGTCTCCAGCCCCAGCTGCAGGTACTCCTCGGCCTGGCTGATCACCAGGCGCTCCAGTCCGTAGGTCGGATACAGGCTGGGCAGCACGGTGGCGACGCGGCGCGGCCTGGGTGCGCCCGCGGATGCCACCGGCAGGGCTGCGTCCTGCAGCGGAGCCGCGTTCATCGGGCGCTCCCGACGACGGGATTCCGCCGCATCCAGCCTGAAGCGAGCGTGAGCGGCTTCATGGCCTTGCCCAGGTGCCGCCACTCCGAACCGAGCCGCACCAGCTGGCCGCCGAATTTCTGCTTGAACTGGTGGATGCCGTTGGCCGGATCGAGGCTGGGCACTCCGCCCAGGTCGTACCAGGCCAGGCCGCGCGCCTTCAGCTCCTGCATCGCCCGCCAGTGGATGAACTGGCCCACCCCGTCGTTCTCCCTGGCCGGATTGACGCCGTACATGAAGAAGCCGGTGTCGCGGGTCGTGTACAGGTGCAGGAAGTTGGTCGCCTCCGCGCCGCGGCGCGCGGCGAGCAGCAGTGCGCAGCCCTGCGCGTACATGCGGCGGACCACGTCGCGCCGCACCGGCGAGAGGCCGCGCTCCGAGGCCATCGCCGCGTAGGCCGACAGGAACTCGTCCAGCAGCGCCTCTCCCGGCCGCTCGTGGACCTCGACCTCGACGCCGCAGCCTTCGGCCTTGCGCAGCTTGCGGCGATAGTCCGTGCTCATCGCCGAGCGCAGCGCGGATTCGTCCTGCGACAGGTCGATCACGAAAGTGGCCACGTTGAGCAGGCGCTCGGAGGCCGCCGCGCGGTGGAAGGGCAGGCCCGCGAGCAAGGACGCGTCGCCGATGGCATCGTCGAAGTCGTGCACGTACACATCGGCGCAGGTGATCCTGCCCGCCGTGCGGCGCAGGACGGCCGGCAGGGCGGGCAGCCCATGGGCGGAAAGCAGGACCAGGCTGCGGTTGACGACCCCATAGCGCTTGCGCAGCACGCGCAAGCCGGCCTGGTCCTCTTCCGCCGTCCAGCCGAAGAAGCGCTGGTGCGGGCTGTCCGCGTCGAGGAAGACGCTGCGGTAGGCGGGCCTGCTCATGAAGGGAGGGTCCTCCGACACGCGTAGTAATGCCAGGGCACGAGGTAGGGCGAACGCACCTGTGGCGAGGGGCCGGCGACCTGCTCGAGGATCTCCAGGCCGGCTTGCTGCAACTGCGGCGCCATGGTTTCCGGTGTCGACACGTAGTGGTCCATGCCGCCATGGACGGGGTCGTGGATGTAGCCCTGGCCGGCGGCGAACACCTTGCCGCGCAGTGCCTTCAGCGTGAACTGGGCGGACTTGCCCAAGGCGCGGACCATGCGCCAGGCGACTTGGTGCGGGCGGGCGCCGTGCAGCTCCGGCCACACGCCCAGGATCCTGGCATTGTGCGAGGAGAAGATGAACACGCCGCCCGGCTTCAGCACCCGGGCGGTCTCTTCCAGGCAGCGCTTGCGTCCCTCGTCGCTGCGGATGACGTCGATCCCGTTGAAGGAGAACACGACGGCGTCGAACTCGCCGTCCCGGAACTGCGACATGTCGGTGGCGTCGCAGTGGCGGAACTCCAGCGCCGGGAAGCGCGCCCGGCAGGAGTCGACCATCGCCTTCGAGTAGTCCGCGCCGACGTAGCGCGCCGCGCCCTTGGCCAGGTGGGGCGTGGTGCGCCCGCCACCCACCCCGATGTCGAGGATCGCCAGGCCGGGGCGCAGGTGCCTGGAGAACAGGTGGGCCTCGGCCGGCTGGAGCTCCGTCTGCCGCTCGTAGTAGGAAACGACTTCACCGGTCTCGTACTTCGCGAGGTTCGCGTCGGCCTGCATGCGTGTGTCCATCATGTGTCACTCCAGGTGGGGGCATGCCCGCGGAACCGGTCCGCATGGGGGCCATGGGGGATGGGAGCCGGTCTTCATTCCGGGATCGGCCGCAGGCCGCCGGTGGCGCGGAAGCGCACTTCGCTCGAAGTGCCGGCGTGGAAGGTGAAGCGTGCGTGCCGCGTGGCGCCGCGATCGAAGTCCTCGCCGGTCAGGAGCACATGCCGGATGCCGGCGCCTTCCACCAGCTCGAGCTGTCCGGGTGCGTAGCTGCCGTTCGGGAACGCGTAGATCGTCACCGGCGTGCCCAGCTTCTCGCGGAAGTAGTCCTGGCACTTGCGCACGTCCTGCTGCAGGTACTCGTCGGTCTCGCAGGCCATGGACGCGTGGGAGTAGGAGTGCGCTCCGAGCTCGTGCTCGCCGGCGATCTGGCGCACTTCTTCGAGGGTCATCATCGGCGTCGGCCGGAAGCCCTCCCAGGCATAGAGTTGCGGCAGCAGCAGGTCCGCCAGCTCGCGCTGCTCGCGGCTGGGCTTGTTCTTGATGAACGCCGACAGCCGCAGGCCGAGCGCGGGGCCGGCGTCGACGCGGAAACCCGGGATGTCCAGTTGCTGCACGATGCGGGCCGGGGCCATGCCGATGAAATCCTGCACCAGCACGTTCAGCGGCGGCCGCTGCGTCTCGATGCATTCCGGGATCACGTTGTGGTTGCAGCGGACGCGGTGGCGCCTCAGCATCGGCGCGGCCACCTCGATGAAGTCCTTGTAGCCGTCGTCGAAGGACAGGATGGCCAGCGGCTTCCGCGCGGCTTCCTCTCCGGCCTCGAACGTGGTGAGCTGGAACTCGCGTGTCAGGAACACCAGGAGTTCGTCGAACAGGGCGGGGCGCAGCGGTGCATAGGAACTGCCGTCGGCGAGGCCCACCCGGTGCAGGTTCAGCACGATCCGCCAGTTGCCGCGGCCGAGTTTCCTGACGCGATAAAGCACGCGCAGGCGGCTGCCGAGCGCCCGCAGCGCCGTCTCCCTGAGCAGCGCCTTCAGGCCGGGCAGGGTCTCGGTCGGCGTGGCCGTGGTGGTGAGCATGTCAGGCCGCCATGTTGGAGGCTTCGCCTCGCTGGATGCTGCACATAATCGAGGAGGTTCTGTTCGATTCATGAGCTAGGCCGACCGGTAGCCGCAGCCACGCCACGTGCGCTAGCTGCGGAAAGTTCGGGACATGGCGCATGGGGTTCCCCATCTCAGTAGCTGCCTGCCTGCTGCGCCACCACAACGGACCTTGTGCTCAGGAGATCGTCGCAATAGGTGTGCCGCGCACTCGGCCTGCCAGGCGCCATCGCATGCTTCAGCGCATACACCTTGTAGAAAAGTTTCAGCTTCTGCAGGAGCTTGCGACCTTGGCGCAGTCCAGGTGCGAACTGGAGATCGTACGCGGCAAGCTCGGCGGCCAGCGAGGGACGCAACGTATCCCGATGGAGAGTGGCGTACGAGAAGATCCTCTCACGCATTTCTACCGTGTCGAGCGGCGAGCCGTGCCATTCCTTGGTGTGGATTTCGCTAAGCAGGGAAAGCAGGACGTTACCGACGTCCATTCGTTCGCTCCATTGCTGCTCACCATGACGCTCCAGCGTGGCATCGATGTCGTTCATGACCGTGAGCAGAACGGCGTCGACTTCGAGCCCCCGCCAGCGGGTGGCGTGCTTCAAGGACGGAGGAATGCCGTGGATGGTAAGTCGCTCGCCATTGCTTTCCTTGCCGATCGCAACGTACAGGGAATCGAGCACGTGGGTGATCCTGCGGGTGTGCAGCAGCAAACTGACACCAGAGGTGTAGTCGCACGCATTAGGTGCGAACAACGTGCCCACGCGACTTCGCACTGCGTCGATTGCATCCTGCCGCGTGACGCAGTTCAGGCCGCGGGGGAAGGGTTGCGTATATACCGTCTTGTCTTTGTATCCACGGAATGCAAGCAGGTTCTCCAACAGATCTTCGGACCTTCGGATCTCGCAGCGGACCGGACCAGCGGACTCGACCTCGCTCCGGAAGCGTCCGTCCTCCTGGATCGACAATCTGGAATCCCAAATCACGCATTCCGGATCCTGCTGGGCAATGATGGATGCCAGCAATGCAAGGCTGCCGCCCCGCATGACCCACCGGTCCGGGAACATCATCAGGTAGCGACCGCGCGCGCGCAGGGAGGCAGCCTCCCAGTTCGCGTCCATTTCCAGCCCGCCACCGGTTCGTATGTACTCGAACCGGGCCGGCAGGTCCGGCCGGGCCCGCAGCCACTCTTCGAGCTCGGTACTGGCCGTCGTGGAGTTGTCCGAAACGATCAGCTCGAAGTCCCGGCAGTTCTGCCGCAGGACGGAGTCCAGCGCCTGCCTGGCCGTCGCGGGACGGTTGCGGGTGGGCACGACGACGGAGAAAAGAGGCTCGCTCATGAGCTCGTGTTGGTTCTGATCCGGGCGATCTGCAGGAGGATGCGATGGCGGACCTCTCCCGCGCACAGTGCCGCGCCCGCATAGGCGCCGGCGGACGCCAGCAGCAGGCAGGCAAGCTGTTCCATCGATGTCTGGGGTGACGGCGCCAGCCAGCGCAGCAACACCGGCACGAAGCAGGCGCCCAGCAACGGCAGCGCGACGTCGTTCCAGTACCAGCGGACCTTGTCCAGGTGGGGCATGCGGGCGAAGAACACGTGCATGCTGATCAGCACATAGCCGGCGGCCAGGCACAGCCAGGCCCAGGCGGCGCCTTCCGCGCCGTAGCGCGGCACGCTCCAGACGATGCCCGGCACGATGACCACGATGGCCACCAGGTTGGTCCCGATGGCCAGTCGCGTCCAGCCCGTCGCCAGCTGGGCGTGGTAGGGGACTCCCATGAAGGCGTGCAGCATGTTGCCCAGCGCAAGCAGCGCCAGCAGGCGCGCCGAGTGTTCCGCCAGTCCGGCGTCGCGCGTCCAGAGCCGCAGCAGGACGTCGGCGAACAGGGCCACCACCACGGCGGTGCTGGCCACCGCCACCGTCATGGCCTGGGCGCCGCGGTGGAAGGTCCGCGCGAAGGCCGCCGTGTCGCCGCTGGCCAGCTGTTCGCACAGCCGCGGGTACACCGCCTGCGTGATCGGCATGATCAGCATGTACAGGCCGCCCGCCACCGTGGCCGCCAGCATGTACTGCCCGAACTCGCGCAGCCCCAGGATCTTCGACAGCAGGATCTTGTCGACCTGCGTCAGCAGGAAGGAGAGCAGGGCGATCAGGAACATGCCCGCGGCGAAGCGCCACACCCCGCGCAAGGCGGCGAGCGAAAAGCGCGCCGGCCGGTCGCCGGCCTCGATGTGCATGTAGGTCACCCGGGACAGCACCAGGATGGTGGCGGCGGACACGGCGGCCTGCCAGGCAAAGAAGGCGGTGAGCGTCGGCGACACCCACGCCAGCACCGCGATGGCGCCGACCCAGCGCACGGTGGCGAGCGCGGACATGACCACGTTCAGCAGCACCTGCTGCTGCAGGCCGACCACCGCGCTGCGGTAGACGCCTTCGGCAAAGCGCAGCGCAGTGACGAAGGCCATGACCGCGAGCGCCTGCGCGACCACCGCGGTGGACAACTGGTTCGCCTGCAGCCAGTGGACGGCCAGCCAGCCCGAGGCGGACCAGACGACGAGTGCCATGGCCGCGGCGATGCCGCCGGCCACCCACTCGGTGCTGCGCAGCAGGTCGCGCACGCCCTGCGCCGTGTGGCCGCCACCGGTGTAGCGGGCCATCTCGCGCGCCAGCGTGGGGTCAGCCCCATGTCCAGCAGCGCGAACCAGCTCTGGAGCACGGCGAACAGCCCGATCAGCCCATAGGCCTCGATCCCGAGGTAGCGGATGTAGACCGGAATGAAGGCAAGCCCCATCACCGCCGACCAGGCCTGGCCGGCGTAGTTGGCGACGAGGTTGCGCTTCAGCATTCCTGAACCCGGTGCCGGCGCTTCAGGCCACGCGTTTCAGGTAGCCGTCGGGCGCCACCGTGATCTGGAGCTTGTCCTGGATGCTCTTGTCCACTTCGAATTCCGGGTGCGACTTCAGGTACTGGCGCACGGCGGTCTTCGGGTTGTTGCCGGGGCCCCAGGGGCGGTCCCCGGCCAGTTCCTTGGGGACGTCCTCGACCACCGTGTCGAAAACCACGCAGTAGCTGCCGACGCTGGTCATGGGCGCGTACGCCTCCAGTTCGGCAAGCACGTGGTCGTGGGTGTGGTTCGAATCCAGGCACACCAGCACGCGCCGGTAGCCCCGCGCCGCGTCCTTCACCTGCTGCACGATCTCGGGCGCGATGCTGGAGCCCTGGATCATCTGGATGCGCGAGGCCATCGGGTGCGCCTCGATGGCCTCGCGGTTGTGGGGCCGGATGTCGATGTCGATGCCGATCACCTTGCGGTTGCTGGCGCTCGGGTCCAGCACGGTGCGCCGTTCGGCCGCATCGCACAGGTCCAGCAGCGCGAGCTGCGAGGCACTGAACACCAGCGAGCCGCCGTGCGCGATGCCCGTCTCCACGATCAGGTCGGGCTTCACCGTCCAGATCAGCTCCTGCATGGCCACGATGTCCTGGGGGTACTGGATGATCGGGCGGCCGAGCCAGAAGTAGTTGTACGAATACCTGGACGTCAGTGATGCGAGCGTGAAGGCCCGGGTGGCCTGGGTCAGGGCGGTGTCGCTCGCATTGGCGGCGACGCGCTGGCTCACCTCGCGTTCGAATTCGGTCGTCATCAGCTTTCCTTGTGCGTGGTATCGATGGGGATGAGTTCGAAGCGGCCGCGCGACATGGCGCGGATCTCCTCGATGTAGTTGGAGTTCATCACGAAGACGGGCGTCCCCGTGGGCAGCCGGTCGATCTCCTCGGCGGGCGCGCCGACGCGCAGGCCCGTGCCGGGCAGGAACTTGCCCTGCTTGGCCGGATTGATGTCGATCACGGTGCCCACGGGTGAGCCCCGGCGCTCCTTCAGGAGGGCGAAGATCACGCCCTTGGAGGCCCCGCCCCAGATGGCGCAGTCGCGCACGCCGTCGAAGTGGGCCAGCGTGGCCGTGAAGTCGTCCGGAAAGGCGACGGCGTCGGCCGGATCGCGCTCGGGCTGGCGCAGCGTGTCGAGTTCGGCCACGACGTAGAGGTACTGCCCGCCGAACAGCCGGCCCGACTCCACGACGCGGCCGAACATGCGGTGGAAATCCGTCAGGCGGAAGTAGTTGACGTGCTCGTAGAAGACGTCGAACCAGGCGCGGCGACGGCAGATCCAGTCGAAGCAGGGAACCTCGATGTAGATCCGGCCGGCGCCGCCGTTGGCGCGGGCCAGCTGGCCCAGGAACGCCACCGGGTCGGGGATGTGCTCCAGCACGTGGCGCAGGATGAGGCCGCGCGCCGGGCTCATCACGCCTTCCGAAAAGACCTCCTTGCGCACCCCGGGGTTGCTGCCTTCGTAGGCGGGATCGAAGCCGGTGATGTCGAAGCCGCCGGCCTGCAGGGTCTCCAGGAAGTGTCCCTTGCCGCAGCCGACCTCCACCAGCCGATCGCGCCCGAGCCCGCGGGCGACCACCTCGGCCACCTGCTGCAGGTGCCGCTGGAACATCCCGCTCACCGCCTGCTCGTTCTGGTAGTGATCGTCGTACTGCATCAGCGCCGGCTCGAACGCGGCGTTGTAGACCAGGCCGCTGCGCAGGTCCTCGACCAGCCGGATGTCGCCCCGGGTGCAGTTCCTTGCCGCAACGGCGGAGTCGTACATCCGGTTCTGGAAGATCGGGAACTGCTGCTGCTCGTAGAGGAGGCGCTGCACGGCTTGCGCTTTCATGGGGCTGCCAGTTCCGCCGGCACGCCGACGACGCAGGGCGGATCGAACAGGTTGTCCGGCCGGGCACCGAAGCGCAGCAGGTCGCGCCGGCCGTAGCCGTCGGCGATCGTCTCGGCCAGTTGCCGCACGGTCACCGGCACGCCGGAGCAGACATTCAGCGCGCCCCGCTGGTCCCCCAGGGCGGCGAGCGCGATCCTGGCACCCGCCTCGCGCACGTCGAGGAAGTCGCGGATCTGGTTGCCGCTGGTGAGTTCCGCCGGCTGCCCGGCCTGCAACTGCCGGTGCAGGTAGGGCACCAGCCGGCGTGGGTCCTCGCCCTCGCCGTGCAGGTAGAAGAGGCGGCACCAGGCGAACTCGACGCCCGCGGCCGGCAGCAACTGCCCCAGGACCTGGAAGGCCGAGGCCTTGCAGGCCGCATAGAGCGTCTGCGGCTTCAGCGGGGTGTCCGCGCGCAGCGTGCCCTGGCCGAGGTCGTACTCCGCGCAGGTGCCCACCCCGACGAATCTGCGCACGCCCGCTTCGCTGCAGGCCCGGGCGAGCTCGATGGTGCCGGTCAGGCAGTCCAGGTTGCGCGGCGACTGCAGGTAGGCGCCGGGTTCGGCATACCAGGCGAGGTGGATGACGGTGTCGACGCCGGCCAGCACCGGGCGCCACCAGTCGCGGCCGGCGGCGAACAGGTCGGCGCACTCGACGATCTCGGTGCGCGCGCCTTGCGGTGCCGCCGGCGCGCTGCCGCTGCGCTGCACCAGCCGCAGCGGGACGTCGCGCGCCGCCAGGAAGCGCAGCACCTGGCGGCCGACGAAACCGCTGGAACCGGTCAGGAGGATCATGCCGCGGCGTCCTGGTGCACCCGGATGTCCGGGACGGCCGTGACGTAGCGCACGCCGCGCAGGCCGGCCGCGTGCAGGGTCTGGCGGACCTCCGCGGCGATGTTCCACGGCAGGATCAGCACGTCGTCAGGCCGGCCTTCGAGCAGGGCGGACGGCGGCAGGATCGGGACGTGGCTGCCGGGCATGAACTTGCCCTGCTTGGCCGCCGCCGCGTCGCACACGTAGGGCAGCAGGTCCGGCTTGACGCCGGCGTAATTCAGCAGCGTGTTGCCCTTGGCGGCGGCACCGTAGGCGGCCACCTTCCGGCCGGCGCGCTTCTGCTCGATCAGGAAGGCGAGCAGGTCGTCCTTGACGCGGTCGGCGCGCGCCTGGAAGGCCGCGTAGGGGGCGAGGGTGCGCAAGCCGTGCCGATCTTCCTCTGCCAGCAGCCGCTCCACCGCGGCGGCGGTCGCGCGCGGGTCGGACGCATGGCAGCCGTACACGCGCAGGCTGCCCCCGTGGGTCGGGAGTTCCTCGACGTCCCACACCCGCAGGCCGGCGGCGGCGAAGATGCGCTGCACGGCGGCGAGCGACAGGTAGGAGAAGTGCTCGTGGTAGACGGTATCGAACTGGCACTGCTCGATCAGCCGCATCACGTGCGGGAACTCGAGCGTGATGGTCCCCTGCGGCTTCAGGACGGCCGCCAGCCCGCGCGTGAAGTCGTTGATGTCGGGGACGTGGGCGTAGACGTTGTTGCCGGCGATCAGGTCGGCCCGCCTGCCTTGCGCCGCCAGCCGGCTGCCCACGGCTTCGCCGAAGAATTCGCGCAGCACCGGGACGCCGAGGGACTCCGCCGCCGCCGCGGTGCTGGCGGTGGGCTCGATGCCCAGGCACGGGATGCCGGCGGCCACGAAGTTCTTCAGCAGGTAGCCGTCGTTGGACGCCACCTCGATCACGAAGCTGCCCGATCCCAGATCGAGCCGGCGTGTCATGCGGGTGGCGTACTCCGCCGCATGCTGCAGCCACCCGCTCGAGGTGCTGGAGAAATAGGCGTAGTCGGCGCTGAACAGCTCGTCGGCGCCGGCGTAGTCCTCGGTCTGCACCAGCCAGCAGCCGTCGCACACCATGATGCGCAGCGGGTAGTACTTCTCGGGGCGGCTCAGGTCCGCGGCGGCCAGGTACGCGTTGGACGGCGGCGCGAAGCCGAGATCCAGGAAGGTGTGCGTGAGCGGCGCGGCGCAATGGCGGCATTTCATACGGCGACCCCTGCAAATTCCTCGTCCAGCACCGGGTGCTGGGTGTCCCTGTGCGAGATCTCGGTGATCGGCAAGGGCCATTCGATGGCCAGCCGCCGGTCACTCGGATGCAGGCCGCCTTCCGCGGCCGGCGCATAGGCCGCCGAATGGCAATACAGAAGCTCCACGTCCTCGGTGAGGGCCTGAAAGCCGTGTGCGAAGCCCTCGGGCAGCAGCAGGGCGCGGCCGTTCTCGGCGGAGAGCGTTTCCGCGTGCCACTGCAGGAAGGTCGGCGAGCCGCTGCGAAGGTCCACCGCCACGTCCCACACCTCGCCCTTGAGGCAGGTCACCAGCTTCATCTCCGCGTGGGGGGCGCTGGTAGTGCATGCCGCGCACCGTCCCGCGGCGCGCCGTGAAGGTGTGGTTGATCTGGGCGATTGGCTTGTCCCAGCCCGCGCTCGCCAGTTCCCCGGCGCAGAAGATCCGCGCGAGGAAACCGCGACTGTCGCCCATGCGCTGCCGGACGACCGCGCGCAATCCGTCCAGGGGCAGCGGCTCGAAGGTGAAGCGGCTCATTCGGCCTCCTCCCAGGCGGCGATCTCGGCTTCGCACAGCGCCCGTGCAGCGGCACCGTCCCGCTGTTGCAGGTACCAGGCCATGGTCCTGCGGACGCCCTCGGCCAGCGACCAGCGCGGCCGGAAACCGAGGGCGCTGCGCGCCTTGGCGATCTCCAGCGCGAGCCAGCCGGCCTCGTGCGGGCCTTCGCTGCCGTCGCCATAGTGCACCTGCGCGCCGGGCCATTCACCGCGCGCGAGTTCGACCACCGTTTTCACCGTCGCCGCTTCGTGCGTCAGCGGGCCGAAGTTCCAGCCGCCGCAGACGCCGGGGTCGCTCCAGGCCCTTTCGGCCAGCGCGAGATAGCCGGCGAGCGGCTCCAGAACGTGCTGCCACGGCCGGATCGCGTCCGGGCGGCGGATCTGCAGCGGCGTCCCGGAGGCCCAGGCCTTCACCGCGTCGGGCAACAGGCGGTCAGCGGACCAGTCGCCTCCGCCGATGACGTTGCCGGCGCGGGCGGTCGCGACCGTCACGCCCTGTGCCCGCAGGAAGGCGTCGCGGTAGCTGGCCGTCACGATTTCGCAGGCCGCCTTGCTGGCGCTGTACGGATCGTGCCCGCCGAGCGCGTCGTCCTCTCGGTAGGGGTAGGGCTGCTCGAGGTTGCGGTAGACCTTGTCGGTCGTGATGACCAGCGCGACGCGCACCCCGGACATGCCGCGCAGTGCTTCGAGCAGGTGCGCCGTCCCCATCACGTTGGTCGCAAAGGTGTCGACCGGCCGGGCATAGCCTTCGCGTACGAGCGGCTGCGCCGCAAGGTGCAGCACGATCTGGGGTTCCGCCGGCCGCACGCGCGCCGCCAGGGCGGACGGATCACGGATGTCGCAGATCTGGCTGGAGCAAAGCTGGGCGACCTGCGCGAGCGAGAACAGGCTCGGCTGGGTGGCCGGCTCCAGGCCGATGCCGGTGACCCTGGCGCCGAGCCGGTGCAGCCAGATCGCGAGCCACGCACCCTTGAATCCGGTGTGGCCGGTGAGCAGGACCTGCTTGCCGCGCCAGAACGAGGGATCCGGTCGGTTGCGCCCGCTCATTTCCAGATCTTCCACGGAGCCTGCCCCGAGGCCCAGAGCTCCTCCAGCAGGTTCTTGTCGCGCAGCGTGTCCATCGGCTGCCAGAAGCCATGGTGTTCGAACGCCATCATCTCGCCCCGTTCGGCCAGTTCCGTGAGCGGCGGGCCCTCCCAGCTGGTGGCGTCACCCTCGATCAACTCGAGGCACTTGGGCGCAAGGACGAAGAATCCGCCGTTGATCATCCCACCGTCGCCCCGCGGCTTCTCCACGAAGCGTGTCACCCGGTCGCCCTTGCGTTCGATGGCGCCATAGCGTCCCGGCGGCAGCACCGCGGTGACGGTGGCCATCTTTCCGTGGCGCAGGTGGAAGTCGATCGACGCGGCGATGTCGACGTTGCTCAGCCCGTCGCCGTAGGTGAAGCAGAAGGCTTCCTCGTCGCGGATGTGGTCGGCCACGCGCTTCAGGCGCCCGCCCGTGAGCGTCTCGTCGCCCGTGTCGACCAGGGTGACCCGCCAGGGCTCCGCCTTGCGCTGGTGCACCACCATCCGGTTGTCGCTCAGGTCGAACGTGACGTCCGACATGTGCAGGAAGTAGTTGGCGAAGTACTCCTTGATGACGTAGCCCTTGTAGCCGCAGCAGATGATGAAGTCGTTCACGCCGTGCGCGGAGTACAGCTTCAGGATGTGCCAGAGGATCGGCTTGCCGCCGATCTCGATCATCGGCTTCGGCTTGAGGTGCGTTTCCTCGGAAATGCGGGTGCCGAGCCCGCCGGCGAGGATGACTGCTTTCATGGCCATTGTTCTTTCCTCCTTTGCTGCTTCCGGAGGCCGTCAGAGCGACTGCACGTACCAGCGCATGGCCTCGGCCACGCCCTGCTCGATCCGGTGCGTCGGCGCATAGCCCAGGAGGCGCCGGGCCTTGCCGATGTCGGCCTGGCTGTGGCGCACATCGCCGGGACGGAAGTCGCGGTACGTGGGTCTGAGGTCGGCGCGCACGCCCTGGGAGGCGAGGTTGTCCCGGATCAGCTCGAACAGCCGGTTCAAGGTGGTGCGGTCGCCGACGGCCACGTTGTAGACCTGGTTGCGCGCGGCCGGATCGGTGGCGACGGCCGCGAGCAGGTTGGCCTGGATCGCGTTCTCGATGTAGCAGAAGTCGCGGCTGGTCTCGCCGTCGCCGTTGATGAACACCTCCTCGCCCCTGATCATGGAGGAGGCCCACTTCGGCACCACCGCCGCATAGGTCGAGTCCGGGTTCTGCCGGCGGCCGAAGACGTTGAAGTAGCGCAGCCCGACGGTGTGGAAGTCGTAGCGCTGCGCGAACACGTCGGCGTACAGCTCGTTCACGTACTTCGTCACCGCGTAAGGCGACAGCGGCTTGCCGATGTGCTCCTCGACCTTCGGCAGGGCCGGGTGGTCGCCGTAGGTGGAACTGCTGGCGGCGTATGTGAAGCTGGCCACCTTGGCGTCACGCGCCGCAACCAGCATGTTCAGGAAGCCGTCGATGTTGGTGCCATTGGTGGTGAGCGGGTCGGCCAGCGACCGGGGCACCGATCCGAGCGCGGCCTGGTGCAGCACGTGGTCCACGCCCTCGCACGCGCCCCGGCAGTCGTCGAGCTTGCGGATGTCGCCTTCATGGAAGGTGAAGCGCGCCCACTGCTGCGGAGTGACGCTCGCGCGGATCTCGTCCAGGTTCGCCTGCAGCCCGGTGGCGAAGTTGTCCAGGCCGATCACGCGCTGGTCCAGGTGCAGCAGCGCCTCCAGCAGGTTGCAGCCGATGAAGCCGGCGCAGCCGGTCACCAGCCAGGTCCTGGGCTGGCCGGGAAGTCGCTGGAGCAGGTCCTGGTATGGGCTCATCTGGAACCGTTCACAGGCGGCACGCGGCCGCGCAGCTTCTCATTCAGGCCCATCTGCCGACTTCCTCCCCGGAAATTGCTCACTGCGCGCCTCGCGCCGACTTCTTTGCCGGCGCCTCGGCCTGCGTCTTCAACTCGCGCTGCAGCCCTGTGATCTCCGCCTGCAGCGCCTCGTATTCCGCCATCTTCCTTCGCAGGAAGTTGCTGGTCATGCGTGCCTTCTGCGCGATGCCCTTGGGCGTGAGCAGGTACGCGTAACCGAGATGGTGCTTCGAGTTCGCGAAGTTCCCCAGTTTCACCAGTCCCTTTTCGATCAGCGCCTTCATGCAGTAGTGCAACTTGCCGTTGCTGACCCCCAGCTTCGCGGCCAGCTCGCGCTGGGACAGGTCAGGGTGTTCCTGCAGCAGGCGCAGCACGCGGAAATGCAGGTCCTCTGCGAGATCGGAATGTCTGCTGGCCACGGCGTTGATCGAGTCCTCGTCCGGTCCGGCGAACCGCCGGACCGTTCAAGAGTGAGCAGTGTAGCAGCGTCGGAGTTCGCGCAGGAAGGTCGCCGGCCCGTTCTTCCTACGGCCGAGCAGGTTCGCGAGTATCGATCTTCCGGTACAGGAAAGGCCTGCGAAACATGCCGCCGAAATGGTGCAGATTCATGCCGCGCACGGTGATCAGGGTCTTCCCGGGGGCAGCTTCCCGGTCAGGTCCACGTCCCATTCGAACCGATAGTCCGTCAGCCACCAGGGTTCGCGTACCGGCCGGTGCGCGACCAGCGTGCCATTGACGTACAACCAGCACTCGTTGAACAGGCCGGGGAACATCAGGTGGAGGTTCCCCGCGGCCTGGGACGGCGTGAGATCCAGCTCCGTCTGGTACCAGTAGTAGCCCACGAAGCTCTGGCCGTCCGGCAGCAGCACGCCCTGTCCCTGCAGGTAGGTGTCGGTGCGCAGCCGCTCCGAAGGCTGGCCGTCGGCGCCCGCGCGCGTGTATGCCCAGCCGCGGGCGAGCCCCGTGTCGTACGGATCGCGGCGGAACGACCATTCGAGCGGCGTGCGCGCAACCAGCGTGCCCCTGGGTCCATTCGTCAGTTGCGCCAGCTCCCGCATCTGCTGCACTTCCCCCGGCAACCAGCTATGGCCCTTCTCGCCGAAGCGCTTGTAGGTGGTGAAGGTGGGGTTCATCGCGGTGAGCCGCTCGCGCGTGGCCAGCGCCTTGTCGCCCAGTGCCGCGGACTTCGCATAGTCACCGTCGCTGGCCGCGGCGCGCACCATGGCGGTGTAGTCGTCGATCAGCGCGAAGGAGAGTTCGGTGAACTGCATGCGCTGCAGGTACAGCGCCTCGTTGCGGCCGAGCCCGCTGCGGGCCTTCAGCGGCGCCACGGCACGCTGCGCGGCCCGCAGGCTGGCACGCAGCCGCTCCACCAGTTCGGGCGTGTAGATCACCGGCGCGATGTAGTGTTCGTGCTCGGTCACCAGGGTGGCCTTCCAGGCGTCGAAGATCGCCTCCCAGTACTCGCGCATCGGGACCGCGGCGGGTCCGTAGAAGGCCGGATAGAACTCCGCCAGCATGGCATCGACGTCGGCGTCCGGGTTCCACAGCAGCTGCAGCCGGAAGTACAGGTTCAGGAACGTGGTGGCGGTCGCGCCGCGGCTTTCCGTGCTGACCCCGAGGATGCCCGCCTTGCGGTAGTGGCGGACATCCTGCGCGAACACGTGGTGCGAGGGATTGGGCAGGTCGCGCCAGACCAGCTGTCCCTGGTCGTAGTCGTAGATCGCGAGCCGCCCCTTGAGCAGCTCGGCCCACCGGTACATCATGCCGCGGTACTCCTGCCGCGGCGCGGAGCGCGGGTCGTCCATGCCGTGGTTGGGGTCGATGTCGATCGGCGCCAGCCACATCACGACGTTGGGCTCGATCTGCGTCACGCTCTGCGGCGGCAGGGTGACGTTCGCGTAGGCGAGGCCGCCGATGCGCGTCGGGCTGGCGGGGTACTTCTCGCGCAGCGTGCGCGCGACGCTGTTGTACAAGCTCATCATCGGGTCGGTGTTCGACAGCGCGAGCATGTACTTGTCGAAGATGCGCGCCTGGAGCGCGCGGTCCCGGGGCGAGTCGTTGCGGTAGATGCCGTCCTCGATGGCCAGTGAAATCCCCGGCACGCCCTTTGCGTATTCGGCTTCGATCTGGCGCGCCACCTCGGCTGCCGTCGCGGGCTCGGCCAGGGGCACGTCGAACAGGGACTTCCCTTGCGGAACCAGTGCCTTGGTGTACTTGCCCAGTGCGTGCCCGAAGACGGGCAAGGGCGAGGGGTTGGAGAAGTTGCGGCGCTGGAAGTCAGCCGAACCGCTGGTGTCCGCCAGCCAGCCGAGGACGTAGTTGCGGATCTCGAACGGCGAGCCGTAGGCGTGGTCGAGCGCGCCGACCTGCAGCGTCCGGTGCTCCGGCACCACCTCGCCGAACTCCGTCGGCATGTACCACCGGCAGCCCCAGTCCTGCAGCAGCTGCGACACCGCGAAGGCGTGCGCCCTGTCGTTGTTGCCCGCGAGGTAGAGCCGGTCGCCGCTGCGGCGGCGGACCATCGCGTCGGCGTTGACCAGCGGGTCCTTCTTGGCCGCCGCGCGCAGGCGGGCTGCGAGGCTGCCGTCCTCGGCCAGCGCCACCCGGCCCACCAGGATCGCGGGGCCCGTGGGGGCGCGGGTTCCGGAGGGAATCACCTGCAGCGGCAGGCGGGCGCCCGTCATCAGCTCCACGTACTTCACCAGGTCGGCGGCGGCGTCCTTTTCCACCGGCCCGGCGTCGGCGGAGAGGAAGACCGGCGTGAGGGCACGGCCGTCCTGCACGACCGTGAGCATGTCGGTCGCCGGCGAACCGGCCACCTGCGCCAGCGCCACACCGGTCCCGCACCAGAGCGCCACGAGCGTGCAAAGTATCTTCAGCATGTCAACCGCGAGTCGAGCCAGGGTGCGGCATGGTAGCCTCGCCCGCCCATGGAACTGCAGGACATCCTTTACTCCCAGGGCTTCGGCGCGCGCCGGGTCTGCCTGGGCCTGGTGCAGAACGGGCTGGTCACGGTGGCCGGCCAGCCCTGCGACGACCCCTATGCGGATTTCGATCCCGAAGGCCTGCAGTTCACCGTGGAGGGCAAGGCGTGGAGCTACCACGCCAAGGCCTACCTGATGCTGCACAAGCCCGCGGGCTACGAGTGCTCGCAGAAGCCGGGCGCCTGGCCGAGCATCTACACCCTGCTGCCGGCGCCCCTGCGCCAGCGTCCCAACAAGGGGTCGACCCCGGGCGTCCAGGCCATCGGCCGCCTGGACCAGGACACCACCGGCCTGCTGCTCCTCAGCGACGACGGCGCCTTCATCCACCGGATGAGCTCGCCCAGGCACCACGTGCCCAAGGTCTATGAAATCGGCACCGCAGATCCGGTGGATGCGCGCCAGGTCGCTCGGCTGCTCGAAGGCGTGGTGCTGGATGACGATCCGAAGCCGGTGCGCGCCGCCGCCTGCGAGGCGACCGGCACGCACGCGCTGCGCCTGACGCTCACCGAAGGCAAGTACCACCAGGTCAAGCGGATGCTGGCGGCCGTCGGCAATCGCGTGGTGGGCCTGCATCGCTCGCGCATCGGCAGCCTCCAGTTGCCGGACGACCTGCCACCCGGGCAGTGGCGCTGGCTGACGCCCGAAACCCTGGCGGCCGCCACGGATCGCGGGCGATGACGCCTCGCCGGCCCGGGGCTCAGCGGGTTGCCAGGGCCCTGTCGCGCCGGAAGTAGCCCAGGAAGCCCGCAGCCAGGGTGGCCGCCGAGCGAGGGTGCAGGGCGATGAACAGGAGCGCGGGCACGTCTTTCGCGGCCAGCGCGCCGAGGAACGCCACGAGAGCCCTGTTTCCCCCGTGCGAAACGGCGGGCAGGTGCTCCACGGCGAGGAAGGCGACCATGCGCGCACGGGCCAGCCGGGCTCGCAGGGGCGACATGCCGAACTTCACGGCGTCCCGGTAGACCGGCTCCCAGATGTCCAGGTTGGCCAGCAGCTTGGCCACGTTGCCGGTGCCCGTCTCGTTGCCGCCGTGCACGCGCCACACGCCGACTGGCCGTGGCAGGTAACGCACCTTGCCCCGCAGGCACAGGCGATACAGCGATTCCCAGTCCGAGCTGATGGCGGGAGAGCGATAGAAGTCGATTGCCAGGGCGGCCCGGCGCGCGTACAGCACCCCCATGTGCATCAGGAGGTAGGGCCTGGCCGGCAGGCGGCGCAGGATGTCCAGGCCGGCGAGCTCCTCGTGCGGCGGCAGTTGCGAGACGAAGTCCGCGGTCTCCGACCGGCTCGTCACCTGCGCCACCACCATGACCACTTCGGGATCCGCCTCGACGCAGCGCACGGCCCGCGCGATGAATTCGGGGTCGGTGAAATAGTCGTCCCCGTCCAGGTTCACCACGAAGTCACCCGTGGCGTGCTCGTAGAGCAGGGCGCGGTAGTTGCCCGTGCGTCCGAGGTTGGCGGAGTGCCGGACGTAGCGCAAGCGCGGGTCGGCGACCGCTGCGACAACAGCCGCCGTGTCGTCGCTCGAGGCGTCGTCGCCCACGATCACTTCGAGGTGCGGGTGGGTCTGCGCCAGCGCCGATGCGATCGCCTCCCGGACGAACCCCGCCTGGTTGTAGGTCGGGATCATCACGGACACCTTGATCACGGCGCGACCCTGGCCCACACCGTCATGCGGCCGGTCTGACCGAACCAGGAGAGCAGCCAGGCCAGCGGGTACAGCAGGTACTGGCCCGGTCCCGGGCGGTCCGGAAAGGCGATGAGCTTCTCGCCCGCGCGCGCGAAGCCCCGGTCGCGCAGCACGTAGCCGAGGCTTGCGACGAGGTTGCCGAGGATGCGCTGGTGGAACACCTTCTCCATCTTCCAGCCGCCGGCGGCCAGCAGGCGATCCAGGGTGCGCGGCGTGAAGTGCTGCAGGTGGGTGGGCAACTGCAGCGCGTACCAGTTGCGCCGGAACACCCGGAACTCGAACGAGCCGGCATTGGGCACCGACAGCACCAGCCATGCACCCTGCTTGGCGCAGGCCCTGAGCTTGCGCAGGCCGGCCACCGGGTCGTGCAGGTGCTCCAGCACCATCCAGCCGACGACCAGGTCCACGGGCGCATCGGGTGCCGGTGCGGTCTCCAGCGAGCCGGTGTGCACGGGATAGCCGAGGGCGCGCGCCGCCTGGGCCGCGCCGTCCGAGTATTCGATGCCCTGCACCTGCCAGCCGCGCTGCGCCATCCGGTGCAGGAAGGCGCCCGACGCGCAGCCCACCTCCAGCATGCGCCCGGGCGGCAGGGCGGGCAGTTCCTCGGTGTTGAAGCGCAGCAGCGGCCCCAGCAGCCTGGCGAACAGCGAGCGCCGCCTGGCCGGGCCGGCGGCCTCCACCCTCGATCCCAGGTAGGGGCCGTAATCGGCTGGGTAGTAGAGGCCCATGGATTCGGGCGCCGGCCGGGGATTGGTCCGCATCAGCCCGCACGCAGCGCAGCGCACGACGCTGAACTCGCCCGGCACGCCGTGCAGCAGGTCCCGCCCGGTGAGGACGGGCGTGTCCTGCCGCGGGCAGCCGAGCGGGCAGTCGACGTCCTCAAGGCGAGGGGCAGGGCGCTGGTTCATCGGCGAACGATCTCTGGAGCAGGACCAACTTCACGAGCAGGTTGGCCAGATAGTAAAGGCTGGTCGCGACGGCCAGTCCCATGACGCCGTACAGGGAGAAGGCGGCGACCTTGCAGGGGATGTAGACCGTGTACGCGACCGCCGACGTCCAGGTCGGCGTGCTCGTGTCGCCCAGCGCGTAGAAGGCCGTTGCCGCCACCTGCCCCGCGATGGCGCCGATGAACATGCCGGCCAGCCAGATCAGGATCCACCACAGCGCCTGCACGTCGCCGGCGCTGAAGTTCTTGTAGCCGAAGACCAGGTCCAGCAGGCCTTCGCCGGCCACGCCCAGGAGCAGCAGGCCGGCGAGGCTCAAGGCGCTGACGACCAGCACGCCGCGCTGGTAGGTCCGCCGGAATCCGGCGCGGTCGCCCTGCTTGTGGAGCGTGCTCAGGCGCGGCACGAGGGGCGCCGCGATCGCCTTGTCCATCACCTCGGTCGCGGCGGTATAGAGCTGCTGCGCCAGGTAATACAGCGACAGGCTGCCGCTGGCGGCGGCGGAGAGCAGGAAGCGGTCGACCAGCGCGTCGGTCTTGTAGTAGGTGGTGCCCAGCAGCAGGGGCTTCACGCGCTGCCATGCCAGGGCGATCGCCGGCGTGCGCAGGTCGGGCCAGACCGGCTTGCCCATGCCTGGCAGCAGCAGCACCGTCTGCAATGCCAGGCGCGCGGAAGTGATCCAGGCGACGGCCGCCACGCCGTAGCGGGGGAGCAGCCACGATGGCGGCGAAGCCGGCCAGCCCGGACAGCGCCAGCGTGACCTCCGGCCAGACGAAGCGGTCGCGCGCGTGGTACGCGGCGAGCTGCACGCCGTTGACGGCGGCGAACACCATGCCTGCCAGCTGGATGCGCGTGAGTTCCACCGTCAGCGCCTGGGCGGCGGGGCTGAAGCCGGGGACCAGCCACGGCGTCCACCAGTGCGCGGTCGCGTACAGCGCCAGGGCGAGCAGGGCGAAAGAGCCGCCCACCAGCACCAGCATCGCCCAGGCGTCGTGGTGCAGGCTGCGCTCGTCCTCGCCGGCCAGCAGCGGCACCAGCACGTGCACCAGCGAGCCGCTGATCACCGCCAGTACCAGCTGCGGCAAGGTCATGCCGGCGAACAGGGCATCGGTCTCGATGCCGGCGCCCAGGTGGGTCAGCACGTACCACTGCGAGACGAACGCCAGGCCGATGCTGGCGGCGGCGAACAGGCCGATGGACAGCGTGCGCCGCATGTCAGGGGCCGGCCGCGGGGATCAACGCGGGTTCCCGTCAGCCATGGCCGCGCCGCAGCAGCCAGAACTGCGGCGTCAGGCGGTTCAACTGGCCCCGCAGCAGCCGCGGCAGGGGGCTGGGGCTGTGACCGGGGTGGAGGATGAAGCGCGTGTCGCCGCCGCGGAAGCGGCTCGGGCCCACGACCTTGCAGGGCGTGCGCAGCTTCCACAGCAGGTAGGGCATGCTGACCTGGTCGCGCCGCACGCCGGCGCGGAACTCCTGCCACCAGGCCGCCATGAGCTCCTGCACTGGCGGTGCATGGTGCGCCCTGGGCAGCACGCCGCATTCGTAGAGCCCTGCGCGCGCCGGCATGCCCTCCGCGTGGTAGCGGCCCAGCTGCTTCGCGTAGCTCCAGATCCAGCCATGGCCGATCGAAGCGCACTTGGCCGCCTCGGTGAACAGGCACTCGCGTTCCGGGTGGGAGAAGAGTGCCAGCGGATGCTCGCGCAGTGCCTCCTCCGCGAAGGCCCGCACGCCCGGCCCGAGTTCGAAGTTGCCGTCGACGTAGATGCTGCGCCGGTGTTCCGGGAAGAGCGCATGCGGGTGCATCTTCACGTAGCGATTGGCCGACACGGGGTCCAGGTCGGCGCGCGGCAGCGGGTGCCCTTCCCAGCCGCTGGCCGCGTCGACCGGCCGGTCCGAGAAGCAGACGTAGCGGACCCCCGGTTCGGCATGGCGCACCGGCCGCACCTCGTCGTAAGCCGCCGTGATGCAGGTGTAGACGACCAGCCGCGGGTCCGCTTCCGTCACAGCGCCACCCCATGTTCGGCGCTCCACGCGGCCAGCATCAGCACCGGCCACAACTGGTCGGTGCGGTTGCGGCCGCCCGACAGATGCGACTGCCACATGCGTTCGAGCTCGGGTTTGTCGAGCAGGTGCGAATCCGCGGGAATGGTGGCCAGCAGTTGCTCCGCCCAGGGCCGCAGTTCGCGGCGCAGCCAGTGCTGGAGCGGGATGGAGAAACCCATCTTCGGCCGGTCGACCAGCGAACGAGGCACGCGGCGGTACAGCACCTCGCGCAGCACGGACTTGCCCTGGTTGCCGCGCAGCTTGTAGCCCAGGGGCAGCGACAGCGCGAACTCCACCACGTGGTGGTCCAGCAGGGGTGCGCGCGTTTCCAGGCCGCAGGACATGGCGGCCCGGTCCACCTTGACCAGGATGTCGTCAGGCAGGTAAGCCGCGGCGTCGGCGACCGCGGCGGCTTCGGCCGGCGAGCGGCGCAGCGGCCTCTGGAGCGCGCGCGCGGAGACCTGCTGCCGCAACGGGACGGCATCGTCGTTGTAGGGGTCCATCCACCAGTCGTTCATGCGCAGCACGTCGGGTTGCCGCCAGGCGCCGACCACGATGCGCGCGCCGCGCAAGGGCCTCTGCAGCCATGGACCGCCCAGTACCGCGGCGGCGCGCAGTCCGGCGTTCCAGGGCAGGTGGCGCAGGCGGCGCAGTCGCCAAAGCCGCTCCATCACCCGGTACTCCGGGTAGCCCAGGAACAATTCGTCGCCGCCGTCGCCAGACAGCGCCACGGTGACCCGCTGGCGCGCGAGTCGGCTGACCAGCAGGGTGGGGAGCTGCGAACTGTCCCCGAAGGGCTCGTCCCAGATGCCGGGCAGCTGCGGGATCAGCGCCAGTGCTTCGGCCGGCTGGATGGCATGGGCCACGTGCTCGGTGCCGAGGTGGCGGGCGACGGCGGCCGCATGCGCGGATTCGTCCATCCGCTGGTCGGGCATGCCGATGGAGAACGTGGTGACGCGCGCGCCGGGCGCCTCCTGCATCAGTGCGACCACGGTGGAGGAGTCGATGCCGCCGGAGAGGAAGGCGCCGACAGGCACGTCCGCCACCGACTGCATCCGCACCGCGCGGCGCAATCGCGTCTCCAGTTCATCGACGGCGTCGGCATAGCTGCCGGCGAACGGGCGCTCCTCCGCGCGCGCCGCGGCTTCCGCGAGCGACCAGTAGGCCACCGGGTTCTCGGCGCGTGGCGAGCTCCTCCGGTCCCAGCGTCAACATCGTTCCCGCGGGGAGCTTGCGGATGCCCTGGTAGATGGTCTGCGGCGTCGGCACGTAGGCCAGGCGCAGGAAGGCGGCCGCCGCGTCCCAGTCCGGCGTGCCGGCGAAGGCAGGGTGGCAGCGCAGGGCCTTGAGTTCGGAGCCGAACAGGAAGCTGCCGTCCTGCCAGCCGTGATAGAGGGGCTTCTCGCCCAGGCGGTCGCGCGCCAGGGTCAGGGTGCGGCGCTCGCGGTCCCAGACCGCCAGCGCGAACATGCCCGTGCAGGCCTGCAGGGTGCGGGCGATGCCCCAGGCCCGGATGCATGCGAGCAGGGTCTCGGTGTCGGAGTGGCCGCGCCAGGCCGGCTCGCAGCCCGCCCGGCGCAATGTCTCGCGCAGTTCCAGGTGGTTGTAGATCTCGCCGTTGAAGATCACCAGGTGACGGCCCGACGGGCAGGCCATCGGCTGGTGGCCGGCCTGCGTCAGTTCCAGGATCGACAGTCGCCGGTGGCCGAGGGCGACGCCCGCTTCCGGGTCGAGCCAGGTGCCCTGGTCGTCCGGGCCCCGGTGACGGATGGCATCCAGCATGCCTTCGAGCACGGGCTGCGCGTCCTGCGGGCGCCACCCGCGCTGCACGAACCCTGCGATGCCGCACATGCGCGTTTCTTCCGTCTTCCACTGTTGCGCCGCGAGAGGCCTCCCGGGCATGGCCGAGCTTAACTTACGCTGACTCCCGCGGCGCACCCTGCATCCGCGTACCGTTGCCACCCATCCACGCGGGCCGAATCGCGGACAATATCGGCCTGGCGCCGTCCGCCTTCGAGCGTGCTGGCGCGTTGAACTGACGCACGCCTGGCCCGCAGGCCTGCGCTGCGACCCGAGGTGTCGAATTTCCGTGAAAATTTCCCTTGTTTGCCGCGCCTTCGCGGCGGCCGTGCTCCTGTGCGGCAGCTTTGTTCAGGCCGCCCCCTGTTCGTCCTGAACTCCCTGGACGCGGACGTCAGCGTCATCGATCCCGCCACCTGGCGAGAGATCAAGCGCATCCGCACCGGCAAGGAGCCGCACCACCTGTACATGACGCCGGACGAGAAGTCGATCATCGTCGCCAATGCGCTGGCCGATTCGCTGACCTTCATCGACCCGCGCACGGCGGAGATCCAGAAGGAAGTGCGGGGCGTGCTCGACCCCTACCACTTGCGCTTCTCGCCGGACATGAAGTGGCTGGTGACCGCCGGCAACCGCCTGAACCACGTGGACCTGTACCGCTGGGACGGCGTGGACCTGCGGCTGGCCAAGCGCCTGCCGACGGGCAAGACGCCCAGCCACCTGTGGATCGACAGCAGGAGCAGCATCGCCTATTCCACGATGCAGGACAGCGACGAACTGGTGGCCATCGACCTGGCGAAGCAGGAGATCAAGTGGCGCATCAAGACCGGCCCCCTGCCGGCGGACGTGTTCGGCACGGCCGACGACAAGCTGGTGCTGGTGGGCCTGACGGGGAGCGACTCGGTGGAAGTGTTCGACGTGAGCGGGCCCACGCCCAAGTCGATCAAGCGGATCCGCACCGGCGCCGGCGCGCATGCCTTCAGGGGCGCGGGCGACAGGAAGCACGTGTACCTCAGCAATCGCGTGGCGAACACGATCAGCAAGATCGACCTCGGCACGCTCACGGTGGTGGACAGCTATCCGGCGCCGGGCGGCCCCGATTGCATGGAACTGCTCGCCGGTGGCCGCTACCTGCTGACCACCTCGCGCTGGTCGAAGAAGCTGACCGTCATCGATACCGAGAAGCGCGAAGTGGTGCGGCAGGTGCCGGTGGGCAAGTCGCCGCACGGCGTCTGGACGCTCGATCACGCGCCGAGGCAGTGATGCAGCCCCGTGCCTCTCTTCTTTGCTCCCTCCCCCTCTGGGGGAAGGCAGGGGTGGGGGCGCTCGCGCTGGCCGCCTCCATCGCCACCGCCCAACCCGCCTGCGACAAGCCCGTCTACCTCACGCTGGACACCGGCCACATGGCCGTGGCCGAACTGATCGCCGATGTTCTGAAGCGCAACGACGTCAAGGTGACCTTCTTCGCCGCCAACGAGAAGACCAAGGAAGGCGGCGCCAGCCTCAGCCGCGACTGGGCCGACTGGTGGCGCGCGCGCGGCACCGAGGGCCACGAGTTCGCCTCGCACACCTGGGACCACGCCTACTGGGTGGCGGACGTGCCGGGCAAGCCTCCGCGCTTCCGCGTGCGGCCGTCGGCCGGGCCGGACGCCGGCAAGGAATCGACCTGGACGGCGGCGGAGTACTGCCGCGAGATCGAACGCGCCGCGCTGCGCCTGGAGGAGCTGACCGGCAAGGCGCCGCTGCCGCTGTTCCGCGCGCCGGGCGGCAAGACCTCCGAGCGCTTCCTGGCCGCCACCCGCGCCTGCGGCTACCAGCACGTCGGCTGGTCGCCGGCCGGCTTCCTGGGCGACGAGCTGCCCAGCGAAAAACGGTGAGCAACCAGCAACTGCTGCAGAAGGCCTTGCGCGACATCCGCAGCGGCGACATCCTCCTGGCGCACCTGGGGATCTGGTCGCGCAAGGACCCGTGGGCGCCGGCGGTGCTGGAGCCGCTGATCAAGGGGCTGAAGGCCAGGGGGTTCTGCTTCGCCACCCTGCGCGAGCATCCCGCATACCGTTCCTGGATCATGGGCAGGAAGTAAGACCATGCAGTGGATCCAGGACCTCTTCGAGTGGGCCCAGCAGGGGCTGTTCGAGTCGGCCATCCAGCCGATCATGTATTCGTTCGGGCTGGGCAACTTCCTGGAAGACGGCTACGCGGCCACCGGCTGGCTGCTGGTCGGCCTGATCCAGATCGCCGTGCTGCTGGCCATCATCGGGCCGCTGCAACGCTGGCGGCCGGTGGAGACCATGGTGGATGCGGCGAGCATCCGCACCGACATCATCTACACGCTGGTCCACCGGCTGGGCATCTTCCGCGTGGCGCTGTTCCTGAGCGTGGAGCCGCTGTTCGACGAGCTGTTCTCCATGCTGCGCATGGCGGGCATGAGCACGGTGCACATCGACCAGCTGATGGCGGGCGGCACGGCGCATCCCTTCATCAGCTTCCTGATCTACCTGGTCGTGTTCGACTTCGTCGACTACTGGATGCACCGCGGCCAGCATGCCTTCAACTGGTGGTGGAGCCTGCATTCGCTGCACCACGCGCAGCGGCAGATGACGATGTGGAGCGACAACCGCAACCACCTGCTGGACGACCTGCTGCGGGACTGCATCCTGGTGGTGGTGGGACAGTTGATCGGGGTCGGCCCCGGACAGTTCGTGGCGATCGTCGCCATCGCGCAGCTCAGTGAAAGCCTGCAGCACGCCAACGTGCGCATGCATTTCGGCCGCATCGGCGAGCGGCTGTGGATCAGCCCGCGCTTCCACCGCCTGCACCACAGCATCGGCCTGGGCCACGAGCGCAAGGCCGACGGCGAGCTGCTGCGCGGTGGTCGCAGCCCCGCGCTGGGCGGCCACAACTTCGGCGTGCTGCTGCCCTGGTGGGACGTGATCTTCGGCACCGCCAATTTCGAAGTGCGCTATGACCCCACAGGCGTGCGCGACCAGGTGGAAAAGGGCAGGGACTACGGCCGCGGCTTCTGGTCGCAGCAGTGGCTGGGGCTGCTGCGGCTGGTGGGCCGGGCCTGAGGCAGCATGCTGCGCGGATTCCTCTGGCTGACGGCTGCCTGCGGGTTCGTGCTTTCGTTGATGGTGCTGCTTGGCTCGCAGGCCGGGGCGGCATTCCTGCTGTATGCGCTGGAGCGGCAGTCTGCGCCGGTCCGTTCCGAGCAGCTGCGGACGGTGGAGGCGATCGTGGTGCTGGGCGGGCGGACGCACCGCGCCCACTACGCGGCCGCGCTGCATCGGCAGTCCGGCCTGCCCTTGTTGCTCACGGGCAAGGGCACCGGTGACCACCCCTACGCCGCCGAGTCGCAGAAGATGGTGGAGATACTCCACCAGCAATACCGGATCACGCCGCGCTGGGTGGAAGCCGAATCCTTTGACACGCTGGAGAACGCGCTCTACTCGCGCTGCATCCTGGCCGGAGCTGCCATCACCCGGGTTGCCCTGCTCACCGACCCGGTCCACATGCCCCGTGCACGTGCGCTGTTCGAGGCCGCCGGATTCCATGTGGTGCCTGCTCCGGCACCGGATGCGCCACGGAGGAACCATCCGCTGACGCTGGACAGCTTCGTACCGAGCGGCGATGGCCTGGATGCGGCGCGGTATCCTGCCGCGGAATGGGCGGGTCGACTTCTCGCGCCGCTGTCCGTTGCCCGGCGCCGGGGCGACTGCGGCTCCCGTGCGCCCTTGCCCTAGCTGGCGGCCGCCGTCGCGCCCGGCCCGGATTTCTTGCGCAGCCACACCGTGAGCTGCATGCCGGAGCCGCGCTGCGACATCAGCCAGCGCAGGGCAGGCTGCACCAGCGATGGCACGTGGCGGATGCTCGCCACATCCACATAGTGCTCGGCCAGATCGTACCCGGCCCTCCTTCCGTGCAGCAGGAAGCTGTCGGGCGTGAACTCGTACAGGTGATAGGGGAGTGCATCGGACTGAGGTTGGTCACGAGGTTGGTCCCCCGCAGCCGGTAGTACGCGTTCAGCAGCGAGGCCATCAGGTGCCTGGACGACGGCACCTCGGCCTGGATCACTCCGCCCGGCTTGAGCCAGCGCAAGGCCCGGCGGATCGCTTCGCCCGGATCGTAGAGGTGCTCCAGCACGGCCCCGAAGGTGACGAAGTCGAAGAAATCTTCCGGGTATTCGGCGTCCTCGATTCCGGCAAGCGCCAGGCGCCCGGGTTCGATTCCGGTCCATTCGAGCGCCTTCTCGTGGAACGGCTTCGACGGCTCCATGCCCCAGACCTCGAAGCCGGCCGCGCGCATTGACTTGACCGCCTTGCCGATGCCCACGCCGATGTCGAGCGCGCGCATGGCAGGCCTGAAACCCAGGAGCCGCTTGGCGTCGGCGATCTGGCGGGCGAAGTAGTTCGGGTCCGAATCGAAGTAGGCGTCCTTCCAGTAGCTTTCCGGCGGCACTCCGTAGTGGTCGGACATCGAGCCCGGCACCGGCAGCGGCTGCGGGAAATTGAGGCCGCACCGGCGGCACTGGCAGATCGACACGGCGATGCCGGTCTTCTGCCGGGGAGAGCGCCCCTGGCTGCCGTTCAGGCGCAGGCCCAGGACGCGTGCGCTCCGGCCGTCCGCGCCGCACATGACGCACCGCTCCACCTCATGGAAATGATAGGTTTTCGCGGTCGGCATGGGTCGATGCTAAAGGAATCCGGCCCATCCGCATCCTGTGTTCAGGTGGTGCCTCCCCGGCCGCACCTCCCTGTTGGCGCCGTAGTCGCCCTCGAGGTTGTGCGTCCACGACTTCGCCGCACCGCCCGGGCGGGAGGAGGCCGGCGTGCATGCCGATGAAACGCGGCGCATGCAGGCAGGATCTGCAATGCCTACAGTCGTCCGTCGGCGGCGCCCAGCGGCAGGATGCCCTTCACGTCGTAGAGGACCGCGCCGGGCTGGCCGAATGCCTTGATGCCCTGCTCGCCGAGTTCGAGGAACTGCTTGTGGCCCACGGCCAGCACCACCGCGGCGTACTGTTGCTTCGCCGGGACCTCGCGCAGGCACTTCAGCCCGTATTCGTGCTCCGCCTCCTCGGCGCTGATCCAGGGGTCGTACACATCGACCTGCGTGTTGTAGCCGTGCAGGGTCCGCACGATGTCGACCACCTTGGTGTTGCGCACATCCGGGCAGTTCTCCTTGAACGTGAGGCCCAGCACCAGTACCTTGCTGCCCAGGACCGGCAGGCCCTTGCGCAGCATCAGCTTCACCGTTTCGTCCGCCACGTGGCGCGCCATGTTGTCGTTGATGCGGCGTCCGGAGAGGATCACCTCGGGGTGGTAGCCGACCTCCTGCGCCTTGTGCGTCAGGTAGTAAGGATCGACGCCGATGCAATGCCCCCGACCAGCCCCGGCCGGAACGGAAGGAAGTTCCACTTGGTGCCCGCCGCCTGAAGCACTTCCAGCGTATCGATGCCCAGGCGGTGGAAGATCAGGCTCAGCTCGTTCATCAGCGCGATGTTCACGTCGCGCTGCGTGTTCTCGATCACTTTCGCCGCTTCGGCCACGCGGATGCTGCTCGCCTTGTGGGTGCCGGCGGTGACGATCTCTGCGTACAGCGCGTTCACCCCGTCGGCCACGGCGGGCGTGCTGCCGCTGGTGACCTTCTTGATGGTCGGCAGGCGATGCTCCTTGTCGCCCGGGTTGATGCGCTCCGGGCTGTAGCCGCAGTAGAAGTCCACGTTGAACTTCAGCCCGCTCACTTTCTCGAGCACCGGCACGCACACTTCTTCGGTCGCGCCCGGGTAGACCGTGGATTCGTAGATCACCACGTCGTTCTTCTTCAGCACCTTGCCGACCGATTCGCTGGCCTTGACCAGCGGCGTCATGTCGGGCCGTTTCGCCTGGTCGACCGGCGTTGGCACGGTGACGATGAAAACCTGCGCCTGCCGCAGGTCGGCGAGATCATCCGAGTAGGCCAGGTGCGTCGCCGCCTTCAGCTCGGCCCGGCTGCACTCCAGCGTGTGGTCCTCACCCGCCCGAAGTTCGAGCACCCTCTTCGGGTTGATGTCGAAGCCGATCACCTTCCGGTGCTTGCCGAATTCGACGGCGAGGGGCAGGCCAACATAACCGAGGCCGATCACCGCCAATGTCTTGTCACGCAGTTCCATAAGCTGCCTTCATCTCACCTTGTTCAGCGCATCGTAGTGGAGTGGCGGACCTTCGACGTCCCTGGATGGACCGCTTGCGAGCCATCGGTCCCGGTTGCCACCGACGTGATCGCCAGGGCCTCGGCAATGTATCAGCACGGCCCCCGGTGGGCAACCTGCGGAAGCGCCGGCCTGCTGCCGGCTCGCTAACATCGCGCCCGATGTCCCTCTTCCTCGACTCCTTCTGGCGCGCCGTCGCCTACTGCCTGCACCCGCGCATCATCGCCATCTCCCTGCTGCCGCTGGTGCTGCTGGTGGTCCTGGGCCTGGGGCTGGGCTATTTCTTCTGGGACAGCGCGGTGAACTCCGTCTTCGTCTGGCTGGAGGGCACCGAGTGGCTGGCCAGCGCCACGAACTGGCTGGAAGACATGGGGCTGGCGGGCCTGAAGAACGCGCTGGCACCGCTGCTGGTGATCTTCGCCGTCACGCCGGTCATGGTGGTGGTGGTGCTGTTCTTCGTGGCCTTGCTGATGACGCCCTCGGTGGTGAACCTGGTCAGCCGGCGCCGCTTTCCCGACCTGGAACGCAGGCACGGTGCCTCCTTTGCCCGCGGCGCCTTCTGGTCCCTGGGCTCCATGCTGCTGGCGCTGTTCGCGATGGTGATCTCGCTGCCGCTGTGGCTGATCCCGCCGTTGATCCTGGTGCTGCCGCCCCTGATCTGGGGCTGGCTCACGTACCGCGTGATGACCTTCGATGCCCTGGCCGACCACGCCAGCAGCGACGAGCGCCGGCTGGTCTTCCGAACGCATCGCATGTGGCTGCTGCTGATGGGGATCGCGACGGGGTACCTCGGCGCGGCGCCCAGCATCGTGTGGGCCTCGGGCTGGTTCTTCGCCGCCGCGTTCCCGATCCTGATCCCGGCGGCGATCTGGATCTACACGCTGGTGTTCGTGTTCTCGTCGCTCTGGTTCTCGCATTACTGCCTGGCGGCGCTGGACCAGATGCGAAAGGTGCCCGTTGCGGCCATCCCGGCGGCCGCTAACCTGGTGGTTCAGGATCTGCCGTAGCTGTCCTCGAGCCGCACGATGTCGTCCTCCCCAGGTACGCCCCCGACTGCACCTCGATCATCTCGAGCTCCATCTTCCCGGGATTCCTCAGCCGGTGGACCTCCCCGATGGGGATGTAGGTCGACTCGTTCTCGCTCAGGAGGAAGGTCTCGCTGCCGCGGGTGACCTCCGCCGTGCCGCGCACGACCACCCAGTGCTCCGCGCGGTGATGGTGCTTCTGCAGGCTGAGAGATGCACCCGGCTTCACGCCGATGCGCTTGACCTGGAAGCGTTCACCGGCGTCGACGCTGTCGTACCAGCCCCAGGGCCGCACGACCTTGCGGTGGAACGCCGCCTGCGCCGCGTTGCCCTGTTCGAGCAGCGCCACCACGTCCTTCACCTGTTCCGCGCAATCGCGCTGCGCCACCAGCACCGCATCCGGCGTGTCGATGATCAACAGGTCGTGCGTGCCCAGGGCCACCACGGGACGGTGGGGCGCGTGGATGAACGTGTTGTTCGCTTTGTGCGCCCAGCCCTGGCCCTGGATGCGGTTGTCCTGCGCGTCGGCCGGCGCGAGGTCGGCGACGGCGTTCCAGCTGCCCACGTCGCTCCACTGGCCGCGGAAGGGCAGCACCGCGACGTCGGCGTGTTTCTCCATCACCGCGTAGTCGATGCTCTGGGACCGGCAGGCCTCGAAGGCGGCGCGCTCGGGGCGCACGAAGCTCACGCCGGGCGCCGCGCTGCCCGGGGCTTCCGTGCGCGGGGCGGCCATGGCCTGGCGGCAGGACTGCAGGATGTCGGGTGCGTGCTGCTCCAGCGCCTCCACGAGGAAGCGCGCCTGCGCCAGGAAGATGCCTGCGTTCCACAGCACGTCGCCTTGCAGCAGCAACTGCTGCGCGCGCGCCGCATCCGGCTTTTCGATGAACTGCGCCACCTGCATGCTGCCGTCGGCGCGCAGCGCGCCCTGGCGGATGTAGCCGTAGGCGGTGCTCGGGAAGCTGGGCACGACGCCGAAGGTGACCAGCATGCCGTTGGCGGCGGCGGTCAGGCCTTCCTTCATGGTGCGGGCGAAGGCGGCTGCGTCCGGGATGTGGTGGTCGGCCGGGCAGAACAGCAGGAACTCTTCCGGCGCGGCATGCAGGGCCGCGAGCGCCATGGCCGCCGCGGTGTTGCGCGCGACGGGCTCCAGGATCACGGTGCCTTGCAGCCTGGCCAGGCGCAGGTTGTCCGCGACCAGGAAGCGGTGCTCTTCGGCGGCCACCGTCACCACGCGCCCGCCCAGCCCCCCACGCGCTCCAGCGTCAGTTGCAGGAGGCTCTTGTCGCCGATCAGGGGAACGAACTGCTTGGGGAAACTCTTGCGGCTCAGCGGCCACAGGCGCGTGCCGGAGCCGCCGCAGAGGATGACGGGGGTGATGGAAGCCATCCGTGGATGGTACCGGGCGGCAAGAATGTTTCGTCATCCCCGCGAAGGCGGGAACCCAAGGCGTGGAAAAATGCGAGGCCATGACCACCACCCGCCCCGACATCGGCCTCATCATCGTCGGCGACGAGATCCTCTCCGGCAAGCGTGCCGACAAGCACCTGCCCAAGCTGATCGAATTGCTCAATGCCCGCGGCCTGCAACTCGGATGGGCCGAATACGTCGGCGACAAGCCGGAGCGGATCACCGAGACGCTGAAACGTGCCTTCGCCTCCGGCGACATCGTCTTCTCCTGCGGCGGCATCGGCGCCACCCCGACGACCACACCCGCCAGTGCGCCGGCAAGGCGCTCGGGGTCGAGCTCGAGCTGCACCCGCAGGCCGAAGCCCTGATCCGCGAGCGCATGCAGGACGTGGCCAGGGAGCAGGGCGTGCCCTACGAGCCGGACCGCGCCGACAACATCCACCGCCTGAACATGGGCGTGTTCCCCAGGGGCGCGGCCATCATCGCGAACCCGTACAACAAGATCCCCGGCTTCACGGTCGGCACCGTGCACTTTGTCCCCGGCTTCCCCGTGATGGCCTGGCCCATGATGGAAAGCGTGCTGGACACCCACTACCGCCACCTGTTCCAGCAAGGCGCCTACCTGGAGAAGTCCGTGATCGTGTTCGGCTCGATGGAAGCCACCCTCACGCCGCTGATGGAGCAGGTGGAGCGCGAGCACCCCCAGGTGAAGGTGTTCAGCCTGCCCAGCGTGGACCACCCCACCTACGGCCGCCACATCGACCTGGGCGTGAAGGGCACCCCCTCGGACGTGGACCCGGCCTACCGGACCTTGCTGGACGGCCTGGCCGTCCTGAAGGTCCGACTCGGCCCTGAATTGGTGCGCAGCTGATCCGCACCACCGCGGTGCATCCTCGCTGCTGCACCTCGGAGGTGCACGGATGAGTTGCTCGCGCAAGGCTTCCGTAGGGAAAAGTGCTCAGGATCGCGCACAATCGCCCCGCTGCGCGTGGTGCCGCATGCACCAGCTTTGGCACAAAACCTGCATCCCCGCCAGCCGCACATTCATCAACAACCAACCAATCCCCAGGAGAAACCTGATGGCAGCAGCCAAGAGCGTCGCAGATGTCATGAAGCTGGTGAAGGACAACGAAGTCAAGTTCGTCGACTTCCGCTTCACCGACACCCGCGGCAAGGAGCAGCACGTGACCGTGCCCGTCTCCCATTTCGACGAGGACAAGTTCAGCTCGGGCCACGCCTTCGACGGCTCCTCGATCGCCGGCTGGAAGGGCATCGAAGCCTCCGACATGCTGCTGATGCCGGACCCGAACACGGCCAACGTGGACCCCTTCTTCGAAGAAACGACGCTGATCCTGTCCTGCGACGTGCTCGAGCCGGGCGACGGCAAGGCCTACGACCGCGACCCCCGTTCGATCGCCAAGCGCGCCGAGGCCTACCTGAAGGCTTCCGGCATCGGCGACACGGCCTTCTTCGGCCCGGAACCCGAATTCTTCATCTTCGACGACGTGCGCTGGAGCGCCGGCCCGAACGGCTGCTTCGTCGAGATCGACGAATACGAAGCGCCCTGGAACAGCGGCAAGAAGATCGAAGGCGGCAACAAGGGCCACCGTCCGACCACCAAGGGCGGCTACTTCCCGGTGCCCCCGGTCGACAGCACGCAGGACATGCGCGCCGAGATGTCCCTGATCCTCGAGCAGATGGGCATCCCGGTCGAAGTGTTCCACCACGAAGTGGCGGGCGCGGGCCAGAACGAGATCGGCACCCGGTTCAGCACGCTGGTGCAGCGCGCCGACTGGTCGCAGCTGCAGAAGTACATCATCCAGAACGTCGCCAACGCCTACGGCAAGACCGCGACCTTCATGCCCAAGCCCATCGTCGGCGACAACGGCTCCGGCATGCACGTGCACCAGTCCGTGTGGAAGGGCGGCAAGAACCTGTTCGCCGGCGAAGGCTATGCCGGCCTCTCCGACATCGCCCTGTACTACATCGGCGGCATCATCAAGCACGCGCGCGCGCTCAACGCCATCACCAACCCCGGCACCAACAGCTACAAGCGCCTGGTGCCCGGCTTCGAGGCCCCGGTGAAGCTGGCCTACTCCTCGCGCAACCGCTCGGCGTCCATCCGCATCCCGTACGTGGCCAACCCCAAGGGCCGCCGGATCGAAGTGCGCTTCCCGGACCCCACGATGAACCCCTACCTGGGCTTCGCCGCCATGCTGATGGCCGGCCTGGACGGCATCGAGAACAAGATCCACCCGGGCGAAGCCGCCACCAAGGACCTGTACCACCTGCCGCCGGAAGAGGACGCGAAGATCCCGACCGTGTGCCACAGCCTCGACCAGGCGCTGGAGTACCTGGACCAGGACCGCTCCTTCCTGACCAAGGGCGGCGTGTTCACGGACACCATGATCGATGCCTACATCGAGCTGAAGATGCAGGAAGTCACCCGCTTCCGCATGACCACGCACCCGATCGAGTTCGACATGTACTACAGCCTGTGAAATAGGGCCCCCAACGGCGGCGCCGTACCCCCAGAGGGGCGCGGCCGTTTGGGGCGGCCCGGCACCGGCCAAATTCCACAGGTGCCAGTCCAAAGGGGCGACTTTTGTCGCCCCTTTTCTTTTTAAATCAACACCTTAATTGGCAATCTGCAGAGATTGGGTCATACTGGAAAGCCATCCCGCGCATCACCGATGCCAGGAGAGACCGCATGAAGACTCGTTACGCGCTGATTCCGTTTGCCGCTTTCGCTTTCGTCCTGGGCGCCTCCGCCCAGACGGCGATCTTTCGCTGCGGCAACTCCTACACCAACGACAAGGCAGAGGCCGCGGCCAAGAACTGCAAGCTGGTGGAAGGCGGGAACGTGACGGTCGTGCAGGGCACGCGGGTCACCGGCAAGCCCGTGAACGTGGCGACGGCGCCGCAGACGGCGGCCAGCCCGCAGCGCGTGGAGGCCGGCGACCAGAAGGCGCGCGACGCCGACGCGCGAGCGATCCTCGAGGCCGAACTGAAGAAGGCCGAGGCGCGCCACGCCGAGCTGGTCAAGGAATACAACAACGGCGAGCCCGAGCGCATGGGCCCCGAGCACAAGAACTACCAGAAGTACCTGGACCGCGTGGCCGACATGAAGGCCGCGATCGAGCGCAACGAGAAGGACATCGCGGGGCTGCGCCGTGAGCTCGGCCGCACGGGCGGCTCGGCTGCAAAATGAGGGCTTGAACAAGCCCTCCGCATCGACCCAGCGCTTCCAGTCCTTCGACCTGCTGGCCACCCTGGTGGCCGTGGTGCGCGGCGACGGCACCGTCCTGTTCGCCAATTCCGCCCTCGAGGACGCCCTCGGCTCCTCCCGCCGCACCATCGAGGGCGCGAGCTTCCTCCCCTGCTTCGCCGAACCGCACGTGCTGCGCACCGCCCTCGACGGCGCGCGCGTCAACGAGTACGCGGCGCTGCGCTACGACGCGCGGCTGGTGCGCCACCAGGCCGAGCCCATGCCGGTGCACGTGGTGCTGGCGCAGACCGAGGTGCCCGACGAATTCGTGGTGGAACTGCTGCCGCTGGAGGCGCAGACGCGGCAGGACCGCGAGGAGCGCCTGATCGACCAGGCGCAGGCCAACAAGGAGTTGATCCGCAACCTCGCCCACGAGATCAAGAACCCGCTCGGGGGCATCCGCGGCGCGGCGCAGCTGCTGGAGATGGACATCGATCCGCAGCTGAAGGAATACACGCGCGTGATCATCCACGAGGCCGATCGCCTGCAGACGCTGGTGGACCGCCTGCTCGCGCCGCACCGCCGTCCGCACGTGGTGGGCGACGTGAACATCCACGAGGTGTGCGAGCGCGTCCGCTCGCTGGTGCTGGCCGAATTCCCCAAGGGCCTGCGGGTGGTGCGCGACTACGACACCTCGATCCCCGAGTTCCGCGGCGACCGCGAGCAGCTGATCCAGGCCGTGTTGAACATCGCGCACAACGCCTGCCAGGCGCTGACCGAGCGCATCGCGGCGGGCGACGCGCAGCTCACGTTCCGCACGCGCATCGGCCGACAGGTGACTTTCGGTAAGCAGCGCTATCGACTGGCACTGGAATTGCATGTCATCGACAACGGGCCCGGCGTGCCGGACTCGATCAAGGACCGCATCTTCTTTCCGCTCGTGTCGGGAAGGGAAGGCGGCTCCGGCCTGGGGCTGACGCTGGCGCAAACCTTCGTGCAGCAGCATCATGGGCTGATCGAGTGCGACAGCGTCCCGGGGAGGACGGATTTCAAGATCCTCATCCCCTTGCCCTGAGGAAGTCCGACATGCATGAGGCGACTGGGAAAGAAGCACAAATGAAGCCGATCTGGATCGTTGACGATGACCAATCCATCCGCTTCGTGCTCGAAAAAGCGCTGATGCGCGAAGACCTGCCCACGCGCAGCTTCACCACCGCCAAGGAGGTGCTCTCCGCCCTCGAGGGAGCCGACGACGACGACGGCCCGCAGATCCTAGTGAGCGACATCCGCATGCCGGGCGGCTCGGGCCTGGACCTGCTCACCAAGGTGAAGGAGAAGCACCCGGGGCTGCCCGTCATCATCATGACGGCCTTCTCCGACCTGGACAGCGCGGTGTCGGCCTTCCAGGGCGGCGCCTTCGAATACCTGCCCAAGCCCTTCGACCTGCCCAAGGCGGTGGAACTCATTCGCCGCGCGGTGGAGGAAAGCCAGCGCGAGGAAGTCGCCGAGCAGGCCATGGCCGCCGCGCCCGAGATGCTGGGGCAGGCGCCGGCGATGCAGGACGTGTTCCGCGCGATCGGGCGCCTGTCGCAGAGCAACGTGACGGTGATGATCACGGGCGAGTCCGGCTCCGGCAAGGAGCTGGTGGCGCGCGCGCTGCACAAGCACTCGCCGCGCGCCAGCGGGCCCTTCGTGGCGATCAACACCGCGGCCATCCCCAAGGACCTGCTGGAGTCGGAGCTGTTCGGCCACGAGCGCGGCGCCTTCACCGGCGCGCAGACCATGCGGCGCGGGCGCTTCGAGCAGGCCGAGGGCGGCACGCTGTTCCTCGACGAGATCGGCGACATGCCCTTCGACCTGCAGACGCGCCTGCTGCGCGTGCTGTCGGACGGCCACTTCTACCGCGTGGGCGGGCACAACGCGATCAAGGCCAACGTGCGCGTGATCGCCGCCACCCACCAGGACCTGGAGCAGCGCGTCAAGGAAGGCGTGTTCCGCGAGGACCTGTTCCACCGCCTGAACGTGATCCGGCTGCGGCTGCCGGCGCTGCGCGAGCGCCTGGAAGACATCCCGATGCTGGCGCGCCACTTCCTGCAGCAAAGCGCCAAGCAGCTGGGCGTGGAACCCAAGCGCATCTCCGACGCGGCGCTGGAGCGCCTCACGACCTTCGCCTTCCCCGGCAACGTGCGGCAGCTGGAGAACATCTGCCACTGGCTGACCGTGATGGCGCCGGCGCAGCTGATCGAACCGAAGGACCTGCCGCCGGAAGTGGGCGCGGGGCCGGCGGAGGCGAGCGTGCCGCGCGCCATGCCCGCGGGCGAGGTCCTGGTGACGTCGATGCCGGTGGCGTCGGCGGAATCCGCCGCGGCGGCGTTGCCAACCCTGCCTGCGACGCCGGTCTTCGGCAACGGCGGCGGCTGGGAGTCGGGGCTGGAAGCGGAAGCGCTGCAGCTGCTGGCCAGCGGCCACCACGACGTGTGGGACCAGCTGACGCGCCGCTTCGAGTCGCGGCTGATCCTGACCGCGCTACAGAACACGCGCGGACGCCGGATCGAGGCCGCGCAGAAGCTGGGCATCGGGCGCAACACGATCACGCGGAAGATCCAGGAGCTGGGACTGGAATAAACCCTCCTCCAAGTGGAGGAAGGCTCGTGGTAATCCCCTGACCCGTACACGCGCCCGGCGGGAAGAATCCGCTGCGCTCGGGGCACCAGCCCCAGGGGAGGGTGAATGAAATCACGGTGGATGCAGGCGGCCGCCTTGTTGGCGCTGGCGGGGCTGGTTTCCTGCGGCGGTGGAGGCGGGGAGGCGGCGGGAGCGGTGCGGCCCCGACGGCAGGCAGCGGCACGGGCGCGACCGGCGGCACGGGAACGGCGGCGAGCGTACCGGCGGCATTCCTCGGTTCTTTCATGGGGCCGTGCTTCGAATCCCCGCTCGTTGTCACGGCGGACGGTGACCGGGTGAGCTCCCGCACCTACCTGACCGTGGCAGCCCCCAGCGGCAACGTGGCCAGGCTTTCATTGCGGATCGACTTCCACACCGACCCGGTTTGCGCCACCAGTCCCGCCGGCTACCTTTCCTTCGACGATCCGGCCAACCGGGTGGTGTTCGACGGTCCGGGTACCGTGCAGGGCAAGGCGGTCCAGCGGGTCACCTATGCGGTGGCAGCGCCGGCGGGCGGGGTGCGGGTGCCTGGCGACCGGGTGGAGTTCGGCGGCGCCATCCGCCTGCGCGCCTTGGCGATGTTGTTTTCGCCGATCGACTTCCGCAGCCTCTGGCTGGTGGAAAACGGCAAGCTGTACGAAGGCACATCGGTCATGGGCCCGGACGGTTACCCTTCGGACATGAACATGTCCGTCGGAGCGGACTTCGTCGCCTCGGTGCCACCCATGGTGGCAGCCTGCGCGGCCACGGCCGTGAACTGGGGAACGGACAGCTGCGGCGGCTCGCTCCCGGCAGCCGTCTCCGGCACGAGCCGGCTGCTTGCCGACATCAACGGCCCGGCGACCGGCAGCGCCACCTACACCTGCCAATCGGGCACCTGGACGCGCGGCGCGTCCACCTGCTCCGCAGCGCCCGCGCCCGTCGTGGCGCCGGCCGACTGCAGCACCAGTCCCGTGACGTGGACCGTCAACGGACTGAGCTGCAGCGGCGAGGCCCTTGCGGCGGCGGAATTCGCCAGCAGCCTGGTTGCCAACACCGATCCCACCCGCCGCGGCTTCGCGCAATTCACCTGCACCGCGGGACAGCAGGTGGCCACCACTGCGGAATGCGGATTGCCGCTTCCTCTCCCCCGATTCGACCGATCCGGCCACGATCGCCGTCGCGAAGAACTGCACCGTGTGCCACTCGGCCCGCGGCGCGGCAAGCAGCGTCAATGGCGTGAGTTTCCAGGTGATCGCCGACCGCTACCGCACCAGCCCGGCCGCGGCCGGCGTACTGGAAAGCCGGGTGAAGCTGGGAAGCGTGGGTACCTTCGGCAGCGTGCCGATGCCGGCCAATCCGCAGATCACGGATGCCGAGCTGGCGATCGTGATTCCCTGGATCCTCCGGCATTGACGATGGTGCGGCGCACGCGTGGTGGCGAGCCCGCAGGCGAACCGCGACTTGGAGCGCTCAGAAAAGCCCCGGCTGGGGCGACCCAGGCACCTCGCCGCCCTGGGTTCCCGCCTGCGCGGGAATGACGAGATCCAGTTCCACCGTCACCGGCGCGTGATCGCTCGGCTGCTTCCACTTCCGCGGCGCCCGGTCGATGCTGCAGCCCTTCACCAGCGGCTTCACCGCCTCGCTCACCAGGATGTGGTCGATGCGCAGCCCGCGGTTCTTCTGGTAGCCCAGCATCCGATAGTCCCACCAGCTGTAGCTCTTCTCCGGCTGCTCGAACAGCCGGAAGCTGTCCACCAGTCCCAGCTCCAGCAGCTTGCGGAAGTGGTCCCGTTCCTCGGTGGTGTGGTGGATCGTTTCCTTCAGCCCCACCGGGTCGAAGGAATCGCGGTCTTCCGGCGCGATGTTGAAATCCCCCAGCAGCACCAGCCTGGGGTGGTGCGCCAGCTCCTCGCGCACGTAGTCGCGCAGCCCGCGCAGCCACGACATCTTGTAGTCGAACTTCTCGGTGCCCGGCGCCTGGCCGTTGACGAAGTAGCCGTTCACCAGCCGCAGCTCGCCCGCCGGCGTGTCCAGTGTCACCGACAGGACACGCGAGTTGTCGTCCTCGAAGCCGACGATGTTCTTCACCGTGTCGCGCAGCGGCGCGCGGCTCATGACCGCCACGCCGTTGTAGGTCTTCTGCCCGAACACCGCGCAGTACCCGTAGCCCGCCTCGCGCAGCGCGTCCAGCGGGAACTTGTCGTCGGTGAGCTTCAGTTCCTGCAGGCACAGCACGTCCACCGGGTTGGCGGCCGTCCAGTCCAGGACGTGCTGCAGCCGCGCCGCCAGCGAGTTGACGTTCCAGGTGGTGATCTTCACAGGTGCAGCATCGCCATCACGCCGATGCCGACGCCGATGGCGCCGACGGCGAACATGCCCAGCTCCAGCCACTTCTTCCGGGTCATGAGCGCGATGGCGGCCAGCGCGATCGACACCTGCAGCGCGGTGGTGGCCTGCGCCCAGCGGTGGTGCAGGTGCATCTGCTCGTCGCTCTTCCTGTCCCAGTCCTTCGCTTCCGCCTCGATCTTCTCGGCGTTGCCCTGGATCTCCTTCTTTTCCTTCTCGTAGCGGTCGATCTTGGCTTCGTAGCGGGCGCGGTCGCCGGCGTTGGGCGCCAGGTCGCGCGAGACTTCCGCCAGCGACTGCTTGGTCGACTTGGCCTGGAAGTAGTTCCACTGGTTGGAAGCCTCGGTCTTCTTGATCGCGGCGTTGTTCTTGTACAGGCCGGCATTGGCCTGCGTGGCCCCGCCCATGTAGGCGAAGATGGCCCCCACGGTGGCGATCACCGCGGTGAACATCGCGATCTGGTTGGTCATGCTGCCGCCGCCCACCCCGTGCTGGGCCTGCTCGCCGTGGGCGGCGTGCTGGGTGGCGTGCTCCAGTTCATGGTCGTGGGGGCCGTGGACGTGGAAGGTGCCGCCGGACATGCTTTCTCCTCTGGTGCGATGGTCCGGCGATTCTATGCAGCCGACCGGAACACTCACCCTTAATCTCCCGTTAATCTCCCGCTCCCACCATCCCTCGCGACGCGTCCGAACAACGGGCGCAAGAAGGAGTTGGGAATGGCACTGCTCACTGCCTCGCGCCGCCTCCGGCCGGAGACCGCGGCCGGCAGCCCCGCCGACGGCGCCGCGCTGCGTCTGCACTTCCCCGAGGATCCCTGCCGCGCCGAAGTCGAGGACTTCATCCGCGGCGTGTACCACCGCCACTACGGCGCCAGCATCCGGGCCTTCACGCCGGTCCTGGTGAGCCTGGCCGATGCCGATGGCGAAATCATCGCAGCGGCCGGCTACCGCAGCGCCGCCGCGGGCGCGCTGTACCTGGAACGCTACCTGCGCGAGCCGATCGAGGAAGAACTGGCCTGGCACGCCGGCCGCGCGCTCTCGCGCCGCGAAGTGGCGGAAGTCGGCCACCTGGCGTCCGCCCGGCCCGGCGCCGGACGCCGCCTGATGCTGCAGCTCGGGCCGCACCTGGCGCAGCTGCGCTTCCGCTGGGCGGTGGCCACGCTCACGCAGGAGCTGCGGCAGATGATCGGCCGCCTGGGCATCGCTCCCCTGGCCCTGGCCGCGGCCGACCCCGCCGCCCTGGGCGACGAGGCCGTCTTCTGGGGCAGCTACTACGAACACCAGCCCCTGGTGCTGGCCGGCGAGATCCAGCCCGCCTTGCGCCGGCTGGCGCGCCGCGGATTCCGGGAACAGGAACTGGTTGCATGATGCGAGAGAAACTTCCCGCCCTGGTGGGCCCCGGCATTTCCTGGAGCCGCCAGGAGCTGGACGCCGCGGCTTCGCGGCTGGCCGCCACGCTCCAGGCGCGCGGCGCCTGGGTGCTGGCCACGCTGATGGACAACTCGCCCGCGTGGGTGGTGGCGGACCTCGCCGCCAGCCTGGCCGGGGTGGTGCACGTGCCGCTGCCGGCCTTCTTCAACTCGGAACAGTTGCAGCATGCGCTGAAGGCCGCCGGCGTGGACACGCTGCTGACGGCGCCCCGCCTGGCCACGTCCTGGCTGCAGATGCCCCGCCAGGACCTCGAGGTGGCGGGCGAGCGGCTGGCCCTGCTGACGCTGCCCGGCTACGCGGTGCAGATGCCCGCGTGCACGTCCAAGATCACCTTCACCTCCGGGACCACGGGAACGCCCAAGGGCGTGTGCCTGCACGAGAAGGCGATCCGTCGTTCGGCCTGGGGCCTGGTGAGCGCGCTGGAGCCGCTGGACATCCGCCGGCACCTGTGTGTGCTGCCGCTGGCGGTGCTGCTGGAAAACATGGCCGGCGTGCTGGCGCCATTGGCCCGAGGCGCCACGGTGGTGGTGCCGCCGCTGGCCGAAGTGGGGCTGACCGGATCGTCCGGCTTCGATCCGGCCGCCTTCGATGCCGCGGTGCGCCGCTACGCGCCCGAGAGCCTGATCCTGCTGCCGCAGATGCTGCGCGCCTGGACCGGCTGGCTGCAGCACACCGGCGATCGTGCGCCCGCCAGCCTGAAGATCGCCGCCGTCGGCGGTGCCGCCGTGGGCGAGACGCTGGTGCGCGCAGCGCGCGCCTGCGGCATTCCCGCCTACGAAGGCTACGGCCTGTCGGAAGGCGGTTCGGTGCAGACGCTCAACCTGCCGGGCGCCGACCGTCCCGGCAGCGCGGGCCGGCCGCTGCCGCACACGCGCGCGTGCGCATCGCCGACGACGGCGAGATCGAGATCAGCGGCACGCTGATGGCCGGCTACCTCGGGCAGATGGAATCGGAGTCCAGGTGGTGGCCCACCGGCGACCTGGGCAGCGTCGACGCCGACGGCTTCCTGTACGTGCAGGGCCGCAAGAAGAACGTGCTGATCACCGGCTTCGGGCGCAACGTGTCGCCCGAGTGGGTGGAGGCGGCCTTGCGCGGCCAGCAGATGGTGGCGCAGGCGGTGGTGTTCGGCGAAGGGCAGGCGGCGCTGAGCGCCGTGGTGTGGCCGCTGGCGGCCACGCTGCCCGATGCCGAGATCGAATCGGCGGTGCAGGCCGCCAATGCCTCGCTGCCCGATTACGCGCGGGTGGCGCGCTGGGTGCGCGGCCGCGCCGGCTTCAGCGTGCAGAACGGCCTGGCCACGGCCAACGGCCGGCCGCAGCGCGACGCGATCCTCGCCATGCATGCCGACGCGCTCGGCATCGCTCCCCCGCCTTCCAGAGAGCAACGCATGCCCTTTTTCCTGAGCTGCTGCGGCAGACCGAGGACGCGCGCCTCGGCCTGCTGTCGGCCCCCATCATCCAGGGCTGCCTGCGCGGGGACGTGTCTCTTCCCAGCTATGTGGCCTTCCTCACGCAGGCCTGGCACCACGTCAGGCACACGGTGCCGCTGCTGCAGGCCTGCCGGGCCGCGCTGCCCGCGCGCCATGCCTGGCTGCGCGGCCCGCTGGACGAATACATCGAGGAAGAACAGGAGCACGACGAGTGGATCCTGGACGACCTGCGCGCCTGCGGCGCCGACGCGCAGGCGGTGCGCACGGGCGAGCCCGGCATCCCGGTGGAGGTGATGGTGGCCTACGCCTACGACACGATCGCGCGGCGCAACCCGCTCGGCTTCTTCGGCATGGTCCACGTGCTGGAAGGCACCAGCGTGAACCTCGCGCTGCTGGCCGCCGACCAGATCCAGAAGCCGCTGGGCCTGCCGGATTCCGCCTTCAGCTACCTGCGCTCGCACGGCACGCTGGACCGCGAGCACACCGCCCATTTCGAGGTGCTGATGAACCGGATCGAGGACCCGCGCGACCAGGCCGACATCGTGCATGCGACGCGCGTGTTCTACCGCCTGTACGGCGATGTGTTCCGCGGCCTGCCGCTGCCGCAGGCGCAGGACGCGCGCCGGCCGGAGGCCATGGCATGAAGCCCGCCGTCGCACGCATCCTGCTCACCGGCGCCACCGGTGGCATCGGCCGCGAGGCGGCCGGGGCCTTCCTGCGAGCGGGGGCGCGGCTCATGCTCACCGGGCGCTCGCCGCAGTCGCTGGCCGCACTCGCGCGCGAGCTGCGCGACCGGCACGGCCTCGCCGAACAGGACCTGCCCTGGGTGGTGGCCGACCTGCGCGAGCCGCGCGAACTGGAACGCCTGGCCGAACATGCGGCCGGCTGGCAGTGCAACGTGCTGGTGCACGCGGCCGGCGCGCCGGCCTTCGGCGCGCTGCACGCGATCGACGCCGCCACCATGGCCGCGGTGATGCAGACCAACCTGATCGCACCCATGCAGCTGACGCGGGCGATGCTGCCTTCGCTGCGCCGCCAGCCGGGCGCGCAGGTGCTGTTCGTGGGCTCGGTGCTGGGCGCGATCGGCCTGCCCGGCTACAGCGTGTACAGCGCCAGCAAGTTCGGCCTGCGCGGCTTCGCCGAGGCGCTGCGGCGCGAGCTGGCCGACACCGAAGTGAAGGTGCAGTACCTCGGCCCGCGCAGCACGCAGACCGCCTTCAACGGCGCCGACGTGCAGGCCTACAACCAGGCCACAGGCACCGCCATGGACAGCGCGGCCAGCGTGGCTGCCGCCCTGCTGCGCATGCTGGAGGACGAAGAGGCCGAGCGCTTCCTCGGCTTCCCCGAACGACTCGGCGTGCGCCTCAACGGCCTCGTCCCCACGGCCATGGACGGCAGCTTCCGCCGCCACGGCCGCAGCCTCGCCACCCTTGCCACCTTGCCGGAAAGGACCGGATCCTGATGATCGCCCAACTCTCCAACGCATCCCGCCGCGTGCTCCTCGTGACGGCGCTCGCCTTCGCCATCCCCTTCGCCTGGGCCGCGCCCGTGGACGACGCGGTCGCCGAGCTGCAGCGCGAGTGGGAAGTGACCCGCTACCAGGCACCTCCTGCCGAGCGGCAGAAACGCTTCGAAGCGCTCGCGGCCCGTGCGCGCCAGGTCAGCGAAGCCCACGCGGGCCGCGCCGAGCCGCTGGTGTGGGAAGGCATCATCGTCAGCTCGCTGGCCGGCGAGAAGGGCGGCCTGGGCGCGCTGTCGCTGGTCAAGCAGGCCAAGGCGCTGTACGAGCAGGCGATCCAGATCGACGGCAACGTGCTCGATGGCTCGGCGTACAACAGCCTGGGCGTCCTGTACTACAAGGTGCCGGGCTGGCCGGTGGGCTTCGGCGACAAGAAGAAGGCGCGCGAGCTGCTGCAGAAGGCGCTGGCGATCAATCCCAAGGGGATCGACCCGAACTACTTCTTCGCGGAGTACCTCGTGGAGTCCAAGCAGGCGGAGGAAGCGGTTCCTTATCTCGAGCGCGCCTTGCAGGCGCCGCCGCGTCCGGGCCGGCCGATCGCGGACCAGGGGCGGAAGGAAGAGGCGAAGGCCTTGATGGAGAAGGTCAAGGGGCATTGACGCACGAAGACGGCATGGAGTCGTCGTAGGCTGGCGGTCCGCGCGAAGCCGGACCCCAGCGGTGCGCGAAGCGCTGGGGTTCGCTACGCGCTCACCCCAGCCTACGATTGGCCGGCCCTACCTCTCGTACGTCACGAAACTGAAGCGCACGCCCCCGCCGACACATGCCGCTCGCGCGCCGTCTCGCGCCAGCCAGTCCCGAGTTCCGGCGCGTGCACGTCGCCTTCGTAATCGGCATCGATCTCCGTCACCACGGCCACATCCGCGCGCGGCATCGCCAGCCGGAAGATTTCCGCGCCGCCGGTGACCCACACGGTGTGCGCGCCCGCGCACAGCGCCAGCGCCTCGTCCAGCGTCCCCGCCCGGTCCGCGCCCGGCGCGTGCCACTGCGCATCGCGCGTGATCACCACGTTGCGCCGTCCCGGCAGCGGCCGGAAGCGCGGGGGCAGCGAGTCCCAGGTCTTGCGGCCCATGAGCACGGGCGCGCCCATGGTCGTGCGCTTGAAGTGCGCCAGGTCCTCCGGCAGGTGCCAGGGCAGCACGCCCTCGCGGCCGATCACGCCGTTGCGGGCGCGGGCGTAGATCAGGCCGACGCGCATCGCCGCGTCACACCGCCACCGGCGCCTTGATGGCGCCGTGGCACTGGTAGTCCGCCACCTCGAAGTCCTCGAAGCGGTAGTCGAAGATGGAGGCCGGCTTGCGCTGGAAGTTCAGCACGGGATAGGGGTAGGGCGTGCGGCTCATTTGCAGCTCCACCTGCTCGTGGTGGTTGCTGTAGATGTGGCAGTCGCCGCCGGTCCAGACGAAGTCGCCCACGCCCAGGTCGCATTGCTGCGCCATCATGTGCGTGAGCAGCGCGTAGCTGGCGATGTTGAAGGGCACGCCCAGGAAGATGTCGGCGCTGCGCTGGTACAGCTGGCAGGACAGCTTGCCGTCCGCCACGTAGAACTGGAAGAAGGCGTGGCAGGGCGCCAGTGCCATCTTGGGCAGGTCGGCCACGTTCCAGGCGCTGACGATGATGCGGCGCGAATCCGGATTCGTCCTGATGGTCTTGACCGCCTCGGCGATCTGGTCGATGTGCCCGCCCCGGGCGTGGGCCAGCTGCGCCACTGCACGCCGTACACGGGCCCAAGGTCGCCGTCCTCGCGCGCCCACTCGTCCCAGATCGTGACGCCGCGCTCGCGCAGCTTGTTGTTGTCGCTCGAGCCTTCCAGGAACCACAGCAGCTCGTGGATGATGGACTTCAGGTGCACCTTCTTTGTGGTCACCAGCGGGAAGCCCTCGTTCAGGTCGAAGCGCATCTGGTAGCCGAAGACGCTGCGCGTGCCGGTGCCGGTGCGGTCGGTCTTGGGCGTGCCATGCGTGTACACATGGCGCATGAAGTCTTCGTACTGCGAGCGGACGGGGCGGGTCGTCGTCATGGCGCGATTATCGGGGCTGTCAGGCGAGGAGGACCTTGCCGGGATTCATGATGCCCTGCGGATCCAGCGCCTTTTTCACGGCCTGCATCATCTTCAGCGCCACCGGCGACTTGTAGTGCGGCAGCTTGCCGACCTTGAGCGTGCCGATGCCATGCTCGGCGGAAATGGAGCCGCCGAACTTGCGCACCTGGTCGAACACCAGGGCGTTGACGCGCTCCTCCTGGTCGCGCAGGAAGGCCTGCATGTCGCCGCCCTCGGGCGCCTGCACGTTGTAGTGCAGGTTGCCGTCGCCCAGGTGCCCGAAGTTCACCAGCCGCACGCCGGCGATGTCCTTCTTCAGCAGTGCGTCGGTCTCGGTGCAGAAGGCAGGGATCTTCGACACCGGGATCGAGATGTCGTGCTTGATGTTGAGGCCTTCCTCGGCCTGCGCCAGCGGGATGTTCTCGCGGATGTGCCAGAGCGCGCGCGCCTGCGCGATGTTCTCGGCGACCACGGCGTCGGTGGCGCAGCCTTCCTCCAGCGCTGCTTCCAGCAGCCGCTCGAACTGCGCCCGGGCATGTTCCTCTGACTCCTGGTCCGCGTTCTCCAGCAGCACGCAGTAGGCCGACTCCTGCTGGAAGGGCACGCGCAGCTGCGGCATGTGCTTGACCACCAGGCCGAGCGCGAACTGCCCCATCACCTCGAAGCCGGTGAGGCCCGCGCCCAGGTGCTTGTGCGCCAGCCCGAGCAGCGCCAGCGCCGCATCCATCGAGGGCACGGCGGCCCAGGCGGTGAGCGTCGCCTTGGGCAGCGGGTAGAGCTTCAGGGTCGCGCCGGTGATCACGCCCAGCGTGCCCTCGCTGCCGATGAACAGGTCGCGCAGGTCGTAGCCGGTATTGTCCTTGCGCAGGCCCGACAGGCCGTCCCACACCTCGCCCTGCGCGGTGACCACTTCCAGTCCCAGGCACAGCTCGCGCGTGTTGCCGTAGCGCACGACCTGCGTGCCGCCGGCGTTGGTGCCCAGGTTGCCGCCGATGGTGCAGCTGCCCTCGGCGGCCAGGCTCAGGGGAACAGGTAGCCGGCCGCTTCGGCGGCATCCTGCACGTTCTGCAGGATGCAGCCGGCATCGACGGTGATGGTCAGGTTGCCGGCGTCCACTGCGCGCACACGGTTCATGCGCGTGAGGCTCAGAACGATGGCGCGGCCCGAATCGTCGGGGGTGGAGCCCACCACCATGCCGGTGTTGCCACCTTGCGGCACGATGGGGGTCCCGGCGGCGGCGCAGGCGCGCACCACGGCCGCGACCTCCTCGGTGGATCCGGGGCGCACCACGGCCAGCGCCTTGCCGCGCGAGCGGCGGCGCCAGTCCATCTCATAGGCGCTCAGGTCGCCTTCGGTCAGCACGTTGCCGGCGCCGACGGCGCTACGCAGTTGGGTGATCAGTTCGTTCATGTTTCGCATTTCGCAGGCGCAGCCACACGTGCAGGGAGCAGGCGATGAAAAGGGTGAGCGTGAGCACGATCTCCAGCGCGGCCGGCAGGCCCTCGTTGGCGCGCACCACGCCTTCCATGAAATAGGGCCACACCAGCAGGCTGACCCAGCGATAGGTGTACATGCGGCGCTTCAGCAGGCCGGCGACGGGGATGCACAGTGGCAGCACCTTGATCACCCACAGGCTCGGCTTGGGCGGAAGCCACAGCTCCCAGGCGAGGCACACCACGATGAGTCCCAGGAGGCTGGAGACGGCGATCCAGCGTGTGGCTTCCACAACGGGCGGGACGGAGATGGCTTCGGAGGACTGCATGGCCAGTGGCATCATAGCGAGCGATGAATGTTCGCCAGAACCTGCGCCAGCTGTTTGAGGACCTCGCGCGCTTTCCCTGGCTTTCCACGGCCCTGACCCTGCGCGAGCGTTTCCGCGAAGACCGCCTCGGCCTGTCCGCCAGCAGCCTGACCTTCACCACCACCATCGCGCTGGTGCCCTTCTTCACGGTGGCGCTGGCCGTGTTCACCGCCTTCCCGATCTTCAGCAAGCTGCAGACCAACCTGCAGCAGTGGCTGGTGGCCAGCCTGGTGCCGGACGCCATCGCCCGCCAGGTGCTGGGCTACATGACGCAGTTCGCGGGCAAGGCCAGCCGCCTCGGCGGCGTCGGTCTCGCGGCGCTGGTGGCCAGCGCGCTCGCGCTGGTGCTGACCATCGACCGCACGCTCAACGGCATCTGGCGCGTGAGGCGCTCGCGCCCGCTCGGGCAGAAGGTGCTGATCTACTGGGCGGCGATCACGCTCGGGCCCTTGCTGCTGGCGGCCAGCCTGGGCACCACCTCGTACGTGATCTCGGCCAGCCGCGGCCTGGTGTCGGCGATCCCGGGCGTGGTCTCCTTCCTGCTCAATTCGGTCGAGTTCGTGCTGCTCGCCGGCGCGCTGACCGCGCTCTACCGCTACGTGCCCAACACGCCCGTGCGGCGCTCGCATGCCCTGGTCGGCGGCGTGTTCGCGGCCGTGGGCATCGAGCTGGCCAAGCGCCTGCTGGCCTGGTACCTCGGCCTCGTGCCGACCTACTCGGTGGTGTACGGTGCATTCGCCACCGTGCCCATCATGCTGGTGTGGATCTACATCGCCTGGCTGATCGTGCTGTTCGGCGCGGTGATCGCGGCCTATCTCCCCAGCCTGCTGGCCGGCCCGCGCCGTCGCGGCGGTGGCCATGGCTGGCAATTCCAGCTGGCACTGGAAGTCCTGAAGCACCTGCACGAGTCCCGCAAGGGCGCGCGCCGCGGGCTGAGCGCGATGGAGCTGGCAGATGGGATGGAAGTGGACGTGCTGCAGCTGGAGCCGGTGCTGCAGACGCTGGTGCAGCTGGACTGGATCGGGCGGCTCAACGAGATCGAAGACCAGGACGGCACGCGCTATGTGCTGTTGGCCGACGAACAATCCACCGCGCTGGAGCCGCTGATGCGGCACCTGCTGCTGCCGGCGTCGGAGGCGACGGCGAAGTTGTGGCAGACGGGGCGCTTGTCGGCGGTTTATCTGAAGGATGTCCTGTAGGCTGGTGGTGAGCCGCAGGCGAACCCCAGCTTGCTCGGAGTCGCCGACCGCTGGGGTTCGCCTTCGGGCTCACCACCAGCCTACGAAAACCGGCTGTCACACGATCGAGAACGGCGCCTCCAGGAACCCCCGAAACCGCGCCCGCCCACCCCGCGTCGGCGCTTCCGTCAAGCGATAGTGCGGGAACCGCGCCAGGAAGCGCCCGATCGCCACCCGACCCTCCAGCCGTGCCAGGCTCAGCCCAGCGCACTGGTGGATGCCGAAGCCGAAGGCCAGGTGCCGGTTGTTCTCGCGCGCGAGGTCCAGCACGTCCGGATGCTCGAACTGCGCCGGATCGCGGTTCGCCGCGCCTATGCACAGCGTCACCAGCGCGCCTGCCGGCAGCTGCACGCCGCCGACTTCGCAGGCCCGCAGCGCCCGCCGGTTCCCCAGCTGGTTGGACGACTCGAAGCGCAGGAACTCGTCGACCGCCAGCGTCATCGCCGGCTCCAGCGCATCCCAGTCGGGCTGCCTGCCGATCGTGCGCAGCAGCCTGTCCTTCTCCTGCGGCCACTCTTCCAGGGCGACCAGCGCATTGCCGATCAGGTTGGTGGTGGTCTCATGGCCGGCGTTGAGGATGAACACGCAGTTCTGCAGCAGCTCGGTCTCCGACAGCTTCTCGCCGGTGGACTCGCCCTGGATCAGGCGCGTCAGCACGTCGTGCTCCGGGTCGCCCGGGTTGCGGCGCCGGTCCGCCACCAGCACGCGCAGGTAGTCCAGGAATTCGCGCACGCTGCGGTTGCCCAGTTCCTCCTGCTCCTTCGTGAGCCTGGGCTCCAGCGCGCCGAGGATGGCGAGCGACCAGGCGCGCAAGGGCCCGCGCTCCTCGTGCGGCACCGCCAGCAGGTTGCCGATGATCTCCACGGGAATGGCGGAGGCGAAGTCCTCGACCAGGTCGCCGCCGCCTTTCGCCTCGATCGCGTCCAGCAGCGACTCCACCAGCAGGATCAACCCCGGCTCCATCTCCGCGATCGCGCGCCGGGTGAGGGCACCCATGATCAGCTTGCGCACGCGCGTGTGCAGCGGCGGGTCGTTGAACACCAGGCTGGTCGTGTGGTGCTCCAGCAGGGGCGAGCCCGCGCCGTACTTGGGCGTGAACTCCACCTTCTTGTCGGAGCTGAACACCTGCGCATCGCGGTACACCGCCACCAGGTCGGCGTAGCGCGTGAGGAACCAGGAGCCGTCCGGCATGCGCTTGAGCGGCTCGCTCTCGCGCAGCGCCGCGTACACCGGGAAGGGGTTGGCGTAGAAGTCCGGGGGCAGGGCGCGCAGGTCGAAGGACGCCGCGATCTCGCGCGCGCGTTCGACCGCCATCGGGGGCGTGACCTGCACCGCTTCAGCCCTTGAGGAAGTCGCGCAGCGCGAACAGCACGGCGTCCGGCGCCTCGGTCATCATCTGGTGCCCGGCCTCCACCATCACGGTCTTCGCGTTGCCCGCCTTCTGCCGCAGGGCCTGGGCCGCCTTCGGGGGCGCCATGGCATCGCTCTTCCCGAGCAGGAACAGCACCGGGCACTTCACTTTCTCGATCGCCGCCTCGCCGCCCGCATAGCTGTCGCAGGCCACGAAGCCGCGGTGGAACACATTGACCTTGGTGTTGCTCGCCAGCACCCGGCGCATCAGCGCGCGCGAGCCGCCGTGCAGCCAGGTGCCCGGACCCAGCGAGGAGGGCGGCGGCGCCATCATCGAGTGCGAGTACACGTTGACCATGTCGATGGCCTTCATCGGCGCGTTCTGGGAGTTGTCCAGCAGGGCAGGCGTGACCTTCATCGGGTAGGCGAAGCCCACCAGCGCCAGGTGCGTGATGCGCTCGGGTGCGCGCGCGCGGCGGCTTCCAGCGCCACCAGCGAGCCGAAGCTGTGGCCCACCAGCGCGGCCTGCTGCACCTGGGCGGCATCGAGCAGCGCCAGCACGAAGTCCGCCGCTTCCTCCACGCTCTTCGGCGGATCGCCTTCGCTCTTGCAGTGGCCCGGCAGGTCCAGCGCCAGCACGTTCCAGCCGTGGTGCGCGAAGTAACGGGTCTGCAGGATCCAGACGCTGTGGTCGTTCAGCACGCCGTGGATGAAGACCACGGTGGGTTGTGCGGCGGCTAAGGGTTTTGCGCCGGTGTAGCAGAAGGTCTTGGCGCCGTTGACGGTCAGTTGCATGCCCATGGCTTCCTCACGCTTTCTCGGCGGCCTTCAGCGCCCGCTTCAGGTCGTCGATCAGGTCGTCGGGATCCTCCAGGCCGATCGACAGCCGGATCGTCCCGGGGCCGATGCCGGCGCTGCGCAGCGCCTCGTCGGTCATGCGGAAGTGCGTGGTGCTGGCCGGGTGGATCACCAGCGAGCGGCAGTCGCCGACGTTGGCCAGGTGGCTGAAAAGCCTGAGCGTCTCGATGAACTTCTTGCCCTGTTCGCGGCTGCCCTTCATGTCGAAGCTGAACACCGAGCCCGCGCCCCTGGGCAGCAGCTTTCTGCGCCAGCGCGTGGCTGGGGTGCGATTCCAGCATCGGGTGGCCCACGCGTTCGACGAAAGGCTGCGATGCCAGGAACTCCACCACCTTGCGGGTGTTGCTCATGTGCTTTTCCATGCGCAGCGGCAGCGTCTCGATGCCCTGCAGGATCAGCCAGGCCGTGTGCGGGCTCATGCTGGCGCCGAAGTCGCGCAGGCCCTCGCGGCGCGCGCGCAGCAGGAAGGCGCCGACGGTCGATTCGTCGCTGAACACCATGTTGTGGAAGCCCTCGTAGGGCGCGGTCAGCTCCGCGAAGCGGCCCGAGCGCTCCCAGTCGAAGCTGCCGCCGTCCACCACCACGCCGCCGATCACCGTGCCGTGGCCCGAGAGGAACTTGGTGGCCGAGTGGTAGATCAGGTCCGCGCCCAGGTCGAAGGGCTTCATCAGGTAAGGGGTGGTGAAAGTCGAATCCACCAGCAAGGGCAGGCCCGCGTCGTGTGCGATCGCCGACACGGTGGGGATGTCCAGGACGTCCAGCCCCGGGTTGCCCACGGTCTCGCCAAAGAGCAGCTTGGTGTCGGGCCGGATCGCGTTGCGCCAGCCGTCGATGTCGCCGGGCTTGACGAAGGTGGTGGCGATGCCGAAGCGGCTGAGCGTGTAGTGCAGCAGGTTCTGCGAGCCGCCGTAGAGGGCGGTGCTGGCCACGATGTGCGAACCCGCCCCCATCAGGGTGGCGATCGCCAGGTGCAGCGCCGCCTGTCCGCTGGCGGTGGCGATGGCGCCGATGCCGCCTTCCAGCGCCGCCACCCGCTGCTCCAGCACGGCATTGGTGGGGTTGCTGATGCGGGAGTAGACGTGACCCGAACGCTCCAGGTTGAACAGCGCCGCGGCATGGTCGCTGGACTCGAACACGAAGGACGTGCTCAGGTGGATCGGGACGGCGCGGGCGCCGGTGGCGGGGTCGGGGGCGGCGCCGGCATGCAGGGCCAGCGTGTCGAAACCGGGGTCTGAATAACCGGGCATAGGGCGGTTCCCTCCTCTGGTGGAACTGGTCGGGATTGTGGGCTATATTCTTTACGACCCGGCCCGCGGTTCCGCGTTCGGCCGGTCCAAGGAGACGGCCATGAAAGTCAGCGACATCCTGCGGGTGAAGGGCAACACCCTCTACACGGTGGGCCCCGGAGAGCCACTGGCGCGCGCCATCGACATCATGGCCGAAAAGGACATCGGGTCCCTGGTGGTGATGGAGCACGGCGACCTGGTGGGCATGCTCACCTTCCGCGAGGTGATCCAGTGCATCGTCGCCAACCAGCATATCGTCGGCCAGACGGTGGTGCGCACGGCGATGGACGACCATCCGCTCACCTGCACGATGGAAACCGAGCTGGACGAAGTGCGCCGCATGATGCTGGAGCGCCATGCGCGCTACATGCCGGTCATGGACAAGCGCATGCTGATGGGCGTGATCAGCTTCTACGACGTCGCCAAGGCGGTCGTGGACAGCCAGAACTTCGAGAACCGCATGCTCAAGGCCTACATCCGGGATTGGCCGGCCAGCGAGGACTCGCAGCCGACCGCGTCGCTGTAGCCAGGAAAAAGGGGCGCCGCGGCGCCCCTTCGCTTTCCCCGCTCAGGCCACCGGCGGCGGCCGCGTGGCCTCGGCCAGCAGCACCGGCTCGCGCGGCTCCGCCCGCTGCTCGGGCTTCCTGCCGCCGAACATCTTCACCAGGCCCCAGATCGCCGCCCCGGCCACGACGAGGAGCACCTTGGCGAACTTGGCCAGGAAGGCCAGGATCACCGCGAAAAACCCCAGCTTCTTCGCCGCGGCGCCGGCCACCAGTGTGGCCAGCCCGTAGGCAGCCACCTTGTCCGTGGAGCTGTCGAAGTCGGCATAGCGCTTGCCCTCCAGGTAGTCCAGGGCGCCCAGCAGCTTCAGGGCGTCCGGGCGGTACTTGCCCAGCTTGTCGAGGTCGGTGATCAGGTTCAGGCTGATGTAGCCCTCGCGGCCCAGGGCGTAGGTGTTGTAGTTGACGCCCTGGTCGGCGCTGGCGCCGGTGCCGCGCTCGCGCGAGGAAGCCGACCACACCAGGCGGTGGGTGGCGCTGTCGTAGCGCGGCGCCTCGGCCCAGCCGACCACCTCGATGGCCGGGAAGCCGCGCTTGGTGCGTTCCGCATTGGCCGCTTCCGTGCCTTCGCGCAGGCTCTGCAGCAGGTCGTCCGGCTTCCAGTCGCGGGCGTCGTCGTCCTTGACGTAGCCTTCCTTGACGAACTTGATGGCCACGAACCAGGGCTCGTTGGCCGCCGGGAACACGATGCCCACCAGGCGCTCGTCGCTGCGGTTGCCCATGGCCTGCATGACCTGCGCGGCCGCCGGCATGGGGATGTACAGGTAGCCCTCGGGCAGCCTCATCGTGGCCTGGTCGCGCAGGCTCACGTTGGCCGGGCCGACCACCTTGGCCTTGTCGGCGGCCTCGAAGGCGGCCTTCTGCTCCGCCTCGTGGTTCGGGGACTGCGCGATCGCGGCGCCGGCCGCGAACAGGAGCGTGGCAGCAAGCGCCCGCAGCGTTGTGGGTCTCATGGTTCCCTCCGTGCCGGCCACTCTGGGGGAGGGGCTGGGCGCGGCAAGCCGCAAGGGGACGAATGGGATAATCCCGACCCATGAGCGGCAACACTTTCGGCACCTTGTTTGCGGTCACCAACTTCGGCGAATCGCACGGGCCGGCGATCGGCTGCGTGATCGACGGTTGCCCGCCCGGCATGGAGCTGTCGGAAGCCGACATCCAGCCGGACCTGGACCGGCGCCGGCCGGGCACCAGCCGCCACGTCACGCAGCGGCAGGAAGAGGACAAGGTGGAGATCCTCTCCGGCGTCTTCGAGGGCAGGACCACGGGCACCGCCATCTGCCTCCTGATCCGCAACACGGACCAGCGCAGCAAGGACTATTCGGAAGTGGGGCAGAAGTTCCGGCCCGGCCATGCCGACTACACCTACCTGCAGAAATACGGCCTGCGCGACCCGCGCGGCGGCGGCCGCTCCTCGGCGCGCCTGACGGCGCCCATGGTGGCCGCGGGTGCCGTGGCCAAGAAGTGGCTGAAGGAAAAGCACGGCACGGCCTTCCGCGGCTGCATGCAGCAGATCGGCGACATCGTCATTCCCTTCGAGAGCTGGGAGCACGTGCCGAACAACCCCTTCTTCGCGCCGGTGGCGGACGTGTCGGCGCTGGAGGCGCACATGGATGCCTTGCGCAAGGCGGGCGACTCCTGCGGCGCGCGCATCCGCGTCACGGCCACCGGCATGCCGGTGGGCCTGGGCCAGCCGCTGTTCGACAAGCTCGATGCCGAGATCGCCTACGCGATGATGGGCATCAACGCGGTCAAGGGGTGGAGATCGGCGCCGGCTTCGCCAGCGTGGCCCACCGCGGTTCCATGCACGGCGACTCGCTCACGCCCGGCGGCTTTGCCAGCAACAACGCGGGCGGCGTGCTCGGTGGCATCAGCACCGGCCAGGACCTGGAAGTCTCGATCGCGGTCAAGCCCACCAGCTCGATCATCACGCCGCGCGACAGCATCGACATCCACGGCCAGCCCACGCAGGTGGTCACCAAGGGCCGGCACGACCCCTGCGTCGGCATCCGCGCCACGCCGATCGCGGAGGCGATGCTGGCGCTGGTGGTGATGGACCTGGCGCTGCGCCACCGCGCGCAATGCGGCGACGTCGAGACGCCGCTGGCCCCGATCGCCTCCTCCTTCCTCTGAATGGCGCGTCCCCCGGAGGTGGCGGGCCCGCGCCAGCTGGTGCCGTTCGCGGCGCTGTCGGCGACCTACTTCGCCCACATCGGCTTTTTCAATCCCTACCTGCCGCTCTGGCTGAAGTCGCTGGGGCTGCCGATCACGGTGATCAGCCTGCTGGCCTCGGTGCAGTCGCTCACCCGGGTGTTCGCGCCCTATGCCTGGGGCGCCTTGAGCGACCACACGGGCGAGCGCGTGAAGCTGCTGCGCATCAGCGCGCTGGTGGCGCTGGCCGCGTCGGCGGGCTTGTGGTGGCCGGGCGGGGCGTGGTGGATCGCGCTGGTGCTGCTGCTGCTGTTCACGCACACCAGCTCGATGATGTCGCTGACCGAGGCGGCGATGGCGCACCTGGTGGCCGGCGACTGGGGCCGCTACGGCCGCGTGCGCCTGTGGGGCTCCGCGGGTTTCATGGTCACGGTGTTCGCGGCGGGCGCCTGGTTCGAGCGCTTCGGCATGGGCAGCTTCCCGGCCTGGACCGCGGTGACGCTGGCCGGCGTGCTGGCCTGCACCTGGTGGCTGCCCAACGTGAAGGAGGCCGCCCACCACGCGCAGGTCGAGCGCGAACCGATCCTGCCGGTGCTGCGCCAGCCGGCCGTGCGCTGGTTCTTCGCCTCGCTGCTGTTCCACGTGATGGCGCACTTCGCCATCTACGGCTTCTTCTCGCTCTACCTGGACAGCCTGGGCTACAGCAAGGCCACCATCGGCGCGCTGTGGGCGGTGTCGGTGGTGGTGGAGATCGCCTGGTTCTACGTGCAGGGGCGCTTCATAGGCCGCCTGAGCATGGAGAAGTGGCTGGTGGTGTGCGCCGTGGCCACCATCTTGCGCATGGCGATGACGGCGGGGCTGGGCGGCTGGCTCGCCGCGCTCTACCTCGCGCAGACGCTGCACGCGCTGAGCTTCGCCACCCACCACACGGCCTGCATCGCCATGGTCAGCAAGCACTTCCCCGGCCGGATGCGCGGGCGTGGGCAGGCCCTGTTCACGGTGATCGGCTACGGCTTCGGCGGCGTGGCCGGCGTGCTGGCCGGCGGGGCGATCGCGGACCGCTGGGGCTTCGAGCTGCTCTACGCGGCGGCCGCCGTGCTGGGCCTGCTGGCCCTGGGCTGCGCCTGGCGGGTGCGGCGGCTGGAAAGCCGCGCCGCCCCCGTCTGACGCCGGGTCGGGATGCCCGGTTCCAGCAGGAATTCGCTTCCCGCCCCACAATGGCGCGGATGACAAGGGCCGCCCGCCTGCTCCGCTACCTCTGGCCCGTGCCTTACACGGCGCTGGGCCTGCTGCTGGGCGCCGTGGCCATCCCGTTCGGTGCGACCGCGCGGCGCCACCATGGCGTCATCGAGATCTGCGGCGGCAGCTTGGGCCGGCAGCTGGCGCGGCTGCCCGAACCGCTGCGCTTTTCGGCGATGACGCTGGGCCACGTGATCCTGGCGGTGGACCGCTCTGCGCTCGGCCAGCTGCGCCTGCACGAGCACGTGCACGTGCGCCAGTACGAGCGCTGGGGCCCGCTGTTCCTGCCGGCCTACCTGGGCTCCAGCCTGCTGCAGCTGCTGCGGGGCCGCAATCCCTACCGCGAGAACCACTTCGAGCGCCAGGCCTACGCCGTGGTCGCCGCCAGGCGGCGCGTCACCCGCCAAAGCTCCCGCGGCTGAGCTCCCCGGGGGCTGCACGGCGGCGCGTTTCGCGTCATCATTGCAGCCCGGCCCAAGGAGAGTTCCACATGGACAACAACACGAGCCCTGCTGCCAGCCCCCGCCTGATCGACCTGACCAGCCAGACCGACGTACAGTTCTGGTGCCGCGTGTTCGACGTCAGCATGGACCAGCTGCGCGATGCCGTGCACCATGCCGGCCACCAGGTCGAGGAAGTGGAACGCTACCTGCGCCAGAAGAAGATCCACGCCCGGTGAGGCGAGCCGCCGGCGCCGGCCGGCACGATGAGGAGGAGTGATGCAGTACACGCGCCTGGGCCGCACGGGCCTGAAGGTTTCCCGCATCTGCCTGGGCATGATGACCTATGGCACGCCGAAGTGGCGCCCGTGGATCCTGGACGAGGAAGCGTCGCGGCCGCTGGTGCGGCATGCGGTGGAGCTGGGCATCAACTTCTTCGACACCGCCGACCTGTATTCGGGCGGCCAGAGCGAGATGCTCACCGGCAGGTTCCTCCGCGAGTTTTGCCAGCGCGAGGAAGTGGTCGTCGCCACCAAGCTGTTCTACCCGGTGGACCTGGACTTCAAGGGCGGCGCGGCGCTGGGCGTGAAGCCGCCGCAGCGTCCCAACGCCGACGGCCTGTCGCGCAAGCGCATCTTCCACGCCGTCGACCAGAGCCTGCAGCGCCTGGGCACCGACTACATCGACCTCTACCAGATCCACCGCTTCGACTACGGCACGCCCATGGAGGAGACCATGGAGGCGCTGCACGACGTGGTGAAGTCGGGCAAGGTGCGCTACCTGGGTGCGAGCAGCATGTACGCCTGGCAGTTCGCGCGCATGCAGCAGATCGCCAGGGAGCGCGGCTGGACGCCCTTCGTGAGCATGCAGAACCACTACAACCTCGCCTACCGCGAGGAAGAGCGCGAGATGATCCCGCTGTGCCGCGACCAGGGCGTGGGCCTGATCCCATGGAGCCCGCTGGCGCGTGGTTTCCTCGCGGGCAACCGCAAGCGCGAGGACAAGGACAGCGGCGAGACCTCGCGCGCGAAGACCGACGACATCGCGCAGAAGTACTACTACCGCGACAGCGACTTCCAGGTGGTCGAGGCCCTGTCGGCGCTGGCGCAGAAGCGCGGCGTCACCAATGCCACGCTGGCCTATGCCTGGCTGCTGCACAAGGGCGTGACGGCGCCCATCATCGGCGCCAGCAAGCTGCACCAGCTGGACCAGGCCGCGGCGGCCGTCGACCTCGTGCTGGACGAGGAAGAAGTGCGGCAACTGCAGGCGCCCTACGAGCCGCATCCGGTCATCGGCCACGTGTAGGCATCTTCCGACGCGTCGGTCCGCCCTTGTCGGCGGCGTGGCCTGCGGTGCGCGCCGCACGATGGAGGTTTGCACAGGACGCCTCCCATGAACAAGCCAAAGGCCAAGGACAAGGGCCGCGCACCGGCCAATGAAGCCGCCGCCGAAAAGCAGCGCGCGCTGCAGCGCGAGCAGGACCGCAAGGAACCCGCCGAGGGCGGCTCGGGCGACAAGGAGAAGGTGCCGCCCCAGACCAGCAGGCAGAAGTACCCGAGCGAGCTGCCGGCCCAGCACCTGGTGAAGCCCGGGCTGGAAGCGGACATGGAGCTCAAACCGCAGTTCCTGGCGCCGGAGTACGAAGGCAGCGGCAAGCTCAAGGGCATGGTGGCGCTGATCACCGGCGGCGATTCCGGCATCGGCCGGGCCGTGGCGGTGCTCTATGCGCGCGAAGGAGCCGACGTCGCGATCGTCTACCTCTCCTCGCACGAGGACGCCGAGGAGACCAGGCGCCACGTCGAGCGCGAAGGCCGCCAGTGCCTGCTGATCGCGGGCGACGTGAAGGACCCCAAGTTCTGCCAGGAGGCCGTCGACCGGACGGTCAAGGAATTCGACGGCCTCGACATCCTGGTGAACAACGCCGCCTTCCAGGAGCATGCGCACAAGCTCGAGGACATCACCGACGAGCGCCTGGACGAGACCTTCAAGACCAACATCTACGGCTACTTCTACATGGCGCGCGCCGCGCTGCCGCACCTGAAGAAGGGCTCCTGCATCATCAACACCGGCTCGGTGGTGGGCCTGCGCGGCAGCCCGCAGCTGCTGGACTATTCGGCCACCAAGGGCGCGATCCACGCCTTCACCATGTCGCTCGCCTCCAGCCTGCTGGAGAAGGGCATCCGCGTGAACGCGATCGCGCCCGGCCCGGTGTGGACGCCGCTCAACCCGGCCGACCGCAGCGCCGAGGAGATCACGGAGTTCGGCAAGCAGACCGACTTCAAGCGGCCGGCGCAGCCCGAGGAGCTTTCACCGGCCTACGTGTTCCTGGCCTCGCCGGTCTGCGCGAGCTACATCACGGGCATCGTGCTGCCGGTGACGGGCTCGGTGGGGTCTTGATGGGGCGTCATTCCCGCCTGTGCGGGATTGGCGAGAATAGGGCCATGCCTACCCCCTGCACATCGACTTCGTTTCCGACGTGGCCTGCCCCTGGTGCGCCGTCGGCCTGGCCGCCCTCGAACGCGCGATCGACAAGCTCCAGGGCGAGGTGGAAGTCGCCATCGACTTCCAGCCCTTCGAGCTGAACCCGCAGATGGGCCCCGAGGGGCAGGACGTGGGCGAGCACCTCGCCGCCAAGTACGGCTCCACCCCCGAGCAGCAGGCGCAGGCCCGTGCCGGCATCGCCGCGCGCGGTGCGGCCGTCGGCTTCACCTTTCCGCAAGGAAGGGCGCGGGCGCGTGTGGAACACCTTCGCTGCGCACCGGCTGCTGATGTGGGCGGGCGAGCAGGGTGCGAAGCAGCAGCGCGACCTGAAGATGGCGCTGCTCAAGGCCTACCACGGCGAAGGCCGCAGCCCGGCGGACCATGCGGTGCTGCTGGAAGTCGTGGAGTCGGTGGGCCTGGACCGCAAGCAAGCGCAGGAGGTGCTGGAGAGCGGCCGCTACACCGACGAAGTGCGCGCGCGCGAACGGCAGTTCCAGCAGATGGGGATCAGCGCCGTGCCCTCGGTGATCGTGAACGACCGCCACCTGATCCAGGGCGGCCAGCCGCCGGAAGTGTTCGAGCAGGCCTTGCGGCAGCTCGCGGCGCAGTCTTCCGCGGCCTAGTGCCCGCCGGCCGCGCGCGCCAGCGCGACGCAGTAATCGAGCATCGCCTCGGTCTCCATCGCCTTGTCGAAGACGCCGTCGGCGCCCATCTCCTCGCAGCTGCGGCGCACCTGCGGGTCCGCCGTGCCGGTGAGCACCACCATCTTCTGCGTGGCGGGCCGGGTGCGCAGCGCCTGCAGCACGCCGAAGCCGCTGCCGCCGCCGGGCTCCAGCACCAGGTCGACGATCGCGATGTCCCACTGGTTGACCGGGTTGCGCAGCCAGGCCGTCGCCGCTTTCTCGTTGGTCGCCCAGCCCGTGGCCTCGATGCCCGCCAGCTCGGAAAGCGCTTCGACCAGGCTCTCCCGGATGGAGTCCTGGTCCTCCACGACGAATGCCTTCAGCGCCAACAGCTTCTCCTCGGCCAGCGGTGCCGGGCCGCTGTCGAGGGATTTTGCACTGAAGCACACCCGCGCGAGGGGGCGCGCGCGGACGGAAGTTTGCGCTCCGTCAGCCAGCCTGCACCTGGATGCGGCGCGGGCGAGCCTCCTCCGCCTTGGGGATGGTCAGGCGCAGCACGCCGTCGCGCAGCTGCGCCTCGATGCGCGAGGGGTCGAGTTCGCGGCTCAGGGTGAACTGGCGCCGGTAGGCCGGGCATTGCGCCTCGCCGTACACCAGCTCCATGTTCTCGGGACCGCTGGTCACGGCGGTGGCCTCCAGCAGCAGGTTGTCGCCGTCCACCCGCACGTGCAGCTGCTCGCGCGGCACGCCGGGCAGGTCGGCCAGCAGCGTGATGGACGAATCGTTCTCGTACACGTCCACGGGCGGCACCACGAAGCGCTCGGGTGCGGTGTCCTGCGTGGCGGAGGTGGTGGAAGAAGAAGTGGCCTGGACCTGGTTGTTCATGACGGTCTCCTTCAATTCACTTCGATGCGGCGCGGCAGCGAGGACTCCCGCTTGGCCACGCTGATGCGCAGCACGCCATCGCGGTAGTTCGCCTGCACGCGGGCGGGGTCGGCGTCCTCCGGCAGGCTCACCACGCGGCGGAACTTGCCGCTGAAGCGTTCGTTGGCGTAGACGCTGGTGCGCTCGCCCGCGGGCGGCAGCTCGGTCTGGCGTTCGCCCGCGATCACCAGCAGCCCGCGGTCGACCGTGATCTCCAGCTTCGAGGGATCGAGCCCGGGCGCCAGCGCCTGGATCTCGACGCTGCCCGGCGTGGTGCCCACGTTGAGCACCGGGAAGCCCGCCCCCGAGGAACGGATGCTGGAGCGTCCGGTGGGGAACACCTGGTCCAGCAGGGTCTGCATACGGTTGAGGTCCGCGAACAGGTCCGCGGAGGATCTGAACATGGTTGTCATGTGCCTTCTCCTTGTCAGCGCGTCGGCGATCCCGAATTAGGGGCGGCCGCGCGGGCTTTCAAGGGGGTGCGGCAGGGGGAGCGGGACTTGACGAACGTCAAGCAAGCGGGTCGTTTACCGAAGTTTCGTACGTTACCGCACCGAGGCGAGCCCATACTGAGAACGCGCATAGGCGAATGCTTCCAGGGAAGGAAAACGATGATGCCCCGCGACAACGGCCTGCTCGGCAGCCTGCCCCTTCCCGATTTCGAACAGGTCGCACCCCACCTGCAGCCCTGCGTGCTGCGGCAGGGCCTGGCGTTCGGCGAAAGCGCCGCGTTCGACCGCCACCTCTGCTTCATCACCCGCGGCATCGCCGCGACTTCCTCCCTGCTGGAGAACGGCGACACCATGATGGTTGCGCTGGCGGGCCGGGAGGGCGTCGTCGGCATTCCGCTGCTGCTCGCGGGGCCCGGCGCGCACGACCGGGCCACCGTGATTGCGGCAGGCCAGGGCTGGCGCCTGAACGTCGACCTGGTGCGCGACGACCGGCACCGCTTCGCCGCGTTGCGGAGCCTGCTGCTCGCCTACACGCAGGCGCTGATTGAGCAGATCGCGCAGGGCGCCGCGTGCAACCGGCATCACTCCCTGGAGCAGCGCCTTTGCCGCTGCATGCTGGAGTGCATGGACCGCCTGCCCGGCAATGACATCGCCGTCACGCACCAGTCCGTCGCCGAGATGCTGGGCGCGCGCCGGGAAAGCGTGTCGGAGGCGCTGGGGCGGCTGGAGGCGGGCCGCCTGGTCCATTGTGGCCGCGGCCACATCACCGTGCTGGATCGCCCGGGCGTGCAGGCGCGCGCCTGCGAGTGCTACCGCGCCGTCAGGGACGCGCACCGGCGCCTGCTGTGGCCGCGCGAGCGCGAAGACGCGGACCGGATGGTGGCGGCCTGAGCCGCGCCACTTCTCATGGGCCGCTCCAGCGCGCCATCAGCACCGGAACGGACGAGGCGAGCAGGGCGACGCCGCTGGCCGCCAGCAGGCCCAGCACCAGCTTGCGGAAGGCCAGGTCGCTGATGCCCAGGTAGATGCGCGTGCCCAGCAGCACCGGGATCACCACGGCCGGCGCGACGATCGCCAGCAGTGGCAGCATGTGGGGCTCGATGATGCCGGTGGCCAGGTAGCTGGCGAAGGTCACCAGCTGCATCGCCAGGTTGAAGTTCTGGATGATGGCGCGCTGCCGGTCCTTGTCGAAGCCGCGCACCGTGCACCACAGCGTGGGCACCACGCCGGTGAAGCCGCCCAGGCCGCCCATCACGCCGCCGGCCGCGCCGGCCAGCGTGTCGCCCGCAAGGCCGCCGTTCACGCGCGGCAGCCGGCTGGCGAAGAACATCAGCGGGCAGACGACCCCCAGCATCAGGCCCAGGAGCGCCTTGAACATCGGGACGTCCAGGCGCGGCAGCAGGTAGAGGCCCAGCGGCAGTCCGGCCAGGCCGCCGGCCAGGAAGGGCAGCAGCGCCTTGAAGTCCCAGCCGCGGCGCACGGTGAAGGCGGCGAGCAGCTGGCCGACCAGCGCGCCGAACACCGCGAGCGAGGCGGCCAGCTTCGGGTCCAACGTCCAGGCCCACAGCGCCATGGCGGTGAGGCCGAAGCCGAAGCCCGAAAGGCCCTGGACGAAGCCCGCGAGGGCCGCGCCGAGGGCCACGACGAGGATCAGTTCCACGTCATCCCCGCGAAGGCGGGACGGTCATTCCTCGTACGCCGACATCGGCACGCAGCTGCAGAACAGGTTGCGGTCGCCGTACACGTTGTCGACGCGGCCGATCGGCGGCCAGTACTTGGCGTGGCGGCGTTCGTCCAGCACCGCGGCGCCCACCTCGCGCGGGTAGGCATGCGTCCACTCGCCCTTGAGCAGGGTGGCGGCCGTGTGCGGCGCGTGCTTCAGCGGGTTGTCGTCCTGCGGCCATTCGCCGCGCTCGACGCGCCGGATCTCCTCACGGATGGCGATCATCGCGGCGATGAAGCGGTCGATCTCCTCCAGCGTCTCGCTTTCGGTGGGCTCCACCATCAGCGTGCCGGGCACCGGGAAGCTCAGGGTCGGCGCGTGGAAGCCGTAGTCCATCAGGCGCTTGGCGACGTCCTCGGCGGTCACGCCGCTGCTGTCCTTCAGCGGCCGCAGGTCGAGGATGCACTCGTGCGCGACATGGCCGTTCTCGCTGGCGTACAGCGTCGGGTAGTGCTCGCGCAGGCGGGCGCTGATGTAGTTGGCGCTGAGGATGGCGACCTCGGTGGCCTGCGTCAGGCCCTCGGCGCCCATCATGCGGCAGTACATCCAGCTGATGGGAAGCACCGCGGCGTTGCCCAGCGGCGCGGCCGACACGGCGCCCACCGGGTGCTCGGGCAGGCCGCCGGCCTTGTGACCGGGCAGGAAGGGCACGAGGTCCTCCACCACGCACACGGGACCCACGCCGGGGCCGCCGCCGCCGTGCGGGATGCAGAAGGTCTTGTGCAGGTTCAGGTGGCTCACGTCGCCGCCGAACTCGCCGGGCGCTGCCACGCCCACCAGCGCGTTCATGTTGGCGCCGTCCACGTACACGCGGCCGCCGTGCTGGTGCACCAGCGCGCACAGCTCCTTGACCTTCATCTCGAACACGCCGTGCGTGCTGGGATAGGTGATCATGATGCAGGACAGCTTGGCGCTGTGCTGCTCGCACTTGGCCTTCAGGTCCGCCATGTCCACGTTGCCGTTGTCGTCGCAGGCGGTCACCACCACCTGCATGCCGGCCATCTGCGCGCTGGCCGGGTTGGTGCCGTGGGCGGAGGAGGGGATCAGGCAGACGTTGCGGTGCGCCTGGCCGCGGCTCTCGTGCCAGGCCCGGATGGCCAGCAGGCCGGCGTACTCGCCCTGCGAGCCGGCGTTGGGCTGCAGGCTGATGCCGGCATAGCCGGTGGCCTGGCACAGCCAGGCGCGCAGCTGCGCGTCGAGCTCCGCGTAGCCCTGCAGCTGGTCGCGCGGCGCGAAGGGATGCACGTGCGCGAACTCCGGCCAGGTGATGGGGATCATCTCGCTGGTGGCGTTCAGCTTCATGGTGCAGCTGCCCAGGGGATCATGCTGCGGTCCAGCGCGAGGTCCTTGTCCGAGAGCGCGCGGATGTAGCGCAGCATGCCGGTCTCGCTGTGGTGCGTGTTGAAGACCGGGTGCGTGAGGAAGTCGCTGGTGCGGCGCAGCTCCTGCGGGATGCGCGGCTCGATCCCCTTCTCGAAGGGCGCGAAGTCCGGCAGCGCCTGCCCGGGCTTGGCGAAGATGCTCCAGATCAGTTCCACGTCGGCCCGCGTGCTCGTCTCGTCCAGCGAGATGCAGATGTACTCGTCCCAGGCCATGCGCAGGTTCGCGCGCAGCGCGTGGCCCTTGGCCACCAGCGCCTGCGTGGCCTCGCCGGTGCGCAGCGAGATCGTGTCGAAGAAGGCGGCCTTCTGCGGCGCATGGCCCAGCTGCTCCAGGCCCTTGGCCAGGATCGCGGTGTAGCTCGCCACGCGCTGCGCGATGCGGCGCAGGCCCTGCGGCCCGTGGTACACGGCGTACATGCTGGCGACCACGGCCGGCAGCACCTGCGCGGTGCAGATGTTCGACGTGGCCTTCTCGCGGCGGATGTGCTGTTCGCGCGTCTGCAGCGCGAGCCGGTAGGCCGGATTGCCGTGCGTGTCGACGCTGACGCCCACCAGCCGGCCCGGCATCGAACGCTTGAACTCGTCGCGGCAGGCCAGGTAGGCCGCGTGCGGGCCGCCCGCGCCCATGGGCATGCCGAAGCGCTGCGTGGTGCCGACCACGATGTCGGCGCCGAACTCGCCGGGCGGCACCAGCAGCGTCAGCGCCAGCAGGTCGGCGGCGACGATGAAGGCCGCCTGCTTCGCATGGGCCTGCTGCACGTCGGCGCGCAGGTCGTCGATGCGCCCGCTGGTGGACGGGTACTGCGCCAGCACGGCGAAGTAGTCGCCGGCGATCGCCTTCTGCCACTCCTCGCGGGAATTGGCCAGCACCACCTCGATGCCCAGGGGCTTGGCGCGGGTCTGCACCACCTCGATGGTCTGCGGATGGCAGTCACCGGCGACCAGGAAGGTGTTCGACTTGCTCCTGACGCTGCGCTTGGCCAGCGTCATCGCCTCGGCGGCGGCGGTCGCCTCGTCCAGCATGGACGCATTGGCGATGGGCATGGCCGTGAGGTCGCACACCATGGTCTGGAAGTTCACCAGCGCTTCCATGCGGCCCTGGCTGATCTCCGCCTGGTAAGGCGTGTACGCGGTGTACCAGGCCGGGTTCTCCAGGATGTTGCGCAGGATGACGCCCGGCGTGAAGGTGCCGTAATAGCCCTGGCCGATGAAGCTGCGAAAGACCTGGTTGCGGCTGGCCATCGCGCGCAGTTCCAGCAGCGCCGCCGCCTCGGTGGCCGGCGGCGGCAGGCGCATCGCGCTGGCGCGCGCGATCGAGCGCGGCACGATGCTGTCTATCAGCGCGCGGCGCGAAGCCTCGCCGATCACCGACAGCATGTGGCGCTCGTCGGCCTCGGACACGCCGATGTGGCGCGGGATGAATTCGGTGGTGTTTTCCAGCTCGCCGAGCGGCCGGGCGGATTGCATCAGCATTCAGACTTTCGATGACAAATGACTTTGCCGCAGGCGCGGGGGTCATGCCCGCGCAGCGGGCGTCAGGCGTTCGCCTTGACGAACTTGGAGTAATCCGGCTCGTCCATCAGCACGTCGAATTCCGCCATGTCCTTGATCAGGATCTTGAAGAACCACCCGCTGCCCATCGGGTCCTTGTTGGCCATCGACGGGTCGGCGCGCAGGTCCTCGTTCACTTCCGTGACCTCGCCGGCGATCGGCATGTACACGTCGGCCGCGGCCTTGACCGATTCCACCACGCCGGCCACTTCGCCCTTCTGGTAGACCTTGCCGACTTCGGGCAGGTCCACGAACACCACGTCGCCCAGCGCGTCCTGCGCATGCAGCGTGATGCCCACCACCGCGTATTCGTGGTCCTCCAGCTGGACCCACTCGTGCTCGGGCGTGTACTTGACGGTCATGGTTGCTCCTTTGCTCAGGCGGCCGGGCCGCGGTAGTAACGGTTGGGGACGAAGGGCATGGCGCTCACTTCCATGGGCACGGGCTTGCCGCGCACGATCGCCTGCAGGCGGGTGCCGGGCGTTGCCAGCTTCGGCGGGACGTAGCCCATGGCGATCGGCCGGTCCACCGTGGGCCCCAGCAGGCCGCTGGTGACCTCGCCGACGCGCATGGCCTGGCTGCCCATGCCGTGTGCGTCGTGCAGTTCGGTGTGTTCGCGGACGGGCACGCGCTCCAGCGCCACCAGGCCCACGCGCTTGCGCGTGAGCGCCTCGCTGCCATCCAGCTGCGCCAGCACCTTGGCCGCGCCGGGGAAGCCGCCGGCGCGCGCGCCGCCGGTGCGCCGCACCTTCTGGATCGCCCAGTTCAGCGCCGCTTCCACCGGCGTGGTGGTCGTGTCGATGTCGTTGCCGTACAGGCACAGGCCCGCTTCCAGGCGCAGCGAGTTGCGCGCGCCCAGGCCGACCGGCTTCACCTCCGGCTGCGCGAGCAGTTCGCGCGCGAAGGTTTCGGCCTGCATGCCGGGGATGGAGATCTCGAAGCCGTCCTCGCCGGTGTAGCCGCTGCGGGTGATGAACAGGTCCACGCCCTTCCACTGGAAGCCGGCGCCGGTCATGAACACCAGCTTCTCCACGCCGGGCACCAGCCGCTTCAGGGCATCGACCGCCTTCGGCCCTTGCAGTGCGAGCAGGCCGCGCTCCGGCATGGGGATGACCTGGCAGCGGCTGCCGATGCGGTCCTGCATGTGCTGGATGTCGCCGACCTTGCAGGCGCCGTTGACGATCACGAACAGGTCGCTGCCGCGGTTGACGAACATCAGGTCGTCGATGATCGTGCCTTCGTCGGTGAGCAGCAGGCCGTAGCGCTGTTTGCCCGGCGCCAGGTCGATCACGTCCACCGGCATCAGGGTCTCGAAGGCCGCGGCGGCATCGGGACCCACCAGGCGCAGCTGGCCCATGTGCGAGACGTCGAACAGGCCGGCACTGGCGCGCGTGTGGTGGTGCTCGGCCATCAGGCCGGCGGGATATTGCACCGGCATGGCATGGCCGGCGAACGGGACCATGCGCGCACCCAGTTCCAGGTGCAGGGCATGCAGGGGTGTCTTCTGAAGCTCTTCTTGAGGGGCGGACACGCGGGCTCCAACAGGCTGAAGGCCATCGTACACACGATGGGCGGCGGGCCCGTGCTGTCCGCTTTACCTGAGAGATTCACCCTTTGCGGGGGCTTGCTCCTTCGGTGGGTGACTGCTCATCCGCAGCCGCCTCTCTCCAGCAAGGTGACGCCCCGGCGAGCGGGGCGTTTGCCAGTCCTTGGTGCCTGAGCGTTCGGCTGTGCGCCTGCGCCTTCGGCGGCTTCGCTCGAAGCGATGCTCTCTCCTGACGGCCGGGATTCTAGCCCATCGTCATTTCGCGTAGACCAGGTCGCGCAGTCCCAGCGACAGCGAAGGCACGTAGGTGATCACCATCAGGCAGGCCAGCACCACCAGCACGAAGGGAACGAGCTGCGTGATGATCCGGTCGAGCGAGATCTTGGCCACCGTGCAGGCGGCGAACAGGTTCACGCCGAAGGGCGGCGTGATCATGCCCAGCGCGAGGTTGACCACCATCACCAGCCCGAAGTGCACCGGGTCGATGCCGAAGTGGATCGCCACCGGTGCCAGGATGGGCGCCAGCACGATGATGGAGGCGCTGGTCTCGATGAACATGCCGATGATGAACAGCGCCGCGTTCACGCCCAGCAGGAACATCGCCGGGCTCTTCAGCACGTCCTGCAGCCAGATGCCGATCGCTTCCGGCACGCCCGCGCGCGTGATCAGGAAGGCGAACAGCCCCGCGTTGGCGATGATGAACATGATCACCGCCGAGGAGATCACCGACTTGCGCAGGATCATGTAGAGGTCGCGCACGCCGATCTCGCGGTAGACGAACACCCCGACCACCAGCGCGTAGAACACGGCCACCGCCGAAGCCTCGGTCGGCGTGAAGATGCCGCCGTAGATGCCGCCCAGGATGATCACCGGCATCAGCAGCGCCCAGCCGGCCTGCAGGAAGGCGCGGCCGAAGGGCAGGCGGCCGTCGCCGTCGTTCTTGCCCCAGCCCTTCCACTTGCACCAGATCCACACGAACACCATCAGCGCGCCGCCGATCAGCAGCCCCGGGCCGAAGCCGGCGATGAACAGTTCCCCGATGGAGACTTCGGCGCTCACGCCGTACAGGATCATCGGGATCGAGGGCGGATGATCACGCCCAGCTCCGCGCTGGTCGCCTGCAGCGCCGCGGCGTAGCTGGTGGGGTAGCCGTGCTTGATCAGCGCCGGGATCAGGATGGCGCCGATGGCGAAGGTCGTCGCCACCGAAGACCCGGACACCGCCGCGAAGATCATGCAGGTCAGCACGCAGGTCATGGGCAGGCCGCCCTGCACGCCGCCGACGATGCTCTTGGCGAATTCCACGAGGCGGCGCGAGATTCCGCCGGTTTCCATCAGGTTGCCGGCCAGGATGAAGAAGGGGATGGCCGCCAGCGGAAACTTGTTGATGGCGTTGAACATCTCCTTGACGGAGATCAGCATGTGGGCGTTGCTGGCCTGGATCCCGACCAGGGACGCCAGCCCGATGGAAACGGCGACCGAGACGCTGAGCGCGAAGCACAGCACCATGGTGGCGAGCATGGCGGTGGTCATTGCGCGGTCTCCAGTTCGTGGCGCTGCGGATCGAGCAGGTTGCCGACGATCCCGAGGATGCAGAAGAGGGCACCGACGGGCAGCGCGAGGTAGCCCCAGAACATCGAGATGGACTCCAGGCCCGCCATCGACTGCACCTGGCCTCGCACAGCGTAGTCCCAGCCCCACCAGAGGATGACGAGGATCAGGGCGAGCGAGGCCAGGGCCACCGCCCAGTCCAGCACGCGCCGGCCGCGCGGGCGGATCACGCGATAGAGCACGTCCACGCTGACCATCGCGCCCTGCCGGAAAGCGATGGGGATGCCGAGGAACACCATCCAGATCAGCGACAGGCGGATCAGGATCTCGGTCCACTCCGCCGGCTGCTCCAGCACGAAGCGGGTGACGATCTGGAACATCGCCAGCGCACTGGCGATGACGAGCATCAGGCAGGCGCCGGCCAGGGCCACGCCGCTGGTGAAGCGCTCGATGCGCAGGAAGGTTTCTTTCACGGGCACCTCGTTCTCAGCGTGAAAAGGCCCGCGGTGCGCGGGCCTCCCAGGATCCCCGCCTGCGCGGGGATGACATGCGATGCCGCGCGGCGCGCGACGCACGTCACTTGTGGTTGCGGATCTTGTCCAGCGCGGCCTTGCCGAACTGCTTCTCGAACTCCGCGTTCACCGGCGCCAGCGCCTTGACGAACTTGGTCTTGTCGAGATTGTCCACCACCGTCATGCCCTTGGCGCGCAGGTCGGCCACGCCCTTGGCGTCGTCCTCGTCCACGCGGGCGCGGTTGGCCTTGGTGCCTTCCTTGGCGGCGTCGATGAAGGCCTGCTTGTCGGCGGCCGACAGCTTGTCGAAGGCCGCCTTGTTCATCACGAAGATCGCCGGCGAGTACACGTGGCCGGTCAGCGACAGGTGCTTCTGCACCTGGTCGAACTTGGCCGAGATGATCACGGACAGCGGGTTCTCCTGGCCGTCCACGGTGCCCTGCTGCAGCGCCGTGAACACTTCCGGGAAGGCCATCGGGGTGGTGATGATGCCGAAGCCCTTGTAGGCGGCGATGTGCACCGGGTTCTCCATGGTGCGCATCTTCAGGCCCTTGAGGTCTTCCGGCGCGTTGACCGAGCGCTTGCTGTTGGTCATGTGGCGGAAGCCGTTCTCGGCCCAGGCCAGCGCCTTGAAGCCCTTGGACTCGAACTTCTGCAGCATCTCCTGGCCGATCGGGCCGTCGAGCACCGCGCGCGCATGCGCCTTGTCGCGGAACAGGAAGGGGACGTCGAGGATCTTGGTCTCGGGCACGAAGTTGGGCACCGGGCCGGTGGAGGAGAAGGCCAGTTCCTGCGTGCCCAGCTGCACCGCCTCGATCGACTCGCGCTCGCCGCCCAGGGAGCCGTTGTAGAAGGTCTGGACCTTGTAGCGGCCATTGGTGCGCTTCTCGACTTCCTTGGCGAAGGTGTCGATGGCGATGCCCTGGTGCGAGTTCTGCGAGGTGGAAATGCTGATCTTCATCGTCGTCTGGGCGGCGGCCAGCGAGCTGGCCAGCAGGCCGGCGGACAGCACGGCAAAGAGCTTGGTGAACTTCATGGGGTCTCCTGGGGGAAGGCGGGTACGAATCCGCGATCATGCCCGACGGTGGGGCGGGGGCGGAACGGGGGTTGTACGGACGGGGAGTGTCAGCTTGTTGTCAACGATCGGGAACGCCTTGGGTCCCCGCCTGCGCGGGGATGACGATTGCTACATGTTCGTGTAGTTCGGCCCGCCGCCGCCTTCGGGCGTGACCCAGACGATGTTCTGCGTCGGGTCCTTGATGTCGCAGGTCTTGCAGTGCACGCAGTTCTGCGCGTTGATCTGCAGGCGCGGGCTGCCGCCTTCCTCCACGAACTCGTACACGCCGGCCGGGCAGTAGCGGCTCTCGGGGCCGGCGTACTTCTGCAGGTTCACGTTGACCGGGACCGAGGCGTCCTTGAGCGTCAGGTGCGCCGGCTGGTTCTCCTCGTGGTTGGTGTTCGAGATGAACACCGAGGAGAGCCGGTCGAAGGTCAGCTTGCCGTCGGGCTTGGGATAGGCGATCGGCTTGCACTGCGCCGCCGGCTTCAGGTAAGTGTGGTCGGGCCGGTCGCGGTGCAGCGTCCAGGGGATGCTTCCGCGCAGCACGAACTGCTCGATGCCGGTCATGAAGGTCGCCACCGAGCGGCCCTTCTTGAACCAGGTCTTGAAGTTGCGCGCCTTGTTCAGCTCGGTGTACAGCCAGGAATTCTCGAAGGCTTCCGGGTAGGCCGTGAGCTCGTCGTGCTGGCGCCCCGCCATCAGCGCATCGAAGGCCGCGCGCGCGGCCAGCATGCCGGTCTTCATGGCCGCATGGCTGCCCTTGATGCGCGAGGCGTTCAGGTAGCCGGCGTCGCAGCCGACCAGCGCGCCGCCCGGGAACACGGTCTTGGGCAGCGACAGCAGGCCGCCCACGGTGAGCGCCCGCGCGCCGTAGCCCAGGCGCTTGGGCTTGCCGGCGTCGAAGTACCAGCGGATGTTGGGGTGCGTCTTGAAGCGCTGGAACTCCTCGAAGGGCGACAGGTAGGGATTGGAATAGTCCAGTCCGACCACGAAGCCGATCGCGACCTGGTTGTCCTCCAGGTGGTACATGAAGGAGCCGCCGTAGGTCATCTCGTCCAGCGGCCAGCCGGCGCTGTGCAGCGCCAGGCCGGGCGTGTGGCGCGAGGGATCGATTTCCCACACTTCCTTGATGCCGATGCTGTAGCTCTGCGGATCGCGGTCGGCGTCGAGCTTGTAGCGGGCGATCAGCTGGCGGCCCAGGTGGCCGCGCGAGCCCTCGGCGAAGATCGTGTACTTCGCGTGCAGTTCCATCCCGAGCTGGAAGTTGTCGGTGGGCTGGCCGTCCTTGCCGATGCCCATGTTGCCGGTGGCCACGCCCTTGACCGAACCGTCCTCGTTGTAGAGGACCTCGGCCGCGGGGAAACCGGGGAAGATCTCCACGCCCAGCGCCTCGGCCTGCTGCGCCATCCAGCGCGTGACGTTGGCCAGGCTGACGATGTAGTTGCCGTGGTTGCCGAAGTTGTTCGGCAGCAGGAAGTTGGGCACCCGGCTGCCGCCGTTCTCGCCCAGGAACAGGAAGATGTCCTCGGTGACCGGCTGGTTCAGCGGGGCACCCTTTTCCTTCCAGTCGGGAAACAGCTCGTCGATCGCGATCGGGTCGATGATGGCGCCCGACAGGATGTGCGCGCCGGGCTCGGAGCCCTTCTCGAGCACGACCACCGAGACTTCCTTGCCTTCCTGCGCGGCGATCTGCTTCAGGTGGATCGCCGTGGCCAGCCCGCCGGGCCCGCCGCCGACCACCACCACGTCGTATTCCATCGCTTCGCGGGGTCCGTACTGCGCCAGGATCTCTTCTTGTGTCATGGGTCTCGCCGATAATGGTTTGCACTCGCGCGTCGCGCACCGTGCCGCGGGGCTGCAGCATTCTATGCGCCGCGCCCGGGGCATCGAACGACCGTTCCATTCGAATTCTAGAGAGGACACCCAGTGACTTACAGCATCGACTTGTCCGGCCGTGTCGCGTTCGTTACCGGCGCCTCCAGCGGCCTGGGTGCGCAGTTCGCACGCGTGCTTTCGCGCTCCGGGGCGGCCGTGGTGCTGGCCGCCCGCCGCATCGAGAAGCTGAAGGACCTGCGCGCGCAGATCGAAGGCGAGGGCGGCGACGCGCACGTGGTGGGGCTGGACGTCACCGACATCGACAGCATCAAGGCGGCGGTGGCGCATGCCGAGACCGAGATGGGCTCGATCGACATCCTGGTGAACAACTCGGGCGTCAGCACCACGCAGCGCATCCAGGACGTGACCGAGGAAGACTTCGACTACGTTTTCGACACCAACACCAAGGGCGCCTTCTTCGTCGCGCAGGAAGTCGGCAAGCGCATGCTGGCGCGTTCCAAGGCTCGGCGCCGGGCAAGCACCGGCGGGCACATCATCAACATCGCGTCGGCCGCGGGCCTGCGCGTGCTGCCGCAGATCGGCGTGTACGCCATGAGCAAGGCGGCGGTGGTCCACATGACCAAGGCCTTCGCGCTGGAGTGGGGCCGCTTCGGCATCAACGTCAACGCGCTGTGCCCGGGCTACATCGACACCGAGATCAACCACCACCACTGGCAGACCGAGCAGGGCCAGAAGCTGGTGCAGATGCTGCCGCGCAAGCGCGTGGGCAAGCCGGAGGACCTGGACGCGGCGCTGCTGATGCTCGCTTCCGACCGCAGCCACTTCATCAACGGCGCGGTGATCTCGGCGGACGACGGCTTCAGCCTGTGAAGCCGGCGCGCGGGCGCGCATGCTGACCGGCGTGCTCGCCGGCCTGGCGGCCGGCGCCCTCTGGGGCGTGGTGTTCGTCGCGCCGCGCATGGTCGAGGGCTACAACTCGGTGGATCTCACCGCCGGCCGCTTCGTCGCCTACGGCCTGGTGGCGGCGCTCGTGTGCGCAGCCACGCGACGCGCGCTGCCCGACGCGCGGCAGGCCTTGTCCGCCATCGGCCTCAGCCTGCTGGGCTTCACCGGCTACTACCTGCTGCTGGTGCTGGCCATCCGCGACGCGGGCACCGAAGTCCCCAGCCTGGTCATCGGCACCATCCCGATCTGGGTGATGCTGCTCGGCAAGCCCGGGCACCTGCGCTGGGCCGCGCTGGTGCCGGGCATCCTGCTGACGGCCGCGGGACTGGCGCTGATGACGCTGGCTCCGCAGGCGGGCGACGGCGGCGTCCAGGGCGAGCACTACTGGCGCGGCATCCTGTGGGCCTGCGCCTCGCTGGCCTCGTGGACCGCGTTCGCGCTGCTCAATGCGGCCTGGCTGAAGCGCCACCCCGAGGTGAGCGCCACCGACTGGGCCAACTGGCTGGGACTGGCCACCGGCGCCGGCGCGCTGGTGCTGTGGGCCGTGGCCGGCTCCGACCTGCGCACGCTGGCGACGCTGCCGGATGCGCCCCTGTTCCTCGGGCTGGCGCTGGCCACCGGGGCCGGCTCCGCCTGGCTGGCCACCATCCTGTGGAACATGGCGAGCCGGCGCTTGTCGCCCAGCCTGTGCGGGCAACTGATCGTGAGCGAGACCTTGTTCGCGCTGGCCTATTCCTTCGCCTGGGACGGCCGCTGGCCGACCTTGGCGCAATGGGCGGCGGTCGTCCTCTTCACCTTGGGTATCCTCGCATCCATCAAGGCGCACCGATGAAGCTCGAACTCCCCGCGAACAGGAAACTGGTCCACACCCTGCAGATGCCGATCCGCTGGGGCGACATGGACGCCATGGGCCACGTGAACAACACGCTCTACTTCCGCTACCTGGAAGTGGCGCGCATCGACTGGTTCCAGACGATCGGCTGCAACGTCAATCCGCAGGGCGAGGGGCCGCTGATCGTGAATGCCTTCTGCAACTTCCACAAGCAGCTGGAGTACCCGGGCGACATCGTGGTGAAGATGTACGTCAGCGACCCGGGACGCAGCAGCTTCGAGAGCTGGAACGAGATCGTGCGGGTGGACGACCCCGACACCGTCTACGCGAGCGGAGGCGCGACCACGGTGTGGGTGGATTTCCCGAAGCAGAAGTCGGTGCCCATGCCGGCGTGGTTCCGCGAGATCGTGTCCTGAGCTGGGGTTCGGCTTCGCCTCACCGCCAGCCTACGGGGGCGGGTTCGTGTAGGCTGGTGGTGAGCGCAGCGAACCCCAGCTTCCTTCACGCCTTCTTCTCCCGCGGCACCCGCCCCATCAGGTAGAACTCCGGATTCGGCATCATGTTCGAGAAGCTCGCCATGCGGTTGCTCAGGCCGAAGAAGGCGGTGATCGCCGCGATGTCCCAGATGTCCTCGTCGTCGAAGCCGTACGGGTGCAGCGCCTCGAAGTCGGCCTCGGCGATCTCCTGCGAGCGCAGGCAGACCTTCATCGCGAAATCGAGCATCGCGCGCTGGCGCGGGCTGATGTCGGCCTTGCGGTAGTTCACCGCCACCTGGTCGGCCACCAGCGGCTTCTCTCGTAGATGCGCAGGATGGCGCCGTGCGCCACCACGCAGTACAGGCACTCGTTGGCCGCGCTGGTCGCCGTGACGATCATTTCGCGCTCGCCCTTGGTGAGAGAGCCCGTCTCCTTGAGCATCAGCGCGTCGTGGTAGGCGAAGAAGGCGCGCCACTCGGCCGGCCTGCGGGCCAGCGCGAGGAAGACGTTGGGCACGAAGCCGCTCTTTTCCTGCACCTCCAGGATGCGCTGGCGCATGTCCTCCGGCAGGTCCTTCAGTTCGGGCAGGGGGTAGCGGTTCATGCGGGTCTCCTTGAGGCCGCAAGGTTAACGCAGCCGTCGCACGCGGGCTATGCTCGCGGCTTCAATCGAGGAGACCCGCATGCTGGAACTGTCCAAGGACCCCGAAACCCAGGCCGGCCTGGTCACCCGCCGCAAGGTGCTGGGCGACGCCTACGTCGATGCCTCGCTGAATCGCGCCACGCCCTTCACCGCGCCGCTGCAGGAGCTGGTGACCAAGCACGCCTGGGGCAACACCTGGCAGCGCGACGGCCTGGACCTGCGCACCCGCAGCATCGTCACCGTGTCCATGCTGGTGGGCCTGGGCAAGATGCACGAGCTGAAGATCCACGTGCGCGGCGCCCTGAACAACGGCGTGACCCCGGCGGAACTGCAGGAGATCTTCCTGCACGCCAGCGTGTACTGCGGCTTTCCCGCGGCGCTGGATGCCTTCCGCACCGCAGCAGAAGTGATCGACGCCAAATAACCCCTGCTGCCTCTGCATGACCGTCGCGGAATGTGACGGGTGCAGCAAGTGGTGAGCCTGCGCTCCCGGGCGGCTGCGGCCGGGCTATCGTGGGGGCATGAACAGCTGGCGCACCACGGGCCTGGTCCTGACCGCGATCGTCGCCGCGGGATCCATGCTGCTGGCCGCCTACGTCGGCGCCTTCGGTCCCGCGCCGCGGTCCGCGCAGCCCGTCCTGCACGGCGCGACCAGCGCGCCGCTCGCCGCGGTGCCGGTGGCGGCGCAGCCGGCCGCCGTCGCTGCCGCCAGCACCTGCCCGGCGCAGCCGATCCTCCAGGCCCGCGGCGAAGGCGACGGCCAGTTCCTGCTGCAGGCGGCGCTGTCCGCCAGGACGCCGACCGAAGCGGCCGCCTTCGTTGCGGTGGCGCGCGAAGCCGCCTCCCAGGGCCGCATGCGCGACGCGGAAGTGGCGTGGATCGCCGCCTGCCACGTGGCCGAGCGCTCCTCCGGCGCGCAGTCCGCGCCGGTGGCCGACATGAAATCGCACATGGGCCAGCACTACGTGACGCTCGCCGCGCAGGAACGCACGGAAGCCGCCCGCGACGGCCTGCTGCAGCGGGCCTCCACGCTGTTCTCCGAAAGCGCGCAGGCCTTCGCCAGCGCGCTGGGCCGCAACGCCTCGCGCACCCGGATGGCGGAGCGCCGGCTGGCCTCGGTGCGCGAGCCGGCCACCCTGCGCGCCGCGCTGCGCCAGCAAGCGGGTGACCCGACCGCCACCATGGGCGCCGCGCGATCTGGCTCCGCGGACATCCCCGGCCGCCCGGCCATGGCCGGCAACGCGCACGTCCTGATCCGCTCCGACCCGGAGCTCTCGCAGATGGAGAGCGACCTGCAGCGCCTGCGCTCGCAGGCCAGCCGGGTGGCGCGCGACCCGCGCGGCATGCGTGCGCGCGATGCCTGGGCGCAGGCGCAGCGCGACAGCCAGTGCCAGGACCGCGGCTGCCTCGTGCGCTGGTACGCCCAGCGCCGCCAGCAGCTGCTCAACGAGTTCTGAGCGCCGCCCTCAGGCGTGCGCCGCGGCCGGCACTTCGCGCAGCATGATGGTGTAGAGGCGGCCGCCGCGGACTTCCGCCACCGAGATCGACGCCTGCGCGCGGAAGTGCAGGCCGTCGGCCCGCACGCCCTCGATCACCCGCCCGCCGGCCATCTGACGGGTGAGGCCTTGCGCGGCCCGCTGCCGCATGGCCGCATGCGCAGCCCGCGCCGGCTGCGGCACCAGCGACTCGATCGGCGAGCCCAGCGCGTCCTCGGCGTGCAGCCGGAACAGCTTCTCGGCCGCCGGGTTGAACAGCACGATCCGGCCGGCGTCGTCGGCGGTGACAATGGCTTCCGTGGCGGCGGCCAGGATGGCCCGCATGCGCTCCTCGCCCTGGGCCAGGGCGGCGTGCGCGTCGTCGAGCGCGGCGTGCGCGTGGGCGAAGGCCAGTCCGAGCTGCCGCGCCTCCTGGAACACGGGCTCGGGCAGCTTGAGCTTCGCGTGGTGGCCCATGGCCCGGACCGCGCTTCCCAGCGCCTCCACCGAGGCGCCCAGCGAGTTGGCCATCCACCAGGCCAGCGCGACGATCAGCAGCAGCACGCCGCCGGTTCCGGCCAGCAGCACGCCCGACGAGCGCACCAGCGGCGCGGCCAGCTCGGACTCGGGGATGCCGATGACGACCGCCCACCCGTAGTGCGGCGAGCGGCTGAAGGCGGTGACCACCGGCACGCCTTCCAGCGTCACGCTTTGCACCGCGTCCTCCGGCACCTCGCCGATGCGCGCGACCAGCGCCGCGGGCGCCGGCTTGCCCAGGTGCTGCTCGTGGTCGCGGGTGCGCGCGATGACCGCGCCGGAGCGGTCCAGGACGGCCGCGATCCAGCTGGGGGCAGCTTCTGGCGCGCCAGCACCTGCTGCAGCGTCGCGGGGGCGATGTCCGCATTGACCGCGTGCCGCGTCCCCGCGGGGCCCTGCACCGGCACGCCCACGCCCACCAGGGGGTGCCGGTGAGCGGCGAGCGGTACAGGTCGATGACCGAGGGCCTGCCGGTGCGGATCGCCTCCAGCATCTGCGGCGACGCCTCGGCGGGCAGCGGCGTGCCGAGCGCGGCGGCCGTGTTCATGGACTGGCGGCCCGAGGCATCCAGCATCAGGACGTTGGCCGCGTCCTCGGCACCCTGCAGCACCAGGGCTTCGCCATGCAGCCGCGCGAGATTGCCTTGCGCCAGGGAAGGCGACTTCGCCAGCGCCAGCAGCGCCCACTCGGTGTTGCGCAGGCGGTCGTCGACCGCGGCCATCAGGGCGCGGGCGGTGCCGATCGCGTCCGCCTCGGTCTGGCTTCGCTCGCGCTGGTACTGGTGGGCGACCAGCGCGAAGGCGAGCGCGGCCATCGGCAGCACGCAGGCGAACGCCAGCAGCAACAGCAGTTGCCGCAGGGTGGGCAGGGCGCGGACGGGGGCGGCGGGGCGTTTCAATCTATCAACGACGATAACGTCCCGGACTCCCCTCCGTTTGCGCCAGATCAAGTGCGCGAGGACCCTAGGAACCAGCCATCAGCTTGTGCACCAGATCGGCGGTGGTGTTGGCGCGGTACTTGCGCATCAGGCGCGCCCGGTAGATCTCCACCGTGCGATGGCTGATGGTGAGCGTCTTGCCGATTTCCTTGGACGTCAGGCCCTCGAGCAGGCGCGCGGCCACCTCGCGCTCGCGCGCCGTCAGTTCCGCCTTCACCGGCCGCTGGGCGCTCAGGTCCTCGAAGGCCCAGATGCCCGACTCGTGCGGCGCTTCCCGGTTGAGGGCCCGCCCGGTGACGTGGCACCAGAACACCTCCCCGCTGGCGCGCTTCATGATGCGGTCGTCGCCGTAGTGGCCCTTGGCGTTCAGGATGGGCACCATGCGCTTGCCCAGGCGTTCGTATTCCTCCGCGCTCGGGTAGAGCACCAGGAAGGACTGGCCGGTCAGCGTCTCGCGCGACCAGCCGAACATCTCGCAAAGCTGCGCATTGCAGTCCACAATGACGCGGTTGCGCGAGAGGCACAGGCCCACGGGCGCGTGCTCGAAAGCCAGCCGGTAATCGACATCCATCGGTGCGATTCTCTAAGGAGTACTACGTAACATGCTAGGTAGTATCGTACCCCCTCATCCGGGTGGCTCCCGCGCGCCCGCGTCTTGCAGCAGGAGAGTGGAGTGAACAAGATCTATCCCAGTGCGGCGGCGGCCATCGCCGGCGTGGTCAAAAGCGGCCAGCTCATCGCCGTCGGCGGCTTCGGCCTGTGCGGCATCCCGGAGGCGCTGATCGAGGCGGTGAAGGAGAGCGGCGTGCAGAACCTGACCGCCATTTCCAACAACGCGGGGGTCGACGACTTCGGCCTCGGCAAGCTGCTGCAGACGCGCCAGATCAAGAAGATGATCTCCTCGTACGTCGGCGAGAACAAGGAGTTCGAGCGCCAGTACCTGGCGGGCGAGCTGGAGCTGGAATTCACGCCCCAGGGCACGCTGGCCGAGAAGCTGCGCGCCGGCGGCGCCGGCATCCCGGCCTTCTTCACCAAGACCGGCGTGGGCACCATCGTGGCCGAAGGCAAGGAACTGCGCGAGTTCGACGGCGAGACCTACGTGATGGAGCGCGCCCTGCTGCCGGACGTGGCGCTGGTGAAGGCCGACGTGGCCGACCGCTCGGGCAACCTGCGCTTCAACCTGACCGCGCGCAACTTCAATCCCGCCGCGGCGATGGCCGGGAAGATCTGCATCGTGGAAGTGGAGCGCATCGTGGCGGTGGGCGAGATCGCCCCGGACGACGTGCACCTGCCGGGCATCTACGTGCACCGCATCGTGCACAACCCGACGCCGGAAAAACGCATCGAGAAGCGCACGCTGCGCGACCGCAAGTAAGGAGAAGACGGACATGCCCTGGACCCAAGACCAGATGGCCGCGCGCGCGGCCAAGGAACTGCAGGACGGCTTCTACGTCAACCTCGGCATCGGCATCCCGACGCTGGTGGCGAACTTCGTGCCGGACCACATCGAGGTGTGGCTGCAAAGCGAGAACGGCATGCTGGGCATCGGCCCCTTCCCCTACGAGGACGAGGTCGATCCCGACCTGATCAACGCGGGCAAGCAGACCGTCACCACCATCAAGGGCTCGTCGATCTTCGGCAGCCACGACAGCTTCGCCATGATCCGCGGCGGCAAGATCAACCTGTCCATCCTGGGCGCCATGCAGGTCAGCGAGCAGGGCGACCTGGCCAACTGGATGATCCCCGGCAAGATGGTCAAGGGCATGGGCGGCGCGATGGACCTGGTGGCCGGCGTGCCGCGCGTGATCGTGCTGATGGAGCACGTCGCCAAGAAGAAGGACGGCACCGAGGACCTGAAGATCCTGCCCAAGTGCACGCTGCCGCTGACGGGCGTGGGCGTGGTGGACCGCATCATCACCGACCTGGGCGTGTTCGACGTCACCCCCAAGGGCCTGAAGGTGGTGGAACTGGCGCCCGAGGTCAGCTTCGACCTCGTGCAGTCCAAGACCGGCGTCAAGCTCCTGCAGCAGTAGGCTGGCGGTGAGCGCAGCGACCCCAGCGACGCCCTCGCGGCGCTCTGGCGGCTCGCCGCGCTCCCCGACGACGCGCTCGCCTGCGCCCACCTCACCGGCTCCGACCCGGTCTACCCCTCCTCCTTCGCGGTCGCCACCGCGGCCCAGGCCACCATCGCCGCGGCGGCGCTCGCCGCCTGCGAAGTGGGCCACGTCCGAGGCACGGAGCGCCAGCGCGTCAGCGTCGATGCCGTGCATGCGGCGGCCGAATGCCTGGGCTGGTTCAGCATCGACGGCCGCGCGCCCGAACTCTGGGACAAGTTCTCCGGCCTCTATCGCGCCCGCGACGGCTGGGTGCGCGTGCACGCCAACTTCCGGCACCACCGCGAGGGCGCGCTGCGCCTGCTCGGGCTGGACCCCGGACATGCCGACCGCAAGGCCGCCGAGCAGGCGATGCTGTCCTGGGCGGCACAGGCCTTCGAGGACGCGGCGGCGCGGGCGGGCCTGGTCGCCACGGCCTGTCGCAGCTTCGCGCAGTGGGATGCGACCGAGGCCGGCCGCGCCATCGCCGCGCAGCCCCTGTTCACCCTCACGCGGCTGGGCGATGCCGAGCCGCTGCCGCTGCCGCCGCTGTCGGCGCAGCACCGGCCGCTGGAAGGCGTGCGCGTGCTCGACCTCACGCGCATCCTGGCCGGTCCCGTGGGAGGGCGCGCGCTGGCTGCCTACGGCGCGGACGTCATGCTGGTCAATGCACCGCACCTGCCCAACATCGAAGCCATCGCCGACACCAGCCGGGGCAAGCGCTCGGCCCTGGTGGACCTGCGCACGCCGGAAGGGCGCGCCGCCATGGACGACCTGGTGGCGGGCGCGCACGTGTTCGTGCAAGGCTATTGCCCGGGCGCGCTGCACCGGCTGGGCTACGGGCCGGAGCAGCTGGCCTTGCGCCGGCCGGGCATCGTCTGCGTGTCGCTGTCGGCGTACGGCCCCCAGGGACCGTGGAAGGACCGGCGCGGCTTCGACTCGCTGGTGCAGACGGCCACCGGCTTCAACCTGGCCGAGGCCGAAGCGGCGGGCGACCCCGGGCGGCCGCGGGCCCTGCCGATGCAGATCCTCGACGAGGCCAGCGGCTACCTGATCGCCTTCGGTGCCGCGGCGGCGCTGCGGCGGCAGCAGCTGGAGGGCGGCAGCTGGCACGTGCAGGTGTCGCTGGCCCAGACCGGCCACTGGCTGCGCCAGCTGGGCCGGGTGCCGAACGGCTTCGCCGTCACGCCGCCCGAGCTCGAACCCTTGCTCGAAACCACCGCTTCCCGCTACGGCGCGCTGCGGGCCGTGCGGCACAGCGCCGGGCTGGGCCGCACCCCCGCACTCTGGCGCCGCCCGTCGGAGCGGCCGGGAGATTCAGAGGCGCGCTGGTAACGTCCGGTAGAGCCTCGGGATGGTTGCTGACACCCGTTCACTGGCTTCGCCTGCGTACTTTGCACGGTCGGATCCTCATCATCCGGCCATTCAGATTCGCGCCGTGATCCGCGGCGGAAGGGCACACAAATGAAAGCGAAACTGGTCGTTCTGTTCGGGTTGCTGGCGGCGGGCGCCAATGCCATGGCCTGCTACACGGTCTACGACAACAGCAACCGCGTGGTCTACCGCGGCCTCGATGCGCCGGTGGACATGAGCCTGCCGCTGCACGAAGCGCTGGCGGGCCGCTTCCCGGCGGGCTCCAGCATGGTGTTCGACCAGGCGTCCACGTGCACGCCGGTGAGCATCGCGCAGGTGGCGCGGCCGACCGGCCCGATGGTGCCGCCCAACACGATCCGCATGGAACGCACCGGCCGCCAGATCTCGCCCACCAGCTCGGCGCCGCTGCTGACCGACCGCGAGACGGCGCAGCGCCAGCAGCTGCCTTATACGGTGTTGTCGGGTGACGTGGTGATGGTGACGGGCGCCGCCGCCGCACGCGCCGACTTGCGCACCTTCAACGTGATCCCGGCGGACACGGCGATCGCCCGTGCCGCCGTGCCGAACACCGCCGCCATGGGCGCGGGCCCGGCCCCGGCGCGTCCCCAGACGGTGATCACCGAGATGCGCGACCCGCCGATGACCATCATCCAGCAGGGCAACAACGTCTCGATCCGCCGCAACTAGGCGGCGGTCCTAGCGGAAGCGCCGGCTCATGAACGGCGAGCCGGCCAGCCCGAAGCGCCAGGGCACGTCCGCGGCCTTGCTGATGCCGATGCGCGGACCCACCACCACCTCGTGCTGCCGCTCCGGCGCATGCACCTCGAAGGGCTTCTGGTCCAGGCGGTGCCCGTTGTAGTCGTGGACGATGGCGAGGGCCTGCCCGACGCGGCCGGGTCCCGCGCACAGCAGGCGCACGTCGTGCATCCCGCGCCTCTCGCACATCACGTCGATGCCCTGCAGCGGCTCCAGCGCGCGGATCAGCACGCCGGCGCCATGGCCGTCCTCGCGGCACACGAAGTTCAGGCACCAGTGGATGCCGTAGGAGCGGTACACGTAGGCGCGGCCCGGCGGGCCGAACATCGCGCGGTTGCGCGGCGTCGGCCCCGAGTGGCTGTGCGAGGCGGGATCCTCGCGGTCGTAGGCCTCGGTCTCGACGATGCGGCCGCCGACGCCGTCCACCAGCAGCACCGCGCCGATCAGCGCGCGCGCCACCTCAGGCGCGTCACCGGCGAAGTCCTTGGAACGCAGCCGCCTAGGCATCGGCCAGTTCTTCCTCGCGGTCCTCGCCCAGGAAGCCGCCGCTCTGGTGCGCCCAGAGCCCGGCGTACACGCCGCCTTGCGCCAGCAGTTCGCGGTGCGTGCCCTGTTCGACGATGCGGCCCTGGTCCATCACCACCAGCCGGTCGAGCGCGGCGATGGTGGACAGCCGGTGCGCGATGGCGATCACCGTCTTGCCCTGCATCAGGTCCTTCAGGCTGGCCTGGATCGCGGCTTCCACTTCCGAGTCGAGCGCGCTGGTGGCCTCGTCCAGCAGCAGGATGGGCGCGTCCTTGAGCATCACGCGCGCGATCGCCACCCGCTGGCGCTGGCCGCCGGAGAGCTTCACGCCGCGCTCGCCCACGTGCGCGTCGTAGCCGGCGCGGCCCTGCGGGTCCGTCAGCGTCTGGATGAAGGCGTGCGCCTGGGCCCGGCGGGCCGCCTGCACCATCTCCTCCTCGGAGGCGGTGGGCCGTCCGTACATGATGTTGTCGCGCACCGAGCGGTGCAGCAGCGAAGTGTCCTGCGTGACCATGCCGATGTTGGCGCGCAGGCTGTCCTGCGTGACGCCGGCGATGTCCTGGCCGTCGATCTGGATGCTGCCGCCTTCGAGGTCGTAGAAGCGCAGCAGGATGTTCACCAGCGTGGACTTGCCGGCGCCCGAGCGGCCGATCAGGCCCACCTTCTCGCCGGGGCGCACCACCAGGTTGAAGTCGGCGATGACCGGCTGCGCCTTGCCGTAGCCGAAGCGCACCTGCTCGAAGCGCACCTCGCCGCGCGTGACCTGCAGCGGCTTGGCGTCCGGCCGGTCCAGCACCTGGCGCGGGCGCGTGAGGGTGCCGATGCCGTCCTGGATCGTGCCCACGTTCTCGAACAGGGACGCCATCTCCCACATGATCCAGTGCGACATGCCGCTCACGCGCAGCGTCATCGCCGTCACGGCCGCCACCGCGCCGGGGCCGATCTGGCCCTTCGTCCACAGCCACACGCTGTAGCCGCAGGCCGAGACGATCAGCGAGACCACCAGCGTGTGGTTCACGATCTCGAAGCCGCTGACCAGCCGCATCTGGCGGTGGCCCGTGGTCATGAACTCCGACATGGCCTGCCGCGCGAAGCCAGCCTCGCGCTGCGTGTGCGAGAACAGCTTCACCGTGGAGATGTTGGTGTACGCGTCGGTGATGCGCCCGGTCATCATCGCGCGCGCATCGGCCTGCGCCCGGCCGACGCGCGCCAGCCGCGGCACGAAGTACCAGCAGGACAAGGCGTAGAGCACCAGCCAGACGGCCAGCGGCAGCACCAGCCGGCGGTCGAAGCTGCCGGCCAGCGCCATGATGGTGATGAAGTAGACGCCGATGGCGATCACGACCTCGATGATCGTGAACAGCATCTCGCGCACCGCCAATGCCGTCTGCATCACCTTGGTGGTGATGCGACCCGCGAATTCGTCGGAGTAGAAGGCCAGGCTCTGCCCCAGCATCATGCGGTGGAAGTTCCAGCGCAGGCGCAGCGGGAAGTTGATCGACAGCGTCTGGTGCTTCAGGAAGGTGTGGAAGCCGACCAGGGGGACGCTCGCGAACAGGAAGGCGACGAACACCAGCATGGTCCCGCGCTCCTGCTCCCACAGCAGCTCGGGCCGGGCATTCGCCAGCCAGTCCACGACCCGGCCGAGCACGGCGAACAGCCAGGCATCCCAGGTGGAGATGGCCGCGCTCAGGACCGCCAGGCCGACGAGGTAGCCGCGCATGCCCGCCGTGCAGGCCCACACGAAGGAGAAGAAGCTCTTCGGCAGCTCCGGGGGCTCGGCCTCCGGGTAGGGGTGAACAAGTTTCTCGAACAGCCGGAACAAGCGAGGGACTCCAGGGACTAGCGCTCCCGCGACAGTGGAGCGGAAGTATTGACGGATTCGGGGGATGGCTGCGCGGGTGCGCCCGGATGGCTTCCGGCGGGCTGCAAAACACTGTATAAACAGACAGTATTGTAGCTTGCCATGACTGTCCTCGCGTCCCACGCCGACTTCCCACTGCCGCCCCAGGTCTGGCGGGGCAGGGAGCTCGCGCAGGCGCAGGAAAGGACGCTTTCCAGCGGCCACGCGGCACTCGATGCCCAGCTGCCGGGGGAAGGCTGGCCGGTGGGCCACCTCATCGAGGTGCTGCAGCGCGAAGCACAGCAGCATGTGTGGCAGCTCACCGGTCCCGCCGTGGGGAAGCCATGCGCCGCACGGGCCATCCCGCGGTGCTGGTGCAGCCACCTTACCAGCCTTTCGGTCCCTCCCTCCGGGGCCAGGGCATTTCCCCGAGCAGCTGCTGTGCGTGCAGGCCGACAAGGCGCAGGCCCGCCTGTGGGCGGCGGAACAGGCGCTCAAGTGCGCCGAGGTCTGCGTCGTGCTCGCCTGGTTGCCGCAGGCCCGCACCGAGGAACTGCGGCGCCTGCACCTGTGCGCGCAATCGGGCGAGAAGCTGCTGTTCGTGTTCCGCGGGGTGGAGGCGCGCGCGCAGTCCTCGCCGGCGCGGGTGCGGCTGCTGGTGCAGGCCCACGCGCAACTGGAGGTGCAGATCCTCAAGCGCAGGGGGCCGCCCCTGCTGGTTCCGCTGCAGTTGCGCACGCACCCCCAGAAGCTGTCCGCCTTGCTGGCGGCCCGCAAGTCCCGGCGCAGCAGCATCGTCCTTCCCTTCGAATTCACCGGATCGCATGTACTGGATCGCACTGCATCCCTCGCGGAATGAGGACGCGACGGCCTGGGCCTGGCGCTGCCTGCAGTTCACGCCCCGGGTCGCCTTCGTGGACGAAGCGGTCCTGCTGGAAGCGGGTGCCTCCGAACGCCTGTTCGGAGGCCGCAGGAACCTGTTGCGCGCGCTGCTGAAAGGCCAGCCCGAACTGGAATTCGCCGGCTGGGCGAGCGGCGCGACTTCGCTGGTCGCATTGGCGAAGTCGCGAGTGAAGCTGCAAGGCGGCGAGCTGCCCGACCCTCTTCCGGAAGGACTGCCGCTGCTGCACTTCACGGCAGCACGGCCCCACCTGCCCACCCTGGAGCGCATCGGCTGCACCACCCTCGGCCAGCTGCGCAGCCTGCCCCGCGCGGGGGCTGAGCCGCCGCTTCGGCGCGGAATTGCTGCAGGCGCTGGATGCGGCTTTCGGGCAGCGGCCGGAACGCTATGCGTGGGTCGCGCTGCCGGCCACCTTCGACCAGAAGCTCGAACTGCAATCCCTCGCGACCTCCGCTCCCGACCTGCTGTTCACGGCGCAGCACCTGCTCACGCGATTGCAGATGTGGCTGCAGGCCCGCAACCTCGGCGCGCTCGCGGTGGAACTGGAATGGACGCTGGACCTGCGCAAGCTGGATGGCAAGCCCCTGCCACCGACCGAGAAGATCGCGCTGCGCACGGCGCAAGCGACGCAGGACATGAAGCACCTGCGGCGGCTGGCGTCCGAGCAGCTGGCACGCAGCTGCCTGTCCGCGCCGGCCAACCAGCTGCGCCTGCGCACCCTGGAGACCACGCCCTGGGGCGGCCTCACCACCAGCCTGCTGCCCGAGGACAACAAGCCGGGCGAAAAGCTGCACCAGCTGGTGGAGCGGCTGAGCGTGCGGCTGGGCGAGAAGAACGTCACCGTGCCGCAGGCCTTGCAGGACCACCGGCCCGAGTGCATGCAGCAGTGGCTGCCCGCCCGGACCGCGGGGGCAGCGGCGGCCATCCAGCAAGCGGGAGGAGATGCGCTGTTGCCGCCCTGGCTGCTGCGTGAACCCCTGCGCCTGCAGGTGAAGGGCGACAAGCCCTGCTACCAGGGGCCGCTGCAACTGCTCACGCGCGCGCGCAGGCTGGAAGCCGCCTGGTGGGATGCGCAGCGCAGGGAGCCGGCCGTGCGCGACTACTTCATCGCCCGCAGCGCATCGGCGGGGCTGCTGTGGGTGTTCCGCGAGCGGCTGGCGGCCGAACAGGAGCGCGCGCAGTGGTTCCTGCACGGCGTGTACGCCTGAGGAGGAGCGCATGTCCTGGTTGCCGGATTACGCGGAGCTGCACTGCCTCTCCAACTTCAGTTTCCAGCGTGGTGCCTCGCACCCGCAGGAGCTGGTGCAGCGCGCGCACGAACTGGGCTACACCGCACTGGCGATCACCGACGAATGCTCGGTGGCCGGCGTGGTGCGCGCGCATGGGGAAGCGAAGAAGCTCGGGTTGAAGCTGCTGCTGGGTGCGGAGTTCGCCCTCGACGGCTTCCGGCTGGTGGCGCTGGCGCGCAACGTCACGGGCTGGGGCAACCTGTGCGAGTTCATCACGCTGGCGCGGCGGGTGGCCGAGAAGGGCGAGTACGTGTGCACGCGCGAGGGCAGCGATTTTTCCCTGCTGCGCGAATGCGAGATCCTGCTCGCACCTTCGCAAGACTTGTCCACGGACGCGATCACGGAACGACTGGAATGGGCCCGCAGCCATTTCGGCCGCAGCCTCTGGCTGGCCGCCGAACTGCTGCTCGATGGCGAAGACGACCTCTGGCTCAAGAAGCTGCAGGAGGCGGGCGAGGAAAGCGGGGTGCCTCTCGTTGCGGCGGGCGACGTGCACATGCACGCGCGCTCGCGCAAGCCGATGCAGGACGTGATGACGGCGGTGCGCCTGGGCAAGCCGGTGTCGGATTGCGGCTTCGGACTGCAGGTGAATGCCGAGCGCCACCTGCGCCACCGCATGCGCCTGGCCTCGCTCTATCCGCAGGAACTGCTGGAAAGCACCGTGGAAGTCGCGGACCGCTGCAGCTTCAGCCTGGAGGAGATCAAGTACCAGTACCCGCTGGAAACGGTGCCCGCGGGATGCACCCCGCGCCAGGCGCTGCGCCGCTTCACGATCGAAGGCGCGGGCCAGCGTTATCCGCAGGGCGTGCCCTGGCGGGTGCGCAAGCAGCTGGTGCGCGAACTCGACCTGATCTCCGACTGCGCCTACGAGATGTTCTTCCTGACCGTGCACGACATCGTGCGTTTCGCGCGCTCGCAGGACATCCTGTGCCAGGGCCGGGGTTCGGCGGCGAATTCCGCGGTCTGCTACTGCCTGGGCATCACCGCCGTCGATCCGGCCCGCTCGAACCTGCTGTTCGAACGCTTCATCAGCCGCGAGCGCAAGGAGCCACCGGACATCGACGTCGATTTCGAGCACGAGCGGCGCGAGGAGGTGATCCAGTACATCTACCGCAAGTACGGCCGGGACCGGTCGGCCATCGCGGCGGTGGTCGCCACCTACCGGGCGCGCAGTTCGATCCGCGACGTGGGCAAGGCCATGGGCATTCCCGAGCAGATGGTCGATGCCTTCGCCAAGGACCATTTCTGGTTCGACGAGCGCGGCCTGCGCGTGCAGAAACTCTCCGCGCTCGCGGCCCACCTGCAGCTGGAGGTGCCGGCGAAATCGCTGGCCCTGTGGATGGAGCTGTCCGAGGAGCTGATGGGATTTCCCCGGCACCTGAGCCAGCACGTCGGCGGCTTCGTGCTCACGCAGGGCAAGCTCACGCGGCTGGTGCCGGTGGAGAACGCGGCGATGAAGGACCGGTCCGTGATCCAGTGGGACAAGGACGACCTGGACGAGATGGGCCTGCTCAAGGTGGACGTGCTGGCGCTGGGCATGCTCACCGCCATCCGCCGCTGCCTGGCCTTCGTGGGGCAGCGCCGCGGCCGTCCGTTCACGCTCACCGACATCCCGGACAAGGACCAGCCCACCTTCGACATGATCTGCCGGGCCGACACGGTGGGCGTGTTCCAGATCGAGAGCCGCGCGCAGATGTCCATGCTGCCGCGCCTGAAGCCCCGGGAGTTCTACGACCTGGTGATCGAGGTGGCGATCGTGCGGCCCGGCCCGATCCAGGGCGGCATGATCCATCCCTACCTGAAGGCGCGGGAGCGACTGCGCCAGGGGCAGGCGATCCGCTACGAAAGCGAGGAGCTGCGGCCCGCGCTGGAGCGCACGCTGGGCATCCCGATCTTCCAGGAGCAGGTGATGCAGATCTCGATGATCGCCGCCAGCTTCTCCGCCGACGAAGCCGACCAGCTGCGCCGCTCCATGGCCGCCTGGAAACGCAGCGGCGGCGTCCACAAGTTCCAGGACCGCCTGATCGACGGCATGCTGGCCAAGGGCTACCGCCGCGAGTTCGCCGAAAGCATCTTCCAGCAGATCCTGGGCTTCGGCGAATACGGCTTCCCCGAAAGCCACGCCTACAGCTTCGCGCTGCTGGCGTACGACTCCAGCTGGCTGAAATGCCACGAACCCGAATGCTTCCTGGCCGCGATGCTCAACTCGCAGCCCATGGGTTTCTATGCGCCCTCGCAGTTGATCCAGGATGCGCAGCGGCATGGCGTGCAGGTGCTGCCGGCGGATGTCTGCCATTCGGACTGGGACTCCAAATTGGGGTCAGATTCCAATTTCCCGCGTCCCGCGGTGCGCCTCGGCCTGCGCCTCATCGGCTCCCTCAGCGAAGCAGGCGGCCGGCGCATCGTCGATGCGCGCGCGGAACGTTCCTTCGAGGGCGTCGAGGACCTGGCCCTGCGCGCGCAGCTCGACCTGAAGGACCTCAACGCGCTGGCCGCCGGCGATGCCCTGAAGTCCCTCGCAGGCCACCGCCGCCAGCAGGTCTGGGAAGCCTCCGCGCAGCAGAAGGCCCCCGGCATGCTGCGCGACGCCCCGATCAACGAACAGCAGTTGCTGCTGCCGGCCGCCAGGGAAGGCGAGGAGATCTTCTTCGACTACGCTTCCCTCGGCTTCACGCTGCGCAAGCACCCCGTGGCCTTGCTGCGTCCCCGCCTGGCCCGCATGAAGCTGCTCAGCGCCGGCGAGCTGCACGACCTGCCGCACAACCGCCGCGTCGGTGCCTGCGGCATCGTCACCGTCCGCCAGCAGCCGCAGACCGCCAAGGGCACCATCTTCGTGACCCTCGAGGACGAGACGGGACCGGTCAACGTGATCGTCTGGAAGCACGTGCGCGAGCAGCATCGCGATGCCTTGCTGCAATCGAAGCTGCTGGCCGTGCGCGGTGTCTGGCAGCGGGACGTGGACAGCGGCGGGCAGGTGCGGCACCTGATCGCGGAAAGGCTGGAGGACCTGACGCCCTTGCTGGGAAGGCTGGGGACGCTGGGCGCCAGCCGGGACTTTCACTGAGCGATGAGGCCGACGCGAAGTGCGTCTGCGCAACACATCCCCGGGCATCTCAGGCGCATTGGCGGGAATGCAGAAACCCGCCTATATCCTTGCTGCACCAAGTCAAAGAGGGAGGAAAAGGATGATCAGACTGCGTGCTGCGACGATTGCTGCAGCCATCACGTTGATGCTGCCCCTTGCCTGGGCCGGGAACCAGCCAAGCCCTGGAGAGAAGGAAAAACTGGACCAGGCGCGCACCCTCATCGCAAACTACTACGGCGATTCGAGCCTGCTGCAACGCGCAGCAACCATCGTCTCGGAGGTGCTCAGGAAGAACCCGAATTCGTCGGCCGGGTATGTGGAAGCGGCGCGCATCACCATCAAGGGCGGTCACATCGTTTCCGACCAGTTTGCGCCAGGCACGAAGGACGCCTACCGCTTCCTGGTCCTCAAGGCGCTGGAACTCGATCCCGACAACGTGAGGGCGCTGTCGCTCAGGGCCGAGATCTACCTCTTTTCGGGCGCCAACGTGGAAGCAGTCAAGACCATCCACCGCGGGCTCGAGCTCGCACCCGGGGATCCGTGGCTGAAGCTCAATCTCGCCGAGTACTACAGGGCCATCGGCTGGGGCCCGCAACGGGGCGAGACCCTCAACTCCATCCTGACGCCTGCCTGCGACAGCGATCCCGACTATCGCCGCGCGTGCGTCATCTCGCTCCAGGCGCAGATCAGCAGGTTCGCCCATCCGGAGAACCAGGACCTGGTCCGCTCGCTGGCAAAGCGCCTTCTCGAGCTGAGGAATCCCCGCGACGCCTGGGTGCTCGGCGCCCTTTCGTACCACTTCACGCAAGCGGACCTGCTCGATCAATCGATCGAGTACGGCAGGCAAGCCTTGCAGGTGATGGACCACGGCGTCGCCCGCTTGAACCTGGCAGCGGCGCTCTATGCGAAAGCCGCGCTGCTGCAGAAGGAGGGACGTCCGAACGGCGAGCTCCTGGGGAAGCCGATGCACTGGGAGTCCCGGAGGAGCGCGTGCTCGACTGGTACCACAGGAATTCGGAATCGGTCCAGGCGCATGCGCCGCGGGTGCTGCAACTGTTCGAGAGCCGGAGTGTCCGCCGGCCGGTTCCGCCCCGAGAGGTCCCCGCGCGGTCCAAGGCCAAGACCTGACCGGACCTGGCAGGCCACCCCGGTAGCCCTCCATCACAGTCTTCACCCCTGCTTTGCAACAGGATGTCGTCCGCCACCGCCCTGCCGCGTTGAACAGGAAAGCGAAGGAGGTGCCCATGATGGACTCTCGAGGTGCAGGCAACGGACCTTTCCGGTTGTGCTTCCGTTCGCTGTTCGCAAGTGGCCGGGGCTACGCCTTCCCCTGCGACGGCGCGGGCAGGGTGGACCTGGACGGGTTGAGCGACACGGCACGCAACAACTACCTCTACGCCCGCGCGATGGTGGGCAAGGAACTGGCCGTCCCTGCGGTGGAAGCGGAGGAGCCGAAGGCGGGCTAGTTGGCGGACTACGCGGTGGAGCACTACCGCGCATTGCGGACCGCGTTGACCGGGCCCGCGGGCCTGGCCCCCTGGAGCGTGTCGGCGAACTGCGCGCGGACCAGTACGGGATCCGCACGCGCGTCGCCATCGACGGCCAGCCGGTCAAGCTGGAAATCGTGCTGGAAGGCCGCATCGCCTTCGAGACCCCTGCGCAGGACGACGTCGTCTGCGGGGTCAGCACCCTGGCGGACCTCGACCTGGCGACCGACCGCATGAAGATGCGCGAGGGCTGGCTGGATCGCTGCATGCAGGCCATGGCGATGCGCGATCCGAAGGCGGTGGTGTGGCAGCGGATCCGGGCGCTCGGGAGGCACCGGGCGAGCGCCCGGCATCCCCTCTTCACTTCAGGAATTCCGGCGAGATCAGCCCCGGCAGGAACAGCACCAGCTGCGGCCAGACGATCACCAGCACCAGCACGCCGATCATTGGCAGCAGCATCAGCATCACGTCCTTCAGCGCATCGGCCATGCGCATTTCGGCGATCTTGCAGCAGATCATCAGGCACAGCCCGTAGGGCGGCGTCACCAGCCCGAAGGCCAGCGACACGATGCCGATCATCGCGAAGTGCACCGGGTCGATGTGCGCGGCGGCGGCGATGGGTTGCAGGATGGTGCCCACGATGATGATGGCCGGGATGGCGTCCAGGAAGCAGCCGACGACCAGGAACACGAAGGCGATGAACAAGCCCGTGGCCACCCAGCCCATGCCCCAGGCCGAGACACCGGAGAGCAGGGCCTGCGGGATCTTGTAATACGCCATCAGCCAGCCGAAGGCGCTGGCCGTGCCCACGCAGAACAGCGTGACCGAGGCGAACTTGCCCGTGTCGGCAAAGGCGTGCAGCACGCCCTTGAGGTCGATCTCGCGGTACACGAAGATCGACAGCGCGCCGGCGTAGAGCACCGCCACGGCCGCCGACTCGGTGGCGGTGAACCAGCCGAAGATCTTGCCGCCGATGATGATCACCGGGGTCATGAGCGCCGGCACGGACACGGCCGCCGACTTCAGGAACTCGACGAAGGTGGCACGCGGATAGGTCGGGTACTTGCGCAGCTTCGCGTAGGCATGGACGGTGGCCATCTGCACCGCCACCAGCAGCAGGCCGGGGATGATGCCGGCCAGGAAGAGGGCGCCGATCGACACCGACAGCACGCCGCCCCAAACGATCATCAGGATCGAGGGCGGGATGATGACCGCCAGCACCGACGACACGGCCGTGATCGCCACCGAGAAGCTGTCGTCGTAGCCCTCGCGGCGCTGCGCCTCGATGAAGATCTTCGACTGGCTGGCCGCGTCCGCCGTCGACGAGCCGGAGATGCCCGCGAAGAACAGCGACAGCACCACGTTGATCTGCGCCGCGCCAGCCCTCCGGGGAAATGGCCCACCATCGTGCGCGACAACTTGAGCAGCCGGTCCGTGATGCCGCCCACGTTCATCAGGTTGGCGGTGAGCAGGAAGAAGGGCACCGCCAGCAGGATGAAGGAGTTGTAGGCGTTGAAGGTCTCGCTCATGAGCGCCATGGCGGACAGGCGCGGCTCGATCAGCAGGATCGGCAGGCAGGCCAGCCCGAGCGCGAAGGCCACCGGCACGCGCAGCGCCATGAGCCCGAAGAACACGAAGAAGAGGATGGCGCTGGCGACCGCGGGCGACAGGACGGCGCCGTTCATGCGGGCAGCCTGCCGGTGAGCACGCCGATCTCGTCGGCCACCTGCTCGCCGAGGAAGACGATCCAGGCCAGGCCGGTCAGTGGCCAGGCCACGTGGATCGTCCACAGGGGCAGTTCGGCCAGCTCGGAGATGCGGTAGAGGGCGAAGCGCGTGAACTCGACGCCCGCCACCACGAACACCAGCGCGAACACCAGCGTGCACAGGTGCGTGACCAGGTTCAGCGCCGCATTCATGCGCGGCGAGGGCTGGCGCCAGATGTCCACGTTGAAGTGCGCCATCTCGCGCACGCCCACCATCGCGCCGATCATGATCATCCAGATGAAGAGGAAGCGCGCGAGCTCCTCGGTCCAGATGTAGGGCGGGATCAGGTCCGTGTAGCGCGAGACGATCTGCATCGTCACCGGCACGATCAGCACCATCACGGTGGCGATCAGCAGCCAGTCCAGGAGCCGTGCGAAGCCGGCGGTGAAGCGGCGCCAGGCCCCGCCCGCGGCGCTCACTTGGTGGCGTTGATCTTGGTGTAGATCGCCTCGGCGCCGATCTCCTTGGCGTAGGCCGCGATCACCGGGTCCACCAGCGCCTTCATCTTCGCGCGGTCGGCGAAGGCGATGCGCTTGAGCTTGCCGGCCTTCTCCATGGCGTCCAGCTTGGCGCCGTCCTCGGACGACTCGATCTGCCGGCCGTAGGCCCCGGCTTCCTTGCCCGCGCGGACGATGGCGCGCTGCAGGTCGGGCGGCAGCGTCTTGAAGGTCTTGCCCGAGAAGCACAGGGGCCGGATCGTGATGGCGTGCTGCGTCATCAGCAGGTTGGGCGCCACCTCGTTGAACTTCATCTGCTCCACGCCCGCGGCCTCGTTCTCGCCGGCGGAGATCACCCCGTTCTGGATGGCGTTGTAGACCTCGTTGTAGGCGATCACCGTGGGCGCCATGCCCACGGCGGTGAAGGCGCGGCTCCAGATCGGAGCGCCCTGCACGCGCACCTTCAGTGCCTTGATGTCGTTCAGGTTGGACGCCGGCTTGTTGGAGAAGATGTTGCGCACGCCGCCGCCGGCGTAGCCGATCAGCATCACGTCCGCGCGCTGCGCGATCTCGTCGGCGATCGGCTTGAAGGTATCGGCATCCAGCACCTTATTCCAGTGCGCGAGGTCGCGGAACAGGAAAGGCGCGTCGATGAAGGGGGCTGCCTTGGAGAAGGTGGACATGTGCGCCGGCGACACCACCGCGTAGTCGACCGCCTTGCCCTGGGACATGTACTCGAAGTACTGCTTCTCGAGGCCCAGCTCGCTGTTCTTGTGCAGGACGAAGTTGACCGGCTTGCCGTAGTACTTCTTCACCAGCTCCTCGAACTTCACCATGGTCTTGGTGAAGGCGTGGTCGTCGTTGAACTGCGAGGCCCCGTGCAGCGTGATGGCCTGCTGGGCGCCGGCCGGCAGGGCGATGCCGCCCAGCGCCAGGGCCAGCGCGGACGCGGCCAGGAGGGAACGACGGACTCCGTGAAATGCGCGTTTCATGGCTGCTGTCTCCTGAGTGAACCCTGGGAAAATGCCGGTCCATTCTAGGAATCGCGCCGCGCGGGTGTGGACTGTTTGCGCGCTTTGGCTAGGGGCAAGCGATATTGACAGGACCCCTCAGGGTGGCGTCGTGCCGAATCGATCGACCTCTTCGCGCGAAGGCATCGCCGCCTGCGCCCCGGGCCGCGTCACGCAGATCGCGGCCGCCTTGATCGCGTGGCGCACGGCTTCGGGCATGGCCCGGCCTTCCACCAGCAAGGCCGCGAGCGCGCCGATGAAGGTGTCGCCCGCCGCGGTCGTGTCCACGGGCTGCACCCGCACGGCGTCGAAGTGCTGCGATCCCTCCGGCGACACCCAGGTCACGCCGTGCTCGCCCAGCGTGACCAGCACCTCGCGCGGACCTCGACGGCACAGTGCCGCGGCCGCATGGGCCGCGTTGTCCAGACTGACGGCCGGCAGCCCGGCCAGCATGCGGGCCTCGGTTTCGTTCACCACCAGGATGTCGACCAGCGGCCAGAGTGCCGCCGGCAGCTCCCGTGCCGGGGCCGGATTGAGCAGCACCGCGCAGCCGGCCGCGCGCGCCCCTCCGCGGCCCGCACCACGGCCTCCATGGGCACTTCCAGTTGCAGCAGCAGCAAGGACGCATCCTGCAACCGCGGCCGCAAGGCTTGCGCATCGGCGATGCCGACCGCGGCATTCGCCCCGGGGATCACCGCGATGCAGTTCTGCGCACCGTCGTCGACCATGATCATGGCGACGCCGGTGCCTTGTCCCTCGGCGGTGGCGACGCCGTCGGCCGCCACGCCTTGCGCGGCCAGGGCCGCGCGCAATTCCGCGGCGAAGCCGTCGTTGCCGACGCGCCCCACCATCTCCACCCGCGCGCCCTGGCGCGCGCAGGCGACCGCCTGGTTCGCGCCCTTGCCGCCCGGGTTGGAGAGGAAGCCGTGGCCCATGAGGGTCTCGCCCGGCTCCGGCATGCGCGGGACACGGGCCACCAGGTCCATGTTCAGGCTGCCGAAGACGACGACCTTGCGGCGCACGGCGTCCGTCTTCACTTGAACGCGCTGTCCATCTCGTGGAGCTTGGCGACGCGGCGGCGGTGGTCCTCGTTGTCGACGAACTTCGCATCCAGGAAGGAGCCGACCAGGTCGTTGGCCAGCCAGGGGCCGACGATCTGGGCGCCGATGCACATGACGTTCACGTCGTCGTGCTCCACGCTCTGGTGCGCCGAGTGGATGTCGTGGCAGACCGCGGCGCGGATGCCGCGCACCTTGTTGGCCGCGATCGAGGCGCCGACGCCGGTGCCGCAGACCATGATGCCGCGCTGCGCCTCGCCGGACAGCACCTTGGAGGTCAGCGCCCCCGCGATGTCCGGGAAGTCGACCGGCTTCGGGTCGTGGCTGCCGACGTCGATCACCTCGTGGCCGAGCGCCTTGACGTGGGCGATCACCGCCCCCTTGAGTGCCCAGCCCGCGTGGTCCGAGCCGATGACGATCTTCATGTGCTTCCTTGGTCGCGATCAGTTGGTCATGGAGGCGGGCAGGGCCACGCCGTAGTACTTCTTGTAGATGTCGCTCAGCTTGCCGTTCTTCAGGTTGGCGGTGACCCACTCGTTCAGCTTGGCCTGCAGGCGCGGCTCGCCCTGCTTGGTGCCGATGGCCAGGTCGAAGTTGCGGATCACGAACTTCGGCTCCCAGGGCTTGTTCGGGCTCTTGCTGGAGATGGCGTTGACCAGCGCGACCGAGGTGGCGACCGCTTCGGCCTGGCCGGTGGCGCCCGCCGTCACCATGGTCGCGTCGTCGTCGTAGCGCACGACCTTGAAGCCCTTGTCGTTGGCCATGGCGCTGAGCTCGGTGTCCTGCGTGGTGCCGCGGGTGACGGTGACGCTCTTGCCCTTCAGGTCGGCCCAGTCCTTGATCGCGGTGGCCTTGGGCGCGCCCACGACCGACTGCAGCACGGCGTAGGGCTTGGAGAAGTCGATCACCTTGGCGCGCTCCGGCGTGACGGACAGCGTGGAGATGATGATGTCGGCCTTGCCGGTGTTGACGTTGGGGATGCGGGTGGCGCCGGTGGTGGGCACCCAGACGATCTCCAGGCCCCAGTCCTTGGCCAGCAGCTTGGCCGTCTCCACGTCGGAGCCGCTGGGCTGCATGTTGGCATCCATCATGCCGGCGGGCGGGATCGCGAAGTCGGTGGAGATGCGGATCTTCTTGGACTTCATGATGTCGTCCAGCAGGTCGGCATGGGCGCCCATCGCGGCGACGGTCAGGCAGGTCGCCACGAGGGCGGAACGGAACAGGGTCATGGTGTCTCCTGGGTCTTCTCTGGTTGAAAAACGGGTCTACAGCTCGCTCTGCACGAACTGCTTCAATTCGGGTGTCGTGGGGTTGGTGAGGATGTCGGCGCTGCCTTGTTCCCACACGCGGCCGGCGTTCATGAACACCACCTGGTCGGCCACGCGGCGCGCGAAGGCCATCTCGTGCGTGACCATCACCATGGTCATGCCGCCGGCGGCCAGTTCCTCGATCACCTTGAGCACCTCGCCGGTGAGCTCGGGGTCGAGCGCCGAGGTCACTTCGTCGAACAGCATCACCTTGGGCTGCATCGCCAGCGAGCGGGCGATCGCCACGCGCTGCTGCTGGCCGCCGGACAACTGCTCCGGATACGCGGTCGCTTTCTCGCGCAGGCCCACCTTGGCCAGCACGCTGTGCGCGAGTTCGCGCGCGGCTGCCTTGTCCAGGCCCTTGGCGGCGCGCGGCGCCAGCATGATGTTCTCTTCGATGTTCAGGTGCGGGAACAGGTTGTAGCTCTGGAAGACGATGCCCACGTCCAGGCGCAGGGCCTTGAGGTCCACGTGCGGGTCGTCCACGCGCCGGCCGCACACCGTGATCTCGCCGCTGTCGACGGTCTCCAGCCGGTCGATGCAGCGCAGCGCCGTGCTCTTGCCCGAGCCGCTGCGGCCGATGATGGCCGTGACCTGGCCGCGCTGCGCCTCCAGGTTGACGCCGGCCAGCACCTTGTGCGCGCCGAAGCTCTTGTGCACGTCGCGCAGCACCACGGCCGCGCCGCTCTCGTTGGTCGGAGTGTTCATGTGAGGGACAGGGTGGCGGGCTGCGGCAGCGGCGTGGCGCCGGCCTGCTGCAGCGGTGCGGCGCGGCGCTCCAGGCGCTGGCTCCAGCGGGACAGGGGATAGCACATCGCGAAGTACATGGCGGCGATGACCAGGTAGATCAGGAAGGGCTCGAACACCGAGTTGTTGATCAATTGCCCGGAGCGCGCGAGCTCCACGAAGCCGACGACCGAGGCGAGCGAGGTGTTCTTGACGATCTGCACCATGAAGCCCACGGTGGGCGGCGTGGCGATGCGCACGGCCTGCGGCAGCACCACCAGCCGCATGCGCTGGATGCGCGTGAGCGCCAGGCACTCGGCCGCTTCCCATTGCGCGCGCGGAACGGATTCGATGCAGCCGCGCCAGATCTCGCCGAGGTACGCGCCGACGTAGACCGTCAGCGACACGCCGGCGGCGGCCAGCGGCGAGATGGTCAGGCCCAGCACCGGCAGCCCGAAGAAGGTCATGAACAGGATCACCAGCAGCGGCGTGCCCTGGATCAATTGCACGTAGCCGGCGGTGAGCACGCGCACGGCCTTCACCGGCGACACCCGGCACAGCGCCACCGCCAGCCCGAGCAGGCCGCCGCCGACGAAGGCGATCAGCGACAGGCCGACGGTCCAGGCCGCGCCCTGCAGCAGGAACCACAGGTGGTTGGCGGTCAGGGCGGTGCTCACAGCGTGGTCCCCAGCCGGCGGCGGCGCGGGAACAGCATGAGTCCCAGTCCCCAGAAGCCGGCGCGCATCGCCAGCGACAGCAGCACGTAGGCCAGCCCGACCAGCACGTAGGTCTCCAGCGGGCGGTAGGTGTCCGACTGCACGAAGTTGGCGACGGCCGTCAGTTCCTCGGCGGAGATCTGCGAGCAGACCGAGGAGGCGAGCATCAGCAGCACGAACTGGCTGGTGAGCGCCGGGTACACGCGCTCCATCGCCGGCAGCAGCACCACGTGCCAGTACACCTGCCGGCGGCTCAGCGCCAGGCACTCGGCCGCCTCGAGCTGCCCCTTGTGGATGGAGTCGAAGCCGGCCCGCATGATCTCGGTGGCATAGGCGCCCACGTTGATGGTCAGCGCCGCCAGCGCCACGGTGAAGGCCGGCAGCTTCAGGCCCAGGCTGGCCAGGCCGAAGTACACCAGGAAGATCTGCACCAGCAGCGGCGTGTTGCGGATCACCTCGACGTACACGGTGGCGCCCCGCTGCGCCCATCCGAGCTTGCTGCGCTTGCCGATCGCGCACAAGGTGCCGATGGCGAAGCCGATCAGCGTGGCGCCGGTCGCGAGCTTCATGGTCATCGCCGCGCCGTCCAGGAACATGGGCCAGCGCGAAAGGACCGCGGCGAAGTCCAGCGTCACTGCCGCACCTGCCCGCTCATGCGGTCGTACACGCGGAACAGCGCCTGGTTGCCGTTGCCGCCCTCGCCATGCGCGCGCGTCCAGATATTGCGTGGTGACCAGCGCGGTGGCGGGCAGGGGCACGTTGGTTTCCTGCGCCTGCTGCGCGACCAGCCGCAGGTCTTTCAGCATCAGGTCGATGCGGAAGCCCGCGGAGGCGTCGCCCTCGATCATCTGCGGCCCGAGCTTGTCCAGCATCCACGACGCAGCGGAGCCTCCCAGCAGAACCTTGCGCAGCTGCTGCAGGTCGACACCCGCGGCGCGGCCCAGGGCGAGCGCTTCGCAGATCGCCTGGATGTTGATGCCGCAGATCAGCTGGTTGCACAGCTTCACGGTCTGGCCCGCGCCGCTCTCGCCGACGTGCGTGATGGTGGTGCCCATGCCGGCGAAGAAGCGCTGCGCCTGCGCGAAGGCCGCGGCTTCGCCACCGGCCATGATCGACAGGGTGGCGTTCTTCGCGCCGACCGGGCCGCCCGACACCGGCGCGTCGATGAAGGCGACGCCGGCGCGCGCCAGGTCGGCATGCATGCGGCGCACCGCGCCAGGGGCGATGGTGCTCATGTCGATCACCAGCCGGCCTTCGGGCGGGTTGGCCAGCAGGCCGCCATCGCCGTAGACGACGGCTTCCACGTCCGGCGTGTCGGGCAGCATGGTGATGACGGCGTCGGCACCGCGGCTCGCGTCCGCGACGCTCGCGGCGGCGCGGATGCCGAAGGGCGCCAGCGCCTCGGCCGCCTCGCGCCGCACGTCGTACGCGGCCACCCGGTGGCCGGCCTTGGCGAGGTTGATCGCCATCTCGCGGCCCATGGTGCCGATGCCGATGAAGCCGACGGCGCCGGCGGTGGTCTGCGTCATTGCGTGGTCTCTTTCGTCTTGCGGGCCCGCGCGGGCGCGGCCGCCGGCCGGCTGGGCGCCAGCGCCTTCTGCCGGCGAAGGTCGTCGCCGATGCGGAAATGCTGGCGCAGCGCCTGGTCCGCCGCGTCCTCGTCGCCGTCGATCACGGCCTGCAGCAGGTGGCGGTGGTCCTCGACCACGGTGCGCTTCATGGCCTCGTCGTGGTGGTCGCCCACCAGCTGGCGGCGGTCGCGGTGCGAGCGCGTCAGCAGGGTGGCCATCGCGCCATACAGCTGGATCAGCGTGTCGGACTTGCTGGCGCGCACCAGCGCCAGGTGGAAATCGAAGTCGGCCAGGCCGCCGTGCGTGGCGTCGTCCACGGTCGCCTCGATCGAGTCCAGCGCATCGCGCATGCGTTCGATGTCGGCGGTGGTGGCGCGCTGGCAGGCCAGGCGGATCGCCTGGCACTCCAGAGCGATGCGGGCCTGCATCACGTCGTCGATCGCGTCGGGCACCTGCGCGAGCGAGAAGGCGAACACGTCGCCCAGCACGGAGACGTCGGGCCGGCAGACCACCGTGCCCACGCGCTCGCGGATCTCCACCACGCCCATCATCGACAGGGCGCGCAGCGCCTCGCGCACGATCGGCCGGCTGACGCCCAGCTGCAGGGCCAGCTCGCGCTCGGGCAGCAGGCGGTCGCCATTGCGGATGCTGCCGTCCAGCAGCTGCTCGCGCAGGAAGTCGAACACCTTGGAAAAGCCGCTGCCCTGCGGCTCGGAACCGGCGCGGGTGATGTTCGGCGCCTTGGGTCTTGTCATGACCGTGGTTTTACCAGCGGCTGACCAAAAGGCGCTCAGGGGATTCCCGGAGGGCCGGACGGTTAGAATCGCGCCAGTCCCGCGGGCGTCGTTCAATGGCAGGACCTGAGCTTCCCAAGCTCAAGACGTGGGTTCGATTCCCATCGCCCGCTCCATAGTTCTGCAAGTGCTTGATATGCTTGCTGTTTCTGTGGGACGACGCACCGACTCGCATGTCTGCTACGAAAGCAGGCTACGAAATGGGTGCTCAGTATCTCTACCGCCGCGCCAGCGGCACCTACTTTGTCCGTCTCTGCGTCCCGGCGCGTCTGAAGCACGCGGTGGGCAAGGGCGAGATCCACCGCTCCACAGGCTGTCGGGACCTCCGGTTGGCGAAGATCGTCGCCGCGGAGATCGCGGCGCATTGGCATCGGGCGATTGAAGCGGTACAGGCTATGGACGCGGCGAAGATCAAGGCAGGGTCGATCTCCCTTCTGGGGAACGGTTTCATCGGTTTGGAGAAGGCCGCGGCGGAGCTGGGTGCCGCTCCTCCCGCCGACCTGGCCGCGCGCCTTGCAGATCGCGGTGCGCGGTTCTACGTCGACGCCCGGGACTGGCAGGGTTGGGCGCTCGATTCGATCTACGACAGCGTCGAGTACGAGCACGACGAGTTCGGGCGGGCGTCGATGGTTCTTCCCCCGCGAGACGGGGTCCCGACGGTCTTCGGAGGTCGCGCGCGGATCCGTCATCGCGAGGAGGCACTGCAAGCAGCCGAAGGTGCTGCGCGGGTGTGCCAGTTCCTGGCTTGGCCGTCGCAGGAACGTGGCTTCGTTGTGGACCTGCCGGGGCAACTCGTCACGTCCTCGGAGCTGCTAGTCGAACGAGAAGCAGTTGAGAGTCTGCGGGACTCCTTGGCTTCACAGCTCAGGCCTGATGCGACCCCTGCCAACGCGGTTCTCTCAGAGGCTGCGCCTGCGGGCATGCGTTTCTCCGACCTCGTCGTGGAGTTCCTGAAACGCAAGAAGGGCGACTGGAAGGAAGACCAAACAGAACGCAAGATGGATCAGTGCCGGGCGTTCCAAGAGCTGATGGGCGACCCCCTGATGTCGGAGATCACGAGGCCGCTGGTGCGTCGATTCTCCGACGAGCTGGGCAAGCTCCCCAGCAACCGAGGCGCAGTGCGCCGGCGATTCAAGTGCCCCGAGGCTGGGTTCCGCGAGCTGATTGACCTCGCGGATACGCATGCCCTGGCCCGGATCACCCCGGACTCGCATCGTCGCTTCATGGATGGGATCTCCGAAGTCTTCAGTTGGGCGGTGAAAGAGACCCACCTCTCGATGAACCCCGCCATTGGCCTTGGCATGGAGATTCAGAAGAAATCCACCGGCGGTAAGTCAAAGGCGCAGGACCAGCGCGATGCCTTCTCCGACGCTGATCTCGCCCAAATCTTCGGCGCTGAGTGGTTCTTAAAGGGGGCTGGCACTCCCACTCCTGAGGGCCGCTTCCACTCATACCGGCCGCACTACTACTGGTTGCCCCTCTTGGCACTCTACACCGGCGGCCGACTCAACGAGCTTGCACAGCTGTACTTGAGTGATCTGGTGGAGGAGGGTGGCGTCTGGTATGTGGACTTCAACCTGAACGCTGATGACAAAGTGGCAGCAGACGACGACGCGAACGCCGCAGAGGACAAATCCCTCAAGACTGTGAACGCTGAGCGAATTGTCCCACTTCACCAACACCTCATCGAGCTCGGGTTGCTTCAGTACGCGGCGGCCCTGCGGGAGGCTGGCGAAGTCAGACTGTTCCCGAGTTGCGGGCACGACAAGCGCAAGGGCTATGGCAAGGCTGCGGGGAGCTGGTTCAACGAGCGCTTCCTGGGAAACCGACTCAAGATGGAGCGCAATGGCCGCAAGACCTTCCATTCCTTTCGGCACAACTTTGCCACCGCCTTAGGTGTGGCCGACGTGCCTCGTCCTGTTAAGTCGGACCTGATGGGACACTCGCGCAGTAACGCACTGGTGGAGTCCAGGTATGACAAGGGTGCCCAACTCTTAAAGCTGGCGGAGTACGTGGCGGCTCTCTCTTATGGACTCCCCGCAGTTGCACGTTTCTCGGTCAAAGCGGGAATGGATGCCGTCCGCGACGCCTTGCGCCTGAAGAAAAGCCATCGGCGCCAGTGACAGCCGCGGCGTGAAGGGCGCTGGGCGGGTCCTCCGAATGCCGGTTTTGTTCGCCCCGCCAGTTGCGGCATCATGCTATGTGCCTGCACGGTCGGACGTCCCATGTATCTCCAGCATCCCAGCAGAAGGTTGAACGAGCTCTTTCGGGCACGCCCTTTCCAGGGCGCAGAGCCAAAGCAAGCCCAATTGATCTTCGTGGGTCTGGATGCAAATTACGCAGCGGACATCGAAGGGACTCCGGCATTCGAGACTATTCTGGACTACCACCGGGATGGACCGGCGTTCTGGCGCAAGCACGGCGTCCATCACCCGTTTCTGCTGCCTGGATACCGTGGCGACGGGCGTAGATACCACCTGAATTTCTCTCGCATTGGTCTCACCGCCGAAGATGCCGAGAGGGTCTCATTCATCGAGTTGCTCCACGTGCCGACCACCGGGAGAAGCAAGCTGACACTTGACGATCTGGCCCAGTATCACGTGAACACAATCAAGTCTCTGCTGACTGACGGTAAGCCAAGGAATGTGTTCGTGTCATCAGGAGTTCTTCAGCTGATGGTCTCAGGGGGTTTCTTCCGACCGTTGCGAAGGCGAGCTCGCCCAGCGATGTGCTACCCGCAATTCACAAAGGTGAGGGAGTCACCATTTACCGTCACCTTCACTTCTCTAACTATGGGAAGTTCCAGGCGAAGATGGATGCGGAGGCTGCGGCAATCGCGCGCATAGCTTGCAGGGTGATGTGACGGCGACCATCACCTCGGGCAATCGGCGGGCCGAGATGGCGCTGCGGGTGGAATAGGGCTGTGGGCCACATGGGCGTCTAAGGCGTCGGCTCGCTGGAAACCAGGAACGTGGCGGCGCTCAATGGATTAGCGACCTACCTTGGGTATGCTCCTCCAATATGGTCGACCTCACAAACTACGCTGGACACACACCACTCCCACCCCAGGTCGCTGCCTTCTGCAACCTGCTTGAGAACGAAGGTTTCACAATCGGAACAAGTGATCGAGGGCGCGCGGGGAGGCGTTGGACGCTACGGGTGGAGTGGCGCGGCGTGTACGTCGGCTATATGAAGGACCGAATGTGGAACAGCGGCCATGTGCTGGGTTACCGATTCGCCGCTGGAACTCCCGAAGCGGCTAACGCTTGTCCGACCGGTTTTGATTTGGAAATGTTCAGCCGCCGGCACGGATGCGACGCGGACGCTTTCTTCGTTCGGAAGGAACCGGATGCATGGTATCTGCGGGTGTGCGATGTGGATATTGCCTTAGAACTGCTGCTCGCAACGGCAGCACGCATCGATGAACAGATCTTCGGAGGCGATGCCGATTCGAGTACGTCCGAAGTCGAACAGGATCTGGACCAGATTCGTGGCCGCGCCGACATTCCAGCGACGACGCGGGACCAGCTGGTACTGGCTCGGGTCGGTCAAGGCAAATTCCGACGGGATCTGGAGAGGGTTTTCAAGAATCGCTGCGCCGCAACAGGCTTGGGCCTGCGCCAGGCTCTTCGAGCCTCGCACGTTCTGCCGTGGAGGAGCGCCACCGACGAACAGCGGCTTGACCCAAACAACGGTTTGCTGTTGTCCGCGAACCTCGATGCGCTGTTTGACAAGCATCTAGTCTCATTCGACCGAGAGGGCACGATTCGCGTTTCCCCGCTAATCACCGTCGGAGAGCGCCTTCTCCTCGGACCATTACACGACCTGGCCAAGGAGCCATCCGCCGAGCAGTGGCATTATCTCGAGCAGCACAATGCTGCCTATGACGAAAGCACCAGGCGACGGGAGGAACTCGATGACAGCGACTAGCGGACAGCCTGAATAGTTGCCTACGAAACCGCAGCGATCCGGTGTGAGAAGATGACTCCAATAGGAGGGGTGCATGCCGCTGTTCGAGATCAAGGGGCACGAAGCTGTCCCGGTAAGCCAAGTCGAATTCCCTTCGGAGAAGGTTCTCCAGTCCTTCGTGGAGAAGAATCTAAAGGCGATTTTCAACTGCTCTTTCGTCGCTTCGGAATTCAAGACTGGGGCCGTTCATGCCGGCCGAATCGACACCTTAGGTCTCTCGGAAGACGGTAATCCGGTCATCATCGAATACAAGAAGGTTGCTTCAGGTGAGGTAGTGCTCCAGGGGTTGTATTACTTGAGTTGGCTCAAGGACCATCATGGAGACTTCGAGCTCGCCGCGCAGAAGGCATTGGGCGGGAAGGCGTCCATAGACTGGAGCGAGATCCGCGTCATTTGTCTCGCACCCTCGTACAAGAAGTTCGATCAGCATGCCGTGCAAGCCATGGGTGCCAACATAGAGCTTTGGACCTATCGCCTATATTCAAATGAGGCAATCTTGTTCGAAGAAGCATTCCGTGGTGGTCAAGTCTCCCTTCAGGAGGCAGCGCTAGGCGACAAGAATCCAGTGATGGTCGAAGCCGGTAAGAAGGCAGCACTCACGAAGGCACAAGGAGGTTGGACTTTTGACCAGCATCTTGATGGGAGGCCGGACGCCATCAAGAGCCTTGCTCTCGCAGCGCAGGAATTCATCCTCACACTGGACCCTGCCATTGAGGAAGCGCCGAAGAAGCTCTACGTCGCTTATCGAACCACTCAGAACATCGTGTGCATGGAGGTTCAGAAACAAAAGATCCTGTTCTTTCTGAAGCTGGACCCAGGAAAGGAACCAGGTCCGCCTGGGATTTCACGGGATATGCGTGACATCGGTCATTTCGGAACCGGCGATCTGGAAGTTACGGTGAAGAGTGACGCAGACCTGGAGCAGCTGAAGCCGTACATTCAGAAGGCGTACGACCAGGTTGGCGCGTGAATGAGGGCGGCGACGTGCCGTGTTTATTTCGCACCGAGTAGATCGCGCACGATGAAACACTCATGCAGCTCACTATTTGGAGTCCCTCGGCGTGCGCGTGAGGCTACCGCAGATTGCCTCCACGAGCTTGTGCGCCGATTGCGGCCTGACTTCGAACCATTCGATACCCGGAGCATCCTTGACGTGCTTTCCCTGCAACTTCAGGGCGTGGTGCACGGAAGACTCGGCCTGATGAGCGTTGCGAAGTCTGTAGGCGTACAGGCAAACGAGAGTCGTTCCTGCCGCGGTTGACCCGGCCTGTTGGGATATGCGCAGTGTGTAGTGGTTCCGACTGCAGCCGATTTTCACAAGTGGTTCGATTCCATGGCCTACAAAGTTATCGATCTCTCGGGCGGTGCTGTAGATGTACAGCCACTCCAGTCCGTCGTCTTGGGCCACGAACTCTTCGCGCGCAGCGTAGCGGCTAACCGGCGCCGCATTTGACCGCAAGACGGGTTCTTCAGGCTGCGGCACAACATGTGCAGGGTCGACCGGAACAACGCCAGCATCCGATAGGCGTGCGTACTGGGGAGTCGGTCCTTTGCGTTTGCCCTCGAAAAGTGCGTCGACGCCGGGGGTGTTCCTCACGGTAGCCTTGAAAGCCAAGCGCCACAGAGGCAAGCCACCCTTCTCCTTCTTGGGCCGGAAGTGGATCCGCTCCGCGTCCGGAAGCAGTTCCGGGCGACATATCCCTCTTGCAGCATCCAGTTCCACATGGCTAAGCCGATGTGGGCCTTCTCTGAGAACCGTTGATGCGCATGACGCCTCGTGAACTCATCGACCTTCCCAGTGAACAGGGCGCAAAGCGGTTTCCAGGCTGCAGAGCGGGTATGTGTGTTGTACTCGCGAGCCGGATCGTCCATGCAGAAGATGCTAAGTGAATCTACATTTGTGGACAACAGGGCGCAGTCTTGTGTACGCTGCTCAGGTCTTGCACCCCTCGAAGGAGGATCGAAGCCTTGAACGCCTTCACCAGCCCGATCCTAGTGCGCAACGGGGCAGCGAACGTTCTGCCTCGTATTCCGCTCACCGCCTCCCACTCGGCTTTCTCTGAAAAGTGGCTTCAGCAGCAGTTGTTCGAGCATCCCCTTGCGCTTCCCCTTCGCGAGATTGCTCCCAATGTCTCCGAGCCTGTGCCGGTGTGCATGGAGCTGAACACCGTCGCCGGTCCCGCCGACATCCTGTATGTCACGGGCACGGGACAGATCATCTTGGTGGAGACCAAACTCTGGCGAAATCCTGAAGCCCGCCGTGAAGTAATCGCACAGATTCTCGATTACGCCAAGGAACTCACCACGTGGACGTATGAGGATCTTGCGCGGGAGGTCGCCCGCGCTACCGGACGCGGCCCCAAATACCTGCTGGACGTCGCAAGGGGGCGTTATCCGGATCTGGACGAAGCTCGATTCGTAGATGGCATCAACCACAACCTGCGCACCGGAGACATCGTCCTGCTTGTCGTCGGCGACGGTATTCGCACGGGGGCGGAGGCGCTGGTTGCCTTTCTTGAGAGGTACGGGAGTCTGCGCTTCACATTTGGGTTGATTGAGGTGGCCGCCTACGACGTAGGCGACGGCGATGTTCTGTTGCAGCCCCGCGTGCTCGCCAAGACAGAGGTCATGAGGCGCGTCGTCGTCGTGCCGGTAGACCGTGCTGGTGGGGAATTGGCGATTGACCTTGCCGCTGGTGATCTCATGGCAGCTGCACAGACCGAAGGAGGGTTGGATCAGACGCAGCTCACGGATTACCAGCGGTGGTTACAGTCATTTTGGGCCGAGTACATGCGGCGGCTGAAGCTGGATGACACACGCCAGCCAATTCCCAAGACGGTTCCGCGAAGCACAAATGCCTACTTTCCCATGCCGCCTTCGGGAGCTGAGAGCTGGATTTCTGCCTACGTTGCCCGATCATCGGGTGTGGTCGGCGTTTACCTCACGTGGGCGAGCACGTACGCCGACGCTGCAAGCGCGTTCGAGTATCTCCAAGGCGACAAAGAGGCGATTGAGATCGCAATCGAGGACTCCGTCGCGTGGTCATACAACGGCAAGGTGTATTCAGTGGGAGTGAAAGCGCCCTTGGGGGAATGGTCATCCGAGGGCGAGCGGGTACGGGCTCTAGATTACCTACTCACTATGACCAATCGGTTTGTGAACGTATTCAGACCTCGCCTCGAGGCTTTCACAAGGGGGCGCAATTGAGTTTGAATCGGTCATTTCTAGAACGAGCGGCGAGTCGAAGATGCACATCGAGACCGAGTGAGGACTTGAGGGAAGACGGGTGTGCAGATCGTGATCGGCCAGGCAGGGACAACGCTCAAGACGATCTTCTACGTGCTTTGGCATACCACGAGGCTGGTCACCAAGTGGTTGCCCACGCCCTAGGTGCGCCCGGAAGCAGCGTTCGAATTGGCGATGACGGAGGCCAATCGTTTGACGGCTTGCGTTACCGGCCCTACGAGCCGGATTTTATGGGGCCTGGCGACTGGAAGCATTTCAGGGCTACTGCGCTCGTTCTGCTGGCGGGAGAGGCTGCTGAGAGAGGGTTCTACGAGTCCGAAGGGCTGGATATTCCCGACAGTGAGCACCTGAGGTCGGGGAGAGACCGACAGGAGCTACACGAGCACCTAGGGCGAGTCTTTGGAGACGGTGTGGTTCCAGGGCAGTACTCGCCGGAACAGTTGTTCAAGGTGGTCGACTCTATGGTCTTGAATCTCTGGCCAAAGGTGGTAAGTCTCGCCGAAGCGCTTCTTCAGCATAAGAAACTCTCGGCCTCAGAGATCGCGGCGGTGATTTCTACCCATGCCATCGTGTGGGACGACGAGCCATAACGCGGCAGGTAAGTGAGTCCGAGCGTCCCCTCGACGGTTGTCTCTCACCACGCGGGGATGATCGCACGAGGTTGTCAGCTGCCGTCCGGGGGCTGGAGGTAATACCTACCAACTGCGCGCCGTGTCGTTTAGCCACCCTGCGCAGTCATAGTTCAGGCTGGCCCAGTCCCGCGCTAGTCGCACGACAAACAGGCGATCGTTCGCGTCCACCAGTGCCTTCAGTGAGTCTCTGATCTGGGCAGTAGGAACCGGAGTGTCCAGCAGCCATACCGACTCCATGCCCTTGCAGTACGTGAAGCGCTTTAGGTATGCAAAGACGGGCTCGTAGTTTCGACCGGGTTTGCGCAAATCGTACGTCACGAGCAAGACAGCCATGGGTCCTCCCGCATGCGCAGCCAAGGCGGCTGCCGGCGCATTCTTCAGGCGCGACCAAGGTTCCAGCTCTCCTGAACGGGTGATCTCTCGTCTGAATGAAGGACGACCTTTTCGCTACAGGACTTCGCAGTCCCACTGCTGTAGCACCCACGCTTGGCCGTGCCGTTCGAAGCCGATGAATCCGAGTTGGCGGGCAGAGAGAGAGACAAGGCGAGGATCGAAAAGGGAGGGCCATTGTTGATTCGCGCCGAGAAGTTGGAGAAGGGGGATTCGGCGGCCGTCGGCGGTGCGGTGGGTGAGGTGGAGATCGCCCGTCGCGGCGTGACCTTGGCCGTAGGGTGGCCTGAAAGCCCCTCCTTCACGCCGAAGCAACACCTTGACCCGCATACTGTGAAAGCATACAGTAGCCTTGCGGCGTGGCGCTATGGCACGATTCACTCTGAACACAACAGTTGACCGGCGGTGCCGGCGTGAAGGGGAGGCTTTCGGCTATGTGCATCGATGCAAGGGTGCAGGGGTGACCAGCGCCAGCACACCGACGCTCAAGCGCCCGCAGGTGTGGACGGCGGCCCAATACGTTCGAGCAATCCGGCAGGAAGGAGGCGGTGTTAGCGCCGCTACTCACTTGGCCGAGGTTCGCTCGCCGCTGGGTCTTGCGATGCGCGCATACGTGAAGCACTTTCCAGGCAACACGCCACGCGGCATGTTCAACGAGGTGTTCGGATACGTGGTGATGTCTGCACTCGGGGTCCCTCAGCCTGAGGTCGCTGTGATGCCCGCGCCGATCGACGTACTCCCCGCCAAGCCTTGGGCCTGGGCCTTCGTCAGCTGCGAGCCGCGCCCGACGTTTGAAGGAACGCCGAAGCAGATCTACAACTACTTGGACCCGCAGCAGCATGCAAAGCTCGTCCAGCGACTCTTCACGTGCCCGGCCTTGCCCCTTCTGATTGCCGCGGACCAGCTGCTGAAAAACGGGGACCGCAACATCGGGAACCTGGTGCTGACGGGGAAGAGCAGCTTCGTGGCCATCGACCATGGGGAGATCCTTGGCGGCGGAAACTGGCAGCTTGGGGACATGTGGTTCGCGCAGCAGTGGGCGCCAAGCAAGCTCATTGAGAATCTCGTGCCTATCGACTCTCTGAGGCCGGAGCTGCGCAGCGCGCTTTACGTGAGCGCACAGCTCGTGGCGGACAAGTTCTTCGAAACGCAGAATGAGCTTCGCGTAGCGCTGGAGTGTGGCTCTTCCGTCGAGGCTGCTGCTGCGATGGATGCTGTCTGGTGGCGATGCATTCCGATTGCGGAGTGGTTCCGCGAGCGTTTAAAGTTGGTTGCATGAACAGCTGGCTTGACCTGCTCAAGACTCCTCCAAGTGCGCGGCTGGAGCCCGCTGGCGTGATTTTTGTGATTCGCTGCACGCCGGACATATTCACTGGCGAGCAGATCAATGTGGGAGTTTGCGCTGTCGACCCGAAGGGCCGGCGGAAAGCAAAGGTTGTGACAGAGCCGGCGCGGTTGCAGTGCCTGTACGGGGAGCAGTCCGTCAATGTGCTCATGCTCGCACAGGCCGCGCTTGAGGCCGCGGAGCGCGGCGCCCCGTCGCCCTCGGCGCAGATTGTCTTTGACGACCCAGCGCCGTACTTCAACTCCACTCTGGATCAGGCGGTGGAGAACACCTTCGCCGACCAAGTCACGGTGGCGCTGCCGCACCGCGATCCAGCAATGCGAGAAGAGCTCCCGGACGACGTCGCGCAAACTCGCGTCGCCAATGCCGTGAAGGATCAGATCGGGCTCGACTTCGAGCTGCTGGCGAACACACCCGCAGGTGATTGTGAATACCGACCGTGGCCCACGCACCATGGTGATCCCGCTTCAGCCGCGGAATGGTGTCGGAACGATCAGGAGCGCCTACTACAACGCGAACACACTGCGCACCCACCTGATGGACAGCGTGTTGGACTTGGAATGTGCGGCGCGGTACCGTCAGAAGCGCGCCCTCGGGTTGTTCGTCCTCCGCCCTCGCAACAGGAGCCGCAAGGACCAGCTCGCAATCGACGGCGTGATTGACAACGTGGTGTACCGGTGCCCGGCGACACTGCACCTTGGCCAATCCGACGACGTCGCGAAGCTCGCGGCCGAGATCGCCGAGTGGGGGCGCGCAGCCGCCGTTTGAACCTTGCCGCTGGCTCCCAGCAACGGGCATCCGGGCTGGAGCCGCCGGGTCTTGGGTGGTGTCACTACCTTTCAGACGGCCTACTGAACCAGTGCCTCATGAGAGAACCTCCGGCGCCGCGCTCGATGGGCTGGATGGATCGGCGAGGGTGTCGCTCGACGCTACCGCTGGGCGCATTTTTCCGCTGGTCCTGCGGCCATTCATCAGCGCGCGTTCAGTGTCTCTTTGGAGCTTGGGCGGAACTCGCTACAGTCTGGGCACAAACAAGGAGCATCAATGGCGGGCAAGGACCTTAAATTTACTCCTGATGAATTGGAGTGGCGCGAGTTCATAAAATGGGCATCTGACCCTGCCGCTCGACCCGAAGAGGCGGAGGCCCGCATCATCGGAATGCTGAAGCGGGGCAACCGCACTGCGGTCCTCCGAATGCAGGAGCAAGCTCGGCTCGATCGAGAACCGCACGCGCCGCGTCAGCCGAGTAGCTGGGGAACTTCTCCTGCGAAGTACGCCTCTCTTGTTGCTGGTATCACCAGCAAGTCTGAATACTTCGGACTGTGGCGGGATCAAGGATCGTGACGTCGAAGCGTCGCGCCCTTACGCAACGATGGAGGAAGCTCGCGCCGTTTGTGCGATCTGTTGCGACCTGTGGCCGGTGGTGCTGACTTCGGACGACTGAAGGGCGCTCGCGTGCCCAAGGAGGCAGCGACGTTGCGTCCTTTCAGCTCGTCAATGCTTCGCAGGACTTCAGCTTAGGCCACGCCGGTGTTACGCGGCCGGACCCGTCTCCCTTACGCACTTCTTCACGTTGCTGGTCTTCGCAGCGCCCTTGAGCTTCTTTTCGTCAGCGGTCAGCTCGCACTTAGCGTTCGCGTCTGTTTCGCACTTCTTCACGAAGGACTTCTGGGCGGCTCCGGCCAGCTTTTTCTCCTTGGCAGCAGCTACGCAGGCCGAGTCCGCGGCATGGACAAAGGAAGAAGCGAACGCAATCAAGGCGAGGGTGACGAGTTTCTTCATGGGTCTTCTCTATTCGCGCGATGGTGCGCAAGCGAATTCTTGCACAGGGAATCAGAGCCCCAATAACAGAGTCGCTGGGCGTCCGTCATATTGGTCTAGGGAACCGTGGGACACCATGGGGGCATGGAAGACACAGCAAATCCTTCCCGCTCGCCGTTCGTGGACCGGCACCTGGAACGCATCGTAGCGTCCCGCAAAGCCGCGGAATCCGCGATCTGCTTGGCTATGGTGACCAGCGCATTGCCAGGGTCGATGGTGCGCCGCCAAGCCGGGTCGCACCGTCTGTCACAAGGATTCACTCAGGAACCTTGCTTGACCAAGCCGGCCGCCTCGAGCCAAGGTGTCAATCGTCGTCGTGCACGCTGACCTCGAGAACTGGCCAGCTGACTGGTGGGCGGGCAGAAGTCTGCCCCATCTGGGCCAGGCATCTGTGCTGATCAAATGAGTCTGCGAGCTTCTTGGCAGTCCAGACGCAGCCAGATGCGGGCGGTCTGGTAATGCGTACCTTGATCCCTTCCAGCGTGTTGCCGAAGTGGCTTTCCGGGACCTGGTTAGTGTCGAAGTACCGCACGAGGTGTGCGACGAGGTGTAGACCATAGCCTTGCCCGCGCAGGGCGGGAAGCACCCAGACCAAGTCCAGGTTGAGATCGAACTGCAAGAAGGCTCCTGCATCCGGTCGAACGACAGCTCAGGACGGAAACCGATGAAACCGAGCGGCATATCCGCACAAGGCCTATCGATCCGGTGAAGGGACATGACCCAAGTATTAGGGTTGTGACCCCAGCTCTCGGGCCTTGCCAGTGTCCGAGTGCAGTCCTTGATGAAACGGGCCGTTCGTAGTGGCGTCCAGCCGACGCCGATAACCGCCTGCGTGTTGGGTGGCCCGCCGCGAAGCACAACGTCACAGGCTTCCTGCACTTCATCACCGTTCAGAGCTCCACTGAGCCAGCAGCGGGGGAAGAGATGCTGGATCTCGCGACCGGAGAGATACAGCGGTCCGACGATTTCAGTAGGGTCGAGGGGCATGACCATGTCACTCCACCGCGATCAGGGCGATCACGCCCTTCCCATCGAACACGATGGGGCTTGCTTCGCGCCCGGCCCGCAGGACGCGCAGGTGCCGCAGAAGGTTGACCTCGGTCGGGTGCAGAGCACCGAGAGGGACTGCGATGCTTTCGATGGCATTCCAGAGCTCCGGTGCAGTCTCGGAGAGCACCGTTCGCAGCAGCTCGAAGCTGTCCAACTGCAGTGCCTTGGCAAGCGCCGGGACCTTGTTGACCGGGAGGTTCATCGTGCCCGCCTTGATCATGGCAATCAGCCGCTCATTGCTGTAGCCGAGCGCTTCGGCCAGCTCCTTGTCGGTGAGCTTCAGTGCAGCTTGCTGGGTGGTGAGCAGCGTCGCCAGGTTCTCTTTCATGTTCATCTTGGTTCCCGGGTTATTGAAGAATCGATGAACTCTTTATAGTCATGGAACCTCGCGCGACCAGCAGGCAATCGCACTTGGCTACGGTGTGGAGCAGGCCACCGCGCTACTTGCCTTCGTCCGCGCGGCGGTCTTGGGGCCGCGGCGAGCAGCAGTGTGGACCCGACCTACGGGTCAGGGTGCGAGCTTTCGCGACCGCATTCGGATTACCGCCGCGGGACACCGGTCTGGCATCCCCTCGTCAGAGAAGTCATTGAACTTGCGTTCTTCTTGACCTGTTTTTGCACTGTTCTTGACCAAATCGGCCGTTTGCCAGAATCCTGCCCTTTTTTGACCAAGAACCCCTTCAATCTTGAGCGCCTCCCCCAGGGGCGGCTCCTATAGATCAGGGCCTTCAGCCGTATGCGGAACGCTGCTCGAGTTCGGCGGCGTGATCGCCGCCGAGTCCGCCGCAGAACCGACTAAACCGCAGCCACGACGTGCCAGGTCTCTGCGTTCATGCGGCGCGGGTAACGCTGCAGCCGGAGACCACCGACGATGTGGCCCGTCTGAGCCTTCAACCACCTACCCAGGCGCCGGCGGTTGATCGCGCCACCCCGGTCTCCAGCGATCTCGTCCAGGATCTCCCCCAGGCTCTGTTCGTCATCCGCACCCGGGTGCTCATCGGCCGCCCAACCCACGAGGTCCCGCGCCATCACCGGTCCGCTCCCTGCCCGGCCATGCAAGATGGTGAGCAGGCGTCCGAGCAGGACGCGCCCGGGGTCCTCCTGGTGGGCCACCCTCATGCTGCCAACCGGATCGGGCTTCCCCAGCCACAGCAGCGGGTGACGACACCAGTCAGACCAGCGGTTGAAGGAGCCCTGCTCAGGGCATTCCGTCTTGGGCATGCCGGCAACCAGCCAGGCGCGCACCACCGTCAGGGCCGCGGCCACATACTCGCCGCGGTGCTGCCGCACCACCTCCAGCAAGTTGGGTTCGTTGAAGGAGCGCTCCGCCGGCCGCTCAGTGAGCACGTCCAGCCTGACGGTGATGCACCTGCGGGCGAGGTCGCCCACGGGGTCGACGTTGTTGCCGTTCGCCAGCATGAGCGACCGGGTGCTCAACTCGATGATCCTCGACGCCCAGCGCACCCGGCCGCTGATCCGCTCGCTGGTGAGCGCAGTGCACAGCGTCTTATAGGGCTGCAGGTCGCGGGTCACGTTGTCGAACTCGATCACGGCGGAACCGCGACGGAACTGGGCCAGCAGCACCTTCTCGCACTCGTCGTCGCTGCCCGGGAAGGCGAGGGGCGCAGCACGGCGCGGCGACGCAATTGCCGAGATCAGCTCACACAGGTAGCTCTTGCCCGACCCGGGGACGTGGGCACGAACAACGAACATGGGCGCCGTGGGCAGTCCGGGGCGAACCGCCGCGGTGAGCATCGCGGAGAGCGCGGCCGCACGGTCTACTGCATCGACGAAGTGGAATTCCTCGAGCAGCGCGTCCAGACGGGCCAGAGCGGCCTCGGCGTCATCTCGCGTAGGGTCCTCCGCCCGGGACCCGTTGGGGGCGCCAAACGACCCGTAGAGGCGGGTGGCGGGGTCGTAGCCGGGCGTGGTACAGATGGTCCCGTCCGGGCGCATGAAGGGCTGCTGCACGACGCCGGCGAGCGCGGGCAGTGCGCCCGTCACGTCCGTGCGCAGCAGGGCGCCGCAGAACGACTCCGGGGCGCGGTCCGAACGAACTCCTGCTTCCGGGAATCGAAGCGCTCCCAAGCCACCGCCTCGTCGACGGCCAGCACCAGCTGCGCAGAGTTGAGCGCGCCGGGCGTTACTTCGCCAGTCACCGAGTCGGTCTTCAAGGTGACCATCGAGCCGCCCTGTTCGAATACCTTGCCGGTGTTGGCCAGGCTGGTAAGCACGATGGACCGGGTGCGCCGGATGTCGGAGCCCTGGTGGCGCAGAATGATCCGCCCGTCATCGAAGCCGGTGGAGGTGTTCGACTGCTCGGTTTCATCGGTTTTCTCGGACCCCGGCCGTTCCACAACCTCGATGGGCTCGATGATCTGCCTAGGTACCACGGCTTCCGTGGTTCCGGCGGGGTCGGCAACCTCAGTTCCGGCGGCGGCATCAGGGGTTTCGTCCAGCACGGGTTCGTCGCCGGTCACGAACTGGCCGCTGAACACCCCGGGCTGGAGCGTGACTTCGGGTCTCTCGGTTGCCTGTCCCTCGTTCCGGGCTACCTCAGTGACGAGGGTGATCTCGTCCTCGAACGGCACCACCGCCTCGTCCAGGGGCTCGGTTGCCGTAGCTTCGTCGACGGGATGTTCGTTGCTTCGCAGAATCTCGTCCTCGAACTCGAGCGTCAGAATCTCCTCCCCATCGAAGGACAGGGCAGGCGCCGTGTAGTTGTCGGTCATGTTCGTGTTCGTCCGGTTGTCTTGAAAGGGAGATGCCATCCACGGGGCACAGTCAGGCATGAGTAGCCAGTGCCTCTCGTGCATGGACAAGGATCTAAGTAAGTAAGTAATAGGGCACTGTGTCGGAAGTGCCCTAAAGCGTTGTCAGGACTGACTATTCCTGGACGCCGTCGGGCCTGTCGCGCACGAATTCCGCGTCCATACGCTGTTCAAGCCGCAACAGCGCCTGGCCAATACGGTTGTTCACGGCGGTGTGGCTCAGGAACCGGAGCTTGTAGCCCTCGTACTTGCCGCCCCGCAGGGCGCATCCGACCCCGACCCGGGCCCACTCGGCATCGACATACTCCTGCTGCTTCGTCTTCAGCATCGCCAGCATGGGACGGTCGGCGTCCGACTTCAGCACGCGCAGCTTGGCGCCGCGGACGAGGCTGAAGTACGGCATGAGGACCTTGCGAAACCGGAAATCGGTGAGATCCGAGAGCCTCTCCAGCCCGCGGGACTCCAGGCCGCTCGCGGACAGCCTGGCCTCGGTGCGCGCGACCCATTGCGAGGGATGGAGGTCCGCACCCTGATCGATCCTCTTGCCGTATCCCTTCACCTGGAGGGGTCGTGGCGCCGGCCGTGCAGTTGCTGGCCGCGCGGGGACGGAAGCACGCGGTTGAACGGGCGAAGGGTGAAGCAAGTGCGACCGCCCTCGAAGACGCCGCGGAACTTGAACTCCTTGTCTTCTACCTTCGGCCGCAGCCCCTTGGCGATCAGGTGCACCATCAGCGCATCGATGACCGCACCGCGCTGCTTTGCCGAAACAGCGGGCTTGTAGCTGATGTCGACGGCGATTTCCAGTTCGGCGATGCGGGGTTGGCCAAGTCCTGCACGAGGACCCGGACGTCTTCAGGGGCAGCATCGTGGATGGTGAGCTTCTTGTAGTGCTCACTCCGAGCCCACCGCGGCTTGCCGAGCAGCTTGCGCAGCTGCACCTTCCCCGGCGTGCGGACGGTCACGAAGTCGATCTTCGCCCTGAAGGTCAGGTCGGACAGGTTGATGGGACCGGCGTCGCCGGCATTGATGGAATCCATTTGCCAATTTCTCCTGTTACTGCCCACGCACACTGCGCAGACCAGGAGCGATTGGCGCGGCTAAATTTAGGGCCGCATGACAAGTCAAAAAAGAAAGTATGCGCGTCGCCGCCGTCTGATTTTCAGAGGGAGTTCAGGCAGCCAAAGCTGGGTCAAGTAGCCGAGCTGATCGCTCAGGTACGAAGCCTTCTCCCCAGGAAAGAGCTTGCTGGTCACCCGCTGCATGATCGCCGTCAGCGTGGACGGGCTGGCGTGCAGCCCGCGTTCATCAAGCAGCGTTTGGAGCTGATTCCGCACACTGGGACCGCCGATGCGGTTGCTGAGCACAACCGCAGCCTTGACCATCAGCATTTCATCTTCCACAGAGAGGATCGAGTGCCGACGTCCACCTCGGCCCGCGTGCGGTGATGGCGAGTCTCCACCGTGGATGAAGTGCCTCCGGGTCCTGGAAACCCAAGTGGAAGTGCGCCCAAGGATCTTTCCTGTGTCTTCCAGGCTAAGACCGTATTTGAGAGGCAGGAGGACGGCCTGGGCGGCTCTGAGGTCCGTCAATGTCTGCGCCGTGCGAACAGCCTGGAAAGCGCGGTCGAGGGCTTCGGATCCAGTCGGTTTTCTGCCCATGTTGCATCGATTCTTGCTATTGATCCGGCATCTTAGGGCTGCTTTATGGCGTGGTCTTCGGCGGATAGGCGACTGCCCCTTGCTTTGGATCAAATTTCGGGAGCGCCGCGACTACCTTCGCGTCCGCCCGGGGTTCAGGTGGCCGAGGTGTATCGCGCAGGCAAGCCTTCAGAGAGCTGCCCGCGGCCAAGAAGAAGTCCCTCAGCCCCTCTCGGACCCGAACGACTTCATCGCCTGGGCCATCGTCCCAGGGCGTCCAGGGCATTCCAGGGCATCCATGCTGGCGCGCGCACGGCATCGGGGGCGCGAGCGCACCGAGGCCCTAAACGTTGACTTACGCCAAGTAGGTACCAAAGCCTGTGGCAAAGCTGCCTTCCTGAATCTTGGGAGGTGATCTGCGCGGTCTTGCTGTTTTTTCTGGTTGGAGTAGGAGTAGTGGTCGGTGTCTACGCCTTGTGATCTTCGATCCGACGGTGAGCTCCGGCTACGGCAGCGTGTACAACTTGGGCAAGCTAAATTTTCGGCAGAACATGCTCATAGTTGCCGGGTGCGCGTCGCTCATCGACGTCCTCATGCTGCTGCTAAACCGCGAGGGGATGGTTTCCCGCAGAGTGTCATCAATTACGTGGAAAGTTCTCCTTCTAGACGCCACGTCATGGACAAAATCCAAGCCCTCCTTCGCAATCCGCCCGCGCAGGAGGTAAAGGCGCAACGGCCAAGCGCTCCCGAAGACGGTGGATTGATCGATACCCTACGCCTGCTCGGCGAGCCGAGGGAGCGAGGCGTGCTTACTCCCGAGGAGTTCGACCGAGCAAAGGCCAAGGTGCTGACCTAGGCAGGTTTCCGCCCGGTTCGTGGAGAGCACAGACTCCCGCACACAGTAGCGAGCCCCTGATGACCGGCGAGCCGCGCCTCCTATTGCAGAGATCCCTCCTCACAGGTCCAATAGCGACCTCTGGGGGAGCGGAGCGGTCCTGTGCGTTTCGGCACGACTCCTGGGCTTGTCCACCAAACTGAATGAACCAAGACCTAAAAAGAACACTCTGGGCCGCTGCCGACAAACTGCGGTCCTCCATGGATGCCGCCGAGTACAAACACATCGTGCTCGGCTTGATATTTTTGAAGTACATCAGCGACGCCTTTGACGAGCGTCGCACGCAGCTTCAGGCGGCGTTTGCCGACCAGGCCGGCGATCTGTACTTGCCCGATGCCGGAGATCATGGCCAAGCGCTTGAGGAGCGTGACTACTACACGATGGCTAACGTCTTCTGGGTGCCGGCCTCGGCGCGTTGGGAGGCGATCCGCGCCCAGGCCAAGCAGCCCGACATCGGGGTGCGTGTCGACTTCGCACTGGAAGCGATCGAGGCCGACAACCCTCGCCTGAAGGGCATCCTGGACAAGCGCTTCGGACGAACGCAGCTGGAGCCTGGGCGGCTAGGGGAACTGATTGATCTGATTTCCACCATCGGCTTTGGCGAGGGTCACCATGCCAAGGACCTTCTCGGCGAGGTCTATGAGTACTTCCTCGGCCAGTTCGCCAACGCCGAAGGTAAAAAGGGCGGGCAGTTCTACACGCCCGCGTCGGTGGTGAAGGTGCTGGTGGAGGTGCTGGGCACCGCATCAGGGGCGCGTCTACGACCCCTGCTGCGGTTCTGGCGGGATGTTCGTCCAGAGTGAGAGGTTCATCGAGGCGCACGGTGGCAAGGCCGACGACATCAGCATCTATGGCCAAGAGGCAAATCCCACAACTTGGCGGCTGGTGGCGATGAATCTGGCAATCCGCGGCTTCGCGGCGGATTTGGGCAAGGAGCCGACGGACACTTTCCATCGCGACCAGCATCCCGACCTGCGGGCGGACTATGTTCTGGCAAACCCGCCTTTCAATATCAGCGACTGGGGCGGGGAGCGCCTTAGGGAGGATCGGCGCTGGGTTTACGGCACCCCGCCGGCCGGGAATGCCAACTACGCCTGGCTGCAGCACATCCTGCACCACCTGAGCCCGCGGGGCCAAGCCGGCGTAGTGCTGGCAAACGGCAGCATGAGCAGTAACCAGAACAACGAAGGAGTCATCCGCAAGGCGATGGTTGAGGCGGACGTTGTGGATGTGATGGTGGCACTGCCGCCGCAGCTGTTTTTCAATACCCAGATTCCGGCTTGCCTGTGGTTTCTGGCCCGGGACAAGAGCGGTGTTGCCGGCCCGGGCGGCCGGAGGGGCCGCGACCGGCGGGGAGAGGTACTGTTCATCGATGCGCGGAAGCTGGGGCGCATGGCCACGAGAGTGACCCGTGTGTTTGACGACGACGACGTGGCGCGGATCGCCGGCACCGTGCATCGCTGGCGTGCTGATGGTGAGGATGGTTCCGACGAGCTCTTTGCGGAAGCGCCTGGCTTTTGCCGCGCCGTGAAGCTGGCAGAGATTGCCGAGCACGGCCATGTGCTGACGCCGGGGCGTTACGTTGGCTCTGAGGCGGCCGAGGACGACGATGAGGCCTTCAACGAGAAGATGGAGCGGCTGACCGCGCAGCTTGCCGAACAGATGGTGAAGGGGGTGGAATTAGATAGGCTGATTCGGGAGAAGTTGGGGGCGCTTGGTTATGGCGTATGAGGCGACCTGGAACCCTTCGCTTTGGGCCGCAGCTGGTGGCACACTGCTCGATGGGTGGCGTCTGGTCCCGTTCGATGACCTGCTTGCGTCACCCAAATCGATTGCGGTCGGCGTGATGTATCCAGGCGATCACACGGATTCAGGGGTACCTCTTATACGAGTGGGCGACGTCCAGGAGGGAGGCGCAATTGCGGAGCCGCAGATGCGGGTGAGCTCCGACGTTCATTTCGAGTACCGTCGCACTGAGCTAAAAGGCGATGAGCTCCTAATCACCTTGGTTGGAAAGCCGGGGGCGTGCGTAATTGCCCGACCTAGGATGAAAGGGTGGAATGTTGCACGTGCATTGGCCGTGGCGAGGCTTAGATCGCCGAACCTGCGTCCCTACTTAAAGGCAGTACTTGAGAGCTCGGTGATGAAAAGCATCATCCTTGGCATGCTCAACACGACTGTCCAACCGACGTTGAATCTCAAGGAAATCAAGTCGCTACCCATTCCAATCCCCGATGACATCAGCATCGCCCAGGCCATCGGAGAGTTTTCCGAGTTGTTTACCGAGCGCATCTATATCCTGCGGCAAACGAATGCCACCTTCGAATCCATCGCGCAAGCCCTGTTCAAGAGCTGGTTCGTCGACTTCGATCCAGTGCGCGCCAAGGCCGAGGGCCGCGAGCCCGAAGGTATGGACATCGCCACGGCGGCGCTGTTCCCCGCGGAGTTCGAGGAGTCGGCCGTGGGGCAGATTCCGAAGGGGTGGCGAGTATGTGCCCTGAGCGACTTGTGCGAAAGCATCTTCAGCGGCGGGACGCCGGATACCCGAAGGACCGAGTACTGGAATGGAACGCTGCCGTGGTTCTCTTCTGGCGAGACCCGCGAAAGCGTTGTCATTGACACGGAGAAGCACATCACAGAAGCCGCCGTCGAGAACTCATCGACGCGGCTGGCACGACCTGGGGACATCCTTATTGCCTCCGCCGGGCAGGGGCTCACGCGCGGTCAGACGTCTTACTGTGCAATCGAAACGTACATCAATCAGTCGGTCGTCAGTGTCCGGACAAGCCGGGAAGTATCGAGCCCAACTTGGACGTTCTACAACTTAGCGCGTCGCTATGACGAACTGCGCGGCCTGTCTGACTCGCACAGCATACGCGGCAGTCTGACGACTAAGCTGCTTGCATCGTTGCGCATCATCGCGCCGCCAACGTCGCTGATGATGTGCTTCGGTGCGACGACGGAAGCGCTTGTATCCGCGCAGGCAGAGAACCGTAGACGCGCTGGCACTTTGGCAGAGTTGCGCGATGCGCTACTCCCCCGCCTCGTCTCCGGCAAGCTCCGCATTCCTCAAGCCCAAGCTCAACTCGAAGAGGCCATCGCATGAGCGGCATCAGCGAGGATGACGTCGAACAGGCCGCGCTTCGGTGGCTTGCCAGCCTGGGCTGGGCCACCGCCCATGGCCCCGACATCTCCCCGCCTGATGCTAAGACTCCGGGCGCCGAGCGCCCAGCTACCGCGAGGCGGCGCTGGTCGGTCGCCTGCGGGAGGCCATCGACCGCCTGAACCCGCACATCCCACTTGGTGCCCGCGACGACGCGCTGCGGCGCGTGCTCAACCCCAACGTGCCAGGCCTGGTCAACGCCAATCGCCAGGTGCATCGCTGGCTTGTGGACGGTATGCAGGTAGAGTTTCAGAAGGACGGCGAAACGCGCGGTCACCGCGTGCGGCTGATCGATTTCACCGACGCGGCGGCGAACGACTGGTTGGCCGTCAACCAATTCAGCGTGCAAGGGCCGAAGCTGACGCGCCGACCCGACGTGGTACTTTTCGTAAACGGCCTGCCTCTGGTGCTTTTCGAGCTGAAGAATCCCGGCGACGAAGACGCCGACATCTGGGCCGCCTGGAACCAGCTCCAGGCCTACCAGCAGGACATCCCTGACCTGTTCCACTTCAACGCGCTCCAGGTCATCAGCGACGGCATTCAGGCGCGCATGGGCTCCCTCACCAGCGACCGCGAGCGCTTCATGGCGTGGCGCACCATCGACGGCGTAGCCACAAACCCGCTGGGCCTCATGCGCGAGCTGGAGACGCTGGTGCTGGGCCTGTGTCAGCGCGAGCTGCTGTTGGAGTACCTGCGGCACTTCGTCCTGTTCGAGGACGACGGCAAGCTAATCAAGAAGGTGGCCGGCTACCACCAGTTCCATGCGGTTCGGGCGGTGGTGCAGAGCGTTTTGAAGGCCTCAAAGCCTGGCGGAACGCGCAAGGGCGGGGTCGTCTGGCACACCCAGGGCGCCGGCAAGAGCATCGAGATGACGTGCCTGGCAGGTGCCCTGATGGCGCACCCGGACATGGGCAACCCGACGCTTGTGGTAGTGACTGACCGCAACGATCTGGACAACCAACTGTTTGGTGTGTTCGCCGCGGCAAGTGAAATGCTGCGCGAGACGCCAGCGCAGGCAGACACCCGGCCCGAGCTGCGCCGGTTGCTGGCGAACCGACCTTCTGGCGGGATCATATTCACGACGATTCAGAAGTTCACTCCGGGAGAGGATGAGGACGCCTTCCCGGTGCTCTCGGATCGAAAGAATATCGTCGTGATTTGCGACGAGGCCCACCGAACCCAGTACGGTTTTGGTGCCCGCCTTCCCGCGCCAGCGCAAGGAGCGGCGGCACAGGCGCAGTTCCTTCCAGCCTCCGCAGGTCCAGTTGGGACCGGTGACCAGTCCGCCGAAGCTGCGGAAACCTACAGAGCCGTGGGGCGGCTCCAGGTCGGCTACGCGCAGCACCTGCGCGACGCACTCCCCGGCGCGACATTCGTAGCGTTCACCGGCACGCCGGTGTCCTTGGTCGATCGTGACACCCGTGCGGTGTTCGGCGACTACGTACACATCTACGACATTGAGCAGGCGGTCAGGGACGGCGCGACCGTCCCGATCTACTACGAGAGCCGACTTGCGAAACTGGACTTGAAGGGTGCTGACGTCAGCCAGCTGGACAGCGAAGTCGACGAACTGACCGAGGACGAAGAAGGTGACGCCGCGCGCGTAGCCAAGTTGCGACGCTGGGCAGCCCTGGCGCAACTCGTCGGCGCCCCACCTCGGATCCAGAAGGTTGCGGCGGACATCGTGTCCCACTTCGAGAATCGACTGACCGTCATAGACGGCAAGGCGATGGTGGTGGCCATGAGCCGCGACATCTGTGTGCACCTGTACAACGCGATCGTTGCGCTGCGGCCGGACTGGCACAGCGACGACCCGCTGCAGGGGAGCATCAAGATCGTGATGACCGGTTCGGCGTCAGACAAGTCGCTGCTGAAGCCGCACATCTGTCCCAAGGACGTGCGCAAGCGCCTGGAGACCCGATTTAAGAACCCGGCCGATCCTTTCAAGCTGGTGATCGTGCGTGACATGTGGCTGACTGGCTTCGACGCGCCGTGCCTGCACACCATGTATGTCGACAAGCCGATGCGCGGGCACAACTTGATGCAGGCCATCGCCCGGGTGAACCGGGTGTTCAAGGACAAGCCGGGCGGCCTGGTGGTGGACTACATCGGGATCGCGAACGAACTGAAGGCCGCCCTGGCGGATTACACGCAGGCGCAGGGCCGGGGGAAACCGACAGTCGACGCCTACGAGGCGCTTGCCGTGTTCCAGGAGCAGATGGATGTGCTGCACGGAATTCTCGACGGAGTGTCGTATGGGGAGTTCCGAACGAAGGCTTGGCAGCTCCTCCCGCCCGTGGCGGACCATGTGCTGGGCATGGAAGACGGCAAGAAGCGCTTCGCCGATGCGGTGCTGGCGGCAGGCAAGGCGTTTGCCTTGTGCTGTACGCTGGATGAGGCCCTGGTGTACCGCGACGAGCTCGCTTTTCTTCAGGCGGTGAAGGCGGCACTGACAAAGCACGCGACCACGGACAAGAAGCTGACTGATGAACAGAAGGAGCATGCGCTCCGGCAGATCATCAGCCGCGCCGTGGTCAGCGACGAGGTCATCGACATCTTCTCCGCGGCCGGCCTCAAGCGCCCGGACATCGGGGTGCTCTCGGACGAATTCCTGGAGGACGTGCGCCACATGAAGGAGCGCAACCTTGCAGTCGAACTGCTGGAGAGACTCCTGAAGGGTGAAATCAAGTCGCGCTTCCGCACCAACGTCGTGCAAAGTGCCAAGTTCTCGGAGTTGCTCCAACATAGCCTGACGCGCTACCGGAACCGCGCGATCGAGACTGCTCAGGTCATCGAGGAGCTGATCGAGATGGCCAAGAAGTTTCAGGAAGCGGCTCACCGAGGGAGAGCCTCGGCCTGAGCCACGACGAACTTGCTTTCTACGACGCCTTGGCGACGAATGAAGCGGCGGTGCGTGAACTCGGGGACATGACGCTCAAGAAGATCGCCGTCGAACTGACGGTCAATCTGCGCAGGTCTGTCACCGTGGACTGGGCAAAACGCGAGGCCGTGCGCGCCAAGCTGCGCGTCATGGTGAAGACGCTGCTGCGTCGTTACAAGTACCCCCAGACCGTCAGGAGGAGGCCACGGATACCGTTCTGCGTCAGGCTGAGAGTCTGTCCGCGGAATGGGCTTCAGCCTGATTCGAGGCGTGATGGCCCTATAAGCGGTTTCGGTAGCCGGCCCCGGAAAAACGGCGCCAAGGGCCAGGGGGCGCGTGTTTCCAGATAAGGGGTGCAAGGTCCGGGCAATGGCGGAACCGGTGAAACCGATCGACGAAGTCGCAACGCTCCGGCTGACCGGGGTGCCCGCCGGATTGACAGATGGCACTATGCAGCATATCAATCCGGTGCTCATCCCCCAAGTGTCGGAGGTTGCAATGGTCAAGGGCTACAAACGTCCTAAGTCTGCCTACTCGGGGAATAACCCCGGCTACGTACCCCCGAGTGGTGGTGGCCACCTGAGGGGTGAAGACGATTGGCTCTTTGGGCACGGGAGGCAACACTCGGCTCGCCCGTGGAGGGGCGAAAGTGAACAAACCCGGTCGCTTCCGAAACTACCGCCGCAGTCGATAGATGACGTGCTGGCGTACGTGACGCATAACCGTCGGGTCTGTCCTCTTTCCATTCACTGGATGGCCATGATGAATCCTGTGGGACTAATCAGCGCCAACGCGGATGTCTGGATTCCGATGGCGCCGGGCGAGAGCGAGTGGCGGTTGTTGACTGATTCGAACAAGCGGGCGCTGCTGAAGCGGCAGATCTTGGCCGCGGCGGCTGGTGGGGCACTGCAATTGTTCGCGCAGCACCTGCACCGGCTGCGCGAGACTGAGTGGCACCACGAGAGCTGAACTGCTACTGGTGGACTGCTACGAAGGGGTGCTACGAAATCGCCGCCCGCTCGCCCTCCAGGTGCTAGGATTGGTCTTTCAAATCAACGACCTGCGAGCGGTTCAAACAATGGGGCTGGTTCCCATCGCCCGCTCCACTCCCCCTTGCGCGTTTTCCTCGGCACCCCATCCGCCGGGTCCTACAACGCGCAACCCCTGCTTCCCTAGCATCCTCGTTTTCGACAACAAGACGGAAGAGAACGAAGCGATGATCCACCCGCAGGACAGTGAGCGCTCCTCCCGCAAGGAGCGCATCGACCTTTCCCACGACTACGCCGTGTGCGCCTGGGCGCGGCACTTCAACGTGAGCGAGAAGAAGGTCAAGGAAGCGGTGGCCGCGGTCGGGGACGATGCGGACCGCGTGCGCGAGCACCTGCAGAAGGCGTCGCCGCGCTCCGAGCGGCCGTCCAGCCACTAGGCATTTCCGGCACGCGCTCGCTCTGGCAAGGGCTCGGGGCTGGCGCGCCAGCTTGACGCCGCTCAAGGACCTGCATCCCCGCGCCGAAGTACACAGGAATCCTCGACATCACCGAGGAGCATCCGATGAGAGCAAGACTCACGGTCGCCGCGGCGCTGCTGCTGTTCGCGTCCGCCTCCCAGGCCGCCGAGGCGGCCTACGATTTCGTGGTGTGCACGCACGGCAAGGGCAGTCCGCTCGAGGCCAACGCGGACATCGTCGCCTACGCGGTGGAGAACTGGGGCGTGGTCGCCAGCAGCTCGTCGCGCGAATGGGAGAACGCCAGCACCCATTGCCTCGGCTACATGCGCGTGCTGGGCGGCAAGCGGGTGGGCCGCGGCGTGTGCAAGTGGATGCAGGCCGGCGGCGATACGGCGGTGGGGGAGTTCGACTTCCCCGCGGCCGGAGAGCCTTCGTTCACCTGGCTGAGCGGCACCGGCAAGCTCAAGGGCATCAGCGGCGGCGGGACGTTCCGCGAACTGTTCGACGCGCGGGCGGTGGATCCTCCGACCGTGCAGGGTTGCCGCCGCGACTGGGGCCGCTACCGCCTGCCCTGAGAGCGGGAAGGAAGGAGCCCGCGGTCCTGCCGGAGCCCGCGGGCTCGTCGCGAACGCTGCTCGCGCGCTCAGCCGCCGTCGAGGTCCGGTCGCTTGTCCGCCGGCAACGGTCCGCCGCCGCCGCCCTGCGTTCCGCCACCCTGCGGATAGCCTCCCGTGGGCCACTGGCCGGAACCATGCGCGGGATCGGCGCGGCGGGCGCCGCCTGCTTCCATCCGCTCGCCCATGTTCTCGGCCAGCTGCTTCATGTCGCCGGAGCGGTCCTGCGCCTTGCCGTACCACTTGCGCACGATCTCCGCCGCCGTGTCGCGGCCGCCGAGGCCGAAGGCCAGGCCCAGGCTCAGGGCGAGCGCGCCGACGATCGCCATGAACAGCGTGTTCACCAGCTCGGTCGCGATGCCCAGCTGGTTCACCGCCACCACGATCGCGAAGGCCCACACGACCACCGACGCCGTCTTGGCCAGGAAGTCGGCGTTGCTCAGGTCCGCTTCACTGGCGGCGCCCCGCACCACGTTGCTCAGGGCCCGCGCGGCCAGGCCGCCGATCACCAGCACCACCAGCGCCACCACCACGTTGGGCAGCCACAGCAGCAGTTGGCGCAGCACCTCGGACACCGCGGGCAGGCCCAGCGCGTCGAAGGCCACCACCAGCGCGATCAGGCGCACGAACCACTTGACCACCAGGCCGATCATGCCGGCCGCGTCGGTGTTCATGCCCATCCGGCGGATGAAGTCGCTCAGCCCCGCGCGCTCGGAGAGCTCGTTGAACTTGATGGAGCGCAGCAGGGCGGCCAGTCCGCGCTCGATCAGCGAGGCGACGAACCAGCCGACGACGATGATCAGCAGGAAGCCGAGGATCTTGGGGATGGCCGAAAACAGCAGGGCCATCGCCGCGGCGAGCGACGTGAACATCGCGTCGCTCCATTCGGTGACTTGGGTGGGCATGAACAGGATCTCCAGCAGTGGATGACGTAACGACTCCACACACTGTCAATCCTTTACATTCACCGGGAGGTCGTCCCTGTCCCGCAGCCCCTGTAGGAGCGGCCTGACGCGGCAGCGAGACTTACTTCAGCACGTCCCCAATGCAGAGGTACTTCATCTCCACGTACTCTTCCATGCCGTGGTGCGAGCCCTCGCGGCCCAGGCCCGACTGCTTGACGCCGCCGAAGGGCACGTGCTCGGTGGCGATGATGCCCACGTTGATGCCGACCATGCCGTACTCCAGCGCTTCGCTCACGCGGAAGATGCGCCCCATGTCGCGGCTGTAGAAGTAGCTGGCCAGGCCGAACTCGGTGTTGTTCGCGGCGTCGATGGCTTCCTGCTCGGTGCGGAAGCGGAACACCGGCGCCAGCGGGCCGAAGGTCTCCTCGCGCGCGCACAGCATGTCGCCGGTGGCGTCGGACAGCACGGTCGGCTGGAAGAACTGGCCCTGCAGCTTTCTGGCCGCCGGTGACGATCTTGGCGCCCTTGCTCAGCGCGTCCTGCACGTGGCGCTGCACTTTCTCCACGGCCGCGTCCTCGATCAGCGGGCCCTGCACCACGCCTTCCTCGAAGCCATTGCCGACCTTCATGGTCTTCACCTTGGCGGCGAACTTCTGCACGAACTGGTCGTACACGCCGTTCTGCACGTAGATGCGGTTGGCGCACACGCAGGTCTGGCCGGCGTTGCGGTACTTGCTGGCGATGGCGCCTTCCACCGCCGAATCGATGTCGGCGTCGTCGAACACGATGAAGGGCGCATTGCCGCCGAGTTCGAGCGAGAGCTTCTTCACCGTCGGCGCGCTCTGCGCCATCAGGATGCGGCCCACTTCGGTGGAGCCGGTGAAGCTGATGTGGCGCACCACGTCGCTGGCGCAGAACACCTTGCCGATGGCGATGCTGTTGGGGCCATCCGCAGTGAGCACGTTCAGCACGCCGGCGGGGATGCCGGCGCGGATCGCCAGTTCGGCCGCGGCGAGTGCGGTCAACGGCGTGAGTTCGGCCGGCTTGATCACCACCGGGCAGCCGGCGGCCAGCGCGGGCGCGACCTTGCGCGTGATCATGGCGAGCGGGAAGTTCCAGGGCGTGATGGCGGCGCAGACGCCGATGGGCTGGCGGATCACCATCAACCGCCGGTTGTTGTCGAACTGCGGCAGGGTCTCGCCGTTGACGCGCTTGGCTTCCTCGGCGAACCACTCGACGAAGCTGGCGCCGTAGGCCACTTCGCCCTTGGCCTCGGGGAAGGGCTTGCCCTGTTCGGCCGTCATGATGCGGCCCAGGTCTTCCTGGTTGGCCATGAGCAGGTCGTACCACTTGCGCAGGATGGTGCTGCGCTCCTTGGCCGTCTTGGCGCGCCATGCGGGCCACGCCGTGTTGGCGGCGGCGATCGCCTGCTCCGCTTCGTTGACGCCGAGGTTGGGCACTTCGGCCAGCTTGGCGCCGTTCGACGGGTCGTGCACGGCGAAGCGCGAGGTGCCCTGGACCCACTGCCCGTCGATCAGGGCGTCGGTCTTCAGGAGGCTGGGGTCCTTGAGCAGGGAGAGGGGGAAGTCTTCATGTCCATCGGGCGGCTCCGGTCGGTTTCCGGGCCCGATGGTAACGCCCTGCTCAGCGCACCGCCGCCACCCGCCAGATGGTGTTGCCCACGTCGTCGGCCACCAGCAGCCCGCCCTTGCCGTCCAGTGCCACGCCCACCGGCCGGCCCCAGGCGCGGCCCTTGTCGTTGACGAAGCCGCCCAGGAATTCCACCGGCCGGCCCGTCGGGCGGCCATTGGCGAAAGGCACGAACACCACGTTGTAGCCGGCCAGGTCCTTGCGGTTCCAGGAGCCGTGCTGGCCGATGAAGGCGCCGCTGGCGTAGTTGGCCGGCATGCGCGCATCCGAGAAGGTCAGGCCCAGCGGCGCCACGTGCGCGCCCAGGCCGTAGTCCGGCGCGATCGCGCGCGCCACCATCTCCGGATTGGCCGGCTTCACGCGGGTGTCCACGTTGGCGCCCCAGTAGCTCAGGGCCAGCCGTAGAAGGCGCCGTCCTTGACGGAGGTGAGGTAGTCGGGCACCAGCTCGCTCCCCAGTTCGTCGCGTTCGTTCACGACCGTCCACAACACGCGGCTCTGCGGCTCCCAGCCCAGGCCGTTGGGATTGCGCAGGCCGCTGGCGAACAGGCGCTTGGCGCCGGTGGCGCGGTCCACTTCCCAGATGGCGGCGCGGCCTTGTTCGGACTCCATGCCGTTGTCGCCGATGTTGCTGTTGGAGCCGACGGTGGCGTACAGCTTGCTGCCGTCCGGGCTGGCGATGACGTTCTTGGTCCAGTGGTGGTTGGCGCCCGCGGGCAGGTCGGTCACCTTCACCGGTTGCGCCTGGCTGGTGGTCTGTCCCGGCTGGTAGGGCACCTTGACGATCGCGTCGGCGTTGGCGATGAACAGCTCGTTGCCCACCAGCGCCATGCCGAAGGGCGACACCAGTTTGGACAGGAACACCGTGCGGGTCTCGGCCACGCCGTCGCCGTCGGCGTCGCGCAGCAGCGTGATGCGGTCGGCGCTGGGCACGCCGGCGCCGGCGCGCTTCATCACGAAGCCCATCACCTTGCCGCGGATGCCTTCGGCGTGCACGTTCTTCGCGCCGTCCTTGGGGGCCGGCTTGTTGCTCTCGGCCACCAGCACGTCGCCGTTGGGCAGCGTGTAGACCCAGCGCGGATGCTCCAGCCCGCGGGCGAAGGGCGTGACGCGAAAGCCCTGCGGCGCGCGCGGCATGGCGCCTTCGGGCCAGCCTTCGGCCGGCGCGATGTTCACGGTCGGGATCAGGCTTTTCTCCGGCGCCGGCAAGGGCGGGTTGGGCCCCACGCCCGGCAGCGAGGCCTGCGAGATCATGCCGCCCGCGCAGGCCACCAGGGCGATGGCGGCCAGCGGGACGAGGATGCGGTTGCGGCGCGAGAGCTTTTTCATGCGCGCATGTTTGGCTGCCCTTGCGTTGCGCGCTGTAGGCGAATGCCGCATGTGCGGATTTTCGCGCTCAGCCTTGCATCCAGCCGGGCAGCAGCCGCACCAGCGCCAGGATGGCGATGCCCTGCGCGCCCGTGTAGTGCCAGAAGAGGGCGCTGTTGTCGAGCGTGGCCCGGGCATCGGGCCGCAGTGCGCCGGCGACCGAGCGGACAATCACGTAGCCGCCCATGACCAGCAGGACGGCGGCATGGAAGCCCTGCCAGGCGAGCATCGCCGCGACCGTCGCGCCCCAGGCGTGGTGCGTGGGCGCGAGCCCGGCGCGCAGGTGCGCGCCCAGGTCGAGCGCGAAGGCGCCGACCGAACACAGCGTCGCCAGCAGCACGGCCCAGCGCAGCAGGGCCTGGCCTTCCTGGCGCAGCCGGCGCAGCGCGAACAGCATGAGAGCGGACGCCGCCAGCAGCAGGCCCGCGGCCCATACGCCCCCACCCGGCAGTTGCGCGCCCGCCGGCGGACACACGTCCAGCTTCATCGACACGTGGATGTGCGCGAAGGCGAGCGAGGCGAACACGGTGGCATCCACCGCGGCCAGCACCACCATGGCCCACCAGGAATGCGAGGCCCGGCCGAAGGCCACGGCGGGCACGTGCACGCCTTCGCCGATCTGCGCGGTCGGTTGCGGCGGGGGCCGGTCTAGCTGCCACAGCCAGGCCACGATGGCGGCGATCGCCACGATGCCGCAGGCCGTGGCCGCCAGGTACCAGGACACCGTCAGCAGCAGGAAGAATCCCGCCGTGCCGACAGCGGCGACGAAGTGCATCCAGCCGTCGCCGGGCAAGCGGATCAGGTGGCGGATCTCGGCGCGCAAGGGCGTGGTCAGCAGCGTCTCCCGGCCACCGAAGGCCGTGCCGGGCAGCCAGTGCCGGCCCTCCACCACCTGGCGCGCCAGCCCGGGCTGTTCCCACAGCGGGTCGCGCGAACGCACCTGCGGAATGCTGCGCACGCCGTAGTCTTCCTGGGGCAGCCACTCCAGCGAGGCGGCGTTCCAGGGGTTGCCGGCCTCCTGCTCGCGTTTCAGCAGCGCGCGCGCGAGGTCGAAGAAGGCGAGCAGCACGCCGGCGGCGAACACGAAGGCGCCGAGGGTGGACAGCAGGTTCCAGGTGTTCCAGCCGAGGCCGTCCGCGTAGGTGTAGACCCGCCGCGGCATGCCTTGCAGCCCCGCGATGTGCATCGGGAAGAAGGCGAGGTTGAAGCCCCCGAACATCAGGCCGAAGGTCCAGCGCGCCAGGCTCTCCGACATGGCATGGCCCTTGAGCAGCGGCGCCCAGTAGTACATGGCCGCGAACAGCGGGAACACCATCCCCCGATCAGCACGTAGTGCAGGTGCGCCACGATGAAGTAGGTGTCGTGCACCTGCCAGTCGAAGGGCACCACCGCCACCATCACGCCGGTGAGTCCGCCCAGCACGAAGATGAAGAAGAAGCCGAGCAGGAAGAGCGTCGGCGCGTTGATCGCCACGCGGCCCTTCCAGAAGCTGGCGATCCAGGCGAACACCTGCACGCCGCTCGGGATCGCCACCGCGAAGCTGGCAATGGCGGTGAGCACCAGCGCCAGCGGGCCGAGGCCGGCGGTGAACATGTGGTGGATCCACAGCAGGAAGCTGATCGCGCCCACGCCCACCAGCGCCCAGGCCACCGCGCGGTAGCCCACCAGCGGCGTCTGCGCCAGCGTGGGCACCATCATCGACACCATGCCGGCGGCCGGCAGGAAGATGATGTAGACCTCGGGATGGCCGAAGAACCAGAACAGGTGCTGCCACAGCAGCGGGTCGCCGCCGCGCGCCGGGATGAAGAAGGGCCAGTCGAGCGCGCGCTCCAGTTCCAGCAGGATGGTGCCGGCGATGATGGCCGGGAAGGCGAACACGATCATCAGCCCCGTCACCAGGCAAGCCCAGGCGAACAGCGGCATGCGCCACAGGCTCATGCCGGGCGCGCGCGTGCACAGCACGCCGACGATCAGCTCGATCGCGCCGGCGATGGCGGAGATCTCGATGAAGCCGATGCCCAGCAGCCACCAGTCCGCGCCGATGCCGGGGAATGCTCCTTGCCCGTGAGCGGCGGGTACATGAACCAGCCGCCGTCGGGCGAGGCGCCGAAGAAGATGGTGCAGAAGAACACCGCGCCGCCGATCGCATAGGCCCAGAAGGCATACGCGGACAGGCGCGGGAAGGGCAGGTCGCGCGCGCCGAGCATGTTGGGCAGCTGCCAGACGGCCACCGCCTCCACCACCGGCACGGCGAACAGGAACATCATCACCGTGCCGTGCATGGTGAAGAGCTGGTTGAAGGTGGACGCATCCACCAGCGTGTTGCCCGGCACCGCCAGTTGCGCGCGCATCAGCAGCGCCAGCACGCCGGCGCCGACGAAGAACAGCAGCGCGGTGGCCAGGTAGTACAGGCCGATCTGCGTGTTGTTGACGGCGGTCAGCCGCCGCCAGCCGGTGGGCGGCTCCCAGGCACGCTGCAGTGCCTCGAGTTCGCCGGCCGGTCTCGGCAAGCGGTTCGGCAATTCGTCATCCCCGCGCTTCCCGTCATCCCCGCGCAGGCGGGGACCCAAGGCGTCCGCGTTCACTTGAGCGCCCCCAGCCATTCCGAGATCGCGGCGATGGTCTCGTCCCCCAGCCTTTCATAGGAAGGCATGCGGGCCCCGCTCTTGAGCTTCTGCACGTGCGCGATCCATTGCCGCCGTCCCGCCTCCGTATTCGGCAGCGTCCCCGCCGCCAGCTGCAGCCGGCTGCCCACGTGCGTGAGATCGGGCCCGAGACGGGACTCGCCCGTCACGCCGCGCACCGCATGGCAGGCATCGCAGCGCTGCGCGAGGAAAGCCTGCCGGCCGGCCTCCTGCGCGGGTGTCGCCATCGCCGGCTGCGCCTGCGCCGCCAACCAGGCATCGAACTCCGCGGGCGGCAGCGCCACCACGTGCAGCGCCATGTTGGCGTGCTGCTCGCCGCAGAACTCGGCGCACTGGCCGCGGTAGGTGCCGGGCCGGTCCGCCGTCAGTTGCAGGTGCTGCAGCCGCCCAGGCACCATGTCCAGCTTGCCCGCGAGCTGCGGCACCCAGAAGCTGTGGATCACGTCGGCGCTGTCCAGCGCCAGGAACACCGGCCGGCCGACCGGGATGCGGATCTCGTTGGCGGTGCGCACCGCCGCATCGCCGTACTGCACGTCCCACCACCACATGTGGCCGGTCACGCGCACCACCAGCGCGCCGGGCGCGGGCACGGGCTTCCACGAGGGCGTCTTCGGCAGGGTCCAGGCGAACAGCGCCGCCAGCACCGCGCCGGGGAACACCAGGCCGCCGCCGACCACCCACAGCCGCGCGTTCACCGTGCCCGCACGCCGCCGCAGCGAGCGCGCCAGCAACAGCATCACGCCGGCGAGGATCAGCCCGCCGCCGATGAACAGCACCCACGCAATCGTTTCGATGGAACGTGCCGCCTCGCCGGCTGCCTGCATCACGCCGCCCACGTTCACTCCAGCGACATGAGGTAGGCCGCCATGGCTTCCGCCTCGGGCGGCGACACCCCATGCTGGGCATCTTCGTTCCCGGCACCAGCGACTGCGGCGCGACGATCCAGCGCGCCAGCAGCTCGGGCCGGTTGGGCAGGCGGCCGGCGATGTAGCTGCGGTGGCGCCATCCGTCCAGCGGCGGCGCCATCACGCCGCGCGAGGCCGGCACGCCGGGAATCGCGTGGCAGGCGCCGCACTGGTACTGCGCGAGCAGCGCACGGCCGCGCTCGACGCGCTCCCCCTTGGCGGCCGCGAGGCCAGCTGCGAGCAGCAGGGCCAGCGGGACGGCAAGTTGGAACGTTGGCATCGGCGCATTCTGGCCCTCAGTTGCGCCGCCGTGGGCCAGAATCGCGCTCCATGCGCAAGAGACCGGTGCTCCTCGTCGCCGCCGCCACCGCGGCCGTCCTCGGCGTCGGCGCGGCAGTGGTCGGCGCCGCAGTGGTCTTCGGCGGCCTCTACGACGTGGCATCGACCACGCAACACTGGCAGCCGACCTACGCGTTGGTGGAGACGGCGATGCGCCAGTCGGTCCGCCTGCGCGCGCGCGACATCGCCGAGCCGCCGCTCGCGGACGAAGCGATGGCGCTGCGCGGCGCCGGCTGCTTTCGCGACAAGTGCCAGCAGTGCCACGGCGCACCGGGCGTGGCGCAGGACGACATCGGCAAGAGCATGCAGCCGCTGCCGGGGCCGCTGGTGGACGCGCGCCTGCACTGGCGCCCGCGCGAGCTCTACTGGCTCACGCGCCACGGCATCCGGATGAGCGGGATGCCGGCCTGGGAGTTCCGCCTGCGCGAGCAGGAGCTGTGGGAGCTGGTGGCCTTCATGCAGCGGCTGCCGGACCTGAATGCGCCGCAGTATGCCGACTGGATGCGGCGGGCGCCGCCCGCACCCGCCTGCGGCGGCGAACTGCCGGCGGCCACCGCTGCCGCCGCCCCGCCGGATCTCGCACGCGGACGCATGGCACTGCACCAGCATGCCTGCAGTGCCTGCCACATCATCCCCGGCGTCACCGGCGCGCGCGTGCACGTGGGTCCGAGGCTGGATGGCATCGGCAGCCGGCGCACGATCGCGGGCACGCTGCCCAACACGCCGGAGAACATGGCGCGCTGGATCATGCACACGCAGCAGGTCAAGCCCGGCACGGCCATGCCGCAGCTGGGCGTGGGCGAGCGCGAGGCGCGCGAGATGGGCCTACCTCGCGACCTTGAAGTAAGGCGGCTCAGGACAGCCAGACGCGCATCTTGCGGCAGGCGGCCTCGCTGGCCAGCAGGTCGAGGTGGTGCACGCCGCGCGCCACCCACGTGCGCGAGGCCGGAAGGTGCAGGTCGTGCGTGGCGCGGGGATGGCGGCCCAGCGCGCTGGCGACGCTGACCAGTCCGTCGCCCCAGGACGGGTCCCGGCCCTTGCCGAGCGCGCCGGCGATCGCGTAGCAGGCCACGCCCTGGGGCAGCGCGACGGGTGTGCGGGTGTCGCGGTGCGCGAAGCGGCCGCTGCGCCAGTCGCTTTCCAGCAGGTTGCCGTGGCGCAGGTCGGTGATGCCGTCGCTGCGCAGGCGGCCCAGCCGGGAGAAGGGGGCCAGGTAGGGACTCACGCCCAGGACCGTGTGCAGCCAGTTGCCGGCGCGCTCCAGCGCTGCACCCTGGTGCGGCGTGCCCAGGAACACCATCTTGCGCAGCAGGCCGGGCCAGGCCATGCCTGCTTCGAGCGCCTGTCGCACCGCGCTGCGCGCCACCAGGCCACCCATGCTGTGGCCGACGATGGCCAGGCTCTCCAGCGGCATGGGCCATCGCGCCACGAGTTCCTGCAGTTTCGCGGCGAGTTCGGCCGCGTTTTGCGAGACGTGGCGGCCCGAGTTGTAGCGCAGGTACACGGGCGTGCAGTCCAGCGACCGCGCGAGGCTGGTGCCGTGGTCGTGGCCGCCGCGCAGCCACTGGCCGTCGCTCATGCACAGTCCGTGCACCAGGAGCAGCACGCGCGGCCGCGGGGGTCCGCGCACCACCAGCTCCATCGGGATCGCCAGGGGATTTCCGGTGCGCGCGAGGTGGTCGCCCAGCACGCCGTTGAGCGCCGCGAGGATCGCCTGGCGCCGGGGTCCTTCTCCCACGGTCGCGTCGCCCTCGGCCGGTTGCTGCAGCATTCGCTGCACCCCGGCCAGCAGCGCATCCAGCCCGAGGCCGACCAGCCCGCTGGTGCCGCGGACGGTGCGGTACACGAAGCCCGCGATGCCGCCCGCCGGCCGCGGCGCGACGGTGCCCAGGGGTGGCGCCAGCCGCGCGATGTTGCCGTGCAGTCCTTCGGCGATGTGTGTCACGCCCTGCACGCCGTCGACCGCCAGCCGGACCGAGCCGCGCAGGTCGGCGATGCGCACGAGCGGGCGCTTGCCGGCGGAAGGTGCAGCGGGTCGGGACGGGGACATCGCCGGCCAGTGTATGCCCCCACGCGCGGCGTCCGGCGCCCGCTTGCGCTAGTCTTCCGGCCCGTGGATTCCATTTCCCAGATCGCGCTCGGCGCCGCCGTCGGCATCGCCACCATGGGCCGCCGCACGGCGCTGTGGAAGGCCGCCCTGTGGGGCGGCATCGCCGGCACGCTGCCGGACCTGGACGTGGTGATCGACCATGGCGACGCGCTGCGCAACATGACCATGCACCGCGGCGCCAGCCATTCGCTGTTCTGGCTGAGCGTCGTGTCACCGCTCATGGCGGCCTTGCCCGCGGCGGTCCACCGCGAACGACCCTTGTTCACGCGCTGGTGGCTGGCGATGTGGCTCGCGCTCGTCACCCATCCGCTGCTGGATGCGATGACGGTCTATGGCACGCGCCTGCTGCTGCCCTTCAGCGACCATCCCTTCGCCGTCGGCAGCGTGTTCATCATCGATCCGCTGTACACCGTGCCGCTGCTGGTGGGCGTGGGCATCGCGCTGAGCCGCCGCGACGGCGCGCGGCTGCGCTGGAACGGCGCGGGGCTGGCGCTGTCCACGGCCTACCTGGCCTGGAGCGTGGTCGCCCAGGCGCAGGTGCGCGACGCCGCGCAGGAAGCGCTGGCCGCGCAGGGCGGCGGCCCGGCCACCCTGCTGGTCACGCCCACCCCTTCAACACCGTGCTGTGGCGGGTGGTGGCGATCGGCCCGGACGGCAGCTACCGGGAAGGTTTCCGCTCGCTGTTCGACGGCCACGACCTGCGCTGGCGCAGCTCGACGTGGCGCCGCGCCTGCGCCAGGAGCTCGCCGGCATCGAGGGCGTGCGGCGGCTGGCGCATTTCTCGCAGGGCTTCTACAAATTGCACGAGCGCCAGGGCCACGCCTGGATCACCGACCTGCGCATGGGCCAGGAGCCGCACTACACCTTCTCCTTCGTGGTGGCGCGCCGCAACGGCGAAGGATGGGTACCGGTGCAGCCGCAGGGCGGGGGTTCGCGCGGCGACGTGGGCCGCGCCCTCGCATGGCTGTGGCAGCGCCTGCCCGGGCGCGACATCCCGCCGCCGTTCTGAGCGCTCAGGCCTGCAGGCGCGACAGCGTGAAGATCACCAGCAGCCCGGTGGCCGCAGCGATGGCGGAGGACTGCTGGAACTGGTGGCTCTCCGCTTCCGGCACCAGCTCGGTCATCGTCAGGTAGAACATCGCGCCGGCGCCGGCAGCGAGCAGCAGGCCCAGCGTGGACTGCGGCAGCGAGCGCAGCAGGAACCAGCCGGCCATGGCAGAGACGAACAGCGACACCCCGATCAGGCTGGTCCATCCCAGGATGCGGCGGGTCTGGTGTTCGCCACCCTTTTCGTGGACCAGGTCGCCGATGCTCATGGCCTCGCTGAGGTTGTCGATCACGATGGCCAGGCCCACGATCATCCCCAGCGAGGGATCGGCGGCCGCGCTGATCCCGATGGTGAGGCCTTCGACCAGTTCCTCGGCGCTGGTGCCGCCCGCCAGCACGGTCACGTCGTCGCCACGCTGGCCGCGCCGGCGCTGCACGCTGCGCACCCAGTTGCGCTGCGCCGCCTTGTCGCCGGCGCTGGCGCCGCGGTGCACGAACAGGTCCAGGGCGTAGAGCACGGCGAAACCCGCCGCGAAGCCGCCCACGGCGATCGGCAGCGAGGCCACTTCGGCGGCCTTGGGCAGCATCTCGAAGGCGAAGGCGCCCAGCAGGGCACCGGCGGCGAAGCCCACCGCGATCGACAGGCGAGCGTGCCCGGGCGCCACCAGAGGGACACCAGGCCGCCCAGGGGCGAGGCGAGCGCCCCGGCCAGCGCGATGGCGAGCAGCATGCCGAATTCCATGGGGGCGAGGTTAGTCCCAGCCGGTGCGCGCGGGGTGGGCTCGCGCGCGCGGCGCGACGGAGGGTCTCTCCCACCGTCGCGGCAGGAGCCGTGAGGGCCGAAACCTATAATCAAAGGTTCAGCTGGACCCCCATGAGCACCCCCAATTCACCGTCGCCGACATCCGCCAGACCTTCCTCGATTTCTTCAAGGACCGGGGGCACACGGTGGTGGACTCGAGCCCGCTGGTGCCGGGCAACGACCCGACGCTGATGTTCACCAACTCGGGCATGGTGCAGTTCAAGGACGTGTTCCTCGGCACCGACAAGCGTCCCTACGTGCGCGCGGCATCCGTGCAGGCGTGTCTCCGCGCCGGCGGCAAGCACAACGACCTGGAGAACGTGGGCTACACGGCGCGGCACCACACCTTCTTCGAGATGCTGGGCAACTGGTCCTTCGGCGACTACTTCAAGCGCGAGTCGCTCAAGTGGGGCTGGGAACTGCTGACGCAGGTGTACAAGCTGCCGGCCGAGCGGCTCTGGGCCACCGTCTACATCGACGACGACGAGGCCTACGACATCTGGACCAAGGAGATCGGCCTGCCGCCGGAGCGCGTGGTGCGCATCGGCGACAACAAGGGCGCCAAGTACGCCAGCGACAACTTCTGGATGATGGCCGACACCGGCCCCTGCGGCCCGTGCTCGGAGATCTTCTACGACCACGGCCCGCACATCGCCGGCGGCCCCGGGCAGCCCGGACCAGGACGGCGACCGCTACATCGAGATCTGGAACCACGTGTTCATGCAGTTCGACATGCAGCCCGACGGGTCGCTGCGCCCGCTGCCCGCGCCCTGCGTGGACACCGGCATGGGCCTGGAGCGGCTGGCCGCGATCCTGCAGCACGTGCACAGCAACTACGAGATCGACATCTTCGACGCGCTGATCATCGCCGCCGCCCGCGAGACCAAGACGCAGGACCTGAGCAACCCCTCTCTGCGCGTGATCGCCGACCACGTGCGTGCCACCTCCTTCCTGGTGGCCGACGGCGTGATCCCCTCGAACGAAGGCCGCGGCTACGTGCAGCGGCGCATCATCCGCCGCGCCATCCGCCACGGCTACAAGCTGGGCCAGAAGAAGCCCTTCTTCCACAAGCTGGTGCCCGACCTCGTGAGGATGATGGGCGAGGCCTATCCGCACCTGGCCAAGGCGCAGCAGCGCGTGATGGAAGTGCTCAAGGCGGAAGAGGAGCGCTTCTACGAGACGCTGGAAAACGGCATGGAGATCCTGGACGCGGCCCTGGGCGGCGGCCAGCAGGTGCTGCCGGGCGAGGTGGCCTTCAAGCTGCACGACACCTACGGCTTCCCGCTGGACCTGTCGGCCGACGTCTGCCGCGAGCGCGGCGTGAGCGTCGACGAGGCCGGCTTCAACGCCGCGATGGAAAAGCAGAAGGCCGCGGGCCGCGCCGCCGGCAAGTTCAAGATGGACCGCGTGCTGGACTACGCCGGCGCCATCAACAAGTTCGTCGGCTACGAGAAAGCTGGAAGAGGGCGCGAAGATCGTCGCGATCTACGTCGACGGCACGCCGTCGGCGGCGCTCAAGAGCGGCCAGGAAGGCATCGTGGTGCTCGACTCCACGCCCTTCTACGCCGAGAGCGGCGGCCAGGTCGGCGACGAGGGCGTGCTGGAAAGCGGTTCGGCGAGCTTCCTGGTGCAGGACACGCAGAAGATCAAGGCCGACGTGTTCGGCCACCACGGACGCCTGGCGCACGGCACGCTGAACGTCGGCGACCACGTGAACGCCAAGGTGGACATGAAGCGGCGCGCCGCGACCGTGCGCAACCACTCGGCCACGCACCTGATGCACAAGGCACTGCGCGAAGTGCTGGGCTCGCACGTGCAGCAGAAGGGGTCGCTGGTGGATTCCGAGCGCACCCGCTTCGACTTCACGCACAACGCGCCGCTCACGCCGGAGCAGGTGCGCGAGATCGAGGCGCGCGTGAACGCCGAGATCCTGGACAACCACGCGACGCAGGCGCGCGTGATGGACATCGAGTCCGCCAAGGCGACCGGCGCCATGATGCTGTTCGGCGAGAAGTACGGCGAGTCCGTGCGCGTGCTGGACATCGGCTCCAGCCGCGAGCTGTGCGGTGGCACGCACGTGCAGCGCACCGGCGACATCGGCCTGTTCAAGGTGGTGGGCGAAGGCGGCGTCGCCGCGGGCGTGCGCCGCATCGAGGCGGTGACCGGCGCCAACGCGCTGGCCTACCTGCAGCAGCTGGAAAACACGGTGCAGACGGTGGCCGGATCGCTGAAGACGGCGCCCATGGAGCTGCAGGGCCGCGTGACGCAGGTGCTGGAGCAGGTGCGCAGCCTCGAGAAGGAAGTGGCGCAGCTGAAAGGCAAGCTGGCGTCCTCGCAGGGCGACGACCTGGTCAGCCAGGCCGTGGACGTCAAGGGCATCAAGGTGCTGGCGGCCCGCCTGGACGGCGCGGACGCGAAGGCGCTGCGCGACACCATGGACAAGCTCAAGGACAAGCTGAAGTCCGCGGCCATCGTGCTGGCGACGGTGGACGGCGCCAAGGTGCAGCTGGCCGCCGGCGTCACCGCCGACAGCATGGGCAAGGTCAAGGCCGGCGACCTGGTGAACTTCGTCGCCCAGCAGGTGGGCGGCAAGGGCGGCGGCAAGGCCGACATGGCCATGGCCGGCGGGACCGATGCGAGCAAGCTGGCGGGGGCGCTGAGCTCCGTGCAGGGGTGGGTGGCCGAGCGGGTTTGAGTCCGACCCGCGGTTCGCTCGTAGGCTGGCGGTGAGGCGCAGCCGAACCCCAGCGCTGGGGTTCCTGCGTCACCCCAGCCTACGGAACACCACGTCCCACACCCCGTGGCCCAGGCGCAGGCCCCGGTTCTCGAACTTCGTCAGCGGCCGGTACTCCGGCCGCGGCGCGAATCCCTCCGCGGTGTTCTGCAGCGCGGGCTCCGCCGACAGCACCTCCAGCATCTGCTGCGCATACGGCTCCCAGTCGGTGGCGCAGTGGATGTAGCCGCCTCTTTCCAGCCGTGGCAGCAGCTTGGCCACGAAGTGCGGCTGCACCAGCCGCCGCTTGTTGTGCCTGGCCTTGTGCCAGGGATCCGGGAAGAAGATGTGCACGCCCGCAAGTGAGGCAGCGGGCAGCATGTGGTCCAGCACTTCCACCGCGTCGTGCTGGACGATGCGAATGTTGGTCAATCCCAGGTCCCCGATGCGCTTGAGCAAGGCGCCCACGCCGGGCGTGTGGACCTCGCAGCACAGGAAATTCTTCTCCGGCATCAGGCCGGCGATGTGCGCCGTGGCTTCGCCCATGCCGAAGCCGATCTCCAGCACGGTCGGCGCCGTGCGGCCGAACATTGCGGCGAGGTCCACCGGATGCGGCTGGTAGGACACCAGGTACTTCGGGCCCAGCGTTTCGATCGCCTTGGCCTGGCCGATGGTGGTGCGGCCCGTGCGCAGCACATAGCTGCGGATGCCGCGGGGATGGGGCACGCTCTCGGGCGTGTTCGATTCGTCGCTCATGCCCCGATTGTCCCCTACGGCCAGCGGCGGCCCCAGGAACGCACCGCTTCCGCCAGCGCGTCTGGCAACGTCCCTTCCGCGGGCAGCGCGATGCCCAGCACGGACGCGGCCGCCGCGACCGCGGCCCGCGGCTCGCGCAGGTCCAGCGGCGCCGCCCCGTTCTGCTTGGACAGCTTCTCGGCGTTGGGACCCAGCACCAGCGGCGCGTGCAGGTAGGAGGGCTGCGGGCAGCCCAGCGCCTGCTGCAGCAGCAGCTGGCGCGGCGTGTTGTCCACCAGGTCCGCGCCGCGCACCACGTGCGTGATGCCTTGTTCGGCGTCGTCGACCACCACGGCCAGCTGGTAGGCGAACAGTCCGTCGGCGCGCTTGAGGACGAAGTCGCCGACTTCCTGCGCCACGTCCTGCAGGTGCACGCCGACGCGGCGATCGGTCCATGCGACCGTGCCATCGGGAACGCGGAAGCGCCACGCGCGCGGCTCCTTGCCGCCCAGTCCCGCGCGGCAGGTCCCCGGATACACCAGCTCGCCGTGCCGCGTGCGCTCGCGTCCCTGCGCGCGCAGCGCCAGTTCGATGTCCTTGCGCGAGCAGGCGCAGGGATAGGCGCGCCCGGCCTGCACCAGGCGGTCCAGCGCGGACTGGTACAGCGGCGCGCGCGCCGACTGCCATTGCGGAATTTCGTCGGGCAGCAGGAAGCAGGCGGCGAGCTGGCGCAGGATCTCCTCGCCGGCGCCCGGCACGCAGCGCGGCGTGTCCACGTCCTCGATGCGCACCAGCCAGGCCCCGCCGTGCGCGCGCGCATCGAGCCAGCTCGCCAGCGCGGCCACCAGCGAGCCCGCGTGCAGCGGGCCGGTGGGCGAGGGCGCGAACCTGCCGCGGTAGCCGCTCATGCGGAACGGTGCCTTTCGAGCAGGGCCGTGCGCGTCTTCTGGCTCTCCAGCTGCGTCAGCCACCACTGCAGCGCGCGGCCGGGGCCCAGGTTGCCAGGACTGCGCCACGCATAGCTCAGCCGGAGGGTGCGGCGCGGCGCGCGCCGGATCTCGCGCACCACGAGGCGACCGCTTTCTATATAGGACGCGCCAGGGGCTCGGGCAGGAAGCCGCCGCCCAGGCCGCGCAGCTGTGCGTCCAGCTTGGCGCGCATGGTCGGCACGGTCAGCACGTCCTGCCCGGTCAGCAGGCCCAGCGTGAGCGCCAGGCTGCGCTGCAGCGCCGAATCGGACACCGCCACCACGCGATGCCGCACCAGCACGTCGTCGGCAATGGGTTCCGGAATGCCGACCAGGGGATGGTGCGGCGCGACCACGTACACGAACAGCAGGTCGCCCAGTTCATGGCTGTTGATGCCCGCGGTGGTGCCGGGCTCCACCACGACGCCGAGGGCCAGTTCGGCGCGGCCCGTCGTCACGGCCTCCAGCGTTCCCGCGAGCGCCTCCTCCCGCAGCCGCAGCCGCGTGGTCGGCTGCAGCGCATAGAAGGACTCGGCCAGCTCCATGACCGTGGACGCCGACAGCGCCGTGTCCACTGCGACCGTGAACTCGGCTTCCCAGCCGGTGGCCACCCGCTTGACGCGATTGGCCATGGTGTCGATGTCCTGCAGCAGCTGCTGGCCGGCTGACAGCAGCTCGCTGCCCGCCGGCGTCAGCCGCGCCTGGCGCGAGCTGCGGTCGAACAGCAGCACGTCCAGCGCGTCCTCGAGCTGGCGGATCCGGTAGGTGACCGCGCTGGGGACCAGCCCGAGCTCGCGCGCGGCCGCGGCGAAGCTGCCGTGCACGGCGACCGCCTGGACCACGCCGAGCGCGTCAGGCGTCAATACTTCACGCGGAGAGGACATTTTCGAGTCGATCGTTCGAATATTTTGAATGATGCCATCAAAAAACGGCTGAGTTCAAGGCTTTGGGGCGCACCTACAGTCCAACCATTCAAAGGAATTGACCCATGGTGACCCTTCGCAAATCCCAGGACCGCGGCTACGCCGACCACGGATGGCTGAAGTCCTTCCACAGCTTCTCCTTTGCCGGCTACTACGACCCGGAGCACATGGGCTACGGCAACCTGCGGGTGATCAACGAAGACCGCATTGCCCCAGGCACCGGCTTCGGCAACCACGGCCACCGGGACATGGAGATCATCAGCTACGTGCTGTCCGGCGAGCTGGCCCACCGGGACACCCTGGGCAACGTCAAGGGCATCCCGCCCGGAGAAGTGCAGCGGATGAGCGCGGGGCGCGGCGTGATGCACAGCGAGTTCAACCACGCCAAGGACCGCACCACCCACTTCCTGCAGATCTGGATCGAGCCCAACGAGACCGGCATCGAGCCCAGCTATGAACAGAAGCGCTTCCCCGACAGCGAAAAGCGCGGGCGGCTGCGCCTGGTCGCGTCGCCGGACGGCGCGGAAGGCTCCGTGCGCATCCACGCCGACGCCCGGCTGTACGCGGGCCTGTTCGATGGCGCGGAAAAGGCAACAATCGCGCTCGACCCGCAGCGCCCCGTCTACGTGCACCTGGTGCGCGGGGAGCTGTCGGTCAACGGCACCCGCCTGGCCGCCGGCGATGCCGCCAAGCTGCAAGGCGAGGCGCAACTCACCGTGGCCGAAGGCAAGGACGCCGAAGTGCTGGTGTTCGAACTGACGGAACACTGATCCTGGACGCTGTTTTCTTCACCAAGGAGCTTCGATGGCAACGCTGACTTCCAATGCCCCCGGTTACGCGGTCGATTCCACTACCGGCCTGGCGCTGACGCCCGCGCAGAATCTGGCGGCGCTGCTCGGGCGCATCCTGATCGCCGTGCTCTTCATCCCCGCGGGCTGGGGCAAGATCGGCGGCTTCGCCGGCACCGCCGGCTACATCGCCTCCAAGGGCATCCCGCTGCCGGAAGTGGCGACGGCGATCGCCATCGCCGCCGAGCTCGTGCTGGGCATCATGCTCGTGGTCGGGTTCAAGACGCGCTGGGCGGCATTGGGCCTGGCGATCTTCGTGGCCGTGATCACGCCCATGTTCCACAACTACTGGGCCATGCCGGAAGCGCAGGTCATGATGCAGAAGCAGGCCTTCTTCAAGAACTACGCCATCGTCGGCGGCCTGCTGGCGCTTGCCGCCTTCGGCGCCGGCGCGTACAGCATGGACGGGCGACGCCGGGTGCCCTGATTTCGCCCTGTCATGGCGGGCCTGACCCGCCATCCGCCTGCCTCACAAGAACAAGGGAGCCTCCATGGCCAATGTCGTCGTCGTCTACCACTCCGGCTACGGCCATACCCAGCGCCTGGCGCAGGCCGTTGCCGAGGGAGCCGGCGCGCCGCTGGTCGCGATCGACGCCGAGGGCAACCTGCCCGAAGGCGCCTGGGACCGGCTGGCCCAGGCGGACGCGATCGTGTTCGGCGCGCCCACCTACATGGGCGGGCCGAGCTGGCAGTTCAAGAAGTTCGCGGACGCCTCGTCCAAGCCCTGGTTCGGCGGGGCGTGGAAGGACAAGATGTTCGCGGGCTTCACGAACAGCGCCAGCATGAACGGCGACAAGTTCAGCACGCTCAGCTACTTCTTCACGCTCGCCATGCAGCACGGCGGCGTGTGGGTGGGCAACGGCATGATGCCGGCGAACTCCAAGGCCGCGCAGCGCAACGACGTGAACTACCTGGGGACCTTCAGCGGCGCGGTGTCGCAGTCGCCGGCCGACGCCTCGGTGCAGGAGATGCTGCCGGGCGACCTGGAAACGGGCCGGCAGTTCGGCCAGCGGGTGGCCGCGGCGGCGGCGCGCTGGAAGAAGTAAGCTCGGGGGCATGCCCCTCGCACAGCAGCTGAACGGAAACGAGAAGGACCTCGGCGGCGGCTTCCTGGTCCGCCGCCTGCTGCCCGACGCGCGCCGGCGCAGCGTCGGGCCCTTCATCTTCTTCGACCACTTCGGCCCCGCCGAGGAGCTGCCGGGCGTCAACCACGACGTGCGGCCCCATCCGCACATCGGCCTGGCCACGGTCACCTACCTGTTCGACGGCGCGATGATGCACCGCGACAGCCTGGGCACCGAACAGCTGATCGAGCCGGGCGCCATCAACTGGATGACCGCCGGCCGCGGCATCGTGCATTCCGAGCGCCGGCCCGCCCACCTGCGCGACACGCGCTTCGTGAACCACGGGCTGCAGCTGTGGACGGCGCTGCCGCTGTCGCACGAGGAGACCGAGCCTTCGTTCTCGCACACGCCCGCGAGCGCGATTCCGGAGGTGAGCGTCGGCGACGCGCGCGTGCGCGTGCTGGTGGGCGAAGCCTTCGGCGCGCGCTCGCCGGTGCCGGCGCTGTCGCCCACGCTCTACCTGGACGTGTGGCTGCCGGCCGGAGGCCACGTGGAGCTGCCGCCGCTGGCGCCGGAAGTGGCGCTGTACGCGGTGGAGGGCAGCATCGAGGTGGACGGCGAGCTGCTGCCGGAACGGCAGATGGGCACGCTGGTGGCCGGCCTGCCGGCGAAGCTGTTCGCCCCGGCCGGCGCGCGCGTGGTGCTGGTGGGCGGCGCGCCGCTGGATGCGCCGCGCCACATGTGGTGGAACTTCGTGTCCAGCCGCAAGGACCGCATCCTGCAGGCCAGCGCGGACTGGGAAGCGATGCGCATGCCGGCGGTGCCGGGGAGACGGAGTTCATTCCGCTGCCGCCGACGCGGTTCACGCCGCCGGAGCCGCGCTCCTAGCCGCGAGATTTCGGCGCCAGGTCGGCCTGCAGCGCTTCCCGTTCATCGAACACGAAGCACGTCCCCTGGAAGTGCGCCCCGCCGGTCTCCTCCAGGTACTTCAGGATCCCGCCCTCCAGCTGCCAGACATCCTGCAGCCCGGCCTCGCGCATCACCAGCGCCGCCTTCTCGCAGCGGATGCCACCGGTGCAGAAACTCACCACCGTCTTGCCTTGCAGGTCCTGGACGTGATCGCGCAGCGCCTCGGGGAACTCGCTGAATCTCTCCAGCCGCCAGTCGATGGCGCCCGCGAAGGTCCCGTAATCCACTTCGAAGGCATTGCGCGTGTCCAGCGTCACCACCGGCCGGCCCGCGTCGTCGTGCCCCTGGTCCAGCCAGCGCTTCAGCGTCCTGGCTTCCAGCGCCGGCGCGCGTCCGCCGCCGGCTGGATCGCCGGGTGGTTCATGCGGATGATCTCGCGCTTGTGCTTCACCAGCATCCGCCCGAAGGGCACCTCGGCCGACCAGCTCTCCTTGGCCTGCAGGTCGGCCAGGCGCGGGTCCGCGCGCAGGTGGGCCAGCAGCGCCCGCACGCCCTCCGGCGCGCCCGCGAGGAACAGGTTGATGCCTTCCTCGGCCAGCAGGATCGTGCCCTTGAGCCCCAGCGATTTCGCGCGCGCGAGCAAGGGCTCCCGCAGGCCGGCGGCGTCGGGCAGGGGCACGAACTTGTACGCGGAAATGTTCAGGACTTTGTTCACGGCAAGGGAATCTCTCCTGATGTCAAGGGGGCCGCGTTTCCTACAATCGAACCATGTTCGTGCACCTGCGCCTCCACACCGAATTCTCCGTCGTCGACGGCACCAACCGCATCGAGGAGATCGTGAAGGCGGCGGCGGCCGACAGCCAGCCGGCCCTGGGCATCACCGACCTCAACAACCTGTTCGGGGCGATCAAGTTCTACAAGGCAGCGCGCAGCGCCGGCCTGAAGCCGGTGATCGGCTGCGAACTCATGCTGCAGGGCCTGGGCAGCGACCCGGCCACGATCTCCCGGCTGGTGTTGCTGGTGCAGAACCACCGAGGCTACCTGAACCTGTGCGAGATCCTGGCGCGCGCCTGGACACGCAACGTGGTCCGGGCCCAGGCGATCGCGAAGCTCGAGTGGCTGCAGGAACTGGGCGAAGGCCTGATCCTGCTGTCCGGCGCGCAGGCCGGCCCGGTCGGGCAGGCCCTGCTGCAGGCCGACGAGAGCCGTGCGTCCGAAGTGGCGCTGCAGCTGGCGGGCCTGTTCCCGCACCGCTTCTACATCGAGCTGCAGCGGGCCGGCCGCAACGACGACGAGGCGCACGTGGCGGCCGCCGTGCAGCTGGCCGCGCGGCTGAAGCTGCCGGTGGTGGCCACCCATCCGGTGCAGTTCACCAAGGAAGACGACTACGAGGCGCACGAGGCGCGCGTGTGCATCTCCGAAGGCGAGATCCTGGGCAATGCCCGCCGGGTGCGCAAGTTCACCCGCGAGCAGTACTTCAAGACCGTGGCGCAGATGGAGGCGCTGTTCGAGGACATCCCTTCGGCGATCGCCAACACGGCGGAGATCGCGCGCCGCTGCAACCTGGTGCTGGAACTGGGCAAGCCGCGGCTGCCGAACTTCCCCACGCCCAACGGCATGCCGATCGAGGAGTACTTCCGCTACGCCTCGCACGAGGGCCTGAAGGAGCGGCTGCTGCACCTCTACCCGGATGCGGCGGAGCGCGAGAAGCAGCGCGCGCGCTACGAGGAGCGGCTGGAGTTCGAGCTGGGCACCATCCTGAAGATGGGCTTCCCCGGCTACTTCCTGATCGTGGGCGACTTCATCAACTGGGCGAAGAGCAACGGCTGCCCGGTGGGCCCGGGGCGTGGATCGGGCGCCGGCTCGCTGGTGGCCTACGCGCTGAAGATCACCGACCTCGATCCGCTGCAGTACAACCTGCTGTTCGAGCGCTTCCTGAACCCGGAACGCGTGTCGATGCCCGACTTCGACATCGACTTCTGCCAGGGCAACCGCGACCGCGTGATCGAGTACGTGAAGGAAAAGTACGGGCGCGACGCGGTGTCGCAGATCGCCACTTTCGGCACGATGGCTGCGCGCGCGGCCGTGCGCGACGTCGGGCGCGTGCTCGACATGAGCTACACCTTCTGCGACGGCATCAGCAAGCTGATCCCGAACAAGCCCGGCACGCACATCACGATCGCCGATGCCTTGAAGCAGGAGCCGATCCTGGCCGAGCGCTACCAGCGCGAGGACGAGGTCAAGACGCTGCTGGACCTGGCGCAGAAGCTCGAAGGCATGACCCGCAACGTCGGCATGCACGCCGGCGGCGTGCTGATCGCGCCGGGCAAGCTGACCGACTTCACGCCGCTGTACCAGCAGCCGGGCAGCGATTCGGCCGTCAGCCAGTACGACAAGGACGACGTGGAAGCGGCCGGCCTGGTGAAGTTCGACTTCCTGGGCCTCGCCACGCTGACCATCCTGGAGCTCGCGCGCCAGTTCATCGTGCAGCGGCATCCCGGGCAGGAGGGCTTCAACTTCGAAGGCGTGCCGCTGGACGACGCGGCGACCTACAAGCTCTTTTCCGACGGCAAGACCGAAGCCGTGTTCCAGTTCGAATCCCGCGGCATGCAGGGCATGCTGCGCGACGCGCGGCCCACGCGCCTGGAAGATCTGATCGCGCTGAACGCGCTGTACCGCCCGGGTCCCATGGACCTGATCCCCAGCTTCGTGGCGCGCAAGCACGGCCGCGAAACGGTGGAGTACCCGCATCCGGCGGTGGCAGGCATGCTCAGCGAGACCTACGGGATCATGGTCTACCAGGAGCAGGTGATGCAGACCGCGCAGATCCTGGGCGGCTACTCGCTCGGCGGCGCCGACCTGCTGCGCCGGGCCATGGGCAAGAAGAAGGCCGAGGAGATGGCCGAGCACCGCGAGCGCTTCCGCGCCGGTGCCGACAAGACGCACGGCATCCCCCAGGAGAAGGCCGACGAGATCTTCGACCTGATGGAGAAGTTCGCGGGCTACGGCTTCAACAAGTCGCACGCCGCCGCCTACTCGCTGCTGGCGTACCACACGGCCTGGCTGAAGGTCCATTACACGGCGGAGTTCTTCTGCGCCAACATGACCATCGAAATGGACAACACCGACAAGCTCAAGGTGTTGTTCGAGGACGCGGTCAACCGCTTCGGCCTCACCTTCGAGCCGCCGGACGTGAACCGCGGCACCTACCGCTTCGAGCCGATCTCCGACAAGGTGGTGCGCTACGGCCTGGGCGCGATCAAGGGCACGGGCCAGTCCGCGATCGAGGCGATCGTGGCGGCGCGCGAAGAGGGCGGCGCCTTCAAGAGCCTGTACGACTTCTGCTGCCGCGTGGACCGCGGCCGCATCAACAAGCGCACGGTGGAAGCGCTGATCAAGGCCGGCGCCTTCGATGCGCTGCAGATGAACCGCGCCTCGCTGGTCGCGTCGATCGATCGGGCCTTCGACTTCGCCAACGCGGCGGAGGCCAACGCCAACCAGGGCGGCCTGTTCGACATGGGCGACACGCACGGCGCCAGCCACCAGGAGCCCGAACTCGTGGAGGCCACGCCCTGGGGCGTGAAGGAGCGCCTGTCGCAGGAGAAGACCGCCATCGGCTTCTACCTTTCGGGCCACCTGTTCGACGAGGTCGAGCGCGAGGTGCGGCGCTTCTGCAAGCGGCGCATCGAGGAGCTGGTGGACACGCGCGAGCCGCTGCTGCTGGCGGGCATCGTCACCGACATGCGCATCATCAACGGCCAGCGCGGCAAGCTCGCCCTCTTCAAGCTGGACGACAAGAGCGATGCCATCGACGCGGCCGCCGACGAGGGCGTGTTCAACCCGCACCGCGCCTGGTTCAAGGACGACGAGCTGGTGGTGGTGATGGCCAAGCTGCAGCCGGACCGCTTCTCCGGCGGCTTCCGGCTGAACGTGCAGCAGATCTGGGACCTGGCCACCGCCCGCTGCCGCTTCGGCAAGTACCTCAAGGTGGCGGTCAACGGCGCTGCGCCGGACATCCAGCGGCTGCTGCGCGACTTCCCGCCCAGGCGCGAGATGTCGGAGCAGGGCGAACTGGTCCGCGGACTCGGCGTGCGGCTGCTGGTGCAGCGGGATGCGGCGGTGGCGGAACTGCAGCTGGGCGAACAGGCCAAGTTCTTCCCGAGCGACGCGGCGCTGGCCAGCTGGATGGCACAGGCGCACGGGGCTGGCGCAGATCGTCTACGAGAACTGAAAGGCCTGTCGGGGTTCGGCTTCGCGCTCACCCCGGCGCGGCGACCTGCCTGGCGCTCAGCTGCGCGGGCGGAACACGAGATCCGCGCCGTTGGGCACGCGGCCGGTCTCCGGATCGCGCGGCAGCACCTCGGTCTTGTCCAGGGCGCGCAGCACCGCTTCGTCCCAGGCCTTGTTGCCGCTGGCTTTCTTCAGGCGCTTGCCGACGATGGTCCCGTCGGGTGCCAGGCGCACCTCCACGACGGCTTCCAGGTTGCCGGTGACCACTTCGGTGAAGACGATGTTGGGCCGCACCTTCCCGATCACGCGGGCTGCCCAGCCCGCGGAAGGACCGGAGGACTGCGCCGCGGCACCGGTGGAAGAGGGCGCGCCCGTGCCGGCCATGCCCTGCATGCGCTTCATGTTCTCTTCGCGGATCGCCGCGAGCTTCTTCGCGTCGCGGGCTTCCTGCTCTTCCAGCTTGCGCCGCTTCTCTTCGTCCTTGCGCTTCGCCTCGGCCACCAGCTTCTGCTGCTCCAGCTTTTTCTTCGCGAGTTCCTCCTCGCGCTGCTTCTTCTTCTGCGCCTCGAGTTTCGCGCGCTGCTCCACGAGCTTGCGCTTTTCCAGCTCGCGCTTCTCCAGCTCGCGTTCGCGCTTCTCCCTTTCGCGCTCCAGCGCGATCTGCGCGTCGCGCTGCACCTGCGGGTCCGGTTGCGGGGGGCCTTCACCACCGGCTCGGGCGGTGCCTTCACCACGGGCTGCGGCGGGGGAGGAGGCGGCGGCTGCACTTCGCGTGGCGCCGCCTGCTGCGGCAGCGCCGACCACAGTTCGGCCTCGACCGCGGCATCCTGCGCGTCGCGCTTCCACTGCAGGCCGTGCATCAGTGCGGCCACCAGCAGGCCGTGCGCCAGCAGCGCGAGCGCGAAGCCGCGCAGCAGCCCCGGTTGCGGAGGCGGCGCGAACTCCAGGCGCTCCGCGGCGGCGTTCATGGTCCGGGGGTGGTCTGCACCGACAGGCCGACGCGGTCCACTTCGGCACGCTTCAAGGTGTCCATCACCTTGACGACCGCCTCGTACTTCACGTTGCGGTCGGCGCTGATCACGACGGCCACCGACCCGGGCGGCTGGCCGGACTGCGCCTGCTTCACCGAGGGGCCGATGTCCTTGAGCGTCATCGCGACCGTGCGGTCGCCGTTCCTCGCTCAGGCGTTCGTCCTTGCCGATCAGCACCTCGATCACCTTGTCGGGCTTGCGCGAGGCCTTGCCCACGCTGGGCAGGTCGATCAGGCTGGGCGTGATCAGCGGCGCCGTCACCATGAAGATGATCAGCAGCACCAGCATGACGTCGATGAACGGGACCATGTTGATCTCGTTGATCGTGCGCCGGCCGCGGCCGCGATGCGTGACCTGCGGCATCAGTGGCCGGAGGCGGTACCCGTGAGCCCGCCCAGGTTGCGCTGCAGGATGTTGGAGAACTCCTCGATGAAGGTCTCCAGGTTGATCGCGACGCGGTCGATGTCGCGCGCGAAGCGGTTGTAGGCGACGACGGCGGGAATGGCGGCGAACAGGCCGAGCGCCGTGGCCACCAGCGCTTCGGCGATGCCGGGCGCCACGGTCGCCAGCGTCACCGTCTGCAGCGCGGCCAGCCCGGTGAAGGCATGCATGATCCCCCAGACCGTGCCGAACAGGCCCACGTAGGGCGAGACCGAGCCGACCGAGGCGAGGAAGGACAGGTTGCTTTCCACCGCGTCGAGTTCGCGCTGGAAGCTCGCGCGCATGGCGCGGCGCGCGCCATCGAGCAGCGTGCCCGCGTCGCCGATGCGGCGCTCGCGCAGCTTCTGGTACTCGCGCATGCCGGAGGCGAAGATGCGCTCCATGGGGCCGGCCATCTTGGCGTTCTGGGCGGCGGAGGAGAACAGGTCGTTCAGGCTGGTGCCGGACCAGAACTCGCGTTCGAAGTCGGCGTTGAGCGTCTTGACGCGGCGCAGCGCGAACAGCTTGCGGAAGATCGCCGCCCAGCTGGTGACGGACACCACCAGCAGCAGCAACATGACGAGCTGCACCACCAGGCTTGCGCCGAGGACGAGCTGCAGGATGGAGAGGTCTTGGTTCATGCCTTCGTGTTCAGCACTTCGAGGATCGCGCCAGGGATGCGCGCCGGCCGCAGCGTCGCGGCATCGACCCAGCCGATGCGGATCGTTCCCTCGCACAGCACGGTGCCGCCCCTCAACGCTCTTTGCGCGATTATGAGAGAGGCGCGGCCGCCGGCTTCCAGCTGGGCCGTAACAAGAAGTTCATCGTCCAGGCGCGACGGCTGCAGGTAGCGCACCGAAGTCTCGCTCACCACGAACATGCCGCCGCCATCCTCCTTCAACGCGCCCTGCGATACGCCGAGGGAACGCAGCCACTCCGTGCGCGCCCGCTCGAAAAACTTCAGGTAGTTTGCATAGAAGACGATGCCGCCCGCATCGGTGTCTTCCCAGTACACGCGTATCGGCCAGGTAAAGACCTGGGGCCTGTTCATCGCAGCAGGTCCTTGAGGCGCGCCGCCGCTTCCTGCAGCTGCGCCATCGCATTGGCGGTGGAAAAGCGGATGAAGCGGCTCGTTTCGGCGTGGCCGAAGTCGCGGCCCGGCGTCACCGCCACGTGCGCACGCTCCATCGCCGCGAAGGCGAAGTCCCAGCTGCCCTGCACGCCCAGGCGCTGCGCGGCCTCGCTGCAATCGGCCCAGGCGTAAAAGGCGCCGTCGGGCATCACCGGCACCCGCAGGCCCATGGCCTGCAGCTGCGGGATGAACCAGTCGCGCCGCGCCTTGAACTCGGCGCGCCGGCGCTCGTATTCGGCGATGCTTTCCGGCTCGAAGCAGGCCAGCGCCGCGTGCTGCGCCACCGTGCTCGGGCAGATGAACAGGTTCTGCGCCAGCCGCTCCACCGCCGGCACCAGCGCTTCGGGCACCACCATCCAGCCCAGGCGCCAGCCGGTCATGTTGAAGTACTTGGAGAAGCTGTTGATGCTGACCACCTGGTCGTCGATCGCCAGCGCCGTGTGGCCGAAGGTGTCCTCGTAGGACAGGCCCAGGTAGATCTCGTCCAGCAGCGTGATGCCGCCTTTCGATTGCACGAAGGCGTGGATCCTGCGCAGCTCCTCGGGGTGGATCGAGGTGCCGGTCGGATTCGAGGGCGAGGCCAGCAGCACGCCGCGCGTCTTCGGCCCCCAGTGCTCCTGCACCTTGGCGGCGCTGAGCTGGTAGCGCTCTTCGGCGGTGGTGGGGATCAGCACCGCGTTGCCGTCCGCCGCGCTCACGAAGTGGCGGTTGCACGGATAGCTCGGGTCCGGCATCAGGATCTCGTCGCCCGCTTCGACCAGCGCCAGGCAGGCCAGCTGCAAGGCGGCCGAGGCGCCGGCGGTGACCACGATGCGGCGCGCCGGCACGTCCACGCCGAAGCGCTGCGTGTACCAGCCGCTGATGCGCTCGCGCAGCGCGTCCAGGCCGGTCGCGTGGGTGTACTGGGTGCGGCCGTCGCGGATCGCGCGCGCCGCGGCTTCCTGCACCAGCGGCGGCGCGGTGAAGTCCGGCTCGCCGATGTTCAGGAAGATCATCGGCGTGTCGCTGCGCGCGACCTCCCGCGCCATCTGCGCGGCCGCCTTGGCGACCTCCATCACGTAGAAGGGCTCGATCCGCTCGGCGCGTTTCGAGATCCTCATCAGCGGGCCTTTCCCGTGGCGCGGTCGGCCTCGACCTCGGGCGCGCGCAGCTGGGGGCCAGGCCATTGAGCACGCCGTTGACGTACTTGTGGCCGTCGGTGCCGCCGAACTCCTTGGCCAGCTCGATGCATTCGTTGAGCACCACGCGCCAGGGCACGTCCGGCGCGTGCAGGAACTCGTAGGCGCCGATCCACATCACCGCATGCTCGATGGGGAGATCTCCTCCAGCTTGCGATCCAGCAGCGGCAGGATCAGCGCGTCGAGTTCCGCGGCTTCCCGGATGCAGCCGTGCAGCAGGGCGTCGTAGTGCACGGCGTCGGCCTTGTGGAAGCCGGACAGGCCGCGGGTGAACTCGTCGATGGACGCGGCGTCCTGCCGGCCGACCAGGTGCTGGTACAGGGCCTGCACGGCGAACTCGCGGGCGCGGCTGCGCGGCGGCGGCTTGGCCGAGGTCTTGCGGGCGGGCGTGGGGGCGGCGCTCATGCCAGGTCGTCCAGCAGGTTGGCCATCTCGATCGCCACCTGCGCGGCGTCGCGGCCCTTGTCCACCTGGCGCGCGACGGCCTGGTCCATGTTCTCGGTGGTGAGGATCGCGTTGGCGATCGGCAGCTGGTGGTCCAGCGACACGCGCGTGACGCCCGCGGCGGATTCGTTGGACACCAGCTCGAAGTGGTAGGTCTCGCCGCGGATGATGCAGCCCAGCGCGATCAGCGCGTCGTAGCCGCCCTTTTCCGCCATCGCCTGCAGGGCGACCGGCACTTCCAGCGCGCCCGGCACCTGCACGTGCTCGATGTTCTTCTCCTGCACGCCGCACGCCAGCAGCTCGTCCCAGCACGCCTTGGCCAGCGCGTTGGTCACGGACTGGTTGAAGCGCGCCTGCACGATGCCGATGACCAGCTGCTTGCCGTCCAGCCGGCTGGACGTGCCCTTGTCTGCACCAAACATGAGGATCCCTTTGTTCTTATGCGTTCGGGCGGGGTGTGTAGCCCGCCACTTCGAGGCCGTAGCCCGCCATGCTGGGCATGCGCCGCGGCGTGCCCATGAGGTTCATGCGGTGCACGCCGCATTCGCGCAGGATCTGCGCGCCCACGCCGTAGCTGCGCAGGTCCATGCGGCCGCGCTCGGGCGCGTGCGATGCCTTGGCCGTCCCTTCGAACTGCGCCAGCAGCTGCTCGGCGCCTTCGCCGCAATTGAGCAGCACGGCGACGCCGTAGCCGGTGGCCGCGATGTGCTTCAGGCTGGCGTCCAGGTTCCAGGAGTGCATGCTGCGGTTCACTTCGAGTGCGTCCAGCACCGACAACGGTTCGTGCACGCGCACCGGCACTTCCTGGTCCGGCTGCCACTCGCCCTTCACCAGCGCCAGGTGCAGGCCCTGGCTGGGCTTGTCGCGCCAGGCGTGCGCGATGAACTCGCCGTAGGCGGTGGCGAGCGGGCGGGTCGCGAGCTTTTCCACCAGGCTTTCGGTGCGGCTGCGGTAGCCGATCAGGTCGGCGATGGTGCCGATCTTCAGGCCGTGCTCCGCGGCGAACAGCTGCAGGTCGGGCAGCCGCGCCATCGTGCCGTCGTCCTTCATGATCTCGCAGATCACGGCGGCCGGTGACTGGCCGGCCAGCGCCGCGAGGTCGCAGCCCGCCTCGGTATGGCCGGCGCGCATCAGCACGCCGCCGTCCACCGCCTGCAGCGGGAAGATGTGGCCGGGCTGCACCAGGTCCTGCGGCTTGGCGTGGCGCGCGACCGCGGCCTGCACGGTGCGGGCCCGGTCGGCGGCGGAGATGCCGGTGGTCACGCCTTCGGCGGCCGCCTCGATCGAGACGGTGAAGGCCGTGCCCATCTTCGTGCCGTTGCGCGCCACCATGGGCGGCAGCTGCAGGCGTTCGCAGCGCTCGCGCGTGAGGGTCAGGCAGATCAGGCCGCGGCCGAAGCGGGCCATGAAGTTGATCGCCTCCGGCGTGACGTGGTCGGCGGCGAGCACCAGGTCGCCCTCGTTCTCGCGGTCCTCCTCGTCGACCAGGATGACCATGCGGCCGGCCTTCATCTCGGCCACGATCTCCTCGACCGGCGCGACGGGGACGGGATTCAGGGGCGTGCGTGCGTTCATGCGTTGACCTTTCCGGCGCTCAGCATGCGCTCGACGTAACGGGCGATCAGGTCGATCTCCAGGTTGACCCGGCTGCCGGCGGCCAGCGCGTGCAGCGCCGTGTTCTGCACGGTGTGCGGGATCAGGTTGATGCTCAGTTCGGTGCCTTCGGCGCTGTCGGCGATCCTGTTGACCGTCAGGCTCACGCCGTTGACGGTGATCGAGCCCTTGTACGCCAGGTACTTGCCCAGCCCCTGAGGGGCCAGGATGCGCAGCTCCCAGCTTTCGCCCACGGGTTCCATCTTCAGCACGCGGCCGACGCCATCCACGTGGCCGGAGACCAGGTGGCCGCCCAGCCGGTCCTGCGGGCGCAAGGCCTTTTCCAGGTTGACCGCGCCCTGGCGGTCCAGGCCGGCGGTCTTGTCCAGCGATTCGGCGGAGATGTCGATGCTGAAGCGGCCGGCGTTGGCGTCCAGCGAGGTCACGGTCATGCAGGCGCCGTTGAGCGCGATGCTGTCCCCCAGCCCCACGTCGTCCAGGTAGCCGGCGGGCGCCGTGATGGTGAGCCGCTTGCCGTGCTGCTGGGAAGATCCGAGGTCGTCGATGGCGGCGATACGCCCGACGCCGGTGATGATGCCGGTGAACATCGCGCTATTTTCGCAGAGTCGCGGCGGGCCCCTCCTGCGCCAGCGCAATGAGCCTAGAAGTCGGCCCGTCCGGGAGGGCGCGCCACGATGCGCAGGTCGGGTCCGACCGGCTCGACGCTGGTGAATTCCAGGGGCACGCCCTCGGCCAGCGAGGCCAGCGGGCCGATGTTCACCATGCCCTGGCCGGCACCGAGCAGCCTGGGAGCGAGGTAGACCAGGAACTCGTCGACCAGCCCTTCGCGCAGCAGCGATCCGTTGAGCTTGAAGCCCGCCTCGACGTGCAGCTCGTTGACGCCGCGGGCGGCCAGGTCCTGGAGCAGGGCGGCCAGGTCCACCTTCTGGCCGGGGCCGGGCAGCCGGGTGACGGTCGCGCCTCGCGCTTCCAGCGTCGCCTGCGCTTCGGGGTGGGCCTCGGCGGCGTAGATCCACACCGGCCGCTGCGCGATCTCGAACAGGGCGGCGTCCTCCGGCGTCTGCAGGCGGCTGTCCACCACCACCAGCGGGGGCTGCCGGCCCACGGAGGCGAGGCGCACGTCGAGCCGCGGGTTGTCCTCGAGCACGGTGCCGATGCCGGTGAGCAGGGCACCCGCCCGCGCGCGCCAGGCGTGGCCGTCCGCGCGGGCCGCCTCCCCGGTGATCCACTGGCTCTGGCCGTTGGCCAGGGCGGTCTGCCCGTCCAGCGAGGCGGCGACCTTCAGCCGGACCCAGGGGCGCCTGCGCACCATGCGGCTGAAGAAGCCGATGTTCAGCTCGCGCGATTCGGCGGCGCCGGGGCCCACTTCCACCTGGACGCCGGCCGCACGAAGCCTGTCGAAACCCTGACCGGCCACCAGCGGGTTCGGATCCTTGACCGAGGCAACGACCCGGGCGATCCCCGCCGCCACCAGCGCGTCGCAGCAGGGACCGGTGCGTCCCTGGTGGGCGCAGGGCTCCAGCGTCACGTACGCGGTGGCGCCGCGCACGTCCTCGCCGCGCGCCGCCGCGTCGCGCAGGGCCATGACCTCCGCGTGGGCCTGTCCCGCCGGCTGCGTGTGCCCGGAGCCAAGCACGCGCGAGCCGTCGGCGCACACGATCACGCATCCCACGCGCGGATTCGGCTCGGTGTGGCCGACGCTGCGCAGGGCGAGCGCGAGGGCCTCGCGCACGAATCGATCAGGCACGTTCATCCCCCATTCTCATCCATTGGGAGGGCGCGCCACCTTTCGCGCATTCGATCCGACCGGTTGTCTGCGCTGGGGTGAACGCAATTTCAGCCTCCGTTAAGGTCCCAGCATTCAGAGACATTTTGGGACCAGGAGAGAGCACTTGAAATCGATCCAGCGCGGCTTCACGCTCATCGAGCTGATGATCACGGTGGCGATCGTCGCCATCCTGGCATCGGTCGCGTACCCGTCGTACACCAAGTACGTGGTCCGCACGAAGCGCTCGGCGGCCCAGGCCGTCATGCAGACTGCCGCGAGCAAGCAGGAGCAGTACATGCTCAACGCCCGCAGCTACGCCGGCGCCCTGGCCGACCTGCAGGTCAACGTCCCCGCCGACGTGTCGAACACCTACACCCTCTCGGTGGTGGCGGACAACGCGGCAGCGCCCCCGACCTTCTACGTCGAGGCCGCCCCGAAGCCCGGCCAGGCCGCCCAGGACGCCCGCTGCGGCACCCTGCGGCTGACGAACACCGGCGTGAAGACCGCTTCGGGCGGCGGCTCGGAGTGCTGGTGAGCAGGCCCGCCATGAAGCGGCACTCCGGCTTCACCCTCATCGAGATCCTGGTCGTGCTCACCCTGGCCGGCGTGCTCGTGGGCCTGGCGGTGCCGTCCTTCCGCGAGTTCATGGCCAGCCAGCGGGTCAAGACCGCTTCCTTCGACCTGGTGACCGCCCTCATGATGGCCCGCAGCGAGGCCGTCAAGCGCAACACCCCCGTTTCGGTGAACCAGGCCGCCGGCGGCTGGACCCATGGCTGGACCGTCGTCGTCGGCGGCACCACCCTGGTCAACAAGGATTCCACCGGCAACGTGAACATCACGACCAACCCGGACCCGGCCACCGCCAGCGTCGCCTTCCAGGGCACCGGCCGGGTGGCGGCGACGGTGCGCTTCCAGCTGGAAACGCCCAACACCACCGCGGTCCGCTGCGTGACGATCAGCCCGACCGGCATCCCCAACACCACCACGACGAGCTGCCCGACATGAGCAGGATGCCCCTTCGCATGCAGCGCGGCCGCCAGGGCGGCGCCACCCTCATCGAGGTCCTGGTGGCGCTGTTCATTCTCATGGTCGGCCTGCTGGGCCTGGTCGGGGTGATGATCCAGAGCCAGCGCACCCAGCTGGAGTCCTACCAGCGCGTGCAGGCCCTGCTGCTGGTGCAGGACATGGCGTCCCGCATCAACGCCAACCAGGCCGCCGCCCTGTGCTACGAACAGGCGGCGGTGACGCTGGGCACCGGCTACACCGCCACGCCCGATGCCTCCGGCTGCGGCAGCGGCGACGTCGCCCAGAAGACCCGGGTGACCAAGGACCTGGTGGCCTGGAACGACCTGCTCAAGGGCAGCGCCGAGGTTTCCGGCGGCAACAAGGTGGGCGGCATCCTGGGCGCGCGCGGCTGCATCACGCGCGACGCGGCCAGCGGCGTGTTCCAGGTCAGCGTGGCTTGGCAGGCCACGGACCCGGGCGGCGCGCCGCCCGCGGGCATCACCTGCGGCAATGACGCCGCGAACTACGGTGGCGAAGCATTCCGGCGCGCGGTCAGCATCACCGTGCTGCCGGCCAACTCCTGAGACCATGGCCACTGCGAACACTTCCTTCCGCGGCGCGCCGCGCCGCAGCCAGCGGGGCCTGACGCTGGTCGAGTTCATGGTCTCGATCACCATCGGCCTGCTGCTCGTCGCGGCGGTGGCGACGCTGATCGCCAGCCAGAGCAGCAACCGCGCCGAAGTCGACCGCGCCGGGCGCCTGATCGAGAACGGCCGCTACGGCATCCGCGCCCTGACCGACGACCTGCAGATGGCCGGCTACTGGGGCGAACTCAGCGGCGTGCCCACGGCCGCGGCCCTGGCCGCCATGCCGGATCCCTGCGCGCTGGACCTCGCCACGCTGGAAGCCGCCTCGCAGCTGCACGTGCAGGGCCTCAACGCGCCGGCCTCCGCTTCCGTGCCCGCCTGCGTCAGCAACCAGCGCGCCGGCACCGACATCCTGGTGGTGCGCCGCGCCGACCCGGACTCGAGCTCGGTGGAAACAGCGGGCGCGCCGGACATGGGCAAGCTGGCCACCAACCAGCTGTACATCCAGACCGGGCTCAATCCCGCAGCCACCTTCGCCTCCATCGTCCGCTTCGGCAGCAGCTCGGCCACGAACACCACGAACTTCACCCTGCTGAAGAAGGACAAGGTCACGCGCGCCACCATCCGCAAGATGGTCACCCGCATCTACTACGTGGCCAACTGCAGCGTGGAGGTGGGCGGAAGCTGCGCCGGCGCCGACGCCGGCAACCCGCTGCCCACGCTGAAGATGATCGAACTGACGGTCACCGGCGGCGTGGCCGCCTGGGCCGCGCCGGTGACCATCGCCGAAGGCATCGAGAACATGCAGGTCGACTACGGCGTGGACACCAATGCCGACGGCGCGCCGGACGGCGACGACGTGAACGGCGACCTGCTCACCACCGCCACCTGGGGCGACGTGATGTCGGTGAAGATCCACCTGCTGGCCCGCAGCCTGGAGCGGTCGGCGGACTTCGTCGACAACAAGACCTACCCCTGGGAACCGCTGGCACGATCACTCCGACCGGCGCCGACCTGGGCTTCAAGCGCCACGCGTTCGTTCAATCGGTGCGGCTGGTCAACCCCAGCGCCAGGAGGTCGTCGTGAACCGGTCGGACCGCCAGCAAGGCATGACCCTCGTGGTCTCGCTCGTGATGCTCGTCGTGCTGACGCTGCTGGTCGTCTCGGCCATCCGCTTCGGCAACATCAACCTGCGCATCGCCGGCAACGTGCAGTCGGAGACCGAGGCCTCGGCGGCCACGCAGGTGGCCATCGAGACGATGGTCAAGACGATCAACACCACGCCGAACATCAGCACCCTCGCCACGCAGCAGATGACGGTCTCGACCGGCGGCCGCGACTACACGGTGACGGTGGTCAAGCCCGCGTGCATCTTCAACAAGAACATCAACAACTCGGAACTGGACCCGACCAAGGCCGGCGACCTGCCTTGCTTCGAGACCACCGACACCGAGAAGCTGATCACGGCCAACAACACGCTCACCACAGTTCCCACGGCCTGCAAGAACCAGCAGTGGGATGTTCTGGCGAGCGTCGACGACAGCGCCAAGTCCGGCGCCAAGACGTCGATGCTGCAGGGTATTTCGGTCCGCGTCGGGGCCGAGGTGCAGTGCCCGTGACCTTACAGGCCCGCAAGGGCGCTGGAGCTACCATGAAGACAATCAAGAAGTTCGCACAATCGGTCCTGGGAGTGATGGCGCTGGGAGCGCTGGTGTACACGGGCAGCCTGCGCGCCGAGGACATCGACATCTACATGGACAACTCCACGGGGGGGACCTGCCGAACGTGCTGTTCGTCATCGACAACAGCTCGAACCTCGGCTCCACCTGGGAGGCGGCGGCTGCGCGGGCTACGCCGACGGCAGCGGGGCGCCATCGCTGGGGACCAACACGGCCGGCGGCGTGATCCAGTGCGCCCTGGTGGACACCCTCAACGGCCTGCCGGACGACCGCCTGAAGGTCGGCATCATGACCGGTAACGCCAACGGCTTCGCCACTTCCAAGGGCTGTGTCGGCAAGGACGGCGGCTGCCTGCTGCAGGCCCTGACCACCGTCAATGCCGCCAACCGGCCGGCGATGATCGCATTCATCAAGAGGTGGAAGAGCAACAACAGTCCGGAATCGCCGACGAACTTCCCCTTCACCGTCACCGGTGCCCCCTCGGGCAGCATGATGCAGGAGTCCTGGGCCTACTACAACGGCAAGACCGGACTGTCCGGCCGCACGTACACCGGCAGCATCCTGGAAGCCTGCCAGAAGAACTTCATCATCTATCTCGGCAACACGGACAAGACGCCGGCCGAGGACCTGTCGGGGCCCACGGCGCTGGCCGCGGCGGGCGCCAGTACGAGCCTGCGCAACAAGATCATCGCGCCCAACCCGCTGAAGTTCGATCCTCCCATCTGCGGCCCGAAGAACATCGGCCAGATCGCGGTCGGCAGCAACGCCAACGACTGGTCCTCCAACTGGGCCGACGAGTGGGCCCGTCTGATGCTCAGGCAGGACGGCGGCACCGACGTGATGGAGGGCTCGCAGAACATCACGACCTACACCATCGGCATCATCGACAACGCCGCCAACCAGTGCACGGCCGACTACCCCGCGCTGCTGCAGTCGATGGCCGTCAACGGTGGCGGCAAGCCCTACCGCGTGAGCGATGCGGGCGAGGTGAAGAAGGCCCTGGCCGAGGCGCTCAACGAAGTGCAGGCCGTCAACAGCGTGTTTTCGTCCGCGTCGCTGCCGGTGTCGGTGAACGCCGAAGGCAGCTACCTGAACCAGATCTTCCTGGGCATGTTCCGCCCGGACGCCACGGGTTCGCCCCGCTGGCTGGGCAACCTGAAGCAATACCAGCTGTTCCGCAACAACACGGGGCAACTGGTCATGGGTGACGCGACGCTCTGCGCCGACGGCACGACCTACTGCCCGAAGTCGGCGATCTCGTCGGGCGGCACCGGCTTCCTCTCGCCCAATGCACTGAGCTTCTGGACCTACCGCGACACCAGCGTGCTGCCGGACAGCGTGGGTGGCTTCTTCCTGAACGAACCCAAGGGCCAGCCCGCGTCCACGTACGACTATCCCCCGACGACGCCGGAAGGCCTGGTCGGCGGCGACGGCGAGGTGGTGGAAAAGGGCGGTGTCGCCCAGCAGCTGCGCAAACAGAACGTCGTGGCCACCTTCAGCGGCGCCAGCGGCACCAGCGGCAACCCGCGGCGCCTCTATACGTACTGCCCGGACTCCGCGGCCAGCTGCGCCACCGACCTGGCGCACGCGGACAACGACTTCTCGACCACCAACAGCAAGATCCCGGCGGCCGCCTTCGGCTCTACGCTGACGATCCCGATCACCTCCATCGTCCGTTCCGGCACGACGATCACCGTGACCACCTCGGGCAGCCACGGCTTCAAGACCGGCTCGGTCGTCACGATCCGGAACGTCGCGGAAACCGAGTTCAACGTCACCAAGGCGGTGACGGTCCTGAACGCCACCCAGTTCACGGTCGCCGGCATGCCGGACCTGCCCACCGCCCCCACGACGACGGCCTATACCGTCAGCATTCCGGGCGGCACCTCGATCACCTCCATGGCCCGCGCCACCAGCGGCACCTCCACGGACCTGATGACGGTGAACACTGCCACCCCGCACGGCTACCTGCCCGGCACCGTCGTGCAGATCAGCGGCGTGGCCCCCGCCGAATTCAACGGCAACTGGACGGTCTACGATGCCCCGACCCTCAACCAGTTCCGGTTCAGCATCCCCGTGTTCCCGAACGCGCCCGCCCTGAACACCTACTCGATCGTGCATTCGCCGCGCTCGGTGCCGGTCAACAGCATCACCGCGAGCGGCGGCGTCTATACGGTGGCGACCAGTGCCGACCACCTGTTCCACGCCGGCCAGTTCGTCACGATCTCCGGCATCAAGGGCGCGAACCGGACCGAATACAACACGACCCACGAGATCACGTCCGTCACCGCGCGGACCTTCGTGATCAAGCCGCCCGCCGGTTCGCCCGGCAGCGCCACCACCGGCTCCGTGAGCCCCTCCCTCACGGCGCAGCTGACGAGGCCGACGCGCACCAACTCGGTGGTCTCCAACGCCGCCGTCGTCAGCGGCATGCCGTCCAAGTGGTTCGCCAACGGCGATGAAATCGACGTCACGATCTCCTCGGGCACGGCCGCCGGCGAAGGCGCCGCGGGCGGCGCCGGCTCCTACGTGGTGAGCAAGGCGAGGATCACCTGCTCGGGCGACTGCACGACCTTCACCTACCCGATCACCGTCAGCCCGGCCGCCGCCGGGACGTCCTTCGGCACGGTCGGCCTTCCGGGTTCGGGCGCGGGCAGCGCCACCATCGCCGCCGGCAACATCACCCGCCTTGCGGCCGACCCCAAGACGGCGCGGGTGAGCGGCGTCACGGGCGGCATCTTCGCCAACGGCAGCACGGTCGCCATCTCGCCGGCCAGCGGCTCGGTGCTGGACACCGAGGCGGCCTACGTGGGCACCTGGACGATCTCCTGCGGCGCCGACGCGACCTGCTCCTCGTTCACCTTCGGCCCGGTGAACACCACGCCGCTGGAGGGCTCCGGCGCGAACAGGCAGGCCTACAGCGGCAGCACCTCGCCCGACAAGGACGTGCTGATCAAGTGGCTGCGCGGCGAGGACAACCACGGCGACGAGAAGGGCCCCGGCAACACCGTCACGGTGCGCCCCTCGGTGCACGGCGACGTGCTGCACTCGCGCCCGCTGGTGATCAACTATGGCGACACGCGTCGCGGCATCGTGGTGTTCTACGGCTCCAACGACGGCGTGTACCGCGCGGTCAACGGCAACCAGAGGAACGCGATCAGCGGGACCATCGGCGCGAGCAGCGTCACCGTCCCCGCGGGCGGCGAGCTGTGGGGCCTGATCCTGCCGGACCACTACCAGCTGATCAACCGCTACCGCACCAACTCGCCGGAACTCAAGTTCCCCGGCACCTTCCTGTCCACCGCCCAGCCGAAGGACTACTTCGTGGACGGGCCGACCGGCGTGTACCAGAAGCTCAATGCGGACGGCACGATCAACAAGGCGATCATCTACCTGACGATGCGCCGCGGCGGCCGCTTCATCTACGCGATCGACGTGACGGAGCCCCTGGCGCCCAAGTACGTGTGGTCCAAGAGCCACCAGGACACGGGGTTCGAGGAGCTGGGGCAGACCTGGTCGCGCCCGCGCCTGACGCTGCTGCAGTCCTACAAGGATGCCAGCAACTTGCCGATCCCGGTGCTGGTGTTCGGCGCGGGCTACGACCCCGCGCAGGACGCCGAGCCGCCCACGGGCGACACCATGGGCCGCGGCATCTTCGTGGTCAACGCGCTCGACGGCAGCAAGGTGTTCAGCGCCAGCAGTTCCTGCCCCGACAGCACGGCGAACTGCCGCAAGCACACGGCCATGAAGTACGCGACGCCCGCGGACATCGCGTTCGTGGACCGCGATATCGACGGCTTCACCGACAAGTTCTACTGGGGCGACCTGGGCGGCAACGTCTGGCGTGCCGACGTGGCCGCGGCCAGCCCGGCGGACTGGACCGTGAACCGCGTCGCGAAACTGGGCTGCAACGTCGGGGAGTGCCCCTTCGGGACCACGCCGCGCAAGTTCTTCTTCCCGCCGTCGGTGCTGACCGTGCGCCCGTCGGGCGCGACCGGTTCGTACGAGGCGCTGTCGATGGTGTCCGGCGACCGCGAGCACCCGCTGCGCGACGCCGCGAACGCCAACTCCGCGTTCAACGTCACCGACCGCTTCTTCATGGTCAAGGACCTGGGCACCTCGGTGACCGACCTGAGCCTGAACACGGTGGACGTCACCGCCAGCTCCACCGACCTGTATGACGCGACCTACGCGCTCTGGGACGGCACCCGCAAGGGCTTCTTCATCAACTTCATCGGCGCCGCCTGGAACGAGTCCACCGACCAGCCGGACCCGGCCAAGACGCCGACCAAGGGCGAGAAGGCGGTGAACGCGCCGACGGCGGTGAACGGGCAGATCTTCTTCGCCACCAACCAGCCCAAGGACAAGACCAACACCTGCGTGGCCAACCTGGGCACCGCGCGGGCCTATGCGATCAACCCCTTCACCGGCCGCCAGATCCAGAACGAACTGGCCGGCGGCGGCCTGCCGCCCAGCGCGGTGAGCGGCCTGATCACCATCGTCGACCGCGATGCCAACGGCAACCCGGTGGAAACGCAGGAGAAGTTCTGCATCGGCTGCGGCATCACCGCGGGCGACGGCACGGGCGGCGACAACGGCGCACCCTGCACGTCCGCGCTGGAGAACTGCCCGACCGGCACGCTGATCCCGAAGAACCTCAAGCGCACCTACTGGTACAAGAAGTAGCACCGTTCCGGTGCCGGGTCCGGCAGCTTCCATGTGACCTGCCAGGCACGCTTCCTCCGCAATCCGGCCGCCCGAAAGGCGGCCGGATTTGCTTTTGGCGCGCGCCGCCGCCTCCTAGATTCGCGGCATGCGTGCACGCCGCGGATTCACCCTCGTCGAGATGCTGGCGGTGCTGGCCGTCGCCGGCACCCTGTTCCTGCTTGGCGCGCCCTCGCTCGCTGCGGTGCTGCGCGGCACGCGCGTCTCCAGCGCGGCCAATGAATTCCTGGCCAGCCTGCTGCTCACGCGCAGCGAGGCGATGAAGCGCAAGCACCGCGTGGTGATGTGCCGCTCGGCCGACGCGCAGGGCTGCGCGGCCTCCGGCGGCTGGCAGCAGGGCTGGATCGTGTTCGCCGATGCCGACGGCGACGGCGAGCGCAGCGCCGGGGAGCCCGTCCTGTACGTGCAGCCGGCCCTGGGCAACGCGATGCGAATGACCGGCACCGCCACCGTGGCCAAGTACGTGAGCTATGCGCCCAACGGCACGACGAAGCTGGTGGGCGGAGGCTTCCAGGCGGGCACGCTGACCGTGTGCAGCGCCTCGGGGAGAAGGGCACCGGCCGGCAGGTCATCGTGAACGCCACCGGGCGGCCGCGCACCCAGAAGGTGGAACTGCCCTCGTGCGGATGACGCAGGCTAGCGGCGGAACTCGTCGACCACGTTCTTGAAGTCGTCGACGTCCTCGAAGCTGCGGTACACGCTGGCGAAGCGGACGTAGGCCACCTTGTCCAGCTTCTTGAGCTCGCGCATCATCAGCAGCTCGCCGATGCGGGAACTGGGCACCTCGCGCACGCCCAGGTTGAGCAGCTTCTCCTCGATGCGTTCCACCGCGCCGTCGATCTGCTCGGTGCTCACGGGGCGCTTGCGCAGCGCCAGGTGGAAGGAGCCGAGCAGCTTGGCGCGCTCGTACTCGATGCGCCGGCCGTCCTTCTTCACCACCGCGGGGAAGGTGACGTCCGGCCGCTCGTAGGTGGTGAAGCGCTTCTCGCAGTGCGCGCACTGGCGGCGGCGGCGGATGAAGTCCCCGTCCTCCGCCATGCGCGTCTCCACCACCTGGGTGTCGGCATGGCTGCAGAACGGGCACTTCATGCTGCCGGCCTACTTGTAGACCGGGAAGCGGCGGGTCAGGGCGTTGACCTGCTCGCGCACCCTGGCGATGTTGGCCTGGTCGCGCGGCTTGTCCAGCACGTCGGCCACCAGGTTGGCCGTCAGGCGCGCTTCCTCTTCCTTGAAGCCGCGCGTGGTCATGGCCGGCGTGCCCACGCGCAGGCCGCTGGTGACCATCGGCTTTTCCGGGTCGTTCGGGATCGCGTTCTTGTTGATGGTCATGTGGGCGTCGCCCAGCACGGCCTCGGCTTCCTTGCCGGTGATGCCCTTGGAGCGCAGGTCCACCAGCATCACGTGGCTTTCGGTGCGGCCGCTGACGATGCGCAGGCCGCGCTCGATCAGCGTCTCGGCCACGACCCTGGCGTTCTTCACCACCTGCTGCTGGTAGGCCTTGAATTCCGGCGCCAGCGCCTCCTTGAAGGCCACCGCCTTGGCGGCGATCACGTGCATCAGTGGGCCGCCCTGCAGGCCGGGGAAGATGGCGCTGTTGATCGCCTTCTCGTGCTCCGGCTTCATCAGGATGAAGCCGCCGCGCGGGCCGCGCAGGCTCTTGTGGGTGGTGGAGGTCACCACGTCCGCGTGCGGCACCGGGTTGGGGTAGACGCCCGCGGCGATCAGGCCGGCGTAGTGCGCCATGTCGACCATGAAGATCGCGCCGACGTCCTTGGCCACCTTGGCGAAGCGCTCGAAGTCGATCCGCAGGGAGTAGGCCGAGGCGCCCGCGATGATCAGCTTGGGCTTGCTCTCGTGGGCCTTGCGCTCCATCGCGTCGTAGTCGATCTCTTCTTCCTTGTTCAGGCCGTAGCTCACCACGTTGAACCACTTGCCGCTCATGTTGAGCGCCATGCCGTGCGTGAGGTGGCCGCCTTCGGCCAGGCTCATGCCCATGATGGTGTCGCCGGGCTTGAGGAAGGCCAGGAACACGGCCTCGTTGGCCTGCGCGCCCGAGTGCGGCTGCACGTTGGCGGCGGCGGCGCCGAAGATCTGCTTGATGCGGTCGATCGCCAGCTGCTCGGCGATGTCGACGTTCTCGCAGCCGCCGTAGTAGCGCTTGCCGGGATAGCCCTCGGCGTACTTGTTGGTCAGCTGCGTGCCCTGCGCGGCCATGACGGCCGGGGAAGCGTAGTTCTCGCTGGCGATCAGCTCGATGTGCTCTTCCTGGCGGCGGTTCTCGGCCTGGATGGCGGCCCAGAGTTCGGGGTCGGTCTGTTCGATGAGGATCTTGCGGTCGTACATGGCAGTCGTTCGGACGATGTCCCTGTTCTGGAAACAAGGCTGCCCAGGCGAACGGCGGAACGCACTTTCGAGCAGCGGCCTTCTGCGGCTCGAAAGCGCGGCACGCTTCCCAGTGGTTTGCAGGGGCGGGGCCCCGATGGATTCCACGTCAGCGCCCTGCCTTGCGGCGGGGCGCCTATCGCCAGTCGCGTACGCCGGCTAGTTTACCCGCTCAGACGGCGGGCGCCGGTTCCTCGGTCTTGATGACCGGGGGCGTCTCGATCGGCGCAGCGGTGCGCACCGGCTGCGGGGTGGGCAGCGGCACGGCGCGGCCGGCGGCCACGGCCTGCAGGCGGGCGTGCTCGGCCAGGACCTTGGCGCCATAGCCGCCGTCGTCCGGGTGCAGGGCGGCGCCCACGTAGAACTTCAGGCCGGCCTGGACCGAGCCGGCGCGCTGGATGCACTCCTGCAGCACCTTGGCGCCCACCCGCAGGTTGGTCACCGGGTCGAAGGCCGCCAGCTTGCCGCCGAAATTCTCGTACTTGTCGCTGTGGATGCCGGTCATCACCTGCATCAGGCCCTGGGCGCCCACCGGGCTCTGGGCAAAGGGGTTGAAGCTGGACTCCACCGCCATCACCGACAGCAGCAGCAGCGGGTCGATCTTGGTGCGCTCGCCCACTTCATAGGCCTCGGCCACCAGCGCCGACAGGGGCTCCGGCGCCACGCGGTACTTCTTGCTCAGCCAGTAGGCGACGGCGGCCTGCTGCTTGGGCAGGTCCTTCGGGTTCACCGCCGTGGCGCGGTCGATGGCATCGAGCTTCGGCTCCGGCACCAGGCCGAGCGCCTGCGCCTGGCGCGCATGGAGCCAGGTGAGCATCTGCGATTCGCCGGCCTGACGCAGGTCGGGCCGGGCAAGGAGGGTCAGGACGGAGAACACGACTGCCAGCCCCACCACCGCGAAGCCGTTGTGCGTGATCTCGAAAAAGCCTTGGGCGACGTCCGAGACGAAGGTCTGGATGCCCCGGGCCAGTTTCCCTAACGCTGTCATAGCACTTCCTTTCTACGCGTGGATCCGCGTTGTCGCGCCACCCTGGGGGCAACGCTTTCACCGTCGGCTCCTCGTTTGGATTGGTACGCCGTCGGACCGGAGGCCTGGTTCTGGGGCCTGTCACGTTCCGACTCGCCGGGTTCGGCAGCGGGTTTCTGGTCGCACCCGGACGGGAAGTCCAGGAATCGGGCGGATTCTAGGCAGGCGCTAAATGTCCGGTCAAGGATGTTTGGCTGAGTTCTTATGCTCATGAATGTATAACCGTCGCGCTAATTTAGGGCTGAGCCAGCCGGAAGTTCCGTGGGAAGAAGACGCCGCACCCTGTCGGCCGTGCCTGACATGCTGTCGGACGCTATGGATTCAGGAGCGCGTCGGCCATGCTGCAGGCTCGGCCACCGCTCGTCGGCCGGGTGGACGGGGGCCCGCCGGCTGTCCGGAAGACCAGTGGTCCGGGCAGCAACTCGTCCTTGCGCGGCAATCGTGTTGCGCTGCGCCATTGAAAAGGCGCATTTGAATAAGCGGCGGCCCTCGCCTAAGTTGGAAGGGCCTGAGTGATCAGGCAATCAGCCGGTAGGGCCACACCCGTGGTAGCCCCGGCCCCTCTTGGAAGCAATCTTTGCTTCCGGCGCAGTGCGGACACCCTGTTCGTGTTGCGAACCCAGGCGGCAGCGACTTCAGGTCGGACCGTCCAGCCCGGCAGGTGGCTTCAGGCGCCTCGCCGGGCTTTTCATTTGCGGCTTCCGGGAGCGCGCGGAAGCCGCCTTCTCCATCCATGTTCGTTTCGCGGCGAGAATACGGCCCTTGCCCCCTGCCGGGGCTTTCCCTTTCCCACCGACGAATCTGCAGTGAGCACCTTGAAAACCCATGACACCCAGGCGCTGGACGCGCTGACCGGGGTGCCCTTCTCCGCGCCGACTTCCGGCGAACGCGCCGCCCGCGTGCGCGAGTGGCTGGCCGCCGAACCGAGCGCCGAGCAGATGCAGGAGGTGTTCCGCGAGCTCAGTGCGCGCGACAAGGGCGCTGCGCGCCTGCTGCGCGGAAGCTCGACGAGATCAAGCGCGCCAAGGGGCAGGAAGCCATCGCCGCGGAATGGGCGGAGAAGGCGCGCGGCCTGCTCACGCAGCCCCGCCTGAACATCGCCGACGCCATGGCCTGGCAGCGCGACGCCGCCAAGGCCGGCGCGCCCCTGAGCCGCGAGCCGCTGGCCACGGTGAAGGCGCAACTGGCCGATCGCATCAGGGGCATCGAGGACCTGCAGAACCGGGTCCAGATCCAGCGCGAAGCCGCGGTGCTGCTGGCGCAGCGCATCGAGGTGCTGTCCACGAAGTCCTGGAAGGATGCCGAGGCTGCGGCCGAAGCGCTGCGCGTGGACGTGCCGCAATGGCAGGCGCAGGCGCAGGCACTGCTCGACGATTCCAACTGGGTCAGCGTGGACACCAAGTTCCCGCCGCTGCTGGAGGCCTCGCGCACCCAGCTGCAGGTGGTGTGGGATGCGTTCCAGAACGCACTGGCCCAGGCGACCGCCGCCTCCGCCAGCGCCGAGGCGCCCCTGCCGCCGGTGCCCGTGTGGGCCGATGAACTGCGCCAGGCGCGCGGCCTGCCCGCCGAGAGCGCGCCGCCCAAGCCGGCCAGGCCCAAGGTCGATCCCGAGCTGCGCACGCGCGCCAACCAGGTGGTCGGCGAAGCGATGGCCAAGCTGGAACAGGAAGTCGCGCAGGGCCACGGCAAGGCCACCGCCGGCGCGGCGAACGCGCTGCGCAACGCGCTGAAGGAACACGGCAAGCTGGTCGACGACAAGCTGGAAGTGCAGGCGCATGCGGCCCTCGGCGCCGCGACCGAACTCGAAGGCTGGCAGCGCTGGCGTGCCGACCAGCTGCGCCAGGAGCTGGTGGCCAAGGCGGAAGCGCTGTTCGAAACGGTGGCGCCGCGCGGGCCGAAGCAGGTGGCCGAGCCCGCTGCACCCGTTGTCCCCGCACCCGCGGCGCAAGCGGATGCACCGGCAGCTGAAGGCGAAGTCGCTGCCGCCGCGCCGGCTGCCGCGGAAGCGGCCCCGGCCGAAGCGGCGCCCGCCGCAGCATCGGCCGCGCCCGTGGCGCCCGCCGGGCCCGCGGTGCGCAAGCCCCGCTATGGCGGCCGCAAGATGCAGGAGACGCTGCGCAGCCTGCGCGAGCAGTGGAAGCAGGTGGACCAGGGCGGCCCGCCGAACCACGCGCTGTGGAAGCGCTTCGACGAAGCCTGCAACGAAGCCTACAAGGTGGTGCAGGAGTGGCTGGACAAGGTGAAGGCCGAAGCGGCCGAACACCGCGCCACGCGCCTGGCCCTGATCGACGAGGTGAAGGCCTGGGCCGTCACCTATCCGGATGCGCCCAACGGCGACTGGAAGGGGTTCAACCGCGCGCTGCACCAGTTCTCCGAGCGCTGGCGCGAGGCGGGCCACCTGAGCGAGAAGGCCTTCGCCGAGATGCAGCCGCAGTGGAAGGACGCGATCTCGCACGCGGCCGCACCGCTGGAGCGCGCGCAGAAGGCCAGCATCGAGCGGCGCAACGCGATGATCGAGGAGGCCAGGGTGCTGGGCGAGGCGCCCATGCTGCGCATCGACGCCGTCAAGTCGCTGCAGCAACGCTGGCAGGCCGAAGCGCAGGCGGTGCCGCTGGACCGCAAGCAGGAGCAGAAGCTCTGGGACGCGTTCCGCAAGCCGATCGACGACGCCTTCAACCGCAAGACCGCCGAGCGCGAGAAGACCAGCGCCGCCATGAGCGGCCGCGACCGCGCGGTGCTGGAAGCTTCGCGCGCGGTGGAAGAGGCGACCGCCAGCGGCGACGCGCAGAAGATCCGCACCGCGATGGCCACGCTGGAACAGGCGCTGCGCGCGCGCGACGATGCCGAAGCCGCTGCCGCGCCTGCCGCCGCCGCTGCACCGGCTGCGCCCGCTGCTGGGTCCGCGGAAACCGCGGCCGCCGAAGCCACCGCCACGCAGGACGGCGACGGCGAAGCTGCCGCTGCTCCGGCCGCGGCGCCCAAGGCCGCGCCCAAGCCTGGTGGCCATGCGCGGCGACGACCGTCCGGGTGCGCGCCGGCCCGACACGGCCCCCGCGGGCCGCGGCGGCAAGTTCGACGCGCGCCGTCCGGGCCCGGGCGGCCGCGACCAGCGCGACGACCGCCGCGGCGGTGCCGGCTTCCGTCCCGACCGCGACGATCGCCGCGAAGACCGCGGCCCGCGCCTGGGCGACGCGGCCTTCCGCGCGCAGCGCGAGGCGCTGGAGCATGCGCAGGCGGCGCTGCGCAAGCTCGCCGCGCAGGCGCACGGCGAGGCGCTCACGCAATTGATGGCGGCCTGGGAGCAGCGTTCGGGGGAGCAGGTCCCCAGCCACCAGGAACTCGGCAAGGTGGTCAGCACGCAGGCGCGCCAGGGCTGGATCCAGGCGCTGGGCAAGCCGGCGAGCGGCGATGCATCCGAGGCGCTGCTGCGCCTGGAGATCGCCGCCGACGTGCCGACGCCCGCCGAGCAGATCACCGCGCGGCGCGCGCTGCAGCTGCAGCTGCTCACGCGCCGCCACGAGGCCGGCCCGCAGGAGACCTGGGGTGCCGATGTGGCGAAGGTGCTGGCGACCGGGTACGACGCGAATGCGGCGCGGCGCCTGCAGAATGCGCTGAAGGCGCTGCTGCGGCGCTGACGGGAGCTGGGGTTCGCTGCGCTCACCGGCAGCCTACGTAGGCTGGGGTGACGAAGGAACCCCAGCGTTCACGCGGCCGGCAGGTAGAAGCCGTCGAACAACACCGTCAGCGGCGGAAACTCCCGCGTGAACCGCTCGCGGTTCACGAAGTAGGCCTCGCACGCCACCGCGAAGAACTCGTCGATCGCGGTGGCGCCGTAGTCGTCCAGCCAGGGCGCCGGCTCACCGAAGCGCTCGGCCTTGATCACCTGTTCGCGGAAATGCGCGTACTGCGCTTGCAGCACCGCGAGCCACCGGCGCCGCGCCTCGCGCGAGGGAAGGGGCGGGCAGCCGTCGGGGGCGCCGTCGCGCAGGTCGATCTTGTGGACGAACTCGTGGATCACCACGTTGAAGCCGGTGTCGGCGGTGGCGCCGGCGTGCGCCACGTCGTGCCAGTTCAGCATCACCGGCCCGCGTTCCATGGCCTCGCCGGCCAGCACCTCGTTCCAGTCGTGCACGACCCCGTGTCGTCCACCGTGCTGCGGCGCGCCAGCACTTCGTCCGCATGCACCACGATGCCCACGAAGTCGTCGTACCAGGAGAGGCCCAGGTGCAGCACCGGCAGCACCGCCTGCGCCGCGATCGCCAGCGCGATTTCGTCGGTGATGGCGAGGCCGCCGGCGCCATGGAATTCCTTGTGCGCCAGGAACTCCGCCGCCAGCGCGCGCAGCCGCTGCACTTCATCGGCAGGGCGTTCGGCCAGGAAGGGATAGCGGGCGAGCGTCGCGCACCACAGCGGATCGGGGATCTCCGGCACGCTGCGGCGCCGGCGCAGCCAGCCCCACATCACGCGAGCGGGATGCGCTCGGCGCGCCCGTCGGCGTGCAGGCGCAGGGCCTGCAGCCGCGGCGGCACCGCGCCCGCATCCCAGTCGCTCAGGACGATGCGCCGGTGCGCGCCATCCAGTGCATGGTCCGCGGGCTTGTGCGTGTGGCCGTGGACCAGCACCGGCGCATCGGCGGCGTGCAGCCATTCCAGTGCTGCGGCGGTGTCCACGTCCGCGTACTCGCGTCCGCTGCGCTTGAGCTGCTCGCTTTCCGCCCGCATGCCGCGCGCGATCTCCTGGCGCCTGGCCAGCGGCTGCGCCAGGAAGGCCTGCTGCCAGGCGGGGCTGCGCACCTGGGCGCGGAAGGCCAGGTACTCGGTGTCGGCCAGGCACAGCGCGTCGCCGTGCGACAGCAGCCAGCGCTGCGCGCCGAAGGTGAACACCGTGGGGTCGCGCAGCAGCGTCAGGCCGGTCGCCTGCGCGAGCGCTTCGCCCACCAGGAAGTCGCGGTTGCCGGCGAGGAAGAACACGGGCCGCTGCGCCGCCGCCCGCGCCAGCACCTCCGCGCATTCGAGCTCGAAGCCCGGCACGCCCGCCGCGTCGTCGCCGACCCAGGCCTCGAACAGGTCGCCGAGGATGAAGACCGCGTCGGCCGCCGTGGCCGCCATGTAGCGGCGCCAGGCGGCGTACGTGGCGGGCTCGCTGGCCTGCAAATGCAGGTCCGAGATGCATTCGACCGTGCGCCAGCCCGGCGCGGCCTGCAGTTCCTGCGCCTGCTCAGCAGGGGGCAGGGACGGCGTGTTCAGACCACGACCGCCTTTTCGAGCACGACGTCCTGCTTGGGCACGTCGCCGTGGCCGCCGCGGTTGCCGGTGGCCACACCCTTGAGGCGGTCGATGATGTCCTGCCCGCCCACCACCTTGCCGAAGACCGCGTAGCCCCAGCCCTGCGGCGTGGGCGACTTGTGGTCCAGGAAGTCGTTGTCGGCGACGTTGATGAAGAACTGCGCCGATGCCGAGTGCGGCGCGGAAGTGCGGGCCATCGCCACGCTGTACTTCACGTTCTTCAGGCCGTTGTTGGCCTCGTTCTCGACCGGCGCATCGGTCGGCTTCTGGGTCATGCCGGGGCGAAGCCGCCGCCCTGGATCATGAAGCCGTCGATCACGCGATGGAAGATGGTGCCGTCGTAGTGGCCCTTCTTCACGTAGGCGAGGAAGTTGGCGACCGACTTGGGCGCCTTCTGCTCGTCGAGTTCGAGCGTGACCACGCCGTGGCCGGCGATGTGCAGTTCCACCTTGGGATTCATGGGATGCCTCTTCTTATGGGACGATCGTGGCGGACGTGATGACGATGGGCGCCAGCGGCACGTCGCCGTGCATGCCGGCAGTGCCGGTCTGCACGCCCTTGATCTTGTTGACCACGTCCATGCCGCCCACCACCTTGCCGAAGACCGTGTAGCCGGGGTTGTTGCCCTGCGGGTCGAGGAAGGCGTTGTTGTTCACGTTGATGAAGAACTGCGCGGTGGCGGAGTTCGGGTCGCTGGTGCGCGCCATGGCCAGCGTGCCGACCTGGTTGCGCAGGCCCTGGTCGAAGGCGGCGCGGCCTTCGTGCACCACCGGCGCGCGCGTCTTCTTCTCCACCATGTTGCGGTCCATGCCGCCGCCCTGGACCATGAAGCGGTCGATCACGCGGTGGAAGATGGTGCCGTCGTAGTGCTTGTCGCGCACGTACTGCAGGAAATTCTCGACGGTCTTGGGGGCCTTGTCGGGATACACCTCGACGAGGATCTCGCCGGCCGTGGTGTTGAACCTGACCTGGGGGCCTTCTGGGCCGAGGCGGCGCCGGCCAGGAAGCACAGCGCGATCGCCAGGCCCGCAGCCCGGCGCGTGAGGGAAAACATCAACCGATCACTCCTTCGAAAAATCGTCCACCGGGGACCTGCGCGAAGATTACCACCACGGGGAGCCTGACGGTCCGGCGCCGGACCGGGCGATTCCGCAGCCTGGCGCGCTCTGACGGCTTTGCCTGGTGAGCTCCGCTTCAGCGGCGGGGAGCGGCCGCGCGACCTGCCGTCGGGGCCGGCGCTTCCCTGTCGGAAACGGCAGGGCGTCCGCCGGGACCGGCAAAGATCTCGCGGATCAGGGCGAGCTTCGGCTGCACGGCGGTGTTGCCGGCATCGAGCTGCAGCGCCCGGCTGTAGGCCTGGCTGGCGAGCTTGGCGTAGACGTCGCCAAGGTTCTCGTGCGCCGTCGCGTAGCTGGGGTTGGTGCGGATCGCCATCTCGAGGGCGGCGCGCGCCTTGTCGAACTGGGCCTGGCCCGCGTACAGCACCGCCAGGTTGTTGTAGGGCTCGGGCAGCTCCGGATAGTCCTCGGTGAGCTTCTGGAAGGCGGCGATTGCCTCGTCGGGGCGGCCCGCCTCGGTGAGCACAACGCCGCGCAGGAAGCGCATCTGCGGGTCCTTGGGCTTGCCGGCGAGGTACCGGTCGGCCTTGTTCAGGGCTTCCGCATGCTGGCCGGCGCGCAGCAGCTGGTTCACGTCGCCATACTCGTCGGCGCACCGCGCCGCCCGCCAGCAGGGCGGCCGTGAGGACTGCGAGTCCCGCTGATGTCCGGATCTTCGTGCGCGCGAGCTTCATGAGGCCTCTGGTTCCAACGCTTGTAAATAGCCGCGGAAGGGGGCTATATACTGCGTGCCGATTGTAGCCGTGGGGCCGCGCCGCGGCTCGGCTTCTCCCCTTCGTACAACATCCAGCGCGCGGCCGTCGGCGCCCGCCGCGCACCCTTCGATCCAATGAGCCTGCGCATCTACAACACGCTCACGCGTGCTCTGGAGGATTTTTCCCCCTCGAGCCCGGGCATGTCCGGATGTATGTCTGCGGCATCACCGTCTACGACCTGTGCCACGTCGGGCACGGCCGTTCCGCGGTCGCCTTCGACATCGTGCAGCGCTGGCTCAAGGCGAGCGGCTATCGCGTCACCTTCGTGCGAAACATCACGGACATCGAGGACAAGATCATCCGCAGGTCGCTGGAAAACGGTGAGACTGTCCGCTCGCTCACCGACCGCATGATCGAAGAGATGTACCGGGACTTCGATGCCCTGCACGTGGAGCGACCGACCCACGATCCCCGCGCCACCGACTACGTACCGCAGATGCTGGACATCGTCCGCAAGCTCGAGGACAAGGGCCTCGCCTACCGCGCCGGCGGCGACGTGAACTACGCGGTCCGCCGCTTCCCCGGCTATGGCAAGCTGTCCGGCAAGTCGCTCGACGAACTGCACGCCGGCGAGCGCGTGGCCGTGCTGGAGGGCAAGGACGACCCGCTGGACTTCGTGCTCTGGAAGGCCGCCAAGGCCACCGAACCGCCGGACGCCCAGTGGGACAGCGACTACGGCCGCGGCCGCCCGGGCTGGCACATCGAGTGCTCCGCCATGTCCTGCGCGCTGCTCGGGGACACCTTCGACATCCACGGCGGCGGCGCCGACCTGCAGTTCCCGCACCACGAGAACGAGATCGCGCAGAGCGAGGGCGCCAACGGCGTGCCGCTGGCGAAGGTGTGGATGCACAACGGCTTCGTCAACATCGACAACGAGAAGATGTCGAAGTCGCTCGGCAACTTCTTCACCCTGCGCGAGGTGCTGCGCAAGTTCGACGGCGAGACCATCCGCTTCTTCATCGTGCGCTCGCACTACCGCAGCCCGCTGAACTACAGCGACGTCCACCTGGACGACGCGCGCGGCGCGCTCAGGCGCCTGTACACCGCGCTGGATGCCGTCGTCCCCGCCGCGGTGAAGGTGGACTGGAACGATCCCTGCGCGGCGCGCTTCAAGGCCGCCATGGACAACGATTTCGGCACGCCGGAAGCGGTCGCCGTGCTGTTCGACCTGGCGGCGGAAGCCAACCGCACGAAGTCGGCCGAGCGCGCGGGCCTGCTCAAGGCGCTGGGCGCCACGCTGGGCCTGCTGCAGGGCGACCCGAAGGCCTTCCTGCAGGCGGGCGCCGCGCTCGACGAAGCCACCATCCAGCAGAAGATAGCGGCGCGCGCGGCCGCCAGCAGGCGAAGGACTTCGCCGAGGCCGACCGCATCCGCAAGGAACTGCTGGAGCAGGGCATCGTGCTGAAGGACTCGCCCGCCGGCACGACCTGGGAAGCGAAACAGTGAGCGACGAGATCGAGCTGGTGACGCCGGAGTACTGGGACGAGGCGCGCAAGTACCTCACCCGGAAGGACCGCGTGATGAAGCGCCTGATCCCGCAGTTCGGCAGCGCCTGCCTGCAGTCGCGCGGCGACGCCTTCAACACGCTGGCGCGCAGCATCGTCGGCCAGCAGATCTCGGTGAAGGCGGCGCAGAGCGTGTGGGAACGCTTCTCCGCGCTGCCCAAGCGCATGACGCCGGCCAGCGTGCTGAAGCTGAAGGTGGACGACATGCGCGCCGCGGGCCTGTCGGCGCGCAAGATCGAGTACCTGGTGGACCTGGCGCTGCACTTCGACTCGGGCGCGATCCACGTCGAGTCCTGGCGCGACATGGCGGACGAGGAGATCATCGCGGAGCTCGTGGGCATCCGCGGCATCGGCCGCTGGACCGCCGAGATGTTCCTGATCTTCCACCTGATGAGGCCGAACGTGTTACCGCTGGACGACGTCGGCCTGATCACGGGCATCAGCCGGAACTACTTTTCCGGAGATCCGGTCTCCCGGAGCGACGCACGGGAGGTGGCGGCCGCCTGGAATCCCTATTGCTCCGTGGCGACTTGGTATATTTGGCGATCGCTCGACCCGCTGCCCGTGGCCTACTGACCGCGGCGAACAGGCGGGCGGCACACAGAGGAGCAAACGCTTGGCGAAACGAACCTTCCTGGACTTCGAGCAGCCCATCGCGGAGCTGGAGACGAAGATCGAGGAGCTGCGCTACGTGCAGACCGAATCGGCCGTCGACATCTCCGAGGAAATCGAGCAGCTGGGCAAGAAGAGCCAGCAGCTCACCAAGGACATCTACAGCCAGCTGTCCCCGTGGCAGATCACCAAGATCGCGCGCCACCCGGAGCGGCCGTACACCATGGACTACCTCAACGAGATCTTCACGGATTTCGTCGAGATGCACGGGGACCGCCACTTCTCCGACGACCTGTCGATCGTCGGCGGCCTGGCCCGCTTCAACGGCAGCCCCTGCATGGTGCTGGGCCACCAGAAGGGCCGCGACACCAAGGAGCGCGCGCAGCGCAACTTCGGCATGAGCCGCCCCGAGGGCTACCGCAAGGCCCTGCGGCTGATGAAGACGGCCGAGAAGTTCAAGCTGCCGGTGTTCACCTTCGTCGACACGCCCGGCGCCTACCCCGGCATCGACGCCGAGGAGCGCGGCCAGTCGGAAGCCATCGGCCGCAACATCTACGAGATGGCGCAGCTGGAAGTGCCGATCATCACCACCATCATCGGCGAGGGCGGCTCCGGCGGCGCGCTGGCGATCTCGGTGGCCGACCAGGTGCTGATGCTGCAGTACTCGATCTATTCCGTGATCAGCCCCGAGGGCTGCGCGTCCATCCTCTGGAAGTCTTCCGAGAAGGCCCAGGACGCGGCCGACGCCATGGGCATCACGGCGCACCGCCTGAAGGCCCTGGGCCTGATCGACAAGATCGTGAACGAGCCCGTGGGCGGCGCCCATCGCGACCACAAGCAGATGGCGGCCTTCCTCAAGCGCGGCCTGAACGACGCGTGGCGGCAGGTGAGCGACCTGAAGGTGCGCGAGCTGCTGGACCGGCGCTACGAGCGGCTGCAAAGCTATGGCCGCTACTCCGACACCAAGGCGGAATCTGCCTGATCTCCCCGGCAACCCGGCGGCCGCAGCGCTTGCCGGGTTGCAGCTGCCGCTGCCGCTCGCGGTGGCCTACAGCGGCGGCGCCGACTCCACCGTCCTCCTGCTGGCCGCCGTGCAGCGCTGGCCCGGCCAGGTGCAGGCCATCCACGTGCACCACGGACTGCAGGACGCGGCGGATACCTTCGCCGAGCACTGCCGCCAGGTGTGTGCGCAGCTTGCGATTCCCCTGCAGGTGCGGCGCGTCAACGCGCGCAACCTGCCGGGCGAAAGCCCGGAGGACGCCGCGCGCCAGGCGCGTTACCAGGCACTCGCGCGGGCCGCGCGCGACGCCGGGCTGAAGTCCGTGCTGCTCGGGCAGCACGCCGACGACCAGGTCGAGACGCTGCTGCTGGCCTTGAGCCGCGGCGCCGGGCTGCCCGGGCTGGCGGCGATGCCGCCGGTGTTCCAGCGCGAGGGCATGGTGTTCGTGCGGCCGTTGCTGGCGCTGGGCGCGCGGGGCATCCGCGAATGGATCGCGGAGCAGGGCATCCCGGTGATCGAGGATCCCACCAACGCGGACACCTCCTTCACCCGCAACCGCATCCGCCACCTGCTGCTGCCGGCGCTGGAGGAGTGCTTCCCGCAGTACCGCGAAACCTTCGCCCGCTCCTCGCGCCATGCCGCGCAGGCGCAGGAACTGCTGGAGGCGGTGGCGGCGGAGGACCTGGCGCGCATGGGCGGCACGCCCGGCATCACGGCGCTGCAGCAGCTGGCGCGCGGCCGCCAGGCCAACGTGCTGCGCCACTGGCTGCGCAGCGCGCACGCGGCGAGCGCGAGCGCCGCGCAGCTGGAGGAACTGCTGGACCAGGTTGCCGACTGCAAGACGCGCGGCCACCAGATCCGCATCAAGGTGGGCGAGGGCTTCGTGGTGCGGCAGGGGAGCGACTGGGCTACCAGTCCTGAGGCGGGCGGCCCCCTAGGTATAATCCCGCAGTTCCGCGCGCCCGTGCGCGCGGGCCCTCCGCCTTTCGGCCGCGCCGCGGCCTTCACATCCCCGTCCCGATGGCATTGATCGTTCACAAATACGGCGGCACGTCGATGGGCTCGACCGAGCGCATCCGCAACGTCGCCAAGCGCGTCGCCAAGTGGGCGCGCGCCGGCCACCAGATGGTGGTCGTGCCCAGCGCCATGAGCGGCGAGACCAACCGCCTGCTCGGCCTGGCCAAGGAACTGCAGCCGGCCCGGGCCGACGAGGCCGTGCAGCGCGAACTCGACATGCTGGCCTCGACCGGCGAGCAGGTCTCCGTCGGCCTGCTGGCGCTGGCGCTGCAGGCCGAAGGCGTCCCCGCGGTCAGCTACGCCGGCTGGCAGGTGCCGGTGCGCACCAACAGCGCCTACACCAAGGCCCGCATCGAGTCGATCGACGACGCGCGCGTGCGCAAGGACCTGCAGGCCGGCAAGGTGGTGATCATCACCGGCTTCCAGGGCGTGGACGACCAGGGCCACATCACCACCCTGGGCCGCGGCGGCAGCGACACGTCCGCGGTGGCGGTGGCGGCGGCGCTCAAGGCCGCCGAGTGCCTGATCTACACCGACGTGGACGGCGTGTACACGACCGACCCGCGGGTGGTGCCGGAAGCCCGGCGCCTGTCCACCATCAGCTTCGAGGAAATGCTGGAGATGGCCTCCATGGGGTCCAAGGTCCTGCAGATCCGTTCGGTCGAATTCGCGGGCAAGTACCAGGTTCCGCTGCGCGTGCTGTCGAGCTTCACCCCTTGGGACATCGCCATCGAGGAAGAGGCGACCTCCGGCACGCTGATCACTTTTGAGGAAGACGAGAAAATGGAACAAGCCGTGGTCTCCGGCATCGCTTTCAACCGCGACGAAGCCAAGATTTCCATCCTGGGCGTGCCCGACCGCCCCGGCATCGCGTACCAGATCCTCGGCGCCGTGGCCGACGCCAACATCGAGGTGGACGTGATCATCCAGAACGTCTCCCACGACGGCAAGACGGACTTCAGCTTCACGGTGCACCGCAACGACTACGCGCGCACGGTGGACGTGCTCAAGACCAAGGTCGTGCCGTCGCTCGGCACCGACCGGATCGAGGGCGACACCAGGATCTGCAAGGTCTCCATCGTCGGCATCGGCATGCGCAGCCACGTGGGCATCGCCTCGCGCATGTTCCGCGCGCTGTCGGAGGAGGGGATCAACATCCAGATGATCTCGACCAGCGAGATCAAGACCTCGGTGGTGATCGACGAGAAGTACATGGAACTCGCGGTGCGCGCCCTGCACCGGGCGTTCGACCTGGACCAGCCTGCCGCGTAGGCGCCGCCGGCGCCTGCCGCCGGGCTGCATTGGGGCATAATCGCAAGGTCCGGAGCGATGACCGAGTGGCCGAAGGTGCTCCCCTGCTAAGGGAGTATGCGGGCAAAAACCTGCATCGAGGGTTCGAATCCCTCTCGCTCCGCCAAGAACACGAAACCCGCCGCAAGGCGGGTTTTGCTTTTTGGTACGACCAAAGGCGCCGCCCCACGCCTTATGGCGACTGTTCAACAGGCCGTCAACTTGCTAGCGTTCCCGATTTTGAGAGTGTGGTGCCGCAGCACCGGGTGCAACTGACGCACATCAAGTACGCAGCAGAAACCTTGGTCGGGTATCTCCGCTTTCTTATCTGGCGCTTAAGGTGACGGTAACAGAACGCGACAAGGAGCGAGGGCAAGATGAACACGATCAGGAAAGCGCTGGGGGTGCTCGCACTCCTGCTAGGCGCGGCAACCGCGGGGCCGGCGTTGTCGGCACCGAACAACCTGCCCGAGCTCGGTGCAGGACCGGCGGCGAAAGCCGCCATCGCGCAGGACAAACTGCGCAAGGACGCCGTGTGCACCCGATGCCACGACGAGACCGAGCAGGCGCCCATCCTCTCCCTGTACCAGACCAAGCACGGCGTGCGCGGCGATGCCCGCACGCCCTCGTGCCAGTCCTGCCACGGCGAGAGCGATGCGCACGTCAAGGCCCCCACGGGTGGCAGCGGCGGCGGCAAGCGCCCGCCGCCGGACGTGCAGTTCAAGAAGGGCGGCGCCTACCCGGTGTCGCACGAGAAGGCGCGCGGCCAGACCTGCCTGACCTGCCACGAGGGCGGCAACCGCACGCACTGGGACGGCGCGCAGCACGATCGCAACGGCGTTGCGTGCAACGACTGCCACCAGGTGCACAAGCCGAAGGACCGGATGCTGGCCAAGGCCACGCAGCCGGAGGCCTGCTTCACCTGCCACAAGAAGCAGCGCGCCGAGACGCACCGCGTGTCCACGCACCCGATCGACGCCGGCAAGGTCACCTGTTCCGACTGCCACAACCCGCACGGCTCCACCGGCGACAAGCTGGTGAAGAAGAACAACGTCAACGAGACCTGCTTCAGCTGCCACGCCGAGAAGCGCGGCCCCTTCCTGTGGCAGCACACCTCGGCCAACGACGACTGCATGAACTGCCACACGCCGCACGGTTCCACGGTGGCTCCGCTGCTGAAGGCACGCGGGCCCTGGCTGTGCCAGCAGTGCCACGCGGAAGTCTCCGGGCACCCCGGCAGCATCTACAGCGGCACGGGCCTCCCGACACCCGGTCCCGCCGGAGCCAATCCTCCGGTGCAGATGGCCTTCCGGGGCTGCGTGAACTGCCACCAGGCGGTCCACGGTTCCAACCACCCGGCCGGCCGCTCGCTGCTGCGCTAGCGCAGGCAAGAAAGAAAGACAGGAGAAGAGAAATGGCAAACAACCACAGGCCTCCCCTGGCGCTTCGCGCCCTGGTGGTCGCGCTCCACGGAGCGCTGGCCCTGTTCGCATCGGTCGCATCGGCCCAGGTGCCGGCCCAGCCGGCCGGCCAGGTGCCCTCCGGCCCCAGCTTCGAGGATGCGGCCGTGCAGGATCTGGTCCGCCCGGTCAACACCATCGAAGCCGGCGTGATCGGCGTCGACAGTCCGTCCGGCAAGTTCGGCGAGTACAACGGCCTGCACCGCGAAGGGGTCCGTCCGCTGCTGGACTTCGACGTGCGCGGAGGCGGCGCCTACCAGCCGGAAAGCGGCAGCACGCAACGTTGGCGCATCTACGGCTCGCAGCTGGGCCTGCCGGTGCGCAGCTTCGGCGGCGAGTTCGCCGACCAGGGCTCCTGGACCATCGGCTTCGAGTACGACGAGCTGCAGCGCATCTTCGCCGACGACTACGTCACGCTGTGGCGCGGCGCGGGCACCAGCACGCTGGTGCTGCCGCCCGGTTACCCGGCTGCCGGCACCCGCACCGCGACCTTCAACAACATCCAGAACGCGGCTCCCGCCGCGGCCATCGCCGCGGGCCTGACGGGCCACACGCTGCAGACGCAGCGGCGCCGGATGGGCCTGGCGGGCGACCTGATCCTGTCGCCGCAGTGGAGCGTGGGCGTGGGCGCCCGCCACGAGAAGAAGGACGGCACCAAGCTCACCGGCATCGCCTTCGGCGGCTTTCGCGGGGCCTACCTGCCCGAGCCGATCGATTACGAGACCACCATCGTCGAAACGTCCCTGCGCTACCGGCGGGGAACACCGCGCACCTCACGCTGGGCTACAACGTTTCACTGTTCACGAACCGCGTCGACGCCTGGAGCGCCGAGAACCCCTTCGCCAACAACGCCACCTTCAACAACCGGGTCGTGATGGCCGGTGCGCCGGACAACTCGATGCACCAGCTCACCGCCGACGGTGGCTGGCGCTTCACCCCGCGACCAAGCTGTCCGTCGTCTCGGCGGCCTACGCCAAGATGAAGCAGAACGAGGACTTCCGCTTCCAGCAGCACCCCGGGCAGATCGTGAACAACGGCGCCACCCGCGTGGACGCCGAGCAGGTGCAGCAGAACTTCCTGGCGCGCCTGAACCACGCCGTGTCCCGGTCGTTCGACGTGACCGGCCTGTTCCGCTACGAGCACCGCGACACGCGCACGCCGATCGGGCTGTACGCGTTCGCCGCCGCGGACCCGACCGCCGTGCCGCCCCTGGCCGCCAATCGTGTGGTGAACAACCTGCCGCAGAACCGCCGCCAGCAGACCTTCGCGGTCGACGGCAGGTATGACCTGCGGCAGGGCAGCACGTTCACCGGCGGCGTGGAGCACCTGCGCATCCACCGCAGCGTCGATGCGCCGGCGGTGTCCCTGGCCACGCAGGAACAGCCCTTCCTGTCCGGCGAGGCGACGCAGAACACGGTGCGCCTGGGCTACCGCCATGCGTTCAGCGAGAGCCTGAACGGCCACGTCAACCTGTCGCGCTCGGAACGCGAAGCCGGCCCGTACTTCGACTTCCCGCGGACCGCAGCCACCCCGGCTCCCGGCATCTTCCCGCAGGTGCCCGGCTTCCGGCAGTTCTTCCTGGCGTCGCGCGACCAGAACAAGGTGCGCGCCTCGGTGGACTACCAGGCGACGGAGGCCTTGTGGGTGCAGGGCACGGTGGAACACCTGCAGGACCGCTATCCGGATTCGCGCTACGGCCTCAACCGGGCCGGGATGACGACCTGGACGCTGGACGGCGTGTATGCAGCGAGCGACCGCATCAGCTTCAACGGCTTCGTGTCCTTCGAGGACGGCGAAACCCGCGCCAACCAGTACCAGCTGGCGAGCGGCACCGCGGCGCTGCCCTACGCGATCAACCCGAACTGCGCGGTCACCGCGGCGGCCGGCTCGTCGAGCAACATCGCCGATCCCTGCCGCGAGTGGAGCTTCACACAGAACGACCGTGTCTGGACGCTGGGCGTCGGTGCCAAGTCCGCGCACATGGGCGGCAAGCTGACGCTCACCGGCGACGTGGTGCATGCGCGCGCGAAGACGAACATGGACTTCACGGGCGGCGCGCGCAACACGACCACCCGCGTGTTCGTGCCGGCCGTGAACATGCCCGGGATCACCAGCACGATGACGGACTTCCGCCTGGGCGCCAAGTACGACTTCACCAAGGAATCGGCGGTCCGCCTGGGCTACCTGTTCCGCCGGCTGCGTTCTTCCGACCCGCAGTTCGACCTGTTCGGCATCACCAGCGTGCAGGCTTACATCGGCCCCGGGATGCGCGCCCCCGACTACAACGTGCACGCACTCAGCGTCAGCTATGTCTACACCTTCCGATAAGAACCAGGTCCCCCGGGCGGCAAGAAGCCCGGCCTCTGGGCACGCATGCGCAAGGGCACCAAGCTGTCCGTGCTCCTGATCCCGGTTGCCTTCTTCCTGGGCGGCATCGTGTTCTGGGGCGGGTTCAACTGGGGGATGGAAGCCACCAACACCCTGGAGTTCTGCACCGGCTGCCACGAGATGAAGGACAACGCCTTCGCGGAGTACAAGGACACGATCCACTACAGCAACCGCACGGGCATCCGCGCCAAGTGCTCGGACTGCCACGTGCCGCACGAGTGGGGCCCGAAGCTGGTGCGCAAGGTGCAGGCGACCAAGGAGGTATGGGGCAAGCTCACGGGCTACATCGACACCAGGGAGAAGTTCGAGACGCACCGGATGGCGATGGCCACCAACGAGTGGAACCGCATGAAGGCGAACAACTCGCAGGAATGCCGCAACTGCCACAGCTTCGAGGCCATGAGCAAGGACCTGCAGAAGGCCACGCCCTACAAGAAGCACATGGCGGCGCAGAAGGAAGGCAAGACCTGCATCGATTGCCACAAGGGCATCGCGCACTCTTTGCCGAAGGAATACAAGGATCCCGAGGAAGAGTAGCCGGGCGGGCGCCCGCGGCTGACGCAGGTCAAGCGCGGGCCCCCTTCCTGAATACACTTGAGGCATACCAAGGAGTCCGAACATGCTCAACCTCCGTCCCGCCTTCTTTGCCGGCGTCGCGCTGGCCGGCTTAGCGCTGCCCCTGGCGAGCCATGCGCTCGACGTGGATGCCGCGCTGGCCCTGCAGCGGCAGAACAACTGCAACAAGTGCCACCACATGGAACGCGAGAAGGAAGGCCCGTCCTTCCGCAAGATCGCGGACAAGTACAAGGGCAAGGCCGATGCCACGGACAAGCTGGTGCAGCACCTGACCTCGTCGCCCAAGGTCAAGCTGGCCGACGGCACCGAGGAAGAGCACAAGGTGATCGCCACCCGTCCCGCCAAGGACATGGCGCAGGTGAAGAACCTGGTGGAGTACATTCTGGCGCAGACCAAGAAGTAGGCTCCGCGCCGCTCCCCGCCGGGCCGCTTCGAGCGGCCCTTTTCATTTCCGCGACCATCCGCCATGCCCACCGATTTCGCCAGCATCCTCCTGCTGGTGGTGACTTCCGCCATCACCTTCACCGTCGCCCGCATCCTGTCGCGCAACTGGCGCCGGAAACGGCGCGAGAAGGAGGAGGCGGCGCGCCGCGAAGGCGAGAGCCGCCAGGTGCGGCGCGCGCGCGAACGGCGCGGCAAATAGAAAAGCCGCCCCCGAGGGGGCGGCTTTCCACTCCCAGACGCGTCCTTGTTATTTCTGCGCGGCCGGCTTGTCGCCCGCCTTGCTGCGTCCATTGCGTCGCCGATCACCGGCTGCCTCGGGCTTGCGCGTTCCGCCGGCCTTCGCTTCGAGGCCGTACGAATTCGCCGTGACCGCCAGGATGGCGGGCACCCGCTGCAGGATCTCTGTCGTTCTTGTATCGCTCATCTCGTTCTTGTTCCCTGTACCGCTTCTTCCCTGACGTCTTGCCGTGTGACTGCAGTGCGGCAAGTATCGGGGCCGCGCCTGGACGGCCCTGCCAGCGCGGTGCGCCACGACAGGTCAGCGGTATCTGACATCCAGCTCGGCCGGTGGCACGGGTAAGGCTGCATTGCGGCGCGCCGCCAGCTGCCGCACCAGCACCGGCAGCACCAGCGCCACGCCCACGAGCGAGACCCACAGGCCGGGCGCGATCAGCAGGAGCGCGGAAGCGAAGCACAGGAGCTGTTCCCAGCGCCTGAGCTCCACCAGCATGAAGCGGCTCAGGGCCGCGGCAAGGATGGTGATGCCGAGCACGCAGCCCACGAAGGTGATGAGGAAGGCCTGCAGGGTGAAGCCCTTGGCCACCAGCAGCAGCGAGGGCGAGAACACGAACACAAAGGGCACCAGCACCTTGGCCAGGCCGAGACGGAAGGCCGCGTTGCCGGTGCGGAAGGGGTCGCTGCCGGCCATGCCGGCGGCCGCGTACGCGGCCAGCGCCACGGGTGGCGTGATGTCCGCCAGCACGCCGTAGTAGAAGACGAAGAAGTGCGCCACCAGCGGCTCCACCCCCAGCTGCACGAGCGTCGGCGCGGCAACCGTGACCATGATGATGTAGTTCGCGGTGGTGGGGATGCCGCAGCCCATGAGGATGCACACCAGCCCGGTCATCACCAGCGCGGCGAACAGCGTGAGCGAACGCGTGTCCGCCATGAAGGCGGGGATCACCATCGACAGGCCGCCCGCGATCGCCTGGGCCCAGCCCGTGATGATGAAGCTGATCTTGAAGCCCACGCCGGTGAGCGTGACCACGCCGATCACGATGCCCACCGTGGCCGCGGCGGCGCCCACTGCCAGCGCGTACTTCGCGCCGGTCTCGAGGGCCTCGACCAGCACGCCGTGGGAGATGCGGCCGGTGATGCCCGCCAGCTTCCAGCCCGCCAGGGCCAGCAGCACGCCGGCGGCGAACAGCGCCATCTTCACCTGCTCGCTGTCCACGCCCAGGTCGGCGAAGCAGATGACGGCCAGCAGCACGTGCAGCAGCACCAGCAGCGTCCAGTTGCCCGCGCCGTTGCCGCTGCTGCGCGTGGTGAGGCCCACGATCGCGCACGAGGTGATGCCCGCGAAGGCCGCGAGGTAGGGCGTGCGGCCGGACACCAGGATGAAGATCAGCAGGAACAGCGGGATCAGCGTCGGCCAGCGCTGCCGGAAGGATTCCCGCAGCTTGGGCATCTCTTCCTCGGTGAGGCCGCGCAGCCCGTGGCGCTTGGCCTCGAAGTGCACCTGCATGAACACGCCGAAGAAGTGCATGAAGGCCGGCACCACGGCGGCGGCGATGATGGTCTGGTAGGAGACGTTGAGGAACTCCACCATCAGGAAGGCGGCGGCCCCGAGCACGGGCGGCGTGATCTGCCCGCCGGTGGACGAGGCGGCTTCCACGCCGCCGGCGAACTCGCGCTTGTAGCCCACGCGGATCATGGCGGGGATGGTGAGCGAGCCGACCGTCACCGCGTTGGCGACCGAGGAGCCGGAGAGCATGCCGAACATCGCGGAGCCGAACACGCTGACCTTGGCAGGCCCGCCGGCGTAGCGGCCGGCGACGGTCGAGGCGATGTCGAGGAACAGCTGCCCCAGGCCGATGCGCGTGGCCATCACGCCGAACAGCACGAAGTGGAAGACGTAGGTCGCCACCACGCCGATCGCCACGCCGTAGATGCCCTGGCTGGTGAGGTACTGGTGGTTGATCATCTGGCCCCAGCTGGAGCCGGCGTGCTTCAGCAGCCCGGGGAACCAGGGGCCGGCGAGGGCGTATGCGGTGAAGCCGAGCGCGATCAGGGGCAGCGGCCAGCCCATGGAGCGACGCGTCGCCTCCAGCAGGGTGAGGAAGAGCACCGAGCCCATCACCACGTCCATGGTGCTCGGGTTGCCGACGCGGAAGGCGAGGTCGTCGAACACCCACGGGATGTAGAGCACGCTCGCGGCGCACGCGATGCCCAGCAGCCAGTCCGACAGCGGCACGCCGCCCGGCGAGTGCCAGCCCGCGGCGACCGGGCTGTCGTAGGTGCGGCGGCTGCGCGGGAACACCAGGAAGATCAGCCCCAGCACGAAGGCCATGTGCACGCCGCGGTGCGTGGTCTCGCGCAGCAGGCCGAAGCCGGCCGTGTAGTAATGGAACAGGGACAGCGCGATCAGCAGCCCCATCACCAGCCAGGTCGCGGGCGGCACGGTCGGCCGGAACCGGATCTCCGGGTCGAACTTCTCTTCCAGCTCCTGCAGCTTGCGCTCGTCCAGCGCCGTGTTCAGCGTCATCCCTATCCCTCCAGAAACGAAAACAGGGAGGTGCTGCCTCCCTGCCGCGCGACCTGTCGCGAAGGCCTTACTTCAGCAGGCCCGCTTCCTTGTAGAACTTCTCGGCCCCCGGGTGGAAGGGGATGCCCACGCCCTGCACCGCATTCTCGCGCGTGATGAACTTGCCCTTGGCGTGGCCGGCGGCCAGCGTCTTCTGCGTCGACTCGCTGTACATGGCCTTGGTGATCTCGTACACGGTTTCCACCGGCACCTTCGCGCTGGTCACCAGCTGCGCGCCGACGGCGAGCGTCTGCACCGAGGGCACGTCCTTGTAGGTGCTGGCGGCGATCGTGTCGACCGCGAAATAGGGATTGGACTTGCGCAACGCGTCGGCCGGCGCGCCGGTCAGCGGCACCAGCTCGATGCCCACGCCGCTGGAGGCGAGTTCCGCGATGGCGCCGGCGGGCGCGCCGCCGACGAAGAAGAAGGCATCGAGCGAGCCGTCCTTGAGCTTGTCGCCGGCCTGGTTCGGCTTGATGTAGTCGGGACGGATGTCGGACTCCTTGACGCCATAGGCCGCGAGCACCATGCGCGCGTTGATCAGCGTGCCGGAACCCGGCTCGTCCAGCGCGACGCGCTTGCCCTTGAGGTCGGCGACGCTCCGGATGCCCGAGCCCTTCTTCACCACCAGGTGGATGCTCTCGGGGTACAGGTTGGCGATCATGCGCAGGTCGCCGATCTTCGGCTTGCCTTCGAAGGCGCCGGTGCCGGTGTAGGCCCAGGTGGCCACGTCGGACTGCGACAGGCCCGCTTCCATCGAACCGCCGGCGATGGCGTTCACGTTGGCGAGCGAGCCGTTGCTGGCCTGCGCGGTGGCGATGATCTTGCCCGGCTGCGACACCGCATTGGCGATCATGCCGCCCACGGGGTAGTAGGTCCCGGCGGTGCCGCCGGTGCCGATGCGGAAGAACTGCTGCGCGTGTGCGGCGCCGGCAAAGGCGAGCGTGGCGGCCAGGGCCGCGGCCCACTTCTGGATGCTCATGGAAAACTCCTCGTGACGACAGTTCGGCAAAGCAGGAAGTAGACCATCGCCGCGAGGGGGTTCAGCCTAGTGGAAGCACCAAGCTGGGGAATTCACTTCTTGGGAGGCCCCTGGTCGTCGACCGATGCGCTCCAGCGATCTCCCCAACCCTGGCGCTGCGCCTCGTCCAGCTCGCGGCGGCCGCGCTTGGTCGGGCGGCCGTGCTCGATCGCCAGTGCGGGCTCGCGGGCGTAGCGGCGCTGGTCGGCGGCGCGCTGGCGCTCCTGCAGGCTCTCAGCGGTTTCCTCGTACATCTGCTGCGCGACGGGCGCGGGGCCGCGCACATCGGACACGCCCTTCACCACGACGGTGCGCGTGCTGCCTTCGCGGCGCATGGCCACGGTGTCGCCCACCTTCACCTCGCGCGCCGGTTTCACGTCCTGGCCGTTGATGCTCACCCGGCCCTTGTCGATTTCATCCGTCGCCAGGCTGCGCGTCTTGTAGAAGCGCGCCGCCCACAGCCATTTGTCGATCCGCAATCGGTCCATTCAGGAAGCATTCTCCGCCAGCGGCAGCCGCACGGTCGCGTCGAGTCCCGCCGTGCGGCGGTCCTTTTCACGGTTTTCCAGCTGAATCGTGCCGCCGAGCGCGCCCGCGATCTCGTGGCAGATCGCCAGCCCCAGGCCGGAGCCGCTGCGCACGTCGCCGGCCGAGAAGGGCTGGAACAGCCGCGGCTGCAGCTCTGCAGGGATGCCGGGGCCGCTGTCGCTGACCACCAGCGCCGCCTGTTGCCGTCGGTGAACACCCGCACCGACAGCGTGCCGCCGCGAGGCGTGTGCTTGATCGCGTTGTGCAGCAGGTTGCGCGAGAGCTCGCGCAGCATCCACTCGTGCGCGCGCACCGGCGCCGGCCGCGTCTCGATGTCGAACTCGATGTCCTTGTCGGCCACCAGGGGGCGAGTTCCAGCGCCATCGCGCGCACTTCCTGCGACAGGTCGTTCACCTCGGAGCCGCCCTGTTCGCGCAGCTGCTCCACCTTCGCCAGCGACAGCATCTGGTTGGCCAGCACGGTCGCGCGTTCGACCGTGGCATTGATCTCCTGCAGCGCCTGGCGCGGCTCCACGTCGCCGCGCAGCGCCGACTGCACCTGCGTCTTGAGCACCGCCAGCGGCGTGCGCAGCTGGTGCGAGGTGTCGCGCACGAAGCGCTTCTGGTTGTCCAGCAGCAGCGCCAGGCGTGCCATCACCTCGTTGGTCGCGTCCACCAGCGGCACCAGCTCGCGCGGCGCACCGGCTGCGGCCAGCGGCGTGAGGTCGCCTTCCCGCCGCGCCTGCAGTTCGTCGCTGAGCCTGCGCACGGGCCGCGTGGCGCGTTGCACGACCAGCACCACCACCAGCGCGATCACGGCCACCAGCAGTGCCTGCTGCCAGAGGAAGTCCAGCAGGATCTGGCGCGTGAGGCGCCGGCGCAGTTCCAGCGTCTCGGCCACCTGGATCACGGCCATGCCGCGGCCGTTCGGACTGGCCACCGGCTGCAGCAGCACCGCCACGCGCACCTGGCTGTCGCGGAAGCTGGTGTCGTAGAAATCGACCAGGGCCGCATAGGGCGGCTGCGGCGGGATGCGCCCCTGCCAGAAGGGCAGGTCGGCGAAACCGGAGACCAGTTGCCCGCGCAGGCTGGAGACGCGGTAGTACATGCGCGTCTGCACGTCCGCCTCGAAAGCCTCCAGCGCGGAGTAGGGCACGGTGGCGCGCAGCGCGGCCTGCTCGTCGTAGCCCTGCACGTCGAGCTGCTCGCCGATCGACTTGGCGGACGCGAGCAGCGTGCGGTCGTAGGCCGTGTTCACGGCCTGCAGCGTCTTGCCGTACAGCGTGGCGGCGTTGACTGCCACGACCATGCCCACCGGAACCAGGATGCCCGCCAGCAGGTAGCTGCGCAGGAGACCGTGCGCAAGCTCATTCGCCGGCTTTGAGCAGGTAGCCCAGGCCGCGCAGCGTCACCAGCTTGACGCCGGTGTGCGCAAGCTTCTTGCGAAGGCGGTACACGACCACCTCGATCGCCTCGTACTGCACCTCGGTCTCGCCGGGGAACACGAGTTCGAACAGGCGCTCCTTGGGCACGGCATGCCCGGGGCGGGCCAGCAGCGCCTGCAGCAGCGCGGCCTCGCGCGGGGCCAGCTCAGGATCTCGTCGCGCCAGTGGATCGCGCCGCTCTGGCGGTCCCAGTGCAGGCCGCCGATCCCGCTGTCGGTGGCGGCCGGCCCGGCGCTCGGGCGCCGCCGGTTCAGGGCACGCAGGCGCGCTTCCAGTTCGTCCAGGTCGAAGGGCTTGGGCAGGTAGTCGTCGGCGCCGGTGTTCAGGCCGATGATGCGGTCGCCCACCGTGCCGCGCGCGGTGAGGATCAGCACGGGCGTGGCCAGGCCGCTGCGCCGCGCCTCCTCCAGCACGAGCAGGCCGTCCATGCCGGGCAGCGTGAGGTCGAGCATCACCACGTCCGGCGGCGCGCCCTTCCAGCGCTCGAGCGCCTGCCGGCCGTCGCTGCACAGCTCGACGTCCATGCCCCGGTTCTGCAGCGCGCGCTTGAGCGCGGTCTGCATCGAGGGGTCGTCTTCCACCAGCAGGAGCTTCATTTCTTCGACCATAAACGAATCGACATTAGCGCTTTCCCTAATACGCCAGGACAGCCGAATGACAGCGGCGGGCCCCACCATCCTGCTGTTCCAACCAAGGAGACAAGACCATGCGTCGCGACGAATTCCTCAAGACCCTGGCGGCTCTGGCGGCCGCCGGCGCGCTGCCCCTGTCGGCCCGGGCGGCCCCCACCTGGAAGATGATGATCCCCGCCAACCCGGGCGGCGGCTGGGACACCACCGGCCGCGCGCTGGGCAAGGCCATGATCGACGCCAAGGTCGCCGACAACGTGACCTACGAGAACAAGGGCGGCGCCGCCGGCGCGCTGGGCCTGGCGCAGTTCGTCAACGGCAGCAAGGGCGACCCGCAGGCGCTGATGGTGATGGGCGCCGTGATGCTGGGCGGCATCATCACCGGCAAGCCGCCGGTGAACCTGTCGCAGGCCACGCCGATCGCGCGCCTGACCAGCGAATACAACGTGTACGTGCTGCCGGCCAACTCGCCCTTCAAGACCATGGCCGACGTGGTCGCGCAGCTGAAGAAGGACCCGGGCAGCGTCAAGTGGGGCGGCGGCTCGCGCGGCTCCACCGAGCACATCGCTGCGGCCATGCTGGCGCGCGAAGTGGGCGTGGACCCGGCCCGGATCAACTACGTGGCCTTCCGCGGAGGCGGCGAGGCGACCGCGGCCATCCTGGGCGGCAACGTCACGGTGGGCGGCAGCGGCTACAGCGAGTTCGCCGAGTACATCAACACCGGCAAGATGAGGGCGATCGCCGTCACCTCCCCGCAGCGCCTGAAGGGCATCAATGTGCCCACGCTGAAGGAGCAGGGCATCAACGTCGAACTGGGCAACTGGCGCGGCGTGTACGGCGCCCCCGGCATCACGGCCGACCAGCGCAAGGCGCTGACCAATGCAGTGCTGGCCGCGATCAAGACCAAGTCCTGGGCCGAGGCGATGGAGAAGAACGCCTGGACGCCGGCGGTGCTGGCCGGCGCCGAGTTCGACAAGTTCGTCGACGACGAGTTCGCCCTGCTGCGCGCCACCATGGCCAAGGCCGGCATGCTCTGACGCCGAGCCGTCGGCAATACGCCCGGCTCGCCCGGGCGTTTCTTTTTCCGACCGCCGAGGAGGCTTCCATGGCAGACACGACATCCCCCGCAAGCCGCAGGCGCTGGTGGGCGCACTGGTCCTGCTCACCGGCCTCGGGCTGGCGGGCGGCGCGCTGAAGATCCCCGGCGAGGCCGGCTATGGCGGCGTCGGGCCGAACTTCCTGCCCTGGGTGGTGGCGACGGTGCTGACCGTGTGCGGCATCCTGATCGTGCGCGAGGCCTTCACCGGGGGCTTTCGCGACATGGAGGAACCCTCGGGCGGGGACCGCGGCTGGTGGCCCGGGCTCGTCTGGGTGTCGGCCGGCATGCTGGCCAACGCGGCGCTGATCACCACCATCGGCTTCATCCTGAGCTGCACGCTGTGCTACATGCTGGCGGTGCAGGGCCTGCGGCGCGCGCAGGGGCAGGCGACCACGACAGGCAGCCTGCTGGCGGACCTCGTGACGGGCCTCGCGCTGTCGGCGCCGGTGTTCTGGATGTTCACCAAGTTCCTGGCCATCAACCTCCCCGGCATCACCGCCTCCGGCTGGATTTGACATGGACATCTTCTCCGCCCTCCTGCAAGGCTTCGCCACGGCGATCAGCCCGATCAACCTGGTGTGGGCCTTCGTCGGCTGCGTGCTCGGCACCGCCGTCGGCGTGCTGCCCGGCATCGGGCCGGCCGTGGCCGTGGCCATGCTGCTGCCCATCACGGGCAAGGTGGACATCACCGCCTCGATGATCTTCTTCGCCGGCATCTACTACGGCGCGATGTACGGCGGCTCCACCACTTCCATCCTGCTGAACACGCCGGGCGAGACCGCCAGCATGGTCACCGCGATGGAGGGCAACAAGATGGCCAAGAGTGGCCGCGCGGGGGCGGCGCTGGCCACGGCGGCGATCGGCTCTTTCGTGGCGGGGACCATTGCCACCGTCATCGTCACGCTGTTCGCGCCGACGGTGGCGGAGTTCGCGGTGAAGCTCGGCCCGCCGGAGTACTTCCTGCTGATGGTGCTGGCTTTCACCACGGTCAGCGCGGTGCTGGGGCAGAGCACCCTGCGCGGCATGACCTCGCTGTTCCTCGGCCTGGCGCTGGGCCTGATCGGCCTGGACCAGATCTCCGGGCAGGGCCGCTACACGGGCGGCGTGCCGGAGCTGCTCGATGGCATCGAGATCGTTCTCGTGGCCGTGGGCCTGTTCGCGGTGGCGGAGATCCTTTACTTCGCGCTGTTCGAAGGCCGCGTGGTCGAGACGCAGAACAAGATGAGCCGCGTGTACATGTCGGTGCGCGACTGGCGGCGCTCGGCGCCGGCATGGTTGCGCGCCACCTTCATCGGCGCGCCCTTCGGCTGCATCCCGGCCGGCGGCACCGAGATCCCCACCTTCCTGAGCTACGCGGTGGAGAAGAAGCTGGCCAAGGGCGAGGACAAGAAGGAGTTCGGCACCACCGGCGCCATAGAAGGCGTCGCCGGCCCGGAGGCGGCGAACAACGCCACGGTCACCACCGCGCTGATCCCGCTGTTGACGCTGGGCATCCCCACGTCCAACACCACCGCCATCCTGCTGGGCGCCTTCCAGAACTACGGCATCCAGCCGGGACCGCAGCTGTTCACCACCTCCGCCGCGCTGGTGTGGGCGCTGATCGCGTCGCTCTACATCGGCAACGTGATGCTGCTGATCCTGAACCTGCCGCTGGTGAAGCTGTGGGTGCAGCTGCTGAAGATCCCCAAGCCGCAGCTTTACGCGGGCATCCTGATCTTCGCGACCGTGGGCGCCTACGGCATGCGCCAGAGCGCCTTCGACCTCGTGCTGCTCTGGGCGATCGGCCTGGTGGGCGTGGTGATGCGCCGCTTCGACTTCCCGACCGCTCCCGTGGTGGTGGGCATGATCCTCGGCCCGCTGGCCGAAGCGCAGATGCGCAACGCGGTGTCGATCGGCGAGGGCAGCTTCCTGGTGTTCCTGCAGCGGCCGATGTCGCTGTTCCTGGTGGCGGTGATCGTGGCGGTGCTGCTGCTGCCGCGGATCTACAAGCGGGTGCAGGCGCGCAGGCGGGGGCGACGACCCTGCCGCACGGGGGCGTGGAGCCCTGAGGGTCCGGCCGGAGTGACACGCGCCCTGCGGGCGCTACCATTCCGGCCATGAAGTCCGACGCATCGCTGCCCCTGGACGGCCAGCGCATCCTGGAGCTGGCGGCGCGCTCCATGTTCGACCTGTTCGCCAATGCCAGCGAAGGCATGATGCTGGTGGACCGCAACGCGCGCGTCGTCTGGATCAACGACCAGTACCGGCGCTACCTGCCGGCCCTGGGCTTCCAGCGCGAGGAGGACTTCGTCGGCCACCCCGTGTCCGAGGTCGTGCAGAACACGCAGATGCACCGCGTGCTGGAGACCGGCAAGCCGATCCTGATCGACCTGCTGTCCAACAAGGCCGGCACCTTCGGCGTCAGCCGCATCCCGCTGCGCGACGAGGCCGGCAAGGTGATCGGTGCCCTGGGCATCGTGCTGTTCGACCATCCCGAGACGACGCTGCAGCCGCTGATCCACAAGTTCGCCAACCTGCAGCGCGACCTGGACGACGCCCGCCGCGAACTCGCGAGCCAGCGCCGCAGCAAGTACACCCTGGCCAGCTTCGTCGGCGGCAGCACCGCCGCCGTCGAAGTGAAGCGCCAGGCGCGCAAGGCCGCCCAGTCGTCCAGCCCGGTGCTGCTGCTCGGTGAAACGGGCACGGGCAAGGAACTGCTGGCCCACGCGATCCACGCGGCGTCGGCGCGTTCGCGCGGCAACTTCGTCAGCGTCAACATCGCCGCGGTGCCCGACACGCTGCTGGAAGCGGAGTTCTTCGGCGTGGCGCCCGGTGCGTACACGGGCGCCGACCGCAAGGGCCGCGACGGCAAGTTCAAGCTGGCCGACGGCGGCACGCTGTTCCTCGACGAGATCGGCGACATGCCGCTGGCGCTGCAGCCCAAGCTGCTGCGCGCGCTGCAGGAAGGCGAGATCGAGCCGCTCGGCTCCAACAAGGTGGTGCCTTTCGACGCCCGCGTGATCGCGGCCACCTCGCGCGACCTTGCGCGCTGGTGCGTGAAGGCCGCTTCCGCGAGGACCTGTACTACCGCCTCAACGTGCTGCCGATCAAGGTGCCGCCGCTGCGCGAGCGCCGCGCGGACATCCCGGCGCTGGCCGAAGTGCTGGTGGAGGACATCGCCATGCGCAACGGCACCGCGCCCTTCGACCTGGGCGCCGACGCGCTCGCGATGCTGTCCTCGCAGCGCTGGCGCGGCAACATCCGCGAGTTGCGCAACGTGCTGGAACAGGCGGCGATGCGCAGCGATTCGCGGCACATCGATGCGCCGGCCGTGGAGGAAGTGCTGCGCGAAGCGGGCATCGAACGCGTGCCGCCGGCCCCCGCGCCGCGCAACCTGGCGCCGGCCGGCAATGTGCTGCGGCCGCTCGCCGAACAGGTCGCCGAGGTGGAGCGCCAGGCGATCCAGGCGGCGCTGGAAGCCACCGGCGGCAACAAGCTCGCCGCCGCCCGCCTGCTGGGAATCTCGCGCGCCAAGCTCTACGAACGCCTGGAACTGGTTGCCTGAAAACCAGACAAATGTCTGGAAATCAGGCGGACTGGGCTGTACGGAAAGCAGGCATCGCGCCCGACCACATCCAAAAAGTCATTGCGCGACAAGCATTTGCGTGCTGGCACGTGAAGTGCATCTGCGCGCCGGTTCACCCCAACGTAGTTCAGGAGACAAAAGCATGCAAAGACGCATCTGGATCGCGGCCTCCGCGGTCGCAGCCGCCGCCTTGGCCACCCCCTTGGCCTGGTCCCAGTCCAAGGAAATCCGCATCGCGCACATCTACAGCCGCACCGGCCCGCTGGAAGCCTACGGCAAGCAGACGCAGACCGGCCTGATGATGGGACTGGACTACGCCACCGGCGGCACCATGACGATCAACGGGAAGAAGATCGTCGTGATCGAGAAGGACGACCAGGGCAAGCCGGACCTCGGCAAGTCGCTGCTCGCCACCGCCTATTCCGACGACAAGGTCGACATCGCCGTCGGCCCCACGTCCTCCGGCGTCGCGCTGGCCATGCTGCCGGTCGCCGAGGAATACAAGAAGGTGCTGCTGGTCGAGCCCGCCGTGGCCGACTCCATCACCGGCGACAAGTGGAACAAGTACATCTTCCGCACCGGCCGCAACAGCTCGCAGGACGCGATCTCCAACGCCGTGGCGCTGGACAAGCCCGGCACCACCATCGCCACGCTGGCGCAGGACTACGCGTTCGGCCGCGACGGCGTGAAAGCCTTCAAGGAATCGGTCAAGAAGGCCAAGATCGTCCACGAGGAATACCTGCCGCAGAACACCACCGACTTCACCGCCGGTGCGCAGCGCCTGATCGACAAGCTGAAGGACCAGCCGGGCCGCAAGGTGATCTGGGTGATCTGGGCCGGTGCCGGCAACCCGTTCAAGATCGCCGACCTGGACCTGAAGCGCCACGGCATCGAGATCGCCACCGGCGGCAACATCCTGCCGGCGATGGCCTCGTACAAGAACTTCCCCGGCATGGAAGGCGCCACCTACTACTACTTCGGCATCCCGAAGAACCCGGTGAACGAGGCGCTGGTCTCCCAGCACTACAAGCAGTTCAAGGCACCGCCGGACTTCTTCACCGCCGGTGGCTTCTCCGCCGCGATGGCGCTGGTGACGGCGCTGAAGAAGACCAATGGCGATACCGGCTCCGAGAAGCTGATCGGCGCCATGGAAGGCATGTCCTTCGACACGCCCAAGGGCAGGATGACCTTCCGCAAGGAAGACCACCAGGCCATGCAGAGCATGTACCACTTCAAGATCAAGGTCGACCCGGCGTTCGCCTGGGGCGTGCCGAAGCTGGTGCGCGAGATCAAGCCGGAAGAGATGGCCGTTCCGATCCGGAACAAGCGCTGACCGGCTGAGACAACGGGGCGGCCCGCGCCGCCCCGCCATTTTCCGCAGTTCGAGGAGAGAGCCCCCGGCACAGGGGGCCGGGGATTCGCACGTCCGAAAACCACAGGAGACACTCGAAGATGATCCGCAACCTGCGCCTGCTTGCCGTGGCCGCGGCCTTGGCCGCCACGGCCTCCCATGCCGCCGTCCCGCTTCCGGGCTACAACGTCGACCGGTCGCAGACGACCGTGTCCGGCCTGTCCTCCGGCGGCTTCATGGCCAACCAGCTGGGATGGGCCCATTCGTCTCTGTTCCGCGGCGTCGGCATCTTCGCCGCCGGCCCCTACATGTGCGCCGGGCACAACAACTACACGGCGTGCATGTACAACGCCACCATCGGCAGCGCGCAGCTCTCGACGATGCAGGGCAGCATCGACAGCTTCAGTTCGGCCGGCTCGATCGACCCGAAGTCGGGCGTCGCCACGCAGAAGATCTACATGTTCGTCGGCAGCAGCGACTTCACCGTCGGTCCCAACCCGATGGCGGCGCTGCGCACGCAGTACACCAACAACGGCGTGCCGGCAGCGAACCTCGAGTACGTGCAGCGCGCCAGCACGGCGCACGTATTCCCCACCGATTTCGACGCCACCGGCAACAACGCCTGCAGCTCGAGCGCCTCGCCCTACATCAGCAACTGCGGCTACGACGGCGCCAAGGCAGTGCTGACCAAGCTGTACGGAACGCTGAATGCGCGCAACAACGCGCCGGCCGCCGGCAACTACATCGAGTTCGACCAGCGCGCCTTCACCTCCAACCCGGGCATGGCGCCCACCGGCTGGGTGTACGTGCCGGCCAACTGCGCCGCGGGCGCGCAGTGCCGCGTGCACGTGGCGCTGCATGGCTGCCAGCAAAGCTACTCCAACATCGGCGACAAGTTCATCAGGAACACCGGCTACACCCGCTGGGCCGACACCAACAGCATCATCGTGCTGTTCCCGCAGACGCAGGTGGACAGCACCAGCCGCCAGACCGCGGCGAGCGGCTCGCTGGCCAACCCGAACGCCTGCTGGGACTGGATCGGCTGGTACGGCAGCAACTTCGCGAGGAAGGCCGGAACGCAGGTCGCCGCGCTCAAGGCAATGGTGGACACCGTGTCATCGGGCGGCGGGGGTGGAGGTGGCGGCGGCACGCTGCCCGCGCCCACGGGCGTGACGACCTCGGGCGCCACCAGCAGCTCGATGAACATCGGCTGGTCCGCCGTCACGGGCGCCTCCGGCTACAACGTGTTCCGCAACGGCACCAAGGACAACGCGCTGGCGATCACGGGCACCACTTACACCGACAGCGGGCTGGCGTCCGCGACCACCTATTCCTGGACCGTCGCGGCACTGGACGCCAACGGCGTGCAGGGCGCACAGTCGGCCCCGGTGAGCGGCACCACCACGGGAACGGCCGCCACCTGCTACACCGCGACCAACTACGCGCACACCACCGCCGGCCGCGCCTACACCGCGGGCGGCTACACCTACGCCAACGGGTCCAACCAGAACATGGGCCTGTGGAACGTCTTCGTCACCACCACCCTGAAGCAGACCGGTCCCAACTACTACGTGATCGGCACCTGTTGATCCATGCCTGCATTCCATGAGCCTACTCGCCACGCATGACCTGACGGTCCGCTTCGGCGGCCACGTGGCGGTCAACGCGGTCACCTGCTCCTTCGAGCCGGGGACCCTGACCGCCATCGTCGGCCCGAACGGGGCCGGCAAGACCACCTACTTCAACCTGATCTCGGGCCAGCTCAAGGCCAGCAGCGGCACCGTCACGCTGGGCGGCCGCAACCTGTCCGGCGCGTCCGCGTCCGCGTCCGAGCGCACGCGCGCCGGGCTGGGCCGCGCCTTCCAGCTCACCAACCTGTTCCCGCGCCTGACGGTGCTGGAGAACGTGCGGCTGGCGGTGCAGGCCACGCGCGAGGGCCCGCATCGCCGCGGCCTGAACCTGTGGAGCGTGTGGAGCGACCACGCCGACCTGCGCGCGCGCGCCGACCAGCTGCTCGCCGAGATCGCGCTGAAGGACAAGGAGGACGAGCTGGTGGCGAACCTGCCGCACGGCGACCAGCGCAAGCTTGAAGTCGCGCTGCTGATGGCGATGGAGCCGCAGGTCTACATGTTCGACGAGCCCACGGCAGGCATGAACCACGCCGAGGCGCCGGTGATCCTGGACCTGATCCGCAAGCTGAAGGCGGACCGCAGCAAGACCATCCTGCTGGTGGAGCACAAGATGGACGTGGTGCGCGAGCTGGCCGACCGCATCATCGTGCTGCACAACGGCTCGCTGGTGGCTGATGGCGAGCCGGCGGAGGTGATCGCGTCGCCGGTGGTGCAGGAAGCCTATCTGGGCGTGGCGCCGCAGCGCCCCATCCCGGCCTTCCCCCAGAGGGGGAAGGAGCAATGCAATGAGCGACAAGCTCCTCACCCTCTCCGGCGTGCACACGCACATCGGTGCGTACCACATCCTGCACGGCGTGGAACTTGCCGTGCCGCGCGGCCAGCTCACCATGCTCCTGGGCCGCAACGGCGCGGGCAAGACGACGACGCTGCGCACCATCCTCGGCCTCTGGCGCGCGTCGCAGGGCCGCATCGTGTTCGACGGCCAGGACATCACGCAGGCCGCCACGCCGCAGATCGCGGGCCGCGGCATCGCCTACGTGCCGGAGAACATGGGCATCTTCGCCGACCTCACGGTCAAGGAGAACATGGTGCTGGCCGCGCGCGGCGCGAAGAACGCCAGCCAGATCGACGGCGAACGGCTGCAGTGGATCTTCTCGCTGTTCCCCGCCGTGGAGAAGTTCTGGAACCACCCGGCCGGCAAGCTCTCGGGTGGCCAGAAGCAGATGCTGGCGGTGTCGCGCGCCATCGTGGAGCCGCGCGAATTGCTGATCATCGACGAGCCCAGCAAGGGCCTGGCCCCCGCGATCATCAACAACATGATCGGGGCCTTCGAGCAGCTCAAGGCCAAGGGCGTGACCATCCTGCTGGTGGAGCAGAACATCAACTTCGCCAAGCGGCTGGGCGACACGGTGGCCGTGATGGACAACGGCGTGGTGGTCCACGCGGGTTCCATGAAGGAACTCGCCGAAGACGAGGAACTGCAGCACTCGCTGCTGGGGCTGGCGCTATGAGCGGCGCCGGACCGCTCCAAGCCGCGAAGGCCCCCGGGGGGCAGCGCAGTACACGAAGTGACAAGCGTGGGGGCTCCATGACTTTCTTCAAGGACTTCGACTGGAAGCCGCTCGCCCTGGTGCCGGTGCTCGCACTGCTGGTGCTGCCCTTCATCGGCTCGCCCTCGACCTGGGTGACGCTCACGGTGGCGGGCCTGGCCATGGGCATGATCATCTTCATCATCGCCTCGGGCCTCACGCTGGTGTTCGGCCTGATGGACGTGCTGAACTTCGGCCACGGCGTGTTCATCGCGCTGGGCGCCTTCGTCGCCACCAGCGTGCTGGGCGCGATGGGCGACTACACGGCCTCCGCCAGCCTGTGGAAGAACATGCTGGCGGTGCTGCCCGCGATGGTGGTGGCGATGCTGGTGGCCGGCGCGATCGGCCTGGCCTTCGAGCGCTTCATCGTGCGGCCGGTGTACGGCAACCACCTCAAGCAGATCCTCATCACCATGGGCGGCATGATCATCGGCGAGGAGCTGATCAAGGTGATCTGGGGCCCGCTGCAGATCCCCCTGCCGCTGCCGGAAGGCATGAGGGGCAGCCTGTACCTCGGCGACGCCGCGGTGGAGAAGTACCGCCTGATCGCCGTGGTGGTGGGCGTGGTGGTGTTCGGCCTGCTGCTGTGGACGCTCACGCGCACCAAGATCGGCCTGCTGATCCGCGCCGGCGTGCAGGACCGCGAGATGGTGGAGTCCCTCGGCTACCGCATCCGCGTGCTGTTCGTGGGCGTGTTCATGGTGGGCAGCGCGCTGGCCGGCCTGGGCGGCGTGATGTGGGGCCTGTACCAGCAGAACGTGATCCCGCAGATGGGCGCGCAGGTCAACGTGCTGATCTTCATCGTGCTGATCATCGGCGGCCTGGGCTCCACCACCGGCGCCCTGGTGGGCGCGCTGCTGGTAGGCCTGATGGCCAACTACACCGGCTTCCTGGTGCCCAAGATGGCGCTGTTCTCCAACATCCTGCTGATGATGGCCATCCTGCTGTGGCGTCCGCAGGGCGTCTATGCCCTGAACAAGTGATCACGCCATGCTGACCCGACTCCTGTCCAATGATTTTCCCCGCAGCCGCGTGCTCGCGGCCGTGCTGGTGCTGATCTTCCTGGCGCTGGCCTTCACGCCCTTCCTGTTCCCCGGCGTCAAGGCGCTGAACGTCGCCGCCAAGGTGCTGGTGTTCATCGTGCTGGTGGCGAGCTTCGACCTGCTGCTCGGCTACACGGGCATCGTGAGCTTCGCGCACACCATGTTCTTCGGCATCGGCGCCTATGGCATCGCGATCGCGTCGACCCGCATGGGCCCCGGCTGGGGCGCGCTGCTGGTGGGCACGCTCGCGGCGCTGGCGGTGTCCTTCGTGCTGGCCGCGGCCATCGGCCTCTTCTCGCTGCGCGTGCGGGCGATCTTCTTCTCGATGATCACGCTGGCCTTCGCCGCGGCCTTCCAGACGCTGGCCTCGCAGCTGTCCGAAATCACGGGCGGCGAGGACGGCCTGACCTTCAAGATGCCCGAGGTGCTGTCGCCGGGCTTCCAGCTGTCGGAGACGCCTTTCCTGGGCGTGTCGCTCGACGGCCGGCTGCTTTGCTACTACCTGCTGTTCGTGGTGGCCCTGGTGCTGTTCCTGGCCATGCTGCGGATCGTGAACTCGCCCTTCGGCCGCGTGCTGCAGGCGATCCGCGAGAACGAGTTCCGCGCCGAGGCGATCGGCTACCGCGTGGTGGTGTACCGCACCATCTCCAGCATCCTGTCGGCGCTGTTCGCCACGCTGGCGGGCGCGATGCTCTCCATCTGGCTGCGCTACAACGGGCCGGACACCACGCTGTCCTTCGAGATCATGCTGGACGTGCTGCTGATCGTGGTGATCGGCGGCATGGGCACGATCTACGGCGCGGCGATCGGCTCGGGCCTGTTCCTGGTGGCGCAAAGCTACCTGCAGGACCTGCTCAAGCTCGGAAGCGACGCGGTCTCCGGGCTGCCCTGGCTGGCCGCACTGCTGTCGCCGGACCGCTGGCTGCTCTGGCTCGGCCTGCTGTTCGTGCTCTCCGTCTACTACTTCCCCACCGGCGTGGTCGGCCGCCTGCGCGCCCTGCGCGCGGCGCCCGCGCGCCGAAACGCTTCCCCCACCGCGGCTTCCCCGGCCGCCCCCAGCAACGCCATCGAAGGAGACTATGTTGAGAACTGAAAAGTCATTGCAGTCCACCGCGCGCCTTGCTGGCCGCTGGCGGACGCGCCTGGGCGGCGCCGTCGCGGCGCTCGTGATCCCCATGCTGCTGGCGGCATGTGGCGGTGGCGGTGGCGCGAGCACGACGGCGCAGGGCGGTGAGCTGCTGGCCGACTCCAACGTGACCGTGCGCAAGACGCACCTGGGCGTGGTGCGCGGCGAGGCCCTGGCCGGGGTGACCGCATTCAAGGGCATCCCGTTCGCCAAGGCGCCGGTCGGTGCGCTGCGCTGGCAGGCCCCGCAGGAGGCGGACGCGTGGACCGGCGTGCGCACCACCACGGCCTTCGGCAATGCGTGCTCTCAGTACGGCCGCATCTACGGCCCGGGTGCGAACAACCGCTACGACGCGACCATCGGCAGCACGCTGTTCCTGGCGGTGGGCCAGGAGGACTGCCTGTACCTGAACGTCTGGAGCCCGGCGAACGCCAGCGGCAAGCTGCCCGTGATCGTGTTCTTCCACGGCGGCAGCAACGTTTCCGGCTACACGGCCGACCCGATGTACGACGGCGCGGCGCTCGCCAAGGCGGCCAACGCGGTCGTGGTCACCGCCAACTTCCGCCTCGGCATCCTCGGCTTCCTGGACCTGCCGCAGCTCAAGACCGGCGACGCGTCCAACGATTCCGGCAACTTCACGATGCTGGACAGCATCAAGGCGCTGGAGTTCGTGCAGAAGAACGCGCGCGCCTTCGGCGGCAACCCGGACAACGTCACGATCATGGGCCAGTCGGCCGGCGCGATCAACGTCTGGGCGCTGCAGACCTCGCCGCTCATGACGGCCGCGACGCCGAAGCTGTTCCACCGCAACGTGCCGCTGTCCGGCGGCATCTCGCTGGCCACCAACCTGCCGGCGGGCAGCCTGCCGACGCTGAACCCGCGCAGCTTCTACCAGGGGCAGGGCACGGCGCTGCTGCAGAACCTTCTGATCGTCGACGGGCTGGCCACCGACGCAGCCAGCGCGAACGCGTACATCGCCGGCAGGACGCCGGCCGAGATCGCCGCCTACCTGCGGGGCAAGGCGCCGCAGCAGCTGTTCACGACGCTGCTCACGCGCATGCCCACGCTCGCCGGCTCGGGCCCCATCCCGGACGGCACGGTGGTCGCGAGCGACCCGATCGAGGCGATCAAGGCCGGCAACTACGTGAAGGTGCCGGTGCTGGCCGGCAACACGCGCGACGAGGGCAAGCTGTTCCCGTCCTTCCTGTTCATCGTCGGCGCGGAGTTCCCGACCGTCCGCAAGGTCTCGGACGCACAGCTCTTCGCGCACCATTTCTCGAACGACCCGAATGCCGCGGTGCAGACGCCGATCGGGGACTGGCTGGTGGCGTCCGTGCTTCCGGCGAACGCACCGGTCACCGGCTTCACCGCCCGCGCCGAAGCGCTGAACAGCATCTTCTTCCTGCGCAGCCGCGACAACGTGCTCAACGCGCTGAAGACGCAGCAGTCCGACGTCTGGTACTACCGCTTCGACTGGGACAAGCAGCCGGCGCCGTGGAACGACATCTATGGCGCGGTGCACGTGGTGGACCTGCCCTTCATCTTCGGCAACTTCGGCCCCTCGCTGTTCTCGAACGTCTGGTTCAGCAACGCCAACGCGCCGGGACGGCTGGAACTCTCGGCCGCCATGATGCAGACGCTGGGCAGCTTCGCGCGCAATGGCGATCCCAACAACGTCTCGCTGGGCGTGGCGTGGCCGGCGTGGCCGAACAAGCTGGTGTTCGACGCGACCCTTTCGAACAAGAGCATCCGCGCGGAGTGACGATGCCCAAGGAGGACAGGACCATGCCTTTCGTCTCGAAGTACGCCACCTGCGCGGGACGCGAGATCCACTACACGGAGTGGGGCGCGCAGCATGGGCGCACGGTGATCGCCTGGCATGGCCTGGCGCGCACCGGGCGCGACATGGACGAACTGGCCGAATTCCTGTCCTCCGGCTGGCGCGTGATCTGCCCGGACACGATAGGCCGCGGCTTCAGCCAGTGGAGCCCCGACCCCGGCAACGAATACAGGCTGGAGTTCTACGCGCGCATCGCCGCGGACCTGCTGGACCAGCTCGGGATCGCGCGCGCGCACTGGGTCGGCACCTCCATGGGCGGTGCGATCGGCACGGTCTGCGCGTCAGGGCTGTTCCAGCCGGCGCTGAAGGACCGCATCCTCAGCCTGGTCCTGAATGACAACGCGCCGCGGCTGGCGGCACCGGCCGTGGAGCGCATCGCTCCTATGCGGGCAACCCGCCGGCGTTCGCGACGATGGCGGAACTGGAAGCCTTCTTCCGGCAGGTCTACAAGCCCTATGGCTGGCTGTCCGATGAGCAGTGGCGGCGCCTGGCCGAGACCTCCGCGCGGCGCCTGCCGGACGGGCGCGTGACGCCGCACTACGACCCCGCGATGGTGCGGCAGTTCACGGACCACCCGAAGGACTACGACCTCTGGGAGCACTACGACCGCCTGCGCATCCCGGTGCTGCTGCTGCGCGGCGCGGACTCGGACCTGGTGCTGCCCGATGCGGCGGCGGAGATGTTGACGCGCGGGCCGGGGGCCCTGGGGCTCGCGCGCGTGGTGGAGATCCCGGGCTGCGGCCATGCGCCCGCGCTGAACGTGCCGGCGCAGCTGGAGCTGGTGCGCTCGTTCATCGAGACCGCGGAGAGCTGAGGCACATCAGCGGGCCGCTCCCAATGCCACGGCGCGTTCCTTCTGCTCCTGCAGCACTTTCGGATCCGCCACCGCCTGCGTCGGCCAACCCGCCAGGTGCTGCTGCGTGATCGCGCCGAGTGCGCGGATCCACTCCGTGTCGTCGTTCAGGCAGGGGATGTATTGGAAGCTGCGCCCGCCGGCGGCGAGGAAGGCGTCGCGGCCTTCCTGCGCGATTTCCTCCAGCGTCTCCAGGCAGTCGCTGCTGAAGCCGGGGCACACCACGTCCACGCGCCGCTTGCCCTCGCGCGCCAGCGCCTGCAGCGTCGGCTCGGTGTAGGGCTCCAGCCACTTGGCCTTGCCGAAGCGGGACTGGAAGGTGAGCGTCCAGGCGTCTGCGGGCAGCTGCAGCAGCTCGGCCAGCAGGCGGCCGGTCTTGCGGCATTCGCAGTGGTAGGGGTCGCCCAGGTGCAGCGTGCGTTCGGGCACGCCGTGGAAGCTCATGACCAGGTGGTCGGGCTTTCCGTGTTCGCGCCAGTGCCGCTCGATGCTGCGCGCCAGCGCCTGCAGGTAGCCGCGGTCGTCGTGGTAGCGGTTGACGAAGCGCAGCTCGGGCACCGCGCGCCGCGCCTGCGCCCATTGCGCCACGGCGTCGATCACGCTCGCCGTGGTGGTGCCGGAGTACTGCGGGTAGGCGGTGAGGATCAGGATGCGCTCGGCGCCCGCGTCGGCCAGCGCGTCCAGCTCGGAGGCGATCGACGGGTTGCCGTAACGCATCGCGTAGGCGACGCGCACCCGGTGCCCGTGTTCGCCCAGCCAGCCCTGCAGGCGCTTGGCCTGGCGCTCGGTCCACACCTTCAGCGGCGAGCCCTCGGGCGTCCAGATCGTCGCGTACTTGGCCGCGGATTTCGCCGAGCGCAGCGGCAGGATCACGCCGTACAGAAGCGGCAGCCACACGGCGCGCGGGATCTCCACCACGCGGGGGTCGGCCAGGAACTGCGCCAGGTAGCGGCGCACGGCGGCGGGCGTGGGTTCGTCGGGCGTTCCCAGGTTGCAAAGCAGGACGGCGGTGAAGGGGCCTGCCCGTGCTGGTGGGCGGGGCGGGCGGGAGTGCTGGCGGTCGCGGGCATGAGGTATTCTCGCCGCCATGCTGGACGTCGGGAAAATCAGGGCCATCACGATCGATCTCGATGACACGCTGTGGCCGATCTGGCCCACGATCGAGCGGGCCGAGAAGGCGCTGCACCAGTGGCTGTGCGATTACGCGCCCATGACGGCGGCCCTCTTCGCCAACCCCGCGGCGCTGCGCGACATCCGCGCGGAGATGACCAGCGCGCGCCCGGACCTCAAGCACGACATGAGCGCGCTGCGGCGCGAATCGATCCGGCTGGCGCTGTACCGCGCGGGAGAGAACCCCCTGATGGCCGACACGGCCTTTGAGGTGTTCTTCGCCGAGCGCCAGCGCGTCACCCTCTTCGAGGACGCGCTGCCCGCACTGCAATACCTGTCGGCCCGCTTTCCGCTCGTGGCGCTTTCCAACGGCAATGCGGACCTGCGCCGCATCGGTCTGGCGCACCTGTTCCGCGCCAGCATCTGTGCCCGCGAGTTCGGCGTGGGCAAGCCCGATCCCCGCATCTTCCACGCCGCCGCCGGAGCGGCCGAAACGATGCCGCAGGACATCCTGCACATCGGCGACGACGCCACGCTCGATGCCCTGGGCGCGCTGAACGCCGGCATGCAGGCCGCGTGGCTGAACCGGTCCGATGCGATCTGGCCGCACGAGCAGGAGCCGCACATCGAGCTGGCCCACCTCGGCGACCTGAGCGACCTGATTCCCTAACGGCCCACGCTCTCGGCGACGGCGAGGCCCGCGCGCACCGCGCCTTCCAGCGTCGCCGGGTAAGGGCCTTCGACGTAGTCGCCGCAGGCCCACAAGCCGGGCGCGATGGCCAGCGGCGGACGGCGCAGCCCCGGCACGCAGGCGAAGGTGGCGCGCTTTTCCACGATGGTCTTCAGCGGCTGCACCTTCCAGCCCAGGTTCGCCGCCTGCACCATCACCTCGCGCTCCAGGCTGTCCTTGTCCGCGTTGCTGGCGCTCACCACGAAGGCGAGCAGGCCCGCGGGCCCCCGAGCTGGCCGCGGTCGAACACGAACTGCGCGGGCGCGCCGGGGCCGCAAGGCAGGGCCACCATCGGCAGCGGCAGCCGGGGCCCGCCGGTGGCATAGACGGTGGCGATCGCCTCGTAGGCGAGGGCGTCGGTGCGCACGAGCCAGTCGGCCACGGGCACCCCGCTTTCGCGCACGATGCGTGCCGCCTCGACGGGCTGCGTGGCCAGGATCACTTCGTCGAAGCGCTCGCCGGCCACCGTCCACCCCGCCCGCGGATGCCGTTCGACGTGCGCCCGCTCGCCCAGGCGCAGCTGTGCCCCCTGGGCGAGCAGCCAGCGCTGCGCGGCATCGGGGAACAGCCGCCCGAGGTCCTGCCGTGGCAGCAGCAGGTTCGAGCTGCCCCAGTCCCGGTGCCCGCATCCGAACAGGGCGTCGCCCAGCACGCGCAGGAAGACCTCGCCGCTCGCCCGGTCCGAAGGCGTGTTCAATGCGGCGATGCACAGCGGCTCCACCAGCTGCTCGCGCACCTTCGGCGTGAGTGCGCGCGTGAGTTCGGCGACGGTCGCCGCAGGATGGCAGCGGAAGCCGGAGAGCTGCCACCCCGCCGCCGCGCGCAGCAGCGACAGCCGGTCGCGCCAGCTCCAGCCGCGCGCCCGCAGGATGCCGGCGGCCGCGTCCCAGGGCGCGGGCCAGGCGGGCAGGGCGAGTCCCTGGCCTCGCAGGTCGTGCAGCACCAGCGGCAGGCGCAGCAAGGCCGCTTCGGTGTCGACGCCGACCTTTTCCATCAGGCGCAGCGTCTCCAGGTAGGCGCCGATCAGGATGTGCTGCCCGTTGTCCAGGAGCGCGCTGCCGCCTTCGGGCAAGCTGACTTCCACGGTGCGGGCGCGTCCGCCCAGTGCGCGCGAAGCCTCGAACACGCTCACCACGTGCCCGCGGCTGGCGGCCTCCACTGCCGCGGCGAGTCCGGCCCAGCCGCCACCGATGACGGCGACGCGCCGGCTCACCCCATGCTTCCCAGAGCCTGCACCTTCCACGCCAGCCAGAACTTGCGCAACGGCGTGAGGCTGATGCGCTGGTGCAGCACCTGGAAGTCCTCGGCCTCGATCTCGCGCAGCAGCGTGCGGTAGATGCTCGCCATCATCAGCCCGGGCTTCTGCGAGCGCCGGTCCTCCGGCGGCAGCAGCGCCAGCGCCTCTTCGTAGAGGGAATGCGCGCGCCGCGCCTGGAAGCGCATCAGAGCGATGAAGCGGTCGGAGTGCTTGCGCTGCAGGACCTCGTGCGCCTTCACGTCGAACTGCTGCAGCTCGTTGACCGGCAGGTAGATGCGCCCGCGCATCGCGTCCTCGCCGACGTCGCGGATGATGTTGGTCAGCTGGAAGGCCAGGCCGAGCTTGTGCGCGTACTCCGTCGTGCGCGGCTGCGTCTGGCCGAAGATGCGCGCCGACACCTCGCCCACCACGCCGGCCACCAGGTGGCAATAGCGCTGCAGCGCCTGGAAGTCCAGGTAGCGCGTCTGGTCCAGGTCCATCTCGCAGCCGGTGATCACCGACTGCAGCTGCTCCTGCTGCAGCCCGTACTCGCGCACGCCCGGCATCAGGGCCTGCATCACGGGATGGGTCGCGTTGCCGGCGAAGGCCTTGGCCACCTCGGCGTGCCACCAGGCGAGCTTGGTGCGCGCGACGCCGGGGTCGGTCACTTCGTCCACCACGTCGTCCACCTCGCGGCAGAAGGCGTAGAAGGCGGTGATGGCCGCGCGCCGCGGGGGCGGCAGGAAGAGGAAGGCGTAGTAGAAGCTGCTGCCCGAGGCGGCGGCCTTCTGCTGGACGTACTGTTCGGGCGTCATGTTGTTCTTGTGGGCCCCGATTCTCACATCCACAGCGCACCCCACAGCATGGTCGGCACATCGAGCGGGCCCAGCGCGGGCCGCCGCTGCATGGTGCGGTGGCCCATGGCCTCGATGCGGCGCAGCACGCGCAGTCCGCCCTGGACCACCATGCGCAGTTCCCAGCCCGCGCGGCCGGGCACGCGGTGCACCAGGGGTGCACCCGAAAGCATCAGGTCCCGCGTCCAGGTGCACAGCTCGCGCACCAGCTGGGGCGCGTTCGGGTTCATGGGCCAGCTGCGCGGCCGCGAAGGATCGAGCCCATGCCGGCGGCAATCCTCGGCGGGCAGGTAGTAGCGCCCGCGCGGCAGGTCCACGCTCAGGTCCTGCCAGAAGTTGGCCAGCTGCAGCGCGGTGCAGATGGCATCGCTCTGCGCCAGCGACTTCGCGTCCGTCACGCCATACAGGTGCAGCAGCAGGCGGCCCACCGGGTTGGCGGAGCGGCTGCAGTAGTCGACCAGGTCGGCGCGGTCGCGGTAGCCGGCGCGGTCGCGCGTCTTTTCCACGTCCTGCCGGAAGGCGGCCAGCAGGTCGAACAGGGGCTGCTCGGGCAGGGCGAACTCCACCCGCGCCGTGCCCAGTGCGGCAAAGAGGTTGCCCCAGCGGCCGGAGCCGCTGTTGCCGGCCAGGCACGCCGCCAGCTCGTTTCGGTATGTAAGCAGATCGGCCAGCCGTTCACCCTCTGTTGCATTTCCCTCATCCGCGATATCGTCGGCCGTACGCGCGAACCAGTAGATCGCCGCGATCGGGCGGCGCAGCCGGGGAGGGCAGAGCCACGAGGCGACGGGGAAGTTTTCGTAGTGCTCGACCGGGCGGTACCGGTCGTCGGGGAAGGCGCTCACCTCCCGATTGTCGCTTGACAGGCTCTGCAGGCATCTCCTAGATTACTAACCGGTCAGTCATTAACGTTTTCCCAGCCATCCGCCGGTCCTGGATGGCGGTCTCCCGTTCACGGATTCGTATGGTCAGTGCCCTTTCGTCCCGCTTTGCGTTGTGGAGCGCGGTCCTCCTGCCGCTGGTGCTCCTGCTGGGCTGCTCCCGCGGGCAGGCGCCGTCCGAGCCCGTGCGCGCCGTCAAGGTGATCACGGTGACGGCTTCCGGCATGGAGGCGCGGCACGAGTTCTCCGGGGAAGTGAAGGCGCGCGTGGAGTCGCGCCTGGGCTTCCGCGTCGCCGGCAAGATCACCCAGCGGGCGGCGGAAATGGGCCAGCACGTCAAGGCCGGCACCGTGCTCGCGCAGCTCGACCCGCAGGACTACCGCCTGGCCGCCGACGCGGCCCGCGCGCAGGTGGCTGCCGCCACCACCAACCGCGACCTGGCTGCCGCCGACTACAAGCGCTTCGTCACGCTGCGCGAGCAGAACTTCATCAGCGGCGCGGAGCTGGAGCGGCGCGAGACGGCATTGAAGGCGGCGCAGGCGCAGCTGGAACAGGCGCAGGCGCAGCTGGCCTCGCAGGGCAACCAGGCGCGCTACACCAACCTGGTCGCCGACGTCTCCGGCGTCGTGACCGCGGTGGAGGCGGAACCCGGGCAGGTGGTCGCCGCCGGCACGCCGGTGGTGCGCATCGCCGCCGACGGCCCGCGCGACGTCGTGTTCTCCGTACCGGAAGACAAGATCGTTGCATTGCGAACCGGCACCCCGGTCAACGTCCGTCTGTGGGCCAGCCAGTCGCAGCTGCAGGGCCGCGTGCGCGAAGTCGCCGCCAGCGCCGACCCGGTGACGCGCACCTATCCCGTGAAGGTCTCGCTGGAGACGACCACGCCGCCGCCCCTGGGTGCCACCGTCACCGTGCTGCCGCAGCTCGCCGCGCAGGCCGCCGGCACGCAGGTGATCAAGATCCCGACCAGCGCGCTGCGCCAGGAGGGCAAGGGCACCGCCGTCTGGGTGCTGGACCGCGCCACCATGACCGTGAAGTCGCAGACTGTGCAGGTGGCCACCGCCGACGGCAACGATGCCGTCATCGCCGCGGGCCTGCAGCCCGGGATGGTGATCGTCGCCGCCGGCGTGCACGTGCTGGCGCCGGGGCAGAAGGTCTCGGTCTGGCAGGAAAAGACGTCCGGCCTGCCGCCGGTGGCCACGCAGCCGGCCGCCAACCCGGTCGCCGGCGCCGCCCAGGCGGCCACGCTGCCCACCACGCGCTGAGGCGGCGATGAGCGACGACACCCCGGAGCGCCGGCGCTTCAACCTCTCGCGCTGGGCCCTGGAGCACCCGGCCCTCACGCGCTACCTGATGGTGGTGCTGATGCTGCTGGGCGTGTTCGCCTACTTCCAGCTCGGGCAGGACGAGGACCCGCCCTTCACCTTCCGCGCGATGGTCATGCGCGTGTTCTGGCCGGGCGCGACCGCGCAGCAGATGGCCGAACAGGTCACCGACAAGCTCGAGCGCACGCTGCAGGAGGTGCCGTACGCCGACATCATCCGCAGCTACTCCAAGCCGGGCGAGGCGCTGATCGTCCTGCAGATCAAGGACTCCTCGCGCGCGGCCGAAGTGCCCGGCGTCTGGTACGCGGTGCGCAAGAAGGTGGGCGACATGCGCGGCACGCTGCCCGCCGGCGTGGTCGGTCCCTTCTTCAACGACGAATACGGCGATGTCTACGGCGTGATCTACGCGCTGGAGGCGGACCAGGGCTTCAGCTACGCGGAGGTGAAGACCTTCGCCGACGACGTGCGCCAGCAGCTGCTGCGCGTGCCCGACGTCGCCAAGGTGGAACTGTTCGGCGTGCAGGACGAGAAGCTGTACGTCGAGATCTCGCAGAAGCGGCTGGCGCAGCTGGGACTGGACCTGAACCAGGTGCTGCAGCAGCTGGGGCAGCAGAACGCGGTGGAATCGGCCGGCGCGATCCAGACGCCGCTGGAGGTGGTGCAGGTGCGCGTGGCCGGCCAGTTCGAAGCGGTCGAACAGCTGCGGGCCATGCCGATTCGCGGCGGCTCGGGCAACCAGCTGCGCCTGGGCGACATCGGCGAAGTCAGGCGCGGCTACGTCGATCCGCCGCAGGTGAAGGTGCGCCACGGCGGCAAGGAAGTGATCGCCATCGGCGTGTCCATGGCCAGGGGCGGCGACATCATCCGGCTGGGCACCGCCTTGAAGGCCGCCACCGGCCGCATCGACGACGGCCTGCCCGCCGGCATCCGCCTGGTGCAGGTGCAGGACCAGCCCAGGGCGGTGTCGACCTCGGTCAACGAGTTCGTGGTGACGCTGGTGGAAGCGGTGGTGATCGTGCTGGCGGTGAGCTTCATCAGCCTGGGGCTGCACCGGCGTCCGCAGGCGGCGCTGCTGCCGCTGTGGAAGCGCTGGTACGTGGACATGCGTCCCGGCCTGGTGGTGGGCATCACGATCCCGCTGGTGCTGGCCGTGACCTTCCTGGCCATGCACTACTGGGGCATCGGCCTGCACAAGATCTCGCTGGGCTCGCTGATCATCGCGCTGGGCCTGCTGGTGGACGACGCGATCATCGCCGTGGAGATGATGGTGCGGAAGATGGAGGAGGGCTACGACAAGGTCCGCGCCGCCACCTTCGCCTACGAAGTGACGGCCATGCCGATGCTCACCGGCACGCTGATCACGGCCGCCGGCTTCCTGCCGATCGGCATGGCGCGCTCCACGGTGGGCGAGTACACCTTCGCCATCTTCGCGGTGACGGTGATCGCGCTGGTCCTGAGCTGGTTCGTGTCGGTGTATTTCGTGCCCTACCTGGGCACGCTGCTGCTCAAGGCCAAGCCGGTCTCGGCCGAGCACCACGAGCACTTCGATTCGCCCTTCTACCGGCACTTCCGCAGCACGGTGGACTGGTGCGTGGAGCACCGCTGGATCACCATCGGCGCCACGCTGCTCACCTTCGCGCTGGGCATCGCCGGCATGGGCAAGGTGCAGCAGCAGTTCTTTCCCGATTCGAGCCGGCCGGAGATCCTGGTGGACATCTGGTTCGCCGAAGGCACCTCCTTCGCGGCCAACGAGGAGGTGGCCAAGCGGCTGGAGGCCCGGCTGCTCGCCACGCCCGACGTGACCTCCGTGACCACCTGGGTGGGTTCGGGCGTGCCGCGCTTCTACCTGCCGCTGGACCAGATCTTCCCGCAGAGCAATGCCTCGCAGCTGATCATCCTGCCCAAGGACCTGCCCACGCGCGAGGCCTTGCGCAAGCAGCTCCCCACGCTGCTCGCGCAGGAGTTCCCCGAAGTCCGCGCGCGCGTCAAGCTGCTGCCCAACGGCCCGCCGGTGGCTTACCCGGTGCAGTTCCGCGTGCTGGGACCCGACCCGCAGGTGCTGCGCGAGCGCGCCGACGAAGTGAAGGCGGCGATGCGCCAGAGCACCAACACCCGCGGCGTGAACGACAACTGGAACGAGTCGGTGAAGGTGCTGCGGCTGGAGGTGGACCAGGCCAAGGCGCGCGCGCTGGGCGTCACCAGCCAGTCGATCGCGCAGGCCAGCCGCACCATGCTGGCCGGCACGCCGGTCGGCCAGTTCCGCGAGGGCGACAAGCTGATCGACATCGTGCTGCGCCAGCCGGCGGACGAGCGAAACGCGATCAGCGACCTGGGCAACTCCTACCTGCCCACCGCCTCGGGCAAGGCCATTCCGCTGACGCAGATCGCGCGGCCGGTGTTCACCTGGGAGCCGGGCGTGATGTGGCGCGAGGGCCGCAACTACGCGATCACCGTGCAGTCCGACATCGTCGAAGGCCTGCAGGGCGCGACGGTCACGCAGGAACTGCTGCCCCAGTTGAAGAAGCTGGAGGCCGGCTGGCCGCAGGGCTACCGCATCCAGGTGGCGGGGGCGGTGGAGGAGAGCAACAAGGGCTCGTCCTCGATTGCCGCCGGCGTGCCGGTGATGCTGTTCCTCACCTTCACGCTGCTGATGCTGCAGCTGCACAGCTTCAGCCGGGCGATGCTGGTGTTCCTGACCGGGCCGCTGGGCATCGCCGGCGTGGCCGGCGCGCTGCTGCTGCTGAACCGGCCCTTCGGCTTCGTCGCGCTGCTGGGCGTGATCGCGCTCATGGGCATGATCCAGCGCAACTCGGTCATCCTGATCGACCAGATCGAGCAGGACCGCGCGCGCGGCGTGCCGGCCTGGGATGCGATCGTGGAAGCGGCGGTGCGCCGGCTGCGCCCCATCGTGCTGACCGCGGCGGCGGCGGTGCTGGCCATGATCCCGCTGTCGCGCTCGGTGTTCTGGGGCCCGATGGCGGTGGCGATCATGGGCGGGCTGGTGGTGGCGACCGTGCTGACCCTGCTGGCCCTGCCGGCGATGTACGCGGCCTGGTTCCGGGTGAAGCGCGAGCGACCTGCGGCTGCCGGCGCCTTCGTGCAAGCCCCCGCGTAGCCCGGGCGGGGCGCGCGCCTCGCGTATGCTTCGCGGCTGCTCCAGCGCATCAGCCAAGCATCCAGCCGTGGACATCCCCATCAAGGTCATCAACCTGCGCCGGTCGGCCGACCGGCGCGAGACATTCGCCCGCCGCAACGCGCACATCGCCTACGAGTTCGTCGAAGCCCATGACGGCGCCGCGCTGACCGAGGCCCAGCTGGCGGACCCGCGCCACTTCATCCCGCCGCTGCGCTTTCCCAGCCGCGGCGCCTACGGTTGCGCCCTGTCGCACCTGGCGCAGTGGGACGCGGCGATCGCGCAGGACAGGCCGCTGACGGTGGCGGAGGACGACGCGGTGTTCCGCCTCGATTTCCCCGAGGCGTCGCGCAAGCTCATGGCGCACCTGCCGCCCGACTGGGATTTCATCCTCTGGGGCTGGAACACGGACTCGGTGATCTCGCTGATGTCCCTGCCGGGCGTGACGCCGGCGGTCATGCTGTTCAACCACCAGCTGCTGTGCGAGAACATGGACGGCTTCCAGGCCCTGACGACCCCGTCGTATCCCCTCGCGCTGGACCGGACCGTCGGCATCCCGGCGTACACGATCTCCCCCGCGGGAGCGCGCAAGTTCCGGCAGGACTGCTTTCCCATGAAGCACTTCGAGATGTACTTCCCGGTGATGAACCAGAACAAGGCCAACGACGGCATCGACATCGCCATGGCCAGGAGCTATTCGGTCACGAAGTCCTTCGCCGCCTTCCCGCCGCTGGCCGCGACCCCGAACGAAACCGGCAAGTCGACCATCCAGCCGCCCTGATCGCTGGCACCGGCAGAGCTGGCGGGCCCTCCGGTCGGTTAAAATCTTTTGTTGACCGGATTCGAGCGGGCGGTCAGGGTGTCCTGGCCGTCCGCTTTTCCCTTTCCAGTGACCGGCGCGGGTGGCGAAATTGGTAGACGCACCAGGTTTAGGTCCTGACGCCAGCAATGGTGTGGGGGTTCGAGTCCCCCCCGCGCACCACACTCTTTTCCCAACCGAGATTGATCATGGCCGTGACCGTAGAAACCCTGGACAAGCTGGAACGCAAGATGACGCTGACGCTGCCCGTCAACGCCATCCAGTCCGAAGTCGATTCCCGCCTGAAGAAGCTGGCGCGCACAGTCAAGATGGACGGCTTCCGCCCCGGCAAGGTGCCGCTGTCGGTCGTCGCCCAGCGCTACGGCTACTCCGTGCAGTTCGAGGTGATGAACGACAAGGTGGGCGAGGCCTTCGCCGCCGCCGCCAACGAGGCCAAGCTGCGCGTGGCCGGCCAGCCCAAGATCACCGAGAAGGAAGGCGCGCCCGAGGGCGAGCTGGCCTTCGACGCCGTGTTCGAGGTCTACCCCGAAGTGAAGATCGGCGACCTGGCCGATGCCGAGGTCGAGAAGATCAGCACCGAGGTGACCGACGAGGCGATCGACCGCACGCTGGACATCCTGCGCAAGCAGCGCCGCACCTTCGCCCAGCGCCCGCACGACGCCACCGTGCAGGCCGGCGACCGCGTGAGCGTGGACTTCGAAGGCAAGATCGACGGCGAGCCCTTCGAGGGCGGCAAGGCCGAGGACTTCCAGTTCATGGTCGGCGAAGGCCAGATGCTCAAGGAATTCGACGAGGCCGTGCGCGGCATGAAGGCCGGCGAGAGCAAGACCTTCCCGCTTGCCTTCCCCGCGGACTACCACGGCAAGGACGTGGCCGGCAAGACCGCCGACTTCATGGTCACCGTGAAGAAGCTCGAGGCGTCCAACCTGCCGGAAGTGAACGAGGCCTTCGCCAAGTCCCTGGGCATTCCCGACGGCACGGTGGAAGCGCTGCGCGCCGACATCCGCAAGAACCTCGAGCGCGAGGTGAAGTTCCGCCTGCTGGCCCGCAACAAGCAGGCCGCCATGGACGCGCTGGTCGCCAAGTCCGAGCTGGACCTGCCCAAGTCCATCGTGCAGAACGAAATCGACCGCCTGATCGAAGCCCAGCGCAACGAACTCAAGCAGCGCGGCCTGAAGGACGTGGAGAAGCTGCCGATCCCCGAGGACATCGTGCGTCCGCAGGCCGAGCGCCGCGTGCGCCTGGGCCTGGTGGTCGCCGAGCTGGTGCGCGGCAACAGCCTGGAAGCCAAGCCGGAGCAGATCAAGCAGCACATCGAGGAGCTGGCCGCCAGCTACGAGCGCCCCGCCGACGTGGTGCGCTGGTACTACGGCGACAACCGCCGCCTGGCCGAGGTCGAGGCGATCGTGATCGAGAACAACGTCACCGACTACATCCTGTCGAAGGCGAAGACCGTCGAGAAGAACGTGGCGTTCGACGAGCTGATGGGGCAGCAGCAGGCGTAAAGCCTCCCAGCACCCGCCATGGGGCCGGAGCGGTCTTGCGAAAGGCCGGTCCGGCCCCAATTCCATTCAGGCTAAAGTACAGCCAAGTCTTTCGGAGCACATTCCCCCATGAGCGCACTTGAAACCCAGGGCCTGGGCCTGATCCCCATGGTCATCGAGCAGTCCGGCCGCGGCGAGCGGTCGTACGACATCTATTCGCGCCTGCTGCGCGAGCGCGTGATCTTCCTGGTGGGCCCGGTGAACGACCAGACCGCCAACCTGGTCGTCGCGCAGCTGCTGTTCCTGGAGTCCGAGAACCCGGACAAGGACATCTCGCTCTACATCAACTCCCCGGGCGGCAGCGTCAGCGCCGGCATGGCGATCTACGACACGATGAACTTCATCAAGCCGTCGGTGTCCACCCTGTGCACCGGCATGGCGGCCTCCATGGGCGCCTTCCTGCTGGCGGCGGGCGAGAAGGGCAAGCGCTTCGCGCTGCCCAACTCCAAGATCATGATCCACCAGCCCTTGGGCGGCATGCAGGGCCAGGCGACGGACATCGAGATCCACGCGCGCGACATCCTCAAGACCAAGGCGCAGTTGAACAAGATCCTGGCGGAACGCACCGGCCAGCCCCTGGAAAAGATCGAGCGCGACACCGATCGCGACTACTTCCTGGAGGCCGAAGAGGCCAGGGCCTACGGCCTCGTGGACCAGGTCATTGCAAAAAGACCGTAAATCCCGCCCCCTCGGTTGCAGAACGGCAACGACGGCGCCTCCGGGAAACCGGGGCGCCGTTTGTTGTATGGTTATCATTGAATCCAGTTACGAAGGCACGGACCCATGGCCGACCGAAAAGGTTCTTCCAGCGAGAAAACGCTTTACTGCTCGTTCTGCGGGAAGAGCCAGCACGAGGTCAAGAAACTCATCGCAGGACCGTCGGTCTTCATCTGCGACGAGTGCATCGACCTGTGCAACGAAATCATCCGGGACGAGCTGCCCGCGGGTGACGACCAGCGCGAGTCGCGCGGCGACCTGCCCACGCCGCTGGAGATCAAGTCCAACCTGGACAACTACGTCATCGGCCAGGAAGCCGCCAAGCGCGCCCTGTCGGTGGCCGTGTACAACCACTACAAGCGCCTGCGCCACAAGGAAAAGGCCAAGAAGGACGACGTCGAGCTCACCAAGAGCAACATCCTCCTGATCGGTCCCACCGGCTCCGGCAAGACGCTGCTGGCGCAGACCCTGGCGCGCATGCTGGACGTGCCCTTCGTGATGGCCGACGCCACCACGCTGACGGAAGCCGGCTACGTCGGCGAGGACGTCGAGAACATCATCCAGAAGCTGCTGCAGAACTGCAACTACGAGGTGGAGCGGGCGCAGCGCGGCATCGTCTACATCGACGAGATCGACAAGATCTCGCGCAAGTCGGACAACCCGTCGATCACCCGCGACGTGTCGGGCGAGGGCGTGCAGCAGGCGCTGCTCAAGCTGATCGAAGGCACCATGGCCAGCGTGCCGCCGCAGGGCGGGCGCAAGCACCCGAACCAGGACTTCCTGCAGATCGACACGACCAACATCCTGTTCATCTGCGGCGGCGCCTTCTCCGGCCTGGAGAAGGTGATCGAGCAGCGCACGGAAGCCTCCGGCATCGGCTTCGGCGCCAACGTGCGCAGCAAGAAGGACCGCACCCTGTCGGACATGTTCCGCGAGGTCGAGCCGGAAGACCTGATCAAGTTCGGCCTGATCCCCGAGCTGGTCGGCCGCCTGCCGGTGGTCGCCACGCTGGCGGAGCTGTCCGAGGACGCGCTGGTGCAGATCCTCACCGAGCCCAAGAACGCGATGGTCAAGCAGTACGCCAAGCTGCTGGCCATGGAAGGCGTGGAGCTGGAGGTGCGGCCCAGCGCGCTGAAGGCGATCGCCCGCAAGGCGCTGAACCGCAAGACCGGCGCCCGCGGCCTGCGCTCGATCCTGGAACAGTCACTGATCGACACGATGTTCGAACTTCCGAACATCAGTAACGTGGAGAAGGTGGTGGTCGACGAGAACACCATCGAGGAAAGCAAGCCACCGCTGCTCGTGTACCGCGAGGCGGCGAAGAAGGCCTGATGACCCGGGAACAGGAACTTCCCCCTTCAGGCCGCAACGGCCGACCCTCCTGTCCCCCTCATTTTTTGGTGCCATTGGCCCTGGTCCGACCCCGCAAGGGTGCGGCCGGGTTGAAAATGGACTTTTGCCAGCCATATTCCGTTGAGTCACTATAAGGATCTCCATGTCCGGACACACGCCCCTGCCTGCTGACCCGATGGACCTGCCGCTGCTGCCCCTGCGCGACGTGGTGGTGTTCCCCACATGGTCATCCCCCTGTTCGTGGGCCGGCCCAAGAGCATCAAGGCCCTGGAAGCCGCGATGGAGGCCGAGCGCCGCATCATGCTGGTGGCCCAGAAAGCCGCCGCCAAGGACGAGCCTTCGGTCGCCGACATGTTCGAGGTCGGCTGCATCTCCACAATACTGCAGATGCTCAAGCTGCCTGACGGCACCGTAAAGGTGCTGGTCGAAGGCCAGCAGCGCGCCCGCGTCGCCAAGATCACCGACGGCAACGCCCACTTCACCGCCACGGTCGTGCCGGTGGAGAACACGGCCGAAGACGGCAAGTCGCCCGAAATCGAGGCGCTGCGCCGGGCCGTGCTCCAGCAGTTCGACCAGTACGTCAAGCTGAACAAGAAGATCCCGCCGGAGATCCTGACCTCGATCGCCTCGATCGACGACCCGGGGCGCCTCGCGGACACGATCGCCGCGCACCTGCCGCTGAAGCTGGACAACAAGCAGGTGGTCCTGGACCTGGCCGAGGTCAAGGAGCGCCTGGAGAACCTGTTCGAGCAGATCGAGCGCGAGGTCGAGATCCTCAACGTCGACAAGCGCATCCGCGGCCGCGTGAAGCGCCAGATGGAAAAGAACCAGCGCGACTTCTACCTGAACGAGCAGGTCAAGGCCATCCAGAAGGAACTCGGTGAAGGCGAGGAAGGTGCCGACATCGAGGAGATCGAGAAGAAGATCAAGCTGGCCAAGATGCCCAAGGACGCCAAGAAGAAGGCGGACGCGGAACTCAAGAAGCTCAAGCTGATGTCGCCCATGTCCGCGGAAGCGACCGTGGTGCGCAACTACATCGACGTGCTCACCGGCCTGCCCTGGGCCAAGAAGACCAAGATCAAGCACGACCTGCAGTACGCGGAAGACGTGCTGAACGAGGACCACTGGGGCCTGGAGAAGGTCAAGGACCGCATCCTGGAATACCTCGCGGTGCAGCAGCGCGTGGACAAGGTCAAGGCGCCCATCCTGTGCCTGGTCGGCCCCCGGGCGTCGGCAAGACCTCGCTGGGGCAGTCGATCGCCAAGGCGACCGGCCGCAAGTACGTGCGCCAGGCCCTGGGCGGCATGCGCGACGAGGCGGAGATCCGCGGCCACCGCCGCACCTACATCGGCGCCATGCCGGGCAAGGTGCTGCAGTCGCTGTCCAAGGTCGGCACGCGCAACCCGCTGTTCCTGCTCGACGAGATCGACAAGCTGGGACAGGACTTCCGAGGCGACCCGGCCTCGGCACTGCTGGAGGTGCTGGACCCCGAGCAGAACCACACCTTCAGCGACCACTACGTCGAGGTCGATTTCGACCTGTCGGACGTGATGTTCGTGGCGACCTCGAACTCGATGAACATCCCGCCGGCGCTGCTGGACCGGATGGAAGTCATCCGCCTCTCGGGCTACACCGAGGACGAGAAGACCAACATCGCCATGCGCTACCTGCTGCCCAAGCAGATGAAGAACAACGGCGTGAAGGAAACCGAGCTTGCTGGTCGAGGAATCGGCCGTGCGCGACATCGTGCGCTACTACACCCGGGAAGCCGGCGTGCGCTCGCTGGAACGCGAGCTGTCCAAGATCTGCCGCAAGGTGGTCAAGGGCCTGCAGCTCAAGAAGATGACGCCGCTGGTGAAGGTCAACGCCGAGAACCTGAACGACTTCCTGGGCGTGCGCAAGTTCACCTACGGGCGCGCGGAGCAGCAGAACCAGGTGGGCCAGGTGGTCGGTCTCGCGTGGACCGAAGTCGGCGGCGACCTGCTGACGATCGAGGCGGCGCTGATGCCCGGCAAGGGCAACGTGCTGCGCACCGGTTCGCTCGGCGACGTGATGAAGGAGTCCGTGGAAGCCGCGCGCACCGTGGTGCGCAGCCGCTCCCGCGCCCTGGGCATCAAGGACGACGTGTTCGAGAAGAAGGACATCCACGTGCACGTGCCCGACGGCGCGACGCCCAAGGACGGTCCTTCGGCCGGCGCGGCGATGACGACGGCCATCGTGTCCGCGCTCACCGGCATCCCGGTGCGTGCCGACGTTGCGATGACCGGCGAGATCACGCTGCGCGGCGAGGTCACGGCGATCGGCGGCCTGAAGGAAAAGCTGCTGGCGGCCCTGCGCGGCGGCATCAAGACGGTGCTGATCCCGGAGGAGAACTCCAAGGACCTGCAGGACATCCCCGAGAACGTGAAGAACGACCTCGAGATCGTCCCCGTGCGCTGGATCGACAAGGTGCTGGAAGTGGCGCTGGAACGCCACCCTACGCCGCTGCCGGACGAGGAGCCGCAGGCGGCCGCGCCCGTGGTGGGCGGCGCGACGCCGGTCGCCGTGAAGCATTGAAGGAGCCCGCGGAAGGTGCCGCGCGCAGGTGCGGCACCTTTTTCAGGAACTCGTCAGGAGCCGCAAAAACTCCGCTATAATTTCGGCTTCGACGCGGGAGTAGCTCAGTTGGTAGAGCGCAACCTTGCCAAGGTTGAGGTCGAGAGTTCGAGACTCTTCTCCCGCTCCAGATCCGAAAAGGGAAGCCGCAAGCTTCCCTTTTTCCTTAGAGTGCGGCGCGTTAGCAAAGCGGTTATGCAGCGGATTGCAAATCCGTTTAGCTCGGTTCGACTCCGGGACGCGCCTCCAGACCTCCAGCCCCGCCAACCGCCGTTGCCGGGGCTGTTTCGTTGATGCCGTACAGTGCCACTGCCGCCTCGATGGTGAAATTGGCAGACACAGCGGACTTAAAATCCGCCGCTCCCTGACCGGAGCGTGCCGGTTCGATCCCGGCTCGAGGCACCAGCCATCCCTGCAGAAGAACTTACGACCGGCCGGACGAGTCCACAATAGGGCCGGAGAGCACCATGTCCCAATACGATGCCCCCTTCGAGATCCACGTGCACGGCGACGTGCCGCTTCGCACCGGGGTGACCTACGCGCAGCTGCAGGAAGCGCTCAAGCCCCTGTGGACCTATGCCGGCGCCAAGTCGCTGGCCGACGGCGCCGAGAGCGCCTACGAGGAAGAGCCCGGCATCAAGTTCGACGCCCCCGAGCGCATGCTCACGATGTGCTGGACGGTCGCGGGCGACCTGGACTTTCGCCAGCAGCTCGACGAGATGTGCATGTCGCTCAACGAGCTGGCCGAGGAGGGCGCCGCGATCGAGGTGACCTTCTACGACGCCGAGTTCGACGAGGAGGAGGCCGAGGCCGACGCCGAGTCGCGCGACGACTTCGTGATGCTGTTCGTCGGCCCGACGCCGGCGGCCATCATGCAGGTGCAGCGCGACCTGCTGGTGCAGGACGTGGTGAACCTGATGGAGCGGCACTTCGAGCCCAACGAGCTCGACGGCGTGGTCGCGGAGATCGACAAGCTGTTCGCCGAGCGCTTCGACAAGCTGGTGAGCTCGCTGGAACTGGGCAAGCCGCCGCGCGGCAGCGGCGGTGGCGGCGGAGGGCATGGCGGCGGGCGCCGGCCGCGGCACCTGCACTAGCCTTCACCGCGGCGCGTACATCCCCTCGATCTCGCGCTCGAAGCGCGCCTCCAGCTGGCGCCGCCGCAGCTTCATGGTCGGCGTGATCAGCCCGTTGTCCGTGCTCCAGGGTTCCAGCGTCAGCGAGGCCTGCCGCACGCGCGCATAGGAGGGGAAGGCCGCCAGCCGTTCCGCCATGCGGCGCAGCACGGCCTCGGTCGCCGCCGGCCGCTGCAGCGAGGACGGCGCCTGCGGGTCCAGCTCCAGGGTGGTGGCCAGCTTCTCCCACTCGTCGCGGTTCAGCACCGCCAGCGCCGCCACGAAGGGCCGGCCCTCGCCGATCACCATCACCTGCTCGAACAGCGGGTCCTCGGTGATCGCCAGTTCCAGGTCCGCCGGCGGCAGCTTCTCGCCCGTGGAGGTGACCAGGATGTCCTTGAGCCGCCCGACGATGTGGACGTGCCCGCCCTCGTCGATGCGGGCGATGTCGCCAGTGTGCAGCCAGCCCTCGGGGTCGATCGTCTCGGCCGTCTTGGCCGGGTCCTGCCAGTAGCCCTGCATCACGTTCGGGCCGCGCACCAGCAGTTCGTCCGCCGGCCCCAGCTTCACCTCGATGCCCGGCAGCGGACGGCCGACCGACTCGGGCACGTTGTCCTCCGGGCGGTTGGCCGAGACGATGGGCGCCGCCTCGGTCAATCCGTAGCCTTGCAGCACCGGCAGGCCCAGGCCGATGAAGCAGTGCATCAGCTTCTTGGACACCGGTGCGCCGCCGGACACCGCGATGCGGAGGCGCCCGCCCAGCCGCTCCAGCAGCTTGTCGGCCACCAGGTGCCGCAGCACCGGCCACATCATGTCGGCCGCGGGGCCGGGCGGCTCGCCGCGATGCTGCGCGGCCTCGAAGCGGTGCCAGCCCGCCGTCTCCGCCCAGGCGAACAGCTGCCGCGCCGGCGCGCCCTTGGCCTCCAGGCCCTGCTGGATCTTCGCGTAGATGCGCTCGTAGATCCGCGGCACCGACACGAGCACGGTGGGGCGGATGGTCACCAGGTCCTCCGGGAGGTCCGGCACCGAGCGCGAGAAGGCGACCGCGCTGCCCGTGGCCATGGGCGCGTAGTAGCCCACGGTGCGCTCCAGCGCATGCGACAGCGGCAGGAAGGACAGGAACAGGTCCTCGCGGTACACCGGCACGGTCTGCAGCACGGCGTCCACGTTGGACAGGATGTTGCGGTGCGACAGCATCACGCCCTTGGGCCGGCCCGTGGTCCCGGAGGTGTAGACGATGGTGGCGAGCGCGTCGGCGTCGACGCCCACGCGGGCGTCGCTCTCGTGCACCCCGGCCAGCCACTGGTCCACGGTGCGCACCAGGTCGCCGGCTTCCGGCGCCGTGCCGGACGCGCACAGGAGCACGCGCGAGAGCTGCGGCAGTTGCGCGGCGTGGGGCGCGAGCGCCTGCCACTGCCTGGCGTCCCCCACCAGCAGCACGCGCGCGCCGCAGTTGCCCAGGATGTAGGCGATGTTCTCGGGGTTGTCCGTGGCGTAGAGGGGCACGACCACCAGGCCCAGCGACTGCGCGGCCTGGTCGAAGCAGACCCATTCGACGCTGTTGCGCAGCATCACGGCCACGCGGGCGCCCGCCGGCAGCGCCTCGCGGACGACGAAGGCGCCGCGCCAGCGCCGCACCAGCGCGTGCAGGTCGCCCCAGGTGTAGCTGCGCCAGCTGCCCATCGCCGGCTGGAACTGGCGGTAGGCCTCGGCCTGGGGAGAGCGCTGGTACCGGCGCTCGAACAGCGCGGGCAGCGTCCAGGCGTCGGCGTACGCGATGGTGTCGAGCGTGGGCGGGGCGGACGCTTGCGGCATCGTTGTCTCCTGTCGCCGGGCGAGGCCGGTACGGCTTCGCACAGTATTGGCGCGTGGGTGGACGGCGCCATGAGGCAGATCAAGGTCGCTCGCTGCGCGCACGGCTCGGCTATGCTCTGCGCCCCAGGAGGTGCCCATGGCCCTGTTTTCCCAGGACGCGCTGAATCCCGGCGTGCGCAAGCGCGAGGTGTTCGGCTGGGCGATGTACGACTTCGCGAACTCCGGCTACACCACGGTGGTGATCACCGCCGTTTTCGCGGCCTATTTCGTGGGCGGCATCGCACAGAAGGCGGAATGGGCCACCTTCGCCTGGACGCTGGCCCTGAGCATCTCCTACGCGATCGTGATGCTCACGATGCCCAGCATCGGTGCCTATGCGGACCTGCGGGCGGCCAAGAAGCGGCTGCTGATGATCGTCACCGCGGGCTGCGTGCTCGGGACCGCCGCCCTGGCGCTCGCCAAGCCGGGCGCGGTGGCGATGGCGATGCTGCTGATCATCGTGTCCAACGTGTTCTACAGCTATGGCGAGTCGCTGACGGCGGCCTTCCTGCCGGAGCTCGCGCATCCCGACTCGCTGGGCAAGGTCAGCGGCTGGGGCTGGGGCTTCGGCTACTTCGGCGGCATGCTGGCCCTGGGCATCTGCCTGGGCTACGTGCTGTGGGCGCAGGGGCAGAAGATCCCCGCGTCCGACTTCGTGCCGGTGACGATGCTGATCACCGCCGTGCTGTACGGCGCGGCTTCGCTGGTGACCTTCCGCCTCTTGCGCGAGCGCGCGCAGCCGAACCCGCGCGCGCTGCAGGAAGGCGGCTTCGCGGCTTCGCTGCACCGCCTGAAGCGCACCTTCGCGGACGCGCGGCGCTACCGCGACTTCATGTGGCTGCTGGCCTGCGCGGTGTTCTACCAGGGCGGCGTGGCGGTGGCCATCACGCTGGCGGCGATCTACGCGGAGACCGTGATCGGCTTCCAGCCGCAGGAAACCATGGTGCTGATCTTCGTGCTGAACCTCGCGGCCGCCGCCGGCGCCTTCGCCTGGGGCTACCTGCAGGACCGCATCGGCCACAAGATCGCGCTGGGCAGCACGCTGGTGGGCTGGATCCTCACCTGCGTCATCGCGGCGCTGTCCGCGACCAAGGGCCAGTTCTGGTGGGCCGCGGCGATCGCGGGCCTGTGCATGGGGTCCAGCCAGTCGGCCGGCCGCGCGATGGCGGGCATGTTCGCGCCGCAGCGGCAGCTCGCCGAGTTCTACGGGCTGTGGACCTTCGCGGTGCGGCTCTCCAGCATCGTGGGGCCGCTCACCTACGGCGCCATCACCTGGGCCACCGGCGGCAACCAGCGGCTGGCGATCCTCTCGACGGCGGCGATGTTCGTGGTGGGGCTGGTGCTGCTGACGAAGATCGACGTGCAGCGCGGGCGCGCGGCGGCGCTACAGGCCCAGCCAGCGTGAGGCGGCCTGCTGCAGCTCCTGCGCGGACCCCGTGGTGTGCCACTGCACGCGGCCGCTGCCGGCGGGATTGAGCAGGTCCTGCGCTTCCAGCAGCCGGCGCGTCTGGCGCGCCACCGGCTGCCCGGTCTCCACCAGCTGCACGTCCGGGCCGAGCAGCTCGCGAAAGACGTCCGCCGCGAAGGGGTAGTGGGTGCAGCCCATGACCAGGGTGTCGATCTCGCCCGGGCCGGTGCCGAAGCAGCAGGCCTCGCGGGTGTAGCGCCGGCACAGCTCGCGGATGCGCGGCTCGTCGTGCGCCTCGATGGCCGCCGCCAGGCCGTCGCAGGGCACCAGCACGAACTCCGCCTGGTCCTTCAAGGATTCCTGCAGGGCCTTGAACTTGGCGCTGGACAGGGTGCCGCGGGTGGCGAGCACGGCGACGTGGCCGGTCCTCGTCAGGGCCGCGGCCGGCTTCAGGGCCGGCTCGACGCCGACCACGGGAAGGTGGGTGTGCCTCGCGCGCACCAGGTGCACCGCCGCGGCGGTGGCCGTGTTGCAGGCGATCACCAGGCCCTTGATTCGGTGCTGCTCCAGCAGGTCCACCGCGATGGCGAGCGAGCGGTTGGACACGAACTCCTCGCCCTTCTCGCCATAGGGCGCATGCCCCGCGTCGGAGAAATAGACGAAGTCCTCGCCGGGAAGCTCGGCGCGCAGGGCCCGCAGGATGCTGAGCCCGCCGACGCCGCTGTCGAATACGCCGATGGGGCGGTCACGGTCCATGCCCGTGACTCTACCGGGACGGGAGCCCCGCCTTGCCAGACAGCTTCAGGCCGCCGCGACAGGAATCTTCTTGAACTCGCCGGTCGCGATCTTCCTGCTCCACTCGGCCGGGCCGGTGGTGTGGACGCTGGTGCCGCTGGAATCCACCGCGACCGTGACGGGCATGTCGACCACGTCGAACTCGTAGATCGCTTCCATTCCGAGGTCTTCGAAGCCCAGCACCTTCGACTTCTTGATGGCCTTGGACACCAGGTAGGCCGCGCCGCCCACGGCCATCAGGTAGGCCGCCTTGTGCTTGCGGATCGACTCGATGGCTTCCGGGCCGCGCTCGGACTTGCCGATCATGCCGATCAGCCCGGTCTGCGCCAGCATCATGTCGGTGAACTTGTCCATGCGGGTGGAGGTCGTCGGGCCGGCCGGTCCCACCACTTCGTCGCGCACCGGGTCGACCGGGCCCACGTAGTAGATGACGCGGTTGGTGAAGTCCACCGGCAGCTTCTCGCCCTTGGCCAGCATGTCCTGGATGCGCTTGTGCGCGGCGTCGCGGCCGGTGAGCATCCTGCCGTTGAGCAGCAGCGTCTGGCCGGCCTTCCAGGTGGCGATCTCTTCCCTGGTCAGCGTGTTCAGGTCGACGCGCTTGCTCTTCTGGGTGTCGGGCGCCCAGTCGATCTTGGGCCACAGGTCCAGGCTCGGCGGATCGATGTAGGCCGGGCCGGAGCCGTCCAGCTCGAAGTGCGCATGGCGGGTGGCCGCGCAGTTGGGGATCATGGCGACCGGCTTGCCCGCCGCGTGGCAGGGGAACATCTTGATCTTGATGTCCAGCACGGTGGTCAGCCCGCCCAGGCCCTGCGCGCCTATGCCCAGCGCGTTGACCTTCTCGAACAGCTCCAGGCGCATCTCTTCCAGCTTCGACAGCTTCTCGCCGCGCGCGGACTTCGCCTGCAGCTCGTACATGTCGATGTCTTCCATCAGCGCTTCCTTGGCCAGCAGCACCGCCTTTTCCGCGGTGCCGCCGATGCCGATGCCCAGCATGCCGGGCGGGCACCAGCCGGCGCCCATGGTGGGCACGGTCTTGAGCACCCAGTCGACGATGGAATCGCTCGGGTTGAGCATCACCATCTTGCTCTTGTTCTCGCTGCCGCCGCCCTTGGCCGCGACGGTCACGTCCACCTTGTTGCCCGGAACCAGTTCGACGTTCACCACCGCCGGCGTGTTGTCCTTGGTGTTCTTGCGCTCGAACTGCGGATCGGCGACCACCGAGGCGCGCAGCGTGTTGTCCGGGTGCAGGTAGCCGCGGCGCACGCCTTCGTTGACCGCGTCCTCCAGGCTGCCGGTGAAGCCTTCGAGGCGGCAGTCCATGCCGATCTTGAGGAACACGTTGACGATGCCGGTGTCCTGGCAGATCGGCCGGTGGCCCATCGCGCTCATCTTGCTGTTGGTCAGGATCTGCGCGATCGCGTCCTTGGCAGCGGCGCTCTGCTCGCGCTCATAGGCGCGCGAAAGGTGCGCGATGTAGTCGGCGGGGTGGTAGTAGCTGATGTACTGCAGCGCCGCGGCGACGGATTCGATCAGGTCGGCGGCTTTGATCGTGGTGGGCATGGTGTGGAAGGGTGAAGGAGGGTCCGGGTCCATTATCCCAAACGCTGCTGAGCACCTTCTTACACTCCCCGGCAAGCGCCGCCTGCATCTAGACTGCGGACATGGCGCAACCACCTGCCGGCCGCAAGGGATCTCCCCATGCCGCTCCCCCTCCGGAACCCAGGCAGAACCACCTGCTCGCCGCCTTGTCCCCCGAGGTCCAGGGGCGCCTCTTCCCGCACCTGGAGCTTGCCGAACTGCCGTTGCGCGCCTTGATGTACGAGGCGGGGCGGCCCATGCGACACGTCTATTTCCCGACCGACTCCATCATCTCCATGCAGTACCTGATGGAAAACGGTGCCTCCACGGCGATCTCGGTCGTGGGAAACGAGGGCTTGCTGGGCATCACCTTGTACATGGGAGGGGAGGGCACGCCCAGCCGCTCCATCGTGCAAAGCGCGGGCCATGCCTACCGCCTGCCGAGGCCGCGGGTGAAGGATGAATTCAACCGGCATGGAGAGTGCTGCTGCTGATGCTGCGCTACACGCAGGCACTCATCACGCAGGTGGCCCAGACCGCCGTGTGCAACCGGCACCACACGATCGACCAGCAGCTTTGCCGATGGCTGCTTCTTTCCATGGATCGGCTGTCGCACAACCGGCTGACGATGACCCAGGAATTCATCGCCAACATGCTCGGGGTCCGCCGGCCGGGCGTGACGGTCGCCGCCTCGAAGCTGGAACACCTCGGGGTGATCTCCTATGAACGGGGAATGATCAGGGTGATGGACCGCGCACGCCTCGAATCCCTCAGTTGCGAGTGCTACCGCGTGGTGAAGAGGGAGACGGACCTGCTGCTGCACTACCTGCCGCAGCGACAGGTGATCGCCCATGCCGACGACATCCCGACGGTCACGCTGGAACAGGGCGGGCCGGCGCGGCGCGGCGGAGGCTGAGCCCCGCCGACTGCTACACGGCGTGAGGCCCGCGCCGCCTCGGGCGCAGGCGGAAGCCGAACTGGGTGGCATTGAGCTGCGTCCATTCCTCGGCGCTCTCCACCGTCAGCAGCAGCTTGCCGCACGCGACCGGCGCGGGGAAGCGTTCCATCTGCTCGCCCGAGCTGCCCAGGACGGCGATCGCCTCCACCTCGAAGCCGGTCTCCTCGAACATGGATCGCATGGTGTCCAGGGTGAAGAAGCGGATGTGCGTGACATCGAGCACGCCGGCCGGCAGGTACTGGAAGACGCCGCGCGAAAGGGCTTCGATGACCCACAGGTAGCCGACGTTGGGCAGGCTGACGATCACCTGCGCGTCCGGCGGCAGGTTCGCCGAGAGGAATTGCAGTTCGGCCCAGGGGTTGTACATGTGCTCCAGCACGTCGAGCAGCAGCACGGTGTCGACGCCGGCAACCCGCTCCCGGTCCGCGGCGCTCCATTGCTCGCGCGGCAACGTGGTGACGTGGTCCAGCCGGCCGGCGGCCACGCTGGCCGCGCGCTCGTTCAGCTCGCAGCCCCACACCCACAGCCCCGGCATGGATCGCTTCATGCCGGCGCCGATGGCGCCGGCGGCGCAACCGATGTCCAGCACGCGGCGCGGTGCGTGGCCGAACAGCTCGCGCACGCCGAGCCGCTCCCCTCGCCATAGTCATGTTCCTGTACCCCGGCCTGCGCCGCGAGCAGCCGCCAGGCCGGCGTGTCGTCTGCCGCAGCCACGCGAGACCCCCGCTTCTTCGACAGCCGGAAGCCGTACTGGATGACGTTGAGCCGTTCCCACTCCTCGGCGCTTTCCACGGTCAGCTTCAGCTCGCCGGCCTGCACCTGCGTCGGGAAACTCTCGATCGCGATGTTGCGCGAGCTGCTCAGGACCCACTGTTCGTCGACGGCAAAGCCGGTCTGGTCGAACATCTCGTGCATGCCCGGCAGCGTGAAGAAGCGGATGTGCGTCACGTCCAGGATGCCGGTGGGCCGGTAGTCGAAGCTGCCCTTCGCCAGCTGCGTCATGACCGAAAGGTGGCCCACGTGCGGCAGGCTGACGATCACCTGCGCTTCGTCGGGCAGGTGCTCCGAGAGGAACTCGAGTTCCGCCCAGGGGTTGTACATGTGCTCCAGCACGTCGAGCAGCAGCACGGTGTCCACGGACTTCAGCAGTGCCCGGTCGGACTCGGGCCACTGCGCACGCGCGACGGGGGTGACGTGGTCCAGGCGCGTGGCGGCCACGCGCGCCGCCCGTTCGTTCAGCTCGCAGCCCCACACCCACAGGCCGGGATCCGACGCCTTCAGCCCGGCGCCGACGGCACCCGAGGCGCAGCCGATGTCCAGGATGCGGCGGGGCTGGTGCCCGAACAGGTGCTGGATGCCGGGACGCGCGTGGTCGCCGTAATCGAGGTCCTGCACGCCGGCCTGTGCCTCCAGCAGCCGCCAGGCCGGCGGCTCGTCCGATGCGGCCCTGGGAGCGGGCCGATCGGCCGGCGGAGGCAGTTGCGGCGGTGCGATGGCGGGCCCGGTGACTGGCTGCGGCGACGGGGATGCCAGCAGCGAGCGCAGGAAATGCATCAACAGGGACATCGCCCGATTGTGGCAGCGGCCGCTGCCAGCGCGACCGCAGGCGCGCCGGCCGGTCAGCGGCAGTAGTACAGGCGGATGCGGGGCTCCCCGCCCGAGTTCACGGCGAAGGCGTCGATGCAGCCGCTGGAGCCGTGTTCGCCGTAGACCACCACGAAACCGGGTGGGGTGCCGCCGCCGGGGATGTTCAGGGTCAGCATCGGCTTGCCCAGTTCCGCGACCAGCTGCGTGAGCGGCTGGTCCTGCCAGCGCCGGTTCATCTCGATTTCCCGCTGCTCGCGGATGCCCCCGCCGCCGCCGGCGGCCGGCTGCGGAAGCTGGCGCGCTGCCTGTTCCAGGTCGGCGCACCCGGTGCCGGAAAGCACGATCGCCACGGCGCAGGCGCGCCGCAGCGAGCGCCCGGTCCTGGCCTGGGTGCACTGGTGCGGTTCTGGGGATGCCACGGGATCTGCCTCTGCGCAGGAGATTGGATCACAGGGCGGCCGGCGCGCATCGCGCATCCCTGCGAAAAAGTGCGGTCGCGGATCGCCTGTTGATGCTCGTCAGTAAAGGGCATCGCTGCACGCCCGCGGGCAAAGCTGCTAGGGTCCGCGCATGGCCACGCGCATCGAACACGACACCTTCGGGCCCATCCAGGTGCCCGCCGACCGGCTGTGGGGCGCGCAGACGCAGCGCTCCCTGCAGAACTTCGACATCTCGGGCGAGCGGCAGCCGCGCGAGATCATCCGTGCGCTGGCGCAGGTCAAGCGCTCGTCCGCCGTGGTGAACCACCTCCTCGGCCTGCTGGACCAGCAGAAGGCGGCCGCCATCGTCGCCGCCGCCGACGAGGTGCTTGCCGGCCGGCACGATGCCGAGTTCCCCCTGGTGGTGTGGCAGACCGGCTCCGGCACCCAGACCAACATGAACGTCAACGAGGTGCTGGCCAACCGCGCCAGCGAGCTGCTGGGCGGCGCGCGCGGCGAAGGCCGCAAGGTGCATCCCAACGACGACGTCAACAAGAGCCAGTCTTCCAACGACGTCTATCCGACGGCGATGCACATCGCCGCGGTCGATGCGATCCGCAACCGCCTGCTGCCGGCGCTCGCGCAGCTGAGGGACACGCTGGCCGCGAAGTCCGACGCCTTCCGGGACATCGTGAAGATCGGCCGCACGCACCTGCAGGACGCCACGCCGCTGACGCTGGGGCAGGAGTTCTCCGGCTACGTCGCGCAGCTGGAACAGGCGGACCGGCACCTGCACGCCGCCATCCCGCACCTGTGCGAGCTGGCACTGGGCGGTACCGCGGTGGGCACCGGCCTGAACGCGCCCAAGGGCTATGCGGAGCAGGTCGCAGGCGAGCTCGCCCGCCTGACGGGCCTGCCGCTGGTGACCGCCCACAACAAGTTCGAGGTGATGGCGGCGGCGGATGCGCTGGTGCATGCGCATGGCGCGCTCAAGACGCTGGCGGCCAGCCTGATGAAGATCGCCAACGACATCCGCTGGCTGGCCAGTGGCCCGCGCAGCGGCATCGGCGAACTCACGATCCCGGAGAACGAGCCGGGCTCCTCGATCATGCCGGGCAAGGTCAACCCGACGCAGAGCGAGGCGCTGACCATGCTGTGCTGCCAGGTGTTCGGCAACGACGTCGCCATCAACTTCGGCGGCGCCTCCGGCAACTTCGAGCTGAACGTGTTCCGGCCCATGATCGCGCACAACTTCCTGCAGAGCGCGCGCCTGCTGGCCGACGGCATGCGCAGCTTCAACGACCACTGCGCGGTGGGCATAGAGCCGAACCGCGAACGCATCGCCGAACTGGTGGACCGCTCGCTGATGCTGGTGACGGCGCTGAACCCGCACATCGGCTACGACAAGGCGGCGGCCATCGCCAAGAAGGCGCACAAGGAAGGCACCAGCCTGCGCGCGGCCGCGGTCGCCTCCGGCCACCTGACCGGGGAGCAGTTCGACCAGTGGGTGCGGCCGCAAGACATGGTTTGAGACTTCCCCATCAGTGTCGACGTTATGGTCTGAACTGTTGACACTTCAGGAAAGCGCGTTCAGTATCTCCCCGCAGCGGTTCGCAGCGAAACCGCGTCAAGGAGACAACATGTCAGCCCAGCCCGCCGCCGCCGTCCTGGCGCTCGTGGCCGCACTCGCCTCGGGTGTGGCCCATTCCCAAGCTCCCGCCCCCTACGACGCGACGCCGCAGCTGGTGGCCGCCGCGCAGAAGGAAGGCAAGATCGTGTGGTACTCGGCCACCGACGTGCAGGTCGCCGAGAAGCTCGCGCGCGCCTTCGAGGCCAAGTACCCCGGCATCAAGGTGCAGGTGGAGCGCTCCGGCGCCGAGCGCCTGTTCCAGCGCATCAACCAGGAATACGGCAGCAAGATCCACGCGGCCGACGTCATCGAGACCTCGGACGCGGTGCACTTCGTGCACTTCAAGAAGCAGGGCTGGCTGCAGCCGGCGGTGCCCAGTGAAGTGGCGAAGCACTGGCCCAAGGAATACAAGGACGCCGACGGCACCTACGCCGCCTACCGCGCCCACCTCTCGGTGATCGCCTACAACACCAAGCTGGTGCCCAAGGAGCAGGCGCCCAAGTCGCACGCCGACCTGCTGGATCCCAAGTGGCAGGGCAAGCTGGTGAAGGCGCACCCGGGCTACAGCGGCACCATCATGACCGGCACCCAGGCCCTGAGCCAGTCGCCCCTGGGCTGGAGCTACTTCGAGAAGCTGGGCAAGCAGAAGGTGATGCAGGTGCAGTCGTCCACCGAGCCGCCCAAGAAGCTGGCGCAGGGCGAGCGGCCCGTCATGGCCGACGGCAACGAATACAACGTGTTCGTGCTCAAGGAAAGCGGCGTGCCGATCGAGCCGGTGTACGCCACCGAAGGCACGCCGATCGTGATCGGCAACGCGGCGCTGCTGAAGAACGCGCCCAACCCGAACGCGGCGCGCCTGTTCTACCACTTCATGTTCACGCACGAGGCGCAGCAGCTCAATAGCGACGTCGGCGGGCTGCGCTCCTTCCACCCCGAGGTGAAGGAGAAGGCGGGCCGCATGCCGCTGTCGCAGATCAAGCTGCTGAACTCCGACCCGGCGCAGCTGCAGCCGGACAACATCAAGAAGAAGTACGAAGAGTATTTCGGCACCTGAGGACGCGATGACGGTTGCCGTTCCCGCTGCCGAATCGCTCGCCAAGGCTCCTTTCCGCATCGACCTGGTCCGGCCGGCGTTCTACGCGCTGGCCGCGATCCTGGCCGTGCTGGTGGTGCTGCCGCTCGCGTGGCTGCTGTACTACGCGCTGGTGGACAAGGACGGCCAGCTCACGCTGGCCAACTTCGCGACCCTGGTCACCGACGCCACGCTGCGGCGGCCCTTCGCCATCGCCATCGCCATGGCGCTGGGCGTCGGCGTGCTGTCCTGCGCCGTCGCCACGCCGCTGGCCTGGCTGGTGGCGCGCACCGACCTGCCCGGGCGCCGGCTGGTGCGGGCGCTGGTCACGGCCTCCTTCGTGACGCCGCCCTTCCTGGGCGCGATCGCCTGGGAGATCCTGGCCGCGCCCAACAGCGGCCTGATCAACGTCTTCTACCGCTACCTCGCCGGCGGCCAGCCGTATGACGCGCCCCTGCTCAATATCTACAGCTTTCCCGGGCTGGTGTTCGCCATCTCCTGCTACACCTTCCCCTACGTCTTCACGCTGGTGGCCAACGGGCTGGACCGCGTGCCTTCGGACCTGGAAGACGCCTCGTCCATCCTCGGCGCGCGCGCTGGACCACGCTGCGCAAGATCACGATCCCGCTGGTGCTGCCGGCGATGCTGGCCGGCTCGCTGATCGCGATCCTGCAGGCGCTGACCATGTTCGGCTCGCCCGCCATCCTGGCGCTGCCGGCCGGCTTCCACGTCATCACCACCAAGATCTGGAGCCTGTTCCAGTTCCCGCCCAAGCCGGGGCTGGCGGCCGCCGCGGCGCTGCCGCTGCTGCTGATCACGGTGCTGCTGCTGCAGGGCAAGAGCTGGATCCTGGGCCGCAAGGGCTACACCGTGCTGGGCGGCAAGAGCGGCGAGCCGCGCATCCTGAAGATGGGCCGCTGGAAGATCGCCGGCGTCGCCTTCGCGGTGTTCGTGCTCTCGCTCACCGTGATCCTGCCCTACATGGCGCTGCTGAAGACCGCGCTGACGCGCAACGTGTCGGAGCCGCTGACCTGGGCGACGCTCACGCTGCACAACTTCAACTTCGTGTTCTTCGAGTTCTCCGCCACGCGCAAGGCGATGTGGAACACCTTCCTGCTCGGCTTCTCCACGGCCACGATAGGCACGGGGCTCGCGCTGGTGGCGGCCTACATGGTCTCGCGTGCGCCGGTGCGCGGCGCCGGCGCGCTGGGCATGCTGGCCACCGCGCCGGTGGCCATCCCCGGCATCGTGCTGGGCGTGGGCATGTTCCTGACCTACTCGCATCCGCAGCTGATGCTGTACGGCACGCTGTGGATCCTGCTGATCGCCTTCCTCACCATCGAAATGCCGGCGGGCTACCAGCAGATGTCGGCCGCCTTCCACGGCATCCATCCGGAGCTGGAGGATGCCAGCCGCATCCTGGGCGCCTCGCGCCTGAAGACGCTGCGCCTGATCACCGCGCCGCTGCTGCGCACCTCGGTCATCGCCACCTGGTGCTTCGTGTTCATCGGCACCATCCGCGAACTCTCCGCCACCATCCTGCTGACCACGGCCAACACCAAGCTGGTGTCGGTGGTCATCTACGACCTGAACGAAAGCGGCGACATGGGCGCGATCTCCGTGCTGGGGATCATGCTGCTGGTCGTGTCCTTCACGGTGGTGATCATCGCCAACCGCCTGCCGGTGCTGGGCAACCAGCGGGTGCCGGTGCTCCGTTAACCAACCCACGAGAACGCATGGGATTCCTGGAACTGAAAGGCCTGACCAAGCACTACGGCACGGCGGCGGTGGTCAAGGAGGTGTCGCTGTGGGTGGAGAAGGGGCAGCTGGTCTGCCTGCTGGGCCCTTCCGGCTGCGGCAAGACCACGACGCTGCGGCTGATCGCCGGCTTCCTCGAGCCCGACGGCGGCGAGATCCGCGTCGGCGGCCGGCGCGTCTCGGCGCCCGGCGACACCGAGGCGCCCGAGCGGCGCAACATGTCGATGATCTTCCAGAGCTACGCGCTGTGGCCGCACATGACGGTGATGGAGAACGTCACCTACGGCCTGAAGCTGCGCGGCCTGACCAAGGCCGACGCGCAGCAGCGCGCCGACACCATCCTGGCCGCCACCAAGCTGTCGCAGCTGGCGCCGCGCTATCCCGGCGAGCTGTCCGGCGGCCAGCAGCAGCGCGTGTCGCTGGCGCGCGCGCTGGTGGTGGAGCCCGAGACGCTGCTGCTGGACGAGCCGCTGTCCAACCTGGACGCCAACCTGCGCGAGGAGATGCGCTTCGAGATCCGCCGGCTGCACGACAAGTTCCGCTACACCACGGTGTACGTCACGCACGACCAGTCCGAGGCCATGACCACGGCCGACATGATCGTGGTGATGAACCTGGGCGTGATCGAGCAGGCCGGCACGCCCGAGGACATCTACCAGCGGCCGCGCACCGAGTTCGTGGCGCGCTTCATAGGCGGCACCAACATCTTCAAGGGCCGCTGGGACCGATCGGACGGCGTGGCCTGCGGCAACGGCCTGCTCCTGCGCTGCGGCTCGGGGAGTTCGCCGGCGAGGGCGACACCGCCGTCTCGGTGCGCCACCACGACGTGCACCTGAGCGACCGCGCGCCCACCGGGCCCACCAATGGCGTGCAGGGCACGGTGACGCGGCAGATCTACCTGGGCTCGCACCGTGACTACCTGGTGCAGCTGGCTGACGGCGAGACCGTGCGCGCGGTGACGCCTTCGACGACCAGCATCCCCGCCGGCTCGCCGGTGTGGCTGCACCTGGCGCCCGAGAACTGCCGCGCGCTCGCGCACTGAATCCGCAAGCTTTCCGCCAACACCGACACAACGAGGAGCCAAGAAGTGAGCATCATCCAGCAGCAGGCCGCGGAACACCTGACGCACTACGTTTCCGACTTCATCTGCGGCACCAAGCTGGCCGACCTGCCGCAGGACGTGGTGGGGCTCGGCAAGAAGTCCATCCTGGACGGCCTCGGGCTGGCGCTGTCCGGCGGTGCCAGCCACTGCGGCGCGCTGGTGCGCAAGCACCTGGGGGAGCTGAACCTGGGCACCGGTCCCTCCACCGTGATCGGCACGCGCCTGAAGGTCGCGCCGCGCTTCGCCGCCTTCGCCAATGGCGTGGGCATCCACGCCGACGACTACGACGACACGCAGCTCGCGGTGGCCACCGACCGGGTGTACGGGCTGCTCACGCACCCCACCGCACCGGCGCTGCCCGCGGCCCTGGCCGTTGCCGAAGCCACCGGCGCCAGCGGCGCGCAGGCCATGCTGGCCTACCACCTGGGCGTGGAGGTCGAGTGCAAGATCTCCGAGGCGATCAACCCGCGGCACTACCAGACCGGCTTCCATTCGACCGCCACCTGCGGCACCTTTGCCGCCGCCGCCGCGGCCTCGAAGCTGATGGGCCTGAGCGAGGAGGCGACCTGCCGCGCGCTGTCGATCGCCGGCAGCCAGTCGGCCGGCCTGCGCGAGAACTTCGGCACCATGACCAAGCCCTTCCACGCCGGCCGCTCCTCGGAAAGCGGCGTGGCGGCGGCGCAGTTCGCCGGCTACGGCTGGACCGCGACCGACAGGATCCTGGAAGCGCCGCGCGGCTTCTTCAGCGCCGCCGGCGGCGGCTACGACGCCAACGCGATCGCCGGCCGCCTGGGCAGGCCCTGGACCTTCGCCGAGCCGGGCGTGTCGATCAAGCCGCATCCGAGCGGCTCGCTCACGCACCCCGGCATGACCGAGATGCTGCGCCTGATCCGCGAGCACCGCATCCAGGCCAAGGACGTGGTGCGCGTGCGCGTGGGCACCAACCACAACATGCCCAACGCGCTGATCCACCACCGCCCGACCAACGAGCTGCAGGCCAAGTTCTCCATGGAGTTCTGCATGGCGATCCTGCTGATCGAAGGCCGCGCTGGCCTCAACGAGTTCACGGACGAAGTCGTGCTGCGCCCCGACGTGCAGAAGATGATCGAGAAGGTCGACTTCGTGGTGGACAAGGAAGCGGAAGCCGCCGGATACCACAAGATGACCACGCTCATCGACATCGAGCTGGCCGGCGGCCGCAAGATCTCCGGCCGCGCCGACTTCGGCAAGGGCAGCCCCGCCATGCCCATGAGCTACAACGAGGTGGCCGACAAGTTCCGCGAGAACGCCGAGTTCGCCAAGTTCTCCAAGGCGCGCGCGGAGGAAGTGGTGGCGATGGTGCGCGACCTGGAGTCGCTGCCTTCGATTTCGGCGCTGACGAACGCACTGGTCGCATGAAGCCCATCCTCGGCCTGATGCTCGGTGACCCCACCGGCATCGGCCCCGAGATCAGCGCGAAGCTGCTCGCCAGTGGCAGGCTGCAGGACGTGGCCCGCATCGCGGTGATCGGCGACGCCCGCGTGCTGGAGATGGGCTGCCGGGACGCGCGCGTGCAGCCGGCCTGGCGCGCCTACCGCAGCGTGGCGGCGATCGACTGGTCGCTCGACGAGATCCCCTTGGTGGACCTGGGCAACGTCGATCCCGCGAAGCTGACGCGCCGCGAGGTCTCGCCCGATGCCGGGCGGCTCGCCGGCGAGACCCTGCACCACATGACGGAGCTCGCGCTGCAGGGCGAGCTGGAAGGCATCACCTTCGCGCCGCTGAACAAGGCGGCGCTGCACCGCGGCGGCTGGAAGTACCACGACGAGCACCAGATGTTCGCGGCCTGGAACGGGCACCAGGGCTTCTTCGGCGAGATGAACGTCATCGAGCAGTTCTCCACCTTCCGCGTCACCTCGCACGTGGCGCTGCGGCAGGCGCTGGAACTGGTCACGCCCGAGCGCATCGCCGCCGCCGTGCGGCTGGCCGACCGCAGCCTGCGCGCCGCCGGCCACGCGCGCCCGCGCATCGGCGTGGCCGCGCTCAACCCGCACTGCGGCGAAGGCGGCCTGTTCGGCGACGAGGAGATCCGGCTGATCGCGCCGACGGTGCGGCTGCTGGCGGAGGAGGGCATCGCCGTCAGCGGCCCCATCTCCTCCGACACGATCTTCCTGAAGGCCCTCAAGGGCGAGTACGAAGGCGTGGTGATGATGTACCACGACCAGGGCCAGATCGCGACCAAGCTGCTCGGGTTCAACAAGGGCGTGACCGTGACCGCCGGCCTGCGCACCGTGTACACGACGCCCGCCCACGGCACGGCCTTCGACATCACCGGCGAGGGCAGGGCCGACACCGGCGCGCTGGAACAGGCGCTGCGCATCGCGGCGCGGATGGCGCTGGCGCGCCGGAACGACGCACACGCATGAAAAATCCCCACCTGATCCTCGGCGTGCTCGAAGGCGACGACATCGGCCACGAAGTGGTGCCGGCGTCCGTGCAGATCGCGTCGGCCGCCGCCGAGAAGCACGGCCTGCGCATCGAATGGAAGCCGATGCCGGTCGGCCGGCGCGCGCTCGACACGCACGGCTCCACGCTGCCCGCCGGCACGCTGGAGACGCTGGCGAAGATGGACGGCTTCGTGCTGGGTCCGATCGGCCACCGCGACTACCCGAAGGGGCCGGGCGCGATCAACCCGCACCCGATCATGCGCAAGCACTTCAACCTGTTCGCCAACGTGCGGCCCACGCGCTCCTATCCCGACATCGGCTGTCTGCGCGACGACGTGGACCTGGTGATCGTGCGCGAGAACAACGAAGGCTTCCAGCCGGACCGCAACGTGGTGGCCGGCTCGGGCGAGTTCCGCCCGAGCGAGGACATGACGATCTCGGTGCGCGTCATCACGCGCAAGGGCAGCGAACGGGTCGCGCGCGTGGCGCTGGCGCTCGCGCGCAGCAGGCGCAAGCTGCTGACCGTGGTGCACAAGAACACGGTGTTCAAGCTCGGTTGCGGCATGTTCGTGGAGGAGTGCCTGAAGGCCGCGAAGGACTTCCCCGACGTGAGGGTCAACGAGGTGATCGTGGACACCATGGCGATGCGCCTGGTGCGCGACCCGCAGAACTTCGACGTGGTGGTCACCACCAACATGTTCGGCGACATCCTCACCGACGAGGCCGCGGGGCTGGTGGGCGGCCTGGGCATGGCACCCGGCCTGTGCATCGGCGACGGCGACTTCGCGATGGCGCAGGCCACGCACGGCTCGGCCCCGGATATTGCGGGGAAGGGCATCGCCAATCCCTACGCGATGGTGGATTCGACGCGGATGCTGCTGGACTGGCTGGGGCGCAGGAAGGGCATCGCCGAGGCCGTGGCGGCGGCGGGCAGCATGGAGAAGGGCCTGACAGCGGCGCTGGGGGATGGGAAGGCGCGGACGGGGGATATTCGCGGCTACGGGAACACGGAGAGCTTCACGCGCGCGGTGATCGGCAACCTGTAGGCTGGGGTGACGCAGGAACCCCAGCGATGCGCGAAAGCGCTGGGGTTCGCCTTCGGCTCACCACCAACCTACGAATCCGCCAGCGCCAGCAGCCGCTGCCGCCCCGCCTGGATATGCTCCTCGGCATACTGCTTGGCCTTCGCTGCATTCCCCTTCGAGATCGCCTCGAAGATCTTCCGGTGCTCCACGTTCGAGCGCCGCATGTTGCCCGGCGCGTTGAAGTTCTGCCGCCGGTACAGGTGCAGTTCCTTCACGTAGCTGTCGTACAGCTGGTGCGCCCGCTGGCTGCGGGACAGCGCCAGCACCAGCGCGTGGAACTGCACGTTGAGGTCGTAGTACAGGCCGCTGTCGCCCGCCTGCGCGGCCTGGTCCATGCCTTCCAGCAAGGATTCGAAATTGGCGCGGTCGGCGTCCGTGACGTGCTCGCAGGCGCGTTCCGCGGCGAAGCCGAAGACCAGCGCGCGCAGGTCGTAGATCTCCAGCATCTCCTGGATCGAGACCTTGCGCACGAACACCCCGCGGTTGACCACCGGCGTGACCAGGCCGGTGCCGGTCAGGATGCGGATCGCCTCGCGGATCGGGCCCCGGCTGGTGCCCATGCGCACCGCCAGCGCCGCCTCGTTCAGCCGGTCGCCCGCCTTGTATTCGCCCGCGTAGATCGCCTGCTTGAGCTGTTCCGCGATGCTGCGGGACAGGCCTTCGGCGGTGGTGATGGGGGACGGCGTTCATGGGCGGGGCGGCACCGCCGCCGGGGCGGCGATGTCGGCAATTATAGGAATCCTGTCGACGTTGTCACGCGAATCGTCGACACTTTGCGGCGGGAAGGCCGGCCGCTCAGAGCACTTCGGTGTTGCGGTGCGCCGGGGCGGACATCAGCTTGTCCGTGTACGCGATGGCGATGGCGGACAGCAGGAAGGTGATGTGGATGACCGTCTGGGCGATCAGCACCTTGTCCGAGTAGTTCTCGGCGTTGATGAAGGTCTTGAGCAGGTGGATCGAGGAGATGCCGATGATGGCGGTGGCCAGCTTCACCTTCAGCACCGAGGCATTCACGTGGCTCAGCCACTCGGGCTGGTCGGGATGGCCCTCCAGGTTCATCCGGCTCACGAAGGTCTCGTAGCCGCCTACGATCACCATGATCAGCAGGTTGGAGATCATCACCACGTCGATCAGCGCCAGCACCACCAGCATGATGATGGTCTCGTTCAGCGAGGTGATCTGGGTGGTGGTCTTGTAACCGATGCTGGAAATCAGCTGCTGCAGCGCCGCCTGGCTGCCGGCGGCCGCTTCCACCAGGTGCAGCAGTTCCAGCAGGAAGTGCACCACGTACACCGCCTGCGCCGCGATCAGGCCCAGGTACAGGGGCAGTTGCAGCCAGCGGCTGGCGAAGATCAGGTTGGGGAGGGGGCGCAGGGGGAGGCGGTGCCGAGGACGGGTTCTTTTCGCATGGAGTGGGTTTCTACGGGTCCGCGCGATTGTAGTTTCCGGCCCGGCGGGCGTAGATTGGGCGCTGCCTGTAAGTCCCGCGCCAGTCAGTGGCTTGTAAGTGCCAAAACTGACATTACCGCCGCATTCACCTTTCTCCGGAGACAAAGCAAATGAGCGCCATCGAGTCGGTCCTGGTCGAGAACCGCGTCTTCCCCCCACCGAGGCGACCGTCAAGGCCGCGCGCATTTCCGGCATGGCCGCCTACCAGGCCCTGTGCAAGGAAGCGGAGACGGATTTCGAAGGCTTCTGGTCGCGCCTGGCGCGCGAGAACGTGAAGTGGACCAAGCCCTTCACCAAGACCCTGAACGAGTCCGAGGCGCCGTTCTACAAGTGGTTCGAGGACGGCGAGCTGAACGCCAGCGCCAACTGCCTGGACAAGCACGTCGGCACGCCGGTGGAGAACAAGACCGCCATCGTGTTCGAGTCCGACGACGGCAAGGTCACGCAGGTCACCTACAAGGAACTGCTGGCCAAGGTGAGCCAGTTCGCCAACGCGCTCAAGGCGCAGGGCATCAGGAAGGGCGACCGCGTCATCGTCTACATGCCCATGGGCGTGGAAGGCGTGATCGCCATGCAGGCCTGCGCCCGCATCGGCGCCACCCACAGCGTGGTGTTCGGCGGCTTCTCCGCCAAGTCGCTGCAGGAACGCATCATCGACGCCGGCGCCGTGGCCGTCATCACCGCCAACTTCCAGATGCGCGGCGGCAAGGAACTGGGCCTGAAGTCCATCGTCGACGAGGCGCTCGACATGGGCGGCTGCGACACGATCAAGAGCGTGCTGGTCTACATGCGCACGCCCACCGCCTGCAAGATGGTCGGCGGCCGCGACAAGAGCTTCGACGAAGTGCTCAAGGGCCAGTCCACCGAGTGCAAGCCGGAGCCCGTGGGCGCCGAGCACCCGCTGTTCATCCTCTACACCTCGGGGTCCACCGGCAAGCCCAAGGGCGTGCAGCATTCCACCGGCGGCTACCTGCTGTGGGCCAAGCTGACCATGGACTGGACCTTCGACATCACCGCCAAGGACGTGTTCTGGTGCACGGCCGACATCGGCTGGATCACCGGCCACACCTACGTCGCCTACGGCCCGCTGGCGGCCGGCGCCACGCAGGTGATCTTCGAAGGCATCCCGACCTTCCCGCACGCCGGCCGCTTCTGGCAGATGATCGAGAAGCACAAGGTCAGCGTGTTCTACACGGCGCCCACCGCGATCCGCTCGCTGATCAAGGCGGCCGAGACCGACGAGAAGGTGCACCCGAAGAACTGGGACCTGTCCACGCTGCGCATCCTGGGCACGGTGGGCGAGCCGATCAACCCCGAAGCCTGGATGTGGTACCACCGCAATGTGGGCGGCGAGCGCTGCCCGATCGTCGACACCTTCTGGCAGACCGAGACCGGCGGCCACGTGATCACCCCGCTGCCGGGCGCCACGCCGACGGTTCCGGGCTCCTGCACGCTGCCCCTGCCGGGCATCATGGCCGCCATCGTCGACGAGGCCGGCCACGACATCCCCAACGGCTCCGGCGGCATGCTGGTGATCAAGCGCCCCTGGCCGTCCATGATCCGCACGATCTGGAACGACCCCGAGCGTTTCAAGAAGAGCTACTTCCCCGAGGAAATGGGCGGCAAGCTGTACCTGGCCGGCGACGGCGCGGTGCGTGACGCCAAGACGGCCTACTTCCGCATCACCGGCCGCATCGACGACGTGCTGAACGTGTCGGGCCACCGCCTGGGCACGATGGAGATCGAATCGGCGCTGGTGTCCAAGACCGACCTGGTGGCCGAAGCCGCCGTGGTGGGCCGTCCCGACGACCTGACCGGCGAGGCCGTGTGCGCCTTCGTGGTCCTCAAGCGCCCGCGCCCCACCGGCGAGGAAGCCAAGAAGATCGCCAACGAGCGCGCAACTGGGTGGCCAAGGAAATCGGCCCGATCGCCAAGCCCAAGGACATCCGCTTCGGCGAGAACCTGCCCAAGACCCGCTCCGGCAAGATCATGCGCCGCCTGCTGCGCAGCGTCGCCAAGGGCGAGAAGATCACGCAGGACATCACGACGCTGGAAAACCCCGCAATCCTCGATCAATTGTCTGAAAGCAATTGATCGGGTGATTCCCGGTAGGTTGGGCTGCGCGCAGCGCACCCCAACAGGCCTTCAAGCCGCCGCGCGCAACGCGCGGCGTTTCTTTGGGCCCGGATGTTCAGCATTTCCACCACCAGCGAGAACGCCATCGAGGCGTAGATGTAGCCCTTGGGCACGTGGAAGGCGAAGGCTTCCGCGGTGAGCGCCATGCCCACCATCACCAGGAAGGCCAGGGCGAGCACCTTCACCGAGGGATGGTTCTGCACGAAGTTGCCCACCGGCCGCGCCGCGAACATCATCATCGCCACCGCCGCCACCACCGCGGCCACCATCACCGGCAGTTCATCGACCATGCCGACGGCGGTGATCACCGAGTCGAGCGAGAACACGATGTCGATGATCGCGATCTGGCCGATGATGCTCCAGAACACCGCGCCGCCGGCACGCCAGCGCGCCTGCGACGCCGTGCCTTGCTCCTCCCGCGCCTCCACCTCCACGAAGATCTCGTGCGATGCCTTCCACAGCAGGAAGAGGCCCCCTGCCAACAGCACCAGGTCCCGGCCGCTGAAGCCGCGGCCCAGGAGCGTGAACAGGGGGTTGGTCAGGTCCATCACCCAGCTGAGGGAGAACAGCAGCCCCAGCCGCGTGAGCATCGCAAAGCCCAGGCCGAGCCGGGTGGCCCGGGTGCGCTGCTCCGGCGGCAGCCGCCCGACCAGGATGGAGATGAAGACGATGTTGTCGACGCCCAGCACGATCTCCAGCGCGGTGAGCATGAAAAAGGCGATCCAGATGTTCGGGTCGAGCAGCATGTCCATGGAGCAGGAGCCTAGCGCAGCGGCAAGAAAAAAGGCCTGCTCGCGCAGGCCTTCGTGCCGTGGGAAAGATCCCGGGGCTTACTTCTGGGTCAGCACCCAGGAAGCCAGCTTTCTTGGCTTCGGCTTCGCTGACCTGGGCGTTGGCGGGCATGGGGACGGGACCCCAGACGCCGGAGCCGCCCTTGATGATCTTGACGGCCAGCTTGTCCACGGCGTCCTTCTGGCCCGCGTACTTGATGGCGACTTCCTTGTAGGCCGGGCCGACCAGCTTCTTGTCGGTGGCGTGGCAGGCCATGCAGTTCTTGGCGGTGGCCAGCGCCTGGTCGGCCAGAGCCGGCGCGGAGATGGCGGCCAGGGCAGCCAGCGCAAACAGGGCTCGTTTCATGGTGATGCGTCCTCGTTGAGTTACAGTGCTTCAACGCCATTGTACGGCTGGGCGTTGACCCCGCCCGGCGGACTGGAATTGCAACCTGGAGGGACGAATGTATCTGCTCGGACTGGGCATCATCCTGCTGGCCATGAAGTACCTGGAAATCGGCCCGCCGGCCCAGTGGTCCTGGTGGGGCGTGCTGTCCCCGTTCGCCCTGGCGGTGGCCTGGTGGGCCTGGGCCGACTGGTCCGGTTACACCAAGCGCAAGGCCGTCGAGCGCGAGAACGCGCGCCGCCAGGCGCGCATCGACAAGAGCCGCGAACAGCTCGGCCTGGGCACCAAGAAATCCGGCCGGCGCTGAGCCGGCTTCAGCCGTCCCCCAGGGGCGGCGCCTCCTTCCGTTTCAGCGGCCGGATCGCCGGACCCTCGATCACCGTGCCGTCCGGCCGGAACCGGCTGCCGTGGCAGGGGCAGTCCCAGCTGGTCTCCACGCTGTTCCAGTGCACCTTGCAGCCCACGTGGGTGCAGACGTTGGACACCGCGAACAGCTCCCCGTCCGGCGACCGCCAGGCCGCGAAGGTCTCGCCCTCGGCGTCCACGATCGCGCTGTCGCCCGGCTTGAGCGAGGACAGCTTCTCGTCCTGGCGTTTCGTCAGGTAGTCCTTCACCAGCTGTTTCACCACCAGCACGTTCTCCTCCAGGATGTTCTTGCCGCCCTTCAGGGGCGAGAGCCGTCCCGGCTTCACCAGCTCCGCGAACGAGGCCTTGTGCCCGAGCAGCTCCGCGGCGACCAGGCGGGCCGCCACCGTGCCCCAGACGAGGCCGTCGGTGGCGAAGCCGGTGGCGATGAAGCAGTCCGAATGGTTGCGGCCGATGTAGGGCAGGGCGTCGGCGCCGCGGTAGTTCTGCGCGGACCAGCGATGCGTGACCGGCCGGTCGCCGAAATGCTTCCTGGCCAGCTGCTCCAGCGCCAGCAGGCCCGCGGTAGCGTTGTGGATGCCCACCTTGTGCTCCTGCCCGACGCAGACCAGGTAGTGGCGGCCACCATGCTGCGTGGTGCGGATCGACAGGCGATCGGTCGCCTTCCACCACCAGGTGCCGGGGCCGGGCGGCGCTTCTCCGGCCCACTCGAAGGCGATTCCGTATTCGCGGTGCACCGGCATCTCGGTGTGCACCAGGTGCACGCCCAGCGGCGTGTGCGTCGCCATCACGATTTCCTTCGCCGTCACCGAGCCGGTGGCCGTGACGGCACGCCTGGCCTTGGTGTCCAGTTCGAGCACGCGCGAATGCTCGTGGATCACCGCGCCGGCCTCGGCGGCCCGGCGCGCCATGGCGACGACATAGGCCTGCGGCTGGAACTGTGCCTGGTCGCGCAGCACCAGCACGTCGCCTTCCGCGGGCGGCAATGGCGCGGGGATGGAGCCGCCGCGGTCCACCGCGCAGCCGGCCGCGCGCAGCGCGTCGTATTCCTTCTGCAGCGCCTCGTTGTTCGCGGCATCGGCCCACTGCACCAGCGGGCAGCGGCGGAAGCCCACGTCTCCCAGCAAACGGCTGCGCTCCTCGATGAAGGCGACCGCGCCGCGCCGCTCGTTGGCGACCTGGCGCGCGACCTCCGCGCCCCAGCGCGAAACGATCTCGCGCATGCCGCCGGAGACGGTCTCGTACAGGTTGCCCGTGGAATTGCCGGTGGCGGCGCACCCCAGCTCGCCCGCTTCCAGCAGCACCACCTTGGGCTTGTTCGCGGTCTTCTGTTCGGCCAGCAGGTCGGCCAGCGTGACACCGGTGATCCCGCCGCCGATGATCAGCACGTCGGCGGTGAAGTCCCCCTGCAGCATGGCGTAGCCGGTGGGCGCTGCCGTGCCGCGCCAGACGGAAAGCGTCTCCATGAAGACCTCCCTGCCAAAGACCTCATCGTAGGCAGCGCTCCGGAAGGAAGCCGTAGGACGGGGACGACAGCAGCGCCTTCGTCATCCCCGCCTGCGCGGGGGTGGCGTCAATAGAGGTCCAGGACCGCGCCCTTGCTCGCGCTCGACGCATTGAACGCGAACTTCGCCTGCACGCCGCGCGTGTAGCGCGGCTCGGGCGCGGTCCAGCCGGCGCGGCGTTTCTGGATCTCCGCGTCCGGGACGTTCAGCTGCAGCTTGAGCTGGTGCGCATCGATGGTGATCGAGTCGCCTTCCTTGACGAAGGCGATGGTGCCGCCGGCCGCCGCTTCCGGCGCCACGTGGCCCACCACCATGCCCCAGGTGCCGCCCGAGAAGCGGCCGTCGGTGATCAGGCCCACGCTCTCGCCGAGGCCCGCGCCGATCAGCGCGCCCGTGGGCGCCAGCATCTCGGGCATGCCCGGGCCGCCCTTGGGGCCGAGGTAGCGCAGCACCATCACGTCGCCGGCCTTGATCTTGCCGTCCAGGATCGCCTGCAGCGCCGACTGCTCGTCGTCGAACACGCGCGCCGGACCCGTGATCACGGGGTTCTTCAGGCCGGTGATCTTGGCCACCGCGCCTTCGGGCGAGAGGTTTCCCTTGAGGATGGCCAGGTGGCCTTCCTTGTACATGGGGTTCTCGATGGTGCGGATGACGTCCTGGTCCTTGCGCGGCTGCGCGGGGATGTCCTTGAGCGTCTCGGCGATGGTCTTGCCGGTGATCGTCATGCAGTCGCCGTGCAGCAGGCCCGCGTTCAGCAGCACCTTCATCACCTGCGGGATGCCGCCGGCTTCGTGCAGGTCCACCGCGAGGTACTTGCCCGAGGGCTTGAGGTCGCACAGCACCGGCGTGCGCTTGCGGATGCGCTCGAAGTCGTCGATGGTCCACTCGACCTCGGCCGCATGCGCGATGGCCAGGAAGTGCAGCACCGCGTTGGTGGAGCCACCGGTGGCCATGATCACGGCCACCGCGTTCTCCAGCGCCTTCTTGGTGACGATGTCGCGCGGCTTGAGGTCCTTCCTGATCGCCTCCATCAGCACCTGCGCCGATTCCTTGGCCGAGTTCTGCTTCTCGTCGTGCGGGTTGGCCATGGTGGAGGAGAAGGGCAGCGACATGCCCAGCGCCTCGAAGGCGGAGGACATGGTGTTGGCGGTGTACATGCCGCCGCAGGAGCCCGTGCCCGGGATCGCGTGCTGCTCGATGTCCTTCAATTCCTGGTCGCTGATCTTGCCGGCGGCGTTCTGGCCCACGGCCTCGAACACGCTGACGATGTTCAGGTCCTGGCCCTTCCACTTGCCGGGCAGGATGGTGCCGCCATAGACGTAGATGGCCGGCACGTTGGCGCGCAGGATGCCCATCATGCCGCCGGGCATGTTCTTGTCGCAGCCGCCCACGACCAGCACGCCGTCCATCCACTGGCCCTGCACGCAGGTCTCGATGCAGTCGGCGATCACCTCGCGGCTGACCAGCGAGTACTTCATGCCTTCGGTGCCCATGGCCATGCCGTCGGAAATGGTCGGCGTGCCGAAGATCTGCGGATTGCCGCCGGCCTCCTCGATGCCGCGCACCGCCGCGTCGGCCAGCTTCTGCAGGCCGCTGTTGCAGGGCGTGATGGTGCTGTGGCCGTTGGCGACGCCCACCATCGGCTTGCCGAAGTCCGTCTCCTTGTAGCCCATGCCGTAGTACATGGAACGGTTCGGGGCGCGCGACTTGCCCTGCGTGATGTTGTCGCTGCGCAATGGGCGGATCGGGATGGTCTTCTTGTCCATGGTGCGGTGCTGTCGGTGCGGGAGAAGGTCGAGTATGCCAGCGGGCGGGGCCCGCCCCCACCGCCGCCAACCCCTGCCGTCCCGAGCCTGGGCGACAATCGCGCCATGCTCGTGCATCCGAAGATCGATCCCGTCGCCCTGCAGCTCGGCCCCGTGGCCATCCACTGGTATGGCCTGACCTACCTGCTGGCGTTCGGCCTGTTCATGCTGCTGGCGCACATGCGCCTGAAGCACGAGCCCTTCCGCTCGGTCCAGGGCCCCGGCGCCTGGAGCAAGAAGGACATCGAGGACATGCTGTTCATCGGCGTGCTCGGGGTGGTGATCGGCGGGCGCCTGGGCTACTGCCTGTTCTACAAGCCGGCGTTCTACCTCGCGAACCCGCTGCAGATCCTGTTCGTCTGGCAGGGCGGCATGAGCTTCCACGGCGGGCTGATCGGCGTGATCGTCTCGCAGATCTGGTACGCGCGCACCCACCACAAGCCCTTCTGGCAGCTGATGGACTTCATCGCGCCCTGCGTGCCCCTGGGCCTGGGGGCCGGGCGCCTGGGCAACTTCATCAACGGGGAGCTGTGGGGGCGCGCCGCCGACCCGGAGCTGCCCTGGGCGATGGTGTTCCCGCAAAGCGGCACCGGCGTGCCGCGCCATCCCTCGCAGCTGTACGAACTGCTGCTGGAAGGCATCGTGCTGTTCGTCTTCCTGTGGCTCTATGCGCGCAGGCAGCGCAAGGAGGCGCAGGTCTCGGCCATGTTCCTGATCGGGTACGGCGTGGCGCGCTTCACGGCCGAGTACTTCCGCGAGCCGGACGCCCACCTGGGCATCGTCGCGCTGAAGATGAGCATGGGGCAGTGGCTGTGCATCCCCATGATCCTGGGCGGGGTGCTGCTGTGGGTCTGGGCGGAAACCCGCACGGACAGCACCGGCCGGCCACCCGCGGGCCACCGGCCGGCGGCGCGCTAGCCCGTCCTGCCCCGGCTGCCGGGGTATTCCCTAGATTGGCCGGCAACACGAATCGGCCTTTCCTGGTCATAATTATGCGTAATTACGCAAAATTATCGGCTGCCCTCCATGCGCCTGGTCCACAACTCCCTGCACGACGAAGTCGCGGCGCAACTGCGCGAGCGCATCTTCTCGGGGAGCTCACGCCGGGCATGTTCCTGGACGAGGTGCGGCTGGCCGAGCAGCTGAAGATCTCGCGCACGCCGCTGCGCGAGGCGCTCAAGGTGCTGACGGCCGAAGGCCTGGTGCGGCACGAGCCGCGCCGGGGCTGCTTCGTCAACGAAGTGACCGAGAAGGACCTGGACGAGATCTTCCCGGTGATCGCGCTGCTGGAAGGGCGCTGCGCCTTCGAGGCGGCGCAGCATGCCACCGATGCCGACCTGGCGACGCTGGAGGACATGCACCAGAAGCTGAGCCGCCACGCCAAGGCCAAGCGGATCAACGAGTACTACGATACCAACTTCGCGATCCACGAGGCGATCATCGCGCTGGCCGGCAACCGCTGGCTGGCGGGCGTGATCAGCGACCTGCGCAAGATCGTGAAGCTCGCCCGGCTGCAGCAGCTGCATGCCCCGGGGCGCCTGGAGCAGAGCCTGTCCGAGCACCTGGCGGTGTTCGCGGCGCTCAAGGCGCGCGACCCCGAGGGCGCCGAGGCCGCCATGCGCACCCATCTCTCGCGCCAGCGAAGCGCTGCGCGAACTCGCACGGGCCCACCGGCCGAGGCTGGCGTGATGTGCGAACACCTTTTCCAAACTCCGTGCAAAGGCGGCCCCAAGTGAGCCCAGTCGACTGGATTTCCCGCGGCGTCGCCCTCTGGCGCCCCGGCTTCGAGAAAGCCTCCGCCGGCACGGGCCGCGAGCCCAAGCCCAGCGCGTCCGCGGTGCCCGGTGCCGCGTCGCAGCCGCCTTCCTCGCGCACCACGCGCGAGCGGTTGCAGGCCACCTGGCGCAAGGGCCAGGAAGCGCTGTCGCCGCGCGTGCTGCGGCGCACGCTGGCGGAATTGCAGGCGGTGGTCGATCCCAAGGTGAGCGAGGTCGAGGGCGGCCGCCGCGCCCTGGCGCTGGCCACCTGGTACCGAGGCGCCAGCGCCGAAGAGCGGCACGATGCCTGGCTGCTCATGAGCGAGCAGTTCGGCCCGGACCCGAAGAAGCTGCAGTCCGCGCGCGAACAGTACGAGGCCGCGCAAGGCACGCCGGAAGAGGGCGCGGCCGAGATCCGCCTGCGCCGCGCCTTCGTGTCGCCGCGCACGCGCCTGCTGCAGCGCTTCGCCGCCTTCCCGGAAGGCATGCGCTTCCTGGTGGACCTGCGCGCCGAGTTGCTGCCGCACCTGAAGGGCGAGAAGCGCCTGCTGGCGCTGGACGCGGAACTGGAGACGCTGTTCTCCACCTGGTTCGACGTCGCCTTCCTCGAACTGCGCCGGCTGTCCTGGGACTCGCCGGCCTCGCTGATCGAGAAGCTGATCAAGTACGAGGCGGTGCACGACATCCGCAGCTGGGCGGACCTGAAGAACCGCCTGGACAGCGACCGCCGCTGCTACGGCTTTTTCCATCCCAAGCTCGATGGCGACCCGCTGATCTTCGTGGAAGTGGCGCTCACCGACAGCATCTCCGACTGCATCACGCCGCTGCTGGACGAGCACGCCGCCGCGTCGGACCTGAAGAGGGCGACCACCGCGATCTTCTATTCCATCAGCAACTGCCAGACCGGGCTGCGCGGCGTGAGCTTCGGCGACTCGCTGATCAAGCGGGTGGTGGAGACGCTGAAGGAGGAGTTCCCCAAGCTCAAGACCTTCGCCACGCTGTCGCCGATCCCGGGCTTCCGTTCCTGGCTCGTCAAGCAGGTGCCGGCGGACAAGCTCGCATCCTGGGACAAGCCGCTGGAACTCGGACCCAAGTCGCCCGAGCGGGCCGAGCTGCTCGCGTGGGCGGCGCAGTACCTGGGCAAGGAACTGCAGGACGGCAAGCCGGTCGACCCGGTCGCGCGCTTCCACCTCGGGAACGGCGCGCGCGTGGAGCGCCTGAACTGGGCGGGCGATCCGTCCACCAAGGGCATCAAACAGTCTTTCGGCCTCATGGTGAACTACTTGTACGATCCCAAGCGGCTCGACAAGCATCGCACCATGCTGTCGCAAGGTGAAATCCCGATAGCAGGGGCCATCGAGGATCTGTACCGTTAGCCGGTTTTTCCAGACGGCATTTCATTAGGAGACAAGAACATGCAACCCACCCGCCTGACCCGGCGCGACGTGCTGCGCGTGGCCGCTGCGGCCGGCGCGACGGCCGCCGTGCCCTTCGTGCACGCGCAGTCCTCGGCGTGGCCCAACAAGCCCGTGCAGATCATCGTTCCCTTCCCTGCGGGTGGCGGCACCGATGCGTTCGCGCGCCCGCTGGCGGCGCAGTTCGCCGAGCAGACGAAGCAGCAGCGGTGATCGACAACAAGGGCGGCGCCGGCGGCACGGTGGGCGCCACGCTCGCCTCGCGCGCGGCACCGGACGGCTACAACTTCTTCATGGGCGCCGTGCACCACACGATCGCGCCCTCGATCTACCCCCGCCTGGACTACGACCTGCAAAAGGACCTGGTGCCGATCTCGCTGGTGGCGCGCGTGCCGCAGGTGATCGTGGTCAACCCGACGCGCATCCCCGCCAAGGACTACAAGGAGTTCCTGGCGATGGTGAAGTCCAGCCCCGGCAAGTACAACTACGCCTCGGCCGGCAACGGCACTTCGCACCACCTGGCCGGCGAGCTGTTCAAGCTGCAGACCAGGACCTTCATCACGCACATCCCCTACCGCGGCGCCGGCCCGGCCCTGCAGGACCTGATCACCGGCAGCGCGGACCTGATGTTCGACGGCCTGGGTTCCTCCGCCGCGCACATCAAGGGCGGCCGCATCAAGGGACTGCTGGTGGCGGGCAACAAGCGCGTGGCGGCCTTCCCGGACATCCCGGCCGCCTCCGAGCTGGGCCTGCCGGACTACACCGTGACCACCTGGTACGGCGTGTGGGCGCCCAAGGGCACGCCGCCGGAGATCCAGGCGCGCATGGCCGAGGAAATCCGCAAGGCGATCCAGTCGGAACGCCTCAAGACCGTGTGGGCCAACCAGGGTGCCGAGTTCCCCAACCTGAGCCAGCCGCAGTTCGCGTCCTTCATCGACGCCGAGATCAAGCGCTGGGCGCAGGTCGTGAAGGCCTCCAACGTCAAGGCGGACTGAAGAAGATGGCCGGACAGGTGCGACTGGCGTTGCTGGGCCCCGTGGCGCGGGTCACGCTGTCGCACCCCGGCAAGCTCGATGCGATGTCGCGCGCCATGTGGCGCGAGCTGCGCGAGGCCTTCCTTTCCATCCAGGGCCAGCGCGAGCTGCGCTGCGTGGTGGTGGGCGGCAGCAACGGCGGCTTCTGCGCCGGCGGCGACATCGCGGAGTACCCGCAGTTCCGCTTCCATCCCGAGTCGCTGCGCCGCTTCCATGAAGAGGACGTGTGGGGCGGCCTGTCGGCCATGCTTGCCTGCGAGGTGCCGGTGGTCGCGCAGATCGAAGGCGCCTGCATGGGCGCGGGCCTGGAGATCGCCTGCTGCTGCGACATCCGTATCGCCAACACCGGCGCGCGCTTCGGCGCGCCGATCGCCAGGCTCGGCTTCCCGATGGCGCCGCGCGAGGCGCAGCTGGTCGCCGCGGTCGCCGGCGAGGCCACGCTGCGCGAGATGCTGCTCGAGGCGGTGCAGCTGGACGCCCGCGAGATGAAGGCGCGCGGCTTCCTGCAGCGCGTCGTGCCGCCCGAGAACCTGGAACTGGAAGTGCAGGCCACCGCCGAGCGCATCGCCCAGCTCGCGCCGCAGGCGGCGCGCATGAACAAGCGCACGCTGCGGCGCGTCGCCGGGCGCGCCGCCGACGCGCCGCCGCCGGTCGACCTGCTGGAGCGCGCCTACGACTACGCCACCAGCGCCGAACACCGCGAAGGCATCTCCGCCTTCCTCGAAAAAAGAACCCCTCGCTTCTAAGACGGACCCCGACAGAGATGGAAAACCGCAACCTGTTCGCGGCGCTGCGCGCCGCCTTCCCGCAAGACCTCGACGCCGTCGCCGTCGAGACCGAAACCGGCCTGCACTACAGCTGGCGCGACCTGGAGCGCGGCACGGCGATGATCGCCAACCTGCTGGACTCGCTTGGGATCGAGCCGGGCGCGCGCATCGCGGTGCAGGTGGAGAAGTCGGTCGAGGCGATGATGCTGTATCTCGCCACGCTGCGCGCCGGCTACGTGTTCCTGCCGCTGAACACCGCCTACCAGAAGGCCGAGATCGAATACTTCGTCGGCAACGCGGAACCCGCGGTGGTGGTGTGCAGCCCGGCCAATTTCGGCTGGGTGAGCAAGATCGCCTTCCAGGCCGGCACGCAGCACGTGTTCACGCTGGGCGACGACCGCAACGGCTCGCTGCTGGAGCGCGCGGCCAGGCAGTCCGACCGGCACCAGCCGGCGCAGCGCGGCGACGACGACCTCGCGGCCATCCTCTACACTTCGGGCACCACCGGCCGCAGCAAGGGCGCGATGCTCACGCACGGCAACCTGCTGTCCAACGCCGAAGTGCTCAAGACCTACTGGGGCTGGCGCGAAGGGGACGTGCTGATCCACGCGCTGCCGATCTTCCACGTGCACGGCCTGTTCGTCGCGCTGCACGGCGCGCTGCTCAATGGCAGCAAGATCATCTGGTTCTCGAAGTTCGACCCGAAGAAGGTGATCGAGCGCATGGTGGATGCCACGGTCTTCATGGGCGTGCCCACGCTGTACGTGCGCATGCTGGCAGAGTCGCGCCTGAACAAGGTGGTGGCGCGCAACATGCGCCTGTTCATCTCGGGCTCGGCGCCGCTGCTGCTGGAGACCTTCAACGAGTGGAAGGAACGCACCGGCCACACCATCCTGGAGCGCTACGGCATGAGCGAGACCATCATGCTCACCTCCAACCCCTACGACGAGAAGGACGGCGAGCGCCGCGGCGGCACCGTCGGCTTCCCGCTGCCCGGCGTGGGCGTGCGCGTGCGCGACGACCAGGGCAAGGAAGTGCCGGCGGGCGAGATCGGCGGCATCCAGGTGAAGGGCCCCAACGTGTTCAAGGGCTACTGGCGCATGCCCGAGAAGACGAAGGAAGAGTTCACCGCCGACGGCTGGTTCAAGACCGGCGACGTCGGCAAGATCGACGAGCGCGGCTACGTCACCATCGTCGGGCGCAGCAAGGACCTGATCATCAGCGGCGGCTACAACGTGTACCCGGCGGAGATCGAAGGCTACATCAACGACATGCCCGGCGTGGCGGAGAGCGCGGTGGTCGGCGTGCCGCACCCGGACTTCGGCGAGGTTGGCGTGGCGGTGGTGATCCCGAAACCGGGTGCGGCGATCGAGGCCGACCAGCTGCTGTCCACGCTGAAGTCCCAGCTCGCCAATTTCAAGATCCCGAAACGCTGTTTCGTGGTGCAGGAATTGCCGCGCAACACCATGGGCAAGGTGCAGAAGAACCTGCTGCGCGAGCAGCACAAGACGCTGTTCGCCTGAGTACGAATCCGTACATTGGCGCTGTCCGCGGACTGCTGCCAGGATTTTTTGGAATCCATAGGCGGTTTTCCTGGGATCGTGCAGTCGGCGCTGCGTAAACTGGCGCCAATGTCCGCATCGCAAGCTCCCGCCCTCGACGCCATCGCCCTGCAGCTGGCCGCGGCCCTCGATCCCTACGACAGGGACGCGGCCGCCATGGTCGCGGGCTGGCCGGACATGGCGTTGTATCGCAGCGTGGGCGAGCAGGTGGAGACGATCCGCATGTACAGCAACGCGCTGCCGGTGGCCGGCCTGCAATGGGTCGAACTGCTGATCGCGCATGCGGAGCTGATGCACCTGCTGTGGCAGGGGCAGTCCGGCGGCACGGCCGATGGACTCGCGCAGCTGGCCGCCCGGCGCGACCGCCACGCGGCGTGCGTGCTCGCGCTGCGCCATCGCTGCCTGCAGCTGGTGGGGCGGCACAATACCCTCCTTCCCGAAGGAGAGTCCCCATGAAGGCCAACAGCATCCTCGACACGATCGGCCGTACGCCGCACATCCGCATCAACCGCCTGTTCGGAACCGGCCACCAGGTGTGGATCAAGTCCGAGCGCTCCAACCCGGGCGGCTCGATCAAGGACCGCATCGCGCTCTCGATGGTCGAGGACGCGGAGCGCAGCGGCAAGCTCAAGCCCGGCGGCACCATCATCGAGCCGACCTCGGGCAACACGGGCATCGGGCTGGCGATGGTGGCCGCGGTGAAGGGCTACAAGCTGGTGCTGGTGATGCCGGACAGCATGTCCGTCGAGCGCCGTAGGCTGATGCTGGCCTACGGCGCCAGCTTCGACCTCACCCCGCGCGAGAAGGGCATGAAGGGCGCGATCGCGCGCGCGCAGGAACTGGCCGCGCAGACGGAAGGTTCGTGGATCCCGCAGCAGTTCGAGAACGCGGCCAACGTGGAGGTGCACGAGCGCACCACCGCGCGCGAGATCCTCGAGGACTTCCCGCAGGGCGTGGACTACCTGATCACCGGGTGGGCACCGGCGGCCACATCACGGCCTGCGCCAAGGTGCTCAAGCAGCAGTGGAAGCAGCTCAAGGTGTTCGCCGTGGAACCGGTGGCATCGCCCGTGCTCTCCGGCGGGCAGCCTTCGCCGCACCCGATCCAGGGCATCGGCGCCGGCTTCATCCCCAAGATCATGGACACCTCGCTGCTCGATGGCGTGATCCAGGTCGATGCCGAGCCCGCGCGCGAGATGGCGCGCCGCGCCGCGCGCGAGGAGGGCATCCTGGTGGGCATCTCCTCGGGCGCCACGCTGGCGGCCATCGCGCAGAAGCTCAAGGACATCCCGGCGGGCGCGACCGTGCTCGGCTTCAACTACGACACCGGCGAGCGCTATCTCTCGGTCGAGGGCTTCCTGCCGGCGAGCTGAGCGCTGCCGGCGCGCGGCAGCAGTTTGTTCCAAGGCCGGGCGGAAAAAGTGCAACAAAGTGCCCCGCGCCCAAAGCGGGGCGCGCACAATGTTGGCGTCTTCTCACTGATTGCACTCGGTGCACGTCCCGCTGTCCCACCAGGTCGACATTGCCGGTTTCCACAGCGAGGCCACGCGGCTGCTCGCCCAGCAGGTCCCGCCGCACAAGGTCGAGTGGACCGCGGCGCCTGCGCAATCCGTGGATGAGGAGCCGCTGGAGGCCGGCCGTGCGGCCATCCGCAATCGCGCCGCGCGCGCCATCATCCCGCAGTCCTTCATCCGCATGAGCGAGCTGGTGGTGCTGCACCGCGACCCCGATCGCTTCGACCTGCTCTACCGCTCCCTGTGGCGCCTGGTGTACGAGCCGGAGCTCAAGCACGACTTCGGCGACCACGACCTGGCCAGGCTGCGGCAGATGGCGCAGGCCGTGCGGCGCGACATCCAGAAGATGAAGGGCAAGCTGAGTTTCCGGCTGCTGCAGTTGAAGGGCCAGGGCGTCGCCGTGGCCTGGTACGAGCCCGCGCATTACGTGTGCGAGATCGTCGGCGGCTGGCTCGCCACCCGCGACCCCTCGAGCCGCTGGATCCTGCTCACGCCCGACCGCAGCCTGCGCTGGGACGGCGAGCGCCTGCTCAGTGCACCGGCCGTGGCTCCCATGCAGCCGCCCCTGGCCGAAACGGGCGACGCCGACTGGGAGCGGGTGCTCGAGGCCTTGCCCTGGACCTGATTCAGTTCGTCAATTCGGCGTGGAGGGGCGGGAAGGCCCTTCCATGCCGCTGGAGAAGCTGAAGTCGCTGCGGGTGCGGCGCCATTCGCCGTTGCTGTCGCCGATCAGCTGGCGGCAGCGCACGAACAGGCTGTCCAGCGCCGCGTCCTGCGTGTCGCGCAGCTGGTGGTAGCGCGGGTCGGCGTAGTGCGGCCGCTGCGTCGAATGCGTCATGCGCAGGATGTTCTCTTCCCACAGGTACTTCATCAGCTCGCGGTGCGTCTGCAGCAGTTGCAGCATCAGCTTGGCCAGCTCGGGGAAGTGCTCGTCCTTGAGCTCCACGGCCTGCTTGAGGGACGCGGGGATGCTGAGGGTCTCCGGGTCCTGGTGCAGCAGCGGCTCGTCGCGGTGCCAGTCGATCCAGACCGTGTAGGCCTTCAGGCAGTCCATCAGCTGGTAGCCGGCCGCGCGCCGCAGGGCCGCGCGCTTGACCATGCGCGCGCGCAGCCGCCACAGCACCACGGCGGCGGCGATCGCCAGCACCACCAGCAGCAGCGGGACGATGTGGTCGGGATCGGTCAGGACACGCACAGGGAGGGCCAGCTTTCAGGAGAGCCTGCAATCGGCGCCTTCCGGATTCTCGCCAGCGGCTCCCGGCACGTCGGCAAAAGGGGGCCGGGCGGCGGGGACCGTGGGATGACCGGTACGCGACAGTGCGAAGCTTCGCAGTTGACCCAGGTCAGGGCCATCCCCCAAACGGGCGGCTATGGTGGGCCATGGCCATGAACTTCCGCCAGTCCGAGTGCGCCGACCAGTGGCTGCGACGGCTGGAATCCTTCCTGGAGCGCTACCTGCTGCCGTTCAACGCGGCCTGGCACGCCAGCGCCGCGCAGGGGCGGCAGCCGGAGTTCATGGCGGACCTGCGCTCGCTGGCCCGCGAGGAAGGCCTGTGGAACCTGTGCCTGCCCGCGCTGCCCGCCGACGCCCCCGGCACCGCGCTGCCGCACCTGGATTACGCGCCGCTGGCCGAAGCGATGGGCCGGCTGCCCTGGGCCGCCGAGGTCTTCAACTGCAATGCGCCGGACAGCGGCAACATGGAGCTGCTGCTCAAGCACGCGTCGCCGGCGCAGCGCGAGATGTGGCTGAAACCCCTGCTGGCGGGCGTGATCCGCTCGGCCTTCGCGATGTCCGAGCCGGACGTCGCCTCCTCCGATCCCACCAACCTGCAGACCGAGGTGCGGCGCGAGGGCGGCCAGCAGGTGATCAGCGGCCGCAAGTGGTTCATCACGGGCGCCGCCCACCCGGACTGCCGCTTCCTGATCGTGGTCTGCCGCAACGCGGACGCCAACGGCGACGAGAAGCACCGCGCGCACAGCCTGGTGCTGGTGCCGGCCGATGCGCCCGGCGTGGAGGTCGCGCGCAACATCCCGATCGTGCAGCACACCTCGCTGGAAGGCCATTGCGAGATGCTGTTCCGCCAGGTGCGCGTGCCCGAAGCCTACCTGCTGGGCCGCTGGGGCGAGGGTTTCGCGCTGGCGCAGTCGCGCCTGGGGCCCGGCCGCGTGCACCATTGCATGCGCACCATCGGCCAGTGCGAGCTGGCGCTGGCGCTGGCCTGCGACCGCTCGCTGGAGCGGCGCGCCTTCGGCAAGCCGCTGTCGCAGCAGTCGAACGTGCAGGAATGGATCGCGGACTCGCGCATCGAGATCGACCAGGCCCGCCTGCTGGTGCTGCGCACGGCCTGGGCACTCGACCAGCCGGAACCGCCGCCGGACCTGCGCGAGCAGATCGCGGCCATCAAGGTGGTCGCCGCGCGCCTGCAGACCCGCGTGGTGGACCGCGCGATCCAGGTCTTCGGCGCCATGGGCCTGTCGCCCGACACGCCGCTGGCCTACCTCTGGACCTGGGGCCGGGCGCTGCGGATCATGGACGGGCCGGACGAGGTGCACCTGCGCACCGTGGCGCGCGGCGAACTGCGCCGTGCGGGGGACCAGCGGGGCAAGTGGGCGGACTACTTCACGACGCCGGAGCAGCTGGCGGCGCCGCCGCGGCTGCGCTGAGTTCTCTTTTTCTCCCTCCCCCTCCGGGGGAGGGTTGGGGTGGGGGCGGGGCGCGCACCGGCGCTATTTCACCCCCGTCGCCGCATCATCTCCTCCCCCATCGCGGCCGTCGCGGCCTCGTCGAACAGCGCACGCGCGGCCGGGTAGGCCATCCCTTCCTCCGCCTCGATGTGCGCGCCGTATAACCCCGTGAACGCATCCAGCACCGCTTCGTCCTCGGCGGACAGCGCATTGATCCGTCCCTCCGCCACCAGCGCCAGCACCTGGCGCGCGGCGCCCCAGCGCGACTCCATCTGCAGGTGGTCCTGCTGCAGGCGCGCGACCACGGCGACGGTCTCCGGGTCGCCCTGGGCCAGCAGCGGCGGGAACACGTGCAGTTCCTCGTCCTGGTGGTGTTGCGGCGCCGCCTGGTCGAAGTAGCGCATCACGTCGCGTGCCGCCTGCTGCGCCTGCGTGTCGGCGCCGTGCGCGCGCAGGTGCTCGCGCAGGCGGGCGAGCAGCGCCAGCATGCGGTGCACGCGTTCGTGGCAGGCTTCCAGCATCTCGAAGGGCTGCTCGAAGCCCGCCGCCGGCGCGGCCACCAGCGACTGCAGTCGGATCGGCTGGATCATCGGCGGACCTTGAGTTCGCTCACGTAGCGCTCGACGCCGGGCCGCGTGCGCGCGCGCGCGCGCCGGCGATGGTGCCGATGCTGATGAAGCACAGCGCCTGTTCCTCGGGCGCCAGCGCGAACAGCGCGCGCAGGGCCGGCGAGCCCAGGGCCTTGCCGCTGGTGAGCGCGGAGCCGAAGCCCAGGGCCGTGGCCATCAGCAGGATGTTCTGGATCGCGCAGCCGGCCGACAGCAGCCGCTCGGTGGGGGGATGTCGCCGGCGGGCTCGCCCATGGTCGCCACCGCCAGCAGCAGCAGCGGCGAGCGGAAGGCCTTGTCGCGTGCCTGGGTGAGCTGTTCCTCGGTGGCCTGCGCGTCACGCTCGCGCAGCGAGGCGGCGAACGCGTCGGCCAGCGAGGAGCGCGCGTCGTCCGGGATGATCACGAAGCGCCACGGGATCAGTTCGCCGTGGTCAGGGGCCGCCGCCGCGGCGCCCAGGATGCGCTGCAGCTGCGTGGCGTCGGGCCCGGGGCCGCCAGCCGCTTGGGCAGCACGGTGCGCCGGCCGTGGATCAGCGCGTCGGCCCATTCGCCGGCGAGCGCCGCATCCACGGGCTGGGTCACCCACAGGCTCCCACGTGGCCGCACTGCGTGCAGAAGTCGCAGCCGTCCTTGCGGATCATCGCGTGCGCCCCGCACTCCGGGCACTTGGCACCGGCCATGGCGGGCGGCGCGGAAGTGGCGGGCGTGGGCGGCGTCGCGAGTTCGGCCACCGGCTCGCCGTTGCGGCGCGAGATGATGTTCTGCACCGCGTAGGCGATGGCGGCGACTTCGGAGTCGTGCCACAGCGGCACCGTGCCGCCGTCCGGCTTGGCATAGGTGCCCAGGCGCACGGGACCGCGGTCCCACGCCACCTTGCGCATGTCGGCCAGCGCGCGGTCCAGGAAGCCGCCGCGCGCGGCCAGCGACAGCAGTCGCATGCTGGAGGTGATCCACTGCTGCGACTCGCCGCTCTGGCCCACCGGCATGAAGAACTCCACCGCGCGTTCGCGGTTGTCTTCCGTCGGCATGAACGACACGACGATGTAGAGCGTCTGCCGGCCCTGCTGCGTCCAGTACTCGACCTTCTCGGCCACCGCGGGCAGCTGGCCCTTGGGGCGCTTCTCGATCACCGAGCGCATCGGGTCGGTCTTGCGGCGTTCCTTCTCGGGCGGCCGCTCGCTCGTCTCGGGCGTCGTGGACAGCACCGAGCCGAGGATGTCGTTCGGCCGGTAGGTGGCCATGCCCTTGAGGCCGGCGCGCCAGGCTTCCAGGTACAGGCCCTGGAAGTCGCCGTACGGGTAGTCCGCCGGCACGTTCACGGTCTTGGAGATCGCCGTGTCGATGAAGGGCTGCACCGCTTCCATCATCGCCAGGTGGCCCGCGGCCGGCATCTCCAGCGCGGAGACGAAATAGGGCGGCAGCTTGGTCGTGTCGCCGCCCAGCGAGCGGTACAGGCGCCAGGCGTGGTCTTCCACGTCGTACTCGCTGGTGCTGCCGTCGGACTCGCGCTTCTTGCGGCGGTAGGTCCAGGAGAAGGGCGGCTCGATGCCGTTGGAGGCGTTGTCGGCGAAGGCGAGGCTCACCGTGCCGGTCGGTGCGATCGACAGCAGGTGGCTGTTGCGGATGCCGTGCTTGCGGATGTCCTGCTTGAGCGCGTCGTCCAGGCGGCTGGCGAAGGTGCCGGCCTCCAGGTACTTGTCCGCGTCGAACAGCGGGAAGGCGCCCTTTTCCTTCGCCAGTTCCACCGAGGCCGCATAGGCGGCGTCGCGCATGCAGCGGGCGATGCGCGCGGCCAGGTCGCGGCCGTCGGGTGCGTCGTAGCGCACGCGCATCATGGCCAGCGCGTTGCCCAGGCCGGTGAAGCCCACGCCGATGCGGCGCTTGGCCGCAGCTTCCTTCTTCTGCTGGTCCAGCGGCCAGAAGGTGAGGTCCAGCACGTTGTCCAGCGCGCGCACCTGCGTCGCCACCGAACGCGCGAACGCCGCGAAGTCGAACTGCGGCACGCCGCCGAAGCCGAAGGCGTGGCGCACGAACTTCGTCAGGATGATGGGGCCGAGGTCGCAGCAGCCGTAGGGCGGCAAGGGCTGCTCACCACAGGGGTTGGTCGCCGTGATCCCTTCCGCATAGCGCAGGTTGTTCTCGCGGTTGATCGTGTCCACGAACAGGATGCCCGGCTCGGCGAAATCGTAGGCCGAGCGCATCACCGTGTCCCACAGCTGCTGCGCCGGCACGGTCTTGTAGACCCACAGGCCGTCGCCGCGCAGGTGCGCGCCCTGGGCGACCAGCGAGCCGCCCGGCTTGGCCTTGTGCACCAGGGCCCAGTCGCCGCCGGCCTGCAGGGTGCGGATGAATTCGTCGGTGACCGCCACCGACACGTTGAAGTTGTTCCAGCGGCCCGGCGTGCGCTTGGCCGTGATGAACTCCAGCACGTCGGGATGGTCGATGCGCAGCACGCCCATCTGCGCGCCGCGGCGCGCGCCGGCGCTTTCCACCGTGGAGCAGGAGTGGTCGAACACGTCCATGTAGCTGCACGGGCCGGAAGCCTGCGAAGCCGTGGCGCGCACCTCGGCGCCGCGCGGGCGGATGCGCGAGAAGTCGTAGCCGACGCCGCCGCCGCGCCGCATGGTCTCGGCGGCTTCGCGCAGCGCTTCGTAGATGCCCGGGAAGCCTTCGTCGTCGCGGCCCTGGATGGCGTCGCCCACGGGCTGCACGAAGCAGTTGATCAGGGTGGCCTGCAGGTCGGTGCCCGCGGCGCTCATGATGCGGCCGGCGCCGATCGCGCCCGCCAGCATGTTGTCGAAGAACTTCTGTTCCCACTCTGCGCGGGCGGGCTCCGCTTCCACCGAGGCGAGCGCGCGCGCCACGCGGCGCAGCAGGTCGGCTTCGGTGCTTTCTCCGGTCTTGAGGTATTTCTCCCGCAGGACGTCCTGGCTGATGGGCTGGGCGGGAAGTTCGGGCAGTTCGGTCGGCGACGGATCGCGCTTCATGCGGGTTGCACCTCGGCAGTCTGGATGGCGTTCTTGGTCAGGGCGGCGGGCATCACGTTGCCCATCAGGCAGGCCAGCAGGTCACGCACCGGGCGGATCTGGTTGCCGAAGGGCAGGCGGCCTGCACCCCGGAAGAATAGCCCTTTGCGGACGTCCCCGTCGAACGCATGGCCGAGCACCTTGTCGATGCAGAACTGGCCCCAGCTGGCATGGCCGTCGCGCAGGCCGCAGTTGGCCAGGCAGTCGAACCACATGGTGCAGTGGGTCTTGACGTGGGCAGCCTTCTGCATGCGGTCCTGCAGGCGCAGGTACTTGTCCAGCCAGGGCGTGCGCACCGCGCGCGCCGGCAGGCCGGCGACGCTGGTGAACTCCACCAGGTCCTCGGGCTTGGCACCGGCCAGCACTTCCTTGAAGGCATCGCTGGCGTCGCTTTCCACGGTGACGGCGAAGGCGGTACCCAGTTGCACGGCGGCGGCACCCAGTGCCTGCAGGTGGCGCACGTCCTCGTGCGTGGAGATGCCGCCGGCGGCGATCAGCGGAATGCTGATGCCGGACTTGCGGAAGAACTCCAGCACTTCGGGCAGCACGACGTCGAAGTCGAAGCGGCGGTCGTTCAGGTCGCTGATCTTGGCGGCGCCCAGGTGGCCGCCGGCCAGGCGCGGATGCTCGATCACGATCGCGTCGGGGATGCGCCCCTTCTTCTCCCACTTGCGCACCAGCAGCTGCACGCCGCGCGCGTCGGAGAGGATCGGGATCAGCGCCACGTGCGGGAAGTCCTTGGCCAGCTCGGGCAGGTCCAGCGGCAGGCCGGCACCGACGGCCAGCGCGTCGGCGCCGCTCTCCAGCGCCTGCCGCACGTAGGTCTCGTACTGGTCCAGCGCCTTCATCACGTTGACGGCGATCAGGCCGCGGCCGCCGGAGATCTCGCGGGCGCGCTTGATCTCGCGGTCCAGCGCTTCGCGGTTGGCGGCGTCGATGACCGCCTTGGCCTCAGGGCCTTCGAGGTGCTCGGTCTTTTCCCACAGGTCGGGATGCAGCCGGCGCAGGTCCACCGAGGAGATCGTGCCCACGCCGTTGAAGGACGCGACGGTGCCCGCCAGGCGGCCGGCCGAGATGCCCACGCCCATGCCCCCTGGACGACCGGCAACAGCGCACGCCCCCGGAATTGCCACAAATTCAGGCCGGCGGCGGTGGCCATGTCAGTCACAGAGGATTTGTCCATCGTGTTCCACGTATTCCCGGTAAGGACCGGTTCCGGGTGTGGAGGCTACCGAAGCGGGCACGAAGGCCAGTTGCGCCGCATCAAACACATGGATTTCTCCATCCTCAATGACGTAATGCCAGCCGTAGAGCGACAGTTTCCTGGCTTCGACCTGTCGTTTTACCATCGGATACTCCATCAGCCGCTCCAGCTGCAGCACGACGGCACGCTGTTCCGTGCGCCGAAGGGCCTCGGGGCAGGCGCGGACCGGGAGCAGGGCCTCGGAGGCCAGTTTCAGCCACTCCTTGAGGTTGATGGCCTCGTCCGGCACGCCTTCATAGGCCGCGCGGATGGCGCCGCAGTGACTGTGGCCGCAGACCACGATGCGCTCCACTTCCAGCGTGAGCACCGCGAACTCGATCGCCGCGGTGGTGCCGTGCAGGCCGTGCGAGCCGTCGTAAGGCGGCACACGAAGGCGCCCACGTTGCGGACGATGAACAGTTCGCCCGGTCCCGCGCCCGTGAGCAGGTAAGGGACCAGGCGCGAGTCGGAGCAGCCGATGAACAGCGTCTTGGGGTGCTGCCCCTGCGCCACCAGGTCCTGGAAGCGCTGCTGGTGGCGCGGGAAATAGTCGGAGTGGAAGCGCCGCAGGCGGCTCAGAAGTTCGTCGCTTCCCTTGTCGGTCATTGCACCAGTGGCGTCTCGGCCGCTTCCAGCTCCACGCCCTCCACCACCGCCTTGCCCGCGAGCACCCGGATGTACTGGTGCAGCGCCGTCGCCCGCGAGCGCTGCGCCAGTTCCATGGCGATGCGCTCGCGCACCTGCGCGTAAGGCAGGACCTCGCCCGACTCTCGCGCGCTCACGTCGACGATGTGGAAGCCGAAGCGGCTGTGCACCAGTTGCGGCCGCAGCCCCCTGGCGTCGCTCTCGTCGAAGATCGCCTTCGCGAATTCGGGCACGCAGTCCTGGGGCCGCAGCCAGCCGAGATCGCCGCCCTGCGCACCGCTGGGGCAATTGGACAGTTCCCGCGCCAGCTCGCCGAAGCGCGTCGCCGGCGCATCGCGGTGCGCCAGTTCCAGCAGCGCCTGCTCCGCGCGCCGCGCCAGGGCGGACACGTCGACGCCACCGGTCACCGCGAACAGGATGTGCCTGACCTGGGACTGGCGGCCCTGCACGTAACGCTGCCGGTGGGCCGCGTAGTAGCGTTCGCACTCCTCGTCGCCCGGCTGGCGCAGCGGCACCTGCTCCTCCAGCATGGCCTGGATCACGGCCTCGTCGCCCTGGCTGATGCCGGGCGAGGTGAGCTCGCGGTGAAGCGGCAGCCGGCCCTGGCGCACCGCTTCCTGCCGCAGCAGCTCGCCCCAGGCGCGCTCGCGCAGCTCCTCCGCCGTCAGCTGTTCGCCAGCTTCGTGCAGGGCGATGCCGTTGATGGCGGCGACGGTCTGCGACTTGCCGCCGCAGGTACAGGCGCCGGTTCCGCCGCAGCTCATGCCGGCCTCCGGGCTTCGAAGTCGGGCACCGGCTGCGGCATCGCGGAAGGCGCTGCCACCTGCGCCGCCGCCTGCGCAACGATGCGGCGCTTGGTGCGCACGACCTGGTAGGGCCGCACGACATAGGCCAGCGTGCCGAAGCCGCTCCACACGTGCACGAGGCGGGTGAAGGGGAACACCAGGAACAGCGTCATGCCCAGGAACATGTGGGCCTTGAACACCCAGCCCGCTTCGGCCAGCAGTTCCACCGCGCCAGTGCGGAAGGTCAGGATGTGCTGCGCCCAGCCGGCCAGCTTGAGCATCATGTAGCCGTCCAGGTGCTGCGCCGACAGCGGGATGGTCGCCAGTCCCAGCACCAGCTGCACCCACAGCAGCACCAGCAGCACGATGTCGGCGGTGCGCGAGGTGGCGCGGATGCGCGCGTCGAACAGCCGGCGGTGCAGCAGCAGGCTCACGCCGATGAAGGCCAGGAAGCCGGCGATGCCGCCGGTGACCATGGCCAGCAGCTGCTTGGTGCCGGCGCCCAGGAAGGGCTCGTACAGGAAGTGCGGCGTCAGCATGCCGATGCCGTGGCCGACGAACAGGAACAGCACGCCGACGTGGAACAGGTTGCTGCCCCAGCGCAGCGTGCCGTGGCGCAGCAGCTGAGGAGTCGCTCTTCCACGTGTACTGCTCGCGGTCGAAGCGCACCAGGCTCCCGAGCAGGAAGACCGTGAGCGCGAGGTAGGGGTAGTAGCCGAACAGGAAGCGGTCGAAGTAAGTCACGAACGTGCTCCTTGGGTGGCGGCGGGCCGCCGGACGATCTGGATGGGTTGCGGCTGGCCGGGCGCGGCCTGGCCCTGCGTGCTGCAGCCGCCGAAGGCCTCGGGCTCGGCCCAGCTCGCGTCGAGCGCCTCGTCGGGCGTGACGGGCACGGCCTCGACCTTCTGGCCGGCCAGTTCGAGCACCGCGGCGACCAGCGAGGCGTAGCCGCTCTCGCGCTGGCGCAAGGCGCTGAACAGCGCCTGCAGGATGTGCGCCATCTCGCCCAGGAACTCCTTGGCCTGCGCGGGCGGCTGGGTGGAAGCGAATTCCAGCACCACGCACAGGTGGTCGGGCAGCTCCTTGCCGTCGAAGAACAGGCCGGCGGCCTCGTAGTGCTTGACCAGGTCGATCATCGCCGGGCCGCGGTCGCGCGAATCGCCGTGCACGTGCTCGAACAGGTGCAGCGAGGTGCTGCGCCCGCGGTCGAACAGTTCGACGTAGCGCGATTCGACGGCGATGGGGTCGGCCACCGCCATCTCGGAGGCCAGGGAACGGATCTCCGAGCAGCGCTCCGTGGACAGGGCGCGCTCCTCGTCGATCGCCGTCGCCAGGGCCGGCAGCAGGTCGCGCACCTTCTGGTCCGGGTAGGACAGCAGCAGCGCCAGCGCGCGCAGCGTGTGGCTGATCTTCGTGTTCTTGTTCATGCTCACACCTTCTCCACCGCGATCGGGATCGTCCGCTTCTTCTTGCCGTCGAACAGGCTGGCCTCGCTGGCCCCGTCGGAGCAGCCGTTGCCGAAGCTGAACCCGCAGCCGCCCTTCACGTCGAAGGCGTTCTCCGCGTACTCGCGGTGCGTGGACGGGATCACGAAGCGGTCCTCGTAGTTGGCGATGGCCATGATCCGGTACATGTCCTCGACCTGGGCCACGGTCAGTCCCGCCTGCAGCAGCACCTCGGTGTTCTCCACGTGGTCCACGTGCTTGCCGCGCTGCCAGGCGCGCATGGCCAGCATGCGTTCCAGGGCGCGGATCACCGGGCCGGTCTGGCCGGCGGTCAGCAGGTTGGCCAGGTACTGCACCGGGATGCGCATCTCGGACACGTCCGGCAACTGGCCGTTGACGCCCACGAAGCCCGCGTTGGCGGCGGAGGTGATGGGCGACAGCGGCGGCACGTACCAGACCATGGGCAGCGTGCGGTACTCGGGGTGCAGCGGCAGCGCGACCTTCCAGTCCATCGCCATCTTCCACACCGGCGAGTTCTTCGCGCCCTCGATCCAGGCTTCCGGGATGCCGTCCTTGCGCGCCTGCGCGATCACGGCCGGGTCGTTCGGGTCGAGGAAGACGCCCAGCTGCGCCTCGTACAGGTCCTGCTCGTTCTCCACGCTGGCGGCGGCGTCGATCCTGTCCGCGTCATAGAGCACCACGCCCAGGTAGCGGATGCGGCCCACGCAGGTTTCGGAGCACACCGTCGGCTGGCCCGCCTCGATGCGCGGGTAGCAGAAGATGCACTTCTCGGCCTTGCCGGTCTGCCAGTTGTAGTAGATCTTCTTGTAGGGGCAGCCCGAGACGCACATGCGCCAGCCGCGGCACTTGTCCTGGTCGATCAGGACGATGCCGTCCTCCTCGCGCTTGTAGATCGAGCCCGAGGGGCAGGAGGCCACGCACGCCGGGTTGAGGCAGTGCTCGCACAGGCGCGGCAGGTACATCATGAAGGTGTTCTCGAACTGGCCCACCATCTCCTTCTGCACGCGGTCGAAGGTGGCCAGGTTCTGGTCCTTGCTGCGCTTGGCGAACTCGCCGCCCAGGATCTCCTCCCAGTTCGGGCCCCACTCGATCTTCTCCATGCGCTGGCCGGTGATCAGGCTACGCGGGCGCGCCGTGGGCGCGGCCTTCATCTCGGGCGCCGTCTGCAGGTGCTCGTAGTCGAAGGTGAAGGGCTCGTAGTAGTCGTCGATCTGCGGCAGGTTGGGGTTGGCGAAGATGCGCATCAGCAGCTTCCACTTGCCGCCCTGGCGCGGCTCGATCGAGCCGTCGTCGTTGCGGATCCAGCCGCCCTGCCACTTGCCCTGGTTCTCCCACTCCTTGGGGTAGCCGATGCCGGGCTTGGTCTCGACGTTGTTGAACCACGCGTACTCCATGCCGGGACGCGAGGTCCACACGTTCTTGCAGGTCACCGAACAGGTGTGGCAGCCGATGCACTTGTCCAGGTTCAGCACCATGCCGATCTGTGCGCGGACTTTCATGCCTGTGCTCCTTCAGCGGCGGACTCGGTTTCGCTGTCCATCCAGTCCACCTTGTTCATCTTGCGCACCACCACGAACTCGTCGCGGTTGGTCCCTATGGTCCCGTAGTAGTTGAAGCCGTAGCTGAACTGCGCGTAGCCGCCGATCATGTGCGTGGGCTTGACCACGATGCGGGTCACCGAGTTGTGGATGCCGCCGCGCGCGCCGGTGATCTCCGAGCCGGGCGTGTTCACGATCTTTTCCTGCGCGTGGTACATCAGCACCATGCCGGGGTTGACGCGCTGGCTGACCACCGCGCGCGCCGTGATCGCGCCGTTGACGTTGAACAGCTCGACCCAGTCGTTGTCGACGATGCCCGCGCTCTTCGCGTCGTCCTCCGACAGCCAGATCACCGGGCCGCCGCGGTTGAGCGTCAGCATGATCAGGTTGTCGCTGTACGTGGAGTGGATGCCCCACTTCTGGTGCGGCGTGATGAAGTTCAGCTGGATCTCGCGGTTGCCGTTCGGCTTGATGCCCGCGATCGCGCCCGTGGTCTTCAGGTCCACCGGCGGCCGGTAGCTGGAGAACTGCTCGCCGAAGGCGTTCATCCAGGGGTGGTCCAGGAAGAACTGCTGCCGCCCCGTGAGCGTGCGCCATGGGATCAGCTCGTGCACGTTGGTGTAGCCGGCGTTGTACGAGACCTTCTCGCTCTCCAGGCCGCTCCAGGTGGGCGAGCTGATGATCTTGCGCGGCTGCGCCTGCACGTCGCGGAAGCGGATCTTCTCGTCCTCGCGGTGCAGCGCCAGGTGCGCGTGCTCGCGGCCGGTGGCCTTGGACAGCGCCTCCCAGGCCTTGACCGCGACGTGGCCGTTGGTCTCGGGCGCCAGCTGCAGGATCACCTCGCAGGCGTCGATGTCGGTCACGATCCTGGGCATGCCCTGGCTGACGCCGGGCTCGCGCACCTTGCCATTGAGCTCGGCCAGCTGCTGCACCTCGTCCTGGGTGTTCCAGCTGATGCCCTTGCCGCCGTTGCCCACCTTGTCCATCAAGGGGCCCAGGGCCGTGAAGCGCTGGTACACGTTCGGGTAGTCGCGCTCGACCACCGCGATGTTGGGCGCCGTCTTGCCGGGGATCAGCTCGCACTCGCCGCGCTTCCAGTCCTGCACGCCGAAGGGCTGCGCCAGTTCGGCGGGCGTGTCGTGCATCAGCGGCGACAGCACCACTTCCTTCTCCACGCCCAGCTGGCCGGGCGCGAGCTCGCTGAACTTCTTCGCGAAGCCCTTGTAGATCTCCCAGTCGCTGCGCGCTTCCCAGGCCGGGTCCACCGCCGTCGACAGCGGGTGGATGAAGGGGTGCATGTCGCTGGTGTTGAGGTCGTTCTTCTCGTACCAGGTGGCCGTGGGCAGCACGATGTCCGAGTACAGGCAGGTGGTGGACAGGCGGAAGTCCAGCGTCACCACCAGGTCGAGCTTGCCTTCAGGCGCCTTGTCGTGCCAGACCACCTCGGTTGGCTTGGCCTCGTCAGCCCCGAGGTCCTTGCCCTGCACGCCGTGCGAGGTGCCCAGCAGGTGCTTGAGGAAGTACTCGTGGCCCTTGCCCGAGGAGCCCAGGATGTTGGAGCGCCAGACGAACAGGTTGCGCGGCCAGTTGGCGGGATGGTCCGGGTCCTCGCAGGACATCCTGAGCGAGCCGTCCTTGAGCGACTTGACGACGTAGTCCTGACGTCGCCGCCCTTGGCGTCTTTCACCACCTGCAGCGGGTTGGTCTGCAATTGCGGCGCCGACGGCAGCCAGCCCATGCGCTCGGCGCGCACGTTGTAGTCGATCAGGCTGCCCTTGTACTTGGCCGGGTCGGCCAGCGGCGACAGCACCTCCTCCACGCCCAGCTTCTCGTAGCGCCACTGGTCGGTGTGCGCGTAGAAGAAGGAGGTGGAGTTCATCTGCCGCGGCGGCCGGATCCAGTCGAGCGCGAAGGCCAGCGCGGTCCAGCCGGTCTGCGGCCGCAGCTTCTCCTGGCCCACGTAGTGCGCCCAGCCGCCGCCGCTCTGGCCGATGCAGCCGCACATCATCAGCATGTTGATGACGCCGCGGTAGTTCATGTCGCTGTGGTACCAGTGGTTCATGGCGGCGCCGATGATCACCATCGAGCGGCCGTGCGTCTTGTGCGCGTTCTCGGCGAACTGGCGGGCTACCGTGATCACCTGCTGGCGCGGCACGCCGGTGATCTTTTCCTGCCACGCGGGCGTGTAGGGCGTGTCCTCGTCGTAGTTCTTCGCCGCGTACTCCATCGGCAGGCCGCGCGGCACCCCGTACTGCGCTGCCTGGAGGTCGAACACGGTGGCGACGGTGGCGTGGCGCTCCTCGCCGGCCTTGCCCAGCCTGATGCGCTGCACCGGCACCGTGCGCACCAGCACGTCACCGTGCGCGCTGTGCGGGAAGTGCTCGTGCGCGATGCCGCCGAAGTAGGGGAAGGCGACCTTGGCGGTGGAAGCTTCCTTGTTCTCGCCTTCCAGCACCGAGAGCTTGAGTTTCACGTCGGCGTTGCCGCGCGCTTCCCTGGCTTCCAAGTTCCACTGGCCCGCGTCCGGGCGGCCATCCGGGCCCCAGCGGAAGCCGATCGCGCCCTTGGGCACCACGACCTTGCCCTCGGCGTCGAAGGCGAGCGTCTTCCACTCGGGGTTGTTGGACTGGCCCAGCTTGCCGTTGAAGTCCGAGGCGCGCACGTAGCGGTCAGGGACCAGCGCGGTCTGGCCGTTGGGCAGCACCTGCTCCTTGAGCATGACCAGCATCGGCAGGTCGGTGTAGCGGCGCGCGTAGTCGTCGAAGTACTCCGAACGCTGGTCGAAGTAGAACTCCTTGAGGATCACGTGGCCCATCGCCATGGCGAGCGCCGCGTCGGTGCCCTGCTTGGGGTGCATCCAGAGGTCGGCCAGCTTGGCGACCTCGGAGTAGTCGGGCGTGATCGCCACCGTCTTGGTGCCCTTGTAGCGGACCTCGGTGAAGAAGTGCGCGTCGGGCGTGCGGGTCTGCGGGACGTTGGAGCCCCAGGCGATGATGTAGTTGCTGTTGTACCAGTCGGCCGATTCCGGCACGTCGGTCTGCTCGCCCCAGATCTGCGGCGAAGAGGGCGGCAGGTCGCAGTACCAGTCGTAGAAGGACATGCAGACGCCGCCGATCAGCGACAGGTAGCGTGAGCCGGCGGCGTAGCTGACCATCGACATCGCCGGGATCGGCGAGAAGCCGATCACGCGGTCGGGGCCGTGCTTCTGGATGGTGTGGATGTTGGAGGCGGCGACGATCTCGTTGACCTCGTCCCAGCTGGAACGCGCGAAGCCGCCGAGCCCGCGCACTTCCTGCCAGCTCTTGCGGCGCTGTTCGTCACCGACCAGGCTGGCCCAGGCGGCCACCGGCGGCAGCGTGCGGCGGGCTTCCCGCCACAGCTTGAGCAGGCGCCCCCGCACCAGCGGGTACTTCACGCGGTTGGCGGAGTAGAGGTACCAGCTGTAGCTGGCGCCGCGGGCGCAGCCGCGCGGCTCGTGGTTGGGCATGTCCCAGCGGGTGCGCGGGTAGTCGGTCTGCTGCGTCTCCCAGGTGACGATGCCGCCCTTGACGTAGATCTTCCACGAGCAGGAGCCCGTGCAGTTCACGCCATGGGTGCTGCGCACGATCTTGTCGTGCGCCCAGCGGTCGCGGTAGGCCTGCTCCCAGCTGCGGTCTTCGTTCGTCACCTGGCCGTGGCCGTCGGCGAAGGACTCGCGCGGCTGCTGGAACCAGGTGAGGCGGTCGAGGAAATGGCTCATTGTTCGTTCCTTCCGGTTTGGCTCCCTCCCCCTGCGGGGGAGGGCTGGGGTGGGGCGCTAGCAGGGCATCTCCGCGTTCCTGCGCGCGTAGTACCAGTAGGTGATGGCGATGCACAGCAGGTAGAACGCGACGAACACGTACAGCGCCGCCTCGGGGCCGCCGGTCATCGTGATCGAGGTGCCGTAGCTCTTGGGGATGAAGAAGCCGCCGTAGGCCGCGAAGGCGGCCGTGAAGCCCAGCGTCGCGGCACCTTCGGTGTTGCCTTCGCGGCTGGCGCGGGTGAAGGCTTCCTTGTCGTTGGCCGGCACGCCCTGCAGCGCCTGGTTCAGGAAGATCACCGGGATCATGCGGAAGGTCGAGCCGTTGCCGATGCCGGTGGTGAGGAACAGCACCAGGAACATCAGGAAGAAGCCGGTGAAGTTGCCGCCCTGGCCGGCCACCGGCAGGAAGTACAGGACGCCGAGCACCGCGCCGGCCATCACCACGAAGTTCCAGAAGGTCACGCGGGCGCCACCCAGCTTGTCGGAGAGCCAGCCGCCGAAGGGGCGGATGACGGCGCCGACCAGGGGCCCCATCCAGGCGTAGGCCAGCGGGTTCACGTTGGGGAACTGGCTCTTGATCAGGAGCGGGAAGCCGGCGGCGTAGCCGATGAAGGAGCCGAAGGTGCCCAGGTACAGCAGGCACATCAGCCAGGTGTGCTTCTTGCCGAAGATGGTCGCCTGCGTGGCGAAGGAAGCCTTGGCGTCGGCGATGTCGTTCATGCCGAACCAGGCGGCGACGGAGGCGATGGCGATCCACGGCACCCAGATGAAGGCCGCGTTCTGCGTCCACACCTGCACCTGCTGGCCGCCCTTCATGATGGTCTGCGGATCGCCGCCCAGCACGCCGAACACGCCGGCGGTGATCACCAGCGGGCTGAGGAACTGCACGACCGAGACGCCGAGGTTGCCCAGGCCGGCGTTCACGCCCAGCGCGGAACCCTTGCGCTCCTTCGGGAAGAAGAAGCTGATGTTGGCCATGCTGGAGCTGAAGTTGCCGCCGCCCAGGCCGCACAGCAGCGCGAGCATCAGCATCGTCGGGTAGGTCGTGGTGTTGTCCTGCACCGCGTAGCCGATGCCGATGGCCGGGATCAGCAGCGTGGCGGTGGAGATCGCGGTCCAGCGGCGCCCGCCCACCAGCGGCACGATGAAGGAGTAGAAGATGCGCAGCGTCGCGCCCGAGAGCGCCGCCGCGCCGCCGCCAGCCAGAACAGCTGGTTGGTGGAGTACTTGAAGCCGAGGCCGGGCAGGCCCACGGCGACGACGCTCCAGACCTGCCAGACGGCGAAGGCGAGGAACAGCGCCGGGACGCTGATCCACAGGTTGATCTTGGCGACGGCTTCGCCCTGCGTTTCCCAGAACTGCTTGTCTTCCGGCGTCCAGACGGTCAGGGTCCGGCCCTTGCGGCCCAGGGCGACTTCGGGCGTGGTGGTGATGGCCATGGCGATGCTCCTTGGCTAGTTCGTGAACGAGGGGGATGCAGCGGCATGGCTGCCCATCACCTGGGTCTTGCGGACCTCGGTGTAGTACATCCAGATCAGGGAGACCCACACCACGCCGTACATCAGCATGAAGGCGCTGGAACGGATGCCGGTGAGGTCCATGAGGGCGCCGAACATGATCGGCAGCAGGAAGCCGCCCAGGCCGCCGGCCAGGCCCACGATGCCGGAGATGGCGCCGATGTTCTTCGGGAAGTCGTCGCTGATGTACTTGAAGACGCTGGCCTTGCCGAAGGCCCAGGCGATGCCCAGGATGAACATCAGCGCGGTGAAGGTGTACACGTTCAGGCCGACGTGGAAGGTCTTCGGCCCGTTGACGGTGACGATGGTGAAGTCGGCCTGCGGATAGGACAGCAGGAACAGGCAGATCCAGCTGACCCACATCACCCACCAGGTCATGCTGTGGGCGCCGTACTTGTCCGAGAGCCAGCCGCCGATGGCGCGCAGCACGCCCCCGGGCAGCGAGAAGCAGGCGGCCAGCAGGGCGGCCACGCGGATGTCCAGGCCGAACTCGCCGACGTAGTACTGCACCATCCACAGCGACAGGGCGACGTAGCCGCCGAACACGATGCTGTAGTACTGGCAGTAGCGCAGCACCTTGGGGTCCTTCAGCGCCTTGAGCTGGTCGCGGAAGCTCACGGTGTGCGGCACCAGGTGCTGCGGGTTGCTGTAGCTGAACATCCAGAACAGCACCAGCGTGCCCAGCATCACCGCGGCGTAGACGGTGGGGACGGCGGTCCATCCGAGCGCGACCAGGATCACCGGCGCCACGAACTTGTTGACCGCCGCGCCGGAGTTGCCGGCGCCGTACACGCCCATCGCGAAGCCCTGCTGCTTCTTGGGGAACCAGCGCGCGACGTAGGGCGTGCCGACCGAGAAGGAGCCGCCGGCCAGGCCCACGAACAGGCCGATCACCAGGAAGTGCCAGTAGGCGGTGGCGTAGGCCATGAGGAAGATCGCCGGCACCGTGGCCGCCATCAGCACCGCCATCACGATGCGGCCGCCGAAGCGGTCGGTCCAGATGCCCAGGGGCACGCGGATCAGCGAGCCGGTGAGCACGGGGGTGGCGGTGAGCAGGCCGAACTCCGTGGCGTTGAGGTTCAGCATCTTCTTGATCGGGATCCCGATCACGCCGAACATCATCCAGACCATGAAGCAGACCGTGAAGGCCAGGGTGCTGACCGCCAGCACGGACCAGGCCTGGCCGGTCGCCGTGGCGGCGGCACCGGAGGCCTTGCCGGCGGCGGGAAGGGTTGCAGTGGACACGTCGCTCTCCGTTTCTCTCTCTGTCTCGACGCATGGGACTTTCGCGCGTGCGCGCGCTTCGCAACATCCCCCGGTGGCACAGCACGGGCGGTCGTGAAGGAGGAGGGGGATCGTTCCGTGGAACTACTCGCGCGCGATGTTTGACCTGGCGCAAGACTCGGGGCACGCGCAGTGCCACCATGACTTCACCCGCCGGTGCCACGGCGGGACCCCTGGCGCGATCAGCGCCACCCCGCGCAGCGGGGATCGAAGCCCGGCTCAGCCGGGCTTCTTCATTTGCGGTGTGCTCCGAGCGACGCCCGCCGCACCCACAAAAAGGCCCGCAGGCGCGGGCCGAAGACTGAGCAGGGGAGGGTGTCCGCTCAGTGCGCCATGTTGCCGTGGCCGGGTTCGGAGGCCTTGTACACCTTGTCGTCGGCCGGGCCGGTCACCTCCAGGGCGCCGATGCCGCCCTTGGCTGCGCGGGACAGCGCGTGGTCGACCAGCAGGTACTTGCCGGGGTACTGCACCTTGAAGTCGACGATGGTGGCGCCGCCGGCGGGCACGAGCGTGGTCTGCACGTTCTGCTTGATGGTGTTGGTGGCGCCCTCGCTGTACACCTTGTCGAAGATCTCGCCGATCACGTGGAAGGACGAGACCTTGTTCGGACCGCCGACACCGAAGAACACGCGCACCGTCTCGCCCGCCTTGGCGGACATCTTGTGCTCCTTGGTCAGCGCGCCGACCGAGCCGTTGAAGGTGAAGTAGGAGGGCAGTTCGTCGGCTGCCTTCTCGGGGCTGTACTCGTGATGGCCCTTGGTGCCGAACGCGTGGTTGGTGTACAGGTCGCCCTGCATCACGTAGAACTCCTTGTCCACCTTGGGCAGGCCCTTCTCGGGTTCGACCAGGATCAGGCCGTACATGCCGGCGGAGATGTGGTGGGCCACCGAAGGCGTGGCGCAGTGGTAGACGTACAGGCCGGGGTTCAGCGCCTTGAAGGTGATCGTCTTGGTCTCGCCGGGCGCCACCTGGGTGTGCTCGCCGCCGCCCATGCCGCCGGTCACGGCGTGCAGGTCGATCGAGTGCACGGCCTTGCTGTTCGGATTGTTGCTCAGCTTGATCTCGACCATGTCGCCCTTCTTCACGCGCAGCATCGGGCCCGGCACCTTGCGGGCGAAGGTCCAGTAGGTGAAGGTGGCGCCGTCGTCGAGCTTGCCTTCGAGTTCGACCGTCTCGATCGCGTACTTCACCAGCGTCGGGGCGCGCGCGCCCAGCGGCTGCGGCACGGCGTTCGGGTCCTGCGAGATGACCACCGCGTTCTTCGCCGCCGGTGCGATGGGGTTGGCGGTGGCGGCGCCCATGACCGTGGCGGCCGGGGCGGCGGGCTTGGCCTTCGCGTTCGCGTCGGCCGGGCCGGTCACTTCCAGCACGCCTTCCATGCCGATCTGGCGGTGGCCGGGGATGGAGCAGTAGTAGGTGAACTCGCCCGATTGCGTGAGCTTCACCAGCAGCTTGACGGGTGCGCTCTTGCCGGTGAACTTCTCGGACTTGGCGTCGAGTTCGGGGAACACGATGTCGTGCTCCGCACCTTCGCCGCTGGTGATCGTGATCTCGAGCGTCTCGCCGACCTTGCCGCGCAGCACCGGGTTCACGGTGCCCTTCTCGTCCAGGTACACCATCTTGCCGCCGGCCATGCCGGTCTTCAGGACGATCTTCTGCACGGCACCGGCGGGCGCCGCGGCCACGGCCTGCGGAGTCGTCGAGACCTGCTTGTTGATGGCGGTGGCCCCAACGGAGCCGAGGAAGGGAGCCGCCACGAACAGCAGGGCGACGGCGGTGGGGATGGGAGCGACGATGCGGTTGAACATCTGGACTGCCTGACTTTCTTGTCATTCGCGGGTGAGACCCCCGCGGGGCCAACGGCTTCTTGTTTGGAACCGTTGGAATGACTGTAGGCAGCCCGCGTCCTCGGTGGTTTGATGCAGCGCAAGGTGAAGGTGCATTGCAAATGCACCTTTGATCCAGGTCAATCAGCCGGCCTTGCCGTCGAGCCGCGGACGGGCCAGGACCTTGAAATAACGCACGGCGTACACCGCGAATCCGAGCGACCACAGCGCGCCGGAGCAGAGGATCGCCTGCAGCGTCCACGCCGGTGCGGCCAGCGGCACCAGCACGCGCACCAGGGCCGCCGCGGCGACCAGCAGGTAGGCGCAGACATCCCAGCGGTCCGCCTGCAGCCGCCGTGCGGTGTGGCCGCGCGCCGTGCGCGTCATCATCCCGATGATCAGCCCGCCGACCGCGCCCACCGTCAGTGCATGCACGGCAGCGGAAGGAGTGACCCAGCCCGCGGCCGCCAGCGCGCGCAGCGCGAGGTGCACGGGGATCCAGGCATAGGCCAGGTGCAGCACCCATACCAGCGGCGTGCGCAGCGTGGCCCAGGGCTGCCACAGCAGCCAGCGGGCCAGGTGCGCCAGCGCGGCGAGTGCCGCCACCGTACCGACCAGCCAGGCGGGCGCGTGCAGCACGTCCGCCGCCAGCACTGCCAGCACCAGGCCCAGCGCCAGTTTCTCCAGCAGCGGCTGCCGGCGGGCGTTGGCGCCCGGCACGCCGTTGTTGGTGAACATGGGGATCACGCGGCCGCCCATCACGCACAGGATGAACAGCACGGCGTCGAGGCCCACCTGCAGGCCGACGCCGGCCGGCAGCGAAATCACGCCCAGCTGGTTCAGGTGCACGGTCAGCGAAGCCAGCGACAGCAGCGCGAGCAGCGCGACGAAGAAGTAGTTGCGCCGGTTGCCGGCGGCGACGAAGGGGACCGCCAGCGCGACCGCCGCGGCCAGCGGGAAGGCCGCATTGGCGATGGCCGAGGCCCAGCCCCAGGGCGTGAGCACCAGCACGCGCGCCGCCAGCCAGAGCAGGGCCAGCGCGGCGAGCTTCCATCCGGTCGGCGTGGGACGGCCCGTCCAGTTGCGACCGGCCGTGAGCAGGAAGCCGACGATCACGGCGAGCGTGAAGCCGAACAGCATCTCGTGCGCATGCCACACGGGCCCCGACAGGTAGGGCGCGGGCAGCAGCCCGGTGAACTGCAGCGACCACAGCAGGATCGACAGGGCCGCGAAGCTGCTGGCCAGCAGGTAGAAGGGGCGGAAGCCCAGTTCCCACAGCGCGAAGCCGCGCGGAGGCGCCGGCGGCGCCGGCTCCTCGATCCGCAGATAGCTCATGAAGTCTTTTCCCTGGGAGCGGCGGCCGGCCCGTGGCGGCGGCGCCATGCGAATGCGGAACCGGCGACCGTCAGCGCGAACAGCGCGATCGCCAGTGCGTTGAAGAGCGCGCCTTGCGCGCGCCACTGGAAGTCGGCGAAGCCGCCGGCCAGCCGCAGCAGCAGCGAGCCGTGCAGCGCGGCCAGCGGCAGGTAGAACAAGGGCCCCCACAGCAGCTTGACGCGCGCCACCGCGGGCAGGATCACCGGCGCATGGCCCATGATCATGCTGACGATGAAGCCCAGGCCCAGCCCGTGCAGCGCCAGATCGCGCGCCGGCAGGCCGATCGCCGTCGCGGCCCAGCCCAGTCCGCCCAGCGCCAGCCACACGTAGCCACCGAGCAGACAGATGGCCATGTAGCGCGACAGGCCGTCGGCGCGCACGGTGCGGCGCGCGATGTCGAAGGTGAAGAGCCAGGCCGAGAGCGCCATCAGCGCCAGGCCGAACAGCAGGCCGCCCGCCAGCGGCGAGACCGGGGAGGCGACCGCACCGAGCAGCAGCACGGCGAGCACCACGTACAGCGCCGGCTGCGCGCCGGGCCGGCGCCGCATCAGCCGCGTCATCTCCAGCCGCTCGGCGGCGATCGTCATCACCAGGAAGGCGAACCACCAGGGCAGCACCGCCACCGGGCTGGCACCCGCTGCGAACAGCACGTTGCCCACGAACCAGGCCGCGGCGCTCACCAGCAGCAGGCCGGTGTGGCTGGCGCGCTGCCGCTGCAGCAGCAACAGGTTCACGCCCACGAAGGCGGTGGCTGCGGCCACCAGCAGCCAGGCCGCCAATGCGTCGGCTCCGTTCAACAGGGCGAGGCCGGCCAGGCCGGAGGCCACCGGCGCGCTCCACGCGGCGCGGTGCTTGAAGGCGACGGCGCGTTCGATGCCGATCACCGTGCCCATGAAGCCGCACATCATCAGCGCGGCATGCGCCAGCGCGGCGCGACCCAGCCACGCGGCATCGGCCGGCGCCAGGGCGATGCCCACGCGCAGCAGGCCGCCGGCGATGCCCGCCAGCAGCGCTGCGGCCACGCAGGCCAGCAGCAGCGCGGCGACCGCGCGGCGCGGCGTCACCAGCCCATGAAGCTGCGGGCTTTGGCGCTCATGCGCTGCGGCGTCCATGGCGGCTCCCATACCAGTTCGACGTGGATCTTCAGATCGGGCGGCAGCGACTTGTCCAGCTCGTTCTCCACGTCCTCGATGATGATGTCCGTCACCGGGCAGGCGGCGGACGTCATGGTGATGTCCACGTCCATGCGGCCGTCGGCGACCTTCACGCCATAGACCAGCCCGACGTCGACGATGTTCATGGCCACCTCGGGATCGACCACGCGCTCCAGCGCCTGGACGAGCACGGGCAGCAGGTCCGGCGGACCTTCGTAGGTGAAGCGTTCCTCGCTCACGCGTGCCCCCGGTCCGCCCGGGCGGACTTGGCCGGCGCGGGACGGTCGATGAACAGCATGCGCGCCAGTTGCTGGCGGTTGTTGACCAGGTCGGCCAGCGTGTAGCGATCCAGCACGGCGTAGAAGGCGGTCACCGCCTCGCCCAGCACGCCGCGCAGGCGGCAGTTGGGCGCGATCTGGCAGTCGCCGCCGCTTTCGCCGAAGCACTCGGCGACCACGGCCTTGCCTTCGGTCTCGCGCACCACGCGGCCCACCACGATCTTCTCCGGCGCCTCGCCCAGCTCAGCCCGCCGCCCTTGCCGCGCACGTTGGCCAGCCAGCCCTGCTTGCCCAGGAAATGCACCACCTTCACCAGGTGGTTCTCCGAGACGTCGAAGGCGGTGGCGATCTGCGCGATGGTCGCCCGCTCCCCGGCTGGGCGGCGAGGTAGATCAGCACGCGCAGGCTGTAGTCGGTGAAGGAGGTGAGTTTCATGGCGCTCCCCAAAGAATAAGGCCGGCGTGAGCCGGCCGTGTGACGTGGATCAGCCCCGGGCCGATGCGGTGTCTCCACCGAGGACCGGCTCGGCCTGCCGGCCACCCCTGCCGAGCAGGCGGAAGGCGTACAGGGCCAGGAAGACCGCGCCGATGGCGAACAGGATGTCGCCGGGCACGCGCAGCCAGACCAGCGTTTCCATCACCGGGGAGTGGATGACCTCCGCGGAGCGGGCGAACCACAGGCCCTTGGTGATCGCCGCGTACGCCTGGTAGATGCCGGCGGGCAGCAGCGACATGAACACCATCATCGCCAGGCCGATGTTCAGGCCCCAGTAGGCGGGCTTGATCAGGTGGTCGGCATGCAGGTGGCGCGCATAGAGGCCGCGCAGGCAGAACAGCATCAGGCCGATGCCCAGCATGCCGTACACACCGAAGAGGGCGGCGTGGCCGTGGGCGGCGGTCATGTTCAGGCCCTGCACGTAGTACAGCGAGGCGGGCGGGTTGATCGCGAAGCCCAGCAGGCCGGCGCCGACGGTGTTCCAGAAGCCCACCGCGACGAAGCACAGCACGGGCCACTTGTAGGCCGCCAGCCAGGGCATGCCCTGCGAACGCCTCCAGGTCTGAAGCGCTTCCAGGCCGATCAGCGTCAGCGGAACCACTTCCAGCGCGGAGAACACGGCGCCGACGGCGATCACGGACACCGGCGTGCCGGTCCAGTACAGGTGGTGCAGGGTGCCCAGGATGCCGCCGAACAGGAACACGATGGTCTCGGCGACGATGGCGCGGTTGGCGCTCGCGGCGCGCACCAGGCCCAGCTTGGTGAAGATCAGCGCGATCACCGCGGTGGCGAACACTTCGAAGAAGCCTTCCACCCACAGGTGCACCAACCACCACCTCCAGTACTCCACCATCGAGTAGTGGGTGTTCTGGCCCCAGGTGAGCGAGGTCGCGTAGAAGCCGCCGATGCAGGTGGCCGACAGGAACACCATGGCGATCAGGCCGCGGGACTCTGAAGGCGTCTTCAGTGCCGGCCACAGGGCGCGGCCCAGGAGCACGGCCCACAGCAGCAGGCCGACGAACAGCAGGTACTGCCACACGCGGCCCATCGAGGTGAACTCGAGGCCCTGGTTGCCGATCCAGAAGCTGAAGTCGGTGCCGCTGCGCTGCAGGGTGCCGAGCCAGCTGGTCACGGTGGAACCCACCACGATCACGAGCAGCGCGTAGAACAGGAAGTCGGTGCCCAGGCGCTGGAACTTCGGTTCCTTGCCGCCCAGCAGGGGCGCGATGTACAGGCCGGTGGCCAGCCAGGCGGTGGCGATCCAGAAGATGCCGACCTGGGTGTGGATGGTACGGCTGGTCACGTAGGGCAGGATCTCGCCGATCGGCAGGCCGAAGAAGGACTGGCCTTCCACCGCGTAGTGCGCGGTGACCACGCCCATGGCGATCTGCAGCAGCATGAGGCCGATCACCACGAAGAAGTACTTGCGCGTGGCCTTCATGGAGGCGGTCGCCTTCGCGCCGGCCAGCGGGTCGCTCCTGGGCGGAACGGCTTCTTCCTCGTGCTTGCCGGCGCCGTGCAACCACAGCATGGCGGCGATGCCGGCCAGCAGCAGGATGATGGAGACCATGGACCACATGGCGGACGAGGCGGTCATGGTGTTGCCCACCAGCGGTTCGTGCGGCCAGTTGCTGGTGTAGGAAACGCCCTGTTCGCCGGGACGGTCGGTGGCGGCGGCCCAGGCGCTCCAGAAGAAGAACGCGGTCAGCGCTTCCCGGTCGGCCTTGGCGGGGATGTTGTTCTCGACCATCGCGTACTGCTCGCGCAGCTTGGACAGCTTCTGGTCGTTGCCGAACAGGGCGCTGTAATGGCCGGCGGTCTGGCGGATGGCCTGCGCGCGCTCTTCGCTCACGGTGACCTTGCCGGTCGCCGCGTCGTAGGTGTTGCGGCGCATCTCTTCCTGCAGCCCGGCCTGGACGGCGCCGCGCTGGGAGGCGGTCAGGGCCGAGGGGTCGGCGGCGATCGCCTTGCTGCGCAGCGCCTGGAGCGCCTCGGCTTCGCGGTGCAGCCAGTCGGCGGACCAGTCGGGCGCCACGTAGGCACCGTGGCCCCAGACGCTGCCCTGCTGCTGGCCGCCGGCGGCCAGCCAGACCTGCTGGCCGCGCTGGACCTGCTCGCCGGTGTAGAGGACCTCGCCGCCGGTGGTCACCACCGCGGAGGGGATGGGCGGTGCCGACTGGTAGATCTGCACGCCGAGGTAGCCGAGGGCGCCGAAGGACAGCACGAAGACCAGTGCCAGCCAGCGCCAGAGTGTGGGAACGTTTCTCAACATTTGGTTTTCCTCCGTGATGGGGTGCTCAGCCGCCGCAGCCGCCGCCGCAGCAGCTGCCGCTTTCCGCCGCCGGGCCGGCCTGCGTGCGGGTGATCGCGACGCGGAAGACGTCCGGGCCGTGCTCCAGGTACTCCCAGCTGAACTGCCCGGGCATCTGGGCGTTGAACTGGTAGTAGAGGGGGCGGGGATCGTGGTCGTTGACCAGCTCCAGGGTCTGGCCTGCCGCCAGGCCATTGAAGGTGGAGAAGATCAGCGGGTGGCGCTCACGCGGCGCGATGGTGCGCACGTCGATGCGGGATGCGGTCTGGGTCATGCGGGCTCCTCTTTCCATAAGGTGCATTTCGAATGCACCTATTGTTCTGCGAGCCGCCCGGGCCGGCCTTGACAAATATCAAGGATCCCGCAGGCCGGACCGGGGCGCGCCCGGGAGGCCTCCCGCGCTAGACCCGCACGCCCCCGCTCATCACCGCCACCGCCGCCTGCACCCGCGAGCTCACGCCGAGCTTGCGCAGGATGTGCTGCACGTGGATCTTGACGGTGGTCTCGGCGATGTCCAGCGTGCGCGCGATCTCCTTGTTGCTCGCGCCGCGCGCGATCTGGCGCAGCACTTCCTGCTCGCGCGGCGACAGCGCCGGGCCGGTGTCGGCCGCCACTGCGATCGGCGCGGGCGCCGATGCGGCGCCTGCGCCGCCCTGCAGCGCGGCGACCAGCTTGCCCATCAGTTCGGGGCTGATCACCGGCTCGCCGGCGACGATGCGGTGGATCGCCGCCGTGAGCACGTCCCCCTCGATCGTCTTGAGCAGGTAGCCGTTGGCGCCGCCGCGCAGCGCCAGTTGCAGGTCGTTCTCGTCCTCGCTCACGGTCAGCAGCACGATCTTCGCGTGCGGTGCCGCCTCCTTCAGGTCCGCCATCGCCTGGATGCCGGTGGCGCCGGGCAGGTGGTTGTCCAGCAGCACCAGGTCGGGCTGCAGCGCCTGGGCCTTGCGCACCGCCTCCGCCGCGTCCCCGGCCTCGCCCACGACCTGCAGCGAAGGGTCCATGCCGAGCAGCGCGAGCAGGCCGCGGCGAAAGAGGGTGTGGTCGTCGACGACCAGCAGGCGCACGGGGGTCATTGCGGTTTCTCCATCAGGCGGCCGCCTCCTCGGGGCGCAGCGCGCCGGCCGGTTCCTGCGCGGACGAGGGCAGCACCAGCGTCACCGTGCAGCCCACGCCGGGCGCGGAGCTGACGCTCACGCGCGCGCCGATGCGCTGCGCGCGCTCCTGCATGATGCGCAGGCCCACGTGGGTCTCGCCGCGGCTGCCGTCGTCGGGGTCGAAGCCGGCGCCGTCGTCGCTCACCTCGAAGCGCCATTGCGGCACGGCGCTCACGCGCAGCTCGACCTGCCGGGCTCCCGCGTGCTTGCGCACGTTGGACAGCGCCTCCTGCAGGATGTGCAGCACCTGCACCTGCACGTCGGCCGCCAGCGGCACCCCCAGCCTTCCATGGTGAGGCGGGCCGGCAGGCCGGTCTGGTGCTCGAATTTCTGCAGCGTGGTGCGCAGCGCCGCCTGGATGTCCTCCTGGCTGGTGCGCGTGCGGAAGTGCAGCAGCAGCTCGCGCACGTCGGCATAGCTCTCGCGCACGCCGGCCTCGAGCTCACCCACCACGCGCTGCATGGCCTGCGGGTCGCCGCGCTGCATCGCCTGCCGCAGCAGCTGCACCTGGATCTTCATGAAGGCCAGCGACTGGGCGATCGAGTCGTGCAGCTCGCGCGCGAGCAGGCTGCGCTCCTCGGCGACCGCGGTCTCGCGTTCCATGGCGGCGGCGCGCAGGCCTTCCATGGCGCTGGCCAGGTGGCTGGCCAGGGCATCGAGCAGCTCGCGGTCCTCCTCGCCCAGCCCGGTGGGCCGGCGGAAGAACAGGTTGACCTCGGCCAGCATCCGCTCGTGCAGCCGCACCGGCACCGACACCACGCTGGCGAAGCCGGCGCGCGCGCAGTGGCCCAGGCCCTGGCCGCCGCCGGTGGCGAACACGCGCGTGGCCGCGTCGGCGGCGGCGGGACCGCACTGGCAGCTGCCGGATTCCAGGCAGGCTTCGCCGGCGGCGATCCCTTCGGGCAGCTGGTCGTGCGCCAGCATCAGGTAGCGCTTGCGCCCCTCGTCGCACCAGCGCACCGCCGCCGCGTCGGCGTGCGCGATGCGGCGCACGTGGCGGGCGAAGCCCTGGGCCAGCGCGTCGAGCGCCGGCGCCTGCGCGACGAAGGAGGTGACCTCGTACAGGTCGGCCAGCCGCTGGCGCTTGAGTTCCAGGCGCAGCGTCTTTTCGCGCACCTTTTCCTCCAGTCCGTCGTACAGCGACTGCAGGGTCCGGGCCATTTCGTTGAAGCCGGCCGCGAGCTCGCCGAACTCGTCGCTGCCGTCCACCTCCACCCGGGTGCCGAGGTCGCCCGCCTGCACCGCGGCCAGACCGCGCTTCAGGCGCGCCAGCGGGTTGAGCACGAACAGGTAGCCGGCATAGAAGATCACCACCGCTGCGGCGATGGCCAGCGCCACCAGCGCCAGCTGGAACAGGTGCAGGATGGCGGTCCACCGCGCGATCTGGGCCTCGATGGCGGCGACGAAGCCGTCCACCAGCAGCACGAAGGCATCGGCGTCCTTGCGCAGGTCCGCGGGCGGCGCGTCGGCCAGCCAGCGGCTGCGCAGCGCGTCCCAGTGCAGCCGCACCTGGTCGAAGCGCTCGCGCGACTCGCCCGACCACGGCACCGTGAGGGGCCGCGAGGGATCGCCGTCCTTGAGCAACTCCAGGCTCTCGTCGAAGCTGCGCGCCAGGGCCTGCTGCTCGGCCCGCCCGCTGCCGGCGGCCAGGCTCAGCGCCATGCGGTAGGCCTGCATGCGCAGTCGGCCCGCCTCGTTCACCGCCGCGGCGCCGCCCTGCAGGTTCCAGGTGACCCACAGCGTGAGGCTGATGGACGCGAGCGCCAGCACCAGCAGGCTGGTCCCGGTGGCGACCAGCTTGGCGGAGAGGGTGCGGGGCGCTTGCACGGATGGTCGGGGGACGTCTCCCGCAGCTTAGGAGGGCGGGCCGCGCGGGCCTTGATGCAGGTCAACGGCGCAGGCCCGTGGGTGCCTGCCGCGCGGACTGCTAGGACGCGGTTTCGCCGCGCCCGGCCGCCAGGAAGCGCAGCAGGCGGTCGGGGGCGACCGGCTTGGCGAGGTGGTCGTCGAAGCCGGCTTCCATCGCGCGGTTCCTGTCCTCCTCGGACCCGTAGCCGGTCAGCGCGATCATGTGCACCGCGTCCCAGCCCGGACGCGCGCGCAGCTTGCGCGCGACGCCATAGCCGTCGAGTCCGGGCAGCCCGATGTCGCACAGCAGGATGTCCGGGCGGCGGCGCAGCGCGGCCTGCACCGCCTCCGTGCCGCTGGCCGCCACCTGCACCTGGAACCCGGACAGCTCGAGCAGCTGCTGCAGCGTGGCCGCGGCATCGCGGTTGTCTTCCGCCAGCAGGATGTAGCGGCCCGCGGCGTCCACGGCGTCCAGGCCGTCGCCGGATGGCGCGGTGGACGGCAGGCTGCGCTCCCGGTCTTCCGCCGGCGCGCGGGGCAGGCGCACCTCGAAGCGGCTGCCGCACCCGGGGCCGGGCGAGTGCGCGCTCGCCGTGCCGCCATGCAGCTGCGCGATCCCGCGCACTAGGGTGAGCCCCAGGCCCAGTCCCCCGCCCGTGCGGTCCAGCGATCGATCGGCCTGCGTGAGCGGCTCGAACAGGTGCGCCAGCAGGTGCGCCGGGATGCCCGCGCCGTCGTCCTCCACCTGCAGCACGGCGGCATCGCCCTCGGCGGCGACGGTCAGCTTCACGCGCCCCGGCGGGGACGTGAACTTCAGCGCGTTGTCCAGGAGGTTCTCCACCAGCTGCGCGAGGCGGGTGCGGTCGCCGCGCACCGGCACCGGTGCCGCGGCGTCCAGTTCGATGCGCACGCCGCGCGCCTCGGCGGTGACCCGGTGCGACTCGCGCGCCTGGCGCACGACTTCCGCAAAGTCCAGCGTCTCGGGCTCGATCCGCATCTGCCCGCGGGCCAGCCGGGAGACGTCCAGCAGTTCGTCGATCAGCGAGGCCATGTGTCCCACCTGGCGCTCCACCACCTCGGCGAGGCGGCGCAGCCGCTCCCCGTCCGCTTCCCTCAGGATCCCGTGCGCCGCGAAACGCACGGGCGCCAGCGGATTGCGCAGTTCGTGCGCCAGCATGGCCAGGAAGTCGTCCTTGCGCCGGTTCTGGTCCTCCAGTTCGGCGAGCAGGTCGCGCACTTCGTACTGGCGTCGCCGCGCCCGCAGCGCGGCGGAGATGGCGCTGCGCAGCTCCTCCGGCCGCATCGGGCGCGTGAGCACGCTGGCATTGACCTCCGTGCCCATCGCGGGCGTGGCGCCGCGATCGTTGCCCCGCGCCACCATCACCACCGGCAGGTCGGACCAGGGCGGCTGCCTGCGCAGCCAGTCGTCGAGCATCGTCCGCGTGACGCCGTCGAGGGCTTCCTCTGCCAACACCAGGGCGCCGGTGCCGTCGCCGAGCTGCGCGCGCATCGCCTCGGGCCCGTCGCAGTGCACGCAGCGGAAGCCGTACCTCTCGAGCATTTCGGACGCGAGCCGGCCATCGCGGCCGGGCGCGCATATGAGGACCGCCGGGGCGGAGGTGCCGGCTTCGCGGGCGGCGGCGGGCTGCGGCTGCGTCGTCATTCCTGCTCCGGCGGCGACGAGGCGTCCACCCGGTCGGGTTGTCCCGTGAGGATGCCCTGCAGCGACTGCAGGGCGGCACCGAAGAACACCCCGCCCTTGGCGATCCGCATGTCGCGGATGGCCTCCTCGTGCGGTCCGCAGCGGCGCTTGAGCACCGCGGCGGCGCGCCGCACCGCGCCGCCGTCCTCGAAATAGCGCAGCAGCAGCGTGGCGTCGGTCATGTGCGTGATGTCGCCCGCTTCGGAGCCGCTTTCCCCCAGCGCGCCCGACTGGTTCAGCGTCAGCAGGGTGGCGACGTTGCGCAGCGCCAGGTAGCTGAGCAGCTCGTGCATGTGCATGGCCAGGTGCTTTTCGTCGGGCATGCCGCTCATGTAGCCGTTGAGGGAATCGATGGCCAGCAGGCAGGCTCCCGTTTCCTCCACCGCGTGGCGCACCCGGTGGGCGAACTCGCCCGGCGAGAACTCGGCGGGGTTCACCTGCACGAGGTTCACCAGCCCCTGGGCGATGCGCTCGCGCAGCGGCATGGCCAGGCCGTCGGCGCGCCGCAGGAAGGCCCTGGCGGTCTCGTCGAACAGGAAGATCACGGCACGCTCGCCGTGCCGCGCCCGCTCCAGCGCGAACTGCGTGCACAGCGTGCTCTTGCCCGCGCCGGAGGGACCGACCACCAGCAGGCTGGCGCCGCGGTCGAGGCCGCCGCCGAGCATCGCGTCGAGTTCCACGCTGCCGCTGCGCATCAGTCCGCCTTCTTCCGGCAGCTGGTGCTCCTCGGCGGTGAGCCGGGGATACACCACCAGCCCGCCCGAGCGCAGCGCCACGTCGTGGAAGCCCTCGCGGTAGTCCAGCCCGCGCAACTTGTGGACGCGCAGGCGGCGGCGCGGCTTGCCGTATGCGGGGGCGGTCTGGTACAGCGCGATGATGCCGTGCATCAGGCCCTCCCCGGAGGGCTCGCGCGAGCGCTCCAGTGCGTGCTCCTGGATCAGGAGCGCCGTGGTCCCGGTCTCGGCGAACAGTTCCCGGAACTGCATGAGCTGGCGGCGGAAGCGCAGGGGATCGCGGGCCAGCAGCTCGACGTCCGAGAACGGGTCGAACACGATGCGGGCGGGGCGCAGCCGGCGCACGCGGTCCGCCACGGAACGCATCACGTCCTGCAGTTCCACGTCGCCGGGCGAGAAGAAGGTGTACTCGTCGTCCAGCATGCCGCTGGCGCGCAGGTCGTGGGCGATGTTGAGGATGTCCAGCCCCTGCAGGTCCCAGTCGTGGGAGCGGGCGATCGCCCGCAGCTGCTTTTCCGTCTCGGCCAGCGTGCACCACAGCACGCGCTGCCCGCGGCGCAGCCCTTCCATCAGGAATTGCAGGCCCAGCGTGGTCTTGCCGGCGCCGGAGGCGCCCTCCAGCAGGTACATGTGCCCGCCCGGCAGGCCGCCGCGCAGGATCTGGTCGAGTCCCGCCACGCCGGTGGGCTCCGCGCCGCCATCGATCGTTTCCATCCGCGTTTCCGTTTCTTGCTGACCCGACGATGATGGGCCGGGCAGGGGCCCGCGTCCCTGCTTTCCGGGATCGTCGCGACGACCGATGCGGCGAAAGTTGGTGTAGGAGCAGGCGCCTGCGCCGATGCCGGCATGCGCCGGGCGGGCCGGGCCGGACGCACATCGCATGCACATCGCTTCGAGGAGTACCATCGCCGGGTTCGACACCCGCACCAAAGAAAGATGGCAGATTCCGGCGCCCGCTGCGGCGACACGCCGACGCAGGCGACGTGGAAACCCGATCTGCCCCCGGGCGGGCTGGCGCCGCTCGACCTGCTCGAACCGACCATGGACCACATCCGGCTGGCGCTCGAGGCTTCCGGCACCGGCCTCTGGACCTGGGACTTGCGCACCGAGGCGGTGGGCTGGTCTGCCGAGTGCTTCCGCATCCACGGCCTGGGCGGCGACGAGAAGCCGGAGCACGCAGCCGATTTCTTCCTCCTGGTGCATCCGCACGACCGCGAGCGGGTGGAGCGCACGGTGCGCGCCGCCATCGAGACCCGCAGCCCCTACGAGTGCGAATTCCGCGTGGTGCGCCCCGGAGGCGAGACGGTCTGGGTGGAGAACCGCGGCCGGGCGAGCTACGGCCCGGACGGGGAGCCGCAGCTGATGATGGGCACCGTGGTGGACATCAGCCTGCGCAAGCGCGCGGCAGCCGCCGAGGAGGAACTGGCGCTCCTGCACCGCCACGCCGCAGCGGAGCATGCGGAACGCGTGCAGCTGGCCCTGGATGCCGGCGCGATCATCGGCACCTGGGTCTGGCACGTGCCGACCAACCACTTCGCGGCCGACGCGCTGTTCGCGCGCTCCTTCGGCCTGGATCCGCGCGAGTGCCGCGAGGGCCTGTCGCTCGAGCAGGTGATGGAATCGATCCATCCCGAGGACCTGCCGCGGGTGCGGGACGCGATCGCCGAATCCATGGCGCGCGGCGGCCCCTACCGCTGCGAGTACCGCGTGCGGCGCGAGGACGGCCTGTACCACTGGATCGAGGCGAACGGGCGCGTCGAGCTCGGCGCCGACGGCGCCCCGCTGCGCTTCCCGGGCGTGCTGCTGGACATCGGCGAGCGCCGGCGCGCCGAGGCCGAGCGCGACCAGGCGAATGCGCTGCTGCGCACCTTCATCGAGGCCGTGCCCGGCGTGGTGTACGCCAAGGACAGCGCCGGCCGCATGCTGGTGGCCAACCGCGGCGTGCTGGACCTCGTGGGCAAGCCGGCCGAACAGGTCATCGGCCGCACCGATGCCGAGTTCCTGGACGACAGCGCGCAGGCGCAGGTCGTGATGGCCAACGACCGGCGGATCATGGAATCCGGCATGCCGCAGAAGCTGCTGGAAGAGGTGCGCCTGCCGGACGGCTCGCCGGCCTGGTGGCTGTCGTCCAAGGCGCCGCTGCGCGCTGCGGACGGCGCCGTCATCGGCCTGATCGGCGCTTCCATCGACGTCACCGACCGGGTGCGGATGGAGCAGACGCTGCGCGAGCGCGAACGCGAGCTGCAGACGCTGGCGGACAACCTGCCGGACATCGTCGCGCGCTTCGACCCCGGGCTGCGCCACGTGTTCGTCAACACCGCCGTCGAACGCGCCACCGGAATCCCGCGCGAGGACTTCCTGGGCCGCACCAACCGCGAACTGGGCATGCCGGCACAGCTGTGCGACCTGTGGGATGCCGCGCTGCGCGGCGCGTTCGAGCGCAACGAGCGCGGGACCGTCGAATTCGCCTATGACACGCCCGCCGGCCGCCGCCACTTCCTGAGCCGCTTCCTGCCCGAGGCCGGCCCGGATGGCCAGGTGCGCCACCTGCTCTCGATCGTCAGCGACATCACGCAGCAGAAGGAAGGCGAGGAGGCGCTGCGCCTGGAGAGCCAGCGCAAGGACGAATTCCTGGCGACGCTCGCGCACGAACTGCGCAACCCGCTGGCGCCGATCCGCAACAGCGTGCAGCTGCTGCGCCGGGTGGGCCCGGCCAGCCCGCATGCCGGCAAGGCGGTGGACATCCTGGACCGGCAGGTGGTGCACATGGTGCGGCTGGTGGACGACCTGCTGGACGTCGCGCGCATCGGCCAGGGCAAGGTGGCCCTGCAGGTGGCCAGGGTCTCGCTGCAGTCCGCCGTCGAGGCGGCGCTGGAGACGAGCCGGCCCCTGGTCGAGGCCGCCGGCCACCAGCTGCGCGTCGAGCTGCCGGCGCAGCCGCTGCAGGTGAAGGGCGACCCCGTCCGGCTGGCCCAGGTGTTCGTGAACCTCCTGAACAACGCGGCGAAGTACACGCCGCGAGGCGGCCGGATCACGGTGGCCGTGGAACGGGCGGGCGACCGCGGCGTGGTGCGGGTCGCGGACACGGGCAACGGGATCCCCGCGCACATGCTCGGCACGGTGTTCGACCTGTTCGTGCAGGTGCGGGACCACGCGGACCAGGCGCAGGGCGGACTGGGCATCGGCCTGTCCCTGGTCCGGCGCCTGGTGGAGATGCATGGCGGCACGGTGGAGGTGCACAGCGCCGGGCCCGGCCTGGGCAGCACCTTCACCGTCAGCCTGCCGCTCGCCGAGGGAGCCTAGCGGCCGCGTCGCACGGGCGCCCGGGGCGCCCCGCGCGTCACTTCACCAGCAGGACCGGGATGTCGCACTCGGTCAGCACGTTCTGGGCGACGCTGCCCAGCAGCGCGCGGCCCAGGATGCCGTGGCCGTGGGTGCCCATCACGATCAGGTTGGCCTTTTCCTTCTTGGCGGCCTTCACGATCTCCATGCCCGGAGCGCCGACGGCCCAGCGCGTGGTGTAGCTCAGGTTGTGCCGCTGCATGAACTTCTCGATCGGCTTGAGGACCTTGGCGGCCTCCTCTGCGTGGTAGTCGTTCACGGCGGAGGCGCCCACCATGCTCTTCACGCGCGGCGGCACCGCCGGCTGCACGTTGACCACGACGACGTGGCCATCGCCTCCGGCGATCTCTTCATGGGTGACGAGGAAGGCCAGGGCCTTCTTGGTGTAGCTGCTGCCGTCTGCGGCCAGGACGATCTTCATTCGGGTCTTTCTTGTCGTTGCGGGAAGGGGCCGGTCAGCGAAGGACCAGCACCGGGATATTGCCATGCGTCAGGACGTGCTGCGTTTCGCTGCCCAGGAGCAGGCGCTTGAGGCCCCGGCGGCCGTGCGAGGCCATCACCACCACGTCGCACTTGTGCTTCTTTGCCGCGGCGATGATCGCCTCGGCCACCAGGTCCGAGCGGACCGTGACCGCCCTGGCATGCACGCCGGCCTTCTCGGCGAATTTCTCCACTTCGTCGGCCAGTGCCTGGCCCTGCTCGGCCCACTGCTTCTCCACCCGTGCCACCTCGCTGGGCGAGATGGACACGCCGCCCTCGAAGTACGAGGTGGGGTAGCGCGGCACCACGTTCAGCGCCACGACCTCGGCCCCGAGCGAGGAGGCCAGTTCGACGGCGCTCTTCACCGCCTTCTTCGAAAGGGCCGAGCCGTCGGTGGGCACGAGGATGCGTTTGTACATGGAGGTCTCCTTTGTAACCGATGAGCTCGAGCTTACGGGGGCGGGCCCGGAGCCGGTTGACATTTGTCAACGGGAGGGGCGGGGGCGGCCCTTAGGCTTGCTGCATGCAAGCTGCGACCCTTTCGCCTCTGCTCGCGGGCGACGTGCCGGCGTGCGCTCCGCACGAGGGAGCCGCCGCGATCGACCTCCGCGAGGAATGGGAGACCTTCAGCCGCCCGGTGGCAGCGCGCCCCGGCTGCTGGGAGTCCTACCTCGCCATCGAAGGCATCTACTGCGCCGGCTGCTCGCTGACCATCGAGCAGGCGCTCACGGGCCTGCCCGGCGTCGCCGAAGTCGACGTCAACGGCTCCACCGCCACCGCCCGCCTGGTCTGGAACCCGGCACAGGGCCGGCCCTCGCAATGGCTGCACGCGCTGGAGCGCGCGGGCTACCGCGGCCTGCCCGCGGGCGACCAGCTCGCCGCCGTGCCGCGCCGGCAGGCCCAGCGCCTGCTGCTGTGGCGCTGGCTGGTGGCCGGCTTCTGCATGATGCAGGTGATGATGTATGCGCTGCCCGCGTACATCGCCGAGCCGGGCGACATGACGCCCGACGTCGCCGCGCTGCTGCGCTGGGCCTCCTGGCTGCTCACGCTGCCGGTGCTGCTGTTCTCCTGCAGCCCCTTCTTCTCCTCCGCCTGGCGCGACCTGCGCCACGGCCGCATCGGCATGGACGTGCCGGTGTCCATCGGCATCCTGATCGCCTTCGGCGCCAGCACGGCCGCCACCTTCGACCCGCAGGGTCCGCTGGGCGGCGAGGTCTGGTACGACTCGGTCACCATGTTCGTGTTCTTCCTGCTGTCCGGCCGCCTGCTGGAGCAGCGGCTGCGCGACCGCACCGCGGGTTCGCTGGAGGCGCTGATGCGCCGCCTGCCGGACACGGTGGAGCGCGTGCGCGCCGACGGCAGCAGCGAACGCGTGCCGGTGCGCCGCATCGGCGTGGGCGACCACGTCCGGCTGCAGCCCGGCGAGGTGTTCCCCGCCGACGGCGAGATCCTGCACGGCGACACGCAGGTCGACGAGGCCCTGCTGACCGGCGAGTCCACGCCGGTGCCCCGCCACAAGGGGCAGCCGGTGATCGCGGGCAGCTGCAACCTCAGCGGCACGGTGCTGGTGGCGGTGCAGCGCGTCGGCGACGCCACCCGCTTCGGCCAGATCGTCGCGCTGATGGAGCGCGCGTCGCACGAGAAGCCGGCGATCGCGCGGCTGGCCGACCGCATCGCCAGTCCCTTCCTCGGCGCGGTGCTGGTCGCCGCGGCCGCGGCTGCCTGGTGGTGGTGGCCGCAAGGCCCCGGCCATGCGCTGGGCATCGCCGTCGCCATCCTGATCGTGACCTGCCCCTGCGCGCTGTCGCTGGCCACGCCGGCCGCGACGCTGGCCGCCGCCGGCGCGCTGGCGCGCCGCGGCATCCTGGTGCGCCGGCTGGAGGCACTGGAATCCGGTGCCACCGTGGACACCGTCATCTTCGACAAGACCGGCACGCTCACCACCGACCGCATCGCGGTGCGCGCCATGCGCACGCGCGACGGGACCAGCCAGGCCGAGGCGCTCACGCTCGCCGGCGCGCTGGCGCGCCACTCGCTGCATCCCGCCTCGCGCGCGATCGTGGCGTCCTCCGTCGGCGCTCCCGAGATCGCGCTGGGCGAGGTGCAGGAACATGCGGGGCAGGGCGTCGAGGGCGTGCTGCCCGCGCTGGCCGGCCACACGCCGCGCCGCGTGCGCCTGGGCTCCGCGTCCTTCTGCGGCCTGCGGCCTGCCACCGAGGCGGAAACGCCGCAGGTCTTCCTGGCCGACGACCGCGGCTGGGTCGCCACCTTCGACCTCGACGAGAACCTGCGCACGGGCGCGCTGGCCGCCGTGGCGGGCCTGCGCCGCATGGGCGCGCAGCTGGAGGTGCTCTCGGGCGACCAGACGCCGGCGGTGCAACGCCTGGCGGGTCGCGCCGGCATCCAGAAGGCCCTGGGCCGCCAGACCCCGCAGGACAAGCTGGACCACGTCGCGCAGCTGCAGGCCGCGGGCCGGCGCGTGGCGATGGTGGGCGACGGCATGAACGACGGCCCCGTGCTCGCGCGCGCGGACGTCTCCATCGCGCTGGGCGAGGCCGTGCCGGTGGCGCAGGCGCGTTCCGACTTCATCATCCAGGGTGGCCAGCTCGATGGCGTGGCCGTGGTGCTGCGTCAGGCGCGCCGCTCGCGCGCCGTGGTGCGCCAGAACCTGTTCTGGGCCGCGGCCTACAACGCGGTGTGCGTGCCGCTCGCGGTGGCCGGCATGATGCCGCCCTGGCTCGCGGGCCTGGGCATGGCCGCCAGCTCCCTGTTCGTGGTCCTCAATGCGGCGCGCCTGGCGCGCCTGCCCAAGGTTGCCTGATGGACATCCTCTTCATGCTCATCCCGCTGTCCGTCGCGCTCGCGCTCGCCATCCTGGGCGCGCTCGGGTGGGCCGTGTGGCGCGGCCAGTTCGACGGCGTCGACGCCGAAGGCGAGCGCATCCTGGGCAACGACTGACACTCTATTCCGCGCGGAGTCCGGGCGCGCTTGATTTTCATCAACTGCCCACCCACTCCCGGAAGTGAGACTCGAAGCATCTGAAAAAGGTGCTTCATGAACCAACCCTCCGTCACTCCTGCCAGTTACAGCGACACCGTCGTCCGGCAGTTCTCGCTGATGGCCGTTGTCTGGGGCGTGGTGGGCATGCTCGTCGGCGTGTTCATCGCGGCCCAGCTCGCCTGGCCCGAACTGAATTTCGGCATTCCGTGGCTCAGCTACGGGCGCCTGCGCCCCCTGCACACCAACGCGGTGATCTTCGCCTTCGGCGGCAGCGCGCTGATCGCCACCAGCTACTGGGTGGTGCAGCGCACCTCGCAGGTCACGCTGTTCGCCCCGAAACTCGCCTCCTTCACCTTCTGGGGCTACCAGGCGGTGATCGTGGCAGCGGCGATCAGCCTGCCGCTGGGCTACACCTCCGGCAAGGAATACGCCGAACTCGAGTGGCCGATCGACATCCTGCTGGCGCTGGTGTGGGTGGCCTACGCCATCGTGTTCTTCGGCACCATCGGCACGCGCAAGGTGAAGCACATCTACGTGGCCAACTGGTTCTACGGCTCCTTCATCATCGCGGTGGCCCTGCTGCACATCGTCAACAGCGCCGCGCTGCCCACCGGCCTGATGAAGTCCTACTCCGCCTACGCGGGCGTGCAGGACGCGATGGTGCAGTGGTGGTACGGCCATAACGCGGTCGGCTTCTTCCTGACCGCGGGCTTCCTGGGGATGATGTACTACTTCATCCCGAAGCAGGCCGAGCGCCCGGTGTACAGCTATCGCCTGTCCATCGTGCACTTCTGGGCGCTGATCTTCACCTACATGTGGGCGGGCCCGCACCACCTGCACTACACCGCGCTGCCGGACTGGACCCAGTCGGTGGGCATGATCTTCTCGCTGATCCTGCTGGCCCCGAGCTGGGGCGGGATGATCAACGGCATCATGACCCTCTCGGGTGCCTGGCACAAGCTGCGCGACGACCCCGTGCTGCGCTTCCTGATCGTGTCCCTGTCGTTCTACGGCATGAGCACCTTCGAGGGCCCGATGATGTCCATCAAGACGGTCAACGCGCTCTCGCACTACACCGACTGGACCGTCGGCCACGTGCACTCCGGCGCGCTGGGCTGGGTGGGCCTGATCTCCATGGGCTCGCTGTACTACCTGATCCCGCGCCTGTTCGGCCAGAAGAAGATGTACTCGGTCAAGGCGATCGAGGTGCACTTCTGGACCGCCACCATCGGCATCGTGCTGTACATCGCCGCGATGTGGATCGCCGGCGTGATGCAGGGCCTGATGTGGCGCGCCATCAACGGCGACGGCACGCTCACCTACACCTTCGTCGAATCGGTGAAGGCGACCTATCCCTTCTACGTGATCCGCGTCCTGGGCGGCCTGCTGTACCTCGGCGGCATGATCCTGATGGCCTGGAACACCTGGATGACCGTGGCCAACGGCCGTGCCGTGCGCTTCAGCGTGCCCGCCGCCGTCGCCCACGCCTGACCCGAGAGAAAGCATCACCATGAGCGACAACAACGCACAAGTGGCCACCTTCTCGCACGAGAAGATCGAGACCAGCAACTTCCTGATGATCGTGCTGATCCTGCTGGTGGTCGCCGTCGGCGGCCTGGTGGAGATCGTTCCCCTGTTCTTCCAGAAGTCCACCACCGAGCCGATCGCCGGCCTGAAGCCCTACACGGCGCTGCAGGTGGCGGGCCGCGACATCTACGTGCGCGAAGGCTGCTACAACTGCCACTCGCAGATGATCCGCCCGTTCCGCGCCGAGACGCTGCGCTACGGCCACTACTCGGTGGCCGGCGAGTTCGTGTACGACCGCCCGTTCCAGTGGGGCTCCAAGCGCACCGGCCCGGACCTGCACCGCGTGGGCGGCAAGTACAGCGACGAGTGGCACCGCATCCACCTGAACAACCCGCGCGACGTCGTGCCGGAATCGAACATGCCGGCCTACCCGTGGCTGGAGAAGAACGCGGCCGACGACAAGAGCATCCAGACCCACATGAAGGCGCTGCGCACCCTGGGCGCGCCCTACAGCGACGACGAGATCGCCAAGGCGCCGGCCGACCTGAAGGGCAAGACCGAGATGGACGCGCTGGTCGCGTACCTGCAGTCGCTGGGCCGCACGCTGAAGTAAGGAGGGGCCATGGACATCAACATCCTGCGCGAAATCGCCACCGTGGCCTCGCTGGTCACCTTCATCGGGATCTGGGGCTGGGCCTGGGCCCGCCGCAACCGCGACGGCTTCGACGAAGCCGGCCGCATCCCCTTCCAACAAGACGAATAAGGACGAGACCATGAGCGATTTCACCAGCGGCTTCTGGTCGCTTTACGTCGCCGGCATCACGCTGGCAGGCATCATCGCCTGCGGCGTGCTGCTCTGGATCGCCGGCCGCAAGAAGGTCGCCTCCCGCACCGACAACACCACCGGCCATGTCTGGGACGAGAACCTGACGGAGATGAACAACCCGCTGCCGATGTGGTGGGTGGGCCTGTTCGTCATCACCATCGTGTTCGGCCTGGGCTACCTGGTCGCCTATCCCGGCCTCGGTTCCTACGAGGGCGAGCTCAAGTGGACGCAGAAGGGCGAGTACGACGCCGAAGTGGCCCGCGCCAACAAGGAACTCGAGCCGCTCTATGCGCAGTTCACGGCCAAGAAGCCGGAGGAGCGGCCGGCGACGCGAACGCGATGGCCATCGGCGAGCGCCTGTTCATGAACAACTGCGCGCAGTGCCACGGCTCCGACGCGCGCGGCAGCAAGGGTTTCCCGAACCTGGCCGACGCGGACTGGCTGCACGGCGGCGGCGGCGACAAGATCAAGGAGACCATCGCCAAGGGCCGCAACGGCATGATGCCGCCCATGGCCGCGGCGGTCGGCGGCAGCGACGACGTGAAGAACGTCGCCCACTACGTGCTGTCGCTGTCCAACAGCCCGCACGACTCGCTGCGCGCGCAGCTCGGCAAGGGCAAGTACGCGGCCTGCGCGGCCTGCCACGGCGCCGACGGCAAGGGCAACCCGGCCATGGGCGCGCCCAACCTGACCGACGACGTCTGGCTGCACGGCTGGGGCGAGCAGGCGATCATCAACATGATCGTCGCCGGCAAGACCAACCAGATGCCCGCCCAGGACGAGAAGCTCACGCCGGCGCAGATCCACGTGCTGTCGGGCTACGTCTGGAGCCTGTCGAATCGGCCGGCCGGGGTCGCGGCGAAGCAATAACAGCGGGACGGAACCGCAAGGCGGCCCCCGGGCCGCCTTTTTTTTTTTTCCCCGGCCGATTTCCTTGCGTCTGATCAAGGTCAAGTGCGGTCGGCCCGCCTGCCCCCCGATCATCGGGAGACATGAAAGTCATCCCCATCATCCCTGTCACCCCCGCGGAAGACGGCGAGGTCCAGGGACTCTACGCATCGGAAAAGAAGCTCTACCCGCGCGCGGTCAGCGGCACCTTCGCCCGCTGGCGCTGGGCCTTCGTGTGGCTCACCCAGATCATCTTCTACGGCCTGCCGTGGCTGCAGTGGGGCGAGCGCCAGGCGGTGCTGTTCGACCTGGCGGCGCGCCGCTTCTACATCTTCGGCTACGTGCTGTACCCGCAGGACTTCATCTACCTGACAGGGCTGCTGGTGGTGAGCGCGCTGTCGCTGTTCCTGTTCACCGCGGTGGCGGGGCGCCTGTGGTGCGGTTTCGCCTGCCCGCAGACGGTCTACACCGAGATGTTCCTGTGGATCGAGAAGCTGGTGGAGGGCGACCGCAACCAGCGCATCAAGCTCGATGCCGCCCCCTGTCCGCCGGCAAGTTCGGCAAGAAGGCGCTCAAGCAGTTCCTGTGGGTCGCGCTGGCGCTGTGGACCGGCTTCACCTTCGTGGGCTACTTCACGCCGGTGCAGCAGCTGTGGGCCGAGTCGTTCACGCTCAACTTCGGCCCCTGGGAATGGTTCTGGGTGCTGTTCTACGGCTTCGCCACCTACGGCAACGCCGGCTTCATGCGCGAGCAGGTCTGCAAGTACATGTGCCCCTACGCGCGCTTCCAGAGCGCGATGTTCGACAAGGACACGCTGATCGTCAGCTACGACACGCGCCGCGGCGAGCCGCGCGGCACCCGCGGGCGCAAGCAGGACTTCCAGGCCATGGGCCTGGGCTCGTGCATCGACTGCGAGCTGTGCGTGCAGGTCTGCCCCACCGGCATCGACATCCGCAAGGGCCTGCAGTACGAGTGCATCGGCTGCGCGGCCTGCGTGGACGTGTGCGACGGCGTGATGGACAAGATGAACTATCCGCGCGGGCTGATCCGCTTCACCACGCAGCACGCCGTGAAGACCGGCGGCGCCGGGCGCGACTTCATCCTCAAGCGCGTGCTGCGGCCGCGCGTGCTGGTGTACGGCTCGGTCCTGCTGGCGCTCACGGCCGGCATGATGTTCAGCCTGGCCCTGCGCACGCCGCTGAAGGTGGACGTGGTGCGCGATCGCGCCGCGCTTTCGCGCATCGTGGCCGGCGGCAAGCTGGAGAACGTGTACCGGCTGCAGGTGATGAACGCGACCGAGGCGCCGCAGCGCTACCGCATCACGGCCGACGGCCTGGAAGGCCTGGCCGTGGCCTCGGAGCGCGAGGTCGACGTGGGCCCCGCCGAATCCCGCTGGGTCGCGGTGCGCCTGCAGCTGCCCTACGGCACACGGCCGCGCCCGGCTCCCATCCCATCCATTTCGACATCGTCAGCACGGGCGCCGAAGCCCACGTGCGCGAGAAGTCGGTGTTCCTCGTGCCCCGCTGAAGTGAAGGAGACCTCCATGAACCCCGAAGCCCCGACGCGCGATGGCGCTCCCTGGTGGAAGCACGGCCACGTGTGGCTGCTGATCGCGGGGCCCGTGGCCGTGATCCTCGCGGGCATCGCCACCACGGTGATCGCGGTGCGCAGCGCCGACCCGGTGGTCGCGGCCGACTACTACAAGCGCGGCATCGAGATCAACAAGACGCTCGCGGCGCGCGACAAGAGCCAGCTGCCGGCGCTTCAGGGACGCAACCACGCGGCAACGCCGGTGGCGCCCTGAAAGCGGCGCGCCCCGCAGCACAAGGAGAAAGGGAACCGATGGTCAACCGCATGATGTGGATCGCCTGGCCCGCCTTCCTGGCCGCCTGCATGCTCGAACTGCTGGTGTTCGCTTTCGTCGACCCGCTGGAGCTGCAGTGGTCCGGGCAGGCGCTCGGCTGGTCGCGCCAGACCGTGTACACGGCCAGCTTCTTCGCGTTCTGGCTGGTGAGCATGGTCGCGTGCGCGCTCACCACGCTGCTGCGCATCACCCCCGCGGAAGTCAACGAGTGCCCCTTCGACCGCGGGCAACGTCCCGCCGGCTGCCCCGGCGAAAGCGGGTTCGTTTCCTAGGGCGCCGGTGCGCCGGCTATCGCGCGCATTGCTGCGAGCAGTAGTCGACCAGGGCATCGATCTCGGTGGACTTGTCGAAGACGGCGTCCACCCCCAGCTGTGCGCAGCGCTTGCGCACGCTGGCGTTGACGTAGTTGCTGAACACGACGATCTTCTGTCCTGGGCGCGTGCGCTGCACGTGCTGCACCAGCCGCAGGCCGCTGCCGCCCTTGAGGAAGAGGTCCACGAGCAGCAGGTCCCAGTCCTGGTGTCCGGCGATCCACGCGAGCGCTTCCTCCTCCGTCGCCGAGCTGGCGACCACCTTGACGCAGGTCAGCTCCTCCAGCGCCTGGGCCAGATTCTCTCGGATCTCCGTGTTGTCTTCGACGACAAAGGCTGCAACTTGCACGCGCTCGCTCGGGTTGAGGGGAAGGCCCTGGGGCAGCTTGGCACTCTAGACCGGCGGCCCGGCGCCCTGTACGGATGGGGTACGCGTCCGCCTGTAGGAGCCCGCCTACGGTCAACCCGTTGTCCGCACGCGCAACGTAAGATGGCCCACAAGGACTTGCATGGACCCGGTGATCGAGAACAACCCAGGGAATCTGCTGCAGCTGGTCGAGCGCAGCGCCTTCGTGGGCTTCTGGCGCTTCGATGCGCGGCATGGGGCGCTTTACTGGTCGCAGCAACTTGCACGGCTGCACGGCGCGCCCGAAGGCTACATGCCCACGTTCGAGCACGCGCTCGACCACTACGCCGAGGAACACCGGGCCGAGGTCGCGCAGCGGCTGCGCGCCTGCCAGGAGCAGGGCACGCCCTTCGACATCGAGGTGCAGGTGCGCACGCTGCAGGGACGGCGCATCTGGGTGCGCTGTGTCGGCCAGCCCCTGCGCGCGGAGGACGGCAGCATCGCCGGCGCCGAAGGCCTGGTGCAGGAGATCGCTCCGGCGGGCTACCAGCCCGGCACCCTGCTGCGCCACACGGTCAGCATGGGCGGTGCGCTGGGCAGCGGTGAAGCCTTCGTCACGATCGACCGGCAGGGACGCATCAGCTACGCGAACGAACAGGCCGAGCAGATGCTCGGGGCGGCCGGCGAGCCGCTGCTCGGTCGCCGGATCTGGGGCTTCTTCCAGAAGCGCGCGCGGCTGTCGCTGGAGGAACGCTTCGTGCACGCACTGGAGAAGCGCGAGGCCATCGAGCTCGAGGAAATGGATGCGCAGGTCAGCCACTGGCTGGAGCTGCGCGGCTTTCCTTTCGGCGCGGGCCTGGCGCTGCACCTGCGCGACGTGTCGGCGCGGCGGCGGGCGCAGCAGCACCTGACGCTGCTGGAGGGCAGCATCGCCCGCCTGAACGACATCGTGATCATCACGGAGGCGGCGCCCTTCCGCAGCCCGGGGCCGCGCATCGTGTTCGTCAACGAGGCCTTCGAGCGGCGCACCGGCTATTCGCGCGAGGAGGTGATCGGCCAGTCGCCGCGCCTGCTGCAGGGGCCGGACACGCAGCGCGCGCAGCTCGATCGCATCCGCGCCGCGCTGGAGCAGTGGGAGCGCGTGCGCGTGGACCTGATCAACTACACGAAGGCGGGCGAACCCTACTGGGTGGACCTCGACGTGTCGCCGGTCTGGGACGATACGCGGCGCCTCACGCACTGGGTGGCGGTCGGCCGCGACATCACCGAGCGCAAGCGCGACGAGGAGAAGATCCAGTACCTGGCCTTCTACGACCCGCTCACGCAGCTGCCCAACCGCCAGATGCTGCTGGACCGCCTGAACCGCGCGGTGGACGAAGGCGGCGAGGTGCAAGACGGCGCGTTGATGTTCATCGACCTGGACAATTTCAAGGTGCTGAACGACACCCTGGGCCACCAGAAGGGCGACCTGCTGCTGCAGCAGGTGGCGCGGCGGCTGCGCAACTGCGTGGCCAAGGGCGACCTGGTCGCGCGGCTCGGAGGCGACGAATTCGTGGTGCTGCTGGAGAACACCGCGGAAAAACCGCTCGATCCGCTGACCGCGGCGCAGGTGGTCAGCCAGCGCATCCTCGACGGGCTGGGCGAACCCTACGTGCTGCCCGGGTACCTGCATCACAGCACCTGCAGCATCGGCGTGACGCTGTTCGGCAGGAATCCGTCCAGCGTCAACGAACTGCTGAAGCAGGCGGACCTGGCCATGTACCAGGCCAAGGCGGCCGGCCGCAACGCCGTGCGCTTCTTCGATCCCGAGATGCAGGCCGTGGCCACGGCGAACGCGACCCTGGCGACCGACCTGCGCCAGGCCTGGCGCGAGAACCACCTGAAGGTCGAATACCAGCCGCAGGTGGGCATGGACGGCAACATGAGCGGCGTCGAAGCGCTGCTGCGCTGGGAGCATCCCGAGCGTGGAATCGTCGGTCCTGCCGAATTCATCCCCACCGCCGAAGAGACTTCGCTGATCATCCCGATCGGCCACTGGGTGCTGGAGGCGGCCTGCGCGCAGCTTGCGGTCTGGGCCAGGCGGCCGGACCGCGCCCACCTGAGCATTTCCGTCAACGTCAGCGTGCGGCAGTTCCGCCATCCCGAGTTCATCGACGAGGTGCTGAGCTGCATCCGCCGCGCCGGCATCGTGCCCAACCGCCTGAAGCTGGAGCTGACCGAATCGCTGCTGGCGGAGAACATCGACGCCAACATGGCGAAGATGCGCAACCTGAAGGACCTGGGGGTGCGCCTGTCGGTGGACGACTTCGGGATCGGCTACTCCTCGCTGTCCTACCTGAAGCGCCTGCCGATCGACGAACTGAAGATCGACCGCAGCTTCATCAAGGACATCCTGGTCGACGGCAACGACGCGGCCATCGCTGGGACCATCATCGGGCTGTGCCGCAACCTGGGGCTGGAGGTGATCGCCGAAGGCGTGGAGACCGAGGAGCAGCGCGCCTTCCTCGCGCGCCAGGGCTGCCACCGCTACCAGGGTTACCTGTTCTGCCGGCCGCTGCCGATCGAGGAGCTGGAAGCGTTCATCGACTCCGCCGCGGGCGGGGCCGGCGTGCCGCTCAGACCGGAACCATCTTCAGTGGCGTCGTGACCACCGCGCGCGGCAGGCGCAGGACAATGGTCTGGCCGTTGCGCAGCATCTCCACGCCGTGCTGCGCGGCCAGCGCCTGCACTTCCAGCCAGGACAGCGGCGCCTCGCCCGGCTCGTGCAGCTGGGTGAAGCTGCCTTCGGGCTGCGGGTGGTATTCCACCGCGATCACGCCATGGGAGGAGGATTGTTCGGTGCGCACGCTGACTTCGCCCGGTGCGGGCGCCGCATCGGTGAGCGCCAGGATGGCGGCGGCGAGCAGGTAGCGCAGCGCGCTGCGCGAGACCTCGAGCTCGCCTTCGCCCAGGTCCGTGCGCAGGTCGAAGCCGCGGAAGTTCAGGCTGGTCGAAAGCAGGCGGACCACTTCGGTGACGCCCTCGGCCAGGCGTGCGTTGTCGTCTTCGGAGGGCTCCATCCACGTGCAGACCTCGAGGCAGCGGGCCACGGCCTGGCGCGACAGGCGGTTCAGCTTGGAGACCGAGCCGCCCAGGTCGTCGGACGCCACCGCACCGCGTTCCATGCGCGCGCTCAGGGCCTCGGCCATCATGCCCAGCGACTGCAGGTGCACCACCATGTCGTGCCGCAGCGGGGGCGCGAGCCGGCGCAGGATGTCGTGCTGCGCGGCGCGCGCGAGGCTGCGCTGGCGCTGCGGCGCGGCATCCATGGCAAGCGGCGGCGCGGCCCCGGCGGGTGTGACGATCGGATCTTCGATGGCGAGCACTGCGGTCTTCCTGAAAGGTCCGGATTGGCAAGGCAGTCTGGCTTTCGGGTTCCCCGCAAGGTGTCAGGGCCGCACGGCCAGGGGTGTAGGACGTGGGCGTCACGCTGGCGTGGACAAGCACCCTGGATGGCCTCCTACCCGAGCCATTGCGTCCGGTGCCTAGGATGAAGCATGTCATCGAATCCCCCAACCTTCCTTTCCAGGGCATGTGCGTGGCCCTCGAGCGCGCGAAGCAGGTGGCCGGCAGCGACGACGGCCCATGGACCGTGGGCGTGCGCGACGACCGGGGCGAGCTGCTCGCTTCGGCCATGCTGGAGAGCCATGCGCAGGTCAAGGCCTTCGCGGCCGCCATGGAGGATCTCGGCTTCGTGCATTCGGTGCTGCAAGCCCAGGAGGCCGGGTGCTGCTGCGATTACTCCTTCCACCCGCGCCAGGATGCCCCCGATCGGAAGGGGATGTGCTCCACGCCTGAGGTTGTGCTGTAATTTGGGAGATGCCAAGGACGACTCCCAGTGCCGCTGTCCCTCCTCACTGACGCCAACGCCGCCGCACGCCTGGTGGGCCTGCTGGATTCCGCGATGGACGGGATCATCAGCGTGGACGATTCCCAGCGGGTCGTCATGTACAACCGCGCCGCCGAGAAGATGTTCGGCTGGACCGGCAGCGAAGTGCAGGGCAAGCCCCTGGACCTGCTGATCCCGGAGCGCTACCGGGGCGGCCACAACCAGCAGGTCCGCCGCTTCGGGGCCACCGGCACCACCTCGCGCCGCATGGGGGACAACACCGTCCTGTACGCGCTGCGCAAGGACGGCACCGAATTCCCGATCGACGCGTCGATCTCGCAGTTGCAGACGCCCGAGGGCAAGCTCTACACCGTGATCCTGCGCGACGTGACCGAGCGGGTGCGCGCGCGCGAGGAGCTCGCGTCCTTCGCGGCCGAATCCGCCGGAGTGCGCGAGCAGGAGAAGTCGCGCATCGCCCGCGAGCTGCACGACGAACTGGCCCAGTCGCTCACCGCGCTGAAGATGGACACCATCTGGATGCGCGACCACGTGGGCGACGAGGAAGCGACGGCCCAGGAGAAGATCTCCGAGATGCTGTCCATGCTGGACGCCGCCGTCGCGTCGGTGCGCCGCATCGCCGCCGACCTGCGGCCCCTGGTGCTGGACGACCTCGGCTTCGTGCCCGCGATCGAATGGGTGGCGCAGAACTTCACGCAGCGCACCGGCATCCCCTGCGAGCTGCAGGTGGACGAATCGCTGGAGCTGGAGGAGCCCTTCGCCACCGGCGTCTTCCGCATCGTGCAGGAGTCCCTGGTCAACGTCGGCAAGCACGCGCGCGCCACCAAGGTGGAAGTCGAGGTGAAGGCGAGCGGGGACGACCTGCTGCTGCGGGTGCAGGACGACGGCATCGGCTTCCGCCCGAACGCGCCCCGCAAGCCGCAGTCGCTGGGCCTGGTGGGCCTGCGCGAGCGCGCCATGCTGATGCGCGGCGACGTCAAGGTGGAAAGCGCCCCGGGGACCGGCACGGTGATCGAGGCCCGCATCCCGGTCTGGAAGCGCCCCGCATGACGGTCCGCATCGTCCTGGCGGACGACCACGCGATCGTCCGCGAAGGCCTCAAGCGCATCGTTGCCGACGTCACCGACTTCCAGGTCGTGGGCGAGGCCGCCGACGGCACCGAGGCGATGCGCGCCGTGCGCGAACTCGATTTCGACGTGCTGGTGCTGGACCTGTCCATGCCCGGGCGCAGCGGCATGGAACTGATCAAGCTGGCGAAGGCGGAGAAGCCGAAGCTGCGCATCCTCGTGCTGAGCATGCACCAGGAGATGCAGTACGCGGTGCGCGCCATCAAGTCGGGGGCGAGCGGCTACCTGACCAAGGAAAGCGCGCCGGCGCAACTGGAACAGGCGATCCGCAAGATCTCGGGCGGCGGCGCGTACATCAGCGCCGAAGTCGCCGAACAGCTCGCGCTGGGCGCCATGCCCGGCGGCAGCGAAAGCCTGCCGCACGAAAGCCTCTCGGACCGCGAGTTCGAGGTGTTCCGCCTGCTGGTGGCCGGCGACGCGGTCTCCGACATCGCCGCCAAGCTGAACCTGTCGGTCAAGACGGTCAGCACGCACAAGGCGAACCTGATGCAGAAGCTGGGGCTGGCGAATTCGACCGAGCTGGTGCGCTACGCCATCAAGCACGGGCTGGCGGACCCGGTCTAGGAGTTCGCGCTCTGCGGGTTCCTAGTCGTCGACCTGGATCTCCAGCACGCAGGTCCCGCGCAGCGCATGCAGCGTCATGCGGCCGCCGTTGTCGGCGGTGTAGCTCTGGTTCTTCTGCAGCAGCACGTCGCGCGGATCGCCGTCGTGGGTGATCCAGGCTTCCCCGTCGCGCAGGTGCACCGTGATGCGCCCGGACGGCGGGACGATCTCGCGGGTGGCCCCCTGCCGCACGTGCGCCGCGTACCGGCGGGTCACGCGGGGTCGTTCCGGCGTCGAGAAACCGAACAGGCGGCTCATGAAGGCGGCGGGCGCGAGGGCGTTTGGCATGGGCGTGATCTTGCTTCGGCGATCGCGCCCGGGGCCTTCACGGCGGCAGGCTCCGATGTCGGACGCGCGCGCAAGCTCATGTAGTCGCCCGCCCGACAGGGTGCCTGGACCGTAGTCGCCGCGACGCGCTGGCTCGGGGAAAGCCGCCCTTCCGTCGCGCAGCCGTCCTACAGTCGGGTCACGCCCGACCTTCGTAGATTCCCTGAACTTACTTGGGACAGGCGAATCATGAAGGCAGCAATCGAGGAAGTGATGGCAGGCATCGGGCAGCGGCTGCGCCGCGTCGGTGGCTGGATGCGCCGGCATCCCGTCAAGGCCGTCGCGGCCCTTCCCCTGGCGCTGGTCCTCTACGTGGCGGCGCTGTACCCCTTCACCCCCAGCATCGGCGACATCCGCAAGTCCAAGCAGGAGTCGCCCTCGGTGGTGCTCTCCGCCGACGGCAAGGAACTGGCCGTGTTCAAGCGCGCCAACCGCGACTGGGTGAAGCTGGAGGACATCTCGCCCAAGGTGGTGGAAGCCCTGCTGGCCACCGAGGACAAGCGCTTCCACGAACACCACGGCATCGACTTCCAGCGCACGACCAAGGCGGTGCTCAACACGCTCACCGGCGACGTCGAGGGCGGCTCCACCCTCACGCAGCAGCGGCGCGCAACCTGTACCCGTCGCAGATCGGCCGCGAGCAGACCGTCACACGCAAGATCAAGGAAGCGATCACCGCGCTGAAGATCGAGGCGATCTACAGCAAGGAGGAGATCCTCGAGACCTACCTCAACTCCGTCTCCTTCCTCTACAACGCGTGGGGCATCGAGATGGCCGCGCGCACCTACTTCGACAAGCCGGCCAAGAACCTGAACGAGCTGGAAGCCGCGACGCTGGTGGGCATGCTCAAGGGCACGGCCTACTACAACCCGGTGATGAACCCCGAGCGCGCCCTGCAGCGCCGCAACACGGTGCTGGCCATGATGGTCAAGGACCACAAGCTGCCGGAAGCGCGCTTCGAGGCTGAAGAACCAGCCGCTGCGCCTGGACTTCGAGCGCCTGCCGCAATTCAGCGGCGACGCGCCGCACCTGGCCGAGTACCTGCGCCGCTGGCTGATCGAATGGGCGGACCGCCACGACTACAACATCTACGCCGACGGCCTGGTGGTGCGCACCACCATTGATTCGCGCCTGCAGGAGATCGCCAACCAGGCGGTGGAGCGCCAGGGCAAGGCGCTGCAGGCGGTGGCGGACGTGGAGTGGAGCCGCAGCGCGACGCCCGCGCTGGGCAGCGACCCCGCCGCCTACGCCGCCGCGCGCGGCAAGGCCGCTCCCTTCGACTATTTCTGGAACAGCAACAAGTCGCTGGTGCGCAGCTGGATCCGCGATTCCTCCGAATTCAGGCAGGCGCGCGAACAGGGCCAGTCGGAGGAGGAGGCGCTCAAGCAGCTGGAAGGCAACGCGCAGTTCATGGCGAATCTCAAGCGCCAGAAGACCATGCTGCAGGCCGGCTTCCTGGCCGTCGAGCCGGCCACCGGCGCGGTGAAGGCCTGGGTGGGCAGCCGCGACTACAACGACGACAAGTTCGACCACGTGCAGCAGGCGCGCCGCCAGCCGGGGTCCACCTTCAAGCCCTTCGTGTACGGCGCCGCCTTCGAGATGGGCATCCAGCCGGGCGAGACCCTCATCGACGGGCCGGTGGAGATCCAGATCGACCGCAACAAGGTCTGGCGGCCGACCGACCTCCACGGAATGACCAACGCGCCGATGACGCTGCGCGAAGGCCTGGCGAAATCGAAGAACACGATCACCGCGCAGCTGATGATGCGGGTGGGGCCCTCGCGCGTCGCCAGCCTGGCCCGCTCCATGGGCGTGCGCCAGAGCAAGCTGGACGAAGTGCCCTCGCTGGCGCTGGGCACCAGCCCGGTGACGCTCAAGGAGATGGTCGCCTCCTTCGCCACCATCGCCAACGGCGGCAACTACATCGAGCCGGTGATCGTGACGGCGGTGGAAGACCGCCAGAAGAACGTGCTGGAAAGCTTCGGGGCCCGCGCCTCCGAGCAGGCGATGAACAACCAGGCCGCGCAGACCCTGCTGGACGTGCTGCGCGGCACCGTCGACGGCGGCACCGCCGCCGGCTTGCGCCCGCGCTTCGGCCTCAACGGCATGGACCTCGCCGGCAAGACCGGCACCACCCAGGACAACACTGACGGCTGGTTCATCCTGATGCACCCGCAGCTGGTGGCGGGCGCCTGGATGGGATTCAACGACAACCGCGTCACCATGCGCAGCGAGTACTGGGGGCAGGGCGCGCACAACGCGCTGTTCGTGGTGGGCGATTTCATGCAGCAGTCGGTCAAGGCGGGCAAGCTCGACGCCAAGGCCGCCTTTGCCGCGCCGCGCATGAAGGACGAACCCTCGCTGCTGGATCGCGCGGGCGACTGGTGGAACAGCGTGTTCAGCACGCCCTCGCCGGCGACCGATCCCGCGGTGGCCGCCGTGCCCGAGGTGAAGCTGCCCGAGGTGAGCCTGGAGCCGCCTTCGCTGGAGCCGCCGCCGAAGTCGCTGGCCATGCCGGCGCCGCTGCCGCTGCCGCCCGTGACCCCCGACGCGCCGGTGATTTCCGAGCCGCAGCGGGTGCCGGCCTTCCCGCGGCCGCTGGAATCCTCCGGCCGCCCGGTGGAGACCGTGCCGGGCACCCAGGTCTATCGCGTGCCGGAGGCCACGGTGCGCATGCCCGATCCCTCGCTGCCCGCCGACGTGGTGCGCGCGCCGGCGCAGCCCGCGCGGGTGGCACCGCCGCCTGCGGCGACCACGTCGCCTTCGACGTCGTCCATGGGTGCCGCGCGCGACGCGGTGCCGGCGTCGCCGCCGCCGGCGCGTGAGTTCGCCCCGTGGCACCGGTCCGCCCGCGGATGGCGCCCATCATCGACGGCGAACCCACCGGCAACCTCATGGCCCCGGCGCCGGTGAGAGAGGCGAGCGGCAGCGCCACCTCGCCCGCGCCTGACGCGAGCCAATGAAGAAAGCCGGGGCGACCCGGCTTTCTTCATGTCCTGCAGGACGCTCAGCGACCCGAGCGGCGGGACACTTCGCGATCGATCTCGCGTTCCTCGACCTTGCGCTCCTTGTGGCGCACGGCTTCCTTGGCGTCGCCCAGGCCTTGCTGCAGGCGGCCCTTGGCCTCGGTGGCCTGGCCGCGCGCCACGGTGCTGCTGTCGCCGGTGAGGCGGCCCACCTGCTGCTTGATCTCGCCGGTGGCGCGGTTGGTCATGCCCTTGATCTGGTGCTTGTTCATCCGGAACTCCTCGATGAGTGGTTGATGCTTTCCATGTTGGGCCATCACGGTCATCCCGGCAGTGGCCAGCGGCCGCAATTGCCGTCCGCTTGCTTCTACAGCCGGCCATGGCTCACTGCAGGGTCTGGCCGCGCTGCGCCTGCCACCAGGCCATGAGCGCGCGGAAGTTGCCGCCGAAGCCCTGCTTGAGGAGGGCCTCGTAGCCGAAGGAGCAGACGGCCGCGCTGCTGAAGTCGAGCAGGCTCATGCTGGCGGCGGTGCTGCAGGCGGAGAAGATCTCCCGCAGGCAGGCCTGGGGCAGGCGTTCGTACTGGGCGAGGATGCCGGCGCGGTCGGACAGCGGGTCGCTCTCGCTGGCGGGGAGCTCGCAGGCCGGGGAGGATGGGTCCGCCAGGGCGGGCAGGCTGGCCGTCACGACGGCGGCGGCCAGCAGGCCGCGCAGGGCTCGTGGATCCATCCGACTCTCCTTCGCCGGCGCGCCGGCTGCGGCTCGAGGATCGCGCCTGGCGGCCCTGGCCGAATCAGTGAATTCCCACGCCCTGGGTCGGCGGAAAGCTAGAACGTGCTGCCGGGCTGCGCGAGCACGGCGCGCAGGCGCTCGACGTCGACGATGCGCACGTGGCGCTGGTGCACGTCGATCATTCCTTCCTCGGCGAAACGCGAGAAGGTGCGGCTGACCGTTTCCAGCTTCAGCCCCAGGTAGCTGCCGATCTCCTGGCGCGTCATGCGCAGCACCAGCTCGGAGCGGGAGAAGCCGCGGGCCTGCAGCCGCTGCACGAGGTTGAGCAGGAAGGCCGCCAGCCGCTCCTCGGCCCGCATGGTTCCCAGCAGCAGCATCACGCCGTGCTCGCGCACGATCTCGCGGCTCATGACGCGGTGCAGGTGGTGCTGCAGCGCGCCGACCTCGCGCGAGAGCTCGCCGATGCGGTCGAAGGGCAGCACGCAGACTTCCGCGTCCTCCAGCGCCACTGCGTCGCAGGTGTGGTGGTCGTTCACGATCCCGTCCAGGCCCACGATCTCGCCGGCCATCTGGAAGCCCGTCACCTGGTCGCGCCCGTCCTCCGCGGTCACGCAGGTCTTGAACACGCCCGTGCGGATCGCGTAGAGCGCGTGGAATTTTTCGCCGTTGCGGAACAGGGCCGTCTTGCGCTTGACCTTGCGCCGGGTGGCGATCAGCTCGTCGATCTTCGCCAGTTCCTCCTCGGACAGCCCGATCGGCATGCACAGCTCGCGCAGGCTGCAGTTGGAGCACGCCACCTTCACGCTGGCGGGGCTGAGCTTGGGCGGCGGTGCGGGATCGTTGGCAGCGGAGATGGACATTGGGGTTCTCACGGAGGAGTGCATGGATAGGCCTCTGATGTGGGTCAAATTGTCCCGGGCGCTTGGGCCCCGCGGTTGACTCAGATCAACCGGGTCGGCCTTCCCCCCCCCCACCATCTGGGCTCAATGGAACACGTTGCCATGACCTCTCCGATCTCCCCCGACCTGCTGCGCAAGTACGACGTCCCCGGGCCGCGGTACACCTCGTACCCCACCGCGGACCGTTTCGTCGAGGCGTTCGGCCAGACCGACTACCTGCAGGCCCTGGCCCAGCGCCGCGACGGCCCTGCCGCCATGGCCACCCCCTGTCGCTGTACGTCCACATCCCGTTCTGCGAGCAGCTGTGCTACTACTGCGCCTGCAACAAGATCATCACCAAGCACAAGGAGCGCGCCGCCCCCTACCTGCGCTACCTCAGCCGCGAGGTGGAACTGCACACCGAGGTGCTGGGCACCGGCCAGCCGGTGAGCCAGCTGCACCTGGGCGGCGGCTCGCCGACCTTCCTGTCCGACGACGAACTGCGCCAGCTGATGGCCATGCTGCGCCGCAACTTCGCGGTGGCGCCGGGCGCCGAGTGCTCGATCGAGATCGACCCGCGCACCGTGACGGCCGAACGCCTGCAGGTGCTGGCCGACCTGGGCTTCAACCGCATCAGCTTCGGCGTGCAGGACTTCGACCCGGACGTGCAGAAGGCGGTGCACCGCGTGCAGCCCTACGAGCAGGTCGCCGCGCTGATGGAGGACGCGCGCCGCATCGGCTTCGACTCGGTCAACGTGGACCTGATCTACGGCCTGCCGCGGCAGACCCCCGAATCCTTCGCCCGCACGCTGTCGCAGGTCGCGCAGCTGCGCCCGGACCGCATCGCCCTCTACGGCTACGCCCACCTGCCGGAGCGCTTCAAGCCGCAGCGCCGCATCATCGCGGTGGAACTGCCCGGTGCGCCCGCCAAGGTGAACATGCTGTCGCAGGCGCTGGCCGCCTTCCTCAGCGCCGGCTACGTGTACATCGGCATGGACCACTTCGCGCTGCCGGGCGACTCGCTCGCCGTCGCCAAGCGCCAGGGCCGCCTGCACCGCAACTTCCAGGGCTACAGCACCCAGGCCGACTGCGACCTGATCGCGCTGGGCGTCTCCTCGATCGGCAAGGTGGGCGCCACCTACAGCCAGAACGCGAAGACGATGGAGGAATACTGCGACCTGCTGGACCAGGGCAAGCTGCCGGTGGTGCGCGGCCTCGCGCTGTCCCGCGACGACCTCGCGCGCCGGGCGGTGATCATGGCGCTGATGTGCCAGGGCCAGCTGGTGTACGAGTCGATCGAGACCGCCTGGCTGCTGGACTTCAAGAGCTACTTCGCCGCCGAGATGGAGCAGATGCGCCAGCTGCAGGAGCAGGGCATGGTGGTGATCGACGACACCGGCATCCAGGTGACCGCGCAAGGCTGGTTCTTCGTGCGCGCCGTCGCCATGCAGTTCGACAAGTACCTGCAGGCCGACCGCAACCGCGCGCGCTTCTCGCGAATCATCTGAAATGAGCCTGACCCTCGCCGGCACCGCCTTCCTCATGGGCCTGGTGGGGGACCCCACTGCATGGCCATGTGCGGCGCGGCCTGCGGCGGCGTGGTCCGCGGCGCCGGCGCCAAGCCGGTGCGCGGCATGTGGACCTTCCAGGGCGGCCGCCTCCTCGGCTATTCCATCGCGGGCGGCGCCGCCGGCCTGGCGGTGCAGAGCTTCGCCTGGCTGTCCTCGCAGACCGCGGCGCTCAAGCCGGTGTGGACCCTGTTCCACCTGGCCGTGCTGCTGTGGGGCCTGGTGCTGCTGTCGCAGGCGCGCCAGCCGGCCTGGGTGGAATCGGCCGGCCGCACCGTCTGGGGCCGCATCCGCCCGATGGCGCAACGCCGCGGCGGCCTGCTGGCCACCGGCGCGCTGTGGGCCTTCATGCCCTGCGGCCTGCTGTACTCGGCGCTGCTGGTGGCCTCCCTGTCCGGCGGCCTGCTGGAAGGCGCGCTCAGCATGGCCCTGTTCGCGATCGGCAGCGGCATCTCGCTGGGCCTGGCGCCTTCGGCATTCCGCAAGCTGCAGGAGATGGGCAACCGCCTGCGCAAGGACTGGGGCACCCGCATCGCGGGCCTGCTGCTGGCCGCCACCGCGGCCTGGGCGCTGTGGATGGACATGGCCCACCGCGTCGCGGAGTGGTGCGGGCTCGCCTGAGCGCGGAACCGGCAGAATGCCGGTCATGGGCAAGCGCGGCGACGAGATCACGAAGACGGTGCTGCAGGTGCTGGCGATCGCCGCGCTGGCCGCGATCATCGGCGTCATCCTGCACAAGGGCTACACCGACTTCAGCGCGCTGGCGAAGCAGAACCCCGGCGGCGACTTCTGGCCGGCCCTGGGCCGCTACATCTTCCGCAACCTCGCAGGAGGATAGGTCATGAATGACGAACATTCCGCTTCCCTGAAGGACCTGCTGCAGCAGCAGGACGTCGCGGCCCTGGCGACGCTGCACAAGGGCGAGCCGGCCGTTTCCATGGTGCCGTACGCGCTGCTGGCCGACGGCAGCCTGGTCATCCACGTGAGCCAGCTGGCCACCCACACGAAGGACATGCAGGAGCACCCCGGCGTGGGCCTGCTGGTGCTGGGCGAACGCACGGCCGGCATGCTCCCGCAGCAACAGCCGCGCGCCTCCCTGCACGGGGAAGCCCGCCGCTGCCCGCCCGAGGCGCCGGAATACGCGGCGGCCCGCGGCGCCTACCTCGCGCGCTTCCCGGACAGCGAGCCGATGTTCGGCTTCGGCGACTTCTCGCTGTTCGTGATCCAGCCGCGCGCGGTGCGCTACGTGGCCGGTTTCGCGCAGGCGTTCTCGGTCATTGCGGAGGCGTATCACCGGTTGATGGCTGCGTCGGCGTAGAGCCGCGCCAGGCGAATTGCCTCCTTCGAACCAGCGGTGGCCACGCATTCCGCGCCCGCACGATGCAGGGCCGGGATGGGACTGTCCGACTCGGCGAAGTAAAGGAGGAGGCGGGGCCTTCAGGCCCCGCCGGGGGACATTCGCAGAGGCGGACAGTCCCATCCCGGCCCGGACCGGAGGCAACCGGGGTTCCCAGGCTTGGTTGCCAAAACCAGCCGCTTTTTTCGGGTTTGGGAAGAAAGGGACGTTCCACCCCTGATTTCGGGCTGCAGCCACGCTGCTTTGCCCGTCCGCAACCCGGCCTGGAACTTGCGCTATCCCGGCCAAGGAAAACCGGCGCGGCCCTGCTGCCGCGGACAACCATGTTCAAGCGCATCCTCCTGGCCCTCATCCTCCTGGTCGCCACCGTGGCTTTCAGCCCGGTGTTCGCGCACGGCAGCGACCCGCGGCCGGCCGCGGCCGCACCTTCCACCGCCACGGAACTGGCGGCACCGGACGAGGTCGCGGGGTCGGGCCAACCGGCGGCCGCCGCCGCTGCACAGCAGCCCGCCGAAGGCGCGAACGTCATGGTCCACCCCGGCCTGCCCGAGGAATGGCTGCAGGCTTCCATCGCCCTGATGGGCGTGATCGGCCTGTGGAGCCTGTTCGCGGGCAAGGCGGCCGAGTCGGCGCCGCGCAGCATCAACCTGGCGGGCGTGCCCGTCATCGGCGGGCTGGTGCGCTTCCTCAACGCCAGTCCCTATCCGCTGCTGGCCGCGCGCCTGGCCGCGGTGAGTGTGTTCCTGGTCGTGATTTCCGCCGGCTTCTTCGGCACCATCCACCCCGAACACAACATCGCCACCGCCTTCGTCTGGAACATCTGGTGGCCGCTGGTGATCGTGGCGGTGTTCTTCATCGGCTCCGCCTGGTGCGCGATCTGCCCCTGGGACACGCTGGCCGGCTGGATCGTGCGCCGCAGCTGGTTCAAGCGCGTGACGCCGCACCCCGGCCTGAACCTCAGGTGCCGCGCTACCTGCAGAACGTGTGGATCGCGCTGCTGATGTTCATGGGCCTGGCCTGGCTGGAGCTGGGCATGGGCGTGACCGGCAGCCCCGTCATCACCGCCGCGCTGGCCGTCTTCATGCTGGTGCTGTCGGTGGTCTTCCTGCTGGTGTTCGAGCGCAAGGCCTTCTGCCGCTACGCCTGCCCGGTCGGCCGCACGCTCGGCTTCTATTCGCGCCTGTCGCCCATCGCGGTGCGGCCACAGCTGCAGTCGACCTGCGACAGCTGCAAGACCATGGAGTGCTACCACGGCTCGCAGCTGATCGAGCCCTGCCCGAGCAAGCTGGTGGTCGGCCGCTTCAGCGAGAACACCAACTGCCTGTCCTGCGGCAACTGCGTGCTGAGCTGCCCGAGCAAGAACGTGTCCTGGCAGCTGCGCACCATGGACAACGAGGCGAAGAAGGCCGGCACGCCCGGCTGGGACGCCGCCTGGTTCATGCTGCTGCTGCTGGGCATCACCAGCTTCCACGGCGTCACCATGATCCCGCAGTGGGGCGAGTGGCTGCAGCAGACCGCCGCCGCCATCGGCGAAACGGGCCAGTACTACTTCAGCTTCGTCGCCGGCATGCTGGCCTCGTCGGCGCTGCCGGTGCTGGTCTACGGCATCGCGATCGCCGCGGCCAACGTCGGCGGCCAGGGCCTCACCTCCTACCGCAAGCTGTTCGGCGGTTTCGCCTTCACCGCGTTGCCGCTGGCCTTCGCCTACCACCTGGCGCACAACATGGACCACCTGCTGCGCGAAGGCGGCGACGTGCTGCGCCTGCTGATCAATCCCTTCGGCATCGGCATCAAGCCGCTGACCAGCGTGGAGCGGCACGACCTGATGATGCAGGTGGTGGCGCCGGAGAGCGTGGTGTTCACCCTGCAGGCCGGCTTCATGGTGCTGGGCTTCTGGCTGGCCGTGCAGATCGCGCGCTACCAGGCCCGCCGCCTGATGCCCGGCGATGGCATCGCCATTCGGCTGAAGATGATGCTGCCGCTGCTGGCCTTCTTCGCGGCCATCACGGCCGGCAACCTGTGGCTGCTGGCGCAGGACATGGAGATGCGCTTCTGAGTCCCGACACGGCGGTGGGGCCTTGCGGGTTTCCCCGGTCCTGCCGCCGTCGATTTCCCCGATAGTCGTTCGTCGTGCAGGCAGAGGGCCATCCTCTGCCAGCCAAGGAGCCACGATGAGCAACACCGTACGACTGCACCGCGTCCTGACCGCGCCGCCCGACCGCATCTACCGCGCCTTCCTCGATCCCCAGGCGATGGCCAAGTGGCTGCCGCCCAACGGCTTCACCGCCCAGTTCGACCGCATGGACGCCAAGGTGGGCGGCAGCTGGCACGGGTCCTTCACCAACTTCGGCAACGGCCACAAGCACTCCTTCGGGGGCAAGTACCTGGAGCTGGTGCCGGGCGAGCGGCTGCGCTACACCAGCGCCTTCGACGACCCCAACCTGGCCGGCGAGATGACGACCACCGTCACGCTGCGCAAGGTGTCCGTGGGCACCGAGATGCACGTGGTGCAGGAAGGCATTCCGGAGATGATCCCCGCCGAGGCCTGCTACCTGGGCTGGCAGGAGTCGCTGCAGCTGCTCAAGCAGCTGGTCGAGCCCGAGATCCCGGGCTGAGGTCGGCGCGCATGCACAGGAGCCGCCTGGGCACCATCGTCATCGACTGCCAGACGCAGGACGTGGAGGCCGCCACCGCCTTCTGGTCGCAGGCGCTCGGCTGGCCCGCGCGCCCGCTGCAGGATCCAGCGGACGCGAACTACCGCGTGTTCGCGAGCCCGCCGGAGCAGCCCACCGTGCTGGTGCAGGCCGTGTCGCACCCCAGCCGCGTGCACATCGACATCGAGACCGACGACGTCGAGGCCGAGGTGGCGCGGCTGGAGGCGCTGGGCGCGAAGCGCGTGCAGTTCGTCAAGCGCTGGTGGGTGATGGAGGCGCCGACCGGCCAGCGCTTCTGCGTCGTGCGGCCGCAGCGCGCCGATTTCCCCGGCGACGCCAACACCTGGAACACGCCGGGGCAGGGCAGCTGAGCCGCTGCGGCTACGCTCGGGGGCGTGGACTACCTCCTCGTCCTGGTCGCGGGGCTGCTGGCCGGCACGCTGGGCGGCATCGTCGGCACGGGCTCCTCGCTCGTGCTGATGCCCATCCTGGTGGTCATGTTCGGGCCGCGCCATGCCGTGCCGATCATGGCGGTGGCGGCCATCATGGGCAACCTGGGGCGCGTGCTGGCCTGGCGGCGCGAGATCGACTGGCGTGCCTGCTTCGCGTATTGCGCCACCGCCGTGCCGGGCGCGGTGCTCGGTGCACGCCTGCTGCTCGCCATTCCGCCGGGCGTGGCGGAACTGGCTCTGGGCATCTTCTTCCTCTCGCTGATCCCGGTGCGGCGCTGGCTGGCGAAGCACGAGCTGAAGTTGTCGCTGGTGCACCTGGTGCTGCTCGGCGGCCCGCTCGGACTGCTCACGGGACTGGTGGTCTCGACCGGCCCGCTCACCGTGCCGCTGTTCACCTTCTACGGCCTGGAGCGCGGCGCCTTCCTGGGCACGGAGGCGGCGGGATCGATCGGCGTGTACCTCGCCAAGGTCGCCACCTTCCAGGCTTTCGGCGCCTTTCCGCTGGAGGTGCTGGTGCAGGGACTCATGGTCGGCCTCACGCTGATGGCGGGCTCCTTCGCCGGCCGCTACATCGTGCTGGCGCTGTCGCCGGGGGCGTACCGCTCGCTGATCGACGGGCTGATGCTCTGCTCGGGCCTGTCGCTGATCTGGGCGGCGGTGCGCTAGCACTGTCGCTGCGGCGACCGAGGGTCGCTGCGATGACAAGGCGGTGGCGAACGCCCCCGTAGATTGCGGCTCTCGACCCCAGGAGCACGCCATGGCCGACACCTCGCCCACCCCCGATGCGCTGACGCTGATCCGCGGCATCAATGCCGGCGCCCCCTTCAACCGCTGGTGCGGCATCGAGGTGCTGTCCGCCGGCGAGGGACGCGCCGAGATCGCGATGCCCTGGCGCGAAGACGTGGGCCAGTACTCCGGCTTCCTGCACGCCGGACTGGTCGGCGCGCTGATCGACACCGCCTGCGGTTTCGCGGCGGCCACCGTCGTGGGCCGCGTGCTCGCCTCGCACTACGCGGTGAACTGCCTGCGCCCGGCGGTGGGGCAGCGCTTCATCGCCCGCGCCCGCGTCGTGAAGCCCGGCCGCACGCAGGTGTTCACGGCCTGCGAACTGTTCGCCGTGGGTGCGGAAGGCGAGAAGCTGGTGGCGACCGGGGAGACGCTGCTGACGCCGGTGGAAGCCCAGCGCGGCTGAGTTCGCACCGCAAAGGTGCCGCTGAGGTAGCACGCGAGGGCTTTGCGGCCTGGATACCACAAAGGATTCCTCGCAGTTCCTACAGCTTGACCCCTCGCATGGCAGGAGGATCGCATCACCTCTACCATGGGACATCCTCATGCCTGAAGTGAAGGCCGTTCCGCCCACCATGGACGCGCGCAAGCCGTCATCGCCGTCTCCCGCCACGCCGCCGCTCGACGCGCGGCTGACGGAGCAGCGCAACCCGCGCAGCATGCGCATCGACCAGCTCTCCTCGCTGGAGATCGTGGACCTGATCAACAACGAGGACCGCCTCGTCGCCGCCGCGGTCAGCGAGGAGCGCCTGCAGATCGCGCGCGCCATCGACCTCGTGGTGGACTGCCTCGGTCGGGGCGGCCGCCTGGTCTACGTGGGCGCAGGCACCTCGGGGCGCCTGGGCGTGCTCGATGCATCGGAGATGCCGCCCACCTATCGCACGCACCCGGACATGGTCCAGGGCGTGATGGCCGGCGGCTACGAAGCCTTGCTGCGGGCGCAGGAAGGCGCCGAGGACCATCCCGGCGACGGCGCCGCGGCGATGGACGACCGCAACGTTGACCGACGCGATTTCGTTCTGGGCATCGCCGCCTCCGGCACCACGCCCTACGTGCACGGCGCGCTGGCGCGTGCCCGCGAGCGCGGCGCGCGCACCGGCTTCCTGCTGTGCACCTACCCGTCGGAGGAACTGCTGCAGTCGCACGACGTGGTGATCGCGCCGCTGGTGGGGCCGGAGGTCGTGACGGGTTCGACGCGCATGAAGGCCGGCACCGCGACCAAGATGGTGCTGAACATGATCAGCACCGGCGCCATGGTGCGCACCGGCAAGGTGTACGGCAACCTGATGGTGGACCTGCAGGTCACCTGCCAGAAGCTGCAGGACCGCGGCGAGCGCATCCTGATGGAAACGCTGGGGGTGGACCGGCCGGAGGCGACGCGCCTGCTCGATGCGTCGGGCGGCCACGTGAAGACCGCGATCGTGATGTGGCGCTCCGGCGTCGACGCCGCCGAAGCGCGCCGGCGGCTCGAGCAGTCGGGCGGTTCGATTTCCGGCGCCTAGCGAACGCAGGCGCCGTCGCGGGGCGCACCCCGCCGCGTGGTGCACACTGGGCACCCGTATGACCTTTCCGCGGCGCTCGTTCTTCCTGGCAGCCTGCAGCCTGCTGCTCCTCGTCGACGGGGCCCGGGCCGCGGGCAACGAAGCGCCTGCGTGGTTCTCCGCAGGTCGCCCCGTGCCTGCGGCGGCGCAGGCCGTGGCGGTGCTGCAGGCCGCGGCCGACCAGGGGCTGGACCCGCGCGATTACCAGGCGGCGTCGCTGCAGCAAGCGCTCTCCGGCGCGGCGGCCGGCCCGCCGCTCGCGCCGGACCGGCAGGCAGCGCTCGATGCGGCACTGAGCGCCGCCTTGCGCCGCTACCTCGCCGACCTGCAGGTGGGCAGGGTCGACCCCGCGAGATCCACGCGCGCTTCGACGTGCAGCGCAGGCCCGCCCCCGACGCTTCCTCCGTGCTGCGCGAGGCCGTGTCGCAGCAGCGGCTGCCGCAGGCGCTCGCCGAGGCGGAGCCCCGCATCCCGATGTACGCGGCGCTGCGGCGCGCGCTGGTGGCGTACCGGGCGCTGGCCGACCATCCGGCCTGGCGCGGCAGCCTGAGCATGCCGCGCCGCAAGCTCTCGCCGGGCGACGCCTACGACCAGCTGCCCGTGCTCGCGCAGCGGCTCGAGGCGCTGGGGGACCTGCCCGCGGGTGGCGCCGTGCCCCCGCGCTACGAGGGCACGCTGGTCACGGCGCTGCAGGCCTTCCAGGAGCGGCACGGCCTGGCGGCGGACGGCGTGCTGGGCGCCGCCACGCTGCAGCAGCTGAACGTGCCTCCGGCGCGGCGGGTCCGCCAGATCGAACTTGGCCTGGAGCGCCTGCGCTGGACGCCCTTGCTGCAGGCCGCGCGCATGGTGGTGGTCAACGTGCCGGAGTTCGTGCTGCGCGCCTACGAGGTCGAGGGCACGCAGGTGCGGGTGCGCCTGCAGATGAAGGTGATCGTGGGCAAGGCGATGGACACGCGCACGCCGCTGTTCGACGAGCCCATGCGCTTCATCGAGTTCAGCCCCTACTGGAACGTCCCGCCCTCCATCGCGCGCGGCGAGGTGATTCCGCGGCTGCGGCGCGACCCCGGCTATTTCGACCAACAGGGCTTCGAGTTCGTCACCGGCTCCGGTGAAGTGGTGGGCAGCCTGTCGGCCGGTGCGCTCGATGCGGTGCTGCGCGGGGCCTGGCGCATCCGGCAGCGGCCGGGGCCGAAGAACGCCCTGGGCGACATCAAGTTCGTGTTCCCGAACAAGCAGAACATCTACCTGCACCACACGCCCGCGCCGCAGCTGTTCCAGCAGGCCCGGCGCGACTTCAGCCACGGCTGCATCCGCATCGAGGCGCCGGTGGAGCTCGCGAAGTTCGTGCTGCAGGACAGCCCGGAATGGAGCGAGGAGAAGATCCGTGAGGCGATGGAGGCGGGGGTGTCCCGCACGATCCCGCTGAAGCACCCGCTGCCCGTCCTGATCGCCTACAGCACGGTGATCGCCAAGGCCGGGCGCCTGTTCTTCTACTCCGACCTTTACGGGCACGACGAAGTGCTCGACCGCGCGCTGCGTGCCCGGACCGCCGCCCTGCCTTCGTTGATTCGCTAGGGGCCTGGGGGAAGGGCTCAGCCGCCGGCCTTGACCAGGTAGCTGGCGTCGAGTTCGCCCAGCGTGTTGACGCCCAGCATGGCCATGTTGCGTGAAACCTCCTCGCGCAGCAGCGTGATCGCACGGCGCACGCCCGGCTCGCCGGCCACCGACGCGGCGTAGTTGAAGGGCCGGCCGATGAAGACGAACTTCGCGCCCAGCGCCAGCGCCTTGAGCACGTCGGTGCCGCGGCGGAAACCGCTGTCCACCATCACGGGCACTTCGGGGCAGGCCTGCACGATGCCGGGCAGCACGCGCAGCGGCGGCACCGTGCCATCGAGCTGGCGGCCGCCGTGGTTGGACACGATGATGCCGTCGGCACCGCAGCCCACGGCGATGCGCGCGTCGCGCACGTCCAGGATGCCCTTGATCACCAGCTGGCCCGGCCAGATGCGGCGGATCATGCGGAAGTGCTGCCAGTTCAGGTGGCCGCGGTCGGAGAAATCGCGCTCGACGCTGGGCGACAGGATGGGGGCGCCGCGCCGCGCGTGGTTGTTCTCGAAGTGCGGCATGCCGTGCACCGCGATCGTCTTCAGGAAGGTCCCGAACAGCCAGCGCGGATGCGTGATGCCCTGCCAGGCCAGCGAGAGGCTGGGACGCAGCGGCGTGGAGAAGCCGGCGCGGATGTTCTGCTCGCGGTTGGAGGCGATCGACGCATCGACCGTGATCACCAGCGTGCGGTAGCCGGCGGCCTGCACGCGCTGCACCAGCGCCACGATGTTCGGCTCGTCGCCCGGCAGGTAGGCCTGGAACCAGGCGTCGGGATTGGCCTGCACCACGTCCTCCATCCGGATCAGCGAGGAGCCGCTCATGACCATCGGCACGTTCTCGGCGGCCGCCGCCTGCGTCAGCACCAGGTCGCCGCGGTAGGCGGACAGCGCGCTGATGCCCATGGGGGCCAGGCCGAAGGGCGCGGACCAGCGCTTGCCGAACAGGGTGGTGGCGGTGGTGCGCCGGGAGATGTCCACCAGCATGCGCGGCAGGAATTCGTACTGCGCGAAGGAGGCCGCGTTGGCGCGCAGCGACTGGTTGCGCTCCACGGCGCCGCAGATGTACGCGAACACCGGCGCCGGAAGGTGGCGGCGCGCCGCCTGTTCGAAGTCGTCGAGCGAGAGGACGTGGCCGAGGCGGGCCGGCAGCGGGGGAGCGGGCGTGCGCGCGGGAGGGGCCAGCCCGGGCGGCGCTGCGGCGGCGGTGCCGGCGGAGGGATCGATCTGCATGGGAGCCGCCAGTGTCCGCCAGCCGGACGGTGCGCGTCCAATACATAATCGGGCCGGGATTGATGCCCTGCAGGCATCGCAAGACCGTGGTCGATATCCGCCAGCTGCGCTATTTCCAGGCCGTCGCCGAAGAACTCCACTTCGGCCGCGCCGCCGCACGCCTGGCTATCGCGCAGCCGGCGCTGTCGCGGCGGCAGGTGCAGCAGCTGGAAGAGGCACTGGGCACGCCGCTGCTGCGGCGCACGCAGCGCCGCGTGGAACTGCTGCCGGCCGGCGCGCTGCTGCTGGAACGCAGCCGCGCCATCCAGCAGGACCTGGCGCGCGCGCTGAGCGATGTGCGCCGCACCGGCGCCGGCGAGCTGGGGCGGCTGGCGCTGGGCTTCATCCACTCGTCCACCTACGGGCTGCTGCCCTCGATCATCGGGCGCTTCCGCCAGCTCTATCCGGGCATCGAGCTGGAACTGCACGAGCTGCCGATCACCGCGCAGCACGCGGCGCTGGTGCGCGGCACCATCGACCTCGGGCTGCTGCGCGTGCAGGCCGCGCCGGCGGAGCTCGAAGTGGTGCCGGTGATGCCGGATCCCTTCGTGCTGGCGGTGCCGGCGAAGCACCGGCTGGCCGCGCGCACCCGCGTGCGCCTGAAGGACGTGGCGGGCGAGCCCTTCGTGATGTTCTCCAAGGACGGCGCGCCGCTGTTCCCACGCGCGCGTGCAGGCGATGTGCGAGCAGGCCGGCTTCAGCCCGGACATCGTGCAGCACGCCACGCAGATCCACACGGTGGTGGGGCTGGTGGGAGCGGGGCTGGGCGTCGCGGTGGTTCCGGCGAGCGGGCGCAACCTGCATCCCAAGCAGGTGCGCTTCCTGGAGATCGCCGACAAGGCCGAGCCGGTGCACGTGGCGCTGGCCTGGCGGCGCGGGCACGAGACGCCGGCGATCCAGTCCTTCCGGCGGGTGACGCAGGAAGTGGTGGCGGCGTTGGCCGCTAGAACGCCTGCCAGGCGCCGTTGACCGCTTCGCGCAGCGGCAGGGCCGCGGGAGCAGCCGCGGTCGCCGCAGAGGGCCGGTAGGCGATCACCCCCGGCCGGGCCGATGCCGCGTCCTGCTCCAGCCTGAACTGCGCCACGGTCTGCAGCAGCGCCGCGGCCTGTTCCTTCATCGACTCGGTGGCGGCGGTGGCTTCCTCCACCAGCGAGGCGTTCTGCTGAACCACCTGGTCCATCTGGGCGACGGCGGTGTTGACCTGGCCGATGCCCGCGCTCTGGTCGGCGCTGGCGGTGGCGATCTTGGCGATCAGGTCGCTCACGCGCTTCACCGAGGCGACGATCTCGCCCATGGTCTGGCCCGCGGCCTGCACCAGGCGGCCTCCGGCATCGACCGTCTGCACGGACTCGCCGATCAGCGCCTTGATCTCCTTGGCCGCCTCCGCGCTGCGCTGCGCGAGGCTGCGCACTTCGGCGGCGACGACCGCGAAGCCGCGGCCCTGTTCACCCGCACGCGCTGCTTCCACCGCCGCATTGAGCGCCAGGATGTTGGTCTGGAAGGCGATGCCGTCGATCACGCCGATGATGTCGGCGATGCGCCTGGACGAGGCCGAGATCCCGTTCATGGTCGCGACCACCTGGCCCACGACCTCGCCGCCCTTGCGCGCGACTTCCGAGGCGCCGACCGCCAGCTCGCTGGCCTGGCGCGCGGTGTCCGCGTTCTGCGTGACGGTGGAGGTGAGTTCCTCCATCTGGCTGGCCGTTTCCTCCAGCGTGCTCGCCTGTTCCTCGGCGCGCTGCGACAGGTCCAGGTTGCCCTGCGCGATCTGCGTGCTGGTGTCCGACACGCTGCGCGCTCGCTCGGCCACCTGGCCCACCAGCCGCTGCAGGGTGGCGTTGACCTCCTGCAGCGCCCCGGCCAGCTCGCCCATCTCGTCGCTGGTGCGCACGCGCACCTGGTGCGTGAGGTCCCCGGCCGACAGCGCCTTGGCCGCGGCGAGCGCATCGCCCAGGCCCTGCATCAGCGAGCGCATGATCAGGCCCACCAGCAGCAGCGCCAGCGCGACCAGCAGCGCCGCGCCGACGGCGGTGAGCAACCGGAACTGGCGTGCTGCCGCCTGCAGCGCTTCCGTTTCCTCCGCTGCGGCGGTGCTCAAGGTGGCCAGCAGCTTGTCCAGCGGCTTCACGACCTTCAGGTGCACCTCGGGCCAGCCGTCTTCCAGCAGGCCATGCATCGCCTTGCGGTCGCCGGCCTCGTAGGCCTTGTCCAGCGAGCCGGCGAAGGTTTGCAGCGACTGCAGGTTGCCGTCGATTTCCGCGGTGAGCTTGCCGGCTTCGGTGCCGAGGCTGGCGGTGGCCTTGAAGCCGCGCCAGAGCTCGGGCGCCTGCTGCATGGTCTCGCGCAGCTGGTTGCGCGAGCCCTGCACCGGCATCTGGTCCAGCAGCACGCCGGCCAGCCGGAAGCGCACTTCCTTCAGCTGCGAATCCAGCTCCTGCAGGCGCGCCAGTGGCGCCAGGCGCTGGTCGTTGATCACGCGGCTGGAGAACACGATGCCCGCTCCGGCCAGCGCGAGCGCGCAGACCAGGCAGACGGCGACCAGCAAATACAGCTTCTGCCGGATTCCCAGCGTCAGGCTCCGCTTCATGGACTCTCCCCGCGTGAGCGCGTCACTCGACCGGGTAGCCCTTGGACTTCCACTCCGGGATGCCGCCGCGCAGCCAGTGCACGCGCGAGTAGCCCGCTTCGGCCGCGACCTTGGAGGCCTTGTAGCTCTTCCAGCATTCGCCGGCGTTGCAATAGAAGATCACCGGCGCGTTCTTCGCGGCGGGCAGCTTCGAGAGGTCGAAGCTGTCTTCCTTGGCGTCGAACTTCACGTCCTTGGCGCTCTTCTCCTTGTACGGGATGTTCTTCGCGCCCTTGATGTGTTCCTGCACGTACTCGTTGGCCACGCGCGTGTCGATCACGGGCACGCCGCCGTCGGCCAGCTTGCGCGCCTGTTCGGCGCTCACCACCGTGACCCCGGCCAGGGTGGGGGGCGTTTCCGCTGCCTGCGCGGAGGCAGCGCCGGCCAGCAGCATGGCCACCGTGGCGCGGCGCCAGGAGAACAGTGAATCCGCTTTCGTCTTCAGAACCGTCATTTCCGGGTGCTCCAGAAGTTGTATCTATTTGATACAGGTTATCGGCGCCGGCTGGATTTCCGTGACCGTGCACCGGCAGCAGCGCACCGCCGGTCGCGGGCCCGCCGCGGGTTGTGACTTTCCGCACGGGGCATTCCCAGGGGCCTTTAGGCAATGCCCGGACGGCCTCGGTCCGGGGCATCGGCGGAAATCGAGGCGATGATCGAGGAGGCGTCCGAAACGCATGGGAAAGGCAATCGCGAAGTGACCAGGACTTTCGACAAGCAAACCGCCGTCGGCTTCATCGGCCTGGGCGTGATGGGCAGCGGCATGGCGCACTGCCTGCTGCGCGCGGGCTACGCGCTGCACGTGTTCGCGCGGCGCGACGAGGCGGCGCGGCCGCTGGTGGATGCGGGCGCGCGGCGCGCGGCATCGCCGGCGGACGTGGCGCGCGCCTGCCCGCTGGTCTTCCTGTGCCTCTCGGACGATGCGGCGGTGGAAGAGGTGCTGTTCGGCGAGGGCGGGGTCGCCCAGGGCATCGCCTCGGGCGGGTGCGTCGTCGACACCAGCACCATCGCCGCGACCTCGGCGCGGCGCTTCGCCGAGAAGCTCAAGCAGCAGGGCGTGGCCTTCCTGGACGCGCCCATCAGCGGCGGCCAGCAGGGCGCCGAGAGCGGCACGCTCGCCTGCATGGCGGGCGGGCCGGCCGAGGCCGTCGGGGCCTGCCGCGAAGTGATGAACGCGTTCTGCAAGGCCATCACGCACGTGGGCGCGAGCGGCGCCGGGCAGACGGTGAAGTCCTGCAACCAGGTCGCCGTCGCCGGCGCGCTGCTGGGCGTGGCCGACGCGATCGCGCTGGCGAAGTCTCAGGGCGTAGACCCGCGCGTGATGCGCGACGTGCTGCTGGGCGGCACCGCGCGCAGCTTCGTGCTGGAAAAGCACGGCGAGCGCGTCATCTCCGGCGACTTCAAGCCGGGCTTCCGCGCCCGCCTGATGCGCAAGGACCTGCGCATCGCCCTGGCCACCGCGCGCGCGGCCGGCGCGCGGCTGCAGGGTGCGGTGCTCGCCGAGCAGCTGGTCGGCGAGCTGTGTGACGGCGGCCGCGGCGAACTGGATTGGGCGGCACTCGGGCTGCTGGTGCAGGAGAAAGGCGCGCGCTGACGCCGGCCGCCCGGGCGGGAGGCGGCACGCACCTACAGAGGCTCCGGCGGGGCTTGCGTAATCTTCATCAGCCATGAAGAGCCACCGCGCCGATGCCGGCGCCTTCCTGCAGGGACTGCTCGACCGCTTCCGCGGCGTGTCGGGCGGCGAGCCCGCGCCGTACACGCCGGAAGCGGGTGCCACCGATCCGGCCACCTTTGCCATCGCGGTGGCCAGCGTCGACGGCGAGCTGGTCTCCGCCGGCGACGACACGCACCTGTTCACGCTGCAGTCCCTGTCCAAGCCCTTCGTCTACGGGCTGGCGCTGGACCGCTTCGGCCGCGAAGCGGTGCACCGCAAGGTCAACGTGGAGCCGACCGGCGAAGCCTTCAACTCGATCATCGAGCTGGAGGAGGACCACCTGCCGTACAACCCGATGATCAACTCCGGGGCGATCACCATGTCCGCGCTGCTGCACCACGCGGATCCCGAGGGCGCCGCGCAGCAGGTCATGGAGATGTTCGGCATGTACCTCGGGCGCACCGCGCGCCTGCACGAGGCGACCGACCTTTCCGGCCTGGAGGGCAGCCACCGCAACCTGGCGATCGCGCACCTGCTGCGGCACTTCGGGGTGATCGGCGACGACATCGACGGCGCGCTGGAGCTGTACGCGCGGCAGTGCGTGGTGGACGTGGACGTGCGGGACCTCGCCATGATGGCCGCCACGCTCGCCAACGGCGGCATGCAGCCGGTGACCGGCGAGCAGGCCCTGAAGCGCGAGCACCTGCGCGACGTGCTGACGCTGATGTTCACCTGCGGCATGTACGACTCCTCCGGCACCTGGGCCTACCAGGTGGGGCTGCCCGCCAAGAGCGGCGTCAGCGGCGGCATCCTCGCCGTCGTGCCCGGCCGCATGGGCCTGGCCGTCTACTCACCCCCATCGACAGGCATGGGCACAGCGTGCGCGGCGTGGAAGTGTTCAAGGCCTGGTCCTCCGCCTGGCGCCTCGGCCTGTTCGACACCTGGAAGGAAATTTCCGCTTGAACCCGACCCTGCTGTGGATCCTGAGCGCCGGCCTCGTGCTGGTGGGCCTGGCCGGCATCGTGCTGCCCGCGCTGCCCGGCACCATCCTCGTGCTCGCCGGGCTGGTGCTGGGCGCCTGGATCGACGACTTCACGCGCGTGGGCTGGTTCGCGCTGGCCGCGATCGCGGTGCTGGCGGTGCTCGCCTGGCTGATGGACTACATCTCGGCGATGCTGGGGGCCAAGCGCGCCGGCGCCAGCCGCCAGGCGGTGATCGGCGCGGCGATCGGCACGGTCGCGGGCATCTTCCTGGGCATCGTCGGCGTGCTGTTCATGCCGCTGGTGGGCGCGGCCGCCGGCGAGTACCTGGCGCGGCGCAACCACCAGCAGGCGGTGCGCGTGGGCATCTCGACCTGGATCGGCCTGATGGCGGGCATGCTGGCCAAGTTCGTCCTGGCCTTCATGATGATCGGGATCTTCCTGGTGGCGCTGCTGGTGTGAGGCTCACTCCAGCTTCACGCCCGCGTCCTTCACCACCTTGCCCCAGCGCTCCAGCTCGACCCCGAGGTAGGCCGCCATCTCCTGCGGCGAGGACGGCGAAGGCTCGACGCCCGCATCGAACAGCGCCTTCTTCGTCTCCGCCGACGCCATCAGCTTCGCCACTTCGGCGTTGAGCTTCTGCACGATCTCCGGCGGCGTGCCGGCCGGCGCCAGCAGGGCCAACCATACCGACGCATCGTAGCCGGCCACGCCGGCCTCCTGCAGCGTCGGCACGTCGGGCAGTTGCGGCGCGCGCCGGGCGGTGGTGACGGCCAGCGCCTTCAGCCGTCCCTGCGGCACCTGCGCCAGCGCATTGGGCACGCCGGCGAAGCTGCTCTCGACGATGCCCGCGACCAGGTCGTTGGCGGCGCCCGAGCTGCCCTTGTAGGGCACGTGCTTGATGGGCGCGCCCGTCATGGCGGCGAACAGGCCCCCATCAGGTGCTGCGCGCTGCCGTTGCCGGAGGACGCGTAGTGGATCTTCTCGGGCGCGGCCTTGGCCAGCGCGATGAACTCCTGCACGTTCTTCGCCGGCACCTTGGGGTGCACCAGCAGCACGTAGGGCGAGTCCACCAGCTTGCCGACGGCGGCGAAGCTCTTCACCGGGTCGTAGGGCAGGTTCTTGTACAGCCAGGGGCTGATCACGTGCGTGCTGGACACCATCAGCAGCGTGTAGCCGTCGGGCGGCGCCTTGGCCACGAAGTCGGTGCCTATGGTGGAGCCGGCGCCCGCCTTGTTCTCCACGACGAACTGCTGCCCCATGGACTGCGACAGCTTGTTGCCCAGGATGCGCGCCACCACGTCGGTGAAGCCGCCCGGTGCGAAGGGCACGATCAGCTTCACCGGCCGGTTCGGGTAGCCCGCGGCGGGCGATTGCGCCGCGGCCGGCGCGGCAGCGCGAACGACAGCGCGCAGCCGAGGAGGAGGGCAGGGACCTGGAACTTCATGGCGTCACCCCGTGTAGACGGGATCCTGCAGCGTGAAGAAGGCATGCAGGATCTGGTAGACCATCATGTAGTTCTTCTGCTGGAAGCTCGCGTGCGAGATGCCGCGCATCACGCTGAACTGCTTCTGCATGTTGGGCAGCTTGTGGAAGAAGGCCAGCAGGTCTTCCATGCTCGCGATGCCGTCCCACTCGCCGCGCAGGATGATGGTGGGCACGTCGATCTTCTCAGGGTCGCACACCGGCAGCTTCGAGCACATGTCCACGTAGGTGCCGGTGGGCAGGGAGGAGTCGAGCGTGAGGATCGCGTCGGCGAAGGCCTCGATGGTCGCCTCGTCGGCGGTGCCGGGATGGTCGCGGTTGAAGATGCTGTGCACGAAGGCACGGTCCGCGGGCCGCCGGTTCTTCGCCAGGAACTCGGGCAGCTTCTTGCGCCGCTGCTCCAGCGTGGGGCTGCCTTCGCCGGTCCAGACGAAGGCGTCCAGCGCCAACTTCGCCAGCACGCCCGGGTTGCGCTGCGCGAACAGCGCGGCCTTCAGCGCGCCGGAGGAAATCCCGTACATCAGCAGCTGCTTGGCACCGGTCGCCTTGCGCACGTAGGCCGTGCCGGCCTCCAGGTCGTCGGCGCCGTTGCTGATGTCCGAGTTGATCGGCCGGTGCTTGTCCGAGCGGCCGTAGCCCTCGTTGTCCATGGTCCAGGTGTCGAAGCCCTGCTGCGCGAACCAGTCCATGGCCGAGGAGAAGGGGCGGCCCGGCACGTGCAGGTCGAAGGTGGGCTGCGAGGCCATGGAGGAACCGTGCACGAAGAAGAGCGTGCCCGCGTGCGGGACGCCCGGCGCCGCCTTCTTGTTCCACAGGAACAGCTTGACGTCGCCCTTGCGCGTCCAGTGTTCCGTGCCGCCGGTCCATTTCACTTCGCTCATCGCGCCGATCTCCTGTGGGGGTGACCGGACGATTCTGTGCGGCGGCGTGCTGCGCGGGCAATGGGGTTCCCCCGTGCCTGCGCCGCAGGAAGGAGATTTACCAGCGCGCCCCGAAGGCCACCCGCAGTTCCTGGATCGCTTCGGGTGGCAGCGGCTGCGGCTTCGGCCGCGCCAGCACCCAGAGCCGGGCCGTCTCCTCCAGCTCCTCGAGCACCGCCATCGCCTGCGCCGGCGTGTCGTGCCAGACGTTGGGGCCCAGGCGGGTCATCATCACGGCGCGCAGCGGCGTGCCCTGCGCGGCGTAGCGGCCGATCAGCTCGGAGACCGCATCGGCGGCTTCGGGAGCGCCCGGGCGGTGATACGGCACCACCGGCACGTGCCCCACCTTCATCACGAAGTAGGGCGTGATCGGCGGCAGCAGGTCGCCGCTCGGCTCGGACAGCGTGAGCGCGACGCAATGGGTGCTGTGCGTGTGGATCACGCAGCCGGCGCCGCGGCTGGCGGCATAGATGCGCCGGTGCAGCGCCAGCGTCTTGCTCGCCGGCGCGCCGCCCTGCTGGCGGCCCTCGTTGTCGACCCTGGAGAGCGTCGCCGGGTCGAGGAAGCCGAGGCAGGCATCGGTCGGCGTGATCAGGAAGCCGTCGTCCAGCCGCACGCTGATGTTGCCGGCGGTGGCGTGCACGTAGCCGCGCTGGTAGAGGCTGCGGCCGACGCGGCAGATTTCCTCGCGGGCCTGGGATTCGGTCATGCGAGCCTTTCGAAGGACTTGCGGAAGAAATCGGGAGTGCCGAAGTTGCCGGACTTCAGCGCGAGATGCAGCTCGGCTTCGCAGGCCGTCGCGGCAGCGTGGCACCATGGTACGCCGGGATCGATCTGCGGGCCGATGCGCATCTGCTGGATGCCCAGCGCCTGCACGACGGCGCCGGAGGTCTCGCCGCCGGCCACCACCAGCTGGCGCACGCCGCGTTCCACCAGGGCGCGGCCGATCGCGGCCAGCGCCTGTTCCACCAGCTCGCCGGCCTGCTGCACGCCCAGGTCCTGCTGCACGGCGCGCACGGCGTCCGGTGTCGCGGTGGAATACACGAGGACGGGACCCTGGGCCAGGCGCGGCTGCGCCCACTCCAGCACCGCGGCGATCACGGCCTCGCGCCGCTGGGACAGCTGCAGCGGCTCGATCACGTAGGAGGCGCCGCCGCTGCGCTGGAACTCGGCGACCTGCTGCTGCGTGGCCAGCGAGCAGCTGCCCGACACGATGGCCTGCGCGCCGCGCGGCGGGGGCAGGGCGGCCGCGGCCGGCGATGGCGCCAGGCCGTGGTTGCGCGGCAGGCCGATGGCGACGCCGGAGCCGGCCACCACCAGCGGCGCGTCGGCGATCGCCGCGCCCAGCGCCATCAGGTCCTCGTTGGCCACCGCATCGACGACGCCGAAGCGCACGCCGTCCGCGCGCAGCGTGGCGATGCGCTGCCGGATCGCTTCGCTGCCGGCGCGCACCACCGCGTGCGGGATCAGGCCCACGGGCCCGTCCGACTGCGCCTGCATCACGCGCACCAGGTTGGCATCGGTCATCGGCGTCAGCGGATGGTTGCGCATGCCCGATTCGTTCAGCGGCACTTCGCCCACGAACAGGTAGCCCTGGTACACGGTGCGCGCGTTTTCCGGGAAGGCCGGCGTCACGCAGCAGAAGTCCGCGCCCAGCGCCTGCAGCAGCGCCTCGGCCACCGGGCCGATGTTGCCCTGCGGCGTCGAGTCGAAGGTGGAGCAGACCTTGAAGTAGAACTGGCCGCAGCCCTGCTCGCGCAGCCAGTGCAGCGTGGCCAGCGACTGCGCGACGGCCTCGGCCGCCGGGATGGTGCGCGACTTCAGCGCCACCACCACGGCATCGACGCCTTCCACCGGGCCGCGCGGCACGCCGATGGTCTGCACCACCTTCATGCCGGCGCGCACGAGGTTGTTGGCCAGGTCGGTGGCGCCGGTGAAGTCGTCGGCGATGCAGCCGAGGAGGAGCGGTCGTGTCATGCGTCGGGTCCTGTCCTGCATGCCCCGGCGGATCGCGTCCAGCAGGGCGTCGGGGGTGCCGGCTTCACCAGGTGCTGGTCGAAGCCGGCCTCGAGGGCGTTCGCGACGTCCGCCGAAGTCCCATAGCCGGTGAGCGCCACGAGGTAGCAGTTTGCCCCATTTCGATGGCCGCGCAACCGCGTGGCCAGTTCGTAGCCGCTCATGCCCGGCAGCCCGATGTCCAGCACGGCCACCTGCGGCCTGAACTGGTCGAGGATGGTGAGCGCGATGCCGGGGTCGTACGCCACCTTCACCTCGTAGCCGGAGATCTCCAGCAGCGCGGAGGCCGTGTCGGCCGCATCCTGGTTGTCGTCCACCAGCAGCACGCGTCCCTGCCCCGTCCCCGCCGCCCCAGCCTCGCCGTGATCGCCGAGCGCCACCGGCGGCGTGATCGTCGGCAACCGCAGGGTGAAGACGCTGCCGCGGCCGTCGCCGCCGCTCTCGGCATGCACCGAGCCGCCGTGCATCTCCACCAGGCTGCGCACGATGGCCAGGCCCAGGCCCAGGCCGCCGCGCGAGCGGTCGGCGCCCTGCGGTGCCTGGTAGAACAGGTCGAACACGTGTTCCAGCACCTCCGGCGGCATGCCGAAGCCGGTGTCGAGCACGCTGATCTCGGCGTGGCCGTCGGCCGCGCGGCGCAGCCGCAGCGTGATGGTCCCTTCGGGCCCGGTGAACTTGATCGCGTTGCCCAGCAGGTTGTTCAGCACCTGGCCGAGTCGCACCTCGTCGCCCGATACCCACAGGTTGCGCGCGTGCTCGTCGACCTCCACGGCCAGGCGGCGCAGGCCCAGCACCGGCTGCACCGACTGGCTGGCGTGGCGCACGAGGTCGGCGATGCGCAAGGGCTGCATGCGCATCTCCAGGCGCTTGCCGGTGATGCGCGAGACGTCCAGCAGGTCGTCCACCAGCCGCTTCATGTGCGCGACCTGGCGCTCCATCACTTCGCGCTCGGCGCGGGTGCCGGGGTCGCCCCTGCGCGCCATCAGGTGCAGCGCGGTGGCCATGGGCGCCAGCGGGTTGCGCAGTTCGTGCCCGAGCATGGCGAGGAATTCGTCCTTGCTGCGGCCCGCCTCCTCCGCGCGGCGCAGGGCCTCGGTGGCGCGGGCCAGCAGGGTCTCGCGCTCCTGTGCGGCGCGGTCGCGGTCGGCCGAGGCCTGCTCCAGCGCCTGGGCGACATCGCGCAACTCCGCGATGCCCAGCGGCGCCAGGTGCACAGGCTCGCCGCGCCCGAGCGCGCCCGCGGCCGCCTTGAGCGCGTCGATCGGCGCGGTGACGTCGCGCGAGAAATACCAGGCGACGAAGGCGGCCAGCCCCAGCGAGGCGAGCAGGCCGGCGGCCACGGCGGCCAGCACCTGGTAGAAGCCGCGGTTGGCTTCCTCCACCGAGATCCCCGTGGCCACGACCCATTGGGACTCCGGCAGCCTGACGTAGCCGGTGACGCTGCGCACGCCCTCCAGGGTGTGGGTCGGGCCCACGCCTTCCGGCAAGCCCTTGGCCAGCAAGGCCTGCAGCGAGGGCGAAGGGCGGGGACTGGTGTGAAGCATGGAGCGGGCCACGCGCGTGCCGCTCTGGTCGAAGATGGCGATCACCGAGGTGGGCGGCAGCCTCTGCCGCTGCACGACGGCCAGGATGCGTTCCGCCGGCACCACGGCCGACAGGATGTGCACCAGCTCGTCGCCCTTCATCACCGGCACCCGCACGGCGAAGGCGGGGCCCTGTCGCTGCGGCCCTTCGGCCACCGTGCCCACCACCGGCTGGCGGGTCGCCAGCGCGCGCCGCATGCTTTCCTGTTCCACCGGTTGCGGGCGGACGGCCTCCAGCGGCACGGCCGAATTCAGCACCACGCGCCCGCCGGTGTCGGACAGCACCATGGCGCGCCAGCCCTGGCTGCCGCCGACGCGGCGGGCCAGGGCGTGGAAGCGGGGCAGGTCGCCCGACTGCAGTTCCTCGGCCAGCGCCACGCTCTGCAGCACGCCGATGGTGGCATTCAGTTCCGCTTCCACGGCAGTGGACAGGGCGCGCGACACCGCCAGCGCGGTGTCCTGCATGTCGCGTTCGCGCTCGCCGGTCACGTAGGCCAGCACCACGCCGGCCACCAGGGCCAGGGGCAGCAGGCCGCTGGCGGCCAGAAGGAACAGCCGGAACCGCAGGGTGCGGGCTGGACCCGGCAACTTCATCTTTGCGGGATGACGTAGCGCACGAAGCCGTCGGCCTGGGCGAAGCGGTCGTACAGGCGCCGCGCCTGCACGTTGTCCGCCTTCGTCATCCAGTACAGGCGCGCCCAGCCCTCGGCGCGCATGGCGTTGCGCAGCCACTCGATCAGGGAGGTGCCCAGGCCGTGGCCGCGGGCCGCCGGCATGACGAACAGGTCCTCGAGGTAGCAGACGGCCTGGGTCTCCCAGGTGTTCTCGTGGACCACGCAGTTGGCGAAGCCGTAAACCTGGCCGTCGACCTCGGCCACGATGCACATCACCTGCGAATCGGGGTCGAGGATGCGCTTCCAGGTGCGGCCGGTCACCTCGTCGGGCAGCTGGGCCTTGTAGAAATCGCAGTAGCCGCGCCAGAGCAGGCGCCAGGCGGCTTCATCGGAGGGCAGGGCGGCGCGGATGGTGCAGGGCGTCGTCGGGGTCACCCGGCCATTGTGCCTGTGCCGATGGGTTGCGGGTCAGGCCCGCAAGGCCATTTCAAGCACCACCGCCGCGTGCAGCGCCTCGCGCTGCGCGCCGTCCTGGATCTGGTGCCGGCAACTGGTGCCGTCGGCCACCACGATGGCGTCGGGAGCCGCGCGCACGGCCGGCAGCAGGCTCAGCTCGGCCATTTGCATGGACACGGCATGGTGCTTCGCTTCGTAACCGAAGCTGCCGGCCATGCCGCAGCAGCTGGACTCGATCAGCTGCGGTTGCACGCCGGGGATGAGCTTGAGCACATCCAGCACCGGCGACACCGCGCCGAAAGCCTTCTGGTGGCAGTGGCCGTGGACCAGCACCGGCTTGTCCAGCGGCCTGAGCTTGCGCTTCAGCTCCTCCAGCCGCCCGGCAGCCGCCTCGCGGGCCAGGAACTCCTCCAGCAGCAGCGACTGCTTCGCGAGCACCTGCGAACGCTCGCCGAAGCCCATGGTGGTCATCTCGTCGCGCATGGACAGCAGGCAGGAGGGCTCCAGGCCGACGATGGCGATGCCCCTGGCCGCCAGCGGATGCAGCGCGTCCAGCAGCTCGGTTGCCTTGGCACGCGCCTCGTCCACCATGCCGCTGGACAGGTAGGTGCGGCCGCAGCACAGGTGCTTGCCGTCCGGCGTCTGCTTGCTGGCGATGTGCACCGTGTAGCCGGCTGCCTGCAGCACGTCGAACGCCGCTTTCGCATTCGCGGATTCGAAGAAGCCGTTGAAGGTGTCGACGAACAGCACCACGGGTTTCGCGGCGGCCAGCACTTGCTCGCGGCTGGCGCCGGTCACGCCGCTGTTGAAGAAGTGGCGGCCCTGCCATTCGGGCAGCGAGCGCCTGGCCGAGAAGCCGAGGACGCGTTCGCCCAGCGCGGCCAGCAGGCCGCTCTTGTTGCGCAGGTTCAGCAGTCCGGCGAAGCGGCTGGCGGTGGCCGCATAGTCCGGCAGCCTGGCGACCAGCTTGTCCTTGAGCGACCAGCCGTTCTTCCTGCCATCGGCATGGCGGAACTCGATCTTCATGCGCGCCATGTCCACGCCGGTGGGGCAGTCGCGCTTGCAGCCCTTGCAGCTCACGCACAGCTCGAGCGCTTCGCGCACGGCGTCGCTCACCAGGCCGTCGGGGCCCAGCTGGCCGCTCACGGCCAGGCGCAGCGTGTTGGCGCGCCCGCGGGTGAGGTGCTGCTCGTCGCGCGTGACGCGGTAGCTGGGGCACATGGTGCCGGCGTCGAACTTGCGGCAGTGGCCGTTGTTGTTGCACATCTCCACCGCCTTGGCGAAGCCCTTGGCGGGGTCGCCGCCGGTGCCCGGCGCGGTGGTCTGCTCGGTGGCGGGATCGTTCTGCACGTCCCAGGCGCTCCAGTCCAGCGCGGGCTTGAGCGGGATCACCTTGTACGAGGGCGGAAAGCGCATCAGCCGCGTGTCGTCCATGCGCGGCGGATCGATGATCCGCTTGGGCGAGAGCAGCCCGATCGGGTCGAACATGCGCTTGATCTCGCCGAACGCCGAATCGATCGCCGGGCCGAACTGCCAGCGGATCCACTCGCCGCGGCACAGGCCGTCGCCGTGCTCGCCCGAATACGCGCCCTTGTACTTGCGCACCAGTTCGGAGGCTTCCTCGGCGATGTGGCGCATCTCGGGCGCGCCGTTGCGCCGCATGTCCAGGATCGGCCGCACGTGCAGCGTGCCCACCGAGGCGTGGGCGTACCAGGTGCCCTTGGTGCCGTGCTTGCGGAACACCTGCGTGAGCGCGTCGGTGTATTCGGCCAGGTGCTGCAGCGGCACCGCGCAGTCCTCGATGAAGGACACCGGCTTGCCGTCGCCCTTCAGGCTCATCATGATGTTGAGGCCCGCCTTGCGCACTTCCCACAGCGCCTTCTGCGGCGTCTCGTCGGGCATCAGCACCACGGAGCCGGGCAGGCCCAGGTCGCCCATCAGCGCTTCCAGGTCCTTCAGCTTGCGCAGCAGCGTCGTCTTGTCGGCGCCGGCGAATTCCACCAGCAGCACGGCGTCGGGCGAGCCGATCAGCGCGGTGCGCACGGTGGCTGCGAACGCGGGGTTCTGCAGCGACAGCTCGATCATCGTGCGGTCCACCAGTTCGACCGCGGTGAGCGTGCCGTCGGTGCCCAGCTTGACGATGTGCTGGGCCGAGTCCATCGCCTTGTAGAAGGTGGGGAAGTTCACGATGCCCAGCACCTTGTGCCTGGGCAGGTCCGACAGCTGCAGCTTCAGGCTGCGCGTGAGGGCCAGCGTGCCTTCGCTGCCCACCAGCAGGTGGGCCAGGTTGACGCTGCCGTCGTTCGTGTACGGCTTCTCGTTCTGGTTGTGGAAGACGTCCAGGTTGTAACCCGCCACGCGCCGCAGCACCTTGGGCCAGCGCGCCTCGATCTCGGGCTTGAGAGCCATTGCCAGCTCGCGCACGCGTTCGCCCAGCAGGCGCGCCGTGCCGGTCGCTTCCTCGAAGCGGCCGAAGCTGTGCAGCTGGCCGTCGGAGGTCCAGGCCTGCGCGCCCAGCACGTTGTGCACCATGTTGCCGTAGGCGATGCTGCGGCTCCCGCAGGAGTTGTTGCCCGCCATGCCGCCCAGCGTGGCCTGGGCCGCGGTGGATACGTCCACGGGATACCAGAGGCCGGTCTTCTTCAGCTGCGCGTTCAGGTGGTCCAGCACGATGCCGGGCTCGACCGTCACGGTGCGGTTCGCCGCATCGACTTCCAGCACGTTGCGCACGTGCTTGGAAAAGTCGATCACCAGGCCGGCGCCCACGGTCTGGCCGCACTGGCTGGTGCCGCCGCCGCGCGGCACCACCGGCACCTTCAGGTCGCGGCAGATGTCCAGGGCGATGCGTGCGTCCTCGGCCGACTTCGGCACGAACACGCCGACCGGGATCACCTGGTAGATCGAGGCGTCGGTGGCATAGCGGCCGCGGTCGGCGGGGAGAACAGGACTTCGCCCTGCGTTTCCGAGGCGAGGCGCTGGGCCAGCCGGCCGGCGACCTCGTTGCTGGCTTTCGAAACGCTGTCGTAGGCCGCACCGGCGGCTTCGCGCGTGACTTCCAGGGGCAGGGGAGCGTTCACGATGCCTCCTTGCGGCGCACGTCACGCATCTGTTCCAGGACCACCTCGCGCTTGTTGCGCAGGTGGGTGAGCAGCACGTCGCGCATCGCCGCGCCATCGTGCGCCGCCAGGGCTTCGATCATCTTGTCGTGTTCCTTCACGGCGCGCTTCCACTTCTCGCCGTCCTGGTTGGAGCGGAAACGCAGCGCCTGCAGGCGCGCGTTGACCTGCTGGTACACCTGCGCCAGCACCGGGTTCTTGGCCGCGGCGCTGATCGCCGAGTGGATGCGCGAGTTCAGCGCGTAGTAGGTGGACAGGTCGCGCCGCGTGTACGCCGCCATCATCTCGAAGTGCATGGCCTGGATCTCGGCCAGCTCCTCGGGCGTGATGCGCTGGGCGGCCAGCTCGCCCGACTGCGCTTCCAGCCCGGCCATCACCTCGAAGGTGTCCAGGATGTCCTGCTCGCTCAGCGACACGGCCACCGCGCCGCGGTTGGGCAGCAGTTCGACCAGGCCTTCGGCGGCCAGCATCTTGATCGCCTCGCGCAGGGGCGTGCGCGAGACGTTCAGCAGCTCGGACAGCTCCCGCTCGTTGAGCTTGGCGCCGGGCGCGATGCGGCCTTCCACCAGCATCTGGCGCAGGCGCTGCGCCACCTGCTCGTGCAGGGCCGCGCGGGGGATGGGGATCACTTCTGCGGACATGGAGGCGATTTTGTATGCAAAAAGGCAAAGGTGCAAATCCATATCCAGAGTGATCGGGTATTGACAAGAGAATTTTGTATGCAAAAAATGGCGGACCTTCAACGGAGCCCGCTCACATGGTCACGCTCGACTTCCACCCCACCGGCCGCCACTTCCTGCAGATCCCGGGTCCGTCCCCGGTCCCGGACCGCATCCTGCGGGCCATGAGCATGCCGACCATCGACCACCGCGGTCCCGAGTTCGGCGCGCTGGGCCTGCGCGTGCTCAAGGGCATCCAGCAGATCTTCCAGACGAAGCACCCGGTGGTGATCTATCCGGCCTCGGGCACCGGCGCCTGGGAAGCGGCACTGGCCAACACCATGAGCCCCGGCGACCACGTGCTGATGTACGAGACCGGCCACTTCGCCACCCTGTGGCAGAAGATGGCGACGCGCCTGGGCCTGAAGCCCGAGTTCCTCGGCCTCCCCGGCGTGGAAGGCTGGCGCAAGGGCGTGCAGGCGCACCTGATCGAGGAGCGCCTGAAGGCCGACAAGGAGCACAGCATCAAGGCCGTGTGCGTGGTGCACAACGAGACCTCCACCGGCGCCACCAGCAACATCCTGGCCGTGCGCAAGGCGATCGATGCGGCCAGGCACCCGGCGCTGCTGCTGGTCGACAGCATCTCGGGCCTGGCGTCCGCCGAGTACAAGCACGACGAGTGGGGCGTGGACGTCACCGTCTCCGGCTCGCAGAAGGGCCTGATGCTGCCCCCGGGCATCAGCTTCAACGCGCTGTCGCCCAAGGCGCTCGAGGCCAGCAAGTCCGCGAAGCTGCCCAAGGCCTTCTGGGCCTGGGACGAGATCGTGGAGATGAACAAGACGGGCTACTGGCCCTACACGCCCAACACCAACCTGCTGTACGGGCTGGCCGAGGCCTGCGACATGCTGCTGGACCCGCATTTCGGCGGCCTGCAGGGCGTGTTCGCGCGCCACCGGCGCTGGGCCGAGGGCGTGCGCACGGGCGTCAAGGCCTGGGGCCTGGAAGTGCAGTGCAACGAGGTCGCCAGCCAGTCGCCGGTGCTGACCGGCGTGATCATGCCCGAGGGCGTGGACGCCGACGCCGTGCGCAAGTTGATCTACGAACGCTTCGACCTGTCGCTGGGAACGGGCCTGGGCAAGGTCAAGGGCCGCATGTTCCGCATCGGCCACCTGGGGGACTGCAACGACCTGACCCTGATGGCGGCGCTCTCGGGCTGCGAAATGGGCCTGAAGCTGTCGGGCGTCCGCCTGTCGGGATCGGGCGTCGCGGCGGCCATGGAGTTCTTTGCGGGTCATCCCGCTCCCCTGGCGCTCCAAAAAGCGGCATAACCGCGGCTACCCCCATCCACCCCTCAGGAGAGAGACAACATGCAACGTAGAACTTTCGTCACCGGCGTCGCAGCGTCGATCGCGCTGCCGATGGCCCGTGCGCAGCAGCTGCCCAGCGGCCCGGTCCGCATCATCGTGGGCTTCGCCCCGGGCGGCGGCACCGACATCCTGTCGCGCGTGATCGGCCAGAAGCTGGCCGAGATGTGGAAGACGCAGATCATCGTGGAGAACCGGGCGGGCGCCTCCGGCACCATCGCCGCCGACTACGTGTCCAAGCAGCCTGCCGACGGCACCGTGCTGCACATGGCCCACATCAACAGCCATGCCATCGTCCCGAACCTGCAGAAGCTCAATTACGACGCCGAGAAGGACTTCCAGCCGATCGCCATGGTGGGCGTCACGCCCAACCTGCTGATCTGCGGCCAGATGCAGCCGGCCAAGACCGTGAAGGACCTGGTGGCGCTGTGCAAGGCGGAGCCCGGCAAGGTGAGCTTCGGCTCCGCCGGCCCCGGCTCGGCCCAGCACCTGGCGCTGGAGATGTTCATGCTGCAGGCCGGCGTGAAGGCGATCCACGTGCCCTACAAAGGCTCCGGCCCGATGCTGACCGACCTGATCGGCGGCCAAGTGCAGTACAGCTTCGACACCATGACGGCCGCCACGCCGCACGTGAAGAACGGCAAGGCCGTCGCCATCGCGCAGACCCGCCTGAAGCGCGCCGGCGGCCACCCCAACGTGCCGACGATGGCCGAGTCCGGCTTCCCCGGCTTCGAAGCCACCACCTGGTACGGCCTGGTCGGCCCCGGCAAGATGTCGCCGGCCCTGGCCAAGCGCATGAACGAGGACGTGAACAAGGCGCTGGCCATGCCCGACGTGATCGAGAAGCTGGAAGCCTCCGGTGCGGAAGACGGCGGCGGCTCCACCGAGAAGATGCGCGAGTTCATGCACGTCGAACTGGCCAAGTGGGCCCGCGTGATCAAGGAAGCCAACGTCAAGGTGGATGCTTGACGGATTGACCCACCCCGAAGCGGCCTGCGGCCGCCTCCCCGAGAGGGGGCGCCACCAGCGGCCCGGCAAAGCCGGTTCCGCGGTGGCACTGGGTAACTACCTCACTGGATTGCAATGTCATCTGAAGGATCCGTCCACCTGAAGGTCGACGGGGGCATCGCCTCCGTCACCTTCGACCGCCCGGAAGCGCGCAACGCGATGACCTGGGCGATGTACGAGCAGCTGCGCGCGCACTGCGAGCGGCTGCGCGAGGACCGTTCGGTGCGGGTCGTGCGCTTCCAGGGCGCCGGCGGCGAGGCCTTCGTCGCCGGCACCGACATCGCGCAGTTCCAGGACTTCAACGGCGAGCGCGGCGTGCAGTACGAGACGCAGATCGACGCCACCATGCAGCTGCTGGCCGGCCTGCCCATGCCCACCGTGGCCGTGGTGCAGGGCTGGTGCATCGGCGGCGGCCTGGCGATCGCCAGCACCTGCGACTTCCGGATCGCCACGCCGGGTAGCAAGTTCGGCGTGCCGATCGCGCGCACGCTGGGCAACTGCCTGTCGATGGCCAACATCGCGGGGCTGGTGGCGATGTTCGGCCGTCCGCGCGTGCAGCGCCTGCTGCTGCTGGCCGACATGGTGGGCGCCGAGGAGGCGCAGGCCTGCGGCTACGTGCTGGAGGTGGTCGCGGCCGAAGGCATCGAGGCGGCGGCGCAGAAGCTGTGCGCGAAGCTCGCTTCGCTGGCGCCGGTGACGCAGCAGGTGAGCAAGGAGGCGCTCAACCGCCTGCTGCGCCACGACCTGCCCGAAGCCGAGGACCTGATCCGCCGCACCTACGGCAGCGAGGACTTCCGCGAGGGCGTCACGGCCTTCGTGGCGAAGCGGCCTCCGGCCTGGAAAGGCCGCTGATTTTGTAGGTTGGGCTGCGCGAAGCGCACCCCAACGACCGGTCCGGCGGTGGGGTGGCCTTCGGCCAGCCCACCCTACGCATTGCGCACCGTCGATTCCGTCCTACGCAGCGCCGCCGCCGCGCTGCCTAGGATGGGTCGTTCCCCGGAGGTGCACCATGCCCGCGAAGAGCGACCCCATAGACCTCACCAACTCCGTCGCCGGCGAGGAAGACCCTGGCGCCTCCATCGACGTGCAGGACCGTGCCGAGGACGGCACGCCCGCGGCCCGCGCGACCCCGTGCCCGCAATGCGGCGGCAGCGGCCGCATCGCCGCGTCCGCTTGCCCCAACTGCAAGGGCACCGGCGTCGTGGGTGCCGGCGCCTGAACGCGGCATGCAGCCGCCGCGGCTGGGAGCGCTGCCGCCGATCCGCGCGCTGCAGACGCGCTCCGGCCGCCTCACGTACGTGAAGTCGGGGCAGGGCAGCCCCGCCATCCTCCTGTTCAACGGCGCGGGCGTGAGCCTGGAAGGCTGGCGTCCGCTGTACCCGGAGATCGAGCAGCTGGGCACCGTGTTCGCATGGAACCGCTTCGGCATGCAGGGCAGCGATGCGCCCGGCGACCGCCAGACCGGCACGGTGGTGATCGGCTCGCTGCGCGAGCTGCTCGGTTACGCCGGCCTGCAGCCGCCCTACGTGCTGGTCGCGCACTCGCTGGGCGGCCTGTACGCCAACCTGTACGCGCGCCTGTATCCGCAGGAAGTCGCGGGCGTCCTGCTCCTGGAGGCGACGCATCCCGAGGACCAGGGAGCCTTGCAGGGACACGAGGACCAGCTGGTGCGTTCGCTGGGCAAGCTGCTGGAGCTGCCGGAACTGTTCCTGCGCGCGAACGTGGAAGTTGAACTGGGCTGCGCGGAGGAGACCGCGCGCGAGATCGCCTCGGCCGGCGAGTTCCCGCCGGTGCCGCTGCGCGTTGTGACCGGCGGCCTCACGCCCCGCGCCGCGGCGACTTCGCCCGCCGTCGTGGGCGCCAAGCGTGCCAAGCAGCAGGAGCTGGCGCGCCTGTCGCCGCTGGGCGAGCAGGTGATCGCGCAGCAAAGCGGCCACTTCCCGCAGCTCACCGAGCCGGAGCTGGTCCTTTCCGCCCTTCGCGAGCTGATCGTTTCCCTGTAGGTCGTGGTGCGCGCGCAGCCGCACCGCGACGTTCAACTCCCGCCGTTGTCCGCCACCAGCCACTTCTCCAGCAGCACGCCGTCCAGCGTGCCGCTGTACATGGCCTTGCGCAGGGTGCGCTCGTGGTAGCCGTGCTCGCTGTAGAAGTTGCGCGCGGCCACGTTGTCCCAGCGCGCCTCGACGCGGATGCGGCGGGCCCCGCCGGTGCGCGCCACCTCCTCCAGCCACAGGAGCAGCGCGCTGCCCAGGCCCTCGCGGCGGCGGCGGTGGTGCACCGCGAACAGCAGCAGGTGCGCATCGCTCTCGCGGTACGACATGATCCCGAAGGCGGCAAGCGTGCCGGGCGCGTCGGGCGCATCGACCACGGCGACGTTGGTGTCGGGATTGCGGATCGCGCGCTCGACCCGCGCGGGCAGCCAGCTCCAGGGCAGCCCGTGCTCGATGTACTCGCGGGACATGGCGGCGATCGCCCCGGCATCGGCCGGGACGGCGAGGCGGACGAGGGCGTCGGCGAGCATGGCGGCCTGGGGTTGCGCCGCCAAGATAGCACGTCCGACCCTAGCGCACGAGGATCTGCCAGGCGATGACGGCCTGCGCGAAGAAGCCCACGGTGAAGGCCAGCGTGCGCACCCAGGGAACGGCGAAGGTGTAGGCCAGCACGTGCACGACGCGGGCCCAGAAATACACCATGCTGGCCGTGGCGATCGCGCCGTTGCTGATGCCGGCAGCATGCGCCACCAGCACCAGCGCGGCGAACACCGCCAGGTTCTCGATCGCGTTGGAATGCGCCCGCATCAGGCGCTGGGCCCACGGGGACTGCGGCGGCGGGTTCTGCGGGTAGCCGACCGCCGGGACCAGCCCCCAGGTCGCGATGCGGTCCAGGATGTAGGGCACCCACAGCAATCCCGTGAGCGCGGCCACGAGGGCCAGGTAGAACAGCTCCGTCTTCATCGTCTCTCCTTGGTTGGGGTGGTCACGAGAAAGCGAAACGGTGGCTTGGCGCGGATGCTAGCGGCGGGGGAGGGGGGGGCAAGGGTGGGGCGCACAAAGAAAAAGCGCCGCATGAGCGGCGCTTCCTGGGAGCCTTGGGTCCCCGCCTGCGCGGGGATGACGGTCAGACCGCGTTTTCCTCGATCCTGCGCAGCAGCTGCCCCCCCCGCCGAAGCTCACCTGCTCCGGCGCCGTGCCGCCCGCCGTGACCCGGATGGCGCAGTACTTCAGCTCGGGGATCTTCGCCACCGGATCCAGCTTGTCGTTCGTCACCCGGTTGATTGCCGCCTCGTAATAGCAGAAGGGCACGAAGACCGCGCCGCGCGGCGAGCCCTCGTCGGCGCGGCCGTACAGCGTGACCTTGCCGCGGCGCGACTCGATGGTGAGCAGGTCGCCCGGCTTGCAGCCGATGGCGGCCAGGTCCAGCGGGTGCACCAGCGCCACCGGATCGGGCTCGATCGCGTCGAGCACCGTCGCGCGGCGCGTCATGCTGCCGGTGTGCCAGTGTTCCAGCTGGCGGCCGGTGATCAGCACCATCGGGTACTGCGCATCGGGCTTCTCCGCGGCCGGGATGATGTCGGCGGGCACGAAGCGCGCCTTGCCGTCCGCGCGCGGGAAGTCCTCGATGAACACCACCGGGTCGCCGGGGTCGCCTTCCTTGGTGCACGGATAGGTGACCGCGTGCTCGCGTTCCAGCCGGTCCCAGGTGATGCCGGCGATGCTGGGCATGGCGTGCCGCATCTCGTCGAAGGCCTCGGACACGTGGCCGTAATTCCAGTCCAGCCCCAGGCGGCGCGCCATCTCCTGGATGATCCAGAGGTCCTGCTTGGCGTCGCCCGGCGGATCGATCGCCTGCCGTCCGAGTTGCACCAGGCGGTCGGTGTTGGTGAAGGTGCCGGTCTTCTCGGGGAAGGCGCTGGCGGGCAGCACGACGTCCGCGAGGCAGGCGGTCTCGGTCAGGAAGATGTCCTGCACCACCAGGTGGTCCAGCGCCGCGATCATCTCGCGCGCATGGTTCGCGTCCGGGTCGGACATCGCGGGGTTCTCGCCCATGATGTACATGCCCTTGACCTTGCCTTCGCCGATGGCGTGCATCACTTCCACCACCGTCAGGCCGGGCTGGGCGTCCAGCGTGCCGGGCTTCAGGTTCCAGTGCTTCTCGAAGCGGGCGCGGACCGGGCTCCACGACCTTCTGGTAGTCGGGCAGCATCATCGGGATCAGGCCGGCGTCGGACGCGCCCTGCACGTTGTTCTGGCCGCGCAGCGGATGCAGGCCGGTGCCGGGGCGGCCGATCTGGCCGGTCATCAGCGACAGCGCGATCAGGCAGCGGGCGTTGTCGGTGCCGTGCACGTGCTGCGACACGCCCATGCCCCACAGGATCATGGAGGCGCGCGAGGTGGCGAACAGGCGCGCGGTTTCCTTCAGCGTCTGCGCGTCGATGCCGCACAGGGGCGCCATCTCCTCGGGGCTGTAGCCCACCAGGTTCTTCTTCAGTTCGTCGAAGCCGATGGTGCGGGATTCGATGAAGCCGGGGTCGACCAGGCCTTCATGGACGATCACGTGCATCATCGCGTTGAGCATCGCGACGTCGGTGTCCGGCTTGAACTGCAGGTGGCGGTAGGCCAGGCGCGTCAGGTCCGACTTGCGCGGATCCATGATGATCAGCTTGGCGCCGTTCTTCGCCGCGTTCTTCATCCAGGTGGCGGCCACCGGGTGGTTGACGGTCGGATTGGCGCCGATGACGACGATCACTTCCGCCTTGGTCACGTCCATCACCGGGTTCGACACCGCGCCGGAACCGATGCCTTCCAGCAGCGCCGCCACCGAGGAGGCGTGGCACAGGCGCGTGCAGTGGTCGACGTTGTTGCTCTTGAAGCCGGTGCGCACCAGCTTCTGGAACAAGTAGGCCTCTTCGTTGCTGCCCTTGGCCGAGCCGAAGCCGACCAGCGCCTTGGGACCCGCGGTGTCGCGGATGGTCTTGAGCTTGCCGGCGGCGGCCGCCAGCGCTTCTTCCCAGCTCGCCTCGCGGAATACTTCCAGCACGCGGTCGGGATCGAGCGTGGCGTGCGGCAGCTTGGGCGCGCCTTCGCGGCGGATCAGCGGCTTGGTCAGGCGCTGCGGGTGGTTGGCGTAGTCGAAGCCGTAGCGGCCCTTCACGCATAGGCGGCCGTGGTTCGCGGGACCGTCGCGGCCTTCCACGTACAGGATCTTGTTGTCCTTGACGTTGTAGGTGAGCTGGCAGCCGACGCCGCAATACGGGCAGACCGAGTCGACCTGCTTGTCGGGCACGGGCAGGGCGGCGCCGCGCGCGGGCATCAGCGCGCCGGTGGGGCAGGCCTGCACGCACTCGCCGCAGGCCACGCAGGTGGACACGCCCATGGGGTCGTCCATGTCGAACACGATCTTGGCGTGCTCGCCGCGGAAGGCCAGGCCGATCACGTCGTTGACCTGCTCGTCGCGGCAGGCGCGGAGACAGCGCGTGCACTGGATGCAGGCGTCGAGGTTCACCGCGATGGCCGGATGCGAGACGTCGGCCCTCACCTGGCCGCGCGCGGGGAAGCGGGGCTTGCCCACGCCCAGCTTGGCGGACCACTGGTCCACCTCGTTGTGGCGGGTGTACTCGGCCTCCGGCATGTCGGCCTGCAGCAGCTCAGCACCATCTTCTGCGACTTGACCGCCCGTTCGCTGTCGGTGGTCACTTCCATGCCGGGGGTCGGATTGCGGCAGCAGCTGGGGGCCAGCACGCGTTCGCCCTTGATCTCCACCATGCACGCGCGGCAGTTGCCCGCGGTGTCCAGGCCCGGCTTGTAGCAAAGGCGCGGGATCTCCACGCCTTCGCGGTCCGCGACCTCGATCACGGTCTCGTTGGCCCGCGCCTCGACCGGCTTGCCGTTGAGGGTGAACTTGACCACCGGGGTTTCGATCTGCGCCAGTTCGGCGCGCGTGACGGCGTTCATCGTTGTTCTTTCTTTCAGCCCAGCTCGTGCGGGAAGTACTTCACCACGCAGTCCACGGGGTTGGGTGCGGCCTGGCCCAGGCCGCAGATCGACGCGTCGCGCATCACCTGCGACAGTTCGGCCAGCAGCGGCACGTCCCAGCGGGGCTGGTGGATCAGCGCATGCGCCTTGGCGGTGCCCGCGCGGCAGGGCGTGCACTGGCCGCAGGACTCGTCGCGGAAGAAGCGCATCAGGTTGCGCGCCGCACCGGTCGCCGTGTCCTTGTCCGACAGCACGATCACCGCCGCCGAGCCGATGAAGCAGCCGTAGGGCTGCAGCGTGTCGAAGTCCAGCGGGATCTCGTTCATCGAGGCCGGCAGGATGCCGCCCGAAGCGCCGCCCGGCAGGTAGGCGTAGAACTTGTGGCCGTCGGCCATGCCGCCGCAGTACTCGTCGATCAGCTCCTGGATGGTCACGCCCGCCGGCGCGATCTTCACGCCCGGCTCGCGCACGCGGCCCGACACGGAGAAGGAGCGCAGCCCCTTGCGGCCGTTGGCGCCCTGCGAGGAGAACCATTCCGGGCCGTGTTCCAGCAGCTCGCGCACCCAGTACAGCGTCTCGAAGTTGTGCTCCAGGGTCGGCCGACCGAACAGTCCCACCTGCGCCACGTAGGGCGGGCGCAGGCGCGGCATGCCGCGCTTGCCTTCGATGGATTCGATCATCGCGGACTCTTCGCCGCAGATGTAGGCGCCGGCGCCGCGGCGCAGCTCGATCTTCGGCAGCCCCGCCGACGGCGGGTCGGCCTGCAGCCGCGCGAGCTCCTGCTGCAGCAGCTGGCGGCAGCCGTGGTACTCGTCGCGCAGGTAGATGTAGATGGCGGACACGCCCACCGCCCAGGCGGCAATCAGCATGCCTTCCAGGAAGCGGTGCGGGTCGCGCTCCAGGTAGACGCGGTCCTTGAAGGTGCCGGGTTCGCCCTCGTCGATGTTCACGGCCATCAGGCGCGGCGAGGGTTCGTTGCGCACGATGCGCCACTTGCGTCCCGCCGGGAAGCCTGCGCCGCCCAGGCCGCGCAGGCCGGATGCTTCCATCACCTTGATGACGGACTCCACGTCGCGTTCGCCCGAGAGGCATTGCTCCAGCAGCTTGTAGCCGCCGGCCGCGCGGTACTGCGACAGGCCCATGTAGCCTTCCGGCTCGTGGCTGGTCGCGCCTTCCTTGACGCACTCGCGCACCTTGTCCACGGTGGCGCAGGGCACGGGCTTCTGGCCCACCACGGCGGCCGGTGCCTGTTCGCAGCGGCCGATGCAGGGGGCGGCGATCACACGCACTTCGCGCCCGAGGATGGACGGCAGCTTCTGCAGCAGCTGCTGCGCGCCGGCCAGCTCGCAGGACAGGCCGTCGCACACGCGCACGGTCAGTGCCTGCGGTGCGTCCTCGCCTTCCTTGACGATGTCGAAGTGGTGGTAGAACGAAGCCACCTCGTACACCTCGCTCTGGGCGAGGCGCATCTCCTGCGCCAGGGCAGAGAGATGCGCCGCCGAGAGGTGGCCGAAATGGTCCTGCAGCTTGTGCAGGTGCTCGATCAGCAGGTCGCGCTGGCGCGACGCGTCACCGAGCAGCTGCCGCACTTCGGCCAGCGCCTGGTCCGTGGGCCTGCGCCCCTTGGGACCCTGGCGCTTGCGCTCCCGCAGGGGAGCGCGGCGGCCGCGGCAATGGGGATGACGCGATGTCCAGCCATCGTGACTCGCTTACTTCAGCAGGCCGGCGGAGCGGGCCCACTTGAACTTGGCGCCCAGCACTTCCACCGGCAGTTCGGTGGAGTAGGCATAGGCCGGGATGCCGTTTTCGTACAGGTACTGCGCGGCTTCCTCGACTTCCACGTCGCCGGCCAGCGAGGCGACCACGGGCTTGGTCTTGCCCTTGGCCTTCATCTCGTTGACGATTTCCACCATGTTGCGGGCGAAGACCATCGGCGGCGTGACGATCGTGTGCCAGTAGCCCAGGATCAGCGCGTGGATGCGGTCGTCCTCCAGGCCCAGGCGCACCGTGTTCACGTAGGTGATCGGGGGCTCGCCGCCGGTGATGTCCACCGGGTTGCCGGCCGCGCCGAAGGGCGGGATGAACTTGCGGAAGGCCGCGTCCAGGTCGTCCGGCATCGGCTTGAACAGCTTCAGGCCGTTGTCCACGCAGGCGTCGGACAGCAGCACGCCCGAGCCGCCGGCGCCGGTGATGATCACCACGTTCTCGCCCTTGGGGGTGGGCAGGATCGGCACGCCGCGCGACAGCTCCAGCATCTGGCGCAGGCTGTTGGCGCGGATCACGCCCGACTGGCGCAGCACGTCGTCGTAGATCTTGTCGGTGCCGGCGACGGCGCCGGTGTGGGAAGCAGCGGCGGCGCCCATGGCGGTGCGGCCGGCCTTCAGGACGATCACGGGCTTCTTCTTGGAGACGCGCTTGGCGACTTCGGCGAAGGCGCGGCCGTCCTTCAGGTCCTCGCAGTGCTGGGCGATCACCTTGGTGTTGTCGTCCTGCTCGAAGAACAGCAGCAGGTCGTCCTCGTCGATGTCCGACTTGTTGCCCAGGCCGACGATCGCCGACACGCCCATCTTGGCGGAGCGCGAGAAGCCGATGATGGCCATGCCGATGCCGCCGGACTGCGAGGACAGGGCGGTGGAGCCCTTGACGTCGTAGGCCGTGCAGAAGGTGGCGCACAGGTTGGACGGCGTGTAGTAGAAGCCGTAGATGTTCGGCCCCATCAGGCGGATGTTGTACTCGCGGCCGATGCGCTGCAGTTCTTCCTGGCCTTCGATGTTGCCGGTCTCGCCGAAGCCCGAGGGGATCAGGATGGCGCCGGCGATCTTCTTCTCGCCGCATTCCTTCAGCGCGCTGGCGACGAACTTGGCGGGCACCGCGAACACGGCGGTGTCGATCTCGTCCGGGACGTCCTTGACGCTCTTGTAGGCCTTCAGGCCCATCACTTCGGGGTCCTTGGGGTTGATCGGGTAGATCTTGCCCTTGTAGCCGCCGTTGATCAGGTTCTTCATCACCGAGTTGCCGATCTTGCCGGCCTCGTTGGAGGCGCCGACCACGGCCACCGCCTTGGGCTGCATGATCCGCTTCATCGAGGTGACGACGGCCTTCTCGTCCGGGCGGAAGCGCGCCGGCTTCTGGTCGAAGTTCACCACGATGCGCACGTCGGCCGCGATGGCGCCGTTCTCGCTGGCAAAGATCGGGTTCAGGTCCAGCTCGGAGATCTCGGGGAAGTCCGACACGAGCTGCGACACGCGCACGATCACGTCCTGCAGGGCCTCGCGGCTCACCGGCTTGCCGCCGCGCACGCCCTTGAGCATTTCGGCGGCCTGGATGCCGTCGAGCATGGAGGCGGCGTCCTCGCGCGTGGCCGGGGCCAGGCGGAAGGTGACGTCCTTGAGCACCTCGACCAGCACGCCGCCCATGCCGAAGGCGACCAGCTTGCCGAAGCTGTCGTCGGTCATGGCGCCGACGATCACTTCCGTGCCGCCCTTGATCATCTGCTGCACCTGCACGCCGACGATCCTGGCGTCCGCCTTGTACTTCTTGGCGTTGGCGATGATCTGCTCGTAGGCCGTGACGGCCTCGTCGGCGTTCTTCACGCCCACGATCACGCCGCCGGCTTCGGTCTTGTGCAGGATGTCGGGCGAGACGATCTTCATCACCACCGGGAAGCCCATGGAGCCGGCCAGCGTGCCGGCTTCCTTGGCGCTGGAAACCACGCCTTCCTTGGGAACGTTGATCCCGTAGGCGTCGCACACCAGCTTGCCCTCGGGTGCCGTCAGCGAATCGCGGCCCTCTTTCTTCACCGCGTCCAGGATCGCGCGGACCTTCTGCTTGTCGCCTTGGAAGTTGGCCATGTTGTGCCCCTTAAAAATGGTTTGTCTCGTCTCGGATCCAGGCAAAGGTCAGATGACCTTGGCCTCGCGCAGTTCTTTGATCTGGTCGGGCTTGTAGCCCAGTTGCGCCAGCACTTCCTCGGTGTGCTCGCCCAGCAGGGGAGAGCGTTTCACCTCGGTCTCGCTGTCGGACATCTTGATCGGGTTGCCCACGGTCAGGTACTTGCCGCGGGTGGGGTGGTCCACTTCGACCACGGTGCCGGTGGCGCGCAGCGCGGGTTCCTCGGCGATTTCCTTCATCGACAGGATCGGGCCGCAGGGGATGTCGTACTTGTTGAGGATCTCCATCGCCTCGAACTTGGTCTTGGTCTTGGTCCACTCCTCGATGCGCGAGAAGATCGTCTTCAGGTGCGGCAGGCGCGCCTTGGGCGTGGAGTAGCTCGGGTCCGTGATCCAGCTCTCCTCGCCGATCACCTTGCAGATCGCGCCCCAGACCGGCGCCTGGGTGATGAAATAGATGTAGGCATTGGGATCGTGCTGCCAGCCCTTGCACTTCAGGATCCAGCCCGGCTGGCCGCCGCCGGAAGCGTTGCCGGCACGCGGCACCGCTTCGCCGAACTCGCCTTCGGGGTACTGCGGGTACTCTTCCATCACGCCCTTGCGCGCCAGGCGCTGCTGGTCGCGCAGCTTCACGCGGCACAGGTTCAGCACGGCGTCCTGCATGGCGGCCAGCACCTTCTGGCCGCGGCCGGTCTTCTCGCGCTGGAACAGGGCGGTCACGATGCCCAGGCACAGGTGCAGGCCGGTGCCCGAGTCGCCGATCTGGGCGCCGGTCACCAGCGGCGGGCCGTCGTCGAAGCCGGTGGTGGAGGCGGCGCCGCCCGCGCACTGGGCGACGTTCTCGTACACCTTGCAGTCCTCGTAGGGGCCGGGGCCGAAGCCCTTGACGGACGCCATGATCATGCGCGGGTTGATCTGCTGGATGCGCTCCCAGGAGAAGCCCATGCGGTCCAGCGCGCCGGGGGCGAAGTTCTCCACCAGCACGTCGCACTGCTTGATCAGCTCGATCAGCACTTCCTTGCCCTTGGGGTTCTTGGTGTCCAGGGTGATGGAGCGCTTGTTGTGGTTCAGCATGGTGAAGTACAGGCTGTCCACGCCGTCGATGTCGCGCAGCTGGCCGCGCGTGGCATCGCCTTCACCCGCCTTCTCCACCTTGATCACGTCGGCGCCGAACCACGCCAGCAGCTGCGTGCAGGTGGGACCCGATTGCACGTGCGTGAAATCGAGGATCTTGATGCCGTCGAGTGCTTTGCCCATTTGCTTTCCTATCGCTTAAGTTTCGAAACTCGTCCCGCGTGCTTACTTCTTCTTGGCTGCCGCGGGGTTCAGGCTGGTGATGCGGCCGGACTCGGTGCCCGCGCTCTCGTCGATCATGGCGTTGATCAGCGTCGGCTTGCGCGAGGCCACGGCCTCGTCCAGCGCCTTCTTCAGTTCCTCGGGGTTCTTCGCCACCACGCCGACGCCGCCGAAGGCCTGCATCATCATGTCGTAGCGCGCGTTCTTGACGAACTGCGTGGGCGCCATCGCGTCGCCGCGCGGGTTGACGTCGGTGCCCTTGTAGATGCCGTTGTTGTTCATCACGACGATGCACACCGGCAGGTCGTAGCGGCAGATGGTTTCCACTTCCATGCCGCTGAAGCCGAAGGCGCTGTCGCCTTCCACCGCGATCACCTGCTCGCCGGTGACGGCGGCCGCCGCGACGGCGAAGCCCATGCCGATGCCCATGATCCCCCAGGTGCCCACGTCCAGGCGGCGGCGCGGCTCGTACATGTCGACGATGGAGCGCGTGAAGTCCAGCGCGTTGGCGTTGGCGCCTTCGTTCACCAGGTAGGCCTTGGGGTTCTCCTTGACCGTGTTGCGGATCACGTTCAGGGCGCTGTGGAAGTTCATCACCGGCGGGTTCTTCGCCAGCGTCTCGGCCATCTTGGTGAGGTTCTTGTCCTTGCGCTCGGCGATCGCGCCGGTCCAGTCCGCCGGCGGCTTGGCCCAGCCGGACCCCATGGCCTGGTTGAAGGCGGAGATGCACGAACCGATGTCGCCGATCACGGGTGCGGCGATCGCGACGTTGCTGTCGGCTTCGGTCGGGGAGATGTCGACCTGGATGAACTGCTGCTTGCCCGCGGACTTGGAGCCTTCGGCGCCCCAGGTCTTGCCCTTGCCGTGCGACAGCAGCCAGTTCAGGCGCGCGCCCACCAGCATCACGACGTCGGCTTCGGCCAGCACGTAGGAGCGCGCGGCGGAGGCGGACTGGTTGTGGTTGTCCGGCAGCAGGCCCTTGGCCATGGACATCGGCAGGTAGGGGATGCCGCTCTTCTCGACGAAGGCCTTGATGTCGGCATCGGCCTGCGCGTAGGCGGCGCCCTTGCCCAGGATCACCAGCGGGCGCTTGGCGGACTTCAGCAGGTCCACCGCGCGCTTCACCGCGTCGGGAGCGGGGATCTGCTTCGGTGCGGGATCGACGACCTTGATCAGCGACTTCCTGCCCGCTTCCTTGTCCATGCTCTGCGCGAACAGCTTGGCGGGCAGGTCCAGGTACACGCCGCCGGGGCGGCCGGACACGGCGGCGCGGATCGCACGCGCGATGCCCACGCCGATGTCCTCGGCGTGCAGCACGCGGAAGGCGGCCTTGCACAGCGGCTTGGCGATGGCGAGCTGGTCCATCTCCTCGTAGTCGCCCTGCTGCAGGTCGACGATCTCGCGCTCGCTGGAGCCGGAGACCAGGATCATGGGGAAGCAGTTGGTGGTGGCGTTGGCCAGCGCGGTGAGGCCGTTGAGGAAGCCGGGCGCGGACACCGTGAAGCAGATGCCGGGCTTGCCGGTGATGAAGCCCGCGGCCGCGGCGGCATTGCCTGCGTGCTGTTCGTGGCGGAAGGAAATGACCTTCATGCCTTCGGCCTGCGAGATGCGCAGGAAGTCGGTGATCGGGATGCCGGGCAGGGCGAAGATCGTGTCGATGTCGTTCAGCTTCAGTGCGTCGATGACGAGGTGGAAGCCGTCGGTCTGCTCGCGATCCTGCGTGTCGGTGGTCATGGTCTCGGGTCCTGGTTTGGGAGTGCGAGAATGGTAGGAGTCGCCCTCTGGAATCCCTCTTGACTGCGGTCAATTTTCGAAAAATTGCCGGGCACTTTCGGGGAATCCCTCGCCACAGAAGAAATGTCCACCATCGACAAGCATCCCGAACGGAACGTGATCCGCGTGCAGCTGGCGCACAACCTGGTGCTCAAGGGCATGACGGCGGCCCAGATGGCGGAACTGGAACCCCACCTGGTGGTGGTGGATTGCCAGAAGGGCGAGGCACTGCTGAACCAGGGCGTGCACGAGATGGAGCAGTACTTCATCCTCGACGGCATCCTGAAACGCGTGGTTGCGAACCAGGAGGCCAAGGAGATGATCCTGCGCTTCGCCGACGAAGGGCAGATGGAGACCAGCTACGCCGCCTGGCGCCTGGGCACGCCGGCGCCCTACAGCATCGTGTGCGTCGCGCGCGCGTCGCCAAGCTGCCGCTGCGCGAATGGGTCGCCTTCATCGAGCGCCACCCGGGGCTCAAGCAGGTCTTCGAGTACGAGGTGATGCACCACATGAGTGAAATCATGGCGCACACCATCACGCTGCACCTGCTCGATGCGCCTGGCCGGGTCAAGCGCTTCCTGCGCAAGCACCCGGAACTGGCGGAGCGGCTGCCGAAGAAGGAACTCGCTTCCTACCTCAACCTGTCGGCGGAGACTCTCAGCAGGCTGAAGCAGCGGGGAAAGATCTAGGTCTTCGCGTAGGTGAACTTGCGGGTGATCGCCATCAGGTGCAGGCGGTTGTCCACCTTGCCGACACCCGCGACCGCGGTGGCCACGCGCTCGGTCTCCGCCTTTTCCTGCTCGTTCACCACGATGCCGTTGAGGACGACGCGGCCGTCGCGCGATTCGATCTGCACGTCCACGTTGCTGGTGGACTCGTTGGCCTTGAGCGCGGCGCGCACGCGCGCGCTCAGCGCCAGGCCTTCCAGGGTGGCGCGCGAGTCCGCGGTCTCCTGGAACTCGGGGCGGCGCGAGAGCGCGAGGATCTGCTCGACGCAGCTTTCCACCGAGACGTGCTCGGTATTGAGCACCAGGTCGTAGAGCAGGGGTCGCCCCAGGTCACGCCGAACACCGCGTGCATGCGCGAGGCGTGCGCCTGGTCGCTGCGGCGCAGTTCCGTTTCCGCGGCTTCGCGGTGGGTGGTGCCCAGGTGGTCCATCAGCCAGGCGAGGCGCTGCTCGAAGGGCCGCGTGACGCGCACGCGCACCACGTGGCGCACCGGGCGCAGCAGGACGGTGGCGCCCCAGCCGCGCAGCACCACGTTGCCGCGCACGGCCTGCGCGAACATTTCCTCGGCGGTGAACAGGGCGATCTGCTCCTTGTCCGTGGACAGCCGTTCCACCAGGCCCGCCTGGCCTTCGCGCAGGCGGCGGATCAGGCTGGCCGGCACGTGCATGCGGCCGGCGATGTTGTCCACCACCTCGTTGCGCATCACGGCGAGCTGGCCGACCTCGGCCAGGCGCAGGGCGACGTCCTTGGCGAGCGAGCCCATCTCCTGGGTCAGTGCAATCACGGCCATGGCGATCCTCCTTCTCTTGTTCTCGTGCTCAGTCGACCGGCTGTTCCGCCGCGAAGCCGGTGGGCTTGGGCGGGCGCACCTTGGCGATCAGGCGGGCGATCAGCGGCCAGAACAGCAGCAGCAGCGCCAGGCCGGTGATGGAACCCACCAGCGGGTTGGCCACCATGATGGACATCTCGCCCTGCGACAGCAGCATCGACTGCCGGAAGGCGTCCTCGGCCTTGTCGCCCAGCACCAGGGCCAGCACGAGCGGCGCGAGCGGGTAGTCGAGCTTCTTGAACACGTAGCCCATGATGCCGAACCCGAGCATCAGCCAGATGTCGAACATCGCGTTGTGCACGGTGAAGGCGCCGATCGCGCAGATCACGATGATCACCGGCGCGATGATCGAGAACGGGATGCGCAGGATCGAGGCGAACAGCGGCACGGTGGTCAGCACCACGATCAGGCCGGCCAGGTTGCCCAGGTACATGGAGGCGATCAGGCCCCACACGAAGTCCTTCTGCTCCACGAACAGCAGCGGTCCGGGCTGCAGGCCCCAGATCAGCAGGCCGCCCAGCAGCACGGCAGCCGTCGGCGAGCCGGGGATGCCCAGCGCCAGCATCGGCAGCAGCGCGCTGGTGCCGGCGGCGTGCGCCGCGGTTTCCGGCGCGACCACGCCTTCGAGCTGGCCGGTGCCGAACTTGGCGCCGTCCTTGGACATCTTCTTGGCCAGGCCGTAGCTCATGAAGGACGCGGGCGTCGCGCCGCCGGGGGTGATGCCCATCCAGATGCCCACCAGCGAGCTGCGGATGGAGGTCATCCAGTACTGCGGCAGCTGCTTCCAGGTCTCGAACACCACCTTGGGGCTGATCTTGGCGGACTTGCCGGAGAAGGCCAAGCCTTCCTCCATCGACAGCAGGATCTCGCCGATGCCAAACAGGCCGATCACCGCGATCAGGAAGTCGAAGCCGCGCATCAGCTCCTCCAGCCCGAAGGTCAGCCGCAGCTGGCCGGTGACGGTGTCCATGCCGACGGCAGCCAGCGCGAAGCCGATCGCCATCGAGCCGAGGATCTTGAAGGGGGAGCCCTTGCCCATGCCGACGAAGCTGCAGAAGGTCAGCAGGTACACCGCGAAGAATTCGGGCGGGCCGAACTTCAGCGCGAACTTCGCGACCATGGGCGCGAGGAAGGTGATCATCACCACGGCGACGAAGGCGCCGATGAAGGAGGAGGTGAAGGCCGCCGTGAGCGCCTGTCCCGCCTGTCCCTTCTGCGCCATCGGGTAGCCGTCGAAGGTGGTGGCCACCGACCACGGCTCGCCCGGGATGTTGAACAGCACCGAGGTGATGGCGCCGCCGAAGAGGGCGCCCCAGTAGATGCAGGACAGCATGATGATCGCCGAGGTGGGCGACATCGAGAAGGTCAGGGGCAGCAGGATGGCGACGCCGTTGGCGCCGCCGAGTCCCGGCAGCACGCCGATGAGCACGCCGAGGGTGATGCCCACGAACATGAGGAGCAGGTTCATCGGCGTCAGGATGACGCTGAAGCCATGGAACAGTGCGCTGAGTTCGGTCATGACGCTGGAGTCGGTGCGGTTCGGTGGGAAGGGGTCGCCGGGCTCAGTAGCCCAGGAACTCGAGCGGCTTCAGCATGCCCTTGGCCAGGGGATCTTGAACCAGACCTCGAACATGACGAAGAAGAACACGGCGATCGCCAGCCCCAGCAGGATGCTCTTCACCTTGGAGAACTTGCCCAGGATGATCATGAAGCCGGCGATGTACACGGCCGAGGCGATGTAGATGCCGACCAGCTGGATGGCCAGCACGTAGACGGCGGCGGGCACCAGCACGGACAGCACGCGCTTGATCTGCTCGCCGTCCACGAAGATGTCGTGGTTGCGCTTCTTGCCCAGCAGTGCCTGGTAGAGCGTGCCCGCGCCCGAGATGCACAGGATCAGGCCGATGTAGAAGGGGAAGTAGCCGGCGCCGGGGCCGTCGGTGGTCCAGCCGGAGCCGAGGTTGCGGCTGCCGAACAGGACGACCAGTCCGAGCAGGATGACGAGCGCCGCGACGGCGGCCTCGACGGCGAACGTGGGGACGCCGGTGCGCTCTTCGGTGGCGAGCTCTTGGGGGAATCCATGCGCTTGTCTCCTGCCGGTGGGGCCGGCAATGCTCTTGTGGGGAAGCGGGGAAGGGGAAAGGGGTCGGGGAAGCGGCACGCCCCCGCGGGGCGGGGGCGTGCGGGTCAGCTCACTTGGCGATGAAGCCGGCTTCCTTCATCAGCTCGCGGTGCGTCTGCTCGGCCTTGCCCAGCCAGGCATTGAAGTTCTCGCCGTCCATGGCGGTCTGGTTGAAGGCGCCCTTCTCCATGTACTCCTTCCACTCCGGCGTGGCGCGCACCTTCTTCAGCAGGTCGTTGTAGTACGCGGTCTGCTCCTTGGTCACGCCCGGGGGCATGAAGATGCCGCGCAGCATCGTGTACTCGGTCGGCACGCCCGCTTCCTTGCAGGTGGGCACGTCGCCCCAGGCCTGCGTGTCGGTGATCTTTTCCTTGTAGGGCATGCGCTTGGCGTCGAACACGCACAGCGCGCGCAGCTTGCCGGCACGCCATTGCGCCACGGCCTCGGCCGGGTTGTTCACGGTGGAGTCCACGTGCTTGCCCACCAGCTGCACGGCGACTTCGCCGCCGCCCTTGAACGGCACGTAGATGAACTTGGTGCCGGTGGCCTTCTCGATGCCGACGGTGAGGATCTGGTCTTCCTGCTTGGAGCCGGTGCCGCCCATCTTCATCTTGCTCGGGCCCGCGGCCTTGACCGCGTCGAAGTAGGACTTGGCGTCCTTGTACGGGGCCTCGGCATTGACCCACAGCACGAAGTTGTCCAGCGCCATCATCGACACCGGCGTCATGTCGCGCCAGTTGAAGGGCACGCCCGTGGCGAGCGGCGTGGTGAACAGGTTGGAGAGCGTCACCACCAGCTTGTGCGGCTCGCCCTTGGCGTTCTTCACGTCCAGGAAGCCCTCGGCGCCGGCGCCGCCCGCCTTGTTCACCACCACCAGCGGCTGCTTCATGAGGTTGTGCTTGACGACGATGCCCTGGATCAGGCGCGCCATCTGGTCGGCCCCGCCGCCGGTGCCTGCGGGCACCACGAATTCGACGGGCTTCGTCGGTTCCCATGCCGCGTGCGCCAGCGGCGCGGCCAGCATCGCGCACGATGCGATGACGGTCGCGGCAGCGACGGACATCCGGTCTTGAGGGTGGTGAGTCTCACGGTTTGTCTCCTGTGGTTTCGCCTCGCCCGCGCCATCTGGCCTTTGATGACGTTCATCGCGAGACCGCAGCGCATGGTCCGACCAACACTACCTGTTCGCACTTGACTGCGGTCAATTTTTCAAAAGTCAAAGGGGCTTCTAGGGTAAGTCCCGAGAGTTGCGCCGCGCGCGTGAAGACGAAGGTGAACGATGGCGCGCGCAAGGGAGGAGCTGCATCCGTACGAGTACGTATGCGAAACGTGTGCGAATGAAAACGCGCCGCGCAGTGGGCCACCGCGCGGCGCGTGAATGTTCCCCTGTTCAGCGATTGCCCTGCACCGGTTCCCGGGCGCGCTCGACGGCGTTCGCCAGGAAGTCCGCGTCGTAGGAGCGCAGCAGGTGCGGGCGCTCCTTCTCCAGCCAGGCGCGGAAGCCCTCGCGGTCGGCTGCCAGGTTCTGCCATTCGCGGCTGAGGTCCAGCTCGTCGTCGGCGGTGTAGATGTCCTTGCCCATGGTCGTCTCCTTGATCTCGATGGAGGCAACTTTAGGAGCCGGCAACGATTAATGATAGTGAAAGTATTTGATGATTTCCATCAGTCTGGCGTTATGATCCGCAGCCATGAAAAACGCCACCCTGCGCCAGCTCAAGGTGTTCGAAGCGGTCGCGCGCCACCGCAGCTTCTCGCGTGCGGCCGAGGAACTGCACCTGACGCAGCCGGCCGTGTCGACGCAGGTCGGCAAGCTCGAGGAGCACGCCGGCTTGCCGCTGTTCGAGCAGCTCGGCAAGAAGATCCATCTCACGCCCGCGGGCGCGCAGATGCTGCAGTCCAGCCGCGAGATCATCCAGAAGTTCCAGGAGGCCGAGGAGGCCATGGCGCAGTTCAAGGGCGTGTCGGGTGGCCGCCTGAACGTGTCGGTGATCAGCGCGGGCGACTACTACTTCCCGCGCCTGCTGGTGGAGTTCGCGCAGCGGCACGCGGGCGTCACGCTCAACTTCGGCGTGTGCAACCGCGAGGAACTGCTCACGCAGCTCAAGGAGAACGTGACCGACCTGGCGGTGATGGTGCGGCCGCCGGAGGACAGCGACACGCTGTCCGAGCCCTTCGCGCCGCACCCCTACGTGATCGTCGCCGCACCCACGCATCCGCTGGCCAAGACGCCGCGCATTCCCGTGTACCGCATCATCCGCGAGCCCTTCGTGGTGCGCGAGAAGGGCTCCGACACCTGGAACTCGATGGTGGAAGGCTTCGGCGCCAACCTGCCCGGGCTGAACATCGCGATGCAGATCCGCAGCACCGAGACGATCAAGCAGGCGGTGATCGCCGGCATGGGCGTGAGCTTCCTGTCGGCGCACACCATCAGCCGCGAGCTGCAGTCGGGCGCGCTGACGGTGCTGGACGTGCAGGGCTTCCCGCTGATGCTGAACTGGTACGTCGTGCACCGCAACGGCAAGCGCCTGCCGCCGGTGGCGCAGGCCTTCAAGAATTTCCTGCTGTCCGACGGCGCCCGGCTGATCGACCAGGCGCTGGGGATGAAGACGCCTACGCGGGCCGCACCCAGGACTGCCAGTCGGTCGCGATAGGCAGGCCGCGCTGGCGCGCGTACTCGCCGGCGCTGATCTTGCCGCCGCCCTCGGCGCGCAGCTTGAGCACCTCGATCAGGCCGCCCTGGGCCCAGAAGACGATCGAGGTATCGGTCACTCCGGCGACGTCGCCCGGCTTGTGGCCGCGCGAGACGAAGCGTCCCACCACGTGCTTGCGGCAGTCGTACACGCGCAGCTTCACGCCATCGAGCACCGTCCACGCGCCCGGCGCCGGGTTGCAGGCGCGGATCAGGTTGTAGATGGTGTCCACGTGGCCGGGCCAGTGGATCTCGCACTCCTCGTCCTGCATCCAGCCTTCGTAGGTGGCGTGCGCCTCGTCCTGCACGCGCTCCTCGTGCCGGCCGGCCATCACCAGGTCCGCGGCTTCCAGCAGCGCCTGCACGCCCAGGGGGAACAGCTTGTTGAAGTACAGCTCGCCCAGCGTCTCGTCCGGCGCGATCGCGCAGGTCTTCTGCAGCACCACCGGGCCCTCGTCGAGGCCGTCGGTGGGGCGGAAGATCGTGATGCCGGTCTCGCGCCGGCCCAGGGCCACCGGCCAGCTGATGGAGGACGGCCCGCGGTGCAGCGGTAGCAGCGAAGGGTGGTACTGGATCGTGCCGTGCCTGGGGATGTTGACGAAGTCCTGCGGCGCGAACTGCAGCACGTAGGCCATGATGCCGATGTCGGCGTCCAGCGAGCGCATGGCCGCTTCCGCCTCCGGGCTGCGCAGGCTGGCGAAGGTGAACACCGGCAGGCCGAGCGCGATCGCGTCGGCCTTCAGCGCATCCTGCTTGGCGCCCGGCTTGTCCGGGATGCAGAAGACGCCGGCGATGGTGTCGCCGCGGGCGATGAAGGCTTCGAGCACGGCCTTGCCGAACTCCTGCTGGCCGATGAATGCAATGCGCGCCATGTCCGTAGCTTTCTTCTTGGGTATCAGCGAAACAGGAAGTATGCCGCCAGGCAGTACAGCACCACCGCGAACACCTTCTTGAGCGGCTGGATGTCCATGCGGTGCGCCGTGCGCGCGCCCAGCGGCGCCATCAGCATGCTGGCTGCGGAGATGATGAAGAGCCCCGGGAGGTAAAGATAACCGATGGAGCCGGGCGGCATCTGCGGCAGGCCCTGGCCGGCCCAGATGTAGCCAAGCGTTCCGGCCAGCGCGATCGGGAAACCGAGCGCCGACGACGTGCCGACCGCATCGTGGATTTTGATGTTGCACCAGGTCATGAAGGGCACCGACACGAAGGCGCCGCCCGCGCCCACGAGAGCGGACAGCATGCCGATCACGTTGCCCACGCCGAAGGTCGCGAGCGGTCCCGGCAGCGTGCGGCTCGGTTTCGGCTTGCGATTGAGGAACATCTGCGTGGCGGAGAAGGCCACGAAGACGGCGAACAGGATCCCGAGCAGCTTGCCCGGGAGCGCCACGGCGACCTGCGCTCCGAGCAGAGAGCCCACCAGGATGCCGGGCGCGAGCACCTTCACCACCGGCCACAGCACCGCCCCGCGCCGGTGGTGCGCGCGCACGGACGAAATCGAGGTGAAGCAGATGGTGGCCAGCGAGGTCGCCACCGCCATCTTCACCGTGTAGTCCGGCGGGTAGCCCTTGGAGGTGAGGATCATGGTGACGAAGGGCACCATGATCATGCCGCCGCCGATCCCCAGCAGGCCGGCGAGGAAGCCGGTGCAGGTGCCGATCAGGAGGAGTTCGAGAACGAGTTGCAGGTCCAGCACGGACGACATGTTGTTTTGTGGGCGCGGGGCCGCAGGCGCAGGCCGCATTGTCGCAGGGCGTGCGCGGGCGCCCGCGCGTGCGGTCTCGCACAGTTCAGTCAGGAACGTGCATGTCAAGCCCGGAATACTTGCATGGCTTCACGCGGGATTTGCGCCGCACCCGTGTTTTGCGTCCTAGAATGGCTTCGTCTGCAGTGTGTATCGGGCTTTATATTTCCTTGAACCAATGCTCTTTGAGCGCGGGCTTGGAACATCGCCTGGTGAGCGTGATCGTCTCGCGTCAGACGAACCCAACGCCAGTGCTGACCTCGCCCACCTGAACCCCGGTTCAGGATGCGGTCCGGTGCCACTCGCAGACGCCAACAACCGAAACGGGCTGCCCAAGGCAGCCCGTTTTCCTTTGGGGGATCAGGAAATCAGAGCAGGCGGCCGTCGTCGCCGAGGACCTGGTCGATGCGGACCATCAGCTGCGCGAGCCGTACCTCGTCGCCGAGGTTCGCCGCGCCATTGAGCGTGTGGTCGCCGTTGGCGAAGCTGGCGGCGTGCAGCTGCTGCTGCGATGCGCTGCGCTCTGCGTCGAAGGCGAGGTTCAGCGCGGCGAGCACCGCGATGCGGTCGCGTGCCTTCACCTTGCCGGCATCGCGGATGCGGCACATGGCGGTGTCCACCTTCTCCACCGCTTCCAGCAGCCGCTGCTCGCCGCCGGGGGGCATCCGAGCAGGTAGCTCTGGCCCATGATCTGCACTTCGAGCTGCTTCATGCGGGGGTGTTCAGGTCGGGCAGGCGTTCCAGCAGCGCGTCGACGCGCGCGCGCGGCGGCGGACAGGCGGGACTTGAGCGAGTCGCGCTCCTGCGTGAGCAGCTCCACCTGTTCGGCGAGCAGCGCGTTGGTGCGCTGCAGCTCCTCGTAGCGAACGAGCAGGCGCTCGACGCGTTCGACGAGGGGGTCGATGGGGGAGCCGCTGGCCATATGCGCGAATTGTAGGGTTTTGTTAATTCAAGGGCTTTAGAATCAACGCGTTGGTGCTCGCGGTGTGGTTCGCATGCCGCAGTTCAACGGGAAGCAGGGGGCCCGCGCACGCACGTGCAAAGGCCAACCTGCGCTGCCCCCGCAACGGTAAGCGGAGACCGGGTTTCATCGCCTGCGTCACGTCCATCACTCACAAGCCACTGGGGCGCGCCTGAAACAGCCGCCCTGGGAAGGCGATGGAAGTCCTTCCGCCAGCCCGGATACCGGCCAACGAGGTGGCTGCGCGCGTGCGCGCGGCCGTGATCGCCCAATGCGCCAGCGGGGAAGCCGGCGCGGGCAAAGAGCCATCCGTACCCACAATGACAACGATCGTGCATCCCCTGCGCGCGCCCGCCTGCCTCCTGGCAGCCGCGGTCTCCTGTGCGCCTCTCCCGCTTCCGCCCAGACCCCGACGCTGTCCGAGACGCGCGTCTCCGCCACGCGCTTCGCCGAAGCCGACGCCTCGCTGCCCTTCGGTGTGAGCGTGATCAACGCGGACGAAATCCGCGCCAGCGGCGCCACCACCGTCAACGACGCCATCATCCGCGTGCTCGGCGTGCCGGCCCGCCAGGACCTGTTCAACGGCGGCGACTTCACGCTCGACCTGCGCGGCTTCGGCGCCACCGCCGACAACAACCAGGTGGTGGTCGTCGACGGCATCCGCCTCACCGAGTCCGACCTCGGCGGCACGCGCCTGGCCGGCATCCCGATCGAATCGGTGGAGCGCATCGAGGTGCTGCGCGGCAGCGGCGCGGTGCTCTATGGCGAAGGCGCCACCGGCGGCGTGATCGTCATCACCACCAAGGCCGGCTCCGGCCGCCAGCAGGCCACGGGCGGCAGCCTCTATGGCGCCGCCGGCACGCACGCGCTGCGCGACGGCCGCGCGAGCGCCACCGTCAGCACCGCCAGCGGCTTCACCTTCGACGGCCATGCGCAAAAGCGCGAGACCAAGGGCCACCGCGCCAACTCCGCCTCCGACAGCGAGGCCGGCTCGGTCGGCGGGCAGTGGTCCAGCGGCTGGCTGCGCCTCGGTGCGCGCGTCGCGCGCGACGACCTCGACGCCCGCCTGCCGGGAGCCTTGACCGCCCAGGAGTACGCCGCCGACCCGCGCCAGACCACCACGCCGGACGATCGCGGCAGCGTCCGCAACCAACGCCTCAGCGCCTTCGCGCAGGCCGCCGAGCTCGGCGCCTGGCAGCTCGCCTTCGACGCGGGCCGGCGCGACAAGGAAGTGCGCAGCATCAACTTCGGCTTTCCCTTCGACTACGACATCGAGGCGACGACGTACGCGCTGCGGGCCCGCCACGAAGCCGCCCTCGGCCCGCTGAAGAACGCGCTGGTCCTGGGCACCGACGTGGGCGACTGGCGGCGCGAGGTGCTGGGCAGCTTCGGCTCGGTGGCCACGCAGCAGTCGCGCGCCTTCTACGCCAAGGACGACGTCACGCTGCCGGGCGGCACCCGCATCTCGCTGGGCGGACGCACCGAGCGCGTGGAGAAGGACAACAGCTCCAGCGGCACCGGCTTTTCCGACCGCCAGGAGGCCTGGGAACTGGGCGTGAGCCATCCCTTCGGCCGCACGCTGACCGGCTATGCGCGCGTCGGCCGCAGCTTCCGCATGGCCAACGTGGACGAGTTCAACTTCACCTCGCCCGGCGCCGCGCTGCGGCCCCAGGTCTCGCACGACGCGGAGCTGGGCGCGCGCTGGTCCTATGCCGGCGGCAAGCTGGAGGCGCGCGCCTACCGCAACCGGCTGCGCGACGAGATCGGCTTCGACCCGAATGCCGTGGGTCACTTCGGCTTCTCCGGCGCGAACGTCAACTTCGACCCCAGCCGCCGCCAGGGCCTGGAGCTGGACTGGTCGCACGCGCTCACGGCCAGCCTGGGCCTGCGACTGAACGCCGCCGCCCGCAAGGCCAGCTTCCGCTCCGGCCCCTACGCCGGCAAGGACGTGCCGCTGGTGCCGCGCCGCGCGGTCGCCTTGCGCGCCGACTGGACGCCGGCGGCAGGCCACCGCCTGCACGGCGGCGTGAACTGGGTATCGTCGCAGCATCCGGACTTCGAGAATGCCTGCAGGATGCCCTCGTACACCACCGCCGACGCGCGCTACGCCTGGCAGGTGCTGCGCAACACGGAACTGGCCGTGGGCGTGACCAACCTTTTCGACCGCAAGTACTTCACGCAGGCCTTCCGCTGCGCGGGCGGCGAGACCTCGGCCATCTATCCCGAGCCGGGCCGCCAGTTCAGCGCCTCGCTGCGCGTGCAGTTCTAGGAGGACGCGCAGTGATCGCCATTCCGCGCGGACCGCAACGCATCGTCTGCCTCACCGAGGAAGCGACGGAATGGCTGTACCTGCTGGGCGAGGAGGCGCGCATCGTCGGCATCTCCGGCTACACGGTGCGGCCGCGCCGCGCCCGCGAGGAGAAGCCGAAGGTGAGCGCCTTCCTCAGCGCCAAGATCGACAAGATCCTGGAGCTGGAGCCGGACTGCGTGTTCGGCTTCTCCGACCTGCAGGCCGACATCGCTTCCGCACTGGTGAAGCGCGGCGTGCAGGTCACCATCTTCAACCAGCGCAGCGTGGACGAGATCTTCTCCATGCTGTACCAGGTGGCGGCGATGGTGGGCCGCGCCGACGACGGCCTGAAACTGCTGGAAGGCATGCGCGCGCGCCTGCTGGCGATCGAGGCCGCGGGCAGGGCGCTGCCGAAGCGCCCGCGCGTGTTCTTCGAGGAATGGGACGAGCCGCACATCAGCGCCATCCGCTGGGTGTCGCAGCTCGTGGGCATCGCCGGCGGCGACGACATCTTTCCCGAGCTCGCCGTGCAGCCGCTGGGCAAGGACCGCATCATCGCGGACGGCGCCGAGATCGTGCGCCGCAATCCCGACATCGTGATCGGCTCCTGGTGCGGCAAGAAGTTCCGGCCCGAGAAGGTGGCGGCGCGCGCCGGCTGGGCGGACGTGACCGCCGTGCGCGAGCGCCAGCTGTTCGAGGTCAAGTCGGCCGACATCCTGCAGCCGGGTCCGGCGGCGCTCACCGACGGCGTCGAGCAGCTGCACCGCATCGTGCTGGAGTGGAGTGCCCGCCATGGCTGAATTGCGCGTGGCCCGCAGCGAGCTGATCCTGGGCGGCCAGAAAAGCGGCAAGACGCGCCGCGCCGAGGCGCTGGCCGCGGCTTGGCTGGCGCAGTCAGCCGCGCACCGCGCCGTGTACATCGCCACCGCGCAGGCCGGCGACGAGGAGATGCACGAGCGCATCGCGCGCCACCGGCGCGACCGGGCGCAGCGGGTGCCGGCGCTGCAGACGGTGGAGGAGCCGGACGAACTGGCGCGCGCGATCGGCGCGCACAGCCGCGCCGACACCCTGGTCATCGTCGACTGCCTCACCCTCTGGCTGACCGCGCGGCTGCTGCCGCTGGCCGGGGTGGCGCCGTCGGCACAGTCCGCCGACGACGCGATCGCCGCAGCGCTCGCCGCCGCGGCCGGGCCGCTGGTGCTGGTGAGCAACGAGATCGGGCTGGGCGTGATCCCGCTGGGCGCCGACACCCGCGCCTTCGTCGACGCGCTGGGCCGCATCAACCAGCAGGCGGCGCTGGCCTGCGAACGCGTCACGCTGATGGCGGCGGGACTGCCGCTGGTGCTGAAGGGACAGGCGTGATCCGCAAGCTGCTGGCCATCCTGGCCCTGTGCTGCGCGCTGCCGGCGGCCGCACTGCAGTTCACCGACGACCGCGGCGCCACGGTGACGCTGGCGCGCTCGCCGCAGCGCATCGTGAGCCTGCTGCCTTCGCTGACCGAGACCGTGTGCGAGCTGGGCGCATGCCGCCGGCTGGTCGGCGTCGACCGCTATTCGAACTTCCCGGCCCCGGTGCGCGCGCTGCCGCAGGTGGGCGGCGGCATCGACCCCAACATCGAGGCGATCGTCGCGCTGCGGCCGGACGTCGTGCTGATGGCACGTTCGGCCCGTGGCGCCGAGCGGCTGGAGTCGCTCGGGCTGAAGGTGCTCGCGCTGGAGCCGCAGACCGCCGCCGACGCCCAACGCGTGCTGCTCACGCTGGGCCAGCTGCTGGAGGTGCCGGATGCGCCGCGCGTCTGGCGCGACATCGACGCGGGCGTGGCGGCCGCGGCGCAATCGCTGCCGCCGGCGGTGCGGAACGCGCGTGTCTACTTCGAGGTCGGCCGCGGCCCTTATGCCGCCGGGCCGCGTTCCTTCCTCGGTGAGCTGCTGCAGCGGCTGGGCATGCGCAACATCGTCGCGCCGGAGCTGGGGCCCTTCCCGCTGCTCAATCCCGAGTACGTGGTGCGCGCCGATCCCGACCTGGTGATGATGGGCGCGCGCGATGCGCCGGACCTGCGCCAGCGTCCCGGCTGGGCCGGCCTGCGGGCCGTGCGCGAAGGCCGCATCTGCGTGTTCAGTCCCGACGAGGCCGACGTGCTGGTGCGGCCCGGCCCGCGCATGGCGGAGGCCGCGCGCCTGCTCGCGCGCTGCATCGCCGCGAAGGGCAAGGCATGAGCGCGGTGCTGCTGGTGGCGGATCGCCGCGGCTACGGGCTCGCGCTGGCCTTGCTTGCAGCGGCCGCGGCGCTGCTGCTGCTGGGTGCCGGCATCGGCAGCACCGGCTTCGACAACGTGCTGGCGGCGCGCGAGGACCCGGTGGCCTGGCAGATCGTGCGCGACATCCGCTTGCCGCGCACCCTGGGTGCCTGGAGCGCCGGCGCCCTGCTGGGGCTGGCGGGCGCGGTGGCGCAGGGACTGTTCCGCAATCCGCTGGCCGATCCCTACCTCCTGGGCAGCGCTTCCGGCGCGGCACTCGGTGTCGCCTGCGCGCTGGCGCTGTTCGGCGTCGCGCCGCTGGCCACCGAGTGGCTGGTGCGCCTGGGCCTGACCGGCGCGGCCTTCGTGGGCGCGGTGGGCGGCGTGCTGCTCACGCTGCTGCTGGCCAACGGCGTGCTGCACACGCTGCGGCTGCTGCTGGCGGGCGTGATCGTCGGCGTGGTGCTGGGCGCCGCGCGCGAGCTGGTCACGCTGGCACTGCCCGAGACCCTGCAGGCCATGCAGGCCTTCATGCTGGGGAGCACCGGCTTCGTCGGCTGGAGTTCCTGCGGCCTGATGCTGGCGCTGCTGCTGCCGCTGCTGGCACTGGCCTGGGCCCTGGGCCGAATGCTCGATGGCCTGGCGCTGGGCGAGGCCACGGCGGCCAGCCTGGGCCTGCCGCTGGGCGCGGTGCGCGCGGCGCTGGTGGCGGTGCTGGCCCTGGCCACCGCCGGGGCGGTGGCGCAGACCGGCCTGATCGCCTTCGTCGGCCTGGCCGCGCCGCACCTGGTGCGTTCCATCGCACCCACGCCGCATGGCCGGCTGGTGCTGTTGGCGTCGCTGATGGGCGGGCTGCTGCTGATGGCCGCCGACCTGCTGGCGCGCTGGCTGGTGGCGCCGCAGGAGCTGCCGGTGGGCGTGCTCACCGCGGTGCTGGGCGGCAGCTACCTGCTGTGGCTGATGCACCGGCGCGGCAATCGCGGGAGCGGTTTCGCATGAGCGTCGCCGCACTCGAAGCCCGCGCCGTCCGCGCCGCGCTGGGCCGCGGCGGCCAGCGCAAGCAGGTGCTGCACGCCATCGACCTGCGGCTGCCCGCGGGCCGCTGGACCAGCATCGTCGGACCCAACGGCGCCGGCAAGTCGACGCTGCTGCGGGCTCTGGCGGGCTTGCTGCCGCACGAGGGCGAAGTGCGGCTGCAGGGCGCGGACCTGCACGGCTTGCGCCTGCGCGAGCGGGCGCGGCGGCTGTGCTGGATGGGACAGAACGAGGGCGGGGCCGACGACCTCACCGTCTACGACGTGGCGATGCTGGGGCGGCTGCCGCACCGGCCCTGGCTGGCGCCGCCCGGCCCCGCCGACCGGGCCGCGGTGGAGCGGGCGCTGCGCGCTACCCAGGCATGGGACTGGCGCGGGCGCATGCTCGGGCGCCTGTCCGGCGGCGAGCGCCAGCGCGTGCTGCTGGCACGGGCGCTGGCGGTGGAGGCGGGCGTGCTGCTGATGGACGAACCGCTGGCCAACCTCGATCCGCCGCACCAGGCCGACTGGCTGGCGCTGGCGCGCGCGCAGGTCGCGGCCGGCCGCACCGTGGTCAGCGTGCTGCACGAGATCTCGTTCGCGCTGCAGGCCGACGAGATGGTGGTGATGGCCGCCGGCCGCATCGTCCACCAGGGCGCCTGCGCCGATCCCGCGACCCACGCGGCGCTGGCGCGCGTGTTCGACCAGCGCCTGCAGGTGCATGCGCTCGATGGCCGCTGGATCGCGCTGCCCAGCGAGGACCGCGCGCCATGAAGCTCGCGCGCTGCGTCATGGTGCTGGGCACCACCAGCGGTGCCGGCAAGAGCTGGTTGGCGACCGCGCTGTGCCGCTGGTATGCGCGCCAGGGCCTGAAGGTGGCGCCCTTCAAGGCGCAGAACATGAGCAACAACGCGCGCGTGGTGGCCGGCGGTGAGATCGGCAGCGCCCAGTACTTCCAGGCGCTGGCGGCGCGCGCCGAGCCCGAAGTGCGGATGAACCCGCTGCTGCTGAAACCCGAGCGCGACACCCACAGCCAGGTGATCCTGTTCGGGCAGGTGGACGAGTCGCTGACGCGCCAGCCCTGGCGCGGCCGCAGCGCCAGCGTCTGGCCGCGGATCGCGCAGGCGCTGGACGAACTGCGCGGGAGAACGACGTCGTCGTCATCGAGGGCGCCGGCTCGCCGGCCGAGATCAACCTGAAGGACAGCGACATCGTCAACATGCGCGTCGCGCAGCATGCCGATGCGGCCTGCCTGCTGGTGACCGACATCGACCGCGGCGGCGCCTTCGCCCACCTGTACGGCACCTGGGCGCTGCTGGACGCATCCGAGCGGCAGTGCATCAAGGGCTTCGTGCTGAACAAGTTCCGCGGCGATGCCGCCTTGCTGGCGCCCGCACCGGACATGCTGGAGCGGCTGACCGGCGTGCCGACGGTGGCGACGCTGCCGATGTGGTGGCAGCACGGCCTGCCCGAGGAGGACGGCTGGTTCCAGCTGCCGCAGAAAGCGGGCAGCGGCGCGCGCACGATCGCGGTCATCGCCTATCCGCGCATCAGCAACCTCGACGAATTCCAGCCGCTCGCGAACCTGCCCGGCGTGCGCCTGCGCTGGGTGCGCAGCGCGGGGGAACTCGATGGCGCCGACTGGGTGATCCTGCCCGGCTCCAAGCACACAACCAACGACCTCGCGTGGCTGCGCAGCCAGGGGCTGGACCGCGCCGTGGCGCAGCACGCCGGCGCCGGCGGCACGGTGCTGGGCGTGTGCGGCGGGCTGCAGATGCTGGGCGAGGCGTTGGTCGACACGCACGGCATCGATGGCAACGCGCCGGGCCTCGGCCTGCTGCCGCTGGTCACGCAGTTCGAGCCGGCCAAGGCGGTGCGGCGCACGCACGCGCGTTTCGGCGCCGTCACCGGGGCCTGGTCCGCGCTGGCCGGTGTCGAGGTGGCCGGCTACGAGATCCACCATGGCCGCAGCGCGCAGCATCCGGCGATGGCGCCGGCGCCCGCGGTGCTGCCGGACGGCCTGGGCTGGCAGAACCCCGAGGGCAATGTGCTGGGCGTGTACCTGCACGGCCTGTTCGAGGACCCCGCCGTGCTGCACGCGCTGTTCGGCGCCGCCGTCCCCACCCTGGACACCGTGTTCGACGGGCTCGCCGATTTCGTCGATGCCCACTTCCCGCCGGGCGTGCTGCCCGGCCTGATCTCCTGCCCCTGACATGAACATCAACGACCTCCACGACCCCGAACTCGCCCACCGCCTGCAGCAGAAGCTGGACGGAAAGACCAAGCCGCAGGGCTCCCTCGGCCAGCTGGAGGCGCTGGCGCTGCGCATCGGCCTGGTGCTGGGCAGCGAGACGCCGCGCCTGCGCGAGCCGCAGGTGCTGGTGTGCGCCGGCGACCACGGCCTGGCCGCGCACGGCGTCTCGGCCTATCCGAGCGACGTGACCTGGCAGATGGTGGAGAATTTCCTGGCCGGCGGCGCCGCCGTCAGCGTGCTGGCGCGCCAGCACGGCCTGGCGCTGACGGTGGTGGACTGCGGCGTGCGCCACGACTTCGCACCGCGTCCCGGCCTGGTCGTCCGCAAGTGCGGGGCCGGCACGGCCGACAGCCTGGAGGGCCCGGCGATGAGCGCGGCGCAGTGCGAGCAGGCCATCGCCAACGGCCGCGAGATCGTCGCCGGCCTGCCGGGCAACGCGGTGCTGCTGGGCGAGATGGGCATAGGCAACACGTCCGCCGCCGCCCTGCTGCTGGCGCGTCTGGCCGGCCTGCCGCTGGACGAATGCGTGGGCGCCGGCACGGGCCTGGATGCGGCGGGCATGGAGCGCAAGCGCGCCTTGCTGGCGCAGGTGCTGCAGCGGCATGCGGGGGCGAAGGAGCCGCTGCAGGCGCTGGCCGCCTTCGGCGGTTTCGAGATCGCGACGCTGGTGGGTGCGGTGCTGCAGGCCGCCGCCGAACGGCGCGTGATCGTGGTCGACGGCTTCATCTCCAGCGCCGCCGTGCTGGTGGCCAAGGGACTGGCGCCGCACGTGGTGCAGCGCTGCGTGTTCTCGCACCGCTCCAACGAAAGCGGCCACGGCCTGATGCTGCGCCACCTGGGCCCCGATGCGCGCACGCCGGCGCGCGCGCTGCTGGACCTGGGGCTGCGCCTGGGCGAGGGCTCGGGCGCGGTGCTGGCGTGGCCGCTGCTGCAATCGGCCTGCGCCATCCTGTCCGAGATGGCCAGCTTCGAATCGGCCGGCGTGTCCGGGCGCAGCGCCTGATGGCCTGGCTGCGGCACTACCTGCTGGCGCTGCAGTTCTTCACCCGCGTGCCGGTGACGGGGCGGCTGGCCGGCTGGGTGGGCTACAGCCCGGAGATGCTGCGCGCCAGCGCCGCCCACTTCCCCGGCATCGGCCTGCTGGTGGGCCTGCTGGCCGCGGGCGTGGCCGGCGGGCTGCTGGCGCTGCTGCCGCCGGTGGCCTACGCGCCGCTGGTGGCCGCCGTGTTCGCCACCATCGCCACCGTGCTGTTCACCGGCGCGCTGCACGAGGACGGCCTGGCCGACGTCGCCGACGGCCTCGGGGCTCGCTGGACCGGCAGCGCGCCCTGGAGATCATGAAGGACTCGCGCATCGGCGCCTTCGGCGCGCTGGCGCTGGGACTGGCGCTGCTGGCCAAGGTGTCGCTGCTGGCGCTGCTCGGCGCCCTCGACGCGCGCGCTGGGCGCGGGGCTGGTGCTGGCGCACGTGCTGTCACGCGCCTGGCCTCTGCTGCTGGTGCGCTGGCTGCCCTACGTCGGCGACGTCGCCGGCACGCGGGCCAAGCCCATGGCCGATGCGATCAGCGCCGGCAGCCTGGCCGCCGCCTGGCTGTGGGCCGCCGCGGCCGCCGCGGCCATCGGCGCGCTGCAGGGCGCTGCCTTCGTGCTGGTGCCGCTGGCGGCCTCCGCGCTGGCCCTGGCCGTGATGGCGCAGCTGTTCCGCCGCCGCCTGCAAGGCTTCACGGGCGACTGCCTGGGCGCGACCCAGCAGGCCTGCGAGATCGCCTGCTACCTCGCACTGGCGCTCGCCCTGTGAAGCTCTGGCTGCTGCGGCATGGCCCGCCGCTGGTGAACAGCGGCACCTGCTACGGCGCGAGCGACGTGCCGGCCGATCCGCAGGCCACGCTGCGCGCCGCGCAGGAGCTGGCCGGCCAGCTGCCGGCGGGCCTGGCGCTGCGCAGTTCGCCCTTGCGGCGTTGCCGGCAACTGGCCGACGCCTTGTGCGCGCTGCGGCCCGACTTCGCCTGCAGCGAGGATCCGCGGCTGGCCGAGATGGACTTCGGCCAATGGGAGGGCATGCGCTGGGACGCGATCGCGCGCGCGGAGTTCGACGCCTGGATGGCGGATTTCCCCGGCTGGCGCTGCGGCGGCGGTGAAAGCGTCGCGCAGCTGATGGCCCGCGTCGGCCAGGCCCTGGCCGACACGCGCCGCGCCGGCAGCGACGCCCTGTGGATCACGCACGGCGGCGTGGTGCGTGCCGTCCGTCTGCTGGCCGCCGGCATCGCGCTGCCGCAGCAAGCCGGCGACTGGCCGCGCGAGGGCCTGGCCTTCGGGCAGGCGGAATGCATCGCACTCGCACCGGACGATGCCGCGCAGTCAGGGGAAACGCCGTAACAAGGAAGGTTGCCCTGGCCGCGTTTTGCGGTCCATACTAGGCCAGCCGTGGCACGGGGCCGCGGCACGTCTTGGGGGCGTTGCGATGTACAAGAAGATCCTGCTGGCATACGACGGCTCGGAGGCGGGCCAGAAGGCACTGCTGGACTGCGGAGAGATCGCGCAGTGGAGCCAGGCCGAACTGCACCTGGTCGCTGTGATGCCGTCGGCCATGAGCTTCGTCGGGCTCGAGGGCGGCGTTTACGACGTCGAACTCGAGGAGCGCGAGAAGAAGAAATACCGCGGCGTGCTGGACGACGGCCTGCGCCGCCTGGCCGAAGGCGGCTTCACCGCGCGCGGCGAGGTGGTCACCGGCGAGGCCATCGACGAGATCACCAAGTACGCGCGCAGGATAGCGTCCGACCTGATCGTGGTGGGCCACAAGCACCTGGACAGCTGGGCGGCCCGCTGGTGGCGCGGCTCCATCTCCGGCGCGCTGATCGAGCACGCACCATGCAGCGTGCTGGTCGTGATCACGCAGTAGCAGGGTCTTCGCGCGGCAAGTACCGCTTCCGCGCCGCCCACTACGACTTCGAGCTCGCGCCCTTCGAGCCGGTGCGCCGCAAGGCCATCGAGATGCTCGCGCCCCGGCCGGGCGACACCGTGCTGGACGTCGGCTGCGGCACCGGCCTGAGCTTCGCGCCGCTGCTGGAGCGCATCGGCCCCACCGGGCGCATCGTCGGCGTCGATCCCTCGCCCGAGATGCTGGCGCTGGCGCGCAAGCGCGTGGCGCGCCATGGCTGGAGCGGCGTGGCGCTGCTCGAGGCCGTTGCGGAGCAGGCGCCGCTGCAGGGGCTGGCCGACGCCGCGCTGTTCCACTTCACGCACGACGTGCTGCGCAATCCCGCGGCGCTGGACCACGTGCTCGCGCACCTGAAGCCGGGCGCCCGCGTCGTGGCGAGCGGCCTGCAGTGGGCGCCGCCCTGGATGGTGCCCACCAACCTGTTCGTGCTCGGCGCGGCGCTGTATTCCGTGAGCTCGCTCGACGGCCTGGAGCAGCCCTGGACCATGTTGGCCAAAAGGCTTCACTCCTTCGAAGTCCGCGGCTTCCCCTGGGTTGGCATCTACGTCGCGGGAGGCCGGGTCGCGGTAACCTCCCGCGCATGAAGCCTGCCAACGCCTTCCTGCGCCGCTGGGCGCCGCTGCTCCTTGCCGCCACCCTGTCCGCGTGCACCGCGGTCGCGCCGACGCAGCCGCCGGCCGCCCGGCCGAAGCTGGTGGTGCTGTTCGTGATCGACGGCCTGCCGCAGCGCCAGGTCACCGCCTACCGTGACCAGCTCGCGCCCGACGGCTTCGCCCGCTTCCTGGAACGCGGCGCGGCCTTCGAGCAGGCGCACTACGGCTACGCCTTCACCGTCACCGGCGCCGGCCACGCCACCGTGCTGAGCGGCGCCTATCCGCACCGCAGCGGCATCATCGGCAACGAATGGCTGGACATCGCCTCCGGCAAGCCCATGTACTGCGCGGGCGACGACACGGCCAGCTACATCGGCCACCGGACCGGCGCCCTGGACGGCACCAGCCCGCGCAACCTGAAGGTGGAAACGGTCGGCGACGTGCTGCGCCGGCTGGAGCCGCGTTCGAAGGTGATCGGCATCTCGGGCAAGGACCGCGGCGCCATCCTGCCGGCGGGCAAGGCCGGCACGGCCTACATGTACATGACCAGCAGCGGCCAGTTCGCCTCCACCACCTACTACATGCAGCAGCATCCGGCCTGGGTCAACGCCTTCAATGCCGCCAAGCCCGCGGACCGCTTCTTCAAGACCGAATGGAAGCCGCTGCTGGCCGAGACCGCCTATGCACGTTCGCTGCCGGACGGCCAGCCCTGGTTCGGCCCGCGCGGCGGCAAGCTGCCGATGCTGATGGGCACCGCGGCCGACGAGGCGCCGGGACCCAACTACTACTCCGCGCTGCTGCGCAGCCCCTTCGCCGATGTGCTGACCCTGGACTTCGCGCGCGCCGCGATCGCCGGCGAACAGCTCGGTGCCGACGACGCGCCAGACATCCTGTCGGTCAGCCTCTCGGGCCACGACTACGTGAACCACCAGTGGAGCGCCGAGTCGCGCCTGTCGCACGACCACCTGCTGCAGCTGGACCGCATGCTGCAGGCCTTCTTCGCCGACCTGGACCGCACCGTCGGGCGCGACAACTACGTCGCCGTGCTGACGGCCGACCATGGCTTCATGCCGGCGCCGGAAGTCAGCCAGTCGCGCGGGCTGGACGCCGGCCGGGTGCAGGGCAGCCAGCTGCTGGCCACCGTGAACACGGCGCTGGAGCAGCGCTTCGGCGTGCCCAAGCTGGCCGCCTCGCTGTCCGCTTCCGCCATCGTGCTCGACCGCAAGCTGCTGGCCGAACGCGCACTGGATGCCGAGGCCGTGGCGCGCATCGCCCGCGATGCGCTCGCCGCCCACCCGGCCATCGCCGCTGCCTATACCCGTGGCGAGCTGGCCGGCGGCAGCCGCGCCGGCGCGCCGATGTTCGAGCAGATGCGCAGGACCTGGCACCGCGACGTCTCCGGCGACGTGCAGTACGCGCTCAAGCCCTACTGGATGCACGGCTCCAGCACCAACATCGCGACCCATGGCTCGCCCTACGAGTACGACACCAACGTGCCCATCCTCATGTGGGGCCCGCGCTGGGTGAAGGCCGGGCCGGTGGCCACGCGGGTGGAAGTGGCGGACATCGCGCCCACGCTGGCCGGGCTGCTCGGCGTGCCGCCGCCGGGCGGCAGCGAGGGCCGGCCCCTGCCGATCGCGCCCCGCTGAGCGCCAGCCGTCGGCCACGGCGGCCAACTTCACTTGCGGGCAACAAGGGGCTTACGCCCGTGTTACGGGTATCGTGCACCCTTGCAGTTCGAGGTGCGGACCACAGCAGAATTCGACCTACAAAGGTTCGCGCCCGGAACTGTCGGCTGGATGAGCCACCGGCAGGCACGCTCTGCGCCTGCTGAACTTGGCCGCCATCCGGACGGAACAAGAAAGACACGATGCCCACACCGCCGCCGCCGGCCCGCGCCGAGCCCCCGAATCCTTCGAGCAGCCCATGCCGGCCGCGCCGCCGCCGCGCCGCAAGCTGAGCCGCCGCGCCTCCCTGATCGGCACGGTGGTGGCGCTGCTGGTCGCCGCGGGGCTGGCCTGGCTGGCGTGGGACCTGACGCGGCCCGAGCAGCTGTCGTCCATGCAACGCGGAGCCGGTGCGCGCGGCGGCGCCGGCGGTGCGGGCGTCGCGCCTGGCGGCCCGGGCGGGGCCGGCGGCGGTGGTGGTCGTGGCGCCACCACGGTGGGCTTCGCCGTGGCGGAAGCGGCCGACATCCCGGTCAACCTGGAGGCGCTGGGCACCGTCGTGCCGCAGGCCACCGTGCGGGTGCGCCCGCAGGTCAATGGCGTGCTCACGCAGGTGCTCTACAAGGAAGGCCAGAGCGTCAAGCGCGGGCAGCTGCTCGCCACCATCGATCCGCGCTCCTTCGAGATGGCGCTGCAGCAGGCCGTGGGCCAGCGCATGCGCGACGAGGCACAGCTGGCCGCCGCGCGCGTGACGCTGGCGCGCTTCGAGACGCTGTGGAAGCAGGATTCGATCGCCCGCCAGGAAGTCGACACCCAGGCCGCCACCGTGAAACAGCTGGAGGCGGCGGTGGTCGGCTCCAAGGCCGCCGAAGGCACGGCCCGCCTGAACCTGTCCTATACCCGCATCGTCGCGCCCATCGAAGGGCGCGTGGGCCTGCGCAACGTGGACGTGGGCAACCAGGTGAGCACGGGCGACACCAACGGCATCGCCGTGATCACGAAGATGTCGCCGATCGACGTGGAGTTCGCGATCCCGCAGGACCACGCCTCCTGGCTGCAGCACAACGCCGGCGGCTTCATGGAAGTGAAGGCCTTCGACCGCACCCGCACCAACCTGCTGGACGCGGGCACCTTCGCGTCGCTCGACAACCAGATCGACACCCAGACCGGCACCGTGCGCGCCAAGGCGCGCTTCAACAACGCGCGCCAGCAGCTCTTCCCCAGCCAGTTCGTCAACGTGCAGCTGCAGATCCGCACCATCCGCAACGCCGTGGTGGTGCCGGTGGCCGCCGTGCGGCAAAGCGGCGGCGGCGAATACGTGTTCGTGCTGCAGGACGACCGCACGGTGAAGCTGCGCAACGTGGTGCGCGGCCAGCCGGTGGGCGACCGCGTGCAGGTCACCAGCGGACTGCAGATCGGCGAGAAGGTGATCACAGAGGGCGCCGACCGCCTGCGCGATGGCGCGCGCGTGATGCTGCCGGGCGACACGCCCAGGGGGCAGGGCGGCGGAGCCGGCGGTGGACGCCGCCGCGACGGTGCCTCGGCACCGGCTGCCGGCGCACCGGCTGCCGCGCCCGCCGCATCGGCGGCGCTGCCCGGAGCGTCGGAACCCTTCACCGGCGCATCGGCCGCGCAGGCGCCCGGCCGCCGCGCTCCGGCGCGCGAAGCCACCTCGCCCTTCGCCGGTGCCTCCGCGATGATGGGGGCACGCGCCGGCGAGGCGGCTCCTGCCGCCGGCACCGGCGGCGACCCCGCCCGCCCGGGCCGCTGGCAGAACCTCACGCCGGAACAGCGCGCGGCGCGGGCGGCCGAGATGGAGAAGCTCACGCCCGAGGAGCGCGAGGAGCGCCGCCGGCAACGCCGGGCCGCCCGTGAAGCGGCCGGCACAGCGCAGCCGCAATGAGTCCGTCGCGCCCCTTCATCCTGCGGCCGGTCGCCACCTCGCTGCTGATGGTGGCCATCGTGCTCGCGGGCCTGGTGGGCCTGCGCTTCCTGCCGCTATCGGCGCTGCCGCAAGTCGATTACCCGACCATCCAGGTGCAGACGCTGTACCCGGGCGCGAGCCCGGAGGTGATGGCGCAGACCGTCACCGCGCCGCTGGAGCGGCAGTTCGGGCAGATGCCGGGGCTGTCGCGCATGGGTTCCACCAGCGCCGCCGGCGTGTCCATCATCACCCTGCAGTTCGGCCTGGGCCTGGAGCTCGACGTCGCCGAGCAGCAGGTGCAGGCGGCGATCAACGCCGGCGGTTCGCTGCTGCCGGCGGACCTGCCGGCGCCGCCCGTGTACGCCAAGGTGAACCCGGCCGACGCGCCCGTGCTCACGCTGGCCATCACCTCGTCCTCGCTTCCGCTGACCGAAGTGCGCAACATCGCGGACACGCGGCTGGCACTGAAGATCAGCCAGGTCGGCGGCGTCGGCCTGGTCACGCTCTCGGGCGGGCAGCGGCCCGCCGTGCGCATTCAGGCGGACAACCGCGCGCTGGCCTCGCTCGGGCTCACGCTGGACAACATCCGCACCACCATAGGCTCGGCCAATGCGAACGCGGCCAAGGGCAGCATCGACGGTCCCACGCGCGCGTACACGATCAATTCCAACGACCAGCTGCTGACCGCGGAGGACTACAGCGAGCTGATCGTCAGCTTCCGCAACGGGGCGCCGATCCGGCTCAAGGACGTCGCCTCGGTCGTGGAGAGCGCCGAGAACGTGAAGCTCGGTGCCTGGGCCAACCTGAAGCCGGCGATCATCCTGAACGTGCAGCGGCAGCCGGGCGCCAACGTGATCGCCACGGTCGATGCGATCAAGCAGCGGCTGCCGGAGCTCACCGCCGGACTGCCGCAATCGATCCAGGTGGACGTGCTGGCCGACCGCACCACGGGCATCCGTGCCTCGGTGCACCACGTGCAGCTGGAGCTGATCCTGGCCGTGGTGCTGGTGGTGCTGGTGATCTTCGCCTTCCTGCACAGCCCGCGCGCGACGCTGATCGCCAGCCTGGCCGTCCCCATCTCGCTGGTCGGGGCCTGTGGCGCGATGTACCTGCTGGGGTACAGCCTGAACAACCTGTCGCTGATGGCGCTGACCATCGCCACCGGCTTCGTGGTGGACGACGCCATCGTGATGATCGAGAACATCGCGCGCCACATCGAGGACGGCGACCCGCCGATGCAGGCGGCGCTCAAGGGCGCGAGCGAGATCGGCTTCACCATCATCTCGCTGACGGTGTCGCTGATCGCGGTGCTGATCCCGCTGCTGTTCATGGGCGACGTGATCGGCCGGCTGTTCCGCGAGTTCGCGGTGACGCTGGCCATCACCATCCTGATTTCCATGGTGGTCTCGCTGACGCTGGTGCCGATGATGTCGGCGCGCTGGCTCAAGCCGCACACGGCACCCGAGACCGGCTGGGGCGGCAGGATGCAGCAGGGCTTCGACCGCGTGATCCACCACTACGACCGGGCCCTGACCTGGGTGCTGGCGCGCCAGGGCCTGACGCTGCTGGTGGCACTGGGCACGCTGGTGTTCACGGTGCTGCTGTACATCGCCATCCCCAAGGGCCTGTTCCCCACGCAGAACACCGGCCAGCTGCAGGTGCGCGTGGAGGCGCCGCAGTCGATCTCCTACCCGCGCATGGCGGAACTGCAGCAGGACGTGGCCAGGCGCATGCTGGAGGACCCGGCGGTGGAGTCGATCGCCAGCTTCGTGGGCGTGGACGCGGCCAACAACACCATGCTGCACACCGGCCGCATGCTGGTGAACCTGAAGTCCTCGCGTGGCAGCCTGCAGGGCGTGATGAACCGGCTGCGCGAACTGGGCCAGCGCGTGCCGGGCGTGCAGCTGTACCTGCAGCCGGTGCAGGACCTCACCATCGAATCGGAAAGCGGCCCCACGCAGTACCGCGTGGCGATCGAAGGCGCCGACACGGCCACCGTGAACGAGACCGCCCTGCGGGTGGTCGACCGGCTGCGGCAGGAGCGGCCGCTGGCCAACGTCACCACCGATGCGGGCGCCGCAGGTGCGGCGATGTACGTGGACGTGGACCGCGACACCGCGGCGCGCCTGGGCATCAGCACGGCCGCCATCAACGAGGCGCTGTACAGCGCCTTCGGCCAGCGCATCGTCTCCACCATCTTCACCGAGACCAACCAGTACCGCGTGGTGCTGGAGGCGCGGCCGGAAGCGCAGCCGTCGGCCAACGGCCTGCAATCGATCCAGCTGCGCGGCAGCGCCGGCGAGCCCACGCCGCTGTCGGCGGTGGCCACGATCACCGAGCGGCGCGCGCCGCTGCAGGTGACGCACGTGGCGCAGTACCCGGCGGCCAGCATCGGCTTCGACACCGCGCCCGGCGTGGCGCTCGGCAGCGCGGTGGATTCGATCCGCAGCGCGCTGGCGGAGATGAAGCTGCCGGCGACGGTGAACGTCACCTTCCTGGGCGCGGCTGGCGCCTACGAGTCGTCGCTGAGCAACCAGCTGTGGCTGATCCTGGCGGCGGTGATCTGCGTGTACATCGTGCTGGGCGTGCTGTACGAGAGCTACGTGCACCCGCTGACGATCCTGTCCACGCTGCCCTCGGCCGGCGTGGGTGCCTTGCTCGCGCTGATGGTCACCGGCAACGACCTCGGGGTGATCGGCATCATCGGCATCATCCTGTTGATCGGCATCGTCAAGAAGAACGCGATCATGATGATCGACTTCGCGCTGGATGCCGAACGCGAGGAGGGCAAGTCCCCGCGCGAGGCCATCCACCAGGCGGCGCTGCTGCGCTTCCGGCCCATCATCATGACGACGCTGGCGGCGCTGTTCGCCGCCGTGCCGCTGATGCTGGGATGGGGCGAGGGCGCGGAACTGCGCCGGCCGCTGGGCCTGGCGATCTTCGGCGGGCTGATCGTGAGCCAGCTGTTGACGCTGTTCACGACACCGGTGATCTATCTCGGGTTCGACAGCCTGGGGCGGCGGTGGCGCAAGGATGCCGAGCGCCCCCACCTAACCCTCCCCCGGAGGGGGAGGGACAGGGCAGGGACTCCCTCCCCCCCCTGGGGAGGGTAGGGGCGGGGGCGCTCCCGAAGGGGCCCGATGAACCTCTCCTCCCCTTCGTCCGCCGCCCCGTCGGCACGGTCCTGCTCACGGTCTGGCTGGCGCTGGCCGGCATCGCCGCCTTCTTCAACCTGCCGATCGCGTCCCTCCCGCAGGTGGACTACCCGGTGATCTCGGTGTCCGCCAGCCTGCCGGGCGCCAGCCCGCAGACCATGGCCACCAGCGTCGCCACGCCGCTGGAGCGCCGCCTGGCCACCATCGCCGGCGTCAACGAGATCACCTCCAACAGCGGCAACGGCAGCGCGCGCGTGACGCTGCAGTTCGACATCAACCGCAACATCGATGCCGCCGCGCGCGAGGTGCAGGCGGCGATCAATGCCTCGCGCAGCGACCTGCCGTCCACGCTGCGCAGCAACCCGACCTACCGCAAGGCGAATCCTTCCGCGGCGCCGGTGATCATCCTGGCGCTGACCTCGCCCTCGCGCTCGCCCGGCCAGATCTACGACGCGGTGTCCAACATCGTGCAGCAGAAGATCGCCCAGGTGCCGGGCGTGGGCGACGTCGAACTGGGCGGCGGCTCCCAGCCGGCCGTGCGGGTGGAGCTGATCCCCTTCGCGCTCAACCGCTACGGCATCGCGATGGAAGACGTGCGTGCCGCCCTGCAGGCCGGCACCGCCAACCGGCCCAAGGGCGACGTGGAGATCAATGGCCAGCGGCTGCAGATCTACACCGGCACCGGCATGGCCAACAACGGCAAGTCCGCCTCCGACTACCGCAACCTGGTGGTCGCCTGGCGCGACGGCGCCGCGGTGCGCCTGGCGGACGTCGCCGAGATCAGCGACGGCGTCGAGAACATCAACACCATCGGCCTGTTCAACGGCCGTCCCGCCGTGATCGTGCTGGTGACGCTGCAGGCCGGCGCCAACGTGATCGAGACGGTGGACGGCGTGCGGGCGCTGCTGCCCTCGCTGCAGGCGGCGCTGCCTCAGGACATCCAGCTGGAGGTCGCGTCCGACCGAACGCACTCCATCCGCGCCTCGCTGCACGAAGTGGAGGTGACGCTGGGCATCTCCATCCTGCTGGTGGTGCTGGTGGTGAGCCTGTTCCTGCGCAGCGTGCGCGCCACGCTCATTCCCGCGGTCGCCACCATCGTCTCGCTGCTGGCACTTTCGGCGTGATGCACCTGCTGGGCTTCTCGCTGAACAACCTGTCGCTGATGGCGCTGACCGTGGCCACCGGCTTCGTGGTCGACGACGCGATCGTGGTGCTGGAGAACACGGCGCGCCACATCGAGGCCGGCATGGACCGCTTCCAGGCCGCCCTGCGCGGCGCGCGCGAAGTCGGCTTCACCGTGCTCTCGATCAGCCTGTCGCTGGTCGCCGTGTTCATCCCTTTGCTGTTCATGGGCGGGCAGGTCGGCAGGCTGTTCCGCGAGTTCGCCGTCACGCTTTCGGCGGCCGTGATGATCTCGCTGGTGATCTCGCTGACCACCACGCCCATGATGTGCGCCTGGCTGCTGCGCAAGGACGCCCATGCGCGCAAGCCGGGGCGCCTCGCCCGCTGGTCCGAGCGCGGCTTCGGCGGCCTGCAGAAGTCCTACGAGCTGGCGCTGGACTGGGCGCTGGCCGCGCGCTGGCTGGTGCTGCTGATCCTGGTGCTGGTGATCGCGCTCAACGGCTTCCTGTTCGTGCGCATCCCCAAGGGCTTCTTCCCGCAGCAGGACACGGGGCAGATCCAGGGCGGCATGCGGGCCGACCAGAGCATCTCCTTCCAGGCCATGCAGGACAAGATGCGGCAGCGGTGGACATCATCCGCAACGACCCCGCGGTCGACACCGTGGTGGGCTTCACCGGCGGCGGGCGCGCGGGCGGCGGCTTCATGTTCGTCAACCTCAAGCGCGGCGACAAGGCCGAGCGCGGCCAGGCGGTGATCGCGCGGCTGCGGCCGCAGCTGGCGCGCGTGACCGGCATCAGCCTGTTCCTCAACCCCGTGCAGGACCTGCGCATGGGCGGGCGGCAGTCCAACAGCACCTACCAGTACTCGCTCAAGAGCGACAACGAGGCCGACCTCAAGCTGTGGGCGCAGCGCCTGGCCGATGCCATGAAGCGGCAGCCCGCGCTGGTGGACGTGGACACCGACCAGCAGGAAAACGGCGTGGAGACCTATGTCGAAGTGGACAAGGAAAGCGCCACGCGCCTGGGCATCACCTCACGCGACGTGGACAACGCGCTGTACAACGCCTTCGGGCAGCGGCAGGTGGCGACCATCTACGACGAGGTGAACCAGTACCGCGTGATCATGCAGATGGCGCCGCGCTACATCCGCAGCCCGGAGGCGCTCAAGGACATCTACGTGCCCGCACGCGGGACCGGCGCGCCCACCGACCTGGCGGCATCGCTGATGCCTTCGACACCGGCGACAGCGACCAGCACCGCGGCCACAACCGCCAGCTCCGCGAATCCTTCGCTACGCGACGCCTCCACCGGCCAGGCGGTGAGCTCCACGCCCACCAACATGGTGCCGCTGTCGGCGATCGCGCGCTTCTACGAGCGGCCGACCGCGACCTCCATCAACCACCAGGACGCGGAACTCGCCACCACCATCTCCTACAACCTGGCCGAAGGCGCGACGCTGGCGGACAGCCAGGAGGCGGCGGTGCGCGCGGCCGAGGCGGAGATCCGCATGCCGATCAACGTGCGCGGCAGCTTCCAGGGCACGGCGCGGCAGGCGCAGGAAACCAACCAGAGCCAGCCGCTGCTGATCCTGGCCGCCATCATCGTCATCTACATCGTGCTGGGCGTGCTGTACGAGAGCCTGGTGCACCCGGTCACGGTGCTCTCGACGCTGCCCTCGGCCGGCGTCGGCGCGGTGCTGGCGCTGCTGCTGTTCAAGCTGGAGTTTTCCATCATGGCGCTGATCGGCCTGTTCCTGCTGATCGGCATCGTCAAGAAGAACGCCATCCTGATCATCGACTTCGCCCTCGACGCCGAGCGCTCGCGCGGCCTGTCGCCTTACGACGCGGTCCGCGAAGCCTGCCTGCTGCGCTTCCGCCCCATCCTCATGACCACGCTGGCCGCCATCCTCGGCGCGCTGCCGCTGGCCATCGGCTTCGGCGAGGGCGCCGAGCTGCGCCGGCCGCTGGGCATCGCCATCGTCGGCGGCCTGATCGCCAGCCAGGTGATCACGCTGCTGACGACGCCGGTGGTCTACCTGCTGATGGACAAGCTGCGCCGCCGCAGCCCGCTGGAGCGCGAGCTCGGGCGGCACGGCGACACGCTGCAAACGACCTGAACCGAATGAAACTGCGTCCCCTTCCGCGTCCCCTCCTGTCCGCGCTGCTGGCGGCCCTGGTGCTTTCCGGCTGCGCGAACCTCGCGCCCAGGTACGACGTGCCGGCGGTGGACACGCCCGTGGCCTTCAAGGAAGGGCGCGGCGCCTGGGTGGCGGCGGCGCCGGGCGACACGCTGGAGCGCGGCCCCTGGTGGGAACTGTTCGACGACCCGGTGCTGAATTCGCTGGTATCGCAGGTGGAGGTCTCCAACCAGAACGTGGCCGCCGCCGTCGCCGCCTATGCGCAGGCGAGGGCGCTCACGCGCGAGCAGCGCGCCAGCCTGTTCCCGCGCGTGGACCTGGACCAGTCGCAGCGGGTCACCGGCGGCGGCGGCGACACGCCCACGCGCCGCACCTACGCCGTGAACATCGGCGCGAGCTGGGAGCCGGACGTGTTCGGCCGGCTGCGCAATGCGGTGGACAGCGCCCGCGCCGGCGAGCAGATCGCGCTGGCCGACGTGGCGGCGGCGCGGCTGGCCGCTCAGGGCGAGCTGGCCCTCAACTACTTCGGCCTGCGCGAGGCGGACGTGTTGCGCGGCCTGCAGTCCGAGACGCTGGCCGGCTACCAGCGCAGCCTGCAGATCACGCGCAACCGCTACGAGGCGGGCGTGGTGGCGCGCACCGACGTGCTGCAGGCCGAGAGCCAGCTCGCCAACAGCCAGGCCGACCTGCTGGCGCTGGAGCGGCAGCGCGCGACCTTCGAGCACGCGATCGCGGTGCTGGTGGGCAAGGCGCCGGCCAACCTGAGCATCCCGGCCGATCCGAAGTGGAACGTGCGCGTGCCCTCGATTCCGCCGGAGGTGCCCAGCACGCTGCTGCAGCGCCGCCCGGACATCGCCGCGGCGGAACGGCGCGTCGCGCAGGCGAACCACCAGATCGGCATCCAGCGCGCCGGCTTCTTCCCCAGCTTCAGCCTGACCGGCTCGCTGGGACTCAGCGCCGCCAGCATCGGCGAGCTGTTCAGCGCGTCCAGCCTGGTGTGGGCGCTGGGCAGCTCGGTGGCGCAGATGATCTTCGACGCCGGCGCCACCAGCGCGCGCGTGGACCAGTCGCGTGCCGCGCTGGACGAAGCTGCCGCGCGCTACCGCCAGACCGCGCTGACCGCCTTCCAGGACGTCGAGGACCAGCTGGTCGCGCTGCGCGTGCTGCAGGAGCAGCAGGCCTTCCGGCAGCAGGCGAGCCGCGCTTCGGACCTGGTGGAGCAGCAGGTGCTGAACCGCTACCAGGCGGGGCAGGTCGGTTACACCGAAGTGATCACGGCCCAGCAGAACGCGGCCGCGGCGCGCCGTGCGCTGGTGCAGGCGCAGATCGACCGGCAGCTGGCGGCGGTGGCGCTCATCCAGGCGCTCGGCGGCGGCTGGCGCGGGCTCTAGGCCCCTCACGTGCGCGGGGGCATTTGACGCGCGTCAAATGGCCGTCAGCGTGCGGGAGTACCTTCCCGCCATGGGCAACGGCAAGTTCGCGCTGATCCTCGCGGTCCTCATCTCGGTGGGCGTGGCCGCCTGGCCGAGCGTCACGCAGAAGAGCGTGGTGCAGGGCGTGACCGTGGCCGTGACGCCGGGCAACCTGGGCGAGGACGCGAGCATCTGGGACTTCGCGGTGGCCTTCGATTCGCAGGGCCGGCGCCTCGACGACGAGGTGCTGGACAGCGTGGTGCTGGTGGCCGACGGCCGCCGCATCAAGCCGCTGGCCTGGGAAGGCGAGAAGGCGGGCGGCCGGCACCGCGCCGGCATCCTGAAGTTCATCGCCATCCAGCCGAGGCCGAAGGAAATGCAGCTGCAGATGACGCGCAACGGCGAAGCGAAGCCGCGCGTGTTCAGGTTCGTGTTCGGGGACTGGTCGGCGTAGCGAGCTGGGGTTCCTCAGGTTCGGCTGATCGCCTTCTCCTGAGACTACGCGCCGCAGCGGCGCTCGATCGCCCGTCGGCTCACCGCCAGCCTACAGGAGGCTGGCTTCGTAGGCTGGGGTGACGCAGGAACCCCAGCGATGCGCGCAGCGCTACTTCTTCTCCGGCTCGGTGTCCTGCCCGAGCAGCGCCAGCATCCCGCCTTCCAGTGCCTCCATGTGCCGCGCCAGCTGCGGCGTCGACTCCTTGGAGATCTTCATGTAGCCCTTGAAGGTGCGCAGCAGGGTGGCCCGGTCGTTGTGGTGCAGCAGCATGGTGGCCAGCGCGGCCTGCAGCACGTGCACCTGCGCGGCCAGCATCAGCTGGTTGTCCACCAACCCCTGGATGCTTTGCCGGTGGACGTCGAGCGTCTCCCTGATTTCCTGGTCCTGGTCCATCGCGTTTCCTCGTTCGATCCATTGTGACATCGGCCGCGCCGCTCAGGTTTTGAGCGCCGGCGGCGGCGTCTTGGGCTGGTAGTCGCACCAGCGCGCCACCGCGCATTGCCAGCATTTCGGCAGGCGCGCCACGCAGACGTAGCGCCCGTGCAGGATCAGCCAGTGGTGCGCGTCCTGCAGGTAGGCCTTGGGCACGCGCTGCATCAGCCGCTCCTCCACTTCCAGCGGCGTCTTGCCCGGCGCCAGGCCGGTGCGGTTGCTGACGCGGAAGATGTGCGTGTCCACCGCCATCGCTTCCTCGCCGAAGGCCACGTTGAGCACCACGTTGGCCGTCTTGCGCCCGACGCCGGGCAGTGCCTCCAGCGCCTCACGCTCGCGCGGCACCTTGCCGCCGTGTTTCTCCACCAGGATGCGGCAGGTCTCCAGCAGATGCTTGGCCTTCATGCGATAGAGGCCGATGGTCTTGATGTATTCCTCCAGCCCCTCCTGCCCCAGCGCCAGGATCGCCTGCGGCGTGTTGGCCACGTGGAACAGCCGGCGCGTCGCCTCGCCTTTCACGCCCGCGTCGGTGGCCTGCGCGGACAGCAGCACCGCCGCCAGCAGCTCGAACACGGTGCTGTATTCGAGCTCGCTGGTCGGCATGGGGTTGGCGGCCTGCAGGGTGGCGAAGAAGGGCTCGATGTCGGCGGCTTTCATGGTGAAAGTGTAGGCTGGGGTGACGCAGGAACCCCAGCGATGCGCGAAGCGCTGGGGTTCGCCTGCGGGCTCACCCCAGCCTACGAGAGAAACTCGCCCGCCACCGCCTGGATCACCACTCCCTTCGCAGAATCCCGCCGCTGCACCAGCGCGATCTGCCGCTCCTCCGCCCGCGGGATCTCGATCACCCGCAGCTTCGCGTCGCCGGCCCAGCGCGCGTCGCGCAGCAGCGGCACCACCGCCACGCCCAGCCCCGATCGCACCAGTTCGACGATGCTCTCCAGCGCATTGAGTTCGAGGAACTCGCTGGGCTTCACGCGCAGGCGCTTGAGCGTACGCTCCACCAGCCGGCCGGTGTGCTGCGAAGGATCGAAGCGGATGAAGGGGTGGTGCTGCAGGATCGCGCGCGCGCTGCTTTCCTCCAGCTTGCGCGGCGCCAGCAGCACCATGGCCTCGCCGTAGAGGGCAGTCCACACCAGCTCGGGCCGCGCGCCCGGTTCGCGCACCGCGATCGCCGCGTCCAGCTCCCCCGCCTGCACGCGCTCGATCAGTTCGATCGACTTGGCGGCGGAAACGTGGAGGTCCAGCGCCGCATGGCGCGCCTTCAGCGCCAGCGTGGCCTGGATCAGCGGGCGCACGGCGGACACCACGGCGCCCAGGTGCACCGTGCCGGACATCGCGTCGGCGGCGTCGGGCGCCGCCAGCATCTGCTCGTAGAGTCCGAGCAGGCGCCGCACCTGCGGCACCAGCGCGCGGCCCGCGTCGTTGAGCACCACGGTCTTGCCCTGCCGCTCGAACAGCGGCCGGCGCAGCTCGGCCTCCAGCGAGCGCATCTGCTGGCCCACGGCCGCCTGCGTCAGCGCGACCTGCGAGGCCGCGGCCGCGAACGATCCTTCCGTGGCCACGGCGGCGAAGGTCTTCAGGAGCCGGATGCTGCTCATTCCTTATCCTAAAGCAAAGGTTTATCGTCCCTAAAGCACTATTCGCTTTTCCTTTGCTGTCGGCCTTCCTATGATGGTCGGATGAAGCTGCTCGCCTCCCTCCTGCTGGCCGCCTCGGCGCTGCTGGCCCCCGCCGCCCACGCCCAGGGCTACCCGAACAAGCCGATCCGCCTGGTGATTCCCTTCCCGGCGGGCGGCGCCACGGACATCTTCGGCCGCGCGCTGTCGCAGAAGCTCGGCGAGCGCCTCGGCCAGACCATCGTCGTCGACAACAAGCCGGGCGCCGGCGGCAGCATCGGCTCCGACATCGTCGCCAAGGCCGGCCCCGACGGCTACACGCTGCTGCTGGCCACCAGCAGCACGCACAGCATCGGCCCGAGCTTCGGCGGCAAGCTGCCCTACGATGCGGTCGCGGACTTCACGCCGATCGCGCACGTGGGCGACGCGCCCAGCATCATGCTGGTGCCCAACACGGCACCGGCCAAGACCGTGAAGGAGTGGGTGGACTACGCCCGCAAGAACCCCGGCAAGCTGAACTACGCCAGCAGCGGCAACGGCACCGTGGTGCACCTCACGGCCGAATACTTCAAGGCGCAGGCCGGCCTGTTCCTCGTGCACATCCCGTACAAGGGCACGGCGCTGGCCATTCCCGACCTGGCCAGCGGGAAGGTGGACGTGCTGTTCGACTCGCTGCCCAGCGGCCTGCCGCACGTGCAGCAGGGCCGCCTGCGCGCGCTGGGCATCACCAGCCTGAAGCGCTCGCCGCTGCTGCCCAACCTGCCGCCGATCTCCGACACCATCCCCGGCTTCGAGTCGGTGACCTGGTTTGGCATGTACGGCCCCAAGGGCCTGCCCGCGGACCTGGTCCAGCGCATCAACACCGCCGTCAACCAGGCCCTGCAGGACCCGGAAGTGAAGGGGAGCGGCTGGCGCGCCTGGGCATCGAGCCCGCGGGCGGCACGCCACAGCAGTTCGCCGCGATGCTGGAGAAGGACCGCACGCGCTGGAAGAAGATCATCACCGAGCGCAAGCTGACCGCCGACAACTGAACCGCGCTCCCGCAGGATCTCCCATGAAGAACTTCGACTTCCACAACCCCTACCCCACCACGCGCATCCCGGTCTTCGCGCGCAACGCGGTCTCCACCTCGCACCCGCTGGCGGCGCAGGCGGGCCTGCGCATGCTGTGGCAGGGCGGCAATGCGGTCGATGCGGCGATCGCCGCCGCCGCCGCGATGACGATCTGCGAGCCGGTGAGCAACGGCCTGGGCAGCGATGCCTTCGCGATCCTGTGGGACGGCCAGCAGCGCAAGGCATCAACGGCTCGGGCCCCGCACCCGCGGGCTGGACGCCCGGTTACTTCCAGAAGAAGTACGGCGCCGACGCCAAGACCCCGCCCAAGCGCGGCATCGATTCGGTCAGCGTGCCCGGCGCCGTCGGCACCTGGGTCGCGCTGTCCGAGCGTTACGGCAAGCTGCCCTTCGCCGACCTGCTGGCGCCCGCCATCGAGATCGCCGAGCGCGGCTACCTGCTGCCGATCGTGGTGCAACAGAAGTGGGACGCGGCCACGCCCGAACTGGGTCACCTGCCCGGGTTCGCGCAAAGCTTCCTGCCCTGGGGCCGCGCGCCCCGCGTCGGCGAGCTGTTCCGGTTCCCGGCGGCCGCCCGCGCGCTGCGCCTGATCGCCGAGACCAGGGGCCAGGCCTTCTACGGCGGCGAGATCGCCGAGGCCATCGCGCGTTTCAGCAAGGACAACGGCGGCGCCCACACGGCGCAGGACTTCGCCGCCTTCAAGCCGGAGTGGGTGACGCCGATCGCCAAGGATTACCGCGGCTACACGCTGCACGAGATCCCGCCCAACGGGCAGGGCATCGCGGCGCTGATGGCGCTGGGCATCCTGAAGAACTTCGACCTGCGTTCCATGAAGCTCGATGGCGCGGACTCGCAGCACGTCCAGATCGAGGCGATGAAGCTCGCATTCGCCGACGTGTACCGCTACGTCGCCGAGCGTTCGGCCATGGAAGTCAGCACCGAGCAGATGCTGGACGACGCCTACCTCGCGAGTCGCGCCAAGCTGATCGACATGAAGCGCGCGCAGGACTTCAAGGCCGGCAACCCGGTCAAGGGCGGCACCATCTACCTGACGGCGGCCGACGAGAACGGCATGATGATCAGCTTCATCCAGAGCAACTACATGGGCTTCGGCTCGGGTTGCGTGGAGCCCGGCTTCGGCATCAGCCTGCAGAACCGCGGCCACGGCTTCAGCCTGCAGCCCGGTGCCAACCAGGTGGCGCCCGGCAAGCGGCCCTTCCACACGATCATCCCGGCCTTCCTCACCAAGGACGGGCAGCCCGTGATGAGCTTCGGCGTGATGGGCGGCAACATGCAGCCGCAGGGCCACCTGCAGACCCTGGTGCGCATGATCGACTACGACCAGAACCCGCAGGCCGCCTGCGACGCGCCGCGCTGGCGCTTCAACTCCGGCCTGGAGATCAACGTCGAACAGCAGATGGCCACGGCCACCGTGCAGGAGCTGACGAGCCGCGGCCACCGCATGGAAGTCATCAACGACAACTACCAGGACTTCGGTGCCGGCCAGTTCATCTGGCGCATGGGCGACACCAGCAAGGAAGGCTACGTGGTCGCTTCCGACTCGCGCCGGGACGGCCTCGCAGCGGGCTTCTGATCCATTCGGTGCCTCTGCCGGGAGCGCGAGTTCCCCGCGGGGCGCCAACTATGCCGCCGTACCTAGCCGGAAATTGCGTGAGCAGGCGTGAGCCGCCTGGCCGCCTTCGCAACAGAGGTTTCACGGTGCAGCACCCCGCATAGTTGACAGCGCGTCCGCCGCGCCTCGTCCAAAGTGGGTGCATGGATCTGGATGTCACGGTCACCCACGAGCCAGGCCGTACGCGGGTTCTGGTGAGCGGCGACCCGCCGCTGGCAGGACTCTCTTCGCTTCTGCAGGTGCTGGAAGTCGACAGCAGCAGCTGGCCGAACGGGGAAGTCGTTCTCGACCTGCGCAAGCTCGGGAGCCGCTTCGATCGGGCCGAGCAGGCCTTGCTGCGCGAAATCGCGGAGCGCCGCTTGCGCACGAAGCGCGTCGAGCTGCTCTGGCCGGCGGCTTAGCGCTGGGGTTCGGCGCTGCGCGCGCTTACCGCCAGCCTACGAAGCCCGCGCGTTCCCCTTGTAGGCTGGTGGTGAGCCGAAGGCGAACCCCAGCTAACGCGTGCCGCGGCGCCGCGCGAACAGCGGCGAGGTCGTGCTCGCGAGCGCCAGCTCGCCCGCCGCGGCGAGCACGGCGTCGCCGAGCTGCAGCATGCGTTGCGGCGTCAGGCGCACCAGCGGCCCGGCCACGGTGATCACGCCGATGGCCGCTTCGTTGCGTCGCTGCACCGGTGCCGCCATCGCGCTCATGCCGGGCGCGTACATCTCGCTCATCACGCTGAAGCCGCGCTTGCGGTCCTCCTCCAGCACGCGCATCAGCGCCTTGAAGGTGGTCGGCGCCTTCGGCCCGTAGGCCTTTGGCTCGCCGAAGCCCTGCCGCGCGACCAGCTCGGTGGCGCGCTCCTCGCTCAGCGTCATCAGCCACGCGTGGCCGCCCGCGCTGCAGGACAGCCGCACGTCGATGCCCATGTCGGGGTCGTAGCGCAACCCGAAGCGCGCGCCCTGCGCCTTGGCCACGAAGGTGAGGCGGTCGCCATCCACCAAGGCGAGCCGCACCAGTTCGCCGCTGGTTTCTGCGAGGCGGTCGATGATCGGCTGCGCGATGTCGACGATGCCGGAAGCACCGAGGTAGCCGAGGCCCACCGACGCGAGCTTGGTGGTCAGCGCGTAGTCGCCGTGTTCGCGTACCTGGCGCACGTAGCCGCAACGTTGCAGCTCGGACAGCAGGCGGTGGCAGGCACTGCGCGGAAGTTCGAGTTCGTCGGCCAATGCCGCGAGCGGCATGCCCCCAGGCTGCGAGGCGAGGGTCTCCACGATGCGCAGGGCGCGATCGATGGTGCCCGTCGGGGCGGCTGCCGAATTCGTCATGTGAAACGGAATTCTGGTGTGGAACGGTGTTCCCACCGTCTGCCTATCATGCCGCACTTTCCCGTCTACATCGCAGGAGACACGCGTGACACCTACCACCCGCCGCGGCTTCGCCGGCCTTGCATTGCTTGTTGCCGCCGCCGCCGTCGGCGCGCAGGACGTGCAGGAGCGCACGATCAAGTTCGGCCACCTGAACAACCCCGATCACCCGACGAGCCTGGGCGTGCGGAAGTTCGCCGAGATCGTCGCCGCCAGGAGCGGCGGCAAGATCAAGGTGCAGGAGTACCCCTCCTCGCAGCTGGGCAACGAACTGCAGCAGCAGGCCGCGCTGCAAGGCGGAGTGCAGGAAATGCTCGTCGCCTCCACGACGTCGCTGAATGGCATCGTGAAGGAGTTCGGCCTGCTGGACTTTCCGTTCCTGTTCGCCAATGCCAGGCAAGCCGATGCGATGGTCGACGGCCCCCTGGGCAAGGCACTCACCGCGAAGCTGCCCGAGAAGGGCGTGATCGTCCTGGGCTTCTTCGACCTGGGCTTTCGCAACGTGACCAACAGCAAGCGCCCGATCACGAAGGGGTCCGACCTGGAAGGGCTGAAGCTGCGCGTGATCCCCAACCCGGTGTTCCTGGAAACTTTCAGGACGTTCAAGGCAAACCCGCTGCCGATGCCCTTCGCCGAGCTTTACGGGGCTCTCGAGGCCAAGGCCGTGGACGGCCAGGAGAACCCGTTCGCGGTGATCGCCTCGAGCAAGTTCTACGAGGTGCAGAAGTACGTCAGTGGCACCAACCACGTGTACGCGACCAATCCGATCCAGATCAGCAAGCGCTTCTGGGACCGCTTGTCGCCCGTGGAACAGAAGCTGCTGCAGGACGCCGCCATCGAGGCCCAGAACTGGCAGCGCGTGGTCAGCCGCGACGTTTCCAGCAAGGCGCTGGGCGAGCTGCAGGCCAAGGGCATGATCTACAACGACGTGCCCCCAGCCGAACTGCAGAGCATGCGGGCCGCGGTGCGCCCGGTGTACGACAAGTTCTCCTCCGCCTACGACCCGGCCGTCGTGAACCTCTTCAAGGCCGAACTGGAACGCGTGTCCAAGCTCTGATGCGAAGCGGCCATCCCGTGAAAATCCTCGTCCTGCACGGCCCGAACCTGAACCTGTTCGGCCGGCGCGAACCGCACATCTACGGCACCACTACGCTGGCGCAGATCGACGAGCGCCTGCAGTCGCTGGCGCGCGAGCTGGAGGTGGAGCTGGACATCCTGCAGTCCAACCACGAAGGCGCGCTGATCGACTTCCTGCACGCCAACATCGACGCGGCCGCCGGCGCGCTGGTGAATCCCGCGGGACTCACGCAGCACGGCGTGCCGCTGCACGATGCGATCAAGGCGATGCCCTTCCCGGTGCTGGAGGTGCACATGTCGAACATTGCCGCACGCGAGGAGTGGCGCAGCCATTCCATCATTTCGCCGGCGGTGCGGGGGACGGTGCAGGGGTTGGGCCAGCAGTCGTACCTGGTGGCCTTGCGGGGGTGGTGGCGCTGGTGAGGGAGAAGGGGTGAGGGAGAAGGGGTGAGGGAGAAGGGGTGAGGGAGAAGGGGTGAGGGAGAAGGGGTGAGGGAGAAGGGGTGAGGGAGAAGGGGTGAGGGAGCGCTGGGGTTCGGCGCTGCGCGCGCTCACCGCCAGCCTACGAAGGCAGCGGCTTTGGTAGGCTGGTGGTGAGCCGGAAGGCGAACCCCAGCGTCAACGCGCCCGCAAGCGCAACTGGTTCGGCAGCGGCTGCGCCCGCCGCAGCACATCCTCCCCCAGCCACAAGGCCGCATCCCTCGCCCGCTGCGCCACCATCGGCAGCGGCATCTGCACGTAGTCGTCGTTGAACACCTCGAAGCTGTAGTCGCCCGCGTAGCCCAGCGCGTCGAGCTTCAGCACCATCTGCACCAGCTGCTGCGTGTGCACGCCCTCGCCCGGAAACACGCGGAAGGTGCGCGCCGTGGCGATGCGTTCCTCGAAGGTGCGCGTCTCCTGCCACATGAAGTCCGACAGCTGCACCAGGAAGATCCGCTTGGGGTCGAGTTCGTCCATCGCCTCCAGCGGCGTCTTGGCGGCCAGGATGTGGAAGGAGTCGATGCCGATGCCCAGGTTGGGGCAGTCGGCGCGGCACACCACGTCCCAGGCGGTGGTGAATTCGTTGACCGTGCGGCCCCAGGACAGCCCTTCGTAGGCGATGCGGATGCCGAAGGGAATGGCCAGCATCGCCAGCTTGCGCAGGTCGCGCGCGATGTGGTCCAGGTCCTGGGTGGCGTGGGTGGAGGTCGAGGAGCACGCCAGCAGCACGTCGCAGCCCAGCGCCGCGCACATCTCCAGCATGGTCCTGGCGATGTCCACCTTGTACTGGTGCAGGTGGCCGGACAGGCCCTCGAAGTCGCGCAGCACCTGGAAGCCGGTGCCGCGCAGGCCGCTGGCCCGCACCGCCTTCACCGCGGCCTGCCAGCCCTGCGGATGGCCCACCAGGTCGTTGGCCTTGAGCATGACCTGGCCGAAGCCGGCCTCCTGCATGGCCTCCAGCTTGGCCTCCAGCGGGCCGGCCAGCGTGATGGTGTCCATGCCGAAGGCACGGATCGCCTGCTGCAGGCTGCGCTGGTCGGTCATGTCTGGCTGTGCACCAGCTCGAACACCATGGAGCCCAGGTAGGTCCGGGTGATCGCGCCGCGTCGCTCGGTGTGTGCTGCCTCGGTTTCCACGAACTCCATGCCCAGGGCACGCAGAGCGCGCACCGCCGCCAGCACGTCCGGCACGCCCAGGCCGATGCGCTGCAGCCGCTCGCTGGTGTCCAGCGAATCGGCCTCGGGCTCGATCACCTGCAGCATGAAGCGGCTCTCCGGCCGCAGGGCCGGTGCGCGCAGCAGCTTGCCCGCGGGCATGATGCCGAAGCGCTGCTCGTCGGGGATCACCTCGATGCCGAACAGCTCCTGGTAGAACTCCAGCCAGTCGTAGCTGCGGCCGGTGCCGATGTACTGCACGATGCCGAAGAAATGGATGCCGGCCACCGCCGGCGGATCCGGGTCGACGCCGGGGATGCGCACGAAGTCCACGTCGTAGATCGAGAACTCGCGGTAGCGGTCCACGAAGTAGATGCGGCTGCCGCCCACGCCGTGGATGGCGGGGATGTTCAGCTCCATGGCCTCGGGATGCGTCGGCACTTCCCAGGCGCCGCGCTCCAGCACGTACCTGTAGGCGGCGCGCGCATCGCGCACGCGCAGGGCGATGGCGCTGATCGCGGGCGTCTCGGCGCCGTGGGTCGCGCCCTCGGCGTCGCGCGGATGCGCGTTCACCACGATGTTGATGCCGCCCTGGCGGTACAGCAGCACTTCGCGCGAGCGGTGCCGTGCGACGGGGCGGAAGCCCATCATCTCCAGCACCTGGCCCACGGCCTGCGGCTGCCGGGTCGCGTATTCGATGAACTCCACGCCGTCCAGCGCGATCGGGTTGGCCGCGTCGCTGAAGGCCTCCTGCAGGGGCTCGCGGGCGTGTTGCGGTTGCAGCAGCAGGTCGCTCATGGTCTCAGTACTCCAGGCGTGCCACCGAGCGCAGGGTCTCCGCCGTCGTGGTCGGGAAGCCGAAGAACTCCAGGTAGGCCGGGATCATCTCGAACAGCATGTCGGTGCCCACCTGCACGGGACAGCCGCGCGCGCGCGCGCCAGCAGGAAGGCGGTCATCTCGGTCTTCATCACCACCTCGGCGGCGAAGGTGCGCGGATCGAGCCGCGACACGTCCACGGGCAGCGGATCGCCCGCGTTCATGCCCAGCGGCGTCGCATTGACGACCAGGTCGAAGCCCGCCGGGTCGCGGCGGCCCGTGCTGACGCGGATCTCCGGGTAGTGGGTCGCGAGGCGCGCGGCCAGCGCGTCGGCCATCTCCTCGTTCACGTCGAACAGCGCCAGCGCCCCGACGCCCGCCGCGGCCAGCGAGGCCGCGATCGCGGAGCCGACGCCGCCGCTGCCCACCACCAGCGCGCGAGCGCCGCGCAAGCTGCAGGCCCTTGCGCTGCAGGCCGCGCACGAAGCCTTCGCCGTCGAACATGTCGCCTTGCAGGCGGCCGTCGGGCAGGCGCTTCACCGCGTTGCAAGAGCCCGCCACCTTGACGGTGGGCGTGACCTCGTCGCACAGCTCCACCACGCTCACCTTGTGCGGCATGGTGATCAGCGCGCCGCGCACGTTCTCCAGCGCGAACACGCCGCGCAAGACCGTCTCGAAGTTCTCCGGCCGGCAGCCCATGGGAACGACGATCGCGTTCACCCCCACCGACTCGAAGTAGGGGTTGTAGATCATCGGCGCCTTGAAGGAGTGCGTCGGCCAGCCGATGTGGGCGACCAGCTCCGTGTGTCCGTTGATCAGCATGGGGCGGGGGACTCGCGCGTTCATCGCAGCCTGGGGTTGTCCGCGTCCTGCGTGCGGGCCAGCGCTTCCAGCGCGATCACGTAGCCCTGCACGCCGAAGCCGACGACGATGCCGGCGGCGGCCGGCGAGATGAAGGAGTGGTGCCGGAAGGCCTCGCGCGCATGCACGTTCGAGATGTGGCACTCCACCACCGGCAGGCCGTCCACGCCCTTGATCGCGTCGTGCAGCGCCACCGAGGTGTGGGTGAGGGCGCCGGGGTTGAACACGCAACCCAGCACGCCGCCCTGTTTCCACAGGCGGCCGTACTCGTGGATCTTGTCGATCAGCGCGCCCTCCCAGTTGCTCTGGAAGCATTCCACCTCGTACCCCAGCCGCTCGCCCGCCTGCCGGCACATCGCTTCCACGTCGGCCAGCGTCGTGGTGCCGTACTGCGCCGGCTCGCGCGTGCCCAGCAGGTTCAGGTTGGGCCCGTTGAGGACGAGGACCTTCTTCATGTGGCGCTTACTTCCGCACCTTGTCCAGTTCGGCCATCACCGCCTTGACCGTCGCGTCGCCGACGCTGGCCGAGTGCTTGGCGATCACGGGCTTCATCTTGTCGCGCAGCTTGGCCACTTCAGCGGGCGCCAGTTCGGTGACCTGCATGCCGTTCTTCTTCAGCTCCTCGAGGATCGAGGCCTGCGCCGCGCGGGACTGCTCGCGCTGGTACGTGGACGATTCGTTGGCGGCGTCCTGCAGCACCTTCTTGTCGGCGTCCGACAGGGTGTCCCAGAACTTCTTGCTGATCACCACCGACTGCGGGTTGTACTGGTGGTTGGTCAGCGCCAGGTGCTTCTGCACTTCGTACAGCTTGGCGCCGCGGATGGTGGCCACCGGGTTCTCCTGGCCGTCCACCGCCTTCTGCTCCAGCGCGGCGTACAGCTCGGGGAAAGGCAGCGGCGTCGGGTTGGCGCCCAGGGCGGTGACCCAGTCCACATTGATCGGGTTGGGGATCACGCGCAGCTTCAGACCGGCGATGTCCTCCACCTTGGTGATCGGGCGCTTGCTGTTGGTGAGGTTGCGGAAGCCCAGCTCGTAGTAGGCGAGGCCGACCATGCCCTTGTCCGCCAGCTTGGCGTGCAGCGACTTGCCGAAGGGGCCGTCCACCACCGCGTCGGCTTCCTTCGGGTTGCCGAACAGGAAGGGGAAGTCGTAGATCTCGAAGTCCTTGACCACGCTGGCGAAGATGCCCGAGTTCATGGACGCCATCTCCAGCGTGCCGCCCTGCAGGGCCGACACGTTGGCCTGGTCGCTGCCCAGCGCGCCGCCGGGGAAGACCTGCACCTTCAGGCGGCCGGCGGAGTTCTTCTCCACCAGCTCGGCGAACTTCTCCATGCCCAGCACGATGGGGTGGCCCTTGGCGTTCTGGTTGGCGAACTTGATCGTGCGCGTCTGCGCCTGCACCAGGCCGAAGGCGGACAGGGCGACGGCGGCAATCAGCGTCGTGACGAACAGTCTTTTCCTGCTCTTGTCTCCAGGGTTAAGTCGAGCGGGTTGGGAATCAGCCGTAGAACCACCGCGCCGGCACCATCACCAGCTGCGGGAAGAAAACGAACAGGAACATCACGGCGAACTGGGCGAGCATGAAGGGCCACACGCCCCGCGTCACCTCGTCCATGCTCACCTTGCCGACGCCGGCCACGGTGCTGAGCACCGTGCCCACCGGCGGCGTGATGAGGCCGATGGCGTTGTTGATCATGAACAGCACGCCGAAGTAGATCGGGTCGATGCCCGCGGCCTTGACCAGCGGCATCAACACCGGTGTGAGGATCAGGATGGTGGGCGTCATGTCCATCGCCGTGCCCACCAGCATGGTGATCAGCATGATGGCCAGCATCAGCATCACCGGCCGTTCGATCAGCGGCTGCAGCAGCGTCACCAGTTCGGCCGTGAGGTTGGTCACCGTCAGCATCCAGGCCGACACCATGGCCGCCGCCACCAGGAACATGATCACCGCGGAGGTCTGCGCCGCGGCCTGGAACAGGCCATAGAGCTGCGACAGCTTCAGCTCGCGGTAGACGACGGTGGAGATGAACAGGGCGTACACCGCCGCCACCACCGCCGCCTCGGTCGGCGTGAACACGCCGAACTTCAGGCCGACCACCACGATCACCGGCAGGCCCAGGGCCAGCGTGGCGTCGCGCGCGGCGGCAATCACCTCGGCGCGGGTGGCGCGCGGCGGCGCCTCGATCTTTTCTTTCCGCACCAGCCACCACCAGGTGATCCACAGTGCCGCGCCGAGCATCAGGCCGGGCGCGATGCCGGCCATGAACAGCTTGGAGATCGACACGTTGGCGGCGACGCCGAACACCACGAAGCCGATGCTGGGCGGGATGATGGGGGCGATGATGCTGGCGGCCGACAGCAGGCCGGCCGAGCGCGCGCGGTCGTAGCCGGCGCGGTTCATCATCGGCAGCAGCAGCGCGGCCAGCGCCGCCGCGTCGGCCACCGCGGAGCCGGACAGGGCGGCCATGATCACCGCCGCCATGATCGCCACGTAACCCAGGCCGCCGCGCACGTGGCCCACCAGCGCCAGCGCGAAGTTGACGATGCGCCGCGACAGGCCGCCGGCATTCATGATCTCGCCGGCCAGCATGAAGAAGGGCACGGCCAGCAGCGGGAAGCTGTTGGCGCCCTCGATCACGTTCTGCGCCAGGATCTGCGCGTCGAACATGTTCATGTGCCACATGAGGGCGACGCCGGTGGCGAGCAGGGCGAAGGCGATCGGCAGGCCGATGGCCATGGTGCCGAGCAGGGCACCGAGGAAGATGGCGATGGTCATCGGCTTACTTGGGCTGGGGCTGGGGTTGCCGTGCGGCATGTCGTCGGACTCGCTCACGCCGATCAGTTCGGATTCGGAGAGCTTGCCGGAGAGCAGCTTCCAGAATTCGTTGAGGATGAAGACGAAGGCGAGCACGGAGAAGAACAGGCCGGAGGAATAGAACCAGGCCATGGACGCTTCCATCACCGCGCTGGTGGTGCCGTAGTTGATGACCGTCTGCGCCCAGGCGCCGCGGAACATCAGCCAGCACAGGTAGAGCATCAGCAGGTGGGTGATGCCCAGGCAGATCTTGCGTCCCTTGACCGGCAGGCGGGACACCAGGCTGTCGGTGCCGAGGTGACCGTGGGTGCGCAGGGCGACCAGCGCGCCCAGGAAGGTCATCCAGACGAACAGCCAGCGGGAAAGCTCTTCCGACACGGTGATGCCGCTATTGAATCCATAGCGCAGCACGACGTTGCCGAACACCATGAGCACCATGGCGGCGAGGAACAGCACCATCACGAAGGACAGCAGCTGGCAAAGGCGGTCGACGAGGGTCTGGAACAAGGGCGTTCTCCTGGCGCCGCATTTTGTACGAACCGGTTAGTTTCGTACTCCGGGGAAACCCGGATCCAGGATTTCACGCCTTCATGAAGCGCACGATCATCTCCACCACGTTGTCGCGCCGGTGGGCGATGTACGCCGCCGACTTCATGTCGATCTTGAAGATCAGCCCGAAGGTGTGGCGGTTGGAGACGTTGAAGAAGCTCAGGGCCGAGATCGACGCGTGGATGTCCACCGGGTCCAGGCCCGGCCGGAAGATGCCGGCCTTCACGCCGCGCTCGTAGAGCTTGCGGATCGCCGCGATCGCCGGCACGTTCAGTTCCTGGATGCGCTGCGACTGCGCCAGGAACTGGCCGCGGTTGATGTTCTCGTTCATCACCAGGCGGATGTAGTTCTCGTGCTGCAGGTGGTGGTCGAAGGTGAAGGCGACCAGGCGGCGCAGCGCCAGCTCGGGCTCCAGGTCCTGCAGGTGCAGTTCCGACTCGACGTCGCGCACGCGCTTGTACGCTTCCTCCAGCACGGCCAGGTACAGGCCTTCCTTGCTGCCGAAGTAGTAGTAGATCATCCGCTTGCTGGTCTGCGTCAGCGCCGCGATCTCGTCGATGCGCGCCCCCGCCAGCCCCTTCTCGCCGAACTCCGCCGCGGCCACTTCCATGATGTTGGCCTTGGTGCGTTCCGGGTCGTTGGTGCGGCTCGGCTCCCGCGCGGGCGCCTTCGGCCCGCCCCTGGCCGAGCGCGAGCCGGAATGTACTAGTTCGTTCATTGCGGCAGTATAGAGGCGCGCTGCGCCGCTGCCTAGGAGTCTGCCGCGCAGACTCCTAGCCGCTGTCGCCGGTCCAGCCGGTGTCGGCCGGGCTGCCCTTGATCAGCGTCTCGACCAGGTGCGTCAGGCGGTGCGCCGCTTCGGCGCCGCCCCAGCGCTTCTGCCAGCGCAGCAGGTCGACGAAGGCGTTGCCGCCCAGCGCCCGCACGGCGATCTTCACGCTCTCGTACAAGGCGCCGTCGAGCAGCCTGTCGGGGTGCAGCGCACCCCAGGAAGGGCAGGTTGCGCGCAGCTGCGGGTTCGAGCGCAGGTGCCGCAGCAGGTCGTACATGCGGCCTTCGTCGAAGTGGCAGCCGCAGACCACCAGCGCCGGCGGATCGGAGAGGGCCGCGAGCGCCTCGTCCAGCGTGGCCGCGTGCACCAGCACGTAGCTGCTGGTCAGCGCGTCACGGAAGGCCGCGAAGGCCGCGGGTTCTTCCGCAACGAGGATGCGCGGGGCGGTGGACATGCGAAGAACATTGTAATGTCATGACACTGTCCTGCCCCCGGCCCGATGGTGCGCCGGTACAGCGAGAACAGCCTTTCCCAGTGGCGCTCGGCGGAGGCCTGGTGGTAGATGCCTTCGCGCCGCGGGAACACGAAGCCGTGGTGCGCGCCCGGGTACCACTCGATGCGATGGGGCGTGCCGGCCGCTTCCAGCGCCGCCTGCAAAGCCGTCACGTCCTTGGGCGGCGCCCAGATGTCGGTCTCGGCGCAGGCGACGTAGGTCTCGCAGCGGATGCGCGGCGCCATGAGGTGCGGCGAGTCGTCGCGGTCGGTGACCATGCGCGCGCCGTGGATGGAGGCGATGGCGCGCATCCGCTCGGGAAAGGCGGCGGCCGCCGCGAACACGAAGGGCCCGCTCATGCAGTAGCCGACGGCGCCCACGCGGCTGCCGTCCGCTTCCGGCTGGGCGTCGACGAACTTCAGCATGGCATGCGTGTCGCGCACGGTCATGCCGTTGCTCAGGCTGTCCATCAGCTCGAACATCGGCTTCATGCCCTCGGGCGTGCGCAGCTTCAGCTCGAACTCGCGGGTGCGGCGGTAGTAGAGGTTGGGCAGCACCACGTAGTAGCCGACGCTGGCCAGCCGCCGCGCCATGTCGTGCAGTTCCTCGCGCTTGCCGGGCGCGTCCATGTAGAAGAGCACGACCGGGTGCGGCGCTTCCTCCTCCGGGTACACGACGAAGCTGTTCATGTCCCCGTCGCCGGTGGGAATGTCGAGGTGCTTTTCGATCATGGCGGCCTCCTGTGCGGTCCAGCATGGCACGGCAGGCGGCCTGCCGTGTCAGGGTAGTCCCGCACCTACCCGGCGGGAGCGGGCTGGACGACACCTGTTCCGCCTCGTGCGCCCAACATGGGAAAGGTGACACCGGAGAACGAAAGGAAAACGAGATGCATACCGCGATCTGCGCATTCGACGACAAGAGCCGCGCCCGGGACGCCGTGGACACCCTGGTGCGGGCGGGCTTCCCGCGCGACGACCTGCACATCGAGCACCGGGAGGACAGGCACGCCGCCACAGGCGCCGACTCCAACGACCGCTGGGACGGCATGGAGCGCGAGGTGGCCGTGGACCGCCACGTGCTGGAGTCCTTCGGCAACTTCTTCGCCCGCCTGTTCAGCCGCGACGACGGCCGCAGCCACGTGGACACCTACGCGCGCCACGTGCAGCGTGGCGGCTACGTGGTCGTCGTGGACACGAGGGACGCCGCCGAGGCAGACCGTGCCCGCGCCATGCTGCACGACATGCAGGCCGGCGACCTCACCATCGTGGACCGCCGCGACCAGCAGCCGCTGCGCGACATCGTGGGCCTGCGCGGCGACGGCACGGGCACCGCGGGCATGGTGGAGCGCGGCCGCGAACCTTACGAAGGCGGCAGCAGCGCCTCCCTGGGCGAGCGAGAGCGCGCGATGGCCTCCAACGCGATCAGCCCGACCACGGGCCCGGACCTGCGCGAACCCGAACTGGACCGTGCCCCCGGCCTGCGCTACGCCGACAAGGACAAGCCGCTCTAGGACAGTCTAGCGGCCGGTGAAGCGGGCCGGCCGCCGCTCCTGGAAGTGCGCCACGCCTTCCCGGAAATCCTCGCTCTGGATGCTGGTGAACATCTCCGTGTTCGCCAGCGCGACGGCTTCGCCCAGCGTCTGGTAGGGCGCTTCCCAGAGCTGCCGCTTCATCACGTGCACCGAGCGCGGCGACACCTCGGTGGACAGCGTGCGTGCCAGCGCCAGCGCTTCGGGCAGCAGCCGGTCGCCGGCGACCACGCGGTTCACCAGCCCCATGCGCAGCGCTTCGGCGGCGTCGATCTTGCGCGACGTCAGCAGCAGGTCGGTGGCGTTCGCATGGCCGACGATGCGCGGCAGCATCCAGGCGATGCCGTGCTCGGCGATCAGCCCGCGCTTGGCGAAGGCGGTGGCGAACACCGCCTGCTCGGAGGCGATGCGGAAATCGCTGTACAGCGCCATCACCAGCCCCAGGCCCGCGGCCGCGCCGTTGATGGCGCTGATGATCGGCTTGGCGCCGCCGGGAAGTACGAGTAGCGCGTCTGGTAGTCGGCGCGCCGGTTCATGTCGTAGGGCCGCATCCATTGCTCGGCCTGGATGTCCTCCGGCGGCAGCACCTCCAGTTCGTCCATGTCCATGCCGGCGCAGAAGGCGCGGCCCGCGCCCGTGAGGACGATGGCGCGGATCTCCGGGTTGCGGCCCGCCTGCTCCACGGCATCGCGCAACTCGGCCTCGAGCACCTTGGTCAGCGCATTCATGCGCTCGGGGCGGTTCAGGGTGATGACGGCGGTGGCGCCGTCCAGGGCGACCTGGATCTGGGTGGGGTTCATGGCGTCTCGAAATAGGTGGCAGGCATTTGCAGGGAGCGCGGCTCGAGGAATTCCTCGATGCCGAAGCGGCCGTTCTCGCGGCCGATGCCCGAGCGCCCGAAGCCGCCGAAGGGCGCCAGCGGGTTGAAGGGCGCGCCGTTGATGTCGACCTGGCCGGCGCGCAGGGGCTGCGCCACGGGCAGGGCGGCGGCCGGTGTGGCGGCCCACACGGTGGCGGCCAGTCCGTAGCCGGTGCCGTTGGCGATGGCCACCGCCTCGTCGATGCTGTCGTAGGCGATCAGGGCCAGCACCGGGCCGAACACTTCCTCGCGCGCGATCGCCATCTGCGGGGTGACGTGGTCCAGCACCGTCGGCGGGAAGAAGAAGCCGTGCGGCGGCAGCGGGCCGTCGCGCGTGACGAGCTGCGCCCCTTCGGCGATGGCGGCATGCACCATGTCCCGCACCTTCTCGCGCTGCGCGTGCGACAGCAGCGGCCCGAGCCGCGTGGCCGGGTCGGCCGGGTCGCCCATGCGCCAGGCCGGCGCCAGTTCCGCCGCCAGGTGCGCGGCCTGCTGCGCCTGCGCGCGCGGCACCAGCAGGCGGGTGGTGGCCGAGCAGGTCTGGCCCGCGTTGAGGAAGCAGCCGCCCAGCGTGGCCTTGACGGCGGCGGCGAGATCCGCGCCCGGCAGCACCACGGCGGCGGACTTGCCACCGAGTTCCAGCGCCAGCCGCTTGATGTCCTGCCCCGCGAGGGCCGCGATGCGCTGTCCGGCGCGGGTGGAACCGGTGAAGGACACCATGTCCACCTCGGAGTGCCTGACCAGCGCCTCGCCGACCTCCGGCCCGTTGCCGTGCACGAGGTTGAACACGCCCAGCGGGAGGCCCGCCTGCGCCACGGCTTCGGCGAGCAGGAAGGCGCTGGACGGCGCCAGCTCCGAGGGCTTGAGCACCACGGTGCAGCCCGCCAGCAGCGCCGGCGCCACCTTGCCGGTGATCTGGTGCAGCGGGTAGTTCCAGGGCGTGATGCAGGCGACCACGCCCACCGGCAGCTGCTGCACCAGCGAATGGCCGATGCGCCCTTCCCAGTCGATGGCCGACGCGAGTTCGGCGTACTGCTCCCAGGCGGCGATCGGTGCGCCGGCCTGGATGCGCGCGGACAGCTTGGCCGGCATGCCGACTTCGCGGGTGATCACCTGCGCGATCGCCTCGCTGCGTTCGCGCAGGGCTGCGGCGATGCGGCGGACGGCGGCGATGCGCTCGGACAGCGGCGTCTGCGACCAGGAGGCGAACGCGGCGCGGGCGGCGTTCACGGCCAGGTCCACGTCGCCGCGCGAGGCGCTGCGGTAGCTGGCGAACACCTGCTCGGTGTAGCTGTCGGTGACGGAAGGTCCTGGGTGCCGGTGGCTTCGCGCCAGGCGCCGGCGATGAACAGTCGGGTGTGTCGTTTCATGGCTTGTCCTTGCGCTGGCGGCGGGCCAGGAATTCCTGCATCACGCGGGTCGGCTCGCCGGTGGCGTAGCACTCCAGCTGGTAGCGGATGCCGGCGCTGCAGGCCTCCTCGAAGCCGGCCTGCGTGCGCTCGCGAAAGCGCTGCTTGGTGGCGCGCACGGCGGCGCGGGGCAGGCCAGCGAGTTCGCGGGCGCGCTCCAGGGCGCGCGGCAGCACTTCGGCCTGCGGCACCAGGTCGTTGACCAGGCCCAGCGCATGCGCGCGTTCGCCGGAGAGCAGCTCGCCGGTCAGGGACAGCTGCTGGTTGAGCGAATGACCGACCTGCAGGGACATGAGATAGGACCCGACGATGCTCGCCAGGCCCGCGCGCACCTCCGGCTGGCCCATCTTCACGCCCCCATGGGCTACGCGCAGGTCGCACATCAGGGACATCTGGAAGCCGGCGCCGGCGGCGGTGCCGTTGATGGCCGCGACGATCGGCTTGCTGACGTCCCGCACGGCCTGGTACATCGCGTGCTGGCGATTCAGCCAGCCGGCGAGCCGGTCGGTGGTGATCGCGGCCGACTCCTCCAGGTCCTGCCCGGCGCAGAAGGCGCGCTCGCCACTGCCGGTGAGCACGATCGCGTCGGCATGGTCGCCGGCATCGAGCTGCTTCAGCGCACGGGTGAGGCCCTGGCGTACGGCGTCGTTGACGGCGTTCATCGCCTCGGGGCGGTTCAGGCGCACGATGGCGATGCGCCCATCGAGCTCCATCGTGACGGCGTCGGTGTCAGCCATGGGTGGGCTCCTTCTGTTCGATGACGGCGTCCACCGCCCAGCCGCCCTGGCCGGCGGCGCCGGCGATCAGCGGGTTGAGGTCGATGGAGGCGATGCGGTCCGCGTGCTCCGCGGCGTAGCGGCCCAGCGCCACGGCGGCGCGCGCCACCACCTGCAGGTCCACCGGCGGCTCGCCGCGCACGCCCGCGAGGATCGGAGCGATGCGCAGCTTCGCCAGCTGGTCCAGCACGTCCTGCTCGCCGAAGGGATGCAGCAGCACCACGAAGTCCTTCAGGGCCTCGACGTACTTGCCGCCGTCGCTCACCATCACGGCGGTGCCGAACAGCGGGTCCTGCTTCACGCCGAGCGCGAACTCGCGCTGCCCGCGCACGCGCTGCGCCACCAGCACGCCGTCGAGAAGCTGGCCGAGAGCGCGCACGCGGGTGACGCATTGCTCGTAGGCCTGCAGGACATCGTCTTCGCTGCGCTGGTTGAGGAAGACCAGGCCGTGCTCGGACTTGTGCGGGATCGCGGCGGAGCAGGCCTTGACCACGACCTCGGGGCCGAGGTCGCGCCAGGCTTGCACGGCTTCGCGGGGGAGTGGCAGAGGCGGTGCGGGGCGACGGGGAGGCCGGCTTCGTGGAGGAGGGCGAGGCTGGCGGCTTCGCTGAGGGTGCTGGTGTGTCGGGGTTCGAGGTGCTGGGGTTCGGCGCTGCGCGCGCTCACCGCCAGCCTACGGGGGAGGGCGTCGGCGCGCGTGCGACGGCGGTCGGCGGCGTGGACGAGGGCGGCATGGCGGCTCACCTGGTGGAGGGCGGCGAGGGCGTCGGTCTCGTGGCCGAACACCGGAACGCCGGCGGCGCGGAAGGCGGCGCGCACGGAGGCCTGCGGCGCCGAGACCGCCACGGGCTTGCCGGTGCGGCGCAGGAAGGCGGCGGTGTCGGCCGCCATGCCGGGCACGTCGTAGCCTTCGCCTGCCACCGGAACGCCGACCAGGAACATGTCGCCCTGCGGGTCGGCGGCGAGCGCCTCCAGCGTCCGGCCGAACATGGTGCCGTCGGCCAGCAGCGAGGCGGTGAGGTCCACCGGGTTCTGCGCGGTGGCGAAGCCCGGCATGATGGCCGTGAGCGCCTGCACCGTCCCGCGGCCCAGTTCCGCCAGCGGCAGGCCCATGCGCTCCGCGGTGTCGGCGCACACCACGCCCACCGCGCCGCTGTGGCTCATCACCACCAGCCGCTGCGCGGGCCGCAGGCCGCAGGCGAGGTAGAGCTCCACCGCGTTCACCAGCCCGTGCACGTCGTCGGCGCGCCAGATGCCGTGCGCGGCGAAGAAGGCGTCCACCAGCGCGTCGTCGTTGACCAGGGCGCCGGTGTGCGAGGCCGCCGCCTTGGCGCCGTGCGCGCTGCGGCCGGATTTCAGCGCCACCACGGCGGCGCCGCGGGCCTGTGCGATGCGTGCCGCTTCCGCCAGCACGTCGGGATCGGTCAGCGATTCGATGTACAGCAGCAGCACGCGGATGTCGGGATCCGCCGCGGCGGTGAGCGCCAGTTCGTTGACCGACGCATCGGCGTCGTTGCCCGAGGCCACCACATAGCGCACGCCGATGCCGCGCTCGCGCAGCAGGGCGTAGGGCATGACGCTCGCCGCGCCGCTCTGGCTGATGACGGCCACCGGGCCGTCCTGCGGCGGCACCTCCATGAACATGGTGCTGAAGTTCAGCACCGCGCCGGTCTGGAAGTTGGCGATGCCCTGCGCGTTGGGCCCGACCAGGCGGATGCCCAGTGCGCGCGCCTCGGCCACCAATGCGGCCTCGCGCTTCTTGCCTTCGGGGCCGGTCTCGCCGAAGCCGGAGCTCATGAGCACCGCGCCGTGCACGCCGCGCGCCGCGCACTGGCGCAGCACGCCCTGCACGTGGTCGCTGCCGACCGCGACCACGGCCACGTCGGGTGCTTCGGGCAGGTCCTCCAGCGAGGCGTAGGCCTTGTAGCCCTGGATCGTGTCGCGCTTCGGGTTGATCGGGTACACCGCGCCCTGGTAGCCGAAGCTGCGCAGGTAGTGCAGCGGGCGGCCGCCGACGCGGTTGCGGTCTTCGGTGGCGCCGACCACGGCGATGCTGCGCGGCCGGAACATCGCGGCCAGCCGCGGGTCGATGGCGGTCATGGCGGCCTCAGTCCAGCGTGGCGCCGGAGGCCTTCACGACGGGGCCCCACTTCGCCATGTCGTGCTTGATCAAGGCACCGAACTCGGCGGCCGAAGTCGGCTTCGCTTCCGCGCCGTCGGCCTGCATCTTCTTCTTCATTTCGTCGGTGGACATCACGGCGACGATCTCGCGGTTCAGGCGTTCGATGACCGGGGCGGGCGTGCCGGCCGGCGCGAGCACGCCGAACCAGATCGTCACGTCGAAGTCCTTCAGCCCCGCTTCCTGCGCGGTGGGCACGTCCGGCAGCAGCGGCGAGCGCTTGGCACCGGTGACGGCCAGCGGGCGCACCTTGCCGGCGGCGATGTTGCCGGTCTGTTGGGCGACGGTGTCGAACATCATCGTCAGGCGACCGCCCAGCAGGTCCACCAGCGCCGGTGCGCTGCCCTTGTACGGCACGTGCGTGATCTGCACCGCGGCGCTGCTGCGCAGCAGCTCGCCGGAAAGATGGTTGGAGCTGCCGTTGCCCGCCGAGCCGTAGGAGACGGTGTTGGGCTTCGCCTTGGCCAGCTTCACCAGATCGCCCAGGTTCTTCGCCGGCACCTCGGGGTTGACCACCAGCACGTTCATGGTGGTGGCCATCAGGCTCACCGGCGCGAAGTCCCTGATCGGGTCGTAGCGCAGCTTGCTGTACAGGCTGGGATTGATCGCCATGGTGCCGGTGGTGCCGAAGAACAGCGTCTGGCCGTCCGGTGCGGCGCGCGCGACGGCCTCGGCCGCGATGCTGCCGCCGGCGCCGCCCTTGTTGTCCACCACCACCTGCTGGCCGAGGCGTTCGCCCAGCTTCAGCGCCAGCGTGCGCGCCATGGCATCGGTGGGGCCACCGGCCGGGAAGGGGACCACGAGCGTGACCGGACCCTTGGGATACGCGGGTGCCTGGGCCTGGGCGAGCGGGACGAGCGTGAAGGCGGCCGTGACGGCCAGCAGCAGCGGGGCGATGCGCATGTCTTGTCTCCTGTGGGATGGCGGCAGCTTAGGCCGCGCGTGCCTTGCCGGAAAGAGCGGCAGGAGCAATCCAGGCTTGCATTAAAGTGAAGGCATGAACCTGAAGCAGCTGCAGTCCTTCGTGCACGTGGCGGAGCAGGGCTCGCTGGCACGGGCGGGCGCCGCCACCGATTTGGCCGAGTCGCTCATCAGCCGGCACGTGGCCGCCCTGGAAGCCGAGTGGGGCGACCGGCTGTTCGAGCGCACCGGGCGCGGCATGGCGCTGTCGGAGTTCGGCCGGCGCATGCTGCCCGAGGTGCGCGCCGCGCTGGAGCAGGTGGGGCGGCTGGAGACCGTCGCCCGCGATTCCGCCGGCGTGCCGACCGGCACCGTGCACGTGGGCGTGCTGCCATCGCTGGCGCCGCAGCTGCTGCCGCTGCTGTTCGCCGACCTGCGCGCGGGCGCGCCGGGCGTGACGCTGCACGCGGCCGAAGGCTTCAGCGGCAACCTGGACGAGCAACTGGCCGGCGGCCGGCTGGACCTCGCGGTGATCAACCGCTACGGGCCTGCGTCCGCAAGGAACGAAGAGGTGCTGGGCACGGCCGACACCTGGCTGATCGGCAAGGCCGGCAGTCCCTTGCTGAAGGAGGATGGCGTGCCCTTCAAGGCCCTGGCCGGCGTGCCGCTGGTGCTGCCTTCGACGCCGAATGGCCTGCGCGTCACGCTCGACCAGCTGTCGCGGCGCCACGGAATCCAGCTCGACATCGTGATGGAGGTGGACAGCTCGGGCAGCATGAAGGACGTGGCGCTGAGCGGCCATGCGTACACCTTGCTGCCACTGATGGCGGTGAAGGACGAGCTGGCCCGAGGCACGCTGGGCGCCGCGCGGGTGGTCAAGCCCGGCATCCGGCGCACGATCGCCCTGGCGCTGACCACGCAGCGGCCCCTTTCGCGCGCCGCGCGGCATGTCGCCTCCCGCATCCGCGCGTTGGCGCCTAGACTGGTGGGCTAGTAGTCCGCTGCCTACGACCGGCCTGCTCACCGGACGATGGGACGACCGCCGTTCCGGTCATCCAATGGATGGACTACCGAACCACAGGAGGTGCCCATGCATACCGCGATCTGTACTTTCGAGGACCGCGTCCAGGCCGAAGAGGCGGCGGAACGGCTGGCGCAATCCGGCTTCGACAAGCACGCGATCCACGTCGAGCACCGCCATCCCGACGGCAGCCCGATGAGCGACGCCGAAGGCCGCGACCACGACGTCGTGGCCAAGTTCTCCTTCTTCGAGCGCCTGTTCGGCGCCGGCAAGCACGTGCCGCACGCGGACAAGTATTCCAGCGCCGTGGAGCGCGGCATGTACGTCGTGATCGTGGAAGGCCGCGACGAGGCCGATGCCGAGCGCGCGCAGGACGTGCTGCACGGCCTGGAAGCCGGCGACCTGGACCTGGTCCACCGCGCCGGCCAGCGCCCGCTGCGCGACGTGGTCGCCGACCGCCAGGCCACCGACGCGGACCTGGAGCGCAACTTCGGCACCGCCCGCGAGGACATGGCGCCCACCGAGCGCCAGCCCGAACGCGCCATGGCGTCCCAGGGCTGGGGCGAGCAGCGCAAGCTGGAAGTGGTGGACGACGACAAGCCGATCGCGTCGCCGGACATCGAAGTCCGCGAGGACAGCGACAAGCCGCGCTGACCTTGGCCCCCTTCAGGGGGTCTCTTCACGGTGATGCAAGAATGGCGGGAGTACGCACCCCGAGACCCGCCATGCCCCTCCAATTCGCCACCCGCCTGAACAACGTAGAAACCTCCGCCATCCGCGAGCTCTTCAAGCTCCTGGGCAAGCCCGGCATCATCAGCTTGGCCGGCGGCTTCCCGGACAGCGCCATGTTCGACGTCGAAGGCCTGCGCGAAGCCTCGCAGCGCGCGCTGCAGGAGGAGCCGGGCGGCGCGCTCCAGTACGGCGCCACCGAAGGCTACGAGCCCCTGCGCACCCAACTGGCCGCCTTCGAGCGCAGCAAGGGCGTGACCGACATCGAGCCGCACAACCTGATCGTCACCACCGGCAGCCAGCAGGCGCTGGACCTCCTGGGCAAGACGCTGATCAGCGAGGGCGACAAGGTGATCGTGGAGGGCCCGACCTTCCTGGCCACCATCCAGTGCTTCCGCCTCTATGGCGCCGACATCGAGAGCGCGCCGATCGACGCGCACGGCGTGCAGGTGGACAAGCTGGAGCAGATGATCGCGCAGCACAAGCCGAAGTTCGTGTACCTGATCCCCACCTTCGGCAACCCGAGCGGCGCGCTGCTGTCGCTGGAGCGGCGCAGGAAGATCCTGGAACTGGCCGTGAAGTACCAGGTGCTGGTGGTGGAAGACGACCCCTACGGCGACCTGTACTTCGGCAAGGCGCCTCCCCGAGCATGCTGGCGCTGTCCAAGGACGTGCCGGGCAGCCGCGAATGGATCGCGCACTGCGGGTCGCTCAGCAAGGTGCTGAGCCCCGGCCTGCGCGTGGGCTGGCTGATCGCGCAGCCCGAGCTGCTGGCCAAGGCGACGATGTGCAAGCAGTTCAGCGACGCCCACACCAGCACCTTCGCGCAGGCGACGGCGGCGCAATACCTGAAGAGCGGCCGCATGCCGGCCACCCTGAAGCACGTGCGCGAGGTCTATGCGGAGCGCGCGCGGACGATGGCGGAGGCGCTGAAGCGCGAGCTGGGCGATGCGATCGAGTTCACCGCGCCGCAGGGTGGGCTGTTCTTCTGGGCGCGGCTGACGGGCGCCGGCGGGAAGGTGAAGGATGCGGGGAGTTCGCGAAGAGGGCGATCGAGCAGGGGTGGCGTTTGTGCCGGGGGCGCCGTTTTTTGCGAAGGGGGCGGATCCGACTACGTTGAGGCTTAGTTTCGCGACGGCTGATGTGGACAAGATTGCGCAGGGTGTATTGAGGTTGGGCAGCGCCATTTCCAAGTCCTAAGTTTTCTCCGTCGCCTGAAGGGTGCGCGCTGGTTATTGGACAAGAACCTGCGGATAATCGCTTGCGCAAGTGCTGAAGGGGGGAATTGAAACTTATATCGCGTGTCACGCGGGGTGCCCCTGTGCGCCATAGGGCATGTTCACGATGCCGCCAGTGGCCGAGGGCAAGATGAATTCGGGCAAGTCCGCGCAGGAGTGGTTTAACTCCCTTCGGCTGCGCACACTTCTGCTCTTGTCCATCTATTGGAGGAGGCTTCCCGCTTCCACGCGCAACTTTTTGGTCGCCGGTGCAAATAGGTTCCGATCGCTCTTCGGCAGCCAAAAGATTTTAGCGTCTTTCGCTAAAGCTCCTTCCCCGCCGGGGTGGAGATCGGACCAGTACTCTTAGACCTTCGCCTGGCTGGGCGCCAGTTGAAGAACGACTTACGCGACGACTGGTTTCCCGACCCCTTGAACTTCAGCGACATGTTGACAGGCGACACCTTGCGACGCCTGGTTGAGGCAAACATGGAAGCGAATGGAGGGGAATATGTTCCCGGCGCCCGCACGCTGTTCAACATTCCTAAGGCTGGCTTCACGCTGCGGTATGCGCTCGAAACCGGCGTGACTGATAGGGCGCTGTATCAAGGGTTAGCTAGCTTTCTCATACCCTACTACGACAAGCTGATCCCTTGGAATTCCTTCAGTCACCGCTTTGACTACGAGAGCAGGCGCTCTAGTGAGCGATATACGTTCAAGAATGGGATCGAGTCATGGAAGCACTTTGTGGGCTCGACCCGAAGTGCACTGTCCCCAAGTTCCTACTTGGTCTCCACGGATGTGGCGAACTTCTTCGAGCATATTCAGTTGCAGCGGCTACGACAAACAATGGAGGAACTGTCGCCGATCGTTTCCGACTCTCCAGAATTACAGACACGGTTGCGGGCGCATCGAGAAGTTCTCTTCAACTTCCTGGATAAGTGGGCATACGAGCCTGGGCGCGGTCTGCCGCAGAATCGCGACGCCTCATCGTTCCTCGCAAACTTGTACATGCGCGAGATCGATCTGAGCATGATCGATGCGGGGTACAAGGATACCTACTTTCGGTACATGGATGACATCAAAGTAGTCTGCGAAGACCTGTACCAAGCAAGGCGGGCCATCAAGGATCTATCTGTGCGACTTCGAGAGTTAGGCCTTTCATTGAACGCGCGCAAGACGGAGATTGTGGCGGCCTCAGACATTACGGCAGTAGATGCATGTCTTGATGAAGGTTCAGAGGCGATTCAACAGATCGATCAATTGTGGAGACGTAAGAGTCGGGGGCCATCTTCACGCTTTGGCCCTTATTGCGAGATCGAGTGCTCCAACTGATAGCGGCTGGTGAAGTCGATTGTCGCGAATTTCGCTATTGCGTTCGTCGCATAGCACTCCTTGCACGATTCAAAGATCTGCATTTTCCCCCAGTGCTGTATCGGCCTGTCACCACGGCGATCTGTAGAGCTGTGGCAAGCCATCCTGCGTGTACAGATCAGTACGTGGAGTACTTAACGTCGGTACACGTTACTGTTGATGAACTTGAGCCAGTGATCGAGTACCTATCAAACCCCACAAAGAGCATTTATACGTGGCAAAGCTATAGGCTCTGGCTGATGTTCGCCGAGAAGCGGATCGCGAGCGACGCGTTAATCCGCGCGGCGCGAGCGAGTCTTGCGGGACCCGATACGCCTGCGCGTGCGGGAGCTTCCATCTACCTGGGTGCCGTCGGATCAAGGGCTGATACCGCGCTTGTCGCTGAGCGATTTTTCGAAGTTCAGTCGTTTATGGGACAACGCGCGGCGATCATTGCCATCCATGAGCATCCCTACCCGGCGATCCGTGATCACATATCGAGCATTCGTGTAGACCTACACGGGGTGTACCGAGGGTTGAACAGATCCTCTCACCGCGGCACGTACTTTCTGCCTAGGGAGGATATGCGAATCGAGTTGAGCGGCCTGCAGGAGCCATCATATGAGTGACGCCTCCTTCCTTGCTTTCGCAATTGACCGATTTGAGCAGCGCGCCCTTGCACTTTCCCTGGTCACCACTGACGGGAGCGTCCGACGCGTTCAACTCCATGAGTTGTCCTCCCTCGCTGAGCTAATCATCACTCATGACTTGCCGCTTCTGATTCGTGTGATGACGAAGGCGTCAGCTCCGATACCGCGCACCATCGTTGATGTCCGCGAGGTTTTGAAGCTTCGGTCCCAGCAGGCGCGAGACGATGGGGGCGAGAAGCAATGGGCGGTTTGGAGAACTTCTCGTCCCTACGCTGAATCCTCCACAGACTTGCGGCAAATGGAAAGCCTCCTGAACGCCGAGTCTGAGCCGCCCGGTGAGGAGGAACTCCTGCGCATTACTGCCTCCGCTGCAACTGCGTTAAGGGGGCTTTGGAAGGAGATGCTCGCCGATATGGAGGAGCGTGAAGAACTCCAGCGTTGGTTGGAGATTGAAGTTCCGGTGCAGCAAATCTTTAATCACCGCGAGAGCTCAGGCATCCGAGTCGACCGCGACGCCGTCCAGAGATTCATTCGAGCGGCTGAGAATGAGAAATTCTCCCTGTTCCGGAAGATTGCCTCGATTCTGGGCTATAGCCCGCTAGGCATGACCGACAAGCGTCTGGCCTCACAGCTGGTTGACACTGAGGAAGAGGAGTTTCATCTGGGAGGCGATGACCGAGCCATAGAAGACCGCCTCAATATCTTGAGTTTTCGCTCGCAGAGTGCCAGCATTATGCTGGACTACATGAAGGCAAAACGAGACCTCGCCGTATTGCGCGACGTTGCATTCGCCAATGAACGAGTCTTTCCTATTTTCCATGTCCAAGGCACTGTCACGTCTCGAGTTCTAGCGTCAGAGCCTCGGATTCAGCAACTTCGAAAGAGGTACAGGGCGGTGCTGTTGCCCGACGAAGGCAACGAGTTGACCTACTTGGACTATGCGCAATTCGAGCCCGGGGTACTGTCAGTGCTCGCACGCGATCCGGGGCTTCAGGCTGCCTACGAGCAATCGGATATGTATGTGGCACTCGCGCGCAGCGTTTTTGAAGATGAGCAAGGTCGTGATCTTGCTAAAAGGATCTTTCTCGCTCACCTCTACGGAATGTCGGCAGTGCGTATAGCCGCCCTGTTGAACGCCAATGAAGCCGAAAGTCGAAGCGCCGAGCGCGTGCGAACGTTCTTCTCTCGATTTCCTGAAGTGGAACGTTTCCGGGAGAAGGCGCAAGAAGAGCTACGCCAACACGGCAAGGTGGCAAGCGTGTTTGGAAACGCCAGACGGCGTCGCGCGACCGGGGACCTATCAGCGAAGGAGCAGAGGTGGGCTATGAACCATAAGGTACAGGCGACTGCCTCTTTAATCTTCAAGCGTGCGCTAATTAATATTGCTGACAGATTTGGGCCGGCGGTTATTCTCTTGCCGATGCACGACGCGGTGTTGCTTCAGTTTTCGCCGGCGCATATTTCGCGGGCAGAGTTTGAAAACTCTTGCATAGAGCTGATGAAGAGCGCCTTCACGAAGTACTGCCCGGGCGTCTCTCCAAAGGTGGTCTCAGCCAATTTTGCACCAGTGATTCCCGCTTAGGTTCACCTCCATGCGCATACTGGCGGCTGCGTAGCCGACCTCACAACCTCCAAGGTGCCCACCTCTGGCATCCTCAATGTCAGCGCGCCTTCGCCTGCAACGCCTGCAGCGAAAACGTAAGCTCGCCTTGTCCAAAGGCTTATGGCACGCCAAGCACTCCGCCTGGTTCACCCCCGCCCGCGACTTCTTCTCCAATGTGTAGGGACGCGTAATGGGCTGCGACGTTGGCGATGTACTCCGCGCTTGGCTGCGCAGCGATGGCACCCATGATCGCGTTTTTGCGCGTGCCCTCTTTCAGCGCCCGCAGTTGCGACTGCAGGTAGGCCGACTTCTGCCCGGCCAGATTGGGGATGGTGTCGCTGACGCTGACGCCGTTGGCGCCATGGCAGGCCCCACAGACGGCATCGGCGCGCGCCTTGCCCGCGGCCAAATCCTGCGCCCCGGCCAGCGGGACCTGCGCGGCAGCCAGCACCAGGGTGCCGGCGCGGCCGATGAGGGTTGAGTGCATGCGCGCTCCTTGGAGTGGAAAACCACTTCACGCGCTCAGTTGCGGATCGGATGCACGCGCTTTCCACGGGTCTTCTTGAGCGGGTGCGCCCATGCGATCGCACGTGACGGTGCGAGACCTCAGTCGCGGTCCGGCGCGCCCAGCGGAAACAGGTGGCGGTAGGGCCTTGCCTCGTTCACTGCCCGCGCGAAGGAAGTCCGGTCGAGCAGGCGCGCCCGATAAGCGCGAACGCGCGGGAATGCGTCGGAGATCGGGTGGGTCCAGTCCGCATAGAACAGCGAAGGGCCGGCCGCGCAGTCCGCCAGGGAGAAGTCGCTCCCGGCGGCCCACTGCTTGTCCCCGAGGTGCGCTTCGAGCCACGCGTAGGCTCGCTCGAGAAGTTCGCGGGCACGGTCACGGAAGTAGTCGCGCTGGCCGGCATCGCCGGTCAGTGCAGCGCCCACCGCGGCTTGCACGGGTGACATCACGTGCAGGTCGAAGAACCGGTCGAGGAAGCGCACGTCGAGGGCGGCCATGCGGTCCTCGGGGAGCAGGCGCATCGGGCCGGGATGGGCGAGTTGCAGGTGCTCGATGATGATGCTGGTTTCCACGATCGCGCGCTCGCCATCCAGCAGCAGCGGGAACTTGGCCATCGGCCAGCGCCGCAGCCACTCCTGCGCGTGTTGCGGGTGCTCCGCGTCGATGCACCGGAACTCGAAGGGGATGTCGTTCTCGTAGAGGGCGATCAGCGCCTTCTGCGTGTACGAGGAAAAAGGATGGCCATACAGCACGAGGGACATTGGAAAGCACCTTTCCTTCAGTCCCTGCATTGTGCAGGCGAGCGCCTTCGTTCAGGGCAAGGAGCGCAACGGCGAGGTCACATCGCGGGCTGAAGGATCGCGCGGCCCTGCCTCAGGCTCACGATGGACCGACGCCTCGCAGCCACGCCTCCGCCTCGTTCAGATCCTCGAATTCCCGCGCGGGCACATTGCGGTGACGTGCGACATCCAGCACCAGCCCGTGCGACTTGCCGGCAGGAATGAGCACGGCGAGGCGCTCCAGGACGGGCATGGTGCCGTACAGGGCCGACAGGACGTCGAGTCCATCGGTCTGGGCGAACTCCGGCCGGAACGCCATCATGTCGATGAGGACGCGCCGTGCGGAAGTGCGGCGCAGCAGTTCGGCGCAGAACATCGCGCCGGCGCAGGTTTCGTCGACATCCCCAGGTCCGACCACCACGAACCGGAGGTAGTCTGGAGCGCGCTCGGAGCTGATCGTGAACATGGCCTCTCCTGCTGCGTTGAGGGGATCGTACTGGCTGAACCGAGGGGCGGCAATCGTGTGCGGCCATCCCGCCTTTCGCTGGCCTGCCCCTTCGCTCACGGATGCCAGGTCGAAACCACCCCCGGCGTCTCCCCCGTCACGCTCCCCGCCAGCGCATACGACAGCTGGTTCGCCGCCGCGATCACCGTTTTCGCATGCGCCTCCAGCTTCTTCTGCGACAGCCTGGCCACCGGCCCCGAGATGCACATCGAGCCCAGTAGCCGCCAGCTCAGGCCGAACACCGGCGCCGCCACGCTCGCCACTTCCGGCTCGCGCTCGCCCATGGAGATGTGATACCCGCGCTGGCGGATGCGTTCGTACTCCTTGCCCTTCTCGCCCATGAAGGCCAGGATCACCTTGCCGGGCGCGCCCTTATCCAGCGGCAGCCGCTCGCCGATGCGCACGTGGTGGCGCACGGCCTGCGGGCCTTCCACGCGCGAGATGCAGGCGCGGCTGTCACCCTCGCGGGCGTAGAAGGACGCGCTCTCGCCGGTGGCGATGCTCAGTTGCCGCAGCGCCGGCTCCACCGCGTTGTTGACGTCGAAGCCGGCCTGGTAGCGCGCACCCAGCCACCCGGTGGCCGGGCCCAGGCGCCAGGCGCCGTCCTCGCGCTGCACCATGTAGCCCGATTGCGCCAGCGTGCGCGCCAGCCGCAGCACGGTGGTCTTGTGCATGCCGGTGCGGCGGCTCAGTTCCGCCAGCGGCAGGCTGGCCTCTCCCACGGCGAAGGCTTCCATCAGCGACAGCGCGCGGGTGACGGCGGTGACTCCGCCGGCGCCGCTGCCTTCCTCGGCGGACGCAGGGGCGGGAGCGGGCTTGCGGACGGTAGCGTTTCGCATGGTGAACCGGGGTGTATGGAATGCAACCCCATTGTACGGAGCGAAACGCGCCCCTAAAGTCCGCCCCACGGTCACGCAGGCAGGCGGGCCGCCATCCACCCGCAGGAGACAAAGCATGCAATTCACTCGTCGCGCCGCGCTGGGCCTCGCCCTGGCCGCCGCCTTCACGTCCGGCTCCGCCCTCGCGCAGGCCTGGCCCGCCAAGCCCATCAAGCTGATCGTGCCCTTCCCGGCCGGCGGCGGCACCGACATCATCGGCCGCGAGGTCGCGCAGAAGGTGGCCACCGCCACCGGCTGGACGATCGTCATCGACAACAAGCCGGGCTCCGGCGGCAACCTGGGCGTGGACGCCGCCGCCAAGTCGCCGGCCGACGGCTACACGCTGGTGCTGGGGCAGACCAGCAACCTGGCGATCAACCCCACGCTGTACAGCAAGCTGCCCTACGACCCCATCAAGGACCTGACGCCCGTGAGCCTGGTGGCCAGCGCGCCACTGGTGATCGTGGTGGCGGCCGACTCGCCCTACAAGACGCTGGCCGACGTGGTGGCTGCCTCGCGCGCCAAGCCGCTGTCGCTGAACTACGCCACCTCCGGCAACGGCACCGTGGCGCACCTGGCCACCGAGCTGTTCCAGCGCACGGCCAACGTGCAGCTCACGCACGTGCCCTACAAGGGCGCGGCGCAGGGCGCCACGGACCTGATCGGTGGCCAGGTGCAGCTGTACGTGTCCTCCGTGCCCACGCTGATCGGTCACATCAAGAACGGCAAGATGCGCGCGATCGCGGTCACCTCGGCCAAGCGCGCCGACGACCTGCCGCAGGTGCCCACGATCGCCGAGTCCGGCTACAAGGGCTTCGAGGCGGTCACCTGGTTCGGCATCGCCGGCCCGGCCAAGCTGCCCGCCGACGTGCTGGCGCGCCTGAACACCGAGATCAACAAGGCGCTGAAGGCGCCCGACCTGCTGAAGAAGCTGAGCGACCAGGGCGCGGACGTGGAAGGCAGCACCCCCGAGCAGTTCGGCAAGCTGATTCGCGACGACATGGTCCGCTGGGGCAAGGTCGTCAAGGAATCCGGCGCGAAGGTGGATTGAGGACGATGAGCATGCAACCCACTTCCGACATCGTGCGCGACTTCGACCGCGTCTCCCCCAGCTCGTGCGCCAGGCGTCCGAATTCCAGGCCGCCATCCTGGCGGACGTCAACGGCCGCCGCGGCGCACTGGACGGCCGCATCGCGGCGCTGCGCCCGCGCATGAAGCTGGCGGGCACGGCCCTCACGGTGGAGGTGCGCCCCGGTGACAACCTGATGATCCACGCCGCCATCGCGCTGGCGAAGCCCGGCGACGTGCTCGTGATCGACGGCAAGGGCGATCGCACCGCCGCCCTGATGGGCACCATCATGATGACCGCCTGCAAGCAGCTGGGCCTGGCCGGCGTGGTGATCGACGGCGCCGTCCGCGACAGCCTGGAAATCGACGAAATGGATTACCCCGTGTTCTCGGTCGGCACCAATCCGAACGGCCCGACCAAGAACGTGCCCGGGCGCATCGGCCATCCGGTGAGCTGCGGCGGCGTGACCGTGCACTCCGGTGATCTCGTGGTGGCGGACGCCGACGGCGTGGTCGTCATCGAGCGCGAACGCGTCGAGGCCCTGCTACCGCTTGCGCGCAAGAAGGTGGAGGACGAAACCGCCCGCATCGCGCAGATCGGGGAGGGCAAGACGGCCGCTTCCTGGCTGGAAGGCGCCCTGCGCACCGCGGGCGTGCTGAAGGCAGGGGAAAGCCTGTGAGCGAGCGCCGCGCCATCCTCGTCACGGGCGCCGATCTCGCGCCGCAGGCGCTCGCGTTGCTGGAAGGCTTCGACATCGTCTACGCCGGCAAGACGCCGCAGGAAGAAGACCTGGTCGCGCTGTGCCGGCGCCATGACCCGGTGGCCATGATCGTGCGCTACGGCAAGGTCGGCGCGAACGTGATGGATGCGGCCCCGTCCCTGCGGGTCATCTCCAAGCACGGCAGCGGGACGGACACCATCGACAAGGAGGCCGCCCGTGCGCGCGGCATCGAGGTGCGAGCTGCCGTCGGCGCCAATGCCGCGGCCGTGGCGGAACAGGCGCTCGCGCTGCTGCTGGCCTGCGCCAAGTCGGTCGTGCAGCTGAACGCGCGCATGCATGCCGGCCATTGGGACAAGGCCACGCACAAGAGCGTGGAACTGAACGGCCGCACCATCGGTCTCATCGGGCTGGGCGCCATCGGCCTGCGCTTTGCGCGGATGTGCGACGCGATGGGCATGAAGGTGATCGGCTTCGATCCGTTCGCGCGCGACCTGCCGGACTTCGTCCGTCGGGTCGAGCTGGCGGCCGTCTGGCGTGAATCGGATGCAATCTCGCTGCACTGCCCGCTGACGCCGGAGAACCGCAGCATGGTCAATGCAGAATCGCTCGCCGCCTGCAAGCGCGGCGTCCTGCTGGTGAACACGGCCCGCGGCGGCCTGGTCGACGAGGCGGCACTGCTGCAAGCCGTGCGCTCCGGGCAGGTCGCCTGCGCGGGACTGGACAGTTTCGCGGTCGAGCCGATGACTGCGCCGCACCCCTTCCAGGGCGAACCCAACATCGTGCTGAGCCCGCACATCGGCGGGGTCACTGCCGACGCTTACGTCAACATGGGCGTGGGTGCTGCGCAGAACCTGCTGCAGGTCCTGCAGGCCCAGCCCGCCTGACCGCCATGCCGCGCCGCTGGAAGCAAGCGCCGGAGGGATCCCGCTGGGGGAATTCGGGCCGGACGACCAGAGGGGCCGGCTGAACCTGGTGACTTCGGAGAAGGTGCTCCAGGGCATCGCCGAAGTGCGCGAGGGCCGCACCTTCTGCCTCAGCCTGCCGCTGGACTTCCCGGGCGGCCAGTCGCTGAACAAGCGGCGCATTCCGCCGCGGCGCTTTGCGGTGGTGCGGGACGGCCGGAGCGAGGGGCAGCAAGGCTTCTGCTGGAGCTATGCCACCGAGGACGAGAACCTGACCGACGTCGTCAACGACGACGTGGTCCTGATGAGCCTGCAGTATTCGACCCAGTGGGACAGCCTGGCCCACGTGGGCAGCCGCTTCGATGCGGACGGCGACGGCATACCGGAGATGGTGTTCTACAACGGCTTTCGCGCCGGCACCGACATCCACGCCGGCAGGGTGGATGCCGCGGCAGCGGGCACGTTCGCGCACTACCCGGACCCGCAGGCTGCCAGGCTTGGCATCGAGCACATGGCCGAACACGGCGTGCAGGGCCGCGGCGTGCTGGTCGACCTCGAACACCACCTGGGCCGCCGCCGGCAGGCGGTGGGCTACGACATGCTCATGCGCGTACTGGAAGCCGACGGCGTCCGGATCGAGCCGGGCGACATGGTGTGCCTGCACACCGGGTTCGCCGACACCCTGCTGGCCATGAACCGCCAGCCGGATGCGGCCCGCCTGCACGAGACGGGCAGCGGCCTGGATGGCAACGACGACAAGCTCCTGAACTGGATCGTCGACGTGCGCCTGGCCTGCCTGGTCGCGGACAACCCCGCCGTCGAACTGGTGGTGCCCCAACCGGCCTCCGCCGGCCGCATCCGCCGGCCGCGCCTGCCTCTGCATGAGCACTGCCTGTTCAAGAACGGGATTCCGCTCGGTGAGCTCTGGTACCTGACGGAACTCGCGCGCTGGCTGCGCACCCACGCGCGCCATCGTTTCCTGCTCACCGCACCCCCGCTGCGCCTGCCCGGCGCAGTGGGATCGCCCGCGACGCCGATCGCGACCACCTGAGGCAGGCGCCTGCCCATTTCCACCGGAGAGGAAGACACATGAATCGTCGATCGATGAACGCCCTGATGGCGAGCGCGGCCCTTGCGTTTGCTGCCATTCCCGCTGCAGCTTCTGCGGCCACCTGGCCGGATGGCAAGCCCATCAGCATTGTCGTGCCCTATGCCCCCGGCGGAACCGCCGATGCGCTGCGCGCCTCATCGCCCAGCACCTGGGTCCGAAGCTGAAGACCAGCGTGATCGTGGTCAACAAGGCGGGTGGCAGCGGCATCATCGGGGCAAGCTCGGTGGCCCAGGCCAACGCCGACGGCTATACCGTCCTGTACGACGCGACCCCGCTGTCCATCAACCCCCACCTGCAGAAGCTGCCGTTCGACCCGCAGAAGGACCTGGCGCCGGTGAGCCTCGTCGCCGTCACGCCGATGCTCCTCGCGGTGCCCAAGTCCTCCCCTACAACAGCCTGCAGGACCTGCTGAAGGCGGCGAAGGCGGCGCCGGGCAAGCTCACCTTCGGCTCCGGCGGCCAGGGGACGGTGCAGTTCATGGGCGCCGAACTCTTCACGCAAGGCGCCGGCGTGAAGATGCTGCATGTCCCGTACAAGAGCGGTGGCCCCGCGCTGATGGCCCTGGTGGGCGGCGAGGTCGACATGGGCTTCGGCAACCTGCCCGCGCTCAGCGGGCATGTGAAGAACGGGCTGGTCAAGCCCCTGGCCATCTCCTCTGCCACCCGTCACCCGAACTATCCGAACGTGCCGACCATCGCCGAAGCCGCGGTGAAGGGCTACGAGTCCTACGAGTGGAACGGGATGTTCGTGCCCGCGGGCACCTCGCCGGAGATCGTCAATCGCCTGCAGGCGGCGGTCAAGGAAGTGCTCGCGCAGCCCGACGTCAAGGAGAAGTTCGACAGCCTCGGCTCGCGGCTGGTCGCTTCCACCCCGAGGAGTTCCGCAAGTACCTGGCGGTGGAGTCCGGAAAATGGGCGCAGACCGTCAAGGCCGCCGACATCCGCAAGGAATGAGCCTCCCGTAGGATCCGGCCATGTTCCTGCTGCAGAAGCCCCTCGTTCGCCAGGCGGAGGTCTTCACGGCCATGCCGGAGCAGTTCCGCCGCACGGGCGTGCGCTCGGACTGGGCCGACGCCAATCGCGGCGGCCAGCCGACGGATTCGTTCCTGGAGGGCCCGGTCTTCGACGCCGCGGGCAACCTGTACGTCACGGACATTCCGTTCGGCCGCATCTTCCGGATCGACCCGCAAGGCAACTGGTCGCTGGTGGCCGAATGGCGGGGCGAGCCCAACGGCATGAAGTGGATCGATGACCGCAGGCTCCTGGTCACCGACTACCTCAACGGGTTGATGCAGTGCGACATTGCCACCGGGCAGGTGCGCCCGGTGCTGGAGCGTCGCAACTCGGAGCGCTTCAAGGGCGTGAACGACCTGGTGTTCGACCGGTCGGGCAACCTTTACTTCACCGACCAGGGGCAGACGGGGCTGCACGATCCCACGGGACGGCTGTTCCGCTTGCGGCCGGATGGCCGCCTCGAATGCCTGCTGGACAACGTACCGAGCCCGAACGGCGTCGCGCTGTCGCCGGACGAGCGGGTGCTCTATCTCGCCGTCACCCGCGGCAACCAGGTCTGGCGCGTGCCCTTGCTCGAGGATGGCAGTGTCTCCAAGGTGAGCGCCTTCTTCACGTCGTACGGGCCCAGCGGCCCGGACGGACTGGCCGTGGACAGCACCGGCCGCATCCTGGTCGCCAATCCTGGTCTGGGTTGCTGCTGGGTGCTGGAACCGCACGGAGAGCCGGTGGAGGTGATCCGCAGCCCGGTGGGCACGTCGCTGACCAATCTCGCATTCGGGGGACCCCAGCGGACCGACGTCTACTTCACCGAGTCCACCAGCGGAAGCATCTTGCGCGCGCGGATGGACATTCCGGGACTGCCCTTGCATCGGCCTTCGCCTGATCGCTGGGCGGCACACGGACCGAAGTAGCCCGCCACGGACGAGGCTGCAAGCACAGCTGGCTCTCGAGCGTCTTTTCGACGCCTTGGGTTCCCGCCTCCGCGGGAACGACGCCGCGCTGCCCCACGGATGTGCTGCGGCCCGTTACCATCGGCCGAGGAGGAACCCCGGTGCGAGTTGCGGAAAGAGTCGTTGCAGGCGCCATCGTGCTCGGCGTGGTCGCGGGCATCGCCTGGTTCGTCTGGTGGCAGCCGCCGGGCGAGCGCACGACCGTACCCGTGCCCCGCATCGAGGTGCCGCGCACCGAATCGTCGTCGGTGAACGCGGGCAAGCCGCTGTTCCGCTGCGATGCGCGCACGCAATGCGAGCAGATGACGTCCTGTGAGGAAGCGATGTTCTTCCTGCAGAACTGCAAGAGCCCCAAGCTGAACCTGGACCAGGACCAGGACGGCATCCCTTGCGAGATCCAGTGGTGCCAGCGCTGAACGCCGTGGTGCCGACCGGCTCGGTCGCCCTCTACTGGGACTTCGAGAACCTGCACGCCGGCCTGGTGGAGGCCGTGGACCCGGGCGCCTATGCGCGGCCGGACAACCGCTTCAAGGTGCAGGAGCCGCTGGTCAACGTGCCCGCCGTGATCGCGCTCGCCGCGTCATTGGGGCCGCTCTCCATCAACCGCGCGTATTGCAACTGGCAGTTCTTCGGCCGCTACCGCGAGGTCCTGCTCGAGAGCGCCATGGACCTGGTGCAGCTGTTCCCCCGGGCGGCAGCGCCAAGAACGGTGCCGACATCCGCCTGTGCCTCGATGCGATGGAAGACCTGGATCGCCGGCCGCATATCGGCTGCATCGTGGTCGTCGGCGGGGACAGTGACTTCGCGCCGCTGGCCCTGAAGGTAAGGGCTGCAGGCCGGCGCATCGTCGGCATCGGCACGCGCAATGCGACGAACCGGCATTGGGCGAGCGCCTGCGATGCGTTCCATTACTACGAAGACGTCGTCGCGCGCCTGCCTTAGCGACTGACCCGGGCACCGGCTTGCCGGCTTCCTCCTGATGGCGGGGGAGCGAGGGCCGTATCCGCTTGTGAGCGGACGGACGCTGTGTGAAACTGGCCGACTCCGACTCCGACTCCGACTCCGACTCCGACTCCGCCTCCCCAGACCAGGGTATGACTGCGCCACCACCGCCGGACACGATGGGTAGTGCCGCACATCGTGACGAGGACGACCTTCCGCTGCTCGCACTTCCGCTGCGGCAGAAGGTCGTGCTGGTGATGGATCTGGTGGAGTCCGTGCGCCTGATGGCGGCCAACGAGCTTGCCGTCATCGACCATTGGCGGCGCTTCGTCCAGCACACCACGCGCTCGGTGCTGCCAAGACATTCCGGGCGGCTCGTGAAAAGCCTCGGCGACGGCATCATGGCCGAGTTCGAATCGGCCCCCGCGGCCGTGGCCGTCGCGCTCGAGCTGCACCAGTTCTTCGCGGACGTGAACCGCGACCTCCCGCCCGAGGCCCAGCTCCACCTGCGGGCGGGCATCAACGCCACGCATGTGTATGTCGACGAACTGGACATTTACGGCTCCGGCGTGAATCTCGCCGCACGCGTGGCGAGCCTCGCCTCGCCGGGCGAAACCATGGTGACGGAGCAGGTGCGCGACGAGCTCGTGGTGGGCCTCGACGCCGACGTGGAGGACATGGGCGAGTGCCACCTGAAGCACGTGGCCGAGCCGGTGCGCGTCTACCGGGTCGGGGCGGCGGCGGCGCAGCCCTGCTGGTGCCCGCCCGCGAGCAGGAAACGCAGCTGCATCCGACGATCGCGGTGATCCCCTTCCGGGGAGGCCACGACGGTGCGGAATCCCGGGCCATCGGGGATGCGATCGCCGACGGGGTCATCGGCCAGCTGGTGCGCACGCCGCAGCTGAAGGTGATCTCCAGGCTCAGTGCCGTCGCATTCCGCGACCGCGAACTCCGGGCCGAATCGCTGCACCAGATCCTGGGGGCGGATTTCGTCCTGTCCGGCAACTACCTGGTGCGCGGCAGCAGGATCCTGTGCAGCGTCGAGCTCGCCGATGCTCGGCAGGGGACGGTCGTCTGGGCCGATCGCCTCGAAGCCGAGGTGGAGGATCTGTTCCGGCTGGAGTCGGAGCTGCCGCACCGGATCGCGGACGCTGCCGTGGCCGCGCTCCTGAATGCCCAGGCGCGCAGCGCCACGGTCGCGCCCCTGCCCACGCTGCGCAGCTACACGGTCCTGCTCGGCGGCATCCAGCTGATGCACCAGTCGAGTCCGGCGAGCTTCGACCGCAGCCGTGCCGCGCTGGACTACCTCCTGGAGCGCCATCCGCGGTCCTCCATCGCGCGCGCGTGGCGCGCCAACTGGAGCGTCCTCAAGGCGACCCGCGGGCTGGTGGAAGACCCGCAGGCCGAGGCGGAAAGCGCGCTTTCGCAGACGCGGCGCGCACTGGACGCGGAACCGGACAACGCGCTCGCGCTGGCCATCGAGGGCTTCGTGTACTGCCACCTGAAGTCCGACGTGGACACGGCGCGCCAGCGCATCGATTCGGCGCTGTCGCTGGACCCGAGCTGTTCCCTCGGCTGGCTGTTCCGTGCCACCGTCCAGTCCGTGCTGCCAGCGGAAACGGGCGCGGCCGTCAGCAGCGCCGAAAAGGCGATGGCGCTGTCCCCGCTGGATCCGATCCGCTATTACTACCACAGCCTGCTCGCCTCCGCGCTCCTGTTCGACGACCAGATGGAGCGCGCGCTGCAGGAGGCGCGGCGCTCCTGGATGTTGAACAAGTTCCATGCGCCCACCCTCCGCGTGCTCGTCATCGCGGGCATGGAAACGGGGCAGGAGGCGTTCGCTCACGAGATGGTCCGCCGCCTGATGGAAGTGGCGCCCCGCCTCACCGTCGAGCGATACCTTTCCCGTCGACCCGCAGTAACGGACAAGGTCGAACGGTTCGCCAAGGCGCTGGCCGCGGCCGGCGTCCCCTTACGTTAGACAAACCGAGGAGGTGCCATGGCCTTCTATGTACTTTCCAGTGCAGCAAACCCGGCGGGTGGTGCAGCCGGCGGAGCCGCGGGGGCGCGGCGGGTGGGGCGGCCGGCGGCGCGGCCGGGGGGCCGCCGTGATCGCCACCCTGATGGACGGCTATGCGAACCCGCTGTTCGTGGGCGCGATCAATCGTGCGAGGGAAGGGATCACCGACCCCGGAATGCCCAGCGTTCCCTATCCCTTGCCGCCGCTGCCCGCCATCGGGAACATCGAGACGCTGGGGCGGTGGGAGCCCTGGGTTCGCTCGTATCTCGCCACCTTCGAGCTGCTGCAGGCGATCAGTTTCCAGCCGGTGGCGGCCGGGGAGGCCTCACCGCCGGACTGCGGATGGACATCACCGCAAGCGGGCCCGTCACGCTGCCATCCGTGACCATCCGCCGGCCGGGCCGGCCCCTGTTCGTGAACGAGCTGGCGGAAGTCCTCAACTACGCGGAACTGCGCGAGGACCGCGCGGCGGAGATCCTGGCGCAGATCGACTCGCAATTCGCGTTCTGGGCCGCGATCCTGCAGATGCGGCCGGACCTGACCCCCAAGACCTACGAACTCCTGAACGTCGCCCTGCAGCTGGCGATCTTCGTCGAGATGCGGTTCAAGCACGAGCTGGGCTGCTGGCGCCCGGTGAACTACTCTCCGGACGTGCAGCCGATGGTGACCACTCCGGGCCACGGCTCGCTGCCGATGGGACACGCGGCGCAGGCCTACATGACGGCCTGCATCCTGTGCGAGCTGGCCGACCCGAATGCGAACAACGCGGGCCTGCGCGCCATGCTGTACCGGCAGGCCTTCCGGATGTCCTTCAACCGCATCGTCGCCGGCGTCCATTTCCCCGTGGACCTGCCGCCGGGTGCGGCGTTGGGCATGGCCCTGGGCGAGTACTTCGTCAGGCGGTGCACGGTCCTGGATCCCTGCAACAGCTGGAACGTGGCCGTCGTGAACGGCAACAACGTGACGAACACGCAGGCGCGTCCGTTGCAGCAATGGGAATTCGACGAGGTCCGCTACGCCACCCACACGATCACGCAGCCCGGATTCCTCGACGGGTACCGCGCGAATCCCCCGCACCGGGCGGGAACCTGCCCAACGGCGTGGCCGCTGCGCCGAACGTGACCTTCCCGACGGCTCCGCTGCTCAGCTACCTCTGGAGCGGCGCGTGGGGAGAGTGGCGCAACCGGCACACCTGAACGCCGGGAGCCGCCATGGACCTGAGTTTCACCCCACTGTCGCTGCCGGACGCCGGCCATGGAATTGCGATTCCACCGCGCGCCCTCGACGCCTACTACGCGTGGGCTTCGGCCACCAGGTACGCCCAGTTCGGCGGGCCGCCCGCCTTCTTCCTGGTCGCGTTCGAGCTGCGGCTGACGGTCCAGAAGAAGAAGGAGGCGGTCCGCGCGCTCTGCGAGACCGTGTTCCCTGCGCCGGACGCCACGCTGCACCAGCCGTGGTGGAACAACACCCACGTCTACGGCACCGCCATCGTCAACCCGGCAGGGCTGCGCAGGGTCGAACAGGCGGCGGCCGCAGGCACCGTGCTGCGGTTCGAGGTCGCCGTGGCCCCGCAGCCGACGCGCCCCACGGGGCCTGCGCAGCCCCTGCAGCCAGGAAGGCCCGGCGCCCCGCCGCCGCTTTGCCGGAGCCGCGTCCTGGTGGGCATGGTCGACTACGGCTGCCCCTTCGCCAACAGCCGGCTGCGCCTGGCCTCCGGTGGCACCCGGGTGCTGAGCTTGTGGCAACAGGGCGGCGCGCTGGGCGTGCCGGGCGCCAGCGCGCCAGCCCCTGGAACTTCGGCATGGCAGCGTCGAACGTCCAGCTCGATGTCTTCAGCGCGGGCTGGTCCGCCGCCGACGATTGGGCCCTGTACCGCCGGGCCGGCCTGCCGGAGCTGTGCCGGGAGTCATCCCATGGTGCGCACATCCTGGGCTGCCTGTTCGGAGCCCACGCGAACTCCACCCTGCTGTGGCAGGGCCAGCACGACCACGCCCCGCAGCGCGGGCAGAGCGCGTTGCAGAACCAGTTCCCGGACCTCGTGTTCGTGCAGTTGCCATCCATGTACATCCAGGGCGTGCCGCGCAGCGCCCTGGGGACGTACCGGCTGGCCGCGCTGGAATACATCCTGGAGTGCGCCGGCCCGCAGACGACGGACATCGTGGTTCCGATCTCCTCCGAGACCTACGATGGCAGCCACGACGGGCAGTCCTTCTACGACACCGCGGCCGCTGCCTTGATCGACTATGCGCGGCTCACGCTGGGCAAGACCATGCACGTGCTGGTGAGCGCGGGCAATACCCTGCGCACGAACACGCACGAGCGCGTCAACCTGGCCGCCGCGCCCGGTGGAACCCACACGTTCCGCGTCCGCGTCCTGCCCGGCAACGAACGGCAGACCTTCGTCGAGGTGTGGGCGCCGCACACGCTCGATGACATGCAGTTCGCGCTGCTTTCCCCGAAGGCCACGGGTGCACCCGCATTCGTCAGCGGCGACGGCGCCTGGTCCGGATCCGACGGCCTGGGGCGTCCGGTTGCCGGCATCCTGAGCCTGCAGCAGGCGACGACGTTCGGCGGACACCAGCGGCTGGTGCTCTTCGTGCTGCCGCCGACCCTCGCGGCGCAGGGCGCGGGCGGCGAAGTGGGCGACTGGCGCATCCTGGTCCGCAGGCCCGGTGCCCCCGGAGACGTCTTCGCCTACATCTCCCGCAGCACGCCCGCACTCGGTGGCGCCACGCGCAGCTACCAGTCCACGTTCCCGCGCCGCTTCTCGCGCGACTGGGACTTCGAGTCGGGAGCGCCCGCCGGAAAGGGGCGGCCCTACGACGCCCACTCGATCAACGGGCTGGCCACGGGCAGCGGCATCACGGTGGTCGGCAGTTACCAGGCGCGCGAGCGGCTGCGGTCGCAGTACAGTGCGGGCGGCCCGGCGCGCCCGCCGAGCGCGCATCTCCGGTTCCTGATCGACGTGGCCGCCCCGGCCGATGCGTCCGCCAATGCGCTGGGGATCGTGGGTTGGGGCAACCGCAGCGCGGGCTTCACGCGCCGCGCGGGCACCAGCGTCGCGGCGCCCCTGGCCGCCCGCACGGTCGTGCGGCTGCGCGCACTGCCGCCCCTGACCCCCGGCCCCACACCGCGCGAGGATCCGCAGATCGACATCCAGCACATCGTGCAATAGCGGCGCGCCGCCGATTTCGCTGGACACACCGCGGCACGGGGAACTAGATTGGCGCGCATGAAGCTCCTGCGCGCCGTCCTCCTCTTCGCCTGCATGGCGCTGCCCGTCGCCTTGCCGGCCCAGGTGTTGCGATGGGCCTCGCAGGGCGACACGCAGACGATGGATCCGCACTCGCAGAACGAGCTCCTGACCAATTCCATCAACGGGCAGGTGTACGAAACACTCGTCAAGCGCGGGCGCAAGCTGGAGCTGGTGCCGGGACTTGCCAGCTCCTGGACCCAGGTCGGGCCGACGACCTGGCGCATGTCGCTGCGGCGGGGCGTCAAGTTCCACGACGGCGCGGACTTCAGCGCCGACGACGTGGTGTTCTCGGTCAGGCGCGCCCAGTCGGCGACGTCGGCGATGCAGGCATACGCCAGCGCGATGGGCGAGCCGAAGCGGATCGACGAGCTCACCGTGGAGTTCCAGCTGCCACAGGTGAACCCCATCTTCCTGCAGCATGCCTCGCTCATCTTCATCATGAACAAGGGGCCTGGAGCGAGCGGAACAACGCGGCGACGCCGCTCGACTTCAAGAACAAGGAAGCCAAGTTCACGCACCTGAACGCGAACGGCACCGGACCGTACGCGCTGGTGTCGCGCCAGCCCGACGTGCGCACCACCTTCCGCCGCAACCCGGCCTACTGGGGAGGTTTCGAAGGCAACGTCCAGGAAGTCGCGTACGTGTCGATCCGGAGCGACGCCACGCGGACGGCCGCCTTGCTCTCCGGTGAACTGGACTTCGTGCTGGATCCCGCGCCGCAGGACCTGCAGCGGCTGCGCCAGACCCCCGGCGTGCGGGTCGTGGAGGGACCGGAGACACGCTCCATCTTCATCGGCATGGACCAGGCGCGCGACGAGCTGCTCAACAGCAACATCAAGGGCCGCAACCCCTTCAAGGACGTGCGCGTGCGGCGCGCGCTGTACCACGCCATCAACATCGAGACGATCCGGGCGAACCTGATGCGCGGCATGGCGGTGCCCACGGGATCCATCCTCCCCAGCAGCCTGGGCACGTACGAGGATCCTGAATTCGAGCGGCGGCTGCCGCACGACCCGGAGCTGGCGCGCCGCCTGCTCGCCGAAGCGGGCTATCCGCAGGGCTTCGAGGTGACGATGGATTGCCCCAACAACCGCTACATCAACGACGAGGAGATCTGCGTCGCGCTGGCGGCCATGTGGGGGCAGGTGGGCGTGAAGGTCCGGGTGAACGCGATGCCCCGGGCGCTGTACTTCGCGAAGATGGAAAAGCTGGAGACCTCGATGTACATGCTGGGGTGGGGCGGGTCCATCACCGACGCCGAGACCACCCTGACGCCGATCGTGCGCTCCCGCGGCGAGAAGGGCGTCGGCTACTGGAACTGGGGGAACTACAACAACCCGAAGCTCGACGAACTGGCTGCTGCCTCCTCGCGCGAGGCGGATCCCGCCAGGCGCGCCGAACTGATCAAGGCCGCCTTCCGCGAACACAACGCCCAGGTCCACCACATCCCGCTGCACCGCCAGGTGATTCCGTGGGCGATGCGCAGCAACGTCGATGCGGTGCATCGCGCGGACAACTGGCTGGAGTGGCGCTGGGTGACGGTGAAGTAGGTGCTGCCGCGCCGCGCCGCTACCACCGCGCCGGCAACCCCTTCACCAGCACGATCCGCTGCTCGCGCTTCTCCACGTAGCCGCCCACCTCCAGGTCCTTCATCAGCTTGCTGATCATCTCCCGGGAGCAGGCGAGGTGGCTGGCGATCTCGCGGTGCGTGATGCGTTCGCGCAAGGTGCGCGAGCCGTCGGCGGCGGGCGGGCCGGCGAGTTCTTCCAGCAGGCGCTTCGCCCGGCCGTACACGTCGATCAGCGCCAGGCTGCGGGTGCTCTCGGTGGCCAGGCGCGCGCGGCGGATCAGGCGGGCCATCATCTCCAGCGCGAAGGCGGGTTCCTGCGCGATGTAGGCGAGCAGCGTTTCGCGGGTGATCACCGAGCAGGTGGTGGTCTCCAGCGTTTCCACGTTGGCCGAGCGCGGGCCGCCGTCGAGCGACATCTCGCCCACGTATTCGCCGGCGCCGTAGATCCCCAGCGTGATCTCCTTGCCCTGCGGATCCGCCGCATAGGCGCGCAGGCGGCCCGAGCGCACGATGAACAGCGTGCTGCCGAGGTCGCCTTCCTGGATCAGGAGCAGGCCTTTGCGGAAGGTGCGCTCGGTGCCGCGCGCGGCCAGCGCCTCGGTGTGCGACTGGCCCGGCCGCAGGCCGCCGCCGACCGCCGCCGGGGCGGGCAGGGGGTCAGCAGCGGGCGCTGGTCGCTCATTGCTCTTGCGATGCGCCGCGCGGCGGATCGACAGGGTCATCGGCACCACCGGCGGCAAGGCGGCGATGCGCTGGATCATGCCGCGGATGCTGTTGATGCCGGTCTTGTCGCGCAGCGACCGCACGTGCGTGCGCACCGTGTTCTCCGACACGCCCTTGGCCGTGGCGATCTCGGGCACGCGCAGGCCGTCGCACAGGCACTTGAGCACCGCCTCCTCGGCCGGGGTCAGGCCGTGGCTGCGCGAGAAGAAGGCCAGCGCCAGGTTGCCGGTGTCGTTCTGGCGGCCGAGCATCAGCAGCACCGAGCCGCCCTGTTCGTAGCCGTTGAACAGCGGGACGCAGGCCACGTGCAGGCACAGGTCGCCGTTGCGCAGGACGATCATCTCGCGGCGGCCCTGGGCGGCGCGCTGCACGCCGCGCACGATCTGCTCGGTGTGCCAGGCGCTCGGGCCGAGCAGGCGTTCGCCGTGCGTGCGCATGAAGCGTTCGCGGGACAGCTCGTGGCGCGCCAGGTGGTTGGCGTGCAGCACCTCGCAGTCCACGTCGACCACGATCAGGCCGTAGTCGATCTCCTCCAGCACGCGCCAGGCCCAGTCGTCCGCGCAGCGCGCCGGCCCCGCGGTCAGGGTGTGCACGTTGTGGATGCGTTGTTCGGCAGCTGCGTACATGGTGTTCCTCCGTGTGGATGCAGGCCAGTTAGGCAGCAAGCTCCGCGGGAGGACCGGGGGCGGTACCGGCCAGAATGTAATCCATTCACCTTTGCGCGGCGAGCAGCCGCAGCAGCTCTCGGTGGAAGGCGGCGGGCGCCTCGTAGGGCACCCAGTGCCCGGCGCCCAGCAGCAGCACCAGCTCGCCGAAGCGCGGCGCCGTGCGCAGCAGGGGCTCCAGGCGCTGGATGCTGTCGATGTACAGGGCATCGGCCGCGCCGTAGATCGCGTCCACCGGGCAGGCGAGCTTCGGGAGGGTCTGCAGCAGGATGTCGGTCAGGGCGAGCCGGCGGCGGTGCATGCGGTCGCGCGGCACGTTGGCCGCCTGCAGCGCGATGGCCAGCGCGTCGATGGCTTCCGGGCGGTGCAGCATCAGCGTGGCCAGGTTGCTGCGGTGGGCGGCCAGCCGGCCCTCCAGCGTCGGCTGGTCGCGCCACGCGGTCAGCGGCAGGCGCTTGCTGCGCAGGCCGAGGCCGGGCGCGCCGACCAGGACCAGGCGCCGGACGCGCTGCGGATGCGAGGCGGCCAGCAGCGTGCCGCACAGGCCGCCGAAGGAGAAGCCGGCGATATCGACCGGCGCGTCGCCCAGTATCTGCCGAATGCCGTCGGCGAGTACCGGGGCCACGGCGTCGGCGTCCTGCCCACCCGGCGGCCGGGCCGAGTCGCCGAAGCCGGGGAGGTCCGGCACCACCACCCGGCGGCCCGCTGCGGCCAGGGCCTCCACGTTGCGGATCCAGTGCGTCCAGCTGCCGCTGCCGCCATGCAGCAGCACCAGCGGCTCGCCGCCAGCGTGTCCCCAGGTGTGCCACACGAGCTGGCCGTCGCCGCAAGGCGTGGCGTGGCGGGTCGCCTGCGCCAGCACGCGCAGGGCTTCGGCGGGAAGTTCGGATTCCAGGGGATGCTGCTCGATGGACGACATGGATCAATTGTCACTCGCGCGCGCGCATCTCCCGACGTGAGGATGTTGCGCGCCCCGCATCCGCTCTATATCTTGGGCGGGCCGGGGCCCGTTCCACCGGCAGGGGGAAGACATGCGGATCCTGGCGATTCACGGCGTCGGCCATGGCGATGCCAAGACGACGGACTGGCAGCCCAAGTGGCGGCAGGCGGTGGCCGACGGCCTGGGGGCCTGGCGTCCCGGGCTGGAACACACCGTCGAATTCCTCGGCTACGACGACCTGTTCGAAAGCGCGCCGCTGGGGGTGCCCGAGGTCATCGAGGCGCTCTACCGGCTTTCCTCCAGCGGCCTGTTCCACGGCCTCACCGACCGCCTGCGTTCGCGCGGCGGCCTGGCGTCGGCGCTCGACTCGGTGCGCTGGACCGCCGGCATGATCGCCCAGTGGGTGGCGCTGGAGGAACTGCGCGCCTTGCTGCGCGACCGGCTGTCCTTCGTGATCCAGCAGTTCCAGCCGGACATCGTGCTGGCCCACAGCCTGGGTTCGCTGATCGCCTACGACACGCTGCGGCCCGACGAGGTCGCCGGCGGCACGCTGGCCAAGGACCTGACCTTCGTCTCCTTCGGCTCGCAGATCGGCAATCCCGCCGTGCGCTCGGTGTTCGGCGGCCGCATCGAGCCGCTGGAGAGCTGCCGCTTCTGGTGGCACCTGTTCAACGCGGAAGACGACGTCTTCACCTGCCCGGTGGGGCTGCCCTCGGTGGGCCGCTTCCGCCAGGTGGACACCTTCTTCGACCTGCCCGGCTTCGCCGACCACGAGGGCGCCAGCTACCTCGGGCACGAGCAGACCGCGCTGACGGTGTGGCAGGACTTGGCCGCCACCGCGCCGCGCGGCCGCGCCGTGGCCGCCGGCACGCGGCCGACCGACCTCGCGCAGCAGCACGCCCGCATCGTCACGCGCGCCAAGCCGCCGGAGCTCAAGCAGAAGGCGGTGCTGGTGGGCGTGGCCGACTATCCCGAAGCGCAGAACCGGCTGGAAGGGCCGGTGAACGACGTGTTCGCCGTCAGCGCCGCGCTGCAGGAGCTCGGCTTCCCCGTGGACGGCATCCGCGTGGTGCTGAACGAGCGCGCGACGGGGAGGCGATCCGCGAGCGGCTGCGCTGGCTGCTGGAGGAAGCGCGCGAGGGCGACCAGCTGTTCTTCTATTTCGCGGGCCACGGCGCGCAGGTGCCGGGCTACGGCCGCGACTCCGAGGTGGACCGGCTCGACGAATGCCTGGTGCCCTGGGACTTCGACTGGAGCCGCGGCGACGGCATCACCGACGACGAACTGGCGGCGCTCTACGGCCAGCTTCCCTACGGTTGCCAGTTCACCGTGATGCTGGACTGCTGCCATGCCGGCGGCATGACGCGAGGGTCGGCGCTGCGCGCGCGCGGGCTCACGCCGCCCGATGACATCCGCCACCGCATGCTGCGCTGGGACGGCCGCAGCCAGATGTGGCTGCCGCGCCAACAGCTCGCGCGCGTCACGGCCAAGGAGGACCGCCAGCTCGCGCGCGCCAGCGACCGCAAGTCCTGGCTGGGCGAGAACGGCAGCGTGCGCCGCATGGGCCGCGGCACCAGCCTGTGGACGCCGTCGGCGGCGGAGTACCGCAGCGCGAAGTCCGCCAACGACCACTTCGGCCCCTACGTGCCGGTGATGCTGGAAGCCTGCGCCGAAGGCGAGCTGGCCTACGAATACCGGCACGGCGTCACCGCCTTCGGCGCCTTCACCTACAGCGTGTGCAGCGTGCTGCACCAGGCCGCGCGGCAGAAACGCCCGCGCCTGAACTTCGAACAGCTGATCGCCAGGGCCGGCGAACGCATCGCCAGCGTGGTCGCCGAGCCGCAGAACCCGCAGCTGCACTGCGCCGACATGCGCCGGCGCGAAATGATCCCGGGGCTGGCACCCCTCTGAAGGAGAACCTCATGCACCGCTTCTGCAACGTCACCTATCCCAAGGGCTACCTGCGTCCCGCGCCGGCCGCGGACGAACGCACGCGGCTGCTACGCGAGACGCAGTACAAGTGGCTCAACGGCTCGCAGCTGCGGTACTGGTTCTACGACAAGCCGAAGAAGTGGGCCGGCAGCGAGGGCGACCGCGAGGTCGTGCGCGAGGCCTTCAAGATGTGGAAGGCGCTGGGCATCGGCCTGGAGTTCGCCGAGGTGCACGAGGCCGGGGAGGCCGACTTCCGCATCGCTTTCCAGGACGGCGACGGTTCCTGGTCCTACATCGGCACCGACGTGCTCACGAAACGCGAGGACCCGCGCACCATGAACTTCGGCTGGAGCCTGACCGAGGATCCCGCGGAGGGGCTGGACACGGCGCTGCACGAGATCGGCCACAGCCTGGGCTTCCCGCACGAGCACCAGAACCCCTTCGCCGGCATCGTGTGGAACGAAGCCGCCGTGTACCAGGCGCTGGCGGCACCGCCGAACAACTGGAGCAAGGCGACCCCCGCCACAACATCATCGACAAGCTGCAGGCCGACAAGGTGCAGGGCTCGTCCTGGGACCCGAACTCGATCATGCATTACCCCTTCGAGGCCGGGTTGATCGTGCAGCCGAAGAAGTACGGCAAGGGCCTGCATCCCAAGGGCGGCCTGTCGGCGCGCGACCGCAAGTGGGCCAAGGCCTTCTATCCCGCGCTCAAGCCGCAGGCGATCAAGACGCTCAAGCCCTTCAAGGCCAGTTCGCTGTACCTCGGCTCGGGCCAGCAGGCGGACTTCCGCTTCCAGCCGATCGAGACGCGCGACTACGAGTTCCGCACCTTCGGCGATGCCGACGCGCTGATGGCCCTGTTCCGGCAGGCCAGCCCCAAGGGCAAGCCGCTGGCGCTGGAGGACGACGGCGGCACCGACGACAACGCGCACCTGAAGGTGCACCTGGACGCCGGCAAGGAGTACCTGCTGCGGCTGCGCCTGCGCTATGCGAAGAAGCCGGGCCAGGCGGCCGTGATGGTCTGGTGAGGAGGGGCTAGAGCAGGTCGTTCAGCAGGTAGGCCGCGTTGTCCTTGACCTTGATGAAGACGCTGCGCTTGCGCCACTTCTCCAGCTTGATCTCCTCGGCGCGCCGGCAGTACTTCTCGAAGATGGCATCCAGCTGCGCCGTGATGCCCTCGTCGAGGATGCCCACCGTGACCTCGTCGTTGGTGTCGAAGGAGCGGTCGTCGAAGTTGGTGGAGCCCACCGCGCTCCAGCAGCCGTCGATGGTCATCACCTTCTGGTGCAGCAGGGTGTGGGGGTACTCGAACAGGCGCACGCCCAGCTTGAGCAGCTGCTCGAAGTGGTAGTGCCCGGCGTGCTGCACCAGCGGCGAGTCCGAGCCGCTGGTGGAGGGCATCAGCACGCGCACGTCCACGCCCCGCTTGACGGCGGTGCCGAAGGCGGCGATGGCCTCCTGCTTGGGAATGAAGTACGGGTTCTGGATCCAGATCTTCCTGCGCGCCAGGCACAGCGCGGTGTGGTGCAGGATCTTCACCGCCGGCGCCGAGTTCTCCGGCTTGGCGAAGGCGGCATGCACCGAGATGTTCCCGGCCTTCTGCAGCACCGGGAAGTACTCGTCGCCCACGAACAGCTCGCCGGTCTCGCCCGCCCAGTTCTCGCTGAAGCAGCCCTGGATGCTGTGCACGATGGGCCCGTGCAGCCAGACGCTGACGTCCGAGTTGTGCTGGTGGTCCTCGGCGTCGCCCAGCCAGTCGTCGGTGATGCAGTGGCCGCCGACGAAGGCCTCGCTGCCGTCGAGGATGCAGATCTTGCGGTGGGTGCGGTCGTTCATCACCCCGATGGTGTAGATCGAGTGCTTGTGGAAGAACTTGAGCTTGCAGCCCGCCTCCCGCATCCGCGCCACCTGGTCCTTCTCCAGGGTCTTGCAGCCCTGCGCGTCGAGCGTGATGCGCACGGGGACGCCGGCGCGGGCGCGGTCGATGAAGGCCGCCGCCATCCGGTCGCCCAGCTTGCCGGGCTTCCACAGGAAGGTCTCGAAGTGCACCGAGCGCTGGGCGGCGCGGATGCGCTGCTCCAGCACGTCGTAGAAGCCGCCGTTCTCCAGCACCTGCACGCTGTTGCCTTCCACCGGCGTGCTGAGCGTCAGGCCCGACAGCGAGGGCATCAGCTGCTCGATGCCGCAGTCCGTCTGCACCTGCAGGATGGGGCTGCGATGGCGCCGGATCGACCAGATGACGAGCACCAGGGCGGCGATCAGGGCGAGGGAAAGCCAGGCCCAGAGGTTGTCGGTCATGAAGTGGTGCGAAGCTGGGCCGTTGAAGTGGGCCATTGTGGGTGGCCGCGCGGGGGCTAGGGCTTGTCCGTAACGAGGTGTTCGCCGCCGCCGCTAGACTGCGCCACCATGACGCAGTCCGCCCCGCGCTACGCCGCTTCCTCCCTCACCGCCTTCGCGCGCGACGCGCTGGCCGCCGCCGGCATGCCCGGCGACAAGGCCCAGGCCGTCGCGGAGATCCTGGTCGACGGCGACCTCCTGGGCCACACCACGCACGGGCTGCAGCTGCTGCCGGCCTACCTGCGCGAGATCGAGAGCGGGTCCATGCGGCTGGAGGGCGGCCCCGAGGTGATCCAAGAAGCGCCGGCCGCGTTGACCTGGCATGGCCGGCGCCTGCCCGGGCCGTGGCTGGTGCTGGAGGCGATGAAGGCCGCGGCGGCCAAGGCCAGGGCCTGCGGCACCGGCACCGTCGTCATCCGCCAGAGCCACCACATCGCCTGCCTGGCCGCCTTCCACCGTCGGGCGACCGACCAGGGACTGATGATGATCCTGGCGTCCTCGGACGCGAACTCGGCCAGCGTCGCGCCCTACGGCGGACTCGACCCGGTGTTCACGCCCAACCCGATCTCCGCCGGCATTCCCACCAGCGGCGCACCGATCGTCACGGACATCTCCACGTCCGCCACCACCAACGGACTCACGGGCCGGCTGCACCAGGAAGGCGGCAAGCTGCCGGCGCCCTGGGTGATCGACGGGCACGGCAAGCCCAGCAACGATCCGGCCGTGCTGTTCCAGGAACCGAAGGGCACGATCCTGCCGCTGGGCGGACTGGACTCGGGGCACAAGGGCTTTGGGCTGTCGCTGATGGTGGAGGCGCTGACCGGCGGCCTCGCGGGCTTCGGCCGCGCCGACCCCAAGCAGGGCTGGGGCGCGACGGTGTTCGTGCAAATCATCGACCCCGCGGCCTTCGGCGGCAGCGCGGACTTCGTGCGCCAGATGGACGAAGTCGCGCGCCAGTGCCACGCGTCGCGGCCCGCGCAGGCCGGCAAGCCGGTGCGGCTGCCGGGCGAGAAGGGCGATGCGCTGATGCGGCAGCAGCGCGCCGAGGGCGTGACGCTGCATCCGGGGATCATGGAGGCGCTGAAGCCGTGGGCGGAGAAGTTGAAGGTGAAGTTCCCCACCGCGCAATGAATCAGGCTCGTAGGCCGGGGTGACGCAGGAACCCCAGCGATGCGCGCAAGCGCTGGGGTTCGCGGCGCTCACCGCCAGCCTACGCAGGCACCCCTGCCGGCTACGCTGGGACTACCGCCCGCCGCGCCCGCACCATCCGCATCACCACCGGCAGGAACCACACCAGGATGGTCACCACCGCCAGCCCGGCGGCGATCGGGCGCGACAGGAAGGCGCCAAGGTTGCCGTTGGACTTGATCATCGAGGTGATGAAGTTCTCCTCCAGCATGCCCCCGAGCACCACGCCCAGGATCGCGGGCGCGATCGGGAACTTGTTGGCTTCCAGCAGGTAGGCGATCACGCCGGCCACCAGCATCACGCCGATGTCGAAGGGCGTGTTGTTGATCGCGAAGGTGCCGACCACGCAGAACAGCAGGATCAGCGGCATCAGGATGTTGCGCGGCACCCGCAGGATGCGCTTGGCCACCTTGATGCACAGGATGCCCAGCGGGATCATGATCAGGTTGGCCAGGATGAACAGCAGGAACACCGCGTAGATGTTCTGCGGGTTGGTGGTGAACAGCGTCGGCCCCGGGTTCATGTTCTTCATGTAGAGCACGCCGATCACGATCGCCGTGATCGAGTCCCCGGAATGCCGAACACCAGCGCCGGGATCCACGCACCCGCCAGCGCGCTGTTGTTGGCCGAGCCCGATTCGACGATGCCCTCCACGTGGCCGGTGCCGAACTTCTCCGGCTCCTTGGAGAACTTCTTGCTCATGGCATAGGACATCCAGGCCGCGATGTCCGCGCCCGCGCCCGGCAGCGCGCCGACCGCCGTGCCCAGCGTGCTGCCGCGCAGGATCTGGATCGGATATTTCTTGGCCAGCGCCCACTGGCCCTTCATCACGTTGCCCACCTTCTCCACCACCAGTTCGGGGGTGGGGCTGGTGTCCACGACATAGCGGATCAGCTCCGAGATGGCGAACATGCCGATCATCATCGGGATCATGCCGATGCCGCCGGTGAGTTCCGAGTTGCCGAAGGTGAAGCGCGGGTGGCCCGCCGGGTTGCCCAGGCCCACGCAGGCGACCAGCAGCCCGAGCAGCAGCGTCACCAGGCCCTTGAGCGGCGCGTCGCTGGTGATGAAGATCGCGCAGGTCAACCCCAGCAGCACCAGCCAGAAGTACTCGAAGGAGCTGAAGTTCAGCGCGAACTCCGCCAGCGTCGGCGCCGCCAGGATCAGCACCAGCGTGCCGAACAGGCCGCCGACCGCGGAGAACACGAGGCCGGCGCCGAGCGCGACTTCCGCTTCGCCCTTGCGCGTCATGGCATAGGCTTCGTCGGTGTAGGCGGCCGATGCCGGCGTGCCCGGGATGCGCAGCAGGCAGCCCGGCACGTCGCCGGAGAAGATCGCCATCGCGGTCGCCGTCACCATGGTGGCGATCGCCGGGATCGGCGGCATGAAGAAGGTGACCGGCACCAGCAGTGCGGTCGCCATGGTCGCGGTCAGCCCGGGGATCGCGCCCACGAACAGCCCGAACAGCGCGGCCAGGAAGATGGCCAGCAGGGTGGCCGGCTCGAACACCATCGCGAAGGCCTGCAGGACGGCGGCGCTCGTCACCAGGACACCCCCGTGAGCAGGCCCCAGGGCAGGGGCACCTTGAGCAGCTTGTAGAAGGCGGTGTGCACCAGCAGCGTGGCGATGACGGCCACGGCCAGCGCCACCGGCACCCGCACGCGCAGCACGAGGAACAGCGCCATCAGGATCAGGAAGGCCGTGAGCAGGAAGCCGAGCACGTCGGCCGCGGCCATGTAGAACACCACCGAGCCGAGCAGCACCGCCAGCGCCATCACGTGGCGCGGCGAGCGCACCCAGTCGTCCCAGGCCAGCCAGTGCTGCTGCGCGCGCTGGCGCCAGCCGCGCGCGATCAGCAGCACGCCGGCCACGCACAGGCCGGCGGCGATGAGGCCGGGAAAGAGGGCGGGCCCGACCGGCTGGCCGGGGATCTTGGGATAGCCCTGGACGCCGAACAGCACGGCGGCCCCCAGGAGCGTCAGCAGCAGCCCGAAGACCGCGTCATTGAGTTTCATTGTTGTTCTTCGTCGTTCCCGCGGTCATGCGGGGCGAGCGCCGCGCGCTCGCTTCCACCCCATCACTTCGCGATGCCGACCGCCTTCATCGTCGCGCCCAGCTCGCGTCCGACTTCGCCATGAACTTGCCGAATTCGTCCGGGCCCGCGTAGATCACGCCGAAGCCGCGGCTGGCCATGAAGTCCTGGTACTCCTTGCTGTTGGCGACCTTCTGCACGGTCGCGGCCAGCTTGTTGCGCACGTCGGCCGGGATGCCCTTGGGCGCGACGATGCCGCGCCAGGCCGCCATGGTCCAGTCGCTGCCGATCGCCGCCTTCAGCGTCGGCACGTTCGGGTAGAGCGCGGCCGGCTTGTCGTTCATGATCGCCAGGCTCTTGACCTTGCCGGCGTCGATCAGCGAGCGCGCTTCCGGCAGCGACACCGGCGCGATCTCGATGCCGCCGGCCACCATGTCCTGCAGGCCGGGCGCCGCGCCGTTGCTCGGCACCCAGGCCACGGAGGCGGGATCGATCTTCTGGTCGCGCAGCAGCCCGGCCAGCGCCAGGTGCCAGATGCCGCCCTGGCCGGTGCCGGAGGCCTTGAACTTGCCGGGGTTGGCCTTGATGGCGGCCAGCAGGTCCTGCACGGTCTTGTAGGGCGCGTCGGCGCGCACCTGGATGCCCGCCGGGTCGGCGTTGACCAGGCCGATCGGCGTGTACGAGGCGCCGGTGAGCTCGGTCAGGCCCTGCCAGTGCATCATGCCGATCTCCACCGTGGCCAGGCCGATGGTGTAGCCGTCGGGCGGCGCGGAGGCGATCGCGGAGTGGCCGACCACGCCGCTGCCGCCGGTGCGGTTCACCACGTTCACCGGCTGGCCCAGTTCCTTTTCCATCAGGCTGCCCAGGATGCGGGCGGTGGCGTCCGTGCCGCCGCCGGCGCCCCAGGGCACGATCAGCGTGATCGGGCGGGACGGGTAGTTCTGCGCGGCGGCGGGAAAGGCGGTGGCGGCGAGCGCGAGCGCGGCGAGGCTGCCGGCGATCAGCGAGCGGCGGGACGGACGGGTCATGCTGGGGTCTCCTTGGCGTCGCTATGGGAATGGGTGCGACTGGCCGGCAATCTACGCCGCGGCCGGGCCGGGGCGTGCTAGGGAGAACCCACTGGCGAGCCGCCGGTGCCCAGCTGATCCGCCAGCCGGGCGCGCCGGCTCAGGCTTCCATCGAGACCAGCTGCTGCACCAGGCCGGCGTCGGCCACGCCCGTCTCGGGCAGGTCGCTGCTGCGCTGCAGCGCGCGCACGAAGCGCGCGGTGGCGTTGCCGAAGACGCCGTCGGCGCGGATGTCGCAGCCCTGGTCCGACAGCGCCAGCTGCAGCAGCCGCACGTCCAGCCCGCGCAGCAGCGGGCTGCGCACGCTCAGCTCGCGGGTGCCGGGCTGGGGACCGTCGAAGCAGCCGGGCGGCAGCTCGCCGAGGGTGGCCAGCGAAATCTCCTGGCCGCGCACCACCAGCGGCAGCGGCAGGCCCCAGGCGTCCAGGGCCATCAGGCGCTGGAAGGCGTCCATGCGGTACACCGTGGCGCGCAGCAGCGCGTTCGGGTGGGTGCCGAGCCAGTCGCGCCGGGTGCGCACGTAGCGCTGGATCCACTCGTGCTCGCCCAGCTTCTGCAGCGTGCCGCCGGACTGCGTGCGGTCCCGCATCAGCGGCCAGGAGCCGTGCACCCAGCTGTCGTACACCACCGCCACGCCCAGCGGCGAGCGGATGCCCATGCGGGTGGCGGCCCGCAGCGCCGGGTCCCAGAACAGGTCGTCGAAGAAGGCGTCCTGCACGTCGCGCATCACCGGGTCGTCGGCGCAGGCGCGCAGGATGTTGTGCAGCTTCAGGTCGGTGTCGGCGGCGGGGCTGCGGGAAGAAAGCGCGGGCAGCCAGGCGCGCAGCCGGGCGCCGAAGCGCGCGCCGACGGTGGAGCAGTAGCGCTCGATCAGCAGGTGCAGGTTGCCCGAGCCCAGCGTGGTCTGCGCGCGCCCGTAGGTGAGCCGGCCGGTGTCGCCGGGCAGCACCGTGACCATGCCGTAGTGGCCGCGCACGGTGCCGGTCTCGAAGATGTTGACGATGGCCCGCGCCGCGTCGGCCTGCGACGCCGGCATCATCAGCGAGCGTGCGCTGCTGGCGGCCGGGCGGGTGTAGCGCAGGGTGCAGTAGCCGGGCAGGGTGGGGTCCTCGCGGATGTCCACCACCTGGTGGCCGCTTTGCTCCAGGTCGCCCCTGCGCTCGGTGCAGTCCGTGCACAGGACCGTCATGCTGTAGACATCGCTCATCGCAGTCTCCGCGGGATGCTGCAGCGAGGATAGGCACCCGCAGGGCAGGTGCAATCCTCCGGTTTGGAGAGATCCCTCCCGCCGAGCAACTAGTGCACACAGGCAGCCCGAAAGGGTGATGCGCTTTGGCGCGCAGGTGCTAAGTTGACTGCAAGGAGGGCGCCATGAACATCCCGCCGTTCGATGCACTGGTCCAGGGCGCCGACAAGGCCCTGCACGCCTTCGCGCGCGCCTCCGATGCCTATGCGCAGGGCCTGTTCCCCTCCTCGGTGCCGCTCTGGGCGGTGCTGATCGCCGGGGGCGTCGTCCTGGTCGAGTGGTTGCTGGGCCGCAGGCGCGACCCGCGCAGGTGAGTTGACGCAACGCAAGCTGGCCGGGGGCAGCCGCCTAGCATCGGCGGACACAGCCTTGCAGGTCCCCGATGCGTTCACTCCTCGCCTTCCTCCTCGTCCTTGCCGGCACGGCGCCGGTCCAGGCGCAGGGGGCGCCTGCCACGCGCGGCCAGCTGCTCTACGCGAACCACTGCGTCGCGATGCTCGCCGGCCAGGCCGTGATCGCCGCCCGCGCCTGACAGGAGGACGCAAGCGGCGCCGGTAAAATCGCCGGATGCGCAAAACGGGAGGCGGCCTCGTCTATTCCACCGAGGGCGGCAGGATGTGCCCCTCGTGCCGCCGGCCCGTGGCGCAGTGCGCCTGCCGCCAGGCCGCCGCGCCCCCCACCGACGGCATCGTGCGCGTGCAGCGCGAGACCAAGGGCCGCGGCGGCAAGGCCGTGACCGGTGGTGCGCGGCGTGCCGGTGGATGCGGCCGGGCTGCTCAAGCTGGGCCAGGACCTCAAGGCGACCTGCGGCTCGGGCGGAACCGTCAAGGACGGCACGATCGAGGTGCAGGGCGACCACGTCGAGAAGGTCATGGCGCTGCTGCAGCAACGCAACTTCACCGTGAAGCGCGCCGGCGGCTGACCCCGTCACATCGGCTTACCGACCCAGCTGAACCGCGCGCATGCGAACGGGTCCTACACGGCTCAACCACAGCCGCCACTAGATTCATCCGATGATCCCGGCCCTCGCCCGGGCCCAGGCCTGGGCCGTCGTCCTGCTGCGCCGCGCAGGCGACCTCGCGCGCCGCTACCCGGTGCGCGCGGTCCTGCTGCTGCCCGCACTGGTGCTGCTCTACGTCCTGGTCCTGGTGCCCTTCACGCCCAGCATCTCCGACCTGCGCAAGGCCAAGTCGGAAGTGCCGACCGTGGTGATGTCCGCCGACGGCGTGGTGCTGGCCGAATTCAAGCGGATCAACCGGCAGTGGGTGCCGCTGGCCAGGATCTCCAAGCCGGTGGTGGACGCGCTGATCGCCACCGAGGACCACCGCTTCTACCAACACCACGGCATCGATTTCCGCCGCACCGCCGCCGCGGTGTTCAACACGCTGCGCGGCCGGCGCGAGGGCGGCTCGACCATCACGCAGCAGCTGGCGCGCAACCTCTACCCGAACGAGATCGGCCGCTCGCTGTCGGTCACCCGCAAGGCCAAGGAAGCGATCACCGCGCTGAAGATCGAGGCGATCTACTCCAAGGAGGAGATCCTCGAAACCTACCTGAACACGGTCCCCTTCCTGTACAACGCCTTCGGCATCGAGATGGCCGCGCGGACCTACTTCGACAAGTCGGCCGACCGGCTCGACGTGCTGGAGAGCGCCACGCTGATCGGCATGCTCAAGGGCACCAGCTACTACAACCCGGTGCTCAACCCGGAACGCGCGCGCGACCGCCGCAACACCGTGCTGGCGCAGATGGCCAGGCATGGCAAGCTCGATGCCAAGCGCGCCGAGCTGCTGGCGACGCGGCCGCTGCGGCTGGACTTCGAGCGCCAGACCGAGCAGTTCGGCATCGCGCCGCACGTGGCGCAGCAGGTGCGCAAGTGGCTGATCGCCTGGGCGGACCGTGAGGACTACGACATCTACGCCGACGGCCTGGTGGTGCGCACCAGCATCGACACGCGGCTGCAGAAGGCCGCCAATGCGGCGGTGGCGCGGCAGATGCGTCAGCTGCAGGACTACGCGGACCGCGCCCGGCGCAAGGGTGAGGAACGCGCGCTGCTGCAGGCCGGCTTCCTCGCGATCGATCCGCGCACCGCGCAGGTCAAGGCCTGGGTGGGCAGCACGGACTTCGCCGAGTCGCAGTACGACCACGTGAACCAGGCGCGGCGCCAGCCCGGCTCCACCTTCAAGCCCTTCGCCTATGGCGCGGCATTCCTGGACGGCATGTCGCCCGACGACACCTTCATCGACGAGCCGGTGTCCATCCGCGACAAGGGCGCCGCCCCGTGGAGCCCGCGCGACTCCAGTCCCCCGACCTACCAGCCGATGACGCTGCGCGACGGGCTGGTCCACTCCCGCAACAGCATCACGGCGCAGGTGGTGAGCAAGGTCGGCCCGCAGAAGGTGGCCGAGCTCGCCTTCAACCTCGGCGTGCGCGAGAGCAAGCTGGAGATGGTGCCTTCGCTGGCGCTGGGCACCAGCCCGGTCACGCTGCGCGAGATGGTCACCGCCTACGGCACGCTGGCCAACAACGGCCGCTACATGGGCGACCCGCAGCTGATCATGCGCGTGGAAGACCGCAGCGGCCGCACCCTGGTGCTGTTCGCCCGTGCCAAGCCGATGGAAGTGATGCCGCGGTCGCAGGCGCTGCAACTGGTCAACGTCATGCGCGGGGTGGTGGACGAAGGCACGGGCCTCGCGATCCGCACGCGCTACGGCATCCAGGCGGACGTGGCGGGCAAGACCGGCACCACGCAGGAAAACTCGGACGGCTGGTTCATCCTCATGCATCCGCAGCTGGTGGCGGGCGCCTGGGTGGGCTTCAGCGACAACCGCGTCACCATGGGCGAGAGCTGGGGGCAGGGGCCCGCAGCGCGCTGCCCATGGTCGGCGACTTCTTCGTGCAGGCCCTGCGCACCAAGGCCGCCGATGCGCGGGTGGAGTTCGACATCCCGCGGCCGCGGCCCAAGCCGCCCGAGCCTGCACGCGACCCGGTGCAGGACCTCGTGAACGACCTGTTCGGGAGGCTGATCAGGATGATCCAGTGAGCCTGGCGGGGAGGAACGGGACGAGGACGGCAGCGACCCGGTCGCCGTCGGCCGCTCGCGCTACGGCCTGGAGGACATCGAGCGCCTGTTCCGCGACGCGCCCGCGGCGGTGGCGTGGCTGGACGGCCCCGCGCACGAATACCGCTTCGCCAACGAGGCCTACCGGCGGCTGGTCGGCCGCCAGCGCATCGTCGTCGGCGTCCGTTGCCGACGCCTTGCCGGAGCTGGCGGAACAGGGCTTCATCGGCATCCTCGACCAGGTGTACGCCTCCGGCAAGTCCTTCGTGGGCAACGAGGTCGTGGTGCAGTTCCGCGGCGACGACGGCACGCTGCAGCGGCGCATCGTCGACTTCGTGTTCCAGCCGGTGCGCGACGAGCGCCAGCACACCACCGGCATCTTCATCCAGGCCACCGACGTCAGCCAGCGCGTCTCCGCGCAGGCGGCGCTGCGCGAGAGCGAGGCCAAGTTCCGCGCCATCACCAACTCGGTGGACCAGATGATCTGGTCGACGCTGCCGGACGGCTTCCACGACTACTACAACGACCGCTGGTACGAGTACACCGGCGTTCCCTACGGCTCCACCGACGGCGCGGCCTGGAACGGCGTGTTCCACCCGGACGACCAGAAGCGCGCCTGGACGGTGTGGCGCCACAGCCTGAACACCGGCGAGCCGTACCACATCGAGTACCGGCTGCGCCACCGCTCCGGCGAATACCGCTGGGTGCTGGGACGCGCGCAGGCGGTGCGCGACGAGCAGGGGCGCGTGGTGCGCTGGTTCGGCACCTGCACCGACATCCAGGACATCGTGGACGCGCGCGAGGTGCTGAGCCGCTCGCGCGGCGAGCTGGAGCGCCAGGTGGACCTGCGCACCGAGCAGCTGCAGCAGGCCGAGGAGCAGCTGCGCCAGGCCCACAAGATGGAGGCGATCGGCCAGCTCACGGGCGGCATCGCCCACGACTTCAACAACATGCTGCAGGGCATCGTCGGCGCCCTCGACGTGATCCGCAAGCTGGAGGCCACCGGGCGCACGGCCAGCATCCCGCGCTTCGTCGACATGGCGATGAGCTCGGCGCAGCGCGCCGCCGCCATGACGCACCGGCTGCTGGCGTTCGCGCGCCAGCAGCCGCTGGCGCCGCAGCGGGTGGAGCTGGTGCAGCTGCTGCAGTCGCTGCGCGAGCTGGTGCGGCGCACCACGGGGAGTCGATCACGCTGGCCATGGCCGTGGACCCGGACACCTGGCCCACCCGCTGCGACCCCAACCAGCTGGAAAGCGCCATCCTGAACCTGACCATCAACGCGCGCGACGCCATGCCCGCGGGCGGCCGGCTCACGCTGGCCACGGCCAACGTGCAGCTGCCCTCCACGCAGGTCGGCCCCGACGAGTTCCTCGCGCCGGGCGACTACGTCAAGGTGACGGTGGGCGACACCGGCACCGGGATGCCGCAGGACGTGATCGAGCGCGCCTTCGACCCCTTCTTCACCACCAAGCCGATCGGCCAGGGCACCGGGCTGGGCCTGTCGATGGTGTACGGCTTCGCGCGCCAGTCGGGCGGCTTCGCGACCATCGACAGCCGGATCGGCGAAGGCACGCGCGTGTCCCTGCTGCTGCCCCGCTTCGAGGGCGAGGACCTGCCGGGGCCCCTGGTGCAGCCGCTGGCGGAGGTGGTGGCGGGGCGCGGCGAAACCATCGTGGTGGTGGAGGACGACGACGTGGTGCGCACGCTCGCCACCGAAGCGCTGCGCGGCCTGGGGTATGACGTGCATGCCGCGGCCACCGGCGCGGAGGGCGTGCGACTGCTCAATGCGCTCGGCCCGGTGGACCTGCTGCTGTCGGACATCGGCCTGCCGGGTGGCATGAGCGGCAAGCAGCTGGCCGACGCCGCGCGCGCCTCGCGGCCGCAGCTGAAGGTGATCCTGATCACCGGCTATGCGCAGGAAGCCATAGCCGGCGGCCTGCTGGCGCAGCGCATCGAGCTGCTGCGCAAGCCGGTGCTGATCGACGTGCTGCTGCGCAAGGTGCAGGACGTGCTGAAGTCGGCCTGACATCGGCCCGCGAAGCGAGCCTCATTACAATTCCGGCCATGGCGCCCGGTCCCGACAAGGAACTCGAACGGCTGCATGCCGACTGGCATGCGCTGCACTCGCGGCTGCGCGTGCACGAGCAGCTGCTTTCGGACGCCCTGGCCATCTATGCCAAGGGCGAGGGTCCGCGGCCCGACTCGATCATCACCGAGGTGGAGGAGATGCGCGCCGAATGCGCGCTGCGCTTCAGGCGGATGATGGCGGCGGTCAAGGATTGAGCGCCAGCGCGTGGTACACGCGCAGCGCCGCCCAGGCGTCGTTGGCCGCATAGAGCACCTGCGACTCCGACAGGCTGCGCTGCGACCAGTTCGAGGTCGCGGCCCGCTTGGACTTCAGGTAGCGCCGCCCGAACAGCACGGCCACCGCCGCCTTCACCCCCATCTGCCGCCGGTAGCCGCGCTCGCGGAACAGCGTGTCCAGGTCCAGCACGTCCTGCGGCTCCACGCCCAGCTTGTGCGTGATGCGCCGCTTGTCGTCGTGCAGCCCGAAGCCGGCCTTCACGATCCCGCGGCGCGCCAGCAGCTCGCCGGCCACGGCGCGGCAGCCGCCCTCGTGCAGCTGGAAGACGTACGCGTGCTCCAGGGTGGCGAGCTGCACGACGTGCGGCCCCTCGGAGGCCCTGGCCGGCCTCGAAGGTTGGGCGCGACTCCGTGTCGAAGCCCCACACCGGTGCCTGCACCAGGGCGTGGGCGGCGTCCTCCGCCGCGGCCTGCGTGCTGACGATCCGGATGCGGTCCAGCCCGAGGCGCTCGAAGGGCTCCAGCAGGGCGATCTCCTCGGGGGCGGGCAGGGGCAGGGGCATGGGCGACGAGGATATGCGGGGCGGACTAAGGGTTTGCACCTAGGAATACGGATGACCTGTTTGAATGGCGCGACTGCTTCCGAAATTCCCTAACGGCTGGGGATACGATCACCACAGAATGCCGCCAATGTTCCTTCCTGTTGCATCACGGAAGGGCGGCGTTCCTGGGGACGCTCACGGATGAAAGCAGAAAAAGCGTTGGGCAGGTCGCGGGGCTTCACGCTCATCGAGCTCGTGATCGCCATGGCGGTGATCGCCCTGTTGGCGGCGGTCGCCTACCCGTCCTATACCGCCTATGTCCGCCGGGGCAAGATCGCGGTCGCGCTGGGCGAGCTCGGCACGGCGCGGGTCAAGCTCGAGCAGTACTACGCGGACAACCGGAACTACGGCTCCACGGCGACCACCTGTCCCGTGCCCATGCCCAGTGCCGACGGCTTCAGCTTTTCCTGCAGCTGGGGCAGCACGTCCAATTCCCAATCCTTCGTCATCACGGCCGGCGGCGTGAACAGCATGGCCGGCTACGCGTACTCGGTGAACCACCGCGACGAGCAGCGCACGGTGCAGTTCGACGGGGCGGCCGTCGACGCGGCCTGCTGGCTGAAGAAGCAGGGGGACGCATGCTGAGGCAGCGCGGCTTCACCCTGGTCGAACTGATGATCGCCCTCACGGTGTTCGCCGTCATGGCGACGCTGGTCGCGCCGGGCGCCGCGGAGATGATCGCCAGGCGCAAGGTCCAGGAAGCCGCGCAGAGCATCATGGACGGACTGGCCCAGGCCCGCACGGAGGCCCTGCGGCGCAATGCGTCCGTGCGCTTCTCCCTGCGGGCCGACGGCATCGGCTGGAACGTGACGCAGGTGGGTTCGGGCGACACGCTGCGTGCGTACAGCAACGCCGACTGGGGCAGCCTGCAGCTCGCTTCGGCGGGTTCCGCCGTTTCGGCCACCTTCCTGCCCACGGGCGTGCTGGCCACGGGAACCCAGCTGTCGCAGCTGACCGTCTCCAGCCACGCCGCGCAATCCGCCAGCCGCCGCGTCAACGTGTACGGCGGCGGGATGATGCGCATGTGCGACCCGGCCATCGCCGTGGCGGACGACCCGAGGAGGTGCTGATGGGCCCAGCCAACCGCCGCCGCCGCGCCGACCAGGGTTTCACGCTGGTCGAGGTGCTGGTGGCCATCGTCGTCTTCGCGCTCGGCGTGCTGGGGCTGGTGCGGCTGCAGGCGACCGCCGTGCGCATGTCCACCGACGCGCGCCAGCGCGCCGAGGCGACCTTCCTGGCCGACCAGCTGCTCGCCCGGATGCTGATCTCCGACCCGACGACGGCGGCCAGCTTCGCCCACAAGCCTTCGGGCAGCGGCTGCGCGCCCACCGGCGCGGCCTCCGCCAATGCGCAGGTCACCGAGTGGCTGTCGCAGGTGGTTGCCGCCTTCCCCAGCGTGAGCGCCGACGACCAGCAGGTCATCGTCAACGGCACCGACGTCACCGTGCGCCTGTGCTGGAAGAACGGGGAGGCCGGCGAGCCGCACACCTTCGAAGTCAGCAACCGGGTGCAATGGCCATGACGACGCGCAAGCTCCACCAGGCCGGCTTCTCGCTGGTCGAGTTGATGGTCGCCTGCGCCGTGGGCCTGATCGTGGCCCTGGGCGTGCTGTCGGTGGTCGTCAGTTCCGGGCGCCAGTACGCGATCCTCAGCGCCAACGTCTCGGCGCAGAGCAATGCGCAGATCGGCGTGTCGCTGATGGACCTGTCGGGCCGCAACGCGGGCGCCGGCTTCTACAGCGCCGGCCAGCCGATCTGCCCGACCTGGAATGCCTTCAACGGCACCGCGATGGTGGCGGACAACGCGCCCTGGATGCCGGCACGCATCGTCGACGGCGGCGGCAACGGCGTGTCGGACACGCTGGTGTTCACCGGCGGGGCGGGCAACCGGCCGCTGGGCGCGGCGCCGGTGCTGGCCGACGCGGTCAGCGCGGCGTCCATCAACGTGAGCAACTCCAGCGCACTGGCGAGCGGCGACTACGCCGTGATCGGCGCGCCCGGATCGGGCCTGCCCTGCACCCTGTTCCAGATCACGCAGGCGCCCACGGTGGTGGCGTCCTGCGGCGGCAACGCGAATGAGTGCCAGCTGCTGGTGCGCGCGCCCAACACCGGCCTGAATCCGGCGCCCGGCGGCGCCGGCAGTTTCACGACCCGGCCCACTTTCGGCTTCGAGACCGCCGGCACCGCCACCGGCCCGGCGGTCGTCAGCCGCGTCGGCTCGGTGGCCGATGGCTTCCGGCAGGACGCCTTCGCGGTGCAATGCCAGTCGCTGGTGCGTTTCAACGCCTTCACGACCGCCGCCTTGCCGGCCTGCACGCAGAGCCCGCTGGCCTTCGGTGCCGGCGTCGATGCGCTGGCCACCGACGTCGTGCTGATGCACGCGCAGTACGGCGTGAGCAACGCGGCCTCCAGCGACGTGGTGGCGCAGTGGGTGGATGCCAGCGGCGCCACCTGGGGCGGCACGCCGGCCGTGGCCGACATCGCCCGCATCAAGGCCGTGCGCATCGTGGTGGTCTCGCGCTCGCGCGAGTCCGAGGCGAGCGACATCACGGCGCCGTGCACCAACGGGGCGGGCGTCGCCAACACCGGTCCCTGCTCGTTCGAGGATGCGGCCGCCCCGTGATCGACCTGGGCGCCGTGGCCCTGCCGGCGGGCCGGACCTGGCGCAACTTCCGCTACCGCGTGCACGCGGCGGTGATCCCGCTGCGCACCGTCATCTGGAGCGATTCATGAGGCGCGGCCCCGGACCCCGCCGCCAGGAAGGCATGGTGCTGCTGGCCGTGCTGGTGGTGCTGGTGATGACGCTGCTGGCCGGCATGAGCATGCTGAGCGCGGTGCAGACCGGCAATGCGCAGGCCGGCAATTTCTCCTTCCGCCAGTCCGCCCTGCAGGCCTCCGACCGCGCTGTCGGCGACGCCATGAACGAGGTGGCCAACCGCATCGCCGGCGGCCAGGGCAACACCGCGGTGGCCAACCGCTACCTGGCCACGATCGACACCACCGTGGACTCGCACGGCGTGCCGACCTCGGTGGACTGGAACGCCGTGCCCTGCGTGGACGACAAGGGTGTGCTGGTCAACGACTGCGCGGCGGACAACGGCAACTTCCGCGTGCAGTACGTGATCGAGCGGCGCTGTTCCGCCAACCCGGTGTTCACCGACATGGCCGACATCCGCGCCCGCTGCGAATACGAACCGCTGGCCACCGCCGTGTCGGCCTCCACCGTCGCGCTGCGCTACCGCGTGCTGATCCGCGTGCGGGGCCCGCGCGGCACCGAATCCTGGTTCGAGGCCATGTTCAGCGGCCCGGCCACGACCTGACAAGAGAAGGGCGCAGGGAGTCCCCATGATCCAACACCTTGGCAAGCGGCTGGGCCGCTGCGGCCTGGCCGCCGGTCTGCTGCTCGCGGCGCTGGCCGCCGGCGCGCAGAAGATCGACGACGTTCCGCCGGCGGTGCAGAACAGCGTCGCCCCGAACTTCATGTTCATGGTGGACACCTCCGGCTCGATGAACAACATCGTGCCTGCGGCGCCCTATTCGCCCACGGCCACCTACCAGAACAACTGCGCCGGCTCCAACATCACCGTGGTGGCCACCACCGCCGCCGTGGAATTGCGCGTGCAGGGCGGCGCCCCGCGCGTGCGCGCCGGGGGCACCACCCTCGTGCACGTGAGCCTGCGTCCGAACTCGAGCACCAGTGCGTTCTGCTTCAACAACACGGCCACCTACAGCGCCAAGCTGCTGGCCAACGGCGGGACCTCCACCGACCGCGTGCCCGACAACAACTACCTCGACGCCGAGTACAGCGGGCATTTCCTGAACTGGTACTTCGGCAGTTTCGACAGCCCGGCCACCGGCTGGACCGACCGCAAGCGCCTGAACGCCGGCCTGGTCGAAACGCGCATGGAGATCGCCAAGCGCTCGGCCAAGGCCGCCATCGACACCTTGCCGGTGCCCACCACCGGACGCACGGCGGTGCGCGTCGGCCTGACCTCCTACGCCTCCAACCCCACCGGCGGCGCCCTGCGCGTCGCGATGGGCAATCTCGACGCCAGCACCCGCAGCACCATCAAGAGCAGCATCGACGCGCTCACGCCGGGCGGCGTGACGCCGCTGGCGAGCACGCTGGCCGACATCGGCCGCTACATGGCCAGCGGCTACACCGGCAACGTGTCCACCGCGCGCGCGAACAACGTGCCGATCGACGACCTGCTGTACATGCGCGGCGCGGACACGCCCGCGGGCGGGCGCAACGCCTGCCTGGCGGGCGCGCCCAACTGCCGCACGACCGCGACCAAGCCGATCCAGTACTGGTGCCAGCGCACCTCGATCTTCGCCCTGACCGACGGCCGCCCGCAGAACGACCGGGTCTTCGAAGGGCAGGGGACCAACCCCGCGAGCACGCGCAACAACCACGTGTTCGACTACGACGGCGACTGCTCCGGCGTGAACGCGGCGACCTGCCAGCCGGTCTCGGGCCAGCCGAACCCGTCCAACCTGCCGGGCCTGGACCGCAAGAACAACCGCAGCTACGAAAGCAACGGCAGCGACTTCATGGACGACGTCGCCAAAGCTGCTGTTCGACACCGACCTGCGGCCCGACCTGCAGCCCACCCGCGGCACCAAGACCAGCAAGAACAACATCAGCACCTACATGATCGGCTTTGCCGACACCACGGTGCAGAACGACCCGCTGCTGATCAACACGGCGCGCCAGGGCGGCGGCAAGTTCATCGCCGCCACCGACGGCGTCGCGCTGGACGAGGCCTTCCGCGACGTGATCACCGACGCCCTGGGCAAGGACGCGGCCGCCGCGGCCGTGGCCGTGACCAACACGCAGATCACCTCCGGCACCGTCGGCTATGCCTCCAGCTACAACTCCGGCAGCTGGTGGGGCGAACTGGAAGCCTATGCGCTCGACCCGGCCACCGGCCTGCAGAACGGGCCGGTGCAATGGTCGGCGCGCGACAAGCTCAACCTGCTGGCCCCGGCCAGCCGCAAGATCGCCTCCTTCGACGGCAGCAACGGGGTGCCCTTCACGACGGCGAACTTCCCCGGCATCGACGCCAACCTGCTCGCCTACACCCGCGGCGACCGCAGCCGCGAGGGCAGCACCTTCGCCGTGCGGGCGCACGTGCTGGGCGACATCATCAACGCCGAACCGGTGGTGGTGAACTACACCGCGGTCGACCCGGTGGTGTTCCAGGCGGCCAACGACGGCATGCTGCACGCCTTCGACGGGCGGGTGGTGTCCAGCGCGACCACGCGGGGACAGGAGCTCTGGGCCTACCTGCCGCGCCTGGTGCACGGCAGCCTGGCCAGCCGCGCCGATCCCTTCACGACGCACCAGTACCTGATGGACGCCACGCCGGCGACCGCGCAGATCACCGGCTTCGCCGGCCTCGGCCGCATCCTCGTGGGCGGACTGGGCAAGGGCGGCTCGGGCTACTACGCGCTGAACATCACCAGCGGCACGGCCGCCAGCGAGAACGTGGCGGCCAACAAGGTGCTGTGGGAGTCGCGCCTGGCGAACATGGGTTACTCCTTCGGCACGCCGCTGGTCGTGAAGACGGCGGACGGCTGGCGCGTCGTGGTCGCCTCGGGCTACCGCAACGACGGCGGCGCGGACGGCCTGGGCGGCGACGGCCGCGGCCACGTCTGGGTGCTCAACCCGAGCACCGGCGCGGTGGAAAAGGAATTCACCACGCCCAACGGATTCGGCAGCGCGAGCGATGGCCTGGGCCTGGCGCACCTGGCCACCGCTTCCAACGTCAGCCCGACGGCCATGGTGCGCTACGTCTGGGGGCCGACCTGCTGGGCAACGTCTGGCGCTTCGACCTCGACGCCTCCACCGGCAGCGACCCCGTGCGCGTGGCGGCACTGAAGGATGCCTCGGGCAACCGGCAGCCGGCTTCCGCCCCGCCGGTGGTGAACGCTGTCGCCGGCAGTGCGACCAGGTTCTTCATCTACCTGGGCACGGGCCAGTATTTCTCCGTGGACGACGTGCCCGGCACGTCCACGCCCAACAACTTCGCCACCCAGACGCAGACGATCTACGGCATCGTCGACGACACCTCGGTGAGCTCGCCATCGCTGCCGGACATCCGCAACACCAGCGGTAGCTGCCCGGCCAACGGGGGCAACGGCGACTTCGCCTGCCAGGTGGCCACCTCCACCACGGGCGGCGGCTTCAGGGTGAGCCACAACACGGTGGACCTCACCAGCAAGCGCGGCTTCTACCTGGACATCCCGATTTCGGGCGGCCGGGTGAACACCCAGGTGGCGGTCACGGCGGGCGGCACGCTGGTGGTCGTGGTGAACAAGCCCACCAACGAGACCTGCAACCCCGGCGGCTCCAGCTTCTTCTTCCAGCTGTCGGCGGTCACCGGCGGCGCGATCCCCAAGACCATCGGCGGCACCGAGTTCTACGACTCGGTGTTCGTGGTCGCGGACGCGCTGTCCAGCCGGCCGGTGATCGTCACGACCGCGGGGCGCCCGCGCGGCCTGCTGCGCCTGTCCGACAAGACGACGCAGAGCCGCGAGATCGACGAGACCGCCATCAGCACCTTCCGCCGCATCTACATGCGCCCGCTGAACTGAAGGGCTGGGTCGCGCGAGCGACTCTGCCGCGCAGGCTCCTAGGGCACACCAGCATTCACGGCGCGCGCCGGTGCCACCAGAATGGTTGCATGCCAACCGGCTTGCTGCCCTTCCAGGAGAAATCGATGCACCGTTCGCGCCTTCGCGCCCTCGCGGCCCTCGCGGCCTTCACCTTTGCCGCCGGCTTGCCGGCCAGCGCCGTCCACGCCCAGGCGGCCTGGCCGACCAAGCCGGTGCGCATCGTCGTCACCTTCCCGCCCGGCGGGGCGCCCGACACGCTGGCCCGCGTGCTGGCGGAGAAGTGGGCGTCGCTGGGCCAGCCGGTCACGGTGGACAACAAGCCGGGCGCCGGCGGCAACATCGGCGCCGACCTGGTGGCCAAGGCAGCGGGCGACGGCCACACCCTGGTGGTCGGCACGGTCGGCACGCACGCGATCAACGCCGCGCTGTACGGCGAGCGCATGCCCTACAACCACCTGCGCGACTTCACGCCGATCGCCTTCCTGGCGTCCACGCCCAACCTGCTGGTCGTGAACAAGACCGTGCCCGCCAGCAACGTGCGCGAACTGATCGAGCTGGCGAAGAAGCAGCCGCTGTCCTTCGGCTCCGCGGGCAGCGGGACTTCGATCCACCTGTCCGGCGAACTGTTCAACACGCTGGCCGGCGTGAAGATGCAGCACATCCCCTACAAGGGCCGTGCCCAGGCGATCCCCGACCTGCTCGGCGGCCGCGTGCAGCTGATGTTCGACAACATGCCGTCCTCGCTGCCGCTGGTGAAGTCGGGCGAGCTCAAGGCCCTGGCGGTGACCAGCGCGCAGCGTTCGCCGGCCGCGCCCGACATCCCCACCATCGCCGAATCGGGCATCCCCGGCTTCGAGGCGACCTCCTGGTTCGGCCTGTACGGCTCGCCCGGCATCCCGCGCGAGGTGCAGATGCGCATCAACGCCGAGACGCTCAAGGTCATGGCCATGCCGGACGTCAAGGCCAAGCTCGCGGCCCTGGGCCTGGACATCAATGCCGGCACGCCCGAGGCGCTCAACACCTTCATGCAGGCCGAGACCGTGAAGTGGGCCAAGGTCGTCAAGGAATCCGGCGCCAAGGCCGACTGAGGAAGGACGCACGATGCTCACCCTGCACGGCTCGCCGATCAGCAACTACCACAACAAGGTCAAGCTCGCGCTGCTGGAGAAGGGCGTGCCCTTCGAGGAAAGGCTGGTGAACTTCCGCGACAAGGACGAGGCGCTGCTGGCGTTCTCGCCCATGGGCAAGATCCCCTTCCTGACCGCGGAGCAGGGCTGCGTGGCCGAAAGCCAGGTGCTGCTGGAATACATCGAGGCCACGCATCCCCAGCCGCCGCTGCTGCCCAAGGACCCGTTCGCGGCCGCCAAGGTGCGCGAGCTGGTGACCTTCCTCGACTGGCACCTGGAGATGGCCGCGCGCCAGCTGTACGGCGTCGCCTTCTTCGGCGCCGCGCCGTTGTCCGAAAGCAATGCGGCGCGCATCCGCAAGGAAGTGGAGCAGAAGATCGCGGGCCTCAAGCGCATCCTCAAGCTCGCCCCTTATGCAGCCGGCGACACCTTCACCATGGCCGACTGCTCCGCCTTCGCCGACCTGCCGCTGGTGGGCATGGCGACCAAGGCCGTCTATGGCGAGGACCTGCTGCTGGCCGCCGGCATCGACTACAAGCCCTACGTCAAGTTCATCGGCGAACGTCCCGCGGCCCAGAAGGTGGTGGCCGACCGCAAGGCCGCGATGCAGGCCAGGCCATGAGCGCAAAGCCATCACGCAAGGTGGCGATCGTCACCGGTTCGGGCACCGGCGTCGGCGCGGCGACGGCGCTGCAGCTGGCCGGCCGCGGCTGGAACGTGGTGATCAACTATTCGCGCAGCGCCACCGAGGCGCAAGCGTCCGAGGCGGCTTGCCGCGCCGCGGGTGCCGACACGCTGCTGCTGCGCGCCGACGTGGCGCAGGACGCCGACTGCCGCGCGCTGGCCACCACCACCATGGAACGCTGGGGCCGCATCGACGCGCTGGTGAACAACGCCGGGGTGTCGGTGTTCGGCGCGGCCGCGGGCTGGGATGCGCTGGACCTCGAGGCCTTCCAGCGCATCTATTCCGTCAACACGGTCGGCAGCTTCCAGATGGCGCGCGCCTGCGTGCCGCACCTGAAGGCCAGCCGCGGCTGCATCGTCAACGTGTCCTCGATCGCCGGCGTGCTGGGCATCGGATCCTCGGTGCCCTACATCGCCTCCAAGGGGGCGCTCAATGCCATGACGCTGCACCTGGCGCGCACGCTGGCGCCGGAGATCCGCGTCAACGCCGTCTGCCCCGGCCTGATCACCAGCCGCTGGTTCGTCGACGGCGTGGGCCAGGAGGCCGCCGACAAGCTGGCCGCCAACTACGAACGCACCGCGCCGCTGGGACGTCCTTCGACGCCGGAAGACGTGGCCGATGCGATCACCTGGCTGGTGGAAGGCGCGCGCACCACCACCGGCGAGCTGCTGATGCTCGACAGCGGCATGCACATGGGCGCGCGGCCGGCGCGCTAAGCTGCGTCCCATGACTCCGGAACTGCTGCTTCGGCACATCGACGAGGCCACGCCCTGGCCCTCGGGCTGCGGGCTCGACGTCGCCCAGGCCTACGAACGCGCGCTGAGCGTGCGCCAGTTGCGCCTGCGCCGCGGCGAACAGCCGCGCGGCTACAAGATAGGCTTCACCAACCGCACGATCTGGGAACGCTATGGCGTCTACGCACCGATCTGGGGGACGGTGTGGAACACCACGCTGCACTTCTGTGAAGGCGAGGGCGAGATCTCGCTGGCCGGCACTTGCCAGCCGCGGATCGAGCCGGAATGCGTGTTCGGGCTGAAGGCCACGCCGCCGGCCCGCGCCACGCTAGCCCAGCTGCTGGCCTGCGTGGAATGGATCGCGCCCGGCTTCGAGATCGTGCAGTCGCACATGCCGGACTGGAAGTTCACGGCGGCCGACACGGTGGCCGACAGCGGCCTGCATGCGCGCCTGCTGGTGGGCCGCCGGATCCCGGTGGACGCACTCCCGCGCGACGCCGCCGCCTTCGACGCGCAGCTTGCCGCCGACCGCATCACGCTGTACCGCGGCGACCAGCGCATCGACGAGGGCGTGGGCAGCAACGTGCTCGACGGCCCGCTGCATGCGCTGGCGCACTTCCTGGCGGCCTTGCGCGATTGCCCGGGTGCCACCGACCTGCAGCCCGGCGACGTCGTGACCACGGGCACCTGGACCGACGCCTGGCCGGTGCAGCGCGGGGAGCAGTGGCGCGCCGAGTTCGGCGCGCCGCTGGCGCCCCTGTCCGTCCGTTTCGTGTAACGGTCCAGCTCGGCATTCGCGGCAAGCCGGACCGCGCCGACCCAGCGCGTCGCCGCACGACTACAAGGCCAGCACGGCCGCAACGCTACGGTCAGGCATCGCCCCGATGGAGCCTTGCCCATGCACAAACAATCGCCGATCCTGCGCGCCCTCGCGCTGGCCCTTCCCCTGAGCTTCCTGGCCGTGCCACCGCTGGTCCAGGCGCAGGCGGCCAAGAAGTCGCAGGCCGCAGCGCCGAAGAAGGCCGCCGCCGTGGTGCCGACGCCGTTCCCGCCCGACGCGGGACAACACGTCCAGCAGCTGAATGCCGACACGTCGACGCCGGAACTCAAGCAGGGCGACAAGGGGCCGGCGGTGATCCGCGCGCAGGTCCTGCTGGACCGCAACTGGTTCTCGGTGGGCGAGATCGACGGCAGCTTCGGCAGCAACATGAAGAAGGCGCTGGCCGCCTTCCAGTCCTCGCGCAGCCTGCCGGCCAGCGGCATCGTCGACGCCGCGACCTGGCAGGCGCTGGGCCAGCAGGCCCCGGCCTTCGCCAGCTACACGGTGACCGACAAGGACGTCAACGGCCCCTACGTGACCATCCCCAAGGACGACCCCGAGGCGCAGTCGCAACTGCCCGCGCTGGGCTACCAGACCATGGCCGAGGCGATCAGCGAGCGTTTCCACATGAGCCCCAAGCTGCTCGCCGCCCTGAACGGCGGGCGCACCATGCAGGCGGGGCAGGCGATCGTCGTCACCGACGTCGGCCGCGCCGCCGCGATGCCTGCCAAGGCTGCCTCGCTGCGCATCGACAAGTCCGAGCAGATGCTCTACATCCTGGGCGGCGACGGCAAGGTGATGGGCGCCTTCCCGGTGACCATCGGCGGCCAGGAATTCCCGCTGCCCGAAGGCACGCTGCAGATCTCCGCGCACGCGAAGAACCCCGACTTCAGCTACAACCCCGCGCTCCTGCGCAACCCGAAGAGCGACAAGAAGCTCAAGCTGCCGCCCGGCCCGAACAGCCCGGTGGGCGTGATGTGGCTGGCGCTGAACAAGGAACACCTGGGCATCCACGGCACCGCCGAGCCCTCGCAGATGTCGCGCGCCGAAAGCAGCGGCTGCGTGCGCCTGACCAACTGGGACGTGGTGCGGCTGTCGACGGTCGCCGACAAGGGCATCAGCGTGGAGGTGCAGTCATGAAACACTGGAAGCTGCCTCTCGCCGCCGCCCTGGCCGTGCTCGGCCTGCAGGCCTGCGACGTATCGGTGCGCGAGGAGCCGCGCACGACGGTCACCGCACCGACGTCCTCCCTGCCGGACAGCACGCCCATGAACGGCCAGCCGGCCGCGACGCCGCCGGCCGTGGCTGGCGCGGACTCCACCACGCCGCCGCCGGTCGCCGCCACGGAATCCACGACCACGCCGACCACGTCGGGCGACAACACGATGGCGTCGGCGTCGGCGCCGGCCCCGGCCGCCGATCCCGCACTCGCCGCGGCCAGTTCGCCCGACACGGCGGCCATGGGCGCCCAGCCGGGCCAGTCGCCGGCAGCCGTCCCGGTCCCGGACGGCATCGCCGCCCCCACCGAGCTCTCGCGCTTCCTGGAGGAGACCGAGCGCCGCGCCAACGCCCCCGCCAGGAGCAGCGAAGCCAAGCCGGAGCCGGCCAGGCGCAAGGACAAGGTGTCCGCGCTGCCGGCCGTGCGCAATCCGGGCGACCCGGAAGGCGCCCGCCTGCTCGCGCAGCGTTCGCTGGAAATTCCGGTGGCCGGCATCGCCCGCACCGCGCTCTCGGACAACTACGAGCAGAGCCGCGGTTCGCGCAGGCACGAGGCCATCGACATCATGGCGCCCATGGGCACGCCGGTGGTGGCGGTGGACGACGGCCGCATCGCCAAGCTGTTCACCAGCAAGGCCGGCGGCCTGACGATCTACCAGTTCGACCCCAAGGCGCAGCTGGCCTATTACTACGCGCACCTCCAGCGCTACGCGGACAACCTGCGCGAAGGCCAGGACGTGCGCCGCGGCGACCTGATCGGCTACGTCGGCGTGAGCGGCAATTCCGCCGCGAACGCGCCGCACCTGCACTTCGCGGTCTTCAAGCTGGGGACGCCGCCCAAGTGGTGGCAGGGCGAGGCGGTGAATCCATACCCGGCGCTGGCCGTCGCGGAACCCGCGGACCAGGTGGCGGTGCGCTGAGGCTCAGCGCGCGACCGGGAACGCGCGGGCCAGCACCACGTACAGAACGGCGCCCGCAGCCAGCAGGCCGCTGGCGATCCACAAGGAGGTCGCGAAGCCTTGCGCGGGCGTCGCGCTGCGCGCCACCAGCCACGCCGCCAGCGGCGGCCCGGCGCGATCTGCCCCAGTCCGTACATCGCCGTCAGCAGGCCCATGAAGCTGGTCGCCTGCTGCGCGCGGATCCTGCGGGCTTCCTGCATGGCGAAGAAGGTGATCGCGGTGAACGGCAACCCGAGCAGCAGGCTGCCGATGGCGAAGCCGGCCAGCGTCGGGCTCACCAGGCTGGCGGCGACGCCGGCGGCCTGGATCGCATAGCAGGCGGCCAGGCGCAGCCGCAGGTCCGCCGCCGCGCGCAGGCGCGAGGCGCCGATCGCGCCCAGCATCACCCCCGCTCCGAACAGCGGCCAGAACAGGTCCAGCCAGGCCGAGCCGGGCAGGGCCTGGCGCGCGATCACCGGAAGGAAGGTGGCGGTGATGATGTAGCCGATGCCGGCGATGCCATACGCGACCGTGAGCAGGCCCATCTCCGTCGCGCCGGCTCGCACTGGCAGCGCAGCCGTTGCCCCGTTGCCCGCGGCCACGCCCGGCGAAGCGATGCCCAGGCGGGCATCGAACACCCGCCACACCGAGGCCGTGAGCAAGGCCGCCAGCACGCCGAAGGTCAGCCAGCCCGCCGCGGCCGGCGCCTGCAGCCAGACCAGCCCGCTGGCCGCCAGGCCGCTGACCACGATGCCGGCCCCGGGGCCGACGTAGATCAGGGCGCCCATCGCCGGCACCTCGCGGCGGGCCAGCTGCTCCAGGCACCAGCCGGAGGTGTAGAGGAAGACCACCGCGCTGGCCACGCCGGCGGCGAAGCGCAGCAGGGTCCAGAACCCCGGCAGGTGCAGCGCCATGCCCAGGGTGAGCAGGACCGTCGCCACCAGGCCGCCGCGGACCATCTTCGGGCCGTTGACGGTGGCCGGCCAGCCGAAGCGGCGCCAGATCCAGGGCTGGAAGGTGCAGGCGAGCGCGCCCAGCAGGTAGCCGAGGTAGTTCGCGCTGGCCAGCAGGCTGGCGCCGGCCAGCGTGACCGAGCGCTCGGCCAGCATCACGGGCAGCAGCGGGGTGAAGGCGAAGCGGCGATGCCCCATGGCGACGGCGAGGGAGACGAGGCCGGCCAGGGCGAGGGCGACGGGGCGGAGGGCAGGGGAAGCGGCGTTCATGCGGCGCGCAAGTGTCGCACGCGGCTTTGGCTGACGCGGCCGTGGCGGCCCAGCCGCTAGGATGGCGGCCCATGAAGATCCTGCTTGCGCTGCGTCCCTGCAGCCCCGGCCTGGCCCGCCGCCTCGGCGCGGACGAAGGCCTCGCCAAGGCGCTGGGCGCCAAGCCGAATCCGGCCGTCGGCTTCCTGTTCCCCCGCTTCTTCGACGCGGGCGGCCCCGTCCTGCCCAAGCTGCTGGCCCTGGCGGAAGGCGAGCCGGTGAGCTTCCTGCGCGACCTGCAGTGCAGCCCCTCCGAACTGGAGGCCTGCAGCCACTTCGAGGCCGTGTGTCGCGCCACCATCGGCCAGACCCGGGCCGACTCCAAGGCCACCATGGCGGCGTACCACCAGGAGAGCCTGCATCCCACCTCCAGCCGCGCTGGGCGGTGCGGTTGCCGCAGCGCATCTACCTGAGCAAGCCGGTGGCGGGAGCGGCCATCATCCACGTGGACGAATGGACCGGCGAGTACGTGGTGGGCCCGCAGGCGGCGCAGGCCCTGCGCAGCAGCGGCCTGACCGGCTTCGAGCTGCGCCCGGTGCTGCACCACCGCGGCGGCGAATCCGGCGAGCTGGCCCAGCACCTGGTGGCGCGCGAGCTGCTGCCGGCGGCGCTGGAAGACGCCACCACCTTCGAGACCTTCGACGAGGGCCCCCGCCAGCCTTCCACGCCGCGCCGCTACGGTCTCCTGAGCTACGCCGCGGGTGCGCTGGAAGACAGCGCGGACCTGGCCCGCACGGCGGAGCCCTGGGGCGCCTGGCGCACGCCGGTGTGGATCGTGCGCCAGCGCGCGCGCGCCTGGTTCGACGCGCAGCAGGTGCGGGGATGGAAATTCCAGCCGGTGCTGCACGCGGGCACGCGCCTGCACGCGGAGCACACGCAGCGCTGGGACGACCTGCTCGGCACCCTCCAGGGGGCCGGGGCCGGCGTCACGGCCTAGGGCAGTTCCTTATCGCGCGACCAGCACCGGGATCGGCGACTCCGCGACCACCTTGCTGGCGACGCTTCCCAGCATCAGGCGGGCGACGCCGGTGCGGCCGTGCGAACCCACCACGATCAGGTCGGCTTCCACGTTCTTCGCGGATTGCACGATGCCGGAAGCGGCTCCCACTTCCTCCGCGAGGCGGGGCTGGAAGGGCACGGCCGGAGCCTGGTCGCACAGGACCATGACCTTGTGGTGCGCGTCGGCCGCATGCTGCAGGGCGGCGGACATGTAGGCCTGGAAGCCCAGGGGGTTGGCTTCGCCGATGCCCAGGTAGGGATAGGGATCGACGACGTACAGGGCGGTCAGCTTGGCCTTGTGGACGCGGGCGAGGTCCACGGCGAGCTGCGCGGCGTGCTCGGAGGCGGGAGAGCCGTCGGTGGCGAGGAGGATGTGCTGGAACATGGTGGAACTCTCCAGTGGTTGCATGCCCGCCATCGTGCAATCGACGCTGCGCGCACCGGTTGACGTGGGTCAATTGCCCCGCCGGCCGTGGGGGCAAGATTGCGAGATCAGAGTGTGGAGCACCCATGCCCATCGAATTCACCGACGTATCCCCGAGGGAAGCCGAACTGCCGCTGACGAACTTCACGCGCGCCCACCTGGGCATCGTGTCGCAGCTGGAGGTCTCCGCTCGCCTGCCGGAGCTGGTGGAGGCGGCCAACCGCGCGCGCCAGACGGCCGCCGACACGCTGGACCTGTTTCGCAACACCCTGCTGCCGCACCACGCCGAGGAGGAAGCCGAACTCTTCCCCGCCGTGCTGCTGGCCTGCAACGCGGCGGAGAAGGAGCGCGTGCGCCCGATCATCGAGCGCCTGACCAGCGAGCACCGCACGGTCGAAGCGCTGTGGAAGCAGATCGAGCCCTCGATCCGCGCCGCCGCCAGGGGCAGCTCGCCCGAGGTGGACGCCGAGATGATGGAAGAGATCGTGCGCAAGGTCCTGCGCCACGCGCGCTACGAGGAAGTGGTGTTCCTGCCGCTGGCCGAACGCATCCTCTCGCGCAACGGCGACCACATGGCCGCCCTGGGCCTGGCGCTGCACCTGCGCCACGCACCGCTGGTGGTGGGCTACATCTGAAGTGCGCCGGCGCGCCGCGCCGCGCCGGGCCGCGATAATCCGCGGCCATGGCCTTCCCCCTCGAAGCCTCCTCCATCACCCACGGCATCCAGCTGGCCGTGGCGCCCGTGTTCCTGCTCACGGCGGTGTCCGGCATGATCGCCGCGGTGGCCGGCCGGCTGGCGCGCATCATCGACCGCGCCCGGCTGGTGGAGGACCGCGCGCGCGGCTCCACCGACGCCGCCTGGCTGGCCCGCTCGCAGCGCGAGCTGCAGCAGCTGCGCGTGCGCGGCATGCTCGCCAACGGCTGCATCGCGCTGCTTACCAGCTGCGGCTTCCTGATCGGCGTGACCATCATCGTGCTGTTCCTGGGCGAGGCCGGCGGCATCCAGATCAGCCGGTGGGCCGTCGGCAGCTTCCTGCTCGGGGTGGTGTGCTTCCTCGCGGCGCTCCTGTGCTTCCTCGCCGAAACCGTGCTGGCCACGCGCCTGCTCGATTTCCGGGTTCATCCGCCCGGGGAGGTCCGCCCGCTTGAAGCGCGCAGCGCGCGGGTTTAGCATGTCCCCGCCGCCCGCGCGGTCATGGAGGTGCATATGCCGCAGCTGATTGCGAGTGTCAAAGGCGTCGAGGTCAAGCACGTGTACCTGCACAAGGACCGCACGACGCTGGGGCGCAAGCCGGGCAACGACATCGTGCTGGACACCATGGTGGTCAGCGGCCAGCACTGCGCGTTCGACCTCGTGGGCGTCGCCGACGTCTTCCTGGTGGACCTGGGCAGCACCAACGGCACCTACGTGAACGACCGCATGGTCAAGGATCGCACCCGCCTGAACGACGGCGACGTGATCGCGATCGGCCCCTACCGCATCAAGTACCTGCAGGCGAGCGAGGAGCCCAGCACCTTCGGCGGCACCATGTCCTTCATGCCCGATGCGCCGCAGCTGCACGGCGTGTTCACCATCGAATCCGGCACGTCCAGCGGCCTGGAAGTACCGGTGGTCAAGGCGGTCACCACCTTCGGCAAGCCCGGGGTGTCGGTGGTGTCGGTGGCGCAGCGCCGCGGCGGCTACTTCGTCACGCACCTGGGGGCAGCACGCCGCCCGTCCTGAACGGGCTGACGATGGGCAACGACCCGGTGATGTTGTCGGATCAGGACGTCCTGGACCTCGCGGGGACCCGCATGCGGTTCCAGCTGAGGGAATGAGGGCACAATGAACCCATGGGCCTGATCGACCGGATTTTCGGCAGCGGCAAGGAGCGCGAGGGGGCGGGTTCGTCCGCCACCACGCAGTACCGCGAGAGCGAGCCCGACTCCGACCAGCCCGGCTCGCGCGACAGCACGCGCAGGGAGCTGGTGCAGGTGGTGCTGCGCGACACGAAGCGCAAGCACGGCATCCCCTCCGACTGGATCGAGTGCCGCCTGCTCTCCACCGTCAGCAGCACGGGCCGCCACGGCCTGCACGTCAACTTCGTGGTCAAGCAGGCGCACGATCGCCTGCTGGCCTACGTGTTCGCCTTCCAGGAGAGCTTCGAACGCGAACTCGCGCGCTTCGAGCCGCGCGCGCGCGACTGGTTGCTCAGCCTCGGCTGGGAGTTCCAGGGCTTCAACGCGGCGGAGATGCCCGACCCGAAGATGTGGGCGCAAAGCGGACCGGCGCCGCTGGTGCAGGCGGACTGGCGCCCGCACAACAGCGGCTTCGGCGAACTGTCCGCCCAGGAGCCGCCGAAGGGCGACGAGGACGTGCAGCACGACCTGAAGGCACTGTTCGCGATCCGCGATGCCGCGATCGCGCAGACCGGGCCGAGGAAAGGCCGCGAGCCGGAAGGCCAGAAGGATTTCCAGCCACGCAGCCCTTCGACGACGACGACGACGTGAAGAAGTAGCGCCTGCGGCAACGCGGCGTTGTGGCCTCGTCGCCGCAAGGCATGTGTCAAGGCGCAACAGCCGAGGCGCAAACGCTACGGCACCCCCGTTCCAGGCGACCGCGTTACGCCCGGACACTTCCGGCCGGAACTTCCCATGGAGCATGCGCCTGCGTGTTCAACCAAAGGAAGTCCAAATGGAGAAGTCGATTGGGAACGCCGCGCGCTGGCTCGCGCGGCTGGGAAGCATTGCGGCCCTGCTGGGCCTCGCGGCCTGCGGCGGCGGCGGTGGGGGCGGCTCGCCGGCCACCGGCACCGTGCGCATGTCGATGATCGACGCGCAGTGCGGCTACCGGAACGTCTTCGTCAACGTGCGCGAGGTGCGCATCCAGCGCAGCCCCACCGCGGGCGACAACGACGGCGGCTGGATCACCATCCCGGTGCCGGGCGGCCCGAAGCGGGTGGACCTGCTGACGCTCACCAACGGCACGCTGCTGGACCTGGGCGGCGCCACCGTGCAGGCCGGGACCTATGAGCAGCTGCGGCTGGTCCTGGAGGACACCGGCAACGAGGTGGTCCTCAACACCGGCGTCGCGCAGCCGCTGAAGACCCCCAGCGCGCAGCAAAGCGGCCTGAAGATCAAGGCGCCCTACACGGTGGCGCCGAACACCACCAGCGACTTCCTGCTGGACTTCGACGCCTGCAAGTCCATCGTGGTGGCGGGCAACTCCGGCCAGTGGATCCTGAAGCCGGTCGTGCGCCTGACGCCGAAGTTCACCGGCGCGATCGAGGGCTTCGTCGGCACCGGCACCCTGGGGACCAACACCTCCGTCTCCGCGCAGCTGCCCACGGGCGAGATCTACCGCACCGCCATCGTGGACGGCACCGGCAAGTTCGTGCTGCCCTACCTGGAAAGCGGGACGTACACGGTCGTGATCACCTCGGATGCGCGCCAGACCACGGTGGTCACCAGCGTTCCCGTCGGAACGACCACGACGACGCTGAACACCTCCGCGTCCGCGCTGCCGCTGGCCACTTCGGCGACCGCCACCGTGAACGGGACGGTATCGGGCGCGAGCGTGATCATCGTCGGCACGGGTAGCAACGCGATCAGCACCGTCGATGCCGACGTCACGGCGACGCAGACGCTGACCGGCGGCCCGACCATCACCGTGAAGACCGCGGAAGTGGTGACGACCAATGCAGCCACGGGGACCGGCACCTACTCCATGACGCTGCCCGTCACGGCGCCCGCGAAGGTCACGTATTCCACGACCCTTGGCACCTTGCTGACCGATGCAGCCGTCGCGGACAGGTACACGCTGACCGCCACCAGCCCGGGCGAGGCGCCGATCTCGACCCTGGTGCCCGTCGCCACCACGACGACCCCGGTGAACTTCACCTTCCCCTGAGCCTCGCGCTCCGGCCACGAAAGGGCCTGCCAGCCGGCAGGCCCTTTTTCATGGGCGCTCCAACCTCTTGCAATCGGGCCGGCCCATCCCCAGCTCGAAAGCATGAACACCACCGTTTCCAGGAACCTGGTCCTGCTGGCCCGCATGCTCGAGCGGCTGGACCGCAGCGCCGTTGCGGTGGACCCGCAGCAGTACCGCGGGGTGGTGGAGGCCTTGAGCGAAGTGCTGCGCACGGTCCCGGACGATGCGGCCCTGCATGCGGTGCTCGAGGCGTCTCCCGCCACCGCCGAGCTTTACGAGAACCTGCAGTACCAGCACGCCGGCCTGTGCCGTTCGCCGCTGGAACGCGCCCTGAACGCGGAGCTGGCCGCCCGTTCGGTGATCGACGCGGCGCGGGCGAAAGCGGCTCAGCCGAAGGACTGAAGGGTCTCGTAGCCCCGGCCGCCCGGGAGGGACTGCACCAGCGCGAAACCAGGACCCGCCCGCCAGGCGACGGGTTCCAGGGTTGCGGGTGGCCGCGCGCCCAAAGCCTTGCGCGCGAGCGTGACGTGCGGCCGGTAGCGCCTTTCCTCCACTGGAACACCCAGGCAGCGCAAACGCCCTGCGAGCACACCGTGCAAGGCCGCCAGCGGCGCCGGCACGACGGAAGCTTCCAGCACCGCGATCCCGCCCGGCCACACGACCGGCTGGTCCAGCACCAGTTCGCATCCGCTCCATTCGACCGCCAGCTCCCGGCGCAACGCGGGCAGCAGTGCGCTGGCGACCTCGCCCAGGAAATGCAGCGTGACATGCAGCCGCTCCGGCCGCGTGCGGCGGGCCTGTGCCGGCCAGGACCACGCCTGCGAACTTGCGACCAAGGCAGCGTGCGTTTCGGGCGGCGGCCAGAGGCCGATGAACAGGCGCAGGGTCGCGGGGTCGGGCTGCGTCATGCGCCATTCTGTCGCGAGCGCCCCGAAAGAGGGCGCCAGCCGCTACAGTGCTGCCCACAACAACGATGACATCTCCCGAGCTGCCGGCCGAGGTCCGCCGGTTCATCCTGACGAGCGTGCCTTCGGTCCCCTACCTGGAGGCCCTGCTGCTGCTGCGCGCCGAGCCTTCGCGGTCGTGGGATGCCGTCCAGCTGGCCCGTCGGCTGTACGTCCCGGAACGCAGCGGCACCGAGCTCGTGCAGCTGCTGCGCGACAGCGGCACCGCCGCCGCCGAGGGCGACGCCGTGCGCTATGCTCCCACGGCCGAGCTGGCGGAACTGCTCGACCGGGTGGCGCAGGCCTATGCCACCGACCTGCTGACTGTCACCGAGCTGATCCATTCCCGCATCGACCGGCGCGCGCAGCGCTTCGCCGATGCCTTCCGCTTCCGCAAGGAGTGACGCGCGAAACCATGGCCGCCGCGATCTATACCCTCTGCGCACTCACCTCCATCCTGTGCTTCGTGCTGCTGTGGCGCAGCTGGCGGCAGAGCGGGGCGCGCATCCTGTTCTGGAGCGCCCTGTGCTTCGCGGCGCTGAGCGTCAACAACGTGCTGCTGGTGCTGGACAACCTGGTGTTCGCCAACATCGACCTGGGCATGGCGCGGCTGGTCGCCGCGCTCATCGCCGTGCTGCTGCTCCTGTTCGGGCTGGTCTGGGAGGAGGACTGACATGGAGCTGATGCTCACCGGCGCGATCGCCACCGGCTGGCTGGTGGCCGGCCTGTTCTTCTTCCGCTTCTGGCGCCACACGCGCGACCGCTTCTTCCTGTGGTTCGCGCTGTCGTTCTGGCTGGAGTCCGCCAACCGCGTCGCGCTGGGCCTGTGGTCGGGCGCCAGCGAGCACAACCCCTTCCTGTACGGACTGCGGGTGGTGGCGTACGGACTGATCCTGCTGGCCGTGTGGCAGAAGAACCGGCCGCGCAAGTCTCCCTAGAGCTTGGGGATGCGCAGCGTCTTGCTGATCATGAGGCTGCCGGACAGCACGAACAGCAGGGACAGCGGGTGCAGTTCCCAGGGGCCGAGTTCCAGCACGCCGCCCCAGACGCGGTCGCCCAGGGCGCCCTGCGAAGCGGCCAGGGCGAGCAGGCCGGTCAGCACCACGCTGGTCGGGATCGGCGTGCCCTCGAAGTACTTCACCTTGCCCGACTCGTCGCCGGCCAGGCTCTCGGCCGTCACGTTGTAGCGGGCCAGCCGGCTGACGCCGCAGCACACGAAGTACGCCAGCGCCGCGGCGTCCCAGCCGCCCTGCAGGCCGGCCGCGAAGGCCAGCGCCGCCGGCGCCATGCCGAAGGAAATCACGTCGGACAGCGAGTCGAGTTCGCGGCCCAGCGCCGAGTGCTGGTGGCGCGCGCGCGCGATGCGGCCATCGAGCACGTCGAAGATGAAGGCGGCCGGCGCGAAGGCGGCCGCGATGTAGAAATGCGTGCGGTCGCCGGAGGCCATGAACATCATGGCCAGCAGGATGGCGCCGACGCCGCAGGCGGCGTTGCCGAGCGTGAAGAAGTCGGCCAGGTGGAATTCCCGGACCATCGAGAAGTGGCGGGGCGCGCTGCGTTCCATGCTGTTGTCCTTCGTTCTCACGGCACCTTAAGGTCCCGCTGGGCTCGCGGGCGTCGGCAGGGGGCAGGGTGGACTGTAGTCGCGCGCCGACGGTTCCCGGGGCGGAAGACGGACCGCGGGTCCTGCCGGGTTGCACCGGGGCCCGGCCATCGTATCCAATCGGGACCCATGCCCCCGCCCGCAGCGACGCCATCGAATCACCGTACGCCTGGGCGCGGCTGGCGATGTCTCTGCTGCTCATGACCATCGGCGGCTCGGGCATGTATTCCATCACCGTGGTGCTGCCGCGCATCCAGCAGGACTTCGGCATCGACCGTGGCGGTGCCTCGCTGCCCTACACGCTGACCATGATCGGCTTCGGCATCGGCGGCATTCTGATGGGGCGGCTGGCGGACCGCTTCGGCGTGATGCTGGTGGTGATGGTGGGCGCCGTGGGGCTGGGCGTGGGCTACATCGCGGCGAGTTTCGCGCCGGGGCTGGCGCTGTTCTGCCTGGCGCAGGGCCTGTTCATCGGCCTGCTCGGGACCTCGGCCACCTTCGCGCCGCTGGTGGCCGACACCACGCGCTGGTTCGACCGCCGGCGGGGCATCGCGCTGGCCATCTGCATGAGCGGCAATTACACCGCCGGCGCCTTCTGGCCGCCGGTGATGCAGTACTTCATCGACCAGGTGGGCTGGCGCCAGACCTACCTGGGCATGGGCCTCTTCTGCATCGCCAGCATGGTGCCGCTGGCGCTGATGCTGCGGCCCAGGCCACCGGTGGTGGAGATCGTGCCCGTGCCCGCGAGTGGCGGCGCGGCGGCGGCGCCCGCGACGGCTTCGAAGCGGCCGCTGGGCCTGCCGCCCAATGTGCTGCTCGCGCTGCTGTCGCTCGCCGGCGTGTCGTGCTGCGTCGCGATGTCGATGCCGCAGGTGCACATCGTCGCCTATTGCGGCGACCTCGGCTTCGGCGCGGCGCGCGGCGCGGAGATGCTGTCGCTGATGCTGGGCCTGGGCGTGGTGAGCCGGCTGGTGTCCGGCTGGATCTCCGACCGCATCGGCGGCCTGCGCACGCTGCTGCTCGGCTCGCTGCTGCAGGGCGTGGCGCTGCTCCTGTTCCTGCCTTCCGACGGCCTGGTGTCGCTGTACGTGGTGTCGGGCCTGTTCGGCCTGTTCCAGGGCGGCATCGTGCCGTCCTATGCGCTGATCGTGCGCGAGTACTTCCCGCCCGAGGAGGCCGGCGCCCGCGTGGGCACGGTGCTGATGGCCACGCTGCTCGGGATGGCGCTGGGCGGCTGGATGTCCGGTGCGGTGTTCGACCTCACCGGCTCCTACCGCGCCGCCTTCCTCAATGGCATCGCCTGGAACCTGCTGAACCTTTCGATCGTCGGCTTCCTCCTGTGGCGCGCGTCCGCGCTGGGGTTGATCACGGGCTGGCCGCGCGCGGGAGGGCGCGCCACGGCTTGATCTATAGTCGAGCTGGCATGACGGCGCGCTTCCTCCGCATCCTGCTGCTCTGGCTGCTGGCCACGCCCGCGTGGGCGCAGGGCAACCCGCTCGTCACCGGCACGCAGGACCGCTACAACCTCGCGCCCTACGTCACCGCCCTGGAGGACCCGGAAGGCCGGCTCGCGCTCAACGACATCCTGCTGCCCGCGCAGCAAGAGCGCTTCCGTCCCATGCGGGGCAGCGGCCCTTCGGCCAACTTCGGCCTCACCCGTTCCGCGATCTGGCTGCGCGTGGAGATCTGGGCGCCACCGGGCAGCGACCCGGACTGGCTGCTGGAACTCGCCTATCCGCCGCTCGACCACCTGGAGCTGTTCTCGCCGACGCGGCACGGCGGCTGGCAGCGGCAGGTGGGCGGCGACCTGGAGCCCTTCGCCAGCCGCGCCATCCCGCATCGCAACCACGTGCTGCCCGTTTGGATCCCCTCCGGCCAGACCACCGCGGTCTACCTGCGCCTGAGCTCGCAAGGCACCATGGCGGCGCCGCTGCGCCTGTGGCGACCCGGCGCGCTGTGGCAAAGCGACCAGGCGAGCTACGCGCTCCTGAGCCTGTACTTCGGCCTGCTGGTGGGGCTGCTGCTGTACAACCTGCTGCTGTTTGTCGCCGTGCGCGATCCGGCCTTCGTGATCTACGTGCTGTTCGTCGCCGGCATGGCGACGGCGCAGGCGGCCCTCACCGGCCTGGGCTACCAGTTCCTGTGGCCGGGGCAGCTGTGGTGGAACAGCGTGTCGCCGCCGGCGGGCCTGTGCCTGGCGGCGATGTTCGGCCTGTTCTTCGCGCGCCGCTTCCTCGAGAGCCGCGTCGGCATGCCGGTGATCGACCGCGTGCTGCTCGCGCTCGCGGTGCTGTGGGGCTGACCTTCGCCACCGCCGTGGGCCTGCCTTACGTGGTGTCCACCTGGCTGGTGACCCTGCTCGCGCCGCTGAGCGTGCTGGCGCTGATCGTCTCGGGCGTGGTCGCGGTGCGCCGCGGCCACGGCGGCGCCACCCACTATCTCGCCGCCTGGGCGGTGCTGCTGGTGGGCGTGCTGACCCTCTTCCTGCACAACACGGCGTGCTGCCCTCCAACGGCTTCACCGCCAATGCCTTGCTGATCGGATCGGCGCTGGAGATGGTGCTGCTGTCCTTCGCGCTGGCCGACCGCATCAACGTGGCGCGCCGCTCGAGCGAGCAGGCGCAGGCGCGCATCGCGGCGGAGCACGCGATGGTGGAGATGCTGTCGGACTCCGAGCGGCGCCTGAAGACGGTGCTGGAGGAGCGCGAGATCGTGCTGGAGAACTCCATCGTCGGCATCTGCTTCCTGACCGCCGACGGCCGGCTGCGCTGGGCCAACCGGGCGATGATGGAGATGTTCGGCGCGGGCGGGCGGCCGATCGTGTCGATGGAGCCCTTCTACCTGTCGCGCGCGGAATACCTGGAGGTCGGGGCGGAGGTCGCCGAAGCGGTCGCCCACGGCAGGACCTACGAGCGCGAACTGCAGGTGCAGCGTTTCGACGGCAGCCGCCTGTGGATCCTGCTGACCGGCAAGGCGGTCGGCCAGGATGCGCTGCACCAGGGCACCGTCTGGATCATCCGCGACATCACGCGCCGCAAGGACCTGGAGGCGCAGCTGCAACGCACGATGTCGGAGCGCGAGGCGATCCTGAACAACGCGGTGGTCGGCATCGTGCTGTCCGTGAAGCGCCGCCACGAATGGGTGAACGAGAAGTTCGCGCAGATGCTCGGCTATCCGCGCCAGGTGCTGATCGGGCAGGGCTCCGACTACCTGCACCCGGACACCGAAGCCTGGCAGCGCTTCGGCGTGCAGGCGCGCGCGGCCCTGCAGGCCACCAACGGCTACAACTGCGAGATGCAGCTCAAGCGCCGCACCGGCGAGCTGTTCTGGGTGGAGATGGGCGGCAGCTGCGTGAAGCCCAACGACCCCGACTCGGGCGTGATCTGGACCTTCCTGGACATCACCGGCCGCAAGAAGTCGGAAGCGGAGATGCGCGAGGCGCTGGAGCAGCAGAAGGCGCTGAACGAGCTGCGCTCGCGCTTCGTGGCGATGACCAGCCACGAGTTCCGCACGCCGCTGGCCGCCATCCTCTCCGCCGAGGAGCTGCTGCGGCATTACGGCGAGCGCCTGCCGCCGCAGGAGCGGCGCGAGACGCTGGACAGCATCGCGGCCGGCGTGCAGCGCATGTCGCGCATGCTGGACCGGGTGCTGCTGCTCGGGCGCGCCGATGCGCAGATGCTGGACTTCCGCCCGCAGGAGGTGGACCTGCACGCGCTGTGCCCCAGGCTGGTGGAGGAGGCCAGGCAGCAGCATCCGCAGGGCAGCGCGAAAGTGGAGTGCCGGGTGGCGCCCGACCTGCCGCCGGGCCTCTACGACGAGAAGCTGCTGCGGCACATCTTCGGCAACCTGCTGTCCAACGCGATCAAGTATTCGCCGGCGGGCGGGGAGGTGCACTTCGAGATCCTGCGCGATGCCGCGGACACGGTGTTCCGCGTGGCCGACCAGGGCATCGGCATCCCGCCCGAGGAGGTGCCGCACCTGTTCGAGTCCTTCCATCGCGCGAGCAACGTGGGCGACATCCAGGGCACGGGCCTGGGCCTGGCGATCGTGAAGAACGCGGTGGACATGCACGGAGGCAGGATCTCCGTGGACAGCCGGCTCGGCGCCGGCACCGCCTTTACCGTACGACTTCCAGCAGGCGATCGAGCCCGCCCGCATTGATCGCCACCATCGCCTGCTCGCGCACCTTGGGCTTGGCGTGGTAGGCGACGGACAGGCCGGCTTCGCCCATCATGGGCAGGTCGTTGGCGCCGTCGCCCATGGCGATCGCCTGCTGCGGCGAGATCCCCAGCTGCGCGCAGGTCTCCAGCAGCATCTTGCGCTTCTCCGCGCCGTCGCAGATGTCGCCCCAGGGCTGGTCGACCATGCGGCCGGTGAGCTCGCCGCAGTTCGGGCCGGAGCGGATCTCCAGCACGTTGGAGCGGGTGAAGTCGATCCCGAGCTTGTCCCGGATGCGGTCGGTGAAGAAGGTGAAGCCGCCGGAGACCAGCAGCACCTTCAGGCCGGCGGCCTTGCAGGCCTGCACCAGCCGCTCGGCGCCGGGATTCAGCTGCAGCCGCTCGGTGTAGATCCTCTCCATGTCGGCGACGGTCACGCCCTTGAGCAGCGCCACGCGCCGGCGCAGGCTCTCCTTGTAGTCGGCGATCTCGCCGCGCATGGCGGCCTCGGTGATCGCCGCCACTTCTTCCTTGCGGCCCACCGCATCGGCGATCTCGTCCACGCACTCGATGTTGATGAGCGTGGAGTCCATGTCGAAGGCGATGAGCCTGAAGTCCTTCAGGGACAGGGGCGGGGTGAAGCCCTGGATTTCGAGGCCGGGGAGAATTCTTTGGCGGGCATGGGCGGGATTTTCGCATTCGTGCTGGGGTTCGCTCTGCTCACCGCCAGCCTACGTGGGTGCCGCTGGCAGGCTGGTGGTGAGCGCAGCGAACCCCAGCGGACTTCAAGCCGTCTCCGCCACCTTCGGCTGCCCCAGCGAACGCAACACATCCCGCACCATCTGCGCCCGCTCCTTCGGATCCTTCAGCTCCTTCTCGATCCGCAGCTTGTCGTTCCCTGCCAGCTTGATGTGCCTGTTCTTCTGCACCAGGTGGATGATGGCCAGCGGCTCGATCGGCGGGTTCTGCTTGAAGGTGATGTGGATCACGGTGGGCGCCGCATCGACCTTCACCACCCCGTAGGGCCGCGCCAGCACGCGCAGGCGGTGCACGTCCACCAGGGTCTGCGCCTGCGGCGGCAGCTTGCCGAAGCGGTCCACGATCTCCTCCAGCAGGCGGTCGATCTGGTCGACGTTCTTGGCGGTCGCGAGCTTCTTGTAGAAGGAAAGCCGCAGGTGCACGTCGCCGCAGTAGTCGTGCGGCAGCAGCGCGGGCGCGTGCAGGTTGATCTCGGTGGTGACCGACAGCGGCGCCAGCAGGTCGGGCTCCTTGCCGGCCTTGAGGGACCTCACCGCCTCCGACAGCATCTCGTTGTACAGCTGGAAGCCGACCTCCAGCATGTTGCCGCTCTGGTTCTCGCCCAGCACCTCGCCGGCGCCGCGGATCTCCAGGTCGTGCATCGCCAGGTAGAAGCCCGAGCCCAGTTCCTCCATCGCCTGGATCGCGTCCAGCCGCTGCGAAGCCTGCTTGGTCAGGCCCTCGATGTCCGGCACCATCAGGTAGGCATAGGCCTGATGGTGGCTGCGGCCGACGCGGCCGCGCAGCTGGTGCAACTGCGCCAGGCCGAACTTGTCGGCGCGCGCGATCACGATGGTGTTGGCGGTCGGCACGTCGATGCCGGTCTCGATGATGGTGGAGCACAGCAGCACGTTGTGGCGCTGCTGCACGAACTCGCGCATCACGCGTTCCAGGTCGCGCTCGGGCATCTGGCCGTGCGCCACCGCGATGCGCGCCTCCGGCAGCAGCCGCTCCAGCGCCTCGCGCCGGTTCTGGATGGTCTCCACCTCGTTGTGCAGGAAATAGACCTGCCCGCCGCGCTTCAGTTCGCGCAGCACGGCCTCGCGGATCACGCCGTTGCCTTCGTTGCGCACGAAGGTCTTGATCGCCAGCCGGCGCTGCGGCGCGGTGGCGATCACCGACAGGTCGCGCAGGCCCTCCAGCGCCATGCCCAGCGTGCGCGGGATCGGCGTGGCGGTGAGCGTGAGCACGTCGACCTCGGCGCGCATGGCCTTGATCGCCTCCTTGTGGCGCACGCCGAAGCGGTGCTCCTCGTCGATGATCAGCAGGCCCAGGTTCTTGAACTTCGTCGACTGCGACAGCAGCTTGTGCGTGCCGACCACGATGTCGATGCTGCCGTCCTCCAGGCCCTTGAGCGCCGTGTTGATCTCCCTGGTGGAGCGGAAGCGGCTCATCTCGGCCACCTTCACCGGCCACTTGCCGAAGCGGTCCACCAGGGTCTGGAAATGCTGTTCCGCCAGCAGCGTGGTCGGCGCGAGGAAGGCCACCTGCTTGCCGCCGGTGATGGCGATGAAGGCGGCGCGCAGCGCGACCTCGGTCTTGCCCGAAGCCCACGTCGCCGCAGACCAGGCGATCCATCGGATGCGGCGAGACCATGTCCTGGATCACGGCGTGGATCGCGGCGTTCTGGTCGGCGGTCTCCTCGAAGCCGAAGTCGTTGGCGAAGGTCTCGTAGTCCTGCGCCGAGAAGCGGAAGGCGTGGCCCTGGCGGGCGGCGCGGCGCGCGTACAGGTTCAGCAGTTCGGCGGCCGTGTCGCGCACCTGTTCGGCCGCCTTGCGCTTGGCCTTCTCCCACTGGCCGGAGCCCAGCTTGTGCAGCGGCGCTTCCTCGGCGCCGACGCCGGTGTAGCGGCTGATCAGGTGCAGCTGGCTGACCGGCACGTAGAGCGTCGCCTTGTCGGCGTATTCCAGGTGCAGGAACTCGGTGCTGCCCTGGCCGACGTCCATGCTCATCAGGCCCCGATAGCGGCCGATGCCGTGCTGCGCGTGCACCACCGGGTCGCCCAGGTTCAGCTCCGACAGGTCCTTGATCAGCGCCTCGACGTCGCTGACCTGTTCCTGCTTCTTGCGGCGGCGCGCGGTAGGCGCCTGCGCGAACAGCTCGGTCTCGGTGACCAGGTCGACCGCTTCCTCCACCCAGGAAAAGCCGCTGGCCAGCGCCGCGGTGGCGATGCCCAGCTTCTCGTCGCTGGCCAGGAACTCGGCCAGCGAGTCGAAGGCGGGCAGGGTGAGGTGGCTCGCCCGCAGGAAGTCCAGCAGGCTTTCGCGCCGGCCCGCGCTCTCGGCCAGCACCAGCACCTGGTTGGGCGTGCGCTCGGTGTGCTGCTTGAAGCGCGCCAGCGGATCGTCGGCACCTCGCACCACGGAGAGGTCCGGCAGCGCCTGCACCCAGGCACTGTCCGCGACGTCCTGCGCGGTGTTGCGCACGGCCAGTTGCGCGTGCGCGTTGGCGCGCGTGTAGAACTGCTCCGCGCTCAGGAACAGCGCCTCGGGCGGCAGCACCGGGCGCTCCGGGTCGCCGTGCACCAGCCGGAAGCGGTCGCGCGTGTCCTGCCAGAAGCGCTGGAAGGCCGGTTCCAGGTCGCCGTGCAGCACCACCGCGGACTGCTCGCCGAGGTAGTCGAACACCGTCGCCGTCTCCTCGAAGAACAGCGGCAGGTAGTACTCGATGCCGGCGGTGGCGACGCCGTTGCCCATGTCCTTGTAGATGCGGCTCTTGGTCGGGTCGCCTTCCAGCAGCTCGCGCCAGCGGCTGCGAAAGCGCGCCCGCGCCTCGTCGTCCATCGGAAATTCGCGGCCCGGCAGCAGGCGGACCTCGGGCACGGGATAAAGGCTGCGCTGCGAGTCCGGATCGAAGGTGCGGATCGAATCCACCTCGTCGTCGAACAGGTCCACGCGATAGGGCACGGGCGAACCCATCGGGAACAGGTCGATCAGGCCGCCGCGCACCGCGTACTCGCCGGGGCTCACCACTTGCGTCACATGGTTGTAGCCCGCGAGTGTCAGTTGTGCCTTGAGCTTGGCCTCGTCCAGCTTCTGCTGCACGCGGAAGTGGAAGGTGTAGCCGGCCAGGAAGCTCGGCGGCGCCACGCGGTACAGCGCGGTGCTCGCCGGCACCAGCACCACGTCGGCTTCGCGCTGCAGGATGCGCCACAGGGTCGCGAGCCGTTCGCTGATCAGGTCCTGGTGCGGCGAGAAGGTGTCGTACGGCAGCGTTTCCCAGTCGGGGAAGAGCGCGCAGCGCAGCTCGGGCGCGAAGAAGGCGAGCTCGTCGAGCAGCCGCTGCGCATCGTTCGCGTCGGCCGTGACGATGGCGGTGAGCTTGCCGTCCTTCAGCTCGCGGCGGGCAAGCTGCGCCAGCAGCAGGGCATCGGCCGAGCCGGCGGGACGCGGTACCGCCATGCGGCGTCCGGGTAATAACTTCGGGAGGTCCATCAGGGGATTCGCGCGCGAAAATGCAAAACACCCCGCTCACAGCCAGGGCGGGGTGTGCAAGGATTGTAGGGTGAATAGAATCCAGGGGACGGACATGAACGGCACTCCTTCGACACCGCGGTATTTCGCACTGATCCCCTGCGCCGGCAACGGCAGCCGGGCCGGCACCGCCGGTCCCAAGCAATACGAGCGCGTGGGTGGCCAGCCCATGGTGTGGCACACGCTGTCGGCCTTCGCGGGCGTCAAGCGCATCGCCCGCACGCTGGTGGTCGTGGCGCCGAGCGACGGCTTCTTCGAACGCAACCCCACCACGTCGGCACTGGTCGTGCCTTGCGGCGGCGCCACGCGCGCAGCCAGCGTGGCCAACGGCCTGCGCGAGCTGCGCCGCGCCGGCGCGACCGACAACGACTGGGTGCTGGTGCACGATGCGGCGCGCTGCCTCATCACGCCGGAGCTGATCGACCGGCTGATCGATTCCTGCAGCAAGGACGAGGTCGGCGGCCTGCTGGCGCACCCGCTGGCCGACACGCTGAAGATCGGCGAGGACGGGCGCGTGGCCGCCACCATAGACCGCGGCGACAAATGGCAGGCGCAGACGCCGCAGATGTTCCGCCTGGGCATGCTGCGCCAGGCGCTGGAAGCGGCCGGCGACAAGGTCACCGACGAATCGGGCGCCATCGAAGCCATGGGCCTGAAGCCGCTGCTGGTGGAAGCCGGCGCGCAGAACTTCAAGGTCACCTACCCGGAAGACTTCGCGATGGCCGAGGCGGTCCTGCGCGGACGCCGCTGATGCAGGTCCGCATCGGCGAAGGCTGGGACACGCACGCACTCGTGCCCGGGCGCAGGCTGCTGCTGGGCGGGGTCGAGATCCCGCACGACCGCGGCCTGCTCGGTCACTCCGATGCCGACGCCTTGCTGCATGCGATCACCGATGCGGTGCTCGGCGCCGCGGGGCTGGGCGACATCGGCCGGCACTTCCCCGATACCGACGAGCGCTTCCGCGGCGCGGATTCGATCCTGCTGCTGACGGAGGCCGCGCTGCGCGCGCGCCAGGCGGGCTGGCAGATCGCCAACGTGGACAGCACCGTGATCGCGCAGGCGCCGGCTGGCGCCGCACATCGACGCCATGCGCGAGCGCATCGCCCAGGCGCTGGACCTGCCGGCGACGCACGTGAACGTGAAGGCCAAGACGGCGGAGAAGCTCGGCCCCGTGGGCATGGGGCAGAGCATCGAGGCGAGGGCGGTGGTGCTGCTGACGCAGCCCTGATTCAGGCCGTCGCTTCCTTGGCCGGAAGCTTGCGTTCCGCCTCCACGCCGCCGCCAGGCACCGGCGGCATCATCCGCGGACGCTGCAGCTTGATGTGCGCGGCCAGCCCACCCGAGGTGGTGTTCGACAGCGCGAAGATGCCGCCCATGCGCTGCACCGTCTTGTCCACGATCGCCAGGCCCAGGCCCGCGCCGGTGGCCGCCGTGCGGCCGCGTCGCCGCGGAAGAAGGGCTTCACCAGGTTGGGCAATGCTTCGGGCGACACGCCCATGCCGTGGTCGCGCACCTTCAGCAGCACCCACTCGTTGCGGGCGCGGGCGGTGATGTCCACCACCGCGATGCCGGTCTCCGGCGTCTTGCCGTAGCGGCGCGCGTTCTCCAGCAGGTTGGACACGACGCGGGCGAGTTCCACCTCGTCGGCCAGCACCTGCATGTTCTTGGGCATGTCCAGGTTGACCTTGATGTCGCCGTGGTCCTCGATGGCGTACATGCAGGCCTCGATCACGTCGTTCAGCACCACGGGCTTGAGCTCCGCGTGGTCCGGGCGCGCGTAATCCAGGAACTTGTCGATGATGGCGTCGAGCTGGTCGATGTCGGCGGCCATGTGGTCGCGCGCGTCCGGGTCCACCACGCTCATCTCGGTTTCCAGCCGCAGCCGGGCCAGCGGCGTGCGCAGGTCGTGCGAGATGCCCGCCAGCATGACCGCGCGGTCCTGCTCGATCTTGGCCAGCTGCTGCGCCATGCGGTTGAATCCGATGTTCACCTCGCGGATCTCGCTGGTCACCGCCTTTTCATCCAGGCGGCTGGCGTCGAAGTCGCCGTCGCGCACGCGGCTGGCCGCGAAGGACAGCTGCTTGAGCGGCCGGTTGATCAGCCGCGCGATCACCGCCGCGCCCGCGAGCGACAAGGCCGCCGCCGTGATCAGCCAGACCAGCCAGGTCGTGCCGCCCACCTGCGAGAACCGCGTTCGGTCCAGCAGCATCCAGTAGTCGTCCTTGTCGATCTTGAACCCGATCCACAGGCCGTCGTCGCCGTTCACGCTGCTGGCCATGACCGTCCCGGTGCCCAGGCGGCTGACCAGTTCATCCACGATGCGCTTGTCCATGGCGCTGCCGGACAGCGCCGCGAACTTGTCCGCCGGCTCGCGCGGCAGGATGCGCACGCCTTCCTGGTCGGCCAGCGTCTTGATCAGGGAGACGCGGGCGATCGGGTCGGCGTGGACCAGCGCCGCGCGGCTGAGGTTCACCAGCGATGCGATCTGCTGCGCCGTCTGCACCGCGCGCGGCTCGAATTCCAGCTGCCGGAAGGTCTGCAGCCAGGCGACGATGGAGCCGATCAGCAGCAGCGACAGCAGGAAGAAGGTGCGCCAGAACAGGGACAGCCCCAGCCGGGGGCGCATTTCCAGCGGCGCGGGCGCGGTTTCCAGCGGCGCGGGGTTGGTGACTTCAACATTGTTCATGACGGCTCTGATCATGGCAGAAGCCGATTGCATCGCAAGGGAAGCGGCCTTGTCATCGGCGGCTTCCCTCGGATGGCGATCAGCCCGCGCCGTCCGGCACGAACACGTAGCCCACGCCCCACACCGTCTGGATGTAGCGCGGCGAGGCCGGATCCGCCTCGATCAGCTTGCGCAGGCGCGAGACCTGCACGTCCAGGCTGCGGTCGAAGGGCTCGAACTCGCGGCCGCGGGCCAGCTGGGCCAGCTTCTCGCGCGACAGCGGCTGGCGCGGGTGGCGCACCAGCGCCTTGAGCATGGCGAATTCGCCGGTGGTCAGGGGCAGTTCCTCGCCGTTCTTGCGCAGGGTGCGGGCACCCAGGTCGAAGGCGAAGGGGCCGAAGTTCACCACCTCGTTGTCCGAGGACGGCGCGCCGGGCGCTTCCTGCGCCGGGCGGCGGCGCAGCACCGCGTGCACGCGGGCCAGCAGCTCGCGCGGGTTGAAGGGCTTGCCCAGGTAGTCGTCGGCGCCGACTTCCAGGCCGACGATGCGGTCCACGTCCTCGCCCTTGGCGGTCAGCATGATGATCGGCGTGCGGTCGTTGGCGGCCCGCAGGCGGCGGCAGATCGATAGGCCGTCTTCCCCGGCATCATCAGGTCGAGGACGATCAGGTCCGCGGTCTCCCGCAGCATCAGTCGGTTGAGGGCCTTGCCGTCCTCGGCCAGGATGACTTCGAAGCCTTCCTGGGTGAGGTAGCGGCGGAGCAGGTCGCGGATGCGTGCGTCGTCGTCGACCACCAGGATCTTGTCGGTCCGTGCTGCTGCTTGCGTCATGGTTCTCCAGAAGCCAATTTGTAACAGCGCCGATTCTGAAGGCGGGTTTGCCCGGATTTCCGTTTTTGGGGTGGTTTTTCCCCCTGTTACAAATGTTGCCCCAGCGGTGCGCCGTTGACAAGGGGTAAGTGAACGGAGGTCGTCCCCAGCCGTTCTACAGGGCATGAAGTACCTTGCCGCCGCCCTCGCGTTCGCCGGCGCGGCTGCCGTGGCCGCGCCAGGATTGCAGCCCTCGGCCGACCTGAGGCGCACCCTCCAGCAATACCATCCGACCCGAAGCCCGGGACCGCGCGAGCTCTCGCCCGGCGAAAGGGCGGAGCTGCGGCGCCAGCTCAACGAGTACAAGCAAGTGCCGCAGCGGCAGCCGCCGCGGCGACGATGAACCTGCCACCTGGAGATCCATGAACAAGAAGAACCTGCTCGCCGGCCTTGCGCTGGCCGCCGCGTCCACCACGCTGCCCGCCCAGACCTTCCCGCCGCCGCAGAACGTGCTGCGCTGCAGGCCACGGGCACGGTGGAGGTCCAGCAGGACCTGCTGCAGATGAACCTGACCACGGCGCGCGACGGAACCGACCCGGCGGCGGTGCAGACCCAGCTGAAGACTGCTCTCGATGCGGCGCTGGCCGAGGCGCGCAAGACCGCGCAGCCGGGGCAGCTGGATGTGCGGACCGGCAACTTCGCGCTCTACCCGCGCCACAACCGGGAAGGGCGCATCAGCGGCTGGACCGGGACGGCCGAGCTGATCCTGGAAGGCCGCGACCTCGCGCGCATCACGCAGGCGGCCGGCCGCGTCCAGACCATGACGCTGGGGGCGTGAGCTTCGGGCTCAGCCGTGAGCAGCGCGCCCGCGTGGAAGGCGAGGCTCAGGCGATCGCGATCGAGCGCTTCAAGGCCAAGGCGGCGGAACTCGCCAAGGGCTTCGGCTTCAGCGGCTACACCCTGCGCGAGGTGGCGGTGAACGCGAACGAGCCGGGCTTCGCGCCGCGCATGCGCATGGCCGCCCAGGAAGCGCGCGCTGCGTCCGCCGATGCGGCGGTGCCGGTGGAGCCGGGCAAGAGCACCGTGATGGTCACGGTGTCCGGTTCCGTGCAGCTGCGCTAGGACCACCCCGGCGCTGGCTGCAGTCCGACAGGACAGCCGCCGTCCTGCCGCTAAGCTGGCCGGATGTCCGCAGTCCTGTCCAACGCGTCCGAGGAGAAAGCCGCCGGCGCCCCCGAAGCCCCGCGGGCGGACGCCGAGTTCTTCATCGTGATGAACCGCGCGTCCGGCGCCTCCGAGAAGGACGAGGTGCGCCAGGCCGTCGAGGAAGAACTGACGCGCGCCGGGCGCCGCTACCGCTTCGTGCCGGTGCAACCCGGCGACGTGGTCCAGGCCTGCCAGGAGGCGGCGCGCCTGGCCAGGGAACACGGCGGGGTCGTGGTCGCCTCCGGCGGCGACGGCACCATCAACGCCGCGGCCCAGGCGGCACTGGCACAGGACTGTCCGCTGGGCCTGATCGCGCAGGGCACCTTCAACCTGTTCGCCCGCGACCTCGGCCTCTCGCTGGAGCCCGTGGCAGCCACGCGCATGCTGCTGCGCGCCCGGCCGGAGCCGGTGCAGGTGGGCCTGGTCAACGAACGCATCTTCCTGGTCAACGCATCGCTCGGCCTCTACCCGAAGCTGCTGTCGGACCGGGAAGAGGTGAAGGAGAAGCTGGGCCGGCGGCGCTGGATCGCGATGCTGTCCGCGCTCAAGAGCCTGCTGGAGTGGCGGCTGCAGCTGGTGCTGGACACCGAGATGGACGGCGAGCTGGCGAAGCTGCGCACCGCCAGCGTGTTCCTGTGCAACAACCGCGTGCAGCTGCAGCGCCTGGGCATCCAGGAATACGTGGTGGAGCAGCTCGCGCAGGGCCGCATGGCCTGCATGCTGCTGCCCACGATGCCCTGGTGGGCCAAGCTGCGCATGGTGCTGGCGGCCGCCCTCGGCAACCTGGGCGACGAGCGCCGGCTCCAGAGCTTCCCGATGCGCTCGCTCACCGTGGCCGCCCGCCACGCGCGCCGCATCAAGGTGGCCACCGACGGCGAGGTGCAGTGGATGTCGCTGCCGGTGCGCTTCACCGTGTCGCCCCGCCCCTTGCGCGTCATGCTGCCGCCGCCGGAAGAACGACTGGCGCCGGAATGACGGTCCTGCTGCACATCTCCGACACCCATTTCGGCACGGAGGAGCCGCCCGTGGTCGCGGCGCTCCAGGCGATGGTGCGCGATCAGAAGCCGGACGCCGTGATCCTGAGCGGCGACATCACGCAGCGGGCGCGCGGCGCGCAGTTCGCGGCCGCGCGCCGCTTCTGCGATTCACTCGGCGTGGAGCGCCTGCTGGCGCTGCCGGGCAACCACGACATCCCGCTGTACAACGTGGCCGCGCGCCTGTTCGCGCCCTACGCCGGCTACAAGGCCAGCTTCGGCGACGAGCTGGAGCCGGAACTGGAGTTCGCCGACGTGCTGTTGATCGGCGTCAACACGACCCGGCCGGAGCGGCACAAGGACGGCGAGGTGTCGCCGCGCCAGATCGAGCGCGTGGTCGAGCGGCTGCACCGGGCGCGCCGCGAGCAGCTGCGGGTGGTGGTGACGCACCAGCCCGCCTGCGTGATGCGGCCGGAAGACGAGAAGGACCGGCTGCACGGGGGCCGGAGGCGGTGAAGGCCTGGGCCGGCGCCGGCGCCGACCTGGTGCTGGGCGGGCACATCCACCTGCCTTACGTGAGCGACGTGTGCGCGCTGGTGCAGGAGGCCCCGCGCACGATGTACTGCGTGCAGGCCGGCACCGCGCTGTCGCACCGGGTGCGGCACGGTTCGCCCAACTCGGTGAACATCATCCGCTGGAGCCCGCCGGCCAACGGCGACGCGCGCCACTGCAGCGTGGAGCGCTGGGACTACGACCTGGCGGACAGCGCGTTCGAGCTGACGCACCCGTACGCGCTGAACCTGGCCGAATAGCGGCTTACTGGGCCGCCCAGCCGCCGTCCATGTTCCAGGCCACGCCGCGCACGTTCTTGCCGGCGTCGGAGCAGAAGAACACGGCCAGCTCGCCCAGTTCCTCGGGTGTCGTGAACTGCAGCGAGGGTTCCTTCTCGGCCAGCAGCTGCTTCTTCGCCTCCTCGTTGGAGACGCCGGACTGCGCGGCGCGCGCGTCCACCTGCTTTTGCACCAGCGGCGTCAGCACCCAGCCGGGGCAGATCGCGTTGCAGGTGATGCCGGTGGTGGCCGTCTCCAGCGCCGTGACCTTGGTCAGGCCGACGATGCCGTGCTTGGCCGCCACGTAGGCCGACTTCTGCGCCGAGGCGACCAGCCCGTGCACCGAGGCGATGTTGATGATGCGGCCCCAGTTGGCCTTCTTCATCGCGGGCAGTGCCAGCCGCGTGGTGTGGAAGGCGCTGGTGAGGTTGATCGCGATGATCGCGTCCCAGCGTTCCGGCGGGAAGTCCTCCACCGGCGCCACGTGCTGGATGCCGGCGTTGTTGACCAGAACGTCGACCTTGCCGAAGGTTTCGGCCGCGTACTTCATCATGGCCTCGATGTCCGCGGCCTTGCTCATGTCGGCGCCGTGGTAGCCGACCTTCACGCCCAGCGCCGCCACTTCCGCCTTGGGCCCCTCGGCGTCGCCGAAGCCATTGAGCACGATGTTGGCGCCCTGGCGCGCGAGGGCCTTGGCGATCCCCAGCCCGATGCCGCTGGTGGAGCCTGTGACGAGTGCGGTCTTGCCCTTGAGCATGGTGATTCTCCTGCAGCGGGATGATTTAGGATGACGTGACCGCCGAGCGTAACTGCTTCCTGGCGGCGACCGTACCCATGACCGCCCCTACGCTGAACTACGTATCCTGCCCCGACGCCGGCGGCAGCCATCGCATGGCCTGTTGGCTGTGGGGCGACGAGCGCGCGCCGCACCTGGTGGTGTGCGTGCACGGGCTGTCGCGGCAGGGGCGCGACTTCGACACGCTGGCCAGGGCCCTCGTCGAGCGCAGCGGCGGCGCCGTGCGCGTCGCCTGCCCGGACGTCGTCGGCCGCGGCCGCAGCGACCGCCTCGCCGATCCCATGGGCTACGGCATCCCCACGTACGTGGGAGACATGCTGCAGATGCTGAACCAGCTGCACGCGGCCGCACCCATCCGGGAACTGGACTGGGTGGGCACCAGCATGGGCGGTCTGATCGGCATGGGCATCGCCGGCACGCCGAAGCTGCCGCTTCCCGCACCGGTGCGGCGGCTGGTGCTCAACGACGTGGGCCCGGTGATCCAGTGGAGCGCGCTGCAGCGCATCGGCACCTACCTCGGGAACACCGGCCGCTTCGAGTCGGTGCAGCAGGCGGCCGACGCGATGTGGCAGATCTCGCAGGGCTTCGGGCCGCACACGCCGCAGCAATGGCTGGAGCTGTCGCAGGCGATGGTGACGGCCTTGCCCGGCGGCGGCTTCACGCTGCACTACGATCCGGCCATCGCCGTGCCCTTTCGAGCGCTGGACGAACAGGCCGCGGCGGCCGGGCAGGCCGCGCTCTGGCAGGCGTACGACGCGATCACGGCGCGCACCCTGCTGCTGCGCGGCGCCGACTCCGACCTGCTGTCGCACGCGACGGCGCAGGAGATGGTGCGCCGCGGCCCCAGGCCGCAACTCATCGAATTTCCCGGCGTGGGCCATGCCCCCACGCTCATTGCACAGGACCAGGTGGACGCCGTGACCGGCTTCCTGCTGGCCACGGAATCCGCTTCCCATGAAAAGCCATACAGCGGAACAGGGTGACGCCGCCGTCGCGGTGCCCGACCTGGTCGCCGCCGCCGAGCAGGCCTTGCCGCAGCAGGCCAACGCGCTGGCGCGCGCCCGCGCCTTCGCCGAGCCGCTGATCGCGGGCGAGACGCTGGAGACCGGCGAGAACACGCTCGCCCACGCCGACGCCGTCGCCCACATCCTCAAGTCCATGGGCGGCTCCGAGGCCATGCAGGCCGCCAGCTACCTGGTCTACGCCTGCGCGCACCTGAACAAGCCCGAGGAGGTGATCGCCAAGGCCTTCGGCGAGAGCTATGCGGCCCTGGCCGTGGAGACCAACAAGCTGGTGCGCGTGCAGCAGCAGGCGCGCGGCGGCGATGCCCTGGGCGACGACGCCCGGGTGCAGACCGAGAACGTGCGCAAGATGCTGCTGGCGTTCTCGCGCGACCTGCGGGTGGTGATGCTGCGGCTGGCCTCGCGCCTGCAGACCCTGCGCTACTACGCGGCCACCAAGCAGGTGGTGCAGCCGGCGGTGGCGCGCGAGGCGCTCAACGTGTTCGCGCCGCTGGCCAACCGCCTGGGCATCTGGCAGGTGAAGTGGGAGATGGAGGACCTCGCCTTCCGCTTCCTGGAACCCGAGACCTACAAGCGCGTCGCCCGCTGGCTGGACGAGAAGCGCGTGGAGCGCGAGCAGTACGTCGAGCAGTTGCGGAGCGACCTGGAGGCCGACCTGCGCGCGCAGGGCATCCACGCGCAGGTGCACGGGCGGCCCAAGCACATCTACAGCATCGTCAAGAAGATGCGCGGCAAGTCGCTGGACTTCGAGCAGGTGCTGGACGTGCGGGCGCTGCGCGTGATCGTCCCGGACGTGCGGGACTGCTACGGCGCGCTGGCCTGGGTGCACGCGCACTTCTCGCCGCTGCTCGAGGAGTTCGACGACTACATCGCCAAGCCCAAGCCGAACGGCTACCAGTCGCTGCACACGATCGTGCGCGACGCGGGCGGGCGGCCGATCGAGATCCAGATCCGCACGCAGGCGATGCACGAGCACGCCGAGCACGGCGTCGCTGCGCACTGGGCGTACAAGGAGGCAGGCCACAAGGGCTACGCCGGCGTCAGCGCCTCCACCGTGTACGACACCAAGATCGCCGTTTTGCGCCAGCTGCTGGCCTGGGAACGCGACCTGGCCGATTCCGCCGAAGGCCTGTTCGAGGACCGCATCTACGTGCTCACGCCGCAGGCCTCCATCGTGGAACTGCCGCGCGGCGCGACGCCGGTGGACTTCGCGTACACGGTGCACACCAACCTGGGCCACCGCTGCCGGGGCGCGCGCGTGGACGGCGCCATGGTGCCGCTGAACACGCCGCTGAAGAACGGGCAGACGGTGGAGATCGTCGCCGCCAAGGAGGGCGGGCCCTCGCGCGACTGGCTCAACGAGCACCTGGGTTTCCTGGCCAGCCACCGCGCCCGCGCCAAGGTGCGCGCCTGGTTCAACGAGCAGGTGCGGCACGAGACGGTGGCGCGCGGCCGCGAGATGGTGGAGCGGCTGCTGCAGCGCGAGGGCAAGACGGCGATCAAGCTGGAGGACCTCGCCTCGCAGCTCGGGTTCAAGTCCGCCGAGGACCTGTTCGCCGTGGTCGGCAAGGAAGAATTCTCGCTGCGCAACATCGAGGTGCTGCTGCACCCGCGCGCCGAACTGCCGACCGAGGACGAGGCGGTGCTGGCGAAGAAGTACAAGCCGGTGCAGGCCAAGTCGCCCAAGGGCGGCGTCCTGGTGGTGGGCGTGGATTCGCTCATGACCCAGCTGGCCCGCTGCTGCAAGCCGGCGCCGCCGGACACCATCAGCGGCTTCGTCACGCGCGGCAAGGGCGTGAGCATCCACCGCAACGACTGCGCCAACTTCCGCGAGATCGCGCACCGCAATCCCGAGCGAGTGATCACGGTGACGTGGGGAGTGCCCAAGGGCGAGGGCGGGGCGGTCTACCCGGTGGACGTCTCGATCGAGGCCTCCGACCGGCAGGGGCTGCTGCGTGACATCTCGGAAGTCTTCGCCAAGGAGAAGATGAACGTGATCGGCGTCCAGACCCAGTCCGTGAAGGGCACGGCCTGGATGACCTTCACGGTGGAAATCGCCGATTCGCACAAGCTCGGCAAGGTGCTGGCGGTGGTGCGCGACGTGCCGGGCGTGCAGTCGGCGCGAAGGCGCTGATCCGCCTCTGCTACAATCGCGGGCTTCAACGACAGGCGCGTAGCTCAGCTGGTTAGAGCACCACCTTGACATGGTGGGGGTCGTTGGTTCGAGTCCAATCGCGCCTACCAGTTTCTCCCGTGGCTCCACCGTAAGGGTTCCCCCGGACCGGCCGCAACACCCCTCCCTAGAATCTGCTGCAACGCAACAGTGCGGGCTCCAGCCCGCCCAGAGGAGTCCCGTTCGTGACCAAGAAGGCCAACGCCGCCGGCAAGCCGCGCAGCGCGTGATCAAGAAGTACCCGAATCGCCGGCTGTACGACACGGAGACATCGACCTACATCACGCTGGCCGAAGTCAAGCAGCTGGTGATGGACGCGCTGCCCTTCGTGGTGCGCGATGCCAAGAGCAACGAGGACCTGACGCGCAGCATCCTGCTGCAGATCATCCTGGAGGAAGAGGCGGGGGCGCGCCCATGTTCACCGAGGCGGCGCTGGCCAACATCATCCGCTTCTACGGCCATGCGATGCAGGGCTTCATGGGCAACTACCTCGAGAAGAACGTGCAGGCCTTCACCGACCTGCAGAGCCAGATGGCGGAGCAGACGAAGAACTTCACGCCCGAGATGCTGACGCAGTTCATGAGCGTGCAGAACCCCGTGCAGGGCGTCCTGGGCAGCTACGCCGAGCAGTCCAAGGCCATGTTCGAGAAGATGCAGGAACAGATGCAGAAGAACACGGAGCAGATGTTCGGCGCATTCGTGCTCAAGAAATAGGACTTTCCATAACAGGGACAATAGGGGGATGAGCGAGATTGCCGTCCCCGACACCCCGACGACCACCCCTCCCAAGGTGGGCTTCGTCAGCCTCGGTTGCCCCAAGGCGCTGACCGATTCCGAACTGATCCTCACGCAGCTGAGCGCGGAAGGCTACGCCACGTCCAAGACCTTCGAGGGCGCGGACCTGGTGATCGTCAACACCTGCGGCTTCATCGACGACGCGGTGCGGGAGAGCCTGGACACCATCGGCGAGGCCCTGGCCGCCAACGGCAAGGTGATCGTCACCGGCTGCCTGGGCGCGCGCAAGGGCGAGGCCGGCGGCAACATGGTCTCGCAGGTCCATCCTTCGGTGCTGGCCGTCACCGGCCCGCACGCGACGCAGGAAGTGATGGACGCGGTGCATGCCCACCTGCCCAAGCCGCACGATCCCTTCGTGGACCTGGTGCCGGCGGCTGGCATCAAGCTGACGCCCAAGCACTACGCCTACCTGAAGATCAGCGAGGGCTGCAACCACCGCTGCACCTTCTGCATCATCCCCTCGCTGCGCGGCGACCTGGTCAGCCGCCCGATCGGCGACGTGCTCAAGGAAGCCAAGGCCCTGTTCGAGGGCGGCGTGAAGGAACTGCTGGTGGTGAGCCAGGACACCTCGGCCTACGGGGTGGACGTGAAGTACCGCATGGGTTTCCACGAGGGCCGGCCGGTCAAGACCCGCATGCTGGAGCTGGTGCAGGCGCTGGGCGAACTGGCGGAGCCCTACGGCGCCTGGGTGCGGCTGCATTACGTGTACCCGTACCCGCACGTGGACGACGTGATCCCGCTGATGGCGCAGGGCAAGGTGCTGCCTTACCTGGACGTGCCCTTCCAGCACAGCCACCCCGACGTGCTGCGCCGGATGAAGCGGCCGGCCAGCGGCGAGAAGAACCTGGAGCGCATCGCGCGCTGGCGCGAACTGTGCCCGGAGCTCGTGATCCGCAGCACCTTCATCGCCGGCTTCCCCGGCGAGACCGAGGCGGAATTCCAGCACCTGCTGGACTTCCTGCGGGAAGCGCAGATCGACCGCGCCGGCTGCTTCGCGTACAGCGCGGTGGAGGGCGCCGCCGCCAACGAGATTCCCGGCATGCTGCCGCAGGAAGTGCGCGAGGAACGCCGCGCGCGCTTCATGGCGGTGGCCGAGGAAGTCTCCGCGGCGCGCCTGCAGCGGCGCGTGGGCGCCACCATGCAGGTGCTGGTGGATTCGGCGCCGGCGCTCGGCAGGAAGGGCGGCGTCGGCCGCAGCTACGCGGACGCACCGGAGATCGACGGGACGGTCAGGCTGCTGGCCCCGCAAAAGCTGAGCAAGCGGCTGGTGGTGGGCGAGTTCACGCAGGCCCGCATCGTCGCCACGGACGGCCACGACCTCGTCGCCGAGCCGGTCTGATCGATTCCCGCGCAAACGACAAAGCCGGCGCGCTGGTGCGGCCGGCCTTCTTTATCTGCTTCGAAAACAACAAAGCCGGCGGAGCCGGCCTTATCATTCCTCTCGTGTGTCGAGAGTTGGTGCCCAGGAGAGGACTCGAACCTCCACGGAGTTACCCGCTAGTACCTGAAACTAGTGCGTCTACCAATTCCGCCACCTGGGCATTTCAGGAAAAACAAGATTGTATATCAAAAATAGAGAACTGAACAACGGCAGCGGCCTCCTCGACGAGATCGAGGGAGTGATCCAGGGACACCGCGACGGCCACGGCTACGTGGTGCGCGACGACGGCGAAGCCGACATCTACCTCCCCCGAACGAGATGCGCGCGGTGCTGCACCGTGACCGCGTGCGCGCGCGCATCGTGCGCAGCGACCGCCGGGGCCGCCCCGAGGGCCGCGTGGTGGAGATCATCGAGCGGCCGCCGCATCCCATCATCGGCCGCCTGCTGCACGAAAGCAGCGTGTGGCTGGTGGCCCCCGAAGACAAGCGCTACGGCCAGGACGTGCTGATCCCCAAGGGCGCGACGGGCCTGGCGAAGGCGGGGCAGGTGGTGGTGGTCGAACTGACCGAGCCGCCCAGCCTGTACGGGCAGCCCGTGGGCCGGGTGAAGGAAGTGCTGGGCGAGGTCGACGACCCCGGCATGGAGATCGAGATCGCGGTGCGCAAGTACAGCGTGCCGCACGAGTTCTCCGACGGCTGCATCGCGCAGGCCCGCTCGCTGCCGGACAAGGTGCGGCCGCAGGACAAGCGGGGCCGCGTGGACCTCACCGACGTGCCGCTGGTGACCATCGACGGCGAGGACGCGCGCGACTTCGACGACGCCGTGTACTGCGAGCCGGCCAAGGTCGGCCGCGGCAAGGGCTGGCGCCTGCTGGTCGCCATCGCCGACGTGAGCCACTACGTGGAGACCGGCAGCGCGATCGACATCGACGCCTACGACCGCGCCACCAGCGTGTATTTCCCGCGGCGGGTCATCCCCATGCTGCCGGAGAAGCTATCGAACGGCCTGTGCTCGCTGAACCCGGAGGTGGAACGCCTTTGCATGGTTTGCGACATGCTGGTCACGGCCGCCGGCGAGATCCACGCCTACCAGTTCTACCCCGCCGTCATGTGGAGCCACGCCCGCATGACTTATACGGAAGTTGCGGCGATCCTCGCGAACACGCGCGGGCCGGAAGCCTCGCGCCGCAAGGAGCTGGTGCCGCACTTCCTGAACCTGCACGACGTGTACCGCGCGCTGCTCAAGGCGCGCAACCTGCGCGGCGCGGTGGACTTCGACACGGTGGAAACGCAGATCATCTGCGACGAGAACGGCCGCATCGAGCAGATCGTGCCGCGGGTACGCAACGACGCCCACAAGCTGATCGAGGAGGCGATGCTCGCCGCCAACGTCTGCTCCGCCGACTACATCCTGCAGGCGGAGCACCCGGGCCTGTTCCGGGTGCACGAAGGCCCGACGCCGGAGAAGAAGGAGATCCTGCGCGGCTACCTCAAGGCCATGGGCGTGGGCATGACCATCTCGGACGACCCGACGCCGGGCGAGTTCCAGAAGATCGCGCTGGCGACCAAGGACCGGCCGGACGCGCAGCAGATCAGCACCATGCTGCTGCGCTCCATGCAGCAGGCGATCTACTCGCCGCACAACAGCGGCCACTTCGGCCTGGCCTACGAGGCCTACACGCACTTCACCAGCCCGATCCGCCGCTATCCGGACCTGCTGGTGCACCGCGTGATCAAGGCGATCCTCACGAAGGAGCGCTACCAGCTGCCCGTGCTGCCGACGCCCGGCGAGGCACACGAGAAGCTGGCCCGCCGGCTCGCCTCGCGCGTGTCGCCGCCGACGCAGAAGCCCAGGGCCAAGGTGGCCGCCTCGCCGCGCGAGCTGCAGGCCTGGGAAGCGGCGGGCTTCCACTGCAGCGCGAACGAGCGCCGCGCCGACGAGGCCAGCCGCGACGTCGAGGCCTGGCTCAAGTGCAAGTACATGCGCGACCACCTCGGCGAGGAGTACTCCGGCGTGGTCACGGCCGCCACCAGCTTCGGCATCTTCGTCACGCTGGATGCGATGTACGTCGAGGGTCTGGTGCACATCACCGAACTGGGAGGCGAGTACTTCAAGTTCGACGAAGCGCGCCAGGAACTGCGCGGCGAGCGCACCGGCATCCGCTACGCCATCGGCACGCGCCTGCGCGTGCAGGTGAGCCGCGTGGACCTGGACGGCCGCAAGATCGACTTCCGCCTCGTGCGCGAGGACGAGGAGTTCATGGCCCGCGCCATGAAGGAAAAGGGCGTGGCGCCGGGACGCGAGGGCGTGCCGGCCAAGGCCTCCACCAAGCGTGCGGCCAAGAAGGCCGCCGCCAAGACCCGGAAAGCGCCGCTGGACGCGGTGAAGGCCACCGCCAAGAAGGCTTCGGCCAAGCCGCGCACGGCCCGCAAGAGCCGGCGCTGACAGCGCAACGAGGAGACATCCATGGCAAGCAATGCAGCGGCGGCCGGCCAGGTCGCGATCGTCACGGGCGGCGGCACCGGCATCGGCCGGGCGGCCGCGGAATCCCTGCTGGGCGCCGGCTGGCGCGTGGTGGTGGCCGGGCGCCGGCCCGAGCCGCTCCAGGAAGTGGTGAAGCTGGCGCCGGAGCGGGCGCTGGCGGTCCCCACCGACATGACGGACCCCGATGCGGTGCGCGCGCTGTTCGACCAGGCGGTGAAGGCCTTCGGCCGCCTCGACCTGCTGTTCAACAACGCCGGCCGCGGGCTGCCCGCCAACCCGCTGGAAGACATGTCCGTCGAGGACTGGAAGAGCGTGGTCGACACCAACCTCAACGGCATGTTCTACGGCATCCAGAACGCCTTCCGCGTGATGAAGTCGCAGAACCCCAAGGGCGGGCGGATCATCAACAACGGCTCGATCTCGGCGCATGCGCCGCGGCCGCACTCGATCGCCTATACCGCGACCAAGCACGCCGTGAGCGGGCTGACGAAAGCGGCATCGCTCGACGGCCGCCGCCACGACATCGCGGTGGGCCAGATCGACATCGGCAACGCGATGACCGACCTGGCCGCGCGCATGGCCAAGGGCGTGCCGCAGGCCAACGGCGAAATCGCCGCGGAGCCGCTGATGGACGTGAAGATCGTCGGCCAGTCGGTGCTGTACATGGCCAGCCTGCCGCTGGAGGCCAACGTGCTGTTCCACACGGTGATGGCGACGAAGATGCCGTTCGTGGGTCGTGGTTAAGGTCGGATCGCCGGTGCGTGGGTAGGCTGGTGGTGAGCCGCAGGCGAACCCCAGCGCTGGGGTTCCTTCGTCACCCCAGCCTACGTGGCTGCGAGCCGGTCGGCGGTCAAAGGCTGGTCTGCCGCCCACCGGTCCGCCGCCAAGCCATGCAGGTAAACCGCCGCACTCGCCGCCTCGAACGCATCCTCCCCTGACGCCAGCCGCGCGGCCACCATCCCCGCGAGCACGTCGCCGGTCCCCGCGACCGCCAGCCGCGCGTTCCCCGTCGGATTGATCCGCAACGCCCCGTCCGGTGCAGCGATCACGCTGCCCGAGCCCTTGAGCACCACGACGCTGGCGAACTTGCGCGCGAGTTCGCGCGCGGCGTCGAGGCGGTTGGCCTGCACCATCGCCGTGTCCAGCTCCAGCAGCCGCGCCGCCTCCAGCGGATGCGGCGTCAGCACCGTGGGCGCGCCGCGCCGGCCGCGCGCCGTGAGCAGGCCCTGCAGCGCGCGTCGGCCGCGATCGCGTTGAGCGCATCGGCATCCAGCACCAGCGCGCGGGCATTCAGGGCCCGCGGCAACGCCAGGCGCACCGCCTCGCCGCCGCCGCAGCCGCAGGCCACCGCCATCTGCGCGAGCTCCAGGCTCTCCCACGGGCGCACCATCAGGTCCGCCTGCTGCGCGTCGAGCGCCGGCGCATCGGCATCCAGGAAGCCGACGAAGACCCGGCCGGCGCCATGGTGCAGGGCAGCGCGCGCGGCCAGCACGGCAGCCCCCGCCATGCCGGGGCGCCACCGATGACCGCCACGTCGCCATAGCTGCCCTTGTGGCTCGCGTGCAGCCGCGCCGGCTGCAACGGTGGCGGCGCCAGCGTGCCCACCGCCGGCTCGCTGGCCAGGGAGAGCTGCAGCTCGTCCAGCCAGACGCAGCCGGCGGCGTCGCGGCCATGCGCGGTGAACAGGCCGGGCTTGAGCGCGATCAGGGCGATGGTGTGCGAGGCGCGCACCACCAGGCCCGCATGGCCGGTGTTCGCGTCGAGGCCGGAGGGGACGTCCACCGCAAGCACGGGTGCGCCGCAGGCATTGAGGCGCTCGATGTGCTGCGCCATGGCGCCATCGGGAGCGCGCGTGCTGCCGATCCCCAGCAGGGCGTCCAGCGCCAGGTCACACTCGTCGGGGCCTGCGCCGCGAAGGAGACGCCGGCCGCGCGGGCGCGCTGCAGCGAGGTGCGCGCGTCCTCGGGCGCGCGCTGCGGGTCGCCGAGCCAGGTCACGACCGGCTCCTTGCCCCAGCGCTTCAGGTGCATGGCGGCCTCGAATCCGTCGCCGCCGTTGTTGCCCGGCCCGCAGGCCACCCAGACGGTGCGCGCATGGGGGCGAGCGCCAGTGCCAGCCGGGCGACCGCCAGGCCGGCGCGCTGCATCAGCGTGTGGGGGGCAGCGCCGCCGATGCGGCCTGCTCGAGCCGGCGGATGGCCGCCACGTCGTGCAGGGGCCAGGGGCGATCGGGGGTGACGCGCTGCATGCGTCGATTGTGCCTGCGCCGGATGGTGGGGTCCGCTGCGCGGAGCCCACCCTAAGGAGCCAGCCGCTCGACGCCCAGGCCTTCGAGGTCCACGTCGGGCGCGCGCGCCGACATCAGGTCGGCGACGGCGCGCGCGCTGCCACAGGCCAGCGCCCAGCCGCTGGAGCCGTGGCCGATGTTGATCCACACGCCCGGGATGCCGGTGGCGCCCAGCACGGGCGGGCCGTCGGGCAGCATGGGCCGCGATCCTTTCCACTCCTGCACCGCGCTTCCGGTGTTGGCCAGCTGCGCGGCGCCCGGGAACCAGTCGTGCAGCACCTTGTACAGGGTCTGCAGCGCGCCCGGCCGCTTGTGGTTCGGCTGGCCGCCGATCTCCGCGCTGCCGGCCACGCGCACGCGGTTGCCCAGGCGCGAGATCGCCACCTTGTAGCGGTCGTCCATCACGCCGCTGCGCGGCGCGTTGAGCGGCTCGCGGATCGGCGCGCTGATCGAGTAGCCGTGCACGGCGGCCAGTGGCACGCGCAGGCCCACCGGCCGCAGCATGGCCGCGGAGGCCAGGCCGCTGCAGACCACCACGGCGTCGTAGCGCTGCGTGACGGGTGCGGCATCGTTGCCCTGGGTGATGCGCAGCAGCGTCGGCTGCGCCGCGTCCAGCGGCGCGACCGAGCAGTTGAACTCGAAGCGGGCGCCGAGCGCCTGCGTCTGGTTCTTCAGCAGCAGGGCGAACTGCCGGCAGTTGCCCACTTCGTCCTCCGGCAGGTGCACGGCGCCGGCGAAGTCCGTGTCCGGATTCAGCGCCGGCTCCAGCACGCGCGCCTTCGCGGCATCGATCTCCTGGAACTTCACGCCGGCGTCGCGCAGCACCTGCAGCCCGGGCTGCACCATCTTGCGGTCCTTCTCCGAGCGCAGCAGCACCATGTAGCCGGTGCTGCGGTCGTATTCGAGCTGCAGGTCCTCGGTGAGCTGGTGCAGGCGGCTGCGGCTGTAGAAGGCCAGGCGCTGCAGGCGGCCGCGGTTGGCAAGGTAGGTGTCGAGGTCGCAGGCCCGCCGCCAGCGCATCATCCAGCGCAGCTCGTGCGCGGCCAGCGGCCAGCACAGGCGCACCGGCGCATGCCGGCTGAACAGGTAGCGGGCGACCTTGGCGGTCATGCCGGGCGCGGCCCAGGGCGTGACGTAGGCCGGGCGCCACCACGCCGGCGTTGGCGAAGCTGGTTTCCAGCGCTGCGGCCCCGTGCCGCTCGAAGACGGTCACTTCGTGGCCGTCGGCGGTGAGTTCGTACGCGGTGGTCACGCCGATGATGCCGGCGCCCACGATGGCGATTTTCATCAGTTGGGGAAAGCGGAAGAGAGCAGCTGTTCGATCTGCAGCGAGATGTTCAGGATCGTATCGTCATGCAGGGCGCCGTGCCAAACCATCAGGCCCGCCGGCAGTTCGCCGGCCGCCTGGCAGGGCAGGGACAGCGCGCAGCCGTCCAGCATGTTCACCACGCTCGGGTTGCGCAGCAGCAGCGCGTTGGTGCGGAAGAAGGCCTCGTCGCGCTCGGCGCCGGGGGCGACCTCCGCGATCGTGGGCGCCACCACGGGCACCGTGGGCGACAGCACCGCGTCATAGCCGGCCAGCGCCTGTTCCACCCCGGCGATCCAGGCGCCGCGGGCGCGCTGCAGGTCGAGGTATTCCCAGGCCTTCATCTGCGCGCCGCGTTCGATGCGCACCCGCACCCGCGGGTCGTAGCGCGTGCCTTCCTGCGCCAGCAGCTGGCGGCGGTGCCAGGAGTAGCTTTCGGCGGCGGTGAAGCCGCCGGTGGACTGGATCGCGCCCAGGTCCTGGATCTGCGTCAGCGGGATCTCGTCGATGCGCGCGCCGGCGGCGCGCAGCATCTTCAGCGTCCGCTCGAAGGCGCGCGCCACGGTGGCGTCCAGGCCCTCGAGCATCTGCGTGGTGGCGACCGCGAGGCGGTAGCCGGCCAGCGGCGTGTCGTCCCGCACCACCTTGCGCGCGGCCAGCACCTCGTGCGCGAGCACCGCGTCGCGCACGCTGCGGGTCATGGCGCAGGCCGTGTCCAGCGTCGTGGACAGCGGGTAGGCGCCTTCCAGCGGCGTCAGGCGCGCCGTGTTCTTGAAGCCGACGATGCCGCACAGGGCCGCCGGGATGCGGATCGAGCCGCCCGTGTCCGAGCCCAGGCCGATGAAGGCCGCGCCGGTGGCCACCGAGACCGCGGCGCCCGAGGACGAGCCGCCGGGAATGCGCGGCGTGGCCGCGTCGCAGGGATTGGGCGGCGTGCCGTAGTGCGGGTTGATGCCCACGCCCGAGAAAGCGAACTCGGTCATGTTGGTGCGGCCCACGACCACGCCGCCGGCGGCGCGCAGCCGCGCGACGGCGACCGCGTCGCGGGCGGCCGGGGCGCCGTCGACCAGCGCGACCGAGCCGGCAGTGGTCACGTCGCCGGCGCAATCGAACAGGTCCTTGACGGTGACCGGCAGCCCGGCCAGCAGCGACTGGACCGGCGCCTGCTTCGCCTCGGCCTCGGCCGCCTCGAAGCGGGTCTTGACGAACACGTGGGTGCTGGCCGCGGAGTGGGCGATCTCCCGGGCAGCGGCCAGTTCGGCGGCGGCCGTGGTCAGGCCCTGGCGCAGGCGCTCGCGGGTGGTGTGCAGGTCGGGTCGGGGCATGGATGAGGCAGGGTCTGGCGAAGGGGCCTGTGCTAGAATCTCGCGGTTTTGCTGGGTGGCACGCACGAAGTGGGTCGGCTTTCGACTCGCACGATGGCGAGGCCGCTGTCAGCAGGACAAATCGCGGATCCCGCCCCCTCGAGGTGTCGCAACTCCAACACGTTGCGATTTCTGGGCGGGATTCTAGACCCAACCTTCGGAGCTCCCCATGCCTGTGTCCATGCGCGAAATGCTGGAAGCCGGTGTCCATTTCGGACACCAGACCCGCTTCTGGAACCCCAAGATGGCCCCGTTCATCTTCGGCCATCGCAACAAGATCCACATCATCAACCTGGAAAAGACGCTGCCCATGTTCCAGGAGGCGACCAAGTTCGCCCGGCAGCTGGCCGCCAACCGCGGCACCATCCTGATGGTCGGCACCAAGCGCCAGGCGCGCGAGCTGGTCGCCTCCGAGGCGCAGCGCGCCGGCATGCCCTTCGTGAACCAGCGCTGGCTGGGCGGCATGCTGACCAACTTCAAGACCGTGAAGATCTCCCTGAAGCGCCTGAAGGACATGAAGGCCCAGCAGGAAGCCGGCCTCGAAGCCATGTCGAAGAAGGAACAGCTGATGTTCCAGCGCGAGCTGGACAAGCTGGAGAAGGACATCGGCGGCATCCAGGACATGAACACCCTGCCGGACGCCCTGTTCATCGTCGACGTCGGCTACCACAAGATCGCCGTCGCCGAAGCGCAGAAGCTGGGCATCCCGATCATCGCGGTGGTGGACTCCAACCACTCCCCGAGGGCATCGACTACGTGATCCCCGGCAACGACGACTCCTCCAAGGCCGTCACGCTCTACGTCCGCGGCATGGCCGACGCCATCCTGGAAGGCAAGAGCAACCCCGCCGGCGACGTCCAGCGCGCCGTGGCCCAGGGTGGCGACGAGTTCGTGGAAGTCAAGGAAGGCGCTGCCGCCTGAACTCCGGCCCCAAGCCGCGACGAAGGGGGCTCTTGAGCCCCCTTTGCACACCAAGATCCAACTGAACAGAACCGAGTAGAGGACAAGATGGCTGCAATCACCGCAAGCATGGTCGGCGAACTGCGCGCGAAGACCGACGCGCCCATGATGGAATGCAAGAAGGCCCTGACCGAGGCCAATGGCGACATGGAGAAGGCCGAGGAGTTGCTGCGCGTCAAGCTGGGCAACAAGGCCGGCAAGGCCGCCTCCCGCATCACCGCCGAAGGCGTGGTCACCGCGTCGATCGCGGGCACCACGGGCGCGCTGCTGGAAGTCAACTGCGAAACCGACTTCGTCACCAAGAACGACAGCTTCCTGGGCATGGCCCGCGCGGCCGCCGAGCTGATCGCGAAGAACAACCCGGCCGACGTCGCGGCGCTGGGCGCGCTGCCCTACAGCCAGGACGGCTTCGGCCCCACCCTGGAAGACGTGCGCAAGGGCCTGATCGGCAAGATCGGCGAGAACATGAGCTTCCGCCGCTTCAAGCGCTTCGCCGGCGACAGCAAGCTGGTGAGCTACCTGCACGGCACCCGCATCGGCGTGGTCGTGGAGTACACGGGTGACGAGGTCGCCGCCAAGGACGTCGCCATGCACATCGCCGCCATGAAGCCGGTCGCGCTGTCCAGCGCCGACGTGCCCGCCGACCTGATCGCCAAGGAGCGCGCCGTGGCCACCGGCAAGGCGGACGAAGACCGCAAGGCCGCCGAAGCCGCCGGCAAGCCGGCGCAGTCCGCCGAGATCGTCGCCAAGCGCATCGAGGGCGGCGTGCAGAAGTACCTGAAGGAAGTCTCTCTGCTGAACCAGCCGTTCGTGAAGAACGACAAGCAGACGGTCGAACAGATGCTCAAGGCCGCCAACACCACGGTCAAGGCGTTCACGCTGTACGTGGTGGGCGAGGGCATCGAGAAGAAGGCCGACGACTTCGCCGCCGAAGTGGCCGCCCAGGTGGCCGCGGCCAAGCAGGCGGCGTAAGCCTCACGCCGTCCCGCCGGAGGCCGCGCCCATTACACTCGACGCAACGTCACATCAGGAGATCCGTTTCATGCCTCCCGCCCAGCCAGCCCACAAGCGCATCCTGCTCAAGCTGTCGGGCGAGGCCCTGATGGGGGACGACGCCTTCGGCATCAACCGCGCGACCATCGTGCGGATGGTGGAGGAGGTCGCGGAAGTGGTGCACATGGGCGTGCAGGTCGCCGTCGTGATCGGCGGCGGCAACATCTTCCGCGGCGTGTCCACGGGCTCGGTCGGCATGGACCGGGCCACCGCCGACTACATGGGCATGCTGGCCACGGTGATGAACGCGCTGGCGCTGTCCGACGCGATGCAGAAGCAGGGCCTGGTGCCGCGCGTGATGTCGGCCATCGCCATCGAGCAGGTGGTCGAGCCCTACGTGCGGCCCAAGGCGCTGCAGTACCTGGAAGAGGGCAAGGTCGTGATCTTCGCGGCCGGCACCGGCAACCCCTTCTTCACCACCGACACCGCCGCCGCGCTGCGCGGCGCCGAGATCGGCGCCGAGATGGTGCTCAAGGCCACCAAGGTGGACGGCGTCTATTCCGCCGACCCGCAGAAGGATCCCTCGGCCAAACGGTATACCCGCATCAGCTTCGACGAGGCGATGCAGCAGAACCTGGGCATCATGGACGCCACGGCCTTCGCGCTGTGCCGCGACCAGAAGCTGCCGATCAAGGTGTTCTCCATCTTCAAGAACGGCGCGCTCAAGCGGGTGGTGCTGGGCGAGGACGAGGGCACCCTGGTGTACGCCTGAAGAGAGGAGCACAAGAATGGCAACGATCGCTGAAATCAAGCAGAACGCGCAGGCCAAGATGGACCAGTCCATCGCCGCCTTCAAGAACACCCTGACCAAGATCCGCACGGGCCGCGCGAACCCGGCGATCCTGGACACGGTGCAGGTCGAGTACTACGGCACCATGATGAAGATCAGCCAGGTGGCCAGCGTCAACCTGCTGGACGCCCGGACCATTTCGGTCCAGCCCTTCGAGAAGGGCATGGGCGCCAAGATCGAGAAGGCCATCCGCGAGAGCGACCTCGGCCTGAACCCCGCCTCGATGGGCGACCTGCTGCGCGTGCCCATGCCTCCGATGTCGGAGGAGCGCCGCAAGGAGATGACCAAGCTGGTGCGGCACGAGGCGGAGAACGCCAAGATCGCCATCCGCAACCTGCGCCGCGACGCCAACGAGCACGTGAAGAAAAGCTGGTCAAGGACAAGACGGCGACCGAGGACGACCTGAAGCGCGCCGAAGGCGACGTGCAGAAGTTCACCGACAAGCACATCAACGAGATCGATGCGCTGGTGGCCTCCAAGGAAAAGGAGATCATGGAGGTCTGAGGCCTCCATGACCCGCATGGGCACGGCCCGCACCGTCCCGCACCACATCGCCATCGTCATGGATGGCAACGGCCGCTGGGCGACGAAGCGCTTCCTGCCGCGCGTGGCCGGCCACAAGAAGGGGCTGGACGTCCTGCGCGCCTGCGTGCGGCACTGCGGCGACCTGGGCGTGAAGGTGCTCACCGTGTTCGCGTTCTCCTCGGAGAACTGGAACCGGCCGGCCGACGAGGTCTCGGGCCTGATGGAACTGCTGGCCGCCGCGCTCTCGCGCGAGGTGCCGCAGCTGCAGGCCGAAGGCGTGCGCATCCATTTCGTGGGCGACCGCTCGGCGCTGTCGGAGAAGGTGCGCAGCGGCCTCGCGCAGGCCGAGGCGCTGACCGCCGGCAACCACCGCCTGGTCTTCAACGTCTGCTTCAACTACGGCGGCCGCTGGGACATCACCCAGGCGGCGGCGCAGCTGGCGGCGCGCGGCGGCGAAGCCATCACCGAACTGAGCCTGTCGCGCGCGATGGCGCTGGCCCACGTGCCGGATCCGGACCTGGTGATCCGCACCGGCGGCGAACTGCGCATCAGCAACTTCCTGCTCTGGCAGGCGGCCTACAGCGAGCTCTATTTCAGCGACAAGCTGTGGCCGGAGTTCGACGCCGCGGCGCTCGACAAGGCGATCGCCGACTACAGCCGGCGCGAACGCCGCTTCGGCCGCACGTCCGAGCAGCTCGCACCTTCAGCGCGCGCCAACAGGAAGGCCGCCTGAAGGCGGTGCCGCGATGCTGAAGCAGCGCGTCATCACCGCCCTGGTCCTGCTGGCGATCCTCCTGCCGGCGCTGTTCTGGAAGACGCCGGAGCCTTTCCTGTTCATCGCGCTCGTCATGATCGCCGCCGGCGGCTGGGAGTGGGGCCGCCTGAACGGCCTGCCGCAGGGCGCCAACATCGCCCTGGGCGTGGTCACGCTGGCGCTGTGCGCGGCGACCTGGGCGCTGGGCTGGACGCACGCGCCCTCCAGTATGCTCTGGCTGGTGGTCGGCGCGGCCTGGGTGCTCGCCGGCGCCGCCCTGGTGCGCGCGGGCGTCGACGGCTGGCCGCGCATCCCGCGCGGCGTGCGCGTGGTGGGCGGCGTGCTGGCCCTGGTGCTGGCCTGGCTCGCGATGGCGCAGGCGCGCGTGATCGGGCCCAACTTCCTGCTGTCGATCCTGGTGCTGGTGTGGGTCGCGGACATCTTCGCCTACTTCGCCGGCCGCGCCTTCGGCGGCAAGTTCACCCAGCGCAGGCTGGCCCCGTGATCAGCCCGAAGAAAAGCTGGGAAGGCGTCTGGGGCGGCCTGGCCGGCGTGGTGGTGCTGGCGATCGCCTGGACGCTGGCCGACAGCGCGGCGCAGGCCCAGGTGCCCAGCCTGTACTCGCGCCTGGCTTCCATGAACTGGCTGGTGCTGGTGCTGGCCGCGGTCTTCCTGGGCGCCATGAGCGTGATCGGCGACCTGACCGAGTCGCTCGTCAAGCGCAGCGCCGGCATCAAGGATTCGAGCCAGCTGCTGCCGGGACACGGCGGCGTGCTCGACCGGGTCGACGCCTTGCTTCCCACGCTCCCCCTGGCGATGATGCTGGCCACCCTGGCCCAACGATGAAGCAACGCATAGCAGTCCTCGGCTCCACCGGATCGATCGGGGCCAACACGCTGGACGTGGTGGCACGCCATCCGGACCGCTTCGAGGTGTTCGCGCTCAGCGCGTCCTCGCAGGTGGACCTCATGCTGCAGCAGTGCCTGCAGTTCCGGCCTGCCTTCGCCGCGATGGCGCAGGAAGAGGCCGGCCGCGCGCTGGCCGCTCGCATCGAATCGAGCGGCCTGCCCACCCGCGTGCTCTGGGGCGCGTCGGCGCTCGACACGATCGCGTCGCACGAGCAGGTGGACACGGTGATGGCCTCCATCGTCGGCGCCGCCGGCCTGTCCTCCTGCATCGCCGCGGCGCGCGCCGGCAAGAAGCTGCTGCTGGCGAACAAGGAAGCCCTGGTCGTCGGCGGCGAACTGTTCCTGGCGGCGGTGAAGCAGGGCGACGCCCGCCTGCTGCCGATCGACAGCGAGCACTCGGCGATCTTCCAGTCGCTGCCGGAAGACCCGGCGACCTGGGACGCGCGGGTGGAGAAGATCATCCTCACCGCGTCCGGCGGCCCGTTCCGCACCCGCAGCCCGGCGACGCTGCGCGACGTCACGCCCGAGGAAGCCTGCGCCCATCCCAACTGGGTGATGGGGCGCAAGATCTCGGTGGACTCGGCGACCATGATGAACAAGGCGCTCGAGATCATCGAGGCGCGCTGGCTGTTCGGGCTGGCGCCGCAGCGGCTGCAGGTCGTGATCCATCCGCAGAGCGTGATCCACTCGATGGTGCAGTACCGGGACACCTCGGTGGTGGCGCAACTGGGCACCCCGACATGCGCGTGCCGATCGCCTATGGCCTGGCCTGGCCGGAGCGCGTGGCGTCCGGCGCGCAGGCACTCGACTTCGGCGCGCTGGCCGACATGAGCTTCGAGTCGCTGGACAGCCGCGGCCACCGCGAGCGCTTCCCCGGCCTGCAGCTCGCCTGGGACAGCCTGGCGGCCGCACCCGGCACCACCGCGGTGCTGAACGCCGCCAACGAGGTGGCGGTCGCCGCCTTCCTGGACCGGCGGATCCGCTTCGACCAGATCCACTCGGTAAACCTTGCAACTTTGGAGGCCCTGCAGCCCTCCAAGCCGCAAACCCTGCAGGACCTGCTGGCGCTGGACGCCGAGGCCCGCCGCGCCGCGGACCGGGCCATCGGCCGGCTGGCCCACTGAGGGAGCCCCCATGCTGACCGTCGTCGCCTTCATCGTCGCCCTGGGCCTGCTGATCGCGGTCCACGAATACGGCCACTACCGCGTGGCCGTCGCCTGCGGCGTGAAGGTGCTGCGTTTCTCGGTGGGCTTCGGCAAGACCCTTTACAGCTGGAAACCGCGCAAGCCGCGCCCGGGCCAGGACACCGAGTTCGTGATCGGCGCCTTCCCCTGGGCGGCTACGTGAAGATGCTGGACGAACGCGAAGGCGACGTGCCCGCGTCCGAGCGCCACCAGGCCTTCAACACCCAACCCCTGAAATCACGCGCGGCCATCGTCGCCGCCGGTCCCGCCGCCAACCTGCTGCTGGCGATCCTGCTCTATGCCGCGGTCAACTGGATCGGGGTGCAGGAGCCGCAGCCCGTGCTGGGCAGCCCGGTGGCCGGCTCGCTGGCGGCCGAGGCCGGCCTGCGCGGCGGCGAGCGCGTGGCCAGTGCCGGGCTGGAAGGCGATGCGGTGGAGCCCATCCGCTCCTTCGAGGAACTGCGCTGGATGCTCACGCGCGGCGCGCTCGACGGGCGCGACTTGCGCCTGGTGCTGGCGCGCGAGGGCGCCAGCCGCGGCGGCGAGGTGCTGCTGCCCCTGTCGCGCCTGAGCTCGCGCGAGGCCGATGCGCAGCTGCTGCGCAAGGTCGGCATCGTCGCGCCCTGGAGCCCGCCGGTGCTGGGCGAGGTGATGGCCCGCGGGGCCGCCGAACGCGCCGGCCTGCGCAAGGGTGACGTCGTGCTGCGGGTGGACGGCAAGGAGGTGGGGGATGCGCAGCAGCTGCGCGACCTGATCCGCGCGCAGGTGCAGGGCGGCCAGGCGGTGCGTTCCAGCTGGGACATCGAGCGCGCCGGCCAGCGCCTGCAGCTGCCGGTGACGCCGGACGTCGTCACCGACGGCGGCCAGCCGCCGGTGGGCCGCATCTCCGCCTTCGTGGGCGTGCCGCCGGCCATGGTGACCGTGCGCCACGGTCCCGTGGACGGCCTGTGGAACGGCGTCGTGCGCACCTGGGAGGTGTCCGCGCTGACGCTGCGCATGATGGGCCGCATGGTCATCGGCGAAGCTTCGGTGAAGAACCTGAGCGGCCCGCTGACCATCGCCGACTATGCCGGCAAGTCCGCCAGCCTCGGCTTCACCCAGTACCTGACCTTCCTCGCCCTCATCAGCGTGAGCCTGGGCGTGCTCAACCTGCTGCCTCTACCGGTCTTGGACGGGGGCACCTGATGTATTATCTTTGGGAGGCCGTCACGGGCAGGAGCGTCTCCGACGCCTGGATGGAGCGCCTGCAGCGCGGTGGCGTGGCGGTGCTGCTGGTGATGATGTCGATCGCGCTGTTCAACGACGTCGCCCGGCTCTTTGGATAGAACAACGTTGCTGCCGCCGCCGGTCCCGCCGGCGTCTTTCCTGAATCAATGAAGAAACAAATCAAGCGCTTGCGCGTGCGTACCGTTGCGGCCGTGTGCGTCCTGGCCTTTGCGGCGAACAGCTGGGCGGTCGACCCCTTCACCGTGCGCGACATCCGTGTCGAGGGCCTGCAGCGGGTCGAGCCCGGTACCGTGTTCGCCTCGCTGCCCTTCCGCGTGGGCGACCAGTACAACGACGACAAGGGCTCGGCCGCCATCCGGGCCCTGTTCGCATTGGGCCTGTTCAAGGACGTGCGCCTGGAAGTGCAGGGCGACGTGCTGATCGTGGCGGTGGAAGAGCGGCCGACCGTGGCCGACGTCGACTTCGTCGGCACCCGCGAGTTCGACAAGGACACGCTGAAGAAGGCGCTGCGCGACATCGGCCTGACCGAAGGCCGCCCCTACGACCAGGCGCTGGCCGACCGCGCCGAGCAGGAGCTCAAGCGCCAGTACATCAACCGCAGCCTGTACGGCGCGGAGGTGGTCACCACGGTCACGCCGATCGAGCGCAATCGCGTCAACCTCACCTTCACGGTCAGCGAAGGCGAGCCCACCCGCATCAAGGACATCCGCATCATCGGCGCCCAGGCCTTCCCGGAGAAGACGCTGCGCGACCAGATGGACCTGGACACCGGCGGCTGGCTCTCCTGGTACACCAAGTCGGACCGCTATTCGCGCACCAAGCTCAACGCCGACCTGGAGGCGCTGCGCTCCTACTACCTGCGCCGCGGCTTCCTGGAGTTCCGCATCGATTCGACGCAGGTCGCGATCTCGCCGGACAAGCAGGACATCAGCGTGACGGTCAACATCACCGAGGGCGAGCGCTACGTCGTCTCCGGCGTGCGGCTGGAGGGCGACTACCTGGGCAAGGGCGAGGAGTTCAAGACCCTGGTGAAGATCAAGCCGGGCGAGCCCTACAACGCCGACCAGGTGACGGAGACCACCAAGGCCTTCACCGAGTACTTCGGCAACTTCGGCTATGCCTTCGCGCAGGTCGAGGCCCGCCCGGAGATCGACCGCGCCAACAACCGCGTGGCCTTCGTGCTGGTGGCCGACCCCTCGCGCCGCGCCTACGTGCGCCGCATCAACATCTCCGGCAACAACCGCACGCGCGACGAAGTGGTGCGCCGCGAGTTCCGCCAGTTCGAATCGAGCTGGTACGACGCCGAGAAGATCAAGCTCTCGCGCGACCGCATCGACCGCCTGGGCTTCTTCAAGGAAGTCAACGTCGAGACCAGCGACGTGCCCGGCTCGCCCGACCAGGTGGACCTGAACATCGTCGTGGCCGAGAAGCCCACCGGCAGCCTGCAACTGGGCGCCGGCTTCTCCAGCGCCGAGAAGCTGGCGCTGTCGTTCTCGGTGAAGCAGGAAAACGCCTTCGGCACCGGCAACTACCTCGGCATCGAGGTGAACACCAGCAAGTTCAACCGCACCATCGCGTTCAGTTCGGTCAACCCGTACTTCACGCCCAACGGCATCTCGCGCGCCTTCGACCTGTACCACCGCAGCTCGCGGCCCTACAACGACCAGGGCGGCAACTACCAGCTGGTGACCTCGGGCGCCGGCCTGCGCTTCGGCATTCCCTTCAGCGAGGTGGACACGGTCTTCTTCGGCCTGGGCTTCGAGCGCACGCAGATCAAGCCGGGCACCAACATCCCCGCCGTGTACCTGGCGTACGCGGACCGCTTCGGCTTCACCAGCTCCACGGTGCCCGTTACCGTCGGCTGGTCGCGCGACGACCGCGACAGCGCCCTGGTGCCCACCACCGGCCGCCTGATGCGCGTGGCCGGTGAAGCCGGTGTCGCGGGCGACGCGCGCTACTTGCGCACCAACCTGCAGTACCAGCAGTACTTCGCCCTGAGCCGCCTCTACACGCTGGCCTTCAACGGCGAGCTGGGCTGGGGCAAGGGCTTCAACGACCGCCCGTTCCCGGTGTTCAAGAACTTCTACTCGGGCGGCCTGGGTTCCGTGCGCGGCTTCGACCAGGGCACCCTGGGCCCGAAGGACGTGACCGGCTCCAGCATCGGCGGCGCCAAGAAGCTCACGCTCAACGCGGAATTCATCGCCCCCTTCCCCGGCACCGGCAACGACCGCACGCTGCGCTGGTACGCCTTCGCCGACGTGGGCAACGTGTTCGGCGAGAACGACCCCTTCGAAGTGCAGGAACTGCGCGCGTCGGCGGGCCTGGGCCTGTCCTGGCTGTCGCCGATCGGCCCCCTGCGCATCGCCATCGCCCAGCCCGTGCGCAAGAAGCCTGGGGATAGAATCCAGAGATTCCAATTCCAGATCGGAACCTCCTTCTGATGAAGAAGACCTTCTCCCGTCACTGCCTGGCGCTCGCGCTGGGTGCGCTGGTGTTCGGCGCGCAGGCGCAGGCCGAGGACTTCCGCGTGGGTTTCGTCAACACCGACCGGATCTTCCGGGAAGCGAATTCCGCCAAGCAGGCGCAGGCCAAGCTGGAACAGGAATTCGCGCGGCGCGAGAAGGAACTCAACGACCTGGGCACCACGCTGAAGGCGGCCTCCGAGAAGTTCGAGCGCGAGGCGGCCACGCTGTCCGAGGCGCAGCGCGGCCAGCGCCAGAAGTCGCTGGTCGACCAGGACCGCGAGTTCCAACGCAAGCGCCGCGAGTTCCAGGAAGACCTGAACGCGCGCAAGAACGAGGAACTCCAGGCGGTGCTGGACCGCGCCAACCGCGTGGTCAAGCAGGTGGCCGAGCAGGAGAAGTACGACCTGATCCTGCAGGAAGCCGTCTACATCAACCCGAAGCACGACATCACCGACAAGGTGATCAGGGCGCTCAACTCCGCGCGCTGACGCGCACCCGGGCGTGGCGCTCCAACTCGGCGAGATCGTCGCGGCCCTCGGGGGCGAATTTCATGGCGACTCCGCGCTGGCGATCGAGGGCCTCGCGCCGCTCGAATCGGCCCAGCCCTCCCAGCTCGCCTTCCTGAGCAACCCCCGCTACCGCCCGCAGCTCGAGGCCTCGCGCGCGGGCTGCGTGATCGTCGCGCCGGCGATGCGCGAGCCGGCGCTGGCGCGCGGCGCCTGCATCGTCGCCGACGACCCCTACGCCTACTTTGCCCGCGTCACGCAACTGTGGAAGCGGGCCCATGCGCGGCCGGCGGGCCCCGCCATCCACCCCAGTGCGGTCATCGACCCCGAAGCGGTGGTGGCGCCCGACGCGCGCATCGGCCCGCACTGCGTGGTGGAGCGCGGCGCGCGCATCGGCGCGGGCACCGTGCTGAAGGCGCGCGTGTACGTGGCGGAAGGCTGCGTCATCGGCGCGCGCTGCATCCTGCACGCCGGCGTGGTGATCGGCGCCGACGGCTTCGGCTTCGCGCCCAGCCAGGGCGGCTACGAGAAGATCGAGCAGCTGGGCGCCGTGCGCATCGGCGACGACGTGGAGATCGGCGCCAACACCTGCATCGACCGCGGCGCGCTGGCCGACACCGTGATCGAGGACGGCGTGAAGCTGGACAACCTGATCCAGGTGGGCCACAACTGCCGCATCGGCCGCAACACGGTGGTCTCGGGCTGCACCGGCATCGCCGGCAGCGCGAACATCGGCGCCCACTGCATGATCGGCGGCGCCGCGATGATCCTGGGCCACCTCACCATCGCCGACAAGGTGAACATCTCGGCCGGCTCCTTCGTGGCGCGCTCCATCCTCAAGCCCGGCCTGTACACCGGCATCTTTCCCATCGACGACAATGCGTCCTGGGAAAAGAACGCCGCCACGCTCAAGCAGCTGCACACGCTGCGCGACCGGATCAAGGCGCTGGAAAAGAAAACCTGAAACGCAGTCATGGACATCCACCAGATCCTGAAGAAGCTTCCGCACCGCTACCCGTTCCTGCTGGTGGACCGGGTGCTGGCCGTCGACCCGGGCAAGTCGATCAAGGCGCTGAAGAACGTCACCATCAACGAGCCTTTCTTCACCGGCCACTTCCCGCACCGGCCGGTGATGCCGGGCGTGCTAATGCTCGAAGCCATGGCGCAGACGGCGGGCCTGCTCGCCTTCGCCGGCGACACCGCCACGCGCGACGCCAATTCGGTCATCTATTTCGCGGGCATCGACGGCGCGCGCTTCAAGCGGCCGGTGGAGCCGGGCGACCAGCTGATCATGGACGTCGAGATCCTGCGCCACAAGGCCGGCATCTACAAGTTCAAGGGCACGGCGCGCGTGGGCGAGGACATCGCCTGCGAGGCCGAGCTGATGTGCACGATGCGCACGGTGTCCTGAGCGGGAGGAGGGGCCGCATGGCGAACATCCACCCGAGCGCGCTCGTCGACCCGAAGGCGCAACTGGACGCCAGCGTCACCGTCGGTCCCTATACGGTGATCGGCCCGTACGTGAAGATCGCCGCCGGCACCACGGTGGCTGCGCACGTGGTGATCGAGGGCCACACCACCATCGGCCGCGACAACCGCATCTTCCAGTTCGGCTCCATCGGCGCGGCCAACCAGGACAAGAAGTACCAGGGCGAGCCCACCGAACTGGTGATCGGCGACCGCAACACCATCCGCGAATTCGTCACGCTGCACGTGGGCACGGTGCAGGACAAGGCGGTCACGCGCATCGGCGACGACAACTGGATCATGGCCTACACCCACGTCGCGCACGATTGCGTGGTGGGCAACCGCACCACGCTGGCCAACAACACGACGCTGGCCGGGCACGTGGAGCTGGGCGACTGGGTGACGGTCGGCGGCCTCACCGGCATCCACCAGTTCGTCAAGGTCGGCGCGCATGCCATGGTCGGCTTCCAGAGCGCGGTCTCGCAGGACGTGCCGCCCTTCATGCTGGTGGACGGCAATCCGCTGGCCGTGCGCGGCTTCAACGCCGTGGGCCTGCGCCGGCGCGACTTCAGTGCCGAGCGCATCGCCGCGGTCAAGCAGATGCACAAGCTGCTGTACCGCGAAGGCCGCACCCTGGACGCCGCCCGCGGCGCGATCGACGCGCTCGCGCAGTCCGTGCCGGAGGCGAAGGAGGACGTCGCTCTCATGAGCGCCTTCCTCGCCGCCGCCACCCGCGGCATCGTCCGCTGACCATGGAGAACAGGGCACCGCGCGCCGCGCTGGTCGCGGGCGAAGCCTCGGGCGACCTGCTGGCCGGCCTGCTGCTGCAGGGCATGCGCCAGCGCTGGCCGCAGCTGGCCTCCGGCGGCATCGGCGGCCCGCACATGGCCGCCCATGGCTTCGAACCCTGGTGGCCCTACGAGAAGCTGGCCGTGCGCGGCTACGCCGAGGTGCTGCGGCATTACCGCGAGATCGCCGGCATCCGCAACGCGCTGCGCGACCGCCTGCTGCAGGACCGTCCCGACGTGTTCATCGGCGTCGACGCGCCCGACTTCAACCTGGGCCTGGAGTCCGGCCTGCGCGCCGCCGGCGTGAAGACGGTGCACTTCGTCTGCCCCTCGATCTGGGCCTGGCGCATGAAGCGCGTGGAGAAGCTGAAGAAGGCTTGCGACCACGTGCTGTGCATCTTCCCCTTCGAGCCCGAGCTGCTGGCGAAGCACGGCGTAGCCAGCACCTACGTCGGCCACCCCTGGCCAGCGTGATCCCGATGGAGCCCGACAAGGCCGGTGCGCGCAAGGCCCTGGGCGTCCCGGCGGACGGCGAGGTGATCGCGCTGCTGCCCGGCAGCCGCGCCTCCGAGGTCGAGGCCATGACGCCGCGCTTCCTGGCGGCCGCCGCGCTGCTGCAGAAGCAGCGCCCGAACGCCTGGTTCATCATTCCCGCGATGCCGGCGCTGCAGGCGCGCATCAGCCAGCTCGCGCGCACCGGGCCCTCCCCGCGGCACCTGACCATCGTCACCGGCCAGTCGCACGCCGTGCTGGCCGCCTGCGACGTGGCCCTGGTGGCCAGCGGCACCGCCACGCTGGAGACGGCGCTGTTCAAGCGGCCGATGGTGATCGCTTACCACACGCACTGGCTCACCTACGCGCTGATGAAGCCGCGCCAGCTGCAGCCCTGGGTGGGGCTGCCCAACATCCTGTGCGGGGATTTCGTGGTGCCCGAGTTGCTGCAGTCCAACGCAAAACCCGAGTTGCTCCGCGGGGCCATTGCCGCATGGCTGGACAGCCCTGACAGAATGCAGGCCGTGCAGGCGAAATTCCGCGACCTGCACCAGCTGCTGCAGCGCGACACCGCCCAACTCGCCACCGATGCCATCGAAAAAGTCCTCGCCTCCTGAGACCGACAGGCGCATCCGGACCACGACGATCCGCACCCGGGCGGCGGTGCGGCCGCGGCAGGTGCCGCTGGTATTCCCGGAACCGGTGGGCCTGATGGCCGGAGTGGACGAAGCGGGCCGCGGCCCGCTGGCCGGCCCCGTGGTCGCCGCCGCGGTGATCCTCGACGACAAGAAGCGCATCCTCGGCCTGGCGGATTCCAAGGTGCTGTCGCCGCTGCAGCGAGACAGGCTGTACGACAAGATCCGCGAGAAGGCCCTGTGCTGCTCGGTCGGCATGGCCTCGGTCGAGGAAATCGACGACCTGAACATCTTCCACGCGACCATGCTGGCCATGAAGCGCGCCGTGGAGGGCCTGCGGCTGAAGCCGGTGAAGGTGCTGGTGGACGGCAACCGCCTGCCCAAGCTGGACATCCTCTCGGAAGCCATCGTCGACGGCGACGCCAAGGTCCGGTCCATCTCGGCGGCCTCGATCATCGCCAAGGTCACGCGCGACCGCATGCTGGTGGAATTGCACGAACAGTTCCCGCAGTACGGGTTCGCCGCGCACAAGGGCTACAGCACGCCGGAGCACCTGGAAGCCCTGCGCGTGCACGGCCCCTGCGTGCATCACCGCCGGCACTTCGCGCCGGTGGCCGCGCAGTTCCTGCTGGAAGAGGGCGTCACGGTCTCCGTGCAGGTCCAGTGACCGACACGGCCCCGCAGCACATCCACTCGCGCGACAACGCGCTGCTGAAGGACCTGCGCCGGCTGGCGCAGGACAGCCACGCCTACCGCAAGCAGGGCCGCATCTGGCTGGAGGGCGACCACCTGTGCCGCGCCGCGCTGCAGCGCGGCCTGCAGCCCTCGCACGCGGTGTTCCAGGCCTCCTACTTCGGCACCGCGGGCCACCAGTGGGCCGACGCGGCCGGCAAGGTGGTCACCATCGAGGACGGACTGTTCGCCACGGTCAGCGCGCTGGAGTCGCCCGGCCGCATGGCCTTCGTGCTGCCGCTGCCGCCGCAGCCCGCGCTCCAGCCGGACGCACCCACCGTGATCCTCGACGGCCTGCAGGACGCCGGCAACGTGGGCGCCATCCTGCGCAGCGCCGGTGCCTTCGGCTTCCCGCAGGTGCTGGCGATGAAGGGCACGGCGGCATTGTGGAGTCCCAAGGTGCTGCGTGCCGGCATGGGCGCGCACTTCGGGCTGCGCCTCGTCGAAGGCCTGGAGCCGCAGCGGCTGGACGGGCTGCAGGTGCCCCTGCTGGCGACCAGTTCGCACCAGGGCGACTACCTGCACCGGGCGGCGCTGCCCTGGCCGTGCGCGTGGGTGCTGGGGCACGAAGGGCAGGGCGTGGGCGCCGTGCTGTCGGCGCGGGCGACGCAGTTCGTGCGCATCGTGCAGCCCGGTGGCGAGGAGTCCCTCAACGTCGCCGCGGCGGCGGCGATCTGCCTGCACGCAAGCGCCGCGGCGCACGCTCGCTAGGCCACGGTCCGAGGCAGCGACACCCTGAAGGTCGTTCCCTTCCCTTCGCGGGAGTCCACCTGCAGGGTCCCGCCGTGCGCCATCACGATCTCGCGGCAGATGTAGAGGCCCAGCCCGAGCCCGGTCGGCTCGCGGTGCTCGCCGCTGAGCTGCTGGTGCAGGCCCCGTTCCAGCGGCTGGAAGATGCGCTCCTGTTCCGCGAGGGGGATCGGCTTGCCGTGGTTGTGCACGGAGAAGCCCACTTCCGCACCTGCGTTCCACATCCGGACGGTGACTTCGCCGTCGCGCGCACCGTAGATCAGCGCGTTCCCGAGCAGGTTGGACAGCAACTGGCCCATGCGGCCTTCGTCCCAGCTGCCCTCGAAATCGCCCGAGGATTCGAAGCGCACCGTCCGCGTGGGGTGGCGCACCTGCGTTTCCTCGACGATCTTCGCGAGCTGGTCCGCGAGGTTGCCGGGCACGCGCAGGATGGGCATCTCGCCGTCGGCCTGGGCCCGCGTGAAGTCCACCACCTGCTCGATGATCGCCTTGATGCGCACCGAGGCGTTCACGATCGGCGCCGCGGCGCCCTTGGACAGCTGGCCCGAGCGCACCAGGTACTCGGCGCTCATCATGATGGTGCCCAGCGGGTTGCGGATGTCGTGGCCGAGCACGCCGATGAACAGCTCGCTCGCCGAGTGGGTCTGCCGGGTGTAGCGCGCCACCGATTCGGCGATCGACTGGTCGATGGCCTCGTTGAAGCGCGTGAGGTCGGTCAGGTCCTCCGGCTCGGTGCCGCCGCCGTCCTTGGCCCAGATCTTCAGCACGCTCGCGCGCAGCGCGCGGTACTCGGTGATCATCGCGTCGACCGCGAAGCCCGCGACCATCCGGAAGTCCGCGTGCGTCTCCGCCGGCGTGGGGTCGATGCCCCTGGGGCCGCGGCCCTTGCCCTTCTCGTCCTGCTGGTGGGGCGACTGCGGCTGCGCCAGGTCCTTGGCGATGGTCTGGAGGATCTCCGCGGCGTGGTCGCGCAGGGCCACCGCGTCCAGCGCCTTGCCGTCGTGGTTCACGGTGGCCGCGAACTCGTCCCAGGCCTCCAGGATCTCGTTCGCGTGCGAGCGCAGGAAGTCCGAGAGCCGCGGACGCGGTGGGGTGGACTGCGATGCGGGGAGGGAACCGGCCGCGCGGGGGCGGGCACGCTGGTGGCGAGGAAACCGGAGGACTGCATGGCTGCACCCATCGAGAAGGTGCGGATGCGGACTGACGGGGCTCGCGCCCATCGGCTAGGGCACGAGGGAGCCGAGTCAGTGGAACGTCCAGTGTAGGCCTTTGCGCGTCTTTACGTTGCCTTGATGTCGGGCAGCAGCCGGTCGTACTCCTTCTTCACCACCGCATAGCACTCGCAGGAGCGGCCCTCCAGCCCTGGGCGGTCCAGCACGGTGACCCGGCCGCGTTCGTAGCGGATCAGGCCGTCCTTCTGCAGCCGCCCCGCCGCGTCGCTGATGCTGGCGCGGCGCACGCCGAGGATGTTCGACAGCAGGTCCTGGGTCATCACCAGCTCGTTGGAGTGCAGCCGGTCGAGCGTCAGCAGCAGCCAGCGGCACAGCTGCTGGTCGAGCGCGTGGTGCCGGTTGCACACCGAGGTCTGCGCCATCTGCGTGATGAGCGCCTGCGTGTAGCGCAGCAGCAGGTGCATCACCGCGCCGCTGCGGTTGAACTCCTGCAGCATGATCCCCGCGTCGAGCCGGAAGCCCTGGCCCGCCGCCTGCACCACGGCCTGGCTGGAGGTCGAGTGCCCGCCCATGAACAGCGAGATGCCGACCAGGCCCTCGTTGCCGACGACGGCGATCTCGGCCGACGCGCCGTCCTCCATCACGTAGAGCAGCGACACGATCGCCGTGGTCGGGAAGAACACGTGCGTGGGGGTGGAACCAGGCTCGTAGAGCACGGCACCGAGGGGAGGGTGGCCGGCTGCAGGTGCTGTTCGAAGCGATCCCACTCGGCATCGGCGAGCGCGGCGAGCAGCCAGTTCTGTCGGGGGTCCGGGGTGGGTTCCATGGAGGGGCGAAGTGGCCTGCAGTATAGGAGGAGCAGCGGGTGGGGGAGCAGGTGTAGGAGGAGCGCTCGTTCGGCGTCGTTCGGTACGCTGGCGGACAGACCGGGCTGGCGCGGCTGCGTACCTTGCGGGCTGAAAGAGGTCCCATGAAAAACATCACCGTCCGCACGCTGTTCGCCACCACCGTGCTCGCCTTCGCCGCCCAGGCTTCCGCCCAGGTCACCTTCTACGAGAAGGAAGGCTTCCAGGGCCGCAGCTTCAGCACGCAGCAGCGCGTGGGCAACATGGAGCGCTCCGGCTTCAGCGACCGCGCCTCCTCCGTCATCGTCACCGGCCAGCGCTGGCAGGCCTGCGAGGACGTCCGCTTCGACGGGCGCTGCACCGTGCTGCGCCCCGGGCAGTACCCGTCGCTGCAGGCCATGGGCCTGAACGACCGGATCTCCTCCGTGCGTCCGCTGCCGGCCAACGAGCGCATCGCCGAAGCCGACTATGCGCCCATGCCGGTGGTCGCGCAGGACTTCCGCCGCCGCAGGAACGAGCGCCTGTTCGACGCCGAGGTGACGTCCGCCCGCGCCGTGGTCGGCACGCCGGCCCAGCGCTGCTGGATGGAGCGCGAGCAGGTCGTGCAGCAGCCGCAGGCGCAGGGCAACCTGAACCTGCCGGGCGCCGCCATCGGCGCGGTGATCGGCGGCATCCTCGGCCACCAGGTGGGCGGCGGTAGCGGCAAGCAGATCGCCACCGTGGGCGGTGCCGTCGGCGGCGCGGCCCTGGGCTCGCAGTACGGCCGGGGCGGCGCCGCGCCGGCTCCCCTGACGCAGGACGTGCGCCGCTGCGACAACAACGCGGCCGAGGCGAAGCCCAGCTACTGGGACGTGACCTACGAATTCCGCGGCCAGCAGCACCGCATCCAGACGGCCACCGCTCCCGGCCGCACCATCACCGTCAACCGCGCCGGCGAGCCGCGCGTCTGACGCGCCGCCACGCTCACCACCCTCCCATCACCGAAAGAAACTCCATGAACATCCGCACCCTCATCGCCTCCGCGCTGGCCGCTTCCCTCGTTGCCCTGTCCGGCTGCGCCGTCACGCGCGGCCAGGAAACCGTCGGCGCCTACGTCGACGACACCGCGATCACCAGCACGGTCAAGGCCCGCTTCATCGACAACCGCAACGTCGATGCGGCCAGCATCAAGGTCGAGACCCTCAACGGCACGGTCCTGCTGTCCGGCTTCGCCAAGAACGCGACCGAGCGCTCCACCGCCGAAGCGATCGCGCGCAACGTCTCGGGCGTCCGCTCGGTGCGCAACGAAATCTCCGTCAGGCCTTGAACAAGTCACTGCTCACGCTGGCCTTGTTCGGCCTGGCCCAGGCCGCCCTGGCGCAGCAACCTCCTACCGGCGGCGCCCTCCAGGTGCCGCCGGCGCCCACACCGCCGCGCGCGGAGCCCGCGATCCGCATCGAGCCGCAAGGCATGCCGCCCGCCGGCGTGCCGAGCGACGTGCGGATCGTCGTCAACACGCTGCGGCTGGAGGGGGCGACCGTGTTCGACCCCGGGCAGCTGCTCGCGATGACGGGTTTCCAGGGGGCATGCAGCACTCCCTGGCCGACCTGCAGGCGATGGCCGGCCGCATCACCGGGCACTACCGCCGCAACGGCTACTTCGTCGCACAGGCCTACCTGCCGGCGCAGGAGATCCGTGACGGCGTCGTCACCATCGCGGTCAGCGAAGGCCGCCTGGGCAAGGTGCAGCTGCGCAACCAGTCGAACCTGCGGGACGGCGTCGCCCACGGCGTGCTGTCCGGGCTCACGCCCGGCGAGGTGATCACCACGCCGCCCCTGGAACGGGGCCTGCTGCTGCTGTCCGACATCCCGGGCGTGGAGGTGCGCTCGACGCTCGTGCCCGGCGCTTCCGTCGGCACTTCCGACCTCATGGTGGACGTGCTGCCGGGCCGGCGCGTCACGGGCAGCGTGGACCTGGACAACGCGGGCAACCGCTACACCGGGGCCTGGCGCCTGGGCGCCACCATCAACCTGAACGATCCGCTCGGGCTGGGCGACGTCGCGAGCCTGCGGCTGCTGACCTCGGGCCAGGGCCTGAAGTACGGGCGCCTGTCGTACCAGCTGCAGGTGGGCCAAGGCCAGGTCGGCGTGGCCTACAGCCGCCTGGAGTACGAGCTGGGCAAGGAGTTCGCCAGCCTCGGCGCGCACGGCACGGCGCAGATCGCCAGCGTCTACGGCCGCTACCCCGTGATCCGCAGCCGCAACAGCAACCTGTACCTGCAGCTCGCCTTCGACGCCAAGAAGTTCGAGGACCACCTGGATGCGATCCCGGCGCAGACCGACCGCAACTCGCGCGTCCTCATGGCCAGCGTGTTCGGCGACCACCGCGACGGTTTCGGCGGCGGCGGCGTCAACTCGTACTTCCTGACCTGGGCCAGCGGCGACATCGACATCGAGACGCCGGCGGCGCGCGCGCAGGACGCGCTCACCGCGCGCACGCAGGGGCACTTCGACAAGCTGTCGTTCAACGCGCTGCGGCTGCAGCGCCTGGGCGGACCGTTCTCGCTGTACGCGGGGGTGAACGGCCAGGTGGCGTCGAAGAACCTGGACGTGTCCGAAAAGATGTCCCTGGGCGGCATGAACGGCGTGCGGGCCTATCCGGAAGGCGAGGCGTATGCCGACGAAGGCTACCTGGCGACGCTGGAACTGCGCATGGACCTGCCGCCGCTGCCGGCCAACGTGCCCGGACGCATGCAGCTCGCCGTCTTCGCCGACAGCGGCAGCGTGCGGCTGAACAAGGAGCCCTGGGCACCGGGCGACAACCGCCGCACCCTCAGCGGCGCCGGCGTGGGCCTGAACTGGGCCGACCCGGGCAACTTCCTGGTGCGCGCCTATTACGCACGCAAGCTGGGCAGCGAGGATGCGACCTCCGCCCCGGACCGTTCCGGCCGCTTCTGGATCCAGCTCGTCAAATACCTCTAGGCAGTACCCACCATGAACCACCCCCAACCGGGCCGCTTCGGCCCGCCCTGTGCCCTTGCCACCCTGGCCCTGTCCCTGCTGCTGGCGTTTCCCGCGCAGGCGGCGCCGGTCGGCGGCGAGGTACGGGCCGGTGCCGCCGTCATCGCGCACACCGGCGCGCTGACCACCGTGACCCAGAGCACGGGCAACGCCATCATCCACTGGCAGGGCTTCAGCATCGGCGCGGGCGAGGCGGTGCAGTTCCGCCAGCCGGGCAGCAGCTCGGTCACCCTGAACCGCGTGACCGGCCCGGATCCTTCGGCGATCTTCGGCAACCTGTCGGCGAACGGCCGGGTCTTCCTGGTCAATCCCGCCGGCGTGCTGTTCGGGCCCGGTGCCTCCGTGAACGTCGGCGGCCTGGTCGCCTCCACGCTCGACATCGCCGACGCCGACTTCCTGGGCGGCCGCCACGCCTTCAGCGGCAGCAGCCGCGCCAGCGTGGTCAACCGCGGCACCATCACCGCCGCCGAAGGCGGCTACGTGGCCCTGCTGGGTGCGACCGTCGCCAACCAGGGCGTGATCTCGGCGAACCGCGGCAGCGTGGTGCTGGCGGCCGGTGAAGCCATCACGCTCGACGTGCTGGGCGACAACCTGCTGCATGCGGTCGTCGATCGCGCGGCCGTCGATGCGCTGGCCAGCAACGGCGGGCTGATCCAGGCCGACGGCGGCCGGGTGCTGCTGACCACGCAGGCGGCCGGCTCGCTGCTGTCCACGGTGGTGAACAACACCGGCGTGATCCAGGCGCAGACCCTGTCGACGCGCAACGGCAGCATCATGCTGATGGGCACCATGGTGAACGGCACCGTGGACGTGGCCGGCACGCTGGATGCGAGCGCCCCCGTGGCGGCGACGGCGGCTTCATCGAGACCTCCGCCGCGCGCGTGCGGGTGCAGGAAGGCGCCATCGTCACCACCGCGGCGGCCCTGGGACGCACCGGCGACTGGCTGATCGATCCGCAGGACTTCACCATCGGCGCCGGCGGCAACATCAGCGGTGCCACGCTTTCCGCGCTGCTCGTGACCAACAGCGTCACCATCACCACGGCGACGGGCCCGGACGTGACCACGCCGGGCACTCCGCCCTTGACCAACTTGAACACGGCCACCGAGGCGAACGGCGACATCCACGTCAACGACGCCGTCAGCTGGACTGCCGCGCCGAGCACCACCACGCTGACGCTCAACGCCACCCGTGACGTGAACATCAACGCCGCGGTCACCGCCGTCAACGGCAACTTCGTCGTCTGCTGCGGCCGCGACGTGAACGTGAACGCCGCGATCACCACCACCAACGGCAGCGTGCTCCTGGCCGCCGGCCGCAACGCGGTGCTCACCACCCCGGCGGCAATGACCACCACCGACGGCAACATCATGATCTGCGCGGCCAACGACGTGCGAATCGCTTCCGCGCTGACGCTCACGCGCGGCAGCAGCATTCCCGCGCAAAGCCTGGGCCTGCCCACCGGGATGACGCTGACCGCGGGCACCGGCGGCACCGGCCCGGGCCTGATCGGCGGCACCGTGGTGTTCGCGCCGCTCACGCCACCGGCGGCGGTGACGGGGCCCAACGCCGCGGTCACGGTGAACTACAACCCGCCCGCCTACACGACCCCGACCGACTACTCCGGCAACTTCACCCTGACCGGCGGTGCGTCGCTCACCCAGCACATGCTGGTGTTCGCGGACAGCGCGCCCAAGGCCTTCGACGGCACGACGGCGACGACGCTGGTGGGGCTGAAGGGCAATCCGGCCGGCGTCACGCTGGTGGCCGGTCCCGGCAGCACTGCGAACTTCGACACACCGGCGCCGGGCCTGGGCAAGGTGATCTCCTTCACGGGCTACACGCTGGCGGGACCGAACGCCGCGGCCTTCGCCCTGCCGGTGGCCTGTTGCGGCCCGGCCGTGGCGAAGACCACGGGCGCGGTGCTGGCCGCCGTCCTGCCGACGGTGCCGCCGGTGGTCGTCCCCGTGCCGGTGCCGGTGCCGGTGGTGGCACCGCCGGTCGTGGTCGTCCCGGGCGTCGACACCCCGGTCGCCACGTCCGACACCGTGCTGCCGCAGTTCATCCCCTTCGTCGTGGCGCCCTTGCTGCTGCGCGCGCCGACCCCGCTGCTGACGGTGGCACCGGACACGCCGCCCGCCATGCAGCTCGTGGTGGTGCAGGCACCCGCGCCCGCGCCCGCCCCGACGATCACGGCGCCGGCCGCCATCGAGGCACCGGCGGCCGCGCCCGCCGCACCGGCGCCCGCGGCGCCCTACCGCGCGCCGGATCGCCCCGCACGGCCGTACCGGAACTGACCGGTGGCCCGATCCACCTTGCTGCGCGGGTCCTGGCTGCTCGCGGCCTGGGCCTGCCTTGCCTGGACGGGGGCGGCGGCGAAGCCGGCCGACTTCGTCCTCGAAACGCCCTCGGCCGAAAGCCGGCACGTCGCCGACTGGGTGCTGCACTCGCGCGACCATGGCAACGGGCCCTTCGTGATCGTCGACAAGGTCCGCTCGCGCATGTTCGTGTTCGACGCGCTGGGCGTGCTGCGCGGTTCGGCGCCCGTGCTGACCGGCATGGCCACCGGGGACGATTCGGTTCCCGGCATCGGCCAGCGCGCCATGCACAAGATCCTGCCCGCGGAACGCACCACGCCGGCCGGGCGCTTCGTCGCCGCCCTGGGTCCCAGCCTGAAGGGCGGCGAAATCCTGTGGATCGACTACGACGCGGGCGTCGCGCTGCACACGGTGGTCGATACCGTGGCCAGCGAGCGGCGCCTGCAGCGGCTGGCCAGCGTCGTGCCCGCCGACCACCGCATCACCTACGGCTGCATCAACGTGCCGGTGGGCTTCTTCGAAACCGTGCTGGCGCCCCTGTTCCGGCACAGCAGCGGCGTGGTCTACATCCTGCCGGAGACCCGCTCGTCGCGCGTGGTGTTCGGCTCCTATGACATCCCAGGAGAACACCGTGAACCCCATCCGCACCCCCGCCGCCTTGGCCATCGCACTGCTCCTCGCCGCCGCACCTGCCTGGGCGGCCGGGCCGGCGAAGCCCTCGCAGGCGCAGATCGACTACCGGCAGGAGCGCGCGCGCTGCCTGCGCGGCGAGTCCGGCCAGGACCGCGCCACCTGCCTGAAGGAAGCCGGCGCCGCCTACCAGGAGGCGCGCCGCGGGACCCTGTCCGCTCCCGCTGGCGCCGACCTGTCGCGCAACGCGACGCAGCGGTGCGAAGCGCAGCCGCCGGCCGACCGCGACGCCTGCGTGCAGCGGATCCTGGGCGGGGGCGCCGCCGAGGGCAGCGTGCAGGGCGGCGGGCTGATCCGCAGCACCGAGTCGTCCAAGTAACCCCACGCAGGCGTCCGCGGCCCCTCGGGCTATAATCAAGGGCTTTCCCGCAAACCCCCGCGTACGCCTAGCGCAGCCAGCACTTTCCCCGACAAAAGCAACATCGAGAGTTCCCTCTTGGTCGCGTTGTGGGCGTACCCGACTCATCGGAGAACCCAGTGCTTTCGTCGCTTCAGGGAGCTTTCCCGCCCGCCATCCTGGCGCTCGCAGACGGCACGGTCTTTATCGGCAGCTCGATCGGTGCCACCGGCACCACCACCGGCGAAGTCGTGTTCAACACGGCCCTGACCGGCTACCAGGAAATCCTGACCGATCCGAGCTACGCCCACCAGATCGTCACGCTCACCTACCCGCACATCGGCAACTACGGCGTCAACGCCGAGGACGTCGAGGCGAGCAAGGTGTACGCCGCCGGCCTGATCATCCGCGACCTGCCGCTGATCGCCTCCAGCTTCCGCGCCGACATGACGCTGCAGCAGTACCTGCAGCGCGAGAACACCGTCGGCATCGCGGACATCGACACCCGCAAGCTCACCCGCGTTCTGCGCACCAGGGGCGCGCAGAACGGCTGCCTGGTCGGCCTGAAGCAGGGCGAGCAGGTGACGCCGGCGCTGGTCGAACAGGCCGTGGCCAAGGCGCGCGCCGAGAAGTCCATGGCCGGCCTGGACCTGGCCAAGGAAGTGACGGTCGGCAAGCCCTACGACTGGGAACAGACCGAGTGGCAAGCTGGGCACCGGCTACGGCCAGCTGGAGAACCCGAAGTACCACGTGGTCGCCTTCGACTACGGCGTGAAGAAGAACATCCTGCGCATGCTGGCCGAGCGCGGCTGCAAGGTGACCGTGGTGCCGGCGAAGACGCCCGCCGCGGACGTGAGGAAGCTCAATCGACGGCGTGTTCCTGTCCAACGGCCCCGGCGACCCGGAGCCCTGCGACTACGCGATCACCGCCACCCGAGAGCTGATCGAAGACGGCTACCCCACCTTCGGCATCTGCCTGGGCCACCAGATCATGGCGCTGGCGTCCGGAGCGAAGACCTTCAAGATGAAGTTCGGCCACCACGGCGCCAACCATCCGGTCAAGGACCTCGACACCGGCCGCGTCAGCATCACCAGCCAGAACCACGGCTTCGCGGTGGACGAGAAGACGCTGCCCGCGAACCTGCGCGCCACGCACATCTCGCTGTTCGACGGCACGCTGCAGGGACTGGCGCGCACCGACAAGCCCGCCTTCTGCTTCCAGGGCCACCCGGAAGCCTCGCCCGGTCCCCACGACATCGGGTACCTGTTCGACCGGTTCACCGGCCTGATGGACGAGAAGAAGAAGTAAACATGCCCAAGCGCACAGACATCAAGAGCATCCTCATCATCGGCGCCGGCCCGATCATCATCGGCCAGGCCTGCGAGTTCGACTACTCCGGCGTGCAGGCCTGCAAGGCGCTGCGCGAGGAGGGCTACAAGGTCATCCTGATCAACTCCAACCCGGCGACGATCATGACGGACCCGGCCACCGCCGACGTCACCTACATCGAGCCGATCACCTGGCAGACGGTCGAGAAGATCATCGCCAAGGAAAAGCCGGACGCGATCCTGCCCACCATGGGCGGCCAGACGGCGCTGAACTGCGCGCTGGACCTGTGGCGCAACGGCGTGCTGCACAAGTACAAGTGCGAGCTGATCGGCGCCACGCCGGAGGCGATCGACAAGGCGGAGGACCGCCTGAAGTTCAAGGAGGCGATGACGCGCATCGGCCTGGGCTCGGCGCGTTCGGGCATCGCCCACTCGATGGAAGAGGCCTGGGGCGTGCAGAAGACTGTGGGCTTCCCCACCGTCATCCGCCCCAGCTTCACGCTGGGCGGCACCGGCGGCGGCATCGCCTACAACTCCGAGGAGTTCGAGACCATCTGCAAGCGCGGCCTGGAAGCCTCGCCCACCAGCGAGCTGCTGATCGAGGAATCGCTGCTCGGGTGGAAGGAGTACGAGATGGAGGTGGTCCGCGACAAGAAGGACAACTGCATCATCGTCTGCTCCATCGAGAACCTGGACCCGATGGGCGTGCACACCGGCGACTCGATCACCGTGGCGCCGGCCCAGACGCTGACCGACAAGGAATACCAGATCATGCGCAACGCCTCGCTCGCGGTGCTGCGCGAGATCGGCGTGGACACCGGCGGCTCCAACGTGCAGTTCTCGATCAACCCGAAGGACGGTCGCATGATCGTCATCGAGATGAACCCGCGCGTGTCGCGCTCCTCCGCATTGGCCTCCAAGGCCACTGGCTTCCCGATCGCCAAGGTCGCGGCCAAGCTGGCGGTGGGCTACACGCTCGATGAACTGCGCAACGAGATCACCGGCGGCGCGACGCCCGCATCGTTCGAACCCTCGATCGACTACGTCGTCACCAAGATCCCGCGCTTCGCCTTCGAGAAGTTCAAGGACGCCAACGACCGCCTGACAACGCAGATGAAGTCCGTGGGCGAGGTGATGGCCATGGGCCGCACCTTCCAGGAATCCTTCCAGAAGGCCTTGCGCGGCCTGGAAGTGGGCGTCGACGGCCTGAACCAGAAGACGGTGGACCGCGAAGTGCTGGAAAAGGAACTGGGCGAACCCGGTCCCGAGCGCATCTGGTACGTGGGCGACGCCTTCGGCATGGGTCTGAGCGTCGACGAGGTCCACGACCTCACCAAGATCGACAAGTGGTTCCTGGTGCAGATCGAGGAGATCGTGAAGATCGAGCTCGACCTGGACAAGCTGGTGGAAGAGAAGGGCGCCCAGGCGCTGGCGGCGATCGACGCCACCACGCTGCGCGCGCTCAAGCGCAAGGGCTTCAGCGACCGCCGCCTGGCCAAGCTGCTCAAGACGACCGACAAGGCCGTGCGCGACCTGCGCAAGAAGCTGGGCGTGCGCCCGGTGTACAAGCGCGTGGACACCTGCGCCGCGGAGTTCGCCACCAACACCGCCTACATGTACTCGACCTACGAGGACGAGTGCGAGGCCGAGCCGACCAGCAGGAAGAAGATCATGGTGCTGGGCGGCGGGCCCAACCGCATCGGCCAGGGCATCGAGTTCGACTACTGCTGCGTGCATGCCGCGCTCGCCCTGCGCGAGGACGGCTACGAGACCATCATGGTCAACTGCAACCCGGAGACGGTCTCGACCGACTACGACACCTCCGACCGCCTGTACTTCGAGCCGCTGACGCTGGAAGACGTGCTGGAGATCGTGGACAAGGAGAGGCCCACCGGCGTGATCGTGCAGTACGGCGGCCAGACGCCGCTGAAGCTCGCGCTGGGCCTGGAAGCCGAGGGCGTGCCGATCATCGGCACCTCGCCCGACATGATCGATGCCGCGGAAGACCGCGAGCGCTTCCAGAAGCTGCTCAACGAGCTGGGCCTGCGCCAGCCGCCCAACGCCACCGCGCGCACGGAAGCCGAAGCGCTGCAGAAGGCGGAGGCCCTGGGCTACCCGCTGGTGGTGCGACCCTCCTACGTGCTGGGCGGCCGCGCGATGGAGATCGTGCACGAGCAGCGCGACCTGGAGCGCTACATGCGCGAGGCCGTGAAGGTGTCGAACGACTCCCCGTGCTGCTGGACCGCTTCCTGAACGACGCGGTCGAATGCGACGTGGACTGCATCGCCGACTCCACCGGCGCCGTGTTCATCGGCGGCGTGATGGAACACATCGAGCAGGCCGGCGTGCACTCGGGCGACTCCGCCTGCTCGCTGCCGCCTTACTCGCTGTCCAAGGCGACGGTGGACGAACTGAAGAAGCAGACCGCGGCCATGGCCAAGGCGCTGAACGTGATCGGCCTGATGAACGTGCAGTTCGCCATCCAGGAGAAGGACGGCCAGGACGTCATCTTCGTGCTGGAAGTGAACCCGCGCGCCTCGCGCACCGTGCCCTACGTGTCCAAGGCCACCGGCATCCAGCTGGCCAAGGTCGCGGCCCGCTGCATGGTGGGCCAGACGCTGGAGCAGCAGGGCATCACCAAGGAAGTGACGCCGCCTTACTTCAGCGTGAAGGAAGCCGTGTTCCCCTTCGTGAAGTTCCCGGGCGTGGACACCATCCTGGGCCCGGAGATGAAGTCTACGGGCGAGGTGATGGGCGTGGGCAAGACCTTCGGCGAAGCCTTCGTCAAGAGCCAGCTTGGTGCCGGCACCAAGCTGCCGGTGCCCAAGGATGCCGAGGGCAAGTCCACCGGCAAGGTGTTCCTGACGGTGAAGAACAGCGACAAGCCGCGCGCGGTGGAAGTCGCGCGCCAGCTGCACGCCATGGGCTTCCCGATCATCGCCACCAAGGGCACCTCGGCGGCCATCAACGCCGCCGGCATCCCCTGCGAGACCGTGAACAAGGTGACCGAAGGCCGCCCGCACGTGGTCGACATGATCAAGAACAACGAGATCATCATGGTGGTGAACACGGTGGAAGAGCGCCGCAACGCCATCGCCGACTCGCGTGCGATCCGCACCTCCTCGCTGCTGGCCCGCGTGACGACCTTCACGACCATCGCCGGGGCGGAAGCCGCGGTCGAAGGCATGCTCGCCATGGAAAACCTGGACGTGATTTCCGTCCAGGAGATGCACGCGCAGCTGACCGCCTAAGCTTTTATAATCAGGGCATCACAAAAACCGCCGAGCGGCAACGTTCGGCGGTTTGCTTTTGGAGACACCTCGAGATGGCCACCACGATTCCCATCACCACCCGCGGCGCGGAGAAGCTCAAGGCCGAACTGCATCGCCTGAAGACCGTCGATCGTCCGGCGGTGATCAATGCCATCTCCGAAGCGCGCGCGCAGGGCGACCTGTCCGAGAACGCGGAGTACGACGCCGCCAAGGACCGCCAGGGCTTCATCGAAGGCCGCATCCGCGAGCTCGAAGGCAAGCTGGCCGCCGCGCAGATCATCGATCCGTCCTCGCTCGACGCGGGCGGCAAGGTCGTCTTCGGCGCCACCGTGGAACTGGAGGAGGAGAGCTCCGGCGAGACCGTGAAGTACCAGATCGTGGGCGAGGACGAGGCCGACCTGAAGCAGGGGCTGATCAACGTGTCCAGCCCGATCGCGCGCGCGCTGATCGGCAAGGAAGAGGGCGACACCGCCGAAGTGCAGGCGCCCGGCGGCACCAAGCGCTACGAGATCGTCGCCGTCCACTACGCCTGAACGTGGACTGGAAGGCGCGGCTCCCCCTCCTGGCGGCGGCCCTCTGGTGGGGCAGCCTGACGGCGATCGGCTTCATGGCGGTGCCGCTGCTGTTCACCAATGCCTCCTCGCCGGCCCTGGCCGGCAGCCTGGCGGCGAAACTGTTCCAGGGACAGGCTTGGCTCAGCATGGGCTGCGGCCTCCTGATCCTGATGGGGGCGCGCCACGCCGACGGCACGGCGACCCTGGGCTGGGCGGCCGGCGCGGTGGCCTACGTGCTGCTCGGGATGCTGGCGGCGCTGCTGCAGGAATTCGCGATCGCGCCGCGCATCGTCGCGCGGCAGGACCTGAGGTTCTGGCACACGGCCGGGACGGCCGTCTATGCAGCGCAGTGGCTGTGTGCCTTGCTGGTGCTGTGGAAGGTGGCGGGCTTCAGTCGGTCCGCGACTTCTTGACCGATTTCTGCTTGGGCTTGGCCTTCTTGACCATGCCCCCGGTGGTCAGGCGCTGGTTGCCCAGGACGCGCACCCGCTTGACCTCGGGACGCTGGCCGCCGCGGCTGGAGTTCTTGATGACCTTGAATTCGCGCGGACCGGGCTTGCGCTCCTCGTCTTCCGCCTTCACCTTGGTGGGCTTGGGGCGCCAGAGCACCAGCAGCTTGCCGATGTGCTGGATGGGCGCGGCGTTCAGCTCCTCGGCCAGTCGCTGGTAGATGGCTTCGCGCGCTTCACGGTCGTCGCCCAGCACGCGGACCTTGATCAGGCCGTGGGCGCTGAGGGCGGCGTCGGTTTCCTTCTTCACGGCGGCGGTGAGGCCGTCGTTGCCGATCATCACGACCGGATCGAGGTGATGGGCTTCGGACCGATGCGCCTTGCGCTCGGCTATGGTCAATTGGATCGCTGGCATCCCCGTATTATCAGCTTTGGGCACACAGGCACATGAAAGTCAGAACACAGAGCAAGAAGGTCAACAAGGCATGGCTGAACGACCATGTCCGCGACCCGTACGTCCAGCTCGCGCAGAAGGAGGGCTACCGCGCCCGTGCCGCCTACAAGCTCAAGGAGATCGACGAGGCGCTCGGGCTGATCAAGCCCGGCTACCTGGTGGTCGACCTGGGCTCGGCGCCGGGGGCCTGGAGCCAGTACGTGCGGCGCAAGCTCGCGCCCGAAGGGGCGGCCGCCGGCGTGCTGGACGGCCAGATCCTGGCGCTGGACATCCTGCCGATGGAGCCGATCGAAGGCGTCACCTTCATCCAGGGCGACTTCCACGATCCCGAAGTGGCAGCCCGGCTGGAGGGGCTGCTCGCCGGCCGGAAGGTGGATGCCGTGGTTTCGGACATGGCGCCGAACCTGTCCGGCATCCCCGCCTCCGACGCCGCCCGGGTGGGGCACCTGGTCGAGATCGCCGTCGAATTCGCGCAGGCCCACCTGAAGCCCCAGGGCGCCCTGGTGTGCAAGGTGTTCCACGGCAGCGGCTACAGCCAGCTCGTGAAGCTCTTCAAGGAGAGCTTCAAGGTCGCGAAGCCGATCAAGCCCAAGGCCTCGCGCGACAAGTCGTCCGAGACCTTCCTGGTCGGCATCGGGCCCAAGCCGGAGTGATCAGCCGGTTCGACGTGCGGGCGGCGGCCTGCGGTCGATGTGTTCGACCATGGACACGATCTGCCTCGGACTCGCCAGCGCGGGTGCCATGCCCCATCGCTTGAACGGGTCGTTGCCGATGCGCACCATGCCCACGTGCCGGCCTTCCTCCTGGTCCACGGCCGGGTCCGGATCGTAGTAACCGAGAGCGAAGCGCAACTTCTCGATGTCGGCCTTTGCGCCGGTGAGGAACAGCCAGCCCGGCTTGACCTGGTGCAGCCTGGCGTAGTGCGCCAGATCCTCCGGTGAGTCCTGCTCCGGCCGCAGGGTGATCGAATACATGAAGATGTCCCTGCCGACGCGTTGGCCCAGTTGCTTCTGGACCTCCACCAGGTTGTACGTCATGGGCGGACAGGTCCTGTTGCAGCCCGCGTACATCATGTTGATGAGGACGACCTTGCCGCGCACGAGGTCGTCGTAGAAGCGGACCCTTGCGCCCGTGTGGGTCGTCAAGGGGACGTTTGGAACGGCGCCGGTGGCCGGGCGCCGGGCCGGCTCGGGTTCCGACCAGGCCGGGGTGTCGAGCAGGCTGGTGGTGAGGCCGAGCACGGAAAGAGTCCCCGCACCGGCGACGAAATGTCTGCGCGTGTCCATGATTCTTCTCCTTCGGTTCGCAAGCTCACACGATGTCCCACCTGAGCATCATGGAGTGGTCCTCGTGCGTGAGGTTGTGGCAGTGCATCAGGTACTTGCCGTTGAAGTCCCGGAACCGGAACAGCACGCGAATCGTCATGCGCTCACCGACGTTGAACACGTCCTTGCGGCCGCGCTCGTGCGGCGGAATCGGCACGGGGGCGCCGTTCACCGTCTTGCTCAGGATGCGGCCTTCCTCGAAGTGCACGTGCACCGGGTGCTGCCAGCCGTCGTTCAGATTGGTGAGCTCCCAGATCTCGGCGCTGCCCCTGGCAACCTGCACCGCGGGCGTGAAGACGTCGAAGAACCGTGCGTTGATGGCCCACATGCCGCCGGATCGCTCGAAGTTGAAGCTGCGCACCGGCAGCGCAGCGAGTTCCGCCGCACTGGGGAGATCGCGCAAGGGCCGCAGCACGCTGGGCACCATGCTCGTGTCGGGCTCAGGTGGATTGCGGTCCACCACCAGCTTCAGCAGGCGGGTGCCGGGCGCCTGCACCTTGTCCGGCCGTCGGGTCGTGCTCTGCACGATCTGGTCCACGACGTACAACTCGGTGCCCAACGGAAAGCGCGCGAAGTCGATGACGATGTCGGCGCGCTCCGCGGGAGCGAGCCGCACGCGCGTCTGGTTGGTCAGCGGATTGGGCAGGAGATTGCCGTCGGCGGAAATCTGCGTGAAGGTGAAGATCCCGTTCGCGCCCTTGTTCTGCAAGTACAGCTCGTAATAGCGCGTGGGGCCGGAATTGAGCAGGCGGAAGCGGTACTTGCGGCGGGCGACGCGCAGCACCGGCGCGATCTTGCCGTTGACCAGGTACCGGTCGCCCAGCACGCCTTCGGGGTTCAGCTGGTCGAAGGTGAGCTGGCCATTGACGTCGAAGCGCCGGTCACCGAAGGTGAGCGGATAGTCGTACGGACCGCTGGGAAGCCGCAGCCCGGTCTGCTCGTTGCCGCTGTCCAGGTCGTCGAAGATGTTGTAGCGCCCGGCCAGTCCCTTCAGCACGTTGGGCGCCGTCACACCCTCGGTGTGGTCATGGTAGAAGAGGCTGCCCAGCGCCTCGCGCGGATCGCCGATGCCGCCGAACTCGTCGATGCCGGCATAGAGGTTGGGCCAGAAATGGTCGTTGTACGCGCCGGGAGCGAACAGGGTCGGCCCCTTCTTGCTGGCGCTGTAGAAGTCCCCCGTGAAGCCGTCACTTTCCGACGGCGTGTGCATGTTGTGCAGGTGGGTGCAGATCTCGGGCGAGCCGAAGCCGGTGGAGAACGCGGGCAGCTCGTTGCGGATGCGGCACATGATCGGCTGCCCGTAGCGCGCGTGGATGGTCGGCCCGGGGGTGACCGCGGGCCCGCTGCCGCCGCTGAAACCCCAGATCGCTTGCGGCGGGTAGTAGGCGTTGTCGCCATTGAAGCGCCAGGAGGGGTTCTCCCGGGCGCTGAGCTGGTACAGCAGCGGCTCCCTTGCCGTGCGCGACCCGGGCCCGCAGATCTCGCCCATGCGCTGGTGCATGGCGCGTCCGACCTCGCCACCCGCGAGATTGGCCCCCAAGGTGGGTGCCGGGTCCAGGGCGGCCAGCGGGGTCAGGGGCGTGTCCTGCAGGGGCAACTCCTCCACCCAGGGCGTCACCGGCGGGCTGGGCGGGAGCACGAGGACCTGCGCCTCCGTCCGGCGGGGGTGATGACCATCGGGGCCGCCGCCGCAGCCAGCGAAGCCTTCAACATCGAGCGCCGCCTGATGCCGCCTCCGCCGCTGGTGCCTGGTTGCATGTCGTGGTCTTTCATGGCTCTCTCACTTTCTCTCTGTCTCGCTTCACACATCGAAAGGAAACGTCCTTCACATCTGCCGGCCGGCCCGGCGCAGGGTGGTCGTGACCGGCTCGGCCAGGTACTGCAGGGCCGTCTGCTTGGATCCTTCTATGTAGACCTCCGCAGGCATGCCCGCCTGGAGCTTGAAGTCGCCGCTGGCCGCGAGCGCCACCGAATCGGCGAGGATCATTGCGCTGTAGTACGGCTCGCCCGTCTGGCGCTCGACCAGGCGGTCACCGGAGACATAGGTGACCTTGCCGCTCACCATCATGCTGTTGCGATACTTCAGGGCGGTGAACTTCACCCGTGCCGCCTGTCCCAGCTGCACGTTGGCGATGTCTTCGGGGCGCACGCGCGCCTCCACCATGAGCTGTGTGTTGCTCGGGACGATGTCCGCGATCGGGTCGCCCGGCCGCACGACGGCGCCCGGCGAGGTGAACTTGAGGTCGATCACTTCCCCGGTGGCCGGAGCCACGACGACCTGCCGGGTCGCGGCGTCTTCCGACTTGCGCTGCTCCTGTTCGATTTCGCTCAGCCGCTGCGCGGCGGCCTTCAGCTGGTCGCTGGCCGCCTTGACGTAGTCGTTGCGGGCCGACTGGATCTTCAGGTCGATCTCCGCAAGCCGCTGATCGGCCCGCGCGAGTTCCGTGCGCCGCTCCTCCAGCTTGGCTGCGTAGTCCACCACGACTGCTTCCAGCTGCGAGATCCGGCTGGCGGACACGAAACCCTGGTTCACGAGGCCGCGATTGGCCTCGAGGTCACTGCGCTGCAGCTCCAGCGACTTCTGCGCCTGCTGGATCTGCGCCCGCACGGCCGCCAGCTCCTTCTCCACGTGCTCGCGCTGCGTGCGCATCAGCGCCGTGCCGCTGTCCAGGGAGTGGCGCTGGGCCCGGAACAGCGCGGATTCCTTCGCCATCGCCTGGGCGATGCGCTCGTCATGCCTCCCCACGCGCACCAGGTCGTCGGGGAAGCGCAGTGCGCCGGCCATCGCCTGTTCCGCCTCCAGGCGGGTGAGCGCAGCGCGCTCCACGTGGACGCGATAGTCCAGGCGGTTGCGGTCTGCGTCCACCCGGACGTCGCCCAGGATCAGCACCGGGTCGCCGGCCTTCACGTGCTGGCCGTCGCGCACCAGGACCTCGCGCACGGTGCCGCCTTCCAGGTGCTGCACGGGCCGGCGGTTCAGGTCCACCTTCACCACGGCGGGCGCAACCACCGCCATCGACAGCGGCGCGAGTCCCATCCACAGCCCGATCGGCAGCACCGCCCCGGCGATCACCCACCAGCCCGATCGCACCAGGCGCACGGCGTGCTCCTGGCTGCTGCGGGCGGCCGGGACAGCGAGCGGCGTAAGAATTTCTGTGCTCATGTGATCCTCCTCGCGGTCAGGCCGCCTTGCGCTCCACGATGGCTTGTGACTGCCGCTGCATTTCCTTCATCACCTCGCCCGCCGGGCCGAACTGCTGGATGCGCCCGGCGCCCAGCACCATGATCTTGTCCACGTGCGCGATCAGCGAAGGCCGGTGGGTGACCACGACGCTGGTGACGCCGGCGCTGCGCAACGCGCTCATGGCCTGCGCGAGCGCGACTTCACCGGCGCCATCCAGGTTCGAGTTCGGCTCGTCCAGCACCACGAGCTGGGGATCGCCGTACAGGGCACGGGCCAGCGCGACCCGCTGGCGCTGCCCGGGAGACAGCCGTGCGCCATGCTCACCGACCGGCGTGTCGTATCCCTGCGGCAGCGTGAGAATCATCTCGTGCGCGTTCGCGCGCTGGGCCGCAGCGACCACCGCCGCCGAATCCACCGTGCCGAGGCGGGCGATGTTGTCCGCCACGGTGCCGTCGAACAGTTCAACGTCCTGCGGAACGTAGCCGATGTGCGGCCCGAGTTCCTCGCGCGGCCAGTAGGCCATGTCCGCGCCGTCGAGCCGCACGTGGCCGCTGCTCGGAGCCCAGACGCCCGTCAGCAGGCGTGCCAGCGTCGACTTGCCGGCCGCGCTCGGCCCGACGATCGCCAGTGCCTCGCCCGGGGCGAGGGCGAAGGTGATGTTGGCCAGAACCATCGTTTCGGAGCCCGGAAGCCGGAACGACAGGTTCTCGGAGGTCAGCCTGCCTTCCGGGGCCGGCATCGACACACGCTGCTCGCCCTGGTCGAAATCCTTCGCGAGCTCCGACAGGCGCGCATAGGCGGCACGCGCGTCCGTCAGCACGCGCCAGCTGCCCACGACCTGCTCCACCGGCTGAACGGCCCGGCCCAGCAGGATGCTGGTGGCGATCATGATGCCGGGGAGGCCTGTTGCGTCAGCACCAGGTAGGCACCCAGCGCCAGCATGAGGATCTGGATCGCCTGGCGCACGGTCTTCGTCGCCACCGTGAAGGTCGCGGTGCTGCGGCTGGCACTGGTCTGGAGCGCGGCGACCTTGTTCTGCAGGGTGCGCCACCGGGCCAGCAGGCGGTGCGTCATGCCCAGCGCCTGCAGGACTTCCGCGTTGCGCAGGGAGCTCTCCACGTACTGGGACGCGCGGCGCCCTTCCTTCTGCAGGTGCTCGAGCGCGCCGCGGCTCAGGCGGTCGTTGAGCCATGCGAGGCCGAGCATGAGGAGCGCGGACAAGGCCGCTCCGATGCCCAGATAGGGGTGGAACATCCAGATCACCAGGACGTAGATCACCACCCATGGCGCGTCGAACACCGCGATCAACCCGTTGGCGGAGAACATGGCGCGCAGCGACGCGACGTCACGGATGCCGTCGATGCGGGCCGCGCTCGAGGAGCGCGCGGCGCGGACCACGATGGCGTTCACCACGGGCGGGGACAGGCGTTCGTCCACCAGGTTGCCCACCACGTTCTGCAGCCGCGTGCGAACGTAGTCGAGGAACATGAGGATCAGCAGCGCCACCGCTGTGCCGGCCAGCAGGACCAGGAGCGTATCGCTGCTGTTGGTCGAGATCACACGGTCGAATACTTGCAGCGTGAAGAACGCCGGCACGAGAAACAGGAGGTTGATGACGAACGAGAACGCCGCGATGGCACCCATCATGGGTCGCAGTTCGGAAAGCAAGGGTTTCATGGCACTCCAACGGCTGGTTCGAGGACTTCTGCTGTGACGAGGCTGCTGGCTACTGCAGGGGCGAAGGGGCTGCCCGGGCACCGCCGCTTCCAGCGTCTTCACGCGCCGTCGCAGGTTCTCGATGGCCAGCTGCTGCTCGGCGTAGTTGCGGATCAACTGGCGCGTAAGGTCGAACATGCCGTTCATCGCCATCGACAGTTCGTCCTTCTTCCCGTTGATCATGTTCATGCGGGTCATGAACAGGGAGGCCACTTCGCGCGGGTCGGAGGCCGCGCGGACGGCCGGCTTGTGTTCCGCCGGCTGTGCTGCGCTGTCTCCCGTGCCGTCCCTCTCTGCCGGTCCGGACTGGTTGCTCTGCGTGCTCATGTCGTCTCTCCTCGGGTGAGGGAACCCTGCGCCTCCAGCCTTCGGCATGCCGACGGTGGAGGCGCGGGGGCCAGGTCAGGACAGGATGAAGTCGGATTGGCCGATGGCGTTGGCGCCGGCGCCGTTCACGCCGAGCACGCCGATCGAGTTGGTACCGATCGTCACCAGCGTGTCGAGCGGGCCGACCCCGTCGATGTTGACCACCGCGATGGCCACCGAGGCGGCGAAGTTGGCCGCGGTGATCCCGAGCGCGCTGATGTCCATCAGGTCCTGTCCGCCCGCTGCGACGTTGGCGTCGAAGTCGATGATCCGGTCGATGCCAAAGCCAGCCTGGAAGACGAAGGTGTCGTTGGCAAGCCCGCCGGTGAGCATGTCGTTGTTGGAACCGCCGTTGATCACATCGACACCGTCGCCGCCATTGAGTGCGTCGTTGCCCGCGCCCCCGAGCAGCGTGTCGTTGCCGGCACCGCCGCTCAAGGTGTCGCTTTCGCTGCCGCCATCGAGCAGGTCGTTGCCGTCACCGCCATTGAGCGCGTCGGCACCCGTTCCGCCGTTCAGCGAGTCGTTGCCCGCGTCCCCGTTGAGGGTGTCGTTGCTGGCGTTGCCGAACAGCGTGTCGTTGCCGAGCCCGCCGTTGAGGGTGTCGCTGCCGCTGCCCCCGGTGACCACGTTCGCCCCGGCATTGCCGGTGCCCGTGAAGCTGCCGGCGCCGATGAACGTCAGGTTCTCCACGTTGGCATTGAGCAGCGTGTAGCTGGCGCCCACCGAGCGGACCTCGTCCGTCCCGCCCCCGGCCGCTTCGGTCACGATGTCGGTGGCCTCGTGCACCACGTAGACGTCGTTGCCGCCGGCGCCGTTGAGCGAGTTGACCACGCCTGCCGCGCTCACCAGCGTGTCGTTGCCGCTGCCGCCCAGCACGTTCTCGATCCCCACCAGGCGCGTGAATCCGGACGCCGTTCCCAGGCCCAGGTTCACGGTCACGGCGGCGGTCGTGGTGTAAATCAGCGTGTCGGACCCGCCAAGAAGATCAGCGACGACTTGCTCGACACCGACCATCGTGTTGCCAGCCACGGTGGTGAGCACGCTGCCGTTGTAGGTCACGTTCAGCGTGTTGTTCGCAGCGGTGCCCGTGACGTTGACCCGATCCAGGCCTGATCCGCCGTCCCAGGTATCGACGCCGTCGCCGAGGGCGTAGTTGATCGTGTCGTTGCCGTCGCCACCGGAGACGGTGTCGTTGCCGGTGCCGCCGCTGAGGGTGTCGGCGCCGATGCCGCCGTTCACCGTGTCGTTGCCGGCGGCGCCGGACAGCACGTCGGCGCCATTGCCGCCTGTGACCACGTTGGCCGCGGTGTTGCCCGTGCCGGTGAAGTTCCCCGTGCCGATATACGTCAGGTTCTCCACGTTGGGATTGGCGATCGTGTAGCTGGCGGCGAGTGAGCGAACCTCGTCCGTTCCGCCGCCGGCGGCTTCGGTGACCACGTCTGCGGTGTCATCGACCACGAACACGTCGTTGCCCGCTCCGCCGTTCAGGCTGTTGGTGACGCCTGCGGAGCCCATGATCGTGTCGTTGCCGCTGCCACCCATCGCGTTCTCGATGCCGGCGATGGAGGCGAAGCCGGAGGCCGTGCCCGCGCCCAGGTTCACCGTCACGGCTTCCGTCGTGCCGGCATAACTCAGGGTATCGGTTCCGCCCTGCAGGTTGGCCGCCACGGACTCCACGTTGACCACCGTGCCGCCCGCCACCAGGGTCAGCGCGCCAGCCACGTAGACAACGTTCAGGGAACTGGCCGTGTTGCCGTCGGTGATGTTCAGCACGTCCAGGCCGAGCCCGCCGTCCACGGCATCGATGCCGTCTCCGATCGCGTAGTGGATGAGGTCGTTGTCGGCTCCGCCATTGACGACGTCGTTGCCCGTGCCGCCGGAAAGGAGGTCGGCGCCGTCAAGCCCGTTCAGGATGTCCGCACCTCCGCCGCCGCTGATGTTGTCCTGCCCCGCCGTGCCGTTGAGCGTATCGGGGGCACCGTTCGGAGCGATCAGGTCGCCGGTCACGATCGTGGCCGGCGAAGTGAATGAATTCAGGTTCCCGGCGTTGTCGATGTAGTTCACCACGACCCGCAACTGGCGATTGACCTGCGCCTGTTCCGGCGTGAAGCTCGCGTCGGTCGCTCCGGCGATGTTGCTGAACGCACCGCCGCCGCCCAGCTGGCTCTGTTGCCATTGGTAGTTGAAGACCACGGCGTCCAGGCCGTTGGCGTCGGTGATCTGGTTGTCCACCGTGAGGGGCTGGCCCTCGGTCGGCGTCGAGTCGGAGATCGTGAGCGTGCCGCCCGGCGTACCGTCGACCACCGCCGCGGTCGGCGCAGAGAACACGGTTTCCAGCACGCCCAGGGCGTCCTGGTACACCGCCCGCACCCTCAGCGCAAGCCCGCCTTCATCCGTGCGCGGCGTGTAGCTGGAGCCGATCGCGAACTGGTCGCCGAGACCGGTGGGGATGATGATGTCGCTGAAGATTCCGGAAGCGGGGACCAGTTCGACCTGCCAGAAGTAGGAGACAGGGCCGGTGATCGTGCCCGTCGGGTTGGTCGGGCTGATGTTGTCGTCGTCCGTGACGCCTGCCGTCGACACGGTGAGCGCTTGACCCACTTCCGGCGTGTCGTCATTGATCGTCAGCAGGCCAACCGGCGCATTCTCGAAGAAGGGATCGAGGATGATCGACTGGTCGGAGAACTGCAGGCGCTCGATGTTGGTGAGGGGTCACGCCATCGATGCCGATGCCCACCACCAGGCCGTCGCCATCCAGCAGGTTGTGCGTCACGGTGGTGACCCCGGTCAGGTCATCCGTGATGAACTCGTACTCTGCGAGGGTGCCGCGGAACACCGCCGTGTCGAAGCCGGGTGCCTCGGGGTTGCCGGACAGCAGTTCCCGGACGACCACCAGCTGACCCGGATTGACCGTGCCGGCGAAGATCTCGTCCACGAGTTCGCTCATCGTGTCGACGCTGAACAGCTCGTCGCCGGTGCCGTCGCTGTTGGAGCGCACGCTGATGCGGACGTTGAGCGAGCGGTCGCCGTCGATCAGGTCGTCGCCACCACGGCCTTCGAGCAGGTCGTGCCCGTCGCCGCCCAGGATGATGTTGCCCGAGCTGAACGAGGTGACGCCGGCCCCGACGAATTCCTGCAGGCCGTCGATCAGCCAGAAGTTGGTCAGCACGCTGCCGGTGAAGCCGGACGTCGGGATCGTGGTCGCGTCCATGTCGTCGCCGATCAGCACGTCGGAGAACGCGGAGCCCGACAGGCCTTCGACGGATTCGAACCGGGCCAGGACGGAGGCGACCGACAGCGGCTGGGGCGCCTCGTTGAAGGCGCTCAGGTTCAGGTCGGCCGTCGTGCCGTTGGTGGGGTGCTTGAACAGCGCCCAGTCGAAGCCGGAACCGCCAAGGTAGCGGTCGATCTGGCCGCCGTTGCCTTGCATGATGTCGTCGCCGCCTTCGCCGCCCATGCGATCGGAGACGCTGTCGCCGATGAAGACGTCGTGACCAACGATCGCATCGAGGCCGCGCGTGTCGAAGTTCTCGCCCGCGCTGCCGTCGGCCATGCCGTGTTCGATCCAGTCGTTGCCCTCGTTGCCGAACAGCATCTCGGCCGAGCGGGTCCCCATGATGAAGTCATTGCCCCCGCCGCCGAAGGCTTCGGCGCCGTCCGGGCCGAGCACGATGAAGTCGTTGCCGAAGCCGCCGAGGATCAGGTTCAGGCCCTGGCCGCCGTGGATCGCATCGTTGCCGTCGCCGCCTTGCAGGTTATCGTCCCCGCCGACGTCGGTCATGATGTCGTCGCCGTCGCCGCCCAGGATCATGTCGTTGCCGAAGCCTCCTTCGAGCCTGTCGTTGCCCTCGTCGCCATAGAGGGTGTCATCCCCCTCGCTCGCGATGAGGACGTCGTTCAGGGACGTGCCGCCCAGCACGACGTGCTGGTCGCCGGTGTACTGGAGGAAGTTCGTGTCGAGGTCCGGCGTCTGCGGGTCGTCGCGGATGACGTCGCCGAGCGGGTCGCCCCGGCCATCGGCACCCAGGCCCGTGAACTGGTGCGCCTGATTGACTTCCAGCGTGAAGCCGGGGGTCGAGAAGACGTCTCCGGCCAGGTGCTTGGCGTCGGTGTTCGCCATGATCACCTTGGCAAAGCTGTTGTTCTCCAGCTCGTTGAAGAAGTTGAGCCCCGCGGTCCGCTCCAGGTAATAGAAGCGGTCGCCGTTCTGGAGCTTCTCCATCTGGTTTTCGAACACGAAGTTGAAGGTGGACCCCAGCAGGCCGCCGAACGGCATCTGCTTTTCGGCCAGACCGCCGATCCAGAGGTCGATCGCGTCCACTCCAGTGCTGGCGGCAGGGCCGTTCAGGAAGTCGAGCCGGTCGGCCGGCACGGCCACGGTCGGTTCATCGCCGCTGTCGGCCAGGCCGTCCATGCCATTGGCGCCATAGACCAGGGCGTAGGCGGCGGCGCGCCGGCCGGCGTTCGTGGTCGCCTCGGTGATCGAGTCGTGCGTGCCGTAGGCCGCGATGAAGTTGACCAGGGAGGCTTCGTGCTTCAGGTTGCCGGCCAGGTCGGCCCAGCTTGCATAGGGCTTGAGCTGGGTGTCACCGGTCATGTCGAAGAACTGGGCGCGCGCCTGGTTCAGCGTCGGCACCCCCGTGTCCCTGCCGCGTGCGATGTTGATGGCGGGCAGGTCGAGCGGCAGACCCAGCAGGTTGTTGCGCAGGGCCTCGGTCACGAACTCGTCGATCTCGTTGCCGCCTTGCCGTGTCGTGCCGCGCACGATCGCCCCGGCCGCCGCCGCGTCGTTCGCTCCGCTCGCGGTGTATTCGAGCGGGTTCAGGAAGGCCGCGATCAGGCCCAGCTGCTCGCCGCCGATCACGTTGAACTCCGGGTCGTACCGGTCCACCGTTTCGGTGAGCATGGAGTGCCCGAACCGGTAGACGACGTGGGCGAACTCGGCGACGATCGACGCGTCGATCGTCGAGTCGTAGCCCTGGCCCTCCAGCAGGAACACGTCCACCTGCGGCTGCACCTTGCGCGCGAACTCCTCGAACACCAGGTGCTGGTACTGCATCTCGGTGCCGAAGCGGGCCGCCTGGAACAGCCGTTCCCCGTTCCACGATCCGTCCGGGTATTGCCACTGGGCAATGAATGCCGGGTCGTTCGAGGCGAGGATGACCGACTTGACGTGGTCCACCAGCCGGTTGTGTTCGGCGTGGAAGATGAAGTGGACGGCGGTCAGGCCGATGTTCTCGTTGCCACGGCCGTCGCCGGTGATGAAGTGGGCGTCCAGCAGTTCGTTGTCGTAGGTGGTCGCCACGCCGAACGCATTGAGCGGGATCGCATTGCCGGTGTCCGTGTCGGCATCCGCGGTGCCTTGCACCGGGGCCGTGGCCGGGTTGCGGTCGTGGTCGACCATGCCCAGGGGCGCGGCGGTGTGCGCGATGTCCGCAAGGAAGGGGTGGCCGGTGCGTGCTGCGAAGACTTCGACTGGCACCCCGTTCACCACCTGGTCGGGCAGGTTGTTCAGGTCGAGTCCGGTGGCCGTGCCCTCGACCAGTCCCACGTTGGTGACGACCTGGGCAAAACCGTTGACGCCGGGAATGAACTTCCCGTAGGCGTCAGTGGCCAGCAGGGGCACGTTGAGGACGTCGGTGTCCGACAGGCGAAGACCCAGGAACTCGAGCGCGTGCGCCTTGACTTCGGCCCAGTTGGCGATGCCGCCATTGACGCCGTCGAGCAGCCGGCCCGTGGCCACGGGCCTGCCGCCAGCGCCCATTTCGTACTCACGCAGGAACACCTGGTGGGACGCGTGCGACGTGTAGGTCTGGTTCTGGTCGACGAAGGGGGTCGTCTGGTTGTTGTGGAAATGGACGTCGTCCGCCGTGTTGAGGATGTTGTCGGCGCCCGCCTGGGTGGCGATGCTGAGGGCATCGGTCGCGTTGGTGGCACGGGTCACGACCATGAACCGCTGGTTCACGGAGAGGTCGTCGCCATTGCCGAAGATGCCATCGGCCCCCGCGATCAGCGGGTCGTCCGCCTCCAGCGGGATGAAGACCGTGCCGTTCCCGCCCTTGTCCACGAGGTCCAGGCCGTGGTCGAAGAACTGGCCGAACAGTGTGAACCAGGAGTTGAACTGCGCCGACAGTCCTTCGTCCGGGGCCGTGTTGGGGATGAAGAAGACCGGCCGGTCGTCCGCGGTGCCGAACACCCCGTCCATGCCCGGGCTCATCACCGCTTCGGCGCCACCGTTGGCAGCGACGGCGGCGGGGTTGTTGGCGGTCTGGTCGGAGATCAGGTTAGAGATGATGCGCGGGTCGGCATCGGCGACATTCGTGGTCGTCGCGTAGTTGGTGTTGTTCACCAGTCCGCCGGGCGCCGGGCCGTTCGCGTCGAAGGTGTCGCCGTCCGCGTCGTTGAGGAACACCTGGTCCAGCAGGAACGGGAAGCTCCCGTCCGCCGCTCCGAACTGCTCCTGGCCGGGCACCAGGTTGTTGAAGGATCCGTCCACGGTCCGCAGCCCGAAGGGCAGGCGCGTGTTGGGCAGCAGGGAACGCAGGTCCTGGGACTCCGTGCCGTAGGCGCCCGAATGGGCCTCCCCGATCCTGATCTGCTGGAGCATGAAGTCGAGGTCCGCCCGGATGAAGCGGACGCCGGCGCTGTCCACCGGAGTCTCCACGGGCAGGGGCCCGCCGGTCGCAGGCGGGGCCACCACGCCATCGACAGGGGCGGTGGCCGCCGAATAGACGTTCTCCAGGACGCCATGGCCGTCCTTGTAGACGGCGCGCGCGCGCAGGGCCAGGCCGTCGAACTGCTGCGTGACGCGGAAGTTGGGGCCGACCGCCGTGTCTTCGATGGCCCCGCCGACGCCGACGATGTCCTGGAAGATGCCGGTACCGGGCAGGACTTCGGCCTGCCAGACGAAACTGATCGGGCCGGTGATCCCGGCCGGGCTGTCGCCGTCGCTGATGCCGGCTGCGGATGCGGTCAGCACCTGGTTGACGGCCGGCGTTCCGTTGTTCAGGGTCAGCAAGCCCACGGGCTCCGCATTGAGGCCGGGCGTGAGAACGACAGCCCCGTCGTTGAACTGCAGCCGCTCGATGTTGCGCAGCGTGTCGGTGCCGTCGTCCCAGGCCGGCGTCAGCGGCGTGACGTGGGCCACAGTCACGGTGCCGTCGGCAGCCGTGGTGACGGTGTAGTCGGCGCGGTTGCCGGTGAAGACGGCGGTGTCGAATCCTGGCGCCGCTGTCAGGATCTCGCGCACGATCTGGAGCTGGCCGGGGTTGTAGGTGCCGGCCAGCATGTCGGGCACCAGCTCGGTCAGGCTGTTCACGCTGCGGATCTCGGGCCCCGTGCCGTCGACGTTCTGTCGCACGCTGATGCGCACGTTGAGCCAGCGGTCGCCGTCGATGATGTCGCTGCCGCCGCGGCCCTCGATGATGTCGTTGCCGCCACCGCCCAGGATGATGTTGCCGGAATTGAACGTGGCCACCCCGGCACCCAGCAGCGGCTGCACGTTGCTGTAGAGGGCGACGTTGGTCAGCGTGCTGTCCTGCGCATCCCCGGTGGCGATGCTCAATGCGTCCTCGTTGTCGCCGCGCAGGATGTCGCTGAACGCGGAGCCGGACAGCCCCTCGACCTGTGCGAATGCGTCCAGGATGCCCTGGTTCGATGGCGTCACGGGAGGTTCGATGCGGTCGCTGACCAGCAGGTCGGCCGACACGCCCAGCGGGTCGGCTGCGTAGCTGGCCCAGTCGAATCCGCCGCCGCCGCCGAAGTGGTCCGAACCGTCGGAGAACACCATGATGTCGTCGCCGCCTTCGCCGTCGGCCTCGTCGAATCCTCCGCCGGTGATGAAGACGTCGTGGCCGAGGATGGTGCCCGCCTCCAGCGGGTCGAAGTTGTCGCCGCCGGCGCCGTCCGAGGTTCCGATCTCGATCCAGTCGTCGCCCTCGTTGCCGAAGGTGGGCAGGTTCATCTGGGCGCCCAGGATGAAGTCGTTGCCCTGGCCGGCGAAAGTCTCGGACACGTCCTCGCCGGTGATGATGAAGTCGCTGCCGTCGCCGCCGAGGATCAGGTTGAAGCCCGGCCCGCCGTGGATGACGTCGTTGCCCGCGTTGCCCTTGAGCACGTCGTCGCCACCGGTGTCGGTGATGATGTCGTCGCTGTCACCGCCCTCGATGTTGTCGTTGCCGGCGCCGCCTTCCAGCCTGTCGTTTCCGCCATCCCCCAGAGCGTGTCGTCGCCGATGCTGGCGATGAGCGTGTCGTTGCCCGCGGTGCCGCCGAGGACGACGTGGTCGCCGCCGGTGTAGCGGAGGTAGTTCGTGTCGAGCTCCGGCGTCGCGGGATCGTCCCGGATCACCAGGGGCAGCAGGGCCGTTCCGCCCTCGGTCGGATCGTCATTGCCGTCGCCGATGCCGGTGTACTGCCGCGTCGTGTCGACCTCAAGGATCCAGCCGGGCGTGGAGAAGATGTCCGCCGGCAGGTGGGTGACGTCGGTGTGGCGCATCACCAGCTTGGCGAACGAGTTGTTCTCCATCTCGGTCAGGAAGTTCAGGCCCGCCAGCCGCGACAGGTAATAGAACCGGTCGCCGTTCTGCAGCGATTCGAGCTGGGTTTCGAAGACGAAGCCGAAGGTGGAGCCCAGCATGCCGCCGAAGGGCATCGTCTGTTCCGCCAGCCCGCCGATCCAGAGATCAATGTCGTCGACCCCGGTGACCGTCACGCCGGTGGCCGTGTTGGCGAAGCGGCCCGTGCTGTTCAGGAAGTCAAGGCGGTCCACTCCCACGGCGTCGGCATCGAAGGTGTGCTGGACGCCGCTGCTGTCGGTGTAGACGGCCGTGCCGCCGAACACGAGGGCCACGGCGATGGCGCGCTTCTCGGCGACCGCGTTGACGTCTGCGTTGAGCAGCGCCTCGTGCGTGCCGTAGGCGGCGATGAAGTTGATGGCCGACGCCTGGTGCTTGAGATGCTGGGTGAGGTCCACCCAGCTCGTGTACGCCCTCAGCTGGCTGTCGCCCGTCATCTGGAAGAACTCGCGACGGGCCTCGTTCAGGGTCGGCACGCCGGCGTCGCGGCCGCGGGCGATGTTGATGGCCGCGAGGTCGAGCGGCAGGCCCAGCAGGCTGTTGCGCACGGCGTCGGTCACGAACTCGTCGATCGCGTTGCCGACCTGGCGGGTCATCCCGCGCACGATGGCGCCGGCTGCTTGATCGGGCGTGAGCGCCCCGTCGTTGTTGAACCCGACGGGGTTCAGGAACGCCTGCAGCAGCGTCATGTCGTTCGGCACGAAGTTCGGGTCCAGGCGATCCACCGTCTCCGTGAGCATCGAGTGGCCGAGGCGATACACGGCATGGGCGAACTCGCCGACGATGGCCGGGTTGATGGTCGCGTCGTACCCGGTGGGCGCCAGGAAGGCGTCGATCGTCGGTTGCAGCTTGCGCGCGAATTCCTCGAACACCAGATGCTGGTACTGCATCTCGGTGGCGAAGCGCGCCGCCTGGAACAGGCGTTCCCCGTTCCACGATCCGTCGGGCAGCTGCCAGGACTCGATGAAGGCGGCGTCTCCGCTGGCCAGGATCGTCGCCTTGATGTCGTCGACCTGCTGGTTGTGCTCCGAGTGGAACACGTGGTGCACGGCGGTCAGGGCGACGTTTTCATTGCCGCGACCGTCTCCCGTGATGAAGTGGCGGTCCAGCAGTTCGTTGTCGTAGGTCCCGGCGGGCGGCGGCCCCACGTTGATGTCCGTATCCTCGTCCGCCACCAGCCCGGGCCTCGGTGCGGCGGCGTGCGCGATGTCGTCCATGAACGCATGTCCGGTACGCACGGCCAGGGAGGCGTCCACGGGTGCGCCGGGCGTGCCGGATTGCAGCGGCGGTGTCCCGGACAGCGTGACGAGCTGCGGGAATCCCGTGACGGGATCGGGAATGAACTTGCCGTACTGGTCGGTTGCGAGCAGCGGCACGTTGAGCACGTCCGAGTCGTCGAGTGCGATGCCGAGTTTCTCCAGCGCTTGCTGCTTCACATCGGCCCAGGTCGCGAGGCCTCCGTCCGCGCCCTCGAGCAGCTTGCCGGTGGCGACCGGTCTGCCACCTGCGTCGAATGCGTACTCGCGCAGGAACACCTGGTGCGAGGCGTGCGAGGTGTAGGTCTGGTTCTGGTCGACGAAGGGGGTCGTCTGGTTCGTTCCGTCGCCGTTCTCGTCACGGATGATCCGCGAGACGATCATGAAATTGGCGGGCGGAGGATTGCCCGGCACGGGCTCCTGGTACAGCGGATCGTCCGGCTGCAGAGGGATGAAGACGATTTCGAGAGCTGCTCTTGTTGACCAGGTCCAGGCCGTGATCGAAGAACTGGCCGAAGAAGGTGAACCACGAGTTGAACGGCGCTGACAGCCCTACGTCCGGGGCCGCGTTCGGGATGCTCAGGGAGCCGTTTTCGCTGGACAGTTCGCCCAGCACCGTGTTGAAGGCGGTGGTCGCAGCGGCTGCTTCGAGATCCGCCTGATCACTGGCGCTGACGGCAGCGTCTTCGGCGACCTGGGCATCACCCGCAGCCGCACCTGCCGTCGCCACCTGGCCCTGGGCATCGGAAAGGGCAAGCAGGGCGGCTTCTTCCGCGGCCTGGGCATCGACGGCGGCGGCTTGCGCGACCGGAACGGCCGCCTGGGCGCCGGCCAGTGCAAGCAGGGCGGCTTCTTCCGCGGCCTGGGCGTTGCTGGCAGCCGTCTGCGCCGAGAGGGCGTCGGCCTGCGCGTTGGCCAGGGCGAGCAGGGCTGCGGCCTCCGCGGACTGCGCGGCATCGGCGGCGGCTTGCGCTGCCAGGACATCGGCCTGCGCGTCGGCAAGAGCGAGCAGGGCTGCGGCCTCGTCGGCCTGGGCGGCATCAGCGGCGGTTTGGGCCAGGGGAATGGCGGCCGCGGCGTCGGCCAGGCCGAGCAGGGCTGCGGTCTCGGCAGCCTGGGCGGCATCGGCGGCGGCTTGCGCAGCCAGGACATCGGCCTCGGCGCCGGCCAGGGCGAGCAGGGCTGCGGTCTCGGCAGCCTGGGCGGCGTCGGCGACGGCTTGCGCAGCCAGGACATCGGCCTCGGCGCCGGCCAGGGCGAGCAGGGCTGCGGTCTCGGCAGCCTGCGCGGCATCGGCGGCGGCCTGGGCCACCGGAATGGCGGCCTCGGCATCGGCAACAGCGAGCAGGGCTGCGGTCTCGGCAGCCTGGGCGGCATCGGCGGCAGCCTGGGCCACCGGAATGGCGGCCTCGGCATCGGCCAGGGCGAGCAGGGCTGCGGTCTCGGCAGCCTGGGCGGCGTCGGCGACGGCTTGTGCAGCCAGGACATCGGCCTCGGCGCCGGCCAGGGCGAGCAGGGCTGCGGTCTCGGCAGCCTGGGCGGCATCGGCGGCGGCTTGCGCAGCCAGGACATCGGCTTCGGCGTCGGCGACAGCGAGCAGGGTCGCAGTCTCGGCGGCCTGCGCGGCATCGGCGGCGGCTTGGGCCACGGGAACGGCGGCCTCGGCATCTGCCAGGGCGAGCAGGGCCGCGGTTTCTGCAGCCTGGGCGGCATCGGCGGCGGCTTGGGCGGCCAGGACATCGGCCTGCGCGTCGGCCAGGGCGAGCAGGGCTGCGGTCTCGGCAGCCTGCGCGGCATCGGCGGCGGCTTGCGCAGCCAGGACATCGGCTTCGGCGTCGGCCAGCGCGAGCAGGGCGGCGGTCTCGGCAGCCTGGGCGGCATCGGCGGCGGCTTGCGCAGCCAGGACATCGGCTTCGGCGCCGGCCAGGGCGAGCAGGGCTGCGGTCTCGGCAGCCTGGGCGGCATCGGCGGCGGCCTGGGCCACCGGAATGGCGGCCTCGGCATCGGCCAGGGCGAGCAGGGCTGCGGTCTCGGCAGCCTGGGCGACGTCGGCGACGGCTTGTGCAGCCAGGACATCGGCCTCGGCGCCGGCAAGGGTGAGCAGGGCGGCGGTCTCGGCAGCCTGGGCGGCATCGGCGGCGGTTTGCGCGGCCAGGACATCGGCCTCGGCGCCGGCCAGGGCGAGCAGGGCGGCGGTCTCGGCAGCCTGGGCGACGTCGGCGACGGCTTGTGCAGCCAGGACATCGGCCTCGGCGTCGGCCAGGGCGAGGAGGGCTGCGGTTTCGGCAGCCTGGGCGGCATCGGCGGCGGATTGCGCAGCCAGGACATCGGCCTGCGCGTCGGCCAGGGCGAGCAGGGCTGCGGTCTCGGCAGCCTGCGCGGCATCGGCGGCGGCTTGCGCAGCCAGGACATCGGCCTCGGCGTCGGCCAGGGCGAGCAGGGCTGCGGTCTCGGCAGCCTGGGCGGCATCGGCGGCGGCTTGCGCAGCCAGGACATCAGCCTCGGCGTCGGCGACAGCGAGCAGGGCCGCAGTCTCGGCAGCCTGGGCGGCATCGGCGGCGGCTTGAGCGCTGGTGACGGCCGCGTCGGCCAGGTCGCTCCCGGCAGTGGCCGAAAGTTCGGCGTCCTGGGCGGCGATCGCCGCCAGAGAGGCGGATTGGTCGGCTGCGCGGATGGCGTCGCCCGTGGCCGCATTGCTTGCCGTGGGATCGGCCTGCAGTGCCGTGAAGGCGGCGAGCGCATCAGCCGCCGCTGTCTCCGCTGCCGCCGTACTGGCGGTGGCGGCCGCGAGGGTTGTTGCATTGCCCGTGAGCGCGGCAGCAGCTTCCGCAGCTTCGGCCGCCAGAAGGGCGGCATTTGCCGAGTCCAGGGCGCTCTGCGCGGCGGTCAGCAAGTCGCCGGCAGCCCCGTCCAGGATGGCGACAAGCGCTGCCGCGTCGGCTGCGGCGCCGTCTGCGGCGCCGCTCGCCGCGATGGCCGCGGTTTCCGCAGCTTGGGCAGCGGCTGCTTCGCCCTGCGCAGCGGCCAGGGCCGCGTCGGCGGCATCGCTGGCGGCGGTTGCATCGGTGGCATTGGTCTGCGCGATCACCAGCGCTGCCTGCGCAGCGGCCAGGTCCGTGTCGGCGGCGTCGCTGGCAGCGGTGGCGGCCGTGGCGGCGTCCTGCGCGGCCAGTAGCGCCGCCTGCGCGGCGGCCAGGGTGGCGTCGGCGGCATCGCTGGCAGCGGTGGCAGCGGTGGCATCGGTCTGCGCCGCCAGCAGCGCGGCCTGCGCGGCAGTCAGGGCGGCATCGGCGGCATCGCTGGCGGCGGTGGCGGCAATGGCATCGGTCTGCGCGGCCAGCAGCGCGGCCTGCGCGTCGGCCAGGGCGGCATCGGCGGCGTTGCTGGCGGCGACGGCAGCGGTGGCATTGGTCTGCGCAGTCAGCAGCGCGGCCTGCGCGGCAGCCAGGGCGGCATCGGCGGCATTGCTGGCGACGGTGGCGGCAGCGGCAGCGTCCTGGGCGATCACCAGCGCTGCCTGCGCCGCAGCCAGGTCCGCGTCGGCGGCGTCGCTGGCGGCGGTGGCGGCCGTGGCGGCGTCCTGCGCGGCCGGCAGCGCGGCCTGCGCGGCGGCCAGGTCCGCGTCGGCGGCGTCGCTGGCAGCGGTGGCAGCCGTGGCGGCGTCCTGCGCGATCAGCAACGCTGCCAGCGCGTCGGCCAGGCTGGCATCGGCGGCGTCGCTGGCGGCGGTTGCCGCCGTGGCGGCGTCCTGCGCGATCAACAGCGCTGCCTGCGCAGCGGCCAGGTCCCCGTCGGCGGCATCACTGGCAGCGGTGGCGGCCGTGGCGGCGTCCTGTGCGGCCGGCAGCGCGGCCTGCGCTGCAGCCAGATTCGCATCGGCGGCGTCGCTGGCGGCGGTCGCGGCAGCCGCGGCGTCCTGCGCGGCCAGCAGCGCAGCTTGCGCAGCGGCCAGGGCGGCATCCGCCGCATCGCTGGCGGCAGTGGCGGCCGCGGCGTTGTCCTGAGCGACCAGCAGCGCTGACTGCGCGGCGGCCAAGTCGGCATCGGCCGCATCGCTGGCCGCGGTGGCGCCGGCAGCAGCGTCCTGCGCGATCAGCAGCGCAGCTTGGGCAGAGGCCAAAGCCGCGTCGGCGGCGTCGCTGGCGGCGGTGGCGGCCGTGGCGGCGTCCTGCGCGGCCAGCAGCGCGGCCTGCGCTGCAGCCAGATTCGCATCGGCGGCGTCGCTGGCGGCGGTGGCGGCCGTGGCGGCGTCTTGCGCGGCCAGCAGCGCAGCTTGCGCAGAGGCCAGGTCCGCATCGGCGGCGTCGCTGGCGGCGGTGGCGGCCGTGGCGGCGTCTTGCGCGGCCAGCAGCGCAGCTTGCGCAGAGGCCAGGTCCGCATCGGCGGCATCGCTGGCAGCGGTGGCGGCCGTGGCGGCGTCCTGCGCGGCCAGCAGCGCGGCTTGGGCGGCGGCCAGGTCCGCGTCGGCGGCGTCGCTGGCGGAGGTGGCGGCGGCGGCGGCGTCCTGCGCGGCCAGCAGCGCGGCTTGAGCGGCGGCCAGGTCTGCATCGGCGGCGTCGCTGGCGGCGGTGGCGGCCGTGGCGGCGTCCTGCACGGCCAGCAGCGCGGCTTGGGCGGCGGCCAGGTCCGCGTCGGCGGCGTCGCTGGCGGCAGTGGCGGCCGTGGCGGCGTCCTGCGCGGCCAGCAGCGCGGCTTGGGCGGCGGCCAGGTCGGCGTCGGCGGCGTCGCTGGCGGAGGTGGCGGCGGCGGCGGCGTCCTGCGCGGCGAGCAGTGCGGCCTGCGCGGCAGCAAGGTCCGCGTCGGCGGTGTTGCTGGCAGCGGCGGCCGCCGTGGCATTGTCCTGAGCGAGCACCAGCGCGGCCTGTGCCTGCGCGAGTGCCGCATCGGCGGCATCGCTGGCTGCGGTCGCAGCTTCCTCGGCCGCCTGAGCTGCCGCGGCAGCTTCCGCCGTCGCGTTCCTCAACGCGAGGGCCTCGGCGAGCGCGGCGCCGAGCTCACCGTTGGCCAGGATCGCCGCCTCCAAGGCTGCCGGATTGTTGGCTGTCTGGTCGACGATGAGGTTGCTGATGATGCGGGGCTGCGGGTCGATCGCGCTCCCGTTGGCATACGCGGACGTCGAGTCGACCATGCTGGGGAAGGGCTGGTCCGCTGACCCGAACTGGACTTGCCCCGTCACCAGGTTGTTGTACGAGCCGTCCACCGTCCGCAGCCCCATGGGCGCGAAGGCGTTGGGCACCAGCGTGGTCAGGTCCGCGCCGGCCGCATGCGCCTCGGCTATCAGGATCTGCTGAAGGATGAATTCCAGATCTGACCGAATCAAGGTAGCCATAATTCAAATCTCCTAGGGGACAAGCGGTCCCGGCTTGACGCGCTCCCGATGGGCAAGCTGCGCCAACGCCGACCGCACGGGCAGGCACTCGGCCGGGCCGATCAGCCCAGCTATGAAAAATCAGGGGGAGAGCTAGGACCTGCGCCAGCGACTTCGAAGCCCCGGATGGCCTCGGCGGGAGCGGGTGGACGCCCTGGGCAGGAAGCTGCCCGGCGGCTGCGGGAAGAAGAGCGTGGGACGGCCTGAAGAAGCCGTTGCCGGGCAATGTCGGGCCATGGCGTGGGCCGTGAGCGCGGCGCCCGATCGTGCGCGCAAGCGCGCGAATCGGCTGCAGCGCCGGAGTGGGACCAAGGCTTCGCGACCGGAATAGGTCTGCATGTCCACCTCCTCGGGGATGGCTGTTGGCCATGCCCTTTCGAAATCCATAAAGGTTTCGAACCCTCCCTCCGGACTGAACAACAGCCGGCATCCGACACTTGCGTCCGATGTGTATCCATCGGTGAGGGGCTAGTTATACGGCTGATCTCAAAACGTATCCACCGATTGAATCATCTGGTTTCGAGGGTTACTGAAAATGCAGAATGAAATAAATATGTTGCAACTTTAGTGGAATAAACATTAAAAGCATCGAAAAGAAACGTGCTCATCAATTGACATGAAGGTGCTATAGGCTGTACAGCACCCCTTTTGGTGGCTTGATTTTTCTCAACGGAACAAGTACGGAATCTCGCGGTTGCTTACTTTTCGTAAGTATTGACCCTGCGGCCTTAAGGGGTGTGTAAGGTTCCTGGGGCGCGGACTGAACCGGAGGGCGGGGGTGTGCGCCATGTCCGACACCAGTCAAGGGCCTCCCCTATGGGGGCGCCGAGCGAAATCAGATCATTCCGTATCTTGAAACCTCTAGAATGAGGACCAACTGCCCCCTCTAGGTGGGCCATACGTCCCGGAGACTCGTTTTGAACAATCAGTGGTTTTCCAAGATCGCCGTCTGGCTGGTCATCGCCCTGGTGCTTTTCACCGTTTTCAAGCAGTTCGATACCCGGGGGCCGCGGGAGCTTCCGTCGTCGGCTACTCGGATTTCCTGGAGCAGGTGCGCAACAAGCAGATCAAGAACGCGGTCATCCAGGAGGGGCAGGGCGGCACCGAGATCGTGGCCATCACCAACGATGACCGCAAGGTGCGCACCACCGCCACCTACCTCGATCGCGGCCTGGTCGGTGACCTGATCAACAACGGCGTCAAGTTCGACGTCAAGCCGCGCGAAGAGGGCTCGCTGCTCATGACCCTGCTGGTCAGCGGGGGCCCGATGCTGCTGCTGATCGGCGTGTGGATCTACTTCATGCGCCAGATGCAGGGCGGCGGCAAGGGCGGCGCCTTCAGCTTCGGCAAGAGCAAGGCCCGCATGCTCGACGAGAGCAGCAACCAGATTACCTTCGCCGACGTCGCCGGTTGCGACGAGGCCAAGGAAGAGGTCAAGGAAGTCGTGGACTTCCTGAAGGACCCGCAGAAATTCCAGAAGCTCGGCGGCCGCATCCCGCGCGGCCTGCTGCTGGTCGGCCCTCCCGGCACTGGCAAGACGCTGCTGGCCAAGGGCATCGCCGGCGAGGCCAAGGTGCCCTTCTTCTCGATCTCCGGCTCCGACTTCGTCGAGATGTTCGTCGGCGTGGGCGCGGCCCGCGTGCGCGACATGTTCGAGAACGCGAAGAAGAACGCCCCCTGCATCATCTTCATCGATGAAATCGACGCGGTCGGCCGCCAGCGCGGCGCCGGCCTCGGCGGCGGCAACGACGAGCGCGAGCAGACCCTCAACCAGATGCTGGTCGAGATGGACGGCTTCGAGACCAACCTGGGCGTGATCGTGGTCGCCGCGACCAACCGCCCGGACATCCTGGACGCCGCCCTGCTGCGCCCTGGCCGCTTCGACCGCCAGGTCTACGTGACGCTGCCGGACATCCGCGGCCGCGAGCAGATCCTGAACGTGCACATGCGCAAGATCCCGATCGGCCAGGACGTGGCCCCGGGCATCATCGCCCGCGGCACCCCCGGCATGTCCGGCGCCGACCTGGCGAACCTGTGCAACGAAGCCGCCCTGATGGCCGCCCGCCGCAACGCGCGCGTGGTCGAGATGCAGGACTTCGAGAAGGCCAAGGACAAGATCATCATGGGCCCGGAGCGCAAGTCCATGGTGATGCCCGAGGAAGAGCGCCGCAACACGGCCTACCACGAGGCCGGCCACGCCATCATCGGCAAGCTGCTGCCCAAGTGCGACCCGGTGCACAAGGTGACGATCATCCCGCGCGGCCGCGCGCTGGGCGTGACCATGAGCCTGCCCGAGAAGGACCGCTACAGCTACGACCGCGAGTACATGCTCAACCAGATCGCCATGCTGTTCGGCGGCCGGATCGCGGAAGAGGTGTTCATGAACCAGATGACCACCGGCGCGAGCAACGACTTCGAGCGCGCGACGCACCTGGCCCGCGACATGGTGATGCGCTACGGCATGACCGACGCGCTGGGCCCGATGGTGTACGCCGAGAACGAGGGCGAGGTCTTCCTGGGCCGTTCGGTGACCAAGACCACCAACATCTCCGAGCAGACCATGCAGAAGGTGGACATGGAAGTCCGCCGGATCATCGACGAGCAGTACACGCTGGCCCGCCGCCTGATCGAGGACAACAAGGACAAGATGCACCGCATGGCGCAGGCCCTGCTGGAGTGGGAGACCATCGACGCCGAGCAGATCGACGACATCATGGCCGGCAAGGAGCCGCGTCCGCCCAAGGACTTCACGCCCCGCACGCCCAGCTCGGGCACCGGCGGCCCCACGGTGGGACCGGACCCGGCGCCGAACGCCGCGTAAAATCGCCGTGAATCGCGACAAAGGGGCCCTCTGGGCCCCTTTCGCTTTGCCCCGTAGCGCACAATTCCCCCATGAACCTGCAGTGGCAGACCTCCCGTTTCGCGATCGCGCTCGACCGTCCGCGGGTCATGGGCATCGTGAACGTCACGCCCGACTCCTTCTCGGACGGCGGGCGTTTCGTGAGCACGCGCACGGCGCTGGAGCACTGCGAGCAGCTGATCCGCGAGGGCGCGGACATCCTCGACATCGGCGGCGAATCGACGCGCCCGGGCATCGCCCCGGTGCCGCTGGACGAGGAGCGCGCCCGGGTGCTGCCGGTGGTGCGCGAAGCCGTGAAGTTCGGCGTGCCGATCTCGGTGGACACCTACAAGCCGGAGGTGATGCAGGAGGTGCTGGACCTCGGCGCCGACATCGTCAACGACATCTGGGCGCTGCGCCAGCCGGGCGCGGCCGACGTGGTGGCGGCGCATCCGTCCTGCGGCGTGTGCCTGATGCACATGCACGGCGAGCCGCAGACCATGCAGCGCACGCCCATGCAAGGCGACGCGGTGCCGCAGGTGCTGGAGTTCCTGCGCGAGCGCAGCGAGGAGCTGCGCCGGCGCGGCGTCTCGGTGTCGCGCATCGCCTGGGACCCGGGCATCGGTTTCGGCAAGACGGTGGACCAGAATTTCGCGCTGCTGGCGCGCCAGCGGGAGCTGCTGCACGAAGGCTATCCGCTGCTGGCGGGCTGGTCGCGCAAGTCCTCGCTGGGCGCGGTCACCGGCGGCGCGCCCGCGCACGAGCGCGTGACGGCCAGCGTGGCCGCGGCGCTGCTGGCGGTGGACAAGGGGGCGGCGATCGTGCGCGTGCACGACGTCCGGGAAACGGTGGCCGCGCTGAAGGTATGGGGCGCCACCCAGTCGGCCCTGGCGGGCCATGCAGGAAGCAAGACATGAGCAGACGTTATTTCGGCACCGACGGCATCCGCGGCACGGTGGGCGAGCCCCGATCACCCCGGACTTCGTGCTGCGCCTGGCGCACGCCGTCGGCCGGGTGCTCAAGCGCACCGAAGAGCGCCCCACGGTGCTGATCGGCAAGGACACGCGCATCTCCGGCTACATGCTGGAGAGCGCGCTGGAGTCCGGCTTCAATTCTGCCGGCGTGGACGTCGTGCTGCTCGGCCCGCTGCCGACGCCGGGCGTGGCCTACCTCACGAAGGCACAGCGCGCGAGCCTGGGCGTGGTGATCAGCGCCAGCCACAACCCGTATCCCGATAACGGCATCAAGTTCTTCAGCGCCCAGGGCACCAAGCTGCCGGACGCGTGGGAGCTGGACGTCGAGGCGGAGCTGGACAAGCCGCCGCAATGGGCCGACTCCGCCACCATCGGCAAGGCGCGCCGGCTGGAGGATGCCGCGGGCCGCTACATCGAGTTCTGCAAGAGCACCTTCGCGCACGAGCTCACGCTCAAGGGCATGAAGATCGCCGTGGATGCGGCGCACGGCGCGGCGTACCACATCGCTCCCAAGGTGTTCCACGAGCTGGGTGCCGAGGTCTTCTGCCTGGGCTGCTCGCCCGACGGCCTGAACATCAACGACAAGGTCGGCGCCACGCACCCGGAAGCGCTGGTCAGCGCGGTGCGCGCCAACCGCGCCGACTTCGGCATCGCGCTGGACGGCGACGCCGACCGGCTGCAGGTGGTGGATGCCAACGGCCGCCTGTTTCAACGGCGACGAGCTGCTGTACGTGATGGTGATGGACCGCATCCAGAACGGCGAACGCGTCCCGGGCGCCGTCGGCACGCTGATGACCAACATGGCTGTGGAACTGGCGCTGAAAGCGAAGGACGTCGAGTTCGTGCGCGCCAAGGTCGGCGACCGCTACGTGCTCGAGGAACTGGAAAAGCGCGGCTGGCTGCTGGGAGGCGAGGGCTCCGGCCACCTCCTGTGCCTGGACAAGCACACGACGGGCGACGGCCTGATCAGCGCGCTGCAGGTGCTCAAGGCCTGCGCGCGCAGCGGCAAGTCGGTCGCGCAGCTGCTGGAGGGCGTGACCCTGTTCCCGCAGACGCTGATCAACGTGCGTCTGGCCGCCGGGCAGGACTGGAAGAAGAACACGAAGCTTTCCGCCGAGTGCGACACGCTGCAGAAGGAGCTGGATGGCTCCGGCCGCGTGCTGATCCGCGCCAGCGGCACCGAGCCCGTGCTGCGCGTGATGGTGGAAGCCAGCGACGCGCAGGTCGCGCAAAGCGCCGCCGAACGGCTGGCCGAGGCGGTGCGCGGCGGATGAGCCCACGCGTGCTGGCGGTCCACCGCAGCAGCAGCCACAGCTTCAGCAAGTTCCAGGAAGACAGCATCACGCTCGTCGTCGGCCTGGGCGTGGAGGGCGACGCCCATGCGGGCGCGACCGTGAAACACCGCTCGCGCGTCGCCCGGGACCCATCCGCGCCCAACCTGCGGCAGGTGCACCTGATCCACGCCGAACTGTTCGACGAACTGGTGGAACGGGACCACGCCGTGTTCCCCGGCGACATGGGCGAGAACATCACCACGCGCGGCATCGAGCTGCTGTCCTTGCCCGCGGGAACCCGCCTGCGGCTGGGCGCGGAGGCCGAAGTCGAGGTCACCGGCCTGCGCAATCCGTGCAGGCAGATCGACCGCTTCCAGCCCGGATTGATGGCCAAAGTGCTCGATCGTGACGCCAACGGCCGCGTTGTCCGCAAAACCGGGGTGATGGCCGTGGTCCGCCGGGGCGGCACCGTCCGGGCCGGTGACGCCATCGTGCTGCAACTTCCGGAAACACCGCACCACCCGCTGGAGCCGGTCTAGCACCGCCTGGCGGGTCCTCGTCGCGAAGCTGCCACAGAGGAAATGAGTCACTGGGCAGCGGCCCGTTCCAGGGTCTACATTGGTTCCCATGCGACCCGCCCATCCGCTCCGCCAGACCGCCGCCCGCCTCCTGCTGGCCGGCGTGCTCGCGGTCGCGCCGCTGCTGCCGGCAGGCGCCCAGGCGGTGGCCGCCGACTACACCTTGACCCGCCCGGCCTGGGTTCCGGAGGCCGAGCTCACGCCGCGGCAGCCGCTGGCGGCCGTGGGCCCGGTCCGCCTGTCGGCGGCCGGCTCCCACACCGGCAGCGGCCTGTCGCTGGAAGCCGGCGAGAAGTGGTTCGCGCGCGCCGGCATCGGCCGCAGCCTGGTCACCGACGTGATGAGCGTGGGCGGCGGCTACCGCTTCCCGGGCGGCAACGCGCTGTCCATGCACGTGACGCGCCAGTTCGGGCAGGAAGGCCTGGGCCTGGCGGTGCGCTACGACTGGCGCTGGTCCTACCTGCGCTTCTCCTACGACCAGCCGCTGCGCAGCCAGCACGAGAGCGACCGGCTGCGCTTCTCGGCGGGCGTGCGCTTCTAGCCGCCTTCAGAACGCGTTCAGCACCGCGTCGCCATCGGCGGCGATCAGGCCGCCGTTGTCGCGCGTGATCACGATCGTCGCGGACCGCGGACGCGCGCCGGCACCGCCGGCCCCGTAGCCCGCATTGCCCGGCCAGTGGCTCAGGTACTTGGTCGGGTCCGTGACGTTGGCCTTGCTGATGGACTCGCCGGGGTGCTGCACGTTCACGAACAGCGCGCGCCCGTCGGGCGTTTCGCAGATACCCGTGATCTCGCAGTCGGCGGGGCCCACCAGGAAGCGGCGCAGCGTGTCGGCGCCGGGCGTGGCGCCCACGCGGGTCTGTACGTCCAGCGTGCTGCCGTCGCCCTTGGTGTACTGCAGCACGCGGGTCGCGCCGTCGCCCACCTGGCCCGGCTTGCCCACCAGCATCATGCAGTTGGTGACGTCGGTGAAGGCGCCGTCGTCGGTCTGGATGAAGACGAAGCCGGTCTTGGCGCTGAACCACAGGCCGTCGGGGCTGGAGAAGTCCTGGTCCGCGGTGAGGCTGGAGAGGTTCACCTTCGCCGGGTCCATGCCGGCCTCGGCGCCGAACAGGTAGATGTCCCAGGTGAAGCCGGTCGCGGCCGTATCGCCGCCGGTTTCGCGCATGCGCACGATGTGGCCGTTGATGTTGCCCGGCGCGCTGGGCGCGGTGGGCGCGTCGGTGTAGGCGCGCGGGTTGGCGGCGTCCAGGGCCATCTGCGTGCCCGTCGGCTCCACCTTGCGGTTGCTGTTGTTGGTGAGCGTGTAGTAGATCTCGCCGGTCACCGGGTGCACCGCGCACCACTCGGGACGGTCCATCTTCGTCGCGCCCAGGGCGTCGGCGGCGAGCCGCGCGTTCACCAGCACGTCGGCCTGGTCGGCGAAGGTGTAGGTGGCGTAGCCGGAGATCGCCGGGTTGGCGATGGCCAGCTCGATCCACTGGCCGGTGCCGTCGGCGTTGAACTTCGCCACGTACAGCTTGCCGGCATCCAGGTACTTGTCGCCGGTGGTGATGCGGTTGGCCGGGTTGGCATCGGCCGCGTCCCAGTTGGCGGCGGAGACGAACTTGTAGATGTATTCGCCGCGCGAGTCGTCGCCCATGTAGACCGCCAGCGGCCGGCCCGGCGCGCGCAGCCCGAAGGCGGCGCTCTCGTGCGCGAAGCGGCCGAGCGCGGTGCGCTTGCGCAGCGCCTGCGTGCCGTCATAGGGGTCGGCTTCCACCATCCAGCCGAAGGTGTTGAGCTCGTTGCGGTAATCGTCCGTGCCGTCGGTGGAGGCCCCCACCTGGCTGATGTTCCAGCGCGCGTAGGCGTCGGCCGCGCCGGCCGTCTCCCAGCCGTGGCGGCTGGCCGCGCCCTGTGCGCGCCCGTAGCGGTTGAGGGACACCACGCTGCGCGCCGTGGCGCCGCCGCGCGCGGTGTTGTCGGTGGACGAGCGCGTGAAGTAGCCGGCCCAGTTCTCTTCGCCGGTCAGGAAGCTGCCCCAGGGCGTGATCCCGGTGCCGCAGTTGTTGATGGTGCCACGGCAGTCGGTGCCGACGCTGGAGAACAGCGTCTTCATCAGCGTGCTGCTCCGCGCGGGGCCGTGGATGCGCATGGGGGTCAGCGGCGTCACGCGGCGGTTGTACGCCGAGCCCTTCACGTAGGCGAAGCGGCCGTTCTGCTTGCGGACCTCGACGAAGGACAGCCCGTGCGCGGGAATCTCCTTGTCGGCCTCGGCGGCCGGGCGTGGGTTGGGCGTGGTGCCGGCGGCGTGCAGGAACTGGTCCGTCAGCGCCTCGTGGTTCATCGCGAGGATGGCGCGGTCCGAGCCGGCCGCGTCGCGTGCCGTGCCGGCGGCGTTCAGGCCGAAGTACTCCATGCCGTCGTGGTGGTCGCCGGCTCGGTTCTCGAAGCCCGTGTCGGTGCCGTCGTTGCGGTAGTCCGGCGTGGCCGCGTCCAGCGGGTCGCCCACCGCGTAGAGGACCGTGGCCGTGTAGCCGGCCGGCACGCTCACAACGTCCGCCGTGCTCTTGGCGACTGCGGCGAAGGACAGCCGCAGCGGCTGCGGACCGGCAGCAGGCGTGGGGGCCGGGGCCGGGGCCGGAGCCGCCACCGCATCGCTGCCGCCCCCGCAGCCGGCGACCGTGCCCAGCACCGCCGCCGCCGCGGAGCCCATGCCGACGCGCAGCACGTTGCGGCGCGACAGCCTTTCTTCCAGCACCTCCATCAGGGAGCGGTTGCCGCTGCCGTTGCAGTCTTCCTCATCGGCGCCGTGCAGTGCGGCGATCTCATTGCGCGTGGACGCGTTCATCGTTGGCTTGCCTTTCTTGGAGAGGGATGCAGTCGGCGCGAAGCTTAGGAAGCGCGCGTGACAGCAGCGTGGCAAGCGGGTGGCAGAACGATGACGGTGGGCGCGCGGGGCCGCGCGGGGGCGAATCTTCAGTGGCCGGCGAGCGCGCGGGCCTCGCGCTGCAGCGTTTCCCTGGCGAGCCGCTCGGGCGGAACGGCCAGCAGCAGCTGCACGCGGGTGCGGATCGCATGCATGGTCCTGCGGAAGGCTTCGAGCTTCTGCTCCTCGCTGCCTTGCACTTCCGAGGGATCCGGATAGCTCCAGTGCGCGGTGGCGGGCGCGCCGGGCCAGAACGGGCACTGCTCGCCCGCGGCGTTGTCGCAGACGGTGATCACCAGGTCGACCGCCGGCGCCCCGGGCCCGGCGAACTCGTCCCAGCTCTTGCTGCGCAGGCCGGTGGTGGCGATGCCCGCGCCTTGCAGCACGCGCAATGCCAGCGGGTTCGGCTGCTGGTGGGCCCGCGGGCTGCTGCCGGCCGAGAAGGCGCGGAAGCGCCCGGCGCCGAGGTGGTTCAGGAGGGCCTCGGCCAGGATGCTGCGCGCGGAGTTGTGCGTGCAGAGGAAGAGGACGCGCAGGGGTTCGGTACGCATGAGGGGGCCATTTTCCAGGGCCTCCATGACAGCTGCATGACGGTGGCGGCACCGTCACGGAACTGCCAAGCAAACGCCACGAGGGCGTCACGCGCGGGCGCAAGACTGCCTCCATGCCGCAGGAGCGAACATGAACGAGCTGCCCACGCCGACCTTTCCGCTGTCGCCGGTCCCGCCGCTTCGGAGGGTGCTGCACCGGCCTTTCCCTGCAGCCGTGGCGGGCCCGGAGGCCGGCCCCGGGATCACCGTCTCCTGGGCGCGGCACCTCGACGAGGTCCGGGAAGCCCAGCGCCTGCGCTACGAGGTGTTCTGCGGGGAGATGGGGGCGCGGCTGGCAACCCGCGTCCCGGGGCACGACGCCGACCTGTTCGACGGCCACTGCGAGCACCTGCTGGTGCGCTCGACGGAAACGCGGCAGGTGATCGGCACCTACCGCGTGCTGACGCCGGCGCAGGCCCGCGGGGTCAGCGGCCTGTACAGCGACACCGAATTCGACCTCTGGCGGCTGCGCGCGTTGCGCCCCCGCATGGTGGAGATGGGACGCAGCTGCGTGCATCGGGACCATCGGCATGGCGGCGTGATCCTGGCGCTGTGGGGCGCACTCGGCGAATTCATGCAGTGCAAGGGGCTGGACACGATGGTCGGCTGCGCCAGCATCCCCATGCTGCACAACGGCGTGGTCGGCGGCGACGCGGCGGCGAGCATCTGGCGGCAGTTGAAGGACACCCACCTCGCCGCGATCGATGTCCAGGTCACGCCGCGGCTGCCGCTGCCGGTGGAGCAGTTCGATGCGAGCCGGCACGCCGAGCCGCCCGCCCTGATCAAGGGCTACCTGCGGCTGGGCGCCAAGGTGCTCGGACCACCCGCATGGGATCCGGATTTCAACACCGCGGACCTGCCGATGATGATGCGGATGCAGGACATGCCCGCGCGCTACCGCAAGCACTTCCTGGGGGCCTGATGCGCGCGGCGTTCGATGCCTTCGGACCCCTGGTCGCCGGCTTCGGCCTGGCGCCGGACGAGCGCGGCGAGGCCGCCGAGCATCCGCGCTACCGCACCGTCTTCATCTCCGACCTGCACCTGGGCACCGCGGGCTGCCAGGCGGGGCCGCTGCTCGAATTCCTGAAGACCCATCCCAGCGAGCAGCTGTACCTGGTGGGGGACATCTTCGACGGCTGGCAGCTGCGCAAGCGCTGGTTCTGGCCGCAGTCGCACAACGACGTGGTGCAGAAAAGCTGCTGCGGCGCGCGCGCAAGGGCTGCCGCGTCGTCTACGTCCCGGGCAACCACGACGAATTCGCGCGCCAGTTCGTCGGCCACAGCTTCGGCGGCATCGAGGTGGTGTCCGAGGCGGTGCACGTGACGGCCGCCGGCGAGCAGCTGTGGGTGCTGCACGGCGACCGCTTCGACGGCGTGATCCAGTGCGCCAAATGGCTCGCGCACATGGGCGACACGCTCTACGAATTCACGCTGCGCCTGAACCGGCACCTGAACCGCCTGCGCGGACGCATGGGCCTGCCCTACTGGTCGCTGTCCGCCTACCTGAAGCACAAGGTGAAGAAGGCGCTCAACTACGTCACCGACTTCGAAACGGCGGTCGCGCACGAGGCGCGCCGGCGCGGCCACCAGGGCGTGGTCTGCGGGCACATCCATCGCGCCGAGATGCGGCGCATCGACGGGGTGCTGTACTGCAACGACGGCGACTGGGTGGAAAGCCGCACGGCCCTGGTGGAACACCACGACGGCCGCCTCGAACTGCTGCACTGGTGCCCCGCCGCGGACCGCAGCTTCAACGAACACGAAACCCTCGCGGAGACCGCATGAAGATATCGCTGGTGACGGATGCCTGGATGCCCCAGGTCAATGGCGTGGTGACCACGCTGGTGGAACTGGTGCGCGAGCTGCGCGCCGCCGGCCACCAGGTCCAGGTCGTCGAGCCCGGGCAGTTCAGGACCCGGCCCTGCCCGGGCTATGCAGGCATCGACCTGGCCATCGCGCCGGCGGCGGCGCTGGCCGACAAGCTCGACGCCTTCGTGCCCGATGCGATCCACCTGGCGACGGAGGGACCCCTCGGCTGGTCGGCGCGCCGCTATTGCCTGCGCCGCGGCCTGGCGTTCACGACGGCCTTCCACACCAAGTTCCCGGAGATCGTGAACGCCGCGGTCAAGGTCCCCCTGCGCTGGGGTTACGCGCTGATGCGGCACTTCCACGCGCCTTCCTCCGGCGTCATGGTCCCCACGCCCAGCGTGCTGCAGATGCTGGAGGCCAGGGGCTTTCGCAACCTGCGCGCCTGGACGCACGGCGTGGACACCAGGCTGTTCGCGTTCAGCGGTGCACCGCGCACCTTCCCCGGCCTGGAGGATGCTCCTCGGCCGCTGCTGCTGTTCGTCGGCCGCGTGTCCTACGAGAAGAACATCGAGGCCTTCCTGCGCATGCCCTTCGCCGGCACCAAGGTGGTCTGCGGCGTGGGGCCGGTGGAGGACCAGCTCCGAAAGCGCTATCCCGAAGCCCGCTGGGTCGGGCTGCTGCCCCGGCCGGAGCTCGCGAAGCTGTATGCGGCCGCCGACCTCTTCGTGTTCCCCAGCCGCGCGGACACCTTCGGCCTCGTGATGGCCGAGGCCATGGCCTGCGGCACGCCGGTCGCCGCGTACCCGGTGGACGGCCCCCTGACGGTGCTGGGCCGCGGAAACCGCGCCGGCGCGGGCAGCCTGGGCGGCGCGATGCACGAGGACCTGCAGAAGGCCTGCTTCGCCGCGTTGACCGTGCAGCGCCACGAGGCCAGGCTGCGCGCGCTGGACTTCAGCTGGGAGCATGCGGCCTCGCTGTTCGCCGGCTATCTCGTGCCGGCGCGGCCCGTGACGGCGCGCGGCGAAGCGGCGGCGATCGTCACGGAAGTGTCATGAACGATCGTGACACTGTCACGGTTGCGTCATCCTCCCCTCCGCCCAGCATGTGCGATGCCATCCCGACGGTCGTTCCCTTCCTCGACCGAGACCACAGCATCCTTGCCTTCAACGAAAGGGTGCTGGACTGGGCGCAGCGCGCGAGCGTGCCGCTGCTGGAGCGGTTGCGCTTCCTGGCCATCGTCTCCTCCAACCTCGACGAGTTCTTCGAGGTCCGCGCGGCGGACCACCTCTCGGCGGCCCTGGCGGGCGAGCACAAGGGCCCCTACACGGTGGACAGCTTCGAGCGGCTGGCCAAGGCGGCACACCAGCTGGTGGAGCGGCAGTACGCGCTCTACAACGACGAATTGATGCCGGCCTTCGCCAAGGAAGGCATCGCGATCGTCTCCCACGGCGAGCGCAGCGCGCAGCAGAGGGAATGGGTGCACGAATACTTCGAGCGCGAGGTGCGCCCGCTGCTGATTCCCGTGGGGCTGGATCCCGCGCATCCCTTTCCCCAGGTGGCCAACAAGTCGCTGAACTTCATCGTCCGGCTTTCCGGCAAGGACGCCTTCGGCCGCGAGAACGAGATCGCGATCGTCAAGGTCCCGCGCGTGCTGCCGCGGCTGATCCCGATGCCCGCCAAGGTTTCCGGCAAGCGCACCCTGCTGGTGTCGCTGTCGAGCGTGATCCGGGCCCACCTGGACCTGCTGTTCGCCGGCCGGGAAGTCGGGCAGTTCTCACAGTTCCGCCTCACGCGGCACTCGGAGCTGGCCGTGGGCGAGGAGGAAGTGCGCAACTTGCGCACGGCGCTGCGCCTGGGACTGCAGCAGCGGCACTACGGCCAGGCGGTGCGCCTGGAGGTCTCCGCCGGCTGCTCCGATCACCTCTCGCGCTTCCTGCTCACGCAGTTCGAGCTGCCCGAAGGCGCGCTGTACCGCGTGCACGGGCCGGTGAACCTGGTGCGGCTGCAGCAGATGGTGGACCTGGTGGAGGCACCCAGGCTGCGCTTTCCCGCGTACGTGCCCGGCTATCCGCGCGGCCTGGTTCCCGGCCGCCCGATCTTCGCCCAGCTGAAGAAGGCGGACGTGCTGATCCACCAGCCCTTCGAGAGCTTCGACGGCGTGCTGGCCTTCCTGCGCGAGGCGGTGGTGGACCCGCAGGTGCTGGCGATCAAGCAGACCATCTACCGCACCGGCAACGACTCCGAGATGATGGAGTTGCTGCGCGAAGCGGTGCGGCGCGGCAAGGAAGTCACCCTGGTCGTCGAACTCAAGGCGCGCTTCGACGAGGAGGCCAACATCAACTGGGCCGAGGCGCTGGAAGCCGTGGGCGCGCAGGTGGTGTACGGCGTGGTCGGCCTCAAGACGCACGCCAAGCTGCTGCTGGTCACGCGGCGCGAGAGTTCCGGCCTCGTGCGCTATGCGCACCTGTCCACCGGCAACTACAACCCGCGCACGGCGCGCCTGTACACCGACATCAGCCAGCTCACGGCCGACCCGCAGCTGACCTCCGACGTCGAACAGGTGTTCGTGCACCTCGCAAGCCAGAGCAAGCTGCCGCGGCTCAACCACGTGTGGCTCGCGCCCTTCCAGCTGCAGCGCAAGCTGGCCGAGCAGATCGACCTGGTGGGGCACGCCGCCGCCGGCGGCCTGGACGGCCGCATCGTGCTGAAGATGAACGCGCTGACCGACGAACCGCTGATGGAGGCGCTGGTGCGCGCGGGCCGGCGCGGCGCGCGCATCGACCTGATCGTGCGCGGCGCCTGCATGCTGCCCGCGCAGGTGCCGGGGCTGAGCGAGAACATCCGCGTGCGCTCCGTCATCGGCCGCTTCCTGGAGCATTCGCGCGTCTTCTACTTCCGCGCGGGATCGCAGGAGCAGCTCTACCTGTCCAGCGCGGACTGGATGAACCGCAACATGCTGCGGCGCGTGGAGCTGGCCTGGCCGGTGCTGGACCCCAGGCTGCGCCAGCGCGTCATCGACGAGTGCCTGCAGGCCTACCTGCACGACGGCCGCGACGCGTGGGACCTGCAGCCCGATGGCGGCTACCGGCGCGTGAAGGGTGCCGAGGAGCCGCGCGGGCCCGGCGCCCAGGCCGCCCTCATGGAACGCTATGCCGCCCCGCCCGGGGACGACGAGGTGCGGCGGTGGACCTGATCCTGTGGCGCCATGCCGAAGCCGAGGACGAACAGGAAGGCCGGGACGACCTGGACCGCCCGCTCACCGCGCGCGGCGAGAAGCAGGCTGCCCGCGTGGGCAAGTGGCTGGACCGGACGCTGCCGGAAGGCACGCGCGTGCTGTGCAGCCCGGCGCTGCGCTGCCAGCAGACCGCGCTCGCCCTGGGGCGCAAGTTCAAGCTGCGCGACGAACTGGCGCCCGGCGCGCAGGCCTCGGACCTGCTCGAACTGGTGCAATGGCCGGCGGCCCGCCACCCGGTCATGCTGGTGGGGCACCAGCCGGTGATCGGCGCGACGCTCGCGCAGCTGCTGCGGCTGCAGGCGGACAACTGCGCGGTGCGCAAGGGCGCGGTGTGGTGGCTGCGCACCCGCGAGCGCGACGGCGCCGGCCAGACCGTGGTCTGGGCGGTGCAGTCGGCGGAAACCGCCTGATCTTCAGCTGCCGGCCGGCCGGCCGGTCTTGACCACCGGGACGGCGCCGACGGCCGCGAGGAAGGCGGCGTCGCCCATGCCCGCCAGCGCCTGCACGCCGGCGCGCAGCACCTCGCTCTTCTTGGCCGGTCGTCCCAGCGTCGCCGCGCGCAGCTTGAGCGCCTCGATCACGGCGTATTCCGCCTTCGGGATGGTGAAGCTGTCGCGGACCAGCTTGGGCTTCTTCGGCTTGTCGGCTTTCCCGCCTTTTTCTGCATTCGCCGGCCTGGCCGGCTTCGCCTTCACCTTGCCGGCCTCTTGCGCCGGTGGCGCGGCGGCGGCGCGGGGCTTGCGTGCGGTCGTCTTGCCGGCGGGTGCGGCCGACTTCGCGGCGGTCTTGGTACGGGTGCCCATGGAGGCCTCTCTCTAGTTCGGGATAAACAATATAAACGGTTTATACGGTTTATGCGAAAAAGGGCACGCCGATCCGCCACCGCCCCCGGATTCAGGCCAGCGCGAGGGTCCAGGGCGTCTTCTGCCATGCCAGGACTTCTTCTCGCAGCAGGTGGGCCGATTGCGGCCACTGCGTCGTCCAGCCGCGCGGCAGCGTGAGCGAGAGGGACTGGCCGGTGCCGGCCAGCCGCAGCCCCGCCACGTCGGGGTCGCGCCGCGCGTGGCACAGGATCACGGCGATGCGCAGGCAGGCGAGCTGCCGCACCATTGTCGTGTCCGCGAAATCCAGGTCCAGCTTGCGCAGCTTGCCGCGGTGGCCCAGCACCAGCTGGCTCAGGCGGTGCAGCTCGCTTTGCGCGAAGCCGGGCGCGTCTGCGTTCTCCAGGATGTAGGCGCCGTGCTTGTGCGCGTCGCTGTGCGAGATCAGGGCGCCGATCTCGTGCAGCTGCGCCGCCCAGGCCAGCTTACGCTCCAGCCGCTGCAGTTCCTCCGCGGGGGTGCCGGCGCCTAGCTGCCGGAACAGGGCGCAGGCGACGCGCGCGACGCGGTCAGCCTGCGCCGGATCGGCCTCGAAGCGTGTGGCCAGCCGCGCCACCGTAGCGGTGCGCACGTCCGTGTCGGTGTGCTCCCGATCGAGCAGGTCGTACAGGACGCCATGGCGCAGCGCGCCTTGCGCGGTGTGCAGCGTGTCGATACCGAGCAGGTCGAACACCGCGCGCAGCACGCTCAGGCCGCCGCCGATCACGGGCCGCCGGTCCTCCTTGAGCCCCGGCAGGCGCACCCGGTCGGCGCTGCGCGCCTGCAGCAGCTGCGCCTCCAGCCACAGGAGGCCGTCTCGCGTGACCACTCCAGGGTCATGCCCGGTCGCCGCGAGCACGTCGCCCACCGCGCCTATGGTGCCGGAGGACCCGTAGGCCACGTCCCAGCTGCCGGGCGCATAGGCGCTCAGGGCCTCGTCCAGGATGGCCTGCGCCGCGATCGCGGCGCCGTGGAAGGCCTCGGGGGTGAACTGTCCCTCCGGAAAATAGCGCATCGACCAGGCGACGCTGCCGACGCGGTAGCTCTCCATCACCTCGGCCCGGTACTGCCGGCCCAGGATCAACTCGGTGGAACGGCCGCCGATGTCCACCACCAGCCGCTTCTCGTCGGACTGCGGCAGCAGGCGGGCCACGCCCTGGTAGATCAGGCGCGCTTCCTCGCGGCCGGGGATCACGTCGATGGGAAAACCGAGGATGGTGCGGGCGCGCAACAGGAACACGTCGCGGTTGCGCGCCTCGCGCAGGGTCTGCGTGGCGACGGCGCGCACCTGGCGCGGGCCGAAGCCGGCCAGGCGCTCGGCGAAGCGGGCCAGGCAGTCCCAGCCTCGCTCCATCGCCTCGGTCGTGAGGTTGCGCGCGTCATCCAGCCCGTTGCCCTGGCGGACCGTCTCCTTGAGGTATTCGACCCGGTCGATGTGCCCGAGGTCCAGCCGGCCGATCTCCAGCCGGAAGCTGTTGGAGCCGAGGTCGACAGCCGCGAGGAGGGTACCGTCTTGCATGGGTGGGGCCGGGGCGGGCCAGCATAGCACCGGGCCGTGCGGCGCGGTGCTTCAGCCCACCACGCGGCCGTCCGCGGCGAGCATGGATTGCGTGACGTAGGAAGCGCTGCGGCGCTGGGCGTCGAAGCTGACGTGGAAGCCGCCGAGGTCGATGTCCCGCCGGCGCTGGAAGGCGGCCAGCACGCCGGCGCGCGAGGGTACGCCATCGACGTCCGCCAGCACTTCGTAGGTGTACCGCGCGGCGATGAAGCCGGCGAGGCTCAGCGCCACCGGCGGCTCGTCGAACAGGCGCGCGAGCACCGCTCGGTATTGCCGCACGATCGGCAGCGAGGCATTCACCATGGGCACCGCCTGCGTGGCGATCACAGGCGTCGAACGCCCGCCACCCATCTGTGCCAGGGTCTGCAGGTTGACGTCGGCCAGCGCGATCACGTAGCGCTGCCGTGCCTGGCGGTCCAGGCCCTGCGTGAACTGCACGAGCTCGGGGTGCCGCCCACGAACAGCAGCAGCGGCGGCGTGGAGGGGCCGAGCCGCTGGCCCAGCTGCGCGAGGTTGCTCGTGCCGGTCCAGGTGGCCAGCCTGAGCTTCAGCGCGGTGGCGGCGCGGGCGAGGTCGCCGCGGTACAGGTCCGCCTCGCGCGGGGATGCGAACACCGCTCCGACTTCCTGGATGCCGGCGACGCTCAACGACTTGAGCGCATGCGCGACCTGCTCCTGGCGCGCGGCGAAGATCGGGAAGGTCCGATCGTCCACCTCCACGCTGGAATTCTGCAGCCACGGCGCCGCATGCGCGATGCTGGCGCCTTCCTCGCGCAGCAGCGCCGTGAGCTGCGTCGCGACCGGGTCGCCGGCCGTGCCCGAGAGGACGACGCAGGCGGGGTTGTCGCGCAGCGCGCGCCAAGCCTGGCGCGTTCCGGCCGGCGTGCCGTCGACTTCCACGGCCAGGTGCTCCACGGGCCGCCCGCGGATGCCGCCGCGGCTGTTGATGTCCTGCCAGGCGGCGCGCGCGCCGACCAGGAAGTCCTTGGCCACGTCCTGTCCCGCGGCGGACGTGTCGTGCAGTTGCGCGACGAGCAGGGCGCGCTGGGGGAAGGCCGCTGGGCCGCGGCGGGCAGGGCGAGGCAGGCGGCGGCGCCTGCGAGCAGGGTGCGCCGGCGCAGGGCGGGCAGGCTGCGGTTCATCGTGCAGTGGTTTTCGTTGTGGGAGCCGCGGCGAGCTTAGGAAGCGCCCGTGACACACCCGTGACGAATGCATGACGGCAGCGTGACGCGCAAGCGCTCTCGCCGCGCAAGGGGCGTCACGCCCCTGTCACATGCGCAACCTAGAGTCCGCTCATCGCTTCATTCCCCAACCCACAAGAGGATCGCATGACCATTCGCTTCCGGACCCTTGCCCTTGGCATCGCCACCGTCGCCTTCTCGGGCCTGGCCGCCGCCCAGGACATCACCGGCGCCGGTGCCACCTTCCCCGCGCCGCTGTACGCCAAGTGGGCCTCCGACTACAACAAGGCCACCGGCGTCAAGATCAACTACCAGTCGGTCGGCTCCGGTGCCGGCATCAAGCAGATCGAGGCCAAGACGGTCGCCTTCGGCGCCAGCGACATGCCGCTGAAGGACGAAGAGCTCGCGCAGAAAGGCCTGGTGCAGTTCCCCACCGTGATCGGCGGCGTGGTGCCGGTGATCAACATCCAGGGCGTGGCCCCGGGCCAGCTGCGCCTCAATGGCCAGGTCCTGGGCGACATCTTCCTGGGCAAGATCACCAGGTGGACCGACCCGGCGATCAAGGCGCTGAACCCCTCGCTGAACCTGCCGGATGCGGCGATCGCCCCGGTGCGCCGCGCCGACGGCTCGGGCACCAGCTTCATCTTCACCAACTACCTGTCCAAGGTGAACCCGGAGTGGAAGGCCAAGGTCGGCGAGGGCACGGCGGTCAACTGGCCGGCCGGCGCTGGCGGCAAGGGCAACGAGGGCGTCGCGGCCTTCGTGGGACGCCTGCCCAATTCGATCGGCTACGTCGAGTACGCCTACGTCAAGCAGAACAAGATGAACTACGCGCTGATGCAGAACGCCGCCGGCCAGTTCGTGGCGCCGGACGACACCGCCTTCAAGGCGGCCGCTGCCGGCGCGGACTGGTCGAAGAGCTACTACCAGATCCTGACCAACCAGCCGGGCGCGCAGTCCTGGCCCATCACCGGCGCCACCTTCATCCTGATGCACAAGGCGCAGGACAAGCCGGAACAGGCCGTGGCCGCCCTGAAGTTCTTCGACTGGGCCTACAAGAATGGCGACAAGACCGCCGATGAGCTGGACTACGTGCCCATGCCCGTCGCCGTGAAGGCCCAGGTCGAGAAGCTCTGGTCCAACCAGATCAAGGACGCTTCGGGCAAGACGGTCGCGTTCAAGTAAGCCCGGAACCGGGGGCTGGCGAGGGAGCGCGGTTCCGTGTCACCGAACTGTCACGGAACTGCCATAAAGTTCGCGGCAACGCCTGAAACCAGGAAGCTCCGCATGAACGCAAGAATCGTCCTCGCCACGCTCGCCGCCGCCGCACTGGCCGGCTGCGGCAAGCCCGATGCGCCGGCCTCGCCGGCCTCCCCCACGCCCGCTGCGCCCGCGGCACCCGCCCCGACGGGTGCCGGCGTCACCGGCGCCGGTGCCAGCTTCCCCGCACCGCTGTACACCAAGTGGGCCTCCGACTACAACAAGGCCACCGGCGTGCGGATCAACTACCAGTCGGTCGGTTCCGGTGCCGGCATCAAGCAGATCGAATCCAAGACCGTCGACTTCGGCGCCAGCGACATGCCGCTGAAGGACGAGGAGCTCGCGCAGAAGGGCCTCGTCCAGTTCCCCACGGTGATCGGCGGGGTCGTCCCCGTGGTCAACATCCAGGGCCTGTCCCCCGGCCAGCTTCGGCTGAACGGCCAGGTGCTCGGCGATATCTACCTGGGCAAGGTCACCAAGTGGACGGACCCCGCGATCAAGGCGCTGAACCCCACGCTGAACCTGCCCGATGCGGCGATCGCTCCCGTGCGCCGCGCCGACGGCTCGGGCACCAGCTTCATCTTCACCAACTACCTGTCCAAGGTGAACCCGGAGTGGAAGGCCAAGGTCGGTGAAGGCACGGCCGTCAACTGGCCGACCGGTGCCGGTGGCAAGGGCAATGAAGGCGTCGCCGCCTTCGTCGGCCGCCTGCCGAACGCCATCGGCTACGTCGAGTACGCGTACGTGAAGCAGAACAAGATGAACTACGCGCTGATGCAGAACGCGGCCGGCCAATTCGTGGCGCCCGAGGACAAGGCCTTCCAGGCCGCCGCCGCCAGTGCGGACTGGGCGAAGTCCTTCTACCAGATCCTCACCGAGCAGCCGGGTGCGCAGGCGTGGCCGATCACGGGCGCCACCTTCATCCTGATGCACAAGGCGCAAGACAAGCCGCAGGCCGCCGCCGCGACGCTGAAGTTCTTCGACTGGGCCTACAAGAACGGCGACACGACCGCCGACGAACTCGATTACGTGCCGATGCCTGCGGCGGTGAAGGCGCAGGTGGAGAAGCTCTGGTCGGCGCAGATCAAGGACGGCGCGGGCAGTGCCGTCGCCTACAAATAAGAAGAAAAGGGCCCGCGTGTCCTCCACCACCATTCCCGACCCGGCGCGGCTGGGCGACGCCGAACAGGCACCGGCGGACCCTTCCGGGAGCCGCGCCCCGCCCGCGCAAAGGCCCGCGCGCGGAGGAGCGATCATCGACCGCATCTTCGGCTGGACCGCTTGCGCGGCGGCGCTGGTGACGCTGGCCCTGCTGGCCGGCATCCTGGTGTCGCTGGTGATCGGCGCGCAACCCGCGATCGAGAAGTCCGGGCTGGGTTTCTTCACCAACACCGTGTGGGACCCGGTCGCCGGCAACTTCGGTGGCGCCGTGATGATCTACGGCACCATCGCGACCTCGCTGATCGCGCTGGTCATCGCCGTGCCGGTGAGCTTCGGCATCGCGGTCTTCCTCACCGAGCTGTCCCCGGCCTGGCTGAAGCGGCCGCTGGGGACGGCGATCGAGCTGCTCGCCGCCGTGCCCTCCATCGTGTACGGCATGTGGGGCCTGCTGGTGTTCGGCCCGCTGCTGGCGAAGTATGTCCAGCAGCCGCTGCAGTCCCTGTTCGGCAACGTGCCGGTGCTGGGGCAGCTGTTCTCCGGGCCGCCCGTGGGCATCGGCATCCTGGCGGCCGGCATCATCCTGGCGATCATGATCATCCCCTTCATCGCGGCGGTGATGCGGGACGTGTTCGACGTCACGCCGCCCATGCTCAAGGAGTCGGCGTACGCGCTGGGCTCCACGACCTGGGAGGTGGTGTACCGCGTGGTCCTGCCCTATACCAAGGGCGGTGTCATCGGCGGCATCATGCTGGGGCTGGGGCGCGCGCTGGGCGAGACCATGGCGGTCACCTTCGTGATCGGCAACTTCAACCAGCTCGACACCTTGAGCCTGTTCGCGCCCGCCAACAGCATCACCTCCGCCCTGGCCAACGAATTCGCCGAAGCGGCGGACGGCCAGCACCAGGCCGCCCTGATCTACCTGGGGCTCGTGCTGTTCTTCATCACCTTCGTGGTGCTGTCCCTGTCCAAGGTGCTGCTGGCGCGCCTGCGGCGCAACGAGGGGACGCGGACATGAACGATCGCGAGAAGAAGTACCTGCGGCGCAAGCGTGTCAACAAGGTGGCGCTGGCCCTGTCGCTGGCCGCCATGGCCTTCGGCGTGTTCTGGCTGGTCTGGATCCTGTGGGAGACGGTGCGCCTGGGATTCGCGGGACTGACCTGGGCCACCGTCAGCCAGATGACGCCGCCGCCCAACGAGGCGGGCGGCATCCTCAACGCCATGTGGGGCTCGCTGCTGATGGTGCTGCTGGCGACCTTCGTGGGCACGCCGATCGGCATCATGGCCGGCATCTACCTGGCCGAGTACGACGCCAAGGGCTGGCTGGGCAACACGACCCGCTTCGTCAACGACATCCTGCTGTCGGCGCCGTCCATCGTCATCGGCCTGTTCGTCTACGCCGTGGTGGTCGCGCGCTACAAGCATTTCTCCGGCTGGGCCGGCGCGATCGCGCTGGCGCTGATCGTGATCCCGATCGTGATCCGCACCACCGAGAACATGCTGCTGCTGGTGCCGTCCGGCCTGCGCGAGGCCGCCTATGCCCTGGGCGCGCCCAAGTGGAAGGTGATCTCCAACATCACGCTGCGCGCCGCGCGCGGGGCGTGGTCACCGGCGTGCTGCTGGCCGTGGCGCGCATCGCCGGCGAAACGGCGCCGCTGCTCTTCACCGCGCTGAACAACCAGTTCTTCACTTCCAACATGAACGAGCCGATCGCCAGCCTGCCGGTCACGATCTTCAAGTTCGCCATGAGCCCGTACGAGAACTGGCAGCAGCTGGCCTGGGCCGGCGTCTTCATCATCACCCTGGCCGTGCTCGGCCTGAACATCCTGGCGCGCATCCTCACGCGCAGCCGGATCTGAAGCGAAACCATGGACGCAACCTTCGCCCCCGAACAGACCGTGCGCCCCAAGCTGGCGGTACGCAACCTGAACTTCTACTACGGCAAGTTCCTGGCCCTCAAGCACATCAACCTGGACATCGCGGAGCACAAGGTGACGGCCTTCATCGGCCCGTCCGGCTGCGGCAAGTCCACGCTGCTGCGCACCTTCAACCGCATGTACGAGCTGTACCCGGACCAGCGCGCCACCGGCGAGATCATCCTGGACGGCGAGAACCTGCTGACCTCCAGCGGGACGTGGCGCTGCTGCGCGCCAAGGTGGGCATGGTGTTCCAGAAGCCGACGCCTTTCCCCATGTCCATCTACGACAACATCGCCTTCGGCGTGCGCCTGTTCGAGAGCCTGCGCGACGCCGACATGGACGACCGCGTCGAATGGGCGCTGCGCAAGGCGGCGCTGTGGGACGAGGTGAAGGACAAGCTGAACCAGAGCGGCTCGGGCCTGTCGGGCGGGCAGCAGCAGCGCCTGTGCATCGCGCGCGGCATCGCGATCAAGCCGCAGGTGCTGCTGCTGGACGAGCCGTGCTCCGCGCTGGACCCGATCTCCACCGGCAAGATCGAGGAGCTGATCGTGGAGCTGAAGAAGGACTACACGGTGGTGATCGTCACGCACAACATGCAGCAGGCCGCGCGTGTGTCCGACTACACCGCCTACATGTACCTGGGCGACCTGGTCGAAGTCGGCGAGACCGAGCAGATCTTCTTCAAGCCCAAGCGCCAGGAGACCGAGGACTACATCACCGGCCGGTTCGGCTGAAAGCAGGAAACACGATGGCAGACAAGCACCTCTCCACCCAGTTCGACAGCGAGCTCAACTCGCTGTCCTCGCGCGTCATGGAGCTCGGCGGCCTGGTCGAATCCCAGATCCGGCAGGCGATGGTGGCGCTCGCGGAGTTCAACGGCGACGTCGCGCGGCAGGTGCTGGAGACCGAGCACCGCGTCAACCAGATGGAAGTGGACATCGACCGCGAGCTGTCCTCGGTGATCGCCCGCCGCCAGCCGACGGCGCGCGACCTGCGCCTGCTGATGGCCATCTCCAAGACCACGGCCAACCTCGAGCGCGTGGGCGACGAGGCCCGCCGCATCGCCAAGATGGTCCAGTCCATCCTGGAAAAGGGCGGGGCGGCGCGCGCGCTGCCCGCGGGCGAACTGCGGGTGGCCGCCGACCTCGCTTCCGCGCAGCTGCGCAAGGTGCTGGACGCCTTCGCGCGCCTGGATGTGACCGCCGCCGTGGCGATCATGAAGGAAGACCACATCCTGGACCGCGAGTTCGACGGCTTCGTGCGCAAGCTGATCACCTACATGATGGAGGACCCGCGCACCATCTCCAGCGGGCTGGACCTGCTGTTCGTGGCCAAGGCCATCGAGCGCATCGGCGACCACGCGAAGAACATCGCCGAGTTCATCATCTACGTCGTCAAGGGCGCGGACGTGCGCCACAGCTCGATGGAGAACATCGAGTCCGCCATCCGCTAGCGAGCCCATGAAGCACCAGCCCCGCATCCTGATCGTCGAGGACGAGCCCGCGATCGCCGAACTGATCGCCGTCAACCTGCGGCACAACGGCATGGCGCCGGTGTGGGCGGAAGACGGGGACTCGGCGCAGCGCGAGATCGACGCCGTCCTCCCCGATGCCATCCTGCTGGACTGGATGCTGCCCGGGCAGACCGGCGTCGCGCTGGCGCGGCGCTGGCGCGGCGAGGCGCGGACCAAGGCCGTGCCCATCCTGATGCTCACCGCGCGCGGCGACGAGGCCGACAAGGTGAGCGGCCTGGACGCGGGGGCCGACGACTACATCACCAAGCCCTTCTCCACCCAGGAGCTGCTGGCGCGCATCCGCGCCGTGCTGCGGCGGCGCACGCCGGAAAAGAGCGAGGAGACCGTCACGCTGGCCGGCCTGGCGCTGGATGCCGCGGCGCACCGCGTCACCTGGCAGGGCCGCCCGGTGAAGCTGGGCCCCACCGAATTCAAGCTGCTGCACTTCCTGATGAAGCATCCCGAACGGGTGCACAGCCGCCAGCAGCTGCTGGACCGCGTGTGGGGCGACCACGTGTTCATCGAGGAGCGCACGGTGGACGTCCACGTGAAGCGCCTGCGCGAAGCGCTGGGCCCCGCCGCCGGTGCGCTGGTCGAGACCGTGCGCGGCGCCGGCTACCGCATCACCGCGCTGCCCACCGCCGCCTGAGCACGCCGACGTGACCCTGCGCATCGCCAGCTTCCTTGCCTGCCTGGTCGGCGGTGCCGTGCTCGGTGCCCTGGTCGGCGGCGAGACGGGAGCGGCCATCGGCATCGCGGGTGGCGCCCTGGTCTGGTTCGTGACGGACGCCGTGGCCGCCGCGCGCGTGCTGGCCTGGCTGCGCACGGGCGAGCTGCGGGACGCGCCCCGCCTGGGCGGGTCTGGGGCGAGGCGGTCGACCGCGCGCGCCGCGCCGTGCTGGTGCGCGAGCGCCGGCTGCAGGAGGCCGAAGGCCGGCTGGCAGACTTCCTGGACGCGATCCGCGCGTCTCCCAACGGCGTGATCCTGCTCGACGCGCACGGCCGCATCGAGTGGGTGAACGACACCGCCGCGGCGCACTTCGGGCTCGATCCGGCGCGCGACCTGCAGCAGCACGTGGTGCACCTGCTGCGCGACCCCGACTTCGCCGCCTTCCATGGCAGCCGCAACTACGCGCAGGACGTCATCATCCCGGCGCCGGGCAGCACCGCCTCGCGCCCGCGCAAGCTCTCGCTGCGCCTGCACCCCTATGGCGAAGGCCGCCTGCTGCTGCTGTCGCGCGACGTGACCGCGGTGGAGCAGGCCGAGATCATGCGGCGCGATTTCGTGGCCAACGTGTCGCACGAGATCCGCACGCCCCTGACCGTGCTATCCGGGTTCGTCGAGACCCTGCGCACGCTCGACCTGCCGAAAGACGAGCGTGGCCGCTACCTCGGCCTCATGGGGCAGCAGACGCAGCGCATGCAGACGCTGGTGAACGACCTGCTGACGCTGTCGCGGCTGGAGGGCAGCCCCTTGCCCGGCGCGGGCGAATGGACTGCCGTGGCCAGCCTGCAGGCGCAGTGCGAGCAGGAAGCGCGCGCGCTCGCCACCAGCCTGGGCAAGGCGCTGGACCTGCGCTTCCCGCCGGCGCCGCCGCTCGCGGTCGGCGGGATCGCGAGCGAGCTGCAAAGCGCCTTCTCCAACCTGGTGAGCAATGCGGTGCGCTACACACCGGCCGGCGGGCTGGTGGAGGTGCAAGCCGGGCAGACACCCGAAGGCCGCCTGGAGTTCACGGTGCGCGACACCGGGCCCGGCATCGCCGCCGAGCACCTGCCGCGCCTGACGGAGCGCTTCTACCGCGTGGACCGCAGCCGCTCGCGCGAAACGGGGGGACCGGGCTGGGCCTGGCCATCGTGAAGCACGTGGTGCAGCGGCACGGCGGCGAGCTGCAGGTCGCCAGCACGCCGGGGGCGGGTTCGACCTTCACCATCGTGCTGCCGCCGGCACGGGTGCGGCCGCTGGCGCTCACGCCGGACGGAAGCGCCGCACAGCCCGCCACAGAATCAGCGGCAGGATGAGCGCGAGCAGCGCCAGCGCGAAGCTGCTGGCCAGCCAGAAGGCCGCGGGACTGTGCTGCGCCGGCCAGCCGCCCAGGCCCTTGTACGCGAGCTGGTAGCCGCCCACCACGCCCACGCCCCAGAGCAGCACGCAATAGGCCACGAGCGGCGCCACCGCCACGCGGTACGAGCGCAGCACGAACACGCACAGCGCCTGGATCGCATCGCCGAAGTGGTACAGGGCAACGATCGCCAGCAGGCCGGCGGCGACCGCGGCCACTTCGGGATCGGCCGAATACAGCGAGGCGATGCCGGATCGCGTGAGCAGCACGAGGCAGGCCAGCAGCACGGCGAACGAGAGTCCCATGCGAAAGCCCGTGCGGATGCTGCCGCGCGCCTTCTTGGTGTCGCCCGCGCCCAGCCAGAAGCTCACCCGCGCGCTGGTGGCGATGGCGATCGACAGCGGCACCATGTACATCACGGCCGCCAGGTTGGCGGCGACCTGGTGCGCGGCCGCCGAGAGGGTGCCCTGCCGCGCGATGAACAGCGACATCAGGGTGAAGGAGGTGACTTCCACCATGATCGCCAGCCCCGCCGGGATGCCGAGCCGGGCGAACTGCGCGATGGTCGCCCAGTGGGGGCGCTCCAGCGGCCGCCAGATGGCATAGGGCCGGTAGAGCGCATCGGTGCGCACCAGCCAGAGCGCCACGCCCACGAACACCCAGTTCACCACCACCGTGGCCCACGCGCAGCCGACCGCGCCCATGGCCGGCACGCCCAGGCCGCCGAAGACGAACCAGACGGTCAGCGGCACCTTGGCGACCAGCGAGGCGAGCTGCAGCCAGGTGACCAGCTGCGGCTTGCCCAGGCTCTGGTTCAGCGTGCTGTACATGCGGAACAGCAGCGCGGGCGGCAACGCCAGCGCCAGCACCCCCAGGTACTGCCGCACGTCCTGCTGCAGCGCAGTCGGCACTTCGGTGGCCTGCAGCAATGCGTTGGGAAACAGCAGGCCGAACACGCCCGCGATGGAAGCCAGCACGCCCAGGTACAGCGCCTGCCGCACCGAGCGCCCGACGTCGGCGTGCCGCCTCGCGCCGTGCAGCTCGGCCCAGATCGGCAGCAGGGCCTGCAGCACGCCCATCAGGGCGACGAACACGGTGATGTAGACGGCGGCCCCCACCGACAGCGCGGCGAGCGCCTCCTGCGAATAGCGGCCGGCCACCACGGTGTCGGTGATGCCGAAGGCCATGGTGGCCAGCTGCCCGGCCAGCACGGTGCCGGCGTGGCGGGCGATGACGCCTCGTTCCGACATCGGGCTAGCGCTTCTTGTACAGGAGCAGGTTCTCGCGCTGGTCGGTGGGGCGGCGCACGGTGGTGACCAGGCGCCACTGGCGCAGGTTCAGCGCCATCGGCAGCGAGCCCTGCAGGTCCTGCGCGGCCACCAGCCAGGGGCAGTTGCTGGGGATCTGCGCGTTGCGCACGTCCAGCTTGCCGTGGTAGCGCAAGGCGGCGATCTGCGGGCGGGTGAGGCCGAAGACTTCCACGCAGCCGGGCGCGTCCATGCGGCTGGTGATGCCCTGCACGACCGGCGCGTAGCTGCGCGCGTAGTCCAGCACCGGAAGCCACAGCGTCATCACCAGCAGCCAGCCCAGCGCGGCGCCGCCTGCAGGCAGCACCAGGCTTTTCCAGATCGCCTCGCGGCTGCGGCTGGTGCGCCAGCGCACGAGCCACAGCCAGGCGACGGTGGCCAGCAGGGCCGCCAGGAAGGCCACCCAGCCGAAGCTGGGTTCGAAGCCGGGGGCGAGCTTGGCGACGTTGGCCGCGGGCTTGGCCGGCACGCCGGTCTGCAGCGACAGCCAGATCACCCAGATCACCAGCGCGCAGCCGCTGAAGAACAGCAGGGTGAACCAGTCGATCAGCGCGGAGACGCTGCGCTCGAAGGTGGGCAGCGCGAACGCCGCCAGCGCCGCCAGCGCGGGCAGTCCCAGCAGCAGGGCGCGGTCCGGATTGGGTGCGAGCACGGTGGTCACCAGCGACACGGTGGCGAACCACAGGGGCAGCGCCACGTGCCGGCGTCCCAGCTGCCGGCGCCAGCGCCACACGGTCCACAGCGCGAGCGGCCATGCGGGCCAGGTGAACCAGACGATCAGGCGGGCAATGGACTTCGCCTCGCGGCCCGGGCCGGTGCCCGGCTCCAGCCGCCAGTGCCAGGTGTGGAAGGCCGCGGCGATGGCGGCGGCCGCGAGCGCGATCAGGATCACCAGCACGGCGCCGCGCAGGCCGCGTCCCTCGGCCTCCGCATCGGCCGGGGTGTCGGTCCAGTGGATGAGGGCGCCGCCGACGGCGAACACCACGCCCATGGCGGGCGCGCCGCTGAGCGCCAGGCCGGGCAGCGCGATGGCGAGCGCCACGGTGGGCAGCAGGATCCGGTAGGGAAGCGCCGCCAGGGCATAGAAGGCGAGGGCCGTGAATCCCAGCTGCGCCAGCGCCGGCGTCGTCTCGTGCGACAGCTGCATCAGGCCCAGGCACGCGATCAGCGCCAGCAGGCCGCCGTCCGCGATCGTGCGGGCGTAATCGGTGGGGTGGGCCTCGCCGCCGAAGGCGAAGGGCACCGGCTGGGCGCGCGGCGTGCGCGCGAGGTAGTACACGCCGTACCAGGTGGCCAGCAGCGTGATCACGAGCAGGCCGATGAAGGGGATGCGGGCGACGAAGTCGGCCGGGATCCAGGCGGGCGCGAGCTGGATCGCCCAGGCGCCCAGCCAGTAGGGCAGCAGGGCGTCGAAATCGGGGGCGTGACCCAGGAGCGTGGGGTCGATCCAGGACGTGCGGCCCGTGGCCAGCTCGAACATGTACCCGAAGGAGATGATGTCCGCGTTCTTCCAGGGCTCGCGCCCCAGGAAGCCGGGCAGCACGTAGGCGGCGCACAGCAGCAGCAGCGCCACCCGCGGCAGGCGGCGCACGGCGCTCTGGGCGACGATCGCGGGGCTGGGCTGTTTCACGCGCGGGAGTGTGTCACAGGAGGGGCGCCTTGCCGGCAAAGAAAAAGGCAGCACGAGGCTGCCTTTTGCGCAGGGTCCGCAGGGCTTACTTGCCGGCGCCCTTGCCGAACTTCTTGAAGAACTTGTCCACGCGGCCGCCCATGTCGTTCACCGACTTCTGGGTGCCCGTGTAGAACGGGTGCGATTCGCTGGAGGTGTCCAGCTTGAACAGCGGCAGCTCGCGGCCGTCGTCCATCTTGACCATCTCGCGCGTGCTCACGCAGGAACGGGTCACGAACTTGAAACCGTTCGACAGGTCCACGAAGCAGACGTCGCGGTAGTTGGGGTGAATGCCTTCTTTCATGGTGTCCTCGTCAGGTACGGCAGCCGCGCCAGGACATCTGGCGTACTTTCCGGAAAGCCTGCGATTATAGCTTCAGTCCCGGGGGCATGCCTCGGCCGGGCCGGCCCACCCTGGCACAGGCGGCGCCGCCAGCAAGAAGCCCGGCCAGGGCCGGGCTTTGGGGCGATGCGCGGAGGCTCAGCCGCCGCGCCGCATCATGTCGAAGAACTCCACGTTGGTCTTGGTGGCCTTCATCGACTTCAGGACCATCTCCATCGCCTCGATCTCGTCCATGTTGTACATGAACTGGCGCAGGATGCGGGTCTTCTGCAGGATCTCGGGGGCCAGCAGCAGTTCCTCGCGGCGGGTTCCGGAGCGATTGAGCTGGATCGAGGGGAACACGCGCTTTTCGTACAGGCGGCGGTCCAGGTGCAGTTCGCTGTTGCCGGTGCCCTTGAACTCCTCGAAGATCACTTCGTCCATGCGCGAGCCGGTGTCGATCAGCGCGGTGGCGATGATGGTGAGCGAGCCGCCTTCTTCCACGTTGCGCGCCGCGCCCAGGAAGCGCTTGGGGCGCTGCAGCGCGTTGGCGTCGACGCCGCCGGTCAGCACCTTGCCGGAGGAAGGCACGACGTTGTTGTAGGCGCGGGCAAGACGCGTGATCGAGTCCAGCAGGATCACCACGTCCTTCTTCAGTTCGACCAGGCGCTTGGCGCGCTCGATCACCATCTCGGCCACGTGCACGTGGCGGGCGGCCGGCTCGTCGAAGGTGGACGCGATCACTTCGGCCTTGACCGAGCGCTGCATGTCCGTCACTTCTTCCGGGCGCTCGTCCACCAGCAGCACCATCATGTAGCTGTCCGGGTAGTTGGCCGCGATCGCGTGGGCCATGTGCTGCATCATCACCGTCTTGCCGCTCTTGGGCGGCGCGACGATCAGGGCACGCTGGCCCTTGCCGATGGGGGCGATGATGTCGATCACCCGCCCGGTGATGTTCTCTTCGCCCTTGAGGTTGTCGCGTTCCAGGCGCATCTGTTCCCGGGGAACAGCGGCGTCAGGTTCTCGAACATGATCTTGTGCTTGTTGTCCTCCGGCAGGCCGCCGTTGACCTTGTCCAGCTTGGTCAGCGCGAAGTAGCGCTCGCCGTCCTTCGGCGTGCGGACCTCGCCTTCGATCATGTCGCCGGTGTGCAGGTTGAAGCGGCGCACCTGCGAGGGCGAGATGTAGATGTCGTCCGTGCTCGCGGTGTAGCTGGTGTCCGGGCTGCGCAGGAAGCCGAAGCCGTCCGGCAGGATTTCCAGGACCCCGTCGGCGAAGACCTGCTCGCCGGCGCGCGCGCGCTTCTTGATGATCGCGAACATCAGCTCCTGCTTGCGCATGCGGCCGGTGTTCTCGATCTCGAGCTCTTCGGCCTGCTTGAGGACTTCCGAGACGTGCAGCGCCTTGAGTTCGTTCAGGTGCATGGAGTGACCCCTTGGGGGTAGTGTTCTTGGTGTCTGGGGGAGGTTCGCCGGCGGGCGAGAGGTGCCCTGCGAACCGGAACTCGAACTGCCCGCTTGTGTTGGCGGATCAGCGAATGCGAGGGATTATGCAGCAAAAAAAACGAAAACGGGGCCGTGGCCCCGTTTGCGTGTGGTCCCGGCGCCTTTTACGCCAGCTGCTGGTCGATGAAGGCGGTCAGTTGCGCCTTGCTCATGGCGCCCACCTTGGTGGCGGCCAGCTGGCCGTCCTTGAACAGCATCAGGGTGGGGATGCCGCGGATGCCGAACTTGGCCGGGATGTCGCGGTTCTCGTCCACGTTCATCTTGGCGACCTGCAGCTTGTCCTTGTAGGTCTGGGAGACCTCGTCAAGGATGGGCGCGATCATCTTGCACGGGCCGCACCACTCCGCCCAGTAGTCCACCAGGACCGGCTTGTCTGCCTTCAGAACGTCGGATTCGAAGGAGCTGTCGGAGATGTGCTTGATCAGGTCGCTGGCCATGGGTTCCTCTCTGTGGGCGGGGCCATTCCCGCTACGGCTACAGTGAGGTCATTGTGACAGAAACGAAGACCCCTCGCCGGGAGCGGGACGGCGGGCACGCGCTATGGATGCGATAGCAATTCACCATCCGGCCGCGCGCCACTGGCAGGAACTCATGCAAGGGCTGCAGCGCGAGCTGCAGGCCCGCGGCGTGCATGCCGCGCGCACCGTCGTGCTGCTGCCCTATGCCCAGCTCATGCCGGTGGCGCGGCAGTTCTGGGCCGCGCTCGCCCCCACCGGCTTCGCGCCCCGCTTCGAGACCAGCATGAACTGGGCGCGCGGCATCGCCTGGGAGCCGGGCGAGCTGGACCTGTCCTTCGACATCGGCCGCGACCTGCTGACGGCGCGCGGCTGGCTGGAGCAGGGCGGATTGCGCGGCCAGGCCGACGCGCTCGCCGGACTGCTGGTGGACGCGGCCTGGCAGGCCGCCGATGCCGCGCGCGCCGTCCCCCGCCGCAGCGGCGCGGCGCCTGGGCGGCGCGCCTGCGGCCGCTGCTTTCGCAGGGCATGGAAGCGCCCGCGCTGGCCACCGAGGCGGCGATCGCGCGGATCGCCTTCGAATGGGCGGCCGCGTCGGCGTATGCGACCGACCCGCTGCTGGACGGCACCCTGACCGCGGACGTGGACCTGCTGGTGGTGCTGCAAGGCTTCCAGGCCGAGCCCATCCCGGCGGCGCTGGCGCTGCAGCTCGGCGAGCGTGCCGTGACCTGGCCGCTGGCGACCCAGGCCGCCACGGGTGCGATCGCGTGGCATGCCGCCGCCGATGCGACCGAGGAAGCGGAGCGTGCCGCGGCCTGCGTGCTGCAGCGGCTGGCCGCCGGCGAGGTGCCGGTGGCGCTGGCCGCGACCGATCGCGTGCTCACCCGCCGCATCGGCGCGCTGCTGTTCACGCGCGGCGTGCGCCTGCGCGACGAGACCGGCTGGAAGCTGTCGACCACGCGCGCCGCCGCCCACGTGATGGCGGCCCTGCGCGCCTGCGCCTGGGACGTGGGCAGCGATGCCGTGCTGGACTGGCTGAAGAACCTGCCGGCGATCGGCTCCGGCGTCGTGCAGGGGCTGGAGCGGCGCGTGCGGCGCAGCGCGCAGCGCGAGTGGCGCATGCTGCGCGGTGGCGACTGGGGCGAGGCCGCCTCGCTGCAGGACGCGGCGCGCCGCATCACCGACTGGCGCGAGGCGATGCAGACCAGCCGCACGCTGCTGGAGTGGATGGGCGCCGCCCGTGCGCTGCTCGCGGAGACCGGCCAGTGGGACCTGCTGCGCGCCGACGCGGCGGGCATGAAGACCATCGAGGCCCTGCGGCTGGACGCTTCCTCCGCGAGCGAGTGGCAGCACTGGCCGCACGCTCAGCGCCGCATGACCCTGCGCGAATTCACGGCCTGGGCCAACGACGTGCTGGAAAGCGTGAGCTTCGTGCCGCCGCACTCCGGCGACGAACAGGTGGTGGTGTTGCCCCTCAGCCAGCTGCTGGGCCATCCCTTCGCCTCGCTGGTGCTGCCCGGATGCGACGAGCGCAGCCTGCCCGCCGCGCCCGAGCCGCCGGCCGGCTGGACGCAGGCGCAGCGGCGCCTGCTCGGACTGCCGTCGCGCGAGGAACTCGAACAGGCGCAGCGCGCGGCCTGGAAGCACGCGCTGCAGACGCCGGTGGCGCACGTCCTGTGGCGCGCCAGCGACGACACCGGCGAGCGCAGCCTGCCCAGCCCGCTGGTGCAGGCGCTGGTGCTCGAAGGCGCCGGCGCCCGGGCGGAGGATCCGCGCCAGGCACGCGAGGAAGTTGGCACCGGCGTGCTGCCGCCTTCGCCGCAGGCGCCGCAACTGGTGCCGCAGCAGCTGTCCGCCAGCAGCTACGAGGACCTGCGCCGCTGTCCCTACCGCTTCTTCGCGCTGCGCATGCTGGGCCTGCGCGAGGCCGACGAGATCGAGGCCGAGGTGGACAAGCGCGACTTCGGCACCTGGCTGCACGGCGTGCTCAAGTCCTTCCACGAAAGCATGCAGGACGGCGCGGCGCTCACGCGGGAACAGCGCGCGACGCTGCTGGATGCCGCGGCCCGCGAGGGCATTGCCAGCCAGCGCCTGGACGAGGGCGAGTTCCTGCCCTTCGCCGCCGGCTGGCCGGCCGTGCGCGAGGGCTACCTGGACTGGCTCGCGCAGCACGAGGCGACGGGCGCGGTGTTCGACACCGCGGAGAGCGAGCACGAGGTGCAGCTGGGCGAACTGAAGCTGCAGGGGCGCATCGACCGCATCGACAGCCTGCCCACCGGCGGCAGCCTGGTCATGGATTACAAGACCGAAAGCCTGCAACTCACGCGCGCGCGCATGGCCTCGCCGCTGGAGGACACGCAGCTGGCCTTCTACGCGGCGCTGCTGCCGCAACGCGAGCTGCACGCCGCCTACCTGAACATCAGCGAGCGCGGCGAGGTCCGGCGCGTGGACCACGAACAGCTGGCGCTGGGCGCGCAGCTGCTGCAGGAGGCCGTGCAGTCGGAACTGCGCCGGGTCGCCGGCGGCGCGCCGCTGCCGGCGCTGGGCGAGGGCAGGGTGTGCGAGTTCTGCGCGGCGCGCGGCCTGTGCCGCAGGGACAGCTGGAGTGAGTGAAGTGCACGCGCTGCCGGTCGAACCGGCCTACGAGCACAACGGCCGCACGGTCACGCGCGAGCAGTTCTACGCGATCGCCTGCGATCCGCGCCGGCACGTCGCGGTGGAGGCCTGCGCCGGCGCCGGCAAGACCTGGATGCTGGTGTCGCGCATCCTGCGGGCGCTGCTCGCGGGCGCGCAGCCGCACGAGATCCTGGCCATCACCTTCACCCGCAAGGCGGCGGGCGAGATGCGCCAGCGCCTGCAGGAGTGGCTGGCGCAGTGGAGCACGGCCCCCGACGCGGAACTGGCCGAAGCGCTGCGCGCGCGCGGCCTGCCGCAGGCCGATGCCGCCACCCGCGAGACCCTGCGCGGCCTCTATGGCGCGCTGCTGCAGGCCGGCCGGCCGGTGCAGATCCGCACCTTCCACAGCTGGTTCGCCGCGCTCCTGCGCGGGCGCCGGTGTCGGTGCTGCAGGACCTGGGCTTGCCCACGCGCTTCGACCTGCTGGAGGACGACAAGGAAGCGGTCGCGCGCGTCTGGCGGCGCTTTCATGCCGCGGTGGAGCGCGATGCCGAGGCGCGCGCGGACTACGAAGCGTCGGTGGCAGCGCACGGCCGCTTCAACACGCTCAAGGCGCTGGAGTCGGCGCTGTCCAAGCGGGTGGAGTTCGGCATGGCCGATGCCGTCGGCGTGGTGGACGACTCGGTGCGGTACTTCACCGAGGTGTTCGAGGAATTCCGCGGCGCGCCGCATCCGCAGGAGCTGTTGTCCTGGCCCTGGGTGCGCGACACCCTCCACGAAGCGGCACGCACCCTGGGGCGTGCATCGGCGCCGACGTTCTCGGCCAAGGGACGCGAGCTCGAGGAAGCGGTCACTGCGGGGCGCCTGGAAGGTGTTTTCGCCGCGCTGCTCACGAAGGAGCAGGAGTCCCGCAAGTTCAGCGACAAGCTGGCGGGCATCGACGACGTCCGCACCGCGCAGTCCCTGGCGCAGCGCCTCTGCGGCGCGCTCCACCAGCACGAAGCCTGGCTGCACCACCGCCGCACCGCACGCCTGGCGCGGCACCTGCTGGTCGCCTATGCGGCCCTCAAGCGCGAACAGGGCTGGGTGGACATGAGCGACGTGGAGCGCACGGCGCACGTGCTGCTGTCCGACGAGGTGCTGGCGGGCTGGGTGCAGGAGCGGCTGGACCTGCGGGTGCGCCACCTGCTGATCGACGAGTTCCAGGACACCAACGCGCTGCAGTGGCAGGCGCTGCACTCCTGGCTGGCCAGCTATGCCGGCGCCGGCGGCGAAGGGCCCAAGGTGTTCATCGTCGGCGATCCCAAGCAGAGCATCTACCGCTTCCGGCGCGCGGAGCCGCAGGTGTTCCGGGCGGCGCAGGACTTTATCGCCCGCGAGCTGCAGGGCGACCGCCTGGGCTGCGACCACACGCACCGCAACGCACCGGCGGTGCTGGCGGCCGTGAACACGGTCATGCTGGCGGCCGAGCGCGAGGGCCTGTACTCGGGCTTTCGCGCGCACACGACGCAGTCGCGCCACGCCGGGGCCGTGCTGGCGCTGCCGCCGATCCCGCGCCCCACCAAGGAAGCCGCGCAGGAGGAGGCCCTGGCCTGGCGCGACAGCCTCACGGTGCCGCGCGAGCTGCCCGAGGAGCGGCTGGTGACTCTGGAATGCCGCCAGGCCGCCGCCTGGATCGCGCAGCAGCTGCGCGCCGGCGTGCGGCCGGGCGACGTGATGGTGCTGGCGCGCCGGCGCGAGCGGCTCGCCGCCATGGAGGATGAACTGCGCGCGCTGCACATCGCGGCGCAGCAGCCGGAGAAGACCGACCTGTGCGAAGCGCCCGAAGTGCAGGACCTCGCGGCGCTGCTCGACGTGCTGGTGTCGCCCGGCCATGACCTGTCGCTGGCGCGCGTGCTGCGCTCGCCGCTGTTCGGCTGCGCCGACGACGCATTGGTGGCCCTGGCGCTGCGCGCCCGCGCGGCCGCGGCCGAGGGCCCGCCGCGGGCCTGGTACGAACTGCTGCAGCAGGGCGAGGACCTGCCCGGGCCCCTTCCCGGAATCGCCCGCACGCTGCGCCAGTGGCAGCGCTGGGTGCAGGCGCTGCCGCCGCACGACGCGCTGCAGGCCATCTACGACCATGGCGACGTGCTGGCCCGTTTCGCGCGGCAGGCGCCGCCACCCTTGCGCGCCGGCGTGCTGGCCAACCTGCAGGCCCTGCTCGGGGCCGCGCTGCAGGTGGGCGGCGGCCGCTACCTCACGCCCTATGCCTTCGTGCGCGCGCTCAAGGCCGGCGGCATCCGCGGCCCCGCCATCGCCGCCGAAGGGGTCGTGCGCCTGCTGACGGTGCACGGCGCCAAGGGCCTGGAGGCGGGCATCGTCGTCATGCTCGACACCGACAGCGCCCCCGCGCGCCCGGAGAGCATGGGTGCCTTGTGCGAATGGCCGGGCGAGGCGCCGTCGCCCTGGCGCTTCGCCTTCCTCGCCAGCGAGACGCGGCCGCCGGCCTGCAACGTCGATGCGCTGGCGGTGGAACAGGCGGCGCGCTTGCGCGAGGAACTCAATGCGCTCTACGTCGCGATGACGCGCGCCGAGCGCCAGCTGGTGATCTCCTCGGTGGTCCCGTCCGGATCGGGCGCCATGACGTGGTGGCAAAGGCTGCTGCCCTGCGCGACGCCCTTGCCGGCCCCGCAGTCCGCCACCGCCTTGAACGTCGCGGACGGCGCCGAACTGCGCTTCACGCTGCGGGTGGTGCCCGGGGCGACCGAAGCCGCCAGCCTCGAGTGGCTGCGCCCCGCGGCGCCGCCCGGCAACGAGGCCTCGCGCCTGGGCGAAGCCATGCACCGCCTGCTGGAGACCTGGCGACCGCGTGCCGGTGTGGCCCCCGCGCAGCTGCGCGAAGTGGAACGGCTGTTCGCTCTCGACGCTGTGGCGGCGCAGCAGGCCGCGGCCATGGCGCAGCGCATCGTCGAAGGCGAAGGGTCCTGGGCCTGGGATGCGGCGGCGGTGGACTGGCAGGCCAACGAAGTGGAACTGCTCCACCAGGGCGAACTGCTGCGGCTGGACCGGCTGGTGCGGCGGCGCGATACCGGCGAATGGTGGGTTCTCGACTACAAGTCGGCGGCCCAGCCGGAGCGCCAGCCGGAACTGCGCGAGCAGATGCGCCGCTACCGCGAGGCGGTGGCCGCGGCGCAGGACGGTGCCGTGGTGCGTAGCGCCTTCCTCACGGCGCAGGGCAGGCTGGTTCCGGCGTGACGAGATCCGCCCGCCCATGAAAAAGGGGCCTTGCGGCCCCTTTCGGAAAGTCTGGAGGGAGGTTCAGAACGACGTGCGGTAGTAGATCATCGGGCCGCCGTTCTTGCGCTTGATGGAGATGCGGGCGCCGCTTTCGAGCTGCATGCCGATGAGGCCGCGGTCGAGCGCGAACGGGCCCTTCTTGCTGCCGCGCCCGAGATTCATCTCCACGCGGGCGCCGTACACCGGCTGCTGCATCTGGATCAGCGAGTACGCGTCGTCCGGGCCGGTCATCCGCCGCCACGCCATCACGTCCACCTGCTTCTGGCTCCAGCGCAGCCCGACGTCCACGCTCGGCCGTTGCGGCTGCAAGCCCAGCGGCAGCGCGCTCGAGTTGAAGCCGCTGACGCCGACGACGGCGCCCAGGCCATGGCTGTTGCGGGGGTGAGGGACAGGTCGATGCGCGGTGCCTGGAATCCGCTGTCCTGCGCTTCCAGCCGGGGCAGCGTGCTCGTGCGTACCTGCACCTTCACGCCAGGCTGGTCCACCCGTGCCTCTGCGAGGAGCACTTCGGCGGACGCCTGACCCAGGTCGTCGGCCCAGCCCACGGCCGGGCAGGCGACGCATGCCGCCAGCAGCACCGCCTTGCAGCGTGCCTGCGACACCTCCCAACGAGAACCGGCCAGGTTGCCGGTGACTGCGGCTTTCTCCATGACTCACCTCCCAGTGATGGGACGCAGTCTAGGCGCGGCAGCAGAAGGAAGTTTGTGGGAGTTTGCGTCCGGGTTCTGTAAGAAGGAACCCGGCCGCAGGAAAGCCGGCGGCGGACAGCGGTAGGCCCCTTGCACGGGCCATGCAGGCAGGCGCCGCTACTCGCCGATATGGTGCCAGCGGTTTTCCGGCAGCTTCCGAAGCGCTTCGTACACCTGTTTCAGGACGCCCTGGCTGGCCGCCCATTCGATGTGTTCGCGCAGGCGCGCGCGCTTCTGCAAGGCGGGAACCTGCGCCCATTCGGCATGTGTCGCGGGAACCTTGGTCAGGTGCGGGCCGGTGTTCGGCAGGTAGGCGTAGAGGCGCTGCCAGATCGCCGGCAGCGGGCAGACACGGTTGTTGCGGCGTGCTTCCACCAGCACGTCGTCGATGGTCACGTGCTCGCCGCCCGCCTGTGGCGCGCCGTGCGTGGGCAGGCCCGTCGGGCGCGTCTTCTCGAAGCCATGCTGCTGCTGGCCCTGCAGCGCCTGGAACATCGCCCAGGACGTATCGGTGTTCTTTTCGACCACGTCCACGCCGCGCCCGTCCGGCACGTGCGCCTGGCCGTGGCCCTTCTTGTCCTTGCTCACGGAATGCCCCCAACCCTCGTTTGTGACCGAATGTACGCGCTCGGGGGCGCGGGGAACCACCGGGCGGCGCGCGCGCGCTGAATCCCCCGCAGCGGTCGCCGAGCGCGGATGGAAGGTCGTGGAGGCGGTAGGAAGGGGTGGTTCCGCCACGCCGGCGCAGGGTCCGCATGGCATGGAGGGGAAAGAAGTTGACGAGCCTTACCCCCGGCACTGGCTCCACAGTTAGGGCTGCTTGGTTCCCCACCTGACCCGGTTGGCCGCTTCACCATGCGGGGAGGCCCGTCACGGAGGATTGTAGGCGACGCGGGACGAGGCAGAGCGGGCAGGGGCGATGTTTAGAATCGCCCGAATGTCGTATCTCGTGCTCGCCCGGAAACCGGCCCCGGACCTTCACCCAGATGGTCGGCCAGGAGCACGTGGTGCAGGCCCTGACGAACGCGCTGGAGCAGCAGCGGCTGCACCACGCCTACCTGTTCACCGGCACGCGCGGCGTGGGCAAGACCACGGTGTCGCGCATCCTGGCCAAGTCGCTGAACTGCCAGGGCCCCGACGGCCAGGGCGGCATCACCGCCACGCCCTGCGGCGTGTGCCAGGCCTGCACCGACATCGACAGCGGCCGCTTCGTCGACTACACCGAGCTCGATGCCGCCTCCAACCGCGGCGTGGACGAAGTGCAGTCGCTGCTGGAACAGGCCGTCTACAAGCCGGTGCAGGGCCGCTTCAAGGTCTTCATGATCGACGAAGTGCACATGCTCACCGGCCATGCCTTCAACGCCATGCTCAAGACGCTGGAGGAGCCGCCCGAGTACCTGAAGTTCGTGCTGGCCACGACCGATCCGCAGAAGGTGCCGGTGACGGTGCTGTCACGCTGCCTGCAGTTCAACCTGCGGCCGATGGCGCCGGAGACGGTGCAGGAACACCTCGCGCACGTGCTGGAAACCGAGGCGGTGCCGGCCGACGCGCAGGCGCTGCGCCTGCTCGCGCGCGCCGCGCGCGGCTCCATGCGCGATGCGCTCTCGCTGACCGACCAGGCGATCGCCTTCGGCGGCGGCGAGCTGCGCGAGCCCGCGGTGCGCCAGATGCTGGGCAGCGTGGACCGCAGCCATGTGTTCCGCCTGGTCGAGGCGCTCGCGCAGGGCGACGGCAAGACGGTCGTCGAAACCTCGGAGGCGCTGCGCCTGCATGGCCTGAGCGCCGCGGCGGCGCTGGAGGAGATGAGCCTGGTGCTGCAGCGCATGGCGGTCTTGCAGGCGGTGCCGGAGGCGGCGGACACCAGCGACGAAGAGGCGGCGGCGATCGCGCGCCTCGCGGCCATGATGCCGGCCGACGAGACGCAGCTGCTGTACAGCATCTGCCTGCACGGGCGGGCGGAACTGGGGTTGGCGCCGGATGAATACGCGGCGTTGACGATGGTGCTGTTGCGGCTGCTGGCGTTCAAGCCTTCGGCTCAAAAAAACTCTGAATGAGGCGCGGCCTGCTGGGGTTCCTTCGTCACCCCAGCCTACGAGGGACGAGCCGCGTAGGCTGGCGGTGAGCAACGCGAACCCCAGCGTTCCCGCACCCGCCCAACGCCCCGCCGCTCCCCCCCGGCCACGTCCTCCCCGTCGTCGAAGCGCGCCAGACCCCGCCGCGCCCCGGCGCGCCCACCCGCAACACCGGCGACGTCATGGGTGTGCCCGTGCGCGTGCAACCCGAGCCGCTGCGCGAAGCCGCGTCCGCCGTTCCCACCGTGGTGCCCACGCCCGAAGGCGACTTCTGGCAGGCCACCGTGCAGCAGCTGGTGGAGCGCGAAGCCGTCACCGCGCTGGTGCGCGAGCTCGCGCTGCAGGCCCAGCTGGTCGCGCGCGACGAAGGCCACTGGATGCTGCGGGTGGAGCGCGAGTCGCTCAACCAGCCGGCCACCCGCGAGCGCCTGCGCTCCGCCTTGCACGCCGCGGGCCACGCGGTGGACCTCACCGTGGAGGTCGGCCCCGTCACCGACAGCCCGGCGCGCCGCCAGGCCGTGGCCGCGGCGCAGCGCCAGCAGGCGGCGGAACAGATCATCCTGAACGATCCCTTCGTGCAGCAGATGCAACGTGACTTTGGGGCGAAAATCGTCCCTGGCAGCATCAAACCCGTAGAGAAACACTAGAGAGACCCATCATGTTCAACAAGGGACAGCTGGCCGGCCTGATGAAGCAGGCGCAGGCGATGCAGGACAACCTGAAGAAGGCGCAGGACGAACTGGCCCTCGTCGAGGTGAGCGGCGAATCCGGCGCCGGCCTCGTGAAGGTCGTCATGACCTGCAAGCACGACGTCAAGCGCGTCACCATCGACCCCAGCCTGCTGGGCGAGGACAAGGACATGCTGGAGGACCTGGTCGCCGCCGCCTTCAACGCCGCGGTGCGCAAGGCCGAAGAGACCACGCAGGAGAAGATGGGCAAGCTCACGGCGGGCCTGCCGCCCGGCATGAAGCTGCCCTTCTGAGCGCTTGGCGGAACCTTCCCTCCAGGCACTGATCGAGGCGCTGCGCCGCCTCCCCGGCGTGGGCGTGAAGTCCGCGTCGCGCATGGCCTTCCACCTGCTGCAGCACGACCGCGAGGGCGCGCACGTGCTCGCGCGCGCGCTGGAGCAGGCCGCCGGCCACATCCGCCACTGCAGCGAGTGCCACACCTTCACCGAGGACGAGGTGTGCGCCACCTGCCGCAGCCCGCAGCGGGACCGCAGCAAGCTGTGCGTGGTGGAGACGCCGGCCGACCAGGCGGCAGTGGAGCGCACGCAGGCCTTCAACGGCCTGTACTTCGTGCTGATGGGAAAGCTCAGCCCGCTGGACGGGATCGGCCCGAAGGACATCGGGCTGGCCAAGCTGTTCGCGCGCGCCACCAACGGCGAGGTCCAGGAGGTGATCCTCGCCACCAACTTCACCGCGGAGGGTGAGGCCACGGCGCACGTGATCGCGGAGGCATTGAAGCAGAAGGGGCTGAAGGTCACGCGCCTCGCACGCGGCGTGCCGGCCGGCAGCGAACTCGAATACGTCGATTTGGGGACCATCGCGCACGCGCTGGTGGACAGGAGGACGAAATGAACATCACTTACGCGCGCTTCACGGTGGCGTATGCCTGCGTGCTGCTGGCGGCGCTGCTGCCCTACGCGTGCGCGTATCTCGCCAAGTACCGCGGCTTCGGCAAGCCGCGCAGCCAGGGCGGCTACGACAACAACGACCCGCGCGCCTGGCTCGCGCGCCAGGACGGCTGGCAGGGCCGCGCCAACGCCGCGCAGGCCAACAGCTTCGAGGCGCTGCCCTTCTTCATCGGCGCGGTCATCATCGCCCACCAGCTGGGCGCACCGCAGACGCGCATCGACATCCTCGCGGTGCTGTTCGTCACGCTGCGGATCATCTACATCGCCATGTACGTGGCGGGCCTGCCCACCGCGCGCTCGGCCATGTGGGCCCTGGCCTTCCTCGCCAATCTGGGGATCTTCCTCAGCGCGTGGCGCTAGGCGAGCTACTCCTTCCACGTTACGTGAAAACCCGCACGGGATCGTCCCGATGCGGCATTGCAGCACGGCTCCTAAGCTCGCTTCATCCATAGAAGAAGAGAGAAGAGAGGTCTGCCATGACGAGGACATCGCTGAACCGGCGGCGTTTCACGCTGCTCGCCGCCGCGGGGGCCGCGGCCATCGCGGCGCCGTCGCTGCGCGCCCAGGGCAAGCCCGAGAAGAGCAAGATCTCCATCGCGGTCGGCGGCAAGGCCGCCTTCTACTACCTCCCCTGACGATCTCCGAGCAACTGGGCTACTTCAAGGCCGAGGGCCTGGACGTCGAGATCTCCGACTTCGCCGGCGGCGCCAAGTCGCTGCAGGCCCTCATCGGCGGTTCGGCCGACGTGGTGAGCGGTGCCTACGAGCACACGATCAACATGCAGTCCAAGAACCAGATGATCCAGGCGATCGTCCTCATGGGGCGGGCGCCGCAGATCGCCGTGGGCGTGTCCACCAAGGCCATGCCGCAGTACCGCGCGCCGGCCGACCTGCGCGGCAAGCGCATCGGCGTGTCCGCGCCGGGCTCCTCGACCAACATGGTGGCCAACCTGGTGCTCTCGCGCGCCGGCGTGAAGGCCAGCGAAGTGAGCTATGTGGGCGTCGGCACTTCGGCCGGCGCGCTGGCGGCGCTGCGTTCGGGCCAGATCGACGCCATGAGCAACACCGACCCGGTGATGACCATGCTGGAGCAGAAGGGCGACGTGCGCATCATCAGCGACACGCGCACCCTCAAGGGCACGCACGAGGTCTTCGGCGGCCCGATGCCGGCGGCCTGCTTCTACACGCACGCGGAGTTCGTGCGCAGCAACCCCAACACCTGCCAGGCCCTGGCCAACGCCATCGTGCACGGCCTGAAGTGGCTGCAGACCGCGGGCCCGAGCGACATCATCAAGACCGTGCCGGAAAGCTACCTGCTGGGCGACCGCGCGCTGTACCTCGCCTCCTTCAACAAGGTGCGGGAAGCCATCGCCCTGGACGGCCTGCTGCCGGAAGAAGGCGCGAAGACGGCGCTCAAGGCGCTCACCAGCTTCGACCCGTCGATCAAGGCGGACAAGATCGACCTGTCCCGCACCTACACCAACGACTTCGCCCGGCGCGCCAAAGAGAAGTACAAGGCCTGAAGACCGCCTTGCACGCGCTCGAACTGAACGACATCACGGTCACGTTCCGCTCGCGCGAGGAGCGCGACGCGCGCTACACCGCCGTCGCCCGCACCACGCTGAAGGTCGCCGCCGGCGAGTTCGTCTCCGTGGTCGGCCCCACCGGCTGCGGCAAGTCCACGCTGCTGAACGTCGGCGCCGGGCTGCTGGAGCCTTCCGGCGGCGAGGTGCTGGTGTTCGGCGAGCGGCTGGCGGGCATCAACCGCCGCGCGGGCTACATGTTCCAGTCCGACGCCCTGATGCCCTGGCGCAGCGCGCTGGACAACGTGATGGTCGGCCTGCAGTACCGCGGCCTGCCGGATGCCGATGCCCGCGCGCAGGCGCAGGACTGGCTCGCCCGCGTGGGCCTCACCGGCTTCGGCGACCGCTACCCGCACGAGCTCTCCGGCGGCATGCGCAAGCGCACCGCGCTGGCGCAGACGCTGGCGCTCGACCCCGACATCATCCTGATGGACGAACCCTTCAGCGCGCTCGACGTGCAGACACGCCAGCTGATGGAAAACGAGGTGCTGGAGCTGTGGGCGGCGAAAAGGAAGGCGGTGCTGTTCATCACGCACGACCTCGACGAGGCGATCGCCATGAGCGACCGCGTCGTGGTCCTCTCGGCCGGGCCCGCCACGCACCCGATCGGCGAGTTCACCATCGACCTGCCGCGGCCGCGCGACGTGGCCGAGGTGCGCAGCCAGCCGCGCGCTTCGTGGAGCTGCATTCGCAGATCTGGGCGGTGCTGCGCGACGAGGTGCTCAAGGGCTACGCGCAGCAGCTGAAGAAGGCCGCCTGAGATGCAGCTGAAGCCCAACGAGCGCAACCTGCGCATCTGGCAGCTCGCCGTGCTGGTGTTCATGCTGCTGTTGTGGCAGCTGGTGTCACGCAACGAGCAGACGGCCTTCTTCCTGGGCGAGCCGGTGAAGGTGGCGGGGCGCATCTGGTCCTGGTTCCTGCCGGTGGAAGTGGCGCCCAACGCCTTCTTCCCGGAGGGCCTGTCGGGCCGCGCGGACATCTACGTGCACCTGGGCGTCACGCTGCTGGAGACCGTGCTGGCCTTCGGCATCGGCACGGTGCTCGGGCTCGCCGTGGGGCTCTGGCTGGCGCTCGCGCCGACCGCCAGCGCGATCCTCGATCCCTACATCAAGGCGCTCAACTCCATGCCGCGCGTGATCCTGGCGCCGATCTTCGCGCTGTGGTTCGGCCTGGGCATCTGGAGCAAGGTGGCCCTGGCCGTGACGCTGGTGTTCTTCATCGTGTTCTTCAACGTGTACCAGGGCGTGCGCGAAGTCAGCCCGGTGGTGCTGGCCAACGCGCGCATGCTGGGGGCCAACCAGAAGCAGCTGCTGCGCACCGTGTACCTGCCCAGCGCCACCAGCTGGGTGTTCTCCAGCCTGCACACCTCGGTGGGCCTGGCCTTCGTGGGTGCGGTGGTGGGCGAGTACCTCGGGTCCGCGCGCGGGGTGGGCTACCTGATCCTGCAGGCCGAGGGCACCTTCGACGTGAACACGGTGTTCGCGGGCATCGTGGTGCTCACCGCCTTCGCCCTCGGGCTCGACGCCCTGGTCGGGCGCATCGAGCGGCGGCTGATGAAGTGGCAGCCGCGCCAGGGCGAGACCGAGAAGCTCTGAAACAGGAAAGGGGCCGCGAGGCCCCTTTGGTCGCCGCCGGGAGCCAGGCTCCCGGGAAGCTGCCCTTACGCGCGGCGCGGGTTGTTCGGGAAGGCGTCGCGTCCGTTGCGCACGCCGTCGCCGTCGCGGTCGCGGTCGACGCGGTTGGCGATGCCGTCGCGGTCCATGTCACCGTTGGGGCCCATGCGGTCCACGCGCGCCACGCGGCCCGGGATGCGCGGATCGTTCGGAGCCGGGTCGCGGGCGTTGGCGACGCCGTCGCCGTCGCGGTCGCGGTCGCTGCGGTCGGCGATGCCGTCACGGTCCATGTCGCGCGCACGGGGCGCCACGTAGGTGCGGTTCCAGACGTTCGGGTTGGGATCGCTGCGGTTGGCGATGCCGTCGCCGTCGCGGTCGCTGTCGGCGCGGTTGTGGATGCCGTCACGGTCGATGTCGCCGTGCGGGTCGAAGCCCTGCGCCTGGGCCAGGCCGCCGAAGGCCAGGAGGGAAGCGGCAACCGCCGCGCCAAGAATCGATTTCTTCATGTTTTCACCTCTGATGTTGGAGATGCATCCACTCTGGCCCGGCCAGCGGGCCGTGCCCATCAGCATCCCGCTGTTAAGCGGGTCGGAGCAGGCCCACAGGCGGCCGCGGGGCATGAAAAAGGGCCCCTCGGGGGCCCTTTCGCTCAGCTTGGCTGGCTCAGCTGCGGCGCGGGTTGTACGGGAACTGGTCGCGGCGGTTGCGCACGCCGTCGCCGTCGATGTCGCGGTCGTAGCGGTTGGCGATGCCGTCGCGGTCGAAGTCGGCGTCCGGGTGCATGCGGGCTTCACGACGCGCCTGGCGTTCGGCCCTGCGCTCCTCCCAGTTGTTGCCCACCAGGATCCAGCTTGCCGTCGGCGCGTTGCACCCAGCGCGGTTCGCGGTACTCGTAGCCGTCGCGATCACGCATCCAGCGGCCTTCCACCCACACGTACTCGCTGCCGCGCCACTCGTAGTGGCCCGGCGCCCAGACCATGCCGGCGCGCGGGGCGGGCACGACTTCATGGCGGGGCGCCGGCGGCGCGGTGGAGACGATGGCGGTGTACTGCGCCTGGGCGGCGGCACCGAAACCCATCAGGGCTGCCGCGAAGGCAGCGGCGAGAAGAGGCTTGCGTTGCATGTGTGACTCCTTGGATTGGATGCATCCACTGTCGGGCCTGTTGCGCGTCGCGGGCATCAGCCTGCGACGGCAGCATCCGTCGGAGTCGTCCTGCAACGGGACGAGCGGCTTACATCGGGACACCGCGCCTTTACGCAAGGCGCGGTTCCGAGGCTCAGCGGCGCTTCTTCGGCTGGACCGCCTTGCGTGGCGCGGTCGCCTTGGCGGTGGAACGGGTGGAGACCTGCCGCACGTTCTTGCCCGGCACACGCACCGGGGCACGGGCGGCACTGCGCACCGGCAGGTGCAGGACCACCTGCTGGCCCGCGCGGAACGCGGCGGACGTGCCGACGTTGTTCCAGTCGGCGACCTGCGTCGCGCTGAGCCGGTAGCGCTGCGCGATGCTGGCCACCGAATCGCGCTTGCCCGCGCGCACCACCGTCCGGCGGGTGAGGTACTCGGGGGCGAGGCTCAGCTGTCCGTGGTCGGCCACGTGCTCCGTGACGTCGGCCTGGCTGGACTTGCTGCGCGGCACGATCAGCACCGAGCCGGCCTTGATCAGCATGCGCGGCGGGATCGCGTTGACCGTGCGCAGCTCGCCCTCGTTCATGCCCACGCGGCGTGCCGCTTCGGCGACCGACATGGTGGACGGAGCGCTCCATGCGGTCCACGAGGCGAACTTGCCTTCGCTGTGCGCCTCGAAGTTGCGCTTGAACACCGTGGCGTTGTCCCAGGGCAGCAGGATCTGCGGCGTGCCCGCGGCCAGGATCACCGGCCGGTTCAGCTGCGGATTCAGCGCCTTGAAGTCGTCCAGGTTCACGTCGGCCAGGCGCGCGGCCAGTTCGACGTCCATGTCGCGGCTGAGGGTGACCGTCTGGAAGTAGGGGTGGTTGTCGATCAGCGGCAGTTCGGCACGGAACTGGTCCGGGTTGGCGACGATGTTCTTCACCGCCTGCAGCTTCGGCACGTAGTTGCGGGTCTCGTCCGGCATGTTCAGGTCGGTGTACGAGGCCTCGCGCCCGGCGCGCTGGTTGCGCTGGATGGCGCGCCCCACGTTGCCTTCGCCCCAGTTGTAGGCGGCCAGCGCCAGGTGCCAGTCGCCGAACATGCCGTGCAGCTTCTGCAGGTAGTCCAGCGCCGCGCGGGTGGAGGCCAGCACGTCGCGGCGGTCGTCGCGGAACACGTTCTGCTTGAGCGCGTAGTCCTTGCCGGTGGCGGGCATGAACTGCCACATGCCGGCGGCGCGTGCGCTGGAGACGGCCTGCGGGTTGAACGCGCTCTCGATGAAGGGCAGCAGCGCCAGCTCGGTGGGCATGTTGCGGCGCTCGAGTTCCTCGACGATGTGGAACAGGTACTTGCGCGAGCGGTCCGTCATGCGCTGGATGTAGTCCGGGCGCGTGGCGTACCACTGTTCCTGCCGCTTCACGAGGTCGGTCTCGAGGTTCTGCATCTTGAAGCCGCGGCGGATGCGGTGCCAGAGATCGGGCGGCGGTTCCAGCGCAGTGACCGACTGCGAGCTCAGTTCCGAGGGCTGGATCGCCGACAGGGGCCCCTGGGGGATGACGGCCGCTTGCGCCGGTCTGGCCTCGGTGGCCGCCACCTTCTTCTCCCGGCTTTCCACCGCCGCATCCGAACCCGCGGGCCCGGACGTGGTGGCGCAGCCGGCGAGTGCCAGGAGGGCGGCGAGGGCGAGCAGGTTGTACTTCTTCATCTGAACTCGTTCTTCCATTGGCGCAGCGTCGCGAAAACCGCGACCGGGTCTGCCGGGTCCGCCGCCGGGTCGTGGGCCCTGGCGGCCTGCGCCACCGCCGCCTGGCGGGTGCGCAAGAAAGGATTGATGCTGTTCTCCAGCGCGATGGTGGAGGGCAGCGTGGGCTCGCCACGCGAGCGCCTTGCCTCGCATTGTTGCCTGTAATGGATCAGCTGTGTATTGCCAGGTTCCACCGCCGTGGCAAATTTCAGGTTTCCGAGCGTGTATTCGTGTGTGCAGCACACCCGGGTATTCCCGGGGGGGGCCGCCAGCTTGTCCAGGGAGGACAGCATCTGCGGCGGCGTGCCCTCGAACAGGCGGCCGCAGCCGCCGGAAAAGAGCGTGTCGCCGCAGAACAGGAGGGGGCGCCGTCCATGCTGCTGCAGTAGTAGGCGATGTGGCCCGCGGTGTGGCCGGGGACGTCGAACACGTGGAAGCGCAGGCCGAGCGCATCGACCTCGTCGCCTTCCGCCAGGTGGACGTAGGGCCGCGGGATCGGTTCCTGCGCCGGGCCGAAGACCGCGGCGCCGGTGGCCTCGCGCAAGGCATCGACGCCGCCGATGTGATCGGGATGGTGGTGGGTGACTAGAATCGCCGTCAGTTGCAGGCCGTGGGCGGCGAGATGCGCCTGCACCGGACCGGCATCCCCGGGGTCGACGACCAGCGCCCGCTGTCCGTCGTGCAGCAGCCAGAGATAGTTGTCCTGGAAAGCAGGCAGCGGTATCAACTTCATGAGCGACCGGATTATAGGAATGCACCAGTGGTTCGAGACTCCGCCTGGCAGATACCTGCTGGCGTGGGAGCGGGCCGAGTTCGATCGGGCCGTGGGCGACATCTTCGGCTACCACGCCCTGCAAATGGGCCTGCCCGAATTCGACGCCCTGCAGGCCAACCGCATGCCGCACAAGTGGCTTGCGCTCAGCGAGGCCGAGGCCGCCGAAGGCCTGGTGAAGCCGGACCTGATCACCGACTTCGGCGCCCTCCCGTTCGAGGAGAACAGCCTGGACCTGGTGGTGCTGCCGCATTCGCTGGAGCTCAACCTGGATCCGCACACCACGCTGCGCGAGGTGGAGCGCGTGCTGGTGCCCGAAGGCAAGGTGGTGATCTGCTGCCTGAACCCGGCCAGCCTCTGGGGCCTGCGGCAGCGGCGCGCGCACGTGTACCGGCGCCTCGGGTTCGGCGAGCTTTACCTGCCCGATGCCGGGGAGTTCATCGGCTACTGGCGGCTGCGCGACTGGCTGCGCCTGCTGTCCTTCGAGGTGGAGACCAGCAGCTTCGGCTGCTACCGGCCCGCCTTCGCCAGCGAGAAATGGCTGGAACGCTTCTCCTGGATGGACCCCGTGGGGAGCGCTCCTGGCCGATCTTCGGCGCCGTGTACTTCATCGTCGCCGTCAAGCGGGTGCGCGGCATCAAGTTGATCGGCGCCACCTGGTCCAGGCCGAAGCGCATCGCCACCGCGCCCGTCCCCATCGCCAACCGCAGCCACCGCGAGTCGCGCGAACTGACTCCCACCGAATGAACCAGGTCGAGATCTACACGGACGGGGCCTGCAAGGGCAATCCCGGTCCGGGAGGCTGGGGCGTGATCCTGCGCTCCGGCGCCACCGTCAAGAGCTGTATGGCGGCGAGCCCAGCACCACCAACAACCGCATGGAACTGATGGCGGTGATCCAGGCGCTGGAGGCGCTCAAGCGCCCCTGCGCCGTCACGCTCTATCTCGACAGCCAGTACGTCCTCAAGGGCATCACCGAGTGGCTGCCCGGCTGGAAGGCCAAGGGCTGGAAGACCGCCAGCAAGCAGCCGGTGAAGAACGTGGAACTCTGGAAGCGCCTCGATGATCTGCTCCTGCAGGGCGGGCACGTCGTGGACTGGCGCTGGGTGCGCGGACACAACGGGGACGCCGGCAATGAGCGGGCGGACGCGCTGGCCAACATGGGCGTGGCGAGCGTCCACCGGCGCTAGCACCGGGCAGCAGCCTGTAAAGCGCGGGTAAAAGGCAGGGCAAAGGCAGCGGATCGCAGGGCGTAAGGGGCACTGCCGATGCCCGGCCGCACACTCGCTGTTACATTGCGACGTGACCCTGGCCGCAGGGGAGCGCTTGCGCGCGTCAGTATTGTCCACGGATCAGCAATTCATGTCGAAGTCCCTCTACAGCGTGGTGGCCGTCGTCGGGATCGTCGCCGCTTCCGGCGCCGCCTGGTGGTACCAGCACAAGCCGCAGCAGACCGCGAGCGAGAAGGCCGCGGCCGCCCGGCCGCTGGCGCCCACCGGTGGCGGCAGTGCGCCGGCCGCCGCGGGGCCGGCGCGCGCGCCGCAGGTGGAGGTGGCCCGGGTCGAATCCCTGCGCATCACCGACGACGCCCAGGCCGTGGGCAGCCTGCGTTCGCGCCAGAGCGTGATGCTGCGTCCCGAAGTGTCGGGGCGGGTGGTGCAGATCAACTTCCGCGATGCCGAGCGCGTGCGCCGCGGCCAGCTGCTGGTGCAGCTCGACGACCAGCTGCCGCTGGCGCAGGTGAAGCAGGCCGAGGCCGAAGTCTCCATCGCCCGCGCCAACCACAAGCGCAACCAGGAGCTGGTCGAAGAGAAGTTCATCGCGCAGCGCGCGGTCGACGAGAGCGCCGCCAACCTGCAGGTCGCGGAGGCCAAGCTCTCCCTGGCACGGGCCACGCTCGCCCGGCTGAAGATCGTCGCGCCCTTCGACGGCGTGGCCGGCATCCGCAACATCAGCGTGGGCGACTACCTCAAGGACGGCGCCGACATCGTGAACATCGAGGACCTCGATGCGATGTTCGTGGACTTCCGCCTGCCCGAGCGCTACCAGACCAAGATCCTGCCGGGCCAGACGGCGCTGATCGACGTGGACGCGCTGCCGGGCCGGCGCTTCAGCGCGCTGGTGCTGGCGGTGGACCCGCTGGTGGACGCGAACGGCCGCTCGGTCGGCGTGCGCGGCTGCATCGACAACCGCCGGCTGGACCTGCGCCCCGGCATGTTCGCACGCGTGACGCCGGTGTTCGGCGTGCGCGAGGGCGCCAAGGTGATCCCCGAGGAGGCGATCGTGCCGCAGGGCGGCCGCCAGTTCGTCTACAAGCTGGTGGACGGCCCCGACCAGGACACGCGCATCGCGCAGCGCGTGGAAGTGCGGGTCGGCACCCGCCAGCCGGGCAAGGTGGAGATCCTCGAAGGGCTGGTGCACGGCGACGTGGTCGTCACCGCCGGCCAGCAGCGCATCCAGAAGGACGGCACGCCGGTGCGCGTGCTGGACCTCAAGGCGGGCAACGGCGGCACGGCCGCGGCCGGCGCCGGCCCGGCGGAAGCAGGGGCGCTGCGCCGCCCGCCCGCCGTGACGCTCGCACCGGCCGCCGAGGCGCCCGGCAACCCCTGCACGGTGGCGGCCCTGAGCCGCTCGGGCCAGGGGCCCAACACCAGCCGCGGCAGCCAGGGCCGCTGAAGCCCAGGAGCTTTCCATGCAATTGCCCGAGATCGCGATCCGGCGGCCCGTGTTCGCCACGGTGCTGTCGCTGCTGGTGCTGCTGGTCGGCCTGGTGAGCTTCACGCGCCTGTCGGTGCGCGAGTACCCCAAGATCGACGAGCCGATGGTGACGGTCACGACGCGCTACCCGGGCGCGTCGGCCGAGGTGATCGAGTCGCAGGTGACCAAGCCGCTGGAGGACTCCATCGCCGGCATCGACGCGGTGGACGTGATCACCTCCATCAGCCGCGCCGAGCAGAGCCAGATCTCGGTGCGCTTCCGGCTGGAGAAGGATGCCGACGCCGCGGCGGCGGAAGTGCGGGATCGAACCTCGCGCGTGCGCAACCGCCTGCCGCAGGCCATCGAGGAGCCGGTGATCGCCAAGGTGGAGGCCGACGCCTTCCCGGTGATCTGGCTGGCCTTCACCAGCGACACGCTCAATCCGCTGCAGATCAACGACCTGGTCAACCGCATCGCCAAGCCGCGGCTGCAGACGGTGACCGGCGTGGCCGACGTGCGCATCTACGGCGAGCGCAAGTACGCCATGCGCGTGTGGCTGGACCCGGACAAGCTGGCCGGCTACCGCCTGACCACGCAGGACGTGGAAGACGCGATCCGCCGCAGCAACCTGAGCTGCGCCCGCGGGCCGCATCGAGTCGCAGCAGCGCGAGTTCAGCGTGACCTCGCAGACCGACCTGGTCCGTCCCGCCCAGTTCGGCGAGATCGTGATCCGCAACGTCAACGGCTTCCCGGTGAAGATCCGCGACGTGGCGCGCGTGCAGGAGGCGGCTGCCGACGAGCGCAGCCGGGTCCGCCTGAACGGCAAGAGCGCGATTTCCGCGGGCGTCATCCGCCAGGCCACGGCCAACCCGCTGCAGCTGTCCGAGGGCGTGCGCGAGATGATGCCCAAGCTGAAGGCGGACCTGCCGGCGGACGTCAACATCGAGGTGGCGAACGACAATTCGCTGTTCATCGACCGCTCGGTGAAGAACGTGTACACGACCATCGGCGAGGCCATCCTCCTGGTGGCGCTGGTGATCTTCGTGTTCCTGCGGACCTTCCGCGCTTCGATCATCCCCATCGTCACGATCCCGGTCTCGCTGATCGGCACCTTCGCCATGATGGCGCTGGCCGGCTTCACCATCAACACGCTGACGCTGCTGGCGCTGGTGCTGGCCATCGGCCTGGTGGTGGACGACGCGATCGTGATGCTGGAGAACATCTTCCGGCACATCGAGGAGGGGCTGGACCCGTTCTCGGCGGCGATCAAGGGCGCGCGCGAGATCGGCTTCGCGGTGATCACGATGACGCTGACGCTGGTGGCCGTGTACGCGCCGCTGGCCTTCACGCCGGGCCGCACCGGGCGCCTGTTCGTGGAATTCGCGCTGGCGCTGGCCGGCTCGGTGGTGGTGTCGGGCTTCGTGGCCCTGACGCTCACGCCGATGATGTGCGCCAAGCTGCTGCGCCACAACCCGAACCCGACCTGGTTCGACGGCCACATGGAGCGCTGGCTGAACGCGCTGTCCGGCGGCTACGAGCGCGTGCTGCGCTGGGTGCTGCTCAAGCGCTGGCAGCCGCGCCCGGGCAGCGGCGCCTTCATGGGCCGGGTGCTGCAGGCGCGCTGGCTGGTGATCGGCGTGATGGTCACCAGTGCCTTGGCGATCGCTGCCGTCTGGCCGACCATGAAGCAGGAACTGTCGCCGCTGGAAGACCGCGGCACCATCCTGGCCAGCGTCAACGCGCCGGACGGCTCGACGCTGGACTACACCGACCGCTACGCGCAGGCGCTGGAGAAGATCGGCCAGCCCTACAAGGAATTCGACCGCATCTTCGCCAACGTCGGCAATCCGACCGTGTCGCAGGCGAGCGTGGTGTACCGCACGATCGACTGGGAAAAGCGCGAGCGCACCACGCTGGACCTGGCGCGCGAACTGGGGCCCAAGACCAACTCGCTGCCGGGCGTCAATGCCTTCATCATCACGCCGCCCTCGCTCGGACAGGGCTTCCGCGAGCGGCCGGTGAACTTCGTGATCCAGACCTCGGACAGCTACGAGAACCTGAGCCGCGTGGCGCGGCAGATGATGGACGAGATCGCGAAGAACCCGGGCATCGTCTCGCCCGACATCGACCTGCGCCTGAACAAGCCGGAGCTTGCGCATCGACGTGGACCGCGAGAAGGCCGCCGACATGGGCGTGAGCGTGGAAGTGGTGGCCAAGGCGCTGGAGACCATGCTGGGCGGCCGCATCGTCACCCGCTACAAGCGCGACGCCGAGCAGTACGACGTGATCGTGCAGACGCAGGCCAGCGGCCGCTCGACGCCGGAGGACATCGACGGCATCAACGTGCGCGGCCGCAACGACACCATGATCCCGCTGTCGGCGCTGGTGAAGGTGCGCGAGAGCGTGAGCCCGCGCGAGCTGAACCACTTCGGCCAGCGGCGCTCGGTGTCGATCACGGCCAGCCTGTCGCCCGACTACTCGCTGGGGCAGGCGCTGACCTTCCTCGACCAGACCGCGAGCAAGGTGCTGAAGACCGGCTACACCACCGAACTGAACGGCACCTCGCGCGAGTTCCGCAACTCGCAGGGCGCGCTGGCCATCGTGTTCGTGCTGGCCCTGTTCTTCATCTTCCTGGTGCTGGCGGCGCAGTTCGAGAGCTTCGTCGACCCGCTGGTGATCATGCTGTCGGTGCCGCTGTCGATGATCGGCGCGCTGCTGGCGCTGAAGTGGTCCGGGGCTCGCTCAACGTGTACTCGCAGATCGGCCTGATCACGCTGGTGGGCCTGATCACCAAGCACGGCATCCTGATCGTGGAGTTCGCCAACCAGCTGCGCGAGCAGGGGCTGGAGATGGTGGAGGCGATCATCAAGGCCGCTTCGCAGCGCCTGCGACCGATCCTGATGACCACCGGCGCCATGGTGCTGGGCGCACTGCCGCTGGCGCTGGCCTCCGGTGCCGGTGCCGAGAGCCGCACGCAGATCGGCTGGGTGATCGTGGGCGGCATGTCCCTGGGCACGCTGCTCACCATCTTCGTGGTGCCGACGATGTACATGCTGTTCGCGCGCAGGGAAGTGCCCGGGGCCAACAAGGCCGAGGCACGCGAGCAGGCGCATCCCCACGGCGAGCTGGTCGCCAAGTAACACCGTACGTCCGCGGTTGACCGGCGCGCGGCGCGGGTGTGCAATCCCGCGCATGCCCACGGTCACCTTCGCACCCGCCCTGACGCGGCACGTGGCTTGTCCGCCCCAGGAGGTGCAGGCACCGACCGTGCGCGCCGCGCTCGAGGCCGCGTTCACCGCGGCTCCCGCATTGAAGGGCTACGTGCTGGACGAGCAGGGTGGCGTGCGCAAGCACGTGGCCGTGTTCGTCAACGGCGACATGCTCCAGCGCGATGGCGCGCTCGACCGCGGGCTGGAGCGCGGCGACCGCGTGATGGTGATCCAGGCCCTGACCGGAGGTTGAGATGCAGCAGCTGCAGGTGGGAACCCGCAAGGGCCTGTTCGTCGTCCAGCGCACGGCCGCCGGCTGGCGCCTGGGCCAGCCGCACTTCCCGGGCGAGCCGGTGACCCAGGTGCTGGTCGATCCGCAGGGCGGCGACTGGTACGCCGCTTTGCGCCTGGGCCACTTCGGCGTGAAGCTCAAGCGCAGCAGCGACCGCGGCGCGAGCTGGGAGGAAGTGGCGACGCCCGCCTTCCCGCCCAAGCCCACCGAAGGGCCGTGGAAGGACGATGCCACGCCCCCTGACGGTGGACCTGCTGTGGGCGCTGGAAGCAGGCCCCGGACGCCTGTGGGCCGGGGCGATGCCGGCCGGCCTGTTCGTGTCGGAAGACCGCGGCGCGAGCTGGCGCCTGGTCGAGAGCCTCTGGTACCGCCCGGACCGCAAGGACTGGTTCGGCGGCGGCTACGACCACGCCGGCATCCATTCGATCCTCGTGGACCCGCGCGACGCCGGCCACGTCACGATCGCCGTGTCCTGCGCCGGCGTGTGGCAGACCCGCGATGGGGGCACCACCTGGACCAACACCTCGGAAGGCATGGACGCCGGCGCCTACATGCCTCAGGAGCGCCGCTTCGACGGAAACATCCAGGACGTGCACCGCATCGCCGCCTGCGCCGCGCAGCCCGACATGCTGTGGGCGCAGCACCATTGCGGCATGTACCGCTCCACCGACGGCGGGCTGCACTGGAGCAACGTCCCCGCGCCGCAGCCGAGCGGCTTCGGCTTCGCGGTGGCCGCGCATCCGGTGGACCCGCACACCGCCTGGTTCGTGCCGGCGCATTCGGACGCGCAGCGCATGCCGGTGGACGGCCGCATGGTGGTGACGGTCACGCGCGACGGCGCGGCGAGCTTCCAGGCGCACGGCGAGGGCCTGCCGGCGCGGGATGCGTACCACCTGGTGTACCGGCACGGCCTCGCCTGCGCGGCCGACGGGCAGACGCTGGCGATAGGGTCGACGACCGGGGGCTTGTGGGTCAGCGAGGACGGCGGGGAGCGGTGGGAGTGCCTGTCGCGGGACTTGCCGCCGATCGCGGTGGTGCGGTTCGCGTGAGCTGGGGTTCGGCCTTGCCTCACCGCCAGCCTGCCGGCGCGTAGGCTGGTGGTGAGCGCAGCGAACCCCAGTTAGATCACTCCCTCGAACATCATCACGTCCACCTCGTCGCCGACCGCGACGTTCCCCTGCGCGTGGTGCAGCACGATCAAGCCATTGGCCTGCACCATGGAGCTGAGCACGCCCGAGCCCTGGTTGCCCGTGGTGCGCACTTCCAGCCGGCCGTCCTGCGTGCGCATGACGATGCCGCGCTGGTACTCGGTGCGGCCCGGCTTCTTGCGCATGGCTTCGGCGCTGTGCGCCTTCAGCAGCACCGGCTCGGTCACGCGCGCGCCCATCATGCGCAGCAGCGCGGGGCGCACGAAGGCAAGGAAGGTGACCATGACGGCGACCGGATTGCCCGGCAGGCCGAACAGTGCGGCCTGGCCGATGCGGCCCACGGCCATCGGCCGCCCGGGACGCATCGCGATCTTCCAGAACGCCACGTCGCCCAGCTTCTTCATCATGGCCTTGGTGAAGTCGGCCTCGCCCACGCTCACGCCGCCGCTGGTGATGAGCGCGTCGGCGCGGGCGGCCGCGTCGCGGAAGGCCTGTTCCAGCAGGGCCGGCTCGTCGCGCACGACGCCCAGGTCGATCACCTCGCAGCCGAGGAGCGTCAGCAGCCCGTGCACGGTGTAGCGGTTGCTGTCGTAGACGGCACCCTCGCGCGGCGGCTCGCCGAAGCTGAGGATCTCGTCGCCCGTGGAGAAGTAGGCCACCTTGAGCCGGCGGAACACGTCGACGCGCGGGACGCCGAGGCTCGCGACCAGTCCGCATGCGGCCGGCCCGATGCGCTCGCCGGCGCGCAGGGCAGGGCGGCCTTCCATCAGGTCCTCGCCCTTGCAGCGGCGGTTGTCGCCCGGCTGCAGCAGGCCGGCGGGGATCTCCACGCGGCCGTCGGCCTGCGTCTTGGTGAACTCCTGCGGCACCACGGTGTCCAGGCCGGCCGGCATCACGGCGCCGGTCATGATCTTCACGCACTGGCCGGGGCGTACGCTGCCTTGCCAGGCCTTGCCGGCCAGCGCCGTGCCCACCACTTCCAGCTGCAGCGCGCCTTGCGCGAGCTGCGCGCCGTCGAAGGCATAGCCGTCCATGGCGGAGTTGTCGTGCGGCGGCACGCTGATCGGGGAGACCAGGTCCTTCGCCAGGACGCGCCCCAATGCGTCGAGCACGCCCACGCTTTCGGTTTCAGAGACCGGAGCGACCAGGCGCGAGAGGAAGTCGCCGACGCCGTCGGCGGACAGCGCCTGCGGGTCGTAGCCCTGCAGCTGCGCCGCGATTTCGGCGATGCTGCGCGTCATCGCTTCTCTTCCAGCTGGTGCAGCTCCGCGAGCGTGTTGGCGTTGGAGAAGCCGGAAGGCGCGTCGCCTTCGCGGTCGAAGGGAACCAGCACGGTGCGGTGCTGCGCCGTCCACGCGTCGATCTTGCGGCCGCCTCCCTGCGTGAAGCGCACCAGGCTTTCCATCAGCTCGCGCTTCATCAGCGAGAACACGGGCTGCGAGCGGACCTGCCCGTCGTCCTCGCGCGCCGCCGCCATCGCGATCTCGGCGTCCTCGCGTTCCAGCGCCTCGGCCAGCCGTGCGACCAGGTCCTGCGGGAACAGCGGGGTGTCGCAGGGCACGGTGACGAGGTATTCGGTTTCGCAGTGCTCCAGGCCGGTCAGGAAGCCGGCCAGCGGGCCCGCGTAGTCGCCGATTCCGTCGGGCCAGACCGGCACGCCGAAGGATTCGTAGGCGGACAGGTTGCGGTTGGCGTTGATCATCACCTCGCCGACCTGCGGTGCCAGGCGCATCAGGGTGAACATCCCCATGGGCATGCCGCGGAAATTCTGCAGGCCCTTGTCGACCCCGCCCATGCGCGAGCCGCGGCCGCCGGCGAGGATCACGCCGGTCACGTCTTCCTTGGAAATCATCGGCGGATTATCCGCCGATGTAGCTCATCTCCACGCGGCGGCCGCCGGTGCCGGGGTCGGCGGCCATGGTGCCGCGCAGCTCGGAGTAGCGGTCCGAGCGTCCCTGCCAGATGTGGCCGATGGCGGAGGCCAGTTCCTCGTCGGAGGCGCCGCCGCGGACCAGCGAGCGCAGGTCCCAGCCGTTGCTGGCGAACAGGCAGAGGTAGAGCTTGCCTTCGGTGGACAGGCGTGCGCGGTTGCAGTCGCCGCAGAAGGCCTTGGTCACGCTGCTGATGAAGCCGACCTCGCCGGCGCCGTCGGCGTAGCCCCAGCGCTCCGCGGTTTCGCCGGGCGCGGCGGCTTCCAGCGCGGTCAGCGCGAATTCGGAGGCGAGCCGCTCGCGCACTTCGGCGGACGGCATGACTTCGTCCATGCGCCAGCCGTTGGTGGCGCCCACGTCCATGTATTCGATGAAGCGCAGCACGATGCCGGTGCCGCGGAAGTGGCGCGCCATCGGCAGGATCTCGTGGTCGTTGGTGCCGCGCTTGACCACCATGTTGACCTTGACCGGCCCCAGGCCCGCCTCGCGCGCCGCCGCGATGCCTTCCAGCACCTCGGCGACCGGGAAGTCCACGTCGTTCATGCGGCGGAACACGGCGTCGTCCAGCCCGTCGAGGCTGACCGTCACGCGCTGCAGGCCGGCGTCCTTCAGCGCCCGCGCCTTGCGCGCCAGCAGCGAGCCGTTGGAGGTGAGCGTCAGTTCCGGCGGCGTGCCTTCGACCGTGCGCAGCTCGGACAGCTGCGACACCAGGATCTCGATGTTCTTGCGCAGCAGCGGTTCGCCGCCGGTGAGGCGGATCTTGCGCACGCCGTGGGCCAGGAACTGGCGCGCCACGCGCGTGATCTCCTCGAAGCTCAACAGCGAGGCATGCGGCAGGTACTGGTAGTCCTTGTCGAACACCTCCTTGGGCATGCAGTAGCTGCAGCGGAAGTTGCAGCGGTCGGTGACGCTGATGCGCAGGTCGCGCAACGGCCGGCCCAGCGTGTCGGCCACCAGTCCGGTGGCGGCGACGGGTTGCGCGGGCAGGGCGGCGCGCAGCGCCGTCAGGCGCTGGTCGACCAGCGGGATCACGCGTTCAGCCATGGGCGGATTGTGCGGGCGGGGCCCGCCGATTCCAATGGACCCAGGTCAATTCCGACCCGGCCTAGGGCTTCCCCCTAGACGCAGCGGGCGCCGTCCACCTCGATGCAGACCCCGGAGAAGGCTGCCTCGTCGCTGGAGAGGTACAGGGCGGCATTGGCGACGTCCAGGGCCGTCGAGAAGCGGCCCAGCGGGATGGTGGCCAGGAACCTGGCGCGCCGCGCCTCGTCCACGGGCCCGCCGGCGAACTCCGCCGACAGGCCGGTGTCCGGGTTGAACACCGGGTTGATGCAGTTCACGCGGATGTTGTCCGGCCCGAATTCGGCGGCCAGCGACTTGCTGGTGGTGATCACCGCGCCCTTGGAGCCGTTGTACCAGGTCAGGCCCGGGCGCGGCCGCACGCCGGCGGTGGAGGCGATGTTGATGAAGACGCCGCCCTTGTTCGCCCGGAAGGCCGGCACCGCGTGGATGGTCGACAGGTAGATGCTCTTCATGTTGATGGCATAGACGCGGTCGAACTCCTCCTCGCTGACTTCCAGCGCGGGGCGGTTGCGGTGCGTCCAGCCGGCGTTGTTCACCACCACGTCCAGCTTGCCGTGGCGCTGCACGGCGGCCTCCACCAGCGCCTTCACCTCGGCGGACCGGGTGACGTCGGCGCGGAAGAAGCTGGCCCGCCCGCCCTTGGCGCGGATCGCGGCCGCCACGGCTTCGCCCTTGGCCGCATCGATGTCGTTCACCAGCACCTGCGCGCCCTCTTCGGCGAGCCGATGGGCGATGCCTTCGCCGATGCCGCCGCCGGCACCGGTGACGATGATGGATTTGTCCTTGACGCGCATGTTGCTTCCTTCGCGATGTGGGGAACCCGCGCGCCCGTGAAAAATTAGTGGCGGCGGCACAGATTTACCCGGGGCAGCGCTCAGTCACTGGACCCCGGCGTAGCCCTGCATAAAGTGCGATTGTTGCTGATTTCCGCCGCGGCTTTTCTCGGGTGCCGCGGCTTCCCGTCCGAGGCAGGAGTACCACATGCCCGCATTCGCATCGCGCACCACCCGACCGCTGCTGCTGGCCACGTTGCTGGCCACCGCCACCGTCACCGCCCAGGCCCAGGAGGCCAGCTCCAGGCAGCTCGCCCCCGGCTTCACCGCCCGCAGCGCCGATTCGCGGCTGCTGATCCTGCCCGCCGACATGGAGCTGTTCTCCATGAGCGCCGGCGGCGTGGTCGAGCCGCGCGACGACTGGACGCGCGCCGCGCAGGCCAATTTCGCCGCCGCCCTGGAGGCGCAGCGCCCGCGCCTGGGCAGCAAGGTCACGCGCATGAACGCCGCCGAGGCCGACGAGTTCGCCGACATCACCACGCTGCATCGCGCCGTGGCCGACGCCGTCATGATCCACCACTACGGCCGCGGCCTGATGCAGCTGCCCACCAAGCAGGAGCGCCTGAACTGGTCGCTGGGCGATGCGGTGCGGCCGCTCCAGCAGCGCACCGGCGCCGACTACGCGCTCTTCACCTGGATGCGCGACAGCTACGCCAGCAAGGAGCGCAAGGCGATGATGATCGGCCTGGCGGCGCTGGGGGCGATCAGCCTGGGCGGCGAGCAGGTGGGCTACGCCTCGCTGGTGGACCTGAACACGGGCCGCATCGTCTGGTTCAACCGGCTGGACCGCATGTCCGGCGACCTGCGCGAGCCCGCACCCGCACTCGAAACGGTGGACACCCTGCTCAAGGGCTTCCCCGCCATCCAGCCCTGAGGCCGCCATGAACCCTCCTGAACAAGGCCGCCGGGGCTTCCTGCGCTCGGCCTGCCGCCACTGCCTGGGCTTCGGTGCCCTGGCCGGCCTGCCCTCGCTCGCGCAGGACCTCTCCGCCATCAAGGTGCCGCCCCGCTTCAGCCGTCCGGCCGCCGACACCGACGAGGGCGGCCTGTGGGGCCTGGTGGACCGCGAGGAAACGCGCATCAAGCGCAGCCCGCTGGTGATCAAGGACGACTCGCTCAAGAACTACCTGACGGACATGGTCTGCCGCCTGAGCGACGGCCACTGCCCCGACATCCGCGTGCACGCGGTGCGGGTGCCGCACTTCAACGCGCTGATGGCCCCCAACGGCATGATGCTGGTGTGGGAGCGGCCTGATGCTGCGGGTGGAGAACGAGGCGCAGCTGGCCGCCATCCTGGGCCACGAGCTGGGCCACTACCTGGAGCGCCACCAGGTGGAGCAGCTGCGGGCCGCCAAGGACCGCGCCATCCTCTCCACCATGGTCGGCATGGTGGGCGGCATCGGCACCTTCGTCGGCCAGATCGGCCTGCTGGCCAACATGTTCGCCTTCTCGCGCGAGCACGAGACGCGCGCCGACCGCATGGGCATGCGCCTGATGCGGCACGCCGGCTACGACGGACGGGAAGCCGCCGCCGTCTGGGACAACCTGCTGGCCGAACTGCGCGTGACCGGCGGCAAGGACGCGGGCAAGCGCGGCGACATGTTCGAGACCCATCCCACCACCGCCGGCCGGCGCGACGAGCTGCTGCAGATGGCGGGCGATGCGGGCGGCAACCTGGGCGCCGACAGCTACCGCAAGGCGATCGCGCCGCTGCGCTTCGGCTGGCTGCAGGACGAGGTCAAGCGCGGGCAGTACGAGGAGAGCCTGGTGCTGTTCGACCGCATGCTGAAGAAGGACGCACGCGACGCCGACGTGCTGTTCTCGCGCGGCGAGGTGTACCGCCTGCGCGACGACGGAGGCGACGTGGAGAAGGCGCTGGCCGACCTGGACGGCGCGAGCCGGCTGGCCAAGGCGCCGGCGGAGACCTTCCGTTCGCTGGGCCTGCTGCACCGGCAGCGCAACGACCGCGGGGCCGCCGTCAAGGCCTTCGAAACCTACCTGGCGCAGGCGCCGCAGGCGCCCGACGCCGACCTGCTGCGCGGCTACCTGGCGGAGATGAAGTGATGAAGCGCCTGATCCCCATCGTGCTGGCGCTGCTGCTGGCCGCCTGCGCCAACGTGAGCCGCATGGACGGCGAGCAGGTCGTCAACGACCGGCTGGTGGTGCACCTCACCGACGCCTGGAACCGGGTCAGCGATCCCTGGGACGTGGACCCCTACGACACCTGGACGCAGGAAGGCATCCCGCTCGACCACCTGCGCTTCTGGGGCGGCGTGCGGCCGGGGCAGCCGCTCATGACCAAGCCCGCCGTGTTCTCGCGCGCCTCCGACGCCAAGGAGCCGCGCGTGCCCACCTTCCGTCCGGGCCTGCCGGCGGAGAAGCTGGTGAGCCTGTTCGAGGAGCTGTACGCCACGGCCGGCACGGTGACCATCACCCGGGTGCAGCCGGCGGTCTTTGCCGGCCAGAACGGCGTGCGCTTCGAGTTCACGCTGTCCCGCCGGCGCGACGATCTGGAGATGCAGGGCGTGGGCTGGGTCGCGGTGAGGCCGGACGCCACCTGGGGCGAGGAGCTCTATGCGGCGACCTTCGTGGCGCCCAGGCTGGCGTTCTACCAGCGCCTCCTCCCGATGGCGGAGACGGTGGTGAAAAGCGCACGAATCCGCGAAGTCCCGCGCAAGTCCTGACGGGACGCTCCTAGAATTCCCCTACAAGCACGGAGGGGAAGATGGACAAGAAGCGGATTCGCGCCGCGGCAGCGGCATTGCTGGCAGTCGCAACCATGTGGGGCACGGTCGCCGAAGCGCAGACGCCTTCGCGCAACCTGGCGCCGGGTTTCAGCAGCCGGCCCGCCGGCTCCAGGCTGGTGATCGTCCCGGCCGACATGGAGCTGTTCTCCGTGAGCGGCGGCGGCGTGATCGAACCCCGCGCGGACTGGACCGACGCCGCGCACAAGCACTTCCGCACCGCTCTCATGGCGCGCAAGGAAGTGGTCGCCGGCGACATCCAGGAGCTGAAGGAAGCCGACCTTGACGAACTCGGGCAGCTCAATGCCCTGCACGGCACCGTGGCCGAGGCCGTGTTCCTGCACCACATGATGAAGATGCCGGCGCTGCCCACCAAGAACGACGCCCTCGACTGGACGCTCGGCGAAGCGGTGAAGCCCCTGCACGATCGCACCAGTGCCGACTACGCGCTGTTCTTCTGGGTGCGCGACAGCTACGCCAGCGCCGAACGCAAGGCCGCCATGGTGGCGATGACCATCGTCGGCGCGGCCTTCGGCCTGGCCATCATCCCGGCCGGCGGCCAGCAGGTCGGCTACGCCTCGCTGGTGGACCTCAAGAGCGGCCGCATCGTCTGGTTCAACAACCTCGCGCGCGCCTCGGGCGACCTGCGCGAGCCCAAGGCGGCCGAAGAGACCGTCGAGGCCCTGCTCAAGACTTTCCCCGCCCTGCGATGAGCGCCGTGGAGCAGGGCGGGCGGCGCGCCTTCCTGCGTTCGGCCTGCCGGCATTGCGCGGCCTTCGGCGCGCTCGGGCTCGGCACCGGCGCATTGGCGCAGGCGCCCGCGGAATGGAAGTCGCCGCCGCGCTTCCTGCGGCCCTCGCTCGACACCGACGAGGGCGGCCTCTGGTCGATGATGGACCGCGAGGAGACCCGCATGCGGCGCAGCCCGCTGGTCGTGCGCGATCCCGCGCTGACCGCCTACCTGCGCGACATCGTCTGCCGCCTGGGCGGCGAGCAGCATTGCGCGGACGTGCGCGTCTACGTCGTGCGGACGGCGCAGTTCAACGCCACGATGGCGCCCAACGGCGCCATGCAGGTCTGGTCCGGCCTCCTGCTGCGGGTGGACAACGAGGCGCAGCTCGCCGCGGTGCTGGGGCACGAACTGGGTCACTACCTGGAGCGCCACACGGTGGAGCGCCTGCGCGACCTGAAGAACAAGGCGGCGGCGATGACCGCGCTGGCGATGTTCGGCCTGGCCGGCGCCGTCGCCAGCCTCGGGGTGGCGGCCAGCGCCATGGGCTTCTCGCGGGACCAGGAACTGCGCGCCGACCAGATCGGCATGCGCCTGCTGCGCGAAGCGGGCTACGACGGCCGGCAGGCGGCGCAGATCTGGGACGACCTGCTGGCGGAGCTTAAGATCCGTGGCGGCGACGACGTCGGCCAGCGCAGCGCGCTGTTTGCCTCGCACCCGCCGGCCGGCGACCGCCGCAACGCCCTGCTGAAGATCGCCGGGGACGGCGGCGGCAAGCTGGGCGCCGAGGAACTCGATCGCGTGATGGCGCCGCACCGGCTGGACTGGCTGCAGGAAGAACTGCGGCGCGGCCAGTTCGAGGAAAGCCTCGAGCTGTTCAACCGCAAGCTGAAGCTGCGTCCCGAGGACCCGCAGTTCCTCTACGGGCGCGGCGAAGTCCTGCGCCAGCGCGGCAAGGACGAGGATCTCGCCCCGGCGCTGGCCGACCTGCAAAAGGGCGCCGCGCTGGAGAAGGCGCCGGCCGAGCTGTTCCGCTCCCTGGGCCTGCTGCACCGCCGGCGCGAGGATGGCGCAGCTGCCAACGCGGCCTTCGAGAAATACCTGGCGCTGGCGCCCGACGCGGGCGACGCGGCCCTCATCCAGACCTACCTGACGGAAGTGAAATGACCATGCAAAGAATTCTTGCGATCGTGTTGGCGGTGCTGCTGGCCGGCTGTGCGGCCGTCGTCAAGGTCGAGGGCGACCAGACGGTGAACAACAAGCTGGCGGTCAAGCTGCCGGACGCCTGGAACCGCCTCAACTCCCCGGGCCAGCCTTACGAGGTGTGGACCCAGGAAGGCGCGGCGCTGGACCAGCTGCGGCTGTGGGCCGGCCTGCCGGCGGGCAAGCCGATCGTCACGCTGCCGCCGGCCGCGGCGGGCAAGAAGGACGCGCGCGTGCCGACCTTCACCGGCAAGATGACGCCGGACCAGCTGGTGAGCCTGTTCGAGATCATGTACGCCGCCGACGGCTCGCAGGTGAAGATCACCCGCATCGAGCCGGGCACCTTCGCCGGCACTTCCGGCGTGCGCTTCGAGTTCCTGGTGACGACGAAGAGGACCGACCTGCAGATGCGCGGCATGGGCTGGGCCGCGGTGCGCAACGACGAGCTCTACGCCGCCACCTACCACGCGCCCGACCTCGCCTTCTTCAAGCGCCTGGCGCCCAAGGCGGAGGCGGTGGTGAAGACGGCGATGATCAAGTAGCGCACAGATGCGCGGTGGCGGCGCGCGGCTTCAGCCGTGCTTGATCGCCACCGTCTTCAGCGTGGTGAACCCGTACAGTGCCTCGAAGCCCTTCTCGCGGCCGTAGCCCGAGGACTTCACGCCGCCGAAGGGCAGTTCCACGCCGCCGCCGGCGCCGTAGTTGTTGATGAAGACCTGGCCGCTCCTCACGCGCCTGGCCATGCGCAGCATGCGCGAGCCGTCGCGCGTCCAGATGCCGGCCACCAGCCCGAAGTGCGTGCCATTGGCGAGTTCCACCGCATGGTCCTCGTCGCGGAAGCTCATGGCGGCCAGCACCGGCCCGAACACTTCCTCCTGCGCCAGGCGGTGCGTCATGGGCACGTCGCGCAGCAGCGTGGGGGCCTGGTAGAAGCCGGACTCGGGCGCCTCGTCCACCACGGTGCCCTGCGCGACGACCGGGATGCCCACGTGCTGCGCGTCGGACAGGAAGTCCCACACGCGCTGCTGCTGCGACTGGCGGATCAGCGGGCCGACGTCCAGGTCCATCGCCGCCGGGCCGACGCGCAGTTTCGAAAAGGCCTCGCCCAGGCGGGCCAGCAGCGGCTCGTACAGGCTTTGTTCCACCAGCAGGCGCGAACCGGCGGAGCAGGTCTGTCCCGCGTTCTGCACGATCGCGTTGATCACCACCGGCAGCACCTGTTCCACGTCGGCATCCGCAAAGACGATCTGCGGGCTCTTGCCGCCCAGTTCCAGCGTCACCGGGCAGTGCCGCTCGGCCGCCACCTGCTGGATCAGCGTGCCGACCTTGGGGCTGCCGGTGAAGCTGATGTGGTCGATGCCGGCATGGCGCGCCAGCGCGTCGCCGACCTCGTGGCCGAAGCCGGTGACGATGTTGATGGCGCCGGCGGGGAAGCCCACTTCGGCGGCGAGCTGCGCCACGCGGATCAGCGACAGGCAGGCGTCCTCGGAAGGCTTGACCACACACACGTTGCCCGCGGCCAGCGCGCCGCCCACGCTGCGGCCGAAGATCTGCATCGGGTAGTTCCACGGGATGACGTGGCCCGTGACGCCGTGCGGCTCGCGCCAGGTCAGCACCGTGTAGCCGTCCTGGTAGGGCAGGGTCTCGCCGTGCAGCTTGTCGCAGGCGCCGGCGTAGAACTCGAAGTAGCGGGCCAGCGCCACCGCGTCGGCGCGGGCCTGCTTGGTGGGCTTGCCGCAGTCGCGCTGCTCGATGGCGGCGAGTTCGTCCACGCACTCGCTGACCTTGAGCGACAAGCGCATCAGCAGGCGGCCGCGCTCGGCGGCGCTCAGCTTGCTCCAGGGACCGTCGAAGCACTGGCGGGCGGCCCGCACGGCCGCATCGATGTCTTCCGGCGTGCCACGCTGGATGGTGTCGTAGGTCTGGCCGTCGGACGGGTCGATGACGGGCAGGGTGCGCTCGCTGGAGGAGCGCACGGCGGAGTTGCCGATGTAATGGAGTTGCATGGGGCGATTTTGCCCCTGAACGCGCTCAGCCGCCCACGGGCACGAAGCTGTCGCCGTGCTCCCGCAGCCAGGCCACCGAGGCACTGGAATCCTGCTGGCTGGGATGGAAATCCCGGCGGAAATACGCCCGCCAGGGCTGGTACGTCAGGGTGACCAGCCCGCGCCGGCCGAACAGGTAGCTGGCCGCGCTCTTCCATGTGCTCCACTTCCACAGCGTGCCGTCCCGCCGCAGGTTGCTGGCGGTCTGGCGCAGCGTGTCGGTCAGGAAGAAGAAGGTCACCTGCCGCATCCACTTGACGCGCCATTCGTGGCTGCCGCCCAGTGCCTGGTACAGGTCGAAGGCGGTGCTCTTGTGCTCGGACTCCTCGGCGCTGTGCCACAGCCACAGCGTGGCCAGCCGCGGGTCCTGCTCGCCCAGCAGGTCGGCGTTGCGCAGCATGAAGTCCGCGAAGATCGCCGTGAAGTGCTCGTTGGCGGCGGTGATGCCCAGCCAGTGGCGCACGTCCAGGCCTTCCATCTGCTTGAGGCGCTCGCGGGCGCGCGGCTCCCAGTCGTTCACCAGGCCCAGCCTGTCCAGGTGCGCGTTGTAGAGCGAGTGCAGGCGGCGGTGCGTCGCTTCCTGGCCGATGAAGCCCTGGACTTCGGCGCGGAACTGCTCCTGCTTCTGCGCAGGCAGCGCCTTGAAGCCGTTGCGCACGGAGTCGATGAAGAACTGCTCGCCCACGGGAAAGCTCATCGACAGCGCGTTGAACAACGCGGTGCGGAACGCATCGCCCGCGCACCAGTGGCGCGCGACGGGCTGCTCCATGTCGACGAGGAGGCGGCGGACGACGAGGTCGGTCATGCAGTCGGGAAGGGAAAGGCCCGCCGCACGGGCAGGCGCGGGCGGCAGCTTCGCATGCTGGAGCGGGCGGTGTCAACGCCGGGGAATGCACGAAAGAACAAGGCCCGCGACAGCGGGCCTTGCTTCATCGCGCGGCCGATGCAGCCGATGCGGCCGGTGCGGCTGCCTGCGCGGCAGCCGGAGCGGCGGCCGTCGCGGGCGCGGGGGCAGGGGTCACCGGGGCGGGATAGGACACGCCCGCAGCCGGGGCGGTGGCCGACACGGGAGCAGGCGGCGTCGCGGCCGTCGCATCGGCGCCGTGGAACTTCACCACCAGCGGCACGATCAGCAGCGCCACGATGTTGATGATCTTGATCAGCGGGTTGACCGCCGGACCGGCCGTGTCCTTGTAGGGGTCGCCCACGGTGTCGCCGGTCACGGCCGCCTTGTGCGCTTCCGAGCCCTTGCCGCCGTGGTGGCCGTCTTCGATGTACTTCTTGGCGTTGTCCCAGGCGCCGCCGCCCGTGCACATGGAGATGGCGACGAACAGGCCCGTCACGATCGTTCCCATCAGCAGGCCGCCCAGGGCCTTGGGGCCGAGCACCAGGCCGACGACGATGGGCACCACCACCGGCAGCAGCGACGGGATCATCATTTCCTTGATCGCCGCCTTGGTCAGCATGTCCACCGCGACGCCGTATTCCGGCTTGGCGGTGCCTTCCATGATGCCCTTGATCTCGCGGAACTGGCGGCGCACTTCCACCACCACGGAACCGGCGGCGCGGCCCACGGCCTCCATCGCCATGGCGCCGAACAGGTAGGGGATCAGGCCGCCGATGAACAGGCCCACGATCACCATCGGGTCCGACAGGTCGAAGCTGATCTGGCGGCCGTAGGTCTCCAGCTTGTGCGTGTAGTCGGCGAACAGCACCAGCGCGGCCAGGCCGGCGGAACCGATCGCGTAGCCCTTGGTCACGGCCTTGGTGGTGTTGCCCACGGCGTCCAGCGGGTCGGTGATGTCACGCACGGAGGCGGGCATTTCCGACATCTCGGCGATGCCGCCGGCGTTGTCGGTGATCGGGCCGTAGGCGTCCAGGGCCACCACGATGCCGGCCATGGAGAGCATGGCGGTCGCGGCGATGGCGATGCCGTACAGGCCGGCCAGCCAGTAGGAGATGATGATCGCGCCGCACACGAAGATCACGGGCCAGGCGGTGGAACGCATCGACACGCCGAGGCCGGCGATGATGTTGGTGCCGTGGCCGGTGGTGGAGGCTTGCGCCACGTGCTGCACCGGCTTGTACTGCGTGCCGGTGTAGTACTCGGTGATCCACACCAGCAGGCCGGTCAGGGCCAGGCCCACGACGCAGGCGCCGAACAGGCGCATCTGGCTGCCGGAGGCGGTGACCGCGTTGTCGGGGATCAGCCACTTGGTGACGAAGAAGAAGGCGATCAGCGACAGCACGCCGGCGACGATCAGGCCCTTGTACAGGGCCGGCATCACGTTCTTCATGCCGGGCGAGGCCTTGACGAAGAAGCAGCCGATGATGGAGGCGATGATGGACACGCCGCCCAGCGCCAGCGGGTACAGCACGGCGTTCACGGGCGCGGCGGTGATCAGCAGGGCGCCCAGCACCATGGTGGCGATCAGCGTCACGGCATAGGTCTCGAACAGGTCGGCGGCCATGCCGGCGCAGTCACCCACGTTGTCGCCCACGTTGTCGGCGATCACGGCGGGAAGTTGCGGGGGTCGTCTTCCGGGATGCCCGCTTCCACCTTGCCCACCAGGTCCGCGCCGACGTCCGCACCCTTGGTGAAGATGCCGCCGCCCAGGCGGGCGAAGATCGAGATCAGCGAGGAGCCGAAGGCGAAGCCGATCAGCGGGTTCAGCAGCGTGGCCAGCTTGCGGTCCGGCGTCAGGTTGCCGTTGCCCACCAGGAACCAGTAGAAGGCCGTGACGCCCAGCAGGCCCAGGCCGACCACCAGCATGCCGGTGATGGCGCCGCCGCGGAAGGCCACGTCCAGCGCCGGGCCGATGCCGCGGGTGGCCGCCTGCGCCGTGCGCACGTTGGCGCGCACCGACACGTTCATGCCGATGAAGCCGCAGGCTCCCGACAGGATGGCGCCGATGATGAAGCCGACGGCGGTCTGCATGTCGAGGAAGACGGCGATCAGGATCGCCAGGACGACGCCGACGATCGCGATGGTGCGGTACTGCCGCGCCAGGTAGGCTGCGCCGGCCTGGATGGCCGCCGCGATTTCCTGCATCCGGGGATTGCCCGCGTCCTGCGAGAGGATCCAGCTGGGGGCCCAGAAGCCGTAGGCCACGGCCGCAAAGCCGCAGACGAGCGCCAGGATCAGCGCCGAGTTGCCAGTCATTGAAGTTTCTCCTGTCGTTTCGCTTGAGTCTTCGAGGGGGCGCCAACGCCGCGGAACCCCCGCTGCGTTGCTTCCTCGTCACTCCGCACAGGAGGCGATTGGCCAACCGGCGCACTCTATCAGTAAAGGCTTTACACAGAAATGACTGTGTAAGGCGTCGGTAGTGTCATTGACTAAAATCAGGGTTTCCCCCGATCCGATCCCCCCTTCGCAGTCAGAACGAAACAACCATGTCCCTCGACCAAGTCACCCCCGGCAAGCATGTTCCCGACGCCTTCAACGTGATCATCGAGATCCCGATGAACGCCGACCCCGTGAAGTACGAGGTGGACAAGGAGACGGGCGCCATCTTCGTCGACCGCTTCATGAGCACGGCGATGCACTACCCGACCAACTACGGCTACGTGCCCAAGACCATCAGCGGCGACGGCGACCCGGTCGACGTGCTGGTGATCACGCCCGTGCCGCTGATCCCGGGCGTGGTGGTGACCTGCCGCCCGATCGGCATCCTGAAGATGCAGGACGAGGCCGGCGACGACGCCAAGGTGCTGGCCGTGCCGATCGAGAAGGTGCTGAGCCTGTACACGCAGTGGCAGAAGCCGGAAGACCTGAATCCGCTGCGGCTGAAGACGATCTCCCACTTCTTCGAGCACTACAAGGACCTGGAGCCCGGCAAGTGGGTGAAGGTGCTGGGCTGGGAAGGCCCGGAGTCGGCCAAGCGCGAGGTCCTCGACGGCATCGAGAACTACCGCAAGGAACACCCGGCGGGCTGAGCCTCAGCCCTGGCGGAACGGGGAGCGCTGCTCGAGGTGCTCCACGTAGTTCTCCACGCCCCGACCTTCGCGTTCCAGGAATTTCTCCACCGCGTCGGCGAAGGCGGGGTGCGCCAGCCAGTGCGCGCTGCTGGTCTTCACCGGCATCAGCGCGCGCGCCATCTTGTGCTCGCCCTGCGCCCCGCCCTCGAAGCTGCGGTATCCGTTGGCGATGCACCACTGCAGCGGCTGGTAGTAGCAGGCCTCGAAGTGCAGGCAGTCCACGCGCTCCAGCGCGCCCCAGTAGCGGCCGTAGGCCACGTCGCCGCCGATGCCGATCAGGCTGGTGGCGATCGGCCGGCCCTTGCGCTCGGCCACGAACAGCAGCCAGTTCTGCGGCATGGTCGCCGCCATGCGGCGGAAGAAGTCGCGCGTGAGGTAGGGCGGGTTGCCGTGCTCGCGGTAGGTGCGCTCGTAGCAGCGGTAGAAGAAGTCCCAGTCCGCTTCGGCGATCGCGCTGCCCTGCACGTGGCGGAAGGTGACGCCGGCCTCGGCCACCTTGCGCCGCTCCTGCCGGATCTTCTTGCGCTTTTCCTGCGTGAGCGTCGCGAGGAAGGCGTCGAAGTCGGGGTAGCCCGCGTTCGTCCAGTGGAACTGCACCGTGTGGCGCAGCATCAGGCCGGCGTCGGCGCAGGCGGCGATGTCGTCCTCGGTTCCGAACAGCAGGTGGTACGAAGACACCTTCTTCTGCTTGCACCAGGCGATGATGGAGCGCACCAGCGCTGCGCGCGCCGCCGCGTCGCGCGCCAGCAGGCGCGGGCCGGGTACCGGCGTGAAGGGGACGGCGGTGAGCGCCTTGGGGTAGTAGCGCAGGCCGTGCTGCTCGTAGGCGTTGGCCCAGGCCCAGTCGAACACGTACTCGCCGTAGCTATGGCTCTTCAGGTACAGCGGGCAGGCGGCCTGCAGCTCGCCCTCGCGCCAGAGGGTCAGGAATTGCGGCGTCCAGCCGGTGTCGCGCACCGCGCTGCCGCTGTCGTGCATCGCCGCCAGGTACGCGTGCCGCATGAAGGGCGAGCCGCCGGCGAGCGCGAGCAGCGCGTTCCATGCGTCCGCCTCCACGTCGCACGGCGACGCGAGCACGCGGGTAACATAATCGGTCGATAGGTCCGGCACGTCTCAATGACACTCAAAATCTGTACGGCCCAGCTGAACGTCACGGTGGGTGACATGGCGGGCAACGCGCAAAGATCATCGCCGCCGCGCGCACGGCCTACGGGCAGGGCGCGCGCCTCGTGCTCACGCCCGAACTCTCCATCTGCGGCTACCCGGCGGAAGACCTGCTGCTGCGGCCCGCGTTCATCGCTGCCTGCGATGATGCCGTGAAAACGGTGGCCCGCGAGCTGGCGGGGTTGAAGGGCCTGCACGTGGTGGTGGGCCACCCGCACGGCACCGGCATCAAGGGCAAGTCGGTGCAGGTGCAGATGCGCTACAACGCCGCCAGCGTGCTCAGCGAAGGCAAGGTCATCGAGACCTATGCCAAGCGCGAACTGCCCAACTACCAGGTCTTCGACGAATACCGCTACTTCACGCGCGGGCAGGGCACCTGCGTGTTCCAGGTGGAAGACGTCAACGTCGGCCTGCTGATCTGCGAGGACGCGTGGTTCGAGGAGCCGGCGCAGCTGGCCCGCGTGTCCGGCGCGCAGCTGCTGGTGGTGCCCAACGCCTCGCCCATGCACGTGGGCAAGGTCAGCGAGCGCATCGCGCAGATGGGCGCGCGCGCCCGGGCGGTCGGCCTGCCCCTGATCTACGCGCACCTCGTGGGCGGGCAGGACGAGGTGATCTTCGACGGCGGCTCCTTCGCCGTGAACGCCGACGGCGCGCTGGCCGCCCGCGCGCCCGCCTTCTGCGAGGACCTGTTCTACGTGGAGGCGACGCCCGGCCCCACTTCGTTCCAGCTCTCCGGCCCGATCGCGCCCGACCTCGCGGACGAGGAGGAGCTGTGGCATGCGCTGGTGCTGGGCGTGCGCGACTACATCGGAAAGAACGGCTTCCCCAGCGTCCTGCTGGGGCTCTCCGGCGGCATCGACTCCGCGCTGGTGCTGGCGATCGCCGTCGATGCGCTGGGCGCCGGCAAGGTGCGGGCGGTGATGATGCCCTCGCCCTACACGGCCGACATCTCCTGGATCGATGCGCGCGAGATGTCGCAGCGCCTGGGCGTGCGCTACGACGAGATCTCGATCAAGCCGGAGTTCGAGGCCTTCAAGGCCTCGCTGGCCAAGGAGTTCGCCGGCCTGCCCGAGGACACGACCGAGGAGAACATCCAGGCGCGCATCCGCGGCGTGCTGCTGATGGCGCTGTCGAACAAGTTCGGCGGCATCGTGCTGACCACCGGCAACAAGAGCGAGATGGCCACCGGCTACTGCACGCTCTACGGCGACATGGCGGGCGGCTTCGCGGTGATCAAGGACGTTCTCAAGACGGTGGTGTTCAAGCTGGCGCGCTGGCGCAACGCCAACGATCCCTACGGAACGGGGGCGAACCCGATCCCGGAGCGCATCATCACGCGCCCGCCCAGCGCGGAGCTGCGGCCGGACCAGGTGGACCAGGACAGCCTGCCGCCCTACGAGGTGCTGGACGCGATCCTGCAGCGCTACATGGAGAACGACCAGGGCATCGAGGAGATCGTGGCCGCCGGCTTCGACCGCGCCACGGTGGAACGGGTGGCCCGCCTGATCCGCATCAACGAATACAAGCGCCGGCAGGCGCCCGTGGGGATACGCGTGTCGCACCGCAGCTTCGGCAAGGATTGGCGCTATCCTATTACCGGCAAGTTCCGCGCCTAGACGCGATCCGACAACGACGACATCCCTGGAGAGTCCATGAAACAGATCACCGCCATCGTGAAGCCCTTCAAGCTGGAGGAGGTGCGCGAGGCGCTGGCGGAAGTCGGCGTGACCGGCCTGACGGTCACCGAGGTCAAGGGCTTCGGCCGCCAGAAGGGCCATACCGAGCTCTATCGCGGTGCCGAGTACGTGGTGGACTTCCTGCCCAAGGTGAAGGTGGAAGTGGTGGTGAAGGACGACGACGTGGACCGCTGCGTGGACGCCATCATCAAGGCCGCCCACACCGGCAAGATCGGCGACGGCAAGATCTTCGTGACCACGGTCGAACGCGTGGTCCGCATCCGCACCGGCGAGATCGACGAATCGGCGGTCTGACCTAGATCTGCGAGACGTCCACCGGCCGCGGATCGAACCCCGCGGCCTGCACCAATTGCGGCAGCAGCGTCGCCGGGTCCTCGCCCACCGTCAGCAGCTCCATCTGCCCCGCGTTCATGAAGCCGTGGCGCACGCTGTGCTGCAAAAACTGTAGCAGCGGCTGGTAGTAGCCGTCCTGGTCCAGCAGGGCCACCGGCTTGCGGTGGAAGTCCAGCATGCGCCAGCTCCAGGCCTCGAACACTTCCTCGAAGGTGCCGATGCCGCCCGGCAGGGCGAGGAAGGCGTCGGCCCGTTCGGCCATCAGCATCTTGCGCTGGTGCATGTTCTCCACGACGTGCAGCTCGGTGCATTCGCGCTTGGCCCATTCGCGTTCGACCATCGAGTGCGGGATCACGCCCACCACGCGCGCCGGATTGCAGCGCCGCATCCGCCAGGATGCCCATCAGGCCGTTGTTGCCGCCGCCGTAGACCAGCTGGCCGCCGTAGCGGCCGATCCAGCGGCCCACCTCGGTGGCCACCTCGGCGAAGCGGGGATCCGCGCCCGGGCGCGAGCCGCAGTAGACGCACAGCGAGAAATTGGGGGTCATGCGAAGAAGAGTTGCCAGAGCCCGGCGGCCCAGATGCCGCCCGCGAGCAGCAGGGAGAGGAAGACGGCGGCGCTGCCCATGTCCTTGGCGCGCTTGGACAGGGGATGGCGTTCCAGCCCGACGCGGTCGATGGCCGCCTCGATGCCGGTGTTGAGCAGTTCCACCATCAGCACCAGCAGGATGGAGCCGGCGAGCAGCGCCACCTCGACCCAGTTGCGGCCGATCCAGAGGGACAGCGGCAGCATCACGAAGGCCAGGCAGGCCTCCAGCCGGAAGGCCGCTTCGTCCCAGCCGGCGCGCAGGCCGGCGAGCGAATAGCCCGTGGCATGCCACATGCGGCTGAACCCGGTGCGGCCCTTCTGCGGATTGACGACTTCGGAGAGGCGTTCGTCGGGAGTCGACATGCGCGGGATTGTCTCCTACCGCTCCGGCGCATCGACCAGGCGCGTGCCGGCGAAGGCGTCGTGCCAGAACTGGCGCTGCGGGTGCAGGTGGCTGAGCATGGCCCACAAGGCGACCCAGCCGGCGGCGATGAAGCCCAGTTGCGGCAGGCTGAAGCGGCCCGAGTTGTAGGCGGCCAGCGGGGCGGCGAACCAGACCGAGCAGAACAGGTAGCGCAGCAGGGCGCGCCCCTGCGTGAGCCGCCGGCCGTGCCGATCGACGACGCGGATGCGCCAGGTCTTCATCGGCAGCGTCTGCCCGCGCGTCCACAGGTAGGAGAAGTAGATCGCGAACACGACGGCCAGGAAGCCTTGCAGCAGCCAGCGCCGCGTGTCGATGCCGCTGCGCATCTGGACCAGCACGGAGAACAGCAGGGTGGCGATCAGGCCGATCGCGAACAGGAGCACGGCTTCGTAGAACCACGCGGCCATGCGGCGCCGCACGCTGGGTGCGGCCAGGGGATCCGGAACGGTCAAGGCAGGATGGGAGCCAGCGGCTGCGGCAGCAGGGTGTTGTTGTCCACCTGGCCGGGCAGCACGGCGATCTTGGCGCTCTCGGCCTTCTTCTTCGGGATCTTGGCCAGCTTCTGCTGCGGCACCGGCTTGACGGCCGCGGCAGTGGGCGGCGCCGGCGTCTTGGCGGCGGCGGCCGCCAGCTTGCGCTTTTCCTCGGCGGGCAGGGCCTGGTAGGCCTCCCACTTGGCGCGCTTGTCGGTCGCCGGGTCGACCTTCTGCGCTTCCGCGAAGTTCAGGCGGGCCAGCGTGCGCTGCTGCGGCGACAGGGCCGCCCATTCCGTCATGCGGCTGTGCAGGCGGGACTGTTCGGCCGGCGGCATGGTCGCGAAGTTCTCGGACAGGGCCAGCCACTTGCGCTTGTGCGCCTCGCCCAGCACCCGCCAGGTGCCGGTGAGCGGGACCAGCGCCTGCTGTTGCGGCGGCGTGAGTTCGGCCCAGGTAGGCTTGCTTTCGGCCCGCGTCGCCGGCGCGGTGCGCACCTGGGCGGGGCGGATCGGCGCCTGGGTGGAGACGGAGGGCTTGGTGGCCTGCGCCAGCGGGTGCCGGCGGGCAGGGGCGGTGGCACGGGGTCGGCAGCCCAGGACACCTGGACGGCGAGACCCGCGGCCAGCAGGCCGGCAGCGAAAGCGCGGCGGCGGGGCGGCGTCATGCTGGGCGCCCCGTTCAGTCGCCGCCGCCGGATTTCAGGTACTGGACGAAGCCGGGGTCGGCGTAGGCGGCCGGGGGCAGGTCGTCGGTCAGCAGGGCGGCATCGACCTCGGCCAGCTCGGTGGCGCGGCGGTCGCTCTGGGCGATGTGGATCAGCACCAGGCCGGCGGCCAGCAGCACCAGCGGCAGCACGGAAGCCAGGCGGTTGAACCAGCTGCGCTGGCCGAAACCAAGTGTGGCGGCTCCGCCACGGCCAACGATGACCGGTGCAACTTCATGTTGCCTGCGCACCTGCAGCGCGCGCACCCGTGCGGCGCGCAGGCGCTCGTTCACTTCATAGGGCATCTCGCGCGTGGCCGCGTCGAGGCGCATCGCCACACGGCGGCCGAACTGGTCAGCCTGCCGGGCGCGCAGTGGATCCGTTGTGGTCATAGTTGTATTCCCTTTGCCCGCAGCGCCTTGCTCAGGGCTGCGACCGCTCTTGAACAGTGGGTCTTGACACTGCCTTCGGAGCAGCCCATGGCGGCCGCAGTTTCGGCCACGTCCATGTCCTCCCAGTAACGCATCAGAAACGCTTCGCGTTGACGGGCGGGCAGTTCCATGATCTCGGTTTCGATCTCGCGCAGGACCTGCGCCCGACGGGTGGCGTCCTCGGCACTCTCGACCTGCTGGGAGTTCTCGGGCGACGTGTAAGTTTCCAGGAGGTCGAAATCTCCGTCGTCGGAGGCGGATTCGAAGTCGCTCAGGTTGGAAAAGAGCGCATTTCGCGTCTTTTGCCGCCGGAACCAGTCCAGGGTGCAGTTGGACAGGATCCGCTGGAACAGCATGGGCAGCTCGTTCGGCGGCTTGTCGCTGTAGTGCTCCGCCAGCTTCATCATGCTGTCCTGCACGATGTCGAGGGCCGACTCCTCCTCGCGTACGTGATAAACGGTGCGCTTGAAGGCGCGCTTCTCGACGCTGAGCAGGAAATCCGAGAGTTCGCGTTCGGTGGCCAAGTGTCCGTGCGGCTGAGTGCAGCTTTGTTCTGGGTCGCGCCGAAGCGGCGGAAGGGCCCGCCCTCCGCATGCGGCGGGGAATGGGCAGCCGGAAATTATGGCATCGCCGCGGTCGGGCTTTGGAACGGTCGTGTTGCAGTGCGATAATGCGCGCTGCAAGTCAAAAGGCAAACGAGTCCGGATCCGGCGGTGCGACGCGCCCGCCCATGGCCCGGTGCTCTAAGTCCCGACGCAGCCTCACGAGGGCGGGCGAAGGGGCACCCCAAGGTTCGTTGTTCGAAACCCGAAAGGTTGATCATGGAAATCTCCCGCACGGAGCTCAGCTCCGCGGCCGCCGTCTCGGCCGGCCAGACCACCGAATTCCGCGGCGCCGAAATCCTCGTCAAGGCCCTCCAGGCCGAGAACGTGAAGTACGTCTGGGGCTACCCGGGCGGCGCGGTGCTGCACATCTACGACGCGTTCTACAAGCAGGACACCATCCAGCACGTGCTGGTGCGCCACGAGCAGGCGGCCGTGCACGCGGCCGACGGCTATGCGCGCGCCACCGGCGACGTCGGCGTCGCCCTGGTGACCTCCGGCCCCGGCGTGACCAACGCGGTCACCGGCATCGCCACCGCGTACATGGACTCGATCCCGATGGTGATCGTCACCGGCCAGGTGCCGACGGCGGCGATCGGCCTCGACGCTTTCCAGGAATGCGACACCGTCGGCATCACGCGCCCGATCGTCAAGCACAACTTCCTGGTCAAGGACGTGCGCGACCTGGCCATGGTGATGAAGAAGGCCTTCCACATCGCCCGCAGCGGCCGCCCCGGCCCCGTGGTGGTGGACATCCCGAAGGACGTGTCCTTCAACAAGACGCCCTGGACCGGCTACCCGGACAAGGTGGAGATGCGCTCCTACAACCCGGTGCGCAAGGGCCACAGCGGCCAGATCCGCAAGGCGCTGCAGCTGCTGATGACGGCCAAGCGGCCCTATATCTACTCCGGCGGCGGCGTGGTCCTGGGCAATGCCAGCGACGAACTGCGCACCCTGGCCAACCTGCTGGGCTACCCCTGCACCAACACGCTGATGGGGCTGGGCGCCATTCCCGGCACCGACCCGAAGTTCCTGGGCATGCTGGGCATGCACGGCACGATCGAGGCCAACAACGCGATGCAGAATTGCGACGTGCTGCTGGCCGTGGGCGCGCGCTTCGACGACCGCGTGATCGGCAACCCCAAGCACTTCGCCTCCAGCGACCGCAAGATCATCCACATCGACGTGGATCCTTCCAGCATCTCCAAGCGCGTGAAGGTCGACATCCCGATCGTGGGCGACGTGAAGGACGTGCTGGCCGAACTGATCGCGCAGATCCGCGAATCGGGCATGAAGCCCGACGCGTCGGCGCTGGGCGCCTGGTGGGAAACCATCCAGGGCTGGCGCGGCAAGGACTGCCTGCGCTACGACCGCAACAACCGCGACGTGATCAAGCCGCAGCACGTGATCGAGACGCTGTGGAACATGACCAAGGATGTCGAGGCCTACGTGACCTCCGACGTCGGCCAGCACCAGATGTGGGCGGCCCAGTTCTACAAGTTCCCCGAGCCGCGCCGCTGGATCAACTCCGGTGGCCTGGGCACGATGGGCGTGGGCATCCCCTACGCCATGGGCATCAAGCTGGCCAAGCCGGAGTCGGAGGTGTACTGCGTCACCGGCGAAGGCTCGGTGCAGATGTGCATCCAGGAGCTTTCCACCTGCCTGCAGTACAACACGCCGATCAAGATCCTGGCGCTGAACAACCGCTACCTGGGCATGGTGCGCCAGTGGCAGGAACTCGATTACGAGGGCCGCTACAGCCACAGCTACATGGACGCGCTGCCCAACTTCGTGAAGCTGGCCGAGGCCTATGGCCACGTCGGCATGCTGATCGAGCGGCCGGCGGACGTGGAACCGGCGCTGCGGGAAGCCCGCAAGCTGAAGGACCGCACCGTGTTCATGGACTTCCGCACCGACCCGACGGAGAACGTCTGGCCGATGGTGAAGGCCGGGCAGGGCATCACGCAGATGCTCCTCGGGAGCGAGGACCTCTAAGAACGACGCGGCGGGCGCGCCCGCCGCACATCCCCCAGGACGAATCTATTGGCTGCCAAGCCGACCGGTTACCGCCGGCCGGGGAGGGCACCGAAAAGAGGAATCAGACATGAAGCACATCATTGCCGTGCTGCTCGAGAACGAGCCCGGTGCCCTGTCCCGCGTGGTGGCCCTGTTCTCCGCGCGCGGCTACAACATCGAGTCGCTCACCGTGGCGCCGACGGAAGACCCGTCGCTGTCGCGCATGACGATCACCACCGCAGGTTCCGACGACGTGATCGAGCAGATCACCAAGCACCTGAACCGCCTGATCGAGGTGGTGAAGGTGGTCGACCTCACCGAGGGCAGCTACACCGAGCGCGAGCTCATGATGGTGAAGGTGCGCGCGGTGGGCAAGGAGCGCGAGGAGATGAAGCGCATGGCGGACATCTTCCGCGGCCGCGTCATCGACGTCACCGACAAGAGCTACACCATCGAGCTGACCGGCGACCAGGCGAAGAACGACGCCTTCCTGCAGGCCATCGACCGCAGCGCCATCCTCGAGACGGTGCGCACCGGCGCCAGCGGCATCGGCCGCGGCGAAAGAATCCTGAGGGTGTGACCCACCCCATCCACCCCCGCCCCAACGAATTTTTCTGGAGAGACTCATGAAGGTTTATTACGACAAGGACTGTGACCTGAGCCTGATCAAGGGCAAGACGGTTGCCATCATCGGCTACGGCTCGCAAGGCCATGCGCACGCGCAGAACCTCAACGACAGCGGCGTCAAGGTCATCGTCGGCCTGCGCAAGGGCGGCGCCAGCTGGCCGAAGGTGGAGAAGGCCGGCCTGAAGGTCGCCGAAGTGGGCGAGGCCGTGAAGTCCGCCGACGTCGTGATGATCCTGCTGCCCGACGAGCAGATCGCCACCGTCTACAAGAACGACGTCGAGCCGAACATCAAGCAGGGCGCCTCGCTCGCCTTCGCCCACGGCTTCAACGTGCACTACGGCCAGGTCGTGCCCCGCGCCGACCTCGACGTGTGGATGGTCGCGCCCAAGGCCCCCGGCCACACCGTGCGCAACACCTACACCCAGGGCGGCGGAGTGCCCCACCTGGTGGCGGTGCATGCCGACAAGTCCGGCCGCGCCCGCGACCTGGCGCTGTCGTACGCGATGGCCAACGGCGGCGGCAAGGCCGGCATCATCGAGACCAACTTCCGCGAGGAGACCGAGACCGACCTGTTCGGCGAGCAGGCCGTGCTGTGCGGCGGCACCGTGGAGCTGATCAAGGCCGGCTACGAAACGCTGGTGGAAGCCGGCTACGCGCCCGAGATGGCCTACTTCGAGTGCCTGCACGAACTCAAGCTGATCGTCGACCTGATCTACGAAGGCGGCATCGCGAACATGAACTACTCGATCTCCAACAACGCGGAGTACGGCGAGTACGTCACGGGCCCGCGCATCATCACCGAGGAGACCAAGAAGGTGATGAAGCAGGTCCTGAAGGACATCCAGACCGGCGAATACGCCAAGAGCTTCATCATCGAGAACCGCGCCGGCGCCCCGACGCTGCAGTCGCGCCGCCGCCTGAACGCGGAAAGCTCGATCGAGGTGGTGGGCGAGCAGCTGCGCGCCATGATGCCCTGGATCAAGAAGAACAAGCTGGTGGACCAGACGCGCAACTGAAGCGCGCGTGCACCGCGAAAGCCGCCTGCGGGCGGCTTTTTCATTCTTGCGCGACCCCTTACACTCTGCCCATGCACGACGGACACGAAGACGAGATGCCTGCCGAGGGACTGGTGGTGCGCAAGCGCCGCAAGGGCATCTACATCCTGCCCAACCTCTTCACCCTGGCCGCGCTGTTCGGCGGGTTCTACGGCATGGTGATGGCCATGAACGGCCGCTTCGACCTGGCGGCCATCGGCGTGTTCAGCGCCATGGTGCTGGACAGCCTGGACGGGCGGGTGGCCCGCATGACCAACACGCAGAGCGCCTTCGGCGAGCAGATGGATTCGCTGTCCGACATGGTGTCCTTCGGCGCCGCGCCCGCGCTGATCGCCTACGAGTGGGCGCTCAAGGGCCTGGGGCGCTGGGGCTGGATCGCCGCCTTCGTCTACTGCGCCTGCGCGGCGCTGCGCCTGGCGCGCTTCAACGTGAACACCGGCGTGGTCGACAAGCGCTACTTCCAGGGCCTGCCGTCCCCTGCCGCCGCGGCGCTGGTCACCGGCTTCATCTGGATCATGACGGAGCAGAGCACCTACAAGCCCTACGAGGTGGCCTGGGTGATGTTCGGCGTGGCGCTCTATGCGGGGCTGACGATGGTGACCAACGTGCCCTTCTACAGCTTCAAGGACATCCAGATGAAGAAGAGCGTGCCCTTCGCCGTGATCGTGCTGATCGCGCTGGGCATCGCCGTCATCAACATCCACCCGCCCTTCGTGCTGTTCGCGGTGTTCGTGGTGTACGGCCTGTCCGGCTACGCCGTGTACGGCTGGCGCAAGGCGCGCGGGCAGCGCGCCAGCATGATCAGCACCTCCACCGACGAGCCCGAAGAGTCCGGCTTGCACCGGTGACGGGGCGATGTGCTAGAGTCGGCTCCATGAACCGCATTGCGCTTGCCCTACTGCTAATCCCCCACGGGCGGAGACGGTAGCGCGCGCGCTTTAAATTCCCGTAGACGGCCCGTTTGCACCAGCAGCGGGCCGTTTGCTTTTGGGGCTGCTGGTTCACCCCCTCGAGAGACCCGACCATGCCGATGTTGAAGAACCCCGCCAGCAAGTACCGCCCCTTCGCGCCCGTGCGCCTGGCGGACCGCACCTGGCCCGATGCCGTGATCACGCAGCCGCCGGTGTGGTGCAGCGTGGACCTGCGCGACGGCAACCAGGCCTTGATCGAGCCCATGGACATTCCCCGCAAGCTGCGCATGTTCCAGGCGCTGGTGGCCATCGGCTTCAAGGAGATCGAGGTGGGCTTCCCTTCGGCCTCGCAGGTGGAATTCGACTTCGTGCGCAAGCTGATCGACGAGGACCTGATCCCGCCCGACGTCACCATCCAGGTGCTGACACAGGCGCGCGAGGAACTGATCCGCCGCACCTTCGAGGCGCTGCAGGGCGCCCGCCGCGTCGTCGTGCACCTGTACAACGCGACCGCGCCGGTGATGCGCAAGGTGGTGCTGGGCCTCGACGAGGACGGCATCGTGAAGCTCGCGACTTCGCAGGCGCGGCTGTTCCAGGAGCTGGCGGCGCAGCACCCGGGCACCGACTGGGTGTTCCAGTATTCGCCCGAGATGTTCTCCGGCACCGAGCTCGCCTTCGCCAAGCGCGTGGTGGATGCGGTCACCGAGGTCTGGCAGCCCACGCCGGCGCGCAAGTGCATCGTCAACCTGCCGTCCACGGTGGAACATTCCACGCCCAACATCTTCGCGGACATGATCGAGTGGATGCACCGGCACCTGGCGCGCCGCGACAGCATCGTCCTCTCGGTGCATCCCCACAACGACCGCGGCACCGGCACGGCCGCCGGCGAATTCGCCGTGATGGCGGGCGCCGATCGCCTGGAAGGCTGCCTGTTCGGCAACGGCGAGCGCACCGGCAACCTCGACCTGGTGAACGTGGCGCTCAACCTGTACAGCCAGGGCGTGCACCCGGGCCTGGACTTCTCCGACATCGACGAGATCCGCCGCACCGTGGAGCACTGCAACCAGCTGCCGGTGCATCCGCGCCATCCCTACGTCGGCGACCTGGTCTACACCTCGTTTTCCGGCTCGCACCAGGACGCGATCAAGAAAGCCTTCGCCGCCCGCAAGGACGGGGACCTCTGGGACATGCCCTACCTGCCGATCGACCCGAAGGACCTGGGCCGCAGCTACGAAGCCGTGATCCGCGTGAACAGCCAGTCCGGCAAGGGCGGCATCTCCTACCTGCTGGAGGCGGAGTACGGGCTGGAGCTGCCGCGGCGGCTGCAGATCGAATTCAGCCGCGTCGTGCAGGCCGTGATGGATGCCAGCGGCAAGGAGCTGGGCGCGCGCGACCTGTGGGCGCTGTTCGAGCGGGAATACCGCCTCGGCCATGCGAGCGTGGCGCACCAGGTGCTGGCCTCCGAAGCGGGGGCCTCCAGCGAGCTCGTGCGGCTGGCGGCCGACGTGCGCATCGGCGAGCGCGAGATCGCGGTGCGAGGGGCGGGCAACGGCCCGATCGACGCCTTCGTCGAGGGCATCGCCCAGGCGACCGCCGAATCCATCCGCGTGCTCGACTACCATGAGCACGCGATCGCCTCCGGGGCCGACGCCCGTGCCGTGGCCTACCTGGAGCTGCGCGTCGGCGACCGGACGCTGTTCGGCGTCGGCATGGACGCGAACATCGTGTCGGCATCGCTCAAGGCCATCGTCTCGGGCCTGGAGCGCGCCGGACTCGCTTGCGAACAAGAGGAATCCACATGGCAGAGCAACTGATCATCTTCGACACCACGCTGCGCGACGGCGAGCAATCGCCCGGCGCCTCCATGACCAAGGACGAGAAGCTGCGCATCGCGCGCCAGCTCGAGCGCCTGCGCGTGGACGTCATCGAGGCCGGCTTCGCCGCCAGCTCCAACGGCGACTTCGAGGCGGTGCAGGCCATCGCCAACGCCATCAAGGACTCGACGGTGTGCTCGCTGTCGCGCGCCAACGACCGCGACATCTCGCGCGCGGCCGAGGCGCTCAAGGGAGCCGGCCGCGCCCGCATCCACACCTTCATCGCCACGTCGCCGCTGCACATGGAGAAGAAGCTGCGCATGACGCCCGAGCAGGTGCTGGAGCAGGCCACGCAGTCGGTGCGCTTCGCGCGCAACCTGTGCGGCGACATCGAGTTCTCGCCGGAGGACGGCTACCGCAGCGAGGTGGACTTCCTGTGCCGCGTGCTGGAAGCGGTGATCAGGGAAGGCGCCACCACCATCAACGTGCCCGACACCGTCGGCTACGCCGTGCCCGAGCTGTACGGCAACTTCATCCGCACGCTGCGCGAGCGGGTGCCCAACTCCGACAAGGCGGTCTGGTCGGTGCACTGCCACAACGACCTGGGCATGGCGGTGGCCAACTCGCTGGCCGGCGTGAAGATCGGTGGCGCGCGCCAGGTCGAGTGCACGATCAACGGGCTCGGCGAGCGGGCCGGCAACTGCTCGCTCGAAGAGATCGTCATGGCCGTGAAGACGCGCAAGGACTACTTCGGCCTCGAGCTGAACATCGACACCAAGCACATCGTCGCGGCCAGCCGCATGGTCAGCCAGACCACCGGCTTCGTGGTGCAGCCGAACAAGGCGGTCGTCGGCGCCAACGCCTTCGCGCACGCCAGCGGCATCCACCAGGACGGCGTGCTCAAGGCGCGCGACACCTACGAGATCATGCGGGCCGAGGACGTGGGCTGGTCGGCCAACAAGATCGTGCTGGGCAAGCTGTCGGGCAGGAATGCCTTCAAGCAGCGCCTGCAGGAGCTCGGAGTGGCGCTCGACAGCGAGGTCGAGATCAACGCGGCCTTCGCCAGGTTCAAGGAGCTGGCCGACCGCAAGAGCGAGATCTTCGACGAGGACATCCTGGCCCTGGTGAGCGACGAGTCGGTGACCAAGGAGGAGGAAAGCTACCGGCTTGTCTCGCTTCGGCAACACAGCGAAACGGGCGAGCGCCCGCACGCCGAGGTGGTTTTCACGGCCAACGGCAAGGAAGTGCGGGGCGAGTCGGACGGCAACGGCCCGGTCGATGCGTCGCTCAAGGCCATCGAGACGCAAGTGCAGAGCGGGGCGGAAATGGTCCTGTACTCGGTCAACGCCATCAGCGGCTCCACCGAGAGCCAGGGGAGGTGACGGTCCGGCTGCAGAACTCCGGCCGCGTGGTCAACGGCGTCGGGGCCGACCCGGACATCGTGGTGGCTTCGGCCAAGGCCTACCTGAGCGCGCTCAACAAGCTGCGCAGCAAGGTGGAGCGGGTGGCGGCGCAGGGAGGGGGTAACGTCTAGGGTTAGTACCTATTCCGAAGCTCAGCTGTGAGCTTAGTCTGCTAAGTCATTGATTTGTGTAACTTTTGCACCCCCAAGTACACGGCCGAAGTACACTCTGCGTTAGGGGTGTAAGCAGTCTCCTACATCCCAGGACGTCGTTGCCAGGAGTACCGAACTTGATTCGATTCGTTCACACCATCGCCCTGAGTGTCTTGGCTCTGGCGTTGACCCCCGCAGCCGTGGAAGCTGCGCAGGTCAAGCGCGTGACGAAGAAGGAAGCCACCAGCGTGGTCAAGCGCTCCCGGGTGGCGAAGAGCTACGCCGTGGGCCGCCAGCTGTCGGCGCGCCAGGCGCGCTCCGTGGTCCGGCTGGCTCCCGCTCGTCCTTCCTTCGGCAAGCTCGCCGGCCTGCACTCCACCGAGGACGAGCTGGACCTGAAGTCCAGCGTGGCCCTGGTGATCGACCAGGACAACGGCCAGATCCTGCTGCGCAAGAACGACTCGGCCGTGCTGCCGATCGCCTCCATCACCAAGCTGATGACCGGCCTGATCATCAGCGAGGCCAAGCTGCCGATGGACGAGACGATCACCATCACGCAGGACGACGTGGACACCGAGAAAGGCAGCAGCTCGCGCCTGCGCGTGGGCACCACGCTCACCCGCGGCGAGCTGATGCACCTGTCGCTGATGTCCAGCGAGAACCGCGCCGCCCACGCGCTGGGCCGCACCTATCCGGGCGGCATGAACGCCTTCGTGGAAGCGATGAACCAGAAGGCGCAGATCCTGGGCATGGGCGACACCAGGTACGTCGAGCCCACCGGCCTGTCCAGCCGCAACCAGTCGAGCGCCCAGGACCTGGCGCGCCTGGTGGCCACCGCCTCCAACGACAAGATGCTCAGCGAGCTGTCGACCTCGACCGGCCACGACGTCGAAGTCGGCCGCCGCACCGTGCGCTTCGGCAACACCAACCGCCTGGTCAAGAACCCGGCCTGGGACATCGGCCTGCAGAAGACGGGCTACATCTCCGAAGCCGGCCAGTGCCTCGTGATGCAGGCCAAGGTGGCGGGCCGCAAGCTGATCATGGTGTTCCTGGATTCCGCCGGCAAGCTGAGCCGCATCGGCGACGCCGAGCGCGTGCGCCGCTGGGTGGAAACGAATTCGCCGACCGGCGTGCCGATGCCGAACGGCAACGTCCTGATCCGGCAGGTGAACAGCTAAGTTCCCTGCGCGGAAACGAAAAGGGCCCCTCGGGGCCCTTTTTCATGCAGCCAGGCGCTGCGTGGACGACTTGTAGCCCAGCGCCGCGGAGATCTCTTCCGCGGTGGACTGCAGCTTCTGCAGCCAGTTCTCGTCCAGCCGATCGGCCGGCGCTGAGATCGACAGGCCCGCCACCAGCTTGGACTGGTCGTCGTAGATGCCGGCGGCCATGCAGCGCACGCCCAGTTCCAGCTCCTCGTTGTCGCGGGCGATGCCGTACTGCCTGGCCTTGCCCAGCTCGCGCTCCAGCACCGGCAGCTGCGTGATGCTGTTCTTCGTGTGGCCCGCCAGGCCGGTGCGCGTGGCGTACGCGCGCACGCGCTGCGGATCGTCCGCCGCCAGGAACAGCTTGCCGGTGGACGTCAGGTGCAGCGGCGCGCGGCCGCCGATGGCGCGCACCACCTGCATGCCGGAACGCTCTGTACGCGCGCTCCACGTAGACGATCTCGTCGCCCTGGCGCACGCTGAGGTTCACCGGCTGCTGGATCTGCTTGTGCAGCTCGCGCATGGGGACCAGCGCGGCGTCGCGCACGTTCAGGCGGGCCTTCACCAGGTTGCCCAGTTCCAGCAGGCGCATGCCGAGCCGGTAGCTGCCCGCCTCCGGCCGGTCCACGAAGCGGCCGGTCGCCAGGTCGTTGAGGATCCGGTGGGTGGTGGAGGGGTGCAGGCCGGTCTTCTCGCTGATCTCCTTGAGCGAGATCGCGTCTTCCCTCGAAGCCAGCACGTCGATCAGCGCGAACATGCGCTCGATCACCTGGATGGTGGGGGTGGCGGGGCCTTGGGAGTCTTTTTTGTCGCATGGGCGGTGTCCTCCAGCCCATTTTATCTTGTGAAAAGCGGGCGCGTTGGGTGCGCCGCTCCAAATCAGTTTTCGGCCTGCCCCGGCCGCCATTCGCCGTCCACCAGCACCTCGTGGGGGTGGAAGCGTGACTTGTAGTTCATCTTCGGGCTCTCGGCGATCCAGTAGCCCAGGTACACGTGCGGAAGCTTCAGGCGCCGTGCCTGGTCCACCTGCCAGAGCACCGAGTAGGTGCCGTAGCTGGAGGTGGCATCGGGTTCGTAGAACGTATAGACCGCGGAGATGCCGTCGTTCAGCACGTCGAGGATGGACACCATGCGCAGCGGCCCGGCGCTGCCATCGGGCATCTTCTCGCGGAACTCCACCAGCCGCGAGTTCACGCGGCTTTGCAGCAGGAACTGCGTGTACTGGTCGATGCTGTCGTGGTCCATGCCGCCGCCCGCGTGGCGGCCGGTCTGGTAGCGCAGGTACAAGTGGTAGTGCTCCGGCACGAAGCAGAGCTTGAGCACGCGCGCCTGCAGGTTGGCGTGCTGCTTCCAGGCGCGGCGCTGGCTGCGGGTGGGGCGGAAGGCGTCCACCGCCACGCGCAGCGGCACGCAGGCGCGGCAGCCGTCGCAATAGGGGCGGTACGTGAACATGCCGCTGCGGCGGAAGCCGCTGGTGACCAGGTCCGAATACGCGTCGTTGTGGATCAGGTGGCTCGGCGTCGCGACCTGCGAGCGGGCCTGCTTGCCGGGCAGGTAGCTGCAAGGATACGGCGCCGTCGCGTAGAACTGCAGCGTCTGGAGCGGAAGGTCCTTGAGATGCGTCACGCGGGTGTCGGATGCAGCGGGAGTGCGTTCCAGTATACGGGCTCGAATTGCCACGGGGCAGGGGGCTTGCGCGACTCGAGGGCGACTTGTTGCACAAAATCCGCCCGCGGGATCTCGCGCGCGCCGAGCGACGCGAGGTGCCGCGTGTTCTGCTGGCAGTCGATCATCCGCACCTGCGCGTGGCGGCCCCATGCCACGAGCGCAGCCAGCGCGATCTTCGACGCATCGGGCACGTGGGTGAACATGGATTCGCCGAACACCGCGCGGCCCATCACCACGCAGTACAGGCCGCCGGCCAGGCGGCCGTCGATCCAGGTCTCGACGCTGTGGGCGAAGCCGGCGCGGTGGAAAGCCTGGTAGGCCGCGACCATCTGCGGGACGATCCAGGTGCCCGACTGGCCCGGCCGCTGGCTGGTGGCGCAGGCCCGGATCACGGCGTCGAAGTCGCCGTCGAAGCGGATTTCGCAGCGCGCGCCGGTCGCGAAGCGCGCGACGGTCTTGCGCAGCGAACGGTGCAGCCGGAACTCCTCGGTGAACAGCACCATGCGCGGGTCGGTGCTCCACCAGAGGACGGGCTGCCCCTCGCTGAACCAGGGGAAGATGCCGCTGGCGTAGGCGCGCTGCAGGCTGTCGACGTCGAGCGCGCCGCCGGCGGCGAGCAGGCCGGGCGCCGGCTGCTGGAGGTCCCATGCCTGGGAAGGATCGGGAAAGGGGTCGCCGGGTTGGAGCCAGGGCAGGTGCATCGGGGACCATTGTGCCGTCGCCGCGGCCCGCGAAGCGACTGCGGGGTGGCAGCGGACCTCTTCGGCCGGGTGTGCAGGGGACCCGCAATCGTGAGCACTTCGCCAGCCATCGCTTCTTCGCGTCGAGCCTCGCACCACATGGCCGACGCGGTGCGTGCATGTAGGCGTCGTGCCAGCCGGTGCGTCGGACGCGGCCGGCGGGCTTGCCCGGCAGAGGCGCGACTACGCGAGGCGAAGGATTTCTCCCACAACCCGGCCCGGGCGGCGTTTCCTAGCATCGCCGTTCCTTGGTGAAGGAGCCACCATGCAGAACCAGACCCGCGAAGCACGCGCCGAAGCCGCCCCCTCGTTCCTGCCCTGGGACATGCAGTCGGACATGCGCGAAGGCCTGCCCGGAGGTGCCACGCTGTGGCTGACCGGCGGTGCGTCGCTGCTGCTGTGGACGGCGATCGCGCTGCTGCTCACGACCGCCTGAAGGCGCCGCGCCCCCGGGGCGGATTTATTCCCGCGCCAGCGCGGCGCACCCTCCAAAAACCGTGGTTCCGGCGCGGACGCTGTGCGACACTGGGTGCCATCCTCCCATGATGCGCGCGCCCCGCCCCCCGAACACCAGGCACGCCTCCTGCCCGAAGGCCGGCGCTGGGGATTCGGCGCGCACACGCTGGTGCCCTACCTGACGATGGCGCTGCAGTCGCGTCCGGGCACCGAGGACGACATGGTGGGGACCATCCGCAACCCGGTTTTCCCCTCCATGGCGGATGCCCTGCGGGCGTTGCGCCAAGGGAACTGAAGGGTTCCATTTCGAAGCGAAACTGACCGCCGGGACGAAAAATCCCGGGGGCGTGAGCTCGTCCATTGCGACAAGAACCCTTTCGATGTAACTTCATGTTACTACTTGGAGGGGATTCCCATGAAGCGTGCTGTCCTCGCGTCGGCTCTCCTTGCCGCCGCCGTGTCCCTGCCTGGCCTCGCCCCGGCGCAGGGAGTGCCCCAGCCGATCCGCATCGGCCTGATCTTCCCCTGAGCGGAGGCTCCGCGGACATGGGCAACAGCGCGCGTGGGCGCCCAGGTCGCCGTGCAGGAGATCAACCAGGTGGGCGGCTACCTCGGACGGCCGCTCGAACTGGTGATCCGCGACGACAAGGCGGACCCCGACACCGGCCTGGCACACGCGAAGGAGCTGGTCGAGAAGGAGAAGGTCATCGCCAGCATCGGCTACTGCAACACCGGCGTGGCCATGAAGGCCCTGGACGTGTTCCAGACCCGCAAGAGCGTGCTGATCGTGACCTGCGCCACCGGCACCGCGATCACCGCCAAGTACCCGCCCGCGGAGAGCTACATCTTCCGCACCTCGGCGCGCGACCAGCTGCAGACGCAGTTCCTGGTGGACGAGATCGCCAAGCGCGGCCTCGGCAAGGTGGCCCTGCTGGTGGACACCTCCGGCTACGGCGACGCCGGGCTGAAGGACCTGGAGGCCGCCCTGGGGCGCGCGGGCCTGAAGGCGGCCGCCGTGGTGCGCTTCAAGGTGGGCGTTCAGAACCTCGAAGCGGAGATGAAGCAGCTGCGCGATTCGGGCGCCGACGCCCTGATCGGGTGGACCGTCGGCCCGGAGGAGGGCGTGATCTCCGCCGCGCGCGCAACCATCGGCTGGAAGGTGCCGCAGTTCGGCCCCTGGGGGCTGTCGCATGCCTCCGCCTATGCCGTGTCGCAGGGCAAGGTGGACGGCGCGCTGATGGTGCAGACGGTGCTGCCCAACGTCTTCCTGGAACGCAACAGCGCCTTCCTGCGCAACTACACGAAGCTGAGCAAGGAAACGCCGATCGGCTCCATGATGTCGGGCGCCCAGACCTATGACAGCGTGTACCTGTTGTTGCGCGCCATGTTCGACTCAAGGGCGACCTCAGCGGACCCGCGCTGAAGAAGGCGCTGGAAAATCCCTCCGGCATCTACCGCGGCGTGGTCACCACCTACGACCGGGCGTTCTCGCCGACCGACCACGACGCCATCTCGGCGAACATGCTGTGGCTGGGCACCTGGCGCAACCAGGAGCGCGCCTACTTCTACAAGGAAGACGAGCGCCGTGCCAGCATCATCCGCCGCAAGCAGACCGCCGACGCGTCGAAGTAAAGGGCGCTAGCGACCGTAGAACACGGTGCTGCCGCAGTGCCGGCAGCGGTACAGCCTGCGCGAGGGGACCAGCCAGCGCAGCCACTCGGGACGCCGCAGGCGAACGAGGTCGCGCGGTCTGCACTCGCAAGGGCTCAGGCGCAAGTTGCGCCACACCGGCGGCTGCAGTGCGTCTTCGGCGTTCGACGGATCGATGCCCTCGTCGGCTCGCATGGCGGCTCCATGGCTTGGCTGGGGGAATGTTGAGGCCGGATCCGCGGCCGCGTGTGTAGGACGGCGCTGATGCCGGGGCCTATCCGGGTTTGTCCGGGACCCGGGCCCGCGCGCCAACGAAAAAGGCACCTGCCTTGCGACAGGTGCCTCTCGATGTCTTGGCTCCCCGACCTGGGCTCGAACCAGGGACCTACGGATTAACAGTCCGGCGCTCTACCGACTGAGCTATCGGGGAACAAGCCTTAGATTATAGCGTGGCTTTCGCGCCGTTCCGGCAGCTCTGCCATGCTTCAGCAAATCGTCAGTCGAACACCGGCGTCTCGACGCCCAGCACCTTGTGCAGCTTGGGGCTGGTGGTCGTGTACTGCAGGTGGATCTTGCCCTTCTCGGGGAAGATGATGGGCGCGGCGCCGAAGGCCGCCAGCGCGCACTCGTGGAAGCCCGAGAGGATCAGCTTCTTCTTGCCCGGGTAGGTGTTGATGTCGCCCACCGCGAAGATGCCCGGCACGTTGGTGGAGAACTTCTCGGTGTCCACCTTCAGCTGCTTGCGCTCGATGTCCAGGCCCCAGTCGGCGATCGGGCCGAGCTTGGGCGACAGGCCGAAGAACACCAGCAGCACGTCCAGCGGCACGACGCGCGTCACGCCGTCCGAGCCCGTGACCTTGGCGCCGACCAGCTTGCCGTCCTGTTCCTCGTAGCCGCTCACTTGGCCGACGATGAACTGCATCTCCATCTGCTCGCACAGCTCGTGCATCCGCGCCACAGACGAGGGCGCGGCGCGGAAGCCGTCGCGGCGGTGGATCAGGATCACGCTCTCCGCCTTGTGCGGGTTGCCGTCCACGTTGCCGGCCGTGAAGTTCAGTGCCCAGTCCAGCGCGGAGTCGCCTCCGCCCACCACCACCAGGTTCTTGCCGGCGAAGTCGGCCGGGTTCCTCACCCGGTAGAACAGCTGCGAGCCGTCGAACTTGTCCAGGCCGTCGACCTTCAGCGTGCGCGGCTCGAAGGCCCCCACGCCGGCGGCGATGAAGATGGTCTTGGTCAGGAAGCGCGTGCCCTTGGACGTTTCCACGTAGAAGCGGCCGTCGTCCTGCTTCTGCACCACGGTGACCGTCTGTCCCAGGTGGAAGGTCGCGCCGAAGGGCTCGATCTGCTTGAGGAGTGCGTCGGTCAGTTCCTTGCCGGTGCACACCGGGATGGCCGGGATGTCGTAGATCGGCTTGTCCGGGTACAGCTCGATCGGCTGGCCGCCGGGATAGGCGAGCGAGTCGATCACGTGCGCCTTGATCTCCAGCAGCCCGAGCTCGAACACCTGGAACAGGCCCACCGGGCCCGCGCCAACGATGACCGCGTCGGTCTCGATCGGGCCGTCGTGGGCGGCTGCGGTCTTGATCACTTCTTGGTTCAGTTGAGGTTCCATAGTCACTTACTTGACCAGCTCGGACAACTTGCCCGGCTTGTCCTTCCATTCCTCCGCGTCGGGCAGGGCCGGCTTGCGCTTGGTGATGCTCTTCCAGCCGGGGGCGTGCGAGAGGTCGGCGTTCAGCTTGGTGAAAGCGACCTGGTCGGCGGGCACGTCCTCCTCCGCGTAGATCGCATTGACCGGGCACTCGGGGATGCAGACCGCGCAGTCGATGCATTCGTCCGGGTCGATCACGAGCATGTTCGGGCCCTCGCGGAAGCAGTCCACGGGGCAGACATCCACGCAGTCGGTGTACTTGCAGCGGATACAGGTTTCGGTGACGACGTGGGTCATTGTTGTGCCGAGGGATCGGGGAAACCCTCGATTTTATTGGGTTTTCAAACTGCACCTGCGAACGTGGCCGTACGGCCTGCAGGGTTTGAGCTTCGTCAACGAACCAGCACGGCCCCGGACGTCTTGTGGCTGGCCGTGTCCACCAGCACCAGAGCGCCCAGCGCGCGCGACCGTTCATAGGGCAAAGTGGCCAGCGGCTCCTGCAGCGCAAGCTCCACGTGGCCGATGCCATTGGGCTCCAGGTGGTCCGCATCCTCCTCTGCCAGGGTGTTCACGTCCAGCTTGTGGACGATGCGCCTGACCTTCGCCTTGACCCAGCGATGGCCATGCAGCGCCCAGTACACGCGGCCGGCGACCAGCGGTTCGTCGTCCATCCAGGCGATGGTGGCGGACACCTCGCGCGAGGGCGTGAAAGCGCCCGGCGCCAGCAGCCAGTCGCCGCGGGACACGTCCACCTCGCGGTCCAGGATGATGCCGGCGCTGTGGCGCGCGGCCACGGCGCCCGGTTCCCGCACGTGGTCCAGGACCTGGGCGACCTTCGCCGTCTGGCCGCTGGGCAGCACGGTGACTTCCTGGCCCTGCTGCACGTGGCCGGTGGCCACGCGGCCCCAGAACACGCGGCGGCCCTGCGACGTGTCGGCGGAGCCCGAGAACTTCTCGACCCATTGCACGGGGAAGGCGAAGGCTTCCGCCGCTTCGGCCGGCGTGACATCGAGCTGCTCCAGCAGCGCCAGCAGCGACAGGCCCTGGTAGCCGCACCAGCCCGGCCTGGCTTCGACCACGTTGAAGCCCTTGAGCGCGGAGATCGGCACCACGGCGCGCGGCGCGATGCCGGCGGCCTGGGTGAATGTCTCGAGGGCGCCGAGGATGTTGGCGAAGGCGAGCGCGGGGTCCTCCACCGCGTCCAGCTTGTTCACCGCGAACACGATGGAGGGCACGCGCAGCAGCTTGGCCAGCAGCGTGTGGCGGCGGGTCTGCGGCAGCAGCTCCAGGCCCGGTTCCTGCCACTTCAGCTTGGTGGCGTCCACCAGCACCACGGCGGCGTCGGCGCTCGAGGCGGCCGTCACCATGTTGCGCGTGTACTGCTCGTGGCCGGGCGCGTCGCCGATGATGAACTTGCGCGCCGGCGTGGCGAAATAGCGGTAGGCGACGTCGATCGTGATGCCCTGTTCACGCTCGGCGGACAGGCCGTCGGTCAGCAGCGCCAGGTCGGTCTCGCCGGAACGCGAGACGGAGGCCAGCTGGTCCTGCAGCACGGCGCGGCTGTCCACCAGCAGGCGGCCGATCAGCGTGCTCTTGCCGTCGTCGACGGAGCCGCAGGTGATGAAGCGCAGGGCGGCGTCGTGGTCGGTGGCGGTGGCGGTGGCGGTCGTGTCCATCAGAAATACCCGTCCTTCTTGCGCTTTTCCATCGAGGCGTCGGAGGTCTTGTCGTCCATGCGGGTGGCACCGCGCTCGCTCACGTCGGCCAGCAGGGTCTCGGCGACCACCTGGGCGGCGTTGGCCGCGGGGCTTTCCACGGGGCAGGTGCAGGTGATGTCGCCCACCGTGCGGAAGCGCACAGTGCGGGTCACGACCTCCTCGCCGTCCTTGGGCGGGGTGATCTCGGTGACCGGCACCAGCAGGCCGCGGCGTTCGACCACCTGGCGCTGGTGCGCGTAGTAGATCGAGGGCAGCGCGATCCGCTCGCGCTCGATGTACTGCCACACGTCCAGCTCGGTCCAGTTGGAGATGGGGAACACCCGGAAGTGCTCGCCGGGCTGCAGGCGCGTGTTGAACAGCGTCCACAGCTCGGGGCGCTGCGCCTTGGGCTGCCACTGGCCGAAGCTGTCGCGGTGGGAGAAGATGCGCTCCTTGGCGCGCGCCTTCTCCTCGTCGCGGCGCGCGCCGCCGATCAGCGCGTCGAAGCGGAACTCCTCGATCGCCTCCAGCAGCGTCACCGACTGGTGCGCGTTGCGGCTCTCGCCCGGATGCGCCAGCCGCACGGTACCGCGCTTCATCGAGTCTTCCACGCTGCGCACCACCAGCTCGGCGCCCAGCTCCTTCGCCCGGAAGTCGCGGAAGTCCGTCACCTCGGGGAAGTTGTGGCCGGTGTCGATCATCAGCAGCGGGTAGGGGATGCGCCCGCTGCCGAAAGCCTTCTCCGCGCATTTCAGGAGCACCAGCGAATCCTTGCCGCCGGAGAACAGCAGCGTCGGGCGCTCGAAGGCGCCGGCCACTTCGCGCAGGACGAAGATCGCTTCTTCCTCCAGCGCGTCGAGGTGGCGGTTGCTGATGCGGGTCAGCAGTTGCGGTTCCGTGCGGGCGTTCATGCGGCAGCCTTCTCTTCGTTCTTCACGTGCAGGCCGCACTCTTTCGCGGCCTCGTCCTCCCACCACCAGCGCCCGGCGCGGAAGTCCTCGCCCAGGCTGATTGCCCGCGTGCAGGGCGCACAGCCGATGCTGGGGAAGAACTGGTCGTGCAGCGGGTTGTAGTCCACGCCGTTGGCGGCGATGTAGTGCCAGACGTCGCCCCAGGTCCAGTTGGCCAGGGGATTCAGCTTCACGCGCCTGGCGTCCGCCGTGTCCACCAGCGGCACCTCGGCGCGGGCATTCGACTGCTCGCGCCGCAGGCCCGTGATCCAGGCTTTCTGGCCGGCGAGCGCGCGTTCCAGCGGCTCCATCTTGCGGATGCCGCAGCAGGCCTTGCGCAGCTCGATGCTGCGGTACATCGCGTCCTGGCCTTCGCGCGCCACGAACTGCACCACGGCTTCGTTCACCGGCCGGTAGACCTCCACCGGTGCGCGCGAATCCGCCTGCGTGCGTTCCAGCAGCTGCAGGGTCTCCGGATGCAGGGCGCCGGTCTCGAGCACGAACACCGGGATGGCCAGCTCCAGGCTGTTGATCAGGTGCGTGATGACGACGTCCTCGGCGCCCAGGCTGGACGCCTGCTTCAGCGGCGTGAATTCGGAAGCGGCCTGGATCAGCAGCTTCTGCGTTTCCGCCAGCTTGGCTTCGTAGTCCTTCGAAGGACGCGCGTTCAGGTCGATCGCGCCCATCTCAGCCCCGCGCGAAGTGAGGTTGCGGCACCCGCGCATCGGCCTGGTAGAACGCGGCGTAGCGGGTGAACTGGCGCTCGGCCTCCACCGGGTCCTTGCCTTCCTTGAGGACCGCGCTGGAAAAGCCTGTGCGGTACATCTGTACCAGCTGGTCGATCAGCACGTCGCCGGTGGCGCGGATGTCGCCCGTGAACTTGCGGCGGCGGCGCAGCAGGTAGGCCTGGCTGAATGCGCGGCCGTCGGTGAACTTGGGGAAGTTCAGCTCGATGCGCTCCACACCCTCCAGCGAGGCTTCCATCGGGTCGGCGTCGTTGGCCAGCACCAGGACGCGGGGGTCGTCTTCGGGTGCCGCGCTGCCGGCGGCGATCAGTTGCAGCGGGATCATGCGGTTTCCTTTTCGGCCAGGCGGCAGGCATTGGCCGCCGCCTTGAACGCGTCGGGGCCGGTGCGGCGCAAGGTCGCGATGAAGGTTTCGTACTTGCCGCCGGCCACCGGCTGGCGCAGCTGGCGATAGGTGTCGACGATGGCTTCGATCACGGCCGGCACTTCCTCCTTGGCGAAGGAAGGGCCGATGATCTTGCCCGGGCCCGCGGGGCCGGACAGGTCGGAGCCGTTGGAGCCGCCCAGCGTGATCTGGTACCACTCCTTGCCGTCCTTGTCGACGCCGAGGATGCCGATGTGGCCTGCGTGGTGGTGGCCGCAGGAGTTGATGCAGCCCGAGAAGTTCAGGTCGATCTCGCCGATGTCCCATTCCTCGTCGAGGTCCTGGAAGCGCTCGGTGATGGCCTCGGCGATCGGCAGCGAACGCGCATTGGCCAGCGAGCAGAAGTCGCCGCCGGGGCAGGCGATCATGTCGGTGATCAGGCCGATGTTCGGGCGTGCCAGGCCCAGCTTGCGGGCAGCGGCCCACAGCTCGGGCAGGTCGTCCTGGTGCACCCAGGGCAGCAGCAGGTTCTGCTCGTGGGTCACGCGCGCTTCGCCGGCGGAGAAGCGCTCGGCGAGGTCGGCGCAGGCGTCGAACTGGTCGGCGGTGCAGTCGCCCGGGTTGTGGCCCAGGCGCTTGAAGGACAGCGTCACGGCGCGCAGCTGCGGATTGCGGTGCGGCGCCACGTTGCGCTGCAGCCAGCGGTCGTACAGCGGATCGGCTTCGGCGTCGGCGCGGATGATCTCGTGCACGCGCGCTTCGGCAGCGTCGCGGCGGCGCGGCTTCAGCTCCGGTTCCACGAAGAAGGCCGACACGCGATCGAGCTCGGCCTGCGTCAGCGTGTGCTGGGCACCGTCGACTTCGACGATCTGGCGGAACTCTTCCTCGACCTGGTCGATGTAGCGCTGGCCCTCGGACTTCACCAGGATCTTGATGCGCGCCTTCCAGACGTTGTCGCGGCGGCCGTAGCGGTTGTAGACGCGGATGCAGGCTTCCAGGTAGTTCAGGAGGTGCTTCCACTCCAGGAACTCGCGCACCACGGTGGCGATGATGGGGGTGCGGCCCATGCCGCCGCCGACCATCACCTTGAAGCCCAGCTCGCCCGTGTCGTTGCGCAGCAGCTGCAGGCTGATGTCGTACCAGCCCAACGCCGCCCGGTCTTCCTTCGCGCCGTTGAGGGCGATCTTGAACTTGCGGGGCAGGAAGGCGAATTCGGGGTGCAGGGCACCCCACTGGCGCAGGATCTCGGCGAACGGGCGCGGATCGGCGATCTCGTCCACGGCGATGCCGGCGAGTTCGTCGGTGGTGATGTTGCGGATCGCGTTGCCGCTGGTCTGGATGCCGTGCATGTTCACGTCGGCCAGCAGCTCCATCACGTCGGCGGCCTTGGTGATCGGGATCCAGTTGAACTGCACGTTGGTGCGGGTCGTGAAGTGGCCGTAGCCCCAGGTCAGCTTGGTGACGACCTGGCGGTTGGTCCCGGGAACTGGCACCGGCCCCAGGGCCAGCTGCTTGTCCTGCGCTTCCTGCAGCAGGGCGGCGTCGGGCTTGTCGTATTCGCGCGCCACCTTGGCCAGCACGCGCAGCTGCGCGCTGGAGAGCTCGCCGTAGGGCACGGAGATGCGCGCCATGGGGGCGTAGCGCTGGATGTACCAGCCGTTCTGCAGCCGCAACGGGCGCAGTTCGTCGTCGCCGAGGGTGCCGGCCTGCCAGCGTTCGAGCTGGTCGCGGAACTGCGCCGCGCGCGCACGCACGAACTGCCGGTCGAATTCTGAATATTGGTACATGGAAGCGGGCGTGGTGGCCCCCAAAGAGGGCCGGAGCCGAGACTGTAGGGAGGGCCCATATGGATCCAAACTATTTTTTAATTCGGGCCTTATGCGGATAAGCTTATGCACGAAGCGGGAAGCGCCCCCGCCGGCCATTCCGGCGGCAAGCCGGATAAGGGCGGTTTGCGGCGCATTCCCCTCAACAGTTGGGAGGGCAGAGACAAGGCATGGCGCAACGGGTCTACATCAAGGTCGTGGGCTTCTCCGACGAGGAGAGGCACGCGCTGAACACCGTGTTCCGCCTGTCCGAGCAGTGCCGCACCATGTACCAACTGTGGACGACCCAGGCGGCAGAGCCGGCCCGGGTGGCCCTGCTGGACGGCCTGAGCTGGGAGGCGCGGGTGGAGGCGGAGTCGCCGCTGCACCGCCAACTGCCCTTTTTGTGGGTTGGACCCAACGCTCCTGCCAACGCGTGCCGTGCCTTGCAGCGGCCGATCCATTGGCCGGAGGTGATCGAGGGGCTGGACGCCTTGTTCGGCGAAGGCACTGAGGTCGGGGTGGCCAAGGAGGACGATTCCCCCATGTCGCAGAGGCACGCGCTGATCGTGAGCAGCGACCGTGACGAGCGCCTCTACCTGCGCGCGCGCCTGGCCCTGGCGCGCCTGACCTTCGCCGACGAGGCCGAAAGCGGCTCGCAGGCCGTGGAACTCGCGCGCGGCAAGCAGTACGACGTGGCCCTGGTCGACTCCGGCCTGGGCGACATGGATGCCTGGGCGCTGCTGCGCCAGCTGAAGAACGGTCGCAAGCCGATCCGCCACATCGCGCTGACCAAGGCGGCGCGTTCGGTGTCGGAGCGCATGCGCGCCTGGGTGGGAGGCACGGCGCTGCTGGAACATCCGCCCGATGCGGAGCGGCTGGACGCCTGGCTCAGCCGGATCGAGCTCGGGCCTGCCGCCTGACATCCAGCGCCTGCGCGAGGCGCGCTTCCAGCGGCAGGGGCTCGCGGTGCAGCCGGGCGGCGACCAGCTCCCCGCAAAGCGCGGCGAAGGTCAGGCCGCGTGATCCCATCGCCGTGCTCACCCACAGGCCGGGCGCGAATTCGCCCACCAGCGGCCGGCGATCGCTGGATGCGCAACGCACGCCGCTCCAGCACTGCACCTCGCGGCGCGCGAACGCCCCGTCCATGACCTGCGCTGCGCGTGGCATGACTTCGCGCACGCGCTCGAGGTTGGCTGTGTTGTCCGCCCGGCGCAGCGTCTCGTCCGCGTCGCCGCGCCCGTAGGTCGAACCGGTGATCCAGGCGTCGCGGTCCACCAGGGGCACGCGCGGCAGGAAGTGGCCATGGCCGTTCACGGGGAAGGGCGGCAGGGCAGCGGCGTCCCCGTCGCGCGGCGCCCAGGTCACCTGTCCACGCACCGCGTGCAGCTGAACCTGTTCGTCGAGCAGGGCGGCCGTGCCGAGGGCGGCGGCGAGGACGACCAGGCGGGCCGAACCCATGCGGGTTCCGGCGGCATCCTCCAGCACCCACTCCTCCTGCTCGCGCCGCAGGTGCGCCACCTTGCGGCCGCCGGCGAAGCGCACGCCGGGCTCGCGCAGCCACAGGCGCACCAGGGCCGCCGGTTCGATCCAGGCGGCGTGCTCGTGCCACCACGCAGCGTCGCCCGCAGGCAGGCCCGCCGCGCGCTTCTGCGCGTCCGTGGCCTCGCGGCTCCACACCGCGAAGGCCTCGCCCAGTTCCGGCAGCGGCCGGTGGTCCTCGCCACGCCACTCGAGCACGCCGGTGCGGTCCCATTCGAGGCCGCGCGCGAGGTGCTGCTCCGCCTCCTGCAGCGTCACGCGCACACCCGCACGCGACAGCCGCGACAGCAGGTTGTCGTCGGGCGACTGGTGCGGGGCGAGCAGGCCGGCAGGCAGGTCGGACGCACCGGTGGCGGGGCCCGCGGCCGTGTCGAAGACGCGCACGCGCCAACCGCGCCGGGCCAGGCTGGCGGCGGCGGCCGCGCCGGCCAGGCCGGCCCCGACCACGACGCATTCACCCGGTTCGACGGCCTGCTCCCCGTCGAGGCCCTTCACCTCCCACGCGGGCGCATGGACGCCGGCCAGGCACTCCCGCTGCGCGCCGGGCCCGGGGCGCTTCTCCACGCGCCAGCCGCAGGACTGCAGGTCGCGTTGCACCTCCGGGGAGGTCGTCCACGTGGCCAGTCCCGCGTCGCGGCGGCACAGGCGGGTCACCGCCTTCACGGTGTCGAGGTTCGGGGCCGGGCCATCGAGGTAGACGCTGTCGGCGCGCAGAGACTGTTCGCGCAGCGCGGCCTGCAGCTCGCCGACGCACAGCGTCAGCAGCACGCGTCCCCGCTCGAAGGAGAGCCGGTGGAAGCCGGGCACGAGACCGGACCACTGGCTCGCAAGCGCGTCCGCCAGCGGCTGCAGCGCGGGATAGGTCCCTGCGGCGCCCAGCAGCTCGTCGAGCGTCACCGGGCTGCCTTCGACGGCGGCGTAGTGCAGCATCCGCGGCCGCTGCGGGTCGCTGCGCCAGGCGTGCCAGGTCGCCAGGAAGTTCATGCCGGCGCCGAAGCCGGTTTCCAGGACGCACCATCGCGCGCGCCCCGCCCAGCGTCCCGGCAGTCCGCAGCCTTGCAGGAAGACGTGGCCGGCCTGCTCGAGGCCGCCCGGGTTCATGCGCTCAATTCGTGGGCGGAACGTAGCCCGCCGCGGTGTCGGCGCCGCTGCCGAAGAAGTGGTTCTCCATCTGGCGCTTGAGGTATTCGCGGGCGCGCTGGTCGGCCAGGTTCAGGCGGTTCTCGTTCACCAGCATGGTCTGCTGCTTGAGCCACTGCTGCCAGGCTTCCTTGCTGACGCTGTCGTAGATGCGCTTGCCCAGCTCGCCGGGATAGGGAGGGAAGTCGAGACCTTCGGCTTCGCGGCCGAGTTTGATGCATTGGACGGTGCGTGCCATGGAGCGCCTTCAGGGGGACGGGGACGTTGGATTAGCTTATGCGGATAAGGAACTGAAAACTCTGTCGTTCGCGTTCAGCTCGCCGGCTTCCAGAATGCGCCGAACACACCGGACGCATCCATGAGCCTTCGCCGCGACTTTATCAAGATTCCCCTGGCCATCGCCGCGGCGGCGGCCCTGGGCCTGACCGGGCTGCCTTCGATCGCGCAGCAGGTGCAGCTGCTCAACGTCTCCTACGACCCGACGCGCGAGCTCTACGTCGAGTTGAACCAGGCCTTCGCGAAGTACTGGAAGGGCAAGACCGGGCAGGACATCGCCATCAAGCAGTCGCATGGCGGCTCGGGCAAGCAGGCGCGCTCGGTCATCGACGGGCTGCAGGCGGATGTGGTGACGCTGGCCCTGGGCGGCGACATCGACGCGCTGGCCACGCATGGCGGCTGGGTGGCCAAGGACTGGCAGAAGCGCCTGCCGCAGAACGCCGCGCCCTACACCTCCACGATCGTGCTGGTGGTGCGCCAGGGCAACCCGAAAGGCATCCGGGACTGGGACGACCTGGTGAAGCCGGGCGTGAGCGTCATCACGCCCAACCCGAAGACCTCGGGCGGCGCACGCTGGAACTACCTGGCCGCGTGGGAATACGGCAAGCGCAAGTTCGGCAGCGAGGCGAAGGCCAAGGAATTCGTCGCGAAGCTGTACGCCAACGTGCCGGTGCTCGACACGGGCGCGCGCGGCTCCTCGATCACCTTCGCCCAGCGCAACCAGGGCGACGTGTTCATCTCCTGGGAGAACGAGGCCTACCTGCTGGAAAAGGAATTCGGCAGCAAGGTGGACGTGGTCTATCCCTCGCTGTCCATCCTGGCCGAGCCGCCGGTGGCGGTGGTGGACCGCAACGTGGAGCGCAAGGGCACGCGCGCGGTGGCCGAGGAATACCTGAAGTACCTCTACACCGAAGAAGGCCAGGACATCATCGGCAAGAACTTCTACCGGCCCGCCGTCTCGCAGAAGGCGCAGGCGAAGTACGCGAAGCAGTTCCCGAAGCTGAACCTGTTCACCATAGACCAGGCCTTCGGCGGCTGGTCGCAGGCCGACCGCGAGCACTTCGCCGACGGCGGCAGCTTCGACCAGATCTACACGCGCAGGATGGGAAGCCGCTGAGGCCCCACGAAATACGGCAGCCCGAGGGCCGCCGTTTGCGCATCCACGCTCAGGCGCGCAGGGCGGCCTTGCCCTCGTTGGCGGCTTCGGAAGCGTGCGCCTGGATGTCGGTTTCGGCGGCGGCGATGCCGTTCGCCTTGGCGGCATCACCCATGGCCATGCCCTCGGCGCGGACGAAGCGCACGTCGGTCACGCCCAGGAAGCCCAGCACCGCCTTCAGGTAGCTTTCCTGGTGGTCCAGGAAGGCCAGCGAGGGGTTGCCTGCATACGCTCCGCCGCGGGTGGAGGCGACGATCACCGTCTTGCCGCCGGCCAGGCCCACGGGGCCGGTCTCGGTGTACTTGAAGGTGCGACCGGCCTGCGCGATGCGGTCGATCCAGGCCTTCAGCTGGCTGGGGATGCTGAAGTTGTACATGGGCGCGCCCACCACCACCACGTCGGCGGCGAGGAACTGCGTGAGCAGCTGCTCGGTCAGCGCGTTCTCTCGCTTCTGCGCTTCGGTCAGGCTGCCGGCGTCGAGGCCGAGGCGGAAGCCCAGCGAATCCATGTCCAGGTGGGATGGCGCGTTGGCGGCCAGGTCCAGGTACTCGACGACCGTGCCGGGGTGGCTGGCCTGCCACTGGGCCACGGTGCGGCGGGTGAGCTCGCGGGAGACGGACTGGGTGCCCAGCGGGCTGGAATCGATGTGCAGCAGTTTCAAGGCTCTTCTCCTGTGGGTCGGCCGCGGTGCAGCCATGGGGAAGATTGTGCGAATGAAGCGAATCCTTGATAAGTCGGCAATTCCGGGATAGATTGTTGCGCCAGTAGGACAATCATGCAGGATCTCAACGACATGCTCTTCTTTGCCGAGGTCGTCGACCGCGGCAGCTTCGCCGAGGCGGGGCGGACGCTCAACGTGCCGAAGTCGAAGCTGTCGCGCCGGGTGGCCGACCTCGAAGCGCGCCTGGGCGTTCGCCTGCTGCAGCGGACCACGCGCAAGCTCTCGCTGACGCAGGCCGGCGAGATCTACCATCGGCACTGCGTGGCGATGCGCGAGCAGGCCGAGGCCGCCGACGAGGCGGTCGCGATGGTGCAGACGGAGCCGCGCGGCACGGTGCGCGTGTCCTGTCCGCTGACGCTGGCGCAGACCACGATCGGCCCGGTGCTGCCGCGCTTCCTCGCGGCCCATCCGCAGGTGCGCATCGAGATGCTGGTCACCAACCGCGTGATCGACCTGGTGCAGGAAGGCGTGGACGTCGCGCTGCGCGTGCGCTCCAACCTGGACGACAGCGGCAGCCTGGTCGCCAAGAACCTGGGCGAGACCAAGGGCGTGCTGGTGGCCAGCCCCCAGCTGCTGCAGCGTTTTGGCGCGCCTCACGACGTGGAGTCGCTGCGCAACCTGCCGACGGTGGCGATGTCGGCCGCCGATGGCCGCGCCAGCTGGCACCTGCACGGCCCGCGCGCAGCGGAGTTCGACCTGCAGCACCGTCCGGTGTACACGGCGGACGACCTGTTGACGCTGAAGTACGCGGTGCTGCAGGGCACCGGCATGTGCGTCCTGCCGGACTACCTTTGCAGCGACGAGTTGCGGCGGGGCGAACTGGTGACCGTGCTGCCCGGATGGGAGCCGCGCGTGGCCATGGTGCTGGCCGTGTATGCATCGCGCCGCGGCATGGTGCCGGCGGTGCGGCGCCTGCTGGACTTCCTGGGCGCCAACGTGGTCGGCGAGCGGATCGTGCCGGCCGTCGTCGCTTAGCCGCGCAGGCCCGCGTCGCGCTGCACGGTCCCCGTGCCGGCGCCGCTCACTGGTCCTTCGGGCGTGCCGCCGCTGGCCTGCATCGCGGCGCGCTCGTACACCTCCACGTACTGCATCGCGCTGTCTTCCCAGCCGAAATGCCGCGCCATGCCGTTGGCCTGGATGCGGCGCCAGCGCTGCTGCTCGCGCCACATGCGCAGTGCGCGCGCCATCGCATCGTCGAAGCCCGCCGGGTCGCAGCCCGTCATCACGAAACCGGTGCCGTGCACGGGATCCGCGCTCGCGTCGGTGACCGAGTCCAGCAGCCCGCCCACGGGCGCAACGATCGGCGGGGTGCCGTAGGCCTGGCTGTACATCTGGTTCAGGCCGCAGGGCTCGAAGCGCGAAGGCATCAGGAACAGGTCTGCGCCGGCTTCGACCAGGTGGGCCAGGCCCTCGTCGAAGCCCAGCGTGACCGACACCTGCTTCGGGTTCTTCTGCGCCGCGTCCTTCAGCGCCTGCTGCAGGCCCGGCTCGCCCTGTCCCAGCACCACGAGCTGCATGCCCGAGGCCAGGATGCGCGGCAGCGCCCCAGCACCAGGTCGATCCCCTTCTGCGGCGTGAGCCGGCTGACCACGGCCAGCAGCATCGCGTTGCGGTCCGTCGGCAGGCCCACGCGTGCCTGCAGCGCGGTCTTGCAGGAAGCCTTGCCCTGCAACTCGTCGCGCGAGAAGTGGTAGGGCAGCAGCGGGTCGCTGGCCGGATCCCACAGCCTGGTATCGATGCCGTTGAGGATGCCGCGCAGGCGCGAAGACCGCGCCCGGAGGATGCCGTCGAAGCCGACGCCGTGCGCCGGGGTCTGGATCTCCCGCGCATAGGTCGGGCTCACGGTGGTGATCGCGTCGGCGTACTGGATGCCCGCCTTGAGCATCGAGAGCTGCCCCCAGAACTCCACGCCCTCCATGCCGCGCCAGTGGTGCGGGATGCCGAGCACCTCCGCGCTGTCCATGGGGAACACGCCCTGGAAGGCGAGGTTGTGGATGGTGAGCACGCTCGCGGCGGTCGGCTCCTGCGGGGAGATCATGCGCGACTGCGCCAGGTACAGCGGCGCCAGGCCGCAGGGCCAGTCGTTCGCGTGCACGACGTCCGCGGTCCAGCCCTTCAGGGGCGAATGCACGGTGCCCAGTTGCGCGGCCACGCGCGCCAGCAGGCCGAAGCGCAACGCGTTGTCGTGGTAATCGCGGCCGCTGGCATCGACGTAGGGCCCGCCAGGCCGCTGGTAGAGGCTGGGGCACGCGAGCAGCAGCAGCGTCACTCCCGAGTCGATCTTCACCGGCACCAGCTGCGCGGCGGGCCACGGTCCCCAGGGCGGCAGTTCGACGCCGTCGCCGATCTCGCCGCTGACCTTCATGCCGCGGTAGGCGGGCATCAGCAGGTGGACGTCGTGCCCGAGCCCGGCCAGCGTCGCCGGCAGCGACGCGCTGACGTCGCCCAGGCCGCCGGTCTTCACGAAGGGTGCGCACTCGGGCGTGGCGAACAGGATCTTCATGCGGCGGCCTCCGCGTCCGCCACCAGCACGGCGAAGGGCAGGCCGCCCGCCGCGCCGAACAGCGCCTGCAGGTCCATCACGGTTTCCTCACTCTGCGACAAGGTTGTTTCCTCGCCGGTGAGCCAGTTGCGCCAGCGCCGGAAGCGGCGCACGCCGCCTTCGCCGCCGCAGCGCACGCTCGTGCCCTTCCAGAGCTCCGGACTCCAGGCCTCGTCTTCGCCGCCGCAGAGCGTGCAGGTGAGGCGGGCCGCCACCACCAGCACCGCTTCCCGCTCGTGCACGCGCGCGAAGGCGACCGCATGGTCGGCAGCGGGCCCGTCCACGCCGAGCGCGACGTAGTTCGCGTTGCGGAACAGCGTGCTGCGTTCGCGCCGCAGGCGAAGCAGCCGCCAGGTGACCAGCTGCTTGATGCGGCCGTCGGCGGCGTTGCGGTTCAAGGCCTGCCAGTGCTCCCGCATCGGATAGCCCTGGCGGCAAACGGCCTCCAGCCCTTCGAGCTCGCGCGCCAGCGCCGCATAGTCGACGGGCCGGCGGTTGTCCGGATCGACCAGGCTGAAGTTCCATTGCTCGCAGCCCTGGTACAGGTCCGGCACGCCCGGGACCGTGAACTTGAGCACCAGCTGCGCCAGGCTGTTGCGGAAGCCGAAGGGGGCGATGCGCGCCGTCACCTTCTGCAGTTCGTCGGCGAAGGGACTGGGCCCCAGGCGCAGCACGCCGTCGACGTAGCGTTCCACCGCGCCCTCGTAGTCGCTCTCCGGGCACACCCAGGTCGTCTTCGTCTTCGCCTCGCGGATCGCCTTGCGCATGTAGGCCTGCACGCGCGTGCGCAGGTCCTCGCGCGCCGCGTCGTCGGGCGGAAGCGCGGGCCACAGGCCCACCAGCGTCTGGAACAGCAGCCAGATGTCGTTGTGGATCGGCCAACTTTCCTTGGGCGTGCGCGTGAGGTAAAGCTGGGCCCAGCCCGAAAGGCGCAGCAGGCAGTCCTCCCACTGCGCCGGCAGTTCCGACAGCACGTTGAGGCGCGCGCGCAGGTCCTCGCCGCGCTTGCTGTCGTGCGTGGAGGTGCCCAGCAGGCAGTGCGGCCGGTGCCGCTGCCGCGTGAGGTTGGCGAAGTGGAAGGCCGACACCGACATGCCGAAGCTGCGCGGGTCTGCGCCCACCTCGTTGAGCGACAGCAGCGGGATGTAGCGGTAGAAGGCCGTGTCTTCCATCGCCTTGGCCGTCACCGGGGCAGTGAACTGCTGCCAGCGCGCCAGGAAGCGCTTGCGGGCGTCCTGCGGCAGGTGCGCCGCTTCGCCTTCACCCAGCAGCACCTCGCGCAGGTGTTCCAGCACCGTCGCTTCCGACTTGCCCAGGCGCCGTTCCGCCGCCGCGATCGCCCAGTCGATGTGGCGCCGGTCCATGGCGCTGGCCGGTTCGCCGACACGGAGATAGGTACGGTAGACGGGGAAGGCGGCGGCCACCTCCGCCAGCGCCCAGCGCAGCCGGTTGCGGGTGAAGTCGCAGCGGCGCCGGTTGCCGCGCGTGAGCCGGTGCAGCGTGTGCGCCAGCCAGTTCAGCTCCGAGTACAGCGAGGTCTCGATGATCAGCTTCTTGCACTGGTACAGCAGCTCGTCGAAGTCGGTCGTGTCGCCGGTGAAGGCCTGCCAGGCGGCCAGCAGCGCTTCCTCGTTCGCCGTCTCCACGAAGAGGCCGTTGACCAGGCTGCCGAAGCGGTAGCCGGTGTCGCCGTGCACCGGCCAGTCCTCGGGCAGCGCCTCGTGCTCGGCGAGGATCTTCTCCACCACCAGGTACAGGGCGCGCGGCTGGTGCCCGACCACTTCCGCCTGCGACGCATGGCGGGACTGAGCTGCTCGAAGTAGGCCAGCGGATCGCTCAGGCCGTCGGGGTGGTCGATGCGCAGGCCGGTGAGCAGGCCGTCCTGCAGCCAGTGCAGCACCTTGCGGTGCGTCGCCTCGAACACCTCCTGGCGCTCCATGCGCAGGCCGGCCAGCGTGTTGACGTCGAAGAAGCGCCGGTAGTTGACGTCGTCGCTGGCCACCCGCCAGTCAGCGAGGCGGTAGGCCTGCGTCGAGACCAGCTGCTCCAGCGCGTCGAAGCTCGCGGGCTCGCCGGGCTGGCCGTTCAAGCGCTGCACGCAGGCCTCGATCCAGCGGGACAGCCATTCGTGGCGCGAAGCCAGGCGGGCCAGCTGGCGCTTGTACACGGTGCTGTCGCGCACGCGCGAGCGCCGCGCATCCTCGCCGGCGTCGTCGCGTGCGGGCAGGCGGCCGAAGGCATCGAGCAGGGCCGCGACCACCGCGTGGCTGTCCCCTTCGCTGTCGTCGCGCGCGGGCGGCGCCGGCAGCGCGGACAGGATCTCGGGATAGCTGCGCGGATCGACCGGGAAGCGGTGGTCCCAGTAGCGCAGCACGAACTCGCCAGGCTCCGGGTCGAAGTGCAGCTGCAGTTCGCCCGCTTCCAGCACCTTGCCGAAGTGGTCGCCCAGCACGGGCAGCAGCACGCGGCCGGCCATTTCCGGTTGCGCCGGTGTCCACTCGATGTCGAAGGTCTCGGCATGGCTGGACGCACGCCCGTGTTCCAGCACGTCGAGCCACCAGGCGTTGTCGGCTTCGAGCACGCCCATGTGGTTGGGGACGATGTCGAGGATCTGCCCCATGCCGTTGCGGCGCAGCGCCTGGCACATCTTCGAATGCGCAAGTTCGTCGCCGACTTCGGGGTTCAGCTGGCCGTGGTCGATGATGTCGTAGCCGTGCGTGCTGCCGGGACGCGCGCGCAGGTAGGGCGAGCTGTACAGGTGGCTCACGCCCAGCGCCTTCAGGTAGGGAATCGCCTGCGTGATGTGCTCGAAGGTGCAGCCCTCGTGGAACTGCACGCGGTAGGTGGCGCAGGGCACGTTGGCGGTGGCCAGGGCAGGGAGTTCCAGCGGCGCCGTCGCCAGTGGCTTCGGCCCGCTGCGTTCGGCGCGCAGCACTGCCGCCAGCGAGGCCCAGCGCGCATCGCTGCCCAGGCCTTCCACCGTCACCGAGAGCTTGCGCCGCCAGTTGGGGAAGCGGTCCTCGGTGGTGCCGGGCACGTTCACCTGCAGCATCTGGCCGGTGACATCCTCCAGCTGCACGCCCACCAGCCAGCATGGCGTGCGCGCGAGGAAGGCATAGACCGCGTCCACCAGCGGCTGGGTGGCGTCGGGCAGGGAGGTGGGCTGCACCGTGGTGCCCTCGGGCAGCAGGTCCTCGCGCTGCAGCGCCAGCAGCAGGCGCGCGCGGTCCTGCGCGCGGTTCAGCACCTGGCCCTCGTGCGCGGCCTGGTCGGGGTACAGCTCCAGCTTGCCGGCCAGTTCGATGTCCTCGCCCATCCAGAAGCCGCGCAGCGTCGGCAGGTCGTGCGTGCTGACCACCGCCAGCGCCTTGGGCTGCCACTGGGAGGGCCGCCGGAAGCCGCCGTCCTCCTCGCGTTCGAACAGCAGCGGGCGGTAGGACAGCAGGTTGCCCTCGCGCATTGCATCGCGCATGCGCGGGGCGACGTTGCCCAGGTCCTCACCGATCACCATGCACTGGTGGCGCTGGCTCTCCAGCGCCAGCACCCCCATCAGTTCCTCCAGCGGGTATTCGACGTAGGTGCCGCCGTCGGGACCGGTCCAGTACAGCCGCATGAGCGCCATCACGTGGTCCAGCCGCAGCGCGCCGCAGTGCCGCATGTTGGCGCGCAGCGTGTCGATGAAGGGCTGGTAGCGAGCCTGCCGCAGCCGCTGCGGACTCCAGGGCGGCAGGCCCCAGTCCTGCCCGGTGGGCGCGAGCGGATCGGGCGGCGCGCCTGCGTGCATGCCCAGGGCGAACAGCTCGTGTTCCACCCAGGTCTCGGCGCCGCCGCCGTTCACGCCGACGGCGAGGTCGCAGTACAGGCCGATTCCCATGCCGCGGGTGCGCGCGTAGCGCTGGCAGGACTCCAGCTGCACCTCCGACAGCCACTGCAACCAGAAGCGGAAGCGCACGGCGGAGGTACTGCGTTCCTGGAAGGCTTTCACGGCCGGCCCCGAGGGGTCGCGGTATTCCTCGGGCCAGGCCGGCCAGCCCCAGACGTTCGGGTCCTGCGCGAACAGGTGGTCCTGCAGCGCCTCGAACAGCGCGTGGCGGCCTATGGTCTGCTCGCGCTCGCGCATGTACGCGAGGAAGTGCGCGCCCCGCGAGCGGTCCTTGTCCAGCTCGTGCTGCTCGAAGTGCCGCCACAGGATGCGCAGCACTTCCAGCTTGGCTTGCGCCACGCCTTCGTAGTCCACCATCTCGGCTTCGCGCAGCGCCTGCAGCCTTTCCTGGAAGCCCTCGGACTGCACCTTCTGCACGGCTTCCTCGCAGCCGCCCAGGTCCACCAGGGTCTGCACGTCCAGGTAGATCGGGTTCAGCGCCTTGCGGCTGGAAGGGCTGTAGGGGCTGGCGGCCGCCGGGTTGTGCGGAAACAGCGCGTGCAGCGGGCTCAGGCCGATGAAGGACGCGCCCTGGTGCGCCGCTGCGTCGCACAGGCGCCGCAGGTCGCCGAAATCGCCGATGCCCCAGTCGCGCGAGGAGCGCAGCGCATAGAGCTGGATGGTGCAACCCCACCAGCGTTCGCCCTGCTGCAGGGCAGGCGCGACGTGGCAGTGCCGGGGCGCCACGATCAGCCGGCAGTGTTCGTGGGCCGGGGCGCCTTCCAGCGTGAGGCGGTAGTAGCCGGCGGCGAGGGCCGGCGGCAGCACGATGGCAGCTTCCTGGTAGCTGCGCTGCAGCTCGCCGCTCGCGACCTCGAAACCCTTGTCCTCCACCACCAGCCGCCAGCGCGCGCCGCCGCTGTCGTGGCTGGACCAGCGCACCACGGCGCTTTCGCCTTCACGCGCAACTTGCACCACCGGCAGGCCGAAGTGCTGCGGCGGGGCGCCATGGCCGTCCCCGGACATCGCCTGCACCGCCCGCTCCAGCACGGCTTCGGAAACGATTTCCTCCTTGCCCCAGAAGCCGTGATAGCGGTCGGCCACGCCCAGCCGGCGCGCCTGCTCGGCGATCGACAGCGAGCCGCGTTCCCCGGGCGCGTTCATTGTGTGATTTCCTCGCCCAGCGTCCAGCGCGCGCTCCAGGCCGGCCAGGTGCCGCGCGGCGTTTCCGCCGGACAGCGATGGCTGAACACCGCTTGCGCCTCCACCGGCCCCAGGTGCTGCGGTTCCACCTGCAGCAGGTCGGGTCCCAGGTTCAGCTCGAGGCTCAGCATCTTGCCGTCCTCGTAGCGCCATTGCACCGCGATGCCGCGCTCCGCCACGCGCTGGGCGGAGTGGCGGCCGGTCAGCAACTGCGGCTGGCGCGGCGTGATCCAGCGCTTGCGCGCCACCAGCGCGGCGTGCACTTCCTCGCGCCACGCACGCGCCGCGTCGGCCTTGGCATGGGCCAGGTCCGGCCGGCTGGCCGCGAAGGTCTTCTCGCTGCAGGGATCGGGCAGGTCGGTCGCGTTACCGTGGCCGAACTCGCGGCGGCGGCCGGCGCGCACCGCCTCGCGCAGTTCGCCCTTCCAGTCCGCGAAGTAGAGGAAGGGTTCGGTCGCGCCCCATTCCTCGCCGAAGAACAGCATGGGGATGGCGGGGGTCAGCAGGGCCAGCAGCGTCGGCAGCATGGCCGCTTCGGCCGGCACCAGCTGCCGCAGGCGTTCGCCGCGCGCGCGGTTGCCCACCTGGTCGTGGTTGTGCGCGAAGTTCACCAGCGTCGTCAGGACCTGCGCCGGCGCCGGCCGCACCACCTGGCGCGCGCCGCCTTCCTTGCGCTTGGATCCTTCGAACACCATGCCGTGCGTGAAGGACCGCGCCAGCAGGTCCATGGGTGCATCGCCATAGTCGTGGTAGTAGCGCTGCGTCTCGCCGGTCATCACCACGTGCAGCGCGTGGTGGAAATCGTCGTTCCACTGCGCGTCGTAGCGTCCTGGCTGCGGCGTGGCCGCCAGGAGATCGTGGCCGTTGTCCTCGTTCTCCAGCACCAGGTGCACGTGCCGCCCGTGGGTGGCGCCGCGCACGCGCTCGGACAGTTCCTGCAGCAGGTGCACCGGGCTGTCGTCCCGGATCGCGTGCACCGCGTCCAGCCGCAGCCCGTCGAAGCGGTACTCCTGCACCCAGTACACGGCGTTCTCGATGAAGAAATCACGCACCGTGCGGCTGTCAGGCCCGTCGAAGTTGAGCGCCTTGCCCCAGGGGCTGTCCTTGGTCCTGGAGAAGAACTCCGGCGCGTAGGCATGCAGGAAGTTGCCCTCCGGCCCGAAATGGTTGTGGACCACGTCGAGGAAGACCATGAGGCCCAGCCGGTGCGCCTGCTGCACGAGGCGCTTGAGGTCGTCCGGCGTGCCGTAGGCATGGTGCGGCGCGTACGGCAGCACGCCGTCGTAGCCCCAGCCGAAGCGGCCCCCGAAGCTGGCCACCGGCATCAGCTCGATCGCAGTGATGCCGGTGTCGGCCAGCGCGTGCAGCCGCTCGGCCGCGGCCGCGAAGGTCCCCTCCGGCGTGAAGCTGCCCACGTGCAGTTCGTACAGCACGGCCTCGTGCCAGGGCCGGCCGCTCCAGCTGACTTCCCATGCGAATTGCTTCGGGTCGACCACGCAGCTCGGGCCGTGCGGCCCCTCGGGATTCTGGCGCGAGGCGGGATCCGGTACCAGCAGCTTGCCGTCGATCTGCCAGCGGTACAGGGTGCCGGCGGTCGCATGTGCCACCGTGCATTCCCACCAGCCTTGCGCGTCCGCTTCCGCGGGGTGCAGTTCGGGGGCCGCGCTGCCGGTCTCGATCGCCAGCTGTGCCTGCTGTGCCGCCGGTGCCCACAGGCGGAAGGTGACGCCGCCACCCGCTTCGAGGCGGGTGCCGAAAGGCATGTCGTGCTGGCAATGCACCTTCACTCCTCGGGCGCCTGCGTCAGCAGGGCCATGGAATGCGACACCAGTTGCAGCTTGCCCGGCGGCGCGTAGGTGGGCGCCCCGGCTTCCTCGAAACAGCCCTCGGGGGTGTAGATCCGCAGCGCCCACTCGCCGGTGTGGCTGGCGACCACGGGCAAGGTGAAGGTCACGTCCTCACCGGTGGCGTTGAACACCAGCATCACCGAGCGGGTCGCGGCAGGGTCCGCGCCCGCGGGTGCGAAGCGGGCGTCGAGCACGGCGGCCACGCAGCGCACCGCGGGATTCGTCCATTCCTCCGATGTCATCTCCAGTCCCCAGACGCTGTACCAGACGATGTCGCGCCGGCTGTCCTCGTCGGGCTTGCCGGTGAGCCAGGCATTGTGGCGCAGCACGGGCAGTTCGCGCCGCAATCGGACGAGCGACTGGGTGAAGGACAGGATCGGGTCGTCGCGCCGCGCCTCGGACCAGTCGAACCAGCTGACCGCGTTGTCCTGGCAGTAGGCGTTGTTGTTGCCGCCCTGGGTGCGGCTCATCTCGTCGCCCCCAGCAGCAAGGGCACGCCGCGCGAGCAGAACAGGGTCGTCAGGAAGTTGCGCTTCTGCCGTTCGCGGAAGGCGAGCACCTTCGCGTCGTCGGTCGGGCCTTCGGCCCCGCAGTTCCAGCTGCGGTTGTGGCTCTCGCCGTCGCGGTTGTCCTCCGCGTTCGCTTCGTTGTGTTTGTCGTTGTAGCTCACCAGGTCGTGCAAGGTGAAACCGTCGTGCACCGTGACCAGGTTGACGCTGGCGCGTGGGCCCCGCCGCGAGGGGCCGTAGATGTCGTGCGAGCCGCACAGCGCCGCGGCGAAGTCCCCCAGGCTGCCCTCGATGCCGCGCCAGTAGTCGCGCACCCGGTCGCGGTACTGGCCGTTCCACTCGCTCCATCCCTGCGGGAAGCCGCCGACCTGGTAGCCGTGGTCGCCCAGGTCCCAGGGCTCGGCGACCAGCTTCACGCGCTTGAGCACCGGGTCCTGCGCCACCGCGGAGAGGAAGGGCCCGCGGTGGTCGAAGGCGCCATGGCCGTTGCGCGCGATGGCTGGCGCCAGGTCGAAGCGGAAGCCATCGACGTGCATCTCCTCGACCCAGAAGCGCAGGCTGTCCATGATCAGGCGCAGCATCGCCGGGCTGCTGGCGTTGAGCGTGTTGCCGGTTCCGGTGAAGTCCAGGTAGTGCCGGTGGTCCTCGGTGAGGCGGTAGTAGCTGCGGTTGTCGATGCCCTTGAAGGACAGCGTCGGGCCCAGGTGGTTGCCTTCGCAGGTGTGGTTGTAGACCACGTCGAGGATCACCTCGAGGCCCGCGGCGTGCAGGGCCTTGACCATCTGGCGGAACTCGTTCGGGTCGCCCCCGCTCAGGTAGCGGGGTTCGGGAGCGAAGAAGCCGATGGTGTTGTAGCCCCAGTAGTTCCCCAAGCCCAGGTCGACCAGCCGGCGCTCGTCGTTGTAGGCCTGCACGGGGAGCAGTTCCACGGAGGTCACGCCCAGCTGCTTCAGGTGCGCGATCGCGGGCTCGCTCGCCAGGCCCAGGAAGGTGCCGCGCAGGTGTTCGGGCACCTCGGGCATCTGCCTCGTGAAGCCGCGCACGTGCACCTCGTAGAAGACGCTGTCCTCCATGGGAATGGCGGGGTGCCGGTCGCCGTCCCAGTCGAACGCCGGGTCCACCACGATGCACTTGGCGGCATGCTCCGCGTTGTCCTCGAGGTCCATGTGCAGGTCGCGCCGGTCGTGGCCGAGCGGGTAGGCGTACTGCCACGCCGCGCCCCGCAGCGGCCGGTCGATCGCCTTCGCGTAGGGATCCAGCAGCAGCTTGTGCGGGTTGCAGCGCCAGCCGTGCTGCGGGTCGTAGGGGCCGTGCACGCGCAGTCCGTAGCGCGTGCCGGGGGCCAGGTCCGGGACGAAGCCGTGCCAGATGTCGTCCGTGCGCGCCGGCAGGGGATGCGGCGTTCCTCGCGGGAGCCGCCGGCGTCGAAGATGCAGACCTCGACGCGGTCGGCGTTGCTCGCGAAGACGGCGAAGTTCACGCCGCCGTCGCAGGGGTCGCCCCCAGGGGCCAGGGCCTGCCGGCGGGGCAGGCTGCCGAACCGGCGCGCGCCGGAAGGCTGCTGATGCGATGCGCGTGGGTCTTGCTGACGGCTTGCGCCGTCATGCAAGCATCTCCATCCGGGACACCGCCTCCTCCAGCCGCGAAGTGCCCGGCACGGTTCCGGGGATGGGCGAACTCGCGGCCTTGCGCGCCGGGAACGCGCCGGCCGGCACGACCACGATGCCGGAGGCGGTGACCGGGAAGCGCCTGCGGTCCTGCTCCAAGTCGAAGCCGATGCGCTCGTCCGCCGGAATGTCGTTGTCCTGGTCGATGATCGCGCGCCGCACCTGGGCGCCGCGGCCGATGCGCGAGCGCTCCATCACGATGCAGTGTTCCAGCCTCGCGCCGCGTTCCACCAGCACGGAACGCCGCAACATCGCGTGGTCGAGCGTGGCGCCGTCGACGATGCTGCCGGAGCCGACGACGGAGCGGTTGATCACGCCGTTCTCGATCTGCGCGGATTCGGCCTGGTCCGGGCTGGCGTAGATCGGCCAGTGCCTGTTGGTCATGCGGAACTTCGGCTGCGCGCCCAGCGTGTCGAAGTGCGCCTGGTAGTACGCGTCGATGGTGCCGACGTCGCGCCAGTAGGCGTGCTCCTCGTAGGGCTCGGTGCCGTCGATGATGTTGGTGGCGAAATCATAGGCCACCAGCTTGTGGCTCTTCACCATCGAAGGCAGGATGTGCTTGCCGAAGTCGGTCTCGCCGCTTTCGTGCATGCGCTTCAACTGCGCCAGCAGCACGTCGGCGTTGAAGATGTAGTTGCCCATCGACGCGAGCGCATGGGTGCGGCTGCCCGGCATGGGTCGCGTGCTCTTCGGCTTCTCGCGGAAGTCCGTGATGCGGTGGCGCTCGTCGATGTCCACGATGCCGAACTGGTCGCACTCGCCCAGTTCCACCGGGATGGTCGCCACGCTCGCATGCGCGTTGCTCTTGACGTGGAAATCGATCATCTGCCGCACGTCCATGCGGTAGATGTGGTCCGCCCCGAACACCGCCACGATGTCCGGCTGCATGCTCTCGATGAGGTGGATGTTCTGGTACACCGCGTCCGCGGTGCCCTGGAACCAGGCCGGGCCGTGGCGCATCTGGGGCGGCACCACCGTGATGAAGTGCTGCGGCATGAAGCGCGCCATGGTCCAGGTCTGGCGCACGTGCTCGATCAGCGACTGCGACTTGTACTGCACCAGCAGGTAGGTCGAATAGATCTCCGAGTTCACCAGGTTGGACAGCACGAAGTCCACGATGCGGTGCTTGCCGTTGAAGGGCACGGCTGGCTTGCAGCGGTTGGCGGTGAGCGGATGCAGTCGCGCGCCTTCGCCGCCGGCCATCACGAAGGCCAGAACGTTCCTATTGGCGGGCATGAGAATCTCCCAGGGTCAGGGCTGTCGTTGGAATCGGGCGGTTCGAGAGGATCACGGTGCCCAGGGGCGGCACGGCGACGAGAGCGCTGGCCGGCCAGCCGCCCACCGGGTGGGCCGTGGCCTGCACGCGCCCGAGGTTGCCGACCCCGCTTCCGCCATAGAAGGCGGCGTCGCTGTTGAGGAGTTCATGCCAGGTCCCCGCCTCGGGCATCGCCACCCGCAGGGCAGTGCGCGGTTCCGGGGTCATGTTGCAGATGGCGACGACCAGCGCATCGTCCGGGCCGCCGCGCCGCAGAAGACTCAGGATGGTGTTCTCGTGGCGTTCGCAGGGCAGCCAGCTGAAGCCCTCGGCGTCGAAATCGTTGGCGTGCAGCGCGGGCAGGCACCGGTACAGCGCGTTCAGGTCCGAGACCCAGCGCGCGAGGCCGGCGTGGTAGGGCCGCGCCCACAGGTGCCAGTCCAGCGTTCGCTCGTGGTGCCACTCCTCGGCCTGCCCGAACTCGCCGCCCATGAACAGCAACTTCTTGCCCGGGTGCGTCCACATCGCGCCGTACAGGTTGCGCAGGCCGGCGAAACGCTGCCACTCGTCCCCGGGCTGCCGCCCCAGCAGGCTGCCCTTGCCGTAGACGACCTCGTCATGCGACAGCGGCAGGATGAAGTTCTCGTGGAACGCGTACACCGCGGAAAAGCGGATGTCGTCGCCGTGCCAGTGCCGGTAGAAGTGCGGCCGCGAGAAATAGCGCAGCGTGTCGTTCATCCAGCCCATGTTCCACTTCATGCCGAAGCCCAGGCCGCCCCAGTCCACGGGGCGCGACACCGCCGGCCATGCCGTCGATTCCTCGGCGATCATGTGCACGTCGGGGAACTGCGCGTAGACCGAGGTGTTGAGGTCCTGCAGGAAGCGCACCGCGTCGTGGTTCTGATTGCCGCCCTGCGCGTTGGGGATCCACTCGCCGTGGCGCCGGCCGTAATCGAGGTACAGCATCGATGCGACCGCGTCCACGCGCAGGCCGTCGAAGTGGTACTTCTCCAGCCAGAACAGCGCGTTGCTGATCAGGAAGTCGCGCACCTCGTAGCGGCCGTAGTTGAAGATCAGGCTGTTCCACTCCGGGTGGAAGCCCAGGCGCGGATCCTCGTGCTCGTACAGCGCCGTGCCGTCGAAGCGCGCCAGCGCGTGCGGGTCGGCCGGGAAGTGCGATGGAACCCAGTCGAGGAACACGCCGATGCCCTGCTGGTGCAGCGTGTCGACGAAGGCCATCAGGTCCTGCGGCGTGCCGTAGCGCGAGGTCGCGGCGAAGTAGCCCGTGGTCTGGTAACCCCAGGAGCCGTAGAACGGGTGTTCCGTCACCGGCATCAGCTCCACGTGGGTGAAGCCGAGGTTGTGGCAGTGCACCGCGAGCCGCTGCGCGATGTCGCGGTAGTTGAGGAAGCGCCCGTCCTCCTCGCGCTGCCAGGAGCCCAGGTGCACTTCGTAGATGGAGATCGGGGAACGGTGCGACTGGCGTTGCCAGCGCGTGCGCATCCACTCGCCGTCGCCCCACTCGTGCGACAGGTCCCAGATCTGCGAGGCCGTGCCGGGCGGATGCTCCATGCGGAAGGCATAGGGATCCGCCTTGTCCATCCAGTGGCCCCAGGCGTCCTGGATGCGGAACTTGTAGCAGTGGCCGGCGCGCGCGCCCTCGACGAAACCGCTCCAGCGGCCGCTGCCGTCGTCCACGCGCTGCAGCGGCACGCATTGCCAGTCGTTGAAGTTGCCCATCACGCCCACGCTGCGCGCATTCGGCGCCCACACGGTGAACCACGTGCCGCGCTCCGCGGGATGCGCGCCCATCACTTCGAACTGGCGGTGGTGGTGGCTGGCGAGTCGCCGGGGCTGCACTTGCGGCCGCGCCTCCAATGCAGAACTTTTCTCCTCGTCGGGCAGATGGGGCTTCATGGCCTTCGTGTTCGTGAGCGGGCCATTGTGTTGGCGCCCCGAATGAAGGCGTGAAGGAAGCGCAGATCAAGCGGCGTAGGCCGGAACCTACATTCGCGCGGGGCGCGCGCGGTCAGGCGCCCGTAGTCACGGTGCCGACGCCGAGATGGAATGCATCAGACGACGAGCAGTGCGCTACACGCCGAGGTGCTGGTCCAGCAGATGAGGCTGCGCGCGCAGCTCGGCAGAGCTTCCCTGGAACACGACTTCGCCCTTGACGAGTATCACGTTGCGGTCGCTCACCTGCGTCACGTGCTTCCAGTTCTTGTCGACGATCACGCTCGAGATGCCGCTGTCACGGATGACGCCGCAGATGCGCCAGATCTCGCGCGCGATCAGGGGTGCCAGTCCTTCCGTGGCTTCATCGAGGATGAGCACGTCGGGGTTGGTCATCAGTGCACGGCCAATGGTGAGCATCTGCTGCTCGCCGCCGGACAGCTGCTGGCCGCCGTGGCCCAGGCGTTCCTGCAGCCGCGGGAAAGTGTCGAGCACGCGCTCGTACGTCCAGTCACGCTGGCCCCGCGTGCCCGGCCGCGCCGCCATCACCAGGTTTTCCTTCACGCTCAGGTTGCCGAAGATGCCCCGGCCTTCGGGAACGTAGGCGATGCCGAGCTGCGCGACCTCGTAGGACGGCCGGCCCACCATGTTGCGGCCCTTCACCTCGACGGTTCCTTCGCGCGGCTGCACCAGCCCCATGAGCGTCTTGAGCAGCGTGCTCTTGCCCATGCCGTTGCGTCCCATCAGGCCGATGGTCTCGCCGCGGTCCACGTGGAAGTCGATGCCGCGCAGCACGTGGCTGGAGCCGTAGTAGCTGTGGACGCCGCGCGCGTCGACCAGCCTTTCAGACATGCTCTTCCCCGAGGTAGGCCGATTGCACGTTGGCGTCGGCGCGCACCTGCGGCGGCGTGCCGCTGGCGATCACCTGCCCGTTGACCATCACCGTCAGGTGGTCGGCCAGCGTGAACACGGCGTCCATGTCGTGTTCCACCAGCATCATCGCGTGGTCCTTCTTCAGGCGCAGCAGCAGTTCGACCATGCGCTCGGCTTCGGCCGTGCCCATGCCGGCGAGCGGCTCGTCGAGCAGCAGCACCTGTGGATCCGTGGCCAGCGTCATCGCGATCTCGAGCTGCCGCTGCTCGCCGTGGCTGGCCGCGCCGGCGACGTGATGGCGGCGCGCCTGCAGGCCGGCGAGTTCGAGCGCGCGTTCGGCGCGTTCGTTGGCCGCGGCGATGCCGTCGGCACGGCGCAGCCAGCCGGCCGCGTGCGGCGTTCGCGACTGCGCGGCCAGCCGGATGTTCTCCCACACGGTGAAGGGCAGGAAGATGTTGGTCTTCTGGTAGCTGCGCCCGAGACCGGCGCGCGAGATGCGTTCCGGGCTCCAGCCCGTGACCTCGCGCCCGGCGAGCGTGATGGTCCCGGCGCTGGGCGCCAGGTCGCCCGAGAGCAGGTTGGTCAGCGTGGACTTGCCGGCGCCATTGGGGCCGATCACGGCGTGGATGCGGTCGCGCCAGAGGTCCAGCGTCACGTCGTTCACGGCGGCCAGCCCGCCGAAGCGCCGGGTGACCTTGTGCGCGGAGAGCAGGGCCTCAGTCACGGTGCGGCTCCTTGCGCCGAAGCACGCGTTCCAGCAGGCCGAGCAGCCCGCGCGGCGCGAACGCCACCACCAGCACGATGAACAGGCCCATCCACAGCTGCCAGTGCTTGCCGGTCTCGAACTTGCCGATCGCCGGCAGGCCCTTGAATTCGTCCAGCAGGAACTCGAAGGCGAAGGCACCGAGGATGGCACCGGCGAAGTTGCCCATGCCGCCGAGGATCACCATCATGATCGCGTGCGCGCTCATGTGGAAGCCCATGAGCTCGGGGTTGACGAAGCCGGTCTGCGCCCCCAAAGGTAGCCCGCCAGCCCCGCCAGCGCGCCGGCGAGCGTGAAGGCGGCCAGCTTGTAGCCGAAGGTGCCGAAGCCCATCGCCCGCATGCGGTGCTCGTTCACGCGGATGCCGGCGAGCGCGCGGCCGAAGGGGCTGAAGAGGAGGCGCCGCAGGAAGAAGTAGACCAGCACCAGCACCGCCAGCGTGAAGTAGTAGAAGACGCGCTTGTTCTCCAGGTCGAACAGGCCGGCGGAAGGCTTGAAGTTGATGTACACGCCGTCGGAGCCGCCCAGCGCCTTGTTGTCGAAGAACAGGAAGAACACCATCTGCGCGAAGGCCATGGTGACCATGATGAAGTAGATGCCGCGCGTGCGCACCACGAAGAAGCCGATGACCAGCGCCGCCAGCCCCGAAGCGGCCATCGCCGCCGGCAGCGTCCACCAGACGCTCACCGCCTGGCCCTCGGGCGTGAGGAAGGCGAGCGCGTAGCCCGCCAGGCCGAAGAAGGCGGCGTGGCCCAGCGACACCAGGCCGGTCACGCCCTGCAGCAGGTCGAGGCTCATGGCGAAGATCGCGAGGATCATCATCCGCGCGACCATCTGCGTGTAGAAGTCGGTGCCGAAGAAGGGGAAGGCGAGCAGCGCGACCAGCCCCAGGGCCAGCGCGACCTGCAGGCCGCGCGGCAGGCGTTCGAGGTGGGTGCCGGGCGCGCTCATTGCCGGAACAGCCCTTCCGGCTTCCACAGCAGCACCGCCGCCATCAGCATGTACACCAGCATGCCCGCCACCTGCGGCAGCAGCACCTTGCCGAAGGTGTCCACCAGGCCGACCAGCAGCGCGGAGATCAGGGCGCCGCGCACCGAGCCGATGCCGCCGATCACCACCACCACGAAACACATGATCAGCACCTGCGAGCCCATGTTCGGGTACACGCTCGAGATCGGCGAGGCGATCATCCCCGCGATGCTGGCCAGGCCCACGCCCAAGGCGAACACCACCATGTGGATCAGCTTGACGTTGACGCCCAGCGCCTCGGTCATCTCGTGGTTGAAGGCGCCGGCGCGGATCTTCATCCCCAGGCGCGTCTTCGAGATCAGCAGGTAGAGCGCCACGGCCAGCACGATGCACAGCCCCGACATGAACAGCCGGTAGACCGGGTAGGACAGGTTGTCGGTCAGCGGCAGCGAGGCTGACAGCACCTGCGGGATGGGCACGCCGTGCACGTCGTCGCCCCAGAGGATGGAGCGCATCTCCTCGAAGATGTAGATCAGCCCGAAGGTCAGGAGCACCTGGTCCAGGTGGTCGCGGTGGTAGAAGTGCCGGAACAGCAGGCGCTCGAGCACCAGCCCGAAGGCCACCGACAGCGCGGTGCCCAGCACGATCGCGAGCAGCAGGCTGCCGGTCTTCGCGGCGAGCGACCAGGCGAGATAGGCACCCAGCATGTAGAAGCTGCCGTGCGCCAGGTTCACCACGCCCATGATCCCGAAGATCAGCGTGAGCCCGGCGGCCAGCATGAACAGCAGCAGGCCGTACTGCACGCTGTTCAGAGCTGGATCAGGAAGTTGGCGAAGTCCATCGTTCTTGTGTCGGCAGGCCGTCCGGGATTCTGCCTGCGCACCGGCTTGTCATCCCGGGCTGGCCCCGGGATCCATGGTGGCGTGCGCGCATGGATGCCGGGGCAGGCCCGGCATGACACGGTCTCGGTGGAATGCGGGTCAGCCCAGCTTGCAGCCGGCGCCCGAATCGGACAGCGCCTTGGCGGCGATGCCGATCACCTTGTTGTCCTTGTTCTCGACGCGGCGCAGGTAGATGTCCTGGATCGGGTTGTGCGCCTTGCTCATGGACCACTTGCCGCGCGGGCTGTCGATGGTCTGGGTCTCCAGCGACTTGTACAGCGCCTGCTTGTTGCCGATGTCGCCCTTGACGGCCGCCATGCCCTGCGCCAGCAGCAGGCCGGTGTCGTAGCCCTGCACCGAGTACACGTCCGGCTGCATCTTGAAGTTCGTCGCGTAGGCCGTGCGGAACTGCCGGTTGCGCGGCGTGTCCAGCGAGTCCGCATAGTGCATCGTGGTCATGATGCCCTCGGCGGCCGGGCCGGCGGCGTCCAGCACGCCCTCGGTCAGGAAGCCCGAGCCCCACAGCGGGATGCGGTCCTTCAGGCCCGCGGCCGCGTAGTCGCGGATGAACTTGGCGGCGCCGCCCCGGCGAAGAAGCAGGCCACGGCGTCCGGGCGCAGCGACGCGATCTCGGTGAGCAGCGCCTGGAATTCGACGTTGGGGAAGGGCAGGCCCAGTTCCTTGACGATGGTGCCGCCGGCCTTGGTGTAGCTTTCCTTGAAGCCCTCGAAGGCCTCGTCGCCCGCCGCGTACTTCCAGGTGATCCACACCGTGCGCTTCAGGCCCTTGTCCATCATGGGCTTGCCGAGCGCCAGCGTCGGCTGGCTGTTGGTGAAGGACGTGCGGAACACGTTGGGCGCGCACAGGCCCCGCGTGGCCGCATGCACGCCGGCGTTGGGGATCAGGCTCAGCACGCCGCTCTCGCGCGCCACGCGCTGGATGCCCATCTGCACGCCGGAGTGCACGGTGCCGATCAGCACGTCCACCTTGTCGCGCTGCACCAGCCGGTTGGCGTTCTCGACGCCCTTGGACGGCTCGGACTCGTCGTCCACCTTGAACCACTCGATCTCGCGGCCACCCAGCTTGCCGCCCTTTTCGCCGATCGCCATGCGCACGCCGTTCTCGATGGCGACGCCCAGCTGCGCGAAGGTGCCGGTGTACGGCAGCATGAAGCCGACGCGGATCCGGTTGGACTGGGCACGCGCGATCTCCGGCAGCAGCAGCCCGGTGGACGCTGCACCCACGAGGGCGGCACCGCGGGAGAGGACGAGGCGGCGGGTGGTCATGGACACTCCTTCGTTGTGATTTCGTAGCGTGCGGATTGTGCGGGCATGCGGCGGGTCCGCGCCACATGGCTTTCCCTCAGGCAGCCGCCGCGCGCAGCTTGAAACGCTGGATCTTGCCCGTCGCCGTCTTCGGCAACTCGGGCACGAAGGCGATCCAGCGCGGGTACTTGTAGGGCGCGAGCCGGCTCTTCACGTGCCCCTGCAGGTCCTCGGCGCTCGCCTGCTGTCCCGGCTTGAGCACGACGTAGGCCTTCGGCTTCACCAGGCCGTCCTGGTCCGCCACGCCGATCACGGCGGCCTCCAGCACGCTCGTGTGCGTCATCAGGCAGGCCTCGACCTCGAAGGGCGAGACGTAGATGCCGCCGACCTTGAGCATGTCGTCGCTGCGGCCGCCGTAGGTGTAGTAGCCGTCGGCGTCGCGCGTGTACTTGTCGCCGCTGCGCGTCCATTCGCCGGCGAAGGTCGCCTTGGTCTTCGCGCGGCTGTTCCAGTACATGATGGCCGCGCTCGGCCCGCTGATCTGCAGCTCGCCGATCTCGCCGGGCCCGCACTCGTGGCCGTCGTCGCCGACGATGCGCACCTCGTAGCCGGGAACCGGCTGCCCGGTCGTTCCGTAGCGGACCTTGCCGGGACGGTTGGACAGGAAGATGTGCAGCATCTCGGTGGAGCCGATGCCGTCGAGGATCTCGCAGCCGTATTCGGCGGTCCAGCGCTGGCCGATCTCCGCCGGCAGCGCCTCGCCCGCGCTGGTGCACACGCGCAGCGCGATCTCGGACTTCTTCGGCTTGTTCGGATCCGCGAGCAATGCCGCGTAGAGGGTCGGCACGCCGTAGAAGATGGAGGGCCGGTATTCCTTCAGGATGCGGAACACGTCCGCCGGCGCCGGCCGCGTGGGCAGCAGGATCGTGGTCGCGCCCACGCTCAGGGGGAAGGTGAGGGCGTTGCCCAGGCCGTAGGCGAAGAACAGCTTGGCCGCGGAGTACACGACGTCGTTCTCGCGGATGCCCAGCACCCCGCGGCCATACAGTTCCGCGGTCTGCACCAGGTGGCTGTGCAGGTGCACCGTGCCCTTGGGCGTGCCGGTGGAACCGCTGGAATAGAGCCAGAAGCACACGTCGTCGCTGCAGGTGCCCGCCACCTCGCTGTCGGCCTTGCCGGAAGCAATCAGGTGCGCCACCGAATGCTCGCCCTCGCCGCCGGCCACGAACATCTGCTCCAGCGTCGAGATCCTGCCCACCAGCGGCTCGAATGTGGGCAACAGCGCCCTGGACACGAAAAGCGCCTGCGCGCGCGAGTCGCGCAGCATGAAGTCGAAGTCCTTGGTCGTCAGCAGCGTGTTGGCCGCGACCGGCACGACGCCGGCGAGGATGCAGCCCAGGAACACCACGGGCCACTCGAGGGTGTCCAGCATGGCCAGCATGACGCGCGTTTCGGTCTTGAAGCCGCGGTGGCGCAGCGCCGCGGCGAAGCGGCGCGCCTGGTCCTCGAGTTCGCCGTAGGTGAGCTTCGCGCCGCTGGTGGCATCGATGTAGGCGACCTTGTCCGGCCGCGCGGCATTGCGCTTCAGCAGGTCGTGCGCCGCGTTGTAGTCGCGCGGAATTTCCACGCGGGGCGGGCTGGCGCCGTGGTCGGCGTGGCTCAGGTGCATGTCTTGTCTCCTCGCGGCCTTCCCGATCCGGCTCAGGAAGCGTCGTTCACGCCGTCTGCTTCTGCATCACCGGAATCGCTTCCTTCTCCAGCCACTCCCTGCACCATGCCGCGCCCAGTTCCTCCGGCATCGTCCCCGCGCTGGCGTCGTGGCACCAGAGCTCGCCGATGCGCTGTGCGCCCAGTCCCTGCAGGCGCTCGTCGAACTTCTTGCCGCCGAAGCAGAAAGTCTGTGCATAGGTGCGGTCGCCGAGGGCGATCACGCCGTAGCGCACATGCCCCAGGAAACGGGGCTGGGCGTCGAGCGATTCATACAGGGCACGCGCGTTGTCGGGCACGTCGCCGGAGCCATAAGTGGACGTGCAGATGAGATATAGCGCATCTTCGTCAAAAACGGAAGAGTCCCTTCCGTCCATCATGGTGATGTCGATCTCATCCACCAGGTCGGCGCAATCCATCTGGATGGCCTGGGCGACATAATCGGCCGTGCTGGTCATGGTGCCGACGAGGATCTTGAGCTTCATGTGGTTCCGATCACATGCAGTAAACTGCTTGACATGTCGATGATGGGAAGTATACTGCAATCTTGATCCAGCGCAAGGTTTCTGCAGAAAACGCTCCCGACATGCAGCTCATGACCGACACCGACAACCGCGCGACGCTCGCCGAGCTGGGGGCACGCGTGCGTGCCTGGCGCGCGCGGCGCGGCATGACCCGCAAGCAGCTCGCCACCGATTCCGGCCTGTCCGAACGCTTCCTGGCCGACGTGGAAACCGGCAAGGGCAACGTGTCGATCAACTCGCTGGAAGCGGCCGCGCGCGCACTGAACATCACCATTCTCGACCTGCTGCAAGACGCGCCGCGCCCCGCGCTGGCCCGCGCGCAAGGGTTGCTGGCGCGGCTGGACGACTCGCAGCTGGACCAGGCCCATGCGCTGCTGGCCACCACCTTCGGCCTGGCCGACGCACAGGGCCGCGAGCAGCGCATCGCGCTGGTGGGACTGCGCGGCGCGGGCAAGACCACGCTGGGCGCGCAACTGGCCGCCGAACGCGGCGTGCCCTTCATCGAACTCGATCGCGAGATCGAGCGCGAGGCCGGCACCAGCATGAACGAGATCCTGCTTCTGCACGGGCAGGCCGGCTACCGCCGCTACGAGCGCCGCGCGCTGCTGCGCATCGCGGAGGAACACGCCGACGGCGTGGTGATGACCACCGGTGGCAGCATCGTGAGCGAACGCGAGACCTTCGACCTGCTGCAGAACCACTTCTACTGCGTCTGGGTCAAGGCCAGCCCCGAAGAGCACATGAGCCGCGTGGTGGCCCAAGGCGACATGCGTCCCTTCACCGCCGCGCATGGAGAGAACGCGATGGGCGAGGCGCTGGAGGACATCCGCCGCATCCTCGCCAGCCGCGAAGCCCTGTACGCGCGTGCCGACGCGGTGATCGACACCGCCGCGCGTACCGTCAAGCAATCCCTGAAAGACCTGGCGCGGGCCGTGCCCGCAGCGCAGGCGAACCCCTGGAGACCCGATGAATGCCATGACCGAACCCCTGCTGTTCAAGCAGGTGCTGGCCGGCGAGGAGCGCGAGCTGGTGAGCTTCGCGACCCACCCGTCCCGCTACCGCCACTGGAAGCTGGAAGTGCAGGGCGACGTCGCCCGGCTCAAGCTGGACATCGACGAGGACGGCGGCATCAAGCCGGGCTACAAGCTCAAGCTCAACAGCTATGACCTGGGCGTCGACATCGAGCTGCACGATGCGCTCAACCGCATCCGCTTCGAACATCCCGCCGTGAAGGTGGTGGTGTTCGAAAGCGGCAAGGACCGCATCTGGTGCTCGGGCGCCAACATCTACATGCTGGGCCTGTCCACGCACGCATGGAAGGTGAACTTCTGCAAGTTCACCAACGAGACCCGCAACGGCCTGGAAGACTCCTCGCGCCAAGAGGGCCTGAAGTCGGTGGCCGCGGTCACCGGCGCCTGTGCCGGCGGCGGCTACGAACTCGCGCTGGCCTGCGACCGCATCGTGATGGTGGACGACCGCTCGTCCACGGTCAGCCTGCCGGAAGTCCCGCTGCTGGGCGTGCTGCCCGGCACCGGCGGCCTCACCCGCGTGACCGACAAGCGCAAGGTGCGCCGCGACCTCGCGGACATCTTCTGCACCACCAGCGAAGGCGTGCGGGCCGACCGCGCCAAGGACTGGAAGCTGATCGACGGCCATGCCAAGCCGCAGCAGTTCGGCGCGCTGGTGGACAGCGAAGTGGCGGCGCTGCGCGCGCAATCCAAGCGCGGCGGCCCGCAGCAGGGCATCGAGTTGACGCCGCTGAAAGCCACGATCGACGAGCAGGGCTACCACTACGGGCTGGTGGACGTCGCCATCGACCGCGCCGCCCGCATCGCCACCTTCACCGTGCAGGCGCCCAAGGCCGCCATCGAGTCCACCCCGAGGCGATCGTCGCGGCCGGCGTGAAGTGGTGGCCGCTGCAGCTGGCCCGCGAGCTGGACGACGCGATCCTGAACCTGCGCACCAACGAGCTGGAGATCGGCACCTGGGTCATCAAGACGCGCGGCGACGCCCAGCTGGTGATGCAGGCCGATGCCACGCTGGAAAAGCACAAGGACCACTGGCTGGTGCGCGAGACGCTCGGTGCGTTGCGCCGCACGCTGGCCCGCCTGGACGTGACCAGCCGTTCGCTGATCGCCCTCGTGGACGAAGGCTCCGCGTTCGCCGGGACCCTGTACGAACTGGCGCTGGCCTGCGACCGCATCTACATGCTGGACCTGCCGGATGCGCCCGACGCCGCGCCCGCGCTGCGCCTGAACGCGGCCAACTTCGGCCGCTATCCCGAGGTCAACGGCCTCACGCGCCTGCAGACCCGCTTCAACGAGGACGCCCAGACCATCGCGCAACTCCAGGGGCTGCAGGACAGTCCGCTGCGCGCCGACCAGGCGCTGGGTCTGGGACTGGTCACGCTGACCCCGACGACATCGACTGGGACGACGAGATCCGCCTGATGCTGGAAGAGCGCGCCTCGCTCTCGCCGGACGCGCTCACCGGCATGGAAGCCTCGCTGCGCTTCCCGGGCCGCGAGACGATGGAAACGCGCGTGTTCGGCCGCCTGTCCGCTTGGCAGAACTGGATCTTCATCCGCCCCAACGCGGTGGGCGAGGAGGGCGCGCTGAAGCTGTTCGGCTCGGGCAAGAAGGCGAAATTCGACTGGAAGAGGATTTAAGACATGAGCACGATCGACCTGCAGGCCAAGATCCCCAACAACGTCAGCCTGGCCGACAACCGCCAGCTGCAGCGCGCCCTGGAGCACTGGCAGCCCGCCTTCCTGCGCTGGTGGGACGAGATGGGCCCGAGCGACTTCAACGCGAAGGACGTGTACCTGCGCACCGCCGTCGGCGTGGACGCCTCGGGCTGGGCGCAGTACGGCTACACGCCGATGCCCGAATACCGCTGGGGCATCTTCCTGGCCGACAAGCAGGAAGGCCGCAAGATCGGCTTCGGCGACTTCATGGGCCAGGACGCATGGCAGGAAGTGCCCGGCGAGTTCCGCTCCACCTTCCGCCGCCTGATCGTCACGCAGGGCGACACCGAGCCCGCGTCGGTCGAACAGCAGCGGCTGCTGGGACACACCGCGCCCTCGCTGTACGACCTGCGCAACCTGTTCCAGGTGAACGTGGAAGAGGGCCGCCACCTCTGGGCCATGGTCTACCTGCTGCACGCCTACTTCGGCCGCGACGGACGCGAGGAGGCGGAGGAACTGCTCGAGCGCCACTCGGGCGACCCGGACAAGCCGCGCATCCTGGGCACCTTCAACGAGCCCATGGACAACTGGCTGTCCTTCTTCATGTTCACCTACTTCACCGACCGCGACGGCAAGTTCCAGCTCAAGTCGCTGGCCGAAAGCGCCTTCGACCCGCTGTCGCGCACCTGCCAGTTCATGCTGACCGAGGAAGCGCACCACATGTTCGTGGGCGAGACCGGCGTCGGCCGCGTCATCAAGCGCACGCTGGAGGTGATGAAGGAGCTGGACACCGACGACGCCAAGCGCATCCGCGAGCACGGCGCCATCGACCTGCCCACCATCCAGAAGTTCATGAACTTCTGGTTCACCAGCTCGCTGGACCTGTTCGGCTCGGAATCTTCCTCCAACGCCGCCAACTACTTCAGCAACGGCATCAAGGGCCGGCCCGACGAGGCCAAGTTCTCCGACCACGTGGAGTCGGGGACGTCGATGACCATCCAGGTCCCGGACGGCAAGGGCGGCGTGCGCGACGAGGCGATCTCGGTGCGCAACGGCATCAACGAGATCACGCGCCTGGAATACGCCAAGGACTGCAACATCGGCGTGACGCGCTGGAACATGCTGGTGCGCAAGAACGGCGTGCCCTTCGAGTTCAAGCTGCCGTCCACGCGCTTCCGCCGCCAGGTGGGCGCCTGGGCCGGCCTGCACACCGACCCGCAGGGCCAGCCGATCACGGCCGCCGAATTCGAGGCGCGCAAGGACGAATGGCTGCCGACGCCGGAGGACATCGCCTTCGTCAAGTCGCTGCAGCAGCGCGTCACCGAGCCGGGCAAGATGGCGGCGTGGATCGCGCCGCCGGACCGCGGCATCAATGCGCAGTCGGTGGAATACGAATACGTGAAGCTCTGACCCCGGTCAGGCCGGCAGCAACTCCCGTTGCTCGCTGGTGCGGAACAGCGACACCGCCTGGACCAGCCGGGAGGCCTGCTGGTTCAGGCTTTCGGCCGCCGCGGCGGCCTCCTCCACCAGCGACGCATTGCTCTGGGTGACGCGATCGATCTGCGTCACCGCCGCGCTCACTTCGGAGATGCCCTTGTGCTGCTCGGTGGTGGCGGTGCTGATCTCCGAGAGCAGGGTGGTGACCTGCTGCACCTGGCGCACCACCTGCGCCATGCTTTCACCGGCCAGCTGCGCCTCGCGCTCGCCGGCGGTGACCTGGCCCACGCTTTCCTCGATCAGGGCCTTGATCTCCTTGGCGGCTGCCGCGCTGCGCTGGGCGAGCGTGCGCACCTCTGTGGCCACGACGGCGAAGCCGCGTCCCTGGTCGCCCGCACGCGCCGCTTCCACCGCCGCATTCAGCGCCAGGATGTTGGTCTGGAAGGCGATGCCGTCGATCACGCCGATGATGTCCGTGATGCGCTTGCTGGAGGCGGTTACCAGCGACATGGTGCCCACCAGCTTCTGCATGGCCTCCCCGCTGGCACCGGCCGAACGGCTGGCGGTGCTCGCCATCTCGCTGGCCGCGCGCGTGGTGTCCGCGTTGGCGCGCACGCCGGCGGTGATCTGCTCCATGGACGCAGCGGTCTGCTGCAGGTTGCTGGCCTGTTCCTCGGTCCGCTGGCTCAGGTCCTGGTTGCCGCTGGCGATCTGAACGCTGCCCGCGGCGATGTTGTCGGTGGCCTGGCGCACCGTGCCCACCAGCTGCACCAGGCTGCCGTTCATGCTGGCGAGCGCCTGCAGCAGCTGCGCCGCTTCGTCGGAGCCTTGCACCTCGATCCGGGAGCTGAGGTCGCCGGTCGCCACCGTCTCGGCGATCTGCACCGCCCGGCGCACGCGCGCGACGATGCTGCGGCTCATGAGGAGGCTGGTTGCAGCAGGACGGCCGCGGACAGGGCCAGGGCGATGGCGATCGACACCTGCGCGCGGCTCGACGCCGCGGCGCTTTCCGCCTGCGCCTTCTGCGAGCGGGTGGTGATGAGGGACGTCAAGGCCTCCATCTCCTTTTCCAGCGCCTGGAAGGAGTCCGAGAAGGCCAGCACCCGGTCGCCGGAGTTCACGGAATCCTTCATCGCGTCGCCGGCCAGGCTGCGCGCCTGCGCGAGGTACTGGTTCAGGCGGGGCCGAACGTTCGCCAGCGCCTGCCGCGTGGCGGCATCGAGGTTCATGCGGTCCAGCTTCTGCAGGGAGTCCACCAGCTCGCGGCCGTGCTCCTCCAGCTCCTTGGTGTTCGCCGCGGCCCTGTCGATCTCCCCTTCTGGCCGGCGAGCAGGGCGCCGTAGACATCCGCACGCACCGCGTCGTGCGCCATGTCGGCTTCCATCTGCAGGCGGATAGCCTCCTGCGCTTCGAGCAGGTGCTCCGACGTGGTGGACAGCTGGCTGGCGGCGGCGAGCCAGCCCGTGCCTCCGACGATGGCCAGGAAGGCCAGTGCAACAACGCTCAGGCCGAACAACTTGCGGCCGATGGTCCATTGGATCTTCACGAAACCCCCTCTCTTATGTCTGCCCCGCCGCTTGTAAGCATGCGTAAGCGGAGGGAAAGGTAGCAGGGATTTGATCCAGGACAAATTCGCGGCCCGTAGATTGACGTGGAGGCGCAACGCGCCACCGGTCAACGGTCGCCGGGGCCCGCCGGCAGGCGCCACGTAGAATGGCGCACTTCGGAGCGTAGCGCAGTCTGGTAGCGCATCTGGTTTGGGACCAGAGGGTCGTAGGTTCGAATCCTATCGCTCCGACCAAAGCCTTTCGTACTCATGCCGCATCGGGCAGGGGTGCAATCTCCGCATAGACACTCAGGAACTCGGCCCCGCGCCGGTCGCACCCGCCCGAGATGTGGCCGAGGGCCAGTTCGCCGAGCTGCTGCAACTGTTCCTCAATGTCCCCGGCCGCGATCCCGAAGTGCTGCGCGAGCGAACGCAGTTCCGCGGCGACCTCGCCCACCCGCAACCCTGACTTGTACAGGTTGATGTCGAACGAACGGCGGGGATTGCCCGCTTCGCTGGCTTCGAGGTACAGGAATGCGGCCTGCGGACTGCGCATCGCCGCCCTGCGCACGATCGCGCGCGCGAGTTCGAGGCCGGCGCCGGGCGACTGCGCAGGGTAGCCGTCCGCCATGCGGCGCTGGATGTCGCGCAGCCCGAGCAGCGGGTGCACCATGTAGCGGGCCTCCTCGTGGTGGCCGGGACGTGCGCTGCTCCACTTCACGCCCAGGTGCAGCAGTTGCGCGCAGCGGGCGCCGCTGCGCACCGCGCGCCGCGCCTCGTCCCAGAACTCCAGATACACCTTGTACATGCGCGCCGCGTCGCTCTCCTCGGTGGCGAGGAACACCGCGTTGGCGCGCTCCCAGTGCTGCGCGAGCAGTTCCTGGCCCGCAGGCGGCATCCCGAGCTCGCCTGCCAGCGTCCACAAGTGCGAAGGTTGGATCGTGCTGCGCTGCACCCCCAGGAGCAGGCGATCCCGCAGCAGGCCTCCCTGGACCATCTTGAACGACTGCTCGCGTCCGTGCGGCCAGCCCTCGGCGCCCACGCGTTGCAACAAATCGTTCCACGCCGTCAAGTCATTGCGTCGGTTTTCCGGAGAGGGTGCGGATTGCGTCACGTACCGTCCATATGGATCATTGTTACCGTGTTTGTGTCGTTTTGTTTCTTTAATTTACGAGATGCGTGCGACTGTTGCGGCCCGTTCCATCGCCTTTGCCCCAGCGTGGCTGCGCCTTTTCACGGTGTGTCGGAGATGTATTTGCACACAGGCAGCTGGTAACACGCGGTTGTATGTGCCCCCTGCACGCGATAGGCAGCCTTAAGTGCTTGCCCTATAAATCTTCCCGTCGACCAGTCATCGACACTTTACGACCGAATATCCGGCACCCCATAACTACTCCAGCGCCGGGGAGATTCGACGATCAACAAGAGACTCGGCGGGTCCGGCGACCCGTCTGAGGGGTGCCATGCAATCGATTCGTTCGGTGCGCGAAGCATTCGCGCGTTCCTGGATCGCCACGCAGATCCGCGGCGCATTCGGATCCGTCCAGCCTGAAGGCCCGTCCCGCACGTCGCGCCGCCGCCCGCGGCGCAGCGACTTCGCCCTGGAGGCCATCGAGCCGCGGCTGCTGCTGTCCGCCAACGTCAACTATCCCGACGCGCCGAACGCGGGCGATGTCCTGGTCACCAACCTCACGCTCGGCGTCGTCGACGACGGCGGGCTGCAGGTGCGCCTGACCCAGACGGGCACCGCCAACCAGGTGTTCTCCGCGGCCATCGCGGCCACCGAGAACACGATCAACGTCAGCCGCGCGGTGCTGCCGGGGATGTTCAGCGACACGCTGACCATCGACACGGCGAGCCTCGCCCTGCTGAACCCCACCGGCGATGCGCTCACCATCAACTTCGCCGGCGGCGGGCAGGACTTCTTCAAGGACAAGGTAATCCTCTCGGGGACCGCTTCCCTGGGATTCGACTTCACGGTCAGCTCCAATGCCGACATCGAGGTCGCATCCACCGCCTCCGTGACGTTGACGGGCGGGCACGACCTGGCGTTGAGCGTCACGCAGGCGAGCACCGGTTTCGCCAACGACCTGCTCACCCCGGAGGAGGAGGCGCTGGCGGCCATCGTCGCGGGCGACCCCAGCAACGACTTCGACTTCGATTTCTACGCCGACGTCGATGCGGAGATCGACATCCTGGGCGTGCTGAGCGCGCATGACGTCAAGCTCACGTCCTCGGCGAGCATAGCCATCGACAACGGCGGCCTGGGCCTGGGCAGCCTGCAGCTCGCCTTCATCTACGCCAATTCCGCGGCGGAGGTGAACATCGGTGCCACCGGCGACATCACGGCCACGGGCGCCCTGACGGTGTCGTCCCTGTCCGACGTGTCCGCGGTGGCCTCGCTCGCGGGCATCGCGTCCCAGAACGACGGCGACGCCGACGCCGCGGTGGCGGTGTTGATCCTGTTCAGCGACGCCGACTCGCATGTCGGCGGCTCGGCCGACATCGACGTCACCGGCGCCTTCGACCTGTCCGCCGACAACGTCGTCACGGCCTCGGCGCTGGCCGACGGCACGCTGGCCGGGGCCGGCGCCAGCCTGGCACTGGCCTGGGTGGATACCGGCACGCGCGCCGCCATCGGCGGCAGCGCCACCGTCGACGCGGCCAGCGTCTCGGTGAACGCCAGTTCGCAGACCACGGTGACGGTGCTGGCCAAGGCCAGCGAGGACGGCGCCACCGACAGCAGCAACTCCGACGGCGCCACGGCTTCGCAGGACGCGCTGGCGAACAACGATGCGTCCACCGCGGGCGGCAGCGTGACGTTCGCGGGAGCCGTCGCGGTCGGCACGGTGCTGGCGGACAGCGAAGCCTCGGTGGACACCAGCGGCCACGTCGCCTCCACCGGTTTGCTGGACATCTCCTCCACCGCCGCCACCGACGCGAAGACCAGCGCCGACGGCAGCAGCACCGCGGACGACGCCACGGGCGTGGGCATCGCGGTCGCGATCGGCGTGGACGTGCTGGACAACCATGCCTACGTGGACGGCAGCGGCGTGAGTGCCGGTGCGCTCGACGTGCAGGCGCTGACGGGCACGCGCAGTTTCGACTTCCTGCCCGCCGCCGTGGCCAGCGATGCGATCACGCTCGCGGACGGCGCGCACGGTTTCCGCACCGGCGACGAGGTCGTCTACCAGCACGAAGGCCTGGCCGCCAGCGAGATCGGCGGCCTCGACGACGACGCCCATTACTTCGTCGCGCTGCAGTCGGACGGCAAGATCAAGCTCTACGACACCAAGGAGCATGCAGTGGCGGGCGGCGCCACCGGCCTGGTGAGCCTTTCGAGCGCCGGTGCCAGCGCCGACGGCCACAGCCTAGTCGGCGCGGCGAAACTGAACCGCTTCGCCGTCTCCGCCGTGGCCGGTGCCAGCAGCGGCGACACCGGCGTGGCCGGTGCGCTCGCCATCGGCGTGGTGATCAGCGACACCAGCGCGGCGATCCGCGACGGCACGGTGGTGGCCATCACCGGTTCCGGCGCCGTGCAGGTGAAGGCCGAGAACTTCATCCGCAGCGAAGTCAAGGCCACCGGCAAGCAGGAAGGCAGCCCGGACGTGGGCGTGGGCGGCAACTTCGCCCTGAACATCGGCGAGACCGACACCAACGCGCTCCTGGGCACCAATGCCAACCTCACCGGCGCCGGCGACCTCACGCTGGCGGCCGGTTCGCGCAACGACATGGATACCAGGGCCGAGGGCGGCGCGGCGGGCGACACCGCCGTGACGCCGGTGGTCGCGATCAGCGTCTCCAACAACGAGACCCAGACGCTGCTGAAGGCCGAGTCGCTGCTCGGCACGATGACGCTGGGAGACGACCTCCTGGCCACCGCCGACCACCAGGGATCGGTGAAGACCTCCGCCGAAGGCGACACGACCTCGGGCGACACGGGCGTCGGCGTTTCGCTGGCCCTGAGCATCGGCACCGACATGGCGCTGGTCGCCCTCTCGCGCGACCTGAACGCGGGCGGCCTCGCGACGCTGACGGCGCGCAACGTTTCGTCCAACAGCGCGAAGTCCAAGGCCAGCGTGGCCGGCGGCGATTCCGCCGACGAACCCGCCGAAGGCTCGCCCGAGGAGAGCCAGGGCGGCGTGAACAAGCAGGTGGCGGACAACCGCGACCTCGCGTCGAACCGCGCCTCCGCCGAAGGCGGCGACTCCGCCACGCCGAGCACCAGCGGTGCGTCGGCCGAGGGCGCGGGCGGCGACAAGGTGCAGGTGGCCGGCGCGATCTCCGTGGGCATCCAGTCGTCCACGGCGCGCGCCCGCATCGACAACAACCTGACGGTGGCGACCGGCACGGTCGGCAGCGACGGCGTGCTGACCCTGAAGTCCGAGAACAACTCGGACTCCGAGGCGGTCGCGGACGCCAGCACGGTCATGGCCCGCACGGTGGAATTCAATCCCACCACCAGCGGCATCGTCGATGCCGAGAACGACAGCATCGACCTGGGCGCCGGCCACGGCTTCAGCACCGGTGACAAGGTCATCTACCGCAAGGATCCCGGCGGCACCCTCGTCGACGGCCTGGAGGATGGCAAGGCGTATTACGTGCGCATGGACGGCAACGAAGCCAAGCTGTTCGACACCAAGGCGCATGCGGAGGGCAGCGGCACCGACGGCCTGGTCGCCATCGGCGACACCGCCGCGACCGGCAGCGTGCACGGCTTCGAAGCGGGCGGCGGCCCGACCGGCACCGGCGTGGGCATCGCCGTCGCGGTCAACGTGGGGACGGTGACCAACGAAGCGCTGCTGGGCGACAGCACGATCACGGCCGACGGCCTGGTGCTGCACGCCAGCGTCCCGATGGCGGGCGGCAACCAGCTGCATGCCTTCAGCGCGGAGGCCACTTCCGGCTCCAGCGGCGCGGACACCGGCGTGGCCGGCGCGCTGGCCATCAACGTGGGCCTGAGCCGCAGCGCGGCCAGGATCGCGGACGGCGCGACCGTCACGCTGAACGCTGCAGGCAACGTGAGCTGAATGCCGGCAACAGCGTGACCAACAGCGCCAAGGCCACGGGAAAGCAGTCCGGCGGCGGCAGCATCGGCGTGGGCGCCTCGATCGCCATCAACGTCGGCGAGACCGACACGGATGCCTTGCTCGGTGTCGACGCCACGCTCAGCGGGGCGAACGACGTGACGCTGGAAGCCACGTCCCGCAACGACATGACCACCACCGCCGAAGGCGGGTCGGCGGGCGAAACGGCCGTCACGCCGGTGATCGCGGTCACGGTCTCCAGCAACGAGACCATCGCGAAGCTGGGAAGCCTGGATCCGCTGATCGCGGCCACGACCACCGTCGGCGACGACCTCGACGTCAAGGCGCGGCACATCGGTTCCGTCGAGACCAAGGCCGAGGGCGACACCGAGTCGGGCGACACTGGCGTCGGCATCTCGCTGGCCCTGAGCATCGGCTCCGACTTCGCCGAAGCCAGCACCGCCCGCAACCTGAGCGCGGGCGGGCTGGTCGCCTTCAACGGCCGCAGCGTGTCGTCCACCTCCAGCAATGCCAAGGCCAGCGTGGCCGGCGGCGATGACGAGGAGCCCGCCGAGGGCTCGCCGGATGCGACCGAGGGCGGCGTCAACAAGCAGGTCAAGGACAACCGCAACGCGGCCAACAGCAAGGCTTCGGCCAACGGCTCCGACTCGCCGGCGCAGAGCACCGACGGCGCTTCCGCCGAGGGCGAAGGCGGCAGCAAGGTGCAGGTGGCCGGCGCGGTCGCCATCACCATCCAGAGTTCCACGGCCCGCGCGAAGATCGACGACGGGCTCGTCATCGTGGCCGGCACGTCCTCCACGGACGGCGTGCTGACCCTCAAGTCCGAGAACAATGCAGGGGCGGAAGCCATCGCGGATGCAAGCACCACGATGGAGGGCGAAGGGGCGGACGGCGGCACCGGTGTCGGTGTCGCCGTCTCCGTCAACGTGGCCAACGTGGTGAACGAAGCCATCCTCGGCGACAGCACGGTCACCGCCGACGGCGTGGTGGTGCAGGCCCTGGTGCCCGCCGACGGCGGCGACCAGGTGCACGGCTTCAAGGCCGAAGCCACCTCCGGCGCCAGCGGCGCCGGGACCGGCGTGGCCGGCGCGCTGGCCATCAACGTGGGCATCAGCCGCTCCCAGGCGAAGATCGCCGACAACGCCACCCTCACGCTGACCGGCACCGTCGCCGACCGCGACGTGTCGCTCTCGGCGGAGAACTTCGTCTCCAACACGGTCAAGGCCGGCGCCAAGCAGGAAGGCGGCAGCGACATCGGCGTGGGCGCCTCGATCGCCGTCAACGTCGGCGAGACCGACACCGACGCCGTGGTGGGCAGCAATGTCCTGATCAGCGGCGCGAACGACCTCACGATGGTCGCGTCGTCCAAGTCGGCGATGGCGACCGAAGCGGAAGGCGGCTCCGCCGGCGACACCGCGATCACCGCGGTGGTGGCCGTTTCCGTGGCCGACAACGACACCCGTGCCGAGCTCTGGCGGGCGGCACGCTCACGCTCAGCGGCGGCCTCGATGCCGACGCATCGCACGAAGGCTCGGTCTTCACCGACGCCAAGGGCGACACCGAGTCCGGCGACACGGGGGTGGGCATCACGATCGCCGTCTCCATCGGCACCGACTCCGCCATCGCCACCACCGGCCGCGACATCACGGCCGCGGGCGACGTGCAGTTCGGCGCCAGCACCATCTCCACCAACCGCGCCACCGCCCGTGCGAGCGTCGCCGGCGGCGAACAGGAAGAAGAGCCCGCCGAGGGCGAACCGGCGCAGGAAACCACCGACCAGAAGGTCGGCAAGCAGGAAGACTTCGCCAACAGCCGCTCCAGCGCGAACGGCGGGCAGACCGACGGCGGCACCAACAAGACCGACGCCGCCAGCTCGGACACGTCCGGCGGCTCCGTCAGCGTCGCGGGCGCGGTGGCCGTCACAGTGGCCACTTCCACCTCGCGGGCGGCCCTGCCCGAATTCCGGACCGTCATCGCGGACAGCGACGATGATGGCTCGGGCGCGCTCATCCTGACCGCCGCGAACCTGACCGATGCGACCGCCACGGCCGACGGCAGCGCCGTCACCAGCAGCGGAGGCACCGGCGTCGGCGTCGGTGTCGCGGTGAACGTGGCGACGGTGCACAACGAGGCCTACGTGGGTGCGGGCGCGACCGTCGAGGCCGCGGGCCTCACCGTCGAGGCGAAGATGGCCCAGCGCGAGCTCGAGGTCGAGCCGGCCCTGGTGAACCTGGTCGACACGGACGCCGAAACGCTGTTCATCGGCAAGGGCCACACGATCAAGACCGGCGACAAGGTCACCTACCAGAATGGTGACGGCAACGAGATCGGCGGTCTCGACGACGGCGACAGCTACTACGCGCGCGTCGAGGACGGCGGCAAGGTCATCCTGTACGAAGGCTCCGACGACGAGGAGGGCGAAGCGCGCGCCAAGGCCGGCGGCACCGTAGGCCGGGTGGACCTCACCGACCAGGGCACGGGAAGCGGCCACAAGTTCGAATACGGCGGCCTGTTCGGCCTGATCGGGCAGGACGAGGTGAGCTTCGACTCCGCCCAGCGCCGCGTGGTGGACCTCGGCGCAGGGCACAACCTGCGCACCGGCGACGCCGTGCGCTACGACAACGGCACCGGCGCCACCATGGGCGGCCTCACCGACGGCACCACCTACTACATCATCATCCTCGACGGGGACCGGGCCGAGCTCGCGACCTCGCGCGAGGACGCGCTGGCCGGCAAGGCGATCAAGCTGACCTCCAACGGCAACACGACCCAGCGCCTGTTCGACGGCACGCACACCATGCACGCCGAGGCGCTGTCCGGCGCCAGCGGCGGCGACATCGGCGTGGCCGGCTCGGTGGCGATCACGGTCGCCAACCTCGATTCGATCGCCGTTGTCGGCTTCGACGAAGGCACCATCGTGACCGCCACGCCAGCGAACGTGACGCTGGACGGCGGCGACGTGGACATCCATGCGGCCAACCGCAGCGAGAGCTTCGTCTCCGCGGCGCCCTCCGGCGTGACCGGCGGCGCGGGGGCAGCAGCGTGGGCGTCGGCGCCTCCTTCGCGCTGAACATCCTGCTGGCCGACACCATCGCCGAAGTCCAGAACGGCGAAACGATGTCCGGCAACACCGGCCACTTCCTGGTGTCCGCCGACGCCGCCAGCGCGGCGCACACGCTCGCGGAGAACGGCGCCAGCGGCGGCGGCACCAGCGTCGGCGCCGCCATCGGCATCGCGGTGGTGGAAAACACCACCCGCGCGCGCATCGGCACGGACAGTGGCTCGGGCGGAACCATCACTCTCGGCGGCGACCTCGGCGCCACCGCCAGCCTGGACAGCACGGTGCTGACCACCGGCAGCGGCAGCGCGGCCGGCAGCGACGCCGCCGTCGGCGTGGCGCTGTCACTGAACATCGCGGTGAACAAGACCGAGGCCGAGATCGGCCGCAGCTTCACCGGCGCCCACGAGGTCGACGTGAAGGCCGCTTCGAAGGCGACCGTGACGGCGCTGAGCAAGGCGAGCGCCGCCGGGGCTTCCAGCGACACCAACGGCGACGAGGAGGGCGGCGAAGCCTCGAAGGACTCCGAGCAGGAGACCAACGCGCAGTCCGACCATGCCACCTCGCGCGCCGGCACCACGGCCAAGCCGGACTCCGACGCCCAGAGCAAGGCGCGCAGCGATGCCAGCGACGACACCGGCAAGGAATCCGGGCGCAATAGCGACGGCAGCAGCTCGAAGGCGGGTCTTCCAGCGACGGCCCGGCCGTGTCGGCCGCGGTCGCGGTGAACTTCCTGGATGCCGACACCACCGCGCGCATCGGCAGCAACGTGACCATCACCGCCACGGGCGCGATGGAAGTGCAGGCCACCAGCGTGGCGGATGCCGTCGCGCAGGGCCTGTCCACGGCCACCAACACCAATGCGGACACCGGCGTGGCCGGCGCGGTCAGCCTCAACATCGCGCTGATCGACAACCGCGCCGAGGTCGGCGACGCGACGCTCAGCGCCGACAGCATCGCCGTCGAGGCCAAGATGGCCAGTGGCGAGACCAACACATTCCAGAGCCGGGCGCTCGCGGGCGCCGCTTCCAAGCAGACCGCCGTGGGCGGCTCGGTATCGATCAACATCGTCGTGCAGGACACGGCAGCCAGCGTGGCCGGCGGCGCCACGCTGACGGCCACGGCCGGCTCCGTGGACGTGTTCGCCGAGAGCAAGAACGAGCTCCAGAACATCGCGGGCGGCGCGGCCATCAGCACCCAGAGCGGCGGCACCGGCATCGGCATCGCCATCGCCCTGAACGTCGTGGACCAGGAGACCCGCGCCAGCATCGGCGACAAGCCCACGCTGGGCGATGCGGCCGTGGTCACGGCCAGCGACTCCGTCTCCGTCAAGGCGACGTCGTCCGTGCTGCCCAAGAGCGAGGAACTGCCCGTGATCGGCACGGTCGCGGTCACCAGCTTCGCCGCGGGCGTCGCCGGCGCAGCCGGGGGCAATGCGGTCGGCGGCTCCAGCAGCGTCAACATCTTCCTGGTCGACACCAGCGCGCGCATCGGCACGCTGGCGGACGTCACCGCCACCGGCGGCGACATCGAGGTCGCCGCCTCCGACACGCTGACGCTGGTCAGCGCCGCGGGCGGCCTGGCCGCCTCCACCGGCAATGCGGGCGTCGGCATCGGCCTGGACGTCGGCGTCATCGTGCGCGACACCACGGCCTCCGTGGGCGCAGGCGCGGACCTGGTCGCCGGCGACGACATCTCGGTCGAGGCGACCTCGGCCGACGACATCACCTCCATCGCAGGCACCTTCGGCCTGAGCACCAGCGGCACCGGCGTGGCAGCATCGATCGCGGTGCAGGTGCTCAGCACCCAGACCCGCGCCTTCCTCGAGGACAGCCCCGACACCAGCCTGGACGCGGGCGGTGACGTGACCATCCGTGCCCAGGGCGACCTGGACTCGCTGATGATCGGCGGCGCCATCGGCGGCGGCAGCAGCGCCGGCGTCGGCGTGGCGAACACCACGATGGTCCACATCGACACGGTCGAGGCGCGCATCGGCGCCGGCAACCTGGTCGAATCGGCGGGCAGCGACGGCGTGAAGGTGGAGGCGGTCTCCACCGAGGAATTCATCGCCATCACGGCGGCCGGCGCGGCCGCCAGCTCGGTGGGCGTGGCGGTGGCCCCGACCATCAACGTCCTGAGCGAGACCACCACCGCGTCCGTCGGACGCGGTGCCGCCGTGAATTCCACCAACGGGATCGCCGCCGGCGTGCCCGACCTCGTGGTCAAGGCCAGCGATGCCACCACCATCGTCTCGGTGGCCGGCTCCATCGGCGCCGCGGGCTCCGTGGGCGTTGCGGTCGGCGCGGACGTGCTCTCCCTGGTCAAGAACACCTCCGCCTTCATTGATTCCGGGGTGATCGCCGATGTCGAGGGCGACATCGACGTCAACGCGATGTCCAGCGAGGACGTCACCTCGGTGGCGGCCGGCATCGCGGTGGGCGGCAGCGCCGGCGTCGGCGTGAACGCCAGCGTGCACGTGCTGAACATGACGACACGCGCCTACATCGGCGACCTGCCGGACTCCGGCCCGGCCTCGCTGGGCGCGGGCGACGTGCATGCCGGCGGCACCGTGCGGATCGCCGCGGACGACGTCACCGAAATGGACAAGGTGGTGGCCACGGTCGCCGTGGGCGGCAGCGCCGGTGTCGGCGCGGCGGCGACGGTCAGCGTCGTCAACAAGAACACACAGGCCTTCATCGGGCAGGGCGCCAAGGTCACGGGCGACGGCAACACGGCCGGCCTGTCGGTCAACACCGGTACCTTCAACGAGAGCTTCGTCGTCGACGCGCGCCCTTGTTCGACACCTTCGACCAGGGCGATGTCGACCTGGCGAACGATACCGTCAACCTGGGTTCCTCCCCGCTGGTCACCGGCGATGCCGTGACCTATCGCAAGGGCGAGAACGAGAACAACCTCGCCGTCGGCGGCCTGGACAACGGCGGCCGCTACTTCCTGCGCAACGACGGCGGCGTGGCCAGCTTCTACAACACCAAGGCCAACGCCATGGCCGGCGACGTGAGCATCGATCCCACCGGGCGGGTGGATGCCACGGCCGAGACCCTGAGCCTGGCCCCGAGCCACGGCCTCGACACCGGCGACCGCGTGGTGTACCGCGCGGGCGGCGGCACCGCGATCGGCGGCCTGGTGGACGGCAACGCCTACTTCGTGCGCGTCCAGGGCGATGACGTCACCTTCTACGACACCAAGCAGCATGCGCGCGACGGCGGCGCCCTCGGTCGGGTCAACCTGACCGACGACGGAACCGGCACGTCCCACAAGCTGGTCACGCGTGTCAACCTGACGCAGGCCGACGACGACGGCACGCCCAGCTCCGCCTTCGGCACCGGCCACGTCCTGACGAAGTCCGAGTTCCTGGAAGCGCAGGACGCCGTCAGCCAGGATGCGAACAGCCTCAAGGGCGGCGGCGAGGTCGACCAGCCCAACGTGAAGGGCATCGACTCCAACGGCGACGAAGCCGGCGGGACTACCGCGATCCCCGGCCAGCGCAACCTGACGGCGAACACCGCGACGGTGCAGGGCGTGGCGATCGCCGCCACCAGCCGCGACGACATCGAGACCTATGCCGCCGGCATCGGCGGCGGCACCGTGGGCGTGGCGATCGCCGCCGCGGTGAACGTGGTGAACGTCAATACCAGCGCCTTCATCGGCGCCAACGCGGACGTCAACACCGACGCCAGCGGCGCGGCTTCCGGCCAGAGCGTGTCCGTCAGCTCCGGCAGCGACTTCCACCACGTGGCCCTGGCCGCGGGTGCCGGCTTCGGCGCCGTGGGCGTGGCGCCCGGCGTGGACGTGACCGTGCTGGGCATGACCACCACGGCCAGCATAGGCGCCGGCGCGGACGTGCGCGCGCGCAACGACGTGAGCGTGGACGCGCACGCCACCGAGGACGTGCTGATGATCGGCATGGGCATCGCCGCCGGCTCCGTGGGCGTGGGCGGCGGCGTCAGCGTGCTGTCGATCACCAACGAGACCAAGGCTTCGATCAAGGGCGACGTGCATGCCGGCGGCGACGTGGCGGTGCGCGCCTCGGACGATACGTCCATGATGATGATCAGCGGCGCCCTCGGTGCCGGCTTCGTCGGCGTGGGCGCCTCGGTCGGCGTGACCGTGATCAGCAAGGACACGCAGGCCTTCGTGGACGACTTCGCCAGCGTGGACGCCAAGGGCCACGGCGCCGGCGTTTCCGGCGTCCTGACCTCCGGGCTCACCAGCGGCGACGCAGCCAACGGCTTCAGCACCGAGACCCGGCACGGCCTGGTCGTGCAGGCCACCTCCAGCGAGGAACTGCTGCACATCGGCGTGGCCGCCGCCGGCGGCTTCGTCGGCGTGTCCGGCGCGGTGACGGTCAGCGTGGTCGACTCCGACACGCAGGCCTGGATCGGCGATGCCGACATCAACCAGGAAGCGATCGCCTTCCTCACCACCGACGTCGACATCGCCACCGACGCCATCGCGCTCGGCACCGGCACCGGCCTGGTCAACGGCGACTCCGTCACCTACCGCAAGGGCAGCGGCGCTGCCGTCGGCGGACTGGAAGACGGCAGGATCTACTACGTGCGCAGCCTGGGCGGCGGCAACTTCGCGCTGTACGACACGGCAGCCCACGCCATCGCGGGCGGGGACCCCGGCCGCAAGAACCTCACGTCCGTGGGCGGCGGCGTCGGGCACGCCTTCGTGAACGCGGACGCCGCCAGCGGCCAGGGCGTCTTCGTCGGCGCCGCCAACGAGGCGCGCGCCACCACCTTTGCCGGCGCGATCGCCGGCGGCTTCGTCGGCGTCGGCGCCGCGGTCAGCGTGGGCGTGCTCACCAACGACACCAGCGCCCAGATCCTGGGCGGCTCCGCCGTCACCGCCAACGACAACGTCGAGGCGAACGCGGCCTCCATCAAGGAGGTCGACGGCTTCGTCCTGGCCGGCGCGGCCGGCGTGGTGGGCGTGGCGGCATCGGTGTCCGTCTGGTCCATCGGCTCGGCGATGACGTCCGACTACTCGGACAACAACGAGGACGGCTCGGAAGGCACCAGCGGCAACGCGCTTCAGGTTGGCTCCGGCCCGAAGACGGCCGACCAGGACGCCGCGGACCAGGGCCAGGCCGCTTCCGGCCAGGTCGGCAGCCAGTTGGGCGGCGCCTTCGGCCCGACGCCGCCGAACGATCCGGAGGCGGACAAGACCAGCGACGGCCGCATGGCCGGCGTCGTCAATGGCAGCGTCGCCACCCTGAATGCGAACAGCCTGTCGGCCGCGGAAGTCGGCTCGGCACTGGGCGCGGGGCCTGAGGCGATCAAGGGGACTTCGGCCACCATCGCGAGCAATTCGAAGACCACGGCCGGCGGCGACATCCGCGTGCAGGCGGTGGAAGACCTGGAGGTCGACCTGGTCACCGGCGGCGTCGCTGCCGGCCTGGTCGGCGTCGGCGCGGGCATCAGCGTCACCAACATCGCCTCCAACGTCACGGCGGCGGCGGGCGGCACGCTCAGTGCCGGCGGCACCCTGCGCGTGAGCAGTGACCTCGACGAGGACGTGGACGTGCTGGCCCTGGCGGGCGCCGCCGGCTTCGTCGGCGTCGGCGCCGCGGTGTCGGTGGTCAACGACGCCAGCACCAGCAGCGCGGGCCTTTCTGCAGGCGCGACCGTGGTGCGCGCCGGAGCGATCGACATCGACGCGAAGACGGACCAGAACTTCCTGACCGAAACGCCGGCCCTTGCCACGGGCGCGGGCGCCATCGGCGCATCCTTCACCAAGATCAGCATCGACAACCCCGGCGCCACCGAAACGCGGGCCTACATCGGCGCCAATGCGCAGATCGGCCAGGGCGTGGGCACCGTCGGCAGCGTCGAGGTCAACGCCGACTCCACGATCGACACCAAGGCCACGGCCTTCGGCATCAGCGTCGGCGCGATCGCCGGCAGCATCAACTTCGCCTTCGTGAACGTCTCGCCGGAGGTGACGGCCGAAGTCGGCGACAGCGCCGACATCCGCACCACGGGCAGCGTCACGGTCGATGCCGACACGCGCATGACCGCGGAGGGCAAGACCCAGGGCTTCGCCGGCGGCGCCGGCTCGCTCGCCGGCTCCTTCGTGTTCGCCAACCTCGCGCCCGCGGTCAGCGCCACGCTGGGCAGCGGCGCGACCGTGCACACCACCACGGGCGGCGGCAACGTGCGCTTCCGCGCCCGCTACAACACCCTGGGCGGGGACGGCGCCGTCGCCACGGCGCTCGCCGGTGCCGGCGGTGCCCTGCTGGGCGCCTCGGGCGCCGTTGCCTTCTCGGATTCCGAAGCCAACGTGACGGCCACCATGTCGGGCACGATCACCGCCGGTGGCGGCGTGACCATCGCCGGTGAAGCCGACAACGAGGCCCGGTCGACCGCCGCTGGCGTGGCTCTGGGCACGGTGGGCGTGGGCCTGAGCCTGAGCGACGCCCACGTGGGCGGCAGCGTCAACGTGCTGTCCAACGGCAACGTGACGGCGAATTCGCTGACCGTCAAGGCCGATGCGGACAACGTCGCCGAGAGCGAAACCTTCGCGCTGGCGGGCGGCCTGATCGCCGTCGGCGTCAACTTCGCGCAGACCGACCTCGACACCACGGTGAGCGCCCGCCTGGGCAGCGCGTCCACGGTGTCGACCACCAACGATGTCGCGGTGCAGGCGCTCTCCCACAACACGGGAACGGCCGTCGGCCACGGCGTCACCGTGGGCGGCATCGCCGTCGGCGGCATGGCCACCAAGGTGGACATCGGCCGCGGCGACGGCGTCGTGGAAGTGAACGCCGGCATGGACGACGGCGCCGACATCACCCACGCCCGCTTCGTCACCATCGACGCCAGCAACACCAACGACGCCTGGGCCAGCGGCCAGGCCGCCGGCGGCGGCGCGATCGCCGTGACCGGCGCCCTGGTGGAAGTCGACAGCGACCAGAGCACCCAGGTCACCATCGGAACCGGTGCGACCATCGCCAACGCCACTTCCGTGAGCCTGCGTTCCCTGAACCAGGAAAACCTCGACATGAAGTCCGAGGCCCTGCAGTTCGGCCTGGCCACCGGCGGCGGCGCCCTGGCCAGCGTGGAGGCGACCGGCGACGCGCTGATCTCCGTGGGCAACAACGCCCAGATCACCGCGGTCAACGTCCTGCTGAGCGCCCGCAACGCGTTCGACAAGACCCGCTTCGACACCCTGAACGAAGCCAACCTGGCGTCCGCCTCGGTCTCCCTGGGCGGCGTCACCGCGCTGCTGAGCGACACGGACGTCGGCACCGACAGCAACGAGTTCCAGGCCCGCATCGACGTGGGCAGCGGCGCGAAGATCACCTCCGCCGGCAACAACGCGGCGCCCGGCCTGCTGCGGCTGGAATCCTTCACCGACGTGGAGGCGCTGGACAAGGTCGAGACCGAAGCCTACGGCCTGCTGGGCATCTCGCTCGGCAAGTCCGACGTGTCGATGGACACCCGCTCCACCGTCAACATCGACGGCGCCACCGTGCGCAGCGTCGCGGGCGACGTGGAGATCACCACGCGGTCCAACGGCTACGCGCGCACCGACGTCAACACCACCATCGCGGTGGCGATCTCCGGCGCCGGCGGCTCGGTGGCGATCACGGACATCGAGACCCACAACGACATCCTTCTGAACAGCGCCACGGTCAAGGGCAAGGACGTCAAGCTGTTCGCCGGCCGCGACGCCAACGGGCAGGTGAACATCAGCGACGGCTATGCCAACGCCAACGTGCAGGCGTATTCGCTGCTGCCGGCGATCGGCGTTCCGATCGCCGCCGTGACCCTGGACGAGCACAACAACATCCAGGTGACGGGCAACAGCAAGGTGCAGGCGCTGCAGAACATCTACCTGCGCAGCATCGAAGGAATTGGCGGCGACGCCCGCGGCCACGAGTCCGGCGACGTGCTGTCGCTGTCCCTGATCCCCTACGGCGTGTCGGTGGATGACAACGCCAACACCAACAGCACCAACGTGGTGAACGTGGCCACGACGGCGAAGATCGAGGCAGGCATCAACAACCAGTCGGTCCTGCAGATCAAGCCGGTCTCGCTGCTGCCCTCGGGCATCAACATCGGCGATCCGCTCGACGCCGCGACGCGCACCGCGCTGGGCCTGGACGCGGACATCCCGTACCACTACGCGGCGCTGGACCTGGCCACCATCCCCTTCGCGATCAACACCGGGACGGTGATCAAGGTCGTGGCCGGCGCCAACGCCGGCGGCACCGTGGGCAACTTCTACCAGTTCATCCCGGTGTCCCAGTTCTCGCAGGAAGTGGTGCTGGAGCAGGAGAACTTCGCCAACACGGCGCGTTGGCGCCCGCTGGGCCCCACCCTCGAACAGGGCGATGCGCTGGCCAACGACGGCACGGCCATGCTGCTGGCCAACGTGGTGGTGTACGACAGCAACATCACCAGCCGCATCCGCACGGCGGTGGAAGGCGAGTTCTTCGTGATCAAGCCGGTGGAGCTCGATGCGCCGCAGCTGATCTACAAGAACCTGGGCAACGTGCTGCTGGAGCAGCGCGACAAGGTGATGGGATGGATCGCCAGCCATTCGAGCAATCCCGAGGCGGTGGCGCGCTACCAGGTGCAGCTGGAGCTGATCGACGAGGCGCTGGCGGAACTCGGGCTGCTGGAAGACGGCGACCTGGTGACCCCGGCATCCAGCCGACCATCCGGCGCGAACTGGACATCATCTTCGTGGAGGTGCCGAACATCTATGCCTCGCCCGGCTCCGTGTTCGTGGATGGCGACGCGGGCTCGCTGGCCGGCATCAACGCGCGCATCACGGACGGCGACATCGTGGCCCGCGCCGGCGCGAAGATCAACATCCTGAACAACACGCCGTTCACGATGACCGTGAACGACGCCGTGATCAACGACGCCCGCGTGGTGACTTCGGTCAACGGCCAGTACACTGTGCTCACCCCGGGCAACGTGTACTTCAACAACGTCGCGCTGACCAGCAACGAGAACGTCGCCGACAAGAAGATCGAGATCACGCAGAACCAGAGCGGGTCCTTCGACCTGGGCGACCTGGAGCTGCCGGCGCTCGACCAGGACCTGTACATCGTCGGCGACGTGGTGAACGAGACCGGCGAGGTCAAGATCCGCAACCTCGAGGCGAGCATCACCGTCTCGGGCGAGATCCGCGGCAACCCCGTGATCATCGAGGCCGCCAAGGACTTCACGCTCAACTCGGACGACTGGTTCCATACCGGCCGCGACCCTCGCCAGCTGGTCAACTTCGACACCTTGCGCCAGCTCGTCTTCAACGAGGCCGGCCTGCAGCAGCACCTCGAGTTCGGCGATGCGTCGACGGTCAATGACGGCGTCACGAACCTGGAGGCCGCCATCAACGCGCCCGGCGCGCGCATCCTGGCGCAGGGGACGATCGCCATCACGGCGCGCTTCCTGAACATCAACGGCCTGATCCAGAGCGGCGCGCAGAACGTCGAACTGCACATCGCCAGCACCTTCGAGCCGGGCACCACCGAGGAGCTGATCGACGTCAACGGCAACCCGCTGACCGGCGTGAGCTTCGGCACCGAGGCCATCCCGGTGCGGGCGCACTTCGACGCCGCGCAGCAGGCCATCGTGGTGGACGACCTGGTGCCGGAAGGCGGCCGCATCATCCTGGCCGGCCAGATCCTGAGCACCGGCGGCGGCATCATCCGCGCCGCCCACGGCTACGCCAACGTCGACATCACCAACGACAGCGACTACAAGCTGATCGTCAACCGGATCGACACCACCAAGAACCGCGTCGGCAAGATCACCATCATCGACACCGCGCGCATCTCCAACGCCGACACGTCGGACGATGCCAAGACGGAGTACGTGTACGACGCCGGCGGCGTGGTCAAGTCGATCTACGACGGCTCGCTCAGCACCACGGTGAACGGCACCGAGGAATTCAGCCAGATCACCTACACGCTGCAGGGCACCGACGGCGACGTGACCCACTACACGCCGCGCTCCGGCCTGTACTACGTCTGGACCGAAGGCCAGGAGTTCGTGCAGACCACGGTGACCAAGTACGAGCGCAACACCTTCAACCTGTTCGGCGGCGACACCGGCTTCGAGGACTGGCTGTCGGGCGACAACTCCTACGTCTGGCAGACCATCGAATTCACCGACGCCGCACCCTTGCTGGAGTCGGAGGCGCTCGCGGGCTCCACCACCGGCTCGGCGCTGCCGGCCAACGCCGCCGGCAACGACTACCTGATCCGCTACGAGCGGCTGGCCGACACCGACGTGGACGTGTTCACCGGCGTCACCCGCGTGCTGCGGGTGGAAGGCGCCGGCATCGGCGGCGTGGTCGGCACCGTGTACGTGCCCAAGTTCACGGGCGAGGCCGTGCTGCCGAACCAGGATTACGGCGACACGAACTTCTGGGAACCGGCCGCCACCCAGGCCGGCGACGCCGACTACAACAGCGACTTCCTGAATAGCACGATCACGCCGCGGCAATGGGAAACCGGCGGCGGCTGGCTGCGGACCAAGACCTACCACACCGAAGTCACCTCGGTGCAGGGCCAGAAGGACTACTACACGCACGCGCTGCGCGCCGACTACGCGATCGACGTCGCGTTCACCGGCAACACCAGTTCCACGATCGAGGTGCAGTCGAAGCACGACCTGCTGGTGCAGGGCAACGTGAGCGTCGCCAACGGCGGCAGCATCACCCTGGATTCCGACCTTGGCTCCGTGCTGGGCACGGCCACCACGGCCATCTTCAACGATGCACCCACGGTGGACGCCGGCCTGGACGTGCGCCTGGTGGTCGAGGGCGGCGTCGGCCAGCTGGAAGTGCACGCCGGCCGCGACATCCACATCACCGGCGTGGCCGACCTCGCGCTGGCGGCGCTGGCGCCCGGGCAGGCCTCCAACACCAGCGCGCTGCGCGTGGGTCAGGTGGTCAGCACCGGCGGCAACACGACGATCATCGCCGCCGACGGCATCCGCACCGCGGCCGACCCGGCCACCACCCTGGTGCAGGGCCACCGGGTCGAACTCTCGGCCACCGGCGCCAGCGCCGACATCGGCGGCACCGGCGTGAACGCGCTGCGCATCAACTCCGACATCCTGCTGGCGGGCGGCGGCGGCTTCTCCGCGGTGGCGGGCGACGACATCAACGTCACCGAAACCAGCGGCAACCTGAAGCTGGTGCGGGCGCTGCAGTTCTCGACCAACGCCTCCGTCGAAGGCGGCGGCGACGTGACGCTGACGACCGGCAGCGGCTCCATCCTGGATTCCAGCTTCGAGCTGAGCACGCTGGTCAACAGCACCCCGCTGACGGATCAGCAGCTGCACCTCGCCAACCAGCTCAACGGGCTGGAGCCGATCTCCTTCGTGGACACGCACGTGACGACTGCGGTCGTGAGCGGCACGCTGGTCTTCAACCTGCCGCTGGGGCACGGCCTCGTGGACCTGCAGGAGGTGATCTACCGGCACGACGTGGTGAGCGGCAAGGCGATCACCGGGCTGGTGGAAGAGGGGAACTACTTCCTGATCCTGAATGGCGACGGAACGGCGTCGCTGGCCACGAGCCTGGCCAATGCGCAGGCCGACATCGCGATCGCGATCAGCCTGGACACGGTGAACGACGCCAATGGCGTGACCGGCACCGGCCACCGCCTGGTCGGCAAGGTGTACGACACCGACCTGGCGAACGACGTCGACCTGGCGGCGTTCAACTTCCCGGTGTCGCCGGGCCTGTACAAGTTCCTGTTCCCGCTGGCGAACTTCCAGGGCCAGAACCCCTGGTCACCGCGCCCGAGGGCATGAACGTCATCGGCGACAACGTGACGCTGACGGCCGTCAACGGCACCGGCTCGATCGGCCGCAGCAAGCCCGCGCAGGTGATAGCCCTGTCTGGCGGCTTCGGCTCCCTGGACGACGGGGAGAGGGAGGTGCTGGCCACCGCCACCGCGAGCGACGTGTACGGCACCCAGTACGCGACCTACCGCTTCATCGGCACCAGCGGTGCCCCTGGCGACGACCTGCGGCACGAGAACTTCGGCGACACGAGCCGCTGGGAGCACATCACCTACGTGGCCACGGGCCCGAGCAAGTCCCTGGCGCCGAACAGCGTCTTCGTGGCGCACGACAGCTACGTGCTGGTCGAGTTCAGCGCGGGCAGCTACGGCCTGTACCAGTACCTGGGCAGCTCGGGCAACCTCAACCTGCGCACCGAGGTCTTCGGCAACGAATCGCGCTGGGACAAGGTGACGGCGGACCGCAGCACCAACGACACGAGCACGGCGAACCTGCTCAACGGGCAGCTGGTGGCCGACAAGTCGGTCGTCGAGCGCGTGGCCCTGCAGCTGCAGGACGACGTGGACGTGCAGGCGGCCGGCGTGCTGGTCGCGCGGGCCGACGGCACCGTCGCCCTGGAAAGCACGGGCGACCTGCTGGTGCGCACCGTGCGCGGCACCGGCGATGTGCTGGTCAAGTCCTCCGGCAGCATCATCGATGCCGGCACCGACCCGTTCGCGGCCATCGGCACCTTCGGCGACCTGACCCTCATCAGCAACGGCCTGATCCGCGGCGAGGGCAGTGACCCGCTGCGCATCGCGGTCGGCCCCAATGGCCGCCTGTTCGCCGACGCCTCCGGGGACATCCGCCTGGAGCAGCAGAACGGCAACCTCACCATCGACGGCAGCACCCAGGCCATCGGCAGCCTGTACGTGGCGCGCGTCAACACGCCGGCGCACGTGGACATCGCCGTGACGCTGGGCGACATGATCGTGGAGCGCATCGACGCGGGCCAGGGCGCCAACCTGTCCGCCCAGGGCTCCATCCTCGACGCGCTCGACGACGTCACCGGGCCGATCGTGAACGTGGAAACCGGCGACCTCGACCTGCAGGCCGGCGGCACCATCGGCACCTCGGGCAACTTCTTCGACGTGCTGGTCAGCGGCGACCTGTCCGGCCAGGCCGGCGGCGACGTCTTCCTGAACAGCCCGCAGACGCTGAACATCACGACCTTCACTTCCACGGGCGGCGACGTCACGATGACGGTGCAGGGCGACGTGAACATCGGCCTGATCCGCGCCCGCCTGGGCACCGTCGACATCCTCGCCGACGGCGACATCGTCGACCGCAACGACGAGGCGGATGCGGACATCGAGGCGATCAGCCTGGTGCTCGACTCCCAGGGCGGCCGGATCGGCGACTACGCCGGCAATGCGCTGGACATCGACACCTCCTTCGCCGGCGCCCTGGGCACCGTGAATGCGGTGGCCCTGTCGACGGTCTTCATGATCGAGACGGCCGGCGCGATGCGGATCGACAAGATCCGCAGCAAGACGACCGACGCCAAGCTGTGGACCCTGGACGGCTCGCTGCTGGACGCGAACGGCGCCCTGGAGAACAACGTCACCGGCGTGAACATCGAGCTCGACGCCAACGGCGGCAGCATCGGCACCCCGCTGGATGCCCTGGAGATCGATTCGTCCAACCCGGCGAAGGGCGTGCTGAACGCCGAGGCCAGCGTCAGCTTCAACATCACCGAGACGGCCGGCACGCTGTACATCGGCACGGTGACGGCCGAAACGGGCAGCGGCATCCTGTCCGTTCGCGACAACGCGGGGGCCGGCGACGACTTCGTCATGGAGGACGGCGCCAGCATCAGCGCGCCGGGCACGGCACCGGGCACCGGCGACCTGCTGGTCCAGGCGGGCGACAACGCCCACGTCCAGTCCGGCAGCAGCATCGCGACCGGCCGGCACCTGGTGATCCACACCGGCACCGGTGACACCGGCAACGTGGACGAGGTGAACACCAGCCTGCTGGTGGAGGGCAGCCTCTCGTCCAACGAGGTCGAACTGGCCGGCGAGCGCCAGGACGACACGATCACGCTGCGGACGGAGGCCGTCAGCGGCCACGTCCGGATGCTGGGCGACACCGACGGCCTGGCCGGTGGCAAGGACCTGCTGGTGGTCGACCACATGACGACGCTCACCACCACGCGCGACCGCATCGACGATGCCGCTTCGGCGCTGGTGCGCGACACCGTGGACATGGACGGCCGCGGCGGCACCGACACCTACGTCGTGTACACGCACGGCAGCCTGGCGGGCGGCACGCACGACTACATCGTGAACGCGCTGGACACCGGCGCGAAGGACGACGGCGAGGACACGCTGACCGTCGAGGGCAGCGAACAGGCCGACGTCTTCCTGCTGCGGCGGGTGGAGGCGCTGACCGAAGGCATGTCCGCTCCGGCCTCCGCCAACTCTCCTGCGTTCGTGGCGCTGCTGCACGGCAGCGTGGCCGACGTGCGCAACCAGGTCAACGACGATGTCGAGCGCATCAACTACGACGAGAACATCAACTCGCGGCTGATCGTGCGCAGCTTCGGCGGCGACGACTTCTTCGCGGTCGACGACAACGCCGCGATCACCACGCTGGACGCCGGCGCGGGCAACGACGAAGTGCAGGTCGGCCAGATGTACGGCTCCGAGCGGATCTCGCTCGACACCGTGGCCGCCGGCGACGGCTTCGCCACCATCGAGACGACGGCGGGCTTCCTGAGCCGCGGCGCGAGCTTCTCGCTGACCGGCTACGGCGGCACCGGCAACGACCAGTTCACCGTCTACAGCAACAAGGCCGAACTGCGCCTGGAAGGCAACGACGGCAACGACGTGTTCGTGGTCCGCGCCTTCGCTCTGGTGGGCAGCACGGGCAATTCCACCGAAGGCACCACGCAGGCCATCGGCGGCGAGGGCACCGACACGGTGATGTACAACATCAACGCGCCGGTGGACCTCGACGGCGGCGCCGGCTTCGACAAGGTCGTGGTCATCGGCACCGAGTTCGGCGACAACTTCGTGATCACCGACACCGGCGTGTTCGGCGCGGGCCTGAACGTCCGCTACGACAACATGGAAGCGCTGGACGTCGACGGCATGGAGGGCGACGACCACTTCTTCATCCAGAGCACCCGCGAAGGCGTCATCACCACCATCATCGGCGGCAAGGGCAGCGACACCTTCGACGTGGCGGGCGACGTCACCGAGGACATCGTCAGCCTCGACCTCGAGGGCCGCAGCGGCGTGATCAACCATGCCGTGAGCTCCGACGACGAGGCGTACGACGGCCTGCTGGCCGCGGGTGTCGGCCTGAACGTGGCCAACCCCGAGGGCGGCCAGGTCGTGATCGAGCAGGGCGACGGCGGCACGCGCGTCAACGAAGAGGGCGAGACGGTGGACAGCTACACCATCCGCCTGGCTTCCACGCCCACGCCCGGCCAGCCGGTCTACATCAACGTGTCGGCCGCGCGCACCACGCAGGAGGAAGAGGACGCCGGCGGCGACTCCATGCTGATTTCCGCCGACGGCGGCGCGACCTGGAGCCGCTACCTGGTCCTGACGGTCACCGACACCGTGGCCCGCGAGATCATGGTGAAGGCTGTGGACGACGGCCTGAGCGAAGGCCCGCGTGTCTACGCCATCAGCCACAGCGCGCAGAGCGCCGACACCACCTTCAACCACGTGGCCATCAAGAACGTGCGCGTGACGGTGCAGGACAACGACCGGCCCGACATCATCGTCGCCGGCACCGGCGACGATGACCGCGTGCTGGAGGGCGATGTCACCACCGGCATCACCGACACCTACACCGTGCAACTCGGCGCGCCGGTGGTCTCCGGCAGCGTCGTGGTGAACGTCGCGACCAATGGCCAGGTCACCGTGTCCAGCCTCGATGCGCGCTTCGACGCGCTGACCCAGACCATCACCTTCGACGCTGACGACTGGATGATCCCCGTCGAGATGATCGTGACGGCGGTGGACGATGGCGTGGTCGAGAACACCATGCTGTCCGGCATCCAGCACACCGCCACCGGCTACGGCGCGGCGCGCATGGACATGCAGGTCGTGGACAACGACAGCGCCGGCGTGCTGGTCGACGTGACCGACGGCGCGACCCTGGTGGTGGCGGACGATCCCGACACCCTGGCGAACGAAGCCACGTCCGACACCTACTCGGTGCGGCTGACCAAGGCGCCGACGCATGACGTGACGATCACGATCCTGCCGGACGACCTGACGACCACGGTGCCGACCTCGCTGGTCTTCACCGCGGCCAACTGGTACCTGCCGCAGACGGTCACGGTGCACGCGGCCGACCCGCTGCCGCCCGCGCCGGTGCAGCCGCTCAAGACCTTCCCGATCGCGCCGCACCTGACCAGCACGATCGCGGGGCCGCTGTTCATCGAGGGCTTCGTCGACCCGGCCGCCGACCGTTCGATCAAGACGGCGATCCTGCTGCCCGGCGAGACCGACGAGGAACTGCCGGAGATCTCTGTCGACACCGACGAGAACCTGCAGATCGATACGCTGAACATCCGCAACGATTCCAGCGTGGCGAACGACGAAGGCGTGATGTCCCGCGGCGAATGGTTCGACGGCGACACCGTCAACAGCACCAACGTGTCCGGCCTGGGCATCGCGGGCGACCTCAGCTTCGGCGCGGAATACTTCCCGGCCGTGGGCACGCTGCCCGGTGGCAAGACCTTCTCCGGCGGGATCACCTTCCGCTCGATCGAGGTCGCGGAAGTCCTCCTGGGGCAGGGCGACGACGAGTTCTCGATCGCCGACACGCTGGTGACCAGCGCCCAGCACGGTGGCATCACCGTCGTCCACGGCGGCGGCAACACCTCCACGACGGCCGGCGACACCCTCACCATCAGCAATGCGCGCTCGCCGCTGGTGGTGTACGGCGACACCTCGCAGGACGGCTCGCGCTACAGCGGTGAGTCCGGCTTCGTGTCGGTCAACGCGATCGCCTTCGACCACGCCGGCAACGACGTGATCGACGCCTCCGCGTCCGGTTTCAGCATCACGGCCTACGGCGGCGCCGGCAACGACACGATCCGCGGCAGCCAGGCGGGCGACCACCTGTTCGGCGGCTCGGGCAACGACACGATCTCCGGTGAGTCCGGCGTCGATCACGTCTACGGCGACTCCGGCATCAACGTCAACGTGAACACCCGCGTGATCACGGTGGAGACGGTCAACGCCAGCGCGCTGCCGGACCACGACGGACTGGTGGCCGGCTCCGACACGATCCACGGCAACGCCGGTGACGACATCGTCTTCGGCGACCACGGCCGCATCGACCAGAGCACCGGCACGCTGCGCATCCTGACCACGGGCAACGTCACCCGCATCGCGACGGTGGTGCCGGGCAACGGCGTGGCCGACACGATCACCGGCGACCAGGGCGTGGACCGCATCCTGGGCGGCAACGGAGGCGACACGATCTCCGGCGGCACCGAGGGCGACATCATCCTCGGCGACCACGGGGTGATCGACCACGTGGCCCTGGACGGCCAGCTGGCCACCGTGGACCTGGTCTTCACCAACAGCCCGGACGACGGCGGCGGCGCCGACACCGTGAGCGGCGACCAGGGCGACGACCTCGTGCTGGGTGGCGCCGAGGGCGACAACCTGTCCGGCAACACCGGCAGCGACATCGTGCTGGGCGACCACGGCCGCGTCAGCTACGCGGCGGGCGCCATCGTCCGCGTGGCGAGCGAGCAGAACACGCTGGGCGGCGCAGACACGATCCGCGGCAACGAGGACGAGGACGTCCTGATCGGCGGCGCCTTCGGCGACCGCATCGACGGCGGCAGCGAGCGCGACCTGGTCTTCGGCGACAACGTGGTCCTGGACCGCCGCGTCGGTGACGGCTTCGCCAACGCCCGCTACCGTACGCTCAACGGCACCCAGGCCGGCCAGATCTACGGCACGGCCGCGGGCACGCAGGGCACGGTGCTGGTCACCGCAGCTTCGCGCAACCTGCCGGGCACCACGCCCCCGGTGTGGGAAGACTTCGACATCCAGCTGCAGAACCACGACACGGCGGCCGAAGCCGCGGGCCTGTCCAACTTCGGCAACGACCACATCGCCGGGGGCGCGCACGCGGACCAGATCTTCGGCCAGCTGGGCAACGACGTGATCCAGGGCGACGGTTCCATCGACCTCACGGTCGGTGCGCAGCGCAATGCCGACGGCACCCTGTCGGTGCAGGCTTCGACGGAGAACCTGGCCACCGACGGCGACGACTACATCGAAGGCAACGGCGGCGCCGACGTGATCTTCGGCAACCTGGGCCAGGACGACATCGTCGGCGGCAGCTCCAGCCTGTTCAGCCTGACGGCGCCCCACCAGCGCACCGACGCTGCGGGCACCGACATGCTGTTCGGCGGTGCCGGCACCGACGTCGCACTGAGCGACGCGGGGCGCCTGGACCTGGGCGACACGGCCGCCAGCGGCCATGCCAACGACAGCGACATGCTGCTGGGCGACAACGGCAACATCCACCGCCTGGTCAGCGTGGCCGGGACGGTGAGCACGCCGCTGACCTTCACCTACGACCAGAGCTCGGCGTCCGAGAACCGCGGCAGCGTGCGCATCGTGGTGCGGGCGGCGGACCTCCTGGACTACACGCCGGGCGGCCTGGACGTGAACGCGGCCTCCGCCGCCACCGACATCGGCGCGGCCGACGAGATCCACGGCGAGTCGGGCGACGACTTCATCTACGCCCAGAAGGGCAGCGACCTCGTGTTCGGCGAAGGCCAGGACGACGACATCGTCGGCGGCTACGGCAACGACTGGATCTCCGGCGGCACCGGCCAGGACGGCGTGATCGGCGACGACGGCCGCATCTTCACCAGCCGCAACGGCACGGTGGAGCACCTGAACGGCGTGCACGCGGCGACGGTGCAGGGCTTCATCTCCACGCCCGGCGGCGTGCAGCAGGCCGACCTGAACGTGACGGGCCAGCTGAAGAAGAGCGTGGACCTCACCCCCTTCAGCTACGACACGAGCTTCGACGGCACGCAGGACGACTTCGGCGGCCAGTCCACGCACCGCGCCGACGACATCGTCTACGGCGGCCTGGGCAGCGACTTCCTGCACGGTGGCAGCGGCGACGACGCCATGTCGGGCGCCGAGGCGCAGTGGGCCTTCTATGCGAAGCCGGCCAATGCGGGCAACGTGCTGGCCTACAGCACCACGACCACCGAGTTCGCGCTGTACGACGAGTACCTGCCGCGCAGCAGGATCGATGGCTTCCTGCTGAATTTCAACGCCAACGAAGGACCCTCGGTCACCAGTGCCACCTGGGGCACGGTGCAGACCGACGGAGACGACAAGATCTTCGGCGACAACGGCAACGACTGGATCGTCGGCGGCACGGGCCGCGACAACCTGTACGGCGGCTGGGGCAACGACCTGCTGAATGCGGACGACAACCTCGGCACCACGGGCGGCACCAACGACGCACCGGACACGCACCCGAGCTACGAGGACCGCGCCTATGGCGGTGCCGGGCGCGACGTGCTGATCGGCAACACCGGCGGCGACCGCCTGATCGACTGGGTGGGCGAGTTCAACAGCTTCATCGTGCCCTTCGCGCCCTTCGGCATCGGCACTGTCTCGCGCACGCTGCAGCCGCAGATGGCCGAGTTCCTGTATGCCTTGTCGGCCTCCGACGGCGTGGACATGACGCGTGCCGGCGACACCGGCGGCGACGCGCTGCGCAACGGCGAACCCCAGGGCGAGCTGGGTGTCGTGCGGCAGCAGGACTTCGCCTGGCAGGACCAGACCGGCGGCCCGCGCGACCCGCAGGCCGGCAACCTGCAGGGCGGCCCGCGCGACGTGCTGCGCTCGGCCAGCTTCGACGATCCGGCAGTGCCGCTGAGCGGCTTCGCGGCGGACAGCGGCAAGTGGTCCGTCGCGGGCGGCAAGCTGCAGGTCTCGGCCACCTCGCCGGTGGGCGACGCCGTGAGCGTGATGCAGATCGGCGACGCGCTGCCCGGCTACTTCGAGGTGCAGGCGACGATGACGGCCGACAAGCCGATCGCCGGCTGGAAGGCCAACTCCTACCTGGTGTTCGACTACATCAGCCGCAACGACTTCAAGTTCGCCGGCATCGACGTGTCGACCAACAAGCTGGTGATCGGCCACCGCGATGCCTCCGGCTGGGTCATCGACGTGCAGACGCCGGCACAGGTGAAGGGCGACACCGCCTACAACGTGCTGCTGTCGGTCAACGGGCTGACCGCCACGATCATCGTGGACAACAAGACCAGCCTGTCGCGGACCTACACGCCGCGCGTGGTGGACGGCTATTCCTACGGCCTGAACTGGGGCCTGGTGGGCGTCGGCTCCGACAGTGCCCACGGTTCCTTCGACAACATCGCCGTCAAGGTGCTGCAGCCGCAGGCCACCACGGTCAAGACCGACGAGCTCACCACGGGCCCGGGCGCGATCTTCCAGGGCCAGCCGCGCACCGGCACGTGGACGGCCACGGCCGGCCGCTACGCCGGCACGCCGGCGGCGGGCGCGGACATGGCGGTGCAGGGCATGACCCTCGGGGTGGCGGCGATCCAGTCGCTGGCCCTGCTGGAGTTCAGCGCCACGCTCAACACCAGCGGCCAGGCCGGCTTCGTGTTCGACCGCTACGGCGACCAGGACTACAAGTTCGTGCTGGCCGATGCCGCCGCCGACCGGATCCTGATCGGCCACCGCACGGCGCGGGGCACGGTGATCGACGCGTCGATCGCCCGCGTGATCGACCCGGGCGTGGACTTCACGCTGGGCGTGAGCCTCAAGGGCTCCACGGTCAGCGCCACGGTCAACGGCCAGGCGGCGGTGGGCTTCGCCTACAACGCCGTGGTGGTGGACGGCAGCTTCGCGATCGTCGCCCGCGGCGGCACCGCCAGCTTCGACAAGGTCACGCTCAAGACCAACGACGCGGCCGTCGCGGCGGCGCCGGTGGCGGTGCTTGCGGCCACGGCAGCCACCGGCACGGTGCAGGGCGATGCGCTGCAGGTCGACGAGACCAGCGCGCTGGTGCAGGAGGCGCTGCGCCGCTGGAACAGCCAGGGCGACCTGGCGCAGCCGGCCGGCAGCGTGGACGTCAGCATCACCGACCTGCCGGGCCTGGAGCTCGCGCGCTTCGCCGATGGCCACATCCTGGTGGACTACAACGCGGCCGGCCACGGCTGGTTCGTCGACCGCACGCCGGGCGACGACCGCGAGTACACCGACGACGGCGTGCTGCTGGTGGCCACGCGCGGCCCGGCGTCCGAGGGCATGGACCTGCTGAGCGTGCTGGAGCACGAGCTGGGCCACGCCGCGGGCGCCGACCACACGGCCGCCGGCCTGATGGCCGAGACGCTGTCGTTGGGCACGCGGACCGCGACGCCGCTGGCGACGCAACCGGCCGGCGCGGCATCGCGCGCACCGGTGGAGCCCGGCGCCGTCGACACGCTGCCGGCGGCCGCCGCGCCCAGCATCGCCTGGTCCACCAGCTACGCCGGCCCGGTCGTGCCCGCCACACCGGCCGCCGGCTGGCAGCAGGACTTCGTCAACCACCTGGCCCGCAGCGAGGCGCAGCGCAATCCGAATGCGGCGCTGAAGGTGCAGGTGGACCTGGCCCCGAAACTCGGCGCTTCGACCCGGCCGATCCAGCCCCTTGTGTGAGCCAACCTAGAGGAGTGTTTTACCCATGACCAAGCAGTTGTTGATCTATGAAACCGCCGTCCCGGTGTCCAGCGGACGCCACGGGAAGGCGTCGGTCGAGCTCGGAAAGGGCTATGGCTTCGCCCGCAACATCAACTCGGCGCCGCTGATGGCGGTGGAGTTTCCGCAGGCGGCGGCGGAATACGCGATCGTGTTCGCGCAGAACGGCAGCGAGGTCATCCCCGTGGTGATCCTCGGTGCCCGCGCCGGCGAGAACCTGTACCTGAAGGAGGACGACAGCTGGAGCGCCGGCTACCTGCCGGCCTTCGTGCGCCGCTACCCCTTCGTGTTCTCCTCCAGCGAGGACGGCAAGACCTTCACTCTGTGCGTGGACGAGGCCTTCCAGGGACTGAACTACCTGGGCAAGGGCCAGCCCCTGTTCACCGCCGACGGCAAGCAGACGCCCTACGTGGACAACGTGCTGAAGTTCCTGCAGGAGTACCGCTCGCAGTTCCTGCGCACGCAGACCTTCTGCCGCAAGCTGGTGGAGCTGAAGCTGCTCGAACCCATGCGCGCCCAGTTCACGCTGGGAGCCGAGAAGATGTCGCTGGGCGGCTTTCAGGCGGTCGACCGGGCGAAGCTCAAGGCGCTGCCGGGCGAGACGCTGTCGCAGCTGGCGGCGACCGACGAACTGGAACTGATCTACCTGCACCTGCAGTCCATGCGCAACTTCGGCGTGGTGAAGGACAAGCTGATCCTGACGCGTCCTTCGGACACACCGGCCGGGGCGACGGGTCCGGACGAGGACGCCACCCAGCCCGCGGCCGCCAAACCCGCGCGGCGCACGCGCGGCGATGCGGGAATGGCGGCAACCTGAAGTGAAGACCCGGCCCGTGACCCGCGGACCGGGTCCCGTTGTTGAAGGACGGGCGCTCGCGCGCCCGGAGTACCGATGACCGGAGCATCGATCTATTCCCTGGCGGACGGCGCGCACGCCAAGCTGGAGTCCGCCCAGTGGGCGCGCTTTTCCGCGCCCGCCAGCACCGCCGATTTCTGCAGCAGCTGGCTCGCGCTGTTGTGCGCGCAGGTGGACCGTCCGCAAGGCGGCCTCGTGCTGCTGGGGCCGGGCCAGGACGGCAGCTACAGCCCCGCGGCGAGCTGGCCCGACGCTTCCCACAACCTGCTGCACCTGGGCCCCACGGCCCAGGCCACGCTGCAGGAGCGGCGCGGCATCGTGCACGAGGGCAACTCGCCCGCGACCACCGCGGCCATCCTCATGGTCGGCTACCCGATCGAGGTCGACGGCCTGCTGCACGGGGCGGTGGTGCTGGAGATCAAGCCGCGGCCGGAAAGCGAGGTGCAGCGCGTGCTGCGCCAGCTGCACTGGGGCAGCGCCTGGCTGGTGGACCAGTTCCGCCGGCAGGTCGTCACCCGCGAGCAGCAGCGCGCCGAGCGGCTGTCGCTGGCCAGCCAGGCCGTCGCCACCGCGCTGCAGGAAAAGCCGGTGCGTGCCGCGGCGCTGGCCGTCGCCAACGAACTGGCGGGCCGCCTGGGCTGCGAGCGCGTCGCCATCGGCTTCTCGCGGCACGACAGCTGCGAGGTGCAGGCGATCTCGCACACCGCGACCTTCGACGCGCGCAGCGACTTCGTGCGCCTGCTGGCGGAGGCGATGGACGAAGTGCTGGACCTCGGGCAGCCGCAGGTGCATCCTCCCCTGGACGCCGACGCGGTCGGCGGCCTCGCGCATGCGGCGCTGTCCTCGGCGCGCAGCGAGGCCGGCGTGCTCTCTCGGTTCCGCTGCTGGACGACCGCGACCCGGTTGGCGTGCTGACGCTGGAGCGCAAGCGCGACCGGCCCTTCGATGCGGCCGAACTCGCGCTGTGCGAGACGATAGGACAGCTGCTCGGGCCGGTGTTCGCGCTGCAGCAGCGCGAGCAGCGCAGCACCTGGCGGCGCGCGAGCGACGGCGTGCGCCAGGGTGCCGCGGCGCTGTTCGGGCCGCGCCATCCCGGGCTCAAGCTGGCCTCGCTGCTGCTGCTGGCGACCGTGCTGGTCTTCAGCTTCGCCAGCTGGCCCTACCGGGTGAGTTCGAAGGTGGTGATCGAAGGCTCCGTGCAGCGCGCGATGGTCGCGCCCTTCCAGGGCTTCGTCGGCGAAAGCTTCGTGCGCGCGGGCGACGCGGTGCGCGCGGGCCAGCCGCTCGCGCGCCTGGAAGACCGGGAACTGAAGCTGGAACGCGTGAAGTGGCTGTCGGAGGCCGAGCAGATGCAGCGGCGCTACCGGCAGGCGGCGGCTTCGCAGGAGCGCGCGGCCATGACCGTGGCAGCGGCGCAGGAGCAGCAGGCACAGGCCCAGCTCGCGCTGGTGGAAGAGCGGCTCGCGCGCGCGACGCTCAAGGCGCCGTTCGAAGGCATCGTGGTCAGCGGCGACCTGAGCCAGCTGCTCGGCTCGCCGGTGGAGCAGGGCAAGGTGCTGTTCGAGGTGGCGCCGCTGGATGCCTACCGCGTGGTGCTGCACGTCGACGAGCGCGACATCGCCGAACTGGCGATCGGCCAGCGCGGGCAGATCGCGCTGGCGGGCATGCCCTACGAGCGCCTGCCCTTCACGGTGCGCCAGATCACACCGATCTCCACCGCGCAGGAGGGCCGCAACTACTTCCGGGTCGAGGCCCGGCTGGACCAGGCCACCACGCGGCTGCGGCCCGGCATGGAAGGGGTGGGCAAGGTGGAGGTCGGCGACCGCAAGCTGATCTGGATCTGGACCCACTCGCTGGTGGAGTGGCTGCATGGCCAGCTGGCGCTGGCTGGGTTGAGCGGGGAACGGCAGTGAGCGATTCCCTGATGTCCAGCTCCTGGTACCGCGTCGCGCAGCTGCAGCCGCGCCTGCGCAGCCACGCGCGCCTGCACCGCATGAAGTACCGCGGCGCGCTGTGGTACCTGGTGCAGGACCCGGTGTCGAACCGCGTGCACCGCTTCACCCCGGCGGCGCGCTTCTTCATCGCCGCCATGAACGGCGAGCGCACGGTGCAGCAGCTGTGGGAACTGACCAACCGCCGGCTGGGCGAGGACGCGCCCACGCAGGACGAGGTGATCCGCCTGCTCGGCCAGCTGCATTCGGCCGACCTGCTGCAAAGCGACGTGACGCCCGACGTGGGCGAGCTGTTCGAACGCGGCCAGCAGCAGGAGCGCTCGCAGCGCCAGCGCTCCTATCTGAACCCGATGGCGATCCGGCTGCACCTGTGGGATCCCGACGCCTTCCTGAACCGGATCCGGCCGCTGGTCGACGCGCTGTGGAGCCGTTGGGGCGGCATCGTCTGGCTCGCGGTGGTGCTGCCGGCGCTGCTGCTGCTGCCGCTGCACTGGGCCGACCTCACGGGCAACTTCTCCGACCGGGTGCTGGGCACCGGCAACCTGCTGCTGCTGTGGCTGGTCTTCCCGCTGATCAAGGCGCTGCACGAGTTCGGCCACGCCGCGGCCGTGAAGCGCGGCGGCGGCGAGGTGCACGACGTCGGCGTGGTGATGCTGGTGCTGATCCCCGTGCCCTACGTCGAGGCGTCGGCCTCCACGGTGTTCCGCTCGCGGCTGCACCGCGCGGTGGTGGCGGCCTCGGGCATGGGCGTCGAGCTGTTCCTCGCCGCCATCGCCTTCTATCTCTGGATGCTGGTGGAACCCTCGATCGCCCGCGCATTGCTGTTCAACACCATGCTGGTGGCGGGCGTGTCCACGCTGATCTTCAACGGCAACCCGCTGCTGCGCTACGACGCGTACTACATCCTGTCGGACCTGCTGGAGATGCCCAACCTGGCGCAGCGCTCCACGCGCTACTGGGGTTACCTGGTCGAGCGCTACGCCTTCGGCGTGGAGGAGGCGGACACGCCGGAGACCTCGCCGCGCGACAAGGCCTGGCTGCTTTCCTATGGGCTGCTCTCCACGCTGTACCGGGTGTTCGTGACGATCGCCATCGCGCTGTTCATCGCCAAGGAGTTCTTCATCATCGGCGTGCTGCTGGCGATCTGGGCGGTGGTGGCGATGGCGGTGATGCCGGTCGTGAAAAGCCTCAAGCACGTGTTCGCCAGCCCGCGCCTGCGGGCCCGGCGGGGCCGCGTGAACGCCGTCACGGCCGGCTTCGTCGCCGCCCTGCTGCTGTTGCTGTTCGTGGTGCCCGCGCCCTTCCGCACCGTGGTGGAAGGGGTCGCATGGCTGCCGTCGTCGGCCATGGTGCGGGCGAAGGAAGAGGGCTTCGTCGAGCGCCTGGTGGCCGTGCCGGGCAGCACCGTGCGCGCCGGCGACCTGCTGGTGGAGGTGGTCAATCCGCAGTTGCAGTCGCGCGCCGACGCGATCGCGGCGCGCGTGGCCGAGCTCGATGCGCTGCACCTGGCGCAGTTGCGCGCCGACCGCGGCCAGGCCGCGATCGCGCTGGACCAGCTGGAGGCCGCGCGCAGCGAACTGGCCACGCTGCGCGAGCGCCTGGAGCGCCTGGCCGTGCGCGCGGGCAACGACGGCGTCTTCATGGTGGCCAAGCCGCACGACCTGCCGGGCCGCTTCCAGAAGCAGGGCGACCTGATCGGCTACGTCATCGACCAGCCGCAGCTGGTCGCGCGCGTGGTCGCGCCGCAGGATGCGGTCGACGTGGTGCGCGCGGCGACCACCCGGTGCAGGTGCGGCTGGCGCACGATCCGGACCGCGTGCTGGAAGGCCGCCTGCAGCGCGAAGTGCCTGCGGGCGAGGAATACCTGCCCAGCCGGGTGCTGGCCACCGAAGGCGGGGGCCAGCTCGCCACCGATGCGCGCGACAGCCGCGGAGACCGCACGCTGGAGCGCACCTTCCAGTTCGACATCGCCGTCCCCGAGGCCGGGCGCGGCGCCGCGCCCATGTTCTTCGGCCAGCGCGTGCATGCCCGCTTCGAGCACCCGCCGGAACCCATAGGCCACCAGTGGCTGCGCGGGGCGCGCCGCCTCTTCCTGTCGCACTTCCATGTCTAGGCCGGGCACGCTGTTCGCCGACGTCACCCTCGCGGGCGGCCGCCCCTATGCCGAGCGGGCCGAGGAGGAGCCGCGCTGGCACGACCGCCTGGCGCGCTCGCTGCACGAGGCCACGCTGGCGCCCGCGCGGCGCGCCGTCTCCGGGCTGGAAGGCGAACTGCGCCGGCTGGTGGAAGCCACCAACGCCGCCGAGCCGGCGGCACGGGCGCTCTCCGACGACGCCCTGCGCGCGCGGGCGCTGGCCCTGCGCGGCCGGCTGCGGCGCGAGGGCTTCACCGTGGACGCCACCTCTCAGGCCTTCGCGCTGATCCGCGCGGCCGCGATGCGCACGCTCGGCCAGCGCCATTTCGACACCCAGCTCATGGGCGGCTATGCGCTGCTGCGCGGCCGGCTGGTGGAGATGGCCACGGGCGAGGGGAAGACCTTCTGCGCGACGCTGCCGGCCTGCGCCATGGCGCTGGCGGGCTATCCGGTGCACGTGATCACGGTCAACGACTACCTGGCCGAACGCGACGCGCAGAAGATGGGGCCGCTGTACGCCTTCTTCGGCCTGGGGGTCGGCGTGGTGCGCCAGGGCATGGAGCGCGACCAGCGCCGGCAGGCCTATGCCCAGCCGGTGACCTACGCGACCAACAAGGAACTCGCCTTCGACTACCTGCGCGACCGCGTCGCGCTGCGCGGGCGGGCGAGCCGCCTGCACCAGTCGCTGGTGCAGCTGTCCGGCGAAGCCACGGGCGAGGGCACCGTGCTGCGCGGCCTGTACTTCGCCATCGTCGACGAGGCCGACAGCGTGTTCGTCGACGAGCGCGCACGCCGCTGATCCTGTCGGCCACCGGCGACGTGGCGGAGGAGGCCGCGCACAGCGGCGCCGCCCTCGCGCTGGCGCGCAGCCTGGCCGAAGGCGAGCACTATGCGGTCGAGGCGCTGGAGCACCGCGTGAACCTGACCGACGAGGGACGCGCCCGCCTGGACGCCTTCGCCGAGGACCGCGACGGTCCCTGGACTTCCGTGCGCGGGCGGGAGGACCTGCTGCGGCAGGCGCTCGGCGCGCTGCACCTGTACCGGCGCGACCAGCACTACGTGGTGATGGACGACAAGGTGCAGATCGTCGACGAATCCACCGGCCGCGTGATGCCGGACCGCTCCTGGGAGCGCGGCCTGCACCAGATGATCGAGGTGAAGGAAGGTGTGACGCCCACCCCGCGGCGCGAGACGCTGGCGCGCCTGACCTACCAGCGCCTGTTCCGCCGCTACGTGCACCTGGCCGGCATGACGGGCACCGCTGCCGAGGCCGCCGGCGAGATCAAGTCCGTGTACGGCCTGGAGCTGGCGCGCGTGCCGCTGCACCGGCCCTCGCGCCGCATCGACCTCGGCACGGCGGTGTGCGCCACCCTGGCCGAGAAGTGGCAGCGCGTGGCGGACACCGCGCAGGCGCTCGCCCTGCGGCAGCGTCGACCGGTGCTGATCGGCACCCGTTCGGTGGAGGCCTCCGAGCAGATCAGCGCGGTGCTGCGCCAGCGCGGCCTGGTGCACGCGCTGCTCAATGCCAAGCAGGATGCGGGCGAGGCGGAGGTCGTCGCCGAAGCGGGCGTGCCCGGGCGCATCACGGTGGCCACCAACATGGCGGGCCGCGGCACCGACATCCTGCTGGGCGAAGGCGTGGGGAACGCGGTGGCCTGCACGTGATCCTCACCGAGTTCCACGACTCGCGCCGTGTGGACCGCCAGCTGGTGGGCCGCTGCGCCCGCCAGGGCGATCCCGGCAGCTGCGAGGCCATCGTCTCGCTGGAAGACGAATTGTTCGAACTGTGCGTGCCGCGCACCGCGGCGCTGCTGCGCGCCGGCCTGCAGCGCAAGGCCCGCATACCGTCCCTGGCCTTCGCGGCGCTGCGCAAGTGGGCGCAGCGCTCCACCGAACGCCGCCAGGCCGCCATCCGCCAGGCCAACCTGAAACAGGACCGCCAGCTGCACCGCGCACTGGCCTTCACCGGGAGAGGGGAATGACAGCATCCACCACCTTGCGGCGCGCCGCATCCGTCGCCACCGCGCTGCTGCTGCCGGCAGCGGCGATCGCCAACCCGTACGAATGCCTGATCGAGCCCAACCAGACCGTGGACGTGCGCAGTTCGGTCGAAGGCGTGATCGACAAGGTGCACGTGCAGCGCGGCGACCGCGTCAAGGCTGGCCAGGTGCTGGTGCAGCTCGAATCGGCGGCGGAAGCGTCCGCGGTGCAGTTGGCCAAGGCGCGGGCGGAGGCGCAGGGGCGCCTGTCCTCGGCGCAGAACCGGCTGGACTACGCGCAGAAGAAGCTGGAGCGCTCCGCGCAGCTGCAGGCGCAGGCCTTCGTGTCGGCGCAGGCGCGCGACGAGGCCGAGGCGGAGAAGCGCATCCTGGAGTCCGAGCTGCGCCAGGCGCGCGAGGACCGCGACCACGCCTCCTACGAGCACCGCCATGCGCAGGACCTGCTGAACCGGCGCACGCTGCGCAGCCCCTTCAACGGCATCGTGCTTGATCGCATGCTCAACCCGGGCGACCTCGCCGAGGCGGGCACCGGCCGCAAGGCGATCCTGCGGCTGGTGCAGGTGGAGCCGCTGCGGGTGGAAGTGGTGCTGCCGCTGGCGGCCTACGGCAAGCTCAAGGCCAGGGGCACGGCGGAAGTCGTTCCCGAAGGACTGGGCGGCCGCTACACGGCGACGGTGAGCGTGATCGACAGCGTGTTCGACACGGCCAGCGGCACTTTCGGCGTGCGGCTCGAACTGCCCAACGCCGGCGGCAAGGTGCCGGCCGGCATCCGCTGCCGCGTCGAGTTCCCGGAGCTGCGCGGCCTGCCGAACAAGGCCTCGTTCACCAGCGGTGCCGCGCTGAAGTGAAAGCGCCCGCAGGAACTTCGCAGGCCGAGGCCGTGGTGGCCGCGCTGCGCCAGGGTGCGCAAGCTTCGCCTGAACTCGTCAACAGCTACTACGGGCTGTGCATCCCCTTCTACCGCGAGTTCCTGGGCGACCACTGGCACACCGGCTTCTACGAGCCCGAAGGATCCATCGGACCGCACGACCAGCTGCGCATGGAGCGGCTGGTGGCGGAAAGCGCGGAGCTCGGGCCGGAGGCCGCGGTGCTGGACGTCGGCTGCGGCGTCGGCGGGCCGGCGTGCCACATCGCGCGGCTGACCGGCGCGCGGGTGCGCGGCCTGTCGCCCAACGAGGCGCAGCTGGAGATCGCGCGCGCCACGGCCGAGGCGCAAGGCGTCGCGGGGCGGGTGCGCTTCGACCAGGGCGAGGCCGGCAACCTGCCGTACGCCGACGCCACCTTCGACGCGGTGCTGTTCTTCGAGTCGCCCTGCCACTTCCCCGACCGGGCCCGCTTCTTCGCCGAGGCGTGGCGCGTGCTCAAGCCGGGTGGCCGCCTGGCGGGCGAGGACTGGGTCGCCAGCGACCTCAGCCCGGAGCCGCTGCGCAGCCAGTGGGGGCAGCGCGTCTGCACCAACTGGGCGATCCCCGCGCTCGGGACGCCTTCGTCGTACGCGCGCGAGATGGGGAGGCCGGCTTCACCGTGGAGCTCGCGCGCGACATGCGCGAAGAGATGGCGCTGCTGCGCGGCTTCATGACCGAAGCCGCAGGCCGCGCCGAGCTGCAGCAGGAGATGCGCCACACGCTGGACCCGATGCGCCGCTTCATCATGGAAGGCGTGATGGTGCTGGGCGAGGCCGCGGAATCCGGCGCCTTCACCGTCGGCCGCTTCCTGGCGCGCAAGCCCGCCCTCGCGTGAAGCCATGGCCCGCGCCACCCTGTTCGAGGAACACGCATCGGTGCTGCCGCACTGGGTGGCCCAGGGCCTGCGCGACGCCACCATCGTCTGCCTGGACGCGCACCTGGACCTGCAGTTCATCGCGCCGGAGCGCATCGCGCGGCTGCGGGCCTGCGCTTCGGCGGGCGAGCTCGCGCAGCTGGAAAGCGCGCACCCGCTGAGCCCCTTGCGCGATGCCTGCTACGGCATCGAAGACTTCCTCTACGCCGCCGTGCAGCTGGGGTGCTGCGGCGGCTGGTGTGGGTCGCGCCGCCGCACGTGCTGGCCCGCATGGACCTGGCGCTGCACGCGCTGCGCCAGATGGAGGGCGTCACCCGGCGCGAGATCGACTCCTTCCGCCGCACCGCCGGCGGCTGGTTCGAAGGCCGCCTGATGGGACTGGAGCTGGTGGTGCTGGAATGGCAGCAGCTGGCGAAGCTGCCGCTGGACGGGGCCATTGCGGTGGACATCGATGCCGACTATTTCGTCAAGGTGCCGCACGACCGCATCTGGGCACGCCCGCGGGTGATCGTCACGGCGCTCAAGGAGGTGCTCGGCGAGAGCTGCGACCTCACCATCGCGCGCTCGGTGGGCACCGGCTTCCTCGCCCTGCGCCACCGCTTCCTGGCCGACCAGCTCGCGGCGCTGTGGGAAGGCCGCGACGAGGACGCGCGGCACTGGCAGCGGCTGCTGGAGCTGGAGGCCGACCCGCTGCCGGAGGACGCGCGCATCGCCCGGCTCAGCGCGCTGCTGGGCGACCGTCCCGGCTGCGCCGCCACCTGCCACACGCTGGCGCTGGCAACACCCGACGCGGAGGAACGCTCGCTGCTGCTGGCGCGCGCCGCCACGCTCGATCCGCACTACGCCGGCGACGTGCTGCGGCACCTGGGCGCGCTGCGCGTGCGCGAGCGCGAGCTGGACCTCGCGACCGTGGTGCGGCTGCACCGCCAGCTGGCGGCCTGGGACGCGGCGCCGGACCGCGTCGCCACCGCGTGGGTCGCGCTCGGCCTGCTGTACGCCGCCGCTCGGCCGCATCGCCGAGGCGACGGTGTGCGACACGCAGTCGCGCCGGCGCGGCGGCGGCCATCCCGATCTGGCGCTGCAGATCGGCCGGCTGGAATGGCGGCGGGCCGCGCCGATGCGGCCGTCCCCTGGCTGGAGCGCGCCGCGATGGACGACGAGACACGGGCGGCGGCCTGGCTGCACCTGTCCGTGTGCGCCTCGCGCCGCGGCGCGCTGGAAGAGGCGTGGAACTGGGCCCGGGCAGCCACCGAAGCGGCGCCGGCATGGCCGGAACCCGCCCAGTGGCTGGGCAGCCTTTCGGCCCCGCCGGGGTACGATTGGGCCTCTTCTGCCCGTAGCTCAGTTGGATAGAGCACCTGCCTTCTAAGCAGGTTGTCGGGGGTTCGATTCCCTCCGGGCAGGCCAGATCCTCAGGCCGCCAGCGCCTCCGGCTGCGCGCCCGGCACCGCTTCACCCCCAGCGCCTCCAGCAGGTCGGGAATCAGCTGCGATAGCTCGCCCTCAGGATCGCGGCGTTGGCGTCGAAGTTGTCGTCGTCCTTGGTCTTCGCGTCCTCCGACTCCTTGAGCACCACGTCCAGCATCTTCAGGCGCCGGACCTGGCCGGCCTCGCTCAGCACGAAGGACACGCGGTCGTTCCAGGTCAGGGCCAGCTGCGTCGGCACCTTGCCGGCGGCGATGTGCTGCGCGACCTCGTCGATCTCCAGCGTGTGGCGCGCATAGCGCACCACCGACTTCTGTTCGTCCGCGCTCTTGAGCTCGCAGTCGCGGTCCACCGTGAAGCGCCAGGGCGCCTCGCGCGTGGACAGCCAGTGCGCCATGGAGGCCGAAGGCGAACTCTGCGTGTGCACCAGCCGCAGGTCCAGCGAGGGCGCGGCGCCGGGCACCTCCAGCAGTGCCGCCAGCAGCGAGGACACGATGCGGTCGGCGGCCGCCAGGCTGCCGGCGTCCACCACCAGCATCTTGCCCTTGGGGTCCAGCCAGAGCAGGGTGTTCACGCGCTTGCTGAAGGCGCGCGGCAGCAGGTCCAGCAGCACCTCCTCCTTGAACTCCTTCTTCAGCTTGGACGGCACGCGCTCGTTGCCGGTCTCGGCCTTGTAGCGCTCGATCTTCTCCTCCACGGCGGACTTGATCGCCGAGGCGGGCACCGCACGCTTCTCGGTGCAGAGCTTCAGGATCAGCTGGCCGCCGACGACCTCGGCGAGCACCTTGCTCTTGTTGCCGCGCGGCGGCACCCAGCCGGTGGATTCGGGCTGCGTCGGGCCGCAGGGCACGAAGCGGGCCTTGTGCAGCACGCGTTCCAGGGCGGCGGGGTCGGGCAGGACGAAGTCGTCCGCGATGCGGAAGAAGCAGGCGCTCTTGAACATTGGGGGTACGGCGATGGGCGCGGGATGCGCGGGGAAGCAAAGGCAGGGATTCTAGTGGCGCGGGCGCGGCGTGCCGTCCCCGCGGGTAGACTGCCCCCGGTGCAGAAGAAGGTGGACGAGAGGATGGCGGCCGAGGCGCCCGACGGCCTGCCGGTGCCGGCGCGCTACTGGGCGATGGCCGCCATCATCCTGGGCATCGCGCTGTCGGTGCTGGACAGCACCATCCTGAACCTCGCCCTGCCGGACATCACGCGCCACTTCGGCGCCTCGCCGGCCGCGGCCGTGTGGGTGGTCAACGCCTACCAGCTCGCGACGCTGGCGCTGCTGCTGCCCTGCGCGCACCTGGGCGAACGCATAGGCTACCGGCGCGTGTACCTCGCGGGCCTGGCCGTGTTCACGCTGGCGTCGCTGGGGTGCGTGCTGGCGCCGACGCTGCCGCTGCTGGCCGGCGCGCGGGCGGTGCAGGGCCTGGGGGCGGCCGGCATGATGGCAGTGAACGCAGCGCTGGTGCGCCTGACCTATCCCAGCCACGTGCTGGGGCGCGGCATCGCGCTGAACTCGGTGGTGGTCGCGTCTTCCTCGGTCGCCGGTCCCACGATCGCGGCCCTCGTGCTCTCGGTGGCGTCCTGGCCCTGGCTGTTCCTGATCCAGCTGCCGCTGGGCGTGCTGGTGCTGTTCCTCGGGCACCGGGCGCTGCCCTTCAACGCCGTGCGCTCCTCGGCGCCGCGCCTGCAGGCGCTGGACGTGGTGCTGAACATGGCGATGTTCTCGCTGGTGTTCCTCGCCGCCGATGCCTTCGGCGCGCGGCGCGGCGGTGCGCCGGATCCGCGCGTGCTGGCCATCGCGCTGGCGATGCTCGCCGCCGGTGTCGCGGTTGGCTGGTTCTACATGCGGCGGCAGCTGCGCCAGCCGGTACCGCTGTTCCCGGTGGACCTGCTGCGCATCAAGGTGTTCGCGCTGTCGATGTGCACGTCCGTCAGTGCGTTCTCCGCGCAGACGCTGGCCTTCATCGCGCTGCCCTTCCTGCTGCTGGAAGGGCAGGGCCGCAGCCACTTCCAGGCCGGGCTGCTGATCACCGCATGGCCCGCCGCCATCGTGCTGGTGGCGCCGCTCGCGGGGCGGCTGATCCATCGCGTGCGCGGGGGCCTGCTGGGTGGGATCGGGCTGGCGGTGCTGGCCACCGGCCTGGCCTTGCTTGCGCTGCTGCCGCAGCAGCCGGCGACCTGGGTGATCGCGCTGGCGCTGGGCCTGTGCGGCGCGGGCTTCGGGCTGTTCCAGTCGCCCAACAACCACATCATCCTGACCAGTCCGCCGCTGCGGCGCGGGCGCCGCCAGCGGCATGCTGGGCACCGCGCGCCTGACGGGCCAGTCGCTGGGGGCGGTGCTTCTCGGGCTGATCTTCAGCATCGCCGGCGTGGGCGAGGGCGTGGGCATCGCCTTCGGGCTGGCGGCGGTGCTGGCCGCGTTCTCGTCGGCGTTCAGCCTGCTGCGGTTGCGGGCCTGAGTGCTGGGGTTCGCCTTCGGCTCACCACCAGCCTACGAGGGGTCAGCGGCGCGCGTACTGCGTGGCGCCGAACAGGATCTCGCGCGCCTTGTCGTCGGTGACCGGCTTGCGCAGGTCCGCGAGCACCTTCACGCCGCGCTGCACCGCGGGGCGTGCGGCGACGGTGTCGAACCAGCGTTCCAGGTGCGGATACTCCTCCAGCACCACGCCCTGGTTCTGCCAGCTGCGCAACCAGGGGAAGGTGGCGATGTCGGCGATCGAGTACTCCGCGCCGCCCAGCCACTCGCTCCTTTCCAGCCGCTTGTCGATCACCGCGTAAAGGCGGCGCGCCTCGTTGCTGTAGCGGTCGATCGCGTAGGGGACCTTCTCCGGCGCGTACATGCGGAAGTGGTGGGCCTGTCCCAGCATGGGGCCGACGCCGCCCATCTGGAACATCAGCCACTGCAGCACCTCGAACTTCTCGCGGTCGCCCGCGGGCAGGAAGCGACCGGTCTTGGCGGCGAGATAGACGAGGATGGCGCCCGATTCGAACAGGGAGATCGGGCGTCCGTCCGGCCCCTCGGGGTCGACGATGGCCGGGATCTTGTTGTTCGGGCTGATCGCCAGGAAGTCCGGACGGAACTGCTCGCCGGCGCCGATGTTCACGGGGATCGCCTCGTACTTTAGGCCACACTCCTCCAGCATCACGTGGACCTTGTGCCCGTTGGGCGTCGGCCAGGAATAGACCTCGATCGTCGGCACGCCGTAACCTCCTGTTTCATCCCATAATGCGCGGACTCTACAGGGCAAAGCCAGCGGCATGTTCGAGCGTATCAAGAAGGCTTTCCAGCGCGATCCCAGGGACCGCGGCGAGAGCATGCCTTCGCAGGTCTCCTCGCATGGCCCGGTGTCGGAGTGGGCCGCCTCGCGCGGCATGAGCTTCTCCGGTGGCACGCTGGGCAACACAGTGTCCATGCAGGGCAAGGTGGGCGGACGCACCTGGAGGATGGAACTGGGACGTCCCACGCGCGACTACATCGCCGGCGAGGAGCTGCGCGCCCGCGCGGAGCTGGGCGTGTTCGACGAGGTCGGCGCGATGATCATCAACCGGCCGCTGAAGGAGACGCTGGAGCGGCGCGCCTACAGCATGATCACCGACACGCTGCAGACCACCGCCGATCCCCGCCTGCCCGAGGAGATGCGCTGGCTGGCCATGTACGACGAGATCGGCTGGGAAGGCCCGTCCAACGCCTTCTGGACGCGCTACGCCGTGCTCTCGGACACGCGCGAGCACGCCCTGGCCTGGGTCGACGACCACCTGGTCAAGCAGCTGATGTCCTGGCCGGAGCCGGCTCCGCTGCCCACGGTGCCCTTCATGATCGTGCTGGTGCGCGGCAAGTGCTACCTGCGCATGCAGTACCTGCCGGCCGAGACCAGCACGCTGGACCACGCGACCGACGTGTTCGTCAACGCGTGCGAGAGCGCCCTGGGGGCATTCAAGAAGTAGCGCGAGGGATGGATCCCGGTTCGAGCCCGGGATGACATCCCTTCACTTCCGCCGGGCTCAAGCCCCGCGCGTCACCGCCGGTTCCGCGTCCTTGCCGTAGGCGCCGTACTTGCCCAGCTCCCACTTGGCGATCGCGTTGCGGTGCACTTCGTCCGGGCCGTCGGCGAAGCGCAGCGTGCGCGCATGCGCGTAGGCCTGCGCCAGCGGAAGGCGCCCGAGACGCCGCCGCCACCGTGCACCTGCATCGCCCAGTCGATGACCTGGCAGGCCATGTTCGGCGCCACCACCTTGATCATCGCGATCTCGGTGCGCGCAGCCTTGTTGCCGGCGCGGTCCATCATCCACGCGGCCTTGAGCGTCAGCAGGCGCGCCATGTCGATTTTGCAGCGGGCCTCGGCGATGCGCTCCTGCGTCACCGTCTGCTGCGCCACCGTCTTGCCGAAGGCCACGCGCGAGGACGCGCGGCGGCACATCAGCTCCAGCGCGCGCTCGGCCAGGCCGATCAGGCGCATGCAGTGGTGGATGCGTCCGGGGCCGAGGCGGCCTTGTGCGATCTCGAAGCCGCGGCCTTCGCCCAGCAGGATGTTGCCGGCCGGGACCTTGACGTTCTCGAAGTACATCTCGGCGTGGCCGTGCGGCGCGTCGTCGTAGCCGAACACGTCCAGCGGGCGCACGATGCGGATGCCGGGCGTGTCCGCCGGGATCACGATCATGCTCTGCTGCGAATGGCGCGGCGCCTCCGGGTCGGTCTTGCCCATGGTGATGTAGACCTTGCAGCGCGGGTCGGGCGCGCCGGAGATCCACCACTTGTGGCCGTTGACGATGTAGTGGTCGCCCTGGCGCTCGATGCGGGTCTGGATGTTGGTCGCATCGGACGACGCGACGTCAGGCTCGGTCATCGCGAAGGCGGAGCGGATCTCGCCTTCCAGCAGCGGCTTGAGCCACCTGGCCTTGATCTCGTCGGAGCCGTAGCGGGCGATGGTCTCCATGTTGCCGGTGTCGGGTGCGGAGCAGTTGAACACCTCCGAGGACCATGGCACGCGGCCCATGATCTCCGCCATCGGCGCGTATTCCAGGTTGGTCAGCCCGGCGCCCTTGTAGCCCGATGCCTGCGCGGTATCGACCGGCAGGAACAGGTTCCACAGGCCGGCGGGGCGCGCCTTCTGCTTCAGCTCCTCGATGATCGGGATGGGCGACCAGCGCTTGCCGGCGTCCGTGTTGGCCTGCAGCTGCTTCTTGTACGTCCCCTCGTTCGGGTAGATGTACTCGTCCATGAACTTCTGCAGGCGCGCCTGGAGTTCCTTGGTCTTGTCGGAGTATTCGAAGTCCATGCGTATTGCTCCTCGGGATGAATCGGTTCAGGCCTTCTGCGCGAAGGACCAGGAAAGTTCGGCCATGGGCCGGGCGCCGGCGGCGGAGGCCACCGCCTGCGCGCTCGACGCGGTGCCGGCCTCCACCCGCTTGGCGATGCCTTGCAGGATGGCGGCGATGCGGAACAGGTTGTAGGCCATGTAGAAGTTCCAGTCGGCCTTCAGGTCGGCCACCGTCGCCAGCCCCGTGCGGTCGCAGTAGCGGCGGATGTACTCGTCCTCGCTGGGAATGCCCAGCGCCGCGTGGTCCAGGCCGCCGATGCCGCGGCCGGGATGCGGGACGTGCCAGGCCATGCAGTGGTAGCTGAAGTCGGCCAGCGGATGGCCCAGGGTGGACAGCTCCCAGTCCAGCACGGCGATGATGCGCGGCTCGGTCGCGTGGAACATCACGTTGTCCAGGCGATAGTCGCCGTGCACGATGGAGACCTTGCTCTCGTCGCGCGCGGCCGGCGGGATGTGCGCCGGCAGCCATTCGACCAGCTTCTCCATCTCCGGGATCGGCTGGCTCATGGGGCCGGCGCCATCGGTGGAAGCCTTGTACTGCTTGCTCCAGCGGCCGATCTGGCGGTCGAAGTAGTTGCCCGGCTTGCCGTAGCCGGCCAGGCCGCGCTCGGCGAACTTCACCGTGTGCAGCGCGGAGATCACGCGGTTCATCTCGTCGTAGATCTCGCCGCGCTGCTCGCGCGTCATGCCCGGCAGCGCCTGGTCCCAGAGCACCCGGCCTTCCATGCACTCCATGAGGTAGAAGGCGCGGCCGATCACCGACTCGTCCTCGCACAGCACGTGCATGCGCGGCACCGGCACGTCGGTGCCGTGCAGCCCGCGCATCACCGCGAACTCGCGTTCGATCGCGTGCGCCGAAGGCAGCAGCCTGGCCACCGGCCCCGGCTTGGAGCGCATCACGTAGTTGCGCTGCGGCGTCAGCAGCTTGTAGGTGGGGTTGGACTGGCCGCCCTTGAACATCTCCACGGTCAGCGGGCCGCGGAAGCCGTCCAGGTTCTTCTCCAGCCAGGCCGTGAGGGCGGCGACGTCGAAGGCGTGCTTGTCCGACACCGCGCGGGTGCCGATGAAATGGTCGTAGGTGTCGCTCATCGCTCGGTGTCCGATTCGACGATGCGCATCAGCGCGTCGCGGTTGCGCACCACCACGCCGCCCGGCTCGATGCGGATCACTTCCTCGCGCTCCATCTGCTTGAGTTCCTGGTTCACGCGCTGGCGCGAGGCGCCGAGCAGCTGCGCGAGTTCTTCCTGCGCCAGCTGCAGGCCGATGCGCACCTCGCGGCCGTCGTGCAGCGAGGGCACGCCGTAGCTGCGCACCAGGTGGGCCAGCTGCTTGGCCAGGCGCGCGCGCAAGGGCAGGGTGTTCAGGTCCTCGACCAGGCCGAACAGGGTGCGGATGCGGCGGGCGTGCAGGCGCAGCAGCGCCTCGTACAGCTCCACGTGCTGCGACAGGATCTTCTGCACGTCGGCGCGCGAGACCATCATCAAGGTGGTCTCCCCGTGCGCGTAGGCGTCGTGCGTGCGGCGCTCGCCGTCGAACATGGCGACGTCACCGAACCAGATCCCCGGCTCGACGTAGGTCAGCGTGACCTGCTTGCCCGTGATCGAGGTCGAGCTCACGCGCACCGCGCCGCGCGCCACACCGCTCCAGGCTTCGGCCGGGTCGCCGCGCGCGCAGATCAGCTCGCCGTCCTTGTAGCGTTTGACGAAGGCACATCGGAGGATGTCGTGGCGAAGGGAAGGCGAGAGGGAGGAGAACCAGCGACCGTTGTTGATCGCCGCGCGTTCCTCGATGGTAAGAATGGGATCGTCCATGGTCTGTCTTGTGAGCGACTGGCGCCGCGTGGATTGTCGCGTGCGGGACCGCTCAGGAGTAGCGCGGCGGCTGCTTGGACAGGAAAGCCTGGATGCCGATGGCACCGTTGGCGTGGTGGAGGTTGCGCACGAAGTGCTCGCGCTCGCCGGCCAGCTGCTGGGTGAGGGAGGCCGTGGCCGCGTCGTTCAGCAGCTCGCTTGATGCTGGCCAGCGCGTTCGGCGCGCGCTCGTTCAGGCGCGCGGCCAGCGCCAGCGCCTCGTCCAGCGCGCCGCCGGCTGCGGTCACGCGGTTGACCAGGCCCAGCTGGTGCAGGCGGGCGCTGCCCACGCGTTCGCCGCACATCAGCAGCTCGCTGACGAGCTGGCGGGGCAGGGCCCGCGCCAGGCTCCAGGTGCCGCCGCCGTCGGGCGACAGGGCGACGTTGCTGTAGGCCATCACGAACACGGCGTTGTCGGCGGCGACGATGAAATCGCAGGCCAGCGCCAGCGAGAAGCCGGCGCCGGCGGCCGCGCCTTCCACGGCGGCGATCACCGGCTTGGGAAGGTGCGGATCGCCTCGATCCAGCCGTGCAATCCCTCGATGGACTGCGCCTGCACCTCGGGCGGCTTGCTCCGGTTGTCCAGCAGGCGCTGCAGGTTGCCGCCCGCGCAGAAGGTGCTGCCGGCGCCGGTGATCACCACGCTGCCGACCTCCGGGTTGCTGTCGGCGGCGTTGAGCGCCTCGACGCCGGCCGCGTAGATCTCCGGTCCCAGCGCGTTGCGGTGGTCCGGGTTGCTGATGGTCAGGACCATGGTGCGGCCCTGGCTGGCGCTTTTCAGTTCGGCCGGCATCTCAGGATTCTTCCTGCAGCAGTGACAGGCCGATCGCGCCGCGCCGGCGCAGCCACGGGCTGGGGCGGTAGCGCGGGTCGCCGTAGACGGTCTGCATGTTGAACAGCACTTCCAGCACGTTGGTGGGACCCCAGCGGTCGCCCATGGCCAGCGGGCCGAGCGGATAACCCAGGCCCAGCGTGACCGCGGTCTCCAGGTCCCTGGGCGAGCAGATGCGCTGCTGGCAGATGTCGGCGGCGATGTTCACGATGGTGGCCACCACCCGCTGCGTCACGAAGCCGGCGGAATCGCGGATCACGCTGACCGGCTTGCCGTCGCGCGCGAACAGGGCATGCGCCGCGTCGCGCATGTCGGCGCGCGTCGCGGGGTTGGTGGCCAGCACGCGGCGCTTGGTGGCCGCGTCGTCGATCAGCATGTCGATGCCCACCGTGCGCGCGGGATCCAGCCGCTCGACGACCGCCACGGTCGTCACGTCGAAGCCCAGCGGCGCGACGAAGGTCAGCGCCTGGGCCGAGGCCGACTGGCCGGTCTCGATCTTCGCGCCCAGGTCCTTGAGCAGCTGGTACAGCTCGGTGCGGCGCGCGGCGCGCGTGGAGACCCACACCGGCGGCAGTTCGTCCACCTGCGGCGCCGCGGCTTCGGCGGCGACCTGCGCCTTGCCATCGACGTAGCGGTAGAAGCCCTCGCCCGTCTTGCGCCCCAGCACGTTGCCCGCAAGGCGCTGCGCGGTGATCACGCTGGGCCGGTAGCGCGGCTCGTCGTAGTACTGGCGGTAGACCGACTCCATCACCGGATGCGACACGTCCAGGCCGGTGAGGTCCATCAGCTCGAAGGGCCCGAGCTTGAAGCCGACCTGGTCGCGCAGGATGCGGTCGATGGTCGCGAAATCGGCCACGCCTTCGCTGGCGATGCGCAGGGCCTCGGTGCTGTAGCCGCGTCCCGCGTGGTTGACGATGAAGCCGGGCGTGTCCTGCGCCTGCACCGGCGTGTGGCCCATCTGCCGCGCGTAGGCGGTGAGGCCTTCGCACACGGAAGGATCGGTCTTCAGGCCGGCGATGACCTCCACCACCTTCATCAGCGGCACGGGATTGAAGAAGTGGTAGCCCGCCACGCGCTGCGGGCGCTTCAGGCCGGCGGCGATCGCGGTCACCGACAGCGAGGAGGTGTTGGTGGCGAGAACTGCCTCGGGGCCGACGATGCCTTCCAGTTCGGCGAACAGCGACTTCTTGACGTCCAGCCGCTCGACCACCGCCTCGATCACCAGCTCGCAATCGTCCAGGTCGCGCAGGCTCGCTGCAGCATGCATCCGCTGCTTCGCGGCCTGCACCGCGGCGGCGTCCATGCGGCCCTTTTCCAGCAGCCGGTCCCACTGGGAGCCGAGTTCGGCGATGGCGCGCTGCATGGCCTCAGGCTGCGTGTCGTAAAGGCGGACCGTGCTGCCTGCCTGGGCGGCGATCTGTGCGATGCCGCGGCCCATGGCGCCAGCTCCGGCGACGCCAATCGTCTTGTAACGAGTCTCCATCCGGCCATTATCGGTGCGCCGCATGGCGGGTCCCCGCAACATTCCCTTTGGCGCGGCGCGCATGCGTGCCTAGAATGGACGACCAGATGTTGCACCCGGTTACCTTCCGTACCCTGGCACTCGTGGCGTGCGGATGGCTGCTCGCGGGTGAGGCCATGGCTCTCACGCTGCCGTCGGAACTGGCAACCGAGAACGAGCAGAGCCCTGTCGTATCCCCGGTTGCTCCGGCCGCGTCGCCGCCCGCATCCGCTGAAGCTCCCGCGTCCCGACCCGCCGCTGCGCCCGAACCTGCGGCGACGCGCCCCGTGCGCGCATCGGCCCCTGGGCCCGATCCCCGCGTGCAGAGCCCCGCCTTTGCACAGCCCCAGGCCCGCCTGAAGCGGGAGCCCCTGGATCCGAGCAAGGATCGCGACCCCGTCCTGCGGATCACCTCCGAGATCCGCACGCAGCCTGCGGCCCAACCGCAGCAGCGCCAGGCCGCGGCCGCCCTCTGGCAGGTGCTGCAACGCGGGCCGGAGGAGGCGGCGCAGGAGGCATTGCGCCTGCAGGGCGTCGAGCGCGACGTGATCGGCGAGATGCGCGGGCAAGTGGAACGGGCAGAGGCGGGGCGCAGGACCGCTGCGCTGCTGGTGCTCGCGCTTGCCCTGGTGCTGGCGGCCGTGCTCGCCTGGTTCGCGCTGCGCTGGTACCGCGTGCGCCAGGTGGATCGCGTGGGCCGCTGGTTCGAGCTGCATGGCGAGGCGGCGCGGGCCGCCGCCGCGGCGGCGGCCGAAACCGGGCCGCTGCCGCTCGCGCCCCTGCCGCCCGCCACCGGCACCACCGGCGCGAAGAAGGCGGCCGCGCCGCCCGTCATCGTCGCGCCGTCGCCGCTGGCTGCGGCCGGCGCTGTCATCGCGCTCCACGCCGACGACTCGCAGGCCAGCCGCGGCACGGCCCTGCGCATGGTGGGCGTCGAGGAACTGATCGACGTGCACGACAAGGCGGACTTCTTCCTGTCGATCGGCGAGACCGAACAGGCCATCGGTGCACTGGAGGCGCACGTGCACGACCAGGTGGAGACCGGCGCGCTGGCCTGGATGCACCTGCTGGATCTGTACCACGCGCTGGGCCGCCGGCCGGAGTACGAGCGCGTGCGCGCGGAGTTCGCCCGGCGCTCCGGCGTGCAGGCGCCGGACTTCGAGCACTTCGAGGAGGCCGGAGCACCGCTGGAAAGCCACGGCGGCGCCGTGAGCCGCATCGTGGCGCTGTGGCCCGCGCAGCCGGTGCTGGACGTGATCGAGGAGTCCCTCTTCCGCAAGCCGGGGCTGCCGGGCGCCGAGCCCTTCACCCTGGAGGCGTACCGCGAGCTCGTGCTGCTGTACCACATCGCCAAGGAAATGCTGGCGGTCGAACCGCCCAAGGTGCCGCCGGTGGAGGACGAGCACGAACGCCTGATGATCCCGCCGGCTTCTTCGCGCCTCGGCGTGGACATCGAGCTGGAGGAGGCGCCGCCGGACCGGATCGCGGCCCAGGGGCTGGACTTCGACTTCAGCGCCTACGACGACATCACCGCCGCCGAGCCCCCGCGCAAGCGCGGCTAGCCGGCCTCGCTCGCCGCTTCACTCGCCGCGTCGCGCATAGTGCGTCGCCAGCGCGCTGGCGGCCATCGCCGCCAGCAGCCCGGCCAGGCCGACCCAGTGCAGCGACTCCATGCCGCCGCGCGAGATCATCCAGCCGCCGGTGGCGGCGCCGATCGCCTGGCCCGCGTACATCGCGGAGGAATTGAGCGCGACCGAAGCGGCGGCCAGCGCGGGCGCGATGCCCACCAGCCGCGCCTGCTGCGCGGAGTTCGACGAAAAGCAGCCCAGCGCCCAGGGCACGCTCACCGCGGCGGCCAGCCACAGCGTGGTGCCCAGCGGGAACAGCAGCAGGCTGGTGGCCATCAGCGCCACGCCGATCATCACCGAGCGCTCGACGCCGACGCGGTCGATGTAGCGCGACATCACCAGGTTGCCCAGCAGCCCGAAAGCGCCGAACCACATGAAGTAGAGGCTCAGCGCGCCGGGCGTGATGTCCAGCTTCTGCTTGAAGTAGGGCGCGAAGTAGGAGAACTGCACGAACTGGCCGGCCGCGTACAGCACCGTCACCGCCACACAGGTCATGAGCGCCTTGGAGCGGAAGGTTTCCTTCCAGGCGGCCAGCGAAAGCGCCGGCGGCTTCACGCCGTCGGGCATGGAGCGCCACACCCAGGCGGCGCTCACGACGCTCAGGAGCGCGACCAGCACGAAGGCACTGCGCCAGCCCAGCGTGCCGCCCACGAAGGCGCTGATCGGCATGCCCAGCACCGAGGCCACCGACCAGCCGAGGAAGATGAAGGTGATGGCGCGCCCGCGCTGCTCGGGCCGCACCAGCAGGCCGACGCAGGCGGCGGCCTGCGGCGTGAAGATGGCGGGCGACACCAGCGCCAGCACGCGCAGCGGCAGCAGCGCCGCGAAGTTGGGCGCCATCGCGCAGGCCAGGTGCAGCAGCGCGTACCAGAGCATGGACAGCGCGAGCAGCCGGCGGCGGTCCCAGCCGGCGACCAGGGCCGCACACAGCGGCGCGCCCAGCGCCATCAGCACGGCGCCGGCGGAGATCAGCTGGCCCGCCGTGGCCACCGAGACCGCGAGCGAACTGCTGATGTCGTTGAGCGTGCCGGGCACGGCCATCACGCCGGTGCCGATCACGAAGTTGCCGAAAAGCAGCGCCCAGAGCACCGCGGGCATGCCGGCGCGCGCCGGGGCTTGCATCGTCGGCCTAGCGGCGGACCTGCAGGGCGCCCGGGTTGACGATGTTGGTCGGCGTGCCCTTGATGAAGTTCACCACGTTGTCGAAGGCGGCGCCGAAGTACAGCTCGTAGCTTTCCTGCTCCACGTAGCCGATGTGCGGCGTGCAGATGCAGTTCTCCAGCCGCAGCAGCGCGTGGCCCTGCAGGATGGGTTCGCTCTCGAACACGTCGATGGCGGCCATGCCCGGCCGGCCGCGGTTCAGCGCAGCGATCAGCGCCTCGGGCTCGATCAGCTCGGCGCGCGAGGTGTTGACGATCAGCGCGGTGGGCTTCATGCGGTTGAGGTCCTCCAGCTTGGCGATGCCGAAGGTCTCCTCGTTCAGGCGCAGGTGCAGGCTGAGCACGTCGCTGTCGGCGAACAGCGCCTCCCGGCTCGGCGCCGCGACCAGGCCGTCGGCCTCCGCCCGGGCGCGCGACTCCGGGCTGCCCCAGACCTGCACGCGCATGCCGAAGGCCTTGCCGTAGCCGGCCACCAGCTGGCCGATCTTGCCGTAGCCCCAGATGCCCAGGGTCTTGCCGCGCAGGAGCATGCCCACGCCGAAGTTGGGCGGCATGGAGGCCGACTTCATGCCGGCCTGCTGCCAGGCCCCGTGCTTGAGGCTGCTGATGTACTGCGGCAGGCGGCGCATCGCCGTCATGATCAGCGCCCAGGTCAGTTCGGCCGGCGCGATCGGCGAGCCCACGCCCTCGGCCACGGCGATGCCGCGCTCGGTGCAGGCTTCGATGTCCACGTGGGCGCCGACGCGGCCGGTCTGGGAGATGAGCTTCAGCCGCGGGAGCTTCTCCACCAGCTGGCGGGTGATGTGCGTGCGCTCGCGGATCAGCACGATCACGTCGGCATCGCGCAGGCGCACCGAGAGCTGGCCTATGCCCTTGACGGTGTTGGTGAAGACCTTGGCGGGGTACGCCTCCAGCTTGGAGGCGCACTGGAGCTTGCGGACCGCGTCCTGGTAGTCATCGAGGATCACGATGTTCATTCCCGCGATTGTGCCTTGGAGCTTGAGCGGGCGACGGCAGGGCTGTTGCGCCGGCGCTAGGATCGTCGTTTTGACCCCAGGAGACTCCCGATGGCGATGTCCATGTATGCGGCCAGCGTGCCGGTGTTCCAGCACATGCTGCGCAACCTGTCCCATGTCCTGGAGAAGGGCGAGGCGAACGCGCAGGCGCGCAAGTTCGAGCCTTCGGTGCTGGCGACCGCCCGGCTGGCGCCGGACATGCTGCCCTTCACCCGCCAGGTGCTGATCGCCTGCGACGCCGCCAAGAACGGCGTGGCGCGCATCGCCGGCGTGGAAGCGCCCAAGTTCGAGGACAACGAGGCCAGCTTCGCCGAGCTGAAGGCCCGCATCCAGAAGACGCTGGCCTTCCTGGAAACGGTGCCGGCGGCCAAGGTGGACGGCACCGAGGACAGGGAGATCACCTTCCCGGTCGGCCGCGACAGCACGAAGACGATGAAGGCCCAGGCCTACCTCACCACCTGGGTGCTGCCGAACTTCTTCTTCCACGTGACCACCGCCTACGCCATCCTGCGGCACAACGGGGTGGACCTGGGCAAGACCGACTACCTCACCGGCGGGCAGCGCTAGCGCCTTCCTGCGCGGCCAGGCGATCGAGCTCGGCGCAGACGTCGGCGAGCCGGCCGGAGATCACCATGCGGCCGGCCACCGCGCGCGGCGCGCTGGCGTCCACCACGCGCGTCACGCGCAGCGGTTTCGGCGCGGGCAGGATCACCGGACCCTGGCCGGGCAGGCGCTGTGCCACCAGCGGACGCGTCGGTTGCCGCGGCGCGGGGGTGCGCGCCGCGCAACCGCGCGCGGGCTGCGGGCGCGGCGAGAACCAGGATGCCAGCGCCTGCAGCGGTGCGGACAGCTGGGCCAGGGGAAGGAAGAATGCGGTTGCCATGTGACAGCTCCTGAATGGGAAAGGACACAGGCAGGATTCGTCTGGACATGCGGCGGCCGCAGGGTGATGGCGATGCCCGCCATACGCCTGCCACCTGCGGCGGCCGCGGGGTGGGATTACATCAGCATGGTGTTGCGGATCAGGCCGACGGCCACGCCCTCGACTTCGAAGGGCTCGCCCGGCTCCACCACGATGGTGGAGTAGTCGGGGTTTTCCGCGTGCAGTTCGATCAGGTGCTTGTTGCGCCGGAAGCGCTTGACCGTCACGTCGTCGCCGAGGCGCGCGACGATGATCTGCCCGTTCTTCGCGTCCTTGGTGGCCTGCACCGCCAGCAGGTCGCCGTCCATGATGCCGGCGTCGCGCATGGACATGCCGCGCACTTTCAGCAGGTAGTCGGGGCGGCGCTGGAACAGGCCGCTTTCGACGTAATAGGTCTGGTCCACGTGTTCCTGCGCGAGGATCGGCGAGCCGGCGGCCACGCGGCCCACCAGCGGCAGCGCCAGCTGCGCCAGGCCCTGCAGGGGCAGCTGGAACTGCTTGATGCGCGATTCGTGGATCGAGCGCAACGCATCGCTCTTCAGGCGGATGCCACGCGAGGTGCCGCTGACCAGTTCGATCACGCCCTTGCGCGCGAGGGCCTGCAGGTGTTCCTCTGCCGCGTTGGCCGACTTGAAGCCGAGTTCGGCCGCGATCTCCGCGCGCGTGGGCGGCGCACCGGTGCGCGCGATGGCGCTCTGGATCAGGTCCAGAATCTGTTGCTGGCGGGGCGTCAGCTTCGGTGTGTCCATCATCGGCGGCTCCGGCGGGTGGTCCCGGCAGGCCACGGTGGGCATGACGGGATTCGGGTTACTGTGTTGATATCCAGTGCCTGTATTTTTGAACAGTTTGGACAGGAATGCAAGTGAGTCAACGAAGAATCGTCGTGCTGGGCACCGGCGGCACGATCGCCGGCCGCGCGGCCTCGGCGCAGGACAACCTGGGTTACCGCGCCGGCGAGGTCGGTGTCGCGAGAGCTGGTGCGAGGCCTCCCCGGCCTGGCCGGCCTCGCCCTGCACACCGAGCAGGTCGCGCAGTTGGACAGCAAGGACATGGACTTCGCCACCTGGTGCGTGCTGGCGCAGCGCTGCGCGCACTGGCTCGCGCAGCAGGACGTTGCCGGCATCGTCGTCACGCACGGCACCGACACCATGGAGGAGACCGCCTTCTTCCTGCACTCGGTGCTGGCGCCGGCCAAGCCGGTGGTGCTGACGGGGGCGATGCGCCCCGCGACCTCCGCGGCAGCGGACGGCCCGCAGAACCTGGCCGATGCGCTCGCCGTCGCCGCCTCGCCCCTGGCGCAGGGCGTGTGCGTCGTGTTCGCGGGCACGGTGCATGCGGCTCTGGACGTGCAGAAGGTGCACGGCTACCGGCCCGACGCCTTCTCGTCGGGCGATGCCGGTCCGCTGGCCTACGTCGAGGAAGGCCGGCTGCGCGTGCTGCGGGCCTGGCCGCAGGGCCCGGCCCTGCGCAATGCGGGCTCGCTGCCCGATGCGGCGCGGTGGCCGCGGGTGGAGATCGTCATGAACTTCGCCGGGGCCGGCCCCGCCATCGTGGAAGCGCTGGTGAAGGATGGCGTGGACGGCATCGTCGTGGCGGGCACCGGTAACGGCAGCGTGCACCACGCGCTCGAGGGCGCGCTCGCCAGGGCGCAGGAGCAGGGCACCAGCGTGCGGCGCAGTTCGCGCTGCCTGCTCGGGCGGGTGCTGCCGCAGGCGGGCGACCGCCTGCCGGACGCCGGCGGCCTGTCGCCCGTGAAGGCGCGCATCGCGCTGCTGCTGGAACTGATGCCCTGATGTTCGCGGCGCTGCGGTCGCACCCCTGGGCCTGGCCGGTCCTGGAGATCGTCCACACGCTGGGCATCGCGCTGCTGCTTGGCAACCTGGTGCTGTTCGAGCTGCGCGTCTTCGGCCGCGCCAGGGAACTGGCCGTGCTGCCGCTGGCGCGCATCGCCCTGACGACGGCGGCCACGGGCTTCCTGCTGGCCGCCGGCTCGGGGCTGATGATGTTCGCGGGCCAGCCGGGCGAACTGCTCGCCAACCGCGCATTCACCCTGAAGATGCTGTTGATTTTCGCGGCGGGTTGCAATGCGGCCTGGTTCCACGCGCGCGGCTCGCTGGCGCGTTGCGACCTGCCGGCCCGCGTGCTGCTGGCCGTGTCGAGCCTGCTGTGGCTGGCCGTGCTCGCGTGCGGCCGCTGGATCGCCTACCTCTGATGAAGAAGGACCACCGATGATGAAACGCCGTACCTGCCTCGCCGCCCTGGCCAGCTTGCCGCTGGCCGCGCGCGCCCACCATGGCTGGAGCAGCTTCGACCAGGACCGTCCCCTGTTCCTGCAGGGCCGTGTCGTGTCGGTGAAGTGGCAGAACCCGCACGCCGAGCTGGTGCTGGAACTGCCGGCCGGCTACCAGCTGCCGGCGGACGTCGCGAGCCGGCCCGTGCCGGCGCAGTCCGCGCCCCTGGACGGCAAGGCGCTGCTGGCACGCGCGGTCGCGCCCACGCGGCGGGACCGCCGCTGGGAGATCGAGCTGGCGCCCCTCACGCGCCTGGAAGCATGGAAGCTCGCGCCGATCCAGCCCGGCGCCGCGCTGGGCGTGCTGGGCTACACCTTCAAGGATGAAAAGGGGGCGGCGGTGCTGCGCGCCGAATACCTGTACGTGGACGGCAAGGCCTATGCCCTGCGGTCCAGCCCGGCCTGATCAGCAGTCGGCGAGGGCCTGCAGGGCGCGCGCGGTGATGTCCTCGACGCTGCCCATGCCGTCGATCTTGCGGACCTTGGGCGCGTTCCTGGGATCGGCCTTGGACCAGTTGCTGTAGTAGTCCACCAGCGGGCGCGTCTGGGCGGCGTACACCTCCAGGCGCTTCTGCACGGTCTCTTCGCGGTCGTCGTCGCGCTGGATCAGCGGCTCGCCGGTCTCGTCGTCCTTGCCTTCCACCTTGGGCGGATTGAACTTGACGTGGTAGGTGCGGCCCGAGGCCGGGTGCGAGCGGCGGCCGCTCATGCGCTCGACGATCGCCTGGAAGGGCACGTCGATCTCCAGCACGCAGTCGATCTTCACGCCGGCGTTCTTCATCGCCTCGGCCTGCGGGATGGTGCGGGGGAAGCCGTCGAACAGGAAGCCCTTGGCGCAATCGGGCTGGGCGATGCGTTCCTTCACCAGGCCGATGATGATGTCGTCGCTGACCAGCGCACCCGAGTCCATGACCTTCTTGGCCGCCAGGCCGAGCGGCGTGCCGGCCTTCACCGCGGCGCGCAGCATGTCGCCGGTGGAGATCTGCGGGATGCCGTACTTCTGGCAGAGAAAGGTGGCCTGCGTGCCTTTGCCGGCGCCCGGCGCGCCCAACAGGATCAGTCTCATGGGGGAATCCTCGGATGGTTTCGATTCGCGCGGCACTGCGGGCGGACGTCACCACCGGCCTTCGTGCCTGTTGGCGCGGAGGATAGCACGCACCCTCCTGCGCGGACCTTACGCGCGGCGCCTCAGGCGCCGGCCAGAACGAGCTGGCGGACGCGCTCCAGGTCCTCGGGCGTGTCGACCCCGGCGCCCGGTGCCTGGTCGGTCACGTGCACGGCAATCCGGTGGCCGTGCCAGAGTGCGCGCAGCTGCTCCAGCGCCTCGCAGGACTCCACCGGCGCCTGCGGCATGCGCGGGAACTCGCGCAGGAAGCCGGCCCGGTAGCCATAGATGCCGACGTGGCGCAGCGGCGCCGGCTGGGGCAGGGCGTTCACGCCTTGCGCGAAGCCGTCGCGCCACCAGGGGATGGGCGCGCGGCTGAAGTAGAGCGCCAGGCCATCGGCCTGCAGCACGACCTTCACGACGTTGGGATTGGTGAAGTCGGCGACGCTGGCGATGGGATGCGCGGCCGTGCTCATGCTGGCTTGCGGCCGCTGCTGCAGCAGCGTGGCGACGGCGTCGATCAGCGCCGGATCGATCAGGGGCTCGTCACCCTGCACGTTGACGACCACGTCATCGCGCGCGAGGCCAAGGTGTTCGCAGGCTTCGGCGAGGCGGTCGCTGCCGGAAGGGTGGTCGGGCCGCGTGAGCACCGCGCGCACGCCGTGCCTGCTGCAGGCATCGGCGATGCGCGCGCTGTCGGCGGCCACCACCACCTGCGCCGCGGACGACTGCTCGGCGCGCTGCGCGACGCGCACCACCATCGGCAGCCCGCCAATGTCGGCCAGCGGCTTGTCGGGCAGGCGCGTGGAAGCCAGCCGCGCGGGGATCAGGACGGTGAAGCCCACGGCGCGCCCTACACGAGCGGCGTGCGGGCGGGCAGGCGCTCGAGCTCCTCGTCGCTCAGGGTGCGCGCCTCTTCCTCCAGCAGCACCGGGATGCCGTCGCGGATGGGATAGGCGAGGCGGGCGCTGCGCGAGAGCAGTTCCTGGCGTTCGCGGTCATAGTCCAGCGGCCCCTTGGTCACGGGGCACACGAGCAGCTCAAGCAGGCGGGGATCCATGCGGCGATGATAGCCGCGCGGCCAGCAGGCGATCGAACTCCGCCCAGAACGCCTCGGGGATGGCGACCTGCAGCGGCACCGCCCAGGCGTCGGGGCGCAGCCGCCAGAGCTTCACCGCGTCCTTCTCGGTGCACACGAGCGTGCCGGAGGGCAGTTCGCTCGCGTCGCCGAAGGCGTGGTGGTCGGGCAGGGCCTGCGTGCCGGCCAGTGCAAGGCCTGCCTGCCGCAGCATCTGGAAGAAGGCCTCGGGGTTGGCGACGCCGGCGAGCGCGTGCACGGGGGCCGCCGCGAGTTCGGCCAGGGCGCGGCGGGTGCCGTCGGCGCGCACGGCTTGTGCCGCCAGCGACCGCTGCATCACGTGCCCGGCGATGCCTTGCGCCGCTTCGTGCCGCAGCACCAGGTCCACCTGGCGCGGCCAGGGCTCGCGCAAGGGGCCGGCGGGCAGCAGCCAGCCGTTGCCGGTGCCGCGCGCGTCGAACACGCAGATCTCCAGGTCGCGCGCCAGTGCGTGGTGCTGCAGGCCATCGTCGCTGACGATGACCTGGGTCGCGGGTGCGTGCGCAGCAGCGCATGACCGGCATCGGCACGGCGGGCCGCGACGAACACCGGCACGCCGGACTTGCGCCGCAGCAGCAGCGGCTCGTCGCCGGCACGCGCCGGGTCATCGTCGAGGTTCACCTCGATGCACTCCTCGCCCGTGCGACCATAGCCGCGCGACACCACGCCGGCACGGAGGCCCCGCGCCTTCAGGTGTTCCAGCAAGGCGAGCACCACCGGCGTCTTGCCCGCGCCGCCGGCGACGACGTTGCCCACCACGATCACGGGCACCGGCAGGCGCTCCGGCCGGCGCAGCCCGATCGCATGCAGCGCGCGATCCAGCGCGGCCAGCGCGCCGTAGAGAGGAGGGAGAGGGGGACAGCAGCCACGCCAGCGGTCCCCGGCGCAGCCAGGCGCGCTGGAGCGCGCTCACCGCGCGGCGGCCTGCCCCGAGGACTGGGTGGCGAAGGTGATGTGCGCGAGGCCGACGCGCCGCGCCGCCTCCATCACCGTGATCACCGACTGGTGGGTGGCGGTGGCGTCGGCGCTGATGATGATCGTGGTGTCCTTGCCCGCCTTGGCGGCTCCGGCGATGGTTTCCGAGAGCGCCTCCGGGCCGCGGCCGGTGACCGGCTGCTTGTTCACCATGTAGCGGCCGTCGCTGGAGACCGCGACCACGACTTCGCGCGGGTAGTCGCGCTGCGCATCGGCGTCCGCCACCGGCAGCTTCAGCTGCATCTCGGTGAACTTGCTGTACGTGGTGGTCAGCATCAGGAAGATCAGCACCACCAGCAGCACGTCGATGAACGGGATCAGGTTGATCTCCGGTTCCTCCTTGACGCGGGGGCGGAAGTTCATGCGCGACGGAGGTTGTTCAGGTGGCGGGCGAAGCGTTCCGCGGCCAGTTCCAGCGTCAGCAGGTACTCGTCCACGCGGGCGCGGAAGTAGCGCCAGAAGATCAGCGCCGGGATGGCGACGATCAGGCCGAAGGCCGTGTTGTAGAGCGCCACCGAGATGCCGTGGGCGAGCTGCGCCGGGTTGCCGCCGACCGCGCCGCCGCTGGTGGGCGTCTGCGAGCCGAAGATCTCGATCATGCCGATCACCGTGCCCAGCAGGCCGAGCAGCGGGGCCGCGGAGGCGATGGTGGCCAGCGCGTTGAGGTAGCGCTCCAGCCGGTGCGCCACGGCCCGGCCGGTGCTTTCCATGTTGGCGCGCAGGTCGGCCTCGGTGCAGCGCGGGTCGGAGTTGAGCGCGCGGAAGCCGCTGGCGAGCACCTCGCCCAGGGCCGAGTTCTGTTCCAGCGCCGCACGACGTCCGGTGCGGGCACCGAGACGCGGGAGACGGCGAGGGCTTCGTCCAGCAGCCGCGGCGGCGCGATCTTCGCGGTCTTGAGGCTCAGGAAGCGCTCGATGACCAGGGCCAGGGCGAGGATGGAGCAGGCAACGAGGGGCCAGATCGGCCAGCCTGCGGCTTGTATGATCGAAAGCAAAAGGGGTACTCCGCCGGGTCTCTACTGCTGGAAGGCACGTGTCACCCGCGCCTCGCATGCGGCGGATTATGCGCGGACTCCGCGCTGTAGGATTCGTGTCCCGCTTCGTAGGACTTGGACGCGTGGCCGTAGGACGACACTCACAAAAGTTGTGGATAACTTTGTTGAGAAAACCCCCTCCCCACCCCGCCGACCCGCGCCAATGCTTCACAGTGACAAAACGATGACGAAATGAGCAGGAAAATTCCTTTAGGAATCAATGACTTGCTCGGAAGAATCAGCGTTCGCACGCTAACGCCGGGGCTGGTGGGAAAACGCGCCCGCTGTGGATGGATTTCCATCGGGTTTACCCGTACAAGAGGGTGTCTTTTTGACGGACGGAACTCCATCCCCTGCAGGCGCGCGGCGCGTGTGGGCCGTGGGTGCCTTGTGCCGCGCCGTGGCCGACGCGCTGGAAGCGCGCTTCAACCCGGTGGCCGTGCGCGGCGAGATCACCGGCTTCTCCCGCGCCGCCAGCGGGCACTGCTACTTTTCCCTCAAGGATGCACAAGGGCAGGTGCGCTGCGCGATGTTCCGACGTGCCGCCACGTTGCTGGACTTCGCGCCGCGCGACGGCGAACTGGTCGAAGTGAGCGGCCGGCTCGGCGTGTACGAGCAGCGCGGCGACCTGCAGCTGGTCGTCGAGAGCATGCGGCGCGCCGGGCAGGGCGCGCTGTTCGAGCAGTTCCTGCGCCTGAAGGCCAGGCTGGAGGCGGAGGGCCTGTTCGACGGCGCGCGCAAGCGCGAGCTGCCGCTGCTGCCGCGCGGCATCGGCATCGCCACCTCGCTGGGCGCAGCGGCGCTGCACGACGTCGTCACCTGCCTGCGCCGCCGTGCGCCGCACGTGCCGGTCGTGCTGGTGCCCGCGGCGGTGCAAGGCAGCCAGGCGCCCGGGGAACTGGTGGATGCGCTGCAGGCGCTGTACCGCATGGCCGAGCGCGGCAGCATCGACGTGATCCTGCTCGTGCGAGGCGGCGGCTCCATGGAGGACCTCTGGGCTTTCAATGACGAGCGGCTGGCCCGCACCATCGTCGAGTCACCGGTCCCGCTGGTGAGCGGCGTGGGCCACGAAACCGATTTCACGATCGCCGATTTCTGCGCCGACGTGCGCGCGCCCACGCCCACGGCCGCGGCGGAGCTCGCCGCGCAGCCACAGGAGACCTGGCTCGCGGCGCTGGGCATGGTGCATGAGCGCCTGCAGGATGCCGCCTTGCGCCGCATCGACCGCGCCAGCCAGCGGCTCGACCAGGCCGCGGCACACCTCGGCCGGCCGTCCGCACGCACGGCCCAGCAGCACCTGCGCATCGAGCGGCAGGCGCAGCGGCTGCGGCAGGCGCTGGCGGCGCGGCTCAGGAAGGCGCAGGAGCAGCTGGCCACGCGCCAGGAAAGCCTGGGTGCGCGCGTCGCGCAGCGGCTGGAGCGTGCATCGCGCCAGTGCGAGCGCATCGAGATGCGGCTGCAGCTGCTGGACCCGCGGCTGGTGCTGCAGCGTGGCTATGCGCTGCTCACCGACACGGCCTCGGGCCACCCCATCACGAGCGTGCGCCAGGCCCATGCGGGGCAGGCGGTGCGCGCCGCCCTTGCGGACGGCGAGGTTGATCTTCGCGTGGCGCCCGGCAGCGCCAATGGTGCCTAGAATCGGCCCGTTCGAACCACAAACCCACCGAGGAAGAAGATGGAACACGTCCTGCCCCCCTGCCGTACCCGATCGACGCGCTGGCTCCGCACTACTCGCGCGAGACGCTCGAATACCACCATGGCAAGCACCACAACGCGTACGTGGTGAACCTGAACAACCTGCAGAAGGGCACCGAGTTCGAGAACATGCCGCTGGAGGACATCATCAAGAAGTCCTCGGGCGCGATCTACAACAACTCCGCCCAGATCTGGAACCACACCTTCTTCTGGAACTGCATGAAGCCGCAGGGCGGCGGCGAGCCCACCGGCGCGCTGGCGCAGGCGATCAACGGCAAGTGGGGCAGCTACGCGGCCTTCCGCGAGGCCTTCGTGAAGTCCGCCGTGGGCAACTTCGGCTCCGGCTGGACCTGGCTGGTGAAGAAGGCCGACGGCAGCGTGGACATCGTCAACACCGGCGCGGCCGGCACGCCCCTGACCACCGCCGACAAGGCGCTGCTGACGGTGGACGTGTGGGAACACGCGTACTACATCGACTACCGCAACCTGCGCCCGAAGTTCGTCGAGACCTTCCTCGACAAGCTGGTGAACTGGGACTTTGCGGCGAAGAACTTCGCCTGACCCCAGGGCATTGAAACGAAAAGGGCCGCATCGCGGTCCTTTTTCATTTCGCCTGGAACGGCGCGCCGGTCAGCTTCTGCCCGGCCTTCACGCCCTTCTTCGCGAACCACCCCTTGTTCATCTCCAGCACGTAGCGCACGGGCTTGTGCGAGCAGTGCGAGTCCAGCGTCTGCGGCTTCATCTCGTCGACGTTCACGATGGTGCCGTCCTCGGCCACGAAGGCGATCGACAGGGGCAGCAGCGTGTCCTTCATCCAGAAGCACTGCTGGGCCGCGTATTCGAAGACGAACAGCATGCCTTCGTGCTGCGGCATCTCCTTGCGGTGCATCAGGCCGGTCATGCGCTGCTCGGGGCTGGCGGCCACCTGGGCGTCGATGACGTGCATGCCCGCGCGCAACTTCACGCGCGGCAGGTTCATCTGCGGTTCCTGCGCGAAGGACGCGAAGGCGAGCAGGGCGGCGGCAAGGACGGAGATCTTCTTCATGGTCGCATTGTCGGGTACCCAAGAAAAATGCCCGCGCGCGGCGGGCATTTCGGCAGGGAAGCAAGAACCTTTAGTTCTTGTCCTTCTTGGCGGCGGCCTTCTTGGTGGTGGTCTTCTTGGCGACCTTCTTGTCGCCGGCCTTGGCGTCCTTCTTGTCAGCCTTGGCATCCGCCTTGGCTTCCTTCTTGGCTTCGGCCTTGGCACCGGAAGCGCCGGCCATCGGGGCGCCCGCGTGCGACGCGGCGAAGGCGGTGGAAACGGCGAACAGGGAGGCGACCAGGGCGGCCAGCAGCTTGCTCATTGGGAAAGTCCTTTCAAGGTTGCTTTGGGTGGTTCTCACCTCCCGGTCCACCGGGCGGCCCATCCGTAACGGGACGTAGAGGACCGCGGTTGACACTCGCCGGTCCGGGCGGGGGCAGGGTAATCACCGAGTACCAATGAAAAAGCCGCCCGGAGGCGGCCTTTCGCGGGATGCCGAAGCAGTCGATTACGACTTCTTCTCTTCCTTCTTGGCTTCTTCCTTCTTGGGGGCGGCCTTCTTGGCAACCTTGGCCTTCTTCTCGGTCTTGGCGGCGGCCTTGTCTTCCTTCTTGGCTTCAGCCTTGGCTTCGGCCTTGACTTCCTTCTTCGCTTCGGCCTTCACTTCGGCCTTGGCGGCCGGGGCGGCGGCCTTCACTTCGGCCTTGGCGGCGGGGGTCGCCGGGATGGCGGGCGTGGCGGGGGTGGCTTGCGCGAACACGGCGGCGGAGAAGAGGCCGGCGATCAGGGTGGCGAGGAGCTTGTTCATGGATATTTCCTTCGGGTCGATCGTTTTCAAAAGTGCCCAACGAATCTGTCAGACCCTCCGGCAACGCGGCAACGGTTGAGCCGGTTGACAAGGCCCCGTGCCGGCAGGCGTGGGCGAAAGGAGCGCGACAGATTGGGGGCTAGAATTCGCCGGCTGCCCCGGTGCCCCCGGCTCCTGGCGGGCACAGCGACCCCTTTCCCTCCCGGAGACTTTCCCCCATGGCCTACCAGCACATCAAGGTCCCCTCCCAGGGCCAGAAGATCAGTGTCAATGCCGACATGTCCCTCAACGTGCCGGACCAGCCCATCATCCCCTACATCGAGGGCGACGGCACCGGCGTGGACATCACGCCGGTGATGCTGAAGGTGGTGGATGCCGCGGTGGAGAAGGCCTACGGTGGCAAGAAGAAGATCCACTGGATGGAGATGTTCGCCGGCGAGAAGGCGACCAAGGTGTACGGCCCCGACGTCTGGCTGCCCGACGAAACCCTGGCCGCCTCGCGCGAGTACGTGGTGTCGATCAAGGGCCCGCTGACCACGCCCGTGGGCGGCGGCATCCGTTCGCTGAACGTGGCGCTGCGCCAGGAACTGGACCTCTACGTCTGCCTGCGCCCCATCCAGTACTTCAAGGGCGTGCCCTCGCCGCTGAAGGAGCCGGAGAAGACCAACATGGTGATCTTCCGCGAGAACTCGGAAGACATCTACGCCGGCATCGAGTACGAGGCCAACACCGACAAGGCGAGGAAGGTCATCGACTTCCTGACCAAGGAGCTGGGCGTCAAGAAGATCCGCTTCCCGGGAAGCTCCGCGATCGGCATCAAGCCGGTGTCCATCGAGGGCACCGAGCGCCTGGTGCGCAAGGCCTTCCAGTACGCGATCGACAACGACAAGCCCTCGGTCACGCTGGTGCACAAGGGCAACATCATGAAGTTCACGGAAGGCGGCTTCCGTGACTGGGGCTATGCGCTGGCCAAGAAGGAATTCGGCGCCGCGGAGATCGACGGCGGCCCGTGGATGAAGTTCAAGAACCCGAAGACGGGCAAGGACATCATCGTCAAGGACGTGATCGCCGACGCCTTCCTGCAGCAGATCCTGCTGCGCCCCGCCGAATACAGCGTGGTGGCCACGCTGAACCTGAACGGCGACTACATCTCCGACGCGCTGGCCGCGCAGGTCGGCGGCATCGGCATCGCCCCGGGTGCCAACATGAGCGACTCGGTTGCCATGTTCGAAGCCACTCACGGCACGGCGCCCAAGTACGCGGGCAAGGACTACGTGAACCCCGGCTCCGAAATCCTCTCGGCCGAGATGATGCTGCGCCACATGGGCTGGACCCAGGCGGCCGACCTGATCATCAGCTCGCTGGAGAAGTCCATCCTCTCCAAGAAGGTGACCTACGACTTCGCGCGCCTCATGGACGGCGCGACGCAGGTCAGCTGCTCGGGCTTCGGCCAGGTGATGATCGAGAACATGTGATCCTTGCCGCGGGGGCGGGCCACGCTGCCTCTCCCGTCATCCCCGCGGAGGCGGGGACCCAAAGCGTTCAGGAAGCCGCCCATGGGCGGCTTTTTGCTGGCCCGCACCACGGCAGGGATCGCGTAAGGTTCCACAGCCTAAAATATCGGCTCGCATCGTGGCAGCCTGCTGCCATCCACCCACCACCCGAGAGAGACATTCCGTGGCTGCCGACCGTTCCAAGATCATCTACACGCTCACCGACGAAGCTCCCTACCTGGCGACGCATTCCTTCCTGCCCATCGTGCGCACCTTCGCGGCTGCCGCGGGCATCGAGGTGGTGGAGAGCGACATCTCTCCGTGGCCAACCGGATCCTGGGCGAGTTCGGCGACTTCCTGACCGACGCGCAGAAGGTGCCCAACACCCTGGCGGAGCTGGGCCAGAAGACGCTGCAGCCCGATGCCAACATCATCAAGCTGCCGAACATCAGCGCCTCGCAGAACCAGCTGCTGGCGGCGGTGCGCGAGCTGCGCGCGCGCGGCTACATGGTTCCCGAATACCCGGAGAACCCGAAGACCGACGAAGAGAAGGCGATCCGCCAGCGCTACTCCAAGGTGCTGGGCTCGGCGGTGAACCCGGTGCTGCGCGAGGGCAACTCCGACCGCCGCGCGCCCAAGGCGGTGAAGGAATACGCCCGCAAGAACCCGCACAGCATGGCCGACTGGAGCCCCGCTTCGCGCACGCACGTCTCGCACATGACGCACGGCGACTTCTACCACGGCGAGAAGTCGATGACATTGGACCGCGCGCGCGACGTCAAGATGGAGCTGGTCACCAAGTCCGGCAAGACCATCGTGCTCAAGCCCAAGGTCTCCCTGCTGGCCGGCGAGATCATCGACTCGATGTTCATGAGCAAGAAGGCCCTGCTGGCCTTCTACGAGCAGCAGATCGAGGACGCGAAGAACACCGGCGTGATGTTCTCCCTGCACGTCAAGGCCACGATGATGAAGGTGTCGCACCCCATCGTGTTCGGCCACTGCGTGCGCATGTTCTACAAGGAAGCCTTCGAGAAGCACGGCAAGCTGTTCGACGAGCTGGGCGTGAACGTCAACAACGGCATGGCCAACCTGTACGACAAGATCGCCACGCTGCCGCAGTCGCAGCAGGACGAGATCAAGCGCGACCTGCACGCCTGCCAGGAGCACCGCCCCGAGCTGGCGATGGTCGATTCCGCCAAGGGCATCACCAACTTCCACTCGCCCAACGACATCATCGTCGACGCCTCGATGCCGGCCATGATCCGCCAGGGCGGCAAGATGTACGGCGCCGACGGCCGCCTGAAGGACGTGAAGGCCGTGATGCCCGAGTCGACCTTCGCCCGCATCTACCAGGAGATCATCAACTTCTGCAAGTGGCACGGCAACTTCGACCCCAAGACCATGGGCACCGTGCCCAACGTGGGCCTGATGGCGCAGCAGGCCGAGGAATACGGCTCGCACGACAAGACCTACGAGGTCCCGGAAGACGGCGTCGCCAACATCACCGACCTGGCCACCGGCGAAGTGCTGCTGGCGCAGAACGTGGAGAAGGGCGACATCTGGCGCATGTGCCAGGTCAAGGACGCCGCGATCCGCGACTGGGTCAAGCTGGCCGTGACGCGTGCGCGCAATTCCGGCATGCCGGCGGTGTTCTGGCTGGACCCCTACCGCCCGCACGAGAACGAGCTGATCAAGAAGGTGCGCACCTACCTGAAGGACCACGACACCAAGGGCCTGGACATCCAGGTCATGAGCCAGGTGCGCGCCATGCGCTACACGCTGGAGCGCGTGATCCGCGGCCTGGACACCATCAGCGTCACCGGCAACATCCTGCGCGACTACCTGACCGACCTGTTCCCGATCATGGAGCTGGGCACCAGCGCCAAGATGCTGTCGATCGTGCCGCTGATGGCGGGCGGCGGCATGTACGAGACGGGCGCCGGCGGCTCGGCCCCCAAGCACGTGCAGCAGCTGGTGGAGGAAAACCACCTGCGCTGGGACTCGCTGGGCGAGTTCCTCGCGCTGGCGGTGAGCCTGGAAGACGAAGGCATCAAGACCGGCAACAAGAAGGCGCAGGTCCTGGCCACGGCGCTGGACGCCGCCACGGGCAAGCTGCTCGAGAACAACAAAAACCCCTCGCCCAAGACCGGCCAGCTCGATAACCGCGGCAGCCAGTTCTACCTGACGCTGTACTGGGCGCAGGCGCTGGCGGCGCAGAAGGACGACGCCGAACTGGCCGCGCGCTTCGCGCCCCTGGCCAAGGAGCTCACGGCCAAGGAGCAGAAGATCGTCGAGGAGCTGAACGCGGTGCAGGGCAAGCCGGTGGACATCGGCGGCTACTACTTCCCGGACCGCAAGAAGGTCAGCGCCGTCATGCGTCCCAGCCAGACCTTCAACGCCGTCCTCGAGGCCGCGCAGGGCTGAAACACCTCTTGCGCGCAGGCGCGTAAGCAGCAGGCTTAAGCGCGCGCTCGTGACGAGCCCCGGTGCCCCAGGCACCGGGGCTTTTTTGCGACACCTTCCGAATGGTTGATTGCGTCGGGATTCGCTTCGCGGCGAGACTTCGGCGACAAGAAATCAGGAGGAAGAGACGATGGCCAGCTACCAGGGCACGGCGGGGAACGACGCGATCAACGGAACGGGGGCGCGGACAGCCTTCGCGGCAATGGTGGCGACGACAGCCTGTACGGAGGCGGCGGCAGCGATGTCATCGACGGTGGTGCCGGCACCGACTCGGCGCGCTACCGCGGCTCCTTCCTCGACTACACGATCACCTGGGACAGCGCCGCGCGCCAGTACCGCATCGTCGATCGCAGCGGCCGCGACGGCTCGGACCTGGTTTCGGGCGTGGAGTACTTCCGCTTCACCGACGGCACCTGGTCGATCGCGAACCTGGTCGAAGGCATGGGCGACGGCCTCGTCCTGATCGGCACCGCCGGCGACGACGTGCTCACGGGCGGCATCGGCTACGACAGCCTGGACGGCGGCGCCGGCAACGACCTGCTGGAGGGTCGCGGGTCGGCGGACGTCCTGGCCGGAGGGAGCGGCACGGACAGCGCGCGCTTCAGCGGCAACTTCCTCGATTACCGCATCACCTGGGACGCCAACGCGCGCAAGTACACGATCGCCGACCAGGTCCTGGGGCGCGACGGCACCGACACGGTCAGCGGCGTCGAATACTTCGGTTTTGCCGACGGCCTGCGCGCCATCTCGGATCTCGGGCTGGCGCAGGGCGACGGCGAAGTCCTCACCGGCACGGACGGCGACGACGTCCTGGCGGGCAACGTCGGCTACGACGTGATCGACGGCGGCGCGGGCAACGACGTGCTCGAAGGCGCCGGCGGCGACGATGCGATCACCGGCGGGGCGGGCGGGGACGCGGTGCGCTTCAGCGGCTCCAGCTGGGAGTACGGGATCACCTGGGACGCCGCCGCGCGGCAGTACACGGTGGCCGACACCCATTCCGGCCGTGATGGCACCGACGTGGTCGGCGGCGTGGAGATCTTCCAGTTCCAGGACGGCTACCGCGACTGGAGCAACCTGGTGGACGGCGTAGGCGACGGCGTCACCCTGGTGGGCGCCGATGGTGCGGACGTCCTCGAAGGCAGCATGGGCTACGACACGCTGCAGGGCGGCCAGGGCGACGACCTCCTGAACGGCTACGCAGCGAGCGACGTGCTCGATGGCGGCATCGGCAACGACATGCTGGAAGGCGGCGCCGGCAACGACGCGATCGCGGGCGGCGACGGCGTGGACACGGTGCGCTTCAGCGGCTCCAGCTGGGAATACAGCATCACCTGGGACGCGGCGACGCGCCAGTACACGGTCGCGGACAACATGTATGTCTACGAACCTTTCCCTTCGCCGCATTACGGCAACCGTGACGGCAGCGACACGGTCGGCGGCGTGGAGATCTTCCAGTTCCAGGATGGCTACCGGGACTGGAGCAACCTGGTGGAAGGCGCGGGTGACGGCGTCACGCTGATGGGCACCGAGGCTGCCGACACGCTCGAAGGCAGCATGGGCTACGACACGCTGCAGGGCGGCGAGGGCAACGACATGCTGTACGGTTACTCCGCCAACGACGCGCTCGATGGCGGTGCCGGCGACGACTTCGTCGATGCCGGTGCCGGCAACGACCAACTTCAGGGCAGCGCGGGCAGCGACGTGCTGCGAGGCGGCGAAGGCAACGACGTGCTGGTGGGCGGCGAGGGCGTGGACATCGCAGTGTTCAGCGGCTCCTTCTGGGAGTACAGCGTCACGTGGGATGCGGCCACGCGGCAGTACACGATCGCGGACAACACCTCCACCTACATCCTCTATCCGTACCCGCAGTTCTTGAGCCGCGACGGCACGGACACGACCAGTGGCGTGGAGATCTTCCAGTTCCAGGATGGCACGCGCAACTGGAGCGACCTGGTCTACGGCGCCGGCGACGGCGTGTCCCTGATAGGCACGGATGCCTCCGACTTCCTGGAAGGCAGCGTCGGTTACGACACGCTGCAAGGGGAGAGACGGCAACGACACCTTGTACGCCTACACCGCCAACGACGTGCTCGATGGCGGCGCCGGCGAAGACATGCTGGATGGCGGCTTCGGCGCCGACCAGCTCGTGGGCGGCGGCGGCGGGGACTGGCTGCGCGGTGATGAAGGCAACGACGTGCTGGTGGGCGGCGAGGGCGTGGACATCGCGGTGTTCAGCGGCTCCTTCTGGGAGTACAGCGTCACGTGGGATGCAGCCACGCGGCAGTACACGATCGCGGACAACACCTCCACCTACATCTTCTATCCGTACCCGCAGTTCGTGAGCCGCGACGGCACGATATCACCAGCGGCGTGGAGATCTTCCAGTTCCAGGATGGCACGCGCAACTGGAGCGACCTGGTCTACGGCGCCGGCGACGGCGTGTCCCTGATAGGCACGGATGCCTCCGACTTCCTGGAAGGCAGCGTCGGTTACGACACGCTGCAAGGCGGCGAGGGCAACGACACGCTGTACAGCTCCTTCTCGTCCGACTCCCTGGACGGCGGCGCCGGCGAAGACATGCTGGATGGCGGCTTCGGCGCCGACCAGCTCTTGGGCGGCAGCGGCGGCGACTGGCTGCGCGGTGATGAAGGCAACGACGTGCTCGTGGGCGGCGAGGGCGTGGACATCGCGGTGTTCAGCGGCTCCTTCTGGGAGTACAGCGTCACGTGGGATGCGGCCACGCGGCAGTACACGATCGCGGACAACACCTCCACCTACATCTTCTATCCGTACCCGCAGTTCGTGAGCCGCGACGGCACGGACACGACCAGTGGCGTGGAGATCTTCCAGTTCCAGGATGGCACGCGCAACTGGAGCGACCTGGTCTACGGCGCCGGCGACGGCGTGTCCCTGATAGGCACGGATGCCTCCGACTTCCTGGAAGGCAGCGTCGGTTACGACACGCTGCAAGGCGGCGAGGGCAACGACACGCTGTACGGCTCCTTCTCGTCCGACTCCCTGGACGGCGGCGCCGGCGAAGACATGCTGGATGGTGGCTTCGGCGCCGACCAGCTCGTGGGCGGCGGCGGCGGGGACTGGCTGCAAGGCGGCGAAGGCAACGACGTGCTGGTGGGCGGCGAGGGCGTGGACTGGGCGGTCTTCAGTGGCTACAGCTGGGAATACAGCATCAGCTGGGACGCAGCAACACGCCAGTACACGATCGCGGACAACACGTCCACGTACACCTTCTACCCGTACCCGCAGTACGCGAGCCGCGATGGGATCGACACGGTGAGCGGCGTGGAGCTCTTCCAGTTCCAGGACGGCACGCGCAACTGGAGCAACCTGGTCTACGGCGCCGGCGACGGCATCACGGTGGCAGGCACCGAAGGCGACGACTACCTGTACGGCAGCGAGGGCTACGACACGCTGCAGGGCGGCGCTGGCTGGGACAACCTGTACGGCATGGCCGGCGGCGACGTGCTCGAGGGCGGCAGCGGCTCCGACACCCTCGTCGGCGGTGCGGGCAACGACCACCTGGATGGCGGCGCCGACGATTTCGACTGGGCCTACTTCAGTGGCTACAGCTGGGAATACAGCATCAGCTGGGACGCGGTGGCGCACCAGTACACCATCGCCGACAACAACAGCAACTACTACTACCCCTACGGCAGCCGCGACGGCGTCGACACGCTGCAGCGCGTCGAGTACGTCCAGTTCCAGGACGGCTACCGCGACTGGAGCAACCTGGTGATGGGTGCGGGCGAGGGCGTGGAACTGTCCGGCACCGATGGGGACGACGACCTGTACGGCAGCACCGGCTACGACGTGATCCACGGCGGCGCGGGCAACGACCGCGTCTACGCCCGCGAGTCGGATGATGCGGTGTACGGCGAAGCCGGAGACGACTGGATCGATGGCCATGGAGGCAACGACTTCATCGACGGTGGAGAAGGCTTGGACACGGTCTCCTTCGCAGGCTACTCCCACGAATTCAACATCAGCTACGACGCCGCCAGCGGCCAGTACACCTTCGCCCACCAGGCGGGCAGCGGCACCGACACGCTCACCGGCGTGGAATACGTGAGCTTCTCCGACGGGCTCCGCCCGATCGAGAGCGTGCTGGGCGGTGGCTGGCCGGGGCAGACCTTCTACGGCACGACGGCGGGCGACTACCTCGTGGGCTCCGGCGGCGACGACACCTTCTACGCCATGGAAAGCACCGACACGATCCGCGGCATGGGCGGCAACGACGTGGTCCAGGCCGGCGACGGCGACGACTACCTGTACGGCAATGCAGGCAATGACGTGCTCGACGGCGGAACCGGTTGGGACCGGGCCATGTACGACGGCAACAGCTGGAACTACACGGTGAGCTTCGACGGCGCCTCCGGCCAGTACACCGTCACCGACAACGTGGGCGGCGAGGGCGTGGACACGCTGCGCGACGTGGAGGTGCTGGCCTTCGCCGACAACTGGCGCGACCCCGGCGAGATGGCGTCCCCGGCCAGGACATCGTCGGCACGGAGTTCGGCGAGTACCTGTCGGGGACCTATGGCGCCGACACCCTCCAGGGCCTGGACGGCCACGACACGCTGGAGGGCAAGGAGAGCAACGACCTGCTGGCGGGCGGCAACGGCACCGACGTGGCGAACTATCGGGGCTACTCCTGGGAATACGACCTCGGCTGGGACGCGGCGAGCGGGACCTACCTGGTCAGCGACCACATCCTGGGGCGTGACGGAACGGACACCCTTTCCGGCGTGGAATACCTCAACTTCGGCGACGGCATGCACGACATCACCCTGCTGCCCATGACCACGGTGGGGATGGCCGAGCAGCCCGCGGAGGCTTTCATCGCCTGACGGCCGCCTGCCGGCGCAGGCGAAAGCTTGACGACGGTCATAACCCCGGGGGCGCGCACGCTTATCGTTCGCGCCTTGTCCGCCTCTCCCCGGTGGACCCCTGGGCCCCATGTCCGCAATTGCACCTTTTGGCGTGGCCGAAACGGCCGCCGACCCCGCCTCCTTCGAACTCGTCTGCCCCGCCGGCAGCCTGCCGGCCCTCAAGGCCGCCGTCGACGCCGGCGCCGACTGCGTCTACATGGGCATGCGCGATGCGACCAACGCGCGCAACTTCGCAGGCCTGAACTTCGACCGCGCCGCCATCGAGAACGGCATCCGCTACGCGCACGAGCGCGGCACCAAGGTGCTGATGGCGATCAACACCTATCCCCAGGCCAGCAATCCCGGCCCCTGGCGATCGAGCATCGACCAGGCCGCCGAGATGGGCGTGGACGCGGTGATCGTGGCCGACCCGGGCCTGCTGCAGTACGCCTCGCGCACGCACACCCGAAGCTGCGCCTGCACCTGTCGGTGCAGGGCTCGGCCACCAACTACGAGGCGATCAACTTCTACCACCAGCAGTTCGGCATCCAGCGCGCCGTGCTGCCGCGCGTGCTGTCGCTCGAACAGGTCAAGCAGCTGGTGCAGCGCACCCCGGTGGAGATCGAGGTGTTCGGCTTCGGCAGCCTGTGCGTGATGGTGGAGGGCCGCTGCTCGCTGTCCTCCTACGTCACCGGCGAATCGCCCAACACCCACGGTGTCTGCTCGCCGCCGAAGGCCGTGCGCTGGCAGGAGACGCCCAAGGGGCTGGAAGCGCGCCTGGGTGGCGTGCTGATCGACCGCTACGCACCCGGCGAGAGCGCCGGCTACCCCACGCTGTGCAAGGGCCGCTTCGACGTCGCCGACGACAAGGCCTTCTACGCCATCGAGGAACCCACCAGCCTGAACACGCTCGACCTGCTGCCGCAGCTGGTGAAGATGGGCGTGCGCGCCGTGAAGATCGAGGGCCGCCAGCGCAGCCCCGCCTATGTCGCCCAGGTCACGAAGATCTGGCGCGAAGCGATCGACCAGTGCCTGGAGCTCGGCCACCGCTACGCGGTGCGCACCGGCTGGATGGCGGGCCTCGACCAGCTGGCCGAAGGCCAGCAGCACACCCTGGGCGCGTACCACCGCAACTGGAAGTAGGACCATGAAGCTTTCCCTCGGCCCCTTGCTGTACTACTGGCCGCGCGACACCGTGCTGGCCTTCTACGCCCGGATGGCGGAAACGCCGGTGGACATCGTCTACCTGGGCGAAGCGGTCTGTTCCCGCCGCCACGAGATGCGCCTGCCCGACTGGCTGGAGGTCGCGGGCATGCTGCGCGAGGCCGGCAAGGAAGTGGTCCTGTCCACGCAGGTGCTGCTGGAGTCCGGCGCCGACGTCGCCACCATGCACAAGATCGCCGCCAACGGCGAGTTCACCGTCGAGGCCAACGAGATGGGCTCGGTGCACTGCCTGGCGGGCAAGGTGCCCTTCGTGGCCGGCCCGCACCTGAACCTGTACAACGGCGACGCGCTGCGCTGGATGGCCGGGCTGGGCGCCACGCGCTGGGTGATGCCCACCGAGATGAAGCGCGACGACCTCGCCGTGCTGCAGCGGGAAAAGCCCGAGGGCCTGGAGACCGAGGTGTTCGCCATGGGCCGGCTGCCGCTGGCGTTCTCCGCGCGCTGCTTCACCGCCCGCCACGCCAACCTGCCGAAGGACGACTGCGGCTTCAGCTGCATCGCCCACCCGGACGGCCTGGTGCTGCGCACGCGCGAGGACGAACCCTTCCTGGTGCTCAATGGCATCCAGACGCAATCGGCGCGGGTGTACAGCCTGCTGCAGGACCTGTGCGAGCTGGTCACGGCCGGCGTCGACGTGCTGCGCCTGAGCCCGCAGTCGCAGAACATGGCCGAAGTCGTCGCCCTGTTCGATGCCGCGCGCAACGGCGACATGACGGGCCGCGCCGCGCAGGAGAAGCTGCGCGCGCTGCTGCCCGACGAGGACTGCAACGGCCACTGGCACGGGCGCCCCGGCCTCGACCGCGTCAGCGAGGTGGCGGCATGAAGATCATCGCGCGCACGCTGCCCGAATGCCCGCCCTTCGTGGCCTCGCTGCTGGAGAAGCTGCCGGCCTATCCCGGCTCGCTGCTGCTGTCCACGGCGCTGAACGCCGGGCTGGCGCCGCAGCTGCCGGCCGACGTGGCGCAGCTGATGACGGGCCGCAAGTTCCGCATCCACGTGCGCGACGCGCGCGTCTCCTTCGACTTCACCTGGACCGGCAGCCGCTTCGCGCCGCTGTCCCGGCAGGCGCAGACCGACCTCACCATCAGCGCCAGCGGCCCCGACTTCCTGCGCATGGCGCGCCGGGAGGAAGACCCCGACACGCTGTTCTTCAGCCGCCGTCTCATGATGGAAGGCGACACCGAGCTGGGCCTGGTCGTCAAGAACACGCTCGACGCGCTGGAGCTGCCCGTGCTGGAGCACCTGAGCCGCTTCGGCCGCAAGCCCGGGACGCCGCGCGATCCCGGGCGGCGGAGCGCCGGCCCATGGGCCTGAGCGACCCCCAGGCGGCGAAGCGCATCGTCGTCGCGATCTCGGGCGCCAGCGGCGCCTGCTATGGCGTGCGCATGCTGCAGGCCTTGCGCGACGCGCCCGGCTTCGAGTCGCACCTGGTGGTGTCGCCCGCCGGCTGGCGCAACCTGCGCCAGGAACTGCAGATGTCGCCCGGCGACCTGCGGCCGCTTGCGGACCACGTGCACGACGTCGGCGACGTCGGCGCCACCATCGCCAGCGGCAGCTTCCGCGCGGCCGGCATGGCGGTCGCGCCGTGCTCGATGCGCACGCTGGCGGCGATCGCCCACGGCCTGGGCGACAACCTGATCACCCGCGCCGCCGACGTGATGCTCAAGGAGCGCCGCCGGCTGGTGCTGATGGTGCGCGAGACGCCGCTGCACCTGGGCCACCTGCGCAACATGATCGTCGTGACCGAGATGGGCGCCATCGTCGCGCCGCCCGTGCCCGCCTTCTACCTGCGGCCGCAGACCGTGCAGGACATCGTCGACCAGGCGGTGGCGCGCACGCTGGACCTGCTGGACGTGCCGCACGCGCTGTCGGCGCGCTGGGCCGGCGAAACCGCGGCCTGAGATGACTTACCGGGACCTGCGCGAGTTCATCGCGCAACTGGAGCAGGACGGTGACCTGCGCCGCGTGCGGCAGCCGGTGTCGCCGCACCTGGAGATGACCGCGGTGGCCGACCGCGTGCTGCGCGCCGGCGGCCCGGCGCTGCTGTTCGAGCAACCCACTGGCCACCGCATGCCGGTGCTGGCCAACCTGTTCGGCACGCCGCAGCGCGTGGCCCGCGCCATGGGCGTGGCCGACCTGAAGGGCGTGCGTCCCTTCGGCGAGCTGCTCGCGCGCCTGAAGGAGCCTCAGCCGCCGCGCGGCTTCAAGGAGATGCTGGGCATGACGGACCTGCTCAAGCGCCTGTGGCACATGGCGCCGCGCGAACTCTCCAGCGCAGCCTGCCAGGAAAAGGTGTTCGAGGGCGAGGACGTCGACCTCGGCATGCTGCCGGTGCAGCACTGCTGGCCGGGCGACGTCGCGCCCCTGATCACCTGGGGGCTCACCATCACCAAGGGCCCGAACAAGCCGCGCCAGAACCTGGGCATCTACCGCCAGCAGGTGCTCTCGCGCAACCGCCTGATCCTGCGCTGGCTGCCGCACCGGGGCGGCGCGCTCGATTTCCGCGACCACTGCCTGGCGCACCCGGGCGAGCCGTACCCGGTGGCCGTGGCCCTCGGTGCCGATCCGGCCACGCTGCTGGGGGCGGTGACGCCGGTGCCGGACTCGCTGTCGGAATACCAGTTCGCCGGCCTGCTGCGTGGCAGCCGCACCGAAGTCGCGCCCGCCATCGGCGTGCCGCTGCGCGTGCCGGCCACGGCGGAGATCGTGCTGGAAGGCCACGTGCGCCCGGATCCTGCGCACCCGAGCGGCTTCGAGCACGCGCTGGAGGGCCCTTACGGCGACCACACCGGCTACTACAACGAGCAGGCGTCCTTCCCGGTGCTCACGATCGACCGCATCACCATGCGGCGCGACCCCATCTACCACTCCACCTACACCGGCAAGCCGCCCGACGAGCCGGCGGTGCTGGGCCTGGCGATGAACGAACTGTTCATCCCGCTGCTGCAGCGCCAGTTCCCGGAGATCGTGGACTTCTACCTGCCGCCGGAAGCCTGCAGCTACCGCATGGCGGTGGTGAGCATCCGCAAGGCCTACCCGGGCCACGCGCGGCGCGTGATGATGGGCGTGTGGAGCCACCTGCGCCAGTTCATGTACACCAAGTTCGTGCTGGTGGTGGACGACGACGTGGACGTGCGCGACTGGCGCGAGGTCATGTGGGCCCTGAGCACTCGCATGGACCCGGCGCGCGACACGATGATGATCGAGCACACGCCGATCGACTACCTGGACTTCGCCTCGCCGGTTGCGGGCCTGGGCAGCAAGATGGGCATGGACGCCACCAACAAGTGGCCCGGCGAGACCCAGCGCGAATGGGGCCGGCCGATCGCCATGGAACCGGCGGTCGCGGCGCGCGTCCAACAGCTCTGTGAAGAGCTGGGCTGCTGACGCTCCGCTGTCGGCTGCGCTCTGTTACACCCTGCCGTCAACGCGGCCGTTCCGGCTACCGTTGGAGGAACATCCACTCGACAAGGCCTCACCGCATGCGAACCCCCATCCTCCTCGGCGCCATTGCCGCCGTCCTGGCCTCCGGCCTCGTCATGGCCGATGACGATGACGATCGCCACGGTCATCGCCATGGCAAGGGCAAGAAGCACAAGGAGGAGTTCTGGGACGGCAACTGCAAGGTGACGCGCGAGTGGAAGAAGGACGGCGAATACAAGGAAAAGCGCAAGTGCAAGGCGCCTGAGCGCCAGGTCTACGTGGTGCCGCCGCCGCCGCCGCAGCCGGCCGTGGCGGTCGTGCCCTGGATGCACCGGGAGCAGGGCCACTACGCCTACAAGCCGCAGTACCGTCCCGCCCCGGTGGCCGGCACCTACCGCTGCAACAGCAAGGCGGTCGGCCAGGTCCTCGGCGGCATCGTCGGCGGCGTGCTGGGCAACCAGATCGGCAAGGGCGACGGCCGCACGCTGGCCACGGTCGGCGGCGCCGTCGCGGGCGTGCTGGTGGGCGGAGAGGTCGGCCGGCGCATGGACGCGCAGGACCAGGGCTGCGTCGGCGAGGTGCTGGAAGTGGCACCGGCCGGCCGCCGCGTGCAGTGGGCCGACGGCCCGGCGAACTACGTGGTGGTGCCCGGCCAGGTGAACTACGTGCAGGGCTCCTATTGCCGGCCCTACACGATGGAAATGCGCGTCCAGGGGCAGGGAACGCAGCGCTCGCGCGGCACGGCATGCCGGCGGCCGGACGGCGTATGGATCGCCAGCGACGCAGCAAAAAAGCCGCCCCCGGGCGGCTTTTTCATTGGAAACGACGGCTATTTGTTCGCGTGTTCGCCGCCGCCGTGCCCGCCGGCCGCATGGAACTGCGGTGCGCGCACCTTCGGCTGGCGCGGCGGGCGGTCCACGCCGGGGCCCGCGGGTTGCGTCTGGATCGGGCCGGGCTCGGCGTGGATGTTCTGGGCGAGCTGCCCCTTGGGGCCCTGCTGGATCTCGAAGCTCACGCGCGAGCCCTGCTTCAGGGTCTTGAAGCCTTCCATGGTGATCGCCGAAAAATGCGCGAACACGTCCGAACCGCCACCGTCAGGCTCGATGAACCCGAACCCCTTGGCATCGTTGAACCACTTGACAGTGCCGGTCGCCATGATCGCGCGCCCCCGTTTTTGTTCCCTCAGAGGCGGGAGAGTGTCCTTGAGAAGCGCTCAGCTGTCAATATTTTCACTTAGTGGAGCGCAAGTGCCTGTCATTGTTCGATTTCTGCTCGGCAGGCCTTGCGTTCGTGCGAAGAATGTGCCGCATGACGCGGCTGTCGCTTGAATGTGACGGGAGCGTCACCAATTCACCTTGGGTCGGCGGGTGCTGTTTTGCGTCGATAGAATGAATTTCATGGCCAGCCAGACACCGATTCCTCCCCGGCCGGGCCCGTCATCCGGCCGTCGGACGACGACGGCGGCTCGGTCGTGGCGGAGAAGAAGCTCCAGAAGACCAAGCCCCCGCAGATGTACCAGGTCGTGATGCTGAACGACGACTACACCCCGATGGAATTCGTGGTGGTGGTGATCCAGGAGTTTTTCAACAAGGACAGGGAGACGGCAACGCAGATCATGCTCAAGATCCACCTGGACGGAAAAGGGATCTGCGGCGTCTATTCCCGGGACGTCGCGGCCACGAAGGTCCAGCAGGTGCAGGAAGCCGCGCGCCAGGCAGGGCATCCCCTGCAATGTTTGAGTGAACCGGTGGAGTGAGCCGGCGCTCAGAAGGAAGTAGAGTTAGATTGAACGACAGGCAGAAGGAAATCTCATGATTGCCCAGGAATTGGAAGTCAGCCTCCACATGGCCTTCGTGGAAGCGCGTCAGCAGCGCCACGAGTTCATCACCGTGGAGCATCTCTTGCTGGCCCTGCTGGACAATCCCAGCGCGGCCGAAGTGCTGCGCGCATGCAGCGCCAACATCGACGACCTGCGCAAGTCGCTGGCGAACTTCATCAAGGACAACACGCCCCAGGTCGCCGGGACCGACGACGTGGACACCCAGCCCACGCTGGGGTTCCAGCGCGTCATCCAGCGCGCGATCATGCACGTGCAGTCCACCGGCAACGGCAAGAAGGAAGTGACCGGCGCCAACGTGCTGGTCGCCATCTTCGGCGAGAAGGACTCGCATGCCGTGTACTACCTGCACCAGCAGGGCGTGACGCGCCTGGACGTGGTGAACTACATCGCGCACGGCATCAAGAAGAGCGACCCGCCCGAGCCGGCCAAGGGCGGCGAGAGCCAGGGCTCCGAAGGTGAGGAAGGCAGCGAGAAGAACGAGAAGGCCTCGCCGCTCGAGCAGTTCACGCTGAACCTGAACCAGTCGGCCAAGGACGGCAAGATCGACCCGCTGATCGGCCGCGAGTACGAGGTCGAGCGCGTGATCCAGATCCTGTGCCGCCGCAGGAAGAACAACCCGCTGCTGGTGGGCGAGGCCGGTGTCGGCAAGACCGCCATCGCCGAGGGCCTGGCCTGGCGCATCGTGCAGAAGGAAGTGCCGGAGATCCTGGCGGACTCCAATGTGTACTCCCTCGACATGGGCGCGCTGCTGGCGGGCACCAAGTACCGCGGCGACTTCGAGCAGCGCCTGAAGGGCGTGCTGCGTTCGCTGAAGGACAAGCCCAACGCGATCCTGTTCATCGACGAGATCCACACCCTGATCGGCGCCGGCGCGGCGTCGGGCGGCACGCTGGACGCATCGAACCTGCTCAAGCCCGCGCTCTCGAGCGGGGCGCTCAAGTGCATCGGCGCGACCACCTTCACCGAGTACCGCGGCACTTCGAGAAGGACGCGGCCCTGTCGCGGCGCTTCCAGAAGGTCGACGTGGTCGAGCCGAGCGTGGAGCAGACGGTGGAGATCCTCAAGGGCCTGAAGTCGCGCTTCGAGGAGCACCACAGCGTCAAGTACGCCGCCGCCGCACTGCAGGCTGCCGCGGAACTGTCCGCGAAGTACATCAACGACCGGCACCTGCCGGACAAGGCCATCGACGTGATCGACGAGGCCGGCGCCGCCCAGCGCATCCTGCCGGTGAACAAGCGCAAGAAGACCATCTCCAAGGCGGAAGTCGAGGAGATCGTGGCCAAGATCGCGCGCATCCCGCCCGCGTCGGTGTCCAGCGACGACCGCAGCAAGCTGCAGACGCTGGAGCGTGACCTGAAGAGCGTGGTGTTCGGCCAGGACAAGGCGCTGGACGTGCTGGCGGCTTCCGTGAAGATGGCGCGCAGCGGCCTGGGCCGCGGCGACAAGCCGATCGGCGCCTTCCTGTTCTCCGGGCCCACGGGCGTCGGCAAGACGGAAGCGGCCAAGCAGCTGGCCTACATCATGGGCATCGACCTGATCCGCTTCGACATGTCCGAGTACATGGAGCGGCACGCGGTGTCGCGCCTGATCGGCGCGCCTCCCGGCTACGTCGGCTTCGACCAGGGCGGCCTGCTCACCGAAGCCATCACGAAGAAGCCGCACTCGGTGCTGCTGCTCGACGAGATCGAGAAGGCGCACCCGGACATCTTCAACGTGCTGCTGCAGGTGATGGACCATGGCACGCTGACCGACAACAACGGTCGCAAGGCCGACTTCCGCAACGTGATCATCATCATGACCACGAACGCGGGGGCTGAGACCATGAACAAGTCGGTGATCGGCTTCACCAACTCGCGCGAGCAGGGCGACGAGATGGCCGACATCAAGCGCCTGTTCACGCCGGAGTTCCGCAACCGCCTGGACGCGATCGTGAGCTTCCGCGCGCTCGACGAGCAGATCATCCTGCGCGTGGTCGACAAGTTCCTGCTCCAGCTGGAGCAGCAGCTGGCCGAGAAGCGCGTGGAGGTCACCTTCACCGACCAGCTGCGCAAGTACCTGGCCAAGAAGGGCTTCGACCCGCTGATGGGCGCCCGCCCGATGCAGCGCCTGATCCAGGACACGATCCGTCGTGCGCTGGCGGACGAACTGCTGTTCGGGCGCCTCACCGAAGGCGGCCGCCTGACGGTGGACATCGAGGTGAAGACCGACGAGAAGGGCACCGAGACGCCGGACGTGAAGCTGGACATCCAGCCGCTGCCGAAGAAGGAAGGCAAGGCCAAGCCGGAGCCGGAGGAAATCTCCACCGACGGGCAGTAGGCCTCGCCGTCCACGAAGAAGCCGCCCTCGGGCGGCTTTTTCCTGGAGTGTCGCGGTTCGGGCTTCGCCGCTCACCACGACCTACGAAGACGGGCCGGACCTCCGTAGGTCGTGGTGAGCGCGAAGCCGAACCGCGACGGGCGTCACAGCAGCCCCTTCTGCCGCAGCAGCGGCTCGATCACCGGATCGCGCCCGCGGAAGTTGCGGAACGCCTGCCCCGGCTCCACGCTGTTTCCCACCGAATAGATGCAGCGCTTCAGGCGCTCCGCCACCGCCGCATCGAACGGGCTGCCCGCCTCCTGGAAGGCGTTCCAGGCATCGGCATCCAGCACCTCGGCCCACAGGTACACGTAGTAGCCGGCCGCATAGCCGCTGCTGCTGAAAAGGTGCTGGAAGTGCGTCAGGCGGTGGTTGATGCCGGTCGCGTGGGGCAGGCCGCGCTGCTCCAGCACCTGCTCCTCGAAGGCGCTCCAGTCCGTGACCGATGCCGGATCGGGGTGGCGGTGCACCGCCATGTCGACGATCGCGCTGCCGCAGTAGCGCACCGTCTCGTAGGCCTCGCCGAAGCGTTCGGCGGCACGCAACCGGTCCACCAGGGCGCCCGGGATCGGCTCGCCGGTCTCCACGTGGCGCGCGTGCTGGCGCAGCACCTCGGGCTCGGACATCCAGTGCTCGAACAGCTGCGAGGGCAGCTCCACGAAGTCGCGCAGCACGCTGGTGCCGGCCAGCTGCGTGTAGGTGACGTTGGAGAGCAGGCCGTGCAGCCCGTGGCCGAACTCGTGGAACAGGGTGCGCACGTCGTCGAAACCCAGCAGCGAGGGCGTGGCCTGGGCGAAGTTGTTGGTGTTCAGGATGACCGGCAGCACCTCGCCGCCGTTGCGGCCCTGCACGGCCAGCGCGCTCATCCAGGCGCCGCTGCGCTTGCTGGTGCGCGCGAAGTTGTCCTGGATGAACAGGCCGACGGCGCGGCCGGCCGCGTCGTGCACCTCGTAGGCGCGCGCGTCGGGGTGGTACAGCACGAGGTCCTCGCGCGGCGTGAAGCGCAGCCCGAACAGGCGCTGCGCGCAGTCGAAGGCGGCCCGCACCATCGCGTCCAGCGGGAAGTAGGGCTTGACCTCGGCGTCGTCGACGGCGAACTCGCGCTGGCGCAGCTTCTCCCGCCCAGTAGCGCCAGTCCCAGGCCTGAAGCGGCGCGTCCACGCCGGCGGCACGCTGCATGGCCTCGAGCGTCGCGCGATCGCGTTCGGCCATGGGCCTGGCGCGCTCCCACACCTCGTCCAGCAGGCGGTCCACCGCCTGCGGCGTGCGCGCCATGCGGTCCACCAGCGCGTATTCGGCGTAGTTCGCGTAGCCGTGCAGCCGTGCCTCTTCGTGCCGCAGCGCGAGGATGCGCGCGATCAGCGGCCGGTTGTCGTGTTCGCCGGCGTGCGCGCCGCGCCCGACCCAGGCACGCCACGCCAGCTCGCGCAGGTCGCGCCGCGCGGAAAAGGTGAGGAAGGGCGAGGCCAGGGGCCGCGACAGCGTGATCGCGTGCACGTCGCCCAGCCCGCGCTGTTGCGCCGCCATGCGGGCGGCCGAGCGCACGAACTCCGGCAGGCCCGCCATCTCCTCCTCGTCGTGCAGCACCAGGGACCAGGTCGATTCGTCGTGCAGCACGTTCTGCCCGAAGGCCGTGTGGCAGGCGGCCAGCTCCTGGGCGATCTCCCGGATCCGCGCCTGCGCTGGGGCTGGCAGGCGCGCGCCGGTGAGGACGAAGTCGAGGTGCACGCGCTCCAGCAGGCGCATCTCCTCGGTGTCCAGGCCGAGGACGGCGCGCCGCTCGTGCAGATCCGCGATCCGCTGGAACAGGCCGGCATGCAGGTAGACGGAGCTGTAGTGCGCGGCCAGCACCGGGGCCAGCTGCCGCTGCACTTCCTGCAGCTCGGGCGAGGTCTCCGACGAACAGAGATTGTGGAACACCATGCTCACGCGCCGCAGCCGGCCCGCGCTGCGGTCGAAGGCGGCCAGCGTGTTGTCGAAAGTGGCCGGCGCGGCGTTGCCGGCGATCGCATCGAGCGCCGCGCGGTGCTCCTGCATCGCCAGCGTGAAGGCCGGCTCGAAATGGCCGGGCGCGATGCGGTCGAAGGGTGCCAGGCCGTAGGGTGCGGTCGAGGGGAAAGGAGCGGGTTCTCTTGCGTGCCGGTCATGCACCCATTCTGGCCCAGGGCCACAGGGCCTGGGCGGCCGGGGCGATCAGCCCTACGCCCGTGATGACCAGCAGCACGCACACCACCTTCAGCACCGTTTCGCGCCGCCATGCCGGCGGATGCCGGCGCAGCCACCAGGTGATCGCCATCGCCAGCGGCACGGCCAGGGCGGACAGCCACAGCGAACGCAGGCTGAACTGGCCGCTGGCCACCACCATCACCAGCCGGATCACGCCACCGGCCGCGAGCGTGGCCCCCAGGGTGTCGCGCACCGCGTCGAGCGCCAGCGGCTGCCGGTAGAACTGGTACACCAGCGGTGGCCCGGAGGCGGAGAACAGCCCGCCCAGCACGCCCGAGAGGAAGCCGAAGCCGTGGAACGAAGCCGCAGAGGAACGCTGCGGCAGCGGATGCGCGCGCACCAGCACGACGATCGCGCAGGCGATCACCACCAGCCCCAGCAGCAGCCGCAGCGCCATCACGACGTTGCTGCTCAGCCAGGCGAGCAGCGCCACGCCGGCCGCGACGCCGAACACGCTGCCGGTGACGGTCCAGCGCATCATCGGCCAGTCCAGCGAGTCGTGCGTGCCGCGCAAGGCGATCACCGCCGTGCAGAGCGCCATCACCGTGGCGACGTTGGCGACATCCGCCAGCGGCGCCAGCTCGAACAGGCCGGTCAGGCCCAGCAGGATGAGGGCGAGTGCGAAGCCGGTGATGCTCTGGGCGCAGGTGGCGACGGCCACGCACAGCAGGAAGGCGGCGATCTCCCAGCCCGTCATGAAAGACGCGTCGGCGGCCGGCAGGAATCGATGCGGGGCATGGGGTGCGATTATCGGCCGGCCGCGCGCATCCCTTGCGCGCCGTCAAGGGCGCCCGCGCCTCGGCGGGAACAATGCCACGAGGACTCCAGGAGCATCCATGGCGCATGCCACCCTCGACACCCGCACGCGCGCGCTGCTCGAAGCGGCGATCCTCGCGCCTTCCAGCCACAACACGCAGCCGTGGTGCTTCCGCGTCGACGGCGACGCCATCTCGCTGTTCGCGGATCGCACGCGCGCGCTGCCCGTCAACGACACCGACGACCGCGAGCTCACGATCAGCTGCGGCTGCGCGCTGTTCAACCTGCGCGTGGCGGCCGCCGCCTCGGGCCTGGACACCGAGGTGCAACTGCAGCCGGACCGCCTGGATGCGGACCTGCTTGCCCGCGTCCGGGCGGTGCCAGGCACGCGCGATGCCCATCTCGGCACCCTGCTGCCCTTCGTGGCGCGCCGGCGCACCTGCCGCCAGCGCTTCGACGCCCGTCCCGTGCCGGGGAAGCTGCTGGACCACCTGGCCACCGCCTGCGCACAGGAGGGGCGACGCTGCGGCCGCTCACGGTCGAAGGGCAGCGGCAGCAACTGGCGCTGCTGGTGGCCGAAGGCGACCGTGCGCAGTGGGGCGATCCCCGCTGGCGGCGCGAGCTCGCGGCCTGGCTGCATCCGCGCCGCCGTGGCGACGGACTGGCAGTGCCGGCCCTGGCCGCGCGCGTTGCGCAGTTCGTGGTGCGCAGCTTCGACATGGGCGACGGCATCGCGGCCAAGGACAGGCAGCTCGCGGACGGCTCGCCGCTGCTCGCGGTGCTGGTGACGCCGGACGACACGCCCGCCAGCTGGATCGCCGCCGGCCAGGGCCTGCAGCACCTCCTGCTGCGGGCCTGCGCCGCCGGGCTGCAGGCGTCCTTCCTCAACCAGCCGGCGCAGGTGGCGAGCGTGCGTCCGCGCCTGCGCGAACTGGCGGACGGGATTCCGCAGCTGGTGCTGCGCCTGGGTTATGCGGAGGCGGAGTTGCCTGCCACCGCGCGGCGGCCTCTCGAGGACGTGCTGGTCTGAACGCCGCTCCGGGCCGGGTCACGCCCGGACGTCGAGCAGCTTCAGGATGCGCTTCCAGTGCCGCGGCTCCACGGGCGTGATCGAAAGGCGGTTGCCCTTGCGCAGCACGACCAGGTCCTGCAACTCGGGGTCGGCGCGCAGTTCCGGCAGTGTCAGGTTGCGCGTCTTCTTCAGCACCTGCACGTCCACCAGCAGCCAGCGCGGCTCCTCACGTTTCGACGCCGGGTCGTGGTACGGCGATTTCCTGTCGAACTGCGTCGGATCGGGGTAGGCCGTGGACGCCACCCGCGCGATGCCGACGATGCCGGGCTCGGCGCAGCTGGAGTGGTAGAACAGCACGCCGTCGCCCACCCGCATGCCGTCGCGCATGAAGTTGCGGGCCTGGTAGTTGCGCACGCCGGTCCAGGGCACGGTGGACTCGGGCGCGGCGAGCGCGTCGTCCACGGACACCTCGTCCGGTTCGGATTTCATGAGCCAGTAGTTCATGGCGGCCCATTATCGAAAAAAACAGGCCCCGAAGGGCCTGCCCGGTTCCACCCACCCTGATCGCCTAGCGGCCGTCCTTGTCCGCGTCGCCCGGCATCGCGCGCTCGACGCGGTGCCACGCGTCACGCGCGGAGTCCTTGGCCTCTTCCCAGTCCAGCCGCGAGGAGCCGCGGTTGCGCTCGTACTCGCTGCGCAGCTTGGGCTCGTAGCTGTCCCAGCTCTCGCCGGAAGCGCGGGCGCGTTCCCAGCCGGTGTAGCCGGTGCGGTAGGCCGGCGCGTAGTCGTCGTAGCTGTAGCCCTGCTTGTAGCTCGGGCGCTTGTTGTAGTTCTCGCGCCAGTAGCTGTCTTCGGCCGTCGGGTTCACGCTTTCGGCCGCGCCCTTGCCGGCCAGTCCGCCGGCGATCGCGCCGGCCGCGCCGCCGACCAGCGTGCCCACCGGGCCCGCGATCGACCCCACGGTGGCACCCGCCACCGCGCCACCCGCTGCGCCGAGGCCCGTGCCGACGGGGTGGGCGCCGGGTTCGCCGGTGATGGGATCGGGATTGCTTGGCTTTTTGTCGCTCATCGAGAATCTCCTTTGGATTGAGGTCGTGCCTGGCGCGCGGTTCGCACAGCTGCCCGGCGCCTGCCTCCAGGGTGCGCCGCTCGAGCCTGCTGCCTCGTCGGCTGCAAGACCTCGGCGGTGTCGGCGGCTCACCTACAAGCCGCGACGGATGGGTTCAGCGCCGCGGTGCGAGCACTGAGCGACCCGCGAAGCCGGCGGGTGCCGGACGGCGCGTTTCCAGGCGAATCCCTTCGTTCCACTTGGCCATGCGCTCGGAACGGGCGAAGGAGCCGACCTTGAGCTGGCCCGCGTTCCAGCCGGTGGCGAGGTGCACGATCGCCACGTCTTCCGTTTCGCCCGAGCGCGCGGACACGATGGTCGCGTAACCAAGGGCGCGCGCGGCATCCAGCGCGGCCTTCGTCTCGGTGATGGTGCCCGCCTGGTTGGGCTTGATCAGCACGCAGTTGCAGGCACCGGCCTCGGACGCCGCGCGCACGCGGTCGGCGTTGGTGACCAGGTAGTCGTCGCCGACCACCTGCACGCGTGAGCCCGCGGCGCGGGTGAACGCGGCCAGGCCGCGCTCGTCGTCCTCCGCCAGCGGATCCTCGATGGAGACGATGGGATAGCGGTCCAGCCATTGCAGCAGGCGCTCGCACAGCCCGTCGGTGTCCAGCTCGGTGTCTTCCAGCCCGAGGCGGTAACGGCCGCCCTGGCCGAATTCGGAAGCGGCGATGTCCAGCGCGATCGCGACGTCCTCGCCCGGGATGTAGCCCGCCTTGACGATGGCGTGCACCAGCGTGTCCAGGGCTTCCTCGTTGCGGCTGAAGTTCGGCCACCAGCCGCCTTCGTCGGCCACGCCGGCCAGCGCGCCGCGCCCCGCCATGATCTCGCCGGCGGCGCGGTACACCTCCGCCGTCATCTCCATGGCCTGCGCGAAGGAGCTCGCGCCGGTGGCGATCACCATGAAGTCCTGGATGTCCACGCGCCGGCCGGCGTGCGCACCGCCGCCGAAGATCTGCACCTGCGGCAGCGGCAGCTGCACGGGACTGCCCTGCGCGAGGTACTGCCACAGCGGCTGGCGCGCCTGCGCGGCGGCGGCGTGCAGCACGGCCAGCGAGGTGGCGATCAGCGCATTGCCGCCCAGGCGCGACTTGTTCGGCGTGCCGTCCAGCGCGATCAGCGCGGCGTCAATGCCGGCCTGGTCGGCGGCGTCGCGCCCGAGCAGCGCCGGCACGATCTCCCGTTCGATGCCGCGCACGGCCTTCTGCACGTCCAGGCCGCGGAAGCGCTCGCCGCCGTCGCGCAGTTCCACCGCTTCGCGCGTGCCGCGCGAGGCACCCGCAGGCGCCAGGCCGGTGCCGACGCTGCCGTCCGCGTTGGTGACTTCGACTTCGATGGTGGGGCGGCCGCGCGAATCCCAGATGCGGCGGGCAAGGATGCTTCGGATGGTCATGCGGAAAATACCTGCGCCCAGCGGGACGCGATGCTGGCCAGGGAAGGGGCGGGGCCTGCAGCAGCGCCATGCTGGCGCGGCGCACGGCCTCGCGCTGCGGCTCGCCGAGGTACTCCACCGGCGACTTGCCGTCGATGCGCGCGAGCGTGAGGCCCGGCAGCAGGGCGGCGACGCGCGCCTCCAGCGCCCGCGGCTCCTCCCAGCGCACGTGCGGCCAGTAGGCATCGGTGAAGGCGCGGAAGGACGCCAGCAGTTCGCCCGCCTGCGCGGGCCGGTGCGCCGCCTTGAGCAGGAAGTGATTGAGGCAGAAGGCCAGGTCGAAGGCCGGGTCGCCGAACCAGGCGCACTCGGCGTCCAGCAGCACCGGCCCGCCGGGCCCCACCAGGATGTTCTTCGGGCTCACGTCGCCGTGCACCAGCACGCGCCGCGTCTGCGCCGTGCGCTGCACGATCGCCAGCAGGGCCTCGGAGAAGGAGGGATGCATGCGCGCGGTCTCCACCAGGTAGGGCTCGAGGCGCAGCGCGTGGAAGTTGTCGTCGGTGGCGAAGCGTGCCGCGAGCTGCGCGTCGTCGGCCGTGGCGGCATGGATGCGGCCCAGGAGCGCCCCCATGGCAGGCGCGACCTGCGGGTCCAGGCGCCCGGCCAGCAGCTCCGCCTTCCAGTTGCGGTATTCGGCGCCCAGGAAGGGCATGACGAAGCTGCGGCTGGCCTCGTCCTGCCCCAGCACGCGCGGCACCTGGCCGGGGGCGATCGCGCCGACCACCTGCAGGTAGCCGATCTCGGCGAACACGCGTTCCACCGGCACCTTCCATTCCTTGGCCACCTTCAGCTGCGGCAGCGCCTGCTTGACGCAGTAGCTGCCCGAGCGCAGGTCCACCCGGTAGATGCCCGAGGACACGCCGCCGGTGAGGGCCGTTGCCCGCACTTCCTCGCCTGCGCCGGCGAGGCCGAGGGACAGGAAGATGCAGCGCATGGCGGCCGCGTCGCGCGAGAGATCCACGTAGGCCATCGCGGGTCATTATCCCTTCCTAGAATGACGGTCCCACCCCGAAGGAGCCAGGCATGCCCGCATCCCCGTCATTGAAGGTCGCCGTCATGGGCGCCGGCGCCGTCGGCTGCTACTTCGGCGGCATGCTCGCGCGCGCAGGACACGCGGTGACCTTGATCGCGCGGCCGCAGCACGTGGAGGCGGTCCGGCGCGACGGCCTGCGCATGGAGACGAAGACCTTCGACGAGCAGGTGCGCCTCGAGGCGGTGACCGACGCGAGCGGCGCCAGGGGTGCGGACCTCGTGCTGTTCTGCGTCAAGTCGATGGACACCGAGTCCGCGGGCCGCGAGCTCAAGCCCTTCCTGCGCCCGGACACCCTGGTGCTGTGCCTGCAGAACGGCGTGGACAACGCCGACCGGCTGCGGACCGTGCTGCCCGAGCACCCGGTCGCCGCCGCAGTGGTCTACGTGGCGACCGAGATGGCCGGCCCCGGCCACCTGAAGCACCACGGCCGCGGCGAACTGGTGATCGAGCCTGCTCTCGCCAGCGAGCGCGTCGCCGAGGCGCTGCGCGCGGCGGCCGTGCCGACCGACATCTCGGCGAACGTGCGCGGCGCGCTCTGGCTCAAGCTGATCCTGAACTGCGCCTACAACGCCATCTCCGCCATCGCGCAGAAGCCCTATGGCGAGAACGTCAGGGGCGAGGGCATCTGGGACGTGATGCGCGACGTGGTCGACGAGTGCCTGGCCGTCGCCAAGGCCGATGGCGTGCACGTGCCGGCCGATGCGCACACCGCGACGCGCAAGCTGGTGGAAGGCATGCCCTCGCAGTACTCCTCCACCGCGCAGGACCTCGCGCGCGGCAAGCCGACCGAGATCGACTTCCTCAACGGCTACGTGGTGCGGCGCGGCCAGGAACTCGGCGTGCCCACGCCCGCCAACCGCGTGCTGTGGGCGCTGGTGAAGCTGCTGGAGAAGAAGGCCTGAGCAGCGGGATGCCGGCTCACCTTCGCTGCGGGCGCAGGCGGTGCTGCCGGATGGCCTCTTCCAGCTCCTTCTGTTCCTCGCAGGGCAGCAGGCAGATGCGCCGCAGGGCGGCCAGGTGCTTTTCCGCGTTCGCCAGGTCGCCGAGCATGAGGTAGGCCTCGCCGATGTATTCGTGCGCGCCGCGATGCCGCGGGTTGAGCGCGATGGCGCGTTCGTAATGCCGCAGCGCTTCGGGCATCCGGCCGAGATTGCGATGCGCGTAGCCCAGGTGGTTCTGCAGGTCGGCGCTCTCGGGGTCGCGCTGCGCCGCCAGCTGCAGCCGCCGCACCGCCTCGCCCCAGTCCTTGCGCTCCAGGGCCGCCTTGCCGGCGGCGTAGTCCGCGTCGCGCATCGCCGCGGCCGGCGCGTCCTCGCTCGGCTCGGCCCGCGCGGCGGGCAGCAGCAGTGCGGCCAGCAGCAGGCAGGCTGCGCCGGCACGCACGCCAGGATTCCCCCGCCCGCCGGCCCCCGCGATCCCGCCACCGTCAGCGCTGCGCCACCCAGGAACGGGCGCGCACGAGTTCCGGCCGCGGGCTGTCGGCGCGCTGGCCGAGGGCCACGAGCCTGCCGTAGTACTGCGCCGCCTTGATGCGATCGCCCGATGCTTCGGCGGCGCGCGCGGCCCCGTAGAAGCCGCGGAAGCGGTTCGGCTCGCGCACCTGCGAAGTCTCGAATTCGCGCAGCGCGGCCGCCGGCTGCCCGAGTTCCAGCAGCATCTCGCCCAGCAGCTCGCGCGCGGGCAGCACGCGCCCCGGCGTGACGATGTGCTTTTCGGTGCCGTCTTCCAGGTCGGCCGCGGCGCGCATCATGCGCACGGCTTCCGCACGCTCGCCGTTCGCCAGCGCCAGCCAGCCTGCGATGGTGAGCCGCTGCACCTCGACCTCGTTGGCCCAGTAGTTGTCGCCGGCGGCCTGCAGGCCCTTGTGCAGCCGCTCCAGTTCCGCCGCTTCCTTCTGCGCCGCCGCCGTGTCGCCGCTGCGCACGGCCCCGAACGCCCGGGCGAAATGCGTGATGGCATCGGGGTACAGGTGGCGGGTGGGCTGCGGCTGCAGCTGCATGGCCTCGCGCCACGCGCCCCGCTCCAGTGCGTAGCGCGCGGGCATCGCCGCGATCGCGTACGGCGCGGTCCGCACCGCGGCGTTGAAGCCCTTCACCTGCAGCGCATCCTGGATCTCGCGCTGGGCGTCGGCATCGCGGCCGAGCTGGAGGTAGGCATACACGGAGTAGTCGCTGGCGTGATAGGCCTGGTCGGGCTCGCCGCTCTTCTTGGCTGCATCGGCCGAGCGGCGGTTGGTCTCGGCGGAATCCTCCCAGGCGCCGATGCGGGTGAAGATGTGCGAGGGCATGTGCAGCGCGTGCGGCGCCGCGGGCGCGATGCCCGCATACAGCCGTGCCGCCTTCACGCCCTGCTGCGCCAGGGGCGGCGCGTCGTAGCTGTGGATCAGGTAATGCGCGACACCGGGGTGGTCGGGGTAGCGGACGAACTGCGTTTCCAGCACCGCGGCGGCCTTGCGGTAGGCGGCGAAGGTCTGGTCGGACTGGGACTGGGTGCCGGCGATGTACAGCGCGGCGAAGATCTGCGCCTCGTCGTCGTCCGGGTAGCGTGCGGCCAGCGCCTGGAAGGCTTCGGCGCGCGACTGCTGGCGCGCGCGCTCGGGACGCGAGGCGAAGTCGCGGTAGTAGGTGGCGACCGCCTCGATGTAGTCGCGCTCGCGCTGCGTCTTGGGCGGTGTGAGCCGTCCGGCGTCGATGGCGGCCTGCGCGGCGGCGGCATCCCTGGCCAGCGCGCCCTGGCCGGCGAGCGGGTTGCCCATCAGGATGGCGGCCACGCCCCATTGGGCGATGGTGCAGGACGGCTCGCGCGCCAGCACCTCGCGGAACGCCTTCTCGGTCGCGCTGAACCAGAAGGAATGCAGCATGGCGACGCCGGTCTCCAGCAGGGGCTGCACCTCGGCGCTGCAGGAGGATGCGAACTTCACGCGCCCGACGTTGCCTTTGCCCTCCGCTTCGTGGGCGAGCGTGGTTCCGGAGGCGAGCAGCAGCGCGCAGGCGGCTGCGGTGAGCGAGTGACGCGGGTTCATGGTGCCCTCACGATGGCGCAGGAACCCTGTCCGCCGAAGGCGGGCAGCGCTGCGTGCGGCAGTGTGCGCCGCACGCAGGGGAGGGTCAATCGCAGGTGGGCGCCACCGTCGCCTCAACGGCAAGCAAACGTAAGCGGGGTGGCGGCGTCAGCGGGCGTGGCGCAGGAAGAAGCGCGCCATCGCCTCCGAGGCGGCCGGCCCCTGCGGGTCCGTGAAGGAACCCGAGGCATGGCCGCCCGACCAGGCGTGCGGCCCGCCGGCGATGCGCCAGCTCTCCAGGCGCACCTGGCCCTGGTCGTCCAGCCACTGCTCGCGCGTCGCGGCGCGCTGTGCCTGCGCAGGCCGGGCTTCCTCGCGTTCCAGCCAGGTGCCGCCGGTCGCATGCGCTGCCAGCTGCTGCTGCACGATGGCCTGGCCGTTGCCGGGCGCGACCGTCTTGTCGGAGCTGCCGTGGAACACGATCGTGGGGATCGCGACCGCGCGCCGGCCGACCACGGCGTGCGGGCTCGGGCCCTTGCGCATGGCGCTGAAGGCGGAGGGCACGTCGCTCGCCGATCCTGCGGGCAGGCCCGAGTGCACGCCCACCGCCGCGAACACGTCGGGATAGAGCTCGCCCAGGATCGCCGCCATCGCGCCACCGGCGGACAGGCCGGCGACGTACACGCGCTTCGGATCGCCGCCGTGGCTGGCCACCACCGCCTGTACCAGCGCGGCGATCATCGCCGGCTCGCCGGCGCCGCGCCGCTGGTGCTGCGCCTCGAACCAGTTCCAGCAACCCATCTGGTTGGACTTGCGCAGCTGCTCGGGATACACGACGAGGAAGCCGTCGCGTTCCGCGACCGCGTTCATGCCGGTGCCGCGGGCGAAGTCCTCGGAGTCCTGCTTGCAGCCGTGCAGCATCACGAGCACCGGCAGCAGGGCGGCCGGGTCCGCGCGGCGCGGCTCGTACAGGCGATAGCGCCAGCGATGGCCGCCGAAGGCGAACACGTGGGCGGTGAAAGACGCATCGCGGGCCGGGCGCGCCGAGGCGGGCGCAGCGCGCGTCTCGATCATCGGGACGCTGGAGACTTCGCGGTATTCAACGTCCGTGACGTCATCCTTCGCGGCCCAGGTGGGCGGCGGCGCGTGCGATGTCTCGGGGGACGCGAAGCCGCCGTTGCCCAGCGCCTCCTGGATGGCGCGCGTGGCGTCCATCAGCCGGCCTTCGCGGGTGAGTTGTGTCGCTCGCTGGAGCGCGGCGGGATCGAAGCCCATGGCGAGCCTTTCCAAAGGGTTATTGCATCGCAACATATCGGGCGTGCCGCGGAGATCACAAGGCGAGCGACGCACTTTTTCGATGCCGGAAAGCCTCGCGTGGAAGCTCATCCTCCTGCGGGAGGACTCGATGCGCCGAGGCTAGGACTTGGGTTCCGGGCTGGCCGTCTCGCCCAGCGCGTCTTCCTGAGGATCGAGAACGGCCAGCAGGTCGGAGGTGGTGCGCAGGATCATGCCGGCGCCGGCGGCGACCAGTTCGTCCTCGGTGCCGAAGCCGCACAGCACGCCCACGGTCTGCGCGCCGGCGGACCGGCCGGTGCGGATGTCGATGGTGGTGTCGCCGATCATCAGGCAGTTCTCGGGCGCCACGCCCATCTTGCCGGCCGCATAGAGCAGCGGCTCCGGGTGCGGCTTCATGCGCTGCGTGGTCTGCGCGCCCACGACTTCGGTGAACAGGTCGCGCACGCCGTAGTGCTCCAGGAAGCGCTCCACCCGCGGCGCGCTGCCGGTGGAGATGGTGCACATGGGGTAGAACTTGTGCAGCGTCTTGAGCATCTCCTGCACGCCGGCCATCATCTCGTGCGGTACTTCGTCCAGCGCTTCCGGGTTGCGCGTGTGGCCAGGGTCGGCGCCGCGCTGCTTGGTGGCCTTGAGGCGGGCGCGCAGCTTGTCCACGGGCGTGTCCAGGCCCAGCCGGTCGAGCAGGGCGTAGGCGCCATGCACCGGCGTTTCCATGCCCATCACCACCTGCCGCGCCACGCGTTCGCTGCGCCGGCCGCTCACGCCGGGGATCTTGCTCACCAGCAGGGCGAGCTGGGCAACCAGGTGGTCGTCGGTGTCGGCGATGGTGCCGTCGACGTCGAAGCAGAGGGCACGCACGCGCGCGAGTTCCAGGGGCATGGCCCCGAGGATAGAAGATGCGCGTGACGGCGTGTGGCGGCGAAGGGCTGCGCGTGACGCGCGATGCAGCTCATCCGCGACAAGCCCTGCAGCTCTAGCGGCACGTGACGGGCTGTGTCGTTGATGACGCTTGGAAACATGACCCTTCGAGTCTCATCCATAGGCGCTTGCCTCATTGCCCGGTGCATGGGCTTCCTCCAGAATCCTCGCCACCAAAAACCCCAAAGGAGACGAGTCATGAGGAACGTTCGATCTCTCATTGCCCTGGGCGCGCTGTGCGCGGGCTTCTCGGTGCTGGCGCAGACGCCGCCCGCGGAAGAACCGGGCTGGGCCAAGGGACGCCCGAAGGCGAACGACACCGCCATGAAGATGGCGCCGGTGCCGGCGTTCCCGATTCCCACCGCAGCGGACAAGCTGCCCACGTCGAAGTTCAAGCTGCCGCCCGGTTTCAAGGTGGAGACCTGGGCCTCGGGCATCCTCGACGCGCGCGGCCTGCGCCAGGGACCGAACGGCAACGTCTTCGTCAGTTCGCTGTTCGTCGCCAACAAGGTCTACGTGGTGCCCGAGCAGGGCAACCGCCAGGCCAAGGTGATCGTCGACAAGATGCCGCTGGCCACCGGCATCGAGTACCACAACGGCAGCCTGTTCCTCGCGACGAACACGAAGATCATGCGCTGGGACAACGTCGATGGGAAACTGGACAACCTGGGCGAGCCCAAGGTGATCTACGACACGCTTCCCGGCGGCACGGACCACAGCTGGAAGTACCTGCGCATCCGCGACAACAAGCTGTACTACGCGGTCGGCGCGCCCTGCAACATCTGCGATCCCGGCCAGTGGGCCAAGATCTACCGCATGAACCTCGATGGCAGCGGTCTCGAGACGATCGCCTCCGGTGTGCGCAACACGGTGGGCTTCGACTTCGACCCGAAGACCGGCAACCTCTGGTTCACCGACAACGGGCGCGACTGGTTGAGCGAGGAACTGCCGAACGACGAGCTGAACGTGGTCACCAAGCCCGGCCAGCAGCACTTCGGCTATCCGTTCTGCCACCAGGGCAACCTGCCGGACCCGGAATTCGGCTGGGGCAAGTCCTGCAACGACTACCAGAAGCCGGCGGCGCTGCTGGGCCCCACGCAGGTTCGCTGGGCATGAAGTTCTACACCGGCAAGATGTTCCCGCCCAAGTACCGCGGCGCCATGTTCATCGCCCGCCATGGCCCGTGGAACCGCACCATCAAGTACGCCGACGTCTCGGTCGCCTGGCCTGACGGCAAGGGCGGCGCGAAGGTCGAGCCCTTCATGACGGGCTTCGTCGAGAACAACAACTACCTCGGCCGGCCGGTGGACTTCCTGATCCTCAGGGACGGATCGCTGCTGGTGAGCGACGACCACGCCGGTGCCATCTACCGCATCAGCTACGGGAAGAAATGAGGAGGGCCTGGGCAACGGGCCTCGCGTCCTGCACGGCCATGCTGGTCCTGGTGGCCGCCGCTCCGCAAGCGGGAGCACAGGACAAGGCCCGCAAGGCCCGCGCCGCGGCGAGCGCCGCCAGCGCCGCGGCGAAGGCCAGGGACGGCACGGCGGCGAAATACGCACAGCGCTTCGCCGCCGAGTGCGCGGCCTGCCACGGCGCCAACGGGCGCAGCGACATGCCGCTCACGCCGGTGCTGGCGGGCCAGCCTTCGCTGTACGCCATCACGCAGCTGTTCCTGTTCCGCGAGGCGCGGCGCGGCAGCGATGCGATGAACGCCGTCGCCAAGAACATGAGCGACGACGACCTGCGCGGCTTCTCCGACCACATCGGAACGCTGCCGCCGGTCCCGGCGCCGCCACCGGCCGCAGCTCGGATCCGGCGCGCATGGCATGGCCAAGGACGCGCGCTGGCACAGCAGCACAGGTGCGTGGCCTGCCACGGTGCCGCGCTGGATGGCGGCCAGCAGGTTCCGCGCATCGCCGGCCAGCGCGAGGACTACCTGAAGATGACGCTGCGCGGCTTCCAGGCCGGCACGCGCGCGGGTTATACGCAGGCGATGACGGCAGCGGTGAGCCACGTGCCGGTGGACGACCTCGACACGCTGGCTTACTTCGTGGCGAGGTTCCCGGGCGTCACTCCGCCCTGACTCGGGCGGGGCGGTGGGTGGCCTGACGCTTCAGACGCTCTCGTCGACCACCAGCATCTGCTCCTTGTTCATTCGGCCGCCGTGCACCTGGAGGCGGGCGAGCGCGGCGTCGATCTCGCGCAGGTCCGCAGGCGAGAGCTGCACCTCCAGCGCACGGTGGTTCTCCTGCAGGTGTCCCAGGCTGCGCGTACCGGGAATCGGCACGATCCAGGGCTTCTGCGCCAGCAGCCACGCCAGTGCGACCTGGGCCGGCGTCGCATTCTCCTTCTGCCCCACCCGTTTCAGGAGATCGACGAAGGGCTGGTTCGCGGCCAGGTTCGCAGGACTGAATCGGTCGAATCCGGACCGCAGGTCGGTCTTCGGGTCGAGCCGGGTGCGCGCATTCAGCGTCCCAGGCAGGTAGCCCATCCCGAGCGGGCCCCATGGCACGAAGCCGATGCCCAGTTCCTCGCATGCCTGCAGGACGCCGTTGTGTTCCGGGTCGCGGTTCATCACCGAGTACTCCGTCTGCACGGCCGCCACCGGCTGCACTGCATGGGCGCGGCGGATCGTGCGCGCGCTCGCCTCCGACAGGCCGAAGTGCAGCACCTTGCCTTCGCGGATCAGGTCCCTGACCGTGCCGGCCACGTCCTCGATCGGCACGCCCGGATCGACGCGGTGCTGGTAGTACAGGTCGATGCGGTCGGTGCGCAGGCGCTTGAGGGAGCCCTCGACCACCTTCCGGATGTGCGCGGGCCGGCTGTTCAGCGCGCCGCCCCGGTCCATGTCGAAGCCGAACTTGGTGGCGATCACCACCTTGTCGCGGACCGGCGCGAGGGCCTCGCCGACCAGGTCTTCGTTGGTGTAGGGGCCGTAGACCTCGGCGGTGTCGAAGAAGGTGACGCCGTTGTCGTGCGCGGCCCGGATCACGCGGATGCCCTGCTTGCGGTCGGCGGGCGGTCCGTAGTTCGCACTGATGCTCATGCAGCCGGCGCCCAGTTCCGACACCTGCAGCTTGCCGAGTTGACGTGTCTTCATGCGGGCTCCTTTGCGGGTGGACGTTGCTGCCCAGGATGCGGGCGAGAGGGCCAGCGCGGCGCTGGCCAGGGTGGTGCCGGCGATGAACCGGCGGCGGTTGGGGTGTTCCATGAAGGCTCCTTCGAGGATGTGTCGTGGGGGATGCATCGAATGTAGGGAGCCGTGACCCAAAGAAAAATGGGGTAACGCTGAACGACTTGTGAAGGTAAGCTTCATGGTGTGAAGCTGAACCAACTCGATGGACTGATGGCTTTCTGGAAGGTCGCGGAGCACCGTGGGTTCACGAGCGCCGCTGCGGAATTGGAGGTTTCCCCTTCCGCACTGAGCCAGGCCATACGCCAGCTGGAAGCCCGCCTGGGCGTGCAACTGCTGCACCGGACCACCCGCAGCGTGAGCCTGACCGAAGCGGGCGAGGCCTACCTCGCGCGGGTCGGGCCGGCCCTGGGACAGGTGGTGGAGGCGGGCGAGGACCTCAATGCGCTGCAAGGCAGGCCCGCAGGCACCCTGCGCCTGAATGCGGCGCGCATTTCCATCGCGATGGTCCTGCAGCCGATGCTCGCGGGCTTCCTGCGCGAGCATCCGCACGTCCACCTGGAGCTGACCAACGACGAAGGCTTCGTGGACATCGTCGAACGCGGTTTCGATGCCGGTGTCCGCATGGGCGAGAGCGTGCACAAGGACATGGTGGCCGTGCCGCTGGGCGGGCCCGTGACCGTCGCCGTCGTGGGCTCACCCGAGTACCTGCAGCGCTTTCCCGCGCCCCGGCATCCCGATGACCTGGCGCGGCACAACTGCGTGCGGTTCCGCTTCGCGGGCACCGGCGCCATCTACAAGTGGGAGTTCCAGGTGAACGACCGGCTCGTGGAGTACGAGATCGGTGGCAACCTGACCATCAGCGACACGATCTTCAGCGTGGAGGCCGCGCTGGAAGGCGTCGGCCTGGCGTACACCTTCGAACCGCTGGTGCACCAGCACCTCAAGGACAAGCGCCTCAAGCGAGTCCTGGCGTCCTTCTCGCCGACCTTCCCGGGCTTCTACCTGTACTACCCGAGCCGCCGGAACCAGTCCACCAAGTTGCGCGCGCTCGTCGAGTACGCGAGCCGCCGCAGGTGATCGCTCGGCGAAGCTCGGCCGCGGCCCACGATCCGCGATCCGTGGCAGACTCCTTCGCCTGTCACGCAGTGGAGAACGAAAGTGATCAGCAAGAACACGATCTGCCTCTGGTACGACGGCACTGCCCTGGAAGCCGCGCAGTTCTATGCGAAGACTTTCCCGGACAGCAGCGTGGGGCGCATCCTGCGCGCGCCGGGTGACTATCCCGCGGGCAAGGAAGGCGACGTCCTCACCGTCGAATTCACCGTCTGCGGCATTCCCTGCATCGGCCTCAACGGCGGCTCCGAGTTCAAGCCCGACGAGGCCTTCTCCTTCCAGATCGCGACCGACGACCAGGCCGAGACCGATCGCCTGTGGAATGCGATCGTCCGCAACGGCGGCCAGGAAAGCGCCTGCGGCTGGTGCAAGGACAAGTGGGGCGTGTCGTGGCAGATCACGCCGCGCGCGCTGGTGGAAGCGATCAACGACCCGGACCGCGCGGCGGCCAAGCGCGCCTTCGAGGCGATGATGACGATGGGGAAGATCGACATCGCCACCATCGAGGCGGCACGGCGGGGTTGAGTCCATGGGCCCCGGTAGGTCGGGGTGAGCGCGAAGCCGAACCCCGACCCTTCACTCAGCGCGTCCCGCTCCCCACCAGCATCTCGCAGGGCCCGACGAAGCCTGCCTCCGCCGTCTCGAACTGCGCCAGCGTGCTTTCGATCTCCGCCCAGGTGGCGGCACGCTCGTCATCGCCCATGCCCGACATCATCTGCAGCAGCGCACCGAAGGATTCGCGTTCGAAGCGCACGCACTCCGCGGCCGTCGGCACGCGCAGCGGCGAGTCGACCTTCTGCACCCGCACGTCGCGAAACCCCGCCTGCTCCAGCGTGCGCTGCAGCACGCCTTCGCCGCCCAGCGAGAACGGCCCCGGCTGGCCCGGCAGCGGCGGCGGCAGCTGCGCGCGCCGGCGGATGATGCCCACCGGCAGGGCGAAGAAGGGATTGCGGTCCGGCGTCGAATACACCACCGCGGCGAAGCGGCCACCCTCGCGCAGCGCATGCCGGATGCCCGCCAGCGCGCGCTGCTGGTCCGGGAAGTAGATCAGGCCGACGCGCGAAATCGCGGCGTCAAAGGAGCCCGCGGGGAAGGTCGTGCCGTTCGCCGTCGAGCTCACGCGTCTCGACATTCGCCAAGCCGGCCTTCTCCGCGGCGCCGCGCGCGTAGCGCAGGATGGTGGGCGAGATGTCCGTGGCCAGCACGTATCCCTCCGGGCCGGCACGGCGCGCGGCCGACAGCGTCTGTTCGCCGGCGCCCGCTGCGATGTCGAGCACGCGGCTGCCGGCCTGGACGCCGGCCGCGGCCAGCATCGTTTCGGTCGCGGCGCCCAGCCAGCGCGCGAGCAGGGGAGACCAGCGGTCCCACGCCTCGGCCGCCGCCTCCCACTGGGTGCGCGTGGTGGCGCGGAACTTGTCCGGGTCGAAGGTGGCGGCGGCGGTGGGGGCTTGAAGGGTTTCGGCCATGCGGCTCTCCTGGTGGCGGTGCCGGCGCGAGATGCGTGGGCTGGCGCCAAGGTATTCCCCGCGCGCGCTCCCCTCAAGTCCAGATTCTGGAGTCTTCCATCCGGGCGATCGGGCATAGACTGCGCCATGATCGACTACATGCAGTTCTGCACGGTGGCCCGTGGCGCCGAGGTGCTCGGCGAGCTGTGGACGCCGCTCGTGGTGCGCGAGCTACTCTGCGGCAGCTGCCGCTTCAACGACATCCACCGCGGCGTGCCGCGCATGTCCGCGACGCTGCTCACGCAGCGGCTGCGCAAGCTGGAGGCGATCGGCGTGGTCGAACGAAGGCGGGCCGGCAAGAGCTGGGAGTACCACCTCACCACCGCCGGCGAGGAGCTGCGGCCCATCGTGGTGGGCATCGGCCACTGGGGCGCGCGCTGGATCGGCAGCCGCCTGCGGCGCGAGCAGCTGGATGCCGGGTTCCTGATGTGGGACATCCGCCGCTTCGCGCGCATCGATGAATTCCCCTCCAGCCAGCGCACCGTCGTGCATTTCCGCTTCCGCGACGCACCCGCTGCGGAGCGGCTGTGGTGGCTGGTGGTGGAGGACGGCGCCGCCGACCTTTGCCGCGACGACCCCGGCCACGACGTGACGGTGATCGTGGAATCCACCGTTCGCTCGCTCACCGACATCTGGACCGGCGACAGCGACCCGGGCCAGGAGATCCGCGCCGGCCTGCTGGACGTGCAGGGCGCCGGGCGCCAGGGGCAGTCGCTGTGGCGCTGGCTGGGGCGCAGCATGTTCGCGCCGACGCGGATTGCCGCGCGGCCCGAGGCCAAGCTGAGGGACGCATGACCAGCGCACGCCAGAAGATGCTCGCCGGCGAGCTCTACGACGCGCAGGATTCCGAGCTCGTCGCCGGCCGCCGGCGGGCGCGTTCGCTGTGCGCGCGCATCAACGCCCTGGATTCCGAGGACGCACAGCGGCGCGAAAGCTGCTGCGCGAGCTGGTCGGCTCCGGTGGCGACTCGGTGTACGCGCAATTGCGGCGGCGGCAGGAGTACGGCAAGCCGGTGACCATCGGCAGCGACGTGTGGATCGGCGGCGGCGCGATCATCCTGCCGGGCGTGCAGGTCGGTGATCGCGCGGTGATCGGCGCGGGCAGCGTGGTCTCCCGAGACATCCCCGCCGGCGTGCTGGCTGCCGGCAATCCCTGCCGGGTGATCCGGGCGCTGGACTGAGGGCGCATCGCGTCGCGCGCCACCGCTCCTGTAGGCCGGCACCGCCAGTTCAGCCACCGCGGGCCTGAGCGTGCGGCACCGTACAGATCGCCCGCAGCTGCCGGGATAGCCTGTGCCATGAACTTCGCGCCATGCCAATTCCTGTGCATCGGGGCGTCGTTTGCAAACGAACGGGATCCCCATGAAATACGCAGCAGCTTTCTCGATGGCCGTGATGGCCGTGACCCTGGCGGCCTGCCAGCGCGACGTCGTCGTCACCCCGGCACCCGCTCCCGTCGTGGAAGCCCCCGCCCCGGCACCGACCGTGATCGCGGTGCCCGTTCCGGGACCGGCCGGCCCTGCAGGCGCCACCGGCGCGACCGGATCGACCGGTAGCACCGGCAGCATGGGCAACACAGGCAGCACGGGCGACACGGGCGCCACCGGCAGCACTGGCAGCACGGGCGACACCGGCGCGACCGGCCAGCGTGGCCGCACCGGCGACAACATCATCGTCGTGCCGTCGCCGGCCGCCTCGCGCTGATCGAGGCCCGCGCACGCGCCGCCATCCGTGCGGCGCGGCGCGGCACCCGGCCCCTCACTCGAAGTACGTCATGATGTAGTTCTTGCGATTGGGCCGCTGGTTGTTGCGCCCGATGAAGCAGATGCGCGAGTGGCGCTCCGCCACGCGCAGCATGGCCAGCGCGTCGTTCATGTCGTGGGCGATCAGCATCCAGTGGTCGCCCTCGTGGATGCGCCAGCCCTGCGCGTCGATGTCCAGCGCCTTGACGTTGGCCGGCTGGTAGGGGATGCCGTCGGTGCGCGTCAGCGGCTCGCGGGGCAGGCCGCTGTTGCCGCTCCAGTACTCCAGGATGTAGTCCATGCGGTTGGTGCGCGGGTTGTCGCGCCCGACGAAGCATTGCCGGTTGGGCGGCGCGCCACGCGCAGGCCGTTGCGCGCGTCCTCGGCGTTGTCGAACAGGCGCATCGACATGCGGCCGTCGGTCAGCATCCAGCCCAGCGCGCCGCGGTTCACCACCACCAGCTTGCAGGGGTCGTAGGGGATCTCGTCGACGGTGTAGGTGTCCACGGCGTCCTGCGGCACGTACATGCGCGCGTCGATGCCGCACTCGCCATAGCCGATCAGGAAGCAGCCGTCGCCGTGGGTGGCGGAACTGCCCCAGCTGTTCTTGCAGATCCAGGCGTGCTGGTGGTCGTCGTAGCCCACCACGCACACCGCGTGGCCGCCCGCCACGCCGCCGGTGAGGTGCTGGTACACGCCGGTGCCGCTGTTGAAGAAGGCGAAGAAGTCGTCGAACACGGTGAAGGCCGTGACCAGCGGGCCGTCTTCCACCAGCCAGCGCTTCATCTGCGCGGTGCTGGTGCTGGAGTCGTAGCCGCTGACCTTGATCGTGCGCACCGTGCCCTGGGCGATGTCCGGGGTCTGGTTCACCGGCACGTAGGGGTACTGCGCCTCGAAGCACAGGCCTTCCTTCATGGCGGCGTCGAGCCCGCTGGGCACCCACCAGCCGTAGTTGGGATCGCCGAAGTTGCATTGCCGGTCCGCCACGAAGAACAGGCTGGCCTCGGACAGGTTGGACACGGAGGCCGGCTGGTTGGTTTCGATGCGGTAGTGCGACTCCACGGCCGCGGTGACCCCGAAGGACACGCAGGAGCCGCAGCCGCCCTGGTCGCGCACCGCGCTGACGTAGTTCTTTCCGTTGACGTTCCGCCAGTCCCACGCCTTGGGCAGGGCGCCGCCGCCGATGCCGCCGCGGCGCAGCAGCCGGCTCACCTCCGGCTGCGCGGGCACCACGGGCGCATCCGCCGGCTTGCGGATGCGCGGCATGCGCGTGACCGGCATGGTGGGCGGCACCGGCAGGGAACCCAGCTTGTACTTCTTGCCCAGCTCGCCGAGCGTGGTGGTGTCCAGGGCCTCCTTGGCGATCGTCCAGGTGGCACGCTTGTTCGCCAGCAGTTCGCGCAGCGACTTGATGTTCAGGTCCGACATGGCTTCCTCTCCTGTTCCGGGGATGTCGGCGGCGAAGACATTTCGCGGTGGCCGACGGGAACGGTTGTAGGGAAGAACGCGAGCGCTGCATTTAACGCGTGGGTGCTAATGGGGTCGCGGGTTGGGGCGACCTCGTGAGGACTAGCGTGGGAACGCGATGGAAAATGGCTTATTGATTTGCGTCTAGGAACAGCGACGAAGCAGCTACCCCTCATCGGAGTGACTTGTCTTAGATGGTGTGGTCGCGCATCATCTGATGACGGAGCACCCTTGAAGGAACATCAGGGGTTCTTAGTCTTAGGCAGTCAAAGAACTCGGAGCTCACTTTGATCCAGAAGAAGAAACTCGAAGATGTTTTTAAGACGGTCGGGTTGCCTCCATACACATATGTGAAACCTCCCTACTACGGTGAGGTTAGGGCGGACATTTCCCAGCCCGGCAAACATCTTCTGATCGAGGGTCCGTCAGGAATCGGCAAGACCTGTGTGGTCTTCAAGGCGTTTGAAGAGCTAGCTTATCAAGCGAATCGGGATTTCGTTTATTTAAGCTGCCGAGATCAGGGTGCGGCGCAAGTCATTGATGGGTTCTTAGCGGCCGCAAGCCACGGTGCCCCGACGGGAGTGCCCATACTGGTAGTCGACGATTTTCACCTCCTTCCGACCACCCGCAGAGCCGAGATCGGGTCTCAACTCAAGAGGCTGAGCGATCGCGCATTCGAGTTTGAATTGCCACCCAAGGCTATCCTCATCGGCATCCCGACTACGGGTGTGTCACTTCTTTCTGATTCCTACGACCTCGGTCCTCGTCTGGGAACGTACGTTCTCAAGCGGGTGTCCGATGTAGAGATTGACAAACTGCTTAGCGAAGGGGAGACCGCGCTCGAGGTGCTCTTTGAGGATAGGGATATCCTCCTTTCGGAGAGCGCAGGAAATTTTTGGCTTGCGCAGTACATCTGCAATAAGGTTTGTGCCTCGCAGGGAGTGTTCGAGACGCAGGAGGAGCCTCGAATTCTTACGTTTGACATTTTGGGCATTCGAAATCGCCTGATGACAGAACTTTCTCAGCGGTACATGCCCGTAGCTAAGATTTTTGCGAAGGGGAAGAAATGGCGCCCCGGCGGGAACAAGCCGTACCTCGAAATACTACTTGCACTCTGCAAAATTCCGGAGTCCGTTGTGACGTTCGACAAACTTCTGTATGTCTTACCGGAGAAGCGGAAACCGGGGATCAAAGCAGTGCGACCGCGGATCTCGGAAGTGATTCTGGACCCACTCAAGCACGTGGACTTGCGAAAGCACATCGCCTTTGACCCGGATGCGGGATTTTCAATTGAGGACCCGCTTTTCCGGTACTTTCTGAACAACCTTGATCCGAAGCGGATATATCAGGAGCTAGGGGTTGAGGATGCCTTGGTCGAGCAAGCGAATCTCTACTCCTATGACATAGGGTTTTCCTTCGCTGGAGAGGTCCGTCGCTTGGTCGAGGTTGCGAATGCGGAACTTAAGAAAGAAGATGTTGTCACGTTCTATGACTTTGACCAGCAAGCAGTTCTTCTTGCATTGGATCTGGAGAAGGTACTTGAACGGATATACAGCGAGTCGTGCAGGTACTACTTGGTCTTCCTGGACAAACACTATCGTGAAAAGGTTTGGACCAAGTACGAGAAGGATGTCATGACCCGCCCCGGGAGGAAGGATCACATCATTCCGGTGATCGTTGACGACGCCGGGGCAGAGGGAGCTGTAGGTATCCCCAAGACAATCGGTCGCATTGATGTTCGTGACCTATGGGGGAGGTCCAACGCACGGGGGTCATCACACAAGATACCGTCAATGCGGTCAGGAATCGATGCGTGTTGCCCTTGATCGAAAAATTGGAGGGCATAGGGCAAGTCGTGTAATGGCCAATGCCGCGTTCGTCGAGAACTCGGCGGCGCCGTCGTGCCGCGGTAGCATCAGGTGCATGTTTGTTCCGCGGCCCGGCTCGGACGCGATGCGCACATCGACGCTGCTGGGGGTGCTGGCGCTGCGTGCCCTCACCCCCCTCTCCCAGAGGGAGAGGGAGTCAAGACCGGGAGAAGGTCACCTGCGCAGTCCGGCCCGCCACGTTCACCTGCGCGACCACCTCCGGCGTCTGCGCCAGCAGCACTCCCTTCCTCCACACCTTCAACCGGTTCGCCCGCAGCCGGATCGCCGCCACCACATCCCCTGCCTGCAGCAGCACGAAGCTGGCGTCGCATCCCGCTTTCAGTCCGTAGCCTGGCAGGTGCATCACCTTCGCGGCATTGGCCGTCACCGCATCGAAGCAGGCGCGGATGCCTTGCTGGCTCGTCATCTGCGCCACATGCAGCCCCATGTGCGCCACCTCCAGCATGTCGCCCGAGCCCATGCCGTACCACGGGTCCATCACGCAGTCGTGCCCGAAGGCGACGTTGACGCCGGCGGCCATCAGCTCCGGCACGCGGGTCATGCCGCGCCGCTTGGGGTAGGTGTCGTGCCGGCCCTGCAGCGTGATGTTGATCAGCGGGTTGGCGACCACGCTCACGCCGCTTTCGGCGATCAGCGGGATCAGTTTGCTCGCGTAGTAGTTGTCCATGCTGTGCATGGAGGTGCAGTGCGAGCCGTTCACGCGGCCCTGCAGGCCCAGGCGCTGCGCCTCGAAGGCCAGCGTCTCAATGTGGCGCGAGAGCGGGTCGTCGGTTTCGTCGCAGTGCATGTCCACCAGCTTGCCGCGCTCGGCGGCGAGCTCGCACAGCAGCTTCACGCTGGCGGCGCCTTCGCTCATGGTGCGTTCGAAGTGGGGGATGCCGCCGACGATGTCGACGCCGAGGTCGAGCGCTCGCTTCAGGTTGTCCACGCCGCCGCGGGTGCGCAGCACGCCGTCCTGCGGGAAGGCGACCAGCTGCAGGTCCAGGTAGGGCGCCACGCGCTTCTTCACTTCCAGCATCGCCTCCACCGGCAGCATGGACGGGTCGCTGGTGTCCACGTGGCTGCGGATGGCGAGCAGGCCGCGGGCGACCGCCCAGTCGCAGTAGGCCAGGGCGCGCTCGATCATGTCCTCGGCCTTCAGCAGCGGCTTGAGCTCGCCCCACAGCGCGATGCCTTCCAGCAGCGTGCCGCTTTCGTTGACGCGCGGCAGCCCGTAGCTGAGGGTCGCGTCCATGTGGAAATGCGGGTCGCAGAAGTGCGGGGTGAGGAGGCGGCCGGCGGCGTCGACGGTTTCGTTGGCCGGAGCCAGCAGGCCGGGCGTCACTTCGCGGATGCGGCCGCCCTCGACGGCGACCGACATGTCGGTGCGGCCGTCGGGGAGGGTGGCGTTGGTGATGAGGAGGTCGAGCATGGGGTCTCCGCTCCAATGACGAATGTTAGGCGGGCGCCAGGTCGAACGCGCGCTGGATGAACCACCATCCGGCCAGGGCCGCCACCATCAGCGAGCCGAAGCGCAGGACGCCGACGCGGTAGAAGTTCGTCGCCCGCAGTGCGAAGGCGACCGGCAGGAAGGCCGCGACGATCGCCAGCTGCCCCAGCTCCACGCCGACATTGAAGCCCACCAGCGCCAGGGCCAGCGCGCCTTGCGGCAGTCCCAGGTCGGCCAGCACCGAGGCGAAGCCGAAGCCGTGCACCAGGCCGAACACGAAGGCCATCACCCAGCGGCGCTTGTCCACCGTGCCGCGCAGGTTGTTCAGGGCGGCGACCACCACCGAGGCCGCGATCACCGACTCCACCAGCCGCGAAGGCAGGCTGACGAAGCCCAGCACCGCGAGGCTGAGCGTGATCGAGTGCGCCACGGTGAAGGCCGTCACGACCTTCAGCACTTCGATGCTCGCGGCGCGCAGGCTGCCCGCCGGCAGCCAGCCGTGCGCGCCGCGCACCAGCACGGCGGGCAGCAGCAGGGCCACCAGGAAGAGGATGTGGTCGAAGCCGATCCAGATGTGCCAGATGCCCTCCAGCACGTACTGGCGCAGCGTCTCCCAGGCGCTGGGTGCCGACAGGCGCAGCTGCTGGCGGGCGGAATCGGTGGCGAAGATCAAGGCCTGCGGCTGCGTGGCGCCGGGCGGGGTCCATTGCACCAGGCCGCGGTGGGTCGGGTCCACGTCCAAGAACAGCGAGTAGTCCGCTTGCAGCGATCCGGCCAGGCGCGCGCAGCGGGCCTGCAGCGTGAGCACCGCGTAGGTGCCGTCGCTGTGCCGGTCCAGCATCAGCGGGCCGGCGGGCTGCAGGGGGCAGGGCTGGCCTTGCGAGGACAGCGCGAGGCGGGAGACGGCGAGCTGCTCGATGTCGGCACTGCGCTGGCGGACCTCGCCCCAGGTGAGCTCGCCGTTGCCGTCGCGATCGAGCTGCAGGACGTAGTCGAGATCGCGCAGGGCGATGTCCCAGCGGGCGGTGATGGCCTCGCCGTCGGCGCGGAGGGTGAGGTAGGAGTCGCTGGGTTTGTGGGCGTGGGCGGGAAGCGAGAGGAAGAGGGCCAGAAGGAGGACGTAGGCTGGCGGTGAGCCGCAAGGCGAACCCCAGCGTTGCGCGCGGTGCTGGGGTTCGCGCTTCGCGCTCACCGCCAGCCTACGAAGGAAGGACAGCAGGCGAAGAATCATCGGGAGGCACCCAAGCGCGCCGCCAGCTGCTGCATCACCGGATCCTCGTACCCGCTCTCCCTCCACCACGCCAGCGCCGGCTGCGCCTCCGCGGGCCGCTGCGCCGCCAGTGCGGCGCGCAGCAGCACCTCGGCGTCGCGCGGCTCCTTCTGGCTGGCGTAGTTGCTCTTCGCGTAGGCTAGCGCGCGGGTCGGATCGTTCTGCACTTCGAGCGCCCAGCGCGCGGCTTCCTGTTCATGCAGCTTGTCACCGCGCTGGGCAGCCCCCTGGAAGCGTTCGCGCAGCTGGCGTTCCCAGTCGGCCGTGCGCGCATCCTTGGCGGTGCGACCGGCAAGGGCCAGGCGCAGCAGCAGGATGTCGGAGCGTTCCCAGCCGGCCAGCAACTGCAGCACTTCCGCCGGCCGCTCGCGCAGCAGCAGGAAGTCCGCGAACGAGGCCAGCAGGAACTGGTCGGTGACGCCCTGCGCCAGCGCGCTGCGGTAGTGGCGCTCGGCATCGCCCCAGCGCTGCAGGCGCACCGCCATTTCGGCCAGCCGCGTCTGCGCCCACAGCATCAGCTCGGGCGCCACTTCCTTCTCCGCGGCGACCGCGTCGGACAGCAGGTCGTACGCGGGGATCAGCTGGCCGGTGGTGGCGCGCACATAGGCCGTGCAGCCCTGCGCCAGCAGGCCCGGCGCGATCTTCGCGAGCTGGTCGCATTCCGCGGCCGCGAGCGCATATTTCGCTTCGACCATGTGGATCGCGGCGCGCCAGGCCACGGGCTCGACCGCCTGCGGGTCGACGTCGCTGGCGCGCTTCAGGCTGGCGAGCGCGCCGGCGAAGTCGTGGCCGTATTGCTGCAGCTGGCCGCGCACCAGCCAGTAGCGGCTGTCGCCGGCGGCGTCCTTCTCCAGCGGCGCGATGGTGGAGCGCGCGTAGCCCACGTAGCGCGGGTCACCCTGCGCCATGGCCAGCGCGAAGTAGCGTTCGGCGATGTCCAGCCGCAGTTTCGCGTCGGCGGGGCGGGAGGCGAGCTGGCGGCGCAGGGATTCGACGGCGCGCAGCGCGGGATCGCTGGCCACCGGCAGGCGTTCCACCACCTCGCTGTCGCTGGCCGGCGTGAACGGCGCGGCCTGCGCGCAGGAAGCGAACAGGCAGAACGCCGCGGCCGCGGCGCCTGCGAGGCCCCTCGTCCTCATGCGGCCGAGCCTACTTGGTGCCGAACATCCGGTCGCCGGCATCGCCGAGGCCGGGCAGGATGTAGCCGTGCTCGTTCAGCTCGCGGTCGATCGCGGCGGTGTAGATCGGCACGTCCGGGTGCGCCTTCTGCATGGCGGCCACGCCTTCGGGGCAGGTGAGCAGGCAGACGAACTTGATCGACTTGGGATTGAGTTCCTTCAGCCGCTCCACCGCGGCGATGGCGGAGTTGCCGGTGGCCAGCATGGGATCGACCACGATCACGTCGCGCTCCTCCATGTTGTGCGGCATCTTGAAGTAGTACTCCACGGCCATCAGCGTCTTGGGGTCGCGGTACAGGCCGATGTGGCCCACGCGCGCGCCGGGCACGACGCTGAGCATGCCGTCCAGGATGCCGGTGCCGGCGCGCAGGATGGACACGAACACCAGCTTCTTGCCGTCGATCACGCGCGTGCGGGTCTTCTCCAGCGGCGTTTCGACATCCACCTCCTGCGTCGCCACGTCGCGCGTGACTTCGTAGGTCATGAGCATCGCCAGCTCGTTGAGCAGGCGCCGGAAGCTGTTGGTGCTGGCTTCCTTGTTCCGCATCAGCGACAGCTTGTGCTGCACCAGCGGGTGGTCGATCACGTGGACGTTGTTGTTCTGCATGGTTGCGAGTTTCTCAGAAGACGGTGCCGTCGCTGGCGACCTTGAGGGGCGGCAGGCCGCCGCGGTGGCGCTGCGCCAGCTCGCGGCCGGCGGCCCAGGTGCCGCCTTCGAGCACGCAGGCCAGCGGCATGCGGTGTTCGTCCAGGTGGAGCAGTTTGCGGACCTCCACCGCCAGTTCGTCCATCAGGGCGACCGTGAGGGCGCGCCATTCGACGATGAGCTCGTCGCCCGGCTTCCAGGTCTCGCGCGCGGCCGCCTGGTCGCGCAGGCGCAGCACGCCGGTGTCCAGCAGCAGGCCGCCGTTGCGGTACTCGGGCAGGGCGGTCAGGGCTTCGAGTCCGCGCACCTTCACGCCGGACCAGGCGAAGGGCTCGAGCAGCGAATAGGTGAGCCACTGCGACAGCTTGTGGAAAGGCACCCAGCCGTCGCTGAGACCCTCGCCGCGCACCGCTTCGTGGCGCCAGCAGTCGCCCATGGGAACGGAACCGATGGCATTGCTGGACGGCCAGATGCCCGAGCAGCTCAGGAGGATCTGCGACAGGATGTCGTGCGCCGTCACGTCGGCCGTGCGCGGGACGTCCGGCGCGGGCGACAGGATCTGCGCGTAGATGCCGGAGGGCCGCGGCACTTCGCCGCCGAACACCTCGGGGCGCTCCTGCATCTCCTCGCCCAGGCGCCGCAGCAACACGGCGCGGCCTTCGATGCCCACCAGCGGGTTGTTGTCGCGCACCTGGAAGGCGGACGCCAGGTGGTCCGTCGACAGGCCGCGCAGGCCGGCCGCGTCCACCTGCAGCGGCCGCTTCCGGTCGCTGGAGAACAGGCCGGCGGTGAAGGCGTGGAAGCTCGCCACGCCCAGGCCTTCGGAGCGGGTGAAGGTCTGGCCGGTCGCCGGCTCGACGTACTTCCATTCGTGGCCCGCGCCCGCATCGAGCAGCACGCTCACGAAGGTGAGGTCCACCATCGCCTCGCCCAGCACGGCGTTCGGCACCGGGCCGAGCAGCCGCTCCAGTTCCGCCTTGCGGTCGACGCCGCCGGCTTCCAGGTGGCGCCAGCGGCTGTGCAGCGGGATGTGGCCCTTGGGATAGCGCTTGCGGGTGATGTCAGCCACCTCGCGCGCGGCGGTTTCCATGAAGCCGTCCTCGACCGTCAGCCAGCGCGACTCGCCGGCGCGCGCGCGGGCCAGCAGCTGGCCGCAGCGTTCGCGGATGGCGCGGGTGGAGCGCAGCGCGCTGGCGGCCTCCTCGGCGCCGGCCGAACCGGGGAGTGGCTGCACCGGTGTCACAGGCCGCGTCCCTTGGTCTGCTTGAGCGCGTCGGCGTCGGGCACCGTGCCGGGCGTGAAGTAGCCGGCGGCCTTCTTGGCGTCCATTTCCACGCGTGCGTCGGCGGGGATCAGGCTCTCCGGGATGTCCACGCGTTCGCCGACCTCGATGCCCTGGCCGGTGATCGCGTCGTACTTCATGTTCGACATCGACACCAGGCGGTGGATCTTCTTCACGCCCAGCCAGTGCAGCACGTCGGGCATGAGCTCCTGGAAGCGCATGTCCTGCACACCGGCCACGCACTCGGTGCGGGCGAAGTACTGGTCGGCCGTGTCGCCGCCCACCTGGCGCTTGCGCGCGTTGTAGACCAGGAACTTGGTCACCTCGCCGAGCGCCCGCCCTTCCTTGCGCGAATAGGACACGAGGCCCACGCCCCCGCGCTGCGCGCCCTGGATGCATTCCTCGATGGCGTGCGTGAGGTAGGGGCGGCAGGTGCAGATGTCGGAGCCGAACACGTCGGAGCCGTTGCACTCGTCGTGCACGCGGGCGGTGAGTTCGACCTCGGGGTTCGCCAGGTCGCGCGGATTGCCGAAGATGTAGACGGTCTGCCCGCCGATGGGGGCAGGAAGACTTCCAGGTCGCTGCGGGTGACGAGTTCCGGGTACATGCCGCCGGTTTCCTCGAACAGCACGCGGCGCAGGTCGGACTCGCTGCAGCCGAAGCGCTGCGCCACGCCGGGCAGCCACCACACCGGCTCGATCGCGGCCTTGGTGACGCAGGCGGCGCCGCCGGCCAGCAGGATGTCGTTGTCCGGCTTCAGGCGGCCCTTCTGGATCGCCTCGATCACCTCGGGCAGGATCACGTGCGCCTTGGTCACGGCGATGGTGGGTCGGATGTCGTAGCCGGCGGCGAGTTCGCCGGAGAACACGTCGGCCACCGTGGCACCCCAAGGGTCGAGGCTGACGATCTTGCCGGGGTCGGTCCACTGCGGGTAGGGCCCGATGTGGTCGGTCGGCGCGGTGTTGGTCAGGTCCGCCTTGTGCTCGCGACTGAGCGCGCCGGCGGCGACGGCGAGGGCGCGGTACACGCTGTACGAGCCGCTGTGCGTGCCGATCACGTTGCGGTGCGCGCGCTTGGTGGTCGTGCCGACGATGGGACCGCGCTCCAAGGGGGTCGCCGCACCCCACTGGATGGGCAGGGCGCCCTGGCCGCCGGCGTGGGAGGTCAGCCGGATGTGGCGGGGGCCGGAGTGTCTGTGGGCATAGGGGCACGCGAAGCCAAAAGGCCACTCTAGCAAAGCTGCCGGGGAGTGCAGCACTGTTTCGCTTTCGTCCCTGTAGGCTGGTGGTGAGCCTCCAGGCGAACCCCAGCAGCGCGCACGCTCTATTCGCCGAACTCCCCTGGATCGCGGCGCTGATGCCCCAATCCGCCGGAAGGCGCCCGTCCCGCACGAAGCGATGCAAGCTGGAGTACGGCCAGTCTCGCGCCCGCAACACCCAGCCGTGTTTGACGGGATTGAAGTGGATGTAGTCCATGTGCCGGACGAGGTCGTCCTCGTCACGGATCTGGTGTTCCCAGAAGCGGCGCTGCCAGAGGTTGCGTTCGCCTTTGCGGCCCCGGGCGCCGGAGGATGACTCTGCCAGCGCGCCCTGTTCCTCGAGCTTCCGGGTGAAGGACTGCTTGATCAGCATCCACCGCGAGGAGAAGTCCGGGTCGTCCGGTGGCAGCCGCCAGATGGCGTGCAGGTGCTCGGGGAGGACCACCATGCCTTCTATCTCGAATGGATGCCGCTGCTTGACGATGCGGATGCATTCGCGCAGCTCTGCGATGTGGTCCACGAGGTAGCGCGCGCTGCGGTCTTGCAGGACGACGGTGAAGAAGAAAGTGGCCCCGGCGGCTTCGGCGCGGATGTAGCGGCGCATGATTCCCATGCAACGCCGCCGGCCTTCGCCGGATGTCATTCATTCTGAGTAGGCTGGCGGTGAGCGCAGCGAACCCCAGCTTCGTGGAAGTCAGCTGGAACCGCTGGGGTTCCTTCGTCACCCCAGCCTACGAAAGCCCGGTCCAGGACAGACCAGGCGTGGCCCTATCGCCGCCGCGCCCCACCCAAAATACTCCCCAACACCCCCGCGCGATCTCGCGGCCCACGGAACTGCCGATGGTGCGGATGGCCGACTTGGCGAAGCTCTCCGCCAGGCCTTCGCGCTTGCCGCCGCGCGGGCCGGTGGAGCCGAACAGCACGTCCGACAAGCCGCCGAAGGTGCCACCGGATGGCGCCTGCGCACCCGCGGCGCCGCCGGTGCTTCCGGCCGCGCCGGCAGCAGCGGCATCGGCCGCGCGCGCCTTCAGGTGTTCGTAGGCCGATTCGCGGTCCTCGGTCTTCTCGTACACGCCGGCCACGATCGAGTCGGCCATCAACGCCTTGCGCTGTTCCTGCGTGATGATCCCGATCTGGCTGCCCGGCGGGATGACGTACAGGCGCTCGGTGATCGTGGGCCGGCCCTTGGTGTCCAGGAAGCTCACCAGCGCCTCGCCCACGGCCAGCTCGGTGATCGCCGCCTCGATGTCGAGACCCGGCTTCGGGCGCATGGTCTCGGCGGTCGCCTTCACCGCCTTCTGGTCGCGCGGCGTGAAGGCGCGCAGCGCATGCTGCACGCGGTTGCCCAGCTGCGCCAGCACGGAGTCGGGAATGTCCAGCGGGTTCTGCGTCACGAAATACACGCCGACACCCTTGGAGCGCACCAGCCGCACCACCAGCTCGATGCGCTCGACCAGTACCTTGGGCGCCTCGTCGAACAGCAGGTGCGCCTCGTCGAAGAAGAACACCAGCTTGGGCTTGTCCAGGTCCCCCACCTCGGGCAGCGTCTCGAACAGCTCCGACAGCATCCACAGCAGGAAGGTCGCGTACAGCCGGGGCGAGTTCAGCAGCTTGTCGGCCGCCAGGATGTTCACCATCCCGTGGCCCTTGGCGTCGGTCTGGATGAAGTCGGCGATGTTGAGCATGGGCTCGCCGAAGAACTTGTCGCCGCCCTGCGCCTCGATCTGCAGCAGGCCGCGCTGGATGGCACCCACGCTGGCCGGGCTGATGTTCCCGTATTCCGTGGTGAACTGCTTGGCGTTGTCGCCCACGTGCTGCAGCATCGCCCGCAGGTCCTTCAGGTCCAGCAGCAGCAGGCCGTTGGCGTCGGCGATCTTGAAGACGATCTGCAGCACGCCCGCCTGCGTCTCGTTCAGGTTGAGCATCCGCCCGATCAGCAGCGGCCCCATGTCCGTGATGGTCGCGCGCACCGGGTGGCCCTGTTCGCCGAACACGTCCCACAGGGTGGTCGGGCAGGCCATCGGTTCGGGCATGGTGAGGCCGCGCTCCTGGATGGCCTGGGCGATCTTGCCTTCCAGCTTGCCCGGCTGGCTGATGCCGGTGAGGTCGCCCTTGATGTCGGCCAGGAACACCGGCACGCCGATGCGGCTGAAGCTTTCGGCCAGTTTCTGCAGGGAAACGGTCTTGCCGGTCCCGGTGGCGCCGGTGATCAGCCCGTGCCGGTTGGCCAGCGCGGGCAGCAGGTGCGCTTCGGTTTTGCCATGTTGGGCGATCAGCATCGGTTCGGCCATGGTGCGAAAAGTAGAATGCGGGTATTCGTAGAGTAACTCAGAAGACAACAAGGACGAATCCGTGGCCGGTCACAGCAAATGGGCGAACATCCAGCACCGCAAGGGGCGCCAGGACGAGAAGCGGGGCAAGGTCTGGACGCGGGTCATCCGTGAAATCATGGTCGCGGCCCGCCAGGGCGGCGGCGACCTGTCCGCCAACCCGCGGCTGCGCCTGGCGGTGGACAAGGCCAAGGCGGCCAACATGCCCGCCGACACCATCAAGCGCAACATCGACAAGGCCACCGGCAACCTCGAGGGCGTGAACTACGAGGAGATCCGGTACGAGGGTTACGGCATCGGCGGCGCGGCGATCATCGTCGACACCATGACCGACAACCGGGTGCGCACGGTGGCCGAGGTGCGCCACGTGTTCAGCAAGTACGGCGGCAACATGGGCACCGAAGGCTCGGTGGCCTTCCAGTTCCGCCATTGCGGCCAGCTGATCCTGGCGCCGGGCACCAGCGAGGACAAGGTGATGGAAGTCGCGCTGGAAGCCGGCGCGGAAGACGTCATCGCCGACGAGGACGGCGCCATCGAGGTGATCACCGCCCAGGGCGACTTCGAGGCGGTGAAGAATGCATTGGAAGCCGCCGGCCTGAAGCCGGAAGTGGCCGAAGTGACGATGCGGCCCGAAAACACCATTCCGCTGGCCGGCGAGGACGCCGCGCGGATGCAGAAGATCATCGACATGCTCGAAGACCTGGACGACGTCCAGAACGTGTATCACAACGCGGAAATCACCGAGTGAAGGTCCTCGTCATCGGCGGCGGCGGCCGCGAGCACGCGCTGGCCTGGAAGCTGGCGCAGTCGCCCAAGGTGCAGGCGGTCTACGTCGCGCCCGGAAACGGCGGCACCGCGCTCGACGCCCGGCTGGAGAACGTGCCGATCACCGACCTGCGGCAGCTGCGCGACTGGGCGCTCAAGCAGAAGATCGCGCTGACCGTCGTCGGCCCGGAAGCCCCCTGGCGGCCGGCGTGGTGGACGACTTCCGCGCCCACGGGCTGCGCATCTTCGGGCCCACGCAGGCGGCCGCGCAGCTGGAAAGCTCCAAGGCCTTCTCCAAGGCCTTCATGGTGCGCCACAAGATCCCGACGGCGGAATACGAGACCTTCACCGACGCCGCGCAGGCGCATGCCTACGTGGACCGCAAGGGCGCGCCCATCGTGGTGAAGGCCGACGGCCTGGCCGCGGGCAAGGGCGTCGTGGTGGCGATGACGCCGGCCGAGGCGCACGAGGCGATCGACTTCATGCTCCTGGACAACAAGCTGGGCGTGACGCACAACGCGGGCGGCGCGCGGGTGGTGATCGAGGAGTTCCTGCAGGGCGAGGAAGCGAGCTTCATCGTCCTGTGCGACGGCAAGAACGTCACCGCCCTGGCCACCAGCCAGGACCACAAGCGCCTGCTCGATGGCGACCAGGGGCCCAACACGGGAGGCATGGGGGCGTATTCGCCGGCGCCGGTGGTGACCCCGAGGTGCACGCGCGGGCCATGCGCGAGATCATCCTGCCCACCATCCGCGGCATGGAGAAGGACGGCATCCCGTACACCGGCTTCCTCTACGCCGGCCTCATGATCACCAGGGACGGGCAGGTGAAGACGCTGGAGTTCAACTGCCGCATGGGCGACCCGGAGACGCAGCCGATCATGATGCGGCTGAAGTCCGACCTGTTCGACGTGATGCTGGCGGCGACCTCCGGTGGCCTGGACCAGGTGGACCTCGAATGGGACCGGCGCGTCGCACTCGGCGTGGTGGTGGCCGCGGGCGGCTATCCCATGGACCCGCGCAAGGGGACGTGATCAGCGGCCTGCCCAAGGAGACCGAGGAGTCCATGGTGTTCCACGCCGGCACCACCGCCCAGGACGGCCACACCGTGACCTCGGGCGGCCGCGTGCTGTGCGTCACGACGCTCGCCAGCACGGTGAAGGCCGCCCAGATGCACGCCTACGAACTGCTGCGCGGCATCTCCTTCGAAGGCGCGCAGTACCGGCGCGACATCGGCCACCGCGCCGTGAAAGGCTAGCGATGGAGTCCGGGATCACCGCCGTGCGCGGCTGGCTCACGGGCCTGCAGCAGCGCATCGCCGAGGCCGCCAGCAGAGCTGGACGGCAAGCCCTTCCGGGCCGACGCATGGAAGAAGGAGCCGGGCGAGCCGCTGCAGGGCGAAGGCGTCACGATGATCCTGGAAGAGGGCAACGTGTTCGAGCGCGCCGGCGTCGGCTTCTCGCACGTGCGCGGGCCCAAGTTGCCGCCCTCGGCGACGCAGCACCGGCCCGAGCTGGTCGGCGCCTCCTTCGAGGCCATGGGCGTGTCGCTGGTGTTCCACCCGCGCAACCCCTTCGCGCCCACGGTGCACATGAACGTGCGCATGCTGGCCGCGCTGCCCGCGAACGCGCCGGCGGTGTACTGGTTCGGCGGCGGCATGGACCTCACGCCCTACTACGGCTATGAGGAAGACGCCGTCCACTTCCACGGCGTGTGCCGGGAAGCGCTGCAGCGCTTCGGCGCGGACAAGTACCCGCGCTTCAAGCAGTGGTGCGACGAGTATTTCTTCCTGAAGCACCGCAACGAGCCGCGCGGCATCGGCGGCATCTTCTTCGACGACTACTTCGAGGACGGCTTCGACCGCAGCTTTGCCTTGGTGCAGTCGGTCGGCGACCATTTCCTGGACGCCTACCTGCCGGTGCTCAAGCGCCGCAAGGACAGTCCCTACACCCCGTGGGAGCGCGAATGGCAGCTGCTGCGCCGTGGCCGCTACGTCGAATTCAACCTGGTGTGGGACCGCGGCACGCATTTCGGCCTGCAGTCCGGCGGCCGCACCGAGTCGATCCTGATGTCGATGCCGCCGCACGCCGCCTGGGCCTACCAGCACCAGCCCAAGCCGGGCTCGCGCGAGGAGGAGCTGCTGCAGCGCTTCCTGGTTCGCAAGGACTGGGTTTGAGCCACGCCCCGGCACGGGTGGGCATGTTCGGGGGCGCCTTCGATCCGCCGCACCGTGCCCATGTCGCGCTCGCCCGGGTGGCCATCGACCAGCTGCCGCTGGACCGGCTGTACGTCTTTCCCACCGGCAATGCCTGGCACAAGGCGCGCACGCTGACGCCGGCCGCCCAGCGCCTGGCGATGACGCAGCTGGCCTTCGCCGGCCTGCCGCAGGTGCAAGTGGACGACCGCGAGCTCAGGCGCGCCGGCGCCACCTACAGCGTGGACACCCTGCGCGAGCTGCAGGCCCAGCACCCCGGCGCCCGCCTGCACCTGCTGATGGGCGAAGACCAGGCGGCCAGCTTCACCAGCTGGCGCGACTGGCAGGAGATCGCGCGGCTGGCCGTGCTCTGCGTGGCCGGCCGCGGCACGGGCGAGGGCGTGGCCGCCCTGCGCGCGCTGCCCGGCGTGCGCCTGGAGACGCTGCAGCTGCCGCAGATGCCCGAAAGCGCCACCGAGATCCGAGCCCGGCTGACAGCGGGGCAGGACATCACCGAACTGGTTGAGCCAGCCGTTGCCAGTTATATTGAATCCCACGACCTCTACCAACCCACCTGATGACGACAGAAACCGCCGCGAAGAAGGACACGCAGAAACTCCAGAGGGCCATCGTCGATGGCCTCGAAGACGTGAAAGGCCAGGACATCCAGGTCTTCAACACCGAGCACCTGTCCCCCTTGTTCGAGCGCGTGATCGTGGCCTCCGGCACCTCGAACCGGCAGACCAAGGCGCTGGCCTCCAGCGTGGTGGACGCGGTGCGCGAAGCGGGCTTCCCCAAGCCGCGCATCGAGGGCGAGGACAACGGTGAGTGGATCATCGTGGACTGCGGCGCCGCGGTGGCCCACATCATGCAGCCCGCGATCCGCCAGTACTACCACCTGGAAGAGATCTGGGGCGAGAAGCCGATCCGGCTGCGCCTGGGCGCGCCCAAGCCCGCGATGCCCGAACGCGCGCCCGCTCCCGTGGCGAAGAAGGCGGCCAGCCCGTCCCTGCGCCGCAGCACCGCCGTGAAGACCATGGAGCGCGAGGCGAGCGCCGCGAAGAAGGCCGCCAAGAAGACGGCGGCGAAGAAGACCAGCGCCAGGAACACCGCGCGCTCGGCGGCCGGCCAGGCCGCGCTGAAGGCGCCGGCGAAGAAGGCGCCCGCACGCGGGGCGGCCTCGAAGAGCGCACCGGCCCGCAGCGCCCCGGCCAGAAGTGCCCCCGCCCGGAGCGCGCCGTCCCGGAGCGCCCCGGCCAAGAAGGCTCCCGGCAAGAAGTCGCCCAGCCGGCGCTGAGCATGCGCCTGCTGGTGGTGGCCGTCGGCCAGCGCGTGCCTGACTGGGCGCAGGCCGCCTGGGAGGACTACGCCAAGCGCTTCCCCCGGAGATGCGGCTGGAGCTCAAGGCGGTCAAGACCGAACCCCGCGCCTCGAAGACGCTGCCGGCGCTGCTGGCGGCGGAGCGCGAGCGCATCGAGGCGGCGATCCCGAAAGGGGCGCGTGTCGTGGCGCTGGACGAGCGCGGCACGCAGCTCACCACCGTCGCCCTGGCCGCGAAGCTGAAGGACTGGCAGCTGGAGAACGACGTCGTGGCGCTGGTGATCGGCGGGCCGGACGGCCTCGATCCCGCCTTCCGCCAGGCGGCGCACGAACGCATCCGCCTGTCCGACCTGACGCTGCCGCACGCCATGGTGCGCGTGCTGCTGGCCGAGCAGCTCTATCGCGGCTGGTCCATCAACGCCGGCCACCCTTACCACCGTGAGTGAGTTCGTCTACCTCGCATCGCAGAGCCCGCGCCGGCGCCAGCTGCTGGAACAACTCGGCGTGCGCTACGAACTGCTGCTGCCCGACGAGGGCGAGGACAGCGAAGCGCTGGAGCACGAGCAGCCCGGCGAAGCGCCCGCGGCCTACGTGCGGCGCGTCACCGGCCTGAAGCTCGATGCGGCGTTGGCGCGTTTGCAGCGGCGCGGCCTGCCCGCGGCGCCGGTGCTCTGTTCCGATACGACGGTGGCGCTGGGCCGCACCATCTACGGCAAGCCCGCCGATGCCGCCGACGCGGCGCGCATGCTGCGCGAGCTCGCCGGCCACACGCACCGCGTGCTGACGGCGGTGGCGGTGCAGGCGGGACGCAAGCGCCTGGCCGCCCTCAGCGATTCACGCGTGACCTTCGAAGCGATGTCGCCGGCGCAGATCCGCGCCTACGTCGCCAGCGGCGAACCCATGGGCAAGGCCGGCGCCTATGCGGTGCAGGGCAGGGCGGCGGCGCACATCGCCCGCATCGCCGGCTCCTACACCGGCATCATGGGACTTCCGCTGCACGAGACGGCGCGGCTGCTGCGATCGGCAGGCGTGCGGACGGCGCCCTGACGTCGGCCAGCAGGATGGACTGCGCGGCGGCCGTCCATTCGGTGACGTCGATCGCCTCCGGCACGATGCCCACGATCTCCCCGCGCTCGTTGGCGGCGGGGCGCAGCGAGACGTGCAGCTGGCGGCGGCCGACCGGCAGCTCCAGCGTCAGGGGCATCTGCACCGGCAGCCCGCCGGCGGCGGCCTCCACGGCCTGGCGGATCGCCTGCGGCGCGCCCGGCGTGCCGGTGAACCAGGGCGTGTCCCAGAACGGCCGCCCCACGACGTCCGCCAGCCGCGCGCCGATGGCCGCGAGCGACGCACCGTTGGTGTCGCGCAGGGTGCCGTCGCATTCCACGAAGCCCTGGTAGATCATCTGCGTCTCGAAGGTGGCGCGCAGCCGGTCGGCCGCGACCTGCTGCCGGCGCAGCGCCTCGCTCAGCTGCTCGGTCCGCTTCTTCACGTGCGCTTCCAGCGTCTCGTTGAACAGGCGCAAGGCCTTCTGCGCCCGCTGCTCCGCCTCGATCAGCGAGGCGAGCCGCGCGCGTTCCTCGCCCAGCTGCCAGTTGGACAGCCGCAGCGCCGCCTCGGCCCGCGCCCGGTCGGTCACGTCGGTGACCAGCACGAAGATCCCGTCCACCTCGCCGCCGCCGTTGCGCACCGGCTGGTAGACGAAGTCGACGACGCAGTCTTCCGCCGGCTGGCCGGGCCGCCGCTGCAGCTTCACCGCGGCCGAGCTGCCCAGGTAGGCCTCGCCGCTGCGGTACACGCCGTCCAGCAGGTCCACGAAACCCTGGGCGATGATTTCCGGCAGCGCCTCGGCCACCGGCTTGCCCACCAGGTCGCGGCCGCCGACCAGCTGGCGGTAGGCATCGTTGATGAACTCGAAGACGTGCTTCGGGCCGCGCAGCAGGGCCACCGGCGCCGGCGCCTGCCGGAACAGCTCGCGCCAGCGGTCGATCTCCAGCTGGCGCTCGCGCCGTGCGTGGACCACGTCGGTGATGTCGTTGCCCTGGTTGAAGATGCCGCCGATGCTGTGGTCCGCCTGCCGGATCGCCGTCAGGCTGTAGTTCCACCAGGTCTCGCGCGGCAGGCCGCCGCGCACCATGGGCAGCATCTGCTCGTAGACCGCCATCCCGTCGCCGGTGTCGAACACCTGCTGGAACTGGGGCCCGACGATGTCCCAGATGTCCGGCCAGGCCTCGCGCGCCGGCTTGCCGAGCACCTGCGGGTGCTTCTCCGCCGGGATCGGCGCCCAGGCGTCGTTGTAGAGGAGGTGGAAGTCCGGCCCCCAGTAGATCGCGGTGGGGAAGCTGGAATGCAGGCACAGGCTGATCGCCATGCGCAGCGCCGGCGGCCACTGGGCCGGCAAGCCCAGCGGATGGGAGTGCCAGTCGAAAGCGCGGATCCGCTCGCCCATGGCGCCGCCGCCCTCGAGGAAATCGGGCAGCCGGGGGTATCGTTCATGGGGAGTGGTGCTACCGGGGTAAAGGCGGCCGCGCCGTTACGGCCGCTGTCGCCCACTCTAGCAGCGAGGCCGCGTTCGCGGGGCCGCTGGGTTATGCTTTCCCCCACATGCAGCAGGACATCCTGGTCAACTGGTCACCGCAGGAGACCCGCGTCGCGATCGTCGAGAACGGCGCCGTGCAGGAGCTGCACGTGGAGCGCACGCTGGAGCGCGGCCTGGTGGGCAACATCTACCTGGGCAAGGTGGCGCGGGTGCTGCCCGGCATGCAGTCGGCCTTCATCGACATGGGCCTGGAGCGCGCCGCCTTCCTGCACGTGGCCGACGTCTGGCAGCGCCAGCCGGAAGGCGAGCCGCCGGCCGTGGCGCGCAACGGCCAGCCGCAGGTGCCCATCGAAAAGCAGGTGTTCGAGGGCCAGGCGCTGATGGTGCAGGTGATCAAGGACCCGATCGGCACCAAGGGCGCGCGCCTGTCCACGCAGGTCAGCATCGCCGGGCGGCTGCTGGTGTTCCTGCCGCAGGACGACCACGTGGGCGTGTCCCAGAAGATCCCGCAGGACCAGCGCGACGCCCTGCGGCGGCGCCTGAACAAGCTGGTGGGCAGCGCCGGCGGCGGCTTCATCCTGCGCACCAACGGCGAGGAAGCGACCGACGAGGAGCTGGCGGAGGACATCGCGTACCTGCGCAAGACCTGGACGCGCATCCGCGAGTCGGCCACGCGCCTGCCGCCGCCGTCCCTGCTGCACCAGGACCTGAACCTGCTGCAGCGGGTGCTGCGCGACCTGGTGACCGAGGAAACGCAGACCATCCGCATCGACTCGAAGGAGCAGTTCGGCCTCTTGCAGGCCTTCGGGCAGGAGTTCATGCCGGCCGCGGCCGGGCGGCTGCAGCTGTACAAGGGCGAGCGGCCCATCTTCGACCTGTATTCGGTCGACGAGGAGATCGCCCGGGCGCTCGGGCGGCGGGTGGACCTGAAGTCCGGCGGCTACCTGATCGTCGACCAGACCGAGGCGCTGACCACCGTCGACGTCAACACCGGTGGCTTCGTCGGCGCGCGCAACTTCGACGACACCATCTTCAAGACCAACCTGGAGGCCGCGCAGGCCATCGCGCGCCAGCTGCGGCTGCGCAACCTGGGTGGCATCATCATCGTCGACTTCATCGACATGCAGCGCGAGGACCACCGCGACGCGGTGCTGGCGGAGTTCCGCAAGCAGCTGGCGCGCGACCGGGTGAAGACCATGTCGGGCGGCTTCTCGCAGCTGGGCCTGGTGGAGATGACGCGCAAGCGCACGCGCGAGTCGCTGGCGCACATGCTGTGCGAGCCCTGCCCGATCTGCCAGGGCAAGGGCACGGTGCGCACGCCGCGCACGGTGGCCTACGACATCCTGCGCGAGATCCTGCGCGAGGCGCGCCAGTTCGACCCGCGCGAGTACCGCGTGATCGCCGCGCCCAAGGTGATCGAGCTGTTCCTGGACGAGGAGAGCCAGCACCTGGCCGGCCTGTCGGACTTCATCGGCAAGCCGATTTCCCTGCAGAGCGAAAGCGCGATGGGGCAAGAGCAGTACGACATCGTTTTGCTGTGAGGTAGTGACCGCCGGTATGATCCGGCGGCATGGCCAAGAGTGAACCCACCCGGCACCTGGACCTCGGGTGCGGGGAAACACCGCGCAATCCGTACGGCCGCGACCAGCTGTGCGGCGTCGACATCGTCGTGCCCGCGCAGGCCGGCGCCTGCGAGATCCGGCGGGCCAACCTGGCGATCGAGCCCATCCCCTACGAGGACGCCAGCTTCGACTCGGTGTCCGCCTACGACTTCTTCGAGCACGTCCCGCGCGTGCTGCTGACGGCCGACGGGCGCTCCACCCGCTTTCCCTTCATCGAGCTCATGAACGAGGTCTGGCGCGTGCTCAAGCCGGGCGGGCTGCTCTATGCCTCCATGCCCTGCTATCCCTCGGAGCAGGCCTTCCAGGACCCGACGCACGTCAACTTCCTGACCATCAGCTCGCACGAGTACTTCACGCAGCCGGCGCTGGCGGCCCGGATGTACGGCTTCGTCGGCCGCTTCGCCACGGTGCGGGTGATCCGCCACTCGCCGCGCGGCGTCTACGAGCCGATGCACTCAGGCTGGCGGCACGACCTGCGGCGCTGGAACCGCGCGCGGCGCGGCGACGTCACCCACCTGCTGTGGGAGTTCACGGCCGTCAAGTGACAGCAGCCGCAGCGCTTCCGCCGCGACCCGTTCCGGGCGGATGGCGGGCAGGCAGAGCGTCGGGCTCAGGCGATGGTCCTCGCAGCCGGCCTTGCCGCAGGGCACGCAGTCCAGGTTCGCCTGCAGCAAGGTGACGCTGCCGGCCTGCTGCATTTCCGCGCGGCGCACGAAGCGCACTTCCTGCGTGCCGGCCGGCCAGGGCGCCCAGCGCTGCGGATTGGTCGGCCCGAAGATCACCAGCACGCGCGTGCCGCAGGCGGCCGCGAGGTGCGACACCGAAGTGTCGGGCCCGATGTAGAGCGCGGCCCCGCGCAGCAGGCCGGCCAGCTGGCCGAAGCCGAGCACGCCCGCATCCACCAGCTGCGTCGCCGGCGCCGCGTCCGCCATCGCCGCGACGCGTTGCCGGTCGGCATCGCCCGGGCCGCGCGTGAGCACGAGCTGGTGGCCCGCGCCGGCGAGCTGCCGGAGCAAGGACCGGAAGTGCTCCTCGGGCCATTCCTTGTACGGCCACATGGAGGGCGTGTGCACGACCACGTAGCGGCGCGCGAGCCGCGCCGACAGCTCGGGGGCAGGGCTTCGGAGGGCGGCGCGACCAGCTGCGCGGGGGCGGCCGTCGCCGCATCCTGCCAGGGCGACAGCAGGCGCAGCTTCTCCTCCACCACGTGCACCTCGCCGAGGTCGCCGGTCGCCGTCACCGCGTGCTCCAGCAGGCGGCGCTTCCACCAGTTGCTGGAACCCTGCGCGGGCAGGATGCCGGCGCGGCGCCCGGCGGCCAGCGCGCCCATCAGGTGCGCGCGGTCGCTGGCTTCCGCGATGAGGGCCAGGTCGTAGCGCCGCCACAGGCGCCGTGCCAGCCGCCATGCGCCGCCGGCGCCCAGGCGCGCCGGCGTGGCGATCAGCTCGCGCACGTCGGGGTTGCCGCGCAGCATGCCCAGCGTGCCTTCGAATCCCAGGACGTCGATGGCCGCGTCCGGCCAGGTGCGGCGCGCCTGCCGCACCAGGGGCGTGGTCAGCAGGACGTCGCCGATCTGGCGCGTGACGATGACCAGCACGGAGCGCACGGGCGGCGGCATCACAGCTCCGGGCCCGCGCCTCCGCCCAGGGCATGCAGCCGCGCGTACAGGCCGCCGCGGGCCAGCAGTTCGGCGGGCGAGCCGAATTCGGCCAGGCGGCCGTGGTCCAGGACCGCGATGCGGTCCGCGTGTTCGATCGTGGAGAGCCGGTGGGCGATGATGATGCTGGTGCGGCCCGCCATCAGGCGGCGCAGCGCCTCCTGCACCAGCCGCTCCGACTCGTTGTCCAGCGCCGAGGTCGCCTCGTCGAGGATCAGCACAGGCGCGTCCTTGTACAGGGCGCGGGCGATGGCCAGTCGCTGCCGCTGGCCGCCGGACAGGGCCGTGGCGTTGTGCCCCACGCGGGTGTCCATGCCCTGGGGCAGGGCGGCGACGACGTCGGCCAGGTTGGCCGCCTCCAGGGCCCGCTGCACGCGCGCGCGGTCGATGTCCGCGCCCAGCGCCACGTTGGCCGCCAGGCTGTCGTTGAACATCACGACTTCCTGGCTCACCATGGCGAACTGGCGGCGCAGCGCCGCGAGGTCCCAGTCGCGCAGCTCGTGGCCGTCCAGGCGCACCAGGCCCGAGGTCGGCTCCACGAAGCGGGGCAGCACGTTGGCCAGCGTCGTCTTGCCCGAGCCCGAAGGCCCGACCAGGGCGATCGTCTGGCCGGGGACCACGTCCAGCGTGAAGTGTTCCAGCGCCGCAGCGCTTGCGCCGGGGTAGCGCACGCTGAGGTCCCGGAACTCGATCCGGCCCGAGGCGCGCCCCGGGTCGTGCGTGCCGCCCTGTTCGGCGGGCGTGTGCTCCACCAGGTCGAAGGAGCGTTCCAGCACCGCGAGCGAGCGCGTGATCGGGCCGGTGGCTTCCGACAGCCGCTTGACCGGCGCGATCAGCATCAGCAGCGCCGCCACGAAGGAGGCGAAGGTGCCCACCGTCATGCCGCGTTCGGTTTGCCACAGCGCGATCACGATCACGACCGACAGCGCCGCGGCCGCCAGCATGTGCATCACGGGCGTGATGGCCGCCTGCGCCACCGAGGATTTCATGGCCAGCCGGCGCAGCGCCCAGGCTCAGGGCCTCGAAGCGCTTCGCCTGGGACGGCCCGGCGCCGTGCAGACGCACCATGCGGTTGGCCAGCACGTTCTCTTCCACCGAATAGGCGATCTCGATGGTGGCGGCCTGGCTGCTCTTGGCCAGCCGGTGCAGCCGGCGCGACGCGGTGCGCATGATCCAGGCGACGGCGGGCCCGAGGAAGCCGACGATCAGGGTGAGCTGCCAGTTGATCCACAGCAGGTACACCAGCAGGCCGACCAGGGCCAGGCTGTCCTTGACCAGCCCGGTCAGGGCGTTCACCAGCACGGTGATCGCGTTCTGCACCTCGTGCACGATGCTGTTGGACAGCGAACTCGCCGATTCGGAGCGGAACATGTCCAGCCGCGCGTCCAGCAGCCGCTGGAACAGCGCGCGCCGCAGCATGAACATGCCCTCGTTGGCGATCTTGGCCAGCGCGATGTCGGCGATGAAGCCGGCGCCGCCGCGGATCGCGAACAGCAGCAGCAGCGCCGCGGGCACCAGCCAGGGATTGAAGGCGCTGGCGCCGAAGCCGCGATCGAGCAGCGGCCGCAGCAGCGCGGGCGCCGCCGGCTCCGTGCTGGCGCCGATGACGGTCGCGACCACCACCACGATCCAGTAGCGCCGGACGTGGCTGATGTAGGGGAGGAAGCGCCGGAGGCGATCGGTCAGGCTCGCCGGCGCTGCATCGGGTGCGGGCGCCGTGCCGGAGGTCGCGGACGCGTCGGGCACAATAGGCGGGGCGGACTGCATGCGAGCCCGCATTATCCAAGATTCCATGTCCTTACCCTCCGATGACTGGCGCGGCCGGCCGCCGCAGGCGAACGTGATCCGCCAGCGATGAGCGTGGGCGCCGAGACGGCAGTGCGCGGCCCTGCCATGACACCATCGATCGCGCGCCTGGCCTCCTGGCTGGGTTTGCTCCTTTGCCTGGCGCCGCTGCTGGTGCTGACCGTTCCCCGCTGGACCAACGCCGTCCTCTTCGTCGGCGTCCTGGGGTCGGCGGCGCTGCTGCTGTCCGGGAAGTTGCCGCCGCTGCGCCTGGACCGCGCGGAACGCCGGTGGGCCGCACTGGTGCTGGTGACGCTGGTGAGCCCGATCGTCGCGACGACGGTGGCCGCCGTGCTGCGCGGCGACCTCTATCCGCCGCAGTTCGAGGCGCCGGGCCGCTTCCTGCTGGCCGTCCCGGTGTTCCTGTTCGCGCTGCGCTGGCCCATGCCGGTCGGCCGCGTGCTGCGGTGGGCGCTGCCCGTGGCCTTGGTGCTGGCGCTGGCCTACCTGCACTTCATCGGCCAGGACCCGCGCTGGCCGGCGCGGCGGGTCACCACGCACGCGGTCGATCCCCTGGTGTTCTGCTACCTCACGCTGGCCTTCGGCCTGATGTGCCTGGTCTCGATCACGCCGCGCGACTGGCGGGAAGGCGACCGCTGGGGCATCGTGCTGCGGGTGGCGGCCTTCTTCCTGGGCGCCTACCTGTCGCTGCTGACCTTTTCGCGCACGGGCTGGGCGGCCGTCCCGCTGCTGGTCACGGCCTGGCTCCTGCACCACTGGGGTGGGCGAGGCAAGTGGCAGACCGCCACCGTGATCGGCCTGGCCGTGCTCGCGCCCGTGTCGGCCTACCTGCTGGTGCCGGTGATCGCGGACCGCGTGGACATCACCGTCCGCGAAGTCCTCAGCTACCCCTGGCAGGGCGTCGCGCCCGAGACCTCGGTCGGCCTGCGCATCACCTACCTGCGGATGGCCGCCGACCTGTTCGCGCAACACCCCTGGGCGGGCGTCGGCGACACGGCGCACGTCGCGCCGGCGACGCTGGCCGACTTTCCCTATGCATCGCCGTTCGCGGTGGAAAGCGGCTTCACCTCGGCCTTTCACAATCAGGTCGTGAGCAGCGCCGTGCGCAGCGGCGTGGGCGGCCTCGTGTCGGCCGCGCTGCTGATGCTGGTGCCGCTGGCGATCTGCGTGCGCGGGATCCGGCAGCAGGGCAGCCGCGAGAGCACCGACGCGGCGATGGGCGTCGCCTTCTTCACCTGCCTCCTGGTCAGCAGCCTCAGCACCGAGGTCGTGGACCTGAAGTTCATGGCGAGCTTCTACGCCGTGATGGCCGCGGTCTTCTGCGGCGCCCTCCTGAACCGCCATGGACAAGAGTAGCTACGCCATCACCTTCGCCTGCTATGGCCAGGTCGACTACACCCGCCAGTGCATAGCCAGCATGGTGCGCCACGGCACGCCGCTCGATCGCGTCGTGGTGGTGGACAACGGCTCGCCCGACGACACGCGCGACTACCTCGCCACCGTTCCTCTCGGCGGACGCATCTGGAACCGCGACAACATGGGCTGCGGCGTCGCCTGGAACCAGGGCGCGCTGGCGCTGCAGGCGGACTGGACGATCGTGATGAACAACGACGTGCTGGTCAGCCCCGGCTGGGTGGAGAACCTGATCGGCGCGGCCCAGCGCAGCGGCCTGCGGGTGATCTCGCCCTCGCTGGTGGAGGGCGAGCTGGGCTACGACTTCGAGGCCTTCGCGCCCGACGCCGGCACCCGCATGCGCGACGCGCTGCGGCACGGCTGGTGCCATGCGGTGTGCCTCGCCGTGCACCACTCGGTGTGGATGGACGTGGGCTATTTCCAGCCGATCCCCAAGCTGCTTGGGTACGAGGACACCATGTTCTTCCACGAGATGGCGAAGGCCGGCGTGGCGGGCGGCACGACGGGCGCATCGTGGCTGCACCACTACGGCTCGATCACGCAGACGGCGATGAAGCAGGAGCGCGGCCTGCGCCAGAAGGACAACCTGGGCTACCGCTACAACTACCGCCTGCTGCACAAGTCCTGGCTGCGCCGCAAGCTGGACAAGGCGAAGCTCTTGCGCCAGCAGAAGGAATGGAAGGCCGAGGAACTGGCGCGCTACGGCATGACCATGCGCGGCTACTGCCGCGGCGGTGCCATCGAGTGGGGTTGAGCGCCCGAGGGCGCTGCCTGCACCACCGGCTGCTGCATCAGCCACAGCCGCAGGTACTTGTAGTAGCTGGTCTGGGCGTTGTAGATCGCCAGCACCAGGCCCATGCGGCCGTCGCGGAAGCCCTGGCGCAGGAAATAGGTCTTCACGAAGGACCAGAAGCCGCTGGCCAGCGCGCGCGCCAGCGAGGAACGCTGGCCGTTGGTGTTGGCATCGATCGCCGCGCCGCGTGAATAGCGCGTCAACTTTTCCAGCACGTCGTCCAGGTCCCTGTAACTGAAATGGATGATGGGGGAGCGCAGGTCCGCCCGCGTTCCGTCCACCGTCATGTGCGCATGCAGGAAGTGGTCGGTGAAGCCGGCGCGCTCGCGCCGCACCAGCCGCAAGGTGTAGTCCGGGCGCCATCCGCAGTGGTCGATGAATTGGCCGCAGAAGCTCGAATACCGGGGAGGCGGTAGCCGTCGGCCACCGGGTTCTCGATCGCCGCGCGGACCTCGCGCGCCAGCTCCTCGCTCACGCGTTCGTCGGCGTCCAGGGACATCACCCAGTCCGAAGTGGCGAGGCCGATGCCGCGCTGCTGCTGCCTTCCATAGCCCGGCCAGTCCGTTACATGCACTTTCGCACCGGCCTCGCGCGCGACGGCCTCCGTGGCGTCCGTGCTGGATGAATCAAGTACGATCACTTCGTCGGCGAAGGAGACGCTGCGGACGCATTCGGCAATCTGGTGCGCTTCGTTGCGGGCGGCGATGACGACGGAGAGTGTGGGCCGGGACATCCGGTGATTTTCCATGATCCGTGCATCGCCCTTCCGCTCCCTCCGTTCCATCCCCTGTTCGCCCGACCGTCGAAAGGAGATAGGCTGCTGCCCATGACCAAAATATCGCTTGCCCGCCGCGCCTGCGCCGCGGGACTGGCCCTCGCGCCCTTCGCATCCGCGCTGGCGCAATTCCGCGTCGAAGTCACCGGCGTCGGCCTGACGCAGCTGCCGATCGCCGTGGTGCCGTTCCGCGGCGAAGGGAGGCGCCGCAGAAGATCGCCTCTATCGTGCAGGCCGACCTGGAACGCAGCGGCCAGTTCCGCGGCATCGATCCCGCGGGAGCCGGCGCGCTGGACGAGACCAGCCGGCCCGACCTGAGCCCCTGGCGCCAGAAGACCGCCGATTCGCTCGCGGTGGGCAGCGTCACGCGCCTGGCCGACGGCCGCTTCGACGTCCGCTTCCGGCTGTGGGATGTGGTGCGCGGGCAGAGCCTGGCGGCCGACGGCTTCGTGGTGGTGGCGGCCGACCTGCGGCTGGCCGCCCACCGCATCGCCGACATGATCTACGAGAAGCTCACCGGCGAGAAAGGCGTGTTCTCCACGCGCATCGCCTACGTGACCAAGGCCGGCACCCGCTTCAACCTGTGGGTGGCCGATTCGGACGGCGAGAACGCGCAGTCCGCGCTGGCCAGTGCCGAGCCGATCATCTCGCCGGCGTGGTCGGCCAACGGCCGCCAACTGGCCTACGTGTCCTTCGAATCGCGCAAGCCGGTCGTGTACGTGCACGACGTGGCCACGGGCGGCCGCCGGCTGATCGCCAACTTCCGCGGCTCCAACAGCGCGCCGGCGTGGGCACCGGACGGCCGCACGCTGGCCGTCACGCTCACGCGCGACGGCGGCTCGCAGCTCTACACGATCGCGTCCACCGGCGGCGAGCCGCGCCGCCTCACGCAATCGGGCAGCATCGACACCGAGCCCCTGTACTCGTCCGATGGCCGCAGCATCTACTTCGTCAGCGACCGGGGCGGCGCGCCGCAGATCTACCGCATGGCCTCCACCGGTGGCGAGCCGCAGCGCGTCACCTTTACAGGGACTTACAACATTTCGCCGGCGCTCAGTCCCGATGGGAAGTGGCTGGCCTACATTTCCCGCATCAGCGGTGCCTTCAAGCTGCAGGTGATGGAGTTCGCCACGGGCAATGTCCAGTCGGTCACCGACACCACGGCCGACGAGAGCCCGAGCTTTGCGCCGAACGGGCGCCTCATCATCTACGCGACCCGCCAGGGGGCGCAGAGGCACTGATGACCACCACCCTCGACGGCAAGATCAAGGCACGCCTGCCCGGCAGGGGCGGCGACATCCGCGAGCCCGACTGGGGCCCATTTCAAAGATGAATTTTCTGGAGATCCGAAGAATGAAGCATCGTCTGTTTCTGGCTGTCGCATTCGCTGCCGCGCTGGCGGGTTGCGCCAGCGGCGTGAAGCTCGACGACGTCCCGGTGGAAGACCGCACCGGCCAGTCCGGCACGCCGGGCAGCGGCCCGGGCGGCCCCGGGGGACAGAGCCAGGTGCAGCAGGTGCAGGCCGACCGCGCCACCGGCACCCAGGCCGGCCCCACCAACGTCGCCCGCGTCGTGTACTTCGACTACGACAGCTACGTGATCAAGCCCGAGTTCCAGTCCCTGCTGGAGGCGCACGCGCGCTTCCTGAAGGCCAACGGCACGCGGCACATCGTGGTCGAGGGCCACACCGACGAACGCGGCGGCCGCGAGTACAACCTCGCGCTCGGCCAGCGCCGCTCGGAAGCCGTGCGCCGCGCGCTCGAACTGCTGGGCGTGCGCGATGCGCAGGTCGAGGCGGTGAGCTTCGGCGAGGAGAAGCCCGCCACGGCCGGCGGCGACGAATCCGCCTGGTCGCGCAACCGCCGCGCGGAGATCGCCTACCGATGAAAAGCATCAAACGTTCCGCGCTCGCCGCGGCGCTGGCCGCCGCCTCGCTCTTCGCTGGCTCCGCGCAGGCGGCCCTGTTCGAGGACGACGAGGCGCGCCGCGCCATCCTGGAGCTGCGACAGCGCGTGGAGCAGCAACGCCAGGGCCTCACCGAGGAACTGCGCCGCTCCAACGAGGAGAACGCGGGCCTGCGGCGCAGCCTGCTGGAGCTGCAGAACCAGATCGAAGCGCTGCGCGCGGAGCTCGCGCGCCTGCGCGGCACCGACGAACAGCTCGCGCGCGACGTCGCCGACGTGCAGAAGCGCCAGCGCGACATCGCCCAGGGCGTGGAAGAACGCCTGCGCAAGTTCGAGCCGGTGCAGGTGAACGTGGACGGCCGCGAGTTCAGCGTCGATCCGGCGGAGCAGCGCGACTTCGAGGCGGCGCTGGCCGCCTTCCGCAAGGGCGATTTCGTGGCGGCGCAAGGCGCCTTCGCCGAGTTCCTGCGCAAGCACCCCACCAGCGGCTACCGGCCGACGGCGCTGTTCTGGCTGGGCAATGCGCAGTACGCCAACCGCGACTACCGCGGCGCCATCGCGAACTTCCGCGCGCTGCTGCAGCAGGCGCCGGACCATCCGCGCGCGCCCGAGGCCGTGCTGTCCATCGCCAACTGCCAGATCGAGCTGAAGGACAACGCCAGCGCGCGCCGCACGCTGGACGACCTGGTGAAGGCCTACCCGCAGTCGGAAGCGGCCAGCGCCGCGCGCGAGCGGCTGGCGCGCCTGCGCTGATCGCCCCCGCCGTGCGCCGCGCATGACGCACCTGGACGAGGCCGCCGACCTGCAGCGGCGCTTCGGCGGGCTGGAACGCCTGTACGGCATGGCCGGCGCCGCGGCGATCCGCGGCGCGCACGTCGCCGTCGTCGGCATCGGCGGGGTCGGCTCCTGGGCCGCGGAGGCGCTGGCGCGCAGCGGCGTCGGCGCGCTCACGCTGATCGACCTGGACCACGTCGCCGAATCCAACATCAACCGCCAGGTCCACGCGCTGGAAAGCACGATCGGGCAGGCCAAGGTGCTGGCGATGCGCGAGCGCATCGCGCAGATCCATCCCCGCTGCACGGTGCACGCCGTGGAGGAGTTCGTCGAGCCGGACAACTGGCCGATGCTGCTGCCGGCGGGCGTGGACGCCGTGATCGACGCCTGCGACCAGCTCAAGGCCAAGACGGCGATGGCGGTCTGGGCGCGCGAGCGCAAGGCGCTGTTCATTGCCTGCGGCGCCGCCGGCGGCAAGCGGCTGGCCCACCAGGTCGACATCGACGACCTCGCGCACACCACGCACGACCCGCTGCTGGCGCAACTGCGCTACCGGCTGCGCAAGTTCCACGGCGCGCCGAAGGAGGGCAAGCGCATCGGCATCGCCTGCATCTTCAGCCGGGAAGCGGTCGCGCCGCCGGACCCCTCCTGCGCCATCGAGGGCGACGGCTCCCTGAACTGCCACGGCTACGGATCGGTGGTCAGCGTCACGGCCACCTTCGGCCAGTGCGCGGCCGGCTGGGTGCTCGATCGCATCGCGTCCCGGAAAGCCGTCCAAACCACGATATAATCGCGGGCTTTGCTGCTGCGAAAGCAGGGGCAAACCGGTTGGGACGTTAGCTCAGTTGGTAGAGCAGCGGACTTTTAATCCGTTGGTCACAAGTTCGAATCTTGTACGTCCTACCAAGGCTTGAAGGGCCTGCCGCTCGCGAGGGTGGCAGGCCCTTTTCCTTTGCCTTCAGCGCTTCTTGCGCAAGACGTGGATGAACTCGTCGCCGAACTGCTCCTGCGAAACCAGTTCGTAGCCGACCACGTACTTGGAGAGCGCCTGGAACTCCGCCAGCGTCTGCTCCGAGCTGGTGACCACCCTGAGCACCTGGCCGGCCCGCATGCCCCGCAGCGCGCGGTGCGCGCGCAGCACCTGCAGCGGCGAGCTGATGCCGCGGGCGTCGAGCTCCTGCAGCTCGCCGTCCGTGAACGCCGCCGGGCCTGACGCGTCGGTCAGGACGTCCTTTTCACCGCTGCTGGGTCCGGCCATGGCCCACAGGATAGCCGAGCCGCTGCCTGCCGTACCTGAGCTTCATGGCCAGGACCGTGCAGGCCAGCACCAGGCTCACGCTGTTGGCCACCAGCATGGGCATTTCCTTCAGCAGGAAGCCGTAGGCCAGCCACACGGCGATGCCGATGGTGAAGATGGTGTACATGCGCAGGGAGATGCCGCTCACGTCCTTGGTGCGGAAGGTGCGCCACACCTGCGGCACGAGGGCGGCGGTGGTCAGCGTTCCGGCGAGGTAGCCGAGGATGTCGGAGGCTTGCATGGAGGTGCTCGTTTGTCGTCCAGCACCCATTGGAGCGCCCCGGCCGGGCAGCGCCGATAGGCGCCGCCTGCATCTGCCTGTCAGCCGCGCACTGATGCGCGCAGCTGCCGCACCGGCGAGGGCAGCTTCAGGTGGGCTTCGCGGCAGACCTGCACGCAGTCGCGGATGTGCTCTTCGCCGAGGTAGCGGATGGCGGTGTAGCCGATCAGTGCGGACAGCGCCTGGCCCGCGAAGGGCACGAACTTCGCGGCGCGCTTGACGGTGAGGCGCTTGCCGACGGCGGCGGCGGTCCTGATCACCAGCTCGCGGGTGATGAACTTGCCGATCACCAGCGAGCCCACCACGGCCGTGGCCTTCTCCACCTGCTCGCGCTTGCGCTTGGGCAGCCGCTCCAGCTGCTCGGGGTCAGGCCGAATTCGGCACTGATCGCGGGGATCAGCCTGGACAGCAGCGCGGCATCCACCAGCCAGTCGAGGCCGGGCACCGGCACCACGCCCCCGCGGCCGCACCGGCCAGCGCGCGCCGGTTCAGCAGCCTGCGCGCCCGCTGGATGGCGGCGACCAGCGCGGGGTCGCCATCGGCCAGTTGCAGCGCGGTGGCCATGCGCTCAGCCGCTGACCGCCTCGGCGGCCTCGATCTGCCCGGAGAGCTCCAGCCAGCGCTCTTCCAGCGCCGCGAGTTCCTCGGTGACACCCTTCAGCCGCCGGCCCGCCTCGGCGATTTCCGCAGGCGGCAGCATGCTGGACAGGCGCTGTTCCAGCTGCGACTTCTCCGTCTCCAGCGCGGCGATGCGGCGCTCGGCCTGTTCCAGCTCCTTCTTCAGGGGCTTCAGGCGGGTGGCCAGCTGCTGGCGCTGCAGGGCCTGCTGCTTGCGCTGCTCCTGTGGCGTGACCCGCGGTTCGCCGGGGGACGGGTTTGCCGACGCTGCCCCCGCCGTGAGCTGTTCGCGCAGCCGGCGCGCTTCCTCCAGCAGGTAGCGCTGGTAGTCGTCGAGGTCGCCGTCGAAATCGGCGATGCCGCCGCGGCCCACCAGCCAGAACTCGTCGCACACCGAACGCAGCAGCGCACGGTCGTGGCTCACCAGCATGACCGTGCCCTCGAACTCGTTGAGGGCGACCGAGAGGGCTTCGCGGGTGGCCAGGTCCAGGTGGTTGGTCGGCTCGTCCAGCAGCAGCAGGTTGGGGCGCTGCCAGACGATCATCGCCAGCACCAGGCGCGCCTTCTCGCCGCCGCTCATGGAGCCGACGGCCTGCTGCACCATGTCGCCGGAAAAGAGGAACTGGCCCAGGTAGTTGCGCAGGTCCTGCTCGCGGTCGGACTGGCCGGTGGCGGCGGCGAACTCGCGCGCCAGCCGCACCATGTGCTCCAGGGGCGTGTCCTGCGGCCGCAGCACGTCCAGCTCCTGCTGCGCGAAGTAGCCGATCGCGAGGCCCTTGCCTTCGGTGATGCGCCCGGCCAGCGGCGGCATGGTCCGGGCGATCGTCTTGACCAGCGTCGACTTGCCCTGGCCGTTGGCGCCCAGGATGCCGATGCGCTGGCCGGCGAGCACGGAGCGGTTGACGTTGCGCAGGATGACCTTGGCTTCGCTCCCTCCCCCTCCGGGGAGGGTTGGGGTGGGGGCGCGTAGCCGAAGGCCGCATCGCTGATCGCCAGCATCGGGTTCGGCAGGTTCTGCGGCTCCTTGAACTCGAAGCTGAATTCCGCATCGGCCAGCACCGGCGCGATCTTCTCCATGCGTTCCAGGGCCTTCACCCGGCTCTGCGCCTGCTTGGCCTTGGTGGCCTTGGCCTTGAAGCGGTCGATGAACTTCTGCAGGTGGGCGATCTTGTCCTGCTGGCGCGCGAAGGCGGACTGCTGCTGCTCCAGCTGCTGCGCCCGCAGCAGCTCGAAGGCGCTGTAGTTGCCGCCGTAGCGCGTGAGCTTCTGGGCGTCGATGTGCAGCGTCACGTTGGTCACGGCGTCGAGGAATTCGCGGTCGTGGCTGATGACCACCAGCGTGCCCGCGTAGCGCTGCAGCCAGCCTTCCAGCCAGACCAGGGCGTCCAGGTCCAGGTGGTTGGTGGGCTCGTCCAGCAGCAGCAGGTCGGACGGGCACATCAGCGCGCGGGCCAGCTGCAGGCGCATGCGCCAGCCGCCGGAGAAGCTGTTGACGGGGCGGTCCAGTTCCTCGGGCCGGAAGCCCAGGCCGAGGATCAGCGACTGCGCGCGCGGCACGGCGTCGTGGGCACCGGCATCGGCCAGGTCGGAGTGCGCGTGGGCGATGGCGATGCCGTCGCCGCTGGCTTCGGCCTGCGCCAGTTCGCCGCGCAGGGCGAGCAGCCGCGTGTCGCCATCCAGCACGAAGGCGGTGGCGGGCTCGTCGGTGTCGGGCATGTCCTGCGCGACCTGCGCCAGGCGCCACTGCGCGGGCAGGAAGAAATCGCCGGCGTCCTCGTGCAGGCTGCCGTTGAGGAGCGCGAACAGCGTCGACTTGCCGGCGCCGTTGCGGCCGACGAGGCCGACCTTTTCGCCGGGGTTGAGGGTGACGGAAACGCCGTCGAGGAGGACCTTGGCGCCTCGGCGCAGGGTCACGTTGCGGAGCTGGATCACGAGGGGGATTGTCGCCGCAGTGCGTCGCGCGTGAGCAGCAGCACCTGGTCCTCGCCCCCGCTGGTCTCCAGCCACACCGCTTCCAGCCGCGGGAAGGCCGCCTCGAAGTGTTCGCGCTCGTTGCCGATCTCCAGCACCAGCACGCCCTCATTCGCCATCCGTGCGGGCGCGTCGCGCAGCAGCGCGCGGATGAAGTCCATGCCGTCGCTGCCGCCGGCCAGCGCCAGTTCGGGTTCGGCCCGGTATTCGGCCGGCAGCCGCGCCATCGAACGGGCATTCACGTACGGCGGGTTGCACAGGATGAGGTCGTAGGGGCCGGGCAGGGCGGACAGTCCGTCCGACTGCAGCAGGCGGACGCGATCCTGCAGGCCGTGCTTTTCCACGTTGATCCGCGCGACGTCCAGCGCCTCGGCCGAGATGTCGGCCCCGTCCACTTCCACCTCCGGATACGCCATCGCCGCCAGCACCGCGAGGCTGCCGTTGCCGGTGCACAGGTCCAGCACATTGCGCGTGCGCTCGGAGAGCCAGGGGTCGATGCCGCCGTCGGCGAGCAGTTCGGCGATGAAGCTGCGCGGCACGATGGCGCGCTCGTCCACGTAGAAGGGCACGCCCTGCAGCCAGGCTTCGCGCGTCAGGTAGGCCGCCGGCTTGCGCGAGGTGATGCGCTCGTGCACCAGCTCGCGCACGGCCTGCTGCTGCGGCGCGGCGAGTTCGAGGTCGGCATGGTCGTCGAGTTCATCGAGCGGCAGGCCCAGCTTCCACAGCACCAGCCAGGCCGCTTCGTCGAAGGCGTTGGTCGTGCCGTGGCCATAGCCGACCCCGGCCGCCTCGAGCTCGCCGGCCAGCTGTTCCACCAGCGCAAGGAGCTTCACGACGCGTCCAGGTGCTCCAGCACGCGCCGGTAGATGTCCTTGAGCGGGTCGATGTCGGCCACGCGCACGTGCTCGTCGATCTTGTGGATCGTGGCGTTGATGGGGCCGAACTCGATCACCTGCGGGCAGATCCTGGAGATGAAGCGGCCGTCGCTGGTGCCGCCGGTGGTGGAGAGTTCGGTCTCCAGGCCGGTGACGTCGCGGATCGCCGCCTGCACCGCGCCCACCAGTTCGCCGGGAGTGGTGAGGAAGGGCTGGCCGCCCACGGTCCAGGCCATCTCGTAATCGAGCTGGTGACTGTCCAGGATGGCGTGCACGCGCTGCTGCAGCGCCTCGGCGGTGCTGACGCTGGCGAAGCGGAAGTTGAAATCGACCACCACCCGGTTCGGGATGATGTTGCCCGCGCCGGTGCCGCCATGGATGTTGCTCACCTGGAAGCTGGTGGGCGGGAAGAAGTCGTTGCCGCGGTCCCACTCGGTGGTGGCCAGCTCGTGCAGCGCCGGCAGCACCATGTGGATCGGGTTCTTGCCGAGCTGCGGGTAGGCGATGTGCGCCTGGATGCCCTTGACCGTCAGCTTGCCGGTGAGGCTGCCGCGCCGGCCGTTCTTGATCATGTCGCCCAGGCGTTCCACCGAGGTCGGTTCGCCCACGATGCAGAAGTCCAGCTTCTCGCCGCGCTCGCGCAGCTTTCTCGCAGACCACCACCGTGCCGTCCACGCTGGGGCCTTCCTCGTCGCTGGTCAGGAGGAAGGCGATGCCGATCTTCGGCTGCGGCCGCGCGGCGAGGAACTCCTCCACCGCCACCGTGAAGGCCGCGATCGAGGTCTTCATGTCGGCCGCGCCGCGGCCATACAGGTTGCCGCCGCGGTGGCTGGGCACGAAGGGATCGCTGGTCCACTGTTCCAGCGGCCCGGTGGGCACGACGTCGGTGTGGCCGGCGAAGACCAGCGTGCGCTGGCCGGTGCCGGGCCGCTTGGCCCACAGGTTGGTGACGCGGAAGTCCGTCGGCCCGCTGGCGATGGTCTCGCAGCTGAAGCCCTGGGCCTGCAGGCGCTGGGCGATGAAGGTCTGGCAGTGCCCGTCCTCGGGCGTGACGGAACGCTGGGCAATCAGTTGCTCAGCCAGGTGGAGCGTCTTGGACATTGGACGATAGTCTACGCTGGGGTTCGCTGCGCTCACCACCAGCCTACGGGTGCAGTTCTCCGCGCAGCGGCACGTGGAGCGCGCGGAATAACATGCAGCGCGCTCCCTCCTGTGAAGAGGATCCGGCTTTGCCGGGCCTCTTCACACTGATCAGGCCACTCTGAAAAGTCGCTTGCGACTTTTCAGAGTGAACCAATTTAGTGTTTCACGTCGAGCGTGATTTCGGTGAAGGAGGGCTCGTCGTCCAGGTCGATGTCGGTATCGCCCTCGTTGGCCAGGGCGCGCTGCGCGTCGTGCTGGCTGTTCTGCAGGCGCCACTGCAGGTTGGTCGGCGAGTCGGCGTAGGCCAGGCCTTCCTTCTTGTCGACGATGCCGTCGATGATGAGGCGGGCGATGTCCTGCTCGAAGGTCTGCGAGCCCTCGGCCATGGATTTCTCCATGGCTTCCTTCACGCCCGAGAAGTCGCCCTTCTCGATCAGCTCGGACACCAGCTTGGTGTTGAGCATCACCTCCACCGCCGGTGCGCGGCTGCCGGAAACCGTGCGCAGCAGGCGCTGCGACACCACGGCCTTGAGCGCGGCGGCCAGGTCGCCCAGCATCGTCGGCCGCACTTCCACCGGGTAGAATGACAGCACGCGGTTGAGCGCCTGGTAGCTGTTGTTCGCGTGCATGGTCGCCAGGCACAGGTGGCCCGACTGGGCATACGCGATGGCCGCGGACATGGTCTCGCGGTCGCGGATTTCGCCGATCAGGATCACGTCGGGCGCCTGCCGCAGCGCGTTCTTCAGCGCGGTCTGCAGCGACTGCGTGTCGCTGCCCACCTCGCGCTGGTTCACCACGCTCTTCTTGTTGCGGAAGATGAATTCGACCGGGTCCTCGATGGTGAGGATGTGGCCGGTCATCGTCTCGTTGCGCTGGTCCATCATGGCGGCCAGCGTCGTGCTCTTGCCGGCGCCGGTGGCGCCCACCATCAGCAGCAGGCCGCGCTTTTCCATGATCAGGTCGCCCAGGATCATGGGCACCTGCAGCGTGGACAGCGCCGGGATGTCGCTGGCGATGTAGCGGATCACCGCCGCGATGCTGCCGCGCTGGCGCATGGCGGAGAAGCGGAAGTTGCCCGCGCCCTCCACGGCGTAGGCCATGTTCAGCTCGCCGGTGGCGTCCAGTTCCTCCATGCGGTGGGCCGGCAGCACCTCGGCCAGCAGGGCGCGCGTGGCGTCCGAGGGCAGCAGCTGGTTGTTGATCGGCAGCGTCTGGCCGTTGATCTTGATCATCGCCGGCGCGTTGGCCGACAGATAGACGTCCGACGCCTTCTTGTCCGCCATCAGGCGCAGGATCCGCTCCATCGTCCCCATAGCCATAGCTACTTCTCCCTCGAGTCCCGAATCAATCCCGCAGCAGCTCGTTGATGCTGGTCTTCTCGCGGGTGGCCGCCGTGACCTGCTTGACGATCACCGCGCAGTACAGGCTGTGGCTGCCGTCCTTGGCCGGCAGCGAACCGCTGACCACCACCGAGCCCGCGGGCACGCGCCCGTAGCTGATCTCGCCGGTCATGCGGTTGTAGATCTTGGTGCTCTGGCTGATGAACACGCCCATGGAGATCACCGAGTTCTCCTCGACGATCACGCCTTCCACCACTTCGGAGCGGGCGCCGACGAAGCAGTTGTCCTCGATGATGGTCGGGTTGGCCTGCAGCGGCTCCAGCACGCCGCCGATGCCCACGCCGCCCGACAGGTGCACGTTCTTGCCGATCTGCGCGCAGGAGCCGACGGTCGCCCAGGTGTCCACCATCGTGCCCTGGTCGACGTAGGCGCCGATGTTCACGTAGCTGGGCATCAGGATGGCGCCCTTGGCGACGAAGCTGCCGCGGCGCGCGACGGCCGGCGGCACCACGCGCACGCCGGTGGCCGCCAGTTCCTGCGAGGACAGGTGCGAGAACTTGGTGGGGACCTTGTCGTAGAAGGTCAGCGCGCCGGCCTGCATGACCGCGTTGTCGTTCAGGCGGAAGGACAGCAGCACCGCCTTCTTGATCCACTGGTGCACGGTCCACTGGCCCACGCCCTGGCGGGTGGCCACGCGCAGCTTGCCGGCGTCGAGTTCCGCCAGCACGTGTTCCACGGCGTCGCGCACTTCCTTCGGTGCGGCGGAGGGCGAGAGGCTGGCGCGGTCTTCCCACGCGGTGTCGATGATCTTCTGGAGCTGCTGGGTCATGGATTGCTTTGCTGGTCTTGTACGAACTGCACGATGCGCCGGGCAGCTTCGAGGCACTCGGCGGTGTCCGCCACGAGCGCCATCCGGATGCGGCCGGCGCCGGGATTGCCGCCCGCGGCTTCGCGGGCCAGGTAACTGCCCGGCAGCACCGTCACATTGTATTGAGCCAGCAGGTCGCGGGCGAATGCGGTGTCGCTTCCACGCACGCCGGCCCAGAGGTAGAAACCCGCGTCCGGCAGCCGCACGTCCAGCACCTTCTCCAGCAGCGGCGTGACCTCGGCGAACTTGCGCCGATACAGGTCGCGGTTGTCGACCACGTGCGCCTCGTCCTTCCAGGCGGCCACGCTGGCGGCCTGCACGATCGGGCTCATCGCGCTGCCGTGGTAGGTGCGATAGAGCAGAAACTGCTTGAGCAGCCGGGCGTCGCCCGCGACGAAGCCGCTGCGCATGCCCGGCACGTTGCTGCGCTTGGACAGGCTGGTGAAGGCCACCAGGCCGCGGAAGTCGCCGCGACCGAGCTTCGCGGCCGCTTCCAGGCCGCCCAGGGGCGGCTCCTCGCGGAAGTAGATCTCGCTGTAGCACTCGTCCGAGGCGATCACGAAGCCGTGCCTGTCCTGCAGCGCGAACAGCTTCTTCCACTCTTCCAGCGGCATCACCGCGCCCGTGGGATTGCCCGGCGAGCAGACGTACAGCAGCTGGGTCTTCGCCCAGGTCGCTTCCGGCACGCTGTCCCAGTCCACCGCGAAATTGCGCGCCGGGTCGCTGGGCGCGTAGTAGGGCTCGGCGCCCGCGAGCAGGGCCGCGCCCTCGTAGATCTGGTAGAAGGGATTGGGACAGACCACCACGGCCGGCCGGTCGGGGTCGACCACGGTCTGCGCGAACGCGAACAGCGCCTCGCGCGAGCCGTTGACCGGCAGCACCTGCGTGGCTGCATCGAGCGCCAGCCCGTAGCGGCGCTGCAGCCAGGCGGTGCAGGCCTCGCGCAGCTGCGCGGTGCCCGCGGTGGGCGGGTAGCCGGAGAGGTCGCTGCCGGGCACCTCCAGCGCCGCCGCCAGCGCCTGCTTGATGAAGGCCGGCGTGGGATGCTTGGGCTCGCCGATGCCCAGGCTGATGGCGCGGTGGGAGGGGTTGGGCGTGACGTCCGCGAACAGTTGCCGCAGGCGCTCGAAGGGGTAGGGCTGCAGCCGGGACAGCAGGGGATTCATCCCCGGATTATCCCCGGGGTGCATTGACGCCCCGCGCCGGCCGGGAGTTCAATGGCCCATGGACCCGCGTTCCCTGCGCGCGAGCGACCTGCGCTTCCTGCTCGGGCTGCTCTTGCCCGTGCTGACGCTCGAGGCGGTGGCGCTGCGCCCGCACACGGCGGCCGTGGGCGCGCTGGCGATCTGGTGGAGCATCGCGCTGGCCGAGGCGCTGTGGCCCGCCCTGCGGCGTTCGCCGGCACCGCTGGAGGCGACGTCCCCCTTGCCCTGGCTGCTGCGCGCCTTCGTCCTGGTGGAACTCCTGCTGCTCGCCGCCGGGATGCGCGCCGTGGTGGATGCGGACTGGCCGGTGGTGCTGGGCGTGGCCTTCGCCGTCGGCTTCGTCACCGGCGCCCAGGGGATCACCTTCGCGCACGAGCTGGGCCACGGCCGGAGCCGGGCCGACCGCGCCCTGGCCTGGGTCCTGATGTCCTGCGTCAACTATCCGCAGTTCATGGTCGAGCACTACCGCGGGCACCACGTGCGCGCGGCCACCTGGGACGACCCGGCCTCGGCACGGGCGGGGGAGAGCCTGTGGCGCTTCCTGCCCCGCACGCTCGCCGGCAGCCTGCGGGGTGCGTGGCAGCTGGAAGCGGCACGGCTGGCGCGCTCACGCCGGTCCAGGCTGGCGAGTCCCCTGCTGTGGTGCACGGCGCTGAACCTGGCCTTCGTGCTCGCGCTCTGCGCGCTCGCGCAGTGGAAGCTGCTGGCCTTCTGGCTGCTGCAGTCGGCCTTCGCGGTGTGGCTGCTGGAGACCGTGAACTACATCGAGCACTACGGGCTGCAGCGGCGCACCGGGGCGGACGGCCGGCCCGAGCCCTTCGGCCCGGCGCACGCCTGGAATGCCGACCACGTGCTGTCCAACAGCCTGCTGGCCAACCTGCAGCGGCATTCGGACCACCACATGCACGCCTGGAAGCCCTTCCCACAACTGCAGGCGATGCCCCAGGCGCCGCAACTGCCCACCGGCTATGCCGGCTGCATCCTGCTGGCCGCGGTCCCGCCGCTGTGGTTCGCGCTGATGCACCCCCGGATGGCGGCCGCCCGGGCCTAGCGGCTCGCCACGCGGGGGCCGTTCGCGTCAGCGGGCCTTGAGGGCGCGCGGCATGTCCTCGACGTCGTCGCTGGTCTCCTGGTACACGAGGTAGACCACGATCAGGGCGGCGAAGGTCATGGCGCCGAACGCCACCACGTTGGGCAGGTCGGTCAGGTGCAGGTAGCCGAAGCCGCGCGGGGCGACGCCCCGGTCCGGGGTGGTGCAGATGAATTCCGCCGCCTGCATGCCGGTGTAGTGCATCGCGCAGACCGCGATGCCCATCACGGCGGCGGCCGCCGTGCGCAGGACCATGCCGACGGTGTTGAAGGCCAGCCAGAGTGCGGCCGTGGCGGCGACGACGGCGATCACGGCGGAGATGCCGATGATCGTGTAGTCCCACTTGATGTAGCCGTTGATCTTCATGCCGTACATGCCCAGGTAGTGCATGACGACCACGCCCATGCCGAGCAGGAAGCCGGCGAAGGCGAGGCGGCCGAGGCGCTCGGGGGCCTTGGCGACGAAGCCGAGGGCCAGGGACACCGCGACGATGGCGGCCACCAGGGAGATGCCGGTCTCCACCATGGAGTAACTGCTGGCAACGTCCAGGCGCAAGGCCATCATGCCGATGAAGTGCATCGACCAGACGCCGATTCCGCCGAGCGCGATGCCGCCCGCGATGGTGTTGCCGATGTGGATGCTGCCGTCACGCTGGCGGATGCGGGTGGCCGAGCTCAGCGCCACCATGCTTCCGAGCACGGCAATCAGATACGAAACGACGACATAGCCCAGCTGGTAGCTGGATGCGACAGGTGATTCCATGAGTCCCCTCCTGGATGGCCAACGACTTCCTCCCGTGGGCCTCGTATCGGGTCCCTTAGGTAAGAATACTTAAAGGCCTCTAGGGGATGGGCGTATGTAACAGGGCGAGCGACAGAGGGCGCCAGAGGGTGGCCGAAAGGCGCGTCATGCCCAACGGTTATGATTTCCCGCAATCCACGCCGGCACGGGAGCGCTGGGCGACGGCTGTCGCGCAGGGTCCGCCGGCGTCATCATTCGAGCCAGAGGGGCGAGGGGCAGTGCGTCTCACATCGATCAAGCTTTCCGGGTTCAAGTCGTTCGCCGAACCCACGAACTTCATGCTGCCCGGCCAACTCGTGGGGGTGGTCGGCCCCAACGGCTGCGGCAAGTCCAACATCATGGACGCGGTGCGCTGGGTGCTGGGCGAGTCCAAGGCCAGCGAGCTGCGCGGCGAGTCCATGCAGGACGTCATCTTCAACGGCACCAACACGCGCAAGCCGGCGTCGCGGTCCTCCGTCGAACTGATCTTCGACAACGCCGACCACCGGGCCGGCGGGCAGTGGGCGCAGTTCGCGGAGATCGCCGTCAAGCGCGTGCTGACGCGCGACGGCACCTCCAGCTACTACATCAACAACCAGCCGGTGCGACGGCGCGACGTGCAGGACGTGTTCCTGGGCACGGGCCTGGGCCCGCGCGCCTACGCCATCATCGGCCAGGGCACGATCAGCCGGATCATCGAGTCCAAGCCCGAGGAACTGCGCCTGTTCCTGGAAGAGGCCGCGGGCGTCTCCAAGTACAAGGAGCGCCGGCGCGAGACCGAGAACCGGCTGCACGACACGCGCGAGAACCTCACGCGCGTCGAGGACATCCTGCGCGAGTTGAACAACAACCTGGAGAAGCTGGAAAAGCAGGCGGAAGTCGCCGCGCGCTACAACGGTCTGCAGGCGGACGTCACGCTCAAGCAGCACCAGCTGTGGTTCCTCAAGCGCGCCGAGGCCGAGGTGGACCAGGGGCGCATCAAGGCCGATGCCGACAAGGCGGTGAACGACCTGGAAGGCCGCGTGGCCGACCTGCGCCGCATCGAAAGCGAGCTGGAGACCATCCGCCAGGCGCACTATGCCGCCGGCGACCAGGTGAACCAGTCGCAGGGCCAGCTGTACGAGGCCAGCGCCGAAGTCGGCCGGCTGGAAGCCGAGATCCGCTTCGTGGTGGAAGGCCGCCAGCGCGTCGAGCAGCGGCTGGTGCAGCTGAAGGAACAGGCCACGCAGTGGGCCACGCGCAAGGAAGAAGCGCAGGCCGAGACCGAGAACCTGGCCGCCCAGACGATGGAAGCCGAGGAGAAGGCGACGCTGCTGGCCGCGCAGGTCGAGGAGCAGGGCCTGCAACTGCCCGACCTGGAGGAAGCGCTGCGCCAGGCGCAATCGCGCTCCTCCGAGCAGCGCGGCGCGGTCGCCCAGGTGCAGCAGCAGATCCAGGTGCTGGCCGCCGACCAGCGCAACATCGAGGACCAGTCGCGGCAGCTGAACCAGCGGCGCGAGCGCCTGGTGGCCGACCGCAACGCGCTGGCCGCGCCCGACGAGGCGCGCCTCACGAACCTGAAGCAGCAGCTCGCGACCGCGCAGGAAGCCGCCGAGACGGCCGACGCGCGCCTGCACGAACTGCAGGAGCAGGTGCCGCAGCTGGACGAGGACCGGCGCGGCAAGCAGCAGGACGTGAACACGCAGGGCGCGCGGCAGGCCGACCTGTCGGCGCGCATGGAAGCGCTCAAGGCGCTGCAGGAAAAGGTCCGCACCGACGGCAAGCTGCAGCCCTGGCTGGCCAAGCACGGCCTGGGCGGGCTGCAGGGCCTGTGGACGCGGATCCACGTCGAGCAGGGCTGGGAGAACGCGCTGGAAGCGGCGCTGCGCGAGCGCATGAACTCGCTGGAGGTCTCGCGCCTGGACATGGTGCGCGCCTTCGCCAGCGACGCGCCGCCGGCGAAGCTGGCCTTCTATCACGCACCGACCGCCGGCGCGCCCGAAGCGCAGGCCGCGCTGCCGCGCCTGGCCGACCTGCTGCGCCTGAACGACGCGGGCCAGAAGGCGCTGCTGTCCGACTGGCTGCATGGCTGCTACACGGCGGCCTCGCTGGAAGACGCACTGGCCGCGCGCGACAAGCTGCAGGCCGGCGAAGCGATCTACGTGCGCTCGGGCCATTCGGTCACGGCGCACAGCGTCAGCTTCTATGCGCAGGACTCCGAGCAGGCCGGCCTGCTGGCGCGCCAGCAGGAGATCGAGAACCTCGAGAAGCAGCTGCGCGCGCGCAGGCGCTGATCAGCGAGGAATCGCGCGCTGGCCTGGTGCGCGCGGAAGCGGCGTACACGGACGCCTCGCAGCGCCTGACCACCGCCCGCCGCGAAGCCGCCGAAACCCAGGGCCGCGCGCACGAACTCCAGGTGGAGACGCTGCGCCTGACGCAGCTGGCCGAACAGACCCGGGCCCGCAGCGAGCAGATCGCCGGCGACCTGGCCGAAGTCGACGCGCTGCTGGAGGAACTGCAGGAAAAGCGCGTGGCCGCCGAGGGACGCTTCGAGGAGCTGGACATGCAGCTGGCCGACAGCCAGGAGCGGCATGCCCAGCTGGACGAGCGCGTGATCGAATCCGAACGCAAGCTGGCCGAGGCGCGCGAGCAGCACCGCAGCCTGGAACGCCAGGCGCAGGAAGCGCAGTTCGCGCAGCGGGCGCTGGACGCGCGGCGCGGCGAACTGCAGCGCGCGATCGAGACGGCCACGCAGCAGGCCGCATCGATCGGCACGGAGGAGGAGCGCGCGCACAGCGAGCTCACCCGCCTGACCGATGCCGCCGCCCAGGCCGGCCTGCAGAGCGCGCTGCAGCTGAAGTCCGAGCGCGAGCAGGTGCTGGGCGCCAAGCGCAGCGAATACGACGACCTGACTTCCAAGCTGCGCGCGAGCGACGAACGCCGCCTGCAGCTGGAACGCGAGCTGGATCCGCTGCGCCAGCGCATCACCGACCTGCAGCTGAAGGAACAGGCCGCCCGCCTGGGCCTGGAGCAGTACACGCAGCTGCTGACCGACGCGCAGGCCGACCTCGAAGCCGTGGCGAAGTCGATCGCCGACCACAACGTGCGCCTGACCGGCATGCAGTCGGAGATCGACCGCCTGCACCGCGAGATCGCGGCGCTGGGCGCGGTCAACCTGGCGGCGCTGGAGGAACTGAGCACGGCGCGCGAGCGCAAGCAGTTCCTGGACGCGCAGTCCAAGGACCTGGTCGAGGCGATGACGACGCTGGAGGATGCGATCAAGAAGATCGATGCCGAGACGCGCGACCTCCTGGGCAGCACCTTCCAGACGGTCAACGAGCACTTCGGCCGCATGTTCCCCGAGCTGTTCGGCGGCGGCAACGCCAGGCTGGTGATGACGGGCGAAGAGATCCTCGACTCCGGCGTGCAGGTGATGGCGCAGCCGCCCGGCAAGAAGAACCAGACCATCCACCTGCTGTCCGGCGGCGAGAAGGCCCTGACCGCCATCGCCCTGGTGTTCGCGATCTTCCAGCTCAATCCCGCGCCTTTCTGCCTGCTGGACGAGGTGGACGCGCCGCTGGACGACGCCAACACCGAACGCTATGCCAAGCTGGTGAGCAGCATGAGCAAGGAAACGCAGTTCCTCTTCATCTCGCACAACAAGATCGCGATGGAGATGGCGGAACAGCTGATCGGCGTGACCATGCAGGAGCAGGGCGTCTCGCGCATCGTGGCGGTGGACATGGAGTCGGCCGTATCGATGGCGGAGACGGAATGAGCGGATTCACCGTCGGCCTGGCGATCCTGGGCGGGCTGGTGCTGGCGGCCCTGGTGGCCTGGAACGCATGGACGACCCGGCGCAACACCCCGCGGCAGGCCGAACTGCCGGTCGCGATGGCGCCCGCGGGGGATCTCGTGCAGGAACGCACCGAGCCGGTGTTCGACGCCGAGCCGCTGTCGCCGATGCCGCCGCCGCCGGAGCGCAAGCCCGGCCTGGACGGCCTGATCGACGTGCTGGCGCGCATCGCGGTGGACGTCCCGGTGTCTGGCGAGGCGGCGCTCGCCGCCCTGCCGCCCACGCGCCGCGCGGGCAGCAAGCCCTTCGCCATCGAAGGCCACAACGATGCCACGCAGGAGTGGGAGACGCCGCGCGTCGGCCAGCGCTACAACGGCTTCCAGGCCGGCGTGCAGCTGGCCAACCGCAGCGGCGCGCTCAACGAGATCGAGTACTCCGAGTTCGTGATGAAGACGCAGGCCTTCGCCGACGCCATCAACGGCTCGCCGGAGTTCCCCGAGATGCGCGACGAGGTGGCGCGCGCGCGCGAGCTGGACCAGTTCGCCAGCACGCACGATGCGCAGCTGGGCTTCACGCTGCGCGCCCGCAATGCTGCCTGGAGTCCCGGCTACGTGCAGCAGAACGCCGCCCGCCTGGGCTTCGTGCCGGGTGCGATCCCCGGCCGTCTCGTGCTCCCCGCGCACATGCCGGGAGGGCCTCCGATCCTGGGACTGGCCTTCTCCACGCAGGCGGCGCTCTCGGAAGACCCCTCGCACTCGGCCATCCGCGAGGTGACGCTCAGCCTGGACGTGCCGCACGTGCCGCGCAGCGAGCAGCCCTTCGTGCGCATGCGTGACGCAGCGATCGCGCTGGCCGCATCCATGGACGGCCTGATCACCGACGACGACGGCCGCGTCATTCCCGCCGAGGCGCTGGACGCGATCGGCGCGGACCTGGAAAGCCTGTACGACACGCTGGACGCCCGGGACCTGTCCGCCGGCTCGCCCCAGGCGCGCCGCCTCTTTTCATGAGCATCCCGGCCCGGGACCAGGAGCGCGCGGACGCCTTGCGCGAGCTGCTGCACCACCACGCCCACCAGTACTACGTGCTCGATGCGCCGGAGATCCCGGACGCCGAATACGACAAGCTGTTCCGCGAGCTGCAGGCGCTGGAGGAGAAGTACCCCGCGCTGCTGACGCCCGGCTCGCCCACCCAGCGCGTGGGCGGCAAGACGCTGGAAGGCTTCGCCAAGGTGCGCCACAAGGTGCCCATGCTGTCGATCCGCACCGAGACCGACATCGAGGCGACCGGTGCGCGCAACTTCGACGGCCGCGTGCGCCGTGAGCTCGGGCTGAAGGAAGGCGATCCGCCGATCGAATACGTCGCCGAACTCAAGTTCGACGGCCTGGCGATCAGCCTGCGCTACGAGCAGGGCGTGCTGGTGCAGGCGGCCACGCGGGGCGACGGCGAGATCGGCGAGGACGTGACGCAGAACATCCGCACCGTCGGCCAGGTGCCGCTGCGGCTGCGCGGCGCGCCGCCGGTGCTGGAGGTGCGCGGCGAGGTCTACATGCGGCGCGACGACTTCGAGCGCCTGAACGAACAGCAGCGCGAGAAGATCGCGCGCGGCGCGAAGAACGAGAAGACCTTCGTCAACCCGCGCAATGCGGCGGCGGGCGCGGTGCGCCAGCTCGACCCGGCGATCGCGCGCCAGCGTCCCCTGAGCTTCTACGCCTACGGCTGGGGCGAGATCGAGGGCGGCCCTGCCTTCGAGACCCACCATGAGGTGCTCCAGGCCCTGAAAGGCTGGAGCTTCCCGGTGTCCGAGCGGACCGTGCTCGCGCAGGGCGCCGAGGAACTGGTGGCCTACCACCAGGCGGTGGGCCGCGAGCGCGACGGCCTGCCCTTCGACATCGACGGCGTCGTCTACAAGGTCAACAGCCTGGCGCTGCAGAAGAAGCTGGGCTTCGTCACGCGCGAGCCGCGCTGGGCGGTGGCGCACAAGTTCCCGGCGCAGGAGCAGATGACGACGGTGGAGTCCATCGACGTCTACGTGGGCCGCACCGGCAAGCTGACGCCGGTGGCGCGCCTGCAGCCGGTGTTCGTCGGCGGCGTGACCGTGACCAACGCCACGCTGCACAACGAGGACGAGGTCCACCGCAAGGACGTGCGGGTTGGCGACACGGTGATCGTGCGCCGCGCCGGCGACGTGATTCCCGAAGTGGTCGCCGTGGTGCCGGCCCGCCGCGCGCCGGGCGCCAAGGCCTTCGTCATGCCCGCCACCTGCCCGGTGTGCGGCTCGGCGGCGGTGCGCGAGGAAGGCGAAGCGGACCACCGCTGCACCGGCGGCCTGTTCTGCAGCGCCCAGCGCAAGCACGCGATCCTGCATTTCGCGCAACGGCGGGCGCTGGACATCGAAGGCCTGGGCGAGAAGCTGGTGGACCAGATGGTGGATGCCGGCGTGATCCGCACGCTGCCCGACCTCTACCGCCTGGGCCTGGCCAACCTGGTCGCGCTGGACCGCATGGGCGACAAGTCGGCCCAGAACGTGCTGGCCGCGCTGGAGAAGTCCAAGGCCACGACCCTGCCGCGCTTCCTCTACGGCCTGGGCATCCGCCACGTCGGCGAGTCCACGGCGCGCGACCTGGCGCGGCATTTCGGCAAGCTCGATGGCGTCATGGACGCGGGCGTGGAGCAGCTGCTGCAGGTGCCCGACGTCGGGCCCATCGTCGCCGAAAGCGTCCATGCCTTCTTCCAGCAGCCGCACAACCGCGAAGTGATCGAGCAGCTGCGCGCCTGCGGCGTGCATTGGGAGGAGGAGGGCGAGCCGGCGGTGCAGGCGCCCAAGCCGCTTTCGGGCAAGACCGTGGTCCTCACGGGAACGCTGCCGACGCTGAGCCGCGACGAGGCCAAGGAACTGCTGGAAGCCGCCGGTGCCAAGGTCGCCGGCTCGGTGAGCAAGAAGACCGACTACGTCGTGGCCGGCGCCGAAGCGGGCAGCAAGCTGGACAAGGCGCGGGAGCTGGGGGTGGCCGTGCTGGACGAAGACGGCCTGCGCCAGTTGCTGGCCGGCTGATCAGGCGCCGGTGGCCTCGGGCGGCTCGCGCTCCGGCCGCCGCCACAGCCACCAGAGCACCAGCGCCATCACGGCGACCCCCGCGAGCACGAAAGGCACCCAGGCGCGCGGTGCCACCACCAGCATCGACACGGCGCTGATCGCCATCATCACGGTGGTGAACCACTTGGCCCGGCGCGGCACGATCCCGTGCTCGTTCCATTGCCGCAGCTGGCGCCCGAAGCGCGGGTGCTCCATCAGCCACTGGTGCAGCCGCGGCGAGCTGCGCGAGGCCGCCCAGGCGGCCACGATGAGGAAGGGCACCGTGGGCATCACGGGCACGAACACTCCGACCAGGCCCAGCAGCAGGCACAGGCCGGCCAGGGCCTGCAGCAGCCACCGGGCGGGGGCGGTGAGGGAGCGGGGATTGGCGGTCATTGGCGTAGCCATGATTCAAACATACCGGCAAGTCCCCGTGGTGCCATGCCCCATTCGGTATGCTTCCGCCATGTCGGTCAAGGAAATACTCAGGATGGGGGATCCGCGCCTGCTGCGGCTGGCGCAGCCGGTGCAGGCCTTCGGCACCCCGGAGCTGCGCGCTTTGGTGTCGGACATGCAGGACACCATGGCCGCCGCCAACGGCGCCGGCCTGGCGGCGCCGCAGATCGGCGTGGACCTGCAGGTGGTGATCTTCGGCAGCGACGCGGCCAACCCGCGCTACCCGGATGCGCCGCCGGTGCCGCGCACCGTCCTGGTGAACCCGATCATCACGCCCCTGGGCAACGAGGAAGAGGACGGCTGGGAAGGCTGCCTGTCGGTGCCCGGCCTGCGGGCGGTGGTCCCGCGCTGGCGGCGCATCCGCTACACCGGCTACGACGAACAGGGCAACCGGATCGACCGGGAAGCCGAGGGCTTCCACGCGCGGGTGGTGCAGCACGAATGCGACCACCTGGTGGGCAAGCTCTACCCGATGCGGGTGCGGGACTTCACGAAATTCGGCTTCACCGAGGTGCTGTTCCCGGGCCTGGACGCCGGCGACGACGACTGAGCGGCCTGTTTCGGGCCGAAATAAAGGCGGGCGGCCGGTCCGAACCCTGTCACCATGGGCCTCCATGGCTTCCATGGCGAGGATCCCCGATCAACTTCTATCTCTGGTGCGCCATCGGCGCCGTGCTCGGCTGGCTGGCGGGCACCCTCATGGGGTCCACGGGCAAGGTGCAACGCCTGGAGGAAGTGCTGGTGGGCGTGTTCGGCGCCTTCATCGGCGGTGAGTTCGTCGTCGACCTGCTGCGTTCCGCGGCGCCGGCCCCCGGCTTTTCCGTCGCCGCCCTGGGCATGGGCATCCTCGGCGCGGTGGTGATGCTCACCCTGCTGAAGATGATGCGCGGGGCCGTCGGGCCCCTGCGTTCCGGCAAGAGCCGCACGGTCCGCCGCTGAGCCCTTCCCGTCCGGCGCTGCCTACTGCGCCTTGATGCCGCGCATGGCGATCACGCCGCCGAGCAGCGCGGTCTCCTGCCGCACGCGGTTGGCCAGGCCTTCGGGCGAGGTGCCCGCCACCTGCCAGCCCTGCTGGAACAGCTTCTGACGAACTTCCGGCGTGCGCACGATCTCCGCGATCAGCCGCGACAGCTTGTCCACCACCGGGCGCGGCAGCGACTTCGGCGCGGCGGCGGCGGTCCAGATCTCCAGCTGGAAGCCGCGCACGCCCTGCTCGTCGAGGCTGGGGTACTCGGGCACCAGGGCGCTGCGGCCGCTGGAGGTGACGCCGATCGCCTTGAGCTTGCCGGCGCGGATCTGCGGGCCGGCCAGGCCCGGCGGCAGCAGCGACAGGTGCACCTGGCCGCCCAGCATGGCGTTGATCACCTGCGGGTTGCCCGGGTAGGGCACGTGCACCGGGTCGATGTTGGTCTTGCTCTTGAGCAGTTCCATGCCGATGTGGCCGACCGTGCCGATGCCGGGCGTGCCGTAGCTCCACTTGGTGCCGGCGTTGCGCGCCGCCAGGAAGAACTCCTGGGCGTCCTTGCCGGGCGCGTCCGCCGGCGCCGTCAGCAGCAGCGGCGCGGTGCCGATCAGGCTGATGGGCGCCAGGTCCTTCTGCGGATCGAAGGGCGTCGCCGGGTTGAGCAGCTTGGCGATCGTCATGTTGCCGTTGATCAGCACGCCGATCGTGTGGTTGTCGGTCGCCTTGGCCACCATGTCGGCGGCGATGTTGCCGCCGGCGCCCGGCTTGTTGTCGACGATGACCGGCTGGCCCAGCGCCCGCGACAGCGGCTCGGAGATCGTGCGTGCCACCAGGTCGGGCGTGGAGCCGGCGGGGAAGCCGACCAGGATGCGGACCGGCTTGGTGGGCCAGTTGGCGGCGGCAGCGGGGGCCTTCTGGGCGAATGCGGCGCCGGTGGCGGCGGCGAGGGCAAGCAGCACGAAAGCGCGGCGCGCCGAAGTGTTCAGCGTATGGATCATCTCCGGATCATAAGGAATCCGGCTGGGCCGCCTCAGGAGCCGACCGCTTCCAGCAGCTCGGTCTCGATCTCGATCTGCTTCCGGTTCTGCTGCAGCTCGGGACCGTCGATCAGGAAGGTGTCCTCGACCCGTTCGCCCAGCGTCGTCACCTTGGCCAGCTGCAGGTTCAGCTTGTGGCGGGCCAGCACCCGCGCGATCGAATAGAGCAGGCCGACGCGGTCGCTGGCGGAGATCGACAGCAGCCAGTTCTGCGCCTTCTCGTCGGGGTGCAGTTCCACGCGCGGCGTGACCGGGAAGCTCTTGACCCGGCGCGACACGCGCCCGCGGCTGGGCGGCGGCAGCGGGCCCGCGGCGGCGACGGTGTTGGCCAGTTCCGATTCGACCATGCTGCACAGCTCTCGGTAGTGGTCGGGCATCATGGCCGTGACCACCTGGAAGGTGTCCAGCGCGTAGCCGTTGGTGGCGGTGTGGATCTTGGCGTCCAGGATGCTGAAGCCGGCCTGGTCGAAATAGCCGCAGATGCGCGCGAACAGGTCGGGCTGGTCCTTGGTGTACACGAGGATCTGCAGCCCTTCGCCCACGGCGGACATGCGTGCCCGCACCAGCACCTTGGCGGTGCCCACGTGGCGCGAGATGTGGCGCGTGTGCCAGGCGATGTCGCCGGCGTCGTGGCGCATGAAGTAGCCGATGTCCAGCGTGTCCCACAGCTTCTTGTGCGCCTCGAAGGGCAGGGCGAACAGCTGCAGTTGCACCAGCGCCTCGTGCTTGCGCGCCTCGATCTCGGCCTTGGGGTCGGGCGTGCCGCCGCCCAGCGCGCGCAGGGTGTAGCGGTACAGGTCCTCCAGCAGCTTGCCCTTCCAGGCGTTCCACACCTTCGGGCTGGTGCCGCGGATGTCGGCCACCGTCAGCAGGTACAAGGCGGTGAGGTAGCGCTCATTGCCCACGCGCTGCGCGAAGGACTGGATCACCGCCGGGTCGCCCAGGTCCTCCTTCTGCGCCACGCGGCTCATGGCCAGGTGCTCTCGTACCAGGAACTCGATCAGCTTGCAGTCCTCGGCGTCGATCTTGTGCTGGCGGCAGAAGCGCCGCACCTCGCGCGCACCCAGGTCGGAATGGTCGCCGCCGCGGCCCTTGGCGATGTCGTGGAACAGCGCGGCCGTGTACAGGATCCAGGGCTTGTCCCAGCCGGCGGCCAGCTGCGAGCAGAAGGGGTACTCGTGCGCGTGTTCGGCCAGGAAGAAGCGCCGCACGTTGCGCAGCACCATCAGGATGTGCTGGTCCACGGTGTAGACGTGGAACAGGTCGTGCTGCATCTGGCCGACGATGCGCCGGAACACCCACAGGTAGCGCCCGAGCACCGAGGTCTGGTTCATCAGCCGCATCGCGTGCGTGATGCCGCGCGGCTGCATCAGCATGGCGCGGAAGGTGGCATGGTTCTGCGGGTCGTTGCGGAAGTTCGCGTCCATCACCTTGCGCGCGTTGTACAGGGCGCGCAGCGTGCGGGCCGACAGGCCCTTGATGCCCGGCGTGGCCTGGTACAGCAGGAAGGTTTCCAGGATCGCGCGGGGGTTCTTCAGGTAGAGGTCGTCGCTGGCGACCTCGATCATCCCGGCCTTCTCGGAGAAGCGCTCGTTGATCGGGCGGGCTTCGGAAGCGGCCGGATTCAGGCGCTCCTCGATGTTCAGCAGCAGGATCTGGTTCAACTGGGCGACCGCCTTGGCCGCCCAGTAGTAGCGCTTCATCAGCCGCTCGCTCGGGCGCTGCAGCGTACGCCCGTCGGGGCGGACCACCGCCTTGTAGCCGAAGGACTCGGCCACCGCGTTCTGCAGGTCGAACACCAGCCGGTCCTCGCGCCGTCCGGCCACCACGTGCAGGCGCGCGCGGATGGTGGACAGCAGCGCCTCGTTGCGCTTGATCTGGCGCGCCTCGAAGGCGGTGGCCAGCCCGGTGCGCGCGAGCTCGTCCCAGCTGCGGCCGAAGCCCGCCGCGTTGGACACCCACAGGATCACCTGCAGGTCGCGCAGGCCGCCCGGGGACTCCTTGCAGTTCGGCTCCAGCGCGTAGGGCGTGTTCTCGAACTTGGTGTGCCGCTGGCGCATCTCCAGGGTCTTGGCCGTGAAGAAGGCGCGCGGGTCGACCTGCGCGCGGAAGCGCTCCTGGAAGGTGGAAAACAGCTTGCGCGAGCCGGTGACCAGGCGCGACTCCAGCAGCGAGGTCTGCACCGTCACGTCGCCCGCCGCCACCGCCAGGCATTCCTCCACGGTGCGCACGCTGGAGCCGACCTCCAGGCCGGAGTCCCAGCAGCTGCCGATGAACTGCTCCACGCGGCGCTTGAGCGTGGCGTCGTGGTCGCAGGAGATGCCGTCCGGCATCAGCAGCAGCACGTCGACGTCGGAATGCGGAAAGAGCTCGCCGCGGCCGAAGCCGCCCACGCCCACCAGCGCCACCCCTGCCGGCATGCCCGCGTTCTGCCACAGGCCCTTGAGGGCGTCGTCGGCGGCCTGCGCCAGCGCCTGCAGCAGCGACTTGATGCTGCGGGTGGAGCCGCCGTCGGACTGCAGCGCGGTGAGGAGCTGGGCCTTGCGGGCCCGGTAGCCGTCGCGGACCGAAACACCGTCATGCCCGCGCGGGCGGGAACCCAAGGCTTGCGCTCCAGGGCCGGCCTGGACGCCTTGGGTCCCCGCCTCCGCGGGGATGACGGAGGGCTTCATCCCTTCACGAAGGCCGGCGGCGGCGGGCTGCCCTCGGACAGGGTCAGCACCTCGTAGCCGCTCTGCGTGACCAGCACCGTGTGTTCCCATTGCGCCGACAGCGAATGGTCCTTGGTGACGATGGTCCAGCCGTCGTTGCCGAACTCCTTCACGTCGCGCCGGCCGGCGTTGATCATGGGCTCGATGGTGAAGGTCATGCCGGGCACCAGTTCCTCCAGCGTGCCGGGCTTGCCGTAGTGCAGGACCTGCGGCTCCTCGTGGAAGTTGCGGCCGATGCCGTGGCCGCAGAACTCGCGCACCACGGAAAAGCCGTTGCTCTCGGCGAACTTCTGGATCGACCAGCCGATGTCGCCCAGCCGCACGCCGGGCTTGACCTGCACGATGCCGTGCCACATCGCGTCGTAGGTGATCTGCACCAGGCGCTTGGCGGCAATCGACGCCTCGCCGACGATGAACATGCGGCTGGTGTCGCCGTACCAGCCATCCTTGATGACGGTGACGTCGACGTTGACGATGTCGCCCTTCTTCAGCGGCTTGTCGTTCGGGATGCCGTGGCACACCACGTTGTTCACCGAGGTGCACAGCGAAGCCGGGTAGGGGTAGCCCGCCGGCTGGTAACCCAGCGTGGCGGAGGTGCTGCCCTGCTTCTTCATGTGCTCGGCCGCGAGGCGGTCGATCTCGCGGGTGGTGATCCCCGGCTTCATGAAGGGCGTGAGGTGGTCCAGGACCTCCGCCGCCAGCCGGCCGGCGGTGCGCATCCCCTGGATGCCTGATTCGTCTTTACGGTGATGCCCATGGACCCGATTATTCCAGAGGGAGAAATCCCTCGCAGGTAGAATGCCGGGTTCTCGCAGGCCCCAGTCAGCGGCCTGTGGGTTCACTCCCCAGACAGGCTACAGACAGTGTCCCTGCACATCACCGAGTTCGAGGGCGGACAGGCCCTCAGCGACTTCCGGATCCAGCAACTCCTGCCGCGCCTGCAAGCGGTGCATCCCAAGATCGCGGGCATCGCCGCCCGCTACGTGCACCTGGTGGCCAGCGACCATGCCTTCACGCCGCAGGAGCGCGAGCGGCTGGCCGCGTTGCTGACCTATGGCGAGCCCTATCTTGGTGCCGGCGACGGGCCGCTGCTGGTGGTCACGCCGCGCCTGGGCACCGTTTCTCCCTGGGCTTCCAAGGCCACCGACATCGCCCACAACTGCGGCCTCGCCATCCGTCGCATCGAACGGGCCGTGGAATACCGGCTGCAGATGGCCTCGGGCTGGCTGAGCAAGTCCAGGCTCGAACCCGCCCAGCTGCAGGCCGTGGCCGCCCTGCTGCACGACCGCATGACCGAGAGCGTCGTGCCCAGCCTGGCCGAAGCCGAGCGCCTGTTCACGGAGCTGCAGGCGCAGCCCATGGAGCACGTGGACGTGCTGGGCGGCGGCCGCGGCGCGCTGGAAGAGGCCAACCGCCGCTTCGGCCTGGCGCTGGCCGACGACGAGATCGACTACCTGGTGCAGGCCTTCGGCGGCCTCGGGCGCAATCCGACCGACGTGGAGCTGATGATGTTCGCGCAGGCGAACAGCGAGCACTGCCGGCACAAGATCTTCAACGCCTCCTTCTCCATCGACGGCGTGCCGCAGGACAAGAGCATGTTCGGCATGATCCGCAACACGCACCAGGCGCATCCCGAGCACACGATCGTCGCCTACGCCGACAACGCGTCGGTGATGGAAGGCCACGCGGTGGAGCGCTTCCTGCCGGCGGAGGGCGGCCTGTACCGCAAGGGCAGCGCCACCCACCACGTGCTGATGAAGGTGGAGACGCACAACCATCCCACCGCGATCTCCCCCTTCCCGGGCGCCTCCACCGGCGCCGGCGGCGAGATCCGCGACGAGGGCGCGACCGGCCGGGGCGCGAAGCCCAAGGCGGGCCTGACCGGATTCACCGTGTCCAAGCTGTGGGACGGCAAGTTCGGCAAGCCGGAGCACATCGCCAGCCCGCTGCAGATCATGACCGAGGGCCCGCTGGGGGCGCCGCCTTCAACAACGAATTCGGCCGGCCCAACCTCCTGGGCTACTTCCGCGAGTACGAGCAGGAAGTGGCGGGCGTGGTCCGCGGCTACCACAAGCCGATCATGATCGCGGGCGGCCTGGGCTCGATCGACGCCGGCCTCACCCACAAGATCCAGTTCCCCGCCGGCACCTTGCTGGTGCAGCTGGGCGGGCCGGGCATGCGCATCGGCATGGGCGGCGGCGCCGCTTCGTCGATGGCCACCGGCACCAACACCGCCGAACTGGACTTCGACTCGGTGCAGCGCGGCAACCCCGAGATCGAGCGGCGCGCGCAGGAAGTGATCAACCAGTGCTGGGCGCTGGGTGAGAAGAACCCGGTGCTGGCGATCCACGACGTGGGCGCCGGCGGCCTGTCGAACGCCTTCCCCGAGCTGACCAACGACGCAGGGCGCGGCGCGCGCTTCGACCTGCGCAAGGTACCGGTGGAGGAATCCGGCCTGGCGGCCAAGGAAATCTGGTGCAACGAAAGCCAGGAACGCTACGTGATGGCGATCGCGCCCGAGTCCCTGGAGCTGTTCCGGGGTTTCTGTGAGCGCGAGCGCTGCCCGTTCTCGGTGGTCGGCGTCGCGACCGAACAGCGCCAGCTGGTGGTGGCCGACGAGGGAACAGACACCCCCGTCGACATGCCCATGGACGTCCTCCTCGGCAAGCCGCCCAAGATGCACCGCGACGTGAAGCGGGTCGCGCGCGCGCTCCAGCCGCTGGACGTGACGGGCGTGGACCTGCAGGAGGCGGCGATCAAGGTGCTGGCGCATCCCACGGTCGCCTCCAAGCGCTTCCTCGTCACCATCGGCGACCGCACCGTCGGCGGCCTCACGCACCGCGACCAGATGGTCGGGCCCTGGCAGGTGCCGGTGGCCGACTGCGCCGTCACGCTGGCGGACTTCAAGGGCTTCGCCGGCGAGGCGATGAGCATGGGCGAGCGCACGCCGCTGGCCGCGGTCGATGGTCCCGCCTCCGGCCGCATGGCCGTGGCCGAGGCCATCACCAACCTGCTGGCCGCCCCCATCGAGCTGCCGCGCGTGAAGCTGTCGGCCAACTGGATGGCCGCCTGCGGCGAGCCGGGCGAGGACGCCGCGCTGTACGACACGGTGCGCGCGGTCGGCATGGAACTGTGCCCGCAATTGGGCGTGTCCATTCCCGTGGGCAAGGACAGCCTGTCGATGCGCACCCAGTGGAGCGAAGGCGGCCAGGCCAAGAAGGTCACCTCGCCGGTCAGCCTGATCGTGAGCGCCTTCGCCAGCGTGGCGGACGTGCGCGGCACGCTCACGCCGCAGCTCGAGGCGACCCAGGACACCACGCTGGTCCTCGTCGACCTCGGCCGGGGGCGCAAGCGCATGGGCGGCAGCATCCTCGCGCAGGTGCTGGGACAGCCCGGCGGCGAAGTGCCGGACCTCGACGACCCCCAGGACCTGGTGAACCTGGTCGCCGCGGTGAATGCGCTGCGCGCGCAGGGCCGCATCCTCGCGTACCACGACCGCAGCGACGGCGGCCTGTTCGCCGCCGCCTGCGAGATGGCCTTCGCCGGCCATGTCGGCGTGGCGCTCAACATCGACATGCTGGTCACCGAAGGCGACGGCATCAGCGACAGCCGCGCCGAATACGGCGACGCCAAGAACTGGGCGACGCAGGTCAGCGCGCGGCGCGAGGAACTGACGCTCAAGGCGCTGTTCAACGAGGAACTGGGCGTCGTGCTGCAGGTGCGCACCGCCGAGCGCAACGAGGTGATGCAGGTGCTGCGCAAGCACGGCCTGTCGAAGCACGCGCATTTCGTGGGCAAGACACGACCGGCCGATTCCACCATCGAGGTCGGCAAGGGCGAAGTGCAGGTCTGGCGCGATACCCGCGCGGTGTTCGGCGCGAAGCTGGCCGACCTGCACCAGGTCTGGGACAGCGTGAGCTGGAAGATCTGCCAGCAGCGCGACAACCCGGCCTGCGCGGACAGCGAGCATGCGGCGGCAGGGGATCCGGCGGATCCTGGCCTTCACGTCTTTCTCCCTCCCCCTCCGGGGAGGGCTGGGGTGGGGGCGCTCCCGCCATCACAACGACCCGCCCCAAGGTCGCCATCCTCCGCGAGCAAGGCGTCAACTCCCACGTGGAGATGGCCTATGCCTTCACCGAGGCGGGCTTCGACGCGGTGGACGTGCACATGACCGACCTGCAGACCGGCCGCCATGCGCTGTCCGGTTTCATCGGCGTGGTCGCCTGCGGCGGCTTCAGCTACGGCGACACGCTGGGCGCCGGCATCGGCTGGGCCCGCAGCATCACCTTCAACCCGGTGCTGTCGCGCCAGTTCCAGGACTTCTTCGCCCGCCAGGACACCTTCGGCCTGGGCGTGTGCAACGGCTGCCAGATGTTCGCGGAGCTGGCGGACATCATCCCCGGCGCGCAGGCCTGGCCGCGCTTCACCACCAACCGCAGCGAGCGCTTCGAGGCGCGGCTGTCCATGGTGGAGGTGCTCGAGTCCCCCAGCCTGTTCCTGCGGGGCATGGCCGGCGCGCGCCTGCCGATCGCGGTGGCGCACGGCGAGGGCTTCCCCAACTTCGCGCAGCGCGGCGACCCGGGCCAGGCGATCGGCGCGCTGCGCTTCGTCGACAACCACGGCCAGCCGACCGAGCGCTATCCCTTCAACCCGAACGGCGGGGCCGGCGGCCTGACCGGCGTGACCACGGCGGACGGCCGCTTCACCGCGCTGATGCCGCACCCGGAGCGCGTGTTCCGCAACGTCCAGATGTCGTGGACTTCGGGCGATCGCGGCGCATCCAGCCCCTGGATGCAGATCTGGCACAACGCCCGCAAGTGGGTCGGCTGAGGGCGCGGCCGGCTCAGGCCGGCTGCAGCCGCGCCGGCGCGTGCCGTCGCCGCCAGGCCTTCTCCAATTCCACCGCCACCCACACCAGCGAGGCGGCGGCCAGGCAGATCGCCAGTTCGCCCAGCGACAGCGGCTCGGTGCGGAACACCGGATTGAGCACGGGCAGGTAGATCGTCGCCAGCTGCAACAGGAAGGTGAGCAGCACCGCCAGCAGCAGCGGCAGGTTGCTGCGCAGGCCCAGGCGCCACAGGGGCGTCGCTTCCGAGCGGATCGCCAGCACGTGCGCCATCTGCCCGAGGGTGAGCACGGTGAAGACCATGGTCTGCCAGTGCATGTTGCCGCTGCGCAGCGCCCAGGCCTGCACGCCCAGGCACAGGCCCGTCAGCAGCAGCCCCACCAGCAGCACGTGCTGCCACAGGCCGCGCGCGAACAGGCTCTCCGTAGGCGGGCGGGGCGGGCGCTGCATCACGCCTTCCTCCGCCGGTTCCGCGGCCAGCGCCAGGCCGGGCAGGCCGTCGGTGACCAGGTTGACCCAGAGGATGTGGATCGGCAGCAGCGGCAGCGGCAAGCCCACCAGGGGCGCCAGGAAGATCACGCCGATCTCGGCGGAATTGCCCGTCATCGCATAGCGCACGAACTTGCGGATGTTGTCGTAGATGCGCCGGCCCTCGCGCACGGCGGCGGCGATGGTGGCGAAATTGTCGTCCAGCAGGACCAGGCTGGAAGCCTCGCGTGCCACGTCGGTGCCGCCACGGCCCATGGCCACGCCGATGTCGGCGCGCTGCAGGGCAGGCGCGTCGTTGACGCCGTCGCCCGTCATCGCGACCAGTTCGCCCTGGGACTGCAGGGCCTGCACGATGCGGATCTTCTGCGCCGGGTCGACGCGTGCGTACACGCGCACCTGGCGGGCGCGCGCGGCGAGCGTCGCGTCGTCCAGTTTCGCCAGCTGCGCGCCGGTGAGCACCGTGGCATGGGCATCGGACACGATCCCCAGGCGCAGCGCGATCGCCCGCGCAGTCGCCGGGTGGTCGCCCGTGATCATGGCCACCGCGATGCCCGCCTGCAGGCATTCGCGCACGGAGGCGGCGGCTTCCGCGCGGGGCGGATCGATCAGGCCGACGAGCCCGAGCAGCTGCAAGCGGCCTTCCACCTCCGACGCAGGCGTGTCGTCGTCCGGGACGCGGGCGAAGTCGCGCCGCGCCAGGGCGAGCACGCGCAGCCCCTGGGCGGCGAGCGCCTCGGCCTGCCGTGTCCATTCCCCCGCATCGAGCGGCCGCGGACCTTCGGCGTGCCACGCCGCCTCGCACAGCGGGACCACCGCCTCGGGGGCGCCCTTGGTGTACGCCACCACGCCGTCCGCGGCCTGGTGGTAGGTGGTCATGCGCTTGAGGACGGAGTCGAAGGGCTGTTCGCCCACGCGGGGCAGTTCCGCATCGAGCGCCTCGTGCTGCAGGCCGGCCGCCGCTGCCAGCTCGGCCAGCGAGGTTTCGGTCGGATCGCCCTGCCAGCCGCCCCCGGGGGCGGGCTGCGCGTCGTTGCACAGCGCCGCGGCACGCAGCAGCTCGGAAGCCGCCGGTGCGGCCTCGCCGGCGTGCCAGGTGAGGCCCTGCGCGTGCACGGCGACCTCCGCGCGCATGCGGTTCTGCGTCAGCGTGCCGGTCTTGTCCGAGCAGACCCAGGTCACCGATCCCAGCGTCTCCACCGAAGCGAGCCGGCGCACCAGCGCGTTGAACTCCACCATCCGCCGCGCGCCCAGCGCCAGCAGCACCGTGATGACGGCCGGCAGCGCTTCCGGGATGCCCGCGACCGCCAGGCTGACGGCGGTGAGCAGCATCAGCAGCGGCGGCTCGCCGCGCATCAGTCCCACCACGAACACAATCGCGCAGACCACCAGCACCGCGACGGCCAGCCGCTTGCCGAACACGCCCAGGCGGCGCTGCAGGGGCGTCGGCTCCCAGCCGCCTTCGGCCAGCAGGCCCGCCATCTTGCCCAGTTCGGTGGACGGACCGATCGCCACGACCAGCCCGCGCCCGCGCCCTGCGTGGCCGTGGTGCCCTTGAAGGCCATGTTCAGGCGGTCGCCGAGCGCGTGCAGCTCGCCGCACGGGACCGCGGTCTGCTTGGCGACGGTCACCGATTCGCCGGTCAGCGCCGATTCGTCCACCCGCAGTTGCGCGGCCTCGATCAGGCGCAGGTCGGCGGGCACCTGGTTGCCGGCTTCCAGCAGCACGACGTCGCCGGGCACCAGCTCGTGCGCCGCGACCTTGTGCGTGCTGCCGGCGCGCACCACCACGGCCTGCGCCGCCGCCAGCTTGCGCAGCGCGGCCAGCGCGCGGTCCGCCCGCCAGGCCTGCACCACGCCGATGGTGGCGTTGAGCACGATGATGATGACGATCACGATCGTGTCGACCCAGTCGCCCAGCACGCCCGAGAGCAGCGCGGCGCCGATCAGCACGACGATCATCAGGTCCTTGAACTGCTCCGCCACCAGCCCGCCCAGGCTGCGCGGCGGGGCTGCGGGCAGCTCGTTGGGTCCGTGGCGACCGGCGCGCGCCTGCACCTCCTCGAGGTCGAGGCCGAGGTGGGTGTCCACGCCGTGCGCGCGCGCGACCTCGTCGGCCTCGCGCAGGTGCCAGTCGTGGTTCGGTGGGCTAGCCGGGCTCTCCATGGGCCCGAAGTATCCCCGTGCCGCCGGGCCCGGGCTTGAGAAGCGTCAAGCCTGCGCGGACTGCTTGCCGGGGCGGGTGCGGTAGAACTTCAGCGGCACGGCCTGTGCCTGGCGCGCCTGCTCGTTCAGCACGGACTTCTTCATCCGGCCGACCACGTGCATCTCGCAGGGCTTGCAGTCGAAGCGCAAGGTGAGTTTCTCGCTGCCGTTGATCAACTGCAGGGGCTCGGCCTTGACCGTGCCCTTGACGCCCACCACGCCCTTGGCCTGCTTGGGGCACAGGCTCATGGACCAGCGCACGCAGTGCTTGGTGATCATCAGGCTGACCTCGCCCAGCTCCTCGTGGCTCTCGTAGGCCGCGCCGACCACCTTCACGCCGTGCTTCGCATAGAAGTCATGCGCCTTCTGGTTGAACACGTTGGCCAGGTAGCTGAGGGTGTCCTCGGGGTAGGGCACCGGCGGCTCTACCGGCCGGCCCCGCTGCGGGCGCCGGTAGCCGTCGGCGCGCGCCGCTTCGAGGGCGGCCACGGCGTCGCGGCGCAGGCTGTTGACCAGCGAGGGCGGCACGAACCAGGGCTGCGAGAGCTGCACCTGCAGGTCCAGCGGCGCGAACAGCGTGGTGCCGAAGCGGCCGAGGTGCTCGCGCAACGCGGCCAGCGCCTGGGCGGCGTCGCCCCGGGCCGGCTGCTTGTCGAAGGCCGCGGAGGCTTCGCCGACGAAGCCGTCCTCGTCGGTGAGCTGCAGCACGAAGCCGTCGGCCGTCTCGCCGAGGCTGGCCCAGACGCCGATGCGGCGATCGCTGGACTTCTTCTCCAGCGTGCGCACCCAGTCCATGTCGCGGTTGCGGTTGATGCGCGTGCCCTTGCGCAGGTCGCGCAGGGCGGCGATGGGGTCCTTGGGCGAGACGCGCCAGCGCCCCACCCCGACCCTCCCCGGAGGGGGGAGGGAGAAAGAGGCTCGGCCCGGTTCACGGCCACGCCCACCAGTTCCTTCTGCAGGTCGAAGTAGCACAGGCCGTCGCCGTTGTGCAGCAGGGCGTGCGCGTCGTCCAGTTCCAGCTCGATCCAGTCGGCGCCGACCTTGGTCACCCAGCCGATCTCGCGGCCGGGGTTCTTCGGCGAATCGAAGGCGCCGATGTCGTCCTTGCGGCCGTTGACGAAGTAGTCGGTGAACTCACGGTTGAAGTTCTGGTCGGGGTCCGGCGTGAAGCTGAAGGTGGTGCGGCCGCTGGACGCCCGTGCCAACGGGAAGTCCGAGCCTTCGCGCGCCTCGATCAGTTCGTCGAACAGCTTGCGGTAGTGGGCGGTGATGTTCTTCACGTAGCCCATGTCCTTGTAGCGGCCCTCGATCTTGAAGCTGCGCACGCCCGCGTCCACCAGGGCGGCCAGGTTGGCGCTCTGGTTGTTGTCCTTCATGGACAGCACGTGCTTGTCGTGCGCCACGAAGCGGCCCTGGGCGTCCACCACGTGGTAGGGCAGGCGGCAGGCCTGCGAGCAGTCGCCGCGGTTGGCGCTGCGCCCGGTGTGGGCATGGCTGATGTAGCACTGGCCGCTGTAGGCCACGCACAGCGCGCCGTGGATGAAGAACTCCACCTTGCAGCGTTCGGGGTCCAGCGCGGCGTGGATCTCGCGGATCTGCTCCAGCGTCAGCTCGCGCGCCAGCACCATCTGCGAGAAGCCCACGTCCTGCAGGAACCTGGCCTTCTCCACCGTGCGGATGTCGGTCTGCGTGCTGGCATGCAGCTGGATCGGGGGCAGGTCCAGCTCCAGCAGGCCCATGTCCTGGATGATCAGCACGTCGGCGCCGGCGTGGTACACGTCCCAGGCCATCCTGCGTGCCGCTTCCAGTTCGTCGTCGCGCAGGATGGTGTTGTGGGTCACGAAGATCCGGCTGCCGAAGCGGTGCGCGTGCCTGGCGAGCCGCTCGATGTCCTGCACGGAATTGCTCGCCGACACGCGCGCGCCGAAATCGGGGCCGCCGATGTAGACGGCGTCCGCGCCATGGTTGATCGCCTCGATGCCGATCTCGGCATCACGGGCGGGAGCGAGCAGCTCCAGCTGGTGGTTCAGGAGGGACATGGAAGCCCGGGATTTTACGAGGGCACGCCCCTTGCTGCACCTATGATCCTGAAAGCCCACTCCACCGCGCCCATGAAGAAACGCACTTTTTCCCGCCTGCTGTTCGCGCTGAGCCTGGCTGCCGCCGCCGGCAGCGCGGCCTCCCAGGCCTATCCCGCCCGCCCCGTGAAACTGGTCGTCCCCTTCCCGGCGGGCGGCGCTACCGACGTGCTGGCGCGCGCGATGAGCCTGTACGCGCAGGAGAAGCTGGGCCAGGCCATCGTCATCGACAACAAGCCGGGGGCGGGCGGCACCATCGGCTCCGAATTCGTGGCGAAGGCCGACCCGGACGGCTACACGCTGCTGATCGCCACCGGCAGCACGCACTCCATCGGCCCGATCGTCAACCCGAAGACGCCGTACAACGTGGAGCGCGACTTCGTGCCCATCATCGACGTGGCGAGCACCACGACGGTGATGATGGTGTCCAAGACCGTGCCGGCCGAGAACCTGCAGGAGTTCATCCGGGTCGCGAAGGCCAAGCCGGGGCAGCTCAACTTCGGCTCCAGCGGCAACGGGACCAACAGCCACCTGACCGGCGAGCTGTTCAAGGCGCAGGCCGGGGTCTTCATGACGCACATCCCCTACCGCGGCACCGGGCTGGTGTTCAACGACATGGTGTCGGGGCAGGTGCACATGCTGATGGACAACGTGGTCACCGCCATGCCGCACATCAAGGAAGGGCGCCTGCGCATCCTGGGCGTGACCAGCCTCAAGCGCCTGCCTTTCCTGCCCGAGGTGCCGACGCTGCACGAGCAGGGCTTGAAGGGCTTCGACGTGAGCAACTGGTTCGGCCTGTACGCCCCGCGCGGCACGCCGCAGGACGTGGTGAACAAGGTCAACGCCGCCTACAACGCGGCACTGAAGGACCCTGAGCTGCAGAAGCGGATGGCGCAGCTGGGCGCGGTGCCCACCGGCGGCACGCCGCAGCAGATGGCGTCCACCGTCGCCGCCGAAACGGCGAAGTGGCGCAAGCTGATCAGCGAGAAGAAGCTGGTCGTGCAGTAGGCCTAGAAGCCCACCGGATAGCCGTCCTTGCGGTGGTCCGACGCCGCGATGTAGCCGTGCTCCGTCTTCAGCGCGAGCTGCGCCGAGCCGAACTCGGTGTCGAAGCGCTTGGCCATGCGCACCTCGTGGCCGCGGGCCCGCAATCCCTCGACCGCTTCCGGCGGGAAATTCCACTCCACCGCCACCGTGCTGTTGTCGTCCAGGATGCGCCAGCGGGGCGAGTCGCTGGCCGCCTGCGGGTTCTGGCCGTGGTCGGCCACGCGCACCACGACCTGCAGGTGGCCCTGCGCCTGCATGGAACCACCCATCAGGCCGAAGCTCATGAGGGGCATGCCGCCACGCGTGAGGAAGCCGGGGATGATGGTGTGGAAGGGGCGCTTGCGCGGCGCCACCTGGTTCGGGTGGCCGGGCTTGAGCGTGAAGCCCCAGCCGCGGTTGTGCAGCGCGATGCCGGTGTCGGGCACCACCACGCCGGAGCCGAAGCCCTTGAAGTTGGACTGGATGAAGGAAACCATCATTCCCTTCTGGTCCGCCGCGGTCAGGTAGACCGTGCCGCCGCTGTGCGGAGCGCCGGCGCGGGCGGGAGCGGCGCGATCCGGATGGATCAGGCGTGCGCGCGAGGCCAGGTACTGCGGCGACAGCAGCTGTTCCGCCGTCACGATGCGCATCGCATCAGGGTCGGCCACGTAGGCCTGGAGGTCGGCGAAGGCGAGCTTCATCGCCTCGATCTGCAGGTGGTGCGACAGGGCGGTGTCGAATCCCGCCCCCTTGAGGTCCAGGGTCGCGAGCATGCCCAGCGCCATCAGCGCCGCGATGCCCTGGCCGCTGGGGCCGATCTCGTGCAGCACCAGCCCGCGGTAGGCGATCGAGAGCGGCTCGACCCAGTCGCACTCGTGCGCCGCCAGGTCCTCCTCGTCGATCAGGCCACCAGTGGCGCGCGCGTGGTCGGCGATCGCCTTGGCCAGGCGGCCGCGGTAGAAATCCTCGCCCTTGCTGGCGGCGATGCGCTCCAGCGTCGCGGCCTGGCCGGGGCAGATGAACACTTCCCCGGCTGCGGTGCCGCGCCGGTGCGGGCAAAGGCCTCGCGAAAGCCCGGTTGCGGCAGCAGCTCGGGCACCTGAGCCTGCCACTGGCGCTGCACGGTCGGCGAGACCAGGTAGCCTTCGCGCGCATGCCGCAGCGCCGGTTCGAACAGTTCGGCGAAGGGGAGGGTGCCGAAGCGGTCGGACAGCGCGCGCCAGGCGGAGACCGTCCCGGGCACCGTCACCGAATCCCAGCCGCGCAGCGGCATGGCGTCGTACTTGGCGAAATGTTCCGGCGTCCAGCGGCGCGGCGCCCGGCCCGAGGCATTGAGGCCATGCAGGCGCTGGCCGTCCCACAGGATCGCGAAGGCATCGCCGCCGATGCCGTTCATGCAGGGCTCCACCACGGTCAGCGTGATGGCCGCCGCCAGGGCGGCATCGACCGCATTGCCGCCGCGTGCCAGCATCAGCGCGCCGGCGGTGGCTGCCAGCGGCTGCGAGGTGCTGACCACGTTGCGGGCCAGCAGCGGCATGCGCTGCGAGGTGTAGGGGAAGTCCCAGAAGGCGGAGGTTCCGGTCATGCGTTCACTCGAGCTTGACCTTGGCCTGCTGCACGGCGCGCGCCCAGGTCTTGAATTCCTCGTCCACCACCTTGGCGAATTCGGCCGGCGGCGTGAAGCGCAGCTCCACGCCCTGTTCCTGCAGGCGCTGGCGCAGCTCGGGCGCCTCGACCGCCGCGCGCACCGCGCGCGTGAGCGCTTCCAGCGCCGCCGGCGGCGTGCCCTTGGGCGCCATCACGCCGAACACGTTGTCCGCGCGGAAGCCCTTGAGGCCGCTTTCCTCCACCGTCGGCACGTCCGGCAGCATGGGCATGCGCTGGCTGGAGGCGACCGCCAGCACGCGCAGCTTGCCCGCCTTCACGTGCGGCATGGACGCCGGGATGCTGTCGAACATCATGCTGGCGTTGCCGGCGATCAGGTCGGGCAGTGCCAGCGAGCTGCCCTTGTAGGGCACGTGCACGATGTCCAGGTTGGCGGCGGCCTTGAGCATCTCGGATTCCAGGTGCGAGAGCGTGCCGACGCCCTGCGAGGCGAAGTTGTGCTTTCCGGGCTCCTGCCGGACCAGGGCGACCAGCTGGCTGACGTTGCGCACCGGCAGCGTGGCCGGCACCACCAGCATGTGCGGCACGATGGCGACGCCGGCCACCGGCACGAAGTCCTTCATCAGGTGCACCTGCTGCGGCGGGTAGGCCGCGGCAGCGATCGCGGCGTTGGTCACGGCGGCCATGTACACCGTGTAGCCGTCGGGTGCGGCGCGTCCGGCCGCCGCCAGCCCGATGTTGCCGCCGGCGCCGGGCTTGTTGTCGATGACCAGCGACTGCTTGAGCGTCTTGCTCATCTCCTGGCCCACCGCGCGCGCCAGGATGTCGGTCGCGCCGGCAGGCGGGAAGGACAGCACCATGGTGACCGGCTTGTCGGGGAACTGCGCGCTCGCCGCGATTGCGGACAGGCCGAGCACGAGGGCCGCGCCGATGCGGCGCAGGCCGCGGGCACGGGAGGAGGGGGACTTCAGCGGGTTCATGGCTTCCTCGGTGAGGCTGGAAAGCAGTCTCTGTGCAATGTCCGTGCCCGCGCGGCTCAGGACAGCGGCGCCACGGCGGCGCCTTCGATGCGGTGGCGTTGCAGGGCCTGGGCGACTTGGCCCGAAGCCTTCATTTCCTCGATGTAGGCACTGAGCCAGGCCTGCGCGGCGGTGCGGCCCTTGGGCACGCCCATCGCCTGCTGGATCACCATGAAGCGGCCCGGCAGCAGGCGCAGGCCGCCGACGCGCCGCGCGTCCGCTTCCAGCTGCTGCTTGACCCCGGCGGCCACTTCCAGGTTCTGCTTGAGGAATTCGTCGACCACCACCGGCGCGAGGTCGCACGCGCACCAGCGTGGCGGCCTTGACCTCGCGCGTGAGGAAGAGGTCGTAGGCGCTGCCGCGGCCGACGGCGATGCGGGTGCCGGCGCGGTCCACGTCCTCGTTGCGCTGCAGCGGCGAGGCGTTGCGCACCAAGTAGGCGCCTTCGATGATCACGTAGGGGGCGGTGTATTCCATGTCGGCGCCGCGCACGGGGTCGATGGCGACGAAGGCCAGGTCCACGGTGCGCGCCTTCACCGCCTCGACCACGTTGCCGGCGGAGGTGAAGGTGACCAGCTCGATCGGCAGGTTCAGGCGGCGCGCGGCTTCGCGCGCCAGGTCCACCGACACGCCGCGCGGCTGGCCGTCCTCGCCGCGCGAGGCGAGGATGGGGTTGCCGTAGTTGATGGCGGCGCGCAGCTTGCCGGTGGAACCGAGCTCGGCCCGCGCGGCCGGGGAAGGCGAGCCCGGGGTCGAAGCGCAGCCGGCGAGCACGCCGGCCGCGGCCGCGCAGAAGATGCGGCGCGTCGTCATCAGAACGCGTACTTCTGGCCGGGCTCGGGCACCAGGATCATCGGCACCGCCGCGCCGCCCATGGCGTTGAGCAGTTCGGCGGGCGTGCCGCGCAGCTGCGGCGTGGTGCCGTAATGGATCGGGATCGCATAGCGCGGCCGGATCATGTCGCGCAGCGCCATGGCCGCGTCCTGCGGGCTCATCACGAAGTGGTTGCCGATCGGGATCAGCACCACGTCGGGGCGGTACATGTCGCCGATCAGGCGCATGTCGCCGAACACGCCGGTATCGCCCATGTGCCAGACCTTGAAGCCGTTCTCCATCTCGATGATGAAACCCACCGGCTCGCCGCCGGGCAGCACGATGTCCTTGCCGGCGGCGTCCTTGAACGCCAGTTCGGAGGAGTGCTCGGCGCGCACCGCGGTGATCTTGGGGCCGGTCGGGCCGAAGGGCAGGATGGTGCCCCCTTGCCGAAGCGCGGCGCCAGGTTGGCCGGCAGGATGCCGTAGGTGGACACGGTCTGGTTCATGCCGGCCGGGCCGTACATGGGCGCGTTGTGCATCTTCGCCAGTTCGGGGGCGTCGGCGAAGTGGTCGAAGTGCGCGTGGGTGACGAGGATCAGGTCGATCTTGCCGAGCGCGCCCAGGTCCTTCCAGTTGGCCGGCGTCTTCGGGTTGGTCTTGAGCCAGGGATCGATCATGATCACCTTGCCGCCCGGCGTGGTGATGCGCACGCTGGCCTGCCCGAGCCACAGCACCTCGGTCTTGCCGGCCGCGATCGGCAGCGTGCCGGCCTGGACCTGCACCGCAGGTGCGGGGGCGGTGACCCGGGTGGGGGCGGCGCAGCCGGCGAGCGCGAGCGCCGCGGCGGTGAACAGCAGGGAACCGAGTTTCCTCATGGCCTTCTCCATCGTTGTTGGCATGCCAACCGAAAGGGCCGGCATCGCGCGATTGGAACGAAGGTACACGCCCGCGTCAATCGGGCAGGCCACTACACTCCCGCCTCGTGCCCGCCGCCCACCCCAGCCGCCGCTTCGACCGCATCGACGCCCTGCGCGGCGCCGCCATCGCGTGGATGACGGCCTTCCACTTCTGCTTCGACCTGAACTACTTCGGCTGGATCCGGCAGAATTTCCTGTACGACCCCTTCTGGACCACGCAGCGCACCGCGATCGTGAGCCTGTTCCTGTTCTGCGCGGGACTGGGCCAGGCCGTGGCGTTCACGCAGGGTCAGAGCTGGCCGCGCTTCTGGCGGCGCTGGGCGCAGGTCGCGGGTTGCGCGCTGCTGGTGTCGGCCGGTTCCTGGCTCATGTTTCGCGACACCTTCATCTACTTCGGCGTGCTGCACGGCATCGCGGTGATGCTGGTGATCGTGCGGCTCACCGCGCACTGGGGCGCCTGGCTGTGGCTGGCGGGACTGGCCGCCATCCTGCTGCCGCTGGCGGCGATGCCGCTGCACGTGGCGGCCGGCAACCTGCACCTGCTCAACGGGCGCGCGCTCAACTGGATCGGCATGGTGTCGATGAAGCCGGCCACGCAGGACTATGTTCCGGTGCTGCCCTGGCTGGGCGTGATGTGGTGGGGCATGGCCGCCGGGCAGTGGTTGCTGCGCGAACGGCCCGCGCTGCTCCCGGGCGCGATCCCGCGCGCCTTCGCTCCGCTCGCATGGATGGGCCGCTGGAGCCTCAGCTGGTACATGCTGCACCAGCCCTTGCTCATCGGCGCCATGCTATTGGTGCGATAGCCGGCTGCGGGCGCATCGTCGGTTTGCGCCTACAGGTTCGTTTATTCCCGGGCTTTACCTTGTCGTGCGGCGATGTTGCCGCATTCTGGTGTCTGCCCGTCCCATGCCCAAGAATTCCAAGGCGAACCCGCCTGCCAAGAAGTCCCCCGCCGCGGCCGCCGCCCGCAACACCGACAGTGGCCCCGGCCGCATCCCACCCGAAGCATCCGGTGACCTGCCGGCCCGCAAGATGGCCGAAGTGCAGTCCATGGTCGCCGCCATGCCGCACAACCAGACCAAGGCCGAGGAGCACGGCTTCGACAACGGCATCAACCCGCCGCCCGGCCACGCGGTGGAGCCGCCCTCGCGGCTGGTGGGCGGCAGCACGCTCTCCGAGGAGAACAGCAGCGACAAGGTCGGCACCGCCGCGCTCGACGGCCTGAACGCCACCACCGAATCGCTGGACCGCGTGCGCGTGGATTCGACCGGCCGCGCGCTCACCACCAACCAGGGCGTGGCGATCGCCGACAACCAGAACTCGCTGAAGTACGGCGTGCGCGGGCCGGCGCTGCTGGAAGACTTCGTGCTGCGCGAGAAGGTCACCCACTTCGACCACGAACGGATCCCCGAGCGCATCGTGCATGCCCGCGGCTCGGGCGCACACGGCTTCTTCGAGTGCTACCAGCCGCTGGCGAAGTACACGAAGGCCGCGCCCTTCCGCGCGGCGGGCAAGGTCACGCCGGTGTTCGTGCGCTTTTCCACCGTGCAGGGCGAGCGCGGCTCCAAGGACACGGCGCGCGACGTGCGCGGCTTCGCCGTGAAGTTCTATACCGACGAGGGCAACTGGGACCTGGTGGGCAACAACATCCCGGTGTTCTTCATCCAGGACGCGATGAAGTTCCCCGACCTCGTGCACGCGGTGAAGCCCGAGCCGCACCACCAGATGCCGCAGGCGGCCAGCGCGCACGACACCTTCTGGGACTTCGTGTCGCTGATGCCCGAGTCCACGCACATGCTGATGTGGGTGATGTCGGACCGCGCCATTCCGCGCAGCTTCGCCACCATGCAGGGCTTCGGCGTGCACACCTTCCGGCTGGTCAACGAGCAAGGCGAATCGGTCTTCTGCAAGTTCCACTGGACGCCGGTGGCGGGCACGCATTCGCTGGTGTGGGACGAGGCGGTGAAGATCTCCGGCGCCGACCCCGACTACCACCGGCGCGACCTGTGGGAGCGCATCGAGTCGGGCAACTATCCCGAATACGAGCTGGGCGTGCAGATCTTCACCGAGGAACAGGCCGAGGAATTCAGCTTCGACATCCTCGACGCCACCAAGCTCGTTCCCGAGGAACTGGTGCCGGTGATGCCGGTGGGCCGCATGGTGCTGAACCGCAACCCCGACAACTTCTTCGCCGAGACCGAGCAGGTGGCCTTCTGCACGGCGCAGGTGATCCCGGGCATCGACTTCTCCAATGACCCGCTGCTGGCCGGCCGCATCCACTCCTACGTGGACACGCAGATCTCGCGCCTGGGCGGGCCCAACTTCCACGAGCTGCCGATCAACGCGCCGCTGGTGCAGGTGCACAACAACCAGCGCGACGGCATGCACCGGCAGGCGATCCACCGCGGCCGCGTGAACTACGAACCCAACTCGCTGGGCGGCGGCTGCCCCTTCCAGGCGGGTGCGGCGCAGGGCTTCGTCTCGGTCCCGGCGCGCATCCGCGCCGACGAGGAGCAGGGCAAGGTGCGGGCGAAGCCCGAGAAGTTCGCCGACCACTACACGCAGGCGCGCCTGTTCTACGAAAGCCAGACGCCGGTGGAGCAGTGCCACATCGCCAACGCCTTCCGTTTCGAGCTGAGCAAGGTGGCGGTGCCGGCAATCCGCGAGCGCATGGTGGCCTCGCTGCGCAACGCCTCCGAGGAGCTGGCGCAGAAGGTGGCCGACGGCCTGGGCATGAACCCGCTGCCGTCTCCGTTGCCGCGCGCGCTGCCGGACCCGGTCACGCCGGAAGTGCAGAAGTCGCCGCCGCTGTCGCTGCTGGCGCGGCCGGGCGACGGGACGATCAAGGGCCGAAAGGTCGCGTTGCTGGTGGCGCCGGGTGTCGAGGCCGCGGCGATCCTGCGCGTGCAGGCCATGCTGGCGGAACGGGGCGCTGTAGGCCGCCTGGTCGGCCCGCGCATCGGGCCCATGCCGGCGGCCAACGGCGATGTGGTGGATGCCGATGCTTCGCTCGAAAACGAGCCGGGCTTCCTGTTCGACGGCATCGTGCTGCCGGACGGCGCCGAGGCGGTCGCAGCCCTGGCGCAGGACGGCCACACCGCCGAATCGATCAAGGACCAGTTCCGGCACTGCAAGCCCATGCTGGTGCTGGGCGCCTCCCGCCAGCTGCTGACGCACGCCGGCATCCCGCTGGCCATGGACAAGAGCCTGGTGCAGGGCGGCACCGGCCTGATCGTCGCCGAGCCGGGCCAGGAAGACAGCGCGATCGCCGCCTTCATCGATGCGCTGGCGAAGCACCGCCACTTCGGCCGCGAGATGGACCCGCCGCTGGTCTGAGCCTGCCAACGAAACACAGGACGAGCCATGCCCCAGGAACTTGCCACCAAGGACGCGTGCGACCTGCTCGACGCGGACCACATCGCCGTGAAGCACCTCTTCGTCGAGTACGCGCGGCTTGCGATGGCCGCACCGGCTGCGGCGGCCGAGCGGCGGCCGATCGCGCAGAAGATCTGCGCCGAGCTCACCGTGCACGCCCAGATCGAGGAGGAGATCTTCTACCCGGCGCTGCGCGAGGCGACCGATGCGGCGGAGCTGCTGGACGAAGCCGAGTCCGAGCACCAGCAGGCGAAACAACTCATCGCGCAGATCCAGGGTCTGCGCAAGGCCGACGCGATGCAGGACGAGCTGGTCACGCAGCTGGCCCGCTCGGTCGAACACCACGTCAAGGAGGAGCGGGACCACCTGTTCACCAAGGCGCGGTCCTGCGGGATGGACCTGGAGGCGTTGGGCGAGAAGCTGCGGGAGCGGCAGGAGCAGTTGTCCTGAGTCTCGTCATTCCCGCGCAGGCGGGAACCCAAGGCTTCCACGCAAAGAAAAGCGGCCCCGCGGGGGCCGCTTGTTCGAACGCCTTGGGTCCCCGCCTGCGCGGGGATGACGGTGCTTATTCGACCTTGGCCGATTTCCGCAGCGTTTCCTGGAACTGCGCCAGCTTCTGCTGCTGCAGCTGCTGGGCGATCTGCGGCTTGACTTCCTCCAGCTTGGGCAGCTGCGCGTCGCGGATGTCGTCCACGCGGATCACGTGCCAGCCGAACTGCGACTTCACCGGCGCGGCGGTGGTCTCGCCCTTCTTCAGCTTGATCATGGCTTCGGCGAACTCGGGGACGTAGCTGGCCGCGGTCGCCCAGTCCAGGTCGCCGCCGTTGGCGCCGGAGCCCGGGTCCTTGGACTGCTTCTTGGCGATGTCCTCGAACTTGCCGCCCTTCTTCAGGTCCGCGATGATCTTCTTGGCGTCGTCTTCCTTCTCCACCAGGATGTGGCGCGCCTTGAATTCCTTGCCGCCGTTGGCCGCCACGAACTTGTCGTATTCGGCCTTGATCTCGGCATCGGTCACGGGGTTGGTCTTCTGGTAGTCGGCGAACAGCTCGCGGATCAGGATGGTCTGGCGGGCCAGTTCCATCTGCGCCTTGTAGTCGTCGGTGGCGTCCAGGCCGCGCTTCTGCGCTTCCTGCATGAAGATTTCGCGCGCGATCACTTCGTCCTTGAGCTGGCCCGCCATCTCGGGCGACACCGGCCGGCCGGCCTTGGTGAGCTGCTGCGACAGCATGTCGACACGCGCCTTGGGAACGGGCTTGCCGTTCACGATGGCGACGTTCTGGGCGAAGGCCGGCAGGGCCATGCCGAGGGCGGCCGCGGTGAACGCGGTCAGGAGGACTTTCTTCATGGGATTTCCCTTGGGGACGGAATCGGAATCAGGTTTCAGAGCGTTTCGATCGCCAGGGCATGCACGCCGCGGTCCCGGGCTATATAGTCGCGCAAGGCATCATACACAAGGCGATGCCGAGCTACCTTGGCCTTGCCCGCGAACAGGGGCGAGGCGATCCGCACCCGGAAATGGGTGCCGGCACCGGTGCCGTCCTGCCCCGCGTGCCCCAGGTGCGCGGCGCTTTCGTCCACCACTTCGACCAGCGTGGCCGCCAGCCGTTCCTGCAGCCGCTCGCGCAGTTCCTCGGCGGTGATCCCGGTGCCCTCGCTCATGAGTCGCCCGCTCCCGCTTCCTTGGTGTCCTTCACGTAGCGCCCCAGGTAGAGCGCCTGCGCCACCACGAACAGGGCCATCAGGCCCAGCCCGCCGAACAGCTTGAAGTTGACCCAGGTGTTGGTGTCGAAATTGAAGGCCACCCACAGGTTCAGCACGCCCATCACGGCGAAGAAGGCGATCCAGCTCCAGCTCATGGCCCGCCAGGCAGGCTCGGGCAGGTCCAGCGGGCGCCCATCAGCGACTTCAGCAGGTTCTTGCGGAAGACCAGCAGGCCCACGGCCAGCGCGCCCCCATCAGCCAGTACAGCACGGTCGGCTTCCACTTGATGAAGGTCTCGTCGTGGGCCAGGATGGTCGCGCCGCCGAAGACGACGATGATCCCCAGGCTGAGCCATTGCATGGGCTCGACCTTGCCGCTGGAATACTTGAGCCAGGCGATCTGGGCGATGGTGGCGACGATCGCCACGCCGGTGGCGACGTAGATCCCCCAGACCTTGAAGGCCGCGAAGAACAGGAGGATGGGGAAGAAGTCGAGCAGCAGTTTCATCAGGTTTTCTTGTCTTCCGGCTGGAAGTCCAGCGAGGCAGAGTTCATGCAGTAGCGCAACCCGGTCGGTGCCGGGCCGTCCTCGAACACGTGTCCCAGGTGCGCCCCGCATTGTGCACACACCGTCTCGATCCGGACCATGCCGTGGCTGGTGTCGCGGAAGGCGCGGATGGCGCCGGGCAGCGCCTCGGAGAAGCTGGGCCAGCCGCAGCCGGCGTCGAACTTGGTGTTGGAGTCGAACAGCTTCGAGCCGCAGCAGATGCAGTGGTAGCTGCCGTCGGCCCAGACCCGCTCGTACTTGCCGGTGAAGGGCCGCTCGGTGGAAGCACGGCGCGTGACTTCGTAGGCGCCGGGTTCGGCGCCCTTGTCGGCCAGCAGCGCCTTCCATTCGGCGTCGGTCTTGCGGATCGGGAAGTCGTCTTTCATGAAGAGCAGCTGATCTCGATGTGGGAAGCCCAGTCGGGCGGGAAGCCGGCCATGTCCTCGTGCGCCGGGTGCTCGTCGTACGGCGCCTGGACCAGGCCCAGCAGCGCTTCGACCTGGGAGAAGTCCCCGAGTTTCGCCTGCCGGATGGCCAGTTCGCACAGGTGGTTGCGCAGCACGTATTTCGGGTTGGCTGCCAGCATGCGCCCGCCGGCGGCGGCGCGGTCGTGCGGCAGCCGCGCTTCGTACTGTGCGAACCAGCCGTCGAAGCCGGGCCGGTCGAGGAACAGGTCGCGCACCTCGGCCGGGTCGCCGCCGGCCACGCAGCGCGACAGGCGCCGCCAGAAGATCGGGTAATCGACGCGGTCGGCGCTCAGCAGCTTGAGGATGCCTTCCACCAGTTCGCGGTCGCCGGCTTGCTCGCCCTCCAGTCCCAGCTTCTCGCGCATGCGCCCTTCGAGCTCGCGCGGGAACACGGTCTTGTACGACTCCAGCGCGGCCAGCGCGACGTCCTGGTCGCCGATCAGCGGCAGCAGGGCCTGGCCCAGGCAGAACAGGTTCCAGTAGGCGACGTTGGGCTGCCGGTTGTACGCATAGCGGCCGGTCTCGTCGCTGTGGTTGCAGACGTGGTTGGGGATGAAGGCATCCAGGAACTGGAAGGGGCCGTAGTCGATGGTCAGGCCCAGGATGCTCATGTTGTCCGTGTTCATCACGCCATGGCAAAAGCCCACGGCCTGCCATTGCGCCACCATCGCCGCCGTGCGCTCGCTGACCCTTTCCAGCAAGGCGGCGTAGGGGTTGCCCGCCAGCCGCTCCCCGCCACGGCACTCCGGGTAGAAGGTGTCCAGGACGTAGTCGGCCAGCTCGCGCAGCTCCCCGTGCTGGCCGCGGGCCGAGAAATGCTCGAAATGCCCGAAGCGCACGAAGCTGGGGGCCACCCGCGTCACCACGGCGGCGGTCTCGACTTCCTCGCGCCGCACCGGCTGCGGCGAGCCGGTCACCATCAGCGCGCGGGTGGTCGGGATGCCCAGGCCCCGGATCGCTTCGGAGCAGAGGTATTCGCGGATGCTGGAACGCAGCACCGCGCGGCCGTCGCCCATGCGGGAGTAGGGCGTGCGGCCAGCGCCCTTGAGCTGCAGCTCCTGCAGGCCGGCCGGCGTTTCGATGCCCCCAGCAGGATCGCGCGCCCGTCGCCCAGCTGGCCTGCCCACACCCCGAACTGGTGGCCGCTGTACACCGAGGCCAGCGGCCGGCTGCCCGCCAGCGGCAGGTTGCCGGTGAAGGCTTCGACACCGGACTCGCCGGCCAGCACCGAGGGATCGAGGCCCAGCTCGGACGCCAGCTGTCCGTTGAGCGACACCAGGTGCGCGCCCGGCAGCGGCGTCGGGCGAAGCTCTGTGTAGAACGAAGGTCCCAGCGCGGCGAAGCCATGTCGCCACGCGGGCCCGAGTTCCAGGGCTGCTGCGGCCTCTGCGGTGGCTTGGTCCATGCCCCATTGTCCGCCGCGCCTCCAATACCGGGTGGGCTTAGGGGAATGGCTTACTGTTCTGGTGCGGGGGGACATTCCATAATCATCCCGCAGAGCTTTAACTCAAAGACGGGGAGGAGACGAATGAGCGATTTCTCGGGCCTGGAGCAGTCCTTCGCGCTGGCGGCGATGCCGCCCATGGCGCTGTTCGATGATCTTTCCTACGAGCCGCCGCCGGCGAAGACCGAACTGCAGCCGCGCGAAGTCGGTTTCCTGCGCCTGCGCGGCGCGCACGAAATCGCCCGCATCCTCCACCTGCGCGACGAGATCCGCCTGCCCGCCGCCGTCCAGGCGGACGCTGGCTTTGCCGCGCGCGAAAAAAAAGATGAAATCGGCCTCGTCGGTGCGTTCCTGCGTTTCGGCGAAGCGATCGGCACGATCCGCCTCGTTCCGATGACCGAAGGCGTGGCGCCTTGCGAAAAACTGCTGGAGCGCCACCGCATTCCCTGGGAACTGCGCGATGAGAGCTGGGAGGTGGGCCGCCTGGTGCTCGCCGAGCGCTATCGCAGCGGCCCCGAATCGCTCAAGCGCTGCCTGTTCCTCACCCTGGTGCACCTCATAGAAAACACCAACGTAGAAAACCTGTTCGCCTCCTGCACCCCCTGCTGAGCCGGCTGTACCGCCGCTTCGGCTTCAACGTGCTGGTCAAGGACGCGAGCAGCGACGGCGAGGGCTCCTACCACCTGATCCACGGCACCGTGCCCGACGTGCTGCGCGCGCTGGCGGGCAGCGCCGCCGAGAGGGAGCAGGCCGAGGACATCCTCGCATTGCGGGAAGCCGCGGGAGCCGTGCCATGCTGAACGCGATGCGCCGGCTGTTCCAGCACTACGAGGACTACCACGCCTACGGCCCTTCGCGGCTGAAGACGATGGGCTACGTGGGGGCCATCACCTACGTGGCCTTCTATTTCCTGCGCTTCACGCGGCCCAACCCCGCGCTGTGGGACGACGTCCCCTTCCGCGTGCTGGCCGTGCTGCTGTTCGTGTTCATGGGCCTGCGGGACCACTGGCCGGAGCGGCTGAAGCCCTACTACATCCGCTACTCGTACGTCGCGCTGCTCTATTGCCTGCCCTGTTTCACCGTGCTGGTGGCGCTGCAGCGGGGCGGAGGCGTGCCATCGATCTCCAACGCCTTCATCATCCTGTGTTTCCTGGTGCTGCTCACCGACTGGCGCAACACGCTGGTCATGCTGGCCAGCGGCACGGGCATCGCGGCGGCGATCTACGTGCTGGGCACGCCCGACCCGCGCCTGCCCATGGACCTGGTGATGCAGCTGCCGGCGTTCGCGCTGGTGGTGATCGGCGGCAACTTGTTCAAGTCCAACACCGACAAGATCGACGCCGAACGCAAGCTGCGGGCGACGCAGGCGCTGGCCGGCTCGATCGCGCACGAGATGCGGCATCCGCTCGCGCAGCTGAAGCACAGCCTGGAAGGCATGCAGGGCGTGCTGCCGGCGCCGGGCGCCTCGCGCGAGTCCGCCAGGCTGGATGCGCAGCAGGTGCAGGCGCTGTACCGCCACCTCGCGCGCGGCGAGCAGGCCGTGCAGCGCGGCCTGCAGGTCATCTCCATGACGCTGGACGAGGTGAGCGCCCGGCCGCTCGATGCCTCGGCCTTCCGCTACCTGTCCGCGGCGGAAGTCGTGCAGCAGGCGGTGGAGGAATACAGCTACGACACCGAGGAGGCGCGCGACCGGGTCATCGTGCAGGTGCAGGAGGACTTCACCTTCCGCGGTGACGAGACGGCCTTCCTGTTCCTGCTGTTCAACCTGATCAAGAACGCCCTGTACTACGTGCCGGCCTACCCGCAGACCCGGGTGACCATCTTCGTGGGCGACCAGCAGGTCAGGGTGCGCGACTCGGGGCCCGGCATCGCGCCGGACGTGCTCAAGGGACTGTTCGAGCCCTTCCGCTCGGTCGCCAAGTCGGGCGGCACGGGGCTGGGCCTGTCCTACTGCCAGCGCGTGATGCGCGCCTTCGGCGGCGGCATCGAGTGCGATTCGCTGCAGGGCGAATTCACCGAGTTCCGCATGAAGTTCCCGGCCATCAGCGCCGAGGAAAGCGAGCGGCACCGCCTGGACGCGATCGCGCAGGCGCGCACCGTGCTTGCGGGCAAGCGGCTGCTGATCGTGGAAGACGACGCCGTGCAGCGCGTGGCGACCCGGCAGAAGCTGGGGCCGCTGGCCCTGACGACCGAACTCGACGAGGCGGCGGACGGGCAGAGCGCGCTCAGGCTCCTGGGCAGCCGCAAGTACGACATCGTGCTGCTGGACCTGCACATGCCGGGCCTGGACGGCTACGCGGTGGCGGAGAAGATCCGCGCCGCCAGGAGCCCGAACCGCAACGTGCACATCGTCGCCTACACCAGCGAGCCGGCCCACCTGGCGCGCGCGAAGGCACTGAAGTGCGGCATGGACGGCTTCGTCAGCAAGCCCTGCGCGCAGCTGCCGCTGCTGGCGGCGCTGCAGCACGTGGTGCAGCAGCCCGGCAGCCAGGCGGGCAACGTCGCCGGCCGGCTGGCCGGGCGCCGCATCCTCGTGGCCGACGACAGCGCCTTCAACCGCAAGGCCATCGCGGCCTACCTGCGCAACGCGGCCGCCATCGTCATCGAGGTGGAGCATGGCGCCGCGGTGCTGGAGCAGCTGCACTCGCAGGAAGGCATCCACGCCGTGATCGTGGACCTGCACATGCCCGGCATGGACGGCCTGGAGACGGCGCGCGCCATCCGCGGCGCGCACGAGCCCTGGTCGGGCGTGCCGATCGTGGCGCTCACCGCCCGCTCGGACGAGCCGGCGGTCGCGGCCGCCACCGCGGCGGGCATGAACGGCTTCCTGGTCAAGCCGGTCGATGCCCTCGTGCTGTACGACACGCTCACCCGCCTGATCTCCGGCGGCATCGGCATGACCCCGGGGCCCGAGCCGGCCAGGTCGCGCGAGCCGCAGCCGGCGGCGGCGCAGGAAGGGCTGCTCAACGTGCAGCGCCTGGAAAGCTACCGGCGCCTGGGCATGCTGGACGAGCTGCTGAACGACTACGTGCCCGAGATGGCGCGGCTGGTCGACACCCTGCGCGAGGCCGTGGACAACGCCGACGTGCAGGGCAGCATCGACGCGCTGCATTCGCTGCTCGGAATGAGCGGAGAGGCCGGCGCCCAGGCGCTGTACCAGCAGGTGCGCAAGCTCTACGTGCCGCTGCTGGAGCAGGGCGAATGGCCGACCGGCAGCACCTGGCTGCCGAACCTGCAGGACCTGGCGACGCGGACGGAGCAGGCGCTCAGGGCATACTGCGCGACGGAGACACGTTCCGACGCCAGCTGAAGTCCCGATGCAGGTTCCCGATCTATCCGGCGAGGCCCCGTCGGTCCTCTTCGTCGACGACGAGCCGAATTCCCGCAAGTGGTTCGCCCGCGAGTTCGGCGACGAATTCCGCGTGGTGACCGCCGGCGGCGCCGACGAGGCGCTGTCCATCCTGGGCGAGCGCAGCTCGGAGTTCGGCGTGCTGGTCACCGACTACCGCATGCCCGAGCGCGACGGCATGAAGCTGCGCGCGGTGCAGCGCGACTTCCGCCACGTGATCCGCCTGCTGGCCACCGCCTATGCCGAGAAGGACGTGGCGATCGCCGCCGTCAACCAGGGCAAGGTGCTGCGCATCCTGGAGAAGCCGCTGGATGGCGAGGCGACGCGCGAGGCGCTGCGCGAGGCCGTGGCCCTGTACCGCACGCAGGCTCTGGAGCGCGTGGTCAACGAAGGCCGGGTGGCGGCGCTGCGCGAGGCGCTGGGCTTCCTCGCGCACGAACTCAACACGCCGCTGGCCACCGTGCGCGGCTACGTCGGCACGGTCGCGGCGCGCTACATCCCGCCGGCGCCGGACGAACCCGCGGGCGTGGCGCGCTTCAGCGAGGCGCACCCCGGCGAGCTGGTGACGGCGCTGGAGCGTGCCGAGCGCCGCGCGCTGTACTGCCAGTCCCTGGTGTCCACCTTCGTGCAGTCCGCCCGTGATGCCTATCCGGACGCGGTGCCGCAGTCGATCACCGCGAGCAGTCCTGGTCGGCGCGCTGCTGGACGAATTTCCCTTCGACGGGAACGAACGCTCCTGCGTCACGCTCGACGTGCGGCACGACTTCCGCCTGCCGGGCCGGCGCGACCTGCTGTACCTGGTGCTGTGCACGCTGGCCAAGAACGCGCTGATCGCGCTGCGCGGGCAGCCGCAGGCGCGGCTCTGGCTCGAGGTGGACTCCGCGCCCGACGCGCCCGCCGGCCGCCGCGCCTGGATCCGCGTGCGCGACAACGGCCCGGGCATCCCGCCGGAGGTGCTGGCCAAGCTGACCCGGGAACCGGTGACCACCCGCGCCGGCGCGGGCGGCAGCGGCATGGGCCTGATGTTCTGCCAGCGGGTGATGCAGGCGATCGGCGGGGCGATCGAGGTGCATTCCACGGTCGGCGAAGGCACGATGGTGACACTCTTCTTCCAGCCGATGGGGTCCTCCTCCGCCTGAACGTCAGCGCAACGGTTTAGCATTCGGCCCCGGACCTTTTTGCATTTCCGAGGAGAACTAGATGCTGGGCCTGATGCAGAACCAACCGCTGCTCATTTCTGGACTGATCGAGCATGCCGAGCGCCACCACGGCGACGGCGAGATCGTGTCGCGGCGCGTCGAGGGCGACATCCACCGCTACCAGTGGCGCGACGTCGCCCGGCGCGCGCGCCAGGTGGCCAACGCGCTCGACGGCATGCAGCTGCTGTTCTCGGACCGGGTGGCCACGCTCGCCTGGAACGGCTACCGCCACCTCGAGCTGTACTTCGGCGTCAGCGGTTCCGGCCGCGTGCTGCACACCATCAACCCGCGCCTGCACCCCGACCAGATCGCCTGGATCGCCAACCATGCGGAGGACCGGGTCCTGTGCTTCGACATGAGCTTCCTGCCGCTGGTGCAGGCCGTCCATGCGAAGTGCCCCACCATCAAGCAGTACGTGGCGCTGTGCGACGGCGACAAGCTGCCCAGGGACACCGGCATCCCGAACCTCGTGGCCTACGAGGAGTGGATCGCCGGCCAGCCTGCCAGCTACCACTGGCCCAGCTTCGACGAGAACTCCGCCTCCAGCATGTGCTACACGAGCGGCACCACGGGGCACCCGAAGGCGGCCCTGTACAGCCACCGCTCGACGACGCTGCACGCCTATGCGGCGGCGCTGCCGGACGTGATGGGCCTGTCGGCGCGCGACGCCGTGCTGCCGGTGGTGCCCATGTTCCACGTCAACGCCTGGGGCATCCCGTATTCGGCGGCGCTGACCGGCTGCAAGCTGGTGTTCCCGGGTGGGGCCATGGACGGCAAGTCGATCTATGAACTGATCGAGGCGGAGCAGGTCACCTATGCCGCCGGCGTGCCGACGGTGTGGCAGATGCTCCTGGGCCACATGAAGCCCGGTGGGCTGCGCTTCTCCTCCCTGCAGCGCACGGTGATCGGCGGCTCCGCCTGCCCGCCGGCGATGATCGATGCCTTCCGCGAGGAATACGGCGTCGAGGTGCTGCATGCGTGGGGCATGACCGAGATGAGCCCGCTGGGCACGCTGTGCACGCTGAAGAACAAGCACCGCACGATGGCGCCCGAGGAGCAGATGAAGATCCGCATGAAGCAGGGCCGCGCGATCTACGGCGTCGACATGAAGATCGTCGGCGACAAGGGCGAGGAACTGCCCTGGGACGGCAAGACCTTCGGCGACCTGTACGTCAAGGGCCCGTGGGTGGTGCGCGAGTACTTCAAGGGCGAGGGCGGCGACCCGCTGGTGAAGGACGCCCACGGCGTGGGCTGGTTCCCGACCGGCGACGTCGCCACCATCGACGCCGACGGCTACATGCAGATCACCGACCGCAGCAAGGACGTGATCAAGTCCGGCGGCGAGTGGATCTCCTCGATCGACATCGAGAACATCGCGATGGCGCACCCCGCCATCCAGATGGCCGCCTGCGTCGGCATGCGCCACCCCAAGTGGGACGAGCGCCCGATCGTGGCGGTGGTGAAGAAGCCGGGCGCGCAGGTCACGCGCGAGGAGTTGCTGAAGTTCTACGAAGGCAAGATCGCCAAGTGGCAGGTCCCGGACGACGTGGTGTTCGTCGAGAGCATCCCGCTCGGCGCGACGGGCAAGATGCTCAAGACGCGGCTGCGGGAGCAGTTGAAGGATTACAAGCTGCCTTCGGCCTGACGCTTTGGGTCCCGGCTGCGCGGGGATGACGAAGGGGCCGTGTCACCTGCGCGATAAGCCGATGAGGCCTTTAGGGGCAATCCCTGACCGCTGCACCGCACAAATACTTGTACCCTGCGATTTGTCGTTGCACACCAACCCAGGAGACCTGCCCATGAGGACCACGCTCAAGATCGTCGCCGCCGCCGCGATCGTTTCCGCTGCCGGCGCCGCTTTCGCGCAGAAGGGCGAGACCGTCAAGATCGCGTTCATGGACCCGCTGTCCGGGCCCTTCGCCAACGTCGGCCAGAACCAGCTCAAGAGCTGGCAGTTCGCCGCCGAGCGCCTCTCGGGCAAGAACCCCGCGGGCGTGAAGTTCGAGGTGGTGGGCTTCGACAACAAGGGTTCGCCGCAGGAAAGCCTGAACACGCTCAAGGCCGCCATCGACCAGGGCTTCCGCTACGTCACCCAGGGCAACGGCTCGGGCGCCGCCGCCGCCATCCTGGACGCCGTTGCCAAGCACAACGAGCGCAACCCCGGCAAGGAGATCGTCTACCTGAATTACGCCGCGGTGGACCCCTCGCTCACCAACGAGAAGTGCGACTTCTGGCACTTCCGCCTGGACGCGGACACCTCCATGAAGATGGAGGCGCTGACCTCCTTCATGAAGGACCAGGCCAAGATCAAGAGCGTGTACCTGATCAACCAGAACTACGCGCACGGCCACCAGGTCGCCAAGTACTTCAAGGACGCCATGGCGCGCAAGCGCCCCGACGTCAAGATCGCCGGCGAGGACCTGCATCCGCTGGGCCAGGTGAAGGACTTCGCGCCCTACATCGCCAAGATCAAGCAGTCGGGCGCCGACGCCATCGTCACCGGCAACTGGGGCCAGGACATGACCCTGCTGGTCAAGGCGATGAACGACGCGGGCATGAAGACGCCCCTGTTCGCCTACTACGCGGGCGTCACGGGCACGCCCACGGCGCTGGCCGCGAGCAAGGACCTGGAGGTCTACGGCGTCTCCTACGCCCACTCCAACATCCCGGGCGAGATCCGGCAGATGGCCGACGACTTCAAGAAGAAGTTCAACGACGACTACTACACGCTGGCCACCTACAACGGCATCACGCTGCTGGGCTCGGCCATGGCCAAGGCCAAGAGCACCGACCCGGTGAAGGTGGCCCGGGCGCTGGAAGGCCTGACCGTCAAGAGCTTCGCCGGCGACGTGACCATGCGCGCGTCCGACCACCAGCTGCAGCAGTCGCTGTTCATCTCCAAGTGGCAGAAGGCCAAGCCCGGCGAGTACAGCCCGGAGAACACCGGCTACACCTTCGTGGAGGTCAAGAAGATGGATCCGTACGTCTCCAGCACGCCCACCAGCTGCCAGATGAAGCGTCCGGGCTGACGCGCAGGTGTCACCGCCAGCCGGGACCGCGAGCGTCCCGGCTTTTTTTTTGTGCGCCGCACCCGGCAGAATGCGGCCACCACAGAACACTGAAAAGAAACGACGCGGATGGAGTTCTTCACCATATCGCTGCTGAACGGCATCAGCTACGGGCTGCTCCTGTTCATGCTCAGTTCCGGCCTCACGCTGATCTTCAGCATGATGGGCGTGCTGAACTTCGCGCACGCCAGCTTCTACATGCTGGGGGCGTATTTCGCGTACACGACCACGCAGCTGGTCGGATTCTTCCCGCGCTCGTGATCGCGCCGATGCTGGTCGCGCTGATCGGTGCGCTGTTCGAGAAGTACGCGCTGCGCCGGGTGCACAAGTTCGGGCACGTGCCGGAGCTGCTCATCACCTTCGGCCTGTCCTTCATCATCCTGGAGATGGTGCAGCTGGTCTGGGGCACCAGCTCCGCCGACTACCGCGTGCCGGCCCTGCTGGACGGCCCGCTGTTCACGATCTTCGGCACCCAGTTCCCCATGTACCGCGGCTTCATGATGCTGGTGGCGCTGCTCATGCTGCTGGCGCTGTGGCTGCTGCTCACGCGCACCCGCATCGGCCTGGTGATCCAGGCGGCGCTGACGCACCCGGAAACGGTGGAGGCGCTCGGCCACAACGTGCCGCGGGTGTTCATGCTGGTGTTCGGCGGCGGCTGCGCGCTGGCCGCCCTGGCCGGCGTGATCGGCGGCAATGCCTTCGTGACGGAGCCCGGCATGGCGGCCACCGTCGGCTCGGTGATCTTCGTGGTGGTGGTGGTGGGCGGCATGGGCTCGCTGGCCGGCGCCTTCGTCGCCTCGCTGGCGATCGGCATCATCCAGACCTTCGCGGTCGGCGTGGATGCCTCGCTGATCAACGGCCTGAACAGCATCGGCTTCGGCATCACCGACAAGACCTTCGGCTATCCGGTGTGGAAGCTGAAGATCTCGCAGATCGCGCCCATCCTGCCCTACCTGTTCCTGGTGCTGATCCTGATCTTCCGCCCCAAGGGCCTGCTCGGCACGCGGGAAGGCTGACATGAACGACACCCTTTCCAACACCGAGGAACGCTCGGAAGCCGAACGCGAAAGCCGGCGCGTGGGCATCCCCATGGCGCTGCCCGGAACCGTCCCCGCGCGCGTGCCCGCCCGGCACTCGAAGAAGGACTACTACGAGTTCAAGCCCTACAACGTGGGCCGCTGGGTGATCTGGGGCGGCTTCGCGCTGCTGCTGGCCATCGCGCCCATGCTGTTCACCAGCAGCCTGGCGCACACGATGCTCAGCCAGATGGGCATCGCGATCATCGTCTGCCTCTCGTACAACATGCTGCTCGGGCAGGGCGGCATGCTCAGTTTCGGCCACGCCGTGTACTCCGGCATGGGCGCCTTCCTGGCGATCCACACGCTCAACCTGGTCGCCAAGGGTGCGTGGGCCGTGCCGGTGAGCCTGATCCCCATCGTCGGCGGCTTCGCATCGGCGGTGTTCGCGGTGATCTTCGGCTGGGTGACCACCAAGAAGGCGGCCACGCCCTTCGCGATGATCACGCTGGGCATCGGCGAACTGGTGTGGGCGTCCTCGCTGATGTTCCCCGAGTTCTTCGGCGGCGAGGGCGGCATTTCGGGCAACCGCGTCACCGGCCCCAAGCCGCTGGGCATCACCTTCGGTCCCCAGATCCAGCTGTACTACCTGATCGCGGTCTACACCTTCGCCTGCACCGCGCTGATGTTCGCCTTCACGCGCACGCCGCTGGGCCGCATGATCAATGCCGTGCGCGACAACCCGGAACGCGTGGAGTTCGTCGGCTACGACACGCAGAAGGTCCGCTACATCGTCTTCATCATCTCCGCCTTCTTCGCCGGCATCTCCGGCGGCCTGGCGGCGCTGAACTTCGAGATCGTGACCTCGGAGGTGGTGAGCGGGCCGCGCTCGGGGGCCTACCTCCTCTTCACCTTCCTGGGCGGCGCGACCTTCTTCTTCGGGCCGGTCATCGGCGGCGTGCTGATGGTGCTGGCCGGCGTGCTGCTGTCGGAGCTGACCAAGGCCTGGCTGCTGTACCTGGGCCTGGTCTTCCTGTTCATGGTGATGTACGCGCCCGGCGGCATCGCCAGCCTGATCATGATGAACCTGCGGGTGGCCTCCTTCGGGCGCCTGAAGGAGATCTGGGTCAGCTACCTCGCCCTGGCCGTCACGGCGCTGATCGCGCTGGTGGGCGCCGGCGCCATGATCGAGATGGTCTACCACCTGAAGCTCAATGCCGCGCTCGGCCCGCAGCTGAAGTTCATGGGCGCCAGCCTCAACGCGCACAGCGTGGACAGCTGGTTCGGTGCCATCTTCGTGCTGGTCACCGGCCTGGGCATGTTCGAGATCGCACGCAGGCACTACGTGAAGCAATGGGGCGAGATCCAGGAATACATCGAGAAGGAAATGAAGCGGAGGGAGACGCTGTGAGCTACGCCCTCGAACTGAAGGACCTGCGCAAGTCGTTCGGCAAGACCGAGATCATCCGCGGCTGCAGCCTGCAGGTCAGCCCGGGCGAGCGCATCGCGGTGATCGGCCCCAACGGCGCCGGCAAGTCGACGCTATTTAACCTGGTCAGCGGGCGCTTCGCGCCCACCAGCGGGCAGGTGCTGCTCAACGGCCACCGGATCGACGGCAAGAAGCCCTTCGAGATCAACCGCCTGGGCCTGTCGCGCAGCTTCCAGATCACCAACATCTTCCCCAAGCTGTCGGTGTTCGAGAACCTGCGCTGCGGCGTGCTCTGGAGCCTGGGCTACAAGTACACCTTCCTGAAGTTCCTGGCCGACCTGCACGACGCCAACGAGCGCGCCGAGCAGCTGCTGGAGATGATCCGCCTGCACAAGAAGCGCGACGTGCTGGCCATGAACCTCACCTACGCGGAGCAGCGCGCGCTGGAAGTCGGCATCACCATCGCCGGCCGCCAACGTCATCCTGCTGGACGAACCGACGGCGGGCATGAGCCGCGAGGAGACGCGCCGCTTCATCGAACTCATCAAGGAAGTGACCGTGGGCAAGACGCTGCTCACGGTGGAGCACGACATGGGCGTGGTGTTCGGCCTGGCCGACAAGATCGCGGTGGTGGTGTACGGCGAGATCATCGCCTTCGACACGCCCGAGCGGGTGCGCGCCAACCAGCGGGTGCAGGAGGCCTACCTCGGCTCCTCCATCGCCGACCAGCAGGTGGGGGGACACTGATGCTCGCCGTCAACAACCTCCACGCCTTCTACGGCAAGAGCCACGTGCTGCACGGCGTGCATTTCGAGGTGGGGCAGGGCGAGATCGTTGCCCTGCTCGGCCGCAACGGCTCGGGCCGCTCCACCACCGCCAAGGCCATCATGGGCATGGTGGAATGCACGGGCGACGTCACCTTCAAGGGCCGGCCCATCGGCGGCCACAAGCCCTACGAGATCGCGCACCTGGGGCTGGGCTACGTCCCCGAGAATCGCGACATCTTCCCCAAGCTGACGGTGCACCAGAACCTGATGCTGGGGCAGAAGAGCGCCAAGCAGAAGGGCCGCTGGAGCTTCGAGGACATGTACGACATGTTCCCGCGCCTGAAGGAGCGCCAGCACACCGAGGCCGGCGTGCTCTCCGGCGGCGAGCAGCAGATGCTGACGCTGTGCCGCACCCTCATGGGCGACCCCGAGCTGATCATCATCGACGAGCCGACCGAGGGCCTGGCGCCCAAGATTGTCGAGCTGGTCGGCGAGTACCTGAAGACGCTGAAGGCACGCGGCGTGTCGGTGCTGCTGATCGAACAGAAACTCACCATCGCGATGGCGATCTCCGACCGCGCGCTGGTGATGGGGCACGGCAGCATCGTGTTCCAGGGCACCCCGGCCACCCTGCGCGGCGACGCCTATATCCGCAAGGAGTGGCTGGAGGTATAACCTTCGGCAACCCGTGTCCCCCAGCGGACATGGCTGCATTGCGGCGCAGCATCGCCCCCTACAATCGCAAAAGCGAACGACCGTTCTTTTCCCTCATCCCCCAAAGGAAGCAGCATGACGGCTGAATACAAGGTCAACGGCGACGTCGCCGTGATCACGATGAACAACCCGCCGGTCAACGGCCTCGGCTACGCGACCCGCACCGCGATCGCCCAGGGCATCGACCAGGCGAACGCCGATCCCGCCGTCAAAGCCATCGTCATCACCGGCGCGGGCAAGGCCTTCTCGGGCGGCGCCGACATCAAGGAGTTCGGCTCGCCCAAGGCGACCGCCGAGCCCAACCTGCTGTCCGTCATCCTCACCTGCGAGAACTCCTCCAAGCCCATCGTGGCCGCGATCCACTCGGTCGCCATGGGCGGCGGCCTGGAGCTCGCGCTCGGCTGCCACTACCGCATCGCCGCGCCCGGCGCCAACATCGCGCTGCCCGAAGTGAAGCTGGGCCTGATCCCCGGCGCCGGCGGCACCATGCGCCTGCCGCGCGTGCTGGGCGTGGAGCCCGCGCTGAACATGATCGTCAGCGGCGAGGCCGTGAAGAGCGAGATGCTCGCGCAGCTGCCCGGCCAGAAGCTGTTCGACAAGATGGCGTCCTCGCCGGACGCGCTGATGGAAGAGGCGGTCGCCTTCGCGCGTTCCGTCGCCGCCACGCGCCCGCTGCCGCTGGTGCGCAACCTGCCTGCCAAGCACCCCTGGGCGACGCCTACTTCCAGTTCGCGCGCAACATGGTCAAGGGCATGGCGAAGAACTTCCCGGCTCCCGCCAAGTGCGTCGATGCCGTGGAAGCGTCGACCAAGAAGAAGTTCGACGAGGGCATGGTGTACGAGCGCGAGATCTTCACCGCGCTGATGTTCACGCCCGAGTCGCGCGCGCTGCGCCACCTGTTCATGGCCGAACGCGCCGCCAGCAAGATCGCCGACGTGCCGGAAGACACGCCGCAGCGCGAGATCAAGTCGGTCGCGGTGATAGGCGCCGGCACCATGGGCGGCGGCATCTCCATGAACTTCCTCAACGCCGGCATCCCGGTGACCATCCTCGAGATGAAGCAGGATGCGCTGGACCGCGGCATCGCCACCATTCGCAAGAACTACGAAGGCCAGGTCAAGAAGGGCAAGCTCAAGCAGGACAAGTACGAGCAGCGCATGGCGCTGCTGAAGACGACGCTGTCCTATGAGGACATCGCCCAGGCCGACCTCGTGATCGAGGCCGTGTTCGAGGAGATGGGCGTCAAGCAGAAGGTCTTCGAGCAGTTGGACAAGGTCATGAAGAAGGGCGCGATCCTCGCCTCCAACACTTCCACGCTGGACGTCGACAAGATCGCGGCCTTCACCAAGCGGCCCGAGGACGTCGTCGGCCTGCACTTCTTCAGCCCGGCCAACGTGATGAAGCTTGCTGGAAGTGGTGCGCGGCAAGAAGACCGGCAAGGACGTGATGGCCACCGTCATGGCCATGGCCAAGAAGATCAAGAAGACGGCCGTGGTCTCCGGCGTCTGCGACGGCTTCATCGGCAACCGCATGATCGAGCAGTACAGCCGCCAGGCCGGCTTCCTGCTGGACGAAGGCGCTACGCCGCAGCAGGTGGACCGCGCGATCGAGAAGTTCGGCTTCGCCATGGGCCCGTTCCGCATGGGCGACCTGGCCGGCAACGACATCGGCTGGGCGATCCGCAAGCGCCGCGCGCAGGAGCGTCCCAACATGCTGTACAGCCGCACCGCCGACAAGCTGTGTGAGCTGGGCCGCTTCGGCCAGAAGACCGGCGCCGGCTGGTACGACTACAAGGAAGGCAAGCGCGACGCGATCCCGTCCAAGCTGGTCGAGGACATGATCGTGGAGCACCGCAAGTCGCTGGGCATCGAGCCGCGCAAGATCTCCGACGAGGAGATCGTGCAGCGCCTGGTGTTCGCGCTGGTCAACGAAGGTGCGCGCATCGTGGAAGAGGGCATCGCCGCCCGCGCCAGCGACATCGACATGGTCTACATCACGGGCTACGGCTTCCCGATCCACCGCGGCGGCCCGATGCTCTACGCGGACCAGGTCGGCCTGTTCAACGTGGCCCATGCGATGAAGCGCTTCCAGGCGAACCCGCGCGACGACGCGAAGTTCTGGGAGCCGGCGCCGCTGCTGCTCAAGCTCGCCAGCGAAGGCAAGACCTTCAGCTGACGCGGTGCGCGGCATGGTCAAGCGCTTCCTGTGGGTCCTGCTGGCGGCGCTGCTGCTGCTGGCAGCGGCCGTGGCCGTCAACACCCTGCGCCAGGGTTCGCGCCAGCTCGAGGTCGCGCCCGCGCCCGCCATAGCCGTCGACGAGCAGGGCGTGGCCAACAAGCTGTCGGCCGCGATCCGCTTCCAGACGGTCTCCAGTCACGACGACGCCTCGCTCAACGCGGGCGAGTTCCAGAAGCTGCACGCCCACCTGCGCGAACGCTTCCCGCGCGTGCATGCCTCCCTGCAGCGCGAGGTGGTGGGCGGCCTGACGCTGCTCTACACCTGGCCCGGCAGCGATGCCAATGCCAAGCCCATCGCCTTGCTCGCGCACCAGGACGTGGTGCCGATCGCCCCGGGCAGCGAAGCCAAGTGGCAGACCGCTCCCTTCTCCGGCGAGGTGAAGGACGGCTACGTCTGGGGCCGCGGCGCCTGGGACGACAAGGCCAACCTGATCGCGCAGCTGGAAGCGGTGGAGATGCTGCTGGCCAGCGGCTTCAAGCCGCGCCAGACCGTGTACCTGGTGTTCGGCGCCGACGAGGAAGTCGGCGGCCTGCGCGGCGCGGTGCAGGTGGTCAAGCTGCTGCAGGAACGCAAGGTGCGCCTGGACTTCGTCATCGACGAGGGCCTGCTGATCACCGAGGGCGTGATGCCCGGGCTGAAGCAGCCGGCGGCGCTGGTCGGCATCGCCGAGAAGGGCTACCTGTCGGTGGTGCTGAAGGTGCCGGCCACGCCCGGCCATTCCTCGATGCCGCCGCCCAAGGGCACCAGCGCCATCGGCATGATGAGTGCGGCGCTGCGGCGGCTCGACGACGAGCAGCTGCCCGGCACCATCCGCGGCGTCGCGCGCGAGATGTTCGAGACCATCGCGCCGGAGATGGGCGGCTTCCAGCGGGTGGCGCTGTCCAACCTGTGGCTGTTCGGGCCGCTGGTGCAATCGCAGCTGGAAAAGGCCGCCAGCACCAACGCCATGCTGCGCACGACCACGGCGCTGACCATCGTGAACGCCGGCAACAAGGACAACGTGATTCCCGGCGAGGCGCAGGCCACCGTCAACTTCCGCCTGCTGCCCGGCGACACCACGCAGTCGGTGATGCAGCACGTGCGCGGCAAGACCGGCGAGCGCTTCGAGCTGATCGCGCTGCCGGCGGCGTCCGAGCCTTCGCCGGTGTCGCCCACGCAGTCGGCGTCCTACCAGCTGATCAACCGCACCGTGCGCTCCCTGTTCCCCGGCACGCTGGTCGCGCCGGGTCTGATGATCGCCGCCACCGACTCGCGCCACTTCGCGCCCGTGTCGGACCACATCTACCGCTTCTCGCCGGTGCGCGCCAGGCCGGAAGACCTGGCGCGCTTCCACGGCACCAACGAACGCATCGCCGTGGCGAACCTCGGTGAGCTCGTCCGCTTCTACCACCAGCTGCTGCGCAACCTCAACGCGCCGGCGCCCTGATCCGAACCCGTCCTGAAAGGCAATCCACCATGACCAAGGCCGTCATCGTCTCCACCGCCCGCACCCCCTCACCAAGAGCTGGAAGGGCGCGTTCAACATGACGCACGGCGCGACGCTGGGCGGCCACGCCGTCAAGAACGCGCTGCAGCGCGCCGGCGTGCCGGGCGACGCCGTCGAGGACGTGCTCATGGGCTGCGCCAATCCCGAAGGCGCCACCGGGGCCAACATCGCGCGCCAGATCGCGCTGATGGCCGACCTGCCGATCACCGTGTCGGGCGCCACCGTCAACCGCTTCTGCTCCTCCGGCCTGCAGACCATCGCCATGGTGTCGCAGCGCATCATCGCCGGCGAGGGCGAGGTCTACGTGGCCGGCGGCGTGGAAAGCATTTCCTGCGTGCAGCAGGAAATGAACCAGCACATGCTGCGCGACCCGGCACTGGAGAAGAAGAAGCCGGAGATCTACTGGTCGATGCTGCAGACGGCGGAGCAGGTGGCCAAGCGCTACAACATCGGCCGCGACGCCATGGACGAATACGGCGCCCGCAGCCAGCAGCGCGCCTGCGCCGCGCTGGAAGCCGGCAAGTTCAAGGACGAGATCGCACCGATCACGGTCAAGGCCGGCGTGGCCGACGCGGTGATGGGCCTGATCACCAAGGAGGTGACCGTGTCGCAGGATGAAGGCCTGCGCCCGGGCACCACCAAGGAAGGCATCAGCGGCATCAAGCCGGCGCTGCCCGGCGGCGTCATCACGGCCGGCAATGCCAGCCAGTTCTCCGACGGCGCGGGCGCCTGCGTGGTGGTGAGCGAGGACTACGCCAGCCGCAACAACCTCAAGCCCCTGGGCCGCTTCCTCGGTTTCGCGGTGGCCGGCTGCGAGCCCGACGAGATGGGCATCGGCCCGGTGTTCGCCGTGCCCAAGGTGCTCAAGCGCCTGGGCCTGACGGTGCAGGACATCGACCTGTGGGAGCTGAACGAGGCCTTCGCCGTGCAGGTCATGTACTGCCGCGACAAGCTGGGCATCCCGGACGACCGCCTGAACGTCAACGGCGGCGCGATCGCCGTCGGCCACCCCTACGGCGTGTCGGGCCAGCGCCTGACCGGCCATGCACTGATCGAAGGCAAGCGCCGCGGCGCCAAGCGCGTGGTGGTCACCATGTGCATCGGCGGCGGGATGGGGGCGGCGGGGGTGTTCGAGGTCCTGTAAGCGCTGGGGTTCGCTGCGCTCACCACCAGCCTACGGTGGGCGCGACTCGTAGGCTGGGGTGAGCCCGCAGGCGAACCCCAGCGTTCCGGAGAGCCACATGTCCTCGCTGCGCCCCACGATCGACTTCCTCCTCCACGACTGGCTCCACGCCGAGTCGCTGACCCGGCGCCCGCGCTTCGCCGACCACTCCCGCGAAACCTTCGGCGCCGTCCTCGACACCTGCGAGCGCATCGCGCGCGAGAAGTACGCGCCCTTCAATCGCCTCGTGGACACCGAGGAGCCGCGCTTCGACGGCGAGAAAGTGATCCTGCCGCGCGCGACGCACGAGGCGCACGAGGCCTACGTCGCCTCCGGCATGCTCAGTGCCGCGCAGGACTACGAGGAGGGCGGCATGCAGCTGCCCTACACCATCGAGGCCGCCGCGGGGACCTTCTTCGCCACGGCCTCGGTCAGCATCGGCGGCGGCCTGCTCACCAAGGGCAATGCCAACCTGCTGATGGTGCACGGCACCGAGCTGCAGAAGGAAGTCTTCGCGCGCAACGAATTCGGCGGCCGCTTTTCCGGCACCATGGCCCTGTCGGAACCGCAGGCCGGCTCCTCGCTGTCCGACATCGCCACGCGCGCGACACCCGATGGCGCGGACTTCGAGAGCGATCCGCTCGGCCCGCGCTACCGCATCAAGGGCAACAAGATGTGGATCTCGGCGGGCGAGCACGAGCTGTCCGAGAACATCGTGCACCTGGTGCTGGCCAAGATCCCCGGGCCGGATGGCAAGCTGATTCCCGGCACCCGCGGCATCTCGCTGTTCATCGTCCCCAAGAATCTGGTGGGCACCGACGGCCAGCTCACCGGTGAACGCAACGACGTGGCGCTGGCGGGCCTGAACCACAAGCTGGGTTGGCGCGGCACCACCAACACGCTGCTGAATTTCGGCGAAGGCAAGTACCCGGTGCGCGGCGGCGCCGGCGCCATCGGCTACCTGGTGGGCAGGCCGCACGAGGGCCTGCGCTGCATGTTCCACATGATGAACGAGGCGCGCATCGGCATCGGCCTCGCGGCCACCGCATTGGGACTGGCCGGCTACTACGCCTCGCTGGAGTACGCGAAGAACCGGCCGCAAGGCCGTCCGGTCGGGCCGGCCGGCAAGGACCCGTCGCAGCCGCAGATCCGCATCATCGAGCACGCCGACATCAAGCGCATGCTGCTGGCGCAGAAGTCCTATTGCGAAGGCGCGCTGGCGCTGCTGCTGCAGTGCGCGCGGCTGGTGGACGAACAGCACACCGGCACGCCCGAAGCTGCCGAGGAGGCGCGCCTGCTGCTCGAAGTGCTGACGCCGGTGGCCAAGAGCTGGCCCAGCGAGTTCTGCCTGGAAGCCAATTCGCTGGCGATCCAGGTCCACGGCGGCTACGGCTACACGCGCGACTTCCCGGTGGAGCAGTACTGGCGCGACAACCGCCTGAGCATGATCCACGAGGGCACCCACGGCATCCAGGCCGCCGACCTGCTCGGACGCAAGGTGGTGATGGAAGGCGGCAAGGGCCTGCAACTGCTCGCCGCGCGCATCAACGCCACCATCGAGCAGGCGATCCAGCGGCCGGAGCTGGCGGAACATGCCAATGCGCTGGGGCAAGCCCTGCAGAAGGTCGGCGCCGCCACCAAGTCGGCGTGGGCCACCGGCAACCCCTCGGACGCGCTGGCCAACGCCGTGCCCTACATGCAGGCCTTCGGCCACCTGGTGGTCGCCTGGACCTGGCTGGACGTGCTGCTGGTGCTGCCTGCCGGCAGTGCAAGCCCGGCGGACGAAGGCCGCGTGCGCGCCGCCCGCTACTTCTTCCACTACGAGCTGCCCAGGATCCCGGCCTGGCTGCGGGTCGTCGAGATGCGCGACCCCACCTGCGCCACCATGCCCGAGGACGCCTTCTGATGGCGACGCAGCGCACGCTCGCGCGCCTGGACGCGCTGGCCTGGACCCTGATCTACGGCGGCCTGTTCGCACTGGTGCTGGGCATCGCCTCGCACGACCAGACGGTCATCGGCGGCTGGAGCCTTTCCGTGCTCGGCATCATCGCCGCCGTCGCCGGCGTGGTGCTGATCGTGGTGAGGGCGCGGATGGGCGAGCCGACCGGCGCACAATCGGCTTCCGACAAGGACAAGGAGACTTCCGCATGACGCGCACGGTGCAGCAACTGTTCGACCTCACGGGCAAGACGGCCCTCGTCACCGGAGGCTCGCGCGGCCTCGGGCTGCAGATGGCGCATGCCCTGGGCGAGGCGGGCGCGAAGATCATGCTCAGTTCGCGCAAGGCGGGCGACCTGGAGGAAGCCGCGGGCGACCTGCAGGCGGCCGGCATCGACGCGCGCTGGATCGCCGCCGACTGCTCGCGCGAAGAGGACATCCGCAGGCTCGCCGAGCAAACCTTCGAACGCATGGGCGACGTCGACATCCTGGTGAACAATGCCGGCGCCGCCTGGGGCGCACCCGCCGAAGACCACCCGGTGGAAGCCTGGGACAAGGTGATGAACCTGAACGTGCGCGGCTATTTCATCCTCAGCCAGCTGGTCGCCAAGCGCAGCATGATCCCGCGCAAGGCCGGCCGCATCGTCAACATCGCCTCCATCGCCGGCCTGGGCGGCAACCCGCCGGAGATGAACACGCTGGCCTACAACACCTCCAAGGGCGCCGTGATCACCTTCACGCAGGCGCTGGCCTGCGAATGGGGCAAGTACGGCATCAACGTCAACGCCATCTGCCCCGGCTTCTTCCCGAGCCGGATGACCAAGGGCACGCTGGAGCGCATCGGCGAGGACAAGCTGGCGCAGAACGCGCCGCTGCGCCGCCTGGGCGACGACGAGGACTTGAAGGGCATCACGCTGCTCTATGCCTCGGATGCCGGCAAGCACATCACCGGCCAGTGGCTCGCCGTGGACGGCGGCGTCTCGGTCGTGACGGGAGGCTGAAGCGGTGGCGACTCCCAAGCTGTTCGGCGTCGAGATCCCCTTCGTCAGCCACCTCGGTTTCGAGCTGGTGAAGATGGAAGGCGGTGAATCGGAACTGCGCTACCTGCCCAGGCACGAGCACATGAACTCCTTCCTGGTGACGCACGGCGGCGCGATCATGACGCTGCTGGACGTGACCCTGGCGACCGCCGCGCGCAGCATCGACCTGGAGACGGGCGTCGTCACCATCGAGATGAAGACGACCTTCATGCAGCCCTGCAAGGGCCTGCTGACCGGCAAGGGCCGGCTGATGCACCGCACGAAGTCGATGGCCTTCACCGAAGGGACCATCTACGACACCGAGGGCAAGGCCTGCGCCCATGCCACCGGCACCTTCAAGTACGTCCGGCGGCCCGCGCCCACCGCGCCGGCCAACACCATTTCCACCGACTAGGGAGCCACCATGCCCAAGAACAAGCAGATCCTGCTGGACAACCGCCCCGAGGGCGAAGCCAAGGCCTCCAACTTCAAGCTGGTGACGAGCGAAACGCCCGCGCTGAAGGACGGCGAGGTGCTGGTGCGCCACCATTTCCTCAGCCTCGACCCCTACATGCGCGGGCGCATGAACGACGCCAAGAGCTATGCCGCGCCCCAGGAGCTGGGCAAGGTGATGCAGGGCGGCACGGTGGGCGAGGTGGTGGAGAGCCGCCACCCGAAGTTCGCCGCCGGCGACAAGGTGGTCGGCATGGGCGGCTGGCAGGAATACGCGGTGGTCGCGGCCGACCAGCCGGGCGCCTTGCGCAAGGTGGACACCACGCACGTGCCGCTCTCGCACTACCTGGGTGCGGTCGGCATGCCGGGCGTGACCGCCTGGTACGGCCTCAACAAGATCATCGAGCCGAAGGCGGGCCAGACCGTGGTCGTCAGCGCTGCGAGCGGCGCGGTCGGCAGCGCGCTCGGCGCGCTCGCCAAGGCACGCGGCTGCCGCGCGGTCGGCATTGCCGGCGGCCCGGACAAGTGCAAGTACGTCACCGCGGACCTGGGCTTCGACGCCTGCATCGACTACAAGCAGCACGCCGACGCGCAGTCGCTCTCGCGCGCGCTCAAGGAAGCCTGCCCGCAAGGCATCGACGGCTACTTCGAGAACGTGGGCGGCATGGTGATGGACGCCGTGATGCTGCGCATGAACGCCTTCGGGCGCATCGCCCTGTGCGGGATGATCGCCGGCTACGACGGCAAGCCCATCCCCATGGCCTATCCCCAGCTGATCCTGACCAACCGGCTGCTGGTGCAGGGCTTCATCGTCAGCGAGCACATGGACGTGTGGCCGCAGGCGCTGCAGGAACTGGGCACGCTGGTCGGCACCGGCAAGCTGCGGCCGCGCGAATCGGTCGCGCAGGGCCTGGAGGCTGCGCCCGAGGCCTTCCTGGGCATGCTGAAGGGCCGGAACTTCGGCAAGCAGCTGGTCAAGCTGGCCTGAGGCGGCCTGTCCGCGGCGGCGCAAACTCGTGTCTTCGGAAAGGAGCCTCGTCGTGACGGACCAGACCCACGAAGTCTTCAACCAGCCCGAGCCGCTGGTGGGCTACAACCTGTTCGAAACCAACCGGCCGCTGCGCGACGCGCTGAAGTTCAATGCGCCCGGCCTCGACACCGCGCCGCTGGCCACACTGGGCGCCCTGGCGGGGACGGCGGAGATGCAGGCGCACGCGCGGCTGGCCAACACCCTCACCCCGGAACTGCGTACGCACGACCGCTTCGGCCGGCGCATCGACGAAGTGGAGTTCCATCCGAGCTACCACGCGCTGATGGCCGCCGCGGTGCAGGCCGGGTTGCACGGGACGCCCTGGGCGGGCGGGGCGTCGGCGCATGTGCTCCGCGCCGCCGGCTTCATGCTGTTCACAGAGCTCGAGCCTTCCATCCTGTGCCCGATCTCCATGACCTATGCGGTCACGCCGGCCCTGCGCGCCAATCCGGCGATCCATCGCGACTGGGGCCCCAGGCTCACCAGCCGCTGCTACGACCCGGCACTCAAGCTGTGGAGCGACAAGCCCGGCCTGACCATGGGCATGGGCATGACCGAGAAGCAGGGCGGCTCCGACGTCCGCACCAACACCACCCAGGCCGAACGCGAGGGCAGCGACGGCTGGGGCGAGCGCTACCGCGTCACCGGCCACAAGTGGTTCCTCTCCGCGCCCATGTGCGACGCCTTCCTGGTGCTGGCGCAGACCGGCTCGGGCCTCAGCTGCCTGTTCATGCCGCGCGTGCTGCCCGATGGCAGCCGCAACGCCATGCGCATCCAGCGGCTGAAGGACAAGATGGGCAACAAGGCCAACGCCAGCTCGGAAGTGGAGTTCCACGGCGCCACGGCCTGGCTGGTGGGCGAGGAAGGCCGCGGCGTGCCCAAGATCCTGGAGATGGGGACCATGACGCGGCTGGATTGCGCCCTGGGCACCAGCGGCCTGATGCGCCAGGCCTTGTCCCTGGCGCTCAATCACACCGAACAGCGCAGCGCCTTCGGCAAGCCGCTGTTCGAGCAGCCGCTGATGCGCAACGTGCTGGCCGACCTGGCCCTGGAAAGCGAGGCGGCCACGGCGCTGGCGCTGCGCCTGGCCCGGGCCTTCGACCGCCGCGAGGACGAACACGAGTCCGCCATTGCGCGCCTGCTCACGCCCATCGCCAAGTTCTGGATCTGCAAGCGCGGCAGCCACTTCGCCCAGGAGGCGATGGAGTGCCTGGGCGGCAACGGCTACGTGGAAGAGGGCGGCGAAGGCGTGATGGCGCGGATCTACCGCGAAATGCCGGTCAACTCCATCTGGGAAGGCGCGGGCAACATCATGGCGCTGGACCTGCTGCGCGCCATCCGCAAGGCCGACGCGGCCGCGGCGCTGGCGCAGGAACTGGCGCCGGCCAAGGGCGCGCATCCGGCGCTGGACCGCATGGCCGCGGCGCTGCCGGCGCGCGTGGAGGCGATGGCCACCGAAGTCGAGGCGCGCCGCCTGGCGCAGGACGTCGCGCTGGCGGTGCAGGCGGCGCTGCTGCGGCAGACCGCGCCGGAGGCCGTGTTCGCCGCCTTCTGCGCATCGCGCCTGGAGGGCGACTGGGGACAGGCCTTCGGCACGCTGTCGGGCCGGACCGACTTCGAAACCATCCTGCAGCGCGCCTTGCCGCACTGAAACGAGCCCGAATGAACGACCTGATCCTGCACCACTACGCCAGCTCGCCGTTCTCCGAAAAGATCCGCCTGGTCCTGGGCCACAAGAAGCTGCCGTGGAAGTCGGTGCTGGTGCCGCCGATCATGCCGAAGCCGGACGTGCTCGCGCTCACCGGCGGCTACCGCAAGACGCCGGTGCTGCAGGTCGGCGCCGACATCTACTGCGACACGACCCTGATCTGCGACGTGCTGGAACACGTGCGTCCCGATCCCACGCTGTACCCGCCGCACCTCAAGGGTGCCTGCCGCATCTTCGCGCAGTGGGCCGACACGGCGCTGTTCTGGGCGGCCATGGGCTACAACCTGCAGCCCAGGGGCGCGGCGCACGTGTTCGCGAAAGCGCCGCCGGAAGCCGCCAAGGCCTTCAGCGACGACCGCAAGGCCATGTCCGGCACCATGGTGCGGCTGCGCCCCGGCGACGCCACGTCCGCCTACCGTTCCTACCTGCGGCGCATCGCCAACATGGCCGACGAGCACGACTTCCTGTTCGGCATGGAGCCCTGCGTCGCCGACTTCGCGGCCTACCACGGCATCTGGTACACGCGCGCCCAGGTGCCGGTGCTGGCGGACATCCTGAACGCCACGCCCTCGGTGGGCGAGTGGGCCAACCGGATGGAGGCGATCGGCCACGGCGCCATGACCCGGCTCACTTCGGCGGACGCGGTCACGATCGCCAAGGGGCGGATCCCGCGCCGGCCGGTGCCAACCTGCTGATCGACAGCGCCTTCCAGGACGACCACGGCATCGCGCTGGGCACGCGCGTGACGGTCGCCGCCGAATCCTTCGGCAACGAAACGACCGAGGGCGAGCTGATCGCCGCCACCCGCACGCACTACAGCCTGCGGCGCGAGGATGCGCGCGCCGGCACCGTGCACGTGCACTTCCCGCGCATCGGCTACGTGCTGCGCGCGGCCTCGCCCACCTGAACACTCCCATGGCCCGCGCGCTGGGCTTCTGCCTGTTCGACACCGCCATCGGCGCCTGCGGCATCGCCTGGACTCGGGATGCGCTCTCGGCCGTGCAGTTGCCGGAGGCGGACGAAGACGGCACGCGGCGGCGCCTGCTGCGCGCCACCGGCGAGGTGCCCGAGGCGACGCCGCCGCAGTTCGTGCAAGCGGCCATCGCCCGCATCCAGGCCCTGCTGCAAGGGACGCACGACGACCTGTGCGACCTGCCGCTGGACCTGGAGGGCGTGCCGGCCTTCCACCGCAAGGTCTACGAGATCACGCGCGCGATCCCGCCGGGCGAGGTGCTGACCTATGGCGAAGTGGCGCGCCGCGTCGGCGATCCCGGGGCCTCGCGGGCGGTGGGCCAGGCGCTGGGACGCAATCCCTTCGCGCCCGTGGTCCCCTGCCACCGCGTGCTGGCGGCCGGCGGCCGCTCCGGCGGCTTCTCCGCCGAAGGCGGGGCGCAGACCAAGCTCAGGATGCTCGAAATCGAAAAAGCCCGGTTCGACGGCGAACCGGGCCTGTTCGGATAGCTTAGCTCGGCGCGACTCAGAACCAGCGGCGCCAGCCGGAGGCGGTTCCGGACTCCGCCGGCCGGTCCTCGGCCCGTGCGCGTTCGTCGCGCTTCAGGTCGTGCTCCTCGCGGATGCGTTCGTCACGCACGCGCTCCTCGCGCAGGCGTTCCTCCTCGCGCATGCGCGCCTGGTGGGCCTGCGGGTCGCCCGGGTCGCCGGCCATGCCGTGCTCGCGCGGCGCCTGTGGGCGCAGGACCTCGTCGCGCACCGGCACCGCGGTGCCCAGGGCGGGGGCGGCGCGGCCGCCGAGGCCCATGCGCTCGAAGCGGCTTTCCAGCCGGTGCTCCAGCTCGGTCATGCGCGCCGCCAGGGTGCGGTTGATCTGTTCCAGCTGGGTACGCAGCTCGCGCTGGTTCTCCAGCCTGGCCTTTTCCATCTCGGTGGCCGCGATCGTGTCGCGCTCGCGCAGCGTGTGCATGTGGGTGTCCATGTGCGTGCGCAGTTCGGTGAAGCGGGACGCTTCCGCCTTGTCGGCCAGCGCGCTGCTGCGCTTCCAGTTCCTTGAAATGGTGGCGCGACTCCAGCAGCGTGCTGGTGCGCATCGAGGCGGCGGCCACGGCGAAGATCACGACCGAGAGGGCCAGCAGGCCGAGCAGGATCGCGCCCAGGGGGCGTCCATCACGAGGGGACCGAAGGCGACGGGGGTGGGACGGATGATTTCCGTCCAGTTCAGGGCGGCGAAACCGGCAATGAGCAGGATCGCCACGACCATCAGGATGAATCGTGAGCGCATGGAGTCTCCTTGGAAAGTTGTCAACCATTCTCTGCAGTGGGGGCGCAACACGTGTCAGCCATGGCCTTGTCTGGCTGTGCGGCGCGTATGGCAAACTCGCGCGCTCCCATCGTCCCCGGCAGTAACCACGATGCAAAAAATACTGCGGCAGATCGCCGCCGAGCTCCGCGTGCAGGAGGGCCAGGTCCGCGCGGCGGTCGAGCTCCTCGACGGCGGCGCCAGCGTCCCCTTCATCGCCCGCTACCGCAAGGAGGCCACCGGCGGCCTCGACGACATCCACCTGCGTGAACTGGAAGCGCGCCTTTCCTACCTGCGCGAGCTGGAGGAGCGGCGCGAGGCCGTCCTCAAGAGCATCGAGGAGCAGGGCAAGCTCACGCCCGAACTGCGCGCGGCGGTCGAAACGGCCGCCACCAAGCAGGAACTCGAGGATCTCTACCTTCCTTACAAGCCGAAACGCCGCACCAAGGGCCAGATCGCGCGCGAGGCCGGCCTGGAGCCGCTGGCGGACCTGCTGTGGTCCGATCCGGCGCGCGATCCCGCCACCGAGGCCGCGGCCTTCGTGAAGCAGGAAAAGGGCGAGAACGGCGACGATTTCACGACCCTGCCCGCCGTGCTGGATGGCGTGCGCGACATCCTGTCGGAGCGCTGGGCGGAAGACGCGGCGCTGGTGCAGTCGCTGCGCGAGTGGCTGTGGACCGAGGGCCTGCTGAAATCGAAGCTGGCCGCCGGCAAGGACGAGAACCACCCCGACGTCGCCAAGTTCCGCGACTACTTCGACTACGACGAGCCGATCGGCCGCGTGCCTTCGCACCGCGCGCTGGCCGTGTTCCGCGGCCGCGCACAGGACATCCTGGAAGCGAAGCTCGCCTTGCCGGTCGAGCCCGAGCCCGGCCAGCCCTCGATTGCCGAGGGCAGGATCGCGCTGCACCTGGGGTGGAGCCATGTCAAGCGTCCCGCCGACGACCTGCTGCGCAAGTGCGTGGCCTGGACCTGGCGCGTGAAGCTGTCGCTGTCCACCGAACGCGACCTGTTCTCGCGCCTGCGCGAGGAGGCCGAGAAGGTGGCGATCAAGGTGTTCGCCGAGAACCTGCGCGACCTGCTGCTGGCCGCCCCGGCCGGCCCGCGCGTGGTGATGGGCCTGGACCCCGGCATCCGCACCGGCGTGAAGGTGGCGGTGGTCGATGCCACGGGCAAGCTGGTGGACACGTCCACGGTGTACCCCCCACGAGCCGCGCCGCGACTGGGAAGGCTCGCTGCATACGCTTGGCGCCTTGTGCCGCAAGCACGGCGTGAACCTGATCGCCATCGGCAATGGCACGGCGAGCCGCGAGACCGACAAGCTGGCCGCCGACCTGATGAAGCGCATCGAGGGCATGCAGCGCATCGTGGTGAGCGAGGCCGGCGCCTCGGTCTATTCGGCGAGCGAGTACGCGTCGCAGGAAATGCCCAACGTGGACGTCAGCCTGCGTGGCGCGGCCAGCATCGCCCGCCGCCTGCAGGACCCGCTGGCCGAACTGGTGAAGATCGATCCCAAGTCCATCGGCGTGGGCCAGTACCAGCACGACGTGAACCAGAGCGAGCTCGCACGCACGCTGGACACGGTGGTGGAGGACTGCGTGAACCGCGTCGGCGTGGACCTGAACACGGCCAGCGCGCCGCTGCTGTCGCGCGTCTCGGGCCTGTCGCCCTCGGTGGCCAAGGCGGTGGTGCAGTGGCGCGAATCGAACGGCGCCTTCCGCAATCGCCAGCAGCTGCTGCAGGTCAGCGGCCTGGGCCCCAAGACCTTCGAGCAGAGCGCCGGCTTCCTGCGCATCCGCGACGGCGACAACCCGCTGGACATGACGGGCGTGCACCCGGAGACCTACCCGGTGGTGGAGAAGATCCTGCAGGCGGCCAGCAAGCCGGTGCAGGAGATCATGGGCCGCGCCGAGATGCTCAAGACACTGCGGCCGGAGCTGTTCGCCAACGAGAAGTTCGGCGTGATCACGGTGAAGGACATCCTGGGCGAGCTGGAGAAGCCCGGCCGCGACCCGCGCCCGGACTTCAAGGTGGCGCGCTTCAACGACGGCGTGGACGACATCGCCGACCTGCAGCCCGGCATGGAGCTGGAAGGCACGGTGAGCAACGTCGCCGCCTTCGGCGCCTTCGTGGACCTGGGCGTGCACCAGGACGGCCTGGTGCACGTGAGCCAGCTCTCGCACAAGTTCGTGACCGATGCGCGCGAGGTCGTGAAGACCGGCGACATCGTCAAGGTCAAGGTGCTGGAAGTGGATGCCGCGCGCAAGCGCATCAGCCTCACGATGAAGCTGGGGGCGCCGGCGCAGCGGCGCGACGGCCCGCGCGAGAACCGCTTCGAGAACGCGGGACGAGGCCAGCGCGCAACAAACAACCCTGCCATCGGTGGAGCAATGCAGGGTGCCTTCGCCAAACTGCAAGGCTTGCGCAAATAGCCCGTAGGCAGCCCCTGCGGGTCGCGCAAAATAGGTCGGATGCAGGCGAATCGTTGTAGCGCATGACGGAGACCACCGGCCAGGAAGCCGTGGCGGCGAGCGTGCTTTCCCTGCGCATGCGGGGCGTCGGCGCCGACCCGGCGCAGCGGGATGGCCGCCGCGCGCAGCTCCTCGCCGCCGCGAAGAAGGCGGTGCTGGCCTGGGACCCGGGCCGCCGTGTGGTGCTGGAGTCACCCGACGGCCTCGCGTTCGTCGGCGACGTGCCCCCGTCCGTCGCCCTCGATGCCGCCAGCATCGCGGCGCGCGAGGCGGCCGGCGCCTCGCTGGGCATCGGGCTTCACCACGGCCGCGTCGAGATCGTGAACGACGGGGACACGCCGCGGCTGCGTGGCGAAGGGCTGGAGATGGCGGCGGCGCTGGCGGGCTGTTCGGACGCGCGCTCCATCATCACCTCGCAGTCCTTCCGCGAGGCCCTGGCGGCCAGCGCACCGCGCGATGCGGCGGACCTGCGGCCGGCCGGCGAGATCGTCGACGACCACCTGCGCAAGCACTCCATCTTCCTGTTCGACGCCGAAGCGGCGCGCGACCGCTCGGTGCGGCGCACGGTGCTGGCCGCCAGCGGCCTGGTGCTGCTGCTCGGCGCCGGCCTGGCCGTGCGCACCACGCGCGAGTACTACGAAGCGGCGCGCCGCCCCGGCACCATCCACCTGGACATCAAGCCCTCGGGCGAAATCTTCGTGGACGGCCAGAGCATGGGCACGACGCCGCCGGTGCTGGACCTGCAGTTGCCGCCCGGGCCGCACAGCATCGAGGTGCGCAGCGGCCGCTTCCAGCCGCTGCGGCTGGAGGTGCAGCTGCAGCCCGGCGAGGAGATGCAGCTGCGGCACGTGTTCGCGGCCCCGACGGCGCCGCGCCGGGCCCGGCCCAAGGAAGTGCCGCAGGAGCAGCCCGGCTTCGTGGACCGCGTGCGCGAAGGCATCGGCAGGTTGCTGGGACAGTGATGGCCGCGCTTCCCCCACCCTTCACCCACCTCGGGCGCTACAAGGTCCTGAGCGAGCTCGGGCGCGGCGCCCAGGGCGTGGTCTACCTCGCGGAGGACGAGTCGCTGCAGCGCCAGGTGGCGATCAAGACGCTGCTGCTGCCCGACGCCGCCGGCGAGCGGCGCCACATGGAAGCGCGCTTCCTGCAGGAGGCCAAGGCGGCCGGCGGCCTGAACCACCCGGGCATCATCACCATCCACGACCTCGGGCGCGAGGGCGACTGGCTCTACATCGCCATGGAGCTGCTCGAGGGCGTGGAACTGCGCGACCGCATGGCGCAGGGCATGCTGGCGCTGCACGAGGCGGTGGACATCGGCGCGCAGGTGGCGGCGGCGCTCGGCGCGGCCCATGCGCGCGGGGTCGTGCACCGCGACATCAAGCCGGGCAACATCATGCTGCTGGCCGACGGCCACGCGAAGATCATGGATTTCGGCATCGCGCGCATGCAGAAGTCCGACGTGCGCACGCAGAGCGGCACCATGATGGGCTCGCCGAAGTACATGTCGCCGGAACAGGTCGGCGGCCACACCATCGACCACCGCAGCGACATCTTCTCGCTCGGCTCCATGCTGTACGAGATGGTGGCGGGCATCCCGGCCTTCAGCGGCAAGAACCTGGGGCACCTGCTCAACGCCATCCTGCACGGCACGCCGCCGCCGCCCACGCAGTTCCGCGCCGGCGTGCCGGCGGCGCTGGACGAGATCATCGCGCGGGCGATGCAGAAGAACCCGCAGGCGCGCTACCAGGACGCCTCGGAAATGGCGCGCGATCTCGCGCAGTGCCGCAATGCGATCCACCGCCCGCGCGCGGCCCCGGCCGCGCCGCCGCCCGAACCCTCGGCTGCGCCCACGGATCCCTACGCGGCGACGGCGATGGACCGGGAGGACGTCGAGCTGCCGGACGCACCGCCGCTGGAGGGCCTGCTGCCCTCGGCGGACTTCGATTCCAGTTCCGGCCTGCGGCGGCTGATGGAGAACGGGGCCGAGGTGACGCCTGTCGCGCCGCAGCCCGCGCGCAAGAAGGCCTGGGCCGGCTGGGCGCTCGCGTACGCGGTGGCCGCGGCCGGCGCGCTGGTGATCGCGCTCGGGTGACAGGCCGGGCGCTGCGCGCCTCCTAGAATTCGCGCATGCCCGCCTTGCGCATCTACGCCGGTCCCCTGGCGCGCGAACACATCGCCCGGCACGGATTGCAGGCCGCCGACGTGGGCGTCGTTCCCGCCGCCGCGGGCGGCCCCAAGGGACTGATCCTCGGCCGCCTCGACCGCTTCCTGTTCGGCGACTGGCTGCCGCGCACGGACCACACCATCCACCTCGTCGGCGCCTCGATCGGCGGCTGGCGCATGGCCACGGGCTGCCTGCACGAGCCCGTGCAGGCCTTCGAGCGCATGGAGCGCGACTACATCGCGCAGGACTTCGACCTGCCACCGGGCCAGAAGGCCCGGACCGCCGCCGATGTCTCGCGGCGATTCGGAGAAGGGCTGCAGGCCTTCTACGGCGGCCGCATCGGCGAGGTGCTGGCGCATCCGCGCTTTCGCCTGCACATCGTCACGGCGCGCGGGCGGCACCTGCTGGGGCGCGAGCACCGCATCGGCACGCCGCTGGGCTACTTCGGCGCCTTCGTCAGCAACACGCTGCACCGCAAGGCCATGGGCGCCTGGCTGGAGCGCGTGGTGTTTTCGGCAGCGGACCAGGGCCAGCCTTGTCCGCTGCCCTTCGGGACCGACGACTTCCCCACGCGCCAGGTGCCGCTGACCGAGGAGAACTTCCAGCCGGCGCTGCAGGCGAGCTGCTCGATTCCCTTCCTGCTGCAGGCGGTGCACGACATCCCCGGCGCGCCGCGCGGGGCCTACTGGGACGGCGGCATCACCGACTACCACCTGCACCTGAAGTACGACTGCGGCCCGGGCCCGGGCCTGGTGCTGTACCCGCACTTCCAGCAGGCGGTGGTGCCCGGCTGGCTCGACAAGGGCCTGAAGTGGCGGCACCGCGCCACGTCCTTCCTCGATCGCATGGTGGTCCTCGCGCCGGACCGCGAGTGGGTGCGCAAGCTGCCCAATGGCAAGCTGCCGGACCGCTCCGATTTCACGCGCTATGCGGGAGACCTGGCAGGAAGGATGCGCGACTGGACGGTTGCGGCGAGGGCGGGAGACGAACTCGCGGCGGAATTCTCGGCGTGGCTGGATCGTCCCGACCCGGGACGGATCGAGCCCTTGTAGGTCGCGGTGAGCCCGCAGGCGAGCCGCGACACCCGGCGCCTACATCGACTCCTCCAGCATCCGCACGTAATCCTCCCGGCTCGCCTCCCGCGGATTCGTCTTGTGGCAGTGGTCCGCCAGCGCGCCCTTGATGATGTCGTCGAACTGGCTGCGCTGCACGCCCAATGCGGCCAGGCCCGATGCCAGCCCGAGCCGCGCATTCATGTCGCGGATCGCGTCCGGGATCTCGCTGCCGGACTTCAGGCCCATCGCGTGCGCCATGCGCTCCAGCCGCCGGTCCTTCTGCACCGACGGAGCTTGCGCGTTGAAGCGCACGACGGCGGGCAGGAACATCGCGTTGAGCGTGCCGTGGTGCAGCCTCGGATCGACGCCACCCAGGCTATGGCTCAGCGAGTGCACGCAGCCCAGGCCTTTCTGGAAGGCCATCGCGCCCTGCATGGACGCCGCCATCAGGTTCAGTCGCGCCTCGCGGTCGCTGCCGTCGCGCGTGGCGCGTTCGATGGCGCCCCAGCCGCGCTCCAGGCCGTCGAGCGCGATGCCGTCGGCCGGCGGATTGAAGGCCGCGGCCATGAAGGTCTCCATGCAGTGCGCGATGGCGTCCATGCCGGTGGCCGCGGTCAGCTTGGGCGGCAGGCCCATGGTGAGTTCGGGGTCGCAGATCGCCGTCTTGGGCACCAGGTGCCAGGAGTGGAAGCCCAGCTTGCGGTGGTCGTCCACGATGATGATCGCGCCGCGCGCGACCTCGCTGCCGGTGCCGCTGGTGGTGGGCACCGCGATCAGGGGCGCGACCTTGTCGGTGATGCGCGGCGAGCCGCCTTCGATGGTGGCGTAGTGCGTCAGCGGGCCCTCGTGGGTGGCGGCGATGGCCACGCCCTTGGCGCAGTCGATCGCCGAGCCGCCGCCGACGGCGACCAGGCCGTCGCAGCGTTGCGCCTTGTAGATCTCGGTGGCCGCGCGCACCGCCGCTTCGGTGGGGTTGGAGGGCGTCTGGTCGTACACGGCGTAGGGCACGCCTTCGAGGGCGGTTAGCGCCTTCTGCAGCACGCCGGCCGCCTTGACGCCCTGGTCGGTGACGATCAGGGGTTTGCTGATGCCGACGCGCTGGCATTCCTGCTTGAGCAGCTGGATGGCGCCGAAGTCGAACTGGATCTGGGTGACGTAGTAGATGAAGGCCATGGCGTCGCGTCGCTTACGATGGGGAGCTTCACTGTAAGCCAGCCGCACCACCGGCGCTGCCCCAGGCGTGACATTTCTTCCGCAGTTTCCCGAACTGGCCCCGGCCATGCGTTCCGTGCTCGAGCGCGTGGCGCGCTCCGGGCACGTCCCGCTGTACGAGCTGTCGCCCCAGCGGGCGCGCGCCGCCTACGAGGCCGGTGCCGGTGTGCTGGAGGTTCCGCGGCCGCACCTGGCCCGGGTGCAGGACCTGCGCATCCCGGTCGCGCCCGGCGTCGAGGTCCCGGCAAGGCTGGTCGCGCCCTCGGCGGAACGCCTGCCGGTGCTGGTCTACTTCCACGGCGGCGGCTTCACCATCGGCAGTATCGACTCGCACGACACGCTGTGCCGCACGCTCGCCCAGCGCGCCGGTTGCGCGGTCGTTTCCGTGGGCTACCGGCTGGCCCCGGAGCACCGATTCCCGACTGCCGCCGACGACGCGTGGGCCGCCCTGCAGTGGGTCGCGCGGCAGGGCGGGGCGCTGGGCCTCGACACCTCGCGCCTTGCCGTGGGCGGCGACAGTGCCGGTGGCACCCTGGCCACCGTCTGCGCCACCCTCGCGCGCGACGCGGGCCTGCCCCTCGCGCTGCAGCTGCTGTTCTACCCGGGCTGTGCGGCCTGGCAGACCTCGGCCTCGCACCGCCGCTATCACCAGGGCCTGGTGCTGGAGCAGGCGCACATCGAGTACTTCTTCGGGCAGTACATCAACGACGCCGACCGCGAGGACTGGCGCTTCGCGCCGCTGAACACGCCCGAGGTCGAGGGCGTGGCGCCCGCCTGGTTCGGGCTGGCCGAATGCGACCCGCTGGTGGACGACGGCGTGCAGTACGCGGATAAACTGCGCGCAGCCGGCGTCGCGGTGCAGCTGGAGATCTACCGCGGCGTCACCCACGAATTCATCAAGATGGGCCGTGCGCTCCCGCAAGCCAGGCAGGCGCACGCGGACGCGGCGGCGGCCCTCGCACAGGCATGGCAATGAAAAGAGAAGACTTCCGTTTCTTCCACAGGCTGCGCGTCCGCTGGGCGGAGGTGGACATGCAGAAGATCGTCTTCAACGCCCACTACCTCATGTACTTCGACACGGCGGTGGCGGACTACTGGCGGGCGCTGGCGATGCCTTACGAGGAGGGCATGCACCAGCTGGAGGGCGACCTCTACGTGAAGAAGGCGACGGTGGAGTTCAACGCCTCGGCGCGCATGGACGACCGGCTGGACATCGGCCTGAAGTGCGCGCGCATCGGCAATTCGTCGATGCAGTTCCTGGGCGCCATCTTCCGCGGCGAGGAACTGCTGATCACCTGCGAACTGGTCTACGTGTTCGCCGATCCGGCCACGCAGACGTCGCGGCCGGTGCCGGCGCTGCTGCGCGAGATGCTCACCGGCTTCGAAGCGGGCGAGGCCATGCTGCGTGTCAAGACCGGCAGCTGGGCCGAACTCGGTGCCGACGCGCGCCGCATCCGCACCGAAGTGTTCGTGCAGGAACAGCGGATCCCGGCCGAACTGGAATGGGACGAGGCGGACGAGACCGCGGTCCACGCCGTCGGCTACAACCGGATGGGGCGCCCGGTGGCGACCGGCCGATTGCTTGCGGGCAGCGGCGGCACCGCCAAGATCGGCCGCATGGCCGTGCACCAGGTGCTGCGCGGCTGCGGCTTTGGCGAGCAGGTCCTGCGCGCACTGGCGGCGCGGGCGCAGGAACGCGGCGACCGCGCGATCGAACTGCACGCGCAGCGCACGGCCAGCGATTTCTACGCGCGGCTGGGCTTCGTGCCGCAGGGCGAGCCCTTCGAGGAAGCCGGCATCCCGCACATCGCCATGACCAGCGCGCTGCCCTTGCGGCGCTGACGCCGGTGGCGGCCCGGCGTCCTCCCGCGGCGGCGCCGCACCAGGCCGGGGACGACGCGGCGGCGCCCTGGCTGCTGCCGCTGATGCTCCTGCTGGCACCCGCGCTGGGCGTGCCGGGCGAGCTGATGCTGCAGGACACGCTCAAGTCCGCGATCGTCTCGCTGTTCACCCTGGCGGCGACCTTCGTGTTCCTGCTGGCCCAACGCCGGCGCCAGGAGCCGCCGCGCTGGCACCACGTGCTGTGGCTGCCCATGCTGTTGATGGCCTACGCCCAGGGCAGCATGGCCTGGTCGCATACCTACCTGGCGGGCGTGGAGGCCGTGCGCTGGTTCGTCTTCTACGTAATCGCGTGGCTGGCGCTGAACACCTTCCACAGGCAAGGCCTGCCGCTGCTCGCGGGCTGCGTGCACCTGGGCGCGGTGATCGCGTCGCTGTGGGCGGCGCTGCAGTTCTGGACCGATTTCGGGCTGTTCCCGCAGGGGCCGGCGCCGGCATCGACCTTCGTCAACCGCAACTTCTTCGCCGAGTTCGCGGCGTGCACGCTGCCCTTCGGCGGGCTGCTGCTGTTGCGCGCCCGGCGGCCGGCGGTCATCGCGGTTCTGGCGGCGAGCGTGGGGTTCGTGCTGGTCGCCATCCTCATGACCGGCACGCGCGGCGCGCTGCTGGCGGTGGGAGTGCTGTTGCTGGTGCTGCCGGGGGTCGCGTGGCGCTGCCGGCGTGAGCTCGCGTTGCCAGGATGGAGTCGCCGGGTCCGGGCGATGGCGGTCGCGGTGCTGGCCGGCACGGTCCTCGCTCTCGGTGCGATTCCCAGCGGCAACCCCAGGATCGTGGAAGAAGGCCACGGCGCGAGCGCGCTCGCCCGCGGCCTGCAGCGCGCCAGGGCGATCGGCCCTGCCGACCACTCCCTCGGCATCCGCATGGTGATGTGGCGCGCCACGTTGCGTGCCATCGCCGACCGTCCGCTCGCCGGCATGGGAGCAGGTGCCTGGGAGAGCGAAATCCCGCGCTACCAGGAGGAGGGCGCCCAGCTGGAAACCGACTATTACGTGCACAACGAGTTCCTGCAGCTCGTCGCCGAGTACGGGGTGATCGGCTGGTTGTTCCTGCTGCTGCTCGCCGCCTACCTGTTGCTGGCCGCGTGGCGAACCTGGAGCGAACAGGGCACCGAAGCCGACGCGGAGCGGCCGTGGCGCGCCGTGTTCCTGTGCAGCCTGCTGGCGCTCATGGTGGTCAGCAACATCGGCTTCCCCTGGCGGCTGGCCGCCACCGGCGCGCTGTTCGCCGCCTGCCTGGGCGGCCTGGCCGCATCGGATGCACGGCTCGGATGGCATCGCCTCGCGCGGCCGCTGCCCTGGTCGCCGCGCGTGGGCCAGGCGGCGCTGGCGGCGAGCGCGGCCTGCCTCGCGCTGGCGGCCTTCATCACCCAGCGGGCCGCCGAGGCGGAGTACAAGCTGGTGGGCGCGGTGCAGATGGCGCTGGAGATCACGGCCTCGGGCAGGCCGGACGATCCGCGCTTTTCCGAAGCGAAGGAGGCGATGCTGCAGCTCGTGCGCGAGGGCATCGCGATCAACCCCCATTACCGGAAGATCACGCCCATGGTCGCCGACGAACTGGCGCGCTGGGGCGACTGGGCCCGTGCCACCTGGATCTGGGAGAGCGTGCTGCAGTCACGGCCGCATGTCGTGGCGATCCTGGGCAATGCCGCCCGCGGCCACGACGCGATGGGCAACCGGGAACAGTCGCTGGCCTACCTGGCGCGGGCGCGGGCCCTGCAGCCGCGCGGTGCATCGGTGCGCGCGCTGGAAGTGCTGCTGCTGGCCCGCCAGGGCGACGAAGCGGCGGCGATGCAGCGCGCGCGCGAAGCGATGGCCGAGGGCATCGCCGACCAGGAACTGGTGAACACCTATTTCATCCTCGCCTGGCGCGCCCGCGACTACCCGCTGGCGGAACAGCTCTTGCGCGAGCGCATGCGGCGCTGGCCCGAGACGCACGCGCGCGGGCTGGTGCAGCTCGGGACCCTCGACGAGGAACGGCGCCAGGCACGCTAGATGTCGGCCAGCAGCGGGTAAGGCAGCGGCAGCAGCTTCAATGCGGGGCCTCCCGCAGTGCCCGCATGCAGGTCCCCCGCTTCGGCGGCCGTGAGCTGCAGCGAGACGATCGCGTCCCAGCCGCCACCCGGGGCGCGCGCGGCCTCGGCCACGACGCCGGCCGGCTGCTCCGGATCCGCCGCCTGGAACACCTCCTGCCCGGTCGCGAGCTCCGCATCGGCGTGTGCGACGAAGGCGCGGCGCTTGAGCGTGCCGCGGAACTGGCTGCGCGCCACGACTTCCTGGCCCGGATAGCAGCCCTTCTTGAAGTTCACGCCGCCCACCGACTCGTAGTTCAGCATCTGCGGCACGAAGGCTTCCACCACCGGCGTCGTGAGCGTGGCGATGCCGCTGCGCACCTCGCCCCACTGCCACAGGGCAGGATCCATGGCGGCGCCCTCCGGAACCGTCCCCGCAGGACCGGCCCACAGCGCGCGCGGACTGCCGTCGGCGGGATACAGGTGCACGACGTGGCCGCCTGAGTGCTGTCCCAGCGTCCAGGGCGCGGACGCGGGAGAGGGCACCGCGTCGCCGGCCAGGCCGTACAGCGCGACATCTGCGCTCGCGTCGCTGAGCTTGGCCTTGCTGCGCAGCACGAACATGGACAGGCGCTTGAGCGCGCCGGGCAGCAGGTCCCGGCTGCACACGAGCAGGATCTCGTCGGGGCTGCGCTGGAAGGCGACGAAGCTGGCCAGCATCCGCCCCTTGGCGTTGCAGAAGGCCGCCAGCCGGGCCTCGTGAGGGCCCAGGAGGGCGAAATCCTGGGTCAGCTGGCCGTGCAGGAACTTGGCCGCCTCCTCGCCCTGGGCGCGGATGACGCCCAGGTGAGGTAGCGGAGCGACACCGTGGAAGGGATGCGACATGGGCTGAATTATCATGGCCGCCACATTCCACAGACGAAGCAGGGACGTGCGCAGACTTTTCACCACCCTCTTCATGCTGGCCCTGCTGGCGGCGCTGGCCACCGGCGCGGCCGCCTGGTGGTGGGTGCAGCAGCCGCTGCGCCTGCCCGCGGCCACCGTCGATCTCTCGATCGAACCGGGGACCTTGCCGCGCGCGGTGGCCGTGGCGGTGCGGGACGCCGGCGTCGACGTCGACCCGCGCCTGCTCTATGCCTGGTTCCGCATCTCGGGCCAGGGCCACCGGATCAAGGCCGGCAGCTACGAGCTGGAACGCGGCATCACGCCGGAGCGCCTGCTGGACAAGCTGGCGCGCGGTGACGTCTCGCTGCGGGCGGTGACCCTGGTGGAAGGCTGGAACTGGCGCCAGGTGCGCTGCGCTGGCGAAGGCCGAGGCGCTGAAGCCCGACACGGCCAACCTGACCGATGCGGACCTGATGAAGCTGCTGGGTCGCGAAGGCGTGGCACCGGAAGGGCGCTTCTTTCCCGACACCTACACCTACGGCAAGGGCACCAGCGACGTGAAGGTGCTGCAGCGGGCGATGCGCGCCATGGACAAGCGCCTGGCGCAGGCCTGGTCGCAGAAGTCGCCGCAGTCCGTCCTGAAGACGCCGGACGATGCGCTGGTCCTGGCCAGCATCGTCGAAAAGGAAACCGGCAAGGCCGCCGAGCGCACGCTGATCGCCACGGTGTTCAACAACCGCCTGCGCATCGGCATGCCGCTGCAGACGGATCCCACGGTCATCTACGGCATCGGCGAGCGCTTCGACGGCAACCTGCGCAAGGTGGACCTGCAGACCGACACGCCCTTCAACACCTACATGCGCTCCGGCCTGCCGCCCACGCCGATCGCCATGCCCGGCAAGGCCTCGCTGCTGGCCGCCGTGCAGCCGGCGCCCGGCAACTTCCTGTACTTCGTCGCCAAGGGCGACGGCAGCAGCCATTTCAGCGCCTCGCTGGACGAGCACAACCGCGCCGTCAACAAGTACCAGCGGGGCCAATGAGCGGACTCTTCGTCAGCTTCGAAGGCATCGACGGTGCCGGCAAGTCCACGCACATCAACGCGCTGGCGGCGGCGCTGCGCACCCAGGGGCGCACCGTGGTGCTCACGCGCGAGCCGGGTGGCACGCCTCTGGCCGAGAAGCTGCGCGCGCTGGCCCTGAACGACCCCATGGACCCGCTCACCGAGGCGCTGCTGATGTTCGCCGCCCGCCGCGACCACCTGCAGCAGGTGATCGAGCCGGCGCTGGCCCGGGGCGACGCGGTGCTGTGCGACCGCTTCACCGACGCCACCTTCGCCTACCAGGGGCCGGCCGCGGCTTCGACCTGCAGGTGCTGGCGACGCTGGAGCGCTGGGTGCAGTCGGTCGACGCGCTCGGCGCCGGCCGCATCCGCCAGCCGGACCTGACGGTCTGGTTCGACCTCGATCCGGTGGTGGCGGCGCAGCGGCTGGCCGGTGCCCGGGTGCCGGACAAGTTCGAGTCGCAGCCGCAGGACTTCTTCGCCCGGGTGGCCTCGGGCTACGCGGCGCGGGCCACGGCCGATCCAAGTCGCTTCCTGCGCGTGGACGCCGACCAGAGCCGCGAGGCGGTCTGGCGCGCGGTCGAGGCCGGCGTGCGCGCGAAGGGCTTCCTGCGATGACCGCCCCCTGGATCGCCGCGCAGCTGCGCCAGCTGCTGGCCCAGCGCGGACACGCCTGGCTGCTGCACGGCCCGTCCGGACTTGGACAGTACAAGTTGGCCCTGTCGCTGGCCCAGGCCTGGTTGTGCGACCGACCCTCGCCCGACGGCGCCTGCGGCGCATGCGACAGCTGCCACCAGGTGGCGGTGCGCTCCCATACCGACCTGGCCGTGCTGATGCCCGAGACGGTCATGATGGAGCTCGAATGGCCGCTGTCCGAAAAGGCGCAGGCCGACATCGACGACAAGAAGCGCAAGCCGAGCCGCGAGATCCGGGTGGACGCCATGCGCGACGCCCTCGAATTCGCCCAGCGCACCAGCGGCCGCGGCCGCGGCAAGGTGGTGCTGGTCCATCCCGCCGAGCGCATGAACCAGGTCACCGCCAACGCGCTGCTCAAGACGCTGGAGGAGCCGCCGGGGGACGTGCGCTTCGTGCTGGCCACCGAGGCCGCGCACCAGCTGCTGCCCACCATCCGCAGCCGCTGCCTGGGCCATGCGCTGGACTGGCCGGCGGCGGACCAAGCCGCGTCCTGGCTGCAGGAAGAGGGCGTTCCGGCGCCCGCCGCGGCCGGCCTGCTCAAGGCGGCGGGGGCCGGCCCGAGGACGCCTTGCGCCTGCACCGCGTCGGCCTGGACGCGAAAACCTGGTCCCAGTGGCCCAAGGCGTTGGTTCGGGGCGACACGGTGCTGCTGGCCGACTGGAGCCCGGCGCAGCTGGTCGAGGGCCTGCAAAAGCTCTGCCACGACCTGCTGGCGGTGCAATCCGGGGCCGCGCCGCGCTTTTTCGAGCCCGCCGACTTGCCATCGGCGGGTTCCGTCCCCTCCCTGACGGGGTGGTGGCGCAGCCTGGCCGACACGGCCCGGACGGTAGAACACCCGTTCAACGCCGGCCTGATGATGGAAGACCTTGTGGCCCGGGCGCGGACCGCCCTACACTCGAAACCCTGAGCATGAGCACCGCGTCCCCCAACACCCCGCGCCCGAGCGTCATCCAGCTGGCCATCAAGGAAAAGGCCGCGCTGTATGCCGCCTACATCCCGCTGTTCTCGGACGGCGGCGTGTTCATCCCGACCACGCGCGACTACAAGCTGGGCGACGACGTGTACGTGCTGCTGTCGCTGCCGGACGACCCGCAGCGCTACCCGGTGGCCGGCAAGGTGGCCTGGGTGACGCCGCCGCGGGCCGCCGCCAACCGCACCCAGGGCGTGGGCGTGCGTTTCCCCTCGGACGACAAGTCCAAGCTGCTCAAGGTCAAGATCGAGGAAATCCTTGGCGGCCACCTGGCTTCCGAGCGCCCGACGCAGACCATCTGAGTCCCTAGAATCCCTGTTTGTCCTTGGCGCCGCGGGCCACCGGCCGCGCGGCGCGCATGCCTTCGCGCCATGTTCGTCGATTCCCACTGCCACCTCACATTTCCCGAGCTCGCCTCCCAGCTGCCCCAGATCCGCGAGGCGATGGCGCAGGCCGGCGTGGACCGCGCCCTGTGCATCTGCACCACGCTGGAGGAGTTCGAGGAAGTCCATGCGCTGGCCATGCGCTACGACAACTTCTGGGCCTCGGCCGGCGTGCATCCGGACAACGAGGGCATCGCCGAACCCACGGTGGACAAGCTGCTGGAACTGGCGGCCCGGCCCAAGGTCGTGGCGATCGGCGAAACCGGCCTGGACTACTACCAGATGGACGAGCGCAAGGGCGGCCGCAGCATCGCCGACCTCGAGTGGCAGCGGGATCGCTTCCGCACCCACATCCGGGCGGCGCACGCATGCCGCAAGCCGCTGATCATCCACACGCGGGCGTCCTCGGACGACACCATCGCGATCCTGAAGGAGGAGGGCGAGGACGGCTCCCCCGGGTCCGCAGGCGGCGTCTTCCACTGCTTCACCGAGACGGCGCAGGTCGCCCGGGCCGCCCTGGACCTGGGCTTCTACATCTCCTTTTCCGGCATCCTCACCTTCAAGAGCGCCGCTGACCTGCGCGAGGTGGCCCGCTTCGTGCCGCAGGACCGCCTGCTGATCGAGACCGACAGTCCCTACCTGGCGCCGGTGCCTTACCGCGGCAAGGTGAACAACCCCTCGTACGTGCCCTTCGTGGCGAAGCAGGTCGCGAGAGCTGCGCGGCATGACCACGGAAGCGGTGGCGGAGCTCACCAGCCGCAATTTCGAGACGCTGTTCAGCGGCGTGAAATCATGAGAAATCACCTGAAGTTCCTCCTTTATCTCGTTCTGACCATTGCATTTTCTTCGGCCCATGCCGGGTCCTACGAAGACTGGTTCGCGGCGCTGAAGCGGGACGATCCCAGGACCATCTCGAGCTGCTCAAGCGCGGTTTCGATGCGAACACGATCGACCCGTCCGGCCGCCACGGCCTGTTCATCGCGCTGCAGGACGGCTCGCTGCAGGCCGCCGAGGTGCTGGTCGCCTGGCCCCAGACCAAGGTGGAATGGCGCAGCGCCAAGGACGAAAGCCCGCTGATGATCGCCGCCCTGAAGGGCCACAAGGAGATGGTGCGCAAGCTGATCGCCCGCGATGCGGACGTGAGCAAGCCGGGCTGGGCGCCGCTTCATTACGCGGCCACGGGCGGCCACCTGGAGATCATGGAGATCCTGCTGGAGGAGCACGCCTTCATCGACGCCGAGTCGCCCAACAAGACGACGCCGCTGATGATGGCCGCCGAGTACGGCAGCCCGCAGGCGGTGAAACTGCTGCTGGAAGCCGGGGCGGATCCGACCCTGCGCAACGAGCTGGGCCTGTCCGCGGTGGATTTCGCGAGGCGCGCGAACCGGCACGACGCGGTCGCGCTGATCACCGCCGCGATCCGGAAGATGTCGCCGAAAGGCAAGTGGTGACAACCACTTGCCTTCGGAACTTCAAGTGCTCAGCTCAGGGCGCGGTGCAGGGATTGACCAGCTGCACGCCGGGCGACATCGAGCTGGTGTCGGCGCGGCAGCGCGCCATGTCGGCGTAGTGGCCCTCGACCAGCACGCCCGGCGGGTTGTAGCGCAGCGTGGCGCGCGCCTGCATGCCGGTGGCCGATTCGGCCTGGCAGCGGGCGCTGCGGCCCGCCATCGCCTCGACGCGGCGGCAGAAGGCATCGTCCGGATAGCTGAACTGGCGGATCACCTGGCCGTTGTTGTCGCGGTAAACGAGGTGCTTGCCGGGCGGTCCCGCGGGGACGGTGGACTGGGAAGCGCAGCCCGCGAGGACCGCGAAAGCTGCGACGGTGGCGAGTCGCGTGATCAAATGCATGGAATCTCCCTTGTCTTGGCCGCCGGCGTGATGCCTCGGCGCCAAGGGTTTTACAGGGGTTTGGTCCTGCCGGGGGCTCACGGTAACTTCCCATCACACTGATACGATGCGTATTATGTCAAATACCTTGGGTGTGACGGTGGAGGATGTCCGGCAGAGGCTCCGGGCTGCCGGAGCGGGACCCACCCATGAACGCCGGGTCCTGCGCTTGTGGTCCAACGCCCTGCCTCAGGATGCCGGCAAGCGACGGCCCGAGGATTTCCTGCCGGCCAGCCTGCGCGCCGCCTTGCCCGGAATCGAGGCCGAACTGCAGGGACTGGCCCGGCTGCGCTCCGCCCATGCGGGCGAGGACGGATCCGAACGCCTGCTGGTCGAACTGGGCGACGGCCAGACCGTCGAAAGCGTGCTGCTGCCGCGCGACGGCCTGTGCATCTCGTCCCAGGTCGGCTGCGCGGTGCGCTGCGTCTTCTGCATGACGGGCCGCGAGGGCCTCATCCGCCAGCTGGGAAGCGCCGAGATGGTTGCCCAGGTGGCCCTGGCCCGGGCCCGGCGGACCGTCAGGAAGGTCGTCTTCATGGGCATGGGCGAGCCCGCCCACAACCTGGACAACGTGCTGGAGGCGATCGAGCTGCTCGGCACCGCCGGCAACATCGGCCACAAGAACCTGGTGTTTTCGACGGTGGGCGACCCGCGCGTGTTCGAGCGGCTGCCGCAAGGGACCGTGAAGCCGGCACTGGCGCTTTCCCTGCACACGACCAAGCCGGAACTGCGCGAACAGCTGCTGCCCAAGGCGCCGCGCCTGACACCGGAGGAACTGGTGGACGCCGGCGAGCACTACGCCCGCACGACCGGCTACCCGATCCAGTACCAGTGGACGCTGCTGGAAGGCGTGAACGACGGCGCCGACGAGATCGAAGGCATCGTGCGCCTGCTGTCCGGCAAGTACGGGGTGCTGAACATGATCCCGTTCAACAAGGTGGACGGGATCGACTTTCGCCGTCCCTCCTGGGAGCGCGCCGCGGAAATCGCGCGCACCCTGCACCGCCGCGGCATCCTGACCAAGCTGCGCCAGTCCGCCGGGCAGGACGTGGAAGGCGGCTGCGGGCAGCTGCGCGCGCGCAGCATCCGCATCGCAGCCGCCTGAGGCCGCTTACTTCTTCGCGCCGCGGATCTTCGCCAGCTCGGCCTGCGTTTCCTTCCACAGGTCCATGCCGACGTTGGCGGCGATCTCGCCGTTCACCTTGGTCAGCTTGTCGCGCATGCGGGCCGATTCGGAGGCGGGCAGCTCGTTGATCTGCATGCCCTTGGCCTTCAGGTCGGCCAGCGCCTTGGCGCCCTCTTCCCGCGTGTCCTTGCGCTCGAAGTCGCGGCTGGACTTGGCGGCGTCGGACAGGATCTTCTGTTCGTCCTTGGACAGGCCGTCCCACCACTTCTTGGACACCAGCACGATCCACGGGCTGTACACGTGGTTGGTGACGCTCAGGTACTTCTGCACCTCGTAGAACTTGGAGGACAGGATGGTGTTGTACGGGTTCTCCTGGCCGTCCACCGTCTTGGTCTCCAGCGCGCTGAACAGCTCCGAGAAGGGCAGCGGGATCGCGTTGGCGCCCAGGGTCTTGAAGGAGTCCAGGTAGACGTTGTTCTGCATCACGCGCAGCTTGATGCCGTCCAGGTCTTCCATCTTGGTGACCGGGCGCTTGCTGTTGGTCAGGTTGCGGAAGCCGTTTTCCCAATAGGCCAGGCCGACCAGGCCCTTGTCCTGCAGCTTGTCCATCACCTTGGTGCCGATGGCGCCGTCCAGCACGGTGTCGGCTTCCTTGGCGTTGTTGAACAGGAAGGGCGTATCCCACAGGGCCATTTCCTTGGTGATGCCCACCAGGGTCGCGGTGGAGCCCACCATCATTTCCTGCGCGCCGCCGATCAGCGCCTGCTGCATCTGCACGTCCGGGCCGAGGGCGGCGGCGCCGATGGCGCGCACCTTCATCTTGCCGCCGGAGGCCTTCTCCACCTGCTCGGCGAAGAACTTGGCGGCGCGGCCCTGGTTGCTCTGCTCGTTGAGGCCGTAGCCGAAGCGGATCAGGCGCGGCTTGATGTCGGCGGCGAGGCTCGCGGTGGAGGCGAGCAGCGCGGCGCCGGCGGCGGCCGCGAGGATGAAGCGACGGAGGAAGTTCACGTGTGTCTCTTTCGAAGGAACAGTGGGAGGAAAAAAGCTCAGCGCATCCACGCCACCGGCGCGATGACGATCTGCGGGAAGACGACGAACAGGGCGAGGATCAGGATGTAGGTGATGAGGAAGGGATTCACGCCCCTGATCACCTGGTGCAGCGACAGGCGCCCCACCCCGGCGACGACGTTCAGCACGGTGCCCACCGGCGGCGTGATCAGGCCGATGGCGCCGTTCAGCACGAACATGAGGCCGAAGTAGACGGGGTCGATGCCGGCCTTGACCGCGATCGGCAGCATCACCGGTGCGAAGATCAGGATGGTGGGCGTGAGGTCCAGGGCTGTGCCTATCAGCACCAGCACGACCATCATCACGGCCATCAGCAGGCGCGGGTTCTCCACCAGCGGGCCCAGCCAGCCGGTGAGCGTGGCCGGCAGGTCGGCCAGCGTGATCATGTAGCTGGCCACCTGCGCGCCGGCGCACAGGAACATCACGATGGCGGTGGTCTTGGCGGCGCGCACCAGAACCGGGCCGATCTCGGCGATGCGCATCTCGCGGTGGATGAACAGGGCCACCACCAGCGCGTAGAAGGCGGCCACCACGGCGGCTTCGGTGGGCGTGAACACGCCGGTCTTCATGCCGCCGATGATGATCAGCGGCATCAGCAGCGCCCAGAAGGCCTTGCCGGTGGCGCGCAGGCGTTCCTTCATCGGCTGCGGCTCGCCGGCGGGCAGCTCGATCCTGCGCAGCACCAGCTTCCACGCGATCACCAGGCCCACGCCCATGATCAGCCCGGGCACGATGCCGGAGAGGAACAGCGCCGAGATCGAGGTGTTGGTGGTGACGCCGTAGATCACGAAGGGCATCGACGGCGGGATGATGGGGCGATGATGCCGCCCGAGGCCAGCAGGCCGGCGGAGGTCGCCATCGGATAGCCCTGCCGCTTCATCATCGGCAGCAGGATGGTGGCCAGGGCCGCGGTGTCGGCCAGCGCCGAACCGCTCATGCTGGCCATCAGCACCGCCGCGCCGATCGCGACGAAGCCCAGGCCGCCGCGGATGTGGCCGACCCAGGCCTGCGCCATGTCGATGATGCGCTTGCTGATGCCGCCCGAGTTCATCAGCTCGCCGGCCAGGATGAAGAAGGGCACGGCCAGCAGCGGGAAGCTGTCGATGCCGGCCACCAGGTTCTGCGCCAGCAGCTGGGTGTCCCAGAAACCCAGCACCCAGGCCATCGCGGCGCCGGTCAGCACGAGGGCCAGCGCCATGTTCATGCCGATGCCCATGAGCACCAGCATGCCGGCGGAAAAGACGAAGAAGGCCTGGGCTTCGGGACTCACGGCCTCACTCCACTTCCGCCGTGTGGCCCAGGTCCAGCGGCTCGCGCTTCACCAGTTCCACCAGCGCCATGACGCCGATCGCCACGGCGGCCAGCAAGGCGGGCAGCGGCAGCAGGGCCGAGGGATAGCGCAGCACGACGGAGCGGCTGTCCATGCCCACGACCACCTGCTGCCAGGCGCCCCAGGCCACCAGGACGCAGGCGAGGATGACGAGTACGCGGATCAGCGCGGTCATCGCCGCGAAAGCCGCCGGCCGCTTCTGCAGCATGCCCACCAGCGAAGTGAAGGCCATGTGCTCGCCGGCCGGATAGGCTGCCGCCGCGCCGATGAACACCATCCACACGAACAGCAGCCGCGACAGCTCCTCGCTGGCGGCGATGCCGCTGCCGAAGCCGTAGCGCAGCACCACGTTGATGAACACGGCCACCGCCATCACCGCCAGGCAGGCGGCCATCAGCACGTGGGTCAGCCGCTGGAAGCGGCCATGCGCGATCGGCAGGTTCATGCCGCATCCCCTTCGGTGAGCCACGCGTGGACGCGGCGCTGCAGGCTGTCGATCGGCTGGAGGGCGTCGACCTCGAGCACGCCGTCTTCGCCAGCGGGCGATTCGAGCGTCGCGAACTGGCTGGCCACCAGGCTCGCGGAGAAGAAATGGGAGCCGCGGGCGGCCACGCGCTGCTGCGCGGCCTCGGGGGCGATATCCAGGAACACGAATCGCAGGCCCGGCGCAGCCTGGCGCAGCTGGTCGCGGTAGGCGCGCTTGAGTGCGGAACAGGTGAGCACCACGCCCTGCGGATGGCCGGCGAGCTGCCGGCCCAACGTGACGAGCCACTGCGCGCGGTCGGTATCGGTCAGCGCCGTGCCGCGCGCCATCTTGTCGCGGCTCTCGGTGCTGTGGAAGTCGTCGCCCTCGATCAGCGGCAAGCCTTCCCCCGCGGCGATGGCCGCCCCGACGGTGGACTTGCCGCAGCCTGCCACGCCCATGATCACGATCCGGAAACCCACTGGATAGCGCTGTCCAAAACAATCGAAGAAAAAGGCGCTGGCCGGGATCGTCCGGGACTCACCGTCGCATGTTTGCGATCCGGAGGGTCCGGCCCTTGCCAAACGCCGTTGGATAGCGCTATCCTAAATGGCGTCCGCACCATTTCGATGCGGGTTTTCCCTGATCCGATGCACAAACCCGTCCGCTCCCGTGCCACCGGCCGCGTCACGCTCGCCGACGTGGCCCAGGCTGCCCAGGTCAGCCCGATCACGGCCTCGCGCGCGCTGCGGGTGAGCGCGCCGTGGACCCGGAGCTGGTCGCACGGGTGCAGTCGGCGGCCACGCGACTGGGCTACGTGCCGGACCCTGCCGCCCGCGCCCTCGCCTCCCGGCAGGGGACGCAGGTGGCGCTGCTGGTGCCGGCGCTGTCGAACGCCTTGTTCGTCGACCTGATGGAAGCGGCGCAGGGGACGCTGGCGCGCGCCGGCTACCAGACCCTCATCGGCGTCACGCACTACGACCCCGCGGAGGAGGAACAGCTGCTGCGCAGCCAGCTGCTGCACCGTCCCGCCGGCATCCTCGTGACCGGCTTCGACCGCACGGAGAGCAGCCGCGCGCTGATCGCGGCCAGCGGCGTGCCCTGCGTGCACGTGATGGAGACTTCCAGCGAGCCCGGTGTCTATTGTGTCGGCCTGTCGCAGACCGAGGCCAGTGCGGCGATGACGCGGCACCTGCTGGAACGCGGACGCAAGCGCATCGCCTTCGCCGCGGCGCAGCTGGATCCGCGCACGCTGCAGCGCCTGGAAGGCTGGCGCAACGCGATGCGCGAGGCGGGCCTGTACGCGCCGACCCTGGAGTGGCTGAACCCGGCGCCCTCTTCCATTGCGCTGGGCGGGGTGATGTTCGAGCAGATCATGGGCCAGTCGCCGCCGGTGGACGCCGTCTTCTTCTGCAACGACGACCTGGCGCAGGGTGCGCTGCTGGCGGCCTTGCGCCTGGGCATCCCGGTGCCGCAGCGGGTGGCGGTGGCGGGCTTCAACGACCTGACCGGCAGCGACCAGATGCTGCCGCCGCTGACCACGGTGCGCACGCCCCGCGGCGAGATCGGCACGGCGGCGGCGCAGATGCTGCTGGCTCTGATCCGCGGCGAGCCGGTGCCTTCGCCCTGCATCGATCTGGGATTCGCGCTGGTGCCGCGCGCGAGCACCTGAGCACGGCCGCGATCCTTCAGTCCGGCGTCGCCAGGCGCAGGCGCAGGCGCACTGTGCCGTCGGCGGCGCTGCCGATGCTGAACCCGGCTTCCCGCGCGAGCGTGACCATCACGCCGTTCTCCTGCAGGCAGGTCCCCACCACTTCGACGGTGCCCCGCGCGCGCAGGTAGGCGATGAGCTTGTCCAGCAGCAGGCGGCCCAGGCCGCGGTGCTGCCAGGCCGAGGCGACCTGCAGCGCGAACTCCGCTTCGCGGTTGTCGGGGTCGCACACGGCGCGCACCTCGCCGGCCATCTTGCCGCCCTCCAGGGCCACGAAGGTCATCTCACGCTCGTAGTCGATCTGGCAGTAGCGCGCCAGCTCGGAGCGGGGCACCTCGCGGCGCGCCATGAAGAAGCGCAGCCGCAGGTCGGCGGGCGTCGCCTCCGCATAGAAGGCCGCGAGCCGCGCGCCGTCCTCGGGCCGGATCGGCCGTACCTGCAGTTCCTGCCCCTCCAGCACGAAGCTTTCCTCCAGCTCGGAGGGATAGGGCCGCAGCGCCAGCCGGTTGCCCTCCCCGGCTGGGGGCGGCGCAGGCGGATCCGCGCATCCACCGCCAGCACCCCGTCGGCATCGGCCAGCAGGGGGTTGATGTCCAGCTCGGACAGCTCCGCCAGGTCGCAGGCCATCTGCGACACGCGCAGCACCGCATCGGCCAGGGCCGCCTGGTGCACGCCGGCATGCCCGCGGTAGCCGGCCAGGAGCGGGCCGACCTGCGTGCGCGCGATCAGGTCGCGCACCAGCGCGTCATTGAGCGGCGGCAAGGCCACCGCCCGGTCCTTGCGGATCTCCACGGCTGTCCCGCCGGCCCCGAACAGGACCACCGGGCCGAACACGGCGTCGTCCGCGATGCCCACGATCAGCTCGTGCGCGCGCGGGCGCTGCGCCATGGCCTGCACCGTGAAGCCGGTGACGTGGGCCTGCGGGCTCTTGCGCGCCACCTCCTGGCGCATGTGCACGGCGGCGGCCCGCACTTCCGAGGCCGAGGCGAGGTTCAGCGCAACGCCGCCGACGTCGCTCTTGTGCACGATCTGGGGCGACAGCACCTTGAGCACCACCGGGAAGCCGATGTCCTCGGCCGCGGCGGCCGCCTCCTCGGCGTCGCGCACGCGCTCGGTGCGCACCGTGGGGATGCCGTAGGCCTGCAGCACCTGCTTGGCTTCCTGCTCCTCCAGCCACTCGCGGCCGGAGGCCAGCGCCTGCCGCAGCACCTGGCGCGCTTCTTCCCGCTCCACCCGCAGCTGCGGTGGCTGCGCGTCCGGCAGCTGCAGCAGGGCCGCCTGGTTGCGGTGGTACTGCACCAGTTGCAGCCAGCCCGCCACCGCGTGTTCCGGTGTCGTGTAGCTCGCCAGCCCGGCCTCGGCGAACAGCCTGCGCGCGGGCTCGACGACGGTGCCCCCGAGCCAGCAGCTCAGGACCGGCGTGGCGGCCTCGCGCAGCAGCGGCGCGCAGGCGGCGGCGATCTGCGCCGCCGACACGATCGCGGTGGGCGCATGCATGAACAGCACGCCGTCCACCTCCGGCGCGTGCAGCAGGATGTCCAGCGCCTGGGTGTAGCGTTCCACCGGCGCGTCGCCGATGATGTCCACGGGGTTGCCGCGCGACCAGTTGGGCGGCAACACGGCGTCGAGCCGTGCCACCGTTTCGGGCGAGAGCGCGGCGAGCTGCCCCTGGCCGAGCGAGAGCGCATCGGCCGCCAGCACGCCGGCGCCGCCGCCGTTGGTGAGGATGGCCAGGCGCTCGCCGCGCCAGCGCTGCAACCGCGCCAGGGTCTGCGCGGCGTCGAACAGCGCCTCCAGCGTGTCCACCCGTACCATGCCGGCGCGCCGCACGGCCGCGTCGAACACGGCGTCGGAGCCGGCGAGCGCGCCCGTGTGCGAGGCCGCGGCCCGCGCGCCTTCGGGCGCCCGGCCCGACTTCACCACGATCACCGGCTTGTTGCGCGCCGCGGCGCGCGCGGCCGACATGAACTTGCGCGCGTGCTTCACCGACTCGGCGTACACGAGGATGGCGCGGGTGTCGCGGTCGCTGCCCAGGTAGTCGAGCACGTCGCCGAAATCGACGTCCGCGCTGTCGCCCAGCGAGATGAAGTGCGAAAAGCCGATGCCCTGCGCATTGGCCCAGTCGAGCATGGCGGTGGCCAATGCGCCCGACTGCGTGACGAAGGCCAGCTGCCCGGGCGCGGCATGGCCCGGTGCGAAGCTGGCGTTCAGGCCGATGCCGGGCACCAGCGCGCCTATGCAGTTGGGCCCGAGGATGCGCAGCACGTAGGGACGTGCCGCGGCCAGCATGGCCTGCTCGATGCTCTCGCCGGAGTCGCCTGCCGCCTGCTTGAGTCCGGCGGTGAGCACGATCACCGCCCGCGTGCCCCTGCGGCCGAGCTCTTCCACCAGTTGCGCGACAGTGGCCGCCGGCGTGCAGATCACCGCCAGGTCCGGCGCGGACGGCAGCGCGGCCACGCCGGGCAGCACGGGCAGGCCGTCGACTTCGGTGGCGTGCTTGTTGACGGCCCACACGGGGCCGGCGAAGCCGCCGGCACGCAGGTTGCGCAGCACGATCGCGCCCAGGTTGCCCGGCCTGGCGGAAACGCCGATGACGGCGACGGAACGCGGGGCGAACAGGGTGTCGAGGTGGCGCACGCTCATGGCAGGCAGGTTAGGCCGCGGCCCCGCGCATCACTTGTCCTGGATCAAGGTCGCTCGCGGCGAGCCTCTCCAGAATGAAGCGAACCTTTCACTGCAGGGCCGCCCATGACGCTGATCGCCGCATCGAATCCCCTCACCCGCGAGCTCGCCGAGAAGCTGCGGCTGCGGCAGGCGGAACTGCGCGCGATGCTGCAGGAGGCCGCCGGCGCGAACATCGCGGGCGACAACCCGCCCGAGGTGCTGGACTTCAAGGACGTGGCCGCGGAGGAAACGCGCGCAGTGGTCGACGAGGCAGCCTATGCGCACGCCACGGACGAACTCTCGCGCATCGTGCTGGCGCTGCGCCGCGTCGAGGACGGCACCTACGGCCTGTGCGAGGACTGCGGCGAAGCGATCGACGAGCGCCGCCTGCGCGCGCTGCCTGCCACGCCCTTCTGCACCGCCTGCCAGACCATCCACGAGCGACCGGGCACGCCGCGCCGCTGACGAAACCACATCACAGGGAGAACACCATGGCCACCAGGACCAGCCGCAGCCACGCGCCCGCGAAGGCGCAGACCACGGAGGCGCGCGCACCGGCGGACTGGATGGGCGAATGGAGCCGGCAGCAGATGGCGGTGGCCAGCGAGAACGCCTGCACCGTCTACCGCGGCTTCGAGGCCCTGCGCCGCATCCAGGAACAGGCGGCCCGCGCCGCCGCCGAGCGCCACGCGGCCGTGGCGCAGAAGCTGCGCAAGCCGGAAAGCGGCGTCGACCTCGCGTTCGTGCAGGGCGAACTGCTGCGCGAGGACGTGACGGCCGCGACCAGGTACTGGCAGGACCTGGCCAGTGCCGTCATCGAGATGAACACCGAGCTGCTGACCAGCGCCTCGAAGCTGGTCGACACCGAGGACCTGATGGCCGCCACCTCGGCGCGCTTCCTTCACTCCTGAAAGACGTGGGTGCCGGGGGCCGGCACCACCTTGCCCTCGAAGCGCAGGTCCGGCACCACGCGTGCCGGGACCTCGGTCGTGCCGTGCTCGCGCAGCCACGCCTCCCAGCAGGTCCACCAGGAGCCCTGCACCTGGGCGGCATGCTCGCGCCACGCCAGCGGATCCGCGGGCGCCTCGTGCGGCTCGTGGTCGGCCCAGCGGTAGCCCGCCTGCGGGTGCGCCGAGGGCCCGGACGGCGGGCTGACGATGCCCACGTTGTGCCCGCCCGAGACCAGCACGAAGCGGGCGCGCGTGTGCACCAGCCGCAGGATCTTGTAGACGGAGGTCCAGGGTGACACGTGGTCGCGCTCCGTCGCCACCACGAACAGCGGCGGGTGGATGGCGCGCAGCGCGACGTGCTGGCCGTCGAAGCGGTAGGCGTCCTGGGCGAGCTGGTTGTCCATGTAGAGGCGCCGCAGGTATTCGCTGTGCATGCGCGCGGGCATGCGGGTGGCGTCGGCGTTCCAGGCGCGCATCGGCGTCATGGGCGTGTGCGCCCCATCAGGTACTCGTGCAGCAGCTTGGACCAGACCAGGTCCTTGGAGTTGATCAACTGGAAGGCGCCCGCCATGCGGCGCCCGTCCAGGTAGCCCGATTCGGCCATCAGGTCCTCGAGGAAGGCGACCTGGCTCTCGTCCATGAACAGGCCCAGTTCGCCCGGCTCCTCGAAGTCCACCTGCCCCGCGAGGACGGAGACCGTCTTCAGCGACGTGTCCTTGCGCCCGCCCAGCACCGCCGCGCCCATGGCCAGCAGCGTGCCGCCCAGGCAGTAGCCCGCGGCGTGGATGCCCGCGCCGGGGCACAGGCCCTGCACCGCCTTGACGGCATCGAGCACGCCGCATTGCAGGTAGTCGTCCAGCGAGAGCTGGCGGTCGGCGGCGCCCGGGTTGCGCCAGGACACCATGAACACCGTGTGCCCCCGGTCCACGAGGAACTTCACCAGCGAGTCCTCGGGCGTCAGGTCGAGGATGTAGTACTTCATGATCCAGGAGGGGACGATCAGCACCGGCTCCTTCGCCACCGTCTTCGTGGCCGGCGCGTACATCAGGAGTTCGACCAGCGCATTGCGATACACCACCTTTCCGGGCGTGAGCGCGACGCCGGTGCCGGGCCGGAACTCCTCCACGCCGCGCGGCTTGCCGCCGGCGCCGACGGCGAGCGCGTCGCGCCACCAGTTCGCGTAGCCCTTGACCAGGTTGACGCCGGCGGAGGTGGCGGTCTCGTGCAGCACCTGCGGGTTCAGCAGCGGCGAGTTCGAGGGCGAGAGCATGTCCAGCAGCTGGCGCACGGTGAAGGAGGCCACCTCCTCGTGGTGCCGCGACACGCCGCGCACGCCGGTGCTGGCCTCCTGCCACCATTGCTGGGTGAGCAGGAAGGCCTGGGCCAGCACGCTGAAGGGCGGCACCTGCCACTCAGGCCGCACGAAGCGCTTGTCGTCCGCCGGCGGTTCGAGGGACTGCGTGCCCTGCCCGGCCCGGGCTGCGAACTGCAGCCACTGCAGCCACTTGTGCAGCGCGCTCGCGGAGAGCTCGGCCTGCTTGGACGGGGAAACGGCCAGGTGCGCGAGCCAGTCGAAGTGCGCCATGGCCAGGGCGGCGGGCGAGATGCCGCTGGCCATCCGCGCGAGTGCGGCCTTCAGCGGCAGGTCCAGCGGATCGGGATGGGGAGCGGCGGGGCGTTGACGGTCGAGGGTCATGGCGAAATCGTCCGCCGACTGCCCCGGCCGTGGCTTGCGTCAGGTCAAGCGTGCGGCATCGGTGCCCAGTTGAGACAGATCAACGTGTCCGTGGTGCACGGGCCTAAATTGTCCGCGTCGCCGGAAGGGAGCACATGTCAGACGAGTCCAGGGGCAAGGAAGCGGGTACGCCGGTCCTGCGCGCGAAATCGCTGGCCAAGGTCTACGGCAGTGGCGACTCCGCCGTCCATGCGCTGCGCGCGGTGGACCTGGAAGTGGCCCGCGGCGAGTTCGTGGTGCTGCTCGGGGCCTCCGGCAGCGGCAAGTCCACGCTGCTGAACATCCTCGGCGGCCTCGACACCCCAACGTCCGGCGAGATCTTCTTCGAGGACCATGCCCTGCACGGCGCGGCCGACGACGTGCTGACCGAATACCGGCGCGAGCACGTCGGCTTCGTGTTCCAGTTCTACAACCTGATCCCCAGCCTCACCGTGGCCGAGAACGTGGCGCTGGTGACCGACATCTCGGCGCACCCGATGCCGGTGGACGAGGCGCTGGAGCTGGTGGCGCTCATGCCGCGCCGCAACCATTTCCCCTCCCAGCTCTCCGGCGGCGAGCAGCAGCGCGTGGCCATCGCACGCGCCATCGCCAAGCGGCCGCAGCTGCTGCTGTGCGACGAGCCGACCGGCGCCCTCGACTACGCCACCGGCAAGCTGGTGCTGGAGGTCATCGCGCGGATCAACCGCGAGCTGGGCACCACTGCGCTGGTCATCACGCACAACGCGGCGATCGCCGGCATGGCGGACCGCGTCGTGCGGGTGGCCGACGGGCGCATCGCCAGCGTGGAAGTGCCGGAACGCCGCCTCAGCCCGGCGGAGCTCTCCTGGTGAGCCCATGAAGGCCCTCGATCGCAAGGTGCTGCGCGACCTGCGCCTGCTCTGGAGCCAGGCGCTCACCATCGCGCTGGTCGTGGCCAGCGGCATCGGCGGCTTCATCGCCACGCTGTCGGCGGTCTCCTCGCTGGAGGGCGCGCGCGACGCGTTCTACGCGTCCGGCCAGTTCGCCGACGTGTTCGCCGTGGTCCGGCGGGCGCCCGATGCGATGGCCTCGCGGCTGGCCGAGGTCCCGGGCGTGGTCGACGTGCAGACGACGGTCGAGGCGGTCGCGCGCGTGAGCGTGCCCGGCACGGTCGACCCCGTCATCGGCCAACTGATCGGCCGGGACGCGCGCCGGCCCCAGCGCCTGAACCAGGTGCAGCTGCGCAGCGGCCGCTGGCCGGAAGCCGGGTCGCGCGCGGGCGGCGAGCTGGAAGCGGTGGTCAACGTGAGCTTCGCCGAGGCGCACAAGCTGCGTCCCGGCTCCGCGGTCTCGGCGCTGGTGAACGGCAAGCGGCGCACGCTGCGCATCACGGGTACCGCGCTGTCGCCCGAGTACATCTTCGGCGGCATCATGGGCATGCCGGACCTGCGCGCCTTCGGCGTCTTCTGGACCGACAAGGACGAACTGGCCGCGGCGATGGACATGCGCGGCGCCTTCACCCGCGTGGCGCTGAAGCTGTCGCCGAATGCGTCCGAGCCCGCCGTGCTCGATGCGCTGAACCGCCGCCTGCAGTCCCTGGGCGGCATGCCGGCCCATGCGCGCGACGAGCAGGGTTCGCACGCCATGCTGGGCAACGAGATCCGCGAGCAGCGCGTGCTGGGCACCGTGCTGCCCGCGATCTTCCTGGCCGTGGCCGGCTTCCTGTTGCACGTGGTGACCGCGCGCCTGGTGGCCACGCAGCGCGAACAGGTGGCGGCGCTCAAGGCCCTGGGCTACCGCGACGGCGCCATCGCCCTGCACTACCTGAAGCTGGTCACGCCTATGGTGGCGGGCGGCTACCTGCTCGGCCTGATGCTGGGAAGCTGGATGGGCACGCTGATCACCGGCCTGTACGCCGAGTTCTTCCGCTTTCCCGCCTTCGAACACGACATCCCCCGGCGCTGGCCTGGATCGGCCTGGCGATCGTGGCCGCGACGGCGGTGCTGGGCACGCTCACCGCGATCGCCGCCACGGTGCGCCTGTCCCCGGCGGAAGCCATGCGGCCGCCGGCGCCGGGCAGCTACCGCCAGGCCCTGCTGGAGCGCATCCCGCGGCTGCGGCTGGACCCCGCGCTGCGCATGATCCTGCGCAACATCGAACGCCGGCCGCTGCGCTCAGCGCTCACGGTGGGCGGCATCGCGGCCTCGGTGGCAATCGTGATCATGGGCAATTTCTTCCGCGACGCCATCGACGCCATCGTCGACTCGCAGTTCAACCTGGGCATGCGATCGGACGTGATCGTCTGGATGACGGACCAGGTCGATGCCGCCGCCGGCCGCGAACTCGCGCGCCTGCCCGGCGTGATGGAGGTGGAAACCGGCCGCCGGCTGGCCGTGCGCTTCATCCACGGCGCGCGCAGCGAGAAGGGCCTGATCGACGGCCATGCCGCGGTGGCCAGGCTGCAGCGCGTGATCGATGCGCAACGGCAGCCGGCGCTCGCGCCGGCCGACGGGCTGCTGATGACCGACCGCCTGGCCGAGAAACTGGGCCTGAAGCCGGGCGACCGCGTGACCGTGGAACTGCGCGAGGGCAAGCGCGGCTTCGTCGAGATGCGGGTGCAGGCGACCGTCAGCGACATGATGGGCCTGAACGCCTTCATGCAGCGCGATGCGCTGAACCGGGCGCTGGGCGACGGCGACGTGGCCAATTTCTTCAGCCTGCGCGTGAGCGGCAGCGACCTGCCCCGTGTGCTGGAGGCCACGCAGGGGCTGCCGCGCGTGGCGGGCGCGTTCAGCAAGGCGACGATGCTGCGCAACATGCAGGAGATCAGCGCCCGCAACGTGCGGATCATGAGCACGATCCTCACCCTGTTCGCGGCGGTGATCGCCGTCGGCGTCGTCTACAACAACGCGCGCATCGCGCTGGCCGAACGGACCTGGGAGCTGGCCAGCCTGCGCGTGCTGGGGTTCACGCGCACCGAGGTCTCGGTGCTGCTGCTGGGCCGAGCTGGCCATCGGCATCGCGGTGGCCCTGCCGCTGGGCATGTTCCTCGGCTGGGCGCTGACGCATTCGGTGGTGGAGCTGATGCGCTCCGACCAGTTCGCCTTTCCGGTGGTGATCCAGCCGCGCACCTATGCCTGGGCCGCCATCTGCGTGGTCGCCGCCGGCGTCGCCAGCGCGCTGGTGGTGCGCCGGCGCATCGACCGCCTCGACATGGTCGCGGCCCTCAAGACACGGGAGTGAAGCAATGTTCCGCAAGAAATACCTGCTGCTGGGCGTGACCGCCGTCGCCGCCGCCGGCCTGCTGGCCTGGGCGTTCTCGCCCAAGCCGGTGCCGGTGGAGACGGCCACCATCGTCAACGGCCGCTACGAACAGGCCATCGAGGAGGACGGGCGCACGCGGCTGAAGGACCGCTACACGGTGTCCGCCCCGGTGGCGGCGCGGGTGCTGCGCATCAGCCTGCGCGAAGGCGACCGCGTGGCCGCCGGCGACACGGTGGCGGTGCTGCTGCCGGCGATGTCGGCGATGGTGGATGCGCGCAGCAACCGCGAAGCCACCGAGCGCCACCATGCGGCGAAGGCGAACGTCACGCGCGCGGCGGCCCGGGTGGCGCGGGCGCAGCTGGGCGCCGAGGAAGCGCAGCTGGAACTGCACCGGGTCGAGAAGCTGGCGCGCGAGGGCTTCCTGTCCGCCTCCCGCCTGGACAGCGCGCGGCTCGCCCTGTCCGGCGCGCGCCGCGAGGTGGATGCCGCGCGTGCCGAGCGCGACGCCGCGGGGCACGACGAGGCGCAGGCCGCCGCCGCCCTGCTGCCCGCCAACGGCGCGCAGGGCGGCAAGCCGCTGAACGTGAAGTCCCCGGTGCCGGGTGTGGTCCTGAAGGTCCCGCAGGCCAGCGAGGGCACGGTCCCTGCCGGCACGGCACTCCTGGACGTGGGCGACCCGGCCCGCATGGAAGTGATCGCCGAGCTGCTGACGACCGACGCGGTGCAGGCGCAACCCGGCCGCCGCGCGGTCGTGGAACGCTGGGGCGGCCCGCCGGTGGAGGGGCGCGTGCGCCGCGTCGAGCCCGCGGCCTTCACCAAGGTCTCCGCACTGGGCATCGAGGAGCAGCGGGTGAAGGTCATCGTCGACCTGGACAGCCCGCCGCCCGGCTGGCAGGCCATGGGGGACGGCTACCGCGTCACGCTGCGCGTGATCACGCAGAGCGTGGACCAGGCTCTGCTGGCACCGGTCGGCGCGCTGTTCCCCATCGGCGATGGGGGCACCGGGGTGTACGTCGTGCAGGACGGCAAGGCGAAGCTGCAGCCGGTGGAACTGGGCGGGCGCAACGGCAACGAGGCCTGGGTGCGCGGCGGACTGCAGGCGGGCCAGAAGGTGATCGTCTATCCGCCGCCCGCGGTCGCCGAGGGCAAGCGGGTCCAGGCGCGCAGGCCTTAGCATCCGCGGGGTCCATGCCGCACGCCGCTTCCGACCTGGTCGACGCCCTCGCCCGCCGCCTCGCGCGCGCGTGATCGAGACCCACATCTCCTGGGTGCTGCTGGCGGAAGGCTTGGCCTACAAGCTGAAGAAGCCGGTGCGGCTGCCCTTCCTGGATTACTCCACGATCGAATTGCGGCGGCACTTCTGCGAGGAGGAGCTGCGGCTGAACCGGCGGCTGGCGCCCTCCCTCTACCTCGGTGTCTCGCGCATCACCGGTCCCCCTGACGCGCCCGGGTTCGATGGCAGCGGTGAAACGCTGGATTACGCCGTGCGCATGCGCCGCTTCCCGGACGGCGCCCTCTTCAGCGAACGCGCGCTCGCCGGGACCCTCGCCCCGGCGGACGTCGATCGCCTCGCGCAGCGCCTGGCCGGCTTCCACCTGGCGGCCCCTCCCGTGACGCAGCCCGCCACCGGCGCCCGCTGGCGCACCGCGCGCTCGCAGCGCTGGAGGGATGCGCCGAGCTGCTGGCGGCAGGCGAAGCCACCGAGCTGCGGGCCTGGATCACGGGACAGGCGGCGCGGTGACGCCGCTGTGGCAGGCCCGCCGGGCCGCGGGGCACACCCGGGAATGCCACGGCGACCTGCACCTGGCCAACATCCTGGAGCTGGACGGCGCCATCGCGGCCTTCGACTGCATCGAGTTCGACGACGCGCTGCGCTGCATCGACGTGGTCGAGGACGTGGCCTTCACGCAGATGGACCTCGCCGCCCGCGCGACGCCGGCCCTGGCCTCCCGCTTCCTCAATGCCTGGCTGGAACACACCGGCGAATACGAGGGCGTGGCCGGCTTGCGCCTGTGCCTGGCGTACCGGGCGCTGGTGCGGGCGATGGTGGAGAACCTGCGCACGCGGCGCTCCGAGGCCGCCCTGGCCTACGCGGGCCAGGCGCTCGCGTGGCGCCGCCGCGCTGCGCCGCGGCTCGTCATCACCCACGGCCTGCCCGGGTCCGGCAAGACCTTCGCTTCGCAGCGCCTGCTGGAGCACGAGGGGGCGATCCGCATCCGCTCGGACGTGGAGCGCAGCGGCTCTTCGGCCTGGAGGCGCTGGCTTCCTCGCGCGGACAGGGCGTCGAGATCTACACGGCCGATGCGACCGGCCGGACCTACCAGCGCCTGTTCGCGCTGGCCCGCATCGCCCTGCGGGCGGGCTGGCCCGTCGTCCTGGACGCTGCTTTCCTGAAACGCGAGGAGCGTTCCGCCGCACGTGCGCTGGCGGACGCCGAGGGCGTGCCCTTCACCATCCTGGCCTGCGAGGCACCCCAGGCCGTCCTGCAGGAGCGGCTGCGCTCACGCCGGGGCGATGCGTCCGAAGCCGACCTGGCCGTGCTGGCGAAGCTGGGCGCAGTGGCCGAAGCGCTGGACGACGCAGAACGCGCCTTCGTGGCGCACCCATGAAAAAGCGGACCCGCAGGTCCGCCTTGTCTTGCGCAAGTTCGCGATCAGGAAGCGGGGCCGCCGGCGGCGGTGGCGTCCTTCTTCGACTTGGCGGCAGCGGCGCCGGCTGCCTTGCGCTTGGCCTTGGCAGCTTCCTTGTCGGTCTTGGCGACCTTCTTGCTCGCGGCGTTGCTGGGCTTCTCGCCCGGCTGGTCGGCCTTGGCGGCAGCCGCGCCTTCGGCCTTGCGGGCGTCCTTGGCGGCAGCCTTCTCGGCCGGGGTCGCCTTGGCGGCGGGGGCGGCACGGCCTTCACCCGGAACGTCCTTCTGCGCGAAGGCGCTGGCGGCGAAGAGGGAAGCGAGCGCGATGCTCAGGGTCAGCAGGGGTTTCTTCATAAGGATGGATCCTCCGGGGGTGACGAATGAGGGTTTCTCTCGGGGAGCTGAAAACAATCAGATCCTGGGATGAGTATTCATGCCGCCCGGGAAATGAACTTGACTTTCGTCAACCACATCCGTGTTGCCGCTACCGCGCGACGCTTTGCCGCTGCACCTCGCTGCGCTTCATCTGCAGGTAATCTTCCCGTGCTACCTCGTGCAGCTGGCGCGGGTACTTCTCGGTCGCGTCGAACCAGGCCTGCAGGCGCTTCTCCAGCTGCTGCCCCGCGGGGGCCGACAGCGAATCGAGATAGGCATCGATCGCCAGGTAGTAACGCATTGTGTTGCGCTCCACCACGCCGCGCATGCCGCCCACGAAGCCGTCGTCGTCCGCGCGCGGCGCCTTGATGCGGGTGAAGCCCACCTTGTCGCGGCCGATCGTGCCCAGGTAGAGCTGCATGGCGAAGTCGCTCGCGCCGCCGTAGCTCAGGGCGTACCCCATGTGCAGGAAGGTGCGTCCGCCCTCGAGCGGGATGGCCTCGGCCAGCAGCCGGTAGTCGCGCGTGTCGTAGGGGCCGTCGGCGGCATCCATCTGCACGGCCACGTAGTCGGACTGCATGCGGGGCGGCCGCCAGGTGAACGCGAGCAGCGAGGCCGCCTGCACGGATTGCGGCTGCTTCTTGCCCACGCGCACTTCCACCCGGGTGGCGCCCTGCTCCTCGGAGCGGCGGCAGAACTTGGTGTTGAGGTGCAGGATGAGAATCTCGCACCACTGGCCGGGGTCCTTCAGGGCGGCCGCGACCGCGGGAAACGGGTGCTCGAGGACGGCGTACACATCGCCGTCGACGCGCCGGGACACCTCCTCGGACTGCAGCACCAGCGGGCCGCCGAAGGAGTTGTTGGCCAGCTGGGCGCCGATGGCCGAGTGATGGCTGCGCAGGCCCGCCGGACCCAGAGCGCCGGCGGCGTGCGAAGCGACGGGCAGGAGCAAGGCCAGCGCCAGGGAGGCGCACAGGAAGAGTCGGTTCATGCCGCAACGATAGGAGCAGCGTGTAAAGCGGGCTTGACGCCCGTCAATGCCCTCACGGCAGAGGCGCTCATCCGGGCCAGGCGCCGGCCAGCGCGCGCAGGAAATCGTCCACGCGGGCGGCGGGCAAGGCATCGATGCCGGCCGACCCGGCGCGGCCGCCACCGGTGGGAAAGGCCAGGCACAGCGCATCCGCGCCCTGGGGAGCATCGCGCGGCGCCCGCACGCTGGCCACGAAGTGCCCACCCGGACGCGGGCACAGCACGGCATGCGCGCGCGCCGGCTCGCGCTGGCTGAGCGCATTGGCGAAGGCGCCGTGCACGCGCCGCGCCCAGGCCGCGTCCGGCAGCAGGTAGACGGAAGCGCCGGCCAGCACGTGCCCGGGCCGGACGGCGAGCGCCACGGCCAGGTCCTGCTCCTTGCCGGCCACCAGGGCTTGCGCGACTGGGGAGTCCGCGGCGAAGGCCAGCGGGTCCTGGTAGGGCCGCACCAGCGCCGCCAGCCGCGCCGGCGCCACCTGCAGGTCCTCTTCGCTTTCGCCGTAGGCGTTGTAGTTGATGGCCTCGCCGAGCGCCCGCAAGGTTTCGCACTCGCGCGCACCGAGGGCCAGGCTGCGCGCCAGTGTGGTGGCGGTGCACGGCAGGTTGTCGCCGAAGGCGCCGGCCACGGCCCAGGCGCGGTGGCGGCCCTGCAAATGGCGGTCCACCAGCACGCTGGTGCAGACGGCCGGATCCGGATCGATGTGGGCGGCGAGCTTCGGATGCGCGGGGATCTCGCCGGCGAAGTGATGGTCGAAGTATTCGACGGCGACGCCCAGGGACAGCAGGTCCTGCAGCGCGTCGCGGTTGCGCGCCAGCGAGACGTCGAGCACCGTGACGCTGTCGCCCGCGCGGGCCGGCACGCGCTTCAGCAGCGCGATGTCCCGCTTGACGCCGGTGACAGCCACGGCATCGCACGGCCGCTGCAGGCGAAGCTGCTGCAGCGCGCAGATCCCGTCCGCGTCGCCGTTGAAGACATCGAAGTGGGTCATGAATGCAGCAGCCGGATCACCTCCTCGTCCTCCAGCTGCGGAAAGGTTCGATAGAACTGCCCCACGGCGGAAAAGCGCCTCGGCACGTTGGGACACACGACCTCGTCGGCATGCTGCCGCACGAGTTTCACGCTTTCCTCGGAAGCCACCGGCACCGCGCAGACCAGTTTCGCCGGGCCGCGCTGGCGCACGGCATGCAGGGCGGCCACCATGGTGGCGCCGGTGGCCAGCCCGTCGTCGACGACGATCACCGTGCGGCCCGCCACGTCCGGTGCCGAGCGGCCGGGCGTGTACAGCTGGCGGCGCCGGCGCAGCTCCTGCATCTGCGCCGCCTTCTCCTCGGCGACGTAGGCCGCCGTGGCTCCCACCGCGGAAGCATGCGGCGCGAGGTACACCCAGCCCGCCTCGTCGACGGCGCCGATCGCGAACTCGGGTGCGCCCGGTGCGTGCAGCTTGCGCACCAGCACGAGGTCCAGGTCGCCCTGCAGCTTCTGCGCGACCAGTGCCGCCATGGGCACGGCACCGCGCGGGATGGCGAGCACCAGCGGGCGCGTGCCGCGCAGGTGCGCCAGGGCCTCGGCCAGCTGGCCGGCGGCATCCATGCGGTCTTCGAACAGGACCAAAGCGTCCACCCCGTTCCGGCTTGCCCGAAGTGCCGGCGCCACGTACCGTACACCTTCCCGCCGCTGCCGCCAATCGCCGCGTACGCGGCCCACGCTCCCTTCCGCCCTCACCTTGAGGCAGCTCAACTCATCAGAACCCGCCATGCGCCATCGTGGACCCCATGAAGATTCCACTCGACCTCCGTTTCCTCGGACTCACTCCCTCCCAGGCCGTCGAAGCCGCCGTGCACGCGCGTCTCCCACATCGAGCGCATGTGCCCCGACGTGACGGCATGGCGCGTCACCATCGACCAGGAACACAAGCACCAGCGCCAGGGACGTCCCTTCTCCGTGCGCGTGGACATCACGGTGCCGGGGCAGGAGCTGGCCATCACGCGGGCGCACGACGAGGACGTGTATGTCGCCCTGCGCGATGCCTTCGACGCCGCCCAGCGCAAGCTGGAGGACTTCGTGCGCGTGCGGCGCGAGGCCCAGCGGCATTCCTGATCGCCGCGGCGGCAGGCACGCCGGAGCCGACATGACCGCCGCACCCGCCGCCCCGCCCGCGCTGCTGCGGCTGCGCCGGCTGGGCATCGACACCTACCAGGAGCCGGTGCTCTACATGCACCGCGACTGCCCCGTGTGCCACTCGGAAGGCTTCGAGGCGCAGTCGCGGGTGGAACTCACCGTCGACGGCCGCACCATCGTGGCCACCCTCAACGTGGTCCACGACGATTTCCTCGACGTCGCCGAGGCCGGCGTTTCCGAGGCGGCGTGGCGCCTGCTGCGCGCGCCCGAGGGCGCCCCGGTGTCGCTGCGGCATCCGCCGCCGCTCGAGTCCCTGGGCCACGTGCGCGCCAAGGTCTACGGCCGCAAGCTGACCGAAAGCGCATTGCGGGCGGTGATCACCGACGTGGCCGCCGGGCGCTATTCGGAACTCCAGCTCGCTGCCTTCGTCACCGCCTGCGCGGGCGAACGGCTGGACCTGGAGGAGACGGTGTCGCTCACCCGCGCCATGGTGGACGTCGGCGAGCGCATCGCCTGGGGGCCGGGCCTGGTGATGGACAAGCACTGCGTCGGCGGCCTGCCCGGCAACCGCACCACCATGATCGTGGTGCCCATCGTGGCGGCCTGCGGGCTGCGCATGCCCAAGACCTCGTCGCGCGCGATCACCTCGCCGGCGGGCACCGCCGACGCGATGGAGACCGTGGCGCCGGTGGACCACGACGTGGCCGCGATCCGACGCATCGTGGAGCGCACCGGCGGCTGCATCGTGTGGGGCGGCTCGGTGCGCCTGAGCCCGGCCGACGACATCCTGATCCGCGTCGAGCGCCCGCTGGACCTCGACAGCCAGGGCCAGCTGGTGGCCTCGGTGCTGTCGAAGAAGGTGGCGGCGGGCTCCACGCACGTCCTGATCGACATTCCCGTGGGCCCCACGGCCAAGGTGCGCAGTGCCGCCGCGGCCACCACCCTCACGCACCAGCTCGAAGCCACCGCGCACGCGATGGGCCTCAGGCTGCGCGTGGTGCAGACCGACGGCAGCGCGCCCGTCGGCCGCGGCATCGGCCCGGCGCTGGAAGCGCGCGACGTGCTGGCCGTGCTGCGCAATGAGCCGCTGGCGCCGCCGGACCTGGCCGAGCGCTCGCTGCTGCTGGCGGGACACCTGCTGGAAATGGGCGGCGTGGTTCCGGCCGGCATGGGCCTGCCGACCGCCGCCCAGGTGCTCGCCGACGGCCGCGCCTGGCGCAAGTTCGAGGAGATCTGCGAGGCGCAGGGCGGACTGCGCGCGCCGCCGGTGGCCGCCTTCCGGCACGAGCTCGTGGCGCAGCGCTCCGGCTCCGTCCTCGGCGTCGACAACCGGCGGCTCGCGCGCATCGCCAAGCTCGCAGGCGCGCCCCAGGCTCCTTGCGCGGGGATCGACCTGCACGTGCGCGTGGGCGACTTCGTGGAGCGCGGCCAGCCGCTGTTCACATTGCATGCGGATTCGCCGGGGAACTGGCGTACGCTCTGGATTACGCCTGCGCGCAAGCGGAGACGGTGCACGTCAGCGAGGACGCATGAACACGATCATCCTGGCCCTGCCCGGGGCGGAGCGACTGGCCGAGACCCTTGCGCAGCAACTCCACTGCGCGGCGAGCACCGTGGAAGCGCACCGCTTTCCCGACGGCGAAGTGGTGGTGCGGCTGCGCACCGGGGTCACCGGCCAGCGCGTGCTGCTGGTGGGGCACCTGGACCGCCCGGACGACAAGACGCTGGCGCTGGTGTTCGCCGCCGACCGACGCGCGCGAGCTGGGTGCGCTGCAGGTCGGCCTGGTGGCGCCCTACCTGCCCTACATGCGCCAGGACGACCGCTTCCGGCCCGGCGAGGCGATCACCTCGCGCAGCTACGCGCGGCTGCTCTCCTCCACGATCGACTGGCTGGTGACGGTGGACCCGCACCTGCACCGCTGGCCCAGCCTGGACGCGATCTACAGCATCCGCAGCCACGTGGTGGCCGCCGCACCCGCCATCGCCGACTGGCTGCGACGCGAGGTGCCGCAGGCGATCCTGGTGGGCCCCGACAGCGAGAGCGAGCAGTGGGTGGCCGACGTCGCCGGCCGCGTCGGCGTGCCCTACGTCGTCATGACCAAGGAAAGGCGCGGTGACCGCGACGTGCAGGTTCGCCTGCCGCAGGGCGTGCCGCACGAGGGCCGCACGCCGGTGCTGGTGGACGACATCATCTCCAGCGGCCACACCATGGCGGCCGCCGCCCACGTGCTGCGCGGCGCCGGCTGGGGCCGGCCTCTGTGCGTGGGCGTGCATGCGCTGATGGACGCCGCCGCGCTCGACATGCTGCACCGTGCGGGCATCGCGCGCGTCGCCAGCTGCGACACCGTTCCGCATCCCACCAACGCGATCGGCGTGGCCGCCCTGCTGGCCGAGGGCGTGCGGGCGATCGGCACCGCATGACGCGCATCCTGATCGTCCAGGGCCACCCGGATGCCGGCGCGGCCCACCTGTGCCACGCCCTCGCCGGCGCCTATGCCGAAGGCGCCCGCCAGACGGCCAGCGAGGTGCGACTGCTGGAGGTCGCGCGGCTGGACTTCCCGCTGCTGCGCAGCCAGCACGCCTGGGAACAGGAGCCGGTGCCGGCCGGACTGGCGCAGGCGCAGCAGGACATCGCCTGGGCGCAGCACATCGTGTTCTTCTTCCCGCTCTGGCTGGGCGACATGCCGGCGCTGCTCAAGGGCTTCCTGGAGCAGGTGGCGCGCCCGGGCTTCGCGTTCGGCGAGGGCGCACGCACCGCGTTCACCAGCAAGGGGCTCACCGGCCGCTCCGCGCGGCTGGTGGTGACCATGGGCATGCCGGCCTTCGTCTACCGCTGGTGGTTCGCGGCGCACAGCATCCGCTCGCTCAGGCGCAACGTGCTGAATTTCGTGGGCATCGCGCCCGTGCGCGCCACCCTGATCGGCGGCGTCGGGCAGCTGTCCGCCGCGCGCGTGGGGGACTGGATGGAGCGGATGCGGCGCCTCGGGCGCGAGGCGCACTGAGCCGGTTCAGGCGTGCGGTTCGCGCCAGGGCGTGGGCCCTTCGCGCGGCAGAACCTGCGGATGCGGCACGTGGGCGTGCAGCGCGCGCAGCTGGTGCTCCAGGTGGTCGATGCGCTGCAGGTAGCCCAGCAGCAGGCTGACGGTGAACAGGTCCAGGTCGTAGTAGCCGCGCAGGCGCACCGCTTCGCGCAGGGGCGCGACGCAGGCCGCGCTGAACTGGCGCGGCGCGGCATCCGCGGCCACCGGCAGCAGCGCGCCGTACTCCACCAGTTCGTCGAGTTCGGCGATGGTCAGGCTGCACATGGTCGCCAGCTCGCCCTGCTCGATGCTCCGGTGCGGGTCCAGCCAGTGCAGGTCAGTGACGTCAGTGGCCATGTCCGGCCTCCTTGGCAACGGTGGCACGCGGGTCGAAGCGCGACTCGCGCGCAAGCTCCTGGAACAGTTCGCGCTCGCGCGGGGTGAGGCTGGCCGGCACGTCAATGCGCGCCAGCGCATAGAGGTCGCCGCGGCCGCCGTGTCCGTTGGCCAGGCCGCGTCCCCGCAGCCGCAGCTTACGCCCGGACTGGGTGCCGTGGGGGACCGTCAACAGCACCGGGCCGTCCAGGGTGGGGACTTCGACGTCGGCGCCGAGCACTGCTTCCCAGGGCGCCAGCGCCAGGTCGAAGTAGAGGTCGTGGCCGTCGGTGCGGAACACCGGATGCGGGGCGAGCTGGATGTGCAGGTAGATGTCGCCGGCGGGCCCGCCATGGCGGCCGGGGCCGCCCCGGCCGCGCAGGCGCAGCCGCTGGCCGTCGGTGACGCCGGCCGGCACGGTCACCGCGAGCGTGCGCGTGCCGTCCTCGTGGGTGACGTCCAGGCTGAGGGTGGTGCCGCGGTGGGCGTCTTCCAGCGAGACGCGCGCGCTGGTCTCGAAGTCCTGCCCGCGCAGGGGCACGCTCTGGGCCCGGCGCGGGCGGCCGCGCCCGCGCGCGAGCGCATCCAGCAGGTCGGCCAGGTCCAGGTCCTGGAAGGCGGCGCCACCCGCGAAGTCGTGCTGCCATTGCGGCGGCGGGCTGAATTCCTCGCCGCCGCGGCGCCCCAGGGCGTCGTAGGCCGCGCGCTTTTCCGGGTCCTTGAGCGTGGCGTAGGCCTCGGCGACGTCCTTGAAACGCGCCTCGGCCCCGGCGTCCTTGGACACGTCGGGGTGGTGCTGCCGGGCGAGCTTGCGGTAGGCCTTCTTGATGGCCTCCGCATCGGCGTCGCGCGGCACGCCGAGTGCGGCGTAGTAATCCTTGTATTTCACGGCGGGCCGGTGTGGGCCTCGCAGCTTACTGCACCCGCATGTCGAAGGCCTGTTGCAGGCCGTCGAGGTCCGTGATGCGCACGTGCTTCTTGTCCACTTCCAGCAGGCGCTGCTGGGCGAAGGCGGAGAAGGTGCGGCTGACGGTCTCGAGCTTCATGCCCAGGTAGCTGCCGATCTCGGCACGCGACATGCGCAGGTGGAATTCGCTGGGCGAGTAGCCGCGGGCCTTCATCCGCTGGGAGATGTTCAGCAGGAAGGCGGCCAGGCGCTCCTCGGCGTTCATGCTGCCCAGGAGCATCATCAGGCTGTGCTCGCGCACGATCTCGCGGCTCATCAGGCGGGAGATCACGTGCTGCAGGTCGGGGCTGCCGGCGGCCAGCTCGCTCAGGTGGGCGTAGGGGATGGCGCAGATCTCCGCGTCTTCCAGGGCCATGGCGCTGCTGGCGTGCTTGCCGGAGGCCAGCCCGTCCAGGCCCAGCAGTTCGCCGGCCATCTGGAAGCCGGTGACCTGCTCGCGGCCGTCCTTCAGGGTCAGGTGCGACTTGAAGGTGCCGCTGCGCACGGCGTAGATGAACTGGAACTTCTCGCCTTCGTGGTACAGCGCCTGGCCTTCCTTGACGCGGCGGCGGGCGAACTTGAGGCTGTCCAGGCGTTCCACGTCGGTGCCCGTGAGGCCGCAGGGCAGGCACAGGTCCTTCAGGTGGCAGGTGGAGCACTGGGTCTTGATCGGCGCCGGGGTGCCGTCCAGGTCGATGCGCTGCTGGCGGGCAACGATGTGCACGGGGGCGGTGGCGATGGCGCGTTGCGTGGCTTGCATGGTGGTTCCCTCTTCCTCTGGATTCAATGAACGGAGCGGCGGCCGGCCGTGGCGACGGCCTGCGCGAGCTGGTCGAATTCGGTGCTCTTGTCGAGGAAGCGCACCGCGCCCTCGCCCAGGTAGCGCTTGCGGTAGGCAGGCGCGGAGTTGTTGCTGAACACGACGAAGGCGACTTCAGGGTCGGCGGAACGCACCGCCTTGAGCACCTGCAGGCCGCTGCCGCCTTCGAGTTGCACGTCGAGCACCACGACATCGGGATGCGAATCCAGGATGCCGGAGATGCAGGTGTCGGGCGTCGCCGCTTCGCCGACCACGGCCATTTCGGCGGTGGACAGCAGGTCGTTCACGCGCTGGCGGATCTGCTGCGAGTCGTCCGCGAGGAACACCTTGAGGGAGGAAGCCTTCGAAATCATGGACTGAACTATCGCGGAAGGCGGCTTCGCGCAACATCGGCGGCGGCTGAATCTCAGGCTCGGAGGAGTCCGAATCGGACCGGCCGTGCCGCCGAGGCGGCCTAGGAATCGTCCTAGCCCCGCAGCGCCAAAGCGCGTCCGCTTGATCCCCCTCAAGGGGCCTTCGCGCCGATGGACCACGATGGGGCTACCCCTCTCACGTTTGCAAGGAGCACACCATGTACAAGCGCATCCTGGTGCCGGTGGACGGCAGCGAAACCTCCAACAAGGCCGTGGTGGCGGCCCTGCAGATGGCGCGCGAGAACGGCGGGCGCGTGCGCCTGGTCCACGTCCTCGACGAACTGGCCTACCTGAGCGGCTACGAGATCGGCGGCGACCTGCTGAAGATCGCCCGCGACTACGCCGTGAAGGTGCTGGACGACGCCCTGGACATGGCGAAATCGGCGGGCGTGCCGGCCGACACCAAGCTGGCGGAAGCGCCCGGCGCCCGCATCGGCGAAGTGGTGGCCGACGAAGCGCGCAGCTGGGAAGCCGACCTCATCGTCACGGGCACCCACGGCCGCCGCGGCGTGGGCCGGGTGCTGCTGGGAAGCGGCGCGGAGCAGGTCCTGCGGCTGGCACCGGTGCCGGTGCTGACGATCCGCTCGCAGGAGTCGCCGGCCCACTGAGCCGGCCTGGCAGGGTCAGCGCAGGAGCACCGCGCCGGCGCCCTCGCCTGCCGGCTGGAACGGACCCAGCGGGTTCCTCTCCCTGACCAGCCGTTCCACGTGCGGCTGGCCGGAGACATTGCGGAACAGCACCGTGCCGTCGTTGACGACCACCAGGGCCTCGAACCACCAGCCGCGCACGTGCGTTTCGCGCGTCACATTGAGGAAGTCGGCCCAGAAGCCGCCTTCGCGGCTGCGGTCTTCCTTCGCGAAGCGGAACACGTAGCCGCGGCAGGCCGTCTTGGCCAGGATGCAGGTGCGGATGCCGGGGTCGAGCTGGTCCAGGGGCACGCCGGAATACGGCGCCAGGCGCGCCACGATGTCCGGGTACGGGATCACCGTGACGTTGCGGCCGTGCACGGCATCGAAACCGAGCTTCGACAGCTCGGAGCTGGGCGTCTTGAAGGGCACGATCTTCTCCGCGGCCTCCTGGGCGTCCTTGAAGGTCGGGAAGGGCGACGGCGCGTCGGTGCTGCCGCGCGGAAGCATCGCGGTGCAGCCGGCGAGCAGGGCTGCCACGGCGGCGGTGGCAAGGATTCGTGCATGCATGGCCCAAATGTGCAAACAAAGCACGGCCCCACGGTTGATGCACGTCAAGCCCGACAGGCGGTCCCCGCAACGACAGCCCCGATTAAATAGAAAGGACTACAGACACGCGGCGGGCGGAAGCAACGGCTGACCTTCGGTAACGAAGCCCACGTTTTCAGTGCCGCTCTTCGTGAACTCCGTCACGCAAGGTGCTTGTCAACCGAGGACAATGGGAATAACTTTCCCAGCCCGAATCGAAAAAGTCGTTGGTACAACAAGCCTGACCATGCGTTTCTTCAAAGGCACCCTCCGCAACAGCATCTACGGCCTTCTCGGCAACCCCGTGACGCCGAGCGATTCGGTGCTGGAAACGGGCACGGAGGACATCCGCGAAGCCATGCTCGCCCTGCTCGGTCAGGCGGGCGCCAAGCAGTTCGCCAACGTGACGCGCCGCGTGCGCTATGCGAACGACATCCAGGCGCTCTGGTACCTGCGGGGCGACGTGCTCGCGGCCCTGGCAGCCACGCATGGCGAGATGGCCGCCCGCCAGAAGATCCAGCAGATCACGCGCATGTTCGACGGCCTGCTGCCCGGCAGCCTCACCTCGCGCCCCAGCCCGCTCATGGGCTGAACGCCGCATCCCCGACGAAGCGCGGCCTGCCGCGCTTTTTTGTTGCCTGGCGCCTCTTGCCTAGTGCCGGTGGCCCCAGAGCACGAAGGCATCGCGGCCTTCCGTGGCCAGCGTCACCTTGGCGCCCACCGGCAGGCACACCTTGGTGGGCACGTGGCCGAAGGGCAGCCCGGTGAGCACCGGCGCCTTCACCTGCGTGCGCAGCCAGTCGATCACCGTCCTGAGCTTGAAGCCCTTGTCGTGCGGCACCGGCAGCCAGTTGGTGAAGTGGCCGAGCAGGATGGCCTTCTGCTTCTGCAGCACGCCGGTGTAGAGCAGCTGGGTCAGCATGCGTTCCACGCGGTAGGGGTGCTCGTGCACGTCCTCCAGGAACAGGATGCCGCCCTTGACCTTGGGCATCCAGGGCGTGCCGGCCAGCGCCGCGACGATCGCCAGGTTGCCGCCCCACAGCACGCCCTTTTCCTGCAGCGGCGCGTCCCTGCGTTCGGCGGCGGGCAGTTGCCAGCCGGTGCCTTCGCCCTGGCCGCACACCAGGTCCTCGAAGCAGGCCTGCATGATCTCGTCGGGCTCGGCCTCGACGCCGAAGTCCTCGCCGATGGCCGGGCCCGACCAGGTGATGCGGCCGGTCTCCGCCAGCACGGCGTTCTGGAAGGCCGTGAAGTCGCTCAGGCCGACGAACTCCGTGCCCCGGTCGATCGCCTTGGCGATCGCCTTGTACGGCAGCCTGGGCAGCAGGCGCGTGAGCCCGTAGCCTCCGCGGGTGATGATGGCCACGTCGGCGCCGCTGGCCGCGGCGCGTTCGACCGCCGCCAGCCGCGTTTCGTCGTCGCCGGCGAAGCGCATGTGCGTGGCGAACACCGCGGGGTCGAGTTCGACTTCATGGCCCAGGGCCTTCAGCCGCGCCGTCGCCCGGCGGACGGCGGCCTTGTTGCGCACGGCACTGGAGGGGAGAAGATGTAGATGCGTTTTTCTGCGTCACGGGCGGAAGTATCCCACTGCCCTGCGCGCGATTTCCTCGCCGTGCTCCTGCACGAAGTGGCCGGCCTGGGGCAGCACCATGGGCTCGGGGCAGCCGCGGATCTGCTCGCGCAGCGCCTGCATCACGAAGGTGCCCAGCACCGGGTCCTGCGCGCCGACGGCCATGAAGCTCTGCCCCTCCCAGCGCTGCGACAGGAACTCGCGCGCCTGCCGGGAGATGGCCGCGCCGTTCGCGTCGTGCCGGTCCGGCACCATCGGCGGGAAGGCGCGCAGCGCGGCCCGGTGGCCGCCGTCCGGAAAGGGCGCGTTGTAGGCGGCGCACTCCTCCGGGCGCAGGTGCGGGTTGCCGCGCGCGAACAGGCGGCCGAGGTCGAACTCGGGGTTCTTCGCGCACATCTCGCGCCAGGCGAGGAAACCGGGACTCAAGGGCGCGTCGCCGGTGCCCAGCGTGGTGTTCATCACCAGCAGGCCGCGATAGCGCGCGGGGTCCTCCATCGGCAGCGTGAGCCCGAGCAGCCCGCCCCAGTCCTGCACGGCCAGCACGATGTTGCGCAGGTCCAGCCGCTCCACGAATTCCAGCAGCACCTGCCGGTGCCACTCGAAGCCGTGCGCGGCTTCGCGCTTGGGCTTGTCGCTCTTGCCGAAGCCGATCATGTCGGGCGCGACCACGCGGCCGCCGGCCTCGACGAACACGGGCAGCATGCGGCGGTACAGGTAGCTCACGCCGGGTTGCCGTGCAGGCACAGCCAGGTCAGCGGCGCATCGCGCGGGCCTTCGTCCAGGTAGTGCATGCGCAGGCCGGCAAGCGAAGGCAGGTCGTTCACGTAGTGCGGCGGCCAGGGGTAGCCCGGCAGGTCGCGGAAACGATCTTCCGGCGGGCGCAGGGCGTCCTCGCGCAGCGGCTGTGCATTGAGGCGGGCTTCCTGCCGGCGTTGCCGGAAGAAGCCCGTGAGCAGTTCCGCGCAATCGGCCGCAAGCACGCCGCCGCTGAGGGCGGTCTGGTGGTTCAGGCGCTGCTGCGCAAAGAGGTCGAGCACCGACCCTGCCGCACCCGTCTTGGGATCCGCAGCGCCGTAAACCACGCGCGCGAGGCGCGCGTGCAGCATGGCACCGCTGCACATCGCGCAGGGCTCCAGGGTCACGAACAGCTCGCAGCCGTCCAGGCGGTAGTTGCCGAGCGTCCGCGCGGCATCCTGCAACGCGCGGATCTCGGCGTGCGCCGTGGGATCGTGGCTGGAAACGGGCGCGTTGTGGCCGCGGCCCACGATGGCGTCGCCGTGCACGACGACGGCACCGACCGGGACTTCGCCCGCCTGCAGCGCCAGCTGCGCCTGCGCCAGCGCCTCGCGCATGAAACGCTCGTCGCGCGCCGGCGCGGTGCTCACTTGTCGTTCTCGGGCATGGGACGCGCCTGCTGCATCACGCCCTGCACGGCCTGCTCGAACTGCTGCACCTGCTGTTTCGGCGTGGCGACGGGCACACTGCCCTCCGTGCCGGCGCCGGCGGGGGCCACGCCCGCGCCCAGCTGCTTCTTCGCCAGCATGCCGACGACCAGCACCACGGCCAGCAGGCCGACGATCCCGAAGACTGCGCGCATCACTTGCCCTCCATTCCGAGCCGCTCCATCCATGCGGCGAGCTGCTTCGTCCTGGCTGCCGGCGGCATAGACCTCGCGCATGCGCAGATGCGCCTCGCGCCGGTGCTGGTTCAGCTTCAGCTTGCAGGACCATTCCACCACGTCCAGCTCGAAGCCGACGATGCCGGCCAGCATCTTGTGGGCGAACTCCTCGCCGAGGCTGCGCCACTGCTCCGCGTACGCGGGCTCGTGGTCTCCGATCAGCTTCTTCAGCAGCCTGTCCTTGGCCAGTGGATCCTCCACCAGGCGCGCGCGCACGCGGCAATGCACGGTGAGGTAGTTCCAGGTGGGGACGCGCTGCAGGTCGGGGTAGACCGAGGGCGAGAGATAGGCGTGCGGCCCCAAGAAGGTGACCAGCGCATCGGGCCGCGCCTGCAGGTAGCGCCAGTGCGGATTGGGCTTGGCGCAGTGGCCAAGCAGCACGAAGCCGGCGTCACGCTGCTCGAGGTGCAGCGGCAGGTGCGTGACGAAGGGAAAGCCGGTGTCGTCGTTGGAGATCAGGCTGGCGAAGGGATGCGAGCGCATCAGCTCCGCGGCGGTCGCGGCATCGTCGGACTTGAACTGCGGCGGCTGGTACATGGCCGAATTGTGCACCGGGAGGTCGGGGAACGCCCCGGTGCGGCACGTCCGTCGTGGCGTCGGTGCCCTCCGGGCCGGAGCGGCAAGAAACTGTCCGCCTCTGCGAGTGTCCCCCGGCGCGGGCAAGCCCGCGCCTCCTCCTTTACCTCGCCGAGTCGGACAGTTCCTTGCCGCTCCTGCACCGCGCGGTACGGGAGAGCCTCACTCCCACTCGATCGTCGCCGGCGGCTTGCTGCTCACGTCGTAGGTGACACGGTTGATGCCGCGGACCTCGTTGATGATGCGGCTGGAGACCTTCTTGAGCAGAGCGTAGGGCAGCTCGGCCCAGTCAGCCGTCATGAAGTCGCTGGTCTGCACGGCGCGCAGCGCCACCACGTAGTCGTAGGTGCGGCCGTCGCCCATCACGCCCACGCTCTTGACCGGCAGGAAGACGGTGAAGGCCTGGCTGGTGAGGTCGTACCAGGACTTGCCGGTGTGTTCGTCGCGGAAGTTGCGCAGTTCCTGGATGAAGATGTCGTCGGCGCGGCGCAGCAGCTCCGCGTATTCGCGCTTCACCTCGCCCAGGATGCGCACGCCCAGGCCGGGCCCCGGGAAGGGATGGCGGTACACCATCTCGGGCGGCAGGCCGAGCGCCACGCCCAGTTCGCGCACTTCGTCCTTGAACAGGTCGCGCAGCGGCTCCAGCAGCTTCAGCCCGAGCTGCTCCGGCAGGCCGCCCACGTTGTGGTGGCTCTTGATCGTGACGGCCTTCTTGCTCTTGGCGCCGCCCGACTCGATGACGTCCGGGTAGATCGTGCCCTGGGCCAGCCAGGCGACGTGGCGGGAATGGGTCTGCTTGATCCTGGCGGCCTCGGCCTTGAACACGTCGACGAACAGGCCGCCGATGATCTTCCGCTTGGCCTCCGGCTCGCTCACGCCGGCCAGCTTGCCGAGGAACAGGTCGGCGGCGTCCACCCGGATCACCTTCGCATGCAGCTTGCCCGCGAACATGTCCATCACCATGTCGCCCTCGTTCAGGCGCAGCAGGCCGTGGTCGACGAACACGCAGGTGAGCTGGTCGCCGATGGCGCGATGGATCAGTGCCGCCGCCACCGAGGAATCGACGCCGCCGGACAGGCCCAGGATCACTTCCTCGTCGCCGACCTGCTTGCGGATCGCCTCCACCGCCTCGGCCACGTGGTCGCGCATCACCCAGTCGGGACGCGCGTTGCAGATGCCGTGCACGAAGCGTTCGATGATCGCGCGGCCCTGCACGGTGTGCGTCACTTCGGGGTGGAACTGCACCGCGTAGAAGCGCCGCGCCTCGTCGGCCATGCCGGCGATCGGGCAGCTCTCGGTCGAAGCCATCAGCTTGAAGCCGGGCGGCATGTCGACGACCTTGTCGCCGTGCGACATCCACACGTTCAGCATGCCGTGGCCGTCCGGCGTGGTGTAGTCGGCGATCTCGCGCAGCAGCGCGGTGTGGCCGCGCGCGCGCACGGCGGCGAAGCCGAATTCGCGCTTGTGGCCGCTTTCCACCTTGCCACCGAGCTGGTGCGCCATGGTCTGCATGCCGTAGCAGATGCCCAGCACCGGCACGCCCAGCTCGAACACCGCCTGCGGCGCCTTGTCGGTCGTTTCCTCGTACACGCTGGCGTGGCTGCCGGAGAGGATCACGCCCTTCAGGCGGCCGTCGGCGGCGTACTGCCGCACCCATTCGTCGCTGACGTCGCAGGGATGCACTTCCGAGTACACGTGCGCCTCGCGCACGCGGCGGGCGATCAGCTGCGTGACCTGCGAGCCGAAGTCCAGGATGAGGATCTTGTCGTGTTGCATGATGGAATTCAGAAACTGAGACAGACGATGCCGCAGGCGCGCGCCGCGTCCAGGAGTTGCCGGTCCAGCGAGGCGAGCTGCCCGTTCAGCCGCAGGACCAGTTCGAGATAGCTCGCGTCGTAGAAAGTGAGGCCGTGCGTGGCCGCGAGGCGCGCCACCTGTCCCTGGCGATGCGCGTTGGGGGCCGCGTCGAACTGGATCCGGGCTTGCGCCAGCACCCCAAGGCCCTGCTCGACGAGTTCGGCGGAAATGCGCTTGCGCGCGTGGCCCATCACGAGCATGTTGCCCATCTCCCACAGCCACAGCGCGGGAGCATGGAACAGGTCGGGGGTGGTGCGTGCCTGCACGTACAGCTCGTGGGCCGCCGCGTTGGGCTCGTCGGGCATCACCCACGCTCCCGCAGCCGAGGAGTCGATGACGATGGGCTTCACACCTTGCGGCCGGCGTCGCGCAGGCTCTTCCAGTCCGAGTAGCCTTCGACCGGCGGCTTCACCTGAGCCTGGAAGGCCCGCAGATCGGCCAGTGCCTGCTGCCGCAGCCGCTGCTGCTCGGCGGCATCGGGCCCTTCCTCGGTCTCGCGGACGATGCGGGCGATCTTCCTGCCGTGGCGGGTGATGACGATCTCCTCGCCCTCTTCCACCGCCTGCAGCAGGGCGGAAAAGCGGTCCTTCGCCTGGTGAACGGGAATGGTCTGCATGAGTCTGGCCAGAAATTGAGTTTAGGCCAGTTTACTCGATCAGGCCTGAATCCGCAAATCTGGCCAGATCAATCCGCCCGGTAGTTCGGCGCTTCCTTGGTGATCTGCACGTCGTGCACGTGGCTCTCGCGCATGCCCGCCGCGGTGATCTGGACGAACTCCGCCCGCGAGCGCATCTCCTCGATGCTGGCGCAGCCGCAGTAGCCCATGGCGGCACGCACGCCGCCGGCCATCTGGTACACGATGGCGACCAGCGAGCCCTTGTAGGGAACCCGGCCCTCGATGCCTTCGGGCACCAGCTTGTCGGCGTTCGGGTTGCCGGTGGTCGCTTCCTGGAAGTAGCGGTCGGCGCTGCCCTGCTGCATGGCGCCGATGGAGCCCATGCCACGGTAGCTCTTGTAGCTGCGGCCCTGGAACAGCACGGTCTCACCCGGCGCCTCCTCGGTGCCGGCGAACATGCCGCCCATCATCACGCTGCTGGCGCCCGCGGCAATGGCCTTGGCGATGTCGCCCGAGTAGCGGATGCCGCCGTCGGCGATCAGCGGCACGCCGCTGCCGGCCAATGACGTCGCGACGTTGTCGATGGCGGTGATCTGCGGCACGCCGACGCCGGCGACGATGCGCGTGGTGCAGATGGAGCCGGGGCCGATGCCCACCTTCACCGCGTCGGCGCCGGCTTCCACCAGGGCCTTGGCCGCGGCGCCGGTGGCGATGTTGCCGCCGATCACGTCCACCTGCGGGTAGTTCTGCTTGACCCAGCGCACGCGGTCGATCACGCCCTTGCTGTGGCCGTGCGCGGTGTCCACCACGATCACGTCGACGCCGGCCTTCACCAGCGCTTCCACGCGTTCCTCGGTGCCCTCGCCCACGCCGACCGCGGCGCCCACGCGCAGGCGGCCGCTGGCGTCGCGCGCGGCGTTCGGGAAGCTGGTCTGCTTGGTGATGTCCTTGACGGTGATCAGGCCCTTGAGCTCGAAGGCGTCATTGATCACCAGCAGGCGTTCCAGCTTGTGCTTGTTCAGGAGCGCCTTGGCCTCGGCGGCGCTGGTGCCTTCGCGCACCGTCACCAGCTTGTCGCGCGGCGTCATGATCTGGCTGACCGGCACGTCGTAGCGCGTCTCGAAGCGCAGGTCGCGGCCGGTGACGATGCCCACCACCCGGCCGCCATCGATCACCGGGAAGCCGGAGATGCCCAGCTGCTCCTGCATGGCGAGGACTTGGCGCACCGTGTGCTGCGGCGTGATCACGACGGGGTCGCGCAGCACGCCGGATTCGTAGCGCTTCACCCGCGCCACCTCGGCGGCCTGCTGCTGCGGCGTGAGGTTCTTGTGGACGATGCCGATGCCGCCTTCCTGGGCGATGGAGATCGCCAGGCGGGCTTCCGTCACCGTGTCCATCGCGGCGGACACCAGCGGCAGGTTCAGCTGGATGTTGCGGGAGAGCTGGGTGGAGAGGGAGGTGTCCTTGGGCAGGACCTGGGAGAACGCCGGCACCAGCAACACGTCGTCGAAGGTGAGCGCTTTTCCGAGAAGGCGCATCGTGAAGGCTCCAAAAGAAGGATTGTACCCGTGTGCAATTTCGCACGACCCGCGTGGGGCTGCGGCGCCACGCTGAGGGAATCGCCAGGGTGCGCCCGTGCGCCGCCGAGCTAAACTGAAGCGATGAAATCCGCACGTACCGCCCTGCTCGCCCTCGCCTGCCTCGTGCCGCTGCTTGCCTCGGCCCAGTGGCAATGGATCGACAAGTCGGGCCGCAAGGTCTTCAGCGACCAGGCACCGCCGCCCGAGATCGCGGCGGACAAGATCCTCAAGCGCCCCGGCCCGCGCGGCCGCTCGGTCGATGCGCAGCCCGCGGCGGAAACCGCGGCCGCAACCGCCGCGGCCGCCCCCGCGCTGCCCAAGGTCACCGGCAAGGACAAGGTCCTGGACGAAAAGAAGAAGCAGATGGACGCCGCCGAGGCCGAGAAGAAGAAGGCGCAGGAGGAAAAGGTCGCCGCGATGCGGGCCGAGAACTGCACGCGCGCCAGGTCCGCGAAGGCCACCTACGACACCGGCGTGCGCATCTCGCGCGTGAACGACAAGGGCGAGCGCGAGATCCTGGACGACAAGCAGCGGACCGCGGAGCTCAAGCACCTCGACGGGGTGATCGCCCGCGACTGCAAGTCCGACCGTCAGTAACCCGGTTTCGCGCCCGGGCGCCGCTGTGCGAACAGGCCGGCGGCGCGGGCGCCCTGCTTGCGGAAGCGTTCGCGGCGGGCCACTTTCGGGTCCACCACCAGCGGCCGGTACACCTCGATCCGGTCCCCTTCGCGCACCGCCTGCTGCCCCGTGCAGCGGCGACCCCAGATGCCCAGATCGGCCGGCTCCGCGCCGGGGCAGCAGTCCTGCCAGCCGCTGGCCAGCACCGCTTCCCGCGCGGTGCTGCCTTCGGGCACGTCCAGCGCCCACTCCAGCACCTCGCGCGGCCGCGGGGAAAAGGAAACGGTCACGCGCGGCATCGCTTCAGCCGTAGACCTGTTCGGCCCGTTTCACGAAGGCATCCACCAGGTTGCCCGCGATGCGGTCGAACACCGGTCCCACCAGGGTGGCGAGCGCCTGGCTCTTGAAGGCGTATTGCAGTTCCAGCGTGACCTTGCAGGCGCGCTGGCCGCCCTCGCCCAGGGGTGGAACTTCCAGCATCCGTCCAGGTTGGAGAAGGGCCCGTCCACCAGCTTCATGCGCACCTCGCGCCCCGCCACGTGCGAGTTGCGCGTGGTGAAGGTCTGGTGGATGCCGGAGAAATTGATGCCGATCTCCGCCTTCATGCCGTCAGGCTCCAGCGCGATCACGTGGGAGCGGTCGCACCAGGGCAGGAATTCGCTGTACTTCGCGACGTCGGTGACCAGCGCGAACATCTCTTCGGCGCTGTACCAGATGAGCACGGACTTGTGGACGGTTTTCATGGAGAATTGCGGGCCCGCGCGGGATTGTAGAGAGCCGCCGTCGACCCAACCTGTCAGTTCATGGCGCAAAAGAAAGAAACACCCTCCCGCATCGCCGACAACAAGAAAGCGGCCTTCAACTACTTCTTCGAGGAGCGGTTCGAGGCCGGCGTGGTGCTGCAAGGCTGGGAGGTGAAGGCGGCCCGCGAGGGGAAGGCCCAGCTCACCGACGGCTACGTCGTCATCCGCGACGGCGAGCTGTTCCTGATCGGTTGCCAGATCACCCCGCTGAAGACCGCGTCCACCCACGTCAACCCGGAACAGCAGCGCACCAAGAAGCTGCTGATGCACAAGGACGAAATCCGCCGCCTGATCGGCAAGGTGGAGCAGAAGGGGCATACGCTCGTGCCGATCCAGATGTACTGGAAAGCGGGCAAGGTCAAGTGCGAGATCGCGCTGGCCAAGGGCAAGGCCACGCACGACAAGCGCGACGTGATCAAGGACCGCGAAGGCAAGCGCGAGGTCGAGCGCGCCATGAAGCAGCGCCACCGCTGATCCCCGACCGGCGGCGGGGCGGAATAAAGGGCGCACGGGCCGCGTTCATGCAGGGAGAACCATTCCAACAGGAGATCCCCATGCGCCGCCTTGCCGCCCTCGCCTGCACCGCCCTGCTTGCCGCCTGTGCCGTCATGTCGCCCGGACCGGCGCGCGTGGCCGACGGCGTGTTCGTCGGTCCCAACAACATGACGCTGTACACGTTCGACCGCGACGTGGCGGCCTCCGGCAAGTCGGTGTGCAACGGCCCTTGCGCCGCGAACTGGCCGCCCCTGATGGCCGGCGCGACCGCCACGCCATATGGCGACTGGACGATCGTGGTGCGCGACGACGGCAGCCGCCAGTGGGCGTACCGTGGCAAGCCGGTCTACTACTGGGTGAAGGACACCCGGCCTGGCGACCGCACCGGCGACGGCGTCAACAACGTGTGGCGCCTCGCGCGGCCCTGAAAGTACCGGCCGGCCGGAAGCCCCAGTTTCGCTGACGGCGTTCCTGGGCTAGTCTCCACGCATGAACAGTCCATCCGCCACCAACAGCCTGGTCGTGCACATCCCGGACCTGCGCCGTTACGCCCGTTCGCTCACCGGCGATGCCTGGGCCGCGGACGACCTGGTGCAGGACACGCTGGAACGCGCCTGCGAACGCTGGCAGCTGTGGTCCGCCGGCAGCGACCTGCGCGCCTGGCTGTTCACGCTGATGCACAACCTGTTCGTGGACTCCGCGCGGCGCGCGGTGCGGCAGCAGGCGAGCCAGCAGGTGGACGTGGACGACGTCGCGCATGAACTGCAGTCGCCGGCAGGCGTGCCGGACCAGGCGATGGACCTGCAGCGCTGCCTGCTGCGGCTGCCACCGGAACAAAGGGAGGTGCTGCTCCTCGTGACGCTCCAGGACCTGGGCTACGAGGAAGCGGCACGCATCACGGGCGTGCCGATCGGCACCGTGATGTCCAGGCTTTCGCGGGCCCGCGCGCGCCTGCGGGACCTGATGGACGGGCGCGCACCCGCCGCGGCGGCGCAGGCGACGGCGTTGCGGAGGCTGAAGTGATGGAAAAGACGATGATGGACGACAACGACCTGCTGCCGGACGGCGAAGCAGAACTGCATGCCTACGTCGACGGCCGGCTGGACCGGTCGCGCCGCGCGGACGTCGAGGCCCGGCTGGCGAACGACCCGGAAGCCGCCCAGCGCGTGCGTGACTGGAAGCTGCAGCGCCACGCGCTGCGCACGCTGCACCCGGAGATGCTGCTCGAACCGGTGCCCGCCCACCTGCTGCACGCGGCGATGCAGCTGCACCAGCGCAGCAACCGCTTCGCCCAGTGGCAGCGCTGGGGCGGGATGGCCGCCGCCGTGCTGCTGTCCTTCGGCCTCGGCTGGGGCGCGCACTCGCAATGGCAGACGCAGGTGGTCAACAGCGGCTCCGGCGTGCGCACCTTCGCGCGCCAGGCCGTCACGGCGCACGTGGTCTACATGCCCGAGGTGCGGCACCCGGTGGAGGTCGAGGCCTCGCAGCAGCAGCACCTGGTGCAGTGGCTCTCCAAGCGCCTGAACCGGCAGCTGAAGGTCCCCAACCTGGCACCGGCCGGCTATGAGCTCGTGGGCGGACGCCTGCTGCCCGGCGAAGGCGGCGCGCGGGCGCAGTTCATGTACCAGAACACGGCCGGCGAGCGCGTCACGCTCTACGTGGGCGCGATCGAGGGCGCGGCGGCCAAGGGCGTGGGCGAGACCGCCTTCCGCTTCACCAGCGAGTCCGGCGTGGCGAGCTTCTACTGGGTCGACCAGGGCTTCGGCTATGCCCTCACGGGCCGGCTGCCGCGGCAGGGGCTGCTGGTGCTGGCGGAGAGCGTCTACAAGCAGCTGTAAGGGCGCCTCACCCCAATCCGCGCAGCGGGTGCGCGTGCGCCGGCCACGGGCTGGCGAAGAACGCGGCCACCATCTCCGGCGTCACGTCCTCGATGCGCGCGGGATTCCATCGCGGCGCATGGTCCTTGTCGATGGCCAGTGCGCGGATGCCTTCGAAGGTCTCGCTCGCCGTGCCGGGACGCAGGTGGAAGCACTGCCGCACCATGTCGCGCTCCATGCGCAGGTCGGCCGCCAGGGTCATGTGCCGCGCGCGCCGCAGGTGTTCCAGCGTGACCTGCAGCATCAGCGGCGAGCGCTTGCGCAGCAAGGCCGCGGTTTCGGCGGCCCAGCTGCCCGCATCGGCCTCCAGCGCCCGAACGATGTCCGGCACCGAAGGCAGCGCGAAGAAATGATCGATGTCGGCGCGCCGTGCGGCGAAGATGCTCGCCGGCGGCGGAGCGGCCCGCAGCGCCTCGCGCACCCGCTCGAAGCGCTCGCCGTCGGCCAGGCTCTCCCATACCGTGGGCAGCTCCGCGGAAGGCAGCACGCCGTCTGCCAGGCGCGCGGCGACCGCGTCGGCACCGGCGATCAGCTGCCCCGTAAGCGCGAGGTACTCGCCGATGCGGCCCGGGCAGCGCGCGAGGAACCAGCCGCCGCCGACGTCGGGGAACAGGCCGATGTTGGTCTCCGGCATGGCCATCTTCGTGCGCTCGGTGGCGATGCGCAGCCCGTAGTCGCTGCCGTGCGCCGAGATCCCCATGCCGCCGCCCATGCAGATGCCGTCCATGAAGACGACGTAGGGCTTCGGGTAGGCGTGGATCAGGTGGTTGAGCGAGTATTCCTCGGTGAAGAAGTCCTCCAGCCGCGGATCGCCGGCCAGCACCGCCTGGTGGAAGAAGCGGATGTCGCCGCCGGCGCAGAAGGCGCCGAACGGGCCTTCCTTGCCCATGCCGCGCACGCCGACGCGTTCCACCCGCGGATCGTCGCGCCAGGCGAGCAGTGCCGCGGTCAGGTCGCGGATCATGCCGAGCGACAGCGCATTGAGCGCCTTGGGCCGGTTCAGGGTGATCAATCCCGCGCTGCCGCGCACTTCCGAAACAACGTCGCTCATGCCCTCTGCCTCCATCCCACCAGTTCGTTGACCACCAGCGCGCCCAGGACCAGCGCGCCGCCCGCCAGCACGGTCTGGCTCGGAATCTCGTTGGCGCCCACCCAGGCCAGCACGATGCCGAAGATGATCTCCAGCAGCGCCAGCAGCGCGATCTCGGGCGCCTTCAGCACCCGGGCGCAGACCACCGCCAGCGCGCACGGGATCGCGAGCTGCACCAAGCCGAGGATCGCCAGCAGGCCGACGTCGTGGGCGGACGCGCGCAGCGGCATCGCCAGCGGCAGCGTGACGAGCGAGGAGATCACCGCGCCCACCAGCACGGCGGGCACCAGGTCCACGTTGCGGCCCTGCGCGTGCGCGCGCTGCGTGATCGTCCAGTTCACCCCGCTGGCCAGGGGCACGAACAGCGCCACCAGCGTGCCGGCCAGCTGGCCCCCTTCCAGCTGCGCGCCGTACATCCAGGCGATGCCGGCGCCGGCCACCAGGATGGCCGCCCAGGTGCGGGCCGGGATGCGGTGGCCGATGAAGATGCGCGCGATCAGCGCGGTGAGGAAGGGCCCGAGCGCCATGGTCACCAGCACGTTGGCGACGCTGGTGAGCGTGAGCGCCACCATGAAGGCGGTGAACATCACGCTCCAGCACAGGCCGGACAGCCACAGCGCCCAGCCGCCGTCGCGGATCTTCGCGAACACGACGCGGCCCTGGAAGAAGGGCAGGATCACCAGCAGGGACAGCATGGTGAAGAAGCTGCGCCAGAAGGTGACTTCGAAGCTGCGCGCGTGCTCGAGGTGGCGCGTGATCACGCCGGCGATGGACCACATGAGGGTCACGGCGACCATGAGGAACACGGCCTGGGTGTGGGTGAGTTTCACTTCGTTCTTGTTTTCGTTCGCCCGGATGTTATCAACGCGTCCGCTGCCGTACAGACAAGGGCTGCGGCAGGCCCCATCCTGCGGGATGGTTCCCGACATCGCCCCCTCCCCAGCCGCCCCGCCGCGGCGCAGCCGCCTGGCCCTGCCCCTGGTCATCGCCGCCACCGCCCTCACCACGGTGGTCGCGGCGGTCGCCGTGGTCGTCTTCGTTCTCTGGCCGGAAGGCGTCACGATCGTCGTCGCGCCCGCGGGTGTCCCGGTGGTGGCTCCGGGCACGCGGACCCGCTCGGCGGAAGACTGCGCTTCCTGCGGGTCGGTGGAGAGCATCCGGCACACCGATCCGGCGACCGGCCTGCCGGTCTACGAATTCACGGTGCGCATGCGCGACGGCTCCGCCCGCGAGTCGAGCGAGAGCACCACGGGGCGCTGGCGCGCCGGCGAGCGGGTGCTGCTGATCGGCGGCCCCAAGGCCCGCGCCGCCGAGGAACGGGAAAACCTGGCGCCCTGAAGCGCCGGTCCCTGCAGCGCCCGTCCTTACGCCGCTTCGCGCAGGGCGCGCTTGCGATCGTGCTCCTTCAGGAAGCGCTTGCGCAGGCGCACCGACTTGGGCGTGATCTCCACCAGCTCGTCGTCCTCGATGAACTCCACGCCGTATTCCAGCGTGAGGTCGATCGGCGGCGTGACCTTGATCGCGTCTTCCTTGCCGGACACGCGGAAGTTGGTCAGCTGCTTGGTGCGGGTGGCGTTGACCACCAGGTCGTTGTCGCGGTTGTGGATGCCGACGATCATGCCTTCGTACACCGGGTCGTTGGGCTTGACGAACATGCGGCCGCGATCGTCCAGCTTGCCCAGCGCGTAGGTGAAGATCTCGCCGTCGTCCATGGAGATCAGCACGCCGTTCTTGCGGCTGGCGATCTCGCCCTTGAAGGGCTCGTAGCCGTCGAAGATGTTGGAGATCAGGCCCGAGCCGCGCGTGAGGTTCATGAACTCGTTGGAGAAGCCGATCAGGCCCCGTGCCGGGATGCGGTATTCCAGGCGCACGCGGCCGCGGCCGTCCGGTTCCATGTTCACCAGTTCGCCCTTGCGCTCGCCCAGCGCCTGCATCACGCCGCCCTGGTGCTGGTCCTCGATGTCGGCCGTGACCAGCTCGATCGGCTCGTGCTTCTCGCCGTTGACGGTGCGGAACACCACGCGCGGCTTGGACACGGCCAGTTCGTAGCCCTCGCGGCGCATGTTCTCCACCAGGATGGTCAGGTGCAGTTCACCGCGACCCATCACCTCGAACACGCCCTCTTCGTCGGTTTCCTTGACGCGCAGCGCCACGTTGGACTGCAGTTCCTTCTGCAGGCGGTCCCAGATCTGGCGGCTGGTGACGTACTTGCCTTCGCGGCCGGCCAGCGGGCTGGTGTTGACGCAGAAGTTCATCGTCAGCGTCGGCTCGTCGATCTTCAGCATCGGCAGCGGCTGCGGATTGAGCGGATCGGTGATGGTCACGCCGATGCCGATGTCCTCGATGCCGTTGATCAGGACGATGTCGCCGGGGCCGGCTTCCTTCACCTGCACGCGCGTCAGGCCCTCGAAGGTCAGCACCTGGTTGACCTTGCCCTTGATGGCCTTGCCGTCCGGGCCTTCCATGACCATCACTTCCATCATCGGGCGGATGGTTCCGGCGTTGACGCGGCCCACGCCGATGCGGCCGACGAAGCTGGAGTAGTCCAGCGCGGAGATCTGCAGCTGCAGCGGCGCGTCCTTGTCGCCCTCGTGCTCGGGCACGTGCGACAGGATGGTGTCGAACAGGGCCGACATGTCCTTGCCCCACTGCTCGCCCGGCGCGCCCTCTTCCAGCGAGGACCAGCCGTTGATGCCGGAGGCGTAGACCACCGGGAAGTCCAGCTGGTCGTCGGTGGCGCCGAGCTTGTCGAACAGGTCGAAGGCGGCATTGACCACCTTGTCGGGGTTCGCGCCGGGCTTGTCGACCTTGTTCACCACCAGGATGGGCCGCAGGCCCAGGGCCAGAGCCTTCTTGGTGACGAAGCGGGTCTGCGGCATCGGGCCTTCCTGGGCGTCGATCAGCAGCACCACGCCGTCGACCATCGACAGCGCGCGCTCCACCTCGCCGCCGAAGTCCGCGTGGCCGGGGGTGTCGACGATGTTGATGTGCGTGCCCTTCCAGCTCACGGCGCAGTTCTTGGCCAGGATGGTGATGCCGCGCTCGCGCTCGATGGCGTTGTTGTCCATGACCGTGTCGACCACCTTCTCGTGCTCGGCGAAGGTGCCGGACTGGCGCAGGAGCTGGTCGACCATGGTGGTCTTGCCGTGGTCGACGTGGGCGATGATGGCGATGTTTCGGATTTGCGTCATACGTTCTCTGGCTCGGGCACCCCGAGGATTTGCTGGATTTCGATCGGGCTCAACAGGCGCGACGGGATCAGTTCGCCGGCCTTCACATGGGCGGTGCCCAGGAGCGCCGGCGGCGACTCCCCGAACACGGCAACCTGTTCTGCATCGCGCCAGCCGCCCCGGCGGCGCAGGCCGCTCAGGAAGCGCCCCGCATCTTCCGGCCCCAGCGTGACACGCACGTGGCCGGGCAGCAGGGACTCGACGGGCAGCAGGCGCGCCTGTCTCTCAGACTCGTCCAGGGCCTCGAGTTCCGCCAGCGTGATGCATTGCGGAAGCTCGAAGGGCCCGGTGGCAATCCTTCGCAGCGACAGCAGGTGCGCGCCGCATCCCAGCGCCTGGCCGATGTCCTCGCCGAGCGTCCGGATGTAGGTTCCCTTGCTGACGCGCGCGACGATCTTCAGCCGCGTGGCGTCCAGCAGGGACAGCTCCAGCCCGGACACCGTGACCTGGCGCGCCTCGCGCTCCACCTCGATGCCGGCGCGCGCGTACTCGTACAGCGCCTTGCCGTCCTTCTTCAATGCACTGTGCATCGGCGGCACCTGCGCGATCGCGCCGGTGAACCGATGCTGCACTTCGGCGAGCGTTTCCGCCGTGATCGCCGGCACGTCCCGCCGCGCGATCACTTCGCCTTCACTGTCCGCCGAGGCCGTCCGCACGCCCAGCTGCGCCACCGCCTCGTAAGCCTTGTCCGCATCCAGGTGCAGCTGGCTGAATTTCGTCGCCGCCCCGAAGCACAGCGGCAGCACGCCGGTGGCCATGGGATCGAGCGTGCCGGTGTGGCCGGCCTTTTCCGCGCGCAGCAGCCACTTGGCCTTCTGCAGCGCGTCGTTGCTGGAGAGACCCAGCGGCTTGTCGAGCAGCAACACCCCATGCACAGGGCGCCGCTGCACCCTGGTGCGTGGCGCTTGCATAGCCTACTCCTCCTTGGAACGGGAGGAAACGGCCTTGGCGATCAGGGCGTTCATGTCGGCCGCGCGCTCGGTCGTGCGGTCGAACTGGAAATGCAGCGTCGGCACGGTGTGGATGTGCAGGCGCTTGAACAGGTGGTTGCGCAGGAAGCCGGCGGCCTGGTTCAGGGCCTCCGTGGTCTCCTCGGGGTCGCCCACCAGGATGCTGAAGAACACCTTGGCGTGCGCATAGTCCGGCGTCACCTCCACGGCGTTGATCGTCACCATCCCCACCCGCGGGTCCTTCAGCTCGCGCGCGATCAGCTCCGACAGGTCGCGCTGGATCTGGTCGGCGACCTTGAAGCCGCGGTTGGGGGTGGCTGCCTTGCGCTTCATCGTTACAGCGTGCGGGCGATTTCCTTGACTTCGAAGAACTCGAGCTGGTCGCCTTCCTTGATGTCGTTGTAGTTCTTCAGCTTGATGCCGCACTCGAAGCCTTCCTTGACTTCGCGCACGTCGTCCTTGAGGCGCTTGAGCGACTCGAGCTCGCCGGTGTAGATCACCACGTTGTCGCGCAGCAGGCGGAAATGCGCGCTGCGGGTGACGGTGCCGGAGGTGACCATGCAACCGGCCACCGTGCCGATCTTGGAGGCCACGAACACCGTGCGGATCTCGGCGGAGCCGATCACCTCTTCGCGCTTCTCCGGTGCCAGCATGCCCGACATCGCGGCCTTCAGCTCGTCGACCGCGTCGTAGATGATGTTGTAGTAGCGGATGTCGATGCCGTTGCCTTCGGCCAGCTTGCGCGCGCCGGCATCGGCACGCACGTTGAAGCCGATGATCACGCCCTTGGCGGCGATCGCCAGGTTGACGTCGGACTCGCTGATGCCGCCCACGCCCGCATACACCACTGCACCTTGACCTCTTCGGTCGACAGCTTCAGCAGCGACTGCGCCAGCGCTTCCTGCGAACCCTGCACGTCGGCCTTGATGATGATGGGCACCGTCTTGACCGCGCCCGCCGTCATGTCGGAGAACATGTTCTCCAGCTTGGCGGCCTGCTGGCGGGCCAGCTTCGTGTTGCGGAACTTGCCGGCACGGTAGGTGGCGATCTCGCGCGCGCGGCGCTCGTCGCCCATCACCATGAACTCGTCGCCCGCCTGCGGCACTTCCGTCAGGCCCTGGATCTCCACCGGGATGGAGGGACCGGCCGACTTGATGCTCTTGCCGTTCTCGTCCAGCATGGCGCGCACGCGGCCGAAGGTCTGGCCGGCCAGCACCACGTCGCCGGTCTTCAGCGTGCCGGACTGCACCAGCACGGTGGCGACCGGGCCGCGGCCCTTGTCCAGCTGCGCCTCGATCACGAGGCCCTTGGCCATCGCGTCCACCGGCGCCTTCAGTTCCAGCACTTCGGCCTGCAGCAGCACCTGCTCCAGCAGGTCGTCGATGCCCTGGCCGGTCTTGGCGGACACCGGCACGAACGGCGACTCGCCGCCGTACTCTTCCGGCACCACTTCCTCGACCACCAGTTCCTGGCGGACGCGGTCCTGGTTGGCATCCGGCTTGTCCATCTTGTTGATGGCCACGACGATGGGAACGCCGGCCGCCTTCGCGTGCTTGATGGCTTCCTTGGTCTGCGGCATGACGCCGTCGTCCGCGGCCACCACCAGGATCACGATGTCGGTCGCCTGGGCGCCGCGGGCACGCATGGCGGTGAACGCCTCGTGGCCCGGGGTGTCCAGGAAGGAGATCATCCCGCGCGGCGTTTCCACGTGGTAGGCGCCGATGTGCTGCGTGATGCCGCCGGCTTCGCCCGCCGCCACCTTGGCGCGGCGGATGTAGTCCAGCAGCGAGGTCTTGCCGTGGTCGACGTGGCCCATGACGGTCACCACGGGAGCGCGCGGCAGCGACTCCGCCGTGGTCGCGGCGGTGTCTTCCTCGGTGAAGGCTTCCGGGTCGTCCAGGGCGGCCGTGACCGCCTTGTGGCCCAGTTCCTCGACCACGATCATGGCCGTGTCCTGGTCCAGCGACTGGTTGATGGTGACCAGCTGGCCCATCTTCATCAGCGCCTTGATCACTTCGGAGGCCTTGACGGCCATCTTGTGCGCCAGCTCGGACACCGTGATGGTTTCCGGCACGTGCACTTCGATGACGCGCTGCTCCACCGGCGCGGCCTGCGCGTGGTGGTCGTCGCGGTCGCGGTGGTCGCGCCGGCCGCCACGGGGGCCGCCGCGCCACGAATTGCGGCCGACGCCGCCGGACGTGTCGCCGCGGGTCTTGATTTCCTTCTTCTTGGCCGGATCGTTCGCCCAGCTGGAGGACAGCTTGGCGGACTTCACTTCCTTGCCGGCGCCGGGGGCGGCGGGCGCGGCGGTGCCGGGCGCGCCCGGCCGCGGCGGCTGTGCCGGCGGCTTGTGCAGCGTGCCCTTGACGCCCGGCTTGCCGGGTTCCGGCGCCTTGGCGACCGGCTTGGCTTCTTCCGGCTTCTTGGCGACCAGCACCTTCTTGGGCGTGGCCATCATGGAACGGATGGCGGCGGCCTCGGCTTCGGCCTTGCGGCGGCGTTCCTGCAGGTCGCGGGCGCGCACGGCTTCCTCGTCGGCACGGGCCTTCGATTCGGCGGCGGCCTTCTCGCGCGCTTCGGCGGCGGCCTTGTCGCGGGCTTCGGTCTGCGCCTTGGCCACGGCCTGGGCGGCTTCCGCTTCGGCGGCCTTGGCGGCGCTGGCGCCGGCCTGGGCCGCGGAATAGGCTTCCGCGCGCTGCTCGGCGGCCTTCTCGGCGGCGGCACGCGCTTCTTCCTCGGCGCGCTGGCGGGCTTCCTGCTCCTCGCGCTCGCGGCGCTTGGCGGCCAGTTCTTCCTCCTGGCGGCGGATCAGTTCGGCCTGGCGGCGGGCTTCCTCCTCGCGGCGGGCGAGTTCGGCCTCCTCGGCGGACTGCTGCGCCGAGGCGGCCGTCTCCGGCGCCTCCACGACGGCCGTGTCGGAGCCCTCGTCGCGCTTGATGAAGGTGCGCTTCTTGCGCACTTCCACCTGGATCGTGCGGGCCTTGCCCGTCGAATCCGCCTGCTTGATCTCGCTGGTGGACTTCTTCACCAGGGTGATCTTCTTGCGTTCGGGCGAGGCGGTGCCGTGGCTGGCCTGGAGATAACCCAGCAGCTTCTGCTTGTCCGCATCCGAGAGGGGATCGGTCGGCGCGGACTTGGCCACGCCGGCGCTCTTCAGCTGTTCCAGCAGCGTCTCGGTCGATTTCTTGAGTTCGTTGGCGAACTCGGCGACGGTGGTACTAGACATGTGCTCTCAGTTCCTCCCATCACTCATGGGCGGCCGTGGCCGCAGCGGAGGTGAACCAGTGTTCACGCGCCTTCATGATCAGGGTCTTGGCCTCTTCAGCGGACTGGCCAGTGATGTCCGTAAGTTCGTCGACGGCCAGGTCGGCCAGGTCGTCTCGCGTATGCACGCCGGCGTCGGCCAGCTTGGCGATCAGCTGCGGGTTCAGGCCTTCGAGGTCGCGCAGGTCCTGCGAGACTTCCTCGACGCTCTCTTCCCGGGCGATCTCCATCGTCAGCAGCGCATCCTTGGCGCGCGAACGCAGTTCGTTGACCGTGTCCTCGTCGAAGGACTCGATCTCCAGCATCTCGGAGATGGGCACGTAGGCCACTTCCTCCAGGCTGGTGAAGCCTTCCACGATCAGGATGTCGGCGATCTCCTCGTCGACGTCCAGCTTCTCCATGAACAGGGCGCGGATCGTGGACTGCTCCTCGGCCTGCTTCTGGGCGGACTCGTTGGCGTCCATGATGTTGATCTTCCAGCCGGTCAGCTCGGAAGCCAGGCGCACGTTCTGGCCGCCGCGGCCGATGGCGATGGCGAGGTTCTCCTCGTCCACCACCACGTCCATCGCGTGCTTCTCCTCGTCGACGACGATGGAAGACACGTTGGCGGGCGCCAGGGCGCCGATCACGAACTGCGCGGGGTCTTCCGACCACAGCACGATGTCGACGCGCTCGCCGGCCAGCTCGTTGGTGACGGCGTTGACGCGCGAACCGCGCACGCCGACGCAGGTGCCGATCGGGTCGACGCGCTTGTCGTGCGAGACCACGGCGATCTTGGCGCGGCTGCCGGGATCGCGGGCGCAGCTCTTGATCTCCAGCAGGCCCTGCTCGATCTCGGGCACTTCCTGGCGGAACAGCTCGATCATGAACTCGGGGGCCGCGCGCGACAGGATGATGGGCGCGCCGCGCAGCGTCAGGTCCACTTCCATGATCATGGCGCGGACGCGGTCGCCGTTGCGCAGGTTTTCCTTGGGGATCATCTCGCCGCGGCGCAGGCGCCCTTCGACGCGGCCGCTCTCGACGATGATGTCGCCCTTGTCCATGCGCTTGACGGTGCCCACGAAGATCTTGTCGCCGCGCGACATGAAGTCGTTCAGCAGCATCTCGCGCTCGGCGTCGCGGATCTTCTGCAGGATCACCTGCTTGGCCGCCATCGCGCCGATGCGGCCGATCGGCAGCGACTCGATGCCTTCCTCGATGTGCTCGCCGGCCTCGGCGTCCGCCACGCGCTCCTTGGCGTCCATCAGCAGTTCCTCGGCGTCGGGGTTCTGCAGGCCCTGCTCGTCGGGCACGACCAGCCAGCGGCGGAAGGTCTCGTAGTCGCCCGTGTCGCGGTCGATCGCCACGCGGATGTCCACCTCGCCCTGGTACAGCTTCTTGGTCGCCTGCGCCAGCGCGGCTTCCACCGCGCCGAAGACGACGTCGCGTTCGACGTTCTTCTCGCGCGAGATGGCGTCCACCAGCATCAACAGTTCGCGATTCATTTCCCTTGCTCCTGAACCCCGGCGCGTCTGCGCCCCTTGAAATCGACAATGGGTGCCAGACGCGCTTCCTTCAGTTCGTCCAGCGTGAAACCCAGGGCCTGCAGCGGTGCAGGCTCCTTCTTCTTCGAAACCTTCTGGCCCGGCTTGGGCTCGGGCGCGTCACTCCAGGTGACCTGCCAGCCCTTTCCGTCAGGCGCCCGTTCGAGCGAGCCGCGGAACTTGCGGCGGTTGGCGGCGACCTGGCCGGCCGCGGCCGCCCCCATCGGGGCCTTCAGCGTGATGTCCACCACCTCGCCGGCATAACGCTCGAAATCCTTCTCGCTGCGCAACGGGCGATCGATGCCCGGCGACGACACTTCCAGCCGCTTGTAGTCGACTTCCTCGACTTCCAGCGTGTACTGCAGCTGGCGCGTGACGCGTTCGCAATCCTCGACGTTGACCAGCTTTTCCTCGCCCTGCGCCGGCTCCCACGGAAAGTCGATCGTCACGCGCAGCGTGCCCCGGCGGTGCGTTCGAGCTCCACCAGCTCGTAGCCGAGTCCGGCGACGGTTTGTGCGACGATGTCTTGCAGTGCCAAGTTGGGAATGGATCAGCCAAAAAAACGGGCGGTTGGTACCCGCCCGTTTGGTCGTGAAGCCGGTATTGTAGCGGCCAAAGCATGGCTTCGCAATGCTCCGATCGTTGCGCGGCGGTGAAAGCGCCCCCGGCCTCGTCCAACTTGGCGCCGCCGGCCGCGGATTCAAGGTCCTGCGCGCGGCCGGGCCGGCGGCCCGTAGCTCAGGCGGATCACGGCCTGCACCAGGCTGACGCTGGCAACCATGCCCCATACCATGCCGGCGAACATGCCCGCCAGCACCGCCGCCGGCTCCCGCACCGCGCCCGCCCAGCCCGCCAACTCCAGGAACACCAGCGAGCCGGCCGCCATGCCGACGACCATCCAGCCCGAGCACAGCAGGTTCTGGCCCAGCTGGGCGCAGAGCTGGCGGCGGCAGCCGCGCCGCAGGCGGGGCATCAGCGGCACGACCACCAGCCCGCCGGCGAGCATGCCGGCGTGCGCCAGCGGCAGCTGCGCCAGGTGCAAGGCCAGCATGCCGCCCAGGTCGACGGGCCCGGAACACAGGGCCGCCAGGGTCTCCAGGCCGCCCAGGCGGGCGTCCCACGCCATGCCCGCCGCCATGCCCACCGCGCCCAGCAGCAGCATCCATTGCGGCGAGGTCAGCCCGCCCCGCGCCGGCCGCAGCCGGGAAAGCGCGAACAGGCCGGCCAGGATCAGGGCCAGGCCCAGGGCCGCCCAGGCGCTGCCGGCCATCTCAGGCCTCCGCTTCCTGCGGCAGGGCCAGCCGCTGCAACACGCGCCGGTAGTCCTCGGGCGTGTCGAGGTCGGTCGTGTAGCGGTCGTGGGACGCCTCGAAGTACCAGGTCTCCTCGGGATATTGCTGGGCCAGCTTGCGGCAGCCGATCAGGCGCCGGCCCGCCGCGACTTCGGGGGCATAGGCTGCCGCGAACACGATGGGGTTGCCGCGCGCGCCTTCGTGCCTGGGAATCACGATGGACGCGTCAGGGTGCGCCCGGTAGGCGGCGATGAGCGCCAGCAGGTCCTCCGCGGTCAGCAGCGGCATGTCGCCGGGACACACCAGGATCGCGTCGGTGGCACGGGCCAGCGCCGCCACGCCCGCAGCCACCGAGCGCATCTGGCCGTCCTCGTGCCGCAGGTTGGGCTGCACGGTCACGGGCAGGTCGAAGACCGCGCGCGTCACCTCGCGGGCCTGGTGCCCGGTGACCACCACGGTCTCCTGCACGCCGGACTCGAGCACGGTCCGCACGGTGCGGCGAACGAGCGGCTCGCCATCCAGCGGCAGCAGCAGCTTGTTGGGGCCGCCCATGCGGGACGACTGGCCCGCGGCAAGGACGACGGCGGAGCAGCGGAAGGCAGGTTCGGCGTTCATCGGAGAGCCTCCAGGAGTTCGGGCAGCACGGCGGCGATCGCCGCGAGGCTGGCGCCGGGCGCCAGCAGGTCCAGGTGCGGCAAGGCGGCCTGCATGCCGGCGCTGACCGGCGCGTAGCCCGGCTGGCCCACCAGGGGTTCAGCCAGACGAGGCGGCGGGCCCGCCGGCGCAGCTGCGCCAGGGCCTGCCCCAGCTGCGCGTGGTCGCCGGTGTCGTAGCCGTCGCTCAGGACCAGGATCGCCGTGCGCGAATGCACCAGCCGCGGCGCATGCTCGCGATTGAACTGCGCCAGGCTTTCGCCGATGCGCGTGCCGCCGCCCCAGCCCTGCGCCAGCAGGTGCAGCCGCTCCTGCGCGCGCCAGGGGTCGGGGTCGCGCAAAGCCTCCGACACGCCGGTGATGCGCGTGTGGAAGATGAAGCTGTGCACGTCCGCCAGCTCGGCGGCCAGGGCGCGCGCCAGGCGCAGGTAGAAGAAGCTGTAGGGCGCCATCGAGCGGCTCACGTCCAGCAGCAGCACCAGCCGCGGCCGCACCCGGCGCGGCGACCGCCAGCACAGGTGGAAGGGCACGCCGCCGGTGGCGACGCTGCGGCGGATGGTGGCCGGCAGCGCCAGCCGGTTGCCGTGCCGCGCGGGCGCCTGGCGACGCGTGCGGATGGCGTGCAGCCGCCGGGCGAAGCGGCGCATCAGGGCTTCGATATCCAGCAGGTGCTCCCGGTCGTCGAGCGCGCGGAAGTCCGTCGTGGCCAGCGACTCGGCGCGGCTGGCGACGTCGCGCGGGCGCAGCGTGTCCCGATCGTCGGCCGCGTGGCGTCCGGCGGCGTGGGCCAGGGCGCCCTGCCCGCTACGGTGGGCCTCCACGGTTCGCCGCTGGGGGCTGCCCAGCGGTTGGCGGGCAGGAACCAGGCGTCGAACAGCGAGTCGAAGCGCCGCCATTCATCGCAGCGCCCGCACAGCAAGGCCTTGAGGCTCCAGCGCAGGAGGGAGGGGTCCAGCACGCCGACCGCATCGGCCACGCGCAGCACTTCGGCGCCGTCGCCGGCGCCCACGCCGAAGCCGTTGGCGCGCAGGAAGCGGGGGAAGCCGGCGAGGCGATCGCCGGCGCGGCTCTCGAAGGGAAGGACGCCTTGGGTCCCCGCCTCCGCGGGGATGACGGCCGTGTTCAACATGCGGCCGCCAGTCGCGCGACCGCTTCGCGCGGGAAGGCGGCGCGGTCGTCGCGCGTCTTGATCAGCGCGCCCAGCGTTTGCAGGATGCGTTCGGTGCCGTCGCGGTCGATGGCGGAGATGCCCAGGCGCAGCAGCGCCGCCGTCCAGTCCAGCGTTTCGGCGATGCCCGGCTTCTTCTGCAGGTCCATCTGCCGCACGGATTGCACGAAGGCGACGATCTGGCGCGCGAAGCCGGGCGCTGCCTGCGGCGCCTTCATGCGCACGATCGCCAGTTCCTTCTCGTGGTCGGGGTAGTCGATGTATTGATAGAGGCAGCGCCGGCGCAGCGCATCGGACAGCTCGCGCGTGCCGTTGGAGGTGATCACCACCAGCGGCCGGCTGGTCGCACGCACCGTTCCCAGCTCGGGGATCGACAGCTGGAAGTCCGACAGCAGCTCCAGCAGGTAGGCCTCGAAGGCCTCATCGGCGCGGTCCACCTCGTCGATCAGCAGCACCGGCGGCTGCTCGCAGCTGATCGCCTCCAGCAGCGGGCGCTTCAGGAGGTAGCGCTCGGAGAAGATGTCCTGCTCCTTCTGCGCGATGCTGCGGCCGTCCTGCTCCAGCAGCTTGATGGCCAGCAGCTGGCGCTGGTAGTTCCACTCGTACATCGCCGAATGCGCGTCCAGGCCCTCGTAGCACTGCAGCCGGATCAGGCGGGTGCCGCGCACCGTGGCCAGGGCCTTGGCCACCTCGGTCTTGCCGACGCCGGCGTCGCCTTCGAGCAGCAGCGGCCGCTCGAGATCCAGCATCAGCAGCAGCGCCGCGGCCAGCGCCGGCTCGGCGATGTAGCCCGCCGCGGCCAGCGCGTGCTGCAGGCCGGCGAGTTCGGACATCCGGCCGCCGTCCATGTCACGCCCGCTTGGCCGCGAACAGCTGGTGGAACCAGTCGCGCACCATCGCCCAGAGAAGCGCCAGCCCGTTGAGCGTGGGGGAGGCTGCACCCAGGCCGCGGCGGACTCTGCCACGACGGCCTCACCCGCCTGCACGGTCGGCAGGCGGGCGGAGAAGTTGGCGACGAACTGCTGCAGCACCTGGTCGGCCACGCCCTGCATCAGGCGGCCGCCGAAGGTCGCGGCCTTGCCGCTGACGGAGACCTCGGCGTTGCCCTGCAGGCGGCACGAGGCGGCATCCACCGCCTCGATGCGCGCGTGCAGGTCCATCCCCGCGCCCGAGGTGCCGGTGGTGTCGGTGCCGCGTCCCACCAGCCGCAGGGCGCGCGCGGCGGGATCGACCTCCCTGACCTCCACCTCGCCCCGGAAGGCCAGGCTCGCCGGCCCCAGCTTCACCGTGACCGTGCCGCGGTAGTGGCTTTCGTCGACGCGTTCGGTGATGCGCGCGCCGGGCATGCAGCCGGCCACCGCTTCGACGTCCTGCAGCAGCACCCAGGCGGCGTCCGCAGTGGCCGGCAGTGGAAAGGACTTCTCCAGCTGGACTTTCATGGTCCTCCCTCAGTGGCGGTCGATCCCCAGCGCATGGCACTGCTGCCAGACGCGGTACGCGCTGTGCGGCATGTCCATGTGGGTCACGCCCAGGTGCGCGAAGGCATCGACCACCGCGTTGCTGATGCAGGGGATGCCGCCCACGTGCGGCGACTCGGCCACCCCCTTGGCGCCCAGCGGGTGGTGCGGCGACGGCGTGACGGTGTGGTCGGTCTCCCACTTGGGCGTTTCCACCGCCGTCGGCAGGAAGTAGTCCATCAGGCTGTTGCCCAGGTGGTTGCCGTTCTCGTCGAAGGGGACCTGCTGGCCCAACGCCACCGCGAAGGCCTCGGTGAGGCCGCCGTGGATCTGGCCTTCGATGATCATCGGGTTGATGCGCGTGCCGCAGTCGTCCAGCGCGTAGAAGCGCCGCACCTTGACCTCGCCGGTGAACCTGTCGACGTCCACCACGCAGACATAGGCGCCGAAGGGATAGGTGAGGTTGGGCGGGTCGTAGTAGGCCACCGCGTTGAGGCCCTGCTCCATGCCCTCCGGCAGGTTGCCGGTGTGGGCCGCCATGCAGATCTCCTTCATGGTCTTGGCCGCGCCGGGGTTGCCCTTGACGGTGAAGCGGTCCACTTCCCATTCCAGGTCGCCCTCGCCCACTTCCAGCAGGTGGGCCGCGATCTGCCTGGCCTTCTCCCTGATCTTGCGCGCCGCCTTGGCGGTGGCCGCGCCCGACACCGGCGTGGAGCGCGAACCCCAGGTGCCCGCGCCATAGGGCGCCTTGTCGGTGTCGCCCTCTTCCACCACGATGTCGCTGGCCGGCAGCCCCAGCTCGGTGGCGATGATCTGCGCATAGGTCGTCGCGTGGCCCTGGCCCTGGCTCATGGTGCCCAGGCGCGCGATCACGCCGCCGGTGGGATGGACGCGGATCTCGCAGCTGTCGAACAGGCCGATGCCCAGGATGTCGCAGGCCTTGGTCGGCCCGGCGCCGACGATCTCGGTGAAGGTGGAGATGCCGATGCCCATCAGCTCGCCCTTCGCCCGCTTTTCGGCCTGCTCGCGCCGCCGCAGCCCTTCGTAGTCGACCGCCTTGAGCACCTTCTCCAGCGCCGGGACGTAGTCGCCGCTGTCCAGCGTCCAGCCCAGCGAGGTGGTGTACGGGAACTGCTCCTTCTGCACGAAGTTGCGCCGGCGGATCTCGGCCTTGTCGATGCCCGCTTCTGCGCCAGCACGTCGATCATGCGTTCGATCAGGTACACCGCCTCGGTCACGCGCAGCGAACAGCGGTAGGCCACCCCGCCGGGCGCCTTGTTGGTGTAGACCGCATCCACCCGGCAATAGGCGTTGGGAATCGCGTAGGAGCCGGTGCAGATCGAGAACAGGCCGGCCGGGAACTTGGTGGCCGAAACGTGCGAATTGAAGGCCCCGTGGTCGGCCAGCGCGGTGAAGCGCAGGCCCTTGATGCGCCCGTCGGCGTCGGCCGCCAGCTCGCCGATGCCGTGGTAGTCGCGGGCGAAACCGGTGGTGGAGATGTTGTCGATGCGCGATTCGATCCACTTGACCGGCACGCCGGTGACGATGGAGGCGACGATCGCCACCACGTAGCCCGGGTACACCGGCACCTTGTTGCCGAAGCCGCCGCCGATGTCGCCGCCGACCACGCGGATCTTGCTTTCCGCGATGCCGGACAGCATGGCCAGCACAGTGCGCACCAGGTGCGGCGCCTGGCTGGTGAGGTAGACGGTGAGGTTGCCCGTGGCCTTGCTGAAGGAGGCGACGCAGCCACAGGTCTCCAGCGGGCACGGGTGCACGCGCGGGTTGAGGATCTCCTCGCGCACCGTGATCGCGGCGCCGGCGAAGGCCGCGTCGGCCGCCGCCTTGTCGCCCGCTTCCCAGGTGAAGATGTGGTTGGGGTGGGTGCGCGGGCCGTGGCCCACGTCCTTCTTCTCGGCGATGTCCTCGCGGATCACCGGCGCGTCGGCCGCCATGGACTTCTTCGGGTCGACGATCGCCGGCAACTCCTCGTAATCCACTTCCACCAGCGCCGCGCCGTCGGCCGCGGCATAGCGGTCGGTGGCCAGCACCATGGCCACCTCCTGCAACTGGAAGCACACCTTCTTGTCGGCCAGCACCGCCTGCACGTCGCCGCCCAGCGTGGGCATCCAGTGCAGGTTCACCGGCTTGAGGTCGTCGGCGGTGAGCACGGCGACCACGCCGGGCGAGGCCAGTGCCTTGTCCTTGACGATGCCCTTGATGCGGGCGTGCGCGTAGGGGCTGCGCACCAGGGCGCCGAACAGCATGCCCGGCAGCTTGATGTCGTCCACGTAGCTGCCCTGACCGCGGATGAAGCGCGCGTCCTCCTTGCGCAGGAGGGAGGTGCCCATGCCCTGCAGGGCGTCTTCGCGTTGCCGGATTTCCGATAAGTCCATGGTCATGCTCCTTCGAGCTGCGCCGTGGCCAGCTTCTGGGCGGCCGACTGGACCGCCTTGACGATGTTCTGGTAGCCGGTGCAGCGGCACAGGTTGCCGGAGATCCAGTAGCGGATCTCCTCCTCGTTCGGGTTGGGGTTCTCCTGCAGCAGCCGGTACGCGCGCGTCAGCATGCCGGGCGTGCAGTAGCCGCATTGCAGTCCGTGTTCCTCGTGGAAGGCTTGCTGCAGGGCGTGCAGCACGCCGTTCTGCTCCAGCCCTTCCACCGTCACCATGCGCGCGCCCTCGCACTGCACGGTGAGCATGGTGCAGGACTTGACGGACATGCCGTTCACGTCCACGGTGCAGGCCCCGCAATGCGAGGTCTCGCAGCCGATGTGCGGGCCCGTGTGCAGCAGCCGCTCGCGCAGCGTGTGGATCAGCAGTTCGCGCGGCTCCACCGCCACGTCCACGTCCTTGCCGTTGAGGCTGAAGGCCACCAGTTGCTTGTTCGCCATGTCCGCTCCTTGTTTCCGCGGGCTCAGGCCGCGCGCGATTGCGCCTTGAGGAGGGCGCGCCGGGTCATCTCCCCGGCCATCGCCCGCTTGTAGTCGGCGTCGCCGCGCTGGTCGGCGACGGGATCGCAGATGTCCATGGCCAGCCGCGCGGCCTCGGCCAGCGCCGCTTCGTCGAGCGGGCGGCCGATCAGTGCCGCCTCCGCCGCGCGCGCCCTCAGCGGCGTGGCGCCGACGTTGGTCAGCGCGATGCTCACGCGAGCGACGCGGCCGCGGTCCAGGGCCAGCAGCACGGCGGCCGCCGCGGTGGCGAAGTCGCCGATCTTTCGCTTGAGCTTTTCATAGGCCCAGCCGGTGCCGGCCGCCGGGATCGGCACCTGGATGCGCGTCAGCACCTCGCCCGGCAGCAACTCGGTGGCATACAGCCCGTGGAAGAAATCCTGCGCCTTGACGATGCGTTCGCCGCCCGGCCCGCGCAGCGCGAAGGACGCGTCCAGCGCCAGCATCAGGGCCGGGTGGTCGTTGGCCGGGTCGCCGTGCGAGATGTCGCCGCCGATCGTGCCGCGGTAGCGCACCTGCGGGTCGGCGATCCAGCGCGCGCCCTCCACCAGCAAGGGAATCTTCTCGGCCAGCAGCTTCGACCAGACGATGTCGTTCTCGGTGGTCATGGCGCCGATGTGGACCTCGCCGCCGTGTTCGTCGATTCCGCGCAGGTCCGGGATGCGCCCCAGGTCGATCAGGTGTGCAGGCGCGGCGAAGCGCAGCTTCATCATGGGCAGCAGGCTGTGGCCGCCGGCCAGCAGCTTGGCCTCGTCGCCGTAGCGCCCGAGCAGCGCGATGGCGTCGGGCAGGCTGGTGGGGGCGTGGTATTCGAAGGCACTGGGGATCACGCGCGTCTCCTTCGGCCGGACGGGCCCGGGCGGTGGACTGTAGGGAAAGCCGCAAGGCGCGAGCGGCTGGCGCAACCAACGGCCGTCCGGCTGCACGAACGGCGTCAGGGCTGCACGAAAGGGCGCTTTACGGGCGCGTGGGAAGGGCCACGCCGTCGCCCAGCCCCAGCTGCTCCATCAAGTGGGGCGCGCTGGTGCGGGACACCGGGATGTCCACCGGCGTGGTCCCCATCATGCGCAGGGTCATCCGGCCGTCGTCCCGCACGATCTCGTCCACCTGCGACAGGTTGACGATGTAGCTGCGGTGCACCCGCAGGAACAGCTGCGGGTCGAGCCGGCTTTCCAGGTCGCCGATGTTCAGGTTGCAGAACTGGCTGCCCTGCGAGGTGTGCACCCAGGTGTAGTGGCCCTCGGAGCGGATGAAGGACACGCTGGGCACGTCCACCAGCAGCACCCGGTTCTTCTTGATGGTGGGGATCTTGCGCAGGCGCCGGCGCTCCACGCCTTCCGCACCGAGCGCGGGCGCGCCCTCGACCTTGTGGCTCACGACGTCCGTGATGTCATAGAACACCAGCGTGTAGCCGATGGTGGCCGCCTGCGCGTCGCCCATCTTCGACACCTTGATGAGCAGCACCCGGTCCGGGATGTTGATCATCAGCGTCATGGGCGGCGCGTTGTTCACCGGGCACTCCGCCTGGCCGAGCAGGAACTTCAGCTTGGCGCGCGCAGCCTCCGGATGGAAAGTGGTAACGATCTTCCCGAAAGGCAGCTTCTCCTGCACCGGCAGGCTGCGGCGGGCGAAGTCGTTCATGCCGACCACGCGCAGCTCGCGGTCGATGTGCACCACGCCCACGTCGAAGCGTTCCAGCAGGTACAGCCAGGAGCTGGAAGGCGCGGGCGGCTCGGCGCTGAAGGGGCAGGTCTTCACGGGGGAAGCAAAGCTACTCCGATTGCCGCCGCGGCGCAATCGAGGGAATCACACAATCCCGCGCTTGAAGTTACGGCGCGCGCGACGACTATGAAGCACCCGCCGCGCATGCGGCGCCGGAGGAGCTCCCATGATCGAAACCCTGCGTCCCGACCCGACCTTCCACCCCTCGCCGCGGCTGGCGATGGAGGCGGAACCCGAACGCCTCGCCTACACCGCGCTGCTGTCGCCGGACCGCTCCCGCCCCGATGCCCTGGCGGTGGTGGACGTCGATCCCTCGTCGCCGCGCTATGCCTCCGTGCTGCGGCGCGTGGACCTGCCCGAGCGCGGCGACGAGCTGCACCACTTCGGCTGGAACGCGTGCAGCTCGGCCTTGTCGCCCTTGACCGGCCATGCCTTCCTGCAGCGCCGCTACCTGGTCGTGCCCGGCATGCGCTCCTCGCGCGTCTACGTGTTCGACACCCAGCCCGACCCGGCGGACCCCAAGCTCATCAAGACGATCGAGCCGGAGGAGATCCTGCGCAAGACCGGCTACTCCCGGCCGCACACCGTGCACTGCGGGCCGGAGGGCATCTACGTCAGCACCCTCGGCGGAGCCGGGCCCGACGGCACCCAGGGGCCGCCCGGCATCTTCATCATGGACTGCCAGACCTTCGAGGTGCTGGGGCGCTGGGAGATCGACCGCGGCCCGCAGAAGAAGCACTACGACTTCTGGTGGAACCTGCCGCGCGACTACATGGTGTCCAGCGAATGGGCGCTGCCGCCGCAGTTCGAAAACGGCATCGTCGCCGAGGACCTGCTGGCCAACAAGTACGGCCACGCCCTGCACTTCTGGAACCTGCGCGAGCGCCGGCACGTGCAGACCATCGACCTCGGCGCCAACCACCAGATGGCGCTGGAGATCCGGCCGGCCCACGACCCGACGCGCGAGTACGGCTTCGTCGGCGTGGTGGTGGACACCACCAACCTGGAGGCCTCGGTCTGGACCTGGTACCGCGAGAACGGGCGCTTCCACGCGCGCAAGACCGCGACCATCCCGCCCGAGCCGGCCGCCGCCAACAAGCTGCCGCCGCTGCTCAAGGGCTTCGGCGCGGTGCCGCCGCTGGTGAGCGACATCGACCTGTCGCTGGACGACCGCTTCCTCTACGTGGCCTGCTGGGGCACCGGCGAGCTGCGCCAGTACGACGTGACCGACCCGATGGAGCCCAAGCTGGCCGGCAGCGTGCGCATCGGCGGCATCGTGCAGCATGCGCCGCACCCCACCGGCCGGCCCTTCGGGCGGCGGGCCGCAGATGACCGAGATCAGCCGCGACGGCAAGCGGGTGTTCTTCACCAACTCGCTGTACAGCAGCTGGGACGCGCAGTTCTACCCGGACGGCATCCCCGGCGTGCAGGCGATGTGCAAGGTCGGCGCCAACGGCGGGCTGGAGCTGGATCGCGAGTTCTTCGTCGACTTCGGGCGGGACTACGGCGCCCACCAGGTGCGGCTGCAGGGCGGCGACTGCTCCACCGACTCCTTCTGCTACCCCTCCGCTTGAGCGCCACCGCGGCGCTCTGGCTGACCATCGTCGCCCTGGGCCTCTACCATGGGCTCAACCCGGCGATGGGCTGGCCGCTGGCGGTGGCCAGCGGGCTGACCGAGCGGCGCACCGGCGCCGTCCTGGCCACCATGCTGCCGCTGGGCGGCGGTCACCTGGCGGCGATGGCGGTGGTGCTGCTGCCGCTGGCCGCGCTCGGCTGGTACGTGGCCTGGAGCGACGCGATCCGGCTCGGTGCAGGGGCGCTGGTGCTGCTGTTCGGCCTGCTGAAGCTGCTGGCGCCGCGCCATCCCCGCGCGCTGGCGCGCATCCCGCCGGCGCGGCTGGCCTGGTGGTCCTTCCTGATGGCGACCGCGCACGGGGCCGGCCTGATGCTGGTGCCCTTCATGCTGGGACTGTGCGCGCCCGAAGACAGCGCAGGCGCAGTGGCCCGCGCGCACGCCGGCGTCATGGACCTGCTGGCCCGTTCGAGCCTGGCAACGGCGCTGGCCGTCGCACTGGCGCACACGCTGGCCATGCTGCTGGCCGGCGGTGCGATGGCCTGGGCGGTCTACCGCTGGCTGGGCTTGCAGTTCCTGCGGCGCGCCTGGTTCAACCTGGACCGGTTGTGGGCCGCCAGCCTGGTCGTCGCCGGCGCGGCCGGCATCGCAATGGCACTGTGAGGCCGCTCAGGCGGCGGCCGCCACCAGCGTGCGCGTGTACGGGTCCTGCGGGTGTTGCAGCACCTGTTCGACCGTGCCCGATTCCAGCACCCGGCCGTCCTTCATCACCAGCACCCGATGCGCCATCGCCCAGATGACATCGACGTCGTGCGTGATGAGGAGGTAGGACAGGCCGCGTTCGCGCTGCAGCCGCTGCAGCAGCTTGAGCACCTGCTGCTGGATGGTGACGTCCAGCGCGCTGGTGGGTTCGTCCAGCACCAGCAACTGCGGCTCGACGATCAGCGCGCGCGCGATCGCCAGGCGCTGGCGCTGGCCGCCGGAGAACTCGTGCGGATAGCGTCCCAGCAGGCCGGGGAACTGGGCCTCGGTCAGGCCCACCTCCTCCAGCGTGCGGTGCACGCGGTCGCGGCGCTGGTCCATGGTGAGCGCCGGTTCGTGCACCAGCAGGCCCTCGCCCACGATCTCTTCCACCGTCATGCGCGGCGACAGCGAGGAGAAGGGGTCCTGGAACACCACCTGCACCAGCCGGCGGATGCCGCGGTTGGACGCGGTGTCCGGTCCCCACTGCTTGCCGACGACGACCTCCAGCTGGCCCTTGTGCGGGATCAGTCCCAGCGCCGCCAGTGCCATCGTCGACTTGCCCGAGCCGGACTCGCCGACGATGCCCAGCGTGCCGCCCGGGGGCACCTCGAACTGCGCGCCCTGAACCGCCACGAACTCGCCCTTGCGGAACCAGCCCTTGAAGCCGGGAATCGGTACCGGGTAGATCACGCGCATCGCCTCGGCCCGCATCACCGGCTCGGTGCCGCGCGGATCGTCCACGTCGCGTGCCGGCCGGCTGTCGATCAGCTTGCGGGTGTAGGGATGCTGCGGCTGCTGGAACACGGAGGTCACGGAGCCCTGCTCCACCAGGTGCCCGCCCTCCATCACCGCGACGCGGTCGGCGAAGCGGCGCACCAGGTTCAGGTCGTGCGTGATCAGCAGCACGGCCATGCCGGTCTGCCGCTGCAGGTCGGCCAGCAGGTCCAGGATCTGGCCGCGCAGGGTCACGTCCAGCGCCGTCGTGGGCTCGTCGGCGAGCAGCAGGCGCGGCCGGCAGGCCAGTGCCATGGCGATCATGGCGCGCTGGCGCTGGCCGCCGGAAAGCTGGTGCGGATAGGTGGCGGCGCGCCGCGCGGGTTCGGGGATGCCGGTGGCCGCCAGCGCCTCGACCGCGCCGTCCCAGGCCTGCTTGGCCGTCAGGCCTTGCTTGACCTGCAGCACCTCGGCGATCTGGTCGCCGATGGTGTAGACCGGGTTCAGGGCCGTCATCGGCTCCTGGAAGATCATCGCGATGTCGCGGCCGCGGATGCCCAGCAGCTCGCGTTCGGAAGCCTGCAGCAGCTCGATGGGCGCGCCGCCGTTGGCCGGCGCCAGCCGCGCGGAACCGGTGATGTGGGCGTTGTGGACCAGGCGCACGAGGCTCAGGGCCGTGACGGTCTTGCCGGAGCCCGACTCGCCCACCAGCGCCAGCTTTTCGCCCGGGGCGATCGAGAAGTCCGCGCCATGCACCACTTCCTTGCCGCCGAAGGAAACCCGGAGGTCCTTGACCTCCAGCAGCGGCGGCAGGGCGACGTTGGGTTCGTTCATCAGGTGTCCGCCTTCCGCGGATCCAGTGCATCGCGCAGCGCGTCGCCCATGAAGGTCAGGAGCAGCAGCGTGATCACCAGCACGCCGAAGGTGGACAGCGAGATCCACCAGGCGTCGATGTTGTTCTTGCCCTGGCTCAGGAGCTCGCCGAGCGAGGGTGTCCCGGGCGGCACGCCCAGGCCGAGGAAGTCCAGCGAGGTCAGTGCCAGGATGGATGCGCTCATGCGGAAGGGCAGGAAGGTGATGACCGGGGTCATGCTGTTGGGCAGGATGTGCTTCCACATGATCCGGCCGTTGCCCACTCCCAGGGCCTTGGCTGCCCGCACGTAGTCCATCTGCCGGTTCTTCAGGAACTCGGCGCGCACGTACTGCGACAGGCCCATCCACCCGAAGAGGGACAGCAGGATCAGCAGCAGCGCCACGCTGGGCGCGAACACCGCGCTGAAGATGATCAGCAGGTACAGCTCCGGCATCGAGTCCCAGATCTCGATGAAGCGCTGGAAGGCCAGGTCGGTCTTGCCGGCGAAGAAGCCCTGGATCGCGCCGGTGATGACGCCGATCAGAACGCCCACCGCGGTCAGCGCCAGGGCGAACAGCACGCTCAGGCGGAAGCCGTAGATCAACTGCGCCAGCATGTCGCGCCCGCGGTCGTCGGTGCCGAGCAGGTTGTCGCGGGTGGGCTTCGAGGGATTCGGCTCCTTGGCGAAGTAGTTCAGGGTCTTGGGACCATAGGGGTTGGGTGCGTAGAGCGCCCAGTTGCCCTCCTTGCCCAGTTGCTGGCGGATAAAGGGGTCGAGGTAGTCGGTCTCGGTCAGGAAGTCGCCGCCGAAGGTGGTCTCCGGGTAGCTGGTCACCATCGGGAAATAGAGCTGGCCGTCGTAGCGCACCACCAGCGGCCGCTCGTTGGAGATCACCTCGGCGAACAGGCTGAGGATCACCATCGTCAGGAACAGGACCAGGCTCCAGTAGCCGAGCCTGTTCTTGCGGAAACGGCGCCAGGCGCGCACGCGTGGCGACACGTGGACCGGCAAGCCATCGACCCCCTTCGCGGGCACCCGGGGAACCGGCTTTGCCGGGCCGCTGGGTGCGCCCCCTCGGAGGGGAGGCGGCCAAGGGCCGCTTCGGGGGCTAGTCAAATTTGACACGCGGATCCACCCAGACGTACATGAGGTCGCTCATCAGCTTGGTCAGGAGGCCGATCAGAGTGAAGAGATAGAGAGTTCCAAGCACCACCGGATAGTCCCGTCGGATCACGCTTTCGTAACTGAGGAGCCCGAGCCCGTCGAGGGAAAAGAGCGTCTCGATCAGCAGTGAACCCGTGAAGAAGGCACCCAGGAAGGCCGCCGGAAAGCCCGCGATGATCGGCATCAGCGCGTTGCGGAACACGTGCTTCCACAGCACCCGGCGCTCGTCCAGGCCCTTGGCGCGGGCGGTCAGCACGTATTGCTTGCGGATCTCCTCCAGGAAGGAGTTCTTGGTCAGCATGGTGGTCACGGCGAAGCTGCCGACCACCATGGCCAGCACCGGCAGCGCGATGTGCCAGAGGTAGTCCACCACCTTGCCGGCGACGCTCAGCTCCGCGAAGTTGCCGGAGGTCAGGCCGCGCAGCGGGAACCATCCGAGCTGGCCGCCGAAGATCACCAGCAGCGCCACGCCCAGCACGAAGCCGGGGATGGCATAGCCCACGAGCACGATCAGCGTCGTCACCAGGTCGAAGCGCGAGCCGGCCCGCACCGCCTTGGCCACGCCCAGCGGCACCGCGATCAGGTAGCTGATGAAGAAGGTCCACAGGCCCAGCGTGATCGACACCGGCAGCTTCTCGCGGATCAACTGCCACACGTCCTTGTTCTGGAAGAAACTGCGCCCGAGGTCGAAGCGTGCGTACTGGCCCAGCATCTGGAAGAAGCGCTCGTGCGCCGGCTTGTCGAAGCCGTAGAGCGCCTTGATCTGCTCCAGCTTCTTCGGGTCGACGCCCTGCCCGCCCCGGTAGCTGAAGGCCCCGCCCTCGCCACCGGTGCCGGCGCGCGATTCGGCCAGGTACTGCTCCACCGGCCCGCCCGGAACGAACTGGGTGACCAGGAAGGTGATCAGCAGCACGCCCAGCAGCGTGGGCAGCATCAACAGCAGCCGCTTGAGGATGTAGGAAGCCATTCAGTGGTTTGCTTGCTGCGGGCGGGCCCACCAGGTGTCGATGGCCCAGGCCTCGCCCGAAGCATAAGGCGGCATGCTGCCGGTGGGCTGCAGCCGCCAGGCGTTGTACGCGATGCGGTGCGTGCCCGCCGTCCACTGCGGGATCAGGATGTGCATGTGCGACACGACGCGCTCGAGCGCGCGGCAGGCGGGCAGCAGTTCGGCCTTGGTCTTCGCGCTGGTCATCTTCACCAGCAGGTCGTCCAGCGCCGGGCTCTTCACGCCGGTGAGGTTGCCGGAAGCCTCGACGTCCGCCGACTTGCTGCCGAACAGGTCCACGTAGTCCTGCCCCGGCGTGTGCGTACCCTGGTAGGCCAGCGTGACGATCTCGAACTCGAACTTCTGCAGCCGTTGCTGGTACAGCGCGAAGTCCACCGCCCGGTACCTGAGCGTGACGCCCAGTTTCTCCAGGTTGCGGGCCCAGGGCGTGACCACTCGCGCGCCGCCTTCGTTGCTATCGAGGTATTCGATCACCAGCGGCTCGCCCTTGGCGTTGCGCAGCGCGCCGTCGCGTACCTCCCAGCCGGCCTGCTTCAGAGCTCGCGCGCGCGGCGCAGGTTGTCGCGCAAAGTCGCCTCGCGGTCGGTGCGCGGCGGCTCGTACATGGGGCCGAAGGCCGCATCCGGGATCTTGCCGCGCCAGGGCTCCAGCAACGCCAGTTCCTCCGGCGAGGGCATGCCGTTGGCCTGGCAGTCGGTGTTCATGAACAGGCCGCGCACCCGCTGGTACGAGTTGTAGAACATCTGCCGGTTCATCCACTCGTAGTCCATCGCCAGGCCGAGCGCTTCCCGCACCCGCAGGTCCTGCAGCTTCGGGTTGCGCAGGTTCAGGGTGTAGCTCTGGAAGCCGGCGGGCAGCTTGTGGCGGAACTCGCCCTTGACCAGCTCGCCGGTCTTGAAGCGCTTGCCGTTGACGCGCCGCGCCCAGTCACCGGCGGAGAAGAAGCGCATCAGGTCGAACTCGCCAGCCTTCAGGGCTTCCAGCTTGGCGGTGTTGTCCTTGTAGATCTTGACCGTGATGCGGTCGAAGTTCGAACTGCCCCGGCGCACGTTCAGCTCGCGCCCCCAGTAGTTCGGGTCGCGCACGTAGGTGATGTCCTTGCCGAAGCTGACCGGCCCGATCTTGTAGGGGCCGCTGCCGATCGGCAGGTCCATCACCACCTGGTCGAAGGACTTGGCCTTGCCGTTCTCCATGCCCCACTTGCGGCTGAAGACCGGGAAGCCGCCCACGGTGAGGGGCAACTCGCGGTTCGGCTTCTTGAAGCGGAAGCGGATGGTCCGTTCGTCCACCACGTCGATGCCCGCCAGGTCCTCCAGCGCCGTCTTGTAGCCGGGCGAGGCGTGCGGCCCCAGCAGCATGTCGAAGGAGTGCTTGACGTCGGCGGCCAGCACCGGGTCGCCATTGTGGAAACGCGCCTCCCGGCGCAGGCGGAAGGTGGCGGACAGGCCGTCGGGCGGCACCTCGACGTCCTCGGCCAGCAGGCCGTAGCCGGAGCCGACCTCGTCCAGCGCGCCGGCCAGCAGGCTGTCGAACATCAGGCCGGACAGGTAGGCCGGGGCGTTGCCCTTGATGGTGAACGGGTTGTACTTGTCGAAGGTGGACACCCGCAGGTTGCTCACCAGGCGCAGCTCTCCCCCTGGGCGCCTGCGGGTTCACGTAGGCGAAATTGGGGAAACCGGGGGATATTTCATGTCCCCCCACAGCGCATAGCCGTGTGCAGCCCAGGCGGCCGGGCTGAAGAAGGCACAGGCCAGCAATATCGGCAAACCTCGCATGAGACAATTCTGCCGAGTTTTTTCAAATGAGAGACCCATGGGCTTCCTGTCTGGCAAGAAATTGTTGATCACCGGCGTGCTGTCGAACCGTTCCATCGCCTACGGCATAGCCCGGGCTTGCCACGAGCAAGGCGCGAGCTGGCCTTCAGCTACGTGGGCGAGCGGTTCAAGGACCGCATCGTCGAATTCGCCGCCGAGTTCGGCTCCACCCTCGTGTTCGACTGCGACGTCGGCGACGACGCACAGATCGACAAGCTGTTCAAGGACCTCTCGGCCACCTGGCCGAAGTTCGACGGCTTCGTCCACAGCATCGGCTTCGCCCCGCGGGAGGCGATCGCCGGGGAATTCCTGGACGGCCTGTCCCGCGAGTCCTTCCGGATCGCCCAGGACATCAGCGCCTACAGCTTCCCGGCCATGGCCAAGGCCTCGCTGCCCTACCTGAACGAGAAGGCGGCCCTGCTGACCCTGTCCTACCTGGGCGCCGTGCGCATCGTGCCGCACTACAACACCATGGGACTGGCCAAGGCGGCCCTGGAGGCGTCCGTGCGCTACCTGGCGGGCAACCTCGGTCCCAAGGGGATCCGGGTCAACGGCATCAGCGCCGGCCCGATCAAGACCCTGGCGGCCAGCGGCATCAAGGACTTCGGCAAGCTGCTGGCCATCGTGGAGAAGGGCTCGCCCCTGCGCCGCAACGTCACGATCGAGGACGTCGGCAACGTGGCCGCCTTCCTGCTGAGCGACCTCGCCGGCGGGGTGACCGCCGAGATCACCTACGTGGACGGCGGTTTCAGCCAGACGGCGATCGCGGTCGAGGAATAAGGAAAAGGGGCCCGCGGGCCCCTTCTTCATGCCTTCACGCAATCGGCGTAGTAGCGCCGCTTGCCGTCCGGCCCCTCCTCCGCCACCAGGCCGTGGATGTCGGTCTCGAAGCCCGGGCACTCCTCGTTGAAGGCCCGCGCGAACTTCAGGTAGTCCACGATCTTCTTGTTGAAGACCTCGCCGGGGATCAGCAGCGGGATGCCGGGCGGGTAAGGCGTGATCAGCGCGGTGGTGATGCGGCCTTCCAGGTGGTCGATCTCCACCCGGTCGGTCTTGCGGTGGGCGATGTGCGCGAAGGCGTCGCTCGGCTTCATGGCCGGCTGCAGGTCGCTCAGGTAGATCTCGGTGGACAGGCGCGCGATGTCGTACTTGGCATACAGCTCGTGGACATACTGGCACAGGTCGGCCAGCCCCATGCGTTCGTAGCGCGGGAACTGCTGGCAGAACTCCGGCAGGATCTTCCACATCGGCTGGTTCTTGGCGTATTCGTCCTTGAACTGCTGCAGCGCCGACAGCAGCGTGTTCCAGCGGCCCTTGGTGATGCCGATGGTGAACAGGATGAAGAAGCTGTAGAGGCCGGTCTTCTCCACGATCACGCCATGCTCCGCCAGGAACTTGGTGACGATCGAGGCCGGGATGCCGGTCTTGGCGAACTTGCCGTTCAGGTCCAGGCCGGGCGTGACGATGGTGGACTTGATCGGGTCCAGCATGTTGAAGCCCTCGGCGAGGTTGCCGAAGCCATGCCACTTGGCGGTGCGCGCCTCGCCCTTGATGATCCAGTCGTCGGCGCGGCCGATGCCCGTGTCCACCAGCTTGTCCGGGCCCCAGACCTTGAACCACCAGTCCTTGCCGTACTCCTGGTCCACCTTGCGCATGGCGCGGCGGAAGTCCAGGGCCTCGACGATGGACTCTTCCACCAGCGCGGTGCCGCCGGGCGGCTCCATCATGGCCGCCGCCACGTCGCAGCTGGCGATGATGGCGTACTGCGGGCTGGTGGAGGTGTGCATCAGGAAGGCCTCGTTGAACAGGTGGCGGTCCAGCTTGTTCTCCTCGGCGTCCTGCACCAGCACGTGGCTGGCCTGGCTGATGCCCGCCAGCAGCTTGTGGATCGACTGGGTGGAATACACCAGCGACTTCTGCGGCCGCACCCGCTTCTTGCCCATGGCGTGGAAGCTGCCGTAGAAGGGGTGGAAGCAGGCGTGCGGCAGCCAGGCCTCGTCGAAGTGCAGGGCCTCGACGTAGCCGTCCAGCATGCCCTTGATGGTTTCCGTGTTGTACAGGACGCCGTCGTAGGTCGACTGGGTCAGGGTCAGGATGCGCGGCTTGACCGTCTCCGGGTCCACGCCCGCCAGCAGCGGGTTGGCCTTGATCTTGGCCTTGATCGCTTCCGGCGTGAACTCGCTCTGCGGGATCGGGCCGATGATGCCGAAGTGGTTGCGCGTCGGCTTCAGGAACACGGGGATGGCCCCGGTCATGATGATCGAGTGCAGGATGGACTTGTGGCAGTTGCGGTCCACCACCACCACGTCGCCCGGCGCCACCTCGTGGTGCCAGACCATCTTGTTGGAGGTGCTGGTGCCGTTGGTGACGAAGAAGCAGTGGTCGGCGTTGAAGATCCGCGCCGCGTTGCGCTCGGACGCCGCCACCGGGCCGGTGTGGTCCAGCAGCTGCCCCAGTTCGTCCACCGCGTTGCAGACGTCCGCCCGCAGCATGTTCTCGCCGAAGAACTGGTGGAACATCTGCCCCACCGGCGACTTCAGGAAGGCGACGCCGCCGGAGTGCCCGGGGCAGTGCCAGGAGTAGGAGCCGTCCTCGGCGTAATCGAGCAGCGCCTTGAAGAACGGCGGCTGGATGCCTTCCAGGTAGGCGCGGGCCTCCCGGATGATGTGGCGCGCCATGAACTCCGGCGTGTCCTCGTACATGTGGATGAAGCCGTGCAGCTCCCGCAGAATGTCGTTGGGCAGGTGCTGCGAGGTCTTGGTTTCGCCGTAGATATAGAGCGGCACGTCCGCGTTCTTGCGCCGCACCTCGGTGATGAAGGCGCGCAGGTGGACGACCGCCGGGTCCAGGTCGGGGCCGGGCGTGAACTCCTCGTCGTCGATCGACAGGATGAAGGCGCTGGCGCGGCTTTGCTGCTGCGCGAACTGCGACAGGTCGCCGTAGCTGGTGACCCCCAGCACCTCGAAGCCCTCGGCCTCGATGGCCTGCGCGAGCGCGCGGATGCCGAGTCCGGAGGTGTTCTCCGAGCGGTAGTCTTCGTCGATGATGACGATGGGGAAGCGGAACTTCATGCGGGTCGGTCCAGGGGCGATAAACGCGAACGAAGCGCGAAGTGTATGAAATCCGCAGCGCCCGGTTCGTGCACTGCAGCACTTTTCGCCCACAATGCGCCCAAAGGGGACTTATGGCTGACTCCACACTCTGGTGGCTGCTCGCCGGCGCGGCCGTGGCTACCGAACTGCTGACCGGCACCTTTTACCTGCTGATGTTCGCCATCGGGCTGGCCGCGGCGGCGCTGGCCGCGCACGCGGGCGCCTCGCTGGCCACCCAGCTGGTGGTGGCCGCCGTCATCGGCGGCGGGGCCGTCGCCGGCTGGCACGTGCTGCGCGGGCGCGGCAAGGGAGCCGCTGCCGCCGGCGCGAACCTGGACTTCGACGCCGGCGAGCATGTCCACGTGGAAGCGTGGAGCGCCGACAACACCTGCACCGTCCGCTACCGCGGCACGACCTGGACGGCCGTGCCGGCCGAAGGCACGCCCCAAGGCACCGGAACGCACCGGGTGCGCCAGGTGGACGGCAGCCGGCTGGTGCTGGAAAAGATCTGAGGAGGAAGAAGAAATGGAAATCGCGCTGGTCCTGGTCGTCATCGTCGGCATCTTCATCGCCAAGGGCATCCGGGTGGTGCCGCAGCAGAACGCCTGGGTGGTGGAGCGGCTGGGGAAATACCACGCCACCCTCACCCCGGGCCTGAGCATCATCATCCCCTTCATCGACCGCGTCGCCTACAAGCACAGCCTGAAGGAGATCCCGCTGGACGTGCCCAGCCAGGTCTGCATCACGCGCGACAACACCCAGCTTGCAGGTTGATGGAATTTTGTATTTTCAGGTCACGGATCCGACGCGCGCCAGCTACGGAAGCTCTAATTACATCGTGGCCGTCACCCAGCTGGCCCAGACTTCGCTGCGCAGCGTGATCGGCAAGCTGGAACTGGACAAGACCTTCGAGGAACGCGACATCATCAACGCGCAGGTCGTGCAGGCCATCGACGAGGCGGCGCTGAACTGGGGCGTGAAGGTGCTGCGCTACGAGATCAAGGACCTGACCCCGCCCAAGGAGATCCTGCATGCCATGCAGGCGCAGATCACCGCGGAGCGGGAAAAGCGCGCCCTGATCGCGGCCTCCGAAGGCCGCCGCCAGGAGCAGATCAACATCGCCACCGGCGAGCGCGAGGCCTTCATCGCCCGTTCGGAAGGCGAGAAGCAGGCCGAGATCAACAAGGCCCAGGGCGAGGCGGCGGCAATCATCGCCGTGGCCGACGCCACCGCCGAGGCCATCCGCAAGGTGGCGGAGGCGATCCGCCAGCCGGGCGGCGAGCAGGCCGTGCAACTGAAGGTGGCGGAACGCGCCGTGGATGCCTTCGGCAAGGTGGCGGAGGACGCGACCACCACCCTGGTGATCCCGGCCAACATGAGCGAGGTCTCGGGGCTGATCGCTTCGGCGATGAAGATGATTTCGAGCGTGCGGGGCAACCCGGTCACGCCGGCCGCCGCGCCCGCACCGGCGCCTCAGGTGTCGTCGGAGTGGGGCCGCGAGTTGCGGTAAGGGGCGTTCAGGGGCTGGGACGCGAGCGCAGCCCGCTGGGCAGCAGGTCGGCGAACAGGAAACTGAGCTCGTCGATCCGCTCGCGCGCGCCCATCTCCCCGTGCGTGCGTGACAGCAGTTGCATGATCTCCCCCGCATGAACCACAGCGCCTGCAGCTCCGTCGCATAGCGGATGCGGCGCGCCAGGCCGGCGGCACGCTCCCCGGGTCGTGCTCCGTCAGCGCCAGCATGGCCTCCCGGATCTGGTCCATGGTCGCCGGGTCGTCCACCCGCGGCCTGGCCGTGCTGACGCTGAACATCGCGTAGATGCTGCTCCTCAGGTCTTTGGTCTTGAACCAGCGCATGGGGGAATCCTTTTTCGATCAGCCGGCATCTCGGGGGCTGGGGTTCGCGTTCGTGGGGTTGTTCAGGTCCAGGAGCTCGGCGACCGCCAGTTCGGCGAAGCGCGCCGGAACCGGGTGGGGTGCAGCCATGTCGCCGAGCCTGGCGAAGGTGAAGAGCACCGGCGCTTCGCCGCGCGCACCTTCCAGGCGCGGCACACCGAATTTCAGGCGGTGCCGGTCGTCCGGCGGCAGCTTGCCGAGCAGGCTGCGGGTGACCAGGATGGCGCCCATGCGGCTGACGCGAGAAAGCTGCTCCGCGTGATCGGCGGTGTCGCCGACCACGCGGAGCGCCCCTCCCCCGTCGCTCCCACGACGCCCATCCACTCCTGTCCTTCGTCGATGCCCGTGTTGACGCACAGCTCGACGTCCCAGCCCTTGCGCACCTGCCAGCGGTGCGACACCTGGCGCATCGCGTCGCGCGTCTGGTGCGCGGCGGCCAGGGCGTTCCACAGGTAGCTGCTGTCCGCCTGCGGCAGGAAGTAGCAGACCAGCAGTTCGCCGCCCTGCGCGCCGGCGCGGCCGCGATGGCGGCGGAAGATCCGATCGAGCTCGGCCCAGATCTCGTTGAGCAGCTCGAAATATTCCTGGGCGGTGAGCTTGACCCACAGCCCGCTGGCGTCCTGCAGCGTGCCCACCAGCACGGCGACCGGCGTGACCACCGGCGCGGGGCGCGCCGATGCGAGAGGCGCCTGGGCATCGCCAGGCTGCTGCGGCGCGAACGCGAACAGCACGCCTTCGCGGAACTGCACGGCATAGACCCAGCGCGCCGGCAGCCCGCCGCCGGCCGGGATGCTCGCCTGCATGACCAGGCCCGGTTCGGCCTGCCGAGCCTCGTCGAACAGGCGTTGCAGGCGCGCCGCGTCGCTGGGCGGAAGGTCGCGGAACAGGCTGGAGGGCGGGACGCCGCGGCCCTGCGCGACGCGCAGCAGGAAGCGCAGGATGGCATCGCCGCCGCGGGCCTCGTCCACGCCGAGCAGCTGGCTGAAGACGCTGCTGCCCTCCACGGCGGAGCGGTGCGCCAGCGGCGACAGCGCATCGGTGCGCGCCAGCCCGTTGGCCCAGACGATGCGGAAGGAATCGTTGACCAGGAAGGCCGGATGCGCAAGCTGCGCCACCGGCAGGCTCAGGGAGTCCTGCAGCGTGGTGGGGACGCGCGCGGCGCTGGCGGCGGGCTCCGGGGCCGGGGCTACGTGGGGCGGCGGCGCGGGCGCGGGAGTCGGTGCCGGCGCCGGCCCTTGTGCCGGCGGGTGCGCGGCCAGGTGCTCCACGATGCGGGCGATGCTCCAGCCTTCGCGCTTGAGGCGCTGGATCGCCTCCACGCGGGCGATGGTGTCATCGGGGAAGTAGCCGATGCGAGGCGCAGCGCCATGCTCCGGTCCGGGCGGCAGGACCTGGGGCCGCGGCACGAGGCCGCTGGCGATGTAGTTGTTGAGAGTGGCACGCGAGATGCCGGTCCTCTCGATGATCTCCTTGCTTGTGAGCAAGAGCACCTCTGTGTAACTGTATAGACAGAAGGTAGCTCTGCCTGGACAGGGTGTCAACAGTCCAGACGACGATAGTTTGGACAGAACAACATAAAGCCGGGTAAACACCTAAGCTTTGGTTGGCGTTCGGAGGAGAGCAGCTGGCCCAGCCGTCCGTAGACAGTGTCTCGGCGTCTGTCCAATTGATTGCGCTAATTGTCTAAATCTGCCAACTGTCCAACTAACTGTCTAAATATGCTTGGACAGTTGTTGCGGCTCCGTCTTGACGATGCCCTTGTCGCCCTCGTCGAGGATGAACCCGATCCGGCGGGCCCGCAGTTCCTGCTTGCGCACGGCCACCAGCAGCACGTTCAGCTGCGAGGTGTGCTGGATCAGCTGCACCGGCTCGCCCTTGTCGTTCTTGCCGTAGAACACGATCATGTCCGGGCCGAAGTAGCCCATGTCCTCGATGTGGAAGGTGAGGTTCGCGCCGAAGGACACCAGCCGGGCACCGATCTCGTGCTCCTCGTCCAGCCGGCTCTCGAACTGGCGGATGTAGGTGGCCAGCCGCTCGAACATCCAGCGCGCCGGGTTGCCGGCATGGTCCTCCGGACGCGGCAGCGTCGCAGGCAGCGGCGCCACCAGGGCGCTGAGCCGGCAGAGGGCTTCCTCGGTCAGGGGCGGTTCGAGTTCGTCGGACATGGTGGTTCGCGCGCTGCCTTTCCCATGCTAGGCAGTGGCCGGGCGCGCGCCGGTAGGACGGTCCCCGTCCGGCGGGAACGCCCTGCCCGGCCGCGGCGTCTATGGCAAGGTCCACACCGTCGACAACAAGGAGAAACACCATGGATGTGCAAACCATGCTTCGCACCGCCGTCATCCTGCTCGCCGTCACGGCGCTGGGCGGCCTGCTGATGGCCGGCATGCGCTTCAGCGGCCGGCCGCATCCGCCGACCCTGATCACCATGGTCCACGGCCTGCTGGCCGCGTCGGGCCTGACGCTGGTCCTGTACGTGGCCTTCACCGCCGGCCTGCCGGGAAGCGGCTGGATCGGCCTGGTGCTGCTGCTCGCGGCGGTGCTGGGAGGGCTGGTGCTGAACCTGCGCTACCACTGGGAACGGCTGGAACTGCCGATCCCGCTGATCCTGGGTCACGCCGCTGCAGCGGCGATCGGGCTGGTGGTGCTGGCACTCGCCGTGTGGACCAAGGCCGGCTGAAAAAACAAGACCCGCGCAATGCGGGTCATGTTCTTTTCTGGCGGAGAGGGCGGGATTCGAACCCGCGGAGGGCTATTAACCCTCACACGCTTTCCAGGCGTGCGACTTAAACCGCTCATCCACCTCTCCAGCAAGCCTGCGATTGTAGCTCAGGCCGTCACCGCGGCCTTGCGGGCCTCGTCCGGATCGGCCAGCATCGACAGCAGCAGGTTCACGTCCGCGGGCTTGACCATGTGGAAGTCGAAGCCCGCCTGCGCGGAACGCGAGCGGCTCTCCGCCTCGCCGTAGCCGGTGAGCGCGATCAGCAGCGCGTCCTGCGATTCCGGCTGCCGGCGCAGGCCGTGGGCGACCTCGAAGCCGTTCATGCCCGGCAGCCCGATGTCCAGCAGCACCACGTGCGGCTTGAACTCGCGCGCGATGGCCAGCGCCTCCTGCCCCTCGTGCGCCACGCGCACCTGGAAGCCCTCCATCTCCAGCAGCGTCATCAGCGTCTCGGCCGAAGCCTGCAGGTCGTCCACCACCAGGATGCGCGAGGCCGCACCCTGCGAGGGCACCGGCCTGTGCGTGACGCTGGGCAGCGGCTCGGGAGCCGCCGTTCCCACGTGCGCCGGCAGCGCGAGGTTGACCTCGGCGCCCTTCCCCAGGCCTTCGCTGCTGGCCCAGACCCGGCCGCCGTGCAGTTCCACCAGGTGCTTGACGAGCGTCAGGCCGATGCCCAGGCCGCCCTGGGAGCGGTCCAGCGACTGGTCGGCCTGCGCGAACAGGTCGAACATGTGGGGCAGGAATTCGGGCGAGATGCCGGCACCCTCGTCCTTGACGCGGATCGTGAGCTCGCCTTCCCCGTACTGCGCCTCCAGCCGGATCCGGCTCTTGACCGGGGAGAACTTGCAGGCGTTGTTGATCAGGTTGGACAGCACCTGCGACAGCCGCACCGAATCGCCATCGAGCTCGATGCACTCCTGGGGCAGCACGACGTCCAGCACCTGGTCGCGCGCGGCCAGCCGCGGGGCGCTCGCCTCCACCGACCGCTCGATCAGCGTCGTCAGCTGCAGTTTCTCCGGCTTGACGGCCACCTTGCCCTGCACGATGCGCGAGACATCCAGCAGGTCGTCGATCAGCCGAGACATGTGGTCGGCCTGCCGCCCGATCACGTCCCGCGCCCAACCCAGCTTGGGCGGCAGCGACTCGGCGCTGGCCAGGATGTGCACCGCGTTGCGGATGGGAGCCAGGGGTTGCGCAGTTCATGCGCCAGCATGGCCAGGAATTCGTTCTTGCGGCGATCCGCTTCCTGCACCGCCGAATACAGGCGCGCGTTCTCCATGGCGATGGAGGCGCGGCCGGCGAATTCGCGGATCAGCGCGATGCGGGGCGAGTCGAAATGGCTGGCGTCGGCCAGCAGCGCGAGCGCGCCGCGGATCTCGTCGCCGGCCATCAGCGGGCAGATCGCCGCGACCCGGCTGCCCAGGCTCACGAGGTTGAACTGCTTGTGGCGGATCACCTGGTCGGCCGCGCTGCGCAGTTCCGCCGTGAAGACTTCTTCGTCGTCCGCCCGCGGGGCCGGATGCATCTCCAGCCGCCGCACGCCGCCTTCCTTGTCGGGGATGCCCAGGATGGCGCGGTCGCCCAGCATGGGCACGCACAGCGACAGGATGGCCGCGATGGTGTCGTCCATGTGCAGCGACTTGGACAGCACCTGGCTGGCATCGGCCAGGAAGTCCGCGCGGTGGATCGCGTCTTCGGCCGCCGCCCGCGCCGCTTCCGAGCGCGCCAGCGCCTCCCGCTGCGCCGCCTGCTTCTGCAGCTGGCGGTTCATGCGGAACAGCTCCACGAACACGCGCACCTTGGAGCGCAGCACCTCCGGCACCACCGGCGAGGGGATGTAGTCCACCGCGCCCAGCGCGTAGCCGCGCCGCGCCTGGAGTTCGTCCACGTAGGCGGTGATGAAGACGATCGGCGTCTGGGCCGATTTCTTGTACTGCCGGATCAGGCTGGCCGTCTCCAGGCCGTCGATGTCGGGCATGTTGACGTCGAGCAGGATCACCGCGAACTCCATCTCGAGGATGAACTTCAGGGCTTCCTGCCCGGACCGGGCGCTGACGATGTTCTGGTCCAGTTCGTCCAGGACCGTGCGGAAGACGACATGCTTCTCCGGCAAGTCGTCCACCACCAGGATGTTGACCTTTTCCGGGGCCTCCTGCGTCGTCGCAGTGCTCGTCACCAATTCTCCTTACTGCTTTTTTCCTGCCTACTGATGCAGCCACGCGCGCAGCACTGCGAGCAGGTCCGGCGTGTTCACCGGCTTGGCCAGGTAATCCCAGGCCCCTGCCTCGATGCACTTCTCGCGGTCTCCCTTCATCGCCTTCGCGGTGACCGCAATCATAGGCAGGTTGCGGCCTTGCGGGAGCTTGCGGATCTCCTTCATGGTCGCCATGCCGTCCATCTCCGGCATCATGATGTCCATGAGCACGACCTGGATGCCCGGGTCGTTGGCCACCCGGTTGATGGCTTCGCGGCCGTTGTCGGCCCAGACGATGTCCATGCCGTGCTCTTCCAGCACGGTCGCCAGCGCGAAGATGTTGCGCATGTCGTCGTCAACGATGAGCACGCGCTTGCCGGCGAGCGGCTTGGCGGACTCGTAGACGTTGTCGATCACGTTGCGCTTGACCTCGGGCAGCCGGGCCAGGCTGCGGTGCAGCGCGATCAGCGCCGCGTCGAACAGGCGCGCGCCGCCGTGCACTTCCTGCACCGTGATGCCCTCGTCCGAATGCCAGGTGTGGCGGGCGCCCTCCTCGCCGCGGTAGAGGACCAGCGGCACCGGGCCGATGCTCGCCTGCCCCGCGATGGCGCGGCGGTATTCGCGCGGGTCGACGCCGCCGAAGCCGTCCTCCAGCACGACGGCGTCGAAGCGGCCCTCGTCCAGCGCCTGCTGCAGTTGCTGGGCGGACGCCACCACGGTCACGTCGATCTGCTCGCCTTCGACCTGGGCCAGCAGTTCGATGCGGGCGACCTGGTCCTCCAGCGCCACCAGCAGGCTCTTCTCGTTGCGCGAGACGTAGTCGTGCAGCCTCTCGAGCATCCCGTCCAGCACCTCCTTGGAGCGGATCGGCTTCTCGAGGAAGGCCAGCGCTCCGGACTTGAAGGCGCGGTCCTTGCTGTCGTCGGTGGAGATCACGCACACCGGCACGTGGCGCAGGGCCAGGTCGTGCTTCATGCGGTCGAGCACGCGCCAGCCGGCCATGTCCGGCAGGTGCATGTCCAGCGTCACCGCCGAGGGCTTGTGCTGGTTCGCCAGCGTCAGCGCCCCGGCGCCCACCGTGGTCACCAGGCCCTTGAAGCCCTTGTTGCGGGCGGCATCGAGCAGGAAGCGCGCGAAGGCCAGGTCGTTCTCCACGATCAGCAGCACCAGGTCGCCCTGGTGGATGTTCTCGCGGTCGTCATTCGCCAGGTTGTCGGCGGCCACGGCCTCCTCGCCTTCCGCCGGCACGTCCTCGGCGTCCTCCACCAGCTGCTCCTCGGCGACGGCCGCGGACTGCTGCTGCGGCGGGGCGGGCAGGCGCTTGGGCATGGGCGAGACGGTCGGGTCGCCGCGGAAGTCCGAGCTGATGCGGCGGGCCGTGCGCGTGGCCATGTAGACCAGCGGCAGGTACAGGGTGAAGGTGGAGCCCTGCCCCGGCGCGGACACCAGGCGGATCTCGCCACCGAGCAGCTTGGACAGCTCGCGGGAAATCGCCAGGCCCAGGCCGGTGCCGCCGTACTTGCGGCTGGTGGAACCGTCGGCCTGCTGGAAGGCCTCGAAGATGATCTGCTGCTTGTCGGGCGAGATGCCGATGCCGGTGTCCGACACCGAGAAGGCGATCACCTGCTGGGCGCGGTTCAGGTCCTCGTTGTCGTTGCTCCAGCCCGCGAACACCTCCTCCACCGTCAGCGTGACGTGGCCCTGGTGCGTGAACTTGAAGGCGTTGGACAGCAGGTTCTTCAGGATCTGCTGCAGGCGCTTGGCGTCCGTGACCATCGACGCCGGCAGGTTCAGGCCGGTGCGCACGGTGAAGTCCACGTTCTTGGCCTCTGCCACGTGGCGGAAGGTGCGCTCCACGTACAGCTGCAGGTCCGAAAGGCGCAGCTCGTTGACGTCCACCACCACCGTGCCGGACTCGATCTTGGACAGGTCCAGGATGTCGTTGATCAGCATCAGCAGGTCGTTGCCGGACGAGTGGATCGTCTTGGCGAACTCCACCTGCTTGGGCGTGAGGTTGCCTTCGGGGTTCTTGCACAGCTGGTCCGACAGGATCAGCAGCGAGTTCAGCGGCGTGCGCAGCTCGTGGGACATGTTGGCCAGGAACTCCGACTTGTACTTGGAGGTCAGGGCCAGCTGCTTGGCCTTTTCCTCCAGCGCCTGGCGGGCCTGTTCCACTTCCGCGTTCTTGCGCTCCACCTCCTGGTTCTGGTGCGCCAGCAGGCGGGCCTTCTCCTGCAGTTCCTCGTTGGTCTGCTGCAGTTCTTCCTGGCGGGACTGCAGTTCCTGCGCCAGCGACTGCGACTGCGCCAGCAGGTCTTCGGTCCGCATGTTGGCCTCGATCGTGTTGATCACGATGCCGATCGATTCCGTCAGCTGGTCCAGGAAGGCCTGGTGGGTCGGGTTGAAGCGCTCGACCGAGGCCAGCTCGATCACGCCCCGCACCTGGCCTTCGAAGATGATGGGCAGCACCAGCACGTTCAGCGGCGCGGTCTCCGTCAGGCCCGAGACGATCTTCAGGGTCTCCGGGAAGCTGGAGGTCAGCATGATCTTCTTCTTGTCAAAGGCCGCCTGGCCCACGAGGCCCTGCCCCAGGTCGACCTCCTTGCCGTAGGCGCCGTGGCCGTCCGAGGCATACGACGCCATCAGGCGCAGCTTGGGCTGTTCCGCCGTGTAGCGCAGCACGTAGAACTCCGCCTGCTGGGCGCCCACCACGGGCGCCAGCTCGGACAGGATCAGGTGGCCCACCGCGACCAGGTCGCGCTGGCCCTGCAGCATCCGCGAGAACTTGGCCAGGTTGGTCTTCAGCCAGTCCTGCTCGGTGTTCACCTGCGTGGTGTCGCGCAGGTTGCGGATCATCTCGTTGATGGTGTCCTTGAGCGCGGCCACTTCGCCCTGCGCTTCCACCGTGATGGAGCGGGTCAGGTCACCCTGCGTCACGGCAGTCGCCACCTCGGCGATCGCCCGCACCTGGGTGGTGAGGTTGGCGGCCAGCTGGTTCACGTTCTCCGTCAGGCCCTTCCAGGTGCCCGCGGCGCCCGGCACCTTGGCCTGGCCCCCAGCTTGCCTTCCACGCCCACTTCGCGCGCCACGGTCGTCACCTGGTCGGCGAAGGTCGCGAGCGTGTCGGTCATGGAGTTGATGGTGTCGGCCAGCGAGGCGATCTCGCCCTTGGCTTCCACGGTCAGCTTCTGTTCCAGGTCGCCGTTGGCCACCGCGGTCACCACCTTGGCGATGCCGCGCACCTGCGAGGTCAGGTTGCCGGCCATGAAGTTCACGTTGTCGGTGAGGTCCTTCCAGGTGCCGGCCACGCCCTGCACGTAGGCCTGGCCGCCCAGCTTGCCTTCGGTACCCACTTCGCGCGCCACCCGTGTCACTTCCGAGGCGAAGGAGGAGAGCTGGTCCACCATGGTGTTGATGGTGATCTTCAGCTCCGAGATCTCGCCCTTCACGTCCACCGTGATCTTCTTGGACAGGTCGCCGGCCGCCACCGCCTTGGTCACGTCGGCGATGTTGCGCACCTGCGAGGTCAGGTTGCCGGCCATGAAGTTCACGTTGTCCGTGAGGTCCTTCCAGGTGCCGGCCACGCCCTGCACGTAGGCCTGGCCGCCCAGCTTGCCTTCGGTGCCCACCTCCCGCGCCACCCGCGTCACTTCCGAGGCGAAGGAACGCAGCTGGTCCACCATCGTGTTGATGGTGTTCTTCAGCTCAGGATCTCGCCCTTCACGTCCACCGTGATCTTCTTGGACAGGTCGCCGGCCGCCACGGCGGTCGTCACCTCCGCGATGTTCCGCACCTGGGCCGTCAGGTTGCCGGCCATGGAGTTCACCGAATCGGTCAGGTCCTTCCAGGTGCCGGCCACGCCCTGCACGTCGGCCTGGCCGCCCAGCTTGCCTTCGGTACCCACTTCCCGCGCCACCCGGGTCACTTCCGAGGCGAAGGAACGCAGCTGGTCCACCATGGTGTTGATGGTGTTCTTCAGCTCCAGGATCTCGCCCTTCACGTCCACGGTGATCTTCTTGGACAGGTCGCCGGCCGCCACCGCCTTGGTCACGTCGGCGATGTTGCGCACCTGGGCCGTCAGGTTGCCGGCCATGGAGTTCACGTTGTCGGTCAGGTCTTTCCAGGTGCCGGCCACGCCCTGCACTTCCGCCTGGCCGCCCAGCTTGCCTTCGGTACCCACCTCGCGCGCCACCCGCGTCACTTCCGAGGCGAAGGATCGCAGCTGGTCCACCATGGTGTTGATGGTGTTCTTCAGCTCCAGGATCTCGCCCTTCACGTCCACCGTGATCTTCTTGGACAGGTCGCCGGCCGCCACCGCCTTGGTCACGTCGGCGATGTTGCGCACCTGGGCCGTCAGGTTGCCGGCCATCGAGTTCACCGAATCGGTCAGGTCCTTCCAGGTACCGGCCACGCCCTGCACGTCGGCCTGGCCACCCAGCTTGCCTTCGGTACCCACCTCCCGCGCCACCCGCGTCACTTCCGACGCGAACGAGGAGAGCTGGTCCACCATGGTGTTGATGGTGTTCTTCAGCTCCAGGATCTCGCCCTTCACGTCCACGGTGATCTTCTTGGACAGGTCGCCGGCCGCCACCGCCTTGGTCACGTCCGCGATGTTGCGCACCTGCGAGGTCAGGTTGCCGGCCATGAAGTTCACCGACTCGGTCAGGTCCTTCCAGGTACCGGCCACGCCCTGCACGTCGGCCTGCCCTCCCAGTTTTCCTTCGGTACCCACTTCGCGCGCCACGCGGGTCACTTCCGAAGCGAAGGAGGAGAGCTGGTCCACCATCGTGTTGATGGTGTTCTTCAGCTCAGGATCTCGCCCTTCACGTCCACCGTGATCTTCTTGGACAGGTCACCGGCTGCCACGGCGGTCGTCACTTCCGCGATGTTCCGCACCTGGGCCGTGAGGTTGCCGGCCATCGAGTTCACGGAGTCGGTCAGGTCCTTCCAGGTGCCGGCCACGCCCTGCACGTCGGCCTGGCCGCCCAGCTTGCCTTCGGTACCCACCTCGCGCGCCACCCGCGTCACTTCCGAGGCGAAGGATCGCAGCTGGTCCACCATGGTGTTGATGGTGTTCTTCAGCTCCAGGATCTCGCCCTTCACGTCCACGGTGATCTTCTTGGACAGGTCGCCGGCCGCCACCGCCTTGGTCACGTCCGCGATGTTGCGCACCTGGGCCGTCAGGTTGCCGGCCATGGAGTTCACCGAGTCGGTCAGGTCCTTCCAGGTACCGGCCACGCCCTGCACGTCGGCCTGGCCGCCCAGCTTGCCTTCGGTACCCACCTCGCGCGCCACCCGCGTCACTTCCGAGGCGAAGGATCGCAGCTGGTCCACCATGGTGTTGATGGTGTTCTTCAGCTCCAGGATCTCGCCCTTCACGTCCACCGTGATCTTCTTGGACAGGTCGCCGGCCGCCACCGCCTTGGTCACGTCGGCGATGTTGCGCACCTGCGAGGTCAGGTTGCCGGCCATGAAGTTCACCGACTCGGTCAGGTCCTTCCAGGTCCCGGCCACGCCCTGCACGTCGGCCTGGCCGCCCAGCTTGCCTTCGGTGCCCACTTCGCGCGCCACGCGCGTCACTTCCGAAGCGAAGCTTCGCAGCTGGTCCACCATCGTGTTGATGGTGTTCTTCAGTTCCAGGATCTCGCCTTTCACGTCCACCGTGATCTTCTTGGACAGGTCACCGGCCGCCACGGCCTTGGTCACTTCCGCGATGTTCCGAACCTGGGCCGTCAGGTTGCCGGCCATGGAGTTCACGGAGTCGGTCAGGTCCTTCCAGGTTCCGGCCACGCCCTGCACTTCCGCCTGTCCACCCAGCTTCCCTTCGGTACCCACTTCGCGCGCCACCCGCGTCACTTCGGCGGAGAAGGTGCCCAGCTGCTGCACCATCTTGTTGATGGTCATGGCGGTGCGCAGGAATTCGCCTTCCAGCGCGCGCCCGTCGGCCTCCAGGGCCATGGACTTGGACAGGTCGCCCTGGGCCACCGCACCGATCACCCGCGCCACTTCGGACGTCGGGTGCACCAGGTCGGAGATCAGGGAGTTGATCGATTCGGCGGAGTCCCGCCAGAAGCCGTCGGTGCTGGGCATGCTCGCCCGCTCCTTCAGCTTGCCCTCCTTGCCGACCACGCGCGACAGGCGCGAAAGCTCCTGCGACATGCGCACGTTCTGCGCCACGACGTCGTTGAAGGCGTCGGCCACCTTGCCGAACAGGCCGGTCCAGTCGTGCGGCAGTTCCGCGCCCGAGTTGCCCTTCTTCAGTTCGGTGAGTCCGCCCAGCAGCGTGCGCGTGCGCTCGCCGGTGAGTTCCACTTCGTCCAGCAGGCTGTTGACGCTGGCGACGTTCTCCTGCCAGAAACCGGTGAGCTTGTCGTCGGACACCCGGCGGCCCGCCTTGGCGCCGGTATGGGGGCCGGCCGCGACCGACTTCAGCCGCGTGCAGGTGCGGCCGGTCTGCGACGACAGCTCGTTGAATTCCGCGGCGATCTTCCCGAACAGACCATCCCACTCCGTGGGCAGCGTCACGCCTTGCTCGCCGCGTCGGAAGGCCGACAGGGCCTTCAGCACCAACTTCAAGTCCCCGTCTCGATGCTCAGCGGCAGGCAGTTTCGCCAGAACTTCCATGTGATCCCCCATTGGTAAGCAACTGTTGGCACGCCAACAGGAAGGAGGAGGGTACCGGCTTACGCATCACCCTTCAACACGACAGGAACCCGGAATGGGCTGCAAAGCCAGTACTGGCGCGGACTGTAGGAAGGCTCCCACGTCAAAAGCTCCCCGAGACTACAGTGACGCAGCAAGCCTGCAACGGGGCTGCCGGCACGAGGCGAAAACGAAGAAGGCCGCCCGTGGGCGGCCTTCGGATACACGGAGTTACCGTGGATCAGCTGATCACATCGGCGTCTTCTTGCCTTCCTTGTACGTGTACAGGGTCGTCGCCGCGTTCTTCAGCTCGCCGTTGGCTTCGAAGGCGATCGTGGAGGTCACGCCCTTGTAGTTGGTCTTGGCGAGTTCCTTGGTGTAGACCTTGGGGTCCACGGAGTTGGCGCGCTTCATCGCGTCGACCAGCACGAAGGTCGCGTCGTAGGTGTACGGGCTGTAGACCTGGAACTGGTTGGGGTACTTCTTGTCGTACTTGTCCTTCCAGGCCGTGCCGCCGGGCATCTTGGCCAGCGAGGCACCGCCTTCGGCGCAGACCACGTTGCCCAGCGTCTTGGCGCCGGCCGACAGCTTGGCGATTTCCGCCGTGCAGATGCCGTCGCCGCCGAAGTACTTGACGTTGCCCATGCCCAGCTGCTCCATCTGGCGCAGCATCGGGCCGGCCTGGGGATCCATGCCGCCGAAGAAGATGGCGTCGGGATTCTTGGCCTTGATGGCGGTCAGGATGGCCATGAAGTCGGTGGCCTTGTCGTTGGTGAACTGCTCGTCGACGACCGTCATGCCCTTGGACACGGCGGTCTTCTTGAACACTTCGGCGACGCCCTGGCCGTAGGCGGTGCGGTCGTCGATGATCGCGACCTTCTTCAGCTTCAGCTTGTCCGCGGCATGCAGGGCCAGCGCAGCGCCCAGGGCGTTGTCGTTGGCGATGATGCGGTAGGTGGTCTTGTAGGCCGGCTTGGTCAGGTTGGGGTTGGTGGCCGCGCCCGTGACGTGCGGGATGCCGCAGTCGTTGTAGACCTTGGAAGCGGGGATGGTCGTGCCGGAGTTCAGGTGCCCCACGACGCCGGAAACCTTGGCGTCGCACAGCTTCTGGGCGGCGGCCGTGCCCTGCTTCGGGTCGGCGGCGTCGTCTTCGGCCTGGATCTCGAACTTGATCGTCTTGCCGCCGATCTTGATCTTCTGCGCGTTCAGGTCCTCGATGGCCATGCGGACGCCGTTCTCGTTGTCCTTGCCGTAGTGGGCCTGCGCGCCGGACAGCGGCGCGACGTGACCGATCTTGACGACCTGCTCCTGGGCGCCCGCAACGCCGCAAGCGGCGGCGATGGCCATGGCGGCCGTCAATTTCAGTTGGAATTGCATGTAGAAACCTCCGGGTTGGGAAATGGGTTGAGTCCGTTGTTCTTGCTCAACGGGCGGCACGTTAGCGCAATTTCCGGACCCGAACCATAGGGTTAGGCCGGGGTCGTCAGCGAAACGCGAACTTCGTTGCCGGGTGTCAAACGTCCCCGGCGTCGGCGCGTTGACGCGCCTGCATCTCTTCGGCGACAGCTTCGGCCACCAGTTCGTGGATCACGCTTTCGAGGCGCTCGCGCAACAGCGGCACCATCGCGCTGCTCTGTTCCAGCACCACCGTGGCGATGGCTTCGCGCAGCCGCCGGTCCAGGGCGAGGTCCACGCGCTGCAGCACGCGCTGGGCGAGCTGGTCGGCGGACAGCCCGGGCGCCGCCGCCAGGGGCACCGGCCCGGACTGCACCACTTCGGTCAGGGTCGGCACGAAACGCGGCGGTGTGCGTGTGGCCATCAGGTGCCCTCCTTGGCGGCCAGGTCGTGCCGCTTGATCGCATAGCCCCGGTCGGCGTAGTGCTTCCAGCGCGTGCGCGCCTGCTGCCGGTCCTCGTCGTCCTGCGTCACCACCTCGATCAGGCGCTCGAAGCGCTCGAAGCCGTCGGGGACGCGCGTGCCCAGGTTCACCAGCACCTCCTGGTGCGGCGTGGCGCGCGGCGCGTCGGCCAGCACGATCGGCGACGCGGCCAGCACCTGCGCGTCGGCCGACGCGGCATGGCAGTGGGGCAGGAACTCCAGCGCCGAGAAGGTCCACAGCTCGGTGTCCAGCGCCCGCAGCAGGTCCGCTTCGCCGGTCACCACCACCTTCGCGCCGCTGCCGGCGGCCTTGCGCAGCAGCCGGCAGGCGTAGCCCAGCTTGTCCGGCACGTTGAAGTGGAAGGCGACCTCGGTCATCGTCGCGGTCAGGCGGCGGCGCGCCGCCTGGGCTTCGCCGGGGCGGGCTTGCCCTTGGCCGCCGGGGCGCGCTTGCCGCCGGAGCCCGCAGCCTCTTGCGTCAGCAGGTATTCCAGCAGCAGGCCCACCGGCCGCCCGGTGGAACCCTTGGACGCGCCGCCCTTCCAGGCGGTGCCGGCGATGTCCAGGTGCGCCCAGGGATAGTTCTGCGTGAAGCGATGCAGGAACTTCGCCGCCACCACGGCGCCGCCCGCGCGTCCGGCGACGTTCGCCACGTCGGCGAAATTCGTCTTCAGCCCTTCGGCGTATTCGTCGTCCAGCGGCAGGCGCCAGCATGGATCGAGCGCGGCCTCGCCGGCGTCCAGCAGCTGCTGCGCCAGTTCGTCGTCGGTGGCGAACAGGCCGCTGCGCACCCCGCCCAGCGCCACCACGCAGGCCCCCGTGAGGGTGGCGATGTCGATCACGGCGCGCGGCTTGAAGCGCTCGGCATAGGTCAGCGCGTCGCACAGGATCAGGCGGCCTTCCGCATCGGTGTTCAGCACCTCGATGGTCTGGCCGCTCATGCTGGTGAGGATGTCGCCCGGCTTGTAGGAGGCGCCATCGGGCATGTTCTCGCAGGCGGGAATCAGGCCGACCACGTTCAGCTTCGGCTTGAGTTCCGCGAGCGCGCGGAAGGTGCCCAGAACGCTGGCCGCGCCACCCATGTCGTACTTCATCTCGTCCATCTCGGCCGAGGGCTTGATGGAGATGCCGCCGGTGTCGAAGGTGATGCCCTTGCCCACCAGCACCACCGGCGCCGCCCCTTGCCCGCGCCTTCGTAGCGCAGGACGATGAAGCGCAGCGGCTCGGCCGAACCCTTGGCCACGCTCATGAAGGACCCCATGCCGACGCGCGCGACCTCCTTGGGCCCCATCACTTCCACCGGGAAGCCGTGGGCCTTGCCCAGGCGGGCGGCCTCCTCGCCCAGGCGCGTGGGCGTCGCGTAGTTCGGCGGCAGGTTGCCCAGCTCGCGCGCGAACTCGATGCCGATGGCGGTGGCCTTGGCGCGCAGGAAGGCAGCCTTGTGGGCACCGGCGTCGTCGACGCCGACCACGACCTTCTTCAGCTCGCGCGCTTCCGGCTTGGACTTGGTGGCCACGTACACGTAGCTGCTTTCCGCCGTGCCGCAGACGGCCGCGCGCACCGCCTCGGCGCCGCTGCGGCGCGGCAGCACGATGGTGAGCTTGCGCGCGGTGGTGGAGCGCAGCGCGCCGGTGGCGGCCTGCACCGCGGCGTGCAGCTTCTTGCCCGAGCCGTCGCCGGCACCGGCCAGGATCACCCGGGAGGCGGCGATCCCCTCGGCCCGGTAGGCGTGCAGCATCTTGCCGGGCTTGGGTTCGAGGTCGCGCGCGGCGAGCGCGGCGGCGACCAGCCTGGAGACGGGATCCTTGCCCGCCTGGAAACCTTCCGTGACCAGCACCAGCAGCACGTCGGTCTTCTCGTTGGCCGCACCTGCAAGGTCGAGGGTCTTGAGTTCGAAGTCCATAATCCCTTGTTGTTCATAGCGCCGGATGCGCCCGCCGATGTTATTCCATTCAACCGTTCGCAAGGAGCTGGCCCGCAGTTTCGGGGCCTCGCTCGTGGTGCTGGTCACCATCGTGATGACGATGACCCTGATCCGTACCCTGAGCCTTGCCAGCCGCGGCAGCATCAACCCCGAGGAAGTGATGATGGTGATGGGCTACACCGTCCTGGGCTACCTGCCCACCATCCTCACGCTGTCGCTGTTCATCGCCATCGTCGGCACGCTCTCGCGCATGTACCGCGACAGCGAGATGGTGATCTGGTTCTCGGCGGGCCGCGGCCTGTCCTCGCTGGTGCGGCCGCTGTTCGGTTTCTCCTGGCCGGTGCTGCTGGTGATCGCCCTGCTGGCCCTGGTGATCTGGCCCTGGGCGAACCAGCAGACGCAGGAGCTGAAGGACCGGTATGGCCGCCGCGGCGACCTCGAGCGGGTCGCGCCCGGGCAGTTCCAGGAGTCGGCCAGCGGCCGGCGCGTGTTCTTCCTGGACAAGGACACGCCGGACAACAAGTCGGGCCGCAACATCTTCATTTCCACCGTGGAGAAGGACAAGGAGACGGTCACCTCCGCGCGCAGCGGCCGGGTGGAAACCATCGGCGACGAGCAGTTCCTGCTGCTGTCCAACGGCCAGCGGCTGGAGACGTCGCTCAAGGGCGAGGGCCTGCGCATCAGCGAGTTCGAGCAGCATGGCACCCGCGTGCGCGAGAACAACCTGATCGGCGGCGACGAAAGCCCGGCCAAGGCGCGTTCGACCCTCGACCTGGTGCTCAACCCGACCCCGGCGAACAAGGGCGAGCTGGCCTGGCGCCTGGGTCTGGCGCTGGCCGGCATCAACTTCGTGCTGCTGGCGGTCACAGTCTCCAGCGTCAACCCGCGCGTGGGCCGCAGCGGCAACCTGGTGTTCGCGCTGTTCGCCTTCGTCGTGTATTTCAACCTGCTGAACCTGGGGCAGAACTGGATCTCGCGCGAGCGCGCCGGCTTCCTGGCCTTCCTGCTGATCGTGCACGGCGGCACCTTCACGGCGGCCTCGCTCTGGCTGGCCAAGCAGCACAACAACTGGACGGTCCGGCCGCTGCTGCTGCGCGCGGGGGGAAGGCCGCGTGAGGACGATCCGCCGCCTGATCTACGTCGAGGTCCTGTATGCCGTCGCCTTCGTGAGCGTCGGCTTTCTGGCCCTGTTCTTCTTCTTCGACTTCGTCGACGAGCTGGGCAACCTGGGCCGCGGCATGCAGCCCTACCGGCTGACGCAGGCGCTGATCTACGTGGCGCTGCGCATGCCCAGCCACCTGTACGAGCTGCTGCCGATCGCCGTGCTGATCGGAACCATCTTCGTGATGGCGCGGCTGGCGCAAAGCTCCGAATACACCATCCTGCGCACCAGCGGCCTCGGTCCCTGGCGCGCGCTGCGGGCGCTGTTCGGCCTGGGCCTGGCCTTCACCATCCTGACCTTCGCCACCGGCGACTACCTGGCGCCGCTGTCGGACCGCACGGCGCAGCTGCTCAAGTCGCGGCTGGGCGGCGGCCTGTCGATCGGCACCACCGGCGCCTGGCTGAAGGAGCGGCAGCGCTACCTCTCGTACAACGTGAACGTGTTCCGCCTCACGCCCGAGGGCCAGATGGAGAAGGTGCGGATCTTCGAGGCCGATTCGCGCGGCTTCCTGGTGTCGATCACGCAGGCCGGCCAGGCCAGCTTCGGCGAAGGCGCCTGGACCCTGAGGGACGTGGAACGCACCGAGTTCAACACCAACGAAGGCGCCTCGCGCGTGGAGCGCCTGAAGCTGCCGACGATGCGCTGGCCCAGCGAGATCACGCAGGAGATGGTGTCGGTGGCGCTCCTGAAGCCCGAGCGCATGAGCACCATCGCCCTGTTCCAGTACATCCGGCACCTGGAGGCGAACTCGCAGACATCGCAGCGCTACGAGATCGAGTTCTGGCGCAAGGTGTTCTATCCGCTGTCCTGCATGGTGATGGTGGTGCTGGCCCTGCCCTTTGCCTACCTGCACTTCCGCTCGGGCGGAATCACCAGCTACGTGTTCGGTGGCGTGCTGATCGGCATCAGCTTCTTCCTGCTGAACAACGTGTTCGGCTACATCGGCAACCTGCAGAACTGGGTGCCCTGGGTGGCGGCGGGGGCGCCGGGCATCATCTACACCTTCTTCTCGCTGGCGGCCTTCAGCTGGCTGGTGCTGCGGCGCTGACATGGGCAAGGCGATCGTCCTGTTCGGCCACGGCTCGCGCGACCCGCTGTGGCGCCTGTCCATGGAAACGGTGGCGGCGCGGCTGCGCGCCATGACGCCCGACACCCCGGTGCGGTGCGCCTTCCTGAGCTGGACACCCCGGGCCTGCCGGATGCCGCGGCCGAACTGGTGGCCGCCGGCGCCGGCCAGGTCACGATCGTCCCCATGTTTCTCGGCACCGGGCGGCACGCCCGCGAGGACCTGCCGCTGCTGGTGGACGGCCTGCGCGCCCGTTTCCCCTCTGTTGCCTTCGTGCTGCAGAAGCCCGTGGGGAGGACGGCCGGGTCGTCGAACTGCTCGCTCAGATTGCGTTGGAATAAGGGCTGCAGGCATAATGCCTGTCTCTCTTAGAAGAAAATCGGCATGAACCTGCATCAGTTTCGCTTCGTCCAGGAAGCGGTGCGGCGCAACCTGAACCTGACGGAAGCGGCCAAGGCCCTGCACACCTCCCAGCCGGGCGTGTCCAAGGCCATCATCGAGCTGGAAGAAGAGCTGGGCGTCGAGATCTTCGCGCGCCACGGCAAGCGCCTCAAGCGCGTCACCGAACCCGGCCAGCACGTGCTCAAGAGCATCGAGCTGATCATGCGCGAGGTGAGCAACCTCAAGCGCATCGGCGAGCAGTTCAGCGCCCAGGACAGCGGCACGCTCTCGATCGCCACCACCCACACGCAGGCGCGCTACGTGCTGCCCATCCCGGTGGCGAAGCTGCGCGAGGCCTATCCCAAGGTGAGCGTCAGCCTGCACCAGGGCTCGCCCGACCAGGTGGCGCGCATGGTGCTGGACGAAGTGGCGGAGATCGGCATCGCGACGGAATCGCTGGGCGAATACCCGGAGCTGGTCACCATGCCCTGCTACGAGTGGCAGCACGTGCTGGTGCTGCCACAGGGGCACCCCTGGCGAAGAAGGAACGGGTGTCGCTGGAGGACATCGCCGCCGAGCCGCTGGTCACCTACCACCCCAGCTTCACCGGCCGCACCCGCATCGACAGCGCCTTCGCGCAGAAGAAGCAGCCGCCGCGCATCGCCCTGGAGGCGATCGACTCCGACGTGATCAAGACCTACGTGCGCCTCGGCCTGGGCATCGGCATCGTCGCCGAGATGGCGGTGCGCGACGACGTCGGCAGCACCAACTCCGACCTCGCCGCCCGCCCCCTGGGCCACCTGTTCGGGCAGAACGTCGCCCGCGTGGCGTTCAAGCGCGGCGCATACCTGCGAAACTTCGTCTACCGCTTCGCCGAACTGCTTTCCGACCGCCTGGACCGCAACCTGATCGCGAAGGCCATGAGCGGCCACGGCAACGACTACGAACTTTGATGACCATGGCTCCTGTCACCGAACGCACCCCGCCGATCCAGACCAAGTTCCCGACCATGGGCACCACCATCTTCACGGTGATGTCCGCGCTGGCGACCGAGAAGGGCGCCGTGAATTTGGGCCAGGGCTTCCCCGACTTCGAGTGCGACCCGAAGCTGGTCGACGCGGTCACCGAGGCCATGAAGAAGGGGCTGAACCAGTACCCGCCGATGACCGGCATCGCGCCGCTGCGCGAGGCGGTGGCGTCCAAGGTGGAGGCGCTCTACGGCCGCAAGTACGACTCGGCCAGCGAGATCACCATCACCGCCGGCGCGACGCAGGCGATCATCACGGCGGTGCTGGCCATCGTGAAGCCGGGCGACGAGGTGATCGTGCTGGAGCCCTGCTACGACAGCTACGTGCCCAACATCGAGCTGGCCGGCGGCACCGTGGTGCGCGTGCCGCTTACCCCCGGCACCTTCCGGCCGGACTTCGTCAAGATCGCGGCCGCGTTGTCGCCGAAGACGCGCGCGATCATGATCAACTCGCCGCACAACCCGAGCGGCACGGTGTGGACGCGCGCGGAGATGCTGCAGCTGCAGGACCTGCTGGCGCCCACCGACGTCTTCGTGATCAGCGACGAGGTCTACGAGCACATGGTGTTCGACGGCCAGCTGCACCAGAGCGCGGCGCGCTTCCCCGGCCTGGCCGCGCGCTCGCTGATCGTCTCCAGCTTCGGCAAGACCTACCACGTCACCGGCTGGAAGGTCGGCTACGTGGCGGCACCGGCCGTGCTCTCCGCCGAGTTCCGCAAGGTGCACCAGTTCAACGTGTTCACGGTGAACACGCCGATGCAGTTCGGCCTGGCCAGCTACATGGCCTCGCCCGAGCCCTACCTGCAGCTGCCGGCCTTCTACCAGCGCAAGCGCGACCTGTTCCGCGAAGGCCTGGCGCGCACGCGCTTCCAGCTGTTGCCCAGCGAAGGCACGTACTTCCAGTGCGTGGAGATCTCCAAGGTCAGCGCGCTGAAGGAAGACGAGTTCTGCAAGTGGCTCACCAGCGAGATCGGCGTGGCGGCCATCCCGCTGTCGGCGTTCTACGGCAACGGCTTCGACCAGCGGGTGGTTCGGTTCTGCTTCGCAAAGAAGGACGAGACCCTGAAGGCGGCGCTGGAGCGGCTGGCGAAGCTTTGAAGCGCTGGGGTTCGGCTGCGCCTCACCGCCAGCCTACCCCGACGGAAATCGTAGGCTGGCGGTGAGCGCAGCGAACCCCAGCACCCTCAGCACTGGATGGGGTTCTTGCAGAACCGTTCCAGCTCGCGCACTATGCTCTGGCCCGCCACGGCGTTTTTCGCCTTGGGGCCCACGTCCAGGCTGAGCTTCATCTCGTATTTGCGGAAGAACTCGTCGAACATCTCGCCGCCCAGCGTGGCGTAGGCCGTCAGCGTGTCCGCCTTCGCATCGTGCGACAGCAGCACCGCGCACAGCGGCTGCTTGGCCGGGCCCGAGCACCTCCGCGCCGCGCGCGGGATCGTACTGGCTGTGCTCCGCGCAGCAGTGGATCAGGCCGTCCTGCACGCCGCGCTGCGCGCGTCTTGCGAAAGCTGATGAAGCTCACGTCGCGCGTGGGGTACACCAGCTGGTGGGCGCAGATCGCCGAGAAGGCCACGATGCTGCGGTTGCGCCCCACCCCGCCCGGCCAGCTGTAGGCATTCCGGTCCTGCGTGCTCAAGGTGTTGGGCGCCACCGCCTTGCCCAGGTCCAGCAGGAAGACCGGCGTGGCCTCGAAGGGATAGTGGAAGACGTAGTTCGCCTGCACCTTGAGCTCGGACGCCTTCAGCGCGTCGCCCCTCTCGTTCACCAGCAGCGCCTTCGCGTACTCCTTGGGCCGCGCGTTGGCGGCCAGGGCGGCGAAGGTGGCGGCGGCGGACAGGCCAGCGGCGCCCGCCGTGCACGTCCCGATGAAGCTGCGTCGATCCATGGGCAAGACCCCGTGAGTTCGCCAGAGTGTGCCGGGTGCGCCCCGGCCGCCTATGGGGGTTCTACCGCGTACCGCGGTTTCCAGGCGTCAACTATTCAGCTGGCTCCAGACTTTCTCCAATCGCTTGATGCTGACGGGCTGGGGTGCGCAGTTCCTGCGCGAAGAAGCTGACGCGCAGCTCCTCCAGCAGCCAGCGGAAATCCTCCATGCGCTCGTCGGTGGCGCCCTTGCGCTCGGCCACGAGGCGCCAGTAGCGCTGCTCCTGCGGCCGCAGCTCGGCCAGCCGGGCGGCGTCGCGCTCGGGGTCGGCCCGCAGCTTGTCCAGCCGCAGCACGATTCCCTTCAGGTAACGCGGAAGGTGCTGCAGCCGCGCCCAGGGCGTTGCGGCCAGGAAACGTTTGGGTACCAGCCGTTGCAGCTGCTGGGCGGCATCGGCGGTGGCTTCCGGCTGGATCTTCGTGTCCTTGATCTTGCGTGCGGCCGCGGCGTACTCGGCCAGGATGGTGGCGGCCAGGCGCGCGACCTCGTTGGCGATCAGCGTCAGGCGCCCGCGCCCCTCTTCCAGGCGCCGCTGGAACGCGGCGGCATCGGTGGGCAGCGGGTCCTGCAGCAGCGCGCGGTCCAGCGCGACCTCGATGACCTGCGCGCGCAGTTCCTCGTGCGTGCCCAGCGGCATGTACGCCACCGCCATCTTCTGCAGGTCGGGGATGTTCTTTTCCAGGTACTTCAGTGCGTCTCGCAGCTGCAGCGCGAACAGGCGACGCAGGCCGCCGCGGTGCTTCGCGGCCGCGACCTCGGGTTCGTCGAACACCTCGATCACGACGGCGTCCTGCCTGTCGACCAGCGCGGGGAAGCCGACCAGGCTGGTGCCGCCCTTGCGGATCTCCATGAGTTCCGGCAGTTCGCCGAAGGTCCAGGCGGTGTACCTTCTTTCCCCTCCCCCTCCGGGGAGGTCGGGAGGGGGCTCGCCCTTGCTGCGCCGACGCCAGCGCCCCCACCCCTCCCTCCCCCGGAGGGGGAGGGAGGAACAGCCGGAGCAGCCGCGACCTTCAGGCCTGCCAGTGCCTGAAATGCACCGCGCGCCTTCGCCCCCAGTTCCGCCTTCAGCGCACCCAGGTTGCGCCCCATCCCGAGCTGCCGCCCGTGTTCGTCGACGATGCGGAAGTTCATGAACAGGTGGGCTGGCACCATGTCGAGCTTGAAGTCGGTGCGCTTCACGTCCAGGCTGGTCTGGTCGCGCACCTGTTTCAGCAGTGCGTCGGTCAGGCTGCCGTTCGCGTAGCGCTCCGGCGCGGACAGCACTTCCGCCAGGCGCGTGGCCGACTCCGGCAGCGGCACGAAGCGCGAGCGCGGTTTCTGCGGCAGGCTTTTCAGCAGGGCCTGGACCTTGTCCTTCAGCATGCCGGGCACCAGCCATTCGGCGCGGTCCTCGTTCACCTGGTTCAGCACGAACAGCGGCACGCTGACGGTGACGCCGTCGCGCGGATCGCCGGGTTCGTGCAGGTAGCTCGCCGAGCAGTCCACGCCGCCCAGCTTTACGACCTTGGGGAAGGCATTGCTGGTGATGCCGGCGGCCTCGTGCCGCATCAGCTCGTCGCGCGTGAGCTTCAGCAGCTCGGGCTGGCCGCGGCTCGCCGTCCGGTACCAGCCTTCGAAGGTCGCTCCGCTGTACACGTCCTTCGGGACCTGCTGGTCGTAGAAGGCGTAGATCAGCTCCTCGTCCACCAGCACGTCCTGCCGGCGCGACTTGTGTTCCAGCTCCTCGACCTGCTTGACCAGTTTCTGGTTGGCCGCCAGGAAAGGCAGGCGCGTTTCCCACTGCCCGTCGACCAGGCCTTCGCGGATGAAGATCTCGCGCGCGCCCTGCAGGTCGGCGCGGGCGAAAGGCACGCGGCGGCCGCTGTAGATCACCAGCCCGTACAGCGTGGCGCGTTCCAGCGCCAGCACTTCCGCCGCCTTCTTCTCCCAGTGCGGATCGAGCAACTGCTTCTTCAGCAGGTGGCCCGCCACCTCCTCCACCCACTGCGGCTCGATGTTGGCGATGCCGCGGCCGAACAGGCGGGTGGTCTCCACCAGTTCGGCCACCACGACCCAGCGGCCGGGCCGCTTCTTCAGGTGCGCGCCGGGATGGCGATAGAACTTGATGCCGCGTGCTCCGAGGTAGGCCTCGTCGTCCTCCAGCTTGAAGCCGATGTTGCCCAGCAGGCCGGAGAGCATGGCCTTGTGCAACTGCTCGTAGCTCGCGGGCTGGTCGTTCAGGCGCCACTTGTGCTCGGTCACCACCGTCAGCAGCTGGCTGTGCACGTCGCGCCATTCGCGCACCCGCCGCACGTTGATGAAGTTCTGCCGCAGCAGCTGCTCGTACTGGCGGTTGGACAGCTTGTGGTCCTTGCCGTGGCCGCCCCGGCTCTCGTCCAGCCACTGCCAAAGCCGCAGGTAGCCCGAGAACTCGCTCTTCTCGTCGTCGAACTTGGCATGCTGCTGGTCGGCCTGCGCCTGCATCTCCATCGGCCGGTCGCGCACGTCCTGCAGCGACAGGGCCGAGGCGATCACCAGCACCTCCTGCAGCGCGCCGCGCTGGCGCGCCTCCAGGATCATGCGGCCCACGCGCGGGTCGAGCGGCAGCCGTGCCAGCTCGGCGCCCATGGGCGTGAGCTCGTTGTTGTCGTCCACCGCCCCGAGTTCGTTGAGCAGCTGGTAGCCGTCGGAGATCGCGCGGCTGGAAGGCCGGTCGATGAAGGGGAATTCCTCCACCGCGCCCAGGTGCAGCGACTTCATGCGCAGGATCACGCCGGCCAGCGAGGAGCGCAGGATTTCCGGATCGGTGAAGCGCGGCCGGCCGCTGAAGTCCTGCTCGCCGTACAGGCGGATGCAGATGCCGTTGGCCACGCGGCCGCAGCGGCCGGCGCGCTGGTTGGCGGCGGCCTGGCTGACCGGCTCGACCAGCAGCTGCTCCACCTTGCTTCGGAAACTGTAGCGCTTGACCCGCGCCGTTCCTGTGTCCACGACGTACCGTATGCCCGGAACGGTGAGCGAGGTCTCGGCCACGTTGGTGGCCAGCACGATGCGCCGGCCCGGGTGGGAGTCGAACACGCGGTCCTGCTCCGCCTGCGACAGGCGCGCGAACAGCGGCAGCACTTCCGCATTGCGCGTGAGCACATCGTGCGCCAGGTGCTTGCGCAGGTGGTCGGCCGCCTCGCGGATCTCGCGTTCGCCCGGGAGGAACACCAGGATGTCGCCGGGCGCGTTGCCGCGCCAGAGCTCGTCCACCGCGTCGGCGATCGCGTCGTTCAGGTCGAAATCGCGCGATTCCTCGAAGGGGTGCCAGCGCTGCTCCACCGGGAAGGTGCGCCCCGAGACGTAGATCACTGGCGCCGGCCCCTGGGCCGAAGCGAAGTGCTGCGCGAAGCGCTCGGCGTCGATGGTCGCCGAGGTCACCACCACCTTCAGGTCCGGGCGGCGCGGCAGCAGCTGGCGCAGGTAGCCCAGGAGGAAGTCGATGTTGAGGCTGCGCTCGTGCGCCTCGTCGATGATGATGGTGTCGTAGGCCTTGAGCAGCGGATCGGATTGCGTCTCCGCCAGCAGGATGCCGTCGGTCATCAGCTTGACGGAAGCGTCCTTCGCCAGCCGGTCCTGGAAGCGCACCTTGTAGCCGACCACCTCGCCCAGCGGCGTGTCCAGCTCCTGCGCGATGCGCTTGGCGACGCTGGTCGCGGCGATGCGCCGCGGCTGGGTGTGGCCGATCAGGCGGCCCCTGCCCGCTGGCGCGTTCGGCCTGCCCCGCCCGTCATCGGAAACGGGGCGCTGACCGCGCCCCATGGCGAGGGCGATCTTCGGCAACTGCGTGGTCTTGCCCGAGCCGGTTTCGCCGCAGACGATCACCACCTGGTGGGCCGCGATCGCGGCCATGATCTCCTCGCGCTTGGCGGAGACCGGCAGGTTGTCGGGGAATGTGATGTTCAGCGGAGCGGGCAAGACGGCACGGGGGCAAAACCCGTGATTATCGGTGGCCGGCCGGGCTCAGGCGGTCGCGACGCTCGCGGGCAGCCCGCGGCTGCCCCCGCCGAGCTCCGCGATCTGGCCCGCCTTCTGGTCGAAGAAGGCCATGCGGCTGCCGTAGCTCCATGCGGTGCGTGCCATGGCGCGCGCGGTGGACACCGCCTGCGAAGGCCGCACCTGCGTGCTGGTGCCCAGCACGCCGATGCCCACGTCGGCGACCCAGGCCGTCCCCGCCGCCTCCAGTCCCGCCGGGTCGCGGCTGGTGCTCAGGGCCACCGGTCGCGCAAGCCGGTCGCGGATCTGCCGCGCCAGCACTTCCAGCCGCTCGACGTCCGGCGCATTGGGCACGAGGAGCAGGAAACCGTCCTCGCCCAGGCGGCCCATTTCCACGTTCTGCGGCACGCAGCGGCGCAGGCGCCCGGCGCAGACGAACAGGGCGTGGTTGAAGGCGGCGCGGCCGTGCAGGTTCTCCAGTGCGTACAGGTTGGCCACGCACACGGCCAGCACGCCGATCGGCCGCGCCTCGGCATCGCGGCGGAAGAACACGTCGCCGATCATCTGCCCCGTTTCGCTGTGCGAACGCATGCGCGTCACCGGGTCGTAGCTCGGGCCGTGCGCCAGCACCTCCGACAGCTCCAGCAGGTAGGAGTAGCGCGCCCAGAGCACCGTCGCGATCACGCACAGGTAGGCGACGCCGGCCATGGCGCTCACGGCGTGCACCGGCCAGGACCTGGTGCCGCTCAGCGCGATCCAGCTCAGGCCGCCGATGGCCACCAGCATGCACAGGATGCCGCACACGGCGGTCCAGCCCGCCCGGTCGCCGCGCAGCGCCCCACGGGTGGCCACGACCAGCATCGCGCTGCCGACGCCGAAGGCCATCAGCGAGCTGAGCGCGAGCGCGTCCGCCGGGTCCAGCAGCCAGCCGGCCACCAGCACCACGGCGCCGGACCCGACCAGCGAGGCCACGGCCGGCCGGCCGAGGGAAGTCTGGCGCAGCATGCCCATGGTGGACATCAGCATCAGGGCCAGCGTGACCGCGGTGAGCACGGCGACGTGCGCCAGCACGCGGGCCTCCACGCGCGACGAGAGCGGCAGCCAGCCCAGGTAGGCGACCACGAAGGCGGCGGAGAACACGGACGTCAGGCCGGCCATCAGCGCCACGCGGCGGTGCGAGCGCAGGAAGGCGACCATGGAGATCACCAGCATCAGCGCCGCCGTGCAGAAGAATGCCCCCAGAAGCCCGCGGCCACCGTGTCCATGGGGCCACGATAACAAACGGCGGAGCTGACCGCCATAAGAAACGCGGCAGCTGTCTTTACGCCACGCGCAGCGGCGCTTCCACCGGGAGCTCGGCGATCTGTCCCGCCTTGTCGTCGAAGAAGGCGATGCGCGTCGCGTAGGTCCACGCCGTGCGGGCCATCGCGCGCACCGTGCCCACGGCCTGCGCGGGCCGCACCTTGGTGGTGGTCGAGAGCACGCCGATGCCGACGTCGGCGACCCAGCCGGTGGCGCGCGCATCGATCCGGCCCGGGGAGCGTCCGATGCTGAGGTTCACCGGCCGCGTGAGCTGGTCGCGCAGGTCGCGGGCCAGCTGCTCCAGGCCGCGCAGGTCTTCCATGCTGCGCGTGAGCAGCAGGAAGCCGTCCTCGCCCAGGCGGCCCATCTCCACGGTCTGCGGCACGCAGCGGCGCAGCCGGCCCGCGCAGATGAACAGGGCGTGGTTGAACGCGGCGCGACCGTGCAGGTTCTCCAGCGCGTACAGGTTGCCGATGCACACTGCCAGCACGCCCACCGGACGCTCCTCCGCGTCGCGGTGGAAGAAGATGTCGCCCACCATCTGCCCGGTCTCGCTGTGCGAACGCATGCGCGTGACCGGGTCGTAGCTGGGCCCGTGCGCCATCACCTCCGACAGCTCCAGCAGGTAGGAGAAGCGCTCCCAGGTCGCATAGGCCATCACGCTCAGGAACCCCATCCCTGCCAGCGCGCTCAACGCGTGGACCGGCCAGGACCCGGAGCGCTCCAGCGCGATCCAGCTCAGGCCGCCCAGCGCCAGCAGCATCAGCGACATGCCGGCGACGGTGGTGCGGGCCAGCCGGTTGCCGCGCGCGGTGGCGCGCAGCGCGATCACCATCATGACCGTGCCGATGGAGAAGGTGCTGATCCAGCTGACGACCAGGGCCTCGGTGGGCTCGAGGATCCAGCCGACCCCGATCACCAGCACGGCGATCGCCGTGAACAGCCAGACCGTGCGCACCACGATGGAACGCTCGCGCAGCAGGCCCAGGAGCGAGAGCAGGAGCGGCGCCAGGATGGCCGCCGCCAGGATGGCGACGTGCGCCAGCAGGCGCGCTTCGGGCGCCCCCTCGACCGGCAGCCAGCCCAGGTAGGCGACGACGAAGGCGGCCGACACCACCGCCGACAGCGCGGCCAGCAGCGCCACGCGGCGGCGCGCGCGGAAGAAGGCGGCCAGCGAGATCGCGAACATCAGGGCGGCCGTTCCGAAAAAGGCGCCCCAGAAGCCGGCGGCGAGTGGGTCCATGGCGCGCAACGATAGCGCATGTGGCGCCCATTCCCCCAGGGCGCTCCCTTACACTGTCGCGCTGATACCTCACCGAGCCGCCCCGCTGCCGAATGTCCGCCATCTTCAACTTCACCTTCGTGCCCTGGTTCCGCTCGGTGGCGCCCTACATCCACATGCACCGGGGCAAGACCTTCGTGGTCGGGATGGCGGGCGAGGCGGTGGCCGCCGGCAAGCTGCAGCACATCGCGCAGGACCTGGCGCTGATCCAGAGCATGGGCGTGAAGGTGGTGCTGGTGCACGGTTTCCGGCCGCAGGTGAACGAGCAGCTCCAGGCCAAGGGGCACGCGGCCCGCTACTCGCACGGCATGCGCATCACCGACGAAGTGGCGCTGGATTCCGCGCAGGAAGCCGCCGGCCAGCTGCGCTACGAGATCGAGGCCGCCTTCAGCCAGGGCCTGCCCAACACGCCGATGGCGGGCTCCACGGTGCGCATGATCTCGGGCAATTTCATCACGGCGCGCCCGGTGGGCATCGTCGACGGCGTGGACTTCCGGCATTCCGGGCTGGTGCGCAAGGTGGACGTGGCGGGCATCAAGCGCACGCTCGATTTCGGCGCAATGGTGCTGCTGTCGCCCTTCGGCTTCTCGCCGACCGGCGAGGCCTTCAACCTCACCATGGAGGAAGTCGCCACCAGCGTGGCGATCGCGCTGCAGGCGGACAAGCTGATCTTCCTGACCGAGATCCCCGGCGTGCGCATCAAGCCGCTGGAGCCCGAGGGCGAGGACAACCCGATCGACACCGAACTGCCGCTGGCCGCCGCCGAGCAGCTGCTGGCCAGCCTGCCGCCGGCGCAGAACCCGAGCGACACCGCCTTCTACCTGCAGCACTGCGTCAAGGCGTGCAAGGCCGGCGTCGAGCGCAGCCACATCATCCCCTTCGCGGTGGACGGCTCGCTGCTGCTGGAGGTCTACGTGCATGACGGCATCGGCACCATGGTCGTGGACGAGAAGCTGGAGGAGCTGCGCGAGGCGACCGCCGACGACGTCGGGGGCATCCTGCAGCTGATCGAGCCCTTCGAGAAGGACGGCACGCTGGTCAAGCGCGACCGCACGGAAATCGAGCGCGACATCGCCAACTACACGATCATCGACCACGACGGCGTGATCTTCGCCTGCGCGGCGCTCTACCCCTATCCGGAAGCGCGCACCGGCGAAATGGCCGCGCTGACCGTCTCGCCGCAGAGCCAGGGCCAGGGCGACGGCGAGAAGGTGCTGCGCCGCATCGAGCAGCGGGCGCGGGCGATGGGCCTGGAGAGCATCTTCGTGCTGACGACCCGCACCATGCACTGGTTCCTCAAGCGCGGCTTCGTGCAGGTGGACGCCGACTGGCTGCCGGAAGCCCGCAAGCGCAAGTACAACTGGGACCGCCGCAGCATGGTGTTCGTCAAGAAACTGCCCTGAAAGGCGTGACAGGCCGGCCCGGGCGGCCTATCGTCTGGCTTCCGCAAGGAGGCAGCGATGACCGAGGCGACCCCCACTCCCGTCCCGCAGGAAGTCCGCATCCCGATCGGGCACACCTGGCTCCATGGTGACCTGGCCGTGCCCGCGCACGCGAGCGGGCTGGTGCTGTTCGCGCACGGCAGCGGCAGCGGCCGGCACAGCGCGCGCAACCGCCAGGTCGCGCGCCGGCTGCAGGAGGCCGGCCTCGCGACCCTGCTGTTCGACCTGCTCACGCTGGCAGAGGAACAGGTGGACCTGCGCACCAGCGAACACCGCTTCGACATCGCGCTGCTCACACGCCGGGTGGAGGCCGCGGCCGAATGGACGCGCACCGAGCCGCGCCTGCGCGACTTGCCGCTGGGCCTGTTCGGGGCCAGCACGGGAAGCGCCGCCGCGCTGATCGCGGCCGCCCAGCTGGGCGGGCGGGTGAGCGCCGTCGTGTCGCGCGGCGGCCGGCCGGACCTCGCCGGCCCGGTGGCGCTGGCGGCCGTCCGGGCCCCCACGCTGCTGATCGTCGGCGGGGCGGACCAGGCCGTGATCGGCCACCACGAACAGGCCCTGCCCCACCTGCGCTGCCCGCACCGGCTGGAGATCGTGCCCGGTGCCGGCCACCTGTTCGAGGAGCGGGGCGCGCTGCAGCTCGTGGGCGACCTGGCGGCGGACTGGTTCACACGCCACCTGCAGCCGGCCGCGCAGGCCGCGTGAGCGCCTCGCATCAGGAGATTCCGCATGACCCCGTCCTCGCTGCGCAACGAGCCGCTGTTGCAAGGCTTGCGGCAGCAGTTGCGCGCCCTGCCCGGTGACGCCGCCGCGGACGAGTTCCTGGTCCAGCAGCTGTCCCGCGCGAAGCTCGCACTGCTGGGCGAGGCTTCCCACGGCACGCACGAGTTCTACGCAGAGCGCCTGGCCTTGACCCAGCGGCTGGTCCGCGAGCATGGCTGCAACGCCATCGTGGTGGAGGCCGACTGGCCCGACGCCTGGCGCGTGAACCGCTACATCCGCGGCGGCGCGGAAGACCGCAGCGCGGAAGACGCGCTTTCCGGCTTCGAGCGCTTCCCCACATGGATGTGGCGCAACACCGTGGTGCGCGACTTCGTCGAGTGGCTGCGCGAGCACAACCGCGGCCGGGCCGCGTCGCAGCAGGTGGGCTTCTACGGCATGGACCTGTACAGCCTCTACAGCTCGATGGCCGCCGTGCTCGAATACCTGGACCGCGCCGACCCCGAGGCAGCCCAGCGCGCGCGCAGCCGCTACGCCTGCTTCGACCATTTCGGCGAGGACAGCCAGGCCTACGGCTACGCGGCCAGCTTCGGCATGAAGTCGAGCTGCGAGGACGAGGTGATCCAGCAGCTTCGCGACATGAACCGCCGCGCCGCCGACTTCCTGGCCGGCTCCACCGAGGAGCGCGTCGACCTGTTCTACGCGCAGCAGAACGCGCGCCTGGTGCGCAACGCGGAGGAGTACTACCGGACCATGTTCCACGGGCGGGTGTCCTCATGGAACCTGCGGGACAGCCACATGGTCGAGACGCTGCAGGCGCTGGAGAAGCACCTGGAAGGCCTGGGCGGCAAGGCGAAGATGGTGGTCTGGGCGCACAACTCGCACCTGGGCGACGCCAGCGCCACCGAAATGGGCGACATCGGCGAATGGAACGTCGGCCAGCTCGCGCGCGACCGCTGGGGCGACCAGGCGATGCTGGTGGGCTTCAGCACGCACCACGGCACGGTCACGGCAGCGTCGGAATGGGCCGCGGCGGCGGAGCGCAAGCGGGTGCGCCCCGGCCTGGCCGGCAGCTACGAGGAGCTGTTCCACCAGGCCGGCGAGGAACGCTTCTGGCTGCCCCTGCGCGGCAACGCGGCGCTGGCGGACTTGCTGAAGGAGAAGCGCCTGCAGCGCGCGATCGGCGTCATCTACCTGCCGCAATCGGAGCGCACGAGCCACTACTTCCACACCCGGCTGCCGGCGCAGTTCGACGCGATGATCCACATCGACGAGACGCGCGCCGTGCAGCCGCTGGTGGCGGAGCCGGCGTGGCATGCCGGCGAGCCGGCGGAGACCTACCCCTCGGAACTCTGAGGGGGCGCCGGAAGTCAGGCGGCCATCGGCGCGCTGACCCCGCGGTCCTCGCGCCGGCGGCGCAGCTGGCGCGCCAGCAGCACCAGGCCGACGATGCCGAAGACCAGGAACCAGACGAAGGACCAGTTCGCGATCGAGCCGCCCAGGAAGGTCCAGTCGATCTTGGCGCAGTCGCCGCTGCCGCGGAAGATCATGGGGATGGCGCGCTGCAGCGGGAAGGTTTCGATCATCCCGTAGAAGTCGCGGCCGCAGGCGGAGATCTCCGGCGGATTCCACTGCAGCCAGCTCTGGCGGGCCGCCACGAAGGCACCGAAGCCCGCCAGCAGCACCATCAGCGCGGAACTGGCCACGTGCGCCCGCGTGGAGCGCGTCGCGGCACCGGCGGCGGCCACCACCGCGATCAGCACCAGCGCGTAGCGCTGCACGATGCACATCGGGCAAGGCTCCAGCCCCACCACGTGCTGCAGGACCAGCCCGAAAGCCAGCAAGGCCACGGAGACCCCGGCCACCGCGCCCAGCACGCTGCGCGGCGCCCTGTCGAACCAGTTCAGCACATTCCCGGTCAAGACACTCATCGTTCTACGCCCCCAGGGGCGCCGGGCGATCAGATGCCGGCGCCGCTCTCCAGAAACACACGGGCGCGGCGCGGTGTCGCCACCAGCGTATCGCCCTCGCGGAATCCCATCTCCCGGAACTGCTGCGCGGGGATCTGCGCTTCGATCAGGGGATCGGAACCCGCATTGTCCGCCTGTTTGGCCCCGTCCAGCGGCAGAAGTTCCAGCCGCGCGATCGGGCCCACCACGATGGCCCGCGACAGCCTGACCGGGATACCGCTGGCCCCGGGCACGTAACGCTGCACGTCCAGGTCGTGCGGCCGGACGTAGGCGGACGCCTTCTCGTTCTGCGCGGCGCCCAGTTCCGGCGACGCCATCTGCATGCCCTCGAAGTGCACCTCGCCCTCGTGGGCGCGGCCGTGGAACAGGTTCACGTCGCCCAGGAAGCCGTACACGAAGGGGCTGGCCGGGTGGTCCCAGACCTCCTGCGGCGAACCGACCTGCTCGATGTTGCCGGCGTTCATCAGCACCACGCGGTCGGCCACTTCCAGCGCTTCCTCCTGGTCGTGCGTGACGAAGATCGAGGTCACGTGCAGGTCGTCGTGCAGGCGGCGCAGCCAGCGGCGCAGCTCGCTTGCGCACCTTCGCATCCAATGCGCCGAACGGCTCGTCGAGCAGCAGCACCTTGGGTTCGACCGCCAGCGCGCGCGCCAGCGCGATCCGCTGCCGCTGCCCGCCGGACAGCTGTGAGGGGAAGCGGTCGGCCAGCCAGTCCAGCTGCACCAGGTTCAGCAGGTCGTGCACCTTCTGCTTGATCTGCGCCTCCGAGGGCCGCTGGCCGCGCGGCTTCACGCGCAGGCCGAAGGCCACGTTCTCGAACACCGTCATGTGGCGGAACAGCGCGTAGTGCTGGAACACGAAGCCGACCTGGCGCTCGCGCACGTGCACCTCGGTGGTGTCCTCGCCGGCGAACAGGATGCTGCCGGCGTCGGCGGTCTCCAGTCCCGCGATGATGCGCAGCAGCGTGGTCTTGCCGCAGCCCGACGGGCCCAGCAGCGCGACCAGCTCGCCGGAATCGATGTTCAGGGAGACGTCCTTCAACGCACGGAAGTCGCCGAAGTTCTTGCTGACGTTGCGGATCTCGATGCTCATGATGCCTTTCCTTGCAGCGCCAGCGGTCGCTCCGGCGGCACCTGCGCCGCCGCCTTCATCTCGCGTTCCTGCTGCCACTCGGCCACCGACTTGATCACCAGCGTGACCACGGCCAGCAGAGCCAGCAGCGAGGCCACCGCGAAGGCGGCCACCGACTGGTATTCGTTGTAGAGGATCTCCACGTGCAGCGGCATGGTGTTGGTCTGGCCGCGGATGTGGCCGGAGACCACCGAGACCGCGCCGAACTCGCCCATGGCCCGCGCATTGCACAGGATCACGCCGTAGATCAGGCCCCACTTGATGTTGGGCAGCGTCACGTGGCGGAAGGTCTGCCAGCCGCTGGCGCCCAGCACGATGGCGGCCTGTTCCTCGTCGTTGCCCTGCGCCTGCATCAGCGGGATCAGCTCGCGCGCGATGAAGGGGAAGGTGACGAAGATGGTCGCCAGCACGATGCCCGGCACCGCGAACACGACCTTGATGTCGTGCTCCGCGAGCCAGGGGCCGAACCAGCCCTGGGCCCCGAACACCAGCACGTAGATCAGGCCGGCGACCACCGGCGAGACCGAGAACGGCAGGTCCACCAGCGTGGTGAGGAAGGCCTTGCCGCGGAAGTCGTACTTGGCGATCGCCCAGGCGGCGGCGACGCCGAACACCAGGTTCAGCGGCACGGCGATGGCGGCGGTGATCAGGGTCAGGCGGATCGCCGACCAGGCATCCGGCTCCTTCAGCGCCTCGAAGTAGGCCCCGAAGCCCTTGCGCAGTGCCTCGGTGGCCACGGCGGCCAGCGGCAGCACCAGGAACAGCAGGATGAAGGCCAGCGCGATGCCGATCAGCGTCCAGCGCACCCACGGTGCTTCCGTGGTGCTGACGCGCTTGCGGGTGAGGTCGGTGGCCGCCATCACGGGCCTCCCGAGCGCTTGCGCTGCCAGGACTGCAGGGCATTGATCACCAGCAGCATGACGAAGGAGAACAGCAGCATCACCGAGGCGACGGCGGTCGCGCCCGCGTAGTCGTACTGTTCCAGCTTGCCGATGATGATCAGCGGCGTGATCTCCGAAACCATCGGCATGTTGCCGGCGATGAAGATCACCGAACCGTACTCGCCGATCGCCCGCGCGAAGGCCATGGCGAAGCCGGTCAGCAGCGCCGGCGCGATCGAGGGAAAGATCACCTTGGTGAAGGTCTGCAGCCGGGTGGCACCGAGGCACATCGCGGCCTCCTCCAGTTCCTTCTCCGACTCCTCCAGCACGGGCTGCACCGTGCGCACCACGAAAGGCAGGCCGATGAAGATCAGCGCGATCACCACGCCGTTCGGGTTGAAGGCCAGCTGGATGCCCAGCGGCTCCAGGTACTGGCCGATCCAGCCGTTGCCGGCCAGCAGGGCGGTGAGCGAGATGCCGGCGACGGCCGTGGGCAGCGCGAACGGCAGGTCCACCAGCGCGTCGACGATGCGCTTGCCGGGAAAGGTGTAGCGCACCAGCACCCAGGCGACCAGCAGGCCGAACACCACGTTGACCAGCGCGGCCAGGAAGGATGCGCCGAAGGTCAGCTTGTACGAGGCCAGCACGCGCGGCGAGCTCACGGCCGCCCAGAACTGGTCCCAGGACATCGTGAAGGTCTTCAGGACCAGCGCCGACAGCGGGATCAGCACGATCAGGCAGAGATAGAAGACCGTGTAGCCCAGGGTCAGGTTGAACCCGGGCAGGACCTTGCGGCTGCCGCCGCGCGAGGATGAGGAAGGCGCCGCCGCCGTCACCGGCAGCGGCGCCGCGAGTGCGCCACTCATGTCACTCTTACTTGACGGTGTAGATCTTGTCGAACTGCCCGCCGTCGTTGAAGTGCACCTTCTGCGCTTCCGACAGCGAACCGAACAGTTCCTGCACGGTGAACAGCTTGATCGGCTTGAACTTCGTGTGCTTCTTCAGCACCGCGGGATCGGTCGGGCGGATGTTGTGCTTCGCGGCGATCTCCTGGCCCTCGGGGGTGTACAGGAAATCCAGGTAGGCCTTGGCGAGGTCCGCCGTGCCCTTCTTGGCCACCGTGCGCTCGACCACGGCCACCGGGTTCTCGGCCACGATGCTGGTCGACGGGTACACCACGTCCACCTTGGCGTCGCCGAACTCGCGGTTGACCGACTCCACTTCGGACTCGAAGGTGACCAGCGCGTCGCCGATGTTGCGCTGCAGGAAGGCGGTGGTCGCGTCGCGGCCGCCGCGCGCCAGCACCGGCACGTTCTTGTACAGCTTGGCGACGAAGTCGGCCGCCTGCGCGTCGGTGCCGCCCTTCTTCTTCACGTAGCCCCAGGCGGCCAGGTAGGCATAGCGGCCGTTGCCGCCGGTCTTCGGGTTGACCACCACGACCTTCACGTCGGGCTTGAGCAGGTCGTCCCAGTCCTTGATGCCCTTGGGGTTGCCGTTGCGCACCAGGAACAGCATGGTGGAGGTGGTCGGCGCCGCGTTGTGCGGGAAGCGCTTGGCCCAGTCCTTGGCGACCACGCCCTTTTCGGCGAGGAACTCGATGTCGGTCGTGGTGTTCATGGTCACCACGTCGGCGTCCAGGCCGTCGGCGACGGCACGCGCCTGCGCGCTGGAGCCGCCGTGCGCCTGTTCGACCTTCACGTCCTTGCCCGCCGTCTTCTTGTACCAGGGCACGAAGGCGGCGTTGACGTCCTTGTAGAACTCGCGCGCCACGTCATAGGAGACGTTCAGCAGCGTCTGCTGCGCGGAGGCCAGGCCGCTGGCGGCCAGGGCCACGGAGGCCAGGAGGAGCTTGAATTGGTTCATAGGATGAACCATTGTGGGGACGGCCCCTTAAAGCTCCAACGAATATCTCGTTGTTAATTTATGGCCCGAATGGCATATGAAGCCATCACAACAGGGCCCGGAGCTCCCGCGCGGCCTCCTGCAGCACAGGCAGGAACTCCTTGTGCAGCGCCCGGGCGTCCAGCCGCTGCCGGGTGCTGACCACGTTGAGCGCCGCCACGGTGCGGCCGTCCATGTCGCGCAGGGGTACGGCCAGCGCGTGCACGCCGAGCTCGTGCTCCTCGCTCGCCACGCACCAGTCCTGCTGCCGGACCTGCTCGATCAGGGCGCGGAAGGCCCGCGGCTCCGTGGTCGTGTGGCCGGTCAGCCGCGGCAGCTCGCGCCCCTTGAGCCAGGCGCTGAACTCGCTGCGCGGCTTGGCCGCCAGCAACACGCGGCCCGTGGACGTGGCGTGGGCCGGCAGCCGGGCGCCCAGGTGCAGGCCGTAGGCGAGCTGGGCCGAGCCGCTGCGCGCGACGATCACCACGTGGTCGCCGTCCAGCACGACGGCGGAGAAGGACTCTCCCGTCGGGCCCGCCAGCCGGTTGAGCGTCGGCTGGATCGCCCGCGGCAGCCGCGAGGACGCCAGGTAGCTGCCGGAAAAGCGCAGCACCTTGGGCGCGAGCCAGAACCAGCTGCCGTCGGTCTCCAGGTAGCCCAGGTGCGCCAGGGTCAGCAGGTGGCGGCGGGCCGCCGCGCGCGTCAGGCCGGCGCGCTCGGCGGCCAGCGTCGCGTTCAGCCGCTGGCGCTGGGTGTCGAAGCTCTCCAGCACGGCCAGCCCCTTGGCCATGCCGGCGATGAAATCCACGCGCGCGATCGCCATGCCCCGGCTCCCTGCGCGATCATCGCGCACCGTGCGCAATCATCGCACAGCGGCTGCGCCCTCCCCCTGTTCGGACCCGCCCGCGCGGCCTAAGCTGCGGTGACAGGAGACGACATCATGACCACGCGTACCCAGGTCGCCATCATCGGCGCCGGCCCTTCGGGCCTTCTGTTGGGCCAGCTGCTGCACAAGGCCGGCATCGCCAACGTGATCATCGAGCGGCAGAGCCCGGACTACGTGCTCGGCCGCATCCGCGCCGGCGTGCTGGAACAGATCGCCGTGGACCTGATGGACGAGTGCGGTGTCGGCGAACGCATGCACAAGGAGGGACTGGTGCACCGCGGCATCGAGCTGCTGTTCAAGGGCGAGCGGCACCGCATCGACTTCCCCGGCCTCACCGGCGGCAAGACCGTGATGGTCTACGGCCAGACCGAGGTCACGCGCGACCTGATGGCGGCGCGCTCCGCCGCCGGCCTGCCGACGGTGTACGAGGTGGGCGACAGCGTCGGCCTGAATGGCTTCGACGGCAGCAGCCCGGTGGTGCGCTACCGCAAGGACGGCCAGCAACACGAGCTCGCCTGCGACTTCATCGCCGGTTGCGACGGCTACCACGGCGTCAGCCGCGCCAGCGTGCCGAAGGGCGCGATCCGCGAATACGAGAAGGTCTATCCCTTCGGCTGGCTGGGCCTGCTGGCGGACGTGCCGCCGGTGTTCCACGAACTGATCTACGCCAACACCGATCGCGGCTTCGCGCTGTGCTCCATGCGCAGCCCGACCCGCAGCCGCTACTACGTGCAGGTGCCGCTGACGGACAAGGTGGAGGAGTGGTCGGACGAGGCCTTCTGGAAGGAACTGCGCCTGCGCCTGGACCCGGAGGCGCGCGACCGGCTGGTGACCGGCGCCTCGCTGGAAAAGAGCATCGCGCCGCTGCGCAGCTTCGTCGCGGAGCCGATGCGCTTCGGCCGCCTGTTCCTGGCCGGCGATGCCGCGCACATCGTGCCGCCGACCGGCGCCAAGGGGCTGAACCTCGCGGCCTCGGACGTGAAGTACCTGTCCTCCGGGATCATCGAGCACTACCGCGAACGCAGCAGCGCGGGCCTGGACCACTACTCCGACCGCGCGCTGCGGCGCGTGTGGAAGGCCGAGCGCTTCTCCTGGTGGTTCACCCAGCTGATGCACAAGTTCCCGGGCGAAGGGCCGATCGGGCAGAAGCTGCAGGAGGCCGAGCTGGACTACCTGGTGCATTCGCAGGCGGCTTCGACGGCGCTGGCGGAGAACTACGTGGGCTTGCCGCTGTGAAATGAAAAAGCGGCCGAGGGCCGCTTTTCTTCAACGCCTTGAGTCCCCGCCTGCGCGGGGATGACGCTTCCCGGTCAGTCGGCGAACTTCCCGCCCGCGCGGATCACCGGCCCCCACTTGTCGATCTCCGACTTCAGGTGCGCCTGCAGCGCGTCCGGCGTGTTGGTGCGGTCCTCGACGATCTCCGCGCCGAGGTCGTCCATGCGCTTGACCACGTCGGGATCCTTCAGCGCGGCACGCACGGCCTGGTTCATGCGGTCGATGATGGGGCGCGGCGTGCCCTTGGGGGCATAGATGCCGTGCCACACCACCACCTCGAAGTCCTTCAGGCCCTGCTCGTGCAGCGTCGGCGCGTTCGGCAGCACCTTCACGCGGCTCTTGGTGGTCACGCCATAGAGCTTCACGGTGCCGGCCTTGATCTGCGGCACGGTCTGCGTGGTCTGGTCGCACATCACGTCGACCTGGCCGCCCAGCAGCGCGTTCATCGCGGGCGCGGTGCCCTGGAAGGGCACTTCGGTCAGCTGCACGCCGATGGCGCGCTGGAACATCATCCCGCACAGCTGCGACACGGCGCCGAGGCCGGCGGTGGCCAGGTTGATCTTGTCCTTGTTCGCGCGGATGTAGCTGACCATCTCCTGGAAGTTGTTGGCCGGGAAGTCCTTGCGCGCGAGCAGCGTCATCGGCACTTCGACCGCCTGGCTGACGAACTCGAAGTCCTTCATCGCGTCGTAATTCAGCTTGCGGTACAGCGCCGTGGAGGTCGCCATGCCGTTGTGGTGGATGAAGAAGGTGTAGCCGTCCGCGGGCGCCTTGGCGACGTAGGCCGCCGCCACGTTGCCGCCGGCACCGAGCTTGTTTTCCACCAGCACCGTCTGGCCCAGAGACTTGGTCATGGAAGCGGCCAGGGTGCGGGCGACGACGTCGGTCGGGCCGCCGGCGGCGAAGGGCACCACCAGTGCCACGGGCTTGGCGGGCCAGGCTTGCGCCTGCGCGAACGCCGCGGTCGCAAGACCCAGCAGCGCGATCATCGAGTGCTTGAACTGCATCGTTATCTCTCCTGTGAGGGGCTGCCGGAAGGGGCGCCGGCATTGACCGCGAGCGTAGCCGCCCGCACGCGGTCCAGCATCGGGGAGTACCCCAGCGCGAGCCACCGCCGTGTTCGCGGCGTCTGCTAGCCTTGCTCCATGAGCCGCTCCCACGCCCCTCTCCACGGACTGCGCATCCTCAGCCTCGCGCTCAACCTGCCCGGCCCCGCGGCGCTGATGCGCTGCCGACGCATGGGTGCCACCTGCACCAAGCTGGAGCCGCCCTCGGGCGATCCCATGGGCCACTACAACGCGCCGGCCTATGCCGAAATGCACGAGGGCGTCAGGGTGCTGCAAGGCGACCTGAAGACGGCGCAGGGACAGGAACTGGTGCACCGGGAACTCGCGCGCACCGACGTGCTGCTCACGTCCTTCCGTCCTTCCGCGCTGCAGAAACTGGGACTGGGCTGGAAGGAGCTGCACGGCCGCTACCCCTCATTGAGCCAGGTCGCGATCGTCGGCGCGCCCGGCGCCCGTGCCGAGGAGCCGGGACACGACCTCACCTACCTCGCCGACAACGGGCTGGTGCCGGGAATGGAACTGCCCGCCACGCTGTACGCGGACATGAGCGGCTCGCTGATGGCGTCCGAGGCCGTGCTGCAGGCCGCCCTGCGCAAGCAGGAACGCTATGCCGGCGGCGGCGATCCGCATCCCGAAGGGCTGTACCTGGAAGTGGCGCTGTCCGACGCCGCCGCCTACCTCGCGATGCCGCGCCGCTGGGGCCTCACGCAGCCCACCGGCTCCGTGGGCGGCGCGCACGCGGGCTACCGCGTCTACCCGTGCAAGGATGGGCGCGTTGCGGTGGCCGCACTGGAGCCGCATTTCGCCGCCCGCCTGTGCGAAGCCGCCGGCGTGCAGGGCAGCGACATCAAGGCGATGTTCCGGCGTGAAACGCATGCGGCGATCGCCGCCTTCTTCGCCGGACAGTCACGTGCCGAGCTCGACTTCCTGGCGATCGAGAAGGACCTGCCGATCCACACGATGGGGACCCAGGAAGCTGCAGGCTCCTAGCCCGCTGCCGCGGTTTCCGCCCGGTTGGGGACAACGCCCGCCGACTGCAGCACTTCCTCGACCTGCCGGTCCTTCTCTTCCCACAGCGCCGCGAGCCAGCGCGTGAACGCGCGGCGGAAGGCCGGGTCCTTGGCGTAGTCGCTGGTGGCGAATCCTTCGGGAATCGGCAGCTGCCGCAGCCGCACCGCGATGCGCGGCACGCGGCCGCACAGGAAGTCCCAGAACGAGGGGGCGCCGGCCGGGTACACGATGGTCGCGTCGACCAGCGAGCGGAAGCGGTCGCCCATGGCATTGAGCGTGAGCGCCATCGCGCCGGCCTTGGGCTTGAGCAGGTGGCGGTAGGGCGAGCCCTGCGCGTCGTGCTTGTCGGGCGTGAAGCGGGTGCCTTCGGCAAAGTTCATCACGCTGGTGGGCATCTGCAGGAACTTGCGGCAGGCGCGCAGCGTCGCCTCATGGTCCTGCGCTCGCAGCTCGGGATTGCGGCGCAGCGCCTCCTTGCCGTGCCGGCGCATGAACGGGAAGTCGAGCGCCCACCAGGCCAGGCCGATCACCGGCACGTAGATCAGCTGCTGCTTCAGGAAGAACTTCAGCAGCGGGATGCGGCCGCGCAGCACGTGCTGCAGCACGAAGATGTCCACCCAGGACTGGTGGTTGCAGTTCACCATGTACCAGTCGCTGCGGCGCAGTTCCTCGGCGCCTTCCACGTCCCACACGGTGGGCTGCGTGAGGCGCATCCAGCCGCTGTTGCAGGCGACCCAGCCGTTGGCCAGCGCGTTGAGCAGCGGGTCGATGCGGCGGCGCACGGGCTCGAAGGGCAGCAGGAGTTTGACCAGCGCTCCCACCAGCAGGGGGAAGCACCAGAAGAGCGTGTTCAGGACGAGCAACAGCACCGCCAGCACGCCGCGCAGGAAGGAAGGCATGGGGCCAGGCTCCGGACAGGGAAAATTTGCATCATCCCCTGGGGGACGGGCCCGGGTGTTGCCCGGGGTCAAGAAGACGCGTGTCAGCGCGGCTTGCGCGGCGGCTTGGCCGCGCCCGTGACCCGCGGCGGCAGGCCGGTGTGCTGCGTGAGCATGCGGCCCTTCGCCGGCGCGGAGGTCGAGTTCTTGCGGCGCGGGCTCGCATAGCTGCCGTCGAGGACCGGCTGGTACGTCGGGATCAGGTGGTGCTTGCCGTTGCCGATCAGGTCGGCGCGGCCCATGGCCTTGAGCGCATCGCGCAGCAGCGGCCAGTTGTTCGGGTCGTGGTAGCGCAGGAAGGCCTTGTGCAGGCGCCGGCGGCGCTCGCCGCGCACGATGTCCACGGCCTCGCTGTCGCGCGTGACCTTGCGCAGCGGGTTCTTGCCGGAGTGGTACATCGCCGTCGCGGTGGCCATCGGGCTGGGATAGAAGGTCTGCACCTGGTCGGCGCGGAAGCCGTTGCGCTTGAGCCAGAGCGCCAGGTTCATCATGTCCTCGTCGCTCGTGCCCGGGTGCGCGGCGATGAAGTACGGGATCAGGTACTGCTCCTTGCCCGCCTCGGCCGAGAACTTCTCGAACATCTGCTTGAAGCGGTCGTAGCTGCCGATCCCCGGCTTCATCATCTTGGACAGGGGCCCCTGCTCCGTGTGCTCGGGCGCGATCTTCAGGTAGCCGCCCACGTGGTGCTGCACCAGTTCCTTGACGTACTCGGGCGACTGCACCGCCAGGTCGTAGCGCACGCCCGAGCCGATCAGGATCTTCTTGATGCCCTTGAGCGCGCGGCCGCGGCGGTAGATCTTCACCAGCGGGCCGTGGTCGGTGTTCAGGTTCTGGCAGATGCCCGGGTACACGCAGCTGGGCTTGCGGCAGGCCGCCTCGATCTCGGGCGTGCGGCAGCCGATGCGGTACATGTTGGCCGTCGGGCCGCCGAGGTCGGAGATCACGCCGGTGAAGCCCGCGACCTTGTCGCGGATCTCCTCCAGCTCCTGGATGATCGAGTCCTCGCTGCGGCTCTGGATGATGCGGCCCTCGTGCTCGGTGATCGAGCAGAAGGTGCAGCCGCCGAAGCAGCCGCGCATGATGTTCACGCTGAAGCGGATCATCTCCCAGGCCGGGATCTTGGCGTCGCCGTAGGAGGGGTGCGGCGCGCGCGCATAGGGCAGGCCGAACACGTGGTCCATCTCCGCCGTGGTCAGCGGGATCGGCGGCGGGTTGAGCCAGACGTCGCGTTCGCCGTGCGCCTGCACCAGCGCGCGGGCATTGCCCGGGTTGGTCTCCAGGTGCAGCACGCGGCTGGCGTGGTGGCGTAGAGGATGGGGTCGGACTTGACCGCTTCGTAGGAAGGCAGGCGGATCACCGTGCGGTCGCGGTTCAGCTTCACGCGCGGGTTCGGCACGAACTGCAGCGCCTGCGGCGCACCTTGCAGCGCGCCCGTGCCCTCCTCCTTCGCGCAGCTCTCGCCTTTCGCCTTCGCCTGGTCGGCGATCGTCATGTAGGGGCTGACGTGGTCCTCCACGCGGCCCGGGGTGTCGACGCTGGTCGAGTCGACTTCGGACCAGCCCTCCGGCGTGGAGCGGCGCACGAAGGCCGTGCCGCGCACGTCGGTGATGTCTTCCACCGGCTCGCGCGCGGCCAGGCGGTGCGCGACCTCGACGATGGCGCGCTCCGCGTTGCCGTACAGGAGCAGGTCGCACTTGGCGTCCAGCGCGATGCTGTGGCGCACCTTCTCCGACCAGTAGTCGTAGTGCGCGATGCGGCGCAGGCTGCCTTCGATGCCGCCCAGGATGATCGGCACGTCCTTGAAGGCCTCGCGGCAGCGCTGGCTGTAGACGATGGCGGCGCGGTCGGGCCGCTTGCCACCCACGTCGCCGGGCGTGTACGCATCGTCGCTGCGCAGCTTCCGGTCCGCGGTGTAGCGGTTGATCATCGAATCCATGTTGCCGGCGGTCACGCCCCAGAACAGGTTCGGCTTGCCGAGCGCCTTGAAGGCCTCGGCGCTGTGCCAGTCCGGCTGGGAAATGATGCCGACGCGGAAGCCCTGCGCTTCCAGCACGCGCCCGACCACCGCCATGCCGAAACTCGCGTGGTCGACATAGGCGTCGCCCGTGACCAGCACGATGTCGCAGCTGTCCCAGCCGAGCGCGTCCATCTCCTTCCGGCTCATCGGCAGGAAGGGGGCGGGGCCGAAGCGATGCGCCCAGTACCTGCGGTAGCTGGTGATCGGCTTCGCGGCGCGCGCGAACAGGGAAACGTCGACGGGGGCGTTCATGGTCTTTCGGGGGACCGGGGATTGTAGGGACTCCACCCCTTCCGGTCGACCGCAAGGGTATTGCGGCTGGCTCTGCGGGGCGGCAGCCCCCTCACTCCTGCAGGCAGCGGTCCCGCGAGCGGGCGATCAGCTCCAGCACCTCTTCGGCGGTCCCCGCACGGGCCATCAGGGCCAGGGCGAGCATGGCCAGCAGCGTCTCGCTGCGCTCGGGTCCCACCGCGCCCAGGGCCTGGCACAAGGCGGTGTAGCTGCGATCGAGTTCGGCATCGCTCATGGCTGCAGTCCTTTGTCGCGCAGGCAGGCCAGCACCGGCGCCGGGTCGAGCCCGCGCCAGCGTCCCAACACGTAACCGTCGGGGCGCACCAGCACCAGGCCGGTGGCCGCATCGCCGGCCAGGCCGTAGCGCGTCCGTGCCTGGCCGTGCGGGTCCGCATCGGGTGCGATGTCCAGCACCGCGATGCCCTGCGATGCCAGGTCGGCGACGGCATGCGGCAGCGCGCCCTCGCTGAAGACGAGGCAGGTGAAGTCGGTGCCGAAGCACTGCGTGAGGTGGAAGGCGCCCTTCGCTCCCGCCAGCAATGCCTCGGGCGCCGGCTGGCCGGGCGCGGCCTGCGCGCTGGTCCACTCGCCCTGCTGGGGGCCGTTCAGCGGGGAAGCGGTGTAGGCCACGGGCGCCGACTGCCGCGGATTGATCAGCGGCCGCACCGCCGGCTCGTCGAGCGCGAGCCGCAGCGCGGCCTCGCGCATGAGGCGGAAGGCGAAGTCTGGCGGCGCCATGAACTCGGTGCTCTTGGCGCCGTGGGCGATGTTCTCGCGCGCGGCCGGCACGCGCTCCTGCGAATAGGTGTCCAGCAGCGCCGCGTCGGCGCCGCCTTCGAGCACCAGCGCGAGCTTCCACGCCAGGTTGGCGGCATCGTCCAGCCCGGAATTGAGGCCGCGCACGCCGAAGATCGGCACCAGGTGCGCGGCGTCGCCCGCGAACAGCACGCGCCCGTGCCGGTAGGACGGCAGCGTGAGGCACTTGGCGTTGTACATGGAGGCCCACAGCAGTTCCCAGGGCTCGGTCTCGCCGATCATCTGCAGGTGGCTGCGCACCCGCGGCAGGATGTTCTCCGGCTTCAGGGCCTCGGCCGCGTCCTCGTCGTCGCGCAGCTGGTAGTCGATGCGCCAGACCTCGTCCGGCTGGCGGTGCATCAGCAGCGTCGAGCCCGGATTGGAGGGCGGGTCGAACCAGGCGAGGCGCTCCACCGGCCGGCGCGTCTTCTGGACGATGTCGACGATGACGTAGCGCCCTTCGTACTGGGTGCCTTCGAACTGCAGCCCGAGCTGCTCGCGCACGGTGCTGCGCCCGCCGTCGCAGGCCGCGAGGTACTCCGCTCGAAGCGCCTGCCGTCCCGACGGCCCTTCCACGTCGACCAGGACCGCGTCACCCTCCTGCCGCACGCCGGTCACGCGCGTGGCCCAGGCCACCTGCACGAGCTCCGGCACCCGCTGCAGCGCCTCGTGCACGAAGGCTTCGACGTGGTACTGCTGGATGTTGACCATGGGCGCGAAGCGCTCGGTCGGCTCGCTGGGCATCTGGAAATGCAGGACCTCGTGATCGCGCCAGTAGCTGCGGCCGCCGGTCCATGGCAAGGCCTTGGCCGCGAGCGCGGGACCCGCGCCGGCCGTCCACAGGATCTCCTGCGAACGGCGCGAGATGCAGATCGCGCGGCTGCCGGTGCAGTAGCCCTCGTCCGCCTCGATCACGAGGCTGCGGACGCCCTGCCGTGCGAGCAGCGCCGCCAGCGTCAGCCCGACGGGCCCGCCGCCCGCGATGAGCACCGGAATCCCGTCCGGCAACGGCTGCCATTGCGCCACGCGCCCTCCTCCTGCTTGCGGGCGGAACTATACGACCGCGGGTCCGCGCGGCCGCGCCAGGACGCTAGCGGCGTGGCCGCAGCTGCCCGCGGATCTCGCCGCCCGGGTTGGCGGCCGTGTGCAGGTTGACGTACCACTGGCCCGAAGTGAGCTGCGTCAGCTGCTCCGGCGTGATCCGCGCCTCGCCGGTGATGGTGCCGGCATTGAGGTTGCTGAACGGGATCACCACGCCCGCGTTCTGGCCGGGACCGGCCGGGCCGTGGATGTGCGCGCCGGTGACCGGCCCGCTCAGGCCGCCGTGGGTGACGCTCCAGCTCAAGGTGTTGTTGCCGGTGTTGTAGCGAACGTCGGCGGTGCCCGAAGCGGCGGTTGCCACCGGGGGCACTTCCTGCGCGCCGGTCAGCGAAGCTTCGAACAGTTGCTGGCCGGAACCGCGCATCTGCGCGCAGCCGGCCAGGCCGGCGGCGACGAGGGTGGCCGCGCATGCGGTGCGGAGAAGGAGGGAACGGTTCATCGTGCTTCCCTTTCGTTGTGGGGGAAAGCGATGATGGGCAGGCGCGACGAAGCGACCGTGTAGGACACGGCCGCATGGCGGGAAACGGCGATCAGTGGTCCCTGGCCTGCCTGCCGCGCGTGGCTTCGGACTGCTCGTCCGGCTGCTCCGCTCCGGCCGGAGGTTGCTGCGTGGCCTTGTCGCCCAGCGTCTTGTTGCCGCAGCCGTCGGCGTTGCCGGGGTCGTCGTTGCCGCCCTGGTCGGCGTCGGGGCCGATGCTCGTGTCGGTGCTCATGGTCCCAATCTACGAGGGACGGCGGGGCCTGCCTGCAAGCTGCGCCGCCGGCCGGGCGTAGGACACTAGACTGCGCCTTCACCGGAGGAGAAACGCATGCCCCGCTACAGCACCCTGCAGATCGAGAAGGACCCGCAGCAGCCGCGCGTCGCGCGCCTGCTGCTGAATCGCCCGGAGCGGCTCAATGCGATCAACGAGGAGACGCCGCGCGAGCTGCGCGCGGCGGTGGAGTGGGCCAACGCCGAGGACGAGGTGCACGTGATCGTGGTCGAGGGCGCCGGCAAGGGCTTTTGCGGCGGCTACGACCTGTCGCAGTTCGGCCAGGGCGAGATCGACCATCCCTGCCAGCAGGAGCGCACGCCCTGGGACCCGATGGTCGACTACGCGTACATGAAGCGCAACACCGAGGACTTCATGGCGCTGTGGCGCAGCCCCAAGCCGACCATCGCGAAGGTGCATGGCCACGCCGTTGCGGGCGGCAGCGACATCGCGCTGTGCTGCGACCTGCTGGTGATGGCCGAGGACGCGCGCATCGGCTACATGCCCACGCGCGTGTGGGGCTGCCCGACCACCGCGATGTGGACCTACAGGCTGGGCGCCACCCGCGCCAAGCAGCTCATGTTCACCGGCGACACCATCGACGGCCGCACCGCCCTGGCCTGGGGCCTTGCCAACGAAGCGGTCTCGGCCGAAGCGCTCGAAGGCGCCACCATGGCGCTGGCCACGCGCATTGCCGGCGTGCCGCGCTCGCACCTGGCCATGCACAAGATGGTGGTCAACCAGGTGCTGCTGACCATGGGCCTGGAGCAGGCGCAGAGCCTCGCGACCGTGTTCGACGGCATCACGCGCCACAACCCCGAGGGACTCTGGTTCCGCCGCTATGCGCAGGCCGAAGGCTTCAAGGCCGCGGTGGAGTGGCGCGACAGCGGCCGACCCATCCCGGAAGGCGACGAGGCGCGCCGGCTGATGCGTGGACTCGAGCAGCGCAAGCCACGCTGAGCAGGTGCCCTCCCGCGCCAGCCGACTCCTACATTGGCGGCGGTCGGGACCCCACGTGCGCGGCGCGCGGGCGTTCTTACATTGGGATTGCGGGGCCGCCGACGGCAGGCGCCCGGCGCAACTTCCAAGGAGAGAAAACCATGGCTCAAGGGCAAGACCAGAATCGCCAGCAGGACCAGCAGAAGGGCGGACAACAGGCATCGCAGGACCAGCAGAACCGCGGCCAGGCGTCCCAGGACCAGCAGCGGCAGCAGGACCAGCAGCGGCAGCAGGAGCAGCAGCGCCAGCAGGGCGGCAAGCAGCAGGGCACGGACATCGAACAGGAAAGCGGCAGCATGGGCGGCAACCGCCAGCAGCAGCAGGACCGCGGCCAGGCTTCGCAGGACCAGCAGCGCCAGCAGGAACAGCAGCGCCAGGACCAGCAGCGCCAGCAAAGCGGCAGCAGCCAGGACCAGCAGAAGCCGGACCAGCCGAAGCGCTGAAGCCCTTTCGAGCGGTACGGCAGCGGGGCATGGCCCCGCTTTCTTTGGGCGCCCGCTTAAGCTGCCGGCATGAGCACCTCGCCAACGCAACTGCTGCAGTTCTGGCGCGACGCGGGACCGCGCCGCTGGTTCGCGCGCGACGACGCCTTCGACGCCGACTTCCGCGAACGCTTCCTTGCCACCCATGAAGCCGCCGCCGCCGGCGCGCTCGCGCACTGGGGCTCGACCGCGGAGGGATCTCTCGGCCTCGTCCTGCTGCTCGACCAGTTTCCCCGCAATGCCTTTCGCGGCACGGCCCGCATGCATGCCACGGACGCCCAGGCGCGCGAGGTCGCCGATGCGGCCATCGCCGCCGGCTTCGACCGGCAGGTCGACGACGACCTGCGGCGCTTCTTCTACCTGCCCTTCATGCACTCGGAAGCGCTGGCGGACCAGGACCGCAGCGTCGCCCTCAACGAGCCGCTGGGCGGCGAATCGCTGCGCTATGCGCTGCACCACCGCGAGATCGTGCGGCGCTTCGGGCGCTTCCCGCACCGCAACGCGGTGCTGGGGCGGCAGTCTTCAGGGGAAGAGGAGCGCTTCCTGGCGGAAGGCGGATTCGGCGGCTAGCAGTGGATGTCGATGGTGAGCGTGCCGCCGGCGCAGGCCAGTGAAGACAGGTCGAGCTCCGAATCCTCAAATTCGGGCGTGTCGTGGTCGCCGTGGACGCGGGCGCGGCGCTCGCCCGGGTCGTAGGTCTCGGGCGAGATCACGATGCCGCCCACCGATGCCGTGGTCGCGACCTCGGCCGCCCGCGCGGGCTGCGCCCCCAGCGGCGTGCACCACAGCCGCCCCTGCACGCGGAAATACGCCAGCGTGCAGGCGCCGCTGACCACGCCGATGCGCAGCACCACATCGGCCGCTGCGCTGCAGTTCCATCGCCATGCGCACCGCGGCGCCGGGGTTCTCGAAACTCGCCAGGGCGGCGGCGTTCACGTAGGGGTCGAGCCGGCCGTTGTGCCGGGTGTTCAGGCGCTGCAGCTCCTGGTAGAAGCGTTCGCTGGCCGGCTTGCCGCCCGCGGCATCGACGTCGGCATACACCAGCGTGAGGTGCCTCTCCTCGAAGTGGATGCTCTGGCGCTGGTCGCCGAGGAACAGGTCCTTCCACACGGCCTGCGGAAGCTGGTGCAGCACCTTGTCCGAAAGGGCTTCCAGCAGCAGTGCTCTATCCATCGTTTCCATCTCGACTCCTCACCCGACGTAACGAGATGAAACCATGTGCTACATAGCCCGGCGATAAGGGAAAACAGCGGCGAGCCTAAGGAAATCGCCTAAGAGCGGCGAGCCGCGCGTTTGGGCTTCGCGGCAGGCGCGCGATCGAGGGCCAGTTCCACCCACGCCGGGGCGTGGTCGCTGGCCTTCTCCTCGCCCCGCACCCAGGTGTCCACGCCCGCGGCGCGCAAGGCGGGAGCCAGCCGCTGGTTCAGCAGCAGGTGGTCGATGCGCAGTCCCGCGTTGCGTTGCCAGTGCTGCCGGAAGTAGTCCCAGAAGGTGTACACCGGCTCCTCGGAATGCAGGTGGCGGATCGCATCGGTCCAGCCCTGCGCCAGCAGCCGCTGCCAGCAGTCGCGGCTTTCCGGCTGCAGCAGCGCGTCCTTGCGCCAGGAGCGCGGGTTGTAGATGTCGAAGTCGGTCGGCACCACGTTGTAGTCGCCGCACAGGATCACCGGGTGCTCCGAGGCCACCAGCGCCTGCGCATGCGCGATCAGGCGCTCGAACCAGGCGAGCTTGTAGTCGAACTTGGGCCCGGGCTGCGGGTTGCCGTTGGGCAGGTACAGGCAGCCGACGATGACGCCATCGACCGCGGCTTCCAGGTAGCGGCTCTGGTCGTCGCCTTCGTCGCCGGGGAGTGCGCGCCGCACCTCCACAGGCTTGCTGCCGCGCGCCAGGATCGCCACGCCGTTCCACGAGCGCTGGCCCTTCCACAAGGGTTCGTAGCCGGCCGCGCGGATCTCCGCCGCGGGAAAGCCCTCGTCCAGGGCCTTGAGCTCCTGCAGGCAGGCCACGTCGGGCTGCTCGCGCTCCAGCCAGCGCAGCAGGTGCGGCAGCCGGGTCTTGACGCCGTTGACGTTGAAGGTCGCGATCCTCATGGGGCGCCCGGAGCCTGCTGAAGCGGCTGCCCGCGACGCCTCAGGGCTTCTTCCGCCGGCGGCTGAAGGCTTCGGCGCCGCCGCTGCCGCCGCCGTCGGGAAAGTCGTGCGGATCCAGCCGCCCCTTGGCCTTCGCCTTCTGCGGTGCCTCGACGAATGTGCTGGCCGAGTTTTCGCCGTGGTCCGGCCGGGCCGGCACCGAGGAAGTGGGTCCCTCGCCGAGCTTTGCCTGGCTGGAACGCGTGTTGCGGGACTTCATGGCGCAAAATTAGCCAGCGGCCTGCCCTCCCCGTGTCGGACAAGCCCGCGAAGCATTCCATGAAGATCGCCTGTGCCCTGCTGTTCCTGTTCGTCGTGGCAACGCCGCTGCACGCGCAGGATGCGGACCCGCTGAAATCGCCGGCCTGCGGCGCGGCGCTGTCCGCCTTGCAGGCCGTGCGGAATTCCGGCAGCGAAGGCGTGGCGGCGCTGCGCGGCGCCGCGGCCAGCGCCTGCCTCGGTTCCGCGGTCGTCCCCACGCGCCCTGGCCGCGTGCTGCAGGCCCCCGTGGTCGTGCCGCCGCCGCAGGTCGACGTCCCCCTGCAATCGGCCCCGCTTCCCCCGCCGGTGCTGCCGCCGCCTCCGGTGGCGATCCAGCGTGCGCCGATGCCGGCCACCTGCGATCCGGGCGGGTGCTGGACCAGCGACGGCACGCACCTGCGCCACGTCCCGCCGAGCCTGGCCGGTCCCGGCGGGCTTTGCACGCAGCAGGGCGGGCTGGTGGTCTGCCCCTGACACGCGCGCAGGCTGAGCCGTGCGCCGTGGCGCGGCAAGCCCTGCACCCGCTGCCTGCGGCGTCCTACAGGTGCACCACTGTCCTTCCCCTACGGTGGATGGGCTGCCAAAGGAACACGCATGCCCGCACCCACCAGTTCAAGGACCCTCTGGAAGGGGGCCATCAGCTTCGGCCTGGTCCACATCCCGGTCACGCTGCACTCGGCCACGGCCGAAAACCGCATGAAGTTCAACCTGCTGGACAAGTCCACCATGACGCGCGTGGGCAACCAGCAGGTGAACAAGGCCACCGGCGAGGCCATGCCGCGCGAGGAAATCGTCAAGGGCTTCGAGGTCGAGAAGGACCAGTACGTGGTCCTCACGCCGGACGAGATCAAGCAGGCCTTGCCGCGCTCCACCCAGACGATCGAGATCGAGGCCTTCGTGGACCGCGAGCAGGTCCCCAGCGTGTTCTTCCACAAGCCCTACTTCGTGAGCCCCGCCGGCAAGGGCGGGCAGAAGCCCTTCGCGCTGCTGCGCGAGACGCTGGAGCGCACCGGCAAGGTCGGCATCGCCAAGGTGGTGATCTCCACCAAGCAGCACCTGGCGATGCTGCTGCCGCAGGACAAGGGCCTCGTGCTCAACCTGCTGCGCTGGTCCGATGAAGTGCGCGACACCGCGGGCCTCGCCTGGCCGGGCGAGGACGTGAAGGTCAGTGCGGCCGAACTGAAGATGGCCGAACAGCTGGTGGACGCGATGGCGGGCGACTGGCAGCCGGACCTGTTCCACGACGAATTCCGCGAGAAGCTGATGGCGCTGGTGGAGCAGAAATCGAAGGAAGGCGGACTGCACGCGGTGGCGCCGCTGCCCGGCGAGGACGTGCCGGCGAGCGCGGAAGTCATCGACCTCACCGAGCTGCTGCGCCGCAGCCTCAAGGGCAATACGGCACAGTCCGCGCCCGCGGCGAAGAAGGCGACAGCGAAGCGGGAGGAAGCCGCGGCCAACGACGAGGCCGCGCCAGTGCGCAAGGCCGCCGCGCGCAAGACGCCCGCCACGGCGCGCGCCAGCGCCAAGCCCGCCACCCGCCGCAAGAGCGGCTGAAACGCGGGAGCGGCGGCGATGCGGGCTGCGGTCCCTGCCTTGGTCGTTGCGCTCGCCTTCGTTCTGGCGGGCTGTCGCGACGCGAACGTCGAGCGCCACAACACCGCGGTGCTCGGAGGCTACGGCGCGCCCGTCGATCGCAGCACGGCCGCACCGACGCTGACCGACGCCAGTGGGCAGACCATCCCGGCGCCGCCCGCGCCGGCGGGGGTGCGGCCGCAGATGGTGCGTTCGGCAGACGACGCGGCATTGGCGGTCTGGCTGCAAGGCGGCGACGTCGTCGCGTCGTCCTGGACCCGTGCGACCGGCTGGAGCGCGGCGCAACCGCTCGAAAGCCTCCACGGCGAATCGACCGGGCCGCAACTGGCCAGCAATGGCAGGGGCCAGGCCATGGCGGTGTGGCACCACCAGGTCGGCAACATCCACAGCCTGCGCTTCAGCCGCTTCGAGGCCGCGACCGGCTGGAGCGTGCCCGACGTGCTCCCCGGGGCCATGCCGCGGCCCGAGGTCGTGGGCGCGCCACCCGGGCAGAACGGCCCGCGCCTGCAGATGGACGCCGAGGGGAACGTGCTGGCCGAGTGGCCCAGCGGCTTCCATGCCAACGAGGTGCAGGTGGCGCGCTACGGCGTCGCCGGCGGCTGGACCCGCGCGACCAGCGAGCCGGTCGCTTCGGCGCCTGCTACCAGCTCCGCGCCACCGGCAGCGGCTGCTTCGCAATAGCGCTCAGTTCCGGGCAGGTGCGCGGTGCGCGTCGGCCTGCTCCGCCTCCGCCACCAGCCAGTCCGCGAAGGCGCGCGCGCTCGGGTTGTGCACCGCCTGCGGCGCCAGCGTGACGAAGTAGCCGCGGCGCGAGGCCGCCGGACTGCGGAAAGGCGCCACCAGCTTCTTCTGCCGCACCAGGTCGGCCAGCAGCGGCAGGCGGCCGATGACGATGCCCTGCCCGGCGACGGCGGCCGCGACCGCTTCGGCGTACTGCGTGAAGCGCAGCGTGTGGGCCATGTGCACGCTGGCCAGTCCCATCAGCTGCAGCCAGGGATCCCAGTCCACGGTGAGCGAGGCGTCGCGCATCTCCACGGTCAGCAGCGTGTGCTGCTCCAGGTCGCGCGGCGTCTTCAGGGGCCGGGAGCGGTCGCGCAGCAGCTGCGGCGCACACATCGGCTGCACTTCCTCCTCGAACAGCAGCGGCCCGCTGCCCTCGGTGCTGGGCACGAAGCGCACCGCGAGGTCCACGTTGCCGCGTTCCAGGTCCACCAGGTCCAGCGTGGCGGCGATCCGCACGTCCACCTCGGGATGCCCGGCGGTGAAGCGCGCCAGGCGCGGGATCAGCCAGAAGGAGGCGAAGCCGGGCGTGCAGGTCAGGGTCACCTGCCGGCGCCCGGTGCTGCTGCGCACGCGCGCCGCCGCGTCGCGCAGGCGCTCCAGGCTGTCCTCCACCGCGCGCCGCATGATGCGCCCCGCCTCGGTGAGGGCGAGCGCGCGGTGGCGCCGCTCGAACAGGGGCGCGCCCACGCTCTCCTCGAGCTGCTGCACCTGCCGGCTGACCGCCGACTGCGACAGGAACAGTTCCTCGCCCGCGCGGGTGAAGCTCAGGTGGCGCGCCGCCGCCTCGAAGGTGTGCAGCAGGTCGAGCCGCAGCTGCCGGGACCGCGGCTCGGGCGCGTTCGCATTCCCTGGATGCATGCGTGGCATGCGGATTTGCCGTTTCTCACGCTGGTAGGCGGCCAGTATATTCATACTCACCATGCATGCGAAGGAGCAGGCGATGAACCAAGGCCCGACCGTCTCGCTGCCGGCGAGGCAGATGTTCGTGATCCCCGATGCCGCCTCGGCGCGCATCCTGTGCACCGGCGGCTGCCTGTGGCTGACGCTGGACGACGACCCGCGCGACGTGATCCTGGAGCCGGGCGACAGCTTTCGAGACGGCGGAGCACCGCCGCGCCCTGCTCTACGCGATCCAGGGTTCCGCCTTCGTGCTGGACGCGCCCCTTCAGCGCACCATGCGGCGCAGGCTCTCGAAGAACAGGTCGGACTGCATGCGCTCGCCGGCGGTCTGGGCGGCGACGCGGGCGGCCAGCGCCGGCTGAACCGGCTGCAGCGGCCGGCCGGTGGACAGCGCGATGACCTGGTGCATGCAGGCGCGCTCCAGGTAGTACAGGTCGTCGTAGGCCCAGCCGATCCGCTCCCCGCACACGATCACGCCGTGGTTGCCCAGGAAGGCGACGTCCGCGCCCTGCATGGCGCGCGCGATGCGCTCGCCCTCGCCGGCATCGAGCGCCAGCCCGTTGTAGTCCGCATCCACCGCGACCCGGCCGTGGAAGCGCATGGCGTTCTGCGACAGCGTGGTGTCCAGCCCGCGCAGGTCGGTGAGCGTCAGCGCGGTGGCGTAGGGCATGTGCGTGTGCAGCACGCAGGCCTTGCCGGCGATGCGGTGCACGGCGGCGTGGATGAACAGCGCGGTGGGTTCGATCGGGTGGGCGCCCGCCAGTGCCTGGCCCTGGGCGTCCACGAGCACAATGTCGTGCCCCTGCACCTCGCCCCAGTGCAGGCCCCGGGGATTGAGCAGGAACCAGTCCGGCCGTTGCGGCAGCGCGGTGCTGAAGTGGTTGCAGACGCCTTCGCCCAGGCCGTGGTGGGCCGCCGCCCGCAGCGCCAGGGCCAGGTCGTTGCGCAGGGCGCGCACCTCCGCGTCGTGGAACAGCGCCTGGGCCTCGTTGCTGGGCAAGACTTGCATCGGGAACCTCCTGGCGAGCGATCCTAGCGGGACTGCGTTGCAACGGATGAGGCTTTGTCCTACCGGCCGCCCCAGCCCCGGCTGACACCGGCCTGTGGCCCAGCGGGCAGACTCGCCGCAGACGATGTAGGGATCCATGGTGAAACGTACGCAGCGCAGCGGGACTCCGCGCCCCCGCGCAAAACGGAGCCCAAGCCCGCCTGGCCGATCGAGCGCCACAGCGGCGAGGGTTCGGCGAGCGCGCTGGAAACCCTGCAGAAGCTGGAAAAGCGCCGCGTCGTCTCCCGCCCCGCCGATCCCCCGACCTCGAGCACGACGAGCCCGGCCCCTGAGCCTGCGGGCCGGGCATCCGTCCAGATCGATTGCGTTGGCATGCCAACGAACCAGCACATCCTGTTGGCATGTCTCAGCGATAGCTGAGCCGTTGTCCTACACACGTGCCGCAGGGCTGATGACACGATTGGCAGGGTACCCCGAAGCCGAAGCACCCCGGACCATTTGCAGCCCGACGTCCTCCCCTATCCCCCACCGAAGCCGCCGACGCGCTCGCCACGCTGCGCCGGGCCACGCGCGGGCACCACGACCGGATCGATGCGCTGATGGACTTGCGGCGCATGCAGGACCGTGCGCACTACGCGCGCGTGCTCGGCGTGTTCGACGCGTTCCTGGCCGGCTGGGAGCCCGAGGTCGCCGCGGCGCTGCCGGCGCGCTGGCACCCGTGGCTGGCCGCTCGCACGCGCCGGCCTTTCCTGCTGCAGGACCTGCGCCGGCTGGGCATCGCGCCCGGCGCGGCGGCGCGCATCCCGCCCTTCGCGGGACCGGCGAGCGCCTGGGGCTCCGTCTACGTGATGGAAGGTTCGGCGCTTGGCGGCCAGTTCATCACCCGCAGCCTGGCCCAGGCCGGACTGCATCCCGGCTGCGGCGCCGCGTACTTCCACGGCTGGGGGATGCGACCGGGCGCATGTGGCGCGAGGCGCGCGCCGTCCTGGCGAGTGAACTCGATTCCGAAGCGGCGCTCGCGCACGCGTGCGCCTCCGCGCGTCTGACCTTCGACACCCTTTCCGGCCTGCTGGAAGACTGCCTGCATGAGCGCGCTGCCCTTGCCTGACCTGGCGCAGTGCGCCGACGAGCCGATCCGCGTGCCCGGCGCGATCCAGCCGCACGGTCGGCTGGCGGTGCTGGCCGCCGACAGCGGCCGGCTGCTGGCCTACAGCGCCAACTGGCCGTCCGAGCAGGCGGTGCGGCAGGCCGTGTCCCTGGTCCCGGTGGACAGCGGCCGCCTGCAGGCGGGCTCCGGCCCGTCGTGGGTCGGCAGCCTGCCGCTCGATGGCCGCACCCACGACGCCAGCGCGCACCGGCAGGGCGACCGCGTCATCGTGGAGTACGAACCGGCCGGCCCCGGCGCCGGCATGCACGCCCCCATCTACGCGGTGGCGCGCGACCTGCTGCCGATGGTGCAGCAGGCCGACTCGGTGGTGGCGCTGTGCGAGATCGTCGCGCGCGAGATGAAGCGGCTGACCGGCTTCGGCCGCTGCCTGGTGTACCGCTTCGATCCCGATGGCCACGGCGAAGTGCTGGCCGAGCGCCTTGACCAGGGCTACCACTCCTATGCCGGGCACCGCTTCCCGGCCAACGACGTGCCGGCGCAGGCCCGTGCGCTCTACCTGGTCAACCACATCCGGCTGATCCCCAGCGCCAGCTACGACCCGGTGCCGCTGCTGCCCGCCGCCGGCGAAGCCGACCCTTCGCAACTGGACCTGAGCTTCGCCTCGCTGCGCAGCGTCTCGCCGGTGCACCTCGAATACATGCGCAACATGGGCACGCTGGCCTCGATGTCGGTGTCCATCGTCTCGCGCGGGCGGCTCTGGGGCCTGATCTCCTGCCACGACCACCAGCCGCGCTACCTGCCCTTCCAGACGCGCGTCGCCTGCGAACACCTCGGCCGGCTGCTGTCGCTGCAGATCCAGGCGCAGGAAGACAACGCCGAGGCCGCGCAGCGGCTGGCGCTGCACCAGCGCGTGCTCAAGCTGGTCGCGCTGATGGCCGAAACCGACGGCACCCTGCAGCGCCTGGTCTCGCCCGACCTCGCCATCCAGGAACTGGCGGCCGCCTCGGGCGCCGCCGTGGTCCTGAACGACAGCTGCTGGACCATCGGCGACACCCCGCCTCCCGAACGGGTGCGCGAGCTGGCCCACTGGATTTCGGCGCGCGGCGAGGACCTGTTCTGCACGGACCGCCTGCCGGAGCACTACCCGCAGGGCGAGGCACTGCTGCCGCAGTGCGCGGGCGTGCTGGCGATGTCGATCTCCAGGGTCCACCGCCACGTCGTGCTCTGGTTCCGGCCCGAGCTGGTGCAGACCATCCGCTGGGCGGGCGACCCGCGCAAGACCCCGCTGCCGGACAAGGGCCGCATCCATCCGCGCCGCAGCTTCGACAGCTGGCAGGAACGCGTGCGCGGACGCTCCGCGCCCTGGCTCGCCGCCGAAGCGGCCGCCGCCGGCGAACTGCGGCAGGCGCTGATCTCGCTGGTGCTGCGCCGCGCCGAGGAGATGGCGGGCCATGCGGTCGAACTCGGGCGCGTGAACAAGGAGCTGGAGGCCTTCAGCTACACCGTCTCGCACGACCTGCGCGCGCCCATGCGGCACATCGCCGGCTACGTGGACCTGGTGATCGAGGACAACGCGGCCACCCTGGATGAACGCGCGCGCCGCTATCTCGGCCACGTGAAGGGCGCCGCCTCCTTCGCGGGCCAGCTGGTCGATGCGCTGCTCGATTTCTCGCGCCTCGGCCGCTCGGGGCTGCGGCCCTCGCAGGTGGACCTCAAGCCGCTGGTGGAGGACCTGGTGGACGAGATGCGCCAGCAGGAGCGCGGACGCCGCATCGAGTGGGAAGTGGACGCTTCGCTGCCGCAGGTGTGGGCGGACCCGCTGCTGCTGCAGGTGGCCATCCGCAACCTGCTGTCCAACGCGGTGAAGTACACGCGCGGCCGCGACCCGGCGCGCGTGCGCGTCGCGACGGCCAGCCTGCCCGAGGGCAGCGGGCTGGAAGTCAGCGACAACGGTGTCGGCTTCCCGATGAAGTACGTGGGCAAGCTGTTCGGCGTGTTCCAGCGCCTGCACCGCACCGAGGATTTCGACGGCACCGGCATCGGCCTGGCCAACGTGAAGCGCATCGTCGAGCGCCACGGCGGCCAGGTCTGGGCCCGCGGGGAACCCGACCGCGGTGCCACCTTCGGCTTCGTGCTGCCGCCCGCCCCCAGGAACAACGACGTCGCAAGCGGCAACGGCCGCGAGGAGTCCGACTGATGCTCAAGCCCATCCTGCTGGTCGAAGACGACCCGCGCGATCTCGAACTGACGCTGGTGGCGCTGGAGCGCAGCCAGCTCGCCAACGAAGTGGTCATCGTGCGCGATGGCGAAGCCGCGCTCGACTACCTCGGGCGCAGCGGCGAATACGCCGATCGGGCCGAGGGCAACCCCGCGGTGATCCTGCTGGACCTGAAGCTGCCCAAGGTGAACGGCCTGGAAGTGCTGCAGACCGTGCGCACCACGGACCCGCTGCGCAGCATCCCTGTGGTGATGCTGACCTCCTCGCACGAGGAGACCGACGTGCTGCGCAGCTACCAGCTGGGCGTGAACGCCTACGTGGTCAAGCCGGTGGAGTTCAAGCAGTTCGTCGAGGCGATCGCCGACCTCGGCATCTTCTGGGCGGTGCTCAACGAACCGCCGCCGGGCTCCCTGCGCACGAGGCGGCGGCATGAGTGAGGCGCCGCCGCACGACGCGCGCCTCCTGCGCGCCCTGCTGGTCGAGGACTCGCGGCTGGACGTCGAGCTGCTGCAGGTGCAGCTGGAACGCGCCTACCCCGGGGTGCAGCTGGAAGTGGTGCGCGAGGAAGCGCAGTTCGTCGACGCGCTGCGCGCCGGCGGCTGGGACCTGGTCCTGTCCGACTACGAACTGCCCGGCTTCACCGGCGCCGACCTGCTGGACCACCGCAACGGCATCGCACCGGACGTCCCCTTCATCTTCGTGTCGGGCGTGATCGGCGAGGACAACGCGGTCGAACTGCTCAAGCGCGGGGCCACCGACTACGTGAGCAAGTCGCGGCTGGCGCGCCTGGCGCCGGTGCTCCAGCGCGCGCTGCGCGAAGTGGAGGAGCGGCGCGCGCGCGAACTGGCCGAACGGCAGCTGCGCAGGCCGACGTCACCTTCGCCAAGGTGGTGGACGGCCTGCGCGACTACGCGGTGATCCTGCTCGATCAAGAGGGCCGCATCCAGTTCTGGAACCGCGCGGCGCGCAGCATCTTCGGCTACGAGGCCGCCGAGGTCACGGGCCGTTCCGCGTCCCTGCTGTTCCCGCCCGAAAGCGGGCCGGAAGAAGCGCTGCACGCCGAGATGCGGCAGGCACGTGGCCACGGCAAGGCCAGCGACAACCGCTGGCTGGTGGCCCGCGGCGGCCGCCGGCTGTTCGCCGAGGGCGTGCTCACCGTGCTGGACGACGAGCAGGGCCGGCCCGCGGGCTTCTGCAAGCTGGTGCACGACGCCACCGAACGCCACCTGGCAGCCGAAGCGCTGCGCGTGGCGAAGGACGAGGCGGACCGGGCCAACCAGGCCAAGGACCGTTTCCTCGCCGTGCTGTCGCACGAGCTGCGCACGCCGCTGGCCCCCATCACCACCGCCGTGCACGTGCTGGGAAGGTGGCGCAGGTGGACGACCGGCACCGCGAGCTGCTGCCCATGATCCGCCGCAACGTGGCGCTGGAGGCGCGGCTGATCGACGACCTGCTGGACCTGACGGCGATCAGCGCGGGCAAGGTGAGCCTGCACCGCGAGCGCGTGGACATGCACCAGCTCACGCGCGCCGTGGTCGCGATGGTGCAGGACACGCTGCAGGAAAAGGGCATCCGGCTGGAGCTGGAACTCGACGCCGCCTCCCCCTGGGTGCATGCCGACCAGGCCCGCATGCAGCAGGTGCTGTGGAACATCATCCGCAATGCCGCCAAGTTCACGCCGGAAGGCGGCCGCATCCTGGTGTGCACCACCACGGAAGGCGGCGAGTTCACCCTCAGCTGCACGGATTCGGGCATCGGCATCGCGCAGGACGCACTGGACCGCATCTTCAATCCCTTCGAGCAGGCAGATGCCGAGGTGTCCCGGAGCTTCGGCGGCCTGGGCCTCGGGCTCGCCATCGCCCAGGGCCTGATGCAGCAGCACGGCGGCCGCATCCGCGCCAGCAGCGGAGGCCGCGGCAGCGGTGCCAGCTTCTCCATCGCCCTGCCCTGCACCGAAGCCGCCGAGGCGTCGCCGCCGCCGGCGATGTCCGCGCCTGCCGCCGGGGCGGACCGCAAGCGGGTGCTGCTGGTGGAGGACAACGAAGACGCCGCGGCGGCGCTGGCGATGTGCCTGGAGGAATACGGCTACGAGGTGCAGCACGTGAGCACCTGCGCGGACGCCTTGCGCACCGCGGGCGCCGGCGGCTTCGACGCGGTGCTCACGGACCTCGGGCTGCCGGATGGCAGCGGCATCGAACTCGGGCGGGCGCTGTCGAAGGAGCTGCCCGTGCTGGCCCTGAGCGGCTACGGCCGGGAGCAGGACCGCAAGCGATCGGCCGAGGCCGGCTTCGCGGCGCACCTCGTGAAACCGGCCGATCCCGCGGAAGTGCACGCGAGGCTCATGCAGGTGCTGTCGGGCCAGGCGATCGACGCGTAGTCCCACGGCAAGCACAACGGGTGGCCCGTGTCGGACGGTGCTTGCCGTCCGGGTCTTACAGCCGGGCTTCTGCCGGCCTCCCAGAATGCATGCATCACCAATCAAGGGAGTCTAGCCATGCGTAAAACCGCTTTTGTCCTCGCCGGCATCGCCGCCGCCTCCATCGCCCTGGTGGGCTGCGACGTGCAGAAGACCCAGGAGGGCAATGTGGAAGTGCCGAAGTACGAAGTGTCCAAGACCAAGGAAGGCGACGTGACGCTGCCGAAGTACGACGTGGACGCGCCGAAGGTGGACGTGACCACCGAGCAGAAGACCGTGGACGTGCCGAAGGTCGGCGTCTACACCGAGAAGGAAACGCTGACCATTCCGAAGGTCGAAGTGACGCCGGCCGGCCAGGCCGACGACGACAAGAAGAAATAAAAGACGGGCTCGTCCCGACGGGTTTCCGGGGCCGCTTCGCGGCCCTTTTTCATTGCTGCGGGACAATGGCGCCATGTGCAACCGCTACCGTCCCGTGAGCGTGACCGTCGTGCGCGACGTGTTCGGTTTCACGCTGCTGGAAGAGCCGCAGCCGCTGTACGCGACGCAGGGGATCGGCCCCTGGCAGCCGGGCCCTTTCATCCGTGCCGGCTCGGCGGCGGTCGGCCAGTGGGGCCTGATCCCCTGGTTCAGCCCGGCGCGCCGGCCGACCGGGCGCGGGGGACGGCCGATCAGCACCAACAACTGCCGCATCGAGACGGTGGCGACGGCGCCGAGCTTCAAGGGCCCCTGGGCCCGCGGGCAGCGCTGCCTGATCCCCGCGCTCGACTACGACGAACCCTACTGGGGCACCGGCCGCAACGTGTGGTGGCGCTTCGCGCGGCGCGACCAGGCACCCTGGGCGCTGGCGGGCCTGTGGAGCGAATGGACCGATCCGCAGACCGGCGAGGGGGTCCTGAGCTACACCATGCTGACGCAGAACTGCGACGGCCATCCGCTGTTGAACCGCATGCACAGGCCCGACCCTTCGCTGCCGGCGGACGCGCAGGACAAGCGCTCGGTGATCCCGATCGAGCGCGCGGACTGGGGCACCTGGCTGCACGGCAGCATCGAGGAAGCGATGGCGCTGGTGAAGCTGCCGCCGGTGGAGCTGTTCGCGCATGGCCCGGCCGACCCCGCCGTGCAGGTCCCGCTGGACCTGGCCGGCGGCATGTCGTGATCGCGCCGGCCACGATTCAGATCGCGCTGACCGACACCTCCATGTCGGTGATCTCCAGCGGCCCGTAGTTGGAGAGGAAGGCGACGTCCGCCGCGTCGCGCCCGTGCGCCACCACGATGCGGCCGCCCCTGGGCTCGGACTGCGTGGCGTCGAAGGCGTACCAGCGGCCGCCGAGGAACACCTCGTACCAGGCATGCATGTCCATCGGCTCGAGCCCGTGCAGGTAGCCCACCACCACGCGCGCCGGCAGCGCGAGGCTGCGGCACAGGGCGACGCCCACGTGCGCGAAGTCGCGGCAGACGCCCGCGCCATGCTCCAGCGTGTCGAGGGCGCAGGTGCTCTCCTCGCTGACGCCGTAGCGGTATTCCAGGTGGTCGCGGATCCAGTCGCAGATCCGTTCGGCCTGCGGGTAGCCGGCCACACAGCCCTGCACGATGGCGCGGGCCCGCTCTTCCATCTTGTCGCTGGGGCAGTAGCGGCTTTGCAGCAGGTAGACCAGGGTCTCGTCGGGCAGCAGGCCGGGCGGCACCTGCGGCGCATGCCGGTCCACCGCGATCTGGGCGGCGACCTCCACCTCCACTTCGACGCTGATGCGGCTGTCGCCCCGGGGCAGCGTGTAGCGCTGGCACAGGTTGCCGAAGCAGTCCACGTATTCCGTGGCCGGCACCGACGGAGTGATCTCGTAGCGCTCCGCCACGACCCATTGCGCGTCGCCGCTGCGCGGACGGAGGATGGCGGCGAGGGGGCAATCCTCCTCGCAGTGCACTTCGATCCGGTTGGTGGCTTTCAGGCGCATGGACCGGATCATCTTCGCGGGCAGCCCGTGGCTCTGCGGTAGGACCGTCGCGTTGCGCGGGTAAGCGTTTGTCCGGCGCGCGTGACAGACAAATCCACCACGTGGCCGGCCCCGCCCCGCCGAGGTGCGAAAGCGCCTTAGACTCGGCCCTGCCCCGCTACCGGAGCAAGGGGCCTGCCCGCCGTGCCACTCACCACCATCACCACCCACGTCCTGCTCGTCGACGACCAGCCCGCGAACCTGCTGGCGCTGGAGGCCGCGCTCGACCCTTTGCGCGTGAACCTCGTGCGCGCCGTGTCCGGGCCGCAGGCCCTGGCCGCGCTGGAGAAGCAGGACTTCGCCGCCGTGCTGCTGGACGTGCGCATGCCCGGCATGGACGGCTTCGAGGTGGCGCGCGCAATCCGTGCGCGACCCCGTTCGCGGTTCACGCCGATCCTGTTCGTCACGGCCGGTGACGATCCGGACGAGGCGATGCTGTCCGCCTATGCGCTGGGCGCCGTCGATTTCCTCGCCAAGCCGCTGCGCACCGAGGTGCTCAAGGCCAAGGTCGGCGTGTTCGTGGAGCTCTACCGCAGCAAGGAGGAGTTGCGCATGCGCGAGCGGCGCGACTTCGAGCAGCGCCTGGAAGCCAAGGAGGAGCGCTACCGCGCCCTGTTCGAGTCCATCGACGAAGGCTTCTGCGTGGTCAAGCTCCTGCGCGACGCCAGCGGCCGCGTGCACGACTACCGCTTCGAGGAGGCCAACGAGGCCTTCGCGATGCACACCGGCCTGAGGAATGCGATCGGCAAGACCATCCGCGAGATGGTGCCCGACCACGACGCGCACTGGTTCGAGCTGTACGGCCGCGTGGCCGACACCGGCGAGGCCACGCGCTTCGTGCGGGAAGCCAAGGCCATGAAGCGCTGGTTCGACGTGTATGCCACGCGGCTGGCCGGACCCGGCAGCGACCTGGTGGCCATCCTGTTTTCCGACATCACCCAGCGGCTGGTGTCCGAGCAGGACCTGCGCCGCCTGAACGACGAGCTCGCCCAGGCCAACCGCCGCAAGACCGAGTTCCTGGCCACTCTGGCCCACGAGCTGCGCAACCCGCTGGCGCCGCTTTCCAACGGCCTGCACCTGATGCGCATGGCATCCACCAAGCCCGAGGTGCTGGAGAAGACGAGGCAGATGATGGAACGCCAGATACAGCACATGGTCCACCTGGTCGACGACCTGCTGGACGTCGCCCGCATCAGCACCGGCAAGGTGGAACTGCGCCGCCAGCGCACCGACCTCAAGGAAATCGTGGCCACGGCCGTGGAGACCAGCGCTTCGCTGATCGACGCCGGCGGCCACAAGCTGAACGTGGAGGTCCCGTCCGAGCCGCTGCCGATGGATGCGGACCCCACGCGGATCGCACAGGTCGTGAGCAACCTGCTGAACAACGCGGCCAAGTACACGCCGTCCGGCGGCCGCATCGCCCTCAAGGTGCGCGTGGAAGGCCAGGAAGCGGTGCTGAGCGTCACCGACACGGGCGTCGGCATCGCGGCCGACGCCATCGACAGGGTGTTCGAGATGTTCGCGCAGGTCCCCACGGCCGGCAAGCCGCAGGGCGGACTGGGCATCGGCCTGTCGCTGGTCCAGAGCCTGGTGTCCCTGCATGGCGGCAGCGTGTCCGCGACCAGCCCGGGCCCAGGCAAGGGCAGCACCTTCACCGTGCGGCTGCCGCTGCTGGCGGCGGCGGGCGACGCGGCCTCGGGGCCGTCCGCATCGCACGAGCCGGCCAAGCCGGGCCAGCTGCAGGTGCTGGTGGTGGACGACAACACCGATGCGGCGGAGAGCCTGGGCGTGCTGCTGGACATCGAAGGCCATGCGGCGCACATCGCCCATACCGGCGCGGAAGCGCTGCAGGTGGCGCAGACCCGGCCGCTGGACGTGGTGTTCCTGGACATCGGCCTGCCGGACATGACGGGCTACGACGTGGCCAGGCGCATGCGCATGCTTCCCGGCATGCAGAAGACGCTGCTGGTCGCGCTCACCGGCTGGGGCACGCAGGACGACCGGCAGCGCACGCGCGATGCCGGCTTCGACCGCCACCTCACCAAGCCGGCGGAGCTGCCGGCGGTCGAGGAACTGCTGCGCGCCGCCGAGAAGGCCAAGCGCGCCGCTGCCTAGGAGCCTGCGCCTAGGCCTGCAGGCGGGCGAGCAGCCCGCGCGCGATCCCTTCCAGTTCCCGCCCGAGCGGCGCCACCGTCCCTGCTTCGTCCAGGCTGGTGCGCGCCTGCTGCCACAGCGCGGCGAGCTCCTCGCTGCGCGCTTCCACGGCCGCCACCACCTCGCTGCGCCAGGCGGCGGGCGCCATCGCGTCGCCGGCCGCCAGCGATCGGTGCGCGACCGCCAGGTATGCAAGCAGCAGGCTTTCGGTGAAGGTCTGCAGCAGCTCGTCGCTCACCTGCACCAGCGGCTGCCCGGTGGCGCTGCCCCGGTTCTTCCAGAGGGCGGCCGCATAGGCGGCGCCGCCGCCGATCATGGCGCCGAGCGCCGTTGCCGCGCCCAGGGTGAGCCCGCCGGTGATCATGTCGATGCCCGCGCCCATGGCGGCACCGGTGGCCGCGCCGGCCATGCCCGCATGCGGCGTGTCCACGGTGTGCTGTTCCTGGAAGCCGCTGTCCAGGCGGGACGCGGCGAGCGGCGCCACCGGCATGCCGGCGCGATACAGCTGCACGAGGCCGGCGAACACCGCGCCTTCTCCATCCCGCAGTCGCTTGAGCAAGGCGCCGCGCGCGCCTTCGCGGGCGCGCTGCGCCGCGTCGCGTTCCGCCGCGCTCACCAGGTGTCGCAGCCCCACCGGCGCGCTGCCGACCTCCTCGGCGTCGCGCGCCGCGCGCGCCAGCTCGCCGGCGACCATGCGCATCGCCTCCGAGAAGCGCACCGCGTTGCGGTCCCTCCAGGTGGCGGCCATGCGTTCGAAGCCGGCGCGCTTGCTGGTGGCCAGGCGGGCCGCCAGCGCATCCAGCAGCACCGGGTCGCACAGCCAGTGCGCGGTGCTGCGCGCCAGCGGCAGCACTTCGGCGGCCAGCCCGAGGCGCTGCACCGCGGCCCGGTACGCGGATTCGTCGCCGGGTGCGAGTACGAGGGCGGGCTGCGCCACCCAGTGCAGCAGGCGGGTCGCCTGCCGGACATCGCCCTCGCCCGCGGGGACCAGCAGCATGAGGTCGGTGTCGGCCAGCGCGGCCTGCACCGGGTCGCGTTCCTGCACGCGCGGCGCGGCCTTGAAGCGCCCCAGCAGGTCCTGAAGCCAGGCCTGCGCCGCCACGCCACCCCGGCATGCGCTGCCACCGCCGGGGCGGGCGGCTGGAAGCCGGTCGGCACCTCGAAGACCCGCAACACGTCGCCGCGTGCCGTGCTGAGCACGGTCCAGGGTCCGCCTTCGCGCGGCGGCCCCTGGTCGGCCACCTCGCGCAGCATGCGCAGAAGCGCCTCGCGGCCGGATTCATCGGCGGCGACGATGCCGAGCGTGACGCGCGCCGGACTCACGCGTGCCAGCACCTGCACGAAGTAGGGATCGCGCAGGTCGATGGCGATGCTGCGGCCGGTGTGCCGCCGCTGCAAGGCGGTCCACGCGGCGAGCAGGACGCGCGGCAGGATCACCAGCAGGAACAGCAGCGCGATGTACATCCAGACCCAGCGCCGCGCCTCCTCCAGGCCGATGCGCGCGCCCGAGCGGAAGGCCATGCGTTCCAGGTCGGCCACCGAGAAGGCGTCGAAAGGCAGCAGCGCCACCACGGGTGCGAACAGCGCGGAGAGGAAGGCATGCACCTGGCCCACCCCCAGCAAGGTGCTCTCCCAGCCCACGCGGTACTCGCGCACGATGCCACCCAGGACGATGGAGAAGGCCAGGCCGAGCGCCCATCCCGCCGCCGACAGATGCAGCAGCTGCTTCCACCACAGGCGCTGCTGCGCGCCCGCGGCCTGCCACCATTGCTGCTGGAAACGCGCGAGCACGTCGGCGCGCAGCCGGCCGGTGCGGCGGCTGACATCGTTCACGCCGGACAGCCAGCGCTGCAGGCCGGCCCAGGGTGCGCGCGCGGCCCACGCGCGCGGCAACAGCGCCGTGGCGACGATCAGGACGTAGATGGCGAGGTTCCAGGCGAGCACGCCCAGCAGCGGCGGCGACAGCATGTTCACCTGCTGCGGGTTGTCGACGCGGTCGATGGCCGCGCCCAGCACGCAGGCCGCCAGCGGCAGGCCCGCCATCAGCCAGGGGCGCCAGGCCTCGCCTTCCTGCAGCGCGGCCACGCGGGGATTGCGGTTCTCCACGGCGGCGAGCACGCGGCGCGCCCGCTGCTGCAGGTAGTCGCCGAAATCGACTCCGCCGCCGCCCTGCCGGCTGGCAGCGAAGGCCTCGCGTTCCAGCTGTTCGCGCTCGACTTCGCTGAGCAGCTTGCCCTGCGTGTCCACGTCCTCGATGGCGCGCACCAGCACCAGTTGCCGGGCGCTGGCTTCGTCGAGATGCAGGGTGCCGTTGTCCACTTTTCCAGCGAGTCTAGGTGGCGGCCGTGCTGCCGTCGCGCACCGACACAAGCCGTAACCCTTCTACATCATTCTTCTTGCGGCAGGGTCCGCGGCGACATGGCCGCTGCGTTGAATGCAGGTGGGGCAATGGCGGCCCCGAAGGCAGTACGAGATGGACACTGTGGGCGAAGCGCAGGCCGGCAAGCGACCCGGCAGCCAGGCGGGCAACCCCGGACGCGGCCAGAGCGGCGAAGGCTCGCGCAGCGTCATGGAGCAGCTCATCCAGCAGGAGAAGAAGCGCGATGCGCAGCTTCCAAAGCGCGATGCGCTGCCACCCCGCGAGGGCAGCGGCGCCGAAACGGCATCCGCCCCCTAGGCCCTCCTCGGGCTTCTTTTGTATCCGGCTTCAGCGCGCCTGCCGCAGGAAGCGGCGGACGTTGTCAGGATCGTGGCCCACGTACGTCACCGCATGCTCGAGCTGGGCTTCGTCGCAGCCCAGCCACTTGCACCAGTTGCGCCGTTCCCATTCCGGCTCCAGGTGGATCAGAGCTGTTCCGCGGCCATCTTGTTTGCGTCTTCGGACATGGTCAATTTCCTCCTTGCCGATGCCTTCAGAGTAGGCGGTACGTGTTGCTGCCGCGGCAGGACATGCCAGCGCCCTGCCGTGCGCGAACGGTCCCGGCAGGCGTAGGAGCGTGTGCCGGCCCGGCGCGGGCGGCTGCACGGCCACCCCGGGAACCGTCCTGCCCCGGCCATGGCGTCGCGACTACAAGGCGGCCGGTCCTCACGGGCGACGATGGGCCTCCACCAAGGAGCCCGACCATGCTGCTGCGCAAGCTCATCGCCTTCGCCATCACCTCCGGACTCGCCAAGAAGGCCTGGGACCACTACCGGAAGGACCAGCCCCGCCTGCCCGTCGACATCACCGAAGTCGTCGCCCGGCCGGTCGCGACCGCGGATCCGGCCGAGCGCCGCCGAACGCGCAAGCTCGGAGCCCGCCGCCGCAAGGAAGGCCCCGGCTCGTAACGTGCCCGTTACCCGGGGCGTTTAAACTGCCCCGATGTTCCAGAAATCCCTGTTGATCCTCGCGATCGCCGCCGCCTGCACCACCGCGCAGGCCCAACAAACCGCCGCGACTCCCGCCAAGAAGGAGCTGGTCGCCAAGATCCTGAAGATCCAGCAGCCCGCCATCGACACAATGGCGCGCGGCCTGGTCCAGGAGCCGCTGGCGCCGCTGATGGAGAACGCGGAAGCCGCGCTGCAGCGCGTGCCTGCCGACAAGCGCGAGGCCGTGGCCAAGGGCATCCAGGCCGATGCCAAGAAGTACATGGACGAGACCGTGCCCATCGTGCGCGAGCGCGCGACCAAGCTGGCGCCGACGACCATCGGCCCGATCCTCGAGGAGAAGTTCACCGAGGACGAACTCAAGCAGGTCGTCGCGCTGCTCGAATCCCCCGTGCTCGCCAAGTTCCAGGCCGCCGGCGTGGACATCCAGCGCGCGCTGATCGAGAAGGTCGTGGGCGAGACGCGCGGCCAGGTCGAAGGCAAGTTCCGCGCACTGGAAGACACCGTGGCCCGCCGCCTGGGCGTGCCCACGGGCGCGGCCGGCGGACCCGCCGCCGCGGCCCCGGCCGCGTCCGGCCGCGCGCCCGCGAAGAAGTAAAAAGGCGGCCCCGCAGGGCCGCCTCCGTCCCACCCTCGCTTGATCGTCTAGGAAGCCGCGTCCGGCGCCGGCTGCGCGTTGTTGGTGGCGGCGCCGTTGAGGCCCACCTTGCTGTTGAAGCTGAAGCAGGCGGCCTCGAAGGACCGGATCTCGTACAGAGCTTCCTTCAGGCTCATCTCGCCCTGGTCCATCAGCTTGCCGGCCAGGTGCTCGGTCAGCGGCTTCAGGCGGGCCAGCGTGGCCTTGGTCTCCACGTAGAGGCGCTCGCTCTGCATCTCCATGATGGAGCGCGTCTCCTCGTCCACCGTGCGGTTGCCGGAATCGTTCAGCGCGCCGAAGTTCAGGCGCGTCTTGCGGTACATCCCCATCTCCGCCACCGCGTGGTGCAGCAACTTTGGTCACGCGGGTGATGTCGTTGTGGGCGCCGTTGGTGGTGCCTTCCTCGCCGAAGAACAGTTCCTCGTTGGCCATGCCGCCCAGCAGAACGCGCACGTCGTGCTCGATGTCGGACTTGGTCTTGAGCAGGTTGTTGCCCTGCTTGTGGAACACGAAGCCCAGGGCGTTGTTGCGCGGGTTGGCCTTCAGCGAGATCTTGATGGTCTTCATCTCCGCCTGCAACTTCTCCCAGTCGCCGCCGGCCTGCTTGCGTTCCAGCTCGAAGTCCACCAGGAAGTGGCCCCACTCGTGGATCGCGATGATGCGGCGGTCGCGGTCGCGCTCCTTGGTGGTGTTGGAGTTGACGTTGCCCACCAGCACGCGTTCCGCGGCCTGCATCAGCGTCTCGGCGTCGATCAGCTCGCCGGCCTGCACCGCGGTGATGCCGGCCTGGTTGACGATGGTCTCCAGGTCCGCCGGGCTGCGGCCCTCGGTGATCTCCACGAAGTGGCGCAGGTCGAGGTCCGGCGCCACCTTGTCGGAGCGCTGGTCCAGGTAGTGCTGGATGATGGCGCGGCGCTCTTCCTTGTTCGGCAGGCGGAAGTCCACCTTCATCTGGAAGCGGCGCAGCATGGCCTCGTCCATCGCCATCGACTCGCTGTTGAAGTTGGAGGCGACGATCCAGATGATCTCGGCGTCGGCCTTGGTGCGCACGCCGTCCAGGATCGCCAGCAGCATGTTCTGCGTGTCGTCGTCGAACTTGCGGTGGCCGCCCCGCTTCATGAACAGGTCCTGCGCCTCGTCCAGGAACACGATGCAGCGCTTGCGGCGCTTGGCCAGCGAGCAGATGCGCGCCAGCGTGTTGGAGCCGCCGGCCACGTAGCCGGTTTCCAGGTTGGCGGCCGAGTGGAACAGGATCGGCAGGTTCAGTTCCTTGGCCAGGTAGCTGGCGAGCTTGGTCTTGCCGGTGCCCGCGGGGCCGCTGAACATCACGTTGAACGGCTTGTTGATGCCGTACTCCGCGTAGGCCGCGCGCCGCTCGTACTGGTCCTTGATCTGGCGCACCTCGTTCTTGATGTCGTCCATGCCGACCAGGTCCCCGATCGAACCGTGCACCTGGTTCGGCTCGATGAAGCGCAGCGACTTGAACTGGCCCTTCAGGTGGAAGGCCAGGAAACCGAGCAGGCCGATGGTCAGCGCGGCGGACAGCACGCCGCTCACGCCGGCTTTCCAGCCGTCCTTTTCCGACTGCGGGCGGGCGCCGGCGAAGCGCTCGTCCAGCTTTTCCAGCATGTCCAGGCTGGCCGCGCTGAGTTCACCGCGCGGGACGAAGACCAGCTTGCCGCCCCAGGGCGCGCTGACCGCCTTGTCCGCGAAGATCTTGGTCTCCATGTCGCTCGGGTAGTAGGCGTACTGCGTTCCGGACGACTCGATCAGGATGATGCGTTCGGAGACGTTCCACATCAGCGGCTTGTAGACCACCGTGATGCGCTCCACCGTGTTCTTGTCCAGGAAGCCGAGCACCGAACCGGTGCCGAAGGCGACCGGCAGCTTCTCGTTCAGCGCCCACATGGCCTCGCCGCCGGACTGGCCGGCCATGGCCTTGACCTGCTCGGCGACGGCCGCCTGGCGCTGCCAGATGACGAAGGAGTAGCTCGCCGTGAGCGGGATCAGCAGGGCGACGGCGATCACCATCAGCTTGACCGCGGTGGACTGGATCGTGTACCAGTCGGAAAGGCGCGCCGCGAGTTTCTTGAGGCTGAGCCAGAGGCTCGGTGCGTCGGCACCGTCGGAGGGCGCCTCCGCTTGGTCTTTGCTGGCGGACAGGTCGGACATGATGTTCCTGCGCTAAAGGTGACGCGCCGCGCGCGTCCACTCACAAATCTGGCCAGCGGGGGCCCCACGGAAAGGCCTCGCTGTCAGAGACATCCTACAGAAAGGGTTTTGCAGAGGCGAGATGAAAGGCAGGCCCCATGCTGGGCTGCCGTACCGGTCGTGACAAATTCACGAAAGGTGGTGTTGGCATTTCGCTGCACTCCACCGCGGCGGCCCGGGTCACGGAACCCGGCACGCGTCGTGCAATCAGAATCATTGAGCCGGGTTCTTTTTCAAGTTTCTTTCCCGGCTACTTATCCCCTCGGGGCAGCAGTGCCCCGGGGATTTTTTATGGTGCCGCGAAAACGCCGCCGTGTACCCCACGCTTGCCAATTTCGAGACTGCTCGCGCGTGGTTTTCCCGAATCGTGCTGCTTAGCTGGGAGTCCGGCGATGCGAGCATGGGGGAAATCGAGACTGCCCTTCGCAAGGCGGAAGTGCGCGAGCTGTGCTAACCAGCAATACCGCAGGGCCGACTGCTGACGCGCTTTGCGAGTCCTCAGTCCATCACCACCAGGTTGCGCGTCTGCGCATCGGTCGTGATCTCCTTGACGCGGTCGTCGGCGCCGAAGACCACCTGGAACTCGGCGAAGCTGCTGAGCCAGAAGCGCCAGATCTTCGCATCCAGCTGCGGGTTCTCGCTGCTCACCGGATAGCCCACGGCCATCAGCACCTGCTCGCGCGTCATGCCGGGCATCACGCGCGCGCTCTCGACCGCCTTGCGGACCTTGGGCGAGAAGCCCGCCAGCTTGCGCCTGGGATCCTCCGCCACGATGTAGCGCTGGGCGAAGGTGGTCAGGTCCAGGTTGCGGCTGTAGTCGTTGCCGATGGCCTGCTTGCCATCGGGCAGGTCGATGTACACGCGCTGGCGGCCATAGCCGGTGGCCTTCACCGGCGTGCCCACGGGGATCAACTTCTTGCCGTTCTCGGAATAGTTGATGTCCGAGATCCACTTGCCGTCGGTGCGCAGGTTGCAGCACAGGAAGCCTTCGGCGGGCTGCGGCAGCGCCTGTGCGAGGGTGGCCAGGGGGCGGCGGCCAGCAAGCCGGCCAGGGCGAAACGAGCGATCAAGGATCTTCCTCCGGTTTTTTTGGAGCCGCCATCGTCCCCGCTGCCGCCGGGGGCGGTCAACCACTTTGCCGCGCTTCGTCGCGCGCGAGCATCGCGGCCGCCTGCCAGAAGGCCTCCGCGTGCCGTCCCAGCGGCGCGGCGTCGCGGTACAGGCGGATCTCCACCGGGATGCGCCAGTGCGCGGGCCCGCCCACCTGCAGGCGCTGCGCCTGCAGGTCCTCGCGCACCAGCGACTGCGGCAGCCAGGCCAGGCCGCGGCCGTCGAGCGCCATGCTTTTCAGCACCGAGGCGAGGTGCGCGGTGAACACCGGCTGCCAGCCGGCGGCCGCAAGCTCGGTTCCCAGCACCTGCCGCACGATGCGGCCCAGGCCCGATTCGTCGCTGAACCCGAGCAAGGCGCGCTCCGGCGCGCCCTGCGCATGCACCGGCAGCAGCAGGTCGCTGCCGATCGCCACCGAGGGCACGCCGGCGGCATCGAGCTCGCCGCGCGCGCCCGGCAGGCCATGCGCGATGACGAACTGCACCTGCCGCTGCGCCAGCAGGGCCTCGCAGCGTTGCAGCACGTCGGACACCAGGCGGATCGGCCCCAGGCCGATGTGCGGCTCCAGCGACTGCAGCCAGCGCGGCACGAAGCTGAAGGACAAGGCATGGGTGGCCGCCAGGTGCAGCGTCGATGCATTCGCCTCCGCGACAGAGCGCGCTTCCGGCGGCAGCCGGCCGACGCGCGCGAGCAGGTCCTCCGCCTGCGGGCGGAACCATTCGCCGGCGGCGGTCAGGCGCGCGGGCTGCGTGCTGCGGTCGAACAGCTCCACCCCGAGCCATTCCTCGAGGGCGCGCACGCGGCGGCTGAACGCCGGCTGCGTCATGTGCCGGTCCTCCGCGGCACGCGAGAAGTTGCCGGTGGCGGCCAGCGCGAGGAAATCCTCCAGCCAGGACAGGTTCATGGGCGGTGCCGTGGCGGCATCAAAGGCAAGAAAAAGGGCATTGGCGCGCGCTGCGGCCTTTGGCGATGATCACGCCCTGCTTTCAGGAGTGCACATGAAGATCGTCGAGATCCGCGAGAAGACCGTTCCCATCAGTTCCCCCATCCGCAATGCGTACATCGACTTTAGCAAGATGACGCTGAGCCTCGTGGCCGTGATCACCGACGTGGTCCGCGACGGCAGGCCGGTGGTCGGCTACGGCTTCAACTCCAACGGCCGCTACGGCCAGGGCCAGCTGATGCGCGAACGCTTCCTGCCCCGCATCCTGGAGGCCAGGCCCGACACCCTGCTGGACGAGCGCGGCGTGCTCGACCCGCACAAGGTGTGGGACACCATGTTCAGGAACGAGAAGCCGGGCGGCCACGGCGAGCGCTCGGTGGCCATGGGCACCATCGACATGGCGGTGTGGGACGCCGTCGCCAAGATCGAGAACAAGCCGCTGTTCCAGCTGCTGGCCGACCGCTACGGCGACGGCACCGTCAAGCGCAAGGTGTTCGTCTATGCCGCCGGCGGCTACTACTACCCCCGGGCAAGGACGACGAGCAGCTGAAGAAGGAGATGCGCAGCTACCTCGATCGCGGCTACTCGGTGGTGAAGATGAAGATCGGCGGCGCCTCGCTGGCCGAGGACCAGCGCCGCATCGAGTCCGTGCTCTCCATCCTGCAGGACGGCCAGCGCCTGTGCGTGGACGCCAACGGCCGCTTCGACATGGACACCGCCATCGCCTACGCCAAGGCGCTGCAACAGTACGACCTGTTCTGGTACGAGGAGGCGGGCGACCCGCTGGACTACGAGCTGCAGGCGGTCCTGCGCAGCTACTACACCAACCCGATGGCCACCGGCGAGAACCTGTTCTCCATGCAGGACGCGCGCAACCTCGTTCGCTACGGCGGCATGCGCCCCGACCGCGACTGGCTGCAGTTCGACTGCGCGCTCTCGTACGGCCTGGTCGAATACCTGCGCACGCTGGACATGCTCAGGCAGCACGGCTGGTCGGCCAGCCGCTGCGTGCCGCACGGCGGCCACCAGATGTCGCTGAACATCGCGGCCGGCCTGGGCCTGGGCGGCAACGAGTCCTATCCCGACCTGTTCCAGCCCTATGGCGGCTTCCCCGACGGCGTGAAGGTGCAGGACAGCTTCGTGACCATGCCGGACCTGCCCGGCATCGGCTTCGAGGGCAAGGGAGACCTGATCAAGGAGATGCGCGCACTGTCCGACTGACCGCCGGGCCGGATCGCCGGCCTTTCGGACCGGCGGCGCGCGCGCGAACGAGTTGCGGCGCCGACCACTCGTCCCGGCGCCGCGACCGGCCGTGCCGCCCGGATGCGTGCATCGTGTCAGGTGGCGTCAACACGCGTGAGCACCTGTGACAGGCGCGCCTGCCGTCCGTTGCGCCGCCCCTTGTCGGGCTGCACTGCTCTTCCTACATTGCCCTGGCGAAGGAGGAGAGAGCAATGAAGTCCCTGCTGAAGTCCATCCCCCGTCACGCGCGCTGGATCGGCGTCGCGGCCCTGCTGGCGGTCGCGCCGCGGGAGCCGGTGACCAGGCGCCCGTCCCTGCAACGATCGCGTCCATGGCGCGCGGCATCGCCGCCGAACTGATGATGCACTGCCCGCTGGCGGATGCCGATGACGCGGCCGCCTTCGAGAGCTGCCGCCAGGGCCTCGCCGGCGAGGGCGTGCTGCACTCGCACCTGCCGAACCGGGTCCTCTGGGGCCACCACGGCAGCACGTCGGCCGCGCTGCGCCAGGGCGGCATGACGCAACTGGCGCCGGAAGTGTGGACGCAGCTGTATGCGCCGCTCTTCATGTTCAACGGCAACCACCAGGTCGAATGGGTCGGCGCCGAGAACCAGTTCGTGATCCGGCTGGAGGCCGGGTTCCGCAACCGGCTCGCGCCCGGGCAGTTCCCGCATCCCTTCTGGCACGACCCCGCGCAATGGGCCGCCTACCAGCACACCAACGGCGTGCTGCTCTGGGTGCAGCCCCAGACCGGTCGCATCCACGTCGCGCAGTTCACCGAGCAGGCCCCACGCCGCTGCTGCAGCCGGTGGAGGCCGTGGCGCGCCGCTTCGACGGCCAGTGGCTGTGGACCGATGCCGGCGGCCGCACGCAACCCGCGGTGGCGCAGTTCGACGCGCTCTATCGCGCGGAGAACCCCTACCTGCGCTCGCTCGACCGGCAGTACCGCGACCTGTCGCTGCACATGCGCGAGGCGCAATGCAGCGGCTGCCACGTGCCCAGCAACCCCTCGGGCGCGCAGCGGCTGGTGATCCTGTCCTCGCCGGCGCACACGGCGGGCGAGATCGACCGCCTGATCCAGGCGGTGCGCAGCGGCAGCGTCCCCGGCAACGCCGGTGCCTCCCACGCCCTGTCCGCCGAGGACCGCCAGTGGCTGCTGCAAAGCGCCGAGGCCTACCGCGACACCGTGCGCGCCGCGCGCGGCTGGGAGCGCGAGGCGGCGCGCCGCGAGCGGGCGATGGCCTGGCAGCCGGCGGGCGGCGAGCTCTCCCTGAAGGCGACGCCGAGAGCTCGTGCGCCGCTAGCGCGAAATGCTCCCGGGTTGCGTTTCCGCAGCCCGGTACTCCCACGGCTGAGGCATGTAGGACCGCGCCGCGACATGGCGCGCGACGCATCATGGCCGAGCAGTGGATCGAGCAAACTCCCGGCGCAGGAAAGCAGCCAGGGAGCAGCACATGGAAAGGATCTGGGGGCCGGTGAACGGCTTCTACCTCGCGGCCTATGCGGCCCCCGTGGGCGAGGGCGAACGCTACTGCAGCTATGCCAAGGTCTGCTGGGCCCGTCCCGACAGCTACTGGGACGCGGACTGCGCCTTCAAGATCTTCGGCGGCGAGCACCATCGCTCGCTCGAAGGCGCGCTCAGCGCCGTGGCGCTGGACGCGCGCAACGAGATTTCCTACCTGCCCCGCCAAGCGCGCAGCCTCGCCGAGCAGCGCCGGCGGGACCAGATCCCCATCCCGCGCCTGTTCGTCACTTCCTTCTTCCGCCACCGTGCCGCCTGAGTCCGCTGCTCTTTTTGTAGCAGCGAACCCACATCTTCCCCAATGAGAGACGCTTTTGCTGGACGCGCGACCGACGAAGCTATGAAAATCGTAGCGATGGCCGAGTCCATGCCCACCTACTACGACGTGCTGCAGGTCGAGCGCGATGCGACGCCCGAGCGCGTGCGTGCCGCCTACCGCAAGCTGGCGCAGAAGTACCACCCGGACAAGATGCCCGGCAACGTGAACGCGGTGCGCGCGATGACGGCCATCAACGCGGCCTACGAGGTGCTGTCCGATGCGCACCGGCGCGCCGAGCACGACCTGTGGATCCGCCGCGCCGAGCGCCTGAGCCGTCCCCTGCCGCCGGCGCCCGCCCTGCCCAAGGACGTGTGGGGCTACCTGCATCCCGCCACCAGCTGGCCGTGGTACCTGCTGTTCGGCACCACGGTCGTCGCCATCGGCACCGTCGCCACGGCCCTCTACCTCACCGTGATGCCGGCGCGCACGGCTGCTGCCCCCGGCCCCAGCCCTGCCAGGCCACCGCCGCCGTGGCCGGCCCGCGGTCCTGCCAGCCGCGCACCTGATCCGCGGCGCGCGCTTGCCGCTAGCCAGACTTCGCTGACGAGCAGACCCGCGCGGGTCCTATGTCCGCGCGCCCGGCGCGGCCGCACCTTGTCCCTATCGATCGACAAGGAGAACGCACATGAACCGAAAAAACCTGATCGCTGCCGCGCTTGCCGCAGGTTCGCTGATGGGCATCGCTTCCATCGCACAGGCCGTCCCGGCCGTGGTCGCGGGCGCCCATCCCGGCGCCGTGGTCCAGCCCTATCCGTACGGCCATCCGCAGCACGTGTTCGTGCAGCCCGCGCCGCCGGCCCCGATCTTCGAAGCGGCCCCGGCCCCGCGTGCCGGCTACATCTGGACCCCGGGCCACTACGTATGGAACGGCAACCAGTACGTCTGGCAAAGCGGGAACTGGCTGGAGATGCGGGAAGGCTACGCCTGGCAGCCGGCGCACTGGCAACAGCGCGCCGACGGCTCCTGGGCCCTCGTGGGCGGCACCTGGGTCGCCACCGACCGCTTCGGCTCCAATGACCGCCGCATGAACCGCGGCCCGAACGGCGACATGGACCACGACGGCATCCGCAACGCGGACGACGACGACCGCGACGGCGACGGGGTGGCCAACTGGCGGGACGAGTTCCCGAACAACCGCAACCGCAGCTGACGCGGTTTCCACCCGAGGGCCCTTGCGAGGGCCCTTCATTTTTCAGGCCTCAGCGGCCGCCTGCCCGGTCCGGCTGGAGCATGCTGAGGCGGTTGCGCTCGGTGTCGTAGAAGGCCACGTACTGCCCGACGCCGGGGATCTGCATCGGCGTGCCCAGCACTTCGCCGCCCGCGGCGTTCACGGCCTTCATGGCCGCAGCGATGTCCTGCACACCGATCACCACGGACGGATGCTGCCCCGGCATGTCGGGAGAGCGCGGGAAGAAGCCGCCGTTGATGCCGCCGCGCGGCGCGTCGGGCCGCGTGTCCTCCGCCACGGTGGTGGCGAGCACGTAGTTGCCCATTTCCGGCCCGAGCATCTCCAGCTTCCACTGGAAGGCCTGCCGGTAGAAGCGGGCGATGCGCTCGCGGTCGTCGTAAGGCATCTCGAAGTGCACGACTGGGTTCATGGCGGACTCCTTCAGAGCGACTTGCCGTCGAAGTGCTTCACGGGGACGCCGGCGAGGTCGAAGTCCTCCAGCGTCCGCAGGTTGATGGCCGCCATCTGGGCGCCCCCGGGACCGGGGCCTTCCCCGTAGGGATGGATGCCGCAGGTGGGGCAGAAGCGGTGCCGGATCACGTGCTTGTTGAACAGGTAGGTGGACGCGGCATCCTCCGGTGTCAGCAGCCGCAGCTTCTCGCGCGCCACGAACCACAGGAGCGAGCCCTTGCGCGAACAGATCGAGCAGTTGCAGGCCAGGCCGCTGTCGACTTCTCCTTCCACCTCGAAGCGGATCCTTCCGCAGTGGCAGCTGCCGCGATAGAGCATGAGCCCTCCTGTTGATGACTGGCCGGACCTCCTAGTCTAGGGCGCCGGCCTGCCAGGCTGCGTGCTGGCCGCCACCTGTTTATTCCTCATCCCAAGGGCGCGTTGCCGGACGGCGCACCGGGTGCTAGCGTGCCCGGCCACTGATGGCTTCCACCAACCAGGAGTTCCCATGAACCTGCGTCCCGCCCTGTCCAGCCTGCTTGCCACCGCTGCCCTTCTGGGCGCCGCGCTTCCCGCGCAGGCGCAGGCGCCCGCGGCCCCGGCCGTCCCGCAGTACGGCGCCAACGTCAACTACGAGCAGGCGCGCCGCGCGCTGGCCGCCGCGATCGCCGATGCGCGCCGGCTGAACATCCCCATGGCCGTCGCCGTGGTGGACACCGCCGGCTTGCTGGTGGCCTTCGAACGCATGGACAACACGCAGACCGGCAGCGTGGCCGTCGCCCAGGACAAGGCCATGTCGGCGGCCATGTTCCGCCGCCCGACCAAGGTGTTCCAGGACGCCGTCGCCGGCGGCGGCGCGGGCCTGCGCATCCTGACGCTGCGCGGGGCCAGCGCGGTCGAAGGCGGCCTGCCGCTGGTGGTGGATGGCCGCATCATCGGCGGCATCGGCGTGTCCGGCGGCAGCGCCGAACAGGACGGCGAGGTGGCGCGCGCCGCCGTGGGCGCGCTCGGCCGCTGAGCCCGGCTTACGGAGCGCCCTGCCCCGCGGCCTGCTTCGCGTGCAGCTTGGCGGCGATGTATTCGCCGTGGGTCACGTGCAGCAGGCCGGCCACCTTGGAGATCAGGTGGTTCTCGTGTTCGTCGATGTCGCCGTCGGCATAGGCCACCTGCCACATGAACTCGACGATGCGCACCTTCTGCTCCTGGCCGAAGCGCGCGTTGAGCGTCGAGGTGAAGGCGAAGAAATCGTTGGCCGAGCGGGCCTTCTCGTCGGCCAGCTCCATCAGGCGGTCCAGCTCGTCCGGCTGCAGCGTGAACTTGCGCCGCAGGCCGGCCAGCACGGCCTCGCGCTCGGCCGGCGGCACGTCCGGCTCGGCGCGCATCACCTCCACCAGCAGCACGGCGCAGGCCAGCTGCAGCTCGTGCTCCTGCTGGGCCGGCGTCGCCGGGGAAGGTGAGGAAAAGGAATCGAACAGGTCTTTCAGGGCGCGGAGCATGAAGGCTATTTTGCGCCCAGCCCCATGGCCCGGGTGATCACTTCCTTCATGATCTCGTTGGTGCCGCCGTAGATGCGCTGCACCCGAGCGTCGGCATAGGCGCGCGTGATCGGGTACTCCCACATGTAGCCGTAGCCGCCGTGCAGCTGGACGCATTCGTCCATCACCTTGCACTGCAGGTCGGAGGTCCAGTACTTGGCCATGCTGGCGGTCGCGGTGTCCAGCTTGTCCTGCAGCACCAGCTCCAGGCACTTGTCGACGAACACGCGGGCCACCTGCACTTCGGTCTGCAGCTCGGCGAGCTTGTAGCGCGTGTTCTGGAAGGCCGCCACGGGCTGGCCGAAGACGCGCCTGTCCTTGACGTACTGCACCGTCCAGTCGATCGCCGCCTGCGCCGCCGCGACCGCGGTGATGGCGATCTGGATGCGCTCCCAGGGCAGCTGCTCCATCAGGCACACGAAGCCGCGGTTGACCATCGCGTCGCCGCCCAGCAGGTTCTCCGCCGGCACGCGCACGTTGTCGAAGAACAGCTCGGAGGTGTCCTGCGCCTTCAGGCCCAGCTTCTTCAGGCGCTTGCCCTTCTCGAAGCCCGTCATGCCCTGCTCCACCAGCAGCAGGCTGGTGCCCTTGGCGCCGGCCGCCGGATCGGTCTTGGCCACCACGATCACCAGGTCCGCATGCCAGCCGTTGGTGATGAAGGTCTTGCTGCCATTGAGCAGGTAGCTGCCGTCGGCCTGGCGCAGCGCCGTGCTCTTGATGCCCTGCAGGTCGCTGCCCGCGGCCGGCTCGCTCATCGCGATCGCGCCGACCATCTCTCCACTGGCGAGCTTCGGCAGGTAGCGCCGCTTCTGGTCCTCGGTCCCGTAATGCAGGATGTACGGTGCCACGATCTCGCTGTGCAGGCCGAATCCGATGCCGCTGAAGCCGCCGCGCGCGAGCTCCTCCATCTGGATCACCGAGTAGAGCTTGTCCACGCCCGCGCCGCCGTATTCCTCCGGCATCGTGGGGCACAGGTAGCCGTTGGCGCCGGCCTTGCGCCAGACCTCGCGGTCCACGTAGCCGGCCTCCTCCCACGCTTCGTGGAAGGGCGCGATTTCCTTGTCGGCGAAGCGGCGGAAGGCATCGCGGAAGGCGTCGTGGTCGGGACTGAACAGGGTGCGTTCGATCATGCTTGGAGGGCCTTCCGCAGGACGCGGGCGTAGTTGCCGATGCACAGATTGTGCAGCGTGTCCGCCGACAGGCCGCGCCGCGCGAGCTGCTCCACGACCTCGCGCACCTGCTCGTAGCGCGACATCACCGGGTCGCGTCCCGCGCCGTCCATGTCGGTGCCGAAGGCCACGGCCTGCGGACCCACCAGGTCCGCCATGCGCATGATCTCGTCGGCATAGGAGCCCACGCTGTACAGGGGATAGGAGGAGTCGTTGCGCACGCGCACGGTCCACAGGCCGATCACGCCGCCGCGCGCCGCGATCTTCCTCGCCTGCTCGGGCGACAGCGAGCGCGCGATGTAGCCCCAGTCGTTCCAGCGGCCGCCGCGGCGGCTGATCCAGGAGTGCGACCAGACCACGGGCGCATCGGTGGAGTCCAGCGCGGCATCCACGAAGGCGGGCGTGGAATGCGCGAGGTCCACCAGGATGCCCAGGCGCCGGCATTCCGAAATGACCTCGCGCGCCAGCGCCGGCATGCCGTTGTGCCGCGGCGCCGTCGTCTGCAGGTCCCCGAGCGGCGACTCGATGTAGTGCACGATCTGCAGGTGCCGCAGGCCCATGGCGTGCACCTGCGCCAGCCGCCGCGGGTCGCCTTCCAGGAAGTTCGCCGATTCGCTGGCCATCACCACGTGCGGCGTGCCGGCCAGCGCGGCATCGACGTCGGCCGGCACCAGCACCTTGGGCAGCTGCCAGCCGCGCAGCGCCTCCTCGTAGCGCGCGACGCTGCGCTCGAACCAGTCCCAGATCTCCCCGGGCGCGGGCTGGCCGACCTGCACGACGCCCTGCGGCGTGGCCCGGATCCAGGGCATGTCGTCCACGATCGTCCAGGCGAGCAGCGTGGTGCCGGAGTCCTCCAGCTGGCGGCGCAGGTCGATGGTGGGCGCGCCGCGCGCCAGCATGCCGGCGTGCGAGTGCATGTCGCCGATGTAGGGACGCGGCAGCGCGGGCTGGCGCGCAGCGCGAGGGAGGGACACGAGAGCGCCGCCGCGGCCCAGAGAGCGAAGCGGCGGCGGGCTATCCCGGCGTTCACTTCTTCGCGGACACGGGCGCGGCCGGCAAGGGCTGGCCGCCGGGACCGGCCCTGAACGTGAGCGGGCTCACAGCAGGCTGCTGGCCGACGCCCGGGCTTGCTCCAGTCGCAGACACCGGTGGCGAACACCGCCTGCAGCCGGGTCCACTGGTCGGCGCTGAAGGTGCCGGGCGGGTAGTCCGCGGCAGCCAGCGGCTTGCGCTGGCACTTGAGGACGTCCTCGGCGCGCGGGCCGCCGGCGACCTGACGGGGCGACAGCGAGGGCTTCAGGAACGGGTCGGCGTCGCACAAGGCCGCATCGAAGGTCTTGTTGGTGCCGTCGCCGGTCAGGAAGCAGAAGTCCTGCGTGCCGGCCGGGCGCGTGGCGCGCACCTTCTGCGCGATCGTGCCCTCCGAGGTGTCCGCCGCCAGCGCCAGCAGCCACTGGTCCATGGCCAGGAAGGCCTCCGTGAACAGGGCCGCGGACGGCAGCAGGCCCGTGTTCGCGAAGCGCCACAGCGCCTGGTTGCCGGCATCGCCCTCGTCGCGCACGATGCGGTCGCGCACCGCGAAGCTGAACCACTGGTGGTGGATCGGGATGGAGCTGGGCGCGACGCCCGGCGGCAGCGTGATGTTGGAGTCGTCCCAGCCGCGCAGGTCGATGATCGCCGTCTTGGCCAGCTGCTTGCCGGAAGCGACGATGCCGGAGCGGTAGGCGATGTCCAGCGCCGGCGCATCGGCGGTGCTGCGGGCCGCGCGCGGGGTGGAGTCGCGGTCGCTGCCGCCGATCAGCTCGTTGACCGCCACGAACTCCTCGGCCGTGATCCTGCCGTCCCGCAGCGCCTTCAGGCCGTACTGCACGCCCTCGTTGTCGCGCGTGTCGTTGGCGGCCACGCCATTGGGCGACTTGCCCCAGATGGACTCGCCCCAGGACCACGCGTTGCAGCGCGGCAGGTTGGCCGTGGCGCCCGGGTTGGCCGGGTCGTAGACCGCACTGTTGGGCAGCTCGCAGTTGTTGGTGGGGCCGCCGGAAACGAAGGTCTGGCCGGTCGGGCCCACCAGGCGCGGCAGGTACACGCCGGCCTTGCCGTTGTTGCCGAAGGCGTTGAACCAGGCGTGGCAGGCCGAGGGATCCACGTGGCCGTTGATGGCCGCCTTCTTGGCGTCCACCACCGATTGGGCGAGGCCGCTCCACAGCGGCGTGGCGCGCATCTTCTGGTAGGCATCCACCAGCAGCGTGCAGTCGCCCACCTCCATGGAGGTCGTCTCCGAATCCGGATAGGTGCAGGACGTGATGATGCCGTCCAGCAGGCCCGGGTTGATCGACGCGTTCATGTTCGAGTTGATCGAACCGCCCGAACAGCCGGTGCCCAGCGTGTACGTGATGGCTCCGTAGGTGTCGGCGATGTGCTCCTTCATCATCATCACCGTCTCGGACATCAGCACGCGGTTGGAGTTGCGCGCGGAGTCCGTCATGCTGTTCTGCACGACCAGGTAGCCGCGGCGCAGCTGCACTTCCTGGATCGACCAGTTGGTGGCGGGCCGCGCCTGGCGGCGCGGCTGGCCGGTGCTGGCGCCGAAGGTGTAGTACACCTTGCGGTTCCACGCCGCTTGCGGCGCCAGGGCCGTCCAGGGCGCCGCAGCGTCGGAAACCAGCACCGCGATGTCGTAGATGCCGCGGTTCATGGTGCCGCGCTCCAGCCGCACGACCAGCGGAACCGTGACGCCGGCGTCGGTGGTCGTGGTGGCGATGTCGGCCACCGGGACCGAGGCGGTGTACGGCTGCCAGCAGAAGGATCGACCGGCGGGCGGCGCGCCTTCCGGCAGGGCAGTGCTGCACGTGCCGGCGGTGCTTCCCGCGGGCACGTGGGTGCGGTAGTAGAACCTGGTCTCGGTCAGGATGTTGCAGTTCGCGTCGGGCTGGCCCGACAGGCCGCTCGCGAGCGTCGTGGGCGTGGTCACTCCGTCGCCGGGGACCGGCGCCGGAGTCGCGCAATAGAAGGGCTTGATGTGCGCGCCCGAGAGCACCGGGCCTTCACGCGGCGCGTTGGTCACCACCAGCTGCGCACCCGGGCCACCGCGCACGGTGGCCTCGATCAGGTTCTGGCCATTCGCCAGGCCCGTGACCAGGCCCACGACGGTGCCCTTGCCCGTCGGCGAGAAGGCGCCCGTGACGTCGGCGCCGTTGCGGGTGATCTTCAGCACGCCCGCGTTCACCGTGCCCGGGGGCGCGGTCACCTCGACCAGCGCGTCCCCGCCACTGACCAGGTCGGCCCGGTTGTTGACCGTGCGGATGGCGAAGGGCGTGTTGTCGTTGCGGATGCCGACGGCCTGGGCGGAGGAGGCGTCGGGGCCGCCGGCACCTCCGCCGCCGCCGCACGCGGCCAGCAGCAGGGTTGCGAGCGCGCAGGGGACCAGCCGCAGCGCGCTGGCGCGCGGCCCTGTGATCGGTGCAAGCACGGTTGTCTCCTTGGGGGACCCGCTCGGGGCGGCGGGCTGCCGCCAATCTAGGAGCCTTTGCAGTCGGCGCGCATGCGAGAAACCCCCAAGCGGTCACCTCCGCGACACGCGCAGCGAACACGTGCGCGCAACTCTTACAGGCTGCGACCATTGGGGCGGCCTGCCTATACTGCGACGGATCCAGGAGACATGCGATGACCGAAGCTTTCGTTTACGACGCCATCCGCACCCCGCGCGGCAAGGGCAAGAAGGACGGCAGCCTGCACGAGGTGAAGCCGGTGAACCTGCTGGCCGGCGTGCTGGCCGAACTGCAGCGGCGCAACGATTTCGACACCGCGCAGGTCGACGACGTCGTGATGGGCGTGGTCTCGCCGATCGGCGAGCAGGGTTCGGTGATCGCCAAGGTAGCGGCGCTCAAGGCGGGCTGGGACTGGCGGTGCAGCGGCGTGCAGCTCAACCGCTTCTGCGCTTCCGGCCTGGAAGCCGTCAACATGGCGGCGCAGAAGGTGCGCTCCGGCTGGGAGGACCTGGTGGTCGCCGGCGGCGTCGAGAGCATGAGCCGCGTGCCCATCGGTTCCGACGGCGGCGCCTGGGCGCAGGACCCGGAGACCAACTCCGCCACCGCCTTCGTTCCGCAGGGCATAGGCGCCGACCTGATCGCCACCCTGGAAGGCTTCTCGCGCGACGATGTCGATGCCTTCGCGCTCGAATCGCAGAAGCGTGCCGCCAAGGCGCGCGAAGGCGGCTTCTTCGCCGGCAGCGTCGTGCCGGTGAAGGACTTCCTGGACCAGACCATCCTGGCGCAGGACGAGTTCATCAAGCCGCACACCACCATGGAGGGCCTGGCTTCGCTCAAGCCCGCCTTCGAGCAACTCGGCGCGATGGGCTTCGACCAGGTGGCGATCAGCCGCTATCCGCAGGTCGAGCGCATCCAGCACGTGCACCATGCCGGCAACTCGTCCGGCATCGTCGACGGCGCGGCCGCCGTGCTGATCGGCAGCGAGTCCGCCGGCAAGGCACACGGCTTCAAGCCGCGTGCGCGCATCGTTGCCGCCGCCCTGTCGGGCGACGATCCCACCATCATGCTCACCGGGCCGATGCCGGCCGCGCGCAAGGCATTGGCCAAGGCCGGCCTGACCATAGCCCAGATCGACCTGTTCGAGGTCAACGAGGCCTTCGCCGCGGTGCCCATGCGGTTCATGCGCGAGATGGGCGTGCCGCACGACAAGGTCAACGTCAACGGCGGCGCGATCGCCATGGGCCATCCGCTGGGCGCCACCGGCGCCATGATCCTCAACACGCTGATCGACGAACTGCACCGGCGCAAGCTGCGCTACGGGCTGGCCACCTTGTGCGTGGGCGGCGGCATGGGCATCGCCACCATCGTGGAAAGGATCTGAGATGAAGACGATCCGCTACGAGCTGGCCGAGGGCATCGCAACGCTCACCTTCGACGAGCCGGGCTCGCCGGTCAACACCATGTGCGAGCAGTGGCAGCACGACCTGACCGAGGCCGTGCAGCAGGTGGTCAAGGACAAGGAGGCGCTGCGCGGCATCGTGCTCGCGTCCGCCAAGGGCACCTTCTTCGCCGGCGCCGACCTCAAGGGCACGATGCGGCTGAAGCCGCAAGACGCGCCGCAGGTGTTCCGAGAGATCGAGCAGGTCAAGAGGAACTTCCGCACGCTGGAGACGCTGGGCAAGCCGGTGGTGGCCTGCCTCAATGGCGCGGCGCTCGGTGGCGGCTGGGAAGTGGCGCTGGCGGCGCACCACCGCGTCGCCGTCGACAACCCGAAGATCCAGTTCGGCCTGCCCGAGATCACGCTGGGCCTGATCCCCGGCGCCACCGGCATCACCAAGATGACGCGCCTGCTGGGACTGCTGGGCGCGCAGCCCTACGTCCTGGAGAGCAAGCTGTTCTCGCCACGCGAGGGCATGGAGCTCGGGCTGGTGCACGAGCTGGTGCCGGACGCCGCGCAGCTGCGCGCGGCGGCGCTGGCCTGGATCTCGGCCAACCCGCAGCCGCAGCAGCCCTGGGACGCCAAGGACTACCGCATGCCGGGCGGCACGCCCGCCAACCCGAAGATCGCCGGCATGCTGGCGGTCGCGCCGGCCGCCCTCAAGCAGAAGACGCGCGGCCTCTACCCCGCGCCCGAGTACGCGCTGGCCGTCATGGTCGAAGGCGCGCTGGTGGACTACGACACCGCGCTGCGGATCGAGACGCGCTACCTCGCCAAGCTGATCGTGTCGCCGGTGGCGAAGAACATGATCAACACCTTCTTCTTCAACCTGAACGCGATCAAGGCCGGCCAGTCGCGTCCGAAGTGGGAAGGCAAGTACCAGCCGAAGAAGGTCGGCATCCTGGGCGCCGGCATGATGGGCGGCGGCATCGCCTACGCGCAGGCGAGCCGCGGCATCGCGACCGTGCTCAAGGACGTCTCGCAGGACAAGGCCGAGGCCGGCAAGGCCTACGGCGAGAAGATCACGCAGCCGCGCGTGGCCCAGGGCAGGATGAGCCCGCAGGACCAGCAGGCGCTGCTGGCGCGCATCACGCCCACCGAGTCCGCGAAGGACCTGCAGGGCTGCGAGCTGATCATCGAGGCGGTGTTCGAGAACCGCGAGCTCAAGGCCAGGGTGACCAAGGAGGCCGAGGGCATGCTGGCGCCGGGCGGCTTCTTCGCCAGCAACACCTCCACGCTGCCGATCACCGGCCTGGCCAAGGCCAGCGCGCGGCCGGAGAAATTCGTCGGCATCCACTTCTTCAGCCCGGTGGACAAGATGAAGCTGGTGGAGATCATCCGCGGCAAGGCCACCGACGACGAGACCGTGGCGCGCGCCTACGACTACGTGCAGGCCATCGGCAAGATCCCGATCGTGGTGAACGACGCGCGCGGCTTCTTCACCAGCCGCGTCTTCGGCACCTTCGTGATGGAAGGCGCCGCCATGCTCGGCGAGGGCATTCCCGCGCCGGTGGTGGAACAGGCCGGCCTGCAGGCCGGGATGCCGGTGGGGCCGCTGGCGGTGCTGGACGAGACCGCGCTGTCGCTGTCGGTGCACGTGCTGGACCAGACCCGCGCCGACTACCGCGCCGAAGGCCAGACCTACATCGCCACGCCCGGCGAGCTGCTGGTCGAGCGCATGGTCAAGGAGCACGACCGCAACGGGCGCGCGGCCGGCGGCGGCTTCTACGAGTACCCCGAGGAAAAGGGCGCGAAGAAGGTTCTCTGGCCCGAACTGGGCAAGCTGTTCGGCAAGCCGGGTGTCACCTGGGACATGCAGGACCTGAAGGACCGCCTGCTCTATCGCCAGTCGGTCGAGACCGCGCGCTGCCTGGCCGAAGGCGTGCTGACCAGCGTGCACGACGCCAACGTCGGTTCCATCTTCGGCATCGGCTTCCCGGGCTGGACCGGCGGTGCCATGCAGTTCATCTACGGCACCGGCATCGATGCGTTCCTGCAGCGCGCGAAAGTTCTGGCAGACAAGTACGGCCCCGGCTTCGTGGTCTCGCCGCAGGTGCAGGACGCGATCCGGCGCTTCGAACCGAGGTACTGACATGGAACGGGACGATCCGCTGTCCCGCCTGCTCGCCGCCCAGCGTGCCGCCTTCGCACGCGAGCCCTACCCCACGCTGGCCGTGCGGCTGGACCGCCTGCAGCCCTGCGCGCGCTGCTGGAAAAGGACGGCGAGCGCATGGCCGCCGCGATCTCGGCGGACTTCGGCAACCGCTCGCTGCACGAGACGGCGATCGCCGAAACCTTCTTCGTGCTCGCCGGCATCGCGCACACGCGCAAGCACCTCAAGCGCTGGATGAAGGCGCGGCGCGTGCCGACCTCCTTCCACTCGCTGCCCGGCACCAGCCGCATCCTGCCGCAGCCGGTGGGCGTGGTGGGCGTGGTCAGCCCGTGGAACTATCCGCTGCAGCTGGCACTGGGGCCGGTGGTCGCGGCGCTGGCCGCCGGCAACCGCGTGCTGGTGAAGCCCAGCGAGATCACGCCCGGCTTCTCGGCGTTGCTGGCGGAACTGGTGGCGCGGCACTTCGACGCCTCGGAATGCGCCGTGGTGCTGGGCGACGCCGAGGTGGGCAAGGCCTTCGTGCGCCAGCCCTTCGACCACCTGTTCTTCACCGGCTCCACCGCCGTCGGCCGCCAGGTGGCGCTGGCGGCGGCCGCCAACCTGGTGCCGGTCACGCTGGAGCTCGGGGGCAAGTCGCCGGCCATCGTCGATCCGAGCGCGGACGTGGCGCAGGCCGCGGCGCGCATCGCCGCCGGCAAGCTGTTCAATGCGGGCCAGACCTGCATCGCACCCGACTACGTGCTGCTGCCGCGCGGCAGCACCGAAGCCTTCGTCGCGGCCTACCGCCAGGCGGTGCAGCGGATGTACCCGCGGTTGGCCGGCAATCCGGACTACACCAGCATCGTCAACGCGGGCCACTACGGGCGGCTGCAGCAACTCGAACAGGACGCCGAGGTGCGGGGTGCGCGCGTGCTGCGGCTCGCGCCGGAAGGTGAACACGACCGGCCGGAGGGCCGCAAGCTCGCGCCTTCCCTGCTGCTGGACGTCCAACCCGACATGGCGGTGATGCGCGAGGAGATCTTCGGCCCGCTGCTGCCGCTGGTGCCCTACGACGCTCCGCAGGACGCGATCGACTTCGTCAACGCCCGGCCGCGCCCGCTGGCCCTCTACTGGTTCGGCAAGGACCGCGAGCGGCAGCAGGACGTGCTGACGCGCACCCTCTCCGGTGGCGTCACCGTCAACGACGTGCTGCTGCACATCGCGCAGGACAACCTGCCCTTCGGCGGCGTGGGCGACAGCGGCATCGGCGCCTACCACGGCGAGTACGGCTTCCGCCTGTTCTCCAAGGAGAAGCCGGTGTTCGAGCAGTCGCGCTGGTCGGGCAACGACATGCTGCGCCCGCCCTACGGCCCGCGCGCGGAACGCATCATCCGCATGCTGCGGCGGCTGGTCTAGCCGGGCCGGCCATCGTCAGATCGTTGACTCCGGCAACCAATCCGGGGACACTGGCGCATGCCCGCCCCGGTCGCCAAAGCCCAGGTGAAGGCCGTCCGCGCCTTCAACCGCTTCTACACGCAGCGCATCGGCGTGCTCAAGCGCTACCTGGACACCGATTTCACGCTCACCGAAGTCCGCGTCCTGTACGAGCTGGCGCACCGGCCGCCACTGACCGCCCGCGACCTGGTGCGCGACCTCGAACTGGACCCGGGCTACCTCAGCCGCATCCTGCGGCGCTTCGAGGACCAGGGCTGGGTGGCGCGCGAGACCGCGCCGCACGACGCGCGCCAGCACCTGCTGCGCCTGACGGAAGCGGGCTACGCCACCTTCGCCCCCTGCAGCAGAAGTCGCGCGACGAGACGGCGGCCTTGCTGGCCACGGTCGCCCCGGCGGCGCGGCCGCGCCTGATCGCCGCGCTGGACACGGTGCACCGGCTGCTGGATCCCCCTGCCGCCGGCGAGCGCAAGGTGGTCCTGCGCGAGCCGCGGCCCGGCGACATGGGCTGGGTCGTCCAGGTGCACGGTGAGCTCTATGCGCGCGAATACGGCTTCGACTGGACCTTCGAGCAGCTGGTCGCCGAGATCGCGGCGAAATTCATCCGCGACTTCGATCCGCAGCGCGAGAAGGCCTGGATCGCCGAGGTCGACGGCGAGCGCGCGGGCTGCGTGTTCCTCGTGCGCAAGAGCGCCACCGTCGCCCAGCTGCGCCTGCTGATCGTGCGCCCCGAGGGCCGCGGCCTGGGCCTGGGCGGACGCCTGACCGACGAGTGCATCGCCTTCGCGCGCGCGGCCGGCTACCGCAGGATCATGCTCTGGACCCAGAGCAACCTCACCGCGGCGCGCGCCATCTACGCCGCGCGCGGCTTCGAACTGAAGGAAAGCGAGCCGAACGAGGCCTTCGGCCAGCAGCTGGTGAGCGAGGTCTGGGAGCGCAGGCTCTGAACCGCGCCCTGGCCGCCGCGGCCGCCGCCGGCGTGCAGGTGGGTGCGGCCATCGTGGCCTCGCGCTTCGTGGTGGCGGAGGTGCCGCCGCTGACGCTGGCGATGCTGCGCTATGCGATCGGCTTCCTCTGCCTGCTGCCCTTCGCCCTGCCCCTGCTCGCCGCGGTGCGCGCGCAGCTGCGGCCGCGCGACCTCGCCGCGATGGCAGCACTCGGGATCGGCCAGTTCGGCATCCTGATCGCCCTGCTGAACTGGGGACTGCAGACCGTACCCGCCGCGCCCGCGGCCATGATCTTCAGCCTGTTCCCGCTGCTCACGCTGCTGCTGGGCGCGGCGCTGGGGCGCGAGCACGTGACGCCGCGGCTGGCGGCCGGCGTGCTGGTGTCGATCGCCGGCGTCATGCTGTCGCTGCTGCCCAAGCTGCAGGCCGCCCACGCCGGCGGCTGGTGGGGCGAACTGGCCGTGCTGGCCTCGGCGGCGGTCGGTGCGCTGTGCAGCGTGCTGTACCGGCCCTACCTGCAGCGGTATCCGACGGTGCCGGTCTCCGCCTTCGCGATGCTGGCCTCGGTCGCCTTCCTCGCACTCATCGCATTGCACGAGGACTGGCCTTTCCGGATCAGCAGCCTGCGCCCCGCGGCCTGGGCGCTGGTTGCCTTCATCGGCGTGTCCAGCGGCGTCGGCTACTTCTGGTGGCTGTATGCGCTCAAGCACGAGTCGCCCACGCGGGTCACCGTGTTCCTCGCGCTGAACCCGGTGACCGCAGCGGTGCTGGGCGCGGCGCTGCTGCGCGAGCCGCTGCCGCCGCTGGTGTTGGCGGGCGTGGCCCTCATTGCCCTTGGCCTGTGGCTGGCCACCCGGGGAGCGCCGGCCAGACGACAGCCTGCGCCCGGATAATCGCGCCAATGCAGCCTCCGTCCGATGCCCTGGCCGCGCCGCCGACCGCGCGCCCGCATTCCCTCACCGACCTCTTCGTCTCCTTCACCGTGCTGGCCCTGCAGGGCTTCGGCGGCGTGCTCGCCGTGGTGCAGCGCGAACTGGTCGAGAAGAAGCGCTGGATGACCAAGGAGGAGTTCGTCGAGGAATGGGCCGTGGCGCAGATCATGCCGGGCCCCAACGTGATCAACCTGGGCATCATGATCGGCGCGCGCTACTTCGGCCTGCGCGGTGCGCTGGCTGCGCTGGCCGGCATGCTCACCTTCCCGCTGCTGGTGGTGCTGGCGCTGGCGCTGGTGTACGCGCAGTTCGCAAGCAACCCCCATGTGGCCGGCGCGCTGCGCGGCATGGGCGCCGTGGCCGCGGGCCTGATCACGGCCACCGGCCTGAAGCTGCTGCCGGCGCTGCGCAGGAACGTGATGGGGCTGCCGCTGTGCACGGCGCTGGGCATCGCCTCCTTCGTCGCCATTGCCTGGCTGAAGCTGCCGCTCGCCTGGGTGCTGGTCGCCCTCGGCGGCATCGGCTGCGTGGCGGCGTTCCGGAAGCTGGCGCCATGAACCCGATCGTGATGCAGGCGGCGGACTGGCTGTCGCTGCTGGTGCACTACCTGGCGCTGTCGCTGCTGTGCGTGGGCGGCGCCATCACCACGGCGCCCGACATGCACCGCTTCCTGGTGCAGGAGAAGGCCTGGCTGACCGACCCGCAGTTCAGCGCCTCGATCGCGATCGCGCAGGCGGCACCGGGGCCCAACGTGCTGTTCACCGCGCTCATGGGATGGAACGTCGGCCTCAATGCCGGCGGCCTGGGGACGGCGCTGCTCGGCATGCTGGTGTGCCTGGGCGGGATCATGCTTCCCAGCTCGGTGCTGGTGTACCTCACCGCCCAGTGGAGCCATCGCAACAGCGACCTGCGCGCGGTGCGCGCCTTCAAGCAGGGCATGGCGCCGCTGGTCGTGGCGCTGCTGGTGGCCACCGGCTGGATCCTGGCCACCGGCAACGGCTATGCGCTGTCCAACGCGCCGGCGTGGGCCGTCACGGCGGTGGCGGCGTTGATCGTGTGGCGCACCCGCGTCCACCTGCTCTGGCTGCTGGGCGCGGGCGCCGTGCTCGGCTGGTTCGGCTGGATCTGAACCAGGCGCCCGGCTGCTAGATCGGCCGGATCTCCACCTTGCGCCACTTGATGGTGCCGCGGCCCCACTGGAGCGCGACCGGCCCCTGCGCGAACTTGCTGTCGCGCACGTCCACCGTCTTCACGCCGTTGAGCACCACCACCAGGTGGTCGCCCTTGGCCGTGAGCTCGAAGGTGTTCCACTTGCCGCCGGCCTTGATCATCGGGCCATTGAGCTTGGCCACCTTGACGATGGCGCCGGTGCCGTAGCTCGGGTCGGGCCGCGTGTCGAAGATGTTGGCCTCGTAGCAGCTCTCGTCGGTGATCACGTTCGGGTTCTGGCAGCGCATGAAGATGCCGCTGTTGGCGTCGTCGCTGGCCCAGAACTCGGCGCGGATCACGAAGTCCTTGTACGAGTTGCGCGTCACCAGGTAACCCGGCGTGCTGCCGCCGCCGGACGCCTGGATGGCACCCTCCGCCGCCACCCAGTTGGCTCCGCCCACGGAGTTGAAGTTCTCCATGCCGCGGGTGCCGTCCACCAGGGGCGTCCAGCCAAAGGACAGCGGATTGCTCATCCCGGCGCAGCCGGAAAGCGCGCCCGCGAGGGCGAGGACGGCCAGGGCCGCCGAAGTGCGTTTCTTCATCTTGTCTCCTTCTCGGTCCGCGCATGGCTCATGCGCACGGCCATCTTGCGGGGCTTTCACGCCGCGCGCAAGGAGGGACTTAACGGGGTTCTCGAAGAAGACGTAGCTGCCGTAGCCGCCCACCTCGAAGTACACCTTCTTCTCGCCGGCGTCGGCGACGAAGTTCAGGTTCTCGTCCAGCACGCCGTAGCCATAGCGGTAGGAGCGCGCCTCGTTGTCCGAGGTGCCGATGGCGGTACTGAGCTTGTCCACGCGGATGAAGCGCCGCACCAGCTTGTCGCCGCCATAGATCTCCAGCACGCCGTTGGTGCCGGTCCAGTTCTGCACGCCGCGGCCGAACTGATTCTGCTGCTCCTGGGTGCAGCCGGCCAGCAATGCCAGTGCCAGCGCGGCCGGCAGCGCGAGGGAAATGCGCATCGTCTCAATCCTCCAGCATTCGGGGCAGCATTGTCGCCGCCGTGGCTTGCAGCACGGCGTCGGCCGCGTCATCCAGTTCGGTCGGCTCCGGATTCACCACGACCACGCGTCCGCGCGTGGCCCGCGCCAGGCCGGCCGCCGGGTAAACGACGCCCGAGGTGCCCACCACCAGCATCAGCTCGCATTGCGCGGCGGCGGCTTCGGCGGCCGCCAGTTCGGCCACCGGCAGCATCTCGCCGAACCAGACGACCGCCGGCCGGCGCAGGTTGCCGCAGGCGCCGCAGCACGGGGGCGGCCAGCCACCGGCGGCTGCGCATTGCAGCAGGCGCGCGGCGCGTCCAGCCACCGGTCCTCGGCGATGTTGCCGTGCAGGGCCAGCACGCCGGGCGAGCCGGCCCGCTGGTGCAGCCCGTCGACGTTCTGGGTGACGACCGTGAGGCGCCCCGGATGGCGCTGCTGGAACGCGGCGACCGCGCGGTGGCCGGCGTTCGGCTCTACCCGCGCGATCATCTCCCGCCGCAGCGCGTACCAGTCCCAGACCATCTGGGGCCGGGCACGGAAGGCGTCTTCGGTGGCCAGTTCCTCGGGCCGGAAGTTCGCCCACAGGCCGGTCTGCGCATCGCGGAAGGTGGGCACGCCCGACTCGGCGCTCATGCCGGCGCCGGACAGCAGCACGATGCGGCGCGCCGCGCGCACCCAGCCTTGCACCGGCTGCGCGTTCATGCGCGTTCCTTGTCCGGCTCCAGCGGCCGTTCGCCGCCCTTGGCGTGGAAGTACACCCATTCGGCCACGCGCCGCATGGGCCGCGTGGCGAGCAGGCGGTTGTACATCCAGTCGCTTTGCGTCAGCTCGTAGAAGCGGCGCAGTGCCCGCTTGGCGCGGAAGGTGGGATAGTTCGCGGGCAGCCATTCCGCCGGATCGCGCGCCCGTCCCTGCAGGAAGGCCGCGATGCCGTCGGCCGCGCCCTCCGCGTAGCGCAGCGCCGCGTGGATGCCGCCCGCGGTCGCCGGCGACACCAGGCCGGCCGCATCGCCGACCAGCAAGGCGCCCGGGCGCGCCACGCGCGGCAGCAGCCCGCCGCAGGGGATCATGCCGGCGCGGATCGACAGCGGCGTGCCGTGCGGCGTCACGTGGTTCGCGGTCTTGCGCAGGAAGGCATCGAGGTCCAGCCGCCCCTGGCGGTGGCCGGGCGTCACGCGCCGCGCCAGCCCGACCTGCGTGGCGCCCACCCCCGCGAAGGCCCAGCCGATGTAGCCCGGGGCCAGCCGCGCATCGAGGAAGCAGTGCAGGTAGTTGGGCTCGATGTCGGCCCGCGCGTACTCGTGCTCCACGCCGAACAGGAAGTGCCGGTTCTGCGACAGGCCCAGCGACTTGGCGACGCGCGAGTGCGGGCCGTCGGCGCCGACGATGTAGCGCGCCTGCAGCACCTCGCCGTTCTCCAGCGGGATCTGCCAGGGCTGGTCCTCGCCCGCGCGGCGGGCCCCGGTGAACAGCGCGCCGAAGCGCACCTCCGCCCCCGCGGTGCGCGCCAGTTCCACCATCCAGTCCAGGAAGCGCACCGCGTCGGTGGCCCAGAAGTAGTAGCCGGGGGCGCGCAGCGCCACGTGGTTCAGGTCGGGCGCGTAGAGCTTCACGCCTTCGATGGAGCGCACCAGGTCCGGCGGCACGTCGCGCAGCCAGGGGATGGTGTCCACCGCATCCTTCACGATCATGCCGGTGGTGTGCAGGCGCGCGCCGGCCGCGTGCTTCTTCTCCAGCAGCACCACCCGCAGGCCGGCCAGCGCCGCCTGCCGGGCGCATGCGAGCCCCGCGAAGCCCGCGCCGACGACCGCCACGTCGTGGATCAAGCAGAGCCCCGCTGCCGCACCGCCTCGTACAGGCAGATGCCGCTGGCCACCGACACGTTCAGGCTCTCCACGGCGCCCCGCATCGGGATGGACACCAGCGCGTCGCAGGTCTTGCGCGTGAGCTGGCGCAGGCCCGTGCCTTCCGCGCCCAGCACCAGCGCCGTCGGCGCCTTCAGGTCGGACTGGTACAGCGTCTGCGTGGCCTCGTCGGACAGGCCCAGGCACCAGATGCTGCGCTCCTTGAGCTCGCCCAGCGTGCGGCCAGATTGGTCACCATGAAGTAGGGCACCGTCTCGGCGGCGCCGCTGGCCACCTTGGCGACCGTCGCATTGATGCCCACGGCGTGGTCCTTGGGCGCGATGACCGCGTGGGCGCCGGCCCCGTCGGCCACCCGCAGGCAGGCGCCCAGGTTGTGCGGATCGGTCACGCCATCGAGCACCAGCAGCAGCGGCGGCACGGCGATGCCATCGAGCAGGTCGTCCAGCGAGCTGGTGAGCGGCAGCGGCTCCACGCGCGCCACCACCCCCTGGTGGCCGGCGCTGCCGGCCAGGCGGGACAGGCGCAGGCCGTCCGATTCGATGGTGCGCAGCCCGGCCTCCTGGGCCTTCTGCAGGAACTGGCGCATCCGCGCGTCCTTGCGCGTGGCGTCGACGTAGAGCTCGAGGATGGTCTTGGGCGAGGTGCGCAGCCGCACCCCCACCGCATGGAAGCCGAACAGCACTTTGGAAGAGGACATGGACGGATTATCCCGTCCACGCCGATGCCGCCCGGCGGCCGGCTCCCCCAGCTAGTCGATCTTCGCGCCGGAGGTCCTCACCACCTGGGACCACTTCTGGATGTCGTCCTGCAGGATGCGGGCGAACTGCTCGGGTGCCGTGGGGTACGGGTCGGCACCGGCGGCGGCGAACTTCTCCAGCAGGTCCTTGTCGCGCAGCGCCTCGGCCACGTCCGCATTGATCTTGCGCACCACGGCTTCCGGCGTGCCGGCGGGGGCCAGCAGGCCGAACCAGGGGCTCAGCTCGAAGCCGGCCAGGCCGCCCTCGCCCAGCGTCGGCACGTTGGGGAAGGCCGGCGAGCGCTTCGTGCCGGTGACCGCCAGGGCGCGCACCTTGTCGCCGCGGATGTGGCCCGCCACGGAGGGCAGGCTGGCGAACGTCATCTGCACCTGGCCGCCGATGGTGTCGGTGAGCGCGCCGGCCGCGCCCTTGTACGGGACGTGCACCAGCTTGATGCCCTGGCTCATGTTCACCATCTCGCCCAGCAACTGGTTCAGCGAGCCGTTGCCGGCCGAACCGAAGTTCACCTGGCCCGGATGCGCCTTGGCATAGGCCACCAGTTCGCCGACGCTCCTGGCCGGGAAGTTCTGGTTGACCACCAGCGCGAAGGGCACGGTGGCCAGCGTCGCCACCGTCGCGAAGTCCTTGTACGGGTCGTAGGGCAGCGTCTTGTACAGGCTGCCGTTGATCGCCTGCGTGCCGACGTAGCTCATGAGGAGCGTGTAGCCGTCGGCGGGCGACTTGGCGACCAGGTCGGTGCCGACGTTGCCGCCGGCGCCGGCCTTGTTCTCGATGATCACCGGCTGGCCCCAGCGCTCCGACAGCTTCTGCCCCACGATGCGCGCCAGCGCGTCCGACGCGCCGCCCGGGGTCTGCGGCACGACGATCTTCACCGGCTTGCTGGGAAAGGCCTGCGCCCAGGCGCTGCCAGCAAAGGAAAAAGCGGCCAGGGCAGCGCCGAGCGCGAGCAGGAAACGGGAGCGGGTGGGCATGGTGGGACCTCGGGTGAAGGGATCAGCGCGGCGTGTCGCCGGCCAGGGTGATGCGGTGCATCAGGCGGCGAAAGCCGTGGTAGTCGTTGACCGGGTTGTGCTGCACGCAGCGGTTGTCCCAGAACGCGAGCGAGCCGGGCTGCCAGGCGAAGCGGCAGGTGAACTCCGGCCGCACCTGGTGCCGGAACAGGTACTGCAGCAGCGGCGTGCTCTCCTCCTCCGTCATGCCCGCGAAGCGCAGCGTGTGGGCGACGTTGACGTACAGCGCCTTGCGGCCCGTTTCCGGATGCGTGCGCACCACCGGGTGCTCGGACACATAGTCCTTCTTCGCGTCGGCGCGGCCGTCGCTGGCGATGCGGTCCTCGCGCGTCTTCGACACGTCGGCCTTGGCGGAGCTGTTGACGGCCACCAGCGGATCCAGCAGCCTGCGCATGCCTTCGGACAGGCCCTCGTAGGCCGCGTACTGGCTGGCGAACAGCGTGTCGCCGCCGAAGGGCGGCACCTCGCGCGCCAGCAGCATCGAGCCCATGGGCGGCTGCTGCAGGTAGGTGGTGTCGGAATGCCAGATGCCGCCGAAATTGCTGCGCTCGTGTTCGAGCTTCTTCACCTCGATGATCACCGGGTAGCCGTCCAGTCCCTTGACGAAGGGATATTCGATCGGCTCGCCCATGGCCTGGGCGAAGCGCAGGTACTGCGCCGAGTCCAGGTTCTGGTCCCGGAAGAAGATGACCTGGTGTTCCAGCAGGGCCTGGCGCACCTGCGCCGCCTGGGTTTCGGTGAGGCCGGCGGCGAGGTCGATCCCGTGGATCTCCGCTCCCAGCGCCCCGGCGATGCGCTTGATCTGCAACTGCGGCATGGTGCGGCCATGCTAGCGGCCGACGGGCGCCGCCGGGATGCGGGAATCCCTCAGGCGGCGATGCGCCCGGCCTCGATCGTGATGCGGCGTTCGCAGCGCTCTGCGATCGCGCGGTCGTGGGTCACCAGCACCAGGGTCGTGCCCTGCTCCCGGTTGAGGTCGAACATCAGCTCCATCACGGTTTCGCCGGTCGCGAAGTCCAGGCTGCCGGTGGGCTCGTCGGCCAGCAGCACCGCCGGCTGCACCACGAAGGCGCGTGCCAGCGCCACGCGCTGCTGCTCGCCGCCGGAGAGCACCTTGGGGTAATGGCCGAGCCGCTCGGACAGGCCGACCCGTCCCAGCATGTCGGAGGCCGCCTTGCGCGCGTCCTTGCGGCCCGCCAGCTCCAGCGGCAGCATCACGTTCTCCAGCGCGTTCAGGTTGCCCAGGAGCTGGAAGCTCTGGAACACGAAACCCACCTTGCGCGCGCGCAGCTCGCCCGGGCGTCCTCGTCGTGGGCGAACAGGTCCTCGCCGCCCAGCTTGACGGTGCCGCGGGTGGGCGTGTCCAGGCCGGCGATGATCGACAGCAGCGTGCTCTTGCCGGAGCCAGAGGCGCCGACGATGGCGGCGGTTTCCCTCGCCGCCAGCGAGAAATCGATATCGCGGAGAATGTCGAGCGTCCCGGTGGAATCGGTGACGGACTTGAAGACGTGTTCGACGGAGATGATGGGATCTGGCATGCAGTTGTTGACGTGGCGGCGCCGTGACTTTATCGCCGCCCTCCTGGCGGGCGGCGCGGCCGCGGCCGTGAAGGCCGCCGGCACGCCGGTCATCCTGGTGGTGGGCGATTCGCTGAGCGCGGAGTATGGCCTGAAGCGGGGAACCGGGTGGGTGGCCCTGCTGGAACACAGGCTGGCGAAGGAGAGAATTGCCGCGAAGGTGGTCAACGCCAGCATCAGCGGCGACACCACGTCGGGCGGGCGTTCCCGCCTGGCGCCCCTGCTGGCGCAGCACAAGCCCACGCACGTGATCATCGAGCTGGGAGGCAATGATGCCCTGCGCGGCCTGCCGCTTTCCGGCACCGAAGACAACCTGGCCTGGATGACGCAGGCGGCGCAGAAGGCCGGCGCGCGCGTGCTGCTGGTGGGCATGCAGGTGCCGCCGAACTACGGCAGCGACTACACGAAGCGCTTCAGCGCGCTGTTCGCGAAGGTCGCGAAGCAATACAAGACGGGCCTGGTTCCTTTCCTGCTGGAGGGCCTGGCCGACGGCGGCGATGCGCGCGCCATGTTCCAGGCCGACGGCATCCATCCGCGCCAGGAAGCGCATCCGCGCATGCTGGACAACGTCTGGCCCGAACTGAAGAAGCTGCTGAAATGAGCGTCATGGTGGTGCCGGCGGCGGCGGCCTTGAAGCAGCTCGCCAGCTACGACGCGGTGATCGATGCCCGCAGCGAATCCGAGTATGCGGAGGACCGCCTGCCCGGCGCGGTCAACTGGCCCTCGCTGGACGACGAGGAGCGGCGGGAAGTCGGCACGCTGTACAAGCAGGTCAGCCCCTTCGAGGCGCGCAAGCGCGGCGCGGCGCTGGTGGCGGCCAACATCGCGCGCCACATCGCTCGCGACATCATGGACAAGCCCAAGGGCTGGCACCCGCTGGTGTACTGCTGGCGCGGCGGCCAGCGCAGCAACTCGCTGGCGCTGGTGCTGGGTCAGATCGGCTTTCGCGTCGGCCTGGTCGAAGGCGGCTACAAGGCCTTCCGCACGGCCATCCTGGCGCAGCTGCCGGAGCTGGCGCAGCGGCTGTCCTACCGCGTGGTGTGCGGCCCCACGGGATCGGGCAAGACCCGCCTGCTGCAGGCCCTGAGGCCGCCGGCGCGCAGGTGCTGGACCTGGAGGCGCTGGCCAGCCACCGCAGCTCGGTGCTGGGGCTGATCCCCGGCCAGCCGCAGCCGACGCAGAAACGCTTCGACACGCTGGTGTGGGACAAGCTGCGCAGCTTCGATCCCGCGCTGCCGGTGTACGTGGAAAGCGAGAGCAAGAAGGTCGGCAACGTGGCCGTGCCGGAGTCGCTGATCGCCGCCATGCGGGCCAGCGAATGCCTGCGGCTGGACCTGGCTGACGAGGAGCGCGTGCGGCTGCTGCTGGAGGACTATTCCTTCTTCCGCACGGACCCGGGCTTCTTCTGCCAGCGGCTGGACGCGCTGGTGCAATTGCGCGGGCGCGAACAGGTGGAAACCTGGCAGGCGCAGGTGCGCGCGGGGGACATCGAGCCGGTGGTGCGCGAGCTGCTGCTGAAGCACTACGACCCGGGCTACGCGAGTTCGACCGCGCGCAATTTCAAGGGCTTCGCGCAGGCACGGGTGGTCGCGCCCAGGGACAGGACGCCGGAGGCGATGGCGGCGTTGGCGAAGGAGCTGGTTTCGGCGGCGTGAGGTGTTGGGGTGCCCTGCGGGCAGCCCAACCTACCAGGCCGTAGGGTGGGCTGCCCGCGGGGCACCCCACCATCGCGTCACGCCTCCCACCCCACCGAATCCCGGTACGCATGCCAGGTCGCATGCCCCAGCCACGGCCCGACCACCAGCACCCCCAGCGCCCAGGGCCACAGCGCCAGCAGCGTCAGCACCACCACCAGCGCGCCCCAGAACAGCATCGCCAGCGTGTTCTCCGCCACCACGCGGAAGCTGGTGAGCGCCGCCGTCACCGCATCGGTGTCGCGGTCCAGGATCATCGGGATGGCCACCACCGTGGTGCAGAACACCAGGGCCGCGAACACGCCGCCGACCACGAGGTACACCGCCAGGAACTGCCAGTTGCGCGGGTTGAACACGGCGGCCAGCACGCTCGCCGTCGACGGCATGCCGGTGTCGAAGAACACGGCGAACACCACCAGCGAGGCGCGGCCCCACAGCAGCTCCAGCACCGTGAGGACCAGCACCAGCAACCCCATGCTGCCCAGGTGGCGGTCCCAGCAGGTCAGCGACTCGGACAGGCTGGCCGCGCCGCCCTGCTCGCGCTGCCGGCTGGCCTCGTACAGGCCCATCGCCAGGAAGGGCCCCACCAGCAGGCAACCCGACACGATCGTCATCGTGTATTCGGGCTTGTGGCGGAACACCGCGCCCAGCGTCGCGGCCATCGCCCAGAAGCAGATGCCGTAGAAGGCGGCGATCCCCGGGCTGGCGACCAGGTCGCGGGCGCCGCGTGCCAGCCAGCGCAGCGGCGCGGCCAGCGCGATCGGGCGCACCTGCGGCTTCGGCGGTGCCGGCCGGGCGGGTGCTTCGGCGCTGTCGGCGATCGGCTTGTCCATGCGGCGGGGGCCCTCCTGCCCCAGGGTAGCCGCGCGCCCCCGCGCGGCCCATCCGGGATCACCCGGGGCGTTGCAGCGCTTCCAATGCCTGCGCGATGTCGGCCTGCAGGTCCTGGGCGTCCTCCAGCCCGACGGAAAAGCGCACCAGCACGCCCTTGTGCGGCCAGGTCGCCAGCTGCGCGCTGCGCATGGCGGGGATGTCGTAGGGCACCACCAGGCTCAGGGGGCCGCCCCAGGAGTAGCCGAGCTTGAACAGCGCGAGCGCGTCGCAGAAGGCATCCACCTGCTGCGTGGCGAAGCGCGGGTCGAAGACGATGGAGAACAGGCCGGCGGCCAGCCCCTGTTCTCCGCACAGCGCTTGCCAGTGCGCGTGCCCCGGCGAGCCGGGCAGCGCGGGATGCAGCACTTGCGCCACTTCCGGGCGCGTCGCCAGCCACTGCGCAAGCTGGCGCGCTGCGGCGTCGTGCGCGCGGTAGCGCAGCGCCACGCTGGGCAGCGAACGCAGCACGGCTTCCGCGTCGTTGCCGCCCACGCCCCAGCCGACGCGCATGTGCGTGAGCTTGATGCGCTGGTGCAGCTTCTCGTCGCGCGTGACGATGCTGCCCATGAGGACGTCGCCGCCGCCGCTCGGATACTTGGTGAGCGCCTGGACGGAGATGTCCACGCCCAGTCCTTCGCCGGGAACGAGGTCGAAGCCCCGGAAGGCCAGGCCGGCGCCCCAGGTGTTGTCGAGGGCGCAGGTCACGCCCCTGGCGCGGCAGATGCGCACCAGCGCGGCCAGGTCGGGGAATTCCATGGTCACGGACCCGGGTGCTTCCACCCACACCAGCCTGGTCTTCGGGCCGATGCGGGCCTCGAGGTCCTGCGGCTTGAGCGGGTCGTACAGCTGGTGCGTGATGCCCCAGGCGGCGAACTCGCCATCGGCGAGCGCGCGGCTGGGCCCGTACACGTTGTCCGGCAGCAGCACCTCGTCGCCGGCCTTGAGCAACGCCATGCCGACGTTGGCGATGGCCGCCAGCCCGCTGGGCACCAGGATGCACTGCGTGCCGCCTTCCAGCGCCGCGATGCGCTCCTCCAGCAGGAAGGTCGTCGGCGTGCCGTGCAGGCCGTAGGTGTAGCCGTTCTTGTGCTTCCAGTCGCGCGCGCGCATGGCGGCGACGTTGGCGAAGATGACGGTCGAGGCCTTGAAGACGCCCGGCTGCGGCGCGTGGAAGCCCGCGGGCGGAACGTAGGGGTGGTGGATGAGGTCGGTGACCGGCTTGCTCATGGTGCGATGGTAGCTCGCACCCCGTCAGTCCCCACGCAGGCTGGGATGCCCGCCCTTACACCTTCCACTTCTCCAGCAGCAGCTTTTCCGGCCGCATGCTGTCGTAGCTCTCGAAGGGCTGGTGGATCCACGGGTTCGTGGGCAGGAATTCCACGGAGTAGTCCGGCGTGAACTTGCTGATGCCCTTGGTCCACAGCACCGCGGTGCGCAGCTCGGTCACCTTGGTGTACTTGCTGCGCAGCATGTCCACCACCTTGTGCAGCGTCAGGCCCGAGTCCGCCAGGTCGTCCACCAGCAGCACCTTGCCGGCGATCTCGCCCTTGGGGGTGGTGATGTAGTGGGCGATGTCCAGGTGGCCTTGCACCGTGCCCGCTTCGGCCCGGTACGAGCTGGTCGACATGATCGCCAGCGGCTTGTCGAAGATCCGCGAGAGGATGTCCCCGGGGCGCATGCCGCCGCGCGCCAGGCACAGGATGGTGTCGAACTCCCAGCCGGACTGGTGGATCCGGATCGCGAGCTTCTCGCAGAGGTTGTGGTACTCGTCGTAACTGACGTACAGGTGCTTGCCGTCTTCCGTCACATCCGTGCTTCCTCTGTTTCAGGCCAGGTAGGGGTGGCGCATCATGATCGTGTGGTCGCGATCGGGGCTGGTCGAGATGATATCGACCGGCACGCCGGTCACCTGCTCGATGCGCTGCAGGTACAGGCGGGCGTTCACCGGCAGCTTGTCGTAGTCGGTCACGCCCACGGTGGAATCGCTCCAGCCCGGCATGGTCTCGTACACCGGCTTGCAGCGCGAGATCTCGTCGGCGCCCAGCGGCAGGATGTCGGTGTACTCGCCATCGAGCTCGTAGCCGGTGCACAGCAGCAGCTCTCTTCAGGCCGTCCAGCACGTCCAGCTTGGTGATGCACAGGCCGGTGAGGCCATTGACCTGCGCGCTGCGCTTCAGGAGCGCCGCGTCGAACCAGCCGCAGCGGCGCGAGCGTCCGGTGGTCACGCCCTTTTCCGCGCCGACGGTGGACAGGTGGTAGCCCACGGTGCCCGGCGTCTGCCAGTCGAGTTCCGTCGGGAAGGGGCCACCGCCGACACGCGTGCAGTAGGCCTTGGTGATGCCCAGGATGTAGTGCAGCATGCCCGGGCCGACACCGGCACCGGCAGCCGCATTGCCGGCCACGCAGTTGCTGGAGGTGACGTAGGGATAGGTGCCATGGTCCACGTCCAGCAGCGTGCCCTGCGCGCCTTCGAACAGCAGGTTGTCGCCGTGGATGTGGGCCTCGTTCAGTTCGCGCGACACGTCGGCCATCATGGGCCGCAGGATCTCGCCGTGGCGCAGCGCCTCGTCCAGCACCTGCTGGTAGTCCAGCGGCTGGGCCTTCAGGTACTGCGTCAGCACGAAGTTGTGCAGGTCCAGCAGTTCCTTGAGCTTCTCGGCGAAGCGCGCCGGGTGCTTGAGGTCCTGCACGCGCAGCGCGCGGCGGGCGATCTTGTCCTCGTAGGCCGGGCCGATGCCGCGGCCGGTGGTGCCGATCTTCTCGGTGCCGCCCTCTTCCCGCCGCGTCTCGCGCGCGATGTCCAGCGCCGCGTGGAAGGGCAGGATCAGCGGGCAGGCCTCGCTGATGCGCAGGCGCGACCGGACTTCCACGCCGGCCTTCTCCAGGCCCTCGATCTCCTCCAGCAGCTTGGCCGCCGACAGCACCACGCCGTTGCCGATGTAGCACTTCACGCCCGGGCGCATGATGCCGCTGGGGATCAGGTGCAGCGCGGTCTTCACGCCATTGATCACCAGCGTGTGGCCGGCGTTGTGGCCGCCCTGGAAGCGCACGACGCCCTGCGCCATCTCGGTCAGCCAGTCGACCAGCTTGCCCTTGCCTTCGTCGCCCCACTGGGTGCCGACCACGACCACATTGCGGCCCTTCGTCTTCGTCATGACTTGCTCTTCGCGGAAAAAGTGATTCGGGGGATCAGAGGGCGCGCACGGCCCAGCGGCCGGCGGTGTCGCGCGCCAGCTCGCGGTCGCAAAGGAACTCGTCCACTTCGCTCTCGTGGCCGGGCAGCACGCACACGACCGTCTCGCCTTCGCGGCGCAGGGCGGCGATCGCCGTGCGCAGCTCGCCGGCGCCGGCGCCGGTGTCCAGCCAGGGCGCGCGGATGGCCGCCTTCAGCTGGCGCCTGGCGGCCACGCCGACCAGTTCGCGCACGTCCAGGCTGAAGCCGACGGCGGGCCGGTTGCGGCCGAACACGGCGCCGACCTCGTCGTAGCGGCCGCCGCGCACCAGCGCGTCGCTCGCGCCCGGCGTGTAGATGCCGAAGCGCACGCCGCTGTAGTAGGCATAGCCGCGCAGGTCGGCCAGGTCGAAACGGATGCGGGCGCCGTCCACGTGGCCGGCCAGCCACTGCAGGTGTTCCAGCGCCTGCCGGATCGGTTCGGCGCGCGGCAGCACCTTCGCGGCCTCGGCCAGCACCTTGGCGTCGCCATACAGGCCGATCAGGGCCAGCAGCGCCTCGCGCGTGGCCTTGGGGAAGTCGCACGTGAGCGTCGACAGCTCGGTGGCGTCCTTGGTGGCCAGCGCGGCGTGCACCTGCACCACCTGGCCGGGGGCCAGCGCGGCACCGGACAGCAGCGAGCGCACGATGCGGGCATCGGCCATGTCCACGGTGAGCGGTTCGACCTTGGTGGCCTTCAGGCAGTCCAGCGCCAGCAGCAGCGCCTCGAGGTCGGCTTCCAGGCCGGCGTGGCCGTAGATCTCGGCGCCGAACTGCAGCGGCTCGCGCGTGGCGTGCGGGCGGTCCGGGCGGGTGTGCAGCACGGGGCCGCAGTAGCAAAGGCGCGTCACGCCCTGGCGATTGAGCAGGTGGGCGTCGATGCGGGCGACCTGCGGCGTGGTGTCGGCGCGCAGGCCCAGCATGCGGCCGGACAGCTGGTCCACCAGCTTGAAGGTCTGCAGGCCGAGGGCTTCGCCGGTCCCCGTGAGCAGCGACTCCAGGTGCTCCAGCATGGGCGGCATCACCAGCTCGTAGCCATAGCCACGGGCGGTGTCCAGCAGTTCGCGGCGCAGTTCTTCGATGTGCCGGGCCTCGGAAGGCAACACATCGGCGATGTGATCCGGCAGGACCCAGGCGGACATGGGGAACGGGGGCTGTTAAAACGGGGATTGTACCGGCCTGGGGCTTACGGCTGGCCTGCTCGATGGCAAGCGCCGGGAGTCGTAGGCTGGCGGTGCGAGCGAAGCGGCACCCCAGCGCTGGGGTTCGCTTTGCTCACCACCAGCCTACGAAATCAGCCAGAGCGTCACCAGTCCCAAGAGGATGCTCGTGAGCCCGAAGAAGCGCAGCTGGCCGTCCTTCAGCTGCGTCAGGCGCATGAAGGTGCTGCGCCAGCCGCTGGGCGAGAGGAAGGGGAACAGCCCCTCGAACACCAGCACCAGCGCCAGCGCCGCCCAGAGGACGTCGGAGTCCAAGGGCGCCCTTAGCGCCGCGGTGCGGAATTTGCCGCCGGTGCGCCGCCGCCGCCACCGGACATGCCGCCGCGGAAGGCGCGGAAGAACTCGGTGCCGGACGGGTCGACCACCAGCACGTCGCTCTTCTTGGCGAAGCTCGCCTTGTACGCTTCCAGGCTGCGGTAGAACTGCGCGAACTGCGGGTCGCGCCCGAAGGCCTCGGCGTAGGTGGAGGCGGCCAGCGCGTCGCCCTCGCCCTTGACCTTCTGCGCCTCGCGGTAGGCGTTGGCCACGGCCACCTCGCGCTGGCGGTCGGCGTCGGCGCGGATCTTCTCGCCCTCGGCCGCGCCGGTGGAGCGCAGTTCGTTGGCCACGCGCTTGCGTTCGGCTTCCATGCGGCGGTACACGGACTCGGTGATCGCGTCCACGTAGTCGGCGCGCGTGATGCGCACGTCGATGATGTCGATGCCCCAGGGCTTGGTGCCCTTGACCACTTCCAGCACCTCGCGCCGCACGTCCTGCATCAGCTGCTCGCGCCGGGAGGACAGCAGCTCGCGCACGGTGCGGCGGTTGATCTCCTCCTGGAAGGCGTTGCGCACCACGCGATTGAGCTGGTTGGCGCCGGCGGCCTCGTCCAGGCCGACGTTGCGGATGTAGGCCAGCGGGTCGGTGATGCGCCAGCGCACGTACCAGTCGATCACCACGCGCTGCTTTTCCAGCGTGAGCATGGGCTCGGTGTCGACGCTGTCCAGCGTGAGCAGGCGCTTGTCGATGTAGCTGACGTTCTGCAGCGGGGGCGGCAGCTTGAATTTCAGGCCGGGCTCGCTGATCACTTCCTTGACCTGGCCCAGGGCGTAGACCACGCCGAACTGGCGCTGGTCCACCACGAACAGCATGGAGCTGAGCAGCGCGAGCGCGACCAGCAGCGAGGTGACGATCAATCCGATGCGGTTCATCAGCGGGTCTCCCTTTCGCGGCCGCGGGCGTTCTCGCGGTTGCGGGCGGCATCGGCCGCCGATGACGAGGCCGGCGGGGCCGTGGTGGACGGCACCGGCGCGGCGGGAGCCTCCGGCGCGGCGGCCATGCCGCCCGCGCTGACCTGCTGCAGGATGCGGTCCAGCGGCAGGAACAGCATGTTGTTGCCGCCCTGGCGGGTCTCCACCATCACCTTGGTCACGTTGCTGTAGATCTGCTGCATGCTTTCCAGGTAGAGCCGGTCGCGCGTCACCTGCGGCGCGCGCTGGTATTCGGTGAGCAGCAGCTTGAAGCGCTGGCCGTCACCCTGGGCCTGCGCGACGATGCGCGCCTTGTAGCCTTCCGCCTCCTGCGCCAGGCGCGAGGCCGCGCCCACAGCGCGCGGGATCACGTCGTTGGCATAGGCCTGGGCCTCGTTCTTGGCCCGTTCGCGCTCCTGCGCGGCGCGCAGCACGTCGTCGAAGGCCGCCTGTACCTGCTCGGGCGGGCGCACGCCGCCTTGCTGCAGGTTGATGCCGACCACTTCGGCGCCGATCTTGTAGCGGTCCAGGATCTGCTGCATCAGCACGCGCACGCGCGGGCCGATCTGGTCGCGTTCCTCGGCCAGCGCCGTGTCCATGCGCATCTTGCCGACCACCTCGCGCACCGCGGTCTCGGCCGCCGCCTGCACCACGGCTTCCTGCGGGTTCTTGCTCTCGAACAGCCAGGCGCGCGCGTCGTTCAGGCGGTACTGCACCGCGAACTTGATCTCGACGATGTTCTCGTCCTCCGTCAGCATCGCCGACTCCTTGAGGCCGGTGGCGCGGATGACGTTGTCGCGGCCGACGTCCACCGAACGGATCTGGGTCACGTTCAGCGTGTCGTGGCGCTCGATCGGGTACGGCAGGCGCCAGTTGAAGCCGGCGCCGACGGTCGCGCTGTACTTGCCGAAGCGCGTGATCACCGCCTGCTGGCCTTCCTGCACGATGAAGATGCCGGTGCCCATCCAGATGACGACCACGACCACGGCGATCAGACCGGCGCCGACGCCGGCGCTCTTGAGGTCCGGCTGGAAGTTGCCGCCGTTGCCGCCGCCCCCCCGAAGCCGCCATTGCCGCCGCCGCCGCGGCGGCCGCCGAACAGCCCGCCCAGCTTGCGGTTGAAGTCACGCCACAGCTCGTCCAGGTCCGGCGGGCCCTGGTTCGGGCCCTTGCCATCGTTGTTGCGCTGGCCGTCGTTCTTGTCTTCGCCGCCGCGCCCCCAGCGGGGATCGTTCAGGTTGAACATCCCGCGGATGCGGCCTCTCAGCCCTGCAAAGTTCAGGCTGCGGAAGGAAAGGTTCATTCGTTCGTTTTCTCTTTCGGTGGTCGGCAGCCGCATTGTGCCCAAACAGCTTGAGTTCAGGATGAGCCAGGAGTTGCACCGGCGCTCGCCTGGGCGGCCGCGGTGGCGGAAACGATGCGGACGAGCTCGCGGCGCAGCTCGGGCAGGCCGTCGCCGGTCCGGCTGCTGACGAAAACCCGCGGCAGCTGCGCCCCCTCGACCTCGAAGCTGTCCACGAGGTTGCGCGGCCGCTGCGCCGGGTCGAGCATGTCGGTCTTGTTGAAGACCAGCAGCTGCGGCACCTCCGCGGCGCCGATCTCGTGCAGCACCCGCTGCACCTCGGCGATCTGCTCCGGGTGGTGCGGGTTGGCCGCGTCCACCACGTGCAGCAGCAGGTCGGCGTCCGCGGCTTCCTGCAGCGTGGCCTGGAAGGCGTCGATCAGGCCGTGCGGCAGGTCGCGGATGAAGCCGACCGTGTCCGACAGGGAGACCGAGCGCCCGGTGGTGCCGCTGGTGCCCTCGCTGTCCTGCAGGTAAAGCTGGCGGGCGGGTGGTGGTGTCCAGGGTGGCGAACAGCTGGTCGGCCGCGTACGCCCGGGCCTTCACCAGGGCGTTGAACAGGGTGGACTTGCCGGCGTTGGTGTAGCCCACCAGCGAGATGTTGAAGGTCTCGCGGCGCTCGCGCTGGCGGCGCTGGGTGGCGCGCTGGCGCTTGACCTTCACCAGGCGTTCGCGCGTGCGCTTGATCGAGTCGTCGATCATCCGCCGGTCCAGTTCGATCTGCTTTTCGCCCGGGCCGCCGCGCACGCCGGCGCCGCCGGTCTGGCGCTCCAGGTGCGACCAGCGCCGCACCAGCCGGGTGCTGAGGTACTGCAGGCGCGCCAGCTCCACCTGCAGCTTGCCCTCGTGGCTGCGGGCGCGCTGGGCGAAGATCTCCAGGATCAGCAGGGTCCGGTCGTTCACCGGCAGGCCCATGTGCCGCTCCAGGTTGCGCTGCTGCGCGGGGCTGAGCGACTGGTCGAACAGGATCTCGCTGGCGCCGGTTTCCTCGGCCAGCTGCTTGATCTCGTCCGCCTTGCCGCGGCCCACGAACAGGGCGGCGTCGGGCGCCTTGCGCTTGCAGGCGACGCGGGCGACCGGGTCCATGCCCGCAGTCTGGGCGAGCAGGCCCAGTTCCTCGAGTTCGGCGTCGAAATGGGGCAGGCCCAGGTCCACCCCCACCAGGATGGTGGCGGCGGCCGGGCGTTCGGGGGATTCGGTCAAACCGGCAACCAGGAGGGACGACAGGACAGGGCCCGCGCGGGCGGGCGGGGTGGCCGGGGCGGCGTCAGGTCGGGGCGCCTTCCCCGGTCTCGGCGGGCGAGAAGTTGACGGCGCGGCCCGGGACGATGGTGGAGATCGCGTGCTTGTACACCATCTGCGTCACGGTGTTGCGCAGCAGGACGACGTACTGGTCGAAGGATTCGATCTGGCCCTGCAGCTTGATGCCGTTGACCAGGTAGATGGACACCGGTACGTGCTCGCGCCGCAGGGTGTTCAGGAAGGGGTCTTGTAGTAGTTGCCCTTTGTTGCTCACGATATTCTCCGTGTTCCGGCGTTGTTGGAACTTGCACATTACCACAGCAAGCCGGACGCTGTGGCTGCCCAGTTGCATCCGTTCGGGCGGAAATCAAGACCGGCGGGCGGCGGAAAGTTCCGCCCTCCCCGTTTATTCCTTGTCCGCGTACGGATTCTTGGAGGTGCGCATCTCGATGCGCAGGGGCGTGCCCACCAGCTTGAACTCCTTGCGGAAGCGCCCCTCGAGGAAACGCTTGTACGCATCGGTCACATGTTCCAGCGAGTTGCCGTGGACCACGATGACCGGGGGTTCATGCCGCCCTGGTGCGCGTAGCGCAGCTTGGGGCGGAACATGCCGGCGCGCTTGGGCGACTGGAACTGCACCGCCTCCTGCACCAGCCGCGTGAGCACCGGCGTGGTCATCTTGACCATGGCGGACTTGTAGGCCTGGATGATCGAGTTCCACAGCGGACCGATGCCTTGGCGCTTTTGCGCGGAGATGAAGTGCAGATCGGCGAACTTCAGGAAGGGCAGCCGCTGTTCGACCTGGCGGCGCACCAGCTCGCGGTTGTACTCGTCGACCGCGTCCCACTTGTTGATCGCCAGCACCACCGCGCGGCCGGACTCCAGGATGTAGCCGGCGATGTGGGCGTCCTGGTCGGTCACGCCCTGCGTGGCGTCCAGCAGCAGCAGCACGACGTTGGCCGACTCGATCGCCTGCAGCGTCTTGACCACCGAGAACTTCTCGATCGCCTCGAACACCTTGCCCTTGCGGCGCAGCCCGGCGGTGTCGATCAGCTCGAACTTCTGGCCGTTGCGCTCGAAGGGCACCGAGATCGCGTCGCGCGTGGTCCCGGGCAGGTCGAAGGCGACCAGCCGCTCCTCGCCCAGCCAGACGTTGATCAGCGTGGACTTGCCGACGTTGGGCCGGCCGGCGACGGCCAGCTTGATGATGCCGCTTTGCTGCTCGTCCGCCGCCTCGTCTTCTTCCGGGAGGTTCAGCGGGTCGAGGGCGGCGTCCACCAGGCTGCGGATGCCCTGCCCGTGCGCCGCCGAGACCGGGTTCACCTCGCCCAGCCCCAGCTCGTAGAACTCGGACAGCTGCACGCCTTCCAGCATGCCCTCGGCCTTGTTGGCCGCCAGCACGGTGGGCTTGCCCAGCTTGCGCAGGTAGTTGGCGATGTCGTGGTCCTGCGCGGACAGGCCGCCGCGCGCGTCCACCACGAACACCACGACGTCGGCCTCGGCGACGGCCTGCTTGGTCTGCTTGGCCATCTCCTTGTAGATGCCGCTCTCCGCCGTGGGCTCGAAGCCGCCGGTGTCGATGACGATGAACTCGTAGCGGCCGTGCTTGGCGTTGCCGTAGTGGCGGTCGCGGGTGAGGCCCGCGAAGTCCGCCACGATCGCGTCGCGCGACTTGGTCAGCCGGTTGAACAGCGTCGACTTGCCCACGTTGGGTCGGCCGACCAGGGCCATCACCGGCTTCATCTTGTTTTTCTTTACTCGGGAACGAAGGCGTACACGCCGCCGTTCGCCGTCACGGCGATCAGCGTGTTGCCCGCCGCCACCGGGGCCGCGACGATCGCGGAGCCATCGGTGGTCAGCCGGTTGAGCAGCGTGCCGTCCTCGCGGGACAGCAGGTGCAGGAAGCCGAAGCCGTCGCCGACCACGACCGAGCGGCCCAGCGCCAGCGGGCTGCCGACGCCGCGATGCAGCAGGCGGTCGGTGGTCCAGGCGCGCTGGCCGTTGTCGCGCCGCCAGGACGCGACCTTGCCGTCGCGCTCGGTGCCGAACACGTTGGCGGCGTCGCCGTGCACGCCATCGACGCCATCGGCGCGCTGCGTCCATTGCAGCTGGCCGCGGCCGGCATCGACGCAGCCGACGGCCGCCTGGAAGGCACGGGCGCACACCGAGTCACCGACCCGGCTGACGCGGCCCACCAGGTCCACCAGGCGCTCGACGTCGTTGATGCCGCGCGCGCTGGCCAGGGTCGATTCCCAGCGCACCGTGCCGTTCAGGGGTTCAGGCCCACGAGGCGGCCGCCCTGCCCCACGACCAGCGTGTCGCCCACGGCCAGGATCACCCCGGCCTGGCGCAGCACCAGCGGGTCGCCGGTGCGCTGCTGCGACCACAGGCGCCGGCCGGTGCCGCCGTCGTAGGCGGTGACGGAACGGTCGGCGGCCAGCACGAACACCCGCGCGCCCGCCACCAGCGGGGCGGTGTACGACAGGGCGTGCAGCTTCTGGCGCCACACTTCCCGGCCGCTGGCGAAGGCCACGACCTCGTTGCCACGCGTGACCACGGCGGCGGTGCTGCCGTCGAAGCCGACGCCGGCGGCCAGCGGCCCGCCGGCGCTGCCGCGCCACTGCTCGCGGCCGGTGCTGGCCTCCAGGCCGACCACCGTGCCGTCGCTGGCAGCGATCGCGGCGACGTTGCCGCTGACGGCCACCACCAGCGGGAAATCGACCTTGCCGAGCTTCGCGTTCCAGGCCGGGCGCACGCCCAGCAGGTTCGGGTTGGCCTGCAGTTCGGCCGGCTTCGGCTTTTCCACCGTGCCGCCCATGCCCGCGGGCAGGAAGGCGCAGCCGGCCAGCACGGAAAGCAGGGCTCCGGCCAGGGCGGCGCGCGTCGCGGCGAGGCTCACGCGCCGCTTCATGACTTCGCGCTTTCCGCCCGCTTGGCCGTGGGCACCTCGGCGCCCAGCGCGGTCAGCTTGACCTCGATCAGCGAGCGGTATTCGGTGTCGGCGGTGAAGCCCTGCCAGGCCTTCAGGTACTCCTGCTTGGCCAGGTCCTTCCTGCCCTGCAGGTTGTAGATGTCGCCGCGGCGGTCCGCCGCCAGCGGCTCGAACTCCTTGGGCAGGCCGGCGTTCAGGTGCTTCAGGGCCTCGTCATAGGACTTCGCCTCCACCAGCAGCGCCGCCAGGCGCAGGCGCGCCAGTGCCTGGTAGCCCTCGTCGGAGGAACTGCCCGCCACCCACTGCAGGGCGGACCGGGCGGCATCGGTCTTGCCCTTGTCGGCCAGCACCTTGCCGGCCAGCAGGCCGGCCTGCTGCGCGTAGGTGGTGCGGCCGAACTTGTCCTGGATGTCCTTGAAGGCCTGCTCCACGCGCGCGGTGTCGCCGCTGGCGGTGGCACGTTCCACCTCGTCGTACAGCACCGAGGCCTGCACGGCCTGCGAGCGCTGCCAGTACTGCCAGCCGTTCCAGGCGGCGAACGCGCCGGCCACGGCGATCAGGAACCACGTGATGAGGTTGCCGTACTGGTTCCAGAAGTGCTTGAGCTCGTCAAGCTGTTCCTGTTCTTCGAGGTCGAGGTGTCGTGCCATGTGGTGCTCAGTTCAAGCGGCGGATTGTAGTTTTAGTGTGGCGGCCCAGGCTTGCGCTGCGTCCAGGGGGCGCAATTCCTGGGCGCCGCCGGCGTCGCGCAGCGGCTTGACCGTGACCATGCCCTGGGCCAGTTCGTCGGGCCCGAAGACCAGCGCGAAGCGGGCGCCGCTGGCGTCCGCCCGCTTGAACTGGGACTTCATGCTGCCCGCGCCATCGCGGCCGCCGGCATGCTGCAGCACCCGCACGCCGGCGGCGCGCAGCGCCTCCAGCGTGGCGATGACCTGGGGCAGCGGCGCGCCCGCGGGCACCACGGCGTAAACGTCGGGGGCGGCGTCGGGCACCGGCAGCTTGAGTTCCTGCAGCAGCAGCAGCAGGCGCTCGATGCCCAGGCCGAAGCCCACGGCGGGCGCCGGCTTGCCCCCAGCTGCTCGATCAGGCCGTCGTAGCGGCCGCCGCCGCACACCGTGCCCTGCGAGCCGAGCTGCTCGGTCACCCACTCGAACACGGTGAGGTTGTAGTAGTCCATGCCGCGCACCAGGCGCGGGTTGACGCGGTACTGCAGGCCCACCGCGTCGAGCGTCGCCCGCACGGCGTCGAAGTGCGCCAGCGAGGCATCGCCCAGGAACTCCAGCAGCTTGGGCGCGCCCTCGATCATCGACTGCAGCGCCGGGTTCTTGCTGTCCAGGATGCGCAGCGGGTTGCTGTGCAGGCGGCGCTTCGCGTCCTCGTCCAGCACGCCCGCGTGCTGCTCGAAATAGCGCACCAGCGCCTCGCGGTGCGCGCGCCGCTCCTCGGCCTGGCCCAGGCTGTTGATCTCCAGCCGCACGTGCTCGCCCTCGACCAGGCCCAATTCGCGCCACAGGGCGCGGGCCATCAGGATCATCTCGGCGTCCACGTCGGGACCGGCGAAGCCCAGGGCCTCGACGTCCAGCTGGTGGAACTGGCGGTAGCGGCCTTTCTGCGGGCGCTCGTGGCGGAACATCGGGCCCACCGTCCACAGGCGCAGCGGCCCGTTGTAGAGGGCGTTGTGCTCGTTCATGGCGCGCACGATGCCGGCGGTGGCCTCGGGGCGCAGCGTCAGGCGGTCCCCGTTCATGGAATCGACGAAGGAATACATCTCCTTCTCGACGATGTCGGTCACCTCGCCCAGGCCGCGCACGAACAGCGAGGTGGGCTCGACGATCGGCGTCAGCAGGTACTGGTAGCCGTAGCGGCCCATCACGGTGCGCACGGCGGTCTCGAACCATTGCCACAGCGCCGAGTCGGGCAGCTTCTCCGTGCGCGGCACGGAGGGCGGCAGGATGTCGTTCATGCCCTTGACGGCAACGAGCTTCTCCGCCTTCTTCGCGGCGGTCTGGTTCTCTGTGGTCATGTCGCTCAGGCGGTTTCGGCCACGTGGCCGAAGCGCTTCTCGATGTAGTTCTCGACGATCTGGTGGAACTCGCGCGCGATGTTCTCGCCGCGCAGGGTCATCGCCTTCTGCCCGTCGATGAAGACGGGGGCGGCGGGGGCCTCGCCCGTGCCGGGCAGGCTGATGCCGATGTCGGCATGCTTGCTCTCGCCGGGGCCGTTGACGATGCAGCCCATCACGGCCACCTTCATCGTCTCGACGCCGGGGTACTTCGCGCGCCACACGGGCATCTGGGCGCGCAGGAAATCGTCGATCTGCTTGGCGAGTTCCTGGAAGGTGGTGCTGGTGGTGCGGCCGCAGCCCGGGCAGGCCGTCACGCTGGGCACGAAGCTGCGCAGGCCCAGGGCCTGCAGGATTTCGGAGGCGATCACCACTTCCTGCGTGCGCGACTCGCCGGGCTGCGGCGTGAGCGAGACGCGGATGGTGTCGCCTATGCCTTCCTGCAGCAGGATGCCCAGCGCCACCGAGGAAGCGACCGTGCCCTTGGTGCCCATGCCGGCTTCGGTCAGGCCCAGGTGCAGCGGGTAGTCGCAGCGCTTCGCCAGCTCGCGGTAGACGGCGACGAGGTCCTGCACGCCGCTGACCTTGCAGGACAGGAGCACCTGCTCGTGGCGCATGCCCAGTTCCTCGGCCAGCTTCGCCGAGCCGATGGCGGAGGTGATGAGTGCCTCGTACATCACCTGCTTCGCGTCCCAGGGCTGGGCGCGCTGCGCGTTCTCGTCCATCACTGCGCGAGCAGTTCCTGGTCCAGGCTGCCCCAGTTGACGCCGATGCGCACCGGCTTGTCCCACTTCAGGGCCGCCTCGATCATCTGCGCGAACTGGCGGTCCTTCTTGTCGCCCTTGCCCACGTTGCCGGGGTTGATGCGGTACTTGGACAGCGCCTGCGCGCAATCCGGGAACTCGGTGAGCAGCCGGTGGCCGTTGTAGTGGAAGTCGCCGATCAGCGGGACGGCTATGCCCATGCGATCGAGCTGCTCGCGGATGTAGGGCACCTGCTGCGCGGCTTCCGGCGTGTTGACCGTGATGCGCACCAGCTCGCTGCCGGCAATCGCCAGTTCCTTGACCTGGATCGCGGTGCCGATCGCGTCCACCGTGTCGGTGTTGGTCATCGACTGCACCCGCACCGGTGCGTCCCCGCCGACCGTGACCACGTTCGCGCCCCAGGCCACGCGGGCCTGGGCGGAACGGCGCGCCAGGGGCGCCGCGGGTGCGATCGGGAGGCAGGGGATGGACATCACTTCACTTCGAAACGCGCGACGTTGTCCTTGGACACCGGCGCCAGGTTGTAGGGCTTGCCGCGCACCTGCACCTCGGTGGCCTCGACGCTGCCGATGGTCACGGACAGCGGCAGTGCGCCGCTGGCGCCGGCGCTCTCGCCCGGCTCCATCAGCTTGCGCAACACCGTGGTGCCGGTGGCGTCGGTGACCTGGACCCAGGACTGCGCCCGGGTGCGGAAGACGACGATGCCGCGCGCGTTGATCGGGCCGGATGCGGCCGGCAGGGCCGGCGCGGCCACGGGCGCGGCGGGAGTGGCTGCGGGAGCCGCTGCCGGCGCGACGGGTGCAGCCGTCGTCGGCGCCGCCGGGACCGGCGCCGGCGCGGCCGCACCGGTCACCGGGGCGGAGCCCGGCGCAGGCTGCGACGGCACGCTGGGGACCGCGGGCACGCTCTCCACCACCACGGGCGTGCCCGGCGCAGTGGCAGCGGCGCCCGGCGGCGGCATGACCGGGTCGGAGGAGCGGTTGGCGTCGGCCACCGCCTGGTAGCCGCTTTGCAGCATCGGCAGGAAGACCAGCACCAGGGCGCCCAGCAGCAGCACGGCGACCGTCAGCACCACCGGCTTGGACACCTGGTCCAGCAGGCCGGGACCGGGGCCGTCGCTCGGGGCGCGGAACGGTTCGTTGATGGGTTCGCGCTCCGGCACCAGCCGCGGCTGAGCGGTCTGTGGCAGGCGCTCCAGCACCGGCTGCGGATCGATCTTGAGCGTGCGGCACACGCTGGAAGCCAGCCCGCGCACGAACACCGCATCGGACAGCAGGTCGTAGCGGTCTTCCTCCAGCGCCTCCAGCTTGCGCACCGGGACCTTCAGGATCGCGGCCAGCGTCGCGACGTGCATGCCGGCCTCCTCGCGCGCCTGCCGCAGCAGCGTGCCCGCGGTCACGCCATCGTCCGCCACCACCCCTCACTCATCGAAAGCCCTCCGGTCCAGCGAGAGGCGCTCGCGCGACTGCGGGAAGCGCCGGCGCAGCACGTCGCTCAGCTGGCCCATGGCCTGCGCGTCGTTCATGCGCTGTTCCACCTTGATCCCCAGCCACAGCGTCTCGGCGTTGGCCAGTTCGCTGTTGTTCAGGCGGCGGATGTAGAACTGTGCGCGCTGGTACTCGCCCTTCTGGTACAGGATGCGCGCCAGGTTGTAGCCCGTGATCGGGTTGGCGGCGTCGAGCTCGTAGGAGCGCGAGAGGCTGCGCTCGGCATCGGCCAGCAGCCCGGCGCGCGCCTGGCACACGCCCAACGCCATCAGCGTGCGGGAGCGGCCGGCATAGATCGGGTTGGCCAGCGCCTGCTGGAAGGCCCGCTCGGATTCCGGGTAGCGCGCCTGGGTGCACTGCAGCCAGCCGTAGTTGTGCGCAGCGTCCGCGTCGCGCGGGTTGATCGCCAACGCGCGGCGGAAGCTGTCCTCGGCCTGGCGGTTGTCGCCCAGGCGCATGTAGATCAGCCCGCGCAGGTTGTAGGCGTCGGCGAAGTTCGGGTCGATCGCGAGCACCTGTTTCAGCTCGTCGAGCGCGACCTCGGTCTTGCCTTCCTCGTAGTAGCCGGAAGCCAGCTCCAGCCGGATGCGGGCGCGGCGGCGCTGCTCGCTGTCGTCGGAGGGCGTCGCCATGTCGGCGCCGGCCGACTGCTGGGGCGTGGCGCAGCCCGCCACCAGCGTCGTGAGCACGGCCGCGAGCGCAGCGCCCGCGAACCAGCCCGCCCTGGCGCGACTGCGCGCCACCATGGCCTTCGTCATGATCCCCTACGCCTCCTTCTTGGTGTCCGCGGGCACCGGCTTGAGCATCACCATGCGTTGCTGGGCGATGCGCCGGTCCACCCGGGTGCGGTCCTTGACGTCGCCGGCCAGCTGGCCGCAGGCGGCGTCGATGTCGTCGCCGCGCGTCTTCCGCACCGTCGTGACGATACCAGCATCACTCAGGATTTTCGCGAAAGCCTGCACGCGCTGTTGCGGGGAACGCACCAGCCCCGAGGCCGGGAAGGGGTTGAAGGGAATCAGGTTCAGCTTGCAGGACACGCCGCGGCCGCGGTGCGTCTGCAGCAGGCGCGCGAGTTCCACGGCCTGCTCCGGCAGGTCGTTCACGCCATCGAGCATGCAGTACTCGAAGGTGATGAAGTCGCGCGGCGCGTGTTCCAGGTAGCGGTTGCAGGCGTCCAGCAGGTCCGCGACGGGGTACTTCTTGTTCAGGGGGACCAGCTTGTCGCGCAGTTCGTCGTTGGGCGCGTGCAGGGACACGGCCAGCGCCACCGGGGCGTCCTCGCCCAGGCGGTCGATCATCGGCACCACGCCGGAGGTGGAGACCGTCACGCGCCGGCGCGACAGGCCGTAGCCGTGGTCGTCCAGCATGATCTTCAGCGCCGGCACCAGCGCCGCGTAGTTCTGCAGCGGCTCCCCCATGCCCATCATCACCACGTTGGAGATGACGCGCTCGCCATTGGTTTTCAGGTGCTGGCGCAGGAAGTGCTCGGCGAACCACAGCGCGCGACGATCTCGCCGGTGGAGAGGTTGCGCGAGAAGCCCTGGTGGCCGGTGGAGCAGAAGCGGCAACCGACGGCGCAGCCCGCCTGCGAGGAGATGCAGAGGGTGCCGCGGTCGTCCTCGGGAATGAACACGGATTCGACGGCGTCGCCGCCGCCCACGTCGAACAGCCACTTGATGGTGCCGTCGGACGATTCGTGCTGGGAGAGGATGGGGAGGCCCTCGATGCGGGCATTGCCCTCGAGCTTCTCCCGCAGCGACCTGGCCAGGTCCGTCATCTGGCCGAAGTCGCGCGCGCCCTTCTGGTGGATCCACCGGAACAGCTGGGTGGCGCGGAAGCGCTTCTCACCCAGCTCGGCGCAGAACGTGGCCAGACCCTCGAGGTCGAAATCGAGCAGGTTGGCCGTCATCGCATGCGCGCGTTAGCGCTGGTACACGTTCATGCCCGGGAAGAAGAAGGAGACTTCGACCTTGGCGGTTTCGGGGGCGTCGGAGCCGTGCACCGCGTTGGCGTCGATGCTGTCGGCGAAGTCGGCGCGGATGGTGCCGGCGGCGGCCTTCTTGGGGTCGGTGGCGCCCATCAGGTCGCGGTTCTTCAGGATGGCGCCCTCGCCTTCCAGCACCTGGATCATCACCGGGCCGGAGATCATGAAGTCGACCAGGTCCTTGAAGAAGGGACGCTCCTTGTGCACGGCGTAGAACTGCTCGGCTTCGCGGCGCGACAGGTGGGCCATGCGGGCGGCGACGATCTTCAGGCCGGCGGCTTCGAAGCGCGCGTAGATCTGGCCGATCACGTTCTTGGCGACGGCGTCGGGCTTGATGATGGAAAGGGTGCGTTCGATGGCCATGCTGGTTCCTGGGGCTTGATGTTTTAGGGTTTTGCCGGAGGCAAAAAGTTCGGCAAAGCCCGCAATTCTAGCGGGCCGCCGTGTCGGGAGCGTGACGAAGGGGTGCTCAGCGGCCGCCGCGGCCGCCACCGCCACCGCCGCCGCCACCACGGCGCGGGCCGCCACGGCCACCGCCGCCGCCCGGCATGCCGCCGCCCCCTCCGCCGCCGCCGCGGCGCTGGCGATTGAAGCTGTCGGCGCCGATGTAGCCGACCGAGGTCTTCATCGGGTCCGGCTGGTTGTTGCCGCCGCCGGCGCCTCCACCAGCTCCGCCTCCGCCGCCCTTGTTGCGGCGACCCTGGCCGCCCTGGCCCTGGCCCTGCCTGGGGTTGCCCAGGGGTTGGGCTGGCGCGGCGAGGGGCCACCCTGCGGCCGCGGGCCGTCGCCGCGGGTGCCGCCGCTGCGGCGCTTGTTGCGTCCGCCGCCCTTGCCCCCGCCTTCGCCACCCTGCTCGCGGCCGCGCTCGGGCCGGGACAGGCCGGTGGCGCCGGCGGCGCGGGACAAGGCGTCGATGTCGCGCTCGTCCAGCTCCATCCAGCCACCGCGCTTCAAGCCGCGGGGCAGCACCATGGCGCCGTAGCGGATGCGGATGAGGCGGCTGACGGCGTGGCCCACGGCCTCGAACAGGCGGCGCACCTCGCGGTTGCGGCCTTCGTGGATGGTCACGCGGTACCAGACGTTGGAGCCTTCGCCGCCGCCTTCCTCGATTGAGCCGAAGGAAGCGCGGCCGTCATCGAGCTCGACGCCGTCCAGCAGGCGCTCGCGCTCCTCGTTGCTCAGCGCGCCCAGCACGCGCACCGCGTACTCGCGCTCCAGGCCGAAGCGCGGATGCATGAGCTTGTTGGCCAGTTCGCCGGAACTGGTGAACAGCAGCAGGCCTTCGGTGTTGAGGTCCAGCCGGCCGACCGACTGCCACTTGCCCTGCTGCAGCTTGGGCAGCTTGCGGAACACGGTGGGACGGTTCTGCGGGTCGTCGTGGGTGACGACCTCGCCGACCGGCTTGTGGTAGGCGATCACGCGCGGCGGCGGCGGCGCGATGCGCACGCGGATCGGCTTGCCATTGACCTTGATCTGGTCGCCGAACTGGATGCGCTGGCCGATGTGGGCGGGTTCGTTGTTCACCGAGATCCGCCCCTCCATGATCAGCTGCTCCATCTCCAGCCGCGAGCCCAGGCCGGCCTGCGCCAGCACCTTGTGGAGCTTGGGCGTTTCCGGCTGCGGCGCCAGCACGCGCTTGGGCGGCGACGCCTCGGAGGCTTCCTCCTCCGCGTCGAAGCGGCCGGAGATCACGTCGACGAAGCGGTCGCCCGGTTCGGCCGGCGTGACGCCGGGTTCGCGGCCCTGTTCCGCGGCTTCCGGCCTGCGCTCCCCGTTGCCGTTGCCGTCCGCGTCGTCCTCGTCCTCGTCCTCGTCGTCGCCCTGGACCTGGCCGGGCGCCGCGGCGCGCGCGGGTCTTCCGGCTCGCCCGCCGTGGGCAAGGCGCCCTGTTCCGCCTCGGGCTCGCGCTTGCCGGCCTCCGGGCTGTCGTCGGAAGGGGCACGCGCCATCGCGTCGGTCGGTTCGTTCATTGCTTCAGGTCTCGATGGCTTGCGGGGCGTCGTGGTCGCCGATGCCGGCGTCGTTGGAGGCGGTGGGAGGTGTTTCGGCGGGCTGTTCCTCGCCGGGGCCGGGCGGCGGGGCCTCGTCGCCGGCGTCGATCGCGAGTTCCGGCTGCGGCAGCGCGGATTGCGCGAGCGCCTCGAACACGCCGTGCTGCGTGGGGCTCTGCAATTCGGGCAGCTGGTCGAGCGAGGCGAGCCCGAGGTCGTCGAGGAACTGGCGCGTGGTGGCGTAGAGGGCCGGGCGGCCGACGGCCTCGCGATGGCCGATCACTTCCACCCAGCCGCGGTCTTCCAGCTGCTTGAGGATCTGCGTGTTGATGGTCACGCCGCGGATGTCTTCCATGTCGCCGCGGGTCACCGGTTGCCGGTAGGCGATGATGGCGAGCGTCTCCAGCGCCGCGCGGCTGTACTTCGGCGGCTTCTCGGGATGCAGCCGGTCCAGGTACTCGCGCATGTCGGGCCGGCTCTGGAAGCGCCAGCCGCTGGCCACGCACACCAGCTCGACGCCGCGCTGCGCCCAGTCGTCCTGGAGCTCCGCGAGCAGTTCCTTGATCGTGTCCGCCCCGAGTTCGTCGCCGAACAGCACGCGCAACTCGCGCACCTGCAGCGGCTGCTGGGTGCAGATCAGCGCGGTTTCGAGGACGCGCTTGGCATCCGCCGTATTCATCGTTTCGTCGTGATGGAAGAGGCGCCTCGCACGGCGCCGCTGTTCTGGGCCAAGGGCTTGGTTGGGGTCGCCGCCGGGGCGCTTTTCCCTCCAAGGGACGCCTGGGCGGTAGCCGCTGCGGACACGCCATCGAAGGCTGCCGCCGCGGGCTGGCTCGTGAGCCATTCGGATTCATTGTATCGCAGGCCCCAGGCCGACCATGCATCACGCAGGTCCGGCGGCAGGGGTGCGTGGAATGCGAGCGGCACGCCGGTCACGGGATGCGCGAACGCGAGCTTGAAGGCGTGCAGCGCCTGCCGCGCCAGGCCGGCCGCCGGAGCGCCCCCATAGAGCGGGTCGGCCACCAGGGGATGGCCGATGTGTGCCATGTGCACGCGGATCTGGTGCGTGCGCCCCGTTTCCAGCGTGCACAGCACGGCACAGCCGGCATCGCCCTGCTCCAGCAGCTCGAACACGGTGGCGGCGGGCTTGCCCGAGTGGCGCTCGGGGTCCACCACCGCCATGCGCAGGCGGTTGCGCGGATCACGGCCGATCGCCGCTTCCACGCGGCGCCGGGCCGGTCCCTGCCAGGGACGGTGCACCAGCGCCAGGTACTGCCGCGCCACCTCGCGCGCCGCGATCATCGCCACCAGCCTGTCCATGGCCGCGCGCGTGCGGGCCACCACCATGAGCCCGCTGGTGTCCTTGTCCAGGCGGTGCACGATGCCGGCGCGCGGCAACATGCGCGCCTGCGCGTCGCGCGCCAGCAGTCCGTTGAGCAAGGTGCCTGTCCAGTTGCCCGGCGCCGGGTGCACCACCAGGCCGGCCGGTTTGTCGATGACCAGCAGGTGCTCGTCCTCGTGCACCACGGACAGCGGCATGTCCTGCGGGATGAAGGCCTGGCTTTGCGGCGTGGGCCGCAGTTCCACCTCGCCGGCCTCGCCGGCGCGCACGCGCTGCGAGGGCTTGGCGGCGACCGCACCACGCAGCCGCACGGCGCCCTCGGCGATGAGCTGCTGGAGATAGCTGCGCGAAAATTCGGGCACCAGGTGGGCCAGCGCGCGGTCGAGCCGCTCGCCGTGCATCGCAGCCGAAACGGTGAAGGCGCGGGTTTCCGCCTCGGCACCCGGCTCATCGAGCAGGTCTTCCGTCGCGGGTTGCAGGGGGTCCGTCGATATAATGGCTCGCCCTTAGGTCAAGAGAGTTGCATGGTCGTCCGAGCCAAATTATCCGTGGTCCCCGTCGTGCTCGCCGCATCCCTGCTGGCGGGCTGCTCCAGCCTCAAGACGGACGACGACAAGACCGCGACGTGGAGCCCCAACAAGATCCACGCGGAAGCGCGCGACGAGATGAGCGGCGGCGCCTACGAAAAGGCGATCCCGCTGCTGGAGAAACTCGAAGGCCGCGCCGCCGGCACGCCGCTGGCGCAGCAGGCGCAGCTCGATCGCGCCTACGCCCACTACAAGGCCGGCGACCAGGCGCAGGCGCTCGCCACGCTGGACCGCTTCATCAAGCTGCACCCGGCCAGCCCGGCGCTCGACTACGCGCTGTACCTCAAGGGCATCGTCAACTTCAACGACAACCTGGGCCTGTTCTCCAACATCACCAAGCAGGACCTGTCCGAGCGCGACCAGAAGGCAGCCAAGGAATCCTTCGAGTCCTTCAAGGAACTGGTCGCCCGCTTCCCCGAATCGCGCTACGCCTCCGACGCGAGCGCGCGCATGACCTACATCGTCAACTCGCTGGCGCAGTACGAGGTGCACGTCGCCCGCTACTACTACAGCCGCGGCGCCTATGTGGCGGCGATCAACCGCGCGCAGTCGGCACTGTCCGACTACCGCGACGTGCCGGCGCTGGAAGAGGCGCTGTTCATCCTGATGCGCTCGTACGACGCGCTCGGGATGGCGCAGCTGCGCGACGACACGCGGCGCGTGCTGGAGAAGAACTATCCGCGCAGCCCGTACCTGACGGGGAGCGCCCGGGCGGGGCAGAAGCCGTGGTGGCAGCTCTGGTGATCTGACCCCGGCACGCGGCGTCGCGGTTCGGCGCTGCGCGCGCTCACCACGAACTACGAAGCCGCCAGCCGTTCCAGCGCCGCCTCGAACTCCGCCTCGTCCCCCAGCCGCCGCATCGGCGGCAGTGCCGCCAGCAGGCGGCGCCCGTACCCCATCTGCACCAGCCGCGTGTCGCACACCACCAGCAGACCCTGGTCGGTCTCGCGGCGGATCAGGCGGCCGGCGCCCTGCTTGAGCGCCACCGCGGCTTCCGGCACGAAGTAGTCGTTGAAGGGACTGCGGCCCTGCGATTCCAGGCGCTGGCCGCGCGCCTCCACCAGCGGATCGCCCGGCGGCGGAAGGGGCAGCTTGTCGATGATCACCAGCTGCAGCGCCTCGCCCGGGACGTCCACGCCTTCCCAGAAGGATGCGGACGCGACCAGGATGCAGCCCGGGCGCCCGTGGCCCGCGCCTTCGCGGAAGCGCTCGATCAGCCGGCGCTTGGGCCACTGGCCCTGCACCAGCACCTCGAGTTCCCCGGAGCCCTGGAAACGCGCCTGCAGCTGCTCGCCGATCGCGCGCAGCGCCCGCAGCGTGGTCGTCAGCACCATGGTGCGTCCGCCGATGCGGCGCGCCGCCTGCTCCGCCACGCGCGCGACGGCGCCACTGTGCGCCGGGTCGTTGGGGCGCGGCAGGCTGCGCTGCGCGGCACGCAGAGCGCCGCCTGCGAGGGATAGTCGAAGGGACTCGCCACGCGCAGCACCTGCGCCTGCTCCAGGCCGCAGGGCTCCGTGAACCAGGACAGGCGCGCGTCGTCGCCCAGCGTCGCCGAGGTGAAGACCCAGGCTCGCCGCGGCGCGTCCTCGTCGTCCTCCTGCGCCTCGCCGGACTTCAGCATCTTCTGCTGCACCGCCTCGGCGATGTCCAGCGGCGACTCCACCAGCCGCAGGTGCGTGCCGACGTCCAGCCAGCGCACGCTGCCAGGCTCGGGTTCGCCGTCGAAGGCCTGAACGCGCTGCGCCAGCAGCGCCGCGCGTTCGTGCAGGCGCACGAAGTCGGGTGCGATCTCGCTGACCGTCGCCAGTCCTTCCGCGGCCTGCTCCAGGGCGGCCTGCAGCGTGGCCAGGCCCTCCCGCCAGCTCGCTTCGTCCACACCCTCGGGCGCGCCCGTGCTCCAGCGCAGGCGCGCACCGGACGCCGCGCGCCCCACCAGCAGGCGCAGGTCGCGCGTGGCGCGCTCCGTGGCCGCGGCCAGCTGCTGCCAGTCCACCAGGCCGCGCGCGAACTGCAGGCCGGCGCCCAGCATGTCGCGCGCGAAGTCCAGCACCTGGCCGGTGCCGACCTGGCGCCCGAGGAACTGCACGCCGGTCTCATTGAGCTGGTGCGCCTCGTCGAAGATCACCACGCGCACGCTGGGCAGCAGTTCGGCCATGCCCGACTCGCGCACGGCCAGGTCGGCGAAGAACAGGTGGTGGTTGATCACGACGATGTCGGCCGCCATCGCCTCGCGCCGCGCGTTGTTCACGTGGCAGTCGCGGAACTTGGGGCATTGCGAACCGAGGCAGTTCTCGCGCGTGGAGGTCACCAGCGGCAGCACGGGCGAGCGCTCGTCCAGGCCCGGCATCTCGGCCAGGTCGCCGGTGCGCGTGCCCTGCGCCCATTCCTCGATCTTCGCCAGCGTCCGCAGCGCCGTGCGATCGGGCAGGCTCGCGTCGTGGCGCGCCAGCTCCAGCCGGTGGCTGCACAGGTAGCTGGCGCGGCCCTTGAGCAGCGCCATGCGCACGGGCAGCCCCAGCGCCTCGGCCAGGCGCGGCAGGTCGCGGCCGAACAGCTGGTCCTGCAGCGTCTTGGTGGCGGTGGACAGCAGCACCCGCTCGCCACTGAGCAGCGCGGGCACGAGGTAGGAGAAGGTCTTGCCGACGCCGGTGCCGGCCTCCACCACCAGCGCGCCGCCCTGCGTGATGGTGCGCGCGACGGCCACCGCCATCTCGGTCTGGCCCCCGCGGGGGCGGAAGGCATCGGCCGCGCGGGACAGAACGCCGCCCGGCACGAAGGCCTCGCGCGCGAGCTCTTCGAGGTCCAGCACGGGCACGGACGGCCCCGCGTGCACGCCGGCGGGCTCGTCGTGGTGGCCCGGCGACGCAACTGCCGAATCCGTCATCACGCGGGTTCTTTGGGGTCGAGGGCGAGTTCCATCCGCGCGATCTGGTCGCGCAGCGCGAGGCGGCGCTTCTTCAGGCGGCGCATCATGAGTTCATCCACGGGCGTCTGCTGCGCGGCACGGTCGATCATCGCGTTCAGGTCGGCGTGCTCCATGCGCAGCTCGATCAGGCGCCGTTCGGGAGAGTGCAGGTTCGAATCCAAGGTAAAAAGCTCTGGCGGCGCCGGGTGCCGGACAATAATACGTCTTTGCCAGACAATCATCCAGCGAACGCGCGCCAGCGCACCCCTTCTCGCCCATGAGCAGCACCACCAAAGGTTACCGACTCACCGCCTCCACCGGCATCCACAAGGGGGACCGGGAGTACCAGCAGGACCAGATCGCGCTGATCTCGCATCCGCGCCTGAACGGATGCGTGCTCGGCGTCGTGGCCGACGGCATGGGCGGGCGCAGCGGCGGCCGCAAGGCTTCCGACCAGGTGATGATGACCTGCCGCCAGCTGTTCGAGCGCTACTCGCCCGACGCCGACGATCCGCCGACGGTGCTGCGCCAGATGGTGCAGGAGTCGCACCTGGTCATCAAGCTGACCGCGATTTCCTCCGAGCAGGAGCCGCACAGCACCATCGCCGCCTTCATCATCAACCCCAACGGCGAGTGCTACTGGGTGCACGCCGGCGACTCGCGCATCTACCATTTCCACGCCAACCGGCTGGTCAAGCGCACCATGGACCACTCCTACGTGCAGACGCTGGTGGACCGCGGCGAGCTGACCGAGGAAGAGGCCAACGTCCACCCGCAGTCCAACATCCTCATGGGGTGCCTGGGCGCGGAGGACGACCCGCCGGCGGACGTCCACTACATCGAGCAGCTGCGCCCCGGCGACACGCTGCTGGCCTGCAGCGACGGCGTGTGGCACTACTTCAATCCCGACGAGCTCGGATCGGTGCTGTCCTCGCTGTCCCCGCGCGAAGCCACCGAGTTCCTGATCGACAAGGCACGCTCGCGCGCGCACGGCGGCGGCGACAACCTGTCGCTGGTGATCGTGAAGGTGGAGCCGCTGGCCGCCTGAGCGGCCGGCCCGCGTCCTACTTCGGGGCCGGCAGGCCGGAAGCCGCGGGCTTGGCCCGCCTGGCGATCCGCGCGGCCACTTCGGCCCGGTGCTGTTCGGCTTCCCGCTGGCGCTTCTCGTAGGCGGCGCGGTTCTTCGCGGCCTCCTCGGGCGTGGGCGCGAAGGTCTTCTTGGTGCGCTCCGCGCGCGGCGTCCCCTGGGGATCGGGCGCGCCGCGTGCGCCCTTCTGGCGCGGACCGCGCTGGGCCCGTTCCGCCTCGTCGGCCGCGCGCTTGGCGGCCTTCTCCGCGGCGGCCTGTTCGCGGCCCTGTTGCTCGGCCAGGGCGCGGGCCCTCCGTTCCGCCGCTTCCTTCTGCCGCTCGGGCGTGTTGCGCTCGTCCAGATCCTTCTGGCGCTCGGCGGCGCGCCGCTTGCGCTCGGCATCGTTCAGCAGGCGTTCCTGCCGGCGCAGCTCGGCGAGCCGGGCGTTGCGCAGGCGCGTGGCCTTGTCCAGGCAGTCGTTCACCGCGAACCTCGCGCGGCAGGCCTTGTCCTCCTCGACGTAGCGGGCCTCTGCGGCGGCGCGTTCGACCTTGATGCGTTCGCGCTCGGCGGCGTCGTCCTGCGCCTGCGCGGGCAGCGCGGCAAGCAGGGCCAGGGTGCAGGCCAGCAGGTGCTTCATGTCAGGCGGGTGTCGACGGTGCGGTGTTCCAGGGCGAGGAAGTCCGTGGACTGCATCTCGTTCAGGCGCGAGACCGTCCGCGGGAATTCGTGGGCCAGGGGCCCCTCCGTGTACAACGCTTCCGGTGGGACCTCGGCCGACAGGATCAGTTTGACACGCCGGTCGTAAAGAACGTCCACCAGCCAGGTAAACCTGCGTGCTTCCGAGGCCGTGCGCGCGGACATGCGCGGCACGTCGCTCAGCAGGACGGTGTGGAACTGGGTGGCGATCTCCAGGTAGTCGTTCTGCGAGCGCGGGCCGCCGCACAGGGTGCGGAAGTCGAACCAGATCACCCCGCCGGCCTTGCGGCGCGCGCGGATCTCGCGGTGCTCGATGTGCAGCAGCGGATCCTCGTCGTGCGAAGCGGCCAGCCGGGTGAACGCGTCGTGCATCTCGGCGTCCGCCTGCGCGCCCAGGGGCGTGTGATAGAGCTTCACCTGCTCCATGGTGCGGCGCCGGTAGTCGGTGCCGTTGTCCACGCTGATCACTTCCAGCTTGTCGTTCAGCAGCGCGATGGCGGGCAGGATGCGCTCGCGGTGCAGGCCGTTGGGATACAGGTCGTCGGGGCGGAAGTTCGAGGTGGTGACGAAGCCCACGCCGTTGTCGAAGAGGGCATCCAGCAGCCGGTGCAGGATCATCGCGTCGGTGATGTCGGCGACGTGGAACTCGTCGAAGCACACGAGGCGGTAGCGCCGGGCGATGCGCGCGCCCAGTTCGTCCAGCGGATTCTGCATGCCCTGCAGTTCCGCCAGCTCCCGGTGCACCTCGCGCATGAACTCGTGGAAGTGCAGGCGGGTCTTGCGCACCACCGGCACGGCCTGGAAGAAGCAGTCCATCAGGAAGCTCTTGCCGCGGCCGACCCCGCCGTGCATGTACACGCCGCGCGGGATGGGTGGCCGGTTGATCAGCTTCTTGAAGGCGTTGGAGCGCTGCTCCTTGTACGCCGCCCACTCGGTGGCGCAGCGCTCCAGCGCCTCGATCCCGCGCAGCTGCGCGGGATCGCTGGCGTAGCCGCGCGCCTCGAGCTCCGATTCGTAGACTGCGCGAACGGATCCCACGCGCTTGAGCATCTCTTAGAAGTTGAGAGTGCGCTTGTCGACGGCCAGCGCCGCTTCCTTGGTCGCTTCCGACAGCGACGGGTGCGCGTGGCAGATGCGGGCGATGTCCTCGGCGGAGGCCTTGAACTCCATCGCGACCACCGCCTCCGAGATCAGCTCGGAAGCCATCGGGCCCACGATGTGCACGCCCAGGATCTCGTCGGTCTTGGCGTCGGCCAGGAACTTCACCATGCCCGTCGTGTCGCCGAGAGCGCGGGCGCGCCCGTTGGCCATGAAGGGGAAGGTGCCGGCCTTGTACTGCACGCCGTCGGCCTTGAGCTGCTGCTCGGTACGGCCGACCCACGCGATCTCGGGGCTGGTGTAGATCACCCAGGGGATGGTGTTGAAGTTCACGTGCCCGTGCTGGCCGGCGATGCGCTCGGCCACGGCCACGCCCTCTTCCTCCGCCTTGTGCGCCAGCATCGGGCCGCGCACGACGTCACCGACCGCCCACACGTTGGGCAGGTTGGTCCTGCACTCGTCGTCCACCACGATGGCGCCGCGCTCGTCCAGCTTCAGGCCGACGGCCTCGGGGTTCAGGCCCTTGGTGTTGGGCACCCGGCCGATCGACACGATCAGGCGGTCGGCCTGCAGCCTCTGCGCCTCGCCCTTGGCGTTGGTGTAGGCGACCGACAGGCCCTTGCCTTCCGGCTTGATCTCGCCGACCTTCACGCCCAGCTCGATCTTCAGGCCCTGCTTGGTGAAGGCCTTGTGCGCCTCCTTGGCGATCTGCTCGTCGACCGCGCCCAGGAAGGTGGGCAGGGCTTCCAGCACCGTCACTTCCGAGCCCACGCGGCGCCACACCGAGCCCATCTCCAGGCCGATCACGCCGGAGCCGACCAGCACCAGCTTCTTGGGCACCGCGCCGATGCGCAGCGCGCCGTCGTTGGACAGCACCAGTTCCTCGTCGAAGGGCACGCCCGGCAGCGCCCGGGCGCTGGAGCCGGTCGCCACGATCACGTGCCTGGCGGTGACGGTCTCGTCCGCCGCGCCCTTCACCTGGATCTCGTAGCCCTCCCCGCCCGCCTTGGCGAACGAGCCGCGGCCGTGGAAGAAGGTGACCTTGTTCTTCTTGAACAGGTAGAGGATGCCGTCGTTGTTCTGCTTCACCACGGCGTCCTTGCGCGCGATCATCTTGCCGATGTCGATCGCCAGGTCCTTCATGGAGATGCCGTGGTCGCCGAAATGCTTGCCGGCTTCCTCGTAGTTCTCGGAGGACTGCAGCAGCGCCTTCGAAGGGATGCAGCCGACGTTGGTGCAGGTGCCGCCCGGGGCGGGCTTGCCGTCCCTGGTCTTCCACTCGTCGATGCAGGCGGTGTTGAAACCCAGCTGCGCCGCGCGGATCGCCGCGATGTAGCCACCGGGGCCGCCGCCGATGACGACGACGTCAAAGTTCTTTGCCATGTTTTCTTCTTAGATGTCGAACAGCAGGCGGGCCGGGTCTTCCAGCGCTTCCTTCATCGCCACCAGGCCGAGCACGGCTTCGCGGCCGTCGATGATGCGGTGGTCGTAGGACATGGCCAGGTAGTTCATCGGGCGGATCACGATCTGGCCGTTCTCCACCACCGCGCGGTCCTTGGTCGCGTGCACGCCCAGGATGGCGGACTGCGGCGGGTTGATGATGGGGGTGGACAGCATGGAGCCGAACACGCCGCCGTTGGAGATGGAGAAGGTGCCACCGGTCATCTCCTCGATGCCCAGCTTGCCGTCGCGCGCCTTGGCGCCGTACTCGGCGATCTTCTTCTCGATGTCGGCGAAGGACATCTGGTCGGCGTTGCGCAGGATGGGCACCACCAGGCCGCGCGGCGAGCCCACCGCGATGCCGATGTCGAAGTAGCCGTGGTAGACGATGTCGTTGCCGTCCACCGAGGCGTTGAGCACCGGGTACTTCTTGAGCGCATGCACGGCGGCCTTCACGAAGAAGGACATGAAGCCGATCTTGACGCCGTGTTCCTTCTCGAACTTCTCCTGGAACTTCTTGCGCATCTCCATCACCGGCGCCATGTTCACCTCGTTGAAGGTGGTCAGGATGGCGTTGGTGGACTGCGACTGCAGCAGGCGCTCGGCGACGCGGGCGCGCAGGCGCGACATCGGCACGCGCTGCTCGGGGCGGTCGCCCAGGTCCACCACGGGGGCGGAGACCTGCTGCAGCGGCTGGCGCGCGGACGCGGCGGCGGCGGGCATGGGAGCGGCGGCGGCCTTGGCGATGACGCCCGAAGCCAGCGCGCTGATCACGTCGCCCTTGGTCACGCGGCCGTCGCGGCCGGTGCCGCCGACGGCGCCGGCGGGCACGCTGTTGTCGGCCATCATCTTGGCGGCGGCGGGCATGGCCACGCCGGACTTGGAGCCGCCGGCAGCAGCCACCGCGGGTGCGGCGGCAGCGGCAGTGGCCGCGACCGGGGCGGCCTTGGCGGCGGCGGGCGCCGCGGCGCCGGCCTTGGCCTCGGTGTCGATCCGGGCGATCACCTGGTCGGAGGTGACGGTGGCGCCATCGGCCATGACGATCTCGCCCAGCACGCCGGCGCTGGGCGCGGGCACTTCGAGCACCACCTTGTCGGTCTCGATCTCGATCAGGATCTCGTCCTGCGCCACGGCCTCGCCGGGCTTCTTCTTCCACTGCAGCAGGGTCGCTTCGGCAACGGATTCGGACAGTTGCGGGACCTTCACTTCAACGATAGCCATTTGATTCTTCCTTGATTCTGTTCGGTGCACCGCGCGGTGACCGGCGCATCAGCGTCCGTGTCGACCGCGCGGAGATATTCCCGCGCCGCAGGCGCCGGGAATATCGCTACTTGGAGAGAACGAAGCCCTTCAGCTTCGCGAAGGCCGCATCCACCAGAGCCTTCTGCTGCTCGGCGTGCAGGTGCGCGTAACCCACGGCGGGCGAGGCGGAGGCGGCGCGGCCGGCGTAACCCAGCTTCTGGCCTTCGCTCATGTTCTCGTGGATGTTGTGCTGGATGAAGAACCAGGCGCCCTGGTTCTGCGGCTCGTCCTGGCACCACACGAGGTCGGTCGCGTTCGGGTACTTCTTCAGTTCCGTCGCGAAGGCCTTGTGCGGGAAGGGATAGAGCTGCTCGATGCGCATGATGGCGACGTCGTCGGCGCCCTTCTCCTCGCGCTTCTTGGCCAGGTCGTAGTAGACCTTGCCCGAGCACACGACCACGCGCTTGACCTTGTCGCCCTTGAGGTCCTTCTGGTCGGGGATGACCGTCTGGAAGGCGCCCTTGGTGAACTCGGACAGCGGCGAGGTCGCGTCCTTGTTCCGCAGCAGCGACTTGGGCGTCATGATCACCAGCGGCTTGCGCAGGTTGCGCACCATCTGGCGGCGCAGCAGGTGGAAGATCTGGCTGGCCGTGGTCGGCTGGCACACCTGGATGTTGGTGTCGGCCGACAGCTGCATGAAGCGCTCCAGGCGCGCGGAGCTGTGCTCTGGGCCCTGGCCCTCGTAGCCGTGCGGCAGCATCAGCGTGATGCCGTTGACGCGGCCCCACTTCACTTCGCCGGAAGCGATGAACTGGTCGATCACCACCTGGGCGCCGTTGGCGAAGTCGCCGAACTGCGCTTCCCAGATCACCAGCGTGTTGGGGTCGTTGGAGGCGTAGCCGTACTCGAAGCCCAGCACCGCCTCTTCCGACAGGATGGAGTCGATGCAGACGAAGGGCGCCTGGTTCTCGGCCACGTTCTGCAGCGGGATGTAGGTGCCGGTGTCCCAGCGCTCGCGCTGCTGGTCGTGCAGCACGGCGTGGCGGTGCACGAAGGTGCCGCGGCCCACGTCCTCGCCGGACAGGCGCACCGGGTAGCCGGAGGCGACCAGCGAGGCGAAGGCCATGTGCTCGCCCATGCCCCAGTCGATGTTGACGTCGCCGCGGCCCATGGCGGCGCGGTCTTCCAGCACCTTCTTGACCAGCGGGTGCACGCTGAAGTCCTGCGGCACGGTGGTGATGCGCTCGGCCAGGCGCTTCCACTCGGCCAGCGGGATGGCGGTGTCGGCCGCGTCGGTCCACTTCTTGCCCAGGAAGGGCGCCCAGTCGACGGCGTACTTGCTCTTGAAGTTGGACAGCACCGGGTCCACCGTGTGCTTTCCCTGGTCCATGGCGGCGCGGTAGGCCTTGACCATGTCGTCGCCCAGCGTGTCGCCCATGCCCTGGGCGGCCAGCTTGTCGGCGTACAGCTTGCGCGTGCCGGGGTGGGCCGCGATCTTCTTGTACATCAGCGGCTGGGTGAGCGAGGGCGTGTCCTGCTCGTTGTGGCCCAGCTTGCGGAAGCAGACGATGTCCACCACCACGTCCTTGCCGAACTCGGTGCGGTACTCGATGGCCAGCTGCGTGGCCAGCACGACCGCTTCCGGGTCGTCGCCGTTCACGTGCAGCACCGGGCACTCGATCATCTTGACGATGTCGGTGCAGTACAGCGTGGAGCGGGCGTCGCGCGGGTCGGAGGTGGTGAAGCCGATCTGGTTGTTGATGACGATGTGCACCGTGCCGCCCGTGAAGTAGCCACGGGTCTCGGCCAGCGCCAGCGTCTCCTGCACCACGCCCTGGCCGGCGATGGCGGCGTCGCCGTGCACCAGCACCGGCAGCACCTGCTTGCCCTGGGTGTCGGCGCGGCGGTCCATGCGGGCGCGCACCGAGCCCTCGACCACCGGGTTCACGATCTCCAGGTGCGAGGGGTTGAAGGCCAGCGACAGGTGCACCGGGCCGCCGGGGGTGCTGACGTCGGAGCTGAAGCCCTGGTGGTACTTCACGTCACCCGCGGGCAGTTCCTCCGGTGCGCTGTGGTCGAATTCGGCGAACAGGTCCTTGGGCATCTTGCCCAGGGTGTTGACCAGCACGTTCAGGCGGCCACGGTGGGCCATGCCGATCACGATCTCCTGCACGCCCTTGGCGCCGGCCTGCTGGATCAGTTCGTCCATGGAGGCGATGAAGCTCTCGCCGCCTTCCAGCGAGAAGCGCTTCTGGCCCACGTACTTCGTGTGCAGGAAGCGCTCGAGGCCTTCGGCCGCGGTCAGGCGGTCGAGGATGTGGCGCTTCTTCTCCGCGGTGAAGCTGGGCTTGCTGCGGATCGCTTCCAGCTTCTGCTGCCACCAGCGCTTGTGGCCCTGGTCGCTGATGTACATGTACTCGGCGCCGATCGTGCTGCAGTAGGTCTCGCGCAGCGCGTTGAGCAGCTCGCGCAGGGACATGCTGTCCTTGCCGAAGAAGGTGTTGCTGGTGTTGAACACCGCTTCCTGGTCGGCGTCGCTGAAGCCGTAGAAGGAAGGATCGAGCTCGGGGATGTGCTCGCGCTCGGTGCGCTTGAGCGGGTCGAGGTCGGCCCAGCGGCAGCCGACGTTGCGGTAGGCGGCGATCAGCTGCTGCGCGGCGGTGCGCTTGCGGGCGAGTTCGGAGTCGGCGCCGGCGGCCACCACCACGCGGGTGACGCCCTGCTTGGCGCGCTGCGCGAAGGCGTTGACCACCGGCAGGTGGGGCACGTCCTTGGCATTGGAGCCGTCGACCGCGGGGACGTTCTGGAGCGCGTCGAAGTACTCGCGCCAGTTGTCGGGGACGCTGCCGGGATTGGCGAGGTAGTTTTCGTACATCTCCTCGACATAGGGCGCGTTGCCGCCGAAGAGATAGGAATTGCCGTTGTAGGCCGTGTAGACGGAGCTCTGCTCGCTCATCGGTTCGCTACTTTCCGTTCCCCTGCAGGGAACAATGAAGCTGGTTGAGAAACCTCCCGCGACACGGCTTTACCGGTTGGCGGATGCGACTGTGGGGAAGGGCCCTTGGTTGCGGGGGGATTGTGCCATCGAACGGCGGGCGCCGCCATTGGCCGGGATCAGAGAAGCTGTTGTGGCAAGGGGGATGAATGTCAGGGCCGGGAAAGAAAAGGGGCGCAGCGCGCCCCTTGCGTCCTGTGCAGTCCCCGCCTACACGAGGTCCTTGATCTGCTGCAGCGCCGTCGGGTCCTCGATGGTCGTCAGGTCGCCCGGGTCGCGGCCTTCGCACACAGCCTGGATCGCCCGGCGCAGCAGCTTGCCGCTGCGGGTCTTGGGCAGCACGGTGACGAAGCGCACGCGCGCCGGCCGCGCCACGGCGCCCAACTGCTCGTCCACCACCTTCATCACCTCGCCCTCGAGCTTCAGCCGCGCCTTCTCGTCGGTCAGCGCGGAGGTGTCCTTCACGACGCAGAAGGCCATGGCCACCTGGCCCTTGAGCTGGTCGGCCACGCCCACCACGGCGACTTCGGCGATGTTGGGATGCGAGGAGATGCTCTCCTCGATCTCGCGGGTGCCCAGGCGGTGGCCGGCGACGTTGATCACGTCGTCGGTGCGGCCCAGGATGTAGAAATAGCCGTCCGCATCGCGGATGCCCCAGTCGAAGGTGCTGTACACCTGCTGGCCCGGGATGCTGGACCAATAGGTCTTGACGAAACGCTCGTCGTCCTTCCACACCGTCTGCATGAAGCCCGGGGGCGTCGGCCCCTTGATCACCACCACGCCCTTCTGGTCCGGGCCGGTGAGTTCCTCGCCGGTGGACTCGTGCACCAGGCGCACGTCGTAGCCGTACATGGGCACGCCCGGGCTGCCGAACTTGCTGGGCTTCTTCTCCACGCCGTTGGCCACGGTCAGGATCGGCCAGCCGCTTTCGGTCTGCCAGTAGTTGTCGATGATCGGGCGGCCCAGGCTCTCGGAAATCCACTTGGCCGTCGGCTCGTCCAGCGGCTCGCCCGCCAGGAACAGGGCGCGCAGGCTGGACAGGTCGTACTTCTTCAGGAAGGCCGGGTCCTGCTTCTTCAGCACGCGCACCGCGGTGGGCGCGCTGAACATCGAGGTCACCTTGTACTTCTCGACCAGGCTCCACCAGATGCCGGCGTCCGGGCGGATCGGCAGGCCTTCGTACATGATCGTGGCCATGCCGTACAGGAGCGGGCCGTACACGATGTAGCTGTGGCCCACCACCCAGCCGATGTCGCTGGTGGAGAAGTAGGTCTCACCGGGCTTGCCCAGGAAGATGTGCTTCATGCTGGCGGCCAGCGCCACCGCGTAGCCGCCGACGTCGCGCTGCACGCCCTTGGGCTTGCCGGTCGTGCCGCTGGTGTAGAGGGTGTAGCTGATGTCGGTGGAATCCAGCCATTCGCAGGGCACCTGGGTGCGCAGGTGCTTGTCGGCCAGCGTCGCCCAGTCCTGGTCGCGGCCGGCAACCTTCTCCATGGGCGCGAGCTTGCGGTCCACCAGCAGCACGGCGTCGGGCTTGTGCGCCGACAGCCGGATGCCCTCGTCCAGCAGCGGCTTGTACGGCACCACCTTGCCGCCGCGCGAGCCGGCGTCGGCGCTGACCACGACCTTGGGCGTGGCGTCCTCGATGCGCGAGGCCAGCGAGTGCGAGGCGAAGCCGCCGAACACCACCGCGTGGATGGCGCCGATGCGCGCGCAGGCCAGCATGGCGAAGGCCGCTTCCGCGATCATGGGCATGTAGATCAGGACGCGGTCGCCCTTGCCCACGCCCAGCGACTGCAGCACCGCCGCCATCTTCTGCACTTCGTGGTGCAGCTCGCGGAAGGTGTAGACGCGTTCCTCGTTGGTCTCGCTGGAGACGAAGATCAGCGCGGCCTGGTCGGCGCGCGTGGCCAGGTGGCGGTCCACCGCGTTGTGGCACAGATTGGTCTTGCCGCCGGCAAACCACTTGAAGAACGGCGGGTTGCTCGCGTCGCAGATCTGCGCCGGGGGCGTCTGCCAGTCGATCAGCTTCGCCTGTTCGGCCCAGAAGGCGTCGCGATCCTCGATCGAGCGACGGTAGAACTCCGCGTAACCCATGCTTGTCTCCTGCAGGTCTTGACCGCCGCGATTGTGGCCACGGGACTTGCCGGAAGCTGACGCAGGCGGCGCCCCTGCCCCTATTTGACGACGGTCAACACGTCCCGGAACCGGGGATGACCCGCATCCCGCAGCCACTCGAAGGCCACCATCTCGGTGGTCACCAGTTCGGCGCCCGCGCCGGCGAGCCGGTCGAAGGCGGCGTCGCGATTGCGCTCGCTGCGCGAGCTGCAGGCGTCCGTCACCACCCAGACTTCCAGCTCCTCCTCCAGCAGGCCCAGCGCCGTCTGCATCAGGCACACGTGCGCTTCGCAGCCGGCCAGCACGATGCTTTCGCGCGCGGCCGCGGGGCCGGCGCCGCCTTCTGCAGGTGCTTGGGCAGGCTGCGGGCATTGCCGCCCTGCGGCTTGGCCGCGGGCTTCAGCCGCGGCAGCAGCACGCTGGTGCCGTCGAAGGCCATCTTGGGCAGCACGCGGCCGGCCACCAGCGGCTGCAGCGCCTCCACCGTGCCACCGAGGCTTTCGGCGTTCTCCTCGGTCGCCCACAGGGGCACCTGCAGCATCTGGGCGATGCGGGCCAGCCGCAGGGCATTGGCCAGGACCAGCTCGCCCTCGTGGATGGCGGGCATCAGGCGTTGCTGGTAGTCGACCAGCACCAGTTGGGATTCTTCGGCGTCCAGCAGCATAGGCATTCCTTCGAGGGGGATTATTGACTGCGGCTAGGATGGCCCGGAAATGGACTCGCCCCGTCCCGACCTCGTCGGCCTGCACGAACACCCGGAATGGCAGAAGCCGCTGTTCGCGGCGCTGGCGCGGCGCGGCGTGCGTTTCGAGCCCTTCGACGTGACGCGCGCGGCCTTCAGCAACATGGAGGCGCCGCGCGCACCGCTGTACTTCAACCAGGCCAGCCCGAGCGCCTACCTGCGCGGCAACACCCGGGCCGTGCCGCTGGCGCTGGCCTGCATGCGCACGCTGGAGCGCCTGGGCGCACGCGTGCTCAACGGCGCAGACGTGTTCGCGCTCGAGCTGAGCAAGAGCGTGCAGGCGAGCCTGCTGGAAAGCCTGGGCATCGCGACGCCCCGCTCCATCACCTTCAACGACGCGTCCGCCCTGCGCGCCCATGCCGCCGCCATCACATGGCCCGCGGTGCTCAAGCCCGACCAGGGCGGCAGCGGCGCGCGCATCCAGGTGGTGGACTCGCTGCAGGAGGTGGAGGACATCTTCCGCCGCGATCCCGCCAACTGGCTGCCCGACAACCTGTTCCTGCTGCAGGAGTACCTGCCGCACGATCCCGAGCAAGGGATCGTGCGCCTCGAATTCGTGGGCGGCGAGCTGCTCTACGCCATGCGCGTGAAGACCCACGGGCGCTTCAACCTGTGCCCCTCGCCGGTGTGCAATCCCGACGACGGCGCAGGGATGTGCGAGCTGCCCGCCCACGAGCCCGTGGCCGCGCCGCCGGTGGAGTTCCACCCTTACCCCGAGGTCCCGCCGGAGGCCGTGGCCACCGCCAGGCGCATCGTCCAGGCGGTCGGCCTGGATGTCGGCGGCATCGAATACCTGGACACCACCGACGGGCGCCGGGTCTTCTACGACATCAACGCCAACTCCAACCTGCGGCCTTCGGTGGCCGAAGCCTTCGGCTTCGATCCGTTCGAGCGCGTCGTCGACTACCTCGAGCGCGAGATCGCGCGCGGGCGATAGGGAACTTGCCTAAGTGGGGGCCATCCAGCGCGACGGTACACTTCCCGCGCACCCCCTCATGTCCAGCCGCGCTGTCCAAGACTCCCAACCCATCCGGCTGCTGTGCGTCGAGGACAACCCGGACGACGTCGAGCTCATGGGCCTGGCGCTGGAACGGGCGGACCCGTCCCGCCGCTACGAGCTGCACCGCGTGGACAACGCGAGCAGTTTCGTCGCCGCCCTCGAAGGCGACTGGGACGTCATCCTGTGCGACTTCAACCTGCCCCGCTTCTCGCCCTATGCGGCGCTGCAGATCCTGGTCACCCGCCGCTGCACGGTTCCCCTGATCGTGCTGACGCGCGCCATCGGCGAGGAAGCGGCGGTGCACGTGCTGCGCTGCGGCGCCAAGGACTACCTGACCAAGGACAAGCTGGGCACGCTGCCGCAGATCATCGGCCGCGTGCTCGAGGAACGCCGGCGCGCCCAGGAGAAGGAACGCGTGGACGCGGAACTGCAGGCCGCCTACGCGCGCCTGAAGGAGCTGTCCGCCCGCTTCGTGCTCGCGCAGGAGCGCGAACGCTCCCACATCTCGCGCGAACTGCACGACCAGCTGGGGCAGACGCTGACCGCCGTGGTGATCCACCTGCACGCGGCCAAGCGCACCCCCGAGCCGGGCGTGGCGAACAAGCACAGCGAGACGGCGGCCGAACTGGCCAACGGCGCGCTGCAGCAGCTCAAGACCCTGTCCTTCTCCCTCCGGCCGGCGCAGCTCGACCTGCTGGGGCTGGTGCCGGCGGTGCAATCGGCGATGCAGCGGATCGCCGAGCCGGCCGGCCTGCGCTGGGAGGTCACCACCCGGGGCCAGGAGCCCAAGGTGCTGGAGGAGAACGCCGCGGTCGCCGTGCGCCTGGTGCAGGAGGCCCTGACCAACACCGTGCGCCACGCCAAGGCCTCGCGCGTGCGGGTGCGGCTGCGCTTCCTGCCGCGGGGCCGCATCAGCGTGCTGATGGTGGACGACGGCATCGGTTTCGACAAGGCGGCCGTCCTGAACGGCCATCAGAGTGAAAGAAACATCGGGTTGTACGGCATGATCGAGAGGACGGAACTGGCGGGCGGACGGCTGCACATCCGCACGCGCGAAGGCAGCGGCGTGGCGATCCGCGCAGTGCTGTGATGACGAGAGGGAGCCCCACCATGATGATGATGCACAAGAACGCGAACAATCCCCTGCCGATCCAGGTGGTGCTGGCCGACGACCACGACCTCGTGCGCTCCGGCATCAAGGCGCTGCTGTCCACCGTGGACGGGGTGCAGGTGATCGCCGAGGCGCGCAACGGCAACGAACTGCTGCAGCTGCTGGAATCGGTGAAGCCGGACGTGGTGATGACCGACATCTCCATGCCGGGCATGGACGGCATCACCGCCATCGCCGAGATGCACACGCGCTTCCCGGACGTGAAGGTGATCGTGCTGTCGATGTACGACACGGTGGACTTCGTCAAGCGCGCGGTCGCCAACGGCGCCTGCGGCTACCTGATGAAGGACGCGCCCCCGTTCGAGCTGGAACAGGCGCTGCGCAGCGTGATGGCCACCGGCAGCTACTTCAGCGCCGCGGTCGCGCAGCGGCTGCTGCAGCCTTCCGAGCCGACCGTGGACGACGAGCTGACGACCCGGCAGGTCGAGATCCTGACCTTGATCGCGCAGGGCAAGTCGGCCAAGGAAATCGCTTTCGAGCTGGGGCTGAGCCCCAAGACGGTGGACGTGCACCGGGCGCGGATCATGGAGCGGCTGCGCCTGAACGACATCGCGAGCCTGACCCGGTATGCAGTGCGCAAGGGCCTGGTCAAGGCCTGAGCCCTATCGGACCACGCGCACCAGCTTCGCATTCCCCTCGTCCGTCAGCAGGTACAGGAAGCCGTCCGGCCCCTGCCGCACGTCGCGCACCCGCCCCACCCCTCCAGCAGCTTCTCTTCCCGCGCCATCTTGCCGCCGGCCAGCTGCAGGCGCGCCAGGTAGGCGAACTTCAGCGAGCCGACGAACAGGCTGCCCTTCCAGTCCTCGCCGTAGCGGTCGCTGGTCAGGAAGGCCATGCCGGACGGCGCGATCGAGGGCACCCAGTAGTGCAGCGGCTGCTCCATGCCCTGCTTCTGGGTGATGCCGTCGCCGATGCGGCCGCCCCCGTAGTTCTCGCCGAAGGTGACCACCGGCCAGCCGTGGTTGCGCCCGGCCTGCGGCTGGTTGATCTCGTCGCCACCCTGCGGGCCGTGCTCGTGCATCCATAGCGTACCGTCGGGCGCCAGCGCCGCGCCCTGCGCATTGCGGTGCCCGTAGCTCCAGATCTCCGGCAAGGCGCTGCCCCGGCCCACGAAGGGGTTGTCGCGCGGAACGCCGCCGTCCTTCTGCACGCGGACGATCTTGCCGTGGTGCGTGTCCAGCGTCTGGGCGTCGTCCTTGCGCTGGAAGCGGTCGCCCAGCGTCAGGAACAGGTTGCCGTCGCGCGCCTCCACGATGCGGCAGCCGAAGTGCAACGAACTGGCCACCTTGGGCTTCTGGCTGAAGATCACCCGCACTTCTTCCAGCCGGCGCTCGTCCGTGGACAGGCGCGCGCGCGCCAATGCCGTGCTGTTGCCGCCACTGCCCGGCTCGGAGAAACAGAAATAGATTGTTCGATTCGTCGCAAAAGCCGAGTCGGCCACCACGTCGAGCAGCCCCCCCTGCCCGCGCGCCGCAACCTCCGGCACGCCGGCCAAAGGCGCGCCCAGCGCGCCTTGCGCACTGATGACCCGCATGCGGCCGGGGCGCTCCGTCACCAGGAAGCGGCCCTGCGGCAGGAAGGCCACGCCCCAGGGGTGTTCCAGCCCGGTGGCCACCGTCTGGGCGCGCACCTGCTGGGCGGCGGCCAGCGGCGCCAGCGAAGCTGCGAGAATGGCCGCGGTGCAGGAAGCTGCCAGCCGGCCCCAGAGCCGCAGGCAGGAGATCGTTGGGAAGTTGCTGCGCATGGTGGACGCATTGTTCCCCAGCCGCCCTCCCCGTGGGGAGCCGGCCCCGCCCGGCAGCAAATCTTCGAAACAAATCAAGAACTTGGAATGAACTGTTCGCTTGACGGCTGGCTCGGCCGGAGGCTAATCTCCGCGCCCATGACCCGCTGGCTCAGCCTCCTCCTGCTTGCCGCCGCCACCGGCGCCCAGGCCGCGCCTCCGGCCTCCGCCGAGGACGACGTCGGCCGTTTCATGGCGGAAAAGCGCCTGGTCGACCGGCTGGAGGAAGTGCGGGTCAACGTGGGCGAGCGCGTGCACGAGGGCGCCTCGCGTGTCGCGCACCGGGCCTCCGACCTCGTGGTCACCGCCATGGGCTTCCTCGGCGTGCCCTACCGCCGTGGCGGCAGTTCGGTGGAAACGGGCTTCGACTGCAGCGGCTTCGTCAAGGCCATGTACGAGCAGACGGTCGGGCTGATCCTGCCGCGCCGCGCCAACGAACAGGCCGCAGCCACGCAAAAGATCGACCGCAAGGAACTGCAGCCGGGCGACCTGGTGTTCTTCAACACGCTCAAGCGCACCTTCAGCCACGTCGGCATCTACGTCGGCGACAACAAGTTCATCCATTCGCCCAAGCCTGGTGCACAGGTGCGGGTGGAAGACATGGGCGTGCCCTACTGGTCCACGCGCTTCGACGGTGCCCGCCGCGTGAACCTGCCGATGCCGGCCGCGCAGGCCTCGTCCGTGCCGCAATAAATTCCCCGCGTAAGAGAGATTCCCATAGTGAATACGCGAGGATGCAAAGGCATCCCCGCCCCGTACCATGCGCCCGCCACAACCAGGAGAGCGGCATGGCCAGACTCAACGTCAACGGCGCGGTACGCGACATCGATGCGGAAGGTGACACCCCCTGCTCTGGGCGCTGCGCGAGCAGCTCGGCCTGACCGGCACCAAGTACGGCTGCGGCATCGCCGCCTGCGGTGCCTGCACCGTGCACATCGACGGCGTGCCCACCCGCAGCTGCGTGCGGCCGATCTCCAGCATCGGCGCCAGCGAGAAGATCGTCACCATCGAAGGCCTGTCGCCCAACGGCTCGCATCCGGTGCAGCGCGCCTGGGTGGCGCTGGACGTGCCGCAGTGCGGCTACTGCCAGTCCGGCCAGGTGATGGCGGCGGCGGCCCTGCTGAAGGCCAAGCCGCGCCCCACCGACACGGACATCGACGAGGCCATGGGCAACATCTGCCGTTGCGGCACCTACAACCGCATCCGGGCGGCCATCCACGCCGTGGCGCGCGGCGAACTCAAGAGCGCCGGCCTCTCCATCCAGCACACCGACGGGAGCACGACATGAGCACCGACGCCCACTCCCTGGACCGCCGCGGCTTCCTGAAGGCCGCAGCTTCCGCCGGCCTGGTGGTCGGCTTCCACGTGCCCTTCGCGGGCAGCGCCGAGGCGCAGGCCGCGGCGCCCGAGGTGAACGCGTGGGTGGTGGTCCGGCCGGACGACACGGTCGTGATCCGCATCGCCCGCTCCGAGATGGGCCAGGGCACGCTGACCGGCCTGGCGCAGCTGGTCGCCGAGGAACTGGAGTGCAACTGGGCCAAGGTCACCACCGAATACCCGACGCCGGCCCAGAACCTCGCGCGCAAGCGCGTGTGGGGCAACTTCTCCACCGGCGGCAGCCGCGGCATCCGCGAGTCCCATGACTACGTGCGCAAGGGCGGCGCCACGGCCCGCATGATGCTGGTGCAGGCCGCGGCCAACGAGTGGAAGGTGCCGGTGTCCGAGCTGCGCGCGGCCAACAGCGTGGTCACGCACGTGCCCACCGGCCGCACGCTCACCTATGGCCGGCTCGCTCCCGCGGCCGCGCAGCTGCAGCCGCCGGCCGACGTGGCCCTGAAGGACCCCAAGGACTGGAAGCTGGTGGGCAAGCGCCTCGCGCGCCTGGACACGGTGGAAAAGGTCACGGGCCAGCAGGTCTACGGCGCCGACCTCAAGCTGCCCGGCATGCTGAACGCCGCGATCAAGGACTGCCCGGTGTTCGGCGGCAAGGTGAAGAGCGTCAACGAAGCGGCGATCCGCAACCGGCCCGGCGTGAAGCGGATCGTGCGGGTCGGCGACAGCGCCGTGGCCGTGGTGGCCGACACCTGGTGGCACGCCAAGACGGCACTCGATGCGCTGCCGATCGAATGGGACCTGGGCCCCAACGTCAAGGAATCGAGCGCCAGCGTCGCCGCCATGCTCAAGGCGGGGCTGGACGCCAACGACGCGGTCGTCGGCAACCAGAACGGCGACGCCAAGGCGGCACTGGGCTCGGCGGCGCGCGTGATCGAGGCGGTGTACTCCTACCCGCACCAGAACCACGCGACCATGGAGCCGATGAACGCCACGGCGCGCTACACGCCGGAGCGCTGCGAGGTGTGGACGCCGACGCAGAACGGCGAAGCGGCACTGGCCGCGGCGTCCGAAGCCTCGGGCCTGCCGGCGGAGAAGTGCGAGGTCTACAAGCTGCTGCTGGGCGGCGGCTTCGGCCGGCGCGGCGCCGTGCACGACTGGGTGCGGCAGGCGGTGGAGATCGCCAGGCAGATGCCCGGCACGCCGGTGAAGCTGCTGTGGTCGCGCGAGGAGGACATGCTGCACGGCCGCTTCCACCCGGTCACGCAGTGCAAGCTGCGCGCGGGGCTGGACGCGCAGGGCAACATCACCGCGCTGCACATGCGCATCTCCGGCCAGTCCATCCTGGCCGGCGTGTTTCCGCAGAACATCCGCAACGGGCTGGACCCCGTGGTGTTCCAGGGCCTGAACGCGCCCGGGCCGGAAGCGTCGATCGGCTACAGCTTCCCCAACCTGCTGGTGGACCACGCGATGCGCAACCCGCCGGTGCCGCCGGGCTTCTGGCGCGGCGTGAACCTGAACCAGAACGCGATCTACCTGGAGTCCTTCATCGACGAGGTCGCCCATGCCACCCACCAGGACCCGCTGGCGCTGCGCCGCAAGCTGATGGCCAACCACCCGAAGCACCTGGGCGTGCTCAACGCGGTGGCCGAGCGCGCGGGCTGGGGCCGGCCGGCGCCCGACGTGAGCGGGCAGAAGGTCTATCGCGGCCTGGCGCAGACCATGGGCTTCGGCAGCTACGTCGCGGCCTGCGCCGAGGTCTCGGTGAGCAACGAGGGCGAGCTGAAGATCCACCGCATCGTCGCGGCCACCGACCCCGGCCATGCCGTGAACCCGCAGCAGATCCCGAGGCACAGGTGGAGGGCTCCTTCGCCTACGGCCTGTCGGCCGCGCTGTTCGGCGAATGCACGCTCAAGGACGGCCACATGGAGCAGGCGAACTTCGACACCTACCCGGTGGTGCACATGAAGCACATGCCGAAGGTGGAGACCATCGTCATGCCCTCGGGCGGTTTCTGGGGCGGCGTCGGCGAACCGACGATCGCGGTGGCGGCGCCGGCGGTGCTCAACGCGATCTTCGCGGCCACCGGCAAGCGCATCCGCGACCTGCCGCTGAAGAACCAGAGCCTCAAGCGCGCCTGAAGGATGTCCCCACGGCTGTCCTTCTCCCTCCCCCCTCCGGGGAGGGCCGGGGTGGGGGCGCTCGCGCTCGTGTTCTCCTGCGCAGCCTTTGCGGACATCGTCCCCTACACCGTGCAAGGCGACGGCATCCCCCAACCCCTGGCCGGCGCGCGCGGCGACCCGCAGCGCGGCCGCGCCATCGTCGCCAGCCGCCAGCAGGGCCTGTGCCTGCTGTGCCACGCGGCACCGGTGCCCGAGGAGCGCTTCCAGGGCGACCTGGCGCCCAACCTGGCGGGTGTCGGCGCGCGCTACAGCGAAGCGCAGCTGCGGCTGCGGGTGGTGGATCCGCGGCGGGTGAATCCGTCCAGCTTCATGCCCGCCTTCCACAGCAGGGGCAACCCCTCGCGCATCGGCGCGCAATGGGCGGGAAAGCCCATCCTCGACGCCCAGCAGGTCGAGGACGTCGTCGCATGGCTGGCGACACTGCGGTAGGCTGGATGCCATGACGACCCGACCGTCCTCCCGCCGGCGCCTGCTCCTGCAGGCTGGTGCCGGCCTGGCGGCGCAGGTGCTGGTGCGTCCCGCCTCCGCACAGGACGCGGCCGCCATGGCCGCCGCAGTGTCGCAGTTCGCCGGCGGCCAGCCCGTACGCCGGGGGCGCGTGAAGCTCGAGATCGCGACCCTGGTGGACAACGGCAACGTGGTGCCGCTGCGGGTGACGGTGGACAGCCCGATGAGCGCCGCCGACCACGTGAGCGAGATCGCGATCTACAACGAGAAGAACCCGCAGAAGGACGTGGGCCGCTTCACCCTCGGCCCACGCGCGGGCAAGGCCGAGGTCTCGACACGCATCCGCCTGGCCACCAGCCAGAAGCTCACCGCGCTGGCGCGCCTGAGCGACGGCAGCGTCTGGTCGGACACCGTCGACGTGGTCGTGGTGCTGGCCGCCTGCATCGAAGGGGAAAGCTGATGGCGCGCACCCTGATCCAGGCGCCGGCCAGCGCGCGCAAGGGGGAAGTGGTGGAACTGCGGGTGACCATCGCCCACCCGATGGAGACCGGCTACCGGCCTGGCGCCGACGGCCGCGTGCTGCCGCGCGACATCATCCGGCGCTTCAGCTGCCGCTACAACGGCGAGGTGGTGTTCAGCGCCGATCTGTTCCCCGCGATCGCGGCCAATCCCTACCTGTCCTTCCACCTGCTGGCCGGCGACAGCGGCACGCTGGAGTTCGAATGGCAGGGCGACAACGGCTTCGCGCAGGTCGAGCGGCGCACCCTGCAGGTCACGTGATGCGCCTGCCGCGGCGTGGCGCCGCGACCGCTGTCCTGCTGTTCCTGCTGCCGGCGTTTGCCGCGGGACCCGATCCGCGCCGCTCCGGCTTCGAGGACATGGGGCCGTCGACGCAGGCCATGCAGCGCGACGACAGCATGAATCCGGCGATGCTGTGGGTGCAGGAAGGCGAGCAGCTGTGGCGGCGGGCGCCCTCTTCCTCCGCGAAGTCCTGCGCCGGCTGCCACGGCGAACCGTCCGCGATGCGCGGGGTCGCCGCGCGCTATCCGGCCTGGGACGAGGCGCTGCGGCGTCCGGTGAACCTGTCCACCCGCATCAATGCCTGCCGCGAGCGGCACCAGGGGCAGCGCGCGCTGCCTGCCGAACACGCCGACCTGCTGGCACTGGAGGGCTTCGTGGGACTGCAGTCGCGCGGGCTGCCGATCAGCGTGCCGGACGATGCGCGCCTGAGGCCGCACCTCGCACGGGGCGAGGCGCTGTACCGTCAACGCATCGGCCAGCTGGAGCTCTCGTGCGCGCAATGCCACGACGAGCGCGCCGGCGGCAGGCTAGCCTCCGCGCTGATCCCGCAAGGCCACGCGACCGGCTACCCGATCTACCGGCTGGAATGGCAGGCGATGGGGTCGCTGGGCCGGCGCTTGCGCGGCTGCATGACCGGCGTGCGCGCGGAGCCGTTCGCGCATGGAAGCGTGGAGATGACGGAGCTGGAGCTGTACCTGGCGGCGCGGGCAGCGGGGATGAAGCTGGAGACGCCCGCCGTGCGTCCCTGAATCACTTCTTCTGCGGCGGGACGTCCGTGCAGGTGCCGTGCGCGATCTCCGCGGCCATGCCGATGCTTTCGCCCAGCGTGGGGTGCGGATGGATCGTCTTGCCGATGTCGACTTCGTCGGCGCCCATCTCGATGGCCAGCGCGATCTCGCCGATCATGTCGCCGGCGTGCGTGCCGACGATGCCGCCGCCGACGATGCGGTGCGTTTCCGCATCGAACAGCAGCTTGGTGAAGCCCTCGTCGCGCGTGTTGGCGATGGCCCGGCCGGACGCCGTCCACGGGAAGTGGCCCTTCTTGATGGCGACACCCTGCTTCTTCGCCTCGTCCTCCGTCAAGCCCACCCACGCGACCTCGGGGTCGGTGTAGGCGACGCTGGGGATCACCCGCGCATTGAAGGTGCTCTTCTCGCCCGCCGCCGCTTCGGCCGCGACGTGCGCCTCGTGCACCGCCTTGTGCGCCAGCATGGGCTGGCCCACGATGTCGCCGATGGCGAAGATGTGGGGCACGTTGGTGCGCATCTGGATGTCGACCGGGATGAAGCCGCGGTCGGTGACGTTCACGCCTGCCCTCTCCGCGCCGATCTTCTTGCCGTTCGGGCTGCGGCCCACGGCCTGCAGCACCAGGTCGTAGACCTGCGGTTCCTTGGGCGCCTGCTCGCCTTCGAAGCGCACCAGGATGCCGTCCCTGGTCGCCTCGGCGCCCACGGTCTTCGTCTTCAGCATGATGTTGTCGAAGCGCGGCGTGTTCATCTTCTGCCACACGCGCACCAGGTCGCGGTCCGCGCCCTGCATCAGGCCATCGAGCATTTCCACCACGTCCAGGCGCGCACCCAGCGTCGAATACACCGTGCCCATCTCCAGGCCGATGATGCCGCCGCCGAGGATCAGCATGCGCTTGGGTGCGGTCGCCAGTTCCAGCGCGCCGGTGGAGTCCACCACGCGCGGATCCTTGGGCATGAAGGGCAATTGCACGGCCTGCGAGCCGGCGGCGATGATCGCGTTGCGGAAGCGGATCACCTGTTTCTTGCCGGTGGTTTCCGAGCCGGTGCCGGTGGTTTCCTGCACTTCCAGGTGGTTCGCGTCGAGGAAGCTGCCGATGCCGCGCACGATGGTGACCTTGCGCATCTTCGCCATGGCATTCAAGCCGCCGGTGAGCTTGCCCACCACCTTGTCCTTGTGCGCCTTGAGCTTGGCGCGGTCCACCGTCGGCTTGCCGAAGGAGATGCCGAGCGTGTCCATGTGGCTCACCTCGTCCATCACGGCGGCCACGTGCAGCAGCGCCTTCGAGGGGATGCAGCCCACGTTCAGGCAGACGCCGCCAAGGGTGGCGTAGCGCTCGACGATCACTGTCTTCATGCCCAGGTCGGCGGCCCGGAAGGCCGCGGAGTAGCCGCCCGGGCCGGAGCCGAGGACCAGCATCTCGCATTCGAGGTCGACGCCGCCGGAGTAGGAGCCGGGGGAGCGGGACTTGTCTTGCTCCCTCCCCCTCCGGGGAGGGTTGGGGTGGGGGCGGCGGCGAAGCCGCTGCGGTGCTGGCACCCGGCGCCCCCACCCTGCCCTCCCCCGGAGGGGGAGGGGAAGAAGAAGAAGCCGCAGCGCCCGTGGTCTCCACCACCGCCAGCACCGACCCCTCCGCCACCTTGTCCCCGACCTTCACCCTCACTTCCTTCACGACCCCCGCGTGCGACGACGGGATCTCCATCGACGCCTTGTCGCTCTCCACCGTCACCAGGGATTGCTCGGCCTTGATCGTGTCGCCGGCCTTCACCAGCACCTCGATCACGGACACGCTCTCGAAGTCCCCGATGTCGGGGACCTTCACTTCCGTCTGCGCCATTTACTTGGCCTCTTTCGCGTCTTTGGTCTTGACAGTGAAGATGTCGCAGGGCAGCTCGGAGTTGCGATCGAACTCGCAACCGGCGGCGATGCCCGCTTCCGCGACTTCACGCGCGGTCTTGGCCTTGGCGTAGGCCGCGTGCATCGCGCCCAGCGCGAAGCTGCGGCCCGAGCCGATGCCCCAGAACTCCTTGAACTCGAAGACCTCGCGGTAGCTGTAGAGGCCGTAGATGCCGCTCGCGTTGGCGATCACCACGCTGAACTGGCTGGACTCGTAGGGGTCGCTGTCCTCTTCCTTCGTCTGCAGGAAGAAGTTGTCCTTGAGGTAGGGATGCAGCTTGGTGAAGGTGTCGAACACCTCGTCCTTGCTGCCCAGCCTGAGGATCTCGCGCGGCATCGAGCCCATCGCCTTGCGCAGCACCGGGAAGTGCGCCACCGTGCCGGCCATGCCGATGTAGCTGGGCCCGTCGTCGGTCTCGACCTTGAAGATCTTGGTGTTGTCCTCGAAACGGTGCGCGAGGCGGGTGTCGCCGAAGGTGACCAGGGTGTCGGCCGCGATCGCGATCTGTCCGGCTTTCTTCACCACCACTACAGTTGTCATCGATTCTTTTTGTTAGAGGAGCACGCGACGGAAGTCCGCCAGGATCTGTCCCAGGTAGGCGTTGAAGCGCGCTGCCGACGCTCCATCGATGACCCGGTGATCCCATGAGAGCGACAGCGGCAGCATCAGCCGTGGCTGGAACTGCTTGCCATCCCAGACCGGCTCGGTCTGGCTTTTGCAGACGCCTAGGATAGCGACTTCCGGCGCATTGATGATCGGGGTGAAGTACCGGCCACCGATCCCGCCGAGCGAAGAAATGGTGAAAGTGGCGCCCGACATCTCGGCAGGGCTCAGCTTGCCCTCGCGCGCCTTCTTCGCCAGCTCTGCCGTTTCCTGCGCGATCTGCACCACGCCCTTCTTGTCCGCGTCCTTGATCACCGGGACCATCAGGCCGTTCGGCGTGTCCGCCGCGAATCCGATGTGGTAGTAGCTCTTGAGCACCAGCTCCTCGCCGTCGAGCGAGCTGTTGAAGTCGGGGAATTTCTTCAGCGCGGCCACGCAGGCCTTCATCAGGAAGCCGAGCATGGTCAGCTTGATGCCGGCCTTCTCGTTTTCCTTGTTCATCTGCACGCGGAAGGCTTCCAGCTCGGTGATGTCCGCGTCGTCGTGGTTGGTGACGTGCGGGATCATCACCCAGTTGCGGTGCAGGTTCGCGGCGCTGATCTTCTTGATGCGCGGCCGCTCCTTGCGCTCGACGGGACCGAACTTCGCGAAGTCGACCTTCGGCCAGGGGATCAGGCCCAGGGCCTCGCCGCCACCAGCACCCGCGGGCGCCTTGGCCGCCGCGGCCTTGGTGCGCGCATCGCCGGACATCACCGACTTGGTGAAGGTCTGGACGTCTTCCTGCGTGATGCGGCCCTTGGGCCCGGTGCCCCTGACTTCCTCCAGCGGCACGCCGAGCTCGCGCGCGAACTTGCGCACCGAGGGCGAGGCATGCGGCAGGCTGCCGTTGGGGCTGGCCGGTTCGTGCGGCGGCAGGGCGGCGGTGGGCGGCGTGCGGTCACCCGTTGCCTGTGGCGCAACGGGTGCTTCGGCGCGCGCCGGGGCTGCTGCCCCCTCTCCCCTCTGGGGAGAGGGCTGGGGTGAGGGGCTCGCGGCACCACCACCCATGCCCGTCACCATCGCGACCAGGTCACCGATGTTGACCTTGTCGCCGACCTTGACCTTCAGTTCCTTGAGCACGCCGGCGGCCGAGGACGGGATCTCCATCGAGGCCTTGTCCGATTCGACGGTGATCAGCGACTGCTCGACCTTGATGGCATCGCCGGGCTTGACCAGCACCTCGATGACGGCGACGTCCTTGAAGTCGCCGATGTCGGGGACGCGGACTTCGATCGGGCCACCCTCACCCCGGCCCTCTCCCGCCGGGGCGGGAGAGGGAGAGGATGCAGGCGCGGGGGCAGCTGCTCCCTCTCCCCTCTGGGGAGAGGGCTGGGGTGAGGGGCTGCCGGACGCAGCACCAGCCGCCTCCACCAACGCAATCACGCTCCCTTCCTTCACCTTGTCGCCGATCTTCACCTTGAGTTCCTTCACCACGCCCGCGTGGCTGGCAGGAATCTCCATCGAAGCCTTGTCGGATTCGACGGTGACGAGGGACTGTTCCGCCTTGATCGTGTCGCCGGGCTTCACCAGCAGTTCGATGACGGCGACTTCCGAGAAGTCCCCGATGTCGGGGACCTTCACTTCGACCAGAGCCATGTTTCTTGTTCTCCGCGGCCCGACCGGGGCCTTCTCTTTCTTGGGGACCGATTGTCAGGCCGTCAGGCGTACAGCGGGTTGATCTTGTCGGCCTTGATGCCGTACTTGTGGATGGCTTCGGCCACCTTCGCGACCGGCACGGTGCCTTCCTCGGACAGCGCCTTGAGCGCTGCCACCACCACGTAATGGCGGTTCACCTCGAAGTGCTCGCGCAGCTTGCTGCGGAAGTCGCTGCGGCCGAAGCCGTCGGTGCCCAGCACCTTGTACGCCCGGCCCTTGGGAATGAAGGCGCGGATCTGGTCGACGTACTGCTTGATGTAGTCGGTGGATGCCACGACGGGGCCGGCGTGCTTTTCCAGCTGCTGCGCGACGAAGGGCACGCGCGGCGTGGCCGTGGGGTGCAGCAGGTTCCAGCGTTCGCAATCGAGGCCGTCGCGGGCCAGCTCGTTGAAGCTCGGGCAGCTCCACACGTCGGCCTGCACGCCCCAGTCCTTGGCCAGCAGCTCCTGCGCGGCCAGCGATTCGCGCAGGATGGTGCCGCTGCCCATCAGCTGCACGCGCAGCTTGCCGGCGCCGCCCGGCTTGCACAGGTACATGCCCTTGACGATCTGCTCCTCGGTGCCGGGCTGCAGGCCGGGCATGGGGTAGTTCTCGTTGAGCAGCGTGATGTAGTAGAAGACGTTCTCCTGCTTCTCCACCATGCGCTTCAGGCCGTCCTGCATGATCACCGCCACTTCGTGCGCGAAGGTCGGGTCGTAGCTCACGCAGTTGGGAATGGTCTGCGCGATGATGTGGCTGTGCCCGTCCTCGTGCTGCAGGCCCTCGCCGTTGAGCGTCGTGCGGCCCGAGGTCCCGCCCAGCAGGAAGCCGCGCGCCTGCATGTCGCCGGCAGCCCAGCACAGGTCGCCCACGCGCTGCAACCCGAACATCGAGTAGTAGATGAAGAACGGGATCATCACGCGGTTGCTGGTGCTGTAGCTGGTCGCCGCCGCGATCCAGCTGGCCATGCCACCCGCCTCGTTGATGCCTTCCTGCAGGATCTGGCCCTTCTGGTCTTCCTTGTAGTAGGAGACCTGGTCGCGGTCCTGCGGCGTGTACTTCTGCCCTTCGACGTTGTAGATGCCGATCTGGCGGAACAGGCCTTCCATGCCGAAGGTGCGGGCCTCGTCCACCAGGATCGGCACCACGCGCTCTCCGAGCTCCTTGTCGCGCAGCAGCGCGGTCAGGAAGCGCACGTAGGCCTGCGTGGTGGAGATCTCGCGGCCTTCGGCCGTCGGGTCGGTCACGGCCTTGAAGGCGTCGAGTCCCGGCACCTTCAGCTGCTCGTCGGCCTTGGCGCGGCGCTTGGGCAGGTAGCCGCCCAGCGCCTTGCGGCGCGCGTGCAGGTACTGCATCTCCGGGGTGTGCTCTTCCGGCTTGTAGAAGGGGATGTCGGCCAGCTTCTCGTCCGGGATCGGGATGTTGAAGCGGTCGCGGAAGGTGCGGATGTCGTCGTCACCCAGCTTCTTGGCCTGGTGGGCGATGTTCTTGCCCTCGCCGGCCTTGCCCATGCCGAAGCCCTTGACGGTCTTGATCAGGAGCACCGTCGGCTGGCCCTTGGTGTTCACGGCGCGGTGGAAGGCCGCATAGACCTTCTGCGGGTCGTGGCCGCCGCGGTTGAGGCGCCAGATGTCCTCGTCGCTCATCTTGGCGACCATCTCCAACGCCTTCGGGTTGCGGCCGAAGAAGTTCTTGCGCACGAAGGCGCCGTCGTTGGCCTTCATCGCCTGGTAGTCGCCGTCCAGCGTCTGCATCATGATCTGGCGCAGCGCGCCATCCTTGTCGCGCGCCAGCAGCGGGTCCCAGTAGCTGCCCCACACCAGCTTGATCACGTTCCAGCCGGCGCCGCGGAATTCGCCTTCCAGCTCCTGGATGATCTTGCCGTTGCCGCGCACCGGGCCGTCCAGGCGCTGCAGATTGCAGTTGACGACGAACACCAGGTTGTCCAGCTTCTCGCGCGCGGCCACGCCGATGGCGCCCAGCGATTCCACTTCGTCCATCTCGCCGTCGCCCAGGAAGGCCCAGACCTTGCGGTTCTCGGTGTTGGCGATGCCGCGCGCATGCAGGTACTTCAGGAAGCGCGCCTGGTAGATCGCCATCAGCGGGCCCAGGCCCATGGACACCGTGGGGAACTGCCAGAAGTCGGGCATCAGCTTCGGGTGCGGATAGCTGGACAGGCCCTTGCCGTCCACTTCCTGGCGGAAGTTCAGCAGCTGTTCTTCCGTGATGCGGCCTTCCAGGAAGGCGCGGGCGTAGATGCCGGGCGCGCTGTGGCCCTGGATGTAGAGGCAGTCGCCGCCGTGGTTCTCGCTCTCGGCGTGCCAGAAGTGGTTGAAGCCCGCGCCCAGCATGGTCGCCAGCGAGGCGAAGGAGCTGATGTGGCCGCCGAGGTCGCCGCCGTCCTCGGGGTGCAGGCGGTTGGCCTTGACCACCATGGCCATCGCGTTCCAGCGCATGAAGGCGCGCAGGCGCTCCTCGATCTCGAGGTTGCCCGGGCAGCGCTCCTCGTCCTGCGGCTCGATCGTGTTCACGTAACCGGTGGTGGCGGAGAACGGCAGGTCGATGCCCTGCTGCCGCGCCTCCTCGAGCAGCTGCTCGATCAGGAAATGCCCGCGGTCGCGGCCCTCGGTGGCGATGACGGCCGCCAGGGCCTCCACCCATTCCCGCGTCTCCTGCGCGTCTGCGTCGTTGGCGGCCGAGCCGAACAGGTGGTCGGGCTGTGCGGACATTTGTTGTCTCCTGGTAGCGTGCGAGTGAATTTAGTACGGGCTGCCCGTGCGAGGCGGGGAGTGTCTCATAAACATTCGCAGATTTCAAATGGTGCTTACTGGTTTCATAATGCGAACTGCTGTGCACGGCACCTTGGCCCAGAACGTTGCTCACACGAGGTCGCGCCGCACCGGCGCGCGCCTAAACTACCCGACTCATGCATGAATCCCCCGCTTCGGAGCTCCCCCCGAAGGCCCGATCCCGGACTGGTGGCGGCACTGGTGGCGCCGCCAGACGCCCACGCGCCAGGACCGCTACGCGATGCTCGCGCCGCTGGCGGCCGTGCTGCTGTTCCTCGCCGCCATCGTGTCCGCCTTCTGGTACCTGCGGCTGGAGGAGATGGACCGCGAGCAGGAAGCGGTGCGCCGCGACGTCGAATATGCGCAGCAGCGCATGCGCCTGCGCCTGCTGGAGCGGCAGGAACAGCTGATGCGCATTGCGCGCGACATCTCCAACAAGGAGGTGGACGCCGAGGAGTTCGTGGGGCGCGCCGAATCGATGATCGCGCAGTACCCCGAACTGCTGATGCTCACGTGGATCGACGAGCGTCGGCGCGTCACCGCCAGCTACGCGGCCCCGAGCATCGCCGTGCCGCAGGTGCGCATCAAGGGCGAGGTGCTGCGCCCCGGCGAGACCGAGACCATGTACAGCCTGGCGCGCGACCTGCAGCAGCCGGTGTACTCGCAGCCGGTCGCCGGGCCCGACAGCTCGGGCCTGCTGCAGCTGCACGTGCCGCTGGCGGAACAAGGCAAGTTCGGCGGCATCATCCTGGGCGAGTACTCCATCGACGGCCTGCTGCGCTACGGCGTGCCGGCGGAGGTCTCGGCGAAATACGCGGTGGCCCTGCTCGATGGCAAGGCGCGCGTGCTGGCCGGCACCTCGGTGCCGCCGCGCAATCCCGCCACGCAGTTCCTGCCCTGGGCGGCCCAGCCGAACGAATACGAAGTGCCGGTCTCGCCCGTGGGCAACGGCCTGATCATCCGCGCGCAGGCCTATCGCACCGGCCTGGGCGTGATCGGCAGCGGCCTGTTCTGGCTGGTGGGCGCGCTCTCGGCGATGACCGCCTGGATGCTGATCGCCAACTGGCGCCACACGCGCCGGCGCATGCAGGCGCAGCAGGCGCTGATGGCCGAGACCAACTTCCGCCGCGCCATGGAGAACTCCATGCTCACCGGCATGCGGGCGCTGGACATGCACGGCCGCATCACCTACGTGAACGCCGCCTTCTGCCAGATGACGGGCTGGAGCGAAGCGGAACTGGTGGGCCGCACGCCGCCCTTCCCCTACTGGCCGGAAGAAGACCGCGAGCTGCTGGCCGCGCGCCTGGACGACGAGCTCAAGGGCCGCACCATCCAGGGCGGCTTCCAGGTGCGCGTCAAGCGCAAGGACGGCAGCCTGTTCGACGCGCGCCTGTACGTGTCCCCGCTGGTGGATGCCAAGGGCCACCAGACCGGCTGGATGACGTCGATGACCGACATCACCGAGCCCACGCGCATCCGCGAGCAGCTGCAGGCCTCGCACGAGCGTTTCACCACCGTGCTGGAAGCGCTGGACGCCTCGGTGTCGGTGGCGCCCCTGGGCAGCGAGGAACTGCTGTTCGCCAACAAGCTGTACCGCCTGTGGTTCGGCGGCCGTGCCGGCGGCCACCTCGGGATGGTGGCGCAGGCGGGCATGACGGAAGCACCGCGGACGAACGACGAACACCTCGACGAAGTCGATTCCTTCGTCGGCCTGCCGACCGATCCGCTGACGACCGGCACCTCCGAGAACGCCGAGATCTTCGTGCCCGAACTGGGCAAGTGGCTGGAAGTGCGTTCGCGCTACCTGAACTGGGTGGACGGGCGCCTGGCGCAGATGGTGATCGCCACCGACATCACCTCGCGCCGCAACGCGGAGGAACAGGCCGCCGCCCAGGCCGAACGCGCGCAGTCCGCCAGCCGCCTGATCACCATGGGCGAGATGGCTTCCAGCGTGGCGCACGAACTGAACCAGCCGCTGACGGCGATCAGCAACTACTGCAACGGCCTCATGTCGCGCATCCGCGGCAGGCAGATCAGCGACGACGACGTGCTGGCGGCCCTGGACAAGACGGCCCGCCAGGCCCAGCGCGCCGGCCAGATCATCCAGCGCATCCGCACCTTCGTGAAGCGCAGCGAGCCGAACCGCACGCCCTCCGACGTGAGCGTGATGGTCAGCGAGGCGCTGGAACTGGCCGACATCGAGCTGCGCCGGCGCAACGTGCGCATGTCGCACTATGTCGCCGCGCGCCTGCCGCAGCTGATGGTGGACCCGATCCTGATCGAGCAGGTGCTGGTGAACCTCTTGCGCAACGCCGCCGAGGCCATCGAATCGGCCGCCCGCCCGCCGGGCCGGCGCAGCGTGGAACTGCGCGTGGTGCCCAAGGCGGTGGACGAACAGCCGGTGGTGGAGTTCTCGGTGCTCGATTCGGGCCAGGGCCTGGCGCCGGAAGTGATGGACCGTCTTTACGAAGCCTTCTTCTCCACCAAGGCCGAAGGCATGGGCATCGGCCTGAACCTGTGCCGCTCAATCGTGGAGTCGCACCACGGCCGGATGCAGGCCGAGAACATCTACAATGGCAGTGAAGTCTCCGGTTGCCGGTTTTCCTTCTGGATACCGGTGTCCGGTGCTACAAGTCCGATAGTGGGCAAGGACGCCGGGGTGACAACAGCATGAGTTTGATTCCCAAGAAGGGTACCGTCTACGTCGTCGACGACGATGAAGCGGTGCGCGATTCCCTCCAGTGGCTGCTCGAGGGCAAGGACTACCGTGTCCGCTGCTTCGACTCCGCCGAATCCTTCCTCGCGCGCTACGACCCGCGCGAGGTCGCCTGCCTGATCGTGGACATCCGCATGGGCGGCATGACGGGCCTGGAGCTGCAGGACCGGCTGGTGGAGCGCAAGTCGCCGCTGCCCGTGGTCTTCATCACCGGCCACGGCGACGTGCCCATGGCGGTGAACACCATGAAGAAGGGCGCGATGGACTTCATCCAGAAGCCCTTCAAGGAAGACGAGCTGGTGAGCCTGGTGGAGCGCATGCTCGAACGCGCCAAGGACACCTTCGCCGAATTCCAGAGCGCCGCCAGCCGCGACGCCCTGCTGTCCAAGCTGACCTCGCGCGAGGCCCAGGTGCTGGAACGCATCGTGGCCGGGCGCCTGAACAAGCAGATCGCCGACGACCTGGGCATCAGCATCAAGACCGTGGAGGCGCACCGCGCCAACATCATGGAAAAGCTGAACGCCAACACGGTGGCCGACCTGCTGAAGATCGCGCTGGGGCAACAGCCTCCGAAAGCCTGAACCCCATCCCTCCCGCATCGACGCGCCCGCCCGGGCGCGTTTTTCCTCCCTCGCTCCCATGACCGCATCCCTCATCGACGGCAACGCCCTTGCCAAGCGCGTGCGCGCCGAAGTCGCCGGCCGCACCGAAGCCCTCCGTGCCCGTGGCATCCAGCCCCACCTGGCCGTGATCCTGGTCGGCGAGGACCCCGCCAGCCAGGTGTACGTGAAGCACAAGGTCGCCGACAGCGAGCAGACCGGCCTGAAGGCCACGCTGGAGCGCTATCCCGCCGCGATGCAGGAGGGCGAGCTGCTCGCCCGCATCCGCGCCCTGAACGAGGACAAGGGCGTGCACGGCATCCTGGTGCAGCTGCCCTTGCCGAAGCACATGGACACCCACAAGGTGATCGAGACCATCTCGCCGGCCAAGGACGTCGACGGCTTCCACGTCGCCAGCGCCGGCGCGCTGATGGTGGGCCAGCCCGGGTTCTGGCCCTGCACGCCCTACGGCTGCCTGAAGATGCTCGACTCCATCGGCTACGACCTCAAGGGCAAGCACGCCGTGGTGATCGGCCGCAGCAACATCGTCGGCAAGCCCATGGCCCTGATGCTGCTGGGACGCGACGCCACCGTGACGATCTGCCACAGCCGCACGATGGACCTGAAGGCCATGACGCTGCAGGCCGACGTGGTGGTGGCCGCCGTCGGCCGGCGCAACGTGCTGACGCGCGACATGGTCAAGCCCGGCGCGGTGGTCATCGACGTGGGCATGAACCGCAACGACGAAGGCAAGCTCTGCGGCGACGTGGACTTCGAGGGCGTGAAGGAAGTCGCGGGCTGGATCACCCCGGTGCCCGGCGGCGTCGGCCCCATGACCCGCGCCATGCTGCTGGTCAACACCATCGAAGCGGCCGAACGCACGTCGGCCTGATCGCGCCGATAGGGAATGCCATCGGCCCCGCGGGTGTTGATGGCTTGCCGCCTGCCCCAAAATGGGCGGCATGAGCAACCCCCTCCTCGAATTCAAGGACCTCCCCCTCTTCGACCAGGTGCGCCCGGAGCACGTGGCGCCGGCAATGGACGAACTGCTGGCACAGGCCGACCAGGCGCTGGTGAAGGTCACGCAAGCCGACTTCCCCGCGGACTGGAATGCGATGGCCCGGGTGCTGGACGTGGCCACCGAGCGCCTCAGCCGTTCCTGGGGCATGGTCGGGCACCTGAATGCGGTGGCCGACACGCCCGAGCTGCGCGCGGCCTACAACGAGGCGCTGCCGCGGGTCACCGACTTCTGGACCCGCCTGGGCTCCGACGAGAGGCTGTACGCCAAGTACAAGGCCGTGGATCCGTCCGGGCTGGCTCCGGAGCAACGCCAGGCGCACAAGAACGCGCTGCGCAACTTCACGCTGTCCGGCGCCGAACTGCAGGGCGCGGCCAAGGAGCGCTTCGCGCAGATCCAGGAACGGCAGGCGGAGCTCAGCCAGAAGTTCAGCGAGCACGCGCTCGACGCGACCGATGCCTTCTCCTACTACGCCACCGAGCCTGAACTCGATGGCGTTCCGCCCGACGTCGTGCATGCGGCCCGCGCCGCCGCCGAAGCGGAGGGCAAGGCCGGCTACAAGCTCACGCTCAAGATGCCGAGCTACCTGCCCGTCATGCAGTTCGGCCACAACCGCACGCTGCGCGAGCGCCTCTACCGCGCCTACGTCACGCGCGCCAGCGACCAAGGCGATCCGAAGTTCGACAACACCGGCCTGATCCGGGAGATCCTCGCGCTTCGCCAGGAAGAAGCCAAGCTCCTGGGCTATGCGAACTTCGCCGAGGTCTCGGTGGTGCCCAAGATGGCGGAATCGCCCAAGCAGGTGATCCAGTTCCTGCGCGACCTGGCGCACCGCGCGCGGCCCTACGCACTGAAGGACGTGCAGGACATGCGCAGCTTCGCGGCCGACGAACTCGGCATCGCCGACCCGCAGGCCTGGGACTGGTCGTACATCGCCGAGAAGCTGAAGGAAGCGCGCTATTCCTTCAGCGAGCAGGAGGTCAAGCAGTACTTCACGGCGCCCAAGGCGCTGGCCGGCCTGTTCAAGATCGTCGAGACCCTGTTCGAGGTGGAGATCCGCAAGGACTACGCGCCGGCCTGGAACCCCTGCGTGGAGTTCTACCGCATCGAGCGCGCCGGCGAGCTGGTCGGCCAGTTCTACCTTGATCCTTCGGCGCGCACGGGCAAGCGCGGCGGCGCCTGGATGGACGACGTGCGCGCGCTGGCTGCGCCCGGACGACGGCCGGCTGCAGACACCGATTGCGCACCTGGTGTGCAACTTCGCCGAGGGCGTGGACGGCAAGCCGCCGCTGCTCACCCACGACGACGTGATCACCCTGTTCCACGAGTCCGGCCACGGCCTGCACCACATGCTCACGCGCGTGAACGAGCGCGACGTGTCGGGCATCAGCGGCGTGGAGTGGGACGCGGTCGAACTCCCCAGCCAGTTCATGGAGAACTTCTGCTGGGAATGGGGCGTGCTGAAGCACATGACGGCGCACGTGGACACAGGCGAGCCGCTGCCCCGGAAACTGTTCGACAAGATGCTGGCCGCCAAGAACTTCCAGAGCGGCCTGGCCACCCTGCGCCAGATCGAGTTCGCCCTGTTCGACATGCTGTTGCATTCCGAACACGATCCGGCGGCGGACTTCATGCCCCTGTTGCAGCAGGTCCGCGATGAGGTTTCCGTGCTACACCCGCCCGCCTTCAACCGCATGGCGCATACCTTCAGTCACATCTTCGCGGGCGGTTATGCCGCCGGCTATTACAGTTACAAGTGGGCCGAGGTGCTGAGCGCCGACGCCTACGCCGCATTCGAGGAAACGGCGGGGCAGGACGGGATGCCGAGCGTGCAGACCGGCCGGAAGTACCGCCAGGCCATCCTGGAGGTGTGGGGCAGCCGCCCTGCGATCGAGTCCTTCAAGGCCTTCCGGGGCCGGGAGCCGACGCTGGACGCCTTGTTGCGCCACCAGGGAATGGCCTGACACAATCAGACCGAGATCAGATTGGGGGATCAGAGCATGTCATCAGTCCGTACCGCGGCGCTGGCCGCGTTCGTCGCCTGCGCCGGCTTGTGGGGCGTCGTGGCCAACGCACAGGTGTACCGCATCGTCGGCCCCGATGGAAAGGTGACCTTCTCCGACCGGCCCCCGGTGGACGCCCGCGCGGTGCCGGCGCAGACGGTGCCGATCACGCGCAGCGCCGGCACGGGCACGGCCAGCCTGCCCGCCGAAGTGCGCGCGGCCGCCCAGCGCTTCCCGGTCACGCTGTACACGGGCGCGGACTGCAACCCCTGCCTCTCGGCGCGCAGCTTCCTGCTGTCGCGCGGCGTGCCCTTCACCGAGCGGACCATCATCACGCAGGACGACGTGCAGGCCTTCCAGCGCCTGTCCGGCGGCACCAGCATGCCCTTCGCCACCATCGGCGGCCAGCACATCCGCGGTTTCTCGGACGCCGAATGGGGCCAGTACCTGGACGCCGCGGGTTACCCGAAGACCTCGCAACTGCCTCCGAGCTACCGCAACCCCGACCCGAGCCCGCTGGTGGCCGTGCAGCAGCCGCGTCCGGCCAACGGCCCGGCGGCCGCGGGCACTGCCGCCGCGCGGGCGCCGGCGGCCCAGGCACCGCAGCCTGCCGAGACGGCGCCCAGCGACCCGGGCCCGCAGAACCCCGCCGGCATCCGCTTCTGACGGCCTAGAACTCCAGCGTCTGCACGCCGCCTGCGGTGGCGAGCAGACAGACCTGGGCCTTCTGGTGGGCGAACACGCCCACCGTCACCACGCCCGGCCACTGGTTCACGTCGCTCTCGAAGGCCAGCGGCTCGCGGATCTGCAGTCCGGTCACGTCGAGGATGTGCTGGCCGTTGTCGGTCACCAGCGGCTGGCCGTCCTTCAGGCGGACCTTCGCGGTGCCGCCCATCTTCGCGAACTGGCGCACGATGCGCTGCGTGGCCATGGGGATCACTTCCACCGGAAGCGGAAAGCGCCCCAGCACCTCGACCCGCTTGGAATCGTCGGCGATGCAGACGAAGCGGCGCGACTGCGCGGCCACGATCTTCTCGCGCGTCAGCGCCGCGCCCCCGCCCTTGACCATGTGGCCGCGGCCGTCGATCTCGTCGGCGCCGTCGATGTAGACCGCCAGCTCGCCCACCTCGTTGGCGTCGAACACGCGGATGCCGATGGCGCGCAGCCGCTCGGTGGAGGCGTTGGAGCTGGAGACGGCGCCCGGCACGCGGTCCTTCATGCCGGCCAGCGCCTCGATGAACTTGTTGACCGTGGAGCCGGTGCCGACCCCCACGATTTCACCCGGCACCACGTATTTCAGTGCGGCCTGGCCCACCAGCGTCTTGAGTTCATCCTGCGTCACGCGACAATCCCCGGTTTACGAATCGAAGCCGGAATTATCGGATGTCCCTCCTCCCCTACGGCCTGGCCCGCCCTTTCCTGTTCGGCCTCGACCCCGAGACGGCGCACGAGCTGACGCTCGGGTCGCTGGCCCGCGTGCAGGGCACGCCCCTGCAGTGGGCCTACCGCAATGCCTTCGTGCCGGACCCGATCGCGCTGGCCGGGCTGCAGTTCCCCAACCGGGTCGGCCTGGCCGCCGGGCTGGACAAGAACGCGCGCTGCATCGACGGGCTGGGCGGCATGGGCTTCGGCTTCGTCGAGGTCGGCACCGTCACGCCGAAGCCGCAGCCGGGCAACCCGCGCCCGCGCATGTTCCGGCTGCCGGAAGCCAACGCGCTGATCAACCGGCTGGGCTTCAACAACGACGGGCTGGACGCCTTCATCGCCAACGTGCAGCGCTCCCGCTTCCGCCGGCAGGGGCGCCTGCTGGGACTGAACATCGGCAAGAACGCGGCCACGCCGATCGAGCAGGCGACCTCGGACTACCTCGCCTGCCTGGAAGGGGTGTACCCGCACGCCGACTACGTGACGGTGAACATCTCCAGCCCGAACACCAAGAACCTGCGGGAGCTGCAGGGCGACGCGGCGCTGGACGCCCTGCTCTCGGCGATCGCGGCACGGCGCGGCGAACTGGCCGCGCGCCACGGCCGGCGCGTGCCGCTGTTCGTGAAGATCGCGCCCGACCTCGACCAGGCGCAGGTGGAAGTGATCGCGGCGACCCTGCGCCGCCACGGCATGGACGGCGTGGTCGCCACCAACACCACGATCGCGCGCGACCGGGTGAAGGGCCTGGCGCACGCTGAGGAAGTGGGCGGCCTGAGCGGCGGGCCGCTGCTGGAGGCCAGCAACCGGGTGATCGCGCAGCTGCGCACCGCGCTCGGTGCCGGCTTTCCCATCATCGGCGTGGGCGGCGTGATGAGCGGCGCCGACGCGCTGTCCAAGCTGCAGGCCGGCGCCGACGTGGTGCAGATCTACACCGGCCTGATCTACAAGGGCCCGGGGCTGGTGGACGAGGTCGCCCGCGCCCTCAGGAGCGAATCAGCATTCCGGGGGCGAGCTCCGCGATAGCCAGCGCGCTGGTGAGCCCGGGCGACTCCACGCCGAACAGGTTCAGCAGGCCCGGCACGCCGTGCAGCGCGGGCCCGTCGATGCGGAAGTCGGGCGCCTTCTCGTGCGGGCCATGGATCTTGGGCCGCACGCCGCTGTAGCTCGGGGACAGCGCGCCGTCCGGCAGTTCGGGCCAGTAGCGGCGCACCTCGGCATAGAAGCCATCGGCACGCGCCGGGTCCACGCGGTAGTCGATCTCCTCGGGCGAGTTCACGTCCAGCCACTCGATGTCGGGACCGAACTTGGCCTGCCCGCCCAGGTCCAGCGTGAGGTGCGTGCCCAGGTGCGCATCGGAGGGCGCCGGGTAGACCAGGTGCGAGAACGGCGCGCGGCCGGACAGCGCGTAGTAGTTGCCCTTGGCGAACCACTCGCGCGGCACGAAGCGCGCGTCCAGCCCTTCGAAATTCCGTGCCAGCCCGCAGGCGTGCAGCGAAGCCGCGTTCACCAGCACCTCGCAGGCGAGCTCCGTGCCGTCGGCGAAACGCAGCACGTGGGGTTCGCCCGGACGCGGCGACAAGCTGGCCGACACCGCCTGCGTGCCCAGCGCCACCATCCCGCCGGCCCGTTCCAGGTCGCCCTGCAGCGCCAGCATCAGCCCGTGGCTGTCGACGATGCCCGTCGTCGGTGACAGCAGGGCGGCGATGCAGCGCAGCGCCGGTTCCATCGCCTTCGCGGCCGCCGCGTCCAGGAACTCCGCCGGCACGCCGTTGGCCGCGGCGCGGTCCTGCAGCCCGCGCAGGGCCTGCACCTCGTCCTCGCTGTTGGCGACCGTCAGCTTGCCGCAGCGCCTGTGGTCCACGCCGTGCGAGGCGCACAGCGCATACAGCAGGTCCTTGCCGCGCACGCACAGGCGCGCCTTGAGCGAGCCGGGCGCGTAGTACAGGCCGGCGTGGATCACCTCGCTGTTGCGCGAGCTCACGCCCTGCCCGATGCCGGCCTGCGCCTCGGCGACGATGGTCTCCTGCCCGGCCTGCGCGAGCGCCCGCCCAACCGCGAGGCCGACGACGCCGGCGCCGATCACCACCGCCTGCACGCGCTCCATCAGGCGAGCTTTCGCGGATCCGTTTCCAGCAGCCGCTGCACCAGCAGGCGCAGGTGGCCGCGCAGCTGCTCGAAGCCTGCGTGCGGCTGCAGCGTGGCCTCGTCCATGTACAGCTTGCGATTGAGTTCGACCTGGATGCTGTGCCGGTTGCCGGCCGGATCGCCGTAGCGGCGCACCAGCTCCACGCCCTTGTAGGGGTGGTTGTATTCGACGTCGTAGCCGAAGCCGCGCAGGAACTCGCAGACCATGCGCGACAACGCCGGCGAGGCGGTGCTGCCGTCGCGGTCGCCGATCACGAAGTCGGCGTGCACCAGGCCGGGGAACTCCGTGGCGTTGGCGGCGGCCACCGCCGGCATCGAGTGGCAGTTCAGGTGGATGCTGTAGCCGTGGCGCGCCTGCGCGTTCGCAATCGCTGCGGCCACCGCCTCGTGGTAGGGACGCCAGCAGCGTTCGATGCGCCAGCGCACTTCGTCGGCGGTGAGCTTGCGGTCGTAGATCGGGATGCCTTCGTCGGTGCAGCGCCAGACCAGGCCCTTGCCCAGGCGCACCTTCGACAGCACCACCGGATCGGTCTCCAGCGGGTCGGTCCACTCGTCTTCGAGCAGCGTGACGTCCAGCTCGGTGAGGTTGCGGTTGGCGTCCAGGTAGCTGCGCGGGAACAGGGCCTCGATCCAGGCGACCCCCAGCGCTGGGGCGAAGTCGTAGAGCTTCTCGACGTGGGTGTCCTCGGCGCGCCGCAGCACGTCGAGCTCGCAGGCGGGGCGGAAATCCTCGGGATAGTCCACGCCGCTGTGCGGCGAATCGAGCACCAGGGGCGCGCTGCCCGGAATGATGCGGACGAGCGTTTGCATGCCCGCATTCTCCCCGAGAAACGAAGCCCCGCCGCTTCCTCAGGCTGCTGCGTGTTCCTGCCGCAGCTGCTTGGCCGCCTGCACCATGGCCTCCAGCTTGCCCTGGGCCACCTCGCGCGGCAGGTACTTCATGCCGCAGTCGGGTGCCAGGATCACCTGCTCGGGCTTCACGTGCTCCAGCGCGCGGCGGATGCGGTCGGCCACCACCTGCGGCGTTTCCACCTGCATGTCGTTGAGGTCCAGGCAGCCCACCAGCACCTGCTTGCCGCCCAGCTCGCGCAGCACGCGCGTGTCGAGGTTCGACTGCGCGGTCTCGATCGACACCTGCCGGCACTTGCAGCCGGCCAGCTCCGGCAGGAAGGAGTAGCCGCTGGGCCGTGCGTGGATGACCGCGGCGTAGCCGAAGCAGATGTGCACGCAGGTCGTGCCCTGCACGCCCTCCAGCGCGCGGTTGAGCGCCTGCAGCCCGTACTGGCGCGCCTTCTCGGGCCGCGCCTGCATGTAGGGCTCGTCCACCTGCACCACGTCGGCGCCGGCGGCGAACAGGTCCTGGATCTCCGCGTTGACGGCAGCGGCATAGTCCATGGCCGCCTCTTCCTCGCTCTTGTAGAAATCGTTCTGCGCCTGCTGCAGCATGGTGAATGGGCCCGGCACGGTGATCTTGGTCATGCGCTTCGTGTGGGCCTTGAGGAACTTCAGGTCGTCGACTTCCACCGGCCGCATGCGGCGGATGCGCCCGGTGATGCGGGGCACCGGGTTCGGGTGGCCGGAGCGGTCCAGCGCCGTGCCGGGGTTGTCGAGGTCCACGCCCTCGAGCGCGGTGGCGAAGCGGTTGGAGTAGCTCTCGCGGCGGATCTCGCCGTCGGAGACGATGTCCAGCCCCGCGTCCTCCTGCGCGCGGATCGCCAGCAGCGTGGCGTCGTCCTGCGCCTGCGACAGGTAAGGCTCGGGCAGCCGCCACAGTTCCCGTGCGCGCACGCGTGGGGGAAGCGGCCGGCCAGCTTGGCGCGGTCGATCAGCCATTCGGGCTGCGGGTAGCTGCCGACGATGGTGGTGGGGAACAGCATGCAGTCTCCTCGGGTGGAGCCGGCAATCTGGCACAGCACCTGCGCCCGCGCAATGGGGTTGCGGCTAGTGGACGCGTTCGCGCCGGGCCGCGTAGCCGCCGCCGACACCGAGCAGGGCCGCTGCCGCCCAGAACATCGGCAGCATGCCCAGTGCCGTGCCGAAGGCCCCGAACGCCAGCGGCAGCACCGTCTGCCCCAGGCTGGTGATCGCCGCGCGCAGGCCCACGGCCTCGCCGGTGCGCTCGGGCGGCGCCGTCACGTGCAGCAGGCTCATGACGACCGGCTGGCCGCATCCGAGCACGATACCCAGCGCGAGCGCCAGCGGCAGCATCGTGCCGACCGTCACGCAGAAGGGGAATACGAAGTAGCCCAGGCCCGACAGCGCCAGCGCCGAACCCAGCAGCTTCCACTCCGGCACGCGGCGGGCGATCCACGGCAGCGCCACCCGTACGGACGCGCTGCCCACGCCGAAGGCCCCCGCGACCAGGCCGATGGCGGTGGCGGACAGGCCGCTGCGGGCACCATGCAGCGGGACCAGGAAGGTGAACAGGTCCCAGCCGGCCGAGATCATCGCGCTGACCACCAGCACGGCGCGCAGGGGCGGCAGCCGCAACAGGTCGGTGACGCCGCGCGCGTGCACCGGCGGGGCCGGGGCGCGGCGCGGCATCGCCGGCGCGCGCCACAGCAGCACCCCCGCGAGCACCGGCAGCAGTGCCAGCAGCAGGAACGCCCAGCGGTAGCCGACCCAGTCGATCGCCGCGCCGGCCAGCATCGGTCCCGCCAGCGCCGAGAGCGAGAAGCCGACGGCCATGAAGCCGAAAGCACGCGTGCGGCCCGCCGCGCCGGCGATGTGGCCGATGGCGTTGTTCACGGCCACGTGCCCCAGCATGAAGGAACTGCCCACGACCACGCTGGCCACGGCCAGGCCCGGCAGCGAGGGCAGCAGGGCCGCCGCGAGCTCGCCGGCCACCAGCCCGCAGAGGGCCAGCACCGTGGGCCGCACGTAGCCGGCGCGGTCGACCCAGCGCCCCACGTGCACGGCCACGAAGGTCGGCACCAGCATCAGCAGGCTCATCAGGAGGCCGACGGTCAGCGCAGAGGCTTGCAGGTGCAGAGCCTGCAGCGAGATGGCGAGTCGCGCGCCGCCGAAGCTGGCATGGCCGATGGCCAGCAGCAGGATCAGCCGCAGGGGTGAAGCGGAAGCAGGAATGTGAAGGACGGGACCGCGCCCGCGCATGGGAAGCCGTCGATGTTAACGCCACCGCGCGCGGGGCATCGCCTGCGGACTACACAAGCTTCGTCCCTTTCCACCCGTGGCGCAGGGGATGCGTGGGTAGAGTGAGCCCGCAAGGACACGTACACATGCCCGCTGCCACCCAAGCCAAGAAAAGAAGACTCGGCCTCGCCGTGCTGCTCGCCGCCCTCGTGGCCGCGGGCGCGCTGGTGCCGCTGGCCTACAAGAACCGGCATGCCACCGTGCCGGAGGCGACCGTTGCGACGGCTCCTGCGCCGGAAGCGCCCGCCGCGGAAGAGGCAACGCCGCCGGCGCCCCCGGAACCGAAGTCGTGCCCGCCGAGGAATCCGAGACCGACCGTGGCCCGGCTTCCGCTTCTCCCACCGGCCCGACGCTGTCCTATGCCCGAGCCGCGGGCCTGCACCACACCCCAGACCCGCTGCGCCTGAACTCCAGCGTCGCGCTGCTGGTGAACCAGGACAGCGGCGAGGTGCTGGTGCGCAAGAACGACCAGGCGGTGCTGCCGATCGCATCGCTCACCAAGCTCATGACCGCGCTGGTGGTGGCCGAGGCGAAGCAGCCGATGGACGAAACGCTGACCATCACCGAGGAAGACGTTGACACCGAACGCCACAGCCGTTCGCGCCTGCGGGTGGGCACGACGCTCACGCGCGAGGAAGCGCTGCGGCTGGCCCTGATGTCCAGCGAGAACCGCGCGGCGCATGCCCTCGGCCGCGCCTACCCCGGCGGCCTGGAGAAGATGGTGGCGGCGATGAACGCCAAGGCGGCCCAGCTGGGGATGAAGAACACCGTGTACGTCGATCCTACCGGCCTGTCCAATCGCAACCAGTCCACCGCGCGCGATGTCGCCGTGCTGGTGAGCCACGTGGGCCGCGACGAGCAGCTGGCCCAGTTCTCCACCACGCCTTCGCACGTCGCCGACCTCGGCAAGCGGACGCTGCAGTACAACAATTCCAATCGGCTGGTCCGCAGCCACAGGGCCGGCTGGGACATCGAGGTGCAGAAGACCGGCTACATCGTCGAGGCAGGCCGCTGCCTGACCATGCTGACCAAGGTGGGCGGGCAGAACCTGATCATGGTCCTGCTGGATGCGGACACCAACGGCGCGCGCCTGGCGGACGCGGAACGCATGCGCCGCTGGCTGGTCGCGCAGTGGGGCCTGCCGGACCCCGCGGTGGCCGAAGCGAAGGACGACGACAAGCCCGTGCGCAAGGTGGCCGCTCGCAAGAAGGCGGACGACGAGGACAGGAAGAAGGACAAGGCCGTGGCGAAGAAGGACGGTGGCACGAAGACCGCCGCGGCGAAGAAGGACGGTGGCAAGAAGACCACCGCGGGCAAGAAGGACCGCAGGGACGACGCCGACAAGTCGGAAGTGGCCTCCGCCAAGGGCAAGAAGAAGGATGCGAAGTCCGAGGCTTCCGCCGGCAAGAAGGGTTCCAAGACCCAGCTTGCCGCCGACCGCAAGAAGGACGGCAAGAAGGAAGACACCCGCAAGGACGGCCGCGTGCGCCAGACCTTCGCGTCCGGCAAGGACGAACAGAAGAGTTGAAGGATTTCGCTTAAAGGGACACTCCCGATTCGGGCGCGCCGTCGCGTGCCCGACACTGGCCTGGCTTGAGCGGTTTGCAGCCCGCCAGGAGGAAAGCCAGTGATCCCAGCCAAGACCGCGGCCGCCCACCAGGTCCTCAAGGACCGGTCCATGGCCCTCACGCCGCGCCAGCGCACGGCGCTGATCCTCATCGACGGCAAGCGTGGCCTGCCCGAAGTCCTGCAGTCTGGCGCCACGCCGGATGACATCGAGAGGCTGTTCGAACTGCAGCTCGTCACGAACGCAGTACCTGCCGCGACGGTGAGCCCGCAGCGTCCCGCCCTGGGTGCCCAGGACCGCTATGCCGCTGCCTACCCCATCGCCGCCCGGCTGACCGCCAGCCTGGGCCTGCGCGGGGCGCCCCTGAACATCGCGGTCGAGGCAGCCACCTGCTACGAAGAGCTGGTGGCCGTCTCCGCCCGGATCCGGGACGCCGTGGGTGCCGACCGGTTCGCGCCCCTCGCCACCGCGCTGGGCGAGGGCTAGGACTTCCTGCCGCAGAGCCACCCTCCCCCCCCGTTGTTACGTCCCAAGGGCCGATTCAGGGCCGAATCGGCGGAATTCTGCCTGCCTGAGCTTCGAACTTACCCGCTTCCTACAGGTCCATAAGAGACCTCCTACAAGCGAGTCAGCAGACAGAGACACATGCAGCAGTTCACGAAAGCCACCACCTTCCGCGCCATCTCCACGGTCGCCATCCTCGGCGCCCTTGCGGGCCTGACGAGCCAGATGGTTCCTTCCGTGTCCGGCGCGGCCCGGATCGAAGCCTCCATCGCAGCGCCTGCCGCCGCGAAGGCAACCTCGGCTGCCGCTGCAGTGGCGCGCACCAGCGCCGCCGCGACCGCGACCGCTGCCGCTGCAGTGGCCGCCGTCAGCAAGGCCGCTCCCGCCGCGGCGCCTGCGATCCGCATGGCGACGCCGGTGGCCGCCGCCGCGGTCAAGTTCGCGTCCCAGGAAGCCGTGCGCGCGCAGATCAAGTTCCAGACCGTGCGTTACGCGGGCAAGCCCGTCCAGACGCTGGACGAGGAATCGCGCCTCCTGCTGGCCCAGGCTGCCGCCGAGCGTGCCGGCCTGCACAAGGTGGGCCTGTCCTTCCAGGACGTGTATGGCGTGATCGACGCCGAGACCGACTGGATCCCGCGCACGGGCATGGGACGGAACGGCGTGGAAAGCATCGGCCTCGCGCAGTTCGAGCCGCGCACCGCCCGTGGCCTGGGCCTCAAGGACCCCAACGACCCGGTGCAGGCCGTGTTCGCCGCCGCCGTGAACATGAAGCACGGCGCCGAGTGGGCCGAAGACAAGATCGCGCACCTGAAGCTCAGCCCCGAGGACCGCGCGCAGAAGATCCGCGAAGGCGTGTCGGTGTACTACAACCTGTCCATCAAGGGCCGCAACAAGTGGGATGGCTTCAACACCACCCAGCTGCCGGTCGAGACCCAGCGCCACATCCGCAACGTGCGAGCCGGTGCTGCCGAAGCCTCGCAGCTGGCGCAGCGGTTCGACATCTGAAGCCCCTAGGCGCCGGCGACAACGCCACCTCCGGGTGGCGTTCTTCATGCTGCCGCAGCCCTGCTCGCCGACCCCTTCGCATCGTCGCCGCTGACCGATCCTCGCCGCCGCTCAGGTCACCGGGCGGGGGCGCCAGCATCGGTCAGGTCCGCTCCATGGATCATCCGGGCCAGGCCGGCCTGCGCGGCAGCCGCCTCGCACAAGGCACAGGGTCGCGAGGTCGAATAGAGCACGGCGCCACGGAGCACGTCCGGGCCGACACGCTCGCGGGCATCGCGGATCGCTTCGCGCTCGGCATGGGCATCGAGATCCTGTCGCTGCAGCACGCGGCTGGGTCCCTGGCCGACGATGCGGTCCCCCTGCACGACGACGGCGCCATAGGGCTGGTCGCCCTGACTCAGCGCCAGGCGCCGCATCGCCTCGGCGGCTTCGTACCAGCGCCGCTGGGGCGGCGCGGCGTCGGTGCGAAACCAGGGCGCGGCCAAGCTGGCGGAAAGCACGAGCAGGCGGCGACGGTGCAGGTGCGGGAGGGGCATCGTTGCATGCTGGTGCCGGAAGTGATCGTGGTCAAGCGGGCCTGTTGCAGCCGCATCGCGCCGGGCAATGCTCGGCTGGAAGTTCTGGCTGAACATCTGCTCGTATGATCCCGCCCGAGGGGAGCAAACATTGGACCCAAATCCACAATTGGGACATTCGGCGGTAGGTCATCGCCCCGACATTGACGGCTTACGCGCCCTCGCGGTGTTGCCGATTGTGCTGTTCCATCTGGGAGTCCCAGGCTTTGGTGGCGGTTACGTTGGCGTAGACATCTTTTTCGTGATCTCCGGGTTCTTGATCACGCAGCGCCTCCTCTCCGACTCACACCTTCTGCGCTTCTACGAGCGCCGCGCACGCCGCATCTTGCCGGCTCTCATGGTGGTGCTGGCTGCCACCACCGCGGCTGCATCGGTACTGCTCATGCCACTGGACCTCGCGGCCTATGGTCGTTCCATGATCGCCACGCTCGTCTTCGCCTCCAACTTCCACTTCTGGTCGGAAGTCGGGTACTTTGATGAGCCAGCTGCACTCAAGCCGCTGCTGCACACATGGTCGCTTGGCGTGGAGGAACAGTTCTACATTCTGTTCCCATTGTTCTTGATGTTCGCGATAAAGGCGCGGCGGTCGCTTGTGGTGGTGGGCATGGCGGCGACATTGTCCTTTATCGCCGACGCATGGTTCGTGACCCGATCACCCGCTCTGGCCTTCTATTGGTGTCCATTCCGGGCGTGGGAGCTCATGCTCGGCGCTTGCTTGGCCATGGCGCGACTTCCGGCAGCGCGATCGTGGGAAGCCGCTGCTGGTTTCCTTCTTATCGGCATCGCGGTATTCGGATACTCAGAGGCTACCCCGTTCCCAGGCTTTGCGGCGCTTTTGCCATGTGCCGGCGCTGCGTTGCTGCTGCACGCGGGAGGCATGCAGGCAGCCTCGCCCCTGCGATGGGGTGCGGCCGTCTTCATCGGGCGCATATCGTTTTCGCTGTACTTGTGGCACTGGCCAGTAATCGTCTTCTATCGGTACCTGTGGGGTGAACCTGATGCTGCATCCATCTTTTTACTAGCGGGACTTACTGTGGCCCTGTCAACGTTGACATACATATTTGTGGAGGAGCCTGTTCGAACGCGTCGAAGGGTAAGTTCCATCGCCCGCTTTTCGGTGGTCGCTGGCGCGCTCGGTGTATTAGTCGGCGCGGTAACGTTGGGGGATTGCCCAGTCGTTTCCCGCCGCAAGTCGCTGCCCTTGAAGCAGCGTCGATGGACATGGACCCTGACTTGCAGCATTGCGACAACAGGACTGCCGCGCAAGCCGCAGCCGGGCAACTTTGCCTCATCGGAGAGGTGAGTCAGGCACCGCAGTGGATCCTATGGGGCGACTCGCACGGATTCGCGATGCAGTCAGCGTTTGACGCGGCGCTGCGGCAGTTGGGCCAATCTGCTTTTCTGGCGACCCGTGACGGGTGCGTCCCGTTGCAAGGTGTTCGGCGTCCCGGCCACTACCGCGAGTGCGAACCGTTCGCAATGGCTGTCGCACAACTTGCCGCTTCGCGCGATCTTCGCATCATCCTAGTCGGGTACTGGAGCGGCTACCCGAACGTCACGGACGGACTACCGGGGTCTGCCCAAGAGGTGATCGCTCGCGGTCTTAAGAGGTCTGCCTTTTCACTCGTCGTCGATCCGTTGCCGGGAGCTCTAGTTCTGTGCCACGCATGTTGGCGCAGCGCGCGGCGTATGGGCGCTCAGCGCCTACAACTTACAGTGTCCACGAGTACCTGCGCCACAATGCGGCGTACTTCGCTGCGGTGGAAGGCCGGCCTCGCGTGTCATTGTGGCGGGATCTTTGCTCAGGTGGATCCTGCGCGATTGAGCGCGATGGCAGGCCGCTGTATATGGACGGACACCATCTTGCCCGATCCGCGGTCAGTTTCGCAGTGCCAGCGTTGATTAGCGCACTCCGTGCGGCAACCCCGCGCAAGCCGTCTAGCGCTGGGATCTCCATGCTCTACCCCTTCAAGAACGTGCACGAGCACACGCTGGGCTCATGAACAAATGGAGATGCCCGCGGGCACGAGCCCTTAGAAGTGCCGCTGCGAATCGGTGCGATCAGGGTGTGTGCAGATCACCGCCAAAGCGAGCGTCTCATCCCTCAGGCTCATCCATTCGGCGTTGGTAACGACGCAATGCCCCTACACCTGCCAGGAAACCGGGCAGTTGCCGGAGGGAATAGACCGGACCTTTGGGCGAGCGAATGCACCAGCGATGCTAGAAAGAGAAGCGACCCCTAAGGGTCGCGCAAGTGCCGTGATTTAGATGGTGGGTGATACATGGATCGAACATGTGACCCCTGCCGTGTGAAGGCAGTGCTCTACCGCTGAGCTAATCACCCGTCCCCTGTCGGGAAGCCCGCAATTATGCCACAGGCAAAATGGGGATCTGACGCCAGACTGTCTTGCCGCCGGAGGCCTTGTCCAACTGCTTGAGGACCTCCTCGTGGGCGGCCGCCTCCTGGTCGTTCGCCAGCAGCACGGGCAGCGTGAACTGGCGCAGGTCCACCCGCGTGAGGATCGCCCCGACCGCGTGCGCATCCGCCTCGTCGATCAGCAGCGCGTCCTGGCCGCGCGTGAGGTTGATGTAGACGTCCGCCAGCAGTTCCGCGTCCAGCAGCGCGCCGTGCAGCGTGCGCCCCGAGTTGTCCACGCCCAGGCGGTCGCACAGCGCGTCCAGGCTGTTGCGCTTGCCGGGATACATCTCCTTGGCCATCGCCAGCGTGTCCGTCACCTTGGCCACGTGCCCCGGGAAGGGCCGGCGGCCCAGCAGGTCGAGTTCCTTGTTCAGGAAGCCGATGTCGAAGGCGGCGTTGTGGATGATGATCTCGGCGCCGGCGACGTACTCCATCAGTTCGTCGGCGATCGCGCCGAACTTGGGCTTGTCGCGCAGGAACTCGTTGCTGATGCCGTGGACCTTCAGCGCGTCCTCGTGCGAGTCGCGCTCCGGGTTCAGGTACCAGTGCTTGTTGTTGCCGGTGAGCTTGCGCGCGACCAGCTCCACGCAGCCGATCTCGATGATCCGGTCTCCCGCTTCTGCGGACAAACCCGTGGTTTCGGTGTCGAGGACGATCTGGCGCATCGGCCGGATTATGCTTGAGCGCATGTTCGACCTGACCGACAAGATCGCCCTCGTCACCGGGGGCAACGGCGGCATCGGCCTCGGGATGGCACGGGGGATCGGGCAGGCCGGCGCCACCGTGATCATCGTCGGCCGCAACGCGGAAAAATCCGCAGCGGCGTTGCGCGAACTGCAGTCGCTGGGGATCCGCGCGGAGGCGCTGGCCTGCGACGTGGCGCAGGAGCGGGAAGTGCAGCGCCTGTTCGCGGACGTGCAGGCACGGCATGGCCGCCTCGACATCCTGGTCAACAACGCGGGCAGCACCATCCGCAAGCCGCCGCAGGACTTCAGCCTGGACGACTGGAACCGGGTCATGGACGTGAACCTGACCAGCGCCTTCCTCTGCGCCCGCGCCGCCTTCCCGCTGATGAAGGCGGCCGGCAGCGGCAAGATCATCAACATCGGTTCGATCCTCTCGACCTTCGGGGCGCCCTATGCGCCAGCCTATTGCGCCAGCAAGGGCGGCATCGTGCAGCTGACGAAATCGCTCGCCCTCGCGTGGGCCGGTGACGGCATCCAGGTGAATGCAGTGCTCCCCGGCTGGATCGACACGGAACTGACCGTCGGCGCACGCAACCAGGTGTCGGGCCTGAACGAGCGCGTGCTGGCCCGCACGCCGGCGGGGCGCTGGGGCACGCCGCAGGACCTGGCGGGCATCGCGGTGTTCCTGTCGAGTGGGGCGAGCGCGTTCGTGACGGGGGCCGCGATTCCGGTGGACGGCGGCTACTCGGCGGCCTGAGCGGGGGAACGCCTTGGGTCCCCGCCTCCGCGGGGATGACGGGAATGCAGTTGTCCCATCAAATGTCCCATTGACAGGACAATAGAACGGTTCGACCATGCGCGCCATGGCGGACGCCCTGCCCCTGCCCAAGTACCACCAGGTCTACCTCGTGCTGCGCGAGCAGTTGCACGAGGGCCGCTTCGCCGGGGGCCTGCCCGGTGAACTCGCGCTGATGCGGCAGTTCGGGGTGGCGCGCGTGACGGTGCGCCGCGCGCTGCAGGAGCTGGCGGGCGAGGGGCTGATCGCGCGCGAGCGGGGACGCGGCACGCGGCCGGTGGCCCCGGCCGCCGTGGACGCGCAGCGGCCCCGGGCCGCCCAGCCGCGCACCAAGACCACGCGCCTCACCGGCCTGCTGGAAAACCTGGTCAGCACCAGCCTGAACACCACCGTGCGCGTGATCGAAGTCAGCGTGGTCGGTGCCACCACCGAGGTCGCGCAGGCCCTGCAGGTCGCCCCCGGAGACCCGGTGCAGAAAGCCGTGCGCGTGCGCTCCACCAGCGAAGGACCGCTGTCGCACATCACCACCTGGGTTCCGGGCGAGCTCGCCCGCAGCTTCGGCAAGCGTGAGCTGGCGAAGAAGCCGATCCTGGTGCTGCTGGAGGAATCCGGCGTGCGCGTGGGCGGCGCCCGCCAGACCATCTCCGCCCGCCTGGCCGACGGCCAGGTCGCCGCCCACCTGGGCGTGGCCGTCGGTTCGGCCCTGCTGGCGGTGCGCCGCCTGATCCACGACGAACTGGGCCGGCCTGTGCAGTGGCTGCACGGCCTGTACCGGCCGGATCGCTACGAATACCAGATGCAGCTGTCCCGCGTCGGCGACATAGCCGCCAAGGTGTGGGTCAGCAGCGAGTTGTCCGCGCAGTTCCACTGAAGAAAACCCAGGAGAACGAACGATGAGTGCACCCTGTCGAACCGCCGCCGCTTCATCGCCCACGCGGGCGCCGCCGCCTCGGCCCTGGCCTTCCCGCTGGTGGGCGGCGCGCAGCCGCGCGCCATCCGCGTCGGCGTGCTGCACCCGGTGACGGGTGCGCTGGCCTATTCCGGGCAGCAATGCCGCGAAGGCGCGCTGATGGCCATCGAGGACATCAACAAGGCCGGCGGCATCCGCTCGCTGGGCGGCGCGAAGCTCGAGGCGCTGCTGGGCGACGCGCAGTCCACGCCGGCGGCGGGCACGGCGGAAATCGAGAAGATGAACGAGGCCGGCGTCAGTGCGGTGGTCGGCGCCTATGCCTCGGCGATCTGCCTGGCGACCACGCAGGCCGCCGCCAAGTACAACCTGCCGCACGTGGTGGACGTCGGCGTGGCCGACCAGATCGTCGAGCGCGGCCTGAAGAACACCTTCCGCTTCTCGCCCGGCTACAAGAAGTGCGCCGACATCGCGCTGGCCAACCTGCACGTGCTGAACACCGCGGCGGGCAAGCCGGCCAAGACGGTGATGATCATCCACGAGGAATCGCTGTTCGGCACCGGCACGGCCAACCTGCTGGCGCGCGAACTGCCCGGCTACGGCTACGAGGTCAAGGAAGTCGTCAAGCACGCCAACCCGACGCGCGACTTCAACAACATCGTGCTGCGGATGAAGGCGCTGAACCCGGACATCGTCATCCCGGCCAACTACTACAACGAGTACGCGCTGCTGGTGCGCACCATGCAGCAGCAGAAGGTGACGCCCAAGGCGATCTACTCGGTGCTGGGCGGCGCGGCCTCCAGCTACAAGTTCGTCAAGGAATTCCCGCAGGCGGCCGACGGCATCATCGACTGCAACCACTGGTTCAACCCCAGGGACAAGCGCAGCTTCGACCTGAAGAAGCGCACCGAGGCCAAGAACATCTTCTACAGCTACGAGGTGTTCCTGACCTATACGGCGACGCGCCTGCTGGCCGACGCGCTGGAACGCGCCAAGTCCACGGACCGCGCCGCGATCATCAACGCGCTGGAGACCAGCACTTTCTCGGACCACTTCCTCCCCTACGGCCCGACCAAGTTCGTGAACGGCCAGAACACCGGCGCGCAGCCGCTGATGACGCAGGTCTCGGGCAACGACATCAAGGTGATCGTGCCGCGCGAGTACCGGCAGGCCGAGCCGGTCTTCCCGCTCAAGGCCTGAGCTCGCACTCCCGGGACGCGGCATGTTCGACTTCGGCATCCTGTTCCCGGCGGTCCTGAACGGCCTGACCACCGGCGCGGTGTACGCGCTGGTGGCGCTAGGCCTGACGCTGATCTACGGCGTTCTGCACATCATCAATTTCGCCCACGGCGCGGCGCTGATGATGGCGCTGTACGGCGTCTATTTCCTCAAGCAGGCCTTCGGCCTCGATCCCTACCTGGCGCTGCTGCCCATGGGGGCCGTGATGTTCGTGGCCGGCTACGCGCTGCAGCGCTGCATCGTCAACCGCGCCAGCCACGGCCGCGACGAGAACATCCTGCTGGTGACGCTGGGCCTGGCGATCGTGCTGGAGAACATCGCCCTGCTCGCCTTCAAGTCGGACACGCGCACGATCGAGACGCCCTACACGCTGGCGACGGTGGCGATCGGCCCAGCGATGATTTCGGTGACCAAGCTGGTGGCTTTCGGGGGCGCGCTGGTGACCTCCGCGGTGCTGCTGTGGATCGTGCGCCGGACCGACCTGGGCCGCGCCATCCGCGCGGTGGCGCGCGAGAAGCACGGCGCGCGGCTGGTCGGCATCGACGTGGACCACGTCTACGCCATGAGCTTCGGCATCGGCCTGGCCTGCCTGGGGGCGGCCGCCTGCTTCCTGCTGCCCGCGTACTACGTGAATCCGCAGGTGGGCAACGGCTTCGTGCTGGTGGCCTTCACCATCGTCGTCCTGGGCGGCATGGGGAGCTTCGCCGGCGCCTTGCTGGGCGGGCTGCTGATCGGCGTGGTGGAGTCGCTCGGGGGCCTGTGGTTCGGCGAATCGCTGGGGCAGATCGGCATCTTCCTGTTGTTCATCGCCGTGCTGCTGTTCCGGCCGCAGGGCCTGTTCGGGGCCAAGGCATGAGCACGCTCTCCCCGAGGCGCGACCTGCTGCAGATCGCCGTCTTCGTGCTGGCGGTGGCGGTGCTGGCGGCGACTTCGCGCTCAGGAGTCGTCCTGAACTTCACCATGATGGCCCTCTACGGCTGCCTGATGGCGCAGTCCTGGAACCTGCTGGGGGGCTACGGCGGGCAGTTCTCCTTTGGCCACGCCCTGTTCTTCGGCACCGGCGCGTACGTGCAGGCGATCGCACAGCTTGCAGGGCGGGATCAATCCCTGGCCGGCGCTGGTGCTGGCGGTCGTGGCCGCTGCCCTCGTCGGCCTGTTCTTCGGCGCCCTGTCCTTCCGCTACGGCCTCAAGGGCTCCTACTTCGCGCTGGTGACGCTGGCCTTCGCGGAGGTGTTCCGCATCCTGTCGCTGTCGGTGCCCTTCACGGGAGCCGGCGTCGGCCTGATGGTGCCGCTGCGCGAAGGCGCGGCCAACATGCAGTTCGGCGACCGGCGCGGCTATGTCTGGCTGGTGCTGGGGCTGGTGACGCTGGGCCTGCTGGCCACCACCTGGCTGCGCCACTCGCGCTTCGGCGCCTGGCTGCAGGCGGTGCGCGACAACGAGGATGCCGCACGGGCCATCGGCGTCGACCCCTTCCGCGTCAAGCTCGGCGCCATCGGCCTGTCGGGCGCCTTCATGGGCGCGGCCGGCGCCTTCTACGTGCAGGTCTTCCAATACATCGACCCGGGCATCGCCTACGGGCCGCACACCTCGGTGGAGGCGCTGGTGGCCGCGATCGTGGGCGGGCTGGGAACGCTGTGGGGCCCGGTGCTGGGCGCGCTGGCGCTGCACCTGCTGGCCGAGCTCACGCGCGGCCTGTTCGGCGCCCTGCCCGGCATCAACATGATCATCTACGGCGCGGTGCTGATCGCCATCGTGATGTTCGCGCCGCGCGGCGTGCTGGGCATCGGCCTGTCGGTGCGCAGGCTCTGGACACGCAACCCGCCGGTTGCCGCGCCCGAACCGCGGGAGGCCCACGGTGGCTGAGCCGCTGCTGCGCCTGGACGGCGTCTCCAAGTCCTTCGGCGGCCTGGCCGCGGTGCAGTCCGTGTCGCTGGACGTGGCGGCCGGCAGCCTGAGCGCGCTGATCGGGCCCAACGGCGCCGGCAAGACCACGCTGTTCGCGCTGATGGCCGGCTTCCTGAAGCCCGACGCCGGCCGCATCGCCTTCGACGGCACCGACATCACCGGCCAGCCGCCGCACCTGAACGCGCGGCGCGGCATGACGCGCACCTTCCAGATCGTGCAGCCCTTCGCGGCGCAGACCGTGCGCGAGAACATCGCGGTCGGTGCCCACCTGCATTGCGCGGGACGCAGCGATGCGCTCGCCCAGGCCGAGGCCGTGGCGCGGCGGGTGGGTCTGTTTGCGCAGCTGGACCAGCCCGCCGGCGAACTCACCGTCGCCGGCCGCAAGCGGCTGGAGCTGGCGCGCACCCTGGCGACACGGCCGCGCCTGCTGCTGCTGGACGAAGTTCTGGCCGGCCTGAACCCCCAGGAGGTGGCCGAGATGGTCCCCGTGGTGCGCGACATCGCCGCCGGCGGTGTCACGGTGCTGATGATCGAGCACGTGATGCAGGCCGTGATGCACCTGGCCTCGCACGTGTGGGTGCTGGCGCAGGGGCAGCTGATCGCTTCGGGCACGCCCGGCGAAGTGACGCGCGATCCGCGCGTGATCGAAGCCTACCTGGGGCACGGCACCGCCGAACGCCTCGGCCGCATCGCGAAAGCGGAGGCCGCATGAGTCAAACGCTGCTTTCCGTGCGGGGACTGCGCAGCGGCTACGGCGCGGTCGAAGTGCTGCGCGGCGTCGACCTGGACGTGGGCGCCGGCGAGATCGTCGCCCTGCTGGGAAGCAACGGCGCCGGCAAGAGCACCTTCAACCAGACCGTCAGCGCACTGCTGCCGGCGCGCGCGGGCAGCGTGCGCTTCGACGGGCGCGACATCACGCGCGCCCACTACCGCGACGTGGTGGCGGCGGGACTGATCCACGTGCCGGAAGGCCGGCGCATCTTCCCCAACCTGTCGGTGCTGGAGAACCTGGAACTGGGTTCCTTCACGCGCGCGCGCGCCAACCGGGCCGCCAATCTGGAGCGCGTGTTCGGGATCTTCCCGCGCCTGAAGGAACGCGTCACGCAGCTGGCCGGCACCATGAGCGGCGGCGAGCAGCAGATGCTGGCGATCGGCCGCGGCCTGATGGGCGAGCCGCGCCTGCTGATCCTGGACGAGCCTTCGCTGGGACTCTCGCCGCTGCTGGTGGAGGAACTGTTCGGCCTGGTCGGCCGCCTGCATGCGCAGGGCCTCGCCATCCTCCTCGTGGAACAGAACGTCGCCCAGTCGCTGGAGATCGCGCAGCGCGCCTACGTGATGGAGAACGGCGCGATCCAGTTCTCCGGCACGGCCGCCGAACTGCTGGCAACCGATCGCCTGCGGCAGGCCTACCTCGGTGTCTGAAACATGGAACTCGACTCTTTCCTCTCCCGCCGCCGGCTGATCGCCGCGGCCCTCCTCGCCGCGGCCGGCGGTGCGCGTGCCCAAGGCACGCAGGCGCCCGTGCGCATCCTGGTCGTCGCGCCGGCCGGCGGCACCACCGACACCATGGCGCGCGCGCTGGCAACCGAACTCGGTCGCGCGCTGGGCCGCGTGGTCGTGGTGGAGAACCGCCCCGGCGCCGGCGGCAACATCGCCGCCGACCTGGTGGCCAAGGCGCCACCGGACGGCAACACGCTGCTCATGAGCTTCACCAGCCATGCGATCAACGCCAGCCTGTATCCCTCGCTGCCCTTCGACCCGGAGAAGGACTTCACGCCGCTGACCATGGTGTCCACCACGCCGGCGCTGCTGGTGGCGCATCCCTCGCTGCCGGCCAACAGCCTGCGCGAGCTGGTCGCACTGGCCAAGGCCAAGCCGGGCAAGCTGAACTTCGCCATCGGCGCGCTCGGCTCCTCGGTGCACCTGGCGGGCGAAGCCTTCAAGATGATGTCGGGGACCTACATCGTCAACATCCCCTACAAGGGCACCGCACCCGCCATCCAGGACGTGCTGGCCGGCCAGGTGGAACTGATGTTCGCCAACGTGGGCAACGCACAGGCGCACGTGCGCGCCGGCAAGCTCAAGGCACTGGGCGTCACCAGCCCACGCCGCCTCGCCGCCTTCCCGGACGTGCCGGCGATCGCCGAAGTGCTGCCCGGCTACCAGTCCAGTGCCTGGTTCGGGCTGTTCGCGCCCGCGCGCACGCCGCCCGAGCTGGTCAGGCGCCTGAGCGACGCGGCCCGCCAGGCCATTGCCTCGCCGGACGTGAAGAGGCGCATCGAGACCGAGGGCGCGACGCCGGTCGGCAACGCGCCGGAGGAATTTGCGCGCTTCGTGCACGAGGAGATCGGACGCTGGGCGAAGGTGGTGAAGTACTCGGGAGCCAAGCCGGAATGACCCCCGCCCAGTCGCTCGCGCAGAAACTCATCGCCCGCGCCGCGGGGCGGCAGGAGGTGCGCGTCGGCGAGATCGTCACCTGCAAGGTGGACCTCGCGATGTTCCACGACTCGTCCGGGCCGCGCCGCCTGCAGCCGATGCTGGAACAGCTGGGCGCGCAGATCTGGGACAAGTCGCGTGTCGTGCTGGTGATGGACCACTACGTGCCGGAGCGCAACGAGGACGCGCGCCGCATCGTGCGCATCGCCCGCGACTGGGCCCGCGACCAGCAGCTGCCGCACGTGTACGACTCGATCGGCATCTGCCACGTGGTGGTGCCGCAGCACGGGCACATCCGGCCCGGCATGTTCTGCGTCGGCGGCGACTCGCACTCGCCCACTGGCGGGGCCTTCGGCGCCTACATGTTCGGCATCGGCAGCACCGAGATGCTGGGCGTGGTGACCACGGGCGAGATCTGGGTGCAGGTGCCGCGCACCATCCGGATGCGCTGGTACGGGCGCCTGGGCCGCGCCGTGACCGCCAAGGACATGATGCTGGCGATGATCGGCCGCTTCGGCATGAACGGCGGCGGCTACCAGGCGGTGGAGTTCGCCGGCGAGGCCGTGCGCGCGCTGCCGATGGAGGAGAGGATGACCCTCGGAACATGAGCGCCGAACTCGGCGCGCAGGTCGGCCTGATCGCGCCGGACGACGTCACCCGCGAGTGGCTGGAGGCGCACGGCAGCGGCCCGGTGGAGATCACGCCCTGGTTCTCCGACCAGGGCAGCATCACCGAGGAGCACCGCTTCGAAGGCAGCGCGCTGGCGCCGCAGGTGGCAGCCCCTTCAGCCCCGCGAACGTCGCCGACGCCTCCGACTTCCGCAGCACGGCGGTCCAGGCCGCCTACATCGGCGCCTGCACTGGCGCCAAGCTGGAGGACCTGCGCTTCGCCGCCCGCGTCCTGCGCGGCAAGCGCGTGGCGGCCGGCGTGCGCCTGCTGGTGGCGCCGGCCAGCCACTCTGACCGCGATGCCGCCCAGCGCGAAGGCACGATGAAGGTGCTGGAGGACGCCGGCGCGCAGTTGCTGCCCAGCGCCTGCGGCGTCTGCGCCGGCTACGGCGACAGCTTCGCGGCCGGCGAGACGGTGATCTCCAGCACGGCGCGCAACTTCCGGGGCCGCATGGGCCCGCCGACCACCAAGGTGTACCTCGCCTCGGCGTACACCGTCGCCGCGTCCGCGGTGGCGGGCCGCATCATCGATCCGCGCGAGGTGCTCGATGGGCGCTGAACTGCACCGCGTGTGGCGGGTCGGGCCCGACGTCGACACCGACGCCTTGGCGCCGGGCGCCTGGATGCAGCACGGCGTGGACGTCATCGCGCAGCATTGCCTCGAGTCGCTGCTGCCCCCTTCGCCGCCGGCGTGCGGCCCGGCGACGTGCTGGTGGCCGGCCGCAACTTCGGCATCGGTTCCTCGCGCGAACAGGCGGCCGGCGCGCTGCGTCACCTGGGCATCGCCGCGGTGATCGCGCCTTCCTACTCGGGCCTGTTCTTCCGCAACGCCTTCAACCTGGGGTTGCTGCTGCTCACCTGCCCCGGCTGCGACGTGATCCACGAAGGTGAGCGCATCGCCTTCGATGCCCGCGCCGGCACCGTCACGCGCCCGGGCAACCAGGTGCTGCAGGCCGACCCCATCCCCGGCTTCCTGCTCGACATGGTCGAGGCGGGTGGCCTGCTGCCCCAGCTGCAACAACGCTTCCAGGCGAGGACGACACCGTGAACGCTCCCCTCTACGACCTCCTGATCAAGAACGTGCGCGTGGTCCGCCCGCAGGGCAACGCCGTGCATGCCGGGGACATCGCCATCCGCGACGGCAAGTTCGCTCGGGTGGCACCCGGCATCGATCCTACGCAGGCCAGGCAGGTGCAGGACGGCCGCGGCCTGCTGGCCTTCCCCGGCGTGGTGGACGCGCACATGCACTCCGGCATCTACTCGCCGCTGGGCGAGGACGCGGTGACGGAATCGAAGGCGGCGGCCATGGGCGGCGTCACCTCCAGCCTGAACTACTTCCGCACCGGCCAGTACTACCTGAACAAGGGCGGGCCCTACGCGGACTTCTATCCCGAGGTGCTGGAGATTTCGAAGAACCGCTTCCACGTCGACTACGGCTACCACCTGGCGCCGATGGACCGCACGCACATCGAGGAGATCCCGATGCTGATCGAGAAGCACGGCGTCTCCAGCTTCAAGATCTTCATGTTCTACGGCTCGCACGGCCTGCACGGCGCCAGCGACTCGCAGCGCCAGTTCCTGATGATCGGCGAGGACGAGCGCTACGACTTCGCGCACTTCGAATTCATCATGCGCGGCATCCAGGCGGCGCGCGAGCGCATGCCCGAGCGCGCGCACCAGATCTCGCTGTCGCTGCACTGCGAAACGGCGGAAATCATGACCGCCTACACCAAACTGGTGGAGAAGGACTCCTCGCTCTCCGGACTGGCCGCCTACAGCGCCTCGCGGCCGCAGCACTCGGAAGGCCTGGCCGTGTTCATCGCCAGCTACCTGGCCAACGAGACCGCCCTGCCCAACATCAACCTGCTGCACCTGAGCTCGCGCAAGGCGGTGCAGGCGGCGCTGCTGATGGCCGACGCCTTCCCGCACATCGACTTCAAGCGCGAGGTGACCATCGGCCACCTGATGCTGGACATCCATTCGCCGGCGGCCGAACTGGCGAAGGTGAACCCGCCGATCCGCCCGCGCGCCGACGTGGAATTTCTCTGGCAGGCGCTGCTGGCCGGCGAGCTGGACTGGGTGGTGTCCGACCACGCCTGCTGCCGCCACGAGACCAAGGTGCCCAAGCACTACTTCGGCAACATCTGGATGGCCAAGAGCGGCTTCGGCGGCACCGAGTACCTGCTGCCCTCGCTGGTGAGCGAAGGGACGCGGCGCGGCATGGACTACAACCACATGGCGCGCGTGACCAGCTGGACGCCGGCGCAGCGCTTCGGCCTGAACCGCAAGGGCGACATCGCCGAGGGCTACGACGCCGACCTGGCGCTGGTCGATCCGGCCAGGACCTGGACCATCCACGCCAAGGACTCGCCCTCCACGCAGGGCTACACGCCTTTCGAGGGCCTGAGCTGTCGGCGCGGGTGGAAGCCACCTACCTGCGCGGCGAGCAGATCTACGCGCAGGACCGCGGGGTGATCGGCCAGCCGCGCGGGCAGTACCTGTTCCGCCCCACCACCTGAACGCATGACCGCTGCTGCTCCCCGCATCGTCCGCGCCGAGCGCCTGGAGGCGCCGGTGCGCGTGCCGGTGGCCATCGTCGGCGGCGGCGCCTGCGGCCTGGTGGCGGCGATCGCGCTGGCCGATGCCGGCGTGGAGTGCGTGGTGCTGGAGCGCGATGCGACGCCCAGCGGCTCCACCGCCCTGTCCTCCGGCTTCATCCCGGCGGCCGGCACGCGGGCCCAGGCGGCGCAAGGCATCTCCGACAGCGTGGAGGTGTTCGCGGAGGACATCGTCCGCAAGAACAAGGCGACCGGGGCACTGCACCTGGTGCGCGCCTATGCGGAAGCCGCCGCGCCGGCGCTGGACCGGCTGGCGGACCACGGCTTGCATTTCGAGGTGCTGGACAACTTCCTCTACCCGGGTCATCGCGTGCACCGCATGCACACGCTGCCGCAGCGCACCGGCGCCGCGCTGGTCGCCGCGCTGCTGGATGCGGCGACGCGGGCCGGCGTGGACGTGCTGCCCTCCGCGCACGTGACCGAACTCTGGGCCGATACTCAGGATCGCATCCTCGGCGTCGGCATCGCGCGTCCCGGCGGCGCGCTGGAGCACATCGCCTGCGACACGCTGCTGCTGGCCTGCAACGGCTTCGGCGGCAACGCACAGCTCGTGCGCGACCTGCTGCCGGAAATGCGCGACGCGACCTTCGCGGGCCACGCCGGCAACGACGGCAGCGCCATCCTCTGGGGCCAGGCGCTGGGCGCGGCGCTCGCCGACCTCGGCGGCTACCAGGGGCACGGCTCCTGGGTGGTGCCGCAGGGCGCCTTGATGACCTGGGCCGTGATGATGGAAGGCGGCGTGCAACTCAATGCGCGCGGCGAACGCTTTCACGACGAGAAGCAGGGCTACTCGGAAGCGGCCGTGGACGTGCTGGCGCAGCCCGGGGCACGGCCTGGAACGTGTTCGGCGATGCGCAGCTGGCGCTGGCGCGCGAGTTCCCGGACTTCCGCGAGGCGGAGGCAGCGGGCGCGCTGCGCACGGCCGCGGACCGTGATGTGCTGGCCGCGATCATCGGCTGCGCGCCTTCCGCGCTGGCGCCGGAGATCGAGCGCTTCGGCCCGCCCTTCCACGCCGTGCGCGTCACCGGCGCCCTGTTCCACACGCAAGGCGGCCTCGACATCGACGCGCGCTGCCGCGTGCGCCGCGGCGACGGCTCCCTGTTCCCCAACCTGCTGGCCGCCGGCGGCGCCGCGCGCGGCGTCAGCGGCAACGCGGTCTGGGGCTATCTCTCCGGCAACGGCCTCTTGAGCGCGATCGCCGGCGGCTGGATCGCCGCCGGCACCGCGGCCGCGCAACTGCGGCCAGGAAAGCAGCCATGACCTCCCTGAAGACCTTGCTGGCCCGGCCGCAGCCCCTGCTGGCGCCGGGCGTGTACGACGCGCTCAGCGCCCTGCTGGCGGAACAGGCCGGCTTCGAGGCGCTCTACCTGTCCGGCGCCTCGATCGCCTACACGCGCCTGGGCCGCTCCGACGTCGGCCTGACGACCGCCACCGAGGTCGCCCAGACGCTGGCGCACATCACGGACCGCGTGCGGCTGCCGGTGATCGTCGATGGCGACACCGGCTTCGGCAATGCGCTGAACGTCCAGCGCACGGTGCGCGAGTTCGAGAGGGCCGGCGCGGCCATGATCCAGCTGGAGGACCAGGGCTTTCCCAAGCGCTGCGGCCACCTCGATGGCAAGGCGGTGGTGGGAGTGAACGAGATGTGCGGCAAGCTGCGGGCGGCCCTGGATGCGCGGCGCAGCAGCGAGACGCTGATCCTCGCCCGCACCGATGCGCTCGCCATCGAAGGGCTGGACGCGGCGCTGGAGCGCGCCGAGCGCTACCTGGAGTGCGGAGTGGACGCGCTGTTCATCGAGGCGCTGCGCAGCCCCGAGCAGATGCGCGCCGCCTGCGATCGCTTCGCGTCGCGGATTCCGCTGCTGGCCAACATGGTGGAAGGCGGCAAGACGCCGGTGCTGGATGCGCAGGAGCTGGGGCGGATCGGATTCCGCATCGTCATCTTCCCTGGCGGCACGGCGCGGGCGGTGGCGCACACGCTGGCGCGCTATTACGGCACGCTCAGGCAGGACGGCACGACGGCGGCGATGCGCGGGGAGATGCTGGATTTCGACGGGCTGAACGCCGTGATCGGGACGCCGGAGTTGCTGGCGGCGGGGAAGAAGTACGAGTAGCGCGTCGCGCATCGCTGGGGTGCGGCTTCGCGCTTACCCCAGCCTACATGACACCACGATGCCGTTGCCGCCCGTAGGCTGGCGGTGAGGCGCAGCCGAACCCCAGCGCTCCGTCCTCAATGCTTCTCTTTGGCGTGGTTGATCGAATACTTCGGGATCTCCACCACCAGGTCTTCCTGCGCCAGGATCGCCTGGCAGGACAGCCGCGAGTTCGGCTCCAGGCCCCAGGCCCGGTCCAGCAGGTCTTCCTCGTTCTCGTCCATCTCGTTGAGCGACTGGAAGCCCTTGCGCACGATGCAGTGGCAGGTCGTGCAGGCGCAGCTCATGTCGCAGGCGTGCTCGATCTCGATGCCGTTGTCCAGCAGGGCCTCGCAGATGGACGTGCCCGCGGGCGCCTTCACCTCGGCCCCCTCGGGGCAGTATTCGGGATGGGGCAGGATCTTTATCGTGGGCATGGTAGGGACTAGATCGCCTCGAGGTTCTTGCCTGCAAGGGCCTTGCGGATGCCCTCGTTCATCCGCTGTGCCGCGAAGGCTTCCGTGCCCTGGGCCAGCGCCTTCACGGCGGCTTCGACCACGGCGGCGTCTTCGCTGTTCTTCGCGGTCTCGCGCAGCGTGGCCATCAGCGCCTCGATCTCGCGGCGCTCCTCGGGCAACAGCAGGTCACCGTCGGCGTCCAGCGCGCTCACGGTGGCGATGATCATGCGCTCGGCGTCCACCCGCGCTTCGGTCAGCGCCCGCACCTTCATGTCGGCCTCGGCGGTGGTGAAGCTCTCGCGCAGCATGGTGGCGATCTGCTCGTCGGACAGGCCGTAGGAGGGCTTGACGACGATGTGCGCCTCGACGCCGCTGCCCTGCTCGCGCGCCGACACGTCCAGCAGGCCGTCGGCGTCCACCGTGAAGGTGACGCGGATGCGGGCGGCCCCGGCCGCCATCGGCGGGATGCCGCGCAGCTCGAAGCGCGCCAGGCTGCGGCAGTCGGCGACCAGGTCGCGCTCGCCCTGCACCACGTGGATCGCCATCGCGGTCTGGCCGTCCTTGAAGGTGGTGAAGTCCTGCGCCTTGGCCGTCGGGATGGTCTCGTTGCGCGGCACGATGCGCTCCACCAGCCCGCCCATGGTCTCGATGCCCAGCGACAGCGGGATCACGTCCAGCAGCAGCAGCTCGCCCTGCGGGTTGTTGCCGGCCAGCTGGTTGGCCTGGATGGCGGCGCCCAGGGCAACCACCTCGTCGGGATTCAAATTGGTCAGCGGCGGCTTGCCGAAGAAATCGGCCACGGCCTGGCGCACCTGCGGCATGCGGGTGGAGCCGCCCACCAGCACCACGCCCTGCACTTCGTCCTTGGTGAGCTTGGCGTCGCGCAGCGCGCGCACCGCACCCATGGTGCGGGCGGTCAGGTCGCCGGTTTCCAGCTCGAAGTCCTTGCGCGCGACCCGCACGTCCACGCGCCGGCCGCCCACGGCGACGGTCGCCGTCACGGCGTCCTGCTCGGACAGCTGCTCCTTCACCTGGCGCGCCAGCATCTTGATGGCGGCCTTCTCGGAGGCCGTCTCCGGCGAAGCCTTCGCCTGCCGCAGCAGCCAGTCGGCCAGCGCCCGGTCATAGTCGTCGCCGCCCAGGGCGGAATCGCCGCCGGTGGACACCACCTCGAACACGCCCTGCGACAGGCGCAGGATGGAGATGTCGAAGGTGCCGCCGCCCAGGTCGTAGACCGCGTAGACGCCTTCGCTGGCGTTGTCCAGGCCGTAGGCGATGGCCGCCGCCGTCGGCTCGTTGATCAGCCGCAAGACGTTCAGGCCGGCCAGCTGCGCGGCGTCCTTGGTCGCCTGGCGCTGGGCCTCGTCGAAGTAGGCGGGCACGGTGATCACCGCGCCGTAGAGGTCTTCGTTGAAAGTGTCCTCGGCCCGGTAGCGCAGCGTGGCCAGGATCTCCGCGCTCACTTCCACCGGCGACTTCTCGCCTTCGCGCGTGTGCAGCGTGACCATGCCGGGATGGTCGGCGAAGCGGTAGGGCAGTTTCTCGCGGCCGGCGATGTCCGCCAGGCCGCGGCCCATGAAGCGCTTGGCCGAGGCGATGGTGTTCTCGGGGTCCTCGGCCTGCGCGGCGTGCGCGTCGAAGCCGATCTGGCGGCGGCCGTCACCGAGGTAACGCACGACGGAAGGCAGGATCACGCGCCCTTGCGCATCGGGCAGGCATTCGGCCACGCCGTTGCGCACCGAGGCCACCAGCGAATGCGTGGTGCCCAGGTCGATGCCGACGGCGATGCGGCGCTGGTGGGGGTCGGGCGAGGCGCCCGGTTCGGAGATCTGCAGCAGGGACATGGCAATTCTTGGGAGCCCGCTATTGTCCCAGTTGCGCGAGCCGGGACTCCACGTCCCCGGCAAAGCGCTCGATGAACATGAGGGCTCTCACGCGCTGAGCCGCCGCCGGCGCATCGCCTTCGAGGTCCAGCAGCTGCTGGATGTCGGCCAGCATCTCGCGCCGGCGCTGCAGCACCCGCTCCGACAGCTCCTGCAGCGCTTCCTCGCTGGAGGCCTCGTCCAGCGCTTCCCGCCATTCCATCTGCTCCATCAGGAACTCCGGCGGCATGGCGGTGTTGTTCTCGGCGTCGATGGGGGCGCCCAGCCGCTCGCACAGGTAGCTGGCACGCTTGAGCGGGTCCTTCAGGCGCTGGTAGGCTTCGTTGATGCGCACCGACCACTGCAGGGCCGCGCGCTGCGCGCTGGCGCCCTGGCCGGCGAAGCGGTCGGGGTGGGCTTCCCGCTGCAGGTCCTTCCAGCGTGAATCGATCGCCGAACGCTCCTGGGCGAAGCGCTGCGGCAGGCCGAACAGCTCGAAGTCGCTGGAGTGGAGCTTCACCTTCAGACGCGGAAACTCTCTCCGCAGCCGCAGCGGTCCCGCTCGTTGGGGTTGTTGAAGCGGAAGCCCTCGTTCAGGCCCTCGCGCACGAAATCGAGTTCCGTGCCGTCGATGTAGGCCAGGCTCTTGGGGTCCACCAGCAGCTTGACGCCGTGGTTCTCGAAGACCACGTCCTCGGGAGCCACTTCGTCCACGTACTCCAGCTTGTAGGCCAGGCCGGAACAGCCGGTGGTCTTGACGCCGAGGCGCACGCCCACGCCCTTGCCCCGTTTGGCAAGGTAGCGTGTCACGTGCCGCGCCGCGGCTTGGGTCAGGGACACTGCCATCGCCTTCAGTTCGCGTGTTTCTTCTTGTAGTCCTCGACGGCCGCCTTGATGGCGTCCTCGGCGAGGATGGAGCAGTGGATCTTCACCGGCGGCAGCGCCAGTTCCTCGGCGATCTGCGCGTTCTTGATCGAAGCTGCCTGGTCCAGCGTCTTGCCCTTGACCCACTCGGTCACGAGCGAGCTGGAGGCGATGGCGGAGCCGCAGCCGTAGGTCTTGAAGCGCGCGTCCTCGATCACGCCCGTCTGCGGGTTCACCTTGATCTGCAAGCATCACGTCGCCGCAGGCCGGCGCGCCCACCATGCCGGTGCCCACGCTCTCGTCACCTTTTTCGAAGGAGCCGACGTTGCGCGGGTTCTCGTAATGCTCGACGACTTTCTGGGAATAAGCCATGTTGGTACTCCTGATTCCGTGTTTCTTAGTGGGCCGTCCACTGGATGGTGCTGATGTCGATGCCGTCCTGGTACATCTCCCACAAGGGGCTCAGCTCCCGCAGCTTGGTGACGTTCTCGCGGATCGTCGTCACGGCGTAATCGATTTCCTCTTCGGTCGTGAAGCGGCCGATGGTCATGCGCAGGCTGCTGTGCGCCAGCTCGTCGCTGCGGCCCAGGGCGCGCAGCACGTAGCTGGGTTCCAGCGAAGCGGAGGTGCAGGCCGAGCCCGAAGACACCGCCAGGCCCTTGATGCCCATGATCAGCGACTCGCCCTCGACGAAGTTGAAGCTCATGTTGAGGTTGTGCGGAACGCGGTGCTCCGTGTTCCCGTTGATGAACACCTGCTCGATGTCCTTCAGTCCGTCCAGCAGGCGCTGCTGCAGCTTGCGCGCGTGCGCCACGTCCTTCTGCATCTCTTCCCTGGCGAGGCGGAAGGCCTCGCCCATGCCCACGATCTGGTGCGTGGGCAGCGTGCCCGAGCGCATGCCGCGCTCGTGGCCGCCGCCGTGCATCTGCGCTTCCAGGCGCACGCGCGGCTTGCGGCGAACGTACAGGGCACCGATGCCCTTGGGGCCGGGTCTTGTGCGAGGCCAGGCTCATCAGGTCCACGGGCAGCTTCTTCAGGTCGATCTCGACCTTGCCGGTGGCCTGCGCCGCGTCCACGTGGAACAGCACGCCCTTCTCGCGGCAGATGGCGCCCAGCGTCGGGATGTCCTGCACCACGCCGATCTCGTTGTTCACGAACATGACCGAGGCCAGGATGGTGTCCGGGCGGATCGCCGCCTTGAACTTGTCCAGGTCCAGCATGCCGTCTTCCTGCACGTCGAGGTAAGTCACCTCGAAGCCCTGGCGCTCCAGCTCCCGCATGGTGTCGAGCACGGCCTTGTGCTCGGTCTTCACCGTGATCAGGTGCTTGCCCTTGGACTGGTAGAAGTGCGCCGCGCCCTTGATGGCGAGGTTGTTCGATTCCGTCGCTCCCGAAGTCCAGACGATCTCGCGCGGATCGGCACCGATCAGGTCGGCGACCTGCTGGCGCGCCTTCTCGACCGCTTCCTCCGCCTCCCAGCCCCAGGCATGGCTGCGGGAAGCCGGGTTGCCGAAGTGCTCGCGCAACCAGGGGATCATGGCGTCGACCACGCGCGGGTCGACCGGCGTGGTGGCGCCGTAGTCCATGTAGATCGGGAAGTGGGGCGTCATGTCCATCGTTGTCACACCGTCGGATTCGTTCTTATTGCTTGACCAGGGAATTGCCGAGCGCGAACACCGAGTTCGGCGCGTTGACGCGGATGGGCTTGACCACCGGCTGGCTGGAGATCGCGCGCTTGGGCGCCGGCTTGTCCTCGATCTGCATGCCCTTGGCCAGCTGGTCGTCCACCAGCTTCTGCAGCGTGACGGAATCCAGGAACTCCACCATGCGCTGGTTGAGCGCGGACCACAGCTCGTGCGTCATGCAGCGGCCGCCGTCGCCCTGGCAGTTTTCCTTGCCGGCGCACTGGGTGGCGTCGATCGGCTCGTCCACCGACACGATGATGTCGGCCACGGTGATCTCGGTCGCCTTGCGGCCGAGCGTGTAGCCGCCGCCCGGGCCCCGGGTGGATTCCACGAGTTCGTGCCGGCGCAGCTTGCCGAACAGCTGCTCCAGGTAGGACAGCGAGATCTGCTGGCGCTGGCTGATCGCCGCCAGGGTGACGGGACCATTGTTCTGGCGCAGTGCCAGGTCGATCATCGCGGTGACCGCAAAGCGGCCTTTGGTCGTGAGACGCATCGCTAGCTCCTTGTTGCTGGCTTGCTTGCCTTTACCTCGCGCGGCACCCGCCACGCCAGGCCGTCTCCACCCATGCTCCGGCTTGGGGCCGGCCCTCTGGCCGGGCACGACGCCCGGCTCCGTTGACTCTCTCTTGGGTTTCCTGACTGTTTCCGTCAAGTATACCAGAAGCCCCGTCACCCAGCTCGGGTACTCAGGTCTTTCTGCAGTGCAGCAAGCCCGTCAGCCGGCCAGCTCCGCCCTCACGTGCCGCAGCAGTCCCTCGCAGGCGGCCTCCACGTGGTCCAGGACGGTCTCGAAGCCCTTGGTGCCGCCGTAGTAGGGATCCGCGACCACCTCGCCGAGACCGGCCGGCGCGAACTCCATCAGGCGCCTGAGCTTGGGACGGTGCTGCGGCGGACAGTCTTCCTCCAGCAAGGCCAGGTTCTCGTGATCCATCGCAAGGATCAGGTCGAATCGCTCGAAGTCCGAGGGTTTCACCTGGCGCGCCCGCAGCGCCGACAGGTCGTAGCCGCGCCGGGAGGCATGGTGGCTGCTGCGCTCGTCCGGCGGGGAGCCCACGTGGTAGTCGTGGGTGCCGGCGGAGTCGATGTGGATGCGGTCCGCCAGCCCCTCGCGCTGCACGAGGTGGCGAAAGACGCCCTCCGCCGTGGGGCTGCGGCAGATGTTGCCCATGCAGACCATCAGGACGGCGTACTTCCTCATTTCTTCTTGGCCGTGTCGATGGGCACCACGTTGTCGTGCACGACGGCGCCGAAGGCCTGTTCCTTGAGCAGCGCGAGCTGGTCGCGCACGCGGGCGGCCTTCTCGAACTCCAGGTTGCGGGCGTGCTCCAGCATCTGCTTTTCCAGCTGCTTGATGCGCTTGGAGATGTCCTTCTCGGACATGTCCTCCACCATCGCGCGCTGCAGTTCCTGCTTCTCCTGCTCCTTGCTCGCCTTCTCGCTGTAGACGCCGTCGATCAGGTCGCGCACCTGCTTCTGGATGCTGCGCGGCGTGATGCCGTGCGCCAGGTTGTGTGCGACCTGCTTCTCGCGCCGCCGCTCGGTTTCGTCGATGGCCTTCTTCATCGAGTCGGTCATCCGGTCCGCGTACAGGATCGCGCGGCCGTTCAGGTTGCGCGCGGCCCGGCCGATGGTCTGGATCAGCGAGCGCTCGGCGCGCAGGAAGCCTTCCTTGTCCGCGTCCAGGATGGCCACCAGCGACACCTCCGGGATGTCCAGGCCTTCGCGCAGCAGGTTGATGCCCACCAGCACGTCGAACTGGCCCAGCCGCAGGTCGCGCAGGATCTCCACCCGCTCCACGGTGTCCACGTCGCTGTGCAGGTAGCGCACCTTCACGCCGTTGTCGCTGAGGTAGTCGGTGAGCTGCTCCGCCATCCGCTTGGTCAGCGTGGTGATCAGCACGCGCTCGTTCTTCTCCACCCGCAGGCGGATCTCCTGCAGCACGTCGTCCACCTGGTGGGTGGCGGGACGCACTTCCACCACCGGGTCGATCAGGCCGGTGGGGCGCACCAGTTGCTCCACCACCTGGCCGGCATGGGTCTTCTCGTAGTCGGCGGGGGTGGCCGACACGAAGATCACCTGCCGCATGCGCGTCTCGAACTCCTCGAACTTCAGCGGCCGGTTGTCCATGGCCGAAGGCAGGCGGAAGCCGTACTCCACCAGCGTTTCCTTGCGGGCGCGGTCGCCGGCGTACATGCCATTGAGCTGGCCGATCATCTGGTGGCTCTCGTCCAGGAACATCAGCGAGTCCTTGGGCAGGTAGTCCGTCAGCGTGGACGGCGGCGCCCCGGGCGGCGCGCCCGAAAGGTGGCGCGTGTAGTTCTCGATGCCCTTGCAGTGCCCCAGCTCGGACAGCATCTCCAGGTCGAAGCGGGTGCGCTGCTCCAGGCGCTGCGCCTCGACCAGCTTGCCCTGCTTGACGAAGTGGTCCAGCCGGTCCCTCAGCTCCAGCTTGATCGACTCCACGGCCGACACGACCTTCTCGCGCGGCGTCACGTAGTGGCTGGAGGGATAGACCGTAAAGCGCGGAACCTTCTGGCGGATGCGGCCGGTCAGCGGGTCGAACAGCTGCAGCGTCTCGATCTCGTCGTCGAACAGCTCGATGCGGATCGCCAGCTCCGAGTGTTCCGCCGGGAAGATGTCGATGGTGTCGCCGCGCACGCGGAAGGTCCCGCGCGAGAAGTCCTGCTCGTTGCGGTTGTACTGCATGCGAATGAGCTGGCCGATCACGTCGCGCTGGCCGATCTTGTCGCCCACCCGCACGATGAAGCGCATCTGCGTGTAGTCCTCGGGGGCGCCGATGCCGGATCGCCGACACCGTCGCCACGATCACCGTGTCGCGCCGCTCCAGCACGCTCTTGGTGGCCGACAGCCGCATCTGCTCGATGTGCTCGTTGATCGAGCTGTCCTTCTCGATGAACAGGTCGCGCTGGGGGACGTAGGCTTCCGGCTGGTAGTAGTCGTAGTAGCTCACGAAGTACTCCACGGCGTTCTTCGGGAAGAACTCGCGGAATTCGCTATAGAGCTGCGCGGCCAGGGTCTTGTTGGGCGCGAACACGATCGCCGGCCGGCCCAGGCGGGCGATCACGTTGGCCATGGTGAAGGTCTTGCCGGAGCCGGTCACGCCCAGCAGGGTCTGGAACACCTCGCCGTCGTTGACGCCTTCCACCAGCTTCTCGATCGCCTGCGGCTGGTCGCCGGCCGGCGGATAGGGCATGAAGAGCTCGAACGGGGAGCCGGGGAAGCTGATGAACTGGCCCTTTTTCTCGTCCTGCTGGGCCTGCGTTGCCTCGGGTATTGCGCTCATTCGGTGTGTATCTGGTCGACCCATTAAAATTGCGGGCAGCCGGCCAGCGTACAACAGGCCGGGCGTTCGTGCCACCGCATCCAAGGAACCCCATGTCTCTCTTCAACGCCGTCGAAATGGCGCCCCGCGACCCGATCCTCGGGCTGACCGAGCAGTTCGTTGCCGATCCGAACCCGAAAAAGGTGAACCTCGGCGTGGGGGTGTATTACGACGACAACGGCAAGCTGCCGCTGCTGGAGTGCGTGCAGAAGGCCGAGGAAAAGATGATGGCCGCCCACGCGGCCCGCGGCTACCTGCCGATCGATGGCATCGCGGCCTATGACGCCGCGATCAAGGCCCTGGTATTTGGGGCCGATTCGGAAGCCGTCAAGAGCGGCCGCGTCGCCACCGTGCAGGCCCTGGGCGGCACCGGCGGCCTGAAGATCGGCGCCGACTTCCTGAAGAAGCTGAACCCCACCGCCAAGGTGCTGATCAGCGACCCGAGCTGGGAAAACCACCGCGGCATCTTCCGCGACGCGGGCTTCACGGTCGAGAACTACCCTTACTACGACGCCGACAAGCGCGGCATCGACATGGACGGCATGCTGACGGCGCTGAACACCGCGCCCGCCGGCACCATCGTCGTGCTGCATGCCTGCTGCCACAACCCGACCGGCTACGACCTCACGGCCGCCCAGTGGGACCAGGTGGTCGCGGCGGTCAAGGCGCGCAAGCTGGTGGCCTTCCTCGACATGGCCTACCAGGGCTTTGGCCAGGGCATCGCCGAGGACGGCATCGCGGTCGCCAAGTTCCTCGCCTCCGGCGAGGACTTCCTGGTGTCCACCTCCTTCTCCAAGAGCCTGAGCCTGTACGGCGAGCGCGTCGGCGCCCTGTCCGTGCTGTGCCAGAACAAGGACGAGGCCACGCGCGTGCTGTCGCAGCTGAAGATCGTCATCCGCACCAACTACAGCAACCCGCCCACGCACGGCGGCCAGGTGGCGGCCACCATCCTCAACACGCCGGAACTGCGCGCGCTGTGGGAAAAGGAACTGGCCGCGATGCGCGTGCGCATCAAGGAAATGCGCGGCGCGCTGGTGGGCAAGCTCAAGGAAAAAGGCGTGCAGCGCGACTTCGGCTTCATCACGCAGCAGGTCGGCATGTTCAGCTACTCGGGCCTGACCAAGGAGCAGATGGTCCGCCTGCGCAACGAGTTCGGCGTGTACGGCATCGAGAGCGGCCGCATCTGCGTGGCCGCCTTGAACAGCAAGAACATCGACTACGTCGCCGAGTCCATTGCCACCGTCGTCCGCTAAGGACGCGGCGGCGGCCGGCCGCGTCGCCGTGATCGGCGGCGGACCGGCCGGCCTGATGGCCGCCGAAGTGCTGGCCGCGGGCGGCGCGCAGGTCGACCTGTTCGACGCCATGGCCACGGTGGGACGCAAGTTCCTGCTGGCCGGCCGCGGCGGCCTGAACCTCACGCATTCGGAACCCACGGCCAAGCTGCTCACGCGCTATGGGGAGCGCGAGAGCGCACTGCACGACGCGGTCAGCGCCTTCGATGGCGAGGCGGTGCGCGCCTGGGCCGCCGGCCTGGGCATCGCAACCTTCGTCGGCACCTCCGGCCGCGTCTTCCCCACCGACATGAAGGCGGCGCCGCTGCTGCGCGCCTGGCTGCACCGGCTGCGCGCCGCCGGGGTGCGGGTGCATCCGCGGCATCGCTGGACCGGCTGGACGGAGGATGGCGCGCTGCGTTTCGTCACGCCGGGCGGCGAGGTCACGCACCATGCCGACGCCACCCTGCTGGCCCTGGGCGGCGCGAGCTGGTCGCGCCTGGGCTCCGACGGCGCCTGGCTGCCCTGGCTGCAGGAGCGCGGCGTGGAAGTCGCGCCGCTGCAGCCTTCCAACTGCGGCTTCGACGTGGCCCCGACCGCGCCGGGTCGAGCCGGCTGGAGCGATTACCTGCGCGAGCGCTTCGCAGGCCAGCCGCTGAAGACAGTCGCCGCAGCCGTGGCCCCCGGTAGGCTGGCGGTGAGCGAAGCGAACCCCAGCGCGTCGCGCATCGCTGGGGTTCCTGGCGTCACCCCAGCCTACGGGTGGCAGCGCGGCGAGTTCGTGATCACCGACACCGGCGTCGAGGGCAGCCTCGTCTACGCCTTGAGCGCCATGCTGCGCGACGAGATCACGGCCAGCGGCGGAGCCACCCTCCTGGTCGACCTGCTGCCACAGCACGACGCCGCGCAGGTGCTGGAGGAAACGCGCCGGCCCCGCGGCCCGCGCAGCCTGTCCACCCATCTGAAGAGCCGCCTGGGCATCCAGGGCGTCAAGATGGCGCTGCTGCACGAGATGCTGACCCCCGCGAAGCTGGCCGACCCGGCGGAGCTGGCCCGTGCCTTGAAGGCCCTGCCGATCACGCTGCTGCGCCCTCGTCCCATCGACGAGGCGATCAGCACCGCCGGCGGGGTGCGCTTCGAGGCCCTGGACGCGCGCGGCATGCTGCGCGCCCTGCCCGGCGTCTTCTGCGCCGGCGAGATGCTGGACTGGGAAGCGCCCACCGGCGGCTACCTGCTGACCGCCTGCATGGCGACCGGCCGCGCCGCCGCGCAGGGCGTGCTGGAATGGCTCGCGGCGGCGGCGAAGCCACCTGAGGGATAATCGCGGGTTCGTTCCCTTCAACCCACAAGATTCAACGGAGCCGTCATGGGCAACAAGATCGTCACCGAAGCAGACCGCAAGGCCACCCCCAAGGCGAAGGCCCCGAGCGGCCGCACCAACACCACGGGCCACGGCCAGAAGGTCAGCCTCGAGCGCGGCTCCCACACCCGCAGCAAGAAGAACCCCGGCAAGCGCCCGCGCAAGGGCGGCTGACCCGCTTCCGCGCTGCGCGCAATCCGCCGCCCCAGGGCGGCGTTTTGCATTCAGGCCACCCCATGCTCAGGATCACCGAACTCCGCTTGCCGCTGGACCACGCCGGGGACGCGCTGCGTCCCGCGGTGCTGCGCCGCCTGGGCATCGCCGACGCCGACCTGCTGTCCCTCTCGGTGTTCCGCCGTGCCTACGACGCGCGCAAGAAGACGGCGATCGTCCTGATCTACACGGTCGACTGCGAAGTGCGCGACGAGGCCGCGGTGCTGGCGGCCAAGGCGGGCGACCCGCACGTGAAGCCCGCGCCCGACACCCGCTACCGCTTCGTCGGCCATGCGCCGGCGGATTTCCGCGCGCAGGACAGGCCGCGGCCGCTGGTGATCGGCTTCGGTCCCTGCGGCATCTTCGCCGCGCTGCTGCTGGCGCAGATGGGCCTGCGCCCGATCGTGCTGGAACGCGGCAAGGAAGTGCGCCAGCGCACCAAGGACACCTGGGGCCTGTGGCGCCAGGGCGTGCTGAACCCGGACTCCAACGTGCAGTTCGGCGAAGGCGGTGCCGGCACCTTCAGCGACGGCAAGCTCTGGAGCCAGATCAGCGACCCGCGCCACCTCACGCGCAAGGTGCTGACCGAGTTCGTGAAGGCGGGTGCGCCCGACGAGATCCTGTTCGTCAGCAAGCCGCACATCGGCACCTTCCGCCTGGTGAGCATGGTGGAGAAGATGCGCGCCGAGATCGAGTCGCTGGGCGGCGAGATCCGCTTCGGCCAGCAGGTGACCGACGTGCAGCTCGAGCCCGACGGCGACGGCCTGCGGCTGCGCGGCGTGACGCTGGCCTCCGGCGAGCAGCTGCGCGCCGACCATGCGGTGCTGGCGCTAGGCCACAGTGCGCGCGACACCTTCACCATGCTGCACGGGCGCGGCGTGTTCATGGAGGCCAAGCCCTTCTCGGTGGGCTTTCGCATCGAGCATCCGCAGGGCGTGATCGACCGCGCGCGCTTCGGCCCGAATGCCGGCAACCCCATCCTGGGCGCGGCCGACTACAAGCTGGTGCACCACGCGAAGAACGGCCGCAGCGTCTACAGCTTCTGCATGTGCCCGGGCGGCACCGTGGTGGCCGCCACCTCCGAGCCCGAACGCGTGGTCACCAACGGCATGAGCCAGTATTCGCGCAACGAGCGCAACGCCAACGCCGGCATCGTGGTCGGCATCTCGCCGCAGGACTACCGGCAGGACGGCCTGTCGGAAGGCCCGGTCAGCCCGCTGGACGGCATGCGCTTCCAGCGCCTGTGGGAGTCGCGCGCCTACGAGCTGGGCGAAGGCGGCTACGTGGCGCCCGGCCAGCTGGTGGGCGATTTCGTGAAGAAGCAGCGCAGCCGCGAGCTGGGCACCGTGCTGCCCTCGTACAAGCCGGGCGTGCGCATGACCGACCTGGCGCAGCCGGGCCGCGAAAGCCTGCCGCCCTACGTGCTGGACGCCATCCGCGAGGCGATCCCGGCCTTCGAGCGGCAGATCGCCGGCTTCGCGATGCGCGATGCCGTGCTGACCGGGGTGGAGACGCGCACCTCCTCGCCGCTGCGCATCACCCGCAACCGGCAGTACGAAAGCCTGAACGTGCGCGGCCTCTACCCCGCAGGGGAAGGCGCCGGCTATGCCGGCGGCATCATGTCCGCGGGAGTGGACGGGATCGAGGTCGCCGAGGCGGTGGCGCGCTCGGTCCTGGGCATCGCGGGCGACACCCCGCCCTCCGCGCACGCCATCGGTCCCTCGGTCCTGCAGGCGATCTGAGCGGCCGCGACACCCTTTTGCGCCCATTCCTTGCATCATTCCTACACCAGCCCCCGGCAAACCTGACGGCCGGGGCTCCGAGGTGACTCATCCGTAGTTCTACCTCGTGCAGCCTTGCTCGGCGGCTGGTATATTGCACTGCAACAACCAGGACTCCCGATGCTCTACCAGATCTATGAAGCGCAGCGCTCCCTGATGGAGCCCTTCGCCGATTTCGCGCAGGCGGCGTCCAAGCTCTACAGCAACCCGCTTTCGCCCTTCGGCCAGCATCCCCTCGCCCAGCGCATGGCGGCGAGCTACGACCTGATCTACCGCCTGGGCAAGGACTACGAGAAGCCCGAATTCGGCATCAAGACGGTCGACGTCGACGGCGTCGAAGTGGCGATCCACGAGCGCGTCGAGATCGACAAGCCCTTCTGCGAGCTGCGCCGCTTCAAGCGGTTCTCCGACGACACCGCCACGCTCAACAGGCTGAAGGAACAGCCGGCGGTGCTGATCGTGTCGCCGCTTTCGGGCCACTACGCCACCCTGCTGCGCGACACCGTGCGCGCGATGCTGAAGGACCACAAGGTCTACATCACCGACTGGCGCAATGCCCGCATGGTGCCGCTGGAACAGGGCCCGTTCCACCTCGACACCTACGTGAACTACGTGCAGGAGTTCATCCGCCACCTGCAGTCCGAGTACGGCAACTGCCACGTGATCAGCGTGTGCCAGCCGACGGTGCCGGTGCTCGCTGCGGTGTCGCTGATGGCCAGCCGCGGCGAACCGACGCCGCTGACGATGACCATGATGGGCGGCCCGATCGACGCGCGCAAGTCGCCGACCGCGGTGAACAACCTGGCGATGAACAAGAGCTTCGAGTGGTTCGAGGCCAACGTGATCTACCGCGTGCCCACCAGCTTCCCGGGCGCCGGCCGCCGCGTGTATCCCGGCTTCCTGCAGCACTCCGGCTTCGTGGCGATGAACCCGGACCGCCACCTGTCCAGCCACTACGACTACTTCAAGCACCTGATCGCCGGCGACGACGCCAGCGCCGAGGCCCACCGCCAGTTCTACGACGAGTACAACGCGGTCCTCGACATGGACGCCGACTACTACCTGGACACCATCCGCATCGTGTTCCAGGAGTTCGGCCTGGTCAACGGCACCTGGGACGTGATGAGCCCGGACGGCGTGCTGGAGCGCGTGCGGCCCGAGGACATCAAGACCACCGCGCACTTCACGATCGAAGGCGAGCTGGACGACATCTCCGGCTCCGGCCAGACCGAGGCCGCGCACGGCCTGTGCTTCAACGTGCCCAAGGCGCGCCAGAAGCACCTGGAAGTCAAGGGCGCGGGCCACTACGGCATCTTCAGCGGCCGCCGCTGGCGCGAAGTGGTGTACCCGCAGGTGCGCGACTTCATCCTGCAGTTCAACGAGCCGGTGGCCGCCGCCCGCAAGAGCGCGGGACGCAGCAAGGCCGTGGCCGCCGCCCGCAAGAGTCCTGCAACGGCGCGAGCCACCACGCCGGCACGCGCCCGCCGCAAGTGAAGCCGCAGGCGGCGCGCCTGCACGCCGCCCTGCCCCAGACGCAGTGCACGCGCTGCGGCTATCCCGACTGCGCCGGCTACGCCGAGGCCATGGCCGCCGGCGAGGCCGACATCAACCGCTGCCCGCCCGGCGGCGCCCAGGGCATCCTGCGCCTGGCCGAACTCACCGGCCGCCGCCCCATCCCGCTGGACCCCGAGCTCGGGGTCGAGGCGCCGCGCACGGTCGCCGTGATCGACGAGGCCTGGTGCATCGGCTGCACGCTGTGCCTGGACGTGTGTCCCACGGACGCCATCCTGGGCGGCAACAAGCGCATGCACACGGTGATCGAGCCGTATTGCACCGGCTGCGAGCTGTGCGTGCCGGTGTGCCCGGTCGACTGCATCTCCCTGGAGAACGTCACCGGCGAACGTACCGGCTGGAATGCATGGTCGCAGGCGCAGGCCGCCGAGGCGCTGCAGCGCTACGAGGCGCGCCGGGCGCGCAAGCTGCGCGAGGCGGCGGAGCACGACGAGCGCATGGAACGCAAGGCGCGCGAGAAGCTTGCCGACCTGCCCGCGCTGACGCACGGCGCCGAAGGCGTGGAACTGGCGCGCAAGAAGGCGGTGATCGAGGCGGCGCTCGCCCGCGCCCGGGCCAGGCGCGGTCCGGGTTAACCCAGCGCGTCGTTCACCTGCTCGTTGAACTCGGCCTCGCTCAGCGCGGTGCCGATCTCGCGCGGCAGCGCGTCGCGGATCGAGAACACGCCCAGGATCTTGCGATCGGCCGCGACGATGGGCAGGTGGCGGAAGCCGCGCTCGATCATGATCAGCACGGCGTCCGACACCTTGGTCTCGGGCGCCACGCACTGCGGGTGCGGCGTCATGATCTGCACCAGCGAGGTCTGCTTGGGATCCAGGGCCTTCGCCAGCACGCGCGTCATCAGGTCGCGCTCGGTGACGATGCCCAGCAGCCGATCGGGCGGTTCCATCACCAGCACGCTGCCGCAGTTGGCGCGCGTCATGGCGCAGGCGGCCTCCCAGACGTTGGCGTGCGGCCCGAGGCTGAGGACGTGCATCCTGGGCACGGACTGGAAAACGGTGCGTTCAGCCATGTGCGACCTCCTTTCGAGGTGAAACGGCGGCCTCCCTGTGCCCCTGGGTCGCTGCCCGTGCTAGCGCAGCGATGCGTTGATCCTGTCCAGCAGCTTCACGCCGGGACACAGGTCCCCGGCTTCCAGCGTGTTGAGCGGCCTGGCCGTCGTGTTCAGCGCCGTGTGCAGGTCGGTGGCCAGCGGATCCACGTAGAGCAGGCCCGTGACCACTTCGCCGCGCGCCTGGTGCTCCTGCATGAAGGCCATGGCCGCATAGCGGTCCGTTGCATCGTAATCCGGATGCAGGCTGCGCAGGCGCAACAGCGAGCCGTCGTGCTGGCGCACGTCCACCACCTCGCCGGGCGCGGCCTGCGCCGTGATCTCCTCGCGCGCCGTGATGAAGTCGATGCGGCTGACCGCCTCGTTGTGCTCGCGCACGTAGTCGTAACTCTTGGTGCTGCCCGGGTGGTTGTTGAAGGCCACGCACGGGCTGATCACGTCGATGAAGGCGGCGCCGCCATGCGCCATCGCGCCCTTGATCAGCGGCACCAGCTGCTCCTTGTTGCCGGAGAAGCTGCGGCCGACGTAGGTGGCGCCCAGCTGCAGCGCCATGGCCACCAGGTCCACCGGACTGTCGCTGTTGACCACGCCCTTCTTGCTCTTCGAGCCGCTGTCGGCGGTGGCGGAGAACTGCCCCTTGGTGAGGCCGTAGACGCCGTTGTTCTCGACGATATAGGCCATGCGCACGCCGCGCCGCATGGCGTGCGCGAACTGGCCCAGCCCGATGGACGCCGAATCGCCATCGCCGGACACGCCCAGGTACAGCAGGTCGCGGTTGGCGAGGTTGGCGCCGGTCAGCACCGAAGGCATGCGGCCGTGCACCGTGTTGAAGCCGTGCGAGGCGCCCAGGAAGTAGTCGGGCGTCTTGGAACTGCAGCCTATTCCGGAGAGCTTGGCCACGCGGTGCGGCTCGATGTCCAGTTCCCAGCAGGCCTGGATGATGGCCGCGGAGATGGAGTCGTGTCCGCAGCCCGCGCACAGCGTGGAGATCTTGCCTTCGTAGTCGCGCCGCGTATAGCCGACGCGGTTCTTCTCCAGCGTCGGATGGTGCAGCGCCGGCTTGGCGATATAGGTCATTCGGAAACCTCCGTGCTACGCACTGCGGTATTCGCCTTGGGAGCGGCCCGGCGGCTCATGCCACTTTCTCCCCGAGCTCTTGCACGTGCGCGGTGATGGCGCCGGTGATGAAGCGCGCCGTGATCGGCGTGCCGTCGTAGTGCAGCACCTTGACCAGCCGGGCCGGATCGACCTCCAGCTCGTTGACCAGCAGCGTGCGCATCTGCGCGTCGCGGTTCTGCTCCACCACGAACACCTGGTCGTGGCTGGCGATGAACTCGGGCACGCTGTCCGGGAAGGGGAAGGCGCGCAGGCGCATGGCGTCGAGCTCGATGCCCTCGGCGGCCAGCACGTCCAGCGCCTCCTGCATCGCGGGACTGGTCGAACCGAAGTAGATGACGCCCAGGCGCGCCTCGCCGGCGGCACGGCGCACGACCGGCTGCGGCACCAGCGTGGCGGCCGTGCGGATCTTGCGCAGCAGCCGTTCCATGTTGTACATGTAGTCCGGGCCGCGCTCGGAGTAGCGCGCGTAGGGATCGCGGGTGGTGCCGCGCGTGAAGTAGGAGCCACGCGTGGGGTGCGTGCCGGGCAGCGTGCGCCAGGGGATGCCGTCGCCGTCCACGTCCTTGTAGCGGCCGAAGTCCTTGCCGGCCTCCAGCTCCTCGGCGCTCATCACCTTGCCGCGGTCGTAGGCCCCGCCTTCGCGCCAGCCGAAGGGCTCGCACAGGCGCTGGTTCATGCCGATGTCCAGGTCGGTCATCACGAACACCGGCGTCTGCAGGCGGTCGGCCAGGTCCAGCGCCTGGGCCGCGTGCTCGAAGCACTCGTGCGGGTCCTCGGGCAGCAGCAGCACGTGCTTGGTGTCGCCGTGCGAGGCGTAGGCGCAGGACAGGATGTCGGCCTGCTGGGTGCGCGTCGGCATGCCGGTGGACGGGCCGCCGCGCTGCACGTTGATGATCGTGACCGGGATCTCCGCGAAGTACGCGAGGCCGATGAACTCGGTCATCAGCGAGACGCCCGGGCCGGAGGTTGCGGTGAAGGCCCGCGCGCCGTTCCACCCTGCCCCCACCACCATGCCGATCGAGGCGATCTCGTCTTCCGCCTGCACGATCGCGTAGCGGTTCTGGCCGGTGTCCGGGTCGACCCGGAACTTGCCGCAATAGCGCTGGAAGGCCTCGGCCACCGAGGACGAAGGCGTGATCGGGTACCAGGCCGCGACGGTGGCGCCGCCGTACACGCAGCCCAGCGCCGCGGCGCTGTTGCCGTCCACGAAGATGCGGTCGCCCACGCGGTCGGCGCGCTTGACGCGGATGCCCAGCGGCGCGTCCAGGTGCTCCTGCGCGAACTCGCGCCCGAGCTGCAGGGCCTGGACGTTGGAGGCCAGCAGCTTCTCCTTGCCCTTGTACTGTTCGCCGAACAGCTTCTCGATCTCCGCCGGGTCGATCTCCAGCAGCACCGACAGGGCGCCGACGTAGACGATGTTCTTGAACAGCTGGCGCTGCCGCGGGTCCGAATAGACCGCGTTGCAGATCTCGGTGAGCGGCATTCCGATCACGTGCACGTCGTCGCGGAAGGCGGACGGCGGCAGCGGCCGGGTGTTGTCGTAGAAGAGGTAGCCGCCGGGCGAGAGTTCCGCCACGTCGGCCTCCCAGGTCTGCGGGTTCATCGCCACCATCATGTCGACCCCGCCGCGGCGTCCCAGCCAGCCCTGCTCGCTGACGCGCACCTCGTACCAGGTGGGCAGGCCCTGGATGTTGCTCGGGAAGATGTTGCGCGGGCTGACCGGCACGCCCATGCGCAGGATGGACTTGGCGAACAGCTCGTTGGCCGAGGCCGAGCCCGAGCCATTGACGTTGGCGAACTTGACGACGAAGTCGTTGACTGCCGTGATGCGCTTCATGCCACCGCCTCCTGCGCCTTGTGCGCACCCTTGTCGCGGCAGCCGGACCCCGCCATCGCCGACTTGAACAGGAACTTCTGCATGTCCCAGGCGCCGGTGGGGCAGCGCTCGGCGCACAGGCCGCAGTGCAGGCAGACGTCCTCGTCCTTCACCATCACGCGGCCGGTCTTGAGCTCGCCCGAGACGTAGAGGTCCTGCGCGAGGTTGAGGGCCGGCGCCTTCAGCCGCTGGCGCAGGTCGGGCTCCTCGCCGTCCGCGGTGAAGCTGATGCAGTCCATCGGGCAGATGTCCATGCAGGCGTCGCACTCGATGCAGGCGGTCTGGTTGAACACGGTCTGCACGTCGCAGTTCAGGCAGCGCTGCGCTTCCTTGAACGCGGTCGCGGCGTCGAAGCCCAGTTCCACCTCCACCCGGATGCTGGCCAGCGCCTTTTCCGCCGCCGCCCAGGGCACGGCATAGCGCTCGTCGGGCGAGGTCTCGTTGTGGTAGCTCCACTCGTGGATGCCCATCTTCTGCGACATCAGGTTCGCGGTGGGCGCGGGCCGCACACGCACGTCCTCGCCGTGCAGCAGCTTGTCGATGGAGATCGCCGCCTCGTGGCCGTGCGCCACCGCCGTGATGATGTTCTTGGGGCCCAGCGCGGCGTCGCCGCCGAAGAAGACGTTGGGCACGGTGGACTGGAAGGTCGTCTTGTGCAGTTCGGGCAGGCCCCAGCGGTCGAAGGCGATGCCGCTGTCCCGCTCGATCCAGGGAAAGGCGTTCTCCTGCCCCACCGCGATCAGCACCTCGTCGCAGGGGAAGAAGGGATCCGGCTCACCCGTGGGCACCAGGTTGCGCCGGCCCTGCGCGTCGTACTCGGCCCGCACCACCTCGAAGGTCATGCCGGTGAGCTTCCCGCCTTCATGCACGAAGGCCTTGGGCACATGGAAGTTGATGATGGGGATGCCCTCGTGCATGGCATCCTCCTTCTCCCAGGGCGAGGCCTTCATCTCCTCGAAGCCGCTGCGCACGATCACCTTCACTTCCTCGCCGCCCAGGCGCCGCGCGGAGCGGCAGCAGTCCATGGCGGTGTTGCCGCCGCCCAGCACGATGACGCGCCGGCCGACCTGCGTGACGTGGCCGAAGGAGACCGAAGCGAGCCAGTCGATGCCGATGTGGATGTTCGCCGCGGCCTCGCGCCGCCCCGGCAGCTCAGGTCGCGGCCGCGCGGCGCGCCGCAGCCCACGAAGATGGCGTCGTAGCCCTGCGCCATCAGCGCCTTCATGGAGTCTATGCGCTGGCCGGCGACGAACTTCACGCCGAGGTCCAGCACGTAGCCGGTCTCCTCGTCGATGATCTCCTCCGGCAGGCGGAAGCGCGGGATCTGCGTGCGGATGAAGCCGCCGGCGCGCTGCTCGCCGTCGAACACCGTCACCTCGTAGCCCAGCGGTGCGAGGTCGCGCGCCACGGTCAGCGAGGCGGGCCCGGCGCCCACGCAGGCGACGCGCCTGCCGTTGGATGGCACGCGCTGCGGCATCCGCGAGCGCACGTCGTCCTTGTTGTCGGCGGCCACGCGCTTGAGCCGGCAGATGGCCACCGGTTCCGGATCCCCCGTGTTGCTCTCCTCCACGCGGCCGCGCCTGCAGGCAGGCTCGCAAGGCCGGTCGCAGGTGCGGCCAAGGATGCCGGGGAAGACGTTCGACACCCAGTTGACCATGTAGGCGTCGCCGTAGCGGCCCTGCGCGATCATGCGGATGTACTCGGGGACGGGGTGTGCGCGGGGCAAGCCCACTGGCAATCCACCACCTTGTGGAAATACGCCGGGTTGGCGATGTTCGTCGGCTGCAAGGGCCCTCCTGAACTCGGATGGCCCTGGTGGGCCACGGTCCAGTCTACGCCCAATCGCGCGCGGCCCGCATCCCGGTGGATTCCACTAGGCGTGGAGCTTGTCCCTGCTCAAATGTTTTCGCCGGGCATGGGCACGCGCTGCGGCTTGCCGCTGCGGGTGAGCCACCGGGCCGCGAAGGCCAGGCCCGACTGCGGCTCGCCGAAAAGGCGGCCCTGTCCCTGGTCCCAGCCGTTCTTCTTCAGGAAGGCGAGCTGCGCGGGCGTGTCCACGCCGCAGGCCACGCAGGTGAGGCGCAGCCGGCGCGCCAGGTCGCCCATTCCCAGCAGCATCGCCTGCACCACCGCGTCCTTCTCCAGGTCGCGCACGAAGGAGTCGTCGACCTTGATCTCGTCGCACATGAGCTTGCGCAGGTGGGCCACGGAAGCAACGCTGCCGAACCGGTCCAGCGACAGCCGCATGCCCTTCTTGCGCAGGGTCGCCATCGCCGCCGCTTCCCGGGAAGGCAGGTTGTCGATCGCGCCGACGTGCTGCAGTTCCAGCGTGATGTGCTTCGCGTCCATGCCGCCGCCGATCGCGGCATTCACCAGGTGGGTGAGGTCGCTGGGCCGCATGTTCGCCAGCGAGGCCTTGATGCCCATGGGCACCGGCTGCAGGCCCGCCGCGCGCCAGTTCTTGACGTGCTTGCGCATCTGCTCGAACAGCCACTCGGTCAGGGCGACATCCATCTCCGACGTGCCCGCCAGGTCCATCAGTTCGTCGCCCTCGATGATGCGGCCGGACGCGTGCTTCCAGCGCATCACGGTCTGGCTCGCGACCACGCGGCCGGTGGCCAGCTCCACCCGCGGCTCGTACAGGAGCTCGATCTCGTCGCGGCTGATGGCGTGGCGCAGTTCGGCGCTCAGGTCCAGCCGGCTCTGCGCCATCTCGTTGAAACGCGGCGAGAAGAACTCGTAGCGGTGCGGACCCGCCTGCTTGGCATGGCGCAGGGCCAGCCCGCGTTGCGGATCAGCAGGTCCGGATCCATGCCGTCGGTGGGGAACACCGACACGCCCACGCTGCAGGTCACGAACAGCTCCGGCGCGCCGGAGCGCTGGAAGCTGACGGTCGCGTCCTCCAGCAACTTGTTGATGAAGGCAGCGGCGCTGTGGACGCCTTCCATGTAGGGCACCACGATGGCGAACTCGTCGCCGTCGAAGCGGTACAGCATCGGGTTGTGCTGCTCGGAACTCAGTTCGCCTCCCGACTCGGTCTGCACGCAGCTGGCCAGGCGCTTGGCGATGCGCTGCATCAGCTGGTCGCCCACGGTGCGCCCCAGGGCGTCGTTGATGCGACCCAGCGCATCCACGCCCACGTGCAGCAGCGCGCCGTCGTAGCCGTCCTTCTGCGCCGCGGCGAGCACGTCGGCCACTTCCTTGCGATAGCGCTGCTTGTTCGGCAGTGCGGTGAGCGAGTCGTGCTGGCCCAGGTACTCCCGGTAGGCGCTGGCCGCCAGCGTGTTGCGGATGCGCAGCCCCAGCTCGCTGGGGTCCACCGGCTTGGAGAGGAAATCCATGGCCCCCATCGCCAGCGCCTTCAGCTTGGTCTGGGGGTCGGTGCTGCTGGTGAGCACGATGACCGGGACGTGGCGCAGCACGGGGTCGTCGCGCATGCTGGAGAGGATCTCCAGGCCGCTCACCCTGGGCATGCTCAGGTCCAGCAGCAGCACGCCGGGCAGCTGCTTGCGCAGCATGGCCAAGGCCTGCTCGGGCCGGTCGGTCTGCACGAAATGCCGGTAGCCGGCTTCCACCAGGAAGGCCTGCGTCATCTCGATGTTGAGCATCTCGTCGTCGACCATCATGATCAACGCGTCCGAGAGCCCGGCGACCGAGCGGTGGCGCCACAGCACGTCCTGCGGCGACAACGCGCGCAGTTCCTTTTCGGTCAGCCTGTCCTCGCCGGGCGCGAACACGGTCGGCTGCGTCGCCATGTGGTCCCGCTCCGAATCCCTGCTCCCCGATAGCCTCCGCCCGAGCCGGAGTCCTTCTCATTCATTGGTCCATTGTGCCTCGTGCATCACCCGATGGCGACGTCCGGCACCTCCAATTGGCCCGCCATCCGTGACAAGCGTTGCAGAACGCCGTCAGCCGCGGCGGCGTCGCCGGCCTTGGCGGCCGCTTCCATTTCGCGGGCCGGTTCCGTGAAGGCGTCGTAGCCCACCGTGCCGGCGGCGCCGGCCAGCCAGTGGGCCAGGCGCTCCACCTCCGCCAGGTTGCCGGCGTCGGATGCCTCGCGCGCATTGCCAAGCTGCTCGCGCAGGCGGCCGGCGAACTTGCGCACGATGGGCACCAGCTTGGCGTTGCCGGCGAAGCGAGAGCGGATCGGCGCGTGGACTTCCGGCAGCTCGGCGAGGTCGCCGAACACGGAGGGTTCCGGCTGCCCCGAGGACTGTTCGGCGGTGCCGCCCAGGAGCTGCGCCACCTGCCGCAGCAGGGCGTCGATGTCCACCGGCTTGGTCAGGTAGGCCGTGCAGCCCGCCTGCATCACCTCCTCCTCGTAGCCTTTCATCGCGTGGGCGGTCAGCGCCACGATCGGCGCGTGCACGCCGCGCCGCCGCAGCTCGCGCGTGGCGGCATAGCCATCGAGCACCGGCATCTGCATGTCCATCAGCACCAGGTCGAAGTTCGTGGCGGCCGCCTTGTCCACGGCCACCTGCCCGTTCTCCGCCTCCTCGACCCACAGGCCGTGCTCGGTGAGCACCAGGGACAGCAGCTCGCGGTTCTCCGCGCCGTCGTCGACCACCAGCACGCGCGCCGAGGGGATGCGCCAGCGCGTGCGCGCGGCGGCGGCGCCGGCATGCGGCGCCGCGATGTCGGTCGCATCCAGCAGGCGCACGCCCTCCAGCGCTCCGGTGGCGAAGGTGAAGATCATCGTCGTGCCGACGCCGGGCTGGCTGGTGGCGGTGAGCTCGCCGCCCAGCGCGCGCGCCAGGCGCCGGCTGATCGCCAGTCCCAGGCCGGTGCCGCCGAAGCGGCGCGAGATGGAGACGTCCGCCTGGGTGAAGGGATCGAACATCTCCTCGACCCTGTCCGGGTCCATGCCGATGCCGGTGTCGCTCACCTCGATGGTGTAGGCCGTGCCGTTGCACGCGAGGACGACCTCGACGCCGCCGGCCTGGGTGAACTTCACCGCGTTGCTCAGGAGGTTCAGCACCACCTGGCGGATCCGCGCGGGATCGGACTGCGCCCGCTCCGGCACCGGCGTCAGCAGCCGCATGGACAGGCGGATGCCCTTTTCCTGCGCCTTGATCGCGAGTTCCGACATCGCGCCCTGGATCACCTCGTGGGGCGCACAGGCGATCTTCTCCACCGTCAGCTGGCCCGCCTCCACCTTCGACAGGTCCAGGATGTCGTTGATCAGGCCAAGCAGGTGCTTGCCGCTCTGGTGGATGGTGTCCAGGTAGCGGGAGGACTCGCGCTCGCTCTTGCCGAAGCCCCGCCGCAGCAGTTCCGTGAAGCCGAGGATGGCGTTCATCGGGGTGCGGATCTCGTGGCTCATGTTGGCGAGGAACTCGCTCTTGGCGCGGTTGGCCGCCTCGGCCTCGTCCCTGGCCGAGCGCAGTTCCACCCGGCTCTGTTCCAGCAGCGTGATGTCTTCCAGGCTGACCAGCACGCCGGTGGCCTTGCCGCCGGTGGCCAGCACCGGCGAGCAGTTCACGACGAAGCTGCGGATGTCGCCTTGCGCGTCGCGCAACTTGAGCTGCAGGTCGCGCTGCACCGTGCCAGTCCGCAGCGCCGTGGTCCAGGGCGGCGTGCCCGCGAGGCTGCGCTCCATGTCGTCCAGCCACCGGATGGCCCCGACGGGCGTTCCCATCAACTGCGCGTTGTCCTTCCCGAGCAGCCGGGTGAGGGCATCGTTGGCCAGCACGATGTTGTGGTGCTGGTCCATCACCAGCAGGCCTTCGGTCAGCGAGTCCAGCGCGGAACGCACGCGCGAGGGGATCGCCTGGGCCGGGTCCAGGTGCCGCAGCACGCGGTGCAGGTAGATGGAAAAAAGAACAGGCAGAGCGTTCCGCAGAACGCCAGCAGCAGCACCAGCGGGGTCTGCAGCACGCTGGCCAGGCCCGGGGGCGACACCGGCTCGAAGCGCATTTCCAGCTGCCCCCACTGCTGGTCGCCGGCGAACAGCGTCACCTGCACCTGGCCGTCCACCGCGCGTCCCGTCTTCACGGACACCCAGTTGCGAGCGTGCTCGCCCACCGCGACGACCAGGCGGCCTTCGCGCGTGCGCAGGCCGATCGAGTGCAGGCCCTCGTTGCGCTTCTGGATGAAGCGCAGCACGTCCTGCAGCCGCGCCGGGTCCGGGCTGCTCAGGAAGGCGGCGCTGCTCGCCGCGACCGACTCGGCCAGGGCGAGGCGGCCGGCGCGGACCGCACCCTGCCGGTCCGGCACGAGTCCCAGGAAGGAAGCCGCCAGCAGCACCGTGCTGACGATGGAGGCCAGGCCCAGCGCGATGTAGGTGCGGGTGTTGAACAGCTTCAAGTGAAACCTCGCAGCGGGTCGCCGCCCTTCGCCTGGTCCGGATCGAAAGTCTCGTCGTCCTCGTCGCCGTCCTCTTCCTCGTCGCCTGCGCGTGCCAGCACCGGCAGCGGGTCCAGCAGGCGCCACGCGGGCAGCGCGGACAGGTAGCTTCCCAGCAGCACGCCGCCGCGCACCAGCCAGAGCACGTAGACGAGGGAGACGCCCAGCGACAGCCCGGCGACCGTGATGCTGGTGCTGCGATCGAGGTCGAAGTCCTCGTGCAGCTGCCGGCGCAGGCGGTTCAGTTCCTCGATGAAGGCGCCCGAGCGCAAGGCCTGCTGGAAGTGCTCCACCGAGATCCGGCCGGGGCCGCTGTCCAGGGCGGCGAAGCCGGTGACGACGAAGTCGCCATGGCCCGCCAGCGTCAGGCCGGCCAGCCGCAGCTCGCGCTCCACGGCAACCATGAAGGAGTTGTGCGTGGTCGCGGGCACGGCCTCCAGGTTCTGCGGCGCGAATCCCGTCAGCGTCTCGAAGCGAGCCGAGAAGTTCGGAGCTTCCAGCAGCACATCCGCCATGGCCGGAAGGACCGAGGCCGCGGAGCGTCCCGGCGTGGGCGCGGAGGCGGCTGCCGGCACGGGCGCTGCAGGCTGCGGCACGATCGGCGCCGGGGCCGGCCCGGCGGCCGGCGGCAGGGCAACGACCACAGGCGCGGGCGCTGGGGCCGGCATCTCTTCGGGGGCAGCTCCGACACGGGTGCGGGCGCCGGCGCCGGTGCGGGTGCAGGAGCGGGCACCGGAGCGGGCGGCAGCACCGACGGCGGCGGCGCTTCGGCCATCGCTGCCACGGCCACACTGGCGCTCGCCGTGCCGCTGCTGAAGGCGGACGTTCCGCCGTTGACCGTGGTGTCGGCGCGCAGGCCGGCCGTGCCGCTGCTCAGGTCCCAGGCGCGGAATTCCAGGCCGCCGGCGGTGCCGTTCCAGTCGGGAGCCGGCACGAAGCGGACGCGGTTCAGCGCATCGGCGGCGAGCAGTTCGGCGCTCGTGCCGCTCACGCCCGCGAACGCGGACCACGTGCTGCCGCCGTCGCGGCTGAATTCCCAGCGCCCTGCACTGCCGTCCGCCGCCACCACGGCGATGCCGTAGCTGGCGAGCGGATCGCTCGCCTGGCCGGCGATCAGGTCGGCGACCAGCATGCCGGCCGGCGTGGTTTCGTCTTCATCGACGCCCGGCATGGCATTGGCGCCGGCCAGGGCCGGAGCCTGGTTCTGGATCGCGATGCGCACGGTCTCCCCACCGGCCAGTGCGGCACCGCCGCTGTCCCGGACGGAGAAGGCGAACGTGCCCGCGCCGCTGCTCACGAGCTTGGACGGCTCGAACTGCATCGCCGCCAGTTCGGCCAGCGTGTAGCTGCCGCCGACGCTGACCGCCGCGCCGTTCACGACCACGGTGCCGATCGCGTCGGGCAGCGCCGTGACGGTGAAAGCGAGCGACTGCGCAGCCTCGTCGCTGCCACCGCCCACGCCATGGGCGAGGCCGGACAGGCCCAGCGAGGACGGCAGGCTGCCTTCCACCACGACGATGTCGGCAGGAGCGGCGGACGTGCGCACGGGCGCATCGTTGACCGGCGTGACCGTGACGGCCAGGGTGCTGCTGGCACCGGTCGTGGTCGTGTAGGTGACTTGCGGCACCGTTCCGTTCCAGTCGGCCACGGGCGTGAAGCTGTAGCTGCCGTCCGCCGCCAGGGTGAAGCTGCCGGCGCCCGAAATGGCGACGGTGCTCCCGGCGGCGTAACGCGTGCCGCCGATGCTGAAGTCCACCACGGCCAGGACGGTTTCGACGTCGCTGTCGTTGGAGAGGACGTTCCCGGAGGCCGCCGCGTCTTCGGGGGTGGACACGGTCTCGGCATTCACCACTGTCGGGTCGTCCAGCCGCGACCGTGAGGGCCAGCGTGCTGCTCGCGCCGGTGTTGGTGAGGTACGTGACCTGCGGCACCGTGCCGTTCCAGTTCAACGCGGGCGTGAAGGACCAGGCACCGGTGGCATCCAGCGTGAAGCTGCCGGTGCCGGAGAGGGCGACGGTCGTGCCGGCCGCATGGCTCGCGCCGCCGATGCTGAAGCTCGCGACCTGCAGCGCCGTCTCGACGTCGCTGTCATTGGCGAGCACGTTCCCGGAGACCGGCGTGTCCTCGTCGGTGGACACCGTCTCCGGGGTCATCACGGACGGGTCGTCCACGGCGGCAACCGCGATGTCCAGCGTGCTGCCCGCCGCGGTGTTGGTGGAGTAAGTGACTTGCGGGACCGCCCCGTTCCAGTTCGGCGCCGGCGTGAAGCTCCAGGCACCGTCGGCCGCCAGGCTGAAGCTGCCCGCTCCGGCAATCGCCACCGTCGTGCCCGCCGCGTAGCTGGTGCCACCGATGCTGAAGCTGGCCACCTGCAGGCTGGAGTCGATGTCCGTGTCGTTCGCCAGGACGTTGCCGGACGCGACGTTGTCCTCGTTCACCGCTGCCGCATCGGCGACGGCGACCGTGGCGTCGTCGACCGCATTCACCGTGATGGCGAGCGCACTGCTCACGCCCGTAGCGGTGGTGTACGTGACCTGCGGCACCGTGCCGTTCCAGTCGGCCGCGGGGGTGAAGCTCAGGCGCCGTTCGCGCCCAGCGTGAAGCTGCCCGCCGCGCCGATCGCAACCGTGGCGCCCGCGCCGTAGCTGGTGCTGCCGATGGTGAAGCTGGCGACGGCCAGCGGAGAGTCCACGTCCGAATCGTTCCCCAGCACGTTGCCGCTGACGACCGTGTCCTCGGGCGTGGACGCGGTGTCGGCCACGGTCACCGTCGCGTCGTCGACCGCGGCCACGTTCAGGGTGACGTCGACGAGGGCGGTACCTCCGCGCCCGTCGCTCACCGTGTAGCTGAACCCGGCCGCACCGAAGAAATTCAGATTCGGCGTGAACACGATGTCGCTGCCGACGATCGCCACGCTGCCGCCGAAGGCGCCGCCCACGGCGCTGATGGTGAGCGGATCGCCATCCACGTCGCTGTCGTTGGCCAGCAGGCCGGCGATGGGCACCGAGAACACCTGGTCCTCGGTTCCAGTCAGCGTTTCGGGCGTGCCTGGCACCGGCGCGTCGTTGACCTCGGCCACGCTGACGCTCACCGTCGCATCCGAGCTTGCGCCGCTGGCATCCATGACCGTGTAGCGGAAGCTGCCAGTTCCCGCGAAGTTGCTGCCCGGCGTGAACACGATGCTGCCGTTGATCAGCGCGACGCTGCCATTGACGGCATCGAACACCGCGGTGATCGCGACCGGCTCGCCGTCGTACTCGCTGTCGTTGGCCAGCAGGGTGGCCGGCGCGAGGGTCAGCGCCACGTCTTCGGTGGCGGCCGCTGTGTCGTCGCGTGCCACGGGCGCATCGGCGGCCGCGGCCAGGTCGATGGTGACGGTCCCGATGGACTCGGCCCCCACCGCATCCTGCACCGTGTACGTGAACACGGCCTGCCCGTTGAAGTGCGCGGCCGGCGTGAAGGTGATCACGCCGCCCGAGAGGCTGACGCTGCCGCCGCTGACGGGCGTCACGCCCGTGAGGGTCAGCACGCTGCCTTCGACGTCGCTGTCGTTGGCCAGCAGCCCGGCGGCCGTGACGGTGAGCGGCGTGTCTTCGCTGCCCGTCAGCGCATCGCCGCCCACCAGCGGGGCGTCGTTCACCGGCGTGACCGTGACCGTGGCGAACGCGGTGGACAGGCCGCCGTTGCCGTCGGAGATGGTGTAGTAGAAGCCCGCGGTGCCGAAGAAGTCGGCATCGGGCGTGAACACGACGTTGCCGCCGACCAGGTTCACCTGCCCGTTGGGTCCGTCCGCCACGCTGATGATCGAGAGGCCGTCTCCCTCGGGATCTGTGTCGTTGCCCAGCAGCGTCGCGGGCGCGATCGTCAGCGGCGTGTCTTCGGGCGTGCTGCCCACGGCGTCGTCGACCGCCACCGGCAGGTCGTTCACCGGCAGCACGTTCACGGTCACCGTCGCGGTCGACGTGCCGCCGAAGCCGTCGGAGATGGTGTAGCGGAAACTGGCGACACCCACGTAGTCCGCACTGGGCGTGAAGACCACGTCGGTGCCGGACAGCTGCACCGAGCCGCCCACGGAGTTGCCGACGCCGGTGACGACCAGCGTGTTGCCCTCGATGTCCTCGTCGTTGCCGGTCAGCAGCGCCGTGGCCAGGGTGATGGCCGTGTCCTCGCTGGTGCTCGCCAGGTCCGCCCGCGCCAGCGGCGCGTCGTTCACCGGGGTGAGGTTCACCGTGACGGTCTTCGTGGTGAGCCCGCCGTTGCCGTCGCTGACGGTGTAGCTGAAGCTGCCGGCGCCGATGCCATTCAGGTTGGCGTTGGGCATGAAGACCACGTTCACCCCCGACATCGCCACGGTGCCACCCGTTGCATCGCCGACCGCAACGATGGCCAGGCTGTCGCCATCCGCGTCGCTGTCGTTCCCCAGCAGCATGGCCGGGTTGACCACCAGCGGCTCGTCCTCGTTGCCGGTGACCGCGTCGTCGGTCGCGGCGGGCGCGTCGTTGACCGGCGTGACGGTGACAGTCACCGTCGCGACGTGGCTGGCGCCCTGCGCGTCCTCGATGGTGTAGCTGAAGCTCGTCGTGCCGTGGAAGTTCGTGTTCGGGGTGAACACGACCTGGCCGCCGACGACCTGCGCCGTTCCGTCCGGGCCGCCGCCGGCCGCGGTGATGGTGAGCGCCGAGCCGTCCACGTCGCTGTCGTTGGCCAGCAGGGTCGCGGGCAGGAGGGTCACGGGCGTGTCCTCGGCCACGGTGATCGCGTCGTCGCGCGCGACCGGGGCGTCGTTCACCGCCGACAGGTTCACGGTGACGGTGGCCGTCGAAGTGCCGCCCCGGCCGTCCGAGATCGTGTAGCTGAAGCTGCCGGCGCCCGCGCCGTTCAGGTTGGCGCCGGGCGTGAACACGATGTCGCCGTTGACGATTCCGACGGTGCCGCCGACGGCGGCGCCCACGCTTGTGACGGTGCGCGGCCCGGCGTCGACGTCGGTGTCGTTGGCCAGCAGGTCCGCCGGCGCGATGACCAGCGCCACGTCCTCGGTGCCGGTCACGGTGTCTGCGTTCGCCACCGGCGCGTCGTTGACGTCGGCCAGCACGATGCTCACCGTTCCCGTCGCCTGCAGGCCCTGCGCGTCCTGCACGGTGTAAGTGAAGCTCGCGGCGCCGAAGTGGTTGGTTGCGGGCGTGAAGACGATCTGGCCGTTGACCAGGGCCACGGAGCCGCCGACGGCGTTCGCGACGCCGGTGATGGCGAGCGCGCCGGCGCCGTCGTCGGTGTCGTTGGCAAGCAGCGCGACCGGGGCCAGGGTGAGGACCTCGTCTTCGTTGCCACTGGCGCTGTCGGCAAGCGCCACCGGCGCGTCGTTCACCGGTGTCACCGTGACGTTGACGATGCCGGTGGCGACGCCGCCGTTGCCGTCGTCGATGGTGTAGCTGAAGCGCGCAGGCCCGCTGAAGTCGGCGGTCGGCGTGAAGGTGATGGTGCTGCCGGCCAGGCTCACCGTGCCGCCGGTCACAGCGCTCACGCCGGTGATGACGGGCGTGCCGCCGTCGAGGTCGAAGTCGTTCTGCAACAGGTCCGCCACGGGAATCACCAGCGGCGTGTCCTCCGTCGTGCCGAGGTTGTCGGTGCCCGCGACCGGGGCGTTCAGGCCCAGGCCCACGTTGACGCTCACGAAGGCGGTGGCCGTGCCGCCGCGGCCGTCGCTGACCGTGTAGCTGAAGGTGTCGACGCCCAGGAACAGGACGTTGGCGTTGTACAGCAGGTTGCCGCCGACGATGCTCACGCTGCCGTTCTGCGGCGTCCCCACGGCGCTGATCGCCAGGGTGTCGCCATCGACGTCGGTGTCGTTGCCCAGCAGGCCGGCGACCGGGATGAACAGCGGAACCGTCGTGGTGGCGCTGACGGCATCGTTGCCGCCGACCGGGTTGTCGTTGACGGCGGCGACGTCCACCCGCACGGTGCCGGTCGCGGTACCGCCGCTGCCATCGGAGAGCGTGTAGCTGAAGGTCGCGGGGCCGTCGAAGTTGGCCGCCGGCGTGAAGACGATGCTGCCGTTGACCAGCGCCACGGTGCCACCGGTGCCGCTGGCCACCGCGGTGACGGCCAGCGCGCCGACGGGCGTGTCGATGTCGGTGTCGTTGGCAGCCAGGGTCGCGGGGTCCATGGTAAGCGGCGTGTCCTCGGTGCCTGCCACCACGTCGGCCGCCGTGGCGGGCGCATCGTTCACCGGCGTGACGGTGATCGTGACGGCCTGCACCAGCGTGTCGTCGCCGCCGCCGTTGTCCCTGACGTGGAAGCTGAAGGTGCCGGTACCCGTCGCGTTGGCGGCGGTGACGAAGCGCATCCCGCGCAGTTGCGTGATCGTGTAGTCGCCCGGCGCCACGTCCGTGCCGTCGGCCAGCGTGATGCGTCCCAGCGTGGCCGGCGGCAGCGCGGCGATGGTGAAGGCCAGCACCTGACCGCTCTCGTCGCCCCCGCCGCCGGGCGCGTAGCTCACCGCGCCCAGTCCCAGCGTGGTGCTCCCGCTGTCTTCCGCCACCGTCAGGTCGGCCACGACGCCGCCGACCGGCGCGTCGTTCACCGCCAGCACGGTGATGCCGGAAGCGGCGGTGCCGGTGCTGAAGGCGGTGCCCGAGCCGGCCAGCGCCGCGTTGCCCACGCTGCCGGCCGTTCCATTGCTGCCGTCCCAGGCCGCGAAACCGATGGTGGCCGTGCCGTTCCAGTCGGCGGTGGGCACGAAGCGCACGCGCGTCAGCGCATCGGCCAGCAGCAGACGCGCGCTGCCGGCGCTCGGCGTGCCGAAGGTGGTCCAGGTGGTGCCGCCGTCGCGCGTGTACTGCCAGCTGCCGTTGCTGTTGTCGTCGGCCGCGATCACTGCGATGCCGCGCGCCCCGGTCGGGTCCACCACCTGCCCCGCGACCAGGTCGGACACCAGCGTGCCGTCGTTCGTGGTGGCGTCTTCGGCAATCGCGGCCAGCGGGTTGGCGCCATTCAGGACCGGCGCGCGGTTGGTCACCGTGAGCGTGAGCGAATGCGTGGCGCTGTCGATGGCGCCGTTGCCGGTGCCGCCGCTGTCCTGCACCACGAAGCTCACGACACCGGTGCCCGGCGTCCCGTTGGCGGCCGAGCGGAACAGCATGCCCTGGAACTGCGCCTGCGAGTAGCTGGTGCCCAGGGCCACCGCGGTCACGCCGTCGGCGAGCAGGATCTGGACCTTGTCGGAAATGGCGGTGAAGGTGTAGCCCAGGGCCTGCGCGGCCTCGTCGGTGGCGGTCGCGGGTCCCGGCGCGTAGCCGCCGCTGGCCAGCAGTGCCACCGGCTCTGCGCCCTCCTCCACCGTGCCGCCCGTGGCGCCCACCGCGACGGGCGCGTCGTTGCGCGGCGTCAGCGTGACCACGGTCACCGCGGTGGCGACGCTGTACGCGAAGGGGCCGCCGTTGTAGGTGGCGTCCCCGTAGGTGCCGTTGCTGCCGACGGTCTGGTCCCAGGCGCGGAACGTCAGGCTGACGGTGCCGATGCTGCTGTTGAAGTCGGCCGAGGGCAGGAAGCGCAGGCGCGTCTGCGTGTCTGCGGCCAGCTGCAGCGCGCCGCCGTTGCTCACGCTGTTGATCGTGATCCAGTTGCCGCCGCCGTCGGTGGTGAACTGCCAGGTGCCGCTGCCGGTCATGCCCACGACCGCCATGCCGCCCGGGCTGCCGGTGGTGTCGAGGATCTGGCCCGCCACGACGTCCGCGACCAGCATGCCCGAGCGCTGCGCCGGCGCGGCCCAGGGCGGCGGGTTGCCGGGCGGCGTGTTGCCCGTCCAGTCGAAGTCCTCGAACACGGTCAGCGGCGAGTTGGCGCCATTGAGCACCGGCGCGCGGTTGACCACGACGCTGACGGTGAAGGTGCCCGTGTTGCTGCCGCCGTTGAGCGTGTTGCCGCTGTCGGTCACGGCGAAGGAGAAGGCCTCCGTGCCGAGCGCGCCGACGCCATAGGACAGGAACTGCATGCCCTGGATCTGCGCCAGCGAGTAGGCCTGGTTCAGGACCACCTGCGTGCCATCCGCCAGCCAGGTCGTGCCCAGCCCGGAGGGCAGGCTGGTGATGCGGTAGCTCGTGATCGCCTGGCTGGCTTCGTCGGTGCCGCCGCCGGGCCCGAAGCTCACGCCGGCCAGGCCCAGCGAGGTGAGCGGCGAGCCATCGAGCAGGATCAGCGGCGCCAGCGCCACGCCGGGCGCGTCGGTGCGCGTGGGCGCGTCGTTGACGGCGCCGACCGTGACCGTGGCGCTCGCCGTCGCGGAACTGAAGGCGCTGGTGCCGCCGTTGACGCTGGTGTCGGCGGTTCCGCCTGCGGCGCCGCTGCTGCGGTCCCAGGCGCGGAAGGTGAGCGCGGGCGTGATGCCGTTCCAGTCGGCGCTGGGGTTGAAGCGCACGCGCCACTGGCCGGCGGTGGACAGCAGGACGGCGTTGCTGCTGCTGGCCGCGCCCAGGGAGTTCCAGGTCGTGCCGCCGTCGCTGGTGTACTGCCAGCTGCCGGCGGCGGTCGTTGCGGCGCTGGTGACCGCGATGCCCAGCATGTTGCCGGGATCGGTGGCCCTGCCGGCGATCAGGTCGGCCACCCGCATCCCGTTGCCGGGCGTGTCTTCGACGATCCCCGGGATCGCGTTGGCGCCCGTGAGCGTCGGCGCGACGTTGCGCACGGTGATCGTGATGGATTCGTCGAGCGTGTCCACGCCGCCGTTGGCGGTGCCGCCGTTGTCCTGCACCTTCCAGCTGAAGCTGCCGGTGACGCCCTGCGCCCCCGCCGCCGGCCGGAAGCGCATGCCCTGGACCTGCTGGATCGTGTAGCTCGTGTTCGCGTTGACGGCGGTGAGGCCGTCGGCGAGGTAGACCGTTCCCAGTGCCGCTGACGGCAGGCCGGTCACGGTGATGGTGAGCACCTGGCTGAAGAATTCCTGCGCCGAATCGCCGGGGATGTACTCCAGCGCGCCCAGGCCCAGCGAGCTCAGCCCCGAGCCTTCGTTGACGGTGACGCTCGACGGCGCCGGCAGGAGCGTGCCGAGGCTCACGCGGTAGCGCAGCGGGGCGTCGTTCACCGGCGCGATGCTCAGTGCAGCGGTGGCGGTGGCGGTGCTGAAGGCGCTGCTGCCGCCGTTGATGTTCGTGTTGGCGTTGCCGTCCCCCTGGGAACCACTGCTGCCGTCCCAGGCACGGAAGCTGAATCCCTGGACGGGGCCATTGGCGCTGACCGTGTCGTTGACGAAACGCACGCGCGCATCCGGGCCCAGCAGCAGCGCGCTGGTGTTGCCGCCGACCAGCGTCAGCCAGCTGCCGCCGCCGTCGAGGCTGTACTGCCAGGTGCCGTTGGCGCTGCCCGGGGATGGCACCGAGACCACGGCGATGCCGTAGGCGCCGCCGGGATCGCTGACGCCGCCGGCGACGATGTCGGACACCCGCGTTCCGCTGCCCGGCGCGTCCTCCAGCTGCGTGAACGCATTGGGCGTCCCGAGCACAGGCGCCACGTTGCTCACTGCAATCGCGAGGTTCTGGATTCCCAGGCTGTCCACGCCGCCGTCGGCCGTGCCGCCGCTGTCGCGCACGGTGAACGAGAACGTGTCGCTGCCGGGCCCGGCCGTCTGCAGGCGCATGGCCTGCAGCTGGGCCAGGGTGTAGGTGTTGCCCAGGACGACGGCCGTGCCGTCGGCCAGCTGCAAGCTGCCGGCCCCGGTGGGCAGCCGCGTCACGACGATGGTGATCGCCTGCGTGGCCTCGTCGCTGCCGCCGCCTGGCGCGAAGTTGAAGCCGGCCGCCGCCAGCGACACCGGGGTCGCGCTCTGCGCGAAGGCGAGGCTCGCCGCCGGCGCGCCCACCCGCACCGGTGCGTCGTTCACGCCGGTCACCGTCACGGTGGGCGAAGCGGTGGCGCTGCTGAAGGCACTGTTGCCGCCCGGGGATGGGATGGCCACCGTGGCTCCGGCCGCACCGGTGCTGCGGTCCCAGGCGCGGAAGGTGATGGAACTGCTGCCGCTGAAGTCCGCGTCGGGCACGAAGCGCACGCGGGTGGCGCTGTCCGCCGCCAGCAGCAGGCCCTGGCCGGCCGGGGGCATGGCCAACGTGGACCAGGCCACGCCGTCCAGCGTGTACTGCCAGCTGCCGTTGGCGCTGTCCACTGCGGTGACCGCGATGCCTTGCAGCGCACCCGAGTCCTGGTCGCTGGCGTGCCCCGCCACCAGGGCCGACACCAGCGTGCCGCTGCCTGCGCCCGCGTCTTCCAGTTGTGCGGGGAGATCGGCAGCGCCGTCCAGCACGGGAGCCCGGTTCGGGAAGGCGTTGAAGACGGCGACGAGGCCGTCCCCGCCCGTGCCGATCGCGTCCATGTAGCCGTCGGCGGTGGCCAGGCCGGCGGTGACGGTGGAGCCGGCCACGTACAGGCGTTCGCCGCTGCCCCAGGCGGCGGCGCCGGGGGCGAAGCCGGTGCCGTAGTAGCTGCCGTAGACCAGGTCGCCGCTGCCTGTGCCTTGCGGATGGAGCACCATGACGAAGCCGGTCTGTCCGCTCGTGTTGCTGCTCTGGAGCGCGTCGGCTGTCGTCGGGAAGTCCGAGGTGTCGGTCTGGCCGACGATCGCCACGTAGCCTCCCGACACGGCCACGCCGGTGGGACTGTCGGTGAGCGTGGCGGAGAGGGTGCCGCCGGCGTTCCTGCTGCCGCCGACGAAGGTCGAATACGCCAGCGAGCCGCTGCCTGCCACGCTCGTGTCGTAGATGCGCAGGAAGCCCGTTTCGTGCGCGTACGCGGTGGTGGCGAAGGCGCCCGGCGTCGTGGCGAAACCCTGGTCCGGGTCCCTGGTGCGGCCGACGACGTAGGCCTTGCCGTCGTCCGACGCCGCGAGCGCGGTGACGGTGTCGGCCTTCATGTGGCCGATGTAGGTCGAATAGAGGATGGAGCCGGCGGCACTGTACTTCACCAGGAAGCCGTCGCCGCCGGCCATGGCCTGGGCCTGCGCCCCGCCGGTGATGGCGAGGTCGCTGGAGAGGGTGTTGCCGGCCACGTAGAGGTTGCCGGCGGAATCCAGGGCGATGCCGGCCGCGCCGTCCGCGCCGCTGCCGCCGTACTGCAGCTTCAGCGCCGACGCGCCGCCGGCGCTGTACTTGTAGACGAAGGCGTCGTCCGAGGATCCGGACAGCGTGCCGGCCGCATAGACATTGCCGCCGGCATCGACCGCCACGCCGCCGCCCGTGTCGGTGTTGCCGCCGCCGCCGATGTAGGTGCTGAACACCAGGGCGTTGCCCGCCGCGTCCAGCTTGAAGAGGAAGGCATCCTGGGTGCCGCTGCGGCTGGCCTGGTCGCTGCCCGTGCCGACGCCGGCGAAATCGGTGGACCGCGTCCAGCCGGTGACGATGGCGTTGCCGCCTGCGTCCACCGTGATGGACGTGCCCTGCTCGTTGCCGCTGCCCCCGACCCGGGTGGCGTACACCAGCGTGCCGAGGTCGGCGCTGAACTTGGCGACGTAGGCCTCGTTGCCGTCGCTGCCGCCGGCGATGCGCGTGGCGAAGCTGCCGGCGCTGGACGTCGTGTGGCCGGTGACGTAGACCGAGCCGTCGCCGCCGACCGCCACGCCCAGCGCAGTCTCCGCGCCGCCTTCGCCGAAATAGCTGGCGTGCAGCAGCACCGGGTCCACCACCAGCGCGCGGCTGGTGTCGTACGCGCCCACCACGATGCGCACGCTGCCGTCGGCCTGCAGCTCGTAGCGGCTGTCCACCGCCTCCCGCCCGCCCGGCCCCTCCTGGTAGCTGACCGGTGCCTGGAAGCGGATCTCGCGCGCGGTGCCAGCGACCGCCAGCACCAGGTCGCCGTTGGCGTCGAGGCGGACGCTGTCGGTGCCGTGGAAGCGCAGCTGCAGCTGCGACGCGTCGGCGCCGGCGGCCAGCAGGAAGTCGTATTCCAGCTGTCCCTGGTTGCCGTAGTAGCGGATGTCGATGCCGTCGTAGACGCCCTGGTAGCGCACGCTGCCGTAGTTGGCGATGTCCGTGACCCAGTCCTGCTGCGCGCCCACCAGGTAGTTGGACCGCGTCTGCTGCAGGTTCTCGCCCACCGCCGTGCCGGGCGCGGCGCCCACCAGTTCGAGCCGCACGGCCTGGTCGGCGCCATCGAGCAGCAGTTCGGCCTGGCCGGAGCCCAGGCGCACGGCGTAGCCGACGCCGCTGGCCGCGAAATCCACGCCCTCGCCCAGCTGGCCGGCCTCGGCCTCGAACTGAAGCGGGGTGAGCGCATAGGCCGCGCGTACCTCCGCCGCCGTCGGCGTGGCCGCGGCCTGCGCGCCGTACTCGTAGGTGGACGTGAGCGTGCGCGTCTCGGCCGACTGCGTGTCCGTCGTCGCCGCCAGCAGCGCACCCGCATCCGCCGAATACAGCAGCCGCGGTTCCAGCCACTCCGCATGCAGCGCCACCCGCCGCGCTCGCGCAGGCCGTTTGCGTCGCAGCAGGTCTTTCAGCATGGCGGCGTCAGAGACGCGGCGTGGCCCGCAGGCTCGGCGTCAGCTGGGGCTGCAGTTGCGGGGGCGCGTCCGAGCGCGACACGGGCCGGGGCGTCGCCGGCGCCTCGCTCCCGGGGAGTTCCGCCTTGCAGCGCAGGCCCGCGGGCAGCTGGTTGCCGGGGTTGGGCAGCGACAGGCGCACGCGGAAGGTGTTGCTGGCGCCTTCGATCACCTTGTCCACCAGGGACACGGTGGCGATGCGCGGCTGCGCGCCCGGGAAGTCGGGAGCGATGCGCATCGGCGTGCCCTTGCGCACGGCCGGATAGAGGCTGGCCGGCATCACGACTTCGACGCGCAGGGGATCGACGACGGCGATGCGGAACATCGCCTTCTCCTCGACCCGCTCGCCCACCGAGAGGTAGCGATCGGCCACCACGCCGTCGCTCGGGCTGCGGATGGTGCGCAGGCCCAGCTGCGCGCGCGCGAGCGCGTGTTCGCGCGCGTAGATGTCGCGCTGCTCGCGCGCCTGGATCAGGCGGTTCTCCGCCACCGACGCTTCGGCGCGGGCCTGTTCCAGCGCCTGGGCGCTGATGAATTCCTGGCGGGCGAGGTCGACGGCGCGGGCCAGCTTCTGGCGGGCGAGTTCGGCGTTGGCCTCGGCGGCCTTCAGCTCGCCGACGCCCTGGGCGCGGCCCTCGGCGACACCGACCGACATGCGTTCGACGTCGGCGCGCAGGGTGGCGAGGGGCTGGCCGGCACGGACGCGGTCACCGCGTTCGACATGGACCTGTTCGATGACGCCCACGACGGGGCTGCCGAGATCGGAGACGCTGAAGGGCTCGATCAGGCAGCCTAGGGGCTGCGGCGGCGCGGCCTGGACGGCAGGCGCGAGCAGCAATAGCGCAGGCAGCAGCGTTCGACTGCACCGGATCATCCCAACCCCCAGCGACTGAAATTCAGGTCGCGTTCTTCGTTTTCTGCCAGGTGCGCGAGTCTTACACGTTGTTGCGTTCTCGTGAAGGCCTCCAGCGCCTGTGCCGCCCGAAGGCTCGCCCAGGAGAGCGAACGGGGAAACCGAGGCCACGCACCGTCGCCTGCCACGAGGCAGGCAGCCAGCGTTGCAGCAGCGGGAAGTCCTGGGCGACCATCACCTCGCAACTCCCGGGCTGGCCCTGGCGCCCCGCCCGGCCGAGGAATTGGCGGTCGATGCGCGCCGACGCATTCAGTTGGCACAGGATCACATGCAGGCCTCCGGCCGCCAGCACCTGCGGATGCAACGTCACGTGCGCGCCGCGACCGGCCATGCTGGTGGCGACCGTCAGACGTCCGGGCTGGCCGGCGGCGGCAATGACCTCGCTCTCCTCCTGGTCCTGGCGCGCGTTCAGCACCACGGGCTTGAGGCCGCGCGCGCGCAGCACTTCGGCCAGTGCCTCCGACTGCTGCACGCTCTCGGTGCCCACCAGCACCGCGCGGCGGGCGCGGCACAGGAGACGGCGCGATCGGCCACGGCCTGCCACAGGGCCTCGCTGTCGGGGAACAGGCCCGTGGGCAGGTGCCGCACCTGGCGCGGCGTGCGCGCTTGCACGCGCACCGTCGCCAGCCCGTAGACCGCGCGCAGTTCCGCGCCGGAGCCGCGCAGCGTGCCGCTGATCCCCGCCAGCCGCAGGTAGCGGACGAAAAAGCGCTGGAAAGTGATCTGGGCCACGGTGGTGTTGCGCGCCGTGGCCTTCACGCCTTCCTTCAGTTCCACCAGCTGGTGCAGCCCGCGGCTCCATGCGCGGCCCGGCGCGGTGCGGCCGGTGGTCTCGTCGACCAGCTGCACCTCGCCCTCCCGCACCACGTAGTCGCGATCGCGCTGCAGCACCCGGCACGCCATCACGGCCAGTTCCAGGATGGAGGCGCGGTGCTGCGGGTGGCCGAGCAGCGGATGCGGATCGACCGGCCAGTGCTGCAGCTGCAGGCGGCCCGTGTCCGTCAGGCGCGCGCTGCCCGCCTCCAGCGTGTAGTCGCGGCCCTGCACCATGCGCTGCGCGATGGCCAGCGCGCGCCGCAGGAAGGCCTGCTCCGCCAGCGCCGGCGCGGCCTGCGACAGAACCAGCGGGACGCGGGCCTCGTCGATCAGGATGGTGTCGGCCTCGTCCAGGATCGCCATGCACAGCCCGCGCAGCACGGGCCCGTGCGTGGCCGGCGTGCCTGCCTCGCGCAGGCGGCGCTCCAGCGGCGACAGGTCCGCCGGCTGCAGCAGGCTGTCGCGCAGGTAGTCGAAGGCCAGCTCCTTGGCCGTGCAATAGGTGACGTCGCAGGCGTACGCGGCGCGCCGCTGCACCAGTTCCATGGGCTGCGAGATCGCCGACACGGCGAGTCCGAGGCGCGCGTAGAAGGGGCGCAATTCGTCGGCGTCGCGCCGGGCGAGGTAGTCGTTGGCGGTGACGACGTGCACCGGCGAGCCGGCCAGCGCGCCGGCGGCGGCGGCAATGGCGATCGCCACCGTCTTGCCCTCGCCCGTGTCCATCTCCACCAGGCGCTGGTCCAAGAGCGCCCGTGCCGCCATCAGCTGCTGCCAGTAGGCCCGCACGCCACGCGACTGCTCCATGGCCACGGCGGACAGGCGCAGCGCCTGCTGCAGCCAGGTGTCGTCGCGGCGGGCCTGCGGAACCTGGCGCAGGGCGCGCAGCGCGTCATCGAGATCTACCGGAGCCGCGAGTTCGGCATGCAGCGCGCGCGCCGCCTGCTCGAGCCCACGCGCGCGCAGCTGCACGGGCCGGCGCAGGTCCTCGATCGGCATGCGCTTCTGCGGATACGGGCCCCAGACGAGCCCGGGGAATGGCCAGGTCGCCGTGCTCATGCCTGGCCGGTCGGGTTGAACTGCTTGATCATCAGCTGCCGCAGCTGCCGCCAGCCATTGCAGGAGCGGCTGCGGCGGCAGCGACAGCTTGACCCAGGCGCGCGCGCCGATGGTGGTGGCGGCCAGCGTCGGCACTTCGGCATCCAGCAGGAACACGGGCAAGCGGGTGCGCATGCCCTGCGGGTCGCCGGGATCCACCGGGATCGGCCCACCCGCGCGGTCGCCCAGCGCGGGCGCCGGCAGTTCGAGCGTCGCGCCCGGTGCGCCCTCGGCCAGGCGGGCCGCATGCGTGGTGCCGGGCGCATCGGCCACGCGCACCTGCACCGCGCGCACGCGGCCGCGCGTGCGCAGGTAATCCTCTTCCAGCAGCGCGATGCGCACGTGTGCGGAGCCACCGGTCAGCACGTGGCCCAGCATGGCGCCGCGCTTGACGTAGCTGCCCGGCAGGTCCTGCGGACGCGCCCAGACGACCTCCCCGGGCAGGTGCGCCCGCACCTCGAGCTGCGCGAGCTGTTCCTCCACGCGTTCCAGCTCCGCCTGGTTGCGATCCAGGTCCTCCGCCACCGCCTGCGCGCGCACCGGTTGCGTGAGCAGCGCGCCGTATTGCTGCGCGAGCAGGCCGGTGCGTTCCGAGGCGATGCGCTCCTGCGCCGCCACCAGCACCGGGTCCTGCAGCACCATCAGCGTCTGTCCCGCCTGCGCGGCGGCGCCCTGCTGCAATGCCAGCGACTCGACGAAGCCGCCCGTGCCCGCGCGCAGCTGCGCCTGCTCCGGCGGCCAGACCACGCCGACCGCCACCACCTGGTTCGGCGCGGGAACCACCAGCAGCAGGACCATCGCAACGGCCGCCACGATGCCGGCGGCGCGCAGGAGCGCCTGCGGGTCAGGGGATCGGCATGGGCCGGGTCTCCGTTCGCCCAGCGCCAGGCATGCCGCCCGGCCCAGGCCAGGAAGGCCAGCGCGGCCAGCCATCCGAGCAGCCAGGATTCGCTGCCGATCCAGGCCACCAGCGTGAGCAGCAGCACCACGCGGTAGACCGCCGCGGCCGGCGCGTAAATCGCAAGCCACTTCGCCTCGCCCTTCGCCAGCAGCGGTGCCGGCCCGGCCACCGGCGCGCCTATCCATTGCCGCCAGCGGCGCGTCCACCACGCCTTGCTGCGCAGGGCCAGGTTGGGCAGCTGCAGCACATCGCACAAGGCGTAGTAGCCGTCGAAGCGCATCAGCGGATTGGCGTTGAACAGCAGCGTGGAAACCGAGCAGATCAGCACGACGACCAGCGCCATGTCGCGCACCACGCCGGGTGCGACCACCAGCCAGAGGCCCAGCGCCAGGCAGGCCAGGCCGACCTCCACCAGGATGCCGGCGGCGCTCACCACGGCGCGATGCCGCGGCAGCGGGAAGGCGTTGGCCGCGCTGGCATCGACGTAGGGTGCCGGCGTGAGGAACATCAGCGTGATGCCGAACTCGTGCACCTGCCCGCCGTAGCGCCGCACGGCCAGGCCGTGGGCCAGCTCGTGCAGCACCTTCACCAGCGGATAGCAGAACCAGGCGAGCAGGTAGCTGGAAGGCGCGCCGAACAGGCGCTGCGCATCGGCCTGCAGTTCGCCGAAGTGCGCACCGGCGGCGAGCAGCGCGACCAGCACCGCGATCCCCCAGGCGAGCAGCGCCGCGGGGCGGAACAGCAGCTGCCCCAACGGCGCGAGGCGTTCCAGCAGCCGCGACGGGTCCGACAGCGGCATGCGCAGCATCAGCGGGTTCATCATCCCGCGGCGGCGCTGGCGGCCGTCTTCCTCGCGGCGGGCGAACAGCAGCGACAGGTGCGGCGCGGAATCGAAGCGGATCATGCCGCCGCGAAAGAGCTGGGCCAGCAGCCGCAGCACTTCGTCCTGCGTCGGCGCGTCCTCCCTTTGCTGCAGCAGTTGCCGCTGCCAAAGTTGCTCCACCGACGCCGCGCCGTCGAAGCGCGCAACCAGTGCATAGGCAGCGGGGTTCAGGCGCAGCTGGCGGCCGGAGGCCGGTTCGACGAGAACGTGCCAGGCCTGCTCGCGCACCTGCTGCCGCACGATCCGCAAGCCGGGCACCAGGTTGGGCCGCAAGGCCGCCACGCGGTGCCACGAGTTGCTGACCAGCGGCTCGCTCACCAGGGTGTCACTTTCCACCAGGCCAGGCGCAGCCAGTCGAGCGCGCGATGGCCGAACAGCCAGGCGATCGGGCGCCAGCCGGCGTCCACCTTCGCCACGCCGCTCAGGCCGGGGCGCAGCTGCGGCAGGTTCTGCTCCAGCGCCGCTTCCACTTCGAAGTAGTTACGGCCCTCCGCCGTCGAGGCCACCGGCACGATGCGCCGCGTGACGAAGGACAGCGTGCGATCCGGCTGCGCGGCCAGCGCCAGCGCACCGCGCTGCCCGGGGCGGATCGCGCCGACGTCGGCCTCGTCCACTTCCAGGATCAGCCGGAAGCTGTCGTTCGGCGCCAGCACCATCAGCACCTCGCCGCGCTGCACCGGCGCGCCCAGGTTCTGGTTCAGGTCGCCCTTGATCACGATGCCGTCGAAGGGCGCCTCGATGCGCGCGCGCACCAGCTGCGCCTCCACCAGCGACAGCATGGCCTGCGCCTCGGCGGCCTTGGCCTGGAAGGTGACCATCTGTGAGCGGTCGGCGCGCGCCTGCGCGGCGCGGTAGGCGCTTTCGTGCTGGCGCAATTCGCTTTCGCGCCGGCGGCGTTCCAGCTCCAGGTCCTGGGAGGCGAGTTCCGCCAGCACCTGGCCGGCCTTCACGCGGTCGCCGGGTCGCACGTTGGCCTGCTGCAGGAAGCCGTCGGTGGCGGCGACCACCGCGCGCTGCACCGAGCCTTCCAGCCGCGCCGGGGCGCTGACGCGCCAGGGCACCGGGATCGCGAGCGCGAGCAGCAGCACGGCGACCCCGCCCGCGACGGCCATCTGGCGCCGCGTGGGATGGGCGAGGCATGCACGCGCGGCCTGCGCGACGCGCCGGTGCCAGGGCTGGGCCAGCTCGCGCTTGAGTTCGAAGACCGGGCCGGCCAGCCGCGAGAGGTCGGCCAGCGCCAGCAGCTCCGCGCTGGTGAAACCCGGCGCGTTGCGTTCCAGGGTCAGCGCGCCGACGACGCGCGTGCCGTCCACCAGCGGCAGGCTGCAGGCCGCGCCGGATGCCGCCAGCTGGCGCTGCGCGAGGGTGACGAGATCCTGCCCGGGGAGCGGCGGCCAGGCGACCACCTGCTGCTGGTCCAGCGCTTCCTGCATGGCGTCGAGGAGCGCGCTGGCTGCCGGCTGGCCGGGCTGGAGTTCAGCCGGATGCGAGCTGCCCGCAAGGCGCAGCACGCCGTCTTCCAGCACGCCGACGGAGCCGCGCGCGCAGCGCAGCATCTCGCACAGCTCGCTGCAGAAGCCGGCGGCGGCCTCCGCCAGGCCGGGCCGGGACAGCGCCGCCGCAAGGGGACGCAGCAACAGGCCATGCGCCGGCACGGCCGGCACCTGGCCAGCCGGTAGCGTGGGCGGGCTGGAGGAGTCCATTTGTTACAGAGAAGCAACAAATTGTCTCCCCCCTCCGTGGGACGCGAGGGCAAAGTACCGGGCGGCGCGTTTGGCTGCCGGAACGGTAGGGATGCGGCTTAGAAGCTGCCGGCGGCCAGCGCCTCGAAAGCGCGCACCACCTCGGGCGGCGCCTGCACCAGTTCGATCAGCACGCCTTCGCCGCCGATGGGGAACTGCTCGTTGCCCTTGGGATGGACGAAGCAGATGTCGAAGCCGGCGCCGCCGCGGCGGATGCCGCCGGGTGCGAAGCGCAGGCCCTGTGCCGTGAGCCACTCCACCGCCTTGGGCAGGTCGTCGATCCACAGGCCGACGTGGTTCAGCGGCGTGGCGTGCACGGCGGGCTTCTTCTCCGGATCCAGCGGCTGCATCAGGTCCACTTCGACCTTCAGCGGGCCGATGCCGAGGGCGCAGATGTCCTCGTCGACGTTCTCGCTGGCGCTGCGGAAGGTGCCGGTGACCTCCAGGCCGAACAGGTCCACCCAGAGCTTCTGCAACTTCAGCTTGTCGGGGCCGCCGATGGCGATCTGCTGGATCCCCAGCACCTTGAAGGGACGCGTCATCACTGGAACTCCACGATCGGCTGGTCCACGGCGAGCGATTCGCCCTTGGCGGCCAGCACCTTGCCGACCACGCCGTCGGCGGCGGCGAACAGCACGTTTTCCATCTTCATCGCCTCGATGACGGCGAGCCGCTCACCGGCCTGGACCTTCTGGCCCGGTTGCACGGCGACGTCCACCAGCAGGCCCGGCATGGGCGACAGCAGGAAGCGGCTCATGTCCGGCGGTGCCTTGTAGGGCATCAGCTTGTGCAGTTCCGCCGTGCGCGGCGTGAGCACCAGCGCGTCGAAGCGCCTGCCGTTGTGGCTGACGCGCAGCGCCAGCGGGTTCTTGCCGACGCCGCGTTCGACCTGCGCGGTGAAGGCGGTGCCGTTGACCGTGCCGCGGATGCGCGCGCCGCCCAGGTGCCAGCGGCTGCAGATCGCGTACTTGCGCCCATTGGTTTCCACCACGCTGGAGCCGCTCTGCGCCTCGAAGTCGGTGACGCGCGCCGGCTGGTGCTGGTTCTTGCCCTCCGCGTCCAGCTTGACGACCACGAACTCGTCGCCCACCTTGAACTCGTGCCCGCGCATCTGGCCGGTGATGCCGGCCGAGCGCTCCAGCGCCTTGCGGTTGACGTAGGCCGCGAGCGCGGCCAGGAAGTCCTCGTCGTCGTGCGGCACGTCCTCGGCGCGGAAGCCGCGGCCGTAGTGTTCCGCGATGAAGCCGGTGTTGAAGTCGCCGGCCACGAACTTCGGGTGCGCCAGCAGCGCCGCCTGGAAGGGGATGTTGCTCGACACGCCGCGGATCACGAAGCCGTTGAGGGCCTCGCGCATCTTGGCGATCGCGTCGTTGCGGTCCGTGCCATGCACGATCAGCTTGGCGATCATCGAGTCGTAGAACATCGGGATCTCGCCGCCCTCGCCCACGCCGGTGTCCACGCGCACGCCCAGCAGGTGCTCGGTGTCGGAGGCCCACATGCTGGCCTTGGGCGGCTGGAAGCGCACCAGGCGACCGGTCGATGGCAGGAAATTGCGGAAGGGATCCTCCGCGTTGATGCGGCACTCGATCGCCCAGCCCTTGCGCTTCACGTCGGCCTGCGCCAGCGGCAGCTTCTCGCCGGCGGCCACGCGGATCATCAGCTCCACCAGGTCCAGGCCGGTGATGCACTCGGTGACCGGGTGTTCCACCTGCAGGCGGGTGTTCATCTCCAGGAAGTAGAAGCTCTGGTCCTTGCCGACCACGAATTCCACCGTGCCGGCGCTCTGGTACTTCACGGCCTTGGCCAGCGCCACGGCCTGCTCGCCCATCGCCTTGCGCGTCGCCTCGCTGATGAAGGGCGACGGCGCCTCCTCGATCACCTTCTGGTGGCGGCGCTGGATCGAGCACTCGCGCTCGTTCAGGTAGATCACGTTGCCGTGCGCGTCGCCCAGCACCTGGATCTCGATGTGGCGCGGCTCCTCGACGAACTTCTCGATGAACACGCGGTCGTCGCCGAAGCTGTTGCGCGCCTCGTTGCGGCAGGAGGTGAAGCCCTCGAAGGCCTCCTTGTCGTTGAAGGCCACGCGCAGACCCTTGCCGCCGCCGCCGGCGCTGGCCTTGATCATCACCGGGTAGCCGATGTCCTTGGCGATGCTCACCGCCTGTTCGGCGGTCTCGATGGCATCGTTGTAGCCGGGGATGGTGTTGACCTTCGCTTCCTTCGCGAGCTTCTTGGAGGCGATCTTGTCGCCCATGGCCGCGATGGAATAGTGCTTGGGCCCGATGAAGGTGATGCCCTCTTCCTCCACGCGCCGCGCGAAGTCCTCGTTCTCCGACAGGAAGCCGTAGCCGGGATGGATCGCCTGCGCGCCGGTCTTCTTGCACGCCGCGATGATCTTGTCGGCCACCAGGTAGCTCTCGCGCGAGGGCGGCGCGCCGATGTGCACGGCTTCGTCGGCCAGCGCCACGTGGCGGGCATCGCGGTCGGCGTCCGAATAGACGGCGACTGTCTTGATGCCCATCTTCTTGGCGGTGGCGATCACGCGGCAGGCAATTTCGCCGCGGTTGGCGATGAGGATCTTGCTGAACATGGTTTGTCTCCTCGGTCCTCTTACAGCGGGATGTTCCCGTGCTTGCGCCACGGGTTTTCCAGTTTCTTGTCGCGCAGCATCACCAGCGAACGGCAGATGCGCTTGCGGGTCTCGTGCGGCAGGATCACGTCGTCGATGAAGCCGCGGGCGCCCGCCACGAAGGGGTTGGCGAAGCGCGCCTTGTACTCGGCCTCGCGCGCGGCCAGCTTGGCCGGGTCGCCCTTGTCCTCGCGGAAGATGATCTCCACCGCGCCCTTGGCGCCCATCACCGCGATCTCGGCGTTGGGCCAGGCGAAGTTGACGTCGCCGCGCAGGTGCTTGGAGCTCATCACGTCGTAGGCGCCGCCGTAGGCCTTGCGCGTGATCACCGTGACCTTGGGCACGGTGCACTCGGCGTAGGCGTAGAGCAGCTTGGCGCCGTGCTTGATGATGCCGCCGTACTCCTGCGAGGTGCCGGGCATGAAGCCGGGGACGTCGACGAAGGTGATCACGGGGATGTTGAAGGCGTCGCAGAAGCGCACGAAGCGCGCCGCCTTGATCGAGCTCTTGATGTCCAGGCAGCCGGCCAGCACCAGCGGGTTGTTCGCCACGATGCCCACCGACTGGCCTTCCATGCGCGCGAAGCCGATCACGATGTTCTTGGCGTAGTCCGGCTGCAGCTCGAAGAAGTCGCCGTCGTCCACCGTCTTGGTGATCAGCTCCTTCATGTCGTAGGGCTTGTTCGCGTTGTCCGGGATCAGCGTGTCCAGCGAGAAGTCCATGCGGTCGGCCGGATCGTTGCTCGGGCGCACCGGCGGCTTCTCGCGGTTGTTCAGCGGCAGGTAGTTGTACAGGCGGCGCAGCATGATCAGCGCCTCGACGTCGTTGTCGAAGGCGAGGTCGGCCACGCCGCTCTTGCTGGTGTGCGTGCCGGCGCCGCCCAGTTCCTCGGCGGTCACTTCCTCGTGCGTCACGGTCTTCACCACTTCGGGGCCGGTGACGAACATGTACGAGCTGTCCTTCACCATGAAGATGAAGTCGGTCATGGCCGGCGAGTACACGGCGCCGCCCGCGCAGGGGCCCATGATCATGCTGATCTGCGGCACCACGCCGGAGGCCATCACGTTGCGCTGGAACACGTCGGCGTAGCCGCCGAGCGACGCGACGCCTTCCTGGATGCGCGCGCCGCCGGAGTCGTTCAGGCCGATCACGGGCGCGCCGACCTTCATGGCCTGGTCCATCACCTTGCAGATCTTCTCGGCATGCGCTTCCGACAGCGCGCCGCCGAAGACGGTGAAGTCCTGGCTGAAGACGAACACCAGGCGGCCGTTGATCATGCCGTAGCCGGTGACCACGCCGTCGCCCGGCACCTTGCTGTTCTCCATGCCGAAGTCCGTGCAGCGGTGCTCCACGAACATGTCCCATTCCTCGAAGGTGCCTTCGTCCAGCAGCAGCTCAGGCGCTCGCGCGCGGTGAGCTTGCCCTTCTTGTGCTGCGCCTCGATGCGGCGTTCGCCGCCGCCCAGGCGGGCCGCGTCGCGCTTCTTCTCCAGTTGTTCCAGGATGTCGTGCATGGTTGTTTCCTCGGGTCCTCGTTACTTCTGCTGCATGGCCTGCAGCAGCTGGCGCGCCGCGGTCGATGCCGCGATGCGCCCCTGTTCCACTTCCTTCGTCAGCTGCGGCAGCAGGGATTTCACCCCGGCGTGCTGACGGAAGGCTTGCCTCAGGCCGCTCTCGATGCGCTCCCACATCCAGTCGAGCGACTGGTGCCGGCGGCGCGCGGCGAGCTTGCCATTGGCTTCCTGCAACTGGCGAAAGCGCGTGACCGCCTGCCAGAAGCGGTCGATGCCCTGGCCCTTCAGTGCGCTGAGCTGCAGCACCTGCGGATGCCACTGGCTTTCGTCGTGGTGCGCGTGGTCTGCGCGCCCGTGCTGGCCCAGGATGCGCAGCGCGCTGGTGATCTGCGCCTGCGCGCGCGTGGCCGCGTCGGGATCGATGTCGGCCTTGTTGATCACGACCAGGTCGGCCAGCTCCATCACGCCCTTCTTGATCGCCTGCAGGTCGTCGCCGGCGTTGGGCAGCTGCAGCAGCACGAACATGTCGGTCATGCCGGAGACCGCGGTCTCGCTCTGGCCGACGCCGACGGTCTCGACGATCACGATGTCGTAGCCGGCCGCCTCGCACACCAGCATCGCCTCGCGCGTCTTTGCCGCGACGCCGCCCAGCGTGCCGCTGGCGGGGCTGGGGCGGATGTAGGCCTGCGGGTGCACCGACAGGTGCTCCATGCGGGTCTTGTCGCCCAGGATGGAGCCGCCGGAGACGGAAGACGAAGGATCGATCGCGAGCACCGCGACGCGATGGCCTTGGGCGATCAGGGCCAGCCCGAGCGCCTCGATGAAGGTGCTCTTGCCGACGCCGGGCACGCCGGAGATGCCGAGGCGGAAGGACGTGCCGGTGTGGGGCAGCAAATCCGTGAGCAGCGCGTCGGCCTGCGTGCGGTGGTCGCCGCGCGTGGACTCGAGCAGCGTGATCGCTTTGGCGATCGCGCGGCGTTGCTGCGCCCCGGGCGCGCCCAGGATGGACTGCGCCAGGCTCACCACCGAGTGCCCTCACCCCAGCCAATTGGGGTCAGAACCCAATTTCTCCGGATCACGACCGCCCCACCGCCCGCCGGATCTGCTCCAGCACGTCCTTCGCGCTGGCCGGGATCGGCGTGCCGGGGCCGTAGATGCCCTTCACGCCGGAGTTGTAGAGGTACTCGTAATCCTGCTGCGGGATCACGCCGCCGACGAACACGATGATGTCGTCGGCGCCCTGCTTCTCCAGCTCCGCGATGATCGCCGGCACCAGCGTCTTGTGGCCTGCGGCCAGCGTGCTGATGCCCACGGCGTGTACGTCATTCTCGATCGCCTGGCGCGCGCACTCTTCCGGCGTCTGGAACAGCGGGCCCATGTCGACGTCGAAGCCGAGGTCGGCGTAGGCCGTGGCCACCACCTTGGCGCCGCGGTCATGGCCGTCCTGGCCCAGCTTGGCGATCATCACGCGCGGCCGGCGGCCCTGTTCCTCGGCAAACGCGTCGATTTCCTTCTTCAGGGCTTCCCAGCCCTCGGCCGAGTCATAGGCAGCTGCGTACACACCGGTCACCTTTTGCGTATCGGCGCGATGGCGCCCGAAGATCTTCTCGAGCGCATCGCTCACTTCGCCCACCGTGGCCCGCAGGCGGATCGCCTGGATCGCCAGGTCCAGCAGGTTGCCCTTGCCGGTGCGTGCCGCCGTCGTCAGCGCCTCCAGCGCCGCATGCACCTTCGCGCCGTCGCGCGCCGCCCGGATCTGCTTGAGGCGCTCGATCTGCTGCTCGCGCACCCGGACGTTGTCCACCTCCAGGATCTCGAGCGGATCCTCCTTGGCCAGCTTGTACTTGTTGACGCCGACGATGACGTCCTTGCCCGAGTCGATGCGCGCCTGCTTCTCCGCGGCCGCCGCCTCGATCTTCAGCTTGGCCCAGCCCGAGTCGACGGCCCGCGTCATCCCGCCCATGGCCTCGACTTCCTCGATGATCGTCCAGGCCGCATCGGCCATGTCCTGCGTCAGCTTCTCCATCATGTAGCTGCCGGCCCAGGGGTCGATCACGTTGGGGATGTGGGTCTCTTCCTGGATGATCAGCTGCGTGTTGCGCGCGATCCGGGCGCTGAACTCGGTGGGCAGCGCGATCGCCTCGTCGAAGCTGTTGGTGTGCAGCGACTGCGTGCCGCCGAACACCGCGGCCATCGCCTCGATGGTGGTGCGCACCACGTTGTTGTACGGGTCCTGCTCGGTGAGCGACCAGCCCGAGGTCTGGCAGTGCGTGCGCAGCATCAGGCTCTTGGGGTTCTTCGCGCCGAAGCCCTGCATGATGCGGCACCACAGCAGGCGCGCCGCGCGCATCTTGGCGATCTCGAGATAGAAGTTCATCCCGATCGCCCAGAAGAAGGACAGGCGGCCGGCGAACTCGTCCACGTCCAGGCCCTTGGCGGTCGCGGTCTTGACGTACTCCTTGCCGTCGGCCAGCGTGAAGGCCAGCTCCAGCGCCTGGTTCGCGCCCGCCTCCTGCATGTGGTAGCCGGAGATGGAAATCGAGTTGAACTTCGGCATGTTCCTGGCCGTGTACTCGATGATGTCGCCCACGATCCGCATGGAAGGCTCCGGCGGATAGATGTAGGTGTTGCGGACCATGAACTCCTTGAGGATGTCGTTCTGGATGGTCCCGGACAATTTGTCCTGCGCAACGCCCTGCTCCTCCGCCGCCACCACGTAGCCTGCCAGCACGGGCAGCACGGCGCCGTTCATGGTCATGGAGACCGACACCTTGTCCAGCGGGATGCCGTCGAACAGGATCTTCATGTCCTCCACCGAATCGATCGCCACGCCGGCCTTGCCGACGTCGCCCACCACGCGCGGATGGTCGCTGTCGTAGCCGCGGTGGGTGGCCAGGTCGAAGGCCACGCTCACGCCCTGGCCGCCGGCCGCCAGGCCCTTGCGGTAGAAGGCGTTGGACTCCTCGGCGGTGGAGAAGCCGGCGTACTGGCGGATCGTCCAGGGGCGCGCCGCATACATGGTGGCCTGCGGGCCGCGCAGGAAGGGCGCGAAGCCGGGCAGCGTGTCGGTATAGGGCAGGCCCTGCAGGTCGCCGGCGGTGTAAAGCGGCTTGACCGTGATGCCGTCCGGCGTGACCCAGTTCAGGGCCTCGACCTTGCCGCCGGGGGCGGACCTGGCGGCGGCTTTGTTCCACTCCTCGAGGGAGGCGGGCTTGAATTCGGGCGGGCTCTGGCTCATGAGGTCATCCTGTGGACCGCGGGTATTTCCGCACGGTGGCGGGAGTTTACCTGATTCATAATTATTGATAAAGAATTTCCTGGCGCCTAGAATCCACCGCATGTCCGCTCTCTCCCTCGCCCCGCGCGCCCTCTACGAGGAGGTGGCGGAGCTGCTGCGCCAGCGCATCTTCCGCCGCGAGCTCGAGCCGGGCAGCTGGATCGACGAGGTGAAGCTGGCGCAGGAATACGGCATCAGCCGCACCCCGCTGCGCGAGGCGCTCAAGGTACTGGCCGCCGAAGGCCTGGTCACGATGAAGGTGCGCCGCGGCGCCTACGTCACCGAAGTCTCGGAGCGCGACCTCTCGGACGTGTACCACCTGCTGGCGCTGCTGGAAAGCGATGCCGCCGCGGTGGTGGCCGAACGCGCGACCGACGCGCAGCTCAAGGAACTGCAGAAACTGCACCAGGAACTGGAGGCCGCCGTGAAGAACCGCGACAAGTTCTTCGCGGTCAACGAGCGCTTCCACATGCGCCTGCTGGAGCTGGCAGACAACCGCTGGCGCGACCAGATGGTGGCGGACCTGCGCAAGGTGATGAAGCTCAATCGCCACAACTCGCTGCTGAAGTCGGGCCGCATCCAGGAGTCGCTGGCGGAGCATGCCGCGCTGATGGATGCCCTGGCGCGGCGCGACAGGGAAGCCGCGCGCGAGCGCATGCAGGAGCACTTCCGCAACGGGCTCGAGGCAGCTGCCTGAGCTTGTCGCGGTGCTGGGGTTCGCGGATGCCGTCGCCGGCCGCGCCTCGGGCTGCGCCTGCGCCAGCAGGCGCGCGAGCTCGTCGCAGCGCCCGCGCAGCGCTTCCAGGTCCTCGCTCTCCGCCGCCTGCTCCAGCGCGCGGCTCGCGCGGCCCGCATCGCGGAAGCCGTACATGGCCAGGCTGCCCGCCAGCTTGTGCGCCGTGACGCGGATCGCCTCGCGTTCGCCGTCCCTGGCGGCCGCCGCCAGGTCCTCCGCCATCTGGCGGCGCGAGGACAGGAACTCGGGCATCAGGTGCATGAGGCCCGGCTCCACCCACACGCGCCCCCGCCCTGGTCCGCGCGCTCGCCGGCCCCCTGCGCATGCGCGGGGTCCTGCCCGCGCAGCACCGCGAACACCTCCTCGCGCGTCGCCGGCTTGGCCAGGTAGAGGTCGAACCCGGCCTGCAGGCACTGCCGCCGGGTGCCTTCATCGTCGTACGCGGAGAAGGCGGCGATGCGGCTCGGCTCCTCGCCGCGCTGCAGCTGCAGCGCCCGGATGCGCCGCGCCGCCTCGATGCCGCCCATCACCGGCATCTCCAGGTCCAGGAAGATCACGTCGGCCCGCGCCTCGCGCGACAGCTCCAGCGCCGCCCGCCCGTTGACCGCGGTGCGCACCGACAGCGGCGGGCTGGGCAGCAGGCTCTTGAGGACGACGATGTTGTATTCGTCGTCGTCCACCACCAGCACCGACAGCGCCGGCAGCGGCTCGATGCGCAGCGCCGCGCTGGGTGCCGGCGCCCGGCCTGCGGTGCGCGCGGGCACGGCGGCGTGCCAGGCGGGCAGCCGCAGCGACAGGGTCGTGCCCTCCGGACCCGAGGCCATGCGCAGCGAGCCGCGCTGCACCCGCGCCATCAGGCGGGCGGAATAGGCGCCCAGGCCGGTGCCGCCGGCCTTGCCGTGGGTGGCGTACTTCTCGAAGAAGCGCTCGCGCACCGCCGCCGGCACCTCGCCGGCGTTGTGCACGGCCAGCTCCACGCACTCACCGTCCGCATCGCTCACGTGCTGCAGCGTCACGCGGACCTCGCCGCCCTCCGGCGAGGCCTCCAGCGCGTTCTTCATCAGGTTGGCGATGGTCGAATAGCAGAGCAGTTCCTCGCCCTGTGCATGCAGGGGCTCGGGCGGCAGGTGCAGCTCCGTGCGCAGGCGCTTCGAATGGGCATGCGCCTGCAGCTCGCGCGTGACGGTCTGCACCAGCGCGCCCAGGTCCACGGCCTGCGCGCGCAGGCGGTAGGTGCCATCTTCCATGCGGAACAGGTCGAGCGAGAGGTTCACCATGGACAGAACGCGCATCGCGGCCCGCTCCACGGTGCCGAGCAGCTCGTCGTCCTCCGGTGCCACCGACCCGCGCTCGCGCAGCAGGCGCGGCACGGTGGCGATGCTGGCCAGCGGCGTCTTGAGGTCGTGGCGGGCGATGCGCTCCACCTCCTCGCGCACGCTGAAGGCCTGCCGCAGCGCCTCGTTCTGCTCCTCCAGCTGGCGCACCAGGGCGTCGAGCCGCTCGCGCTGCTCCGCCTCCTTGGCGTGCTGCGTGTCCGCGATGTAGGAAAAGATGTTGCTGAACACGACCAGCAGCAGCAGCGTCACGGCCACCCGGGCGGTCAGCTGCGGTCCCAGGTGCATCCACGCGAGCGGGATCGACATGAGCACCACCGTCACGTTGAACATGTTCGCGGTGCGCCGCGGCAGCATGAAGTGGAACAGCAGGATGCCCGGGTAGGCCCACAGGATGCCGATCAGCCCGTTGTTGTACATGGCGGTCGCCAGGCCCAGCAGCGAGGCGACGAAGATCACCGCGGCGGGCACAACCGGCGCGCGGTGGCGCGCGATCGCATAGGCGTTGGCCAGCAGGCAGGCCACGAAGGTGCTGGTGAAGACCCCCAGCGCCACCCGGTCCTGGAAGAAATTGTTGATCGCGAAGGGGCCGAGCAGCAGCGTGCCGGCGATCGACAGGCCGAGGAAGATCCGGTGGCGGTGCGCCTCGACGAAGCCCTGGGCGAACTCGCGGACCGGCTCGTCGCGCGTGTCCTTGGGCGGCCGGCGGGCGTCGTCGTTCAGGGGCACGTGGGTCTCCTCCGCGCCCAATTATGCGGGGCGCCCCCGCTGCCGCCAAGGCCGCGGGCGAGTGTCCCAGGCAAAACCCCTAAGCGGCTTCCCTTGACTTCAGCGGAAGGACCAGACGGCGCCGAAGTTCAGCCCCAGCACGTCGATGCCGGGATTGGGCGAGGTCATGCCCAGGTTGGAGTGGTGCGTGAAATAGAGGGACGCTGTCAGGGCGAAGTCCTCGGTCAGCTGCCGGCGCAGGCCGCCCTGGGTGTACCAGTTGAAGCTGAGGTCCTGGCCCTGCCCGCCCGCCACCCCGCGCGAGTCGATGAATCCCACGCCGCCGCCGATCTCGAAGAAGGCGGCGCTGCGCCGGTCCGGCGCCCAGAACTCGAACACCGGCGCGCCGGAGACCGCGAAGTAGTGGTTTTCCGGGCCGCGAACGATGGCTTCGGCCAGCAGCGCGAAGCGGTTGCGAACCGTCAGCCGCGCCCCCGCCGGCGAGCGCCAGAGGTCCCACAGCGCGGGGCTGCGCCACGCCACCTGCACGGGGGCGATGCGGTACTCGTGCGGCGAGTTGTTGCGCACCTTGGCCAGGTAGCCGGCCTCGAGGGCGAATTCCCAGCGGTCGGCCGGGTGCGGCACCTGCGCCCGCGCCACGGGGGCGGCGGCCAGCGCCAGCACGCAACAGGCCGGGGCGATCCAGCGCTTGCCTTTCATCCTTCTGCCTTCTTCTTGTTCAGGCGCCCACGGCGCGGTACTCCGAAAAGATGCCGAGTTCGACGTTGCGGCCGACCTCCGCCAGCCCGGCATTCTGCAGCGTCTGCATGACCTGCGCGGGCGGAACGCAGGCCTCGATGGTGTCCCAGTAGTAACGCCACAACATCGGCGTGGTGCGCGAGCGGGACACCACGCGCGCGATCGTCGGCACGATCCCCCGCATGTAGGCCTTGAGCAGCAGGTTGGCGATGCGCCCTTCGGCGCGCGTGATCTCCAGCACCAGCAGGCGGCCGCCCGGCTTGAGCACCCGGCGGAATTCGGCCGCGGCGGCGGCGAAGTCGGCGATGTGGCGCAAGGCATAGCCCATGACCAGGAAGTCGGCGCTGGCCGTGGGGACCGGGATGTCCTCGGCGCGGCCGATGCGGCAGTCCAGCGGCTCGTCGAAGCGGGCCTGGCCCATCATGCCCGGGCTGGGGTCGACGCCGATCAGGCGCTGCGGCTCCCCGGTGATCTTCAGGATCTCGCGCGACACCAGGCCGGTGCCCATGCCCACGTCCACCACCTGCATGCCGGGCTGCAGGCCGGCGCGCAGCAGGGCCTGCCGGCGGTACCAGGAGCCGGTGCCCAGGCCCAGGATCTTCTCCAGCCGGTCGTAGTCGACCGCGGTGTTGTTGAAGGTGTCGCGCAGGAAGGCTTCGCGCGCGACGGTGTCGCCGCTGCGGTAGTAGTCGGTGAGCGGCCCATGGGGCAGGTGGACGGAGGGGCCGGAGGGCTCCTCCCGTGACGGATCGGACATTCTGGTACTGCTTGTTGGTGGGAGCGTGGCGAATGGCTCACGCCGGGATGATTGTGTACGTTCCCCGCGCGCGCTCGCATAAAATCGCTGCGTTTCACCTGCCCTGGGGTGTGGGCACAACAATGACTGCCAACAAAGAACTGCTTCACGAAGTGGCCAGCCTGCTGGTCGAAGCTTTGAACCTGGAAACCGCGCCCGAGGCCATCGACCCGCAGGCGCCGCTGTACGGCGACGGGCTCGGCCTCGATTCCATCGACATGCTGGAGGTCTCGCTCGTGGTGTCCAAGCGTTATGGCGTCCAGTTGCGCTCCGACGACGAGAACAACGAGAAGATCTTCGCCTCGCTGGCCAGCCTGGCCGACCACATCGCCGCGCACCGGACCTCCTGAGATGGGCGACGCGCTCGCATCGTCCCGCGCGCGCTGGGCGGCCGGTGCCGCCGCGGCGCTGGCGTATGCGGCCGTCTCGCACGCCCTCATGACGCGCGCACAGGACTCTCCCTGGTCGCTGGCCATCATCCTCGGTCCCGCCGTGGTGCTGGGCGCCGCCTGGGCCTGGAGCGCCGGCCGCCGCTGGCTGGCCGCCGCCGGCGTCCTGGTCGTCGTGCTGCTCATGCTGCAGGGTGCGATCGGCAAGGGCATTCCCGCCCGCTGGCTCTACCTCGCCCAGCACGCGGGCGTGCACCTGGCCCTCGCCATCGGCTTCGGCAGCACCCTGCGGCGCGGCGCCGAACCCCTGATCAGCGCGCTGGCCCGCCGCGTCCACGGCAGCCTGTCGCCGGCCATGGAGCGCTACACCCGGCAGGTGACCCTGGCCTGGACGCTCTATTTCGTGGCGATGGCGACGGCCTCCTGGTGCTGTTCGCCGCCGGCGAGTTCGCGCGCTGGTCGCTGCTGGCCAACATCCTCACCCCCGTGCTCACCGCCGGCTTCTTCGTGGGCGAATACCTGGTGCGCTACTGGCTGCATCCCGACTTCGAACGCGTGAGCCTGCAGCAGGCGCTGCAGGCCTACCGCAGCCACGGCGTCCCGGCCGGCCGCACGCCGCAGGACGCGTCCCGCACATGAGCGCATCGACCACGCGCGATCCCGGCCTGCCGCTGCTGGCGGGACATGGCTCGCTGGACGAGCCGCTGGCCTGGCGCGCTGGCCAGCCGCTGGCGCGCCGCCGCTTCCTTCAGGACCTGCAGAGGCTCGCGCCGCTGCTGCCACAGGGCGGCCCCGTGCTGCCGATGACGGCCGACCGCTATCACTTCGCGCTGGGTCTGGGCGCCTCGGTGGCGCGGGGACAGGCCGCGCTGATGCCCCCGAATCACACGCCGGACATGGTGCGGCGCCTGCAGGCACTGTTCCCCGCCGCCTACGTGCTGGCCGATGCGGGCCAGCCGCAGCTGGCGCTGCCCACGGTGCCCTATCCCGCGCCGGATGCCCCGTCGCGCGAGGAAGCGCCCATGCCGCTGGTGCCGGCCGCGCACGAGGTGGCCCAGGTGCTCACCTCCGGCTCCACCGGCGAACCCATGCCGCACGGCAAGCGCTGGGGCCAGCTGGTCACCAACATCGCCGCCGAGGCGCAGCGCATCGCCGAGACGCTGGGCCGCCCGGACCTGCGCGGCGTGACCGTCGTGGGCACCGTGCCCGCGCACCACATGTACGGCTTCGAATCGACGGTGCTGATCGCCATGCTCGGTGGCGCTGCCTTCGCGGCCGAACGCCCCTTCTACGCCCAGGACATCGCGCGCGTGCTGGCCTCGGTGCCGCGCCCGCGCGTGCTGGTCACCACGCCGCTGCACCTGAAGACGCTGTTGGACGACGGCATCGCGCTGCCGCAGGTCGACCTGGTCGTCAGCGCCACGGCCGCCCTGTCGCCGCAGCTGGCGGCCCGTGCCGAGGCCGCGCTGGCCGCGCCGCTGATGGAGATCTACGGCTGCACCGAAGCGGGCCAGGTCGCGACGCGCCTGACCACCCGCGCGCCGGAGTGGCGCACCTTCTCCGGCCTCGTGCTGGCCGGCGACGGAGAGGATTCCTGGGTGAGCGGCGGCCACGTGCCCGAGCCCACCCGGCTGGCCGACGTGCTGGAGGTGCTGGAGCCCACGCGCTTTCGCCTGCTCGGTCGCAGCAACGATTTGATCAACGTCGCCGGCAAGCGCAGCTCGCTGGCCCACCTGAACCACCACCTGAACAGCATCGAGGGCGTGCGCGACGGCGCCTTCTGGCTGCCGCCCGAGGGCGGCGGCGAAGCGGTGGTGCGGCTGGTGGCGCTGGTGGTGGCGCCGGACGTGAGCCGGCAGCAGCTGCTCGCCGCGCTGCGCGAACGGGTCGATGCGGCCTTCCTGCCGCGGCGCATCCTGCGCGTGGACTCGCTGCCGCGCGACCCCACCGGCAAGCTGCCCTCGGGGCGGCTGGCGGAGCTGGCGACGCGCCTGCTGGCGGAATCCGGCCATGACTGAAATGCGCAGCCGTCGGGTCGAAATCCCGCGCGACCATCCGGCCTTTCCCGGCCACTTCCCCGGCCAGCCCCTGCTGCCTGGCGTGGTGCTGCTCGGGGAAGTGCTGGAACTGCTGCTGCGCGAGGCGCCTGCGGCCCTCGGCACGCAGCCGCTGGTGAGCGCCGTGAAGTTCCTGGCCCCGGTACGGCCCGGCGCCAGCCTGGAGATCCGCTGGAGCGCGCCGGGCGAGCGCCGCCTGCGCTTCGAGGTCTGGCGCCATGGCGAGGGCGACCCGCCGCAGGGCCAGCTCGCCGCCAGCGGCCAGCTGGAACACGGCGAGGCCGCGCCATGAACGCCGCCCGCGAACCCGCCGACGACGGCGCCGCCTGGACCCGGCAGGCCGAACGCAGCAATGCGCTCACGCTGCGCCTCATGCGCTGGATCGCGGTGACCCTGGGCCGGCCGCTGTCGCGCCTGGTGCTGCATCCGATCACGCTGTACTTCATGCTGTTCGGCGGGCCGGCGGCGCGCGCCTCCGCCGACTACCTGCGGCGGGTGCTGGGCCGCGCGCCGAGCTGGGGCGAGCGCTACCGGCACGTCCACCACTTCGCCGCAACCATCCTCGATCGGGTGTACCTGCTGCGCGGCGACTTCGAGCTGTTCGACCTGGAGGTGGTGGGCGCCGAGCAGCTCGATGCGGTGCTGCAGGCCGGGCGCGGCGCCTTCCTGGTGGGCGCGCACCTCGGCAGCTTCGAGGCGCTGCGCGCGCTGGGCGAGCAGCGGCGGGGCGTGCGCGTGGCCATGCTGATGTACGAACAGAACGCGAAGCTGCTGACCGACACGCTGCGCGCCATCGCGCCGGACGCCGTGCAGCACGTGATCGGCCTGGGCCGCATGGAGGCGATGCTGGAACTGCGCGACTGGCTGGACGGCGGCGGCGTGGCCGGACTGCTGGCCGACCGCACGCTGCAGGGCCCGGGGCCATCGAGCGCCGCGGGGCGCTCGCGCACGCACTGGATCGACTTCCTCGGATCGCCCGCCGCCTTTTCCGACGGCGCCTTCCGGCTGGCCGCGCTGCTGCGGCGGCCGGTGGTGTTCATGGCGGGCCTCTACCTGGGGGCGGGCGCTACCAGCTGCGCTTCGTGCCGCTGGCCGATTTCAGCGAGTCCGGCGAATCCGCCGGCGCCGCGCGCGATGCCGCCGTACAGGCGGCCGTCGTGCGCTATGCGCAGCTGCTGGAGCAGCACTGCCGCGAGACGCCGCGCAACTGGTTCAATTTCTTCGATTTCTGGGCCGGCAGTCCCGGCCCGCAGGATGCACCGCATGCGAGCCCCGAATCTCCTGATCCGCTCGCCGCCCTGCGCCTCGTGCTGCTGACGCTTGGCATCGCCGTGCTCGGCCCCGTGCAGGCAGCGGGCTTCGACCTGCAGGCGCTCACGCAACAGCTCGCACAGGTGCGCTCCGGCCAGGCCACCTTCGTCGAGGACAGGCGCGTGCAACAGCTGGACCAGGTCCTGCGCTCCAGCGGCCGCCTGAGCTTCGTCGCGCCCGACACCTTCATTCGCGAGACGCTCCGGCCCAGCCACGAGAAGCTGGCGGTGGTCGGCAACCAGCTCACCATGAGCCGCGGGACGCGCTCCCGGGTCACCGCGCTGGACGCCGTGCCCGAGGCGGTCGTGATCGTGGAGGCGATCCGCGGCACGCTCACCGGCAACAAGGACACGCTGGAGCGCTACTTCGACACCACGGTGCAGGGCAGCGCCGAGCAGTGGCAGCTGGAACTGGTGCCGCGCGAGCCGCGCCTGCGCGGGCAGGTGGCGCACCTGCGCCTGAGCGGCCGCCAGGGCCAGGTGCGCGAAGTGCGCATGTCCCTGGCCGACGGCGACACCTCCGTGATGCGCATCGAGCCGGTGGCCGACGCGCCGGCCAAACCTTGAGCGAGGCCGTCGCGGGACGGGGCTGGCGGCAGCCGGCGCCCTGGATCTGGCTGGTGGCGATGGCGCTGGGCCTGTGGCTGTGCGCGCGCGCCACCTACGTCGCCGACCTGTCCGCCTTCCTGCCTTCAGCGCCGACCGCCGAACAGCGCGTGCTGATGGCGCAGCTGAAGAACGGCGCGACCGGCCGCGTGCTGATGATCGGGATCCGCGGCGGCACGGCGCAGGAACGGGCGCAGGCCTCGCGCCGCCTCGCCGCCGACCTGCGCAAGCAAGGTCTGTTCGAAGCCGTGCACAACGGCGAGGACGGCGACCAGGAGGCGCTGGGCCGGCTGCTGTTCGAGCGCCGCTACCTGCTCAGCCCCGGCGTGGACGCACAGCGCTTCAGCGTCGAAGGCCTGCGCGAGGCGATGGCGGAAACGGTGGGCCTGCTCGGAACACCGGCCGGCACCCGCATCAAGGCTATTCTCTGGCGCGATCCCACCGGCGAGACCGTGCGCATGGCCGAAGCCATGCTGCCTGCGAACGCGCCGCGCGTGGAGGACGGCGTGTGGGTCTCGCGCACGCAGCCGCGCGCGCTGCTGCTGGCCACCACGCGCGCCGACGGTGCCGACCTCGACGCGCAGGAGGACGCGCAGCGGCGCGTGCGCGCGAGCTTCGCGGCGCTCGGCGCCTCCGGGCTGCAACTGGAGCTGACCGGGCCTGGCGTGTTCGCGGTCGATTCGCGCGCCACCATCAAGCACGAAGTCGAGTGGCTCGCCATGGCCGGGACCGTGGTCATGGTGCTGCTGCTGATCGTGGCCTTCGGGTCGCTGCGGCCGCTGGCGATCGCGTCGCTGCCGGTGGCCAGCGGCGTGGTCGCCGGGATCGTGGCGGTGAGCCTGGTGGCCGGACAGGTGCACGGACTCACGCTGGGCTTCGGCACCACGCTGATCGGCGAGGCGGTCGACTACGGCATCTACTACCTGGTGCAGGCGCGCGCGGTGGGCCACGCCGGCTGGCTGCGCGAGCAATGGCCAACGGTGCGCCTGGGCCTGTGGACCTCGGTCGCGGGCTTCGCGGCGCTGGTGGTCTCGGACTGGGACGGACTGGCGCAGCTGGGCATCTTCGCCGTCAGCGGTCTGCTGGCCGCGGCGCTCACCACCCGCTTCCTGCTGCCCGCGCTCGCCCCGCAGGGCGCCGCCGGCTCGGGGATGCGCGAGCGCCTGGGCCGCGCCACGCTGGCGCTGACGCTGGCCCTGCCGCGCTTTCGTGTTCCCCTGCTGGTCCTGAGCGTCGCAGCCGCTCTCGCCCTCGTGTGGCTGCCCTCGCCCTGGCGCGGCTCGCTGGCATCGCTGAGCCCGGTGCCGCAGCAGGCGCTGGACCTGGACGCCTCGTTGCGCGCCGACCTCGGCGCCTCGGATGCGGGCGTGCTGGTGCCGCCGAGGCCGCCGATGAAGCCAGCGCGCTCGCGGCGGCCGAGCGCATCGGCCAGCGCCTGGAGCCGCTGGTGCAGTCCGGCAAGCTGGCGTCCTACCAGTCGCCCGCGCACATCCTGCCCAGCCCGGCGACGCAGCTCGCGCGCCGCGCTGCCTTGCCGGAAGCGGCCCTGCTGCAGCAGCGGCTGGCCGCGGCGACGCAGGGCGGCCCCCTGCCAGCTGCGAAACTCGCGCCCTTCGTCGAGGACGTGCAGGCGCAGCGCGTCATGCGCGTGCTCACGCGGGCGGACCTGCAAGGCACTTCGCTGGCCGGCGCGCTCGACGCGCAACTGATGCCCGGCGCGGATGGCGCGCCCTGGACCGCGCTGCTCCTGCTGCAGGGGCCGGCCGGCGGTTCACTGCCGTTGGCTGAGCTGCGCCAGGCGGTGGCTGACCTGCCCGGCACGCGCGTGGTGCAGGTGCAGCCGGAACTGGACCGGATCTACGCCGGCTACCTACAACAGGCGCGCTGGCAGGCAGCGATCGGTGCGCTGGCCGTGCTGGCGCTGCTCGCCTGGCACCTGCGTTCGGCGCGGCGCCTGGCCGGCGTGCTGCTGCCACTGGTGGCCAGCGTGGTGCTGGTGCTGGCGGGCCTGGCGCTCTCCGGCACGGCCCTGGGCGTGCTGCACCTGATCGGCCTGCTGCTGGTCGCCGCCATCGGCTCCAACTACGCCCTCTTCTTCGACTACCTGCGCGGCCGCGGCGACGCGGACACCGACACGCTGGCTTCGCTGATGCTGGCCAACCTGACGACGGTGGCCTCCTTCGCCCTGCTCGCCACGGCCAAGGTGCCGGCCCTGTCGGCCGTGGGCTGGACCGTGGCGCCGGGCGCCTTGCTGTCACTGTTGCTGGCAGCCGCCTTTTCACGCGCGCCGCAGCGGGCGCCGCAGGCCCTATGACACAATAGGCGACACATGAGCTGGCTCGCAGTCCGCCAGGCCTTCCCACTTTCGACGTGAGCGCCGTCCTCCCCCGTCCGGGCGTGTCCCGCTGGCCCGTGCCCCCGCTGTTGTGGGCCACGGCAGCCATCCACGCGGGTGCCCTGGTGCTCCTGCTCGCCGCACCGGCCCACTGGGCCTGGGCGCTCACCGCCCTCGTCGCCAATCATGCCGTGCTGACCGCCGTCGGGCTCTGGCCGCGCTCCACCGCGCTGGGCGAGAACCTGGTGCGCCTGCCCGCAGCAGCCGCCGCCCGCGGCGAAGTGGCCCTGACGATCGACGACGGCCCCGACCCCGAGGTGACACCGGCGGTGCTGGACCTGCTGGACGCCGCCGGTGCCCGCGCCACCTTTTTCTGCATCGCCGACCGCGCGCAGCGCCATCCGCAGCTGGTGCGCGAGATCGTGCGGCGCGGCCACAGCGTGCAGAACCACACGCATGGCCACAGCCATCGCTTCTCGCTGCTGGGCCCGCGCGGTTTCGCGCGCGAGATCGAGGCGGCGCAGCGGGTGCTGGCCGGCCTCACCGGCGAGGCGCCGCGCTTCTTCCGCGCGCCGGCCGGCCTGCGCAATCCCTTCCTGGCGCCGGTGCTGCACCGCCTGGGCCTCACGCTGGCCAGCTGGACGCGCCGCGGCTACGACACGCGCGAGCGCGACCCGCAGCGCGTGCTGCGGCGGCTCACCCGCGGCCTGGCCGCCGGCGACATCCTGCTGCTGCACGACGGCCACTGCGCGCGCGACGCGCAGGGCCGCCCCATCATCCTCGCCGTGCTGCCGGCGCTGCTGGCCGAACTGCGCGGCCGGGCGCTGGTACCGGCCACCTTGCCGCAGGCCGTGCCTGCGGCACGGAGCAAGCCATGACCATGGACCTGGCCGCCGAGCGCGCCGCCTGGGCCCGCCTGCTGGATCGCGCCAGCGAGCCTTACCGCAGCGCCGGCCGTTTCGCCTGGCACTTCGCCCGCGGCAAGCTGGGCCACGACCCGGTGTTCCGCCACCTGCTGGCCGCCGGCCTGATCGCGCCCGGCGCGCGCGTGCTGGACATCGGCTGCGGCCAGGGCCTGCTGGCCAGCCTGCTGCGCGCCTGTGCCGCGATGCGTGCGGCCGGCGAGTGGCCGCAGGCCTGGCCGGAAGCACCGGCCGGCACGCAGCTCACCGGCATCGAGCTGATGCCGCGCGACGTGGAACGCGCGCGAGCCGCGCTGGGCGCAGCCGGCGATGCGCAATTCGTGTGCGGCGACATGCGCACCGAGCCCTTCCCGCCTTCGCATGCGGTGGTGATCCTCGACGTGCTGCACTACGTGACGCATGAAGAGCAGGATGCGGTGCTGCAGCGGGTGCACGACGCACTCGTCCCCGGCGGGCGCCTGCTGCTGCGGGTGGGCGACGCCGGCGAGCGCCGCGGCTTCGCGATCAGCCAGTGGGTGGACCGCGCGGTCACGCGCCTGCGCGGGCACAGGGTGCCGCCGGTGTACGGGCGGCCGCTCGCCGAGTGGATCGCGCAGCTGCGCAAGCTGGGCATGCAGGTGGAGCCGCGTCCCATGAGCCAGGGCACGCCCTTCGCCAACGTGCTGCTCGTGGCGCAACGCACGTGACCGGAGCCCGCATGAACCCGCTGCCGATCACGCATGCCACGCTGACCACCGCGCTCGGCGCCGGGATGGATGCGCACCTGCAGGCCCTGCAGGCGCAGCGCTGCGGCCTGACGCCCTGCTCCTTCGACGACGTCGAGCTGCCCGGCTGGATCGGCCGCGCCGCGGGACTGGAGGACGTGGAGCTGCCCGTGCCGCTGCGCGAATACGACTGCCGCAACAACCGCCTCGCCTGGCTCGCCCTGCAGCAGGACGGCTTCCTGGCCGCCGTGCAGGCCGCGCGCGCGCGCTGGGGCGCGCACCGCGTCGCGGTGCTCCTAGGCACCAGCACTTCCGGCATCCTCGAAACCGAGCGCGCCTATGCGCACCGCGACGCCGCCGGCGCACTGCCCGCAGATTTCCGCTACGCGAAGACGCACAGCACCGCGTCGCTGGCCCGGTTCGTGGCCGAGGCCACGGGCGTCACCGGCCCGACCTGGGTCGTGTCCACCGCCTGTTCCTCCAGCGCCAAGGTCTTCGGCGACGCAGCGCGCCTGATCGAAGCCGGCTGGATCGACGCCGCGGTGGTGGGCGGCGTCGACAGCCTGTGCCTGACCACGCTCTACGGCTTCCACTCGCTGCAGCTGTTCTCTCCGGACCTGTGCCGGCCCTGGGACGCGCAGCGCAGCGGCGTGTCGCTCGGCGAAGGCGCCGCCTTCGCGCTGCTGCAGCGCGAGCCGGTCGCCGGCGAAGCACCGCTCGCGTGCCTGCTCGGCGTGGGCGAGAGCAGCGACGCGCACCACATGAGTTCGCCCCATCCCGAAGGCGAACTCGCCGCCGCCGCCATGCGCCAGGCCCTGGCCGGCGCCGGCCTCGCGCCCACGCAGATCGACTACATCAACCTGCACGGCACCGGCACGCCGAGCAACGACGCGGCGGAAGACCGCGCGGTGCAGACCGTCTTCGGCACCGAAGTGCCTTGCAGTTCCACCAAGGGCGCCACCGGCCACACGCTGGGCGCGGCCGGGGGCGTCGAAGCGGTGATCAGCCTGCTGGCGCTGCGCCACGGCCTGATGCCGGGCGGCATCAACGTGCGCCAGCGCGATCCCGCGCTGGGTGCCAACTACCTGCAGGCCAATCGCGTGCAGCCGGTGCGCCACGTGCTCACCAATTCCTTCGGCTTCGGCGGCTCCAACGCCAGCCTCGTGCTGGGGGCGCCATGAGCGGGGCGATCGAGCTCGGGGTGCTGGGGATCGGCCTGCTCGGCCCCGGCCTGACGTCGTGGGACGAGGCGCAGCCGGTGCTGCGCGGCGACACGCCCTACGTGCCCGCGCCTTCGGTGGTGCCGCCGCCGCAGCGCCTGCCGGCCGCGGAACGGCGCCGCGCCGGTGCCGCGGTGAAGGTCGCCCTGGTCGTGGCCGATGCGGCCTGCCTCGCCGCCGGCCGCGAGCCCGCGACCCTGGCGACGGTGTTCGCTTCCTCCAGCGGCGACGGCGCCAACTGCCACGCGCTGTGCGAAACGCTGGCGCACCCGCCGGGACCGGACCGGCTGGTGTCGCCGACCCGCTTCACGAACTCCGTGCACAACGCCGCGGCCGGCTACTGGCACATCGCCGTGGGCAGCCGCCAGTCCTCCAGCAGCGTCTGCGCGCACGACGACAGTTTCGGCGCCGGCCTGGTGGCCTCGCTCTCGCAGCTGCCCGGGCTGCAATCCCCCGTGCTGCTGGTGGCCAGCGACACGCCCTATCCCGAGCCGCTGAATGCCACGCGCCCGCTGCCGGACACCATGGGCGTGGGCCTGGTGCTGGGTGCGGCCGGCGATCCGGCGGCGCGCGCAAGGCTGAAGGCGCGCCTGCTGCCGGCCGCCGAAGCGGGCGCCGCCACACCTTGCCGCGACGCCGCCCTGGAAGACCTGCGCGGCCGCATTCCCGCGGCGCGCGCGCTGCCGCTGCTGGAAGCGATCGCGCGCCGCCAGGCCACGCGCATCGTGCTGCCCGGTTCGCCGCAACTGGCGCTGCAGATCGACCTGGAGTTCCCGGCATGAGCGAAACCTTGGACCACGCCGCCATCGCCGGCCTCATCCCGCACGCCGGCCGCATGTGCCTGCTGGCGCGGGTGGACGCCTGGGACGCGCAGCGCATCCGCTGCAGCGCGACCAGCCACCGCGAATCGGACAACCCCTGCGCAGCGCCAGCGGCCTGCTGGCCAGCGCCGCGATCGAGTACGCGGCACAGGCCGCCGCCGTGCACGGCGCGCTGAACGCACGCGCGGCTGGACACGGCGCGGCGCCCGGCTTCCTGGCCAGCGCCCGCGGCGTGAAGCTGCACCGCCTGCGGCTGGACGACCTCGCGGGCGAACTCGCGGTGGACACCGAACACCTCGCCGGCCACGACCGCCAGCTGCTCTACGCCTTCACGGTGCGCCACCAGGGCGCGGCCGTGGCCGAAGGCCGGCTCGCGGTCGTGCTCGACACGCCGCTGCCCGCATGAAGCGCGCCCTCGTCACCGGCGGCAGCGGCGACCTGGGCGGCGCGATCGCGCGGCGCCTGGCCCGCGAGGGCCTGCACGTGGTCGTGCACGCGAACGCGCGCATCGAGGCGGCGCAGGCGGTGGTGGATGCGATCCGTGCCGACGGCGGCTCGGCCGAAGCCGTCGCCTTCGACGTGACCGACGCGCAGGCCAGCGCCGCGGCGCTGGAACGCCTGCTGGAGGCGGGAACGATCCAGGTCCTGGTGAACAACGCGGGCATCCACGACGACGCGGTCTTCCCCGGCATGCGCGCCGAGCAGTGGCACCGCGTGATCGACGTGTCGCTGCACGGCTTCTTCCACGTCACCCAGCCGCTGACGATGCCGATGGCGCGCGCGCGCTGGGGCCGCATCATCAGCATCAGCTCGGTGGCGGCGGTGATGGGCAACCGGGGCCAGGCGAACTACGCGGCGGCCAAGGCGGCATTGCACGGCGCGAGCAAGTCGCTGTCGCTGGAACTCGCCAGCCGCGGCATCACGGTGAACGTGGTGGCGCCGGGCATCATCGCCTCGGCGATGGCCGACAAGGTGTTCGACAAGGATGCGATCGCGCGCATGGTGCCGGCCAGGCGCGCCGGCAAGGCCGACGAGGTGGCGGCGCTGGTGGCCTTCCTCGCGGGCGAGGACGCCGGCTACATCTCCGGCCAGGTGATTTCCATCAACGGCGGGATGGCCTGAAGCGCTTCAGCGCTGCCCGAGGTACTGGAAGGGCGGCAGGCCGCGCAGGCGGCGCAGCAGCAGCAGCGGCGAACGCAGCACGAACTCCAGCACCAGCCGCGTGTGCATCCAGGTCAGCAAGGCGTTGTCGCGCAGGTAGTTGAAATGCGACACGCCGCCTTCTTCCGGCCGCAGGTACTTCACCGGCGCATCCATGTTGACCGGCGCGACGCCGCGCCAGGCCAGCCGCACGACGGCCTCGGTGTCGAAGTCGAAGCGGCGCATCCAGGGCTGGCGCTTCATCACGGCCACCAGGTCGGCGATCGGATAGACGCGGAAGCCGAACAGCGAATCGCCGACGCCGGCGCCCAGCGTCTCCAGGTTGGTCCAGCCGTTGGACACGCGCCGGCCGCGCACGCGCAGCAGCGGCGCCGAGGCGTCGAACACCGGCCGGCCCAGGATCATGGCGTCGGGGCGCGCCTGCGAGGCCTGCATGAACACGGGAATCAGGTCGGCGGGGTGCTGGCCGTCGGAGTCCATCGCCAGCGCATGCGTGAAGCCGGCCTGCCGCGCCGCCTCCAGGCCCGCGAGCACGGCGCTCCCCTGCCGGCGTTCACGGGCAGCACCATCACCTTGAGCTGCGGGTCCTGGGCGGCCATGCGCTGCAGGCCCTCCGCGGTGCCGTCGTCGCTGCCGTCCACCACCACCCACACCGGCGCCCATTGCCGGCGCGCGTCGCGCACGGTCTCGTACACCTTGGGGCCGGTGTTGTAGCTGGGGATGACGACCAGGTGCGTCCGCGAGGGCGCGATCACTTGCGCAGCTCCTGGCGGAAGTACTCCTCCATGCGCGCGGACAGCTGCTCGGCGTCGCCCGCCGGCTCGAAGCGCTCGCCCAGGCGGGCGCGGAACACGATGGGCACCGGCGGCAGCTTCCACAGCGGCCAGCCCTTGCCCAGATAGGGCGAGTCGGTCTCGATCACCACCGCCTGCACCGGCACCCGCGCGCGCAGCGCGATCAGCGCGATGCTGCGGCTGAAGGGGTGCATCTGGCCGGGCGCAGGGCTGCGCGTGCCTTCCGGGAAGGCCACCAGCTGGCAGCCCTCGTCCAGCCGTTCCACCGCCGTGCGCAACATGAGGCGGGTCGAGTCGTTGACCACGTAGCCGGCCAGGCCGGCACCGGCACCGAGGAAGGGATTGCGCATCAGCGAACCCTTCATGATGCAGGCGCTGCGCGGCAGCCGCGCGACGATCATCAGCGCGTCCAGCAGGCTCGGGTGGTTGGCCGCGATCAGCAGCCCGCCGGGCACGTCGCGCAGCGCGTCCAGCGATTCCGCCTCCAGCCGCATCAGGCCGCTGGCGCGCGCGCAGGCCCAGTAGAAGCGGTAGCCGTAGGCGATGCCGGCGCGGCCGACGCGGCGGGCGACCGGCCCGCGCAGGAAGAACTTCAGGACGAAGGCAATGAGGTTCCAGGCGATCGAGATGACGCCCAGCCAGGCCAGCAGCACCAGCAGCCAGGCGCCCAGCAGCACGCGCAGCGGCCAGGCCGGCCCGTCCGCTTGCGCGAGGGGAACCTCATCGACGTCGACGGACACCGGTTTCACGAAACGGCTGCGTCCAGTTCGCGGATGTTCTGGCGGCGCCGGCGCCACGCGTTCCAGGTGCGCACCGGGTGCGCGAAGGAAGACAGGTAGTACAGGCCCTTGAAGAAAGTGAGCGGAACCCGGAATGGTGTGCGGCCGTGCACGTCGCCCGCCAGCACCGTGAGCACCGCCTCCTTCATGCGCAGCGGATTGCGCGGGTCCATGAAGAAGCCGCGCATCGTCGGATTGGTCACGCGGTAGATGAACCAGCTGAACTCCTTCGGGCCCTTGCGCGTGAAGCGGTCGAAGGCGGCGCGTTCCTTGGCGGCCGCGGCCGGGCCGCGCTGCAGCGTCGCCTCCACCAGCGGCAGCGCGGCGAAGGCGGAGCTCATGGCGAGGTACACGCCGGAGGAGAACACCGGATCCACGAAGGCGTAGGCGTCGCCCAGCATGGCGTAGCGCTCGCCCACGCAGTGCGTGCCCAGGTAGCTGTAGTTGCCGGTGGCATGCACCTGCTCGCCCACCAGCTGCGCGTCACGCAGGCGGTCCGCCAGCGGCGGGCACATGGCGATGGTGTCGCGGAAGAATTCGGGCAGCGGCTTGCTGCGCGACTTCAGGTAATAGGGCCAGACCACGGCGCCGATGCTGGTCGTGCCGTCGGCCAGCGGGATGAACCAGAACCAGCCGTGGTCGAACCAGAAGATGGTGATGTTGCCTTCCAGCTTGCCTTCCAGCCGGCGCGCACCGGTGAAATGGCCGAACAGCGCGGAGCTGTTGTGCTCCGGGTGCTTCTGTTTGGTCTTGAACTTGTTGGCCAGCAGCGTGTCGCGGCCGGTCGCGTCCACCAGGTAGCGGCAGCGCCAGCTGGCGCGGCTGCCGTCCTCGCGCTCGACCTGCACCAGGGCGCCGTCGGCGTCGAACTGCACTTCGCGCGCGCGATGGCCTTCCAGGGTGCGGGCGCCGGCCTGGCCGGCGGTGCGGAACAGCAGCTGGTCCAGCTCCGAGCGCCGGACCTGCCAGGCGTAGGGCTGCGACTTGTCGAGCGCATCGGCGAATTCGACGAAGCTCTGGTGCTCGTGGTGCGGCGAGACGAACTCCACGCCCCACTTGGCCATGCCCATCTTCTCGACCTCGGCGCGCACGCCGAGCTGGTCGAACAGGGCCACGTTGGCCGGCAGCAGCGACTCGCCGATGTGGAAGCGCGGGTGGTGCTCCTTCTCCAGCACGTGCACGTCGCAGCCCTTGCGGGCCAGCAGCGTGGCCAGCGTCGCGCCGGCGGGCCCGCCGCCGACCACCAGCACGTCACAGGAAAAATCGGGCTGCGAGGCGGCGGCCGCCGCGGGGTTCGTGGGGTGCATCAGGGACTTCGATTGCTGAGCACGATTCTAGCGAGGGGCCCCTCCACAGACGCTTACATCCGGCGGCAGGCGACGGAAAAGGTCACGTGGAAACGCGCGCGCGTTGCATCCGCGCCAGTCCGCGGAGCGCCCCCACCCCAACCCTCCCCGGAGGGGGAGGGAGCAACAGTCAGAACGCGGCGATACCCGTCTGCGCGCGCCCGAGGATCAGCGCGTGGATGTCGTGCGTACCTTCGTACGTATTCACCACTTCCAGGTTCACCAGGTGGCGCGCCACGCCGAACTCGTCGCTGATGCCGTTGCCGCCCATCATGTCGCGGGCGACGCGGGCGATGTCCAGCGCCTTGCCGCAGGAGTTGCGCTTCATGATGGAGGTGATCTCCACCGAGGCCGTGCCCTCGTCCTTCATGCGGCCCAGGCGCAGGCAGCCCTGCAGGCCCAGCGTGATCTCGGTCTGCATGTCGGCCAGCTTCTTCTGCACCAGCTGGTTGGCCGCCAGCGGCTTGCCGAACTGCTTGCGGTCCAGCACGTACTGGCGGGCGCGGAACCAGCAGTCCTCCGCCGCGCCCAGGGCGCCCCAGGCGATGCCGTAGCGGGCCGAGTTCAGGCAGGTGAAGGGGCCCTTGAGGCCGCGCACCTCGGGGAAGGCGTTCTCCTCGGGGCAGAACACCTCCTCCATCACGATCTCGCCGGTGATCGACGCGCGCAGGCCCACCTTGCCGACGATCTTGGGCGCGGACAGGCCCTTCCAGCCCTTCTCCAGCACGAAGCCGCGGATCGCGCCCTCGTCGTCCTTGGCCCAGACCACGAACACGTCGGCGATCGGCGAGTTGGTGATCCACATCTTGCTGCCGGTCAGCTTGTAGCCGCCGTCCACCTTGCGGGCGCGCGTGATCATGCTGGCCGGGTCGGAGCCGTGGTTCGGCTCGGTCAGGCCGAAGCAGCCGATCCACTCGCCGGTGGCCAGCTTCGGCAGGTATTTCTGCTTCGTGGCTTCGTTGCCGAACTCGTTGATCGGCACCATCACCAGCGAGGACTGCACCGACATCATCGAGCGGTAGCCGGAGTCCACGCGTTCCACCTCGCGCGCCACCAGCCCGTAGCAGACGTAGTTGAGGCCCGCGCCGCCGTACTGCTCGGGGATGGTGGAGCCCAGCAGGCCCAGTGCGCCCATCTCGCGGAAGATGGCCGCGTCGGTCTTCTCGTGGCGGAAGGCCTCGGTCACGCGCGGAAGGAGCTTCTCCTGGCAGTAGCTCTGGGCGGCGTCGCGCACCTGGCGCTCGTCGTCGGTCAGCTGCGCATCCAGCAGCAGCGGGTCTGCCCAGTTGAATTGGGCCTTGCTCTTGGTCGCCATGGCGGTTCTCCTTGTGTGTTTCAGTCCAGCGTGACCTTGCCGTCGCGGATCACCTTGCCCCACTTGGCCGTCTCCTGCGCGATGAAGCGATCGAATTCGGCGGGGCTGCTGCCAACCGGGATGGTACCCATTGCGTCCAGCCGTGCCTTCACGTCGGGCATCTGCACGATGGCCGCGATCTCGTCGGCCACCCGCTTGACGATGGCCGCCGGGGTGCCGGCGGGCGCGAGCATGCCGGCCCAGGTGCTGGCCACGTAGCCCTTGACGCCCTGCTCGATGAAGGTCGGCAGGTCCGGCAGCGCGGCCAGGCGCTTGTCGCTCGCCACGCCCAGCAGGCGCACCTTGCCGGCCTTGCCGGGGGCGATGAGGCCTTGCGCCGCGTCGCCGAACAGGTGGATCTGGCCGCCCAGCAGGTCGGTGAAGGCCGCCGCCGAACCGCGGTAGGGGATGTGGACCATGTGCGTGCCGGTCAGCGACTTCAGCAGCTCGGTGGACAGGTGCACGGCCGAACCGTTGCCGCTGGAGCCGTAGCTGATCTTGCCGGGGTTGGCCTTCCCATAGGCCACCAGTTCCTTCGCATTCTTGAACGGCCCGTCGTTGTTGGCGGCGTAAACCAGCGGCGACTGGCCGATCAGCGACACGCCCACCAGGTCCTTGTTCGGGTCGTAGGGCAGCTTCTTGTACAGCGTCGTGTTGGCCGCGTGCGCGGCAATCACGACGGCGAAGGTGTGGCCGTCCGGCGCCGCCTTGGACAGCGTGTCGACCGCGACGATGCCGTTGGCGCCCGGCTTGTTGTCCACGATCACGGTCTGGCCGAGGCGCTGCCCGAGCTTTTCGCAGACCAGGCGCGCGGTGATGTCGGTGAAGCCGCCGGGCGGGTAGCCCACCAGCACCTTGATCGGCCGCGCGGGCCAGGTTTGGGCCTCCGCGAAGGGTGCGGCGACGGTGGCAGCGAGGGCTGCGGTGAAATGGCGGCGTTGCATGGGATGGGGTCTCCTGGGGGTTACGCTCAGAGCGCCTTGATCAGCTCCGGCACGGCCGTGAACAGGTCCGCTTCCAGTCCGTAGTCGGCCACGCTGAAGATCGGCGCTTCCGGGTCCTTGTTGATCGCCACGATCACCTTGGAGTCCTTCATGCCGGCCAGGTGCTGGATGGCCCCGCTGATGCCGCAGGCGATGTACAGCTGGGGCGCCACGATCTTGCCGGTCTGGCCGACCTGCAGGTCGTTGGGTGCGTAGCCCGCGTCCACCGCGGCACGCGAAGCGCCGATGGCGGCCCCCAGCTTGTCGGCCAGCGGCTCCAGCACTTCGTGGAACTTCTCGCTGGAGCCCATGGCACGGCCGCCCGACACGATGATCTTGGCGGCGGTCAGTTCCGGGCGGTCGTTCTGCGCGATCTCCTGGCCCACGAAGCTGCTCTTGCCGCTGTCGGCCACGGGGCTTGCGCTCTCCACCGCGGCGCTGCCGCCGGTGGCCGCGGCCGGATCGAAGGCGGTGGTGCGCACCGTGATCACCTTGATCTGGTCGGCGCTCTGCACGATGGCAATCGCGTTGCCCGCGTAGATCGGGCGCTCGAAGGTGTCGGCGGCATCGACCTTGGTGATGTCGGAGATCTGCGCCACGTCCAGCTTGGCGGCCACCCGCGGGGCGATGTTCTTGCCGCTGGCGGTGGCCGGGAACAGGATGTGCGAGTAGTTCGAGGCGATCGCCAGCACCTGCGCGGCCATGTTCTCGGCCAGGCCGTGTTCGAACTGCGCGCCTTCGGCGTGGAGCACCTTGGCCACGCCCGCGATCTGCGAAGCGGCCTTGGCGGCCTCCGCAGCGTTGGCACCGGCCACCAGCACGTGCACGTCGCCGCCGCAGGCGGCAGCGGCCGTCACGGTGTTGAGCGTGGAGGGCTTGATGGACTTGTTGTCGTGTTCGGCGATGACGAGCGTGCTCACTTAAATCACCTTCGCTTCGGTCTTGAGCTTCTGAACCAGGGTGGCCACGTCGGGCACCTTCACGCCGGCGCCGCGCTTGGCGGGCTCGGTCACCTTCAGGGTCTTCAGCCGGGGCTTCACGTCCACGCCCAGGTCCTCGGGCTTGACGATGTCCAGCTGCTTCTTCTTGGCCTTCATGATGTTGGGCAGCGTCACGTAGCGCGGCTCGTTCAGGCGCAAGTCGGTGGTGATCACGGCCGGCAGCGAGATCGAAATGGTCTCCAGGCCGCCGTCCACCTCGCGCGTGACCTTGGCACGGCCGTCGGCCACTTCCACCTTGGAGGCGAAGGTGGCCTGCGGCAGGTCGGCCAGCGCCGCCAGCATCTGCCCGGTCTGGTTGCAGTCGTCGTCGATCGCCTGCTTGCCCAGGATCACCAGGCCCGGCTGCTCCTTGTCCATCAGCGCCTTGAGGATCTTGGCCACGGCCAGCGGCTGCAATTCCTCGTCGGTCTGCACCAGGATCGCGCGGTCGGCGCCGATCGCCATCGCCGTGCGCAGCGTCTCCTGGCACTGCTGCACCCCGCAGGACACCGCGATCACCTCGGTGGCCACGCCCTTTTCCTTCAGGCGCACAGCTTCCTCCACCGCGATCTCGTCGAAGGGGTTCATGCTCATCTTGACGTTCGCGATGTCCACACCCGTGTTGTCCGACTTCACCCGGACCTTCACGTTGTAGTCCACCACCCGCTTGACGGGAACAATGATCTTCATGCTCGTCCTCACTGCTGCTGATTGGCCAGGCCCTTGTCGCGGATCACCTGGCCCCACTTGTCGTAGTCGGCCCGGGTCCGCGCCGCCAGTTGCGCGGCGGGCTGGTAGTTGGCGATGGCACCGGCCTTGAGCATGCGCTCCTGCACGCCCTGGTCGGCCAGGATGCCGGCGAGTTCCTTGTTCATCCGGTCGACCACCTCCGGCGGCGTGCCCCTGGGGGCCAGCAGGCCGCCCCAGGACACGGCGTCGAAGCCCTTGAAGCCCTGCTCCGCCACCGTCTTCACCTCGGGCAGCACGCTCACGCGCCGGGGCGAGCCGACGGCGATGGCGCGCAGCCGGCCGGACTGGATGTGCGGCAGCGCGGCGACGAGGTCGGCGTACATCATCGGGACCTGGCCGCCGATGGTGTCGGTGATCGCCGGCACGCCGCCCTTGTAGGCCACGTGCTGCATGTCGAAGTTGCCAAGCTGCTTGAGCAGCTCCATGCTCAGGTGGCCGAAGCTGCCGACGCCGGAGCTGGTGTAGCTCAGCTGGCCGGGCCGTGCCTTGGCATGGGTGACCAGCTTCTGCACGTCGGTCACGGTCGGCATCAGCTGCGGGTTGACCACCATCACGATGGGCAGGTCGTACACGGTGGCCACCGGCACGAAGTCCTTCACCGTGTCGTAGTCCACCGACTTGTACATGTGCGGCGCCAGCAGCGTCGGCGTGGCCAGCATCATGAAGGTGTAGCCGTCACCCGCGGTCTTGGCGACCTGCGCCGCCGCGATCGCGCCGGAGGCGCCCCGCTTGTTCTCCACCACCACCGGCTGCTTCAGGCGCAGTGCCAGCTGCTCGCCGACGATGCGCGACGCGGTGTCGGTCGGGCCACCCGGCGGGAAAGGCACGATCAGCTTGATGGCCTTGGCGGGCCAGGCCTGGGCGGAGGCTTGCGCCGCCAGCAGCGGCAGCGCGCCGAGCACGAGGGCACGGCGGGTGAGACGCGAGAGGAAAGGGGAAATGCGCATGCGGTCTTCCTTGGGGAGGGGCGTCAGACGACGCCTTGCTGTTTCAGGGCGGCGAGTCGGCCGGCATCGACGCCGGCCAGTTCGCCCAGGATCTCGGACGTGGCCTCGCCCAGCACCGGCGGCGCGCGCCGCACGGGCAGGCGCTCGCCGTCGAGGCGGTACGGCGGCGCCATGACGTGCGTCTGGCCGGCCACGGGGTGCGGCTGCTGCGTGACCAGCCCGGCGTCCTGCGCACGCTGCGAGGTCAGCGCCTCCAGCAGGCCCAGCACCTCGCCGCAGGGGATGCCCGCGGCGGCCAGCCTTTGCAGCAGCAAGGCGCGCGGGCGCGCGCGCAGTTCCCGCAGCAGCTCGGGCACCAGCGTGTCGCGGTTCTGCCCGCGCACGACGTTGGTCCGGTAGCGCTCGTCGGCCGCGATGTCCGGCCGCTCGATCACGTCGGTGCAGAAGCGCTCGAACTGCGCGTTGTTGCCCACCGCGATGATCAGCGGGCCGTCCTGCGCATCGAAGACACCATAGGGCACGATCGAGGGGTGCGCATTGCCGTAGCGCGGCGGGTCCTTCTGCATCAGCAGCGCTTCCAGTCCGTAATAGGCGCTGACCATCAGCCCGCAGTCGAACAGGGCCATCTCCACGTGCCGGCCGCGGCCCGTGCGCTGGCGATCGAACAGCGCGGCCAGGATTCCCTGGGCGGCGTACATGCCGGTGAACATGTCCACCGCCGCCACGCCGAACTTCAGCGGCGGCTGCGTCGGCTCGCCGTTGAGGGCCATCAGCCCGGCCTCGCCCTGGATCACCAGGTCGTAGCCGGGGCGCGAGGCTTCGGGGCCGTGCCGGTCGTAGCCGGAGACGGAGCAGTAGACGACGTCGGGCCGCAGCGCCTTCACCTGCTCGTAGCCCAGGCCCATCTTCTCGGCGCCGCCGTACTTGAAGTTCTGCACCACCACGTCGCACTGGCGCGCCAGCTCGCGCGCGAGCTGCTGTCCCTCGGCGGTGGCGAGGTCCAGCGTCACGGACCGCTTGTTGCGGTTCATGCTGTTGAAGTAGGCGGTTTCGGTCTTGCCCACGCGCAGGCCCCAGTCGCGCGTGTCGTCGCCGCGCTTGGGGTGTTCGACCTTGATCACCTCCGCGCCGAAGTCGCCCAGCACCTGCGCGCACAGCGGTCCCGCCAGCACGCGCGAGAGGTCCAGCACGCGCACGCCGGCCAGCGGCAGCGGCGCCGTCATGCCACGGCCCCGGCGCGCTGCGCGCCCAGCGCGATGAAGCGCGCCAGGTGGTGGTCCTCGTCGCCCAGCTGGTGGTCGATCATGACCAGGCGCTTGGCGTAGTGCGGCAGCGGCAGCTCCCAGGTCATGCCGATGCCGCCGTGCAGCTGGATCGTCTCCTCGGCCACCAGCGTGCCGATGCGGCCGATGCTGTACTTCGCGGCCGACAGCGCGCGCTCGCGGGCGGTGCGGTCGCCGGACTCCAGCGCCGCGGCGGCGTTGATCACGGCCGAGCGGGCCTGCTCGATTTCCAGCAACACGTCGGCCATGCGGTGCTGCAGGGCCTGGAAGCTGCCGATCGGCTTGCCGAACTGGCGGCGCGTCTGCAGGTATTCGATGGTCATGGTCTTGGCGGCTTCCATCGCGCCGAGCGCCTCGGCGCACAGCGCCACGATGCCGCGGCCGACGGCATGCTCCAGCGACGCGAGGGCCTCACCCTCGGCGCCGACCAGCGCGCTGGCAGGGACGCGCACGTCGTCGAAGCTGACCTCGGCGGCATGCGTTCCGTCGATGTTGGGGGTAGCGGCGCACGCGCACGCCGGCGGTATCGGCGGGAATGGCGAACAGCGAAATCCCCTCGGCGTCGGCCACCTCGCCGGCCGTGCGCACGGACACCACCAGCAGCTGCGCGGCGCCGCCCAGCGGCACCACCGCCTTGCGGCCGGCGATCACGTAGCCCTCGCCTTCGCGCCGCGCGCGCGTGGCCACGCGCTGCAGCTCGTAGCGGGACTCCGGCTCCTCGTGCGCCAGGGTGGCGACGCGGCTGCCGTCGATGATGGCGCCCAGCGTGTCGTGCCAGGCGACGCCGCCGGCGTGGGCGATGGCGCTGCCCGCCAGCACGGCGCTCGCCAGGAAGGGCTCCAGCACCAGGCCGCGGCCCAGGGCCTCGAAGACGGTCGCGATGTCGAAGCCGGCGCCGCCGAAGCCGCCCTGCTCCTCGGTGAACAGCGCGCCGATCACGCCCAGCTCGGCGAACGCGCGCCACTGCTGCGGGTCGTAGCCTTCCGGCGAAGCGGCGGCGATGGCATGTCGGGTGGCGATGGGGTACTGCTCGGCGACGTAGCGGGCCAGCAGGTCCGCCAGCATGCGGCGGTCATCGGTGGGGTTGAAATTCATGGTCCGGTCCGCCTCGTCACAGGCCCAGGATCATCTTGGAGATGATGTTCTTCTGGATTTCGTTGGAGCCGCCGAAGATCGACAGCTTGCGGTTGTTGAAGTACTGCAGGGCCGCGAACTTCGCTTCCTGCGGGCCGATGCCCTCGCCCGCGTAGCCCTCCTCCAGCGCCTCGTCCACGAAGGGCAGCGCATAGGGGCCCATGGCCCGGCGGATCAGGGAGTTCAGCTCCTGCCGGATCTCGGTGCCGCGGATCTTGAGCATGGAACTCTCCGCGCCCGGCACGCCGCCGCCGGCCACCGCCGCGATCACGCGCAGGTTGGTGGTCTTCATGTTCTCCAGGTCGATCTCCACCTTCGCCATGCGCGCGGCGAACAGCGGGTCCTCGGCCAGCGGCCGGCCGTTCCTGCGCACGCGCGCGGCGACGCCCTTGAGGCGCTCCAGCGCCGCCACCGAGAAGCCGACGCCGGCGATGTTGGTGCGCTCGTAGGTCAGCAGGTACTTGGCGCAGGTCCAGCCCCGGTTCTCCTCGCCCACGAGGTTCTCCACCGGCACCTTCACGTCGGTGAAGAACACCTCGTTGACCTCGTGCTCGCCGTCCAGCGTGATGATGGGCCGCACCTCGACGCCGGGACTGTTCATGTCCACCAGCAGGAAGCTGATGCCCTCCTGCGGCTTGGCCTCGCGGTCGGTGCGCACCAGGCAGAAGATCATGTTGGCGTGCTGGCCCAGGGTGGTCCAGGTCTTCTGGCCGTTGACGACGTAATGGTCGCCCTGGCGCACCGCCGTGGTCTTGACCGAGGCGAGGTCGGAGCCGGCGCCGGGCTCCGAATAGCCCTGGCACCACCAGTCCCGGCCATCCAGGATCCGCGGCAGCCAGTGGCGCTTCTGCGCCTCGTTGCCGTACTGATCAGCACCGGGCCCAGCATGCTCACGCCGAAGGGCACCGTGCGCGGCGCATAGGCCAGCGCGCACTCGTTCTCGAAGATGAACTTCTCGATGGCGCTCCAGCCGGTGCCGCCGTACTCGCGCGGCCAGTGATTGGCCAGCCAGCCGCGCGCGTTCAGCAGCGCGTGCCACTCTTCCAGGTCGGCCTTGGCCAGGCGCATGCCCTCGCGCACCTTGCCGGTCAGCCGGGGCGGCACGTCCTCGCGCAGGAAGCGCTGCACCTCGGCACGGAAGGCCAGTTCCTCGGGGGTGAATGTCAGGTCCATGGGATCTTTCAGTCCGCTGCGGCGCGGTTGAGGGAATCGAAGTTGCGGCCCTCGGCGCCCAGTTGCACCAGCAGGGGCGAGGGCTGCCAGAACAGCGGGTCCTCCTGCGCGAATTCGCGCACGTCGGCCAGGATGCGGTCCAGCCCCACCATGTCGGCGTACTTCATCGGCCCGCCGCGGAAGCGCGGGAAGCCGTAGCCGTACAGGAAGGTGACGTCCACGTCGAGCGGGCGCAGGGCGATGCGCTCGTGCACGACGTTCGCGCCCTCGTTGACCATGGCCGCCAGGTAGCGGCGCATGATCTCCTCGGCGCCGAACCTGCGCGGCCTGACGCCGGCGCGCTCGCGTTCTGCGTCGACGATCGCCAACACCTCGGGGTCGGGCGTGCCGGTGCGGGCGCCTTCGGGGTACAGGTACCAGCCGCGGCCGGTCTTCTGGCCGAACCAGCCGCGCTCGCAGATGCGGTCGGCGACCTGCACGTAGCGCGCGCGGGGGTCGCGCGTGGCGGCCTTGCGCTTGCGCGTCGCCCAGCCGATGTCGCCGCCGGCGAGGTCCGACACCTGGAACGGGCCCATGGGGTAGCCGAAGCCGCGCACCGCCTCGTCGATCTCGTAGGGGCTGGCACCGTCTTCGACCATGTAGTCGGCCGCTTGGCGGTACTTCGCCAGGATGCGGTTGCCGATGAAGCCGTCGCACACGCCCGCGCGCACGGGCACCTTCTTCAGCTTCTTCGCCAGCGCGAAGGCGGTGGCGACCACGTCGGCGGAGACCTTGGCGGGCACCACGATCTCCAGCAGCTTCATGATGTTGGCCGGCGAAAAGAAGTGCAGGCCGACCACGTCCTGCGGCCGCGAGGTGCCCGCCGCGATGGCGTCGATGTCGAGGTAGGACGTGTTGGTGGCGAGTACGGCGCCCGGCTTGCACACGCGGTCCAGTTCGGCGAAGACCGCCTTCTTCACTTCCATGTCCTCGAACACGGCTTCGATGACGAGGTCCGTGTCCTTCAGGTCCGCGTAGGAGGTGCTGCCGTGGAAGCGGGACAGGACCTGCTCGCGGGCCTGCGCCGTCATCCGGCCCTTGGCCACCAGGCCGTCGTAGACCTTCGCCACGTTGGCGCGGCCGCGCGCGATGGAGGCCTCGTCGCGCTCCACCATGGTGACCGCCAGGCCCGCGTCCAGCACGGCCACGGCGATGCCCGCGCCCATGGTGCCGCCGCCCACGACGCCCACGGATGCGATGGGGCGCGGCTGCGCGCTCTTGGTCTCCGGCGCCTTGGCGACTTCGCGCTCGGCGAAGAAGGCATGGACGAGGCCGGCGCGCTGCGGGCTGTCGACGCACTGCAGGAACAGCTGGCGCTCGTTGCGCAGGGCTTCCTCGAAAGGCAGGTCCAGCCCGGCCTCGACCGCTTCCACGATCTTCAGCGGCGAGAACAGCCCGCGCGTCTTCTTCGCGGTCGCGGCGCGGATCTCCCTGAGCGCCGCGCGCGCGGCGTCGATGTCCTGCGCCATGGCGCGGTCGCGCGTGCGGCGCACGCCCACGCCCGCGCGCAGCAGGTCGGCGGCGAAGGCCAGGCCCGCCGCCTGCGCATCGTTGCCTTCGGCGATGCCGTCCAGGAGTCCGGCCTCCTTGGCCTCGCGAGCGCCCAGGTGGCGGCCGCCCAGCATCAGCTCGATGGCGGGCTCGACGCCCATCAGCCGCGGCGCGCGTTGCGTGCCGCCGGAACCGGGGATGAGCCCGAGCTGCACTTCCGGCAGGCCCAGCTTCGCGTCCGCCAGCGCGATGCGGTAGTGCGCCGCCATCGCCACTTCCAGCCCGCCGCCGAGCGCGGCGCCATGGAGGGCGGCGACCACGGGCTTGCCGCAGGCTTCGATGCGCTTGCAGACCTCCGGCAGCGCGGGCGGCAGCGGCGGCTTGCCGAACTCGCGGATGTCGGCGCCGGCGATGAAGCCGCGGCCGGCGCCCACCAGGACCAGGGCACGCACGTCGGGGTCGCTTTCCGCCTGGTCCACGGCGGCCAGCAGGCCTCGGCGCACTTCGGCGCTCAGGGCGTTGACGGGCGGATTCTGGACGGTGGCGACCAGGACGTCGCCGTGGCGGGCGGTCAGGACCGCGGGGGAGGTGTTCATGCGGGAGGCTCGGAAGAAGGGAGTCTGGAAGGCGCCGGCGGAGTGCCTGGATTCTGTTCCGATCAATCTCCTTGACAATTCAGGGATTGATTGACAGACCGTCAAGGCATATTTGACATATGGACCTCTCCGCCCTGATCCTCCTGGTCGAAATCATCGACGCCGGCAACCTGAGCCAGGCGGCGCGCAAGCTGAAGATGACGCGCGCCAACGTGAGCTACCACCTGAGCCAGCTGGAAAAGGATGCCGGCGTGCAGCTGGTGCGGCGCACGACCAGGCGCGTGGAGCCGACCGAGGTGGGCCGGCGCCTCTACGAGCACGGGCGGCGCATGCAAAGCGAGATGCAGGCGGCGCGCGAGACTGTCGCCACCTTCGGGCAGGGCCTGCAGGGACGCGTGGGCCTGAGCGTGCCGAGCGGCTTCGGCGAGCTGGTGATGTCGGAGTGGCTCATCGAGTTCAAGCGCCTGTTCCCGGGCATCGTGCTGGACGTGCTGTTCGAGAACCGCGCCGACGTGATGCGCGACGAGGTGGACATCGCGGTGCGCGTGATGGCGGAGCCGCCGCCTTCCCTCGTGGCGCGCGACCTGGGCAACGTGCGCTACCTCGCCTGCGCCTCGCGCGCGTATGCGCAAGCGCACGGCCTGCCTACGCAGCTGCAGCAGCTGGCGACGGCGCCCGTGATCACCGCCGGGGTCCACGGACGCCAGCTGCGCGTGCGCGCCTACCAGGGGGCGAACGCGAGGACGTGATCCTGGAGCCCACGCTCATCTCCGAGCACTTTCCCTTCCTGCGCAAGGCGATCCTCGCCGGGCTGGGCGTGGGCATCGTGCCGGACTACGTGGTGAAGGACGCGATCGCGACGGGCGAGGCCGTGACCACGCTGGACGACTACCGCCTGAGCATCTTCGGCACCAGCATGTACCTGCTGTACATGCCGGACCGGCACCAGATCCGCGCGGTGCGCACCTGCATCGACTTCCTGCTGGAGAAGGCGCGGTCGCTGGGCTGACGGTGCTAGGGCAGCACCGCCGTCGCCTCGATCTCCACCTTCGCCCGGTCCTCGATCAGCGCCTTCACTTCCACCGCGGTCATCGCGATGTCGTAGTTGCCGATGATCTCGCGGAAGGCCTGCCCCACGTCGCGGGCCGCGGCCAGGTATTCGCGCTTGTCGGTCACGTACCAGGTCATGCGCACGATATGCGCGCTGCTGCCGCCCGCGGCCTGCAGCAGGTCGGCGACGTTGCGCAGGGCCTGCCTGGCCTGGGCGCCGAACTCGTCGCTGTGGAAGACGCCGTCGGCGTCCCAGCCGATCATCCCGGCGATGAACAGCATGCGGCCCTGGGCCACGACGCCGTTGGCGTAGCCCTTGGGGCGGGGCCAGCCTTGCGGCAGCACGGCTTGCGGTTTCATGCCTTCACCTCCTTGAGCAGCTCGCGCGCGATGATCAGCTGCTGGACTTCGGTCGCGCCCTCGTAGATGCGCAGGCTGCGGATCTCGCGGTACAGCTGTTCCACCATCTGTCCGCTCATGACGCCGAGGCCGCCGAACATCTGCACGGCCGCGTCGATCACCTGCTGCGCGCCCTCGGTGGCGGCCATCTTGGCCATCGCCGCCTCCTTGGTGACGACCTGCCCCTGGTCCCGCAGCCAGGCAGCGCGGTAGACGAGCAACGCGGCGCTGTCCACGGTGGTCGCCATCTGCGCCAGCTTGGCCTGGGTCAGCTGGAAGTCGGCCAGGGTCTGGTTGAACATCTTGCGGCTGGTGGCCCGGTGCAGCGCTTCGTCGAGCGCGCGGCGCGCGAAGCCCAGCGCGGCCGCCGCCACCGAGGTGCGGAACACGTCGAGCGTGCGCATAGCGACCTTGAAGCCCTCGCCCGGCGCGCCGATGCGCTGCGACAGCGGGATGCGGCAGCTGCGAAAGCGCAGCCGCGCCAGCGGATGCGGCGCGATGACGTCGATGCGCTCGGCCACTTCGAAGCTGGGCGTGTCGGCATCGACGATGAAGGCGGAGATGCCGCGCGGCCCCGGCGCCTCGCCGGTGCGGCAGAACACCACGTAGAAATCGGCGATGCCGCCGTTGGAGATCCAGGTCTTCTCGCCGTTCAGGACCGCGTGGCCGTCCTCCACGTGCGCGGCGCAGCGCAGGTTGGCGACGTCCGAGCCGGCGTCCGGCTCCGAGAGCGCGAAGGCGGCGATCGCCTCGCCCTTGGCCACGCGCGGCAGGTAGCGTTCCTTCTGCGCGTCGGTCCCCTGCAGGCTGATCGCGCCGGAGCCCAGGCCCTGCATGGCGAAGGCGAAGTCGGCCAGGCCGTTGTGGTACGCCAGGGTCTCGCGCGCCAGGCAGATGGCGCGCGTGTCGATCACGTCCTGCTCGCCGTAGGCGCCGCCCACGGCGTGGCGCAGCCAGCCGGCGGCGCCCAGCTCGCGCACCAGCGTGCGGCAGGCGGCGTCGACATCGGGACCGTGGATGTGGGCGACGTGCTGGCGCGCCCAGCGATCCAGTTCGGCGGCGAGGATGCCGTGCCGCTCCTCGAGGAAGGGCCAGTCCAGGTGGGCGAGTTCGCGCATCGTCAGTTGCCCTCGAAGCGCGGTTTCTGCTTGGCCACGAAGGCCTCGTAGGCCCGGGTGAAGTCCTGCGTGAGCATGCACAGCGCCTGCGCCTGCGCCTCCGCCTCGATGGCCTGCTCGATGGTCATCGCCCACTCCTGGTGCAGCATGGTCTTGGTGATGCCGTTGGCAAAGGTCGGGCCCTCGGCCAGCTGGCGCGCGAGCGCCTGGGCTTCCTGCACCAGTGCCTCGGGGGCGACGAGGCGGTTGAAGAAGCCCCAGCGCTCGCCCTCCTCGCCGCCGAGCGAGCGGCCCGTGTACAGCAGCTCGCTGGCGCGGCCCTGGCCGACGATCCGCGGCAGCATGGCGCAGGCGCCCATGTCGCAGCCGGCGAGGCCGACGCGGTTGAAGAGGAAGGCGGTCTTGCTGCGCGCGGTGCCGATGCGCAGGTCCGAGGCCATCGCGACGATCGCACCGGCACCGGCGCAGACCCCGTCCACGGCCGCGACGATGGGCTGCGGGCAGGCGCGCATGGCCTTGACCAGGTCGCCGGTCATGCGCGTGAACATCAGCAGCTCCGGCGCCTTGAGCTTCACCAGCGGGCCGATGATCTCGTGCACGTCGCCGCCGGAACAGAAGTTGTCGCCGGCGCCGGCGACCACCACCGCGTGCACGTCGGTCGCGTACTTCAGCTGGCCGAACAGGTCGCGCAGCTCCGCATAGGAGTCGAAGGTCAGCGGGTTCTTGCGCTCGGGCCGGTTCAGCGTGACGGTCGCCACGCCTTCCTTCACGTCCCAGAGGAAGTGGGTGGCGCGGTAGCCGGCGAGCTGCCTGCGGTTGCCCGCGGCCAGCGCGGGATCGACGCGCTCAGTTGAAGCGTTCATTCGGGGTCTCCTGGGTCTGGGCGCGCTCGCGCTCCAGGTTGCGTTCGAGCTGGGTCTTGCCGGACAGGTACTGCTTGGGCCACGGCAGGTCGCGGTAGCCGATCTTCGCCGCTTCGTTCAATGACCAGGCGGGGTTGGCCAGGTGCGGCCGCGCGATCGCGCACAGGTCGGCGCGGCCGGCCGCGATGATGCTGTTGACGTGGTCGGCTTCGGAGATCGCGCCCACCGCCATCGTGGCGATGCCCGCTTCGTTGCGGATGCGGTCGGCGAAGGGCGTCTGGTACATGCGGCCGTACACCGGCTGCTGCTTCTTGCTCACCTGGCCCGAGGAACAGTCCACCAGGTCGGCGCCGGCGGCCTTGAACAGGCGCGCGATCTCCACCGCGTCGTCGGGCGTGATGCCGCCTTCGACCCAGTCGTGCGCGGAGATCCGCACCGACATCGGCTTGTCCTGTGGCCACGCGGCGCGCATCGCACCGAACACTTCGAGCGGATAGCGCAGGCGCTTGGCGAGCGAGCCGCCGTAATCGTCGGTGCGCTGGTTGGTCAGGGGCGAGATGAAGCTGGACAGCAGGTAGCCGTGGGCGCAGTGCAGCTCCAACCAGTCGAAACCGGCCTCGGCGGCGAAGCGCGTGCTGCGCACGAAGTCGTCCCGCACGCGGTCCATGTCGGCCCGCGTCATGGCGCGCGACCAGTCGCTCACGCCGTCGATGTACTGCTGCGGCGAGGCGGACAGCAGCGGCCAGTTGCCGCTTTCCAGCGGCAGGTCCTCGCCCTCCCAGGGCACGCGGGTGGAACCCTTGGGTCCCGCGTGCCCGAGCTGCAGCGCGATCTTCGCGTCGGAGTTCGCATGCACGAAATCGACGATGCGCTTCCAGCCGTCACGCTGCTGCTCGTTCCACAGGCCCGGGCAGCCGGGGTGATGCGGGCATCCGGGGTCGGGCAGGTCATCTCCGCCACCACCATGCCTGCGCCGCCCATGGCACGGGCGCCCAGGTGCACCAGGTGGTAGTCGGCCGGCAGCCCGTCCACGCAGGAGTACTGCGCCATGGGCGAGACCACCACGCGGTTCTTCAGCGTCACGCCACGCAGCGTGAAGGGCGTGAACATCGGCGGGATGGGCTGCTGCTGCGGGCTGCGCTGGGTGCCGGAGCGCTCGGCGATCCAGTCCTCGTACTGCTCCACGTAGTTCCGGTCGCGCAGGCGCAGGTTCTCGTGGCTGATGCGCTGGCTGCGGGTGAGCAGCGAATAGGCGAACTGCTCCGGCGGCAGGTTCACGTAGCGCGCGACGTTCTCGAACCACTCGGTGGAGTTGCGCGCGGCGTTCTGGATCTTGAGCACTTCCACGCTGCGCACCGCCTCGTACTGGCGCAGCGCCTGCGGCAGGTCGCCGGGCGCGCGGGCGATGCAACGGGCCAGCTCGATCGCGTCTTCCAGCGCCAGCTTGGTGCCCGAGCCTACCGAGAAGTGCGCGGTGTGTGCGGCGTCCCCCATCAGCACCACCGGCGCGCGGCCGTTGTGGTGCACCCAGCTGCGGCAGACCACGCGCGGGAACTTGATCCACTGCGCCGATCCGCGCAGGTGGGCGGCATTCGACATCAGAGCGTGACCGTCCAGGTACTTCGCGAACAGGCGCTCGCAGAAGGCGATGCCCTCTTCCTTCTCCATCCGGTCCAGCCCGGCCTTCTGCCAGACCTCCTCCGGCGTCTCGACGATGAAGGTCGCCGTGTCGGCGTCGAACTGGTAGGCGTGCACCTGGAACCAGCCGTGCGGCGTTTCCTCGAAGGCGAAGGTGAAGGCGTCGAACTTCTTGGTCGTTCCCAGCCAGACGAAGCGGTTCCTGCGGACGTCGATGTCGGGCCGGAAGGTTTCCGAATACTTGGTGCGGATGCGGCTGTTCAGGCCATCGCTGGCGATGATGAGGTCGGCGTCCGGGTACTCCTGGTCGCCCTGCACGTCGCGGTCGAACAGCAGCTCCACGCCCAGTTGGTCGCAGCGCCGCTGCAGGATGTTCAGCAGGCGCTTGCGGCCGATGCCACAGAAGCCATGGCCGCCGGACACGATCCTGTGGCCGCGGATGTTGACCTCGATGTCGTCCCAGTGGTTGAAGGCGCCCAGGATCTCGGCGGCGGTCTCGGGATCGGCGGCCTGCAGGTTGCCCAGCGTCTGGTCGGAGAAGACAACGCCCCAACCGAAGGTGTCGTAGGGCCGGTTGCGCTCGACGACGCGGATCCGGTGCGAGGGATCCTGCTTCTTCATGAGCAGCGCGAAGTACAGGCCCGCCGGGCCGCCGCCGATGCAGACGATGTTCATGGTTGCTCCGCGCCTAGATAATTTAAGTTTAAAGCATTTCAGGGGACCGACCAAGTGCTCATCGTCATCCCCGCGCAGGCGGGGACCCAACGCGTTCAGGAAGTGGGGAAGCCTTGGCTCCCCGCCTGCGCGGGGATGACGGAATCCTGCCCCGCTTGCGCAACGAAGGAATGTTCATGCGCCAGCCGCATCACCTCCCGCGGAGATTCCCCCTTCAGCCGGTGGTCGCTCCACACCTGCCGCCAGCGCCGCGCGCCGGGCAGCCCGTTGTACAGGCCCATCATGTGGCGGGCGATGGAATGCCAGGGGTGCCGCGCTGCGCGTGCTCGCGCTCCATGTACGCGACCATCGCTTCCTCGACCTGCTCGCGACCGAGGCCCGACGCGGGCTCGCCGTAGAACAGCTCGTCCCAGCGTGCCAGCCACCAAGGGTGGTGGTAGGCCTCACGGCCGATCATCACGCCATCCAGTTCCTCGAGCTGCCCGTGCACGGTGGGGTCGTCGGTGATGCCGCCGTTGATGCCGATCACCAGGTCCGGAAACTCGCGCTTGAGGCGGTGGACCATCTCGTAGCGCAGCGGCGGCACCTCGCGGTTCTCCTTGGGCGAGAGGCCCTTGAGCCAGGCATTGCGCGCGTGCACCATGAAGACGCCGCAGCCCGCCTGCGCCACGGTCCCGACGAAGTCGCGCACGAACGCGTAGCTCTCCACCTTGTCGATGCCGATGCGGTGCTTCACCGTCACGGGCACATCCACCGCGTCGACCATGGCCTTGACACAGTCGGCCACCAGCGCAGGCTCGGCCATCAGGCAGGCGCCGAAGGCGCCGCGCTGCACCCGCTCGCTGGGGCAGCCGCAGTTGAGGTTGATCTCGTCATAGCCCCACTCCACGCCGAGCTTCGCGCACCTGGCCAGGTCGGCCGGCTCACTGCCGCCCAGCTGCAGGGCCACCGGGTGCTCGCTCGCGTCGAAGTCCAGGTGGCGCGGCACGTCGCCATGCAGCAGCGCGCCGGTGGTCACCATCTCGGTGTACAGGCGGGTGCGGCGCGAGAGCAGCCGGTGGAAGAAGCGGCAGTGCCGGTCGGTCCAGTCCATCATCGGTGCGACGGACATGCGCCAGGCAGCAGGGGGTTGTTTCATGGCTCAGCCCCGATTTTGACAGGTGGGCCCGCGCGGCCTGCCCCCTCCCTATACTGGCCCCCGCTCCCCAGGAAAGGTTTCTCGCATGAGCGACTCCCCGTCTACACCCCGCCCGCCGTCTGGACCTGGAACAAGGACAACGGCGGGAAGTTCGCGAACATCAACCGCCCCGTGGCCGGACCCACGCACGACAAGGAGCTGCCGGTGGGCCGCCACCCGCTGCAGCTGTACTCGCTGGGAACGCCGAACGGCGTGAAGGTGACGGTGATGCTGGAGGAGCTGCTGGAACTCGGCCACGCCGGCGCGGAATACGACGCCTGGCTGATCCCTATCTCCGAAGGCGCGCAGTTCGGCAGCGGCTTCGTGGCCGTGAACCCGAACTCCAAGATCCCCGCGCTGGTGGATCGCAGCACCGCGCAGCCGGTGCGGGTGTTCGAATCGGGCGCCATCCTCATGTACCTGGCCGAGAAGTTCCACGCCTTCCTGCCCGAAGCCAGCGCCGCGCGCGCCGAGTGCCTGTCCTGGCTGTTCTGGCAGATGGGCAGCGCGCCCTTCCTGGGCGGCGGCTTCGGCCACTTCTACGCCTATGCGCCGACCAAGATCGAATACGCGATCGACCGCTATGCGATGGAGGTCAAGCGCCAGCTCGACGTCCTCGACCGGCGCCTGGCCGAGACGCGCTACGTGGCCGGCGACGAGTACACCATCGCCGACATGGCGATCTGGCCCTGGTACGGCGCGCTGGCCAAGGGACAGCTCTATGGGGCGGGCGAGTTCCTGCAGGTGCAGGAGTACACCCACGTGCTGCGCTGGACCAACGAGATCGCGCAGCGGCCCGCGGCCAAACGCGGGCGGATGGTCAACCGCGTCTCGGGCGAGCCCGCCAGCCAGCTGCGCGAGCGCCACGACGCGAGCGACTTCCAGACCAGGACCCAGGACAAGCTGGCACCATGATCACCCTCTACGACTGCGCCACCGCGCCCAGCCCGCGCCGCGCGCGCATCCTGCTGGCGGAAAAAGGCATCGCCCACCAGACCGTGCAGGTGGACCTGCGCAGCGGCGAGCAGCTCGGCGAGGCCTTCCGCCGCATCAACCCGCAGTGCACGGTGCCTGCGCTGCAGACCGAGGAAGGCCGCGTGCTGACCGACAACGCGGCGATCACCGCCTACCTGGAAGCCCTGAAGCCCGATCCGCCGCTGCTCGGGAGCACGCCGCTGGAAAAGGCCGAGATCGCCAGCTGGAACTGGCGCATCGAATTCGAAGGCTTCATGGCGATCGCCGAAGGCCTGCGCAACGGCTCGCCCGCGATGGCGAACCGCGCGCTGCCCGGCCCGCGCGACTACGCGCAGATCCCCGAACTCGCCGAGCGCGGGCGCGTGCGGACGCAGGACTTCTTCACCATGCTCGACGCGCACCTGGCCGGCCACGCCTTCATCGCCGCGGACCGCTTCAGCGTGGCGGACATCACCGCCGTGGTGGCCGTGGACTTCGCCCGCGCGGTGAAGGTGAAGCCGGGCGAGCAGCATCCCCACCTGCAGCGCTGGCGCGCCGCCATGGCCGAACGGCCCGCGATGGCGCTCTAGGAAGGCCGCGTGAAACGCATCCAGCTGCCCTGCGGCGAAAGCGTGCCGGCCCTCGGCCAGGGCACGTGGAACATCGGCGACGACCCGCAGGTACGCCAAGAGGAGATCGCCACCCTGCGCCGCGGCATCGACCTGGGCCTGACGCTCGTGGACACGGCGGAGATGTACGGCGACGGCCGCTCGGAACGGCTGGTGGGCGAAGCCATCGCGGGCCGGCGCGACCAGGTCTTCCTGGTCAGCAAGGTCTATCCGCACAACGCCTCGCTGCGCGCGATGCATCGCTCCTGCGAGGCCAGCCTGCGGCGCCTGCGCGTGGAGGCGATCGACCTGTACCTGCTGCACTGGCCGGGCGCGGTGCCGCTGGCGGAGACCGTGGAAGCCTTCGAGGCGCTGCGGCAGGCCGGCAAGATCCGGCACTGGGGCGTCAGCAACTTCGATGGCGCGACGATGCAGCAGCTCTGGGCCACCCCGGCGGTTCCGCCGCCCAGGTGAACCAGGTGCTCTACAACCTCGGCGAGCGCGGCATCGAGTGGGACCTGCGCCCCTGGCTGCGCGAGCGCGGCGTCCCGGTGATGGCATATTCGCCCTTCGACCAGGGGCGACTGCTGCGCAAGCGCCCGCTGGCTGCCTTCGCGAAGAAGCACGGCATGGCGCCGGCGCAGGTGGCGGTCGCCTGGCTGCTGGCGCAGGACGGCGTGATCGCGATCCCGAAGACCGGCAGCCCGCAGCGGCTGGAGGAGAACGCCTCGGCCGCCGCACGCGCTCTGTCGAAAGAGGAGCTGCAGGAACTCGACGCCTTGTTCGCGCCGCCGGCGGGACCTTCCCCGCTCGCGATGCTCTGAGCCGCGCTCAGGGCGGCCCTGCGTACACCGGCGCGAAACCGCCACCGGGCGTGCGGAAGTTGGTGGTCTGCCCCTGGTACACGCGCGCGGCGCTCCACTGCACGTGGCCGTCGTACACGTACTGGCGCAGGTCGAACTTCAGCGGCCTGTCGGCGGATGCGTCCACCGCACGCTCGCCGGGCGCCACCAGGGCCTGGGCCACGTAGCCGCCCGCAATGATCTCGGACCAGACGCGCTGCGTCAGCTTGTCGCCGCGGTAGGCGGCGCGGCTGCCGTAGCCGGCGAAAGGCTTGAAGAACAGCTGCTTGCGTCGGCTCCAGAGCTCGTCGGCGTTCTGCGCATCCACCAGCACCGTGCGCGGTACGCCCGCGAGCAGCACCGCGCGCGTTGCTTCCGGCACGCCGAGCGCCTCCAGCGCCTGCGCATCGCTGAAGAGCGCCAGGTTGCGCTTGTCGGCGTACAGCGCGTGCGCCTGGGGATGCGGCGTCAGCACCACGCCACCGGCCTCGAAGGACTGCCGGATCGCCTGCGACGCAGGTGCCTCGAGGTAGAAGTCGGTCAGGCGGTTGTAGACCAGGTCGACCCTGTCCTCGCCGGCGAACAGCGCATCGCCTTCCACGCGCAGCTCGCCCGGGTCCGCGATCACCACCCGCAGGCCATTGCGCTCGAACAGCCGCTGGAACAGCAGGAACTCGGGATACAGGTACTGCTCCGTGGGCGCCTCGTCGACGATCGCGATCGTGCGCAGCGGCCCGGTGCGACCGGCCAGCCGCCACTCCGCATGGAACATGTCCACGATCGCGCGCTCGAAGGCTTCCGCGCTCGCCACGGACGGCCCCAGCCGCTCCACCGGCACGCAGCAGGCACGGTGCGCCCGCCCGAGGATCGCGTTGAGCATGGCGCCGCCCGCGTTGGTGTTCACCTCGATGAGGCCGAAGCTGTCCTGCGCCACGTGGAAGTCGTAGCCGAAAAAGACGCCGCGCGAGCCGCCCTGCGCATGGCGCGCGATGGCCGGCGCGCGCGCCAGCACCCGCTCGCGGTAGGCCGGCAGCGCCACCATCGCCTCCACCGCCTTCACCACGGCTTCCATGCGCTCCATGTGCGCGTGCGCCACGAACACCGGCCGCGCGGAGAACAGGTAGGGGCAGCGCTCGCGCACCAGTTGCACGATGGCGGGGGAGCCGAACTCCTGCTCCAGCGCGCGGGCCAGGCTCGCCTGGTCCAGGCTGACGCAGAAGCAGCCGGCGTTCAGGGCATCGATCGAGAGGAAGGAATCAACGACCGCGTTCATGGAGCACTCCCGGTTCCGAAAGAAGCGGCCGCACGGCGGGCCCGGCCTCGTACCAGCCCTTGGTCCGGTTCACCACGCGCACCACCAGCAGCATCACCGGCACTTCGATCAGCACGCCCACCACGGTGGCCAGGGCCGCACCCGATTCGAAGCCGAACAGGCTGATGGCGGCAGCCACCGCCAGTTCGAAGAAGTTGCTGGCGCCGATCAGGGCCGAGGGACAGGCCACGCTGTGCGACTCGCCCAGCCGGCGATTGAGCCAGTAGGCCAGCGCGGAGTTGAAGAAGACCTGGATCAGGATGGGAACCGCCAGCATCGCGATCACCAGCGGCTGCTCCAGGATCGCCTTGCCCTGGAACGCGAACAGCAGGACCAGCGTGGCGAGAAGCGCCGCAATGGACCAGGGGCCTATGCGCGCCAGCGCGGCGTCGAAGGCGGCCTGGCCGCGTTTGAGCAGGCTCTTGCGCCACACTGCGCCAGCACGACCGGGATCACGATGTACAGGACCACCGAAGTGATCAGCGTGTCCCAGGGCACCACGATCGAGGACAGGCCCAGCAGCAGCGCCACGATCGGGGCGAAGGCGAACACCATGATGGTGTCGTTCAGCGCCACCTGGGACAGCGTGAACAGCGGATGGCCCGAGGTCAGCCGGCTCCACACGAACACCATGGCCGTGCACGGGCGGCCGCCAGCAGGATCAGGCCGGCGATGTAGCTGTCGGCCTGGCCGGCCGGCAGCCAGGGCACGAACACGTGGCGGATGAAGATCCACCCGAGCAGCGCCATGGTGAAGGGCTTCACCGCCCAGTTCACGAACAGCGTGACGCCGATGCCGCGCCAGTGCCGGCGCACCTGGTGCAAGGCGCCGAAGTCCACCTTCACCAGCATCGGGATGATCATCACCCAGATCAGCAGTCCGACCGGCAGGTTGACGCTGGCCACTTCCATGCGGCCGACGGCCTGGAAGACAGAGGGGAAGAACTGGCCGAGCGCGATGCCGGCGACGATGCAGAGGAAGACCCAGACGGTCAGGTAGCGTTCGAAGAGGTTCATCGGCAGGGGTTCAGCATTTGCGGCAGGAAACGGCGGTGATCTCCTCGCAGCCGGCGCCCAGGCAGCAGTGGGCGGCGAGGTAGTCCATCAGCGTGGACATGCGGTCCAGCGCCGCGCGGTAGATCAGGTTGCGCCCGTCCCTCTCCTGCTGCACCAGGCCGGCGTGCATCAGTTCCTTGAGGTGGAAGGACAGCGTGGAAGGCGGGACGTCGAGCATCGCGCCCAATGAGGTGGGCGTCATGCCGCCCGGGCCGGTGCCGACCAGCGCGCGGAAGACGCGCAGGCGAACGGGCTGGGCCAGGGCCGCGAGGCAGGCGACGGCGGAGTTCTCTTCCATATTTCGAATTCTATCGAAATCTGGAAAGGCCCCACCGGCGAGGGGTGGGCGCTACTGGAGCGTGCGGGCGGTGGCGTGCAACTGGTAGCGCGGGATGGCAGACTCCACGCCGCGGACCGGCCGTGCCGCGGCGAGCACGAAGTCGGCGATCGCGTGGGTGTCCTCCAGGCGCAGGCGCCGGCAGTTCGGTGACAGGGCACGCAGGGCGCGCGCATCGGCGGCCGGCGCCGCCACCGCGCGGATGTCCAGCCCGGGCGCCAGCGGCGCCCTGCCCTCCGCGGCGCGCCAGACCTCGAGCTTGGGCAGGTCGCCATGGCGGAAGCCTTCGACCAGCACCAGGTCGCAGGTGTCCAGGCGCGCGAGCAGTTCTTCCAGCGAGGGCTCCTGCGCCGGCGGCAGCTCGCGCATCAGGGCCCAGCGCCGGGTCCCGAGCAGCAGCACCTCGTGGCAGCCGGCCTCGCGCAGGCGCCAGGAGTCCTTGCCTGGCCGGTCCACCTCGATGTCCTTGCCGCTCTGCTTGACCAGCGAGACGCGCAGGGAGCGCGCGCGCAGCTCGGGCAACAGCCGCTCCAGCAGCGTCGTCTTGCCCATGCCGGAGTGGCCGGCGATGCCGAAGACCTTCATGCCGGCTCCTTCAGGCGTGGGCCGCGCGGCCCGTCGCCAACTGCAGCCGCTGCGCGGCTTCCTCCGCCGAGGCGGGAATGTGCGCGGTGGAGAGCCCGCGCTCCTGCAGCTTGGCGCGGATCTCCTCCAGGTCCTCCGCCGTGATGCCGCGCGCCGCGTACATGCCGCGCGCGCGCAGCATGGCCTGGTGCTTGCGGCGCAGCGCCGGATCCATGGGCGGCTCCACCGCGTGGCGCTGGACGGCGGCGCACAGGATGCGGGCGAGCGGATGGTAGGGATTCGGCTGCGGGTCCTGCGCCGCTGCATGGGCCAGGTCGCCCTCGAAGCGGGCCATCCAGGGCGCGACCAGGCCGTACAGGAAGTGGCCGGGGTCCACCGCGGGTGTCCCCTCGGCCATGGCCCCGTACAATCCGGACAGGAATTCCAGCACCACGGAGAGATGGTCCGGCAGGTCCCGCAGGGCGGCGTTGCGCACCAGCCCGCACGCGAGGTAGGCCTCTTCCATCGCCCGCACCGTGCCGCCATTGAGGGCGCCGTCCAGGTAGCGCCCCACGTTGATCCAGGCCGGCGCGGACGTGGCAAGGAACAAGGCGCTGTAGCACTGCAGCAGCGCGAGCTGGTCCGGCACGCGCGCCATCTCCTCGCGCAGCTGCGACACGGCTTCCCCGCAGTCCAGCCCCAGCTCGCCGGCCAGCTCCTGCAGGTCGTCGGCCAGGTGCAGGCGCATGGCTTCCGCGAAGCCCGCCAGGTGCGGCACCTGGAAGGCCGTCGCGAGCGCCAGGTACAGGTCGGCCCGTGCCGCTGCTTCTTCGTCCGTGTTCATCGGGGGCTCCTGCGCTTTGCCGCGGCTCAGGCCGTGTCGGGCGTGGCGGAAAGGTCCAGCAGGCGCTCGCCCAGCGCGTACACCACGAAGACGAGCGACACGGCCATCAGCGCCAGCATCCATTCCGTGCCCGAGGGCGTGTATTGCACCAGGCCCTGCACCCACGAGCCCTTGAACATGGGCACCAGCTGTCCGCCGATGACGAACTCGTAGCGGCCGATCGCCGCGGCGCCCACGGCCAGCAGGGCCGCCGCCAGCTGCGCGCCCTGGCGGATGCGCAGGCCCGCGTTGGCCATCAGCAAGAAGGCCGCGGCCAGCCCGCCGATCTCCAGCCAGAACCAGGGCCCGCGCACGACCTGCTGCCACACCTGCAGGCCGTCCGCGTTGCTCCACAGGCCGTTGGCCGCGCGCGAGACGGAGGCCAGCAGCGCCACCGCCAGCACCCCCGCGAAGACCTTGGGCAAGGCGCCCGTCACCAGCGTGCGCACCTGCGGGGCATGGCCTGCTGGCTGCCGTAGGCGAGGTAGGTGATGAGGATGGCGAAGGCGCCGCCGGACACGCAGGCCGTGACCAGGAAGAACAGCGGCATCAGCGGGCCGTACCAGAAGGGCCGCATGGCCATCATGCCGAACACCGCGCCCAGCGTGGCGCTGGCCAGCAGGTCGGTGGCGAAGGACCACGCCCCGAGCCGGCGCGAGGTGGTGCTGCTCCAGTCGCCGCCATTGACCTTGCGGAACTTCAGCAGCAGCAGCACCAGGTAGGCCGCGTAGAACACGCCCATCCACAGCAGCGGCGACTTCACCTGGAAGTTCAGCGGGATGGCCCACAGCATGCGGAACGGGTGCCCCAGTTCGAGCGCGAGCGTCGCGAAGCCGGCGACCAGTGTGGCGAGCGCCAGCCAGATGCAGCGCTTGGCGATGGGGTAGAAGGCCTTGAAGCCGAACACCATCGCCAGCGAGGCGACGAAGGTCAGGCCGGTGGAGGTCAGCACGAAGAAGACGTACACCGCGACCGGCAGGCCCCAGGTGACGCCGTGGCTGGCCGTGTTGAAGGCGGCGTGGCCTTGCGTCAGCAGCGCACCCAGCGCGATTGCGAGGCTGGCCAGCAGGCCGATGCCCGCCACGAGCAGGACCGTGTTGACCGGCCCCGGAACCTTGTTGTGCGTGATCATCATGCTTCTCCTTGGCCCTTGTGCGTGGCGCGGGTGGCCGGCACGGCGCCGGCGGAACCGCCCGAGAGGTAATAGACCTGCGGCTTGTTGCCGGTGTGGTCCAGCAGGCGCACGCCGCCGCGGTCGGCGATCAGGCGGCTCACCTGGCTGTTCGGGTTGCCCAGGTCGCCGAACACGCGGGCGCCCGGTGCGCAGGTCACCACGCACGCCGGCGTGAAGTCGCGCGTGGCGGGGTTCGCCGGATCCAGGTCCATGGTGCCGGCCGGTGCCTTGGATACGCGGTGGTTGCAGAAGGTGCACTTGGACACCACGCCCGGCGGCTGCACGCCCACGCCCTTGGCCATGTCCTCGCGCGCATCCGGCATCTTCCAGGGCGGGTTCCACTGCCGCGAGCGGTCGCCCGGGAACACGCTCTTCACGCCGGGCTCGACGGCGGCCTTCTCGTCGGTGTAGAAGCGCGCGCCATAGGGGCACGCCACCATGCAGAACTTGCAGCCGATGCACTTGTCCCAGTCCACCAGCACGAAGCCGTCCGGGTCCTTGTAGGTCGCCTTGGTCGGGCAGACCGCGGCGCACGAAGGCTCCTCGCAGTGCATGCACGGGCGCGGGAACCATTTCAGTTCCGCGCTCGGGAAGCTGCCCTCGGTGTAATACAGCACGTCCTGCCAGTTCTCGCCCGGCTGGCGCGTGTTCTCCATCTGGCACGAGGTGGTGCAGGCCTGGCAGCCGGCGCACTTCTCGAGGTCGATGACCATTCCCCACTTAGCCATGTCTGTCTCCTGTGATGGTGGGCATCAGGCCCGTTCGACCTTGACCTTGGCCGTGTAGTAGCTGGCCATCCCGGAAATGCGGTCCGACTGGTTGCCGACGATCGAGTCGACGAAGCTGCCGCGGCCCTTGGCCCAGCGCCCGTGCGCCCAGTGGCCGTGCTCGAAGGGCAGCACCACCGTGTCGGGCCGCGTGAGCTGCGTCACGCGCACCACGGCCGTGATGCTGCCGAGGTCGGTGGACACCTTCACCGTGTCGCCGTCGCGGATGCCGCGGGCGCGCGCGGTGTCGGGATGCATCTCCATCAGCGTCTGGCGCTGGCCGCCCGCGGCGGGCTGCATGAGCGCGATCGCGTGCGGCATGTTGGCGCTGCGGCCTTCGGCATGCAGCGCGTTCTTGGGCGTGATGAAGTGCAGGTCGCCGCCGCCGGTGTGGCGCGGCTCGACCCACTGCGGATAGCCCACCTTCTCGGCGGGCATGCCGAAGTGCCTGGTCACGTAGGCCGCGTTCTTCTCCAGGTAGCTGGAGCGGATCTCGAACTTGCCCGACGGCGTCTTCAGCAGCTTGGCCTTCACTTCCTCCGGCGACATGGCCTTCGCATAGGCCTTGCCGTCCCATTCGAAGAAGTCGCCCCGCACCTGGCGCCAGTGGTAGGGCTTCCTGTACCAGACCCCCTTTTCCTTCCAGCTCTCGAAGCTGTTCACGCCGTTGTCGCCCGGCTGCTTCTCGAAGCCCTTGGCCAGGTGGCGGATGATGTTCTCGGTGTTGTCGATGGCCTTGTAGTAGCCCGCCATCGGCGCCTTGATGCGCTTGCCGATCTCGATCAGCGTGTCGCCGAAGTACTTCGTGTCGTACAGCGGCTTGACGGCGGGCGTGCGCAGCTGCGCCAGCGGGAAGCCCTGGAAGGGATAGGTGGGCGCGTCCTGCAGCCGCTCCAGGTAGGTGTGGTCCGGCAGGATCAGGTCCGCGTACATCGAGGTCTCGCTCGGGAAGGGCGAGGTGTCGATGACGAAGGTCTCCTTCATCATCCTTTCCCACTCGGTGGCGTTGGGCGCCGAGAACACCGGGTTGGTCATGTAGAACATGACCGTGTCCAGCTTGTAGGGCTTGCCGGCCAGGTGGTTCTTCGGGATCTCCTGGATCATGTTCTTGGCCAGCGGATAGCCGTCCGCATGGCCCTTGAGGTCGATGCGCGGCTGGGTCGGCTTGGACAGCGCGTCCTTGAACTCGTCCTCCTTGACCGGCATGTCGCCGTAGGCCGGGCCCATCTGGTAGGCGAGGCCGCCTTCCGAATAGAGCGAGCCCACCAGCGCGTTGAGCGTGTGGATCGCCATGCCGTTGTAGACGCCGTTGCTGTGGTTGTGCGCGCCGCGCTCGAACAGCGCGATGGCCGGCCGGGTCGAGCCGAACTCGCGCGCGGTGGCGACGATGTCGCGCTCGGCCAGCGTGGTGACGCCGGCGGCCCAGCGCGGCGTGCGGTCCTTCAGCTCCGCGTTCCACCAGTCCACCAGGCCGTGCACCCACTTCTCGCGGAAGGCACCGGGCTCGACCGCCTGGCCGGACTTGAACTGGTTGACGCCGTCGGCGAAGTCGCCGACGAAGCTGCGCTCCCACAGGCCTTCGGTGAGGATCACGTGGGCGATGGCCAGCGCCAGCGCGCCGTCGGTGCCGGGCTTGACCATCAGCCCGCGGTCGGCCGCCGCCAGCGTCTGGTTCATGTGCACGTCCACCGCGGTCACGCGCGTCTTCGGCGCCTTGTCGCCGCGGATGTAGCCCCACACCTGCATGTTGTTGTTGTACGGGCGGAAGGCTTCCAGGAAGTTGGCCCCGAACATCAGCAGGTAGTTGGCGTTGCGGTAGTCGTAGGAGTTGTACGAGGCATTGCCGTCGGTGCACTGCTTGGCCAGCACCGAGCCGTCCGAGCACAGCGAGGAGTGGCCGATGCCGACGTTGGGCGAGCCGTAGAGCGCGGCGAAGCTGTTGATCGGCACGCCCACTTCGGAAGCACCCCAGCCCCGGCCGAACAGCAGGGCGAAGCGGTGCGCCTCGTTCTTCTCGCGCAGGGTGTTCAGGCGAGCCGCCACGGTGTTGAGCGCCTCGTCCCAGGACACCGGCACGAACTTCGGGTCCTCGTTCCGGCCCTTGGCCGGGTTGGTGCGCTTCATCGGCCCCTTCACGCGGTCGGGGTCGTACAGCACGTACAGGCCCAGCGGCCCCTTGGGGCACAGCTTGCCGTTGGAGATCGGGTGGTCCGGATTGCCGTAGATGCCGTGCACGCGGCCGTCCGTGGTGTGCACGTCGATGCCGCAGCGGGCCGGGCACTGCGCGCAGATGCTCTTGGTCACGACCGTCTTGCCGTCTCCCTTGGCGGCTGCTGCCTGCGCCTCGCCGGCGGTCGTCAGTCCGCCCAGATGCGCGGCGCCCGCGGCCGCCCCGGCGGCTCCGGTCGCCTGCAGGAACGTGCGGCGCGACGTTCTCGTCTTCAGGATGGTCATCGATGCTCCTCTGGTGATGCACTCCGGGCCCCGGAGTGGGTGTCCTGCGCGAACAGGGTCTGGAAGGCAGCGCGCGCCAGGGCGGCTGTCTTGCGGCAGCGGTCGCAGCGCGTGTGCGCCTCCGCGTCCGTCAACAGGAAGCGGGCGCCGCAGTCGGCGCACTCGCGCTGGGCGATGCGGGTCAACACCTGCCGGCCTCTTGCGGCACCCTCGCCGGCCCGCAGGCGCAGCGCCTGCTGCGGGCAGGCCGCGGCGCAGTTGCCGCAGGCGATGCAGTCGGCAGCGTCGAAGGAGACACCGGCCACGCCCGCCCGCTCATCGCGGTAACGCAGGAGCGCGCCCGTCGGGCAGGTGCTGGCGCAGATGCGCAGGCCCTGGCAGTCCGGACCGATCTCCATGCGATGCAGCAGCTCCGGCGCCACGCGGCCGCCGTGCTCCGCGGCCAAGGCGGTGAGGGTGCGGATGGCCTGCTGGCGGGGGTGGACTGGTCGTCCGCCGGCACGGCTGGCGGCGCGTCGGCCGGGCGCACGATGGCGTCCAGGAAGCCGCGGCGCGCGCGCCCCTGGGACTGCATGGGATCGATGGAAGCGGCGGCCGTGCGCGCCATGCGGCGCCGCAGACGCGGCAGCCTGTCCTCGGCGATGCCCGCCTCGCGCAGCCAGCCCGCCACCCTTTGCACGGTCGCGGCGGCAGGATGCTGCGCGCCGCCGCTGTCGCAGCCGGCGCACGTCCCGCGATCGAGCAGCACCACCGCATGGTCGGGCGTGGCGACGCACAGCTGCAGCAGTTGCGCATCCGCAATCCCGCCGAGGCAGGGAACGCGCAGCGTGCCGGCCTCCTGCACCTCCGCGCCGTGCAGGCAGGCGATCACCCGGGGGACAGCGGCATCGCCTCGCACGTGCAGGCCCTCGAAACCGCGCGCGGCCAGCGCCCCGGTGGGACAGGCGGCCTGGCAGCGGCCGCAGCCCGTGCACCCCTCGCGCATCACCGGGCCCTGCGCATCCATCCCGAGCGCCCCGGTGGGGCATGCGTCCGCGCAGGCGCGGCAGGACGATGCGTTCAGGCGTGCATGCAGGCAGCGGCTGGCGCGCACGGCCACCGGCGCGCTGCGTGTGCTGCGCGCATCGGCCGTGCGGGAGGGCGCCATGGCGTCATGCGGGTCCATGCACCATGAAAGGCATCAAGCGTGCCACCGCGGGTGAACCCCGAGCTCTCCAGTGAGGCGAGGATCCGTGCGACGCCGGAGGTTACCGTCGGGTAACACGGCCGGGCTGCGGGCGTTACCGGAAAGGGACGCCCGCGCCGCCCCGCCCGCGGGTAATCCCCGCCCGCCAGCGGCCCACCGCTGATGTGCGTCAAACGCAGCGCAAGCCATGCCGCCCATATTGGCTGCAAGCTTTTCGCCACCACCATGACCGCCCTCGCCCGAAGGCACTTCCTGGCCGCCCTCTGCGCGGCCGCGGCCGTGCACGGGCGTGCGCATGCGGATGCCTCGGGCCTGCGCGTGGGCCTCACGCCGGTCTTCCTGGACAACCAGTTCGCCTTCCTGAACGACTGGCGCGGCTACCTGCATGCGCGCCTGCAGCGCCCGGTGCGCTTCGTGCAGCGGGGCAGCTACCGCGACGTGATCGGCCTGCTGCAGCAGGGCCAGCTCGACTTCGCCTGGGTGTGCGGCTACCCCTTCGTGCGCAACGCGCGCCACATGCGGCTGCTGGCCGTGCCCGCCTATCGCGGCGCGCCGCTCTACCAGTCCTACCTGATCGTCCCGGCGGGCGACCGCCGCACCGAGTCGCTGGCGGACCTGCGCGGCAAGGTGTTCGCGTACTCGGACCCGGATTCCAATTCCGGGCACCTGTTCACGCTGCACTCGCTGCTGCGCGCGCGCGAATCGCCGGCCAGCTTCTTCGGCCGGACCTTCTTCACCTACGGCCACCGCAAGGTGGTCGACGCGGTGGGCGTCGGACTGGCGCAGGGCGGCGCGGTCGACGGCTATGTCTGGGACTCGCTGCAGCTGCTGCATCCCGAATTCACGGCGCGCACCCGCATCGTGGAACGCTCGCCCGAGTTCGGCTTCCCGCCCTTCGTGGCCTCGGCCGGTGTGTCGTCATCGGCCTTCGGCACCATGCAGTCGGTGCTGCTCGGCATGGGCGCGGACCCGGACGGCCGCGCGCTGCTGCGGCGCCTGAACCTCGACGGCTTCGTCCTGGGCGGACCCGCCCTCTACGACGGCGTGCGGGCGATGGCGCAGCTGGTGGAGGGCACGTGAACTTCCTGCACGACCTCAGCCTGTCGTACAAGACACCGCTGCGCATCTGCGCGCTGGTGATCGTGACGGCCGTGCTGGTCACGGCCTCCTGGTCATGCGCGAGCGCGACGAACTGCGGCGCGACCTGATCTCCCATTCCGAGAGCGTGGCGCGCCTGCTGGCCAACACGCTGGTGGAGCCGATCGTGCACGACGATGCCTGGCGCGCCTACGAGATCATCAACGCACCCTTCCAGGCCGCGCCGGACTCCCTCGCCGCGCCCGGCCCCGCGCCCGAGCTCGTGATGCTGCTCGACGCGCGCCACCGCATCTACGTCTCGACGCAGCCCACGCGCTACCCCATGCTGGGCGAGCCGGGCCACATCGACTCGGACTACGCGCAGGTCGAACAGGCGATCGCCGCCGCGCCGCCCGGCGAACCCACTTCCGTGGTCACCCCGGCAGCGGCCGGCTCTACATGGTGCTGCCCATCCTGTACGACGGCGTCGAGATGGGCACGCTGGTGCTCGCCTATTCCGGCAAGGTGTTCGCGCCGCGCTTCACGGCGCTGGCGCAGCGCGCCGCCACGGTGACCGCGCTGGTCCTGCTGCTGCTGCTGCCGGCGGGCTGGTTCTGGGGCCGGCTGGTGGCGCGCCCGCTGGTGGACCTGGCCAACGCCATGGGCAAGGTGGGACCGCATGCGGCCGAACAGGTCGCCTACGTCCACCGCTATCGCGGCCAGGACGAGATCGGCCGCCTGGGCACGGAGTTCCAGCGCATGCTGCGCGCCTTGCGCGACAAGGAAGCGCTGGAAAGGCAGATGATCGCGTCCGACCGGCTGGCGGCGATCGGGCGCCTCACCGCTGGCATCGCGCACGAGATCAACAACCCGCTGGGCGGCATGCTCAATGCCATCAGCACCTTCCGCCGGCACGGGCCGCGCGACGAGCTGACCACCAGGACACTGTCCCTCGTCGAACGCGGGCTGCGGCAGGTGCGCGAGACCGTGGCCGCCCTGCTGGTGGAGGCCCGGGTGGAAAGCCATGCCCTGACCCGCGAAGACGTGGAGGACACGCGCACGCTGCTGCTCGCGGTGGCGCAGGAGAAGGGGCTGCACCTGCAGTGGCACAACGGCATCGACGCCCCGCTGCCGCTGCCGTCCACGCCGACCCGGCAGATCCTGATCAACCTCCTGTACAACGCAGTGCAGGCCGCCGGGCACGGCGGGCACGTGAGCTGCCGCACCGTGCGGGTGAAGGACGCGCTGGAGATCGAGGTGGTCAACGACGGCCGCCATGTCCCGCCCGAACGCCTGCCTTACCTGTTCGAGCCCTTCCTGCAGCCCGAAGGCGAGCGGCAGGGCCTGGGCCTGTGGGTCACCTACCAGATCGTCCAGCAGCTCGGCGGCGAGATCAGTGCCACCAGCGTGCCGGGCCACACCGTCTTCCGCATCCGCCTGCCCGTGAGGACCACCCATGAACCCGAAGCCGTCGCCGAAGCTGTGCCTGGTTGAGGACGACGAGATCATGGGCGAGTCCCTGGTGGACCGCTTCCGGCTCGAAGGCTTCGACATCGAATGGCACCGCCGTGCCGCCGACGCCCACCGCGCCATCGGCCGCCAGGGCTACCACGCCGTCATCAGCGACATCCGGTTGCCCGATTTCGCCGGCGACATCCTGTTCGCGCGGCTGCACGAGTCCGCTATCGAGCCGCCGCCCTTCCTGTTCATCACCGGCCACGGCTCGATCGAACGCGCCGTGTCGCTCCTCAAGGCCGGCGCCGCCGACTACGTGACCAAGCCCTTCGACCTGGACGACCTGGTGCTGAAGGTGCGCCAGCTGTGCCGCAACCACGCGCCCGCGCCGCCGGCACCCGTGAGCCATCCCCTGGGCCTGTCGCCGGCGATGCAGCGGGTGGAAGCGACGCTGCGGCGCCTCGCCACGCATGCCAGCACGCTGCTGATCACCGGCGAGTCCGGCGTCGGCAAGGAACACGTCGCGCAACTGCTGCACGACATGGCCTGCGCCGGGCGCGAGCGCCCCTTCGTGGCCGTCAACTGCGGGGCGATCACCGAGAGCCTGATCGAAGCGGAACTGTTCGGCCACGAACGCGGCGCCTTCACCGGCGCGGCGCGCCAGCGCAAGGGCGTGTTCGAGCAGGCGCACGGCGGCACGCTGTTCCTCGACGAGATCGGCGACATGCCCTTCGCCATGCAGGTGAAGCTGCTGCGGGCGATGCAGGACCGCCGCATCGTGCGCGTGGGCGGCGAGACGGCGGTGCCGGTGGACCTGCGCATCATCTGCGCCACCAACCAGGACCTGCGTGCGCGCGTGGAGGCCGGCACCTTCCGCGAAGACCTCTACTACCGCATCAACGTGGTCCACGTGCGCATCCCGCTGCTGCGCGACCGGCCCGAGGACATCCTGTGGTTCGCGCGCCGCTTCCTGCGCGAGTTCTCCGAGCTGCACGGCGGCGAGCCGCGCACGCTCTCGCCGGCCGCCGAGCATGCGCTGCTCGCCTATCCCTGGCCCGGCAACCTGCGCGAACTGCGCCACTGCATCGAGCGCGCCTGCGTGCTGTGCGGCGCGGCGGAGCTGCAGCCGCCCGACCTGTTCGAGGACTGGCGCGACGACCGGCTGCCCGACGCGCGCGCGGTCGGCACGCTGGACCAGTACATCCGGGAATGCGAGCGCCGCTACATCGAAGGGACGCTGGCGCACTGCAGCGGCCACATCATGCAGGCGGCCGCGCACCTGGGCATCAGCCGCAAGAACCTCTGGGAAAAGATGAAGCGGCTGGGCATCGAGGCCGCGCGCTAGCCGGGCTTGTACGCCGGGCCCTACCCCGCCCTGCCGCGGGCGACTACAGCCAAGCCCGGCCGTGCGCGCTGCAATGGGGGACACGAAGAAGAGAAAGGATTCCCCATGCGACCTTTTCACATCGACGACAGCATGAAGACCATGCGCGGCGTGTTCTACCCGACCGGCTGGATGGTCCTGATGTTCGACGGCGAGCAGCACGCCCGGGAAGCGGTGCGGACGCTCGAGCAGAACGGCTTCGGCGGCGACGCCATGATGCTGATGAGCCCGCAGGACGTGAAGCGCGAGCTCGCCGGCACGGAGGGCGACGACGCCATCCTGCCGTCCGCCGGCACCGAGGGCGACACCGTGCGCAAGATCGTCGAATGCGCTTCCAAAGGCCACCACGGCCTGATGGTCCATGCCCCGCACAGCGAGGACTCCGACCGCGTCGTCGAACTGCTGAAGGGGGCGCCGATCTCCTACGGGCAGAAGTACCGCAAGCTGGTGATCGAGGACATCGTCGCCTGAGACCGGAAATGAAAAAGGCCCGCGCGTGCGGGCCTTTTGCGTCGACGCCGCGAGGCGTCACCCCATGTGCAGGCCGCCGTTGACGGAGAAGTCCGCACCGGTGGTGTAGCCGCTTTCCTCGCCCGCCAGCCAGGCGATGATGGAAGCGATCTCGCTCGGCTCGCCGAAGCGCTTGACCGGGATCGTGGCCACGATCTTGTCCTGCACGTCCTGGCGGATCGCCTTGACCATGTCGGTGCCGATGTAGCCGGGGCTCACGGTGTTGACCGTCACGCCCTTGGCGGCAAGTTCCTGCGCCAGCGCCATCGAGAAGCCGTGCATGCCGGCCTTGGCGGCAGAGTAGTTGGTCTGCCCGGCCTGGCCCTTCTCGCCGTTGACCGACGAGATGTTGATGATGCGGCCCCAGCCCTTTTCCACCATGTCGCCCACGACCTGCTTGGTCACGTTGAACATGGAGTTGAGGTTGGTCTCGATCACCGCGTCCCAGTCCTCGCGGCTCATCTTGAGGAACATGCGGTCACGCGTGATGCCGGCGTTGTTCACCAGCACGTCGATGGCGCCGTGTTCCTGCTTGGCCTTGGTGAAGGCCTGCACGGTGGAGTCCCAGTCGCCGACGTTGCCGACGGAGGCGTAGAACGTGTAGCCCTGCGCCTTCTGCTCGCCCAGCCACTTCTCGAAGTCGCGCGTGGGGCCGCAGCCCGCGATCACCTTGAAGCCGTCCTTGTGCAGGCGCTGGCAGATCGCGGTGCCGATCCCGCCCATGCCACCGGTCACGTATGCCACTTTCTGGGCCATGTTGCTCACCTTTTTGTCTCGTTGGGGAAAAATCATTCTGCGCGCTCAGGCGCGCTCCACCGCAAGGGAAACTCCCATGCCGCCGCCGATGCACAGGGCGGCCACGCCCTTCTTCGCGTCGCGGCGCTGCATCTCGTGCAGCAGCGTCACCAGGATGCGGGCGCCGGACGCACCGATCGGGTGCCCGATCGCGATGGCGCCGCCGTTGACGTTGACCTTGGCCGGATCGATGTCCAGCGCCTTGTTGACGGCGCAGGCCTGGGCGGCGAAGGCTTCGTTCAGCTCGAACAGTTGCACGTCGGAGGCCTTCCAGCCGGCGCGCTGCAGCACCTTCTTGGTCGCCGACACGGGACCCAGGCCCATCACCTTGGGATCCAGGCCGGTGGTGCCGAAGGCCTTGATGGTGGCCAGGGGCGTCAGGCCGAGTTCCTTGGCCTTCTTCGCGCTCATCAGCACGAGCGCGGCGGCGCCGTCGTTCAGGCCGGAGGCATTGCCCGCGGTCACCGAGCCCGCCTTGTCGAAGGCCGGGCGGAGGCCGGCCAGCGCTTCGGCGCTGGTCTTCTTGTTGATGAACTCGTCGCTGGCGAAGACGATCGGGTCCCCCTTCTTCTGGGGGATGGACACCGGGACGATCTCGTCCTTGAACTTGCCGGCGTCCTGCGCGGCGGCGGCCTTCTGCTGGCTGGCCAGGGCCAGCGCGTCCTGCGCGGCGCGGTCGATGCCGTTTTCCTTGGCCACGTTCTCGGCGGTCACGCCCATGTGGTACTGGTTGTAGACGTCCCACAGGCCGTCCACGATCATCGTGTCCTGCAGCTTCCAGTCGCCCATGCGCTGGCCGTCGCGCGAGTTGGGCAGCACGTGGGGCGCCGCGCTCATGTTCTCCTGGCCGCCGGCCACGACGATGTCCGCATCGCCCCAGGCGATCGCCTGCGCCGCCAGCATCACGGCCTTCAGGCCGGAGCCGCACACGGCATTGATGGTCAGGCCGGGCACTTCCTTGGGCAGGCCCGCCTTCAGCAGCGCCTGGCGCGCCGGGTTCTGGCCCGCGCCGGCGGCGAGCACCTGGCCCATGATCACTTCGCCGACCTGCGCCGGATCCACCTTGGCGCGCGCGAGCGCTTCCTTGATCACGATGGAGCCGAGCTCCGTCGCGGGGATCTTGGCGAGCGAGCCGCCGAACTTGCCGACGGCGGTGCGGACGGCGGAAACGATGACGATGTCTTCCATGGGGGACTCCTTGCGGACTGGGGGCGGGCTGGGGACGTTAACCGGGTTTCTTTGCGTCAGGCTTTCGCCTTGACGTAGCGGCCGGGCGCGGGCTCGATGGCCTTGTACTTGGCGCCCTTGCCGTAGCCCTTGGGGGCCGGAATCTGCTTGCCTGCGTGGCCCTTGAGCCAGCTGGCCCAGTCGGTCCACCAGCTGCCGGGATGCTCCTTGGCGCCGGCCAGCCAGGCTTCGTAGGTGGCGGGCAACTTGTCGTTGGTCCAGTAGGAGCGCTTGTTCTTGGACGGCGGGTTGATCACGCCGGCGATGTGGCCGGAGGCGCCCATCACGAAGCGCTTCTTGCCCGGGAGGTGCTTGACGGTGGCGTAGGCGCCGGCGATCGGCACGATGTGGTCCTCGCGCGAGCCGTAGATGTAGGCCGGCACATCCACCTTGGAGAAGTCGACCTTCTCGCCGCAGACCGTGACCTTGCCCGGCTTGACGAGGTTGTTCTCGAGGTAGGTGTTGCGCAGGTACCAGGCGTACATCGGGCCCGGCAGGTTGGTGGAGTCGCTGTTCCAGTACAGCAGGTCGAAGGGCGGCGGCGTCTCGCCCTTGAGGTAGTTGACCACCACGTAGTTCCACACCAGGTCGTTCGGGCGCAGGAAGCTGAAGGTGGAGGCGAGCTCCTGGCCTTTCAGCAGGCCCTTCTTGCCCAGCTGCATTTCGCGGAACTGCACGAAGGGCTCGTCGACGAACACGTCGAGGATGCCGGTCTCGCTGAAGTCCAGGAAGGTGGTGAGGAAGGTGGCCGATGCGACCGGCTTTTCCTTGCGCGCGGCCAGCACCGCCAGCGCCGTCCCCAGCAGGGTGCCGCCCACGCAGAAGCCCAGCGCGTTGATCTGCTTCGAACCGGAGATGTCCTGCACCACCGAGATCGCCTTCAGCGGGCCGTCGGCGATGTAGTCGTCCCAGGTCTTGTCCTCCATGGACGCGTCCGGGTTGCGCCAGCTGACGACGAAGGTGCGATGGCCCTGGTCCACCAGGTAGCGCACCAGCGAGTTTTCCGGCTGCAGGTCGAGGATGTAGAACTTGTTGATGCAGGGCGGCACCACCAGGTAGGACTCGTACACCTGCTTGGTCAGCGGCTTGTATTCGACCAGCTGGAACAGCTCGTTCTCGAACACCACGGCGCCCTCGGTGGTGGCGACGTTGCGGCCGACCTCGAAGGCACTCTCGTCGGTCATCGACACGTGGCCCTGCTGCAGGTCCGCCAGCAGGTTCTTCACGCCGCGGGCGATGCTCTCGCCCTTGGTCTCCAGCGCCTTCTGCTGCGCCTCGGCGTTCAGCGCCATGAAGTTGCTGGGCGCGGAGGCGGCCATCCACTGCTCCACCGCGAAGCGCAGGCGGGCCTTGGTCTTGGTGTCGGTGTCGGCCGCCTCGGCCAGCCCGAGCAGCGTGCGGGCATTGAGCAGGTAGAGGGCGGCGGAGAAGGCCGCGACCGGATTGCGGGACCAGGCGTCCCCCGCGAAGCGCTTGTCGGAAGGTGCGGCCCGCTCGGTGAGGCCCTGGTTCCAGAGTTCGGTGGCTTCGCGGACGTAGGCCTGCTGCAGCTCCTGCAGCAGCCTGTCCGCGGAGAACTGGAGGTTGGGAAGGGGGCGGCGCCGTGTTGGAAGGATTGCAGGGCCTGCGACCACTGCTTGCCCAGGTCCTGCTGGAATTGCTTCGCCTGGACGGACCAGTCCACGTCAGAATTCATCCGATGTCTCCTGCTTATTCGGGGTTTTCCCGGAGTATTACAGTATTCATGTTGCAGTGCAACATTAACCAAGGGCCCGCGTCGTGTACATCGTAGTCATCGCCTGGCTTTATGTGGCAGTGATGATGGCGGTGGCGGAGGCCGGCCACCCCAATGGCACCGTGCTGGGCGCGGTCTTTACCTTCCTGCTCTATGGCGTGGGCCCGGTCGCGCTCATCGTCTACCTGATGGGGCGCCCGGCCCGCCGGGCGGCACGGCTGCGGCGGGAAGCCGCGGCCGACGCGGCGGCCGAAGCCGCGGCTGTTTCAGGCGCGCCAGACGCCGGCGGCGAAGCGCCCGCTGACCCGGTCGCGCCGGTGCGAAAAGAACCTTGAGCCATTGCCGACGGTGCACCAGGCAAGGCTGCCGTCGTTGCCGTGGATGCCGGTGATGCCCAACGCCACGAGGCGCTGCCGCGTCAGCGCCTGCAGGTCGGCGAGGAACTTGCCCTCGCCGTGCGGGCGGAAGGCCCGGGCCGCGCCGGCATCCTGCTCCAGGAAGGCCGCGCGGACCTCGGGTCCCACTTCGAAGGCCTCGGGACCTATGCAGGGACCGAGCCACGCCACCACTTCCTGCGGCGCGCCGGCCAGCGGCGCCATCTGCGCCCACAGCGCCTCCAGCACGCCACCGGCCAGCCCGCGCCAGCCGCAATGCGCCGCGCCCACCACCTGCCCCGCGCGATCGGCCAGCAGCACCGGCAGGCAGTCCGCCACCATCATCGTGCAGGCGACGCCGGATTCGGTGGTCCAGCAGGCATCCGCCTCGATGCCGTCGGGCGTGTCGCGGGTCAGCTGCACCACGCCGCAGCCGTGGACCTGCTTCAGGAACACGGGCCTCGCCTGCAGCTGGGAGGCGAGCCGGGAGCGGTTCTCGGCCACCGCTGCCTCGTCGTCGCCGACGTGGTCGCCCAGGTTCAGGCTGTCGTAGGGCGGCGCGGACACGCCGCCGGCGCGTTCGCTGCAGAACGCCAGCACTCCCGGCGGCGCGGGCCACTGCGGGCTCATGCGTTCAACCCTCGTTGTCGGGGCAGTTGGAAGGCTGCGCCTTCTGGAAGGCGGGATGCCTCATGCAGGCCTCGAAGGCGGCCATGGTGCGGGTCAGCCCGCTGAAGTCGACGTTGAAGCGCTGGCCGTTGAAGATCTGCGGCACCAGGCAGCAGTCGGCCAGCGTCGGCGCGTCGCCGTAGCAGTAGGTGGCTGCGGGCAGGCGCGCGAGTTCCTTTTCGAACAGCTCCAGGCCGCTGCGCACCCAGTGGCGGTACCAGGTGTTCTTGGCCTCCTCCTCCACCTTCAGGTCGCGCACCAGGTACTTGAGCACGCGCAGGTTGTTCAGCGGATGGATCTCGCAGGCGATCAGCTGCGCCAGGGCACGCACGCGGGCACGGCCCAGCGCGTCGGCGGGCAGCAGCGGCGGCTGCGGATGCGTTTCATCGAGGTACTCGATGATCGCCATCGACTGGCTCAGGAGCTCGCCGTCGTCGGTTTCCAGCGCCGGGACCAGCCCGGAGGCGGAGATGGCCGCGTACTTCTCACTCTTGTGCTCGCCCTTGACCAGGTGCACCGGCAGGTAGTCGTAGGCCAGTCCCTTGAGCTCCAGCGCGATGCGCACGCGGAAGGATGCGGAGGAGCGGAAGTAGTTGTGGAGCTTCATGGCGCCAAGCATAAACCGCCGTCCCCTACACTGGGCGAAACGCACAAGGAGACCGCTACATGCTGCATCCCCAGGCCCGCGCACTGCTGCGGTTGATCGAGGAGAAGGGCGTGCCGCCCACCCACACCCTGGCGCCGGTCGAGGCGCGCGCGTTCTACCGCGAACGGCGCACCTTCACGCAGCCGGACCCGCCGGAAGTCGCCTCCGTGCGCGACCTGCGGGTGCCCGGCCCCGCCGGCCCCATCCCGCTGCGCAGCTACCGGCCGGCCGGCGCGCCCGCCGACGCGGTGCTGCCCGTGCTCGTCTACTACCACGGCGGCGGCTGGGTGATCGGCGATCTCGATACCCACGACGTGCTGTGCCGCCAGCTGTGCAACCTGTCGGGCTGCGCGGTCGTCGCGGTCGATTACCGCCTGGGCCCGGAACACCGTTTCCCGGCCGCCGTGGACGATGCGCTGGCGGCCACGCGCTGGGTGCGCAGCCAGGCGCGCGAGCTGAAGCTCGATCCCGCGCGGCTGGCGGTGGGCGGCGACAGCGCGGGCGGCAACCTCGCGGCCGTGGTGGCGCTGTCGGCGCGTGAGGCCGGCGACCTGCCGATCGCCTTCCAGCTGCTGATCTATCCCGCCACCGACCAGCGCCGCGGCGCACCCTCGCACGCCGCCAATGGCCAGGGCTACCTCCTGACGAAGGAGAGCATGGACTACTACCACGACCACTACATCCCGGACCCGGCGCAGGACCTGGACTGGCGCGCCTCGCCCCTGCTCCATGAGAACCATGCGAAGCTCCCGCCCGCCTTCGTGCTGACCGCGGGCTACGATCCCCTGCGCGACGAGGGCCTGCAGTACGCGCACAGGCTGTCCGAGGCCGGCAACCGCGCGACCCTCGTGAACTTCGAGCGCCAGATCCACGGCTTCATCACCATGGGCCGGGTGATCGACGAGGCGAACGTCGCCGTGCAACTGTGCGCCGCCCAATTGAAGCAAGCCCTGTCCTGAACGAACGTCCGAGGAGAACGCCATGACCATCCGCCTTCGCCTGCTCCTTCCCGTCCTGGCTGCCGTCTGAGGCGGCCGCGATGAAGTCGGAACAGAACGAACTGCTCACCCGCATAGTCCCGGGCACGCCCTGCGGCGCGCTGATGCGCCGCTACTGGCAGCCGGTGGCGCTGGTGGACGAGTTCGAGCCGCGCCTGGACCCGCGCATGGCGCAGCGTCCGGTGAAGGCCGTGCGCGCCCTGGGCCAGGACCTGGTCCTGTTCAAGGACGCGTCCGGCCGCTGGGGCCTTCTCGATCGCGACTGCCCGCACCGCGGCGCCGACCTCTCCTTCGGCCGCCACGAAGGCGACGGCCTGCGCTGCCCCTTCCACGGCTGGAAGTTCGATGCAACGGGGCGCTGCCTGGAGACGCCGGCGGAGCCCGCCGGCAGCAAGCTGTGCGAGCGCGTGCAGCAGCGCAGCTACCCGGTGCTGGAGAAAAGCGGCGTGCTGTTCGCGTGGCTGGGCGAGCCGGGCCAGCAGCCGCCCTTCCCGGAATTCGACTGCTTCGCCGCGCCCGCCACGCACACCTTCGCGTTCAAGGGCCTGTGGCACTGCAACTGGCTGCAGGCCTTCGAGGTCGGCATCGACCCGGCGCATCCCTCCTTCCTGCACCGCTTCCTGAACGACGCCGCGCTGCAAGCGATCGGCGACAACCCCGCGGGCAAGCAGTTCCGCAGCGCCAGCGCGGGCGAGTTCGTCGGCGAGAAGTGGCCGATGACGCGGATCATGCGAGAGTTCCACCGGCCCGAGATCTCCTACGAGAGCAAGCCCTGGGGCCTGCAGCTCACCGCGCTGCGGACCATGACGGACGAACTCACGCACGTGCGCGTCACCAACGCGATCTTCCCGCACACCTTCGTGATCCCGCTGTCGGAGACGCTCACCATCACGCAGATGCACCTGCCGGTGGACGACGAGCACACCTACTGGTACTCCATCTTCACCAGCTTCGCCGGCCCGGTGGACAGGGAGGCGATGCGCAGGCAGCGGCTGCAGTTCATCTCGCTGCCCGACTACGTGCCGAAATCGGGGCGGCACAACAACTGGGGCTTCAACCCCGAGGAGCAGCGCACGCAGACCTACCTGGGCATGGGCGAGGAGGACATCAACGTGCACGACCAGTGGGCCGTGGAGAGCATGGGCCCCATCCAGGACCGCACGCGGGAGCACCTGGGCACCAGCGACAAGGTGATCATGGCCAACCGCCGCATGCTGCTGCAGGCGATCGAGGCCGTGCAGTCGGGCGGGACCGCCCCCGGCGTCGCCGATGCGGCGCTCGCCGCGCACATGAAGGGCCCCGACACGGTGGATGGCATCGCGCCCGCGGGCAGCTGGGGCAGCTGGTGGCAGGAGCGCGTGCAGGCCAGGCGCGCGGGCGCGCCCTGGCTGGGCGGCCCCGTGCGCTCGGCGGAAGCCCAGGCTTCGTGAGCAGCTTCGCCCAACGCTGCGGCATCCAGGACGCCGCGCGCGAGCAGGCGGTGCGGCGGCTGGGTCGCCTGCTCGGGGAACAGGGGACCGAGCTGGTGCGCATTTCCTGGTGCGACCTGCACGGCGTGTTGCGCGGCAAGACGCTGGTGGCCTCCGCCGTGGAGCGCGCGCTGCGCGAGGGCGTGGGCCTGGTCAGCACGCTGATGCTCAAGGACACCTCCGACCGCACGGCCTTCAAGGTGTTCGAGCCGGGCGGCACGGCCACCCTGCCCGGCTTCGGCAACGCCCCCAACCTGATGCTGCTGGCCGACCCGGAGAGCTTCCAGCAGCTGCCCTGGACGCCTTCGAGCGGCTGGCTGCGCGCGCAACCCTGGTTCCAGGACGGCCAGCCGGTGGAGCTGGACACGCGCCGGGTGCTGCAACGCGCGCTGGCGAAGCTGGCGGATGCCGGCTACACGATGAAGTGCGGCCTGGAGGTGGAGTTCCACGTCTACAAGCTCAAGGACGCGCAGCCGCAGCTCGACCCGATGCTGGCGGCCTGGCCGGGTCCCGCACCCGAAGTCAGCCTGGTGCACCCGGGGTACAACCTGCTGGCCGAGGGCTGGTACGACCTCGCCGAGGAGCCGCTGCGCATCGTGCAGCACACGGCGCAGGCGCTGGGCCTGCCGCTGCTGTCGCTGGAAGTGGAGCTCGGGCCCAGCCAGGTGGAAGCGGTGTTCGAGGCGACCGATGCGCTGACCGCCGCCGACAACATGGTGCTGTTCCGCAATGCCGTGAAGATGGCGCTGCGGCGCGCCGGCTACCACGCCACCTTCATGTGCCGGCCGCCCTTCCCCAACATCATGTCCAGCGGCTGGCACCTGCACCAGTCGCTGCTGGATGCGCGCACCGGCCGCAACGTGTTCCGCCGCGAAGCGCCGGAGCCCGGCACCGACGTGACGCACGCCGCGCACACGCTGTCCGCGCTCGGCGAACACTTCCTCGCCGGCCTGCTGGCGCACGCGCGCGGCATGACGGTGTTCTGCACGCCCACGGCCAATGGTTTCGGACGGTTCCGGCCCAACGCGCTGGCGCCGCAGTCGGTGCTGTGGGGCCGCGACAACCGCGGCGCCATGCTGCGCGTCATCGGCGCCTGCGGCGACGAGGCCACGCGCATCGAGAACCGCATCGGCGAACCGGCGGCCAACCCCTACCTGTATTTCGCCTCGCAGGTCCACGCCGGGCTGGACGGCATCGCGCGCGGCCTGAAGGCGCCGCCTGCCACCGACGCCCCCTATGCCGGCGCCGGCGAGAGCCTGCCCACCAGCCTGGGCGATGCACTGGCCGCGCTGCAGGCGGACGCCGTCCTGTGCGAGGCCTTCGGCCGCGACTTCGTCGCCTACTTCACGCGCATCAAGCAGTCCGAGCAGCAGCGCTTCGAGGCGGCCGAGGACCCCGACGAATTCCAGCGCCGCGAATACTTCGCCCGTTTCTGATGATCAAGATCCACCTGGTGGCCGCCGACGCGGTCGAGACCACGCTGTCCGTGAAGCCCAAGGGCAGCCTGATGCAGGCGGCGACCGCTGCCAACGTCTCCGGCATCGCGGCCGACTGCGGCGGCCTCATGACCTGCGCGACCTGCCATGTGTACGTGCGGGAACCCTTCGCGGCCCGGCTGCCGCCACCTTCGGCGGAGGAACTGGGCATGCTCGAATTCACCGCCTCGCCGCGCCAGCCGAACAGCCGCCTGAGCTGCCAGCTCGAACTCACGCAGGACCTGGACGGGCTGACGGTAGACTTGCCCGCCAAGCAATACTGAGGGGAACGACATGATCCTGGAACTCGCCGACATCCGCATCCAGCCCGGCAAGCAGGCCGAATTCGACGCCGCGATCGAACGCGGACTGCGCACCGTGATCGCGCGCGCCGAGGGCATGCGCGGCTTCAAGGTGAACAAGGGCATCGAGAGCCCGGAGCGCTACATCCTGCAGGTGTTCTGGGACACGCTCGAGCACCACACGGTGACGTTCCGCCAGGGACCGCTGTTCCCGGAATGGCGCGCGATCGTGGGGCCGTTCTTCGCGCAGCCGCCCGTGGTGGAGCACTTCACCTTGGTGGCGAAGAGCGATTGAATTGGGGACGATGGGTTGCGCTGTCGCGCAACCCACCCTGCGAAAACCGGTAGGTTGGGCTCCGCGCAGCGGACCCCAACACGGTCTTAGCGCGCAGCGACGAGCGTTCCGCTCGCCCAGGAAGATCTCCACGCGGCGGTTGCGCGCGCGACCCGCGTCGCTGGTGTTTTCCGCCACCGGCTCGTGCTCGCCGCGGCCCGCCACCATCACCTGGTTCGGGTTGACGCCGCGGGACACCAGGTAGTTCTTGGTGGCCTGCGCGCGGTCCATGGACAGTCGGTTGTTCAGCTCGTCGCCGCCGGTGCTGTCGGTGTGGCCGATGATGCGCACTTCGGTGTTCGGCTGGCCGGACAGGCCGTTGGCGAACTGGTCGAGGATGGGCCGCATGTTCGGCTTGATGTCGGCGCGGCCGGTGTCGAAGGACAGGTCACCGGGCACGTTCAGCTTCAGCTGGTTGTCCTGCGTCTGCACGACCGCCACGCCGCTGCCCATGGTGGCGCGTTCCATCGCCAGCTTCTTCTGCTCCATCTGGCGCGACCAGATGTAGCCGCCCGCGGCGCCGACGCCGGCGCCGATCAGCGCGCCCTTGGCATCGCCGCCGATGGCGGCACCGGCGAGCGCGCCGACACCGGCGCCGATCGCGGTGCGCTTGGTCGTGTCGCTCATGCCGCCCATGTTCATGTCGGCACAGCCGGCCAGCCCGAAGGCGGCGGCGGTGATGGCCAGCAGGCCGGTGCGGATGGTGTGTTTGTTCATTGTGGTTTTCCTTTCATGCATGCCGAAGCACCTTGCATTGAAGGCCACCTGAGCCGCGATTGATGCCGGACAAGATCAACAAAACGCCCGAAATGCGGGATGTTGCGTTTGTTTACTCGGGCGTGGGGGAACATGCCCATGGCCGCCCACCAGCCGATCGAGCAGCGTGATCAGCTGCTGCCGCTCGCCCTCCTCCAGCGGCGCCAGGATGCGCTGCTGCACCCTGGCCACCGAACGCTTCATCTTCTGCGCGATCTCGGCGCCCTGCGGCGTGACCCACAGCAGCTTGCGCCGGCGATCCGCCACGTCGGGCTCGCGCCGCACCCAGCCGCGGCCTTCCAGCCGGCCGATCACGGAACCGAAGGTGGCGGCATCGAAGGCCACCTTGCCGGCCAGCGTCACCTGGTCCTCGCCCGGGTCTTCCAGCAGCGCGTTGAGGATCGCGAACTGCACCGGCGTGACGTCGAAGTCACCGGTCTCCTCCATGAAGATCGCCACGGCCACCTGGTGGGCACGCCGGATCAGGTGCCCGGGCGCGTGCCGGAAATCGAAGCTCTTCCCCATCGCAGGAAGTGTAAGGGCCTGCCTTGCGCCGGGTCAAACTAATATGTATGCTTAGCATTATTCCGCTCCGCCACCCGGGAGCCGCGAGGAGACACACATGAGCAAGCCCCTTTCCGTGGTGGTCGCGGGCGGCGGCATCGGCGGACTGGCCGCGGCCCTGGTGCTGGGCCGGCAGGGCCATGACGTGACCGTGCTGGAGCAGTCCGCCGCCTTCGGCGAGATCGGCGCCGGCATCCAGCTGGGGCCCAACATCTTCCGCATGTTCGAGCTGCTGGGGCTCACGGCCGCCATCGATGAGGTCGCCTTCTTTCCCGCCGGCCTGGGCATGAACGACGTGCGCACCGGCGAGCAGGTGGTGCGCGTGCCGCTGGGCGGCGCCGAGCGCGCGGCCTACGGCTACCCCTACGGCGTGATCTACCGCGTGGACATCCACAACGTCTTCCTGGACGCCTGCAAGGCGCAGCCGACAGTGAAGCTGCGCACCGCTAGCAAGGTGGAGAGCTACGCGCAGGATGCCGAAGGCGTGACCGTGCAGCTGGCCGGCGGCGAGTCGCTGCGCGCGGATGCGCTGGTCGGCGCCGACGGCCTGTGGAGCCGCGTGCGCCAGTCCATCGTGGGCGACGGCAAGCCGCGCGTCTCCGGCCACATCGCCTACCGCGCCGTGCTGAAACGCGAGGAGGTGCCCACGCACCTGTGGAGCGACGACGTGCTGCTGTGGGGTGGCGAGAAGACGCACCTGGTGCACTACCCGCTGCGCCGCGGCGAGCTGTTCAACCTGGTGGCCGTCTTCCACAGCAACAAGTACGACGAAGGCTGGAACACCTTCGGCGACACCGCCGAACTGAACGAGCGCTTCGCCGCCGCCGTGCCCCAGGTGCGCGAACTGCTGCAGAAGATCGAGACCTGGAAGATGTGGGTGCTGTGCGACCGCGAGCCGGTGAAGAACTGGAGCGACGGCCGCGTCACGCTGCTGGGCGATGCCGCGCATCCCATGCTGCAGTACCTGGCGCAAGGCGCCGGGCAGGCGATCGAGGACGCGGTGGTGTTGGGCGAGGCCCTGAAGCACACCCGCAACGACGTCGCCAGCGCCTTCCAGAAGTACCAGAAGGCACGGTATCTCCGCACCGGCCGCGTGCAGCTGACCGCGCGGCTCTACGGCGACATCTACCATGCGTCCGGCGTCGCGCGCGAGCTGCGCAACCGCATGTTCCAGGGCGGCGAGGAGTCCGCCGGCTTCGCCGGCCTGTCCTGGATGTACAAGGGCGTGGACCTGAATCGGCTGTTCGACTGATGCAAAGAACCCTCAGCGAGCCCGCCCGGCAGACGCCGGTCTGGGGCGAATACGAAGTCGTGGTGCTGGGCGGCGGGCCGGCCGGCATGGCCGCCGCGGTGGTGGCCGCGCGCGCCGGCCGCAAGACCCTGCTGGTGGAACGCTACGGCTTCCTCGGCGGCATGGGCACCGCCGCCGGCGTCACCAACTTCTGCGGCCTGCATGCCAACGTGCACGGCGAGATCCGCCAGGTGGTCCACGGGGTGGCCGACGACCTGCTGCAACGCATAGACCGGCTGGGCGGCCTGAACCAGCCGCACGGCCTGTTCGGCAAGACCGTCGCGCAGGCCTACGACACCGCGGCCTACAAGATCGCGGCCGACGAGCTGCTGCTGTCCTCCGGTGTCGAGATCCTGTTCCATGCGCTGGCCGCCGGCGTCGTGATGGACGGCCCGTGGCGAGTGCAGGCCCTGCTGGTGGAAACCAAGTCCGGGCGCTTCGCCGTCCTCGGCCAGGCCTTCATCGACGCGTCCGGCGACGGCGACCTGGCCGCCTGGGCCGGCGCGCCCTACGAGCTAGGCGACGGCGCGGGCAACATGCTCTATCCATCGACCATGTTCCGCCTGAACGGCATCAACCCGGAACGCGCGGGCAAGGCCTGGGAAGTGATCCCGAAGCTGATGCTGGAGGCGGAGGCCGCGGGCCGCTACAAGTTCCCGCGCAAGACGCCGATCGTGCGGCCGCAGAAGAGCGGCATCGAGTGGCGCGTCAACCTCACGCAGCTGGCCAACCGCGAAGGCAATGCCATGAACGGCACCGACGCGCGCGACCTGAGCGATGCGGAAGTGCTGGGCCGGCGGCAGATCGCCGAGGTCGCCGGCTTCCTGCGCGAGGTGCCCGGCTTCGAGAGCAGCTACATCGTGGACATCGCGCCGCAGGTCGGCATCCGCGAGACGCGGCGCGTGCGCGGCATCGCGCAGCTGACCGAGGCCGACGTGCTGGAATGCGCCAGCTTCGAGGACACCATCGGCGTCAACGGCTGGCCGCTGGAGCTGCACCTCAAGGGCGACGTGGAATTCCGCTGGCCGAAGATCCCCGAATCGCGCGGCTTCAACCACCTGCCCTATCGCATGACGGTGCCGCAGGGACTGGACAACGTGTGGGTCGCCGGCCGCTGCGCCTCGATGTCGCATGAAGCGCAATCGGCCGCGCGCGTGACCGGCGCCTGCTTCGTCATGGGCCAGGCCGTCGGCACGGCGGCCGACCTGGCGCTGCAGGCCAAGGGCACCGCCGCGGCCGTGGACACCGCCGCCCTGCAGACGCGGCTCGAACGCGACGGCGCCTGGCTGGGCCGCACCTGGTGAAGGAAAACGCATGAACGCACCCCACCCCACCGCGCAGCTGCGCCAGCAGCTGTACCGCGACATGGACCCGCACAACCTCACGCCGCTGTGGGAGGTGCTGCACGCGCTGGTGCCGCCGCAGCCGCGCACGCCCTGCGTGCCGGCGTTCTGGAAGTACGACGATGTCCGTCCCTTCCTGATGCGCGCCGGCGAGGCGATCACCGCCGAGGAGGCGGTGCGCCGCGTGCTGATCCTGGAGAACCCGGCCCTGCGCGGACAGTCGGCCGTCACGCAGTCGCTCTACGCGGGCCTGCAGCTGATCCTGCCCGGCGAAGTGGCACCCAGCCACCGGCACACGCAGAGCGCGCTGCGCTTCATCGTCGAGGGCTCCGGTGCCTACACGGCGGTCGATGGCGAGCGCACCACCATGCATCCGGGCGACTTCATCATCACGCCGAGCTGGACCTGGCACGACCACGGCCACGAAGCGCAGGGCCCGGTGGTGTGGCTCGACGGCCTGGACATCCCGATGATCCGCTTCTTCGACGCCGGCTTCGCACAGAACGACGCCAGCAAGTCGCAGAAGGTCACGCGCGGCGAAGGCACGAGCTTCGCCCGCTACGGGCACAACATGGCGCCCGTGACGAGCGACGCGCCCTACGGCAAGACCTCTCCGATCTTCAGCTATCCCTACGCCCGCAGCCGCGAGGCGCTCGAGCAGCTGGAACGCAACACACCCATCGACGCCTGGGACGGCGTCAAGCTGCGCTACGTGAACCCGCTCACCGGCGGCTGGACCATGCCCACCATCGGCACCTTCCTGCAGAAGCTGCCGGCGGGCTTCGACGGCAAGGGCTGGCGCCAGACCGATGGCGCGGTCTACAGCGTGGTCGAGGGCGAGGGCGAAGTCGTCATCACCAGCGGCGAGACCGAGACCCGCCACGCCTTCGGCCCGCGCGATCATTTCGTGGTGCCCTCATGGCACACTGCCCGCCTCTCCAGCAGCAAGGGCTGCGTCCTGTTCAGTTTTTCCGACCGCCCCGTCCACCAGGCGCTGGGCATCCACAACGAAGAAAGGTTGTCATGAGCTACGTCTTCAACCCCGCGCCGACCGTCAGCGTGCCTGTCGTCGGCCGCTCCGAGCGCTTCCCGGTCCGCCGCATCTACTGCGTGGGCCGCAACTACGTCGAACACGCCAAGGAGATGGGCTTCACCGGCCGCGAGGCGCCCTTCTTCTTCCTGAAGCCGGGCGACGCCGCCGTGGTGGTGGAAGCGGGCAAGACCGCGACCATCCCCTACCCCAGCCTCACCAGGGACCTGCACCACGAGATCGAGCTGGTGGCCTGCATCGGCACCGGCGGCAAGAACATCAAGGCCGCCGACGCGAAGAAGCACATCTTCGGCTACGCCGTGGGCCTGGACATGACCCGCCGCGACCTGCAGGGCGAGATGAAGAAGCAGGGCCGCCCCTGGTGCATCGGCAAGGGCTTCGACTTCTCCGCGCCGATCGGCCCGATCACGCCCGCCGCGCAGGCCGGCGACATCGAGAAGGCCGAGATCTGGCTGCAGGTGAACGGCAAGGACCGCCAGCGCAGCGACGTGTCCAAGCTGATCTGGAACATCGGCGAGATCATCGAGCACGTGTCCGCCGCCTGGGAGCTGCAGCCCGGCGACCTGGTCTACACGGGCACGCCCGAAGGCGTGGCGGCCGTGGTGGCGGGCGACACGCTGGTCGGCGGCGTCAAGGGCCTGACCGAGATCTCGGTGAAGATCCAGGCGGCCTGAAGCCGCCGGCGGCGCGCGGCCCGCGGGGGACGCGGGGGACGCGGCCGCCTTGCCGGATAATCGCGCAGCCCCGCGGAGGCACCGCCGGGCCGGCGGCCACGCCCGCCCAAGAATCGATCACAACAAAGAGGAGCAGCGTTTGCGCGCACTGGAAGCCCTGGCGAAGTTCTGCGCCATCCTGGCCGGCGTCCTGCTGACCGGCATCACCCTGATGACCTGCGGCAGCCTGATCGGCCGCAACACCGTCGGCGTCTCCATCGTCGGCGCCTTCGAGCTCACGGGAGTCGCGGCCGGCGCGGCGATCGCGATGTTCATGCCGATCTGCCAGGCGCGGCGCGGCAACATCATCGTGGACTTCTTCACCGCCCGCGCCAGCGCGCGCGCGCAGGCCGGCATGGACCGGCTCGGCGCCTTCGTGATCGCGCTGATCTTCGGCCTGCTCGCCTGGCGCTCCACGCTGGGCGGCCTCAACAGCCATTCCTCCGGCTCCGAGACCCAGATCATGGGCTTCCCCGAGTGGATCGTGTTCGCCTTCATGGTGCCGGCCTTCGTGCTGGCCGGGCTGATCGCGCTGCACCAGGCGGTGTTCGGCTTCACCGTGCCCGAGGACGCCGCCGGGGAGGGGGCGATATGAGCCCGCTGGCGCTCACGGCGCTGATCTTCGGCTCCATGCTGCTGCTGATGGCGGTGCGCATCCCGATCGCCGCCAGCATGTTCGCGGCCGGCACCATCGGCTACCTGGCGCAGACCGGCTGGCTGCCCTACTCCAACTTCCTGAACACGCAGGCCTTCGCCCGCTTCGCCAGCTACGACCTGTCGGTGATCCCGCTGTTCATCCTGATGGGGCACTTCGCCACCAAGGGCGGCATCAGCAAGTCGCTGTTCGAGTTCGCGGCGGCCGTGATGGGCCGCTTCAAGGGCGGGCTGGCGATGGCCTCGCTGCTGGCCTGCGCCGCCTTCGGCGCCATCAGCGGGTCCTCGGTGGCGACCGCCGCCACCATCACCAGCGTGGCCTTGCCCGAGATGCGCCGCCACGGCTATTCGGGGCGCATCGCCACCGGCACGCTCGCCGCCGGCGGCACGCTGGGCATCCAGCTGCCGCCCTCGATCGTGCTGGTGATCTACGCCATCCTGACCGAGCAGAACATCAGCAAGCTGTTCGCCGCCGCGGTGATCCCCGGCATCATCGCGATGGTCGGCTACATGATCGCGGTGGCGATCTACGTGCGGCTGGTGCCGGGCCACGCGCCGGACGTGGAGGACGCGCCGCCGCCGATGACGCTGCGCGCGGTGCTGGGCGTGGCACCCATCGCCATCATCTTCGCGCTGGTGTTCGGCGGCATCTACGGCGGCCTGTTCACGCCCACCGAGGGCGCGGCCGTCGGCGCGGCCACCACCTTCCTCACGGCCCTGGCCAAAGGCGAGATGACGCTGGACAAGTTCAAGGAGTGCTTCTACGGCACGGCCGTCAGCGCCGCCATGATCTTCCTGATCTTCCTCGGCGCCGACCTGATGAACTCGGCGCTCGCGCTGACGCAGGTGCCCAACCAGCTCGCCGCCGTGGTGGGCAGCTGGGGCGTGTCGCCGGTGCTGGTGGTGGTGGCGATCCTGCTGTTCTACGTGCTGCTGGGCGCGGTGATGGACGAACTGTCCATGCTGCTGCTGACCATCCCGATCTTCTTCCCGATCATCGTGGGCCTGGACTTCGGCATGCCCAAGGAGTCGGTGGCGATCTGGTTCGGCATCATGGTGCTGATGACGGTGGGCTTCGGCCTGATCGCGCCGCCGGTGGGACTGAACGTGTACATCGTCAACGGCCTCGCCCGCGACGTGCCGATGGGCGAGACCTACCGCGGGGTCATGCCCTTCCTGGTCAGCGACGTGCTGCGCACGCTGCTGTTCCTCTTCTTCCCCATCATTCCGCTGTGGCTGGTGGGGTTCATCCGTTGAGGGAAAGCCCCGTGGCACACGGGCACGCCTGCAGTTAAGTTCATGCATCCATCCGGAGATTCACAATGATCCAGCGACGCACCCTCCTGAAATCCACCGCCGCGGTGGCGCTCGGCGCGCCGGGCCTGAGCGGCCTCGCGCAGCAGGCCGTCACCCTGAAGTTCCACACCTTCATGGCACCGCAGTCCAACGTGTGGCTCACCATGCACAAGGCATGGATGGACAAGGTGGAAAAGGATTCGGGCGGCCGCATCAAGTTCGAGGGCTACCCCGCGATGCAGCTCGGTGGCACGCCGGTGCAGCTGTACGACCAGGCCAAGGACGGCGTGGTCGACATCGTCTGGACCCTGCCCGGCAACACCGCCGGCCGCTTCCCGCGCATCGAGGTGTTCGAGCTGCCGTTCATGATGAACAACGCCGAGGCCACGTCGAAGGCGTACTGGGAGTACTACCAGACGGTCGCGCCCGATGAATTCAAGGACACCCAGGTGCTGGCCCTGCACGTGCACGGCCCCGGCATGTTCCACACCAAGGAAAAGCTGGTGAAGACGGCCGACGACCTGCGCGGCCTGAAGGTGCGCGGCCCCACCCGCCAGATCACCAAGATGCTCGGCTTCCTCGGCGCCACGCCCGTGGGCATGCCGCTGCCGCAGATCCCCGATGCGCTGTCCAAGGGCACCATCGACGGCTGCGTGATCCCCTGGGAAGTGGTGCCTTCGGTGAAGGTGCACGAACTGACGAAATTCCATAGCGAGTTCGATCCCGCCGGCGGCGCCCTCTACACCACCACCTTCGTGATGGCGATGAACAAGGCGAAGTACAACGCGCTGGCCCCCGACCTGAAGAAGGTGATCGACGCCAACTCCGGCCTGGCCACCTCGGCCTGGCTGGGCAAGGTCCAGCAGGGCAACGACGGCATCGGCCGCAAGTCCGCGGTGGACCGCAAGAACACCATCCACACCATCTCCGCCGCCGACGCGCAGGAATTCAAGCGCAAGGCGCGCCTGGTCGAAGTGGAGTGGGTGGAGGACATGAACAAGCGCAACTTCGACGGCAAGAAAGCTGCTGGACACCGCGCGCGGCCTGATCGAGAAGCACGGCAAGGCCGCCCCGGCCCCGGCGAAGAAGGCTTAAACTCGTCACCGGTCCCCGCACCAGGGCTCCCTCGGGAGCCCTTTTCTTTCAGCCGTGACGATCCGCAGCCCCATCAAGCACTGCCGCAATTGCGGCGCAGCCGTGGTCTACCGCGTGCCCGACGACGGCGACACGCACGAGCGCGCCGTCTGCCCGGCCTGCGACACCATCCACTACGAGAACCCGCTGAACGTGGTGGGCACCGTGCCCTATCTCGGCGAGCGCGTGCTGCTGTGCAAGCGCAACATCGAGCCGCGCTGGGGCAAGTGGACGCTGCCGGCCGGCTTCATGGAACTGGGCGAGAGCACCGCCGAAGGCGCCGCGCGCGAGACCCACGAGGAGGCCGGCGCGCAGATCGAGATGGAGGGCCTGTTCACCGTGCTGAGCGTGCCGCGCGTGGGCCAGGTGCACCTGTTCTACCGCGCGCGCCTGCTCAGCGACGTGTTCGACCCGGGCTTCGAGACCATCGAGGCGCGCCTGTTCACGCAGGACGAGATCCCCTGGGAGGAGATCGCCTTCCGCACGGTCAGGGAGACGCTGGAGCGCTACTTCGCCGACCGCGCGCGCGGGCACTTCGGCGTGCACGCGTTCGACATCCTCTAGCGGCGCGGCCCGCTACTGCGGGCCCTGGCGGATCTTGCCTTCCTCGCGCACCCGCACCTCTTCGCGGTGGCGGATGCACAGGGGATGGTTGCGCGTGCCGGCCTTGGCGCAGTTCTCCGCCAGGCACAGCTCGCGCATGATGAACACCTTGTCCTTGCACTGGTCGACGGCCTGCAGGGCGGACGCACTGGCGGTCACCGGGGCCGGCAGCGGGCGCGCCGGGGCCGGCTCGGGGTCGACGCGCGCGGGGGCGGTCACCACCGCGGCGCGCGGCGCCGGCGCGGGCTCCGGGGCGACGCTGGCCTTGGCGGTCAAAGTGGGCTGGCTGGCCGCCTTCCTGGCGGCGGCGGCCGCCTTCGCCGACGGGGCGCTGGCGGCAGGCGCGGCAGCCGTCACCGGCGGCGGAGGTGCTGTCACTGCGGGCGCGGCGAGGTCGGGCGGTGCCGGCGGAGGGGCCGCGGGGGCCGTCACGGCCGCGGGCCTTCCCGTTGCCGGGACCGTGGTTGCGACCGGCGCGGTGGCGCCCTCGGGCGGCGGCGTGCTGCGGCCCATCACCAGCGCCAGCAGGCCGGCGACGGCCAGCAAGCCCGCGCTGGCCAGCGCCGCCACCGGAATCTTCTTCTTGGCGGGCTGCGGCGGCACGCTGTCCTCGTCGGCCTCGACGGCCTTGGCACGCGTCATCGGCGCGGGCGCGGGCTGGATGGGCGGCGGCACCGGCACGGGCTGCGCGGCTTCCACGATCGGCTGGGTCACGGTCGGGACCACCGCGGGCGCGCTTGTTGCCGCGGGCGCGACGATCGCTGCGGCCGCGACCGGGGCCGTTGCCGGCGCGCCGGCCGGAGCGGCGGGACTCGCCAGCGGCAGGCTCGCGCCGGCCGGCTGGAAGATCGTCTTGGTGTATTCCTCGTCGACCCAGTTCGCGGGCCGCAGGTCCGTGCCGTTCTCGCCCACGGACGCCGCAGGGCCGCCCATGGAGACGGCGGGCCGCGACACATCGGTGCGCATCCGCGTGGCTTCGTTGTCCGGGAACTGCGTGGCGGCGAACACGCTGGCGGTGCCCATGCCGGGCTGGCTCAGGACGGTCTGGTCGCCGCCGGAGAGCTTGCGCAGGCGGCGGCGCGCCAGGTCCGCATAGATGCCGGCCGGGAATTTCTCCAGGAAGCCCTGGAGTTCCTCGGGGTCGCTGGAGTCCTTCACGTCCTTCCAGTACACCAGCTCCAGTTCCTGCGTGACCGAGGTCGCGCCGCCGATCGAGGGCGTCGTGCCGCCCGGGGAACCGTGCCCGGCACGGTGAGCGGCCGCGATGCGGCCGGCTCCACCTTCTTGTTCGGGTTCTGCGGCGGCACCACCGTCTGGTCCTCCGCGCGCCGGATCGCGGCCTGCAGCGCCACCGCGAAATCGCGCGCGGTCGCGAAGCGTTCCTCGCGCGTCTTGGCCAGCGCGCGGGACACCACCGCATCGATCGCCGGCGGCAGCTTCGGGTTGACCGAGGTCGGCATCGGCGGGTTGTGGCCGATGATCTGGTGGATGATCGAGAAGTCGTTGTCGCCGTCGAACGGGCGCTTGTCGGTGAGCAGCTGGTACAGCACGACGCCGGCGGAGAACAGGTCCGCGCGCGAGTCGATCTTCTGGCCCTGCACCTGCTCGGGCGCCATGTACTTCAGCGTGCCGACCATGCTGCCTTGCGTGCGCGTGGCCTCTCCCGAGTCCTGGATGCGCGCGACGCCGAAATCGGTGAGCTTCACGCGGCCGCCCGGCTCGATCAGCAGGTTGGCCGGCTTGATGTCGCGGTGCACGATGCCCTGCTTGTGCGCGTAGTCGAGCGCGGACAGCAGGTCGCGGATGATCTTGAGCGACTGTTCGAGCGAGTAGCGGACGCCCCGGTCGAGGTGGTGCTTGAGGTCGTCGCCCTGGATGTACTCCATCACCAGGAAGGCGACATCGGCGTCGCGGTCGGAGTCGTAGACGCTGACGATGTTCGGGTGCTGCAGGCGCGCGGCGGAGCGGGCCTCGGTGCGGAACCGGTGCTCGTATTCGGCCGCGGCCTCTTCGGACAGGTTCTCGACCTTGACCGTCTTGATCGCGACGCGCCGGTCCAGGTTGGGATCGCGGCCTTCGTAAACCACGCCCATGGCACCCTTGCCGAGGACCCGGATCACTTCGTACCGACCCAGCTTTTTCAGACTCACGTCATCGCCGTGTTAACAGATGGAAACCCATTCTAAGCGCCGCCCCCTGTAAAGCCGAGTTCTGGCCCCTCAGGAGCGGCCCGGTGTGTTGCGTTTCGCACGCATGAGCGCCATCGCGTAGGCCCGCGCGAAGTGCCGGTCGAGCAGCTCCTGGGCCCACGCCGGGTCCGCGGATGCCTGTCCGGCATAGTCGCGCGCGAATGCGTCCCAGGCACGCGCCGACTCGAAGATGCGCGTGCCGCCGCCCAGCAGCCGCTTCTTGAGCGCTTCCGGCTCGAACTCCTCGAGGATCTTCTGCGCCAGCTCGCGCACCGCCTCGCCCATCGCCTGCTCGTGCATCGTGAGTTCCGTCACGACCTGCGCCACCGCGCGGTCCGGCGGCATCCAGCCCGCGCCCGCCGCCTGCCCGCCGAACAGGTAGTGCAGCTTGGTCTCCATGGAAGTGTCCATCCGCAGCGGATTGAGGTCGCGGCCTTCGGCGACCGTACGTTCCTCGGAACGCACCTCCTGTCGCGCCGATGCGGCCGCATGCACGGCCTGAAGCAACCCGAGCAGCGCGATGCGCGTGAGCCGGCCCATGGCTTCCAGCTCGCCATTGGTGATGCCGGCGCGCATCGTCGACTCCAGACCCAGGCCGCAGAAGAAGGGCGCGATGTCGGTCGCCGGCTGCAGCGCATCGGCGCGCAGGCTGCCCGTCGGCGAGCCGGGGCCGAAGGTGCTCTGGAAGCCCCAGTCGCCGAACGGGTCCTCGTCGCCCGCGGCCGGGACCGTTTCCGGCCCCATGTCGGGCACCAGCTGCGCCGCCACGCGTTCGAATTCGGCCCAAGGATCGGCGATGTCGGGCGTCGATGCGGGCACCGCGACCGGGGTGGCGACGATGCGGAAGGCCGACAGCCCCATCATCTCGCCCGGAGGCAGGACGCCACGCGCGCCGGGCGGCAACTCGCCGCCGGCGGTGTCGACGCCGTTGACCACCGACAGCACGTGGAAGTGCAGCTGGTCGCCCTCGTTCCACACGCTCAGGTGGCGGCGCGAGATGTTGCGTTCGGGATCGGGCAGGCACACCGCGCAGTCGGTGTCGCGGCCGAGGATCAGCGCGGGGTCGCCCGGCTCGAGCCGCCGGCGCACGTCCAGGCCCGGGCCGGCGATGTGCAGGTCCAGCGCCATCGCGCTAGCTGACCAGCGCGAACGTCGCGACCGGCGCTGCCTCCGCGTTGCGGTCGCAGCCCAGGGCGATCTGGCCCTGCCCCACCAGGTAGCACTCGGTGCGGCGCAGCACCACGGGCTCGGGCTGGTTGGCGAAATAGACCCAGGTGCCGAAGCTGGAGGCATCGCTGAGCACGTAGTGGCCGCCGCGCCATTCAACGGTGGCGTGCACGCGCGACACGCGCGAGTCATTGACGTGCAGGTCCGCGGTGGCGGAGCGGCCCAGCGTGAGCGCTTCGCCGCGCGGGCCCATGCGGCGGGTCTCGCCGGCGATGCTCAGCTCCAGGTGCGCCTCCGGCGGCTGCCCGAACATCGACACGCCCATCACGGTGGCTTCCGCATCGCGCTCGGGCTGCCATTCGACGCGGAACACTTCGGTGGCCTCGGCCTTGCCGCGCAGGTACATGGGGCCGAGGCTGCGCAACTGGTCCTGCTGGCCGTGCGGCAGGGCGTCGCGCACGCGCTGGGTGGTGAGGATCTGGTCGGCGCCGGCGAGGTCGGCCAGGCGCGCGGCGCAGTTGACGGCGTCGCCGTAGCAGTCGCCCTGGATCTCCACGACTTCGCCGGATTCGATGCCCATCTGCATCTGCACCGGACGGCCGAGGCCGCCCGGGCGAACCGGCTTCTGCAGCAATCTTTCCTGGATGGCGATGCAGGCGGTGAGCGCCTGCGCCTCTTCCGGGAACACGACAAAGAGGCCGTCGCCGAGCATCTTCACGACGCGGCCGTTGTGCTGTTCGAAGATCTTGGCGAGCGCCGTGGTCAGCTGGGTGACGAAGCGCCCGGCGGTCTCGTCACCGAGCCGCTCGAAGATGCCTGTGCTCCCTACGAGATCAGCGAATACGACGGAGGCCATGCGCGGCCATTATGCCCGCAGGCCTGCAGAAACGAAGAAGCCGGTTGGACCAAGTGGCCCAACCGGCTGTCCTGTGTTGTTGGTCGGCGTGGCGGGATTCGAACTCGCGACCCCTTGCACCCCATGCAAGTGCGCTACCAGGCTGCGCTACACGCCGAGCCCGCTATTCTAACCGCTAAAAATCGCCTCTTCTCAGTGCAGGCCCAGCAGGTCCCGGATTTCGAACAGTTCGCGGCGCAACAACTGCAGCTTCTGCGACATGGCATCGCGTTCTTCCGGCGGCGCTTCCTCGAACTGGCTCTCGCCGAAGGTGGACTCCTCCACCTCGATCACTTCCACGCCATCGAGCATGACCTCGCCGGCCCGGCGCTTGTCGCGCTCGACCTGCACGATTTCCTGCAGCTTGTTGCGCGCGCCGCTGATGGTGAAACCCTGGTCGTACAGCAGGTCGCGGATGCGCCGGATCATCAGCACCTCGTGGTGCTGGTAGTAGCGGCGGTTGCCGCGGCGCTTCATCGGGCGCAGCTGGGTGAACTCCTGCTCCCAATACCGTAGCACGTGGGGCTTGACGCCACACAGCTCGCTGACCTCACCGATGGTGAAGTAGCGCTTGGCGGGGATAGCCGGGAGGCCTTTCTCCATTGAAATCAATCTACTAGGAGAGAAAGCTTTGAGGTTACTCTAACTCGGGGAGGATGCAAAGCGCGTCGGAGCAGCGGCTGTTGCGCCCCTGCCCTGCGGTAGCGCCGCCGCGACGGGCGTTCCTGCCGGATGGGAAAAAGCGGCCCGGGCGCGAAGCCTCAGGCCTTGCCCTCGCCGTTGCCCTGGATCTGTTCCTTGAGCTTGTGGCTGGCGTGGAAGGTGACGACGCGGCGCGCCTCGATCGGGATCGCCTCGCCCGTGCGCGGGTTGCGCCCAGGGCGCGGCGCCTTGGTGCGGATCTGGAAGTTGCCGAAGCCCGAGATCTTGACGTCCTGGCCTTCGACGAGGCTCTGCGAGATCAGGTCGAAGAAGGCGTCGATCATGTCCTTGGACTCGCGCTTGTTCAGCCCGATCTGCTCGAACAGCAGCTCGGCGAGCTGCGCCTTCGTCAGTGCCGGGGTTTCCAGGCTCTCGACGGCAAACTCCATGATGTCCTCTGTCCTGAGCGCTGTTGTTGTCGCGAGGTCGGCCATGCTCATCCCCTCAGTCGGCCGCCGAGCCGCGCTGTGATCCTCTCCACCACCGCGCGCACGGCCGATTCGATTTGCTCGTCGGTCAGTGTGGCGTCGCTGCGCGCGAGCGTCAAGCGCACCGCGAGGCTCTTCTCGTTCATGGCCAGACCGGCGGTCGCCTGCTGCGGCTTGTAGACGTCGAACAGCATGGCTTCGCGCAGCAGCCCGCCCGTGTCGGCGGACCGGATCGCGGCCAGCAGCTGGTCGTGCGTGACCTGCTCGCCCACGATCACGGCCAGATCGCGCTCGGCCGGCTGGAAGCGCGGCACCGGCTCGAAGGCGGGCACCTGGCGCGCGGTCACGGCGTCCAGGTCCAGCTCGAACAGCAGCGGCACCTGCGGCAGCTCCCACTTCTGGCGCCAGCGCGGGTGCAGCTCGCCGACGAAGCCGACTTCGCGGCCGTCCACGCGGATGGCGGCACAGCGGCCCGGGTGCATGGCCGGATGCGCGGCCGGCACGAACTCGGCCTGCAGCGGCGACAGCAGCGCCTGCACGTCGCCCTTCATGTCGTAGAAATCGCCCGCCGCCGACTTGCGGCCCCACTGCAGGCCGTCCGGCGAGCCGTAGGCCAGGCCGGCCACCTTCATCGGCTGGCGCACGCCGCGCACGGTGGTGTCGGTGGTCTGGACGGTGGCATCGCGCACGAACACCCGGCCCAGCTCGAACACGCGCACGCGTTCTGCCTTGCGGTCCAGGTTGAACTTGAGCACCTGCAGCAGCGAGCCGAGCAGCGAGGAGCGCATCACGCTCATCTGGCTGGCGATCGGGTTCAGCAGCTTGATCGGGTCGGCATTGCCGGCCAGGTCCTGCTCCCAGTGTTCCTCGACGAAGCTGAAGTTGATCGTTTCCTGGTAGCCCAGGGCGGCCAGCAGGCGGCGCACCGCGAAGCGGCTGCGGCGGTTTTCCGGCGGCAGCTTGGCCGTGATGGGCGCCAGCGGCGGCGTGGTGGGCAGCTGCTGGTAGCCGATCACGCGCACCACCTCCTCGATCAGGTCCTCCTCGATCGAGAGGTCGAAGCGGTAGGGCGGCGGCGTGACGGTGATGATGCCGCGGTCCGACTTCGCGGGCAGGCGCAGCCGCGCCAGCGTGTCCACGCATTGCTGCTCGGTGACCGGCATGCCGATCACCTTGGCCGCGCGCGCGACGCGCAGCTGCACCGGCTTGCGCTCGGGCAGCTTGACCAGGTGGTCGTCCATCGGGCCGGCTTCGCCGCCGCAGATCTCCAGGATCAGGCGGGTGATGTGTTCGATGTGCTCCACGGTCTCGACCGGGTCCACGCCGCGCTCGAAGCGGTGGCCGGCGTCGGTGGAGAAGTTGAAGCGGCGCGAGCGGCCCTGCACGGCCTGCGGCCACCAGAAGGCGGCTTCCACGTACACGTTCTTCGTGTCGTCGGACACCGCCGTGGCGTCGCCGCCCATGATGCCCGCCAGCGACTCCACCTGGCGGTCGTCGGCGATCACGCCGACCTTCTCGTCCACCTCGATGGTGGTGCCGTTCAGCAGCTTGAGCTGCTCGCCCTTGCGGCCCCAGCGCACGTCGAGCCCGCCGTGGATCCTGTCCTGGTCGAAGATGTGCGAGGGACGGCCGAACTCGAACATCACGTAGTTGGAGATGTCCACCAGCGCGGTCACGCTGCGCTGGCCGCAGCCGGCCAGGCGTTCCACCATCCACTGCGGCGTCTTCGCCTGGGTGTTGACATTGCGGATGATGCGGCCCGAGAAGCGGCCGCACAGGTCGGGCGCGCTCACCTTGACCTTGAGCTTCGCGTCGTGCCGGGGCTGCACCGGCTCGAACTTCGGCTCGACCAGCGGCGCGCCGGTCAGCGCGGAAAGTTCGCGCGCCACGCCGTACACCGACAGCGCGTGCGCCAGGTTGGGCGTGAGCTTGAGGGTGAAGACGTGGTCATCGAGCTTGAGCACCTCGCGCACGTTCCGGCCCAGGGGCGCGGACGGGTCCAGCTCCAGCAGCCCGCCGTGGTCCTCACTGAGCTTCAATTCGCGTGCGGAGCACAGCATGCCCTGGCTCTCGACGCCGCGCAGCTTGCCCAGCTTGATGGCGAAGGGCTTGCCGTCCTCGCCCGGGGGCAGTTCGGCGCCCACCAGCGCGGTCGGGACCTTGATGCCGACGCGCGCGTTCGGCGCGCCGCAGACGATGTTCAGCAGCGCGCCTGCCCCACGTCGACCTGGCACACGCGCAGGCGGTCGGCGTTGGGGTGCTGCACGGCTTCCTTGATCTCGCCCACCACCACCTGCGTGAAGGGCGGCGCCAGCGGGCGCAGCTCTCCACTTCCAGCCCACCCATGGTGAGCGTGTCGGCGATCTGTTGCGTGGTCAGCGGCGGGTTGCAGAACGCGCGCAGCCAGGACTCGGGGAATTGCATGTCTTCTCTGGGAACCGGTTAGCGGAATTGGCGGAGGAAGCGGACGTCGCCGTCGAAGAACAGGCGCAGGTCGCTCACGCCGTAGCGCAGCATGGTCAGGCGGTCCGGGCCCATGCCGAAGGCGAAGCCGATGTGCTTCTCGGGGTCCAGCCCCATGTTGCGCACCACTTGCGGATGGACCTGGCCGGAGCCGGCCACCTCCAGCCAGCGGCCGGCCAGCGGCCCGCTCTGGAACTGGATGTCGATCTCGGCGCTGGGTTCCGTGAAGGGAAAGAAGCTCGGACGGAAGCGCAGCGCGAGGTCGTCGCTTTCGAAGAAGGTGCGGCAGAAGTCGGTGAAGACGACCTTCAGGTCCTTGAAGCTCACGTTCTCGCCCAGCCACAGGCCTTCGCACTGGTGGAACATCGGCGAGTGCGTCGCGTCGCTGTCGACGCGATAGGTGCGGCCCGGGCAGATCACGCGGATCTCGGGCATCGGCTCGCCGCGCTGGACCGCGTCGGCGTAGCGCTTGATGTGCTGGTGCGTGTAGCGCACCTGCATCGGGCTGGTGTGCGGCCGCAGGTTGTAGGGGATGCCGTCGTCGCCGTCGATGTCCACGTAGAACGTGTCCTGCATCGAGCGCGCGGGGTGGTTCGGCGGGTTGTTGAGCGACGTGAAGCTGTGCCAGTCGGACTCGATCTCCGGGCCGTCGGCCACGTCGAAGCCCATGCTGGCGAAGATCTGCTCGATGCGCTCCATGGTGAGCGACACCGGGTGCAGGCCGCCAGGTTCGCGCACGCGTCCGGGCAGCGAGACGTCCAGCGCCTCGGCCTGCAATTGCGATTCCAGCTCCGCGTCGGCCAGGGCCTGGCGGCGCTCCGCGAGGGCGGCCTCGATCGCCTGCTTGGCCTGGTTGATCGCGGCGCCGCGCGTCTTCTTCTCCTCCACGGAGAGGGCAGCCAGGCCCTTCATCAGCTCCGTGATGCGGCCGGCCTTGCCGACGTACTGCGCCTTGGCGTTTTCCAGCTCCGCGGGCGTGCCGGCCTTGGCAAAGGCCTCACGCGCACCGGCGACGATCGGATCGAATTCTTGGGTCATGGGAGAAAAAAACAGGGCTAGCGCCTCGCAGCCCTAGCCCCGTTTCAATGGGTTGCACCAGCCGCCGTTCCCGTGAGGGGCACGGCGGCCACCGCGAACTCAAGCAGCCAGCTTGGCCTTCACCTGGTTCACGATGCCGGTAAACGCCGCGGGGTCGTGGTAGGCGATATCGGCCAGGACCTTGCGGTCGATGTCGATGCCCGCCTTGCGGATCCCGTTGGCGAACTGGCTGTAGGTCAGGCCGTTGGCACGCGCGGCGGCGTTGATACGGGCGATCCACAGCTGGCGGAAGACGCGCTTCTTGGCACGACGGTCGCGGTAGGCATATTGCCCCGCCTTCATCACCGCTTCTTTGGCGATGCGGAAGACGTTGCCGCGGCGGCCGCGGAAACCCTTGGCGAGCGCGAGGACCTTCTTGTGACGTGCGCGGGCGGTTACACCACGTTTGACGCGAGGCATGTGTGTTCTCCTTCTTCGTCTACGTTAGATGCCGGCGAACGGCAACATCTGCGCCATGTGACCCATGTTGGTCTCATGGACGGCCGTGGGGCCGCGCAGGTGGCGCTTGTTCTTGGTGGACTTCTTGGTCAGGATGTGACGCTTGAAGGCCTGGCCGCGCTTGACGGTCCCGCCGGGACGCACGCGGAAGCGCTTCTTCGCTCCGCTCTTGGTCTTCATCTTGGGCATTGAATGCTCCTTCTACCTTGTGCTCGTGAGGCGTCGCGGGAAACTCCCGCGCCTTGATGGCCCCGAGCCACTTTTTGTTTCGGCTCCTTGCGAAGCCGGGAGGCCCAAAGGCCCCCTTCACCGCCACCGCGGCGACCAACCGTGATGGCTTAGAAACTGTCTTACGACGTCGTCGTCGCCGTCGTGGCCGTTGCCGCCGGAGCGGCTTCGGTCGCCGGCTTGACCGGGCCCGGCTTCTTCTTGCCCGGCGCGATCATCATGATCATCTGCCGGCCTTCGAGCTTGGGGAACTGCTCGACGAGGATGGTGTCCCCGAGGTCGTCCCGGATGCGCTGCAGCAGCGCCATGCCGATTTCCTGGTGCGTGATCTCGCGCCCCCGGAAGCGCAGCGTGATCTTGCACTTGTCGCCTTCCGCCAGGAACCTGCGGATGTTGCGCAACTTGATGTTGTAGTCGCCGTCATCCGTCCCGGGGCGGAACTTGATTTCCTTGATCTCGATGACCGTCTGCTTCGATTTCGCTTCCGCGGCCTTCTTCTGCTCCTGGTACTTGAACTTGCCGTAGTCCATCAGCCGGCAGACCGGCGGATTCGCAGTGGCGGCAATTTCAACCAGGTCGACGTCGGCCTCACCGGCCATTCGCAGGGCTTCCTGCAGGCTCACGATGCCCAGGGGCTCGTTGTTGGGTCCGCTGAGGCGGACTTCCGGGGCCATGATTTCCCGGTTCAGGCGGTGCTTGCGTTCCTCGCGCTGGCGGCGGTCGCGAAATTCAGTAGCGATGGTCTTCAGTCCTTCAGTTCAGATAGCTACAAAAGCTGTAGCACTACCGTCAATCCTGGCAGGCCCGCGAAGCTTTTCCCTTAAGATCAGCTCTTGCTGGCGATGTCCCCGGCGATCCTTTCCTGGAACGCCTGCAGGCTCATCACCCCGAGGTCCTTGTTGCCCCGGGCCCGCACGGCGACGGCACCAGCCGCCTTCTCCTTGTCACCCACGACAAGGAGGTAAGGCGGCTTTTGCATCGAATGCTCCCGTATTTTATACGTGATCTTCTCGTTGCGCAGATCCGTCTCCACCCTAAGCCCTTGATTCCTCAGCGATTTGGCGATTTCATTGACGTAATCGGCCTGTTGGTCCGTGATATTGAGGATCACGGCCTGCACCGGGGCCAGCCAGGCCGGCAGCGCGCCGGCGTGCTGCTCGATCAGGATGCCGATGTAACGCTCCAGGCTGCCCACGATGGCCCGGTGCAGCACGACCGGGCGGTGGCGGGCGCCATCCTCCCCCACGTACTCGGCGTCCAGCCGCGTCGTCAGGTTGAAGTCCACCTGCATCGTGCCGACCTGCCACGGGCGGCCGATCGCGTCCTTGAGCGTGTATTCGATCTTGGGGCCGTAGAAGGCGCCGTCGCCCGGGGAGATCGTGAATTCGCAGCCGCTGCGGCGCAGGGACTCCATCAGGGCGCTTTCCGCCTTGTCCCATAGCTCATCGGAGCCGATCCGCGCGTCCGGCCGCGTCGCGACCTTGTAGATGATGTCCGTGAAGCCGAAGTCCGCGTACACCTTGTGCAGGACTTTCGTGAATTCCTCGCACTCCGGCAGGATCTGGTCTTCCGTGCAGAAGATGTGCCCGTCGTCCTGCGTGAAGCCGCGCACGCGCATGATCCCGTGCAGGCCGCCCGAGGGCTCGTTGCGGTGGCACTGGCCGAACTCGCCGTAGCGCAGCGGCAGGTCGCGATAGCTCTTCGTGCCCTGCTTGAAGATCAGGACGTGGCCGGGGCAGTTCATCGGCTTGAGCGCGTACTCGCGCTTTTCCGACTCCGTGACGAACATGTTCTCGCGGTACTTGTCCCAGTGGCCCGTCTTCTCCCACAGCGACTTGTCCAGGATCTGCGGCCCCTTGACCTCCTGGTAGCCGTTGTCGCGGTAGACCTGGCGCATGTACTGCTCCACGGCCTGCCAGATGGCCCAACCCCTGGGATGCCAGAACACGACGCCGGGCGACATCTCCTCGATGTGGAACAGGTCCAGTTCGCGGCCGAGCTTGCGGTGGTCGCGCTTTTCGGCCTCCTCCAGCATCGTGAGGTACTGCTGCAACTCCTCCTTGGAAGCCCAGGCCGTGCCGTAGACCCGCTGCAGCATCTCGTTGCGGTGGTCGCCGCGCCAGTAGGCGCCGGCCACCTTCATGAGCTTGAAGTGCCTGAGCTTGCCGGTGCTGGGCACGTGGGGCCCGCGGCACAGGTCCTCGAACTTTCCTTCGGCGTAGAGCGAGACGTCCTCGCCCGCCGGGATGCTGCCGATGATCTCCGCCTTGTACTTCTCGCCCATCTGCAGGAAGTGCTGCACCGCCTCGTCGCGCGGCAGCACGCGGCGCGTGACCGGCTCGTCCTTTGCGGCGAGTTCGCCCATGCGCTTCTCGATCGCCTGCAGGTCCTCGGGCGTGAAGGGGCGCTTGTACGCGAAGTCGTAGTAGAAGCCGTTCTCGATCACCGGGCCGATCGTGACCTGGGCTTCGGGGAACAGGTCCTTCACCGCGTAGGCCAGCAGGTGGGCCGTCGAGTGGCGGATCACGTCCAGGCCTTCGGGGTCCTTGGCCGTGAGGATGGCGAGCTTGGCGTCCTGGTCCATCCGGTAGGCCGTGTCGACCACCTTGCCGTCGACCTTGCCGGCAAGGGCGGCCTTGGCCAGGCCGGGGCCGATGGAGGCGGCGACCTCGGCCACCGTCACGGGTTGCGGGAACTGGCGTTGCGAGCCGTCGGGGAGCGTGATGTTGATCATGGTTGCGGTTCGGGGATCTGCAGGAACGAAAAAGCGCGGGGGAGCCGCGCTTTTTCAGTGGGGACGATGCAACCCTGGACGCGCGACTACCCGGCCGCTAGGGGGCCGTGGTTCCTTCCGGAGTAGTTCGCGGTGTCATAACCATGGTGCCTTTCTCGCTCTTGTTGCAGTCCGAGTGCCGCGATTCTAACTCGTGGGCAGCTGCCCCGTGCCGCGGCAGCGGGGGCATTGCGTGATGACCGTCTGCTTCTCGACCTCGAACTTCTCGTTGATGTTCTCGCTGTCGATGTGCAACTGGCCCCGGCCCTCGCAGTCGGGGCAGGTGTTGCCCATGCGCAGCTCGCTCACGTTGAACGTGCCGGTCTTCTCCAGATCCGTGGAATCCCCCATGCGACCCCTCCTGCTCCTGCTTCGGATAGCCCGACTGTACTGAGGATGGCCTCAAATGCAAAAGCCCGCGGCCGGACGGCCGCGGGCTTGTCTCCTGGCGGTAACGCTCAGGCGGCCTTGCGCGCGCCGTGGCCGTCGTCCTCGAAGAACTGCTCGTCCTCCGTGGAGCCCTTGAGCGCCGCGGTCGAGGCATTCGCCTCGATCGTGGTCGTCACGGCGTCGAAGTAGCCCGTGCCCACCTCGCGCTGGTGCTTCACGGCGGTGAAGCCCTTCTCGGCGGCGGCGAACTCCTTCTGCTGCAGTTCCACGAAGGCGCTCATGTTGTTGCGGGCGTAGCCGTAGGCCAGCTCGAACATCGAGTAGTTCAGGCTGTGGAAGCCGGCCAGCGTGATGAACTGGAACTTGTAGCCCATGGCGCCCAGCTCCTTCTGGAACTTGGCGATGGTGGCGTCGTCCAGGTTCTTGCGCCAGTTGAAGGACGGCGAGCAGTTGTAGGCCAGCAGCTTGCCCGGGAACTTGGCGTGGATCGCGTCGGCGAAGTCCTTGGCGAACTTCAGGTCCGGCGTGCCGGTCTCGCACCAGATCAGGTCGGCGTACTCGGCGTAGGCCAGGCCGCGGCTCACGGCCTGGTCAAAGCCCTTCTTGGTGCGGTAGAAGCCTTCCACCGTGCGCTCGCCGGTGCAGAAGGGCAGGTCGATCGGGTCCACGTCGCTGGTCACGAGGTCGGCGGCTTCCGCGTCGGTGCGGGCCAGCAGGATGGTGGGCGTGCCCATCACGTCGGCGGCCAGGCGCGCGGCCACCAGCTTGGCGACGGCTTCACGCGTGGGCACCAGCACCTTGCCGCCCATGTGGCCGCACTTCTTCACGGAAGCGAGCTGGTCCTCGAAGTGCACGCCGGCGGCGCCCGCCTCGATCATGGCCTTCATCAGCTCGAAGGCGTTCAGCACGCCGCCGAAGCCGGCTTCCGCATCCGCCACGATGGGGGCGAAGTAGTCGATGTAGCCCTCGTCGCCGGGGCCCTTGCCTTCGCTCCACTGGATCTGGTCGGCGCGGGCGAAGGTGGCGTTGATCTTCTTCACGCACTTCGGCACGGAGTCCACCGAGTACAGCGACTGGTCGGGGTACATCTCGCCGTTGCTGTTGGCGTCGCCCGCCACCTGCCAGCCGGAGAGGTAGATGCCCTTCAGGCCGGCCTTGACCTGCTGCATGGCCTGGTTGCCGGTCAGCGCGCCCAGCGTGTTGACGAAGGGCTCGGTGTTGATCAGGTTCCACAGCTTCTCGGCGCCGCGGCGGGCCAGCGTGTGCTCGATGGCCAGGGAGCCGCGCAGCTTGACCACGTCGGCGGCGCTGTAGCCCCGCTTGATGCCCTTCCAGCGCGGATTCTCGGCCCAGTCCTTCTCGAGCTGGGCGATCTGCTGTTCGCGGGTCAGGTGGGTCCAGTTGCTCATGTTCACTCCGTTGGGTTGATGTCGAAACCTGGGGGCGGAACGCCGTCGCGCCTTGGAATGAACTTTAAGTCTTGTAGAAGACTTCGTGGGCTCTTGTGTCTTATAGAAGACTAAATATTTTCTGACCAACAATCAATGACTTGCGGCGGTCTTTTCGCAATGCGGCAAGTGCTTTCTTATATCGAGAAATTTTGCGGCGCCGCACAATCATTATTTTCCGCATTGCGAAACGTCTTTCACGATGTGTGAAACACGATCCAGTCGCCGTGCCCGATCGCCCGCTTGCCGCGCACGCGCGCCGGGTTGATCTCGTACAGCAGGCAGTGCAGCGGCCTGCCGTCCACGAAGACGTCCACCTTGCGCTTGAAGTACTCGCTGTCCGCGCCGGGCACGATCTGCTCGATCGCGTCCAGCACCACCTCCAGTTCCGGCGTGATGCGGTACACCTCGCCGACCACCGTCACGGCCTCCTCGCCACCGAGCGTGAGTCCGGGGTACCAGTCGATGTGGTACAGGATGCCGCGCACTTCTCCCATGCCGACGTAGTGCGGCGCGGGTTGCAGGCGGTTGATGTCGTTGCGCCCGCCGCGGCGCAGGGTGCCGTAGACGAAGACGAGGCGCTCGGGGGCTTCAGGCATGATGCGGCGGTTTTGCGACCCGCATTGTCGATGAGCTTCGTCCCCAGCCGACCTCTTGCCTACGCCTGCCTGGCCCTCAGCATGTCGCTGGTCGGAAGCTACGTTGCGCTCTCCAAACCGCTGGCGGCGGCGATCCCGGTGCTGCTGCTCGCCTGGCTGCGCTTCGGCATCGGCGGCCTGGCCATGCTGCACTGGCTGCGCAAGCCCGCCAGCGAGCCGCCCCTCACGCCGAAGACGCGGCGGCTGCTGTTCCTCGAATCCTTCCTCGGCAACTTCCTGTTCTCGCTGTGCATGTTGTACGGCGTGAGCCTCACCAGCGCGGTGTCGGCGGGCGTGATCATGGCGGCGATCCCGGCCACGGTGGCGCTCCTGAGCTGGATCTTCCTGCGCGAACGCATCACCGGCCGGACCTGGGCCGCCATCGCCTGCGCCGCGGGCGGCATCGGGCTGCTTGCCGTGGCCAAGCCCGCCGACGGCCCGTCCGCCGGGGAGCTCGCGTGGCTGGGGAACCTGCTGGTGCTGGGCGCGGTGGTCTGCGAGGCCTCCTATGCCGTGATCGGCAAGGCGCTCACCGGCGTGCTCGGGCCCAAGCGCATCACCTCGCTGATCAACCTCTGGGGCTTCGTGCTGGTCACGCCCTTCGGCCTGTACGCGGCACTGCAGTTCGACTTCGGCTCGGTAGCGCCGGGCGCCTGGCTGCTGCTGGTGTTCTATGCGCTGGCGGCCAGCATCTGGACGGTGTGGCTGTGGATGACGGGGCTGAAGGTGGTGCCGGCGGCGCAGGCCGGCGTGTTCACCGTGATGCTGCCGGTGTCGGCGGCGCTGGTGGGCGTGCTGGTGCTGGGCGAGACGCTGGGGGCCTGCAGCTGCTCGCGTTCGCGGCGGCGCTGGTGGGCGTGGTGCTGGCTACGGTGCCTTATGGATCCCCGCCTGCGCGGGGATGACCGGTCGCGCGCTGCTGCGCGGCGCTAGCGCCCGGTCACCTTCCTGATCGCCGGCTTGATGTTCTCGCGCCGCGCCGGCAGCACGGCGAAGTGCTCGCGCGGCATGTTCAGCACGATGGAGGTCGAGGTTTCGGCCAGCAGGCAGAACTTGGTCACCACCGCGTCCAGGTGCTCCACGTCGATCACCGCGATTTCCAGGATCCAGCTGTCCTCGCCGGTCACGTTGAAGGCATTGACCACCTCCGGCGTCTGCTCGATCAGCTGCAGCATCCGACCGTACTCCACCCGGCCGGCCCGCACCAGCGCGCGGATGCCGTAGCCCAGGCGTTGGTAGTCCACCACCGCCCGGTAGCCCTTGATGAAGCCGGCGATCTCCAGCTTGCGCACCCGCTCGGTCACCGCCGGCTGCGACAGGTGCACCTTGCGCCCGAGCTCCGCCATGCTGGTGCGGGCGTCCCGCTGCAGCTCTTCCAGGATGCGGGTGTCATAGGCGTCCAGTTCGGGAACTTCGGTCGATGGCATCGATAACCTTCAAAACAAAGGCGACTTGCGCCAGCGACCTTGAATCATGCATGGAACAGCCGGCGAAGGCAACCTAGCATCTCCCGCATGACCACCACCGCCCTGCCCGCCCGCGGCGCCGGCACGCCCGCGCTGCTGCTGCCCGCCCTGCTCGCCTGCTACGTGATCTGGGGCTCCACCTACCTGGCGATCCGTCTGGCACTGGCGAGCTTTCCGCCCTTCTTCCAGATGGGCACCCGCTTCCTGGCCGCCGGCGCGCTGCTGATGGCGTGGGTGCTGTGGCGCGCGCGCAGCGGCGCGGTGCGCCTGCCGACGCTGCGGGAATGGCGCAACGCGCTGGTGATCGGCACGCTGATGCTGGGCGGCGGCATGGGCCTGACCGCCAGCGCGGAGCAGCACGTGGGCTCCGGCCTGGTGGCGGCGTTCATCGCCGTGACGCCGATGCTGGTCTGCGGCTGGGGCCTGCTGTTCGGCCAGCGGCCGCACCGCCTCGAGCTGGCCGGCATGGTGGTGGGCGTCGCCGGTGTGCTGCTGCTGGTGCGCGGCGCGAGCTTCGGTGCCTCGCCCGCGGCACTGGCCAGCATCGCGGGCGCCACGCTCGCATGGTCGCTCGGCTCCGTGCTCTCGACGACGCGCCTGCCGCTGGCTGCGGGCGCCGCGGGTTTCGCGAGCGAAATGTTGTGTGGCGGCGCGGTGTTGATGGCGCTTTCTCTCGCACTGGGTGAGCAGTTCGTCGCGCCGCCGCAGCCGCTCGCGCTCGCGGCGTGGATCTATCTCGTGGTGTTCGGCTCGCTGATCGCGTTCAGCGCGTACCTCTACCTGCTCGCGCATGCGAGCCCCGCGGTGGCCACGAGCTACGCCTTCGTGAACCCCGTGATCGCGCTCGCACTGGGCGTTTCCCTCGGTGGAGAGGCGCTCTCGGGGGCGAATGGCTCGCGTGCGGAGTGATCCTCGCGGGCGTGTTGCTGATCTTCAGAGGGAAAACGGCCTCGCCGCGCGGATGAAAAAGCAACATTTCCCAATGAAAAACCCGTTTTCCGCTTGGACACGCCGTTTTTCTCCATTAGCATCCGCAGTGCCAGTGAGAGTGCAGTTTTCCACTGGTAGGTTCCAACCAAACTTCTAGAAGGAAATTCAATCATGGCAACTGCAAAGAAGGCGGCAAAGAAGGCCCCGGCGAAGAAGGCCGCCGCGAAGAAGGCTCCCGCGAAGAAGGCTCCGGCGAAGAAGGCCGCAGCGAAGAAGGCTCCTGCGAAGAAGGCCGCACCGGCCAAGAAGGCAACTGCGAAGAAGGCCGCTCCGGCCAAGAAGGCTGCTGCGAAGAAGGCTCCCGCCAAGAAGCGCACCCCGAACGCAGCATTCATGAAGCCGCTGACCCCGGACCAGTCGCTGGCCGCCGTCGTGGGCTCGGCTCCCCTGCCGCGCACCGAGATCGTCAGCAAGCTGTGGGCCTACATCAAGAAGAACAAGCTGCAGGACCAGGCGAACAAGCGCATGGTCAATGCGGACGACAAGCTGCGCGTGCTGTTCGGCAAGGGCCAGGTGTCCATGTTCGAAATGGCTGGCCTGATCGGCAAGCACGTCAAGTAATCGGGCCTCACCGATCGCTTGAAAGGCCGGCTGACGCCGGCCTTTTTCATTGGCGCCGGCCCGCTAGACTTGTACCCATGTCCACCTGCCGCGTGCTCGTGATCGGCGGCTACGGCTTCTTCGGCCGCCGCCTGGTGCAACGGCTCGCGCGCATGCCGGGGCTGCACGTTCTGGTGGCCGGACGGTCGGCGCAGGCGGCCGCTGCGCTGGTGCAGGAGCTGCGGCCGCGTTCCGGGGCCACGCTCGAAGCCGTGGAGCTGGACGCACTGGACCAGGCACTGGGCCCCCGGCTGCTGCAGCTGCTGCCGGACATCCTGGTGAACGCTTCGGGCCCCTTCCAGCGGCACGACTACCGCATTCCCCGCGCCGCCATCGCTGGCGGCTGCCACTCCATCGACCTCGCCGACGGCCGCGCCTACGTGACCGGCATCGCGGAACTGGACGCCGAGGCGCTGGCTGCCGGAGTCCTGGTGACCAGCGGCGCCAGTTCCGTGCCGGCGCTCTCCAGCGCGGCCGCCGACCACCTCGTGCGCGGCATGCGGACGGTGCAGGCCATCGACATCGGCATCAGCCCGGGCAACCGCACCGAACGCGGCCTCTCGACGGTGCAGGCGATCCTGAGCTACTGCGGACAACCCCTGCCCGCGGCCCGCGGCCACCGCGCGACAGGATGGTCGGGAAGCCGGCGCCACCGCTATCCGGCGCCGGTGGGCAGCCGGCTGCTTTCGCCCTGCGACGTGCCCGACCTCGCGCTGCTGCCGCAGCGCTACGCAGGCGCCCCGGCGGTGCAGTTCGGAGCCGGACTGGAACTGGAGTTCCTGCACCGGGGGATGAACCTGATGGCCTGGTGCGCGCGCAAGGGGCTGGTGCGCGACTGGGCGAAGCACGCGCGTGCACTCAAGCGCGCCGCGGACCTGTTCCGTCATCGGGGCAGCGATGCCGGGGCGATGCATGTCACGGCAACCGGGTTGGCCGCGGATGGACAACCCGTCACCCGAACCTGGCAGCTGGTCGCCAGCCACGGGGATGGTCCCTTTGTCCCCACGCTCGCGGCGGCCGCGCTGGTGCGCAAGATGCGCGCGGGCGCGCCGCTGCCCGCAGGCGCGATGCCCTGCGTCGGCCTGCTGACGCTGGAAGACATCCTGCACGAGGCCGACGGCCTGCACATCACCACGGAAACCGTCGCATGAGCCAGCCATCGCTCTACCAGCGCGCACTCGGCGCGGAATTTTCCCGGCTCGCACCCGCGTTGCGCAGCTTCCATTCCCTGGCCGGAAGCCACCGGCTTGCCGGCTGGTGGAAGCGGATGCGCCCGCGTCGGCGCCCGCGCGACTGCTTGCCTGGTGCCTCGGTTCGCCGCAGCGCGCGCACCAGGGCCGGCTGCGCTTCGAGCTGGACGCGAACCCGGACGCGGAAGTGTGGACGCGGCACTTCCCGGGCAAGACCATGCGCTCGCGCCTGAGCGGCGGACCGCTGCTGGTGGAGCAGCTGGGTCCCGCGCGCCTGACCTTCGCCCTGGCCGCCGCGGATCCGGGTCTGGTGATGCGGCTCGTGCGCCTGCAATTCCTGCGCGTGCCCTGCCCGCGCTGGCTGATGCCGCACATCGTCGCCGAGGAGTCCGGCACCGGCGGCCGGCTGAATTTCCGCGTGCACGCATCGGTGCCCGTATTGGGAACGGTCGCCAGCTACCGCGGCTACCTGGAACTGCCCGTGGCGGAGGATGCGCCGTGATCGTGGTGTTCGACGCGCAATGCCTGCTGTGCAGCCGCTGGGTGAAATTCCTGCTGAAACATGACAGGCGCGGAATCTTCCGCTACGCGTCCATCCAGGGAGCGCACGGGCGCGACTTGCTGGCGCGCGCCGGACTCAGTCCGGACGGGCTGCAGACTCTGTTGCTGGTGGACGGCGAGCGCACCTGGCAGCAGACCGGTGCGATCCTGCGGGTCCTGCACGCTCTCGGCTGGCCATGGCGCGCCGCCTGGCTCGGTTGGCTGGTTCCGGCGCCCCTGCGCGACGCGGCCTACCGCCTGGTCGCGCGCAATCGCTACGCCATCTTCGGCCGTTCGGAAACCTGCCTGGTGCCGCCGGCAGCCGAGGCCGGCCGCTTCATCGACTGAAGGTCAGCCCTTCTTCAGCGCCGCTTCCCGGATCCCCGTCAGAGTCCCGCGGGTGGTGATCACCTCCGGGTCCAGCATCACCTCGATCACCGTGCCCTGCTTGCGCTCCAGCGCAGCCAGCAGCGCCGGTTCGAACTCCTCGGTGCGCGTGATGCGGATGCCTTCGTAGCCGTAGGCCTTGGCCAGCGCCACGAAGTCGGGGTTGGCCAGCTGCGTGCCGGCGCCTTCCACGCGCCTGGGGTACTCGCGCTCCTGGTGCATGCGGATCGTGCCGTACATGCCGTTGTTCAGCAGGACGATGATGGAGCGGGCGCCGTGCTGCGAGGCCGTCGCCAGTTCCTGGCCGTTCATGAGGAAGTCGCCGTCGCCCGCCACGGTGAGCGCGATGCGGCCGGAGATGATGTTGGCCGCGATGCCCGCCGGCACGCCGTAACCCATGGCGCCCGAGGTCGGCGCGAGCTGCGTCTTGTGGCCCTTGACCAGCCCGTGGTGCTTGAAGAAGCGGTGCGTCCAGGACGCGAAGTTGCCCGCGCCGTTGGTGACCAGCGCATCGGCCGGCAGGCGCTTCTGCAGCGTCGCGACGATCGCCGGCATGTCGATGCTGCCCGGCAGCTTCTGCGGCACCAGGTTGGCCAGGTAGTCGGCGTTGGCGGCAGCGGTCCAGTCGGCCCAAGGCAGGTCCGGCGGTGCCGTCAGCACCTCGAGCGAGCGCGCGGCGGCGTTCATGGTGGCGTTGATCGCGAGGTCGGCCTGGTACACGCGGTTCAGTTCCTCCGCGCTGGCGTGGATGTGCACCAGCTTTCTGCGCCGGCTTGGGCGGCGTCAGCAGCGTGTAGCCGCTGGTGGTCATCTCGCCCAGGCGCGGGCCGATGGCGATGATGAGGTCGCTCTCGCGCACGCGCGCCGCCAGCTTCGGGGCGATGCCGATGCCCACGTCGCCCGCGTACTGCGGGTGGTGGTTGTCGAAGGTGTCCTGGAAGCGGAAGGCATTGCCCACCGGCAGCTTCCAGTTCTCGGCGAAGCGCTGCAGGGCCTGCGCGGACTGCGGCGTCCAGCCGCCGCCGCCGGCGATCACGAAGGGCTTCTTCGCCGCCAGCAGCATCTCGCGCAGCGTGCGCAGCGCGCCCGGGTCGCTCCAGGACTCGACCGCTTCCACGCGCGGCATGGGTCGGGCCGCGGTCTCCTTGGTCAGCATGTCCTCCGGCAGCACCAGCACCACCGGGCCGGGGCGGCCGTTCATGGCGGTGGCGAAGGCACGGGCCACGTACTCGGGGATGCGATTGGGGTCGTCGATGCGCTCCACGCGCTTGGCCATGCCCTTGGTGCTGGGCCCGAAGAAGCTGTTGTATTCGACTTCCTGGAAGGCCTCGCGGTCGCGCTGGTCGCTGGCGACGTCGCCGACGAACAGCACCATGGGCGTCGAGTCCTGGAAGGCCGTGTGCACGCCGATCGAGGCATTGGTGGCGCCGGGGCCGCGGGTGACGAAGCACACCCCGGGCGGTTGGTCATCTTGCCGGCCGCTTCGGCCATGAAGGCGGCGCCTCCTTCCTGCCGGTTGATCACGAACTGGATCTGCTCGCGGTACTTGTGGAAGCCGTCGAGCACCGCGAGGTAGCTTTCGCCCGGCACGCCGAAGGCGTGCGTGACGCCCTGGGCCACGAGGCATTCGACGATCAGGTGACCTGCGAGCTGGCTGTCTTGGGACATGGTGCTTGACTTGATTAACTGGATGGTGAATTATCCGGCATGGCCCGAGAGACAAGCCCTGCCGGCGAAGAGCGACTGCGCGATGCCGACCGCTCGCAGAACACCATCTTAGCGGCCGCCCGCGACGAATTCGCCGAGTACGGGCTGGGCGGGGCGCGCATGGACCGCATCGCCGAACGCGCGGCCCTCAACAAGCGGCTGATCTACTACTACTTCGAGGACAAGGAGAAAAGCTGTTCCAGGCGGTGCTGGAGCAGGCCTACCGCGACATCCGGGAGCAGGAGGCGCAGTTGCACCTGCTGGACCTCGAGCCGGCCACCGCCGTGCGCCGCCTGATCGAGTTCACCTGGAACTACTACCTGGCCCACCCGGAGTTCATGACGCTGCTGAACAGCGCCAACCTGCACAAGGCACGCCATCTCGCCGAATCGAAGCGGGCGCGTGAACTCAACTCGCCCCTGATCGAGACCCTGGCCGGCGTGCTGGAGCGGGGCCGGCGCGACGGCAGCTTCCGCGGCGGCGTCGACCCCGTGCAGCTCTACGTGTCGATCGCCGGCATGGCCTATTTCTACCTCTCCAACAGCTACACGCTGTCGGCGATCTTCGGCCGCGACCTGCTGGCGCCCAAGGCGCGCAGCGAGCGCCTGTCGCACATGACCGAGGTGATCCTCGGCTACCTCTCCCGCTAGCAGGCGGCCGTGCTTGCCAAGGCCGCCGTCGGCCCTATAATTCACCGTTTAGTGAATTAGACCCGTGAACTGACCACCCCCATCCACAGGAGACAAGCCCGTGAAATTCACCCGCCGCACCCTGGCGCTCGCCGCCTTCGCCCTCGCCGCCCCCTTCGCCGCCACGGCGCAGTCCGGCTACCCGAACAAGCCGGTCCGCGTGATCGTTCCCTTCGCGGCGGGCAGCACCACGGACATCATCGCCCGCGCCATCAGCGACAAGATGGCGCAGAGCCTGGGCCAGCCGGTGGTGGTGGAAAACCGCGGCGGCGCCAGCGGCACGATCGGCCAGGCGCTCGTGGCCCAGGCCGCGCCGGACGGCTACACGATCATGGTCCACTCCTCGTCGCACACGGTCAGCCCGCACACCTTCGCCAAGCTGCCCTTCGACACGGTCGCCGACTTCGTGCCGGTCACCCCCATCTCCTCCACACCCAACGTGCTGGTGATCTCGCCGTCCAAGAACATCAAGACCCTGCAGGAACTGCTGGCCTACGGCCGCGCCAATCCCGGCAAGCTGAACTTCGCCTCCGCCGGCCAGGGCAGCGCCACCCACCTCAACGCCGAGAAGTTCAAGCTGGCCGCGAAGATCGAGGCCGTGAACGTGCCCTTCAAGGGCTCCGCGGAAGCGGTGACGGAGGTGATGTCCGGCCGCGTCGACTACTACTTCTCGCCGATCGCCCCGGTGATCGGCCAGATCCGCAGCGGCCAGCTGCTGCCGCTGGCCGTGGGCTCGCCGCGCCGCGCCGCCGCCCTGCCCGCGGTGCCCACGACCGCCGAAGCCGGCGTGCCCGGCTCGGAATTCAACTTCTGGATCGGCATGTTCGCGCCCAAGGGCACGCCGGCCGCGATCGTCAACCGCCTGCAGGACGAGGTGGTCAAGGCGCTGGCCACGCCCGAGGTGAAGGAGCGCTTCAACACGCTGGGCGCCGACGCCTGGACGCTGGAGCCGGCGCAGTTCGACGCCTACATCCGCGACGAAATCAAGAGCAACGCCGCGCTCGTCAAGGCCGCCGGCCTGCAAGTGCAGAACTGAACGCACAGGAAGCCATCCCATGCCCACCCAGAGACTCGGAATCATCATGCACGGCGTCACCGGACGCATGGGCATGAACCAGCACCTGATCCGCTCCATCGTCGCCATCCGCAAGCAGGGCGGCGTGACGCTGTCCAACGGCGACAAGGTCATGCCCGACCCGATCCTGATCGGCCGCAACGCCGAGAAGATCGAGGCGCTCGCCAGGGCCCACGACATCGCGCGCTGGGGCACCGACCTCGACGCCGCGCTGGCCAACCCGGACGACACGGTGTTCTTCGACGCGGGCACCACGCAGATGCGCCCCAAGCTGCTGGCCAAGGCGCTGCGCGCGCGCAAGCACGTGTACTGCGAAAAGCCGATCGCCACCACGCTGGGCGAGGCGGTGGAGATCGCCAAGATCGCCGAGAAGTCCGGCCTGAAGCACGGCGCGGTGCAGGACAAGCTGTTCCTGCCCGGCCTGCGCAAGCTGGACATGCTGCGCCGCGCCGGCTTCTTCGGCCGGATGCTGTCGCTGCGGCTGGAGTTCGGCTACTGGGTGTTCGAGGGCGACCTGCAGCCGATCCAGCGCCCCAGCTGGAACTACCGGGCCGAGGACGGCGGCGGGATGATCCTGGACATGATGTGCCACTGGCGTTACGTGCTGGACAACCTGTTCGGCGAGGTCAAGTCCATCACCTGCCTGGGCGCCACCCACATCCCGCAGCGCTGGGACGAGGACGGCAAGCCCTACCAGGCCACCGCAGACGATGCCGCCTACGCGATCGCCGAACTGGTCGGGCACAACGGCGAGCCGGTCGTGGCGCAGCTGAACATGTCCTGGGCCACCCGCGTGAACCGCGAGGACCTGGTCACCTTCCACGTCGACGGCACGCACGGCTCCGCGGTGGCGACGCTCACCGAGTGCAAGGCGCAGAGCCGCGTCAACACGCCGCGCCCGGTGTGGAACCCGGACGTCAAGCAGACGATGAACTTCAGCGAACAGTGGCAGGAAGTGCCGGACACGCAGGTGTACGACAACGGCTTCAAGATCCAGTGGGAGCACTTCATCCGCCACGTGGTGGAAAACGCGCCCTACCAGTGGACGCTGCCGGAAGGCGCCAAGGGCGTGCAGCTGGTGGAAGCCGCGCTGCAAAGCTGGAAGGAACGCCGCTTCGTCGACGTCCCGCCGCTGCAGTTCTGAGGACCGCGCGATGGCCTTGACCCTGAAGCTGCCCACGCGCGCCGGCGCGCTGGAAACCTACACGCTGGCCGGCACCGCGCCGGTGCACCCCACCAAGGGCGTGAAGTTCAACCGCATCGCCTACTCCGCGGCCCACGTGGTGGCCGACCCGCTGGCGGCCATCGACCCCTGGCTGCAGTGCGCGGTGGACTGGGACGCGACCATCGCCTACCGCCAGCGCCTGTGGTCCCTGGGCCTGGGCGTGGCGGAAGCGATGGACACGGCGCAGCGCGGCATGGGCCTGGACTGGCCCACCTCGCTGGAGCTGATCCGCCGCTCGCTGGACGCCGCGCGTGACGTTCCCGGCGCGCTGGTGGCGTCCGGCTGCGGTACCGACCACCTGGCGCCCGAGGATGCGAAGAGCGTCGACGACGTGATCCGCGCCTACGAGGAGCAGATGGCCGCCATCGAGAAGCTCGGTGGCAAGCTGATCGTGATGGCCAGCCGCGCGCTGGCCCGCGTGGCCAAGGGTCCCGCCGACTACGAGCGCGTCTACGGCCGCATCCTCACGCAGGCGAAGCAGCCGGTGGTGCTGCACTGGCTGGGCGACATGTTCGACCCGGCGCTGGCCGGCTACTGGGGCACCAGGGACGTGGACGCGGCCATGGACACGGCGCTGGGCATCATCGCCGCGCATCCGTCCAAAGTGGATGGCATCAAGATCTCGCTGCTGGACAAGCACAAGGAGATCGCCATGCGCCGGCGCCTGCCCGCGGGCGTGCGCATGTACACGGGCGACGACTTCAACTATGCCGAGCTGATCGCCGGCGACGGCTGGGGCGACACCCCGGTGCACGGCAGGAGCGACGCGCTGCTGGGGATCTTCGACGCGATCGCGCCCGCCGCGAGCGCCGCGCTGGGCGAACTCGCGCAAGGCAACATCGCGAAGTTCCACGCGATCCTCGGCCCCACTGTGCCGCTGTCGCGCCACATCTTTGCCGCGCCGACGCGCTTCTACAAGACCGGCGTGGTGTTCATGGCCTGGCTCAATGGCCACCAGAAGCACTTCACCATGGTGGGCGGGCAGCAGAGCACGCGCAGCCTGCCGCACCTGGCCGAACTGTTCCGCCTGGCCGACGCGGCCAACCTGCTGGAACAGCCGGAGCTGGCGGCACGGCGGATGAAGACGCTGCTGGCGCTGCACGGGGTCGAATGAGCATGCGCGACTTCTCGCGGGACCACCGCTGGCTCTCCATCAACACCGCCACGGTGCGCAAGAGCCGGGGTGTCGACCTGCCGCTGCCGGAGATCATCGAGGCCTGTGCGCGCCGCGGCATCCGCGCGATCTCGCCCTGGCGCGACCAGGTGGCGGCGGCCGGGCTTGGGACGGTGTCGCGCCTGGTGCGCACGCACGGCCTGGAGCTTTCGGGCTACTGCCGCGGCGGCATGTTCCCGGCGGCCGACGCGGCCGGCCTGCAGGCGGCGCGCGACGACAACCGCCGCGCCGTCGACGAGGCCGCGGAGCTGCAGGCGAAGTGCCTGGTGCTGGTGGTGGGGGACTGCCCGGCGCGCTGCAGGGCCGGCCGGCGCACAAGGACATCGCGCTGGCGCGCACGCAGGTGCGCGACGGCATCGCCGAACTGCTGGAGTACGCGAGGAAGGCGGGCATGCCGCTGGCGATCGAGCCGCTGCACCCGATGTACGCGGCCGACCGCGCGTGCATCAACACCATGGAGCAGGCGCTCGACACCTGCGACGCGCTCGACCCGGCACGCACCGGCGCGCTCGGCGTGGCGCTGGACGTGTACCACGTGTGGTGGGACCCCAAGCTGCAACAGCAGGTCGCGCGCGCGGGCCGAGACCGGCTGCTCGCCTTCCACGTGTGCGACTGGCTCACGCCCACGGCCGATCTGCTGAACGGCCGCGGCATGATGGGTGACGGCGTCATCGACATCCCGCGCATCCGGGGCTGGGTCGAGGAACAGGGATTCTCAGGCTACAGCGAGGTGGAGATCTTCTCCACCGCGAACTGGTGGCAGCGGGCGCACGACGAGGTGCTGGACACCTGCATCGCGCGGCACCGCAGCGCCGTCTAGGCGCTTACTGGACCGGCTGCAGCGGGCGCGTGGCGGCCGGCTTCTCGGCGGCGGCAGCGGGACGCGGGCTGGTGGCAGCGGCAGCGGCGGATTCGACTTCGCCGGAGAGCTGGCCGCCCTCCTCGATCACCACCTTGCCGTAGCGGACCTTGCCCGTGACCTTGCCCGTGGCGAAGATCACCAGCTTCTGGCGCACCGTCAGGTTGCCGTCGAACAGGCCGCGGATCTCCGCCACGTCGATCTCGGCGGAGCCCTTGAAGGAGCCGCGCTCGGAGATCTGGATCACGCGCGAGTCCATCGTGGCCTCGACCGAACCTTCCACGACCAGGGTGTCGCAGTCGGTGATCTCCACGCCCTTGAGCTTGATGTTCGGGCCCACGGTCAGCTTGCTTTCGCCTTCCTTGGTCGGCGTGGCGGCGGGAACCGGCGTGTTCTGCACGGCGGCGGCCGGTGCCTGGCCCGCGGCGGCGGCGGCGTTGGGGCTCACGCCGGTACGGGGGTATGCGTCTTCGCGCTTGTTGTTGTTGTTGAAGAACGGGGATTGCAGGGCCATGAAGCTGTTTCCTCTGAGAATGAAAGCGAAGAGCTGCGATGCTACGCAGCAGGGCCCTTACAAGTTCAACGCGTGGCGCAAGAAGGGTAACCAATGGCGTTGCAGGGCGCCTACGCTTTCCGCAGCGCGCGCGCAATCCCCCGCGTTGCCGTGCATTCGCTCCTTGCATGCTGCCGCGCCTGCCTTCACCATGTGGGCGAGGACGGAGGGAACAATGCGAAAGAATTCCTGGTTGCGGATCCTGTGCGGCGCCGGCGCGCTGCTGGCGGGCATGACGGGAGCGCTGGCCGCCGACGCCGCGCGCGACCACGACGAATTCGAGGTGAGCGTGGCCAACCTGCTGGTGGTGCTGCGCGAAAGCCCCGGCGCCAACAAGCAGGACGAGACCCTCACCCCCTTCGGCAAGATCCAGGCGACGCTGCCGGACGGCCGCGAGGTGGAATTCGAGGCCAGCTGGTTCCAGTACCTGGGCGACATGCACCTGCGCCTGGTGTTCGACGGCAGCCGCCGCGTGCAGAGCGCCTCGCCCGAAGACCTCGAGAAGCTTCAGCTGTCCCCCGACGAAGCGCTGCAGCAGGCGGTGGACAACCTGCGCCGACGCTACGGCGCGCCCGTGGCCGAGCCGTGGAGCGGCGGCCTGATGCAGGTGCACGGCAACGCGCCGGAACTCGATAGCAGCTATTTCCTGGACCGCGGCTTCTGGCTGGAGCAGCTGCGCGACTCGCCCGCCGGCGTGGTCGCCGCCGTGCCCCGGCGCGGTGGCCTGGTGTTCGCGCGCGCCGACGACGACTCCGCGGTCGCCACGCTGCGCTTCAGCGCCGCCGCCCTGTTCGCCAGCAACGAGGGCACGCGCATCTCCTCGGGCCTGTACCTGTTCAAGGACGGTCGCTGGTCCGTGTTCCAGCCGCCGCAGAAGCCGGCCGACTGAAGGGGCCTAGCCGGCCGAGAGCCGGCCCGCGACGCGGAAGCCGCCCCCTGGCTGCGGCGTCAGCACCACCATCTCGCCCGTGCCCGGCGACTCGCCGGTGAGCGCATGGGTCGTGGACCCGTGCGTGACCATGAAGAGGTTGCCCCCTTCGGGACGCCGCACCAGCTTGCGCAGCTCGGCGACCTGCTGTGCCTCCAGCTCGCGCCGGCCGAACAGGTTGCCCAGTGAACGCTCCACCTCGGCTTCGCGCCCGAAGGCCAGCCGCGCCGTTTCCAGGCAGCGGCACCAGGGGCTGGAAAGCAGCCGCGCCACCGGCACGCGGCGCTCGCGCAGCACCTCGCCGAGGCGGCGTGCATCGGCGCGGCCGGCGTCGCTCAGGTTGCGCTGCGTGCCGCAGGCCTCGAGCCGGAAGCCCGGCGGATCGCCCACGCCCGGATCGGTGACGGCATGGCGCACCAGCACCACCTGGCCACCCGATTGCAGCAGCCGCCAAAGGGCTTCGTCGGCGCGCGCCGTGCCCCAGGGGACGCAGCCGCACCGACGAGCAGGCACTGCAGGATCGCTCTGCGTTGCATGGGATCACCTCCAGCGGGGACATGCGGGCATGGTAGTGTGCCGCCATGAAGCGCCGCACGCTGCTGCAATGGTCCGCGCTGGCGGCCGCCGGCCCCGCACTCGCCCAGGGCGGGCCGCTCACGCGCGCCATCCCGTCCTCCGGCGAGCAGCTTCCCCGCGTCGGATTGGGCACCTGGATCACCTTCAACGTGGGCCAGGATCCGCCCGCCCGTGCGCAGTGCGCGCAGGTGGTGCGCGCCTTCCTCGAAGCCGGCGGCCGGCTGGTCGATTCCTCGCCCATGTACGGGTCCTCGCAGGGCGTCGTGGGTGATGCGCTGCGCGGCCTGGGCGCGCAACAGAAGGTGTTCTCCGCCGACAAGGTCTGGACCAGTGCCGATGGCGCGTCCCAGGCGAGAAACTCGCGCAAGCTGTGGCAGGTGCCGCGCTTCGACCTGCTGCAGGTCCACAACCTGCTGGCCTGGGAGAAGCAGCTGCCGCTGCTGCAGGCCATGAAGGAGCGCGGCCAGCGCGCTACGTGGGCATCACCACCTCCGAGGGCCGGCGCCACCGCGAGTTCGAGCAGCTGATGCGCAGCCACAGGCTGGACTTCGTGCAGTTCACCTACAACCTGCTGGACCGCGAGGTGGAAGAGCGGCTGCTGCCGCTGGCCGCCGAGCGCGGCATGGCCGTCCTCGTGAACCGCACCTTCCAGGAAGGCGCCCTGCTGCGCCGGCTGGAGCGCCACCCCCTGCCGCCGTGGGCCGCGGAGATCGAGTGCGCGAGCTGGGCGCAGTTCGCGCTGAAGTTCGCCATCAGCCACCCGGCGGTGACCTGCGCGATTCCCGCGACGCGGCGCGTGGACCACGTGCGCGAGAACATGGCGGCGGCGCGCGGCCGCATGCCCGACGAAGCCATGCGCCGCCGCATGGCCGCGCACGTCGCCGGCCTATGAGCGAGTGGGCCGGCTACGGCCTGTCCGATTTCCTGATGTTCTCGCCGCAGACCTACTGGCGGCTGGTGGCGCGCTACAACGCCGCCTGGTGGCCGGGGCAGGTGCTGGCCGCAGCCGGTCCTGCCATCCTGTGGCTGCTGCTGTGCACGCCCCGCGCGTGGGCGACGCGTGGCACCTTGCTGCTGCTCGCGCTGGCCTGGGCGTGGGTGGGCTGGGCCTTCCACTGGCAGCGTTACAGCGAGGTCTTCCTGGCCGCACCGTGGCTGGCAACCGCCTGCGCGGGGCAAGCCGCCCTGCTCGTGGTGGCCGCCGCGCGGCCGGGGCATGACGGTGGACGCGGTTCCGGCCCCGGCGCGTCCCTGCTGCTGGCCGCGGCCTTGCTGTATCCGCTGCTCGCCCCCGTCACCGGCCACCCATGGCAGGAGGCGGAGGTGTTCGCCTTCATGCCCGATCCCACGGCGATCGCCACGCTCGGAGCGCTGCTGGGCCTCGCAGGCCTGCCGTGGTGGTGCCGCGCCGGCCTGGCCGTGCTGCCGCTGGCCTCGCTGTCGCTCGGGATCGCGACCCGCTCGCTGGTCGGCTAGGAAGGCTCAGTAGCCGACGCTGTAGCGGTAGCCGCGAAAGCGCAGCACCGCAGTGCCGGCGCGGATCTGTTCGAGCACCACGCCGGGTGCGACCTCGGCGCCTTCCGACAGCACCTGCCCGCCGACCACCAGCATGCGCTGCGCGGCGTTCTCGGAGTGCACGCCGCCGGAAATCGCGAGCTTGGGAAGATCCTTCTGGACCTCTGCCGGCAGTTCGGCTTGCGCATACACGCGATCGGCTGCGGGTGCCGTCGCGGCGGGACGCGCGGTAGCGACCGCGGGGGTGCCGAAGCCGCGACCGGCGCCGAAGCGTCCGGCGACGGCGCGAGCGGCGTGGCCGCCGGTACCGCGGCCGGCGCCGCGGCCACCCGCGCGTGATCGGGCGTTCGGCCACGGGCGCGGGCAGCGTCACCGGCGCGGGCGGCAGCACCGCCACCGCCGGCACTGGAGGTGCCGAGGTGATCGCGACCGGCCGCACCGGAACCGGCGCGGGGACGGGCACAGTCGCGCTGCGCTGCTGCCAGATGAGGGCCGCGCCGACGACGCCTGCCAGGATCACCAATGCCGGCCACAGCCAGGCCGGTGCGCCGGCAGACGCCTGCGTCGCGCTACCGGCCGAGGGCTGGGCATGGATGCCGCGTGCCGGATCGCGCTCACGCTCCGCGTCGGCCTTGCGCAATGCATCGAGGATGTACGACATGCGCTGCTGCTTCAGGGTTGCTCGCGCAGGCGCGGCTCTTCCACGCCGGTCACGCGATTGAGTTGCATGTAGGTCAGCGGGCCCGGGCGGCCGTCGGCCGGCAGGCCCTGCGCCACCTGGAAGGCGCGCAGTTCGGCGCGCAGCCGCGCGTCGAGCCTGGCGGCACCGGCGGGCGCAGGCTCGCCCCGCACCGTCGCGAGCCGGGCGGCGACCCATTCGATGGACGGCCCGCCCGCGCCGTCCTTCAGCCGCTCGCGGTAGCCGTCCGGGGCGCGCCACAGGGTGGCGAAGTCGCCCTGCCAGCGTTCGGCCAGCGCCGCCAGCGTGACGGTCTGCTCGGTGCCGGCGGCACGCAGCGTCGCCGTCTGCGAAGTGAGGGACGTGAGGATGGCGTAGGAAGGCTGGCCGGTCTGCGCGTCGAGCGTGACGATGCCGGGCCGTCCCAGCTGCCGGATCAGGGGCAGGCTGACGTTCCTGCTGAAGCACAGCACCTGCTCGCGCGCGAGCGCCGCGCAGGGCTCGCCCTGGGGCACCGGCACCTTCCAGGCCTGCGCCAGTTCGCGCCAGGCTTCCTGCTCGTCGCGCAGCAGCGTGGGGCGTGGGGCGGCCGCCACGCGCAGCGGCGCCGCCACGGGCGCCGGCTGTTGCAGGGCGGGTGCCGCCGCGAGCACACGGGGCGCGGCGCCGGCTCGATCGCGCGGTTCGCCGCCGCGAGCAGGCCGGCACCGGCGGCCAGGCCCAACGCGCCCGCCAGCGCGGTGCGCGACCAGCCGCGGCGCACGCGCGAGCCCTGCGGAAACACTTCCGCCGCGGCCCGGTTCACGATGCGCCGCGTCACCTGCGCCTGCCCGCCCGCGTACGCGCCGAGCAGCGCCCGGTCGCACAGCAGGTTGATCCGGCGCGGCACGCCGCCGCTGGCCGCATGCACGCGGCGCAGCGCGGCACGGTCGAAGGGCAGCGGCCGCTCGAGGCCGCAGACTTCCAGCCGGTGGCGCACGTACTGCGCGCTTTCCTCCTCGGCCAGCGCACGCAGGTGGTAGCGCGCGATCACGCGCTGCGCGAGCTGTTCCAGTTCGGGGCGCGCCAGCATGTCGCGCAGCTCGGGCTGGCCGATCAGGATGATCTGCAGCAGCTTGCGCTCGCTGGTCTCCAGGTTGGTCAGCAGGCGCAGCTGTCCAGCACCTCCGGTGCGAGGTTCTGCGCCTCGTCGATCACCAGCACGTTGTTGCGTCCGGCCGCATGCGCCTGCAGCAGGAAGGCGTTGAGCGGGTCGAGGTAGTCCTTCACCGTCGCCGGCCGCTGCGCGGGGATGGCCACGGCCACGCCGAACTCGTGGCACACGGTCTCCAGCAGCTCCAGCACGGTGAGCTTGGGATTGAAGATGTAGGCGAGGTTGACGTGCGCCGGCACCTGCTCCAGGAAGCAGCGGCACACGGTGGTCTTGCCGGTGCCGATCTCCCCGGTGAGCAGCACGAAGCCGCCGCCGCCCTGCACCCCGTACAACAGGTGCGCCAGCGCTTCGCGGTGCTGTTCGCTCATGAAGAGCAGGCGCGGGTCGGGAGCGATCGAGAACGGCTCCTGCCTCAGCCCGAAATACGCGGCATACATGGGCACTAGGATAGCGCGCCCATGTAACGGAGCGCGCGGGGACAAGCCCGGGTCAGGCCGGGGCCAGCACGGTGCGCCGCACCCGGCGCACGTTGAAGGCGCTGGCGATCAGCAGCAGCTGCAGAGCCACCAGCACCATCCACACCTCGCGGTACCGCGCGCTGTCCATCAGCGCGCCGAACACCAGCGGCGCGATCGCCTGCCCCACGTCCAGCCCGGAATACACGACGCCGTAGACCCGGCCGGTGGCGTTTTCAGGGGTGGAACGCTTGACCAGCATGTCGCGCGAGGGTCCCGCCGTGCCGCTGGCGAAGCCCATGGCGCCGAACATCACGGGCACCGCCGCGGCCGCCACCGGGGCGAAGGCGATCATCAGCGCCAGCAGCGCGGCGATGCCGAAACCGACGGCCACCACCCGCTCGCAGCGCGCCGGATCGGAGGCGAGGAAGCCACCCAGAACGGTGCCGCCCGCGCTGCAGACCATGTACGCCGTGACGCAGACCGCGACCAGCGCCACCGGCATGCCCACGATCTGGCGTGCCGCCATGGGCGCGAAGGTCTGCACGCCGGTGAGCACGCCGGCATAGACCAGGAAGAAGACGAAGCACATCCATACGGCGGGAATGCGCAGGAAGCCGAGGCTGCCGCCGTCGCCGGCCGCCGCGGCCGCCGTCGGCTTGGGAGCCGGCGGAAGCTCCAGGCTGGCCCGCTGCAGCCACAGCACGGCCAGCACCACCAGCGCGACGCCGCCGGCCACCGCCAGCGCGACCCGCCAGTGGAACGCGATCGCGATCGGCACGACCACCGCCGGGCCGAGCGCCCAGCCCAGCGCGCCGGTGATCCCGTGCACGCTGTAGGCGTGGCCCAGGCGCGGCGCGCTCACCTTGCGATTGAGCAGCGTGTAGTCCACCGGGTGGAACACCCCGTTGCCGATGCCCGCCACCACCGCCATCAGCGCCATCACCCAGTAGCTGGGCGCCAGCGCGAAACCGAAGGCGGCGGCGGCCACCAGCGACAGGCCGCCGAACAGCACCGGGCGCGGCCCGAAGCGGTCCACCAGGAAGCCCGATGCGGTCTGCATGCCGCAGGAGACGACGAAGAAGATCGTCATCAGGAAGCCCAGCTGGGTGTAGCTGGCGTCCAGCGCGTCCTTCAGCCACGGGAACAGCGGCGGCAGGATGAGCTGGCTGAAATGGCTCACCATGTGGGCGATGCCGACCAGGCCGATCACGCCTGCATCGCGCTTGAAGGGCACCGGGTGCGACAGGGTGGCGGACGTCATGGCGGGATCGTACGGGCGGCGCGGGTTTTCCGGAATGCGATGGAAGGACAGAAATCGTCGAAAATCCGCCAATGCCGCCGCGCCGCTCCGTCGTGCTCCACAGCGATGCCGACCTGTTCCAGCCCACCCGCGGCCGGCCCGTGCGCGTGCGCTCGCGCAACATCGCCGCCGACGCGCACTTCGAGCCGCACCGCCACGCCTGGGGGCAGATCGCCTACTGCGCCACCGGCATCCTGCAGGTGAGCGCCGCCGACGCGGGCAGTGCCAGCGGCGAGGTGACCTACATCGTGCCGCCCTCGCGCGCGGTGTGGATCGCGCCGCGCGCCCTGCATTCGGTGCACGTGCTGGAGGCCGCGCACTTCCGCACCGTGTACATCGACGCCTCGGTGGCCCCGCCGGACTGGAACGGCTGCCGCGTGCTGGTCGTGTCGCCGCTGTTCCGCGAACTGGTGCCGGCGCTGGACGAGCCGCAGCTGCCGCGCGCGCGCGAGGCGCTGCTCACCGAGCTGCTGCTGGACGAACTGCGCGGCGCCGGCACGCAGGAGCTGGGCGTGCCGCTGCCGCCCGCGCAGGGCGGCGACAAGCGCCTGCGCGCCTTGTGCGAAGCCGTGCTGGCCGCCCCCGCCGAACGCGCCACGCTGGCGCAATGGGCGGCCAGTGTCGGTGCCAGCGAGCGCACCATGGCGCGCCTGTTCCGCGAGCAGCTGGGCACCGGCTACCAGCAGTGGCGGCAGCAGGCGGTGCTGGCGCACGCCCTGCCCCTGCTCGCGCGCGGCGTGCCGGTCGGCCAGGTGGCGCTGGCCACCGGCTATGCGAGCGAGAGTGCCTTCACGGCCATGTTCAAGGGAGCGATGGGGCAGCCGCCCAGCCGCTTCCAGCCGCGCGCCGCGGCCTGAGTCAGAGCGCCGCGCGCACGACCAGGCCCGCCGCCACCAGCAGCGAGACCACCGCGAAGCCCTGCTGCAGCCGCGGCCCGCGCAGGTGCTGCGCCCAGGCCCGGCCGGCGAGCAATCCGGCCACCGCTCCGGCGGCGAAGGGCGCGGCCACGCCCCAGGCCACGTGGCCCTGCGCGGCGGCGAAGCCGGCCGTCCCGAGCGACACCAGCGCGATCACGCCCATGGAGGTGGCGATCACGCCCTGCATGGTCAGGTCGGTCAGCAGCAGGAGTGCCGGCACCAGCACGAAGCCGCCGCCGACCCCGAGCAGGCCCGACAGCAGCCCCGTGACGCCGCCGGTGAGCACCAGCAGGCCCGCGCACGGCGCGGTCCAACGCAGGCGGCCGGTGGCGGGATCGCGCCGGCAAGGCGTCGTGGGCGGGCGCGCGGGTTCCTCGCCGCGCAGTTCGCGGTTCGCCTGCAGCAGCATGCGCGTCGCGGCCAGCGCGAGCACCGCGGCGAACAGCAGGACCAGGGGCCGCTCCGGCAGGCGATGCGCGAGCCACTGCCCCAGGGGCGCCATCAGCAGGCCGGCGGCGGCCATGACGCCGGCGGCGCGGTAGCGCAGCGTGCGCGCGCGCAGCGCGAGCGCCGCCCCCACGCCGGCGGCGAGCGCGACCGCCAGCAGACTGATCGGCGCGGCCTGCGCCACGGTCAGGTGCAGCCCGAAGAGAAGGAGCGGCACGGCGAGGATCGCGCCGCCCGCGCCCGTGAGCGCGAGCACCAGGCCCACGCCCAGCCCCAGGGCCGGTGCGAGCAGGGTGGCGCCCATGGCCTACTTTCCGGCGTTCAGGGCCGGCGCGGCACCTTGCGCGCTCAGGTCGTGCACCGCCATGCCGGCAAGCATGGCCAGCGCGAAGACCAGCGCCTGCCAGTGCCCGGCGCCCAGCGACACCAGTGCGGGCCCGGGGCAGAAGCCGGCCAGGCCCCAGCCGATGCCGAACACCACGCTGCCGATCACCAGGCGGCGGTCGATCTCGCCGCTGGCGGGCAGGTGCATCGCGCCGCCCAGGAAAGCGGTGGTGCGCCGGCGCGCGAGCGCGAAGGCGAAGAAGCCGACCACGACCGCGCCGCCCATCACGAAGGCGAGCGAAGGGTCCCAGGCGCCGGCGAGGTCCAGGAAGCCCTGCACCTTGCCGGGATCGGTCATGCCCGAGAGGATCAGGCCGAGCCCGAACAGCAGGCCCACGAGGAATTCGACGAAACGGTTCTTCATGCCAGTCCTCCTCAGGCCATCACGTGCCGCAGCACGAACACGACGGCGAAGCCGGCGGCCATGAACGCGAGCGTCGCGACCATGGAGCGCGGCGACAGGCGCGCCAGGCCGCAGACGCCGTGGCCGCTGGTGCAGCCCGAGCCGTAGCGCGTGCCCCAGCCCACCAGCAGCCCCGCCACCACGAGCAGCGCGGGACCGGCCTCGATGCGCGGTGCCACCGGCGTGGCGAACAGCGACCACAGGACGGGCGCGAGCAGCAGGCCCGCCAGGAAGGCCATGCGCCAGCCGGCGTCGCCGCGCCGCGGCCGCACCAGGCCGCCGAGGATGCCGCTGATGCCCAGCACGCGGCCATTGAGCAGGATGAACAGCGCGGCGGCGACGCCAAGCACGATGCCGCCGGCCAGCGAGGTCCAGGGCGTGAAGTGGGTCCAGTCCAATGTCATTTGCGTGATCTCCTCGTCTTGCCGGTGGGCACGCAGAACTGGGCGTACAGCACCTGCAGCACCGCCATCGCCTGCGGGCTGGCGATGCTGTAGTAGATGTTCTTGCCTTCGCGCCGCGTCTCGACCAGGTTCTCCTCGCGCAGCACGGCAAGCTGCTGCGACAGCGTGGGCTGCTGCACCCCCACCGCGTCCTGCAGTTCGCCGACGTTGCGTTCGCCCTCGGCCAGCTCGCACAGCAGCAGCATGCGGTCCGGGTTGGACAGCACCTTCATCAGCGCGCATGCACTCTCCGCCGCTTCGCGCATCGCGACCTTGTCCACCAGCGGTTCATCCATTACTGTCATCCTCTCCGTTCGCATCCCGTGCGCAACAATCTATTAATCGATATACTATCACCAACTTAATTCAATTGCACGGAGGTCCCGCGATGCACCCCCAGGTCCGATCCTTCCATGACCCCGCCACCGGCACCGTCACGCACGTGGTCTACGAAAAGCCCGGCTCCGCATGCGCCATCGTAGACCCGGTTCTGGATTTCGACGCCAAGTCCGGTCGCACGGGCACGGCCTCCGTGGAAAAGGTGGCGGACTTCATACGCGCGCAGCAGCTCCGGGTGGAATGGATCCTGGAAACGCATGCCCACGCCGACCACCTGAGTGGGGCGGCGTGGCTGCGTGCGCGCCTCGGCGGCCGCATCGCCATCGGCGCCGGCATCACGCGCGTGCAGGGCGTTTTCCGGCAGCTGTTCAACCTGGAACCCTCCTTCGCGGCGGACGGCCGCCAGTTCGACCACCTGTTCGCCGACGGCGAGAGCTTCCGCATCGGCTCGCTGGAGGCGCGGGTACTCGCCATGCCCGGCCACACGCCGGCCTGCGTGGCCTACCAGGTGGGCGACGCGGTGTTCGTGGGCGACACGCTCTTCATGCCGGACGTGGGCACGGCCCGCTGCGACTTCCCCGGCGGCAGCGCGGTGCAGCTGTATCGCTCGATCCGCCGCCTGCTGTCACTGCCGCCGGCCACCCGACTGTTCATGTGCCACGACTACCCGCCGGCCGGGCGCGCGCCGCGCTGGGAAACGACGGTGGCCGAACAACGCGCGTCCAACATCCACGTGCATGACGGCGTGACCGAGGAGGACTTCGTCGCCATGCGCACCGCGCGCGACGCGACCCTGGAGATGCCCCACCTGATCTGCCCGCGATCCAGGTGAACATCCGCGCCGGCCAGATGCCGCCGGCGGAAGCCAACGGCGTGACCTACCTCAAGATCCCGGTGGACGCGCTGTAGCAGCCTGCGCGCCGGGAGGTCCTACACTCGCTGCGTGTCCACCATCCGCAGTGCCGGCCTCCTGATGTTCCGTCGCCGTCCGGGCGTGACCGAGGTGCTGCTCGCGCATCCCGGCGGACCGTTCTGGTCGCGGCGCGACGAGGCTGCGTGGACCTTGCCCAAGGGCGAGATCGCCCCGGGGAGGAGCCGCTGGCCGCCGCGCAGCGGGAGTTCCTGGAGGAAACCGGTTTCGCCAGCGCGCCGCCCTTCCTGCCGCTGGGCGAGCTGCGCCAGAAGAGCGGCAAGCGCATCAGCGCCTGGGCCTTCGAAGGCGATGCGGATCCCGCCGCGCTGGTGAGCAACCTGTTCGAAATGGAGTGGCCGCCGCGTTCCGGTCGCATGCAGTCCTTCCCGGAGGTGGACCGCGTGCGCTGGTTCGGGCTGGAGGAGGCGCGCCGCAAGCTGATCGCTGGGCAGGCCCCCTTCATCGACAGACTGGTGCAGTGCCTGGAGGGCCGCGGCCCCGCCGCCGAGGTGCCCGCGATATCCTGACGCTCGGTCCTGCGTGCTGCCGGCGCGCTCAGGCGGTGGCGTACACCGGCTGGTTGGCGGCGCCCGCGTTCGCGGGCAAGTAGCCGACGTCGGCCAGTTCCTCTTCCTCTTCACGGATGCGCTGCTCGGACAGCGCGGCGTGCTCCCAGGCCGCCTGGATGGCCTGCATCGCTTCCTCGATGCTCAGGCAGGAGTCTCCCTTGATGCGGACCCAGTTGGCGCACAGGGACTTCTCGGCTTCCTCGAAGCGGCCGCCGTACTGGGCGTATCCGATGTAGCCGACGCAGTAGGCCGGGGCGTAGTCTTCATAGCAGCACTCACCGCGGAAGTACGGCTGGGCCCAGTAGACGCTTTGCCAGTAGGCGTCCTCCCGGTCCGGGTTGACGCGGCCGTCGATGCGGACCTCGGGTTCGTCTGCTTGTTCCTGCCAGAAATCCTGTGCGATGGCGGTCATGGCCGTCTCTCCGTGTGTGTTTGCTGGGACGAATGATCCGAAAAGAGGCAGCCCGGCCGTGTAGGACGTCCCGGCCGCGATGCTGTCGGAGGCCGCACCTGCGAAGTGCAGGCGGCTCCCCCGGGGTCGAGCGAAAGGCGCCATCGGCCGAGCCACCCGCGGCGCCGCGTGTCGCCTGGGCGGCTTGCGCGCGCCCGCACAGCCCGGATACTGGCGCCACTTTCCGGAGGCAAGCATGGAAATCAGGGACAAGGTGGTCGTGGTGACCGGCGGCGCCAGCGGCATCGGCGCCGGCATGGCAGAGCGCTTCGCGCGCGAAGGTGCCCGTGGCGTGGTCGTCGCCGACCTGGACCTGGAGCGTGCCCAAGGCGTGGCGCGGGGCATCGGCAGCCAGGCCGTGGCGCTGCGCTGCGACGTGAGCCGCGAGGCCGACATCCAGGAACTGGTGCGGCAGGCGCGCGAGCGCTTCGGCCGCATCGACATCTACTTCTCCAACGCCGGCATCCTCGGCCGCCTGGGCGGCCTGGAGCTGGAGGACGCGCTCTGGGACAAGATGTGGCAGGTGCACGGCATGGCGCACGTGTGGGCCGCGCGCGCCGTGATCCCCGAGATGGTGGAGCGCGGCGAAGGCTACTTCCTGGTGACCGCTTCCGCCGCCGGGCTGCTGAACATCGTCGAGTCGGCGCCCTATGGCGTGACCAAGCACGCCGCCGTGGCCATCGCCGAGTGGCTGCGCATCGCCTACGGGCGCCGGGGGTGCGCGTGTCCTGCCTGTGCCCGCAGTCCGTGCAGACGGACATGACCCGCGACGGCACCGGCTCGGCGGGCATCAACGGCGTGCTGACGCCCGCACAGGTGGCCGAGGTCGTGGTGCAGACCATGCGCGACGAGCGCTTCCTCGCCCTGCCCCACCCCGAGGTGGCGCAGTACTTCCAGGCCAAGGGGCAGGACTACGACCGCTGGCTGGGCGGCATGCAGAAGCTGTACGCGCAGCACATGGGCCAGCCGCCGCAGCGCTGAACTAGCGGCCGAAGATGCCGATCAGCCCGGTGACGATCAGGTACAGGGCGATGATGTAGTTCAGCAGCTTGGGCATGATGAGGATCAGGACACCGGCGATCAGGGCCGCGACCGGGCCGAGCTGGTTGAGGTATTGCATGGTGGCTCCCGCCGTGGTGAGCGGGCCAGTATGCGGCGGCGTGCGCGCGCCGGGGGAACGGACGCAGTTGACGCAGAGCAATCCCCTGACGCCAGTGGGTACCCAGAATGGCCCGCAGCATGGCCAAGAAGTTCCCCATCCACCCAGCCAACCCGCAGCGCACCTGCTGGGGCTGCGACCGCTACTGCGCGGCCGACCAGATGATCTGCGGCAACGGCACGGAACGCACGCAGCATCCCATCGAGACCTTCGGCGAAGGCTGGGAACGCGAGGGGCTGGATCCGGTGAAGCCGGACGAGGAAGCGGCCGGCGGCCGCTGATGCTTCAGGAGGCGATCGCCCAGTCGGGGCGTTCCTCGCGCTCGCTGTCGATCACCACCAAGTACTGGCCGGCGAAGGGCATGTGGTCGCCTTCGGGCGTGGTGCGGTCGGTGCGCTGCGCGTCGAGCACGCCGTAGGTGTCGAGGAAGGCCACCAGGCTGGGCGGCAGCAGCACGCGCCCGTCCGAATGCGCGGTGCCGAGCAGCGCGCGGTTGCGGCCGACGGCGGCGCGCGCCTGCAGGTGCAGTGCGCCGTAGCCGAGGCCCGACGCGCGACGTGCGCGCTGCGTGCCGAAGTCATAGACCCGCGAGGCCATCGCGCGGCCGGCATCGGACACCGAGGCCTGCGGGAACACGCCGCACGGCGTTTCCAGGCAGCCGGGACGCAGCGGGCTGCCGGTGGACGCGGGCGTGGCGCCCACCAGCTGGAAGCGGCCGGGCAGCAGGCGGAAGAACAGGAAGGCGGTCTGGATGGAGGGGCAGCTGTCCACCACCAGCAGGTATTGCGGCTGCAACAGGCCGTCGGGATGGCCCGCGAGTTCGGCTTCGGCCAGGCCCGCATAGATCCACACCTCGTTCTGCGGCACGTCCAGCTTCTGCGCGACGCCGGCGGCGAATCGCTGCGACAGTTCCCGCGGCGTGCAGACGCCGGCAGCGAACGAGGGCCAGGGCGCGAGCGCTGCCGCCGCCGAGAGCAGCATGCTCCGCCTGCGGATACCGATGACAGGGGCGCTTCGCATGCCGCCCATTCTGGGCAGCCAGGCGCGGCAGCGCCTTGCGCTGCGTCAACCATCCTGTGTGCTCAGGTCGCGGTGATGCGGCGCTCGCGGATCACGGCGCCGTAGCGCTTGCTGTCCTCGCGCATGATCGCGGCGAACTGCGCCGTCGACATGGGAGTCGGGTCGGCCGCCAGCGTGGCGATCTGCGCCTTCACCGCGGGCAGCGCGAGCGCGGCGTTCACCTCGCGGTTCAGGCGCTCGACGACGGCCGCCGGCGTGCCGTCGGGCGCGTAGAGGCCGTGCGTGGTGCCGGCATCGAATCCCTTCAGCCCCGCCTCGTGCAAGGTCGGCACGTCGGGATACGCGGGCGAACGCTGCGGCGCGCCGATGGCCAGCAGCTTCAGCTTACCTGCCTTCACGTGGCCCAGCGCGATGCCCGGGTCGAAGTAGAAGTCGATCTGCCCGGCCAGCAGGTCCTGCAGCGCGAGCGAGGCGCCGCGGTAGGGAACGTGCACCACGTACACGCCGGCCTGGCTCTTGAGCATTTCCCCCGCCAGGTGCAGGCCGGTGGCATTGCCCGCGGAGCCGTAGGTGACCTTGCCGGGATTCTTCTTCAGGTGCGCGAGGAACTCGCGCACGTTGTTCGCCGGGAAGTCGCCGCGCGCCACCAGGAACAGGTTCAGGCGCGCCAGCGCCGCCACCGGAACGAGGTCCCTGGCCGGGTCGAAAGGCATCTTGGCGAACACGTGCGGGTTGGTGGTGATCGTGCTGCCCGCCGTCATCAGCAGCGTGTGGCCGTCGGCCGGCGCCTTCGCGACGAGGTCGGCGCCGATCATGCCGCTGGCTCCCGCGCGGTTGTCGATCACCAGCGGCTGGCCCAGCGCCTGCTGCAGCGGCTGCGAGACCGCGCGCACCAGCGCGTCGGGCGAGCTGCCCGCCGGGAAGTTGCAGACCACCTTGACCGGCCTCGCAGGCCATGCATCCGCCTGGGCACGGGAAACGGTGGGCAGCGCCAGCGTCGCGGCGCCGGCGGCGGCTCCCACGAGGAAACGGCGGCGCGGAAAGTCGGGATCGTCAACCATGCGAGCTCCTTGTCATGCCTCCACCGGCAGGCCGGTGAAGTTCTCCGAGAATTCCAGCCGTCCGGGGACGGTCGTCGTCATGTACTCCAGGTCCGCGCGCTGCAGGCGGCGCACGAAGTCGTTCTCGCCCGGGAACTGGTGCACCATCGTGCAGAGCCCCGCGGAGAAGCGCTGCACCAGCCACATGCGCTTGAGACACACGGAGGAATAGCGCTCCAGCCACTCGCCGCGGCCCTCGCGGTACCGCTCGGTCAGCGCGCGCCCCAGCACCTTCACGTCGGCCAGCGCCGAATTGAGGCCCTTCGCGCCGGTGGGCGGCACGATGTGCGCCGCGTCTCCCGCGAGGAACAGGCGGCCGTGCTGCATGGGCTCGGCCAGGAAGCTGCGCATCGCGGTCACGCCCTTCTGCGTGATCGGCCCCTCCTGGACCGGCGGCAGGCCGGGGACGTCCAGGCGCTTGTGCAGCTCGGACCAGATGCGGTCGTCGGACCAGTCGTCGGGGTTCTCGTCCGGCGCGCACTGCAGGTAAAGGCGCGTGACGCTCGGCGAACGGATGCTCATCATCGCGAAGCCGTCCTCATGGCAGCCCCAGGTGATGTCCTCGATGGCGGGCCTGGCTTCCGCGAGGATGCCGAGCCAGCCGAAGGGATAGATGCGGTCGTAGACCCTCATGCGGTCCGCGGGGATGGCCGAGCGGCTGACGCCCCGGAAGCCGTCGCAGCCCGCGACGTAGTCGCACTCCAGCGTGGCCCTCTCGCCCCCGTGCTCGAAGTGGATCACGGGACGCGGCCCTTCCAGTCCTTCGATGCGCGTCACGGGCGCGTCGTAGAGCACGGGCAGGCCGCTGCGGTCGCGCGCGGCCATCAGGTCGGTGACCACCTCGTGCTGCGGGTACACCCAGGTGTTGCGGCCGCAGACCGCCTCGAAATCGATGGGATGCGATTCGCCGTTGAAGCGGAAATCGATCGCCCGCTGCTTCAGGCCCTCGCTCGTGACCCGCTCGCCGACGCCGAACTCCCGCATCATCGCGACGGTGCCCTGCTCCAGCACGCCGGCGCGCAGGCGGGTGCGCACGTGCTCGCGGCTGGACCGCTCGAGGATCACGGACTCGATGCCCTGCAGATGCAGGATCTGCGCGAGCATGAGCCCCGCGGGCCCGGCGCCGATGATGCCGACCTGCGTGCGCATCAGGCGGCCTCCTCGAGAGTGACCAGGCCCATGCCAGTGGTCATCGGCGCGTAGTAGTTGCGGTGCATCCGCTTCGCGCCGGCCGACAGCGCCCCGCGCATGACGAGCCACATGATCAGCTCGATGCCTTCGACGCCGAACTTTTCCATCATCGCCTGGTGGGTGAGTTCGGTCAGGCTCTCCGGGTCGCGCTCGATCCGTTCGAGGAAGTCGAGGTCCGCGTCCGGATCCATCGCGCCGAAGCCGGGGCCGGTGAGCTGGTGCGACATGCCGCCGGTGCCGATGATCGCCACCTTGATGTCCTTCTCGTAGCTGTCCACGGCGCGGCGGATCGCCTGCCCGAGCCGGAAGCAGCGGCGCGCCGTGGGCAGCGGGTGCTGCAGCACGTTCACCTCCACCGGCACCGAGGCCACCGGCCAGCCGTCCTCCGACGGGTCGAAGCACAGGTGCTGGGCACGAGGAAGCCGTGCTCCACCGCCATTTCCTGGCACACGGTGATGTCGAACTCGTCGTACACGAGCGAGCGGCACAGGTGCTGGGAGAACGCGAGGTCGCCGCGGATGGGCGGCAGCGGCCGCACGCCGAAGCCCTCGTCGGCGATCGGGTAGCTGTCCGCGCAGCCCACCGCGAAGGTGGGGTACTTGTCGAAGAAGAAGTCGGCGCCGTGGTCGTTGTAGACCATGATGCAGACGTCGGGCCGCAGCTCCTTGAGCCACTGCCGCACCGGCACGTAGGCGTCGAACAGGGGCTTCCACGCCGGCAAGGCGGTCTTGCCGCGGTCGTAGGCGCCGCCGATGGAGGGAACGTGGGAGGTGCCGATGCCGGCGACGATGCGTCCCATCAGGTGGCCCCCTGTCGTTGCGCGTGGCCAGGAACTGCTCGTAGCTCTCGCCGCGCATCTTCGCGCCCATCATGTAAAGGCCGTTGCCCGTCACCACCCCCAGCTTCAGCAGGAAGTAGATGTTGCCGCCGGCGGCGAGCAGGCCGGAGAAGTCGCGGTCGCGCACCAGCTGCTTCTCGTCTTCGCGCAGCTGATGGGCGGCCATGAAGGCTTCCTCGTCGCGCTTGAAGGCCTCGCGGTTGGCGGCGTGCGACAGGGCGTTGCACATCTTGTTGATGCGGTAGCCGCGCCAGGACTGGGCGAGGTCGAAGACCTCGGATCCCTGGATGCGGACACCGGGGGCGAGCTGGGGCTTGGGCATGTGGTCGGGGCTTGAAAGGATGGTGTCCAGTCTAGGCGCCGACCCGATAATTCATCTATACAACTACCGCGTGTTCCCGAGAAAGACTCCGATGTCCCTGGCCGACCCGCGCACCGTCGACGACCTGCTCAACTACCGGCTGAGCCGCCTGTTCGCGGCCAGCGGCGCGATGGTGATCCGCCTGTGCGAGGGCAAGTACGGCATCACGCGGCGCGAGTGGCGGCTGATCGCATTGCTGGCCGCGCACGGCGCGATGTCGCCGTCCGACCTGGCCGCACGCGCGCACCTCGAGCGCGCACGCACCTCGCGCCACATCACCGAGCTCACCGCGCGCAAGCTGATCCGGCGCGTGCCGGTGCCGGAAGACGGCCGGCGCGCGCAGGTGGACCTCACCCCGAGGGCCGCAGGCTCTACGAGGAGCTGTTCCCGCAATCGGTCGGCTTCAACTGCGAGGTCCTGTCCGTGTTGTCCGCGGGCGAACTGCAGGCCTTCGAAGCGGCCCTCGCCAAGCTGACCGAGAACGCCGAGCGCATCGCGGCGGGCCGTCCCGTGACCGAGAAGGCCGACCGGCGCCACGGCGGCGCGCGCCGCTTGCGCGAACGCTGAGTGCGCACTGCCCACGCCTGCTGGTGCAACCATGCCGAGGGAACGACCGGGCAGCCTGCTTGATGCACGTCAAGGGCTGCTCGCGCGCCGGGCACCTTGCCGCCTTCGGCCGCCGCGGTTAAGTGCCGCTTAAGTTGCCGCCCGAGTCTCCGCTCCCACGCCGGCAACCCGCCGGAACCGGAGAAGGAACAGGAATGAGCAAGGCCCCCTACCGCGTCGTGGTGAACTGGGAATGGACCAGCAAGTGCAATGCACGCTGCGCCATGTGCCCACGCCACGCGATCGCGAACCCCACCATCTCCAGGGAAGACAGCTTCGAGCAGACACTCGCGCGCCTGGACCCGCGCGACGTGTTCCGCTGCGTGATCGCCGGCTACGGCGAACCGACGACGCATCCGCTGTTCGATCGCTACCTGCGCAGGCTGCGCGGCCACCCCGTGACCTTCGACATGGCCACCAACGGCAGCCGCCTCCCGGAAGCGCGCCTGGAAGCCATGGACGGCGTCCTGCGCACCCTCATGGTCTCGTTCTCCAGCGTCGACCCGCAGGTCTACCAGTCGGTGCACACGAACCTGGACCAGGACGAGGTGATGGCGAACATCCTCGCCGCGGCGCGCGTGCTGCGCAAGACGCGGCTGGTGATCAACCTGTCGCCGACGCACGAATGCCTGGACACGCTGGACGACACCGTGGGCTGGCTGCGCTCCAACGGCGTGAACGACCTGCACATGTCGCCGACCTATTACGACCGCGCGGGCGCCCAGCAGACCGGAGGCCAGCCCGACACGGAGCGCCTGCGCACCGAGATCCGCCGGCACGGCCTGGGCAGCCAGGAAACCGCCTTCATCCCCGGCGCCGCGGAGATCTTCCGGCAGTGGCGCTCCAACCGGGTGAAGTGCGTGCCGCGCAACACCAACATGCTGATCTCGGCGACCGGCGACTACACCTACTGCTTCAACGACATCAGCGAGAGCCGCAGCCTCGGGCACGTGCGCGACACGAGCCTGCGCGAAGCTCTCGAGCGGCGCGAGCAGATGGAGGAGGAAGGGCGCCTCTGCAGCCAGTGCAACCTGCGCAGCCGCTATGGCCCCAAGGAACTCGCGCGGGTGGCGGTGAGCTACGTGAAGGCGCAGATGGCCGCCTGAGGCGCCTTCAGTTGTCGGTCGCGCGCGGGTCGATGCCGGTGACCACGCGCGCGTAGCGTTGCTCGCTCCAGTAGGCCGAAGCCCAGTCGATCAGCACGACGAGGCGGTTGCGGAATCCGATCAGGAAGTAGATGTGCGCGAACAGCCAGAACACCCAGGCGAGCCAGCCGCTGAACTGGATGCGGCGCCACGGCGTCCACAGGTCCACCACCGCTGAATTGCGGCCTATGGTGGCGAGGTTGCCGTAGTCGCGATAACGGAAAGGCTGCGTGGCCTGCCCCGCGAGGCGGCGCAGGATGTTGCCGGCCGCGGTGCGGCCCATCTGCTTGGCCGCGGGCGACACGCCGGGCACGGGGCGCGGATCGTGTCCCGGCAGGTGGCTGCGCGCCGAGGCCAGGTCGCCGATCACGCTGATCTCCGGATGGCGCGGCAGGCTGAGGTCGGGCTCGACGGCGACGCGGCCCGCGCGGTCCGCCTGCGCACCCGTCGCCTCCGAGCTGCCGCCCCAGCGGCGAGGCGGCGACACCGGCGGCCCACACGACGCAGCGGCTGGCGATGCGCTCGCTTGCCGCGCCGGCCGGCGGCTGGACGTCCAGTCCCTGCGCATCGATCGCGACCACGCGCGCATCGACCCGGACTTCCACGCCCAGTTTCTCCAGTTGCCTTTGCGCGCTCGCACTCAGCGCCTCGGGCATCGCCTGCAGCACGCGCGGCCCGCCTTCCAGCAGCAGGATGCGGGCCCGCGCCGGGTCGATGTGGCGGAACTCGCCCGGCAGGGTGCGGCGCGCGATCTCGGCCAGCGTGCCCGCCATTTCCACGCCGGTGGGCCCGGCGCCGATCACGACGAAGGTGAGCCAGGCATCGCGCGCCTCGGGGTCCTGCTCCTTTTCCGCCGCCTCGAAGGCGAGCAGCACGCGCCGGCGGATCTCGAAGGCGTCGGCCAGCGTCTTGAGCCCGGGCGCCAGCGGCGCCCAGTCGTCGCGCCCGAAGTAGCTGTGGGTGGCGCCGGCGGCGACGATGAGGTGGTCGTACGGCAGTTCGGCGCCATCGCGCAGCCGCACGTGCCTGGCCTGCGCGTCGATGGCAACCACGTCGCCCAGCAGCGTGGTGACGTTGGCCTGCCGCCGGAACAGGTGGCGCACCGGCGCCGCGATGGCCGGCGCCGACAGGCCCGCGGTGGCCACCTGGTACAGCAGCGGCTGGAACAGATGGTGGTTGGTGCGGTCGACGATGGTGATGTCGACGTCGGCGGCGCGCAGGGCGCGGGCGGCTTCGAGGCCGCCGAATCCACACCCGATGATGACGATGCGGGGCTTGCTCGTGGGAGGCACCGGCTCAGTCTAGCAGCCGGTGCTTGAGCGCGTAGTACGTGAGGTCGCTGTTGGAGCGCGCCTCCAGCTTGCGCATCAGGCGAGCGCGGTAGGTGCTGACGGTCTTGGCGCTGAGCGACAGTTCGGCCGCCACCTCGCCCGCGGTGCAGCCCTGCGCGAGCTTGAGGAAGACCTGGAGTTCGCGCGCCGACAGCTGCTCGTGCAGCCCGCCGGGCGTGGGCGTGATCACCTGGGACGCGAGCAGTTCTGCCACCACCGGCGTGATGTAGCGGCCGCCCTGCGCCACGCGCCGGATCGCCGTGCAGATCTCGCTGGGTTCGCAGGCCTTGTTCAAGTAGCCGCTGGCGCCGTTGCGGATCAGCGGCACCGCGTACTGGTGTTCGGGATAGCCCGAGAGCACCAGCACGGCGACGTGCTCCGCCTTCGCCTTGATCATGGTGAGCGCGTCGATGCCGCTCTGCCCCGGCATGTCGAGATCGAGCAGCAGGACGTCGATCTGCTGCGTGCGCACCAGGTCGATGGCTTCGCGGCCCGACGCTGCCTCGGCCACCACACGGATGTCGCCCTGGTCGTCGAGGTAGCCGCGCAGGGCCGTGCGCGTGATCGGATGGTCGTCCGCGATGCCCACGCGCACCGCACGCACCAGCATCGCCCCCGGAGGCGGGGACCCGGTGTGCTCGCGATCGCCGAAGCGCTGCAGCTTCACGGCTGCTCCTGTGGTGGGGCTGTACCGGGCCCGTCGGCCCGACCCGTCCATTAGGTATCGATGCGCCGCCCGCGCCTTGTAGTCGTCCTCCTACGAAGATGTAAGCAGTTTTTGCATCCTGCTTCCTTTCACGCAGTCGCCGCCTCCCGCCGGCTGCCCTGTGCCGGGCCGAAGTGGAAGACGCCGGGCTCGCGCACCGGGTCGACCTCCACCGGGATCGCGCTCTTGGGCGGGAAGCGCCCTTCCAGGATCAGCCGCGACAGCGGGTTCTCGATGCGCTGCTGGATCGCCCGCTTGAGCGGCCGCGCGCCGAACACCGGGTCGAAACCGACCTTGGCCAGTTCCTCCAGCGCCGCCGGCGAGACCTCCAGCTTGAGGTCCATCTTGGCCAGGCGCTGTTCCAGCACGCGCAGCTGGATCTTCGCGATCTTGGCGATGTGGTCGGCGCCCAGGCCGTGGAACACCACCGTCTCGTCGATGCGGTTCAGGAACTCCGGGCGGAAGTGGTTCTTCAGCTCGTCCCACACCGCTTCCTTCACGTCCTCGTAGGGCTTGCCCACCATCGCCTGGATCATGTGCGAGCCGATGTTCGAGGTCATGACGATCACCGTGTTCTTGAAGTCCACGGTGCGGCCCTGGCCGTCGGTGAGGCGGCCGTCGTCCAGCACCTGCAGCAGCACGTTGAACACGTCGTGGTGCGCCTTCTCGACCTCGTCGAGCAGGATCACGCTGTAGGGCTTGCGGCGCACGGCTTCCGTGAGGTAGCCGCCCTCCTCGTAACCCACGTAGCCGGGCGGCGCGCCGATCAGGCGCGCGACCGAGTGCTTCTCCATGAACTCGCTCATGTCGACGCGGATCAGGTGCTCCTCGGTATCGAACAGGAAGTGCGCCAGCGCCTTGCACAGCTCGGTCTTGCCCACGCCCGTGGGGCCGAGGAACAGGAAGGAGCCGGTCGGGCGGTTCGGGTCCGACAGGCCGGAGCGCGAGCGGCGGATGGCGTTGGCCACCGCGGCGATCGCCTCGTCCTGGCCGACCACGCGATCGTGCAGCTTGTCTTCCATCATCAGCAGCTTCTCGCGCTCGCCCTGCATCAGCTTGGACACGGGGATGCCGGTGGCGCGCGCCACCACTTCGGCGATCTCCTCGGCGCCCACCTGCGTGCGCAGCAGCTGCGGCTTGCCGCTCTTGCCCTTGTTCGTTTCCGCGGCCTGCGCCTCCTTCAGCTGCTTTTCCAGCGCCGGCAGCTTGCCGTACTGCAGCTCGGCGACCTTGTTGAAGTCGCCCTTGCGGGTGAACTCCTCGATCTGGTGGCGCAGCTTGTCCATGTCCTCGCGGATCTGGGCGCTGCCCTGCGCGGAAGCCTTCTCCGACTTCCAGATCTCCTCCAGGTCGGAGGTCTCCTTCTTCAGCCGGGCGATCTCTTCCTCGATCAGGGCCAGCCGCTTCTGCGAGGCCTCGTCCTTTTCCTTCTTCATCGCCTCGCGCTCGATCTGCAGCTGGATCATGCGGCGGTCGAGGCGGTCGATCGCCTCCGGCTTGAGTCGATCTCGATCTTCACCTTGGAGGCGGCCTCGTCGATCAGGTCGATGGCCTTGTCCGGCAGGAAGCGGTCGGTGATGTAGCGGTGCGAGAGTTCCGCCGCGGCGACGATCGCCGGGTCGGTGATGTCCACGCCGTGGTGGGCCTCGTACTTCTCCTGCAGGCCGCGCAGGATGGCGATGGTCGCCTCCACCGTCGGCTCGCCCACCAGGATCTTCTGGAAGCGGCGCTCCAGCGCGGCGTCCTTCTCGATGTACTTGCGGTATTCGTCCAGCGTGGTGGCGCCCACGCAGTGCAGCTCGCCGCGGGCCAGCGCCGGCTTGAGCATGTTGCCGGCGTCCATCGCGCCTTCGGCCTTGCCCGCGCCCACCATGGTGTGCAGTTCGTCGATGAAGACGATGGTCTGGCCCTCGTCCTTGGCCAGTTCGCTCAGCACGGTCTTCAGGCGCTCCTCGAACTCGCCGCGGTACTTGGCGCCGGCCAGCAGGGCCGCCATGTCGAGCGAGAGCACGCGCTTGTTCTTCAGCGTTTCCGGCACTTCGCCGGCGACGATGCGCTGCGCCAGGCCTTCGACGATGGCCGTCTTGCCCACGCCCGGCTCGCCGATCAGCACCGGGTTGTTCTTGGTGCGGCGCTGCAGCACCTGGATGGCGCGGCGGATTTCCTCGTCGCGGCCGATCACGGGGTCCAGCTTGCCCATGCGGGCGCGCTCCGTGAGGTCCAGCGTGTACTTCTTCAGCGCCTCGCGCTGGCCTTCGGCTTCGGCGGAATTCACGTTCTGGCCGCCGCGCACGGCGTCCACCGCGGACTCGAAGGACTTGCGCGACAGGCCGTTCTCGCGCGCGATGCGGCCGATGTCCTGCTTGGTCTCGGCCACGGCCAGCAGGAAGTTCTCGCTGGCGATGAACTGGTCGTTGCGCTTGAGCGCTTCCTTCTCGGACTGCTGCAGCAGACCAGCGAGGTCGCGGCCCACCTGGACCTGCTCCTGGCCCTGCACCTGCGGCAGCTTGTGCATCGCGCCTTCGGCGGAGGCGAGCAGGCCCTGCACGTTGACGCCGGCGCGCTGCAGCAGCGCGCGCGGCCCGTCCTCCTGCCGCAGCATCGCCACCAGCAGGTGCGCCGGTTCGATGTACGCGTGGTCGTTGGCGAGCGCAAGGCTCTGCGCATCGCCCAATGCTTCCTGGAACTTGGTGGTCAGTTTGTCGAGTCGCATGAAATACTCCGTTACGGCCCAGATAGGCGTAGCCCGGTACTTTTCAAGGGCGGACTGTAGGCCGCGGCTGCGAAACCGGGGCGTGACTAGAATCAAACCTCATGCAGATCCACCAGATGTCGGTCACCTACCTGCCGGAGCAGGACCGCATCCTCATGCGCATCAACACCGTCGAGGGCGAGGAGATGCGCATGTGGCTCACGCGCCGGCTGATGGTAGGCCTGTGGCCGCTGCTTTCCAAGCTGCTGACCGAGCACCTGCTCAAGCTGGAATCCGCCGGAGCCTCACTTGCGGGCGCGAATCCGGAACTCAAGAAGATGCTCGCCGAGTTCCGGAAGGAAGAGTTCCTGCAGCACGCCGACTTCGACACCCCGTACAAGGAAGGACAACAGCGCCTGCCCCTGGGGGAGGAGCCGCTGCTGGTGACCGACGTGGACGCCACGCCGCTGGCCAACGGGCCGCTGCGCCTGAACTTCAACGAACGGGCGCCGGGCGGCGCCGCCAAGCCGCGCAGCTTCCAGATGGAGATGCAGCCCAAGCTGATGCAGGGCCTGATGCACCTGCTGGACCAGGCCCTGCTGCAGTCCGGATGGCGCGAGCCCTTCGTGCCGGTGGCGGCGGTGGAGCCGGCGGCGGATGATGACGCGACGCGGCCGCGCTACCTGAACTGAGCTACTTCACGTTATCGAGCGTGAAGCCCGCCACCCGCTTGTACTCGTCGGAGATGCGGCGCAGCTCCTCTTCGCTCACCAGGTCCTCGATCGTCCCCGGGAAGGGCTGGCCGCCACTGAGTTCGTCGGCCTTCATGATGATGAAGTCCGGCGGCACGGTGCGGTTGGTCTCCACCACCTTCGCGGTGGCCGGCAGGCGCTTCGCCTCGTAGTCCTGCAGCACCTGCACCGGGTCGCCGCCCTGCGCGAACAGTTTCGCAAGGGTTGCCGCGTCGATCAGCGCCTGCGCGCTGCCGTTGGAGCCGCGCGGGTACATGGGGTGCGCCGCGTCGCCGAGGAACGTGACGCGGCCGAAGGTCCAGCGCGGCACCGGGTCCTTGTCCACCATCGGGTACTCGAGGATCTCGCGCGCGTTGCGCAGCAGCGCGGGGACGTCGAGGAAGTCGAACTTCCAGTCCTGGTAGATCGGCAGGAAGTCCTCCAGCCGCCCCGGCCGGTTCCAGTCGTTCATGCCGGCTTCGGGCTGGCGGATCTCGGTGGTCCAGTTGATCAACTGGTTGCCGTGGCCGTCCACGTTGTCGATGATCGGGTAGATCACGATCTTGCCGGTATCGACCGTGCCTATGCGCAGGTAGGTCTTGCCGGTGAGGATCGGCTTGTGCACCGTCACGCCGCGCCAGGTGTTGATGCCGGCGAAGGCCAGCTTCTCCTGCGGATAGAACTGCCGGCGCACGGCCGAATTCACGCCGTCGCAGGCGATGACGATGTCGGCCTCCACCGAGGGGCGCAGTTGCCCCTTGACGTCCTGGAAGGCCAGCGTCACCTTCTGCGTGTCCTGCTGCAGCCCCACGCAGCGGTGGTCCAGGTGGATGCGCGCGGAGCCCAGGCGCTGCAGGGCCGCTTTGTACAGCACGCCGTGCAGGCGGCCGCGGTGCATGCCGATCTCCGGCACGCTGTAGCCGGCGTGGCGGCCGCGCGGCTCGCGGTAGATGAACTGGCCCCAGCGGTTGAAGAACACGCTCTCCAGGTTCTCGATGCCCTGCGCCTCCAGCTGCGGCTGCACGCCCAGCGCGGCGAGCTCGCGCACCGCGTGCGGCAGCAGCGTGATGCCCACGCCGAGTTCCTTGACTTCCGGCGCGCCTTCGTACACCTCGCAGGCGATGCCGCGCTGCTGCAGGCCGAGCGCGAGCGCGAGGCCGCCGATGCCGCCCCCGACGATGGCAATGCGCATGGTCAGTCGGCCTTGATCTTGGCGCTGCGGATCAGTCCCGCCCAGCGGTCGGCGTCGCTCGCGACCAGCCGGCGGAATTCTTCCGGCGAGCTGGACGCCGGGTCCATGCCCTGCGTGGAAAACGCGGTCCGCACCTCGGGCGAAGCGAGGATGTCGCGCAGCTCCTGGTTCAGCTTCTGAACTTCAGCCGGCGGCGTGCCGGGCGGCGCGAAGATGCCGAACCACATGTCCACGTTGACATCGCCGGCCTTGGCTTCCTTCAGCGTCGGCAGTTCCGGCAGCAGGGGATGGCGCTTGTCACTGCCGATGCCCAGCGCCACCAGCTTGCCGGTCTTCACGTGCGGCAGCGCGACGTGGATCGGCAGGAACATGGCTTCGATCTGGCCGCCCAGGATGTCGGTCACGGCCTGCGCCGTCCCGCGGTAGGGGATGTGGGTCAGGTACACGCCCGCGGTCTGCTTGAACAGCTCCATGGACATGTGGTGCGGGGTGCCTACGCCCGGGCTGGCATAGTTGATGCGCCCCGGCCTGGCCTTGGCGGCGGCGACCAGCTCGCCGGCGCTCCTGAAGCCCGTGCCGGGATGGGTCACCAGGATCAGCTGGCCCCAGCTGGTCAGCGACACCGGCACCAGGTCCTTGACCGGATCGAAGGGCAGGTGCGGATACAGGCCCTTGTTCATGACCAGGGTGTTCACGCTGACCAGCAGCGTGTTGCCGTCGGCCGGCGCGCGGACCACCGCCTCGGTGCCGATGTTGCCCGAGGCGCCGGCGCGGTTTTCCACCACCACGGGGCGGTTCAGCCGCTGGCCGAGCTTGGGCCCGACCGTGCGGGCGACGATGTCGATGCCCGTCCCGGGGTGAAGGGAACGATCAGCTTGAGGGGCACCCCCGCCTGGGGCGCCTGGGCCAAAACGCTGAAGCTGAGCAGCGCCAGGGCGGCGGCGGCCGTACGCATGAGCAGGTTCATTGATATTCCGGCTTGCTAGTTGGCATGCTAACGAGTATGGAACGGGCGCGCCCGGTGCACAATTCGCGCATACCCGCAACCAGGGCCCCACCACGTGAGTGCAGCGCAGAAGATTCCCTCCAGCCTGTCGCGGCTGTACGCCCGCCCAGGCTTCCTGCTGCGCCGCGCGCACCAGATTTCGGCCGCCGTGTTCGAGGACGCCTGCCGTGACCTGGGCCTCACGCCGGCCCAGTTCGGCGTGCTGACGGTGCTGCAGGCCCATCCCGGCATGGGCCAGTCCAGCCTGGCGCGCGCGCTGGGCTTCGACAAGGTGACGGTGCTGCGGGTGTTGCGCGGCCTGCAGGCGCGCGGCTTCGTCACCCGAGGGCCGGCGGAGGAGAACCGCCGCAACGTGTCGGTCTCGCTCACGGCGGAGGGCGAGCTGCTTCTGCAGCAGGCCCAGAAGCCCGCCGAGAAGGCGTACAAGCGGCTGATGGCGCCCCTGGACAAGCAGCAGCAGGAACAGCTGCTGGAGCTGCTGCAGTTGCTGACCGGCGAGCTGGAGGAGGAGGCGCGCGCCGCCTTCGTGCCCCCGCGGTGCCAGTTCCGCGTCAGGCCGCGTAAGTCCGCGCCGGTATGCTTGGTCGCATGCCGAACCCGTCCCTGAGCTCCACCCCTTGCGCCGCCTGCTGCTGGCGGGCCTGTTCACCCTGGCCACCGGCCTGGCGCATGCGCAGGCGCCCGCGCCCATCCGCATCCTCGTGGGCTTCCCGCCGGGCGGAGGCACCGACGCGATCGCACGGGCGCTGGCCGACAAGCTGAAGGACCAGCTCGGCGCACCGGTGGTGGTGGACAACCGCGCCGGTGCCGGCGGCCAGATCGCCGCGCAGGCGCTGAAGGTCGCGGCCCCGGACGGCCACACCTTGTTCCTGAGCCACGACCACTCGATCTCCATCCTGCCGCTGGTGACGAAGAACGCGGGTTTCGACCCCGCCGTGGACTTCATCCCGGTCGCCGGTTTCGCCACCTTCGCCAATGCGCTGGCCGTCTCCGGTGGCACGCCGGCGAAGTCGGTCGCCGAATACGTGCGCTTCGTGCAGCAGAACGGCGGCAAGGACACGATCGGCGTCCCGGCGCCCGCGTCCATCCCCGAGTTCATGGTCGGCATGATCGGCGGCAAGTACCGGATCGACGTGCAGGCCGCGCCCTACCGCGGCAGCGCGCCCATGATGGCCGACATGCTGGGCAACCAGATCAAGGCCGGCGTGGCGTCCATTCCCGACTTCATCGAGAACCACAAGGCCGGCAAGCTGCGCGTGGTGGCCGTGATCGGCGACAAGCGCCAGGCCATCCTGCCGGACGTGCCCACCTTCGCGGAACTGGGCATCGCCGGCCTGGAGGAACTGCCCTACTACGGCCTGTTCGCGCCGGCCGGCACGCCGCCGGCGGTGATCGAGCAGTTCAACCAGGCGCTGGCCAAGGTCGTGGCGATGCCCGACGTGCGCGAGCGGCTGACCGCGATGGGGCTGACGGTGGCGTTCCAGCCGCAGGCCGCGTTCGCCAACCGCGTGCGGGGCTACACGCAGAGCTGGGACCGGATCATCAAGGCGAGCGGGTTCCAGCCGAAGTAGCCGCCGCCGCGGCCCGCGCTCAAGAATTCTTGCTGGCAATGCCCCAGCGCGCCAGCGCCGCGTCGTCCGCGACCCGCGCGTCCACCCAGCGCTCGCCGTCCGGCGTGCTCTCCTTCTTCCAGAACGGCGCCTGCGTCTTCAGGTAGTCCATCAGGAATTCGCAGGCCCGGAAGCTCTCGCCGCGGTGCGAGGACGTCACGACCACCAGCACGATCTGGTCCTTCACCTGCAAGGGACCGACGCGGTGGATCACCCGTGCACCGCGGATGTCGAAGCGGCGGAAGGCTTCGTCGATCATCTGCTCGATGGCCTTCTCGGTCATGCCGGGATAGTGCTCGAGCTCCATCGCGCTCACCGCGCTGCCGTCGTTGCGGTCGCGCACGGTGCCGATGAAGCTGCAGACGGCGCCGACGCCGGGATCCTGGCCGCGCAGCGCCGCGATCTCGGCGCCGACGTCGAAGTCTTCGGCCTGGATGGTGACGCGGGTTGCGGCCATGGCTCGCCTCAGCCGCCGGTGACCGGCGGGAAGAACGCGACCTCGCAGCCTTCGCGCAGCACGGCGGCATCGTCGCTCATGACCTGGTCCAGCGCCATGCGCACGTTCCGGCCGCGTGCCAGCGCCGACGCATAGGGCTCGCCCCGCGCGATCAGTTCGTCGCGCAGCGCGCCCAGCGTTTCGGCGCGCGATTGCACGGTCTCGGCGCCCTGCCCCACGGCTTCGCGCACCGATGCGAAGTACTTGATCCGGAGGTTCATCCCAGCAGCTCCGCCATCGGCAGGAAGCGCACCAGTTCGCCGCGCGCGATCGTCTTGCCCGCCGGCACGTCGATGAGGCCGTCGGCCCACACCGTGGACGTCAGCACGCCGGAACTCTGGTTGGGGAACAGCTCCAGGCCGCCCTGCGCATCGCGGCGCGCGCGCAGGAACTCGCGGCGCTTGTCCGCGCGCGGCCATTCGAAATGCGCGGGCAGCTGCACCGCCCGCGGTGCGAAACGCGTGGCGCCCTGCAGCTTCAGCAGGAAGGGCCGCACCAGCAGCAGGAAGGTGACGAAGCTGGACACCGGGTTGCCCGGCAGGCCGATGAAGTGCGCGTTGCCCACATGGCCGTATGCAAAGGGCTTGCCGGGCTTCATCGCGATCTGCCACAGGTCCAGCGAGCCCAGGTGCTGCACGGCGGGCTTGATGTGGTCCTCCTCGCCGACGGACACGCCGCCGCTGGTGAGGATCAGGTCGTTGTTGGCGGAAGCAGTGCGCAGCGCCTCGATGGTGGCTTCGCGCTGGTCCGGCACGATGCCCAGGTCCTGTACCTCGCAGCCGAGGCGCTGCAGCAGGCTGCGCAGGAAGAAGCGGTTGGAGTTGTAGATGGCGCCCGGCTTCATCGCCTCGGGGGCCACCTGTCCCGGCATCACGAGCTCGTCGCCGGTGGAGAACAGCGCCACGCGCGGACGGCGCGTCACCTGCAGCCGGTCGCGGCCGATGCTGGCGGCCAGGCCCTGCGCGGCGGGCCCGATGCGCTCACCCCTCGCCAGCACCGTGCTGCCGCGCGTGATGTCCTCGCCGCTGCGGCGGATCCACTGGCCCGGCGACGGCACGCGCAGGATGCGCACGTGGCCCTCGTCGATGGCCTCGGTGTCTTCCTGCATCACGATCGCGTCGGCGCCGGCGGGCACGGGCGCGCCGGTGAAGATGCGGGCAGCGGTGCCGGGCTGCAGCGGCTGCGGCGCGGCGCCGGCCGGGATCCGCTGGCTCACCGGGAAAGGCACGCCCTCGTCGGCGACCTCGGCGCTGCGCACCGCGTAGCCGTCCATCGAACTGTTGTCCTGCGGGGGAACCTGCAGCGGCGACACCAGCGCCTCGGCCAGCACGCGGCCGTCGGCATCGAAACATGCCACGCTCTCGGTCTCCGCCAGCGGCCGCGCCTGCGCCAGCAGCGCCTCGAGGGCGTCATCCAGCGGGCGCAGCGGCGGGCGGGAATTCATCGAACCTCCCCAGGCTTGCCCGCCGAGCGGGCTGCGCCTCCCCCTCCGCAAGCGGAGGGGGCCCGCGCCTTCGGGCGGCCGTGCGGCGCTCATGTTCACACGTATCTCTCCGGGTCGTACTCGAACCGGTCGCCATTGTCGACCAGCCATTGCGCAACCGCATCCGGGTCGTTGAGATCCAGCACCGGCCGCAGGGTGGACTGCGGCAGCTGGTCGGCCGAATCGGTGGCGATGGCGACGATGAAATCGTCGTCCGGGTAGCGCACCGGCTTGCCGGATGCGGCGCGCCACACCTCGACCTTGAGCAGGTTGCTTTCCTTGAAGCCCTCGACCAGCACCCAGTCCACGCCCTCGTAGAGCTCGGCGATCAGGTGGTGCACCTTGAGCGTGGACGGCCGCTCGAACTCGCGCATCAGCGCGAGGCGGCGATCGGAGGCGACCACCACCTCGAAGGCGCCCGCCTCGCGGTGGCGCCAGGTGTCCTTGCCGGGATGGTCGATGTCGAAATCGTGGTGCGCGTGCTTCACGACCGAAACGCGCAGCCCGCGCATCTTCAGCGCGGGAATCAGGCGCTCGACGAGGTGGGTCTTGCCCGAGCCGGAATAGCCGGCGAAGCCTACGGCTTTCATGCGCAGTGCGCCGCGATGAATTGCTTCACGCGCTCGGCATCGGCGGGCAGCACGGTCACGCGCTTGGGGAGGTCCTCGATGCCGGCGAACTTCGCGGGCCGGTCGGGCTCGCGCCCGAGCGCTTCGACGATGGTCTCGGCGAACTTGATGGGCAGCGCGGTCTCCAGCACGATCATGGGCACGCCGGCGCGGCGGTGTTCGCGCGCGACCTTCAGGCCGTCGGCGGTGTGCGTGTCGATCATGGTTCCGAAGCGCTCCCAGGTATCGCGGATGGTCGCCAGGCGGTCGGCGTGCGTGCTGCGGCCGGAGACGAAGCCGTAGTCCTCGCGCGCCTTGCGCATTTCGCTGCCCAGGGTGAACTGCCCCCTGGCCGCCAGTTCCTCGGAGAACAGCGCGCGCACCTTGGCGCCGTCGCGTCCGAGCAGGTCGAACACGAAGCGCTCGAAGTTGCTGGCCTTGGAGATGTCCATCGAAGGGCTGGAGGTCTCGTAGGTGTCCTTGGAGCCGCGCACGCGGTAGGTGCCGGTGCGGAAGAACTCGTCGAGCACGTCGTTCTCATTGGTCGCCAGCACCAGCTGCGCGATCGGCAGGGCCATCATGCGCGCGACGTGGCCGGCGCAGATGTTGCCGAAGTTGCCGGAGGGGACGGCGAAGGAAACGCGTTCCTCGTTGGACTTCGTGGCCTGGAAGTAGCCCGCGAAGTAGTAGACCACCTGCGCCACCAGCCGCGCCCAGTTGATCGAATTGACGGTGCCGATGCGGTACTTGCGCTTGAAGGCCAGGTCGTTCGACACCGCCTTGACGATGATGTCCTGGCAGTCGTCGAACACGCCTTCGACCGCCAGGTTGTGGATGTTGGCGTCCTGCAGGCTGAACATCTGCGCCTGCTGGAAGGGGCTCATGCGGCCCTGGGGCGAGGTCATGAAGACGCGCACGCCCTTCTTGCCGCGCATCGCGTATTCGGCGGCACTGCCGGTGTCGCCCGAGGTCGCACCCAGGATGTTCAGCTCCTCGCCGCGGCGCGCCAGTTCGTACTCGAACAGGTTGCCCAGCAGCTGCATCGCCATGTCCTTGAAGGCCAGCGTGGGCCCGTTGGACAGGGCTTCAAGATACACGCCGTCTTCCAGCTGCTTCAGCGGGACGATCTCGCGCGTGCCGAACACTTCGGCGGTGTAGGTCTTGCGGCAGATGGCGCGCAGGTCTTCGGCCGGGATGTCGTCGATGTAGAGCGAGAGGATCTCGAAGGCGAGGTCCGCATAAGGCAGGCCGCGCCACTTCGCGAGCGTCGCGGCATCGACCTTCGGATAGCGCTCGGGCAGGTAGAGGCCGCCGTCCGGTGCCAGTCCTTCCAGCAGGATCTCGCAGAAATGCTTGCGGTCCGGATGGCCGCGGGTGGAGAGGTACAGCATGGTCGGGGCCTTCAGGCCAGTTCTTCCTTGCGGATGCGGGTGATGGGCGCCAGCACGGTGGCCAGGCCCTGCATCTGCGCGATCACCTCGTTCATCGTGCCTTCGCGAACGCTGTGCGTCAGCAGGATCAGGTCCGTCTGGGTGGAGCCCTTGCCGCCGATGGCGGAGGCCTCCCGCTGCAGCATGGCGTCGATGCTGATGCCGGCGGTGGCCAGCAGGCCGGCCACCTTGGCCAGCACGCCGGCCTGGTCGGCCACGCGCAGGCGCAGGTAGTAGCTGGTGACGACCTCGCTCATGGGCAGGATGGGCGCGTCGCTCATCTGGTCCGGCTGGAAGGCCAGGTGCGGCACGCGGTGCGCCGCGTCCACGGTGTGCAGGCGCGTCACGTCCACCAGGTCGGCGATCACGGCGCTGGCGGTCGGCTCGCTGCCGGCGCCCTTGCCGTAGTACAGCGTGGTGCCGACGGCGTCGCCCTGCACCATCACCGCGTTCATCGCGCCTTCCACGTTGGCGATCAGGCGCTTGCAGGGCACCAGCGTCGGGTGCACGCGCAGTTCGATGCCTTTGGGCGTGCGGCGCGAGATCCCGAGCAGCTTGATGCGGTAGCCCAGGTGCTCGGCGTATTCGATGTCCACCGAGGACAGCTTGGTGATGCCCTCGACGTAGGCCTTGTCGAACTGCACCGGCACGCCGAAGGCGATGGCCGACATGATGGTCGCCTTGTGCGCCGCGTCCACGCCCTCGATGTCGAAGGTGGGGTCCGCTTCGGCGTAGCCCAGGCGCTGCGCTTCCTTGAGCACCACGTCGAAGTCCAGGCCCTTGTCCCGCATCTCCGACAGGATGAAGTTGGTGGTGCCGTTGATGATGCCGGCGATCCACTCGATGCGGTTGGCGGTGAGGCCCTCGCGCAGCGACTTGATGATCGGGATGCCGCCGGCCACCGCCGCCTCGAAGGCCACCATCACGCCCTTCGCATGCGCCGCCGCGAAGATCTCGGTGCCGTGCACGGCCAGCAGCGCCTTGTTGGCCGTGACCACGTGCTTGCCGGCGGCGATGGCTTCCATCACCAGCTGGCGGGCGATGCCGTAGCCGCCGATCAGCTCGATGACGATGTCGATGTCGGGGTTGGCGATGATCTCGCGCGCGTCCTTGACCACCTTGGCGTTGCCGCCCACCACCGCCTCGGCGCGCGCGCGGTGTCGAGGTCGGCGACCATGGTGATCGCGATGCCGCGGCCGGCGCGGCGCTGGATCTCGGCCTGGTTGCGCTTGAGGACGTTGAAGACGCCGCTGCCCACGGTGCCTATGCCCAGGAGGCCGACTTGGATCGGTTTCATTTCGAGTGGCGCTTGCGATAGTTGTCGAGGAAACGGGCGATGCGGCCGACGGCCTCGCGCAGGTCGTCCTCGTGCGGCAGGAACACGATGCGGAAGTGATCGGGCTGCGGCCAGTTGAAGCCGGTGCCCTGCACCAGCATGACGCGCGTCTCCTGCAGCAGTTCCAGGAAGAACTGGCGGTCGTCCGCGATCGGGTACATCTTCGGATCGAGGCGCGGGAACATGTAGAGCGCCGCCTGCGGCTTGACGCAGCTGACGCCGGGGATGGCGGTGATCAGCTCGTAGGCCAGGTCGCGCTGGCGGCGCAGGCGCCCGCCCGGGTTCACCAGCTCGTTGATGCTCTGGTAGCCGCCCAGCGCGGTCTGGATCGCCCACTGGCCCGGCACGTTGGCGCACAGGCGCATGTTCGAGAGCATGGTCAGGCCCTCGATGTAGTCGGCCGCGACCTTCTTGTCGCCCGACACCACCATCCAGCCGGCGCGGTAGCCGCAGGAGCGGTAGCTCTTGGACAGCGAGTTGAAGGTCAGCGTCAGCACGTCCTCCGACAGGCTGCCGATGGCGGTGTGCTTCACGCCGTCGTACAGCACCTTGTCGTACACCTCGTCGGCCAGGATCACCAGGCCGTGCTGGCGCGCGATCGCCACGATCTCCTTCAGCAGCTCGTCGGAGTACAGCGCGCCCGTGGGATTGTTCGGGTTGATGACGACGATGCCCTTGGTGGCCGGCGTGATCTTGCGGCGGATGTCGTCGAGGTCGGGCATCCAGCCGTTGGCCTCGTCGCACATGTAATGCACCGGGGTGCCGCCGGAAAGCGCGGCGCTGGCGGTCCACAGCGGGTAGTCCGGCGAGGGCAACAGCAGTTCGTCCCCTTCGTTGAGCAGCGCGTTGGTGGCCATCGCGATCAGCTCGCTGGCGCCGTTGCCCAGGTACACGTCGTCGAGCGTGACGCCCTTGATGCCCTGCTGCTGGGTGTAGTGCATCACCGCCTTGCGCGCGGCGAAGATGCCCTTGCTGTCCGAGTAGCCCGCCGAATTCGGCAGGTTGCGGATCATGTCCTGCTGGATCTCCTCCGGCGCGTCGAAGCCGAACACGGCGAGGTTGCCGATGTTCAGCTTGATCACCTTGTGGCCTTCTTCCTCCATCTGCCGGGCGGCGTCCATGATGGGACCGCGGATGTCGTACAGGACGTTGGCGAGCTTGGTGGACTTTTGGACGGTCTTCAATGGCCCTCCCGGGGGCGGTGACACGAGGTGAAACCTATAATTTGACCATAAGTCCGCATCCGCCCCTCGGCACGCGGCGATCTCCTCACCCTCGCGACACCTCTTGAAGCTCCAACCCGATCAATCCGACGCCCAGACCATCAGCGCCTATGGCCCGGGCTGGGTGGCCGTAGGGGCGGAAAAGATCACGCACAACGTTGTGCTCGGCTCGCACGGGGAGCGCATCGAATGGGCCGGCAGCTTCGAGCAGCTGGGGCCGGAGCACTTCGCGGCGCTGGCGCAACTGAAGGTGGAAGTGGTGATCTTCGGCAGCGGCCGCCGCATCCGCTTTCCCCAGCCGGCGTGGCTGGCGCCCCTGGCGGCGCGCCGCATCGGCGTCGAAACCATGGACACGCCGGCGGCCTGCCGCACCTACAACATCCTGGCCCAGGAGGGCCGGGACGTGGCAGTGGCCCTGCTGCTCGATGCGGAACCCTGAGCCCTCGCGGCCTGCGCGGGGCTTTTCGCGGTAAAATCTCGTGTTGCGGCCGGGCCTGCGCGAAGCCTGCCGCCAACGAGCAAGACTGTCACACAGAACCACATACCGACTCAGGACTCTATGGCGATCGTTGTCAACAAACCCCTTCCCGAATTCGAAGCGAACGCCACCGCGCGGCACCAAGGTCACGAACACCACGCACGTGGGGCAGATCCTGGTCCTGTACTTCTACCCGAAGGACAACACGCCCGGCTGCACCACGGAAGCGATGCAGTTCCGTGACAAATACAAGGACTTCGTGAAGGCCGGCGCCGTCGTGTTCGGCGTCTCGCGCGACAACATGAAGTCGCACGACGAGTTCAAGACCAAGCTCGAACTGCCCTTCGAGCTGATCGCCGACACCGAGGAAAAGATGTGCCACATGTTCGGCGTGGTCAAGAACAAGATCATGTACGGCAAGAAGGTCAAGGGCATCGAGCGCAGCACCTTCCTCGTGGGCGCCGACGGCATCCTCAAGCAGGAATGGCGCGGCCTGAAGGTCCCCGGCCACGTGGACGAGGTGCTCAAGGCCGTGAAGCTGCTGAAGAAGGCCGCCTGAGTCCCTTGCGCGCCCGCACTGCCGGGCTTGACGTAAAGACACAACAGGGCGTCGGCTGACGTTGTTCCCAAGCTGGGCATGTGCATAATGAATTCATGCCGTTGATCCAGACGCGACGCGTCATCACCGTCAGCCCGAAAGAAGCCGCCCGGCCCGCCTGGCGGCTTTTTTGTTTTTCGACTACCTCATCCGGAAGCCGTACCACCCATGCCCCCCCTGCCCCCGCCCCGACCAAGCGCGCCGCCATGCTCCCGCCGGAAGCCTTCGATGCTCCGGCCCGTTCCTCGCACAAGGCGGCGCGAAAATCGGAGGCGCCTTCGGCCGATAGGCCGGTGGCGGATCACCCGCAGGCCGAGGACGAGTTCGACCCGCGCGCCGGAGGCGGCGACGTGCCGGCCGGCAGCTTCGACGTGGAAGTCGAGACCTACCTGGACGAGCCGCAACCGGGCCGCAAGAAGAAGGACCTGACGGTCCCCGAGCCGGCGCCCAAGAAGAAGAAGCCTTCGGGCCCCTCCAAGATGTTCGTGCTGGACACCAACGTCCTGATGCACGACCCGATGAGCCTGTTCCGCTTCGACGAGCACGACATCTTCCTGCCCATGGTGGTGCTGGAGGAACTGGACGGCCACAAGAAGGGCACCACGGAAGTCGCCCGCAACGCCCGCCAGGCAAGCCGCTCGCTCGACGCCCTGGCCGGCGCGCCCGGCACCGACATCGCCCACGGCCTGAAAGCTGGAGAGCACGGGGCACAAGGAAGCCGGCGGCTGCCTGTTCTTCCAGACCATGCCGCTGTCGCCCACCGGCCTGCCCATGGGCCTGCCCCCGGCAAGGCGGACAACCAGATCCTGAGCGTGGTGCAGGCGCTGCAGGAAAAGCACGCGCCGCGGCAGGTGGTGCTGGTGTCCAAGGACATCAACATGCGCGTCAAGGCGCGCGCGCTGGGCCTGGTCACCGAGGACTACAAGAACGACAAGACGCTGGACGACCTGGACCTGATGTATTCGGGTTCGCTCGCCCTGCCCGCGGACTTCTGGTCCAAGCACGGCAAGACGGTGGAGAGCTGGCAGTCGGGCCAGCACACCTTCTACCGCATCAGCGGGCCGATCGTGCCCAGCCTGTTCATCAACCAGTTCGTCTACTTCGAGGCGCCCGGCGAGCCCAGCCTCTATGCGCGCGTGACGGAAATCCGCGGCAAGACCGCGGTGCTCAAGACGCTGAAGGACTACGGGCACCTGAAGAATGCGGTGTGGGGCGTCACCACGCGCAACCGCGAGCAGAACTTCGCGATGAACCTGCTGATGGACCCGGAAGTGGACTTCGTCACCCTGACCGGCACGGCCGGCACCGGCAAGACGCTGATGGCGCTGGCCGCGGGCCTCACGCAGGTGCTGGACGAGCGCCGCTACACCGAGATCATCATGACCCGCGCCACGGTGAGCGTGGGCGAGGACATCGGCTTCCTGCCCGGCACCGAGGAGGAGAAGATGGGCCCGTGGATGGGCGCGCTGGACGACAACCTCGAGGTGCTGGGGAAGACCGAAGGCACGGGCGGGGAATGGGGCCGCGCGGCGACCAACGAATTGATCCGCTCCAAGATCAAGATCAAGAGCATGAACTTCATGCGCGGGCGCACCTTCCTGAACAAGTACGTGATCATCGACGAGGCGCAGAACCTCACGCCCAAGCAGATGAAGACGCTGATCACGCGCGCAGGCCCGGGCTCCAAGATCATCTGCATGGGCAACCTGGCGCAGATCGACACGCCCTACCTCACGGAAGGCTCCTCGGGACTCACCTTCGCGGTGGACAAGTTCAAGGGCTGGCCGCACAGCGGGCACATCACGCTGGCGCGCGGCGAGCGCTCGCGGCTGGCGGATTTCGCGAGCGAAGTGCTCTAGGACCCCGCAGGGACGAAGAATGCCGGGCCCAGCCCGGCTTTTTCTTTCAGCGCTGCTGCGCGTTCACGTCACACGGCGGGCAGGCCGAGATCCGGCTGCCGAAAGGCGTGTAGCGCAGCACCTTCGACAGGCCCTCACGTCCGCTGGCCGCCCGCGCCACCAGGGCACTCGCGCCCAGCAGGCCGGCGCTGCGCACCAGGGCGTGGCGGTGCTTGCGCGTCACCTGCCACAGCCCGATCCCGATCGCCAGCACCAGCCAGTGCTCGCCCGGGAAGCCCTTGCGCGCCTCGTCGGCGGCCTTGATCTTCTCCAGCGGAGACGGCTCGTCCAGCTCGGGGGCACCGCCTCGGTGACCATGGGCACGTTGGCCTCGGCCAGGGTCGGCATCAGGTTCATCTCTTCCATGGTCTTCTCTCCAGGGGTTCTGGAGCGAAGGATCGCGCGGCCGGCCGGCGCGCGGCGTAGGAAAGCGGCGTGAAACCGATGCGTCAGAAATCGGCGTTGCCGGACGCCAGGTTCTCGAACTTGGTCAGCTGCTTGATGAAGGCCATCTTCACCGTGCCGGTGGGGCCGTTGCGCTGCTTGCTGATGATCACCTCGGAGACGCCGGGCTCCTTGGAGTCCTTGTTGTAGTAGTCGTCGCGGTAGATGAACATGATCACGTCCGCGTCCTGCTCGATCGCGCCGGATTCGCGCAGGTCGGACATCATGGGGCGCTTGTCGGTGCGCGCCTCGACGCCGCGCGACAGCTGCGACAGCGCGATCAGCGGGCAGCCCAGCTCCTTGGCCAGCATCTTCAGGCCACGCGAGATCTCGCCCACGGCGGTGGCGCGGTTCTCCTCGCTCATGCTGGAGGACGTGCTCATGAGCTGCAGGTAGTCGACCACGATCAGGCCGAGCTTGCCGCCGCACTGGCGGGCCAGCCGGCGCGCGTTGGCGCGCAGCTCGCTCACCGTCAGGCCGGGCGTCTCGTCGATGTGCAGGGAGATGTTGCGCAGCTTCTCGATCGCCTCGGTGAGCCGCGGCCACTCGTCGTCGGTCAGCTTGCCGGTGCGCAGGTGGCCCTGGTCGATGCGGCCGATGGAACCGACGATACGCACCGCCAGCTGCGAGGCGCCCATTTCCATGGAGAAAACCGCCACCGGCAGGCCTTCGTTGAGCGCCACGTGCTCGGCGATGTTGACCGCCAGCGAGGTCTTGCCCATCGAGGGACGCGCCGCCAGGATGATCAGGTCGCCGGCCTGCATGCCCGAGGTCATGCGGTCCAGGTCGTAGAAGCCGGTGGGCACGCCCGTGATGTCGTTCGGGTTGTCGGCCATCTCCTGGACGCGGTCCAGCAGCTGCACCACCAGGCTGTCCATGCCCTGGAAGCCCTGCTTCATCCGGGAGCCTTCCTCCCCGATGTTGAAGATCTTCTGCTCCGCCTCGTCGAGGATCTTCTCCACCGGCTTGCCCTGGGTGTTGAAGGCGGCGGTGGCGATCTCGTCGCTGGCGGACACCAGCTTGCGCAGGATGGAGCGCTCGCGCACGATCTCCGCGTAGCGGCGGATGTTGGCGGCGCTGGGCACGTACTGCGCCAGCGAGTTCAGGTAGGGCAGCCCGCCGACCTCCTCGGCCTTGCCCTGCGCCTGCAGGTGCTCGAAGACGGTGATCACGTCGGCCGGCTTGCTGGCGTTGATCAGCGCGCCGACGGACGCGAACACGAGCTTGTGCTCGTAGCGGTAGAAGTCGCCGTCGACCAGCAGGTCGCCCACGCGGTCCCAGGCCTGGTTGTCCAGCAGCAGGCCGCCCAGCACGCTCGACTCCGCCTCGACCGAATGCGGCGGGATGCGCAGCTGCGCCACCTGCCGGTCGCGTGGGAAATCGTCGTCGACGGCGCTCAGGACTGCGGACATGGGCTCGTTCTCTCCTCAAAGGGGGATTGTCCTGCCGGGGCTGTAAGCATGTCCAGTGATAACACTGGGGAGCTTCTCTGGGCAAGCTGTGGACAGTGGCCGCGAACCCTGTGGCCAAGGGCGGGAAAAGCGGTGGGGAGTGCGGGATAAGTCCGGGCAGCGCCCCTCACCCCAGCCCTCTCCCCGGAGGGGAGAGGGAGCAAAAAAAAAAGCCGCCCGGAGGCGGCTTTTCGCGAGGCGGTGGGACTTAGGCCGTCTCGCCGTACACCGTCACGTTGACGTCGACCACCACGTCCGTGTGCAGCGCCACGGACACGGTGCTGTCGCCGACGGTCTTGATCGGGCCGTTGGGCATGCGCACCTGGGACTTCTGCACCTTGAAGCCCGTCTTGGTGAGCTCCTCGGCGATGTCGAAGTTGGTGACCGAGCCGAACAGGCGCCCGTCCACGCCGGCCTTCTGGGTCAGCTTGACGGTCTGGCCGGCCAGCTTCTCGCCCAGGGCTTGCGCCTCGGACAGCTTGGCGGCGGCCTGCTTCTCGAGTTCGACGCGCTTGGCTTCGAATTCGGCCTTGTTGGCTTCGGTGGCGCGGCGGGCCTGGCCGTGGGGGATCAGGTAGTTACGGGCGTAGCCGTCCTTCACCTTCACGATCTCGCCCAGGTTGCCCAGGTTGATGACTTTCTCGAGCAGGATGACTTGCATGGCTACTTCCTCAGATGCGGTGCTGGTCGGAGTACGGGATCATCGCCAGGAAGCGGGCGCGCTTGATCGCCGTGTTCAGCTGGCGCTGGTAGATCGCGCGGGTGCCGGTCAGGCGGGCCGGGATGATCTTGCCGTTTTCCGAGATGAAGTCGCGCAGGGTGTCGATGTCCTTGTAATCGATCTCTTCGACGCCGGCGACGGTGAAGCGGCAGAAACGCTTGCGCTTGAACAGCAGCGACTGGGTGTTGCGCTTCGGACGCTTGTCCTTGTTGAACTTCTTGAACGTGGCCATGGTGGACCTCTACGAAAAATTAATCTTGCTGAAATGACTGGATATGCAGGACCGGGTGCTTGCCGTGGCGGGGGCGGCCAGGAAACCGGTGAACCGGAATCCGCTGCCGACCGACTGGCGCGAGAGCGTTTCCGCATCCGTCCCGAAGGCCACCGCCCGGATCTCCACCTTCACTTGGCGCTGCGAGCCGGCCTCCAGGGCTTGCGACTCGTGTTCGAGCGTCAGGTCGAGGGCGGGCAGGCCGGCCGGCGTGTAGCGCAGGGCCTTGGCCTCCGCGATACGTGCGCTCAGGATCGTCTGGTTCAAAACCCGGCGCTAGGCTGCCTGGTCCTCGCCGATTACGACTGGAACTCCGCCTGCTGCGCCTTGCGGGCTTCCTCGCGCTCCACGGTCTTCATCATGGAGGACGGGCCGGTGTCGGCCTTCTTCTTCACCACGGTCAGGTGGCGCAGGACGGCATCGTTGAAGCGGAAGGCGTGCTCCAGCTCGCTCATCACGGCCTGGTCGGCCTCGATGTTGATGCACAGGAAGTGGGCCTTGGCGAGCTTGTTGATCTGGTAGGCCAGCTGGCGGCGGCCCCAGTCCTCGACACGGTGCACCTTGCCGTTGCCGGCGGTGATCATGCCCTTGTAGCGCTCCAGCATGGCCGGAACCTGCTCGCTCTGATCCGGGTGGATCAGCAAGACGATTTCATAGTGACGCATAAGACTCCTTGTGGATGAGAGCCGCCCCGGCGTCGAAGTGGGTGCGGCAAGGCGGAAAGCCCGCGATTATAGCCTGCATGGGCGCAGGCTGCCCGGCCGTGGGGTCGGCGGGGTTTCAGCGGCCGTGGAGGGCGGCCTCGAAACGGGCGAATTGCAGGGGCAGGAGGGCGGCGCGCAGCCGCGGCGCGAGCTCGACCAGCTCGTCCAGGCTCTCTGCCGCTTCCACCGCCAGCAGCAGGTGGCTGGCGCGCGTGCCAAGCTCCGCGGTGAGCTGGATCCCGACCTCGTAGGCCCGCAGGTAGCGCTCGTTCGCCGAGGGGGCGGGGGACACGCTGACCCAGAGGCTGGCCGGTTGCGAGTCCGGGCCGAACTCCGGCGGCCGGACCGCAGCGCCCTGCTCCGCCACCAGCCCCATCTGCACCAGGCGGTCGATGTCGGCCGGCGTCACGCCCGTGGGCGAGGTCACCGCCAGCACGTCCTGCACGGTGCGCTTGCCGTCGAACAGGATCAGGGCGGCGCGCTGGCGCGGCGACAGGCCTGCCGAGCGGTCCTTCAGCACCTGGTGCCCGGCGGTGGTCTTCGATGTGGTCATCAGGGCCTCATTACGCCAGCAAACGGCAGGCGGGAGGCGGGCTTTTTCCGCAGCCCGCAGGGAAATGATCGGGCGTCTGCTCGGGCTTGTCCACCTGCCCCGATGGCGCCCATGTGCTAGTCAACCGCGCGCCACCCAGCGATGGCGGGCGGCGAGCCGTTCGACATCGCGCCAGCTCGCGCACTCCCTGACCACGCGCGGCCAGATGCGCAGCAGCAGGTCGCACTCCGCCAGCGTGTCCGCGATCGCCTGGTGGCGGGCGGCGCAGCGGATGCCGAAGTGCGCCATCCATTCGTCCAGCGAGCGCGCGCGCACCTCCGGGTGCGTCACGCCGCACAGCTGCTCGATGTCCAGCCAGGGGTTGGGCAGCGCGCCGCCCAGCGCCGCGCGCGCATGGCGGCCGATCAGCGCCTCGTCGAAGGCCGCATGGAAGGCCAGCAGGGGTGCGGACCCGGCGAATGCGGCGAAGGCACCCAGGGCTTCCGGCGCCGGCACGCCCTCCTTCTGCCGCTGCACGCCGATGCCATGCAGCAGGATGTTGTCGCGCCCGCTCGGCGCCTCCTGGCGCAACACGACCTCGAAGCTGTCGGCGAGCACGACCGAAAGCCGGCGCACCTGCCAGTCGACCTTCATGCCGATGGCGGCGATGGCCAGCAGGCGGTCGCGGGCGGGATCGAGCCCGCTGGTCTCCACGTCCACCATCAGCCAGCGCGAGGGCTCCTGGGTCGCGGGCGTCCTGCGCCAGGGCAGCCAGTCCACGGCTAGCGCTCGTAGTCCAGGTGCAGCCGCTGCTGCAGCAGGCGGGCGAAGCGGAAAGACTCCTTCAGGATGCGCCGGTCGATGTCGTTCAGGGTGGCCACCTCCAGCCGGTTCGGGTGCCCCGCGGCACTGCTGCCTTCCAGCTGGACGCGCAGCCGCAGCATCTGCAGGAACTCGAAGCTGCCCACCCAGGCCTCGTATTCGGCGCTGCCCAGGCCCAGGCGGGCGCCTGCGGCCTCGAGCCGCTCGCGCGTGCCGGTGGCCGCGACGCCGTGCGCCAGCGCGTACAGGCGCGCGGCGTCGACGAAGATCGCGGTGCCCTGCAGCTTCAGGTCCACCGTGCCCGCGGCGTCGGTGTCGATGGCGCCCAGCCAGTTGAGCGGCGCCGCGTGGGCGATGGCGTTCAGCGCCAGCTGCTTGAGGAAGCGCGGCGTGCGACGCGCGTTCTCCAGCACCTCCGCGTGCAGCGCCTGCGCCAGCTGCTCGTCCCCGGCCAGCGGCCGCAGGTCGAAGAAGATGCTGGCGTTCAGCAGGTCGGCGGGGCCGCCGTGCTCGATCCAGCCGGAGAAGCGCTCGCGCCACTCGCGCAGCGTGAGGCAGCAGTCGGGCTCGCCGGCCATGATGCCGCCGCGGCACAGCGGATAGCCGCATTCGGCCAGCGCCAGGTTCACTTCATGGCCGAAGGCCCGCGCGGCGCTGCGCTGCGCATCGGAGATGCCGTCCGGAAGGATCAGCGCGTTGTCCTGGTCGGTGGCGATGGTCTGCTCGCCGCGGCCCTCGGAGCCCAGGGCCAGCCAGCACAGGTGGTGCAGCGCGTTCCCGTGCTCGCCCGCCTTGATCTCCACCAGGCGCTGCGTCAGCACGTCGTTGAGGTGGCTGATCAGCGCGGTGAGCTGCCGGGCCTGCACGCCCTGGCTGAGGAGGTTGCGCGCGAAGCGGCGGATGTCCTGCGCCACCAGCTTCATGGTCGCCACATCGGGCGCGGCGCGGATGGTGGCGCTCAGCTGCTTGAGCGACAGGCGCTGCATGGCGAACAGGTCGCGCTCGGACACGATGCCGACCACCGCGCCATCGCGCGTGACCGGCACGTGCCGGATGGACTGCGCGGACATCAGCAGCGCCGCGTCCTGCGCGGTGTGCGCCACCGTGAGCGTGTGCACGGGGCGCACCATCACCTGCGCGACGGGCGCGTCCAGCGGCACGCCGGCCAGCGCCACCCGGCCGATCACGTCGTGCCGCGTCAGGATGCCCTGCACCCTCCCGCCAGGCTCGGTGACGATGATCGAACCGATGCGCCGCTGCTTCATCTGCGAGAGCGCCTCGCGCAGCGGCGTGTCGGGCGCGCAGGTCACGGGTGCGCGGGTGGCCAGTTCGCCCAGCGGGGTTTCGAGCGACTGCTCCGCAAGCGTCTGCGAGGCATACGCGACCTGCAGCGCGCGCCGCGAAAGCTCGAGGAAGCGGCCGATGCGCCGGTGCAGGAAGTCGGCGAACTCGGGGCTTTGCGCGGCCAGCTCCTTCATGGCCGCGCCCGGCAGCACCAGCACGAAGGTGTCGGCCGTGGCGCGGTAGGTGGCGGTCACCGCGCGCCGCGCCATCGCCGCGCCGATGGGAAACAGGTCGCCCGCCTCGTATTCGAAGGCGCCCCCCACCTCGGCCAGCCCCTTCTCGCCGGTGACCGCGCCCTGTCGGACCAGGAAGATCTCCTCGACCGGTCCGCTGGCCGGCTCCACCAGCGTCTCGCCGGGTGCGTAGTAACGCTGCTCCGAACGGGTGAGGAAGAAATCGACGGCGGCGGGGACCATGTGCGCGAACGGCGGATGGCGCACGAGCTCGGGCCTCAGCGCAGCCATGAGGCTGGGCGGTGGCGGCGGGCGGCCACTGCTGTCGAGCATGGGCAAATTATGGATGAATCCGGACAAGCGCAGCCATCCGCGCTAGGCAGAATCGGTTCATTCCGAAGGTGAGGCTCGCATGGAAAACCGCCTGGTCGACAACTTCAAGCGCATCGGCTTCCGCAAGTGGTACGAACGGCAGCTGCTCTCCAGCCACGCCCACATGGTGCTGGCGTTCCTGAGCGTGATCGCGCTCGTGGGGGCGATGGAGGCGTTCCGCACCGCGCAGGGCGATGCGCAGCTCGCCAACGTGCTGTTCGTGGTGGTGTGCGCCGCCATCGGCGCCTGGGCGCTGCGCCGCTACATCTTCCTGCTGATGCGCGCCGAGCAAGCCGCCAACCAGGCGAGCTGCCCCGATTGCGGCGACTACGGCCGCTTCCACGTCGTGGGCCACCGCCCGCGCGTGCACGAGATCGACCTGCGCTGCCGCAAGTGCTCGCGCGACTGGGTGTTCTCCGCCCTGAAATGAAAAAAGGCCCCGGGCAAGCCCGGGGCCTTGGTCACTCGAGCGCGATCGTTCAGGCGGCGCGTGCGGCGGTTCCCCGCAGTTCGGGGTAGCGCACGTGCTCGACGAGCTCCTGCGTCTTCTTGTCCGGCGCCGGCGTGAACAGGCTGACCAGGATGATGACCGCGAAGCCGATCGGCACGCCGAACACGCCGGCGGAAATCGGCTGGATGCCCCACCAGATGTTGTCCGCGATCGGCGAGGTCACGCCGAAGATGCTGCGCATCCAGGGCTGCGTGGTGGCCATGTAGTAGAAGGTCGTGCCGAGGCCGGCGATCATGCCCAGCGACGCTGCGATGCCGGTCGCCCGCTTCCAGAAGATCCCCAGCACCAGCGCCGGGAAGAAGGCCGCGGCCGCGAACGAGAACGCCGCGGATACCAGGAACAGGATGTCCGCCGGTTTCTGCGAAGCGACACCGGCGGCAGCCAGCGCGACGACCAGCAGGAGGATCTTCGACAGCATCACGCGGCGGGCCGTGGGTGCGTTCGGGTCGATCATCTTGTAGTACAGGTCATGCGACAGCGCGTTGGCGATCGTCAGCAGCAGGCCGTCCGCGGTGGACAGCGCCGCGGCCAGGCCGCCAGCCGCCACCAGGCCCGAGATCACGTAGGGCAGGCCGCCGATGGCCGGGGTCGCCAGCACCACGATGTCGCCGCCGATGGTGATCTCGCCGAACTGCAGGATGCCGTCCTTGTTCAGGTCGACCACCGACAGCAGCGTCGGATCCACCTTGTTCCAGGCCGATATCCAGAATGGCAGGCTGTTGAAGGAACTGCCCACGACCGTGTTGAACATCTCGTACTTCACCAGCACCGCCAGCGCGGGCGCCGTGAAATACAACAGGAAGATGAAGAACAGCGACCAGGTCACCGAGCTGCGCGCCTCCTTGACGCTGGGCGTCGTGTAGTAGCGCATCAGGATGTGCGGCAGCGCCGCCGTGCCCACCATCAGGCAGAAGATCAGCGCCAGGAAGTTGCGCCGCGAGGTGTCGTACGCGGTCTTCGCCGCCGCGTCCCCGTTCGGGTCGCCCGCGAAGATCTGGCCGTGGCGCGGCATGCCGCCCAAAGGCTTGTCCTTCGCTTCGGCGGCGGTCTTCGCGGCGGTCCAGGACTTCACGGCGGCCGCTTCGTCCTTCGGCAGTCCGGCCAGGGCCTTCTCGGCGGCCTGCAGTTCCGGCACCGGCGCGTTGCTGGCCTTGAGGTCGGCGACCTTCTTCTCCGCGGCCGCGCGGTCGGCTGCCAGTGCGGCTTTCGGGTCCTTCAGCTTCTCGGCCAGGCCCTTGGCGCGGTCGGCGAACACCTTGCGGACCTCCAGCTCCTTCGGGTCGGCGATCAGCTGCGCCTCCTTGGCGGAAACCTTCTCCAGCTGGTAGCCGTACACGGCCTGCGGGACGGGCACGCCGGTCTGCTTGACCGACAGCCAGACCACGGGGATCAGGTAGGCGATGATCAGGATGATGTACTGCGCCACCTGCGTCCACGTGACCGCGCGCATGCCGCCCAGGAAGGAGCACACCAGGATGCCGCCGAGGCCCAGGAAGATGCCGATCTCGAAGGCCACGCCGGTCAGGCGCGTGGTGATGATGCCCACGCCGTAGATCTGCGCCACCACGTAGGTGAAGGAGCAGAGGATGGCCGCGACGATGCCGATGAAGCGCGGCAGGTTGCCGCCGTAGCGCTCGCCCAGGAAGTCCGGAATGGTGAACTGCCCGAACTTGCGCAGGTAGGGCGCGAGGAACAGTGCCACCAGCACGTAGCCGCCGGTCCATCCCATGATGAACGCGAGGCCGCTGTAGCCCGTGAGGTACAGCGTGCCGGCCATGCCGATGAACGATGCCGCCGACATCCAGTCGGCGCCCGTGGCCATGCCGTTGTACACGGCGGGCACGCGGCGTCCTGCCACGTAGTACTCCGCGGCGTCGGTGGTGCGGCTCATGATGCCGATGCCGGCGTACAGGCCGATGGTGGCGAGCAGGAAGATGAAGCCGATCCAGTCGCGGTTCAGGCCCATCTGCTCGAGGACGGCGAGCACGATGACGAAGGCGATGAAGCCTCCGGTGTAGAAGCCGTAGACCTTGTTCAGCTGCTTCTTGAACGAGGCAGTGGACGCCGTGGAGACGTTGGGCTGGGCGCGGTCGGGGTTGAGGGTGGCCATGCTGTCAGTCCTCCTCGGCGACGCCGTATTCCTGGTCCAGCTTGTTCATGTAGTGCGCATAGAACCAGATCAGCGCGACGTACACGACCAGCGCGCCCTGCGCGCCGACCCAGAAGCTGAAGGGCCAGCCGAAGAAGTTGAAACTGAGGTCGCGGGCGAAGTAGCCGATCACGAAGGTCACGAAGAACCAGATCGCCAGCAGGATGCCGGTGATCCGCAGGTTCCTCTGCCAGTACTCGCGATGCCTTGCGGTCATCTGCATTGCGTTGTCTCCTTGGACCGAGGGTCCTCTTCTCGCTCTTGCCATGCGGCCCCCGGCGGCTCGCGCCGCCGGCTGCAACCGGGCCGCCCCGGGAAGTCGCCTCTCAGCGGGCGGGCTCGACGGACAGGCCCGTCTCGCGCACCAGCTGGGCGGCGACCTTCGGCTCGAACCGCTGGAGGTGGCGGATGATCCGCCTGGCCTCCTCCGGCTCTTGCCTGTCCACATGGACCCGGGCCAGCTGGTACCAGCCGTACGGGCTCATGGGCTGCAATTGCGTGTTCCGCTTCAGGGCCGCGACGGCTTCGTCGAGGCGCTGCAGGCGGATCAGGACCAGCCCCAGGCCGTACCAGGCCCGATCGAGCTGGGGAGACAGTTCGGTGGCGCGGCGGAAGGCCGCCTCGGCGCGCTCGTACTCGCCGGCTTCCTCCAGCAGGTAGCCGTGGTTGAACCAGTGGCTGCCCTCGTTGGGGTGGAGCTGCAGCAGGCGGTCCATCGTGCGCAGCGCCGCGTTGCGGTCGCCGCCCTGCCCCTGCAGGTGCGCGATGCTGGCCAGAGCGTAGGCGTCGCCGGGGAACTCGTGCAGCATCTCGTCGAACAGCGCGAGCGCCGCGGCTTGCCGGCCGAACACCAGGTTGGCCATGGCGCGCCACTTGAAGCCGCGGTAGCGCAGCGTGCGGGTCACTTGCACAGGTGGACCCCGATGCGCACGCAGATGTCGATCTTGGCGAGCGTCGCGGCCAGCCAGACGAAGAACAGCAGCAGGAAGGCCACCAGCGGGAGGTGCTGGTCCAGGACGACCCGGGGGACAGCAGCCGCGCGCCGCGGAGCACGGGGCGCGTGAGCACCTGGAACAGCTGGTAGAACAGGTTCTCCTCGCGGCGCTTGCCCGCCAGCAGGCCCAGGACCCACTGCCCCGCGAGGCACAGGAGTGCGATCTCGGCCAGCAGCTTCACCACCTCAACGAACAGCAGCACGCGTATTCCTTACGGCCATGTCAGGGTTGGCGAATGGTTCGTACAGGCGCTTACTCGTTCCTTACAAAAGCCCGCCCTGACACAACTGCTCGTCTAGGGATTACCCGCCCGCAGGGCGGATTCCCTGCGGGTGAGCAGGCTGGCGAGGACCGCCATCGCGACGCCGATGGCGACCCCGAACACCCCTCCCGCGACGGGCTGGATGCCGAACCAGAGCGTGGGCTCCCCGGCCAGTCCCATCGCCGCGCGCACGGGCGCCGATTTCGCGGTCATGTAGTACACGGTCACGCCGAAGCCGGCGAGCATGCCGCACACGGCGCCGGCGCGCGTCGCGCCGCGCCAGAAGATGCCGAGCACCATCGCCGGCAGCAGCCCGGACGCCGCGAGCGAGAAGGACGCGGACACCAGCGGCAGGATCTCCGCCGGCTTCAGCGTGGCCACCATGGCCGCCAGCAGCGCCACTCCCAGCAGCGCGAACTTCGAGAGGATCACGCGCTGCTCCGGCGTGCTGTCGTGCCCCACCTCGTGGCTGTACAGGTCGCGCACCAGCGCGTTGCTGATGGTGAGCAGCAGGCCGTCGGCCGTCGACAGCGCGGCGGCGAGTCCGCCGGCGGCGACCAGCCCCGACACCACGTAGGGCAGGCCGCCGATCTCCGGCGTGGCCAGCATGATGATGTCGGCGCCGATCCGGATCTCGCCGAACTGCACGCGGCCGTCGCCGTTCACGTCCATGATCGACACCAGCGAGGAATCCACCCTCGCCCACTGCACGATCCACGTGGGCAGCGCCTCGATGCTGCTGCCCACCAGGCTTTGCATCACCTCGTACTTCACCAGCACCGCCAGGGCCGGCACGCTCAGGTACAGCAGGCCGACGAAGAACAGCGCCCAGGTCACCGAGGACCGCGTGTCGGCCACCGAGGGCGTGGTGTAGAAGCGCGTGAGCAGGTGCGGCAAGCCCGCGGTGCCCGCCATCAGGCAGAACATCAGCGCGAGGAAGTTCGCGCGCGAATTGTCGAAGGCCTCGCGCTCCTGCGGCGTCCCCTGGGGATCGCCCGCGAAGGGCGTGCCGTGCGCCGGCAGGCCGCCCAGGGCTGCGCGCGCTGCAGCGATTCGTGCATCTGCCGGGTCCAGAGTTCGCGCGCCGCGGCGGGGTCCCGGGGCAGCGCCGCGAATTCGCGGTTGGCGGCCACGATGCGGCCGGAGTCGGCGTCGTTGGTCTTGAGCTGGCGGATGCGTTCGCGCGCGGCCGCGCGTTCGCGCGCCAGGGCTTCGTCCACGTTCGCCAGCTTCTCCTTGTAGTCCGCGGCGCGGCGCAGGAACTCCTGCTGCACCTCCTTCTCCTCCGGCGCCACCACCAGCTGGCGCTCCAGTTCTGCGATCTTGGCCAGCTGCTTGCCGTACACCAGCGGCGCCATCGGGTTGCCCAGCTGCTTGTGTACGCGAGCCAGGACACCGGGATCAGGAAGGCGAGCAGCAGCACGACGTACTGCGCCACCTGCGTCCAGGTGATCGCCCGCATGCCGCCCAGGAAGGAACAGAGCAGCACGCCGCCCAGGCCGAGCAGGATGCCGATCTCGAACTGCACGCCGGTCAGGCGCGAGGCGATCAGGCCGATGCCGTAGATCTGCGCCACCACGTAGGTGAAGGAGCAGATGATCGCGGCCAGCGCCGCGAGCCGCCGCGGCCACTCGCCGCCGTAGCGCACGTGGAAGTAGTCGGGCACCGTGTACAGCCCCATGCGCCGCAGGTAGGGCGCGACGAGCAGCGCGACCAGCACGAAGCCTCCGGTCCATCCCAGCACGTAGGCCAGGCCCCCGGCTGCCCGCCGCCGCCGGCGAAGCCTTGCAGGTAGAGGCCGCCCGCCAGGCTGATGAACGAGGCCGCGCTCATCCAGTCGGCGGCCGCGGCCATCCCGTTGTACATGGGCGGGATGCGGCGGCCGCCCACGTAGTACTCCTCCGGGTCCGTGGTGCGGCTGGTGATGCCGATGGCCGCGTACATCATGACCGTGGAGAACATGAAGATCGGCCCCAGCCAGAAGCGCGACAGGCCGGCGTATTGCTCGGCCCAGGCCAGCACGAGGAGAAATCCGAGGAAGCCGCCCACGTAGACGGCCAGCCGACGGTGCAGGCGGCGCGCGTAGACGGCGCCGGCCTCAGCCACCCGCGCTCCTCATCCGTCGCACAGCCACACCCATGCGGGGATCATCGCACTGCCGAGATGACCGGGAGGGAAGGGAGTTCACGGGTGTAGGCAATTTGCCTAAAGCCTGGCTCTGGCAGCCAACCATACTCTTCCATGCCCGGACGGGAGACCGGGATGGAGGCGACGATGGACAAGGACACCACGTATCGCAAGACCACGAGCGGCAGCGAGGCGATCGCGGCACGGCACCCCGGGCTCAGCCAGCGGCATCGTTCCCTGCTGATCCTGGTCGACGGCCGCCGCGACACGCGCGAACTGGCCGCCCTCGCGTCCGGCTTCGGCGACGTCGAGGAACTGCTGCAGCCGCTCCTCAACCAGGGCTTCATCGAACCCGTGGAACGCAAGAGCGCAGCCGCGCCAGCCACGCCGGCCGGCGCGAAGCCGCCGACGCATTACCTCCAGGCCCGCAACGTGGCGGTGCGCCGCCTGACGGACCTGCTCGGCCCCAGTGCCGAAACCCTGTGCATCAAGCTGGAAGCAGCGCGCAGCGCGGAGGAGTTCCGTGCTGCGCTCAAGCGGGTGGAGGCGATCCTGCGCGAAGCGCTGGGGCGCAGCGCGCCGCGCAGTTCCTGTCCGACGTGGACAGCGTCCGCGCGTCCTGAACGCCCGGCGGCGGGCATCAGCTCGCCAGCTTCTGCCAGGTGGCGATCACGCTGTCCGGGTTCAGCGAGATCGACGTGATGCCCTCCTCCACCAGCCAGGCCGCGAAGTCCGGATGGTCGCTGGGGCCTTGCCCGCAGATGCCGACGTACTTGCCCTGCGCCACGCAGGCCTTGATGGCGCGTGACAACATCGCCTTCACCGCCGGGTCGCGCTCGTCGAAGTCGGCGGCCAGCAGTTCCAGTCCGGAGTCCCGGTCCAGGCCCAGCGTGAGCTGCGTCAGGTCGTTCGAGCCGATCGAGAAGCCGTCGAAGAAGGCCAGGAACTCGTCGGCCAGGATCGCGTTGCTCGGGATCTCGCACATCATGATCACCTTGAGCTCGTCCACGCCGCGCTGGAGGCCATGCTCGGCCAGCAGGCCGGTCACGCGCTCGGCCTGCTTGAGCGTGCGCACGAAGGGCACCATCACCTGCACGTTCTTCAGGCCCATGTCGCGGCGCACGCGCACCAGCGCCTCGCACTCCATCTCGAAGGCTTCCTTGAACTCCGCGCTGATGTAGCGGGCCGCGCCGCGGAAGCCCAGCATCGGGTTCTCCTCTTCCGGCTCGTAGCGGCTGCCGCCAATGAGCTTGCGGTACTCGTTGGACTTGAAGTCCGACAGGCGCACGATCACCGGCTTGGGCCAGAAGGCGGCGGCGATGGTCGCCACGCCCTCGGCCACCTTGTCCACGTAGAAGGCACGCGGCGAGGCATGCCCGCGGGCCACCGACTCCACCGCCTTCTTCAGGTCGGCGTCGACGTTCGGGTAGTCGAGGATGGCCTTCGGGTGGACGCCGATGTTGTTGTTGATGATGAATTCCAGGCGGGCCAGGCCGACGCCGTCGTTGGGCAGCTGCGCGAAGTCGAAGGCGAGCTGCGGATTGCCCACGTTCATCGCAATCTTGGTCTTGATCTTCGGCATTTCGCCGCGCTGGACTTCGGTGACCTCGGTCTCCAGCAGGCCGTCGTAGATGAAGCCGGTGTCGCCCTCGGCGCAGCTCACGGTGACCAGCGTGCCGTCCTTGAGGGTCTCGGTGGCGTCGCCGCAGCCGACCACCGCCGGGATGCCCAGCTCGCGCGCGATGATGGCCGCGTGGCAGGTGCGGCCGCCGCGGTTGGTGACGATGGCGCTGGCGCGCTTCATCACCGGCTCCCAGTTGGGATCCGTCATGTCGGTCACCAGCACGTCGCCGGGCTGCACGCGGTCCATCTCCGCGGTGCTGTGCACCAGCCGCACCGGGCCCGTGCCCACCTTCTGGCCGATCGCGCGGCCCTCGGCCAGCACCGTTCCCTTGCTCTTCAATTTATAGCGAACTTCGGCCTTGCCCTCGCCCTGGCTCTTCACCGTCTCGGGCCGCGCCTGCAGGATGTAGAGCTGGCCGTCGGTGCCGTCCTTGCCCCACTCGATGTCCATGGGGCGGCCGTAGTGCTCCTCGATCACCAGCGCGTAGCGCGCCAGCTGCTCGACGTCCTCGTCGCTCAGCGAATAGCGGTTGCGCTGCTCCAGCGGCACGTCCACGGTCTTCACCAGCTTGCCGCCCTTGGCCTTCTCGGCGTCGGAGGTGAACACCATCTGGATCAGCTTGGAGCCCAGGTTGCGGCGGATCACGCCCTTGTTGCCCGCGCGCAGCATGGGCTTGTGCACGTAGAACTCGTCGGGGTTCACCGCGCCCTGCACCACCGTCTCGCCCAGGCCGTAGCTGGAGGTGATGAAGACCACCTGGTCGAAGCCGGACTCGGTGTCGATGGTGAACATCACGCCGGCGGCGCCGAGGTCGGAGCGCACCATGCGCTGCACGCCGGCGGACAACGCGACGTGCTCGTGGGCGAAGCCCTTGTGCACGCGGTAGCTGATCGCGCGGTCGTTGTAGAGGGAGGCGAACACCTCCTTCATCTTGTGCAGGACGGTCTCGATGCCGTGCACGTTCAGGAAGGTCTCCTGCTGGCCGGCGAAGGAGGCATCGGGCAGGTCTTCCGCGGTGGCGGAAGAACGCACCGCGAAGCTGGCGTCGCGGTTGCCCGCGGATAGCGTCTCGAACTCGGCGCGGATCGCCTGCTCCAGCGCCGGCGGGAAGGGCTGCGACTCGACCCAGCCGCGGATCTCTGCGCCGGCGGCAGCCAAGGCGCGCACGTCCTCGGTGTCCAGCGTGGCCAGGCGTTCGCGGATGCGGGTGTCGAGCCCGTCGTACTTGAGGAACTCGCGGAAGGCATGCGCGGTGGTGGCGAAGCCCGTGGGCACGCGCACGCCGTGCGGCAGCTGCGAGATCATTTCGCCGAGGCTGGCGTTCTTGCCGCCGACCACCTCGACATCCGTCATTCTCAGGTTCTCAAACGGTACGACCAGGGCGGTCGCGTCGAAACGTGCAGACATGGGGAGACTCCGGAAGTTGAAACTGGGTCTGCGCACAAGCGCACTGCGCCAAGGCCCGCCGATGGGCTTTGTAGTTGTTCGAAGGGGCGGCGGCGGACCATGGGCGCGGGAATTCGGATAATGGGCGGGATTGTAGGCGCCACATGCACACCCGTACTGTCTTCTTCGTCTCCGATGGCACCGGCATCACCGCCGAAACCTTCGGCAATGCCATCCTGGCGCAATTCGAGTTCAAGCCCCGCCACGTCCGGCTGCCGTTCATCGACACCGTCGACAAGGCGCACCAGATCGTCCGGCAGGTGAACCACACCGCGGAGGTCGAGGGCCGGCGGCCGGTGGTGTTCACCACGCTGGTGAACGTCGAGGTGCTGCAGGTGATCGAGGAAGGCTGCAAGGCCATGGTGCTCGACATGTTCGGCACCTTCGTGCGGCCGCTGGAGATCGAGCTGGGCATGAAGTCCAGCCACCGCGTGGGCCGCTTCTCCGACGTGAGCAAGAGCAAGGAGTACCACGACCGCATCGAGGCGATCAACTTCAGCCTCGTGCACGACGACGGCCAGTCCAACCGCGACCTCGAGCAGGCCGACGTGATCCTGGTAGGCGTCAGCCGCAGCGGCAAGACGCCGACCTCGCTGTACCTGGCCATGCAGCACGGCCTGAAGGCGGCCAACTACCCGCTGATCCCGGAAGACTTCGACCGCAAGCAGCTGCCCGGCGCGCTGGCGCCGCACCGCAAGAAGATCTTCGGCCTGACCATCGCGCCCGAGCGGCTCTCGGAGATCCGCAACGAACGCCGGCCCAATTCGAAGTACGCCTCGCTCGAGAACTGTCGCCACGAAGTGGCCGAAGGCGAGGCGATGATGCGGCGCGAAGGCATCCGCTGGCTCTCCACGACGACCAAGTCGATCGAGGAGATCGCCACCACCATCCTGCAGGAGATCCGCCCGGAGCGTCTCGAGTACTGACGCGCCCCTGACGGCGTGCCAGGCGCCGCCATAGCCCCTGCCTAACATCGCCATGCCCCGTTTCAATGGGGAAGCGCGCCGGAAGGCCCCATACTTCATAGGCGCGCTTGATGAACACGCGCTCAGCTATAGAGGAAAACTAAATGTCTTTGATCAACACCGAAATCCCCGCCTTCAGCGCCACCGCGTACCACAACGGCAAGTTCGTGCCGGTCACGGAACAGAACTTCAAGGGCAAGTGGTCCGTGGTCGTGTTCTATCCCGCCGACTTCACCTTCGTGTGCCCGACCGAGCTGGGCGACCTGGCGGACAACTACGCCGAGTTCCAGAAGCTGGGCGCGGAAGTCTATGGCGTGTCCACGGACACCCACTTCACGCACAAGGCCTGGCACGACACCTCCGACACCATCAAGAAGGTGCAGTACCCCCTGGTCGGCGACCCCAGCCACCAGCTGGCCCTTCTTCCAGGTGCTGATCACCGAGGGCGAGGACACCGGCCTGGCGCTGCGCGGCACCTTCGTGATCGATCCGGAAGGCCGCATCAAGACGATCGAAGTGCACGACAACGGCATCGGCCGCGACGCCAAGGAAACGCTGCGCCGCCTGAAGGCCGCCCAGTACGTGGCCGCGCACCCGGGTGAAGTCTGCCCGGCCAAGTGGGAGCAAGGCGCCGAGACGCTGAAGCCCTCGCTGGACCTGGTCGGCAAGATCTAAGCGCCCCGCGCCCGCCGCCACGACAGGCCCGGCGCGCCACGAGCGCCCGGGCCTTTTTCATTCGCATCCACGAACAACAAGTCGGAAGGACCACCCATGCTCGACACCACCACGAAAGCGCAACTCGCCGCCTACCTGCAACGCATCTCGCAGCCGGTGGAGATCGTCGCCTCGCTCGACGACTCGCCGGCCTCGCAGGAGATGCGCTCGCTGCTGAAGGACATCGCCGAGGCCTCGCCGCTGATGAAGGTGAGCGAGACCACGGGCGGGCCGCACCGCAAGCCGTCCTTCTCCCTCAACCGCCCGGGCGAGAACCACGGGCCGCGCTTCGCCGGCCTGCCCATGGGCCACGAGTTCACCTCGCTGGTGCTGGCGCTGCTGCAGGTCGGCGGCTACCCGCCCAAGGTGGAACAAGCGGTGCTGGAGCAGATCCGCGCGCTCGACGGCGACTTCGCGTTCGAGGTCTACGTTTCGCTGACCTGCCACAACTGCCCGGACGTGGTGCAGGCACTGAACCTCATGGCGATCCAGAACCCGCGCATCAGGACGACGATGATCGAGGGCGGCCTGTTCCAGGACGAGATCAAGGAACGCCAGATCATGGGCGTGCCCACGGTGTTCCTCAACGGCACCATGTTCGGCAACGGCCGCATGAGCCTGGAGGAGATCCTGGCCAAGATCGACACCTCGGGCACCGAGCGCGAGGCGAAGAAGATCGCCGCCAAGGACCCGTTCGACGTGCTGATCGTCGGCGGCGGCCCCGCGGGCGCCGCGGCCGCCGTGTACGCGGCGCGCAAGGGCATCCGCACCGGCATCGCGGCGGAACGCTTCGGCGGCCAGGTGCTGGACACGCTGGGCATCGAGAACTTCATCTCGGTCAAGGAGACCGAGGGCCCGAAGTTCGCCCATGCGCTGGAAGAACACGTGCGCACCTACGACGTGGACATCATGAACCTGCAGCGCGCCAAGGCGCTCAAGCCCACGGGTTCGCTGATCGAAGTGCAGCTGGAAAGCGGCGCGACGCTGAAGGCGAAGAGCGTGATCGTCTCCACCGGCGCGCGCTGGCGCAACATCAACGTGCCCGGCGAGCAGGAGTTCAGGAACAAGGGCGTGGCCTACTGCCCGCACTGCGACGGCCCGCTGTTCAAGGGCAAGCGCGTGGCGGTGATCGGCGGCGGCAACTCCGGCGTGGAAGCGGCGATCGACCTGGCCGGCATCGTGGCCCACGTGACACTGGTGGAGTTCGACACCAGGCTGCGCGCGGACGCGGTGCTGCAGAAGAAGCTGCACTCGCTGCCCAACGTGACGGTGCTCACCAACGCGCAAACGACGCGGATCACCGGCGACCAGAAGGTCGACGGCCTGGTCTACAAGGACCGCGCGAGCGGCGAAGAGAAGCGCGTGGATCTGGAAGGCGTGTTCGTGCAGATCGGCCTGGTGCCCAACACCGAATGGCTCAAGGGCACGGTGGAACTGTCCAAGTTCGGCGAGATCATCGTCGGGCCGCGCGGCGAGACCTCGCTGCCCGGCGTGTTCGCCGCCGGCGACTGCACGACGGTGCCCTTCAAGCAGATCATCATCGCCGCGGGCGACGGTGCGAAGGCGGCGCTCGGCGCATTCGACCACCTGATCCGCAGTTGATCCGGGACGGATACCAAAGGGGGCTGCGGCCCCCTTTTTTTCGCGCCACAATCGCCGCACAACACCAACAGGGCCACAGCATGCAAGGCGATCCGCAAGTCATCCAGCACCTCCAGGCGCAGCTCAAGAACGAACTCACCGCGACCAACCAGTATTTCCTGCACTACCGCATCCTGAAGCACTGGGGATTCGACCGGCTGGCGAAAAAGGAATACGAGGAGTCGATCGGCGAGATGAAGCACGCCGACAAGCTGATGGAACGCATCCTGATGCTGGACGCGCTGCCCAACCTGCAGGACCTGGGCAAGCTGCTGGTGGGCGAGGACGTGCCGGAGATCCTCAACGCCGACCTGCAAAGCGAGCGCGGCGCGCAGGCCACCGTGAAGGCGGGTATCGCCCACTGCGAGTCCGTGCGCGACTACATCTCGCGCGAGATCCTGGAGCGCATCCTGGAAGACACCGAGGAGCACATCGACTTCCTCGAGACCCAGCTCGACCTGCTGAACAAGGTCGGCCTGCAGAACTACCTGCAGTCGCAGATGGGCGAAGCCTCCTCCTGACAATTTCCTGAGCCTCGCGTCGCCCTCACGCGACGCGCGCCTCTTCCAAATGCGAGCAATTCGCATTTGCATGTAGAATCGCCGGCGAACGCTTCTCCCGGCCAGCCATCCGCGCTCCGCGCGCCAGCCAGCCTTCCGAACCAACCGCCCGCCATCCGCGGGCCCGACCGGAGGCTCCCTTGGCGCAAAACCGCCCCTCGAACGAATCCGCCCTGCTGCCGCTGGGCGCCCTGATGCTGGCCGCTTCCACCGGCGCGTGGTCCCAGGCCGCCCCGCCAGCGGCCACCACGCTGTCCACCGTCGTCGTGCAGGAGCAGGCCGAAGCCGCGCAAGGCAAGGACACGCTGCGCGCCACGACCACCACCATCGGCAAGGGCCGGCAGCAGCTGCGCGACATCCCGCAGTCCATCACCGTCGTCACCGAGAAGCTGATGGACGACCGCAACCTCGATACCGTGAAGGAAGCGCTGCGCAACACCGCCGGCATCACCTTCCAGGCGGCCGAGGGCGGCGAGGAGGACATCCGCCTGCGCGGCTTCTCGCTGGCCGGCACCGGCGACATCTTCCTGGACGGCATGCGCGACCCGGCCTTCTACGACCGCGACACCTTCAACCAGGACCGCATCGAGGTACTGCGCGGCTCGGCATCCATGCTGTTCGGCCGCGGTTCCACCGGCGGCGCCGTCAACCAGGTCGGCAAGGTACCTCGCCTGATGACCGAGCACGAAGTCGCCACCACCGTGGGCAACCACGGCTACGGGCGGCTCACCGGCGACTTCAACTTCCACACCGGCGAGAACGCGGCGCTGCGGCTGAACGTCATGAAGACCAAGGCCGACAACAACGGCTCCGGGAGCAGCATAGACAAGCAAGGCATCGCCGGGGCCTACCGCTGGGGGATAGGCACGGCCGACGAATTCCTCGTCAGCCTGTTCGCCCTGGACAACGACAACGGCATCAACTACGGCCTGCCCTGGATCCGTCCCAGGGCCGGCGCCACCAGCGCGTCCAACACGCTGATTCCCGGCCTCGCGCCCACCGCCTACTACGGCATGGCCAGCGACGCCAACGCCGGCCGGGCGAAGATGGCCAGCTTCGCGCACCTGCACCGCTTCACCGGCGGCAGCGAGCTGCGCAGCCAGGTCCGCAAGGGCAGCTTCGAGCGCGACCAGCGCGCCAGCTCCATCCGCTTCGCCGACGCCTCCACGACGCTCGCGAACCTCTCTCCCGCCACCGTGCTGCGCCGGGGCACCAACCTGAAGGTGCAGGACGTGGACACGCTGCATGCACAGAGCGACTTCAGCACCAAGCTGGAGGCCCTGGGCCTGAAGCACGAGGTGCAGGCGGGCGTGGACTTCGCCCATGAACAGAAGGTGGTGTACGCCGCCCGCTCCGCGGCGCAAGGCGGCGTGGACATCGCCAAGCCGAACACGACGCTGGGCTCGCCCGACGACGGCGCGTCCATAGACGAGGCCCGGCGCGTGCTGCGCGCGGGCAACCAGTTCGACGCCAGGGGTTGGGGCGCCTACCTGCAGGACCTGGTGCAGGTGGCGCCCGCCTGGAAGGTGCTCGCCGGCGTGCGCTTCGACCACCTGGACGGCCGCTACGACCAGTTCGGCATCCCGACCACCGCGCCCGGCCCGACCACCACCACCAGCTTCCAGCAGAAGATCTCCAACTGGAGCAAGCGCGTGGGCCTGCTGTACCAGCCCACCGAGCGCCACTCCTTCCACTTCTCGTACGGCACCTCGTTCAACACCTCGGGCGACACCTACTCGTACAACGCGCTCAGCGCCAACACGCCGCCGGAACAGAGCGAGAACATCGAGCTGGGCGCGAAGATCGACTCGGCGGACAAGCGCTTCTCCACCCGCCTGGCACTGTTCCACGCGACCAAGAAGAACGAGCGCAACACCGATCCCGACACGGCGGCCACGCGCCTGCTGCTGTCCGGCCGCCGCCATACCGCGGGCTTCGAGGTGGACGTCGTGGGTCGCCTCACGCCCAAGTGGGAAGTGTTCGGCTCCTACATGTGGATGCCGATCGCGCGCGTCGACGAGGCGGCTTCCACTTCCACCACCGTCGGCAACCGCGTCGGCGACCGTCCCGGCCTGAGCCCGCGCCACAGCGGCACGGTGTGGACCACCTGGCAGCTCACGCCGAAGTGGCGCGTGGGCGGCGGCCTGAACTTCCGCAGCAAGCAGGCCCCGGCCGACGTCACCGCGCCCGGCTGGGAAGCACCGGGCTTCGTCACCGCGGACCTGATGGCGGAATACCTGGTCAACGACCGCTTCAGCGTGAAGGCCAACGTCAGCAACGTGGGCGACAAGTACTACGCCGAAGCCCTGTACCGCGGGCATTACGTGCCGGGCGCGGGACGGCTGGTGCAGGTGAGCCTCAGCTCGCGCTTCTGAACGCCGGGCCATGCTTTTGACCTTCCCCGTGCTCGACGCCGTGCAGCTGCGCGAGGCCCGCCGGCTCCTGAAGGACGCGCCCTGGAACGACGGCAAGGCCACGGCGGGAATGCAGGCCGCGCAGGCCAAGAACAACGAGCAGCTGGCCGCCGGCAGCGCACAGGCGCTCGCCCTGCAATCGCTGGTGACCACCGCGCTGGAACGATCGCCGCGCTTCCTGGCAGCTGCGCTACCGCGCAAGCTCTTTCCGCCGCAGTTCAATCGCTACACCGGCAGCCGCAACGCCTATGGCCCGCACGTGGACAACGCGGTGCGTTTCAGCGGCAACCTGCGCGTGCGTACGGACCTCTCCTGCACGGTGTTCCTCGCCGACCCGGAGGATTACGAAGGCGGCGAACTGGTGATCCACGGCGCGGGCGAACCGCGCCGCCGGGTCAAGCTGCCGGCCGGCCACGCCGTGCTCTATCCCGGCACCAGGGTGCACGAGGTGACGCCGGTCACGCGCGGCGCGCGCCTCGCGTCCTTCTTCTGGATCGAGAGCATGGTGCGCGGCGACGCGCAGCGCCAGTTGCTGCTGGAGCTGGACGACACGATCACCGCGCTGCGCAACGCGCAGGGCGAAAGCGCGGCCACCATCGCCCTCACCGGCACGTACCACAACCTCCTGCGCATGTGGGCGGACACCTGAGATGCAGCCCGCCCTCGAAGCCCTGCCGCTGTCGATCCGGTGCGCGCGCGATTACGCGGCGCACGCGCGTTCGCGGCTCGACGCCCAGGCCTGGGACTACTTCGACGACCACGCCGGCAGCGGCCTGACGCGGCGCGCGAACCGGCGCGCGTGGGACCGCGTGTCCCTGGTGCCGCGCGTGCTGCGTGCGGTCGCCCACGTCGACACGCGCATGCAACTGCTCGGTCGCAACCAGCCCTCGCCGCTGCTCGTCGCGCCGATGGCGCTGCAGCGGCTCGCGCACCCGGATGGAGAACTGGGCAGCGCCCTCGCCGCCGCGAGCCAGGGCGCGGGCTTCGTGGCCAGCATGCAGTCCAGCGTGCCCTTGCAGCAGATCGCCGCCGCCGTGCGCAACGACGAGGGGCGCGGCCCACTCTGGTTCCAGCTCTGCCTCCTGCAGGATCGCGCCGCCACGCTGGCGATCGTGCGGCAGGCCGAAGCCGCCGGCTACGAGGCCCTGGTGCTCACGGTGGACGCCACGATTCGCGCGCCCCGGCCGCTCGTGCTGCCGCAAGGCGTGCAGCCCGTGCACCTGCCCGCCGGTGCCGCCTTCCACCCGGCGCCCGGCTGGGACGACGTCGCCTGGCTGCAATCCGCAAGCTCCCTGCCCGTCCTGCTCAAGGGCGTGCTGCATCCGGCCGATGCCGCCCAGTGCGCGCGCATGGGCCTGGCGGGCCTGGTCGTCTCCAACCACGGCGGCCGCGTGCTCGACGGCGCCGTCGCGACTGCCCAGGCCCTGCCGCGCATCGTCGAAGCCGCGGGCGGCCGCCTGCCCGTGCTGGTGGACGGCGGCATCGCGCAGGGCACGGACGTAGCCAAGGCGCTTGCCCTGGGCGCCCGTGCCGTGCTGCTCGGTCGCCCGGTCATCCACGGCCTGGCCGCCGCCGGCGCCGCCGGTGCCGCCCACGTCCTGCGGCTCATCCGTGACCAACTCCGGCTCGCGATGGCCCAGTGCGGCGCTGCCGAGCTGGCCGAACTCACTCCCGAACTGCTATTTCCTGCCTTCCCTTGATCCTGCTCAACCCCACTCCGCCAAAGTCATTGCAAATGCGAAGGATTCGCATTTATACTTCCCCCAGTCCCAACGCCTGCCTGTACCGAAGCCATGATCGTCTGCGTCTGCCACCGGGTTTCCGACCGCGAAATCGCCCGCCATGCCCGGGCCGGGATGAGCTTCGACGAGATCCAGATGGAGCTCGGCGTCGCGACGCAGTGCGGCCAGTGCGAGGGCTGCGCCCGCGACGTGGTGGCGCAGTGCTGCGGCAGCCATCCGGTGGCCGCCCTGCACCGCGAATCGACGGTGCACCTGGATTCCAGCATCACGGAGAGCCGCGCGTGGCCGCAATCGCCCTTGGCGGCGGCCTGATCTTCGCCTTGGCGGCCGCGTGGTGGGCCTGCAGCGGCCGGTGAGCGCTGCCTGCCCGACAATGTCCTCCCTGCCGACTTTTCGAGATGCCATGTCGCACAACGCGCGCAATGCGCTGATCGCCGGCGGCGTGGTGCTGCTGCACGTCGCCGCGCTCTGGGCCCTGCAAAGCGGGCTGCTGCGCCGCGCCTACGAGGTCGTGGTGCCGGTGGAGCTGCTCAGCGCCATTCTCACGCCGCCCGCCGCGCCCACGCCACCCGCGCCGCAACCCAAGGCACCGGAACCCGTGCAGCAACCCGCGGTCGTGCGCAAGAGCGTGCCCACGCCGCCGCCCGCGCCGCGCCCGGTCGCAGTCCCCGACCGCATCCCGGCGCCTGCCGCGCCCGCCGCCGCCGTCGCCGAGCCACAACCGGCCGCGCCGCCCGTGACGACGCCCATGACGGCGGCGCCCGATCCGGCGCCTGCTGTCGCGGCCGCGCCGGCGGCTCCCGCCCGCGTCGAACTGCCCACCACCAACGCCGACTACCTGCAGAACCCGGCACCGGCCTATCCGCGCATGAGCTTCAAGCTCGGTGAAGAGGGCACGACCATCGTGCGCGTGCTGATCGGCACCGACGGCCGCGCGCTCGACGCGCAGGTGGCGAAATCGAGCGGCTTCACCCGCCTGGACCAGGCGGCCGAAGCCACGGCGCGCGGCTGGCGCTACGTGCCCGGCAAGCGCGGCGGCGTGCCCGAAGCGATGTGGGTGAACGTCCCCATCAAGTGGGAAATCAAGAAGGACTGAAAGAAGAAACGATGAACAACAATGATTTCGGGCTCGTGCACCTCTGGAGCCAGGGCGACGTGGTCACCCGCGCCGTGTTCGTGCTGCTGCTGGCGATGTCGCTGGCCTCGTGGATGGTGATCATCGTCAAGGCGCTGGACCTGCGCCGCCACCTGCAGCAGGCGCGCCGCATCGAGAGCTTCTGGCACGCCGCCGACTTCGCCGACGGCCTCAACAAGCTGGGCGCCGATCCCAACCCCTTCCGCACGCTGGCGCTGGAAGGTCGCGAGGCCGCCGCGCACCACAACGCGCAGAGCCAGCTGCACGACTCTCTGGACGCCAGCGAGTGGCTCACGCGCGCCCTGCGCAATTCGATCGACGATGCCACCGCGCGCCTGCAATCGGGCCTGGCGGTACTCGCCTCGGTGGGCTCCACCGCGCCCTTCGTAGGCCTGTTCGGCACGGTCTGGGGCATCTACCACGCGCTGCTGTCCATCAGCGCGGCGGGCCAGGCGACCATCGACAAGGTGGCGGGCCCGATCGGCGAGGCCCTCGTGATGACCGCGCTGGGCCTGGCGGTGGCCATTCCCGCGGTGCTGGGCTACAACGCGCTGGTGCGCGGCAACAAGGGCGTGCTGAACAAGCTGAACCGCTTCGCGCACGACCTGCACGCCTACTTCGTCACCGGCTCGCGCGTCGCCAGCGGCGGCACCACCAAGGTGGTGGCCATGAAGAAAGGCAGCTGACCATGGCCTTCGGCACCCAGGACGACACCGACGAGGTGATGAACGAGATCAACATGACTCCGCTGGTGGACGTCATGCTGGTGCTGCTGATCGTGTTCATGATCACCGTGCCGGTCATGAAGCACTCGGTCAACATCGACCTGCCGCGCGCCACCAGCACGCCGCAGGACGCGAAGCCGGAGACGATCCGCCTCTCGGTGGACGCGCAGGGCCGCTACTTCTGGAACGAGCAGCCGCTGGCGGAAGCCGAGCTGCTGCCGCGCCTGCAGGCGGCATCGCAGCGCACTCCGCAGCCCGAGCTGCACCTGCGCGGCGACAAGGACGCCCGCTACGAGGCCGTCGCCCAGGCGCTGGCGGCCGCGCAGCGCCCGGCCTGCGCAAGATCGGCTTCATCACGGAGCCGAAGGCGCCATGAGCGGCACCCTGCCACCGGCCCAGGTGCGGGCGATGGAACTGCGTGCTCCGGACGCGCATGCGGATGCCCCGCGGCCGGCACCGCTGCCCAGCGAAGCCCTGCTGCGCGGACGCCGGCTGGTGGAGATCTCGCACAACGGCGAGGTCTACCGCCTGCAGTCCACCCGCCTGGGCAAGCTGATCCTCACGAAATAAGTGCTTACAGGCCCAGCGCCGCGATGCCCGCGCGGGCGATCTGCGCGTCTTCCGTGGACTTCACGCCACTGACGCCGACGGCGCCGATGCACTGGCCGTCCTTCAGGATCGGCACGCCGCCCTCCAGCAGGCCCTGCAGGCCGGGCGCGCTCAGGAAGGAGATGCGGCCGCCGTTGATCATCTCCTCGTACAGCCGGCTCTCGCGCCGCCCGATGGCGGCCGTCTGGGCCTTGGCGGGCGCGATCTGCGCGGAGACCGGCGCCGCACCGTCCAGCCGCTGCAACCACAGCAGGTGGCCGCCGTTGTCGACGATGGCGATGCTCACCGCCCACTGGTTCGCCAGCGCTTCCGCTTCGGCGGCGGCCGCAATGGCCTTGATATCGGCGAGTTCGAGGGCAGATTGGGTCTTCATGGGAATGGTTCTTGATACGAATGGCGGCAAAGCGGCGAGCATAGCGCCTGGCATGCACCGCCTGCCGAATACCGCTTGCGGAACCGGGCGGGAACCCACCTAGAATGCGCGCATCTAATGGCCGTCAAGGCACAGGAGAGCTGAAGTGAACGACCGGGTCCAGACTGTTACCCCCTACGAAAGCTACGGCGCGGTCACCACGCCGGAAGAGCGCAACAAGGTCCTGCGCAATACCTACTGGCTGCTGGCCCTCAGCCTGATCCCCACGGTGCTGGGCGCCTGGGTCGGCGTGGCCACCGGCATCACCCGCGGCCTGTCCGGCGGGCTGGGCCTGATCGTGTTCCTGGGCGGCGCCTTCGGCTTCCTCTACGCGATCCAGAAGACCAAGGACTCGGCGGCGGGCGTCGGCGTGCTGCTGGCCTTCACCTTCTTCATGGGCCTGATGCTGTCGCGCCTGATCGCGATGGTGCTGGGCTTCAAGAACGGCACCGGGCTGGTGATGACGGCCTTCGGCGGCACGGCGGCGGTGTTCTTCGTGATGGCCACCCTCTCTTCGGTGATCAAGCGCGACATCTCCGGCATGGGCAAGTGGCTGTTCGTCGGCGCCATGGTGATCTTCTTCGGCGCCATCATCAACGTGTTCGTCGGCTCCGGCGTCGGCATGATGGTGATCAGCACGCTGGCGATCGGCGTGTTCAGCCTGTACATGCTGTACGACCTCAAGCAGATCATCGACGGCGGCGAGACCAACTACATCAGCGCCACGCTGGCGCTGTACCTGGACATCTTCAACGTGTTCCAGAGCCTGCTGGCTGGCGCTGCTGGGGATGACGGCGGGCGACGAGTAAGCCGCATTCGGCGAAGAAAAGGGCCCCGCGGGGCCCTTTTTCATTGCAGGTCGAACACCGCCATCGACTCCACGTGCGCCGTGTGCGGGAACATGTTCACCACGCCCGCCGCCGTGCAGCGGTAGCCCGCCTGGTGCACCAGCAGCCCCGCGTCGCGCGCCAGCGTCGCCGGGTTGCAGCTGACGTACACGATGCGGCGCGGCGGCGTCCAGCCGTGCTCGCGCAGCACGTGGTCCTGGTGCAGGTCGGCCAGCGCCTTGGACAGCGCGAAGGCGCCTTCGCGCGGCGGGTCCACCAGCCAGCGGTCGCCGCGGCCGTCGGCCACCAGCTGCTGCGGCGTGATCTCGAACAGGTTGCGCGCCTCGAAGCGCGTGGGCGCCAGCGGCTGCGCGCGGCCGGCCTGGTTGCGCGCGTAGTTCTCGCGCGAACGCGCCACCAGCGCCTCGCTGCCCTCGATGCCCAGCACCTCGCCGGCGCGCGTGGCCAGCGGCAGCGTGAAGTTGCCCAGGCCGCAGAACCAGTCGATCACCCGCTCGCCGCGCTGCACGTCCAGCAGGCGCACGGCCCGGTCCACCAGCACGCGGTTGATGTGCGGGTTGACCTGCGTGAAGTCGGTCGGCCTGAAAGGCATGGTGATGCCGAACTCGGGCAGCGTGTAGGCCAGCTCCGGGCCCGGGTCGAGCAGCTGCACCGTGTCGGGACCCTTGGGCTGCAGCCACCACTGCACGCGGGCCGCGGCGTGCTCCTGCGCGAAGGCGCGCAGCTTGGCCAGGTCGCCCGCCGACAGCGGTTCCAGGTGCCGCAGCACCAGGGCCGTGACCTCGTCGCCCACGGCCAGCTCGATCTGCGGGCAGGTCTCGATGGCGTCCATGGAGCCGATCAGCCCGCGCAGCGGCAGCAGCAGGTCGCTCACGTGCTTCGGGACGACATGGCACTCGCGGATGTCGGCCACATAGCGGCTCTCTTGCGCTCGTGGAAGCCCACCAGCACCGTCTCCTTCTTGCGCACGTGGCGCACGGAGAAGCGGGCGCGCCAGCGGTAGCCCCAGGCCGGGCCCTCGATGGCGGGCAGCAGGGTCTCGGCCTTGACCTTGCCCAGGTGCCAGAGGTTGTCCTCCAGCACCCGCTGCTTGATGGCGACCTGGGCGCCCACGTGCAGGTGCTGCATCTTGCAGCCGCCGCAGGCGCCCCTCGTGCAGGCCGAAATGCGGGCAGCGCGGACGCACCCGCTGCGCCGACTCGCGGTGCACCGCGACCAGCGAGGCCTGTTCCCAGTTGTTCTTCCTGCGGTGGACGTTGGCCGTGACCAGCTCGCCCGGCAAGGCGCCATCGACGAACACCACCTTGCCGTCCGCGCGCCGGGCCACGCCCTGCGCCTCGATGTCCAGCGACTCGATTTCCAGCCAGCCCTGCGGATGCGCGGGGGCGCCACTTTCTCTGTCATGCCCGGATTGTCTCAGGCCCTCACATCCAGACGGCCAGGTACTCCTGCCAGTGCGGCTCCGCATGCGCCAGGTCGGCCAGCGTCTGCTTGACGAGGGTGACTTCCTGCTCGTACTCCGCCTCGTTGAAGCCGCAGCGCATCTTCTGGAAGCGACAGTACAGCAGGTAGGTGTTCATCACGTCCGTCTCGCAGTAGCGGCGGATCTCCTCCAGCTTGCCTTCCAGGAAGGCGCTGTAGACCTGCGAGCCGTCCATGCCCAGCTTGCCGGGGAAGCCGCACAGCTTGGCCATGGCGTCCAGCGGGGCGCTGGCGCGCGGCTGGTACATCGCCAGCAGGTCCATCAGGTCCAGGTGGCGCATGTGGTAGCGGCTGATGTAGTTGTTCCACTTGAACTCGCGGTCGTCCGGCCCGCCGCCCTCGCCCATGCACCAGTAGCGGTCGGCGGTCACGCCGTGGCGCAGGCCGCGGTAGTGCAGCACCGGCAGGTCGAAGCCGCCGCCGTTCCAGCTCACCAGCTGCGGCACGTGCTTGTCCAGCGCGTTGAAGAAGTTCTGGATCACCTTGCCTTCGCTCGCGTTGTCGCGGTCCACGAAGGAATGCACGCGGATGCCCTCGGCATTTCGGAACACGCAGCTGATCACCAGCACGCGCTGCAGGTGCAGCGGCATGAAGTCGCTCTGGCCGGCCTCCTTGCGCTGCTGCAGCCACTGCGCATAAACCTCGGCATCCGTGGCTTCCGCGGGCGCGTCGCGCAGCAGGCGCAGGCCGGCCACGTCGGGAATGGATTCGATATCGAAGACAAGTACGGGCCAGGCCATCGCCCGACTTTAGCAGCCGCTGGGCCCGCCTCAGAACAGCGAGTCGCGGTCCACGCCGCTGCGCGCCATCTGCCGCTTCAGCTTGGTCAGGGCCTCGTTCTGGATCTGCCGCACGCGTTCGCGCGTGAGCCCGAGTCGGTCGCTCAGCACCTCCAGCGTTTCCGGTTCGCGGTGACGCAGGCCGAAGCGGCCTTCCAGCACTTCCTTCTCGCGCTGCGAGAGCGTTTCGATCCAGCCTGCCAGCAGCCGCTCGACCTCGTGGTTGTGGGTGACGCCGGTCGGGTCGAGCGCGAGTTCGTCGGCCATGAAGTCGCCCAGCGTGTGCTCGTCGTCCGACTTGTCGATCACCGCGTCCAGCGACTTGGGCGTCTCGGCCATCGCCAGCAGCTGCGCGACCTCGTGCACGTCGCGACCCAGCAGCGCCGCGACGTCCTCCACCCGCACGCCCTCGCTGTCGCTCTTGCGGGCGGCGGCGAAGGCGGGATCGTTCTCCAGCGTGCGGCGCGCGCGCAGCACCTGCTGCAGTTCGCGCACCACGTGCACGGGCAGGCGGATCACGCGGCCCTGGTTCATCACGGCGCGCTCCACCGACTGGCGGATCCACCAGGTCGCGTAGGTGGAGAAGCGGAAGCCGCGCTCGGGCTCGAACTTGTCGATGGCGTGCATCAGCCCGAGGTTGCCCTCCTCGATCAGGTCCGACAGCGGCACGCCGCGCCCGAGGTAGCCCTTGGCGATGCTCACCACCAGGCGCAGGTTGTGCTCGATCATCGACTGGCGGGCGGCGAAGTCGCCGGCGCGCGCGCGCGTGGCCGTCTCGAATTCCTCTTCGGCGGTGAACAGCGTCGTGCGGCGCACGTCACGCAGGTAGAGCGTCAGCGTGTCGCTGCTCTCGCCGGACAGGTCGGCCGGGATCTCGCGCAGGGGGATGTCGGGGACGGCCTCCGCCTCGACGGGCGGCGGCTCATCCGTGGGAACGTCGTCCGCATCCGGGCGGGCGCCTCCTGGCGTCGGAGTCCCTTCGTGCCCGTTGCGGCGTTTCATCGTTATCTCGGTGGCAGGTACCGGGTGGGGTCGACCGGCTTGCCCTGCCGGCGGATTTCGAAGTGCAACTTCACGCGGTCGGTGTCGGTGGAACCCATCTCCGCGATCTTCTGGCCCTTGCGCACCGTCTGGTCTTCCTTCACCAGCAGCGCCTGGTTGTGCGCATAGGCGGGTGAGGTAGGTGTTGTTGTGCTTCAGGATGATCAGGTTGCCGTAGCCGCGCAGGCCCGCACCCGCATAGACCACGCGGCCATCGGCGGCGGCCACCACGGGGTCGCCGGCGCGGCCCGCGATGTCGATGCCCTTGTTCTTCTGCTCGTCGAAGCCCGCGAGCACGGTGGCGCCGCCCGCCGTGGGCCAGCCCCAGGCGACATCCTCGTCCGGTCCGTTGGCCGCGGGGCCGGGCGTGGCGGTGGCGGCAGCCGGCGTCGCGGTGGTGGCCGTGCCGCGCGGCACGCTGCTGGCGGCACTCGCGGGCGGCAGCGCGGCCGAGGCCGGCGGCAAGGCGCCCACGACGGTGGTTCCCGGCGCCGGCACCAAGGGCGCCGGTGGCGCAACGCGCAGGACCTGCCCCACCTCGAGCACGTTCGGGTTGTCCATGTTGTTCCAGCGGGCGACGTCACGCCAGTTCTGCCCCGACTCCAGCGCGATGCGCACCAGCGTGTCGCCGGGCTTGACCGTGTAGAAACCCGGCTTGCCCGCGTTCTCCGCGCCCGGCAGGGCAGCGGCGCGCTGGGCATCCGCCACCACCGCGGGCTGGCGGCCGCCGAAACGGTCCTCCACCGGGGCCGGCATGCGGCGCGGCGCGGCGCAGGCAGCCAGCAGCGAACAGGCTGCCAGCAGCCACAAACCCCTGAGCGCGCGCTCGCGCAGTTCCATTGTCTTGATCCTCATGCGATGCCCGATTTTAGGGGGACAAAGTGAACGGTCTCAAGAATCGTCTGCTTCAGCCGTCCCGCCTCTTTCTCGACGATGACCAGCGCCTGCTGGCGGTTGGCCATCACCATGGGCGCGACGATGCGCCCTCCCTCCGCGAGCTGATCGGTCCACGTGGCAGGCACGGCCTCGCCACCGGCTGCAGCGATGATGCCCGCATACGGTGCGCCCTTGGCGAATCCGGCCATGCCGTCGCCAAACAGCAGGTGCACGTTGGGCAGACGAAAGGTCCGCAGGTTCTCGCGCGCGCGCTCATGCAGGCCGCGCAGGCGTTCGATGCTGTAAACCTCGCTGGCCACCTGGCTCAGCACGGCGGCCTGGTAGCCGCAGCCGGTGCCGATCTCCAGCACGCGGCCCAGGCGCCCGCCGGCCGCACCGGGCGCGGCCAGCAGCAGTTCGATCATGCGCGCCACGACGCTGGGCTTGGAGATGGTCTGCCCCAGGCCGATCGGCAGGCTGGTGTCTTCGTAGGCCTGGTTCACCAGCGCGCTGTCCACGAAGCGGTGGCGCTCCACGGCATTCACCGCGGCGAGCACGCGTGCGTTGGAGATGCCGCCTTCGGCGAGCTTCTGCACCATGCGCGCACGCACGGCCTGCGAGTCGAGTCCCAGCCCGGAGGGCGCGGAACGCGCCGCGGTCGCAGTTGCACCCGGCGCGGCACCGCGCGCGGGCTGGGCCGCCGGAACATTCGAAAGGCGGGCCGGGAAGCCGGGCCGGCGCGTCATGCGCCTGCCTTGCCCTGCGGCAGTTGGGAAGCGGCCTGCGACCAGTAACGCAGCGCGTCGTGGTCGGTCAGGTCCACCTTCAAGGGCGTGATCGTCGGATGCCCCTGTAGCGCCGCATGGAAGTCGGTGCCCTCGGCGTCGTCCTTGGCCGGTCCCGCCGCGCCTATCCAGTACATCGTCTGGCCATGCGGGCTGTCCTGCGCGATGACCTTTTCCGCCGCGTGCCGCCGGCCCAGCCGGCAGACCTTGAAGGGCTTGAGTTCCTCGTAGGCCTTGTTCGGGATGTTCACGTTCAGCAGCCAGTGCGCGCCGTCGGTGCGGTGGTGCGCGGCGAGGAACTGCACCAGCTCGCGCGCCTTGCGGGCCGCGGCATCGAGATTGGCCCAGCCCTTCTCGGTCTGCGAGAAGGCGACGGCGGGGATGCCGAAAAGGTAGCCCTCCATCGCGGCGCCGACCGTGCCGGAATAGATGGTGTCGTCGCCCATGTTGGCGCCGTTGTTGATGCCGCTGACCACCAGGTCGGGGCGGTAACCGAGCAGGCCGGTCAGCGCGATGTGCACGCAGTCCGCCGGCGTGCCGTTCACGTAGCGGAAGCCGTTGGACGCCTCGTTGACGTACAGCGGCGCGTGCAGCGTGAGCGCGTTCGACTTGGCGCTGTTGTTGTGCTCCGGCGCGACCACCTCCACCTCGCCCAGGTCGCGGATCGCATCGTACAGCGCCACGATGCCGGGCGCCTGGTAGCCGTCGTCGTTGGAGAGCAGGATCTTCATCTGCGGGGCATTGTAGGCGCGGTCGCCGCAGGGACATCGCCACCACGGGCGACCTGCCTATCATGCGGGGATCGAGAACCGGAGACACCAACCCATGCATGCCTGGCTTTGCGAGAACCCCGTCGGCGTAGACGCGCTGCAATGGAAGGAGCTGCCCACGCCGCAGCCCAAGGCCGGCGAGGTGCTGGTGGAGATCAAGGCGGCCAGCCTGAACTTCCCCGACTTGCTGATCGTGCAGAACAAGTACCAGCACAAGCCGGCCCTGCCCTTCGTGCCGGGCTCCGAATACGCGGGCACCATCGCAGCCGTGGGCGAAGGCGTCGCGCTGAAGGTGGGGCAACCGGTGGCCTGCCTCTCGGGCACCGGCGGCTTCGGCACGCACACCATCGCGCCGGCCGACCGCTGCATGCCGCTGCCACCGGGCTTTCCCTTCGTGGATGCCGCGGCCTTCATCATGATCTACGCGACGTCCCACCACGCCCTGGTCGACCGCGCGCAGCTCAAGGCGGGCGAAACGGTGCTGGTGCTGGGCGCGGCCGGCGGCGTCGGCACCTCCGCCATCCAGATCGCCAAGGCGGTTGGCGCGCGCGTGATCGCCGCCGCATCGACCGACGAGAAGTGCGAGCTGTGCAAGTCGATCGGCGCCGACGCGACGATCAACTACACGCAGCATGCGGTGCCCAATGCCTTCCGCGAGGCGGTCAAGGCGGCCACCGATGGCAAGGGCCCGGACGTGATCTACGACCCGGTGGGCGGCGAGTTCGCCGAGCCGGCCTTCCGCTCCATCGCCTGGCGCGGCCGCTACCTGGTGATCGGTTTCGCCGCCGGCCCCATCCCCAGCCTGCCGCTGAACCTGCCGCTGCTCAAGGGCGCGTCCATCGTCGGCGTGTTCTGGGGCGAGTTCTCGCGCCGCGAACCCAAGGCCAATGCGGCCATGATGGGGGAGCTGGCGCAGTGGTACGCGCAAGGCAAGGTCAAGCCGGTGATCGACCGCACCATGCCGATGGCCGAGCTCAAGGCGGCCTTCGCGCACATGGGCTCGCGCGGCGTGCGCGGCAAGCTGGTGATGGTCAATCCCTGAGCGGGCGTCGCGCCCGGCTATAATCCCGGGCTCGCGGTGGCTGTAGCTCAGTTGGTAGAGTCCAGGATTGTGATTCCTGTTGTCGTGGGTTCGAGTCCCATCAGCCACCCCATCGAATAGAACGAAGCCCCGGAAGCGCAAGCATCCGGGGCTTTTTCCTTATGCGCGCCCTCAGAAGCGCGTGGACACGCCCAGCACGAAGGCGCGATCCGGCGTCAGCTGCACGCCGTTGACGTACTGGTACAGCGGCTGCTGCACGAAGCCGTACACGCGTACGGCGTCGGTCACCCGGTAGCTCAGGCCCGGGCTCAGGAACACGGCGCGGCTGCCGCTGTCCGCGCTTTCGGCCTCGGCCCCGCGGTCGCGGCGCTTGGCCACCACGTTCAATTGCACGATGCCATCGAGCTTGTCGGCCAGCGGGTGCGCGTAGCCGACGTCGGCGGTCAGCTGCGTGCCGGGCCGGAACTCGTCGTGCGAATTCAGCGCGCGCTGCACCTGGGCCTGCGCGAACCAGGAGGCGCCGCTGGCCGGCAGCTGCTGGTGGAAGACCGCACCGAGGATCAGGTCGGTGGTGCCGGTGCCGGGCTGCAGCGTGCGCTCCGCGATGTCGCCGCCGGTGTTGGCCACGCGCGTGCTGCCGGTGGGCAGCTTGAGGCCCAGGATGACGCCCGCGGTGCTCGGCGCGGCATCGCTGCCGCCCAGCGCACGCTGGTAGCGGCCGGTGACGCGCAGGTCGCCGAACTTGCGGAAGTCCCACTGCTCCGGGATCTGCGCGCCGCGGTGGTTGTGGATGTGGAGGTGCTCGCGGTCCGTAAAGGGCGCGGACACCGACAGGCCGAAGCCATTGGCGAAGGTGCGCGTGTAGGTCGCCACCAGGTTGCGGTTGAGGGTCTCGACCTCGTCGTGGTGGTGGCGGATCTCGCCGACGGCGATGCGGCGCGAACCGGCGCGCGGCTGGTCCTGGCGGATGTGCTCGTAGCGCAGGTCGAACACGCTGCCCTCGGCGAGGCCCGCGGCCTCGGTGGTCCAGTCGGTGTTGACCGAGCAGAAGGCGGCGCCGCAGCTGGCCTGGGCGGATGCCGCGCAGGCGGCGAGAAGGATGGCGGCAGCGGCGCGCGCCGCGGCCCCGTGGAACTGGTGCACGTGAATCTCCTGGAAAAGAAAGGGTCGCTCCCGGCGCCCGTGCGCGGGAGAGCGAAGCGATCGGTCAGGAGAAGCGTGGCGGGCCGCGCGGCGGCGGCGGCGCGGCGGTGTGCACGCGCGGTGGTTCGATGGGGGCCGGCGCAGCGGCCGTGTCGGGAGCCGCATGGGCCAGCCGTGCGAGAGGCAGCGCGGGCGGCGGTGCCGCGGCGTGCATGCACACCGGGCAATGGGCGCCCGCACCGGAGCCGCGCTCCGCATGCGCGGCATGGACTTCGTCCGCCGGGTCGGAGTCGCAGGCGGCAGCGGCGTGTCCTTCATGGCCCGCGTGCGCGGCGGCCGCCTCGCAACCGCCCGAAACCTGCGCCATGGACGCGAACGGCGCGGCGGCCATCGCCACGAACCATGCCAGCACCCAGGCCGCGACGAGGCGGGCGAGTCGGGTGGAGCGGCGCAGCTGGTTCATGGAGTGCGTTGTTCAGGCTGGATTCTGCCAAGGCAGGGACCGCGCCCACTGCCGGCCCGGTGCTGGCGCTTGATCTGAATCAGCCGGATTCCGGGAAGTGCAGCGCGCAAGGGTCGCCCCCTCCTAGAATGCACCCATGCACAGGAGAGCCCTGCTCACCGCCCTGGCCGCCATGGCCCTCGCACCCGCGTGGGCGTTCCACGCGCTGCCGGAGAAGTTCGATCCGCAGCGCGACGCGGCGGCGGACGTGCAACAGGCGCTCGCGCTCGCACAGGCCCAGCGCAAGATGGTGTTCGTGGACGTCGGCGGCGAGTGGTGCGCGTGGTGCCACATCTTCGACCGCTTCGTCGCCGCGCGCCCGGCGGTGCAGAAGGCCCTGCAGGACCACTACATCCTGGTCAAGGTCAACTACTCGCCGCAGAACCGCAACGAGGCCGTGCTCTCGCAATGGCCCAAGGCCAGGGGCTACCCGCACTTCTACCTGCTCGACGCCGCCGGCAAGGTCGTCGCGTCGCAGCCTTCCGGCGAACTCGAGTCCGGCCGCGACTACGACGAGGCGAAGCTGCTCGCCTTCCTGCGCCGCCACCTGGCGGCACAGTAGGCGAAGCCCTTCACTGGGCCACCGCTTCCTTCGGCCGCGGCACGTTGATCTGCGCCTTGAAGCGGTTCTTCAGGACCTCGTAGTACGCCATCGCCTCCGCGGTGCCCCAGGCGCGGGTGTACTGCCCCGCTTCCTGCTGCGCCTGCTGCGGTGCCACCGTATCGCGCGGCAGCAGCTTGTTGACCTTCACCACCGCGTAGCCCTCGGCGCCGAGGTCCACGCCCACCAGCGCCGGCAGCTTGGCCGGGTCGGCACGCAGGGCGGCTTCGATCACCTGGCGGGGCTGGCCGGCATCCATGCGCGACACCGGCACCGCCGCGGGCAGTTCGGCCGTCGCGGGACTGGCCTTCCAGGCCGCCAGCTTTGCTTCGCCGTCCTTGCGCGCCAGTTCCGCGGCCTTGGCCGCCACCACCTGCTCGCGCACCTGGTCCTTCACTTCCTCGAAGGGCCGCGTGCGCGCCGGCGAGTATTGCGTGACGCGGCCGGCCGCCATCTGGTTGGGGCCGATCTCCACGGCTTCGGTATTGCGCTTGCGCTCCACCGCGTCGGGCGAGAACAGCGCGGCCAGGAACTTCACGTTGGCCGTCGGACCCGTGGTGTTGGGTGCCGGCGTGCGCGTCACCTTCTCCGCGGTGCGGATCTGCAGCTTGAGCTTGTCGGCGGCCGGCTTGAGGGACTCCGACTGCTCGTACACGGTGTTGCTGAAGGACTCGGCCGCTTCCGCATACTTCTTCTGCGCCTGCTGCTTGCGAAGTTCGGCCTCGAGCTCCGGCTTCATTTCCTCGAAGGTCCGCTGCTTGGGCACCTTGACGTCGGTCAGCTGGATCACGTGGTAGCCGAACTCGGATTCCACCGGGCCCGCGATCTCGCCCTTGTCCTTCATCGCGAACACGGCGTCCTCGAAGGGCTTGACCATCGCGCCGCGGGTGAAGAAGTCAAGGTCGCCGCCGCGCTGGGCCGAACCTTCGTCCTGCGAGTTCTTCTTCGCCAGCTCGGCAAAGCCCGCCGGATTCTTCTTCACCTGCGCCAGCAGTTCGTCCGCCTTCGCCCTGGCCTTGGCCTTGTCGGCCTCGGGCGCGCCCTTGGGCACGGCCACCAGGATGTGGCTGGCGCGGCGCTCTTCCTGGCCGCCGATGCGCGAGGCGTTCTGCTCGTAGTAGGTCTTGAGGTCGGCCTCGTTGATGGTGATGCCCTGCTGCGCGGCCGCGAGGTCCAGCACCAGGTATTCGATGCTGGCCTGCTCGGGCGCCTGGAACAGCTTCGGGTTGTCCTTGTAGAAGGCCTGCAGGTCCGCGTCGGTCGGCGTCACCTTGCCCTTGTAGTCGGCGGCGTTGAAGCGCGCGACCTGCGCCTCGCGGCGCTCGAAGAAGCTGTTGACGGCCACGCCCACCTGCGAGGGCGGCGCGAACGCGGACTGCGTGACGCCGCCCAGCACCCGGGTCAGCGCGACGTCGTTGCGCACCTGGTTCTCGAACATTTCCGGCGTCATGCCGCGCTGCGCCAGCAGCTGGCGGTAGCGCTCGATGTCCAGCTTGCCGTCGGCGCCGCGCAGCGCCGCGATCAGCTGGTTGCCCTGCAGCTCGCGGGCGACGCGCTGGTCGGTGACCATCAGGTTGGAGTTCTGCACGGCGGCCGCCAGCACGCGGTCGCGCACCAGCCGCTCCAGCGTGCCGTAGCGCGCCTCGGCCGAGTCCAGCATCTTGGCGTCGAGGGTGGGCATCTGCTCGCGCAGCCGGTCCACTTCCGCCTTGTGGGCGTTGTCCCAATCGAGCTGCGAGATCTCGTGGCCGTCCACCTTGGCCACCGTCTCCCCCTTCTCCTGCATGCGCTCGTAGCCCTGCAGGCCGAACAGCACGAAGGACGGCACGATCAGCAGGAACAGCAGGAACTGCATGATCTTCGTGTGCTTGCGGACGAAATCGAACATGGTCTTTGTGACTCGCGGTCTTCGGGACAAACAAAAAGGCGAACCGCGGTTCGCCTTTCTTCATTTGGTGGGTGCTGACGGGATCGAACCGCCGACCTACGCCTTGTAAGGGCGCCGCTCTACCAGCTGAGCTAAGCACCCCACCGGGGAAGCCGTCTCAGTTCAGCGCATCCTTGAGCGCCTTGCCGGGACGGAACTTGGGCACCTTGGCAGCCTTGATTTTAATCTGGGCGCCGGTCCGGGGATTGCGGCCGCTGCGCGCGGCGCGTTTGCCCACCGCGAAGGTGCCGAAACCGACGAGCGAAACCGAACCGCCTTTCTTCAGCGTGGTCTTCACCGCGCCGATCATCGACTCCAGCGCGCGTGGCGGCGGCCTTGGAGATGTCGGCGTGTTTGGCGATGTGCTCGATCAGTTCGGTCTTGTTCACAGGGGCCCCTCGTGCGGAATGAGTTGTGGACGGTCTTGTCTCTTCAAAATTTGTCTCCCGTTCCCGGGACGCTCGGCGTGGCGGGAAGGGGAGACAGTGCGGGCGGCCTTGCAGCCACTGGCGACGATTAGAGAACAGCGTCGCGCGGGGTGTCAATACACCATGCGGCAATACAACACGCGGGGGCGGATTCTAGCGGCAAGCTGACGGCGCGTGCGCGCCGGGCCGCGCGTTCGTCGCATGGACAAATGCTTCGCGCCGCGCCTTGTGCGCAGCAGCAAACCGTTACAGCGCGGCGGCGATCGCCTTGCCGACGTCCGTGGTGCTCGCCTTGCCGCCGATGTCGCCGGTGCGCGGCGCCCCCGACTTCGGGTCCAGCACGGCCTCGATCGCCTTCAGGATCGCGTCGTGCGCCTCCTTGTGGCCCAGGAACTCCAGCATCATCGCGCCGCACCAGATCTGGCCGATCGGGTTGGCGATGTTCCGGCCGTAGATGTCCGGCGCGGAGCCGTGGACCGGCTCGAACAGCGAGGGAAACTTGCGGTCCGGGTTCAGGTTGGCGCTGGGCGCGATGCCGATGGTGCCGGTGCAGGCCGGGCCCAGGTCGGACAGGATGTCGCCGAACAGGTTGGTCGCCACCACCACGTCGAAGAAGTCCGGGCGCTGCACGAAGTGGGCGGTCAGGATGTCGATGTGGAACTTGTCGGTCTTGACCTGGGGGTACTTCTTGGCCATCTCGGCGACGCGCTCGTCCCAGTAGGGCATGGTGATCGCGATGCCGTTGGACTTGGTGGCGCTGGTCAGGTGCTTCTTGGGGCGGGAGTTGGCCAGCTCGTAGGCGAACTTCAGCACGCGGTCCACGCCATGGCGGGACATGATGGTCTCCTGCATCACGATCTCGCGCTCGGTGCCCGGGTACATGCGGCCGCCGACGGCGGAGTACTCGCCCTCGGTGTTCTCGCGCACGATGTACATGTCGATCTCGCCCGGCTGGCGCGGGGTGCCGTCCTTGCGCACGACCGGCGCGATGATGCCGGGCATCAGGCGCGCGGGGCGCAGGTTCACGTACTGGTCGAACTCGCGGCGGAACAGCAGCAGCGACTGCCACAGCGACTCGTGGTCGGGGATCTTCTCGGGCCAGCCGACCGCGCCGAAGAAAATGGCGTCATGGCCGCCGACCTGGTCCTTCCAGTTCTCGGGCATGTAGCGGCCATGCTTCTCGCAGTAGTCCCAGCTGGCGAAGTCGAAGTGGTCGAAGGCGAGGTCGATGCCGAACTTGCGCGCGGCGGCGTCCACCACCCGCACGCCCTCGGGCATGACTTCCTTGCCGATGCCGTCGCCGGCGATGACTGCAATGCGTTTCTTGCTCACGGTGTGCTCCTGAAGAAGGTGAGGATCTCGTCCAGCAGAAGGGCGGGCGCCTCTTCCGCGATGTAGTGGCCGCAGGCGAGGCTGCGGCCGGAAAAGTCGTCGGCGCACGGCCGCCACAGCGCCGGCACGTCGAAGCAGCGTGCCACGACCCCGTGCTCGCCCCACAGCACGCGCAGCGGCTGCGCGAGGCGGCGGCCGGCGTCCAGGTCGGCCTGGTCGTGCTGCAGGTCGAGGCCGGCGCCGGCGCGGTAGTCGGCCACCACGGCCGCGGCGGTGCCGGGGATCGCGGCGCAGCGTTCGTACTCGGCCAGGGCTTCGGGTGTGAAGGCGGCCAGGCCCGCATGCCGCGCGCCCATCACGCTGCGCAGGTAGCGCACAGGATCGGATTCGATCAGCGCCTGCGGCAGCAGCCCCGGCTGGATCAGGAAGAACCAGTGCCAGTAGGCGCGGGCGAAGGCTTCCGTGGTGTGGCGGTACATGGCCAGGGTGGGCGCGATGTCCAGCAGCATGAGGCGCTCGACCGCCTGCGGATGGTCCAGCGCCAGCCGGTGCGCGACGCGCGCGCCGCGGTCGTGGGCGAGCACCTGGAAGCGATCGTGGCCGAGGTGCCGCATGACGTGGACGGCGTCCCTGGCCATCTCGCGCTTCGAGTAGGCGACCGAGTCAGGACCGGCGTCGGGCCGGCCCGAATCGCCGTAGCCGCGCAGGTCCATCAGCACCACCTTGAAGCGCTGCGCCAGCTGCGGCGCGACCAGGTGCCACATGGCATGCGACTGCGGATGCCCGTGCAGCAACAGCAGCGGCGCGCCCTGCCCCGCCCGCCGCACGTTCAGCGTGACGCCGTCGCGTGCGATGCGCAGGGATTCGAAGCCTTCCAACATGGACGGGATTCTGGCACCCGCCGGCGTGCACGGACAAGCAATAATCCGGCAAGCCATTCTTTCCATAACGGCAGCAATGAACCCCCAACTGGATCGCGCCGACCTCGAGTTGCTGCTGGCCATCCGCGCGCACGGCAGCCTGGCCGGTGCCGCCTCGGCCGCCGACGTCGTGCCTTCCGTGATCACCAAGCGGCTGGCGGCGCTGGAGGCGCGGCTGGGCCTCAAGCTCTTCCAGCGCACGACGCGCCGCGTGGTTCCCACCGCGGAAGGCGAGGCCCTGTGCGAGCGCGCGACCGGCCTGCTGGCCGGCTTCCAGGCCATGGAGGCCGAGCTGCAGGAGCGGCACAAGGAACCGGTCGGCCGCATCCGGCTGGCCGCCACCTTCGGCTTCGGCCGCGCCTGGCTGGGTCCCGCCCTCGCGGAATTCCAGGAACGCCATGCGCAACTCGACCTCCAGCTGCAGCTCACCGAACAGCTGCCCGACCTGGCCGTCGAGGGCTTCGACGGCGCCGTGTGGCTGTGGGCCGTGCGCGGCCAGCGGGCGACCGAGTGGACCGGGCGGCGGCTCGCGCGCAACCAGCGCGTGCTGGTCGCATCGCCCGCCTACCTGCGCGCGCGCGGCACGCCGGCGAGCATCGAGGAGCTGGCGGCGCACGAATGCCTGGTGGTGCGCGAGAACGAGCAGTTCGACATCTGGCGGCTGCAGCGCGAGCGCGATCGCGCGGAGGTCCGGGTGCGCGTCGGCGGCCCGCTCTCCAGCAATTCGGGCGAGCTGGTGCGCGACTGGTGCCTGGCCGGCCGCGGCATCATGCTGCGCAGCCTCTGGGACATCGCCGGCGCGCTGGCCGCCGGCGAACTGGTGCGCGTGCTGCCCGCCTACGCCATGACCGATGCGGACATCCACTGGCTGGCGCCGCACACGGCCTCGACGCCCAAGCGCATCCGTCTGCTGGTGGACTTCCTGGCGGAGCGCTTCCGCGGCGAGCCCTGGAAGCTCACCGCTTCGCCGGCCGCACGACCAGGCTCACGCCCACGGCGGTGAGCGCCATGCCGGCGACGATCAGCACCGTGATCGGCTCGCCGAACAGCAGCCAGGCCATCAGCGCCGTGGTGGGCGGCACCAGGTACATCAGGCTGGTGACCGTGGTCGCGGCGCCCTTCTGGATCAGCAAGTACAGCAGCGAACTGCCGCCGAGAGTCAGGCCCAGCACGGACCAGGCGACCGCCCCCGCGAGTTCGCCGTTGAGCGAGCCGTCGGCCAGCGCCCAGCGCATCGCTTCCGCCTCCAGCAGCGCCAGCGGCATGGTGATGGCGAAGGCGGCCGCGAGCTGCACCAGGTTGGCGGTGCGCACGTCGCAGGGCTGTACGAAGCGCTTCTGGTACAGCGTGCCGGCGGTGATGGACAGCAGCGCGATGAGGGCGAACACCAGGTTCTGCGCACTGACTTCACCGATCCCCAGCTTCTGCCACACGACCAGCAGCAGGCCCGCCAGGCCCAGGGCCAGCCCGGCCCACTGGCGCGCCGCCACCTTGCCGCCCCACAGGGAAATCCACACCGCGGTCAGCACCGGCTGCAATCCCACCAGCAGCGCCGCCAGTCCCGCGCCCATGCCGGCCTTGACCGCAGCCCACACACCGCCGAGGTAGCCGCCGTGCATGAGGAAGCCCGTGACCGCGAGGTGGGCGAGCTGGCGGCCGTTGCGCGGCCAGGCGGCGCGCGCGACCAGGGCCCAGACGAGGAAGGCGGCGACCGAGAGCGCGTAGCGCAGCGCCAGGAACTTCATCGGCGGGGCGTGCGGCATGCCGTAGCGCGCGACGATGAAGCCGGTGCTCCAGACCAGGACGAAGACGACGGGCATGGCCCGCACCAGCGGGTCGACCCGCGCGGCGCCGGTCATGGGCTACTTCACCCGGCGCCGGATCTCCGGCAGGGCCTTCTGCAGGTAGTAGATCATCGACCAGACGGTGAGGATGGCCGACAGCCAGATCAGCCAGGTGCCCCACTGCAGCGTGTCGATGGCGCCGAACAGCTCGCCGTCGAACAGCAGGAAGGGGATGGCGATCATCTGCACGGTGGTCTTCACCTTGCCCAGCATGTGCACCGCCACGCTCTTGGACGCGCCGATCTGCGCCATCCACTCGCGCAGCGCCGAGATCGCGATCTCGCGGCCGATGATGATCAGCGCCACGAACACGTCGGCGCGCTTGAGGTGCACCAGCACCAGCAGGGCGGCGCAGACCAGGAACTTGTCGGCCACCGGGTCCAGGAAGGCGCCGAAGGACGAGGTCTGGTTCAACTTGCGGGCGAGGAAGCCATCCAGCCAGTCGGTCGCCGCGAAGACGACGAACATGGTGGTGGCGATGAGGTTCTGCAGCCGGTGCTCCAGCCCGATGTAGAACACCCCCACCAGCAGCGGGATGGCGATGATGCGCGTCCAGGTGAGGAGGGTCGGGACCGTGAAGAACATGGCCGATTCTGGCATGCCGGACCCGCACCCCCGTTTCAGTGCAGCGCCCGGTAGATCTGCTCCGCCAGCTCGCGCGAGATTCCCTCCACCGTGGCGATGTCCTCCACGCTCGCCGCCGCCACGCCGCGCACGCCGCCGAAACGTTGCAGCAGGCGGGCGCGCTTCTTGGCGCCGATGCCGGGGATCTCCTCCAGCTGGCTGCCGCCCACGCGCACGCGGGCGCGGCGGGCGCGCATGCCGGTGATGGCGAAGCGGTGGGCTTCGTCGCGGATCTGCGCGACCAGCATCAGGGCCGCGGATTCGCGCCCCAGGTAGACCTTCTCGCGCCCGTCGGCGAACACCAGTTCCTCCAGGCCGACCTTGCGGCCCTCTCGCCCCTTTCCACGCCGACGATCACCGACAGGTCCAGCCCCAGCTCCGCGAACACTTCGCGCGCCATGCTCACCTGGCCGCGGCCGCCGTCCACGAGCACCAGGTCCGGCAGGCGCTGCGCGCTGCCGCCGCCACCGGCCTTCTCGCGTTTGGGCTTCGCCGCCGCGGCGACTTCGCCGGCGGGCGCGGCTTCGGCGGCCACCAGCACTTCGGGCGGAGCCGCAAGTTCGACATCTTCGGTGGGCGCTGGTTCCGCCGCGGCCCCGGCCTCGGCCGGCTCCTCCGGCGGCGTCGCATCGGGCGTGTCGCGCCCCTCCTGCGCCAGGCGCGCGTAGCGCCGCGTGAGCACCTGCCGCATGGCGGCGTAGTCGTCGCCGGGCGTGATGCCCTCAATGTTGTAGCGGCGGTACTCGCGGTTCTGCATCTGGTGGTGGTGGAACACCACGCAGGAGGCCTGGGTCGCCTCGCCGGCCGTGTGCGAGATGTCGAAGCACTCGACCCGGAAGGAAGGTGTCCAGGTTGTCGGGGGCCAGGTCCAGCGCCTCCACCAGCGAGCGGGTGCGCGCCTGCTGCGAGCCCTCTTCGGCCAGCAGCCGTGCCAGCTGCAGCTGCGCGTTCTTCTCCGCCATCTCCAGCCAGAGGCGCCGCTGCCCGCGCGGATTGTGGACGGCGGTGATGCGGCCGCCGGCCTGCTGCGCCAGCGCCTCGACCAGCTGCGGATCGGCCGGGTGGCTGGTGATCAGGGCCGAGGGCACCGGCACGCCGATGTAGTGCTGGGCGATGAAGGCCTCCAGCACCTGCACCTCCACCGGCTGCGCCTTCACCGCATCGGCCGCATCGTCGAACTCCTGGACCGCCGTGGCGTCCTCGACGTGGCTCGGGAAGTAGGCGCGGTCGCCCAGGTGGCGGCCGCCGCGCACCATGGCCAGGTTGACGCAGGCCTTGCCGCCCTGCACCTGCACGGCCAGGATGTCGACGTCCTTGTCGGAAGCGGTTTCCACCGACTGCTGGTGCAGCACCTTGGACAGCGCGCCCATCTGGTTGCGCAGTTCCGCGGCCTGCTCGAACTCCAGCTTGTCGGCGTGCGCCATCATGCGCTGCTCCAGCGCCTGCAGCACCGCCTGGGTGTCGCCGCGCAGGAAGGCCTCTGCGTTCTCGACGTCGTGCTCGTAGTCCGCCGGCGACACCAGGTTCACGCACGGCCCCGAGCAGCGCTTGATCTGGTACAGCAGGCAGGGACGGGTGCGGTTGGCGAACACCGTGTCCTCGCAGGTGCGCAGGCGGAACACCTTCTGCAGCAGCTGGATCGACTCCTTCACCGCCCATGCGCTCGGGTAGGGGCCGAAGTAGCGGTGCTTGCGGTCCACCGCGCCGCGGTAGTAGGCCACGCGCGGGAACGCGACGGCCGAGGGTGCTGCGCCGCCGCGCGCCGCAAGGGCCTGCTTGTCGGCCGAGCCCGTGATCTTCAGGTAGGGATAGCTCTTGTCGTCGCGGAACAGGATGTTGTAGCGCGGCGCCAGCGTCTTGATCAGGTTGTTCTCGAGCAGCAGCGCCTCGGCTTCCGAGCGCACGACCGTCGTTTCCAGCCGCGCGATCTTGCCCACCATGTGGCCGATGCGCGTGCCGCCATGGTTCTTCTGGAAGTAGCTGGAGACCCGCTTCTTCAGGTTGCGCGCCTTGCCCACGTAGAGCACGCCGCCGTCCCCGTCGTAATAGCGGTACACGCCGGGCAGCGCCGGCAGGGCCGCCACCTGCGCCAGGATTTCTTCCGAATGCATGGCCCTATTATCGGGACGGCATGCGCTGGGACATCTTCTGCAGGGTCATCGACAACCACGGCGACGCCGGCGTCTGCTGGCGCCTGGCCGCGGAACTGGGCGCACGCGGGCACGACGTGCGCCTGTGGATGGACGACCCTTCGCCCGTGCAGTGGCTGGCGCCGCAAGGCGCGGCGGGCGTCGAAGTCGTCCCGTGGACCGAATCCGCGATCGACGCGGTGCCGGGCGAGGTGGTGGTGGAGGCTTTCGGCTGCGACCCGCCGCCGGCCTTCGTCGCCCGCATGGCGGCGGCGCCCCGGGCTCCCGCGTGGCTGAACCTCGAATACCTTTCCGCCGAAGGCTACGTGGAGCGCAGCCACGGCCTGCCCTCGCCCGTGATGGCCGGACCCGGGGCCGGCATGACCAAGCACTTCTTCTATCCCGGCTTCACCCCGCGCACCGGCGGGCTGCTGCGCGAGCGCGAGCTGCCCTCGCGACGGGCTGCATTCGACCGCCGGGCCTGGCTGCGCCAGTGGTCGATAGCCGATCCGGGCGCGCAGGTGCTCAGCCTGTTCTGCTACGAGCCGCCCGCGCTGGCGGAGCTGCTGCGGCAGCTCGCCGGTGGCGAGCGAACCACCCACCTCCTCGTCACGGCCGGCCGGGCCGCGGAGGCCGTGCGCGCGCTCGGCGCCCGCTGCACCGGCAGTCTGCAACTGCACGCGCTGCCCCTGCTGAGCCAGCGCGAATACGACCACCTGCTCTGGTCCTGCGACCTGAATTTCGTCCGGGGCGAGGATTCCTTCGTGCGCGGGCTGCTGGCCGGCGTCCCCTCGGTGTGGCAGATCTATCCGCAGGACGACGAGGCCCACCACGCGAAGCTCGACGCCTTCCTGCGCTGGCTGCAGCCACCCGCGGACTTGCGTGATTTTTTCCTGGCGTGGAACGGGATCGACGACAGCCCCCTGCCGCCACTGGACCTTCCCGGATGGCAGCCCACTGCGCGCAGTGCCTTTGACCGAGCGCAAGCATTGCCCGAGCTCGCGACGGGGCTGGAGCGCTTCGTGGCCGGGCAGGCTAGAATATAGGGCTCTGCGCGCGGGCCCCTGCCTGGCGCACACTCCTCGCCGCCAGCCGCACGCCACCTTGCGGGCAACGGCCCGAAGACGGCCCGCGGGGCCGGGCCTCTCACCGAAGACATCGCCATGAAAATCGCTCAAGAAATCCGCGCCGGCAACGTGATCATGCACAGCGGCCAGCCCTGGGTCGTGCTGAAGACCGAATACTCCCGCGGCGGCCGCAACGCGGCCACCGTGCGCATGAAGCTCAAGTCGCTGCTGAACAACCAGGGCACGGAAACCGTGTTCAAGGCCGACGACAAGATGGACCAGATCATCCTGGACAAGAAGGACTGCACGTACTCGTACTTCGCGGACCCGATGTACGTCTGGATGGACGCCGACTACAACCAGTACGAAGTCGAAGCCGACAACATGGGCGACGCGCTGAACTACCTGGAAGACGGCATGCCGGCCGAAGTGGTGTTCTACGAAGGCAAGGCGATCTCGGTGGAAATCCCCACGAGCGTCGAGCGCGAGATCACCTGGACCGAGCCGGCCGTCAAGGGCGACACCTCCGGCAAGGTGCTCAAGCCGGCCAAGCTGGCCACCGGCTACGAGATCGGCGTGCCGATCTTCGTGGCCCAGGGCGACAAGGTCGAAATCGACACCCGCACGGGCGAGTACCGCCGCCGCGTCTGAGGCGCCACAATCCACGAAGAGGCTCCGCAAGGAGCCTTTTTCTTTGGCCATGGACTTTCCGCTCTCCCGCATCGCCGCTCCCTTCCGCATGCAGCCGGGCCTGCAGCGGCTGGTGCCGGATGCGCGCCAGCTGACGCCGCTGGCCGCCGGCAGCGCCTTGTGGCTGGAGAAGAGGCGCGTGCTGGAAAGCGGCGCCAGCCGGCTCGCGGTCCCGGGCTTCGACCCGCAGCCGGCGATCGATGCGATCCTGGCCCAGGCGAAGGCGGAGGGCATCGCCGCCCATGAGCCCCTCGAACTCGCGTTCGAGGAAGACTTCGCCGTCCTCGACGGTGCCAGCTCCACCCTGCCCTGGCTGTGCGTGTGCGTGCCCTCGCACTGGGCGCCCGAGGAAAAACTGGGCCAGCCCTTCGCGGCGGTGCATGCGCCGGTGGCGGACAACCAGGCGATCCTGGCGGCCAGCCGCCAGCTGGTGCAGCTGGTCACGGGCGGCGAGCGCTTCGAACGCTTCGTGTGGACCGTCACGCCCAGCGGCCGTTACGACCAGCACCCCGGGCGGCATGCGCGCACGCCCTGGCCGGATGCGGCCGACCCACAGGCCTTCGCGCGGCAGTGCTTCCTGCGCGCCGAGCGCCAGACCTTCCTGCCCCTGCCCGGACGTTCCCAGGCGGTGTTCACCATCCGCGTGATGCTGCAGCCGCTGGCCGAGGCGGTGGCGACGCCGGACGACGCGCGGCGCCTGCACGCTGCACTCGCCTCCATGAGCGATGCCGTGCTGGCCTACAAGAACCTCGCGGCCGCGCGGGCGCCGCTGCTGGCCTGGCTGGCGGCGCGGGGCGCCTGATGGAGCTGCTGGCGCGCATCGCGCAGGTCATCATCCCGGTCTTCCTGATCGTGGGCATCGGCTACGTGTACGCCCGCCGCGCGCGGCCGGAGATGGGCGGCTTCAACCGCATCATGCTGGACGTGCTGTCGCCGCTGATCGTGTACACGGCGCTGGCCGGCAAGGAGTTCCGCTGGCAGGACCACGTGCCGCTGCTGGGGGCGGGGCGCTGCTGATCCTGCTGACCGGCCTGGTCGCCTGGCTGCTGTCGCGCGCCGCGCGCACCGAGGCGCGCACGCTGGTGCCGGTGGTGATGTTCACCAACTGCGGCAACATGGGCCTGCCGCTCGCGCTGCTGGCCTTCGGGCCGCAGGGCTTCGGTGCCGCCGTCGCCCTGTTCTCCATCAGCAACCTGATCCACTTCTCGCTGGGGGCGCGCATCACCAGCGCGAGCGCGAGCACCAAGGAGCTGCTGCTGAGCCCGCTGATGATCGCCAGCGCCCTCGGTTTCGCCAGTGCGGTGAGCGGCGTCCGCCCGCCCGAGACCATCTTCACCGGGATGAAGCTGCTGGGCGATGCGATGGTGCCGCTGATGCTGTTCGCGCTCGGCGTGCGCCTGACGCAGCTGCGCCGGCGCGACGTGCCGCGCGGGCTGCTGGGCGCCTTCGCCCGTCCCATGATCGGCCTGGCCGTGGGCGTGCCGCTGGCCTGGGCCCTGGGACTGGAAGGCATGGCCCGCGCCCAGCTGATCCTGTTTGCGGCGCTGCCGCCCGCGGTGATGCAGTTCCTGCTGGCGGAACGCTACGCGCAGGAGCCGGAACGGGTGGCGGCGATGATCCTGCTGGGGAATGCGCTGGCGGTGGTCTTCGTGCCGCTCGGGCTGGCGCTGGCGCTCTGAGGCTCAGGAGCGGCGCGTCAGCACCCAGACCAGCAGCACGGCCACGAACACCGCCGTGCCCACGACCGCAGCCCACAGCAGGGGATTGAGCGGGCTGGCGGCCAGGAGCGGCCGCCCGGCCAGGGGTTCGCTGCCCGGCCAGGGCGCGGCGAAGGGCAGGCTTTCCGCCAGCTCCCCGGCGGCGGCGGGCGTCAGCAGGTCGAGGCTGATGCGCTGCATGCCCGGCTTGTCGGGGGCCGCACCCACAGGTCCACCACCGTGCCGCGCAGGCGCGCATGGGCGATGTCCTGCAGCGGGAACTTGACGCGGTCTTCCTTCCAGTCGCGCCCCTCGCGGAAGCGCCCGGACACCCGCAGCACCTTGGTCTGCACGCGCACTTCGAGTTCTTCCGCGAACGGGGAATGGCGTAGCCCTTGCCCTGCACTTTGAGCAGGCGGGCGGCATGGATGCCCTGGACGACGGAGTAGCTGCTGCCGCCGCTGGACAGGCGGCTGTTGCCGCTGGCGGCAAAGCCGCTGTCGGCCGGCTGGTGGACCAGGTCGGCGACGGTGATCCGGGTGCCGTCGGAGCCGAGCAGCACGTTCTTGCTGGTCAGCGTCTTCTTCACCCGCATGCCGACGATGGTGCGGCGGTCGTAGGGACCGACCTTGCGCCCCTCGAGCAGCACGTGGTAGACCGGGTTCTCCACCGATTCCCCTGTTGTTTGACGACAGGATAGCGGCAATCCTCGGCAGTCGGGAAGCCCGGGCGGGTCGCGATTGCGGCCACAATCGGCCCTTATGTCTTCGACCCGCAACATTCACGACCGGCGGCTGGCCGATGCCTGGGCCACCCTCAAGGCCCACGCGGACGCCGGGCTGCCGCTGGACCCCGAGGCCAACCGCCTCGCCTTCGTCGACCCGGAATTCCTGCTGCGCCGCGAAACCCGCGGCATCCGCTTCCAGCTGAGCTGCTCAAGCCCGACCTGGAGCAGCAGGCCCACGGCATCGAGAACACCATCGTGGTGTTCGGCAGCGCGCGCTTCCGCGACCAGGCCGCGGCCGATGCGCTCGCGCAGCAGGCGGCCTCGCAGGGCCCCGCCGTCCAGCAGCCGGTGGATGCCGGTGGCGAGACCGGCCCGGCGCCGGTCGATGCGCGGCGTGCCCGCGCGCTGGCGCGCAACGCCCACTACTACGAGAAGGCGCGCGCCTTCGGCCGCATCGTCGCCGAGTACAGCGCCGACAAGGAACCGCGCGACCAGCTGTTCGTCTGCACCGGCGGCGGCCCCGGCATCATGGAGGCGGCCAACCGCGGCGCGCACGAGGCCGGCGGCATCAGCGTGGGCCTGTCCATCGCCCTGCCCATGGAGGAGGCGGCCAACACCTACGTGACGCCGGCGCTGTCCTTCAAGTTCCACTACTTCGCACTGCGCAAGATGCACTTCATGATGCGCGCGAAGGCCCTGGTCGCCTTTCCGGGCGGCTTCGGCACGCTGGACGAGCTGTTCGAGGTGATCACGCTGGTGCAGACGCGCAAGGCGCGCCAGGTGCCCATCGTGCTGTTCGGCACCGACTACTGGAAGGGCCTGATCAACTTCGAGATGCTGGTCGACGAAGGCGTGATCTCGGAGAAGGACCTGGAGCTGTTCCAGTTCGCCGACGATCCCGCGACCGCCTGGAACATCATCAAGACCTTCTATCGCCTCTGAGGCCGGCGGCCAGGCGCGAGCCGGCCCCGACCATCACGGCCATCGTCCAGAACACGGCGCTGATGCCCACCACGGTGCCGGCGGCGCCGAACAGCATGGGCATCGCCACGCTGGATGCGTTGATCACCATCAGCCGCATGCCCACCGCCTCGCCGTGGCGGTGGTGCGGCGTGATCTGGTGCAGCATGCTCATGATCATGGGCTGCACGCAACCGAGCGCGATCCCGAGCAGCACCGAACACACGCCCATGGCCACCGCCGTGTGCATCAGCGGGTACACCGCATAGATCAGCGCGGTGGCGACCATGGCGCCGGCCACCATCGCCCACTCGCGCACCTTCGCCGCGATCACCGGCAGCAGCACGCGCACCGCCGCCGCCGCGATCGCGAAGGCACCCAGGATGGTGCCGATCACCGACGCGGACAGCCCGCGCTCGTGCCCCAGCACCGGGACCACGAAGGTATGCACGTCCCAGGCCGAGGACAGGAACCAGTTGACGATCAGCAGGCGGCGGAACATGGGCTCGCGCACCAGGTCCCAGGCGCGGCTGGGGGCGGCGTTGGCCGGCCGCTGCGGCAGCGGCAGTTCGTGCGCGCCGCGGATCCAGGCCCAGGCCACCAGCGGCAGCACCGCCATGACGAAGAAGGCCCAGCGGAAGCCGGCATGGTCGATCACGAGGCCCGCGACGAAGGGCCCCAGGAAGTTGGAGAAGGCCGGGCCGATCGACAGCCAGGAGAAAACCTGCTTCAGCTGCGTGGGCGTCTGCGCGGCGCGTCCCACGTGCCGCTGCAGCGCGATCACCGCCGCGCCCGTGGCCCCGCCGGTGAGCAGCGCACTCACGCACAACACCGGAAAGATGGGCCAGGCCACCGCCATCGCGGCGCCGCCGGCGGCGGCGATCACGCTCCAGCCGACGGGGCGCTTCAGGCCATGCCGGTCGGCATAGCGTCCGGCCGGCAGCGCCAGGAACACCTGCATCAGCGCGTACAGCGCCAGCAGCACGCCCACGGCCGCCTCGCTGTAGCCCTCGCGCAGCGCCAGCAGCGGCGAGGCCATGCGCATGCCGGCCATGCAGGCGTGCAAGAAGACGTGGCCGGCGATCAGGCGCGCGAGCTCGCGCGTCAAGCCCCGATGTTCAGGCGTCGCTGTCGTCACCGTTGTCGGCCGGCGGCAGCAGCGCCTGGGCCTGCGCGTCGGGGAGCGCCTCGACGTCCTTGAGCGCGCGCCGCATCATCTTGGCGCGGGTGTCGGCCTTGTCCACCGTGTCGGCGGCCTTCTGCACCTGCTCCTTGATCCGGGCGACCCATTCGCCGTACTTCTCGAATTCGGTCTTCACCGCGCCCAGCACCTTCCACACCTCGGACGCCTGCTGCTCCAGCGCCAGCGTGCGGAAGCCCATGTGCAGGCTGTTGAGCATGGCCAGCAGCGTGGTGGGGCCGGCCAGCGTGACGCGGTAGTCGCGCTGGATCTTGTCCATCAGGCCGGGCCGGCGCAGCACCTCAGCGTAGAGGCTCTCGATCGGCAGGAACAGGATCGCGAAGTCGGTGGTGAAGGGCGGGCACAGGTAGTACTCGCAGATCGACTTGGCTTCCTCGCGGATGCGGACCTCGAGCGCGCGGCCGGCGCTTTCCACGCCCGCCGCGTCGGCGCGGTCGTGCGCGTCGAGCAGGCGCTCGTAGTCCTCGCGCGGGAACTTGGCGTCGATAGGCAGCCATACCGGCGTTCCGTCGCTGCTGCGGCCGGGAAACTTGATGGCGAAGTCCACCCGCTGGTTGCTGCGCGGCTTGGTCTCCACCTGCTTGGAATACTGCTCGGGGGTCAGCACCTGCTCCAGCAGCGCTTCCAGCTGAACCTCGCCGAACATGCCGCGGGTCTTGACGTTGGTCAGCACCCGCTGGAGGTCGCCCACGCCCTTGGTCAGCGACTGCATCTGGCCCAGGCCCTGGTGCACCTGCTCCAGCCGCTCGGCGACCTGCTTGAAGCTTTCGCCCAGGCGCGTCTCCAGCGTGTGCTGCAGCTTCTCGTCCACCGTCTTGCGCATCTCCTCCAGCTTGGCGGCGTTGGTCTGCTGCATGGAGGTGAGCTGCGTCTCCAGCGTGCCGCGCACTTCGGCCAGCCGGCGGGCGTTGGCCTCGCTGAGGCCCTGCAGCTGCGTGTTGAGCGTGTCCGACAGCGTCTTCTGCATCAGCGTCAGCTTGTCGGAGAAGGCGTCGATCTGCGCGTTCTGCGTGCGGGTGGCTTCCTGCGCCTGCCGCGTCAGCGTTTCCTGGAAGGTGGCCAGCGTCTGCGTCAGCTCGCCGCGCATGCCGCGCGAGGACTCGCTGATCTCGCGGCGCAGCTCGCGCTCCAGGCGTTCGTTGGCCGCCATCAGTTCGGCGCGGCCGGTGTCCACGACCGGCGGCTTGCGCATCAGCACCGCCACCAGCAACACGACGCTGGCCAGGGCCAGCGCCATCACGATCCAGATTTCCACTAGTTCAGGACTTCAGGGTTCAGGGGCGTGAGCGGCTTGCCGTTCACCAGGAAGCCGACCAGGTTGTCGGCGGCGAGCCTGGCCATGGCCTTGCGCGTGGGGACCGTGGCGCTGGCGATGTGGGGCGTGAGCACCACGTTGGGCACGGCCAGCAGCTCGGGGTGGACCTTGGGCTCTCCCTCGAACACGTCGAGGCCGGCGGCGGCGATCTTCCTGTCGCGCAGCGCCTGCGCCAGCGCCGCGTCGTCGACGATGCCGCCGCGCGCGATGTTGACGAGCGTCGCCGTCGGCTTCATCAGCGCGATCTCCTTCGCGGCGATCGTGTGGTGCGACTCGGCCGAATACGGCAGCACCAGCACCAGGTGGTCGGCGGTCTTCAGCAGTTCTTCCTTGCTCACGTAACGCGCCTTGCATTCCGCCTCCAGCGCGGGGGAGAGACGCGAGCGGTTGTGGTAGATCACGTTCATGCCGAAGCCGTGGGCGCCGCGTTTCGCGATGCCCTGGCCGATGCGGCCCATGCCGAGGATGCCCAGGGTGCTGCCGTGCACCTCGGCGCCGGCGAACATGTCGTAGCTCCACTTGGTCCACTTGCCGGCGCGCAGGTAATGCTCGCTCTCGGTGACGCGGCGCGCCGTCGCCATCAGCAGCGCGAAGCCGAAGTCCGCGGTGGTCTCGGTCAGCACGTCGGGCGTGTTGGTGCCCAGCACCTTGCGGGCGGTCATCGCCGGCAGGTCGAAGTTGTTGTAGCCCACGGCCATGTTGGCGCAGACCTTCAGCTGCGGGCAGGCCGCCAGCACCTCGGCGTCGATGCGTTCGGTGCCGGTGGTGAAGGCGCCCACCTTGCCCTGCAGGCGGGCGATCAGGTCCTGCTTGCTCCAGGCCGCGTCGGCCTGGTTGTGTTCCACCTCGAAGTGCTGCTCGAGGAAGGCGATCGTTTCCGGGAACACGGCCCGGGCCACCAGGATGGGGGTTTGGTCATGGAGTGCGGAACCAGATGAAGGTCATGAGGATGAACAGCGGCACGAGGATGCCGATCGACCAGGCCATGTAGCCGAAGAAGCTGGGCATTTTCACACCGCGGTCCTCGGCGATGGACTTGACCATCAGGTTGGGCGCGCGTTGCCGATGTAGCTGTTGGCGCCCATGAAGACGGAGCCGGCGGAAATCGCGGCCAGCACCGGCGCCAGTTCGTTCATCAGCTGCTGCGGGTTGCCCCCGGCCGTGTTGAAGAACACCAGGTAGGTGGGCGCGTTGTCCAGGAAGGAGCTGAGCGCGCCGCTGGCCCAGAAGTACATCGCCGGGTCGGGCGTGCCGTCGGGCCGCGTCACCGCCGCGATGATGGGACCGAAGGGCCCGTCGATGCCGGCGCGCAGCATGGCGATCACCGGGATGATGGTCAGGAAGATGCCGGCGAACAGCTTGGCCACCTCCTGCATCGGTCCCCAGGAGAACTGGTTGTCCTCGTGCACCGAGCGCGGCGTGACCTGCAGCGACACGAAGGTCACCACCAGCAGGCCGATGTCGCGCACCAGGCCCGGCAGGCGCACCTCGGTGCCGAGCACGCTGAAGCCGACGTCGGACTTCCAGAAGCCGCTCAGGAGCACCAGGCCGACGATCGCGGCCAGCAGCCAGAAGTTGCGCGCGCCGTCGAAGCCGATGCCGCGCGTGTCGGGCGTCGGGTCCTGCGGGATCAGCTCTTCGCGCCGGTGGTAGTACCAGGAGTCCAGCGCGTAGAAGATCGCGAGCAGCGAGCCGACCAGGAACAGCGTCTCGGGGAAGATGTGGCGCACCGTCCAGAAGAAGTCCACGCCCTGCAGGAAGCCCAGGAACAGCGGCGGGTCGCCCAGCGGCGTGAGCGAGCCGCCCGCGTTGGAGACGATGAAGATGAAGAAGACCACCGTGTGCGCGACGTGCTTGCGGTTGTCGTTGGCGCGGATCAGCGGGCGGATCAGCAGCATCGAAGCGCCCGTGGTGCCCATGAAGCTCGCCAGGAAGGCACCGATGGCGAGGACCGCGGTGTTCAGCCCCGGGCTGCCGTGCAGGTTGCCGCGAATGTAGATGCCCCCGAGACGGTGAACAGCGCCGTCAGCAGGATCACGAAGGGGATGTACTCGCCCAGCATCACGTGCACCAGCGAGGAACCGGCCACCGACGGTCCGTACACCACCGCGAAGGGCAGCAGGAAGGCCAGCGCCCAGGCGGCCGCGATCTTGCCGAAGTGGTGGTGCCAGAACCAGGGCGTCAGCAGCGGGCACAGCGCGATCGACAGCAGGATGCCGGCGAAGGGCACGCCCCAGAGCGGCGACATCCGGCTGGCATCGAGCTCCGCCGCACCGGCCCAGAGCGGCGCGAGCAGCAGGCAGGCCAGCAGCAGCGGCCGGAAGCGGGTCATCGGATCTCCTCTTGGCCCGGGCGCACCCGGTGGTTTTTCTTGCAGCGGCGCCGAGCATAACCAATCGGCAGAGGCTGCCCGCGGCAACAGGTAGGCGGCAGCCTACCGTGCGTGCGGAGGGCTTCCTACCGGTTGAGCCACGTGGGCGCGCCACGATCCCGCCCAAGGGAGCCACCGCTCCGGGCCGTGCATTGGAGAACACGATGAACCAGGACCGCATCCAGGGACGCTGGAAGCAGTTGAAGGGCAAGGTGAAGGAACAGTGGGGCAAGCTGACCGACGACGACCTCGACGTCATCGCCGGCCGGCGCGACCAGCTGCTCGGACGCATCCAGCAGCGCCATGGCCTGGCCCGGGACGAAGCCGACCGGCAGGTCTCCAGCTGGGAGCAGAGCAACCCCGACTTCGCGCTGGAGGCTTCCCCGAAGGACAGCCACCGGGCCAGCGAGAAGGTCCGCCCGACGGACAAGCCCCGCTGAGGATCGGAACGCCATGACCTTCCGCATCGCCTGCCTGGCCGCCGCTCTCGCCTGCAGCGCCGCCGCGTCCGCCGCGCCGCTCCTGGGCAAGGACGAACTCAAGGCGAACAAGGTCCGCATCGAGGCGCAGTACGACCAGGCGCAGATCCGTTGCAAGCACGTGGAAGGGCACGCCCGCGAGCTGTGCAACGAGCAGGCGCGCGGCGAGCGCGACGTCCAGGCGGCCGAACTGCAGCTGCGCGCCGAGCCGACGCCGGCGAACGGCCAGAAGCTGCGCCTCGCGAAGGCCGAAGCGGCCTACGCGCAGGCCCTCGTGAAGTGCAAGGCCATCCTGGGTGCCGCCCGCAGCGTCTGCCGCGAGGATGCCAGGGCGGTGTTCGAGTCGGCCAAGGCCGAGGCGAAGCTGCAGCAGGAAGTCGTCGCGCAGGCCCTGAACTCCGAGAACCAGGTGCGCGAGCGCGCCGCGCAGGCCGACCGGATCGCGCAGGCGCAGTTCACTGCGGCGCGCGAGCGCTGCGAGATGCTGCCCGGCGAGGCCCGCGCGGCCTGCCTGACGGACGCCAGGCAGCGCTTCGGCCGGCCCTGAGCCGCGCCTATTCGACCCAGCGCGTGAACGAGGCCGCCGGCTCGCGCGGCGTGTCGAAGGTGTTCACATGCGCGTCGAGGTCGGCGTAGCCCAGCGACATCCCGCACAGCAGCATCTCGTCCTCGCCCGCGCCCACGTGCGGCAGGATGATCTTCGCGAAGCCGTTCCACGCCGCCTGCGGGCAGGTGTGCAGGCCGCGGGCGCGCGCCGCCAGCATCACGTTCTCCAGGAACATGCCGTAGTCCATCAGCGAGCCGCGTCCCAGCACGCGGTCCATGGTGAACATCAGGCCCACGGGCGCATCGAAGAAGCGGAAATTGCGCTGGTGCTGCGCGTGCATCCTGTCCTTCTCGCCCTTGGCGATGCCCAGCAGCCCGTACAGGCCCCAGCCGTTCTCGCGCCGCCGGTCGATGTAGGGCGACACCCACCTGGTGGGGTAGTAGTCGTACTCCTCGCGGTACTCCTGCGCGAGCGCGGGGTCGGCGTACATGGCGTCGTGCGCCGCGCAGGCCTTCTCCACCAGCGCATCGCGCGCCGCGCCCTGCAGCACGTACACCTTCCAGGGCTGCGTGTTGGTGCCCGAAGGCGCGCGGCTGGCCAGCGCCAGGATGTCCTCGATCGTCGCCCGCGGCACGGGGCGGTCGCGCAGGAAGGCGCGGCAGGAAAAGCGGCTGGCGATGGCGGCGTCGACGCTTCCGGGGTCGGCCACGACGGTGGCAACGCGTGAGAGGGTCACTGCAGGGTCTCCAGCACGGCCTTGAGGCGTTGCGGCAGTTGGGTGGGGCGCCGGTCGGCGCGGTTGACGTACACGTGCACGAAGTGGCCCTTGGCCACCGTCAGCGGCTCGCCGGCGATGAACAGGCCCACTTCGTAGCGGACGCTGGAGTTGCCGATCCTGGCCACGCGCAGCCCCGCTTCCACCGCCTGCGGGAATTCCACCGGCGCGAAATAGTTGCACTGGGTCTCGATCACCAGCCCGATGGTCTCGCCGTGGTGGATGTCCAGCGCGCCCTGCTCGATCAGGTGCGCGTTGACCACGGTGTCGAACCAGCTGTAGTAGACGACGTTGTTCACGTGCCCGTAGGCGTCGTTGTCCATCCAGCGGGTGGTGATCGTGCGGAAGGCCTTGTAGCCGCCGCGGCCCTCGGGCTGCGGCTTGGGCGGAGTGGGTTCGCTCATCGCGCGCGATTGTGCCAGCGGCGCGCGTAGCCCACGGCGACCTGGAAGGTGTTGACCTGCACCTGCACGGTGTCCTCGAGCCGGTGGCCGTAGCCGCCCGCCATGGCGAAGGCCAGCGGCACGCGGCGCTGCCAGGCCCAGTCGAACACGCGCCGGTCGCGCGCTTCCAGCCCGTCCCAGGTGAGCTTCAGGCGGCCCAGGCGGTCGCCTTCGTGCGGGTCCGCACCGGCCAGGTAGATCACCAGGCCCGGGTCGAAGCGGTGGGCCAGTTCCTCCAGCGCGCGCTCCAGGGCCTGCAGGTAGGCGTCGTCGCCGGTGCCATCGGGCAGGTCCACGTCGAGGTCGCTGGCCTCCTTGCGGAACGGGAAGTTCTTCTGCCCATGGAGCGAGAGCGTGAACACCGTGGGGTCGTCGCGGAAGATGCGCGCCGTGCCGTTGCCCTGGTGCACGTCGAGGTCGACGATCGCCACCCGCAGGGGCTGGCGGCTGTGGCGCGCGCTTTCGGCCTGCAGCAAACGCGCCGCCACGGCGGCGTCGTTGAAGACGCAGAAGCCGCCGCCCTTGTCAGGGTAGGAGTGGTGGGTGCCGCCGGCGATGTTCGCCGCCACGCCCTCGGCGAAAGCCGCGCGGCAGGCGGAGATGGTCGCGCCGACCGAGTGCCGCGCCCGCTCGGCCATCGCGCTGCTCCAGGGAAAGCCGATCTCGCGCATGAGCTTGGGGTCGATGGAGCCGTCGGTGATCGCCTGGATGTAGCCCGGGGTGTGGACCAGGGCCAGCTCGCCGTCGGTAGCGCGGGGGCGGGCACCAGGCGCGCGTCCGGGACTTCGGCGGCCAGGCGGTCGCGCAGCAGGCGGTACTTGCCCATGGGAAAGCGATGTCCCGGCGGCAGGGGCAGCACGAACTGGTCGGTATAGAAGACCTGCATTGCGGCATTTTCCGGGGTCGGCGACCTAGGGAAGCCCGCCTAGATTGCTGCGGCGCAAAAACCTCTTGCAATGGCCGCCGGCACCCCTATACTTCACACATGCTGCACTGCAACATGCCAGCGCAGATGCCAGAGAGAACCCACCCTTTTCACTAACGGAGAAACCCACATGCTGACCGCTGAGCAACTGCTTGCCGCCCAAAAGGCCAATGTCGAAACCCTGTTCGGCCTGACCACCAAGGCTTTCGAAGGCGTCGAGAAAAACTCGTCGAGCTGAACGTCACCGCTTCCAAGGCCGCCCTGGCCGAAGCCGCCGAAACCAGCCAGAGCATCCTGGGTGTCAAGGACGCGCAAGAACTGCTGGCCCTCCAGGCTTCCCTGTTCCAGCCCCTGGCCGAGAAGACCGCTGCCTACAGCCGTCACCTGTACGACATCGCCTCCGGCACGCAAGCCGAGTTCACCCGCCAGTTCGAAGGCCAGGTCGCCGACGCCCAGAAGAAGTTCCTGGCTGTCGTGGACAACGCCGCCAAGAACGCCCCGGCCGGCTCCGAGACCGCCGTCGCCGTGTTCAAGAGCGCCGTTGCCGCCGGCAACAACGCCCTGGAATCCGTGCAGAAGGCCGTCAAGCAGGCTGCCGACGTCGCCGAAGCCAACTTCAACGCCGTTGCCAACACGGCCGTGAACGCTTCCAAGACCCCGGGCAAGGCCAAGCGCGCCGCCTGAGCCTCCGAGGCTTGAGAGTTCCTGACACCCATTGTGTGGAGCGGGAACTCTACTCATAGAGTGGCATCTATTCGATACTTTCGGTTCTCGAACCGGGAGTTCTTCAGGTTGTCTCCTCGGGTCCTTCCGAACACGGGTTCAGGGATCCCTTGAACCTCCAGTCGCAAGGCTGGAGGTTTTTTTCATGGCCGCCTCAGTGGGCGTGGGCCTTGGCTTCCAGGGCCGCCCGCAGCTGCGGCAGCAGCGCCAGCATCGCCGCGCGGCCGGCGTCGATGGCGCGGCGCTTGCCCGCGAAGTCGCCGCTGCCCATGCCGGTGAGGGCCGGCCGCACCACGATGTCCGCGTCCTTGAGCTCCCAGCTGTTGATGCTCTTGCCCATGATGGCGAAGGTCTGCAGCAGGATCTGCAGCGGGTCGGCCGAAGGATTGCCTTCCGGCGCGCTGGAGATGTCCACCGCGATCACCACTTCCGCGCCCATCTGGCGGGCATAGCGCACGGGCACGGGCGAGACCAGCCCGCCATCGACGTACTCCTGGCTGCCGATCTTCACCGGCAGGAACACCGCCGGCACCGCACTGGACGCCCGCACCGCCGTGCCGGTATCGCCGCGCCGGAACAGCACGCCCTGGCCCGAGTTCAGGTCGGTGGCGACGATCCCCAGCGGCAGCGCCATGTTCTCGATCAGCCGGCTGCCCACCTGGGCATTCACGTAGCGCGCCAGCGCCTCGCCCCGCAGCACGCCGCGGCTGAAGATCGGCAGCGTCCAGTCGGCGAAGGCGGATTCGTCCATGTTCATCGCCACCGCCTGCAGCTGGGGGCCGGACCGCCCGCTGGCGTACAGCGCCGCGACCAGGCTGCCGGCCGAGGTGCCGACCACCAGGTCCGGCTTGATCCCGGCCTCCTCCAGCACCTGGATCACCCCGACATGGGCGAATCCGCGGGCGGCACCGCCGCCCAGCGCCAGCCCGACCTTGGGCGGGACCTTGGCCACCACCACCGGCGGTGGCTGGACCACGTCCGGCGCGGGTTTCGGGGGTCATGCAACCCGCGAGCAGCACCATGAACCCGAAAACCATGACCTGCGTCAAGCGGTCGCCAATATTATTGAGAATGATTCGCGTTTGTTTTATCATCGCGGACAACAGCAACCCAAAGACTTCCGTGAAAGGAAAAGAACAGATGATCTCCAAGGCCGCCGGCATCGCGACGCTGCTCCTTGCCACGGTGACCTCGGTCGCCGCGCAGGAACAGGTGCTGAACCTCTACTCCGCCCGCCACTACTCGACGGACGAGGCGCTGTACAGCAACTTCACCAAGGCCACCGGCATCAAGATCAACCGCGTCGATGCCGACGATGCCGGCATTCTCGCCCGCCTGAAGGCCGAAGGCTCCGCCTCCCCCGCCGACGTGATCCTGCTGGTCGACGCCGCCCGCCTGTACAAGGGCGAAGTGGACGGCCTGTTCCGCCCCGTGAAGTCCAAGGTGCTGGAAGACGCCATCCCGGCCCAGTACCGCTCCGCCGCCACGCCCGAAGGCACCAGCTGGTTCGGCTTCTCCACGCGCGCCCGCGTCGTCGTGTACGACAAGGTGAAGGTCAAGCGCGAGGACGTGGACACCTACGAGGAACTGGCCGACGCCAGGAACAAGGGCAAGGTCTGCCTGCGCTCCGGCTCGCACCCCTACAACCTGTCGCTGTTCGGCTCGGTGATGACGCACATCGGCGAGCAGAAGACGGAAGCCTGGCTCAAGGGCATCGTCGACAACATGGCGCGCGCGCCAAAGGGCGGCGACACCGACCAGATCAAGGCCGTCGGCGCCGGCGAGTGCCAGGTTGCCGTGACCAACACCTACTACATCGCCCGCCTGCTGCGCTCCAACGCGCCGGAAGACAAGGCGCTGATGGAGAAGGTGGGCATCGTGTTCCCCAACCAGCAGTCCTGGGGCACGCACCTGAACATCGCCGGCGGGGCCGTCGCGAAGAACAGCAAGAACACCGCCAACGCGGTGAAGTTCCTCGAGTACCTCGCGGGGGCCGAAGCGCAGAACTACTTCGCCAACGGCAACAACGAGTGGCCCACGGCCAAGGGCGTGAAGGTGCAGAATCCCGCCCTGCAGGCATTGAGCGGCGGCGGCGACTTCAAGGCGGAGACCATCCCCTGGCCGCCGTCGGTGCGAACACCGTGAAGGTGCAGCAAATGCTGGACCGCGTCGGCTTCAAATAACTCCTAAACGCGGAAACCCGGTCGCCACACCCTCCCGCACCGGTTCCAAGCCCGCCTCGCGCGGGCTTTTTCATGCCTCATAATTGACGTTTACGTCAACGTCACACCAGGAGCAGAGATGGACATTCGGGGCAAGGTCTTCATCGTCACCGGCGGCGCATCGGGCCTCGGCGAAGGCACGGCGCGCATGCTGGCCGCCGCCGGCGGCAAGGTCGTCATCGCCGACATGCAGGTCGAGAAGGGCGAGCAGGTCGCCAGGGAGATCGGCGGCACCTTCGTCAAGTGCGACGTGAGCCAGGAAGCCGACGGGCAGGCCGTGGTCGCCAAGGCCGTTTCCCAGGGCAAGCTGATGGGACTGGTCAACTGCGCCGGCATCGCGCCCGCGGAGAAGACCGTCGGCAAGAACGGCGCGCACAACTTCGCGCTGTTCACCAAGACCATCACCGTGAACCTGATCGGCTCCTTCAACATGATCCGCCTGGCCGCCGAAGCCATGGCGAAGAACGAGCCCGAGTCCACCGGCGAGCGCGGCTGCATGATCTCCACCGCCTCGGTCGCGGCCTACGACGGCCAGATCGGCCAGGCCGCGTACAGCGCCTCCAAGGGCGGCGTGGTGGGCATGACGCTGCCGGTCGCGCGCGACCTCGCCCGCAACGGCATCCGCAACATGACCATCGCCCCCGGCATCTTCGGCACGCCCATGCTGTTCGGCATGCCCAAGGAAGTGCAGGACGCGCTGGCCGCCAGCGTGCCCTTCCCCTCGCGCCTGGGCACCCCGAGGACTACGCCAAGCTCGCGAAGCACATCTTCGAGAACGACATGCTCAACGGCGAGGTGATCCGCCTCGACGGCGCGATCCGCCTGGCACCGAAGTAAGCCGGAGCCCGCGCGGGGCGGCGCCGCCCTATAGTCCCCGGACACGCACCACCAGGGACAAGGAGAACCCATGCGCCGCCCCGTCCTCACCTGGCTCGCCGCCGCGAGCCTGCTGGCCGCCTGCGCCAGCCCGACCGCCCCCACCTCCGGCTTCAGCTACACCGTCCCGCAGCAGCCCGAGGCCGCGTCCGGCCTGACGGCCAAGCCCGGCTGGGCGACGACGAAGTTCGCTGTGGCCGCGGCCAATCCGCTGGCCACCGACGCCGGCTACCAGGTGCTGCGCGCCGGCGGCTCGGCGATCGACGCCGCCATCGCCGTGCAGATGGTGCTGACGCTGGTGGAGCCGCAGTCCAGCGGCATCGGCGGCGGCGCCTTCCTGCTGCATTCCAACGGCCGCGAGGTCGAGGCCTTCGACGGCCGCGAGACCGCGCCGGCCGCCGCCGACGAACGCCTGTTCCTCGCCGCCGACGGCAAGCCGCTGCCCTTCTACGAGGCCGTGGTCGGCGGCCGCTCGGTGGGCGTGCCGGGCACGTTGAAGATGCTGGAGATGGCGCACCGGCAACACGGCCGGCTGCCCTGGGCCGCGCTGTTCCAGCCGGCGATCCGCCTGGCCGAACAGGGCTTCCGCGTGAGCCCGCGCCTGAACACGCTGGCCAAGGCCGACGCGCACCTGCAGAAGGACCCGACGGCCAGGGCCTACTTCTTCCAGGCCAGTGGCGAGCCGCTCGCCGTGGGCAGCACCTTGCGCAATCCGGAACTCGCGGCAGTGCTGAAGCGCGTCGCCAGCGAAGGCGCGGGCGCCTTCTATGCCGGCGAGATCGCGCAGGCGATCGTCGACAAGGTGCAGAAGCATCCCACCAATCCCGGCAAGCTGACTCTCGCCGACCTCGCGGCCTACCAGCCCAAGAAGCGCGCGCCGATCTGCCACGACTACCGTGCGCGCGCGAAGGACTACCGCATCTGCGGCTTCCCGCCCCCGAGTTCCGGCGCGATCGCGGTCGGACAGATCCTCGGCATCCTGGCCAACACCACGGCCGACACGCTGCCGCTGGTGGACGGCCTGCCCCCGGCCGACTGGCTGCACCTCTACACGGAAGCGGCGCGCCTGGCGTTCGCCGACCGCGCGCAGTACCTGGCCGATCCCGACTTCGTGCAGCCGCCGGCCGGCCGGCTGGGATGAGCCTGCTCGATCCGGCCTACCTCCGGGCGCGCGCGGGCCAGATCGCGGTTCAGAGCATGAAGACTGCGCAACCGGGCACGCCGGGCCAGCGCGCGAGCCGCTATGCGCCCAGTGCCGAGCAGGTGGAGTACGGCACCTCGCACATCAGCATCGTCGACGGCTTCGGCAATGCGATCGCGATGACCACCACCATCGAGGACCAGTTCGGCGCCCGCCAGATGGTGCGCGGCTTCATGCTGAACAACGAACTGACGGACTTCAGCTTCGCGCCCGCCGATGCGCAGGGCCGGCCGATCGCCAACCGCGTGCAGCCCGGCAAGCGCCCGCGTTCCTCGATGGCGCCCACGCTGGTGTTCGACAAGGCGACCGGCCAGATCGTGATGAGCGGCGGCAGCCCCGGCGGCGCGCTGATCATCCACTACACGGCCAAGACGCTCTATGGCGTGCTGAACTGGGGCCTGAACGCGCAGCAGGCGATCGACCTGCCGAACTTCGGCTCCAACAACGGCCCCACGCTGCTGGAGCAGCGCCGCTTCACGCCGGGCGTGGTGCAGTCCCTGCAGGCGCGCGGCCACGAGGTGCGCGAGCAGGACATGACCAGCGGACTGCAGGCCATCCAGCGCACGCCCACCGGATGGTTCGGCGGCGCGGATCCGCGCCGCGAGGGCATCGTGATGGGCGACTAGGTCGCCTTCACCACTTCCTTGCGCTCGATCCGCTCGTACTCCGAGATCACCTGCGCCCCCAGCAGCAGCAGCGTCGCCGCGATCTCGAAGCTCAGGAGCACGACGATCGCGGTGGTGAGCGAGCCGTAGACGACGTTCACCTGCGAGAGCGTGGCGAAGTACCACACCAGCAGGTGGCGCGTGATCTCCCACAGCAGCGCCGCGGTCGCTCCGCCAAGCAGCGCGTGGCGCCACGACAGCCGTCCCACCGGCATCACCATGTACACCGAGGTGAGCACGAAGATCTCGCCCACCAGCCCCAGCAGGTACAGCAGCACGCCCGAGACGCCTTCCAGCGACCACTCGTGCCCGAGGAAGCGCACGTTGTTCTGGCCCAGGGCCTGGATGCTGCCGGCCACCAGCGTGACGACCAGCAGCCCGAAGCCGAGCGACAGGATGTAGCAGTAGGGAAGCACGGCCGACACCACGAAGCGCCGGCGCTTGATGGCGAAGCGGTGCAGGAAGATCACCGCCATGGCCTTTTCCAGCACGGTGAAGGCCAGCGAGCTGAAGAACAGCATGGTCACCAGCAGCACCCAGCCGATCACCTCCTGGTGGGCGACGAAGTTGGAGAGCTCGACGACGATCGCCTTGGACTGGCCGGGCATCAGCCACTCCAGGTACACGCCCAGGGTGGACAGCAGTTCCTGCGGGTCCAGGATGCGCGCGAGCGCGATCACGGTCAGGATCAGCAGGGGCACCACCGAGAGCAGCGCGTAATAGGCCACCGCACCCGCGAGCAACAGCCCCTGGTTCGCCTGGAAGCCCTTCAGCACGCGCTTGGTGAAGGTGCCGGGATTGGCAGCCACATAGGCCATGGCAGGGCTCAGCACTCGCATCCGGCCGAGTATGCCTCCAGCCACGGACGCCAAGGCGGCGCGTTACAGGCTTTCCCTCATGGGCCCCGCGGGGTGCTGGGCTAGATTGGCGCACCACCAAGGAGACAAGCCATGTCCAGTCCCAACCGGTTGCGCCGCCAGCTGGTGCGCGCCGCCCTCGCCTCGCCGGCGCTCGTCGCGCTGCCGTCCTTCGGCCAGGCCTTCCCGGCGCGGCCGATCAAGCTGATCTGTCCGTGGCCCGCGGGCGGCGCGACCGATGCGGTGATGCGCGCGATCGGCGAGAGCGCCGGCAAGACCCTGGGCCAGCAGATCGTGGTGGAGAACAAGGCCGGCGCCAGCGGCATGCTGGGCCCCAACGAACTGGTGAAGGCGCCGCCGGACGGCTACACGCTGTCGCAGCTCACCATCGGCGTCGCGCGGCTGCCGCACATGCAGAAGATGCAGTTCGACCCGCTCAAGGACTTCACCTACGTCCTGAACATGACCGGCTACACCTTCGGCATGGTGGTGAAGGCCGACTCGCCGATCAAGTCGGTCAAGGACCTGGTGGACTTCGCCAGGGCCAACCCGGGCAAGTTCACCTACGGCTCGCCCGGCCAGGGCACCACGCCGCACCTGGCGGTGGAGGAGTTCGCGGACAAGGCGGGCATCAAGCTGCAGCACGTGCCCTTCAAGGGTTTCGCCGACGGCATGCAGGCCATGCTGGGCGGCCACACCATGGCGCACAGCGACTCCACCGGCTGGTCGGGCCACGTGGACGGCGGCACCGCGCGCCTGCTGGCCACCTACGGCGCCAAGCGCACCAAGAAGTGGTCGAACGTGCCCACGCTCAACGAGCTGGGCTTCGACACGATCTCCGAATCGCCCTTCGGCATCGGCGGCCCCAAGGGCATGGACGCGGCCGTCACGCGCCGCCTGCACGACGCCTTCCGCAGGACGCTGGAAGACCCGGCGGTGCTGGCCACCTTCGAGAAGTACGACCAGTCGGTGATCTACATGAACAGCGCGGACTACGATAAGTTCATCCGCGAGCAGTACGTCAAGGAGAAGGTGCTGATCGACCGGCTGGGGCTGGCGATGAAGACCTAGACGTCGATCGCGCTCGCCGACCCCGCCTGCTTGCGCAGCTCGAACTTCTGGATCTTGCCGGTGGAGGTCTTCGGCAATTCGCCGAACACCACCGCCCGGGGCACCTTGAAGCCGGCGAGGTGCTTCTTGCAGTGCGCGACGATCTCCTCGGGCGTGGCCTTCGAGCCCGCCTTCAGTTCGACGAAGGCACACGGCGTCTCGCCCCACTTCGCGTCGGGCTTGGCCACCACCGCCGCCGCCAGCACGTCGGGGTGGCGGTACAGCACGTCCTCGACCTCGATCGACGAGATGTTCTCGCCGCCCGAGATGATGATGTCCTTGCTGCGGTCCTTGATCTTGATGTAGCCGTCGGGGTACTGCACCGCGAGGTCGCCCGTGTGGTACCAGCCGCCGGCGAAGGCTTCCTGCGTCGCCTTGGCGTTCTTCAGGTAGCCCTTCATCGTGATGTTGCCGCGGAACATGATCTCGCCCATGGTCTCGCCGTCCCAGGGCACCGGCTGCAGGGTCTGCGGGTCCAGCACCTGCGCGCTGCGCTGCAGGTGGTAGCGCACGCCCTGGCGCGCGTTCAGGCGCGCGCGCTCGCCGATGTCCAGGCGGTCCCAGGATTCGTGCTTGGCGCAGGCGGTCGCGGGGCCGTAGACCTCGGTCAGGCCATAGACGTGCGTCAGGTCGAAGCCCATCTTCTCCATGCCTTCGATCAGAGAAGCCGGCGGCGCGGCGCCCGCCACCATCGCCTTCACGCCCTGCGGCAGGCCCTGCTTCAGTTCGTCCGGCGCGTTCACCAGCAGGCCGTGCACGATCGGCGCGCCGCAGTAGTGCGTGACGCCGTGTTCGCGGATCGCATCGGCCATCGCCCTGGCTTCCACCTTGCGCAGGCAGACGTTCACGCCGGCGCGCGCCGCGAGCGTCCAGGGGAAGCACCAGCCGTTGCAGTGGAACATGGGCAGCGTCCACAGGTACACGGCGTGCTTGGGCAGGTCCCACTCGAGGATGTTGGAGATGGCGTTCATCGCCGCGCCGCGGTGGTGGTAGACCACGCCCTTGGGGTTGCCGGTGGTGCCGCTGGTGTAGTTCAGCGCGATCGCGTCCCACTCGTCCCCGGGCAGCTCCCAGGCGAAGGCCGGGTCGCCCTTGCCCAGGAGGTCCTCGTAGGTGGTGCTGCCGATGCGCTGGGGGTTGCCGGTGAACAGCGCGTCCTCGGCGTCGATCACCAGCAGCGGCCTGGCGTCCTTGCGCAGGGCGATCGCCTTCTGCATCACCGGCGCGAACTCCGGATCGACGATCACCGCCTTGGCCTCTCCGTGTTCCAGCATGAAGGCGATGGCTTCCGGGTCGAGGCGCGTGTTGAGCGTGTTGAGCACGGCGCCGGCCATGGGGATGCCGAAGTGCGCCTCCACCATGGGCGGCGTGTTGGGCAGCATCACGGCCACGGTGTCGCCCTTGCCCAGGCCCGCGCGCCGCAGGGCGCTGGCCAGGCGCCGGCAGCGCTCGTAGGTCTGCTGCCAGTTGCGGCGCAGCGAGCCGTGGATCACCGCGGTGCGGTGCGGGTAGACCTCGGCGGCGCGCTCCAGGAAGGACAGCGGCGAGATCGGGGTGAAGTTGGCGGCGTTGCGCCCAAGGTCCTGGTCGAAGATGCTGGCCATGCCGGGTCTCCTGGCTGATGTAAGCGAAGCGTAGTCGTTTTCGGGGGCGGTGCAGAATACCCGGGATCGTGGCCATCCCCCAGAACTTCATCCAGGAACTGCTTGCGCGCGCCGACGTCGTGGAGATCGTCGGGCGCTATGTGCAGTTGAAGAAGACGGGGGCGAACTTTTCCGGGTTGTGCCCTTTCCACGGGGAGAAGACGCCGTCCTTCACCGTGAGTCCCTCGAAGCAGTTCTTCCACTGCTTCGGCTGCGGCAAGAACGGTAATGCCATCGGCTTTCTGATGGATTACGCGGGCATGAACTTCGTGGAGGCGGTGAAGGACCTCGCCGGCCAGTACGGCATGCAGGTCCCCGAGGAAGACATCCCCCGGCCGAACGCGCGCGCCTGGCCGAACAGAAGCAGAAGCAGGCGACGCTGAGCGACGTGCTGGAAAAGGCGGGCGCCGCCTACCGCAAGCACCTGAAGAACTCGCCGCGGGCCATCGAGTACTTCAAGAAGCGCGGCGTCTCGGGCGAGATCGCGAAGCAGTTCGGCCTGGGCTACGCTCCCGAGGGCTGGCGCACCCTGGCCAGCGTGTTCCCCGAGTACGACGACCCGCTGCTGGCGGAAAGCGGCCTGGTGATCGTCAACGAGGAAGACGACAAGCGCTACGACCGCTTCCGCGACCGCGTGATGTTCCCGATCCGCAACGTCAAGGGCGAATGCATCGGCTTCGGCGGCCGGGTGCTGGGCGACGAGAAGCCCAAGTACCTGAACTCGCCGGAGACCCCGGTCTTCAGCAAGGGCCGCGAGCTCTACGGGCTGTGGGAGGCGCGCAATGCGCTGCGCGAGCACGGCTTCGTGCTGGTCACCGAGGGCTACATGGACGTCATTGGCCTGGCGCAGCTCGGATTCCCGAATGCGGTGGCGACGCTGGGCACGGCCTGCACCACCGAGCACGTGCAGAAGCTGTTCCGCTTCACCGACAGCGTGGTCTTCAGCTTCGACGGCGACGCCGCCGGCCGGCGCGCCGCCCGCAAGGCGCTCGATGGCGCCCTGCCCTATGCCAGCGACGTGCGCAGCGTGAAGTTCCTGTTCCTGCCCTCGGAGCACGACCCGGACAGCTACATCCGCGAGCACGGGCACGAGGCCTTCGCCCGCTTCGTGCGGCAGGCCGTGCCCCTGAGCGAGTTCCTGGTCGATTCGGCGGCCGAAGGCTGCGACCTGGGCACCGCGGAAGGGCGCTCGAAGATGGTCAGCAACGCCGGCCCCTTGTGGAAGCAGTTGCCCGAAGGCGCGCTGCGCAAGCAGTTGCTGGGGACCATCGCCGAACGGGCCCAGCTGGGCGAACACGACCTGATGGAGCTGTGGGGCCTGGCCCGTCCCGAAGGCAAGCCGGCCCAGAGGAAGCGCAAGGACGCGGAGTCGCCGTACAAGCAGCGGGCCTACGGCGCCGGCCGGCGGCATGCGATCAAGCCCAAGACGGTGGCCATGGCGGAACACATCGCGCGCGCCGTCCTGCGCAACTCCCAGGCCTGGGACCTGCTCACGAACGACGACCACCACCTGCTGTGCGAGCTCGAGGCCCCGCACGGCGACCTGTTCTCCTGGATCGACACCCGGTACCACGAGCACGGGGGCGAGCCCTGGGCGGTGCTGCAGCTGGGGATCGAAGGCCAGCCGTTTTCCGAGCTGGCGGGCCGCCTGAACGCGCTGGACGAGATGCAGCCCAGTGGCCGCGCCCACGACGTCGAGGAGATGGGGGAGCGGGAACTGCGCCGGGCCATCACCGAGATCCACCTGGACGCGGTCGCCGAGGAAATCCGGCGGGTGGGCAAGCTCCCCGCCTCGGAACCGGGCCGCGTCGAGCGGCTTTACGAACTCAGCCGGAAGCAGCAGGAGTTGCAGGAACGCCAAAAACCGGGGCCCAATCCTTGAATTCCCTGGTCAACGGTATAATGTAGGGTTTGCTACGCGGCAAGAGCGACAGCAGCACCTCCGGACCGGCCCTCCGCGCACATTGCGCGGCGCCCCAAGCGGGCACAGGCCACATCACCGCAAGGACTGCACACCAAATGTTCGCCCACCCATCTTGCCCGTAAGGCCCAGGTCGGCCTTTCTTCACCCGCGCCGGGTTCGTCGTGGCGCATTTTTGTTCCTGCTGTCCTGTTCAGAGGTCGTATGCCCGTTCAAAAGTCCGCGAAGCCGTCTCCCGCTGCGAAACCTGCCGACCGAAAGTCAGTCCAATCCACATCCCAAACCTCCGCCAAGGCCCAGCTGAAGGTCGTGAAGACCGACAAGAAGCAGCCCGCGACGAAAGCAGCCAAGAACGTGCCCACGAAGTCCCCGCCAAGGTCGAAAAGGCCTCCGCCAAGGAAGAAGCGAAGAAGCCCGCCAAGGGCGCCGCCCCTGCCGATGAACCGGTGAAGAAGAAACCGGGCCGTCCGCCCAAGGCGAGCGCCGAGGTCGCGACGCCGCCCAAGGCCACCACGGGTGCCAAGCGGGGCCGCAAGCCGAAGGCGGCGGAACCTGCCGCCAAGGGCGAGGAAGACGTGGACCTGGCCGACGTCGAAGCCGAATTCGAGGACGGCGAGCCGGTCGTCGAGGAAGTGGCCGCGGTCGCGGAGAAGGCCAAGCCCCTGCGCATGAAGATCAGCAAGGCGAAGGAACGCGCCTTGATGAAGGAATTCGGCCTGGACGAGACGATCCTGACCGAAGAGGAAATGCTCAAGCGCCGCCAGCGCCTGAAGAGCCTGATCAAGCTGGGCAAGACGCGCGGCTACCTGACGCACGCCGAGATCACCGACCACCTGCCCGAGAAGCGGTGGACGCCGAGACGCTGGAAGTCGTGGTGTCCATGCTGAACGACATGGGCGTGGCCGTGTACGAGCAGACGCCCGATGCCGAGACGCTGCTGCTGACGAACACCGGCCCCACCGCCGCGACCGAGGAAGAAGCCGAAGAGGAAGCCGAAGCCGCCCTGTCCACCGTGGACAGCGAGTTCGGCCGCACCACCGACCCGGTGCGCATGTACATGCGCGAGATGGGCACGGTGGAACTGCTCACGCGCGAGGGCGAGATCGAGATCGCCAAGCGCATCGAAGGCGGCCTGATGGCCATGATGGAGGCGATCTCCGCCTCGCCCGCCACCATCGCCGAGATCCTGCGCCTGGCCGCGGAGATCCGCGAAGGCAAGATCGTCATCTCCACCATCGTCGACGGCTTCTCCAACCCGAACGAAGCCGACGACTACGTGGCCGAAGAAGACTTCGACGAGTTCGACGCCGACGACGATGACGACGGCTCGGGCGGCTCCAAGGCGCTGACCCGCAAGCTCGAGGAGCTGAAGGCCCAGGCGCTGGAACGCTTCGACCGTATCGCGACCCTGTTCGAGAAGGTCCACAAGGTCTACGACAAGGAAGGCTGGGGCACGCCCTCGTACCACAAGGCGCAGAAGGCCCTGTCCGAGGAGCTGATGAGCATCCGCTTCACGGCCAAGACCATCGAGAAGCTGTGCGACATGGTGCGCGGCCAGGTGGACGACATCCGCAAGAAGGAACGCGAGCTGCGCCGCATCATCGTGGACAAGTGCGGCATGCCGCAGGAAACCTTCATCAAGGAATTCCCGCCCAACCTGCTGAACCTGCGCTGGGTGGAGAAGCAGGCCGCCGCCGGCAAGCCGTGGAGCGTGATCATCGCGCGCAACGTGCCCGCCATCCAGGAACTGCAGCAGAAGCTGACCGACCTGCAGTCGCAGGTGGTGGTGCCGCTGCACGAACTGAAGGAAATCAACCGCCGCATGAACGAGGGCGAGGCCTCGTCGCGCGAGGCGAAGAAGGAGATGATCGAGGCCAACCTGCGCCTGGTGATCTCCATCGCCAAGAAGTACACCAACCGCGGCCTGCAGTTCCTGGACCTGATCCAGGAAGGCAACATCGGCCTGATGAAGGCGGTGGACAAGTTCGAATACCGCCGCGGCTACAAGTTCTCGACCTATGCCACGTGGTGGATCCGCCAGGCGATCACCCGTTCGATCGCGGACCAGGCGCGCACGATCCGCATCCCGGTGCACATGATCGAGACCATCAACAAGATGAACCGCATCTCGCGCCAGCACCTGCAGGAGTTCGGCTTCGAGCCGGACGCCAGCATCCTGGCGGCCAAGATGGAGATCCCGGAAGACAAGATCCGCAAGATCATGAAGATCGCCAAGGAGCCGATCTCCATGGAAACGCCGATCGGGGACGACGACGATTCCCACCTGGGCGATTTCATCGAGGACACCGGCAACACGGCGCCGATCGAGGCCGCCATGCAGGCCGGCCTGCGCGACGTGGTCAAGGACATCCTCGACTCGCTCACGCCGCGCGAAGCCAGGTGCTGCGCATGCGCTTCGGCATCGAGATGAGCACGGACCACACGCTGGAGGAAGTTGGCAAGCAGTTCGACGTCACCCGCGAGCGGATCCGCCAGATCGAGGCCAAGGCGCTGCGCAAGCTCAAGCACCCGAGCCGCAGCGACAAGCTGCGCAGCTTCATCGACACGCTGTAAAGATTGCAGCTCCACAAAGGCCCTTCGGGGCCTTTTTTCATGCCTGTTACCCGCTGAGCAGGCACGGCCTACGCCCATGGCCGCGCTGGACGCACGCCGCGAGGGCGGTGCACCGATAGCCCGCGTGCGCTGCTGCGGGTGCAATGGTGCTATCGCGAAGCGGCGCTTCGCACCCACAAGGAGAAAATCACCATGAAGAAGTTCATCCTCACGGCCGTGGCGGCGGGCGCACTCGCCGTCGGCGGGGCGGCCTCCGCGCAGGACATCGGCAGCGTCCTCAGCGGCATCTTCGGCTATGGCCAGCCGACCTACCAGACCTACCCGGGCTATCCGGCCTACAGCAACCGCGGCATCCCCGCGGTGGTGGCGGGCACGCAGCCCTACAACACGCAGCCTTACGGCACCTACGGCGCCAACGTGTACGGCAACAACACCTATGGCGGCACCACCTATGGCAGCCAGGTCTATGTCGACCAGTACGGCCGCCAGGTGACGATCGACCAGTACGGCCGCCAGGTGCTGGTGCAACCGAATACGGGCAGCTACGCCATCACCGGCTACGACCAGTGGGGCCGGCCGATCTACGGCAGCACCACGTACGGCAGCACGACCTACGGCACGACGACCTATGGCGGCGGCTACAGCAGCTGGGACCGTGACGGCGACGGCGTCGCCAACGCGCAGGACCGCTGGCCGGACGACCGGCGTTACTGGTAACGCGCCCAACGAAAAAGCGGCCTTCGGGCCGCTTTTTTCGTTTCGTAGGCTGGGGTGAGCGCGAAGCCGAACCCCAGCGGTCACGTCAGCGCTTCGGCAGCAGCGGCTGCACCACCCCATCGATCCCCACCAGCGACACGATGGTGAGGAACTGGCTTTGCGGCCCCAGCCAGGCGTTCACCGGCGAGTACCACTCCCCGGGGCCGTGCGAGCCGCCGCCGATGCCGCCGCTGCCCAGCGTCACCGCCGGGATGCCCAGCGAGATCGGCAGGTTCGAGTCGGTGCTCGACGCCATGATCGACTTCACCTCGCCGCCGACGGCCGCGATGCCCTTGCGCGCGGCATGCACCATCGCCGAATCGATGGACCCGGCGCCTGCGGGACGGTCGCCCACCAGCTTGAACTCCACCTTGATCACGTCCTTCTGGTTCCAGCGGGCGTTTTCCTCGGCGGCTGCCTCGCGGGCGAGCTGCAGCATGCGCTCTTCCAGCTTCTTCAGTTCCTCGGCGCTGTTGGAGCGCATGTCGAGACCCAGCTCCGCTTCCGCCGCGATGGCGTTGACCGATGTGCCGCCCTTGAGCGTGCCGACGGTGAAGGTCGTCTTGGGGCTGTCCGGCGTGCGCACTTCGCTGATCTTGGCGATCGCGCGGCCCAGCGCATGCGTGGCCGAGGGCAGCCCGAAGGCGGAGAAGCTGTGGCCGCCCGGGCCGGTGTAGATGATGCGGTAGCGGCGGCTGCCGGTCGCCTGGTTGACGATGCGGCTGATGTCGATGCCGTCGAAGGAGATGAAGCCGTCGACGTTGCGGTTCTCGCGGAAGAAGGCTTTCACGCCGCGCAGGTCGCCCAGTTCCTCCTCGCCCACCGTGCCGACGAACACGATGTCGCCCACGGTGCGGATGTTGCCCTGGTTCAGCGCCCGCACGATGGTCAGCAGCGATGCGAGGCCGCGGCCGTCGTCGTAGATGCCGGGGGCGGAATAGCGGTTGTCCTTCACCTTCACCTTGACGTCGGTGCCCTCGGGGAACACCGTGTCCAGGTGCGCCGAAACCACCAGCACCGGGCCGCGGCCGGTGCCCTTGCGCACGGCGATCACGTTGCCTTCGGCGTCGATGCGCGCGTCGGCCAGCCCCAGCGCCTTCAGGCGCTTGAGGTATTCGGCGGCCCGCACCGATTCCTTGAAGGGCGGCGCCGGGATCTCTGTCAGTTCGATCTGGTCCTTCAGCGTGCGCTCGTCCTCGGCGCGGATGAAGTCCAGCGCCTGCTTCACGGCGGGCGCCGCGGCCAGCCGGCCGAAGGCGGCCTCGGTGGCGGGATGGATCGCGGGCGGATCCTGGGCCCAGGCGGGGGCCGCGAGGGCCGTGCTGAACGCCACCGCGAGCGCGGCGACGAGCTGTCGTCTCATCATGTCGTTGTCTTCAGGAGGGAGGGAAAGGAATTCAGTTCAGCGTGCCGGGTTCGGCATCGACGAGGCGGTAGAACATGCCGGCCGGATCGTTCGGCAGCAGTTCCAGCCGGCCCTGCACGACCACGGGTTCGAGCGAATACTTCACCGCGCTTTTCGCCTGCACTTCCACCATGGCCTCCGGGCCGGCGGTCAGGCAGAACGGGCAGCTGGGCGACCAGGCGGACAGCAGGAAGCGGCGGTGCACCTGCCCCGCTTCGAGCGGCAGGATGTAGCCTTGCACCTTCACGGCCTTGCCGTGCAAGGGCCTGAGCGGGCCGGGGAAATCGGGACCGAGCTTGCCGTCGACGCGGCGGATCGCCGTCTTCGACAGCAGCGACCAGGGCACGGCCCCCTTGGCATCGGGCAACATGCTGGTCTGCGGGTCGTGCGGCGGTTGCGGTGCCTGGGCGGACGCGGCCGCCGCGGCGAACGCCAGCACGAGGCCGGCCGCCCCGCGGGCGAGTTTTTCCAGGACGTCCCAACGCATCCAGCGAGTTTAACTGCGCCGCGGGGCCGAGCCGTTGGCATGCTACCTAGAATCAACCCCATGACGCAGCAAGCGGATTTCGTGATCGTGGGCGGCGGCATCGCCGGTGCCTCGGTCGGCTACTTCCTGGCGCCCCATGCCCGCGTGGTGGTCGTGGAGCGCGAGGCGCAACCCGGCTACCACTCCACCGGGCGATCGGCCGCACTCTTCCTGGAAAGCTACGGCACCCCGCAGGTCCGCGCCCTCACGCGCGCCAGCCGCGCCTTCCTGGACGCGCCGCCACCCGGCTTCTCCGAGCACCCCGTGCTGGGGCCGCGCGGCTGCCTGCTGGTCGCGGCGCCGGGGCAGGAGGAACTGCTGCAGGAGCACTGGGAGCTGCTGCGCGCGATGACGCCGCACGCGCGCCGCCTGACGGCCGCCGAGGCGCTGGACCTGGTGCCGGTGCTGCGCCGCGATCGCCTCATCGGCGCGGTGCTGGAGCCGGAAGCCAACGACATGGACGTGCACGCGATCCACCAGGGCTACCTGCGCGGACTGCGGCGTGCCGGCGGCGCGGTGGTGTGCGATGCCGAAGTCACCGGGCTTGCGCGCAAGGACGGCGCGTGGGAAGTGGCCACCCCGGCCGGGACCTGGCGCGCGCCGATTGTGATCAATGCCGCAGGCGCGTGGTGCGACGTGGTCGCAGCGCTGGCCGGCGTCCCCACCATCGGCCTGCAGCCGAGGCGGCGCTCCGCCTTCACCTTCGCGCCGCCGGCCGGCGTGGACACGCGCCACTGGCCCTGCCTCATCAGTGCCGACGAAACCTGGTACGTGAAGCAGGACGCGGGCATGCTGCTCGGCTCGCCGGCCAATGCGGACCCGGTGGAACCGCAGGACGTGCAGCCGGAAGAACTGGACATCGCCCTGGCGATCGACCGCATCCAGCAGATGACCACGCTGGAGATCCGCCGGCCCGCGCGCACCTGGGCCGGACTGCGCTCCTTCGTGGCGGATGGCGACCTGGTGGGCGGCTTCGATCCTGCCGCGCCGGGCTTCTTCTGGCTGGCCGCGCAAGGCGGCTACGGCATCCAGACCTCGCCGGCGATGGGCGAAGCCTGCGCCGCGCTGGCGCGCGGCCTGCCGCTGCCGCAGCAGATCGCGGAGTTCGGATTGACCGAAGCGATGCTCAGCCCCGCGCGCCTGCGCTGATCAGAACATCGTTTCCTGGTACCGGTCGTTCTTGCCGTCGCTGCGCGGGCGCAGCAACTGCACCTCCGGCTCCGCGCTCGCCTCGGCCACGTAGCACTTGCCGCATTCGGGGCAGGCGTACTCTTCCCGGTGGGGATGGTCGGGCACCTGCGTGGCCAGCACGCGGAAGCGCGCGCCGCAGTAGCCGCAGGATCGCTCGAAGATGCTCAGGCTCCCGGTGATGGCGGGCTCCATGGCATGTTTCATGGGGTCCTCCTCTGGTGAAGACGGACCCGGCCAGTATGCGCCCGCGGCCGCGCGGCCACAAGGCGCCCGCTGCCTACGCCAGGGGCTCCAGCGCCATCATGCCCGCCGCCGTGTTGGAGATCGGGATGTGGTAGTTCGCATGCACCTGCGCGCACCCGCCCCGGCACCGCGCCGCGCGTGGCCAGCCACATCAGCAGTTCCACGCCCTGGGTGCCGGTCTTCTCCACCAGCTCATGGATGCTGTACTGCGTGGCCCATTCCGGGTCGTTCACCAGGCTGTCCATGAACTTCAGGTCGAAGGTCTTGTTGATGAAGCCGGCGCGCTCGCCATCGAGCTGGTGCGACAGGCCGCCCGTGCCGATCACGACCACGCGCTTGTCGCTGTCCCAGGCGCGGATCGCCTCGCCCACCGCCTGCCCGAGGGCGAAGCAGCGGCGCGCGCTCGGCAGCGGGAACTGCACGGTGTTGATGCACACCGGCACGGTGGCGACGGGCACGCCCTTGGGCCAGAACAGCTTCAGCGGCAGGGTGAACGCGTGGTCCACCAGCATCTCCTGGCAGGTGGTGACGTCGAATTCCCTGTCCACCAGGTGCTCGATGATGTGCCACGAGAGGTCCAGCTCGCCCTTGAAGGGCGGCAGCGTCGGGATGCCCCAGCCTTCGTCGGCGTTGCGGTATTCGGGCGCTGCGCCGATCGCGAAGGTCGGCATCTTGTCCAGGAAGAAGTTCAGGCCGTGGTCGTTGTAGAAGACGACCGCCACGTCCGGCTTCACGTCCTTGAGCCACTCGTGCACCGGCAGGAAGCCGTCGAAGAAGGGCTTCCAGTAGGGCTCGCCCTGCAGCCCCTTGGCAATAGCGCCGCCGATGGCGGGCACGTGGGAGGTGGTCAGGCCACCGACGATCTTCGCCATGCGTGTCCTCCTCAGGCCGCGCGCGGTGCGGGTTGGTCGTTCTGGCGCACCAGCCGCGCCTTGAATTCGTCCTTGGACAGGCCGGTCTGCAGCGCGCCGAGGTCCTGCACGTCCAGGCCGAGGATCCCGGCGAACTTGGCGAGGTAGTAGACGTTGCCGCCGGCCGCCAGCAGCCCCAGCACGTCGCGCTTGCGGATCGCCTCCGCCTGCGCCGGCGCGAGGCCGTAGTGCGCCATGTAGGCCTCCTCGTCGCGCTGGAAGCTGTCCCGGTTCACCTGGTCGTTGAACGAGAAGCACATGCGGTTGAGGGCGTAGCCCTTGCGGGCCTGCGTGCCGTCGAAGATGATGGTCCCGGGAATGCCGGCTTTGTTCTGCATGCCGTGTCTCCTTTCGCGAACCAGTATGGAAGCCGGAAACTGGCTTCCGACTGATCTGGATCAAACACGGGCCGCGGCGGCGCTAACATGGCGCCTCGCATGAACTTTCCCACCACGGACGCGGCGCGCGCGGCCAACCGGCGCGGCATCCTGGCGATGGCGGGCGGCATGGCCTGCTTCGTCGTCAACGACTCCCTCGTCAAGCACGTCAGCGAGTCGCTGCCCGGCCCGCAGCTGATCTTCCTGCGCGGCATCTTCGCCACCCTGCTGCTGGTGGCCATCGCGCACGGCATGCGCGCCACGGCGCGCCTGCAGGACCTGCTGGACCGGCGGGTGCTGCTGCGCGCCCTGTTCGACGCCTTCGCCACGATGGCCTACCTCACCTCGCTGTTCCACCTGCCGATCGCCAACGCCACCGCGATCAACATGGCGACGCCGCTGTTCATCACGCTGTTCGCGGTGGTGGCTTTCAAGGAGCGGGTCGGCGCCGGCAGGTGGCTGGCGATCGCGACCGGCTTCACCGGCGTGCTGCTGGTGGTGCAACCCACGGGTGCCGCCTTCAATGCCTACGCCCTGCTCTGCCTGGGCGGCACGCTGCTGCACGCCAGCCGCGACCTGATGACGCGCGTCATCGATCGCGGCATCCCCTCGATCCTGATCACGCTGAGCACGGCGATCGCCGTCACCGTGCTGGCGGGCGCGTGGAGCCTGTTCTCGGAATGGCGCGACTTCCGCGCCTCGCAAGCTGGGCCTGCTGGCGGCCGCCAGCGTGTTCCTCAGTGGCGGCTACTTCCTGCTGACGGTGGCCATGCGCGGCGGCGAGATGAGCCTGATCGCCCCCTTCCGCTACACGGCGCTGCTGTTCGCGATCGTGCTGGGGTATGCGGTGTGGGCGGACATCCCGAACGTGATTGCGTGGGTGGGGATAGCGCTGCTGGTGGCGGCTGGCCTGTACGTGCTGCACGGCCAGGGCCGGGGACCGTCATTCCCGCGGAGGCGGGAACCCGAGGCGTCGGAAGACCAAGGCGCAAGCCTTGGGTCCCCGCCTCCGCGGGGATGACGAATCCTTAGCGCCCCGTGAACTTCGGCTTGCGCTTCTCCATGAACGCCGTGCGCCCTTCGACGTAATCGGCGCTCTCGAAGCAGCGCCGCACCACGGCCTCGCACAGCGCGTCGTCGCGTTGCGATTCGTCCTTCAGCGCCTGCGCCACCAGCGTCTTGATCGAACCCACCGTCAGCGGCGCATTGGCCGCGATGGTGCCGGCGTAGTCGCGCACATAGGACTCCAGCCCGTCCACCGGCACCAGCCGGTTCACCAGCCCCATGGTCACCGCTTCCTGCGCGCTGAACTGGCGGGCCGTGTAGAAGATCTCGCGCGCGAACGAAGGGCCGACCACGTCGACCAGCTTGCGCACGCCGTCGAACTCGTAGCCCAGCCCCAGCTTGGCCGCCGGCACCGCGAAGGTCGAACCCTCCGCCGCGATGCGCATGTCGCAGGACAGGGCCACCGACACGCCACCGCCCACGCAGTAGCCGCGGATCATGGCGATGGTCGGCTTGTTCACGTTGTGCAGCGTCGCGGTCGCGCGGTGCGATACCGCGTTGTAGGCCTCGATGGTTTGCTGGCTGGAACGCTTCTCCTCGAACTCGGAGATGTCCGCGCCCGAGACGAAGGCCTTCTCGCCCGCGCCCTTGAGCACGATCACCCGCACCTCGGGGTCCTCGGCGAACGCACTGACGGCATCGAACAGCCCCTGCCACATCGGCAGCGAGACCGCGTTGTGGCGCGCCGGATTGTTGAAGGTGATCCAGCCGATCCCGCCGTCCTTCTGCGCGATCATGCGGTCGGTCTGCAGTTTCATGCCGGCACTCCGGTGGACTTCACGACGCCTTCGGCCAGCAGGCTGCGCACCTGCGCTTCGCTGTAGCCGACGGCCCGCAGCACCTCCTCGGTGTGCTGGCCGTGCAGGGGCGCGGGCTTGCGGATCTCGGTCAGCTCGCCGCTCGACTTGACCGGCAGGCCCAGCGTCTTCATGGCCCCGATCTTCGGATGGTCGATGTCGTACACCATGCGGCGGTGCTGCACCTGCGGATCGGACAGGGTCTGGTCGTAGGTGTAGACGGGACCACCCGGCACGCCGGCGGCATCGAGCTTCTCCACCCAGTGGGCGGTGGGCTGCGTGACCAGCACCGACTCGATCAGTTCCTGCAGGGCCTCGACGTTCTTCACCCGCAGCGGGTTCTTCTCGAAGCGCGGGTCCTGCAGCCACTCGGGCCTGTTCACCACCTGCTCCACGAAGGCGCGCCACAGCTTGTCGCCGCTGGCTCCCACCGTGACGTAGCCGTCCTTGGAGCGGAAGGCCTGGTAGGGCGCGGAGCGGCGGTGCCGCGTGCCGGTGGCCGTGGGCTTCTCGCCGCCGCCGAACCAGGCGCCGAACTCCCAGATGCTCCAGGCCAGGCCGGCCTCCAGCAGCGAGGTCTCCAGGTACTGGCCCTGGCCGTGGCGCAGCTTGCCGATCAGCGCGCCGAGGATGCCGTACAGCGTGGTCACGCCGCAGGCGATGTCGTTCATCGCGATGCCGACCTTGGCCGGCCGGCCGCCCGGATGGCCCGTCATCATCATGATCCCGGACATGCCCTGGGCGATGATGTCGAAGCCGCCCTTCTTGCCGTACGGGCCGGTCTGGCCGAAGCCGGACATGGACGCGTAGATGATCCCGGGGTTCACCTTCTTCACGTCCTCGTAGCCCACGCCCAGCTTCTTCACCACGCCGGGGCGGAAGTTCTCGATCATGATGTCCGCCTGCGCGGCCAGCATCATCACGATCGCCTTGCCTTCGGCGGCCTTCATGTCCACCGAGATGCTCTTCTTGTTGCGGTTCAGGACCGCGAAGCAGTAGGACTCGTCGTTGACCTTGGGTTCGAAATTGCGGGTGCTGTCGCCATCCAGGCTTTCGAGCTTGATCACTTCGGCGCCCAGGTCCCCCAGCACCATCGTGCAGTAGGGGCCCGCCATCACGTTGGTCAGGTCGAGGACGCGGATGCCTTCGAGGGGCAGGGGCATGGGGAGGCTGTCTTTCTGTTCAGTGGAGGACGGTGATCTGGGAACAATCGATCTCGGCGTAGATTTTCTGCCCGACTTCGAACACGTCGGCCGGGCGGGCGCTGACCCGGATCGGTTCCACCGATGGTGCCACGGTGATGTGGTAATCCCACGACTCGCCGAGATAGGAGCGCCGCTGCACGCTCGCCTCGACGCAGCAGCGCTGGTCGCGCTCGGCCGGCTTGTCGCGCGACAGCGCGATGCACTGCGGCCGGATCGAGATCTGCACTTCCTGCGGCAGCGGGCCGTCGCTGGCCAGCGCGCCCGCCGGCAGCCGGAAGCCGCCGAAATCGACGCCGTCGTCGCGGCGCGCGCCGGTCAGGAAGTTGGTGCGGCCTATGAAGCCGGCCACGAAGCGCGTCTTGGGGTGGCGGTACAGCTCGAAGGGCGCATCGAGCTGCTCGATGCGGCCCTTGTTCATCACGGCGATGCGGTCGGAGGTGACCATGGCCTCGGCCTGGTCGTGCGTGACGTAGACCATGGTCATGTTGAATTCGTCGTGCAGGCGGCGGATCTCGTAGCGCATCTCCTCGCGCAGGTTGGCGTCCAGGTTGGACAGCGGCTCGTCGAGCAGCAGCACGGCCGGGTTCACCACGATGGCACGGGCCAGCGCCACGCGCTGCTGCTGGCCGCCGCTCAGTTCGGCGGGGTAGCGGTCGCGCAGGTGCTTCAATTGCACCACGTCGAGGATCTTCTCCACGCGCTTCTGGGCATCGGCCACCGCCACCTTCTGCAGCTTCAGGCCGAAGGCCACGTTCTCGTACACCGTCATGTTCGGCCAGATCGCGTAGCTCTGGAAGATCATGGACATGCCCCGCTTCTCCGGCGGCAGCGTCGACTGCGGCGAGGAGATCACCCGGCCATCGAGCTCGATCGTGCCCTCGCTGGGCGAGATGAAGCCGGCGATCATGCGCAGCGTCGTCGTCTTTCCGCAGCCCGAGGGCCCCAGCAGCGACACCAATTCGCCGTCGCGCAGGGAGAGGTTCAAACCTTCCACGACGTTCACGCTTCCGAAGGTCTTCGATACGTTCTTCAACACCAATTGGCTCATGCGACCGTCGTCCTTCTCAACATGAAGTCCCGCCCCATCAAACGGAAGCCGAGCAGGATCAGCGACACCGTGATCACCACCAGCACCAGGCCGATGGAGGCGAGCATCTCGAAATTGCCTTCGTCGCTCTTGTCGAACAGCAGCACCGAGAGCACCTGGGTGTTGATCGAGTAGAGGAAGATCGCCGTGCTCAGCTCGCGCGTGGCGGGGATGAACACCAGGATGAAGGCGCCCGCCATGCTGCGCTTGAGGACCGGCATCACAACGTAGCGGATCGCCGTCAGGCGCGAGCCGCCCAGCGTGCGCACCGCCTCCTCCAGCTCGGGGTTGATGCTGCGGATGGCGGCATTGCTGTTCACGTAGGCGATCGGCAGGAAGCGCGTCGTGAAGGCCAGGATCAGGATCCAGGCCGTGCCGTACAGCACCAGCGGCGGTTGCGTGTACGCCGCATAGAAGCCGATCGCCAGCACGATGCCCGGCACCACGAAGGGCGCCATGGTCAGGAAGCCCAGCACGCTGCCCACGTGCCGGTTCACCAGGTTCCGGTTGGTGATGTAGGCGATGCACATGGCCAGCACCAGCGCGATCAGCGAGGCCGTGCCCGCGTACAGGAAGGTGTGCAGCGTGGCCGTGCGCGTGAGGTCGTTGTCCACCACCACCGCGACCAGGTTGCGCAGCGTCAGGTTGTCCAGCGAGAAGCCGCGGCCCCAGGCCTTGGCGAAGGCGGCCTGGCAGATCACCACCAGCGGCATGAAGAAGGACAGCGTGCAGACGAACAGGCACCAGCCCAGCATCGGCCACTTCCAGGGGCCCAGCGGCACCGGCCGCCGCTCGCCGCCCTTGCCGGTGAGCGAGACGTAGCCCTTGCGGTGCGTGATGCGCCGCTGCACCCAGAACAGCAGGATGGTGATCACCAGCAGCGGCATGGCGTAGGCCGCGGCCAGGCCGATCTTGGGCGGGAACTCGAAGAACTGCCACAACTGCGTGGTCACCACGTGGAAGCGTGCCGGCAGCGCGATCAGCGCGGGCGAGCCGAACAGCGCGATCGCCTCCAGGAACACCAGGATGAAGGCGCCCAGGATCGCCGGCAGCACCAGCGGCAGCGTGATCAGCCAGGTGGTGCGCAGGTTGCCGGCCCCCAGGATGTTGGCCGCGTCCTCCATCTCGGAAGACACCAGGTCCAGCGCCGACTTGGTCAGCACGAACACGTAGGGGAAGCTGTAGCAGGCCACCACCAGCACCAGCCCGGGCATCGAATAGATGTTGAAGGGCCCGGAAGACGCACCCGTGAGCGCGACGTAGGCCTTGTTCAACCAGCCCGCATTCGGCCCCGCCAGCAGGATCCAGCCCACCGCCCCCAGGTAGGGCGGGATGATGAAGGTGCCGAGGATCGCGACCCACACCAACCCCTTGAAAGGCATGTCGGTGCGCGACAGCGCCCAGGCCATCGGCACGCCGAACACCAGGCACAGCGCGCCCGCGGACACGCCGAGGATCAGCGAGTTGAGCAGCGCCTCCAGGTAGCGGCTGCGGCCGTAGGCGCCGGCGTAGTTGGCGAGCGTGAAGGCGCCGTTGGCGTCCTGGAAGCTGACGACGAACAGGCGCAGCAGCGGGTTGACGACCAGGAACACCAGGACGGCGATCGCCACCAGCCAGACGATCGCCGACTTGTCCCAGTGGCGCCAGCGCTGCGCGAAGCCGCCGGCCGGCAGCGCCGCCTCGTCCAGCGTGGTCTTGACGTAGGCCATGGACCGGGGCGGCCGCCGCTCAGATGCCGAAGGTGTCGCGGAACTTCTCCTTGACTTCCGGGATGCCCTTGGTGATCTCGTCCTCGGTCGGCCGCACCACCTTGATCTGCTCCAGCGGCTTGGCGCCGGGCGCGGGCGCGATGCCCTTGACCACGGCCAGCGAGTGCGACTTCACCTGCACCTCCGCCGCTTCCTTCGACAGCAGGAACTCCATGTAGAGCTTGCCGGCATTGGGCGAAGGCGCGTTCTTCGGGATCGCGCTGGGCGACACCATCAGCAGCGCGCCGTCGGTGGGATAGACCACCGACAGCGGATTGCCCTTGTCGCGCGACAGCAGCGTGGTCGCTTCCGGCCCCGCGGCCACCAGCCGCTCCTTGGAGTTCAGCATGGTCACGGTGTCGTTCACCGAGCGGCCGATCTGCGGCTGGTTCTTCTCCAGCTTCGTGAAGTAGTCCCAGCCATAGAGCTTCTGCATCAGCACGACCCAGGTGCCCACGTAGCCGCTGAAGGCCGGATGGCCGATCGAGACCTTGCCCTTCCACTTCGGGTCCAGCAGGTCGGGCCAGTTCTTGGGCGCATCCTTCTCGCTGACCACGCTGTTGTTGTAGGTCAGGAGCATCAGCGCTGCGGCCGTCACCCAGTACTGGCCGTCCTTGTCGTTGTAGCCCTTGAGCGAATCGACCATGTTCGCCGTGTTCTTCGGCGTGTAGGGCAGCAGCAGGCCCTTCTTCTTCAGGTCGGGGTAGTGGCTGACGTCGGTGCTGCTGAACACCGAGGCCACCGCGGCGTTGGCCTGGATGTCCTGCTGCAGGCGCTGGTAGGCCACCTGCGCGGTGGTGCGCACGAAGTTGCACTTCAGGTCCGGGTACTTCTTCTCGAAGGCGGCGCACAGCGCGGCCGCTTCCTCGGTGTTGTAGTGCGCGGTGTAGACGGTGACCGGCTTTTCCTTCTTCGCCGCGTCGTACAGCTCCTTTTCCCAGGGCTGCATCTGCGCCAGGGCCGTCGCGGACGCCATGCAGGCGGCCGCGCCGGCGAGGATCCATTTCGCCAGGTACTTCATCGCTGTCTCCTTGCGGCTGGAGGGGGTGCCGCTTGTGTCGAGCAGCCGACTTTAGTGAGGTGGCATGCCAACCCACATAGGACTTTCCTGCATCGGGTGCGCAATCGAAAGTTATGGGGCCATCACGCCCGGGCATCGGTCAGGCGAACACTTCGGTATCCACTTCGCGGTTGGCCTGCTCGCTGTAGCGGTTGCCGGCGACCGTCTTCTCGTTGATCAGCGCGTCCAGCCGCCCGATGAGCTCGGGTGCCAGGCGCACGTCGGCCGCGGCCAGGTCCTCCCGCAGGTGGTCGACGCTGGTGGTGCCCGGGATGGGCACGATGTGCGGCGCCTTGTGCAGCAGCCAGGCCAGCGCAAGCTGGGCCGGCGTGCAGCCGGCCTCGCGCGCGAGCGCCCGGTACGGCGGCAGCAGCTTCAGGTTGCGCGCGTGGTTCGCGGCGTCGAAGCGCGGCATGGTGCGGCGGATGTCCTTGGCGTCGAAGCCGGCGACGTCCGGCACCGCGTCGCACAGGAAGCCGCGCGCCACCGGGCTGAAGGCCACGAAGGCGATGCCCAGTTCCCGGCAGGTGTCCAGCGCGGCGATCTCGGCGTTGCGCGTCCACAGCGAATACTCGTTCTGCACCGCGGTGATCGGGTGCACCGCGTGCGCCTTGCGGATCGTGGGGGCGGAGACTTCGGACAGGCCCAGGGTGCGCACCTTGCCCTCCTCCACCAGCCGGCTCATCGCGCCCACGCTCTCCTCGATCGGCACCTTCTTGTCCCAGCGGTGCAGGTAGTACAGGTCGATGACGTCGGTCTGCAGGCGGCGCAGGCTGTCCTCGCAGTTGCGGCGCAGGGTGTCCGGCCGGCCGTCGATCACGCGCTTGAGCACGCCATCGGCATCCGGCACGCCGGCCAGGCCGCCCTTGCTGCACAGCGTGAGCTGGCGGCGGTGCGGCTTGAGCACGCGGCCGACCAGTTCCTCGTTCTTCCCGAAGCCGTACAGGGCGGCCGTGTCGAACAGCGTGACCCCGGCATCCAGCGCGGCGCGCAGCACCTTTTCGCCCTGCTCGGCAGGCGGAGGGACGCCGTACGCATGGCTGAGGTTCATGCAGCCGAGGCCGATGGCGGTGACGGTGAAGGGGCCGATGGTTCTGGTGTGCATGGAGGGCATGTGTAAACGGCAGGCGAAGCAGCTTAGCGCAGGCTGCCATGGCGCGCCGGCCGCGCCACAATGGCTGCACCATGCGCCGCCGGCAGATCGTCGCCGCCCTTGCCCTGTGCGCCACCGCCTGCGCGGCGCAGCAGCCGCCTGCGCGCCCGCGCCACAAGATCTCCGCCGGCGAGCTGTACGAAGCGCTCTCGTCCCGCTTCCCGGTGCGCCGGGGACTCGCGGGCATGCTGGCGCTGGAGATCAGCGCCACGCAGCTGCTGCTGCGGCCGGACCGCAACCAGCTCGGTGCCGCACTGCTGGCGGAGCTGCGCGGCGTGCGGCAGTTGCAGGCGGGCGAGATGGACCTGGTGTTCTCGCTGCGCTACGAGCCGTCCGACCAGACCGTGCGCGCGCGCAACCCGGAAATCCTCGACGTGCGCTGGCCGGGCGCGCCGCCGGAAGTGCTGCGCGCCTTGCAAGGCATGCTGCCCCGCGTGGCGCAGGACCTGGGCGAGTTCGTGCTGCACCGCTTCACGCCGCGCGAGCTCGCGCTGCCGCAGACCATGGGCTTCGAGCCGCAGGAGCTCACCGTGGTGGAAGACGGCCTGCTGGTGTTCTTCGGCCCGAAGCGGAGCCCCTGAGCCGCAGGCTCAGAGCTTTTCCCACTCGGGAATGCAGTGGCGCGCCAGGGCCGTCACCCAGAAGGGCTCGGCCGGATCGAAGGCGACGCCGAAGGCGGGGCTCACCAGGAAACCCGCGCGGTCGAAGGCCTGAGGATCCTGGCCCCGGATGAAGCCGGCCAGCGCCTCGAAGGGCACGGCGACGTTCCCCAGCTTCACCACCTTGGCCTGCAGGGTGATTTCCTCCAGCCGCCCGCAGTCCTGGAAGCGGAAGATCACCTCGCCGTAATCCAGCTCGTTCAGGCCGACGCCGTTGCGCCCGGCGCGCCAGGGCTTGCCGCGGTGCCGCTCGATGTCCGCGCTGGACACCGAGAAGGGCGTGTCGTCCACCTGCACGTAGGGCTGCAGCGTCATGCCCGATTATGGTCGGCATCAGGGTCTGCCCGGGGATGGCGCCTTCACACGCCGCACACCAAGCGGTGCCATACTGCCGCGGCCACAGCTCTCCTGAAATGCCATGAGACGCTTCCTCGCCACCCTCCGCGTTCCTGCCCTCGCCGCTGCCCTGCTGTTCGCCGGCAGCGCCGCCCTGGCCCAGACGGCGCCCGCGCCCGACGCCGCCGTCACTGCCTTGCAGGACGCCTACGTGCTGAAGGTCGCGCCCGGCGCGCAGGCCGACCAGTACCGCGAGCTGTTCGCCACCGTGCTGCAGCGCGTGCAACGCAGCTACGCCAGCGAGGTGGACCTGCCCGCGCTGGCCGCGGAGGCGAAGAAGGTGGTGGAGCGGCGCGCTGCCGGCGGCGCCGACCCGGCGGCGGTGTTCAGCGAAGCGATGAACGCCGCGCTGCAGACGCTGGACCCCTACTCCCGCTACCTCGATCCCCGCGCGCGCGGCAACGAACGCGACAGCTTCGGCCCCGGCTTCGGCGGCCTCGGCCTGCAGGTCGAAGCGGGCGACGGCGCGGTGCGCGTGGTGGAGCCCATCCCCGGCAGCCCGGCGGACCGTGCCGGCCTGCGCGCGGGCGACCTGATCGTGCGGGTGGACGAACATCCGCTGACCGGCCTGCCGCTGTCGGACGCCATTGCGCGCATGCGCGGCGAGCCGGGCACCGTGGTGGCGATCACGGTCCGCCGCACCGGCGAGGAATTCACCGTTTCGCTCACCCGCGACACCATCCGCCGCCAGGCCGTGCGCTGGAGCATGGAAGGCGAGGTGCTGGTGCTGCGCGTCTCCACCTTCAGCGGCGCGGTGACGGCGGCCCTGCGGCAGGCGGTCACCGAGGCTTCTGCCACGCGCACGCCCCAGGCCGTGGTGCTCGACCTGCGCGGCAATCCCGGCGGGCTGCTGACCGAGGCGGTGCGCATGGCCGACGCCTTCCTGGGCCAGGGCGAGATCGTCTCGCTGCGCGGCCGTACCGCGAGCAACCAGCGCAGCTGGCAGGCCGACGCCGCCGAGCTGCTGCCCGGCGTGCCCATGGTCGTCATGGTGGACCGGCGCTCGGCCTCGGCCTCGGAACTGGTGGCCGCCGCCCTGCAGGACAACGGCCGGGCCTTCGTGATGGGGCAGCGCAGCTTCGGCAAGGGCAGCGTGCAGACCACCTTCGGCCTGGGCGAGGAAGCGCGCGGCGCGCTCAAGCTCACCACGGCCTTCTATCACGGGCCCTCGGGCCGCTCGGTGCACCACGCAGGGATCACGCCCGATGTCGAACTGACCGGTGCGCCGAAGACGGAAGCGCGCGGCGAAGCCTGGGGCCAGGACGCATCGGCGCCAGGGGAGGCACCCGCGGCGCCGGCCTCGCAGGCGCGCGTGGACCAGGGGCGCTGCGCCGCCGTGTACAAGGCCGCCGACCCGGCACTGTCCTGCGCGGTCGCCTACCTGCAGGCGCGCACGCTCGACGCCTTCCTCGGCGCCGTGGCCGGCCGCCGTTAGAGTCTGCGCGGCCGCAGGCCCACGTTCGACGGGCCGCGTTTATTCCATCCGCCCTATGGCGGAGGTCGCGCGCGTTCCCGCGCGCCATGCCTTCTGCAATCATCCGCGGCACCCCGCAACAGAGGACCCGCCGCCATGAAGTACACCCTCGCCTGCCTGCTTGCCGCCCTGCCCCTCGTGGCCCTGGCGCAGGCCCCCGCGCAGCAGCAGCCCCCCCGCCGCACCGGCCGCGCCGCAACGGCCGGCCATCGCCGTCACCAAGGTGGACGGCACGGACAACGTCTACGTGTTCCGCAACGTCAACCACCAGGCCATGTTCATCGTCACGCCGGCCGGCGTGATCGCCACCGACCCGGTCGCCTACGGCCGGCCCACGGGCGGCCAGCAGTACGTGGACGCGATTCGCAGCGTCACCAGCCAGCCGATCCGCTACCTGGTCTACAGCCACCACCACTTCGACCACATCGCCGGCGGCAAGGCCTTCAAGGACGCGGGCGCGACCATCGTCGCGCACCGCCGCGTGCGCGAGCGCCTGGCGCCGATCGCCGACCCGCACACGCCGCTGCCCGACGAGGTGTTCGGCGACGAGGGCCGCACGCTCACCCTCGGTGGCACCACGCTGGAGCTGCGCTACCTGGGGGCCAACCACTCCGACACCAACGTGGTGATGCTGCTGCCGCGCGAGAAGCTCGCCTTCATCGTCGACACCATCCCGGTCGGCCAGGTTCCCGGCCGCGGAATGATCGATTTCTACCCGGTGGAGACCGAGGAGTTCATGCGCCGCGTGATGACCCTGGACTGGGACCGCTACATCCCCGGACACCCCGGACCGAACGACCGCCTCGGAACCAAGAAGGACGTGGCCGACCAGCTGCAACTGCTGCAGACCGCCTCGGCGGAGATGAAGAAGCTGGCGCAGGAAGGCAAGTGCTGGGACACCGCGGAGCGCGAGTTCAAGTTGCCGGGCTATGAAGGCTGGCCGGGTTACGCGGCCAACCTCCAGTTCATCGCACGGCGCTACTGCGGCTACTGGGGCCGCGGCACCTGAACTATTTCAGGGCCACCTTCTCCGGCGGCACGTCGAAGGACCCGAACTGCTGCTGCGGCGTCTTCGTCTCCGGCAAGACGTAGACGAAGGCGCCCTGCTTGCTCACCGTCGGGCGCAGCACGCTGTTGTAGAAGGGCGCCGGCACGTTCACGCAGCCGTAGGAGATGCGGTTGTCGTCCGCCTCCGGGGTCGCCATGCGGTCCGCGCGCTTTTCCTCTTCCTTCACCTTGCGCAGGCGGTGCATGGACACGGCGGCGTTGTAGTCGATCCAGATGATGTCCTCGCCCTTGGTGTTGCGTCCAGGCTGGGCCAGGAAGCGGCCGGCGGGCGTGGTCTTCTCGTCTTCCTTGATCTGCGCGAAAGGCTTGTTGCCGATACCGGGCACGGTGTGGTCACCCACCGCCTTGCCCAGCAGGATGGGCGTCTGGCTCTTCAGCTTGCCCTGCGGGTCGAACACGTACATGCGCGCCTGCTTCTTGTCGATCAGCACGAAGGCCTTCTTCTTCGCGTTGCGCGTGTAGGAGACCCAGTTGGCGACGTGCACCACGTCGGCCGGGGCGTCCACTCCGTTGAAGTTGGCCAGCGGGCCGGGCTTCAGGTCCTCCGGGGATGCTTTCTTCTTTGCGCTCGTCTTCTTGTCGTGGCCCTTGGCCGCGGCGGACTTCCCCGCTGGCCTGGCCTTCGCCGCGGAGGCTTCGGCCTTGGCCTTGGGCTTGGTGCTCGCCTTGGTGGCGGGCTTGCTCGCCTTCTTCGGCGCCTCCGCCGTCTTCACCATGGCCGGAGCATCGGCCGCAGCGTCGCTGGCCTCCTCCTCCTGCGCGGAGGCGAAGGTGGGCACCATCAGGAGCGCCGCGCCGAGCAACAGGGCGTTGCGCAAGGCGGCGGCGAGCGGGGACTTGCGGGGGTTGGGGACAGCACTTGCATGGCGTCCACGGTAACGCCGCCGCGTGCGCGGCAAGTGCGCCGAGGGCGGCACCGGCTGTAGGAGCAGGGTCCAGGCGCGCGCCCGGCGGACTTCCGCACCGCCAAGTAGTCCGCAGCCTACCGCCCGACACGCGCAGCGGCCGACTGACAGCTGCCGGGGCGGCCCAACAATCGGGCCTTCACAACGAAGGAGCCACCATGCCCACCGAAAACCAGCGCAACTCCGAAGGCGGCAACGAGGCGAGCACCCGCGAGGACGAGCCCATCCCGGCCGCCTCCGAAGACAAGGTGCTGGACGAAACCGCGCGCCTGGCCCGCGAAGGCCGCAAGGAGCTGGAGGCGGACCCGAAGGAGCAGAAGCCGGCATCGGAGTAATCCGGCTCCGTTGCCCGGAGGTCGGGGTGAGCGGCGAAGCCCGAACCCCGACAGCCGCAAATGCTGCCCGGCGCGGCCGGAGGACAATCGCAGTCCCAACCCACAAGGAATGCGACTTGGCAAGACCGACCGCCTGGCCCGACAAGGTCATCGCGCTGCTGCGCGCCGGCAACCCCGATGCCGCCATCGCCCAGATCAAGGTGGCGCCCAGCGCCCGTGAACTGCGCGCGCTGGAGAAGGCGCTGGCCGCTGGCCAGCTCGCCGGCCGCTGGAAGGACGTGGACGTGGCGATCCGCGACACCATCGACGCACTGGCGGGGCCGCGCCTGCACCGCTCGCCGTGACGGACAGCACCTTCGCGTCGCTCGGCCTGTCCGAACCCCTGGCCCGCGCCTGTGTCCAGGCGGGTTTCGCGCAGCCCACCGCGATCCAGCAGCAAGCCATCCCGGCAGTGCTGGCCGGGCAGGACCTGCTGGGCCTGGCGCCCACCGGTTCGGGCAAGACCGCCGCCTTCGCCCTGCCCCTGCTGCAAAGGCTCGCCGCGGAGAGCCGCGGCTGGCGCCGCACCGTCCGCGTGCTGGTGCTGGTGCCCACGCGCGAGCTGGCCGCGCAGGTCGGCGAGGTGTTCCGCAGCCTTGGCCATGCACTGCCCGCGCCGCTGAAGGTGGCGGTGCTGTACGGCGGCGTGTCGGTCAATCCGCAGATGATGGGACTGCGCGGCGGCGCCGACGTCGTGGTCGCCACGCCGGGGCGCCTGCTGGACCTGCTGGAGCGCAACGCCCTCGACATCTCGCGGGTCGAGACCCTGGTGCTGGACGAAGCGGACCGCCTGCTGGACCTGGGCTTTTCCGAGGAACTGCAGCGGGTGCTGCAGGAGCTGCCCGCGCGGCGCCAGAACCTGCTGTTCTCGGCCACCTTCGCCGGCGGCGTGCAGGCCCTGGCCGGCGGCCTGCTGCACGACGCGGTGCGCATCGAGGCCGCGGCGCCCGAACTGGAGCAGCCCGCCATCGTGCAGCGGGTGGTCGAAGTGGACGCGGCACGCCGCACCGAGCTGCTGCGCCATCTGGTGCGGCAGGAGCGCTGGCGGCGCGCGCTGGTCTTCGTCGCCACCCGCTATGCCACCGAGCACCTGGCCCGCAAGCTGTGCGACGCCGGCATCCCCGCCGCGCCGCTGCACGGCGAGATGAGCCAGGGCGGCCGCACCGAGGTGCTGGACGCCTTCAAGGCCGGCCGCACCGACGTGCTGGTCACCACCGACCTGGCCGCCCGCGGCATCGACATTCCAGCGCTGGAGGTGGTGGTCAACTACGACCTGCCCCGCTCGCCCACCCACTACGTGCACCGCATCGGCCGCACCGGCCGCGCCGGCGCCCCGGGCCTGGCCGTGAGCTTCGTCAGCGCCGACACCGACGCGCACTTCCGCCTGATCGCGTCGCGCCAGCACCTGAGCCTGCCGCGCGAGCAGGTCCCGGGCTTCGAGCCCGTCGAGACCGCCGCGCCGGTCGCGGAAAAGGGCGTGGGCGGCATCAAGGGCAAGCGCCCGAGCAAGAAGGACAAGCTGCGGGCGGCGGCCGCGGCGGCGGCCCGGCGCGCCGGGCCCGGCTAGCGGGTGGCCGCTGCGAAGCTCGCGGCGAGCTGCTTGGCGGACCGGGCCGTCGCGCCCTTGCCCGTGATCGCCAGTGCCGCGGGGTGCTGCAGCATGCGCTGGAACACGGTGCGCACCTCGTCGGCCGTGATGTCCTCGATCATCGCGATCGTCTCCTGCAGCGGCGTGGCGGTCCCGCGCGCGAACAGCTCCTCCACCGCCCGCTCCATCGTGGCGTAGGTGCGTTCGGAGGAGCGCACGCGCGACACCGTCAGCTGGTTCTTCGCACGCTCCAGGTGCACCAGGTCGGTCTCCTGCGCGTGCTGGCGCAGCAGCCCGCCGGTGGCGGCCAGCAGTTGCTCCAGCTTGTCCGGCGTCGTCACGGCGTTGACCACGAAGTTGGACCAGGCGTCGCCGCTTTCCGTGCTCGCATGGGTGTTGTAGGCGAGGCCCATGCGCTCGCGCACGGTGTCCACCAGCGGCGCGGACATGCCGCCGCCGAACAGCGTGGCGGCCAGCGAGGCGGTGAGGCGCCAGCGCGGCTGCCGCAGTTCTTCCGGCGTCGCCGGCGCCAGTGGGTAGGCCAGGTTCACGAACACCTGCGAGACCTGCGTGAAGCGCCGGCCCATCGCGCTGCCCACATAGCCTGCCGGCAGCGCGGGCGCCACGGGGACGCCATCGGCCGAGCGCGGCATGCCGGCGAACAACTCGCCGGCCAGCGCCAGGAAGGCGTCGACCTCGAAGTTGCCCGCCGCGGCGACCACCGTCTTTTCCGCCACGTAGTGCGACGCCACGTGGGCGACCAGGTCCTCGCGCGTGAAGCGCTCGATGTTCTTCACCGTGCCGATCACCGGCATGCCCATGGGATGCGCGCCCCAGATCGCGCGGTCCAGCAGTTCGCTGGAGCTTTCCTGCGGGTCCTCGTCGTACTCGATCGCCTCCTGCCGGATCACCTCCAGCTCGCGCGCCAGCTCGGTGGGCGGGAAGGTGCTGTCCAGCACGATGTCCGCGATCATGCGCAGGAAGCGGTCGGCGTGCCGGCCCAGCCCGGTCATGAAGTAGCCGGTGGTGTCCTTGCTGGTGAAGGCGTTCACGTCGGCGCCCAGCCGCTCGGCATCCAGGTTGATCTCCTGCACCGAGCGCTGCGAGGTGCCCTTGAAGGCCATGTGCTCCAGCACGTGGCTGATGCCGTTGGTGTCCGGGGTCTCGTCGCGCGAGCCGACGCGCAGGAACACGCCGACGCTGGCGCTCTGGACGTGCGGCAGGGGAAGCGCCAGCAGCCGCACCCCGTTGGGCAGCGTGTGGACGATGGGTGCGTTCATGGGCGCTGCGTCCCGGCGTAGGGCAGCAGCGCCTTCGCGGCCTCGATGCGCAGTGGCAGGGCGACGCTGCGGTCGTTCATCACTCCCAGCAGGAAGCTGCGCGGATCCTGGCTGGCCCCCGCGCCTTGTGCGGCACCTTCCGATCCCGGGACCGCGGCGCAAGCCAGCCGCTCCGTCGCCCGCAGCAGGTCGGCCGGCGGCGTGCATTGCAGCCGCGACAGCACGTCGGCCTGCGCATCGGGCGTGGGCGGCAGGTCCAGCCAGTGCTCGTCGGCGAACATGGCGGCCAGGTCCACGGTCACGAAGGCGGACCAGCGGCCCTCCGCCACCTGCACCGGCGGCACCCGGGAAATCTTCGCCCCCGGTGTCGCGGAGGGACTGGTGCGGATGCGCTCGGCGGGCACTTCGCCCAGGTAGCGCTTCTCCAGTGCGTCCAGGAAGGCCAGCGCTTGCGCGGCCGGCACCGGCTCGGCCACGGAGAACCACAGCTGGTAGGCATCGCTGCCGGAGACCGCGATGGCCGGCGCCGGCAGTTGCAGGTCCGCCTGCACGCCCTGCCAGGCCTTCGCGAGCTCGTCCCAGGCACCGGGTCCGGCCACTTCCAGCACCAGGGCCCTCGCCGCGGCGTCCTCGCGTGACTGCCCTGGCAAGAGGAAAAGGCGTTGCAGTTCGGCTTCAAGTCTGTTCATCGAGGCCGGATTGTCGCCGCTGCGGCGGCGAACGCGGAGCGGGGCGCGCCGCAGGCCTCAGCCGAGGGTGGAAGGCCGGGTGCTGATGCTGCTGTGCCAGGACGAGCGCCTGGGCCGCACGTACCTGAAGACCGGCGGGCCGTCCTCGCCGCGGGCGTCGAGCCAGGCGGCCAGCGCGCGGTCCAGTTCGGACCGCAGGTCCACCATGCGCCGGTGGTCGTCGTGCAGCAGCAGCAGGATGCCGGTGAGGCGCCCCGCCTCCAGCTGGCGCAGGCCCTTGCCTTCCTGCAGCGCCTCGTGGGCGCGCTCGCTGCACTCGCGGCAGCGGTTCGCGAACCGGGTGAAGGAGCGGTCCTCGGCGACGCGCGACAGGTCTGCATCGACCGTGCCCGCCACGGCCACGATGTCGGAGGCCAGGCGCAGGACCTGGCGCTCTTCATCGATGCCGCGCCGGCGGCGAAAGAGGCAGATCGCCCCCGCGCTGAACAGGGCCGTCCCGGCGGCCGCGAGCCACGAACCGATCAGTTCCACGACGTCCCGCATCACGAGGATGCCTTGTTTTTGGATGTGCCGATCCTAGTGGGGCGCCGCCTGCCTGTCGTGCTACAGCGCGCGCCAAGGGACGGACGGCAGCTTCGGTGGCGCCGGCGGGCGCGTGGTGTGGCTTGTTACCGCACACCCCTTCGCGGCTGCGCCGCTCTTCGTGCAAGCCGCACCGTATGGCGGCTGGCCCAGCCCGACCGGACCGTCACTTGAGGCTCGTCAATGGCGGCCCCCACCCCCTGCGTATGGTCCGGTCATCGGGCTGGAGGAAAACATGAATGGATTCGAGTTCTACGTGGTGATCGCGCAGGCGATCGTCGAAACCCTGGCGGTGCTGGGCCTGTACCTGCTGATCAAGGGCCGCAGCCGCTTCTTCGTGCGGCTGCGCGGCAAGTGGCTGGTGGCGGAGATGCTGTGGCGCTGGGCGGCCGTGTGGTCGCTGGCCTGCATGGTGGGCGCCATCGTCTTCGCCTTCGCCTTCCGCTGGTACACGGCCTCGATCATCTCCATGACCCACGTCGTGGTGCTCTGCCTGTACGTGTGCTTCGTGGTGCCCTACGTGAACACGGGCCGCCGCGCGCACGCGCACCACCACGCGCATTAGCCGGACGCCCCCTGCCCTCCCAGGGCGGTCCGGCTCCCTCTCCCTCCGGGGAGAGGGCTGGGACGAGGGGCGCTGCCCGGCGAGGGCTGCGCGCCCCGGCCATTTCACGTACAAATGCCGGATGGTCAAACTCCACGCCTTCGCCCAATCCGGCAACTGCTACAAGGTCGCGCTGATGCTCGACCTGCTCGGCCAGCCCTGGGAGCCCGTCCTCATCGACTTCTTCGGCGGCCAGACCCGATCGGTGCAGTACCGCGAAAGCGTGAACGAGCTGGGCGAAGCCCCCGTCCTCGACGACGGCGTGCTGCGCCTCACGCAGTCCGGCGTGATCCTCACGCACCTGGCGCGCAAGCACGGCCGCTTCGGCGGCGAGGGCGAGGCGCAGCAGCGCGAGGTGCTGCGCTGGCTGCTGTACGACAACCACAAGTTCACCAGCTACTTCGCCACCTACCGCTTCCTCTATTCGCTGGCGGAGGCGGCGCCCGACCCCGCGGTCATGAACTTCCTGCGCCAGCGCTTCGAGACGGCCTTCGGCGTCGCCGACCGGCACCTTCAGCAGTCCGATTTCGTGGTGGGCGACGCGCCGACGATCGCGGACTTCTCCATGTGCGGCTACCTCTTCTACCCCGTGGAAGAGAGCGGTTGCGACGTGCGGGCGAGGTACCCGGCGATCGGCAAGTGGCTGGAGCGCATCCAGGCCCTGCACGGGTGGCGCGACCCGTACGACTGCCTGCCGGGCGAGCGCATCCCGCCGCGCAAGCGCTAGGGCTCCCGCGCTCCCGCCACCAGGGGCTTCCTGCGATAGATCACGTGGTAGGTGAGTCCCACCAGCACGCTGCCGCCCACCAGGTTGCCCGCGATCACCGCCGCGAGGTTGGCGCCCATGCCCCCGAGCGTGAGGGCCGGCGAGCCCGCAGCAATGCCGCTGCCCGCCTGCACCAGCATCGCCAGCGGCATGAGGTACATGTTGGCGATGCTGTGTTCGAAGCCGGCGGCCACGAATGCGGTGACCGGGAACACCACGGCCACAGCCTTGTCCACCACGCTGCGTCCGGCCATGGCCATCCACACGGCCATGCACACCAGCACGTTGCACAGCACGCCGCGGAAGAACGCTTCCTGCCATCCGAGCTCCTGCTTGGCCAGGGCGATCCGCACGACGGCGCGCCCGACGGCGCCGCCGCCCAGGCCGGTGTGGCCGCTCAGGTGGACCAGCAGCGCCAGGCCGGCGGCGCCGACGAAGTTGGCAGCGCAGACCACCACCCAGTTGTGCAGCACCTGCCGCGAGCTGATCCTGCCGTCGGCCCAGGCCATCGCCAGCAGGTTGTTGCCCGTGAAAAGCTCCGCGCCCGCGACCACCACCAGCAGCAGGCCGAGCGAGAACACCAGCCCGGACAGGAGCTGCGAGGCCGCGAAACCGAGGCCGGGGTCGGAGCGCACCAGCACGAACAGCATGGAGCCGAGGCCGATGAAGGCGCCGGCCAGCACGCCCAGCATGGCCAGCGGCAGCAGCGCCATTTGCGCCTTGGCCACACCCACGGTCTCCACCCGGCGGGCGACTTCGCTCGGCGAGTAGGCATCGGATCCGAAGAGTTCAGTGCTCACGCGGTGGAGTGTAGGCGCCCCACCGCCGGCGCTTTGTGGGGTAGATTGGCCCGCATATGGCCACCGCGCTTCCCGCCTCGATCGCCGACGTCGTCCAGCGGCTTTCCTCCGGACCGCTCGCGCTGGAGGTGGGCGAGCTGGCCCTGCACGGGATGGCGCTGCAGGTCCTCGAGGAGGCCGGCAAGCCCCGCGGGACGGCCTTGACGGTGGCGCGCGCCGAACTCTCGGGCCTGAAGCTGGGCGGCCCCCTGGACCTGTCGCTGGCAGCGGGCACCTGGTCGCTAGCCCCGCTCGCCGGCGCCGAGGGCGCGATCCGCGCGGAGATCGTGGACGCGCATCTCGGGTTCGACGCCGACGTGACGGTGCCGATCCGCCAGGGCGCCATCGACTTCAAGGACGCGACCGTGGAGCACGTGGGCCCGGATTCGCGCATGGGCGCCAGCCGCATGGGGATCTATGTCGATGCGCCCAATGGCCGCAGCTACCTGTACCAGTTCGCGTCCGCGCCGGTCGCCGGCGTGGAGTACGAGAGCCGCGGCGCGATGCTGGGGCCCTGGGTCACCGACCGCGGCAGGCTGCAGCTGCAGCCCTTCGTTGAATGGCTGCTGCGCCAGCCGGCCAGCGGCCAGCTGCTGGGCGTCCCCGAGCAGGCGCGCATGCTGTTCGACCGCACCAAGGTGTCCGGCGAGGTGCGGCTGGCCGACGGGAAGCTGGCCGCGCCCGGCGTGCAGGCCGACCTGGCGGGGCGCGCCGAGGGCCGCAACGCGGTGCGGCTGCATTCGGAAGCGGTCGGGCGCGGGCTCACCCTCGAGATCGCTTCACTGTCGGTGAAGAACGCCGTCTTCGGTTCCGGCGGCATCGAGACCCGCTGCGACGAGATCACGGGCGCGCTCACGCTGCGCCTGTTCGTCGAAGGCGGCAAGGTGCGCTTCGCCTTCGAGCTCGCCACGGTCAGGATGACCGGGCTGCAGCTTCGCCTGCAACGCTGAAGCGGGACGGGCAACTAGGAGGGGCTAGGCTCGGCCTCCATCGAAAGGATGGTCGGATCCTGCGCGGGCCGGGCGTTCGGCCGGCGCATGCGGGACGCCACGCGCTGGAACTCCCACCAGACCAGGCCTGCGGCGCCCAGTGCCAGCACGAAGGCGACGCCCTTCAGCACGAGCCGCATGCGGGCCACTTCCGACTGCGCCTCCCTGGCCTGGTTGTCGGAATTGATGAGGGTCTGCCGGCTGCGCCGCTCCACATCGAGCACCGCCGCCAGCTCCTTGCGTGCGGACTCCAGCTGCGCAGTCGCCGTCGCCGCTTCCGTGCGCGCCTTCTGCAGGTCCTGCCACATCGAGCCGTCCACCTTGGGCGCGACGGGCTCCGGTGCCGGCGGCGACTCGGCCTCGGGCGGCGGGAACAGGGGCTCCCTCGGGGCGCCCAGCACGACCGTCTTCGGCGGGGTCCTGGGTGCCACCACCACCGGAACATCCTGGCGGGTGCGCAGCCTGGCCACCGGCGGATTCCTGGCGGGCGCCAGGTTGGTGAGCAGGACGAAGCGGCGCGTGACCGACTTCGCGCCGCAGCCGACGCGCGCATCGATGGTGACGCTTTCTTCCTTCACGACCGCCCGCGAACTCACCAGCAGGTTGCGGTTCGGGCCGCTGCCCTGGACATCGACGATCACGCCGGCCACGCGCATGTTGCCGTAGCGCACGTTGGCGCTGGCACAGGCGCGGTCCCTGGCCTTGTCCAGCACGAACGGGATGTTCACTTCGAGGGGGCGGCCCGAGACCACCCTCCCCTCGACCTGGCCGACCGTGGTGGCCGACGCGCCCATCGCGAGGAAGAGCAGTCCCAGCAAACAGAACTTCGAACGCTGTGCCATATCGCCTCCTCGCGCCAACAGCAGGGGTGAGCAAGGATGCTGCTGCAGTTGAGGCTGCGAATCAACGCGCCGAATGTAAGAGGACTGGAGAACCTCCAGCTGTTTCCCTGCGACTTGTAAACCCTTAACTTGCTTGGTGCAAAACGTGAACGGGCCGGCCCCGGCGGCGCGCGCTACTGCCGCTCCCAGGCGTCCAGGTGCGGGAGGAGGTCGTCGATGGCGATCAGCTCGCGGCGGTTGTCCTCGCGCTGGAAGACGATCGCCGACCAGCCGCTCATGCCCACCGGGCGCAGGCGCCGGCCGTTCACGCGCAGCTGCTCCCCGAGATCGCGCGGATCACCACGCGCTCGTAGCGCGAGCGACCCAGTTGCGCCGGCGGCGACACGGCGTCCCACGCGCACAGCGTGCCGACGTCCTCGTACTCCGGCGGCCGGTCATCCAGCTCGAGGAACGAGGGCGTGTGGCCGCGGAGGACGGAGCCGATCAGCCGGAAGGTGAAGGGATCGGAAAGGCGGCGGATCGGGCGCCAGAACTGGCGCACCGTGCGGCCCGCGATCTCGCGCAGGCTCAATTCGCCGTGCCCCTCCGTGCGCCACAAGTCCTTGTCGATGTCGCAGGTGAAGGGGTTCTGCGGATAGCAGCTGAAGCGCGCCAGCCAGCCCTTGCGCGAGGTGTGCGGCACGGGATGGAAGCCCCGGATCACCGCGATGTCGTGCCGTGCGAGCTCGTCCAGCTCGTAGGTCGGCCACTTCATCACCTCGCGCACCACGCCGGCGATCAAGGTCGCCGTCGCGATCATCAGCGAGGGGCTGGGCGTGAAATCGGATGTGATCTCGATGCGGTCCGTGCGCGGGCGCACGCCGACACCGGTGGAGCGCCGGTTGGTCGCCAGCAGCATCACCGGCGCCGGCAGGATGAAGGTGAGCAGGTGCGCGAGCTTCTCGATGCTGCGGCCGTTGGCGGGCTCGCCGGGCGGCAGCTCGAAGGACACGTTGTAGTGCGCGCTGAAGCCCACCAGGCGCGTGCGCTTGCCCTGGCGCGCGTCCCACGCGTCGAGCTCGCCGCGGATGAACTGCAGCGCCTCCCACAGCGAGCGGCCCGAACGCGCGGCGCAGCCCCGCTCGATCTCCACCACAGGCGTCGCCACCTCGATCACGCCGGTATCGAAGTACACGGCACCCCCGGTGGGCAGGTGGTAGGACGTGCCCTGGCGGTGCATCAGCTCGCCGCGGATGAAGTCGCGCGGGCTGCCGAACAGGCTCTCCGGCCGCACCGGCTGGTCGTCGAGCATGAGGGAGCACTCGGCCTCCATGCCCATCGCCGCGAGGCGCAGCTGCTGCGGCGCGGAGGGATGTTCCAGTTTCTTCCGCTCGGCCATCAGCTTTCTTCCGTGGGGGCTACGCTGTCCGGCCCGTCCACCGGATCGAACACCGTGTAGCCGATGTCCAGGTGCAGGTGGTCGTCCGCCTCGCCGTCTTCCAGGCCGAAGGGACGCACCCACACGCCGGGGATCACGCGGCGCGCGATCGCCGCGTACTTCTCGATCTCCTCGCGGGTGTCGAGCCAGGTGTCGCCGACGCGGTAGATGTTCGCCGCCGTGCCCCAGCAGTGGCGCGATGCATGCCGCGTCAGGCCGTGGCCCGGGGAGCGGTAGCCGCCGTTGGCGGCCACGTGCACCAGGGTCCCCACCTCGAGGCGGAACAGCTCCAGCCCGGCGGCCAGCAACAGGACCGCGCAGGGAACGTAGCGCGGGAAGGAGCGCGCCAGCATCGCTTCGCGCACGTCCACGCCTATGAGTTCCCAGCACTTGAAATTCGCGGTCAGGCTCGTCTCCAGCGCCTGGTGCCAGGAGTCCACCCGCAGGAACGCCGAGGGCAGGACGCGCGCGGCGCCCGAACGATCCCGCAGGGCCTGGCCGGGCCGCAGCAGTTCCCGCCACTCCGGGGAAGGTCCTCGGCGAGCACCAGGGGAAGCGGCAGGGTGTTCATCGCCGGGGCCCGGTCATGTATTCGTACACGGCACGGGAGATGCGCGCGATGGTCTCCTGCCGGCGGCCGCTCACCTCCGGCGCCCACTCGGTGAGGATGACGACGACGTAGGCGTCCCGGCCGTCGAGGTACACGATGCCCGCGTCATGGGCAATGGTCGAAATCTCGCCGGTCTTGTTGGCCACCCGTGCATCCTCCGGCAGGCCGGCGGGAATGCCGCTGCGGAACTGCTGCTCGTGCAGGATGTCGAGCATGGCCTGCGAGGCCTCGGGCGAGATCGCCCTGCCCTCCTCGATCAGGCGCATGGCATCGCACAGGCCGGCAGCCGTCACGCGGTTGTTGATCCCGGCCTCCCAGGCGGCCTCGTCCTCCACGCCGCGCTGCAGGTCGATTCCGCCCAGATGCAGGCGCGCGAGCGAGGCGCGCGCGGCCTCGACGCCGACCAGGTCCAGCAGCAGGTTGGTGGCCAGGTTGCTGCTGGTCACGATCATGTGCTCGGCCAGTTGGTGCACGGTGAGCATGCGGCCGATGGCGGCATGCACGGCCGCATTCGCGTCGCGCTCGGGTCCCACGCGGTAGGGCTTGCCGTCCACAACACCGAGGAAGCGGTTGCGCACGTGCACGCGCGAGAAGGGCGCGAAGCGGTGCTGCTCGATCGCCTCGACACGGCCAGCAGCACCGGCACCTTGATCGTGCTGGCGGCGTGGAACCAGCGGCTGGCATTGAGCGACCACGTCGTGTGGTGTTCGAAGTCATAGGCCGCGACCGCGACCGCGGCCGCGTTGGCCTCTTCGCCGATCCTCAGGATGGTGTCGCGTAGCGTTGCCTCGGGCATGCGTTCAAGCGTAGTTGTTTTCTTCATGGCGCGGGGCCAGGCAGGGACCCGCGAGCCATCGATGGCCGCAGCGTCGCATGGCCGCTGCGCGGCCATGGCAGGGAAAGTCCGCAAGGCGGCGTCAGCCGCAGGCTGTCACCGCGGCAGTGCCGCCAGCACGCTGTCCACCGCGCCGATCTCCACCGGCTTGGTCAGGTGCAGGTCGAAGCCGGCCGACAGGCTCTTCGCCCGGTCGCCTTCGCTGCCCCAGCCGGTCAGGGCCACCAACGTGCGCTGGGCGCCGCCCGGGAGCGCACGCATGCGGCCGGCCGTGTCGTAGCCGCTCATGCCGGGCATGCCGATGTCCAGGAAGACCACGGAGGGCTGGTGCAGCGCCGCCAGCTCCAGGGCCGCGTGGCCGTCATGCGCCAGCAGCACCTCGTGCCCGCCCAGTTCCAGCACCATCGCCAGCGTCTCGGCCGCGTCGTGGTTGTCGTCCACCACCAGCACCTTGCGGCGGGTGGCCACCGGCGCCGGCACGCGGCCGGCCTCGCCGGCGCCCTCCTCCAGCGAGGGCGCGCGGGGCAGCCACACGACGAAGCGGCTGCCCGTGCCCACGCCGGCGCTCTCGGCGGCGACGCGGCCGCCGTGCATCTCCACCAGGCTCTTGACCACGCTCAGCCCGATGCCGAGGCCGCCCTGGGCGCGCTCGAGGTGCTGCTGCACCTGGGCGAAACGGTCGAACACACGCTCCAGCAGGTCAGGCGGGATCCCGATGCCGGTGTCCTCGACCTCGATGCGCAGCATGCCGTCCTCCACGCCCGCGCGCAGCGTCACCCGGCCGCCGGCTGCGTGTACTTGGCCGCGTTGTTCAGGAGGTTGCCGACCACCTGCACCAGCCGGGTCGCATCGCCCGACACCTGCAGCTGCGGGTCCACGCCCTCCCACACCAGGGTGTGGCCTTGCGCGTCCATGAGGGGCCGCGAGACCTCCACGGCCTGCTCCAGGATGGTGTGCAGCGCCAGCTGTTCCTTGCGCAATGCGATCTTGCCCTGGCTGATGCGCGCGATGTCCAGCAGGTCATCCACCAGGCGCACCATGTGGTCCAGCTGCCGCTGCATGATGCCGTGCACCCTGGCCGCCTGTTCGGGCGCGACGGTCCCGCCCTGCAGCAGGTGCAGGCCGGTGCGCAGCGGCGCGAGCGGATTGCGCAGCTCGTGGGCCAGGGTGGCGAGGAAGTCGTCCTTCTGGCGGTCGGCGAGCCGCAGCGCCTCGCGCGCGCGGCACAGGTCGGTGATGTCGACGCAGGCCCCGGTCATCGTCTTGGCGCGGCCGGACGCGTCGAGGAAGGTGCGGCCGCGGTCGTACAGCCAGTGCAGCGAACCGTCCGGGTATACCACCCGGAACTCCATCTCGAAGTCGTCGCCGAAGTCGCGGCAGCGTTCGCAGCGCCGGATCACCTCGGCGCGGTCGTCCGGGTGCACCAGCGCGATGAACTGGTCCAGGCTGCGCACGGCTTCGCCCGGGCGCAGGCCGAACAGGGCGTCCAGCGCGGTGTCCCACCAGAGGGTGTTCTCCTGGATGTCCCAGTGGAAGGTGCCGGTGCGGCTGGCCTCCAGCGCGACCTCCATGGCCTGCTCGGCGGCCTTGCGGGCCGTGATGTCGATGGCCGTGCCGTTGGCGCGCACGCAGCGGCCGGACTCGTCGAACAGGCCCCGGCCCTTGGCGGCGACCCAGCGCACGCGCCCGTCGTCGCGCCCGACCGTGCGGTACTCGACGTTGTAGAGCGCGCGGCGCCGCGGGTCGCAGGCGGCGGCGAAGGCGACGGCGACGGCCTCGCGGTCCTCGGGATGCAGGCCGTTGAAGAAGTCGTCCAGCGTGAGCGGATCCTCGCCGGTGATGCCGAACATCTGCCGCAGCCGCGGCTGCCACACCAGCGTGCCATCGACCACGTTCACGTCCCAGAAAGCAATCTCGGCGGCGTCGGTGGCCAGGCGCAGGCGCTCCTCGCTGGCCTGCAGCGCCTGTTGCGCCGCACGGGCTGCCTGCGCCTCCTGCGCCAGGCGCACCGTGCCGGTGGTTTCGATCGCCGCGCAGAAGATGCCGGCCACACGGCCGTCGTCGTCCAGCAGCGGCGTGTAGGTGAAGCTGAAGTAGCTCGGGCCCGGATCCGCGCGGCGCGCCAGCTGGAACGGCCGGTTCTCGAAGGAGTGCGACTCGCCGCGCATGACGGCGTCGTTCAGCGGCCGCAGCTCGTCCCAGATCTCGCTCCACACCTGGGCCATCGGATGGCCGAGCGCCTGCGGATGCTTGGCGCCGAGGATCGCGATGTACCCGTCGTTGTAGAGGAGATGTAATCCGGGCCCCAGCCGATGAACATGGGCTGCTGCGCGCGCAGGATGAGGCTGACGGCCGTCTTGAGCGACTGTGGCCAGCCGGCGAGCGGACCGAGCGGCGTGGTGGACCAGTCGAAGGTGCGGATCAGTGCGCCCATGGCTCCGCCTTCGCGCAGGAAGGGAAGGTCGGGAACGTCCATCGGAGGCATGCGCAACTATAGCGTCGCCTGCAAGAGCTTGCGCACGTGCTTGACGTTGCCGCGCGGCACCCGTAGAAATGCGCGGACCCACTCGCAAGGAAGGCGCATGGAAACCATGGAACTCCACCGTGGCAGGCTCATCGACCACGTCCAGCTGGTCGTGCGGGACCTGCCGGCATCGCAGCGTTTCTACACGGCCGTGTTCGAGGTGCTGAAGATCCCCATGGGCGGCACCGGCAAGGACTACTTCTGGGCCGACGAGCTGTTCATCTCCACGCCCGGCAGCGAGGCCGCGCAAGGCGAGCTGACCGGCCGCACCCACCTGGCCTTCCAGGCGCAGGACCGGTCGATGGTGGACGCCTTCCACAAGGCGGCGCTGGCCAACGGTGGCAAGGACAACGGCGCGCCCGGCGAGCGGCCCTACCACCCGGGCTACTACGCGGCCTTCGTGCTCGATCCGGAGGGCAACAACATCGAGGCCGTGTACCACGGCGAGGCGCACCGCAGCGCGCCCTCGGTGAAGATCAAGTTCTGAGCGGCCTCAGCCTGCCTGCAGGATCCGGATCAGCGCGTCGATGACGTCGTTGCCGTCCGGCGACTTCAGGCGGTGTTGCTGCAGCGAGCGCGCGAGGTCGGTGCGTCCCAGCACCCGGTAGTCCGAGCGGATCAGGACGCTGGCGATCGCGCGCTGCACGTGCACCGACTTGGCCACCGGGAACAGGCGCGCGATCTCGCGCAGGCTTTCCGGATCGGCCAGGCGCTGCTGCGCCAGCGTTTCCAGCGCGCGCACCTGCGCATCGGCCGCCGGCATCTTCGCGATGCCCGCGGTGATCGCACGCAGCTCGCCATCCACCAGCGGCTTGTGGCGCAGGTAGGACTTGGCCATCGCGATGTCGTCCGGGTTGGCACTGGTGAGCGCACGCACGACGCGCCCATGCGCCTCGGTGCTGCCCAGGCAGGCCAGCGCCGCGGCGGACGCCACCTTGCCGGACTTCAGCGCGCCCGGCGCCAGCGTGTGCAGCAAGGGACCCGTCTCCTCGGGGCGCGCCTGCTTGCACGCCATGTCCACCTCGTCGCGGCCGATGCGGTCGCGCGCCACGTGGTCCGCGATGGTCCGCACGAGCTCCGCCTGCTCCTGCGCAGGCGTGAGCCAGCCGATGCTGCGCGCCAGCGCCATCATGCGCATGCGCACCGAGGCTTCGTCGGCGTCGCGCGCCGCTTCCAGGTAGCGCCCGCGCGTGGCGTGGTCAGCGGCCACCTTCGCGAAGGCGGCGGTCGTCGCCGCGGAGACGCGCTGCACCGGCCCGATGGAAGACGCGAAGCGCTCCAGGTGGCCGAGGAACATCCGCACTTCGCTCATGTCGCGCTTGAGCACCTGGTGCATGAAGGCGACCTTCTGCACGTCGCTCAGCCGGTTGTCGATGAACTGGCAGGCCTCGCTGCGCACCTTGGCCTGCGACTCGGTGTCGGACAGGCCGGGCGTGACGGTCAGGGCGGTCTGCGAGAACGCCGCCATCAGCTTGCCGCTCACCTGGCCGCTGCCGATCTCGGGTGCGGTGACCGACTGGAAGTAGCGATCGAGCAGCGGGCCCGCCGTGCGCCCCAGCGGCGCCAGCGACGAGAAGCCGTAGAGGACGGGCACGTCCTTGAAGATGTGGCGCATGCGGTCGCGATTGCTCTCGGCATGCCGCTCGCCCAGGATCCCCGCCACGCGCGCGGCGTCGGCCGGCGAGTGGCCGGCACGCAGCAGGCCGCGCACGATGTCCTCGGTGACGGTCTGCCGGGCCTCGGGCTTGAGCGTGTTGCAACCGAAGAGGTAGACCTCCTTGAGGTTCGCAAACACCCCAGGGCAGGAGCCGCTGCAGGAAGCGCGCTCCATCTCCTCGACCGACAGGTACTCGCTCTGGTCCAGCCGGTCGGTGTAGAACTCGGTGCCGCCGTCGAAGTGGCCGGAGATGACGAGCGCGTCGCACTGCACCTTCTGCTCGCAGGCCGATGCCAGCCAGTCGGGACGGCCGCGCTCCACCAGCTCGACGAACTTGTAGTCGCCCGCCGGCAGGTGGCGGCGGAAGCTCTCGCGCTCGTCCGGCGAGTTGACCGTGATGGTGCACACGGTCCTGGGGGCGGCGTTCGCGGCGAACGACACGGCAGCGGCCAGAAACGCGCCGAACAGCGCCAGCGTTCTGGGGATCGACATTTGCATGGGCATGAGCGTGGACTGCTGCAGCTCGGGGCCGCGAAGGCGGCCAGTATTCCACAGCTACCTGGCTCAGCCGCGACTGATACACACCAGCCGAGCCAAGGCCCGCCCGGTTCAGGAAGATTCCTGCAGCCGCTGGATCAGCGCGTCCACCATGTTGTCGCCGGGCGACGCCTTCACGCGATTTTCACGCAGTGTGCGCAGCATTTCGCCCGAGTGGACCGACTTGCGGTCGGCCCGCAGCAGCACCCCGGCAATGGCGTTCTGCACGGTCCAGTTCCGGGTCCTGGCGAACAGCTGCTTGAGCGTGTCCACCGATTCGCGGTCGGACAGGTAGTGCCGGGCCAGCACGTCGAGCGCGCGGACCTGCGCTTCGGGCGCGTTCATGCGGGCGATGGCCTTGGTGACCACGCGCAGCTCGTTGGGGTCGGTGATGGGCCGGTGCCGGAGGTAGGCCTGCGCCACGCGGACGTCGGCGTCCACCGGGCTGGCCAGCCGCTCGAGCACGTGGTCGCGCGCGCCGGCGCTGCCCATGCAGGCCAGGACGGCGGAGTGTCCGACGTTGTCCGTGCGCAGCTGCATCGCGACCTTGTCGAGGACGCCATCGAGCTCGCCATTCTTGTTCACGGCGCAGGCCAGTTCCACGTCCGGGCCGGCCACCTCCTTGCGCGCCAGCATGTCGCCGAACATCTTCACCAGTTCCTCGCGGCGCTGGCCCGTCGACAGCCAGCCAATGTCCTGCGCCACGTCGATCATGCGCGCTCGGGTCACCGGCTGGTCCGCATCGCGCGCGTAGGCCAGGTAGCGATCGCGCGAACCGCTGTCCTTCGCGATGCGCTCGATCGCCTGCACCACCTCGGGCTGCTGCCGCTCGGCGGGCGTGAGTGTGTCGGTGAACTTCTCGATGCGCTCCAGCAGCAGGCGCGATTCGGCCGTCGGCCTTTGCAGGAGCTTGTGAACGGAAGCCAGCCTCTGCGCGGGCGACACGCGGTCGTCCGCGAACATGCACACGTCCTGCCGCAGGGGCATCAGCGGATCGCCGGAGCCGATGCCGCGCCCGGCCACCATGCCGTGCTGGGAGAACGCGCGCAGCAGGCTGCCGCTGGCGCGGCCCCTTGCCCACTTCGCCGCTGCCGGTGCCCTGGAAGTAGCGGTTCAGGACCGAGCCCGCCACGGGCCCGAGCGGCGCGACGCCGGCGAAGCCGTAGATCACGGGGACGTCCTTGAACAGCAGGCGCATGCGGTCCCGGCTGCTCTCGCCGCGCTGCTGGCCCAGCGTGCGGGCGAGCCGCGCTGCCTCATCGGCGGAACTGCCTTCGCGCGCGTAGCTGCGTGCCATCTCGCCGGAGATGGTGTGCTGCGCCTGCGTGTTCATCGTGTTGCAGCCGAAGAGGTAGACCTCCTTGAGGTTGGCGAACAGGCTGGGGCAGGAGCCGGAGCAGGACACGCGCTCCAGCTCCTCGATGGGCAGGAATTCGTGCTTCTCGAGCGAATCGGAGAAGAACACGTTGCCCTCCCCGTGGTGGCCCGAGATGACCAGCACGTCGCAGGACACCTTGGCTTCGCACGAGGACGCCAGCCAGTCCTTGCGGTTCTTCTCCACCAGCTCGACGAACTGGTACTTGTCCGCCGGCAGGAACTTGCGGAAGGTCTGCTTCTCGTCGGCGGAGTTGATGGTGATCGTGCAGACGGTCTGCTTCTGCGCGATCGCGAGCGGAGGCAGGAGGCAGGCCGCCAGCAGGCAGAGCAATCGGGCAGTACGCATGACGTTCGAACCTCGATACAGGGATGAGGCACGAATGGTTTGCCGCGGCAGTCACACAAGTTCGTAGGAATGCATTGGACGGCGCATGTCGGTTCGCAACGGGTTCCCACGTGCGAATCCGCTGCGGGTCGCGTGGATCCGGTCGCGTCGGACAGTGCTGACGCGCGAGCGTTGCGCTCTCCCGCGTTGCGTTGCTTCGCGCCGGGCTAAAACCAGGCACAGCCGCGCGCCTTGCGGCCCTTACGTAGAAAGGCAAGTCCATGTCAGCCAACAAGAGCCCCGGCAACCAGCGTCGCGAAGACGGAAGCAAGCAGGGAAACGAACAGAACTCGCAGAAGCAGGGCTCCACACCGCTGGACGACGCCTCCGTGCAGCAAGGCGGCCAAGGCGCGCAACAAGGAGAGGACGCCGGCAGGCAGCGCGGTGACCGCAACGGATCCGACTCGGGAGGCGGCAAGTCCTGATCCACCGCGGTGCTAGAGTGGCGGCGCAAGCTCTTCTTGCGATCCGGAGGATCGATGCCCGCCAGCTCCGTGAGCTTCAATGCGCCGCGTTCCTACGACGAGCAACTGGCGCCGATCACGTTCGGGCCCTTCGCGCGTGAGCTGGTGGCCCGTGTACCCGCTGGTTGCGCCGGCCCGGTGCTGGAACTCGCGTGCGGCACCGGGGCGGTGACGCGCCTCCTGCGTGCCCGACTGCCCCGTTCCACCGAGCTGGTCGCCACCGACCTCAGTCCCACCATGCTCGATTACGCGCGCGCGCGCTCGGGCGACGCTGCCGGCCTCCGCTGGCAGGTTGCGGACCTGCAGCAGCTGCCGTTCGAGGATGGGAGCTTTGCCACCATCGTCTGCGGCTTCGGCTTCATGTTCGCTCCGGATCGCGCCCTCGCCTTCCGGGAGGCACGCAGGGTGCTCGCGAGCGGCGGCCGCCTGTTCTTCAGCGTGTGGGACCGGATCGAGGAGAACCCGCACGCGCTGGCGAATGCGCGCATCGTCGAAGCGCTCTTTCCGGGCGACCCGCAAATGAGGTTCCGGCTGCCCTATGAGCTGCACGACGAGGGCGTGCTGCGTGAACTCCTCGCTTCGGCGCACTTCAGCGAGCCGGCCATCGAGACCGTGCGGATTCCCATCACGGGGTCGACCCGCACGTGCTGGCCGAAGGCCAGGTACGGGCACGCCCCGCAGCGCACTGCTGCTGGAGCGGGGCGTGGCGCTGGAGGGTGTCATCGATGCCACCGCCGCGCTGCTCGCGCAGGCGGGCGGCAATCCCTACTCCGGCCATGCCCAGGCCAGACTGGTCCAAGCCCTGGCCGGAGCGCCCATGTTCAAGCGAATCGACCACATCGAACTGCTCACGGCCTCGCCGGATCGGACCATCGCGTTCTACACCGGCGTCCTCGGCTTCCGCGAGCGCGAACGCACGACCATCCCCGACACGCCATCCGGCCCGCTGGACCTCGTCTATCTCGAACTCGGGGGACGACCGTCGAAGTCATGTGCTATCCGCACGTGCAGGCCATCCGCCGCGCGGCAGCGAGCAGCGCCTCGGCTGGCAGTGCCTCGCCCTCGAGGTGGACGACATCGACGACGCGCTCCGCAGCCTCAAGTTGCAAGGCGTGGAGGCTGCCTGGGGCCCGGTGAAACGCGCGGACTACGCGCGCGCCGAGATCCGGGACCCGGACGGCAACCCGATCGAGCTGCGCCAGTGGACACGGCGTAAGGGATAGCGAAGGGTGGCCGCGCTAAAGTCCGGCCTCCCCCGAACCTGGAGAGACTCATGACCCGTGAAGTCGTCGCCGTCAGCGCAGTGCGCACGGCCATCGGCACCTTCGGCGGCAGCCTGAAGGACATTCCCCCACCGAACTCGGCGCGCTGGTCGTGCGCGAGTCGCTGGCCCGCAGCCAGGTGGCCGGCGCCGACGTCGGGCACGTGGTGTTCGGCCACGTGGTGAACACCGAGCCCAAGGACATGTACCTCTCGCGCGTGGCGGCCATCAACGGCGGCTGCGGCGAAGGCACGCCCGCCTTCAACGTCAACCGGCTGTGCGGCTCCGGCCTGCAGGCGATCATCTCGGCGGCCCAGGGCATCCTGCTGGGCGACTGCGACATCGCCATCGGCGGCGGCGCCGAGAACATGAGCCGCGCGCCCTACGCCGACCTCACCGCCCGCTGGGGCGCGCGCATGGGGACGCCAGGCTGGTGGACATGATGGTCGGCGCGCTGCACGACCCCTTCCACAACATCCACATGGGCGTGACCGCCGAGAACATCGCCACCAAGTGGGGCATCAGCCGCGAGGACCAGGACCGCCTGGCCGTGGAGAGCCACCAGCGCGCCGAACGCGCGACGGCGGCCGGCTACTTCAAGGACCAGATCGTCCCCGTCACGCTCAAGTCCCGCAAGGGCGACACGCTGTTCGCGGTGGACGAACACTTCCGTGCCGGCGTGAAGCCGGAGGACATGTCCAAGCTCAAGCCCGTGTTCGCCAAGGAGAACGGCACGGTGACGGCCGGCAACGCCTCGGGCATCAACGACGCCGCCGCGGCGGTGGTGCTGATGGAGCGCAGCGTCGCCGAGAAGCGCGGCCTGAAGCCGCTCGCGCGGCTGGTTGCCTGGGCGCATGCCGGCGTGGACCCGAAGTACATGGGCATCGGCCCGGTGCCCGCCACGCGCAAGGTGCTGGAAAAGGCGAGGATCGCTGCCGGCGACCTGGACGTGATCGAGGCCAACGAGGCTTTCGCGGCGCAGGCCTGCGCAGTGCTCAAGGACCTGCAGCTCGACCCGGCCAAGGTCAACCCGAACGGCTCCGGCATCTCGCTGGGCCACCCGATCGGCGCCACCGGCGCGCTGATCACGGTGAAGGCGCTGCACGAACTCGATCGCATCGGCGGGCGCTATGCGCTGGTGACGATGTGCATCGGCGGCGGCCAGGGCATCGCGGCGATCTTCGAGCGGACCTGAAATCGGTCCGCAGGGGAGGCGCGTGAAGCCTGCCACCGGCGCCCTCGCCGGTGGCAACTAAACTGCGCGCGGATGTCCACCAAGAACATGACCTCACCCCAAGACCCGACCGCTCCTGCCCCGGCCTCGCCCGGGAAGCCGAAGGCCGCCGTGCGCAAGGCGCCCCGACCGGTGCATCCGCTGCTCCACAAGCTGTTCGAGCTGTACCCGCGGCTGTTCGGTGCCCGCTTCCTTCCGCTCAAGCTCGGCGTCTTCGAAGACCTCGTGGCGGCGCACCCGCAGGCGCTGCCTGCGGCGGAGCTGAAGGTGGCGCTCGGGCTGCACACACGCTCGACCCGCTACATCGAGGCGGTGGCCTCCGGCCTGCCCCGCCACGACCTGCAGGCCCGGCCGGTGGAGCCCGTGGCGCCGGAGCACGTGCAGCACGCGATCCTGGAACTGTACAGACGCCGCAGTGGCAAGGAGCCGGAGCGCGCCCGCCAGCGTGCCGTCGAGCAACTGGCGGCTGCCATCGAGGCCTCGGGGCTCGGCCGCGAAGCGTACCGGGAGCGCTTCGCCTCGTTCGACGACCAGCTGCAATCGCTGCTGGAAGACGCCCTGGCGATCGTGGCGCAAAGAAGCGCGCGGCGCGAAGCCCTGCATGGCGCCTTCAAGGCCAGCGGCAAGACGGTGGCCGAGTTCGCCGACATGTACGGGCTGGATCCGGCGGAAGCGCAAAGGCTGCTGGCCTAAGCGGATCAGGCACGCCCGGCCTGCCCGGCCCGGCCCGGCGTCTCGTTGGTCTCGCGCCAAGCGCTCGCCCGCTCGGCCTCGATCGGGCGGATCTCGAAGGCCAGGCCGCAGGCGAGGCAGGGGTTGTCCGCCACGATGCGGGCGGCCTCTTCCAGGCTGCCGGCCAGGACGAACCAGTAGCCGCCGACCACTTCCTTGGCTTCGGTGAACGGCCCGTCGACGATGCCGGAGCGCGTCACGAGCTTCGCTGTTTTCGCCAGGCGCTGTCCGGGCTTGAACCGGCCTTCGGCCACCAGCCGCGCGTGCCAGGCATAGAACGCGTCGATGGCGGCCTGGATCTCCTCGGGCGACTTGTCGGCGTCCCACTGGCCACGCGACAGCAGCAGGTATTCCTTGGTGGAAGAAGTCGTCGGCAGCCGGGCTTGTCCTTCCATTCGTCCTCAGCCCCTGCGGGCAGCCTCGATGGTGGCGATGTCGATCTTCCCCATCTCCATCATGGCGTCGAACGCGCGCTTCGCCGCGGCGCGGTCGGGGTCGGTGATGGCCGCCGTGAGCGCCCTGGGCGTGATCTGCCAGGACAGGCCCCACTTGTCCTTGCACCAGCCGCAGGCGCTTGCCTGCCCGCCGTTGCCGACGATCGCGTTCCACAGGCGATCGGTTTCCGCCTGGTCGTCGGTCGCCACCTGGAACGAGAATGCCTCGTCGTGCCGGAACGCCGGCCCGCCGTTCAGTCCGAGGCACGGAATGCCCATGACGGTGAATTCGACGGTGAGCACGTCGCCCTCCTTGCCCGAGGGAAAGTCGCCTGGCGCGCGATGCACGGCGCCGACGGTGCTGTCCGGAAAGGTCTTCGCGTAGAACTGCGCGGCTTCCAGCGCGTCGCGGTCGTACCAGAGACAGATCGTGTTCTTGCTTGGCATTTGCATTCCTTCAGTTCCGCACATAACGCAGGTGCGTCGCGTCTGGACCATCCAGAACCCGGTCGATGCGAAACTTGTTGCATCACCGGCCTTCTCCCGGACGACGAACGAGCCGCGTCCGGATCGACAGCCGCAGCCTCCAAAAATGTAACGATTCTCTTCGCCCGCGCCGGCCCATTGTGGGCGCGCTGCCATGGCCACAATCGGGTGCCCGGCATCGCATGCCGGCCTCAAGGGAGCGTCCCATGGACCACGGCCCCGGCGCCTCGCGACCCGCGGACCCACCGGACAGCCCGGTGGCGAAGCTCCCCCCTTCGTGTCCATCGCCACCATGGTGATGACGCTGCCCCAGATCTGGACGGTGTGGGTGGACGGCCAGGTCGCGGGCGTGTCCGTGCTGTCCTGGGGCACCTACCTGCTGGGTGCCTGCCTCTGGTTCGTGCACGGTCTCGCCCGCCGCGACAAGGCGATCTACGTCGCGTGCATCGGGTGGATCCTGCTGAATGGGGCGGTGGTGCTGGGGGTGCTGGTGCAGCGTTGAGCGCATGCAGCGCCCTGCAGCGGCATCAGCCTCCGCTTCGCAGGCGCGCGTCGATCTCTTCCAGCAGGATGCGGTCCCAGTCCGGCGGGAAATTGAGGGGGCGAGCACGGGCCTGCTGACGATTTCCACCTGGGTGCGCTGCGGCGCAACCGGCCGGACGAACAGCGCGATGCGTTCTCCCCAGCTCCACAGCGTGACCCCGTGCGAAAGCACGAGCTTGCCGGACGCCCTGTCGCTTTCCACCACCTCCAGCTTCCTGGATTTCGCGGCGGCGAGGGCCGCGTCGAAGACCGGCTCGAAGCCGCGTTCGTAGATCCGGTTCGTTCCCTGCCCCTCCGCCTGCCTGACCGTTTCCGTGGACGCGCAACCCACGGCTGCCAGGACGAAGCCGAGGGAAAGGAACCGCCTGCGCGACGCATCCATTGCAGCACCTCCCCATCGCATCGGCTCCCATGATCGCTGCGCGCCGCCGGGAATCCTTGATGCGCCTCGAGGGCATGCCGCCCGTTCCTCACCGAAACACCGGCACCCCCTCCTCCCCCGCTGCCTCCGTGCCTCGGGATGCAGCTCCCGCAGTCGCTGCTCGATGTCCGCGACCCGCCACACCGGCAGGTCGAGGATCAGCAGGATCCAGCCTTGCGCAATCGGCGCCGCGAAGCGCTCCAGGCCCTTGTTCGGCACGGAGATGCCGATCATGCTCGAGGTCCAGGCATCGAACAGCGCGCCCGCGGCGACCAGCGTGGGGATCAGGCTCCATTGCGGCATGCCGTCGGGGCCCGGGTAGATGCCTGCCACCAGCGCGCCCAGCAGGCCGCCCACGGCGGCCCCGATCACGAGGCCGGCTTCGGCCGAGCGGACCAGGTCGGAGGTCTGCAGCAGGCTGGCGGCATGCAGCTCGGACAGGTCGCAGTCGTCGCGCGCCATGAAATGCATCTGGTGCACGTCCACGCCCGCCAGCAACAGGTCGTCCATCGTGCCCAGCGCGCTGGCCAGGTGCGGCAGGAGCCAGTAGACGCGCCTGCGCATGGCCGTTCCTAATGGGCAGGCGCCGCCGTCTGCTGGGCCTCGGGGGCGAAGAAGGTGCCGCGCGTGAGCCAGGTGTAGTCGGCCTCGAGCGCGCCGATCCCCACCAGCGTCACCAGCAGCAGGGGCGGGATGATGATGGCGTACACCAGCGCCAGCCGCTCCCACAGCATGTGCATGAAGACCGCGACGATCAGCCCGGCCTTGAGCAGCATGAAGAGGATGATCAGCGACCAGCGCAGCAGGCCCTGCACGTGGAAGTAGTCGACCGCATACGACATGGCGCTCAGCACGAACAGCAGCGCCCAGATCTTGAAGTAGATGCCCAGCGGGTGCTGCTGGCCGTGCGTCTGCGCCGCGGGTGGGTCGCCCGCCGCCGGATGGTGAACCGCGTGTTCCATGGCTGCCTCCCCGCTACCAGAGATAGAAGAACGCGAAGATGAACACCCAGACCAGGTCCACGAAGTGCCAGTACAGGCCCAGGATCTCGACGATCTCGTAGTTGCCCCTGCGGCCGGTCAGGAAGCCCGGCCGCTGCTTCTCGAGGTCGCCGCGCATCACCTTCACCGCCACGATGACCAGGAAGATGACGCCGATGCTCACGTGCGTGCCGTGGAAGCCTGTGATCATGAAGAAGGACGATCCGAACTGGGCCGCGCCCCACGGGTTGCCCCAGGGGCGCACTCCCTCGGAGATCAGCTTGGACCACTCGAAGGCCTGCATGCCGACGAAGGTGGCGCCCAGGGCGGCCGTCACCAGCAGCAGGATGGCGGTGGTCTTGCGGTCGCGCCGGTAGCCGAAGTTCACCGCCAGCGCCATGGTGCCGCTGCTGGTGATCAGGACGAATGTCATGATCGCGATCAGCAGCAGCGGGACGTTCTTGCCGAACATCACCAGCGAGAACACCTCGCTCGGATTGGGCCAGCCCACCGTGGTGGACATGCGCACCGCCATGTACGAGATGAGGAAGCTGCCGAAGATGAAGGTGTCGCTCAGCAGGAAGATCCACATCATCGGCTTGCCCCAGGGCACGTTCTTGAAGGCCCGCTGGTCCGACGAGACGTCCGCCACCGCGCTGCGCCAGCCCGCTGCGGGCAGCGCGCCGGCCGTTTCGCTTGCCTGGTGCACCATCATTTGCGTGTCCTCCCTTGCCGCTCACAAGGGGACCGACGAACAGATCGCCAGCCCGAGTTCGTCCGACACCAGCAGCGCGTACAGCGCCACCCAGACGGCCAGCAGGTAGTGCCAGTAGGTCGCGCACAGTTCCACGCCCAGGCGCACCGCGGCCGCATCCGCACCCCGCCAGGACCTCCGCACGGCGCGCAGCCAGGCCACCAGGCCGCCGAGCACGTGCAGGCCGTGCACCGCCGTGAACACGTAGAAGAAGGACGCGGCGGCGCTGCTGGCGACCAGGAAGCCCGCATCGTTCAGCTGCTTCCAGACGACCAGTTGGCCGAGGAGGAAGCCCATCGTCAGGACCCCGCTGGCCGCGAGGCCGCGCCGCACGTCCCCACCGGCCCCGCGCCGTGCGGCATGCACCGTCCACTGCATCGCCAGGCTGGCGCCGACCAGCAGGGCGGTGTTCAGCACCAGCAGGCGGGGCCGCGGCAAGGGCGTCCAGTCCGCCAGGCCCAGGCGCATGGCATAGGCGCTGACGAACAGCACGAACAGCGAGGTCGCGACGCCCAGGAACACCCACAAGGCCGTCTTCACCGACGGCCGGACAGCGGGCTCCTCCACCGGCAGTGCCACTGCCGGGGAATGCCAGGGCTGCACGTTGATGGTCTGGCGCAGCAGCCACCACACGATGACCGCCATCATGAGGGTGAGGAACACCAGGCCGATGGTCATGCCGCTACACTCCGGCCGGCTGCGCGCCGCGCGTCCAGGCTTCGGCCGCGACGTCCGCGGGCGGCACGTTCTGCGGGATGTAGTCGGCCTTCATGCCCGGCACGCCGTAGTCGTAGGCCCAGCGGTAGACCACCGGCAGTTCCGGGCCGAAATTGCCGTGCTTCGGTGGCGTGTCCGCCGTCTGCCACTCCAGGGTGGTGGCGTTCCAGGGGTTGGGGCCGGCCGGCCGGCCACGGAAGTAGCTGACGACCAGGTTGTAGAGGAAGGCCATCTGCACCGCGCCGACCACGAAGGCGGCGATCGAGATCCAGGCGTTCAGCAGGTGCGCCGAGTCGGGGATGAAGTTGGTGCCGCCTATGGCGTAGTAGCGGCGCGGGATGCCCATGAATCCCAGGTAGTGCATGGGATAGAAGATCGCGTAGGTGCCGACGAAGGTCACCCAGAAGTGCAGCTTGCCGAGGGTGTCGTCCAGCATGCGCCCGGTGATCTTGGGGTACCAGTGGTAGATGGCGCCGAACACCACCAGGATCGGCGCGATGCCCATCACCATGTGGAAGTGCGCCACGACGAACATGGTGTCCGACAGCGGCAGGTCGACCACGACGTTGCCGAGGAACAGGCCGGTCAGGCCGCCATTGACGAAGGTGAAGATGAAGGCGATGGCGAACAGCATCGGCACGTTCAGGTGGATGTTGCCGCGATAGAGCGTCAGCACCCAGTTGTAGACCTTGATGGCCGTGGGCACCGCGATGACCAGCGTGGTGGTGGCGAAGAAGAAGCCGAAGTAGGGGTTCATCCCGCTCACGTACATGTGGTGCGCCCACACGATGAAGCTCAGGCCGCCGATGATCAGGATGGCCCAGACCATCATGCGGTAGCCGAAGATGTTCTTGCGCGCGTGCGTGCTGATCAGGTCCGACACGATGCCGAAGGCGGGCAGCGCCACGATGTAGACCTCGGGGTGGCCGAAGAACCAGAACAGGTGCTGGAACAGCAGCGGGTTGCCGCCCGCGTAGCTCATTTGCTGCCCCTTGGACACGAGCGCAGGCATGAAGAAGCTGGTGCCCAGGGTCAGGTCCAGCAGCATCATCAGGGCGCTGACGAACAGGGCCGGGAACGCCAGCAGCGCCAGGATCGTCGCCATGAAGATGCCCCACACCGTCAGCGGCAGCCGCATCAGCGTCATGCCCCGCGCGCGCGCCTGCAGCACGGTCACCACGTAGTTCAGTCCGCCCATGGTGAAGCCGATCACGAAGACGATCAGCGACACCAGCAGCAGGATGATGCCCAGGTGCGCGCCCGGCGTGCCGTCCAGGATGGCCTGCGGCGGATACAGAGTCCAGCCCGCGCCCGTGGGCCCGCCCGGCACGAAGAAGCTGGCGACCAGCAGCAGCACGGCCAGCAGGTAGAGCCAGTAGCTCACCATGTTCACGTAGGGGAACACCATGTCGCGCGCCCCCACCATCAGCGGGATCAGGTAGTTGCCGAAGCCGCCCAGGAACAGCGCCGTCAGCAGGTAGATCACCATGATCATCCCGTGCATGCTCACCAGCTGCAGGTAGGTGCTGGGGTCGATGAAGGAGAAGCGGCCCGGGAACCCGAGCTGCAGCCGCATCAGCCAGGAAAACACCAGGGCCACCAGCCCGATGGCGATGGCGGTCACCGCGTACTGCAGCGCGATCACCTTGGCGTCCTGGCTCCAGATGTACCTGCCGATGAAGGTCTTCGGGTGGTACAGCTCGACCTCGCCGACTTCCGCGGGCGGCGCGAAGTCCGATTCGTCGTGGGCAACGTGGGTCGTCATCGCGGCTCCCCGTTCCGGGCCGGAAGCCCGTTGATGTGGGCCAGGACGTCGCCGACCGCCGCGTCGTCGCCCAGCATGCCGGCGATCAGCGCCATCTGGCCGCCATAGATGTCCTGCGCATGGTGGCCGCGCACGCCGTCCCTGAAGTTCTTCAGCTGCGTGGCCATGTACCAGTCGCTCATGCCCTTCAGGCGCGGCGCATTGGTCGCCGCGATGCCGCCGCCGTCGGCGCCGTGGCAGGCGGCGCAGGTGGCGTAGCGCCGGCGGCCGCTGTCGGCGTCGCCCTTGATGGTGGTGGCCACCCGCGTGTCCGGCAGGCTGGCGATGTAGGCGGCGACGTTGGCGACGGCGCCTTCGTCCACCAGCGTGGCGGCCATGGGTGCCATCAGCTTGCCGTAGACATCCTTCTCGTGCGTGCCGCGGGCACCCTGCTTGAACAGGTGCAACTGGCGCTGCAGGTACCAGGCGCCCTGCCCGCTCAACTTCGGCGCGTTGAGGGCCACGTTGCCCTCGCCGCCGTTGGCGCCATGGCAGGCCGCGCAGGTGGCATACGCCGCCTTGCCGGCCGCGGCATCGCCGGCGAGCCGGGTGCTGGCCTGCGCGAAGGTGGGTTGCCGGTCCAGCCAGGCCTGGTGGACGGCGGGCTCCTCGACCACGAGCCGGCCGCGCATGGCGAAGTGGCCGACGCCGCAGAGTTCCTCGCACAGCAGGTCGAAGGATCCGGTGCGCGTCGGCGTGAACCAGGAATAGGTGACCAGGCCCGGCACCAGGTCCATCTTCACGCGCAGTTGCGCCACCGAGAAGTTGTGCAGCACGTCCTTGGACCGCAGCAGCAGCTTGACGGGCTTGCCCAGCGGCAGGCGCAGCTCCGGGCTGGCCAGCAGCACGTCGTCGCGGCCGTTGGGATCCGCCGGGTTCATCCCGAACGGGTTCTGGTCGGTCACGAAGCGGGAGTGCACCGTCCCCAGCTTGCCGTCCTTGCCCGGCAGCCGGTAGCTCCAGTGCCACTGCTGGGCGACGGCCTCCACCACCTGCGCGTCGTTCGGCACCTTGATCACCTCGGCCCAGACCAGCAGCCCCGGCGCCAGCATGGCCGCCACTCCGGCGGCGGTGAGCACGAGCAGCCACCATTCCAGCCTCTTGCTCTCGGGCTGGTAGGCCGCACGCCCGCCTTCCCGATGGCGGTAGCGGATCACGGACCAGGCCATGAACAGGCTGACCGCGACGAACACGACGCCGGTCACCCAGAAGGTGATGGTGATGGTGGTGTCGATCGCGCCCCAGTTGGAGGCGATCGGTGTGAAGTACCAGGGGCTCAGGAAGTGGAACAGCACCGAGCCAAGGGCAAGCACGATCAGCGCGATCGCGATCGCCATGGCTATGGCAACCTCAGGAGATTGTCCATGCAGCCTCCTTCGCGCCCGGCAGCGCAGTGCGGCAAGTTGTACACCTGCCGCCAGGGGGATGCAAAGGCCGTCCAATCCCATGAGGCCGCAGATGTCATACCGGGGGTTTGTTCGCAAGCGAACCGGAGGCCTATGCTTAAGTCTTCCGGGGTTCGCACAGGAGTGGCACATGAAGCCCTTCAGCATGGAACGCATGAGGAACATGCGCGGCGTCTTCTATCCCACCGGGCACATCGTGCTGATGTTCCCCACCGAGGCGGATGCCCGCCATGCGTGCGAGCTGTTGCGGCACGACGGGGTGAAGGAGGACGACCTGTGCATGGCGAAGCCGGAGGAGTTCGAGCGCCAGATCATCGGCTCCACGGACGAGGAGGACGACGACATGCTGCTGCCGTCCGTGGGAACCGAGTCGGAGACCGCGCGGCACTTCCGCCAGCTGGCGCACGAGGGGCACCACGCCCTGATCGTGCACGCGAGCGCGAAGCTGCGGTCCGAGCACGTCCTGGACCTGCTGCACGACACGCACATCTCCTACGGCCAGCGCTACCGCTTCCTCGTGATCGAGGACCTGGTCGCCTGAGAGCTCCCTGCAGTCGGGGTAAGGATCGCCGGGGCCGGCGCCCCGGCTGATCCTGCACGTCCTATCCATCCGCACCCACCGGGCGGGCGTGCCCCTGCCCGCGGCACGCGCTCGTCCCCATCACACCAAGCCGCCACCCCGCGTGATGCCCGCGTGATCCGGGTGTGACCGCCCTGTGACCGGCCCTGCGCAGACTCCCCTGCAACGAGCAAGAGCCCCCGCCGCTTCGCCGATCCGGAACACACGTCATGCCCTTGTTCGAAGACCGCAGCGCCGCCTTCATCGTCAGGGTGTGGTGCGAAAGCGGCGAGGTCCCGGGGGCAGTGCGGGCCTGGCGCGGCTCGATCGAGCACGTCGCCAGCGGGGAACGAAGTTTCTTTACGGAGCTGCATGCCGTGATCGCATTCATGAGACCCCACCTGCTGGCGCTGGGCATCGAGGATCCCGCGCGGTTCTGGGAGCACATGGGGGACCTCGGCGATCCGCCTGCCGCCGCCGCCGCGCCCGGCGTCACCGGCGCCTCCGCCGTCTCCCCGCTGCCCGACAGCACGACCCCACCCCCGGCCGCCGAAGCGACCTGAGCGAACACAGGAGAGCGCCATGCCCCGCATCCAGGCCAACCGCGAGAACATCGACGACCGCTTCAGCGTGCTCGGCTTCACCGTGCGCACCGAAAGCCCCTTGTTCGAGGTGGCGGTGGCGACCGACCCCGCCCTGTTCCGCAGCGAGAACCGCGCCCGCCGCAACCAGCGCAACTTCCACTCCAGCCGCTCCGCCGGCGGCGCGATCCGCGCCCGCCGCGGCGAAGCCGTGTACCTGGTGCCGCCGGACGCGCTGGCCAACTTCGCCGGCCAGCCGCGCCTGTACTTCGGCCTGGCCACCTACCGCGAAGCCAGCGGCGGCGTGCCCGATTTCGTGCAGGCGCCGAGCGAAGGCAACATGTACGTGAACCTGTCGGGCCTGACCGAACGCGGCCTGCGCCGCCTGGCGCTGCGGCCGACCACGCGCAGCTACGGCGGGACGGAGGGCCACGACGCCAGCCTCGACTGGGGTGGCGATGCGCGGCAGCAGCCCGCGGCCGCCCAGCCGGCGCCCGCGACGGCGATCGCGCCCATCCAGACCCGGCCGAACGGCTCCACGCCGGCCACCACGCCGCCCGCGAACTACGACGACGGCTTCGGCGAGTTCCCCGCGAACGCCGCACCTGACGCGACCGCGCCTTCGCCCCAGCTCACGACACCCACCGCACCGACCACCACGGCGCAGGGCCTGGGCCGCCATTCGCACGCGCTCGAGGAACACGCCGACGCCGAGGAAGGCGGCGGCATCGACGAGCCCGTGCCCGACGACGAAGCCACGGCGCTGGCCGTCGCCCAGGAACTGCGCGCGCGCGGCCTCGACACGCCGCAGCCGGAGTACCCCGGCGCCAGCCGCTTCGCACCCGCGCATGCGTCCAATTACCGCGCCCGCCGCACGCCGCGCGAGATCCGCCAGATCGTCATCCACATCACCGACGGCGGCACGCGCATCACCGGCACCATCGGCTGGTTCCAGAACCCCAACCAGCGCAACCGCCGCGGCGAGCCCATCCACGTCAGCGCGCACTACGTGGTCGGCCAGGACGGCGAGGTGGTGCAGATGGTGCGCCACAACGACGTCGCCTGGCACGCCAACCGCGCCAACGGCCACAGCATCGGCATCGAGCACGTCGCCAACACGCGCGGCCTGGTGCCCACCGAGGACCAGTACCGCGGCTCGGCCCGCCTGGTCGCCTTCCTGTGCCAGTGCTTCGGGCTGCCTGTCGACCGCACGCACGTGCTGGGCCACGCCGAGGCCGACACACGCACCACCCACACCAGCTGCCCCAACGCCGTGTGGGACTGGGACCGCTACCTGCCGATGGTGGAAGAAGAGGCCGCGGCGCTGGCCGCGCAGTCGGCGCCCGCGGCCGCCCAGGCCCTGGGCCGCTCGGTGCGGTCCACCGCGCAGGAGATCATCGAGCCCTTCTACGACCAGAGCGATCCGATGACGGCGCTCACCTGCCAGGACAACGCCTTCAGCCTGGCGCGCGAGGAATGGTTCATGGGCGTGGCCGACACCACGCAGTTCCCGCACTCGGCCATCTGCCAGCTGCGCATGACGGCCCCGGACGGCAAGCGCTACATCGGCACCGGCTTCTACATCGGCGCCAACCGCGTGCTCACCTGCGCGCACAACCTGGACGGCATGTCCAGCGTCACCATCATCCCGGGGCGCAGCGGCAGCGACAAGCCCTTCGGCGAGTGCACGGTGCAGAGTTCCTCCTGGCGGATCCCGCGGCCGCCCTACACCGGCGACGGCAACTGGGAAAACGACCTCGCCGTGATCGACAACGTGTCGCTGGCCGCGCCCAACGGCCAGTGGTTCCATTTCCTCAACGCGACGCCCTCGGACCGGCTGCCGATCGTGGTGTGCGGCTATGCCAAGCGCTCGGTCACCGTGCCGCAGCTCACCCACGCCATCGACGGCGACCGGCAGCACCTGCACGGCGGCTATGCCAGCAGCCAGAGCAACCTCGAAGTGCTCGACTACCCGCTGCTCACGCTGAAAGGCAACAGCGGCTCGCCCGTGTACCACCTGGACAGCAGCAGCGGCACGCTGCAGGCGCTGGTCTGCGCCGTGCACGTCACCGGCGAGCCGGCCGCTTCCGGCCTGAACCGAGGCTGCTTCATCACGCCCAACAAGATCGACTGGATCGAAGGCCGCGCCAGCGCCTTCGCGCTGGCCACGCGCGTGGCGCCGCCGAAGCTGCTCACGCGGCCGCAGGCGGTCCCCGGCCGCGCCGCCGTCGCCGAGCGCCCTGCCCTGCGCGCGCGTCCTCTGATCATCGGGCCCGAGGACGTGCAGCAGGCGCAGCGCTACGCGCCGCAATGGGCGGACCTGTTCAACTGGAGCGTGCCCGACTGGATCCCCGGCTACCTGGCCGGCCGCGACATGAGCGTGCAGCGCATGACCGAGGCGATCGGCGCGCTCAACCTCGATCGCTACGAGATCCGCGTCACCTCGCTGCCCTCGGGCTGGAGCGACGAGCAACTTCTGGAACACGTGCGCCTGCACATCAACGACTTCCTGGACACCGACAACAGCGAGTTCATCCCCTACACCACCGGCGACGACGACCTGAAGTGGGCCTCGGCCGCGCCGACCGGCACCGTGTTCAAGATCGACATCGTCGGCCCGGACAACGCCGCGGTGGTCTGCAGCCTGCGCGAAGCGCGCCGCTGGCGCTTCACCACCGTGCGCACGCCCTGGTCGGGCGCGCATCCGGTCAGCGGCCACCGCGAGTTCGGCGTGCGCACCGACGCCGACGGCGCCACGGTGATCTACACGCGCGGCGCCGACCGCGCCACCGACGGCATCGGCGAGAGCATCGCCTTCTTCGGCGCCGACCACCTGTGGCAAAGCTTCCAGCGCAAGGTGGTGGAGTTCGTCAACGGCCAGGGCGGTGCGGCCAGCGCGCCCACGCCCTTCAGCGAGCGCTTCCACCCGCGCGTGGTGGACATCCTCTTCGGCCACGGCACCGTGGCGCAGGCCCTGTCCGGCCAGTCCTTCTCGCTGCACTGGGATGACACGCCCTACCAGCCGCAAAGCAGCGACAGCTCGTGCTGGGCCGCCGCCGCGGCCATGGTGGTCGGCTGGCGCGACCGCGTCTGCATCGCCGACTCGGAGATCGCGCGCCATGTCCCGGTGATCGACGCCTACCGCAACGGCCTGCCACCCAGCAACCGCATCACGCTGGCCGACGCCTGGGGCCTGGTGGCCGAGCCTCCGGCCTCCTACACCATCGAAGCCTTCCGGCAGATGCTGTCCGACTACGGCCCGATGTACGTCGGCATGAACTGGGACAAGCAGGGCGGCGGCCATGCCCGCGTGCTGGTGGGCATGGAAAGCAACGGCAATCCCGACGGCAGCGACACCACGATGTTCCTGTACGACCCGTGGCCGGGAACGCCGGGGCGCATCCGCGTGCCCTTCAACGAGTTCGTGCAGCTGTACGAAGGCCGCATGACCGAAAGCGGCGGCGTGGTGGACGTGCAGATCCTGCATGCCGACGGTGCCCAGGGCCGCGCGCCCGCGACGGCGGCGCCGTTCGCGCTGGCGCTGTCCGCATCGCAGGTCCGTGCGCCGAACGAGCGGCCGGCCCGTTCCGGCCGCAGCAGCGCGCCCAGGCGACGACGCGCCAAGGCGCTCGCCACCGAGAGCATCGAGTACCCGGTGCAGCTGGTGCCGCAGCCGAACAAGCTGGCCTGCTGGGCGGCCTCGATGGCGATGCTGCTGTCCTTCCGCCGCAATGCGTCCTACGAGCCCGAGACGCTGGCCGGCGAGGTCGGCGGCTCGCTCATGACCAGCTACGGCTGGGACCTGCTGCAGGCCGTGCGCGACCGCTACGGCTTCACCGCGATCGACGTGCCGTCCAACACCAGTCTGTACTTCTCACCCGCGCAGTGGGCGACCTGGCTGCGCGACTTCGGCCCGCTGTGGGTGGTGATCGTGGGCATGCCGCATGCCGTGGTGGTGAGCGGCCTGCGCGGCAACACCGACGACCCGGCGCGCTGCGAGGTCAAGCTGCTCAATCCCTGGGACACCCGCGTCACCTTCGACGACGACCCCACCGAGTTCCGTCCCGCCAACCAGGGCTACGCCGACTGGCTGCCCTTCCAGCAGTTCGCCTCCGACTTCGGCAACATGGCCGAGGCCGACTACGGCAACTGGCGCGTGCTGCACCTGCCCGCGCAGGCCGCTTCCGCCCAGGCACTGGCCAAGGCCGCGGTGCGCCGTGCCACCGCCAGCTCGCGCGCTGCGCTGGCGACGCCGCCGCAATCGATCCGCGCCTTCGCCCTGGAAGACACGGCACCGGTGGACGAGCCGATCGAGCCCTCGCGCGTTCCCGGCACCACCATGCGCCGCACCCGCGGCAACCGTGGCCGCACCACCTGGGCGCTGGACCAGCTCGATGGCGTGAAGCTGCCCGATCCCGCCGCGGCGATGGTGCCGGCCTGGTTCCGACCACGATCGCCCTGGACCAGTGGCCCTGCATCGCCCGCGACGCCGTGCCCCTTCCCGTCACCGTGCGCTTCGACGCCGGCGGCGGCGCGGTGGGCAACGTGCGCATCAGCGCCGGCACGCCGGCCGACCTGCCCTACGACGTCAACGTCACCGCGACCATCGAGGACGAAACCGAAACCATCCCCGGGCTCGCCAGCCCGCAGGCGGCGCTCCGGGTCACGGTGGACGTGGACTTCAGCGGCACGCCCAGCGGCAACGTCACGGCCCGCACGCGGCTGCGCCTGGTGGGCAACGGTCGCTACGACCTGGACAGCAGCTGGCAGTGAAGCACTGAAAGCCCGCCATGACGCAGCCGCGCACACGCTCGATCTTCCCGCCGCTGGCCAACGGCGCGGCGCGGGTGCGTGCGCTGGCCGACCCGGTGCCGGCCGCCGCCGCGCCGGCGCCCGCACCCAAGCCCTCGGCCACCGACGCGCTGGCGCAGCGCACCCGCGCGCTGGTCAGCGAGATCGACTTCCCCGGATTCGTCGCCGGCCTGGTGCACGGCACCTTCGACGCGATCGTCGATGCCTCGATCCGCCAGATGGAGAGCTACTCCAGCCTGGTCAGCGCGGTGGCCAAGACGGTGGACCAGTTCACCGAGGATAACGTCACCCCCAACCAGGCGCGCGACTGGCTGGCGCAGCGCTACCCGGGCGAAGTGCGCGTGATGCCGCCCAGCGCGGACCAGCCGCAGCCGCTGCTGGCGCCTTCGGCCGAGGGACTCGCGCCGGCCTGGCTGGCGGAGTACGGCGCCGAAGGCGAGGAGCTCACCGGCGAACTGCTGGAAGAACGCGTGCTGCCGCAGGTGCGCACCAGGGTCGGCGCCGAGCGCCAGCAGCTGCTGGCCACCATGGTGATGCTGGGCATGAACCGGGTCGCGGTGAAGGACGGCTCGATCACCGCCAAGGTGATGTTCCGCGCCAGCGCCAACGAGGCCGCCAAGGTCGGCTACGCCACCGGCAGCGACCCCAAGAGCGTGGCCGACTGGGGCGAGCGCGGCGCCCTGAGCTACAGCGGCGCGAGTTCGACCATGGTGTCCACGCTGGGCGTGAACGCGCAGAGCGACACCAGCCTGCGCGCCGACCTGTTCGGCGAGGTGCGCCTGAATTTCGTCAGCGAGACCTTGCCGCTGGACCGGCTGGCCGACGCCGCCAAGATCGCCTTGGTGCAGCGCAATTCCGCGGTCGCCCGCAGCGCGGCGCCGCTGCCAGCACCTGCCGCGCCCGCCGCCCCGGCGCAGCCCGGCCCGCAGCAGGGAGGTGCGTGATGTTGCGCAACCTCTCCGATGTCCTGATGGACCTGCACAACGGCCTGCAGGGCGCCGCCCAACGCGCCGGCGTGCAGGTCACGCAGGCCGAGATGACGCTGCCGGTGGACACGGCGCTCACGCTGAAGGACGGCGGTTGCGTGCTGCTGGCCGATGTCGCGCGCTCGTACGCCGACGCCGGCTGGCACCAGCAGTCCTGCCGCCTTTCGCTGGTCTGGCAGCAGCTGCCGACGGAGGCCCTGCCATGACCAATTCCGTGCAGGGCTTCGTGCAGGACGCGGGCGTGCCCTTCGACGTCCTGATCCAGTCGCTCACCGAGCAGCTGGACAAGGCGCAGGCGGCGATGGCGCTCAAGGCGCGCGTGGCCCGCCTGCCCCTGACCTTCGCGGTGAAGGACGTGTCGCTGGACCTGCGCGCCTTCGTGCAGATGATCGACGACGACGTGTTCGTGCGCCCCTCCAGCCCGGGCGACACCGAGGCCAGCACCATCAAGCTGACGCTGACCACCGTGACGCGCTCGATGGTGGAAGAGAACGCGGTGGACTTCAAGGCGGAGGAGCCGCAGTTCAGCCTGCGCGAGGCGCTCAAGGGCCAGATCAGCGAAGAGGACCAGCGCCGCCTGGAACGCATCGGCGTACGCACCGTGGAGCAGCTGTCCGACCTGCGCAAGACCGCCGGCACCGACGTGGTCGCCCGCATCGCCCGCATGCCCGTCAACCGGCTGCAGCAGGCCCTGCTGGCCGCCGCCGCGCCGCGCGTGACGCAGGTGGAGGCGCCGGGCCAGGAAGGCCGCTTCGGCCGCAACGCGCGCGTGCACCTGCAGGCGCCGGGTTTGCGCGCCGGCCGCATCCCCTTCGTGCGCGCCGCCGGCGAGGACGTGCCGGTGCTGGAAGCGCACGACGGCCGCCTGGTGCTGGCGCCGCATGCCACGCAGATGGGCCTGGACGCGGAGATCGATTTCGGCGAGGGCGAGGTGGCCCACGTGCCGCTGGCCGCAGGCCGCATCGGCCGCTGGGCCGAGGGCGCGGAAAGGAAGGCGGCATGAACGCGCTGCATGCCCCGCGCCGGCTGCTGCTCACCATCCGGCTGGGCGAGCTGCCCGAGCACCTGCCCAGCCTGCGCGAAGTGCGCCAGGAAGGCCAGCCCATGGCCGCCCGCATCGACGGCGGGCCGCTCGACCGCCTGCTGGCGCACCACGGCGGCTCCGCCCGCACCGTTCGCCTGCACAGCGCGCGCATCACGCGCCTGCAGCGCCCCGGCGTGCCCGGCGCGCGCCGCTTCGACGACGCCGAGCAATTGAGCGGCGTGGCCCGCGTGCTGCGCATCGAGATCGCGCGCGACGCCGGCCTGCCCACCCTGCTGCGGGCCCTGCAGCAACTGCCCGTGGTCGAACGCGTGCAGCCGGACCGCCTGTGCGCCACGCCCTTCGATGCGCCCGCGCGCGCCCTGCGAGAGATCGACCCGGTCGCCGCCCGCCGGCCGCGCGCCATGGTGCGGCTGCCGCAGGCGCTCGCGCTGCAGCGTGGCGATCCTTCCGTGGTGGTGGGCCTGGCCGACACCGGCGTGGTGGCGGGCCACCTGGAGCTGAGCCGGCGCCTGCGCCGCGGCTTCGACACGGTGGACCTGGACGCGGCGACGGTGGGCGACCTCACGCTGGTGGGCGACAACACCGGCCGCGACGAACAACCCGACGACGAGGTGGGCCACGGCTCGGCCTGCGCCGGCATCCTGCGCGCCAACGGCGCCGGCCTGCCTGCGGGCGGCGCGGGCCTGTGCGGCCTAACGCCGGTGCGCGTGCTGGGCGCCGCGCTGCAGGGCGGCAAGCGCGTGGGCATCGGCGCGCTGGCCAACATCGACGCCGGCATGAAGCGCCTGATCGACCTGGGCGTGCGCGTGATCAACATGAGCTTCGGCACGCCGGAATCCGCGCTGGTCGCCGACGACCCGCGGCCGCACGAAGAAGTGGTGCGCTACGCGCTGGCGCGCGGCGTGCTGCTGGTGGCAGCCAGCGGCAACTCCGGCCTGGCCGAACGCTACTACCCGGCCGCGCACGAGGGCGTGATCGCCGTCGGCGCCGTGGAGGACGACGGTTCGCCCGCCTCGTTCAGCACGCGCGGCGCGCACGTGGCGCTGTGCGCGCCGGGGCGCGACATCTGGACCTGCGGCCTGGCCGGCTACGCCTGCGTCAGCGGCACGAGCTTCGCCGCCCCCTTCGTCTCCGCGGCCTGCGCGCTGCTGGCGGCGCACGCCGAGGCGCGCGCCTGGCCGCTGGATCCGCAGAGCGCGCGCGACATCCTGGTCGAAAGCGTGCGGCCCTTCGGCGCCGGGCGCGCCAGCGATGGCTGCGGCGCCGGCGTGCTGGACGCCGCGGCGGCCCTCGCCCTGCTGGATCAACGCATCGATGCGGCGCTCGTCGCCCCAACCTAGGAAGGAAGACATCATGGTCACACGCCACACCAGTACCGGCAGCAAGGGCGGCCGCAAGGGCGGCAAGCCGGCGCACCCCGCCAACCCGGCGCCCGCCCAGACCGTGCCGCCGATCCGCGTCAAGTCACCCGGGCCTGCGGCGGGCCCTTCCGTCGCCGCGAACCCTCCACCTCCCGGTGGGATTCCCAACCCCTTGAACCTCGCCAACACACCTGGAGGTCGGACCATGTCACCCATCCTGTTGATCGATCTGAGCCAGCGCGAACTGCAAGAGCGGCAAAAGCTGCAATCCAGGCTGGACCGGCTGGACGCGCTGCAACGCACCGCCGCCACCAGCGGCGGCCTGACCACCGAGCAGCAGGCGGAACAGGCGAAGTACCGCGCCATGCTGGCCAGCGACGAGCCGGTCGATCCCTTCTACCAGGGCGTCGCCGCCGTCGTGGCGCGCAAGCCCTGGGAGGCACTGCGCACCGGCAAGGACTACCTCCTCAAGCACGGCCTGTTCGGCTCGCAGTACGACGTGACGCCCGGCACGACCCTCGGCCCGCTGGAGCAGGAGATCGCGTTCGTGTGCGGCCTGCTGGCGCTGGACAACCTCACGCTGCCGACGGCGCCCGACTTCGTCAAGCGGGTCGCCGCCGCCCAGGGCGAGTACCGGCAGAACCAGGCCCTGTTCAACGCGGCCTACGAGAAGTTCGAGAAGAACTTCGGCGTGACGGTGCAAAGCCAGATCGACAAGAAGCTGGTGAACCCGGACATCCTGAAGGTGATCCGGCCGCCGGTGGCCATCCAGCCCCTGATGGTCGGTGCCGCCGCCGCGTCCGCGGCGCAGCCGGCGCCGCCCAGCGCCTTCGTGCTGTCGGCGCGCAACATCGCCGCCGTCGTGCGCAAGCTGGTGCGCGAGGGCGTCACCGCCAACGATCCCTGGATCAGCAGCCGGCTGGAGAGCGCCTACAACATGCAGACCGGCGTGGTGGACGGCGCGCCGCCGTCCGCGCTGGAGATCATGCTGCCCGACCTGGAGGAATCGGTGGACGTCGAGATCGTCACCGAGAACCTGCATGCGGTGCAGGCCATCTACTTCACCTACCAGCTGGAGGAGATGCGCATGTTCCAGGTGGTCGAGCGGATCGTGGAGCTGTTCCGCCAGGGCCTGCTGCCGCTGGGCCGCGGCTCGGTGGGCGACTACCTGTTCAACTACTACAAGAAGGCGGCCGAGCGCATCACCGAGTCCGAGCGGCGCGACCTCTACATGCGCGTGTTCGGCGCGCCCGGCGGCAACCCGGCCAACGAGCCCAACCGCGACTTCAACGAACTTTGGCTGCGTTTCGTCTCGGCGGTTTCCAGCTTCGCGCGCCAGCTCACGGTGGAACGCATGCTGCGCAACACCATCCCGATGGCGGTGTCGCAGGAGCAGGTGCGCAAGTCGGCGCGCGACCTGGGCACCAACCTCTCGCGCAACGGCTACGGCATCGCCTACTTCGCGGCGACCGAGCTGCAGCAGAGCATCCTGGAGTTCCGCGACATCCTGCAGAACCCGGAGCTGCGCAATGCCTTCGGCGCGCGCGACATGTGGCAGGTGATCGACCAGGTGAACGTGAACTACCTGGGCGGCGCCCGCAACACGCACCGCCACCGCACGCAGAGCCGCGCCGGCGCGATCATCATCCGCTGGATCGCCAACAACGTGCAGCGCCTGTCCAACATCTCGGGCCCGGTGATCCAGATCGAGCAAATCGTCAACCCGCAACTGCGGGCCACCAGCGGCGGCGCCAACCCCACCGTGGATCCGAGCGACTGGGACCTGGTCAACGCCTGCGAGCAGTGGCTGGCGGTGGGCGGCGTGCAGGACCAGAGCATCGAGCAGTACTCGCAGCCGATCGAGGCGCCGACCATGACCAGCCGGCCGATCGAGATGCCGCAGATCGCGCGCGACATGCTGGGCGGCCTGGGCGCGGGCCTCAACGGCCTCGGCCTCAACGGTGCCGGGCTGGCCGGCGGCCTGCCGGCCGGCCTGCAGTAAGGAGCGGCCATGGCATACGCCGACCACTCCAGGCCGTCGATGGCCGCGCACGTGAAGCAGTCGCTGGCGCAGGCCTCGCGCGCCCTGGGCGTGCGCGACCCGCTGCCCATCATGGGTCCGCTGATCGAGCGCACCTTCTACCGGCCCGATGACGACCTGGCCTACGCGCACAACCAGCTGACGCCGGGCGCGGTGCCCTTCGAGCCCTCGTTCTCGGAGACCGAGCCCGACACGCTGCGCTTCACCATCGAGCCGCTGGGCCCCGGCGCCTCGCCGGTGGCGCGGCGCGACGAGGCCACGCGCGAGATGCGGCGCCTCATCTCGCCCTTCTTCGGGCGCGACGCCCTGAACTGGTTCGACGCGCGCAGCGAGGAATGGCGCGGCTTCGGCGGGCTGGGCTGGATGAACTACGGCGCCTGGTTCGGCAGCGCCTTCGACGAGGACGGCCTGTTCGCCGCCAAGATCTACTACGAGCTCGCGCCCTCGCAGATCGATGCGCTGGCGCCGCGGCTCGCGCGCCTGACGCGCATGGTGATGACCGAGATGCCGACGCTGTCGCCGATCTTCACCTCGATCGGCTGCAAGAAGGACGCGGCCAGCCAGCGCGTGACCTTCCTGCACAAGGGACCGCTCACGCTGACGGCGCTCGGCCCCCTGATGAACCGCCTGGGCATCGGCCACCAGCTGCCCAGCCTGATGCGCGTGGTCGGCGTGGCCCTGGGCGGCCGCTTTCGAGCTGCCCAATGGCGGCGTGCTGGTCGGCATGCGCGACACGCCCCAAGGCGTGGAGATGAAGCTGGAGATCCTGCTGGCGGCCGTGCCCGACCTGCCGGCGCGCTTCCTCGACCTGCTGCGCCTGGGCCTGGCGGAGCGCCCGCGCCAGGTCGCGGCGCTGGAGCGCTGGCTGAGCGCCTTCGGCGTCGACGACGCCAGCGAGCAGGGCCACTTCTCCGTGCTCTCGGTGCGCGTCACCCCGAGCTCGCCGGCGCGCATCAGCCTGTACGTGCGGCCGATCGAGTTCGAGATGCGCGACACGCTCGAGGAATCGCGCGCCTACGAAGCCTGACCGCCCCGAACCGAAACGGAGCCCCCCATGACCGCTTCCGTGTTCCCCGTCTCCGCGCGCCGCCCGCCGCCGCAGGCCGCGCCCGTCGCGAGCCGCGAGACCGTCGATGCCGCGCGCCAGGCGGTGCGCGGGCTGCTGCAGCGCAGCCAGGCCTTCAACGCGCTGCCGGACACGACGCGCCGCCAGCTCGCGCACGACCTGGTGCAGATCGGCAGCTACCTGGCCGAGCCCGACGGCGTGCGCCTGAAGCGCCAGAGCCCGCAGGTGCGCGCGCTGGCGGGCGACCCGCAGCCGCCGCAGTTCGGCCAGGCCGTGCGCGCCGGCGTGGAGAACATGGTCGGGATGGTGCAGGGCGTGAACTTCCCCGGCTTCGTGTCCGGCCTGATCCAGGGCGTGTTCCATTCCATCGTCGACAGCTCGATCCAGCAGATGGAGGCCTACGCCAAGCTGGTGGCCGACGTCAGCAAGAGCCTGAACCAGTTCCGCGACGACAACACCACCGACAACCAGGGCCGCGACCACCTGATCGAGCAGTTCCCCGACCTGTTCGAGCTGGGCACCGGCGACGACGGCTTCGGTGACTTCGGCGGCGACGGCGGCTCCGCGCAGCCGCGGGTGACGCTGCGCGAAGGCGTGGACGAGCGTTCCGCCGTGGACCGCCTGAACCGTTCGCTCCCGCTGGAGCGCCCGCTGACCAGCCTGGACGACGAGGTGGTGGAGGCCGCGCTGGTGCCGGCCGCGCGCACCCAGCTGGCCACCGGCCGCCAGCAGCTGCTCGCCACCATGGTGATGATGGGCATCAACCGCATCGTGGTCACCGACGGCAAGATCAGCGCCAAGGTGGTGTTCGACTTCAAGGCCAGCGACAGCCGCCGCTACGCCTTCAGCGCCACCAAGTTCGACCACGAGAAGGACCGCTACGGCAACCTGCAGACCACCAGCACCTGGTCGGGCGACTACGAGAGCAAGAGCGAGGGCGGCAGCTACAGCAAGAGCGAGGAAGGCGAAGAGCGGCGCGACGGCAGCTATTACGCCAAGGGCAACTACAAGTACTCGCAGCAGCCCGTGGTCAAGCTCATGAGCACGCAGAAGCTGATGGACGACTCGCAGCTGCAGACCAAGGCGCAGCTCACCGGCGCGGTGGAGGTGAACTTCAAGAGCGACTACCTGCCGCTGGAGAAGATGGCCAACCCGGAGAACATCGCCGCGATCCAGATGAATGCCCAGCCCGGCATGGTGAAGACGCTCGCCTCGCGGCCGGTGCCCGGCACCGCGCCGGCACCCGCCGCCACCGCGCCCGCCCCTGCCCCCGCCGCCGCGGCGGCGCCTGCCCGCTGAACCCGGGCGCGGAGAACCGCCATGAGCCAAGCCTGGCTGGACGACGAAACGCTGTCCGCTGTGCGGCCGCCGGTGCGCCGGCTGCTCGAGCGCTCGCCCGGCTTCCGGGCCATGCCGCTGGAGCAGCAACGCGACCTGGCGCGCACCATGGTGCGGGTCGCCTCGTACATGGCCAATCCCGACGGCCTGGCGAAGCAGGAACTGACGCCCGGCCAGGGCGTGCTGTCCCGCGGCCAGGAAGCGCCGCTGGCGCGCGCGCAGGCCGGCGCCGTGGAAAACGCGAAGGGCAAGGCCTCCGACAAGATCGGCACCTTCGCGGGCGCCGACTTCCAGGCCGGCGCGGTGCGCCAGGGCGTGGAGCAGTTCCGCAACCTGGTGGGCTCGGTCGATTTCCCCAACTTCGTGGGCGGCCTGATCCAGAACGTGTTCCAGGCCATCGTCAACGCCAGCATCCAGCAGATGAACGCCTACGGGCAGCTGCTCAAGTCGGTGGCGCAGACGGTGGACCAGTTCGCGCAGGACAACATCAGCCTGAACAACGCGCGCGACTGGCTGGTCGACAAGTACCCGGAATCCATCGGCCTGGACGAGGAAGCGGCGCAGGAGGACGAGAGCGGCCAGCCGCGGCTGGCCGTCACCGCGGAGAACGCCGACGCGGTGCTGCAGCAGATCAACACGGAGATGGGCCTGGCCGAGCCGGTCACCGACCTGTCCGATCCCGAGCAGGAAAGCCGGCTGGTGATGGCCGCGCGGCTGCAGATGGCGCGCAGCCGCCAGCAGCTGCTGGCCTCCATGGTGGTGCTGGGCATCAACCGCATCGTGGTCACCGACGGCGCGATCAACGCCAAGGTGGTGTTCGACCTCAAGGCCAGCGACCAGGCCAAGCGCGAAGCGCGCGCCTCGCTGTACGACAGCGCCTCCAGCATGAACCGCAACACCAGCGCCGCCGGCGTCCACTTCGGCTGGGGCGCGGCCGGCTCGGTCAACGAGAACGTGCAGCGTCACGTCACGACGGTGGCCTCCGCGGTGGACGAGACCTCGGAGTCCAAGGCCGAGGTCAAGGCCAAGCTCAGTGGCGAGGTGCGCGTGAACTTCAAGAGCGACTACTTCCCGATGGAGAAGATGGCCTCGCCGGGCATGATCGCCGCCATCCAGGGCAATTCGCTGCCGGTCGATCCCAACACCACGCCTTCGGCGCGCGCCGCGGCCCCGGCGCCCGCTGCGGTGGCGGCGCGATGAGGCCCGCGCCATGCACGCGGTCGCGATCTTCCCCCGCCCGCGCAGGCGCCGCGCCGCGATGCCCCGCTGCTGCGCGCGCTCGCCCGCGCGCTGGCCGACCTGGGCGACATCGAGCTGCCGGACTCCGCGCCCACCGAGGAGGACGCGCGCAACCTGGAGGTGCTGGCCCCGCTGTACCTGGCCAGCGAACTGGAGCAGTCCGGCCTGCTGCGCACCGCGGAGCTGGTGGCCGGCCTGTTCGCCAGCGGCGCCATCACGCAGCCGCTCGGGCCGACCGCCCAACTGATCGCCGCCTTCTGGCAGGGGCGGCGCGAACGCCTCACCGCCGAAGAACGCGAGACGCTGTTCGCGCAGGTGTTCGAGCCGGCGGATTTCTATCCGCTGATGCAGGCACTGTGCGATGCGCTGGCGGACACGCTGGACCACCCGCCGCGCCCGGGGACATCCGCGCCCGCATCGTGCTGGAGCAGGCCGCGGACGCGCTGGGCGCCTGGCTGTCCCCGCGCGTGGTGGGCATGGCGCAGTTCGCCGCCAACGACATCGTCATCGCGCTTTCGCAGGCCACGCGCTTCCTGCGCGACCGCATGCTGCAAGGCGCCTTCGGCGTGCACGACCTGTGGGGACTGGTGGGCGCGGTCGGCAGCGTGCACGGCCAGGGCGTGCAGCAGTCGCGCGACCGGGTGGAGCTGGGGCGGCATGGGGCCGAGGTGCTGCAGTGGCTGGCACGCGGCATCACGCAGGCCTATGCCTTCGATCCCGCCAGTGCCGAGGGGCAGCGGCTGCTCGCGTCCGCACAGGGCTGGCGCCTGGCCTGGTCTTCGCTGAACCGCCATGACGAGCGTCGCCACGCCCTCGCGGCCTGAAGCGCAGGCGCCGCTGCGCGCCACGCCGCCCGACTGGCTGCGCGGCGCCGTGCGCAGCGTGCTGCTCGGAACACCCGCCTACCAGGAGCTGGATCCGGTGCAGCGGCGCGAGCTGGCGCAGGCGATGGTGAAGGTGGGACAGCTGGCCGCCGACTGCATCGCCGAGGAACGCGCGGCGCAGGCGCAGATCGACGCCCGGCCGGTGGCCCGCGCGCTGCAGGACCCCGGCTTCGGCGAATCGGCCTCGCGCATGGCGCAGGTCACGCGCGACACGCTGGAGGCGATCTCCTTCCCGCGCTTCGTGACCGACCTGCTCAATGGCGTATTCCGCGCCATGAACGACTCGAGCCAGGCGCAGCTGCAGCAGTACCTGCAGCTGCTCAACGCCGTGTCCAGCACCGCCGGCGGCTTCGAGCAGACGCAGACCAACGAGGTGCAGGTGCGCGCCTGGCTGGTGGACCATTTCCCGGCCAGCTTCGAGATGGACCTGCCCGAGCCGCCCGAGCCCGGCGAGGAACCGCCCGACCCCGAGGACGTGGAGCCGCCGCGCCTGCGCCTGAAGGCCGGCGGCAGCATGCCGTCGGAGGAGGCCCTGCGCGCCGCGCTCGGCGTGCAGGAGGGAGAGGAGTTCAGCGCCGGCGGCAACCCCGAGGCGCTGGTGCCGCTGGCGCGGCGGCAGCTCGCGCGCCAGCGCCAGGGCATGCTGGCCACCATGGTGCAGATGGGGGATGCAGCGCATCGTGATCGATTCCGGCCGCATCAACGCCGCCATGCGCTTCCACATCGACACGCGCAGCGCCGCCACGCGCGACCGCGGCAGCCAGTTCGGCATGCAGAACCGGGTGCGCGCCAGCGGCAGCTTCGGCATGGGCGCCTGGGGCGTGAGCGCCGACGTGGAGAACACCATCTCCTACGTCAGCACCGATCGCTCGCAGACCACCGAGGAGATGAACACCAGCGCGGACCTGACCTCCTCGGTCGAACTGAACTTCCACACCGACGCCATCCCGCTGAACCGGCTGGCCGCGCAGGCGCAGGCCGACCGCGTGCGCAATGCGAGCCTCAACCCGGACCGCGAAATCGAGCTGGCCGCGGCGCGCAGCACCAACGAGCGGATCGCGGCGGCACGGACCTCGGAGGACACGCGGCGCGCCGGCGTGGACACGGCCGTGCGCGGGGGACGCCGCCGGCGCTGTCCGCGGAGCCGCTGCGGCCGCCGCCGACGACGACGCCGAGCCCGACACCGCGGCCCACGCCGACGCCGACACCCGCGCCGACCGGCACACCGACGCCGACGCCTGCTCCGACCGGGACGCCGGCCCCGACGCCCGCGCCGACCGGGACGCCCGCACCCAGGTCCGCTCCCGGCGCGACGCCGCGGCCCACCACTGCGCCGGCGGCAACGCCACGGCCCACCACCGCGCCGCGTCGATAGTCAGGCGGAGGGCCGCGCGTCCGGCTCCTCGTTCGTGCCGCGCAAGCGCGCGTCCGCCTGCGCCACGTACCAGTGCGCGCGCCCGACCAGCTCGCGCAAGGTGAGCTGCCCCTCGGGACTGGCGAAGGCGTGGTCGCCGGGAATCGCCAGCCAGGCGGGCTGGGCCGGCCACTCGGGCGCGGACTGCGCTTCGCTGGCGCGGCCCACGGCGCTGTCGGCGATGCGCTGGTACACCGCCATCGTCTCGCGCATCGGCTCGATCGCCAGTTCCCGCCGCAGCGACGCGCGGCAGGTCTCGAACTGCTGCAGCGCGCGGGCGCGCTGGCCGTTCAGGAGGTAGAGGCGCATCAGCTCGCGATGCACGTCTTCGCGCAGCGCGTCGCGATCCAGGATGTCCTGCGCATAGCCGATCGCGCGCGGGTAGTCCTGCGCCAGCGCGCTCAGCTGCATCAGGCGGCCGAGCGCGTTGAGCAGCGTGCGCCGGTGCAGCTCGCGCGCACGCAGCGCCCAGTCCTCGCCGAAGCCGGCCAGGATGTCGTCGCGGTAGAGGCCGACGCCGCGCCGCAGGTGCTCCACGTCGGCCGGCTGCAGCTGCTCCAGCGGCCTGGCGAGCGAGGGCCCCACCAGGCGCGAGAACTCGTCGACGTCGAGGTGCAGGTCCGCTTCGACCGGCAGGCCGATCGCGCCGCGCCGGTCGCACACGACCACTTCACGCTGCTGCAGCGGCGGGCGCGACAGCGCCTTGCGCAGCCGCCACAGCACGGTGTTGAGCGAACGGATGGTGCCGCCTTCGGTCTGCTCCGGCCACAGCGCCGCCACCAGCTCGCTGCGCGCGAAGAAGCGGCCGCGCGCGAGCGCGAGATACGCCAGCAGGCTGCCGGGGCGGCCCGGCAGCTCGACGGCCGCGCCGGCCACGGCCCCGTCGCCGCCGGCGACCGAGAGATGCCCGAACAGGTACAGATACAGCATGGGTGCCCCTCCCCTCCTGCGTGTGCCTGGAACCGCATCGGCAGCGCTTGCAAGGTCGCTTGCACGATGAGGTAGCGATTCTGGGCAGCGTGCTCCGCGCCGCATTAAGAGCTTTCCGTACCGGTGGCGGCGCTTATGGAAACACGCCATGCGCCACGTAACCGCGTGTGTGCCCGCACAGGGAGCACAGCAGTACGTTGAAGCATTCGAATCAGGCGGATTCAGGTGCCCAAAGCGCGAATAGGTCCGTGCTGAGCTTCGAACTTCCACGCGTCCTACCGGTCTATCAGATACCGCCTACACGCTGATCAAGAAGGACCTACACACGATGCGCCGATTCCTCACGACCTCCTCCGCCCGGGCCATTCTCTCCGCCGCTGCCGTCGGCGTGGTCACCCTGACGAGCCAGGTCTCGAGTGCCGAGCCGCGTGTCGCCGTCGAGTTCAAGACGCAGCCGGCGGCCGCCGCGGTCCAGGCCGTCAAGCCGGGCGCGCAAAGCGCGATCCGCTTCGCCGCGCCTGCCGCGACCACCGAGCCGACCCTGAAGTTCGCTTCCGCGGATGCCGTGCGCTCCGCCATCAAGTTCCAGACCGTGCGCTGGGGCGGCAAGCCCGTGCAGACGCTCGACGAGGCGTCGCGCATCCTGCTGGCCAAGGCCGCGGCCGAAAAGGCAGGGCTGCGCGAAGTGGGGCTGAGCTACCACGACGTGTACGGCGTGATCGAAGCCGAGACGTCCTGGATCCCGCGCACCGGCTCCAGCAAGAACGGCACCCCCAACCTCGGCCTGGCGCAGTTCGAGCCGCGCACGGCCGCGGGCATGGGCCTGAAGGACCCGAGCGATCCGGTGCAAGCCGTGTTCGCCGCCGCGCAGTACATGAAGATGGGCGCGCAATGGGCCAGCGGCAAGATCGGCCACCTGAAGTCGGACCCCGCGCTCTACGCCGCCAAGCTGCGCGAAGGCGTGTCGGTGCACTACAACCTGTCGATCAAGGGGCGCAACAAGTGGAACGGCCTCAACACCGCGCAACTGCCGGTGGAGACGCAGCGCCACATCCGCAATGCGGCGATGGGCGCGAAGGAAGCGATGGAGCTGGCGCGGATGCTGCGGACCTGAGCGCGCGATGGGGCAGCCACGCGACCGGCGCGGTGCGCGACCAGAGGAAAGCGGCCCGACGGCCGCTTTTTCCATTGGGGGATGACGGATCCCCATGACTCCTTCAGGCCGAAAGGGAGCGGCAGGGGGCGGGCAACTCAACCTTACGTGCGTCGACCGCGCGCCGTTGCGGACGTGGGCACGTGGCACACTTGACGGACGCCCGGCCTGGATCGGGCGCCCGCAACCCGCCTCAAAGGAGAAGCCGATGCTGACGATGGAGAAGACGGCTGACTACGTCAAGCGATGGGTCGCCGCGTTCGAGTCGAAGGACCTGGATCGCGTGCTGGCGTTCTACACCGACGATGTCATCTTTCACTCCCCGCTGGTTGCGCGGCTGAGCCACGACCCCAGCGGCACGGTGCATGGCAAGGCGGCGCTGCGCGCCTATGTGAAGAAGGGCTTCGAGGTGTTCGACCACATCGACTTCACCGTGCTGGACGTGCTGCGCGGCGTCGACAGCATCGCGATCCACTACAAGGGCATCACGGGCACGCATGTCGTCGAGGTGCTGTTCTTCGACGCGGACGGCATGGTCCGCGAGTCGTACGTGCACTACGCGTCTCCCCAGTAGCACGCGCACGGATCGCAGCGCCTACTGCAGCTGCTGCTCCAGCTGGTCGAGCACGTCGTAGCAAGGCAGCACCTTCGCCACGCTCGCATTCGGCTCCCTGCCCTCGCGGATCGCGGCGATGAACTCGCGGTCCTGCAGCTCGATCCCGTTCATCGACACGTCCACCTTGCTCACGTCGATCTTCTCTTCCTTGCCGTTGAAGAGGTCGTCGTAGCGCGCGATGTAGGTCGCCGTGTCGCCGATGTAGCGGAAGAAGGTGCCCAGCGGCCCGTCGTTGTTGAAGGACAGCGACAGCGTACAGATTGCCCCGTTCTCCGCCTTCAGCTGGATGCTCATGTCCATGGCGATGCCCAGGTTCGGGTGGACCGGACCCTGGATCGCATTGGCCTTCACCACGCGCGACCCAGTCTGGTACTGGAACAGGTCCACCGTGTGCGCGGCGTGGTGCCACAGCAGGTGGTCGGTCCACGAGCGCGGCTGGCCGAGAGCGTTCATGTTGGTGCGGCGGAAGAAGTAGGTCTGCACGTCCATCTGCTGGATCGCGAACGCGCCGGCCTGGATCTTCCTGTGCACGTACTGGTGGCTCGGATTGAAGCGGCGCGTGTGGCCGCACATGGCGACCAGGCCTGTCTGCTTCTGTGTCTCGACGACTGCCCTGCCCTCGGCCAGGCTGTCGCACAGCGGGATCTCCACCTGCACGTGCTTGCCGGCCTTCATGGTGGCGATGGACTGCTGCGCGTGCAGCTGCGTGGGCGTGCACAGGATCACGGCGTCCACGTCGGGACGGGCGAGTGCTTCGTCCAGGTTAGTCGTCACGTGCTTCGCGCCGTACTTCTGCGCCACTTCCTGCGCCTTGGGCAGCTCGCGGCCGATGATGGAGGTGACTTCCACGCCCTCGATCAGCTTGAGCGCGTCGAGGTGCTTGATGCCGAAGGCGCCGGGCCCGGCGAGTGCGATGCGGACGGTCTTGCTCATTGCTTGTTCTCCAGGATCAGGTGGCCCACGGCGGTGTTCGACGCGGGCACATGGTAGAAGCGGTGCTTCACGGTGGGCTTGGGGCCGCCCGCCACGTCGGCCATCGCGCCGCGCGCGATCAGCCACATCACCAGTTCGATGCCTTCGCTGCCCGCTTCCTTGACGTACTCGATGTGGTTCACGCCCGCGAGTCCTTCCGGGTCCTCGACCAGCCGGTCCAGGAAGCGGTTGTCCCACTCCTTGTTGATCAGGCCGGCGCGCGGGCCCTGCAATTGGTGGCTCATGCCGCCCGTGCCCCAGATCTGCACGTTGAGGTCCTCGTCGAAGCTCTCGATCGCCTTGCGGATCGCCTGGCCCAGGCGGAAGCAGCGCATGCCGCTGGGCACCGGGTACTGCACCACGTTGACGGCGAAGGGGATCACCTTGAAGGGCCACTCCCTGGGTTGGCCGCACATCAGCGACAGCGGCACCGTCAGGCCGTGGTCCACGTCCATCCGGTTGACGATGGTGAGGTCGAAGTCCTGCTGGATCACCGAGTGCGCGATGTGCGCGGCGAGCTCGGGCGCGCCTTCCACCTTGGGCACCGGGCGCGGGCCCCAGCCCTCGTCGGCGACCGCGAACTCGGCGGCAGTGCCGATCGCGAAGGTGGGGATGATGTCCAGGCTGAAGGCGGTGGCGTGGTCGTTGTAGACCAGGAACACGACGTCCGGCTTGTTGGCCTTGATCCACTGGCGCGAGAAGTCGTAGCCGGAGAAGACCTTCTGCCAGTACGGCTCCTGCGTCTTGCCCAGGTCCATGGCCGCGCCGATGGCGGGCACGTGCGAGGTGTAGACGGATGCGGTGATGCGGGCCATTACTTCTTCTCCTCTTTCCCCGTCCAGGTGGCCGGGCGGCCGCCGCCGATCATCATTTCGCGGTACGCGTCCTCGCTCATGCCGGTCATGGAGCCGGCCATCTGCTGGAAGCTCTTGCCGTCGGTGGCGCCGATCTTGGCCAGGAAGTAGATGTTGCCGCCCAGCGAGATGCAGCGATTGAGGTCGCGCGCCATCACGGCCTGCTTCTGGTCCTCGCTCATCGGCCACTGGTCCAGGTAGGCGCGCTCGTCGGCCTTGAACTTCTCTCGGTTCTCGGCCTTCATCAGCGACATGCAGAACTGGTTGAGCCAGTAGCCCTTGCGGCTCTGGTCGGCGTCGAAGATGGTCGTGCCGGGGATGCCGGCATAGGGCTTGTCCAAGGGCATGGCTGCCTCCTTATGTTCAGGGCGCGCAGGCGAAGCTGCCTGCGGCGTTGATGTCGCCGGCGCGGTAGCGCGGGACCTGCGGCCACTCGCACAGCGGGCGGCTGCGCTTGACCGCGAAGGGCGGGCGCGCATCCTGTTCGACCAGCGTGAGGCCGGCAGGCGCCCGGCCCTGATCCACCCAGGCCACCAGCGCGGGGAACAGGTCGGCATTGCCGGGCGCGCCGGTGCCGACGTGGTCCACGCCCGGCGCGGTGTAGAGCTTGAAGAAGGAATCGACGGCGGCGCGGCCCATGCGCTGCACGACGCTGGCGTGGTATTCGATGCCCGCGTACGGGCTCTGCGCGTAGTCGCCCAGGTTCTCCAGCAGGATCAGCTTGCCGCCGTGCGCCCGGAAGGCCGACAGGTCCGGATTCGTCGAGTCCATCAGCTCGGACACCTGGCGGATGCGCGCGGCGTGGTCGGCCGCGCGGTAGGTCCGCAGGTCCAGCTGCGGATTGCGAGCGTAGAAATACTGGATGGCGCCGCCGCCGTAGAACCAGGCGATGCCGTTCGCCTGCACCGGCGGGAAGGCGGGCGCGGCGCTGCCGGTCCACCACGACTGCCAGCCGCCGGTGGGACCGGAGGACGGCGTGCCTTCGCCGCTGGGCCCGCGGCCCGGGTAGCGGCGCAGGCCATTGGCCAGTTCCATTCCCATGTCCAGCGGCGTGTGCAGGGTCTGCACCGCGCGGATCTGCGGCTCGGTCAGGCAGCTGTCCGCCTGCGCGCCGGTGCAGCGCAGCTTGTTCACGTCGAAGCGGGTGCGGCAGCCCACGGGGTCGGAGACGACGGCGTCGGCGGCGCCATCCGCCGCGTCGCATGCGGCCAGCACCGCGTCGTGCACCAGCTTCACCTGCGCCGGGTTCATCCAGCCGCCCTTGGTGAGCGCCAGGCCGTCCCGCAGGCCGGCGTGCTGCAGCCCGGTCCAGTGGATCACGGGAACGCGGCTCAGGATGCCGTGGAAGTCGCGCGGATAGCGCTGCGCCATGGTCAGGCCTTCGCGGCCGCCTTCGGAGCTGCCGACGAAATAGAGCTTGCGCGGGCCGACGCCGTAGGCCTGCCGCATGATCGCCACCGCGACGTCGCGCACCTTCTTGTACGAGGCGTGCGCGAAGTTCACCAGCGCCTCGTCGTTCATCGCGAAGGCCTGCGGCGGCTCGCCCGGCTTGTTCTGGTGGCCGGAATCGGTGCCGTAGGTGACGAAGCCCTGCGCCAGCGGGGACAGCTGGTCGAAGCGCGCGGCGGGCACGAGCGCCTCGCCGGAAATCAGCACGCCGTTGAATCCGCCGCCGCCGTACTGCACCGAGGCGTGGTTCCAGCGCACCGGCAGGTTCACCTGGAAGTTGATCACTGGCGCCTGCGGGTCGACCGGGGCGATGTGGCCCAGCACCTTGCAGCGCTGCGGCATGGCCGGAACGATGGTGGCGGCCGGCGTGGGCCCGCGCTCGAGCACGCGCATCTCGGTCGCGGCCAGCAGGCTGGCGCTGTCGATGGTGGCGTAGCCGCTCGGCAGCCCGATGTCCACCGGCGAGATGCGCTGGCCCACGAGGCCGTCGCAGAAAGCCTGCGGGTGGTAGGCGAGCGGCGCGATCGACGCCGGCGTGACCACGGGAATGTTGGTGGTGGTGGAGCACCCCGCCAGCAAGGCCAGCGTCGCCAGGGTCGATACGGTTGCTGTGCGGATCATGCGCGGCCCTCCTCAGGCCAGTACAAGCGGTTCGGGTTGTCCACCAGCAGCTTGCGCTGCAGTTCCGGGGTGGTGGCGATGTGCGGGATGAAATCCACCAGCAGGCCGTCGTCGGGCATGTGATCCTTCAGGTTGGGGTGCGGCCAGTCGGTCCCCCAGAGCACGCGATCGGGGAAGCTCTCCACCACCTTGCGCGCGAAGGGCACGACGTCGCGGTAGGCATTGCGCTCGCCATCCAGCGCGCGCGGGCCGGAGACCGACAGGCGCTCGGGGCAGCTCACCTTGCTCCAGACGTTGGGATGCTCGCGCATGAACTTCAGGAACAGCGCGAACTCGGGGCCGTCGATGGGCTTGGCCACGTCGGGCCGGCCCATGTGGTCCACCACCACGGTGGTCGGCAGCGCGGTGAAGAAGTCCCACAGTTCCGGCAGGTCCACCGCCTCGAAGTAGATCACCACGTGCCAGCCGAGCGGCGCGATGCGCGCGGCGATCTCCATCAGCTCGTCGCGCGGCGTGAAGTCCACCAGGCGCTTGACGAAGTTGAAGCGCACGCCGCGCACACCGGCGGCGTTCATCTCCTGCAGCTGCTGGTCGGTCACGGTGCGCTTGACGGTGGCGACACCGCGCGCCTTGCCCTTGGAGCGCTGCAGCGCATCGACCATGGCGCTGTTGTCGGCGCCGTGGCAGGTGGCCTGCACGATCACGTTCTTGCTGAAGCCCAGGTGGTCGCGCAGCGCGAACAGCTGCTGCCAGCTCGCGTCGCAGGGCGTGTACTTGCGCTCGGGCGCATAGGGAAAGTGTTCGCCTGGGCCGAACACGTGGCAGTGCGCGTCCACGGCGTTGGGCGGCAGCTGGAACCGAGGCTTGCTCGGGCCGGCGTACCAGTCGAGCCAGCCGGGCGTCTTGGTGAAGTTGCCGGAGGTGGGTTTGGACATCGGTTTCACTCTTCTCGTGGATCAGTCGCGCGCCGTGCCGCGCAGGCCGGCGCGCTCGACGATGCGTTGCAGCTGCCCGGAGGCGCGCATGCGCTGGGCGAAGGCGCGCAGCGCCGGCAGCGCGGCCTCGCGGCCCTTGGGAATGGCGATGGCCAGGTTCTCCAGGCCCCAGCGGCCTTCGAGCACGCGCGAGCCCGGCACCTGGTCGGACATCTCGAACAGGATGCCCTTGTTGGTGGCGAAGGCGTCCAGCACGTGGTCCTTCAGCAGCTGCTGTGCGACGCCCAGCGAGGGCACGGGCACCAGCGTGGCGGACTTCAGCAGACCGGGGAGCGTGGATTGCGAGGTGCTGCCCTGGCTGACGCCGATCTTGGCGCCGGGCCGGTCGACCTCGGAGACATTGCGCCAGGTCGAGTCGCCCGCCACCAGGTAGCCCAGCTCCAGGCGCACCAGGGGATCGCTGAAGTCGACGTCGCGGGCGCGCGCCGCCGTCGCGTTGGTGAAGCTGAAGTCGGCCTGGTTGGTCCTGAGGGCATCCACGACCTGCGCCACGCGATCGAACTCGATCACCTGCACCGGCACGCCGAGCTCGCGGCCCAGGGCCTGGCCCAGCTCGTAGGCGACGCCGACGCCCTCGCCCATGGGCTTGCGCACGAAGGAGGTGGGGCTGCCCTGGTAGACCGCCACGCGCAGGGTGCCGGTGGGCGCCAGCACGGCCCGCGCCTGCGGGTCGATTGCGGGCGTGCTCGCGCAGCCCGCCAGCCAGAGCGTCGCGCCCAGCGCAAGGCCGGCGAGCAGGCGGCGGCGCGGTGTGGCGGCGGCCATGGCGCGCTTCAGTCGATGTAGCGCAGGCCCGCTTTTTCCAGCGGTTCGCGCATCTTGTACATGTCCAGGCCCAGCACGCCGGAGGCCAGCTTGGCGCGCTTCTCGCCCTCGTTGGCTTCGCGCGCGGCGGCGGCATCGAGCACCTTCTTCGCCATGCCGGCGGGCACGCAGACCACGCCGTCGTCGTCGGCCACGATCACGTCGCCCGGGTGCACCAGGGCGCCCGCGCACACCACCGGGATGTTGACGGAGCCCAGCGTGGCCTTCACCGTGCCCTTGGAGCTGATCGCGCGGCTCCACACCGGGAAGCCCATCTCGGTGAGCGTCTTCACGTCGCGGCAGCCGGCGTCGATGACCAGCGCCCGGGCACCGCGCGCCTTGAAGGAGGTGGCGATCAGGTCGCCGAAGAATCCGTCGGTGTTGTCGGTGGTGCAGCCGGCGACCACGATGTCGCCCGGCTTGAGCTGTTCGGCCACCACGTGCAGCATCCAGTTGTCACCGGGCTGCAGCAGCACGGTGACGGCGGTGCCGGAGACCTGCGCGCCCGAATAGATAGGCCGCATGTAGGGTTTCATCAGGCCGACGCGGCCCATGGCCTCGTGCACGGTGGAGGCACCGTACTGCGCCAGCGCATCGGCCACCTCGCGGTCGGCCCGCTTGATGTTGCGATAGACAACGCCCAGTTCGTACATGTCAGCGTCCTTGCTGCTTCAGGCGCGCGTCGAGGCGCGGGAACACGCGGCGCGTGTTGGCTTCGAAGATCTGGTGCTTGTCCTCGGGCGAGAGGATCCTGGATGCGTCGATGTATTTCTTCGTGTCGTCGTAATAGTGGCCCGTGGTGGGGTCGATGCCGCGGACCGCGCCGATCATCTCGGAGGCGAACAGCACGTTCTTGACCGGGATCACGGTGTTGAGCAGGTCGATGCCCGGCTGGTGGTACACGCAGGTGTCGAAGAAGATGTTGTTCATCACGTGCGTGTCCAGCAGCGGCCGCTTCATTTCCTGCGCCAGTCCGCGGAAGCGCCCCCAGTGGTAGGGCACCGCGCCGCCGCCGTGCGGGATCAGGAGGCGCAGCGTCGGGAAGTCCTTGAACAGGTCGCCCTGCACGCACTGCATGAAGGCCGTGGTGTCCGCGTTCAGGTAGTGCGCGCCCGTGGTGTGGAAGCAGGGGTTGCACGAGGTGGACACGTGGATCATCGCCGGGATGTCGTACTCCACCATCTTCTCGTAGATGGGGTACCACCACTTGTCCGTGAGAGGCGGCTCCTTCCAGTGGCCGCCGGACGGATCGGGGTTCAGGTTGATGCCCACGCAGCCGTATTGCTCGACGCACTTCACCAGCTCGGGCAGGCAGGTGCGCGGGTCCACGCCGGGGACTGCGGCAGCATGGCCACCGGCACGAAGTGCTCGGGGAAGAGCTGGCTCACGCGGAAGCAAAGCTCGTTGCAGATGGCCGCCCAGGTACTGGAGACATTGAAGTCGCCGATGTGGTGGGCCATGAAGCTGGCGCGCGGCGAGAACAGCGTCAGGTCGTTGCCGCGTTCCTTCATCAGGCGCAGCTGGTTGTTGACGATGGACTCGCGGATGTCCTCGTCGCTGATCTTCAGCTCGGAGACCTTGGGCACCAGCGCGGGGTCCTTGATGCCGGCGACCTGCCGGTTGCGCCATTCCTCCAGCTGCTTGGGCGCCGTCGTGTAGTGGCCGTGGCAATCGATGATCAGGCTCATTCGGGTCTTCCTTGGGGTCGGGCGGGTTCCATGCCGTTGCGGCGCTTGGCCTCTTCGGCGGCGGGCGAGGCCATGAAGGCGAGCAGCTCGCGCACGCGCTCGGGCTGGGGCGAGGTCTTGCACACGCCACCGGCGAAGGTGGTGGTGATCTGCACGGCGGCCGGCATGCCGAGGATGGCTATGCCCTGCAGGTGGATCAGCTCGCTCAGTTGCTGGAAGCCCAGGGCGACCTCGCCGCGGGCCACCAGCGAGCCGACCGGCACGCCGGGCGGCGCCTGCACCAGGCGGCCCTGCAGGTCCTGCGCGATGCCCCAGCGTTCGAACAGCTTCACGAGCGCGACGCCGCTGGGGCCGGTGGAATAGCCGACGGTGTCGGCTGCGAGCACGGCGCTGCGCAGCGCCTCTTCGCTGGAGACGTCGGGCTGCCTGCTGCCGCTGCGCACCGCGATCGCAACGCCGGAATCGACGATGTCCACGCGGCTGCCGGCCAGCACGTGGCCGCCCGCGACCAGCTTGTCCAGTGCATCGGAAGCGAGCACCGCGAAGTCGAAGGACTCGCCGGCCGCGACGCGCCTGGCGGCATCGACGCCGCCCACCGATTCGATCGCCACCGGGATGCCGGCCTGGCGTTCCCAGGCCTGCGCCAGTTCGCCCAGCACCTGGCGCGTGGCCATGGAGGAGATTCCCTGGAGGGTGGCGGTCATGGCGGCATTGTGGTGGCGGGGCCCGGGGGCTCAAAGCCGGACAGGCGACTAGCAGCTATATCGCTTCGGCATAATCGATCCCAAGGTATAGCGGTTCATGGACCTCAAGCAGCTCGAATATTTCGTCCGCGTGGCAGAGCTCGGCAGCTTCACGCGCGCCGCGATCGAGCTCGACGTGGCGCAGCCGGCGCTCAGCCGCCAGGTGCGCCTGCTCGAGGTGGAATTGCGCCAGAACCTGCTGGTGCGCAACGGCCGGGGCGCCGTGCCCACCGAGGCGGGCAAGCTGCTGCTGGAGCATGGCCGAGGCATCCTGTACCAGGTCGAGCGCGCCAGGGAAGACCTGGGGCGGCTGCGCGGCGGCCTGGCGGGGCGGGTGGCGGTCGGCATGCCGACCAGCGTGGCCCGCGTTCTCACCGTCCCGCTGACCCGCGCCTTCCGCGAGGCCCTGCCGGAGGCGCGGCTGTCGATCAGCGAGGGCCTGTCGGGCAGCCTGCAGGAGGGGCTGACCAGCGGCCGGCTGGACATCGTCGTCCTCTACAACGCGCAGCCTTCGCGCGAGATGGACGTGACGCCGCTGATGGAGGAAGACCTCTTGCTGGTGCGCGCCCGCCCGCCGGGCCTGCACGAGGATCCGCCGCCGGGGCCGATCGAACTGTCGGAAGTGGCGAAGCTGCCGCTGGTGATCCCGACGCGGCCCAACGCGATCCGCATGTACGTGGAGGCCGAGATGGCCGACATCGGCTGCCGGCCCAACGTGGTGCTGGAGATCGATGGCGTCTCGGCGATCCTGGACCTGGTGCTCGATGGCGCCGGCTGCGCCATCCTCTCGCGCAACGCGCTGCTGAACACGCCGCGGCCCTCGGCCTACACCGCGCAGCAGATCGGCACGCCGCCGCTGCGGATCCGCCTGTCGCTGGCCACCAGCCTGCAGCGGCCGGCGACGCCGGTGCAGAAGGCGACGCTGGAACTCATTCGCGCGCGAAGGCGCCGGGGGTGGTGGCGCACGCGGTCTGAGGGTGTCGCGGTTCGCGCTGGCGCGGCTCACCACGACCTACGCGCCCCCTGTAGGTCGTGGTGAGCCCGAAGGCGAACCGCGACAGCTCGCGCGCGTCAAAGATACTGCCGCACCGCCCAGATCAACGCCGTCAAGGTAAAGAACGACGCCACCGTCGCCGCCAGCTGGGCCGCCGCGGCCACGCCTTCATGCCCGTGCCGCTGCGCCAGGATCGGATAGATCCCCAGCATCGGCACGGCCGCCATCACCACCACGATCATCTGCAGCTCGCGTGCCATGGGCGGCAGCAGCAGCACCGCGGCCAGCACGCACAGCGGATGCAGCAGCAGCTTGCCCGCCGCGATCACGCTCACGTCCCGCGCCAGCCCGCGCAGCCGCAGCCCCACCAGCGAGCCGCCGATCACGAACAGCGACAGCGCGCCCGTGGCCGCGGCGAACAGGTTGACCGTGCGCGCCACCGGCTCGGCCAGGCGCCAGCCCGCCAGCGAGAACACGAAGCCGGCGGCCATGCCCCAGATCATCGGGTTGCGCGCGACGCTGCGCAGCGATTGCGCCAGGGCGGCGCGCAGGCGGGCGCCGCGGGAAGCGGCCGCGTCGCCGGCCGCGCTGTCCGAGATCGCCAGCGCCAGCGGCAGCGAGACGAAGTTCTCCACCAGCATCGCCAGCGCCAGGGCGATGCCCGCATTGACGGGCCGAAGAGTTGTGCCACCAGCGGGAAGCCGATGAAGCCGCTGTTGGGACACGACATGCCCATGCCGACGACCCCCGCCTCCGACAGGCCCTTGCCCGCGATGCGGCGCGCCCAGAACACGCCCGCCAGGCTGGCGGCGACCGAGCCGATGGCATAGGCCGCGATGAACACCGGGTTCAGCACCTCGGCCACGCTGCGCTGGGCCACCGCGTTGAACAGCAGCGCCGGCAGGGCGATGTTGATCACGAACTTGCCGAACACGCGCATGTCGGCGCGCTCAAACAGGCCGGCGCGGGTGCAGGCCCAGCCCACCGCGACCACGAAGTAGATCGGGCCGGTGATGGCGAGAACGTCGAACATCAACCGCCGGGGTTCGCCTTCGGGCTCACCCCGACCTACCCGGGTCGCGCGCCGCGAGCAGCCGGTCGGCGTACTCCTGCCAGCGCGCGCCCTTGGGCAGTTCGCGGAACACGCCATCGCGCGCCTGGTCGGCCACCCACTGCTGCTTGCCGGCGATGGCGGCCGCCATCAGCGGCGCGAAGCCGGCCTCGCGCACGGTATTGGCGGCCTCGCGCATCTCCTCGGCGCGGCGCTGGCCGTGCTGCACGACGCGGCTGAAGAAGTAGGCGCCCTGCTCGCTCCAGTCGATCGAGGGAAAGGTCTCTTGCAGCGTGGGCAGCACGTGGTCCTCCACGCCGTAGGCCCGCGCGGTCGTATAGCTCTCGATGACCAGCGCCTCCAGGCCCTTGATCATCACGCTGCGGCACATCTTGATGGCGCTGGCCACTCCCAGCTTCTCGCTCACGGCGCGCGCGTCGCAGCCGAAGCCGGCCAGAACCTGCGCCAGCTCCGCCGCCCTGGCGCCACCCAGCAGCATGGGCACCTTGATGCCATAGGGCGGCACCGAGGTCATCACGCCCGCTTCGACGTAGTGCGCGCCATGGGCCTCGATCGCCGCAGCCGCCTTCTGCTTGGTGCCGGGCGAGGCGGAGTTGAGGTCCAGGAACACGGCGCCGGGGTGGATGAAATGCGCGGCTTCCTCCGCGACGGCCAGCGTGTTCGAGGCCGTGACCGCGGAGATCAGCAGCTCGCTGGCTTCGCACAGCTCCTGCATGGAGGCGCAGGCGCGGATGCCCTGCCCCTGCGCATGGCGCTTCTCCGCCGGCGCGGCGGCGGCCTGCGCGAACTTCAGGTCCCAGGCACTCACCTGCGCGACCTGCGCCTTCAGCCCGGCGCCGAAGACCTTGCCGACCTCGCCGTAGCCGACGATGCCGATGCGTGCTGCCTGCATGTGTGCCTCCTACTGGCGCGGGATCTTCGCGCGCACGATCACCTCGCCCCAGCGCCTGATCTCGCCGGCCAGCAGCCTGCCCAGGTCCTCGGGCGTGCTCCAGCGGGCGTCGACGTTGAGGTCGGCCAGGCGCTTCTTGAGGTCCGGGCTGGCCAGCGCGGTGCGCAGTTCGGTGTTCAGGCGCGAGATCACCGCCGGCGGCGTCTTCGCCGGCGCGGCCAGCGCGTTCCAGGACGACACGTGCAGGTTCGCCAGCGCGCCGCCACTCTCCGCAGCAGTGGGAACGTCGCCCAGGCCCGTCGCACGCTTCTCGCCGAAGGTGGCCAGCGCACGCAGCGCCTTGGCGGCGATCTGTGCCTTCACCGGCGCCAGGATCTCGACGCCCGCATCGACCTCGCCGCCGCGCAGCGCCGTGATCACCGCCGGCGTGCCGTTGAAGGGCACCACCTGCGCAGCAATGCCCGCGGTGGTCTTGAACAGTTCGGCCGCCAGGTTCTGCGTGCTGCCGACGGCAACCGTCGCGATGTTCAGCTTGCCCGGATTCGCCTTGGCGTACGCCAGCAGGTCCGCCAGCGTGCGGAAGCGCGAGTTCTCCGCCACCACCAGCGCGATGTCGAAGGTGCCCAGCAGCGAGATCGGCGCGAAGTCCTTGCGCGCGTCGAAGGGCAGCTTCGCGAACATGCCTTCGCTGACCGCCGTGCCGTTGCTCATGAGCAGCAGCGTGTAGCCGTCCGGCTCCACCTGCGCGACCAGCGAGCCCGCCGTCACGCCGCCGGCACCGGGCCGGTTGTCGATGACGACGCTCTGCCCGAGTTGCTCCCCGAGCTTCTGTCCCACGGCGCGCGCAGTGAGGTCGGCCACGCCGCCGGCGCCGAAGGGCACGACGATGCGCAGGGGCTTGGTGGGCCAGCTGCTTTGCGCCCTCAGCCAGGGCGCGGCCAGGGCGGCGCCGAGTCCCGCCAGCGCGATTCTGCGACGAACTTGCATCGGCCTATCGTGCCACACCGAGCAGCCGGTCCAGCAGCTCGGGCGCCGCACGCAGCGTGGACGCGGCGTCGGCATGCACCACGGTGCCGTGGTCCAGCACGATCGCGCTGTCGGAGATGGCCAGGATGGCCTGCGGGTGCTGCTCCACGATGATCGCGGACAGGCCCTCGTGGCGCGTGATGCGCGAGATGGCGCGCAGCAGCTCGGTCACGATGATGGGGGCCAGGCCTTCCAGCGGTTCGTCCAGCAGCAGCAGGCGCGGATTGACCACCAGCGCGCGCCCCATGGCCAGCATCTGCTGCTCGCCGCCCGAAAGCTGCGTGCCCAGGTTGCCCTTGCGTTCGGCCAGGCGCGGGAACATCTCGTACACGCGCTCGGGCGTCCAGCGGCCCGGCCGCTGCACCGCCGTCAGGTTCTCGTGCACCGTGAGCGACTTGAAGATGTTGCGCTCCTGCGGCACCCAGCCGATGCCGGCGGCGGCGCGCTCGTGCGAGGGCAGCTTGTGCAGCGCCCGCCCACCCAGCGCGATGGTGCCGCCATGCTGGCGCGTGGCGCCCGCCAGCGTATTGATCAGCGTGGTCTTGCCCGTGCCATTGCGTCCCAGCAGGGCCAGCGTCTGGCCCTCGCCGAGCGCGAAGGAGATGTCGTGCAGCACCACGGCCTCGCCGTAGCCGGCGCGCAGCTGTTCGACCTTGAGCAGTTCAGACATGGGCATGCTCCGCGATCGTCGGCATGGCGGCATTGATCTCGTCGCCGTGGCCCAGGTACACCGCCTTGACGTCCTGGTTGGCGGCGATCTCGTCGGGCGTGCCCTCGGTCAGCACGCCGCCGTTGACCAGCACGGTCATGCGGTCGGCGAAGCTGAAGACCAGGTCCATGTCGTGTTCGATCAGCAGCACGGAGACGTCGGCGGGCAAGGCGGCCACGGTCTGCAGCAGCTCCTCGCGCTCGCCCGCGGGCACGCCGGCCACCGGTTCGTCCAGCAGCAGCACGCGCGGCTCGCAGGCCAGCGCGATCGCGATCTCCAGCAGGCGGCGCTTGCCATACGCCAGCACCTCGGTCTTCTGGTTGGCGACCTCGGCCAGGTGGAACTGCTCCAGCAGCTGCTGCGCGCGCTCGGCGACCTTCGCGTCCTTGCCGAGGGGATTCCACCAGCGTGCGCCGTAGCCGCGCTGCTGCGACACCACCAGCGCCAGCGTCTCCAGCGGCGTCATGGAGGCGAACAGCTGGTTGATCTGGAAGGTGCGCACCATGCCCAGGCGCACGCGCTGGTGCGGAGCCAGGTCGCTGATGTCGCGGCCTTCCAGCGTGATGCGGCCTTCGGTGGCGTCGAGCACGCCCGTGAGCAGGTTGATCAGCGTCGTCTTGCCGGCGCCGTTGGGGCCAATCAGGGCATGGCGGGCGCCGCGCCTGAGGTTCAGCGAGACCTTGTTGGTGGCGGTGATGCCGCCGAACTTCTTCACCAGTCCCTGGCAGGACAGCACGATATCGCTCATGCCTTCCTCCACCAGGTCCAGGGCTTCAACAGCCGGTCACGGCCGACCAGCACCAGCACCACCAGGAACAGCCCGAGCCAGAAGGTCCAGTACTGCGGCGTGATCTGCGACAGCAGGTCCTGCATCAGCTTGAACACGATCGCACCGGCGACGCCGCCATAGAGCCAGCCCACGCCGCCGATCACGATCATCAGCATCACGTCGGCCGAGCGGTGGAACTCGAACACGTCGATGGAAGCGAAGCCGGAGGTCTGCGTGAACAGCGCACCGGCGGCGCCCGCGATCGCCGCGGCCACCGTGTAGACGGAGATCAGGCGAGCGTGCACCGGGATGCCGATGGCCATGGCGCGCAGCCGGTTGTCGCGGATCGCCTTGAGCGTGGCGCCGAAGGGCGAATGCACGATCCGCCGCGCGACGAAGAACAACACGACGAGCACCACCAGCGAGTAGTACGCCGCCACCTGCCCCTGCAGGTCGAAGGTGAACCTGCCCAGGATGGGCGAGAACATCAGGCCCTGGATGCCGTCCATGCCGCCGGTGAGCCAGTCCAGCTTGTTGGCCAGCTCGAACAGGATCAGCGCGATGCCCAGCGTCACCATCAGGCGCGTGAGGTCGCTGCCGCGCAGCACGGTGAAGCTGGCCAGCAGGCCCAGCACCGCGGACGTGCCGGTGCCCGCCAGCAGGCCCAGGTGCGGGTCGGGCGACACGTGCTTGCAGAACAGCGCCGCGGTGTACGCGCCCATGCCGAAGAAGGCCGCGTGTCCCAGCGACACGATACCGCCGTAACCGAGCACCAGGTCGAGCGACACGGCGAACAGCGCCACGATCGCCACTTCGTTGACGATCAGCGCGTGCGAAGGCAGCAGCAGCGGCACGGCGAAGGCCGCCAGCCAGAACAGCGGCTCCCAGGCCTTGATGCGGCTCGCCCGCAGCAGGTCGGTTTGTGCGGGGATCACGCCTTGCCCCCTTGCCGCACGAACAGGCCGTTGGGCCGCCACAGCAGGATCACGATCATCAGCGCATAGACGATGAAGGCGCCCATGCGCGGGATGTAGTACTTGCCCGCCACGTCGGCGATGCCGAGCAGCAGCGCCGCCAGCAGCGGCCCGGTGATCGAGGACGTGCCGCCCACGGCCACCACGATCAGGAAATAGATCATGAACTTCAGGGGGAAGGAGGGGTCGAGGCCCAGCACCTCGGCACCGAGCGCGCCACCCAGTCCCGCGAGGCCGGAGCCGAAGGCAAAGGTGGAGAGGAACACCACGTTGACGTTGATGCCCATGCCGGCGGCCACGCGCTGGTCATCCACCGAAGCGCGCAGGCGGCTGCCGAAGCGCGTCTTCGCCAGGATGAACTGCAGGCCCACCGTGAGCGCCGCGCACACGGCGATGATGAACAGGCGGTAGTGCCCCATGCCCAGCGAGCCGATCTCGGTGCGGCCCTTGAGCCATTCGGGCAACTGCATGATCTGCTGCGTCGAGCCCACGTAGTAATCGACGGCGGCCACAGACATGAACACCAGGCCGATGGAGAACAGCACCTGGTCCAGGTGCGGCTTGCGGTACAGGGGGCGGTACAGCGTGCGCTCCAGCACCGCGCCGAGCAGCGCCGCGCCGAGGAAGGCCAGCGGCAGGCAGACCAGGAAGGGCACGTCCAGCCGCTGCATCAGCAGCACGGTGATGTAGCCGCCGGTCATGGCGAAGGCGCCATGGGCCAGGTTGATGAAATTCATCAGGCCCATGGTGACGGCCAGTCCGACCGCCAGCACGAACAGCAGCATGCCGTAGGCGATGCCGTCGAAGAGGATGGTGAGCATGGCTCGGGAGGTGTGGGGTTGCTCCTCCCCCTCTGGGGGAGGTTGGGAGGGGGCGCTCCACGCTGCCAGTGCGCCGCAGCGCCCCCACCCCAACCCTCCCCCAGAGGGGGGGGAGAAACTCAAATGCAGGCTACTTCGTCTTGCCCGGGTCCTTGACGTCCTTGATCACGTCGAACTCCACGTTGTGCAACTGGCCGTCCTTCTTCTCCACCTTGCGCAGGTAGATGTTGTGCACCACGTCGCGGGTCTGCGCGTCGATGAACACCGGGCCGCGCGGGCTTTCGAAGATCTGGCCCTTCATGGCGGCCAGCAGCGCGTCGCCGCCGCCCTTGCCGCCGGTCTTCTTCAGCGCTTCGTAGATCACGCGCATGCCGTCGTAGCCGCCCACGGCCATGAAGTTGGGGCGCATGCCCTTGTTGGCCTTCTGGAAGTCGGCCACGAACTTCTTGTTCGCCGCGGACGGGTGGTACGCGGAGTAGTGGTGCGAGGTGACCACGCCCAGGGCCACGTCGCCCATGTCGTTCAGCTGGTCGTCGTCGGTCACGTCGCCGGTGCCGATCAGGCGGATGCCTGCCTTGTCCATGCCGCGCTCGCCGAACTGCTTCATCACCGCGGCGCCCGCGCCGGAGGGCACGAACACGAACAGCGCATCGGGCTTGAGGTCACGCACCTTCTGCAGGAAGGGCGCGAAGTCGGGGTTGCGCAGCGGCACGCGCAGCGCCTCGGGGACCTTGCCGCCGTTGAACTCGAAGCGGCTCTTGAAGAAGCGCTCGGCGTCCAGGCCCGGGCCGTAGTCGGTCACCAGGGTCACCACGTTCTTGATGCCGTTCTTGGGCGCCCAGTCGGCCATGGCCACGGCGGCCTGCGGCAGCGTGAAGCTGGTGCGCACCACGTAGGGCGAGGCCTCGGTGATGCTGGAGGTGGCGGCGGCCATCACCACCAGCGGCGTCTTCGATTGCGTGGCGATCGGCGCGACGGCCAGCGCCGAGGGCGTGATGCCGAAGCCGGCCAGCACGTTCACCTTCTCGTTGACCACCAGTTCCTGCGCCAGGCGGCGCGTCACGTCCGGCACGCTGGTGTCGTCCTTCAGGATCAGCTGCACCTTCTTGCCGGCGATGGTGTCGCCGTTCTGCGCCATCCACAGGCGCGCGGCCGCTTCGATCTGGCGGCCGGTGGTGGCCTGCTGCCCCGTCATCGGCAGGATCAGGCCGATCTTGAACACGTTGTCCTGCGCCATGGTCAGGCCGCTGGCGCCCAGCAGGCCCAGGGCGATCGCGGTCCGGAGGAAGCTTCTCTTGTGCATGGCGGGTTCTCCTATGGTTTGGGCAGGCGGATGTGCACGGCCTCGCCTGGCTATGGCTCGCTGCGGATTCTGGTCGCACGCCACGGGCGTGCAAGCCCGGCGGGGACTCTAGCAGTTATGACGAAATGCAATAGCGCCGTCCGCGTTATGACGATGGACGGGGCCTCACTGCGGCCGGATCAGCCGCACGCCGGGCATCCGGACCTGGCCCAGCACCGCCTCGCGCAGGTTGCGCTGCGCCAGCCGCGCGTGCTCGCGCATGATCCCCTCGGCGCGCGCGCCCTCGCGCTGCTCGATGGCGGCCAGCACCTGCCGGTGCTGGTCCTGCGCGACGATCAGCATGTCGCGGGCGCGCGGCGAGTTGGCCTGCACCACCACGAAGCCCGATGGCGACGCGAAGGGCAGGTTCACCACCCGCTCGATCTCGCGCACGATGACGGGGCTGGCGCACATGTCGGACAGCAGGTTGTGGAAGCGCTGGTTGAGGTCCACGTAGCGGGTGAAGGCTTCGTCGTCCAGGGCGGGCCGTTCCAGCAGCCGGTCGATGGAAGCGAGGCAGTCGCGTGCTTCGGCGAGCACTTCGGGCGCGACGCCGCGCTCGGCCGCGATCCGCGCGGCCAGGCCTTCGACCGTGCCGCGCAGCTCGATCGCATCGGCCACGTCGCGCTCGGAGAAGGTGCGCACCGCGTAGCCGCCATTGGGCAGCGCTTCCAGCAGGCCCTCCTGTTCGAGCCGCATCAGCGCGGCGCGGATCGGCGTGCGCGACACGCCCAGGATCTCCACCAGCGTGAGTTCTGCGATCCGCGCGCCGCCGGGCAGCTCGCCGGCCAGGATCATCTCGCGCAGGCGCAATTGCGCCTTCACGCCCTGGGAACCGCCGGAATCGTCGGCGGCGGGGACGGGCAGGCGGGCGCTCATGCGGAGTCTTCTGTATACATCCTCGCAGGTTAGCGGTGGATGCGCGCAGCGTCAACGGCGGCGCCACCGAGAGCGGATCACAAGCAGCAAGGGTAAACCCGTAGCATGCGCTGTATACAACGAGGCCCGCCCTCGCCTATCATCCGCCGCCACGACCTCCCCAAGATTCCCCATGTTTGCCAAGAACGCCTGGTACGTCGCCTGCACCCCCGACGAGATCGATGACAAGCCGCTCGGCCGCACGATCTGCAACGAGAAGATCGTCTTCTACCGTGGCAGCGAAGGCCAGGTCGCCGCGGTGGAGGACTTCTGCCCGCACCGCGGCGCGCAGCTGTCACTGGGCTACGTGTGCGAGGGCAACCTCGTGTGCGGCTACCACGGGCTGGTCATGGGTTGCGACGGCAAGACCGTCTCCATGCCGGGGCAGCGCGTGCAGGGCTTCCCGAAGATCCGTGCCTACCCGGTGATCGAGAAGTACGGCTTCGTCTGGGTCTGGCCGGGCGATGCCGAACAGGCCGACGCGGCCAGGCTGCACCACCTGGAATGGGCGAACAACCCCGAGTGGGCCTATGGCGGCGGGCTGTACCACATCCAGTGCGACTACCGCCTCATGGTCGACAACCTGATGGACCTGACGCACGAGACCTACGTGCACACCACCAGCATCGGCCAGAAGGAGATCGACCAGACGCCGGTGACCACGAAGACCGAAGGCGACCACGTCATCACCAGCCGCTTCATGGAGAACGTGATGCCGCCGCCCTTCTGGCGCGCCAACCTGCGCGGCAACCACCTGGCCGACGACGTGCCGGTGGACCGCTGGCAGGTCTGCCACTTCTACCCGCCCAGCCACATCATGATCGAGGTGGGCGTGGCGCACGCCGGCAAGGGCGGCTACCACGCCGATGCGAAGGACAAGGTCTCCAGCATCGTGGTGGACTTCCTCACCCCCGAGACCGAGACGAGCATGTGGTACTTCTGGGGCATGGCGCGCAACTTCAACGTGAAGGACACCAACCTCACCGCGCAGATCCGCGAGGGCCAGGCCAAGGTGTTCGCGGAAGACACCGCGGTGCTGGAGGCGCAGCAGCGCAACCTGTCGAAGTACCCGGAGCGCAAGCTGCTGATGCTGAACATCGACGCCGGCGGCGTGCAGTCGCGCCGCATCATCGACCGCATGATCGCGGCCGAGCAGCCCAAGCTGGTAGCCTGATCGCATGACCCAGATCGCCGTCAAGGTCCTGCGCCGCACGCAGGAAGCGCTGGACATCGCCAGCTACGAACTCGGCAAGCCGGACGGCTCCGCCCTCCCCGGCTTCAGCGCCGGCTCGCACATCGACGTGCAGGTGCCGGGTGGCCTGACGCGCCAGTACTCGCTGTGCAACGACGCGGCGGAGCAGCACCGCTACCGCATCGCCGTGCTGCGCGATCCCAGCTCGCGCGGCGGTTCATCCACCATGCACGACCACGTGCACGAGGGCGACACGCTCCTGATCAGCGAACCGCGCAACCACTTCCCGCTGGTGCACGGCGAGCGCGCGCTGCTGTTCGCCGGCGGCATCGGCGTGACGCCGCTGCTGTGCATGGCGCAGCGGCTGTCGACGATCGGGGCGGACTTCACGCTGCACTACTGCACGCGCTCGGCGGAGCGCACGGCCTTCCGCGAGGAGATCGCGGCCTCGCCCTGGAAAGACCGCGTGAAATTCCACTTCGACGACGGCCCGCCTTCGCAGAAGCTGCAGCTGGAACGCGTGATCGCGAAGCCGGAGCCGGGCACGCACCTGTACATCTGCGGCCCCACCGGCTTCATCGACTGGGTGGTGAAGACCGCCGACGGCTTCGGCTGGCCCAAGGACCGGGTGCACCTGGAGTACTTCGGCGCAGCGGCGCAGGACACCGGCGGCGACCGCCCCTTCCAGGTGAAGATCGCCAGCAGCGGCGCGGTGGTGGAAGTGGCGGCCAGGCAGACCATCGTGCAGGCGCTGCAGCAGCACGGCATCGAGATCCTCACCTCCTGCGAACAAGGCGTGTGCGGCACCTGCATCACGCGCGTGCTGCAGGGCGAGTGCGACCACCGCGACCTGTATTTCACCGACGAAGAGAAGGCGAAGCACGACCAGTTCACGCCTTGTTGTTCGCGGGCGAAGAGTCCGCTGCTGGTGCTGGACCTTTGAGGACACGGATTCACATCATCGACAAAGAGAGAGGCACACCATGATGAAACTCCCCGCCCGCTACGACCACGTCGGCTCCTTCCTGCGCCCGAAATACCTGCTCGAAGCCCGCGCCCAGAAGGCCAAGGGCGAGATCACCCCCGCGCAGCTGCGCAAGGTGGAGGACCAGGCGATCTCCGAGATCGTGAAGTTCCAGGAGGACGTGGGCCTCCAGAGCATCACCGACGGCGAGTTCCGCCGCACCTACTTCCACATCGACTTCCTCGAGAAACTGGGCGGCGTGAAGACCGACATCCCGGTCACGATCAGGAAGCCGGACGGCAGCGAGGAACTCGCCCCTCCGGTGATCCGCGTGATCGACAAGGTGCGCCACGCCAAGGACATCCAGCGTGCCGACTTCGAGTACCTGAAGTCGCAGGTCTCCGCCGGCCGCACGCCCAAGGTGACCATCCCCTCGCCCACCATGCTGCACTTCCGCGGCGGCCGCGCGGGCATCAGCAAGGAAGCCTATCCCGAGCTCGAGCCGGCCTTCTACGACGACGTGGCCAAGGCCTACGGCGACGAGCTGCGCTCGCTGTACGAGGCCGGCTGCCGCTACGTGCAGATGGACGACACCAACCTCGCCTACCTCTGCGACGAGAAGATGCGCGAAGCGGCCCGCCAGCGCGGCGACGACCCCAACGAGCTGCCGCACCGCTACGCCAAGTTCATCAACAAGGTGGTGGCCCAGAAGCCGCAGGGCATGCTGCTGGCCATGCACCTGTGCCGCGGCAACTTCAAGAGCACCCACGCCGCGGCGGGCAACTACGAGCCGGTGGCCGAGGCGCTGCTCAAGGAAATGGACATCGACGCCTACTTCATGGAGTACGACGACGAACGCTCCGGCGACTTCCGCCCGCTGCGCTACCTGCCCAAGGGCAAGACCGTGGTGCTGGGCCTGGTGACCACCAAGTTCGGCCAGCTGGAAAGCAAGGACGCGCTCAAGCGCCGCATCGAGGAAGCCGCCAAGTACGCGCCAATGGAGCAGCTGGCGCTGTCGCCGCAATGCGGCTTCTCCAGCACCGTCCACGGCAACAACATCGCGGTGGAGGACCAGCGCAACAAGCTGCGCCTGGTGATCGAGACGGCTCGCGAGATGTGGGGCGGGGACTGAGTCGCGCCACTTAGGCCTTAGGCATTCACTTGGTGCGGGGAGGCAGAATACCCGTTTGCCTCCTGCCTGCCCCACCCGTGAAATACCAGTCCGCCCATGAGTTCATGGCCCAGGTCGCCGCGCGCAACCCCCGGCCAGCCCGAGTACCTGCAAGCCGTGAGCGAAGTGATGGAGAGCCTCTGGCCCTTCATCTGCAGCCACCCGAAGTACGCCGAGCACGGCCTGCTGGACCGGCTGGTCGAGCCGGAGCGCCTGATCCAGTTCCGGGTGAGCTGGGTCGACGACAAGGGCGAGGTGAACGTCAACCGCGGCTACCGCATCCAGCACAGCTCCGCGATCGGCCCCTACAAGGGCGGCCTGCGCTTCCACCCCTCGGTGAACGCCTCGATCCTGAAGTTCCTGGCCTTCGAGCAGACCTTCAAGAACGCGCTGACCACGCTGCCCATGGGCGGCGGCAAGGGCGGCAGCGACTTCGATCCCAAGGGCCGCAGCCCGGGCGAGGTGATGCGCTTCTGCCAGGCCTTCATCACCGAGCTGTTCCGCCACATCGGCGGCGACACCGACGTGCCGGCGGGCGACATCGGCGTGGGCGGCCGCGAGGTCGGCTACATGAACGGCATGATGAAGAAGCTGACCAACCGGGCCGACTGCGTGTTCACGGGCAAGGGCCTGTCGTACGGCGGCTCGCTCATCCGCCCGGAGGCGACCGGCTACGGCACGGTGTACTTCGCGCGCGAGATGCTCGCGCGCAGCGGCCGCTCCTTCGACGGCCTGCGCGTGAGCGTCTCCGGCTCCGGCAACGTGGCGCAGTACGCGGTGGAGAAGGCCATGGCGCTGGGCGCCAAGGTCGTCACCGTGTCCGACTCCAGCGGCACCGTGATCGACAACGACGGCTTCACGCCGGAGAAGCTGGCCGAACTGATGGAGGTGAAGAACCACCTGTACGGCCGCGTGAGCGAATACGCGGAGCGCACGAAGAGCCGCTTCCACGCCGGCATCAAGCCCTGGGGCGTGAAGGTGGACGTGGCCCTGCCCTGCGCCACGCAGAACGAGCTCGGCGAGGAAGACGCGCGCGCCCTGGTGAAGAACGGCGTGGTCTGCGTGGCCGAAGGCGCCAACATGCCGTCCACCCTCGGCGCGATCCAGGTGTTCGAGCAGGCCGGGGTGCTCTATGCGCCCGGCAAGGCCAGCAACGCGGGCGGCGTCGCCACCTCCGGCCTGGAGATGAGCCAGAACGCGATGCGCCTGTCGTGGCCGCGCGAGGAAGTCGACGCGCGCCTGCTGGACATCATGCGCGGCATCCACGCCGCCTGCGTGAAGCACGGCCAGCGCGAGGACGGCTCCGTCAGCTACGTGGACGGCGCCAACGTGGCCGGCTTCGTGAAGGTGGCCGACGCGATGCTGGCGCAGGGCGTGGTCTGACCGTCGCTGCCCGTTACGGAAAGCGCCGCACCCGCGGCGCTTTTTTTTCGCCAGAATGCGCGCATGTCCGATGTGTTGCTGATCGAGGATGACGACATGCAGCGGGCCGTGGCCGGCCTGGCGCTGCGCAAGGCCGGCCACGCCGTGCGCGAGGTGGCCGACGGGCCGGAAGGCCTGGCGTCCGCGCGCGACCTGGAGCCCGACGTGATCGTCTGCGACGTGATGATGCCCGGCATGAGCGGCTACGAGCTGCTGGCGGAACTGCGCCAGGATCCCGGCCTCGCCACCGTGCCTGTGATCCTGCTGACCGCCATGTCGGACCGGCAGGACATGCGCAAGGGCATGACCGCTGGCGCCGACGACTACCTGACCAAGCCCTACCGCCCCGAGGAGTGTGCGAGGCCGTGGAGGCCGTGCTGGCGCGCCGCCAGGTGCAGGAGCAGGCCTTCCGCAGCTCGCTCACGGGCATGGTGGAGTCGGCGCTGGAACAGCAGAAGGAGACGCTGGGCCGCCAGTACGAAGGGCACCTGCAACGCGAGATCAATGCCCGATGGGATTCGGCCCAGGCGGCCACCGACCTGCAGTATCCGGATGCCCTGGTGCTGATGGCGGACCTGCTCGCCGGCGCGGCCGACGAAGACGAGGCCGGCCTGGCCACCCGCGTGAAGCAGGCCCAGCAGGCCGCGCGCGACACGCTCTACCTGTTCGGCGCGGCGCAGGTGCTGCCCTATGGCGCCCGGCTGCTGGCGATCTTCCCCGCGACCAGGAGAAGGTGGGCACGCCGGCGCACCTGCGCGCGCTGCGCGCTGCCCTCGCGCTCTCCACCGCCGCCGGCCGCGACCGGCCCGTCACCGTCGCCCTGCACACCGGGCCCATGGCGCTGGTCGCCCTGCACGACGGGCTGCACGGCAACCAGGGGCACGCGCTGGTCCCCGGCGAAACCGTGCACGCGACCGCCGCGCTCGACGATTTCGCCGCGGCACAGGGCTGGCGGATCGCCGCGAGCGAAGCCGTGGCGGCCCTGCTGCAGGACGAACTTGCGCCGGGCCGCACAGGCACCACCGCGCGGGGCGACCCCGCGGTCGAGGTGGTCGCGGCCACACCCGCTTGAGGCCCGGGCGCGGCGCGCTCAGAATGAGCCGGCCCGAACGCAGGAGTCCACGCATGCTGCCTTCCACCCTCAGCCGCCGCGCCGCACTGGCCCTCACCGCCGCCGCCGCCCTTCCCGCGCTGTCCTTCGCGCAGGCCACGCCGAGCCTGCAGTCCTGGAAGCTCGCGACCTCGCGCCGCACCGGCATCCACGACGTGGCGCCGGCGCCGGACGGCGGCGTCTGGTTCTCGGCCCAGGCCAGCGGCCATCTCGGCTGGTTCGATCCCGCCAGCGGGCGCACCGAGCTGATCGCGCTCGGCTCCGGGTCCTCGCCGCACGGCGTGATCCAGGGCCCGGACCGCGCCGCCTGGATCACCGACAGCGGGCAGAACGCCATGGTGCGCGTCACCTGGCCCGACCGCAAGGTGACGGTGTTCCCACTGCCCGCCGGCACGCCCTACGCCAACCTCAACACCTGCGCCTTCGACAAGGAGGGCAACTGCTGGTTCACCGGCCAGTCCGGTTTCGTGGGGCGGGTCGCCACCGGCAGCGGCGAGGTGTCGGTGAAGCAGTCGCCGCGCGGCCGCGGGCCCTATGGCATCTGCAGCACGCCTGCGGGCGACATCTGGTGGTGTTCGCTGGCCGGCTCCTTCATCGCGCAGATCGATCGCCGCACCGGCGACTCGCGGGTGGTGGAACCGCCCACGCGCAACCAGGGCGCGCGCCGCGTGTGGAGCGACAGCCGCGGCCGCATCTGGGTGTCGGAATGGAACAGCGGCCAGGTCTCGGTGCACGACCCCGCGGCCAACAGCTGGCGCGCCTGGAAGGTGCCGGGGAACGATCCGCGGATCTACGCCGTGTACGTGGACGAACGCGACATCGTCTGGCTGAGCGACTTCGGCGGCAACGCGATGTGGTCCTTCGACCCGCGCAGCGAGAAGTTCGACAGGATCGCCATGCCGCGCGACAGCGCCAACGTGCGCCAGATCCTGGGCCGCAAGGGCGAGGTGTGGCTGCCCGAAAGCGGCACGGAACACATCGCGGTGATCCGCACCGCCTGAGCGGCGGCTACTGCTGCAGCACGTACACCAGGCCGAAGGCGCCCACGGACAGCGTGCGGTCGCCGGCGGTGGTGTACGAGGCCAGGCCCAGCGAGTGGTAGTTGGAGGCGAAGGCCGCCAGCGCGCCCATGCCCAGCGCGCGCGCCACCGGGCTGCGCTGCCCCATCGTGTCCTTGATCTTCTGCCGGTGCCGCTCGGGCGAGGGATTGAGCACGAGCGCCAGCAGGAGGGCGGCGACCGGGATGCCGAGGGTGAGGGCGAGGTTTCTGCGCATGGATTTCAGGCGTGGATGGAATGGGTCAGTCGTCGTGGGGCGTGCGCGGAGTATCCAGCACCAGCTGCCAGAAGCCCAGGTCCAGCCAGCGGCCGAACTTGAAGCCCGCCTGGCGGATGGTGCCCGCAGCTTCGAAGCCGAGCGACTCGTGCAGCGCGATGCTCACGCGATTGTCCCTGTCGATGCCGGCCACGATCACGTGGTAGTCCTGGGCGCGGGCGCGCTCGATCAGCGCGCGCATCAGCACGCGCGCGATGCCCTTGCCGCGGTGGGCCTTGTGCACGTACACCGCGTTCTCCACCGTGTACTTGTAGGCCGGCCAGGCGCGGAAGCTGCCGTAGCTGGCGTATCCGAGCAGCTCGCCGCCGTCCGACTCGGCGCCGATGACCGGATAGCCCTTGTCCACCTTGGCCTTGAACCAGCCCACCATCGATTCGGGCGGCCGCGGGTGGTAGTCGTAGAGGGCCGTGGAAGTGACGATCGCCTCGTTCATGATGGCGAGGATCGCGCCGGCATGCGCGTCGTAGCTGCAGTCCACCAGTTTCATGCGGACCTCCCCTTCGGGACCTCGTAGCGCAACTCCGCGAAACCGGGGCCGAACTGCTGCACGCCGGTGAGCTTCAGCGACGGCGAGGTGATGCGGCGCGGCAGCAGCGGCTTGCCCGCTCCCAGCGTCACCGAACCGACCTGCACGATGATCTCGTCCAGCAGGCCGGCATCGTGGAACTGGCCCACCAGTCCGCCGCCGCCCACGATCCACACGTTCTTCTCGCCCGCCGCGGCGCCGCATCTGCGCGTGCACCGGCCGCACGTCGCCGCGCACCAGGCGGATGTCCGCGCCCGGCACCAGCGGCAGCGCGCGGCTGGAGAACACCCAGGTGGCTTGCGTGTAAGGCCAGGCGCCCGGCTGGGCGGACCCCGGCTTGACCACGTGCCGCAGCATCCACTCGTAGGTGGCGGAGCCCATCGCCAGGGCGCCGACCTGCCGGATGAATTGCGGGTAGCTGGTGTCGTTGACGTCGCCCAGCGGGAACAGCCATTCGAGCGAATCGTCCTCGGTGGCGATGAAGCCGTCCAGGCTGCTGGCGGTGTAGTACTGGGTGCGCATGAAGACCAATGTAGGACCTGCGCGAGGAGGCCGCAACTCCTTCCCGGGTCGCGGCCAAGGGTGGTCGCCGGACGCGGCTACTTGCCGGCCGCGCGCTGCGGCCTGTGCCTTTGGGCGATGGTGCGCGCCTCGGCCTGCAGGCGCGCCTGCACTTCGGCCAGCTTGCGCTGGCTGGCGCGGCGCGCTTGCGCCGCCATCGGGTCGAAGCGGCCGTTCACGTAATTGGCCGCGTTCTCTTCGGGAAACTCCTCGAAGCTGTCAGTCCACTGCTGTCCCATGACTGTCCTCCTGTGTCCGCGCAGACTAGACAAGGCCCATGCGCAGCGCAAGCTGGAGCGGCCGCCGAATGCGTGAAACGTTGGGAAGTCACCGCGCAAGGCGCTGGACGGCGCGTGCCGGGGCGTGGACGGAACGCGGGTTCCGCAGGAACAAATTGTCACGCGTCGCGGGCCGGCGGGCCGAGCGCGCAGGACGGGTCGCAGCGGACGCGCAGTTCGCCCACGCAGGCTTCGGCCTCCGGAACCTCGAGCGCGAACGCGGACAAGGCGGCGACGAGGCCGGCAGCTGCGGTCATGGCCGCATGGGCCGGACGTCGGGACTCACCCGCGGGATCGCCGCGTAGTCACGGACCGAGAAGATCGCGAGGCCCCCGCGCCTGCAAACCGCGCCTGTGCAGCTCCTGCCGCAGGCGCTCGAGCGCGCCCGGCGAGAGGTCGGACGCGGTGAGCTCGTAACCCTTCTCGGCCAGCCCGAGCACCTGGGTGCCGATGCCGCAGGCCGCATCGAGCACGCGGGCGCCTGCGACGATGCCGCCCTGCTCCAGCAGCTGGGCGAGTGCGGCGCCCTGCCTCTGGATCGAAGCTTCCCAGTCCGCGTACAGCAGGTGCTAATACGGAGCGAGCTTGTCGTAGAAGGGGGCGACGGTGTTCATGGAGTGGGAGGCGGAGAGAGCGGCACCCGGGCTTGCCGCAACACCTCGTCGACCTGCGTGTAGTACGCAGGCCAATTGCCGCCGTCAGTTTCGATGGCGAGTTTGCGACAGTCAAGCGCCTCGAACAGCGTGTCCGTGAGCGACCGGTAGTCCTGGTACATGGAAGTGAGCCCGCCCAAGCCCGCGAACAGCCGGCGCGTGGCGTAGGGCGAATGCAGTTTCCAGCCAAGCTGGTAGGCCTCCCATCGGGGGCCGCGGGCCTGGAAGACCGTGCGCATGGCACGCCCCACATCGTGCTGGCGCAGGTAGACCAGCGTCGGATCCAGCGGCGCGAGCACGCGCATCAGGTCGGCGGCGTGCACCGCGATGTCGGCGGGCGCCATCTCCATCATGAACAGGTTGCTCAGGTCGCCGTGGAACAGCTGGCCATCCATGACCGTGAAGACCTCGTCGGCGAGACGCCCTTGCACGTACCTCGCCCACTTCTCGCGTATGCGCAGCGAGAGTTCGGATGCAGAGACCAGGCTCCACGGCCGGAAAGGATCGGCGAGGTCGTCGGAAGCTCGCACGGGATGGGGATCCGCCGCTTCCGTGTACGCGGCGACCTGCAGCCCCGACGCGGCGATGCGCTCGCCGTAACGGCGGGTGGCCGTGGACTTCCCGGATCCCATGATCCCTTCGAAGATCAGAAGGCGGCAGGATGCGGGCGGCGGCCACGTCAAGCTTCGTTCCTCCCGACGGCAGCGGTCAGCGTGCCCTGGTGGAATCGCATCAACGCGCGGAACTCCGGGTGCAGCAGCGCGCCCAGGGCAACCGGGTCGCGCCTGACTTCGGGACTATGCAGCGTGACCTCCAGGGCGCATGCGCGCGGCAACGCCCCGCCAGGATCACTTCGCCGGCTTCTTCGGCGCCCTGCGCGCGGCTTCCAGCGCTTCCGCCTTCTCCGCGTGCTTCTCGGCGCGGGACTTGTGCGGCTTGGTCTTCTTCGTCTCCTTGGCGGCCTGCGCTTCCTTCGTCACCTTCTTGTCCTTCGCCTGCGGGTGGTGCGTGCGCACCAGCCGGTCGAGCGCGCTCGGCTTGGGCAGCAGGGCCTGCGCCTTGCGTTTGTCCCGTTCTTCCTTGAGCGCCCGGCGTTCCTCGATCAGGGCGGCCTCGGCCTCGGACGGCTGCTTGTCCTTGCCGCCCGCGTCCTGGCGGCTCATCATTGCGCGATGCAGGGCCTGGCCGTTGGCGGCAATCTTCTTGTTGACGGATGAAATGCGGATCGGCATGGGTCAGCTCCTCGGGGGTGGTGGGAGGCCACTGTAGGCCAGGCGGGCGCGCGACGCCAGACTCTTCATGCATCGCGGCGCCGCGAGTCATGCATGAGATGCCGTCAACGCACGCATGACGCGAGTGACGCATCAGCCACGGCAATAGCCCTCGCCTGCCCTCACCACAAGGCAGTCGGATTTCCCAGCGTTGGAAGGCGCACAAGCGTGGGGTCTGGGGACGCCTGACCTTGGACGACCGGCGGCACTGGCATGGCTGGAATACGGCGGAATGTACGCCTAAGCTGGATGCGCTCGATCAACGGCCGCCAGCCTGGCTGCTGCGAGTGAAAGGAGCCACGATGCTGACCAACTCTGCTGTCACGACGATGCTGCCGGTGATTGACCTCGACCGTGCACGGGCGTTCTACGAGGGGTGCCTGGGCCTGACGCGGGGAGAGTTGCGACCCGACGGGAAGTTCGTCTATGAGGTAGGCGGCAGCCGGCTGGCCCTGTTCCCGAAGCCCGATGGCACCAAGGCTGACCATACGGCGATCAGCTTTCAGGTTGCGGACATTGCCGGAAGCATCGATGAATTGAAGCGCAAGGGAGTCGTGTTCGAGGACTACGATTTCCCGGGCCTCAAGACAGTCAATCATGTCTGCGTGCTCGGCGCGGAGAAGGCTGCCTGGTTCAAGGATCCCGAGGGCAACTACCTCTGCCTCCACGAAGACGTTCCGCTTGCGTGACGCCTGGGCGTAGATTCGTCAAATCCAGGCCGCCGATACCGGAAACGACAAAGGCCGCCTCGGCGCCTTGCCTGGTCGCGGCGTCCTCGAGCGCTCCGCGGAGATCCGCGCCAGGATGCAGGCGTAGCGGGAGGAACCGCGATCGAGTCCCGGGGTGCGTGATGGGGGACAGGCCGCGTGACGTTGGAGTTGATCGATTCTCAACTCTCAGGGTCATGGTGGAACTCGCGGAGTTCCTGCGCGCAGCGGCAGGCTTTGGCGAGCTTCGCGGCCCACGTGATGGCGGCGTCTCGGGACGGGAGCTCCAGGACGCAAAAGCCGCCGGAGAGCTCCTTGCTCTGTGGATAGGTACCGTGTGCGACACCCCCGTCGGCAGCGACCATCAGCGGCTCAACGTCCGCGTTGATCCCACCACCGAACACGTAGGCGCCGGCATGCTTCGCCTCGCGTATGACCGCCCGCGATGCCTCGCCGACTTCGACCCAGTCTTCGTCCGGGATGTCCATCGCCGGCGCGGGGAAGGAGATCAAGTACTTCGTCATGGTCTGCTCCTCTGGCGGCAACCTGAATGCTTGTTGCGAGGCGGCATCCCCACCCGCAACTCCGCTAGGTGAAGGTGTCCACCAAACCGATGCAAGCTCCACGTCCGTGTCGATCGACTTGTTAGACCGCACGACGATCGGAGCGCTGTGAAACAGACTCATGCGAGGAAGGCTTCGACGGTCAAGATGGCCAAGAGGATAGTCATTGCAAGGAAGATCCAGGCAAGCGCTGCTGTTCCGAGCAGCGGATATCGCATTAACCGGTAGTTTCGCTCCTGTTCCACCAAGGGTAAATGGTCCTGCCCTCGCTTCCATTCCCGCGGCCAGAAACGAGCCGACGGCTCCTTCATTGGCCCTCCGAAACGAAACGCGTCCACCGTCAGCGCAGCGCAGGCACCTGTGAGGATTAGGAGCAGCCAAGGCCACATGCGGTCTAACGTAGAAGTGACCGGCGGACAGTAGGCTGGCGAAAGCCAGCCGATAGGACGTCCGCGTCGACTGCCATGTTAGGCAACTCCCCGGTACGACCGGGGCGGATAGGTGACACTTTCCTCGGGGCGGATGGGTAACACACCGATGGACCATGGGATCCGGACTGGAGGATCCCTATGCCATGGAGTGAGGCCACTGCAATGGGTGAGAGAAAGAAGTTCATTGACGATCTGCTGGATCGGCGGTACTCGGTAAGCGAACTCTGCGCCAAGTATGGCATCAGCCGCAAGACCGGCTACAAGTGGATCGAGCGATTCAGGCTCGAAGGGGTGCAGGGCCTGGAGGACCGCAGCCATGCGCCTGCGGTGGTGCACAACCGCACCAGACCGGAGATCGAACAGGCGCTGATTGCCGCCAGGCACCGGCACCCGACCTGGGGCCCGGCCAAGCTGCTTTATGAGGTGGGCCAGAAGCAGCCGCAGTGGCTGCTGCCACACGAGTCGACGGTGTGCGACATCCTCAAGCGCAATGGGCTGGTGCGAGCGCGGGTTCGTCGGCGTCCTTACGGCCATCCAGGTCGGCCGACGCAGGAAATTGCCCGCCCGAACGACTGCTGGAGCGCCGACTTCAAGGGCCAGTTTCGGCTGGGCAACGGCCAGTACTGCTACCCCCTGACTGTGACCGACAACTACAGCCGCTACCTCTTGGAGGTGCGTGGACTCAACGGAACGGTGCACGACGACAGCAAGCGCGTGTTCGCGAGGCTGTTCAAGGAATACGGGCTGCCAGCGCGAATCCGAACAGACAACGGCGTGCCGTTCGCCGCAGCGAGCTTAGGCCGATTGAGCCGGCTGTCGGTATGGTGGATCAAGCTGGGCGTACTGCCCGAGCTGATCGAGCCGGGCAAACCGCAGCAAAACGGCCGCCATGAGCGCATGCACAAGACGCTCAAGGACGAGACCACGATGCCGCCGGCGTACAGCCTGGCCGGCCAGCAGAGAAAGTTCGATCACTTCCGCGGCGAATTCAATGACGAGCGCCCTCACGAAGCGCTGGACATGACGCCACCGGCGAGCTGGTACCAGCCTTCCAATCGCAGCATGCCGGACAAGCTGCTCGAACCAGACTACCCCGACAGATTCGAAGTGCGATTGGTCAGCGGAAACGGAGGTGTTCGATGGCGCCAGCACTGGGTCAATGTGACCAGCGTGCTGGTGGGCGAGTACATCGGATTTGAAGAAATGGCCGATGGACTATGGGACGTCTACTTCGGTCCGATGCGAATCGGCCGCTTCCACGAAAGGCTACTCAGAATCGAAGACAGCCTTAGTAAACTTAAACGACGCGTGTAACCCATCCGAGGGGGATTCTTGTCACCTATCCGCCCGGTCGCTCACCCGCAGAAACTGAGACATGAATGCCTCGACGTCATTTCCGGTGAGACCGTCGAACTCATACGGATTTCCAAGGGCAACCTCATGCACGGTAGATGCGAACTCTCGAAGGGCCGCAAAGTACTCTACGTCCGTGCCCTCTTCGAACTCTCCAAGCGATTCTCCTGTCGAAATGATCTCAAGATCATTGTGAGAGAGCAATCTGTTTCTCGCCCCGCGAACTGCATCGGCTAAAGGCATCAACCGGCCTCTCATCTCCGTGAGTCGCTCGCGTACTTCGTCGGTCCAGCCACCACATTCGAGGACATAGTCAATCGTGAGATTCCACCGGCCGGCTTGTTTGGGGGATCGTGTAGCTTTGCGACCTCGTGCAGCCAGTGCGCCTGCAGAATGCGTTCGAGCCTATGGAAGAAGTGTGCATGCCTCGGCTCGAATAGCGACTCCCTCTTTGGATTTTCGTCGAAGAGTCCCTTCCGCAGGTGCCAGCACTGTTCGGCCCAGTCGCAGTACTGGCAAAACTTTAGGACCTCAATTGGCGAGAGCGCTGGCAAAGCTGTCTAACGTAAAGGTGACCGGCACGTTGCGGCAAGGCGCCGCGAGGTGCAGGATATCCAACAGCGCCTCGCGGCGCCTTGCTGCAACGTGTCCGAGTCGACCGTTCTGTTAGACAGCACGCTCACGTGCCAACGCGCGTCAGCAGGCTCCACCCCCGCCAACGCATCCGCCAATAAAGCAAGCGAACGAAGCGTATGGAATGGTGTAGTCCCACCAGTCAGTCACTGCACGCTTGTCGTCTTCATCCTGAATCTGGTCCCACGTGGCCTTATCGGCGTAGTACTTGTCCACGTCAACCTTCCAGGCGTCGAAGAGGTTGCGCATGTGGTGGAACGTCTTGGCAGTTGCGATTCCAACCAGAACGACACCGAGGATGAAAAGTGACAGGGCAACCTTCGCCCCGAGCATTCCAATGGCGGCGGGTGCAGCCCCAGAAAGCTCAGAGTGGCGATTGCGCCGCCTGAGTTCGTTAGCAACAAGTACTTGAGCGCTCGCTCTGACCACTCCTTGTCCAGTTCGTACAACTGCGTCCAGCGTTGCTGGATACGTGCCCCGAGCACTTCCCTCGTGCCTTGATCTTGTTCTGAAAGGAGTTTCATGCGCCGATTGTGCTGTCTAACGTTGAAGTTGACCGGCACGCAGCGGCATTGCGCCGCGAGGCGTACGCTCACCAGGACGCTTCGCGGCGCAATGCCGCTGCGTGTCCGTGTCGAACGACCAGTTAGATTGCATGTAACGCACGGCCCTTTCGCATCATTGCAGGATTCAGCCGTTCGACCCCGTCGAAGGAGGACTTGTACGCCTCCACACCCCACTCCCACGCCTCAAGCACCCGAAACTCACGGTCGTAGAGTACCCAGATCAAGCGGTCCCAGTCGTAGTTTGAAGCTTTAGGAACCTTTGTGATCATGGAGCCAGGCTTCCCACTCGGGCGGCACGCCTTGACCTGATACCGGATACCGTTGTGACGGAAATCGACGCCGCGAGTTACCGCCGTGCGCCCGACCCCATCGTGTGACAGTGATTCGGGAGAGTGACCGACGAGCCGCGCCGCGTCGTATTCGGAGATGACACTCGTTATCGCAGGGGCCACGCCGTAGCGCTGCTCCCATTCCAAAGCGACGGCAATCAATGCAGCGCGCAGTTCGTCGGCGTCCAGGGACTGTGGTTGCATGGTGCTGCTTGGCGTGCAATCTAACTTGATTTAGACCACCACCCCACCGAATAACACCAACACCACTGCATCGTCCTTCCCTCCCCGATCATCGCAACTCATTGATTTATATCCGTCTTGCGGCGCCCCACCAACGAGCCATCCGCCTAAACGGACCAAACCCCGCAAGTGCGCGGAATAACATCTGAACCCCACTTGTCCGCGGTTCGGAAGGGGCTTGCGCCACGCGCCTCGCAGCGCGATACTGTATGCGTGTACAGCCATAACAACGCCGCCAAAGTCCGCAAGCTCGCCCCCGCCCGGCGTTGCAGGCAACCCGCATCCTGGGCCAGTTGCGCGAGCGGCTTCGCTACTTGCATTACAGCCTTCGCACGGAGGAAAGCTACGTTTACTGGGTCCGCTTTTTCATCCAGTTCCACGGTCTGCGCCATCCGCGCGAAATGGGCCAGCCGGAGGTGGAGTCGTTCCTCACCATGCTGGCGACCGGGCGGCGCGTGTCCGTCTCGACGCACCGCCAGGCGCTGAGCGCGCTGCTGTTCCTGTATCGGGAAGTGCTCGATCAGCAGCTCCCATGGCTCGCGGAGCTGGGTCGTCCCGTCCCGAAGAAGCGGATCCCCAGCGTGCTCACCGTCGCCGAGGTCGAACGCGTGCTCGCCTTCTTGGAGGGCGAAGCCGCCTTGCTGGCGCGTCTGCTGTACGGCACCGGCATGCGGCTGATGGAGGCGCTCAGCCTGCGCGTAAAGGACGTCGACTTTGCGCGGGCCCTGATCATCGTGCGCGAAGGAAAGGGCGGGAAGGACCGGGTGGTCATGCTGCCGCGCACGCTCGTCGAGCCGCTGCGCGAACAGCTTCGGCATTCTCACCTTCTCTGGACCGCCGATCGCGCAGCCGGCCGGGCCGGCGTGCACCTGCCGCATGCGCTGGAGGCGAAGTACCCGCGCGCGGGCCAGTCGTGGCCCTGGCACTGGGTCTTTCCCTCGCCGCGCCTGTCGCTGGATCCGCGGGACGGGCTGGAGCGACGGCATCACGTGTTCGAAGAGCGCGTGGCCCGCGCGCTCAAGCGCGCCGTGGCGCAGGCCGGCATCGCGAAGCCGGTGTCCGTCCACACGCTGCGCCACAGTTTCGCCACCCACCTGCTGCAGGCCGGCACGGACATCCGCACCGTGCAGGAGCTGCTGGGCCACTCCGACGTAAGCACCACCATGATCTACACGCACGTGCTCAAGATCGCCGCCGGCGGCACCTGCAGCCCGCTGGACACCCTGCTCGTGCAGCGCGCCCCCGGCGCCTCCTAGCCCGCGGGCTCCGGCGCGCCGAGCAGGTTCGCATCCCTCGCCACAACCAGCGCCCACTCGCCGCAGACCTGCAGTGCTTCTGCTTCAGCGCTGCGCCCGGTCCTTTGCGTTCTGCGACTCGATGCGCTCGCGCGCTTCCTGCCAGTCCGCCTCGCTCCACGAGCGCAGCTCGTAGAAATTGCCGCCGGTGGCCAGTGCGTTGCCGCCGTCCATCATGATGCTCTGGCCGGTGAGCCAGTCGCACTGGCCGGGTGCCATCAGGAAGGCCGCCAGGTTCTGCAGCTCGCTCATCCTGCCTTCGCGTGCCATCGGGTTGTTCTTGCGGCTGCGCGCGCCCGGCTCCTCGCCGGGGTTGAGGCGCTTGCTCATGCCTTCGGTGGGGATCTCGCCCGGGCCCACCGCGTTCAGGCGGATGCCATGGCGCGCCCACTCCACCGCGAGCGACTTGGTCATGACGTCGATGCCTGCCTTGCTCATCGCGGAGGGGACGACGTAGGGACTGCCGTTGTCCACCCAGGTGGTGATGATGCTCATCACGCTGCGACAGGGTTGGCCCGGCTTCCACTCCCCTGCCCGCGCCTGCGCGATCCAGCGCTTGCCCACGGCCTGCGTCACGTAGAAGCTGCCGTGGAAGACGATGTTGGCGATGGCGTCGAAGGCGCGCGGCGACAGGCTCTCCGTGGGCGCGATGAAGTTGCCGGCCGCGTTGTTCACGAGGCCCGTGAGCCCGCCGCTGTCGAACAGGGCCTGCACCAGCTCGTCGACCGCCTGCGCCACGCGGATGTCCACGCCGAAGGTGTCGACCCGGCGGCCGGGAAAGCGCTCGCGCCATGCGGCCGCGGTCTCGTCGCACACGGCCTGGCGGCGCCCGCAGATGGCGACATCGCCGCCGAGGGAGAGGAAGTGCTCGGCCATGGCCTTGCCCAGGCCGGTGCCGCCACCCGTGACCAGGATGCGCTGGCCCGCGAACAGATCGCTTGCGTACATGCTTTCTCCTTGCGCGCGAGGATGGGGCACTCTACCTTTTCGAGAGCGCGAGGAACAGCGCACTCCCGCAGCACGCCATGGCCCCGAGCTGGAAGGGGCCCAACGGCTCGGCGTGCACGATGGCGCCGGTCACCATCGCGACGATGGGCACCATCACCGACGAGATGCCGGCGACGCTCGCCGGCAGCAGCCCGACGATGGCGAACCAGCTCAGGTTGCCGATCGCCATGGGCACCACCGTGATGTAGCCGATCACCAGCACGGTCTGCCAGGACGGCATGAACCACTCTCCCCGCCCCAGCCAGAGCGCGCCCACCCACAGCGGCGCCGCCGCGATCAGCAGCTGCCAGCCGGTGAGCACCAGCGCAGGCACCGGCACGTTGGCGCGCTTGAGGATCACCGTGCCGAGGGCCCAGCCCAGGCCGGCGGTGAGCCCGAGCAGGAAGCCGGCGGGCGCATCGCGGTAGGCCTCGCGCGCCGGGATCATCAGCAGGACGACGCCCACGGCGGCCAGCGCCATGGCCAGCAGCATGCGGCGCGCCGGCTTCTCGCCGAACAGCGCCCACACCACCAGCACGGTCCACAGCGGCATGGTGAAGCCCAGGATGGCCGCCTGGCCGGAGGGGATGAGGATCGCCGCGTAGGTGCTCGCGAGGTTCCACACCACCAGGTAGATCACGGCCGCCGCCGTGACGGCGGCCCAGTGCGCGCGCGGGATCACGGTCGACATGCCGCGCATGCGCGCGAACGCGAGCAGGAAGATGCCGGCGCCGGTCAGGCTCACGGCGCGGAAGGTCCACACGGACACTTCGCGCACGGCCAGGGGAAAGAGGGACCAGTTGGTGCCCCACACGATGGTCAGGATGAGCACGAGGGGCAGTGCCCTCGCCGCGGGGGTGCGCTGCATGGACGGGCATCATGCCATCCCGCGTGCTCGTCCTTTGCGGGACGGCCCAGCGGAGTAACCGAGGGACTAACTAATGTGATTGCGGCGGCGCCGCGGCGGTGCTAATTTGGCGCACTTCGTCCCTCCCGGAGCCTTCCATGCGCATCGGAACTTCCCTGATCGCCATCGCCGCCTTCGCCGCCGGGCCGGTCTTCGCGCAGGCGCTCGGCACGGTGACCACCGTGAACGGCGTGGCCACCTTCACCACCAGCACCGGCAATGCGGCGCTGGTCGCCGGCACGCCGATCCTCCACGGCTCCCGCGTCGTGACGACGTCCGCTTCTTCCGCCACCCTGCGCATGAACAACGGGTGCACGGTAAACGTGCCGCCAGGCCACGGCGTGACCGTGCTTTCCACGCAGACCTGCGCGCAACTCCAGGCGGCCGTGCAACCCGTGCTGCCGGTGGCGGGCAACCCGCCCTCCACGGCCGTCATGGGCCAGTCGCGTTCCGGGATGCTGGCGGGCATGGATCCCGTGGTCGGACTCTGGATCGCCGGCATCGTGCTCGCCGTCATCGAAGACTGGCGGAATGACGACTCCCCGCCGCCGCCGCTGAGCGCCCAATAGGACGCGCTTGCGCCATGAAGAAAGCGCCGCATCGCGGCGCTTCTTCCTTTCCCGTCGCCGCACTCAGTGGTGCGCCGGCGGCGTCACTTCCCAGTGCTGCATCACGCGGTCGTGGCCGTCCACGCTCTCCAGCCGCACGCGGAAGCCCCACAGGCGCGCCACGTGCTTCACCACTTCCTCCGCGCTGTTGTCCAGCGGGCGGTCGGCGTTGCGGATGTGGCGCAGGGTCAGCGAGCGGTCGCCGCGGGCGTTGACGTTCCACACCTGGATGTTGGGTTCGCGCCAGCCCAGGTCGTGCTGCCGCGACAGCGCTTCGCGCAGGCGGCGGTAGCCGTTCTCGTCGTGGATGGCGGAGACTTCCAGTTCCGACTGCGCCGCGTCGTCCAGCACCGCGAACAGGCGCATCTCGCGCATCAGCTTGGGCGAGAGGTACTGGCCGATGAAGCTCTCGTCCTTGAAGTGGCGCATGGCGTAGTCCAGCGACTTCACCCAGTCGGTGCCGGCCAGGTCGGGGAACCACTGGCGGTCTTCGTCGGTGGGCTTCTCGCAGATGCGACGGATGTCCGTGAACATCGAGAAGCCCAGCGCGTACGGGTTGATGCCGCTGTAGCCCGGGTGCGTGATCGGCGGCTGGAACACCACGTTGGTGTGCGAGGACAGGATCTCCATCATGTAGCCGTCCGAGAGCCTGCCCTCGTCGTACATGGTGTTGAGCAGCGTGTAGTGCCAGAACGTGGCCCAGCCCTCGTTCATCACCTGCGTCTGCCGCTGCGGATAGAAGTACTGCGCGATCTTGCGCACGATGCGCACGATCTCGCGCTGCCAGGGCTCCAGCAGCGGCGCGTTCTTCTCGATGAAGTACAGGATGTTCTCCTGCGGCTCCTCGGGGAAGCGGCGCGTCTTCTTCTCGGCGGCCTTGCCCGCCTTGGCCGGCAGCGTGCGCCACAGGTCGTTGACCTGCTGCTGCAGGTAGGCCTCGCGGTCCTTGCGGCGGTTTTCCTCTTCCACCATCGAGATCTTCTGCGGCCGGCGGTAGCGGTCCACGCCGTAGTTCATCAGCGCGTGGCAGGCGTCCAGCACCTGTTCCACCGCGTCGATGCCGTGGCGCTCCTCGCATTCGGTGACGAAGCTCTTGGCATAGACCAGGTAGTCGATGATCGAGCTGGCGTCCGTCCACATGCGGAACAGGTAGTTGCCCTTGAAGAAGGAGTTGTGCCCGAAGCAGGCATGCGCCATCACCAGCGCCTGCATCGGCATCGTGTTCTCCTCCATCAGGTAGGCGATGCACGGATCGGAGTTGATGACGATCTCGTAGGCCAGGCCCATGTGGCCGCGGCGGTAGCTCTTCTCGCTCTGGATGAAGTGCTTGCCGTAGGACCAGTGGCGGTAGTTCACCGGCATGCCCACCGAGGCGTAGGCATCGAGCATCTGCTCCGCGGTGATCAGCTCCAGCTGCGTCGGGTAGGTGTCCAGCCCGAAGCGTTCCGCGGTGGCGCGGATCGCCTGGAAGTAGGTCTCGATCAGCTCGAAGTTCCAGTCGGACGGGCTGGGCAGCCGCTTCGCGTCGTCCTTGGGCTTCTTGACGTCGGAGGGTGTCAGGAGTGCGTCTTCCATCATGCCGCCTGGGGTGTCTTCTTGAAGAGGTCGCGGAACACCGGGAAGATCTGCGACGGGGTCACGATCTTCTGCATGGCGAACTGCGGGTTGGCGTCACGCACGCGCGTGTACTCCTCCCACAGGTTCTGGTCCTCGTCGGCCACCTGCACGTAGGCGTAGTAGCGAACGAGCGGCAGGATCTTGCTGTCCAGGAGCTCGCGGCACTTGGACGAGTCCTGCTGCCAGTTGTCGCCGTCCGAGGCCTGGGCGCCGTAGATGTTCCACTCGCTGCCCATGTAGCGCGAGCGGATGATGTCGTTCATCAGCGTGAGCGCCGAGGACACCACGGTGCCGCCGCTTTCGGTGGCGTGGAAGAACTCGTCCTCGGTCACTTCGGCCGCCTGCGTGTGGTGGCGGATGAAGACCACTTCGGTCTTCTCGTAGTGGCGCGAGAGGAACAGGTACAGCAGGATGAAGAAGCGCTTGGCGAGGTCCTTGCGCGATTCGTCCATGGAGCCGGACACGTCCATCAGGCAGAACATCACCGCCTTGCTGGTCGGCTTGGGCTCGCGCACGCGGTTGCGGTAGCGCAGGTCGAAGGGATCCAGGAAGGGAACCCGCTTCATGCGCTCGCGCAATTCGGCGACCCGCTTGCGCAGCACTTCCACTTCGGGCGGCGGGCCTTCCGGCCGGCGTTCCAGGTCTTCCAGCTGGCGTTCGGCCTGCTTCAGTTCGGTGCGGGCGTCGCCGCCCATGGCGATGCGGCGGGCCAGGCCCACGCGCATGGAGCGCACCACGTGCAGGCTGGTGGGATTGCCTTCGGAGACATAGCCGGCGCGCCGCAGCTTCCACTCCGGCACGTCGGCCAGCAGCTGCGTGCGGATCATGCGGGGCAGCGCCAGGTCGTCGAAGAAGTAGTTCATGAACTCTTCGCGGCTGATGCGGAAGACGAAGTCGTCCTCGCCCTGCCCGTCCTGGCTGGCACCGCTGCCGCCGGAGCCGCCACCGCCGCCGCCCTGCGGCCGCTGGATGCGGTCGCCGCGGATGTATTCCTCGTTGCCCGGGTGCACCATCTCCCGGCTGCCGCCGGGCGCGTGGCCGAAGGTCGGCTCGGTCACGTCCCGCCTGGGCAGGGTGATGTCCGCGCCGTCCTCGATGTCCCTGATGCTGCGGTCGCCCACCGCCTTGCGCACGGCTTCCTTGATCTGCTCGCGGTAGCGGCGCAGGAAGCGCTCTCGGTTGCCTATCGACTTGTTCTTGCCCGACAGGCGGCGGTCGATGACCTGGTGGAGCATGGACCGCTCGCCACCACTGCTGTTGGTCACTGGGCGGCCCTTCCTCTAGTCAAGTGTGTTCGCCGCGTGTTCAGGAGCTCTTGCGGACGCGCAGGTACCACTCGCACAGCAGACGCACCTGCCGCTTCGTGTAGCCCTTCTCGACCATGCGGTTGACGAAATCCTCGTGCTTCTTCGCCTCGTCGGCCGAGGCCTTGGCGTTGAAGCTGATCACCGGCAGCAGCTCCTCGGTGTTCGAGAACATCTTCTTCTCGATCACCGTGCGCAGCTTCTCGTAGCTGGTCCACACCGGGTTCTTGCCGGCGTTGTTGGCCCGCGCCCGCAGCACGAAGTTGACGATCTCGTTGCGGAAGTCCTTCGGGTTCGACAGGCCGGCCGGCTTCTCGATCTTCTCCAGCTCGCTGTTCAGCGCGGCGCGGTCGAAGATCTCGCCCGTGTCCGTGTCGCGGAACTCCTGGTCCTGGATCCAGAAGTCGGCGTAGGTGACGTAGCGGTCGAAGATGTTCTGGCCGTACTCGGAATAGGACTCCAGGTAGGCCGTCTGGATCTCCTTGCCGATGAATTCCGCGTAGCGGGCGGCCAGGTGTTCCTTGATGTACGAGAGGTACTTCTGCTCGGTCTCGGCCGGGAACTGCTCGCGCTCGATCTGCTGTTCCAGCACGTACATCAGGTGCACCGGGTTGGCGGCGACTTCCTCCGAGCCGAAGTTGAACACCTTCGAGATGATCTTGAAGGCGAAGCGGGTCGAGATGCCGTTCATGCCCTCGTCGACGCCGGCGTAGTCGCGGTACTCCTGGTAGCTCTTGGCCTTGGGGTCCGTGTCCTTGAGGTTCTCGCCGTCGTAGATCAGCATCTTGGAATAGATGCTGGAGTTCTCCGGCTCCTTCAGGCGGGTGAGCACCGAGAACTGCGCCATCATCTTCAGCGTGCCGGGCGCGCACACGGCGTCCTTGAGCGAGGAGTTGGAGATCAGCTTCTCGTAGATCTTCACTTCCTCGGTGACGCGCAGGCAGTACGGCACCTTGACCACGTAGATGCGGTCCAGGAAGGCTTCGTTGTTCTTGTTGTTCTTGAAGGCCTTCCACTCGCTCTCGTTCGAGTGGGCCATCACGATGCCGTCGAAGGGGATCGCGCCGAAGCCTTCGGTGCCCTTGAAGTTGCCTTCCTGCGTGGCCGTCAGCAGCGGGTGCAGCACCTTGATCGGCGCCTTGAACATTTCCACGAATTCCAGCAGGCCCTGGTTCGCGAGGCACAGGCCGCCGGAGTAGCTGTAGGCGTCCGGGTCGTCCTGGGCGAAGCTTTCCAGCTTGCGGATGTCGACCTTGCCGACCAGCGAGGAGATGTCCTGGTTGTTCTCGTCGCCCGGCTCGGTCTTGGCGATGCCGATCTGCTTGAGGATCGAGGGGAAGCGCTTGACGACGCGGAACTTGCGGATGTCGCCGCCGTATTCCTCGAGGCGCTTGACGGCCCAGGGCGACATGATGCGCTGCGTGTAGCGGCGCGGGATGCCGAACTGCTGCTCCAGCAGCGGGCCATCCTCGTCGTTGGAGAACAGGCCGAGCGGCGACTCGTTCACCGGCGAGCCCTTGAGCGCGTAGAACGGCACCTGTTCCATCAGCTGCTTCAGGCGCTCGGCGATCGAGGACTTGCCGCCGCCCACCGGGCCCAGCAGGTACAGGATCTGCTTCTTCTCTTCCAGGCCCTGCGCGGCATGGCGGAAGTGCGAGACGACCTGCTCGATCGGCTCTTCCAGTCCGTAGAAGTCCTTGAACGCGGGATAGACGCGGATGACCTTGTTGCCGAAGATCCGCGAGAGGCGCTGGTCGTGCCGCGTGTCGACCATCTCGGGTTCGCCGATGGCGGCGAGCATGCGTTCGGAGGCCGTGGCGTACGTCAGCGGATCCCGTTTGCAGAGGTCGAGGTATTCCTCGATCGACAACTCTTCCTCGCGCTTGGTCTCGTAACGCGTGAGGAAATTGCGGACGACGTCCATGAAGCCTCCTTTGAGCGTACTGCAGGGCCATTCGTGCAGTGCGGCTGTCACTGTACTCTCACACCCGGGTTCTGCCTCAACGCGCCATGTAGGCCGAACGCCGACTTCACTGTAGGTGAACGGTAGATAAAAACAAGAGGTGAGAGTTGCTAGGGGAAACGAGAGCGGCGTGTAAACGACAGTGCGTTTGTCCTCAGCTGGTGCGCGTCACCTTCTTCAGGTGCGGCGGGCTGTCAGGATCGTTGCCGCGCGCTCGCGCGAGCGCTTCCACCATCGGGTAGAAACTCTGGATCGCGCACACCGGATCGAGCTCGGGGATGGGCCCCTCCGCAAGCGTCAGGTTCGCTTCAGGAGTGCCCGCCGGCGCAGCGAGGAGCACGCGTGCACCACGTGCGCGCATGGTGCGCGCCACTTCCAGCAGGCCGGCCTGCGCGGGGCCGCGCGGCGCGAACACGAGCAGCGGGTAACCCTCGTCGATCAGGGCCATCGGCCCGTGCTGGATTTCGGCGCCCGAGAAGGCCTCGGCCTGGATGCCGCAGGTCTCCTTGAACTTCAGCGCGGCCTCCATGGCGACCGGCAAACCGAGGCCGCGGCCGACCACGAAAAGGCGGTTCGCGCCTTGTAGGACAGCGAGGGCGTCCGACCAGTCGGTGTCCACCGCCCGCTGCATGGCCGCGGGCAGCTCTTCCAATGCCGCCGCAAGTGCGGCATCATCCTGCCAGGACGCCACCAGCCGCGCCCCTGCGACCAGCTGCGCGATGAAACTCTTGGTGGCCGCCACGCTCTTCTCCTGCCCCGCATGCAGGCAGAACAGCCATTCCGCCGCGCGCGCCAGCGGCGAGTCCGGATCGTTCACGAAGGCACAGGTCACCGCGCCGCGTTCGCGGAAGTACTGCGTCGGCCCGACCAGGTCCGGGCTCTGCCCCGACTGCGAGAACGCGAACGAGGCCAGGCCCTCGCAGCGGATCTCCGACTGGTACAGCGTCACCAGCGACATCGGCATCGAGGTGACCAGCCGGCCCATGCGGGCCATGATCAGGTAGGCGGCGTAATGCGCCGCGTGGTCGGAGCTGCCGCGCGCGATGGTCAGCAGCGAGGTCGGCGGCTGCTTGCGCAGGCGCTCGCCGAAGCCGCGCCAGCGGTCGCGGTTCTCGGCCAGCTGGCGGGCGACGGCGGCGGGCGCTTCCCGCGCCTCATCGAGCATGCGCGACATCGGTGCTTCCTCCTTCGATCAGGACCTCCTGCACGCGCAGGTCGCGGTCCAGCACCACCACGTCGGCCCAGGCTCCCGCGGCCAGGCGGCCGCGGTCCGGCAGTTCCAGGAAATCGGCGGCGTGGGTGGACAGCCTCCGTGCGGCGTCGTCCAGCGCCAGGCCGATCACGTCCACCAGGTTGCGCAGCGCGCGGTCCATGGTCAGGGTGGAGCCGGCCAGCGTGCCGTCGGCCAGCCGCACCCCGCCCAGGCACTTGGTCACGGGCTGGCGGCCCAGGCGGTACTCGCCGTCGGGCATGCCGGTGGCGGCGGTGGAATCGGTGACGCAATACAGGCAGGGGATGCTGCGCATGGCGGCGCGGATCGCGCCGGGGTGCACGTGCAGCAGGTCGGGGATGATCTCGGCGTACTGCGCGTGCGCCAGCGCCGCGCCCACCATGCCGGGCATGCGGTGGTGCAGCGGCGTCATGGCGTTGAACAGGTGGGTGAAGCCGCGCGCGCCGCGTTGCAGCGCCTGCACGCCGTCCTCATAGGTGCCGGCGGTGTGGCCGATCTGCACGCGGAAGCCGGCGGCCACCAGCCGCGGGATCGCGTCCAGGTTGCCGGGCACTTCGGGCGCGATCGTCAGCAGGCGGATCGGCGCCAGCGCGTCCAGCTCCTTCAGTTCGTCCAGCGACACCGGCCGCGCATAAGGCGGCTGCGCGCCCAGCTTCTCGCTGCTGATGTAGGGACCTTCGAGGTGCATGCCCAGCACGCGCGCCGCGCCGGGTTCACCCTTGCGCGCCAGCGCGCCGACCGGGGCGAGCGAGGCGCGCAGGTCCTCCATCGGTGCGGTCATCGTCGTGGCGAGCAGCGCGGTGGTGCCGTGTTCGGCGTGCTTGCGCGCCACCTGCAGCGCGGCGTCCCCGCCTTCCATGATGTCGCGCCCGGCGGCACCGTGCACGTGCAGGTCGATGAAACCGGGAAGCAGCAAGGGACCGGCCGTGTCGCGAGCGCTTTCGGGTGCGACCGGCGTGCCTTCGACGGCCTCGATGCGGCCGTTGCTGCCGATTCGAAGGGTGCCATCCACCAGGCCGGCAGGCGTGAGGATTCGACCCTTCAGGCTGCGCGTCACAGGGCGGCTTCCGTCTCTTTCCTGGCGGCGCGGCGCGCGACCATCAGCGCGCCCTCCGCGGCCCCGGCCCTGGCCGCGACGATGCGGCTGCGCACGAACGGACGCATGCGGGGCACCAGCCGCTCGCCGATGCTGCCGCTGACGGCCAGCGGCAGCTTGCCGCGCGGATCGATGGCCAGCGCGAGGTCCTCCAGCGCGAGCGTCGCCTGCTCCAGCAGGCGGGCGGCGGCCGGGTCGGTCGCTTCGCATTCGAAGACGGCGCGGGCGAAGCTGGGCGAATTCGAACTGGCCGGCGGTGGCGCACCATTCCTGCAGCGCCTCGCGCTCGTCGCCGCAATGCATCCAGACGCGGCGCGCCAGCGGGCTGGCGTTGACGCGCCCGTCGAACGCGGCCAGGCCATGGCGCACGGCCTGCAGGCCGAGCCAGCCGCCGCTTCCTTCGTCACCCACGCGGAATCCCCATCCACCGACTGTAGCGCGGCTGCCGTCGGCGCGGAGCGCTTCGGCGATGCTGCCGGTGCCGGCGATGAGGATGGCGCCCGGCTGCCCGCCGTGCGCGCCCATCAGCATGGTGAAGGAATCGGTCTCCGCTTCGAGCACGCCGAAGCCGGGGTTGCGCAGGAGGAAGTCCTCGCGCCAGGGGCGTGACTCACGCCCGACAGGCCGGCGGCGAGCGCGCAGCGCTGCCAGGGCGGCACCGCCACGCCGCCGGCTTCGAAGCCGCGGCGGACCGCCGCCAGCACGTTGTCCCAGGCCTGCGGGATGCCTTGCTGCAGCGCCGACGGGCCGGCCAGGCCGGTGCCCACCACTTCGCCGCGGACACGGTGGACCAGCGCGCGGGTGCCGCTGCCACCGCCGTCGACGCCGATGAGGTAGTCCACCATCAGATAGGTCCCCTCCCCCGCTGGCTTTCAGCTGTTCCATGGGGGTTAGAACGGGCTTATTCCCTGGAGTTGCAGCTCGTCCGCGTCAGCGGCGATGCCGTCGGCGCGTGAGCCGATGCAACGGTCGAGCACAAACTGTAAGCTCCGGCCATGGCCGCCCCGCTTGCCTTCTATTTCGACTTCATCTCGCCCTATGGCTACTTCGCCAGCCGGCGGATCGAGGCGCTGGCAGCCCACCACGGCCGGACGGTGGACTGGAGGCCCATGCTGCTCGGCGTGGCCGTGCTCAAGGTCATGGGCCTCAAGCCCCTGCTGGACACGCCGCTCAAGGGCGACTACGTCCGGCGCGACGTGCTGCGGCTGGCCCGCCGCGCGGGCGTGCGGCTCGGCCGCGACCTGAACGCGTCGGTGGGCAATCCGCTGCCGCCGGCGCGGGCCTTCTACTGGGTCAAGCAGCACCACCCGAGACTGGCGGCGCCCATGGCGCATGCGCTTTTCCACGCGTTCTGGGCCGAGGGACGCGACCTGTCGACGCCGGAGGCGGTGGGGGCGATCCGGTTGCCCGAGGGGCTGGATGCGGCAGCGGTGATCGCGGGAGCCGCGAGCGACGAGGCGGCAACGCTGCTGCGCAATGCGGTGGCGGCATCGATCAAGGCGGGGATCTTCGGCTCGCCGACCATCGTGGTGGATGGCGAGCCGTTCTGGGGGAATGACCGGCTGGCCGACGTCGATGCGTGGCTTGCGGAGGGTGGCTGGTGACGCGCCTGCCGTAGGGTGGGCTGCGGCTTCGCCGCACCCCGCCGTTGGGGTTCGCTGGCGCGAAGCCCAACCTACCGGAAAACGATCGTCGTCTCTACCGCAATCGCGCCGAGTGCTTCGCGCAGGCGCTGCTCCAATCGGGGATCCCGCGCCGCGTCCACGGTGACGTCGGCAACGCATCCCGCGCCCTTCTCCCGCGCCGTCACCTGGAGCGCCACCCCCGGCGCCGCCGCCGACAGCACCTCCTGAAGCTTCAGCTCCGTCACCCGCAACCGCAGCGCCGGCTTGTACACCTTGCCCACCGCGGTGAGCGGAAGCGCATCCAGCACCACCACGCGCTTGGGCACCGCCGGCCGCTCGTAGACCTTGCCGGCCACGTCCTGCAGCACCGCCTCGCCTGCCAGCTGCATGCCCGGCTTGAGCGTCACGAAGGCCGCCGGCACCTCGCCCGAATGCGGATCCGGCTCGCCGACCACCGCGCACATGGCCACCGCGGGATGCGCGAGGAAGGCGTCCTCCACCAGCCCCGGATCGATGTTGTGCGAGCCGCGGATGATCACGTCCTTGGCGCGGCCGGTGACGTGCAGGTAGCCCTGCGCGTCGATGTGGCCCAGGTCGCCCGACACCAGCCAGCCCTGTTCGAACATGCCCGCATTGCGCGCCGCATCCGTGTAGCCGGGACTGACGTTCGGCCCGCGCAGCACGACGACGCCGGTCTCGCCCGTGGCGCACTGCCGGCCCGGTGACAGGCTGGCGCCGCCCCAGGGCACGATCCGCACCTCGGTGTACGGCAGCCGCAGCCCGGCCGAACCGGGCACGCGCGGCGCGTGGAAGGGTTCGATCGACACCAGCCCGGCGCACTCCGTCATGCCCAGGATGTTGCGCACGGCGATGCCCAGCGTGTTCTCGAAGCGCGCGGCCAGCTCGGTGGGCAGCGGCGAGCCGCCGGTGTAGGCCACCCGCACCCGCGAGATGTCCGCATCCACCGGCAGGTTGTACAAGCCCGCCAGGATGGTCGGCACGCAGGCGAGCGCCGTGACCTGCTCGCGCTCGCAGAACTTCCAGTAGTTGCGCAGGAAGGCCGCATTGCGCATGCCGCTGACCGTGGGCAGCACCTGCGTGCCGCCGATGGCCAGCAGCGCCAGCCCGTAGACGAAGGCCCCGGCGACGTGGAACAGCGGGAAGCCGTTCACCTCCACCGTCTCCTGGTCGAAGCCGTAGAAGCGGTGCGCGAACCAGCCCGTGTGCGCCTCGTTGCCGTGCGTGTGCCGTACCAGCTTGGGCGCGCCGGTCGTGCCACCGGTGTGGAACAGCGCGGCGATGCGCTCCGGCGCGAGCTGGGGATCGAAGTCCAGCACCTCGGCTTCCTGCGCCAGCGCCTGCTCGAAGCTGCCGCCGATGGCCAGCACGGTGCGAGAGGACAGGCCCGGCACCTTCTGCACCGCGGACCAGACGTCGAGCTCCGCGTCCGGCCCGAGGGCCACCACCACCTTGGCGCCGCTGGCATCGAGCAGCGCCGCGACGTGGTCGGGCTGCAGCATGAAGTTGATCGGGCAGGCGCGGCCCGCCACCTGCGCGCCCCACAGCGCGTAGTGCGTCGCGGGAATGTTCGGTGCGAGGATGGCGACCGCGTCGTCGGGGCCCACGCCGAGCCGGCGGAACAGGTTGGCCGCGCGGTGGACGTTCGCCAGCAGCTGCGCGTACGTGATGCGCTGCGGCGCGCTCGCGAGCTCGCCATCCGGCAGGTAGCTGAAGGCGATGCGCTCGCCGAAACGCTGCGCCGCACGCGCGATCAATCCGTAGGTCGTGCGCGCCGGGATCGCCTCTTCATACGGCGTGCGCTCCAGGGCCTCGATGTCGGCGAGGCCGCGGAAGAAGGCTCTCACGAAGCCTCCCCCAGGCTTGCCCGCTGCGCGGCCTGCGCCTCCCCTCCGCAAGCGGAGGGGGCGAGCGCCTTCGGGCGGCCGTGCGGCGCTCACGCCAGCCCCAGCAGGCGCACCGCGTTGCCCTTCAGGATGCCGGGCATCACCTCGGGCTTGAAGCCGGCTTCCTCGAAGTCCTTCATCCAGCGCTCCGGCGTGATCAGCGGGTAGTCGCTGCCGAACAGGATGCGGTCCTTCAGCAGCGTGTTGGCGTACTGAACGAGCTGCTTGGGGAAGTACTTCGGGCTCCAGCCCGAGAGGTCGATCCACACGTTGGGCTTGTGCGTGGCCACCGAGAGCGCCTCGTCCTGCCAGGGAAGCTGGGATGCGCCATCACGATCTGCATGTCGGGGAAGTCGATCGCGACGTCGTCCAGGTGCATCGGGTTGCTGTACTCCAGCCGCAGGCCGCCGCCGCAGCGCATGCCCGAGCCGATGCCGCTGTGGCCGGTGTGGAAGATCGTCGGCATCCTGTGCGCGTTGATCACCTCGTAGATCGGCCAGGCCATCTTGTCGTAGGGGTGGTAGCCCTGCACCGTCGGATGGAACTTGAAGCCCTTGACGCCCTCTTCCTTGATCAGGCGTTCGGCTTCGCGCGCGCCCATCTTGCCCTTGTGCGGATCGATGCTGGCGAAGGCGACCATCATGTCGCTGTTCTCGCGCGCGGCCTGCGCGATCTCCTCGTTGGGGATGCGGCGGCGGCCCAGCTTGGACTCGCTGTCCACCGTGAACATCACCAGCCCGATCTTGCGTTCGCGGTAGTAGGCGATGGTCTCGGCGATCGTCGGCCGGCGGTTGCTGCGGAAGTACTTGTCCGCCGCGCGGTCGTACTCCTCGCCGTAGTTGTCGAAGGGGTTCCAGCAGCTCACTTCGGCATGCGTGTGCACGTCGATCGCGACCAGGTTCGCGTGGTCCATCTTGTCTCCGGGATCTGTGCCTTCCCAGGGTAATCCCCTAGGTTGGCGGCCTTGATTTGGTTATTGTTTATAACAAACAATCCGCCCACTCCGCAAACGCTTCATGACCCCCATCAAAGACATCCAGCTCGAGATCGACGGCGAGATCGCGATCATCGCCTGAACCGGCCGGCCAAGCGCAACGCGCTGTCGGACGCGCTTGTGCTCGGCGTTCGCGACACCTTCCAGAACCTGCCCACCACGGTGCGCGCGGCCGTGCTCGACGGCGCCGGCGACCATTTCTGCGCGGGGCTGGACCTGTCCGAACTCAAGGAGCGCGACGCCGGCGCCGGCCTGCACCACTCGCGCATGTGGCACGCCTGCCTGGAGGAGGTGCAATACGGCCCCGTTCCCGTCATTGCCGCGCTGCACGGCGCGGTGGTCGGCGGCGGCCTGGAGCTGGCCGCGTCCTGCCACATCCGCGTGGCCGACGCCACCACCTTCTACGCGCTGCCGGAAGGCTCGCGCGGCATCTTCGTGGGCGGCGGCGGCGCGGTGCGCATCCCGCGCCTGATCGGCGCGGCGCGCATGGCCGACATGATGCTCACCGGCCGCGTGTACCAGGCCGAGGAAGGCGAGCGCGCCGGCTTCGCGCAGTACCTGGTGCCCGCCGGCCAGGCGGTCACCAAGGCGATCGAACTCGCGCGCCGCGTCGCCGAGAACGCGCCGCTGACCAATTACGCGCTGATGCACGCGCTGCCGCGCATCGCCGAGCAGCCCGCCGACCAGGGCTTCTTCACGGAGGCGCTCATGGCCGCCATCGCCCAGAGCGCGCCCGAGGCCAAGGAGCGCGTGCGCGACTTCCTGGAAGGCCGTGCCGCCAAGGTCGGCAAGAGCTGAGCGCACCCGCATGCGAGGAGACGACATGAGAGCGCCGCAGAGTGCCCACGCCCGATACCGCCCGCTGCGCTTCGGCGTGACGCGCGCCATCCTGCGCGAGGGCGCGAACGGCGTGCGCTACCTGCGCGCCGAGCAACCGCTGGAGGACCACGCCCGCCGCATGACGGACCGGCTGGTGCACTTGGCCGAAAAGCAGCCCGATCGCATCTTCATGGCGCGCCGCAAGCGCAACGCCGACGGCAGCACCGGCGACTGGCAGACCGTCACCTGGCGCGAGGCACTGGAGCGCGCGCGCAGCATCGGCCAGGCGCTGCTGGACCGCGGCCTGAATGCCGAGCGGCCCGTGGCCATCCTCGGCGAGAACAGCCTGGAGCACGCCCTCGTCGCACTGGGCGCGCTCTACGTCGGCATCCCGCACTGCCCGGTGTCGCCCGCCTATTCGCTGGTCAGCCAGGACTTCGACAAGCTGCGGCACGTGCTGACCACGCTGACGCCGGGTCTCGTGTTCGCCCCCGACGCGCGCTATGCCCGCGCCGTGCAGGCCGCCGTCGGCCAGGACGTGGAAGTGGTGCTCGGCGAGGGCCGCATCGAAGGCCGAGAAACAACGCCGCTGGCAAGCTTGCTCTCCACGCAGCCGACACCCGCCGTGGAGGCCGCGATGCAGGCCACCGGGCCCGACACCATCGTCAAGTTCCTCTTCACCTCCGGCTCCACCAAGCTGCCCAAGGCGGTGATCAACACCCATGCGATGTGGTGCGCCAACCAGCAGCAGATGCGCCAGTCCATGCCGGTGCTGGCCGAGGAGCCGCCGGTGCTGGTGGACTGGCTGCCCTGGAACCACACCTTCGGCGGCAACCACAACGTGGGCCTGACGATCTACAACGGCGGCACGCTCTACATCGACGACGGCAAGCCGACGCCCGCGCTGGTGCAGGAGACCCTGCGCAACCTGCGCGAGATCGCGCCCACCGTGTACTTCAACGTGCCGACCGGCTTCGAGGCGATCGCGCATGCCATGCAGTCCGACGCGGTGCTGCGCAAGAAGCTGCTGTCGCGCGTTCGCATGTTCTTCTACGCCGGCGCCGCGCTGGCGCAGCCGATCTGGGACCTGCTGCACGAGGTGCAGGAAGCGGAGATCGGCGAGCGCATCGTGATGGGCACCGGCCTGGGCATGACCGAGTCCTCGCCCTTCGCGGTGTTCATCACCAACCCGGAGGTGAAGTCCGGCTACCTGGGCCTGCCCACGCCCGGCATGGAACTGAAGCTGGTGCCGCTGGAAGGCAAGACCGAGATCCGCTACAAGGGCCCGAACGTCACGCCGGGCTACTGGCGCAACCCGGAAGCCAGCCAGGACTGCTTCGACGAGGAAGGGTTCTTTCGCACCGGCGACGCCGTGCTCTGGATCGACGAGGCCAACCCGCACCTGGGCCTGAAGTTCGACGGCCGCATCGCCGAGGACTTCAAGCTCGCCACCGGCACCTTCGTCAGCGTCGGGCCGCTGCGCGCGAAGATCATCGCCGCCGGCGCGCCCTACACGCAGGACGCCGTGATCACCGGGCTGAACCGCAACGAGGTGGGAGCCCTCTTGTTTCCCACGCAGAAGATCCGGCAGCTCGCGCCGCACCTGCCGGCCGATGCGCCGCTGAAGGAAGTGCTGGAAAGCGCGGCAGTGCAGGACCACTTCCAGGGCGTGGTCGACGCGCTCGCGCCGGGCGGCACCGGCAGCGCCAACCGCGTCGCGCGCCTGCACCTGATGCACGAGCCACCCTCCATCGACAAGGGCGAGGTCACCGACAAGGGATCGATCAACCAGCGCGCCGTGCTCAAGCACCGCGACGCGCTGGTGCAGGCCTTCCACGACGAGCGCCTGCCCTTCACGCTCAAGCCCACCAAGGAGAACGCATGAACATCCAGGGACAGGCCGCGCTGGTCACCGGTGGCGCCTCCGGCCTCGGCGAAGCCACCGCGCGCGAGCTGGCGCGCATGGGCGCCAAGGTCGCGGTGCTCGACGTCAACATGGAGCTGGCCGAAAAGGTGGCGGCGGACATCGGCGGGCAATCTGGAAACGGCTCCGCCGTGGCCTGCCAGTGCGACATCACCAGCGCCGACAGCATGGCCGCGGCCATTGCCAAGGCCGCCGCGAAACACGGCCCGGCGCGCATCCTGATGAACATCGCCGGCATCGGCACCGCCAGGCGCATCGTGCAGAAGGACGGCAGCCCGGCGCCGCTGGAGGAGTTCGCGCGCGTCGTGAACATCAACCTCATCGGCACCTACAACGCCAGCCGCCTGTTCGCCGCCGAATGCGCGAAGCTCGCGCCGCTGGAGGACAACGAGCGTGGCGTCATGCTGTTCACCGCCTCGGTCGCAGCCTTCGACGGCCAGGTCGGCCAGCAGGCCTACAGCGCGTCCAAGGGCGGGCTGGTGGGCATGACGCTGCCGATGGCGCGCGACCTCGCGCAGCACGGCATCCGGGTGTGCACCATCGCGCCGGGCCTGTTCGCCACGCCGCTGATGCGCCAACTGCCGGAGACTGTGCAGCAGTCGCTGGCGGCGTCGATTCCCTTCCCGCAGCGCCTGGGCAAACCCGAAGAGTTCGCCCAGCTCGCCTGCCATATCGTCACCAACACCCACCTCAATGGCGAGGTGATCCGCCTCGACGGCGCGCTGCGCATGGCGCCGCGCTGATCTTGAGAAACTTTCAACCCGGAGACAGAAGATGAAACTCGTACGCTCCCTGATCGCCGCGGCGGTCACCCTCGCCGCCGCCGGCGCCGCCCTCGCGGACATCAACATCGGCGTGAGCCTGTCGCTCACCGGCCCGGGCTCCGGCCTCGGCATCCCGATGAACAACCAGTTCAAGCTCTTCCCCAAGGAGATCGCGGGCGAGAAGGTCAACCTGATCATCCTCGACGACGCGTCCGACCCGGGCAAGGGCGTGAGCAACGCGCGCCGCTTCGTCACCGAGGACAAGGTGGACCTGATCATCGGCTCCTGCCTCACGCCCGTGGCCGGCGCCATGACGCCGGTGGCGACGGAGTTCAAGACGGTGCAGCTCGCCGCCTCCCCGGTCGGTGGCGACAGCCCGTGGCTGTTCCGCCTGCCGCAGGGCAACGACGTCATGGCCCACGCCGTCGTGGAGCACATGAAGAAGCAGAACATCAAGACCATCGGCTTCCTGGGCTACACCGACGCCTATGGCGAGCTGTGGCTCAAGGCCCTGACGCCGCTGGCCGAGAAGGCCGGCATGAAGATCGTTGCCGCCGAGCGCTTCGCGCGGACCGACACCAGCGTCACGCCGCAGGCCCTGAAGCTGACGTCGGCCAACCCGGACGCGATGCTGGTCGTGGCTTCCGGCTCCGGTGCCGCGATGCCGCAGATGGCGCTGGTCGAGCGCGGCTACAAGGGCAGGATCTACCAGACGCACGCCGCGGCCACGCAGGACCTGATGCGCATCGGCGGCAAGGCCGTGGAAGGCACCTACGTCGTGTCCGGCCCGGCGATGGTCGGCGAGCAGCGCCCGACAACCATCCGTCCAAGAAGGTGGCGATGGACTTCTTCGGCAAGTACGACAAGGCCTTCGGCGCGCCCAACCAGTTCGCCGGCCACTCCTATGACGCCGCCATCGCGCTGGAGAAGGCCGTGCCGATCGCGCTGAAGAAGGCCAAGCCCGGCACGCCCGAGTTCCGCGCCGCGCTGCGCGACGCCTTCGAGACCATGGGCCGCACCGTCTTCGCGCACGGCGTGATGAACTGGAGCAAGGACGACCACTGGGGCTACACGAATGAAACCGGCGTGATGCTCAAGGTCACCGGCGGCAAGTTCGTCGTCGAGAAGTAGGACAAGGAAAAGACAAACGCTCCTTCCCCCTCTGGGGGAAGGCTGGGATGGGGGCGCTGCGCGCCGACACCGACCTGCGCCTGCGGGCGCCCCCACCCTGACCCTCCCCCAGAGGGGGAGGGAACAAAGACAACGAATCCATGGATCTCTCCATCGCCGGCATCCTCGCGATCGACGGCCTCACCAACGGCGCCATCTACGCCTTGCTCGCCCTGGCGACGGTGCTGGTGTTCGCGGTCACCCGCGTGATCTTCATTCCGCAGGGCGAGTTCGTCGCCTTCGGCGCGCTGACGCTGGCGCTGTTCCAGACCGGCAAGGTCCCGGGCACCGTGTGGTTCCTGCTGATCCTGGCGGGCATGGCGGCGATTGCCGACGTCCTGCACGGATGGCGCCATCACCTGCCGCCCGCCCGCGTCGCCAAGCAGGTGCTGCGCCCTCGCCTTCCCGGTGATCGCCTCCGCCATCGCGATCTGGGCGGCGCCGCGCGGCTTCCCGCTGCTGGTGCAGGCGCTGCTGACGATGGCCCTGGTCACGCCCTTCGGCTCCCTGATCTACCGCCTGGCCTACGAGTCGCTGGCGGACGCCTCGGTGCTGGTGCTGCTGATCGTGTCCGTCGGCGTCCATTTCGCGCTGGTCGGCCTGGGCCTGTTCTTCTTCGGCGCGGAGGGCTTTCGCAACCCGAGCTTCTGGGACAGCCGCTTCTCCGCCGGTGCGCTCGCGCTCACGGGCCAGGCCGTGATCATCTTCGTCGCCTCCTTCGCGCTGATCGTGCTGCTCTACCTGTTCTTCGAGCGCACGCTCACGGGCAGGCGCTGCGCGCCACCGCGGTCAACCGCGCGGGCGCGCGCCTCATGGGCATCTCGTCCAGCGGCGCCGGCCGGCTGGCCTTCACCATGGCGGCGCTGATCGGCGCGCTGTCGGGATTGCTGATCGGACCGACCACAACGATCTTCTACGACAGCGGCTTCCTCATCGGCCTCAAGGGCTTCGTCGCGGCAGTGTTCGCCGGGCTGGCGAGCTATCCCCTGGCGCTGGTCGGCGCGCTGGGCGTCGGCCTGCTGGAAAGCTTCAGCTCCTTCTGGGCGAGCGCCTTCAAGGAGGTGATCGTGTTCGCCTCCATCCTGCCGGTGCTGCTGTGGCGCTCGCTGTCCGACCCGCACGGGGAGGAGCATTGATGACGGGCCTGCGCCGTTTCGCCTTCCCCGCCTTCGCGCTGCTGATGCTGGCCCTGCCGGCGCTGCCGGTGCCGGACTTCTGGATCACGCAGAGCAACTACATCGGCCTGTATGCGCTTGTTGCCCTCGGCCTGGTGCTACTGACCGGCGTGGCGGGCCTCACCTCCTTCGGCCAGGCGGCCTTCGTCGGCATCGGCGCCTACACCGCGGCCTTCATGGCGGTGAAGCTGTCTGCCTCGCCCTGGCTGGCGCTGCTGATCGGGGTCGGACTGGCCGTGGCCGCCGCCATGCTGCTGGGCGCGATCACGCTGCGCATGTCGGGCCACTTCCTGCCGCTGGCGACCATCGCATGGGGCCTGGTCCTGTACTACTCCATGGGCAACATGGACTGGCTGGGCAAGTACGACGGCATCCTGGGCGTGCCCACGCTCAAGCTGTTCGGCATGGACCTGGGCACCGGCCGCGGGCTGCATGCACTGATCTGGGCGATCGCGCTGCTGGCGGCCTGGGCTTGCGCCAACCTGCTCGACTCGCGTCCCGGCCGCGCGATCCGCTCCATGAAGAACGGCGCGACGATGGCCGAGGCCATGGGCATCTCCACCTTCCGCTACAAGCTCAACGTGTTCGTGCTCGCCGCGGTGCTGGCCGCCGTCTCCGGCTGGCTGTTCGCCTTCTTCCAGCGCACGGTGAACCCCTCGCCCTTCTCCATCAACAAGGGCATCGAGTACCTGTTCATGGCGGTGCTGGGCGGCGTGTCGCACGTGTGGGGCGCCTTCCTCGGCGCCGCGGTGGTCAAGCTGACCGAGGACCAGCTGCAGGTGCTGCTGCCCAGGCTGATCGGCACCAGCGGCAACTTCGAGACCATCGTCTTCGGCATCGTGCTGGTCGTGGTGCTGAAGTACGCGCCCGACGGCCTGTGGACCTTCGTGCAGCGCCGCCTGCCGCGCGCCGACCGCGTGCGCGACTGGGAAGGCGCGCCGCCGCTGCCCGCGCGCGACAAGCCGGCGCACGGCGAACTGCTGCTGCAGGTGCAGGCCGTGCGCAAGGAGTTCGGCGGCCTGGTGGCGGTGAACGACGTCAGCTTCGAGCTGCGCGCCGGCGAGATCGTCGGCCTGATCGGCCCCAACGGCGCCGGCAAGTCCACCACCTTCAACCTGGTCACCGGCGTGCTGGGCCTCACCTCGGGCCAGGTGCGCTACCGCGGCCAGGACATCGCTGGCCTGCCCTCGCGGGCGATCGCGCGCAAGGGCATCTCGCGCACCTTCCAGCACGTGAAGATGATCCCGGAGATGACCGTGCTGGAGAACGTCGCGCTCGGCGGCTACCTGCGCGGCCGGACCGGCAGCGTGCGCGCCATGCTGCGGCTGGACCGCGACGAGGAGAAGCGCCTGTTCGCCGAAGCCGAACGCCAGCTTGCGCGCATCGGCATGGCCGACCGCATGCACGAACTCGCCGGCAACCTGGCGCTCGGCCCGCAGCGGCTGATGGAAATCGCCCGCGCGCTGTGCACGGACCCCGCCCTGCTGCTGCTGGACGAGCCCGCGGCCGGCCTGCGCCACAAGGAGAAGCAGGCGCTGGGCGACGTGCTGCGCCAGCTGAAGAGCGAAGGCATGAGCCTGCTGCTGGTGGAACACGACATGGAATTCGTCATGGGCCTGACCGACCGCATCGTCGTGATGGAGTTCGGCACCAATCTGATGGAAGGCACGCCGCCCGAGGTGCAGGCCAGTCCCGCGGTGCGCGCCGCCTACCTGGGAACGGAACACTGATGGCCGATGCAACGACGCCCCTGCTCCAGGTGAAGGACCTGCACGCCGGCTACGGCCGCGCCGAGGTGCTGACCGGCCTGTCCTTCCAGCTCGATCGCGGCAAGGTGGTCACGGTCATCGGCCCCAACGGCGCCGGCAAGTCCACCACGCTCAATGCCCTGATGGGCCTGCTGCCCGCGCGCGGCAGCATCGTCTTCGACGGCCAGGACATCGCCGACACCACGCTGGAGGAGCGCGTGATGCTGGGGCTGGCGCTGGTGCCGGAGCGGCGCGAGCTGTTCGGCACCATGCCGGTGGAGGACAACCTGGTCCTCGGCGGCTACCGGCCGATGAAGCTGCGCATCGCCAACTGGCGCTCGCAGCTGGAGCGCGTCTACGAGATGTTCCCGCGGCTGAAGGAGCGCCGCGCGCAGCTGGCCGGCACGCTCTCCGGCGGCGAGCGCCAGATGCTGGCGATCGCGCGGGCGCTGATGTCGCGGCCCAAGCTGCTGATGCTGGACGAGCCGAGCCTGGGCCTCGCGCCGCTGGTGGTGCGCGAAGTCTTCCAGATCATCGAGCGGCTGCGCGCGCAGGACGTGTCCATCCTGCTGGTGGAACAGAACGCCCGCGCCGCGCTGCAGGTGGCCGACTACGGCTACGTGCTGGAGACCGGCGAGATCAGCATGCACGGTCCCGCCTCGCAGCTGGCCGGCGATCCCCGCGTGATCGAAACCTACCTGGGCGCCGCGCGCGCCCGGGCGGAGTAAGTGGCCGTGCCCTCGCTGCGCATGCCCCGCCAGCCAGCCGCCGGCCGCGCCACGCCGCCCCCGCCGTCGAGGAAGTCGACACGCGCTTCCTCGAAACGCTCCTGGGCTACAACGCTCGGCGCGCCGCGCTCGCCGTGATCGACGTGTTCCTGGAGCGCATGGCACCCTTCGAACTCAAGCCGGTGGACTTCTCGGTGCTGTCGCTGGTGGCGCACAACCCGGGCATCACCTCGCGCCAGCTGTGCACCACGCTGGGCATCCTGCCGCCGAACCTGGTCGGCATGGTGAACGCGCTGGAGAAGCGCGCCTTGATCGTGCGCAAACCCCATCCGCGCGACGGCCGTGCCATGGGCCTGCAGCTGACGCCTTCGGGACAGAAGCTGATGCGCGATGCGGAGCGGACCGCCGCGGCCCTGGAAGCCGATGTGGCCGCACGCCTCACGCCGGCCGAGCAGCGCACGCTGATCACGCTGCTGAAAAAGGTCTACAAGACCGGATGAACGGCCGCGCCGGTCGCCCAGGCCGCGTTGCGCCTCCGTCACGCTGCTATTGTTTGCATAGCGCAAGCTGCGTACACTCCGTTCCCCCGCCTCGCTTTCGCGGGACGACTGGAGAGCCCCGCGAATGAGTGCGAAGGAGAATGCCGCCACCAACCAGCTGCTGGCGCTGCTGGAGGCGCGCTACGCGATCCGGGTGCTCTGGGCGCTGCGCGACGGCCATCCGCAGACCTTCCGGCTGCTGCAGGACAGCGTGGGCGGCATCACGCCCAACACGCTGAACACGCGCATCAAGGAATTGCGCGAGGCCGGGCTGATGCAGCACAACGGGGACGGCTACAGTGTCACCGCGAGCGGCACCGACCTCCTGAAGCGCCTGGCTGACCTGCAGCCCTTTGCCGCCAAGTGGGTGGCCGCCCAGGCCAAGAAGAAACAACAGGCCAGCTGATGCAATCCTTCCTGAAGGCGACGCTGCCCGCCGATGCGCAGCAGGCGACGCTCGTGGGCCGTGTCTGGATCGAGGGCCAGGGGCCCGTGCTGGTGCGCGCGGACCATGAATCGCTCTACGACCTGTCGCTGCTCGCGCCGACCTGCAGCGCGCTGATGGAGTTCCCCGACCCGGCGGCGGCGGTGCGCGACTTCAAGGCGCCGCGCATCGCGGCGGTCGCGGACGTCATCGCCAACAGCGGCGCCGATGCCCGCGTGGACGAGACGCCCTGGCTGCTCGCGCCCTGCGACCTGCAGGCGGTCAAGGCCTCGGGCGTGACCTTCGTGGCCTCCATGCTGGAACGCGTGATCGAGGAGCAGGCACGCGGCAACCCGGCGCTGGCGGAGGCCGTGCGCAAGGAAGTGGTGGCCGTGATCGGCGACGACCTCTCGCGCGTGCGTCCCGGCTCGCCCGAGGCCGCGCAGTTGAAGAAGGTGCTGCTGGCCAAGAACCTGTGGTCGCAATACCTCGAAGTCGGCATCGGCCCGGACGCCGAGATCTTCACCAAGTCGCAGCCCCTGAGCGCGGTGGGCACGGGCGCCGAGATCGGCATCCACCCCAAGAGCGAGTGGAACAACCCCGAGCCCGAGATCGTGCTGGTGGTCAACAGCCGCGGCGAGACGGTGGGCGCCACGCTGGGCAACGACGTCAACCTGCGCGACTTCGAGGGCCGCAGCGCCCTGCTCCTGGGCAAGGCCAAGGACAACAACGCCAGCTGCGCCATCGGCCCCTTCATCCGCCTGTTCGACGCGCAGTTCGGCATCGCCGACGTGCGCCAGGCCGACCTGGCCATGAAGGTGGTCGGCCCCGAAGGCTTCCAGATGGACGGCGCCAGCAGCCTGAAGCTGATCAGCCGCGACCCGCTTGACTTGGTCGGCCATGCGATCGGCCCGAACCACCAGTATCCGGACGGGCTGGTGCTCTTCCTCGGCACGATGTTTGCGCCAACGCAAGACCGCTTCGGGCCGGGCCAGGGCTTCACCCATGCCGTGGGCGATGTCGTCGCCATCTCGACGCAGCGCCTCGGTACACTGGTGAACCGCGTCAACACCAGCGACCGGATCGAACCCTGGCGCTACGGCCTGGGCGCGCTGATGCGCGACCTCGCCCGCCGGCGGCTGCTCTAGGGAGCCCAGGCTCCACCACCGAAAGAACAACATGATCACCACCCCCAGCGGCCTGCAGTACGAAGACGAACTCATCGGCCAGGGCCCCGAGGCCAAGTCCGGCCAGGACGTGCGCGTGCACTACACCGGCTGGCTGTACAACAACGGCGTGCAGGGCGCGAAGTTCGATTCGAGCCGCGACCGCAACGACCCCTTCGAGTTCTCGCTGGGCGCCGGCATGGTGATCCGCGGCTGGGACGAAGGCGTGGCCGGCATGAAGGTGGGCGGCAAGCGCACCCTGCTGATCCCGCCGCAACTGGGCTACGGCGCACGCGGCGCCGGCGGCGTGATCCCGCCGAACGCGACCTTGAAGTTCGACGTCGAGCTGCTCGAAACCCGTTGATCCGCAACCCGTAGGCTGGTGGTGAGCCGCAAGGCGAACCCCAGCGATCCCGCGAAACGCTGGGGTTCGCCTTGCGGCTCACCACCAGCCTACGGCCCACCGGCCCAGCAGGAAATCCCAAGCCCCCGCCTTGAAAAGGGCCTCCCCGCCCCAAGCTCCTCCGCGACCGACGTTTCAACCCGAATCCCTTCCCATGTCCAACGACGTCCAAACCGAAAGCGAACTGCCGCAGGACGCGGGTCCGGGCCCAGGATCCAGCCGCCAACGACGGGCAGCCCTCCCCGCAGGACTGGCAGGCCCAGGTGGCCGCCCTCAGCGCGAAGAACGCGGAACTGATGGACCAGTTCATGCGCGCCCAGGCCGAGATGCAGAACATCCGCCGCCGCTCCGAGGAAGAAGTCTCCAAGGCCCGCAAGTTCGCCCTGGAAAGCTTCGCCGAGAACCTGCTGCCCGTGTGCGACAGCCTGGAAGCCGGCCTGCACCACCAGGACCAGACGGTGGAGCAGATCCGCGCCGGCGCCGAGGCGACGCTGCGCCAGTTGAAGGCCGCGCTCGAGCGCAACCGCATCCTCGAGATCAATCCCACGGCCGGCACCAAGTTCGATCCGCACCAGCACCAGGCGATCTCCGTGGTCCCTGCCGACCAGGAGCCCAACACGGTGGTGACGGTTCTGCAGAAGGGCTATTCGATCGCCGAGCGCGTGCTGCGGCCCGCCCTCGTCACGGTGACCGCGCCGAAGTGAACCCAAGCCCGGCCTTGAATCCATAGCAGTTATCCACAACTACCGCACAGACTGGTTCACAGCCCCCGTGGGCTACAGATTTAGAGAGATCTAGGAGAGAAGAAAATGGCAAAGATCATCGGCATCGACCTGGGCACGACCAACTCGTGCGTTGCCATCATGGAAGGCAACAACGTCAAGGTCATCGAGAACTCGGAAGGCGCGCGCACCACGCCTTCGATCGTCGCGTACCAGGAGGACGGCGAGATCCTGGTCGGCGCCTCGGCCAAGCGCCAGGCGGTGACCAACCCGCGCCACACCTTCTACGCGATCAAGCGCCTGATCGGCCGCAAGTTCACCGAGAAGGAAGTGCAGAAGGACATCGACCTGATGCCCTACAAGATCCTGGCCGCCGACAACGGCGACGCCTGGGTGGAAGAGCGCGGCAAGAAGCTGGCGCCCCCGCAGGTCAGCGCCGAAGTGCTGCGCAAGATGAAGAAGACCGCCGAGGACTACCTCGGCGAAGAGGTCACGGAAGCCGTGATCACGGTGCCCGCGTACTTCAACGACTCGCAGCGCCAGGCCACCAAGGACGCCGGCCGCATCGCCGGCCTGGAAGTCAAGCGCATCATCAACGAGCCCACCGCCGCGGCCCTGGCCTTCGGACTGGACAAGCACGGCAAGGGCGACCGCAAGATCGCCGTGTACGACCTGGGCGGCGGCACCTTCGACATTTCGATCATCGAGATCGCCGATGTGGAAGGCGAAAAGCAGTTCGAGGTGCTGTCCACCAACGGCGACACCTTCCTGGGCGGCGAGGACTTCGACCAGCGCATCATCGATTACATCGTCACCGAGTTCAAGAAGGAACAGGGCGTCGACCTGACCAAGGACGTGCTCGCCCTGCAGCGCCTGAAGGAAGCGGCGGAGAAGGCCAAGATCGAGCTGTCCAACAGCACGCAGACCGACATCAACCTGCCCTACGTGACGGCCGATGCCTCGGGCCCGAAGCACCTGAACATCAAGCTGACGCGCGCCAAGCTCGAAGCGCTGGTCGATGAACTGATCCAGCGCACCATCGAGCCCTGCAAGATCGCCATGAAGGATGCCGGCGTGTCCGCCAGCGACATCCAGGACGTGATCCTGGTGGGCGGCATGACGCGCATGCCCAAGGTGCAGGACAAGGTCAAGGAGTTCTTCGGCAAGGAGCCGCGCAAGGACGTGAACCCCGACGAGGCCGTGGCCGTCGGCGCCGCCATCCAGGGCCAGGTGCTCTCGGGCGAGCGCAAGGACGTGCTGCTGCTGGACGTCACCCCGCTGTCGCTGGGCATCGAGACCCTGGGCGGCGTGATGACGAAGATGATCAAGAAGAACACGACCATCCCGACCAAGTTCGCGCAGACCTTCTCCACCGCCGACGACAACCAGCCGGCCGTGACCATCAAGGTCTACCAGGGAGAGCGGGACATCGCCACCGGCAACAAGCTGCTGGGCGAGTTCAACCTGGAAGGCATCCCGCCGGCGCCGCGCGGCCTGCCCCAGATCGAGGTGAGCTTCGACATCGACGCCAACGGCATCCTGCACGTGGGCGCCAAGGACAAGGGCACCGGCAAGGAGAACAAGATCACCATCAAGGCGAACTCGGGCCTGTCGGAAGCCGAGATCGAGAAGATGGTGAAGGACGCCGAGGTCAACGCCGCCGAGGACAAGAAGAAGCTGGAACTCGTGCAGGCGCGCAACCAGGGCGAGGCCATGGTGCACTCGGTGCGCAAGAGCCTCACCGAGTACGGCGACAAGCTCGATGCGGGCGAGAAGTCCAAGATCGAGGCCGCCGCCAAGGAACTGGAAGAGACGCTCAAGTCCGAGGACAAGGAGCAGATCGAGGCCAAGACCAACGCGCTGATGACCGCCAGCCAGAAGCTGGGCGAGAAGATGTACGAGGCGCAGCAGGCCGCGGGTGGCGCGGGCGCGCCGGGCGGGGATGCCGAAGCGGCTGCCGCCGGTGCGTCTTCCAAGCCGGCCAACGACGACAACGTCGTGGACGCGGAAGTCAAGGAAGTGAAGAAAGGTTGAACCGGACGCTGCGCGCCGGTTCAACTCGCCGCGTTCGACACTGATGCCTTCGGCACAGGTCAACGCGGCGTTCTTGCTGTAGCTCACACCAACAATGGCCACGAAACGCGACTACTACGAAATCCTGGGCGTCCCCAAGAACGCCTCGGACGACGAGATCAAGAAGGCTTATCGCAAGCTGGCGATGAAGCACCACCCTGACCGCAACCAGGGTGCGGATGCGGGCGCCAAGGAGGCGGAAGCGCGCTTCAAGGAGGCCAAGGAAGCCTACGAGATGCTCTCGGACGCCGAGAAGCGCGCGGCCTACGACCAGTTCGGCCATGCCGGGGTCGACCCCAACATGCGCGGTCCGGGCGGCCCGGGCGCGGAAGGCTTCGGCGGCTTCGCGGAGGCCTTCGGCGACATCTTCGGCGACATCTTCGGCCAGCAGCGCGGCGCAGGCGGCCGCGGCGGCCGCCAGGTCTATCGCGGCAGCGACCTGTCGTACGCGATGGAAGTCACGCTGGAGGAAGCGGCCAAGGGCAAGGACGCGCAGATCCGCATCCCGTCCTGGGACGAATGCGAGAACTGCCACGGCACGGGCGCCAAGCCCGGCACCCAGGCCAAGACCTGCTCCACCTGCCATGGCGCGGGCGTGGTGCAGATGCGCCAGGGCTTCTTCAGCGTGCAGCAGACCTGCCCGCATTGCCGCGGCACCGGCAAGATCATTCCCGAGCCCTGCCAGAGCTGCCACGGCCAGGGCAAGGTCAAGCGCCAGAAGACGCTGGAAGTGCGCATCCCCCGGGCATCGACGACGGCATGCGCATCCGCAGCGCTGGCAACGGCGAGCCGGGCACCAACGGCGGGCCGCCAGGCGACCTGTTCATCGAGATCCGGCTGAAGAAGCACGCGATCTTCGAGCGCGACGGCGACGACCTGCACGTGGTGGTGCCGGTGAGCATCGCGCGCGCCGCCCTGGGAGGCGAGATCGAGGTGCCCACTCTGGACGGCAAGGCGGCCATCGACATCCCCGAAGGCACCCAGGCGGGCAAGCAGTTCCGCCTGCGCGGCAAGGGCATCAAGGGCGTGCGCTCCAGCGTGGCCGGCGACCTGTACTGCCACATCGCGGTGGAAACGCCGGTCAAGCTGACCGAGCACCAGCGCAAGCTGCTCAAGGAGCTGGACGAATCCCTGAAGAAAGGGGGCGCCAAGCACTCGCCGAACGAGGAATCCTGGGCCGACAAGCTGAAGGGCTTCTTCAGCGCCTGAGGATTTCGTCATCCCGCGGAGGCGGGGACCCAAGGCGTTCGAGGCAGTGCTGTCGTTTCCATAGCACAACCGCGCGCAGCTTGCCCACGTGCCGGGTGCCAAGGCCCAGCGCCCCGGCGACAATGCCGGCATGGCGCTGCGGCTCTTTCGGACCACCGGCTACTCCACCCTGCTCATGCCGGGGAGTCCCGCCTTGCCACGCACCCGCGATGCTGGTGCTGTGGGCCAGCCTCTGGCTGGGGGTGGTGGCGAACGTGGGCGTGTGGCGCTGGCTGGGCGGCAGCCTGGACGGGCGACACGCCCTGGCGTCCATCCTCGTCATCGCCGGCGCGACCGGTGCCCTGTTCAGCCTCCTGGGCTGGCGGCGCACGCTCAAGCCGGCCATCACCTTCTCGCTGATCGCCGCCAGCCTGGTGGCCGCGGGCCTCTGGAGCCAGCAGCTGCCGATCGACACGCTGTGGCAGGGCCCGCCGCGCACGCTGCTGCCCGCCTGGACGAGCTTCATGCGCTGGGACGTGCTGGGCATCGTGCTGGTGCTGGCCGTGGTCCCGATCGTCTGGCTGTGGAACCACGGCATACGGCGCATGCCGGGCCCCAAGCAGCTGCAGTCCAACATCACTGGCGCACTGCTCGGCGCGATCGTCCTGGGCTGCGGCATCTTCCTCCTGCGCTGAACGCGCAGTTCAGAACAGCGCACCCTGCCCCGGCGGTGAAGGCGGTCGGAACAGGTCGGTGCGGAAATCCACCTTCTTCGCGTTGAAGCCGAGCCGCTTCGCGGTCTTCTGGAAGCGCTGCTTGAGCAAGGCCGCCCAGGTGCCCGAGCCCTTCATGCGCGTGGCGAAGTCGCTGTCGTAGTCCTTGCCGCCGCGCATCTCCTGGATGCGGTGCATCACGCGCTGCGCCCGCTGCGGGTAGTGCGTTTCCAGCCATTGGCGGAACAGCGGCGCCACCTCCCAGGGCAGCCGGATCACGTGATAGAAGGCCTCGCGCGCGCCGGCCTCCCAGGCCGCTTCCAGCACCTGCTCCATGTCGTCGTTGAGGAAGGGGATCTGCGGCGCCAGGCTCACGCCGCAGGGCACGCCGTGTTCGGCCAGCGTCCTGAGCATGCGCAGGCGGCGGTGCGGCGCCGCCGCGCGCGGCTCCAGCGTGCGCGCCAGTTCCGCGTTCAAGGTGGTGATGGTCACGTACACCGCGGCCAGGCCCTTCTGCGCCATCGGCGCGATCAGGTCCAGGTCGCGCTCGACGCCGCTCGATTTCGTCACCAGCGCGAACGGGTGGTTCGTCTCGTGCAGCACCTCGATCAGGCCGCGTGTCAGCCGCAGTTCGCGCTCCACCGGCTGGTAGCAGTCGGTGGCGGTGCCGATCGCGATCAGCTCCGGCCGGTACGCGCGGCGCGCCAGTTCCTCGCGCAGCAGCGCGACGCCGTTGCGCTTGGCGATGATCTTCGTCTCGAAGTCCAGGCCCGGCGACAGGTTCAGGTAGCTGTGCGTCGGCCGCGCGTAGCAGTAGATGCAGCCGTGCTCGCAGCCGCGGTAGGGGTTGATCGACTTGCCGAATTGGATGTCGGGCGAGTCGTTGCTGGCGATGATGCTGCGCGCGTTCTCCCAGGTGACTTCGGTGCGGGGGATCGCCGCGGCCTCGGCTTCGCTGCGCTCCCAGCCGTCGTCGAAGCCTTCGCGCAGGTCGCGCTCGAAGCGGTGCGCGAACCGGGTCGCGGTGCCGCGGCCCTTGATCGCCGAGAGCGGCACGCGCACCTCCTCCACTTCATTGGAGCTGCTACGGTCGATACTGTTCATGCATACAGTATGACGGATGTCGGGTGAAGGGAAAGCCCTGCGTGCATGCCTGAAATTTCAGAACTTCCTGAAAATTCAAAAGCAATCTGCGCAAAATCTGACCCATGTCATTGCAGGACCACCTCCCGCCGCTGAGCCGGCAGTTCGTGTCCCACTTCGGCGAGATGGGCAGCCGCTGGGGGATCAATCGCACGGTCGGCCAGATGTACGCGCTGCTGTTCGTGTCGCAGCGCGCCCTGAACGCCGACGAGATCGCCGAGACGCTGGAGTTCTCCCGCTCCAACGTGAGCATGGGCCTGAAGGAACTGCAGTCCTGGCGGCTGGTGCGCATGAAGCATTTGCCGGGCGACCGGCGCGAATACTTCGAGGCGCCCGCGGACGTGTGGGAGATCTTCCGCGTGCTGGCCGAGGAGCGGCGCCGGCGCGAGGTCGAGCCCACCCTGTCGATGCTGCGCATGGCGCTGCTGGAGCAGCCCGGCACCGACGCCGAGCGTCACGCGCAGCAGCGCATGCGCGAGATGTACGAGCTGATCGACCGCCTCATGACCTGGTTCGACGACGTGCAGAGGCTCGCCCCCGAGACGGCCATGCAGCTGATGGGAATGGGCAGCGCGGTGACGCGCGTGCTGGAACTCAAGGACCGCGTCACCGGCCGCGGCGTCCGCGGCGGCAACAACAAGGAATCGTGAGCATGGACACCCTGATGCTGTCGCGGCTGCAGTTCGCGGCCAACATTTCCTTCCACATCCTCTTTCCCACCATCAACATCGCGCTGTGCTGGTTCCTGGTGTACTTCCGCCTGCGCCACGGCGCGGCGAAGGACGTGGAGGACGCGCGCCACTGGGAGGAGGCCTATTACCTGTGGACCAAGGTGTTCGCCCTGAGCTTCGCGCTGGGGGTGGTCACCGGGATCACCATGACCTTCCAGTTCGGCACCAACTGGCCCGGCTACATGGAACGCGTGGGCAACATCGCGGGCCCGCTGCTCGGGTACGAAGTGCTGACGGCGTTCTTCCTGGAAGCGACCTTCCTCGGGATCATGCTGTTCGGCCGCAACCGCGTGTCCGGCCGCGTGCACATGGTGGCGACGCTGATGGTGGCGGCGGGCACCACGCTGTCGGCGTTCTGGATCCTGAGCCTCAACTCGTGGATGCAGACGCCGGTCGGCTTCAAGGTGATCGACGGCGTGTACCACGCGCAGGACTGGCTGCAGATCGTCTTCAACCCCTCCTTCCCCTACCGGCTCGTGCACAAGCTGCTCGCCTCGACGCTGACGGCCTCCTTCCTGATCGCCGGCCTGTCGGCCTGGCAGCTGCTGCGCGGCACCGCGAACGGGGGCACGCACCGCGCGCTGCGATCGGGCGTGATGGCTGCGGCGATCGCGATCCCGCTGCAGATCCTGGCCGGCGACATGCACGGCCTGAACACGCTGGAACACCAGCCGGCCAAGATCGCCGCCATCGAAGGCATCTGGCACACGGAAAAGAGCGCGCCGCTCACGCTGTTCGGCTGGCCCAACGAGAAGGAAGGCCGCACCGACTACGCGCTGCAGGTGCCCAAGCTCGCCAGCCTGATCCTGGCGCACGACCTGGACGCGGAGCTGAAGGGCCTCAACGAGTTCCCGGACGCGCACCCGCCGGTGGCGCCGGTGTTCTGGGGCTTCCGCATCATGGTCGGCGTGGGCATGCTGATGCTCGCCGTGTCGTGGTGGGGCGCATGGACGCTCTGGCGACGGCGGCGCGCGGCGGGCGCCGACGGCACGCTGCTTTCCCGCTGGCAGCTGCGGCTGCTGACGGCGATGACCTTCTCCGGCTGGGTGGCGACGCTCGCCGGCTGGGTGGTGACCGAGGTCGGCCGCCAGCCCTTCCTGGTCTACGGACAGCTGCGCACGGCGGACCTGGTCGGGCAGCATCCGCCCGGCACGGTGCTGGCCACGCTCGTGTCCTACCTCGTGGTGTACGTGTTCCTGCTCGGCGCCTACGTGCGGGTGCTGATGTACATGGCGGAGCACCCCGCGATGCCGACCCCGACACCCCCAGAGTCCCAAGGCCGCCATGCCGGTGGGCGGACCCGCCTGAGGAGCACGCAGATGACTTTCGACTGGCCCACCCTGCTGCCCCTGGTCTTCATGGCCGTGATGGGGCTCGCGCTGCTCGCGTACGTCGTGCTCGATGGCTACGACCTCGGCGTCGGGCTGCTGCTGCCCTTCGCCTCCGACGAACAGAAGGACGTGATGGTCTCGAGCATCGGTCCGTTCTGGGACGCCAACGAGACCTGGCTGGTGCTGGGCGTCGGCATTCTGCTGATCGCCTTCCCCTCGGCCCACGGCCTGGTGCTGTCGGCGCTGTACCTGCCGGTGGCGGTGATGCTGATCGGCCTGGTGCTGCGCGGCGTGTCTTTCGACTTCCGGGTGAAGGCGCGCGCGGCGCGCAAGGAGATGTGGAACCGCCTGTTCTCACTCGGCTCGCTGATGGCGGCGGCCTCGCAGGGCTGGATGCTGGGCCGCTATCTCACGGCCTTCGACCACGGCCTGTGGCCCACGCTGTTCACCGTGCTGATCGCGGTCACCCTGCCGACCGCGTACGCGATGCTGGGAGCGGGCTGGCTGATCATGAAGACCGAGGGCGCGCTGCAGGCGAAGGCGGTGCGCTGGGCCCGCCTGGTGCTGTGGCCCATGGGCGCGGCGCTGGTGGGCATCTCGGTGGCGACGCCGCTGGTGAGCCCCAACGTGTTCGACAAGTGGTTCGCGATGCCGCAGTTCCTGGGGCTGCTGCCGATCCCGGTGGCCTGCGCGGCGGCCTTCTTCGCCGCGTGGCACGTGACCAGCCGCGAAAACGTCGTGCAGGCGGGCTACGGCTGGATCGTGTTCGCCAGCACGGTGCTGATCTTCGTGCTGTCCTTCCTCGGGCTGGCGTACAGCATCTACCCCTACATCGTGATCGACAAGCTGACGGTGTGGCAGGCGGCGAGCGCGCACGAGTCGCTGGTGGTGATCTTCGTCGGCGTGGCGATCACGCTGCCGGCGATCATCGTCTACACGGTGTTCATGTACCGCGTGTTCTGGGGCAAGGCCTCGGCCCTGAGCTACGGGCCGGGCAAGTGATTCGGTAGGCTGGCGGTGAGGCGCAGCCGAACCCCAGCGCTCAGGCGACAGCGAGCGAAGGCAGCGACAGCCGCGCCCGCGCCTCGGCGTACTCGCGCTTCAGCCGCGCGACGTAGTCCGCCACATGCATCACTTCCTTCACCGCGGAAATGCCCTGCCCCGAACCCCAGATGTCCTTCCAGGCCTTCTTGCTGCCTTCCCCGCCGCCGAAGCTCATCTTGCTGGGGTCGCTTTCCGGCAGGTTGTCCGGATCGAGGCCGGAGGCGCGGATGCTCGCCTTCAGGTAGTTGCCGTGCACGCCGGTGAACAGGCTGGAGTAGACGATGTCGTCGGAGGTGCCTTCGACGATCGCCTGCTTGTAGGCATCGCTGGCCCGCGCCTCGTGCGTGGCGATGAAGGCCGAGCCGATGTACCCGAAGTCGGCGCCCATGGCCTGCGCCGCCAGCACGGCGCCGCCGTTGGCGATCGCGCCGGACAGCGCGATCGGTCCGTCGAACCACTCGCGGATCTCCTGCACCAGCGCGAACGGGCTCTTCACGCCCGCGTGGCCGCCGGCGCCGGCCGCCACGGCGATCAGGCCGTCGGCGCCCTTCTCCACCGCCTTGCGGGCGAAGAAGTTGTTGATGATGTCGTGCAGCACGATGCCGCCGTAGCTGTGGATCGCATCGTTCACGTCGGTGCGCGCGCCCAGCGAGGTGATGATGATGGGCACCTTGCGCCTGACCACCACCTCCATGTCGTGCTCGAGCCGGTCGTTGCTCTTGTGCACGATCTGGTTGATGGCGTAGGGCGCCGCCGGTTGTTCCGGATGCGCGCGGTTCCAGGCCGCCAGCGTCTCCTCGATCTCGTGCAGCCACTCGTCCAGCTGGGAAGCGGGCCGGGCATTGAGCGCCGGCATGGAGCCGACGATGCCCGCCTTGCACTGCTCGATCACCAGCTGGCGTGCTGACGATGAACATCGGCGAGGCGATGACCGGCAGGGGAGGTTTTGCAGGACGGGCGGCAGTTTCGACATTCGGGCTCCTGTTGCTGGGGTTCGGCTTTGCCTCACCACCAGCCTACGAGTTCACAAGCGGTAGGCTGGGGTGACGCAGGAACCCCAGCGATGCGCGCGACGCGCGCTGTCTTCAAAAAGCTTCCAGCGGCAACGCCGTGACGCTGTCCGCGCCTTCGACGATGCTGTCGCGCATGCCCGGCGCCTTGGCCAGGATGTGGTCGGCGTAGAAGCGCGCGGTAGCGATCTTCGCGCGCATGAAGGCGGCGTCCTGTCCCTTTTGCAACAGGTCCTCCGCCACCAGCAGCGCACGCGCCATCTGCCAGCCCGCCACCAGGTTGCCGGCGAGCATCAGGTAGGGAACCGAGCCGGCGAACACGGCGTTCGGCGAGGCCTTGCCCTGCTGCACCACGTAGGCCACGACGTCGAGGAAGGCCTTGCGGGCGGCGGTCAGGCGTTTCGCGACGGCCCGCGCGGCCACGCTGTCACGCTTTGCCAGTTCGCCCTCGGTCTTCTCGATCTGCGCGGCGATCGCCTGTGCCGTCTGGCCGCCGTCGCGCGCCGTCTTGCGGCCCACCAGGTCGTTGGCCTGGATGGCGGTCGTGCCTTCGTAGATGGTCAGGATCTTGGCGTCGCGGTAGTACTGCGCGGCGCCGGTCTCCTCGATGAAGCCCATGCCGCCGTGCACCTGCACGCCCAGCGAGGTGACTTCCAGGCTCATCTCGGTGCTGTAGCCCTTGACCAGCGGCACCAGGAATTCGTAGAAGGCCTGGTTCTGCTTGCGCGCTGCGGCGTCCGGGTGGTGGTGCGCCGCGTCGTAGGCGGCGGCGGCCACGCTGGCCATCGCGCGGCAGCCTTCGGTGTACGCGCGCATCGTCATCAGCATGCGGCGCACGTCGGGGTGGTGGATGATGGGCGCGGGGCCGCTGACGGAACCGTCCACCGGGCGCGACTGCACGCGGTCGCGGGCATAGGCCACGGCCTTCTGGTAGGCCCGCTCCGCCACCGCGATGCCCTGCACGCCCACGGCGTAGCGGGCCGCGTTCATCATGATGAACATGTACTCGAGGCCGCGGTTCTCCTCGCCGACGATGTAGCCCACGGCGCCGCCGTTGTCGCCATACTGCAGCACCGCGGTGGGCGAGGCCTTGATCCCGAGCTTGTGCTCGATGCTGACGCAGTGCACGTCGTTGCGCGCGCCCAGCGACCCGTCCTTGTTGACCAGGAACTTGGGCACCACGAACAGGCTGATGCCCTTCACGCCCTCGGGCGAGCCGGGGATCTTGGCCAGCACCAGGTGGACGATGTTGTCCGCCATGTCGTGCTCGCCGTAGGTGATGAAGATCTTGGTGCCGAAGACCTTGTAGCTGCCGTCAGGCTGCGGCTCGGCGCGGCTGCGCACCAGCGCCAGGTCGCTGCCGGCCTGCGGCTCGGTGAGGTTCATGGTGCCGGTCCACTCGCCGGTCACCAGCTTTTCCAGGTACACCGCCTTCAGGTCGTCGGAGCCGGCGGTGAGCAGCGCCTCGATCGCGCCGTCGGTGAGCAGCGGGCACAGCGCGAAACTCAGGTTCGCCGAGTTGAGCATCTCGCCGCAGGCCGCGCCGATCGCCTTGGGCAGGCCCTGGCCGCCGAAGTCCACCGGGTGCTGCAGGCCCTGCCAGCCGCCTTCGGCGTACTGCTTGTAGGCGGCCGCGAAGCCCGGCGTCGTCGTGACCCGGCCGTCCTTCCAGCTGGAAGGATTGCGGTCGCCCTCGACGTTCAGCGGCGCGACCACGCCTTCGTTGAACTTGGCGCACTCCTCCAGCACGGCCTGCGCCGTTTCCAGGCCGGCTTCCTCGAAGCCGGGCAGCTGCGCGATCTGTTCGATGCCGGCGAGGTGCTCGATGTCGAACAGCATGTCCTTGACGGGGGCGGTGTAGCTCATGGCGATCTCCTGTCTTGCCCCCTCCCCCTCTGGGGGAGGGTGGGGGTGGGGGCGCACCGGGGCGCGCGCTGCCCCCACCCCAGCCCTCCCCCGGGGGAGGGAGTTTTCTCACTCACACACAGCGCTTACAGCGCCTTGATCAGTTCCGGCACCGCCGTGAACAGGTCCGCTTCCAGCCCGTAGTCGGCCACACTGAAGATCGGCGCTTCCGGGTCCTTGTTGATCGCCACGATCACCTTGGAGTCCTTCATGCCGGCCAGGTGCTGGATGGCCCCGCTGATGCCGCAGGCGATGTACAGCTGCGGCGCCACGATCTTGCCGGTCTGGCCGACCTGCAGGTCGTTGGGTGCGTAGCCCGCATCCACCGCCGCACGGCTCGCACCGATCGCCGCACCGAGCTTGTCGGCCAGCGGCTCCAGCACTTCGTGGAACTTCTCGCTGGAGCCCATGGCACGGCCGCCCGACACGATGATCTTGGCGGCGGTCAGTTCCGGGCGGTCGTTCTGCGCGATCTCCTGGCCCACGAAGCTGCTCTTGCCGCTGTCGGCCACGGGGCTTGCGCTCTCCACCGCGGCGCTGCCGCCGGTGGCCGCGGCCGGATCGAAGGCGGTGGTGCGCACCGTGATCACCTTGATCTGGTCGGCGCTCTGCACGATGGCAATCGCGTTGCCCGCGTAGATCGGGCGCTCGAAGGTGTCGGCGGCATCGACCTTGGTGATGTCGGAGATCTGCGCCACGTCCAGCTTGGCGGCCACGCGCGGGGCGATGTTCTTGCCGCTGGCCGTGGCCGGGAACAGGATGTGCGAGTAGTTCGAGGCGATGGCCAGCACCTGCGCGGCCATGTTCTCGGCCAGGCCGTGTTCGAACTGCGCGCCTTCGGCGTGGAGCACCTTGGCCACGCCCGCGATCTGCGAAGCGGCCTTGGCGGCCTCCGCAGCGTTGGCACCGGCCACCAGCACGTGCACGTCGCCGCCACAGGCGGCCGCGGCCGTCACGGTGTTGAGGGTGGAGGGCTTGATCGACTGGTTGTCGTGTTCCGCGATGACGAGAGAGGCCACTTAGATCACCTTCGCTTCGGTCTTGAGCTTCTGAACCAGGGTGGCCACGTCGGGCACCTTCACGCCGGCGCCGCGCTTGGCGGGCTCGGTCACCTTCAGGGTCTTCAGCCGCGGCTTGACGTCCACGCCCAGGTCCTCGGGCTTGACGATGTCCAGCTGCTTCTTCTTGGCCTTCATGATGTTGGGCAGCGTCACGTAACGCGGTTCGTTCAGGCGCAAGTCGGTGGTGATCACGGCCGGCAGCGACACGGAAATGGTCTCCAGGCCGCCGTCCACCTCGCGCGTGACCTTGGCACGGCCGTCGGCCACTTCCACCTTGGAGGCGAAGGTGGTGGCTGCGGCAGGTCGGCCAGCGCCGCCAGCATCTGCCCGGTCTGGTTGCAGTCGTCGTCGATCGCCTGCTTGCCCAGGATCACCAGGCCCGGCTGCTCCTTGTCCATCAGCGCCTTGAGGATCTTGGCCACCGCCAGCGGCTGCAGTTCCTCGTCGGTCTGCACCAGGATCGCGCGGTCGGCGCCGATCGCCATCGCCGTGCGCAGCGTCTCCTGGCACTGTTGCACGCCGCAGGACACCGCGATCACCTCGGTGGCCACGCCCTTTTCCTTCAGGCGCACAGCTTCCTCCACCGCGATCTCGTCGAAGGGGTTCATGCTCATCTTGACGTTCGCGATGTCCACACCCGTGTTGTCCGACTTGACCCGGACCTTCACGTTGTAGTCCACCACCCGCTTGACCGGGACCAGGACCTTCATGCTGGGCACTCCTAGAGTTTGAATTGACGTGTACGTAAACCGGAAATTCTATGCGGGGGCGGGTGCCCCCCGCGCTTCGCCCAGGGGAAGCAAAAAGAACGACCGTTCGTTTTTGATTATAGGCCCGGCACCGCCGCGAAAGCGCTAGAGCGCCGCATCCAACTGTCACGGGGCCGACATTCAGCGATGCGGGAAAGTCAGGACCGTTCGCCTTAAGGGGCCGCCTTACAGTCCCTCCACACATGAACACCGGAGATCGTTGGATGAAACGAAGCCTGCTTCCCCTCGCCGCGGCCGCCCTTTGCGCCGCCGGCACCGCCGGCGCCCAGACCGTGCTGACCACGTCGAGCTGGGTCCCCCGACCCATGCGCTCACGCTGGCCCAGAAGGAATGGTGCGACCTGGTCGAGAAGAACGCCAACGGCAAGATCCGCTGCAACCACCTGCCGCGCGCGGTGGCGGCGCCCCCGGCACCTTCGACGCCGTGAAGAACGGGCTGGCCGACGTCTCCTTCACCGTGCACGGCTACACGCCGGGCCGCTTCGTGCTGACGCAGATGGCCGAGTTCCCCTTCCTGGGCGACGCCGCCGAGCCGATGTCGGTGGCTTTCAACCGCGTGGCGATGAAGCGCCCCGAGATCCTGAAGGAGCACGAGGGCGTCAAGGTCCTGGCCTACTTCACCCACGGCCCCGGCATCGTGTTCAACACCAAGCGGCCGGTGACCAAGCTGGAGGACCTGCAGGGCCTGAAGTGGCGCGTGGGCGGCGGCATGGTCAACGAGATCTCCAAGGCCCTGTCCATGAACGTGACCCTGAAGCCGGCGCCGGAGTCCTACGAGCTGCTGTCCGGCGGCGTGATGGACGGCACCCTGTTCCCCGCCGAATCGATCGAGGCCTTCAAGCTGGACAAGCTGATCAAGCACGCCACCGTCTTCCCCGGCGGCCTGTACAACACCAGCTTCGTGTTCATGATGAACCAGGCCAAGTACGACAAGCTGAGCCCCGACGAGAAGAAGGCCGTGGATGCGGCGTCCGGCGAGGTGGCCGCGCGCATCATCGGCCGCAGCTGGGACAAGTTCGACCGCCGCGCCTACGCGCTGATGCAGGCCAACAACGTGCAGGTCGTGAAGGCCGACGCCAAGCTGGTGGCCGACATCAAGGCCAAGACCTCGACCCTCGAGCAGAAGTGGGCCAAGGACGCCGAGGCCAAGGGCATGAAGGACGCCGCCAAGGTGCTGGCGGAGTTCCGCTCCGAGATCGCGAAGCAGGCGAAGTAAGCCCGCTGCTCTGGTACAAAGGCGGCAACCGGGGAGGTCCCCGGGTGCCGCTTTTTGCTGCGCCCCCATAACGAGACGGACCAAGAGACTTGACCAAGCTGCTGGACCTGCTGTGCGGGCTGCTGTCCTCGATCGCGCTGTTCGCGATCATGGCGCTCACCTTCTTCGACGTGATCGGCCGCAAGGCCGTTTCGCATTCCATTCCCGGCTCCCTGGAGCTCACCGAGCTGCTGATGGTGGTGGTGATCTTCGGCGCCCTGCCCCTGGTCTCGCGCCGGGGCGAGCACGTGGAGTTCGATTCGCTCGATCCCTACCTGCCGATGTGGCTGCGCCGGCTGCAGGGCGTGATCGTGCACCTGCTGTGCGCGGCGGTCCTGCTCGGCCTGGCCTGGCTGATGTGGCGCACCGGCGGGGAGTTCCGGCAGACCGGCGAGACGACCGCGCAGCTGCAGATCCCCAAGTACCCCTTCCTCTACGGCATGGGCGTGCTGTGCGCCCTGACCGGCTTCGTGCACCTGGCCCTGGTGGGCGCGAAACCGCATGACCGCTTCGAGGGCGAGGGGGCGGCGCTGTGACGGAAGCGCTGCTCGGCTTCGGTGCCATCTTCCTGCTCGCGTTGCTGCGCGTTCCGCTGGCGTTCGCGATGGGGCTGGTCGGCTTCGCCGGCATCGGCCTGACGCGCGGCTGGGTGCCGGCCACGGCAAGCACGGCGCAGGTCGTGTACGAGACCGGTTTCGCCTACACGCTGTCGGTGATCCCTCTCTTCATCCTCATGGGCAACTTCGTGGCGCGCGCCGGCCTGGCCCACGAGCTGTTCCAGGCCGCCTATGCCTTCATCGGCCACGTGCGCGGCGGCCTCGCGCACGCCACCATCGCCGCCTGCGCCGGCTTCGGCGCGATCTGCGGATCTTCCATCGCCACCGCGGCCACCATGAGCAAGGTGGCCTACCCGTCGATGCGCAAGCTGGGCTACAGCGACTCGCTGTCGACCGGCGTGATGGCCGCCGGCGGCACGCTGGGCATCATGATCCCCCGTCCACCATCATGGTGATCTACGGCATCGTCACCGAGACCAACATCGGCAAGCTGTTCGCGGCGGGCGTGATCCCGGGGCTGCTGACCGCCGCCATGCTGATGCTGGCCGTGGTGGTGATCACCTCGCGCGATCCCGAACACGCGCCGCCCGGCGAGCGGGCGACCTGGCCGGAGCGCTGGGCGGCCCTGCGCGGGATCTGGGGCGTGGTGCTGCTGGTGCTGGTGGTGCTGGGCGGGATCTACGGCGGCTTCTTCACCGCCACCGAAGGCGCGGCTTCGGCGCCGCGGGCGCCTTCCTGTTCGCGCTGCTGCGCGGCCGGCTCACCTGGGCCGGCCTGCTCGAAGTGCTGGTGGAGTCCGCGCGCACCACCGCGATGCTGTTCACGCTGCTGATCGCCGCCACGCTGTTCGCCAACTTCGTGAACTTCACGACCCTGCCCGGCGACCTGAAGAACTGGATCACGCAGGCCGGCCTGTCGCCCACCATGATCATCGTGGCCATGATGGCCGTCTACGTGATCCTCGGGACCGTGATGGAGGAACTGACGATGGTGCTGCTGACCATCCCGCTGTTCTTCCCCATCGTCACCGGGCTGGGCTTCGACCCGATCTGGTTCGGCGTGCTGATCGTGATGGTGGTGCAGATCGGCCTGATCTCGCCGCCGGTCGGCATGAACCTGTTCGTGCTGAATGCGCTGCTGCCCAAGGTGGGGCTGAACCAGATCTTCCGCGGCTGCTGGCCGCTGGTGCTGACGATGGTGCTGGTCCTCGGCATCCTGATCGCGTTCCCGCAGCTGAGCCTCTGGCTGCCTTCGCTGATGAAGTAGCGGCGCCGCGCGCCGCCCTCCCCCGCGCTGCGATCAGAACTCCCGCCAGGCCCCCTGGGGCGTCGCGCGCAGACCGGGCATGGCCAGCGGCGCCGGGTGGGCGCCTTCCAGTTTGGCCGCTGACGGCGCGACCCGGATCGGGGTGACGGCCGGACGGGCATCCGCTTGCGGCGCTGCCTTCAGCGGAGTCACGGGCGTGTAGCCGGACGCGGCGCCGCCCAGCTTGAAGGAAGACACCAGCTCCAGCAGCGCGTCCGACTGCGCCTTCATCGATTCGGTCGCAGCCGTGGCCTCCTCGACCAGCGTGGCGTTCTGCTGGACCACCTGGTCCATCTGGGTGACCGCCTGGTTCACCTGCTCGATGCCGGAGCTCTGCTCCTGGCTCGCCGCCGCGATCTCGGTGATCAGGTCGTTGACCTTCTGGACCGACCCGACGATGTCCTCCATGGTCCTGCCGGCGGCGTCCACCAGCTTGCCACCCGCCTCCACCTGGGACACCGAGGTGCCGATCAGGACCTTGATCTCCTTGGCCGCCTGGGCGCTGCGCTGGGCAAGGTTGCGCACCTCGGTGGCCACAACCGCGAAGCCGCGGCCCTGTTCGCCGGCACGCGCGGCCTCCACCGCGGCATTGAGCGCGAGGATGTTGGTCTGGAAGGCGATGCCGTCGATCACGCCGATGATGTCGGAGATCCTGCGCGAGGACTCCGAGATGCCGCTCATGGTGCTCACCACCTGCCCGACCACCTCGCCGCCCTTGCGCGCGACTTCCGAGGCGCTGGCGGCCAGCACGCTCGCCTCCCGGGCGTTGCTGGCGTTCTGGGCGACCGTGGAGGTCAGTTCCTCCATGGAGCTCGCCGTCTCCTCCAGCGTGCCCGCCTGTTCCTCGGTGCGCTGCGACAGGTCGATGTTGCCCTGCGCGATCTGCGCGCTGGTCTCCGCGACGGCGCGCGCCGCCGGCGACCTGGCTCACCAGCTCGCGCAGCCGCGCGGTCATGTCGGCCAGCGCGCCCAGCAGCTGCCCCATTTCGTCGCGCGTCTTTGGCTGCACGTCGACGCTGAGGTCGCCGCCGGCGACCCGCTGCGCCGCCTGCACCGCTTCGTCGAGCGGACGGGTGATGGAGCGCATCAGCAGTATGGAGAACAGCACCGCCAGCACCACCCCGAGCGCCGACATTCCCGTCAGCACGTTGCGGCCGGTGATCGCCGCCGCATGCGCGGCGGCGGCATCGTTCGCGACCTCGGTGCCGTAGTGCTCGGCGAGGGTCCGGATCGAATCGATGTAGGTGCGCAGCGCCGGCAGCATCGTGCTGTCCATGAGGGCGTTGGCCTCGCCCGGCTGCCCGGACTTCTTCTTCTCCAGCACCTGCTGGCGCGCCCCCAGGTAGGCCTTGCGCTTTTCGCCGACGCTCTCGAACAGCTGCCTGGCCTCGGCGCTGTCCAGCATCTTCTCGATCTGCGCCTGCAGCTCGGAGATCCGCTTGGTGGTCGCCTCGACCTCCGGCGTCAGCAGGCGCCTGAGCTCCTCGTCGTCCGAGCGGGTGAGCACGGTCGCGCGCACCGCGTTCGCGCGGGTGAACGACAGCCACTCGCCGACCAGGCGTTCCATCTTCAGGTTGACGGTCGCCAGCTCCGCCGTCTTGCGGTCCAGCTCCTGCAGGTGCAGCGTCGCCACCGCCGTCATGGTCACGAACATCGCGACGAACAGGGCAAATGCCAGCCCCAGCCGCGTCCGGATCGTGAATCCCCCGAACCCCTTCCAAATCTCTTGGTCCCCACGCTTGTCTCCTCGCTCCCGTTTCAACCGCGGCCCGGTGGGCCGGTCCCATGCACCTCTGCGGTGCGCATCGCAGAATTCCAGATGCAACCACGAGTTGCAATAAGTAACTCCCGTAGGTCCGTGATCTCCCGCACACTTTCTCGATCTCTTAACTGTACGCACCTGGAAAGGTTGTGAATTTGTGGCGTTATTGCCGACCCAGGGCCCTGGCGGCTGTTGCACTTCGTAGCAATTGTCGCCACAGTCGGCCTGCCTGATCCTTAGGGAAACGGCTTAACCAAACCGGAGAGGAGTTGGGACATGTACAAGGCTGTTCTCGTCGTCGGGGCCCGCAGGGGCGTCCCGATGCGGCATCTGGTGGCGCTGGTCTGCGAAATGGCGGTCAAGGCATGCTCCGTCGGCAGTGGCCGCACTGCCCTGACCCAAGTGGAGCTTCCCCAGGGGATCAACCCGGCGCAGCTCAGCCCGCGGGCCAAGCGACTGATGCGCCAGGCCCAGATCAGCCCCTGGTAATGCCGCGCCGGGCTGCCGGGCCCGGGGGCCACGCGCCAGGGCGGTGGAAGCGCTACGCCCCGGCCCGATCCAGCATCACCTGCAGCAGGACGTTGCACCCGGCTTCCAGGTGCTCCGGCTTCGCATCCTCGATCTCGTTGTGGCTGATGCCGTCCTTGCAGGGGATGAAGATCATCCCCGTCGGGGCCAGCCGCGCGGCGTAGACCGCGTCGTGCCCGGCGCCCGACACCGCGGCCATGTGCGAGTAGCCCAGGCGAGCCGCCGCGTTCGCCACGGCCTGCACGCACTCGCGGTCGAACTGCTGCGCGGGATAGCTGGAGACCTGCTCGATGTGGATGGGAAGGCCGCTCTCCGCGGACAGCCGCTCGGCCAGCGCCTTCACCTCCGACGCCTGCCGGTCCACCAGCTCGTCGCTGGCATTGCGCAGGTCGATCGAGAAGCGCACCTGCCCCGGGATGACGTTGCGGCTGTTCGGGTGCACCTGCACCATGCCGACCGTGCCGCGGCCATGCGGGCCGTGGCGCAGCGCGGAGGCCACCACCTCCTGCATCAGCCGCGTGGCCACCTGCAAGGCGTCCTTGCGCAGCTCCATCGGCGTCGGGCCGGCGTGCGCTTCCATGCCGGTGACCGTGCAGTCGAACCAGCGGATGCCCAGCACGCCGTGCACCACGCCGATGGTGACGCCGGCATCCTCCAGCACCGGCCCCTGCTCGATGTGCGCCTCGAAGTAGGCGCCGATGGGATGCTCGCCCGGCACCTGCTCGCCGATGTAGCCGATGCGCGCCAGCTCCTCCTTCACCGTGCGGCCCTCCGCGTCCTTGGCGGCGTAGGCGTGTTCCAGCGTGAAGGCGCCGGCGAACACGCCCGAGCCCATCATCACGGGCACGAAGCGCGAGCCTTCCTCGTTGGTCCAGAAGGCCACCTCGATCGGCGCCTCGGTCTGGATGCCGTGATCGTCCAGCGTGCGCACGACCTCCAGAGCGGCGAGCACGCCGTAATTGCCGTCGAACTTGCCGCCGGTGGGCTGGGTGTCGATGTGGCTGCCCGCCATGACGGGCGGCAGCGCACCGTTGCGGCCCGGCCGGCGCATGAAGACGTTGCCGATGCGGTCGACGGTGACCGTGAGGCCGGCCGCCCGCCCCCAGGAAGTGACCAGGTCGCGGCCCTGCCGGTCGAGGTCGCCCAGCGCCAGCCGGCAGACCCCGCCCTTGGGCGTGGCGCCGATGCGCGCCAGCTCCATGAGCGAGTCCCACAGGCGCTGCCCGTTGATGCGGAGGCTGGAAGGGTTCATGCTGTGCTCCTGGCTCTTTCAACGCATTCCATCATGCCGCCTGTCCTGCGCCTGCGCCCGCTGTCCGCCCACGATTTCGCCGCCTACGGCGAAGTGCTGGACCTGGCCGAGGGGCCCACGCGCAGCATCAACGAGGGCACCACGCAGCGGCACGACCTGCCCTCCACGCTGGAGCTCACGCGGCACGGCGGCAGCCCGGTGCTGGCCACCTTCCGCGCGCGGGCGCAGCCGCTCGCAGGCCCCTGGAAGATGCTGGAGCGCCACCTGTGGGGCAGCCAGACCTTCGTCCCGCTGCAGGCGGGGCGCTGGGTGGTGCTGGTGGCGCGCGGCCACACGCATCCCGACCTGGGCACGCTGGCGGCGTTCAGCGCCACGGCGCGGCAGGGCGTCACGCTGCATGCGGGGACCTGGCACCATCCGCTGATCGCTCTGGAGGATGGGAGCTTCCTGGTGATCGAGCGCAAGGGGGCGGCGGTGGATTGCGAGGTGGTGCAACTGGAGGTTCCCGTGCGCCTCGAGTGATGGGGCCCCCGTAGGCTGGGGTGAGCCCGCAGGCGAACCCCAGCGATGCGCTGAACGCTGGGGTTCGGCGCTGCGCGCGCTCACCACCAGCCTACGAGTCCTGCCATGCTGCACCGATCCGCTCCGCCACGCCAATGAGGCTGCGGTCGCTGCCCGCCGGCCCGATCAGCGAGAGGCCGAGCGGCGCGCCCGCGCGCCGGGCCAGCGGCAGCGACAGCTGCGGCAGGCCGGTCAGGCCCGCGTTGCACAGCAGCCGGATCGCCCGCTGGCGATAATCGTCCAGCGCCTGCTCCGGCTCGCTGCAAAGCGGCGCGATGTCGGGCATCGTCGGCAGCAGCAGCAGGATCCCGTCGTCGCCCAGCAGGTCGGTGAAACGCGCCCGGAACTCCTCGCGGAAGCTGCGCGCCTGCGCCACCTGCGTGTCGGTGACCTCGGCGCACCACGCGAAGCGCTGCGCCACGCCGGGGCCGAGCGGCGGCGCGAAGCGCCGGATGAAGCCGCCGTCGACCTGCCAGGCCTCGTAGCCCTGCAGGTGGCGGTAGTGCCAGTACGGAACGTCCACGCCTCCCAGTGCCAGCGTGACGGGCGTCGCGTGGCCCAGGATGTCCTCGACGCGCTGGCGCACCGGCTGCAGCGCGTCCTGCGCCGCCGGCAGCGCCAGCGCCCACAGCTCGGTGGGGGCCAGCACGCGCAGCTTCTTCGGCAGCACCAAGGCATCCGCATCCAGCAGCACCTCGGCCACCCGCGCGAAGGTGGCGACGTCGCGCGCGAACCAGCCGCAGGTGTCGAAGCTGGGGGACAGGTCCAGGCAGTCGCGCAGGCTCACGCGGCCGTGCGTGGGCCGCAGCCCGACCAGTCCGCAGTGGCTGGCGGGCGCCCGCACGGAGCCGCCCGTGTCGGTGCCGAGCGCGAAGTCGCACAGGCGGTTCGACACCGCCGACGCGGAGCCGGAGGACGAGCCGCCGGAGATCCGGTCGGGCGCCGCGCCGTTGACGGGCGAGCCGAAGTGCGCGTTCTGCCCGTTCATGGAGAAGGCGAGTTCATCGGTGATGGTCTTGCCGGCGAAGCGCGCGCCGGCGGCCAGCAGCGCCTGCACGGTGGGCGCGGTGCGGTCCTGCACCCCCAGCAGCGCCAGCAGCAGCGGCTGGCCGCCGCTGGTGGGATAGCCGGCGACGTGGAACAGGTCCTTCACGCCGAAGCTCAACCCGGCCAGTGGCCCGGTGGGGGCGTGCGGCACCGGCACCTTCGGGTAAGGCATGAAGGCATGCGCGGGATCGTGCAGGACGTCGGTGTGCTGGTTCATGAGAGGGCTCCCAGGGCGGAGGGCAGCAGGCTCGCGTCCGCGCGCAGGCAGCGCACCGCGTGTCCGGGCTCGGGCCAGGTCACCTCGGGCTGGGCCTGGCGGCAGCCGGCGTGCGCGTAGCCGCAGCGCTCGGCGAAGGCGCAGCCGGGCGGCAGCGCGCTCAAGTCGGGCGGCGCGCCCGGGATGGTCTGCAGGCGCGTGCCCTTGGCCAGTGCGCCGTCGGCGCGGCTGCGCAGCAGCGCCAGCGTGTAGGGATGCTGGGGCGCGCGCAGCAGGGTCGCAGTCGGCCCCTCTTCCACGATGCGGCCCGCGTACATCACGGCGATGCGGTCCGCGACTTCCACCGCCGCGCCTATGTCGTGCGTGACGAACATGACCGAGAGTCCGAGCTCGCGCTGCAGCTCGCGCAGCAGCAGCAGGATCTGGATCTGCACCGTCGCATCCAGCGCGGTGGTCGGCTCGTCGGCCAGCAGCAGCTGCGGGCCGCAGGCCAGCGCCAGCGCGATCATCGCCCGCTGCCGCATGCCGCCCGAGAGCTCGTGTGGATAGGCGTGCAGCCGCCGCTCGGGGCTGGGAATGCGCACGCGCTCGAACAGCTGCAGCGCGCGCTGCCGCGCCTGTGCCTCGCTGACCGGCTCGTGGCGGCGGATCGCCTCCACGATCTGCGCGCCGACGGTATAGACCGGGTCCATGGCCAGCAGCGGCTCCTGGAAGATCATGGAGGCAACCTTGCCGCGGAAGTCGGCCAGTGCCGCAGGAGCGAGCTTCAACACATCGTGCGCGCCCACGCGGATGCTGCCTTCGATGCGCGTCTGCTTCGGCGGATGCAGCCGCAGCATGCTGCGCAGGGTGACGCTCTTGCCGGAACCGGACTCGCCGATCAGCGCCACCACCTCGCCGCGCTGCACCTGCAGGTCCACGCCGTTGACCGCCTGCACCACCTTGCGGCCGCCGGTGAAGCTCACGCGCAGGTCGCGGATGTCGACGAAGGCTTCGCTCATGCTGCCTCCTTCAGCGCCGGCGCCGCTTCCGTGTGCCCGCTGCCGGGCACGTGCATCCAGCAGGAGACGGCCTGCCCCGCGTCCACCAGGCCGAGCGAGGGGCGCGCTGCGCGCACACGGCCTGCGCGTGCGCGCAACGGGTGTGGAAGCGGCAGCCCGAGGGCGGGTTGATCGGGTTGGGCGGATCGCCCGCCAGCGGCGGCTGCTCGGTGCGCCGGTCCGGGTCCATGGTGGGGATCGACGACAGCAGCGCCCGCGTGTACGGGTGGGCCGGATGCTTGAACAGGGTCTCGCTGCGGCCGATCTCCGCCACTTCGCCCAGGTACATCACCATCACCCGGTCGCTCATGTAGCGCACCACGTTGAGGTCGTGGCTGATGAAGACGTAGGTCAGGCCGAACTCCTGCTTCAGGTCCAGCAGCAGGTTGAGCACCTGCGCTTCCACCGACTTGTCCAGCGCCGACACCGCCTCGTCCAGGATCACCAGCCGCGGCTGCAGGGCGAGCGCCCGCGCGATGTTCACGCGCTGGCGCTGGCCGCCGGACAGCTCGTGCGGGTAACGTTCGGCGAAGCGCCGCGGCTCCAGTCCCACCCGCGCCAGCAGGTCGCGCGCCCGCGCCACCGCTTCCTTGCGCGGCACGCCGTGCACCTGCGGCGCGAAGGCGATCGAGTCCTCCATCGTCAGGCGCGGGTTGAGCGAGGCGTAGCTGTCCTGGAACACCATCTGCGTCTGGCGGCGGAACTCCTTCAAGGGCAGCGCGCTGCCGCCGACGGTGCGGCCGTCGAACACGATCTCGCCCTTGTTGGGTTCGATCAGGTGCATCAGGAGGCGCGCCGTCGTCGACTTGCCGCAGCCCGATTCGCCGACCACGCCCAGGGTCTCGCCCTTGCGCACGTCGAAGGAGATGCCGTCCACCGCGCGCACGACGCCGCCGCCGCGTCCCAGCACGTCCTTCTTCAAGGGAAAGTGCTTGACCAGTCCCTTGACGGCCAGCAGCGGCTGCGCGGGCCCGCCCACGTCGTCGTTCGTCATTCCTTGATTTCCATGGCGGAGCGCAGGCCGTCGGCGAGCAGGTTGAAGGCGACCGAGGTCATGAAGATCATCGCGCCGGGCAGTGCCGCGATCCAGGGCTGCACGTAGATCGCCGTGCGCAGCGTGTTGAGCATCAGGCCCCACTCCGGCTCCGGCGGCTTGACGCCCAGGCCGAGGAAGCTCAGGCCGGAGGCCAGGATCATGGACACGGCGATCAGGCTGGTGGCATAGACGAAGATCGGCCCCAGCACGTTGCCCAGCACGTGCACCCGCACGATGGTGAAGGGCCCGGCGCCGGAGGCGCGCGCCGCGTCCACGAAGTCGCGGTTGCGGATCTGCGTGGTCACGCTCTCGGCCACCCGCGCGATCGGCGGGATGAACACCACCGTCAGCGAGATCAGCGAGTTGGTCATGCCCGCGCCCAGCGCGCCGGACAGCGCGATCGCCAGCAGCACCGAGGGAAACGCGTAGAACACGTCGATGGTGCGCATGATCACGTTGTTCGTGCGCCCGCCGGCGTAGCCCGCCGTGATGCCGATCAGCGAGCCCAGGAAGAAGGCGAACACCACCGGCGTGATGCCCATGAAGAGCGACAGCCGCGCGCCCACCATCAGCCGCGACAGCATGTCCCGCCCCAGTTCGTCGGTGCCCAGCGGGTAGCCTGCCGTGCCGATCGGCTTCAGCCGGCTGAGCATCGAGGACGCATAGGGGTCGGCCGGCACCAGCAGGGGCGCGAACACCGCCATCCCCAGCAGCAGCAGGATGACGACGCCGGCGCCGAGGGCGACCTTGTCGCGCACGAAGCGGCGCAGCACGGTCTCCCAGTAGCCTGGCGAACGCTCGAAGGCGATCGGCGCGAGATCGACCGGGGTTCCACGGTGGCTTGCAGCATGGACGGTCCCTCAGGCGCGCGCGATGCGCGGATCCAGCAGCGTCTGCACGACGTCCACCAGCAGGTTCAGCACGACGAAGAACATCGCCAGCACCAGGATGGTCCCCTGCAGCAGCGGCAGGTCGCGCTGGAAGATGGCGGAGTTCAGCAGGAAGCCGGTGCCCGGCCAGGAGAACACCGTCTCGATCAGGATGGATCCGCCCAGCAGGTAGCCCAGTTGCAGGCCCATCACCGCCAGCGCCGTGGGCGCCGCGTTCTTCACCACGTGCAGGAAGATGCCGGTGTCGGTCAGGCCCTTGGCGCGCAGGCCGACGATGAACTCCTGCGACAGGATCTCGGCCACCAGCGCGCGCACCGTCCGGGCGATGATGCCCATGGGGATCACGCTCATGGTCACCGCCGGCAGCACCATGTGCCGCATGTGCTCCCAGTCCCAGCTCCACTGGGTGGAGCCGCCCGGCCCCGCGCCGCCCGGCGGCATCCAGTTCAGGAGCACAGAGAACACGATCACCAGCACCATGCCCAGCCAGTAGTGCGGCACGCTCACGCCCAGCACGGAAGTCAGCGAAGCGGCCTTGTCGACCCAGGAGTTGCGGAAGTAGCCGGCGACGAAGCCGAACAGGCTGCCGAGGATGAAGCCGATGAAGGTCGCCAGCACCGCCAGGCGCAGCGTGTTGCCGACCGCGCGCATCACCTCGTCGGCCACCGGCCGCCCGGAGGCGATCGACATGCCCAGGTCGCCCTGCAGCGCGCGCCAGACCCAGCTGCCGAACTGCTCCGGGTAGGAGCGGTTGAAGCCGTACATCTCGCGCATGCGCTCCTGCAGTTCCGCGGAAGCGTCGGGAGGCAGCACCGACACCAGGGGGTCCCCGGTGCCAGGTGCACGAGCGTGAAGCACACCAGCGCCACGCCCACCATGATGGGCAGCGTGTACAGCAGCCGCCGCAGCAGGAATCCCGTCATCCGTGCGTCAGTCCATCGTCATGGTGGCGAGGTCGATGAACCAGTCTGCGCGGCTGCACGACGTTCTTCACCTTGGGGCTGATGGCGCGCGGGCCGACGTCGTGGGCGATCCAGACGAAGGCCGCGTCCTCGACGATGCGGGCGTGCAGCTGGCCAGCGCGGCGTCGCGCGCCTTGTCGTCAAAGGAGGTGCGGGCCTCGGCGATCAGCTTGTCGATCTCCGCGTTGCCGTAGTAGCCCCAGTTGTTGCTGACCGGCGGGAAGGCCTTGGTGCTGGAGAAGCGCACCATCGCGAAGAAGGGGTCCATGGCCGCGAAGCTGACGTTGATCGCATTGGCGCCGTTGGCCGAGGGGTCCTTGGCGCCCTTGCGCCAGTTGGTGAACAGCGTGTTCCACTCGATCACGTCGAACTGCACGTCGAAGTAGCAGCCCTTGAGCGACTGCTGCGCGAACTCGTTCATCGGCAGCGGCTGCATCTGGCCGGAACCGCTGGCGGAGATCTGCACCTTCACCTTCAGCGGCTTGGCGGCGCTGTAGCCGGCCTCGGACATCAGCTTCTTGGCCGCATCCGGGTCGTACTTGATGTCGAACTTCGGGTTGCCCCACCACGGGTGGCCCGGAGGCACCGTGCCCTTGGGCACGGCCATCATGCCGCCCAGCAGCTTGAGCATGCCGGTGCGGTCGACGCACAGGTTGGCGGCCTGGCGCACCCGCTTGTCCAGCCAGGGCGAGCCGTCGGCGAAGGACAGCTGCCAGGGCCAGACGTGCGGCTGCTGGTTGAAATAGGTCTTGAAGCCGCGCGCCTGGATCGGCGCCATCGCGTCCGGCGCCGGCGCCTCGATCCAGTCCACCTGGCCGGACAGCAGGGCCGCGGTGCGGGCGTTGGCCTCCGGCATCGGCAGCATCACGACCCGGTCGATCTTGGGCGTGCGCTTCGGGTCCCAGTAGGCCTTGTTGGCCACCACTTCGAGGCGCTCGCGCGGCACGAAGCGCACCATCTTGAACGGGCCGGTGCCGGAGGCGTCGGCCGCGAAGGCGTTCCAGGCGGCCTTGGCCTTGTCGGCCGGCGCGCCGGCGGCGGCGTCGAACTTCTTCTGCCAGTGAGCCGGGCTGGCCATGAACAGGTTGGTCAGGTTCAGCGGCAGGAAGGCGTCCGGCTCGCTGGTGGTCAGTTCCACCGTGAGGTTGTCGATCTTGCGGGCGCTGCGCAGCGTGGGCATGCGGGAAGCGGTCACGCCGACCTGGCTGGCGTCGAAATGCGGCGCGTCCTTGTCCAGCACCTTGCGCACGTTCCAGACCACGGCGTCGGCGTTGAACTCGGAGCCGTCGTGGAACTTCACGCCCGGGCGCAGCTTGAAGATCCACTTGGTCTTGTCCTTGGCGTCGACCGCCCAGGAGGTGGCCAGCCCCGGCACCATGACGCTGGGCGCGTCCGACTTGGACAGGTCCCAGTGGGTGAGCGCGTCGTACATGGGGATGCCGGTGAAGCGGTTGCCCTCGAAGCCCTGGTCGGGCTGCCCCAGCGTGCGCGGGATGTCGGCCGCCGTCATCGCGATGCGTAGCACTTTTTCCTGCGCCAGCACCGTGGGTGAGGCGAAGGCCAGGAGCCCGGCGGCCAGCGCGAGGCCGGCGCGGGTTGCAAGGCGGGGAGGAGGGTCATAGGCTTCATCGGGGCTCCCGGAGGTAAGAACGAAAACCTGACTGCAAGGCGTGTGCCAGCATCCATGCACCAGGGATTAGCGCACCCGCACCGCGCGAAATCACTGGAGAAAACCCTCTGTGCACCAGCCCCATGCGTGCGGCACAAGATGCACCGATGCGGCGCGCTCGGGCGGGCGTCCGTCTTGCTTGGAGGCCGCCATGAAGATCCTGCTGATCAATCCCAACACCACGGCGTCCATGACGCAGGCCATCGCGCAGGCGGCGCGCGCGGTCGCTGCCCCGGGCACCGAGATCGTGGCGGCCCAACCGAGCTTCGGCCCGGCCTCGATCGAGTGCCACTACGACGAGGCCATTGCCGCCGCCGGCGTCGCCGAACAGGTGCGCCTGGGCGCCGCCGCGGCCGATGCGGTGGTGATCTCCTGCTTCGGAGACCCCGGCCTGGACGCCGCGCGCGAAGCGACGGCCGCCCCGGTCCTCGGCATCGCCGAGGCCGCCTTCCACGCGGCGAGCTTCCTCGCCACCCGCTTCTCGGTGGTCACCACCCTCACCCGCACCTGCGTGATCGCCGAGCGGCTGGTGCAGCGCTACGGCTTCGAGGCGCAGTGTGCCGGCGTCCACGGCACGGACATCCCGGTGCTGGACCTCGAGGGGGCGGGCGAGGCGCTGGTCGGACAGATCGAGGAGGCCGCCCGCGCCGCGATCGCGCGGGACCGCAGCGGCGCGATCGTGCTGGGTTGCGCCGGCATGGCGCCGCTGTGCGCGGAACTCAGCGGACGGCTGGGGGTGCCGGTGATCGACGGCGTGGCGGCCGCCGTGAAGTTCGCCGAAGCGCTGGCCGCGCTCGGCCTGCGGACCTCAAGGCGCGGCGACTACGCGTCGCCGCCGCCCAAGCCCTACGCCGGCTGCGTCAGCCACCTGGGCTGGTGAGCTCCCGGCCGCCCGTGCCGACCACGTGCACCACCCGCTGCGGGTAGGGGATGTCGATGCCGGCGGCGCGCAGCCGCCGGAGCACGGCCAGGTTCACGTCCGAGCGGGCCGGCACCTGCGCGTTGGGATTGTTCACCCAGAACAGCAGTTGGAACTCCAGTCCGTCGGCGCCCAAGCGCATCAGGCGCACCGCCGGTGGCGGCTCCTTCAGCGCGTCGACCGAATCCAGCGCGGCGGCCGTAAGCTCGCGCTGCACCAGGTCCGTGTCGCTGTCGTAGCCGACGGCGACGTCCAGGGTGACCAGTACCCGCGTGTCCGCCAGCGACAGGTTCTCGATGCGCTCGGTGATCAGCTTCTCGTTGGGCACGATCGATTCCCGCCCGTTGCCGGCGCGGATCAGCGTGTAGCGGGTCTTGATGTCCGCCACCACGCCCTCGAAGTTGTCCACGCGCACCGTGTCGCCGATGCGCAGGCTGCGCTCGGCCAGGATCACGAAGCCGCTGACGTAGTTGGACGCCAGCTTCTGCAGGCCGAAGCCGAGGCCGACGCCGAGCGCGCCGCCCAGCACCGACAAGGCCGTCAGGTCCACGCCCACCGCCGACAGGGCGAACAGGAAGCCCACCAGCAGCAGCACGGCGCGGATCGCGTTGCCGGCGACCTTGCGCAGCGAGAGGTCCGACACCGCGTCGCGCAGCACCTTGCGCTCCACCGCCGCCGAGATCCACAGCACCAGCACCATCACCAGGCCGGACGACAGCACGCCCTGCACGATGGACAGCAGGCTGATCTCCGACTTGCCGAAGGCGAACTGGATCGCCTCCATCTCCTCCAGCACGGCCGGCAGCAGGCCCAGGATCCACAGCACCGCGGCGATCCACGCCAGCCAGGAGAACAGGCGCTCGGCCACGCGCGCGAGGGCGGAGCGCGGGAACACCACGGTGAACACGCGCGCCAGCAGGCGGATGCCGGCCAGCGCCACCAGCACCGGCACCGCGATGCGCAGCAGCGGCACCTCGCGGAAGGAGCCCAGGGCGAGGCGCGCGCTGTAGGTGAGCGCCAGGGCCAGCACCGGGAACAGCACGCCATCGACGGTGGCGCGCCCGAACCAGACGGAATCGGCCGGCGCCTTGCGGCCGCTCAGCCAGCAGATGCCCCAGGCGACGGCCAGGCAGCCCAGCAGCACGGCGGCCTCCCACGCGAGGGCCCCGTGCCCGGCGTCACGGATCAACAGTTCCAGTGCGTTCATCCGGTGGACTGCGCCCAGTTCGGCTTGCGCTTCTCGGTGAAGGCGGTGACGCCTTCCAGCGCGCAGCCTTCCATCATGTTGGCGGCCATGGTCTGGGCCGCCAGCTGGTAGGCGGCGGCGATGCCCATCTCGCGCTGGCGGTAGAACAGTTCCTTGCCCATGGCCAGCGCCACGCGCGGCTTGGCCAGGATGCTCTTCACCAGCCGCTCGATCTCCGCGTCGACCTGGTCCGGCGCCACGGCGTGGTTGACGAGGCCGCGCTCCTGCGCCTGCTGCGCCGAGATGAATTCACCGGTCACCAGCATCTCCATGGCCTGCTTGGGCGGCACGTTGCGCAGCAGGGGCACGCTGGGCGTGGCGCAGAACAGGCCGTAGTTGACGCCGCTGACAGCGAAGCGCGCCTCGGTGGATGCCACCGCCAGGTCGCATTGCGCCACCAGCTGGCAGCCGGCGGCGGTGGCGATGCCCTGCACGCGCGCGATCACCGGCACCGGCAGTTCCTGGATCGCCAGCATCATGCGGCTGCACTGCGCGAACAGCCGCTGGTAGTACGCCAGTTCCGGCGTCGCGATCATTTCCTTGAGGTTGTGGCCGGCGCAGAAGGCCTTGCCCGCGGCGGCGAGCACCACCACGCGCACGGATTCGTCGCCGGCGATGCGGGCCAGCGCCGCCTGCAGCGCCCCCAGCATCTCCTCGCCCAGGGCGTTGAAGCTCGCGGCCCGGTTCATCGTCAGGGTCACCACGCCGCGCGCATCCCGCGCCTCGATCAGCGGCTGCTCCATCGCTCCCTCCTCTCCTCGTTGCGCCCGTTCAGAGATCGGCCAGCGCCCGCACGTGCGCCTCGACGCTGCGGCCCAGGGCGCTCAGGTTGTAGCCGCCTTCCAGGCAGGACACGATCCGGCCCTTGGCGTGCCTGCCCGCCACTTCCTTCAGGCGCTTCGTGATCCAGGCGTAATCCGCCTCCACCATCCCCAGCTGCCCGAGGTCGTCCTCGCGGTGGGCGTCGAAGCCGGCGCTGATGAAGATCATCTCCGGCTGGAACTCCTCCAGCCGCGGCATCCAGTGCTTTTCCACCAGCTCGCGGATCGCCGCGCCCTTGGTGTAGGCCGGCACCGGCACGTTCACCATGTTCTCCGCGTGGGAGCCGAAGCCGCTGTACGGGTAGAAGGGATGCTGGAAGATCCCGACCATCAGCACGCGCTGGTCGCCGGCCAGGATGTCCTCGGTGCCGTTGCCGTGGTGCACGTCGAAGTCCACCACCGCCACGCGCTGCAGGCCGTGCCGGTCCAGCGCATAGCGCGCGGCGACGGCGACGTTGTTGATGATGCAGAAGCCCATCGCGCGGCTGCGGGTGGCGTGGTGGCCGGGCGGGCGCACCGCGCAGAACGCGTTCTCCAGCTCGCCGGTGATCACCGCGTCGGTGGCCGCGATGGCGGCGCCGGCCGCGCGCAGCGCCGCGTTCCAGCTGTGGCGGTTCATGGCGGTGTCCGGGTCGATGTACATGAGGCCGTCGCCGCCGGCGTCCTCCTCCTCGATCACGGTCTGGGCCAGGCCGCGGACCGCCGCGACGTGCATGCGGTCGTGCGCGAGTTCCAGCAGGTCGGTGCTGGCCATGGGCGCCTCGCGCCGGTCCACCACGTCCAGCAGGTGCGAGGCCAGCATCCGGTCCTCGATCGCGTCGAGCCGCTCGGGGCACTCGGGGTGCCCGCGGCCCATGTCGTGCCTCCTGCAGTCCGGGTGCGTGAAATAGCCGGTCTTGTGCATGGCTCGCCTCGGCTCTCTTCAAATTTCGGATAAGGTCGCGCTTGTATGGAAGCACGACAAAAACTCAAAACGCTCCTCGACCAGCTTAACACGGTGATCGTCGGCAAGCCTTCGCAGGTACGGGACTGCGTGGCCTGCCTGCTGGCAGGGGGCACCTGCTGATCGAGGACGTTCCGGGGGTGGGCAAGACGACCCTGGCGCACGCGCTGGCGCGCGCCTTCGGCCTGCAGTTCTCGCGGGTGCAGTTCACGGCGGACCTGATGCCCAGCGACCTGTCCGGCGTGTCGGTGTACGACCGCGGGCGGGAAGGCTTCGTGTTCCACCCGGGCCCGATCTTCGCGCAGGTGCTGCTGGCCGACGAGATCAACCGCGCCAGCCCCAAGACCCAGAGCGCGCTGCTCGAAGCCATGGAGGAAAAGCAGGTGACGGTGGAAGGCGAGACCCGCGCCCTGCCCTCGCCCTTCTTCGTGATCGCCACCCAGAACCCGCACGACCAGCTGGGCACCTTCGCCCTGCCCGAGTCGCAGCTGGACCGCTTCCTGATGCGCATCTCGCTCGGCTACCCGGACCGCGCCGCCGAGCGCGCCCTGTATGCCGGGGCCGACCGGCGCGAGATGGTGGAGCACCTGGACAACACCCTGTCGCCGATCGAGCTGCAGGTGCTGCAGGAGCAGGTGCAGAAGGTCCACGCCGCCGAACCGCTGCTCGATTACGTGCAGGACCTGGTGGCCGCCAGCCGCTCGGGCCGCTGGTTCCTGCAGGGCCTGAGCCCGCGCGCGGGGATCGCGGTGATCCGCGCGGCCAAGGCGCAGGCCCTGTTGTCCGGCCGCGACTACGTGGCGCCGGACGACGTGCAAGCCGTCTTCCCGCAGACCGTCGCCCACCGGATGGTGCCCGTGGGCGATGCCGGCCGCGGGCCGATCGAGCAGGTTCGTGCCATGCTGGAAGCCGTCCCCCTGCCGTAATGGCCCACCCCCGAAGCGCCTTCGGCGCTTCCCCTCGAGGGGCGCCCCCAGTGGCCCGGCGAAGCCGGTTCCACGGCGGCCGGCGGCCATGGAACCCGTTTTCCTTCGCGCGCCGCCGCTTCCGCCAGTGGTGGCAGGCACGCCTGCCCCTCACCGACACGCTGACGCTGACCCAGCGCAACGTGTACATCCTGCCCACGCGCGCCGGCTTCATGATGGGCGCGACGCTGCTGGTGCTGCTGGTGGGATCCATCAACTACCAGCTGAACCTGGGCTACCTGCTCACCTTCCTGCTGGCCGGCTGCGCCATCGTCGGCATGCACGTGTGCCATGCGACGCTGCGCGGCATGACGCTCAGCCTGATGCCGCCGGCGCCGCAGTTCGCGGGTGCCAGCGCTCCGCTGTCCCTGGTGCTGGGCAACACGCGCAAGACCGCGCGCATCGGCATCGGCCTGGCGGTGCTGGATGTCACGCACGAGGACCACTGGACCTGGACCGACGTGCCCGCGCAGGGCAGCTGCACGGTGCAGGTGGCCTTCCGGCCCGAGCGGCGCGGCCTGCACCGGGTGCCGCCGCTGACCGCGCCGAAACGCGCTTCCCCCTGGGCACCTTCCGCGTCTGGACGGTCTGGCGGCCGGCGGCGCAGGTGCTGGTCTATCCCCGGCCCGAGCCGCAGCCGCCGCCGCTGCCCGCGGGCGAACCGCGCTCCGGCGGTGCCGCGATGGCGCGGGTGCAGACCAGCGGCGAATTCGAGGGCGTGCGCGGCTACCGGCGCGGCGACCCGATGAAGCTGGTGGTCTGGAAGAAGGCCGCCAAGACCGATGAACTCGTCAGCCGCGACACCCTGCAGGCGCAGCGCATGGAGCTCTGGCTGGACTTCGAGCAGTGCCGGCTCGCCGAGCGGGAGGCGCGCCTGTCGCGCCTGACCGCGTGGGTGCTGCAGGCCGACAAGCTGGGGCTGGACTACGGCCTGCGCCTGCCGGGGCAGCAGCTCGCCCCGGGCGCGGGCGAGGCGCACAAGCGCCGCTGCCTGGAGGCGCTGGCGCTGTGCTGAACCTCGCCGCCCGCCTGCCCGTGCTGCCGCGCGCGAGGCGCGCGACACGCTGTTCCTGCTGTTCGTGATCGGCTGGATCGTGCTGCCGCACGTGGGCCGCCTGCCCTGGTGGTGTTCGCTGCTGGTGTTCACCATCCTGGCCTGGCGCGGCTCGCTGGCCATCAGCGGCCGCCCGCTGCCGGGGCGCTACTGGCTGCTGCCGCTGCTGGTGCTCACGCTGTTCGGCACCTGGTGGTCCTACCGCACGCTGCTCGGGCGCGACCCGGGCGTGACCCTCATCGTGGCGCTGCTGGCGCTCAAGACCCTGGAGCTGCGCGCGCGGCGCGCGCCTTCGTGGTGTTCTTCCTGGGCTTCTTCACGATGCTCACCAACTTCTTCTTCTCGCAGTCGCTGCCGGTGGCCGCGGGGATGCTGGTGGCGCTGCTGGGGCTGCTGACCGCGCTGGTCAACGCGCACATGCCGGTGGGCCGGCCGCCGCTGCTGCAGCCGGCGCGCACCGCCGCCTGGATGGCGCTGCTGGGGGCGCCCGTGATGGCGGTGCTGTTCGTGCTGTTCCCGCGCTTCGCGCCTCTGTGGGGCATTCCCGGCGACGCCATGACCGGTCGCAGCGGCCTGTCGGCGCAGATGCAGGTGGGCACCATGGCATCGCTGGCGCTGGACGACAGCATCGCCTTCCGCGTGAGCTTCGAAGGCCCGGCGCCGCCGCAGAGCGCGCTCTATTTCCGCGGCCCCGTGCTCAGCGAATTCGACGGCCGCGAATGGCGGCCGCTGGTGCGGCTGGCCAACCGCTTCCCGCCGCTGCGGGTGATCGACCCGCAGCTCGAGGTGTCGGGGCCGCCGCTGCGCTACGAACTCACGCTGGAGCCGAACAACCGGCCCTGGCTGTTGACGCTGGACGTCGCGTCCCAGCCCCCGCAGGTGCCCGGGCGCGACAGCGCCATGACCAGCGACCTGCAGTGGCTGACCTCGCAGCCGGTGGTGGACCTGCTGCGCTACCGCGCGGTCAGCCACCTCGAGTTCCGCCACGGACCGCAGCGCCGCGCACTCGTGCTGCCGGAGTACCTGCAGCTGCCGCCGGACCTGAATCCCCGCACCATGCAGCTGGCCGCGCGCCTGCTGGCCGAGAACCCGTCCGGCGACCCCGCCGCGCTGGTGGAGGCCGCGCTGCGGCTGCTGCGCACCGGCGGCTATCGCTACACGCTGGAGCCGGGCGTCTATGGCGACAACACCGCCGACGAGTTCTGGTTCGACCGCAAGGAGGGCTTCTGCGAGCACATCGCCTCGGCCTTCGTGGTGCTGATGCGCGGCATGCGCATCCCTTCCCGGATCGTGACCGGCTACCAGGGCGGGCAGCCGAACCGGATCGACGGCTTCTGGATCGTGCGGCAAAGCGATGCGCACGCCTGGACCGAGGTCTGGCTGGAAGGCCGCGGCTGGGTCCGCGTCGATCCCACCGGCGCCGTGGCCCCCGGCCGCACCGGCACCTTCCAGCGCCTGGCGGCGCCGCGCGGCGTGCTGGCCGGAACGCTGGAGAACGTCAATCCCAACCTGTCCGCCATGGTCCGCGCCACCTGGGAGGCGATGAACAACAGCTGGAACCAGTGGATCCTGAACTACACGCAGAGCCGCCAGCTCGACCTGCTGCGCAACCTGGGCTTCGAGTCGCCGAGCTGGGAGGACCTGAGCCGCCTGCTGATCGGCATCATCGTCGTGGTGGCCAGCGGCGGGGCGCTGTGGAGCTGGTGGGACCGCATGCAGCACGATCCCTGGCTGCGACTGCTGGGCCGCACGCGCAAGCGGCTGCGCCAGGCCGGGCTGCAAGTGGGGAACACCGCACCCCCGCGCGAGATCGCACACCTGGTGAGCACCCGGTTCGGCGAAGATGCGCGAGGATTGGCCCAGTGGCTGCTGAAGCTCGAAGCCCAGCGGTACGCGCGCGCGCGCGGGACCACCTTGTCCGCGCTCAGGCGCGAATTCCAACAGCTTTCCTGGCCCCGCTGACCGATGCCCTTGCTTGCCTTCCTGTTCGCCTTCCTGCTCGCACTGCCCCTGGTCGCCCCCGCCCAAGGAGCGGAAGGCGACAGCGGCAGCTCCGCCTCCAAGCCCCAGCCGCGCGCGAGCACGCGCGCCCGGCCGGCGGCGCAACGCAGCGGCCCGCCCTACGCCGAGCGCGAGGAGGCGATGCAGTTCGCCGACGACCTGGCCGCCCGCCGCGATCTCGACCCCGCCTGGGTGCGCAGCATGGTCGGGCAGGCTCAGAACCTCGCGGTGGTCAGCCGCCTGATGCAGCCACCGCCGGCGTCGCAGCCGAAGAACTGGAAGCTGTACCGCAGCCGCTTCATCGACGCCACACGCATAGGCGCCGGGGTGCGCTTCTGGAACGAGAACCGCCGGACGCTGGAGCGGGCCGAGCAGGAGTTCGGCGTGCCGGCGGAGATCATCGTCGGCATCATCGGCGTGGAGACCATCTACGGGCAGCAGATGGGCGACTTCCGCGTGATCGACGCGCTGGCCACGCTGGCCTTCGACTTCCCCGAGAGCCATCCGCGCGCGGCGGAACGCAGCAAGTACTTCCGCGGCGAGCTGGAACAGTTCCTCGTGCTGCACCGCCAGGAGCGCACCAGCCCGCTCAAGCCGCGCGGCAGCTATGCCGGCGCCTGGGGCATGCCGCAGTTCATGCCCAGCAGCCTGGCGCGCTGGGGCGTGGACTACGACGGCGACAAGGTGGTGGACCTCGCCCGCAGCACCGAGGACGTGATCGGCTCGGTGGCCAACTACTTCAAGGGCTACGGCTGGAACACCGGCATGCCCACGCATTACCCCGTGCGCTTCGATCCCACGAAGCTGAACCTCGAAGGCCTGCTGGCCCCCGACATCCTGCCCACCTTCAACGCCGCCCGCTTCCAGGAGCTGGGCGCGGTCATCGAAGGACCGGCGCTGGCGCACAAGGGACCGCTGGCGCTGATCGAGCTGCAGAACGGCGAGGAAGCACCGACCTACGTGGCCGGCACCGAGAACTTCTACGTGATCACCCGCTACAACTGGTCCAGCTACTACGCGATGGCCGTCATCGAGCTGGGACGCGAGGTGAAGGAGGCGCTGGGCCGGCAGACCGCGCGCAACCCATGAACGTGACCGGGGCGTCCTGGCGACGGCTGTGGACGGAGCTGGGAGCGGAGACGATCGACGGCGGCCTGTTCAACCAGCTCGTGGGCGCCTACAGCCAGGCGCACCGCCACTACCACACGCTGCAGCACCTGCGCGAATGCCTGGCGCACTGCGAAGCCGCGGCCGCGCTGGCGCAGCGGCCGGCGGAAGTGGAGCTGGCGCTCTGGTTCCACGACGCCGTGTACGACCCGCGCCGCGCCGACAACGAGGAACGCAGCGCCGAATGGGCCTGGCGCGCCATCCTGGCCGCGGGCTGCGGCGAGGACGTCGCCCAGCGGGTGCAGGCCCTGGTGCTGGCCACCCGCACGCACGAAGCGCCGGCGCACGAACCCGATACCCAGCTGCTGGTGGACGTGGACCTGGCGATCCTGGGCGCGGCGCCCACCCGTTTCGCCGAATCGGGACGCCAGATCCGCACGGAATACGCACACGTGCCGGACGAGGCGTTCCGCGCCGGCCGCGCGCGCGTGCTTTCCGGCTTCCTGGCGCGCCCGCGCATCTACGCCACCGCCGCCTTCCACGACGCGCTGGAGCACCGCGCGCGCGAGAACCTCGCGCAGGCGCTGGCCGAACTCCACGGCTGAGCAGCCGCTCCCAGCCCAGGCCTTCGACCTGGCAGGGAAGGTTACTTGCGTAACAGCTTCCCCGGCGGGGAATAAGCGTGACATGTGCATCACCGCAAGCGTGCATGCTCTGGCAAATTGAGACCGCCATGAACTTCGATGTCGCCATCGACGCCAGGGCGCACTTCGTGCGGATCGCCGTGACCGGCGAACCCGCGCTCGGCGAGCTGCTGTCCATGATCCACTTGCTGGGCGTGGAGAGCGAGACCTGGGACGAACACCGCGTCATGGTGGACCTGCGCGCGGTGCGCACGCGCTTCAGCCGCCCGGAGCACTTCCGCATCGGCGAGGAGGCCGCGGCCAGCCTGTCGCACATGGAGAAGATCGCCTCGGTCGTGCCCCCGAGCGCATCACCCGCATGAGCGAGAAGGCGGCGCAGCGCAACGGCGTCAACGTGCGCGTGTTCGACGACGAGCGGGCCGCGATCGTCTGGCTGCAGGAGCCCTAGCAGTTCCCCGCCTCAGGCGGGAATCAGGAAGTCGCGGCTGATGCGCGCACCCAGGTCGTTGATGCGGTCGAGGAACTGCGTCAGGAACGCATGCAGGCCGTTGGCCAGGATCTCCTCGATGTCGCCGTACTGCAGTTCGGCCCGCAGCCGCCCCGCGCGCCGCTGCGTCTCGGCCGACTGGTCGTTGCCGACCATCGCCAGGTTGGCCACCACCTCGTTGAGGCTGGCGTGCAGCGAGCGCGGCATGTCGGGCCGCAGGATCAGCAGGTCGGCCACGCGTTCCGGCTTGATCACGTCGCGGTACACCTTGCGGTAGATCTCGAAGCCGGAGACGCTGCGCAGGATCGCGCTCCAGTGGTAGAAGTCGTACTCCTGGTCCTTCTCGCTGGCCGCGCCGAAGAAGTCGCTCTGCACCGCGTGGAACTTCACGTCCACCAGCCGCGCCGTGTTGTCGGCGCGTTCCAGGAAGGTGCCCAGGCGCATGAAGTGCAGGGCCTCGTCCATCAGCATGGTGCCCACCGTCACGCCGCGCGAGAGGTGCGAGCGGAACTTCACCCACTCGAAGAACTGGCCGGGGTCGCGCTCGAACTCGCCGGCGCGCAGCATGCGGTTGACCTCCAGCCAGGTCTGGTTCTGCGTCTCCCACACCTCGGTGGTCAGCGTGCCGCGCACCGCGCGGGCGTTCTCGCGCGCCGCCCGCAGGCAGGAGAGGATGGACGACGGGTTGGTCTCGTCCTTCACCATGAACTGCATCACCCGCTGCGGCGCGATGTCGCCGTGCTTGGCCTGGTAGGCCGGCATCAGTTCGCTGATGGAAAGCATGCCCTGCCAGCCCACCTTGGACACCGCCGCCGACTGCGGCAACAGCGAGGTCTGGTAGTTCACGTCCAGCATGCGCGCGGTGTTCTCCGCCCGCTCGGTGTAGCGGGACATCCAGAAGAGGTGGTCGGCGGTGCGCGAAAGCATCTTCCTGTGTCCCGTCAGATCTCGAGGATCCATGTGTCCTTGGTGCCGCCGCCCTGCGAGGAGTTGACGACCAGTGATCCTTCCTTGAGCGCCACCCGCGTCAGGCCGCCCGGCACCATCTGCACCTCCTTGCCGGACAGCACGAAGGGGCGCAGGTCGATGTGGCGCGGCGCGATGCCCTTGTCCACGAAGGTCGGGCAGCTGGAAAGCGAGAGGGTCGGCTGGGCGATGTAGCCCTCGGGCCGCGCCTGCAGCACCCGGCGGAACTGCTCGAGCTCCTCGCTGCTGGCCGCCGGCCCCACCAGCATGCCGTAGCCGCCGGCGCCGTGCACCTCCTTGACCACCAGCTCCTTGAGGTTCGCCAGGACGTACTTGAGGTCCTCTGGATTGCGGCACTGGTAGGTGGGCACGTTGGACAGGATCGGCTTCTCCCCCAGGTAGAACTCGATCATCCTGGGCACGAAGGGATAGATCGACTTGTCGTCGGCCACCCCGGTCCCGATCGCATTGCACAGGGTCACGTTGCCCGCGCGGTAGACGTTCAGCAGGCCGGCGCAACCGAGCGTGGAGTTCGGCCGGAAGGCCAGCGGGTCCAGGAAGTCGTCGTCCACGCGCCGGTAGATCACGTCCACCCGCTTGGGGCCGCGGGTGGTGCGCATGTACACGAAGCTGTCGCGCACGAACAGGTCCTGCCCCTCGACCAGCTCCACGCCCATCTGCTGGGCGAGGAAGGCGTGTTCGAAGTAGGCGCTGTTGTACATGCCGGGGTGAGCACCACCACCGTCGGGTCGTCGGTCGTCGAAGGCGCGGAGGCGCGCAGCGTTTCCAGCAGCAGGTCCGGGTAGTGCATCACCGGCGCGACCTGGTAGGCGCTGAACAGGTCCGGGAACAGCCGCATCATCATCTTGCGGTCTTCCAGCATGTAGCTCACGCCGCTGGGCACGCGCAGGTTGTCCTCCAGCACGTAGTACTCGGCCTCGCCGCCGGCATTGGCCGCCCGCACGATGTCGACGCCGGCGATGTGCGAGTAGATGTTGTTCGGCACGTTCACGCCCACCATCTCCTGGCGGAACTGCGCGTTGCCCGTGATCTGCTGCAGCGGGACGTGGCCGGCCTTGATGATTTCCTGGTCGTGGTAGATGTCGTGGATGAAGCGGTTCAGCGCGGTCACGCGCTGCACCAGCCCCTTTTCCATCTGGCGCCACTCGGCCGCCGGGATGATGCGGGGGATCAGGTCGAAGGGGATCAGGCGCTCGGTGCCCGAGCCGTCCTCGTCCTTGGCGCCGTACACCGCGAAGGTGATGCCGACGCGGCGGAAGATCATTTCCGCCTCCTCGCGGCGCGAGCGCAGCATGTCCTGCGACTGCCGTCCCAGCCAGTCCGCATAGGTGCGGTAATGGTCGCGCACGCCCTGGAACTGCACCTGCGACATGCCTCCCATCGACTGGCCCTGGAACTGGACCGGTCCGTTGCCGGGCAGCTGGGCGAACATCTCGTCGAATTTCTGCATGGTCATGTGCGCATTTCTTGCCAGACAGGATAGCAAGTTCCCGGCCATGGCAGGGGCCAGCGGCCGCGCTGCTATGCACCATCCTTGTCGGCGGGCGCCGCATGATGGTGCCAGTAGCGCGGGAAGGCGGCGCGCTCGCAGCGCACCGCCGCCGGTGCCTCCGAGCGCCAGGTGAGCGCACCGCAAACGGGCGAAGCCGACAGTGCGATGCCGCGGGCGGCATAGCGCTGCACCACTTCGGGGGCCGGGTGGCCGAAGCGGTTGCGGTAGCCGGCCTGCGCCACGGCGATCGCCGGCCGCACGGCGTCCAGGAAAACCTCGCTCGAGGAGGTCTTGCTGCCATGGTGCGGCACCAGCAGCAGGTTCGCCCGCAGCGCCTCGGGCTGCGCGGCGAGCAGCGCTTCCTGCGGCTTTTCGATGTCGCCCGCCAGCAGCGCGTGCACGCGCGCGTTGCCCACGCGCAGCACGCAGCTCAGGGCATTGGGGCGCTTGCGCACCGCGTAGTCGCCGGCTGCGGGGTGCAGCACCTCGAAACGCACGCCGTCCCACTCCCAGGCCTGGCCGGCCTGGCAGCGCTGCGAGGGGCGCAGCGCCTGCAGCGGATGGCCCTCCTCCAGCGAGCTGACCAGGCGCGCCTGCGGCTGCATGCGCAGGACGGCTGCCGCGCCGCCGGTGTGGTCGCTGTCGCGATGGCTCAGCACGAGCGTGTCGACGTTCTCGCCGAGCGCGCGCAGCAGCGGCACCAGCACGCGCTGGCCGGCGTCGGAGTCGCGGCCGTAGCCCGGGCCGCTGTCGTAGACCAGCGTGTGGCGCGCGGTGCGCACCAGGATCGCATTGCCCTGGCCGACGTCGGCGGCCAGCAGCTCGAACTCGCCCGGCGCCGGCCGCTGCGGCTGCCACAGGAACACCGGCATCAGCAGCGGCACGCCGAAGGCGCGCGCCGGCCAGGGCAGGCGCGCGGCCAGCAGCACGCCACCGGCGACACCGGCCGCCGCCGCCCACGCCGGCGGCGCCGCGGCCGACCAGGTGGCGAAGGGCCACTGCGCCAGCCAGCCGAGGACGGCGCCGAGCAGCTCGATCGCCTGGGCGGCCACGGGCCACAGCGGCGCGGCCAGGACGCCTGCCAGGCCGAGCGGCGTCACCACCAGGGTCACCCACGGGATCGCCACGAGGTTGGCCGCCAGTCCCACCACCGACACCTGCCCGAAGAGAAGCAGGGACAAGGGCGTGAGTGCGACGGTGACCACGGCCTGCTCCCGCAGCATGCCGCGCAGCGCGTCCAGCACGCGCCGGCGCCAGGGGACCGCGGCCTGCGCTTCCTGGCGGGCCGGGCCGCTGGCGAACAGCACGCCGACGGCGACGAAACTGAGCCAGAAGCCGGCCTGCGTCAGCGCCCAGGGATCCACGGCCACGACCGTGGCACAGGCGAACAGCCAGACCCAGGGCCAGGGCCAGTCGCGCACGCCCAGGCGCAGCAGGCCCACCGCCGCCAGCATCAGCACGGTGCGCTGCGCCGGCACGCCCCAGCCGCTGAAGAGGGCATAGCCCGCGGCCAGCGCGATGCCGCCGGCCAGCGCCGCGTGCTGCGCCGGCCACGCGAGGCACAGGCGCCCGCTGCGCCGCCAGAGCGCGGCGACCAGGGCGGCGGCGGCCCACGCGAACATGGTCACGTGCAGTCCCGAGATGCTCATGAGGTGGGCCATGCCGGTGGCGCGGTACACGTCCCAGTCGGCCCGCTCGATCGCGCCTTGGTCGCCCACCACCAGCGCCGCCAGCACGCCGGCCAGCCGCGGCTCGGCCACGCCTTCGTGGATGCGCTCGCGCACGCGGTGCCGCGCCTGTTCCACCGGGTGAAGCCATGTGGCTCCCAGCCGCGTCGGCGGCGGATCGCGCAGGCCGGCGCGCACCGCGCCGGTGGCCTGCACGCCCTGCTCCCACAGCCACAGCTCGTAGTCGAAGCCGTGCGGATTGACGCTGCCGTGCGGCGCCTTCAGCCGCAGCGCGAACTCCCAGCGCTCGCCGGGGCGCAGGTCGGCGGGCTGGCGCTCCAGCGAGAACAGGCCTTCGGCCGCCTCCGCGCCGCCATACCAGCCGAGCATCAGCCGCGGCGGCAGGCGCACCGGCTGCGTGCCGGCGCGCGCGCTCTCCGCGTCGAAGCGGAAGCGCAATCCCGCTTCGCTGCGGTGCGGCAGGGCCGCCACCACGCCCGTGACCAGCAGGTCGCGACCCTCCAGCGCGGGCTCCAGCCGGGTGGCCGCATACGCCGCCGCGCGCCAGCCGGTCACGCCGGCGCTGAGCGCGCCGGCCGCGGCCAGCACCGCCAGCCAGCGCGCGAGGCCGCGCCCCGGCATGCGCAGCGCGAGCACCAGCAGCAGTGCGGAACACACGCTGCCCGCCGCGTACAGCGCCAGCGGCCAGAGGCGCGGCTGCTGCAGCTGGCAGGCGGCTCCCAGCACCACGCCCAGCAGGCAGGCTGCGAAGGCGCTGCCGCTGCGTGCATGCGTGCTCACCCGCCTTCAACGCGCCAGCGGCGCGGCGGGCGTCCTCCGGTTGGAGGACGGATCAGGGCGCGGCCAGCGCTTCCAGCCGGGAGGCGATGTCGGACAGCGGGGCGACTTCGCGCACGCCGCCGGCCGCAATGGCCTGGCGCGGCATGCCGAACACGACGCAGCTCGCCTCGTCCTGGGCGATCGTGTAGGCGCCGCTCTGGCTCATCTCCAGCATGGCGTCGGCGCCGTCGCCGCCCATGCCGGTGAGCATCACGCCGATCGCCTGCGTGCCGGCGCAGCGCGCGATCGATCGGAACAGCGTGTCCACCGAGGGCCGGTGGCGGTTCACCGGCGGGTCGTCGGTCACGCGCAGGCAGTAGCCGCCGCCGCGCCGCGCCAGCACCAGGTGGCGGCCGCCAGGGGCGATGTACGCGACGCCGCCACGCACCGGCTCGTTGTCCTCGGCCTGCTTCACGTGGATGCGGCACAGCGTGTCCAGGCGCCGCGCGAAGGTCTCGGTGAAGCCCGGCGGCATGTGCTGCGCGATCAGGATCGGCGGCATGTGCGCGGGCAGCGAGGTCAGCACGTCGCGCAGCGCCTCGACGCCGCCGGTGGAGGCGCCGATGCCGATCACCCGATGCAGCAGGCCGGCCGAGGCCGAGGGCGGGTGCTGCCCGTGAGCGGCGCGAAGTTCGACTTCTGCACCGGGGCGGCGGGCGCGTGCGCCACCGGCGCGCGCCTGCGCATGATGCGGGCGCCCGCGGCGGCGCGGATCTTCTCGGCGATCTCCTGCGCGCTGCCTTCGAGCTGGTCGAAGCTGTCCGGCTTGGGGAAGAAGTCCACCGCGCCCAGCTCCAGCGCGCGCATCGTGGTCTCCGCACCCTGGCGCGTGAGCGAGGAGATCATGATCACCGGCAGCGGCCGCACCGCCATCAGGTTGCGCAGGAAGTCCAGGCCGTTCATGCGCGGCATCTCGACGTCGAGCGTGATCACGTCCGGCGGGTTGCGGCGGATGCGGTCGATGGCCAGCAGCGGGTCGGGAGAGGCGCCGAGCAGTTCCATGTCCGGCTGCGAGCCGACCACGCGCCCGAGGAAGGCGCGCATCACGGCGGAATCGTCGACGATGAGGACGCGGATCATCTGGGGGTGCGAAGATTTCGACCTCGCCGCTGCCGCCGCCGGCCAGGCGCCTGAGGTATTCGCGCTCGCGGCGCTGGACGGGCTCGCTCGGCGTGAGGCTCAGTCGCTTGACCTGCACCTTGCCGCTGTCGACGAAGAAGTGGACCTTGCGCGGGCACACGTCCAGCAGGTCCTGCGCGTGCACGCGGATGCCTTCCACGCGCAGGAACTCGAGCACGAATTCGGAGTTCTTGGCGCCGACGTCGAGCCGGTCGAAGCCGGCCAGCAGCTGCGCGCCGCCGAACACCTTGGCCACCATGCGGCGGCGGTCCGCGCCCTGGTGGATCATCTCGTTGATCAGCACTTCCATCGCGTACACGCCGAAGCGCGCCGAAGCGGCCCAGGGCGAGCCCGGGCTGGCGGTGTCGCCGGGCAGCATGAAGTGGTTCATGCCGCCGATGCGCTCCACCGGGTCCCACAGGCAGGTGGACACGCAGGAGCCCAGCACCGTGGTGATCGCGCCCTCGCGCGCGGCGTGGTACTGGCCGGGAAGGATCTTGACCGCGTCGACCCGGAATTCCCGGTCGAAGTAATGCAGGGGGACCGAGGATTCGATCAAGCGCGTCCCCTAGCCGCCCAGGCGTTCGTAGGCCGTGCGTCCGCAGGAGCGGAAGCCGGGATGGGCCGCGGGGAAGCTTTCCGAATGGCCGACCATCAGCAGCCCGCCGGGAACCAGCAGGTCGGCCAGCCGGGTGAGCAGTTTCTTCTGGAACTCGCGGTCGAAGTAGATCACCACGTTGCGGCAGAAGATGACGTCGAAGCGCTCCATGGCCGGCCACACGGGCGACTGCAGGTTCAGCTGGCCGAAGCGCACCATGGAACGCAGCTCGCCGCGCAGGCTCACCAGCCCTTCGTTGTCGCCGGTGCCGCGCAGGAAGTGCTTGCGCAGGCGCTCGGCGGGCAGCGTGCTGGCGCGTTCCATGCGGTACACGCCGGCCTGCGCCGTGTTCAGCACCTCGGTGTCGATGTCGGTGCCCAGCACCTCGCCGGGGCACTCCGCCTCGCGCAGCACCATCGCGATCGACCAGGCCTCCTCGCCGGTGGAACAGGCGCTGGACCAGCAGCGCAGGGGCGCGCCGCGCCGGCCGGCGCGCTCGCGGGCGCGGGCCAGCAGCAGGTCGAAATGGTGCGGCTCGCGGAAGAAGGCGGTCAGGTTGGTGGTGAGCGCGTTGACGAAGGCCTCGCGCTCGTCCGAGCCTTCGCGCTGCACCAGCTGCAGGTAGTCGCCGAAGCTGCCCACGCCGCGCGCGCGCAGGCGCCGCAGCAGGCGGTTGTAGACCATGTTGCGCTTCTGCAGGCTCAGCTTGATGCCCGCGTAGTCCGCGATCAGCTGGCGCACGGTGGCGAAGTCGCGGTCGTTCAGCGCGTCGGCGCCGTCGAAGGCGATCTCCGGGTTCGCGCTCATGCGCCCGCTCCCGGTGCGGCCAGGCGCTGCGACGCCATGCCGGCCGCATCTTCCAGCCGGAACTGCGCCACCGAACGCAGGAGCGCGGCGGAATGCTCGTGCAGCGTCTCGGTCGCGTGGCTGGTCTGGTCCACCAGCGCCGCGTTCTTCTGCACCACCTGGTCCATCTGGCCGATGGCGGCGTTCACCTGCTCGATGCCGGAACGCTGCTCCTCGCTGGCCGCGGCGATCTCCGCGATCAGCGCGCTGACCTCGCACACCGACGACACGATGGCGTCCATCTTGCGGCCGGCGGTGTCCACCAGCCGCGCCCCGCTCTCCACGCGGTCCACCGAATCGGTGATCAGGGTCTTGATCTCGCGCGCCGCCTCGGCACTGCGCTGGGCGAGGCTGCGCACTTCGGCGGCCACCACCGCGAAGCCGCGGCCCTGCTCGCCGGCGCGCGCGGCTTCCACCGCCGCATTGAGCGCCAGGATGTTGGTCTGGAAGGCGATGCCGTCGATCACGCCGATGATGTCGGCAATGCGGCGGGCGGATTCGGAGATGCCGCTCATGGACTGCACGACCTGCCCGACCACCTGGCCGCCCTCGGTGGCGACGCCGGCGGCGCCGGCGGCCAGCGCGGTCGCCTTGCGCGCGGTCTCCGCGTTCTGCGACACGGTGGCGGTCAGCTCCTCCATGGAGCTGGCGGTTTCCTCCAGCGTGCTCGCCTGCGTTTCGGTGCGCTGCGACAGGTCCTGCTGCCCCTGCCGCACCTGGGTGCCGGCATGCGCCACCGCGTCGGCGCTGTGGACCACCTCGCCGACGATGCGGCGCAGGTTCTCCGTCATGTCGTCCAGCGCGAGCATCAGCCGCGCCATCTCGTCGCTGCCACCGGTGCGCACCTTGACGCTCAGGTCGCCGTCGGCCACCTGCCGCGCGATCCGCACTGCGCCATACATGGGACGCAAGATGTGCACCAGCAGCGCCACCACCACGGGCAGCATCAGCGCGGCCAGCACGCCGGTCACCCCGAGCAGGATCCAGGTGGCCTGCATCGCCTGGCCCTGGAGGGCCGTGGCCCCGGCGGCCAGCGCCTGCGCCTCCATCGCATGCAGCTGCCACACGCCCAGCAGCGTGACGGTCAGGCTCATGGCGCCCAGCACGCAGAACGCGAGGGTGAGGCGGGCCTGGATGGTGGCGCGGCGGAACAGGCTGCGCGCCCTGTGGTTGTCCACGCGCGACGCCGCCACGGCGGAACCGGCCGCCGGGAGCGCAAGGGAAAGGGACAGCCGGCTCATGACAGCACCGGGTTCAGAACTCTTGCCACTCCCCCTTGGGCGGCTTCGCGGTGGGTGCGCCGAGCACGCCACTGACACTCGGGGACAGCTTGGGGGCACTGCGCCTGACTTCGATGGGCGCGGGCTGCACCGGCTCCGGCGCACGCTGCGGCTCGCGCGCGGCCAGCGGCTGCACCTGCGTGTACTGCGCCTGGCCTTCGTTGAGCTTGAAGCGCGCCACCATCTGCAGCAGCGAGGAAGCCTGAGACTTCATGGACTCGGTGGCGGCCGCGGCCTCCTCGACCAGCGACGCGTTCTGCTGCACCACCTGGTCCATCTGGGTCACGGCGGTGTTGACCTGCTGGATGCCGGCGTCCTGCTCCTCGCTCGCCGCCGCGATCTCCGCGATCAGGTCGCTGACCTTCTTCACCGATGCCACGATCTCGTCCATCGTCTTGCCGGCGTTGTCCACCAGCCTGGCGCCGGTGTCGACCTTGTCGACCGACTCGCCGATCAGGCCCTTGATCTCCTTGGCGGCCGCTGCGCTGCGCTGCGCGAGGTTGCGCACTTCCGCGGCCACCACCGCGAAGCCGCGGCCCTGCTCGCCCGCGCGCGGCGGCTTCCACCGCGGCGTTGAGCGCAAGGATGTTGGTCTGGAAGGCGATGCCGTCGATCACGCCGATGATGTCGCCGATCTTGCGGGACGAGTCCGAGATGCCGGCCATGGTGCTCACCACCTGGCCCACCACCTGGCCGCCCTTGCGCGCCACGTCGGACGCGCCCATGGCCAGCTGGCTGGCCTGGCGCGCGTTCTGCGCGTTGAGCGACACCGTGGAGGTCAGCTCCTCCATCGAGCTCGCCGTCTCCTCCAGCGTGCTCGCCTGTTCTTCCGTGCGCTGCGACAGGTCCTGGTTGCCCTGGGCGATCTGCGCGCTGGTGTCGGCCACCATGTGGGCGCCGCCCGACACTTCGCCGACCAGCTGGCGCAGGTTCTGGTTCATGTCGGCCAGCGCACGCAGCAGGTCGCCGGTCTCGTCGCTGCCGCGCACGTGCACCTCGGTGGACAGGTCGCCCTGCGCGATGCGCTGTGCCGTGCGGATCGCGGCATGCAGCGGGCGCACGATGGCGCGGCTCATGAGCAGGGCGGCGGCGGCGGCGGCGGCCACGGCGACCACCAGCATGGCCGACAGCAGCAGCGTGGCCGCGCGCGAGGCGGCGGCCGCGCTTTCGTAGCTTTCCTGCGCGAGCTTCTTCTGCAGCTGCACCAGCTCGTCCAGGTTCTTCACCATGGTGAGGAACTGCGAATCGGCGGCCTGCATCATCATCGCGCCGGTGGCCACCTCGATGGTGGCCATGTCGATGGCGTCGTCCTGCAGCTTGCGGTACTTGGCCATCATCGGCAGCACCGCGTCGACCAGCTGGCGTTCCTGCGCGCTCACGTGCGGCTGCGCGCGGAACGCGGTGAGGCCGGCGGCGACGGCGTCGATCTTGGCCTTCTGCTCCGCGGTCGCCTTCTTCACCTTCTCCTCGGGGAGGTTGGCGATCCAGGTGAACAGGCGGTAGACGTTGGAGTGCACCTCGCTGATGTCCTGCGAGGCGTCGGTGGCGGCCACCACGCCGGCCAGGCGCTTCTGCGCCAGTTCCCGCAGGGCCTCGTTCTGCTGCGAGGCCACGCCGTAGGCGATGAGTCCGAACGCCAGGAGGAACAGGATGGCCAGTCCGGGGGCGATCAATATCTTGTGCCAGATTCTCATGAGCTGCTTGCCTCTTTGTCTCTCTTTGCCTGCACCGCGCCCGGCGGACGCGGTGCCTCCCCTCCCCCGCCGGAACCCTCAGTTCATCGCCTTGTAGATGCCGCCGCAGACGACCAGTTCGTCGGACTTCTCGCAGTACATCTGCTTGGGCTCGATCTTCTTGTTCACCGGGTTCAGGAAGGTGAAGTCCTGCCAGAACGCGGACTTGGTCTTGGCCATCTCCATGCGTTCGCGGATGTGTTCCTTGCCGTTGCCGTCGCGCAGGTCCATCATGTTCTTGCCGACGAACTTGGCGTTCGCGCCGTGCGCCATCGCCGTGCCGTCCATCTTGTAGACGGTCAGGTACAGCTCGCGGTCCACGAACTGGCCCTTGGGATCCGTGATTTCGGCCATCGCCTTGTCACGCGGGGTCGCCTTGATGAAGGCCACGCCGCGCTTGACCATCGCTTCGGCTTCCTTCGGGGTGACACGCTCGGCCGCCACGGCGGAAATGCCCAGGGACGCGCCGAGAACCAGGGCCACGGCTGCCACAAAACGCTTGTTCATCTGTCTCTTCCTTTGGTCCACGAAAAAGTGCCGGATGGGCCGGCGCCCCAGCCTATCCAGGCATCTGTCGGTTGCTCTGCAGGACCACCACCGAGCATGCCAGCGCGAGCGTGCTGTTGCAATCGTGAGTGATGGTAACAATGGCCGGCCGCGCACTATTGGCGCCCATGCCCGCCCTCATCTGTCGCGTGCAGAACACAGCCATCCTGTGTCAGTCGATCTCGGCGACGGTCGTCGCCCGCGCCCGTGCCTTGGCAGGCGCGGCCTTCGCCCCGGAAGGAACCAGCACCGTCGGCTTGAACTCGGGCATCGCGCGCGCGGAGGTCCCGCTGTTGCGCACCAGCATGGTCCAGTAGGCGACGTTCTGGTCGCCGGCGTCCCACTGCTTGCCGTACAGGACGGGACCGTACATGTGCATGAACAGCGCGACGCGGGCCGCATCGACGTCGCCGCGGTTGGCGATCGCCATGAACTGGCCGAAGGCTTCGGAGAGGCGGCCGGTGCGGAAGGACTTCACCGCGTCGGCATACTCGCGCTCGACCGGCGATGCGGCCCCCGAGGGCAGGCTGACGGCCATCAAGAGCATGGTCACGAAGCCGGCAAAAGTCCGGCGGACCCGCCGCGCTCCGCCCGCCTGGCGTTGTGTCTGTTGTCCCATCGACGTTTCCTTGTGACAAATGTTTCAATAAGTATCACAGGGGAAAACAACGCGGACAACACCGCTGGGTGATCCGCGCGCGGCCTTCCGTCGCATGGCAGCCCGCAAACGGGCAGCGTGGGCAGCGCGCGGCGCCGGCGTCAGGACGCGGAAAGGCGCGGAATGTAACTGCCGCGCGCATCCGCCGCGGCGTGCGGCACGGCGGCGACCGCCCCGGAGCTCACGCGGAAGCGGGCCACCAGCTGCAGCAAGGCGTCGGCGCGCGCCTTCATGGCTTCCGTGGCCGCGGCCGCTTCCTGCACCAGCGCGGCGTTGTGCTGCACCACCTGGTCCATCTGCGCCACGCCCAGGTTCACCTGCTCGATGCCCGAACTCTGTTCCTGGCTGGCGGCGGCGATCTCGGCGATCAGGTCGCTGACCTTGCGCACCGAGTCCACCACCTGCTGCATGGTGCGGCCGGCGGCGTCCACCTGCCGGGCGCCGGCACCGACCTGGTCGACCGATGCCGCGATCAGCGCCTTGATCTCGCGCGCGGCGCCGGCGCTGCGCTGCGCGAGCCCGCGCACCTCCGCCGCCACCACCGCGAAGCCGCGGCCCTGTTCGCCCGCGCGCGCCGCTTCCACCGCGGCGTTGAGCGCCAGGATGTTGGTCTGGAAGGCGATGCCGTCGATCACGCCGATGATGTCGGCGATGCGGCTGGACGAGGCGGATATGCCGTCCATGGTCGCCACCACCTGCCCCACGACCTCGCCGCCGCGCCGCGCGATTTCCGATGCGTCCACCGCCAGCTGGCTGGCCTGGCGCGCGGTGTCGGCGTTCCGGACGACGGTCGCCGTGAGTTCCTCCATGGAACTTGCGGTCTCCTGCAAGGTACTCGCCTGCTCCTCGGTGCGCTGCGACAGGTCCACGCTGCCGTCGGCGATCTGCGCGCTGCTGCCGGCCACGGCGCGCGCGCCCTGGGCCACGTCGCCCACCAGCGTGCGCAGGTTGTCGGTCATGCGCGCCAGCGCGCGGATCATCTGCGCGGCCTCGTCGCTGCCGCGCGCCTGCAGCTGCTGCGTGAGGTCGCCGGCCGCGACGCGCTCGGCGGCGGCAGCGGCCTGCCGGATCGGTCCGCTGATGCTGCGCGTGACGCGCACGCCCAGCACGATGGCGAACAGCAGCATGGCCGCCAGCGCCGCGGCCATGCCCAGCATGACGCGGCGCGATTCGGCAGCGCCCTGGGCCTCGATGCGGGCGCTCTCCTGCTGCGCGAAGTTCTCCAGCGTGAGGACGATGGCGTCCATCTTCTGTTCCAGCGGGCGGTCCTTGCCGCGCACGATGCTGTCCACCACCTGGCCGCTCTCGACATCGACCTGGCTGAACTTCTTCAGGCTCTCCAGGTACTGGGCGCTGATCTCGGCGTGCATGCGCGCCGCCTGGTCCACGCTGTCGGCCGGCAGGCCCAGTGCGGCCATCACGGCGCGCGTCGCGCCCAGTTCCCTGACGGTCTGGTCCCGGCGCTTCTGGAATGCCGCCAGGTGGCGGTCGTAGTCGCTGGCCGTGTGGCCGCGCAGCAGGATGTTCTTGAACTCCTGCACCTGGATCTTGAACTCCACCTCGGACGCACGTGCCGAGTCCACCGCGTGCATCAGCTTGCGCGAGAGCTCCAGGCTGGCGGCGTTGCGGGCCTCGGATTGCTGCAGGGCGTACAGGGCATACGCACCCATGCCCGCGAGGGCTGCCAGCAGGATGGCGACGAGCAGGAAAAGGCGCGCCGAAATCTTCAGATTCGACAGCATCGAAGCGGCAGCGCGCTACAACGACGCCCAGTGACCCTTGGCCTTGGCCTTGGCCTCGGCCTTGCCCTGTTTCGCGGCCGGCAGCTGCCGCGCGGCGCGGAAGGGAATGGGCGCGGGCGCGGCGCCGGCCGGCCTGGGCGCTGCCTGAGCGGACCCCGGAGCGGCGCCGTCCGCGCCCCGCACGGCGTCGCCGGACTGCAGCTTGAAGCGCGAGGCCATCTGCAGCAGCCCCGCGGTCTGCGTGTTCATGGCTTCCGTGGCCTGCGTGGCCTGGTCCACCAGCGAGGCATTGCGTTCGACCACGCGCTCCATCTGCGCGATGGCGGTGTTCACCTGGCCGATGCCGGAGCTCTGCTCCTGGCTCGCCTGCGCGATCTCGGCGATGAGGGCGCTGACCTTCTCGACCGACAGCACCACTTCGACCATGGTGTGGCCGGCGGTGTCCACCATGCTGGAGCCGGCGTTGACCTTCTGCACCGAGGCGCCGATCAGCGTCTTGATCTCCTTGGCGGCCGCCGCGCTGCGCTGCGCCAGGCTGCGCACTTCCGCCGCCACCACCGCGAAGCCGCGGCCCTGCTCGCCGGCGCGCGCGGCTTCCACCGCGGCGTTGAGCGCCAGGATGTTGGTCTGGAAGGCGATGCCGTCGATCACGCTGATGATCTCGGTGATCTTGCGCGACGCGTCGGAGATCTCGTCCATCGTGTTGACCACCTGGTCGACGGCCTCGCCGCCGCGCCGCGCGACCGCGGACGCGTCCAGCGCCAGCTTGCTCGCTTCGCGCGCGTGCTCCGCGTTCTGCGCCACGGTGGACGTGAGCTGCTCCATGGAGCTGGCGGTTTCCTCGAGGGTGGTCGCCTGTTCCTCGGTGCGCTGCGAGAGGTCCTGGTTGCCGCGCACGATCTCGGCGCTGCGGTCGGCCACTTCGTGCGCGCCCTGCACCACGTTGCCGAGGACGGTGCGCAGGTTGCCCGTCATGTCGGCCAGCGCCTTCATCAACTGCGCGGCCTCGTCGGTGCCGCCGGTGCGCACGCGCACCGTCAGGTCGCCGGCGGCCACCTTGGCGGCGATGCGCGCGGCCACGCGGATCGGCTTGACGATCGCCACCGTGAGCGGATAGCAGATGAGGAAGCAGAGCGCGACGACCGTCAGGCACACGATGCCCACCAGCACCTGGCCCGCGCGCGCGGCGGCGCGCACCGCTTCGGGCGCGGGATGGGCCACGGCGGCCTGCGCCAGCACTTCCAGCTGCCAGACGCCCAGCACGCCCAGCAGCGCCAGCACGGCGGCGATGCACAGGAAGGCCGCCGTCAGGCGGACGCGGATGGTCGAACGACGGAAGAAGCCGAGGGCGGCGGCGTCGATGTCAGGCACGGCGGCTTGCGCCTGCGCGCCCGTGTGATTCCGGGAGAGCATGTCGTCGCCCCCGCGCTTCAGTGGACGGCGCTGTCGACCAGCGCCATGTCGGCACCGGTCATGAGCTTCTCGATGTCCAGCAGGATGATCATCTGCTCGTCCACCGTGCCCAGGCCCGTGATGTACTTCGTGTCGAAGGTGGCGGAGGCGAATTCCGGCGTCGGCCGGATCGACTCTTCCGACAGCGTCAGCACGTCGGACACCGAGTCCACCACCACGCCGACCACGCGGCCGGCGATGTTCAGGATGATGGCAACGGTGAACTCGTCGTACTTGGCCTCGCTCAGCTGGAACTTGATGCGCAGGTCCAGGATGGGGACGATCACGCCGCGCAGGTTGATCACGCCCTTGATGAAGGGCGGCGCGTTGGCGATCGAGGTGGGCGTTTCGTAGCCGCGGATTTCCTGGACCTTCAGGATCTCGATGCCATAGCTCTCGGCGCCCAGGCGGAAGGTCAGGAACTCACTGTCGGCGCCGTCGCCGGCGCGGGACTTGTCGGCCGTGGCGGAAGGGGCATGTGCTTGCATCATTCTTCTCTCCTCTGTGGGGGCAAACCCCGTCACTCCCGATGGAAGAATGCCATCGCGAAGCCGTTGTTGCAATAGTTAAATCTCGTTACAAACACGTTGGTGTGCAGAAGTGGGCTGGCCCCGCCCGAAAACCCGGGTGCGCTTCCGTTCATCGCGCGAGCGGCGCCACTCTTCCGCCCCTGGGCTGTCGCATTTGGCAGACAGCTCAGAACTCACGCCAGGCGCCGCCGGGCCGCTGAACGACCGCCGTGCCGGGCAGCATGCGGTCCAGGACCGGTGGCAGCTGGGGCGCCGAAATGTAACTGCCGGTGGCCTGCGGCGGGGGCGCGGCCGGCGCCTCCTCCTGCGCCTCCTCCTGCGCCTCCTCCTGCGCCTCCTCCTGCGCATCCCTGGCGTCGCCCGAGAGCCGGAAGCGCGACACCAGCTGCAGCAGCGCCTCGGACTGCGCCTTCATCGATTCGGTGGCGGCCGTGGCCTCCTCCACCAGCGAGGCGTTCTGCTGCACCACGTGGTCCATCTGCGCCACCGCGGTGTTGACCTGCTCGATGCCCGAGCTCTGCTCGCGGCTGGCCGCGGCGATCTCCGCGATCAGGTCGCTCACCTTCTTCACCGAGACGACGATGTCCTCCATGGTGTGGCCGGCGGCATCGACCAGGCGGGTGCCTGCGTCCACCTGCTGCACCGAGTTGCCGATCAGCACCTTGATCTCCTTGGCCGCCTGCGCGCTGCGCTGCGCCAGGCTGCGCACTTCCGCCGCCACCACCGCGAAGCCGCGGCCCTGTTCGCCGGCGCGCGCGCCGCTTCCACCGCGGCGTTCAGCGCCAGGATGTTGGTCTGGAAGGCGATGCCGTCGATCACGCCGATGATGTCGCCGATCTTCCGGGACGCCGCGGAGATGCCGTTCATGGTGCTGACCACCTGGCCGACGACGGCGCCGCCCTTGAGCGCGACCTGCGAGGCCTCGGCGGCCAGCTGGTCGGCCTGGTGCGCGTTGTCCGCGTTCTGCCGCACCGTGGCGGTCAGTTCCTCCATCGAGCTGGCCGTTTCCTCCAGCGTGCTCGCCTGTTCCTCCGTGCGCTGCGACAGGTCCAGGTGGCCCTGCGCGATCTGCGCGCTGGTGTGGGCCACGGTGTGGGCGCCGCCGGCGACCTCGCCCACCAGCTCGCGCAGGCGGTGCGTCATCTCCTGCAGCGCCTGCAGCAGCTGGCCGATCTCGTCGCGCCGGGTGGTGGGGATCTCCACGCTCAAGTCGCCGCGGGCGACGCGGCGCGCGGTCTCCACCGCCTGGCCCACGGGGCGCGTGACGGAGCGCGTGACGGCCCAGCCGAACAGGATGCCGAACAGGATGCAGCCGGCGGTGAACGCCGCCATCGCGACTATGCTGGCGCGCGAGGTCGCCGCGGAGGCAGCGGCCAGTTCGCGCGCCTCCTCCGCCATCACGTGCGCGAGCTTGTTCAGCGCCTCGATGTAGGCGAACTGCACGCGGCGGATGCGATTGAGCAGCAGGTCGCGCGCCTCCTGCATCTTCCCGAGCTCGGCCAGCTGCAGGAAGTCCAGCTCCATCTGGAGGTAGACCTTGCCCACGTCCATGGCGGCGCGCAGGGCGGCCTTCGACTTCGGACTCTGCACGCCCTGGATCACCGCCATCTGCAGCCGGTCGCGCTCGGCGCGGCCGTTGCGGATGTTGGCGACCTCCTCCAGCAGGTCGTCCTCGGCGACGATGAACAGGGCCCGCATGTCCTTGGCGGCGGCCTCGACGCGGGCGTGCCATTCGCCGGCGGACTGCACCACGGGCATGTGGCGGGTGGCCAATTCCTCGACGCGCTCGCCCTGCGCATCCAGGCTGGTGAGCCCCACGAGGCAGATGGCAAGCGTCATCAGCATCATCAGCCCGAAGGCCAGGCAAAGCCTGTGCGCGACACGCAGGTTCTGGAACACGACAAACTCCTCGACGGACCGCCGGGGGCGGCCTCCGATGGGCAGGATCGCCCGCTGCGGAGCACTGTCACTAGATGTAAATCAACTGGAACGGGTTTAGGGGGCTTCCCTAGGGGCGGGCCGTGAACAAACCCACGAAAAAGGCGGCCGCAGCCGCCTTTTCCTTCCTGCGCGGGTGCCGCTACAACAGCATCGCGCCTTCGCGGCCGGACAGGCGCACGAGGTGGGCCACGTCCAGGATCAGCGCCACCGAGCCGTCCCCCATCACGGTGGCACCCGAGAGGCCGGGCACCTTGCGGAAGTTGGTCTCCAGGCTCTTGACCACCACCTGCTGCTGCCCCACCAGTTCGTCCACCAGCAGCGCCGCCTTGGCGCCGTCGGTCTCGACGATCACCGCGATGCCGGCCGACTGCTCGCGCGCCTGTTTCGGCGGGAACAGCCTGGCCAGGTGCAGCACCGGGAGGTACTCCTCGCGCACGCGCAGCGTGTCGCCGTGGCCGGGCAGCTTGTGCAGCTCGCTGCCCGAGACGCTGAGCGATTCCACCACCGAGGCCAGCGGCAGCACGTAGGTCTCGCCGCCGATGGCGATGGTCATGGCCTCCATGATCGCCAGCGTCAGCGGCACGCTCACGGTCACCTTGGAGCCCTTGCCCTTCGTGGAGCTCAGGTCCACGGTGCCGCTCAAGGCCTGGATGTTGCGCTTGACCACGTCCATCCCGACGCCGCGGCCGGACACGTCGGTCACCTTTTCCGCGGTGGAGAAGCCGGCTTCGAAGATCAGCTGGAACACCTCGGCGTCCGGGGCGGAGGGCGAGATCGGCATGCCGCGCTGCAGGGCGCGCGCCAGGATGCGCTCGCGGTCCAGGCCGCGCCCGTCGTCGCTCACCTCGATGATGATGTTGCCGCCGCGCTGGCTGGCGCGCAGCGTGACGGTGCCCACGGCGGGCTTGCCCGCGGCCAGGCGCGCATCGGGCGTTTCCAGGCCGTGGTCGATGGCATTGCGCACCAGGTGCGTGAGCGGGTCGGAGATCTTCTCGATCAGGCCGCGATCGAGCTCGGTGCCCTCGCCGGCCATCTTCAGTTCGACCTTCTTGCCCAGGCGCGCCGACAGCTCGTGCACCACCCGCGGGAAGCGCTGGAACACGTTGGAGATCGGCAGCATGCGGATGGCCAGCACCGCCTCCTGCAGGTTGCGCGTGTGGCGCGACAGGTCCGCCAGGCCGCTGCCGGAGGCGTAGCGGCCGTCGTTGCCGGCGTCGGCCAGCGCGCCGGTGCGCGCGAGCATCGCCTCGGTGATCACCAGTTCGCCCACCAGGTTCACCAGCAGGTCGATCTTCTCGGTGGACACGCGGATGAAGGTGGCCTCGTGCGAGCCGGACAGCGCGGCATCGTGCAGGTCCGCCACCGGTGCGGCCGGCGCGGGTGCGGCGGCGCGCGGCTTGCGGTCCTTCTTGAACTGCTCGGGCGAGACGAACAGGTCCACGTTGTCGGGAGCGTGCTCGGGCGCCAGCGAGGCCAGCGGCCTGGCCGCGACCTTCTTCTTCAGGTCTGCCGGCTCGACGAAGAATTCGTCCAGGCCGTTGCCCTTCTTCTTCTTGAATTCGGCGGGGTCGACGAAGAACTCGTCCAGTTCGTTGGCGGCCGGGGCGGCCGGTGCCACCGCCTTGAGCTGCGGCGCGGCGGGCCTGGCCTGCTCCTGCGGCGCCGGCTGCGCCGCGGCCACGCCCAGGGTTTCGATCGCGATCTGCTCGGGCGCGACCACCAGCGACAGCACGCTCTGCAGGTCCGCCGCGGCGCCCTGCAGCAGCACGTCGAAGGACACGCCGCCGCCGGCGGTGTTGTCCACCACCGTGCCGGTGACCGTCCCCATGTCGGACAGGCCGGTCAGCATCATGTCCAGTTCGAGCTCGTCGATCGGCGCCTCCAGCGGCCCCAGCTTGACGCGGAAGCTGCGGCTCACCGGGCCCGACTGGCCGTCCACCGCATCGGACGAGGGCTGCGCCACGCGCTCGCGCAGCAGCGCCTCGACGCCGCTCGCATCGGGCGAATCGGGCACCGAGCCGCGGCGGTGCAGCACCTGCAGGCGCAGCACGTCGCCGGCCTTGAGCATGGCGTCCACGTCCTCGCCGGTGATCGGCCGCTCGTTCTTGCGCAGCAGGTCCAGCAGGTTTTCCTGCAGGTGCGTGAGCGCGGCGATCTCGGCGCAGCCCAGCATCGCCGCGCTGCCCTTGATGGAATGCACGGCGCGGAAGATGGCGTTCAGGTCGTCGGGGTGCGGCGCATCGGTGTCCATCCGCAGCAGGATCGCCTCGACGTTGGCCAGGTGCTCCTGCGCCTCCTCGAAGAAGATGGTGCGGAAGGCGACCGGGTCGCCGAAGGCATTGGAGGGCTGGAACATGCGCTACCCCGCTCGCGTCAGATGAACTTGCCGACGATGTCCAGCATGCGCTGGGGATCGAAGGGCTTGGCCATCCAGCCGGTCGCGCCGGCCTCGCGGCCGCGCTGCTTGAGTTCCGGGCTGGCCTCGGTGGACAGCACGATCAGCGCCACCGGGTCGTAGTTGGGCAGCGCGCGCAGCTTGCGCACCAGCGTCACGCCGTCCATGTTGGGCATGTTGTGGTCGGTGACCACCAGGTCGAACACGCGGGCGCGCGCCAGCTCGAGCGCCTCCAGGCCGTCGCCCGCCTCGGCGACCTCGTAGCCGGCGCCCTGCAGCACGGCGGCCACCATGGCGCGCATGGAGCGGGTGTCGTCCACGACCAGAATCGATTTGCTCATTGTTGTTTGCTCCCGGATTTGTCGCGCTTCTTGCGGCTGGAGGGCAGGAACTGGGCGATCACCTCGAGCAGGCGGTCCTCGTCGAGGGGCTTGGTGAGGTACTCGTCGCAGCCGGCCAGCGAGCCGCGCAGCTTGTCGAACGGTGAACTGCGGCTGGTGAGCATGACCACCGCCGTCTTCTTCATCGCGTGCTTGTTCGCCTTGATCAGCTTGCAGACCTGGTAGCCGTCGATGCCGGGAAGCACCACGTCCAGGAACACGCAGGTGTATTCGCGCGTGCCGGTCAGGCCGACCGCTTCCTCGCCGGTCTCCGCGAAGTCCACCTCGAAATTGAAGGGCGCCAGCTTGGCCTTCATGAACATGCGCACCGAGGCGTTGTCGTCCACCACCAGCACCGTGTCGCCCAGCGCGCGCTTCTGGCGGCGGCCTCGTCCAGGGGCGGCGGGTTGCCGCCGGGGTGCGAGCGGCCGGCGCCGCTGGCCGACAGCGTCTTGCCCAGGGGCAGCGTGCCGTCCTCCTCGTCGCGCCTGGCCTTGGTGCCGACGCCGGCGGCGGACACCGTGTCCTCCAGCGCCTGCAGCAGGCGGGCCCACTGCAGCGGCCGCGGCAGCATGGTGAAGCCCATGCTGTCGCCGCCGGAGCCGATCATCACGGCCGGCAGGTTGGCGCGCTTGGACAGCGTCTTGAACTCGTTGAGCGCGTCCGGGTTCTCGGCATCGACCAGGTAGATGTCGGCCGAACCGCTGACGGTGGAGGCAGGGTCGTACTGCACGAAGCCGGGATCGCGCCGGGCGGCCAGCGCGAAGATGCTGGCCAGCATCGAGCGCTCCACCGGATTGAAGCCGATCACGTCGACCAGGTATTGTTCATTCAGGGTCACGTCAACACCTCTGGCCGATCAGGCCGAGAACGGCATCCCCGTCGGGAAGCCGGTACTGCACCTCTTTGCACAGCATGCGGTCCAGGAAGGCCTGCTGGTCCGCGTGTTCGGCGGGCAGCGGGGCGGGTCGGGCGAGCAGGTGCTGGGAGCACACCTCCATCAGCGTCTCGCCGGCGAAAGGGGGCGGCCGCACAGCATCTCGTACAGCAGCACGCCCAGGGAATAGACATCGGCCGCCGGCAGCGGGGCGCGCCCTGCAGCTGTTCGGGCGCGACGTAGCGCGGGGTGCCGACGATCGTGCCCTCGGCGAAGCCCGGATCCACGGCGCCCTCTTCCGCGACCAGGCCGAAGTCCGCCAGCACCAGGCTGCCGTCGCCGCGCAGCAGGAAGTTCGCCGGCTTGACGTCGCGATGCACCAGCCGCTGGCGGTGCAGCTGCGCGAGCGCGAGCGCCGCTTGCGAGAACAGCGACAGCGCCTCGTCGCGCGCCAGCGGCGAGCGCATGCGCTGTGCGAGGTCGCCGCCGGGGGCGTGTTCCATCGACACGAAGGACCACTGCGCCGTGCGGCCATGGCCGTGCACCTGCACCAGGTGCGGGCCCTGCACGCGGGCGGCGATCACGCAGTCGCGCACCAGCGAGGCGCCGGGCGCGGCCTCGATCTTGAGCACCACGTCGGCGCGCCGGTTCAGGTCGAAGGCCAGCCAGGCGGTCGTGCTGCGGCCGCTCCCGATGTGGCGCAGCAGCCGGTAGCCCGGCACGCGCGGGGGCGCATCGAAGCCCTCGGCGTCGTGGCCGGCGGAACGGGGGCGCGCCAGGCGGGAAGGGTCGCCGCCGTCATCAGAGCCCCATCCTGGCAAGGTCGTCCAGCAGGGTGCGGGCGGACGGGTAACGCTGTTCGCGGTTCTTGGCCATCATGCTTTCCATCACCGCCTGCAGCGACGCGTGCTCCGGCGGCAGCAGCGGCACGGGATCCTGCACGTGCATGCGCAGCAGCTCCTGCGCGGAGCTCGCGTGGTAGGGCTTGCGCCCGGTGAGCAGCTCGAAGGCCAGCACGCCCAGGCTGTAGATGTCGCAGCGCGCATCCACCTGTTCGCCGAGCGCCTGTTCGGGGCTGAGGTAATACGGCGTGCCGACGATGTCGCCGTCGCCCGTGTCGGTGATCTTCATGACGGTCTGCTTGGCCACGCCGAAGTCGGCGATGGCCAGGCTGCCGTCCTGCCGGAACATCAGGTTGTCCGGCTTCATGTCGCGGTGCACGATGCCCACGTCGTGGATGGCGGACAGGCCGGCGGCGATCTGCTTGATGTAGGAGATCGCCATCTCCGGCGTGATGGTGCCGGTCTTCATGCGCGCGCGCAGGTCGCCCTGCGGGAAGTACTCCATGGCGATGTAGGCATGCGCCACCGAGAAGTCCTGGCGGAAGATGCGCGCGACGTTGGGGTGCTGGATCTGCGCCAGCAGCGCGAACTCCTGGATGAAGCGCTGCAGGCCGTCGGCCTCCACCGCCTTGTCCAGCTGCATCACCTTCAGCACCTGCGGGGCCGCCCTCGGCGCCCTGCGCCAGGAAGATCTGGGCCATGCCGCCCTCGCCGATCTTGCGCAGCACGCGGTAACCCTCGATCAGGAACTGCGCGCCCGACAGCGGCGCGGCATTGACGGCGGGCGCCGCGGCACCGGCGCGCTTGCGCGCCTGCGTGTTGGTCACCAGCGATTCGCGCAGCATCTCGAACACGCGCGGCGGCGTGTTGGAGCCCTTGCGCGGCACCAGGCCGGTCACTTCGACGATGTCGATGAAGCTGTTGTCCGGCAGGCCCACCGAGCCGATGCGGCCGGCGTCGGCGCGGCCGGCCGCGGCCAGGCGGGTGCCGGTGGAGGTCGCCACGCTCCAGTTCAGGTCCATGGCCGTCACTTCCAGCAGGCGCGCCACTTCGACCGCGTCGCCCGCGGCGTGCACCTTGGAGCTCCCTCCATTGGTGCGCCGGGAGATTTCCGCCATGCCCAGGTGCGCGCCGGCGGCCAGGCTCAGGAGCGGCAGGTTGGCCAGTTGCGGCCGGCTGGCCACCAGTTGCGCCAGTTGCACGGCCTCGTGCACCAGCAGGATGGCGGCATGCAGGCCACGCTGCGCGTGGTTGGGCTTCTTGTCGTCCGGCCGGTTGCTGAAGACGGCCAGGATCGAGTCGGGCCGGCGCTGCGCGACCTCGCCACCCAGCTTCATGATGGGTTCGGTCAGCAGGCGCCGCACCTCGTTGACGAAGGAAGCGGCCTCGTCGGGCCCGAGCGCGTTGCAGACCGCCGAGAAGTTGTGCAGCCGGGCATAGACGAAGGTCGCGACGGTCTGGCCGTCGCAGATGCTGCCATCCCCCATGGTGGAGTTCAGGTGGGAGGAGGAGGCGAAGTCGCCCATCCGCGGCGCCTGGGGCGCTTCGGCGGGAGAGCGGGCTTCGAGAGGTTGTCGCATTTGGTTACATGCTACCGGCATCTACATTTAGTCACAACCGTTCCGACGTGACTTTGTCACGCGTTTGCGACGCCTCGTTGATGCAACTCATCGGGTGCGCTCCGACTGTTACAGACACGCGGACCGGCGGCATCGGCCAGCCGCCAACCGGTTCGCAGTGCCGACGGGCGGGTTCTTCGGTACTGCATGTGTGGCGGGTGCCCATCGCTGGCCCGGCCATTGCTACGATGAACGCCATGTCCATCCACGCTGCGCTGAACCACGTCACCCACTACAAGTACGACCGACCGGTGACCCTGGGCCCGCAGGTGGTGCGGCTGCGTCCCGCGCCGCACTCGCGCAGCAAGGTGGTTTCGTATTCGCTGCGGGTCGAGCCCGCGAAACACTTCATCAACTGGCAGCAGGACCCCTTCGCCAACTTCCAGGCGCGGCTGGTCTTCCCCGAGCCGGCCACCGAATTCAAGGTGACCGTCGACCTCGTGGTCGAGATGGCGGTCTACAACCCCTTCGACTTCTTCCTCGAGCCCAGCGCCGACAACTTCCCCTTCAAGTACGAGGCGGTGGTCGCGGAGGAGCTCGCGCCCTACCTGCAGTGCGAACCGCTGACGCCGCTGGTGCAGGAGTACCTGGGCAGGATCGACCGCCGCAAGCGGGCCACCATCGACTTCCTCGTGGACCTGAACCAGCAGGTGCAGCGCGACGTGAAGTACCTGATCCGCATGGAGCCCGGCGTGCAGACGCCGGAAGACACGCTCAAGCTCGCCAGCGGTTCCTGCCGCGACTCCGGCTGGCTGCTGGTGCAGCTGCTGCGCCGCCTCGGCCTGGCGGCGCGCTTCGTTTCCGGTTACCTGATCCAGCTGCGGCCCGACGTGAAGGCGCTGGACGGCCCGAGCGGCACGGAAGTGGACTTCACCGACCTGCATGCCTGGTGCGAGGTCTATCTTCCCGGCGCCGGCTGGGTCGGGCTCGACCCGACTTCGGGCCTGCTGGCCGGCGAAGGCCACATCCCGCTCGCCTGTACGCCGCAGCCCTCGGGCGCCGCGCCGATCGAGGGCCTGGTGGACGAGGCGGAGGTGGAGTTCAGCCACCACATGCAGGTCACGCGCATCCACGAGTCGCCGCGCGTCACCAGGCCCTACACCGAGGAACAGTGGGCCGAGGTGCTGGCGCTGGGCGACGCGGTGGACCACCAGCTGCAGACCGAGGACGTGCGCCTGACCATGGGCGGCGAGCCGACCTTCGTTGGCGGTGCAGGACCGCGACGCCGCGGAATGGAACACCGATGCGCTCGGTCCCACCAAGCGCGGCTTCGCCACCGAGCTGGTGCACAAGCTGCGCGCGGAATACGGCGACGGCGGCTTCCTGCACTTCGGCCAGGGCAAGTGGTATCCCGGCGAGCAGCTGCCGCGCTGGGCGCTTTCGATCTGCTGGCGCGGCGACGGCCAGCCCTGCTGGCGCGACCCGGCCCTCTTCGCCGATGAACGCGTGCCGGCCCGCTACACCACCGAGGACGCGCAGCGCTTCATCCGCACGCTCACCGGCAAGCTGGGACTGACCGACAAGTACATCCAGCCGGCCTACGAGGACCTGTTCTACTTCCTCTGGCGCGAACGCAAGCTGCCGGTGAACGTGGACCCCTTCGACGCGCGGCTGGACGACGAGATGGAACGCGCGCGCCTGCGCCGCGTGTTCGAGCAGAAGCTCGGAACCGTGGTCGGCTTCGCGCTGCCGCTGGCGGTGGCGGAGGACGCGCCCGATGCCCCGCCCGCGCCCGCGCTCGGCGGCCCGGCCTGGCGCACCGGTCCCTGGTTCTTCCGCGACGAGCGCATGTACCTGATCCCGGGCGACTCGCCGATGGGATACCGGCTGCCGCTGGAGAGCCTGCCCTGGGTGAGCAAGGCCGACTATCCCTACCTGGTGGAGCGCGACCCGATGGCGCCCACCGCTCCCCTGCCCGTGTACGACGCCCTGCGCGGGCGCTACCTGCAGGGGCCGGCGGATCCGCGCGGCGAGGCGCAACGGCTGTTCCAGGACGGCGCCCGCCTCGCCCAGGGTGAAGGCGCGGCGCGTGCCGCGGCCGCACGCGGATCCCAGGCCGAACCCGCGGACTTCGCGCGGGCGCCCCAGCGCTTCGAGTCCTCGCACTGGACCACGCGCAGCGCGCTGTGCGTGGAAGTGCGCGACCCGCAGCGCGCCAACGGCCCGAAGGCCGAACGCGAGCACGGCGGCAAGAGCGGCCTGCTCTACGTCTTCATGCCGCCGCTGGCCAGGCTGGAGGACTATCTCGCGCTGCTCTCGGCGATCGAAGCCACCGCCGTGGAAACGCGGGTGAAGCTCGTGCTCGAAGGCTACCCGCCGCCGCGCGACGCGCGCCTGAAGGTGCTGCAGGTCACGCCCGACCCGGGCGTGATCGAGGTGAACATCCACCCGGCGCACGACTGGAAGGAACTGGTGCAGCACACCGAGTTCCTGTACCAGGCCGCGTTCGAGAGCCGGCTCTCGGCCGAGAAGTTCATGACCGACGGCCGCCACACCGGCACCGGCGGCGGCAACCACTTCGTGATGGGCGGCGCCACGCCGGCGGACTCGCCCTTCCTGCGCCGGCCCGAGCTGCTGGCCAGCCTGCTGCTGTACTGGCACAACCACCCCAGCCTCAGCTACCTGTTCAGCGGCATGTTCGTCGGCCCGACCAGCCAGGCGCCCCGCGTGGACGAAGCGCGCAACGACCAGCTGTATGAGCTGGAGATCGCCATGCGCGAGATCGAGCGCAGCCGGCAGGTGTACGGCCAGGGCATGCCGCCGTGGCTGGTGGACCGCACGCTGCGCAACATCCTGGTCGACGTCACCGGCAACACCCACCGCAGCGAGTTCAGCATCGACAAGCTGTACTCGCCCGACAGCGCGACCGGCCGCCTGGGCCTGCTGGAGCTGCGCGGCTTCGAGATGCCGCCGCACGCGCGCATGAGCGTGGTGCAGCAGCTGCTGATCCGCGCCCTGGTCGCCCGCTTCTGGCGCGAGCCCTATCGCGCGCCGGTCACCCGCTGGGGCACCGAACTGCACGACCGCTGGATGCTGCCCACCTTCATCTGGATGGACCTGCAGGACGTGCTGGCCGAGATGCGGCAGGCCGGCTACGGCTTCGACACGGCGTGGTTCGCGCCGCACTTCGAGTTCCGCTTCCCCATGGTGGGCGACCTGCAGGCCATGGGCATGGAGCTCACGCTGCGCAACGCGCTGGAGCCCTGGCACGTGATGGGCGAGGAAGGCGCCACCGGCGGCACCGTGCGCTACGTGGACTCCTCGCTGGAGCGCATCGAGGTCAAGGTCAACGGCCTCAACGAGAGCCGCCACGTGGTCACCGTCAACGGCCGCGCGCTGCCGCTGCAGTCCACCGGCACCATCGGCGAGTACGTCGCCGGCGTGCGCTACAAGGCCTGGGCGCCGCCCTCGGCGCTGCATCCCACCATCGGCATGCATGCGCCGCTGACCTTCGACATCGTCGACACCTGGATGAACCGCTCCATCGCCGGCTGCCAGTACCACGTCGCGCACCCCGGCGGCCGCAACTACGTGACCTTCCCGGTCAACGCGTACGAGGCGGAGAGCCGGCGCCTGGCGCGCTTCTTCCGCATGGGCCACTCGCCCGGGCGGCTGCAGGTGCCGCCGGCAACGGTGGACGTGCCGGGCAGCCGCGAGTTCCCGTTCACGCTGGACCTGCGCCGCACCGCGGCCTGAAGGCCGTGCCGCTGAAGCTGCACATCCTGTCGGACCTGCACCTGAGCCAGGCCGGCTTCGAGCCGCCCGCCACCGACGCGGACCTCGTGGTGCTGGCCGGGGACATCGCGCGGCCGCGCGATGCGGTCGCCTGGGCGAAGGGACTCGGCAAGCCCGTGCTCTACGTGCCCGGCAACCACGAGTTCTACGGCGCCAGCCTCAACGGCACGCGCGCGCTGCGCGCGAGCTGTGCGCGGGCAGCGCCATCCACCTGCTCGATGACGGCGAGCTCCACCTGGAGGGCGTGCGTTTCCTCGGCTCGACCCTGTGGACCGACTTCCGCCTGTTCGGCGAGGGGCCGGAACGCGACGTGGCCGTCGATGCCGCGACCCGTTTCATGCGCGACTTCCAGCGCATCCGGCTGGAGGAGGACGACGATGCGCTGTTCACGCCGCAAGCGTGCGCGGCCCAGTTCCGCCGGCATGCGGACTGGCTGCAGTCCCGCCTCGCGCAGCCGCACGACGGCCCGACGGTGGTGGTCACGCACCATGCGCCCTCGCGACGCAGCATCCATCCGCGCTTCGCGGGGTCGCCGGTCAACCTCTGCTTCGTGTCGGACGCCGACCAGCTGCTGGGGGCGAACGGGTCCAGCTCTGGATCCACGGCCACACGCACGACAGCTTCGACTACGAGGTGGCCGGCACGCGCGTGGTCTGCAACCCGCGCGGCTACGCCCGCGACGGCCGCATCGAGAACGCGCTGTTCGACCCCGGCCTGGTGCTGCAGGTCGGCTGAGGCCGGCCGTGCGCGGGTGGCAACACCCGCATGGACCCGCGGCGCCCCCGATGGGAGAATGGCCGCGAAGTGGACTCCACCAACGAATCGCTGTTCGGCACGCAGGCCGGGGAGACGCCCGCTGCGCTGGCCGCCGCGCTGGCACCGCCTGCCGCCGCCGGCCACTACGACGAGCTGCGCGGCGGCGTGTCGAACCCGCTGCCCGAGGCGCAGGGCACGGTGGTGGGCGCGCATGCCCTGCCCGCGCGGCCCTGGGCCCGCTTCTTCGAGAACCTCGGGCGCGAGGGCTTCGCCGACCTGAACCGGCGCACCACCGACCTGCAGCGGCAGGTGCGCGACAACGGCATCACCTACAACGTCTATGCCGACGCCGGGGTCCGCAGCGACCCTGGGCCCTGGACCTGTTCCCGCTGATCATCCCGGCGGCCAGCTGGCAGAAGATCGAGGCCGGCGTACTGCAGCGCGTGCAGCTGCTGGAGCGCATCCTCGACGACGTCTACGGCCCGCAGAAGCTGCTGGCCGCCAACCTGCTGCCGCCGGCGCTGGTGCAGGGGCACCCGGGCTACCTGCGGCCGATGCACGGCGCGCGTCCGGCCGGCGGGCGGCGCCTGCACATCGCGGCCTTCGACGTGGCGCGCGATCCCGCCGGCGCCTGGTGGATCGTCACGCAGCGCACGCAGGCACCCTCGGGCCTGGGCTACCTGCTGGAGAACCGGCTGATCATCTCGCGCCAGTTCCCCGAAGCCTTCCGCGACCTGAAGGTGCAGCGGCTGGCCGCGACCTACCGCGCGCTGCTCGAAAGCCTGCTGGCCATGTGCCCGGCCGGCGAGGGCGAGCCGCGCATCGTGCTGCTCACGCCCGGCCCCTACAACGAAACCTACTTCGAGCACGCCTACCTCGCGCGCTACCTGGGCATCGCGCTGGTCGAAGGCAGCGACCTCACGGTGCGCGGCGACCGCCTGTTCCTCAAGACGCTCAAGGGCCTGCAGCCGGTGCACGGCGTGCTCAAGCGCCTGGACGACGAGTTCCTCGACCCGCTGGAACTGCGCGCCGATTCGCACCTGGGCGTGCCGGGCCTGCTGCAGGCGATCCGCGCGGGCAACGTGCTGGTCGCCAACTGCCCGGGCTCCGGCTTCCTCGAATCCACCGCCCTGCTCGGCTTCCTGCCCGCGCTCAGCCGCAACCTGCTGGGCGAGGAGCTCAAGCTGCCCGCACTGCCCACGTGGTGGTGCGGCGAACGCGCGGCCATGCTGTCGGTGCTGCCGCAACTGGCCAGCGGCGTGATCAAGACGACGTATTCGGGCGCGGGGGCCGGCGCGGTGCTGGGCAAGAACCTCACGCGCCGGCAGCTCGATGAATGGGCCGGCCGCATCATGCGCGAGCCCGACGAGCACACGGTGCAGGCCTACCTGCCGCTGTCGCAGATGCCCACCTGGAAGAGCGCGCGCACCGGCGACCGCATCCTGCCGCGCTCGCTGCTGCTGCGCGTGTTCGCCGTGTCCGATGGCGCCCAGGGCTGGCGCGTGCTGCCGGGCGGGCTGACGCGCATCGCGTCCGGCGACCTCGAGATCGCGTCCATGCAGCGCGGGGGCAGCAGCGCCGACACCTGGGTGATGACCGAAGGCGAGGTCGATCCCACCAGCCTGCTGCACCACGACCATCCTTCGGTGGACACGCGCCACCGCAGCCGCACGGTGACCAGCCGCGCGGCGGAGAACCTGTTCTGGCTGGGCCGCTACACCGAGCGCACCGAGAACACGGCGCGGCTCGCGCGGCTGGCGATCGAGAGCCTCAATGGCGAGGACCAGTCCTCGCAGCCGCTGATGGCCTGGCTGAGCGAAGTCGCGGTGGCCAGCGGGCTCGTGCTGCCGGCAGTGCCGCCGGCCACGCACACGCGGCGCGTGTTCGAACGCTCGCTGATCGCGGCGCTGGGCGACAGCAAGAAGGCCACCAGCGTCGGCTACAACCTGTGCGCGCTGCGCAATTCCGCCGCCGCGGTGCGCGAGCGCCTGTCGCAGGAGCAGTGGAACCTGATCATGCGCGCCGAGCAGGAGTTCCGCCTCGGCTGCGCCTCCTGCATCGACGAGGCCGACTATTCCTCGGTGGAGGCGCTGCGCGTGCTGGAGGTGCTGTCCGGCCACACCGCCGCCATGACCGGCGCGCAGACCGACCGCATGACGCGCGACGACGGCTGGCGCCTGCTGTCCACGGGGCGCCACCTGGAGCGCCTGGGATTCCTCGCGCAGGCACTGGCCAGCGCCTTCGACACCGGCGCGATCAACGACGAAGGCGGCTTCGAGGCGGTGGTGGCATTGTTCGACAGCACCATCACCTTCCACGCGCAGTACCAGCAGCGCCACGACATCCCCGCCCTGCTCGACCTGCTGGTGCTGGACCGCGACAACCCGCGCTCGCTCGGCTGGGTCGCGCAGACGCTGCGCGGCCGCCTGGCCAAGCTGGCGGGCTCGCCCCGGGCGTGATGCCGGTGATGGCGATGCCGGTGCCGGACCCGGAACGCTGGACGCTCGACGCCCTGTGCGAGCGCGACGCGCAAGGCCGCTACGGCCCGTTGCTGGAACTGCTGCAGCACTGCGTCGATGCATCCTACCGCCTGTCCGACGACCTCACCGCGCGCTATTTCGCGCATTCGCTCGACGAACGCTACAGCGTCGGCGCCTGAAGACTCCCATGCTGCTGCACGTCCTGCACGAGACCGCCTACGACTATGTCCCGCCGGTGCGGACCGCGCAGCACATGGCGCACCTCAAGCCCGCGAACAGGGGCCGCCAGCGCCTCCTGAGCCACCGCCTCACGGTCGATCCGGAGCCGGCGCAGCAGACCGAAGCGGTGGACGTGTACGGCAACACGCGCAGCTTCTTCAGCCTGCAGTTCTCGCACGACACGCTGCGGGTGCTGGCGGAAAGCCTGGTGGAGACGGGCGCCAGCGAAGAGCCCGCGGACAGCCAGCCCTGGCAGGAGGTGACGGAGCGCATGCGCTACCACCGCGGCGCGCAGTACGACCCGGCCAGCGAGTTCATCTTCGCCTCGCCCTACGTGCCGCGCGACGACGCCTTCGTGGCCTACGCGCAACCCAGCTTCCCCGAGGGCCGGCCGGTGGTGGAGGCGGCGCGCGAGCTGATGCAGCGCATCCACGCCGACTTCGAATACGAAACCACCGCCACCGACGTGAACACGCCGGCGCTGGAGGCGTTGGCCCTGCGCAAGGGCGTGTGCCAGGACCTCGCGCACGTGATGCTCGGATGCCTGCGCAGCCTGGGCCTGCCGGCGCGCTACGTGAGCGGCTACCTGCTGACGGAGCCGCCGGCCGGGCAGCCGAGGCTGGTGGGCACCGACGCATCGCATGCCTGGGTCGCGCTCTACCTGCCGGCCAGGGAAGGGCCCGGCCTGTGGGTGGACTTCGACCCGACCAACGACCGGACCGCGGGCGAGGACTACGTCACGCTCGCCATCGGCCGCGACTACTCGGACGTCTCGCCCATGCGCGGCGTGATCCATGGCGGCGCCAGCCATTCGCTGCGCGTGGCGGTCACCGTCACGCCGGCAGAGGCCGCGGCCCCGGAGGAGCCGGCCGCTCCCTAGAATGCCTGCATACCAAGGAGCAGCCATGAGCGTCTACGACAAGCTGAAGGAACTGAACATCACGCTGCCGCCGGTGGCCACGCCCGCTGCCGCCTACGTGCCTTTCGTGCGCACCGGCAACCTCGTGTTCATCTCCGGCCACATCGCCAAGCGGGAAGGCAAGGCCTGGGTCGGCCAGCTGGGCAAGACCATGCAGACCGAGGAAGGCAAGCAGGCCGCGCGCGCCATCGCCGTCGACCTGATGGGCACGCTGCACGCGGCGGTGGGCGACCTGAACAAGGTCAAGCGCATCGTGAAGGTCATGAGCCTGGTGAACTCCACGCCGGACTTCACCGAACAGCACCTGGTCACCAACGGCGCCAGCGAGCTGTTCGGCCAGGTCTTCGGCGACAAGGGCGCGCACGCACGCAGCGCCTTCGGCGTCGCGCAGATCCCCATGGGCGCCTGCGTGGAGATCGAGCTCATCGCCGAGGTCGGCTGACGCCGCTTCAGCCGGGCGCGGGCGACATCCAGGCCGGTGGCGCCTCGACGGCGCCGGCGCGCGCGGGCCGCGGCAGCACCAGCACGTCGGCGCGGGCGGAGGCCAGCACCCGCTGCGTGACGCTTCCCAGGAAGAAGTCCGCCAGCAGCCCGCGCGTGCGCTTGCCGATCACCAGCAGGTCCGCGCGCATCGCGGCCTCGCGCGCGAGCGCCAGGCGCGCGGCATCGCCGAAGCCCACCATCGTGCGCACGCCGCGCGGCTGTCCGGCCTGCGCGATCAGGCCGTGCAGCGCGGCACGCGCCTCGTCGGCGGCCCGCTGGCGCTGGCGGCGCACCACCCACTCGGGGACTTCGCAGGCGCGCATGCCGATCTCGTCGCCGGGCTGCAGCGCATGCAGCACCTCCAGCCCGTCGCGCGCGAGCCGCGCCGCCGCGGCGATCATGGGCCGCGCCGCGGGAACCAGCTCCACCGGCACCAGCACGCGCCGGTAGCCGGCGGTCGCGGGCTTCTTCACCACCAGCACCGGGACGCGGCACAGGCGGATCAGCTGCTCGGCCTGCGTGCCGACGACCATGGCGCGCAGCGGATTGCCGCGGCGCGGGCCGATCACCAGCAGCGCCGCATCGCGCGCGGCGCGCACGGTCTGCTCCAGCACCTTGCCGGCGACCGTGTCGAGCTGCGGCGTGACGCCGGTGCGCTCGCCGATCTCCAGCACCAGCCGGCGCAGCGTCGCATCGGCCTCCGCGTGGACGCCTTCCCGCACGTGCAGCAGCCGCAGCGGCGCGCCCAGGTCGCGCGCGACCAGTGCCGCGCGCCATGCGGCATTGGTGGACGGACCGAAGCCGTCGACCGGGACCAGCACCTCGCCGAGGGGATGCGTGTTCATGCGCGTCCTCCCACCTTGGTTTCGGGGCGCCCGAGCACCGCGAGGATGCGCGCGCTGCCTTGCTCGCCACCGGGCGTGCGCCAGCGCGCCACCGAGCCCACGTGCAGCCCGAGCAGCGCGGCGCCCACCGGCGACAGCACCGACACCAGCCCCTCGGCCGGCCGGGCCTCCTGCGGCCAGCACAAGGTCAGCTGGTAGGAACGGCCGGACGGGTCCTCCAGCAGCACGTGCGTGTGCAGCGTGACCAGGGTGGCGGGCACTTCGGGCAGCGACACCAGGTCGCTCTGGTCCAGCATGTCCTGCAGGGCTTCGGCGCCCGCATGCGGCTGCTGCTGCGAAACGAACCGGGTGAGCTGCAGGTAGTCCTGCAGGGTGAGCGTGCGCTCGACGGGGGTGCTGACTTGCACGGATGTCTCCTTCGCGGCGAAAGGGCACGCGCCCCGGGTGCGGGGGCGTGCGAGGGGCGCTTGGGAGGCCCGGCGATTCGGCTTGCGCTAGCGGGAGAAAGGAGGAATCGCCGGGCTCAGGAAAGTGCGTGCGACTGCGGCCGCTGGGCCGCCGTCGCCGCCATCCGGGCGGGCGTTCGCGCGCACCCGGGCAGCGCGCGGATGGCGCGTGCGAACGAGGTGTGGCGCTGGAAGTTCATGCCGCCGAGTTTAGGCCATGCGTGCCGCGCCCGGGCGAATGCCCCCGCGGTCCTTGCCAGATTGCGCGCGCCCGGCGCGCGCAATCAGTCCGCGCTGGCCCTCTGCTGGCGGTCGATCTGCGACAGCACTTCGCGCGTGACCGGCGACCACACGCCCCAGTCGTGGCCCCCACCGCGCACCAGCACCTGGTCCGGCGGCAGCACGGCGGCCAGCAAGGGCATCGCGTTGCGGAACTGGTCCCTGCGGCCATAGGCGAGCCACACGTTGCTGGCCGCTTCGGGACGGCGCGACCAGCTTTGAACGTGGCGCCACAACTCCTCCTGGAAGTTGCTGCGCTTCACGGCTGCGGGCTTCGAGGGCGGCTCCCACGAAGCGATGCCTCCGGCAGCGCGGATCCTGGCCAGCATGGGTTCGTCCCCGAGGTAAGGCGCGAGCAGCACCATGCCCGTGACCTCGCCCGGATAGGCGCGCTGGTACATGATGGAACCCATGCCGCCGAGCGATGCACCCACCAGCCAGATCTGCGCGTAGCCGCGCCGCCGCGCCGGCGCGATGACCTCCCGGTGCAATCGCTGCTCGGCGACGCCTTCCAGGTAGTAAGGCAGCGCGAGCCCCGTGAGCACCACGTCGGCATCCGGCCACGCGGACTGCACTGCCTGCACGATGCCGCTTTCACGCAGGCCCTGGATGTCGTCGGCGCGGCCGGGCAGCACCACCACCATGCGCGTGGCCGCTTGCGGCGCGGCGACGAAGGCCGTGGGCACCGCCTGCGAGGGATCGCTGCGCGGGAAGCATCCCGCCAGCAGGCCTGCAGCCAGCAACAGGGGCGACCACCTCGAAAACCGCATGCGAAAGCTCCGTGTTCCGGCACGGCCGGGGCGGGCTGATCTTAAGGAAATCGCGCAGTTCCGGGGGCGGGTGGCTACTCGTCGAGCAGGCCGCCGCGGTAGAAGCTGTAGGCCGTGCCATCGTGCAGGTAGAAGAAGCCGTCGGCGCAGCCGTCCTTGCCGGGGAAGAATTCCCGGTAGCGCCTGGGCACCAGCCGCTCCAGCTCCTCGTCCGACAGCTCGTCGAACTCCTGCGGCGTGATCGGCTGGCCCGCGCGCAGCTTGCGGCGTTCCATCACTCGACGCGGGTCACCGCCAGCGGCTTGAAGCCGAGGTCCGCGACCTTGCCCTTGCGCCCGCGCGCCCCCTTGGCGTTGTTCAGAGAACGGATCTCCAGGACTTCCTCGCGGTCCTTGTCGCCCCGGCCCAGGCCGGTGATCTTCACCGAGCGCGTGTAGGCGGCGGCACCCGCCAGTTCCTCCTTGGGCTCCAGGTCCATCAGCATCAGGCCGCGGCCGCCGTTGGCCATGGGCTTGAGCTCCTTGATCTCGAAGGTCAGGATGCGCTTGCCGGTGGACGCGCAGCACACGTGCGTCGCGAAGCCGCCGGGGCCGCCGCTGGCCGCCGCCCCATCGGCCGGGGGCACGCCCACCAGCGAGGGCCGGCACACCGTCTCGCCCGCGCCCAGCGAGAGGAAGGACTTGCCGCCCTTCTGCCGCGACGTGAGGTTCTCCACCGTGGCGACGAAGCCGTAGCCGCCCGAGTTGGACAGCAGCAGCCACACGTTGCCGGCGCCCGCGAAGTAGTGCACCAGCTGCGTGCCGGCCTCCAGTTCGACGAAGGTGGTGAGCGGCTGGCCGTCGCCGCGCGCGCCCGGCAGGATGGACACCGGCACCGTGTACACGCGCCCGTTGCTGCCGAAAGCCAGCAGCGTGTCGACCGTGCGGCATTCGAAGGTGCCGTACAGGCCGTCGCCGGCCTTGAAGGCGAAGGTGGATGCGTCGTGGCCGTGGCCCTGGCGCGCGCGCACCCAGCCCTTCTGCGACACCACCACCGTCACCGGCTCGTCGACCACCTTCACTTCCGCGACGGCCTTCTTCTCCGCCTGGATCAGCGTGCGGCGCGGATCGCCGAACTGCTTGGTGTCGGCCTCGATCTCCTTGATCATCAGGCGGCGCAGCGCCGCGGGCGAACCGAGGATCTCCTCCAGCTTCGCCTGCTCGCCGCGCAGTTCCTTCAGTTCCTGCTCGATCTTGATGGCTTCCAGCCGCGCGAGCTGGCGCAGCCGGATTTCCAGGATGTCCTCGGCCTGCCGCTCGGACAGGCGGAAGCGCGCCATCAGCGCCTGCCTGGGCTCGTCGGCCGCGCGGATGATCGCGATCACCTCGTCGATGTTCAGCAGCACCAGCTGCCGGCCCTCGAGGATGTGGATGCGGTCCAGCACCTTTTCCAGGCGGTGCCGCGAGCGTCGCTCGATCGTGCGCTGGCGGAACTCGATCCACTCCACCAGCATCTGGCGCAGCGACTTCTGGGTCGGCTTGCCGTCCAGCCCCACCATGGTGAGGTTCACCGGCGCCGAGGTCTCCAGGCTGGTGTGCGCCAGCAGCGTCGTGGTCAGTTCGTTCTGCGCTATGCGGCTGGTCTTGGGCTCGAACACCAGGCGCACGGCGGCGTCCTTGCTCGATTCGTCGCGCACGGCGTCCAGCACCGACAGCACGGACTGCTTCAGCTGCACCTGGTCCTGCGACAGCGCCTTCTTGCCGGCCTTCACCTTGGGGTTGGTGAGTTCCTCGATCTCCTCCAGCACCTTCTGCGAGCTCACGCCCGGCGGCAGCTCGGTCACCACCAGCTGCCACTGGCCGCGCGCCAGCTCCTCGATCTTCCAGCGCGCGCACCTTCAGGGATCCGCGGCCGGTGCCATAGGCATCGGCGATGTCCTGCGCGCTGCTGATCACCTGCCCGCCGCCCGGGTAGTCCGGCCCGGGAATGAGGGCGAACAGGTCCTCGTCGGACAGCTTGGGGTTCTTCACCAGCGCCACGCAGGCCTCGGCCACCTCGCGCAGGTTGTGCGAGGGGATCTCGGTGGCCAGGCCGACGGCGATGCCGCTGGCGCCATTGAGCAGCGTGAAGGGCAGGCGCGCGGGCAGCACCACCGGCTCCTGCGTGCTGCCGTCGTAGTTGAGGACGAATTCGACCGTGCCCTCGTCGATCTCGTCGAGCAGCAGGTTGGAGATGCGCGCCAGCCGCGCTTCCGTGTAGCGCATGGCCGCGGCGCCGTCGCCGTCGCGGCTGCCGAAGTTGCCCTGGCCGTCGATCAGCGGATAGCGTTGCGCGAAGTCCTGCGCCATGCGCACCAGCGCGTCGTACGCCGCCTGGTCGCCGTGCGGGTGGAAGCGGCCCAGCACGTCGCCGACCACGCGCGCGCTCTTGACCGGCTTGGCGCCGGAGCCGCCGCCGAAGGCCAGCCCCATGCGGTACATCGAGTACAGGATGCGCCGCTGCACCGGCTTCTGGCCGTCGGCCACGTCGGGCAGCGCCCGGCCCTTGACGACGCTGAGCGCGTATTCGAGGTAGGCACGCTGCGCGTAGGTGGCGAGGTCCAGGCCGCTGTCGTCGTCGCCGCCGCTGCCGAATGTGATGAGTTCCTGCTCCATGCTCTTCTTCTGGTGATCAGATCAAGTCGACTGTCAGTTCTTCCTGCGGCACCGTCGCGATGCGCCGCTCCGAGGCCATCCTCAGCTCCTGGTCCATCCGCGAATTCAGGCGGTTCAGCAGCAGCTTGGGCGGGATCTCCTCCGTCGGCACGCCCGACAGCACGATGCGAAAGCGCAGGTACTCGGCCTTCACCGCGGCCAGCGGCTCCTTGAGCCCCGCCGAGAGGATACGCGTTGCCACGCTGGCGGCCGCCTGGGCGGGGGCCGTGCCTTCGGCCAGCACGCCGATGCGGGCGTGGGTCAGGCGCGCCGCCACGTCGCCGTCGCGCAGCAGCGCGTCGCGCACGCGGCTGGCCGCCGCCAGCACCGCGGACTCCGCCGCCTCCGGCCCGAACTCCGCGGCCAGCGCCGGGAGGTTCTCGATGTGCACGACCATCACCGTGCTCGGGTGGCCATAGCGGCGCACCAGGTGGCGCGCCGCGATGATGCGCTCGGCCAGCACCAGCGGCGTGGCCAGGCCGGTGAGCGGGTCCACCCTGTTGCGGGCATGGACGCGCGCGCGCGTCTCGCCGAAGATGCGCCCGCGCCAGCCGGTGCCCAGGTAGGTGCAGGCCGACCAGACCGTGAGCAACGCCGCATAGAGGACCGCGTCCTCGATCGAATGCGGCGACGCGTCGAAGGCGACCACGCCGCTGGCCAGCACCAGCGCCGCGTAGCCGGGCACCAGCCACCACACCCAGGGCTGGCTCTGGCGCCAGGCCCGCAGCAGCAGCAGGAACACCACGGCCGCCCACACCACCATGCCGGCGGCCAGCGCCCACAAGGTGTACGCCGCCGCCACCGCCAGTGCGGGCAGCACGCCGGCGCTCACCGCCAGCAGCCAGCGCCGCGCCTGGCGCAGCGAGCCCGCGTGGCTCATGAGGTCCAGCAGCTGCAGGCCGGCCAGCGCCGGCACCAGCAGCAGCACGGCGGCCGGCAGCAGCGGATGCTGGCCGATCAGCGACTGCACCGCCACCACCGACATCAGCGTGGCGGCGCCGTGCAGCAGCAGCGCGCGCTCGCGGTAGACGTTGGCCTTGATCACGCAGAAGAAGACCAGCAGAACCTGCGCGCCCACGAAGGCGCCCAGCCAGAGCTGCGCCGGATCGATCGGGTCCGTCATGCGCGCGAGGGGACGGGGCGGCAGCGGCCGCCTGCGGGCGAGTCGCTCATGCCTTCAGTAGTCCAGGACGGCCTGCGGCTCCTCGGGCGCGAGGATGGGCACCGGCGCGGGCGACAGGCCCGCGGGCATGTTGCGGCGGGCGACCGTCACGGAGGGCGGCGCCGGCAGTTGCATCTGCACGCGCACGGGCGGCTTGGCGGCCGCGGCCGCCATGGCCGGCGGCTTCAACATGCCATAGAGCTGCATGACCGTCTTCACGTAGTTCTGGGTCTCGCGGTAATTGGGGATGCGGTTGCCCGCGCGCTGCACGGCGCCCTCGCCCGCGTTGTAGGCGGCCAGGGCGAGGTCCAGCTGGCCGGGGTAGCGCCGGATCAGGTCGCGCAGGTAGCGGGTGCCGGTGCGCACGTTGGTCCGGGGTCGGTCAGCTTCAGCGCGATCGGCGCCTTGCGGTCCGCGTTCACGCCGTAGCGCTGCGCGGTGGCCGGCATGATCTGCATCAGGCCGACGGCGCCCTTGGGCGACACGGCCTGCGGGTCGAAGCCGGATTCGGTGGCGATCAGCGCCTGCAGCAATTCGAGGTCCACGCCGTGCTCTTGCGAGGCTTCGCGCAGGTGGTGCTTGACCTGCTTGTACTTCGGCGAGATGTCGAAGTAGGCGTGCAGCTTGGTCAGGGAGCGGGTCGGCACGGCCACCGAGCGCGGCGTCTGCACGCCACTGGCCGTGTCGAAGCTCTCGCCACCGCGGAAGAACAGCTCGTAGCGCTCGTCGAGCTTTTCGGCGGCGAAGTGCGCCACGCCCTTTTCATCGACGTAGCCCCAGACCTCCGCGCGCGCGGGTGCCAGCCAGGTGGTGGCGACCACCGCGGCCAGCAGGGCCAGGGCCCGCCGGGCGTTCATCCCGCCAGCTCCATCGCCGTCTTGCGGCGCCGGGCGTACTCGTCCTGCAGCATGGACATGACGACCAGCGAGTCGTAGCCGTCCTCCACCTTGACCGCCTCGCGCAGCTTGCCCTCGAACACGAAGCCTTCGCTGACGTACAGCGCCTGCGCGCGGGTGTTGCGCTTCTTGATGTCCAGCCAGAAACGGTGGGCGCCGAGGTCGTCGAAGGCGATCTTCTTGACCACGCGCAGCGCCGCGCGGCCCACGCCCTGGTGCTTGTTCTGCACCACCATGCGCTTGAGTTCGATCGACTGGTGCTGGTTGCGGCAGCCGATCAGGATCAGGAAGCCGCCGCGCTCCAGCTCGGGGCCGGCCTCGATGATGAAGTGGCGGAAGTCCGGGAAGCGGATGGCCGCCTCGTGCTGGATCTTCTCCCAGGGCGTGATGTAGGGCAGGTTCTCCGGGTCGCGCTCCAGCGAGAGCACGTAGTCCAGGTCGCTCTGCATGGTGGGGCGCAGGCGCACGCGCATCGGCTGGAGGGAGGAAGCGGCTGCGGCGTTCATCATGCGGTGCGTCTCAGATGTCGATTTCCACGGCATCGCCGTGCAGTTCCATCAGCTCGCGGCGGGCGGCGGCTTCGCCCTTGCCCATGAGCTTGGTGATCAGATTCTCGGTCCCGGTGAAGTCGAATTTGCCCAGCTGGACGGGCAGGAGGCGCCGGGTGTCGGGATTGAGCGTGGTTTCCCACAATTGTTCCGCGCTCATCTCGCCCAGGCCCTTGAAGCGGCTGATGGTCCAGGAGCCTTCCTTGACGCCTTCCTTGCGCAGCTTGTCCAGGATGGCGGTGAGTTCACCTTCGTCCAGGGCATAGAGCTTGGAGGCCGGCTTCTTGCCGCGCGCCGGCGCGTCCACGCGGAACAGCGGCGGCCGCGCGACGTACACGTTGCCCGAGTCGATCAGCTTGGGGAAGTGGCGGAAGAACAGCGTGAGCAGCAGCACCTGGATGTGCGAGCCGTCCACGTCGGCGTCCGACAGGATGCAGATCTTGCCGTAGCGCAGGCCGGAGAGGTCCACCGTGTCGTTCGGGCCGTGCGGGTCGACGCCGATCGCCACCGCGATGTCGTGGATCTCGGTGTTGGCGAACAGCCGATCGCGTTCGACCTCCCAGGTGTTCAGGACCTTGCCGCGCAGCGGCAGGATGGCCTGGCATTCCTTGTCGCGGCCCATCTTGGCACTGCCGCCGGCGGAGTCGCCCTCGACCAGGAAGATCTCGTTGTGCGAGAGCTCCTTGCTCTCGCAGTCGGTCAGCTTGCCGGGCAGCACGGCGACGCCCGAGCCCTTGCGCTTTTCCACCTTCTGGCCGGCCTTCTGGCGCGATTGCGCGGCCTTGATCGCCAGCTCGGCCAGCTTCTTGCCGTACTCGACGTGCTGGTTCAGCCAGAGCTCCAGCGCCGGCCGCACGAAGCTGGAGACCAGCCGCACCGCGTCGCGCGAATTCAGCCGCTCCTTGATCTGGCCCTGGAACTGCGGATCGAGCACCTTGGCCGAGAGCACGTAGGAAGCGCGGGCGAACACGTCTTCCGGCAGCAACTTCACGCCCTTGGGCTGCAGGTTGTGCAGCTCGATGAAGCTCTTGACGGCGTTGAACAGGCCGTCGCGCAGGCCGCTGTCGTGGGTGCCGCCGGCGGTGGTGGGAATCAGGTTGACGTAGCTCTCGCGCACCGGGTTGCCGTCCTCGGTGAAGGCCACGCACCAGGTCGCGCCCTCGCCCTCGGCGAAGTTCTCGTTGCTGTCCGCGTAGCCCTCTCCCTCGAACAGCGGGATCACGGGGTCCGCCGGCAGGGTCTGCATCAGGTAGTCGCGAAGGCCGCCCTTGTACTGCCAGGTCTGGGTGTCCTTCTTCTTCTCGTCGGTCAGCTGCACGGTCACGCCGGGCATCAGCACCGCCTTGCTGCGCAGCAGGTGGGCCAGTTCGGCCATCGGCACCGCGATGCTGTCGAAATACTTCGGGTCCGGCCACACGCGCACCGTGGTGCCCTGCTTGCGGTCGTCCGCGCCGGCCTTGCGCTTCTTCAGCTTCTCGGTGACGTCGCCGCCGGAGAAGGTGATGGTGGCGGCCTCGCCGTCGCGGTAGCTGGTGGCTTCCAGCCGGCGCGCCAGCGCGTTGGTGACCGAGACGCCGACGCCGTGCAGGCCGCCGGAGAAGCTGTAGGCGCCGCCCTTGCCCTTGTCGAACTTGCCGCCCGCGTGCAGCCGGGTGAACACCAGCTCGATCACCGGCGCCTTTTCCTCCGGGTGCAGGCCGAAGGGGATGCCGCGGCCGTCGTCCTCCACGCTGACCGAGCCGTCGGCATGCATGGTCACGCGGATGCGCTTGCCGTGGCCGGCCAGCGCTTCGTCGGCGGCGTTGTCCACGACTTCCTGCAGCACGTGCAGGGGGTTGTCGGTGCGCGTGTACATGCCGGGCCGCTGCTTGACGGGCTCCAGGCCCTTGAGCACGCGGATCGAACCTTCGGAGTACTCGTTCGGTTTGGTCGCCATAGAGGGTGGGGATTGTAGTCGGCGCCGCGCCGGCCACTGGATGAATGTACAGCCAAGATACCATTCATGCGGCACCGTCATCAATCCCGCGAAAACATTTCAACAGGGTTGTCAGGCGCGCGGCAAGCGGGCGTGAGGCCTTCTCGCTACAGTTGCCGCCCATGCAATCCGCCGAACGCAAGCTGTCGATGATGCAGGTCCTGGCCTGCGGCGCCATGATCGTCACGCTCTCCATGGGTATCCGGCACGGCTTCGGCCTGTGGCTGCAGCCGATCACGCAGGCGCAGGACTGGAGCCGCCAGACCTTCTCCTTCGCCATCGCCATCCAGAACATCGCCTGGGGCTTCTTCGGCATCTTCGCCGGGATGGCGGCCGACCGCTTCGGCGCCTTCCGCGTGCTGGTCGGGGGCGCCGTGCTGTACGGCCTCGGCCTGGCGGGCATGGCGTTGTCGCCCACGCCGCTGGTGTTCGCCCTGACCGCCGGCGTGCTGATCGGCGCCGCGCAGGCCGGCACCACCTATGCGGTGATCTACGGCGTGATCGGCCGGCAGATCGATCCTTCGAAGCGCTCGTGGGCCATGGGCGTGGCGGCCGCGGCGGGTTCCTTCGGCCAGTTCCTGATGGTGCCGGTGGAAGGCTTCCTGATCGGCGGCTTCGGCTGGCAGCAGGCGCTGCTGGCGCTGTCGCTGTTCGTGCTGCTGATCGTGCCGCTGGCCTTCGGCCTGCGCGAGCCGGGCTTCGGCGGCGTGTCGGCGCCCCAGCGGGACCAGACCATCCTGCAGGCGCTGCGCGAAGCCTTCAAGTACCCCAGCTTCCAGCTGCTGATGGCGGGCTACTTCGTGTGCGGCTTCCAGGTGGTGTTCATCGGCGTGCACATGCCCAGCTACCTGAAGGACAAGGGCCTGTCGCCGCAGGTCGCCAGCTACGCGCTGGCGCTGATCGGCCTGTTCAACGTGTTCGGCACCTACCTCGCCGGCAGCCTGGGCCAGAAGCTGGCCAAGCGCAAGATCCTGGCGGCGATCTACCTCGGGCGCTCGATCGCCATCGCCCTCTTCCTGTGGGCACCGCTGACGCCGATGTCGGTGTACATCTTCTCCGCGGTGATGGGCGTGCTGTGGCTGTCCACCGTGCCGCCGACCAACGCCACGATCGCGCAGATCTTCGGCGTGGCCCACCTGTCCATGCTGGGCGGCTTCGTGTTCTTCAGCCACCAGATCGGCTCCTTCATGGGGGTCTGGCTGGGCGGCCTGCTGTACGACCGCACCGGCAGCTACGACATCGTCTGGTACATCGCCATCGCCCTGGGCGTGTTCGCGGCCCTGGTGAACCTGCCGGTGCGCGAGGCGCCGATCGCACGCGGCCCCGCGCCGCAGCCGGCATGAGCCTGCGCGCGAAGAAGCTTGCCGCCTGGTCCGCCGCCGTGGTGGCGCTGCTCGCCGTGTTCGCCCTTTACACGCGCCCGCAGATGATGGTGGCGCTGGGAGACATGATCTGGGCCTGCTTCCAGTAGATTGCGGCCCATGAACGTCACCATCATCACCGGCGGCTCCGACGGCATCGGCGCCGAGATGGCCCGCCAGCTCGCCGGCAAGCACCGGCAGGGCATTGCCCTGGTCCTGGCCGGGCGCAGCAGCGAGAAGCTGGATGCGGTGGCTGCCCAGTGCCGCGCGCACGGCGCCCAGGTGCTGTGCGTCGCCATGGACGTGGCCGATGAAGCGCAGTGCCGCGCGCTGGTGGACCAGGCGGTGGCGGGCTTCGGCCGCATCGACGCCCTGGTCAACAACGCCGGCATGTCGGCGCAGGCGCTGTTCGAGGAAGTGAAGGCCGAGGACCTGCACTGGTACGAGGACCTGATGCGGGTGAACCTGTGGGGCGCCGTCTGGTGCACGCACGCCGCCCTGCCGCACCTGCTGGAAAGCCGCGGCCGCATCGTCGCCGTCAGCTCGCTGTCGGGCCTGATCGGCGTGCCGGGCCGCACCGCCTACGCCGCGACCAAGTTCGCCATGACCGGTTTCTTCGAGGCCTTGCGGGCCGAAGTGAAGCTGCGCGGCGTGAGCGTCACCACCGCCTTCCCCGGCGTGGTCACCACCAACATCCGCGTGCGCGGCTACAACGCGCAGGGCCGCCCGCTGGGCAAGAGCGGGCTGAAGGAAGACGACGCCATGTCGGTCGAGGAATGCGCCCGCCTGATCGTCGACGGCATGGAGCGCCGCCAGCGCGAGGTGGTGATGACGGCCAAGGGCAAGCTGGGCCGCTTCCTGAAGCTTGCTGGCGCCGGGCGTGGTGGACGACATGGCCCTGGCGGCGCTGAAGGACGAGGCGCGTCCGCACTAGACCATGCACGGAAGCGAAGCCCCCTCCCCTGGATCGTCCGCTTCGGCCCGCTGGTGCCTGCGGGCGGCACGGTGCTCGACCTCGCCTGCGGCCGCGGGCGCCACCTGCGCTGGTTCGCCGCGCGCGGCCACCCGGTGGTCGGCGTCGACCGCGATGCCGAAGCGCTGGCCACGCTGCAGGGCGTGGGCGAGACCGTCGCCGCCGACATCGAGAACGGGCCCTGGCCGCTGGCCGGCCGGCAGTTCGCCGCCGTGGTCGTCACCAACTACCTGTGGCGGCCGCTGTTCCCGCGCATCCTCGAATCGGTGGCCGAAGGCGGGTTGCTGCTGCACGAGACCTTCGCCCAGGGGAACGAGACCGTGGGCAAGCCCTCGCGGCCGGACTTCCTGCTGGCGCCGGGGGAACTGCTGCAGGCCTACCCCAGCCTGCGCATCCTGGCGTACGAGGATGGCTTCCTCCCGGAGCCCGACCGCTTCGTCCAGCGGATCGCGGCCGTGCGCGAGCGGCCCAGCCGTACACCGAACCGATACCTGCTCTAGCCTAGAATCTCGTATTCCCCGGGAACAACAACCCCATGACACCGATTACTGGCAGCATCGTGGCGCTCGTGACGCCGATGCACGACGACGGCAGCGTCGATTACCCGGCGCTGCGCAAGCTCGTCGACTGGCACATCCAGGAAGGCACCGACTGCATCGGCGTGGTCGGCACCACCGGCGAGTCGCCGACCGTGGACGTCGAGGAGCACCGCGAGATCATCCGCGTGGCCGTCGAACAGGCCAACGGCCGCGTGCCGATCATGGCCGGCTGCGGCGCGAACTCCACCCTCGAAGCCATCGAGCTGGCGAGGTACGCCCAGAAGGTCGGCGCCGACTGCCAGCTGCAGGTCGTCCCCTACTACAACAAGCCGACGCAGGAAGGCCAGTACCAGCACTTCCGCGCCATCGCGGAAGCGACCGGCGACCTGCCGATGGTCCTGTACAACGTCCCCGGCCGCACGGTCGCGGACATGCTGCACGACACCGTGCTGCGCCTGGCCGAAGTGCCGGGCATCGTCGGCATCAAGGAAGCCACCGGCAACATCGAGCGCGCGCAGTGGCTGATCCGCGAGGCGCCCAAGGGCTTCGCGATCTATTCCGGCGACGACCCGACCGCGGTGGCGCTGATGCTGTGCGGCGGCCAGGGCAACGTGAGCGTCACCGCCAACGTGGCGCCGCGCCTGATGCACGAGCTGTGCGACGCGGCGATCGCCGGCGACGCCAAGCGCGCGATGGAAATCCAGTTCCAGCTGATGCCGGTGCACAAGCACCTGTTCGTGGAAGCCAACCCGATCCCGGTGAAATGGGCGATGGCCCGCATGGGCCTGATGGGCGGCGCGCTGCGCCTGCCGATGACGCCGCTGGCCAAGGGCAACGAAGCCGTGGTCGAACAGGCGCTGCGCGCCTGCGGCCTGCTGCGCTGAGCGCCGCGAGCAAGAGAGTTAGAGGAATCCCATGAAGTTGACCGTGAAGTTCGGCCTCGTTGCCGTGGCTGCCGCCCTGTCCGCCTGTTCCGTGCTGGACGGCGACAAGATCGATTACAGGAGCGCGACCAAGGGCCAGACCCTGGAAGTGCCGCCCGACCTGACCCAGCTGTCGCGCGACTCGCGCTACGTCGTGCCCGGCGGCCCGGTGTCCGCCAGCACCTATGCCCTCGGGCAGACGCTGCCCGGCGTGCCGACCGCCCACACGCCATCGGCGACGTGCGCGTGGAACGCGCGGGCAACCAGCGCTGGCTGGTGGTGAACCGCCCGGCCGACCAGGTGTGGCCCGCCGTGCGCGACTTCTGGCAGGAAAGCGGCTTCCTGCTGGCGATGGACCAGCCCAACCTGGGCATCATGGAAACCGACTGGGCCGAGAACCGCGCCAAGATCCCGCAGGACTTCATCCGCAACGCGATCGGCAAGGTGCTCGACTCCGTCTATTCGACCGCCGAGCGCGACAAGTTCCGCACGCGCCTGGAGCGCTCGCCCACCGGCGGCACCGAGATCTTCGTCAGCCACCGCGGCATGATCGAGGTGTACTCCAATGCGCAGAAGGACCAGACGGTCTGGCAGCCGCGCGCGGCCGACCCCGAGCTGGAAGCCGAATTCCTGCGCCGCCTGATGGTGCGCCTGGGCGCGCCGCAGGTGCAGGCGCAGGCCGCCACCGCAGTGGCCAGCGAGCGCCCGACCTCGCGCGTCGCCTCCCTCAACAGCCAGCCGGTGGTGGTGATCGACGAGCCCTTCGACCGCGCCTGGCGCCGCGTCGGCCTGGCGCTGGACCGCACCGGATTCACCGTCGAGGACCGCGACCGCAGCCAGGGCACCTACTTCGTGCGCTACGTGCCGCCGAACGCCGACAAGAAGGAGCCCGGCTTCCTGGGCCGCATCTTCAGCCGCAACGCGCCCGCCGAGCAGCCGCTGAAGTACCGCATCAACCTGAAGACGGAAGGCCAGACCACCACGGTCTCCGTGCTCAATGCCAACGGCGCGCCCGAGGCTTCCCAGAACGCGCAGCGCATCGTGCAGGTCATCGCCGACGACCTGAAGTAAGGTGCTGCGCTTCAAGAGCCTGGGCAGCGGCAGCAGCGGCAACGCCACCGTCATCCAGGCGCGCGGCGCCACGGGGCTCACGCACCTGCTGGTCGATTGCGGCCTGGGCATCCGGGAGCTGGACAAGCGCCTCGGTGCCGCCGGCATGCTGGCCGAGCAGGTCGACGCGATCTTCGTCACCCACGAGCACGGCGACCACATCGGTTGCGCGCGCCAGCTCGCCCTGCGCGAGCGCATCCCCGTGTACATGAGCGAAGGCACCTATGCCGCGCTCGGCCAGCCGGACTTCCAAGGCCTGCTGCGCCTGGCCTGCGACGCGCAGGCGATCGCCATCGGCGACCTGCAGGTGCGGCCCTTCACCGTCCCGCACGACGCGCGCGAGCCCCTGCAGCTCACCTGCACCGACGGCGACGTGCGCCTGGGACTGGCCACCGACCTGGGCCACGTCAGCGCGCACGTGCTGCAGGAACTGTCAGGCTGCGCCACCCTGCTGCTGGAATGCAACCACGACGAGGCCATGCTGGCGAGCTCGTCCTATCCGCCCTTCCTCAAGCGCCGCGTGGGCGGTGCCTGGGGCCATCTGGCCAACAGTGCCGCGGCCGCGCTGGCGCAATCGCTGGTGGGCGCCGGCATGCTGCGCCAGGTGCTGGCCGCGCACCTGAGCGAGCAGAACAACAAGCCCGAACTGGTGCGCCAGGCGCTGGCCGATGCGCTGGGCAGCGCGGTGGAGGTCCACGTGGCCGACGGGCCTTCCGGCTGCGGCTGGCTCAGCGCCTGATCGCCCTCTTCGAACGCCCAAAGAAAAAGCCGCCCGAGGGCGGCTTTTCTGCAAGCGTGCAGTGCTTAGCGCGAAGCGGCAGCGGAAGCAGCACCCGCGGCGGCGGAGGCAGAGCCGGCAGCAGCGGAAGCGGAGCCAGCAGCAGCGGAAGCGGCGGCATCGGCGGCGGGAGCAGCGGCCGGGGCCGGGGCGGGCGCCGGAGCAGCAGCGGGAGCGGGGGCCGGGGCAGGCGCCGGCTCTTCCTTCTTGCCGCAGGCGGCCAGGGCAGCGGCGGCAACCAGCATGGCGAGAACGAGGGATTTCTTCATTTCAGTTTCCTTCTTAGGGATGGGACGCAATTTCCGGAAGTTTGTCCAGGCGGTCGGGGCCGCTAGTGACCGAGCGGAGAGGCTCGAGCCCTTTCCAGCTCAGCCAACGATTATAGCTTGATCCGCATTTGCAGCGTGGGGTGCGGGCTGCCCGCGACCTAGAGGCCGAGGGTGCTGGCCGCGAAACCCGGCGTGGACTTGCGCAGCCACTCGTTGAGCGTCTCGCGCAGGGCGACGCGCCGCTCCGGTTCGCTGCCGCAGAAGCCGTTGGAATGCTCGATGTCCCGCCGCTCCAGCACCCAGGCCGGGCTCCAGATGGCACTGGGAAGGTCCAGCGGATCGGCGCTCGGGCACACGTGGGCCGTCACGATGTGCGACCAGGTCACCCGCCACTGCACGAAGCGCGCATGCTGCCGCACCACGCGGTCATACTGCCGCGCGAGCAGCACCATGCTCCGGCCGCCGCGCGCCCAGGCCTGCAGCGAGTCGGCCACGGCTCGCTCGCCCAGCGGCCATTCGTCGAAGCTGGCATCGCTGAGGATGATCTCGTGCCAGCCGTCGCGCGCGGCCGTGGCGAGCGCGTCCCGCACCAGCTGGCGGAATTCCTCGCGGCCCTCGAAGCGCCGGGAAGGCAGTGCCGCGGGGGAACCCGATGGCTTGTCGTCGTTCATGTGGCACCTCCATTGGCGTGCGCCCAGCCGGCTTCGCACCAGGACAGCAGCAGCTCGCGCGCGGCCTCGCTCGCGCCTTCGAGCTCGCGCGCATCCAGCCGGCGGCGGTCGGCCAGCCGCCGCATCAGCGTCGCATCCCGGCCGCCGGCGCGCCAGGCCTGTCCGTTGATGAACACATGCAGGCGATCGTGCAGCATCCGCGTGCGCGCGTCGAGTTCGATCGACCGCAGGCGGCGCGGCGCGGCGCCGGGCTCGAACCACACGTTGGACTTGGGTTCGCTGAGGTATTCGCCCAGCGCCCTGTCCAGCGCGGACGGGTCCTTCAGCGCCGCGGCCAGCGCCTGCCGCGCGAACGCGCCCAGCCCCGCGGGGATCGCCCCCGGCGCGTCGGTCGCCTCCTGGCCGGCATCGCGATACAGGCGCGGTTCGCCCTCTTCCTCCGCGGCTTCGTCGGCGATGCGCTGCAGCAGCTCGCGCGCGAGCTCCGCCTGCGCCGGCGCGCGAAAGCCGATCGAGTAGGTCTGGCACTCGCCCACCGCGATGCCGTCGTGCGCATAGCGCGGCGGCAGGTAGAGCATGTCGCCGGGGTCCAGCACGTATTCCTCTTCCGGCTCGAAATCCTCCAGGATCTTCAGCGGCACGCCCTGCTGCAGCCGCAGTTCCTTCTGCCGGCCGATGCGCCAGCGGCGCTGCCCCTGGGCCTGCAGCAGGAACACGTCGTAGCTGTCGAAATGGGGTCCCACGCCGCCGCCGTCGCTGGCGAAGCTGATCATCAGGTCGTCCAGGCGCGCGGCCGGCACGAAGGAGAAGCCGTGCAGCAACTCGTGGGCGCGGCGGTCGTGCAGGTCCACGCCTTGCACCAGGAGGGTCCACTCGCGCTGCTTCAGGGGCGGCAGTGCACGGCGCGCGAAGGGGCCGCGCTGCAGCCGCCAGCCGGCGCCCTCACGCACCACCACGCGCGACTCGACCTCCTCGCGCGCGGCCAGCGCGAACAGCTCGCGCGGCGGCAGCAGGGGCTGGAATCCGGGGATGGCGTTGCGCACCAGCAGCGGCTTCTTCTGCCAGTGCCGCTTCATGAACTGGGCGGGCGTGAGGCCGCCGAGCAGGGGCAGGGGTCGGTCGGTGTGCATCGGGCGTGGTGCGACAATTCTCCTATGGAAATCACACCGCACTGCGTCGTCGCGCTCACCTGGACCCTGAAGGACACGCTGGGCGAGGAACTCGATCGCCTGGAGGAGCCCGTGGAGTTCCTGGTCGGCGGCCGCGACCTGCTGGCCAAGATCGAGGACGCCCTGCAAGGGCACGAACCCGGCGACCTCCTGGACCTGCACCTGGAACCCGAGGACGCCTTCGGCGACTACGACGAGACGCGCGTGTTCCTCGAGCCGCGCTCGGTGTTTCCCAAGGAACTCGAGGAAGGCATGACCTACGAAGGCATGCCGGCGGGCGCCACCAGCCCGGACGCTCCGCAGAACCTCCTCTACACCGTGACCGAGATCTATCCCGAACACGTGGTGCTGGACGGCAACCATCCGCTGGCGGGCATCGCGCTGCGGCTGCACGTCAAGGTCGAAGCCGTGCGCGAAGCGACCGAGGAGGAAACCGGCCGCGGGACGCTGGGCGCGGGCTTCTTCCGCATCGGCGACTGAGTGCCTCCCCCATGAAAAACGCCCGGCACTGCCGGGCGTTTTGCCATCATGCGCGGGGTTTAGCCGCGGTAGATGACGCCGTTGTCGACGCGCACGCGGTCGCCCACGCGCAGGTCGCCCGTGGCGGGCACTTCGTACGTGCGGATCACGCCCTGGTCCGTCTGCATCGTGATGCGGTAGCCGGGGGTGGTGGTCACGCCCTGCTGGTTGCGGGCGATCTGGTTGCCGACGGCCGCGCCGGCCACGCCACCGAGCACGGTCGCCGCGGTGCGGCCCGAGCCGCTGCCGATCTGATTGCCCAGCACGGCGCCGGCCACGCCGCCGACCACGGCACCCAGGATGCTCGTGTTGCGCGGTGCGCTGGTGCCGACCGGCATGTATTCGATGTTCACGATGCGGCCGTACTCCATGCCGGCGACCGGGTAGGAAGCGGCGGGATAGGTCGGGGACGACACCGTCGGATAGACCGGGGCGGTCGGGCCATAGGACGAGCAGGCCGCCAGCATGGACGCGGCGACGCCGCCGAGGACCAGCGAGGACAGACGGGAAATCTTGCGCATGAAATTCTCCTTGATTCGAAACGTGTTCCACATGGCAGCCCGGCAGGCGCCCTGTACAGCCATTGAATCGGGGGAAAGACATGCGCGGGCGCAGGGAATCTCCCTCCTTGGCGTAGGAGATCGATGGACAAGGTGTCAGCCGGCGCGCACGCCGGCATACATCAGCTCTTCCCTGTAGAGCCGTAACCGCCCGCGCCGCGCTGCGTGGCGGGGAACTCCGTGACCACGTGGAACGAGGCCTGCACCACCGGAACGATCACCAGCTGCGCGAGGCGCTCCATCGGCTGCAGCGTGAAGGCCGTGTCGCTGCGGTTCCAGGCGCTCACCATGAGCTGGCCCTGGTAGTCGCTGTCGATCAGGCCGACCAGGTTGCCCAGCACGATGCCGTGCTTGTGCCCCAGGCCCGAGCGCGGAAGGATCATCGCGGCATAGCCCGGGTCCTTCAGCCAGATGGCGATGCCGGTGGGCACCAGCTGCCAGGCGTTGGGCGCCAGGTCCAGCGGCTTGTCGATGCAGGCGCGCAGGTCCAGCCCGGCGCTGCCCGGCGTGGCATAGGTGGGCAACTGGTCCGCCATGCGCGGATCGAGGATCTTGACGTCGACTTTCATGGGTTCTCGTTCAACGGGGCAGGCGGCGCGCGATCTCGCCCACGAGCTGGCGGGCGCATTCGATCTTGGGCGCGCGCGGCAGCTCCTGCACGCCCTTCTCGTCCACCAGCAGCATCTGGTTGTCGTCCTGGCCGAAGGTCAGCGGCCCGATGTTGCCCACCAGCAGCGGGATGCCCTTGCGTTCGCGCTTGGCCTTGGCGTGCTTGACCAGGTCGTGGCTTTCGGCCGCGAAGCCGACGCAGAACAGCGCCCTGCTCTTGGCGCGCTCGCCTTGCGCGACGGTCGCGAGGATGTCGGGGTTCTCGGTGAAGCGCAGCACGGGCACCTCGCCGCTGCCGTCCTTCTTGATCTTCTGGTCCGCCTCGGCCACGGGCCGCCAGTCCGCCACGGCGGCGGCGGCGATGAAGATGTCGGCCGCCGGCACTTCCGCCTGCGTCGCCGCCAGCATGTCGCGCGCGGACTTCACGTCGATGCGGCGCACGCCGCGCGGCGTGGCCACGCTCACCGGCCCGGCGATCAGGGCGACCTCGGCCCCGGCCTCGCGCGCCGCCCGGGCGATCGCGAAACCCATCTTGCCCGAGGAGTGGTTGGTGATGCCGCGGATCGGGTCGAGCGCCTCGAAGGTGGGGCCGGCGGTGATCACCACCTTGCGGCCCGCCAGCACCTTGGGCTGGAAGAAGGCGACCAGGTCCTCCAGCAATTGCTGCGGCTCCAGCATGCGGCCGTCGCCCGTTTCGCCGCAGGCCTGGAAGCCGCTGCCCACGCCGAGGATGGTGGCGCCGTCGGCCGCGAGCTGCTCCATGTTGCGCTGGGTGGCCGGATGCGCCCACATCTCGCGGTTCATGGCCGGGGCAATCAGCAGCGGCACGCGGTCGATCGGGCGGGCCAGGCACATCAGCGACAGCAGTTCGTCGGCCCGCCCGTGCACCAGCCTGGCCATGAAGTCGGCGCTGCAGGGGGCGATCAGGATGGCGTCGGACTGCCGCGACAGGTTGATGTGCGGCATGTTGTTCGGCTCGCGCGGGTCCCACTGCGAGGTGTACACCGGCCGTCCGGACAGCGCCTGCATGGTCACGGGCGTGATGAATTGCTCGCTCGCCTCGGTCATCACCACCTGCACGGTGGCGCCTTCCTTGACCAGCGCCCGGCAAAGCTCCGCGGACTTGTAGCAGGCGATGCCGCCGGTGAGTCCCAGGACGATGTGCTTGCCCGCAAGGTCGTTCATGAGGCGGGAGTGTAAGGGGCCTCGACTGCGGCTTTTTCGGCACAGCAGGAAGCCAGGATGAGCACCTTCCTTATAATCTCGCTTTACCACCTCCCCGGGAGCGGCCCTCCCGACCTGACATGACCAAATTCGTCTTCGTCACCGGCGGTGTGGTGTCCTCCTGGGCAAGGGAATCGCCTCAGCCTCCCTCGCAGCGATCCTGGAGTCGCGGGGCCTCAAAGTCACCCTGATCAAGCTCGACCCGTACATCAACGTGGATCCGGGCACGATGTCCCCCTTCCAGCACGGCGAGGTGTTCGTGACCGACGACGGCGCGGAAACCGACCTGGACCTCGGCCACTACGAGCGCTTCGTGTCCACGCGCATGCGCAAGGCCAACAACTTCACCACCGGCCAGATCTACAAGTCGGTGCTGGAGAAGGAACGCCGCGGCGACTACCTCGGCAAGACGGTGCAGGTCATCCCGCACGTCACCAACGAGATCCAGGAATTCGTGCGGCGCGGCGCCGGCGTCGGCACCTCCACCCAGGTGGACGTCGCGATCGTGGAGATCGGCGGCACGGTGGGTGACATCGAGTCCCTGCCCTTCCTGGAAGCCGTGCGCCAGATGGCGCTCAAGCTCGGCCCCAACAACGCCGCCTTCGTCCACCTCACCTACGTGCCCTTCATCCAGGCCGCCGGCGAGCTGAAGACCAAGCCCACGCAGCACACCGTGCAGAAGATGCGCGAGATCGGTATCCAGCCCGACGCCCTGCTGTGCCGCGCCGACCGCAAGATCCCCGAGGACGAGGCCGAGAAGATCAGCCTGTTCACCAACGTGCCGCGCTGGGGCGTGATCTCCATGCCGGACGTGGACACCATCTACAAGGTGCCGCGCGTGCTGCACGAGCAGGGCCTGGACGGCCTGATCTGCGACAAGCTGCGCCTGAACACGCCGCCCGCCAACCTGAAGCGCTGGGACGACCTGGTGTACGAGGTGGAGCACCCGAAGGGCGAAGTCAACATCGCCATGGTCGGCAAGTACGTGGACCTGTCGGACAGCTACAAGTCGCTCAACGAAGCGCTGCGCCACGCCGGCCTGAAGAACCACGTGCGCGTGAAGATCGACTACATGGACTCCGAGACGATCACGCCCGAGACCGTCAACCAGCTCTCGCGCTTCGACGCGATCCTGGTGCCCGGCGGCTTCGGCAAGCGCGGCATCGAAGGCAAGATCCTCGCTGCCCGCTTCGCCCGCGAGAACAAGCTGCCCTATCTCGGCATTTGCCTGGGCATGCAGGTGGCCACCATCGAGTACGCGCGCGACGTCGCCGGCCTGCCCGGCGCCAACAGCACCGAGTTCGATCCCGAGACGCCGCACCCCGTGATCGCGCTGATCACCGAATGGCAGGACGCCGACGGCACCATCAAGACGCGCACCGAGAAGTCCGACCTGGGCGGCACCATGCGCCTGGGCGCGCAGAGCTCCGACGTCTCCAAGGGCACGCTGGCCCACCAGATCTACGGCGACGTGGTGACCGAGCGCCACCGCCATCGCTACGAAGCGAACGTGAAGTACCTCGACCAGCTGCGCTCTTCGGGCCTGGTGATCTCCGCGCTGACCCAGCGCGAGCACCTGACCGAGATCGTCGAACTGCCGCAGGACGTGCACCCCTGGTTCATGGGCGTGCAGTTCCACCCGGAATTCAAGTCCACGCCCTGGGACGGACATCCGCTGTTCAACTCCTTCATCCATGCCGCCTGCGAGCACCAGGCCGGCGCCCACAAGGGCGCGGGCGGCAAACCCCTCAAGGCAGTCGCTTAAATGAAGCTCTGTGGCTTCGAAGCCGGGCTGGACAAGCCCTTCTTCCTCATTTCCGACCCTGCGTGGTCGAATCCGAACAATTGCAGATGGACGTGGCCGGCCAGCTGAAGGAGATCACCTCCGCGCTGGGCATCCCCTTCATCTTCAAGAGCAGCTACGACAAGGCCAACCGCTCCTCGGGCACCAGCTTCCGCGGCCCGGGCATGACGCGCGGCCTGGAGATCCTGGCCAAGGTGAAGAAGGAACTGAAGGTTCCCATCCTCACCGACGTGCACACCGAAGCGGAGATCCCCACCGTCGCCGAAGTGGTGGACGTGCTGCAGACGCCCGCCTTCCTGTGCCGCCAGACCGACTTCATCCGCGCGGTGGCGCAGTCGGGCAGGCCGGTGAACATCAAGAAGGGCCAGTTCCTCGCCCCCGGCGACATGAAGAACGTGATCCAGAAGGCCCGCGACGCCGCGCGCGAGAAGGGCCTGCCGGAAGACAGCTTCATGGCCTGCGAGCGCGGTGCCTCCTTCGGCTACAACAACCTGGTCTCGGACATGCGCTCGCTGGCGATCATGCGCGAGACCGGTGCGCCCGTGGTGTTCGACGCCACCCACTCCGTGCAGCTGCCCGGCGGCCAGGGCACCAGTTCCGGCGGCCAGCGCGAACACGTGCCGGTGCTGTCGCGCGCCGCGGTCGCGGTCGGTGTCGCCGGCCTGTTCATGGAGACGCACCCCGATCCCGCCAAGGCGCTGTCCGACGGTCCCAACGCGGTGCCGCTGAAGCACATGCGCGCGCTGCTGGAAACTCTGGTGGAGCTCGATCGCATCACCAAGAAGAACGGCTTCCTCGAGAACAGCTTCTCGGCCTGACAGGAGAGGACCCATGCCCGCTGCCTACCTGATCGTGGAGATGAACATCTCCAATCCCGAGCAGTACAAGGAATACATGGCGCGCGCGCCGCAGGCCGTGAAGGCGGCGGGCGGCGAGTACCTGGTGCGCGGCGGCAAGCACGAGACGCTGGAAGGCGACTGGCAGCCGCACCGCGTGGCGATGCTGCGCTTCCCCAGCTACGAGCAGGCCAAGGCCTTCTACGACGGCGAGATGTACACGCAGGCGCGCAGCTTCCGCCAGGGCGCCACCGAATACTTCAACATGGTCCTGGTCGAGGGTGTGGCAGCCCCGGTCTGAGACGCGGATTCCCAAAACTTCAAAGAAGAAAACCTGAATGAGCGCCATCGTTGACATCGTCGGCCGCGAGATCCTGGACTCGCGCGGCAACCCCACCGTGGAATGCGACGTCCTGCTGGAGTCGGGCACCATGGGCCGCGCGGCGGTTCCCTCCGGCGCGTCCACCGGCTCGCGCGAAGCGATCGAGCTGCGCGACGGCGATCCCAAGCGCTACCTGGGCAAGGGCGTGCTCAAGGCCGTGGAGCACATCAACACCGAGATCTCCGAGTCGGTGCTGGGCCTCGACGCCAGCGAGCAGAACTTCCTGGACAAGACGCTGATCGACCTGGACGGCACCGAGAACAAGAGCCGCCTGGGCGCCAACGCGATGCTGGCCGTTTCGATGGCCGTCGCCCGCGCCGCGGCCGAAGAATCCGGCCTGCCCCTGTACCGCTACTTCGGCGGCATGAACGGCTGCCAGCTGCCGGTGCCGATGATGAACGTCGTCAACGGCGGCGCCCACGCCAACAACAACCTCGACCTGCAGGAGCTGATGATCATCCCCGTGGGGGCGCCCAGCTTCCGCGAGGCGCTGCGCTACGGCGCCGAGGTGTTCCACGCGCTCAAGAAGATCCTGCACGACAAGGGCATGAGCGTCGCCGTCGGCGACGAAGGCGGCTTCGCGCCCAACGTGGAGAACCACGAGGCGGCGATCCAGATGATCCTGCAGGCGATCGAGAAGGCCGGCTACAAGCCGGGCGAGCAGATCGCGCTGGGCCTGGACTGCGCGTCCAGCGAGTTCTACAAGGACGGCGTGTACGACCTGTCGGCCGAAGGCGAGCGCCTCAATGCCGCCGACTGGGCCTCGGTGCTGCAGTCCTGGGCCAGCAAGTACCCGACATCAGCATCGAGGACGGCATGGCCGAGGGCGACTGGGACGGCTGGAAGCTGCTGACAGAGCGCATGGGTCGCCAGGTGCAGCTGGTGGGCGACGACCTGTTCGTCACCAACACCAAGATCCTGAAGGAAGGCATCGAGAAGAAGATCGCCAACTCGATCCTCATCAAGATCAACCAGATCGGCACGCTCTCCGAGACCTTCGCCGCCATCGAGATGGCCAAGCGCGCCAACTACACGTCGGTCATCAGCCACCGTTCGGGCGAGACCGAGGACTCCACCATCTCCGACATCGCGGTGGGCACCAACGCGGGCCAGATCAAGACCGGCTCGCTCTCGCGTTCGGACCGGATGGCGAAGTACAACCAGCTGCTGCGCATCGAGGAAGACCTCGGCGACATCGCGCAGTACCCGGGCCTCTCGGCCTTCTACAACCTGCGCTAGGCGTTGAACAGCCGCGTCGTCGCCGCCCTGCTCGTCGGCCTGCTGGCCGTGGTGCAGGCGCAGCTCTGGATCGGCCGGGGCAGCGTGGGCGACGTCGCGCAGATGCAGCAGAAGCTGGACGAGCAGAAGGCGCACAACGCGATCGCGCAGTCCGCCAACGAGCGCCTGGCCGCCGAGGTGCGCGACCTGCGCGAGGGCCTCGACATGGTCGAGGAGAAGGCGCGCGGCGAACTGGGCATGGTCAAGCCCAACGAGATCCTCGTACAAATCGTGAAGTGATGCCGTGAGCGCGCGGCGCATCGCCCTGCTCGGTGCCGAAAGCACCGGCAAGACCCGGCTCTCCACCGAGCTCGCCGCGCACCTGCGGGGCCGCGGCCTGCGCGCCGTGGCCGTGCCCGAAGTGCTGCGCGAATGGTGCACCCGCGAGGGACGCACGCCCCGGCCGGAGGAACAGCTCGCCATCGCGCAGGAACAGGAGCGGCGCACGGACGATGCGGCGGCGCAGGCAGACATCGTCATCGCCGACACGACGGCGCTGATGGTGGCGGTCTACGCCGGCATGCTCTTCCCCGAGGGCGAGCTGCTGCGCTTCGCCATCGACCGCCAGAAGCGCTACGACACCACCCTGCTCACCGGCCTGGACCTGCCCTGGGTGGCCGACGGCCTGCAGCGCGACGCCGCGCAGCCGCGCGAAGAGGTGGACGCGCTGCTGCGTTCGCTGCTGCAGGGCGCGCAGCTTGCCTTCCAGGTGATCTACGGCCAGGGCCCGCAGCGGCTGGACTCGGCGCTGCAGGCGCTGGTCTCCGCCGGCGTGCTGCCCGCGGGCATCGTCGATCGCACGGTGGACACAGATGCGCGGCGCGCCTGGGTGTGGGTCTGCGAGAAATGCAGCGACCCGGCCTGCGAGCACCGCCTGTTCAAGCTGGCGCGCTCGGGCGACGAGGACGCCGCGGCGCGCTGATCAGGCCAGGGCGGCGCGCGTGCCGCGCCACTGTGCGACGGCGGGCTGCAGGTCGCGGATGTGCGGCATGTGCTGCACGCCGGCGACGCGGTGCCGCGCCAGCACGGGCGAACTGCCGCCGGCCCAGATGGCCACGTGCGGCGCCAGCTCGCCGCGCAACTGCTCCAGCCCGCGCAGCACGTGCGCCGGGTTCAGGCTGGCGGTGAAACTCAGGCCGACCGCATCGGCGCGGAAGGCCGAGACGGCGGCCACGATCTGCTGCACCGGCACCCGCACGCCCAGCGAGGTGCAGGGACAGCCGGCCAGCGCCAGCATGCACTGCGCCATCAGCAGGCCGATGCCGTGCGACTCCTCCGGAAAGGTGGCCAGCAGCACGCGCGGCCCGGTCGCGGCCGGCTCCCCGATGCGCGCCATGTGCGAGCGCAGGACCTGCTGCAGCACCTCGGTGTAGAGGTGCTCCTCGTACACCTGCACCTCGCCGCAGGCCCAGGCGCGCCCCACCTCCACGTTCAGCGCCGGCACCCGCCCGGTGATGAATCCGGCCAGCCCTTCGCTGCGTATCGATTCCTCGAGGAGCCGGACGACACCCGGAACGTCATGGTCGCGAAGCATGGCCAGCACCGGATCGGCCGAGGGCGAGGCGCTGCGCGCGGCCGCCTGCGGCCGCTCCCCGACGGGCCCGCCAGGGAGGCGAGCTGCGTGGCGCTCAGTTCGACCAGGCGGCCGGGGCGGTGGCCGCGCGCCATCAGGTCGGCGATCAGGCGCAGCTTGCGGACCTGTTCGTCCGGATAGCTGCGCTCGCCGCGCAGGTCGCGGCCGGGCTGGGGAAAGCCGTAGCGCCGCTCCCAGATGCGCAGGGTGGCGCGCGCGATGCCGGTGGCCTGTTCCACGGCGGCGATCGGCAGGCCTTCTTCGGCGATGGGCAGGGGGGCATCGGTCTATTTTCGCGCGCCGTGGACCACGGGCGGGCGCCGGCCAAACCCGGCCCCGCCCGCCTCCGACCAAAGGCAAGCAATTGTATCTTTGTCGTACGACAATGCTACACACTTATCAAAGGACGTCGTGATGAATATCGAACGCAAGCTGGCTGCGCTGCTGCTGGCCGGGACCGCTGCCCTGGCCGTGGTTCCCACGGCGGCCGCCTCCGAACCCGAGGTGCTCGCGCACCCCTGGGTGGTGCCCCCGCCCAACCGCGAACCGGAGGCCTACTTCACCAACGCGAAGGACGGCGACGTGGTGGAGGCGCCCTTCGTGCTGCGCTTCGGATTGTCGATGCGCGGCCTGGTCCCGGCGGGAAAGACCGCGGGCCGGGCGGGCCACCACCACCTGCTCGTGAACCAGCCGCTGCCGCTGGACTTCAAGAAGCCGCTGCCCTTCACCGACAAGTACATCCACTTCGGCAAGGGGCAGATGGAGCACGTGGTGGACCTGCCGCCGGGCACCTACACCTTCAACCTGCTGCTGGCGGACCAGGGCCACATCCCCTACTTCGTGTTCAGCAAGCCCTTGCGGCTGACCGTCGCCAAGCGGCGCACCCTGGCGCCCACGGAGAGCGCGACCGGCCCGGCCCGCGTCGAGATCCTGCGGCCCGCCCCCGGCGAGAACGTGCGCGGCCCGCTGCGCGTGCAGTTCCATGCAAGCGGCTTCCAGGTGGCGCACGCGGCGGCGCAGGTGCCGGGCACCGGCCGCTTCCGGCTGACGCTGGCGCGCGCGGGCAAGCCCGCCGAAGTGCTGGACTTCCGCGGCGGCCAGACCGAGGTCTGGCTCAACCCGCCCAAGGGCGAGTACCAGCTGCAGCTGGAGCTGGTGGGCCACAAGGAGGACGCGGTGCTCGCCGCGACGCCGGCGCAGCGGCTGGTGGTGGGCGGCTCGCCGATGTGAGCGCAGCGGCTACTGCATCGTCGAGGTCGCCGGCGGCCGGTCCCCCGGCGCCATGAAGACCTGCGCCGCGTCCACCGCGTCGAAGCGGTAATGCTGGCCGCAGAAGTCGCAGCTGACGTCGATCTCGCCGCGCTCGGCCAGGATGCTCTCCGCTTCCTCCTGCCCGAGGCCGCGGATCATGCCGGCCACGCGCTCGCGGCTGCAGGTGCAGGCGAAGCGCGGCGCCTGCGCGTCGAAGCGCAGGATCTTCTCCTGCCAGAACAGGCGGCGCAGGATGGTCTCCACGTCCAGCTGCAGCAGCTCCTCGCCGGTCAGGCTGGAGGCGAGCGTGGCGATGCGGTTGAAGTGCTCCAGCTGCTCGGCGGCGTCCATGTCCTGGTCACCGAGGTTGCCCTTGCCCTCGGCCGGCAGGCGCTGGATCAGCAGGCCGGCGGCGACCTTGCCGTCGGCGGCCAGCACCAGCTTGGTGTCCAGCTGCTCCGACTGCCGCATGTAGTGCTCCAGCACGTCGGCCAGGTTGGGCTGCCCCGCGCCATAGGTGGCGTTGAGCGGCACCACGCCCTGGTAGGCCTGCTGGCCCGGCACGCGGTCCTTGGGGTCGAGCGTGATGGCGCAGCGGCCGCGGCCGTTGACGTTCACCAGCTCTTGCAGGTGCGCATCGGCTGCCACCTCGCCCACCACCTTGGCGGTGACGCGCAGGCTCAGGTCGTGCTGCCTCGGCCACGGCCACCTTCACCGGGCCCTCGCCGAAGATCTGCATCACCAGCGCGCCGTTGAACTTGATGTTGGACTGCATCAGCACGCCGGCGGCGGCCATCTCGCCCAGCATGCAGGTCACCGGCCAGGGCCAGGGCGCGCTCGCGTCGTCGGCATGGCGCCGCGTGAGGATCTCCTGCCAGGCATCGGTCAGCCGCACGATCATCCCGCGCACCGGCAGGCCTTCGAACAGGAACTTGTGCAGCTCGGACATCAGCCGATTTTCTTGCGCCGGGCGTGGCGCTGGGCGTTTTCCACGTAGTGCTGCGTGATGGGCTGGAAGCGCGCGATCTGGTCCGCATCCAGCGTGCGGACCGCCTTGGCGGGCGAGCCCATGATCATCGAGTTATCCGGGAATTCCTTGCCTTCGGGCACAAGGCTGCCGGCAGCCACGATGCAGTTCCTGCCGATCTTCACGTGGTTCAGCACCACCGCCTGGATGCCGATCAGCGAACCCTCCCCGATGGTGCAGCCGTGCAGCATGACCTGGTGGCCCACCGTCACGTTGTCGCCGATGACCAGGGGTACACCAAAGTCCGCATGCAGCACGGAGCCGTCCTGGATGTTGGTGTTGCGGCCGATGCGGATCTTCTCGGTGTCGCCGCGCACGACGCAGCCGTACCAGACGCTGGCGTTGTCGCCCAGCTCGACCTGCCCGATCACCTCCGCGTTGTCGGCGACCCAGGCGCCTTGTCCCAGTTGCGGCGCCATGCCGTCGAGTTCGTAGAGAGCCATTCTTTGTTCCAGGGGCAAAACTACAATTGTAGGGATGGAGTTACGCCAACAGGCTCTGCGGGTCCTTTGCACGGCCGACCCGCGCGAGAAGGCCGCGCTGGCGCGCTCGCTGCACGGGCATGCGACGCAGTTGACGCTGTCCCCAACCGCACCCCCGCCCCGAAGGGATTGCCCGGCCGGCCGGAGCGTCCGCGGCTGATCCATCCCGCCAAGGTGCCGCGGCGGTCGCCCGCCAAGCCCGAGGGCCTGGCCGCCCTGCTCCATGCGATCGCACACATCGAGTTCAACGCGATCAACCTGGCGCTGGACGCCGCGTGGCGTTTCGAGGGCATGCCCGAGTCCTTCCACCACGACTGGCTGCGCGTGGCGGCCGAAGAGGCCTTTCACTTCACGCTGCTGGCCGATCACCTGCAGTCGCTGGGCTTTTCCTACGGCGACTTCGACGCGCACGACGGCCTGTGGTCCATGTGCGAGAAGACGGCGGGCGACATCGTCGCGCGCATGGCGCTGGTGCCGCGCACGCTGGAAGCGCGCGGGCTGGACGCCACGCCGCAGATCCAGGCGAAGCTGCGGCAGGTGGGAACGCCGGCGGCGCTGCGCGCGGTGGAGATCCTGGACGTGATCCTGCGCGACGAGGTCGGCCACGTGGCGATCGGCAACCGCTGGTACCGCTGGCTGTGCGCGCGCGACGGGCTGGATCCGGTGGCGCATTACGCAAGCCCTGGTGGAGCGCTACGCCGCGCCGCGCCTGCATCCCCCTTCAACGAAGAAGCCCGCTTGCGGGCGGGCTTCAGTGCGGAGGAGCTCGCCTGGCTCTCGGCCGGCGGAACACCCTAGGTGTTGCGTTCGGTGCTGCGCAGCGGCGAGCGCTTGTCGCGCCGCGGGCCCATGGCCGCGGGATTGGGCTCCGCCGTGTCGGCGGTCAGGGTCATCAGGATGTCGGCGTACCAGGCGCAGTTCAGCCCCAGCGACTCGTCCATCACGGCGTCGCGCGTGCCCATGTCCATGCGGCCGGAGTGCACGCCCAGCAGGCGCCAGGGCAAGGTGCTGCCCGGCGCGTGCCGGCGCATCACGACCGGCGCGCCGCTGGAGCCGCGGTGCATGCGGCCGTCGGTGAGGAAATAGCCCTCGCCCTGGAAGCGCACGCCGAACGCCGAGGCGATGATCGCGTGCCGCACCACGGGCAGGTGGTGCACGGTGTCGTAGAAGCCCAGCGGAAAACCGGTGACCAGCAGGTGCGCGCCGACCTCGGCCTCCTCGAAGGCGTGCAGCAGGTGCTCGGGCTCGAAGGCATGCAGCACCAGCGCCTTGGGCAGCACGTCCCGGTCGAGCGCCACCACCGCCACGTCCACCTCGCCGAAGGAGTCACGGCCCTGGCGCCACAGTGCCAGCGCGTCCTGGTACAGCGGTACGGACAGGACTTCGGTGCGGGTGAGGTTCTGCGGGTCCACGTGCAGCCGCATCTCGATGCGGTCGGGAAAGTGGCCCGTGGGCGGATCGTGCAGCACGTGCCGGCTGGTGACCAGGTAGAGCCGCTCCGATCGCTTGAAGAAGAAGGCCGTCGCTGCCGTCAGCAGTTGTTTTCCGCGAAAGGTGGAAATCCGCGTGGTGCTGAGGAGCAGCGGCTCGGTCACCGCCGCGCGCCCGGGCCGCCGGGACGGGAGGGGGCACCGGGTCGCGCACCCATGGGGCGGCGCTCCGGCAGGTGGCGGAACATGATGCGCCCCTTGTTCAGGTCGTAGGGCGAGAGTTCCAGGGTGACGTCGTCACCGGCGATCACGCGGATGCGGTGCTTGCGCATCTTGCCGCCGCTGTACGCGACCAGCGTGTGCCCGTTTTCCAGCACGACGCGAAAGCGCGAGTCGGGCAGCACTTCTTCCACGCGTCCGCGCATTTCAATCAGTTCTTCCTTGGCCATGGAGCCCCTTCATTCGCACAGCAGCTGGCGCTGGGCTTTCTTGACGCTGCGTTGCCGGAGCACGTGCCAGGCGGCTGGATTCCGGGAGCAACAGGCCGGTCCTGGCGGACCGGTGGTGTGCAGACTTGGGGGTGGTCCTCGCGCGGAGGCCAGAGGTCTGGCTGGGACGCCGTTACGTGAACGGGTCCCTCATTGTACCGGCGAACGCCCCGTGGCGCTGGAGCCGCTCCCGGCACGCCCCTTCAGTGGGGCGGGCCGTCGTCGGTGGAGATCGCGTGCGGCACGCGGACGGGAATGCGCAGCACGCCGTCGCTGGCGGTGACCGGCTGGATGCCGAGCCAGCGCGTGGTGGGCGTCACCTTGCCGAACATCGAGGCATAGGCCGCATCGGCGGCGTCGCGGCCCGAGGCCAGCCGCACGAAGCCCATCGGGATGGCGGTGCCGGAAGGGTCGAACATGTACCAGCGGCCACCCACGTAGGCTTCGACGTAGGCGTGGAAGTCGGTGGGGCCCAGGGCCGGGTCGGCGCCGTAGTCCAGCCCGGTGGTGAAGCGCGCGGGGATGTTGATGGCGCGGCACAAGGCGATCATCAGGTGCGCGAAGTCGCGGCACACGCCCTGGCGCGTGCGCAGGGTCTCGGCGGCGCTGGTGGTGCCGCTGGAGCTGCCGGAGACGAAGGCCACGTGGCTGCTGACCCAGTCGCAGATCGCCTGCACCCGCCCGTAGCCCTGCCACAGGCTGCCGAACTGGCTCATCGCGAAGCCGTTGAGCACGTCGGACTCGCAATAGCGGCTGGGGTACAGGTAGGGCAGCACCTCGCCGGGCAGGTTGGGGATCCAGGTTTCCGGAATGCGCTCGGGTTCCTCGTGGAACGGCGTCAGCTCCACGGTGCCGGAGTAACGCAGCGTCAGCGGGCCCACCCCGGCGCGCAGGCGCAGGAAGCGGCTGGCGGTCGCCGGGTCGGTGTATTCGTGCCGGGCGACGGGTTGAGAAACGGTGAGCAGGTCGTGCACGATCCGCTGGCGCGGGGTGCGGGCGGGCTGGACGTTGAAGATGAAATCGGCGTCCGGCGCCTCGACCTGGTAACCGAGTTCCACCTCGTACGCGAGGCAAACGCGGTGTTCATTGGGCATGGCTGGACAGTTTACGCGCCGCCGGCCGCGCCAGTCGTAGTCCCGCACGCCGAAGTGGCTCTCAGCCGTGCCAGCGCAGCGGCAGCCCGCCTTCGATGCGCACGCATTCGTGCACCTGCAGCGCGAGCAGGCGCAGCGCCCCGGGCCAGCGACCGGGGTCGGGGGCATCGGGCAGCAGCTGCGCACGGCACGCCAGGTGCACGCGGGTGCCGCGCGCGAAGTCGATGAAGAGCAGGCCGCAGCGCGCCTGCAGCTGCAGGTTGCCCAGCGTGTTGAAGAAGGTGTTGCCCGCGTAGTCCGGCACCAGCAGCCGGTCGCCGTCCACCGCCACGAAGCCGGCCGGCCCGCCGCGGTGGGACACGTCGACGCCCCGGGCCGGATCCTGCGACACCGCCGCTTCCGGATGGGCACTGGCAATGAAGAAGGTGTCGGCCTCGCGCACGATCCGCAACGATGGCTCGTCCATCTGCCCGGACCGGTGCACCTGCGCCGGGGCCTGCGCCTGCGGCGCGTACTCGGCCTCGCGCGGGTGGATGTACTTCGGGCAGTTGCCGAAGCTCTGGCCCACCCGCACCGCCGTGGCGTCCCCGGTCCCGTCGATCCAGCCGTTCAAGCGGTTGCGGCGGCCGGTGTGCGCCTGCAGCCCGAGCAGGCCCACCGCTGCGCCCTGGTTCCAGTGGTCCGCGGCAGGGTCCCCGGGCAGCGGCCCTGCCGCGATTTGCAGCAGCTCCGGCGCCGGCGCGGACAGGAAGCCCGGAGGTCCGGCCAGCAGCGAGGCCCAGGGCTGCCCCTGCGCATCCAGCGTGCCGGTGAACAGCAGGGGCAGCAGCGCGAAGAACTCGCGGTGCTGCTGCGGCATGTGGTCCCGCAGTACGCGCGGGCCGATCTCCGCCAGCCGCGCGGCCACGCCGGTGCGCTGCTGCAGCGCGCGTTCGCCCTCGTGCCAGACCGACCGGGCAGTGGCTGCGGGATGCATCGTTCGCTTTCGTGGAGGGAAGACGGGCCGATTCTGTTTGCTCCATTTCCCTGAATAAATGGTGTCCAACGGATAACACTCCTGCGCTGCACGCAGCAATAATCCCGGGCCATGGACAAGTTCAAGGCCATGCAGACCTTCGTGCGGATCGCGGATGCGGGCAGCCTGACGGGCGCCGCGCGCGGGATGGGCAGCTCGCTGCCGGCGGTGGTGCGCGCGCTGGCTGCCTACGAGCGGGAGCTCGGCGTGCGGCTGTTCCAGCGCACCACCCGCCGCATCACCCTGACCGACGAAGGGCGGCAGCACCTGGAGCGCTCACGGCAGGTGCTGGCGGCGCTGGAGGATGCCGAGTCGGCGCTGAGCGCGGGTGCGGCCACGCCCAGCGGCCAGCTGCGCATCACGGCCCCGGTGCTGTTCGGGCAGATGTACGTGGCGCCTCTGGTCACGCGCTTCGTGCAGCAGCATGCGGGCATGGGCTGCTCGCTGCTGCTCTTCGACCGCGTGGTGAACCTGCTGGAGGAAGGCCTGGACCTGGGCATCCGCATCGGCCGCATGGAGGATTCCTCGCTGGTGGCGCAGCCGATCGGCCAGGTGCGGCGCGTGGTGGTGGCCACGCCGGACCTGTTGCGGCGCGCGGGCGTGCCCGCCCACCCGCGCGACCTGCTGCGGGCCAATTGCATCCGCGTGCTGTCCACGCGCACGGGCTGGGGCGATTTCCAGGAGAACGGCCGGGTGTTCCAGGTACCGGTGACCGGCAACCTGGAGTTCAACCACCTTTGGCCGGCGGTGCAGGCCTGCGCCGAGGGCGCCGGCTTCGGGATGTTCTTTTCCTACCAGGTGGAGCCGCTGCTGGCGCAGAAGAAGCTGCGCGTCGTGCTGCAGGACTACGAGCTGGCGCCGCGGCCGATCAGCATCGTCTACCCGCACGCGCGCCTGCTGCCGGCGCGCACGCGGGCCTTCATCGCCTTCGCGCGCAGCGAGCTGACGCGCTTTCGCGCGCCTACTTCGTGACGGCGACCGACTGCGCGAAGATGATCTTGTCGAAGGTGCGGTTGAGCGAGCGCGCGGTGAAGTTGCTCATCTGGCTGGCGCCCTGCCATTCGACCTTGTCGCCCTTCTTCATCGGCGTCTCGGTCGCGGCGACCCAGACGGTCTGGCCGCCCTGGTCCACCTCGATGTAGCTGTAGCCGCCCGCATTGGTCACGCTCTTGACGGTGCCGCCGGCGCCGGAGCCGGCAGCGGCAGGGGCAGCGCCCGAGACGGCCGCCTGCGGCTGCGGGAAGGTGCCGTGCGGCGCGACCGCCTTGGCCGCCTGGCCGACCGGGCCCCAGCGGTCCACGAACAGGATCTCGGGGAAGTTCTTGCCGATGGACTTGGCTTCGAAGTTGCGCATGACGGCGAAATTGCCCCACTGCACTTCGGTGCCCGGCTTGGCGTCGATCTGCGAACCGGCGATCCAGACCTTCTGGCCGGCGGCGGTCTGCACTTCCGCGTAGGTATAGCCGCCGCCGTCCTGCGCCTGCAGCACCTTGCCGAGGTTGCGCGCGGGCGCCTGCTGCGCGGGCGCGGCGGCGAAGATGGCGTTCGACTGCGCGGCCGGCGCCTGGGCGGCGGTCACGGGAGCGGGGGCCGCGGCGGAAGCGGCGTCGGAGTCTTTCTTGGCGCAGCCACCCAGCACGGCGAGCGCGGCGGCGGCGATCAGGACGGAACGGAACACGGGATCTCCTTCGGGCCGGGCGGGAGCGCCTGGCATGCGGAAATTCTAGGGAGCCGCGCGCCCGGTCGAACGCCGGGGCGACGCGCCCGCTTGCGCTGCGTCAATTGCCGCGCGGAAACGCGGTCGGGGCGGGTCAGCGGGCCGCCGCCGCGGCGGTCCGGCGCAGCTCCTGCTCGATCAGCGCCACCAGCGGCTCCATGCCGAATTCGGGCAGCGGCCGGCCGTTGACGAAATACTCGGGGGTCTTCTCGACTTCCAGCGCGCGCGTCCTGTTCGTCCTGCGCCAGGATGCGGTCGATCTGCGGCGAACGCATGTCCGCCTGCAGCCGCTGCAGGTCCAGCCCGGTGCCGGCCACGGCCTGCAGCGCGAGCTCGGGATGCGCCCTGTGGTTGCGCGTCCAGTCGGCCTGCTTGCGCAGCAGCGTTTCCAGCGTCTCCCAGTAACGGCCCTGCAAGCGGCTGGCTTCCAGGATGCGCACCACGTCGGCGGAACCGCGGTGGAAGGGCGCGTAGCGGATGGTCAGGCGGATGCGGTCCGGATGGCGCGCCATCACCTGCTTGACCAGCGGATAGAAGGCCGCGCAGGTCTCGCAGGCGGGGTCGAGGAACTCGACGATGTGCACCGGCGCCTGCACGTTGCCCAGCGTGGGCGCGTGCGGCCGCACCAGCGCCTCCTGGTTGCGCACGACGGCGGGGCCGGAGCCCGCGCGGTCCGCGGAGTAGAACCAGGTGGCGCCGCCGATGGCGGCGGCCAGCGCGATCGCCAGGACGGCGAGGAAGATTCGGGTGCTCATGGGCGCAGGATGATACGCAGCCCCGGCACCCCGTTGCGGCTAGCCTTCGTCGCGCAGCCTTTGCAGCACGCGGGCGACGATGCGGTCGCAGCGTTCGCCGTCGAAGGAGAACACGTCGCGCTCGGCCACGTCGATGTCCTGCGCCAGCGACTCGCGCAGCATGCTGCGCGCGCGGAAGTGGCGGCTGCGCACGGTCGCCTCGGGGATGTTGAGGCTCTGCGCCGTCTCCTCCACGCTCAGTTCCTCCACGCAGCGCATGACGAAGACGGTGCGGAAGGCTTCGGGCAGTTCGTCCAGCTTGCGCTCCAGCACCGCCCGCAGTTCCGCACGCACCAGGGCCTGGTCGGGTGTTTCGGTGTCTTCGCTCGGCATGGCGGCCTGCTCCTGTTCCTCCGCGGCACCCATGCTGACGATCGGCACGATGTTGTCGCGGCGCGCCTGGCGCCGCAGGCGGCCCAGGCACTGGTTGACGACCACGCGCGACAGCCAGGTGGCGAGGCTCGCCTCGCCGCGGAAGTTGCCCATGGCCTGGAAGGCCGACAGGTAGGCGTCCTGCAGCGCGTCCTCGGCGTCGGCCGCGTTGCGCAGCATGGCGCGCGCCACGCGGTACAGCCGCCGGTTGTGCAGGCGCATCACCAGCTCGAAGGCGGCGGTGTCGCCCGCCAGCACGCGCGCGGCCAGCGAGGCGTCGTCGTTGTCCGGGCGGAGGGTTTCCGCCTGCAGGGGTTTCATGCGGTTCATTGCACCACCAATGTCGCCTTCATGCCAGGGTGGAAGCTGCACACGTAGTCGTGGCGTCCCGGCTTGCGCGCCACGTGGCTCCAGCTCCTGCCGGCCGCGATCGAGCGCGAGTCGAACCCGCGCTTCGCCGTGGCCGTGTGGGGAACGACGTCCTTGTTCTTCCAGACCACGCGGTCGCCCTTCTTCACCGTGAGCGTGTCGGGCACGAACTTCATGCCCTCGATGGTGACGGTGTGGGTGGCCGCCCCTGCTGCGAGCGGCAAGGCCGCCGCCAGCAGGAAGCCCAGTGTCGCCATGCGCGCGAATTGCATGTCACTTGCCCAGGTCGGCCTGCAGGTGCTTCGCATGTTCCAGGTGGGCGGCGATCGCCGGCCGCACCTTGACGATCAGCGCCTTGAGTTCGGCATTCTTCGCGGAGGGCAGCAGCGTCTTGTCGATCGATCGCGTCCAGCACGGCCTGGTGGTAGCCCACCTCCTGGTCGACGTAGGCCTTGTCGAATTCCTTGCCCTTGAGCGTCTTCAGGCGGGCGATGTTCTCGTCGCCGCCTTTCTTCAGGCTGCGGCTGGTGTCGCTCGCCTCGGGCTTCACCTTCAGCTTCTTCACCAGCGCGGTGGCCTGCTTGTTGACGCCGGTGTGGTCCGTGATCATCTGCTGCGCGAACTGGCGCACGTCCTTCGATTTGCTGCGCTGCTTGGCGAGCTTGCCGGCATCCACGTCCACCTGGTTGGCCGTGACGACGATGGCGGCGATCTGCGGATCGCTGGGACCCTGCTGGGCCTGGACGGGGAGGAAGGCGGCGGCGACGAAGGCGAGCAGCGCGGACTGGAACATTCGCATGGGGAAGATCTCCTGGTTGCCCGGCCGCACCATCAAGGTCCGCACCGGGTCTGCAGGGATAGACGCCGCGAGTTCCGCCGGCGTTCCCGCGGCGCGCCCTGGCCGGCTACTCGGCCTTGATGTTGGCGGCGCGCACGACCCGGGCGGTGTTGTCCGCCTCGGAGGCGATCTGCCGCGCGAACTCGCGCGCGGTGCCGCCGGTCGGCACGTTCTGGCTGGCCAACAGCCGGCCGCGCACGTCCGGATGTTCCAGCGCGGTATTCACTTCGCTGTTGAGGCGGTCGAGCAGCCGCACCGGCAGGTTGCCGGGCGCGAACACGCCGAAATGCGATGCGAGGTTGGCGGCCGGATGGCCCAGCTCCGCCAGCGTCGGCACCTGCGGCAGGCTGTCCAGCCGGCGCGGCCCGCCCACGGCGAGCGGCCGCAGCCGCCCGGCGCGGATGTGCTCCATCAGCACCGGGCTGGTGTTGACCGACAGCACCTCGAACTGGCCGCCGAGCGCATCGGTGATCTGCTGGCCGCCGCCCTTGTAGGGGATGTGCACCATGCGCAGCTTCGCCGCGGCCTGCAGCTGCTCCAGCATCAGGTGGCCCAGCGAGGCCTGGCCCGAGGTCGCCCAGCGGATCGTGTCCGGCCAGTCCCTGGCGCGCGCCACCAGCTCGCCGAAGTCGCGCGCGGCGAGTGCGCTGGTCGCCAGCAGCAGCACCGGCGACACCATCGCGCTGGCCACCGGCGTGAAATCGCGCTCGGGGTCGTAAGGCACCTTGCCCAGGGCGGGACTGAGCGCGATCGGGCTGATCGCCGAGAAGGCCAGCGTGTAGCCGTCGGCCGGCGCCTTGGCGAGCGCATCCATGCCGATGGTGCCGCTGGCGCCCGCCTTGTTCTCCACCACCACCGGCTGACCGAGCTGCGCGGCCAGCCGTTCGGCCATCGCGCGCGCGACCAGGTCACTGATGCCGCCCGTGGGGTAAGGGACGATGATGCGCAGCGGCCGCGCGGGCCACAGCTGCGCGTGCGCCGGAAGGCCTAGCGCGGCGAGCGCGGCCAGCAGCATGCGGCGGGAGATCGGGGTGGGTGCGCGTGTCATGGCAGGCCTCAGCCGCGCGCGGGTGGTGTTGCGAGTGCAGCACCTTCAGCCGTTCGCGGGCGACGTGGGTGTAGATGGTGGTGGTGGAGATGTCCGCATGTCCCAGCAGCATCTGCACCGCGCGCAGGTCGGCGCCGTGGTTCAGGAGGTGGGTGGCGAAGGCATGCCGCAGCGTGTGCGGCGACAGCGGCGCCGTGATCCCGGCGGCCAGCGCATGCTTCTTCACGATCACCCAGAACATCGCGCGCGTCATGCCCTCGCCGCGGGCGGTGACGAACAGGTCCTCGGTCTGCTGGCCGCCCAGGATGGCGGCGCGCGCCTCGGCCAGGTAGCGCACGATCCAGTCGCGCGCGACCTGCCCGAAGGGGACCAGCCGCTCCTTGCTGCCCTTGCCCATGACGCGCAGCACGCCTTCGTTCATGCCGACGTTGAAGGTCTTCAGGCCCACCAGCTCGCTCACGCGCAGGCCGCTGGCGTACATCAGCTCCAGCATCGTGCGGTCGCGCAGGCCCAGCGGCGTGTCCACGTCGGGCGCGTCCAGCAGCGCCTCCACCTGCGCTTCGGTCAGGGTCTTGGGCACGCGCAGCGGCTGCTTGGCGGACTGCAGGCGCAGCGTCGGGTCGGCGTCGACCAGGCGCTCGCGCAGCGCCCAGCGGAAGTAGCGCTTGAAGACGGTCAGGCGACGGTTGGCCGAGGTGGCCTTGGTGTCGGCGTGGCGCGCGGCGAAATAGCCGTGCAGGTCGGACTCGGTGGTGGCCTGGAGCGGCCGGCCGTGTTCGGCCAGCCACTTCTCGTACAGCTCCAGGTCGCGCCGGTAGGCCGAGAGCGTGTTGCGCGACAGGCCCTCCTCCAGCCAGAGGGCGTCGATGAAGGCGTTGACGGCGTCGCTCATGGCGTCCCGTCGGTGTCGCGCATCAATCGAGCTTCAGCTTCGCCGAATCCACGACCTTCTTGTACACCTCGTACTCCGCCTTGATCTGCGCGCCGAACTGCTCCGGGGTGTTGCCGATGACGATCGAGCCGGTGTCCTCGATGCGCTTGCGCACCGCCGGGTCCTGCAGCGACTTCACGGTGGCGGCGTGCACCTTGTCCACCACGTCCTTGGGGAGGCCCTTGGGACCCAGGATGCCGTAGTAGGCCATGCGGTTCACCGGCTCCAGCCCCATCTCCTTGAAGGTCGGGACGTTGGGCAGCTCCTTCAGGCGCTGCGGCGCGGCCACCACGATGGGCACCAGCTTGCCGGACTGGATGAAGGGCAGTGCCGAGGGCAGGTTGTCGAAGATCATCGGCACCTGGCCGGCCACCGTGTCGTTCAGCGCCGGGCCGGCGCCGCGGTACGGGATGTGCGTCACGAAAGAGCCCGACATGCTCTTGAACAGCTCCATCTGCAGGTGGCCGATGCCGCCGGTGCCGGAGGAGGCGTAGGAGTACTTGCCCGGGTTGCGCTTGAGCTCCGCCAGGAAGGCCTTGTAGTCCTTGGCCGGGAAGCTCGGATGCACGGCGATCACGTTGGGCGTGGCGCGATGTTGATGATCGGCGTGAAGTCGGTCAGCGGGTTGTACGGGATCTTCGGGTTGATCGCCGGGTTCGCGGCCGTCGTGGACACGGTGGCCACGCCCAGCAGGTAGCCGTCGGGCGTCGCGCGCACGGTCTCGGTGGCGCCCACCACGCCGCCGCCGCCGGCCTTGTTCTCCACGATCACGCTCTGGCCGAGGTTCTTGCCGAGCGGCTCGGAAATCACGCGGGCGATGATGTCGGTCGTGCCGCCGGGCGCGAAAGGCACCTGCAGCCGGACCACCTTGTTCGGATAACTCTGGGCCAGCACGGGGCCGGCCGCCGCTGCGAGGCCGGCGGCGGCGAAGGCGATCCACACACGACGTTTCATTGCTTCTCCTGGTTCGATGGAATGCGAAAGCTGCAATCCTAAGTGCAGAACGTAAACAGCTATCCTGCCTCCCGTGAATTTTCTCCAGCTGCTCCTGCCCGACTTCGCGCTCATCCTGCTTGGCTACCTGGTCTGCCGCTACACCGCCTTGAACCGCACGGTCTGGGAGCAGGTGGAAAGCCTGGTCTATTTCTTCCTGTTCCCGGTCCTGCTGTTCCAGTCCATCGTGCGCAGCCCGCTGGACCTGGGGGCCACGTCCAGCCTGATCGGCGCCGGCCTGCTGCTGGGGCTCAGCGGCATCGGCCTGTCCTACCTGCTGCCGCACCTCCCGGGCCTGGGCCGCCACATCGACCGGCGCGAGCACGCCGGCGCCGCGCAGGTCGCCTTCCGCTTCAACTCCTACATCGCCCTGGCCCTGTCGGAGCGGGTGGCGGGCACGCAGGGCCTGCTGCTGATCGCGGTGCTGATCGGGGTGTGCGTGCCGCTGTTCAACGTGGGCGCGGTGTGGCCGATGGCCCGCCATTCCGACACCGGCTTCCTGCGCGCGCTGGTGCGCAATCCTCTGATCATCGCCACGGCGCTGGGCCTGGCCGCCAACTTCGCCGGCTTCCGCGTGCCGGTGTGGCTGGAGCCCACGGTCTCCCGGGTCGGCGGCGCCTCGATCCCGCTGGGACTGATGGCGGCCGGCGCCGGCATGCGGCTGGCGCACCTGGCGCAGCAGAAGGCGCTGACCACGGGGGTGCTGGCGATCCGGCACCTGCTGCTGCCGCTGGTGGCCGCCGGCCTGGCCTGGGCCTTCAGTCTGGATGCGGCGCAGGCCACGGTGCTGCTGGCGTTCTCGGCGCTGCCGACGGCGTCCAGCTGCTATGTGCTGGCCTCGCGGATGGGCTACAACGGGGCCTACGTGGCGGGGCTGGTGACCTTGTCGACGCTGCTGGGCTTGGCGAGCTTGCCGTTCGCGTTGGGGTTCTTGCGGGGGCTCGTGGTCTCCGCGTAGGCTGGTGGTGAGCGTAGCGAACCCCAGCGATCGGGCGCCGCCAGCAAGCTGGGGTTCCTGCGTCACCCCAGCCTATGAGGAGAGTGCCCAGGCCACGTGTTCGCGCACCAAATCACTCGGATGGTCCGCCCGTGACTGCAAGGCTTCCCGGATCCCCCGTCCTCCCCCGCCGCAGCGCATTCCCCATCGCCACCGCGATGTTGCGCAGCCACCTCTCATGGCCGATGCGCCGGATCGGGCTGCCCTCGGTGAAGCGCAGGAACTCCTCCTCGCTCCACGCGAACAGGGCCACCAGCGGCTGGCCGACCAGCCCTTCGCGCGGCGCGAAGTCCGGTAGCGTCGCCGCCTGCGCGAACTTGTTCCAGGGGCACACCAGCTGGCAGTCGTCGCAGCCGTAGATGCGGTTGCCCATGAGGGGCCGCAGTTCCACCGGGATGGGCCCGGCGTGCTCGATGGTCAGGTAGGAGATGCAGCGGCGGGCGTCGAGCCGGTAGGGGGCGACGATGGCGCCGGTCGGGCAGATGTCCAGGCAGGCGCGGCAGGTCCCGCAGTGGTCGCCGGTCGGCTCGGTGGCGGGCAGCGCCAGGTCCACGTAGATCTCGCCCAGGAAGAACATGGAGCCGCCCTCGCGGTTCAGCACCAGCGTGTGGCGCCCCCGCCACCCCTGGCCGCTGCGCGCGGCGAGTTCCACCTCCAGCACCGGCGCCGAGTCTGTAAAGACGCGATGGCCGAAGGGCCCGACCGCCGCCGCGATGCGCTCGGCCAGTTTCTGCAGGCGCGAACGCAACACCTTGTGATAGTCGCGTCCCCGTGCGTAAAGCGAGACCACGCCCTCGGCGGGCCGCTCCAGACGCGCGAACTCCACCTCCTGCCAGCCCTCGGGTGTGGCGGGGAGGTAATCCATGCGTGCGGTAATCACGGAGGTGGTGCCCGGCACCAGTTCCGCGGGGCGCGCGCGGCGCACACCGTGGGCTTCCATGTAGGCCATCTCGCCGTGAAAACCGTTGGCAAGCCAGGCGAGCAGACCGGGTTCGGCCGCAGAAAGGTCCACGCCGGTCACGCCAATTTGGGAAAATCCGAGCGCGCGGGCCCAGTCCCGGATATCGTGCACCCGCAAAGGACCATCGCCCTGACTGCCGTCGTTCATCACGCGCCGATTGTAGGAAGCGCCTCCCGACCCCTCGTGTGGGAGGGTGAGGAGGACACGCGCGTGTTCGCCGAGCGGCTCGCGCGCCACCCGGCGATCGCCGACGCCTTCATCGCGCTGCACGGCGAACTGGGTGCCGGCAAGACCACGCTGGTGCGTCACCTGCTGCGCGCGCTGGGCGCGCAGGGCCGCATCAAGTCGCCCACCTATGCGGTGGTGGAACCCTACGAACTCCCGGGCCTGGCCGCCTGGCACTTCGACTTCTACCGCTTCGACGACCCGCGCGAATGGGAGGACGCGGGCTTTCGCGACGTGTTCGCCGGCGCCGGCCTGAAGGTCGCCGAATGGCCCGAGAAGGCCGCGGCCATGCTGCCGGTGGCCGACCTCGACATCCACCTCACCCTGGCCGACGATGGGCGCCGACACGTCCGGCTGCAGGCCAACACGGCGCGCGGGTCGGAGCTGCTGTCATGAGCCTGAAACGCCGCAATATCCTCCAGGCAGGCAGCGTGGTACTGCTGCTGGGCGCGCACCAGATCGCGCGCGGCGCCACCATCGTCGCCGTGCGACTGTGGCCGGCGCCTGAGTACACGCGCCTGACCATCGAGTCCGATGGCCTCCTCACCAGCAAGCTGGTGCACTCGCCCCAGCGCCTGGCGCTGGACATCGAGGGCATCGCGCTCGACCCCACGCTGCGCGAACTGGTCGCCAAGGTGCGCGCCGACGACCCCTACATTGCCGGCATCCGCGTCATGCAGCACGCGGCCAACACGGTACGCCTGCAGGTGGACCTGAAGCAGTCCACCCTGCCGCAGCTGTTCAACTTGCCGCCCGTGGCCGCGTACAAGCACCGGCTGGTGGTGGACTTCTTCCCGCCCAAGGCGGCCGACCCGCTGGCGGCCCTGATCGCCGAGCGCCTGAAGGAAAAGGACAGGCCGCTGGTGACCGCGCCCGAGCCGCCGTCGCAGGTCACGAACGACCCGCTGGGCGAGCTGATCGCGCAGCAGACGCAGCGCACCACCCGCGTGCAAGCCTCCGAAGTGGCCCGGCCTGCGCTGTCCATGGCCAAGACCGACCGCCTGATCATCGTCGCGCTCGACCCCGGGCACGGCGGCGAGGACCCCGGCGCCGTCGGCCCCGGCGGCACGCGCGAGAAGGACGTGGTGCTGCGCATCGCCCACATGCTGCGCGAGCGCATCAACGCCACCAGCGTCAAGGGCAGCCCGATGCGTGCCTTCCTCACCCGCGATGCCGACTTCTTCGTGCCCCTGCACGTGCGCGTGGACAAGGCGCGGCGCGTGCAGGCCGACCTGTTCGTGAGCATCCACGCCGACGCCTGGATGACGCCCACCGCGCGCGGCGCCAGCGTGTTCGCCTTGAGCCAGAACGGCGCGTCGAGCACCGCCGCGCGCTGGATGGCGGACAAGGAGAACAAGGCGGACCTGATCGGCGGCCTGAACATCAAGACGCACGACATGCACGTCAAGCGCGCGCTGCTGGACATGAGCACCACCGCGCAGATCAACGACAGCCTCAAGCTCGGAAGCGCGCTGCTGGGCGAGATCGGCAACGTCGGCCGCCTGCACAAGGCGCAGGTGGAGCAGGCGGGCTTCGCCGTGCTGAAGGCGCCGGACATCCCCAGCGTGCTGGTGGAAACGGCGTTCATCAGCAACCCGGAAGAAGAAGCCAAGCTGCGCAGCGGCGACTACCAGGAGCAGCTGGCCGACGCGCTCATGCGCGGTATCGAGCGCTATTTCGCGAAGAACCCGCCGCTGGCGCGCAGCCGCCCGCTCTGATCCTCCCGGCTGGGCCAGGACCGCGCCCATCCTGCCTCAGCCACTGATCCGCTCCCCTGCAAAGGCCGGTGCCGCACGACGACACGGGGGTGGAGCGGTTCCTACAGTTCCGCATGCGGTGAGTCCTTAGAGTTATTCGCACAGGTTGCCGCGCCTCGAGCGGTGTTCGAATAATTCGATTGGAAGGTGATCCTCATGAAGACGAAATTCATTGCTGCTGTCGTGACGTCGATTTCCCTGCTGGGCCTGGGTGGCTGCGCCACCATGGACCGCACGACCGTGGGTACCGTGGGCGGCGCCGTCGTCGGCGGCCTGGTCGGTAGCGCGGTGGGTGGCACGGGTGCCACGATCCTGGGCGCCGGCGCCGGTGCCTACCTGGGCAACCAGGCTGCCAAGCGCTGATCGGGCTCGAGGCGTGGCCTGAGGCCATCGCCTTCCGAACCGACGAAGAGGGCCCGGGGTCTCCCGTGCCCTCTTTCGTTTTTCAGATCGGGTAGATCAGCGAGTTGAGCACCATCTCGCTGTCGTACACGCAGCTGCGGCTCGCGAACTTCAGGCCGTCGGGCGTGCGCACGATCTCGTCGATGTAGCGCCCCACGTTGTAGACCTCGCTGGCGTCGCCGGGCCGGGTGCGGAACACCGCGTAGTGGGCCTGCGCGCGGATGCGGCCGCCCTCCTCCCCCAGCAGCTGCGCGCGGGGGCTCAGCACGTGCCGCGTGTAGTAGGGCCCGTGGTAGATCGTCTGCGTGATGCCGTACACGCGGTCCTTCATCATCCCCTGGCTCTCCAGCGCGATCAGCGCCAGCGGCAGCTTGCGGTCGAAGTTCTCGCGCGCCTGCACGGTGTAGCGGCCGTCCTCCAGGAAGAAGCGCGGCCAGTCGTCGAAGCGGCGCTCGTCCAGCGCGGCGGCATAGGCGGCATTGAGCTGGTCGATCTCCAGCTGCAGCAGCAGGCGCTCGTTCATACGCCCATCACCTTGCGCCAGTAGGCGTACATGCTGCGGATCAGCGTCTCGGTCACCATGTGCTCGGTGCCCTGCGTGTCCGTGCCGCCCAGCTCGCACAGCGTCTCGCCCTCCTCGCCCCACTGGCGAAAGCCCTCCTGGCTGAACTGGATCACCTCGCCGTCGTCGGCGCTCACGAAGCCGGCGGGGCCGAACAGGTTGGCCTGCCGCAGCCGGCGCCGCTGCATCTCCTCCTCGCTGTCGTCGGCGAAGCCGAAGTGCGTCCAGACGAAATCGAACTCGCCCTCGCCGCGCGGCACGATGTGCCGGGTGGACAGCGAGTTCACCTGCTGCTGGATGATCACGCTCGGGAACAGCGTGAGCATGGTGACCGTCGGCGTGATCTCGGTGCCGGGGTTGGAGGGGTCGGCGATCTTCCACCAGGGTTCCGGCACCACGTCGAGCAGGCGCGTGTCGTTCAGCGCCATGCCGGCCTTGAAGCTGGTCACGCCCTGCGTCACCGCCTTGTTCTCGCCGCCTTCGTTGCGGCGCGAGATCATCACCGCGTGCCGGCCGTGGCCGTCCATCACCATGCGGCTCTTCTGGTCGGCGCGCCACAGGCCGAAGGTGACGAACCAGGTGTGCAGCAGTCCCGGGTGGTAGGGGTCCTTGATGTTCTCCATCATCAGCTTCCAGTTGCCCGGGATGCGCTGGCGGTTGTAGCCCAGCAGCGTGAGCTGGCGGTCCTGGAAGATGCGCTCCAGCCAGGGCATGACCGCGGGGCCGAGGTACTGCTCGATGGGCTCGGCGTCCTCGCTGAAGGTGGCGAACACCAGCCCATGCAGCACCGCGACCCGCAGCTTGGTCAGGCCATGGTCCTTCAGGTCGAAGCCGGCCGGCATGCCGCCGTTCACGCAAGGCTGGCCCTGTTCGTCGGTGGCCTGCACGCCGTCCTTGAACGGCAGGCCGGCGAGGTCGCCATTGAGCTTGTAGGTCCACTGGTGGTAGGGGCAGACGAAGCTGCGCGCGCTGCCCTGCGGCTGCTGGCAGAAACGCACGCCGCGGTGGGCGCAGCGGTTTTCCACCACGCGGATGCCGTGGTCGCTGCCGCGGTCCTTGGGCGCGACGCGATCGCGCACCATGATCACCTGCCGCTCTCCCACCCACGTGAGCCGGTAGTCGCCGATGTTGGGGACCTCGATGTCCAGGCCGACGTAGCACCAGTGCGGGCCGTAGAAGATCCTCTCCAGCTCCTTGGCGTACAGCGGCGGTCGGTATAGGCCCAGAAAGGCACGCGGCTGGCGCCGGCGCCTGGCCAGCGCGACAGGGTTTCGGGGGCGTTCATGGCGGTCTCCTGCCGCCAATCATTGCATGCCTGGCAATCCGGTCCGGCGGGCCGGCCCGCGGGGGCCGGCCTGCTTCAGAAGTCGGCGACCAGCGAGATCTTGAGGTGCCGGCCCGGCTGCGTGTAAGCATCGGCTACACGCGTCGATGCCGCCAGCCCCTGCACGTCCGCCCACACCCAGTACTTGCGGTCCGTGAGGTTCACCACCGAGCCGGTCAGGCGCAGGCCGGGGCGGATGCGCCACTGCGCCGACAGGTCGAAGGTGGTGGACGCTGGCACGGTGAACTGCGTGTTGGGCGGCTTCACCAGGCCGCCGCTGTCGATGTCCTCGGCCGGCTTGGCCTCGCGGTGGCGCGCATCCAGCCGCAGGTCCCAGCTGGCGCGGCGGTACTCCAGCCCCAGGCTGGCCTGCGCCGGATCGATCGAGTTGAGCGGACGGCCGGTCGTGCTGTTGGTGCCGCGCGCCTGGCCATAGGCGAAGTGCGTGATCCAGGCGCCGCCGAGCGCGTTGCCCAGGCCGGCGTGGCCCTTGAGCTCGAAACCGTGGATGCGCGCGCGTTCGATGTTGCGGGTCTGGAACAGCTTGGGATCGCCGGCGACGCCGGTGCCCGAGAGCAGCACGTTGTCCACGATCAGGTTGGAGAAGTGGCCGGTGAACACCGCCGCATCGAGTTCGAAGCCGGGCAGGCGTCCGCGCAGGCCCAGCTCCAGCGTGCGGCTCTTCTCCGGCTGCAGGTCGGGGTTGGGCACGACCTGCACGAACTCCGCGGCGTTCTCGTAATAGCCGTTGATCTGGTTCGCGTTGGGCGCGCGGAAGCCGCCGGCGTAGCTGCCGAACACGCTCCAGGCCGGCGTGGCGCGGTACAGCACGCCCAGCTTGGGCGACAGCGCCGATCCCGACAGCGAGCGCGCCGGCCGCGCCGCGGGCGGGAAGAACAGGTCCTGAGACAGCACGTCCAGCTCGAAGCGGTCGTAGCGCAGTCCCGGCACGACGCTCCAGCGGTCCGACGCCCATTCGGCCTGCCCGTACAGGGCAGCGGTGGTCTCGCGCGTGTCGGGGAAGCGCTTGAGCGGGAACACCTCCGGCGGCAGCGAGTTGATGCCGGTGTACAGGTTGGTGATCTTGGCGCGCGTGAAGTCCACGCCATAGGTGACGGTGCGCCCCCAGCCCGCGCCCAGCGCCGAACTGCGCTGCGCCTGCAGGCCCGCCTGCCAGGTGCGCTCTTCGTAGCGCACGTCGCGGAAGCGGTCGGGCCGCGTGTTGAGGTCGCTGGAGCCGAGCTGGCGCGAGGCGGCATCCTGCAGGCCGATCACCGCCTGCACCTGGTCGGCCAGCAGCGTGTCGATGCGCCAGCGCCCGTCCCAGGTCAGCCGGTTGCGCACCATGTCCATGGAGCCGCGCTCGTCCAGCACGGCCGATGCAATGGTCGTTGCGTTACCGGTCAGCGGCCGCACCGCGCGGCTGGACAGCAGGTTCACCTCGGACTGGCGCTCCACCCGCTCGAAGGCCAGGACGTGGCGCTGCGCGCCCGTGGGCCGCAGCACCACCTTCGCCAGCAGCGCGTCGTCGCGGTCCTCCTGCGGATTGGGGGTGGTGCGGTTCACGTCGGGCGTGCCGATCGTGCCCTGGTTCTCCAGCGCATGCGCGCGCCGCGCCGAGGCGGTCAGCATCCATTCGGCGCTGTCGCCGGCGCGCGCCGCGACGGTGCCCGCGAGGCTGCGGCCGTTGTCGTCGCCGCTCCAGCCGGCGGCGACGCGCCCGCCGATCGCCTTGCGCGTTCCGTCGGGCATGGCCAGGAAGTCGGCCGGCTCGTAGGTGATGAAGTGCACCAGGCCGCCCATCGCGTCCGATCCGTACAGCGCCGAGCCGGCGCCGCGCACCAGCTCCACGCGCTTGACCAGGTCCAGCGAGAGCGAGTCGCGGCCGAAGGCGTTGCCGCCGAAGGCATAGCTGCGCGGCAGCCGGATGCCGTCCACCATCATCAGCACGCGGTTGCCGCCCAGCCCGCGGATGTTGAAGCCGGCGTTGCCGTCGCGGCCGGTGCTGTTGGCGGGCCCGGTCACCGCGAAGCGCGAGGGCGCATGCCGCACCGTGACGTTGGGCAGGTCGCGCGCGAGGTCGCGGATGTCCTGGATCTGCTGCCGCTCGATTGCGCGCTCGCCGACGACGTCGGTGGACACGGGCAGTTCGTCGCTGAACTGCTCGCTGCGGCTGCCGCTGACCACCACTTCGCGCAAGGTGGCGATGGGCTGCGCCGCAACGCCGGAAGCCAGCAGGCACAGGAGGGATGTTACGAGCGCGACAGGCCGTGCGCGCGGGGGAAATCGTTGGAGTTCTTGCATGTGCTCGGCGAAGTCTGCTGGCCGATTATTCGGGCGGACCGCCGCGCCTATTCCATCGCACCGACGCATTCATTTGAGCCAACGCAATCCCATGCGATTCCAGTTTTGGGAATATGAACTCGCTCCCCGGTCGCCGAGGAGGGCGGCGGGGAGCGCCCACGGCACGCGTGCCGGATCGTTGCGTGAGAACGCACAGGAGATCAGATGAGAACGCGAACGAGAAGAACGGCCACCCTGGCTGCACTGGTCCTGTCCGCCTTCGGTACCGCCTTCGCGCAGGCACCGGCCCCGGCACAGCAGCAGCACAAGACCCTGACGCCGCCCGAGGTGGGCTACCAGGGCGCGCCCTCGCCGCTGGCCGCCGAGCCCATGGTCCAGAGCACCAACCCGAAGGCACCGCCGATGACCATGGCGGAGTTCGAGGTGGGCCGCAAGATCTACTTCGAGCGCTGCGCCGGCTGCCACGGCGTGCTGCGCAAGGGCGCCACCGGCAAGCCGCTGACGCCGGACCTCACCACCGCCAAGGGCACCGACTACCTGAAGGTCTTCATCTCCTACGGCTCCCCCGCGGGCATGCCGAACTGGGAGACCTCCGGCGAGATGACCGCCAAGGAAGTGGACCTGATGGCGCGCTACATCCAGCACGAGCCGCCGCAGCCGCCCGAGTGGGGCATGGCCGACATGAAGAAGTCCTGGAAGGTCATCGTCGCGCCCAAGGACCGCCCGAAGCGGAAGATGAACAACTACAACATCGAGAACATCTTCTCCACCACGCTGCGCGACACGGGCGAGGTGGCGCTGGTCGACGGCGACACCAAGAAGATCATCAACATCGTCAAGACCGGCTACGCGGTGCACATCTCGCGCATGTCGGCCTCGGGCCGCTACCTGTTCGTGATCGGCCGCGACGGCAAGGTCAACATGATCGACCTGTGGCTGCCCACGCCGGACAACGTGGCCGAGATCCGCATCGGCCTGGAAGCCCGCTCGGTGGACACCTCCAAGTACAAGGGCAAGGAGGGCGACTTCACCGACAAGCTGGCGATCGCCGGCGCCTACTGGCCGCCCCCAGTTCGTGGTGATGAAGGGCGACACGCTGGAGCCGCTGAAGATCGTCTCCACCCGCGGCATGACCGTGGACACGCAGGAGTACCACCCGGAGCCGCGGGTGGCCTCGATCGTCGCCTCGCACTACAAGCCCGAATTCATCGTCAACGTCAAGGAGACGGGCAAGACCCTGCTGGTGGACTACAGCAACATCGACGCGATGAAGGTGACCGAGCTCGGTTCCGCCCGCTTCCTGCATGACGGCGGTTGGGACTCCAGCAAGCGCTACTTCATGGTCGCCGCCAACAACAGCAACAAGATCGGCGTGATCGACGCCAAGGACAGCAAGCTGCAGGCGATCGTGGACGTGGGCAAGATCCCGCACCCGGGCCGCGGCGCCAACTTCATCCACCCGAAGTACGGTCCCGTCTGGGCCACCGGCCACCTGGGCGACGAGAGCATCGCGCTGATCGCCACCGACCCGAAGCGCAAGGCCACGGCCTTCAAGATGGTGCAGAGCCTCAAGGGCCCCGGTGGCGGCGCGCTGTTCATCAAGAGCCACCCGAAGTCCAGGCACCTGTACTCGGACGCACCGCTGAACCCGGACCCGAAGATCTCGCAGTCCGTGGTGGTGTACGACATCAACAACCTGGACAAGGGCTACACCGTGCTGCCGATCGCCGAATGGGCCGGGCTGCCCAACGACGGCGGCGCCAAGCGCGTCGTGCAACCGGAGTTCAACAAGGCCGGCGACGAGGTCTGGTTCTCGGTGTGGTCGGCCAAGGACAAGGCCTCGGCCCTGGTCGTGGTGGACGACAAGACCCTGAAGCTCAAGACCGTGATCAAGGACCCGCGCCTGATCACGCCCACCGGCCACTTCAACGTGTACAACACGCAGAAGGACGTGTACTGACGGACAGGCGGCGCTTCCTCGCTGCCCTGCTCGCCCTCGCCTGCCTTGCGCCGGCGGGGGCGGCCACCGGCAGCACGGCGGCCGTCTCCAGCGACGGCCGCTGGCTGCTGGCTGCTCCCGAGCCCACCACCCTGGTGCTGTACGACGCCACCCTGGAGAGGGCACGCACCTGGCAGGCTTCCAGCCTGGATGGCCGCACCGTCTCGGAGGTGGCCGAGGTGCGCGACAACCCGGCGCGCCGCAGCTTCCTGGTGAGCTTCACCACGCTGCCGGAACTCTGGGAGATCTCCTACGACCTGCAGGCCGAGCCGATCTTCGACGGCCTGGTGCACGACTACCGCATGGGCGAAGGCATCGCGCGCAGCGGCTTCCTCGGCGTGCGGCGCACCCGCTGGCAGCGCCGCTGGCGGTGCTGGCCATCGCGGGCGGCGGCCGGCACGTGCTGGCCACCACGGCGCGGGCAGGCGGCGGCGCCTGGCTGGACCTCGTGCACCTGGACGTGCGCCGGCGCATCGCCCGCACCGCGATCGAAGGGCGGCCCTCCACCGGGACCACGGCGCTGTTCGCGCGGGACGGCAGCGAGCTGCTCGCCGTCGGCGGTGACCAGGGACTGCAGGTGGTCGATGCCACGGCAGCCCGGGTGCTGCGCACCTTCGCCATCGGCGCCGTGCGCTCGGTGCGCGCGGACACCGCGGCGGCAACCCTCAGCGTCGTGGTGGAACGGGCCGGCGGCGAGGCGACCGTCGTCATCGATCGCTCCACGCTGGAGTGCGTCGCGGGCTGCTGAGGCCGCGGCTCAGGACGGCCGGGTGGCCGGCTTGCGCGGCTTCACGGCGCGCCTGGCAGGCGCCGGTCGGTGCGCGTCATCGAGCTTGCGCAGGATCGCCTCCATGGCGTCCAGCGACTGCAGGTGCAGCTTCGCATCGCCGGTGCCGGCCAGCATGGCCAGCTCCATCCCCATCCAGAAATTGCTGATCCAGCAGCCGATCACCTCCGGCGGCACTGGCAGGTCCAGGCGGTACTCCGCCACCGCTTCGCGCACCACCTGCCCGATCACGTCGAACCAGGCGTTGATGCGCGGGCGGAACTCCTCGCGCAGCGAGGGGTTGGACATGCTGGCCGCATAGAGCTCCATCAGCACGCGCACGAAGCCGGAAGCCAGGTCGTTCTCGTAGAAGCGCCGCGCCTGCGCCCACTTCTCCGCGTAGCCGCCGCCGGAGCGGTACATGCGTTGCTGGCGCTCCAGCAGCCGCCGGTTCGCCTCGTCCAGCACGGCCAGCACCAGCTTGTCCTTGCTGGCGAAGTGATAGTTGATGAGCGCGAAGTTCACGCCGGCGTCGCGCGCGATCTCGCGCACGCTCAGGGCGGCGTAGCCCTCGCGCGCCAGCCGCTGGTAGGCCGCCTCGAGGATGCGCGCCTTGGTGTCGCCGCGCGCGGGGCCGTGTCGGCAGCCGGGATGGGAGGGGTGGCAGTTGAACGCATGTATAACGTTTTGATGGTACTGGCAAGCCGGCAGCAAGGCAACCACCCTTTGTTCATGGGATTTGACGTGGCGGTCCGGGAGGATTAATTTAAACGTCCGTTCAATTCACGCAAGGGAGTCCCCCATGGCCCGCGCAGCGATGTTCCTCTACAGCCTCGGAGCCTATGGCCTGTTCCTGGCCGTGTTCCTCTACCTGATCGCCTTCGTCGGCAACCTGGGCGTGCCGCGCTCGGTGGATGTCGGCCCGGGCGCCGACACCGCGACCGCGCTGGCGATCGACCTGCTGCTGATCGCCCTGTTCGGCCTGCAGCACTCCGTCATGGCGCGGCCGGCCTTCAAGCGGCGCATCACGCGCATCGTGCCGCCCGCCATCGAGCGCAGCACCTTCGTGCTGGCCGCGTCGCTGGTGCTCGCATTGCTGTTCTGGCAGTGGCGTCCGCTCGGCGCCACCGTGTGGCAGGCGGGAGGCGGCGTCGCGATCCTGCTGTGGTCGCTGTTCGCCCTGGGCTGGGCGACCGTGCTGCTGTCCACGTTCCTCATCAACCACTTCGACCTGTTCGGCCTGCGGCAAAGCTGGATGCACCTGCTCGATCGCCCGCTGGTGCCCCTGGCCTTCCGGACCACCCTGCTGTACCGGATCGTCCGCCATCCGATCATGCTGGGCTTCCTGCTGGCGTTCTGGTTCACGCCGCACATGACGGTGGGGCACCTGCTGTTCGCCGCCGGCATGACGGTCTACATCCTGGTGGGCGTGCACCACGAGGAACGCGACCTGGTCCGCTCGCTCGGCAAGGACTACGTGCAGTACCGCCGCAGGACGCCGGCCTTCGTCCCCGGCCTGCCGGGCGCGCAGGGCGACCTGCCGGTGCAGCCGGAGGCACCGCTGCACGCGGGCCGCTGACCGCCCTGCCGCGCAGGCCCTAGGCTTGCGCGGCGTTGCGCCTGGCCTGCCAGGCGCCGGCCAGCACGATCACGCCGGGGATCAGGATCATCGCCCAGATGATCTTGTCCAGGTTCTCCTTGACCCAGGGGATGCTGCCGAAGAAATAGCCGGCGGTGACGATGCTGCCCACCCAGAGCGCGCCGCCGGTGACGTCGTAGAAGGTGAACTTGCTGCGCGTCATCTGCGCCACGCCCGCCACGAAGGGCGCGAAGGTGCGCAGGAAAGGCATGAAGCGCGCCAGCACGATGGTGATGCCGCCGTACTTCTCGTAGAACAGGTGGGCGGAGGTGAAGGCGCGCTTGTTGAACAGCCGCGAGTCCTCCCACTGGAACACGCGCGGCCCGAAGTAGCGGCCGATCGCGTAGTTGCTCTGGTTGCCCATGATGGCGGCGGCGGTGAGCAGGCCCACCGACAGCGGATAGCTCATGAGGCCCACGCCGCACAGCGCGCCCACCACGAACAGCAGCGAGTCCCCGGGCAGGAAGGGCATGACCACCACGCCGGTTTCCACGAAGATGATGAGAAACAACAGCGCATAGACCCAGGCGCCGTAATTCGTCACGAAGGCCTCCAGGTGCTTGTCCACGTGCAGGATGAAGTCGATGAGGAAGGAGACGAGTTCCATGGGGCCGATTATCCCTGCCTACAATGGAACAGATGAGTGCCGTGCTCTCCCCCGCCCCGCGCCGACCGATCCGGGAACTGCCCGACGAGCTGGTCAGCCAGATCGCGGCCGGCGAGGTGGTGGAGCGGCCCGCGTCGGTCGTGCGCGAGCTGGTCGACAACGCTCTGGACGCCGGCGCCACGCAGGTCACGGTGCGCCTGCTGGCCGGCGGCGTGCGCCTGATCTCGGTGGAGGATGACGGCGGCGGGATCGATCGCGAGCAGCTGCCGCTGGCCCTGAAGCGCCACGCGACCAGCAAGATCGGCTCGCTCGCCGACCTGGAATCGGTGGCCACCATGGGCTTTCGCGGCGAGGCGCTGGCAGCCATCGCCTCGGTGTCCGAGCTGCACCTGCTGTCGCGCACGGCGGGCCAGGCCAGCGCCTTCCTGCTCGACGCCACCAGCGGCGAACTGCGGCCCGCCGCGCGCTCCACCGGCACCACGGTGGAGGTGAAGGAGCTGTTCTTCAGCACGCCGGCGCGCCGCAAGTTCCTCAAGACCGATGCGACCGAGCTGGCGCACTGCCTGGAAGCGGTGCGCCGCCATGCGCTGGCGCGGCCCGACGTCGGCTTCACCGTCTGGCACGAAGGCAAGCTGTGCGAGCAGTGGCGTCCCGGCTCGCGCGACCAGCGCCTGGCCGACGTGCTGGGCGAGGAGTTCCTCGCCGACAGCGTCGTGATCGACCACACGGCCGGTCCCCTGCGCGTGACCGGCCGCGCCGGCATCCCCGACGCAGCGCGCTCGCGCGCCGACTGGCAGTTCGCCTACGTCAACGGCCGCTACGTGCGCGACAAGGTGATCACGCACGCGGCCCGCAGCGCCTACGAGGACCTGCTGCACGGCCAGCGCCAGCCGGTGTACGCGCTGCAGCTGGAGATCGACCCCACGCGGGTGGACGTGAACGTGCACCCGACCAAGATCGAGGTGCGCTTTCGCGACAGCCGCGAGGTGCACCAGGCGGTGCGCCGTGCCGTGGAGTCGGCGCTGTCGGCCCCGCGGGCGGCGGCGGTGCCGCTGGGCGCAGGCGGAGCTGCCGGTGGCGGAGCCCGCGTGGCGGCAGCCGGGGATCGCGTTCGCGCATGAGTCCCGCCCGCCATGGAAACCCGTAGGCTGGGGTGACGACAGGAACCCCAGCGATGCGCGCGGCGCGCCCTCGGAGGATGCTGGGGTTCGCTCCGCTCACCACCAGCCTACGAGTTCCGCGGTTCCCATGCCCGAGGGAGCCTGGCCCCTCGGCAAGGCCATCGCCCAACTGCAAGGCATCTACATCCTCGCCGAGAACGCCCACGGCCTGATCGTGGTCGACATGCACGCCGCCCACGAGCGCATCGTCTATGAGCGCCTGAAGGCCCAGATGGACGCGCAGGCCATCCGCAGCCAGCCGCTGCTGATCCCCGCCACCTTCCCGGCCACGCCGGCCGAAGTCGCGACCGCCGAAGCCTGCCAGGACGCCCTGGAGACCCTGGGCCTGCAGATCACGCCCTTCACGCCCAAGACGCTCGCAGTGCGCGCCGTGCCGGCCACCCTGGCGCAGGGCGATGCGGTGGAACTGGCCCGCAGCGTGCTGGCGGAGCTCGCCCAGCACGACGCCAGCAGCGTGGTCGAGCGCGCCCGCAACGAGCTGCTGGCCACCATGGCCTGCCACGGCGCCGTGCGGGCCAACCGGCGCCTGACGCTGGAGGAGATGAACGCCCTCCTGCGGCAGATGGAGGAGACAGAGCGCTCCGACCAGTGCAACCACGGCCGGCCGACCTGGCGCCAGCTCACCCTGCGCGAGCTCGACGCCCTGTTCCTGCGCGGCCGCTAGTCGCCCGACGCCCGGGCATAGCCCCAGACACGCGAACTTTACCGATTCGCGTTACTCTGCCTTTCCCATGAAGCGTCCCTACCTGTTCGCCGCCCTCGTGACCGTGGCCGCCGCCCTCACGGTCGGCTGCGGCACGCTGGACGAGCGCCAGCGCGAGTGGATCTTCCAGCCCGGCGACCGCAGCTGGGGCGGCAGCGCGGCCCTGGCCGAGGGCATGCAGGACATCTGGATCGCCTTCCCTTCCAAGGTGACCGGCGAGGAAGCGAAGCTGCACGGCCTCTGGCTGCCCGCCGACCAGCGGCCCGACACCGCCCCCGTGCTGCTCTACCTGCACGGCGCCCGCTGGAACGTCACCGGCTCGGCGCCGCGCATCCGCCGCATGCAGCAGCTCGGTTTTTCCGTGCTGGCCATCGACTACCGCGGCTTCGGCAAGTCCAGCCCCGGCCTGCCTTCCGAGGACATGGCCTACGAGGACGCGCGCGCGGCCTGGGACTGGCTGGCGCAGCAGTACCCCCAGCGCGCCCGCTACGTGTTCGGCCATTCGCTGGGCGGCGCGATCGCCATCGACCTGGCCTCCAAGGTCGAGGACGAGAAGGGCGTGATCGTCGAAGGCACCTTCACCTCCATCCCGGACGTCGCCAGTTCCATGAAGTGGGGCTGGCTGCCGGTGGGGCCGCTGATCACGCAGCGCTTCGAATCGATCCGCAAGGTGGCGAAGCTGCAGTCGCCGCTGCTGGTGGTGCACGGCGCCAACGACTCGCTGATCCAGAGCGAGCTGGGGCGCAAGCTCTACGAGGCGGCCACCGGGCGCAAGCATTTCCTGCTGGTCGAGGGCGGCTCGCACTTCAGCACCATGGCGGTGGGCCACTCCCAGTACCGCGAGGCGCTGGCGCAGCTGTTCAGGCTCCAGTAGCGCGCTGCAGCACGGCCAGGGTGGCCCGCACTTCGTCGATCGGGACCTGCCCCGGCGCCGAGGCCGCCGCGCCCACCGCGAAGGTCAGGGCCGAACCGAACACCCCGCCGCACAAGCGGCTGACCGCCCCCAGCCCGCCCATCGCCATGCTGACCACGGGAATGGTCAGCGACTGGCTGGCCGCCAGCGTGGCGCCCAGCAGCCGGTGCACGTCCTCCATGGACTGCGGCATGACCGCCAGCTTGGCCACGTCGGCGCCCAGGCGCTGGGCCTGCGCGAAGCGCTGCTGCAGGTCGGGCGTGGGCGGCGTGCGCTGGAAGTCGTGGAAGGACAGGACCAGCGCCAGCCCGTGGGCGCGCGTGAGTTCGCGCACCCGGGCCACGTCGGCCGGCGCGTTCTCCATCTCGAAGTCCATCGCGTCCACGGTGCCGCTGGCCGCCACGGCAGCATAGAGGTCGAGGACCCGGGATTCGGACAAGGGGATGGGCTGGCCGCCTTCGCGTTGGGCGCGGCGCGTGAACAGGATCGGGATGCCGGCGGCGGCCTGCTTCACCGCCGCGGCCGCCGCCAGCACTTCGCCGGTGTCGGCCAGCGGCTCGAAGAAATCGACCCGCCACTCGATCAGGTCCGGCTGGCGCGCGGCCACCGCCGCGGCTTCGGCCGCCAGCGCGGCCCGCGTGCGCCCGACCAGGGGCGCGCAGATGGCGGGCACGCGCCCGCCGGCCAGGGGACGTCCCCCAGGATGATCGCTCGTGGATGCAAGTGCCGCTCCCGCGCTGGATGCGCGGGGCGAATTGTACGAAGCGGGGAGAAGCGGGAAGAAGGGAGGTCAGTCGCCGTGGCCGGCGCCGTCGCCGTCGGCGCTGGGATGGCTGCTGCTGCCACCCTGGGGCTGCTGCTGTTGCGCGCTGCCGCCCTCGTGGGATCCACCCTTGCGGAAACCGAGCTTCTTCAGCTCGCGTTCCAGCAACTCCTTGCGCACGGAAAGGGGTAGCGTCTCGCTCGTCCACGTGCCCGAGTCGCCGTCGTCGTGCATGCCCCCTGATCGATCTCCATTCATACTGTAAATCTAACGGCTGGCCGGGCCGATGCTGTCATCTGGCGCGGAGATTGCTGTACGAAGTGTCCGACAGCGGGACAGCGGCTCAGGGGCCGGAGTTCTCGCGGTCGTTCAGCTCGCTGAACCAGGAGATGAAGCCCGCGGTCTCGCTCTTGTCGAACACCGCGTCCGCGCCCAGGTCCAGGCAGTGCTGCCGCACGCCCGGGGTCGCATAGCTGCTGAAGACGACGATCTTGCCACCGCCGGGATCCGCCTTGCAGCGGCGGATCACTTCCATGCCTGCGCCCTGGTCGAGCACCAGGTCGATCACCGCGACATCCCATTCGCCGCCGTGTTCCTCGAGCCAGAGCTTCGCTTCTGCCTCGGTGCTGGACGACCCGACGACCTTCAGTCCACCCATGGACGAGAAGAGGTCGGCCAGCAAACTACGCATGCGCTGGAGGTCTTCCACCAGGAACACCCTCAGTTCCACGCCGAACTCCATCCAAAATTAACTTTACGCATTCTCGGTGCACACGCTGCCGAACGGTTGGCGTTGCAACCAATTGCGTACCCGCAGCACGGCTGTCGCATCTGCTAACCTCGACCGGATGTCCACCGACGCGCTGCCCGCCCTGGTGGCGCTCGCCGGCCCGACGGCCTCCGGCAAGAGCGCCGCGGCCCTCCTGCTGGCGCAGGCCCTCGATGGCGAGATCGTGAGCGTGGATTCGGCCCTTGTCTATCGGCAGATGGACATAGGCACCGCCAAGCCGACCCGCGAGGAACGCGCGCGCGTGCCGCACCACCTCCTCGACATCCGCGATCCCGCGCAGGCCTACAGCGCCGCCGAATTCGCCGCCGATGCGCGCCGCCTGGTGGGCGAGATCCGCGGACGCGGCAAGCGCGTGGTGCTCGCCGGCGGCACCATGCTGTATTTCAAGGCGCTGTTCGAAGGGCTGGCCGAGATGCCGGCGGCCGACGCCGGACTGCGCGCGCAGATCGAACGCGAAGCGGCGCACGCCGGCTGGCCCGCGCTGCACGCGCAGCTGGCGAAGGTCGATCCGCCCACGGCCGCACGGCTGGCGCCCCACGACGCCCAGCGCATCCAGCGCGCGCTGGAGGTGCACCGGCTCACCGGGCAGCCGCTGTCCGAAGTGCACCAGGCGGCCACCCGCGAGCCCGCGCTGCAACCGGACCTGTTCCTCTCGCTCGAACCCACCGACCGCGCCTGGCTGCACGAACGCATCGAACGGCGCTTCGACGCGATGCTGGCCGCCGGCTTCCTGGACGAAGTGCGCGCGCTGCGGGCGCGCGGCGACCTGCACGCGGAGCTTCCCAGCATGCGCTGCGTGGGCTACCGGCAGGCCTGGGAAGCCCTTGAGGGGCAATGGCCGCTGTCCAGCGTGCGCGAACGCGGCATCGCCGCCACCCGCCAGCTCGCCAAGCGCCAGCTCACCTGGTTGCGCGGCCTGCCGCAGCGGCAGGTAATCGCCTGCGATGCGCCGGACGCGCAGGCGCAGGTGCTGCGCGCCGCGGGAGTGCGCGCCTGATGCTGGACGTGCAGCGCCTGGCCAAGCGCTACGGCGAAGTGGCCGTCTTCCGCGACGTGTCGCTCTCGGTGGCGGCCGGCGAGTTCGTCGCCATCGTCGGCGAATCGGGCGTCGGCAAGTCCACGCTGCTCAACTGCATGGCCGGGCTGGACGTCTGGGACGAAGGCCGCATCGTCGCCGACGGCACCGACCTGTCGACGCTGGGCGACGACGCGCGCGCCCTGCTGCGGCGGGAGAAACTGGGCTTCGTGTTCCAGGCATTCCACGTGCTGCCGCACCTGGACGTGGCGCAGAACGTGGGCCTGCCCCTGCTGCTGCTCCAGCGCCCGGATGCGGCGCGGGTGGAAGCGATGCTGGACGCGGTGGGGCTGGCCGGGCTCGGCCACCGGCTGCCGCAGGAACTCAGTGGCGGGCAGCTGCAGCGCGTCGCGATCGCGCGCGCGCTGGTGCACGGCCCCAAGCTGCTGCTGGCGGACGAACCGACCGGCAACCTCGACCCCGCGACCGCGGGCCGGGTGCTGGACGTGCTGCGCACGCAGGCCCGCGAGAGCGGGGCCGCGCTGGTGCTGGTGACGCATTCCGCCGCGGCGGCCGCGCAGGCCGACCGCGTGCTGCACCTGCGCAGCGACGGGATCGCGCCTTAGGCGTCAGCCGCCGGGCTGGCTCAGCCCGAAGCGCTGCGCCAGGCCCGGAGCCGGCAGCGAGCCTTCGATGGTGACGATCTCGCCGGTGGTCGCGTGCTTGCCCACGATGGTGGGCACGCCGCTGAAACCGAAGCGGTTGAACAGCTCCGTGTTCTTCTTGACCACGTCCTTCTGCGCATCGGTCACGCCCATGGCGGCGATGCCGCCGCCCTTGGCCATCACCGACTTCTCGTTCTCGTCCATGGTGGCGATCGGGTCGGCCGCCGACACGATGGCCGCGCCTTGCGCGACGCTCTTGTCGCCGATCAGCCCCACCGGGATCCACACGAAGCGGGCCTGCGGACGCAGCGGCCTGGTGGCTTCCCACAGCACCGCGCAGTGCGGGCACTGCGTGTCGAAGAACACGTAGATCACCCGCGTGCTCATGGTGGAGCCCACGTTGAAGCCCTTGCCTTCGGCGGCGATGGCCTCCACCGAGACCGGCACCGTGGCGGCGGCCTTGCCGCCGGCGGCGCCGCCGGCGCCTTCCTTCTTGCCGCAGGCGGCCAGCACGGCCGCGGAAGCGGCCGCGGTGAGGACGAGGCGCCGCTTCATGAGGCGCGGGCGGCTTCGAGGCCGCCGAGTTCGGAGCAGTAGTCCATGAATTCCCGGGTCTGCGACTTGAGGAACACGGCGTCGGCACCCAGCCGCAGACAGTGTTTGCGGATGCCGTCGCTGGCATAGTCGCTGAACACGATCACCCTGCCATCGCGGCCGGCCGACTCGCGCGCCCGCGAGACGACGCCCATGCCGCTGCCCTGGTCGAGGACGAGGTCGATGACGGTGAGGTCCCAGTCGCCGGCGTGCTCGCTCAGCCACAGCCCGGCTTCGGCCTCGTTGCCGATGGCCTTGACCAGGCGGAAATCACCGAGGCTCGTGAGCAGTTCCGCCACGATCTCCTGCACGTGCTTCATGTCCTCGACAAGGAATACGCGGACGGTCACTGGGCATTGCCTCCCGTATGTTCAGCGAAGCGGATTCTAGTCCGGCGGCGGGGGTGGCCCTCAGGGTTGGGCGGACTGTGCCTGTTCCAGCAGTTCCGTGACCTCCTCGAGCTCCTCCGCGGCCTGCTGCACCTTGCGTTCCAGCACCTTGTTCTGCTCGATGGCCCAGGCAACGTCGCCGGTCTTCGCCTCGGGCGGCAGTTCCCGTTCCAGCGCGCCGTGGGTGAGTCCCAGTTCGGCGCTCGCGACCTCGAGGTCGCGCTGCACCTGGTCGGTCTTGGACTTGGCGACGTCGATGGTGTGGGTGGGCAGCCGGGTCATACGGGTCCTTTCGTTCCTGACGATCGCCTGAAGGGTAGGGCCGGCCGAAAGACTCAGCCGTCAGGCGAGTGCGCGCCGCGCCGCCGGACCAACCCCTTCAAGCCGGAAAGAAGGAGCGCACGGCCGTCGGTTTTGCGCAAGGAAAGCTGCCGCCGTTTTCCTACAAGGCGCGGCACAGCGGCTGTCCATCATGTGCTGATACGTTTATTCCAAGGAGAACGACCCATGGCGACCCGTGCCGAGAAAGACGCTTGCGACCTGCTGGATGCCGATCACAAGGCGGTCAAGAAGATGTTCAAGGAGTACGACGAACTCACCAATTCGCGCGGCCGCACCGTCGGGCAGAAGAAGATGGACCTGGCCCGCCAGATCTGCCACGAGCTGACCGTGCATGCGCAGATCGAGGAAGAGATCTTCTATCCCGCGCTGCGCGCCGTGTTCAAGGACACCGACCTGCTGGCCGAGGCGGAAGTGGAGCACCAGACCGCCAAGGACCTGATCGCGCAGATCGAGGGCATGGGCGAGGCCGACGAGATGTTCGACGCCAAGGTGAAGGTGCTGGGCGAGTACATCGACCACCACGTGAAGGAGGAGCGCAACGAGATGTTCCCCAAGGCGCGCTCGGCCCGCAAGCTGGACCTGGTGGCGATGCGCGACGAGTTGATGGCGCGCAAGGAGGAGTTGATGGGGAGATGGCCTAAGGCCATCCACCCGCACGGCGGCACAATACCGCCGTGCTCCCCCCTCCTCGCGACCTATTCCTGGCAGGAAGTCCGGCACCACGCCTGGCGCAGCGCCACCGCGGTGCTGGCGGTCATGCTGGGCGTCGCCCTCGCCTTTTCGGTCCACCTGATCAACGCGTCCGCGCTGGAGGAGTTCTCCAGCGCCGCGCGCTCCGCCGGCGGCCAGCCGGACCTCGAACTGCGTGCCGCGCAGGGCGCGATGGACGAAGCGCTCTATGGCCGCGTCGCCGGCGACCTGCGCGTCGCCACCGCCAGCCCCATCCTCGAACTGCAGACGCTCGCCCTCACCCGCGAGGGCAAGCGCAGCTCCGTGCGCGTGCTCGGTGTCGATGCGCTGGTGGTCGCCACCGTCGCCCCGCAGCTGATGCCGGTGCCCGGCGACGGCGTCGATCGCCTGTCGGTGCTCTCACCCGACGCGGTGTTCCTCAATCCCGCCGCGCAGCGCCTCTTGCCCGCGGGCCGCTTGAACCTGCAGACCGGCTTGGCGATGCGCGAGCTGCGCGTCGCGGGCACCACCACAGCCGGTGGCGGGCCGATGCTGGTGATGGACATCGCCGCGGCGCAGGACCTGTTCGGCCGCGGCGGCCAGCTCTCGCGCATCGACGTGCGCCTGAAGCCCGGCGTGTCGCACGCGGCCTGGCTGCGCGAGCTGCAGCTGCCCGCCAACGTGCAGGCTGCGGAGCCCGGCGATGCCGGCGAGCGTGTCAGCGAGCTGTCGCGCGCCTACCGCGTCAACCTCACGGTGCTGGCGCTGGTCGCCCTGTTCACCGGCGCCTTCCTCGTGTTCTCCGTGCTCGCGCTGAGCGTCGCGCGGCGCGCGCAGCAGTTCGCGCTGCTGGGCGTGCTGGGGCTCACCGCGAAACAGCGATTGCAACTGGTGCTGGCCGAGTCGGCGGTGCTGGGCGTGATCGGCAGCGCCGCGGGCATCGCGCTCGGCACCGCGCTGGCCGCGGCCGCGCTCTCGCTGCTGGGGGTGATCTCGGCGGCGGCTACTTCCCCGGCGTGCAGCCCAAGCTGCAATGGAGCGCGCTGGCCGCGGCCGGTTACGGCGCGCTCGGCGTCGCGGCGGCCATGGCCGGCGGCTGGCTGCCCGCGCGCAGCGCCGCGCGCCTGCCGCTGGCGCAGACGCTCAAGGGCCTGGGCACCGCGCTGCCGCGTGGCCGGCGCCACCTGCTCGGATGGGGCGCGCTGCTCGCGGCCTTCGTGCTGGCGCTGATGCCGCCGGTGGCCGGCATCCCGCTGGCGGCTTATGTGTCGGTCGGCCTGCTGCTGGTGGGCGGCATCTCGGTGCTGCCCGGCGCGGTGGGTGCGCTGTACGACCGCATCGCGCCGGCGGTGGCGCATCGCCTGCTGCCGCTGCTGGCGGTGGAGCGCGCGCGGCGCGTGCGCGAGAGCGCCGCCGTCGCTGTCAGCGGCGTGGTGGCGGCGCTCAGCCTGGCGGTGGCGCTGACCGTGATGGTGGCCAGCTTCCGGCAATCGGTGGCCGACTGGCTGGACGTGCTGCTGCCGGCCGACCTGTATGTGCGCACCAGCAGCAGCACCGCCGCGGGCGACACCGCCTTCCTCACGCCGCAGCTGGTGCAGGGACTGGCGCAACTGCCCGGCGTGGCGCGCGTCAACACCCAGCGCGTGCGCAGCCTGCTGCTCGATCCCTCGCGGCCGCCGGTGACGCTGCTGGCGCGCTCGGTGGACGACGCGTCGCGCTCGCTGCCGCTGGTGGGCGCGACGGCCCCCGTGCCGGCCGGCGCCGTTCCCGTGTACGTGAGCGAAGCGATGGTGGACCTGTACGGCGCGCGGCGCGGCGAGCCGCTGCGCGTGCTGGAGCCTGCGCTCGGTGCCGGCCCCTTCGTGGTCGCCGGCGTCTGGCGCGACTACGTGCGGCAGACCGGCGCCGTGATCATCGACCAGCGCGACTACCTGCGCCTGACGGGCGACCGCCGCATCAACGACGCGCAGCTCTGGCTGGCGCCCGGATCCTCCGCCGACGAGGTGCAGGGCCGTGTGCGCGAACTGGTCGCGCGCGAGGCGGGCAGCCGCGACCTCGTGGAGTTCGCCTCCGCCGCGCAGGTGCGCGCCATCTCGCTGCGCATCTTCGACCGCAGCTTCGCCGTCACCTACTGGCTGCAGGCGGTGGCCATAGCCATCGGCCTGTTCGGCGTGGCCGCCAGCTTCAGCGCCCAGGTGCTGGCGCGGCGCAAGGAGTTCGGCCTGCTGGCGCACCTGGGGCTCACGCGCCGGCAGATCCTCACGGTGGTCGCGGGCGAAGGCGCGGCCTGGACCTTCATCGGCGCGCTCGCGGGCCTGGGACTCGGGCTCGCGGTCGCGGTGGTGCTGGTGCACGTGGTGAACCCGCAAAGCTTCCACTGGACGATGGACCTGCTGCTGCCCTGGGGGCGGCTGCTCGCGCTGTGCGCCGCGGTGGTGGTGGCCGGCACGCTGACCGCGTGGATCGCGGGCCGCGCCGCGGCCGGGCGCGACGCGGTGCTGGCGGTGAAGGAAGATTGGTGATGCGCCGCCGCCCCCTGATCGCCGCCCTGCCCGCGCTGGCCTTCGCGCGCGCCGCCTGGGCGCTGCCGCCGCGCCGCATGGAGTTCCCGCGCGACCACGGCGCGCATCCCGACCTGCGCACGGAGTGGTGGTACATCACCGGGCAGGCGCAAGCGGGCGATCGGCTGTTCGGCTTCCAGGTCACCTTCTTCCGCAGCCGCGTGGACGCCACGCAGGACATGCAGTCGCAGTTCGCGGCCAGGCAGATCCTGTTCGCGCATGCCGCCGTCACCGACGTGCAGGGCGGCAAGCTCTGGCACGACGACCGCATCGCGCGCGCGGGCTTCGGCATCGCGGAAGCGGCGACCACGGACGCGAACTTGCGCCTGCGCGACTGGTCGCTGGTGCGCGAAGGCGATGCGTGGCGCGCCGTGGTCCCCGCCAGCGGATTCGCGCTGGACCTGCGCTGCGCGGCGACGCAAGCCGTGCTGCTGCAAGGCAAGCAGGGCCTGTCGCGCAAGGGGCCGCTGGAAAAGCAGGCCAGCTACTACTACAGCCACCCGCAGCTGGCGGTGAGCGGCAAGCTGTCGCTGCAGGGCAAGGACTTCCAGGTCAGCGGCAAGGCGTGGATGGACCACGAATGGAGCGACGAGTACCTGGCCTCGGAAGCCGTGGGCTGGGACTGGATCGGCATGAACCTCGACGACGGCGGCGCGCTCATGGGCTTTCGCATCCGGCGCAAGGACGGCAGCACCTTGTGGGATGGCGGCGCGTTCCGCAGCGCCAAGGGCGACGTGTACATCGCCAGCCCGGGCGAGACCGAGTTCCGGCCCAAGCGCAAGTGGACGAGTGCCGCGTCGAACGCGACCTATCCGGTGGAATGGACCGTGCGCACGCCGGCGGATTTCTACACGGTGCGCGCGGTGGTGGACAACCAGGAGCTGGACAGCCGCGGGTCCACGGGCGCGATCTACTGGGAGGGGCTCGCCGACCTGTTGGACAGCAACGGCCGGCGCGTGGGGCGCGGGTACCTGGAGATGACCGGGTATGCGAGCAAGTTGCGGATGTGAGCGGCGTTCGCGCCGCCCACGGCCGGCGCGCCTAGGCGACCGCGCCGAACAACGCACCGACCCCATAGGTGAGCGCCATGGCCAGCGCTCCCCAGAAGCCCACGCGCGACGCACCGGCGGCCGCCGGCGCGAGCCCGGCCACTCCCAGCGGCACGACGGCGCCCGCCGTGAACGCGGCGGCCGACGCGAAAGCGGCCTGCACGGGACGCGCCCGCGTCGCGTGGGAGATGCCGAGTTCGTCGCGCACGTGCGCCCCGAGGGCGTCCTTGGCCATGAGCTGCTCCGCCACCCGGGCGGCAAGATCGCGGTCGAGGCCGCGGGCGACGTAGATGGCCGCCAGCTCCTGCTGTTCGGCCGCGGGCTGGGCCAGCAGTTCCTGCTGCTCGCGGCGCTGGTCCGATTTCTCGGTGTCAGACTGCGAGCTCACGGAGACGTACTCGCCGGCGGCCATCGACATGGCGCCCGCCACGGTGCCCGCGAGGCCGGCCATCATGACTGCGGCCGGCGCGGCGCCGCCCGCCGCCACGCCCAGCACCAGGCTGGCGGTGGACACGATCCCGTCGTTGGCGCCGAGGACAGCAGCTCGCAGCCATCCGATGCGGTCGGACCGGTGGAGTTCTCCGTGGCGCATGGGCGGCTATGCGTGAAGCCTGGTGGCGCGCGGACGGGGCAGGACCGCCTCCCGCGGCGCCTCAGTCCCCGTCGCGCCGGCTGCGGGAGAGCGCCATGACCAGCACGGCCACGGCGGCTCCGACGGCGGCGGCGATCAGGGTCGACTGCAAGGGCTCCCTGGCCACGTGGCGGCGCGCCGACCTTGCGTACTTCCCGAGCTGGCGCTGCGCCCCGGCGGCCGCTTCGCTCACGGACTCCGCGCCAGTGCGCGCCAGGTCGCCGGCGCTGCCGCCCAGGTCACGCGCTGCCTCACGGATCTTGCCGGCCGCCTCGGTGGCGTATTGCCTGCTGCGCTCGAGCGCTTCGGTCGCCGCCTTGGACGGGCGGGAGTCGGTCGGGCCGGCGCTCATGAACGCTCCGGGGTCTTGACGGCCTGCTGGACGTCACCAAAGGCCTTCTGCATCTTGCCTGCCGCCTGTTTTCCCAGGCCCCTGGCCTGCTGCCGCGTGCTGCCGATGGCCTTGCCGGCTTGCTCCTGCACCTTGCCGGCGGCCTCCTTCACGGCACCTTTCACCTGGTTCCTGTTCATCGCAACCTCCCTGGAGTGAGAACGGACGGGACGCCGGCCGAGTTGCCGCGACCAGCTGCTGCGGAAAATGTCCCCCAGGCCCACGCGCGTGTCTGTACGCGGGCGTACTTAACGCGCACCGTGAAAGCGCTGGGGTTCCTTCGTCACCCCAGCCTACGGGAACCCGGAACCCGTGGGCTGGCGGTGAGCAAAGCGAACCCCAGCTTGCAGCTCAGTGCGCCGGCGGCCAGGCCCGCGACGTCGCCTGGCTCAAGGCCACCAGGTCCGCCATCACCCGCGAGTCCTCGCAGGCCAGCTGCCACAGCTTGCGGTCTTCCTCGCGCGCGTGGCGACGCTCCTGCCAGTGGGCCAGGGCGTGCTGCACGCCGCCCGCCGCCTTGAAGGCGACCGAGCCGACGGCGGCCAGGACCGACAGCACGCCACCCACGGCGGTGGCAGTGCCGATGTGCGGGACGTGGAAAGTTTGTTCGAGGTGGGCAACGCGTGCCATGGTGGGACTCCTTTTGTCTTGCCCCCATGGTCGCCCTGCAAGACAAGGGGCCGGCTGACGTACATCAGCCGTCCCCGGCAACGCAATTGACGCAGATCAGGAGCGGCGCGAATCGGCCGCCAGCCGTAGGACAGGAGCGACGAGCGAACGGGCCCATGCCCGTGTGCCGTCGCCCTTTCCCGGCCTCATGCTTTCTGCTGACACACCAAAGGCCCCCATGATGAATCCCTGGACCAGCAAGAACCCTTTCATGAGCATGTGGCTCAGTGCCTTCAACCGGTCGGCCGGCATGGCACGCGGCAAGGCGACGTCGGCGGCGAGGCGGCAGGTCGCCACGGCGCAAGCCAATTCCTTGCAGCAGTTCCTGGACCTGTGGACGCTGCAGCCCGCCAGGATCCCCTCGACGCCGCGCAAGAAGGCGCGACGCTGAAGCACCGCCGCTAGCGCACCACGCCCTTGTCATGCAGCCGGCCGTATTCGGCAGCCGGCATGCCCAGAAGCTCCTGCAGCACCTGCTCGGTGTGCTCGCCCAGCCGCGGCGCCGGCTGCGCGGGAATGCGCCCGCGCGCCGAGAAGTCCAGCGGGATGCCGGCCGCGATCGTCTCGCCCACGCCCGGCTGCGTGATGGCGCTGAACATGGGGTTGGCCGGAGAGCACTCCGGGTCGTCGCGCACCAGCTGTTCGACGGTCTGGTAGCGGTCCCAGCACACACCCAGGCGGTCGAACACCTGCTGCAGGTCGGCGAAGCTGCGCCTGGAAATGCGCGCAGCGGCGATCTCGCCCAGCTCCTTGCGCACGCGGAAGCGATTGCCTTCCTGATTCAGGTCCAGGCCTGTGCGCGCTGCCAGCGCGTCCACTTCCGCCTGCATGTCCAGCGATTCGCAGATCGTGCGCCACTGCTTGTGCGTCAGGCCCACCAGCATGATGCGCTGCCCGTCTGCCGTGACGAAGTCGCGCCCGAACGCTCCGAACAGCTCGTTGCCGTGCCGCTGGCGCGGCTGGCCGCGGCGCGCTTCCTCGATGAAGCCCAGGTGGTTCATCACGGCCAGGCCCACGTCCTGCAGCGCGAGCTTCACATGCTGGCCCTCGCCCGTCAGGCGCCGGTGCCGCTCCGCCGCCAGCAGGCCCACGGCGACCATCTGCCCGGTGACCAGGTCCCAGGCGGGCAGCACGTGGTTGACGGGTTCCTCGCTGCCCGGATCGCCGGTGAACATAGTCACGCCGACGCGCGCATTCACCGTGTAGTCCACCGCGGAGCCGCCATGCCGGTCGCCCATCAGCGTGAGCTGGATCAGGTCGGCGCGGCGCGCGCGCAGCTTGTCGTGGTCCAGCCAGCCGCGCGGCGGGAAGTTGGTGAGGAACAGGCCCGCGTCCTCGCCCGGTGCCGTGACCAGCGCCATCGCGAGCTCGCGCCCTTCCGGCGAGGAAAGATCGAGCGCCACCGAGCGCTTGGACTTGTTCAGGCCGCACCAGAACAGGCTGGTGTTGTCCTCGGTGACGGGCCAGCGGCGGTAGTCGAGGCCGCCGCCCAGCGTGTCGATGCGGATCACGTCGGCGCCCATCTGCGCCAGGGTCATGCCGCCCAGGGGCGCCGCGACGAAGGCCGCGGCTTCCACCACGCGCATGCCGGAAAGGATGCCGTTGCTCTTGCTCATGCCGCGCTCGCTTCCAGGCCGAGGGCGCGTTCCAGCAGGCTGCGCGCCACCACCTTCAGCGCGAGCGTCTCCTCGGCGCCCTCGAAGATCGACAGCACGCGCGCATCGACGTAGTAGCGGCTGACCGCCGACTCCTCCGCGTAGCCCATGCCGCCGTGCAGCTGCAGCGCCTCGCGCGTGACCAGCTCCGCCGAGCGGCAGGCCAGCAACTTCACCAGGCTGGACTCCATGCGCCCTTCCCCCTGTCGACGAGACCAGCCACCTTGCAGGCGAGCTGCCGGCACGCCGCCAGCCGCGAGCCCATGCGAGCGAGCTTGGCGCGCGTGAGCGGATAGTCGGCCAGCGCCTGCCCGAACACCTTGCGGTCCTCGCTGTAGCGGATGGCCGAACGCAGCGCCGCGCGCATCACGCCGCAAGCGCGCGCGGCGGTCTGCATGCGCCCGCCCACCATGCCGGCCATCGTGTAGTAGAAGCCCTTGCCCAGGCCGCCCTCGCCGCCCACCAGGTTGGCATCGGGCACGAAGAAGTTCTCGAAGGACAGGTCGAAGGAATGCATGCCGCGGTAGCCGATGGTGGGAATCGCGCGGCCCGTGAGCGTGCCGCCCGCGTCCTGCCGCACCGTGAAGTCGTGGCCGTCGAAGGAAGGCTTCTCCACCAGCAGCAGGCTCAGGCCCTTGTGGCCCAGCGAGCGATCGGGATCGGTGCGCGCCACCACCATCAGCACGCCCGCCTTGCCGGCGAAGGTGCACCAGGTCTTGGCGCCGGTGAGCCGCCAGCCCCGGCGCGCGCGTGGCGCGCAGAGACAGGCCGGCGACGTCGGAGCCGTAGTCCGGCTCGGTGATGGCGATCGCGCACAGCGGATCGCCCACTGCCAGCTTGGGCAGCCAATGCGCCTGCTGCTCGCGCGTGCCGCCCGCCAGCAGCGCGCGCGTGAGGATCTCGGGCCGCGTGATCAGGCTGCCGGCCGCGGCCAGCGAGCCTTCGGACAGGGCCTCGGTCACCAGCACCATCAGCAGCGAGTCCTCGTGCTCGTCGGGCGCGCTGCCGCCGTACTGCTCCGGCACCGACAGGCCGAACACGCCCATCTCGCGCAGCGGCTGCAGCAGCGACTCGGGCACGGTGAGGTTCTCGCGGTGGATCTGCTCGGCCAGCGGCGCGACCACTTCCTCGGAAAAGCGGCGGAAGGAGTCCTGCGCCATGGCATGCGGCTCGTCGAGCGGGACCACGCCGACCTCGCCTTGCGCGGCGGCAACGGCGCGGCCGGCCGCGTCGAGGGCTTGCGAGCAGGCGGCGGATTGGCGCAGGGACTCCCAGGTGGCGTCGTCGCGCAGGGTGCGCAGCGGGGCGAGCGGCAGGCCCAGGTCCAGGTAGAGGGACTCGAGGCGGGACAGGACGGCGACACCGGCGTCGGCGGCGAACAGCAGCGCGAGCTGGGTGTCGAGGGCGGGACTGCCGGCACGCAGCGTGGCGATCGCGTTCTCGGCGGCCAGCAGGTCGGCGGCGGCCCAGGCGAGCTCGAAGGAAGCGACCTGTTCCGCGTCGAGCTTGCGGCCACTGAGCTTGCCGTTGGCGCTGCAGCGCTCGGCGAGGGAGGCGGCGGCGGTGTCGAAGGCGGCGCGGAGGGCGGCGAGGCTGCGACGGGCAGCCGCCAGTGGTCGGTCGGGGGTGTCTTGCATGGCGTCTCCTGGGGAGATTTTGCGCCAGCGGGCGGGGCCCCTTCGCGGCCACGGGGAGCGGTCGGCTGCGAGGTTTGGGGATCTTGTTATTCGCGGCGAGCTGTCGCCTACTTCCGGTTGGAGCGTCTTAGGGGGCGTGCCTACGGCGAGCTGACCTCGGAAAACGCCAAGGCAGGTGGCTGATGTTATTCCGCAGAAATGCGGGGTTTGGGATGGTTTTAGGAAGAGGAAGCGGTAGGCGGGACGGCGGGTAGTTGCTATAAATCGAGTGGTTGCGAAGGGAACTGGAGGCGGATTGTGAAGAGGATCGACGGGTGTTATGCGGCGGGGTCGCGGTCTAAATCAAGTTATGCGGCATGAAGACAGTTCTCGCCTTCTTTCGGAGCTGGCTGGGGCTCTTGTACCTTCTCGTGTATTTCGTGATTCCGATCTACTTGGTCGCGATCTACCCAGAGGTCCCGGACCCTGCGCTGCGGTTCATGCGCGGCTCCAACTATGGCGTGGTCGCCACCTCACCCTCCGAAACGGCGTTCTGGTACAGGTTCTTCGCTTGCGGCGGCTGGGTGCTGCTGGGACTTATTCTTTGTTCGTACGAGATCCGGAAGCTTGGCCGAGACGCTGCGGAGCGGGAGAAAAGGCGTGAGGAGCGGCGACAAGAGCGAAGGGCGCGAAGGCATAAGCGCCGTGCCGCATAACAGGTCGTTCGACACGGACGTACTATCGGCGGGCGTTGCCCGCCTACTGTTCGCCGGTCAACTCCAACGTTAGGCAGCATGGGCCACGCACTGTTTTATGTTTCCATTGCCCTCGGGCTCGCGACGTTCGTGGGGCAGGTCGTCGGCTGGCAAAGGTCAACCGGCTCATGGCGGCAGTCTCTAGTTCGCTTCCTAGTCTTCCTTGGATGGGGCGCGCTACTGCTGTTCGGAACTTTTGCATATGTCATGTTCCACTACTGTGAACACAACTGCACCGGCGCGTTGAACCCGATGGCTTTGCCAATATTCGCGTTCATTGTGGGTCTGAACCTTGGCGTGCTGAGGTGGGCGTTGCGCGGCAGTTCGGAGGTCCCATGAGCAAGCTGCCTAACAAGTCGTTCGACGCGGACACGCAGCGGCATTGCGCCGCAAGGCGTGCTGGTAAGCGTACGCCTCGCGGCGCAATGCCGCTGCGAGCCGGTCAACTCCGACGTTAGAGCTCACTTGAACATGGTCGCCAACTCAGAGCCCGTCGTCTCGTACTTCGGCTACTGGCCGGAATTCGCAGACGGAACGGTGCTGCGATTCCTCTTCGAATCACCTGGCACCATCTCACTCAGCGTCAGGTATGGAGACGCAATGACTGGCCGCTCTGGCGAGGTCGATCTGCGCTTCGAGCGGGTGACCCGGGCTGAGCTCGACGAACTGCGAGAGCAGAATGTCCTTGACGCTCTGGTTCTCACCGATGGCTCTCCCATGGAGGTACGCTTGGAGGCCGCTTATGGGCTCCACGGCTCATTCGCGTGCGAATCCGCGGCTGTCGTGGATTTCCGGAGAGTCGCTCGATGAGCTTTAACAGGTCGTTCGACACGGACGCCCAGCGGCGGACCTTCGCTTCGCTCCGGACCTCTCCGCAGGTCGCCGGTCAACTCCGCCGTTAGACCGCTAGATGGACCTCCAGCCTCTACTGCCGGAACTTGTGCCCAAGGCGATTGCTTGGGCGAAGATCCAGTCCGAGCACATCCGAAGCACGGGCTACTCCTTGAACGAGAAGGGCTTCGCGATCGCCCGTCAGGTTGGTGTTCTTAGTCCGGAATTGGTCCGCGTCAGGTACGTTTCACAGTTACCGGTGCCCGACGACCCCGAACTCCGAAAGGTCGCCTTGGGTACAGGCCTTCTCGGTCCGGGTATGGTCGGTTTAACTTTGGGTCATGGCATCTTCGTCGTAGACGGCTATGGGGACGTAAGGCTAATGTCCCATGAACTGCGTCACGTACAGCAGTACGAGGCGTTCGGAAGCATCGAGGCGTTCATGCCTGTCTACCTGGCGCAGATCGCCTCGGTCGGCTATCGTGACGCTCCTCTCGAACAGGACGCTCGGGCACATGAAGTACTGAGCGACCGGGCGGATAGGTGACAAGAATCCCCCTCGGATGGGTTACACGCGTCGTTTAAGTTTACTAAGGCTGTCTTCGATTCTGAGTAGCCTTTCGTGGAAGCGGCCGATTCGCATCGGACCGAAGTAGACGTCCCATAGTCCATCGGCCATTTCTTCAAATCCGATGTACTCGCCCACCAGCACGCTGGTCACATTGACCCAGTGCTGGCGCCATCGAACACCTCCGTTTCCGCTGACCAATCGCACTTCGAATCTGTCGGGGTAGTCTGGTTCGAGCAGCTTGTCCGGCATGCTGCGATTGGAAGGCTGGTACCAGCTCGCCGGTGGCGTCATGTCCAGCGCTTCGTGAGGGCGTCGTCATTGAATTCGCCGCGGAAGTGATCGAACTTTCTCTGCTGGCCGGCCAGGCTGTACGCCGGCGGCATCGTGGTCTCGTCCTTGAGCGTCTTGTGCATGCGCTCATGGCGGCCGTTTTGCTGCGGTTTGCCCGGCTCGATCAGCTCGGGCAGTACGCCCAGCTTGATCCACCATACCGACAGCCGGCTCAATCGGCCTAAGCTCGCTGCGGCGAACGGCACGCCGTTGTCTGTTCGGATTCGCGCTGGCAGCCCGTATTCCTTGAACAGCCTCGCGAACACGCGCTTGCTGTCGTCGTGCACCGTTCCGTTGAGTCCACGCACCTCCAAGAGGTAGCGGCTGTAGTTGTCGGTCACAGTCAGGGGTAGCAGTACTGGCCGTTGCCCAGCCGAAACTGGCCCTTGAAGTCGGCGCTCCAGCAGTCGTTCGGGCGGGCAATTTCCTGCGTCGGCCGACCTGGATGGCCGTAAGGACGCCGACGAACCCGCGCTCGCACCAGCCCATTGCGCTTGAGGATGTCGCACACCGTCGACTCGTGTGGCAGCAGCCACTGCGGCTGCTTCTGGCCCACCTCATAAAGCAGCTTGGCCGGGCCCCAGGTCGGGTGCCGGTGCCTGGCGGCAATCAGCGCCTGTTCGATCTCCGGTCTGGTGCGGTTGTGCACCACCGCAGGCGCATGGCTGCGGTCCTCCAGGCCCTGCACCCCTTCGAGCCTGAATCGCTCGATCCACTTGTAGCCGGTCTTGCGGCTGATGCCATACTTGGCGCAGAGTTCGCTTACCGAGTACCGCCGATCCAGCAGATCGTCAATGAACTTCTTTCTCTCACCCATTGCAGTGGCCTCACTCCATGGCATAGGGATCCTCCAGTCCGGATCCCATGGTCCATCGGTGTGTTACCCATCCGCCCCGAGGAAAGTGTCACCTATCCGCCCCGGTCGTACCCCTATGCCCGCTAACAGGTCGTTCGACGCGGACACGCAGCGGCATTGCGCCGCGAGGCGTGTCGGCAAGGGTACGCCCCGCGGCGCAATGCCACTGCGTGCCGGTCAACTCCGACGTTAGACCTCACGTGAGCCGTGCGCAGTTCGTCCTGGCATTTCTTGTATCGGCGCTTGTTGCCTTACTGCCGTTGGGGCTGGTAGCGTGGATGACGTCTGGCTCTTGGTCGCCGAACCGCGTGCGCTTTCAAGACCTCGCTCTTGTGCTTCCGATGTTTGTTGCTGCGAAGCTTGGGATTGGCCGCGGTCCGGGTTTGGTCGCATGCTTTCTCACCTATTGGGTCGTTGCCTTTGCGTTTCTGGCGTGGTACATCCGAAGCAAACGCCTTGAGCTTAGGGGAGGCAGTTGACGGGGATGAGGTCTAACAAGTCGATCGACACGGACGTCCTAGCGGCGGGCGTTGCCCGCCTACTGTCCGCCGGTCATCTCCGACGTTAGACCTCACCTTCCACTCCGCGCCGGTCGAAGCTAAGAGCGACCACGCCTACTCTGCGCTCTGGATTACATTACGGTGAGAGAGCAGCGGGGGATTACATGCCAAACGGAGACGAAAAGATCTGTTCGAGTGTGCGCGAGGCGCTGACGAAGAACGGTGTATTGGACGGCGAGCAAGAGATTCAACACGCCACGAAGTTCATGGCAAAGTCCGGCGGAAACAAAGCGGGACTAGCTGTCTACAACTCAGGAAAGATGCATGTAGATGGCCCTGATTCCGACCTGAAGAAATGGCTGCTCGGACTCAAGGCAGCAATCGAGGCTGGTAACGCTGCGCCGGGAATACTTCTCCCCGCCGAGATCGAGAAGTTCCCTCAGACGCTTCAGGAGCGTGTGCCTGCATGCGACGGCGTTGTACTCTGGTTCTTTCAAGAGGCGCTTCGTTGCTACAAGGCGGGCAGTCCTGCCGGAGCGGCATTCATGCTCGGCGCTGCGAGCGAGAAGGCCATACTGATTTTGATCGAGGCGTACGGTAGCAGCATCAAAGACCAGAAGCACCGAGAGGCGTTCTTTTCCCGCGTGAACAACCGCATGGTCTCGACAAAGTACGACGAATTCAAGAAGTCGTACAAGTCAGCCAAGACCAAGCCGAAAGAGATGCCGCTCGCCCAAGACCTCGATCAACTGCTTGAGGGTGCGTTCAACTTCTATCGGCACACGCGCAACCTGGTCGGTCATCCTCAGATCGTGCCTGATTTGGACAAGGGCATCATTTTGGCGAATCTGGGACAGTTCATCGTTTACGTCGAGCGCATCTACGCATTGATGGAGTTCTACGGTAAGAGCGGCGTAGAGATTTGACGGAAGCGGCTGCTCGGAGGTGGATGGACTGACATCCCGCCGAGGCGCGCGTTCTGACGTTCTCAAAATGATCGGTTAGGTACTTCCGGGTTCTTCCGTGTAAAGGTACTCTTGCAGGATGGCCAGACCAAAAATCCAGATTCAGGACCTTGACGCGCGGCACCCAGGCCTCACCGCGGGCGTAGCACTCGGGTTTTCGCGAGGCGGCCGAGGTCTGCTTGGATAGGCATCACTCGCCGCCTACTGATCTAGTCGTGGATCGTGGGACGTTGATCGAGGCGATCGCAGAGTGGGGGCGCCCGACGAACGGACCAAACACGCTTGGGCAAACGAAATCGACGCTACCGAGGCGGGGGCCTACTGCGTTGCGCTCGCAGCAATTGAGGTCACCGACGATCTCGTGGCGATCAGAAGGGCGGAGACACATACGGGAGCCGACTACTACGTCGCGCCGAGGGGTACTTCGCTTGGTGATTTGGAGGACGCGTTGCGCCTGGAGGTCTCGGGCATCGACGAAGCTACTCCGGGATCACTAAAAGCACGGCTGCGCCAAAAGCTAGAGCAAACCGGCCGCGGGCGTAGCAACCTGCCAGCGATCGCAGCTGTGGTCGCCTTCTCTCCGCCGCACGTCGCAATTGCGGACGCTGTACCAAAATGAGCTGGCTTACGTTCCACGCAGCTAGCGAGGAAGCGGCAAGCTGCAGCCCATGCGGCTCGTCGCCGAGGTGATGAGGCGGCGGCCGCGCGGTTGTTTGGCGACGCCGCCAAGGCAGAAATGCAGGCCCTTCAGCAGATCACCATGTCCGAGAAGCCGCGGACTTTTGGCGTCACGGCTGTAAGCGCTGCAGCGCTTCTGTACAAGGCAGAACAGACGCTGGAGGCCGAGCAGTTTGCTCACTCGATGCTCAGTCGTTCGGGACTGCCCGGATTCGCCGTCGATCAGCTGCGTGAGATTCTTCAGTCGATTTGGAATGAGCAAGCGCAAGCGTCGGCGGGCGTCAGGTTTGTACCGGGCCAAGTAACGGTGTCCGTGGACGGGGAGAGGTAGTGAAGGGCGGCGCGCCACTCGACTTAGTCGTTGAGCGTGTGCAGACGATCCAGTCCATCTTCTACAGGACGGCAGAATTTCTTAAAAACCTTCCCCTCCGCCGCAGGGGGCCGGCCACGAAGCCAATTCAAGATCTCTGTCGCCCTTGGCTGTTCCAAAGCGTTCCTGGCAGCTATCAGTTCACAGTTGCGATTCAGGGACCAGCGCAGGGCGACATGTTTGTAGAGGGGGAGCCAGAACCTAGATTGGTCGCCTCAACGTTCATGGCGATTCTTGAGGGCGCAGCTAACGAGCCCGAGGCGAATCTTCCGAAAATCGTCCCCGATCCCGACTACCGCGCAACATTCTTGAAGCTGGCGCGGAACCTCGCGCCGACTGGTCGTTCCTTTTCTCATCTGGAAATCCGCTCATCGAGTGCGCGTGCGCCGGTGGTCTTGACCCAGGAGTCGCGCAAGTCGATGACCACGGCGATTCGAGGGGCCTCGTCTGAGCCGGCTCAGGCAGCGCAGGCGAGCGAAGTTGCACTCAAAGGAATTCTCCGGGCCGTTCACCTAGAGAAAGATTGGATTGAGGTATTTGTTGATGACACTCTGGTAAGGGTGTCGGGGGTTGGCGAGACTGTTGACGATGTCATTGGGCCGATGGTCAACCACCAGGTTGTAGTTCATGTGACGCGAAACTCAAAGGGCGACTACGGGTTCCGAGACATTGAAGTCGAAGAAGGTGCCAGTGAGGCCTAACAAGTCGTTAGACGCGGACACGGAGCTTGCCTCGCTTTCGTTGACACTCTTACCTAACGGAGAGAGTGCTCAATGGCTAAGACAATCGGGCCAGTAAAGATCAAGAAGTACAGCCTGGAATTCAAGCTCAAGGCGGTGCATCTGAGCGACCAGCCGGGGTGCTGATCAAGGATGTGGCGCAGTCGCTGTGCATCCATCCTTTCATGCTTTCCAGGTGGCGCAAGCAGGTCAGAGACGGCGAGCTGGTGGGCGACCCACCACCGCTGGAGCCGCAGGAAGCCGCGGAACTGCAAAGGCTTCGCGACGTGGAGCGCCAGTTCAAGCGCCTTCAGATGGAGCACGACCTGCTAAAAAAGCTATCCGGTTTGCCTCCGAACGAAAGGTGAAGTCTTCGCCTTCATCGAGGCAAACCGGCAAGCCTTCCCGGTCCAAGTGATGTGCAAACTGCACGGCGTGACGCGTGCGGGCTTCTGACGGCGAAGAAACCGCGCGCTTGATCAACGGTCCTGCCAGTGCCCAGGCCGGCGCCGCTGATGGGCGACGGCCAGCACGATCACCTCCGTGCCTGCCACCTCATAGTGAATCGTGTAGGGAAAGCGCCGGAGGATGTAGTAGCGGACCGCCTCCGAATCCGCGGGCCACATCAGCGGATCCTCGGCGAGGCTATCGATTGCGGTGATCACTTCGACACGGAATGCGTCCGCCGCGAAGGAGCTGCGTTCGAAGTACCAGTGAAAGGCTTCCTCGATCTCTTCTTCCGCTAACGGCAGAAGCGAAACCCGGAAGCTCATTACAGAGCGCTCAAGCGCGCCTTCGCGTCGGCCCAGGCAATGGGCTGCACGGAGCCGTCGCGGAGAGCTTGCGCGGCGCTTCCGCACTTCGTCCCGCCAAGCTTCCGAGATCGAGGGATCTGCGCTACCCTCCAGACTATCGAGCAACGCGACGACGAGAGCCGAGCGCTCTTCGTCCGGAAGCTCCAGAGCTTCGTGCAGAAGGTGATCTACGCGAGCGTTCATGCAGGAAAGTCTAGCACTCGCCATACGAGTCGTATACCGGGGAGGTTTTCCGCCCAGGTCGTACCACCGCGGGGGCTAAACAGGTCGGCCGACCTGGATGACCCGGTGCTTCAGTGCGCTCCGCGCACTCGCCTCCAAGTCGCCTCTCAACCCCAACGATAAACACACGACGAGCACCTCATGGAGTTCAACCGGTCCGAGCGCAAGATTCTGCGGGAGCTAGCGGACGAGGTCTACGAGGCTGAGGCCCGGCAGGTTCTTGCCGACCTGGCTGCTTCTTTTGCCGAGTGGCGCAAGAGGAAGAGGCCGAGCTCCGATCTGCTGGCGGACATCCACGCCTTCCATCAGCATGACTCGAGAGAGCTCTGGGCCACATACCAGGGTTTGGACGAAGCCCAGGTCGTTGCGCGAGGCGTCGCGTTTGGCTTCATCCCGCCGAAGAAGGTGCCGCGGGAAATCGCGGAGAAGTTGAACGTCGAGCAGTGGCGCGAGATCGCGCAGAGGCGAGGAAGTAATGTCTAGCATTATGTTCGGCACGGACACGCAGTGGCTTTGCGCCGTGCGACCGCGTCATCTCGCTCGACACGGATTTCTCGCCGTTCGTCGCCGCTCCCGGCGAGTCGGCGAAGACGCTGACATCCCTTCCGATGCGAAATGACGGTGCGATCTAATGGTGAAGTTCGCATCATCTGCTACGGCGTCCTCGCGGATCGCATCGTGGTGGTCGGCTACACGCCGCGTGGCGCGGACCGCCACGTCTTCAGCATGAGGAAAGCCAATGCCTGCGAGCAAGCCCGCATCGCGCCGCTCCTTGAAGTCTGATCTGGCGCGCGTGGATGCGCACCGGATCAAGAAGGGCGAGTACGAGGAACTTCCCGAACTCACCGAGGAGATGCTGGCGCACGCCAAGATCAACAAGGGAGGCCGGCCTCCCTCGGAAAACCCTCGCAAGCAGTTGACGCTGCGGCTTCCCGCCGACGTCATCGAGCGCTGGAAAGCAAGCGGCCCTGGTTGGCAGACCCGGATGGCCGATCGTTTGAGCAAAGTCCGGTGAGAGTCGCACACGGTGCACCGAAGCTCCGGGCGCTGTGGATGCTCACGCCTGCAATGCTGCTGCCCCTGGCGGCCTGTTCGTCACTGAAGAGTCTTAGCGGAAACGACTCCGCCTCCACCCAGCCCTGCCCCGACCTCTCCGGCGTGTATTCCAATTCCGCCTCCTATTCAGACCAGGGTGGCGACAGCTCCCGCTTCCTCTCGTGGCATCTTCGCGTTCCCCTGCCCTTGAACGATCCCTTCGCGGACCGGATCCGGATCCATCCCTGGAAGGACGGCAAGCTCCTGGTCGAAGCCTTCTCCTCCGGCAAGCTCATTGCCCAGCGCGAACTCGATCAGGCGGAGGGCCACGTTTCGTGCGAAGGCGGTGCGATGCTGTTCCCGCCGGAAGTGTCGACCCAGACTGACGCACTGGGTGGCGCGCGGACCACCAAGGTGCGTCTCGTGAGAAAGGACGACACCGATGGGTCCATCACGTCCCAGGAGCGCACGACCGGAGCCGCCCTCGCCATGTGGGTCATCCCTTTGGGTGGGCGGCAATCGCACTGGTTCCGCTGGCTGCCTCGCAACTAGGAAGACGCCGATGTTCCGCCCCCTCCTCCTCCCAGCCTTCCTCTCCATCGCCCTCCTCACCGGCTGCGACAGCGCCGAAAGCCAGCGCATCGAGGACACGCGCTCCCGGCTGGTCGGCACCTGGCTTCGCGAGCCGGATGCGGACAGCGTCCCGTCGCGCCGCCTGCTCGTGCTCGGCCCCGAGGGGAAGTTCACTGAGCGGATCGTGGCCTCTTCCCAGGGCGGCCCGGGCGAGCGGCGTGAGCTCGCCGGCGAATGGTCCTACGACGGCACGCACCTGAAGCGCCGCTACCTGCGGGAGAACGGCCGCCAGTTCGCCGGGGCTCCATGCGCTTCGCGACCTTCCCGCTGGTGTCCGTGGGACGCGCCGAACTGGTCGTCGACGACAAGATCGAAGGCCGCGCCGTCACCTATCGGCGCGTTCCCGAGGGAACGCAACCGTGATCCCGACGCCGATCCACGCCGCCCCGGCAACCACGTACGTCCAACAGCCGCGGTCACTCGTCATCGCTTCTCTCCTGCTCCTGGCCTTGCTCGCCTGGTCCGGCTACAGGCCCTACGACCGGGCCACTTGGGCCATGGAGGTGGCTCCCGTTGCCATCGCCTTGCCCGTCCTGTGGGCAACGTACCACCGCTATCCCCTGACCAACCTGCTCTATGCCTGCATCTTCCTGCATGCACTGGTGCTGATGCTGGGAGGCGCGTACACCTACGCCCGCGTGCCGCTCGGTTTCCAGATCCAGGACGTCCTGGGCCTGCATCGCAATCCGTACGACAAGATCGGCCACTTCTTCCAGGGCTTCGTCCCCGCACTCGTCGCCCGCGAAATCCTGATCCGGGGCGACTACGTGCGAGGCCGGCGGATGCTGGCGTTCGTCGTCGCATGCATCGTCCTGGCGATCAGTGCCACCTACGAGTTCATCGAGTGGGGCGCGGCCCTTGCGCTCGGCCAGGGGCGGACGAGTTCCTCGGGACGCAGGGCGATCCATGGGACACGCAGTCCGACATGCTGCTGGCGCTGATCGGTGCCGTCGCTGCGCTTTCGCTGCTGTCACGTGTCCATGATCGCCAGATCCTTGATCTCCTGGGCAGGCGATCGGAACCCTCGCGCCGATGACCCTGCCCGCATATCGGTAGCTGCCGGCAGCAGCGGGTCGGCCCGCTCGATCCTTCCTGCAACTTTCGTACTCCTTCCCGCGCCCCGCGCGTGCACCCGTCGCCCGCAAACGACTATCTCCCTCTCGCCGCATCGACGCGCCATTTGTATCGTGATGTAATCGCGCCCACCTCAGCCACAGCCGGGTGCGCAAAGACCTGGTCCTTCGAATGACGCTGTTCACGACGCGCGCCCTGCTGGTCCCGCTGTTCTTCGTCCACCTTCACTCGCTCGCCCAGGACACTCCACCGACTCCCACCGAAACGCCAGCGTCACCCGCAGGCGCAGCGCCCGCACCGGCCGCTCCATCGCCGGCGGAACTCGTCGACAAGTTCAAGGGCTTCCTCGGCTCCACCATCGACGCCGTGCGCCAGAACCAGCCCCCAGCCGGAAGCACGGGTCCCTTGCCGGTCACCGGCGCGGAAGGCGGCGAGGCCCCGTGATCGCCGACCCGGCGCAAGCGCCCTCTCCCGGCGAAGTCGTCGATCGCTTCAAGAATCTCTTCGGCGGCCAGCCCGAGCCGCGCCGCTTCACGTCGCGCGCCGTGCCCAACGAGGCGCCCGTGTTCGGTGCCGCGCGCATCACCGACGACGTGGTGCGCGAGCTCGATGCCATCAAGACCACCGACGCGGCGGAAACGCAGAAGCGCTGGGGCGCCTGGTCCTCGCTGGTCGGCACACCCTGGATGTACACGTGGGGCCCGGACAAGAACCGGCACGTGGTGCTGGACCTGCAGTGGAAGGTGCCCGGTGCGCTGGCGGCCGTGAACATCGTCAGCTGCGAGGGTGGCCAGTGCAAATACCGCAAGGGCTTCGCGGTGGCGCACCCCGAGGCCTCGCGCGTGAGCTTCGGCAACCTGCGCGGGCTGGCGCGCTTCGACATGCTGTGGGACGACGGGCGCGAGGACCTGGGCGAGGTGCAGCCCACGGGGAGGTGCTGGTCGGCGGCGCGCAGTCGCGGTCCGCCTACCGCTACGACGCGGCCCGGCAGGTGGCGGTGGTCGCGGGGCAGGAAGCCAGGCGGCCGACGCGCGAGGACATGGCGGCGCTGGCGAAGTTGAACGTCACGCTGTCTGCCGGCACGGCGCAGTCGATGCTGGCGGAGATGGATCGCGCGCAGGCCAAGGCCGATGCGGAGGCCGCCGCTGCGCGCGCCGCCGCCGAGGCGCAGGCGCGCGCCGAAGCGAAGGCCCGCGCCGAGGAGGAAAAGCGGGCCGCGGCGCAGGCAGCGGCGGAAGCCAAGCTGCAGGCCGCCGCCGAAGCCAAGCGCAAGCGCGAGGAGGAGCAGCGGCAGCGCCAGCTCGCCGCGCTGGTCAAGCGCTGGGGCGCCTTCGCGGAAGCCGCGGACAAGGGCCCGGTGTGGCTGGGCACTTCCAGTGCCACCGCCTGGACCGAAGTGGAATGGGTGAAGCCGGGCCAGGCGATGCGCGTGACCACGGGCTTCTGCCGCAGCGGCGAGTGCAGCACCATCGACTACGACGTGCGGACCGGCAAGCCGGGGCAGATCGAGCTGGCCAGCCGCGATGGCAGCCATCGCCTGGCCGGCAAGCTGGATGCCGGCGGCGCGATCGCCCTCGAGGAACTGCCGAAGTCCAGCCCGCGCAGCATCGAGCACCGCTTCACCGGCTACCGCTTCCAGGACGGCGGGCTGCAGGTCGCGGGCGGGATGTTCAGCGATCCCCTGCTGCAGAAGCCCGCGACGGCGGACGAAGTGCAGAACGCGCCGCACACCGTGGCCGCGGTGCGCCGGCAGGAAGAGGCGCGCCGGCTCGCCGAGCAGCGTGCCCGCGAGGAGGAAGAGCGCCGCATCGCCGCCGCCGAGCGCGCCCGCGAGCAACGCGCGGAGCGCGAGCAGGAACGCATCAACCAGGCGCGCATGTTCCAGTCCTTCACCAACACGCTGGCCTCCGAACTGTCCGCGGGCCAGGCGCAGCGGCAGCAACAGCAGCAATACCTGAACAACCTGCAGGCGCAGGCGCGCGCGCAGCAGGAAGCACGGCAGGCGCAGCAGGAACGCGAGGCCCGCGCGGCCGCGCAAGCACGCCAGGAAGCGCGCGACCGGGACGCTCGCGCCTATGCACAGGCGCGCGAAGAAGCGATGCAGCGTGACCAGCGCGCCAGCAGCCGCGCGCGCGAGGAAGCCGCCGAGCGCGATCGCGCCGGGGCTCGCGCGCGCGACGAGGCGCGTGCCCGCGACGAAGCCCGTGCGCGGGACGAGGCACGTGCGCGCGAGCAGGCGCGTGCCCGGGACGAGGCGCGAGCCCGCGAGGAGCGCGCGCGCGAGGAAGCGAAGGCGCGCGACGAAGCCCGCGCCCGCGAGGAGGCGAAGGCGCGCGAAGCGCGCGAGCAGGCCCGTGCGCGCGAGGAAGCCCGCGCGAAGGAAGAGCGTGCCCGCGACGAAGCCCGCAAGGTCGCCGCAGCTTCGCGCGGACCGGCGCGCGCCTGGTGCATGCAGAAGCCCGGCGGCGAGTACCGCTGCAACGGGCCGCTGCAAAACGGCGGCTGGGGCAAGTCGCTCAAGGCGGCGCTGAGCATGGTGGATTGCCCCGACGGCCACGGCTACTCGCCCACGCCGCGCACCGGCGGCCAGTCCTTCAACTGCGGACGCCCGCTGCGTCCCGACGAACAGGCCATGCCGACCTACGACCCGTTCTTCGACCAGGACAAGCTGCTGCGATGATCCGCGCCGCCCGCATCATGGCGGCCGCCGTGTTCGCCACGCTGTGCCCGATGGCGCCGGCGCAGACCGGCGACGGCCAGTTCGCCCCCGCGCAACTGGACGATTGCCGGCGCAGGCTGGGCATCCGCGAGGACGCCATGACCACGATCCGGGTGCGCTGCGACGACCCGCCGGAGAAGGCCAAGGGCGCCCGCCCGGACGCGAAGCCGGGCAAGGCCCGCACCGCGAACGACAACACCGGCGGCAAGATGCCCGGCTACGAGAAGTATTCGTGCTGGGTCGCGGAAGACCGCTGCCTGCAGTCGCTGGGCTCCTGGGGCGACAGCAAGCTGGATCGCGAGTCGCGGCGCTTCCACACCTACCACCGCAACGTGTGCGCGCAACGCATCGCGGTGAAGGCCTGCCTGGAACGCGTGGACATGAAGCCGTGGTGCGGCATGAACGGGATCGAACCGGGGAAGACCTGGACCTGGTCGGTGTCCCGGGCCACCGGCCGCTACAGCGCCAAACATGCCGGCGTGGCCGCGGGCCGCGACGACTTCATCTGCCCCAAGCCGGCGGGGTGGAGGGAGATGGGCGGCTAGCTAATATCTCGTCTTCTTCGAGTTGAGCCCCATGAACCTGTCCGTCTCCCCGGTGAAAGCAACGCCGCTTCCCGAAGCCGGCTGGCTCGCTCCCTGGAGACGAAGGTCCCCGCCCCCGTGGTGGCGATCGTGGTCGGCGCCTGCATGAAGCTGTACGCCATGGCCGCCGGCGTGACCCTCGACCCGTCGGCCTGGCGCATGGTCGCCGGGGTCGCCCTTTCGCAGGCCAGCGCGGGCGTGGTGCTGGCCGCGGCCGCCTCGATGTTCCGAGCGCGCACCACCATCAACCCCTTCTCCCCGAACCGGGCGAGCAGCCTGGTGACCGGCGGCATCTTTCGCGTGTCGCGCAATCCGATGTACCTGAGCCTGCTGCTCTTGCTCGTGGCTTACGCGGTCAGGCTGGACTCCCCGCTGGTGTGGCTCGGTCCGATCGCTTTCGTGGGGTATGTGAACCGCTTCCAGATCGGGCCGGAAGAGCGGGCACTGAAGGCCAAGTTTGGCGAGGCTTATCTCCGGTATCGCAGCCACACCCGACGCTGGCTCTGAGGGCACGCACGCGATTTCCTTGATCTCGTCGGCATCCCGTTCACTCCGGACTTGGCAGCCGGGCGACGCTGCGATAGTGTGACGGCCGCCCGCGACCCCTGGCTTTCCGTCGGCCCGCATGGATTCCTTAAGGCGAACATGAACAGCATGCAGAAACTGCTCACCCTCCTCATCGTCGCCCTCGCGACACTCCTGGCCGGCTGCGCCGCCAGCGTGCAACGTCCGGGCGGCGCCGACGCGGCGCTCAAGGTCAGCCCCGCTGCCACCCGGCGCGTGGCCCTGTACGTGCAGCCCAGCCCAGCCTCGATGCAGAAGTCGGCGGACTGGGAGCTGTTCCGCACGGAATGGCGCTCGGCGATGGCCGCGGCCGCAGGTGCCGCGGGTAAGCCGTTTACCTACTACGACGTCGAGCCTTCCGGCGCCACGGAGCCGGCGACGCTGATCGTCGTAACGATCAACGACTACCGCTACATCTCGCCGGGCGCGCGCTACGGCCTGGGCATCCTCACGGGCAACGCCTACATCGACGCCGACGCGCGTTTCTACGAACTGCCGCAACGCCAGCAGGTCGGCGCGCGCAAGTACGCGACGACGTCCACCGCCTGGCAGGGCGTCTTTTCGGCGATGACGGAAAAGCAGGTCCAGGCGATCACTACCGAGATGATCAAGGAACTCGACGCGCGCTAGAACGCGCGAAATGGCATTGCCCCGATAAGGGCGCGGTGCTTGCATGGATCCGGCAGGCGACCGAACCATGTTGCAACGCAGCAATCGAGGTATACAATCCCCCCGCAGAGGGGAAGCCACATGAAAAAAAATCGGTGGTGGGGAGTGAAGCTGGCGGCGTCCTGCGTGCTGGCATCGCTCCTCGGTCTGGGCTCCACGGGCGAGGTCCACGGGGCGTATGTCGATTGCGCGATGTGCCACCTGGATCCGGCGCCGGGTTCGGGCGCGAAGGACTTCTTCGATTTCTTCATCTCGCCGGAGCGGCAGCACCCGACCGGCATGGCCTACCCGCCGGCCCACAACCCCGACTACATCCGACCGACAGCGCTGACGGACGACATCGTCTTCTTCGACCGCAACGGCAACGGCATCGCCGATTCCGACGAAGTGCAGCTGTTCGGCATCAACGGCCAGGTCGAATGCGCCTCCTGCCACCGCGAACACGGCGAGGTGGCGCCGCCGCCGCAACCGAACATGTACCTGCGCGTCACGGGCGACCTGCTCTGCCTGGTCTGCCACAAGGTCTGATGCGCCCGCCGCCAGTGGTGTAGAACCTCGTTCATCGCGGTTCCCGTCCCCGGAGGTGGCAGGCGATGAGCAAGACGCAGGTTTCCGACACCTGGGAGCGCGGCAGCCCGTACGAGCAGTACATCGGCCGCTGGAGCCGCCAGGTCGCGCCCCTCTTCCTGTCGTGGCTGGACCAGCCGCCCGGCCTGCGCTGGCTGGACGTCGGCTGCGGCACGGGAGCCCTGTCCGCGGCGATCCTCGACCGCTGCGCGCCACGCAGCGTGGCGGGGGTCGAACCTTCGGATGGCTTTCGCCAGCTGGCCGAGCAGCACCTGGCCGGCCGGGCCCGCGTGCTCGCCGGCCATGCGGCGGCAATCCCGCTCGCTGCGGGCACATGCGACGTGGTCGCCTCCGGCCTGGTGCTGAACTTCGTTCCCGACGTGTCGGCGGCGCTGGCGGAGATGCGGCGGGTGACGGCGCCGGGCGGAACCATCGCGGCCTATGTCTGGGACTACGCCGGCGGCATGGAGATCATCAAGTCCTTCTGGGACGCGGCAGTGGCGCTGGATCCCGCGGCCGCTGCGCTGCATGAAGGACCGCGCTTCCCCTTGTGCCATCCCGCGGCCTTGCAGGCTGCGTTCGCGGCGGCCGGCCTCGAACAGGTGAAGACCGCCCCGCTCGACGTCAGCGCGAAGTTCGCCGGCTTCGACGACTACTGGCAGCCCTTCCTCGGCGGCCAGGGGCCGGCGCCGGCGTACGCCATGTCGCTGGGCGAAGAACAGCGCGCGGCGCTGAGGGCCAGGCTGCAGTCCGCATTGCCGGCGGCGGCCGACGGGTCGATCGCGCTGCGCGCGCGGGCCTGGGCGGTTTGCGGGATCGCGCGCGGCACGGTCTAATCCGGCGAGACATGCGCTGCATCCGCCTCATCCCCCGCCTGCTCGCGGCCGCGACCCTCGCCTTCGCCCAGCTCGCGCCGGCCCAGGCGCCGGCGGCACCGGGCATCGCCGTGGTGGTGATGCACGGCAAGGGCGGCTCGCCCGCCCGCCACGTCAACGGCCTGGCTTCCTTCCTGGAGCAGAGGGGTTACCTCGTCGCCAACCTCGAGATGCCCTGGTCGGGCCGGCGCGAATACGACGTGCCCGTGGACGCTGCCGAAAAGGAAGTGGATGCGGCGCTGGATGCGATGCGGGCCAGGGGCGCGGGCAAGGTGTTCGTCGCGGGGCACAGCCAGGGGGCGTGTTCGCGCTGTACTACGGCGGCAAGCGCCCGGTGGACGGCGTGATCGCCATCGCCCCGGGCGGCAACGTCGCCAACCAGGTGTTCCGCAAGGAGCTGGGCGCGGTTGTGGACCAGGCGCGCAGGCTGGTGGCGGAGGGCAAGGGCCACGAGAAGGCGCGCCTGAGCGACTACGAGAACGCCAAGGGCAGCTTCGCCGTCACCAGCGCGCCCGCGGCCTGGCTCACCTGGTTCGATCCGGACGGCGCGATGAACCAGCTGAAATCGGCCAAGGCCCTGGGCCCGCAGGTGCCCGTGCTCTTCGTCGCGCCGAAGAACGACTACCCCGGGCTGGTGCGCATCAGGCCGATGATGTTCGACGCCCTGCCCCGGCACGCGCTCACCCGGATGGCCGAACCCGACGCCAGCCACATCGACGCGCCGTCGGCGGCGCGGGAGGAGATTGCGCGCTGGATCGCGGAAGTGGCGGGGACGCAGAAGTGATCGGCCTGCCGTCCGCCGGCTGACCGCGACTGCATTGCCATGCTCTTTGCCGTCCTCTTCACCGACCAGCCCGGCCACGGCGAGCTGCGTGCCGCCCACCTCGAGGCGCACATCCGCTGGGTCGCGGAACATCAGGATACGGTCCTGGTGGCCGGATCGCTGCGCGTCGAGCCCAGCCACGTTCCCAAAGGCGGCCTCTGGATCGTCGAGGCGCCTTCCAGGCAGCACGTGCTCGACCTCATGACCACGGACCCGTTCTACACCTGCGGGTTGCGCCAGGACATCGAAGTCCTGTACTGGAGCAAGGCGCTGGACAAGAAGACGCCGGTGTAGTGCCCCGTCCGTGCGCTGCCGCACAGACGCGCCCGGCCGCGCGGCCCACCCTGTCCCTTGCACGGTCTGGCCGTGTGAAGGTCCCTGTCCATGATGTCGAGTTTTCTGGCCACCCACCGCGAGGAGCTGCTGGACCGGTGTGCCCAGAAGGTATCCGAGCGCCCCATGCGGGAGGCGACGACAGTGCAGGTGCGCAATGGCATCCCGCTGTTCCTGGCCCAGCTGCAGCGCACGCTGGAGGCGGAGGAGCAGCGGAAGCCCCTGGAAAGCTTGCGCATTTCCGGGCCGCCGGGCGGTGACTCCTGTTCGTCTCCGAGATGGGGGTGAGCGCCGGCGCGCACGGCAAGGAGCTCCTGGCCCTGGGCTTTTCGGTGGACGAGGTCGTGCACGACTACGGCGACCTGTGCCAAGCGATCACGGACCTCGCCTTCGAGATGGACGCGCCCTTCGCGGTGCACGAGTTCCGCACGCTCAACCGCTGCCTGGACAACGGCATCGCCAGCGCGGTGACCGCCTTCAGCAACCACCGCGATTTGTCCCTGGCTGCGGAAAGGCAGGGCGAAGCGGGCGAATCGCGCGAGGGCCTGCGGCAATCGCTGCGCAGTTCGCTCGCCACGGCCACCTACGCCGTCGCCGCGCTCGAGATCGGCAACCTGCCGATCTCCGGGTCCACGGGGGCGATCCTGAAGCGCAGCCTCGCCGCGATGACCAGGCAGGTGGGTGGCCCCACGGTGGAGGAACTGAAGGATGACTTCGGGAAGAACTAGCGCTCCGGCCGGGCCGACGCGATGAACAGGAAGCCGTCGGCCGACACGAAGGCCGCCACCACCTTCAGGCGCGGTTCGCGCAGCGCGTCGCGGACCTGGAGCCAGCGCCGCACCAGGGCGGCCGGCACCGCCGCCTCGGAGCGCGAAATGCGCACGGCGCGCTCCTGCGCGTCGGTTCCGCTCACCACCACGTCTTGGTCGCTCCAGTCCCCCGCAGCCTCCAGGGCGGCGATGTACTTGCGGGAAGGGGCTGGACGGGACATGCAGGACTCCACTGGTGACAAGGCCATTGTCGGCACGCCGGCCCGGGCGGTCTGTACGGATGCGCACACAACATGGCCCTGCCACCGGCGCGCAGCCGCCCGCTGTGTACTCCACCGTGCAGACGTCGCGCGATTTGCCGCCCATCCTGAGGGCGTGAAGGACTCCCTCCCCACCCCCGCGCCGCCGGCGCACGCGGGCGGCAACGGCCTGCTGGCCGCGCTGCCCCGCGCCGCGCGCGCGCGAGCGGGTGGCCGCGGCCTGCGAGGCCGTCGAACTCGCGGCGGGCGACGTGCTCATGTCCCCCGGCGTGCCCGCCGCGCACGCCTTCTTTCCCTTGGACGCCATCGTTTCGCTGCGCATGGCGACGGCACGCAGGCACGACGGCTTCGAGGTGGCCCTGGTGGGACCCGAAGGCATGGTCGGCATTCCGCTGGTGCTGGGCGCGAAGACCTCCGCACAGCGGGCGACCGTGGTGAAGCCGGGTGCGGCGTGGCGCATGAGCGGCACGCGGCTGCGCGGCGAGCTGCGCGCGGGCGGCGCGTTCCGGGCGCGCATGCACGGCTACGTGCTGGTCTCGCTCACGCAGATGGCGCAGGGCGTGCTCTGCACCCGCGACCACTTCGTCGACCAGCGCCTGGCGCGCTGGCTGCTGATGACGCAGGACCGCGCCCCGCTGCAGGACCTGCACGCGACCCACGAATTCCTGGCCGCCACCCTGGGCGTGCGGCGCGCCGGCGTCACGCGCGCCGCGGCGTCGCTGCAGCTGCGGCAGCTGATCGCCTACCACCGCGGCGTGCTGGCCATCCTCGACCGGCCGGGGCTGGAGGACGCCGCCTGTGCCTGCTACGCGGCGGACCGCGCCTCGTACGCCGAGACCCTGGGCGCGCCGGCCATGTGAGGGCGCTGCCTTTGGTGCGCTTGCGTACCAAGCAAGGTCTATACTGGCCCGGCGACGCCTGCCGGGAGGCTGCCGGTTTGCGGCGTCGCATGCGTGGAGCCGCGATGCCAACCCTCGCGCAGGGCAATGCCCTGCTGGCCGTCCTGCCGCCGGCCCGCCTGGCCCGCTGGGAGCCCCATCTCGAGCCGGTGACCCTGCCGCTCGGCGAGGTGCTGTCCGAGTCGGGCTGGCGCATGAACCACGTCTACTTCCCCACCACGGCGATCGTCTCGCTGCTGTGCGTGATGCGCGACGGCGCGTCGACCGAGATCGCCGTCGTCGGGCGCGACGGCGTGGTGGGCATCTCGCTGTTCATGGGCGGCGAATCGACCACCAGCCGCGCCGTGGTGCAAAGCGCGGGCCTGGGCCTGCGCCTGCCCAGTGCCTTCCTGATGCAGGAGTTCAACGAGGGCGGCCCCGTGCCGCACCTGCTGCTTCGCTACACGCAGGCCCTGATCACGCAGATGGCGCAGACGGCCGTCTGCAACCGCCACCACACGCTGGACCAGCAGTTGTGCCGCTGGCTGCTGCTGAGCCTGGACCGCCTGCACAGCAACGAGCTGGTGATGACGCAGGAGCTGATCGCCAACATGCTCGGGGTGCGGCGCGAAGGCGTGACCGAGGCGGCGGGCAAGCTGCAGCAGGCCGGCCTGGTGCGCTACCACCGGGGCCACATCACGGTGCTGGACCGCCCCGGCCTGGAACTGCGCTCGTGCGAGTGCTACCGCGCGGTGCGCGCCGAGTACGACCGGCTGCTGCCGGACCGCATCGCGGAGTAGCGGGGCGCTCTCAGTTCGGCTTGATCCCCGCGCCCTTGATCACGGGACCCCAGCGCTCCACCTCCGATTTCAGGAAAGCGCGGAACTGCTCCGGGCTGCCGCCCACCACGTCGGCGCCGTCGGAGCGCAGGTGTTCGAGGAGGTCGGGCGCGCTCAGCGCCTTGGCGAATTCCGCATTGAGCTTCACCACGATGTCCCGCGGCGTGCCGGCCGGCGCCAGCACGCCGAACCAGGTCGCGGCCTGGTAGCCGGGCAGGCCCGCCTCCGCGATCGTCGGCACCTCGGGCAGCGAGGACGGGCGCTTGTCGCCGGTGGCGGCCAGCACGCGCAGCTTGCCGGCCTTCACCTGCTGCAGCGTGCCGGGCATGTTGGCGAACATCACCTGCACCTGGCCGGCCATCAGGTCCGCCAGCGCGGGACCGCTGCCGCGGTAGGGCACGTGCGTCATGTCCACCCGGGCCGCCGTCTTGAACATCTCGCCGGCCAGGTGGAGGATGGTCCCGTTGCCGGCCGAGGCGAAGTTGACGGTGCCGGGCTGCGCCTTCGCCAGCGCGATCAGTTCCTGCACGCTGGTGGCCTTCACCGAGGGATGCGCGACCAGGATGCCGTTGACCGTGCAGACGTGGATCACCGGGTCGAAGTCCTTCAGCGGGTCGTAGGGCAGCTTCTCGTACAGCGAGGCGTTGACCGCGAAGGAGCCGGCCGCGAACAGCAGCGTGTAGCCGTCCGGCTTGGCCTTGGCGACCGCATCGGCGCCGATGTTGCCGCCGGCGCCCGGCCGGTTCTCCACCACGAAGGTCTGGCCCAGGGAGGCCGTGAGCTTCTGCGCGATCAGCCGGCTGACGGTGTCCGAGGATCCGCCGGCCGCGAAGGGCACGACCAGCCGCACCGGCCGGTCGGGATAGTCCGCCGCGCGCGCGAGCGGTACGGCACCGGCCAGGGCGAATGCCAACAGCAACGCGCGGCGTGCCGTCCTGGATACTGCCTGCATGGGGGCTCCCGAAGTGGTCGGCGCATTCGAGCACGCGGGGCGCGGGCGACCAATGGGATTTCCCTGATGGACTGCGCGGCGCATCGCGCGGCGCTCTTCCGCAATTTATTCCATGCTTCGCGCGAGACCCTCACGCGCGGAGGGTGGCTGCACCCGGGGATGCGCACGCTGCGCCTTGTCCGCATCATGGGCTCCGCGCGAAGGAGGCCCCATGATGAAGTCGCTCGCTCTCGTCGTTCTCGTCGCACTCGCCGGCTGCTCCGCGATGCCGCAGCCCGAACACACCGCCGCGGCCTGCGCCGCCCGGCCGGGCAGCTACGACTGCCAGCTGCACGACTACTTCCGCGCGCCCTGAGCGCACGCCCGCGCATGTTCCAATCGGGCGCATGTCGCTGCTGGCCACCCTCGCCCCGCTGGTCTACGTCCAGGTCGCGCCCGATCGCGTGACGCTGCGCAACGTGAAGTCCGGCCAGTCGGTGTCGGAGCCGCCGCTGCTGGCCGTCAACCCGCAGCTCAAGTCGCCCATCCTCGCGGTCGGCGCCGAGGCCGCGCTGCGCGCCGGCCCGGGCGTGCAGATGGTGAACCCCTTCGCGCATCCGCGCACGCTGGTGTCCGACTTCGTCCATGGCGAGCAACTGCTCAAGGCGCTGCTCAGGCGCCTGCTGCCGAACGCGATCTTCACCGTGTCGCCGCGCGTGGTGCTGCATGCGATGGGCGATCCCGAAGGCGGCTTCACGCAGATCGAGGTGCGCGCGCTGCACGAGATGGCGCTGGGCGCCGGCGCGGCGGAGGTGCGGCTCTGGCAGGGCCGCCCACTGAGCGACGAGGAACTGCTGTCCGGCAACTTCCCCACGGACGGCAAGGTGCTGGCCTGACACTTGCGCGGCCGTGGCGGGCTTCCATAATGGGCCGCGAAGGGACGGCATTCGCGTCCCTCCCGTAGCAAGGACCCGCAATGAGCAATGAGTTCGTGGTCGGCGCCTTCGTGGCGGCGATGGCAGTGGTCGTCGCCTGGAACCTCTGGAAGGGGCGCAGGGGCGCACGTGAACCGGCGGGCGGCAAGGCAGGCACCGCCGGCGCGGCTGCCGTGGCCGGCCAGGCCGGAGGCGACGCGGGCGGCGGCGCCTGCGGCCCGAGCGGCTCGGACGGCGGCTCCTGCGGCGGCGGCGACGGCGCCTGAGCCCCCGGAGGACACGATGGACATGCTCGTGAACATCGACGTGCCGGACCTCGCCGGCGCCGAGGCCTTCTACTGCAATGCCTTCGGCTTGCGGCCGGGCCGGCGCTTCGGCGAAGCGGCGCTGGAACTCACCGGCGGCTCCGTCACGCTCTACCTGCTGGTGAAGGAGGAAGGCAGCGCGCCCACGCCGCAGGGCGCGGGCGTGCGCAGCTACAGCCGGCACTGGAGCCCGGTGCACCTGGACTTCGTGGTGGCCGACATCGGCGCCGCCACGCAGAAGGTGCTGGCCGCCGGCGCCGTGGTGGAAGCACCGGTCAAGATCGCGCGCTGGGGCAAGCTCGCCCCCTTCGCCGACCCTTTCGGCCACGGCTTCTGCCTGATCGAGTTCCTGGGCCGCGGCTACGACGAGATCGCCGACCCGGAGACCACGACCCCGGACGCCAGCAACGACGACGACCTGCAGGAGCGGAGCGAACAGGCATGAAGCCGCGCATCACCCTCCTCACCCTCGGCGTGGACGACCTCGAGCGCGCCGTGCGCTTCTACCGCGACGGCCTGGGCCTGCAGACGCCGGGCATCGTCGGCACCGAGTTCGAGCACGGCGCGGTCGCCTTCTTCGACCTGGCGCAAGGCCTGAAGCTGGCCCTGTGGCCGCGCGCCAGCCTGGCCCACGACAGCGGGCTGCAGGTCACGCCGCGCAGCGCCACCGAGTTCTGCCTGGCCCACAACGTGGCCGCGCGGGCCGAGGTGGACGAAGTCATGGCGCAGGCGCAACAAGCGGGCGCCACCCTGGTGAAGGCGGCGCACGAGACCTTCTACGGCGGCTACGCGGGCTATTTCCAGGATCCGGACGGCCACCTGTGGGAAGTTGCCTTCAATCCGCAGATGCTTCCTGCGTAAAGAATGGACTTGCCGCCGCCGGCCGCTGAAAATCGCGGCATGGCTTTCCGCTCCCTCGTTCTTGCCGCGGCCCTGGCCGCATCGGCCGCCGGCGCGCAGCAGGCCGCCGCCGTCGGGTCCGAATCGCGCGACACCGCCACGCTCTCGGTCGGCGCCAGCAATTTCGCCGTCGGCCGCGTCGCGCGCGAATGCCTGGGACTGGTGGGGCGCAGCGAATCGCCGGAGCAGTTCATCACCCAATGGCGGCAGCGCAACGCGCGCTTCGTGTCCGCCTCCTCCCGGTACATCGAAAGGCGGCTGGAAGAAGCGGCCGCCAGCGGCGGCCCGGACAAGCGCGAGGCGCTGCTGCGCGACATCCGCCAGGCCGTGCAAGGCAGCGGCGACTCGCTCGCGCGTTCGCTGCTGCAGCGCGGGCGCAAGGAGGAGGCCTGCATGAACGCGGTGACGCTGGTGGACACGGGCGTGCTGGACATCACGCCCAAGCTGCCCACCTATCCCGACATCGAGTCGCTGGTGCGCTGGGCCGAGCAATGAACGACTTGCCGCCGCTGCCCACGACGCCCCCGGGCCGCTACCGCCACTACAAGGGCGGCGAGTACGAGGTGCTGGGCGCCGCGCGCCACAGCGGAACGCTGGAGCCGCTGGTGGTGTACCGGCCCCTCTACAACGACAGCGGCTGGTGGGTGCGGCCGCACGCCATGTTCTTCGGCTCCGTCGAGGTGGACGGTGCGATGCAGCTGCGCTTCACCCGGGTCCTCTAGCTCAGCGGCCCGTCAGAAGGGTTTCCCCACTCGGCACCGGCGGGGCCGCACCTATGCTGCGGCTGGCGGTGAAGCGTTGGCATGCCAACACGAACTGCCACCCCCACACACCATGAGCTCGAACAGCGCCGCAGCGCGGCCCACCACTTCCTCGATGGCCTGGTGGAAGCCGGCATCGAACACCTGTTCTCCAACTTCGGCACCGACCACGTCTCGCTGATCGAGGCCATGGCGCAGTTCGCCCGCGAGGGCGGCCGCAGCCGAACGTGATCCTCTGCCCGCACGAGAACGTCGCGATCCACATGGCGGGCGGCTATGCTGCCGTCACCGGGCGCGGCCAGGGCGTGATGGTCCACGTGGACGCGGGCACCGCCAATTCGGCGATGGGCCTGCACAACCTGTTCCGCTCGCGCTGGCCGGTGCTGCTGATGGCGGGCAAGTCGCCCTTCACGCTGCGCGGCGAGCTGGCCGGCTCGCGCGACAACTACGTGCACTTCGTGCAGGATCCCTTCGACATCGGCAGCCTGGTGCGCCCGTACGTGAAGTGGGAGTACGCGTTGCCCAGCGGCGTGGTCACCAAGGAAGTGCTGCGCCGCGCGCACACGGATGATGCACAGCGACCCGCCGGGCCCCGTGTACCTGACCCTGCCGCGCGAGACGCTGGCCGAGGAATGGGGCGCGGTGGCGAGCTTCCCGGCGGAGCGCTTCGGTGCGGTCAAGGCCGGCGGGCTGTCGGCGGCGGCCGCGGCGGAAGTCGCGCGCGCCCTGCTGCAGGCGAAGAAGCCGGTGGTCATCACCTCCTACCTGGGTCGCAATGCGAAAGCCGTGGCGGCGCTGGAGGCGCTGGCCACCGAGTGCGGCATCCGCGTGCACGAGTTCATGCCGACGTCCATGAGCATCTCGCGCGCCTCGCCCTGCTTCGGCGGCTTCGATTCCGCCAAGGCGCTGGCCGGCGCGGACCTGTGCCTGCTGCTGGACGTGGACGTGCCCTGGCTGCCCAAGTTCACTCAGCCCGATGCCGGAACGCGCTTCCTCCACATCGACGTCGATGCGGTGAAGCAGGACTTTCCCATGTGGGGCTTCGCCACCGACCTGCGGCTGCAGGCCGATTGCGGCGAGGCGCTGCCGGACGTGCTGCAGGCGGTGCGCGCGCAGGCCGACGACGCCTTCCGCGCGCGGGTGCGCGAACGCATGGCCGGCTGGCCGCGCGAGCGCGACGAGCGCATGACGGCGCTGGCGGCGGCCGCGGCGCAAGCAGGGAGCTCGGGCGCGCTCTCGCCGGCCTTCGTCTGCGCGGCGATCAACCAGGCGATCGGCGAGCAGGACATCGTCGTCAACGAAGCGATCCGCAACTCGCCCTCCGTGCTGACGCAGATCCTGCGCACGCAGCCGGGCACGCTGATCGGCTGCGCCGGTGCCGGCCTCGGCTACAGCAGCGGCGGCATCGCGCTGGGTGCGAAGCTCGCGCGGCCGCAGCAGCGCGTGGTGCAGGTGGTGGGCGACGGCGGCTTCCACTTCTCCACGCCGACCTCCGTGTACGCCACCGCACAGCGCTACAAGCTGCCCATCCTCACCGTGGTCCTGGACAACGGCGGCTGGCAGGCGGTGAAGGAAGCGGTGCTGCGCGTCTACCCGAAAGGCGAGGCGGCCGGCGCCAACCAGTTCCACGCCCAGCTCGGTGGCGAGGTGCGCCGCTTCGACCAGGTGGCGCAGGCCTTCGGCGCGCACGGCGAGCACGTGAGCGAACCGGGCGAGCTGGATGCGGCGCTGCGCCGCTGCGTGCAGGCGGTGGACAATGGCCAGGCGGCGGTGCTGCAGGTGAAGGTGGCTGCCCTGTGAACACGCGGCGCGCGAGCGCCATGGAACCCAAGGAGACAAGAGCATGAAGCGCAAGCAGTTCGTCCACACCGTCGCCGGCGCCGCCCTGTGCGCGCTCGCGCTCCGGCCTTCGCGCAGGGCGCGGCCAACCCCGCGGCCGGCTTCCCGAGCAAGCCGATCCGGATCGTCGTGGGCTATGCGCCCGGCGGCGCCAACGACATCCTCGCGCGGCTGGTGGCGCAGAAGATGCAGGAAAGCTTCGGCAAGGAAGTGGTGGTGGAGAACAAGCCCAGCACCGGCGCCATCGTCGGCAGCGTGGCCGTGGCCAATGCGGCACCGGACGGCTACACGCTCCTCATGGGTGCCAGCGGCCCGATCGTGTTCAACCCGGCGCTGTACGACAAGCTGCCCTACAACCCGGTGAAGGACCTGGTGCCGGTGTCCATCGTCGGCACCTTCCCGCTGGTGCTCTCGGTCAAGGCCGATGCGCCCTACAAGAACGTGCAGGAACTGGCGGCGGCCACCAAGGCCAACCCGGAGAAGTCCAACTACGGCTCCAGCTCCGCGTCCTTCCGCCTGGCCACCGAACTGCTCAAGAGCAAGACCGGCATGCGCGCGGAACACATCCCCTACAAGGGCAGCATGGAGTCGGTCAACGCGGTCGCCTCCGGCACCGTCACCATGACGCTGGTGGACTCGGGCCCCGCCGTCGGGCCGATCAAGGGCGGCCTGATGAAGGGACTGGCGGTCACTTCGCCGCAGCGCATCGCCGCCCTGCCCGACGTGCCGACCATGGCCGAGCAAGGCGTGGACCTGACCATCCAGTTCTGGAGCGGCCTGCTCGCGCCGGCCGGCACCCCGAAGCCGATCATCGACAAGATCGCCGCGGAAGTGCAGCGCATCGTGAAGCTGCCCGACGTGCGCGCCCACATGGCGGCCCTGGCGATCGACCCCGCCGGGACCACGCCGGAGGAGTTCGCGCGCACCATCGCCAGCGAAATCCCGATGTGGACCGGCGTCGCCAGGGCGAACAACATCCGGGCCGACTGACCCGGCAGCGGAACTGTCCTACAAGCCGCTTCGCGCGGCGCGCGGAAGATACCTGCTCGAAGAGAGCGAGGTGAACCATGGCGCTGCCGCATGCGAAACATCTGGATGTGATCAACGTCGGGCCGATGGGCGAGAAGCTGCACGGACAGGTGAGCACCAGCCTGATCAAGACCGACCGCATCCAGCTGCTGCACATGGTGCTGGCCCCGCACCAGGACCAGCCGCAGCACCACGTGGACGACGAATGCACCATCCACTGCCTGGAAGGCGAGGTGGAACTCGTGATGGGCGGCGGCGTGCGCAAGCTGCGCGCCGGCAGCGTGGTGGTGCTGCCCGCCAAGGAGCAGCATGCCTTGCGCGCGCGCGTGGAGTCCGCCGTGCTGGTGACGCTGCTGCTGCGGGGTGGCGATGCCGCTGCCCAAGGCGGCGCGGGGAACCGGCGGGACCCGGGCAAGGACACGCCGGTGCGGCCTTGAGGCCTCAGGCGCGCTCGAAGTCGATGTAGCCCCGCTCGCCGTCCACGTCCACCAGGCGCACGGCGAGCGCATCCCCCAGGTCCAGTCCCTCGGCGCCGCGCACCAGCCGGCCCTCCACCATCGGGCTGGCGATCCGCACGAAGGTGCCTTTCGCGGCCGCGCCGGTCACGATCGCATCGAAGCGTTGCCCCATGCGCGGACGCAGCAGGAAGGCGGCGGCCGCCTTGAGCACCTGGCGCTCCACCCGGTTGGCGTTGTCCTCCTGCAGCGTGCAGTGGCGCGCGATCGCATCCAGCGTCGCCAGCGCATAGGGCGGCTCGTCGCCGGCCAGCGCCGCCTTCAGCAGGCGCTGCGTGACCAGGTCGGGGAAGCGCCGGTTCGGCGCGGTCGAATGCGCGTAGTCGTTCACCGCCAGGCCGAAGTGGCCGAGACCGCTGGAGCCGGGTGCGGCCGCGACGTACTCGCCCGGGCCGAGCATCTTCACGATCTTCAGGGAGAGGTCGGCGAAGGCCTGCGGGTCGGCGGCGCTGCGCGCGCGCAGGAAGGCATCGAGCGCGATCGGATCGGGCTGCTGCGGCAAGCGCACGCCGTGCTCTCCGCCAGGGCCTCGATGCGGTCCCAGCGGCGCGGCGACCGCAGGAAGCGGCGCAGCGAGGGAAAGCCGCGCTGGTCGAGGAAGCGCGCGGTGGCCGCATTGGCCGCGATCATCAGGTCGGCGATCAGCTCCTTGGCGCGGTTCTTCTCGTCGGCGCGCAGGTCCACCAGCCGCCCGTCCTCGAACACCGGCCGCGAGGAGACCGTCTTCACGTTCAGCGCGCCGCGACTCTGGCGCGACGCGCGCAGCCCGTTGGCCACCACGTCGTGCAGCCGCAGCTGCGCTTCCATCGCCCGCGATCCGGCGACCTGCCTCGGGGCGGGCGCGGTGCCGTCCAGCCAGGCAGACACTTCGTCGTAGGTGAGCTTCGCGTGGTTGACCACCGCAGCGCGATAGAGCTCGGAGCCGGTGACGCTGCCGTCCCGCTGGACCTGCAGGTCGACCACCACGGCCAGCCGCTCCTGCCCTTCGTGCAGCGAGGTGAGGTCGGTGGACAGCACCTCGGGCAGCATGGGGAACACGCCGGCGGCCGTATAGACCGAGGTGGTGTTGACGCCCGCGTGGTCGTCCACCTCGCCGCCGGGGCGCACCATCGCATCGACGTCGGCGATGGCCACCAGCAGCCGCGTGACGCCGCCAGGCAATTCCTCGGCGACGCTCAGCTGGTCGAGGTCGCGCGTGTCGTCGTTGTCGATGGAGAACCAGGGCAGCGCGCGCAGGTCGCGGATGTCGCCGCCCTTTTCCCCGCGTTGCAGCCGCGCGTCCGCGGCTTCGCGCAGGGCTTGCGGCGCGAAAGCGGGCCGCAGCCCGCGCTCGCGCATGGCGTCGACGGCGATGCGGTGCAGGTGCAGGGGATCCATGGAGGCCGACTGTACCGGCTCGGCGGTTCCCCCGGGGCGGATCAGCGCTGCATGGGCTCCGGCATGGGCATCGGGCCCTTGGGCGGTTCCGGCTGCGGGCCGAGGGGCGGCTTGGGTTCGGGGGCGGCTGCGTGGCCATCGCTTTTTCTCCTGTGCTGGAGCCACTTTGCACGGGCATGGGCCGGGGATGTGTAGGACGGGCGCGGCTCAGCTTGCGGCCGGCCTATCCTTCGCCATGGCCGCCGATTTCGACCTGCAACGCTTCGTCGCCGCACAGGACGGCGTGATGGACAGCGTGCGCGAGGAACTGCGCGCGGGCCGCAAGCGCAGCCACTGGATGTGGTTCGTGTTCCCGCAGCTGCGCGGGCTGGGCACGAGCGCCATGGCGCAGCACTACGGCATCGCTTCGCTGGAGGAGGCGCGTGCCTACCTGGCCCATCCCGTGCTGGGCGAGCGGCTGCGCGAATGTTGCGAGCTGATGCTGGCCGTGCCTGGCCGCAGCGCGCACGAGATCCTGGGCTCGCCCGACGACCTGAAGTTCCGCTCCTGCGTGACGCTGTTCGCGCTGGCTGCACCCGACGAGCCGCTGTTTCGCCGCTGCCTCGACCGTTTCCACGAGGGCGCGCCCGACCCCCGCACCCTGGCGCTTTGCGGCACCATGGGCGCATGAAACAGCAACAGCAGACGGGCGCCGCGACGCCGCAATTCGCGCACAACGAAGCCGAGTCCCGCTACGAACTGCGGATCGACGGCCAGCTGGCCGCCCGGGCCGAATACCGCAAGGAAGGCAATGCCGTGCGCTTCACGCACACCGAGGTGGACAGCGCCTACGAAGGCCAGGGCCTGGGCTCGCAGCTGGCCGCGCAGTCACTGGACGACGTGAAGCGGCGCGGCCTGAAGGCGGTGCCGGCGTGCAGCTTCATCGAGGGGTATATCGAGAAGCATGAGAAGGAGTATGGGGAGCTGGTGGCGCGCTGAGCCCCCACCCCTGCCCTCCCCCGGAGGGGGAGGGGGCAAACCGGTCAGACGTTCATCACCGCCACCGAGCGCACGTTCAGGTAGGCCTCCAGCGCCTCCGGCCCGCCCTCGGAGCCATAGCCCGAATCCTTGATGCCGCCGAAAGGCATCTCGGCGCTGGGCATCGCCGGCATGTTGATCCACAGCATGCCCACTTCGACGCGGCGCGTCAGCAGGTCGGCGTTCTTCAGCGACTTGGTGAAGCCGTAACCCGCCAGGCCGAAGGACAGGCGGTTCGCTTCGGCGATCGCTTCTTCCAGCTTGTTGAAGCCGCGGATGCCGGCCACCGGGCCGAAGGGTTCGTCGTTGAACACCTTGGCTTCCAGCGGCACGTCCAGCAGCACCGTCGGCTCCCAGAAGTTGCCGGCGTCGCCCACGCGCTTGCCGCCGGCCAGCACCTGCGCGCCCTTCTTCACCGCGTCCTCGTGGAACTCGGCCATCGCCGTCAGGCGGCGCGGGTTGGCCAGCGGGCCCATCTGCGTGCCTTCGGCCAGGCCGTCGCCGACCTTCAGGCCCTGCGCGTACTTGGCCAGCGCCTGCGCGAACTCGCCCTTGATACTCTCGTGCACCAGGAAGCGCGTGGGGAGATGCACACCTGCCCCGCATTGCGGAACTTGGCGGCGCCCGCAGCCTTCACGGCCAGCGCGATGTCCGCGTCCTCGCACACGATCACCGGGGCGTGGCCGCCCAGTTCCATCGTGACGCGCTTCATGTGCTGGCCGGCCAGCGCGGCCAGCTGCTTGCCCACCGGCGTGGAGCCGGTGAAGGTGATCTTGCGGATCACCGGGTGGGGGATCAGGTAGCCGGAGATCTCGGCCGGGTTGCCGTACACCAGCTGCAGCACGCCGGGCGGGATGCCCGCATCGGCAAAGGCCTTGATGAAGGCGGCCGGACCCGCGGGCGTTTCCTCCGCGGCCTTGACCAGCATGGAGCAGCCGGCGGCCAGCGCCGGGCCGACCTTGCGCACCACCTGGTTGATCGGGAAGTTCCAGGGCGTGAAGGCGGCGATCGGCCCCACCGGGTCCTTCACCACCATCTGGCGCAGCGCCAGGTTGCCGCGCGAGGGCACCAGGCGGCCGTACACGCGCAGGCCTTCGTCGGCGAACCATTCGATCAGGTCGGCGGCGGCGAGCGTCTCGCCCTTGGCTTCGGCCAGCGGCTTGCCCTGTTCCTGCGTCAGCAGCGGGGCGATCTCGGCGGCGCGCTCGCGGATCAGGCCGGCGGCCTTGCGCATGATCTTCGCGCGGTCGGCGGCCGGCATGTCGCGCCAGGTCTCGAAGCCTTTCTGCGCGGCTTCCAGGGCCTTGTCGAGGTCGGCCTTGCCGGCCTGGGCCACGCGGCCGATTTCCTTGCCGGTGGCGGGGTTGAAGACGGCGAGCGAGCGGCCTTCGGCGGCATCCTGCCACTGGCCGTTGATGAAGAGCTGCGTGTTGGGGTAGGTCATGGCGGTCCCTTGGGCTGAGTGCATCCGGGATTATGCGGTGCACCCGGATGTCCCCGGGACCGGGAGGCGAAGGCCTTCAGTGCAGGCAGCCGGCCGGCTCGACCTCGGGCACGGCCAGTTCGCGGCCGACCATCGCGCGCGCGTAGAAGTAGTTGTTGCGGGCCCGCTCGCTCATGCCGTCCAGGTCGACATGGCCCTGCGGGTCGCAGGGGAAGGCAAAGCCGCGGCCGCTGTGGAACAGCGACGTGAAGCGCAGCTGGAACTCGGTCGTGGCGTTCGCATTCATGGCGTTTCTCCCAGGTGGGTCGCCGGAGCTGCCGGTGTGGAGCGTCGAGTGCATGCTCGCTCGCCGCGGGCCTGCCGGCATCCCCTTGTGGATTGCTCCGTATGGGGGACCATGCATTCCCCGTGCCACCTCCCGGAGCCCGCCGTCGCCCCACCCACGCGCCGCAAGCCCGCGCCACGCCTCACGAAATGCGCAAGGCCGGGGCACCGTCGCCGGTGCCCCGACCGGGGGTCGGGGGAATATCCCCCGCAGACGGGGGCGCGCCGCTTACTGGGCGTTGGCGGGCGTGCCGGCCAGCGTGCTGGACACGCCGATGGCACGGTGCTGCGCCAGGTAGGACGAGCCGCTGTCCTCGCCGGACAGCGCGCGCACTTCGTTGCGGGCCGCCAGGTAGTCCGCCGTCACGGCCTCGCGGGTCGTGGCGCTCTGGAAGCCCTTGAGCGGGTTGTACGAGGTGGACCAGGGGTTCACGCCGGCCTTCTTGTAGGCGTCCAGTTCGGCGCGCACTTGGGCGACGGACTTGCTGCCGGTGAACACGTCGTTGCCGTAGATCGGGCCTTCGGCGAAGGCGTTGCCGGCGAACGAGGCGGCGAGCACGAGGGAGGAGAGGGCGAGCTTGGCATTCATGATGGTTTCCTTGCGTCAGAGAAAGTTGCGATGGATCGGCTGGTCCGGCCTGTGCATCGAGTCGTGCGCCGGCCGTGGATGCACTGTAGGCAGCGCCCTTTAGCTGTCGCTTAGCGTTCTCTTAGCTGGAAATGAGCCCTTGGCTTTTCGGCGATGATGCGTGCCCGATGCCCCAACCCAAGAACGACTGGCTGCCGCTGGCCATCACGCTGGCGATCCAGGCCATGGTGGCGATGGCGCTGCTGACGATCCCCGCGATGGCGCCCAAGGTGGCCGAGGCGGTGTCCGTGTCGCCCACCTACGTCGGCGTGTACATCGCGCTGGCCTACGTGGGTGCGATGGCCGCCAGCCTCGCCTCGGGCGCGGGCGTGGCGCGCTACGGGCCGATCCGCGTGAGCCAGGCGGGGCTCGTCCTGTGCGCGGCGGGACTCGCCTTGAGCGCCCTGCCCTCGGTGGCGGCGATCGCGGCGGGCGCGCTGCTGGTGGGCATAGGCTACGGGCCGATCACGCCGGCCAGCTCGCACCTGCTGGCGCGCACGACGCCGGCGCATCGCATGTCGCTGGTGTTCTCCGTCAAGCAGACCGGCGTGCCCCTGGGGGCGCGCTCGCGGGGGCGATCGTGCCGGGGTTGCAGGTGGTCGCGGGCTGGCAGCTGGCGCTGCTGCTGGTGGCGGTCGCCTGCATCGCGTGCGCGCTGGTGTCGCAGTCGCTGCGCGGGGCCTTCGATGCCGACCGCGACGAGGCGCGCGGCTTCGGCATGGGCAACTTCCTGCACCCGGTGCGCATGGTGCTGGCGCACCCGGCCCTGCGCATGCTGGCCGGCTGCTCCTTCATCTTCTCGATCGCGCAGCTCTCGCTCACCACCTACCTGGTCACCTTCCTCACCGACAACCTCGCCTACGGGCTGGTCGCGGCGGGCGCGGTGCTGGCGATCTCGCAGGTCGGCGCGGTGTTCGGCCGCGTGCTGTGGGGCTGGGTGTCCGACCGCTGGTTCGGAGCGCGGATGATGCTGGCGCTGCTGGCCGCCGTGATGGCGGCCGCTTCCATCGCCACCGCGCTGCTGCATCCGCAGCTGCCGGACATCGTCGTGGTCGCCGTGCTGTTCGTGTTCGGCGCCAGCGCGATCGGCTGGAACGGCGTGTACCTCGCCGAGGTCGCGCGCCAGGCGCCCGCGGGCATGGCGGGCGTGGCCACCGGCGGCACGCTCACCTTCACCTTCCTCGGCGTGGTGCTGGGCCCGCCGGTGTTCGGCGCGCTGTCGGGATTGTTCGGCAGCTACCGCGCGGGCTTCGCAGCGCTGGCGGTGCCCCTGGCGCTGTGCGCGCTGGCGCTGTGGCGGCCACGGGCAGGCGGCAGCGGCGCGCAGTAGTCCTGCGCGCCGCGAGCGGACCAGGGTGGATTGCGCCGGCGCAATCGCGCGGAGCAGAATGGGGCCGTTCCGGCGCCTTCCGCAGTGTGGCGTCGTGGGAGGCAATGGAACTCATCCGGCCGCAGCTGCGGCCAATCCGATGGCTGGCTCCACGAGGGAGGTTCCATGAAGAAGCTTCTCACCCTGCGCCGCTGCGCGGTGCTCTCCATCGCGATCGCCGCCGCCGCGGCGCTCGCCCAGCAGCAGAACTGGTTCCCGTCACGCTGGGGCGCGGCCGACGAGATCGGCGCGGCCAACCACCTGAACGCGGGGCTCGTGCAGCGCGCCGCGCAGCTGGTGCGCACCGGCAAGGTCTATTCGCTCGGGATCACGGTCGCGCCGGACACGCCGGCGTTCCCGCCGCGCGGCTGCAAGCTGCTGGTCGTGCAGCCCGGCCAGGTCCACGGCCAGGTGCTCGGCCCCACCAGGACGACCTACAACGACGACATCCTGGAGTGCTGGGTCGGCATAGGCACGCAGCTCGACGGCCTGGGCCACATCGGCATCGACGGCGTGTACTACAACGGCCACAAGGGCGCCGACATCGCGCCCATCACGGGTCTGACCAAGCTGGGCGTGGAGAAGGTGCCGCCCATCGTGACGCGGGGCGTGCTGCTGGACATGGCGGGCCTGCTGAACACGCCGATCGTCGCGGAGGGCACGGCCTTCAACCGCGAGCAGATCGACGCCGCCATGCGCCGGCAGAACGTCGAGATCCGGCAGGGCGACGTCGTGATCTTCCACACCGGCTGGCTGTCCCTGATCGGCCAGGACAACGCGCGCTATGGCAAGGCCGAGCCGGGGCTGGGTGTCGAGGGCGCACGCTACCTCGTCTCCAAGGGGGTGGTGGCGGTGGGTGCCGACACCTGGGGCTGGAAGCCGTTCCCTTCGAGCCCGGCATGGGCGTGTTCCAGGTGCACCAGGAACTGCTGACGCGCAGCGGCACCTACATCCTGGAAAACATCGACACGCGCGAACTGGCGCGCGACCGCGCGTGGGAATTCCTGTTCGTGCTGGGGCAGGCGAAGTACAAGGGCGCCGTGCAGGCGATGATCAATCCCGTGGCGATTCGCTGAAACCTTCCCCTTCGCGTCCGCGGCGGCTCCGTCCTAGGACCCGCCCGGCAGCGTGATGCCGGGGAAGATCTTGATCACCGCCGCATCGTCCTCGCGGCCATGGCCGGCCGACGAGGCCTGCATGAACATCTGGTGCGCGGTGGAGGCCAGCGGCAGCGGGAATTTCGTGGCGCGTGCGGTGTCCAGCACCAGCCCGAGGTCCTTCACGAAGATGTCCACGGCGGACAGCGGCGTGTAGTCGCCCTTCAGCACGTGGGCCATGCGGTTCTCGAACATCCAGCTGTTGCCGGCGCTGTTGGTGATCACCTCGTAGAGCGCCTCCGCGTCCACGCCTTCGCGCAGGCCCAGCGCCATGGCTTCGGCCGCGGCGGCGATGTGCACGCCGGCCAGCAGCTGGTTGATGATCTTCACCTTGCTGCCGTTGCCGGCGCGGTCGCCCAGCCGGTACACCTTGGCGGCCATCGCTTCGAGCAGCTTGCCCGCCTTGGCGTAGGCCTCGGGGCGGCCCGCGGTCATCATCGTCATCTGGCCCGACGCGGCCTTGGCGGCGCCGCCGGAGATCGGCGCATCGAGGTACAGCAGGCCCTTGGCGGCCAGGCGCTCTTCCAGGGACATCGACCAGTTCGGGTCCACCGTCGAACACATGACGAACAGGCTGCCACGCTGCATGGCGTCGGCCGCACCGCCGGGGCCGAACAGCACCTGCTCGGTCTGCGCGGCGTTGACCACCACGCTGACCACCACCTCGCATTGCGCCGCCAATTCGGCGGGGCTGGCGCAGGCCACCCCGCCTTCGGCGGCGAAGGCCTGGCAGGCTTCGGCGCGCACGTCGTACACGTGGACCTGCTCGCCCGCGCGCCGCAGCGACCCCGCCATGCCCAGCCCCATGGCCCCGAGGCCGATCAATCCCACCTTGCGCATGCCTTGCTCCTCCAGTGCGGCCATTATGCGGAGCGCCCGTGGGCAGCAGCGTCATCCTCCTTTTGGCGTATCCCCGCAGGCCCGAGACGGCTTCAAAAAACCGCGCCGATGCGGGATGATCGCCGGATGAGCTGGAATGCGTTCCTCGGGTGGGGTGGCGCCGCGGTGCTGGGCGCCCTCGCTGCCTGGATCGCGTACCGGGCGCTCGCCGCGCAGCGCGCGCGACAGTTCGCGCGCAGTTTCCGTCCGCCGCCGGCCACCGAGCTGCGCTGGGAGACGAGCCCCTCGAAGCCCGCCGCGCCGCCGCCCGGCATCCCGCCCGACTACGCCGAGCTCGTGCGAAGGAACGCCGAGGAAGCGGCGTACCACGCAGCCGCCACCGGTGCGGCCGACCCGCCCAATCCCTATCCGGCCGGCACGCCGGAATTCGTGCTGTGGGTGGCGAGCTACCACCTGGCGATGACGCGGCTGGACGACACCATCCCGCCGCCGCGTCCCGCGCCCGCGCCGGGCGCCGCCGTCAATCCGCCGTGATGCCCTGGGCCTTGATGGTCCTGGCCCAGAACTCCGTCTCGGTCTTCACCATCGCGTCGAGCTGCTGCGGCGGCAGGTAGCGGATCTCGATGCCGGCGCCGTCGGCGCGGCTCTTCGCTTCCTGCGTCTCCAGCCCCTGCTTGATCGCCGCGGTGAGGCGGTTCACGACATCGGGCGGCGTACCCGCGGGGGCGAAGATCGCCACCCAGGATTCCAGCTCGAAGCCCTTCAAGCCCGCCTCCGCCGTGGTCGGCACGCTGGGCAGGCCCGGATGGCGCTTGCTGCCGGTGACCGCGAAGGCCTTGAGCTTGCCGGACTGCACGTGCTGCATCACCGAGGGCGGCGTGGTCATGAACACCTGCACCTGGCCCGAGAGCACGTCCTGCATCGCCGGACCCGAGCCGCGGTAGGGGATGTGGACCATGCTGGTGCCGGTCTTGGCCTTGAACATCTCGGTGCCGATGTGCGAGACCGAGCCATTGCCCTGCGAGGCATAGCTGATGCGCCCCGGGTTCTTCTTCAGGTGGGCGATGAATTCGGACAGCGTGTTCGCGGGCACCGTCGGATGCGCGGCGATCACGTTGGTGGCCACCGTCACCAGCGCGATCGGCGTGAAGTCCTTCTGCGCCCAGGGCAGCTTGGGCGTGAGCGAGGGATTGCCCACGTGGTAGGCCGAGTAGGAGGTGAGCAGCGTGTAGCCGTCGGCCGGCGCGCGCGCCACGAAGCCGTAGGCCACGTTGCCGCTGCCGCCGCCGCGGTTGTCCACCACCACCGACTGGTTCAGCACCTTGCCCAGCGCGTCGGCGACGATGCGCGCCGAGGTGTCCACCAGCCCGCCGGGCGGGTTGGGCACGATCAGGGCGATCGGCTTGTTGGGATACCCCTGCGCCGCGGCAAAGGGCGCGCACAGCGCCACGGCCGCCGCCAGCGCGGCGTGTTGCAGGAGGGGACGTCGATTCATGCTTGCTCCTTGGTCACGGTTGCCTCAATCGGCCTTGATCTGCGCCACCTTGATGATGCGCTCCCAGGTGGCGCGCTCGTTCCTGCCCAGCGCGTCCAGCTCGGCCGGCGTCATGGCCACGGCCTTGGCGCCCTGCTCCTCGGCGCGGCGGCGGAACTCGGGCGTCTCCACCACCTGGCGCACCGCGGCGGACAGGCGCGTTTGCAGATCGGCCGGCAGGCCCGCCGGACCGTACACCGCGAACCAGGAGGACGCAACCAGCGGAACCCCGGCCTCGGTGGCCGTCGGAATGTTGGGCAGCGCCGCCAGGCGGGTTTTGCCGGTGACCATCAGCGCCTTGAGCTTGCCCGACTTGATGTGCGGCAGCAGCGGCGGCGGCGTGGTGATGGTCAGGTCCACCGTGCCGGCCAGCAGGTCGGTGAGCGCCGGGCCCGTGCCCCGGTAGGGGATGTGCGTCATGAAGGTCTTCGTCAGGTCCTTCAGCAGCTCGGTGGTGACGTGCTGCAGCGCGCCGTTGCCGCTGGAGGCGTAGTTCACCTTGCCGGGGTTGGCGCGCACGTAGGCCAGGAATTCCTGGAAGGTGTTGGCCGGGAAGTCCGCGCGCACCACCATCAGCTGCGGCGCATCGATCAGGTGGCCGATCGGCTTGAGGTCGCGGCCCGGGTCGAAGCCGGGCGCCGGCTGCAGCAGGGGCGTGATGGACTGGTAGCCCGAGTACTGCACCACCAGCGTGCTGCCGTCGGCCGGTGCGCGCGCCACCATCTGGCCGGCGATGTTGCCGCTGCTGCCGCTGCGGTTGTCCACCACCACCGTGGCCTGCAGGATCTTCGACAGCGGCTCGGCCAGCATGCGGGCCGACAGGTCGGTGGTGCCGCCGGGGGCGGAGCCCACGACGAGGGTGATGGTGCGGCCGGCGAGCTGGGCGCGCGCGGGCAGCGCGAGCGAGGCCGCGGCGGCGGCGCCGGCGGCCAGGAAGGTTCTGCGCTGGAACATGGACATGCAAAGTCTCCTCATGCGCCCCTGCGGGCGCTTGTCATGGGTTCAGGGAAAGGAATCAGGAAAAGGCGGCGCGCAGCTCGGCGACGGAGGCCGGCGCGGGATGCAGCTGCGTGCTGGGCCCGGCCTTGGCGAGCTGCCCCGGGACCTCATGGCCCACGATCGCGGGCAGCGCGCGCGCCACCTGCAGGAGACGCGGGATGTCGATGCCCGTGTCGTGGCCCATGGACGCGAGCATGTGGATCGCGTCCTCGCTGCTGATGTTGCCGCTGGCACCGGGCGCGTACGGGCAGCCGCCCAGGCCGCCGAGCGAGCCGTCGAAGCGCGTGATGCCGGACTGCACGGCGGCCAGCACGTTGGCCCCATCGCGCGTGTTGTGGAAGTGCAGAGTCAGTTGCAGGCCGGCGAAGCGCTGCTGCAGCGCCTCGCACATGCGCGCCACCTGCGCCGGGTCAGCCATGCCGGTGGTGTCGCAGATGGTGAGGCCGCGCACGCCGAGGTCTGCAAAGCGCTGCGCCCAGGCCAGCACCTCGGCCTGCGGCACCTCGCCTTCCATGGGGCAGCCGAAGCAGGTGGAGAGCGACACGTTGACCGGCGTGCGGCCGCCGACCACGCGGATCACTTCGGCCAGCGCGGCGAAGCTCTTCTCGCGCGGCATGCGCAGGTTGGCCAGGTTGTGCGTCTCCGACGTCGACATCACGAGATTCAGCTCGTCGGCGCGCGACTCCATCGCCCGCTCCGCACCGCGCAGGTTGGGGACCAGCACTGTGTACTCCACGCCGGGCACGCGCGTGATGCGGCCCATCACCTCCTCGGCGTCGCGCAGCATGGGGATGGCCTTGGGCGAGGTGAAGGAGGTGACCTCGATCTTGGCGTAGCCGCACTGCGAGAGCGCGTCCACCAACTGCACCTTGGCGTCGGTGGCGATGAACTCGGGTTCGATCTGGAAGCCGTCGCGGGTGACGACCTCGTTGAAGAAGATGCGTTGCTTCATTCGGATGCCTTGATCACGCCGCGGCTCTTGAGCGCGGCGATCTGTTGCTCGGAGATGCCCAGCTCGCGCATCACGGCGTCGGTGTCCTGGCCGATCGCCGGCGCGTTGCGCTGGTGGCCACCGGGCGTGCGCGAGAGCTTGGGCACGATGCCCGGGACGGTCAGCTTGTCGCCGTCGTCCAGCGTGATGTCCTGCAGCATGCCGCGCGCGGCATAGTGCGGGTCGGCTGCGATGTCGGCCACGGTGTAGATGCGGCCGCCGGGGACGGCGGCGGCGTCCAGCGCTTTCAGCACCTCGTCCACCGAACGCGTCTTGGTCCAGGCGCCGATCGCGGCGTCGATCTCCTCCACGCGCTTCACGCGGCCGGCGTTCTGCGCCAGCTCGGGGTCGTTGCCCAGGTCGTCGCGGCCGATCACCGTCATCAGCCGCTTGTAGATGCTGTCGCCGTTGCCCGCGACCAGCGCGTAGCCGTCGGTGCACAGGTAGGCATTGGTCGGCGCGATGCCGGGCAGCGCACTGCCGGCCGGCCCGCGCACGGCACCGAAGGCGCTGTACTCGGGCAGCAGGCTCTCCATGCAGTTGAACACCGCCTCGTACAGGGCGACGTCGATCACCTGGCCCTGGCCGGAGCGCTGGCGCTCGTGCAGCGCCATCAGGATGCCGATCACGCCGTGCAGCGCCGCCAGCGTGTCGCCGATGCTCACGCCCACGCGCACCGGCACCCGGCCCGGCTCGGCGGTGAGGTGGCGCAGCCCGCCCATGGCCTCGCCGACGACGCCGAAGCCCGGCCGGTCGCGGTAAGGGCCGGTCTGGCCGTAGCCGCTGATGCGCAGCACCACCAGCCGTGGGTTCAGTTCCACCAGCTTCTGCGGATCCAGCCCCCAGCCCTCCAGCGCGCCGGGGCGGAAGTTCTCGATCAGTACGTCGGCCTCGGCAGCCAGCTTGCGCACGATCTCCTGGGCTTCCGGCTTTTTCAGGTCCAGTGCGAGCGAACGCTTGTTGCGCGACTGCACCTGCCACCACACCGAGGTGCCGTTCTTCAGCAGGCGCCAGTTGCGCAGCGGGTCGCCGGTGCCGGGCGGCTCGATCTTGACCACGTCGGCGCCGAAATCCGACAGGGTCTTGGCGGCGAAGGGCCCCGCGATGAGCTGGCCCATCTCCACGACCTTGAGGCCCGCCAGCGGGCCGAAAGCAGCACTTGTCTCCATGGCGGGCAAGTGTGCGCCCGCCGGCGGGGGTGCGTCTATTGCCGTTTGCGCGGCGCTGCTTTCGCCTTTTGCGAAGGCTCGGCGAGGAAGGCCGCGAGGTCCTCCACCGCCGGATCCTGCGGTCCGGCACGGGTCGCCAGCAGCATGCGGCGCGAGGCCCAGGAATCGGACAGCGCGCGCCAGCGCAGCTTCATCGCGCCGATGATGGGCAGCGCGGCGTTCTTCGGCAGGATGGCGATGCCCAGCCCGGACGCCACCAGGTGGCAGACCGCGTCGAAGCTGCGGACCTGCACCCGCAGGGGCAGCGGCCGCCCCAGCGCATGGGCCGCCTCGTGCTGTTTCTGCAGCAGGGCCGCGCCGTCGTTGAGGCTGATCCAGTCCTCGTCCACCGCATCGGCGAAGGACACCGCGCCGCGCCCGACCAGCCGGTGGCGCGCCGGCAGCACCAGCACCAGCTCGTCGCGGCGGAACAGGCGGCATTCCAGGCCTTCGGTCTCGGCGCCCTCGACGAACACGCCCAGGTCCGCGCGGCCCTCGCGCAGCGCCGCGACCACGGCGGTGGACACCTGCTCCTCCAGCTCGATGCGCACCTGCGCGTGCAGGCTGCCGTAGCGCGCCAGCAGCGGCGGCAGGAACTGGTTGATGGCCGCCGTGCTGGAACACAGGCGGATGTGCTTGGCGATGCCCTGGCGCAAATCGGCCAGCTCGTTGCCCATCTGCTCCAGCGACTGCAGCAGGCCGACGCCATGGCGGGCGAACACGCGGCCGGCCGCCGTCGGTTCCAGGCCGCGGCCATGGCGCTCGAACAGCGGCTCGCCCACCGCGGTTTCCAGTTCGCGGATCCGCCGGCTGGCCGCCGCCAGCGCCAGGTGCGATTCGCGCGCGGCGGCGCTCAGGCTGCCGTGCTGCACGCAGTCGACCACCAGGCGGATCGACACCAGGTCGAAGCGCGCGAGGTTGTAGGGCACGCGGGTGGCTTTCATGGCGCGCAAGTGTGCCCCACCGGGCGGGGGCCTCGCTAGAATGCAGGCAGTGGGGTCACGAGCAGGCTCCCCGCACCCAGAGGCTCCAGGCCTCCAAGTTCTGCTGCTGAAGACGGGCCCACGCCCATCGAGGAGCACGACCTTGCCCACGCCAACCCTTGCCCTGCTCTACCCCGGCGACCGCGCCATGCGCGAACGCGGGGATCCCTCCGAAAGCCGCTTCGCCGCGCTGTTCGATGCGTTCGCCGTGGCCGGCCTGCGTGCCGTGCCGGCGGTCTACCACGATGACTTCGCCGACGAGGTCGAGGCCCAGCTGGGCGGCGTCGCCGTCGTGCTGGTGTGGTGCAACCCGATCGAGGGCGGCCGGCGGCGCGACCGGCTCGATGCCATGCTGCGCCGGCTCGCCGGCCAGGGCGTCGTGGTCAGCGCCCATCCGGATGCGATCCTCAAGCTCGGGACCAAGGACGTGCTGTTCGACACGCGCGACCTTCCCTTCGGCAGCGACGTGCACCGGGTCGACAGCCTCGCGCAACTGCAGGCGGAGCTGCCGGGGCGGCTGCGCCGCGGTGCGCGGGTGTTCAAGCAGCATCGCGGCCAGAGCGGGGCCGGCGTCTGGCGCGTCGAAGCAGGCGACGCGTCGGCGCCGCAGTTGCTGCGCGTGCGCCATGCACAACGGGGCAGCGAGGAAGAGCGGCTGGACTTCGCCGCGCTGGCGCACCGGCTGGCACCGTACTTCGATGCGGCCAACGGCGGCCACATGATCGACCAGGCCTGGCAGCCTCGCCTGGTGGACGGCATGGTGCGCGCCTACCTGGTGGAAGACCGCGTCGCCGGCTTCGGCGTCCAGGCCGTCAATGCGCTCTTTCCCGCTGCGCCCGGCCAGCCCGCGCCCCCGCCCGGCCCGCGCCTGTACCACGGGCCGGAGCTCGCAGCCTTCCAGGGCCTCAGGCGCCTGCTGGAAACCGGGTGGATCGAGATGCTGCGCGCGCGGGTGGAATTGCCGCGGGACCGGCTGCCCCTGCTGTGGGACTGCGACTTCCTGTTCGGCGAGCCCGCCGCCGATGGGACCGAGTGCTTCGTGCTGTGCGAGATCAATGCCAGCAGCGTCGCGCCCTTCCCGCCCTCGGCCATGGTGCCGCTGGTGGCGGCCGCGGCGTCCCGCGTCCCGGAGGGCTGAAAATACCTGCAGGGTGGCCGGATTGGCCCGGCCTGACGGGCGAGCCACCGGGCGGCTGCCATGCCCTTAGCATGCGGCCATGAGCACGCGCCGCATCCTCCTGGTCGAAGACGACGAAGGCCTGCGCCAGATCGCCTCCTTGTCGCTGTCGAAGATCGGGCGGCACGAAGTGCTGGCGGTCGATTCCGGCGCGGCGGCCCTGTCGCAGGCCGAGGCTTTCGCGCCCGAGCTGCTGGTGCTGGACGTGAACATGCCCGACATGGACGGGCCCGAAACCCTGCAGGCACTGCGAAAGCTGCCGTCGCTGGCCGCGGTGCCCGCCATCTTCCTCACCGCCCGCACGCTCGCGCGCGAAGTGGCGATGCTGCGCGGCCTGGGCGCCGTGGACGTGATCGCCAAGCCCTTCGAGCCGCGCGGGCTGTGCGCCCGGGTGGCGCAGGTGTTCGCGCCGGCGCCCGCCCCCACCGCGCCGGTCGCCGACGGCCGCCCCAGCGTGCTGGTGGCGAGGACGACGCGGGCATCGGCTACCTGATCCGCTACATCCTGGAACAGAAAGGCTGGCGCGTGCTGGCCGCCACCGACGGCAACGAGGCCGCCCGCGCCATCGCCAAGGGCGAAGTGACCGATGCCGTGCTGATGGACGTGATGCTGCCGGACGTCGATGGCCTCACCCTGCTGGAGGGGCTGCGCCAGCTCCCGCGCTGGCACGGCGTGCCGGTGATGATGCTGACGTCCAAGGGGGACGAGGCGTCGGTGTCGCGTGCGCTGGCTGCGGGGGCGAATGACTACCTGGGCAAGCCTTTCGATCCGGCGGAGCTGGTGTCACGCTTGCAGCGGCTGCGCGCTTCGTAGCACCGCCCGCCTACTTCTTCGTCACCCGCGGCGTCACGATCCACGCCGTCTCCCCCGCGCCTCCTTCAGGTGCGCGATCCGCCCCCAAGCGTTCTTCAGTCCTGCATAGAACAGCGTCGAGGTCAGCACGTAGAACCAGAACCACGAGGGGTGCTTCTTCAGCTGCGGATCGGCCAGCTTCCAGGTGAACCAGATCTGCCCCGGCCCGGTGCTGAGGGTGAACAGCGAGGTCACCACGAACAGCGGCACCAGCCAGTCGATGCGCCAGAGCGACCCGGCTTCCACCGCCCAGTAGATGATCAGCGGGATGATCTGCAGCGACACCCAGGGGTAGACCTCGCGCCACGCCAGCAGGTGCAGCATGCCGATCTTCTGCCCGATGGACAGGTGCGGCGAGCGCAGGGCCGGCATGACCCACTTCATGGAGATCTGCAGCCAGCCCTGCGCCCAGCGCAGGCGCTGCTTGGTCAGGGCCTGCAGGGTCTCGGGCGCGAGCTCGCGCGAGACGAGATAGGGGTCGGAGACGATGCGCCGGCCGCGCACCACGGCACGCAGCGAGGAGTCGATGTCCTCGGTCAGCATGAAGCCGTGCATGCGCAGCTCGCGCAGCAGCGGCGTGCGCCAGTAGCCGTTGCTTCCGCCGAAGATGCCGAAGCCGTGCAGCCGCGCGCGGCCCGGGTGGCTCACCGCGTAGATCTGCTCGAACTCGATGGCCACCGTCCTGGCCACCCAGGACGCTTCGCCGTTGCGGATGAAGCAGTGGCCCTGCACCACGTCGGCGCCGTGCGAAATCCAGCGCCACGCGCGGCGGAAGCTCTCCGGGTCCGGCTGGTGGTCGGCGTCGAACACCGCGGTGAATTCGCCGGTGACGTAGGCCAGCGCGGCGTTCACGTTCTGTGCCTTCGAGGTGCTGGTGCGCACGCGCATCGGGATGAAGCGCGGGTTCTCGCGGGCGATCTGCTGCAGCCGCTCCTCGATCTCCGGCATGTCCTTGGGCGTGTTGTAGGCCAGGATCACCTGCAGCCGCCCCGGGTACTGCACGCGCAGGAAGGCGCGCACCGTGTCCTCGATGATCGGCGCCTCGTTGGGCAGGTAGGCCGCGATGACGGCCGACGCCGGCGGGTAAGGCAGCGCGGGTTCGTCCGGCGGGTCGATGCGCTTCAGGGCCAGGAAGCCTTCCACCCAGATGAAGAAGGCGGTCAGGGCCAGCGAGACCACGACGAACATGTACACCGGCCCGCTGATGTCCGCGCCGGCCGAGCCCATGCCCCAGTAGAAGAGGAAAGGCAGGCCGATGCCCAGGAAGGTGGTCACCGCGTACTGGATCAGCAGCAGGTGGCGCGACTGGAAGCCCAGCCACCAGGCGCGCAGCCACCCCACCTCGGTCGGCGCCGGCCGCGCCACGGTCTTCTTCTCGCCCCAGCGCGCGGGCTGCAGGTCCAGGTGGCGGGCCGACTCCTGCGCGGCCTCGCGCGCGTGGGCCAGCGCCTGTTCCGCGCTGGTGTGCCGCTTCACCTCCGCATAGCCGATGGCCGACGAGAATTCCGCCAGCTGGCCGCCCAGGTCGAAGGACCGCGTGGCGATGCGCCGGCTGAAGTCCTGCAGCCGCTCGCGGACCTCGGCCAGCGAACTGGAAGGCGCCAGCAGCAGGAAGTCGCCCTGCGCGCCGCGCGCCCACTGCTCGTCGCCCAGCGCGTCCATCTCGGCGATCACCGCCAGCTGCAGCCACAGGGCCTCCAGCGTGCGGGCCGGCAGGTGCTTGCCGAAGCGGTCCAGTTCCTCCAGGCGCACCGAGGCCAGGTAGCTGTGGCCGGCGATGCGGCCTGCGCCCGCGTCCTCGATCTCGCGCCGCACGGCCTGCAGGAGTTGCGGCTCCTCCAGCACCAGCAGGTGCGGATCCAGGAAATCGCTGGCGCGCGCGTGCTCCGCTTCCCACTCGCGCACCGAGCGGCGCAGCAGGGCCTGCACGCGTTCCACCAGCGCATCGGGTTCGAAGGGCCAGGCGAGGCGGGCCACCCGCGCGTTCTCGGGGCCCGAGGAGGAGCGCACCAGTTGCTGTTCGGTGCCGACCAGCAGCAGCGAAGGCGTGTTCGCGTCCTCGCTGGCCAGGCCCGCGATCAGCTCCATGCCGCCGCTGCCGGCGATCTGCTGCGGCGCGCTGATCACCACGCCCCAGGACTCGCGCGTGACGTCGGCGGGTCCGCCCAGGCGCACTTCGTGGCCGGCCGCCACCAGCGGCGAGATCACGTCCTGGATGACGTCGCTGGCCAGGCCGACCAGCAGGACGCGCGCCCCGGCCACTACCAGCTCCGCTCGAGGGCCAGGCCGGCGGTGGTGCGCGCGAAGCCGCTGAAGGAGCTGGTGCGGGTGCTGAAGCGCTGCAGGCGCGCTTCCAGCCGCGTCTTCGCATCGAAGCGGTAGCCGGCGCGCGCACTGGCGTCGTAGGCCGGCTTGCTGCCGTCGGGATTGGCGTGCTCGCGTCCCCAGGCGCCGGCAATGCGCAGGTCCCAGCGGCCCTGCTCGCCATCAGGCTTCCAGGTCAGGCGCGCCGTGGCGAGCGTGGCCTCGAAGGTCAGCGGGTTGAAGTAGCCGTTGTCCAGCTGGCGGTCGAAGCGCACGCGCGTGTGGCGCGCGCCGAACCAGATCTCGGGCTTCGTGCGCACGCGCCACTCCGCTTCCACTTCGCCGCGCCAGCGCCGGTTGCCGTCCGAGACCAGGCCGCGCTCCGCACGCGCGGTGTAGCGCTGGCGCTCGGTCGGCGTGAAGTCGGCGGACAGGCCGTACTGCGTCGCGGTCAGGCCGAGGCGCAGCGAACGGATGTTGTCGAAGGTGGAGCGGCTGGTGCTGAAGTCGAAGCGCAGCACGTCGTGCGGCCACCAGGTGAGCCAGGTGGCGTACACCAGCCGGTTCATGGAAGGCGAGCCGCGCGGTGCGATGTGCTCGTTGCCGATCTCCGCATGGAGTTCGGCCGCGTCGGAGAAGCGGTAGCGCCCGAGCAGCATGGGGCGGGTCACGCGCACTTCGTCGCTGCCGTCCTCGCGCTCGTGGTCCAGGCGGTCCACGCGGCCGCCGGCGCTGCCCAGGCCGCCGGCGAAGGACACGGAATGCTCGAAGCGCAGCTGGCGGATCTCGAGATCGTCCGACTGCGTGGAGCGCTGCGCCTCCACGCGCGTCTTCGGGGCGGCCCAGAGATCGAGGTCGGACCGCAGCCGGCGCGCATCCTCGCGATCGGCGAGCGGTGCTTGCGCGATGCCGGCGCGGGCCAGGTCCGGTCGACCCAGCCAGGCCTGCGACTGCGCGAGTTGCACGCGCGCTTCGGCATCGTCCGGCCAGGACGCGAGGTGCGCCTGCAGCGCGCCGATCGCCTCGCGCTGGCGGCCGCTCCAGCTCAGAGCGCGGGCGCGGTTGCGGGACGCGTCCTGGTCCCGCGGCTGCGCCTGCAGGATCTCGTCGTAGACAGCGCGCGCCGCGCCGGGCTGGTCGCTCCAGAGCAGCGCCAGGCCCAGGCCCTTGAGGACCGAGATGCGATCGGCCCCCGTGCGCGCCGGCAGCAGCTCGCGGTACAGGGGCACCGCTTCGCGCGCGCGGCCGGAGTAGGTGAGCTGGTCGGCGTATTCCTTGAGCAGTTCCGCGCGGCGCCCGGGCTCCAGCGCGCGAGCGCCTGCGCGAACAGGCCGGCGGCCTCGGCGTTGCGGTCGGCGCGGGCCGCGGCACGTGCGGCCTCAACCAGGGCCGGCGCGTCCGCTTGCGCGGCGGCTTGCTGGGTGGCGAGGGCGAGGAGGCCGGCGGCGATCAGGTTGCGGGCGGGCACGGGCGGCGGCAGCTCAGCTCTCGCCCATGTGCAGCCACTCCTCTTCGGGCAGCGACTGCATGAAGGCCATGATGCATTCCAGCGCGCCGGCGCGCTCGGCCCATTCGATCTGCTCGCGGAAGCACAGCCGCTTGGTGAGCGGCGGCGTGACCGCCCAGGCGGCGCCGGTGGCCGCGGCGGGCGGCGGCTGCACGCCGCGCAGCGTCTTGCGCACGGGCAGCATGGCGGTGAATTCGTCCCAGCGCTGCGGCCGCGGGCAGACCCGGTTGTTGCGGCGGGCCACCAGCATCGCGGCTTCCAGCGTGAACAGCGGCTCGGGCTCCTTGCGGCGCTGCGGCTTGAGCGCGGCGGCGGTGCCCGGTGGCGGCAGCGTGGGCGCCCAGGCGGCGTCCTCGGGCGTCATGCCGGGCGGGCGCGTCATCGGCGCGGTGTCGGCGAAGCGGCGATCGTGCTGCTGCGCGACCTCGTTCCAGAGTGCCCAGGCGGACTCGCCATCCTGGTGGACGGCTTCGGGCACCGGGATCGAGTCGCCGGCTTCCCAGGGGCGGTCGAGGCCCTGCTTGCGCGACGGGGTCTTGGGACGGAGGATGGGCATGGCTGCAGTGACTGTAGCCCAGGCTCCCCCGGTGGCACCAGAGAGTGTCAGCAAAGTTAAGCGCGCCACCTCGGCCATGGAGCGGCCGCCGGGCCTTACGATGGGGCCATGCGCATGACGGAGCAGGCAGGAGATGGCGGCCGCTGAGCCCGCGGTCGCGGCCGCGTCCCCGGCCGCCCCGGCGCGGACGGACGCCGCCCCGGCGCGCACGCCGCAATCCCTGTCCGGCCTGCTGCCCTTCGTGCGGCCCTACGCCGGGCGCCTGGCGCTGGCCGGCGTGTTCCTGCTGCTGGCCGCGGCGGCGACGCTGGTGTTCCCGGTCGCGCTGCGCACGATGATCGACCAGGGGATCGCCTCCGAGCCGGGCACGCGGCTGGTCGCCCTGCGGGGCCACTTCCTGCTGCTGTTCGGCGTCGCGATCGCGCTGGGCGTGTTCTCCGCCTGCCGGTTCTACCTCGTGAGCTGGCTGGGCGAGCGGGTCACCGCCGACCTGCGCACCGCGGTCTACGCACACGTGCTGGAGCAGAGCCCGGCCTTCTTCGAGAGCACGCAAACCGGCGAGGTGCTGTCGCGGCTGACGACCGACACCACGCTGGTGCAGACGGTGGTGGGCTCCTCCTTCTCGCTGGGCCTGCGCAACCTGGTGATGGGCCTGGGCGCGCTGGGCATGCTGGTCGTCACGCATCCCAAGGTGATGACGCAGGTGCTGCTGGTCGTGCTGCTGGTGGTGCTGCCGGCGATGTGGTTCGGCCGGCGGGTGCGGCGCCTGTCGCGTGCCAGCCAGGACCGGGTCGCGGATTCCAGCGCCATCGCCGCCGAAGTGCTGAACGCCATCCCCGTGGTGCAGAGCTACGCGGCAGAGGAACGCGAGGCGGCGCGCTTTCGCGGCGCAACCGAGAACGCCTTCCTCACCGGCATCCGGCGCACGCGCGCGCGGGCGGCGCTGGTGGCCTTCGTCATCATCGCCAACGCCGGCCTGATGCTGTGGGGCCTGTACGAGGGCACACAGGCCGTGCTGCGCGGCGAGCTCAGCGCCGGGCAGCTCGGGCAGGCGGCGCTCTATGTCGCGATCTTCGCCGGTGCCGTGGCGGTGCTGGGCGAGGTCTACGGCGACCTGCTGCGCGCCGCCGGCGCGACCGAGCGGCTGATGGAGCTGCTGGCGAGCCGCTCGCCGGTGGTCTCGCCGGCCGAGCCGATCTCCGCGCCCGCGCCGCAGGCCGGCAGCCGCGTGCGCTTCGAGGCGGTGCGCTTCCACTATCCCTCGCGCCCCGCCACCGCGGCGCTCAGCGACTTTTCACTGGACGTGGCGCCGGGCGAGACGGTCGCCCTTGTCGGGCCCAGCGGCGCCGGCAAGACCACCGTGTTCCAGCTGCTGCTGCGCTTCTACGACCCGAAGGACGGCCGCATCGCCGTGGACGGCGCACCGGTGCGCGCGCTGCGCCTGCAGGACCTGCGCGCGCGCATCGGCCTGGTGCCGCAGGAGCCGGTGATCTTCTCCGCCTCGGCGCTGGAGAACATCCGCTACGGCAAGCCCGGCGCGAGCAACGAGGAGGTGCAGGCGGCGGCGCGCGGCGCCTTCGCGCACGACTTCATCCGGGCGCTGCCCGAGGGCTACGGCACCTTCCTGGGCGAGCGCGGCGTGCGCCTGTCGGGCGGCCAGCGCCAGCGCATCGCGATCGCGCGGGCCATGCTGAAGAACCCGCCGCTGCTGCTGCTGGACGAGGCCACCAGCGCGCTCGATGCCGAGAGCGAGGATGGTGCAGGCGGCGCTGGAGTCGGCGATGCGGGACCGCACGACGCTGGTCATCGCGCACCGGCTGGCGACCATCCAGCAGGCCGACCGCATCGTGGTGCTGGACCACGGGCGGATCGTGGAGATGGGGCGGCACGAGGAGCTCATGGCCGCGGGCGGGGTCTATGCGCGGCTGGCGGGGCTGCAGTTCATGACCTGAGGCTGCCTATTGCAGCGGCCCCTTCAATCCCTTCGGGATCGGCAGCGGCAGCACCGAGATGCCCTCTTCCAGCAAGGCCTGCGTCTCTTCCCGCGACGCCTGCCCGCGGATGCCACGCTCCTCGGTCTCGCCGTAGTGGATCTTGCGGGCTTCCTCCGCGAAGCGCTCGCCGACGTCCTCGGTCTGTGTCATCACCTGCTTGACTAGCTGCATCCAGGCGGCCTGAAGCTGTTCGTTGGGCGCGGACATCACCTCCTGCTTCGCCCCTGACGGCGCCGCGGCGGGCGCGGGCTCGGAGGCGCCGAGGTTCAGGCGCGGCGCGCTCGGCATCTTGGTGATGTGGGCATCGCCGCACAGCGGGCATTCCACCAGCCCGCGCGCGAGCTGGCCCTGGAAATCGTCTTCGGAGGCGAACCAGCCTTCGAAGCCATGGGCGTGGCGGCACTGCAGGTTGAGGACCTTCATCGCCTTAAGGTAGTGCCTTCCAGTCCAGTTTCCAAGTACCGGCCAGCACATTCTGTATCCACACTGCGGACGCCAGGGTCTTGGAGTCCACGATCCGGCCTTCGCGGCACCAGCCCAGGAACTCCTGCGGCGTCGCCGTGAACACTTCGAGGAACTCGCCCTGGTCCAGCTTCGCACCCTGGTGCGCGAGGCCGCGCGCGAACCAGACCTCGATGGCCTCGTCCGAATAGGCGACCGTCGGGTAGGTCGTGAAGGCATAGGCCCATTCACGGGCGACGTAACCGGTCTCTTCCAGCAGCTCGCGCCGGCCGCAGGCCAGGGGCGACTCGCCCGCGTCCAGCTTGCCGGCGGGGATCTCGATCATCACCTGCCGCGTCGCGTGGCGGTACTGGCGCTCCAGCACGATGCGGCCGTCGTCCGTCAGCGGCACCACGGCGACCGCGCCGGGATGCAGCACGTATTCGCGCGTGGCCGAACCGCCGTCGGGCAGGCGCACGGTGTCGCGGACCACGTGGAGGAAGTGGCCTTTCAGCAGTTCCTCGCGCGCGGTGGCGTGCTCGGTCAGGTGGCTGTCGTCGGCCATGGCGTGGTGCTCAGTGTCGCGGCTTGTAGAGGTAGCGCCACACGAAGCCGGGGAAGGCGAAGGTGAGGAAGAGCGCGCCCGTGACCGCGTAGAACTCCCAGCCCTGCGGCGCGATCTGCCCTGCCCGCTTTTCCAGCAGCAGGCCGATGCCGCCCACCAGCAGGTACAGCGCGACCAGTTCGCCCAGGCGGACGCCCAAGTTCTTGCCGCCGGCGAGCGGCAGCACGCCGAACAGGCGGGTGGTGTGAGGAATGGCAGGTTGGCGGCGCAGAAGGCCAGCACCAGCACCAGCCAGATCGAGGCCGTCTGCGTCACTGCATCTTCTGGATCAGGAACCCAGCATCTTGACGATGGCCTGCGCACACAGCGTCATCAGGCCACCGGGCAGGATGCCGAGGATCAGCACCAGCGCGCCGTTGATGGTCAGCACGATGCGCACGTCGGCAGGGGCCGCCACGGTGGTGGCGGTGATCGGCTCGTCGAAGTACATGACCTTCACGACACGGATGTAGTAGAAGGCCGCGACCAGCGACATCAGCACCGCGAAGATCGCCAGGCCGATGGAGAACGCGCTGCCGGACACGATCAACGCCTGCAGCACCGCCAGCTTGGCGTAGAAGCCCACCAGCGGCGGGATGCCGGCCAGCGAGAACAGGCAGATCGACATGATGCCGGCGTACAGCGGGCTGCGCTGGTTCAGGCCGGCCAGGTCGGAGATCTCCTCGCTCTCGAAGCCCTCGCGCGCCAGCAGCAGGATCACGCCGAAGCTCGCCAGCGTGGTCAGCACGTAGGTCACGATGTAGAACATCGCGGAGCTGTAGGCGTTGTTGGCGAATGTGATCTCGCGGTTGACCACGCCCGCCAGCAGGCCGAGCAGCACGAAGCCCATCTGGCCGATGGTGGAGTAGGCCAGCATGCGCTTGAGGTTGGTCTGCGCGATCGCGGCCAGGTTGCCGATGAAGAGCGAGGACACGGCCAGCACCACCAGCATCTGCTGCCAGTCGATCGCCAGCGGCAGCATGCCTTCCACCAGCAGGCGGATCGCAATCGCGAAGGCGGCCAGTTCCGGCGCCGAACCGATCATCACGGTGACGGCCGTCGGCGCGCCCTGGTACACGTCCGGGATCCACATGTGGAAGGGCGCGGCGCCCAGCTTGAAGGCGAGCCCGGCGACGATGAACACCAGGCCGAACACCAGCACGTTGTGCTTGACCTGCGCGCTGTTGATCACCTTGAACACGGTGCCGATGTCCAGAGAACCGGTGGCGCCGTAGATCATGGACAGGCCGTAGAGAAGGAAGCCGGAAGCCATCGCGCCCAGCACGAAGTACTTCATCGCCGCTTCGGTCGCGACGGTGTTGTCGCGGCGCAGGGCCACCAGCGCGTAGCTGGAGAGCGTCAGCAGTTCCAGGCCGAGGTACAGCACCAGGAAGTTGCTGCCCGAGATCATCACGAAGATGCCCAGCAGCGCGAACATGGCCAGCGTGAACATCTCGCCGCCGCGCAGCATGTCGCGGTCGGCGGCGTACGGGCGGCCGTACACCAGGCACACCATCATGGCGATGGTGGAGAAGCACTTGAGCCAGTTCCCCATGGAGTCGCTGACCACCATGCGGTTGAAGCCGTAGGCGGTGTTGCCTTCCGAGGCGAGGTCGCCCGTGTAGAAGGCGATCACGGCCAGCGTGGCCATGGTGAGCCAGTAGGTGAGGTTGCGCAGCCGGCTCTTGACGCCCAGGTCCACCATCGCGATGACGCAGGCCATCAGCAGCAGGAAGATCTCGGGCGCGGCGACGGCGAGGCTCGTGTTGTCCATCATTTCTTCTCTCCCGGCGTCACAGCTTGAAGCCGACACGTGCTTCAGGAAGCCGGCCACCGAGGCGTTCATCACGTCGGTGAAGGGTTTCGGGTGGATGCCCATGTAGAGCACGGCGGCGGCCAGCACGCCCAGCATCAGGAACTCGCGGGCGTTGATGTCGACCAGCGTGCGCACGTGGTCGTTGGCTATCGGGCCGAAGTACACGCGCTTGACCATCCACAGCGTGTAGGCGGCGCCCAGCACCAGCGAGGTGGCGGCCATCACGGCCAGCCAGAAGTTCACCTTCACGGCGGCCAGGATCACCATCCATTCGCCGACGAAGCCGGCGGTGGCGGGCAGGCCCGAGTTCGCCATGGCGAACAGCACGGCGAAGGCGGCGAAGGTCGGCATGGTGTTCACCACACCGCCGTAGTCGGCGATCTGGCGCGAGTGCACGCGGTCGTACAGCACGCCGATGCACAGGAACATGGCGGCCGACACGAAGCCGTGCGCGATCATCATCACGATGCCGCCGGACACGCCCAGGTCGTTGAAGAGGAAGAAGCCCAGCGTGACGAAGCCCATGTGGGCGACCGACGAATAGGCCACCAGCTTCTTCATGTCCTGCTGCACCATCGCCACCAGGCCCACGTAGATCACGGCGATCAGCGACAGCGCGATGATCAGCCAGGCCCACTCGCGCGAGGCGTCCGGCGCGATCGGCATGGAGAAGCGCAGGAAGCCGTAGGCGCCCAGCTTCAGCATGATGGCCGCCAGCACCGCGGAGCCCCCGGTGGGCGCTTCCACGTGCACGTCGGGCAGCCAGGTGTGCACCGGGAACATCGGCACCTTCACCGCGAAGGCCGCGAAGAAGCCGAAGAACAGCAGCGTCTGCGCCAGCGAGGACAGGGGCAGCTTGTGCCAGGTGAGGATGTCGAAGCTGCCGCCGGACTTGGTGTACAGGTAGACCAGCGCCACCAGCATCAGCAGCGAGCCGAGCAGCGTGTACAGGAAGAACTTGAAGGCCGCGTAGATCTTGTTCGGGCCGCCCCAGATGCCGATGATCAGGTACATCGGGATCAGCGTGGCCTCGAAGAACACGTAGAACAGCACGGCGTCCAGCGCGCAGAACACCCCGATCATGAAGCCCGACAGGATCAGGAAGGCGCCCATGTACTGGTTCACGCGCTCGGTGATCACTTCCCAGGCCGAGATCACCACCACCAGGGTGATGAAGGCCGTCAGCAGCACGAACCAGAACGAGATGCCGTCCAGGCCCAGGTGGTAGTTGACGTTGAAGCGTTCGATCCAGCTGGTCTTCTCGACGAACTGCATGCCCGCGTTGGCGATGTCGAACTGGCCGTACAGCGGCAGCGTCACCAGGAAGGAGATCAGCGCGCCGATCAGGGCGATCCAGCGCACGGTGCGCGCCTGGTCGTCGCGGCCCATCGCCAGCAGGATGGCGCCGAACACGATCGGCGTCCAGATCGCGAGGCTCAAGAGTCCCATCTTCATTGTTCTTGTCCCCTTACTTCCTGAGCCAGTCGCTGATCATGGGCCAGCTGACGAAGTACGTCATGAGCACCACCACGCCCACCAGCATCGCGAACGCGTAGTGGTAGATGTAGCCCGATTGCACCCAGCGGATGACGCCGGCGAACTTGCCCACCAGCTTGGCGCTGCCGTTGACGAACACGCCCTCGATCACGCCCTGGTCGCCGCCCTTCCACAGGCCGGTGCCCAGGCCGCGCGCGGCGGGGGCGATGATGCGTTCGTTGATCCAGTCCATGTAGTACTTGTTGTCCAGCAGCGTGTACACGGGCTGGAACATGCGCTGGATGCGCGCCGGCAGCGCCGTGTTCTTCATGTACAGGTACCAGGCCAGCACCACGCCGGCCAGCGCCAGCCAGAACACCGGCGTGGTCAGGCCGTGCAGCGCCATCTGCACCGGGCCGTGGAAGGCCTTGGCCATCTCCGCCATCGCCGGGTGGCGGGCGGCGTCCACGAAGATCGAGTCCTTGAAGAACTCGCCGTACAGCATCGGCTGGATCGTGATGAAGCCGATCACCACGGAGGGGATCGCCAGCAGCAGCAGCGGCACCGTCACCACCCAGGGCGACTCGTGCGGCTCGTGGGCGTCGTGGCCGTGGCCGTGGTCGTCATGGCCGTGCGCGTCCGTCACCGCATGGCCGTGCGCGTCCGGCTCCGCATGGGCGTCGTGGTGCGCGTGCGCGTCGGGGTTCTGGTCGAAGCGTTCCTTGCCGTGGAAGACCAGGAAGTACATGCGGAAGGAATAGAAGGCCGTGACGAACACGCCCGCCATCACCGCGAAGTAGGCGAAGCCGGAACCGGGCAGCTTGGACAGGTGCACGGCCTCGATGATCGAGTCCTTGGAATAGAAGCCGGCGAACAGCGGCGTGCCGATCAGCGCCAGCGACCCAAGCAGCGAGGTGATCCAGGTGATGGGCATGTACTTCCTGACGTTGCCCATCCAGCGGATGTCCTGGTTGTGGTGCATGCCGATGATCACGGAGCCGGACGCCAGGAACAGCAGCGCCTTGAAGAAGGCGTGCGTCATCAGGTGGAACACGGCCACCGAGTAGGCCGAGGCGCCCAGCGCCACGGTCATGTACCCCAGCTGCGACAGCGTGGAGTACGCCACCACGCGCTTGATGTCGTTCTGGATGATGCCCAGGAAGCCCATGAACAGCGCGGTGATGGCGCCGATCACGAGGATGAAGGACAGCGCGGTGTCGGACAGCTCGAACAGCGGCGACATGCGCGCCACCATGAAGATGCCGGCCGTCACCATGGTGGCGGCGTGGATCAGCGCGGAGATCGGCGTCGGGCCTTCCATCGAGTCGGGCAGCCACACGTGCAGCGGGAACTGCGCGCTCTTGCCCATGGCGCCGATGAACAGGCAGATGCAGGTCACCGTGATCAGCATCCATTCGGTGCCGTAGCCGAAGGCGAGCTTGGCGAACTCGGGCGCGCGGGCGAAGGCTTCCGCGTAGTTCAGCGTGTTGGCGTAGGCGGCGATCAGGCCGATGCCCAGGATGAAGCCGAAGTCGCCGACGCGGTTGACCAGGAAGGCCTTGAGGTTGGCGAAGATGGCCGTGGGCTTGGTGTACCAGAAGCCGATCAGCAGGTAGGAAACGAGGCCCACCGCTTCCCAGCCGAAGAACAGCTGCAGGAAGTTGTTGCTCATGACCAGCATGAGCATCGAGAAGGTGAACAGCGAGATGTAGCCGAAGAAGCGGTTGTAGCCCTCGTCTTCTTCCATGTAGCCGATGGTGTAGATGTGCACCATCAGCGACACGAAGGTCACCACGCACATCATCATCGCCGTCAGGCCGTCGACCAGGAAGCCGATCTCCATCTTCAGGCCGCCCACCACCATCCACTCATAGAGCGTCTGGTTGAAGCGCGCCCCGTCGACGGCCACGCTCTTGAGCGTCATCGCCGACAGGATGAAGGCGATCAGCACCCCCAGGATGGTGAAGGTGTGCGACAGCCGTCGGCCGATCAGGTTGCCGCCGAGGGTGGTGCCGAAGACGCCCGCCAGGATCGCGCCGGCGAGCGGCGCGAGCGGAACGGCAAGCAGCGTCGCTGCGTTCAGTGAAGTAGCCATCGTTTCTTTCCCGCCCGGCGGGCATCAGCCCTTGAGGGCGTTCAGTTCTTCGACGTTGATGTTGTCTTTGTTGCGGAACAGCAGCACCAGGATCGCCAGGCCGATGGCGGACTCCGCAGCCGCCACCGTCAGGATGAAGAACACGAACACCTGGCCGTGCATGTCGCCCAGGTAGTAGGAGAACGCCACGAAGTTCATGTTGACCGCCAGCAGCATCAGCTCGATGGCCATCAGCAGCACGATCAGGTTGCGGCGGTTCAGGAAGATGCCCACCACCGACAGCGCGAACAGGATCGCGCCCAGCGTGAGGAAGTGTCCGAGCGTCAGCAGCATTGGTAAACCTCCGCCTTGCAGGCTACGGTATTCGTCTTCGGAGCGGCCGTGCGACTCATGCCTTGGTCTCCACGGAGGCGGCTGCGGGCGCGGGCTCCGGTTGCGCCGGCCGGGACGGCGGCATCTTGATGATGCGCACGCGGTCACGCGCCTTCACGCGCACCTGCTGCGACGGGTCGGTGTGCTTGGTGTCCTTGCGGGTGCGCAGGGTCAGCGCGATGGCCGCGATGATCGCCACCAGCAGGATGACGGCGGCGATCTCCAGCGGGTACAGGTACTCGGTGTACAGCAGCCGGCCCAGTTCCTTGGTGTTGGAGTACTGCTGCACGACCGGCACGCCGCCCTGCGTCGTGGCCGTGACCGCGGTGGCCGCGGACTGCATCGCCCGCGGTTCCTCGGTCGGGCGGAAGCCGCCCATCAGCACCGCGGCCATTTCCAGCGCGATCAGCGCGCCGATGGTGGCGGCGATCGGGAAGTGCTTCCAGAAGCCGGCCCGCAACGCGTCGACGTTGATGTCCAGCATCATCACCACGAACAGGAACAGCACCATCACCGCGCCCACATACACGAGCACCAGGGTGATGGCGAGGAACTCGGCCTTCAGCAGCAGCCACACGCCGGCGGCCTGGAAGAAGGTGAGCACCAGGAAGAGCGCCGCATACACGGGGTTGCGCGCGGTGATCACGCGGAAGGCCGCGAACAGCAGCACCACCGCGAAGAGATAGAAGAGACCGGTCCGGATGTCCATCGTTGTTCTTTCGCCGGCTTCAGCGGTACTTGGCGTCGGCCGCCCGGTTGGCCGCGATCTCGGCCTCGTAGCGGTCGCCCACGGCCAGCAGCATGTCCTTGGTGAAGTACAGGTCGCCGCGCTTTTCGCCGTGGTATTCGAGGATGTGCGTCTCGACGATCGAGTCGACCGGGCAGCTTTCCTCGCAGAAGCCGCAGAAGATGCACTTGGTCAGGTCGATGTCGTAGCGCGTGGTGCGGCGCGTGCCGTCGGCGCGCTGCTCGCTCTCGATGGTGATCGCCAGCGCGGGGCACACGGCCTCGCACAGCTTGCAGGCGATGCAGCGTTCCTCGCCGTTCTCGTAGCGGCGCAGGGCGTGCAGGCCGCGGAAGCGCGGCGACAGCGGCGTCTTCTCCTCCGGGAACTGCACGGTGATCTTGCGGGCGAAGAAATACTTGCCCGTGATCCGCAGGCCCTTGAACAGCTCCAGCAGCATGAAGCTGCCGAGGAAGTCCTTCAGCGAGAAGGGTTGGTGGCGGTTTGCCAGGGTGTCGATGGCCATGGCTTGCTTTACTTGAAGACGTTGTACGGGGTCTGCATCCACAGGCCCACCACGACCAGCCACACCAGCGTCACCGGGATGAAGATCTTCCAGCCCAGGCGCATGATCTGGTCGTAGCGGTAGCGCGGGAACGTCGAGCGGATCCACAGGAACATCGTGACCATGATGAAGGTCTTGATGCCCAGCCAGATCCAGCCCGGGATCCAGTTCAGCAGCGGCGCGTCGATCGGGGGCAGCCAGCCGCCCAGGAACATCACCACCGCCAGGATGGAGACGAGCCACATGTTGGCGTACTCCGCCAGGAAGAACATGGCGAAGGACATGCCCGAGTACTCGATCATGTGGCCGGCCACGATCTCGGACTCGCCTTCCACCACGTCGAAGGGGTGGCGGTTGGTCTCGGCCAGGCCGGAGATGAAGTACACGAAGAAGATCGGCAGCAGCGGCAGCCAGTTCCAGGACAGGAAGTTCACGCCGCGCTCGGCGAAGTAGCCGCGGTCCTGCTGCAGCACGATCTCGGTCATGTTCAGCGAGCCCGAGACCATCAGCACCACCACCAGGCAGAAGCCCATGGCGATCTCGTAGCTGACCATCTGCGCGGAGGCGCGCAGCGCGCCCAGGAAGGCGTACTTCGAGTTGGACGCCCAGCCGGCGATGATCACGCCGTACACCTCGAGCGAGGTGATGGCCATCAGGAACAGCAGGCCGGCGTTGATGTTCGCCAGCGCCACGTCGGGACCGAAGGGGATCACCACCCACGCCACCAGCGCCGGCATGATGGTCATGATCGGGCCGAGGTAGAACAGCGCCTTGTTGGCCACCGTCGGGAGGATGATCTCCTTGGTCAGCAGCTTGAGCGCGTCGGCGATCGGCGTGAGCAGGCCGAAGGGGCCGATGCGGTTGGGGCCCGGACGCAGCTGCGTGAAGCCGATGCCCTTGCGTTCCCACAGCGTCAGGTAGGCGACCGCGCCCATCAGGGGCAGCACCACCGCGACGATCTTGATCAGCGTCCAGAGCACGGGCCAGCCGGCGCCGGTCCACCAGGGCGCGGCGATCAGGCCGTTGCCGTAACCGTAGATGGTGTCGATCATGCCGTCACCCTTTCACCCTGCGACTGCAGCGGGGCAGCCGGTGCCTGCGCCTGCGCCTGCGTGCTGCGCGCGTCGGCCGTGAGCTGCAGCGAGGAAGCCCGCCGCACGATGGAATCGAGCTGGTAGATGGGCGCCGCGACCGGCTTCGCGCTGGTGTCGCCCAGCCAGGCGGCCTTGGCCGTCTTGTTGGAAAGCAGCTTGCCCTGCACCAGCGGCTGCTCCGCGTCGGCCGCGCCGCGCGCGTCGGCCAGCACCTCGCTCGCCGACTCGTATTCGAAGCCTGGCAGGCCCAGCATGTTGCCCAGAACGCGCAGCACCTTCCATGCCGGACGGGTCTCGCCCAGTGGCTTGACCACGGCATGGAAGCCCTGCACGCGCCCTTCGGCATTGACGAAGGTCCCGGGCGTCTCGGTCCAGGGCGCGATGGGCAGCAGCACGTCGCTGAAGTCCAGGTTGGCCTTGAAGGGGCTGAGCGTCACGACCATGCTGCCCTGCTGGCCCAGCGCCCGCGCCTTGGCGCCGGCGGCGGAGTCGAACTCGGGCTCGTTGTTCAGGAGGAACAGCGCCTTGAGGCCGCCGGCCAGCATCTGGCCGGCGTTCAGCCCGCCCTGGCCCGGCATCGCCTTGACCAGCTGCGCGCCGACGGTGTTGGCGGCTTCGGTCAGGTAGCCGACGGTGGCGCCGGTCATCTCGCCGATCCAGTTGGCCAGCGCCAGCAGCGAGCTGGCCGCGGGATGGTGCGCGGCGGCGTTGCCCAGGAGGATCGCCTTGCGCTCGCCCGAGAGCAGCGAAGCGGCGATCGCCTTCGCGGCCTCGGTCGCATTGCCCTGCAGCGGGGCCTTCTGGCCCTTCTCGCTGCCGATGGCGGTGGCCACGTCGGCCAGGGCCTGCACCCACTGGCCGGCCGGGACGATGGACTTGCCGGCGATGGCCATCGCCCAGTCGTCGTCGCGATCGTGGATCACCGACACCTGCGCGCCGCTGCGCACGGCCGAACGCACGCGCAGTGCGAACAGCGGGTGGTCCTTGCGCAGGTTGGAGCCGACCACCAGCGCGCGCTGCAGCGTGGACAGCGAGGCGATGCTCGTGCCCAGCCAGCGGACGCCCTCGCCCGCCGCGAATTCGGCGTGGCGCAGGCGGTGGTCGATGTTCTCGCTGCCCAGGGCGCGCACCAGCTTCTGCGCCAGGAACAGTTCCTCCACCGTGCTGTGCGGGCTCACCAGCGCGCCGATGGCCTGGCCGCCGTGGTCGCGCCGGATCTCGCCGACGCCACGCGCGATGTACTCCAGCGCGGTCTGCCAGTCCACGGTCTTCCACTCGCCGCCATGCTTGATCATGGGCGAGGTCAGGCGGTCGGGGTGTTCAGCGCTTCATAGGAGAAGCGGTCGCGGTCGGCCAGCCAGCATTCGTTGACGTCGTTGTTCTCGAGCGGCAGCACGCGCATCACGCGGTTGTTCTTGACCTGCACGATCAGGTTGGCGCCGGTGGAATCGTGCGGACTGACCGACTTGCGGCGCGACAGCTCCCAGGGGCGGGCGCTGTAGCGGAAGGGCTTGCTGGTCAGCGCGCCGACCGGGCACAGGTCGATCATGTTGCCGGAGACTTCGGAGTCGACCGTGTCGCCCAGCACCGTGGTGATCTCGCTGTGCTCGCCGCGGTGGATCATGCCGAGTTCCATCACGCCGGCGATTTCCTGGCCGAAGCGCACGCAGCGGGTGCAGTGGATGCAGCGGCTCATCTCCTCCATGGAGATCAGCGGGCCCACGTCCTTGTGCATCACGACGCGCTTTTCTTCCTCGTAGCGCGAGGCGCCGGGGCCGTAGCCCACGGCCAGGTCCTGCAGCTGGCATTCGCCGCCCTGATCGCAGATCGGGCAGTCCAGCGGATGGTTGATCAGCAGGAACTCCATGACCGACTGCTGCGCCTTGATCGCCTTGTCGCTCTTGGTGCGCACGATCATGCCGTTGGTGACGGGCGTGGCGCAGGCCGGCATCGGCTTGGGCGCCTTCTCCACGTCCACCAGGCACATGCGGCAGTTGGCCGCGATGGAAAGCTTCTTGTGGTAGCAGAAGTGCGGGATGTAGGTGCCGGCCTTGTCCGCGGCATGCATGATCATGCTGCCCTCGGTGACCTCCACCTTCTGCCCGTCGAGTTCGATTTCAATCATTGGGTGACGCGCTCCGCGCTTTGGATCTTGGCCTCGAACTCGTGCCGGAAGTGCTTGATCATCGCGCGCACCGGCATCGCCGCCGCATCGCCCAGCGCGCAGATCGTGCGGCCCTGGATGTTGTCGGCGACGGAGTTCAGCAGGTCCAGGTCGTTGGGCTTGCCATGGCCGTTCTGGATGCGGTCGATCACGCGCCACATCCAGCCCGTGCCTTCGCGGCAGGGCGTGCACTGGCCGCAGGACTCGTGCATGTAGAAGTAGGACAGGCGCAGCAGGCTTTCCACCATGTCGCGCGTCTCGTCCATCACGATCACCGCGCCCGAGCCCAGCATGGAGCCGGCCTTGGCGATGGAGTCGTAGTCCATCGTGCAGTTCATCATGATGTCGGCCGGCAGCACGGGAGCGGAGGAGCCGCCCGGGATCACCGCCTTGAGCTTCCTGCCGCCGCGCACGCCGCCGCACAGTTCCAGCAGCTTGCTGAAGGGCGTGCCCAGCGGGACTTCGTAGTTGCCCGGGAGTTCGACGTCGCCGGAGACCGAGAAGATCTTGGTGCCGCCGTTGTTCGGCTTGCCGCATTCGAGGTAGGCCTGGCCGCCGTTGCGGATGATCCAGGGCACCGCCGCGAAGGTCTCGGTGTTGTTGATCGTGGTGGGCTTGCCGTACAGGCCGAAGCTGGCCGGGAACGGCGGCTTGAAGCGGGGCTGGCCCTTCTTGCCTTCCAGCGACTCCAGCAGCGCCGTTTCCTCGCCGCAGATGTAGGCGCCGAAGCCGTGCGAGGCGTGCAGCTGGAAGCTGAAGTTGCTGCCCAGGATCCTGTCGCCGAGGTAGCCGGCGGCGCGCGCCTCTTCCAGCGCTTCCTCGAAGCGGTCGTAGGCGAAGAAGATCTCGCCGTGGATGTAGTTGTAGCCCACGGTGATGCCCATCGCGTAGGCGGCGATGATCATCCCCTCGATCACCTGGTGCGGGTTGTACAGCAGCAGGTCGCGGTCCTTGCAGGTGCCCGGCTCGCCCTCGTCGGAGTTGCACACCAGGTACTTCTGGCCGGGGAACTGGCGCGGCATGAAGCTCCACTTCAGGCCCGTGGGGAAGCCGGCGCCGCCGCGGCCGCGCAGCGCGCTTTCCTTGACGGTGGCGATCACCTGGTCCTGCGTGAGGCCCTCGGACAGGATCTTGCGCAGCGCCTTGTAGCCGTCGCGCGCCTCGTAGTCCTTGATGCGCCAGTTGGTGCCGTCCAGGCCCGCATAGATCTGCGGGTTGATGTGGCGGCCGTGGAAGCAGGTCTGGACGCCGGTGGCCTGGAACTGCGAGAGGACCTGTTCGGCGTTCACGACACGCCCTCCGCCTTGCGCAGGCCGTCGATCATCTGGTCGAGCTTGTCGGTGCTCATGAAGCTGCACATGGTGCGGTCGTTCACCAGCAGCACCGGCGAGTCGGCGCAGGCGCCCAGGCACTCGCTTTGCTGCAGCGTGAACAGGCCGTCGGGCGTGGTCTCGCCCATCTCGATGCCCAGGCGCATCTCCAGGTGCTGCAGCGCCTTCATGCCGTCGCGCAACTGGCACGGCAGGTTGGTGCAGACGTTCAGCTTGTACTTGCCGACCTTCTGCTGGTTGTACATGTTGTAGAAGGTCGTCACCTCGTGCACCGCGATGGGGGCCATGCCGAGGTAGGCGGCGATCTCGTTCTCGCTGTCCTTGCTGACGAAGCCCTGCTCCTGCTGCACGATCGCCAGGCAGGCCATCACGGCGGACTGCTTCTGGTCCGCGGGGTACTTGGCGACTTCGCGGGCGAAGCGGCTCTTGGTAGCTTCAGAAATCATCGATCGATCTCTCCGAACACGATGTCCATGGTTCCGATGATGGCCACGGCATCGGCGATCATGTGGCCGCGCGACATCTCGTCCATCGCGGACAGGTGGGCGAAGCCGGGGGCGCGGATCTTCAGGCGGTAGGGCTTGTTGGCGCCGTCGCTCACGATGTAGATGCCGAACTCGCCCTTGGGGTGTTCCACCGCGGCATAGGCCTCGCCTTCCGGGACGCGCATGCCTTCCGAGAAGAGCTTGAAGTGGTGGATCAACTCCTCCATGTTGGACTTCATGCTCTCGCGGTCCGGCGGCGCCACCTTGTGGTTGTCGGTGATGACCGGCCCCGGATTAGCGCGCAGCCAGCTGACGCACTGCTGAATGATGCGGTTGGACTCGCGCAATTCCTGGATGCGCACCAGGTAGCGGTCGTAGGAGTCGCCGGTGCGGCCGATCGGGATGTCGAAGTCCATCCGGTCGTACACCTCGTAGGGCTGCGTCTTGCGCAGGTCCCAGGCGATGCCGGAGCCGCGCAGCATCGGGCCGGTGAAGCCCAGGTTCAGCGCGCGTTCCGGCGTGACCACGCCGATGCCCACGGTGCGCTGCTTCCAGATGCGGTTGTCGGTCAGCAGCGTCTCGTACTCGTCCACGTAGTGCGGGAAGCGCTTGGTGAAGGCCTCGACGAAGTCCAGCAGGGTGCCCTGCCGGTCCTCGTTCATGCGGGTGATCTCGCGCTGGTTGCGGATCTTGCTGGCCTGGTACTGCGGCATCGTGTCCGGCAGGTCGCGGTACACGCCGCCCGGGCGGAAGTAGGCCGCGTGCATGCGCGCGCCGGACACCGCCTCGTACATGTCGAACAGGTCCTCCCGCTCGCGGAAGCAGTAGATCAGCATGTTCATCGCGCCGCAGTCGAGGCCGTGCGCGCCGAGCCACAGCAGGTGGTTCAGCAGGCGGGTGATCTCGGAGAACATGACGCGGATGTACTGCGCGCGGATCGGCACCTCGACGCCCAGCAACCGCTCCACCGCCAGGCAGTAGGCGTGCTCGTTGGACATCATCGACACGTAGTCCAGGCGGTCCATGTAGGGCAGCGTCTGGATGTAGGTGCGGGTCTCGGCGAGCTTCTCGGTGGCGCGGTGCAGCAGGCCGATGTGCGGGTCTGCGCGCTGGATCACTTCGCCGTCCAGCTCCAGCACCAGGCGCAGCACGCCGTGCGCGGCCGGGTGCTGCGGGCCGAAGTTGAGGGTGTAGTTCTTGATCTCTGCCATTACTGGAGCCCGCCGTACTTTTCTTCGCGGATGATGCGCGGCGTGATCTCGCGCGGCTCGATCGTCACCGGCTGGTACACCACGCGCTTGCGCTCGGCGTCGTAGATCATTTCCACGTGGCCGGAGACCGGGAAGTCCTTGCGGAAGGGATGGCCGATGAAGCCGTAGTCGGTGAGGATGCGGCGCAGGTCGGCGTGGCCTTCGTAGATGATGCCGAACAGGTCGAAGGACTCGCGCTCGAACCAGTTGGCGGAGGACCACAGGGCGGTGACGGAGTCGAACACCGGCAGTTCGTCGTCGGCCGCGAAGGCGCGCACGCGCACGCGCTGGTTGCGGCTGACGGACAGCAGGTGCGCCACGGTGGCGTAGCGCGGGCCGTCCCACTCGCCCATCTTGTATTCGGAATAGTCCACGCCGCACAGGTCGATCAGCTGCTCGAAGGCGCACTCCGGCGCGTCGCGCAGGATGCGGCAGGCTTCCAGGTAGTTCTGCGCCGTGACGGTGACGGTGATCTCGCCGTGCTTCAGGTCGACGCGTTTCGCCTTGTCGCCCAGCGCGGCAGTGACGGCGTCGCGCACGGATTCGGGTGCGGAGAGACCGCAGCGGGTTGGGTGTCCATGCTCAGGCCCTTGCGATGGTCTGGGTGCGCCGGATCTTCTGCTGCAGCTGGATGATCCCGTACAGCAAGGCTTCGGCGGTGGGCGGGCAGCCCGGCACGTACACGTCCACCGGCACGATGCGGTCGCAGCCGCGGACCACCGAGTAGCTGTAGTGGTAGTAGCCGCCGCCGTTGGCGCAGGTGCCCATGGAGAGCACCCAGCGCGGCTCGGCCATCTGGTCGTACACCTTGCGCAGCGCGGGCGCCATCTTGTTGCACAGCGTGCCGGCCACGATCATCAGGTCGGACTGGCGCGGGCTCGGGCGGAACAGCATGCCGAAGCGGTCGATGTCGTAGCGCGCGGCGCCCGCGTGCATCATCTCCACGGCGCAGCACGCCAGGCCGAAGGTCATGGGCCACAGCGAGCCGGTCTTGGCCCAGTTGATGACCGTGTCCACGGTCGTGGTCACGACACCTTTTTCAAGAATGCCTTGGTTTGCCATCACGAAATCTTTCTGAGATGAGACGCGGGCGCTGCGGGGATCACTCCCAGTCCAGCGCGCCCTTCTTCCACTCGTAGACGAAACCCACGACCAGGATGGCCAGGAAAATCATCATGGCCCAGAACCCCACGGGCCCGATCTCCTTGAGCGCGACGGCCCAGGGGAAGAGGAACGCGATCTCCAGGTCGAACAGGATGAACAGGATGGCCACGAGGTAGTAGCGCACGTCGAACTTCATGCGCGCATCGTCGAAGGCCTCGAAGCCGCACTCGTAGGGGAGTTCTTGGCGGCGTCCGGCTTCTGGACGCCCATGCCCTTGGCGAAGGCCCAGCCCAGGACCTGGGGGCGACGCCGACACCGATGCCGACGAGGATGAACAGGAGGACAGGGAGGTACTGGTCGAGGTTCATCTGGGGCACGGGTCCGTGGGGCACGCCTGCCGGTGCAGTGCCCGGAAGGCTGTTGTCTTGGTGCCGACGGCGAGACTCGAACTCGCACAGCTTTCGCCACTACCCCCAAGATAGCGTGTCTACCAATTTCACCACGTCGGCAATCGGGAACGAGCCCGGAAACGCTGGAGAGGGCCTGCGTTCCAGAGGGAACGCGCGCGTATCCGGACAACCACTAAGTGTACTCCGAATCGAGGGCCTTACTGCCGCGCAGCAGGCCCCCGACCCTTGACATGGATCACTTCGTCGGGATCTGCGCCGCACCCGAAGCAGGGGTGGCGGGCGCGGTCGTGGCGGGCGTCGTGGCCGGGCCTTGCTGCGCCGGCACCGGCGTGCCGCCGCCGGGGATCTGGCTGGCGGGCGACGGCGGCGTCACGGGGGCGGCCGGGGCGGCGGGCGCGGCGCGCTCGAGCACCGAACCGGAACCGACCGGCTGCGCCAGGTTGCTGAAGTAGGCCAGCGCCAGCGTGCAGACGAAGAACACGGCGGCCAGGACGGCGGTGGTGCGCGAGAGGAAGTTCGCGCTGCCGGTGGCGCCGAACAGGCTGCCGGACGCGCCGCTGCCGAAAGCCGCGCCCATGTCCGCGCCCTTGCCGTGCTGCAGCAGGATGAGGCCGATCATGAACAGCGCCGTGAGGATCTGCACGACGAGCACGATGGTCAGCAAAGCATTCATTGAATCAACTCCTAATTGTTGTGGCTCGCCGCTGCGCTTCAGGCGCTGGCGGCGGCGATGATCTGCAGGAAATCGGGGGCCTTGAGCGACGCGCCGCCGATCAGGCCGCCGTCAATGTCCGGCTGGGCCAGCAGGCTGGCCGCGTTGGCGGCATTCATGCTGCCGCCGTAGAGGACGTGCACCCGCGCGGCGTGCTCGGTGGCCGCGGCGAGCTGCGTGCGCAGCAGCGCGTGCACCTGTTGCGCCTGTTCGGGCGTCGCGGTCTTGCCGGTGCCGATGGCCCAGACGGGCTCGTAGGCGACGACGATCTCGCTGATGCAGTGGCCGTTGAGGTGGATGACGGCAGCCAGCTGCCGCTTCACCACTTCCTCGGTCTTGCCGGCTTCGCGTTCGGCCAGGGTCTCGCCGACGCAGACGATCGGCGTGATGCCGTGCGCCAGCGCCGTCCTGGCCTTTTCGGCCACCAGCGCATCGGTCTCGCCGTGGTACTGGCGGCGCTCGGAATGGCCGACGATGGCGTAGCGCACGCCGAACTCGCGCAGCATCGCGGCCGACACTTCACCGGTGTACGCACCGCCGGCGTGCTGCGACACGTCCTGCGCGCCCAGGTCCAGCTTCGAGCCGTGCCTGAGCATCTGCACCTGCGCCAGGTAAGGCGACGGCACGCAGACGGCGACTTCGCAGCCCCCGTCCTTCAAGCCCGCGACCAGCGCGCGCACGAGCGCGTCGTTGGCCTCCAGGTTGCCGTTCATCTTCCAGTTGCCGGCAATCAGCTTCTTCTTTTCCGTCATTCGCTTTTCACCAGGTCAGCACGATCTTGCCGACGTGCTGGTTGGACTCCATGAGCGCGTGGGCCTTCGCGGCGTCGGCTACAGGGAAGGTGCTGTGGATGACCGGCTGGATCGCCTTGCTTTCGATCAGCGGCCACACGTTCTTGCGCAGCGCCTGTGCGATGGCGGCCTTGAAGGCCACCGGGCGCGGACGCAGCGTGGAACCCGTGATCGTGATGCGACGGCGCAGCACCAGGCCGGCATTGAATTCGCTCTTGGTGCCGCCCTGCACCGCGATGATCACGATGCGGCCGTCCTCGGCGACGCACTTCACTTCGCGGTCGATGTAGCCGCCGGCGACCATGTCGAGGACCACGTCCACGCCCTTGCCGTCGGTGAGCTTCTTCGCCTCTTCGGAGAAGTCCTGCGTCTTGTAGTTGATGGCATGGTCGGCACCGAGCTCGATGCAGGCCTTGCACTTGTCGTCGGAACCGGCGGTGGCGATCACCTTGCCCGCGCCCATGGCCTTGGCGACCTGGATCGCCGTCACGCCGATGCCGCTGGTGCCGCCCTGCACCATGAAGCTTTCGCCCGGCTGCAGGCGGCCGCGGTCGAACACGTTGCTCCACACCGTGAAGAAGGTTTCCGGCAGCGAAGCCGCTTCGATGTCGGTGAGGCCCCTGGGCACCGGCAGGCACTGGCCGACCGGCGCGACGCACAGTTGCGCATAGCCGCCGCCGGCCACCAGCGCGCAGACGCGGTCTCCGGCCTTGAAGCCGGCGGCCGCCATCGCCTGGGCGTCGCCGCCGACGATGGTGCCCGCCACTTCCAGGCCGGGGATGTCCGACGCGCCGGGCGGCACGGGGTAGTTGCCCGTGCGCTGCAGCACGTCGGGACGGTTCACGCCGCTCGCCGTGACGCGGATCAGCACCTCGCCCGCGCCCGCGACCGGGTCGGGGCGTTCACCGGCGCGCAGGACTTCCGGCGCGCCGTATTGCGTGATCTCGATGGCCTTCATGCCGGCACTTCCTCGCGCCGCAATCAGGACTGCGGGTCGTTGCCGCCCATGCCGCCCTGGCCACCCTGGCTGCCGCCGAAGTTGCCGTTGTCCTGCACGACGGGCGCCGGCTCGCGCTGCTCGCGCGGGGCACGGTCGCCGCGATCGCCGCCACGGTCACCGCGGTCACCGCCACGGTCGCCGCGGTCACCACCACGGTCACCGCGATCGCCGCGGCTGTCGCCACGGTAGCCGCCACGGTCTTCCCGCGGGGGACGGTCGCCGCGCGGCTCGCGCTCGGGCATGCCTTCCGGGCGGTCCAGCAACGCCTTCATGGACAGCTTCACGCGGCCCTTGTCGTCGGTCTCCAGCACCTTGACCTTGACCACCTGGCCTTCGGACAGGTAGTCGGTGACCTTCTCGACGCGCTCGTGGGCGATCTGGCTGATGTGCAGCAGGCCGTCCTTGCCGGGCAGCAGGTTGACCAGGGCGCCGAAGTCCAGGATCTTGGTGATCGGGCCTTCGTAGACCTTGCCCACTTCCACTTCCGCGGTGATCTGCTCGATGCGCTTCTTCGCCTCGTCGGCCTTGCCGGAGTCGGTGGAAGCGATGGTGATGGTGCCGTCTTCCGCGATGTCGATCTGCGTACCGGTCTCCTCGGTCAGCGCGCGGATCACCGCGCCGCCCTTGCCGATCACGTCGCGGATCTTCTCGGGGTTGATCTTCATGGTGTACAGGCGCGGCGCGAAGTCGCTCACCTCGGTCTTGGCCTGGCCCAGCGCTTCCTGCATCTTGCCCAGGATGTGCATGCGCGCTTCCTTGGCCTGCGCCAGCGCGACCTGCATGATTTCCTTGGTGATGCCCTGGATCTTGATGTCCATCAGGGCGGTCACGCCGTTGACCGTGCCGGCCACCTTGAAGTCCATGTCGCCGAGGTGGTCCTCGTCGCCCAGGATGTCGGTCAGCACGGCGAAGCGGTTGCCGTCCTTGATCAGGCCCATGGCGATGCCGGCCACGTGGGCCTTCATCGGCACGCCCGCGTCCATCAGCGCCAGGCAGCCGCCGCAGACGGAGGCCATCGAGGAGGAGCCGTTGGACTCGGTGATCTCGGAGACCACGCGCATCACGTAGGGGAACTCTTCCTTCGTGGGCAGCAGCGGGATCAGCGCGCGCTTGGCCAGGCGGCCGTGGCCCACTTCGCGGCGCTTGGTGGAGCCCATGCGGCCCGTTTCGCCGGTGGCGAAGGGGGCATGTTGTAGTGGAACAGGAAGCGGTCCTGGTACTCGCCGGCCAGCGCGTCGATGCGCTGCGCGTCCTGCTCGGTGCCCAGGGTGGAGATCACCAGCGCCTGGGTCTCGCCGCGCGTGAACAGCGCGGAGCCGTGGGTGCGCGGCAGCACGCCGGTGCGGATCTCGATCGGGCGCACGGTGCGGGTGTCGCGGCCGTCGATGCGCGGCTCGCCGGACAGGATCTGGCTGCGCACGACGCGCGCCTCGATCTCGAACACCAGGTTCTCGACCTTGATCGGGTCGAAGTCCACGCCCTGTTCCTTCAGCGCGGCCTGCACGGAGGAACCGGCTTCGCGCAGGGCCTGGGTGCGGGCCTGCTTGCTGCGGATCTGGTAGGCGGCGCGGATCTTCTCCTCGGCCAGCTCGCGGACCCTGGCCTCGAAGGATTCGTCCTTGGCGGCCGGCTTCCAGTCCCACACCGGCTTGCCGGCTTCACGCACCAGTTCGTGGATGGCGTTGATGGCGATGTTGCCCTGCTCGTGGCCGAACACCACGGCACCCAGCATCACTTCCTCGGACAGCTGCTGCGCCTCGGACTCCACCATCAGCACGGCGGATTCGGTGCCGGCGACCACGAGGTCCAGGTCGGACATCTTGCGGGCGGTCGGGCCGGGGTTCAGCACGTACTCGCCGTTGACGTAGCCCACGCGGGCGGCGCCGATCGGGCCGTTGAAGGGGATGCCGGAGATCGACAGCGCGGCGGACACGCCGATCATGGCGGCAATGTCGGCGTCGACCTCGGGGTTCAGCGACACGGTGTGGATCACCACGTGCACTTCGTTGTAGAAGCCTTCGGGGAACAGCGGGCGGATCGGGCGGTCGATCAGGCGGGAGGTCAGCGTCTCGTGCTCGGAGGGCTTGGCTTCGCGCTTGAAGAAGGAGCCGGGGATCTTGCCGGCGGCGTAGGTCTTCTCGATGTAGTCGACGGTCAGGGGAAGAAGTCCTGGCCCGGCTTGGCGGTCTTGGAGCCCACCACGGTGGCGAGCACGACGGTGCCCTCGATGTCCACCAGCACGGCGCCGCCGGCCTGGCGGGCGATTTCGCCGGTCTCCAGGGTGACGGTGTGGTTGCCCCACTGGAACGACTTGGTGACCTTGTTGAAGATGCTCATGGCGTGTCCTCTTTCTTCTCTGGTTGGCCGGAGCCTGGGGCCGAACACGATGCCATTCCTGCGGGGTTCGGAAGGCCCGAGCCCCCAGGAATGACACAGCGCGTATCCGGTCCTGTCGCTCCGAAGTAAAAAACGCCTGAGCAGTCGTGGAAACTGGCTCAGGCGTCGTGTGCGGGCCGCGTAATTACTTGCGCAGGCCCAGCTTGTTGATCAGGGCCGTGTAACGCTCGGCGTCCTTGTCCTTCAGGTAGGCGAGCAGGCTCTTGCGGCGGTTCACCATGCGCAGCAGGCCGCGGCGACCGTGGTGGTCCTTGGCGTGCGTCTTGAAGTGCGGGGTGAGTTCGTTGATGCGGGCGGTCAGCAGCGCGACTTGCACTTCGGGGCTGCCGGTGTCGTTGGTGCCGCGCGCATGCGCGGAAACGACCTCTGCCTTGTTGATGGCGGTCATGTTCGTCCTTGAAAATTGTTGACTTGCGAAGGGCTGCGGGACTGCGGCCCTACGTGCGCTCTGCGGATGCAGAACCGGGGGATTATAGCCGACGGGCCAGGCAGGGGTATTCGGTCAGCGGGCGAGCCAGGTGGCAAGCCGGTCCACGCCCTGCCTCAGCCGCGCAACGTCCTTCGACGCAAAGCACCACCGAAGCCAGCCCTGGGCCTCCGGCGCGAAGGCATTGCCCGGCGCCAGGCCGATGCCCGCCTCCGCCACCAGGCGCTTGGCCAGCCCAAGCGAATCGTCGAAACCGTCGAGCTTGAAGAAGGCGTACATGCCGCCCTTGGCCGGCGCCAGCTCCACCCGTGGCAGCGCCTGCAGCAGCGGCACCAGCGTGTCGCGGCAGGTCTGCAGGTGGGCGACGACGCGCGGCGTCACCTCGCCGGTGCGGCGGATCGCCTCGATCGCCGCGCGCTGGGTGAACACGCTGGCGCAGGAGGTGTTGAACTCGATCAGCTTGCCCATGTGGTGCGTCATCGCGGGTGGCATCACCAGCCAGCCCAGGCGCCAGCCCGTCATGAGGAAGCTCTTGGAGAAACTGTGGACGACGATCAGCCGGTCGTCCGCCTGCGCGACGTCCAGGAAGCTGGGCGCGCAGCCGTTGGCCGTGGGCTCGTAGTAGAGCCGCTCGTACACCTCGTCGGCCAGGATCCAGGTGCCGGTCCGGCGGCAGTGCTCCAGGATCGCCTGCTGCTCTTCCCGCGACAGGGTCCAGCCGGTCGGGTTGTTGGGCGCGTTCACGATCAGCAGGCGGGTGGCCGGCGTGATCGCGTCCAGCAGCTTTTCTGCAGGTCCAGCGTCCAGGCCCCGCCGCGCGGCGTGAGCGACACGCGCTTCAGCTTCGCGCCCATGATCTGCGCCTGCGCCGTGAGGTTGGGCCACACCGGCGTGACCGCCACCACCTCGTCGCCCGCGTCCACCACCGCCTGGCAGGCCAGCATCAGCGCGTTGACGCCGCCGGAAGTGACGGCGATGCGTTCGGCGCCCACCTGGCCGTGCAGCCCGGAGGCATAGGCCGAGATCGCCTCGCGCAGTTCCGGCAGGCCCAGGTTGTGCGCGTAGAAGGTCTCGCCGGCGCGCAGCGAGGCGATCGCCGCCTCGCGGATGAACTCGGGCGTGACCTCGTCGCTTTCGCCGAACCAGAAGGCCAGCACGTCGCTGCGCCCCATGCCGGCGTTGGCCACTTCACGGATCTTGGATTCTTCGAGGTCGAGGACGGTCTTTCTCATGGACTGCGCAGTATCCGTCAGGGACGCATCATCCTGCAGGCGTGGGGCATTTCCGCCTGCGCCGGCGCGATCACGCGCACCGTGCGGAAGCCGTAGCCCGAGCCTTCCACGTCGAACTTCACGCCCGGCGTGCCCTGCCGATCCATCAGTCCCACCACCAGCGGCTGCTGGAACTGGTGGTCGGCCGCGCGCATGCGTCCCGACTGGCCGGCAAACGTCACGCTCGCCTGCTCCAGCGCCAGCGCCAGCGGCACGGCTTCGGCGCTGCCCGCCCGCTCGATAGCCTGCGCCAGCGCCTCGACCATCATCTGCATGCGCATGTGCACGTAGTCGTCCGCGGGCCGCGGGAAGCGCTGGCGGAAGGACTGGTAGAAGGCCTCGCTCTCGCGCGTGGGCAGGTTGGGCAGCCAGTCGGCCACGGCCACCACCTTGCCGATGCCCGCCTCGCCGATGGCCGCCGGCGCGCCCAGTGCGTTGCCGTAGAAGGTGAAGAAACGCCCTTCGAAGCCGATTTCGCGCGCGGCCTTCACCAGCAGCGTGAGGTCGTTGCTGAAGTTGCCGGTGATCACGGCGTCGGCGCCGCTCGCCTTGATCTTGGTGGCATAGGGCGCGAAGTCCTTGATGCGCAGCAGCGGGTGCAGTTCCTCGCCCACCACCTGCATGTCCGGCCGCTGCGCGGCGAGCTGCCGGCGCGCCTCGCGCTGCACCGCCTGGCCGAAGCTGTAGTCGGGGTTGACCAGGTACACCGACTTCAGGGCCCGGTCCTCGCGCAGCACCGACATCAGCGCCGCCATGCGCATGTCGGCGTGCGCGTCGAAGCGGAAGTGCCAGAAGCTGCACTTCTCGTTGGTGAGGATGGGGTCGACCGCGGAGTAATTGAGGAAGACCACGCGCTGCGCGGGCTCGCGCTCGTTGTGGCGGTTGATCGCCTCGATCAGCGCCGCCGCCACGGCGGAGGAATTGCCCTGCAGGATCACGCGGGCGCCGTCATCGATGGCCGAGCGCAGCGCCGACAGCGCCTCCTCGATCTGCCCCTTGCTGTCGTAGCGATCCAGCTGCAGCGGCCGCCGGCCTTCGCGCGTGCGCACGCCGCCGCGCTGGTTGACGCGCTCCACCGCCCACGCCAGGTTGCGGAACACCGCCTCGCCGCCGTTGGCGTTGCCGCCGGACAGGCCCTCGATCATCGCCAGCTTGACGGGCGCAGTGCCCTGGGCGCGGAGGCCGAAGGCGGGGAGAAATGCCGCCGCGGCCAGCGATTTCAAGACCGCGCGCCGAAGATTTTTCATGCCAGGAATTCCCTTGAAAAGCGCGCCCGGGTTCGCAGATGGGGACCAGGCGGCGATCGATGCGAAAGCCGCGCAGTTTAAGGGACCCGGCGGCATCGATCGCGCCGCGTCCCACCCCGATCCAGACAGGAGCCATCGCCATGTTCTTCGCACCCGCCCATCGCAGCCGCGCCTACGTGCCGGCCCGTTCCTTCGACCGCTCCTTCGAGCGCTTCCTCGCCGATTCCTTCTTCGCCCCGGCCACCACCGGCGTGAAGGTGGAGCAGAACGAAGAGGCCTGGACGGTGACGCTGGACGTGCCCGGCGTGACCCGCGAGCAGCTCGCCATCGACGTCGACGGCACCGTGGTCCGCGTGCAGACCGCCAAGGACGCACCGCGCCAGTACCAGGCCGCCTACGAGCTGCCCGCCGAGATCGACGCGGAAGCGACGTCCGCCAGGCTGGAAAACGGCGTGCTGACGCTGACGCTGGCGAAGAAGAAGCCGGTAGTGACTTCGCGCCAGATCGAAGTCAAGTAATCGGTCATCCCCGCGCTGCGGCCCAGGCGCGTCGCAGCAGCGCGCCCACGGCGGTCCAGAAGTCCTCGATGGCCTGGCGGCGCAGGTCGCGGGCGCGCAGTTCGGCCAGTTCCAATCTGCGTGCGAAATCCTCGGTGTGGCGGTAGTCCATGCGTGCTCTCCTTGTGGGATGAAGCACTCTAGGAAGCAGGGCCGCTGCGCGAAACGGCGCGGCCCGCAAATCGCCTTTGCAGCCGCTGCAAGGCCGCGGCGGCGGGGCTACCATGCCTGCCCATGCGCAACCTCCAGTTCGACGAGATGGCGCTCTATGCGCGGGTGGCCGAACTCGGGTCGCTGTCCGCCGTGGCGCGCGAGCGCGACGTGCCCGTCAGCCAGGTGTCGCGCACGCTCGCGCGGCTGGAGAAGGCGTGCGGCGCGCGCCTGATGCACCGCTCCACCCACGGCCTGTCGCTCACCGAGGAAGGCCGCACCTTCCTGGAATACAGCCGGCGCGCGCTGGACACGCTGGACGAGCTGGAAGGCAGCTTCGCCGCCCGTGCGGGCGAACCCAGCGGGCTGGTGCGGATCGCCGCGAGCACGGTGGTCGCGCAGTACCAGCTGGTGCCCGGGCTGGCGGGGCTGCACGCGCGGCACCCGCGGGTGCAGGTGGAACTGGAAGTGGGCGACCGGCTGGTGGACATGACGCGCGAGCGCATCGACATCGCCATCCGCTCCGCCACCAACCTGCCCGACACGGTGGTTGCGCGCCGGATCGGCAGCCTGGGCCGCGCCCTGTATGCCGCCCCGTCCTATGCCGCGGCGCGCGGCCTGCCGGCCCTGCCGGAGGAACTGGCCGGCCACACGCTGATCACCAACAGCGCCGTCGCCATGCTCAACGACTGGCCGTTCCGGGTCGACGGCGAGGAGCGCAGCTTCCCCGCGCAAGGCCAATGGCGCGCCAACGACACCAACATGACGGCCACCATGGTGCTGCAGGGACTGGGCATCGGCCGGCTGGCCACGCTGGTGGGCGACGTGCTGGTCGCGCAGGGCCTGCTGGTGCCGGTGCTACCGGCCTTCGTGGACCCGAGGCCGGTACCCGTGTACGCGGTGACCGCGGGCACGCGCCACCGCCTGCCCAAGATCAAGGCCTGCCTGGACTACTGGACCGAGTGGTTCTCACGGCTCAGTGCGCCTTGCGCGCCACCAGCCCGATGAGCGCCGAGCGGCCCTTGTGGCCGTTGCCCTCCGCCAGGTCCGCCTCGTACTCGCGCAGTTCCAGGATCTCCATGCCGGCGAAGGACTCGCGCAGCAGCTCCGGCGTGTACATGTGCGATTCGATCGGCGGCCCGCCGGTGCGGTACTCCAGCTGCTTGGGCGTGTAGCCTTGCAGCACGAGGATGCCGCCCGGCTTCAGGCAGCGCTGGAAGCCCCGGAAGATGCGGGCGCGCAGCTCGGGGTCGGCAAACTGGAAGAAGATCGCCGCCACGCCGTCGTACTGGCCATGGGGCCACTGCAGCTGCGCGATGTCGGCCACGGCGAAGTTCACCCTCACGCCGGTGATGCGCGCGAAGTCGCGCGCCTTGCGCACGCCCACTTCCGAGATGTCGAAGGCATCGACCGTGATCCCGCGCTGGGCGAGGAAGACGCTGTTGCGGCCTTCGCCGTCGGCCACGCACAGCACGCGCTGGCCGGCCTGCCACAGGTCCGCGTGGTCGTGCAGCCAGCCGTTCGGCTCGGTGCCGAACAGGTAGCCGGACTCGGAGAAACGGCGGTTCCAGGTGCCGGCGGGATCGTCGAAGGTCGGGGTGGAACTGGCGGGGACGCTCATGGGCCCATCTTAGGCACCGTGGCTGTCCCTATCCTTGCGGTAAACCCGCCCGCCCTCAGCCGGCGGACAGCTGTTCCAGCGGCCAGCGCGGCTTGACGTCGAAGGCGTAGGAGGCCCGCGCCTGCTGCACGCCGGCCTGCAGCCGCATGGCGGCGGCCAGCGCGATCATGGCGCCGTTGTCCGTGCACAGCGAGAGCTCGGGATAGTGCACCCGCAGGCCGCGCTTCGCACAGGCAGCGTCGAGCTGCGCACGCAGCCGGCGGTTGGCGCCCACGCCGCCGGCCACCACGATGCGCTGCAGCCCGCTTCGGTCCAGCGCCGCCAGCGACTTCTTCACCAGCACCTCGACGATGGCGGCTTCGGTGGAGGCGGCGAGGTCGGCCCTGCGCGCCTGGAGCGCATCCGCCAGCTTGTTCACCTGCGTCAGCACCGCGGTCTTCAGCCCGGCAAAGGAGAAATCGAGGTCGCCGCTGTGCAGGAGGGGCCGCGGCAGCCTGAAGGCGGCCGGATCGCCCTGCTCCGCGAGCCGCGACAGCGCCGGCCCGCCGGGATAGCCCAGGCCGAGCAGCTTGGCCGACTTGTCGAAGGCCTCGCCGGCCGCGTCGTCGATGGTTTCGCCCAGCATGCGGTAGTCGCCCACGCCTTCCACCTGCATCAGCTGCGTGTGGCCGCCGGACACCAGCAGGGCGATGAAGGGGAACTGCGGCGGATCGCTGCTGAGGAAGGGCGACAGCAGGTGGCCTTCCAGGTGGTGCACGCCCAGCACCGGCTTGCGCAGCGCCGCGCCCAGCGCGCAGGCCACGCCCGCGCCCACCAGCAGCGCGCCGGCCAGGCCCGGCCCGCGCGTATAGGCAACGACGTCAACTTCGCCCAGGGTGCAGCCGGCCCGCGCCAGCACGTCTTCGGCCAGCGGCAGCACGCGCCGGATGTGGTCGCGGCTGGCCAGCTCGGGCACCACGCCGCCATAGGCCTGGTGCATGTCCACCTGGCTGTGCAGCGCGTGCGCGCGCAGCACCGGCACGCCCGTGCCGGTGGATTCGACCAGCGCGACGCCGGTTTCGTCGCATGACGATTCGATTCCCAGCACGATCATGCGCTCGAGTGTAGCGGCGCACCCTTGTCCCCGCCGGGCACGGCATGTTTGTTGCTGTAGTACCGCCGATGAAATCCGGATCCAGCTTCCTGCTTGCCGCCCGCCAGTGCGAGATCGCCGAACTCGAGGAGCTCGCCCGCACCGGCGAACTGGTCGGTGCGATCGGGCGCTTCGTCCACGCGCTGCAGCGCGAACGCGGGCTGTCGAACGTCTTCCTCAGCTCCCAGGGCCGGCGCTTCGGCGAGCAGCGCCTGCAGCAGGTCGCCGGCTGCGTGCAGGAGGAAGCAGCGGTGCGCGAGCGCTTCGAGCGCCTGGACACCGATTCCAGCCAGGCGCGCAACGGCGCCCGCCTGTTCAGCCGGGTCGCCGTGGTGCTGCACGGGCTGGACGGCCTGCCGCAGCTGCGCGAACGGGTGGGCCGGCAGGCGCTGTCGGCCCGGGATTCGACCACGGCCTATACCAAGCTGGTGGGCGGCCTGCTGGCCGTGGTGTTCGAAGCGGCCGACAGCGCCACCGATCCCGAGATCTCGCGCGCGCTGGTCGCGATGTTCAACTTCATGCAGGGCAAGGAGTTCGCCGGGCAGGAGCGCGCCTTCGGTGCCGGCGTGTTCGCCGCCGGGGCCATCGACCTGGCCGGCCAGCAGCAGTGGCGCCACCTGATCGACTCGCAGCAGGGCTGCTTCCAGGTGTTCGCCGACTTTTCCGATCCCGAGGTGCTGCGCGCGGACCAGGCAAGCCGCGAGCCGGCGGTGATCGCCGAGATCGAGCGCCTGCGCCGCATCGGCTGCGCGGGCCGGCCGGGGGCGCTGGACGCCGATCTCAGCACGCAGTGGTACGAGGGGTCCACGCGGCGCATCGACGCGATGCGTGGCGTCGAGGACCTGCTGGCGCTGCACCTGCGCCACCTGTGCGAGACACGCATCGCGCAGGCCCGCAGCGAGCTGCGCGACCAGCGCGTGCTGCTGGAAGCCCTGGCCAGCGAAACGCCCTATCCCGGCGCCGACGGCGGCGCGCCCTACGGACCGCAGCTCGAACGCTCCATCCTCGGCATGGTGCAGGAGCAGTCGCGGCGCCTGCAGGCCATGGGCGACGAGCTCGATGCCGTGCGCGCATCGCTCAACGAACGCAAGGTGGTCGAACGCGCCAAGGGCCTGCTGATGGCGCACCGCCTCATGAGCGAAGAGGAAGCGTACAAGGCGCTGCGCCAGATGGCGATGAACCAGAACCGCCGGCTGGTGGATGTGGCCGAAGCGGTGCTGTCGCTGGCCGACGTGCTGCCCGGCGGGGCACGCTGACGCACTGTTGCGGTGCACAAAAGCCGTGCACACCCCTGAAAAGGCTGGCACGGTCCCTGCATCACTGATTCCGAACGGGCGCTAACGGCGGCGCGCGACACAAACCGACAACCGGACAACGGCGTCCATCCCCTGTGTGCGCAAGCACGCAGCGAGATGGGCGCCGTTTCTTTTTCTCTTCGCAACCAGGAGCTCACGATGCAAAGCAAACCCACCACGGTCTCCCGCCGTTCCGTCCTGCGGGGCGCAGCCGCCCTGGGCGGCGCCAGCCTCGCCGGCGCGTTGCCCGGCATCGTCATGGCGCAGGGCACCGCACTGGAGACCAAGGCCGCCAAGCTGGGCTTCATCGCGCTGACCGACGCCGCGCCGCTGTTCGTCGCGGACGAGAAGGGCTTCTTCAAGAAGCACGGCATGACGGACGTGGAAGTCGCCAAGCAGTCCTCCTGGGGCGCCACGCGCGACAACCTGGTGCTGGGCTCCAAGAGCGGCGGCATCGACGGCGCGCACATCCTCACGCCCATGCCTTACCTGATCGCCACCGGCGCGACCACGGCCAACAACGTGCAGGTGCCCATGGCCATCCTGGCCCGCCTGAACCTGGGCGGCCAGTGCATCTCGGTGGCCAACGAATACAAGGACCTGAAGGTCGGCCTGGACAACAAGGCCTTCAAGAGCGCCCTGATCGCCAAGCGCGTGAAGACCGGCAAGCCGGTCAACGCGGCCATGACCTTCCCCGGCGGCACCCACGACATGTGGATGCGCTACTGGATGGCCGCCGGCGGCGTGGACCCCAACCGCGACATCAACACCATCACCGTGCCGCCCCCGCAGATGGTGGCCAACATGAAGGTCGGCTCCATGGACACCTTCTGCGTGTGCGAGCCCTGGAACCACCAGCTGATCCACCAGAAGATCGGCTACACGGCGCTCACCACCAGCGAGCTGTGGATGAACCACCCGGAGAAGGCGTTCGCGATGCGCGCCGACTACGTGCAGGCCAACCCCAACGCCACCAAGGCGCTGCTCAAGGCCGTGATGGAAGCGCAGATGTACTGCGAGGACCCGAAGAACCGCGCCGAGGTCGCCGAGATCTGCGCGCGCCGCCGCTGGATCAACGCGCCGGTGGAAGACATCGTCGACCGCATGAAGGGCGACTTCGACTACGGCACCGGCCGCGTCGAGAGCAACAGCAAGTTCCAGATGCGCTACTGGAAGGACCACGCCTCCTACCCGTTCCAGTCGCACGACCTGTGGTTCCTGACCGAGAACCAGCGCTGGGGCTACCTGCCGCCCAACCTGGACACCAAGTCGCTGATCGCCAAGGTGAACCGCGAGGACATCTGGCGCACCGCCGCCAAGGAACTGGGCGTGGCCGCCAAGGACATCCCGGCGTCCACCTCGCGCGGCATCGAGAAATTCTTCGACGGCAAGGTGTTCGACCCGGCCAACCCGAAGAAGTACCTCGACTCGCTCGAGATCAAGAACATCAAGGCCGCATAAATGACCCACCCCCGAAGCGCCTACGGCGCCTCCCCTCAAGGGGGCGCCACCAGCGGCCCGGCAAAGCCGGTTCCGCGGTGGCACTGGAAGGAGAACTGCAATGAGCACGACACAAACGATCGAAACATTACCCACGCCGGCTCGCGCGGAACGCGGTGCCGCCATTCGAGCAGTCGAATCCACGGTGCACGTCTTCCTGACGCACGTGCTGCCCCCGCTGGTGATCATCGGCTTCCTGGTGCTGGTCTGGCAGGTGCTGGGCTCGCGCCCCGGCGCCAGCCTGCCCGCGCCCACGAAGGTGGTGCAGGACACCTGGGAGCTGATCACCCAGCCCTTCTACGACCGCGGCGGCAACGACGTGGGCATCGCCTGGCGCTGCTGGCCAGCCTCAAGCGCGTGGCCTACGGCTACTCGTTGGCGGTGCTGGTGGGCGTGAGCCTCGGGGTGCTGGTGGGCCAGTCCACCTGGGCGCTGCGTGGCCTCGATCCGCTGTTCCAGGTGCTGCGCACGGTGCCGCCGCTCGCGTGGCTGCCGATCTCGCTGGCCGGTTTCCGCGACGGGCACCCTTCCGCGATCTTCGTCATCTTCATCACCTCGATCTGGCCGATCATCATCAACACCTCGATCGGCATCCGCAACATCCCCGAGGACTACCGCAACGTCGCCAAGGTGATCCGCCTCAACGGCGCCGAGTACTTCGTGAAGATCATGCTGCCGGCGGCCGCGCCCTTCATCTTCTCGGGGCTGCGCATCGGCGTGGGCCTGTCCTGGCTGGCGATCATCGCGGCGGAGATGCTGATCGGCGGCGTGGGCATCGGCTTCTTCATCTGGGACGCGTGGAATTCCTCGCGCATCAGCGACATCATCCTGGCGCTCGTCTACGTGGGCCTGGTCGGCTACGCGCTGGACCGCATCGTCGCCTTCGTCGGCCGCAAGGTCACCCGCGGCACGGCCGCGAGCTGAACCCGGGAGCACACACCATGAGCAAAGCCTACCTCTCCCTCTCCCGGGTCGACATGACCTTCGCCGGCCCGAACGGCGGCAACCCGGTGCTGAAGAACATCAACCTGGATGTGCGGCGCGGCGAGTACATCTCGCTGATCGGCCACTCCGGCTGCGGCAAGTCCACGGTGCTGAACATCGTGGCCGGCCTGCTGGAGGCCACTTCGGGCGGCGTGATCGTGGACAACCGCGAAGTGAACGCGCCCGGGCCGGACCGCGCGGTGGTGTTCCAGAACCACTCGCTGCTGCCCTGGCTCACGGTCTACCAGAACGTCGAGATCGCGGTGGACAAGATCTTCGGCGGCTCGCGCTCGAAGGCCGAGCGCAAGGACTGGATCCTGCACAACCTGGCCATGGTCAACATGTCGCATGCCCTGGACCGCCTGCCCTCGCAGATCTCCGGCGGCATGAAGCAGCGCGTGGGCATCGCCCGGGCGCTGGCCATGGAACCCAAGGTGCTGCTGCTGGACGAACCCTTCGGGGCGCTCGACGCACTGACCCGCGCCCACCTGCAGGACGAGGTGATCCGCATCCAGTCCGAGCTGGGCAACACGGTGATGATGATCACGCACGACGTGGACGAGGCCGTGCTGATGTCCGACCGCGTGGTGATGATGACCAACGGGCCGTCCGCCACCATCGGCCAGGTGCTGGACGTGCCGCTGCCGCGCCCGCGCAACCGCATCGCGCTGGCCGAGGACCACACCTACAACCACTGCCGGCAGGAAATCCTGTCCTTCCTGTACGAGAAGCAGCGCAAGGTCGAGCCGATCAGCGCCCGCACCTCCAGCAGCTTCACCCGCAAGGAAAAAGCGGTCGCCTGACCGCCATCAAGGGAGCGCATGTCCGCAGTCCTCACCGACCATCCGTCCCTCCCCGCCTCCGCCCCGCGCGCCCGCAGCGCGCGCGCGGCAGCAGCGGCTTCACCTTCGGCAAGTACCGCGAGATCATCATCGCGGTCGCCTTCTTCCTGCTGTTCGACCTGGGCGTGCTGGTCCTGAACTTCTACACCTCGTTCAAGATCGACCAGGACACGGTGGCCATCAACCTGGCCGGCCGCCAGCGCTACGTCTCGCAGCGCATCGCCCGCACCCTGCTGGAGCTGGACGCGGCGCGCGCCGCCGGCCAGTCCTACCGCAACGAGACCCTGGCCGAACTGCGCGCCGGCGCGAAGGTCTTCGACCTGTCGCACGCCGCCTTCAAGAAGGGCGACACGGTGCCGGGCGGCGACGGCAAGCCGGTGTTCCTGGACGCCGTCACCTCCGACCGCGGCCGCCAGCTGGAGGCGCAGGTGGATGCGCTCTGGGCGCCCTACTTCGAGAAGCTGCAGCCGCTGATGCGCGACGGCTTCTCGACCGAGAACCTGTCGGCCGCGCTGGCCTACAGCCAGGCCAACAACATCCGGCTGCTGAACGTCGCCAACGACTTCGTGACCGAGACGCAGGCCATCGGCGCCTCGCGGGCCAGCACGCTGCGCATGGTGCAGACGGGCGGCATCGTGCTGGCGCTGCTGAACTTCGCCTTCATCCTGATGAAGTTCCTGCGCCGGCTGCAGACCTCCGACGCCGCCATCGAGGCGGCCAACGAGGAGAACCGCGAAATCCTGCAGTCGGTGCGCGAAGGCCTGTTCCTGATCACCCGCGACTTCAAGCTCGGCTCGCAGCTGTCGCAGTCGGCGCACGCGCTGTTCGGCCGCAGCCTCGCCCCGGGCCAGGACTTCTTCGCCCTGCTCGAGCCGCTGCTGACGGACAAGGCGCTGTCGGACGCCCGCGGCTACGTGCAGCTGCTGTTCGCGCCGCACGTGAAGGAGGCGCTGGTGCAGGGCATCAACCCGCTGTCCGAGGTGGAGGCGCTGGTGAAGAACCGGCTGGGCGACCAGGTGATCCGCCACCTCTCCTTCCACTTCAACCGGGTGGTCGAGGGCGGCGCTGTCCGGCACCTGCTGGTGACGGTGCAGGACATCTCGCCGCGCATCGAACTGGAGCGCAAGCTGCACGAGGAACGCCAGCGCTCGCAGAAGGAATTCGAGATGCTGCTCAAGGCGGTCGACGCGGACCAGGCGATGCTGCGCCAGTTCGTCGAACGCGCCGAGACGAGCCTGCTGGAAGTCAACGACATGCTGCGCAGCACTTCGGGCGCGCAGGGCGAGGCCGCCATCCTCAAGCGCATCGACGAGGCGCGCCGGCGGGTGCACGCGCTCAAGGGCGACGCCGCCACGCTCGGCCTGGAGACGCTGGCCAGCCAGGCGCACGCCTTCGAGGACACGCTGGACCGCATCCGGCAAGGCGGCGCCGGCGACCTGGGCCAGGCCCTGGTGGCGCTGCCGCTGCCGCTGGAGGACCTGCTGCACAAGGTGGGCTCCCTCAAGAGCCTGGTCAGCCAGCAGCGCGCGCAGCCGGTGCCGGCTTCCGCCACCTCCATCAACACCCTGCTTGCCGGCCTGGCCGAGGAAGTCGCCCGCGACGCCGGCAAGAAGGTGATGCCGGTGGTTGCGATGGGCGCGCTGCTGGACCTCGCACCGGCCCAGGCCGACCTGGCACGCGAGATCGCCGTGCAGCTGGTGCGCAATGCGGTGGCCCACGGCATCGAGGCGCCGGTGACGCGCGCCGCCGCCGGCAAGGCGGAAGCGGGGCGCATCGCCGTGCAGCTGGCGCGCAGCGACGCGGACTGGCTGCTGACGGTGCGCGACGACGGCGCCGGCCTGTCGGCGCCGCGCATCCGCCGCAAGCTGCTGGAGCTGGGCTGGTACACGGCCGAACAGCTGGAGGCCTTCGACGACCGCCAGGTGGTCTCGCACATCTTCAAGCCCGGCTTCTCCACCGCGCAGGGCGTGTCCCTGTACGCCGGCCGCGGCGTCGGGCTGGACCTGGTCCAGGCCAACGTGCAGCAGCTGGGCGGGCGCATCACGCTGGCCTCCACGCCGGGCGAACACACCGAATTCCGCGTCCGCTTCGCGGCCTGAGGAGCACCATGAGACTGCTGATCGTCGACGACTCCAACATGATCCGCTCGCGCATCTCGCGGGTGGTGCAGGGCGGCGGCCTGGCGAACATCTCGCTGGTCGGCCTGGCGCGCAACGGCGCGGAAGCGCTGCGCCTGGCCCGCGCCACCCAGCCGGACGTGGTGACCATGGACCTGACGATGCCCGAGATGGACGGCATCGAATGCATCACCGAGATGCTGCGCATCCTGCCGCGCACCAACATCCTGGTGGTGAGCGCCCTGTCGGACAAGTCCACCGCGATCCAGGCCCTGCGCCTGGGCGCGCGCGGCTTCGTGTCCAAGCCCTTCAGCGACGACGAACTGAAGATCGCGCTGCTGGACGTGGTGGAAGGGAAGTGAGCATGGAATCACTCAACTCCGAGGAACTGAAGCTGTTCGTCGAATCGGTGCGCCAGTACTTCCGCGTGCTGACCAAGCAGGAACCGCAGATCACTTCCGCCTTCCTGGCCACCGGCGACCTGCAGGGCCACGAGTACAACGGCATCGTCACCTTCTCGGGCTCCTACAACGGCCACGTGATCGTCTCCATGCCGGGCCAGCTGCTCAAGGAACTGCTGTTGCTGCAGGGGAGAACGACGTGTCGCAGGGCAACCTGCTGGACGCCGTGGGCGAGATCGCCAACACGCTGGGCGGCAACGCCCGCAAGACCCTCGGGCCGGCGCTGAACATCTCGGTGCCGGTGCGGCTGCACGGGAGTTCGGGGATCCAGGCCAGGGTGCGCAAGCACCCCTATGCGATCACCCTGCGCTGGAACCACCAGCCGGCGGTGGTCTGCATCGACATGGAGAAGCGCTGACTTGCGCCCTCACCCTCCGATCAGCACCTCGATGCTGCGCTGGTAAGCCCCGGTCAGCTGGTCGAACACCTCCAGCAGTTCCTCGCTCGCGGCTGCCACCCTCATGCGCCCGGCAGCCTGCCCCGCCGTGGGCACCGCCGCGCGCAGGCTCTTCCAGGCGTCCCCGCCGCGGCCCAGCACCAGCCGGATCTCCGGCGTGGACAGCGGCGCAGCCAGCAGCTCGCCCAGTCCCCGCTCGAACTGCGCCGCCGTTTCCTCCAGCAGCGGCTCCAGCGCCGCCTTGTCCGCGGCCAGCGCCTGCACCAGCGCCAGCTTGGCCATGCGCTGCGACAGCATGCGCTGGCGCCCGGCCACGTTGATCACGTGCAGCTGGGTCGCCAGGCCCGAGGACTCCAGCGCCAGCACCAGCGCATCGGCCTGCGCCACCACCGCTTCCGCGCGCTCGTCGATGCGGCCCAGCTCGGCCGGCCTGGGTGGCGCTTCCAGCAGCTGGCGCAGCGCCTTCCAGCCGGTTTGCGCCGCCGCGATCAGGTCGCCGTAGGTGGCCGGCGAGAGCTCCGCCTGCAGGCTGGCCAGGTTCTCCTCCACCCGCTGCACCGATTCCTTCATCAGGACCGCGGCGGCGGCCGCGTCGGTGCGGCTGCAGGCCAGCGCATGCAGCTTGACCAGCCGCTGCGACAGCATGCGCTGCTGCCCGGCGCGGTTGATGGCTTCGGCGATGCGGGCGGCGTCGATCACGCCCCTGGAAACCTGGCCGACCCGGCGGTTGCCGTGCATGGAGGCGTTGCGCAGCAGCTGGAAGGCTTCCTCCTCGCTGACGTGCCGCGCCTGCATCAGGATGCCCTTGGCCTTGTCGATCCACTTGCGCTCGTCCAGCTTCTCGCCGAGTTCGGCCACCTTCTCGCGCAGCTGGCGCTCGTGCCGCTCGCGCGACTGCGCCAGGCGCACCAGCGGCCGCAGGCGCTGCGGCGCATAGCCCTGCACCACCCAGGCGTGCACGCCCGCATCGAGTGCACGCTGCAGGGCTTCGACGCCGGCGTCCTGGGTGAAGCACAGCACGGGCACCGGCTGCTGTGCCTGCAGCGTTGCAATCGCTTGCAGCAGGTCCGTCGTGGGGCGCGGCGCCCAGCAAACGAGCACGTCGGGGCCCGCGCGCAAGGTTTCACGCACCAGGTGGGCGCAATCGCCCTCGCCGCAGACGCTGAAACCGGCCGCGGCGAAGTCTGTGGCCAGCGCGGGTGCACCGGGATCGGGCGTGGAGAGGAGGAGGACGGAGGTCACGGGGTCACGCGTGGAGCGCGCAAGCATAGTGCATTGGCGCACTGCAGCATGCTGGCACGTTCCCTGCAAGGTAGCCCGCATCGGGTGTGACGACGCACCCGGGCCGTGCACCGTCACGCCGGCCATGCGCACGACGCTGTGTGCTGTTTGACCTCCCATTTCGGGGATGGGCCGCAAGGCCGCATCCCGGTCCAGACACACACACGACACGACACGATGCGCGCCTTCCAAGCTTTCCTGAAGTCCGGCCACTCGCCCACCCTGTTCGCGGCGTTCTTCTACTTCGCCTTCTCCTGCGCCATCTGGGTGCTGAACGGCGCGATGGCGCCCTTCATCCGCGAGGCCTACCAGCTCACCGCCGCCCAGCAGGGCCTGATGCTGTCCATCCCGATCGTCGCCGGCGCCCTGATGCGCTTCCCGCTGGGCGTGCTGGCCCAGTACATCGGCCGCAAGAACGCGACGCTGGTGGAGATGGCGCTGATCGCCGTGGCCATGGTGTTCGGCCTGTTCTTCGTGAACGACTTCGGCGACCTGCTCGCCATGGGCGTGCTGCTCGGGATCGCCGGCGCCAGCTTCGGCGTGGCGCTGTCGCTGGGTTCCGGCTCCTTCCCGGCCAAGCACAAGGGCCTGGCGATGGGCATCGTGGGCGCCGGCAACGTCGGCACCGCGGTGTCCCGTGCTGCTGGCGCCGCCGTTGGCACAGTGGCTCGGCTGGCAGGCCGTGTACGGCGTGGCCGGCGTCGCCATCCTGGTGCCGATGGTGGTGATGGTCGTGTTCGCCCGCGAACCCTCCGACGTCAAGCACAAGGCCACCCTGCGCGAGCACGTGGCCTGCCTGTTCGAGGGCGACGGCTGGGTGTTCAGCGTGATCTACGCCGTCACCTTCGGCGGCTTCATCGGCCTGACCAGCTTCCTGCCTTCCTATTACTTCGAGCAGTTCGGCGTGAGCAAGGTGCAGGCGGGCCAGCTCACCATGCTGGCGGCCTTCATGGGCGCGGCGCTGCGGGTCGCCGGCGGCTGGCTGGCCGACCACTGGGGCGGCATCAACACGCTGACGGTGGTGCTGGCGGTGGTGACGGGCTCGCTGGTGCTGGTCGGATTCTCGGGCGGCTCGCTGCTGCTCACCACCGCACTGATGATGCTGTGCTTCGCGGCCCTGGGCGCGGGCAACGGCGCACTGTTCCAGCTGGTGCCGCTGCGCTGGCCCACCTCCACCGCCGTGGCCGGTTCCATGATCGGCGAGATCGGCGCCCTGGGCGGCGGCCTGGTGCCCAGCACCATGGGCCTGTCCAGGCAATACCTGGGCACCTATGCCTGGGGCTTCCTGGTCTTCGCGGCGCTCGCCCTGCTGGTGCTGGCGCTGCTGCGCGTGATGCAGGCGGGCTGGACCCGCAGCTGGGTCGGCGACGGCGGCCGCGCCCGCAGCGCCCCTCTGCTTCCGGCGCCACCGGCTGGCCGTCGGGGCGCCCGCACCCGCAACCTCTTTCGCATCAGGAGTGAACCCATGAAGAAGATGAAACTGGTCATGGTCGGCAACGGGATGGCCGGCGTGCGGACCATCGAGGAACTCCTCAAGATCCAGCCGGAGCTGTACGACATCGCCGTGTTCGGCGCCGAGCCGCACCCGAACTACAACCGCATCCTGCTGTCGCCGGTGCTGGCGGGCGAGCAGACGCTGGACGAGATCGTCCTGAACTCCTGGGAGTGGTACGAGCAGAACGGCATCCGCCTGCACGCCGGCAAGAAGGTGGTGCAGGTGGATCGCGTCAGGCGCGTGGTGCGGGCCGAGGACGGCACCGAGGAAGAGTACGACCGCCTGCTGCTGTGCACCGGCTCCAACCCCTTCATCCTGCCGGTGCCGGGCAAGGACCTGCAGGGCGTGATCGCCTACCGCGACATCGCCGACACCAACGCCATGATCGAGGCGGCGACCAAGTACAAGAAGGCGGTGGTGATCGGCGGCGGCCTGCTGGGCCTGGAAGCGGCCAACGGCCTGATGAAGCGCGGCATGGAAACCACCGTGGTGCACGTCATGCCCTGGCTGATGGAGCGCCAGCTCGACGACGTGGCCGGCAAGCTGCTGCAGAAGTCGCTGGAAGAGCGCGGCCTGAAGTTCCTGATCGGCGCCCAAACCCAGGAGCTGGTGGCCGGCGACGACGGCCGCGTGAAGTCGGTGAAGTTCAAGGACGGCACCGAAGTCGAGGCCGACCTGGTGGTCATGGCCGTCGGCATCCGACCCAACACCGAACTGGCCGAGAAGGCCGGCCTGCACTGCAACCGCGGCATCGTGGTGCACGACACCATGCAGACCGTCACCGACGCGCGCATCTACTCCGTGGGCGAGTGCGCCGCGCACCGCGGCATCGCCTACGGCCTGGTGGCGCCGCTGTTCGAGCAGGCCAAGGTGGCCGCCAACCACCTGGCGCAGTTCGGCATCGGCCGCTACACCGGTTCGCTCACCTCCACCAAGCTGAAGGTGACCGGCATCGACCTGTTCTCCGCCGGCCAGTTCATGGGCGGCGAGGACACCGAGGAGATCGTGATGAGCGATCCCTTCGGCGGCGTCTACAAGAAGCTGGTCATCAAGGACGACAAGCTGGTGGGCGCGTGCCTGTACGGCGACACGGTGGACGGCAGCTACTACTTCAAGCTGCTGCGCGAGGGCCGCAAGATAGCCGACATCCGCGACAAGCTGATGTTCGGCGAGTCCAACCTGGGCGACGCCGGCCACCAGGGCCAGAACAAGGCGGCGGCCATGGCCGACACCGACGAGGTCTGCGGCTGCAACGGGGTGACCAAGGGCAGCATCTGCAAGTCCATCAAGGAAAAGGGCCTGTTCACCCTGGACGATGTTCGCAAGCACACCAAGGCCAGCGCCTCCTGCGGCTCCTGCACCGGCCTGGTGGAACAGATCATCATGTTCACCGCCGGCGGCGACTACTCCGCCGCGCCCAAGAAGAAGGCGGTGTGCGGCTGCACCGACCACAGCCACCAGGAAGTGCGCGACGCGATCCGCGCCAACAAGCTGGTCACCATCGCCGACACCATGAAGTTCCTGGAATGGCGCACGCCCAACGGCTGCGCGACCTGCCGGCCGGCGATCAACTACTACCTGATCTCCACCTGGCCCAAGGAAGCGAAGGACGATCCGCAGTCGCGCTACATCAACGAGCGCAGCCACGCGAACATCCAGAAGGACGGCACCTACTCGGTCATCCCGCGCATGTGGGGCGGCGAGACCACGGCGGCCGAACTGCGGCGCATCGCCGACGTGGTGGACAAGTACAAGATCCCGACCGTCAAGGTCACCGGCGGCCAGCGCATCGACCTGCTGGGCGTGAAGAAGGAGGATTTGCAGGATGTTTGGAAGGACATCGGCATGCCTTCGGGCCACGCGTATGCCAAGGCGCTGCGCACGGTCAAGACCTGCGTGGGCAGCGAATGGTGCCGCTTCGGCACCCAGGACTCCACCCAGATGGGCAAGGACCTGGAGCGGGCGCTGTGGCGCATGTACGCCCCGCACAAGGTGAAGCTGGCGGTGTCCGGGTGTCCCCGCAACTGCGCGGAGTCCGGCATCAAGGACGTCGGCGTGATCGGCGTGGACTCCGGCTGGGAGATCTACGTGGGCGGCAACGGCGGCATCAAGACCGAGGCCGGCCAGTTCTTCTGCAAGGTGAAGACCGCCGAGGAAGTGCTGGAAGTCAGCGGCGCCTTCCTGAGCTCTATCGCCAGGAGGGCTGGTACCTCGAGCGCACGGTGCACTACATCAACCGCGTGGGCCTGGACCACGTGAAGAAGAAGATCCTGGACGACCACGCCGGCCGCAAGGCGCTGTGGGAGCGGCTGCAGTTCGCGCTGGACGGCGAGCCCGATCCCTGGTTCGAGCAGAGCAAGGCGCAGGTGGACGTGCGCCAGTTCGAGAAACTCAACGCGGAAGGACAGGCAGCATGAAGGCCAACGACTGGCAGGTGGTCTGCCGGGTGGAAGACATCCCGGTGCTGGGCGCGCGGCGCGTGGCGCGCGAGCGCGGCGTGGACGTGGCGGTGTTCCGCAACGGCGAGGACCAGGTGTTCGCGCTGCTCGATCGCTGCCCGCACAAGGGCGGCCCGCTGTCGCAGGGCATCGTGTTCGGCACCAGCGTGGCCTGCCCGCTGCACAACTGGACGATCGGCCTCGATGACGGCAAGGCGCGCTCGCCCGACGAAGGCTGTACGCAGCGCTTCTCCTGCCGCGTGGACGGGGGCAACGTGCTGCTGGACCCGGTGGAGCTGGCCACGCTGGCGACCGAGCTGGAAGCGCCGAAAGCGGGGCCCTGCCGGTGAAGGAAACGAAGTCCACCTGCCCTTATTGCGGCGTGGGCTGCGGCGTCATCATCCGCTCGGAAGGCGAGCAGATCACGGGGGTGCGGGGCGACCCGGACCATCCGGCCAACTTCGGGCGCCTGTGCACCAAGGGCTCGACGCTGCACCTCACGGCCTCGGCCGAAGTGACGTTGCACACGCGCCTGCTGCATCCGATGCGGCGCGAGCACCGCGGGCAGCGCCCCACGCGCGTCGGCTGGGACAATGCGCTGGACTTCGCCGTGGAGAGCTTCCACCAGGTCATCCAGGAGCACGGACCCGACGCCGTGGGCTTCTACATCTCGGGCCAGCTGCTCACCGAGGACTACTACGTCTTCAACAGCTGGCCAAGGGCCTCGTCGGCACCAACAACATCGACACCAACTCGCGCCTTTGCATGAGCAGCGCGGTCGCCGGCTACAAGATGACGCTGGGCGCCGACGCGCCGCCCAGCTGCTACGACGACGTGAACCATGCGGACTGCATCTTCATCGTCGGCAGCAACACGGCCTACGCGCACCCGATCCTGTTCCGCCGCATCGAGGAAGCGAAGGCCGCCCGGCCGCAGATGAAGGTCATCTTCTGCGACCCGCGCCGCACCGACACGGCGGAACTCGCGGACCTGTACCTGCCGATCCAGCCGGGCACCGACGTGATGCTGTTCCACGGCCTGCTGCACATCATGCTGTGGGAAGGCTGGACGAAGGCCGACTACATCGCGCAGAACACCTCGGGCTTCGACGCCCTGAAGGCGCTGGTGCGCGACTGCACGCCGGAGCTGGTGGCGCAGGCCTGCGGCATCGCCAAGGAAGACCTGTTCACGGCGGCCCGGTGGTTCGCGACCTCGCCGGCGACGCTGAGCCTGTACTGCCAGGGCCTGAACCAGTCCAGCAGCGGCACCGCCAAGAACGCGGCGCTGATCAACCTGCACCTGGCCACCGCGCAGATCGGGCGGCCGGGCGCGGGACCGTTCTCGCTCACGGGGCAACCGAACGCGATGGGGGACGCGAAGTCGGCGGCCTGGCCAACCTGCTGTCGGCGCACCGCGACCTCGCCAATCCGCAACACCGCGCGGAAGTCGCGGCGCTCTGGGGCGTGCCTTCCGTGCCGGAGAAGCCGGGCAAGACGGCCGTGGAGATGTTCCAGGCCGCCGCCGACGGCGAGATCAAGGCGCTGTGGATCGCCTGCACCAATCCCGCGCAGTCGATGCCGGACCAGGCAACGGTGCGGCGCGCGCTGGAGCGCGCCGAGTTCGTGGTCGTGCAGGAGGCCTTCGCGACGACGGAGACCTGCGCCTACGCCGACCTGCTGCTGCCGGCCAGCACCTGGGGCGAGAAGGACGGCACGGTCACCAACAGCGAACGGCGCATCAGCCGCGTACGGCCGGCGGTGGGCAAGCCGGCGGAGACGCGGCACGACTGGGAGATCGTGGTGGATTTCGCGCGGCGGCTGGAGGCGCGGCGAGCGCCCCCACCCCAGCCCTCCCCCAGAGGGGGAGGAAGCCTTCCTGTTTCTCCCTCCCCCTCCGGGGGAGGGTCGGGGTGGGGGCGCTCCGTTCGCACCCTCTTCCCCTACGCCACCCCCGAATCCATCTGGCTCGAACACCGCGAATCCACCCGCGGCCGCGACCTCGACATCACCGGACTGGGCTACCCGCTGCTCGACGCCGCCCCGCAGCAATGGCCTTTCCCCGAAGGCGCCACGCAAGGCCGCGCCCGCCTCTACGAGGACGGCGTCTTCCCCACCCCCGACGGCAAGGCGCGCTTCGCCGCGGTGAAGTACCTGCCGCTGGCCGAGGCGCGCGAGTCGCGCTATCCCTTCTCCCTCACCACCGGACGCCTGCGCGACCAGTGGCACGGCATGAGCCGCACCGGCACCATCGGCCGCCTGTTCGGCCACGTGCCCGAGCCGGTGGTGCAGATGCACCCGCAGGACATCGCCCGCCGGCTGCTCAAGGAAGGCGACCTCGTCCACGTCACCTCGAAGCGCGGCTCCATCATGCTGCCGGTACAGGCGAGCGGCGAACTGGGCCTCAACCAGGCCTTCATCGCCATGCACTGGGGATCGGAATTCCTGGGCGGCATTTCCAGCACCGGCACCCGGCTGGCCGGCGTGAACGCGCTCACCACTTCCGCCTATTGCCCGACCTCCAGGCAACCCGAGCTGAAGCACGCGGCCGTCAAGATCCTGAAGGCGGAACTGCCCTGGACCCTGCTGGCCGTGGCCTGGCTGCCGCAAGGCGATGCGCTGGCCGCGCGCGAGCAGCTGCAGGAGCTGATGGCGCTGTTCCCCTTCGCGTCCTGCGTGCCCTTTTCCAACAACGCGCCGCTGGAGCAGGCCGCCCGCGCGCGAGCGCAACGGGCTGCTGTTCCGCGCCGCCGCCTACGAGGCGCCGCCGGCGGCGGTCCAGCAACGTCTCGAGTCGCTGTTCGGCCTGACCGGCAGCGAGACGCTGCGCTACGCCGACGCGCGCAAGGGCCAGCGCCGCCTGGTGCGCGTGCGCCGCGAGGGCGCCGACATGTTCCTGCAGGGCCTGCTGCTGGCGGGCGACACCAGCGCCGAGAACTGGCTCAAGGCGCTGCTGCTGCAGGAACTGCCCGCGCAGGCCTATGGCCGGCTGCTGCTGGCGCCGGGCGCGAAGGCGCCGGTGGCCGTGCAGCAGAAAGGCAAGCAGGTGTGCAGCTGCTTCGGCGTGGCGGCACCGGCGATCGAGGGCCACCTGCTCCAGTGCGAAGGCTCATCGGAGTCGCGGCTGGAATCGCTGCAGAAGAAGCTGCGTTGCGGGACGAATTGCGGGTCCTGCGTGCCGGAGTTGAAGCGGATGGTGCGATCCGTGCTCCCGTTCCGCGTTGCCGCGGCGTAGGTTGGGCTGCGCGCAGCGCACCCCGACACGCTGGGGTGCCTCCGGCAGCCCAGCCTGCGAGGCCCGACAGCCCTGAATCAGCTTATAGCCTGGAGTCATCAGGCCTCTGGGACAATCGCGCATGGCCATCAGCCAGTACCTCAAGGAAATCGGCCGCGGCAAGCAGGGCGCGCGTCCGCTCGCGCGCGAGCAGGCGGCCGACCTGTTCGGGCAGGTCCTGGACGGCGCCGTGAGCGACCTGGAGATCGGCGCCTTCTGCATCGCCATGCGCGTGAAGGGCGAGACGCCGGAGGAGATGTGCGGCTTCCTCGATGCGGCGCACGCCCGCCTGGACCGCGTTTCCTCCGCCAGCGGCAAGCCGGTCGTCGTGCTGCCGAGCTACAACGGGGCGCGCCGCCTGCCGGTGCTCACGCCCCTGCTGGCCGGCCTGGTGGCCCACAAGGGCCTGCCGGTCCTGATCCACGGCACCTCCACCGAATCGAGCCGCGTGTTCGTGCGCGACGTGCTGCACGCGATGGACGTGCAGCCTTCGGAGCACGCACCGGTGTTGCGCGACGGCCAGGTCGCCTTCGTGCCCACCGAGGTGCTGAGCCCCGGATTGAAGCGCCTGCTGGATGCCCGGCGCGCGATCGGCCTGCGCAACAGCGCGCACAGCCTGGTCAAGCTGATGAACCCGGTGGCCGGTCCGGCGGTGATCGTCAGCAGCTACACGCACCCGGAATACGCGGTGTCCATGGCCGCCGTGTTCGAGCTGACCGGCGCCACGGCATTGCTCTTGCGCGGCACCGAAGGCGAGGTGGTGGCCGATGCGCGCCGCCTGCCGCAGATGGATGGCTTCGTGCGCGGACGGCGCGTGCCGCTGCAGGAAGGCCGCAAGGGCACGCTCACCGACCTGCCCGGCCTGCCGAAGGAGGTGGATCCCGAGACCACCGCCGCCTACATCCGCGACGTCCTCCAGGGGCGTAAGCCAATCCCCGAATCGATGGCGCTGCAGGTGGAACACATCTTGCACCTGGCTGACGCATGAACACAGGCAAAGTCACCCTCGTCGGCGCCGGGCCCGGTGACCCGGAACTGCTGACCCTGAAGGCGCTGAAAGCGATCCAGGGCGCCACCGTGCTGCTGGTCGACGATCTCGTCAGCAACGAAGTCGTGGCGCATGCCCCGAAGGACGCGCGCATCGTCTACGTGGGCAAGCGCGGCGGCTGCAAGAGCACGCCCCAGGCCTTCATCGAGAAGCTGATGGTCATGGCCGCCCGCGAGGGCGAGAACGTCGTGCGCCTCAAGGGCGGCGACCCCTTCATCTTCGGCCGCGGCGGCGAGGAGGTGGAACACCTGCGCACCGCCGGCGTGCACGTGGAGGTGATCAACGGCATCACCTCGGGGCTGGCGGCCGCCACCTCCCTGGGCATGCCGCTGACGCACCGGGAACATGCACATGGGGTGGTCTTCCTGACCGGCCATGCCCAGAAAGGTGCGGAAGCCCTGGACTGGAAGTCGCTGGCAACGGCCGCGCGCGACGCCCGGCTGACGCTGGTGATCTACATGGGCGTGAGCAGCGCCGCGCGCATCCAGGCCGACCTGCTCACGGCCCTGCCACCCGACACGCCGGTGGCCATCGTGCAGCGCGCGTCGCAGCCCGACCAGCGCCATGCCGTGACCACGCTGGGCGAACTGGCCGCCACCGTGGAACGCGAGGCGCTCGCCAGTCCGGCGGTGATGGTGGTGGGCGACGTGGTGCGCTGCGTGGCGCTCGCCGGCGAAGCGGTCACCCGGCAGCGCGTCGCCTGAGACCTTGATAATGCGCGTCCATGACGGACGCGCCCTCCCCTTCGACCTTCGACGCCATCGTCATCGGCGCCGGTGCCGCCGGCCTGTTCTGCGCCGGGGTCGCCGGCCAGCTGGGGGTGAAGGTCCTGCTGGTGGACCATGGCGAGAAGGTGGCGGAGAAGATCCGCATCTCCGGCGGCGGCCGCTGCAACTTCACCAACCGCGACCTCGACCCGCGCGCGCCCCACAAGCACTTCCTGGGCGAGAACCCCAACTTCTGCCGCTCGGCGCTGGCGCGCTACACGCCGCAGGACTTCATCGCGCTGGTGGGCAGGCACGGCATCCCCTTCCACGAGAAGCACAAGGGCCAGCTGTTCGGCGACCGCTCCTCGGAGGACTTCATCCGCATGCTGCTGGCGGAGTGCGCGGCCGGCGGCGTGACGCACTGGCAGCCGTGCAGCGTGGCTTCGGTCGCCATGGCGGGGGAGCTGTACGAAGTGCAGACCAGCCGCGGCACCGTGCGCGCGAAGTCGCTGGTCATCGCCACCGGCGGCCTGTCGATCCCGAAGATAGGCGCCACCGATTTCGGCTACCGGATCGCCAGGCAGTTCGGCCAGCGCATCGTGGCGCCGCGTCCCGCGCTGGTGCCGCTCACCTTCGACGGCGAGGCCTGGGCGCCGTTCGCGCAGCTGGCCGGGCTGGCGCTGCCGGTGCGCATCGAGACCGGGGAGAAGAAGGAACGCATGGCCTTCGACGAGGACCTGCTGTTCACGCACCGGGGCCTGAGCGGCCCGGCCGTGCTGCAGATCTCCAGCTACTGGCGCGAAGGCCGGCCGCTGCGCATCGACCTCGCGCCGGGCCAGGACCTCGCGCAGGAACTCGGCGCCGCCAAGGCGCGCTCGCGCAAGCTGGTCGCCAACGAGCTGGCGCAATGGGTCCCCACCCGCCTGGCCGATGCCTGGACGCAGCAGGATCCTGCCTGGCAGCGCCCGGTGAACGAGGCGGGCGACAAGGCCCTGCAGCAGCTGGCGCAGCGCTTCTCGCGCTGGGAACTGGTGCCGACGGGGACCGAGGGCTATCGCAAGGCCGAAGTGACCGCGGGCGGAGTGGACACGCGCGACCTGTCCTCCCAGACGATGGAATCGACCCGCAAGGGCCTGTATTTCATCGGCGAGGTGGTGGACGTGACCGGCTGGCTGGGGGCTACAACTTCCAGTGGGCCTGGGCCAGCGCCCACGCCTGCGCGCAGGGCCTGGCGGCGGCGTAGCGCTCAGTGGCCGGCCTCGCGCCGGTAAAGCTCCAGCACGCGGGGCACGTAGCGCTGCGTCTCGCCATAGGGCGGCACCGCGCGGCCGTTGCGCAGCACCGCGGCCGGACCGGCGTTGTAGGCGGCCAGCGCCAGCGCAAGATCGGCGTCGAACATCGCCAGCAGGGACTTGAGGTAGCGTGCGCCCCCAGCACATTGGCGGCCGGATCGCGCGCATCGAGGACACCGAAGCGCCGCGCGGTTTCCGGCATGAGCTGCATCAGCCCGACCGCCCCCTTGTGCGACACCGCGTCGGCGTCGTAATTGGATTCGGCCTTGATGACGGCATGGAGCAGGCCCTCCGGAAGCCCCGTGTCCGCGGCAGCGGACGCGACCGGCAGGGCATAGCGTTCACGGGCCGGGTCGCTCCTCGTCGCAAGCTTCGTGGCCGGTACCTGTGTCCCGGGGCCACCCTCGGTCGCAAGGCGCCGGTAGCGGGAATCGCCGGGGATGTTGGTGAAATGCTCGACACCGTCGGCATCGGTGTACCCGAAGAGGTCGGCCCGAGCGCTGCCTGGAAAACCAAGCGAGCCCAGGCCGATGCCCGCGCCGAGCAGCACGGACAGGACGCATCCTCCGGAGCAAGCGAAGGTCTTCATGGCGATCAAGGCAGGAGCATACGATGCGCGGCGGCCGGCGGCATCTTGGCCCTGCCCGCCGCTGCGGAATTCCCCATGCACTTGATAGCATCCGGCGTGATGCGTGCGCCTTGATTTTCCTCAAGTCATGCGCGTGCGGGCTGCCTAGCATGCTTGTCATGAAGACCAGCTCGCCTCCCCATCGATCCGGGCACCGGGGCTTCACGCTGCTCGAGCTGCTGGTGGTCATGGTGATCCTGGGCCTGCTGGCCGGCTACGTCGGCCCCAAGTACTTCGCGCAGGTCGGCAAGTCGGAGACCAAGGCGGGCGCCCGGACGCAGATCGAGGCACTGGAAAAGTCCTTCGACATGTTCCGCCTGGACACCGGGCACTACCCGAGCAACGAACAGGGCCTGCAGGCGCTGGTCACGAAGCCGCCGAACGAGCCGAAGTGGAACGGGCCCTACCTGAAGAAGGCCGTCCCGCTGGATCCCTGGGGCCGGGCGTACATCTACAAGTTTCCCGGCGAGCACGGCGACTACGACATCCTCTCCCTGGGCAAGGACGGGCGGCCGGGCGGCGAGGGCGACAACGCGGACGTCACCAACCGGTAGGCCCAGTGCGATTCCAGCTCAAGGCTTTGCGCAAGGGCGAAGGCATCGTCGAGGCGGTGCTGGAGGCGCCGGGCGAGGCCGAGGCGATGCTGATGGCACGCGCGCAGGGCCTGCGTGTCCTTTCCATCAGCTCGCAGCAGGCCTGGTTCGCGGCACCGCGCAGGCGGGACCAGGCCTTCCCGCTGCCCTTGTTCGCCCAGGAGCTGGTGACCTTGCTGCGTGCCGGCCTGCCCCTGATCGAAGCCATCGAAAGCCTGGCCGAGAAGGAACAGCATGGGCAGCACAGGAAGGTGCTGGACCGCGTCGCGCGCGCACTGCACGAAGGGCAGTCCTTCTCCCAGGCGCTGGCGCAGGTCCCCTCCGCATTTCCCGAGCTCTTCATCGCCCTGGTGCGTTCCAGCGAACGCACGGGGAACTGCCGGAGACGCTGACCCGCTACATCGCCTACCACGTCCAGGTCGAGCACATCCGCAAGAAGATCGTGAGCGCGTCGATCTACCCGGCGCTGCTGCTGATCGTCGGGGGCGCGGTCATGCTCTTCCTGCTGGGTTACGTGGTGCCGAAATTCAGCCAGGTCTACGAGGACATCGGCCACAACCTTCCCTGGCTGTCGCAACTGCTGATGCTGTGGGGCAGGTTCCTGGCGGCGCACCAGGCGACGCTGGCCGTGGCCGCGGCCGCCGCGATCGCGCTGCTGGTCCTGGCCATCCGGCACGCCGGCGTGCGCGCCCGGCTGGGCGGCCTGCTGGCGCGCCTTCCGGCCGTGCGCGAGCGCGTGTTCCTGTACCAGCTGGCCCGCTTCTACCGATCCCTGGGCATGACCTTGCGCGGCGGCATTCCCATCCTGGTGTCGCTGGACATGGTGCAAGGGCTGTTGACGGGGACATGAGCGAACGCCTGCGGCAGGTGTCGACGCGCGTCAGCGAAGGGCAGCCCCTGTCCCGTGCGCTGCAGGAAGGCGGCCTGACGACGCCGGTCGCGCTGAAACTGCTGCGCGCGGGCGAGCGCTCGGGCAAGCTGGGGAGATGCTGGAGCAGGCCGCCGATTTCTACGACGAGGAAATGGCGCGCTGGGTGGAATGGTTCGTCAAGCTGTTCGAGCCGATCCTGATGACGGTGATCGGGGTCCTCATCGGCTTCATCGTCATGCTGATGTACCTGCCGATCTTCGAGCTGGCCAGCAGCATCCAGTAGCGCGCCCGCGCTTCACTGCGGCTTGTAGACGAACTTCCACTCCGAGTAGCTGTTCGCGCCCTCCCAGGCCCGGTCGGCCGGCCGGAAATTCGCGGTCTTGAGCGGCTTCTCCGGCGACAGGCTGTAGACGCCGAGGATCCCCCTGCCATCGGGCGTCCTCACCAGTCCCCACTCGGCCTTCCAGGTCATGGGGTCGACGAAGACCTTGCGCAGGTGCCGCCGGGTTCCCGGAAAGCGCGGATCCAGCAGCAGGTCGTCCAGTGTCGCAGGCAGCTGGCCGGCGGTGCCGGGCCCGGTCTGCGCATAGGCGCGGATCGCGCTGCGGAACTGTTCGCCGACGAACAGCAGCTCGCGCTCGCGCTCGCGCTTTTGCGCCGTGTGCCACACAGAAGCGGTCGCCGCCAGCACGGCACCCTGCACGGCGACCGCGAGCAGCAGGGCGATGTAGGTGAAGCCGCGCTGCTGCCCGGCGCGCTGCAGCGACCGCGCGGCGCCTACCATGTGCTGTACGCCTCGCCGGCCAGGGAATGGCCCGGGGCGCCGCTCTTCACGTCGTAGACGCCGCCGCTTTCCCGCTTCTCCGGCGGGATCAGCACCCAGGTGCTCGCGCTTTCGGTCACCGGATCCTCCGGCACCTTGCGCAGGTACTTCCTGGCGACCAATGCTTCCATGTTCGCCGGGTAGGCTCCCGTGTCGGCGTAGTGCTTGTCCAGCGCATCCCGGATCAGGGTCAGGTTCTCCTTGAGCACCGCTTCCTTGGCCCGGGTCACGCTGTGGAAGTAGCGCGGCACCGCCACCGCGAGCAGCAGCGCGATGATGCTCATGACCACGAGCAGTTCGATCAGCGTGAAGCCGGCGCGGCCCCTCGGCGTCTTCGATGAAGCCATCGCTCACCAGTCCTTGTAGGGCACGCCGTTGAGCCCGGCGCCGGGCGCCAGGGAATGGACGTCATAGACGTCGGCACCCTCGCGCGGTGCATCCGGCGGGCTCGCGTAGCTGCGCTTGCCCCAGGTGTCGGCGGCGCGGGCCTCGCCGTCCGGGAACAGGGGTCGCGCGGCAGCCGGCGCAGGAAATAGATCTTCTCCTGCTTGGGGCTGCGCGCATCCTCCACGCCCGTCACCAGCGCGTCGAGCGACGCCGGGTAGCCCGACTGGTCGGCGCTCTTTCGTATCCGGCCCTGGTCCACGGCGAGCTTGTAGGCATCGATGGCGGCGCGGATCTCGCGCAGCGCACCGTGCAAGGCCTGTTCCTTCTGCCGCCTGACGGCCAGTTCCGCCAGGGGCAGGCCGATGGTGGCAAGCACCGCCACGATGACCACCGTCACCATCAGCTCGATCAGCGTGAAGCCGCGCGAACCCCTGGCCTTCATGGCTGCAAGGCGATCGACAAGGGACCGCTCAGGCTGAACGGGACGGGGCTTCCATCCGGCCCCAGGGGCGACATGCTGGTCACCACGATCTGCGATTGCGGCGCCGGCGCCTTGACGCGGAAGGTCACGTTGAACAGGCGCCCCTGCCCCTGCGCGCCGTCGGCTCCGGGACGCGCCACGCTGACCGCCAGGCGCCCCCGCGCGCATCGACCGTGTGGTTGAAGCGGTTCTCGACGTTGCCCTGCTTGAGCAGGTCGCCCTCCTGCACGGTCACCACCTCCAGCGCATTCGGGTCGAAGCGCAGCGACAGCGCGGCGCCCGCCAGCGGCGACAGCGCGTTCGCCTGCACGCCCACCACGAACTGCTCGCCCACGCGGGCGCTGGTTGCGGCCTGCCAGCTCATTTGCAGCGGCTTGAGGGCGGCCGGCGCCGGCGACTGCACGGCGGGCGCGATCGCAACCGGGCTCTCCGCCGCCCGCGCCGCCGGCGGTTGCGCCGGGGCCTGCCGGCTTGCGGGCGCCGGCGCCACGGCGGCGGCGCCGGGCGCCGTGCCGGCTTGCAGGCCCGGCCGCTTGGCCTTCATGCTGAGTTCGGTGCCGGACCAGAACTCCATCTCCTGCGCATCGGGGCGCACCAGGTTGCGCACGATGCGCGGCGTGATGGACAGCACGATTTCGCTCTTCTGGCGTTCCTCGCGGGGCACGGAGAACAGGCGCCCCACGACCGGCATGTCCACCAGTCCCGGCAGGCCGCTGGCCGTCTTGCGCTCCTCGTCGCGGATCAGTCCCATCAGGACCTGGGTTTCGCCGTCCTTGAGCCGCAGCGAAGTGGTGATGGTGCGCGTGCCGATGCGGTAGGCGACCGAACCCGAATTGGTCTCCACCGATTCGCCGAGCGAGCTGACTTCCAGCGACAGCTTGATCGACACGTTGTCGTCGAGCAGGACCACGGGCTCGGCTTCCAGCTTCAGGCCGACGTCCAGGTACGAAATGGTCTCGGTCGTCACGGGGTTGGTGGAGCCGGGCGTGACGGTCGCCGTGATGACGGGCACCCGATCGCCCACCAGCACCCTCGCCCGGTCCCGGTTCTTGATGCGGATGCGGGGATTCGAGATGGTGTTGGCGATGCCGCTGTCCGACCTCAGCCGCAACAGCATGGTGGCGTTGATGCCGATGCGCGAGCCGCTGGTGTGCTGCCGGAACGGCAGGTCGTTGACCGTGATGCTCCTCGGATCCTGCACCAGCCAGGTGAAGGTGTCGGGCCAGTTCACGCCCAGTTCGAGGGCGCGCGTGCGGTTGATCTCGAGGACCTCGATCTCCAGCACCACCTCGGGATCGGCCAGGTCCTGGGTCCTGATCACCTTCTCGGCCAGGCGGATGGCTTCGGGCGTGTCGCGCACGAGGATCATGTTCAGCCGGTCGTCCACGTGCAGGTCCTTGAGCTTGAGGATGCTCTTGAGGACCACCGCCGTCTGCTTGGCTTCGCTGTTGACCAGGTAGAAGGCGCGCACCACCAGGTCCTGGTATTCGCGGATCTTCTGCGGCGTGTGGGGATAGATCAGGACGGAGTTGTCGGACAGCACCTTCTTCTCGAGCTGGCTCTGGACCAGCGTCAGGTCGATGGCGTCCTCGACGGCCACGTTGCGCACGTAGATCGTGACCTTGGTGTCGCTCTTGATGTCCTTGTCCAGGATGAAATTGATGCCGCTCACGCGGGACAGCACGTCGAACACCATCTTCAGGTTGGCATCGCGGAACTCCAGGCTCACCGGCTTCGTCAGGCGCGACCTGAGCTGCGCCGGGACCATGCCTTCCGCGGCGCGCAGGCGCTCGACCTGCGCGAGCACCTCCAGAGCGCCCGGGTGCCTGGCGCTCTGCGCGAGGACCTTCAGCGCCTGGCTTTCCGCCTGCTCCTGGTCGCCGTTCTTGAGCGCCGCCTGCGCCTGGCGCACCATCTCGCCGTGCAGGTCGCGCTTCTCGAGCAGCCGCAGGCCCTCGGCGGCGCGGGGATCGCCCGGGGAAACCGCGAGCACCCTGCGGTACTGCTCTTCCGCCTCGCGCGCGTCGCCGGCCAGGCGCGCACTCTCCGCCGCAGCCAGCAACTGCACCGCGACGCGCTCGCGGGTCGTCAACAGGCGCATCCGCAGCTGCAGGTTGCCGGGATCGGCCCTGGCAGCCTCCTCCAGCTTGCTCAGGCCCTGCTCGTAATGTCCGTCCACGATCAGCGCCAGGCCCTCGCGGTCCGGCACGGGGCCGGCACAGGCGGCCAGCACGAGTGCCGCCGCCATCAGGCAGCGTCGCCCGGGAATCCGCCGCATGGCCGTTCTCCAGTTCATCGGTTCTCTCCCACCGCCATCGTCTGCACCTCGTTCAGCGGCAGGTACACGAGCGTCAGCTGGCCCGGTTCCACCTTCTCCAGCCGGTACGTTTCGTCGATCACGTCGCCCTCGGATGCCAGGTAGGCCCGTCCACCCTTGACCAGGAAGACCGCCGGCCGTTCGACATCGAACAACCGGCCCATGAAGACGAAGGGCAGCGGCGGCGCGCTCGGCTTGACCGGTGGGGGTGGCGGCGGCGGCGGCGGCGGCGGGGGCGGCGGCGGGGGGGGCGCCATCTTCCAGGTCTTGGCGGGAAACAGTTCGCCGGCCGGCGGCTGCGGCGCGCGCGCCAGCTTCAGCGCCTCCAGTTCCTGCAGCAGCGCCGGACGCACGGAAGGCGGTGGCACCTCCGGCGTGGCAGCCACGGCATGGCTGGAGCGGTCCTTGCGGCTGTCGTCGCCTGCGCTGCCCGCGTAATGATCCAGCGCGGCCCATGCGACGCCGGACAGGGTCACGAGGAGGAGCAGCCTGGCCGTCTTCTTCATGATGCCGGCCGCAGGTACAGCGTGAGGCGGATGCGCGCCTCCACCTGGGTCTCCGAAATGCTGCGCCGCTCGAAGGTCAGTTCGTCCAGTGCCAGCGCCGGCACCGCCTTCAGCGCGGCAGCCACGAAGGCGCGGACCTGCGTATAGGCGCCGCGCACCGGCAGGGTGATGCGGTACTGCACCAGGCCGGTCTGGCGGTCCGTGACGACCGCATACTCCCCGCGCGACAACTGCAGTCCGCTGTCCCGGGCGGCCGCGAACATGTGGGCGAGGGGTTCGGGGTCCTCGGTGTGCAGCAGGGAACACCGCGTAGAACGCCCGCAACTGGCCCGCCGGCGAGTGATCCGGCGCCGCCGCTCGCGCTGCCGCCGTCCGCAGGATCTTCTGTGCCGCGGCGGCCTTGGCCCGCTGCTCCTTGAGCTCCTGCCAGGAGGGCCACAAGGTCGACGCGGCCAGGCTCAGGCTGAATGCCAGCAAGGCGATGCCGATCACACCCGGGCGGCCGAGTCTCTGCAGCGTTTCGGAAAGCACCAGGCGAAGGATGGCCATGGCTACGAACCCCACGCAGCCGACAGGCTGAAACGCAGCGGCCGCTCCGGCTCGCTGTCCTGGATCTCGTGCTCGACCAGCACCACCTGCGTGAAGGCCCGGCTTTGCTTCAGGACGCGCAGGTAGGCAAGCATGGCGTCGGGCCCTCTCGCCTCGGCCTGGATGCGCATGGTGCGTTTCCTGGTGTCCGGGGTGAGCGCCAGCAGCGCCACGTCCGGTTCATCGATGGCCTCCAGCGTGAGGAACAGTCTCTCCCCGGGACCGGCCAGGTGGCCCACGACCGCACGGGCGCCGGCGATGGCCTCGGTCTCCGAAGTCACGCCGCGTGGCAGCACGCCCGCGTCGCGTTTCGCCCGGGCCCCGGGCGCCGCGGCGGCGAGGCCTTCCAGTTCCTGCTGGATCGTCGCCTGCGCACCGATGGCCAGCGCCATCACCAGGGCGCCGGCCGCGAACAGGCTCCAGCCCAGCTTGCCACCGGGCCGCTTGCGTTCGAAATCGAGGGACAGGGGACGCATGGGATCAGGCCAGGCTGGCTGCCAGTTCGCACGCGCCGCCACGTGCCGGTACCGGGCCGGCCAGCGCCCTGGCTTCGATCACCCGCGGCGCCGCACCGAGGACCGGGGGCAGGACCAGGCCCTGCCTGTGCGCGGCATGGACGTAGACGGGCGGCGCCGCCTCCCCCTGCAGGTCGGCCAGCGCAGCTCCCGCGCCAGCAGGGACGCAAGCGCCTGCGCGGGCTCGGGCGCCGCGGCCGTGCTGACATGGCACCACCGGCCGCCCTGCGCCGCGACGATGCACGCACGGCCGGTCTCGAGCAGCATGAACACGAAGTCCTGGCCGGTGTGCGCCCGTGCCACCCGGTTGTAGGCGGCCATCAGGTAAGGCTGGATCGACGCCAGCCGCATGCGCGTCGGGGCCACCGTCGTGCGGATGGACTCGAGCAGCGGCCGGTCCACCGCCGCCGCCAGCCGCGGCGCGCCCGCGCGTTCCGCCGAGACGATCACATCCCACTGCGCGGACCCTTCGCCATGGATCTCCTCGAACATCGCTGCCGCGTAGTTGCGCAGTTCCTCCGCGCTGGCGATCCGCGCGCTCCAGGGCACCAGCAGGTAGCGCACGAAATGGTTGGACAGCACGACGTCGAGCGCTCCCGTGCCGGCCCCGGGCGTCGCGAGGAAGCGCTCCAAGGCGGCGACCGCCGCCTGCCACGGCGGGCCATCTCCTTCGCCGGCGAGCGTCTCGGAAAAACCGAAGGCGGCGCGGCGGCGCCAGCCCCTCGCGGGCCGGACCACCTGCAGCTGGTCCGGGCACAGGACGGCGCAGGACTTGTCAGGCCACAAACGTGACACGATTGACCTCCTGCAGTGTGGTCCGCCCGTCCCGTGCCAGCGCCAGCGCCGACTCGCGCAGGAAATGCGTGCCCTTGGCGCGCGCCACTTCCTTGAGGCGGCTGACCGGCTGGCGTTCGACGATGAGCTGGCGGATCTCGTCGTCCAGGATCAACATCTCCGCGATCGCCGTGCGGCCGCGATAGCCCGTGCCGCGGCAGTGGTCGCAGCCCTTGCAGCGGATCAGGCGCCAGCCGCTGGTGTCCTCGCGCTCCAGGCCCGACTTGGCGAGCAGCTCCGCATCGGGCGTGTGGCCGGTGGCGCAGCGAGGGCAGGACAGCCGCAGCAGGCGTTGCGCCACGATGGCGTTGAGCGCCGAGACCAGGCTGTACGAATCCACGCCCAGCTGCATGAAGCGCCCGATGACGTCGAACACGTTGTTGGCGTGGATCGTGGTGTAGACCAGGTGGCCGGTCAGCGCCGACTGCACGGCGATCTGCGCGGTTTCGGAATCGCGGATTTCGCCGACCATGATCTTGTCCGGGTCGTGCCGCAGGATGGAGCGCAGTCCGCGGCCGAAGGTCAGGCCCTTCTTCTCGTTGACGGGGATCTGCAGGACGCCGGGCAGCTGGTATTCCACCGGGTCCTCGATCGTCACGATCTTCTCGCGCCGGGTGTTGACCTCGGTGATCATCGCGTACAGCGTGGTGGTCTTGCCGCTGCCGGTCGGGCCGGTCACCAGCAGCATGCCGTGCGGCTCGTCCGACAGCCTGCGCAGGGTGCGCACCGTCGGCTCGTCGAAACCCAGGTTGTTGATGCGCACGCCCTGCAGCTGCTCGGCGAGTTCCTGCTTGTCCAGGATGCGCAGCACCGCGTCTTCCCCGAAGATGCTGGGCATGATCGACACGCGGAAGTCGATCTGCCGCGCCCCGATGCCCACCTTGAAGCGGCCGTCCTGCGGCACCCGGCGCTCGGCGATGTCCAGCTCCGCCATCACCTTGATGCGCGAGATCACCTGCTCGGCCAGTTCCACGCCCTGGATGGCGCCGGCGTGATCGAGCACCCCGTCGATGCGGTAGCGGATCACCATTCCACTCGCCGTCGTCTCGAGGTGCACGTCGCTGGCATGGATGCGATAGGCGTCGTACAGGGTCGAATTCACCAGGCGCACGACCACGCTGGAGCTCTCGCTGATCTTGCTGAGGGACAGTCTTTCAACGGGGTCCTCGACGGTCGATGCGCCCGCGATGCTGCCGCCCATGCTGTCGATGGCCCGGGTCTGTTCCTCCAGCCGCCCGAGGTAGGCCGTCAGGTCGGCCGCGTGGGTCAGGCGCACCGGCAGGCTGCGCAGTCGCTCGTCCAGCCAGGCCTTGCGCTCAAGGTCGAAGGGATCGGCGACCACCGCGCACCGATCGCCGCAGGGCATGCGCACCGCCACGGCCTGGCGCTGCAGCGCCTCGGTCAGCGGCACCCGGTCCAGCAGTGCCTCGGACGCGAAGAACACGTCGCCCTGGAGCACGGGATAGTCGAGTGCATCGCCCAGCCGCGCGATGAATTCCGTCCGCTCCAGGCCGGCCAGCCGTTCGAGCTCCGCCATCACGCCGAGTCCGGACTCCGCCGCCAGCTTCCGCGCCTCGCGGATCGCCTGCCGGTCGATGACTGACGCGCGCCCGCCCGGCGGAGGCGAAGCACCGACAGCATTTGCCAGCAGAGTGGCAGTCATCTTTCCTTCCTCCGCTCACTGGGGACAACAGGAAATCACGAACCCGACCCAGTAACAAACGTAAGTCCAGGACCCGGGTCGCGACTTGACCATCGTCAAGCGCGAACCATTCATCCCGGGCCTCCCCTCACAAGGGGAGGAGGATCTCGACCTTGCCCGCGCCCCGCAGCCGCTCGGCCTCCTTCTCGATGGCTGCATTGGCCTTGCGCTGCTCCAGGTATGTGCGTATCTGCGCGCGCGCCTGCTCCTCCTGAACGATCACCTCCGGGATCACGGCTTCCACCTTGAGGATGTGGAAACCCTCGGGCGTGCTCACGAGCCCGGAGACCTGGCCCGCCGCCAGCGCAAAGGCGGCGTCCTCGATCGGCTTGGCGCGCTGGCCCCTGGCGAACGGCTCCATCTCGCCGCCCCATTGCCGGGTCGGCGCCTCGGAATGCAGGCGCGCGAGTTGCTCGAAGTCTCCGCCCCCGCGTGCCGCCTTCAGCACCTCCTCGGCGCGGCCGCGGCTGGCCGCGCGCTCCTGGGCGCCTGCCGGCGCTGCCACCCGGATGAAGATCTCGCGCCCCCGGACCTGTTGCGCGCGCCTGAACTGCCCGGGGTTCTCCAGGTAGAAGCGGTGCACTTCCTGGTCGCTGACCGTCGCCTCCCGGGCCCCCACGCTGTTGGCGTACTTGGTGGCCGAAACCTGCTTGCGCACCAGCATCCGGTAGCTCTCGGGCGTGTACCCCTCGACCCGGAGGCGCCGCTCGAACGCCTCCTTGGTCTTGAACTGTCCCAGCGTGGACTGGAACGCCTGTTCGACCTCCTGCTGGCTGGCCACGGCGCCGGCGGCCTGTGCCTGCTGCCAGAACAGTTCCTGCTCGATCAGCCGGTCCAGCACGGCCCGCTTCATCTGCTTGACGCGCTCGGGATTGCGGATCTGCAGCAGGTTGAGCCTGCGCTGCCGGAGCTCTTCGTCGAAGGTTCGCTCCAGCTGCTCCTGCGCGATGCCCGCCCCGTTGACCCGCGCCGCCAGGATGCCTTGCGCCTGCGCCTGCGCCTGCGCCACGCCCAGCACCAGCGCCAGCGGCAGCAACAGCCTGGCGATGTTGAATCCCTGCATCGTCATCTCCCGTTCACGGCAACGCCAGGAAGCCACCGACCTGGCTGAAGTTCCTGGCCTTGAGATCGACCGCCACCACGTAGCCACCCAGCGCACCGACGCGACGGCTGGCGTTGAAGCTCACCGCGGGGACCAGGCCCGGCTCGAAGCCCTGGACGGACTCCAGGGCCGCCACCAGCTTCTCGCGCGTCAGGTCCCGCCCCACGCGCTTGAGCGTCTCGGCCAGCAGCACGGCGCTGCTGTAGGCCGGGACCTGGGTGGTCTGGTGGCCGCGCACGAGCGCGCTCCCCTTGAAGAGGGCGGCGTACTGGCGCAGTGCCTCGGGCTTCTGGTCGGCGGGCACCGTGGGATAGGCCAGCAGGATGCGGCCGTCGAATGCGGCCGGCAGTTCCAGCACCGCACGGGGCGCCAGCGGCCCGGGCAGCAGCAGATACGGCGGGCGACCGGCTTCGGCGAGTTGCCGCGCCAGCGCGGCGACGTCGACGCCGGGTCCCAGCAGGAACACCGCTTCGGCGCCGCGCGCCTTGAGCGTCCTGGCCAAGGCCGCGGCGTCCGTTGTGCCCGGCCGGAAGGCGACGCGATCGAGCCTGCTCCAGCCCTGGTTCTTCAGCCGCTGCCCGAGCGCATCCGCCAGCGCCGCGCCGGCGGGGCCGTCCGGGTGCAGGAGCACCGCAGGCATCGCCCTCGCCTTCGGCTCGCGCCCCAGGTGCAGCGCCAGCACCTCGGCCAGTTCGCCGATGCCTGACAGGAGATGGAACACCTGCTGGTTGCTGCTGCGGGGGTCGGCGCCGAACAGCGAGAGCGGGCCCACGACCGGGATCCTGCTTTCGTTCGCCAGCCGGCCGAGCTCGTCCTCCAGGCCCGCCGCGAACGGCGACAGCAGGGCGAACACGTCGCCCTGCGCCACCAGCTTGCGCAAGGCGCTCCTGGCGGCGTCGGGATCGTCGCTCGCGTAGTCGGCGCTGACCAGTTCCAGCCTGCGGCCATGGATGCCGCCGCCGGCGTTGATCTCGTCGAGGTGCGCCTGCAGGATGCCCTTGACCGCCTGGCCCAGTTCGGCGAAGCGCCCGGCGCCGGGCAGCAGCGTGCCCAGCCTCAAGGTGTCGCTGCCGACGCCGGGGTCCTGCTGCAGCTCGAGCACCTTCATGTAGGCCAGCAACGCCTTCCAGTCGCGGCCGCTGATCCTGAAGCGGGGCATGGACGCGTCGAGCGGATTGCCGGCGGCGTCCACGCCGTCCACGATGGCGCGCCGGAGGGAGGCTTCGTCGAACGGCGGATGGCGGCGGCCGTTGTCATGCGCATGGCCGTAGGACTTGGTCAGTTCCGACCAGGTGATGTTGACGGGACGGATGCCTCCTTCCGGCCGCCCGCGCCCGTCGGCCCCATGGCAGTTGCCGCAACGCACCGCCGGACCCGGCAACTGTTGCTGCCCCATCCCGATGCGGCCGGTAAAGGCATCGCCGAAAGCGCTCTCGCCTTCCAGGTACAGGCGGCGGCCGGCCTGCTGCTCCGCTGTCAGCGTGGGGCCGGCATGGAGCGGCTGCGCCCAGGCCAGCAGCGAAGCGGCGAGCACGGCAGCGGCGCAGCGCAGTCCGGACAGCAGGGCTGCACGCACGCCGGCTCCCTTCAGTTGGCCGCCGGGCCCGGCCCGGGCCCGGGAGGCTTGCCGGTGGCGATGAGGCGCGCGGCCTCGGCGATGGCCTTGGGCGGCAGGTTGGGCAACATCCTGCGCATGCGCCTGGCATCGACGTCCATGATGTACAGGACCGTGGCATGCCCCTCCACGTTCTCCGAGAAGGCACCCAGGCGCTTGAGGATCAGGTCGACCTCGCTCTTGCGACCAGTCAGGAAGGACCAGCCCGCCACGTCCGCGCCCTGCTTCTGCGCGAAGGCCTTGAGCGCCTGCGGCGTGTCGCGCGCCGGATCGCTGGTGATCGTGACGAAGAACACCTGCTTGCCGAACGCATCGCCCAGCTCCTCGCGCACCTGCAGCAGCTGCCGGGTGATCAGGGGGCAGGCGTCGGTGCAGGTCGTGTAGGCCACGTTCAGCACCACCGTCCTGCCCTTGAGCGCATCGGAATAGAACTTCAGCCGCTGTCCGTCCTGGTTCCTCAGGTCGGCCTCGGTGAAGTACACGCGGGGGTCGCGCGTGCCGGTCGAGGCAGGCCGCGGGATGGCCGAATCCGCGGCCGCGCGCGGGCCGGCCGCGGGCTCGGTGTGCGCAAGCGCCGCCGGTGCCAGGAGCGTCGTGGCCAGTGCGGCCAGCAGCAAGGGGTTTCGCATCGCTTGCGTCCTTCCTAGTGGCGCGTCGCCAGCGGCGCGCCGCGGCGCGCGGCCTGCAATTGCCCGAGCCGGGCCATGATCTGCTCCGAGCCGGGGAAGCCGAACAGGCGTGTCCATTCGCCGCTGCGCGGATCGCCCACCAGCACCACGGCCGGATGGTCGGCGACGTTGGGCGTGTACACGTCGAAGGCGGTCAGCACTTCGTCCACGGCCTGCTTGCTGCCGGTGAGGAAGCTCCAGCCCGGCCCGGCCCCGTACTGCGCCGAGAACTCCTTGAGCCGCATCGGCGTGTCGCGCAGCGGGTCGACCGTGACCGAGAGCAGCACCACCTCGCGGCCGGCGCGATCGCCGAGCCGCTGCTGCAGGTCGGCGAACAGCGCCGACTGCACGGGGCACACGGTGGTGCAGGTCGTGTAGACGAAGTTGACCAGCACCAGCCGGTCGGCCACGAAGTCGGACTTGAAGCGTGCCGCCCTGCCATGCTGGTCGGTGAGCACGGTGTCGGGAAGCTTGACCCGCACCGAGCTCGGCGCGCTGGCAGCCGCCTGGTGCTGCCGGTGCCGGGACGCGTCGTGCGCCCGCGCGCCGGCCGTGGCCGTGGCGAGCACCAGTGCCGTGATCAGGGCGAGTGTCGTGCGCATGGCGTCAACCCTTGCCGGGAACCGCGCTTCGCGTGGCCGCCGCCGGTGTCGCCATCAGCGTGAAGTACGGCAGCTTGCCGTAACCCATGTCCAGGGACGGCACGCCGACGTGCACATAGTAGGCACCGGGCTGCGCCAGCTGCACCCGGGCCTCGTACACGCCGTCGCCGATTTCCTTCACCGGCGCCTCGCTGCGGCCGCGCCCCGGGGCCAGGTAGTACAGGACGCGCGCGTCCTTGATGCCGGCCTTGGCCAGCCGGGTGGCGGGGTCGATCAGCTTGAACCGCAGTGCCAGGGGAGCGCCGGCTGCCGCCTTGCGGGAGCGCTGGTCGAATTCCACCGCCAGGGGCTCGAGCGTCCTGGCCACCAGCGGATTGGCCTTGGCCTCCATGGAGAAGCAGTGCAGCAGCTTCGGGCCGTTCAGCATGAAGGCCACGTCGTACTTGCCGGGCACCGGCATCCTGACCCGCCCGGCGTACACCCCGGGTTCGACTTCCTTCAGGCTGCGGTCCACCACCGTCACGGCGCGCGGACTCGAACCGTGGACCCGGTAGTTGCTGGACGGGGCGTTCATGCCTTCCATGTAGTAGTAGGTCGAGCCGTCGGCGGGGTTGACCACGAACACGGTGCCCTCGTTGGCGGCGGCCGCCACCGAGTCGGCGATCACCAGGTTGCCGGCCATGCTGGGCGGCGTCGCTCCGGCGGCGAAGCTCTGCACGGTGGCGGTCTTGCCCTTGCCCAGGCTGGACAGGTTGATCATGCTCACGCGCTCCGAGCCGAGGGCGCGCACGAACGCGAAGGTCTTGCTGTAGGTGATCTGGTAGGGCTGCGCCGGGATCGGCACCTCCTGCACCAGTGCGTTGCTGGCGGTGTCCAGCACGTGCACCCTGTTTTCCGCCGTGTTCACCACCAGCGCGAAACGGCCGTCCGGCGTGACCTTCAGCGGGCCCAGGCCGGGCTTGGCCGTCACGCGTGCCGCCACCGCGAGCTTCTCCGTGTCGATCACGGTGACGACACCGTCCTTGCCGTCGGCGACGTAGAGCCGGCGCGAGAGCGTGGAGTAGTCCAGCGACAGCGGCATGGTGCCGGTCCGGATGTCCTTGAGCTTGCTGCGCCGGGCGACGTCGATCACGCTCACGGTGCCGTCCTGGCGGTTGCTCACGAAGGCGTGGCGGCTGTCCGCCGTGAACGCGATCTCGTGATGGCCCGCGCCGGTGGCAATGAAGCCGGCCGGCTTGAGGCTGGCGGTGTCGATCACCGTCACGCCGCTGTCCTTCGCCTCCGCCGCGTTGTTGCCGATCCACAGGTAGCGCTGGTCGGGCTGCAGGGCGATGCGCACCGGATCCTTGCCGGCCGCCACGTTGCCGGTCACCTTGAAGTTGTCGGTTTCGATCACCGCCACCTCGCCTGCCTTGGGCATGGTCACGAACAGCTGGCGCGTGTTGTCGTGCCGGGCCCAGTCCGCGCCGGGGCGCTTGAGCAAGGTGGTGGCGAAGGTGCTCGTCACGCCGCCCATGGTCACCAGCGGATCCACCACGGAGATGCTGGCGTCGTTGTTCATCAGCACGACGAAGTAGCTGTTCAGGTCGAGCATCGGCCGCATGCCGACCACGCCCTTGAGATAGAGCGACACCTTGTCCTTGCAGGACTTCTGGTCGCTGCCGGCGCGGTTCTCCATGACGTGCGCCATGTCCATCCAGGCGCCGGGGACCACGCCGCGCACCGGCTGGCCGCTCGCTTCGTCGCTGATGCGGAAGCGCACGTCGGCGATGTCGCCTTCCATCAGCTCCCTGGCCTGCTTTTCCACGGGCCGGGCCGAGAACTGCACCACCACGCCATTGCGCACGAGGCGGCGGTCGCTGTCGGCATCCGCCGTCGCGGCCGGTGCATCCGCCGCTGCCGCCAGACGCACAAAAAGCGCAACGCATGCGCCCGCGGAAAGAGCCCTTGGCAATCGCTGCAGCTTCATCGAAAACTCCCCTCTGCTCTTGTGAGAAGCCCCGCCGGGGCGCGCGCGCCGCCGGCGGGGTCCTGCTGCTTCCTACTTCACGCGGATGACACTCCAGACGCCGCTGGCGTTGCCGAACGCGCCCTGGTCGCGCACCAGGTAATCGCCGACCACGCCGTTGCCGCCACCTGCGCTGGGCAGGACGATGTCGAAGTGGCTGGAGGGCGTCCAGCTTTCCTGGCCGGAGGTGGCGAAGCCGTGCGGGTTCACGCCCAGTGCGCGGGAGCCGACCGACGTCATCAGGCAGGCACCGGTCAGGCCGTTGCGCGCTTCGCCCGGGCAGATGTACGGATCGCGCTGCCACACGTGCCCGTGCACTGCCAGGGTGGAGCCACGGGAGGTGCCGTGCGGGTTGGTGATGTGCAGCCGCGTCTGCTGGTTGCGGTTGGCCTGGAACACCGGCGTCACCGGATCGCCTCCCACCCCGGCCAGCGAGTTGCTGTAGGCCAGTTCGGGGTTGGCGATGCCGCCATAGCAGCCAGGGCAGTTGCCGAAGGGCGCCTGCGGCAGGATGCCGAAGCGGAACCACAGGGGCTCGGTGCCGTAGTTCAGCAACATGCCGGAGGCTTCCTGGCTGTCCTCGGGGATGCCCACGCCCTCGCCGTTGATGTGCTCCACCGGCGTCCCGTCACGGTAGTAGTGGGTGTTGCCCTTCGTCAGCACCAGCGAGAAGTCGCGGAAGGTGCTGGCACCGGCCGTGACCGTCGCCTGGGCACGCGTGGCCCGCGTGCCGGCGCCGTTCTGGTGGTCGAACACCTGCGTGTTCTCGACCCAGCTCGCGCCTGGCGGGTGCACCACCATGGCACCGACGAGCGACTTGGCACCCTGCTTCACGGTGTCAGAGGGCAGCAGGCTGAAGCCGCCGAACTCGATCGGTGTCGGAACGAGGGCAACCTCCCCGTTGAGCGGCGTGCCGCCCAGGTCACCCACGTACCAGCGGTAAAACGTGCCGCCGCCGGCGGGAGCCGCAAGCTGGCCGCGCACCGGGTTGGCCCCTACGATCCGGCCGGAGTCCTGGGTCACGTCCAGCGCCACCAGTTGGGGGTGGATGCCGACGTAGCTGGAAGGACGGATCAGGTTCTGGTTGAACGTGGTCGAACCCTGGTCGTTGCCCGCGCCGCGGTCGCGCTTCACGATGCCCTGCAGCGTGCTGTACGTGGCCAGGTCCGGCACCAGCGCAGGCAGCCTGTTCTCCAGCTGCACATGCACGCATTCGCCGGCCGCGGCACGGATCACCACCGGCTCGAGCGGGACGCCGGGCTTGAGCTTGCCCCTGCCCTGGCCGGGACCCGTGGTGATGACATCGTCACGGTTCACGAACAGGATCGCGGTCGGGTCGTGCAGCGGTCCCTGGTGCGTCACGTTGACCACCGTGCCGTCCTCGTTGACGAAGTTGCCCGTCACCGTGGTGTTGCGGTGGTTGTACACCAGCGTGCCACCGGCCGGGTTCACGGGGGCCCCCACGTGCATGGTGCCGACCGGGCCTTGCGGGGCCACGGTGACTCCCAGCGGGTTGCCCAGCAGGTCGCTGGCCAGGGCAGCCGTGATGAAGTACCTGCGGATCGGCGCGTTGCTCGGGCAGGCCCCGTTGAAGTTCTGCTGGTTGGCGATCCTGACCGGGCCGGTGCCGGCGCCGGGCAGCTTGAACAGGTCGGCGCGTTGCTGCTCATAGGTGCGCAGCAAGCCCCACATGCCGCTCCACCAGCCGTCGTTGGACGCATCCATCGAGTAGGCGTAGTCCGCCAGCTGGCCGCGAGCGAGGTCCACCGGCAGGATCGGGGTCCTGAGCGAGAACTGCTCGGAAATGCCGCTGGCCTGCGCATTGCGCCAGCCGGAGTTGGGCGCCATGCCATGGCCCGAGCCCGCCTGCAGCCACTTGACGCCGAGGATGGTGGCGTTGTGCTCCTCCTCGTGCCCGCCGGCCTGCACCTTCACCCGCACGATGTCGCCCTGGTAGGAGCGCATCATGGGCGTGAAGGGGTCGCCGCCCGTGAAGCCGGCAGCGTTGATGTGCGGCGGGAACCTGGTGCCATGGATCACGGTGTTGCCGTCAGGCATGACGTTGAGCTGCGGGATCTTCCGGTCGGTGCGCGACTGCAGCGCGAAGGCGAGGTCGCCCGGCAACCCGTCGGCCTGCATGCCCGGCTTGCCGTCCGGGCCGATCTTGGCCGGGTCGTACACCCGCATCGCCACCGGCTCCATGCGGTAGTTCACGACCAGCACGCCCGGGTCCTGCACGTCGATCGCCTGCGGGCAGGGTCGCGACGGACAGAAGTTGTTCAGCGGGTCGTCGGCCGTGCTCTTGAGTTCCAGCACGAGGTCGGGGAACACCGGGGTAATCTGCTTGCGCGCCGGCGGATTGATGGCGAAGCGGAATGCATTCGCCGTGGTGCCGTCGAACTGCGGGTTGCCGGCGTTCACCACCACCGGCGGCAGGCCGGGGCCGGTGCCCGCCAGCGGCAGGCCGTCCTGCCCGGCGCCCATGTACACGCCGGCTTCGTAGGCGTGCTGGAAGTCGCTGAACTCGAAGTAGAACTCCCGGTAAGGCGTCAGCGCCTCGCTCTTGACGGTGCTGCCGCCAGGCGCGGCCGCGGGCGTGAGGATCGCCGCCTGCCAGCTGGTCGGCCCGCCGTCGCTGAACTGCGTGCCGTCGCTGGTGGTATCGGTGCGCGCAGGCGCGCCGCTCACCGGGTCGTAACCCAGTTGCGCACCGGTTTCGTTCATCACCCAGCGCGAGCCCGCCGGCTCGGTGAGCAGGGTCGAATAGAGACCGATCTGCTGGTGGGTCGACGGACCGTAGTGGTCGTGCGTGAAGACGATGCCCAGGCCGCGGTCCACGCCTTCGGTGTTGACGATCGGGTCGGTGAACCAGCGTTGCAGCGTGGTGCGCGCGCCCTTCCACTCGTCCTGGAAGCGGCCGCCCAGTTGCGCGGCAACCTTGCCCCAGTACGGGTGGTCCTTCGCCACCGGGCAGGCGCCCGTGCCATCCCGCGGGTCGCCGGAGTCGGCGCCGACGCAGGCGTTGAACGCGCGGATCGCATGGATGCGCTCGCGGATCACGCTCGCGGCCATGGTGCCGTCCTCGTAGTTCCAGCCGTTGGCCGCGCCGTCGGTGGTCGTCAGGTCCCACTTGGGCAGGTGGATGTGCTGGCCGATGATGTCGGTCGCGTGCGCACCTGGTAGTCGTCGATCTCATAGGCGCCCGGCACCAGGTTGCTGTGGTGGAAGACCGTGCAGTCGAAGGTGTTGGCGCGCATCACCAGCGGCTCCGGCGGCTTCTGCTTGGAGATGATGGGTGCCACGTCCTGCCACAGGGCGACGATGCGCTGCTGCGGATAGTGGTAGCCGGTCTTGTTCAGCACCGCGTCGAACTGCAGGTTGGTTCCCTTGTAGATGCGCGGCGTGTCCGAGTTGAAGATGCTCGAGCCACGCGTGCTCATGCCGGTGAGGCTTTCTCCCGAGAAGAAGGTCCCGACCACGCCCGGCTTCAGCACGGTGCCCTGGTCGTCGATGCAGGGGTTGTGGAAGGGCGCGCCCACCACCGGGCCGCCGCTGCCGTTGGTCGTGAAGGTCGCCGCCGTGGCCACGCCGGCCAGGTCGAGCTTCACGGTCGGGTGCGTGCGCTTGGCGTGGAACGCCATCGCCAGCTGCTCCAGGTCCGTGCCTTCCTCGGGGTAGTACACCGGCACGGCCTTCTCGAACTCCTTGGAGAAGTCGAGCCGCGTGGTGACGGTGTGGGTGACGCCGCCCGCGGCGTAGCCCTTCACGCCATGGCGCGGCAGGCCACCGTCGAAGCCGTCGGCCTGGTTCGGCTGCAGCTGCGCCCACAGGGGATTGCCCGAAGCCTTGAGCGCTTCGGCCTTGGCCTTGGTGAGCATGTCCAGCGGCGGTGTCGGCGGGCGATGTCCGATCAGGTCTTCCATGCCGGCGATCCAGAACGGGAAGCCGGGATTCTTGGTGCGGTCGACCACCTTGGCCAGCGAGCCCAGCGGCTTGCCGTTCAGGGGCGACAGGAGCGGATTGGTCACCACGGTGACTTCACCCGGCATGGGCGCCAGGCCCTTGCCCGGCAGCGGCACCACGGCCGGGATCGGCGTGCCCGCGACGATCTCGCCATCGGGATAGGCGCGTGCGCCGGCCGCCGGCGTGGTGTTGCCCACTCCCCCAGCGCGCCGTGTGGTAGCCCGTGCCCGACGCGGCCAGCCTGGTGCCGGCGCTGAAGGTGTCGTTGATGCGGAAGTGATACCACATGCCCTGGGCGAAGTGGGGATAGAAGTGGCAGTGGAAGATCGCGTCGCCGGTGGACTTGTTGCGGTTGCCCGAGCCGCCCTGGTTCATCTCGTACGTGTAGCCGGCCCCCGGCCCGATGCCTTGCGCATCGAGGTAGTTCGAGTTGTCGTCGTTGGGGTTGAACAGCCACTGGTGGTTGTGCAGGTGGAAGACGTGCTGTTCCTTGCCGATGTGCGTGTTGCGGAACTTGACGAAGTCATTCAGGTAGCTGTGATGCACGTTGGCCGCGTCTTCCGCGCCGATCACGTAGTTCGCCTTCGGTCCCTGGGTGCCAGGAGGCGGCACCTGGCCGGGCAGCAGCGCTTCCAGTCCGACGTTGGCCGGGATGTCGACCGTCAGGGCGGGGTCGTTCAGCGCGAGCGAGGTCAGGAAGAATTCCTCGTAGGCGCAGGACGCGCAGTCGCTGGTGGGTCCGACGCCCAGCCGGTTGGCGATGATCTCGGAGCCGATGCCGCCCGAGCCGTAGTTGATCATGAAGCCGTCCTTCACGCCCGCCAGCACGTAGCGGAACACCGGGTCGTTCTTGTAGAAGCCCGGGAAGGCCTGCGCAGTGGCGGGCTCGTCGTGCCAGACCGAGGCGAAGTCGCGGAAGGGCTCCAGCCGGTTCGGCAGCGAGGGGTTGCGCTTGCCGACCGATTCCAGCGGGTAGGTGCTCGGGGGAAGGTGCCGTCCGCATTCGGGCCGGCGACCACGGCATTGATCTCCGAGTGCACGATCTCGCAGGCCGTCGCCGAGGCGCACTTCATCATGTTGAGGATCGGCAGGCCGTTCTTGCCTTCCGCCGTCCAAGGGGTTCCGCCGGGATAGGTCGCTTCGTAGCGGATGCGGGGGTGGCCTTCGGCGGTCAGCTCCGTCGCACCCAGCACGCCGTCGTTGTTGACGTCGGCCGCCAGGCGCATTTCCTCCTCGAACACCTGCCCGCGGTAGATCCGGGCGCCGGCGGGTTCGACGATCAGTTGTCCGAACAGGCCGTTGGACGAGTTGCCCTGGTTGGCGTCCGCGCCGACCACGGCGCCGCCGCTGCTGACGGGAAACACGCCTTCCTTGCTGGCGTAGAGCCGGTAGCTCCTGCTGCCGCCGGGGGCGACCAGGCTGCTCACGTTGGCGCCGGTGTGGCTGCCGTCATCGGCGATGCTGTCCACGAGCTCCATGCCCGCGGCATGGAAGCCGACGAAACGCCCCCGGACCTGGTCGTCGACCTGGACCGTGAACCGCTGGCCCGAAGGCTCGGTCAGCGGCACGTTGTTCGGATTGGCGACCGGAGTCAGCAGGTTCTGCAGGTTGACCGTGAGGCAATCGCCGACGCGCACCCGCAGCACCAGCGGCCGGTGCCGCTTGTCGGGCCGCAGGTCCAGCTGGCCGGCCGTTGCCTGCCCGCTGACGGTCAGCGGCGACTGGCTGCTGGTATTGATGACGTCCCGCTGGAGGGCGTACATCATGCCGTTGACATTGCCGGCGCCCAGCCGGTTGTACATCAGGGGCTTGTCGAAGGCGACCACGTTGGCGGTGACCTGCCGCTGGCAGCTGATGGCAGCCTGGGCATCCGGCGCCATCGCCAGTGCCGCCATGCCCGTCAGCGCCAGCCCCCAGGCCGTTCGTGCCCAGCGTCGCAACTTCGGCGGACTGACAGCGGTTGATAGACGCCAGACTCCGTCGTGCCGTTCAAGCATGATCATCCTCCTGGGGGTGACTGGATTTGCGACCGGCGATCGCACCTACCGCCGGCCGGAAAACAACTCGCCAGTCGTGGTCAATGCAACTTCCTTGCCACCTCCGTTCAGCCCTGCGCCGCTGGGGAAGGGGAGAGCCCGTGGGACAAATTCATCCTCCCGTTTGCCGCGCGCCAGGCGCCGCGGGCGCCGCCCACGCCTGTGGGTGCGGGGTGGACAAAAATGCCCTGGTGGGTGTGGGGGACCCGCGCATCATTGCGAGTCGCGGAAGGGCGCCGGCTCGATCCGGTACTTGCGCATCAGCTCGAAGAAGGCGCGCCGGTTCTTCTTGGCGGCCTGCGCGGCGCGCGTGACGTTGCCGCCGTTGCTGGCCAGCAGTTGCTGGATGAAGGCGCGCTCGAAGTGTTCCACCATGCGCGCCTTGGCCATGCGGAAGGAGTCCTCGCAGGCCGCGACGTCCCCGGCCGTGCCGTCGAGGTCGATGTCGGCGGCGGACAGCGTGTCGCCGCCGCACATCAGCACGGCCCGCTCGACCACGTTCTTCAGCTCGCGCACGTTGCCGGGCCAGTCGTGCGAGATCAGCCGCTGCAGGGCGTCACCCGAGAGCGTCGGCGCGGGCCGTTGCCACTGGACCGCGGCGCCGCGGACGAAGTGCATCGTGAGCTGCGCGATGTCCGCGCGCCGCTCGCGCAGCGCGGGCAGGTGCAGCGTGAGCACGTTCAGGCGGTACAGCAGGTCCTGCCGGAACGCGCCGTCCGCGCGCAGTTGCATGAGCGGGCGGTTGCTGGCCGCGATGATGCGCACGTCCGCGTGCTGCACGGTGTCGGCGCCCACCGCGCGGCACTCCTTGTCCTGCAGGAAGCGCAGCAGCTTTCCCTGCGCGGCGCGGGGCAGCGAATCGATCTCGTCCAGGAACAGCGTGCCGCCCTCGGCCTCGCGCACCAGCCCCGGCCGCGCGGCGTGCGCGCCGGTGTAGGCGCCTTTCACGTGCCCGAACAGCTCCGCCTCCAGCAGTTCCGCCGGGATGGCGGCGCAGTTCACCGGGATCCAGGGATTGTCGGCGCGGGCGGAAAGGTAGTGGATTGCGCGCGCGCACAGTTCCTTGCCCGTGCCGGTGTCGCCCAGGATCATCACGCTGGCGTCGTAGCGGGCGAACACCGGCAGGCGCGCGACCTGCTGCACGAAGGCCGGACTGTGGCCCACGAGCGCGCGCAGGGCCGGGTGCGGCGCGGCCTGGTCCGCGGGCCCGTCCCCCTCCGGAACCCCGCAGGGCAGGCGCAGCATGCGGCGCACGCGCACCCCCATCTCGCGCGGGTCCGGGGGATGCTCAGGAAATCCCCCGCTCCCCCATCGAGCAGGCGCGCGAGCCCGACCGGGCACAGCGCGAGGCTGGCGACGATGACCCGGCACTCCGGCGCGACGGCGCGCAGGAGGGCGAGCTGCCGCAAGGCCAGTGGCAGGTCTTCTTCTGCCGCCACCTGGATGGCGAGGTCGCTGGCCACGGGCGTCCCGGCGAGCGAGCCGCATTCCGCCTGCAGTCCCTGGCACTGCAGCGAAGCAGCCAGCGTCTGGGCCACCGGTGCGCGTGCCTCGGTGGAGTACACGATCACCCGCGGGAGCGTCCCCGCGGGACCAACGGCAACTTCTTCTCGGGCCATGGGCCCCCTCTTGCTGCTGCCAGTTGCATCGTCCTGCTGGCATTTGAATGAATGCGCGCGCTGGCAGCCTCCACAGCCTGCGCGCGGGTCGATGCATGCCTAAGCCCAACTATGGGCAGCGCGGGCCGAAACGAATTGATACCGCGCAATTCGCTTACGGTTTCTCCTTACATTCCTCCGCTTCTTGCGGCTGCTCAAAGCCCCATGGCCGGGCTGTACGGGAGGGCATCTTGCTGCCCGGCCGGGCAACGCTATAATCTCGGGCTTTGCTGGCAAACCCCCACCGGCCTGATCGACATTTCAGGTGGGGAACCCCGGCGGACGTCCTCGATCTTCGTTCGCCACAAGTTATCCGGAAATTCATGACGACCATCCGTGTCAAGGAAAACGAGCCGTTCGACGTGGCCCTGCGCCGCTTCAAGCGCACCATCGAGAAGCTGGGCCTGCTGACCGAACTGCGTGCCCGCGAGTTCTACGAGAAGCCCACCGCCGAGCGCAAGCGCAAGAAGGCAGCCGCCGTGAAGCGCCACTTCAAGCGCGTTCGCAGCATGCAGCTGCCGAAAAGCTCTACTGAGCCCCGGCTGACAGCATCACGAAAGCCCGCCTGGGGACGCCCAGTCGGGCTTTTTTCCTGATGCTGCCCGCCTGGGGACGCCCAGGCGGGCTTTTTCATATTCACCGAGGAATCCGACCATGGTCACGCTCAAGGAACGCATCACCGAAGACATGAAGGCCGCCATGCGCGCCAAGGACGCCGAGCGCCTGGGCGCCATCCGCATGCTCACCGCCGCCATCAAGCAGAAGGAAGTGGACGAGCGGGTCGAACTGGACGATGCCGCGGTGGTGGGCATCGTGGACAAGCTGCTCAAGCAGCGCAAGGACAGCATCGAGGCCTTCGAGAAGGCCGGCCGCCAGGACCTGGCCGACAAGGAAAAGGCGGAAGTGGTGGTGCTGCAGGCCTACCTGCCGGCGCGCCTGTCGGCCGACGAGGTCCAGGCCGAAGTGCAGGCGATCGTGGCGGAACTGGGCGCCAAGGGGCCGGGGGACATGGGCAAGGTGATGGGCGCCGTGAAGCAGCGGCTGGCGGGGAAGGCCGACATGGGACAGGTGTCGGCGGCGGTCAAGGCCGCGCTGGCGGGTTGATTTCTGGTGTTGGGGTCGCTGCGCGAGCCCAACCTACCCAGCGGTGTCCCGTAGGTTGGGCTGCGCGAAGCGCACCCCAACACCCCGTCAGGACCCCGCCACCTTCATCCGGTTGATCAGGATCGAGCCCACCGTCTTCGCCCCGTAGTTGTACACGTCGGCGCCGACGGCCTCGATCCCCATCAGCATGTCCTTGAGGTTGCCGGCGATGGTGATCTCCTGCACCGGATAGGCGATCTCCCCGTTTTCCACCCAGAAGCCGCTGGCGCCGCGCGAGTAGTCGCCGGTCACGTAGTTGATGCCCTGCCCCATCAGCTCGATGACGAACAGGCCGGTGCCCAGCTTGCGCAGCATTTCCGGCAGGTCGTCGCCCGGCTGCGTGCGGCGCGAGGCCAGGGTCAGGTTGTGCGAGCCGCCGGCGTTGCCGGTGGTCTTCATGCCCAGCTTGCGGGCGGAGTAGCTGCTGAGGAAGTAGCCCTCGACCCGGCCACCATCCACCACCTTGCGCGGCTTGGTGCGCACGCCCTCCTCGTCGAAGGGCGCGCTGCCCTTGCCGCGGCGCACGAAGGGATCCTCGAGCACGTCGATGTGGTCGGCGAACACCTGCTTGCCCAGCGAGTCGACCAGGAAAGTGCTCTTGCGATAGAGGGCGCCGCCGCTGGTGGCCTGCACGTAGCCGCCCAGGAGTCCGGCGGCCAGCGGCGACTCGAACAGCACCGGGCATTCGCGCGTGCTGATCTTGCGCGACCGCAGGCGGGCCAGCGCCCGTTCCGCGGCATAGCGGCCCACGACCTCGGGTGAAGCGAGTTCGGGCGCCGAGCGCATCGAGCTGTACCAGGCGTCGCGCTGCATCTCCTCGCCCTTGCCGGCGATCGGCGCGACCGAGATCGAATGCCGCGAGCTGGCATAGCCGCCGCGAAAGCCGTGCGTGTGCGCGCTGAAGAAATGGCTTTGCTGCGCCGACACGCCCGCGCCTTCGCTGTTGGTGATGCGGGCGTCGGTGTCGAAGGCGGCGCGTTCGCAGCGCAGCGCCAGTTCGGCCGCCTGTTCGCTGGTGATGGCCCAGGGGTGGAACAGGTCCAGGTCGGGGTGCGCTTCCGGCGGCGCGATGTCCTCGGGCTCGGGCAGGCCGGCCACCGGGTCCTGCGCGGTGAAGCGGGCGATGTCGTAGGCCGCCTGCACCGTGCGCTCGATGGCGGGCCGCGAGAAATCGGAGGTGCTGGCATTGCCGCGCTGGCTGCCGACGTACACGGTGATGCCCAGCGACTTGTCGCGGTTGCGCTCCACCGTCTCCATCTCGCCCTTGCGCACGGACACGCTCAGGCCGCAGCCCTCGGAGGCTTCCGCTCCCGCGTCGGTGGCTCCGAGCTTGCGGGCATGCTCCAGCGCAAAGTCGACCAGTTCCTCGAAATCGGTGCGGCTGTAGCTGAAGCCGGTTCCGTCCTGCGCGGGTGTATTGTTCATGGCGGGCTATGATACTTGTGCATTGCAGCGCACCACGGCCGCGCAGCCGCCGTTCCAAACTCCCCCGCATGTCCCGCAAACCCAAAAAAGGCTATTTCGTCAAAGGCCACTTCGTCGCCGAAGGCAGCGAACTCGACCTCGAGCTGCGCGCCGAGCAGACCGGTGGCGAGCCGAGCCGCACCGAACTGAAGAAGGAAAGCACCGAGCTGCAGAAGGTCGGCGAAGCGCTGCTGACCTTGCGCGGCGACCTGTTCGAGAAGCTGGCCCTGCCCGAGGGCCTGCTCACCGCGCTGGCGGACCTGAAGAAGATCACCAACTTCGAAGGCCGCCGCCGCCAGCTGCAGTACGTGGGCAAGCTCATGCGGCAGCTGGAGCCGGAAACGCTGCAGTCCGTCCGCGACGCGCTGGAGGAACAGCGCAGCGGCTCGGCCCAGCAGACGCTGGCGCTGCACGCGGCCGAGAAATGGCGCGACGACCTGATCGCCAGCGACGACGCGCTGCAGGCCTGGCTGCAGTCGCATCCCGAAACCGATTCGCAGCAGCTGCGCGCGCTGATCCGCCAGGCGCGCAAGGATGGCGCGCCTTCTCAGGACGAAGTCTCCAGGGGCCAGGCGCCGCGCCGCGGCCGCGCCTTCCGCGAGATCTTCCAGATCGTGCGCGACACCCTGGACGAGGAAGAACATGGCTGACCACGACCCCGTCACCATCGGCATCGTCTCCATCAGCGACCGCGCCTCCAGCGGCGTCTACGAGGACAAGGGCCTGCCCGCGCTCAAGGAGTGGCTGGGGCGCGCGCTGAAGAACCCCCTCACCTTCCAGGAGCGGCTGATCCCCGACGAGAAGGAGCGCATCAGCGCGACGCTGATCGAACTGGTGGACGCCGGCTGCTCCCTGGTGCTGACCACCGGCGGCACCGGCCCGGCGCCGCGCGACGTCACGCCCGAGGCGACGCTGCTGGCGATCGCGGACAAGGAAATGCCCGGCTTCGGCGAGCAGATGCGGCAGATCAGCCTGCGCTTCGTGCCCACCGCGATCCTGTCGCGGCAGGTCGCGGTGATCCGCGGCAAGAGCCTGGTGCTCAACCTGCCGGGGCAACCCAAGTCCATCCAGGAGACGCTGGAAGGGCTGAAGGAGGACGGCAGGCAGGTGGTGCCGGGAATCTTCGCCGCGGTGCCCTATTGCGTGGATTTGATCGGCGGGCCTTACCTCGAGACGAACGACGAGGTGTGCAAGGGCTTCCGGCCGAAGAGCGCGATCCGGGTGAAGTGAGGATCACTTGCCCACCAGCTGGGTGAGCTTCTCCTTCTCGAAATCCTCCGTCGTCTTCGCATCCAGCGGCACGCACGGTTCCCCGCGCCGCTGGTCCGACAGCTTCTCGATCGCCTGCCAGAGCAGCGCGATCTGGTGTTCCTGCGTGGCGGCGTTGTCGATCAGGCCCTTCATGGCCTGCGACAGCGGGTCGTCGTTGGCGGTGATGCCATACGCGGAAAAACCCATCTTGGCCGCGGCTTCCTCGCGCCGCGCCGTGTCTTCCGCCTGGATGATGCGCGCCGGGATGCCCACGGCGGTCGCGCCCGCCGGCACCGGCTTGATCACCACCGCGTTGCTGCCGATCTTGGCGTCGTCGCCCACGGTGAAGCCGCCCAGCACCTTGGCGCCCGCGCTCACCACCACGTTCTTTCCGAGCGTCGGATGCCGCTTGGTGCCCTTGTACAGCGAGGTGCCGCCCAGCGTCACGCCCTGGTAGATGGTGCAGCCGTCGCCGATCTCCGCCGTCTCGCCGATCACGACGCCCATGCCGTGGTCGATGAACACGCGGTCGCCGATCTGCGCGCCGGGATGGATCTCGATGCCCGTCAGCCAGCGCGAGAGGTGCGAGGTGAAGCGCGCCAGCCAGCGCAGCTCGCGCTTCCACAGCCAGTGGGCGCCCCGGTGGAACACCAGCGCATGCAGGCCCGGATAGCACGTGAGCACCTCCCACTTGCTGCGCGCGGCAGGGTCGCGGTCGAGGATGCACTGGATGTCGGAACGCAGGCGGCTGAACATGGTGTCGAGCTGATGTGCTGCCAAGTCTAAGGCTTTGGCTTGCGGGCCGCTTCGGCCATGGCCTTGGCGACACCACGCAGGATGTGGATTTCCTCAGGGGTGGGCTGCGCGCGGTTGAACAGCTGGTTCAGCCGGGGCATCAGCTTCTTGGGCGCCGCCGGGTCGAGGAAGCCGATCGCCACCAGCGCCTCTTCCCAGTGCTGCAGCATGCCGGCCACCGCCGCGGCGTCCGCGGCCTGCGGTCCGGGAGAGGGCGGCAGCTCGAAGCCGCCCAGCGCCATCCGCCACTCGTAGGCGATCACCTGGATCGCTGCGGCCAGGTTCAGCGAGCCATAGTCCGGCGACACCGGGATGCGCAGGGCCGCGTGGCAGCGGTACACGTCCTCGTTGCGCATGCCATAGCGCTCCGAGCCGAAGAGGAAGGCCACGTGGTGGCCTTCTCGCGCCACGCCGGCCAGGTGCTCGCGCGGCCCGAAGGTGGGCGGGCCGAAGTCGCGCGGCGTCATCACCGTGGCGCAGACGTGCGTCATGCCTTGCAGCGCCTCCTCCAGCGTCTCCACCTCCCGCGCCTTCTGCAGCACGTCGACGGCGCCGCTGGCCCGCTCGACGGTTTCGTCGCGCGTGAGCACGTCCTCCCAGCGCGGCTTCACCAGCACCAGGTCGTCGAAGCCCATCACCTTCAGGGCGCGGGCGGCGGCGCCGACGTTGCCGGCGTGGCTGGGCTGGATCAGGACGAAGCGCGTGCTCATCCCCGTCATTGTCCGGTACGTGGAAGGACGTAGGACGACCGGCGTCAAGACCTTGCCGCGCGCCGGCCGCACCCGCCCGGTAAAATCGCGGCCAACGTGGCATGCCGCATCGCCGGCCTGCCTCCCGTCCCCCAGGGGCCGAAGTTCTTCAACAACTCATGTCGTCCAACCAGCATCCCATGCTCAACGTGGCCGTCAAGGCCGCCCGCGCCGCCGGCGCGATCATCAACCGGGCCGCGCTCGACGTCGAGTCCGTGCGCATCTCGCAGAAGCAGGTCAACGACTTCGTCACCGAAGTCGACCACGCCAGCGAACGCGCGATCATCGACACGCTGCTGACCGCCTATCCCGACCACGGCATCTGGGCCGAGGAGTCCGGCCGCGAGCATGGCAAGGCGAGCTCCGATCACGTGTGGCTGATCGACCCCCTGGACGGCACGACGAACTTCATCCACGGCTTCCCCGTCTACTGCATCAGCATCGCCCTGCTGGTGAAGGGGCGCGTCGAGCAGGCCGTGATCTTCGACCCCACCCGCAACGACCTCTTCACCGCCACCCGCGGCCGCGGCGCCTATGTCAACGACCGCCGCATCCGCGTGAGCAAGCGCACGCAGCTGAAGGAATCGCTGGTCTCCACCGGCTTCCCCTTCCGCCCGGGCGACAACTTCAACATCTACCTGCGCATGATGGCCGACGTCATGAAGCGCACCGCCGGCCTGCGCCGCCCGGGCGCGGCGGCGCTCGACCTCGCCTATGTCGCCGCAGGCTTCACCGAAGGCTTCTTCGAGACCGGCCTGTCGCCCTGGGACGTTGCCGCCGGTTCGCTGCTGGTGACCGAAGCGGGCGGGCTGGTGGGCAACTTCACCGGCGAGGCCGACTTCCTGGAACAGCGCGAATGCGTCGCCGGCAACCCCAAGATCTACGGCCAGCTGGTGAAGATCCTGGGCAAGTACAGCAAGTTCGCCAGCGCCGGCGAGAAGGCCGACCTGCGGCAGAACACGCCGACGCTGGTCGAACCCGGCATGGCCCCGGGCACGCACGTCGACGAGGGCCCGGCGCAGGACGCCTGATGGGTGGAGCGGCGCACGCCGCTTGACCTTGCCATCGTGTCAATCACGAGACTTCGTTCCGTTCCGGCGCACTGGCCTCGTCGAGGCCGGCCGGATCCCAGCCGCAAGCTGGTTCCACGAAGGAGTCTCGTCATGCACAAGTCCCTGATCGCCCTGTTCCTGTTCACCTCCGCCGCCGCCTACGCCAACGAAGCGGCCGATGCGCAGGCCAACCACGCCGCCTTCGCCGGCGAGCGCACCCGTGCCGAAGTCAAGGCCGAAGTGATGCACGCGCGCAGCACGGGCACGCTGTCCACCAGCGACTACGCGGGCAACGAACAGGCCGGCGCGGCCTTCACGCGCAGCCGCGCCGAGGTGCGCGCCGAAGCCATGCAGGCCGCCCGCACGCGCGTGATCCACGAGCAGATCTGATGCCGTGGCTGGCCGGGAGCGCCCCACGGGCGCTGCCCGGCGGCCCGCGCCGCCAGCCTGGCCGCGCAGGCCTCTTCTCCTTCTCCTTCTCCTTCTCCTTCTCCCTCCCCCCCCCCTCCTCCCGGCGCCCGCCGCCGCAGTCCCCCTCTGCCCGCATGCCGCTGCCTTGACAGCGCGCCCGCCCGCGGGCGGACAGTGGCGCCCGCGTGCAGCCAGCGCGAAGGAGCGGTCATGGGCCACATGAACATCGGCGACGCCGCCGCCGCAGCGGGCGTCACCCCCAAGATGATCCGGCACTACGAGTCCCTGGGCATGATCCCGGACGTGCAGCGCACCGAGGCGGGCTATCGCCTGTATTCCGAACGCGAGGTCGGCATGCTGCGCTTCATCCGCCAGGCCCGCGCGCTGGGCTTCTCCGTCAAGCAGATCGACTCGCTGCTCGCCCTGTGGCGCGACGACAGTCGCGCCAGCCGCGAGGTCAAGGAACTGGCGCGGCAGCAACTGGCCGAACTGGAAGAGCGCCAGCGCGAGATCGACGAGATGCGCAGCACGCTCTCCGCCCTGGTCGCGAAGTGCAAGGGCGACGACGACCCGCACTGCGCCATCCTGGAGGAGCTGTCCGCTGCGGGCCAGCCGGCGAAGGTCGATGGCAAGCCGGCAGCGAAGACGCTCAAGCAGGTGCGGGCAGGATCCACGGCCGGCACCGCGAAACCCTGCCACGCACCGGCCAAGTCGTCATCGCAGCCCGCCCACGCGGCGCTGACGGCCTGGCTGCAGACGCTGCCGCAGCGCTAGCCGCTCAAGGCGAAGGCGACTGCAGCCAGCGGCTGTCGGCCTGTACCGGGCCGCTCAGCGCGCCCAGGAAGGCGACCAGCTGGCCGACCTCACCGGCGGAAAGGCCCAGCGGCTGCAGCTCGCCGTGCCCCTGCGGCGCCGCCGGCGCGCGGTTGTAGTGCTCCACCACCTCGCGCAGCGTCGCGAACTGGCCGGCATGCATGTAGGGCGCGCGCTGCGCCACGTTGCGCAGCGAGGGAACACGGAACTGCCGCATCTGGACGGCGTTGTCGGCCGCCAGGAAGCGGATCTCGCCGCACTGCTGCGGCCTGGCATCGCTGAACGGGCCCAGGCAGTTGAACTCGTCCTGCAGCACCTGCCTGGCGCCTGCGAGCCGGCCGCTGTCGGCCGGCAGCCCGCGCGCGGCCGGCACGCCGGTGTTGTGGAACTCGTTGTTGGTGAACAGCGGACCGGCATGGCACTGCACGCACTGCGCCTTGCCCAGGAACAGCTTCAGGCCGGCCACCTCGTCGCGTGACAGCGTGGCCTGCATCTTCGCGCCGTCGCCGGCCACGGCCGCTTCCACGTAGGCGTCGAAGCGGGACGGCCCGGGTTCGATGCGCCGCTCGTAGGCCGCGATCGCCTTGCCCAGGTTGGCGAACACGCCGCTGACCTTGTCGCGTTCGGCTTGCGGCAAGGCGCGCCAGGCGGCATTCGCTTCCGGGTCCGCGACCGGGCCGGCGTGCTTCGGCAGGCCACGCAGGTCGGGCATGGCTCGAAGATCGCCTCGTATTCGGCGCGGTAGTTCGCGGCCAGCAGGTGCACGTACTGCGTGCGGTCGCCGCCGTGCTCCACCGCGCTTTCCAGCGGGCCCAGCGCCTGCGCCCACTGGCTGTCCTTGCGGCCGTCCCAGAACTGCCAGGGACTGCGCGCGGTGCCGATGATGCTCATGGTGCGCCGGTCGGTGGTTCCCACGCCTTGCGCGAGCGGCGTGCCGTCCTGGAACTGCTTGTCCGGGAGGTGGCAGGTCGCGCACGCGACCTTGCCGTTGGCGCTGAGGCGCTGGTCGAAGAACAGGCGCTGCCCCAGTTCGGCGGCGCGCTCGTCATCGGCGACGCGGTTGGAAGGGTCCGCCGGCAGCGGCGGCAGGCTGGCCAGGGACAGCTGCTGCAACTGCGCGAGTTGCTCGGCGTTCCACGGCTTGCCGGTGCTCGCCGCCACCGCCAGCAGGGCGAACAGCGCGAGCAAGGCGGCGATCGTCCATCTTTCGATCCGCATGGCGTTCCCCTTACTTCTTCAGCTGGAGGTGGAAGCGCACGCGCTCGGTGCGGCCGCCGGCGGTGATGTCGAAGTCCATCACCCACCAGCCGCCCATCTGGAACTTCACGCCTTCGACCAGGTAGTCGCCGTTGCCCAGGTGGGCGGTCACGCGCGGCCGCGTCGGCAGGCCATGCAGGTGCTGCGGCATGTCGCCGTCCACCGCGATGGCGGCGTCGGTGACGGGGTGCCGTCGGGCCGCTGCACGCGCAGGGTCCAGGCGTGCATCCGGCCGACGGGCACGCCGGCCTCGGTGCGGTACGAGACGCGGAAGGTGCCCTGCGCCGAATCGCGCTCGGTGGCGTAGTCCGCAGGCGACTGCGGCGGCTGCATGCGCGCATCGGCGCTGCACGCGGAGAGCAGCCCGCCGGCGAGCAGCGCGAACGTGAACAGGAGCGAGCGGCGTTGCGCGCCGGGCGCGCGCTGGGGAGTCGATGTGTTCATGGAGATCCTTGCGATGGGTGGGAGGTCGACGCGACCTGCCGCAAGGTTCAAGCCTCACCCGATGGCAAGGTCAACGCCTGCCCGTCCGTTGCCGCGGCGGCTTGACCTTCCCATCGGGGCAAGGTTGACACTGCGTCCATTCCAAGGAGCAGCCATGCCATTCCTGAACATCGGCGATGCCGCCGCCGCGGCGGGCGTGACCCCCAAGATGGTCCGCCACTACGAGGCGCTGGGCCTCATTCCCGAGGCCCGGCGCACCGACGCGGGCTATCGCCTGTACGGCGAGCGCGAGATCGCCATGCTGCGCTTCATCCGCCAGTCGCGCGGCCTGGGCTTCCCGATCGAGCAGATCGAGTCGCTGCTCTCGCTGTGGCGCGACCCCGGCCGCCACAGCCGGGAGGTGAAGGAGGTCGCGGTGCGGCAGCTGGCGCAGCTGGAAGAGCGGCAGCGCGAGCTGGACCAGATGCGCTCCTCCCTGCGGCAACTGGTGGCCGAGTGCCGCGGCGACCAGTCCGCGCACTGCGCCATCCTGGAGTCGCTGGCCGCCGCGGCCGCGCCGCTGGCCGCAGCAGGACCGGACCGCGCCCGGCGCGCCCTCAAGGAAGTCCGCCCGGGCGAACACCGTCCGGCCCGGGCCCGCGTGGCGACGACCGCACCCACGGCCGCCCCGGGCCATGCCGCGCTGTCCGCCTGGACGCGCTCGCTCGCCCATCCCGCCTGAACCGCCGACCGCACCGGAGCCCGTCATGAGCAAGTCCAGGAAGAACCAGCTGCGCCGCCTCGCCCTCGCGTTGCTGCGCGCCAGTGCCGGCGCGGTGTTCTTCACGGTCGTGCTGCACCACGTCTACACCCTGGACTTCCGGCCGCTGGCGGGCTTCTGCCTGCCGATCCTGGTCGTGTTCTTCGCCTTCACCTCGCTGCTGTACATGCGCGGGCGCTCGCTGGGCAGCAGCCGCGAGCAGGTGCGCACGCTGTTCGCGGCCGAGCGTGCCATGCAGGGAACCGTGGCCTACCTGTTCGGGGTGGTGCTGGGGGCGAGCCTCTACGGGCTGCTGCAGTCCCTGGACTTCCACTCCGATCCGGCGCAGCCCTCGGTGCAGGGCCTGTGGCTGCTGATGTTCCTGGCGCCCTATGCGCTGATGCAGACGGGCTTCTTCCTGTTCATCGGCGCGGTCTGGACCATCGCCCCGCAGTTCCTGCGGCCGGTGAGCCCCTACGAGGTGTGGCGGCGGGTGGCGCGGGAGCCCTAGGAGCCTGCCCTACCATGGAGGGCCTGGCCGGGGAGCGCCGCGCGCTTCTGGTCCAATCCCCCTGCAGTACGGAAACCAGTCACCTCCTCCATGGGCAACGATTCCTCCAACAGCGGCTCCCCGCCGGACTTCTCGGCCCATACGCCCATGATGGGCCAGTACCTCCGCATCAAGGCGGAGTACCCCTCGACGCTCGTGTTCTACCGCATGGGCGACTTCTACGAGCTGTTCTACGAGGACGCCGAGAAGGCCGCCCGCCTGCTGGACATCACCCTCACCCGGCGCGGCATGTCCGCCGGCGAGCCGGTGGTCATGGCCGGCGTCCCCTTCCATTCGGTCGAGGGCTACCTCGCACGCCTGATCCGCTGCGGCGAATCGGTGGCGATCTGCGAACAGGTGGGCGAAGTCGGCGCCAGCAAGGGGCCGGTGGAGCGCCGGGTGATCCGCGTCGTCACGCCCGGCACGCTCACCGACAGCGAACTGCTGAACGACAAGTCCGAAGCAGTGCTGCTGGCCGTGCACCAGGGAACCAAGCACCGCGTGGGCCTGGCCTGGCTGGCCGTGACGCAGGGCTCGCTGCAGCTGGCCGAATGCGACGCCGACGAGCTGCAGGACTGGATCGCCCGCGTGTCGCCCAGCGAAGTGCTGCACTCCAGCGAGGTGACGCCCGCGTTCGGACAGCGCCTGCAGGCCTTCCGCGCCGTGCCCGTCACCCAGCGTCCCGGCTTCCAGTTCGACAGCGGCCTGGGCCAGCGCAAGCTGCTGGAGCAGCTCAAGGCGGCCAGCCTGTCCGCCTGGGGCGCCGAGGACCTGCCGCACGCGCACGCGGCTGCCTCCGCCCTGCTCGCCTATGCGGAACACACGCAGGGCCGGGCGCTGTCGCACGTGCAGCAGCTGCTGGTGGTTCGGGACGGCGAACGCATCGAGCTGCCGCCGGCCACGCGCCGCAACCTGGAGCTGGTGCAGACGCTGCGCGGCGAGGACAGTCCGACCCTGTTCTCGCTGCTGGACACCTGCATGACCGGCATGGGCAGCCGCCTGCTCAGGTCCTGGCTGCTGGAGCCGCTGCGCGATCGCACCGTGGCACAACAGCGGCTGGACGCGATTTCCGGCCTGCGCGAGAACCTGTGGCAGAAGCTGCGCGGCGAACTCAAGGGCATCAGCGACGTGGAACGCGTCACCGCGCGCATCGCGCTGCGCCAGGTGCGGCCGCGCGAGCTGGTCGGCCTGCGCTTCGCCCTCGCCAAGTCGCAACAGCTGTCCGCCCTGATCCAGGGTCTCCCCGGCCTGCTGTCGAATGCCGCGCACGACCTGCAGCCGCCCTCGGGTTGCGCCGAGCGCCTGGCAGCCACGCTGCGCGAGGAGCCGGCGGCGCTGGTGCGCGACGGCGGCGCGTGATCGCCACCGGCCACGATGGCGACCTGGACGAGCTGCGCGCGATCCAGGACAACTGCGACGGCTTCCTGCTGGAGCTGGAGACGCGCGAGCGCGCCCGCAGCGGCATCGCCAACCTGCGCGTGCAATACAACAAGGTCCACGGCTTCTACATCGAGGTCACGCAGGGCCAGCTGGACAAGGTGCCGGAGGACTACCGCCGCCGCCAGACGCTGAAGAACGCCGAGCGCTTCATCACCCCGGAGCTCAAGGCCTTCGAGGACAAGGCGCTGTCGGCACAGGAGCGGGCGCTGGCGCGCGAGAAGTGGCTGTACGAGCAGCTGCTCGATGCCCTGCAGGAACACATCCCCTGCCTCACCCGGCTGGCGCGCGCGCTGGCCTCGCTGGACGCACTGTGCGCACTGGCCGAACGCTCGCTCACGCTCGACTGGTGCCGCCCCCAGTTCATGAAGGAACCGGGCATCGAGATCACGCAGGGCCGCCACCCGGTGGTGGAAGCGCGGCTGGCCGAAACCACCGGCGGCCAGTTCATCCCGAACGACACGCGCCTGGGTCCCAAGCAGCGCATGCAGATCATCACCGGCCCCAACATGGGCGGCAAGTCGACCTACATGCGGCAGGTGGCGATCATCAGCCTGCTGGCGGCCATGGGCTCCTACGTGCCGGCGCAGGCCTGCCGCCTCGGCCCCATGGACGCGATCCACACGCGCATCGGCGCGGCCGACGACCTGGCCAACGCGCAGTCCACCTTCATGCTGGAGATGACCGAGGCCGCGCAGATCCTGCACGGCGCCAGCGCGCAGAGCCTGGTGCTGATGGACGAGATCGGCCGCGGCACCTCCACCTTCGACGGGCTGGCGCTCGCCTCGGGCATCGCCGCGCACCTGCACGACAAGACCCAGGCCTTCACGCTGTTCGCCACCCACTACTTCGAGCTGACCGAATTCCCGGCCAAGCACCATTGCGCCGTCAACGTGCACGTGGGCGCCACGGAGTCCGGCACCGACATCGTCTTCCTGCACGAGATCCAGCCCGGCCCGGCCAGCCGCAGCTACGGCATCCAGGTCGCCAAGCTCGCAGGGATGCCCACGGGGGTGGTCAACCACGCCCGGCACGCCCTGTCGGCCCTGGAGAGGCACCAGGAAGAAAGCCGCGAACAGGTAGACTTGTTCGCACCGCCGCCCGCTGCCGAGGCATCCGCGCCCACCCGGCTGGAAGCGGCCATGGCAGCATTGGACCCCGATGCGCTCACCCCGCGCGACGCCCTCGACGCCCTGTACACGCTGAAAAAACTCATCCAACCATGACCTATTGCGTCGGCATCAAGCTCAATGCGGGACTGGTGTTCCTCTCCGACTCGCGCACCAACGCGGGCGTGGACAACATCAGCACCTTCCGCAAGATGATCGTGTACGAGAAGCCGGGCGACCGCTTCATGGTGCTGCTGTCCGCGGGCAACCTGAGCATCTCGCAGTCGGTGCGCGAGATCCTGCAGGTCGAGCAGCTCAAGGAAAACGATGCCGCCGATCCGATCACCATCTGGAACGCCCCGAGCATGTTCGACGCCTGCCGCGTGCTGGGGCAGACGGTGCGCCACGTGTACGACCGCGACGCCAAGTCGCTGCAGCGCGCCGGCGTGGAGTTCAACGTCAACCTGGTGTTCGGCGGCCAGATCCGCGGCGAAGGCATGCGCCTGTTCCAGGTGTATTCCGCGGGCAACTTCATCGAGGCGACCGCCGAGACGCCCTACTTCCAGATCGGCGAATACAAGTACGGCAAGCCGGTGCTCGATCGCGTGCTGACGCCCGACACCGACCTGGACGAAGCCGCCAAGTGCGCGCTGGTGTCCATGGACTCCACCATGAAGTCCAACCTGTCGGTGGGCCCGCCGCTGGACCTGGTGGTGTACGAGGCCAACCGCTTCGAGACCGACAAGATCGTCTGCATCGACGCCCAGAACCCCTACTTCCGCATGCTGCACACCAACTGGGGCCAGAAGCTGCGCGAGGTGTTCGACAGCCTGGACGACCCGGTCTGGGACGAGACCCACACCGACATCCCGCTGCTCACGCACGCGGGCGGGCGCAGCAAGCCGCTGAAGAAGATCACGCGGCCGGAAGAAAGACTGATCTAGAGGGTGTCGCTCGTCGTCTTCTCCCACGCCAACAGCTTTCCCGCCGCCACCTACGGCGTGCTGTTCCGGCACCTGCGCTCGCGCGGCTTCACGGTCAAGGCGGTCGACCGCTTCGGCCACGACCCGGCTTATCCCGTCGGCAACAACTGGCCCGGCCTCGTGCAGCAACTGCACGACTTCGCCGCGCGCGAGGTGGACAAGGCCGGCGAGCCCGCCTTCTTCGTCGGCCACTCGCTGGGCGGCTTCCTGAGCGCGATGTGCGCGGCGCGCCACCCGCAGCTCGCGCGCGGCGTGCTGCTGCTGGACTCGCCCCTGCTGGGAGGCTGGAAGGCGCATGCACTGCGTGCCGCCAAGCGCACGCAGCTGGTGGGATCGATCTCGCCGGGCGCCGTCAGCCGCAAGCGCAAGAACCGCTGGCCCACGGCCGAAGCGGTGCTGGAGCACTTCCGCCACAAGAAGGCCTTCGCGCGCTGGGACCCGCAGGTGCTGCAGGACTACGCCACGCATGGCACGCACGACGAGGACGGCCACCGCGTGCTGAGCTTCGACCGCGACGTGGAGACGGCGATCTACAACACGCTGCCGGACAACATGGACGCCATGCTGAAACGCCACCCCTTGCGCTGCCCGGTGGCCTTCATCGGCGGCCTGCAATCGGAGGAAGTGCGGCAGGTGGGCATGGCGATGACGGCGCGCATCACCGAGGGGCGCGTCATGATGCTGTCAGGATCGCACCTGTTCCCGATGGAAAAGCCGCTGGCGACGGCGGCGGCGATCGAAGCGGCGCTGCTCGCCCTCTGAAGCGCGGGCGTCCTACGCGCCTGTCCTCGCCGCGCCCACAGGGCTGGGGCCCTGGCGCAACCCAACATGGGGGATGCCTCCAACGCACGCCCTTGCCTTCCAGGCACCCTCGTTCGCGCTGCTCGCCACCGAGCCGCTGCGCGCCATCCTCGAACAGTTCGCCGCCAAGGTGGGCGACCTCACGCCGGTGCAGGGCGACGGCCATCCGGTCATCGTCTATCCCGGGCTCGGGGCGGGATCGCTCACCACCTCGCCCCTGCGCAAGCACCTGAAGAGCTGCAACTTCGAAGTCCACGACTGGGAGCTGGGCGTGAACACCGGCCCCGACGGCCACCTCGACGAATGGCTGCCCGCGCTGATGGAGCGCGTGCACCGCCTGCACGAACGCTACCAGCGCAAGGTCAGCCTGCTGGGCTGGAGCCTGGGCGGGATCTACGCGCGCGAGATCGCCAAGCGCTGCCCCCAGCAAGTGCGGCAGGTGATCACCCTGGGCACGCCGCACAAGGCCATGGACGGCTTCAACCATGCGGGCACGATCTTCAAGATGCTGGGGGCGACAGCTCGCAGCTCACGCCGGAACTGCTGGACCGGCTGCGCGACCGGCCGCCGGTGCCCACCACTTCCATCTACAGCGAAAGCGACGGCGTGGTCTGCTGGCAGGGTTGCCTGGAGGACGCGGGCCCCGACGTGGAGAACATCGCCGTGCACGCCAGCCACCTGGGCATGCCCACGCACCCGGACGTGCTGCGCATCGTCGCCAACCGCCTGGCGCAGCCCGAAGGCCGCTGGCGGCCTTACCGCCGGCCCCGCGCCGGGGTCAAGCCGGCGTCCACTGCACCCAGCCGGTCCAGGAAGTGAGCAGCACGATCAGCCCGAAGGCGATTCGGTACCACGCGAAGGGCTTGAAGTCGTGCGTGGAGATGTAGCGCAGCAGCCAGCGCACGCACAGCCAGGCGCTGAGGAAGGAGAACAGCAGGCCGACCGCGAACATCGGGATGTCCTCCATGCCGAGCTGGCCGCGCTCCTTGTACAGGCTGTAGCCGCCCGCTCCAATGAGCGTGGGAATCGCCAGATAGAACGAGAAGTCGGTCGCCGCCTTGCGCGACAGGCCCAGCAGCATGCCGCCGATGATGGTCGCGCCGCTGCGGCTGGTGCCCGGGATCAGCGCGAAGCACTGCACCAGCCCGAGCTTGAGCGCGTCGGTCCAGCGCATCTCCTCCACTTCCTGGATGCGCACCTTCGGGTGGTGGCGGCCTTCGGCCCACAGGATCACGAAGGCGCCCAGGATGAAGGTGGTCGCCACGACGACCGGCGTGAACAGGTTCTGCTGGATGGCCTTGCCGAACAGCAGGCCCAGCACGACGGCGGGGAAGAAGGCGACCGCGACGTTGAGCGCGAAGCGCTGCGCTTCCCGGTCGCTCGGCAGCGAGGCGATGGTGCTGCGGATCTTCTGCCAGTACACGATGATCACCGCCAGGATCGCCCCGGTCTGGATCGCGATGTCGAACACCTTGGCCTTCTCGTCATCGAAGCCGAGCAAGGCACCGGCCAGGATGAGGTGGCCCGTGCTGGAGATGGGCAGGAACTCGGTGAGCCCCTCCACGATGCCCATGATCGCGGCCTTCACCAGCAACACAACGTCCACGCGAGCTCCCTGAACAAAAGGGCGGATTATCGCTGCGGGGCGCCCCGGCGGGCTGGCTCAGACCTTGGCGTATGGCTCAGCCATGGCTTTGTCTGACACGCCCTGTAGCAATCGTGGCAGGGACCGTGACGCAGGCTACCTACAGGGGGCGACCGGAGGCGCCCCCACCATTGCGGCCATGAAGATCCTCCAACTCCTCCACGTGGTTTGCGCCCAGGCGTTCTACAAGTGGGCCATGAACGAAATCAGCCCGATGCATCCGGACGTGCCGAAGATCATGGTGCGCCAGCAGCAACTGGCGGAGAAATACCGTCGCGTCTGGGGCTGAAGCCCGCGACTGGTCATTCGTAGCGCAGCGCCTGGATAGGCAGCAGCCGGGACGCGCGCCTGGCCGGATAGAACCCGAAGAACACGCCGACGAAGCCGGCGAAGCCTCCCGCCAGGAGGACAGAGCCGGCCGTCATGCTGACCTGCCAGCCGGCAAACTGGCCCACCGCCCAGGTGGCCACGGCCCCCAGCGCCACCCCGATCGCACCGCCGATCAGCGAGAGCGTCACCGCCTCGATCATGAACTGACCCAGGATGTCCCGGCCCCGCGCGCCCACCGCCATGCGCAGGCCGATCTCGCGCGTGCGCTCGGTCACGCTCACCAGCATGATGTTCATGATGCCGATGCCGCCGATCACCAGGCTGATGCCGGCCACCGCCGCCAGCAGCAGCGTCATCACCCGGCTCGCCGCCTCCTGCGCCGCCAGGATCTCGGTGAGGTTGCGGATGGAAAAGGGATCGTCCCCTCCCGGCTGCACCTTGAAGCGCTGGCGCAGGAGCTCCTTGACGCCCTCCTCCACCGCCTTCATGTCCTGCCCTTCGCGCACCTTCACGCTGATCGAGCCCACGCGCTTGAGCTTGCCCGGCGAACCGCCCTGGATGCGGTTGCGGTAGGTGCTGATCGGCAGGATCACCACGTCGTCCTGGTCCTGGCCGAGCGCGTTCTGCCCCTTCCTTTCCAGCAGGCCGATCACGGTCACCGGCACCTTCTTCACGCGGATCACCTGGTCCAGCGGGTCGGCGTCGGCGAACAGCTTGCTGCGCGACGGTCTGGCCGATGATCACCACCTTGGCCGAACCGGCGATCTCCGCGGCTTCGAACATGCGGCCGTTGGCGACGGGCCAGTCGCGCGCTTCCAGGTGGTCGTTGGTGGCGCCCAGCGCGGTGGTGTTCCAGTTGGTGTTGCCCACCACCACCTGCGCGAAGCTGCGCAGGCTGGGCGCGGCCACCTGCACTTCGGGGATCTCGCGGGCGATCGCCGCGGCGTCTTCCTCGGTCAGCGCCTGGCCGGTCTGCGCGCCGAGCCGCACGCCGCCGGCATTGACGGTCCCGGGCAGCACCAGCATCACGTTGGAGCCCAGGCTCTTCATCTGCTCCTGCACGCGGTCGGTCGCGCCGCGGCCCACGGCGATCATGGTCACCACCGCGCCCACGCCGATGATGATGCCCAGCATGGTGAGCACGCTGCGCAGCTTGTTGGCGGCGAGCGCGCGCAACGCGGAACGCAGGGCGGCGAGGAAGGTCATGCGGGAACTCCCGCCGTGTCCTCGACGATCATGCCGTCGCGGAACACGATCTTCCTGCGCGCCCACTGCGCGATGTCGTTCTCGTGCGTGACCAGCACGATCGTCATGCCCTGCCGGTTCAGGTCGGTCAGCAGCCGCATGATGTCCTCGCTGGTCTGCGAGTCCAGCGCGCCCGTGGGTTCGTCGGCCAGGATCAGCTGCGGCCGGTTCACCAGCGCGCGGGCGATCGCCACGCGCTGCTGCTGGCCGCCGGAAAGCTCGGAAGGCGTGTGGCTCGCGCGTTCGGCCAGGCCCACGCGCTGCAGCGCCTCCAGCGCCCGGGCGCGGCGGTCGGCGGCGCGCACGCCGGCATAGACCATCGGCAGCTCCACGTTCTCCAGCGCCGTGGTGCGCGGCAGCAGGTTGAACTGCTGGAAGACGAAGCCGATGCGCCGGTTGCGCACGGCGGCGAGCTGGTCGGCCGCCATGGTCTCCACCGGCTCGCCTGCCAGCTGGTATGCGCCGGCGGTGGGCCGGTCCAGGCAGCCCAGGATGTTCATCAGCGTGGACTTGCCCGAGCCCGAGGCTCCCATGATCGCGACGAACTCGCCCGCTTCGATGGCGATCGACACGCCGCGCAGGGCATGCACGGTCTGGCCGCCCGTGGCGTAGACCTTGGTGAGGCCGCGCGCTTCGACCAGGGCCATCAGAAGGGCATCCGCGGCCCGATGGGCGCCTTCGGTGCGCTGGCGCCGATCACGCCGGTCACGACCGTCGCGCCTTCCTTCAGCTCGGAGGCTTCGGGCGCGCCCGCCGGCACCAGCAGTTCGGTGGCGGTGCCGTCGGTGATGCCCAGGCGCACGTTGAAGGCCCGGGGCTTGCCGCCGGCGTCCAGCAGGTGGATGCGGCCCCGCGTCACGGCCCGGCCCGGCGAATCCGCCGCCCGCCCCTGCGGCCTCGCCTTCTGCTCGCCTGCGGGCGCGGCGGCATCGACCGGCGCCTGCGCCGGCTCGACACCCGCGATGCGCACGCGCAGGGCCGCGTTCGGGATCTTCAGCACGCCCTCGCGCGTGTCGGTCACCACGCGCACGTTGGCCGTCATGCCGGGCAGCAGGCGCCCGCCGCTATTGGAAAAGCCGATCACCGCCACGTAGGTCACCACGTTGGCGACGTTCTGCGCCGCCTTGCGCACCTGCCGGATCTCGCCCTCGAAGGCCTGGCCGGGGAAGGCGTCCACCGTGAAGGTGGCGCGTTGCCCCAGGCGGATGCGGCTCACGTCGCTTTCGTCGATGCTCGCCTCCACCTGCATGTCCTGCAGGTTCTGCGCGATCACGAACAGCTCCGGCGCCTGCAGGCTGGCGGCGACGGTCTGGCCGCGCTCCACCGCGCGCTTGATGACGATGCCGCTCACCGGCGAGGTGATCTGCGTGCGCTGCAGGTCCACGCGCGCCTGCGACAGCGCCGCCTGCCGCTGGGCGACGCTCGCCTGCGCGCTCTTCACCTGCGCGGCCGCGACGCCGAGCTGCGCGTCGGCGGAGGCCACGGACTCGCGCGTGGTGTTCACCAGCGCCTGCGCCTTCTCGGCCTCGGTCTGCGAGATGAACTGCTTTTCCACCAGCGACTTCTTGCGCTCCAGGTCGCGCAGCGCCTCGGCGTGGTCCACGCGGGCACGCGACACGCCGGCGCGCGCCGCTGCCGAATTCGCCTGCGCGGTGAGCACGGCCGCCTGCGCGGCGTCCAGGTCCGCCTGCGCCTGCCGCATGCGGTATTCGAAGGTCTCGGGGTCGATGCGCGCGATCAGCTGGCCGGCCTTCACCTCGGAGTTGAAGTCCACCATCAGCTCCTTGATCTGGCCCGACACCTGCGTGCCGACCGACACCTGGGTCACCGGATTCACCGTGCCGGACGCGGAGACGCTGGCCTGCAGCTGGCCGCGCTCGATCTTCGCGCTGCGGTAGCTGACGGCGGGCGTGCTGGCCTGGCTCCACCACCACGCGCCGCCGCCTGCCGCCAGCAGCAGCAGCGCCGCCGCGGCGCCCAGCTTCCAGGTGAACTTCTGCATGCGCAGCATTGTAGGAACAGCCCGGCCGGGCGCCCAGCCCGGCGCCGTTGGCGCCCCGGCGGCTGCATTTCGCTCCCGGCCGCCGGCGTTTCGTCGCATCCGGCTCGCGGCGGCGGCGGCCGGCGCCGACAGTCCACCCCATCGCAGACAGGAGAAGCGCCATGCAGATGACCCCCGTGATCGCCGTCCACATGACCGCCGCACTGCTGGCCGTGGCCACCGGCCCGGTCGCGCTCTGGGCCCGCCGCGGCCGCGCGCAGCACCCGCGCCTGCACCGCGCCTTCGGCTACGCCTGGGTGACGCTGATGCTGGTGACCGCCGTCTCGGCCCTCTTCATCCGCGACTTCAGCCTGCCCAACATCGCCGGCTACACGCCCATCCACCTGCTGGTGCCCGTGGTGTTCGCCTCGCTGTTCGGCGCGTTCTGGATGCTGGCGCGCCGCAACGTCGCCGGCCACCGCAAGGTGATGCAGGCCCTGTATTTCACCGCCTGCATCGCCGCCGGCGCTTTCACGCTGCTGCCGCAACGCTACCTCGGCCAGGCGCTCTGGGGCGCGCTGGGCCTCGCATGAAAAACCATTCATCATCCACAACGGAGAAAGCCATGAGCACCCTGAGCCCGCAACTCGAACGCACCGCCCGCCGCCGCGCGGGCATGAAGATGGGATGGTTCATCCACGCCGGCGTGTACGTCGCCGTCAACCTGCTGCTGGCCGCCCTGTCCATCGCGAGCGGCCGGCACTGGGCGGTGTTCCCCGCCCTCGGCTGGGGCCTGGGCCTGGCGATCCACGGCGTCGTCGTGTTCATGGTCGCCGGCGGCAGCGTCTACGAGAACCTGCTCGAGCGCGAACGCCGCCAGCTGGCCGGCGCGCAGAAGGATCCGTGGTGAGCGCCGCCCTCCGCTTCGGCGCGGCCGTCCTGCTGGCGCTGGCCGCCGCCGCCGCCCCGCTGGCCACCCGCGCCGGCACCGGCGCCATGCAGCTGCCGGCCACCGGCGGCGACGGCCCGGTGACCGTGTTCTATCCCACGGACGCCCCGGACCGCTGGGCCCGCCGCGGCCCGTTCACGCTGCAGCTCGCCGAGCAGGCGGCGCCCGTGCGCGGCAACGGCCGGCTGGTGGTGCTGTCGCATGGCTCCGGCGGCACGCCCTGGGTGCATGCGGACCTGGCGCGGGCGCTGGTCGCGGCCGGCTTCACGGTGGCCGTGCCGCTGCACCATGCGGACAACGCGCTGGACCCCTCGAAGCCCGGGCCGGACAGCTGGAAGCTGCGCCCCGGCGAAGTCTCGCGCGCCATCGACGCGGTCGGCCGCCATCCGCAGCTCGCGCCCTTGCTGTCCCTCGATCGCGTCGGCATGTACGGCATGTCGGCCGGCGGGCACACGGCGCTCACGATCGCCGGCGGCCGCTGGTCCCCGGCGCAGATGCGCCGCCATTGCCAAGCGCACATCGGGGAGGACTTCAACTCCTGCGTCGGCCTCATCACGCAGCTGCGCGGCGGCATGTTCGACGGGCTGAAGAAGACCGTGGCGCTCACGGCCCTGCGCGGCCTGGTGCGGGACGAGGCCTGGTACACGCACGAGGACCCGCGCATCCGCGCCGTGGTCGCGGGCGTGCCCTACTCCGCGGACTTCGACATGGCATCGCTGGCCACGCCGCGCGTGCCGCTGGCCCTGGTGACGGCGGCTCACGACAAGTGGCTGGTGCCGCGCTTCCACAGCGACGCCGTGCTGGCCGCCTGCCGTCCGCGCTGTGAACTGCTCGCGCACCTCGCCGACGGCGGGCACGGCGCGCTGCTCTCGCCGCCGCCGCCGCTGGACAAGCTGGGAGAAGTCGCCGCGGACCTGCTGGGCGATCCGCCCGGCTTCGACCGCCGGCAGCTGGCCGACGTGGACCAGCGCATCGTCGCCTTCTTGCGCAAGCACCTGCTCCCCTAGAATGAACCGCGCCATGCCACTGCCTCCAGACGCCCGGCCGGCGATCGCCATCCAGTGGGCGCACAAGCTGCAGCACCTGCTGCAGACCCTCGCCTTCTGCCTGGCGGTGGCGGCGCTCCAGTTCGCGTTCGAGCCGCACCGGCCCTTTGTCCCCAACGCCATCTATTCGCTGCTGATCGGGACCATCATCTGGGCGGTGGTGGACCTGGGCCGGCACCTGCTGCCATCGGCCCGCGAGACCGGCTGGCCGCCCGGCATCGCCGGCGTGCTGCTGGTGGTCACCGGCATCGTCGCCGGCTATTTCCTGGGCAACCGGCTGGGCGACTTCATCTGCACCACCTTCGACCTGTACGGGCCTCGTCCCATGGTGCACGGCGACGCCCACGTGCGCACCGGCATGCTGATCACGCTGATGGCGGGCATCGTCGGCAGCTACTGGTTCTACAGCCGCAACAAGAGCGAGTACCTCCTGCGCCGCATGCGCGAGTCGCAGCGGCATGCCGACGAGGCGCGGCTGAAGCTGCTGGAAACGCAGCTCGAGCCGCACATGCTGTTCAACACGCTGGCCAACCTGCGCGCGCTGATCGCCGTGGACCCCGGGCGCGCGCAGCAGATGCTCGATCACATGATCGCGTACCTGCGCTCCACGCTGGACGCCTCGCGCAGCACCACCCACCCGCTGCAGGCGGAGTTCGACCGGCTGCGCGACTACCTGGAGCTGATGAAGATCCGCATGGGCCCGCGCCTGTCCTACGAGCTGGACCTGCCGCCGGAGCTGGCCGGCCAGCGCGTGCCCACGCTGCTGCTGCAGCCGCTGGTGGAGAACAGCATCCAGCACGGGCTGGAGCCCAAGGTGCAGGGCGGCCGCATCGCCGTGCGCGCGCGCCGCGACGGCGACCGGCTGCTGGTGGAGGTGGAGGACACCGGCATCGGCGAGGCCAGTGCGGAGAGCGCGGGCAACGGCTTCGGCCTGGCGCAGATCCGCGAGCGCCTGCGCACCCTGCATGGCGAGGGCGCGCGCTTCGACTTCGACCGCGACGCCGGCGGCGCCCACGCCCGCATCAGCCTGCCCATCGCATGAGCCCCACCGCCCTGATCGCCGAAGACGAACCGCTGCTCGCCCAGGCGCTGCAGGCCGAACTGGCACGCGCCTGGCCCGAGCTCCAGCTGGTGCAGACCGTGGGCGACGGCGCCGCGGCCGTGCGCGCCGCGCTGGAACACAGTCCCGACGTGCTGTTCTTCGACATCCGCATGCCCGGCATGGGCGGGCTGGACGCCGCCGCGGAACTCGCCGACGCCTGGCCGCAGGGAACGAACTTCCCCGCCCTGGTGTTCGTGACCGCGTACGACCAGTACGCGCTGCAGGCCTTCGAGGCCCAGGCCGTCGACTACGTGCTCAAGCCGGTGCAGCCCGCGCGCCTGCAGAAGACCGTGGAGAAGCTGCGCCACGTGCTGGGGCAACGCAAGGGCGGCGGCGCGGACCTCGAAGCCACGCTGGGCCAGCTGCGCCACCTGCTGGCCGCCGGACCTGCCCGCACCGCGCAGCCGCCCTTGAAGGTGATCCAGGCGAGCGTCGGCAACAGCATCCGCATGGTGCCGGTGGACGAGGTCGTGTACTTCGAGGCTGCGGACAAGTACGTGCGCGTGGTCTGCGCCGACGGCGAAGTCCTGATCCGCACGCCGCTGAAGGAACTGCTGCCCCAGCTGGATGCCAACCTGTTCTGGCAGGTGCACCGAGGCACCGTGGTGCGATCGACCGCGGTGGACAGCGTGCATCGCGACGAGGCGGGCAAGCTGCACCTGGCGCTGCGCGGTCGCAAGGAGCGGCTGCCGGTGAGCCGGCTCTACGCACACCTGTTCAAGGCGATGTAGCGAGCCACGGTAGGCAACGGTGCCTATGTGCGGGGAACTAGGGTTTTCGTCTGGCAGTCCCTGTGGGCGGCGTCCTACAGTTCGTGGCGCGACAGGCCTTTCTACTTCAAGGCATCGAATTGCACGAAAGGCGCATACCCTCCCACAAGAACAGCGCTTTTCGTCCCGGTCACCCCGACTCCTCTGAGTCCCCTCCTCCTCCGGGGTGAGCTGGTCCGGCCCTCCGTCCCGCGACTGGCATTGTTACCCCCAGGCTCATCCCTGGGGGTTCTTTTTTGGGCGCGTGCGGGAAGTCACGGGCGCAGGGACTACGGATCGGTCGAAGCGGTCCGACGCTTACGGCCGTGCACAACCGGCATGTAAAGCGTTTCGGTGACCCTACTCTGTTAACACACAGAGGAAAGCCCGAAATGAAGGACGGAAAACCCACCCATGCGAGCGAGCCCGACGGCCGTCGCTCTGCTGCGGCAGGGCGAAGGGGCAGCGGACCGGTGAAGCAGCGCGGCTTCGTGGAGCGCGCGACGGCACGGGGACACAGCGGGTATGGCGCGGAAAGCGTGCGGCCCCACTTGCGCGACCAGCTCAGGCTGAAGTCGCTGCTGCCGACACCCTACCCGACGCCCGAGCCCGAGATGGGCAAGGACGAGCATCACCGGTAAGGGACACGAAGGATTCACGCGGGACGGCGCGAGCGAGCCATCGAGCAAGGGGCCCAAAAAGAAGGCCCCAGCTTGAGGGCCGGGGCCGAATACGCTTGGAGATCCTGGTTGTGGTCAGGCGACAACCGGCGCCGGAAACGGTTCAATCCCAGTGGCGGTGGCCCTTGTGGTGCTTCTTGTGCCCCTTGTGCTTGCCCGGGTGGCCGTAATACACCGGGGCGCCGTAGTAGACCGGGCCCGGGCGTACGTAGACGGGCTCTGCGTAGTACACGGGCGCGGGGCGCACGTACACCGGCGCGGGCGCCACGTAGATCGGGGCCGGAGCCACATACACGGGACGGGCATTGCCCACCCCGATGGACACGCCGGGGGCGGCGTCGATGCCCACCGACCAGTAGACGTCGCGTGCCTGCGCGCCTGTGGCCAGGGTCGCCAGTGCCACTGCGCCGGCAGCGGCGAGGGTTCGGACGATGTTCAGTTTCATGGCGGGTTCCTGCTGGTACTTCTTTGCTCGAGAGCAACGCTCCCGACGCACTGATTTAACGTCCATGGGGCCTTCACACATACGGCGAGGGCGTCAAATCGGTTGCGGGACGTAACCCGTTCGGCCGCTCGTCCGCCCGGAGCGCCACTTCGTCACGCGGGCCGCAAAAAGTCCCCTGCAACAAGCCATGACAAAATCGTCGGCATATGGCTTCCCAGAACGACAAAGAACCCGTTGCCAGGCAGAGCAACTTCCTGCGGCAGGTCATCGAACGCGACCTCGACCAGGGCACCTACGCGCAACGGCAGTGGGGCGGCAGCCCCGGTGATGCCGCGCACCACAAGGCCGGCGCACCCGACCCCGCGAAGATCCGCACCCGCTTCCCGCCCGAGCCCAACGGCTACCTGCACGTCGGCCACGCCAAGAGCATCTGCCTGAACTTCGGGCTGGCGCAGGACTACCAGGGCACCTGCCACCTGCGCTTCGACGACACCAACCCCGAGAAGGAAGAGATCGAGTACGTCGACGCCATCAAGGACGCCGTGCAGTGGCTGGGGTATGGCTGGGATGCCAACGGCACCAGCCACCTGTACCAGGCCAGCGACTACTTCGACTTCATGTACCGGGCCGCCGAGTACCTCATCGAAGCCGGCTTCGCCTATGTCGACGAGCAGACGCCGGAGGAGATGCGCACCAACCGCGGCGACTTCGGCAAGCCCGGCGTGGACAGCCCCTTCCGCAGCCGCAGCATCGACGAGAACCTGCAGCGCTTCCGCGACATGCGCGACGGCAAGCTGGAGGACGGCAAGGCAGTCCTGCGCGCCAAGATCGACATGACCAGCCCCAACATCAACCTGCGGGACCCGGCGCTGTACCGCATCAAGCACGCGGAGCACCACAACACGGGCAACAAGTGGTGCATCTACCCGATGTACACCTTCGCGCACCCGATCGAGGACGCGCTGGAGAACATCACCCACAGCTTCTGCACGCTGGAGTTCGAGGACCAGCGGCCCTTCTACGACTGGCTGCTCGATCGCCTGGCCGAAGGCGGCCTCATCAACTCGCCGCATCCGCGGCAATATGAGTTTGCACGCCTGAACCTCACCTACGTGGTGACCAGCAAGCGCAAGCTCAAGCAACTGGTGGACGGCAAGCACGTCACCGGCTGGGACGACCCGCGCATGCCGACCATCGTGGGCCTGCGCCGCCGCGGCTACACGCCGGAGAGCCTGCGCCTGTTCGCCGACCGCATCGGCGTGAGCAAGGCCGATTCCTGGATCGACTACTCGACGCTGGAGATCGCGCTGCGCGACGACCTGGACCCGAAGGCGGCGCGCGCGATGGCGGTGCTGGACCCGGTGAAGATGGTCGTCACCAACTGGGACGAGCTGATGGGCGCCGGCCACCTGGAGCCCTGCAGCGCGCCCGTGCACCCGCACGCACCGGAGCGCGGCAAGCGCGAGTTCATGTTCGGCAAGGAGCTGTGGATCGAGCGCACGGACTACGAGGACACGCCGCCCAAGGGATTCTTCCGCCTGTTCCCCGGGAACAAGGTGCGGATGAAGTATGGCTACGTGGTGGAGTGCGTCGGTGCTTCGCGCGATGCGTCCGGGCGCCTGGCGGAGGTGCAGGCCAAGCTGGTGCCGGATACCAGGAGCGGGACGCCAGGGGCGGATGCCGTGAAGGTGAAGGGGAACATCACCTGGGTGGGCGTGGCGGACGGCGTGAAGGCGGAAGTGCGCCTGTACGACCGGCTCTTCTCCGTGCCGCAGCCGGGGACGGGGGACAAGGATTTCGTGGAGGAGATCAACCCCGAGAGCCTGCAGGTGGTGACGGCGTATGTGGAGCCGTCATTGGGGCGGGCGCATGCCGATGAGAAGTTCCAGTTCGAGAGGCATGGGTACTTCGTGGCGGATCGAAAGGATCACGTCACAGGCCAACGCCCTGTGTTCAACCGGGTGACGGGGTTGAAGGACAGCTGGGCGAAGTGACGTTCGTGGCGAAGGCCACGGTGCGGACGCAGCCTCCACAATCGACCATGGCCCTCACCGCCACCCCCGCCCGCCGCCGTCTCATCATGATCGCCCTGCTCCTGCTGGCAGCGGCGGGCTCCCTCGTGCGCTACTTCGCGCCGGATCCCTCGACGCTGCGCGACATCGGCACCTTGCTGATGGTGCTCTGGCTGCCGGCCGTGGGGAACCTCGTCGCCTACTTCGTGCGCAAGATCCCGCGCAAGCCGACCCCGCCCGCGGGTTTCGCCGAGGGATCCGCCTTCACGCCGCACCTGCGCGTGCGGCTGGAGCCCACCGGCCTCGTCGCGGACCTGCCCGCTGCCTTCGCGTGCGAGGGCAACCGGTGCACGCTGATCGTGGGCAACGCCGGCTTCACCGCGCGGGTCGGCCCTGCCGTGCCCGGAACGGGCGCGGAGGACGTGCCGGTCGAATTGCTGCGGCCGGAAGTGGCGCTGCCCGCCTTGAAGCCGGGCACGCAGCTTCGCCTGGTCATCGGCGCGATCGCCGCGGCGCGGGGGCAGGTCGTGGAGTTGCCCCAGGGCTGACGCGCAGCGCCGCTGCGGACTCAGCCGAGCAGCTCCCGCACCAGCGGCATCGCCTGCTCCGCCGCCCTCTCCCCTTCCGCCATCGCCACCGCCCCGCGGTGGAAATCCATCGCCGCGATGCCCGACAGCCGCGGCTGGATCAGCACGTCGGCCGGCTCCCCTGCGAGCCGGCTGCGCGTGATGCGCACCTGCATGATGTTGAGGCTTGTCGTCAGCACGTCCAGCATCGAGGGGTTCTGGATTTGCGGCCCGGCCGGTCGTGGCCCCGGAACTTCGCGAAGATGGACTCAAGGATGCCGTTGTCCGCCGGCCCGGCTTCCGTCTTCACGACCTCGGGCACCTGCTTGCGCCGCCCGATCAGGTCCCAGTTCAGGTCGACGCCGATCACGACGTCCGCGCCGAGCGCGCGGCACAGCGACACCGGCACCGGGTTCACCAGGCCGCCGTCGACCAGCAGGCGCTCTTCGTGCACCACGGGCGCGAGCAGGCCGGGGATGGCGATGGAAGCGCGCACCGCATCGACCACCGATCCCGACTGCAGCCACACCTCGCGGCCGCTGGTGAGTTCGGTGGCGACGCAGGCGAAGCTCTTGCCCAGGTGCTCGATGCCCTTGTCGGCGAAGCGCGAGCGGAAGAACTCGACCAGCAGCGAGCCGCGGATCAGGCCGCCGGACAGGCGCACGTCCATCAGGCCCATCACCTGCTGCCAGCTCAGGCCGCGCACCCACTCGTCCAGCCGCTCGATGTCGCCGGCCGCGTAGGCCGCGCCGACCAGCGCGCCGATCGAGGTTCCGCAGACGATCTCGGCCGAGACGCCCGCGCGCTCCAGCGCCTTGATCACGCCGACGTGTGCCCAGCCGCGGGCGGAGCCGCTGCCGAGGGCGAGGCCGATGCGGGGGCGTCTGGTGCTCAATTCGATGTGGCTCTGCTGTTGTCGATGGCACAGCGTACCGCAAAGCATGCAGGGAACGAACTTGCGGGAATGCGTCCCCATGCGGGCTCCGCCGCTTTCCTACGCCGCGCACCTTCGTCCTTGCCTAGATTGTCCTGACTGCACACAAGACCCCAAGGACGGACCCATGCCCCACCCCAAGAACCGCCTCAAGCTCACCGGCGACACCCACCTGCCCGACGTGGGCCTCGACCTGAACCTGGACGACGAGGAGATGGCGACCATCGAGGCGCTGGAACCGCGCTTCTACGCGGACGGCTACGTGCCCGGCGCCGAGACGGCCGCGGAAGACATGGACCACCCGGAACCGCCGACCACGGTGCAGAAGGTCGAACAGAAGGTCGCCCGGCAGACCCGCAGCACGCCCCTGCTGATGGCGGGAGCGGGGCTGCTTTTCGGCTGGATGGTGATGCGCTTGCTACGCCGCTGACGACGACCCCGGACCAGGGGATTGCGATCCTACCCAGATTGGGTATCATCCTACCCATATTGGGTACCAAAACTGCTTCCCCTGCACCGGCCCCGGCGCGCGCGCCCAGCATGGCAGACGCCCTGTTTCCCAGGGTGCGCCAGCGCGTCCTCGCTTTGCTTTTTGGCAACCCGGGGCGGAGCTTCTTTGCAAGCGAGGTGATCGCGCTCGCGCAATCGGGCAGCGGTGCCGTGCAGCGGGAGCTTGCCGACCTCGCCGCGGCCGGATTGCTGAAGGTGACGAGCCAGGGTAACCAGAAGCACTACCAGGCCAACGATGCGGCGCCCGTGTTCCCGGAACTTCGCAGCCTCGTCCTGAAGACCTTCGGCCTGGCGGACGTGCTCCGTGCGGCCTTGGAGCCACTCTCGCCGCGTATCGGTCTCGCATTCGTGTTCGGCTCGATCGCGAAGCAGCAGGAAACCGCGGCGAGCGACGTCGACGTTCTGATCGTGAGCCAGGACCTTGGCTACGCGGACACCTTCGAGGCCCTCGAACCGGCGTCGCTGTCACTGGGACGGCCGGTCAATCCCACCGTCTACACCCCCGCGCAAATTGCCCGCAAGGTCAAGCAGGACAACGCCTTCGTGACGCGCGTTCTCCACCAGCCGAAGATCTGGCTGATTGGATCCGAGGAGGCCCTGCATGCCCTCACCACTTGAGAATCTCGTCGCCACGGGAAAACTCCGCGTGGAAAGGCCCGACCAAAACGAGACGAATGGCCTGGCGCGCACCGGCCTTGCGCGCCTGAAGGATGCGGCGAACACGAAACTGGCCTTGGAGAGCCGCTTCGACCTTGCCTACAACGCAGCGCATGCGTTGAGCCTTGCTGCTCTTCGCGTCGCCGGCTACAGGTCATCCAATCGCTATATCGTCTTCCAGGTCTTGCCGCATACCCTTGGACTCGGCCCGGAGGTGTGGCGCGTTCTGGACAAGTGCCACAACACGCGGAACCTCGGCGAGTACGAGGGTTTGCTCGACGTCGACGAGCGTCTCGTGCAGGATCTGATTTCCGCGACGCAGAAAGTCGCAGATGCACTTCAGGGTCGGCTGGGCACCTGAGCGAGCCGAGATCACAACAGACGGAGAACCCATGGTCCTGCTCGAATTCGCCATGTCGCCCACCGGCGAGGGGGAAAGCCTCAGCCGCCACGTGGGCCGCATCCTGGACATCATCGACCGCAGCGGCGTCACCTACCAGCTCACCGCGATGGGCACCATCCTCGAAGGCGACTGGGACGAGGTGATGGCCGTCGTGGGCGAGTGCTTCCGCGAACTGCAGAAGGATTGCCGGCGCATCTCCATGAACCTGAAGATGGACTACCGCGCCGGCACCGAGCCGCGGCTGCGCAGCAAGGTGGACGCGGTCGAGGGCCACGTCGGGCGCAAGCTGCGCACCTGAGGCCCGCGCGTTCAGCCCTTGTAGTAAGGGCAGGTGATGACGTGCTTGCCGACCCGCTTGACGAAGCTGCTGCGCACGGCGACCTCGCCGGTCAGCGTGTGCTTCATGCGGTAGTCCACCGTGCCTTCGCCGCGCTGCATGGCCACGCGCACGAACTGCTGCGGGAAGCACATGCCGTCCAGGTCGCGCAGCGGGCCGGTGCCGATGCGGCCCGGGTTGTTGCCGTGGGCGACGAAGGTGCCGCTTTCGTCCAGCACGTTCAGGTAGAGGTCGCCCATCACGAACTGGCCGTGTTCCATGCGGTTGATGTCCGCCATCAGCGCCTGCATGCCGTGCTGCCGCACGAATTCGCAGCCGCGCTCCATCAGCTGCCGCGCTTCCTCCAGCGTGCCCTGCTCGGTGCCGCCGGCGTCGAACGCCGACATCACGCGCGTGACCGCCGCCGCGCGCTCCTTCAGCGCCGCCGCGGTGCGGGCGGCCGCGCTCACCAGCGTGGCGTTGTCCTGCGTCGCGCCGTCGATGCGGCCGATGGCGTCGTTGATGCTCTGGATGCCGCTGCTCTGTTCCTGGCTGATGGCGTCGATCTGGCCGATCAGCTCGGCGACCTGGCGCACCTCGGTCACGATGCCGGCGATGGCCGCGCCCGCCTGGTCCACGCGCGCGCCGCCGGCGTCCACCTGCTGCACCGAGGCCCCGATCAGGCCCTTGATCTCGCGGGCGGCCTCCGCGCAGCGTTGCGCCAGCGACCGCACCTCGGTGGCCACCACCGCGAAGCCGCGGCCCTGCTCGCCCGCGCGCGCGGCTTCCACCGCCGCATTGAGCGCCAGGATGTTGGTCTGGAAGGCGATGCCGTCGATCACGCCGATGATGTCGCGGATGCCGTGCGAACTGGCGCGGATGGAGCCCATGGTCTCCACCACTTCGCGCATCGCCTCGCCGCCCTGCTCCGCCCTCGCCGCTGCGGCGCGGGCCAGGTCGTTGGCCTGCTGCGCGGTGGACGCGCTCACGCGCAGCGTGGCGGTGAGCTGCTCGATCGAGGCCGCGGTCTGCTGCAGCGACTCGGCCTGCGTGTCGGTGCGGCCCGAGAGCGCCTCGTTGTCGATGGTGATCTGGGAGGCGTTGATCGCGACGTTGGTGCCGGCGGTGCGCACCTGGTAGACCACGTCGGCGAGCCGGCGGCGCACGTCCTCGAGTTCCTGCACCAGCGGGCGCAGCTCGCCGGCTCCGGCGGTGGCGATCGGGTCCTTGAGCCGGCCGGCGCGCAACTGGCCCACCGCGCGGGTGGCCTGGCCCATGGGCCGGATCACGCTGCGCTGCAGCCAGCCGGCGGTCGCCAGGGCCGCGACGATCGCCGCCACACCCAGGCCGATGGCGAACATCTCCGGCGTGCCCTGCATCTGGTTGGCCGCCAGGGCCGTCAGCGCCGCCAGCAGCAGCACGATCGCGCCGAAGGCGAGGTTCACGCGGACGCCGAGGAGGGTACGGGCGCGGCGCGCGGGCGCTTCGGCCAGGGGTGCGGCCTGCGCCACCAGCGGCGCAGGCAATGTCTCCGCCCTCATGGGGCCTCCTCGTTGTGACTGCCTGTCACACATTCTGGGGGCCGGCCCACAGGCCGTCCACCGCGAGGAGGTAACGCGCCCGGAGGGCGCAAGTTGTTGGCGGGGAAGCGTCAGCAATCCGCCACAGGCGGACTCAGGCGGCCTTCTTCTGCGCCGGCACGCCGATGCGGTCCAGGGCGTCGGCCAGCTGCTTGACCGTGCGGTCCACGTGGTGCCACTTGTCCAGGCCGAACAGGCCGAGGCGGAAGGTCTTGAAGTCGCTGCCTTCGTCGCACTGCAGCGGCACGCCGGCCGCGGTCTGCAGGCCTTCGTTCAGGAATTTCTTGCCGGACTGGATGTCGGGATCGGTCGTGTAGCTCACCACGACGCCGGGCGCCTTGAAGCCGTCGGCGGCCACGCTGGGGAAGCCGCGGTCGAACAGCGCGCGCACCTTGCGTCCCAGGTCTTCCTGCTCCGCCTTCACCTTGGCGAAGCCGTAGGCCTGCGTTTCCTTCATGGTGGAGCGCAGGCGCGTGAGCGCATCGGTCGGCATGGTGGCGTGGTACATGTGGGCGCCGCCTTCGTACGCCTCCATGATCTGCAGCCACTTCTTCAGGTCCATGGCGAAGCTGCTGCTGGTGCTGCCGTCGATCGCCTTGCGGGCGCGCTCGCTCAGGCAGACCATGGCGCAGCAAGGCGAGCTGCTCCAGCCCTTCTGCGGCGCGGAGATCAGCACGTCGACGCCGGTGGCCTTCATGTCCACCCAGATCGCGCCGCTGGCGATGCAATCCAGCACGAACAGGCCGCCCACCTCGTGCACCGCGTCGGACACGGCGCGCAGGTAGTCGTCCGGCAGGATCATGCCGGCGGCGGTTTCCACGTGGGGCGCGAACACCACCGCGGGCTTCTTCTCGCGGATCGTGGCGGTCACTTCGGCGATCGGCGCCGGGATCCAGGACGCGGTCGGGCCGCTGCCGGTCTTGCGCGCCTTGAGCACGGTCGAAGAGGCCGGGATGTTGCCCATCTCGAAGATCTGGGTCCAGCGGTAGCTGAACCAGCCATTGCGGATCACCACGACGTCCTTGCCGCCGGCGAACTGGCGCGCCACGGACTCCATGCCGAAGGTGCCGCTGCCCGGCACCAGCACGGTGGAGTGCGCCTTGTAGACGTCCTTCAGGATCGCGGAGATGTCCTTCATCACGCCCTGGAAGCTGCGCGACATGTGATTGAGTGCCCGGTCCGTGTACACCACGGAAAATTCGAGCAGGCCTTCAGGGTCGACGTTGGGCAGCAGTCCGGGCATGTTGTCTCTTGCGGTTGTGGGAAGGAAAAAGCCAGCTTAACACCCGACCCTTACCCCCTGCGCCGGGGGTTTTTTGCCGTCCCGGGGCTGGTACATTCGCGCCATCGAAGAGGAGATCACCATGGCCAAGGGCGAACAGCGCAGCAACAAGATGGCGAAGAAACCCAAGAAGGACACTTCGCCGCCCAAGGAAGGCACGTCGGACCGGCCGATGCCGCCGATGACGACGGTGCTGCCCAAGGGCAAGCTGAAGAACAAGTGAGGCGTGCGGGCGCGGGCGCCGCAAAGGCGCGCGCATGGGCCTGAAGCCCACGCAGTACCGCTGCGCGTCGGAATCGCTGCTGCGGCGCCTGCGCAAGGAAGGGACGATGCCGCGGATCCACCCGCTGATCGACCTGTGCAACGGCATCTCGATGGCGTTCGCGATTCTCGTGGCGGTGCTCGACGTGGCGCGCATCGAAGGCGCGCTGCAGGTACGGCACGCCGAAGGCAGCGAGCGCTATCTCACCTTCGGCGGCGGGATCGAGCACCCGGAGCCGGGCGAGGTGAGTTTCGTGGACGCCGAGGGCAACGCCCACGCCCGCCGCTGGACCAACCGGCAAAGCGGCCTGTCGGCGGTGCGGGACGAGACGCGCGAGGTGCTCGTGGTGGTCGAGGCGATGCACGCGGGCGGCGCCGACGATGTGGCACGCCTGCTGGACGCGATCGCGCAGGCTTTGCGAGAAGTTTGGTCCGTCGAAGCGCGGACCCAGCTGCTTTCCGCCACTCAGCCCGCTTTCGGATTCCCGTAGGCTGGCGGTGCGCGCAGCGAACCCCGGCGCCCCACCCTCAGCACTTCAACTCCCGGAACCGCAGCTTGGTCTTCACCAGCGGCGTTTCCTCCTGGATGGTCGGCTCGGTGCCCCTGGCCTTGAGTTCCGCCTCCTGCTCCTTCATCCGGCCTTCCAGCGCCGTGCATTCCTGGCGCGCCTCCGGGGCGAGCTGGGCGCGGCGCGCGGCCTTCGCGCGGTCCTGTGGCGGCGTCTTGTATCTCTCGGAAGTCCGGGCGCCGCCCGGGCCGAGCTCCCGCCCGCCGGCGCACGGGATCTGGGTGTAGATCACCCTGCCGTTCGCGTGGCACTTGTAGGTCGGTGTCAGTGCGGGCGCTTCCTGCGCGCCCGCCGGCGCGGCGCCCAGCAGCAGCCACGCCGCAGCTGCCAGCACCCCCAAGCGCGTCCCCGTTCCTGCCATGGCTCCCTCCGTCGTTGGCGCGATGCTAGGCGGTGGCGGGGGCGGGAAGCTACTACAAGAGGTTTCCGCGACGCGGGCAACCAACAGGCGGTGTCAGCCCCCTGCGCGCCGCCGCCGACCATCCAGGCGGTGCCGAAGCGGTCCACCAGCATGCCGAAGCTCTCGGACCAGAAGGTCTTCTGCATCGGCATCGTCACTTCGCCGCCCTGGGCCAGCGCGTCGAAGACGCGACGCGCTTCCTGGGGCGAGTCGTACATCAGCGAGAGCGCGAAGCCGCCCATGGGCTGGGCCGGATGGGTGGGCGGGCAGTCGGAGGCCATGAGCCGCCGGCCGTCGAGGACGAGGCAGGCGTGCATCACGAGGTCTTCCGCGCCGGGCACGCGCGCGCTGGGGTCGGGCGAGTCGCCGTATTTCATCATGGGCTCGAGCCTGCCGCCGAGGGTCTTCTCGTAGAAGCGCATGGCTTCGGCGCAGCGGCGGTCGAAGAAGAGATAGCTGTCCAGCACTGGCATGTCGGTCTCCTTGGGTTGCGGGCCGGTGCGCCCGTCATCCCCATGACGATGGACCCCGCCGGGATTCGACAGTTCGCGGCGGCAGGTCGAGAAAAACCGCACGGATTGCGGGCTTCAGGACCGCCCATCGGCGACAGGCGGCAGGGCGGTCACAGCCCGTTGCAAAACGGATGAGCTTCGACCCTCGCCCTGTTGAGGTATTTACAATTTGAAATCATGCCGGAAGGGCCGGGGCGTAACCTCCTTTTCCCTCTGGCAGACATGCTGGCGTTTTCCCTTGAACGACCCGACGGAAGGGGGCTGTTGCAATTTGTAATGCGGTGCGATACTAAGCAAAAGCCCTAGACGCATGACCTCGCTTTCCCGCATCAGCTGCCACACCGTCCACTCCATGCGAGCCGCGGAGCGGAGTCGCTGGCGCGCGAACTGTTCGCCGTGCATTCGCAGATCTTCGCCGGCCTGAGCTACGAGGAATTCCGTTCCTACGTGGTGGAGCGCGATGCGTGGCGCACCTGGGTCTACGTCAAGTACAACTCCGCGGGGCAGGTGGTGGGCTACACCTCCATGCATGCCTTCCGCGTGCCGGTCGACCAGCGCGTGTCGCTCGTGATCCGGCTGGAAGCAGGCACCCTGCCCGCCTACCGCGGACGCGACCTGACCATGGTGTACGCGGTGCTGCGCCTGCTGCGCCTGTGGCTGCGCCAGCCCTGGCGCCAGTTCTGCATCTTCGCGGCGCTCACGCACCCGAGCAGCTACACCTTCCTGTCGCACTATGCGCCGGTGATCTGGCCGCATGCGACGCACAAGGACATCCCGGCCGACGTGATGCAGCGCATGGAGCATCTCGCCGAGAGCTTCCACCTGGAACGCGTCGACCCCGCCAACCCGCTGGTGCGCCACGTGAACTGGGTGACGCTGGAGACCGAGGAAGAACGCAACCGCTGGCTGGCCAGCAAGCGCCGCGACACGCGCTTCTACCTGGACAACAACCCCGGCTACGTGCAGGGCCACGGGATGCTCACGTACATCCCCTTCAACGGCTCGATCCTGCTGCGCTCGCTGGTGCGTTTCGTCGTCGGCCGCGGCCGCAAGATCACCCGCCTGATGCTGGGCAAGGAAGCCGCCTCCAAGGGCACGCCGCGCCGCCACCCGATCGATTCGGCCTTCCAGCCGCTCGAGTCCTCGCTGCCGCGCGACGCGCGGCACTAGGCATCAACGCGGCGCCTGCGCGCGCCGCCACTCCTCGCGCTGTTCCGCCGTCAACACGGCGTCGACGCGCCTGCGCGCCTCGGTGGTGCGTTCCATCGTTTCGCGGCGCAGGTCGTGCGCGATCGCATCCACCTGCGCGCGCTGTTGCGCGCTCAGGCTCGCGGGCAGCGGCCCCAGGGCCAGCATCGTGCTGCCGGGGGCGGCATGGAGCGATCGCGGCATGCCGGGCGTCATGCCCGGCCCCATGCCGTACTCCTGCATCATGGAACCGGGACCGTAAGCGGAGCAGGCCCCCAGGCCCACCACGACCAGCGCGCCCAGCAGCGTCAGGTTGCTTCTCATCACCACACCTCTTTCCAGCGTTCCCGCAACGATAGGCGCGCTGTCCCGACCCCGGGTTGACACGCGTCAAGCGGCCCCGTCCGCGCGCGGCAGCGTGAAGCAGAAGGTGGCCCCCTCCCCCGGCACGGACTGCGCCCAGACCCGGCCGCCCTGGCGCACGATGGCGCGCGCCACCGTCGCCAGGCCGATGCCGGTGCCGGGGAACTCGTCGGCGGCATGCAGGCGCTGGAAGGTGCCGAACAGGCGGTCGGCGTAAGCCATGTCGAAGCCGCAGCCGTTGTCGCGCACGAAGTATTCGCCGCGCTCCTTGCTGCCGCCGACGGCGATCCTGGCCTGCGCCGTCCTGGAGGTGAACTTCCAGGCGTTGCCGATCAGGTTTTCGAGCACCGAGCGCATCAGGCGCGCGTCGCCCAGCACCGCCAGGCCGGGGTCCACCCGCCAGCTGACCTGGCGCTGCGGTTCGTCCGCCTGCAGGCGCTGCAGGATGTCGGTGGCCAGGTCGCTCACGTTCACCACGGAGCGGATGATCTCCACCTCGGACACGTGGGCGAGCGCCAGCAGGCCTTCGATCAGGTGCGCCATCTCCTGCGCGTTGGCCTGGATGCGCGCCAGGTAGTGGTGGCCGCGCCCGCCGGGCACCTGCTCCAGTTCCTGCTGCAGCAGCGCGGCGTACGAGCTCACGCGCTGCAGCGGCGACTGCAGGTCGTGCGACACGGAATAGGAGAAGGACTCCAGCTGCTTGTTCGCCAGCCGCAGCGCCTCCTGGTTGGCGACGAGGTCGGTGATGTCCGCGTCCACGCCCACCCAGAACAGGATCTCGCCGCGCTCGTCGCGCACCGGCACCGCCCGGTAGGTGGTGGTGTGGTAGGTGCCGTCCCTGGCGCGGATGCGGCGGGTGCCGGTGAAGGGTTCGCCGGTGGGCGCGCAGCGCTCCCAGGCCCGCTGCATGACGGCCCGGTCGTCGGGATGGATGGCCTCGGTCCACTCGTGGCCGTGCCACTTGGGCGGGGCGCCTCCGGCGAGCTCGTACCACGCGCGGCTGAGGAAGGTGATGCGGCCCTTGGGATCGACGGTCCAGAAGGGCAGCGGCGCCTGCTCGGCAAGCGTGCGGAACAAGGCCTCCTGGCGCACGAGCTGGCTGGTGCGCTCCGCGATGCGCTCCTCCAGGCTGGCGTTCAGGCGCCGGATCTCCTCCATCATCAGCACGCGCAGGGTGATGTCCTGGTGCGCACCCTGGATCGCGACCACCTTGCCTGCCGCATCGTGCACCGGCTCGCCCACCGAGCGCAGCCACACGCGGCGCCCGGTTCCGGTCACGAGCTCCAGTTCCAGGTCGAAGGGCAGGCCCTCGTCGACGCAGCCGTTGACGGCGTGCAGGGCCTTGGGCAGCGAGCCCGGGGCCACCATGGCGAACATCTCCTGCAGCGTCGGCTCGGCGTGGGGCGGCAGGTCGAGCGCGGTCGCCGCCTCCTCCGACAGCGTGAGGCGCTGCGTGGCAAGGTCGGCGCGCCAGTGCCCCATGCGCGTGAGCCGCCCCGCCATGTGCAGCTGCTCGGCCTGCGCGCGCAGCCGGTCCTGCGCCTGCTTGAGCGCGTCGATGTCGGTGGCCGTGCCGAACCAGGACAGCTCGCCGCCCTTCTCGCGCGCGGGCACCGCGCGCAGCAGTTGCCAGCGGTAGCTGCCGTCGCGGTAGCGCAGCCGGTGCTCGTGCTGCAGTTCCAGGCCGGTGCGCAGGCCCTCGGCGATCCGCTGCACCATGGCTTGCGCATCCGCCGGATGCACCAGGTGCTGCCAGCGCGAGCCGAGCGCCTCCTCCACCGGCCGCCCCCCGTGACTTCGACCCAGCGCTGGTTGACGAACTTCAGCGAGCCGCGCGCGTCGGCGGTGAACACGATCTGCGGCATCGCCTGCGCCAGCTGCTGGAAGCGGTCCTCGGTCTCCTCGCGGCTGCGCGAATGGCGGCGCACCTGCAGGGCCAGCGCGATCGTGATCGCCAGCGCCACCAGCCACACGCCGCCGGTGAGGCTGGCGAAGCGGCGCCAGGACTCCAGCATCTCGTCGTAGCCCGAGCCCACGGCCACCACCAGGTCGGGATAGGTCGGCAGCTGCCGGTAGGCGATCACGCGCACCACGCCGTCGAAGCCGCTTTCGCGGATGAAGGTCCCGGAAGGCGCGCGCGGCAGGTGCTCGCGGAAGATCGAGAGGTGCGAGAAATCCCTGCCGCGCAGCGACTCGTCGGTCGGGCTGCGCGCGAGCAGCTGGCCGTTGCGGTTGTAGAGCGCCACCGCGCCGTTGGGACCCAGGTCGATGCCGCGCCACAGCTCCTCGAAGTAAGGCGGCTCGACCGCGCCCACCAGCACCGCGCGCAGGCTGCCGTCGGCGTTGCGGATGGGACGCGCCACGCTCATCATCCAGGTGCCCTTGGTCCGGCTGCGCAGCACCGGGCCGATGAAGAAGCCGGTCCTGTCGTTGCCCAGGTAGGCCTGGAAGTAGGGCCGGTCCGCCATCGACACGCCGATGTTGCCCTCGTCCGAGTCCAGCACGATGCGGCCCTGGGCGTCCACCACCCACAGCGCCCGCAGGAAGGGCAGCTCGCGCAGTTCGGACCGCAGCGTCGTCCGCGCGCTGGCCTCGTCCAGCTGCCCGGCCTGGCGCAGCGACTCCAGCCGCACGATCGCCAGCTGCAGCGTCTGGTCCACCGACTGCAGGGTGCGGGCGGTCTGTTCCGAGATCACCCGCGACAGCGAGGCCGTCAGTTCCTCGCCGCTGCGCAGCGCCGCCTCGCGCAGGTAGAGCAGGGCGAACACCAGCAGCGCACCGGTCAGCAACGCCACGGCCAGCAGTGCCCCGGCGTCCCTCAACGTTCTCCTCATGGGCTGCATTGTGCGCTGCGGCGGCCCCCGGCATGCACATGCGTCCTCCGCTGACACGGCAGCCGCCGGCGGCGCCCGGACACTGCTCACTCACCCACGACCAGGAGCCACGATGAACCAGCACGCCATGATCCGGGGAGAAGTCTGCTTTCGCGCGGGCGACGGCATCCTGATGCCGGTACCCGACGGCGAGGTCGACATCGAAGTGGCCGACGACAGCGTCACGCTGTCCTGGAACGACGGTGAAGGCAACGTGACGACCACGGCCATCACCCGCGACGAGTACGACCGCTACGTGCAGGAAGGCAAGATCCGCCTTCTCGGCCGATAGGCCCGGCCATGGTCTCGCGCGCCGCCATCGAAGTGATCCTGTTGCTGCTGGCAACGGCGGCGACGCTGGCGCTGCGTCCCTGGCGGCTGCTGCGTCCCCACGAGGGCAAGGTGCCCCTGGCGACGCCCTTGCTCGCCTCGCTGACCGTGATGCCCTGGCTGTGGTCCTGGCCGGGGCTGGCGGCGCTGCCGCTGCCGCTGCACTGGTCCGGCGCGCCGCTGGTGGTGCTGCTGGTCGGCTGGCCGCTGGCCGTGCCGGTGATCGTGTTCGCCGGCCTGAGCACCCTGCTCACCACGGGCAACACCATCTGGCAGGCCTTGTCGCTGATCGTCTGGACCGGGCTGGTGCCGGCGACGCTGGTGCTGGCGATGGGCCACGGCGTGCGCAAGGCCTTCGGCCCGAACCCGGTGGCGTACATGCTGGGACGTGCGTTCTTCGTGCCGATGCTGGCGCTGGCCGTCTGCGGCATCGTCGGCGTGCTGCTCGCGCACACGCTGCACGGCAACACGGCGGGGCTGCAGAAGGTGGCCATCGGCCTGCTCTCCATGGGCGAGGCGTCGTGGACCTGCGCGATCGCGAGCTTCCTGGTGGCCTATCGGCCGCAGTGGCTGGCCACCTGGTCGGACGCGATGTACCTCGGCCGTGCGGCGCGCGTGCGCGCACGCGCACCGGTGCTGCCCCCGCGCCGCTGAGCCAGCGGATTTGTCCCAGCCCTTTGTACGGCGACTCCTGCGGTGCTATCGTGCGCGCCATGCAGTACAGACACCGCCCCGCGGCATTCGCCGCTGCCGCGCTTGCCTTCGCCGCCCTGCCGCTGGCGGTGAGCGCGGATCCTGCACTCGCCCCCGAACAGGTCGCGGTGCGCCAGGGCACGGCGAACGTCGGCGGCCTGTGGTGCGGTGCCGGCCTGCTGCGTGAATTCACGCTGGAGATCGCGCAGCACTACCAGGACGTGCAGGGCAAGCTCATGCGCAAGGCGCGCGTGCGCGAGATCACCGGCCACGTGCACGGCGCCGTGGTGAAGACCGATCCGCAGCGCGACCACACGATGGAACTGCTGGCCCAGGGCAACGAGCGCGCATCGTTGGCGCCACCGGCATGCTGGCGATGGCCAAGGGCCAGTTCTTCACCCGCGCCACCGGCGGCAGCTGCCGGCATTGAGCACCGCGGCGTGGCTGTGGGTGCCCATCGTCCTCTGGGCGGCACTGGCACAGACCGCCCGTAACGCCGCCCAGCGCTCCCTGGTCGCCCAGGCCGGCACCTTGGGCGCCACCCTCGCCCGCTTCCTCTACGGCATCCCCTTCGCCGCGGCCTGGGTCCTGCTGCTGCACCGGCTGCCGGCGACGGCGGCGGACATTCCTGCGTTCACCAGCGGCTACTTCGGCTGGCTGCTGCTCGGTGCGTTGGGGCAGCTGGCGGCCACCGCCTTCCTGCTGGCGGCGATGAAGCAGCGCAACTTCGTGGTGGGCGTGGCGTACTCCAAGACCGATGCGCTGCAGGTGGCGCTGTTCGGCTCGCTGTTCCTGCGCGAGCTGCCCGGGGCGGTGACCATGGTCGCGATCGCGCTGGCCACCGCCGGCGTGATCATGCTGTCGCTGCCGCAGAAGGGCGCGGCACTGAAAGGCCGGGCGTGGACCTCGGGCGCGGCGTGGTACGGGCTGGCCTCGGGCGCGGGCTTCGCGCTGTCGGCCGTCGGTTATCGCGGCGCCGCGCTGCAAGTGCCGGACAGCTCCGCCTGGCTGGCGGGCGCCTGGGGCGTGCTGCTGGCGCAGAGCATCCAGACCGTGCTGCTCGGCGGCTGGCTGGCCTGGCGCGCACCCGAGGCCCTGCGCGCCACCGTCACCGCGTGGCGCATCTCCACGGTGGCGGGCGGCATGGGGGCGATGGCCTCGATCGGCTGGTTCACGGCCTTCGCGCTCACCACCGCCGCCAACGTGCGCACGCTGGGCATGGTGGAGGTCGTGTTCAGCTACCTCGTGTCGCGCCGCCTGCTGCGCGAGAAGCTCGCGCCGGTGGAGCAAGGCGGCCTGGCCCTGGTGGTGGCGGGCCTGCTGGCGCTCGGCCTGCGCCTCTAGCGGCTGCCGTCCTTCAGCAGGGACCAGGAACCCCAGGCGAGGTCGGTCGCGCGGCGGGCATGCATCCACTGCTGGAACTCGGGGCTCTCCAGCGCGCTGCTTGTCGCCGGTCTGCTCGGCCTTGGCCAGCACGATGTGGAACTTCTCTTCGGCGTGGCTCTCTGCGGCCTGGAAGCGCTCCGCTTCCGCTTCGGCCGCGGCCAGTTCTTCGGTCCAGTCGCTCATGAACGTCTTTCGTTAAAGGGGAGTATGCACGCCGCGCGGCAACCGTGCGCCGCACCAGTCAGGTGCCCTTGGGCCGCCGACTGGAACCGGGCGCCCCAGTCCCGGCACTCCTACACAAAAGCAGCATGGACACGCACGAGCCTTGGCGCTACAAGGAACGAACATGGCAGTGAGGGCGTTCGCCGCTTCAGCGCGCTATGCCCGGCTAGGAGCGAGCGAATCATGTCTTTCAGCACCCTGCTGTATCGCTATTTCTTCTTCGGCTGGCTGTTCAAGGACGTCAACCGCGGCAACCTGCTGGAGCGCGCGGCCGCCTGGCGGCACAACCGGGACCAGGCGCGCTGGCTGCCGACCTACATGCGGCGCTGGCTGTGGTGCGGCCTGTTCTTCTACGGCCTCGGGATGCTGGTCGAGTCTCTGCTGAACGCCCCCGGCCTTTCCGTGGTCTTCTACGTGCCTTGCGCCCTGGCCGTGCCCATCAACGCGGTGATCGGCGCGGCCTGGGTCGGCTTGCGGGTGGTGCACGCGCAGGCCTGAGCCGGGAATTGTTGGCGCCCGCGCTGAGCGCGGTGCGCCTGCTGCCGCCAGCGGCAACGGAACACTGTATGCTCATACAGTGGAACTTCACGACAAGCTCGCCATCCTGGCCGACGCCGCCAAGTACGACGCCTCGTGCGCGTCCAGCGGCGGCCAGCGCCGGGACTCGACCGACGGGCGCGGGCTCGGGTCCAACGAAGGCATGGGCATCTGCCACAGCTATGCGCCCGACGGCCGCTGCATCTCCCTGCTCAAGATCCTGCTGACCAACTACTGCCAGTACGACTGCCTGTACGCGTCAACCGCGTCAGCAGCAACGTGCCGCGCGCGCGCTTCACGGTGGACGAGGTGGTCCGGCTCACGCTCGACTTCTACCGCCGCAACTGCATCGAGGGCCTGTTCCTGTCCAGCGGCATCATCCGCAGCCCCGACTACACGATGGAGCAGCTGGTCGAGGTCGCGCGCCGCCTGCGCGAGGAGCACGATTTCCGCGGCTACATCCACCTCAAGACGATTCCCGATGCGGCGCCCGAGCTGCTGCAGCGCGCAGGCCAGTACGCCGATCGCCTGTCGATCAACATCGAGCTGCCCACCGAAGCCGGGCTGGTGTCGCTGGCGCCGGAGAAGGACGGCCCCGCGATCCGCCGCTCGATGGCGCGGCTGCGCGTGCACATCGAGGAAGCGAAGGAGCAGGCGCGCGAGGTGGAGGCCAGTCCGGTCGTCTCGCTGCCGCGTGCGAAACCGGCACGGGCACGCAGCAAGCCCTTCGCCGCGGCGGGCCAGAGCACGCAGATGATCGTGGGCGCCGATGCGGCCGACGACGCCACCATCCTGGCGACCAGCGCGCAGCTCTATGGCTCCTACCGACTCAAGCGCGTCTACTATTCCGCGTTCAGCCCGATCCCCGATGCCTCCTCGTCGCTGCCGCTGCAGGCGCCGCCGCTGGTGCGCGAGCACCGCCTGTACCAGGCCGACTGGCTGATGCGCTTCTACGGCTTCGCGGCCGACGAGATCGCCTCGCCGCGCACCGGCGGCATGCTGCGGCTGGAAGTCGATCCCAAGCTGGCCTGGGCGCTCGCGCATCCCGAGAATTTCCCCGTGGACCTGAACCGGGCGCCACGCGAACTGCTGCTGCGCGTGCCGGGCCTGGGCGTGAAGGCGGTGGATCGCCTCCTGCTCACGCGCCGGGTGCGCCGCCTGCGCGCGGACGACCTGCAGCGGCTGCGCGTGCCGGTGAAGAAGGTGCTGCCCTTCGTGGTGCTGGTGGACCACCGCCCGGCGCGCGTGCTCGACGTGCGAGGGCTGGTGGCGCAGGCCTCGCAGGCGGTCCCGCAGCAGGTTCCGCTGTTCTGAGCATGCTGGTGCGGCTGGACCACGAGACCGACCTCGCGGGCTTTCGCCGCGAGGCCCGCGCGCTGCTGGCGCGCAGGGTGCGGCCGATCGACGTGTCCTGGTCGGCGGGCCCGTGCCACGACGACCTGTTCGCGGACGGCGACGTGGCGCAGGACGAGGAGCCGCCTCCCGACACCGGCGTGACGGTGCCACCGGCCTTCCTCGAGCTGTGCCACACGCTGGTGCTGCACCGCGAGCCGCATCGCTTCGCGCTGCTGTACCGGCTGCTCTGGCGCCTGGTGCACGAGCCGGCGCTGCGCCACGACCCGCTGGACGCCGACATGCTGCAGGCGCGCCAGATGGCGCAGGCGGTCAAGCGCGACATCCACAAGATGCATGCCTTCGTCCGCTTCCGGCAGGTGCAGGACACCGACGACGCGCTCGATCCGCTGCATGTCGCCTGGTACGAGCCGGACCACCGGATCGTGGAAGCCAACGCACCCTGGTTCCGCCGCCGCTTTGCCAACATGCGCTGGGCGATCCTCACGCCGGAACGCTGCGTGGAATGGGACCGCCGCCAGCTGCAGTTCCGCGCCGGCGCCACGCGCGCCGACGCGCCGCCGGCCGATGCCGGCGAAGCCCTGTGGCTCACGTACTACCAGAACATCTTCAACCCGGCACGGCTGAAGCTGGCCATGATGCAGAAGGAGATGCCGCGCAAGTACTGGCGCAACCTGCCCGAGGCGCAGCTGATCGCGCCGCTGGCCGCGCAGGCGCGCGAGCGCAGCGCGCGGATGATCGCGCAGCCGGCCACCGTGCCGCTGCGGCGCATCCCGCGTGCCGCGGAACCGGCACCGCCGCTGCTGGAGCCCGATGCGCTGGCGTCCTTGAACGCGCGCATGCAGCGCTGCCGCGAATGCCCCATCGGCGCCAACGCCACGCAGGCGGTGCCGGGCGAAGGACCGCTGCAGCCCGCCGTGATGTTCGTCGGCGAGCAGCCGGGCGACCAGGAAGACCTGCGGGGTCGTCCCTTCGTCGGCCCCGCGGGGCAACTGTTCGATCGCGCCCTGCAACGCATCGGCGTGGCGCGCGAGAGCGTGTACGTGAGCAACGCGCTGCGCCACTTCAAGTACGAGCTGCGCGGCAAGCGCCGCATCCACAAGACCCCGGCGCAGGAGGAGGCCCTGGCCTGCCGCCACTGGCTGGACGAGGAGATCGCGATCGTGCGGCCGCGCGCGCTGGTGGCGCTGGGCGCCACGGCCGCCCGCGCGCTGCTCGGGCGGCCGGTGGCGGTGCTGTCCGAGCGCGGCGAATGGCGAGAGCGCGGCGACGGACTGCGCGTGCTGGTCACGCTGCATCCGTCCGCCTTGCTGCGCATGCCGCCCGAGCAGCAGCCGCAGGCTTTCGAGGTCTTCGTGCGCGACCTGGCGCTGGCCTGGCCGGCGCGGGCAGTTTCAGGAAGCGACCCCTAGCCCCTCAGTCGCCCCCGGTGCACAGCCAGTGCCGCTGCAGCGCGGGCCGCGCGCAGTGGCGCGAGAGCACGCGGTCGGCCAGGTCGGCGCGCACCACGCGCTCATGCTCCCAGTCGCGCGCGATCCACTGCATGGCTTCGTGCAGGTGCCGGCGGTCGCCGGTGCGCTCGAAGCGATCGAGCAGCCGGGTGGCGAGTTCGCCGCTGGCATCGGTGTCGCCCAGCACGGCGAACTCGCGCAGTTGCGCCAGCGCCGACTCCGGCGCGGCGGATGCGCTGGCCTGCGGGGCGAACTTGATGCGCATCGCGGTCGCTGCCGGCGCGTAGGCGCCCGCCTGCGTTGCGAGCGACAGCAGCAGGCACAGGGCCGCACCGCGCCGCAGCACGTGGTCAAAAGGCCTGCACATGTTCGGTCACCTCGGTGGCTTCCTGCGCGTGTTGCGCGGCAGGCAGCAGGAGCGCCGGCGCGGGGGCAGGCTGCAGCAGTTGCGGCACGGACATCGCGGTGGGCGCTTCGCTCTCGGCGGTCGCCACCGCCACCAGGGCGGCCGTGGCGAACACGACGGGGACCAGCCACCAGCTGGCGCCCCTGCGGGTGGTTTCGCGGCGGAGACGGTGCTTCATGCTTCCTCCTGGGTGCGATGCACGCCGATGGCGGCGTACGAACCACTCTAGGAAGCGAAGCGCGCTGGCGAAATGGCGCCGATGCGCCGCGGCATCGCGGCTAGCTGCCAACCCCAAAGGGTGAGATCAGGCGCACACCGCCTGCAAGGGCACCTGCACCTTCACGCGCGTACCGCCCGAGCCGCCGTGCACGTCCACGTGGCCGCCCAGCTGGCCGGCGCGCGCGCGCATGTTGACGATGCCGCGCCCGTAGGAGTCCGGCGAGACACCGGCGGCGCCGATGCCGTTGTCGCGCACTTCCAGCTCGAGCTGGCCGTCGACGACGCGCAGCCGCACCTGCACCTCGGAGGCGCCTGCGTGCTTGACCACGTTGGTCAGCGCCTCCTGTGCCATGCGCAGCAGCTGCAGCGAGGCATGCGGCGAGAGCTGCAGCGCCTCGTCGGGCACGGCGATCTCCCAGCGCGGGCGGATGCCGCAGGCCAGCAGCTGGCTGCGCCAGCGGAACAGGAAGTTGCCCAGCGTCGAGCGGAAGTCCTGTTCCTGCGGTGCCAGCGTGTCCAGCGCCAGCCGCATCTCGGAAATGCAGTCGCGCAGCATGCTCGCGACTTCCTCCGGCGGCATCGCGCCGCGCTCCACCCGCGACAGCGACACGAACAGCCGCGAGCCGAGGCCATCGTGCATGTCGCGCATGATGCGCTGGCGCTCCTGCGCGGCAACGTTCTCGCGCTCCAGCGCGAACATGCGCATGTAGTTGGCGGCCAGCTGCTGTTCGCGCTCGGCCACGCGCGCCTCCAGCGTCTGGTTCACGTCTTCCAGCGAATGCAGGGCGGCGATGAAGCGCCGGGTGAGCAGCGCGCCCATGGCCAGCAGCACCAGGCTCGCGCCCAGGTGCAGCAGCTGGAAGCGTTCGGCGGTCCACTCGGTGAGCCAGGCGATCGGGGGCTCCAGTTCCCAGCGGATCATGTAGTCGTGCATGCCGGCCAGCGCGGCGATCGCCATGGTCGCCGGCAGCGCGGCGGATTCCAGCGTGCGCCGGCGCACCAGCGACCACGCGGAGACGCCGACGATGGTGGCGCCGATCGGCAGGAAGCCGCCCACCCAGAAGCGGTTGACCAGCGGCTCCGCGGCCGGCCCCTGCGCCAGCATCCACAGCGGCCCCAGCAGCCAGTAGCCGAACAGCGCGCGTTCGAACCAGGGCTTGCGGATGCCCGCCAGGCGCCAGGCCAGCATGGTCATCACCACGATGAAGCCGCCGGTGGAGGCGTGCAGCACCAGCCGCCAGAGGTACCACGCATCCATGGGCACGACCTCCACCACGAAGGTGAGCGTGCGCACGCCCCACAGCGCCAGTGCCACGCCGAACAGGCCGTACTTCACCTCGCTGCGGCGGCGCCACCAGATGGTCAGCACGGACAGCGACAGCAGCAGGCAGACGGTGGAGGTGATCTGCGGCGTGACGCTCACCCAGAAGAAGCGCGTGTCGTACTGCTCGGAGAGTTCGGCCAATGGCCCGATGCGCAAGCGCGGGAAGCGCAGCGACGAGCCTTCCGGCGGCTGGGCGGCGCGCACCAGCAGCTCGTTGCCGCCGGCGCGCAGCAGGGCCGGCGGCAGGGCCACCAGGTGCGGCCGCGCCCAGCGCACGTGCGCCTGCGGCGTGTTTTCCGGGATGCCGCCCACCAGCGCGCCGTTGAGCCACACCTGCCCGCCGTCGTAGAGATAGGGGAACAGCACGGCCCAGGCCTGCGGCTCGCCGCCCGGGTGCTCGAAGGAAATGCGGTACCAGGTCGCCTGCGGCACCGCGTGCGGTCGCGCCTTGCGCCAGAGGTCGGGCAGGGTGACCGGCTGCCAGGCAAGCCTGGCATCGGGCGGCGTGGGCGATGCGTCGGCCAGCATGCGTGCGGCCGGCGCCTCCACCACGCCGGCCGCCGCAGCAACACCGCCCAGCGCGCACGCGAGCGCCAGGAAGAAACAACGCCAGGCCGCCACCCGGACCATCACAGCAGCCCCAGCTGGGTCGCCTCGTACACCGCTTCGCCGCGGGAATGCACCGCCAGCTTGCGGTAGATCTTGCGCACGTGCGCCACCACGGTGTGGGGCGAGATCCCCATCAGCTCGCTGATGGTCTCGAAGCTCAGCCCCTTGGCCGTCAGGCGCAGCAGCTCGGTCTCGCGCTCGGTGAGCAGCGCGCCCGAGGCCGCGGGGCGCGGCGGGGGAGCGGTGGCGCGCCCCGGCGCCAGGGCCAGGCGGAAGCGGTCCAGGATGCGGCGCGCGATGCCCGGGCTGATCGGCGAGCCGCCGCCGCGCAGTTCCTTGATGCTGGAGACGATGCTCTCGGGCAGCGCGTCCTTCAGCAGGTAGCCGGCGGCGGCGCCGCCTCGATGGAGGCCAGCACGTGCTGGTCGTCGTCGAACATGGTCACCACCAGCACGTCGCAGCGGCACTGGCGGGCGAGCGCATGGCGGATCACCTCCACGCCGTTCAGGTCCGGCAGGCCGAGGTCCAGCAGCACCACGTCGGGCGGCTGCGCCTCCATCATGGCCATGGCGGCGCGTGCCGTGCCCGCGCTCCCGGCCAGGGCCAGGGCGGGGTCGGACAGGATGGCGTTGGTGAACCGGCGCATGAACTCCGGTTCGTCCTCGACGATCAGTACGCTGGTTGGCATTGCAGGTCCCCGGAACATGAAATCATTCTGGTGGGCCACCGCGAAATCCGCCTCACCCAAACGGGGTCCCGCACATCCCCTTACGCGGCTTTGCACGGCCGGTGCACGGGCTTCGCCCGCTGGACAAGTGCGCGGCGCATGATGCATGCATCCCATCAGGAGCAGTACCCATGAAAACATCCGCCATCGTGTGCGCCGTGCTGGCCGGCAGCTTCGGCTTCTCCAGCATCGCCGCCGCCCGCGACCATCGCGAGGACGGCCGCGGCGAGCGTGGCCAGCGTTTCGAGCAGCGGCAGGACCGCCAGGAGCGCCGTGAATTCCGCCAGGAGCGCCGTGAAGAACGGGCCGTGCGCCAGGACCGGCAGGAAGACCGCGCCTACCGCCAGGGCTACCGTGCCGGCGTGCAGCAGCCGCAGTACCAGTACCAGCAGCCGCGGCAGGTGTACCAGCAGCCGCGCCACGCCTACCAGCAGCCGAGCTACGGCTACAGCCAGCCCGCCTACCGCTCGCATGCGCCGCGCTTCCACCGCGGCGGCTACCTGCCGCACCAGTACCGCAGCCACGCCTACTACGTGAACGACTGGCACTCCCATTCGCACCTGTACGCACCGCCCTACGGCCACCAGTGGGTCAACGTGGACGGCGAGTTCCTGCTGATCGCGCTGGCCACCGGCCTGATCGCCAACGCGCTGCTGAATTGATGGAACGCTAGCGCGGCGCGCGCGCCAGGCGCAGTTCGTTGGCGCCCTGCTCCGCGCCGCTGGCCGGCACGGTCTCGCCGCGCCGGTCGCGCACCGCCTCCAGCCGCTCCTGCAGCCGTTCCGGCGCGCCGGGACCGCGGCCGATCCAGGCACCCTGCGTCAGGGTGACGTTCGCCGCTTCGACGCCGCCGGCACCGGCGCACAGCGTGGTGCGCGTGGGCGCGTCCTGCCCGGCGAGCACCAGCATCGCCGGCACCACCGCTTCCGGGCCGAAGGCCTCGACCATGTCCGGTGGGAACAGCGACTCGGTCATGCGCGTGGTGGCCGTGGGCGCCAGGCAGTTCACGCGGATGTCGTGCTTCATGCCCTCGATGGCCAGCGTCTGCATCAAGCCCACCAGCGCCATCTTGGCCGCGCCGTAGTTGGCCTGGCCGAAATTGCCGTACAGCCCCGAGGACGAAGTGGTCAGCACGATACGGCCGTACTTCTGCTGCGTCATCACCGGCCACAGCGCCTTGCAGCAGTGCACCGCGCCCATGAGGTGCACGTCCAGCACCAGCCGGAAATCGGCCAGGTCCATCTTGGCGAAGCTCTTGTCGCGCAGGATGCCGGCATTGCTCACCAGCACGTCCACGCGCCCCCAGGCGTCCACGGCCTGCTGCACCATCGCCTGCACGGCGGCGAAGTCGGTCACGGAAGCGCCGTTGGCCATCGCCTCGCCGCCGGCGGCACGGATCTCGTCGACCACCTTCTGCGCCGCCCCGGCCGATCCGCCGGAGCCGTCGACGGCCCCGCCGAGGTCGTTGACCAGCACCTTGGCGCCGCGGGCGGCGAGGGCCAGCGCATGCTGGCGGCCCAGGCCGCCGCCGGCGCCGGTCACGATGGCCACCCGGCCGCTGAAATCCAGAGTCATCCTGTGTTCCTTGGGTCCTGCAAAAGGGCCGAATGTAGCGCAGGGCCCGTCCGTCCCCTGTCGCAGCCGTTTGTTGGGCGTTCCTGACCGTTGCGCCCAGCCCCCTTGGACGAATTGCATCAACATGTAAGAATGCGCCGCTCGATAGTCCGCAGGAAGGCCCGACGCCCTGCGGCAACAACAACGCCAACGGGAGCCACGCATGGGCATGTTCGATCTTCTTCGCGGGAGGAAGGCGGAAACCACGGCCAGGCCGCGCAACTCGCGGCCGCCGCCGGCCAGCACGCAGTTCGAAGCGTCCCAGCTGTCCCCCGGGTCGGCGAATTCCGTGCGCAAGGACCTGCTGAAGGTCGCCCTGCGCGACATGCTGATGCGCAACGGCATCCCCCAGGCCTGGGTGTCCGCGGACATGCTGCGCACCAGCAGCCCGCGCCGCGAGCCCGGACTGCACGTGCGCTTCCTGGTGCGCCGCTGGGAACCACGCCTGATGCTGCACGGCCCGGCGCTGGAACGGGAATTCACCCACCGCCTGATGATGCTCGACCCGCAGGCGGCCGACTGGCTGATGGGCTTCTCCTGGCAGTTCGCGCTGGAAGACGCCAGCGCCTGCCCGTCCCTGCCGCATCCCGGCTCCTGGACCGCCCCGCAGGCCGCGCCGCAACAGGCCGCGTCCCAGGCTCCCGCCACCAAGCCGGGCGACATCATCGAAGGACCCGTGACGATCCCGCGCAGCCCGGATTCGGTGCGCGCCGAGCTGGAGCAGATGCTGTCGGTGCGTGACGAGGACCACAAGCGCCATACGAAGGGCGGAGACCACTTCGCACCCACGCGCCCGGCGACGCTCTAGGCGCGCGATCCGCGGGAATGAAAAAGCGGCCCTGGCGGCCGCTTTCGTCCGTTCGCGCCTACCGGCGCCGCTGCGGCGGCGGGCCACCCGTGCCGCGATTGGGCAGGTGGCGGAACATGATCCGGCCCTTGGTCAGGTCGTAGGGGAAAGCTCCAGGCTCACCAGGTCGCCGGCGATGATGCGGATGTGGTTCTTGCGCATCTTGCCGCCGGTATAGGCCACCAGTTCATGGCCGTTGTCCAGGATCACGCGGTAGCGCGAGTCCGGCAGGATTTCGGCCACGCGGCCGTTCATTTCGATCAGTTCTTCCTTCGCCATGCGTACCCTCTGGCACAGCCGCCGCCGCTGTCGCGGAATCGAGCGCCCTCGGATTCGCAAGGGCCGGCGCCGGTCTGTCGATGATGAGCCGGCCCGCGGGCCGGTGCGTGCAGACCGGGCCGTCTTCGCCTGCGCAGCAGGGGCGGGGTCTGCTTTCGGGGTGGCCGCGCACTCCGCGCGCCTGTCCACCCACATCCCGTTATTGTATGCGGTCGCGCTGGGAACTGCAGCCGTGGGCCCTTGCGCGCTGCCGCGCTGCTTGGGCGCCGGCAACTGGACGGGATGAAAAAATGGGCGGCCTCGGCCGCCCATTCGTTGCCGCCGGGTGCCTCAGCGGCCGGACAGGCCGTTGATGCCGTCGACCACCATCTTGGAGCCGATGGCGATCAGCAGGATGTCGCCCGCGACCTGCACGTAGCGGTGGCCCACCGGCACCGGGGGCAGCGTGACGACCAGCTGGCTGGGCACGGGATGGAACACCACGTCGCGCGGCAGCGGCTGGCCGACGTGCCACTTCTTCGCCTGGCCGGGCGGCATGCAGCCGTTGTTCTTCTTGGCCAGCCCGGGCGGGCAGCCCTTGCCGCCCTTGCCGGCGGAGGCGTAGTAGGTGCGCACGGCGTCGCGGTTGCGGTCGTCGAAGTAGGCACCGGGACGCGGGTCGCGGGCGGCCGGCCTGGAACCCCTGGCCTTGTCCTTCGACTTGTCCTTGTCCTTCGCCTTGTCCTTGCCCTTGCCGGAGTCGCCACGGTCGTCCTTGACCTTGACCTTGCGCTCCTGCTTGTCGTCGCCGCCCTTGCCGCCGCCCGCCCACGGGGGCTGCGCCAGCGCAGGGCCGGCGCCTATGCAGGCGGCCAGCAGCACGGCCAGCAGCCGGTTCGCACGGGGATTCGCGTTCATGGGGTCTCCTTGTATGTCGGGTTGACTCTAGACCAACGCGGACTTTCGGCACGGCGTTGACCGCGGCCTTGTAGTCGATCGCCGCGTTCACGGCGGCCGGCGGCCGGGCGGTCGCCGCGCGGGGTCAGACGGTCGCCAGGGCGGGCGCCACGGCTTGCTGCGTGAGCCCCAGGCGTTCCGGCGAGATGTACTGCTGGCGGTACTGCTCGAAGGGCAGCGTGTCGGCCTTTTCCACCGCGGCCTGGTCCTCGACCGACTGCTTCGCGATGGCTTCCATGCGGCTTTGCAGGCCGCCGGTCCAAGGCAGCTTCAGCAGCTTGCCCTTGGCCAGCTCCGACTGCGCGAGCGTGAAGGCCGCGAAGCTGTTGCCATGGTCGCGCGCCATCGCGGACAGCACCCGCGCCGAGGGCAGCATGTCCGGGTTCTGCAGCAGCGCGTCGGCCGCGCGCAGCGCGTCGCCGTAGTCGGTGGTGTTGTGCACCGAGTCCAGCATGGCCGCGATCGGGCCGCATTGCGCGACGATCTCGGCGCCCCACTGCGTCAGCTTCACCTCGCGGCCATCGCGTTCCAGCATGACGGCGGGGTCGCGCCCGAAGGCGGCGGTGCGGTGCTGGTTGCGGCCCAGCGCGGCGATTTCCTGCGGCGTGTCCTCGGGGCTGCCGGCCAGCAGGCAGTGCAGCAGGAACACGTCGAGGAAGCGGATGGTCTGCGCCTTGATGCCGACCGGCACGAAGGGATCCAGGTCCATCAGCCGCACTTCCACGTATTCGACGCCGCGCTCGCGCAGGGCGTGCAGCGGGCGCTCGCCGGGACGGATCACGCGCTTGGGCCGGATGGTCCCGTAGAACTCGTTCTCGATCTGCAGCAGCGTGGTGGCGAGCTGGTTGTACTCGCCGCCGGGATTGGTGATGCCCACCTTCTCGTAGGCGGGATAGGGCTTGGTCAACGCCTCGTGCAGCGAAGCGGCATAGCCGTCCAGGCTGTTGTAGCTGACCGCCAGGCTGGCCTGCGCCTCGCTCTGGTAGCCCAGGCGGCCCATGCGCAGCGAGGTGCCGTAAGGCATGTACACCGTGCCGGGGGTGAGCGCCTGCAATTCGTGCTTGCGCCCGGCGACGAAGGTCGAACACGCGGCCGGCGAGGCGCCGAACAGGTACAGCAGCAGGAAGGCGTGGCGGCGGAAGTTGCGGATCAGGCCGAAGTACTGCGCGTCGGTCACGCCGGGCAGCGACCAGTTGTAGTGGATGCCCGAGATCGTCTGCATGCGCCGGCCGTAGCGGTGCGCCAGGCCCATGCGGTAGACGCTCTTGGCGCGGCCCACGTTCGACGAGCCGTAGCGGCCGATCGGGATGTTCTCGTCGGCCGGCAGGATGCAGGGCATGCTGCCGACCCACATCAGTTCCTCGCCCAGCGCGCGGTACGTGAACTGGTGGACCTGGGTCAGCTCTTCCAGGCACTGTTCGACGCTGGCGTGCACGCCGGTGATCAGCTCCAGCTGCGACTCGCTGTAGTCGGTGGTGATGTTCGGGTGGGTGAGCGCGGAGCCGAGCGCCGTGGGGTGCGGCGTCATCGCCAGCGCGCCGGTGGAGGTGGCGCGCAGGCTTTCCTTTTCGATGCCGCGGCGGATGCCTTGCAGGCGCGCGGGTGCCAGCATGCTCAAGGCTTCTTGCAGGTTGCTCATGGGAATCTGTGTCTCTCGCCGCGCGGGTCTTCGTCGTTTCGCGTGCGAAGTTAACACTTCCCGGCAAAACCTGCTTGCCTGGGATCAAGCATGGGTCCTCCCCTTGTGCTAGAGGGAACTCTCCAGGACGAACGGCCGGTTTAGGTCGCGTGCCCTACCCCGTCCCGGGACAATGGCCGCATCGAGAAAACCCTGAGAGGACCCGCCATGCAAGCCACCGACTTCCGCACCACCGCCCGCCAATGGATCAGCGGCTTCGACAGCGGCGCGCACCGCGCCATCGCCGGCTGGCGCACCGGCGGCGAACGCCTGGGCGACGCGGCCCGCACCCGCTGGGACCGCGCCTTCGCCGAATCGAGCCCGAAGCTGTCGCCGGAAACGCGCCGCAACGCCGCCCATTTCCGCGACGTGGTCGCCGGCTACTACACGCGCGGCGTCGACCTGTCCGCCACCGGCGCCGAGCGCGCCGTGAGCACCCTCGTCGAAGTGGCCCAAACCGCCGTGGATGGCAGAATCCCCCGCTAGGAGGGGACCTGCCATGACGGTCAGCGTGCACATCGACCTGGGCTACGAGTTCGAGGTCAAGGCGAAGTTCGACGAGGTCTTCGCCCTGCTCTCGGACGTGCCGAAGTCCGTCTCGCATTTCCCCAAGGTGGAAAAGCTCACCGACCTCGGCGACGGTGTGTACCAGTGGGAGATGCAGAAGGTCGGCACCGCGCAGGTGAACATCCAGACCGTCTATGCCTGCAAGTACGCGAGCGACAAGGCCAAGGGCACGGTGAAGTGGACGCCGGTCAAGGGCGTGGGCAACGCGCTGGTGGGCGGCAGCTGGAAGATCAGCGACCACAAGGGCAAGTCCACCAAGCTGGTGCTGCAGACCGAAGGCACGGTGGACGTGCCGGTGCCGGGCCTGATGAAGATGGTGGTCGAGCCCATCGTCGCCTCCGAGTTCGAGAAGCTGGTGGAGAAGTACATCGCCAACCTGGTGAAGACCTTCGGCGGCGAGGTCTGAAGAAAAGGGCGCCCGCGGCGCCCTTTTCTCATCGACTACGGACTCAGGCCTGGACCTCGCGGGACTTCACGTCCTCGATTTCCTTTTCCAGCGTCTGCCGGCTCTCCTCGATCACCTCGTCGGCCTCCTGCGGCAGCTGGCCTGCGGGGGTCAGCTTGTCCACCATCTCCGGCATGATCTCGGCGAAGGCCTGCGCCACTTCCTGCTCCGGCACGCCCAGGCGCTGCGCCATCTCGCGCAGCTCCTGCTGGCCCACCACCTGCTCCACCGACTGCTCGTCGATCGCCTGGTTCTCGCCCGTGGACATCCAGGACTGCGCCTGGCGCGTCATGCCCTTCTGGCGGAACTTGTCCAGCACGGCGTTCATGCCGCCGTTCTTCTGCACCCAGCGCATCGCCAGCGGCAGCAGCATCACCAGCAGCGCCGTCTGGTTGCCGTAGGGGCGGCTGCCACCGGGCACGCCCATGGGCTGGCCGGCGCCACGCTTGCGCATCATGCCGGCCAGCACGCTGCCCAGCGCGATGCCGCCGAGGCCGCCACCCAGGCCCCCATGCCGCCGCCGCCGAGCCCGCCGCGCATGCCGCGCCGGCCCATGGCCTGGCCGAACAGGCCGCCGAGCACCTGTCCCAACATCGGATTGTTCATTCGAAAGCTCCTTCTGGATTGGATGCCTTCGAGGCTACGCATACGGCCGGGCAACGGTGTAGGCCTGCGGCCCGATGCCGCGCCGCTAGGGGGCGGACAGGACGCGAACCAGCCAGTCGTTGAGTTCGCCGACCTCCAGCGGGTGCACGCCGTGGCCGATGAGGTACTCGTGCCATTCCACCGGATAGCCCAGTGCGTTCAGTGCGTCACGCGAGGCTTCGGCGCGTTCCAGCGCCACCACCTCGTCGTGCGTGCCGTGCGCCAGGAAGATCGGCACGTCGGCATTGGCGGGCGCGCGTTCCGCGGCCGTGGTCTGCGCGATCGGCAGGTAGCCCGACAGGCCGGCGATGCCCGCCAGCCGCTCGCCATGGCGCAGCCCGGTCAGCAGTGCCATCGCGCAGCCCTGCGAGAAACCGGCGAGCACAATGCGATTCGCCGGGATGCCGCGCTCCTTCTCGCGCTGGAGCAGCGCCTCGACCAGCGCCGCCGAGCGTCGCAGTCCCGTTTCGTCCTGCGCACTGTCGGCATCGAAGCCGACGATGTCGTACCAGGCGCGCATGCGCATCCCGCCATTGATGGTCACCGGCATCACCGGCGCGTGCGGGAAGATGAAGCGCACCGGCCCCACCGCGTCCAGCTCCAGCTCCTCGGCAATCGGCACGAAATCATTCCCGTCCGCGCCCAGCCCGTGGAGGATGATGATGGTGGCCCTGGGGTCGTCGCCCGACTCCGCCTCGATCACGTCCAGCATGCAATGATCTCCTTTGCGCGAGCAGCATAGCCTGTGGCTGGCAAGCCTTGTCCCACATGCCTATCAAAGGCGTCCGACTTGCCAGGCAACGCGGCCGTGCGCAGCATGGAAGCAGACCAGAAAGGAAACCGCATGAAAGTGCAAGTCAACACCTCCAACGACATCGACAACAAGGAAGCCCTGGAGACCTGGGCCAGCGAATACCTGAACGAACACCTGGCGCGCTTCGAGCAGGACATCACCAGCATCGAGGTGCAATGACCGACGAGAACCACGCCGCCAAGGGAGGCGGCGTCGACAAGCGCTGCATGCTGGAGGCCCGCGTGACCGGCCGCGCACCGATCGCCGTGACCAACTTCGCGTCCGACCAGAACCTCGCGTTCCGCGGAGCGACCGACAAGCTGTCGAACGCGCTCGACCATGCCTTCGGCAAGCTGGACCGTCGTGAACACCGTGACCGCGACACCATCCGCCGCGAGCCCGAGAAGATCGAGGAGATCGTCCCGCCGCAGGCCTGATTCCCCGCCTCGTCGGCCGTAGCCACGCCCGCCGAAACACTTGTACCAAGCTGTTTCGGCGTGGTGAAGCGCCACACCGACCAGACAGCACGCGTGCGTAAATGGCTCCTCTCCGCGTCGGCACAGCGCCAGACACGGGGCCAACAACCAAGGAGCGCATCCATGAACTTCGAACTGAAGAAAACGACGTGTCGCGTGCTGGTGGTCTCCTTCTCGCGCTGTCGTTCCAGACCGCGCAGGCCGGCCTGATCGGCGCCGACCAGGCCGCTGCGGGCACGATCAGCGCCGAACGCGCGCTGGTCCTCGGCAGCCTGGATCGCGCCGAAGTCGTCGCGCAGCTGCAGGCTGCGGGCGTCGACGCGACCGCGGCACGCGAGCGCGTGCGGGCGATGAGCGAACAGGAAGTGCAGGCCCTGGCGCAGGACATCCAGGCAGCGCCCGCGGGCGGCATCAGCACCTGGGGCGTGGTCGCGATCATCCTGATCGCCGCGCTGGTCTGGTACTACGCCTTCCGCAAGTAAGGACGGATGCAGGAACAGCACGCGGCGATCCTGCACTGGGCACGACGGTTCACGCTGTGGGCCGCCGTGCTGCTGCTTTCGGGTTGCGGCACGATGGTGCCGCAGACCCTCGCACTGCGCACCGACTGGCCGGCCGGCGTCCCGCGGCAGGCGGAGCTGGTGCATGTGCCCTTCTTCCCCCAGGACGAATACCAGTGCGGCCCGGCCGCGCTGGCCACCGTCATGCACACGGCCGGCGCGCGCGTGTCGCCGGCCTCGCTGGTCGACGAGGTCTGGCTGCCGGCACGCCAGGGCAGCCTGCAGCTGGAGATGCTGGCGGCGCCGCGCAAGCACGGGCTGGTGAGCCTGCGGCTGGCCCCGCGCTACGCCGACCTGCTGCGCGAGGTCGCAGCCGGCAATCCGGTGGTGGTGCTGCAGGACGTCGGCCCCCTGCTGCCGCAGTGGCACTACGCGGTGGTCAACGGCTTCGACTACGAGACCGGCACCATCCTGCTGCGCTCGGGCCTGCAGGCCCGCCAGGAGATGCCCTTCACCTATTTCGAGCGCACCTGGATCGCGGGCAGGTACTGGGCGATGGTGGTCACGCCGCCGGAGCGCATCCCCGCCACCGCGACCGAGGAACGCTGGCTCGAAGCGCTGCTGGGACTGGCACGCGGCGGCAACGCCGATGCCACCGTGCGCGGCTACCGCACCGCGCTCGCGCGCTGGCCGGAGAGCCTGCCCGCGGCCGTGGGCCTGGCCAACCAGCTGCACGCGGGCGGCGCGCTGGACGAGGCCGCCCGCGTGCTGCGCGGCGCGCTGCAGCGGCATCCGCAATCGGTGATCGTGCTGAACAACCTGGCGCAGACCCTGTCCGACCAGGGCCGCAACGCGGAAGCGCTCACCCTGATCCGCCGGGCGGAGGACCCGCAAAGCCCCTTCGCCGGCGAGGTGCGCGCCACCCGCCAGCTGATCGAAGAGCGCCTGCGGACGGGTTCCTAGCCGAGCGCGCGCGCGACCTCGCGCACGAAGCCCGCGCTGTGCGCCGGGTCCAGCCAGCGCACCACCACCACCGCATCGTGCGCGGGGTCCATCCACACGTAGTGGCCGCCCGCGCCGACCATGAACCAGCTTTCGCGCGAGGCATCCTTGAACATCCCGCCGCTGGCGTTCAGCCAGGTCAGCCAGCCGTAGAAGGGCGCGATCGCGCAGGGCTGCTGCATGCGGGCCACCCACTCGCGCGGCAGCAGTTGTTTGCCTGCATGCAGGCCGCCATCGAGCAGCAGCTGCGCGATGCGGGCCTGGTCGCGCGCGCTGATCGACACGCCGCCGCCCCAGTGCGTGCCGCCCGGCACCGACTGCATGCGCTGCCCGTCGATCTCCACCCAGGCGTCGTCGTAGCCGGCCCAGCGGAAGTCCTGGCCGCCCCCGAGCGGCTGCAGCACCGCTTCCTGGAACACCTGCGGCAAGGGCCGGCGGAACAGGTGCAGCAGCGCCAGCGAGAGCTGGTTGATCCGAACGTCGTTGTACTCCCAGTAGGTGCCGGGACGTTGCAGCACGCGCGCCTCGCCCTTGACGCCCTGCGGCGGCTTGGGGTCGTGCGACACGCGCCGGTTGTGCTCCACCTGGTCGGGCATGCCGAAGCAGGTGCCCTGCCACTCGCTGGTCTGCTCCAGCATGTGCGCCCAGGTGATCTCGCGGTTGTGTGCATCGTCGAAGCCGATGCCGGGCAGGCGCTGGGCGATGCGCTCGTTCGGGTCCAGCAGGCCGCGCGCCTGCGCGATGCCGGCCAGCAGCGCGAGATAGGTCTTGGCCACGCTGTAGGTCAGGTCCGCGCGATCGGGCGTGCCCCAGGACGCGACTTCCTCGCCGCCGATGCGGATCACGCCCGACACGCCACCGCGCGGATGCACCGGGCCGCGCAGCCGGTTGTACGGCGGCGGATCCACGTGGTGCACGCCCCAGCGCTCGGGCGCGCTGGCGGGGTCGCGGGGCCAGGGCACCTCGTGTGCCTGGGCGTGGGCAATGGCTTGGCTGAAATCGGGCATGGCCAGAGCATAAGCTGCCGCCCGGTCTGCTAGCCTCCTGCCATGGAGTTGAACACCGTCCGCAACGAAGGGCCGCCGGCCCCGTCCGCCACCGTGGTGCTGCTGCGCGACGCGGCCGACGGCCTCGAGGTCTTCCTGCTGCGGCGCCACGGCCAGTCCGACGTGCTGGGCGGCGCCTACGTCTTCCCCGGTGGCAAGGTGGACGCGGAGGATGCCGACTGGGCCGACCGCCTCGACCTGCCCCCGATGCACTGCATGCGCTGCTCGGGGAGCCGGAACTCACTCCACTGCAGGCCGCCGGCCTGTTCGTCACCGCGATCCGCGAGGTGTTCGAGGAGACGGGCCTGCTGTTCGCCGACCTCTCGCCGCAGCAGGCACGCGATGCCTGGGCGGCGCTGCGCCAGGGCCCGCGCTTCGACGAACTGCTGGAACCGCTGCGGCCGCGCCTGATCGCCAGCGCCCTGCGCCCCTGGTCCCGCTGGGTCACGCCCACCCTCAGCAGCGTGGGCCGCAAGCGCTTCGACACGCGCTTCTTCATCGCCACGGTGCCGCCGGGGCAGCACCCGGGGCACGACGAACACGAGGCGACCGAGAGCCTCTGGCTCACGCCGCGCACGGCGCTGCGGCAATACTGGGACGGCCTGATCGAACTGGCGCCGCCGCAGATCATGAGCCTCACGCACCTGGCGCGGCATGCCAGCGTCGCCAGCGTGTTCGCCGCGGCCGCCGCGCGCACGCCACCCTGCATCCGGCCGGAGCCGCGCGACGCGGACGGCCTGCGCGTGCTCTGTTATCCGGGCGACCCGTGGCATTCCCAGCAGGAGCAGATGCTGCCAGGCCCGACCCGCCTGACCTGGCGCAACAAGCGCTTCGAACCCGACGCCGGCCTCGCGATCCTGCTGGGGGACTGAGCACTCCCGGCCGGCGCGCGCATCGCGGCTCCCACAGCCCGGTCCAATGCGCGCCTACAGTCGCTCGCGCGCACCGCCTGCGATCGCGGCGCGGCGCCGGCACTCCAATCCTTCAAAGCCAGCCGGCTTCCGCGCTACGACGACAGGTATCGGACTCACCGCTTCCGCAAGCGATACAGCGAGAACATTGTCCAGTGGACCGGCGGCTTCCCCTGCGGAAGCGAAGCGGCGCCCTGGGCGCCGTCTTCCATTGGAAGAGCCAGCCGCCCAAGCGGCAGAGCCAGGTTTCCCATCGGACGAGCCAGCCCGCACCGGGCGATTCCCGCTCCCACGCTGCGGGACGCCCTTCACCTACAGCGCCCCTGCAGGCCGACACCTAACCTAGCGGTCAACCTCACACATCGTTCCTGGAGCCCTTCGGATGAGCCCGCTGATGATGCGCTTCTTCACCCTGGTCGGCATCGCCCTCGCTGCCGCCAGCATGCAGCTGAAGGCCAGGGCCGACACGGTGGCCCAGCCGCAGGCGCTGCAGTCGTGCCAGGTGGCCTCGCTCCACGTGCCGAGCTAAGGAAAATACGTGCATTCCCTCCCTTCGACCGTCCCCTCCCCTCCCAGCCGCGCCGCGCCTGGCGCAGCCCCGCGACCGCCTGGTCGCTGCTGTTCTCGGCCGTGCTGATGGGCGCCGTGTACGCGTCGGACCCGCCGCAGGCCACGCCCAGCCGCGCCCAGGCTTCGCAGGTCGTGCAGCAGGTGGTGCAGCAACAGCTCAAGGCGCTGGCCACGCAGGACGCGCTGCAGGCCTTCGCGCTGGCGGACAACGACATGCGCACCCAGTTCGGCACGGCCGACGCCTTCCTGGCCACCGTGCGCGAGCAGTACCCCATGCTGATGCACCCGGCCAGCGTGCTGTTCCTCAAGCCCGAAACGGACGGCACCATCGCGCTGCAGAAGGTGCGCATGAGCGACGAGGACGGCGCGGCCTGGACGCTGACCTACCTGCTGAACCGCCAGCACGACAACCAGTGGCGCATCAGCGGCTGCGTGGTGACGCCCGAGGGGCGCCAGATCGTCACCTGATCCTTGGCTTCCCCAAACGAAAAGGGCCGCTCGCGCGGCCCTTTTGCATGGCGCGGTCGCTCAGTTGCGGTCGGCCTTGGCCGCGCGCTTCTTGCTGGACTTCTTGGCGACCTTGCGGGTGCCGGTATCGGCGGCCGCGGTCGCGCCGGCGGTGGTGCCGGAGTTCATCGCGGCGGAAGAACCGGTCGTGCCGGCGCTGCCTGCCGTGGTGGCGGCCGCGCTGCCTGCCGTGGAGCCTTGCGCAGCCGCGCCGCCGCCGCCCGGCGTGCCGGTGGTGCCCATCGGCGTGCCCTGCGTGCTGCGCTGGCCGGCGCCGACCGCGGGGTCCGTGGCGGGACGCGGCGGCGTGCCTTGTGCGAACGCGAGGCTGACGGTGGCTGCCGCGATCGCGGCGACGAGGATCTTGGGTGTGGACATTCAGGAGTCTCCTTGCGGTGTGGACGCTTTTGTCCCGGCAGGGAACCGGGCCCGCCCAAGATGCAGGAGGGGCCTTCGAGGCCACGTCAGCACCACGCGATGCCGCGTGTCGGACGGGGGCTGACGGATTCAGCGCGCGTCGAGCGCGTGGATCACCGTGCCCAGGGACGCGTGCTCCGGCATGACGTAGACCACGCTGCGCGACCGCCCCAGCACCCGCTCGACCACGCCCTGATAGAACGCGACCGGCACCACGACGCAGCCCCAGGACACCCGCTTGCCCGCCGCCTGCGCCGTGGACAGCCGCGTGGCGCGGGCCTGGTAGGCGAAGCCGGGTCGCAGGCGGTGGATCGCGAAGGCGCTGGCGTAGTCCACCCACACCACGTGCTCGCCCTTGTCGTTGCGTCCCGGGACCGCTTCGAAGCGGCCGGCGGGCGTGGTGCGCTCGTCCGGCCCCACGTCACCGGTCTGTGCCCGGGCGCCGACGCCGGGGACGGTGTGGTCGCCGAAGGTCGCACCGAGCAGGGCGGCGGACTGGCCCACCATGCGGCCGGCGTCGTCGAACACGTAGATACGGGCGGCGCGCTTGTCGACCACGGCGAAGGGCCGGCCCTTGGCATCCCCGCTGCCCAGGACCCAGTCCACGAGGCTGCGGGCCTGCGCCGAGGGGCGCGTGGCGGTGAATTCCGCGGGCGCCGCGGTACCTGCGTGCGGCAGCGCCGCCCCCACGAACAAAGCCGTACAACCGGCTGCATGGCGCAGCCATCGGCGCAAGTCGAACATCCGGGTCCCCTCTGGTGCCGGGCCGTCGGAGGCTCAGCAGGGGCGGATGCTAGCAAGCGCGGCCGTGGGGCCGCAAGGTTCAGCTGTGTAAAGCCGGGGTAGGCGCGCGCGGGTTCAGCGGTCGGCCTTGGGCTTCAGGGCCACCTGCGCGACCAGGTCCTCGTCCCTCGCCGAGGCCTGCAAGGCGGCACGCGCCCGCGCCGCGGCGAGCTGCTGCGGGTCGGTGACGTCGTAGGCGCCGAAGACCTGTTGCGGCGTCTTCACTTCCGGCAGCACGTACACGATGGCGCCGGTCTGCTTCACCGCGGGGCTCAGCACGCCCTCGTAGAAACTCACGGGCAGGTTGATGCAGCCGTTGGAGATGCGGTTGTCGTCGATCACCCGCGTGGCCAGGCGTTCGAGGCGGCGCTCGTCGGGCGACATCGGGCGGATGCGGTGCATCGAGACCGCGGCGGAGTAGTCGACCCACACCACGTCCTCGTGGTTGGCGTTGAGCCCTTGCTGCGCGACGAAGCGGCCGGCCGGCGTGGTCTTCTCTTCGGGCTTGACCTCGGACAGCGGCTTGTCGCCGATGCCGGGGGCGGAGTCGTCGCCGCGGGCCGCGCCGAGCAGTGCGGGCGCGCTGTCTCGCAGGCGGCCGTCGGCGCCGAACACGTAGACGCGCGCGTCCTTCTTGTCGACGATCACGAAGGCGCGGCTCTTGTGGTTGCGCGTGGCGACCGCCCAGTTGGCCACCAGGCGGGCATCGGCCGAAGGTTCCTCGCCGGCGAAGTCGGCGAGCTGCAGGCCGGGGTGGGCGGGAGGCGCCATGCCTTCCAGGGGCGGCTGCGGCTGGTACGGCACCTGGGGCGCGGCGGCGACGGGTTCGGGGGCTTGGGTGCGTCGTTGTCCCGGTTCATCATGCGCAGCGGCACGATCAGCAGCAGGAGCAGTCCACCCAGCAGGGCGCCCTTCTTCAGGGCGTCGAGGAAGTCGGAACGCTCGGCGTCGCGGGGCCGCCTGGATTCGGGAGGGAGTTCTCGCATGGGGTTCGTCTCTTCGGAGGAACCCGCAGCTTAGGCATTGGAAGGCGCAGCTCGCGTGCGCCTATCGATGCTCCGCTTGTAGGAGCCGGGAGGGCAAGGCCCTCGTTCGGGAGCCTAGTTGGCGTCGAGGCCGCCGCGCGCTTCCTGCGCCCAGCGTTCGATCTGCAAGGAGGGGTCGGCGCACTCGCAGCCCAGGGCGAAATCGAAATCGTCGAAGGCGGACGGGGCGGCGGGATCCATCGCCGCGGGCATGGCGGCGGCGCTCGGCACGGACGGCTGCATTTCAGGCATGGCGACTCTCCCTCTTGGATGGGCCATTGTTCAGCCCGCGCAAGGCCGTGCTTATCCGCCGACGACGCATCGCGTCGTAGGCGCGCGCCTACGCCTGAGCCAGGACCGTGAGGTACTACGCAGCGGGCAGCGCGGGTTTACCCCGAAGCTTGCGCACCAGCACGTACACGGCGACCAGCACCGCGCCCGCGATCACGCCGACCAGCCCGTCGAACAGCATGCCCTTGACCACGCTGGCCGCGCCGCCCTCGCCGGTGAAGGCCTCCGCCGCATGGTGCAGCTGCGGGATGCCGTGTTCCAGGATGCTGCCCCCACCAGGAACATGGCGGCGGTGCCGGCGATCGACAGCGTCTTCATCATCCAGGGCGCGGCGCGCAGGATGCCGTTGCCGAAGGCGCGCGCCGCGGAGGTGGCGCGGCGACTGAGGTAGAGACCGAAGTCGTCGAGCTTGACGATGCCGGCCACCAGCCCGTACACCCCCACCGTCATGGCCAGCGCGATCGCCACCAGCACCGCGACGCGGGTCCCGAAGTCCTGCCCCGCGACCGTGCCGAGCGAGATGACGATGATCTCGGCGGACAGGATGAAGTCGGTGCGGATCGCGCCCTTGATCTTGTCCTTCTCCACGGCCACCAGGTCCACGTCCTCGTTCACCAGCGCTTCCTGCAGCTCGCGGTGGTGCGCCTCGTCCTCCTGCTTGCTGTGCAGCAGGCGGTGCGCGAGCTTCTCGGCCGCCTCGAAGCAGAGGAAGGCGCCGCCCACCATCAGCAGCGGCGTGACCGCCCAGGGCGCGATGGCGCTGATCGCCAGTGCCGCGGGCACCAGGATCGCCTTGTTCATCAGGGAGCCCTTGGCGACCGCCCACACCACCGGCAGCTCGCGCTCGGCCCGCACGCCGCTCACCTGCTGCGCGTTGAGCGCGAGGTCGTCGCCCAGCACCCCGGCGGTCTTCTTGGCGGCGACCTTGGTCAGGACGGAAACGTCGTCGAGGATGGTCGCGATGTCGTCGAGGAGGGCGAGCAGGCTGGAGGCCATGGGTCCGATCGTTGTGCTTGTCGCCTCATTATCATGAAGCGATGGATGAAAAGGGGCCCGATGCGGCCAGCCATTCGGCCCTGCTGCAGCCTTCGGGCCGCCGGTTCACCGCGGCCGCCGACCGCACGGTGCTCGCTTCGGCCGCCGAGTCCGGCATTGCCATGACGAGTTCCTGCCGCAACGGCACCTGCCGCGCCTGCCTGCGGCCGCTGCATGCCGGCCGCGTCGCCTATCGCATCGAATGGCCCGGCCTGCTGCCGGAGGAAAAGGCGGGCGGCTGGCTGCTGCCCTGCGTGGCCTATCCGCAGTCCGACCTGGTCCTCGGGGACTAGGCCCCGCGCGGCTTCAGTAGTTGCCCGTGCGGTAGGGGCTGCGCGGCACGTACTTGTGCTCGCCGTCGGGGATGGGCTCGGCCTTCGGGTCGGGCTTGTGCTGGACGGCATTGGTTCCTTCGCCCTCGGGCGGCGGCCGGCGCCGGCCGCGCGGCGCTTCGGCCTGCGGCTTGGGCTTGCTCGAACGTCGGTACAGGTTCATGGGCCCACCTTAGAAGTGGGCCCGGGGCGGGCTTGTAGGACGTCCACCATGCCCATGTCCGCCGCGTGCCGACGGACACGGGCGCGGGCGTGAAGGAGTGGCATAGTCGCGGCCCATGCGCGGCCTACTTCGTCTCCTGCTTCCCGCCCTGCTCTGTGCCTGCGCCACGGCAGCCGCTGCCCCCGCGTCCTTCCAGGACACCATGGCGCAGCGCACCCTCGCCTGCACCAGCTGCCACGGCAAGGAGGGCCGTGCCGGCCCTGACGGCTACTACCCCCGCATCGCGGGCAAGCCGGTAGGCTACCTGTACAACCAGCTGCTCCACTTCCGCGACGGGCGCCGCAACTACGGGCTGATGGCGGGCCTGCTGGAAACGCTGTCCGACGACTACCTGCTGCAGATCGCGCAGCATTTCGCCGCGCTCGACCTGCCCTACGCCGCGCCCCATCGCGCCACCGCGGCACCCGAAGTGCTGGAGCGCGGCCGCGCGCTCGCGCTGCAGGGCGATGCGGAACGGCGCGTGCCCGCCTGCGCGAGCTGCCACGGCAAGGCCCTCACCGGCGTGACGCCCAACATCCCCGGCCTGCTCGGGCTGCCGCGCGACTACCTCAATGCGCAGCTCGGTGCCTGGCGCACCGGCCAGCGGCGCGCGCTGGCGCCGGACTGCATGGCCGAGATCGCACGGCGGCTCGCGCCCGACGACGTGAATGCCGTGACCGCCTGGCTGGCCGCGGAGCCGCTGCCCGCCAACCCGAAGCCGGTGTCGGCGGATGCACCGGCCACGCCGCGCCGCGGCAAGGGGCGCAAGGCCCAGGCGCCGGCGACGCCCGAGCCGCCGCCGATGCGCTGCGGCTCGGCCCATGCCGCGCTGCCGGAGCCGGCGCGATGAGGCGCGTGCTCCTCCTGCTGCTGGTGGTGGTGGCGGGCTTCGCCGCGCTGGTCTGGGCGCACGGCTTCTGGGGCGCCCCGCGCATCCGCGATGCCGCGCCGCAAGCGCCACCGCCGCCGGAACAGGTCGCGCGCGGCGCCTACCTCGCGCGCGCGGGCAACTGCATGCTGTGCCACACCGAACGCGGCGGTGCCGGCTACGCGGGGGCCGGCCGATGGAGACGCCCTTCGGCACCGTGTTCGCCAGCAACATCACGCCCGACGCCGAGACCGGCATCGGCGGCTGGTCGGCGGCCCACTTCCGCCGCGCGCTGCACGAGGGGCGCTCGCGCGACGGCCGCCTGCTCTACCCCGTGTTCCCCTATTCGCACACCACACGCGTGACCGGGGCCGACGCGGACGCCTTGTTCGACTACCTGCGCAGCCTGCCGCCGGTCAACAAGCCGAACCGGCAGCATCGCCTGCGCTGGCCGTACAACACACAGGCGGCGCTGGCCGTCTGGCGGCTGCTCTACTTCAGCCCGGGCCAGTACGTGGATGACCCGGCGCGCACGCGCGAGTGGAACCGCGGCGCCTACCTGGTGCAGGGCCTGGGCCACTGCGGCGCCTGCCACACCGCGCGCAACGTGCTCGGGGGCTCGCGCGACGTGATGAACCTGTCCGGCGGGCTGATCCCGATGCAGAACTGGTACGCGCCCTCGCTCGCCTCGGCCGGCGAAGCGGGCGTGGCGGACTGGCCCGTCGAGGACATCGTGCGGCTGCTCGGCGCCGGCACCTCGCCGCGCGGCACCGTGCTGGGCCCGATGGCGGAGGTCGTGCTGCACAGCACGCAATACCTGGAGCCCGGGGACCTGCGCGCGATGGCCGTGTACCTCAAGAGCCTGCCGCCCACCTCCAGCGACAGCGACCCGCGGGAGGTGGTGCGCCCATCGGCCACGGTGGTCGGCCGCGGCGCCAAGCTCTACGAGCAGCATTGCGTGGCCTGCCACGGCGCGCAGGGACAGGGGTTCCGCGCGCCTACCCGGCGCTGGCCGGCAACCGTGCGGTCACCATGCCGGTGACGCAGAACCTGGTTCAGGTGGTGCTGCACGGCGGCTTCCGCCCGCCACCCGCGGCCAGCCGCGGCCCTTCGGCATGCCGCCCTTCGCCACGGTGCTCTCGGACGCCGACGTGGCGGCCGTGCTCACCTACGTGCGGACTTCCTGGGGCAACAAGGCCGCGCCCGTGACCGAAGTCTCGGTGGGCCAGCAGCGCAGCAGCACGCGCGAGTAGGCGCGACAATCACGCGATGTTGCTGCGACCCCTGCGACTGCCCGAAGGCGTGACCGGCCGGGTGCTGCTGAGCGCCATGCCCGGGCGCTTCGAGCCATGGAGCGACTTCACCGACGAAGCGCTGCGCGCCAGCCTGGCCACGGTGGTGTGCCTGGCGCCGCGCACCGAAATCGCGGAGCTTTCGCCGCGCTACCACGCGGCACTGGCGCGCGGCGGCCTGCCCTTCCGCTGGCTGCACGTGCCCATGCGCAACTTCGGCCTGCCCGAGGATCCCGCGGCCTTCCGCCGCGACATCGCGGGTCTCGCGCAGGACGTGCGCGGCGGCGACGTGGTGCTGCTGCACTGCGCCGCCGGGCTCGGCCGCACCGGCAGCGCCGCGGCCTGCCTGCTCAAGGCGCTGGGGGTGGAGGAGCGTGAGGCGCTGCAGCGGGTGCGCGAGGCCGGCTCCAATCCGCAGAACGCGGAGCAGTCCGGCCTGGTGCACTGGTTCTAGGCGAACAGGCGCCGGAAACTGCCGCCGATCTTCTCGAAGAAGCCGGAATTGGCGGCGGCGCCTCCTGGCGGCGTGCGCGCCGCCTCGTGGGCGACCAGCTGGAACAGCTGCTCGCGCAGGCTTTCCGGCACGCGTTCCACGGCATGCCGCTTGAGCGTCGCGGGCACCTTCACCAGCTCGTGGTGCTTCTGCAAGGCGGAGGCCAGCAGGATCTTCAGGAAGCCGGCCTTCACCGGCTTGGGGATGAAGCGGTAGACCTGGCCCTGGTTGATCAGCTTGACCACCGCGTCGACGTCCGTTTCCGCCGTCACCACCACCGACACGATCTCCGGATGGGACTGCTTGAGCATCCGCAGCATCGCTGTGGTGTCGGTGCGGCCCACCCGGGTCTCGCTGACCAGCACCGAGATCGGCGAGGCGCCCAGAATCGCGATCGCCTCCGGCAGCGTGCTCGCGCGGTACAGCTCGGTGCCGGGCGCCATCACCTGTTCCACCAGGTTGGCGAGCTCCGGGTCGGTGTCGAGCACCAGCACGTGTTCCTCGGCGCCGGCGATGGCCTCCAGCGGCGACAGCGACGAGGGGGAGAAGCCGGATGTGTGCATGCGCGCGATCTCCGCCGCCTCGCGCACGGTGCGGCTCAGCTCGTCGTTCTTCCAGGGCTTGTTGACGAAGCGGAACACCTCGCCGTCGTTGATGGACTTCAGCAGGGCCTGCATGTCCGAGTAGCCGGTCAGCAGGATGCGCATCGCCCGCGGCGCGATCTCGCAGGCCTGGCGCAGGAACTCGGAGCCGATCATGCCGGGCATGCGCTGGTCGGACACGATCACGTCGAAGTCGTGCCGGCGCAGCATCTCCAGCGCGGTCGCGCCGTCGGGCGCGGTCATGACGTTGAATTCCTTGTGCAGCATCCAGTGCAGCGAACGCAGGATGTTGGGCTCGTCGTCGACGCAGAGGACCGAAGGATTGTTGGGGTTCATTCTGTCTCCTCGCGGCTCAGGCCGGCTGCGGTTCGGATTCGGGCGCGCGCTCGGCGCGTTCGCCTGCGCGTTCGGGCAGGGACACCGGCAGGTACACGCTGAAGGTGGTGCCCACGCCGGGCGTGGTCTTGAACTTCACCTCGCCGCCGTGCTCCTCGACGATCGTCTTGACGATCGGCAGGCCCAGGCCGGTGCCTTCGCCCGCCGGCTTGGTGGTGTAGTAGGTGTCGAAGATGTGCGGCTGCACGTCGTGCGGGATGCCGGTGCCGGTGTCCGTGACGTCGATGCGCACGCGGTTGCGGTCCATGCGGCTGCGCACCGTGACCTTGCCTTCGCCCGGGATCGCCTGCGCGGCGTTGTTGATCAGGTTGAGGAACACCTGGTTCAGCTGCGAGGGGTTGCACTCGACCAGCGGCAGCTCGCCGAATTCCTCCACCACCTGCACCCGCGTCGGGATCGCGCTGCGCGCGATGTACGCCACGGTGTGCAGGCCCTTGTTCAGGTCGAACTGCGTGGTCTTGGCGCGGTCCAGGCGCGTGAAGTCGCGCAGGTTCTCCACCAGCTCGTGCATCTGGTCGATGCCCTGGAGCGTGTCGCCCAGCATGTGCGACAGCGTCTCGATCTCGCCGGCGCTGTCCTCGACCAGCTCCAGCTGCGGACGCCAGCCCTGCACGTTGACGGTGACGACCTCGCCCTCGGCCTTGCGCACCGCCTGCGCGAAGGCATGCGCCACCTTCAGCGGCAGCACGTAGTTGCGCACCGCATCCATCACCATGCTGATGTTGCTGCGCGAGAAGGCCAGCGGCGTGTTCAGCTGGTGCGCGACGCCCGCCACCATCTGGCCGAGCGAGGCCATCTTCTCGGACTGCGCCATCTGCTGGTGGTCCTGCTCGCGCGCCTGCTGCTGCTGCACGATGATGCCGTCGGCGCGGCGCACGATCATGAACAGGGCGGCGAACAGCACGAGCAGCAGCGCGCCCACGCTCAGCAGCCCGCGCCGGGACAGCGCGTCCACCTGCGCCAGGGTCGCGGCGGCGGACTGCTCCATGCGCTGCTGGTTGGCCCTGGCGGTGGCGGCGATGGTGTTGGAGGTGGACTTGATGCGCGCCAGCAGCGGCGTCACGTCCGAATAGACCTCGAACACGCCCGCCACGTGGTTGCTGCCCGGCGGATAGACCGGCAGGTAGCTGGAGATCAGGTCGCGGTTCTCCACCACGCCTTCGAAGGCGCTGAACTTGTCGCGGTGGGTGAGCTCGCTGCGCGGCGTGCCGCTGCTGGCGCCCAGCCAGCCGGCGTTGCCGGCCTTGTCCTCGCCCATCTGCGCGTGCTCGGACGAATAGGCGGTGATGCCGCGCGCGTCGAACACCTTGATCTTGAACACCGAGCTGCGGCGCATGGTGTCGAACACCTTGGCGTCGAGCGCGGCGAATTCCGGGAAGGTGCGGATGCGGGCGCCGACCTCGGCGAAGCAGGCCTTCTTCTCCTTGGGCGCGCCCATCTTGCCGTCGGGACCGGCGACGTCGCGGATCGCGCGGCAATGGTCCACCGGGATGGCGGCGACCTTGGCGACGAAGGGACCGAAGTCACGCTCCCACAGGGTGTTGGCGAACAGGCGGGTGAGGTCGACGTTGCCGTTCTCGTGCGAGGCGAGCAGGTCGGCGCGGGCCACCTGTTCCTGCTGGCGGGCGAAGCTGTCCTGGACCTGGCGCACGAACTCCAGTTCCTGCTTCTGCACCTCGTGGATGAAGGACGCCTGCTGGCGCTCGAAGTAGGCCATGGCGGCGGCCACGGCGGCGAAGACGCCGAGGCTGGCCAGGGTGAAGTACCGGACGAGCCGGAAGCGCTTGGCCACTTGTCTCTCTCCTCCAGGGTGGTGTCCCTGGCCTGAAGCCGAGCAAGCCGCGTGCCGACACGTTGCAAAGCGTTCTCCAGAGTAGCGCGCTGTAACCGCGGTCCCGCCTTAGGGAAAAATGATTAACCCTGTTCCTGCTCTTGGGAAGGACTTTGACGCAGGTCAAGGTTTTCCGGGCCTGCGCTCACCGCCCTCGCATTCACTTCGCGAACGGGTTGGCGAACACGAACATCATCGCCACGCCGACGCCGATCAGGAAGTTGGCGTCGATCAGGCCGGCCAGCAGGAACATCTTGGTCTGCAGCGGTTCCATCATCTCCGGCTGGCGCACGGCACCGTCGATGAAGCGGCCGCCCATGGCGCCTATGCCCAGGCAGGCGCCGATGGCGCCCAGGCCGATGATGAGGCCGCACGCGACGGCGATGAGACCGGTGTCTGTCATGGGGGACTCCTTTTCCTTGGACCTGCACGCATGGTGCCGGCCAACGGTCATGGAGGCGATGACGCGGGAGGTAATGGCGCGATGCGCTGCCCGGCGACGGCGGCCAGGTCGCGCGCATCCACGCGCTGGGGCGCGAGTTCCTGCAGGGGCAGCAGCACGAAGGCCCGTTCGCGCAGGCGCGGGTGCGGGACGGTGAGCGTGGCGCTGGCGATGCGCCCGTCGCCATAGAGCAGCAGGTCGAGGTCCAGCGTGCGCGGCGCGTTGCGGTAGGGGCGCTCGCGACCCGCGGCCTGCTCCAGCGCCTGCAGGCCAGCCAGCAGCTCGGGGCGCTCAGGCCCGTGCGCACTTCGGCCACGGCGTTGAAGTAGTCGGGTCCGCCCGCGTCCAGCGGGGCGCTGCGGTACACGCGCGAGCTGCGCACGAGGTCGGTGGCGGACAGTCGCGCGATGCCGCGCAGGGCCTCCTGCAAGGCGCGCTGCGCATCGCCCAGGTTGGCCCCGAGTCCGATGAAGGCGGTCACCGGCTCGCGCATGGAGGCTTCCTCAGTCCGGGTCGGTGCCGGAGCGCGCGCCGCCCTGCGCATCGCCGCCGGGCGAACCCTGCCCGGCCGGCTTGCGGCGGCGGCGGCGGCGCTTGCGCGGTGCATCGCCGCCGGTGCCGTCCGTGTCGGCCGGAACCGAATCCCCGGCCTCGCGGGCGGCAGGCTGCAGGTCCCGCGCCTCGTCCTGCGCGGCCGGCTTGGCGCGCCGCGTGCGCGGCTGCTTCTTCTGCTCGTCGCGCAGGGCGGCCACCAGGTCCTCGCGCACCAGGTCGCTGGCCTGGCTGAACTCCTGCCACCAGTCGGCCAGCACGACGTCCACCTCGCCGACGTCGGCGCGCAGGCGCATGAAGTCGAAGGCGGCGCGAAAGCGCGGCTGCTCCACCAGGCTGAAGGGCGTGTGGCCGGTGCGCTTCTCGAAGCGCGGCTGCATCATCCAGATCTCGCGCATGTCCGCGCCCAGCTTGCCGCGGCCGGAGATGTCGCCGATGCGCGACTCGAACACCTCGTCGATCGCTTCCTGCAGCGCCGGGAAGGGGTGCATGCGACGCGCGAGGCGGTCCTGCCAGCCCTCGCGCACGTCCGACCAGAGCACGCAGGCGAGCAGGAAGCTGGGGGCCACCGGCTTGTCCTCGCCGACGCGCCGGTCGGTGTCCTGCAGCGCGGCGCGCACGAAGGGCAGCTCGGCGCGCTCGACCACCAGGTCCAGCAGCGGGTAGATGCCCTTGGCCATGCCCAGCGTCTTGAGCTGCTCGATGGTGGCCAGCGAATGCCCCGTCTGCAGCAGCTTGAGCATCTCGTCGAACAGGCGGCTTTGCGGCACCTCGTTGAGGAGGGGCAGGCTGGGCAGCAGCGGCGACTTGGTCTTGGGCTCGAACTTGAAGCCGAGCGCGGCGAGCTTGGCCGCGAAGCGCACCGCGCGGATGATGCGCACGGGGTCCTCGCGGTAGCGGGAAGCGGGGTCGCCGATCATGCGCAGCAGGCGCTTCTTGGCGTCCGTGATGCCGCCGTGGTAGTCCACCACGATGCGCCGCTCGGGGTCGTAGTACATCGCGTTGATGGTGAAGTCGCGGCGCGCCGCGTCCTCCTCCTGCGGTCCCCAGACGTTGTCGCGCAGCACGCGGCCCGAGGCATCCACCGCGTGGTGCATGCCCGCCAGTTCGCTCTTGCTGGTGCGCTCGTTGCCGCTGACCGCCTCGGCCGCGGCGGAGTCGAGGTAGGCGCGGAAGGTGGAGACCTCGATCACCTCGTGCTCGCGCCCGCGGCCGAACACCACGTGCACGATGCGGAAGCGCCGGCCGATGATGAAGGCGCGCCGGAACAGGCTCTTGACCTGCTCGGGCGTGGCGTTGGTGGCGACGTCGAAGTCCTTGGGCCGCAGGCCGAGCAGCAGGTCGCGCACCGCGCCGCCCACGATGTAGGCCTCGTGGCCCGCTTCCTTGAGGGTGTGCACGACGCTGAGCGCGCGCTCGTCGACCAGGGTGGGGTCGATCGCGTGCTGCTCGGGGCCCACTTCCTGGCGTTTCCCGAATCGCGGCTTGCGCCCGGTGGCGCCGGCGATCAGGTTATCGATGAATTTCTTGATCATTCTCTTTCGAACAGGTCGAGTATGCGCCAGCCGCGTTCCAGGGCGAGCGTGCGCAGCCGCGCATCGGGATTGGTGGCCACCGGATGGTCCACCTGCTCCAGCAGGGGCAGGTCGTTCATCGAGTCGGAATAGAAGGTGGTCTCCACGTCCAGCCAGTCGAGGCCGCGGCCGGCCAGCCACTGCTGCACGCGCACCACCTTGCCTTCGCGCATGGAGGGCACGCCGGCGATCTCGCCGGTGATCCAGCCCCCGGCGTCGCGCTCCAGCTCCACCGCGATCAGCTCCGGCACGCCGAAGATGGCGGCGATCGGGCGAGTGACCATCTCGTTGGTGGCCGTGACGATGGCGACCGTGTCGCCCTGCTGCTGGTGGCCGCGCACCAGGTCCAGCGCCGCGGGGCGCAGCGCCGGGGTGATCCACTCGTGCATGAAGCGACGGTGCGCCTCCTCGTAGGCGGCCTGCCCGCGCACGCGCATCGCCTCGACGGCGAAGCGCACGTAGTCGTGCACGTCCAGCGTGCCGGCGACATAGTGGGCGTAGAACTCGTCGTTGCGGCGCTTGAACTCGACCCGGTCGGTCCAGCCGATGCGCTGGGTGAACTCGCCCCAGGAGTAGTCCGAATCGATCGGCAGCAGCGTGTGGTCCAGGTCGAACAGCGTGATCCGTGGGCGGCTCATTCGTCTTCCAGCATCGCCTTGATCAGCGGAATGGTGATGGCGCGCTGCGCCTGCAGCGCATAGGCGTCCAGGTGGTCCAGCAGCTGCATCAGGCTGCCCAGGTCGCGCGAGAAGCGGTGCAGGATGAAGTCCATCACCTCGTCGCTCAGGAACACGCCACGCGCGTCGGCCGCCTGGCGCAGCACCGAGCGGCGCTCCGGCTCGCTCAGCACGTGCAGCTGGAAGACGTGGCCCCAGCCCAGGCGGGTGCGCAGGTCCTCGCGCAGCTTCAGGTGCGCGGGCGGCAGCAGGCCGGCGGCCAGCACGCCGCGCTGCAGCGCCTGCGCCTGCACGAACCAGCTGAAGGCGGCGTGCTGCTGCACGGCGGAATACAGGTGCACGTCGTCCATCAGCACGACGGCCCAGCGTTCGTCGAAGCCGGGCGGCTCCACCATCGCGGGGTCGAGCCAGCCGGCGCTGGCGCCCTGCTCGCGCAGGCTTTCCTCCACCGCCTTGAGCAGGTGCGTCTTGCCGCTGCCCGAGGGGCCCCACAGGTAGGTGGGCACGGGCGAGCGCGTCGGGTTGCCGGCCCACAGCTGCAGGTGCTTCCAGGCGGCCTCGTTCGGCCCGGCGAGGAAGCTCGCCAGGCTGGGGGCGCGCGCCAGCCCGATGTCGAGGGTGAGCTGCTTCATCTGCGCCATGGTCAGCTGTGGTACAGGCGGCTGGCCAGGTAGCCGCTGCGCACGCGCCGGATCGCCACCAGCAGCACCGCGCTGGCAGGCAGCGCCACCAGCACGCCGACGAAGCCGAACAGCTGGCCGAAGGCGAGCAGCGCGAAGATCACGGCCAGCGGATGCAGGCCGATGCGCTCGCCCACCAGGCGCGGCGTGAGGTAGAAGCCTTCGACGACCTGGCCCAGGCCGTACACCGTGCCGACCATCACGAAGGCCTTGGCCGAGGCGAATTCCAGGACGCCGGCCAGGACCGCCAGCACCAGGCCGATGCCGAAGCCGATGTAGGGCACGAACATGGCCAGCCCCGTGAACACGCCGATGGGCACCGCCAGGTCCAGGCCGAACAGGGCCAGCCCGGTGCTGTAGAAGATCGCCATGGTCACCATCACCAGCAGCTGCCCGCGCAGGTACTGGCCCAGCACCTGGTCGGCTTCGGTGGCGAAGGAGTCGACGCTGGGACGGGCGCGCGGGGGCACCAGCGTGAGGGCCTGGGCCACCACGTGCTTCCAGTCCAGCAGCAGGTAGAACAGGGCCACCGGCACCAGCACCGTGTAGCCGATCACGGTCAGGACCACGCTGCCGCCCACCTTGAGCGAAGACCAGAGGGAGCCGAAGCTTTCGCCCCAGTTGGCATTGAGGTACTCCACCAGCAGCGCCCGCAGGCTGGCGAGGTCCAGGGCGATGTTCACGCCGAACTGCTTGAGCCACGGGGACAGCGTGGCATGCAGATTGTCCAGCACCAGCGGCAGCTGCTCGCGGATCAGCGGGATCTCCTTGACCAGCACCGGGATGACCAGCAGCACCAGGCAGAACAGCACGAGGATCAGGAGCAGTTCGACGATCACCACGGCCAGGAAACGCGGCATGCGGCCCCGGCCCAGGGCGTCCAGCCGGTCGACCAGCGGGGTGAGCGCATAGGCCAGCACCCCCGCCACCACGAAGGGGGTGAGGACCGGTCCCAGGGCCCGCAGCGCCAGCACGGCGAGCACCGCGATGGCGGCCCAGGCGGCGGCACGCTTCTGCGTGGGGGTGAATTGCATCCGGGGAAAAGCCGGGCCTGCGGGGCCGGCCAAGTAAAATCGACTGCAAATTCTATCGGTCGGCGCTCACGCTCCGGTCCCGCACCCCTCCCATGAAGCCTTCCCCCTCTCGTACAAGGACGCCGGCGTCGACATCGACGCGGGCGACGCACTGGTCGAACGCATCAAGCCGCTGGCGAAAAAGACCATGCGCGAAGGCGTGCTGGCCGGCATCGGCGGCTTCGGCGCCCTGTTCGAGGTGCCCAAGCGCTACCGGGAGCCGGTGCTGGTGAGCGGCACCGACGGCGTGGGCACCAAGCTCAAGCTCGCCTTCGAATGGAACATGCACGACACCGTGGGCATCGACCTGGTGGCCATGAGCGTCAACGACGTGCTGGTGCAGGGCGCCGAGCCGCTGTTCTTCCTCGACTACTTCGCCTGCGGCAAGCTGGACGTGGACACGGCGGCGGCGGTGGTGGGCGGCATCGCCCGCGGCTGCGAGCTCTCCGGCTGCGCCCTGATCGGCGGCGAAACGGCGGAAATGCCCGGCATGTACCCGGCCGGCGAATACGACCTGGCGGGCTTCGCGGTCGGTGCCGTGGAGAAATCGAAGATCCTGGCCGGCCAGGACGTGCAGTCCGGCGACGTGGTGCTGGGCCTCGCCTCCAGCGGCGTGCATTCCAACGGCTTCTCGCTGGTGCGCAAGTGCATCGAACGCGGCGGCGCGCAACTGCCGGCCACGCTGGACGGCAAGCCCTTCCGCCAGGCGGTGATGGAGCCGACCCGCATCTACGTGAAGCCGGTGCTGGCCGCACTGGCCAAGCATGCCGGCATCAAGGCGCTGGCCCACATCACCGGCGGCGGCCTGCTGGAGAACATCCCGCGCGTGCTTCCTGATGGTCTTGCCGCGCACTTGAGCGAGGCCTCATGGCCTCGCTCCGAGCTGTTCGCGTGGCTGCAGGCGACCGCCGCGATCGACGACCACGAGATGAACCGCACCTTCAACAACGGCATCGGCATGGTGGTGGTGGTGGCGCCGGGCGAGGCCGCGGCGGTGGCCGAAACGCTGCGCCAGGCGGGCGAGTCCGTGCACGAGATCGGCCGCATCGCGCCGCGCGGCACCGGGGCGGCCGTCACGGTTGGCTGACGGTTCCGCCGGCACGCAGGCAGCGCGTTCGCGCCTGCCCGCGGGCATCTGGGCGCTGGGCTTCGTCAGCCTGCTGATGGACGTCTCCTCGGAGATGATCCACAGCCTGCTGCCCGTCTTCATGGTCACGGGACTCGGCGCCAGCATGCTGCTGGTGGGCCTGGTCGAGGGCGTGGCCGAGGCCACCGCCCTGATCGTCAAGGTGTTCTCCGGCGCCTGGAGCGACTGGCTGGGGCGGCGCAAGCCGCTGGCGCTGCTCGGTTACGGGCTGGGCGCGGCGTCCAAGCCGCTCTTCGCGATCTCCACCAGCACCGGAATGGTGCTGGCCGCGCGCCTGATCGACCGCGTCGGCAAGGGCATGCGCGGCGCCCCGCGCGACGCGTTGGTGGCCGACCTCGCACGGCCGGAACAGCGCGGCGCCGCCTACGGCCTGCGGCAGTCGCTCGACACCGTCGGCGCCTTCCTCGGGCCCATCATCGCCATCGGCCTGATGCTGCTGTGGGCCAACGACTTCCACGCGATCTTCTGGGTGGCGGTGATCCCGGCCGTGCTGTCGGTGGCGCTGCTCGCCTTCGGCGTGCGCGAGCCGGACCGGCCCGCCGGCCACGCGCGCGTGAACCCGATCCGGCGCGAGAACCTGCGCCTGCTGCGGCCCGCCTACTGGTGGGTGGTGGGCATCGGCGCCCTGTTCACGCTGGCGCGCTTCAGCGAAGCCTTCCTCGTGCTGCGCGCCCAGCAGGGCGGACTGGCGATCGCCTGGGCGCCGCTGGTGCTGATCGCGATGAACGTGGTCTATTCGCTGGGCGCCTATCCCTTCGGCCGCCTCGCGGACACCATGTCGCACCGCAAGCTGCTCGCCCTGGGCCTGGTGGTGCTGATCGCGGCCGACGTGGCGCTCGCCTGGTCCGACCGCGGCGTCGTGCTGTGGACCGGCATCGTGCTGTGGGGCCTGCACATGGCGCTGACACAGGGCCTGCTGGCCACCATGGTGGCCGACACCGCACCCGCCGCCCTGCGCGGCACCGCCTTCGGCGTGTTCAACCTGGCCAGCGGCCTCGCCCTGCTCCTGGCCAGCGTGTTCGCGGGCCTGCTTTGGGACCGTCTCGGGGGCGCGAGCACCTTCATCGCCGGGGCCGCGATCAGCGCGCTGGCCCTGGCGGCGCTGGCCTGGAAGGCGCCGGGGCCCTGAACGGCTGCTGGCGGCGGACGGGCGGCGGGGCGTTGCTTCGCTACGAAACAAGGAGCGGGAAAATGCCCGCCGGCGCTGGACTTGGCCCAGCCGCTGCCCCACACTGGCCGTCCGTCCGAGGGAGGTCTGCATGCCCGTCATCGCCGTCGTGAACCGCAAGGGGGAAGCGGCAAGAGCACCTTCGCCGCGCATGTCGCGGCCTGGTGCGCCCGCGAAGGGCTGGCCGTGATGCTGGGCGACATCGACCGCCAGCAATCCAGCCGCGGCTGGCTGCGCCGGCGCGATCCCGCCCTCCCCGCCATCGCCCCCTGGGTGATCGACCAGAAGAACGTGCTGCGCGTGCCCTCGGGCATCACGCACGTGGTGCTGGACACCCCGGCGGCATGCACGGCTTCGAACTCTCGCGCGTGGTGATGTTCGCCGACGCGATCGTGATCCCGGTGTGCCCCTCCGTGTTCGACCGCGAGTCGGCCGCCCAGTGCATCGCCGAACTGCAGACGCTGCCGCCGCGGGTGACCAAGGGCCAGTGCCGCGTGACGACCGTGGGCATGCGGGTGGACGGGCGCACCAGTGCCGCCGAAGTGCTGCGCGCCTGGGCGGACGAACAGAAGGTGTCGATGGCGGGCGTGCTGCGCGAGACGCAGAACTACGTGAAGAGCCTGGAGCGCGGCCTGACGCTGTTCGACGTGAAGAAGGACAGCGTGGAGATCGACCTGGCGCAGTGGCGGCCTATCCTGGAATGGCTGCGGCCCGTGGTCCACCCGGTGGTGGTGCCCGAGACGAAACGCGAACCGATCCTGCCGGTGCGGCGTCCTTCGGTGCTCGGCGCGCGTCCCTTCAACGATGCGAGCCGGGCCTCGCTGACCCGCGCCAACGCCGTCTAGGCGCTCAGTGCTTGGCCCGGCGCAGGTCGGCCACGCGGTCGGCGATGGCGTCGATGTCCAGCGCGTCCTGCGCGTGCACCAGGTAGGTTTCCAGGTCTTCCACCGCCAGCGCGGTGTGGCCCTGCTCCGCGTGCGCCAGGCCGCGGTCGCGGTACTCGGCCCAGGCATCGGGCAGCAGCACCAGCAGCCGGTTCTGCACCGCGATGACGCGCTGCCAGTCTTCCTGCGCGCGGTGGATCTCCTTCAGGTTGCGCAGCATGCGCGCGAGGATGTCGCGCGGTGGCGCCGCCTGCAGGTACAGCCCCAGCGGAACCTCGAATTCGTCCACCAGCCCGCTGCGCCGCTTGTAGGGTTCCAGCCGCTCCGACAGTTCCTCGCGTGACAGCGACTGGCCGGTGAAGGGGTCGATCACCACCTGGCCCTTGGGCAGGTTCACCTTCACCATGAAGTGGCCCGGGAAGCAGACGCCGCGCGCGTGCAGGCCGATGCCTTGCGCCAGCTCGATCCACAGCACCGCCAGCGAGATCTGGATGCCGCGCCGCGTGCGCAGCACCACGTTCAGGTAGCTGTTGTCCGGGTCGCAGTAGTCGTTGACGTTGCCGCCGAAACTGAGGTCGCGGAAGAAGAACTGGTTGAGCGTGCGCAGGCGCTGCAGCGCCGCGGCGTCGGCCGGGATGCGGCGCTTCAGGCGGGCGAGCAGCTGGTCGACGTCGCCCAGCACGGTCTGCAGGTCGAGGTCGGGATATTCGTCCTGCGCGAGGCTGGCGGCGGCTTCCAGCAGCGGGAAGTTCTCGTCGCTCTGCACCAGCATCCTGAAGTACTCCAGGGGAGTGGGTGAGGCGAATTGCAGCGACGACATTGGTGGGTTGTAATGGACGTGCCAGGCGGCGTCAACCGGGCAGGCGCGCCAGCGCAACGCGCGTGGTCAGCGCGTGACAAACTGGCGCAGCCTCACCCCGGCGAGGGCCAGCGCGAGGAAGTAGATCGCCGCCGATGCGGCCAGCATTCCCGCCATCGCGCCGGCGCGCAACCAGGGCTCGGCGCGCCATTGCACCCACGGAAAACTGTTGGCGCCCCAGGTGAGGAACACGCCGAGCAGCGCGGTCGCGGCGAACACCTGCAGCGCGAACAGGCCCCAGCCCGCGCTGGGGCTGTAGCTGCCGCGGCGGATCAGGCCGACCAGCAGCCAGCCCGCGTTGATGAGGGCGCCGAGGCCGATCGACAGGGCGAGTCCTGCATGGCGCAGCCAGGGCACCAGCGCGATGTTCATCAGCTGCGTGAGCACCAGCACCACGATGGCGATGCGCACCGGCGTGCGCATGTCGCGGCTGGCGTAGAAGCCCGGGGCCAGCACCTTGATCGCCACCAGCCCCAGCAGGCCGATGCCGTAGCCGGCCAGCGCCAGCGAGACCTGGCGCACGTCATTGTCCTGGAAGGCGCCGTAGTGGAACAGCGTGGCCACCAGCGGTTTCGAGAACACCAGCAGCGCGACGGCGCTCGGCACGCTCAGCAGCAGCACCAGCCGCAGGCCCCAGTCCAGCATCGCGGAATAGCGCTCGGTGTCGTTGGTGGCCCTTGCCGACGCGAGCTGCGGCATCAGCACGGCGCCGAGCGCCACGCCCAGCATCGCGGTGGGGAACTCCATCAGCCGGTCCGCATAGCTGAGCCAGCTGACGCTGCCCTGCGGCAGCCAGGACGCGATCTGCGTATTGATGAGCAGGGAGATCTGGGCGACGCCCACGCCCAGCAGCGCCGGCGCCATGGTGCGCAGCACGCCGCGCATGCCGGGGTCGTTCCAGGCCGTGCGGACGCTGCTCCAGGCCAGCCCGACCCGCGGGAACAGGCCCAGCCGGGCCAGCGCCGGGATCTGCACCGCCAGTTGCAGCACGCCACCGGCCATCACGCCGACGGCCATGGCGAAGATCGGCTCGATCCCCTGTTGTTCCAGCCAGGGCGCGAGCAGCCAGGCCGCCAGGATCATGCAGATGTTCAGCAGCACCGGCGTGGCCGCCGGCACGGCAAACCGCTTCCAGGTGTTGAGGACCCCTGCGGCCAGCGCCACCAGCGACATGAAGCCGATGTAGGGGAACATGAAGCGCGTGAGCGTGACCGCCACGTCGAAGGCGTGCGGGTCCTTCTTGAAGCCGCTGGCCAGCGCGTAGACCAGCAGGGGCGCGGCCACCACGCCGATCGCGCAGGTCAGCAGCAGGGTCCAGGCCAGGATGGTGGCCACGCTGTCGATCAGGCGCTTGGTGGCTTCCTCGCCGTCGCGCTCCTTGCTGTGCGCCAGCGCCGGCACGAAGGCCTGGCTGAAGGCACCCTCGGCGAACAGGCGGCGGAACAGGTTGGGGATGCGGAAGGCGACGTTGAAGGCGTCGGTCATCGCCGAGGCGCCGAAGGCGGCGGCGATGAGGAACTCCCGGAGCAGCCCGGTGACCCGTGAAGCCAGCGTCAGGACGGAGATGGTGGAAGCGGCTTTGAACAGGCTCACCGGGCGAGTGTAGCCCTGCGGTCGGGGCGCCCACCCCAGCGCCGGCGTAGGACAAGCGCCCGGGCTATAATTGCGGGCTTTGCTGGCAACATCCTCGAACACCGAAGGAACATCACATGGCTTCTGCCAAACCCAAGAAGAAGAACCCGCGCCTGGCGTCGGGCCGCAAGCGCGCCCGCCAGGACGTGAAACTGAACGCCGCGAACACCTCGCTGCGCTCCAAGTACCGCACCGCGGTGAAGAACGTCGAGAAGGCCGTCGCCGCCGGTGACAAGGCCAAGGCGACCGAACTCTTCGCCAAGGCCCAATCGATCGTGGACACGGTTGCCGACAAGGGCATCTTCCACAAGAACAAGGCTGCTCGCGACAAGAGCCGCCTGTCCGCCAAGGTCAAGGGCCTGCAGGCCCAGGCCGCCGCCTGACCATAGCGTCGGGTCAGCCCGCGAGCCGCCAGGCCCGCGCCGTTTGAACCGGGTGCGCTGCCAGCAAAGCAAAAGTGGAAAACCGCCTTCGGGCGGTTTTTTCATGCCCGCGTCATCCCCGCGCAGGCGGGGACCCAAGGCGTCCGTTCACTTCTGGAACGTGCCCTCGGAGGTCTTCAGGTTGTTGTCCTTGGCGAAGTTCATGACGAAGTCCCAGGCCATGGGCTCGTAGTCGCGCAGGTCGCGGTGGACGATGACGCACTTGACCTCGTCGATCACCGTCGGGATGCACCAGGGGAGTAGTTCAGGTGGCTGCCCGGCTGGGCGCCGCCCGGCCGGAAGGAGCTCATGACGCCCGCCAGCCGCTCGGCCCAGTCGCTGGGGCGGAAGGTGCGGCCATCCCGGGTGACGCCCTGGATGAACACTTCTTTGGCGGTGCTGGAAACCATGGGTGGGGTGGCTCGGCAGGGCAGCAGGCTGGTGGCTTGCTGCATCGCACAAGTATTCTATCTTATATAAGAGTTGGGGCCCCGCCATTGCACCCCACCTGCCTGTCACCGGGCTGTCGCGGGGCATCGCTGTGATGCGGAATTCTCAAACAAAGCCCTCCGGCCGTGTGCCTACAATCGCGTTCCAACGGCTCACCTGTTGGCACCCGCGAAGTCCCGCGGGACCCCGCACGTCGAGCCGCTTTCATTTGTGACACGCATTCCGAGGACGCGCGCAATGGCCCACATCGAGGCGGCATCGCCCCACACCATGAACACCTACGGCCGGCTGCCGATCGCGCTGGAACGCGGCGACGGCTGCTACCTGTGGGATGTGAATGGCAAGCGATACCTCGACGCACTGGCCGGCATCGCCGTCAACACGCTCGGGCACAACCACCCCAAGCTGGTGCCGGCCCTGCAGGACCAAGTGGCGAAGATCATCCACAGCTGCAACTACTACCACGTGCCCAACCAGGAAAGGCTGGCGGCCAAGCTGGTGGAGCTTGTCCGGCATGACCAACGTGTTCTTCGGCTCGACCGGGCTGGAAGCCAACGAGGCGGCGATCAAGCTGGCGCGCAAGTTCGGCCACGACCGCGGCATCGAGCGCCCGGAGATCGTGGTCTACGAGAAGGCCTTCCACGGCCGCAGCATCGCCACGCTCTCGGCCACCGGCAACGAGAAGGTGCAGAAGGGCTTCGGGCCGCTGGTGGAGGGCTTCATCCGGGTGCCGCTGAACGACATCGACGCGCTGCGCAAGGCAACCGACGGCAACCGCAACGTGGTCGCCGTGTTCTTCGAGACCATCCAGGGCGAAGGCGGCATCAACCAGATGCGTGCGGACTACCTGCAGAAGGTGCGCGAGCTGTGCGATGCCAAGAACTGGCTGCTGATGATCGACGAGGTGCAGTGCGGCATGGGCCGCACCGGCAAGTGGTTCGCCCACCAGTGGGCCGGCATCGTGCCCGACGTGATGCCGCTGGCCAAGGGCCTGGGCTCGGGCGTGCCGATCGGCGCGGTGGTGGCCGGCCCCAAGGCCGCCCACATCTTCCAGCCGGGCAACCACGGCACCACCTTCGGCGGCAACCCGCTGGCCATGCGCGCCGGCGTCGAGACGCTGCGCATCATGGAGGAGGACGGCCTGCTGGAGAACGCCTCCCGCGTGGGTGCGCACCTGCGCGGCACGCTGGCGCGCGAACTCGGCGCGCTCAAGGGCGTGGTCGAGATCCGCGGCCAGGGCCTGATGATCGGCGTGGAGCTGGACCGCAACTGCGGCGTGCTGACCCAGCGCGCGGCCGACGCCGGCCTGCTGATCAGCGTCACGGCCGACACCGTGATCCGCCTGCTGCCGCCGCTGATCGTCACCGAGAAGCAGGCTGACGACATCGTCGCCATCCTGGCGCCGCTGGTGAAGGGCTTCCTGGCGGAATGATGGAAGACAAGAGCATGGCGATCCGGCATTTCCTGCAGTTCAGCGACTTCAGCACCGAAGAGCACGAGTGGGTCTTCCAGCGGGCTGGTGTGATCAAGCGCAAGTTCAAGAACTACGAGAAGTACCACCCGCTGGCGGACCGCACGCTGGCGATGATCTTCGAGAAGGCCTCCACGCGCACGCGGGTGAGCTTCGAGGCCGGCATGTACCAGCTGGGGGCTCGGTGGTGCACCTCACCACCGGCGACAGCCAGCTCGGGCGCGCCGAGCCCATCGAGGACAGCGCCAAGGTGATCAGCCGCATGGTGGACCTGGTGATGATCCGCACCTTCGGCCAGGACAAGATCGAGCGCTTCGCCGAGCACTCGCGCGTGCCGGTGATCAACGGCCTGACCAACGAGTTCCACCCCTGCCAGATCCTGGCGGACATCTTCACCTACATCGAGCACCGCGGCTCCATCAAGGGCCGCGTCGTCGCCTGGGTCGGTGACGGCAACAACATGGCCAACACCTGGCTGCAGGCGGCGGAGCTCCTGGGCTTCACCGTGCACCTCAGCACGCCCAGCGGCTACGAGGTGGACCAGGCCATCGCCGGCATCCGCAGCAGCGACAGCTACAAGGTCTTCAAGGACCCGATGGAAGCCTGCCGCGGCGCCGACCTCGTGACCACCGACGTGTGGACCAGCATGGGGTTCGAGGCCGAGAACGAGGAACGCCGCAAGGCCTTCGCCGACTGGTGCGTGGACACCGACATGATGCGCATCGCGAAGCCCGACGCACTGTTCATGCACTGCCTGCCCGCCCACCGCGGCGAGGAAGTCGAAGCCGACGTGATCGACGGCCCCCAATCCGTCGTCTGGGACGAGGCCGAGAACCGGATGCACGTGCAGAAGGCGCTGATGGAGTTCCTGCTGCTCGGTCGGGTGAAGGACTGACAGGCTTTCCGTCATTCCCGCGGAGGCGGGAGTGACGGGGTGATCAGTTCATCGCCGCCGACGAATTCCCGTACCGCCCTCCCCCCCGCCGGCCCGGCCACCTTGCCGATCTTGATCAGCCTTTGCTCGACGGCGAAGGCCGTGCGCCCCAGTTCCTGGGCCACCTGCTTGAGCGGAATGCCGGCGTCGAAGGCCGTTTCCAGCGCAGCGTCTTCCTGCGAGGACCATGCCTTGCCGGCGTTCGGCGGCTGGTTGCGGCGACGCGGCGCATCGTCGGTCGCAGCCGGCGTGGCGCCCGCGCCTTCCAGCGCGCGCGACACCGCGTGCAGCGCCCGGATCACCGGCGGCGCGTTGTACGGGCTGTCTTCCGGCATGCATTCGCCGGTGATGGGGTGGATGCCCTGGGCCAGGGTGTCGATAATCTGGCGCGCGATCTGCAGTTCCATGAAAGCCTCCTGAAGAACTGGCGATGTCTGTCTATCCATACAGCTCTCCCGCAACGCCCGCGCCGCGCCTCGCGTTGACGTGCCTATGTCACAAGAATCCGCCATCCATCCCTGCCTGACCTGCGGCGCCTGCTGCGCCGCCTACCGCGTGGACTTCGCCATCTACGAGATGCAGGACATGGGCGGCACCGTGCCCACCGGCCTGGCCGTGGAAGTCACCGGCAACACCATGCGCATGCGCGGCACCGACCACGTGCCGGTGCGCTGCGCCGCGCTCACCGGCAAGGTGGGCGAGCGCGCGTCCTGCGGCATCTACGAGTGGCGGCCCAATCCCTGCCGTGAACTGGAGCCCGGCAGCCACGGATGCGAGAAGGCCCGGGCACGCCACGGCCTGCCGCCGCTGGACCCCGATGCTTGAAGCCTGAAGATTTTTGCGGGCTGTTGGAAACGACCGACACCACGCCCGAAAACACCGGCGCACACTCCGCCGCATGCCACGCCTCTGGGACATCTCGCCGCCGGTGCGGGAAGGCGCCCCGGTGTTTCCGGGTGACACGCCTTACGGGCAGCGCTGGGCCGCGAGCATCGCGCCCGGCTGCCCGGTCAACGTCAGCACGCTGACGCTTTCGCCGCACGTGGGCGCGCATGCCGACGCGCCCCTGCACTACGACCCCGACGGCCAGCCCGTCGGCACGCTGGATCTCGATCCCTACCTGGGCCCCTGCCGCGTCGTGCACGCGATCGCGCGCGGGCCGCTGGTGACCTGGGAGCACATCGCGCATGCGGTGCACGCCCTGCCCCCGCGCGTGCTGGTGCGCACCTACCAGCGCGCACCGGTGGACCGCTGGGATCCGCAGCTCGCCGCCTTCGCGCCGGAGACGATCGAACGGTTGGCCGATGCCGGCGTGCGGCTGGTCGGCATCGACACCGCCAGCATCGACCCCGCCGACAGCAAGACGCTGGACAGCCACCAGGTGATCCGCCGCCGCGGCCTGCGGGTGCTGGAGAACCTGGTGCTCGACGAGGTTCCCGAAGGCGACTACGAGCTGATCGCCCTGCCCCTGAAGCTGGTGACGGCCGACGCCTCGCCGGTGCGCGCCGTGCTGAGGGAACTGACATGACCACCTTGCAGGACTGCCGCGCCCTCGATGCGCAGGACCCGCTGCGCGCGCTGCGCGAGCTGTTCACGCTGCCTGAGGACGTCATCTACCTCGATGGCAATTCCCTCGGCCCCTTGCCCAGGTCCGTGCCCGATCGCATCGCCCGGGCCGTGCGCGAGGAATGGGGCGAAGGCCTGATCCGCTCCTGGAACAGCGCCGGCTGGTTCGAGCTGCCGCGGCGGCTGGGCGACAAGATCGCGACCCTCATCGGCGCACGGTCCGGCGAGGTGGTCGCCACCGACAGCACCTCGATCAACCTGTACAAGGTGCTCAGCGCCGCGCTCAGCATCGCGGCCTCGGGCGAAGGACAGCGCCGGATCGTCATCAGCGAACGCAGCAACTTCCCCACCGACAACTACATCGCCGAAGCGCTGTGCCGCGAGCGCGGCTTCACGCTGCACCTGCTGGAGGCGGACGAGATCCCCGGCGCGCTCGACGCGCGCACCGCGGTGCTGATGCTCACGCACGTGAACTACCGCACCGGCGCCATGCACGACATGCGCGAGCTCACACGGCTCGCGCACGCCGCCGGCGCGCTGGCGGTCTGGGACCTGGCGCACAGCGCCGGCGCGGTGGAGGTGGACCTGCACGGCGCCGACGCCGACTTCGCCGTCGGCTGCGGCTACAAGTACCTCAATGGCGGGCCGGGCGCGCCGGCCTTCGTGTGGGTGCACCCACGCCACACCGACCGCTTCTGGCAACCGCTGGCCGGCTGGTGGGGCCACGCCTCCCCTTTCGCCTTCACGCACGACTACCAGCCGGCGCAGGGCATCACGCGCTACATGTGCGGCACGCAGCCGATCCTGAGCATGACGGCGCTGGAGTGCGGCATCGACACCGTGCTCGCGGCGCAGCCCGCGGGCGGCATGCCGGCGCTGCGGCACAAGTCGCTGGCGCTCACCGACCTGTTCATCGCGCTGGTGGAGGAACGCTGCGCCGGCCACGGCCTGGGCCTCGCGACCCCGCGCGAGCACGCGCGCCGCGGCTCGCAGGTGTGCCTCACGCGCGAGACCGGCGCCTACGCCATCGTGCAGGCGCTGATCGCGCGCGGCGTCATCGGCGACTTCCGCGCCGGCCGCCCCGACATCCTGCGCTTCGGCTTCACGCCCTTGTACCTGCGCTTCGAGGACGTGTGGCATGCGGTGGAGCACCTGCGCCAGGTGCTCGAGACGCGCGAGTGGGAGCGCCCCGAATTCCAGCGACAGCAAGCGGTGACCTGAATGCCCGATCCCAAGCCCGAGGACATCGTCCACGCCGAGAAGCCGCAGCTGGATTTCAGCCGCGACATGAGCTACGGCGACTACCTGCAGCTCGACGCGATCCTGCAGGCGCAGAAGCCGCTTTCGCCCGACCACAACGAGATGCTGTTCATCGTGCAGCACCAGACCAGCGAGTTGTGGATGAAGCTGATGCTGCACGAGCTGTCGGCGGCCATCGCCTGCCTCGCGCGCGACGAGTTGCCGCCGGCCTTCAAGATGCTGGCGCGCGTGTCGCGCATCATGGAGCAGCTGGTACACGCCTGGGACGTGCTGGCCACCATGACGCCCCCGGAGTACAGCGCGATCCGGCCCTACCTCGCCAGCTCCAGCGGCTTCCAGAGCTGGCAGTACCGCTGCATCGAGTTCCGCCTGGGCAACAAGAACGCGGCCATGCTCAAGCCGCACGAGCACCACGCGGAGCGGCTGGCGGTCGTGCAGGCCGCCTACGAAGCGCCCTCGCTGTACGACGAGGCGCTGCGCCTGCTGGCGCGCGCCGCGGCCTGCCGGTGCCGGCCTCGCACCTGGAGCGCGACTGGACACAACCCTATGTGGCGAGCAAGGAAGTGGAGCAGGCCTGGCTGATTCCGTACAGGCAGCCGGAGCAGCACTGGGACCTGTACCAGCTGGGCGAGGAACTCACCGACCTGGAGGACGCCTTCCGGCTCTGGCGCTTCCGCCACGTGACGACGGTGGAGCGGGTGATCGGCTTCAAGCGAGGCACCGGCGGAACCGGTGGCGTGAGCTACCTGCGGAAGATGCTGGACGTGGTGCTGTTTCCGGAGATCTGGCAGCTGCGGACGGATTTGTAGGCTGGTGGTGAGCGGAGCGAACCCCAGCGCGCGCGCATCGCTGGGGTTCCTTCGTCACCCCAGCCTACAAGTAGTCAGCCCTCATAGAGCCACGGCTGGTCCAGCAGCCTCGCCCCCAGCGTCCACATCGCCGCATTGCGCGCCATGCGCAGCGGCCCGGTCGCATGGAAGATGGTTCCGTTGCGCTGCGACTTTTCCTGCACCTGCGCGACGCGCTCCCAGCGGTTCAGCGCATAGCGCCGCAAGGCGGTCGGCACGTCGATCACGTTGTCGTCCACCGCGCCCAGCACGCGCTGCAGTTCGCGCGCGTCCTCGATCGCCATGCCGGCGCCCTGCGCCAGGTAGGGCCGCATGGGATGCGCGGCGTCGCCCGCCAGCGCGATGCGGCCGTTCGCCATCTCCTCGGGCGCAGCGACGGGCGGCCGCGCATGCAGCACCCACAGGCGCCAGGTCGGCACCGACTCGACGCGTTCGCGCACCGGGGCGCACACGGGTCCCAGCGCGGCGTCCAGCTGCGCCTGGCTGGCCGCATGGTCCCAGTCGCGCGGATCGCCCGGCTGCGTGCCTTGCACCACGCAGACTGCGTTGAGCCACTCGCCGCCGCGCAGCGGGTAGGTCACCAGGTGCATGCGGGGCGCGAGCCAGACCGTCACCTCATCGCTGCGCAGGCGCTCCGGCAGGTCCTGCTGGCGCACCAGGCCGCGGTACGCGAGGTGGCCCGTCGCCTGGGCAGGGCCGTCGGCCACCACCGCGCCACGCAAGCTGCTCCACACGCCGTCGGCGACCGCCAGCGCGTCCCCCTCGATGGGTTCCGGGCCGTCGGTGCGCAGCGCCACCGCTTCCGGCCGCTGCTGCGCGCCATGCACGTGGGTGGCCGTGTGCAGGCGGGTCCCTGCATCGCGCGCCGCGGCGAGCAGCGCAGCCTGCAGGTCCGCTCGGTGCACGGTGAGGTAGGGGGCGCCGTAGCGCTCCACCATGAAGCCGCCCAGCTCCAGCACGCCCAGCTCGCCGCCGTCGCTGCCATCGCGCACGCGCAGCCGCGGCGGCGCCACCGCGAGCTGCTGCAGCTCGCCTTGCAGCAGGTCCCATTCGCGCAGGATGCGGGTGGCATTCGGCCCGAGCTGGATGCCCGCGCCGACCTCGGAGAAGGTGTCCGCCTGCTCGAACAGGCGCGCTTCCCAGCGCGCCCGGCGCGCGGCGACGGCTGCCGCCAGTCCGGCGATTCCTCCGCCCGCGACCAGCAACTCGCGTGTCACGCCGCCAGCAGCTGCCGCAGCACGTAGGGCAGGATCCCGCCGTGGCGGTAGTAGTCCACCTCGATCGGCGTGTCGATGCGCAGCGTGAGCTTCACTTCGCGGCTGCTGCCGTCGGTGCCGCGGATGATGAGCGCGGCCTGGCTTTGCGGCCGCAGCTGCGGATCGGTCTCGATGTCGATCAGCTCCTCGCCGGTCAGGCCCAGCGACTGCCAGCTCGTGTCGCCCTGGAACTGCAGCGGCAGCACGCCCATGCCCACCAGGTTGCTGCGGTGGATGCGCTCGAAGCTGCGCGCGATCACCGCCTTGATCCCCAGCAGCTGCGTGCCCTTGGCCGCCCAGTCGCGCGAGGAACCGGTGCCGTACTCCTCGCCGGCGAACACCACCGTGGGCCGCCCCTCGGCCATGTACTTCATCGCAGCGTCGTAGATGAACATCTTCTGCGCGCTGCCGTCCGCGCCGCGGTACAGCGTGAGGCCGCCCTCCTCGCGCGAGCCGTCCGGCCCCGGCGTCAGCATCAGGTTGCGGATGCGCACGTTGGCGAAGGTGCCGCGCATCATCACCTCGTGGTTGCCGCGGCGCGAGCCGTAGCTGTTGAAGTCGGGCTTGCTCACGCCCTTTTCCAGCAGGTAGCGGCCGGCCGGCGAGCTGTCCTTGATCGAACCCGCGGGCGAGATGTGGTCGGTGGTGATGGAGTCGCCGAACAGGCCGATGATGCGGGCGTCGCAGATCGCCACCGCCGCGCCGGTGCCGGTGCTCTGGCCGGTGGCCGCCGCGGGCGGCTCCAGCGTGAAGCCGTCGAAGAAGGGCGGCTCGGCGATGTAGGTGCTCGCTGGCCAGTTGTAGGTGTCGCCGGCGACGCCCTCGATGTCCTTCCACAGCTCGCCCGGGTCGCTCTTGACCTTGCCGTAGTTGGCGCGGAAGGCCTTGGCGTTCATCGCGTACTTCATCAGCTTGTGCACCTCGTCGCTGGTCGGCCAGATGTCGCCCAGCCAGACGTCCTGGCCGTCGGCGCCCTTGCCGACCGGCTCGGTCATCAGGTCCGTGAGCACGGTGCCAGCCAGCGCGTAGGCCACCACCAGCGGCGGGCTGGCCAGGAAATTGGCCTTGATGTTCGGGTGGATGCGCGCCTCGAAGTTGCGGTTGCCCGAGAGCACCGCGGCGCACACCAGGTCGCTCTGGCCGATCGCCTCGTTGATCTCCGGCGTGAGGTCGCCCGAGTTGCCGATGCAGGTCATGCAGCCGTAGCCGGCAAGCGTGAACCCGAGCTGCTCCAGGTAAGGCAGCAGCTTGGCCTCGCGCAGGTACTCCGTGACGATGCGCGATCCCGGTGACAGCGAGGTCTTGATGTGCGGCTGCACGCGCAGCCCTTCTCCACCGCCTTCTTGGCCAGCAGGCCGGCGGCCAGCAGCACGCCGGGGTTGGAAGTGTTGGTGCAGCTCGTGATCGCGGCGATCAGCACGTCGCCGTTGCCGATCGTGATGTCGCCCACTTCCACGTGCGGGACCGACATGGCATGCGCCGAGGGTGGCGTCGGCTTGTTCGCCTCCATTTCCGCCACGAAGCGCGGCGCGGCCAGCGGCGCCGGCGGGTTGTCCGGCGGCACGATCTGTTCGACCTTCTCGTTGCCGGGCCGCTGCACCAGGTGGCGCGTCTGCAGCAGGTCGGCCGACTTGTTGAAGCCGTTTTCGCCGATCGGCTTGGAGAACAGCGACTTGAAGGTGCTGGCGACCTTGCCGATCTCGATGCGGTCCTGCGGCCGCTTGGGGCCGGACAGGCTGGGCGTCACCGAGCCGAGGTCCAGGCGCACCACCGTGGAGTAGTCCACTTCGCCCGCCATGGGCACGCCGAACATGCCCTGGGCCTGGAAGTAGGCCTCCATCAGCTTGATCTCTTCCTTGCTGCGGCCGGTGCCCTCGAAGTAATCGATGGTGCGCTCGTCCACCGGGAAGAAGCCCATGGTCGCGCCGTATTCGGGCGCCATGTTGGCGATGGTGGCGCGGTCCGGCACGGCCAGGCTGCGCGTGCCCTCGCCGAAGAACTCGACGAACTTGCCCACCACCTTGTGCTTGCGCAGCAGCTCGGTGACGGTCAGCACGAGGTCGGTGGCGGTGCAGCCTTCGCGCAGCTTGCCGGTGAGCTCCAGGCCCACCACGTCGGGCGTCAGGAAGTACACGGGCTGGCCCAGCATCGCCGCCTCGCCCTCGATGCCGCCCACGCCCCAGCCGACCACGCCGATGCCGTTGATCATGGTGGTGTGGCTGTCGGTGCCCACCAGCGAGTCGAAGTAGCAGACGCCGTCCTCGCGCTTGTGCACGCCCCGCGCCAGGAATTCCAGGTTCACCTGGTGGACGATGCCGAAGCCGGGCGGCACCACGCCGAAGGTGTCGAAGGCCTGCATGCCCCACTTCATGAACTGGTAGCGCTCGCGGTTGCGCTGGAACTCCAGCTTCATGTTCAGGTCGATGGCGTCCTTGCTGCCGTAGTGGTCGACCATGATGGAGTGGTCCACCACCAGGTCCACCGGCACCAGGGGCTCGATCCGGCCGACGTCCTTGCCGAGCCGCTGGGCCGCGCTGCGCATGGCGGCCAGGTCGGCCAGCAGGGGCACGCCGGTGAAGTCCTGCAGCACCACGCGGGCGACGGTGAAGGGGATCTCGTCGGTTCGCTCGGCATTGGGCTGCCAGTTCGCGACCTGCTCGACGTGCTCGGCCGTGACCTTGCGGCCGTCGCAGTTGCGCAGCACCGATTCCAGCACGATGCGCATGGACACCGGCAGCCGGCGGATGTTGGGGTATTGCTTGGCGAGCTCCGGCAGGGAGTAGAACTGGCCCGAGCGGCCGACGCCGGCCTTGAAACTCTGGAGGGTGTGGGCGAACGCGTTCGTCATTCTCTCGACCTCTCGTTGTTGCTTTGCGCGTCATTGTGCCGCCAGACGCGGCCCGCAGGGCGCCAGGAGTCTGCGCGGCAGAAATACGGGCCTGCGCCGTGGCCAGAAATGCGTCAGGCTAGGCGCGGCCGAGGCCGTGTACTTTCCGTACACAAGGAGGCCGTAACGACGCATGGCGCATTTCTGGTCGCGGCCCGAAGGGTTGGGCCGATAAGGGGCCGTCTGCGTCGTTACGAAAACGGGTCAAGCCGTCCAGGCTTGACCCGTTTCCGCGCCTAGCATCCAGCCCCTTATCGGCCCAACGCAGGCCCGTATTTCTGCCGCGCAGACTCCTACGCGGAGACGGGCAGGTAACGAACGGCCAGCACGCCCTCGATGGCGGCCAGCGCCGTCAGCACGGGGGCTTCCACCGCGCTGTCCACGTCGACCAGCGTGTAGGCCATGTCGCCGCGCGACTTGTTGACCATGTTGTGGATGTTCAGGCCCGCATGCGCCATGGTGGTGGAGATCTGGCCCAGCATGTTGGGCACGTTGGCATTGGCGATGGCCACCCGCCAGGCGCTGCCGCGGCCCATGCTCACGTCGGGGAAGTTCACCGCGTTGCGGACGTTGCCGTTCTCCAGGAAGTCGCGCAGCTGCTCGGCAACCATCACCGCGCAGTTGTCTTCCGCCTCGCGCGTGGACGCACCGAGGTGGGGCAAGGCGATCACCCGCGGGTGGCGCAGGATCAGCGGATTCGGGAAGTCGCAGACGTAGCAGCCCAGCTGGCGGCCGTCGAGCGCCGCCACCATGGCGGCGTCGTCCACCACGCCTTCGCGCGAGAAGTTCAGCAGGATGGCGTCGCCGCGCATCAGGCGCAGGTTGCCCGCGTGCACCAGGTGGCGCGTCGCCTTGAGCAGGGGTACGTGCAGGCTGACGATCTGCGCGTTCTTCAGCACGTCCTCGACGCTGGCGGCGCGCCGCACCTGCGAGGGCAGGCTCCAGGCGGCGTCGACGGTGATCTCCGGGTCGTAGCCCATCACCTGCATGCCCAGCTTGATCGCCGCGTCGGCGACCAGCGCGCCCACCTTGCCCAGGCCGATGACGCCCAGCGTGTGGTTGCCCAGCTCGAAGCCGGCGAAGGCCTTCTTGCCTTCCTCGATCGTCTTGTCCAGGTGGGGATCCGCGGGATCGAGGCCTTCGACGAAGCGCTGCGCCGAGGGCAGGTTGCGCGCGGCCATCAGCATGCCGGCCAGCACGAGTTCCTTCACGGCGTTCGCGTTGCCGCCGGGCGCGTTGAACACGGGGATGCCGCGCACGCTGAGCGCCGCCACCGGGATGTTGTTGGTGCCGGCGCCGGCGCGCGCGATCGCGCGCACCGAGGCCGGGATGTCCATCGCGTGCATGTCCGCCGAGCGGACCAGGATCGCGTCGGGCGCGGTGATGTCCTTGCCCGTGCGGTAGCGGCCCGCAGGCAGCCGCTCGAGGCCGGCCTTCGAGATCTGGTTGAGGACCAGCACCCCGAACGAAGCGCCGTCAGCCATGTTGCCGCTCGAATTCCTTCATGTACTGCACCAGCGCCTTCACGCCTTCGATCGGCATCGCGTTGTAGATGGAGGCGCGCATGCCGCCCACCGAGCGGTGGCCCTTGAGCTGGATCATGCCGCGCTCCTGCGCGCCCTTGAGGAAGGCGTCGTTCAGCGCGTCGTCCTTCAGCCAGAAGGGCACGTTCATGCGCGAGCGGTCTTCCTTCGCGATCGGGTTGCGGTAGAAGGCCGTCGCATCGAGGAAGTCGTACAGGATCGCCGCCTTCTCCTCGTTGTGCTGTGCCACCGCCTTCATCCCGCCCAGCTTCTTCACGTGCTTGAGCACCAGCCCCGCGATGTAGATCGCGTAGGTGGGCGGGGTGTTGTACATGGAGTCGGCTTCGGCCTGGACCTTGTAGTTGAAGGCCGAGGGCGTGACCGGCAGCGCGTGCCCCAGCAGGTCCTCGCGCACGATGACGATGGTCAGGCCGGACGGGCCGATGTTCTTCTGCGCACCGGCGTAGATCAGGCCGTACTTGGCCACGTCGATCGGCCGCGACAGGATGTCGGAGGACATGTCGGCCACCAGCGGCACGCGGCCGGTGTCGGGCGTCCAGTGGAACTGCACGCCGCCGATGGTCTCGTTCGAGCAGATGTGCACGTAGGCCGCGCCGGGATCGAGCTTCCACTCCTGCTGCTTCGGCAGCGCCGTGAACTTCGAGGCCTCGCCGGTGGCGGCGACGTTCACCTGGCCGTAGGTCTTCGCTTCCTTGTACGACTTCTTCGACCAGTCGCCGGTGAGGACGTAGTCCGCCTTGCCGGTGGCGCCGATCAGGTTCATGGGCACGATGGCGTTCTCGCCGATCGCGCCGCCCTGCATGAACAGCACCTTGTAGTTCGCGGGAATGCCCATCAGCTCCTTGAGCAGGTCCTCCGTCTCGGCATGGATGGACATGAACTCCTTGCCGCGGTGGCTCATCTCCATGACCGACATGCCGCTGCCGTGCCAGTCGAGCATCTCCTCGGCCGCCTGGCGCAGGACGGGTTCGGGCAGGGTGGCGGGGCCGGGGCTGAAGTTGAAGACGCGGGTCATGGAACTCTTGGAATCTCTCTCTGGACAAGCCGGCGCGAGCGCGCCGGGCCTGCCAGCATACAAGAGTCGCAAGACCCGCCCGGCCTCAGGCCATGGCGGCGGCGGGCGCGCGCCTGAGGCCCAGCCACTCCAGCTCGCCCAGCACGGCGACCACCGCGGCCTGCAACACGATCCAGGCGACGCCGAGGGCCGTGCCGGCCGCGCCGGTCAGCAGCAGTTCCACGCAGCCGAGGAGCCAGGCGGCATTGCCGGCGACCATGATCCAGACCAGCGGCGCACGGGGCGCCCGCGCGGCGAAGGCGGCGAAGGCCGCGACCGCGAGCAGCGCCCAGCCGGTGGCGGTGAGCAGGCCGGCGGGCAGCCCGAACCAGGCGGACAAGGCGGCCGGCGCGGCCAGTTGCAGCAGGCCGGTCGCCAGGCAGGAGGCGGCGTCCAGCCAGAGGACGGTGGAGAGGAAGCGCGGGGAGGATGTGAGGTTCATGGCAGCTCCTTGGTTGGTGAGGACCGCACTCTGGCCGCCGGTGCGCAGCGGGTCCATGACCTCGCAGGTCATGGAAGCCGGGCCGCAGCCGCTCTACCATCGCGCCCATGGACCTCGCCCTTGCCACGCCCGCTCCCGCCGCCTCGCAGGTGCGGCCCTTCGGCGACCAGCTGCGCGCCTGGCGCATGCGCCGCCGCATGAGCCAGATGGACCTGGCCAACGAGGCGGACATCTCCACCCGCCACCTCAGCTTCGTGGAGACCGGCCGCTCCGCGCCCAGCCGCGAGATGGTGCTGCGCCTGGCCGAGCGCCTGGAGGTCCCGCTGCGCGAGCGCAACGCGCTGCTGGTGGCCGCTGGCTACGCGCCGATGTACCGCGAACGGCCGCTGGACGATCCCGCGCTGGCGGTGGCGAAGGAGGCCGTGCAGCTGATCCTGAAAAGCCACGAGCCCTTCCCCGCCCTGGCCGTCGACCGGCACTGGAACATGCTGGCGCACAACGCGGTGGTGCCGCTGCTGCTCGGTGGCGTGGACGCCGCGCTGCTGCAGCCGCCGGTGAACGTGCTGCGACTGAGCCTGCATCCGCAGGGACTGGCACCGCAGATCGCCAACATCGGCCAGTGGCGGCACCACCTGTTCGAGCGGCTGCGGCAGCAGGTCCATGCGACCGGCGACGCGAAGCTGCAGGCGCTGGAGCAGGAACTGCGCGGCTTTCCCATGCCGGCCGATGCGGACGCGACGCGGCTGGAAGGCGAGGTGCTGGGCATCGCCGTGCCCCTGCGCTTCCGCACGCCGGCGGGGGTGCTGAACCTGATCAGCACGACGACCATCTTCGGCTCGCCGGTGGACGTGACCTTGCAGGAGCTGGCGCTGGAGACCTTCTTTCCGGCGGATGCGTTCACGGCACAGGCGCTGCGCGGACTGGCCCGCACGCCGCTGGGGTTCGCCTCCGGCTCACCGCCAGCCTACGACTACCCGTGACTGCCGTAGGCTGGTGGTGAGCGAAGCGAACCCCAGCTGCCCTCACGGATTCAAGGGCACCAACCCATCATCCGGCGGCGCCGCATCCACCTCGTGGATCCGCGCCTCGAAGGCGCGCAGGCGCTTGTACACCGAGATCAGCTCCACGATCGTGCTCCAGCTGAGCACCAGGTACTGGAAGGACTCGGTCACCTTGTCGAAGGCGCGCGAGATCTGCTGCATCACGCCCAGCGTGATCACGCCGGCGGCGACGGTGGGGCCGATGGCGATCAGCGGCACCAGCACGCTCACCTGCAGGTAGGACCACTTCACCACGTCGAAGTACAGGTAGTGGAAGAACAGGCGGAAGTAGTTGCGCCGCACGTGCTGGAACAGCGAAGCCGCCACCGGCGGGGCGGCGCGCGAAGGATCGTCCTCGCCGTACACCAGCTCCTTGCGGTACGCCGCCTCCACGCGCTGGTTCTGGAACTCCAGCCCCGGCAGCAGGATGCCGGTGAACGCCAGCAGGATGGTGCCGAACAGCGCCCAGCCGATCGACACCCACACCAGCGAATGCGGGATCGAACCGAGGATCGGGATGGCGGTGATCTTGTCCGAGAGCGCCCACAGGATCGGCAGGAAGGCCGCCAGCGTCATCAGGCTGCGCATCAGCTCCACGCCCAGCCCTTCCATGATGCGGGCGAAGCGCATGGTGTCCTCCTGCACCCGCTGCGCCGCGCCCTCGATCACGCGCAGCTTCGGCCAGTACTGCATGTAGTAATCGTTCATGGCCTGGCGCCAGCGGAACACGTAGTGCTTGATGAAGAAGTCCAGCAGCACGGCCACCGTCACGTAGACCATCGCGATGCTGATGAAGGTACTGAGCTGCTCCCAGTAGGAGTCCAGCGTGATGCTGCCGGGCTTGGACAGCGCGTTCTGCACCAGATCGTAGAAGGTGCCGAACCACTCGTTGATCTTCACGTCCAGCTGCACCCGGTACCAGGTCGCGAACAGGATCAGCGCGGTGCCGAGGATGGACCAGAGCATCCATTTGCGGTTCAGGAAGAAGGAACGGAACATTGTTGTTGCCTCGGCGTGTCGGTCAGCTGGCATGCTAACGGCTCGGCTTGCCGCCGTGGCCTGGCCGCTGGTGGCGAAAGGGCGCGCAGCAAGCACACGCACGCGAGGAAGAGGCGGCCCGCGGGCCGCCTTCTTCATGGACCTCCCTCTCGCCCCTTCTTCGTCGCAGGACCCACCGCTCACAATTTGATAGCTGCTGAGCCAGCGTCGTTGCAACACGACACGAAACAAGCCGTGTGGTGGATTGTCCTGCCTTGACCGGCGACTGCCGCGCACGCCGACACGGCGCGTGACCCGTGGCGCCCGCAGGACAAGCGTGGCGCAGCATGGGTTGGCTTCACCTGCACGGTCCATGCGGAAGGACTGACAGGTGACAGGGACACGAACCGATACCGCGCCTGCTTGCTTGTCGCGGAACGGCACAGGTGCACATGCGTTATTTCGTCAGGAGTTATTTCATGAAAACCAGAATGGCAAAGATCAGGCTGACCTTGGTGTCAGCGGCGTTGGTCAGTGCGCTCGGCACGGCGTGGGCCTTGGGAGCCGGTGGTGGGGCAGGAGCAGGCGGAGGCGATGGCGGAGGCGCCGGTGCCAGTGCAGGCGGTGGGGGCTCCGGCGGCGGCTCCGGTGGTGGCGGCTCCGGTGGTGGCGGCTCCGGTGGTGGCGGCTCCGGTGGTGGCGGCTCCGGTGGTGGTGGATCCGGTGGTGGTGGATCCGGTGGTGGTGGATCCGGCGGTGGTGGATCCGGTGGCGGTGGATCCGGCGGCGGTGGATCCGGCGGCGGCGGTGGGTCCGGTGGCGGCTCTGGCGGCGGCGGCTCGTCCGGCGACGGCGGCGGCTCCGGTGGCGGTAGCGCCGGTGGTGGCGGTGCCGGTGGCGGCAGTGGTTCGGGCGGCGGCGGTGCCGGCGCCGGAGGCAGTGCCGGCGGTGGCGGTGGTGGGTCCGGCGCGGGTGCAGGTGCCGGCGGTGGCGCCAGTGCAGGCGGTGGCAGTGCGAACGGCGGCAGCGCCGGCGGTGCGCCGTCGGGCAACGCCGGCGGCAACGGTGGCGGCAACGTCGGCACCGGCAACAGTGGCGTCGGCGTCGGCAACACCGGCCCGGGCAACCAGGGCAACGGCCCGAACGCGGACACCGCCGGCAACGCCGGTGGGCCGGGGAGTGTCGGTGGCGGCAACGGCGGCGGCGGCACCGGTGGTGGTGGCGGCACGGTCGGAGGTGGCGGCACCGTAGGCGGTGGCGGCAGCAACGTCGGCACGGGCAACAGCGGCGTCGGCGTCGGCAACACCGGCCCCGGCAACCAGGGCAACGGCCCGAACGCGGACACCGCCGGCAACGCCGGTGGGCCGGGGAATGACGGCGGCGGCAACGGCGGCGGCGGCACCGGGGGTGGTGGCGGCGGCACGGTGGGAGGTGGCGGCACCGTTGGCGGTGGCGGCACGGTCGGCGGTGGCGGCACCGTAGGCACCATCGGTGATGGCGGCACAGTCGGTGGCGTCGGCCCTGTGGGTCCTGCGCCTGGTGTCGTGACGCTCAGCCCGGCCACGGCGCCGGTACTGGTCTTCACGCCCGAGCCCATCATCCGTGGCCCGGGGGCACCTTCGGCGGTAGGTAGCGCCACCATGGGGAGTCCCGCGACGCTGGGCGTCGGTCCCGCGATCGGGGGCACCGCGCTCGGCATGGGTGCCGCTCCCAGTAGCGGAAGCACTTCGGTGGGCAACGCAGGCGCCGGCAATGCAGGTGCCAGCAGCGCAATGGGCGCGGGCCCCACCGGCAACAACACCACGGTGCTCCGCGCGAAGGCAGACCGCAACTAGGCGGCACGCCAGCATGGAAGAAGCGGCCTCCGGGCCGCTTTTTCCTGAGCGCTCACATATCGATAGCTGAAGAGCCACGTTGGTTGCGGCTGAGCCGTTACGTTACGCAAGCAACGGTTGTCCTCCTTTGTCCTGCCACGAACACCGGAACCGCCGCACGCAGGGCTCCGCGAGGAACTGACGGGCGCCTGCGCGAGCCCGCCGGAACATGAGCTCGCTTCACCTACACGGCTGTCCGGCGGGCACCGCGCGGTGCAGGGTCACGAGCCGATACCGGAGCTACCTCCGGCATGCGGAACGGTACGGATGCAATCATTTTTTTTCGGCAGGGAGTGATTCATGAACAGCGGAATCGGAAAAATCAAGCTGACCTTGTTGTCGGCTGCACTGGTCAGCGCATTGAGTGTCGCGTGGGCGCAGGGCGCGGGTGGGGGTGACGGCGGCGGTGCGGGCGGCAGCGCGGGTGCTGGCGCGGGCGCCGGTGCCGGCGGTGGCGGTGGCGGTGGCGGTGGCGGCGGCGGTGGCGGTGGCGGTGGCGGTGGCGGTGGCAGTGGCGGTGGCGGTGGCGTGGCGGTGGCGGCGGCGCCGGCGGCGGCGGCGGCGGTGGCGGTGGCGGTGGCGGTGGCGGTGGCGGCGGCGCCGGCGGCGGTGGTGCCGGTGGTGGTGCCGGTGGTGGTGCCGGTGCCGGCGCCGGTGCCGGTGGTGACGGCGGCAGCGCCGGCGTCGGTGGCGGCGTCGGTGGTGGCGTCGGTGGTGGCGTCGGTGGTGGCGTCGGTGGCGGCGTCGGCGGCGGCGTCGGCGGTGGTGCCGGTGTCGGCGTCGGCAGCGGCAACGGCGGCGGCAACGTGGGCACCGGTAACAGCGGTGTCGGCGTCGGCAACACGGGTCCCGGCAACCAGGGCAACGGCCCGAACGCCGATACGGCCGGCAACGCCTGCTGCGGCAGCCCGGGCAACGGCGGCACCGGGGGCAACGGCGGAACGGCGGGCGGCGGTGGCGCCGTGGGTGGCGGTGCAGCTGTGGGTGGCACGAGCGGCGGCACGGTCGGCGGTTCGACCGGAGGCACGGCGGCCGTGGGCGGCACCGCAGGCACCGCAGGCACCTCAGGCACCGCAGGGGCGGTCGCTGCTCCCGGTGCGATCGGCGCCACGGGCCCCGGCGTCGTGAGCGTGACGCCGCAGTCGGCGCCCGCGCTGGCGTTCTCGCCTGAGGTCATCATCCGCGGGCCGAGCGCCACGGCGGGCGCGCCGGCCGGTGCGGTCACGCTGGGCGGACCGGCCATCGGCGGCACCGCCATCGGTGCCGGCCCGGCCACGGGCAGCACGGCGATGGGCAGCGGTGCCGGCAGCAGCACGATGGGCGCGGGCCCCAGCGGCAACAACACTGCGGTGCTCCCGGCCAAGGCGGACCGCAACTGAGCGGCGCCGGCAAGGAAAGGGCGGCCTTTGGCGGGCCGCCCTTTTTTGTCACGGTCCGGACGTCGGACCCGTCCGACATCCGTGCGGCGCCCAGTCCCACGATGGGCAGCATCCTGCCCGGCAAGGATGTCCGTCCATCCCGACAGCATGGCGGCCCACGAGGCCGGCCCAGCGTCGGTTTTTCTATTTTCATGAGGAGTTTTCATGAACAACATCCGTAACCGTCTTCGCACCTCGCTGTTCGCCTGCTCCCTGCCGGCGCCGCCGGTCTCGCCTCCGCCCAGCTGCTGGGCTTGGGGGTGAACGTGGGGGCCGGCCTCGGCGTTGGTGCGAGCGGCGCAGGCGCCGCCGCCAGCACGGGCGCGACCGTGGGTGGCGCGGTCCGCGCCACCGTCGCGCCGGCGCAGGCCGGCGTGGACGCGCTCCTGGGCGTGGGTGCTGGCACGGCGCCGGCGTCGGCACATGCAGCCGAGCGCGCACAAGGCACGGTCACCCTGCCCGAGACCGCCGCGGCGGCCAATGCCAGGGCGGATGCCGCGGCAGGCGGACGGGCCGCCGTGCGGATCCTGCGGCCGGCGACCACGATCTCGGGCAATGCCGCCGTGGGCGGCAGCACCAGCGCATCCGTCAACGGCACCGAGGCCGGCGCCGCCATCGACGCGCGCCTGGGCGCCGGCGTGGCGGTTCCCGCCGGTCGCTGACCTGCAGATGAAAAAGCGGCCCTCGGGCCGCTTTTTCTCGTTCAGCGCAAGCCGCTCAGACCGCGACTTCCCTGGCCGTCTGCGCGTACTCCTCGATCTGGTCGAAGTTCATGTAGCGGTAGACCTTGTCGCCCTGCTGGTTGATCACGCCCATGTCGGCGGCGTACTCGGCCACCGTCGGCAGGCGGCCCAGCTTGGACGCGATCGCCGCGAGTTCCGCGGACGCCAGGAACACCTGCGTGTTCTTGCCCAGGCGGTTCGGGAAGTTGCGGGTGGAGGTGGAGACCACGGTCGCGCCTTCCTTCACCTGCGCCTGGTTGCCCATGCACAGCGAGCAGCCGGGCGACTCGGTGCGCGCGCCGGCGCCGCCGAAGTTGGCGTAGTGGCCTTCGCGCGTGAGCTGCTCGGCGTCCATCTTGGTCGGCGGCGCCACCCACAGCTTCACCGGGATGTCGCGCTTGCCTTCCAGCAGCGTGGACGCGGCGCGGAAGTGGCCGATGTTGGTCATGCAGGAACCGATGAAGGCCTCGTCGATCTTCGTGTTCTGCACGGCCGACAGCGGCTTCACGTCGTCCGGGTCGTTGGGGCAGCACAGCAGCGGCTCGGTGATCGAGTTCATGTCGATCTCGATCACGGCCGCGTACTCGGCGTCCTTGTCCGCTTCCAGCAGGCTGGGCTTGGCCAGCCAGGCTTCCACGGCCTTGATGCGTCGCTCCAGCGAGCGCTTGTCCGCGTAGCCCTGGGCGATCATGTTCTTCATCAGGACCACGTTGGAGCGCAGGTACTCGGCGACCGGCGCCTCGTTCAGCTTCACGGTGCAGCCGGCGGCGGAGCGCTCGGCCGAGGCGTCGGACAGTTCGAAAGCCTGTTCCACCTTCAGGTCCGGCAGGCCCTCGATCTCGAGCACGCGGCCGGAGAACACGTTCTTCTTGTTCTCCTTGGCCACGGTCAGCAGGCCCTGCTGGATCGCGAAGTAGGGGATCGCGTGCACCAGGTCGCGCAGCGTGATGCCGGGCTGCATCTTGCCCTTGAAGCGCACCAGCACCGACTCGGGCATGTCCAGCGGCATCACGCCGGTGGCTGCGGCGAAGGCCACCAGGCCGGAACCGGCCGGGAAGCTGATGCCGATGGGGAAGCGCGTGTGGCTGTCGCCGCCGGTGCCCACGGTGTCGGGCAGCAGCAGGCGGTTCAGCCAGCTGTGGATCACGCCGTCACCCGGGCGCAGGGCGACGCCGCCGCGGTTGGAGATGAAGGCGGGCAGCTCGCGGTGCGTCTTGACGTCCACGGGCTTCGGGTAGGCCGAGGTGTGGCAGAAGGACTGCATCACCATGTCGGCGCTGAAGCCCAGGCAGGCCAGGTCCTTCAGTTCGTCGCGGGTCATCGGGCCGGTGGTGTCCTGGCTGCCGACGGTGGTCATGCGCGGTTCGCAGTAGGTGCCGGGACGCACGCCCTTGCCTTCGGGCAGGCCGCAGGCGCGGCCGACCATCTTCTGCGCCAGCGTGAAGCCCTTGCCGGAATCGACCGGGGGCTTGGGCAGGCGGAAGGTGGTGGAGGCGGCGAGGCCCAGGAACTGGCGCGCGCTGGCGGTCAGCGAGCGGCCGATGATCAGGTTGATGCGGCCGCCGGCGCGCACTTCGTCCAGCAGCACGTCGGACTTCAGTGCGAAGCGCTCGACCACCTTGCCGCCCTTCTCGATGGTGCCCTCGTAGGGGAAGATGTCGATCACGTCGCCCATCTCGAGCTTCGACACGTCCACTTCGATCGGCAGCGCGCCGGAGTCTTCCTGCGTGTTGTAGAAGATCGGGGCGATCTTGCCGCCCAGCGTGACGCCGCCGAAGCGCTTGTTCGGCACGAAGGGGATGTCCTGGCCGGTGGCCCAGATGACGCTGTTGGTGGCGGACTTGCGGGAGGAGCCGGTGCCCACGACGTCACCCACGTAGGCGACCTGGTGGCCCTTGGCCTTGAGCTCCTCGATGAACTTCATCGGGCCGCGCTTGCCCTCTTCTTCCGGCTTGAACGCGGCACCCGGGCGGCTGTTCTTCAGCATCGCCAGCGTGTGCAGCGGGATGTCGGGACGCGACCAGGCGTCCGGCGCGGGCGACAGGTCGTCGGTATTGGTTTCACCGGGCACCTTGAACACGGTGACGGTGATCTTCTGCGGCACTTCCGGGCGGCTGGTGAACCACTCGGCATCGGCCCAGGACTGCATCACCTCCTTGGCGAACGCGTTGTTGGCCTTGGCCTTCTCCGCGACGTCGTGGAAGTAGTCGAACATCAGCAGCGTCTTCTTCAGGCCGTTGGCCGCGATCTGCGCGACTTCGGCGTCGTCCAGCAGGTCGATCAGGGGCTTGACGTTGTAGCCGCCGACCATGGTGCCGAGCAGCTCGGTCGCCTTGGCCTTGAAATGGCAGGAACGGAGAGGTCCCCATGCGCAACGGCCGCCAGGAAGCTGGCCTTGACCTTGGCTGCGTCGTCCACGCCCGGCGGCACGCGGTTCGTCAGCAGCTCCAGCAGGAAGGCTTCTTCCTTGGCCGGGGCCGACTTGATCAGCTCGATCAGGTCGGCGGTCTGCTTGGCGGACAGCGGCAGCGGGGGATGCCGAGCGCGGCGCGCTCGGCAACGTGTTCAACGTAGGCTTGCAACATGGGGGTTCTCTCCGTTCAATCAAAAGGCGCCCTCAGGCGCCGTGGTTCATTTGGGCGCCGGCTCCAGCAGGTTCACCGGCTTCATGTCTTTCGCATAGGCCACCTGCTCGGGGCTCTTGCATTCGTCGGCCAGGCGCTTGCCTTCCTTCTGGCTCATCAGCATGGACTTGTTGGCCAGCTGCAGCCACAGCGCGCCACGCGCGTTGTCCTCCAGGCGGATCGCCCCGGTGCGGCTCTCCTCGGGGTGCATCACGAACTTGTGCACGCCGCGCGAGACGAAGAAGAAGCCTTCGCGCTTCATCGGCTTGATGGTGACCTTCTCGCCCAGCTCGCACTGGATCTCGCCGACGAACACCGTCCTGGCGATCGCGAGTTGCGCCTCGCTCAGCTTGATGCGCGGATCGGGCTCCGACACCGGCGTCGCCTCCTCGATGGCCTGCCGCTTGGTCGGCGCGGGCGACTTGCTCACGGCGACCGGCTTCTTCGGGTTGACCGGTTTTTCCGCCGTCTGCGCCTGCGCCGTGGCGGCAAGCGAAGCGATCAGGATGCTGGCAAACAGAACCTTCATGACGTCTCTCCTCTCTGGACTAGGGACGCGCGAACCATGCGCGCGCTTCTTCGGGGAGCTTCCGTCCGGTCTGGTGGGCCCTTTCCAGGACCTGCCAGTAGTAGCGGTAGCTCGCCCTGTCCTCGAGTTTGCCGTCGAAGCTGATCGGTGCCCAGCTTGCCGCCTCGGCACCCCTCAGAATCTGTGACGCCTTGTGAATTTCGTCGGCGCTGGGAGCGAACACTTCCACGATGGGCCTGATCTGGTCAGGGTGGATGCTCCACATGCGCGTGTAACCGAACTCGTTGGCTGCACGCGACGCCGCGGCCCGAAAAGCGGCCTGGTCCCTGAATTCCGTCACCACGCCATGCGAAGGCACCTTGCCGTGGGCATGGCAGGCGGAGGAGATTTCCAGCTTGGCGCGCACCACCAGCGGGTGCGTGAACTGCCCCTGCACGCCCATGCCATCGGAGGGGATGGCGCCGCCGTGGGCCGACACGAAGTCCATCAGCCCGAAGCTCAAGGACTGCATGCGCGGGTGACCAGCGATGTCGAAAGCGCGATGAACGGCGGCCGGGGACTCGATCAGGCCCTGCAGCGGCAGGTCCTTCGCGCCCGCGGCATCGAGCGCGCGCGCGGCGCGCTCCACGTCTTGCGGGCGCTCCACCTTGGGCAGCATGACGTGCACCAGGCGATGGCCCGCCTTGCCGGCGATGGTGGCGATGTCCTGCTCGAAGGCCGGATGGTCCACCGGGTGCACGCGCACCGCGACGCGCGCATTCGGCTTCGCGGCCAGCGCCAGTTCCACCACCAGCGCGGCATGCTCCGCCTCGCCGCCCACCGGCGCGCCGTCCTCGCAATCGAGCGTGACGTCGAACACGCAGGCGCCGAACTCCTGCGACATCTCCTCCTGCAGCTGCAGGCTCTTGCGCATGCGCGCTTCGACGCCGCTGTAGTGGTCGCACACCGGCAGCGCGCCGGTGCGCGCCTGCGCGCCGAGGAGGATGTCGCGGGGATGCGCCACGTGCGCCTTACAGGAGGTGCGCCACGCCCTGCTGCTCTTCCTGCAGTTCCTTGAGCGTGAGGTTGATGCGTTCCTGCGAGAAGGCGTCGATCTCCAGGCCTTCGACGACCTTGTACTCGCCGTTCTGCGTGGTGACCGGGAATCCGAACATGGTGTCCTTGGGGATGCCGTACTGGCCGTCCGAGGGGATGCCCATGGTGACCCACTTGCCGTTGGAGCCCAGGGCCCAGTCGCGCATGTGGTCGATGGCGGCGTTGGCGGCGGAGGCGGCGGACGACAGGCCGCGCGCCTCGATGATGGCGGCGCCGCGCTTGCCCACGGTGGGCAGGAACACGTCCTTGTTCCACACCTGGTCGTTGATCAGGTCCTTGACCGCCTTGCCGCCGACGGTGGCGAAGCGGTAGTCCGCGTACATGGTGGGCGAGTGGTTGCCCCACACGGTCAGCTTCTCGATGTCCCTGACCTGGGTGCCGGTCTTGGCGGCGACCTGCGACAGCGCGCGGTTGTGGTCCAGGCGGAGCATGGCGGTGAAGTTCTTGCGCGGCAGGCTGGGCGCGCTCTTCATCGCGATGTAGGCGTTGGTGTTGGCGGGGTTGCCGACCACCAGCACCTTGACGTTGCGCGAGGCGACCTTGTCGAGGGCCTTGCCCTGCGCGGTGAAGATGGCGGCGTTGGCGGACAGCAGGTCCTTGCGCTCCATGCCGGGGCCGCGCGGACGGGCGCCGACCAGCAGCGCGTAGTCGGTGTCCTTGAAGGCGGTCATCGGGTCGCTGTGCGCTTCCATGCCGGCCAGCAGCGGGAAGGCGCAGTCTTCCAGTTCCATCATCACGCCCTTGAGCGCCTTCTGGGCCTTCTCGTCGGGGATCTCCAGCAGCTGCAGGATCACGGGCTGGTCCTTGCCCAGCATCTCGCCGGAGGCGATGCGGAACAGCAGGGCGTAACCGATCTGGCCAGCGGCGCCGGTGACGGCGACGCGAACGGGCTTCTTGCTCATGGAAATCTCCGAATGGAAAGTGGATGCGAAAGGGGAGTCGGCGTGGGGCGCGCGGGAGGGGATCTGCCGGAGTTGGCCCTGCGTGGACAGCGCGGGAGTTTACCCGTAGAAACCCGCAGGGTCAATTTGTCTTATGTCTTATATAAGATATGATTGAGGTCAAGAAAGGTGCAGAACGCACCGCGCCGCATGGCCACCTCCACACCCTCCTCCGCCGACCTCGCCACCGCCGACCAGGCGCCTTCGGCGACCCCGGCGTTCAGCCCTCTGTACCAGCAGATCAAGGGCCTGATCCTGCAGAGCCTGGAGGCGGGCGAATGGAAGCCCGGCGAGGCCATCCCCAGCGAGATGGACCTGGCCGCGCGCTTCCGCGTGAGCCAGGGCACCGTGCGCAAGGCCATCGACGAACTCGCCGCCGAGAACCTGGTGGTGCGCCGCCAGGGCAAGGGCACCTTCGTCGCCACCCACTCCGAGCAGCACGTGCGCTACCGCTTCCTGAAGCTGGTGCCCGACAGCGGCGACGAGGGGCCGGCGCAGCGCAGCATCCTCGACTGCCGCCGCCTGCGCGCGAGCGCCGAGGTCGCGCGCTCGCTCGCGCTGCGCACCGGCGACCCGGTGCTGCAGGTGCGCCGCGTGCTTTCCTTCGGCGGTGTCCCCACCATCCTCGAGGACATGTGGCTGCCCGGGAACACGTTCAAGGGCCTCACCGCGGAGCAGATGGCGGCCCACCAGGGTCCGACCTACGCGCTGTTCGAACTGGAGTTCGGCGTGCGCATGGTGCGCGCCGAGGAAAAGATCCGCGCCGTCGCGGCGGACGCGCAGCAGGCGCAGCTGCTGGCGGTGGACGAAGGCGCGCCGCTGCTCTCGGTGGAGCGGCTTTCGTACACCTACAACGACGTGCCGATGGAACTGCGCCGCGGCCTCTATCGCACCGACACGCACCACTATCGCAACGACTTGAGCTAGAGCAATCTTCGCGATGGCGGCGCAAGGCCGTTTTGCAACCCCGGTGTCAGCTTGTTGCGTTGAAATAGAATTTAGGGTTGTCCCCTAGGACGCATTTCATCCCCAGCGCAGCCCTCCTGAAAGAAACCCCATGACAGAGCTCGCCCGCAAGCGGCCGGAATTCCGCAACATCAACGTCACCGACCTGCCCGGCTACCGCTGGCCGGTCGCCTCCTGGTCTCGGGCATGCACCGCGCCAGCGGCGTGCTGATGCTGTTGCTTTTGCCCCTGATCATCTGGATGTTCGACACCTCGGTGTCCTCCGAGATCTCCTTCGCGCGCTTCCGCGCGGCCTTCAACACGGGCGCCTCCGGCGTGCTGCTCAAGCTGGTGGCGCTCGCGCTGATCTGGGCCTACCTGCACCACTTCACCGCCGGCTTGCGCCACCTCTGGATGGACGTGAGCCACGCCGCCGTCAGCAAGCAGCGCGGCGCCCTCACCGCCAAGGTCACGCTCGTGATCAGCCTGGTGCTGACCGTGATCCTGGGCGCCAAGCTGTTCGGCCTGTACTAAGAACAACAGAGGAGTCCAGAACCATGGCAGTCAACTACGGCTCCCGGCGCACCGTCGTCGGCGCCCACTACGGCACGCGCGACTGGCTCGCGCAGCGCGTCACCGCGGTCCTGATGGCGCTGTTCACCCTGGTGGTGCTCGCGCAGGTCATCTTCTCCCGCGGGCCGATCGGCTACGACAGCTGGGCGGCCATCTTCCATCCGCAGTGGATGAAGGCGCTGACCTTCGCGACGGTCATCGCCCTCGTCTACCACGCCTGGGTGGGCGCGCGCGAGGTGCTGATGGATTACGTGAAGCCCGTGGGCATCCGCCTGGCGCTGCAGATCATCGTGATCGTGTGGCTGGTCGGTTGTGCCGGCTGGGCGATCCAGGCGCTCTGGCGCGTCTGAGGAACAGGACAATGGCATACACCAAGAGCAACATCACGACGCGCAAGTTCGACGTCGTCATCGTGGGCGCCGGCGGCTCCGGCATGCGCGCCTCCCTGCAACTGTCCCTGGCCGGCCTGAACGTGGCCGTGCTGTCCAAGGTGTTCCCCACCCGCTCGCACACGGTGGCGGCGCAGGGCGGCATCGGCGCGTCCCTGGGCAACATGTCCGAGGACAACTGGCACTACCACTTCTACGACACCGTCAAGGGTTCGGACTGGCTGGGCGACCAGGACGCCATCGAGTTCATGTGCAGCGAAGCGCCGAAGGTCGTGTACGAGCTCGAGCACTTCGGCATGCCCTTCGACCGCAACCCGGACGGCACGATCTACCAGCGGCCCTTCGGCGGCCACACGGCCAACTACGGCGAGAAGCCCGTGCAGCGCGCCTGCGCCGCGGCCGACCGCACCGGCCACGCCATGCTGCACACGCTGTACCAGCAGAACGTCAAGGCCCGCACCAGCTTCTTCGTGGAGTGGATGGCGCTGGACCTGATCCGCGACGCCGAAGGCGACGTGGTGGGCGTGACCGCGCTGGAGATGGAAACCGGCGACCTGCACGTGCTGCACGCCAAGACCGTGCTGCTGGCCACCGGCGGCGCGGGCCGCATCTACCAGGCCTCCACCAACGCCTTCATCAACACCGGCGACGGCCTGGGCATGGCGGCGCGCGCCGGCATCCCGCTGGAAGACATGGAGTTCTGGCAGTTCCACCCCACCGGCGTGGCCGGCGCGGGCGTGCTGCTGACCGAAGGCTGCCGCGGCGAAGGCGCGATCCTGCGCAACGCCAACGGCGAGCGCTTCATGGAGCGCTATGCGCCCACGCTGAAGGACCTGGCGCCGCGCGACTTCGTCTCGCGCTCCATGGACCAGGAGATCAAGGAAGGGCGCGGCTGCGGTCCGAACAAGGACTACATCATGCTGGACATGACGCACATCGGCGCCGCGGACATCATGAAGCGGCTGCCCTCGGTGTACGAGATCGGCGTGAACTTCGCGAACGTCGACATCACCCGCGAGCCGATCCCCGTGGTGCCCACCATCCACTACCAGATGGGCGGCATCCCGACCAACATCCACGGCCAGGTCGTGCTCCAGCGCAACGGGGCGACAACGACCCGCTCAACGGCCTGTACGCGGTGGGCGAATGCTCCTGCGTGAGCGTGCACGGCGCCAACCGCCTGGGCACCAACTCGCTGCTCGACCTGCTGGTGTTCGGCAAGGCCGCCGGCAACCACATCGTCGAGTTCGCCAGCCGCACCAAGTCGCACAAGCCGCTGCCGGCCGACGCGGCCGACCGTTCGCTCGAGCGCCTGAACCGCCTGGACAACACCACGTCCGGCGAGTACTCGCAGAACGTCGCCAACGACATCCGCGCCAGCATGCAGAAGCACGCGGGCGTGTTCCGCACGCAGGCCAGCATGGACGAGGGCGTGCGCAAGATCGCCGAGATCCGCCAGCGCGTGGGCAGCATCGAGCTGAAGGACAAGTCGCGCGTGTTCAACACCGCGCGCATCGAGGCGCTGGAAGTGGAGAACCTGATCGAGGCCGCGCAGGCCACGATCGTCTCGGCCGCCGCCCGCAAGGAGTGCCGCGGCGCGCACACGGTCAACGACTACGAGCGCCCCGCCAGCGACCCGGTCGCGCCGCTGGGCCGCGACGACGCCAACTGGATGAAGCACTCGCTGTGGTACAGCCAGGGCAGCCGCCTGGCCTACAAGCCGGTCAAGCTCAAGCCCCTGTCCGTGGAGTCGGTGCCGCCCAAGGTGCGGACCTTCTGATTACGTACTCCTGCGGACTGCCACTGCGCCTAGATTAAAGAGACGGAAGACCCCATGCAAAAGCGTACGTTCCACATCTACCGCTACGACCCGGACAAGGACGCCAAGCCGTACATGCAGACGGTGGAGATCGAGCTCGAGGGCAACGAGCGCATGCTGCTCGACGCCCTGATGAAGCTCAAGGCGATCGACCCCACCATCGCCTTCCGCCGCTCCTGCCGCGAAGGCGTCTGCGGCTCGGACGCGATGAACATCAACGGCAAGAACGGCCTGGCCTGCCTGGCGAACCTGCTGACGCTGAAGGACCCGATCGTCCTGAAGCCGCTGCCGGGCCTGCCCGTCATCCGCGACCTGATCGTGGACATGACGCAGTTCTTCAAGCAGTACCACTCGATCAAGCCCTACCTCGTCAACGACAGCATCAAGCCCGAGAAGGAGCGCCTGCAGTCGCCCGAGGAGCGCGAGGAGCTCAACGGCCTGTACGAGTGCATCCTGTGCGCCAGCTGCTCGACCAGCTGCCCCAGCTTCTGGTGGAACCCCGACAAGTTCGTGGGCCCGGCCGGCCTGCTGCAGGCCTACCGCTTCATCGCCGACAGCCGCGACCAGGCCACGGGCGAGCGCCTGGACAACCTGGAAGACCCGTACCGCCTGTTCCGCTGCCACACGATCATGAACTGCGTGGACGTGTGCCCCAAGGGCCTCAACCCGACCATGGCGATCGGCAAGATCAAGGAATTGCTCGTCCGCCGCGCGGTCTGAGCACTGGAGAGACAATGGAAGACGTTCCGCTGGACGAGCGCGGTCTGAGCAAGCTGAGGTGGCGCTGCCGCCGCGGCCTGCTGGAGAACGACCTGCTCATCGAGCGGTTCTTCGACCAGTACGCGCCGACCCTGACGATCCGTCAGGCAGAGGCGCTCGGGGAGCTGATGGACCTGGCCGACAACGACCTGCTGGACCTGCTGCTGCGGCGCAAGGAAGCCACAGGCGAACTCGATCGGCCGGACGTGAGACGAGTGCTGGAGATGCTGCGCAAGCCGGCGTCGCCGCTGAACTGAAACATCTAGAGGACACACCTATGAAACTCGCGGACAACAAGGCGACGCTATCCTTCAGCAACGGCAGCCCCAGTGTCGAGATGCCGGTCTACCACGGCAGCATCGGCCCGGACGTGATCGACATCCGCAAGCTGTATGCGCAGACCGGCATGTTCACGTACGACCCCGGCTTCATGTCGACGGCCTCGTGCCAGTCCACCATCACCTACATCGACGGCGACAAGGGCGAACTGCTGTACCGCGGCTACCCCATCGAGCAGCTGGCGACCTCCTGCGACTACCTCGAGACCTGCTACCTGCTGCTGTACGGCGAGCTGCCCAACCCGAGCCAGAAGGAAAACTTCGTCTCGCGCGTGACCAACCACACCATGGTCAACGAGCAGATGCAGTTCTTCCTGCGCGGCTTCCGCCGCGACGCGCACCCGATGGCCGTGATGACCGGCCTGGTGGGCGCCCTGTCGGCCTTCTATCACGACAGCACGGACATCAACAATCCCGAGCACCGCGAGATCTCCGCGATCCGCCTGATCGCCAAGATGCCGACGCTCGTGGCCATGGCGTACAAGTACACGGTCGGCCAGCCCTACGTCTATCCGAAGAACTCGCTGTCGTACACCTCGAACTTCATGCGCATGATGTTCGCGACGCCCTGCGAGGAGTACGAGCCGAACGACGTGCTCGTGCGCGCGATGGACCGCATCTTCATCCTGCACGCCGACCACGAGCAGAACGCCTCCACCTCCACGGTGCGCCTGTGCGGCTCCTCCGGCACCAACCCGTTCGCGGCGATCGCGGCGGGCGTGGCCTGCCTGTGGGGCCCGGCGCACGGCGGCGCCAACGAGGCGGCGCTGAACATGCTGGAAGACATCCAGAAGATGGGCGGCGTGGCCAAGATCGGCGAGTTCGTGTCCAAGGTGAAGGACAAGAACAGCGGCATCAAGCTGATGGGCTTCGGCCACCGCGTGTACAAGAACTACGACCCGCGCGCCAAGCTGATGCGCGAGACCTGCCACGAAGTGCTGCAGGAACTCGGCCTGCAGAACGACCCGCTGTTCAAGCTGGCGATGGCCCTGGAGAAGGTGGCGCTGGAAGACGAGTACTTCGTCTCCCGCAAGCTGTACCCGAACGTGGACTTCTACTCCGGCATCGTGCAGCGCGCGATCGGCATTCCGGTCAGCCTGTTCACGGCGATCTTCGCGCTGGCCCGCACGGTCGGCTGGATCGCGCAGCTGAACGAGATGATCGGCGACCCCGAGTACAAGATCGGCCGCCCGCGCCAGCTGTTCACCGGCTCGCCCAAGCGCGACGTGAAGCCGATCGCCCAGCGCTGATCGCCTCCCGCGCATGAAGAAGGCCCGCTGTCGCGGGCCTTTTTTCTTTCAGGCCGCCGCCGCGACGATCCGCTCCACCAGCGCGCCGACCGCCCGGTTCTGCGCCTGCAGCGCCGCCGGCGGCGGCTCCACCGCCAGCGTGACGATCGCCAGCCGCTGCGCCGGCACCACGACGCCAAGCTGCCCGCCATAGCCCCAGGCCCAGGCCACCGGCCGTCCATGCAGCATGCCGTTGAACCACAGGTAGCCGTAGTTGCCGCCCGCCACCTGCGGCAGCGACCAGGCGCCGGCCGCCTGCGGCTTCAGGCTGTCGGCCAGCCAGTCCGCGGGCACGATGCCGCGGCCGCCATCGGCCACCATCGCGGCGAGCTGCATAAAGTCGCGCGGGCGCAGCTCCCAGGCCCATGTACGAGGTCGCCTGGCCCGAGCGGTCGGTGCGCCAGTGGAAGCTCTCGATGCCCAGCGGCGCGAACAGGCCTTGCCGCGCGATCTCCGGCAGCTTCATCCCGTAAGCGCGTTCGAGGATGGGGGCCAGCAGCGAAATGGCGGCATCGTTGTACGACCAGCTGCCCGCCGGCGCATCGTTGCGCGGCAGCGCCAGCACGTGCTGCACGGGATCGCGGGCGCGCGCCAGCGGGTCCATGTCGCGCGTGAAGTCGTAGGCGAGCCCCGTCGTCCCGGTGAGGATCTGGCGCAGGGTGAGCTGCGCGGCGGGGCTGTCCGGCGCGCGCGCGACCTGATCGGGCAGCAATTGCGCGACCGTCTGCGACAGGCCGGACAGCCTGCCCTGGACCAGCGCCTGCCCCACGAGCATCGAAACCACGCTCTTGGTCGCCGAATTGATGCGACGCAGCTGGCCGGCGGAAGCATCGCCGTAGTAGCGCTCCGCCACCAGCGCGCCATGGCGCGCGACGAGCACGGCCCGCAGCGGGGGCAGCGAGCCAGCGTCCGCGAGCACGGCCTCGACGGGGTCGGAAGCCATCGCCCGCGGCAGCAGCAACGTCGACAAGCCTGCCGCGACGAGGCGGCGGCGCAGGGGATCGGTCTCGGCGCGCTGGTTCATGGAGCGACAGCGTACCCGGGCTTGCCGCGCGTGCCCACCATCAGCAGGTTGACCACGCCCATGACATCGTCCACCAGCAGCACCGCCTTTTCCATCTGCTCGGACTGCTCCTTCGTCCGCACGCAGCCCATGAGCGTGACGATCCTCCGCTCTCCCAGCACCCACACGGTGGTGTCGTCGAAGCGCCCGTCCATGCGGATGTATTGATGCACGCGCGGGATGATCTCCTTGTCGTAGAGATACGAGTTCGGCAGCCGGCAGCGGCCGACGCGGTAGCAGCTGGTGCCATGCTGGGAGCGCACGTGGGCCTGCTGGCGGACTTCCTCCTCGGTGTAGCCGGGAGGGCGCGGCACGGGGCAGCCCGCGAGCGCGGAGCTCACCTGCAGGAAGGGGTCGCCGAAGGCGTTGCGGCGCTGCTCGGCGCTTGCCGAAGCCGCCGCGAGCACCGTCAAGAGCAGCCAGGCCGCGCGTCGCATAGAGGGCGCGATCCTCGCGCGGAACCGCGCCCGCGGCAAGCGCCCGCGGCGATCTCCCCGGCACACTGCGCCGGCCGACTGTCCCGCGCTGGAGCACTCGCGCCTGCCCGCGCTCGGTGTTTGCCCTCGTGCGGCGCGCCCGCAAGGCCATCGGACCGGGTTGGCACGCCGCTCGCAACGCGTCGCTCCGCAGCACCCCTTTCCTGCCCCGGCTGCTTTCGACGATGGGGCGCCAACATGGAGATACCCGCATGGACATGCTCGAACCCGGCCGCTTCGGCTTTCCCGTCAGCTTCAAGAAGCGCTACGGCAACTACATCAACGGCGAATGGGTGGCCCCCGCCAAGGGCGAATACTTCGAGAACGTCACGCCCGTGACCGGCCAGGCGTTCTGCGAGATCCCGCGTTCCACCGCCGAAGACGTCGAGCGCGCGCTCGACGCCGCCCATGCCGCCCGCGCGCGCTGGGGCGCCACGTCCGGCACGGAGCGCGCCAACATCCTGCTGCGCATCGCCGACCGGATGGAGCAGAACCTGGACCTGCTGGCCACGGCCGAGACCTGGGACAACGGCAAGCCGATCCGCGAGACGCGCGCCGCCGACCTGCCGCTGGCGATCGACCATTTCCGCTATTTCGCCGCCTGCGTGCGGGCGCAGGAAGGCACGGTGGGCGAGATCGACCGCGACACCATGGCCTACCACTTCCACGAGCCCCTGGGCGTCGTCGGCCAGATCATCCCGTGGAACTTCCCGCTGCTGATGGCGGCGTGGAAAGTGGCGCCGGCGCTCGCGGCCGGCAACTGCGTGGTGCTCAAGCCGGCGGAGCAGACGCCCGCGTCGATCCTCGTGCTGATGGAGGTGATCGGCGACCTGCTGCCCCCTGGCGTGCTGAACGTCGTCAACGGCTTCGGCCTCGAAGCGGGCAAGCCGCTCGCCAGCAGCAAGCGCATCGCCAAGATCGCCTTCACCGGCGAGACCGGCACCGGCCGGCTCATCATGCAGTACGCCAGCCAGAACCTGATCCCCGTCACCCTGGAGCTGGGCGGCAAGTCGCCCAACCTCTTCTTCCCCGACGTCATGGCGCGGGACGACGGCTTCCTGGACAAGGCGATCGAGGGCTTCGTGATGTTCGCGCTCAACCAGGGCGAGGTGTGCACCTGCCCCTCGCGCGCGCTGGTCCACGAGTCGATCTACGAGCGCTTCATGGAGCGGGTGCTCAAGCGCGTGGCGGCCATCGTGCAGGGCAACCCGCTCGACCCGGCCACCATGATCGGCGCCCAGGCCTCCCACGAGCAGCTGCAGAAGATCCTGGGCTACCTGGACGTCGGCCGCCAGGAAGGCGCGCAGTGCCTGGCGGGCGGCGAACGCAACGAGCTGCCCGGCGACCTCAAGGGCGGCTACTACGTCAAGCCCACGGTGTTCAAGGGCCACAACAAGATGCGGATCTTCCAGGAGGAGATCTTCGGTCCGGTGGTGTCGGTGACCACCTTCCGCGACGAGGCGGAGGCGCTGGCCATCGCCAACGACACGCTGTTCGGGCTGGGGGCGGGCGTGTGGACGCGCGACATGAACACCGCCTTCCGCATGGGCCGCGGCATCCAGGCGGGCCGCGTCTGGACCAACTGCTACCACGCGTACCCCGCGCATGCGGCCTTCGGCGGCTACAAGCAGTCCGGCATCGGCCGCGAAACGCACAAGATGATGCTCGACCATTACCAGCAGACCAAGAACATGCTGGTGAGCTACAGCGAGCAGGCCCTCGGCTTCTTCTGACGGCTCGCAGCGCCCGGCCGGCCGGCGATTGCCGGGCGTCCTTGCGCTGGATCAAATGGCGGCCCGCGAACTGTGCCAATTTGGCGCACTCGCGGGCCGCGCACCTTCTTCCCGCAAACGAAAGTTCAGGGAATTTCGCGATGCGCGCGGCTCCGCCCGGGCAGATAGTTCATCCATCCCGTGAAAGGACGGCCGCCATGGCAGTCACCCCCTGGCCCGCGAGGGCCCCGAACTCCCGGCGCGCCGCCGGTGCTGGCCGAGCCGCGCCACCTGGAAGCCATCGCCCGCTCGCACGAGCGCTGCCAGGCGCTGGGCCTGTCGCGCGTCGATCGCCCCGACCATGCACGGCTGGTGCGCAGCGACCTGGCCGCCGCCCGCGAGCGCAACCTGCGCCTGCACCTGCATGCGGCGCCCCTGATGGAAATCCTGCTGGAGCAGATCATGGCGACGCAGAGCATGGTGCTGCTCACGGACGCCCAGGGCACGGTCCTGCATTCGGTCGGCCACGATTCCTTCCTGCAGCGCGCCTCGCGGGTGGCGCTCGCCCCCGGGGCGAACTGGTCGGAGTCGAGCAAGGGCACCAACGCGATCGGCACGGCGCTGATCCACGAGGCGCCGACGGTGGTGCACGCGGGCGAGCACTACATGCACGCCAACGGCTTCCTGACCTGTTCCGCGGCGCCCATCCTCGATCCGCGCGGCAACCTGCTCGGCGTGCTGGACGTCTCGGGGAGCACCACTCCTACCACCTGCACACCATGGGGCTGGTGAAGATGTCGGCCCGCATGATCGAGAACCACTGGCTGTCGGACGACTTCCGCCATGCGCTGCGGCTGCACTTCCACGGCCGGCCCGAATTCATCGGCACCCTGGCCGAGGGCATCGTCGCGGTGGACCGCGACGGCCGCTTCCAGGGCGCCAACCGCAGCGCGCTGGAGCAGCTGGGTTGCAGTGGCGCGGCGCTGCGCATGCGCAGCACGGTCTCGCTGTTCGGCGTGGCGGTCGGCGCGATCGTCGACCACTTCCGCTCGCCGATCGCGCCGCCCATGCTGCTGAACCTGCCGAACGGCGAGACGCTGCACATGCGCGCGGCCTTCAACTGGCCGACCTGGCACGCGCTGGGCTCCGTCGGCGGCAATGTGCAGGAAACGGGGCAGCGCCCGCTGGAGATCGCGCCTCCGGTGGCGGCGGGACGCAGCCTGTACGCCGCCGCGGCGGGCCTGCGCGTGAGCGGCAACGGCAACAACGGCATGTCCGGCCTGCACTACCTGCAGACCGGCGATCCGCAGATGGAAGCCGTGGTCGCCAAGGTGCGCCGCGTGCTCGATCGGGACATCTCGATCCTCGTGCTGGGCGAAACCGGCACCGGCAAGGAGCTGCTCGCACGCGCCATCCACCAGGACTCGCAGCGCGCGGCAGCCCTTCGTGGCGGTGAACTGCGCCTCGATTCCCGAGAACCTGATCGAGTCGGAGCTGTTCGGCTACGAGGACGGCGCCTTCACGGGTGCCCGGCGCAAGGGCTCTCCCGGCAAGATCCTGCAGGCCAATGGCGGCACCCTGTTCCTCGACGAGATCGGCGACATGCCCCTGCCGCTGCAGGCCCGCCTGCTGCGCGTGTGCTGCAGGAGCGCCAGGTGACGCCGCTGGGCGGGATGAAGTCGGTGCCGGTGGACGTCGCCATCGTCAGCGCGACGCATCGGGACCTGCGCGCCATGATCGCGGCGCAGGCCTTCCGCGAGGACCTGTACTACCGGGTCAACGGGCTGGTGGTGCGGCTGCCCGCATTGCGCGACCGCACCGACCTCATGGAGATCGCGCACAAGATCCTGCGCGCCGAGACCGAGGGCCGTGCGCCCGGCCTGGAGGACGAGGTGGTGGCGCTGCTGCGCGCCTGCCGCTGGCCGGGCAACATCCGCCAGCTGGCCACCACCTTGCGGACGGCGGCGGTGATGGCGGGCGGCGAGGGGACGATCCGGCGCGAGCACCTGTCGGACGACTTCCTGGAGGATGCGCAGCGCGCCCTGCCGGCGGCCCCGGCGGTCCCGCCCGAACCGGAGCCCGCAGGCCCCGCGTCCACGCTGGGCGACCTGGAGCTGGCCACGATCCGCCGCGCGCTGGAGGAATCGGGCGGGAACATCTCGGTCACCTCGCGCCGGCTGGGGATCAGCCGCAACACGATCTACCGCCGGCTGCGCTGGCGCGGCGACGGGCCGCCGCGCTCCTAGCACCCTGGACGCCTGCGCTAGCGGATGGCGACGCCCCAGGGCAGCTTGCCGACCGCGATGTCGCCGACCTTCACTTCCCGTTCGGTGTCGATCACCGAGACCACGCCGGAGCGGCCGCAGGCGACGTAGAGAGCTTCCTGCCGTCCGGCGACAGCGCCATGTTCCAGGGCCGCTGGCCGACGCCGATGGTGGCCTTCACCTGGAGGGTCTGCGCGTCGATGACGGAGACCGAGGCCGCGCCGCCGTTGGACACGTAGACCCGCTTGCCATCCGGATGCACGGCGATGCCGTTGCTGCGCACGCCCGCCTTGACGCGGCCCAGCACCGCCAGCCGCGGGACGTCGACGACGTAGACCTCGTCGGCCAGTTCGGCCGCGACGTACGCGCGCAGGCCGTCCGGCGAGAACCCGATGCCCCGCGGGCGCGCGCCCACCGGGACCTGCGCCACCTGCCGCTGGGCACCGACGTCGATCACGTCGACCGCCGCGCCCTCCTCCGCGCTCACGAACACCAGCCTGCCGTCCGGCGAGAACACCGCATGTTCCGGGTTCCTGCCGGCCACGCGCACCGAGAAGGCCTTCCTGCGCGTGCGGGTGTCGATGAACAGGACCTCGTTGCCCTCCTCCACGGCGGCGGCCACCAGGCTGCCGTCGGGAGACAGGCCCAGGCCTTCCGGCGACTCGCCCAGCACCACCTCCGCGGCGACGCGGCGCTGCGCCAGGTCCACCACCAGCAGGCGGTTGCCCGTCTGTTCGCTGACGTAGGCCATCTGTCCCTTCGGGTCGACCACCGTGCCGCGCGGCTTGCCGCTGGCGGGGATCTCGCCCACCACCTGGTCGGTCGCGGTGTCGATCACGCTCAGGGTGCCGGAGCCTTCGTTGGGCACGTAGGCGAAGGGGGCCGCGCAGGCGCCGAAGGCAGCGAAGGCGGCGAAGGCGGCGAAGAGGACGGTGATTCGCTTCATGGGGAACTCCAGTTCATGCGGGATGCCAGGGCCGCGCCGTGCCGCCGGTGCCAGGCGGCAGCGGCGATGTGGCCGGCGATGAGGACGGCGAAGAGGACTGCGGTGGCGTCGTGCACGCCGACGAGGAAGCGGTAGACGGCGGGCAGGTCGGGCCCCCAGGGCGCTAGCGCGAGCCCGAAGAACTTCACGCCGTGCCGGCTGAAGTTGGATGCCACGTACCCGGACAGCGGCATGAGCAGCATGCAGGCGTACAGCGCGCGGTGCCCCCACTCCGCCGCGCCTCGCTGCCAGCGCGGCATGGCGGGCGGCCAGGGCGGCGGCCGGTGCGCCAGCCGCCAGCCGAGCCGGGCGGCGACCAGCGCCAGCAGCACCAGCCCGAGGGACTTGTGCAGGTTGATCACGCCGGCGCGGGCCGGCGTGCCGCGGGGGCGAGGTCGTCGAGCAGGAAGCCGAAGGCGATCTGGCCGATCAGGGCCAGGCCGATGGCCCAGTGCAGGGCCACGGCGACGGGGTCGTACTTGCGCATGGTCAGAACCTCAGGGCAGCGTTGAAGCCGACGAGCCAGGTGCGCCCGGCCGCCGGCTCGAAGTAGCGGGCATTGCCCTCGTTGACGATCACCGAGCCGGCGTAGCGGCGGTCGGCCAGGTTGTCGCCGCGCACGAACGCGCTCCAGTCCCAGCGCCCGGCGCGTCCCGCATAGCCGACGCTCGCGCCGACGGTGGCGAAGCCGCCCGCCGCGTCGGTGTTGAGGTCGTTCACCGGCACCCGGCCCAGTGCGCGCACTTCGACGCTGCCGCGCCAGCCGGCCGGCGGCGACCAGCCCACGGCCGCATAGGCGCTGCGATCCGCCACGCCGGGGATGCGGTTGCCCGCCGGAACGATGACGTTGGGCACGGTGCAGGGGCTCGCGGTGCAGGTGCGAAAGCTCTCTCGGTAGCGCGCATCCAGGTGCGCGAGCGCCAGCTGCACCCGGCCGTCGCCGGCGAAGCGAGCGGACCAGGAGAGCTCGGCGCCGTGGCGCCGCGTGCGCCCCGCGTTGCCGAAGCTCGCGCGGCCGCCGCTGTTGCGCAAGGTCACGATCTCGTCGCGGGTGCGGGTGTCGAAGACGGCGAGGTCGACCTCGTGGGCACCGAAGCGGCCCTTGGCGCCCACTTCCAGGTTGCGGCTGCGCGCCGGCTGCAGCGCGGGGTTCAGGCCGGCGCTGCCGTCCGGGCGATAGGCCAGTTCGTTGAGGGTCGGCGTCTCGAAACCGCGCCCCGCGGCGGCGTACAGGTGCACGCTGGGGCTCGCCTTGAACAGGACCGCCGCCACCGGTGTCGTGGCGGAAAAGCGCGTCGCGCCACTGTCGTCGCGGTTCGCCCCGGCGATGAACCGGTCGGTGCTGCGCATGCGCACGGTGCTGTGCCGCACGCCCGCATCGAGCCGCCAGCGCGGCGCCGGCGTGAGGCTCGCCTGCAGGTACTGGTCGAAGCTGCTCGCGCGGTTGTCTTCGTCGCGCCGCAGCGCGCCTTGCACGCCGGTGGTGGAACCCAGGAAGTTCTGGAAGCCCCGGCGGTGCTCGTCCATCTCGTCGTAGGCCACGCCGGCCACCACGCTGAAGGGCCACGCCGCCTGCGGGTCCCGCACGGTCCAGCGCGTGTCCAGGCCGCGGTAGTCGCGTCCGATCTGGATCACCCCGCCGGGATGCAACGCGTTGGCCTGCACCCCGTGGGAATCGCCTGGAACTGCTGCGTGTCGCGCGTGCCGCCGTAGGCCATCAGGGACAGGCTGTGGCGTGCGTCGACGGTCCGCTCGTGCGTGAGCCCGAGCTGTGCCTGGCGGAAGTTCTTGCGCGTGTCGAAGGCGAGCGCCGCCGCATCGACGGCGCGCGGGTCCGCCTCGAACTGCGCGCGGGTGAGGCCGAGCGGGTCCTGGGCCCTGGGCACGTCCACGCCGTTGGCCACCAGCGTCCAGCGGCCGTCGCCCTGCCGCCATGCCAGCTTGGCGTTGGCGAGGTCGCGGCGTGCCGCGCTGTGGCGGCGGAAGCCATCGGTCTCGAAGTGGCTCGCGCTCACCACGTAGCCGAAGGAGTCCAGGCCGCCGCTGGCCTTGGCGGAGTAGCGCCGCACGCCGTCGGCGGCGACGGCAGCGCCGGCGCTGAGCGTCGGCGGACCCTCGCCCTCCTCGGTGAACACCTGCAGCACGCCACCCGAGGAGTTGCCGTACAGGGCCGAGAAGGGCCCGCGCAGCACCTCGATGCGCTCGGCGGACGCGAGGTCCACGTGCGAGATCTGGCCCTGCCCGTCCGGCAAGGTGGCCGGGATGCCGTCCACGTACAGCCGCACGCCGCGGATGCCGAAGCTGGCGCGCGCGCCGAAGCCGCGCACCGACAGCTGCACGTCCTGCGCGAAGTTCTGCCGGTCGCGCGCCAGCAGGCCCGGCACGCCCCCCAGCAGCTCCGAGATGTTCACCAGCAGCTTGCCCTCGCCGGCCTCCTGGACGTCGACGCGGTCTATGGCTCCCGGCACGTCGATCGGCCGGTCGGGGACCCGGGTGGCGGTGACCACCACGGGTGCGAGGCTGGGCTGCGCGGCCACGGCGACCGGCAGCAGTGCCGCCGGCAGCGCGGCCAGCAGGAAACGTCGGGGTGTCATGGCGTCCCCTTCAGAGCAGCGGCTCGACGCGGTGCCGGCGGAAGATCGCCTGCAGCCGGCCGTCGGCGCGCAGCGCGGCCATCGCCTGCTGCAGTCCGGTGGCGAGTTCGGTCGCGTCCTTCCGCACGGCGCAGCCGACGGCCCAACCGTCGCGCGGCGCGCGGGGCAAAGGCAGCGGCTGCAGCGCGAAACGCTCGTCGCCGCCCAGCACGGACTCGAGCTCCGACGCCAGCCCCGCGGCGGCAACGACCTCGCCGCGCTGCAGCGCCGCCGCGGCCGCCACGCCGTCGGCCATGCGCGTCTGCAGGTGCTCGCGCAGCAGGCCGCCTTCCGCCCCGATCAGCAGCCAGCCCGCCAGTGACAGGCCCGCGACCGCCACCGGCTGCCCGCGCAGCGCGCTGATGGCATCGAGCGCCGGCAGCCTGCGCCGGTCGAACGCGATCAGCACGCGCTCGCGGTAGTAGGGCGCCAGCACGCGGACCTGCGGGTTGTCGCGCAGCAGGGGCGGGTCCAGCGGCACGTGCAGCAGGACGTCGGCCGGACCCCAGCCAAGGTAGTGGCCTTTCCACACCATGTTGCGCAGGTCGTCGCCCATGTTCTCGCCGGCCGCGAACGGCAGGGCCGAGAAGCCCAGCCCCATCTCCGCCGCGAGCGCGCGCCCCAGGTCCGCGTCGATGCCGCGGCCGCCGTCGTGGAAGGGCGGCATCTCCTGGTAGAGGCCGACCACCAGGCTGCCGCGCTGGCGGATCCGCGCCCAGTCGCCACCCTGCGCTGCCCGCGCCGCCGGCAGCGCGAGGGCCAGGGCGGCGGCGGCGCCACGTCGAAGGAACGCGCGCCTCACAGCGGCCTCTCGCGGCGGGTTTCGAGGTAGCTCTTGATCGCCCACACCGCCTCCTGGCTGAGCACGCCGGCGAAGGGAGGCATGTAGACGGCGCCGTTGCGGGTGCGGCCGTTGCGCACGGTGGTGCTGAAGAACTGGTCGTTGTCCTTCACGCAGCCCGCCTTCCTGCGCGCGTCGCGCTGCGCCGCGCAGTCGTTGTCGAGGCGGCGCAGGTCCGGCGCGATGCCGCCGGACACGGCTTCCAGTCCGTGGCAGCGGGCGCAGTTCTGGTTGAAGGCGGAACTGCCGATGCGCACGGCCGCGCCGTTGGCGCGGTACGGGTTTTCGTCGCGCCAGTCGTCGCCCAGGGCGGGCAGCTCGCGCGTGTCCACGGCTTGCGGCGTCACGTCGCCATGCGCGTGCGCGAGGCCGGCCGCGGCCAGGGTGAAGAGCGCCAGCACGGGCGCGCGCCAGGGGAAGGGTCTCGTCATGTCTGTCTCCTCGGTGGGGGTGGGATCGCGGGGCTTTCATCGCAAGCGATGTGCCATGCGTGGAAGCTGCCGTTGCCGCCATCCCGGTGCGGGGAAACATCGACGGCACTGCTCCACGTTGTGACAGCGGGTGTTCCCGCTGTCACAAGCGCGTGCGCGCTAGCGCGCCAGCTTGAACACCCAGACCATGCCGCCCTGCTCGAGATAGCTCACGCGCTTGGCGACTTCGCCGCCCCACAGCGGCACGGCGCCGCCCCAGCCCGAGACGACCGCGACGTACTGCTCGCCGCCCTGGCTCCAGGTGACCGGCGGGGCCACCACGCCCGAGCCGGTCTGGAACTGCCACACGACCTTGCCGGTCTTCGCGTCGGCCGCCTTCAGGTAGCCCTCGGGCGTGCCCCAGAACACCAGGTTGCCGGCGGTCGTGAGCACGCCGCCCCACAGCGGCGCGTTGTTCTTCACCTCCCAGACGATGCGGCCGGTCTTCGGATCGAGCGCGCGCAGCGCGCCGATGTAGTCCTCGTGCAAGGGCTTGATCGTGAAGCCGGCGCCGAGGTAGGCCGCGCCCTTCTTGTACGCCACGGGCTCGTTCCAGATGTCCATGCCCCATTCGTTGGCGGGCACGTAGAAATAGCCGGTGTCGGGGCTGTAGGCCATCGGCATCTGGTTCTTGCCGCCGAGGAAGGAGGGTGCGGAGAACACCGACTGGCCCTTCTTGCCGTCGCCTGCCGTCGGGTCGCCCGGGCGGTTGTCCGCCACGAACTGCGGCCGGCCCGTCTTCAGGTCGACGCCGCTGGCCCAGGTGATCTTGCGGACGAAGGGAAACGCGTTCTCCAGCTTGCCGGTCACCGCGTCCAGCACGTAGAAGAAGCCGTTGCGGTCCGCCTTGCCGCCCAGGCGCCTGCCGCCCGCGTCGTAGGTGACGAACTCGTTGACGCCGTCGAAATCCCAGCCGTCGTTGGGCGTGCCCTGGTAGTGCCAGCGGATCTGGCCCGTCTTCACGTCGATTGCGACCGTGGAGCACGAGTACAGGTTGTCGCCCTTGCGCAGGTGGCTGTTCCACGGCGCCGGGTTGCCCGTGCCGAAATAGGCCAGGCCGGTCTTGCGGTCGTAGCTCCCGCCCAGCCAGGTGGCCGCGCCCCCGGTCTTCCACAGGTCCCCGGGCCAGCTGGCGCCGGTGGCGCCGGACACGCCGTTCTCCTTCTCCTTGCCGTCGGCGTCGTAGGTGTAGCCCATGTGGCCCTCGACGGTGGGCCGCGTCCACACCAGCCGGCCCGTCTTCGGGTCGCGTGCCTCCACCCGCCCGACCACGCCGAACTCGCCGCCGGAGACGCCGGTGAGCAGCAGGCCCTCGGCGATGATCGGCGCGGCGGTGCTGGAGTAGCCGGCGCGGTAGTCGTCGATCTTCTCCTTCCACACCACTTCGCCCGTGTCCTGGTCCAGCGCCACCAGCTGCGCGTCCAGCGTGCTGAAGATGACCAGGTTGTCGTAGAGGGCGGCGCCGCGGTTGACGACGTCGCAGCAGGGCATGATGCCCTCGGGCAGGCGGTGGTCGTAGCGCCACAGCTTGCGCCCGGTCGCCGCGTCGAGCGCGAACAGCCGGGAGTAGGAAGCGGTGACGAACATCTTGCCCTTGTGGATGACGGGCTGCGATTCCTGGCCGCGCTGCTTCTCGCCGCCGAAGGAGAAGGCCCAGGCCGGCACCAGCCGCGACACCGTGCGGGTGTTGACCTGCTTCAGCGGGGAATAGCGTTGTCCCTGGGTGCCGAGCCCCCAGGTGAGCACGTCGCCGGTGCTGGCGGCGTCGTCGCCGATCATCTGGTCCGTCACGACGGCCTGGCCGGCGAAGGGGGTGAACGCCAGCAGGGCGGCAAGGGACAGGGCGTGAAGGCGCATGGAGGTCTCCTCTGTGGATATGGACGTGAAGTCGCCGCGCGCTCCGAAAGCGCGGGCGGGCCTCCAGCGCAAGGCCTGTGCCCAGGCGGGACCCGCGCTTTGGGCAGCGCAGGTGCGGGTGAACCCGCAGCCGGGGGTCCCGTGTTGCGAAGCACCACAGCGCGCGCGTTGCAGAAAGCAACACGGCACACCGCCCTGGCTCGACCGCGGCGCCAGCCGACCCGGAAGCGGGGGCATCGCGCATGGCGATGGCTGGCATCCGCTTTCTTTGGGAAAATCGGGCCATGCCATCGCCACCCGCGATGGCCAATCCCGATGCGCACCACCGAACGCTCCTTCGCCCGCCGGATCGACCTGACCTCGCTGCAGCTGTTCGTCGCTGTCTGCGAGCTCGGCTCGATCGGCCGCGCCGCGGAGCGCGAGTTCATCGCCGCTTCCGCGGTGAGCAAGCGCCTGTCGGACCTGGAAGCGACGCTGGAGACGCCCCTGCTCTATCGCCACACGCGCGGCGTGAAGCTCACGCCGGCCGGCGAAAGCCTCTTGCACCACGCGCGCTCGGTCCTGTTCAGCCTGGAGAAGATGCAGGCGGAGCTGTCCGAATACGCCGAGGGCGTGCGCGGCCACGTGCGCATCCACGCCAACATCTCGGCGATCGTGCAGTTCCTGCCGGAGGACCTGGGCGCCTTCAGCCAGGCGCACCCGCAGGTGAAGATCGACCTGGAGGAGCACCTGTCCACCGAGGTGCTGCGCGCGGTGCAGGAAGGCGCGGCCGACCTGGGCATCTGCAACGTGTCGGCCGCCGCGGGCCACGAGCTGCAGACGCTGCCCTACCGGCGCGACGAGCTGGTGCTGATCGTGCCGCGCGGCCACGTGATGGCGAAACGCAAGGCCGTCGCCTTCGAGGACACGCTGGACTTCGACCACGTGGGCCTGCACTCCAACAGCTCGATCCACCTGGCAATGCGCGAGGCCGCCGCCGCCGCCGGCCGCACCATCCGCCTGCGCATCCACGTCACCGGCCTGGACGCCATGTGCCGCATGATCCACAACGGCCTGGGCGTGGGCGTGATGCCCCAGCGCGCCTTCACGCTGATGCACGGCGTGGGCGACCTGGAGTGCGTGCGCCTCACCGATGCCTGGGCGATGCGCGACATCCGGCTGGTCGCCCGCGACTTTTCCACCCTGCCGCTCACCGCGCGCCTGCTCGTCGACCACCTGCGCACACGCGCTGAAACAGGCGCGGTCGAGCTGGCCGCATAGAATTTCAAGCCCAAGGAAGCCCCATGCCCCGCACGCTGTACGACAAGATCTGGGACGAGCACGTCGTCCACACCGAGGAAGACGGCACCGCCATCCTCTACATCGACCGCCACCTGGTGCACGAAGTGACCAGCCCCCAGGCCTTCGAGGGCCTGCGCGAGACCGGCCGCAAGGTCTGGCGCATCAGCTCGGTGGTGGCCACCGCCGACCACAACACGCCCACCACCGGCTGGGAGCGCGGCTACGACGGCATCACCGACCCGATCTCCAAGGAGCAGGTCACCACGCTGGACAAGAACATCGGCGAGTTCGGCGCGGCCGCCTACTTCCCCTTCCTGTCCAAGCGCCAGGGCATCGTGCACGTGATCGGCCCGGAGTCGGGCGCCACGCTGCCCGGCATGACGGTGGTCTGCGGCGACTCGCACACCTCCACGCACGGCGCCTTCGGCGCGCTGGCGCACGGCATCGGCACTTCGGAGGTGGAGCACGTGCTGGCCACCCAGACCCTGCTGGCCAAGAAGGCGAAGAACCTGCTGGTGCAGGTCGACGGCAAGCTTGCCCCGGGCGTGACCGCCAAGGACATCGTGCTGGCCATCATCGGCAAGATCGGCACGGCCGGCGGCACCGGCTACACCATCGAGTTCGCGGGCTCGGCGATCCGCGCGCTGTCGATGGAAGGCCGCATGACGGTGTGCAACATGGCCATCGAGGCGGGCGCCCGCGCCGGCATGGTGGCGCCCGACGAGAAGACCTTCGAGTACATCAAGGGCCGGCCGCTCGCGCCCAAGGGCGTGGAGTGGGAACAGGCCGTGGCCTACTGGCGCACGCTGTTCTCCGACCCGGACGCGAAGTTCGACGCGGTGGTGAAGCTCGATGCCTCGCAGATCGTCCCGCAGGTCACCTGGGGCACTTCGCCCGAGATGGTCACCTCGATCGACGGCCGCGTGCCCGATCCGGACAAGGAAAAGGACGCCAACAAGCGCGGCGCGATCGAGCGCGCGCTGACCTACATGGGCCTGGCCCCCGGCAAGCCGATGAACGACATCTACGTGGACAAGGTGTTCATCGGCTCCTGCACCAACAGCCGCATCGAGGACATGCGCGAAGCCGCCGCGCTGGTGAAGAAGCTCGGTCGCAAGGTCGCGCCCAACATCAAGGCGGCGCTGGTCGTGCCGGGTTCCGGCGTGGTCAAGGAGCAGGCCGAGCGCGAAGGCCTGCACGAGATCTTCAAGGCCGCGGGCTTCGAATGGCGCGAGCCGGGCTGCTCCATGTGCCTGGCGATGAACGCCGACCGGCTGGAGCCGGGCGAGCGCTGCGCCTCCACCAGCAACCGCAATTTCGAAGGCCGCCAGGGTGCCGGCGGCCGCACCCATCTCGTGAGTCCCGCCATGGCTGCCGCTGCCGCAGTCCATGGTCATTTCGTCGACGTCCGGCAGTTCGCCTAGCCCAGAGGAGCGCCTTCATGAAAACCATCACCACCGCCACCCTGATCGCCTTCGCCGTCCTGCTCGCCGGCTGCAACACGATGCGCGGCTTCGGCCAGGACGTCCAGAAGGTCGGGGACAAGATCGAAGAAAAAGCGAAGAAGTAGAGATGGACAAGTTCACCGTGCACAAGGGCGTGGTCGCGCCCATCGACCGCGAGAACGTCGACACCGACGCGATCATCCCCAAGCAGTTCCTCAAGTCGATCCGCAAGACCGGCTTCGGCCCCAACCTGTTCGACGAGTGGCGCTACCTGGACCACGGCGAGCCGGGGCAGGACCCCGCGACGCGCAAGCCGAATCCGGACTTCATCCTGAACCAGCCGCGCTACCGCACGGCCTCGGTGCTGCTGGCGCGCAAGAACTTCGGCTGCGGCTCCTCGCGCGAGCACGCGCCCTGGGCGATCCAGCAGTACGGCTTCCGCGCGCTGATCGCGCCCAGCTTCGCCGACATCTTCTTCAACAACTGCTTCAAGAACGGCCTGCTGCCCATCGTGCTGCCGGAAGCGACGGTGGCGAAGCTGTTCGACGAAGTGCTGGCCTTCCCCGGCTACGAGCTGACCGTGGACCTGGAGCGCCAGGTGGTCGTCAAGCCGCAGGGCGAGGAGATCCCGTTCGAGGTGCAGGGCTTCCGCAAGTACTGCCTCCTGAACGGCTTCGACGACATCGGCCTGACCCTGCTGAAGTCCGACAAGATCAAGGCCTTCGAAGCCCAGCGCCTGGCCACCAAGCCCTGGCTCGCGCACACCATGCCCCGCTGAACGCCGAACGAAGAACGAAGAACGCACATGAAGATCGCAGTCCTGCCGGGTGACGGCATCGGCACCGAAATCGTCGCCGAGGCGGTGAAGATCCTGAAGGTCCTGGACCTGAAGTTCGAGATGGAAACCGCGGACGTCGGCGGCGTGGCCTACGACAAGCATAGCCACCCGCTGCCCGAGGCGACCCTGAAGCTCGCCAAGGAAGCCGACGCGGTGCTGTTCGGCGCCGTCGGCGACTGGAAGTACGACAAGCTGGAACGCCAGTTCCGCCCCGAGCAGGCCATCCTGGGCCTGCGCAAGAACCTGGGCCTGTTCGCCAACTTCCGCCCGGCGATCTGCTACGAGCAGCTCACGCACGCCTCCAGCCTGAAGCCGGAACTGGTGTCCGGCCTGGACATCCTGATCATCCGCGAGCTGACCGGCGACATCTATTTCGGCCAGCCGCGCGGCCGCCGTACCTCCCCGGCGGCAACTTCCCGGGCGCCGAGGAGGCCTTCGACACCATGCGCTACACGCGCCCGGAGATCGAGCGCATCGCCCACGTCGCCTTCCAGGCCGCCCGCAAGCGCAGCAAGAAGGTGACCAGCGTGGACAAGGCCAACGTGCTGGAGACCTTCCAGTTCTGGAAGGACGTGGTCACCGAGGTGGGCCAGCAGTACCCGGACGTGAAGCTGGACCACATGTACGTGGACAACGCCGCCATGCAGCTGGTCAAACAGCCCAAGTCCTTCGACGTTGTGGTCACCGGCAACATGTTCGGCGACATCCTCTCGGACGAGGCCGCCATGCTGACCGGCTCCATCGGCATGCTGCCCTCCGGCAGCATGAAGCGTCCAGCCAGGGCCTGTACGAACCGTCCCACGGCAGCGCGCCGGACATTGCCGGTAAGGGAATTGCAAACCCCTTGGCTACAATATTGTCTGCCGCCATGATGCTCCGCTATTCCCTCAACCAGCCCGCCGCCGCCGACCGCATCGAGTCCGCGGTGAAGGACGTGCTGTCCCAGGGCCTGCGGACGGCGGACATTTACAGCGAAGGCACCCGCAAGGTCGGCACGCGTGAGATGGGCGACGCGGTCGTGGCTGCCATCACCAAGAAGACGATTACCAAGAGCTAGACAGCTCCGGTTCGTCGCGCCCTCCCCGGCCGGACGAGCCGGGGAACCAGATTCAACTTGAACTGAAAGGCGCACCGATGAAACTCTCGAACGGACAACAACCGATGGTCGGCCTCGTCGGCTGGCGCGGCATGGTCGGCTCGGTCCTGATGGACCGCATGCAGGCCGAAGGCGACTTCGGCCTGATCGAGCCGGTCTTCTTCTCCACCTCCAACGCCGGCGGCAAGGCGCCCGCCATGGCGAAGAACGAGTCGAAGCTCAAGGACGCGTTCGACATCGAGGCGCTGAAGAAGTGCGACATCGTCATCACCGCCCAGGGCGGCGACTACACCACCGAGGTGTTCCCCAAGCTCCGCGCCGCCGGCTGGAACGGCCACTGGATCGACGCGGCCTCCACCCTGCGCATGAAGGACGACGCGGTCATCATCCTCGACCCGGTGAACATGCCCGTCATCAAGAATGCGCTCGCCAAGGGCGGCCGCAACTGGATCGGCGGCAACTGCACGGTCAGCTGCATGCTGATGGGCGTGGGCGCGCTGTACAAGGCCGGCCTGGTCGAGTGGATGACCAGCATGACCTACCAGGCCGCCTCCGGAGGCGGTGCCCAGCACATGCGCGAGCTGCTCACGCAGTTCGGCACGCTCAACGCCGAAGTGCGCTCGCTGCTGGACGACCCGAAGTCGGCCATCCTGGAGATCGACCGCAAGGTGCTGGCCCGCCAGCAGTCCATGACGGGCGAAGAGACCACCAATTTCGGCGTGCCCCTGGGCGGCTCGCTGATCCCCTGGATCGACAAGGACCTCGGCGGCGGCGTGTCGCGCGAGGAGTGGAAGGCCGGCGCCGAGACCAACAAGATCCTGGGCCAGGGCGAAGGCTTCGGCAGCAAGGCGGTCCCGGTCGACGGCTTCTGCGTGCGCGTGGGCGCCATGCGCTGCCACTCGCAGGCCCTGACCTTCAAGCTGAAGAAGGACGTGCCGGTGGCGGACCTCGAGGCGCTGATCGCCGCCGACAACCCGTGGGTCAAGGTCGTGCCGAACACGCGCGAGGCGACGCTGCAAGGCCTCACGCCCGTGGCCGTGACCGGCACGCTGGAGATCCCGGTGGGCCGCATCCGCAAGCTGGCCATGGGCCCGGAGTACGTCGGCGCGTTCACGATCGGCGACCAGCTGCTGTGGGGCGCAGCGGAGCCGCTGCGCCGGATGCTGCGGATCCTGCTGGACGCCTGAAGTCACGCCCCACCGCGCGTGTATCCACAAGTTACCGCGCGTTGTGACTCGGCAACAAGCATGGGCGCATCAAGCTGTGTGCAAGCGTTCCACGGACGTTAAGCGGTGTCTCAGCTTGTCAGTCTAAGACGTTGCTGTTATGGTCCTTTTTCGAATTAAGCCTCGAAGGCAATGGGCCGCATGAAGAGAAAAAGACTGCCTCCCGACCGAGGAGTAGGGACGCCATCACAGAAGAGCCTGCCGAAGCTCCGGCTGTCGACGCTGGCACTGGCGGCCGCAGTCACTTTCGGCCTGGCCTCGCCCGACGCGCTCGCGCTGGCGCTCGGCCGTGTCACCGTGCAATCGGCGCTGGGCGAGCCGCTGCGGGCCGAGATCGACGTGCCCGAGATCACGCCCGAGGAAGTCTCCTCGCTGCGCGCCTCGATCGCCTCGCCCGCCACCTTCCGCACCCAGGGCCTCGAGTACAGCCAGGCGCTGTCCAACGTCACCATCACCCTGCAGCGCCGTCCCAACGGCGGCTACTTCCTGCACCTCGCGAGCGACCGCCCGGTCAACGAGCCCTTCGTGGACGTGATCCTGGAGGCCAACTGGTCGTCCGGCCGCGTGCAGCGCGACTTCACGATGCTGTTCGACCCGCCGGCGCTGCGCCAGCCCGGCGCCCCGGTCACCGCGCAGGTCGCGCCTTCCGCCGGCAGCCAGCGCCCGGCGCCGTCCGCGCCCGCAGCGGCGGCCCCGCGTCCCGCGCCTGCGGCTCCCGCCGCGCCCGCCGCGCCGCCGGCCACGGCACGCGCGCCCGCCCCGGCGACGGCGGCCCCGACTCCTTCCGCATCCACGCCCGCATCCGGAGATGCCGGCAAGCGCGTGACCGTGCAGGCCGGCGACACCGCCGGCAAGCTGGCCGCGGCCAACAAGCCGGCCAGCATCTCGCTGGACCAGATGCTGGTGGCCATGCTGCGCGCCAACCCGGACGCCTTCGTCGACGGCAACGTGAACCGCCTGAAGGCCGGCGCCGTCGTCGAGATCCCGAGCGGCGAGCAGGCCGGCGGCGTTCCGTCCGACGAGGCGAAGCAGACCGTCGTGGCGCAAAGCCGCGACTTCAACGAATTCCGCCGCCGCCTCGCCGAGGGCGTGCCGGCCGCGGCCACGCCGGGCACGAGCCGCCAGACTTCCGGCCGCGTGCAGGCGCAGGTCGAGGACAAGAAGGCCGCGGCGAGCACGCCGGACCGCCTGCAGCTGTCCAAGGGCGCGGTGCAGGGCAAGGCCTCGACGGCCGACCAGATCGCCCGCGACCGTGCGGCCAAGGACGCGCAGACCCGCGTGGCCGAGCTGAACAAGAACCTGGCGGACCTGAACAAGCTCACCGGCGGCGGTACCGCCGGCACCGGCACGACCAAGGCCGGCCCGGGCATCAGCGCCCCGCCCGGCGTGACGCCGCCCACGACCGCGACGCGTCCGGCTTCCGCGCCGGCGGCCGCCGCCGCACCGTCCGCCGCGACCGCTGCAGCCGCCGCCAAGCCGGCACCGGCACCCGCGACCACCGTCGCCGCTGCACCGGCGCCCACGCCGGCACCGACCCCGGCGCCCACGCCGGCCCCGACGCCCGCGCCGACGCCTGCGCCCACCCCGGCGCCGACGCCCGCACCGACTCCTGCACCCACGCCCGCACCCGCCCCGGTGGCCGCGGCGACGACGGCCACGCCGGCGGCCAGCGCCGCGCCTGCCGCCGGCGCCGCTTCCGCCGCCGTCGCCAGTGCATCGGCCGCGTCCGCGCCGCAAGCCGCCTCCAGCACCGCAGCCGCCGTCGCCGCCGCCAGGCCCGCGATCAAGCGGCCGGCGCCGCCGCCGCCCGAGCCCAGCCTGCTGGACGACGTGCTCGAGAATCCGCTGATCCCCGCATTGGGCGTCGGCCTGCTCGCGGTGCTCCTGGGCTTCGGCTTCTACAAGATGCGGCAGAAGCGCAAGACCGCTGCCGTCGACAGTTCCTTCCTCGAGTCCAGGTTGCAGCCGGATTCTTTCTTCGGCGCCAGCGGCGGACAACGCATCGACACCGCTGAGACCAACAATCCGACGGGCTCGTCGATGGTTTATTCGCCGAGCCAGCTCGATGCCGCCGGCGACGTGGACCCCGTCGCCGAAGCCGACGTGTACCTGGCCTACGGCCGCGACCTGCAGGCCGAGGAAATCCTCAAGGAAGCACTGCGCATCAACCCGCAGCGCGTGGCGATCCACGGCAAGCTGCTGGAGATCTACGCCAAGCGCCGCGACGTGAAGGCCTTCGAGGCGGTGGCCGCCGAGGCCTACAGCCTCACGCAGGGCGCCGGCCCCGAGTGGGACCACATCTGCGACCTGGGCCGCGACCTGGATCCCGCCAACCCGATGTACCGTCCCGGCGGCCAGCCGGGCGCCGGCGCCGCGATGGCCGCCGCCGCCGTCGGTGGTGCTGCCGTGGCGCATGCCGCCCGCGCACCTGCCCAGCCGCCGGTGCCGCCCGCCGGTGCCGACCTGGACCTCGACCTCGACTTCTCCCTCGGCGACGAGCCGGACACGCTGCAGCCCCATGCCCCCGCGGTGCAGGCGCCGGTGGCGCGTCCCGCCCCGGCACCGATGGCCGCCGCGCCGGCGCCCTCGCTGGAACTGCCGCCGATGGAGATGGACTTCAGCGCCCCGCCGTCCGCCATGCAGACGCAGCCGGTGCGCCTGGAGGCGCCCTCGCTCAACGTCGGGAACAGCCTGGATTTCGAACCGGTCGCCGCCGCGCCCAAGGCGGCCCCGGCCGCGCCGGCCGCAGCCCCCAAGGGCGACATGCTGGAATTCGACCTGGGCGGCCTCTCGCTCGACCTGCCTGGCAGCAGCGCACCGGCGCCGGCACCCGCGCCCGCCGCGACCCGCCCGGCCCCGGCGATGAACCTCGACGCGTCCGCGCTCAGCCTGGACATGCCGCCGCCCGCGGCCAGCAGCGCAGGCGACGTCCCGGCGGAAGCCGAAGGCCCGCTGGCCACCAAGCTGGCGCTGGCCGAGGAATTCAACGCGATCGGCGACGCCGACGGCGCCCGCAGCCTGGCCGAGGAAGTGCTGGCCGAGGCCTCGGGCGACCTGAAGTCGCGCGCGCAGCGCCTGCTGGCGGAAATCGGATAAGAACCCGTAGGCTGGTGGTGAGGCGCAGCCGAACCCCAGCTTTCGGCGCAGCGCAGCGCTGGGGTTCGCTCCGCTCACCACCAGCCTACGATCGCCCTCGTGAGGATCGCCCTCGGCATCAGCTACAGCGGCCAGCCCTACGACGGCTGGCAGAGCCAGCCGTCCGGCCGCACCGTGCAGGACCAGCTGGAAGCCGCCCTCGGGCGCTTCGCCACCGTCCGCCTCTCCACCACCTGCGCCGGCCGCACCGATGCCGGCGTGCACGGCCTGATGCAGGTGGTCCACTTCGACACCGAGCTGCAGCGCGAGGAGTTCTCCTGGGTGCGCGGCACCAACACCTTCCTGCCGCCCGACATCGCCGTGCAGTGGGCGCGGCACGTGCCCGACGCCTTCCATGCCCGCAACAGCGCACGCGCGCGCCGCTATGCCTACGTGCTGCTGGAGTCGCCCGTGCGCCCCAGCGTGGAGGCCGGCCGGGTGGGCTGGGTCTTCCGCCCGCTCGACGCGGACGCGATGCGCGCCGGCGCCGCGCACCTGGTGGGGGAACACGACTTCACGTCCTTCCGTGCCTCCTCCTGCCAGTCGCCCACGCCGGTGAAGACGCTGGCGCCGATCGCGATCTCCCGCCGCGGTCCCTACTGGCGCTTCGAGTTCGAGGGCAACGCCTTCCTGCACCACATGATCCGCAACATCATGGGCTGCCTGGTCGCCGTGGGCCAGGGGCTGCAGGCGCCGGGCTGGATGCGCGAGGTGCTGCAGGCGCGCAGCCGCGACGCCGCCGCCCCCACCTTCTCCCCCGACGGCCTCTATTTCCTGGGTCCCGTGTACGAGCCGCACTGGGAGCTGCCGAGCCATCCGGCTGCGTATGATTGGCTCCCATGAGCCCAGATGCATTGCGCACCCGCATCAAGATCTGCGGCCTGACGCGCGAGCAGGACGTGGACGCGGCCGTCGAGGCCGGCGCGGACGCGGTCGGCTTCGTGCTCTATGCGAAGAGCCCGCGGCACGTGAACGCGCAACGCGCGGCGCAGCTGGTGCAATGCCTGCCGCCCTTCGTCTCCCCGGTGCTGCTGTTCGTCAACGAGCCCCTGGAGGGCGTGCGCGCGGCCTGCGACCTGGTGCCCAACGCCCTGCTGCAGTTCCACGGCGACGAGACGCCGGACTACTGCCGCAAGGCCACCGGCGGCACCCGCCCCTACCTCCGGGCGGCCCGCATCCCGCTCGACGCGGCCCAGCCCTTCGACTTGCTAAAATTCGCCGCAGACTACCCAGAGGCGCAGGCCCTGCTGCTCGACGCGCATGTCGAGGGCTATGGCGGCGCCGGCAGGACATTCCCTTGGTCACGCCTTCCTCCAAGCGCCAGCTTTCACGCCGTTTTGTCTGGTGGGCTCACACCTGCAAACGTGGCCGATGGCATCGTGCAAGTGCGGCCGCGTTTCCGGACGCTGGCCGTTGATGTGAGTTCGGGCGTCGAGGCTTCGAAAGGAGTCAAGGACGCCGCCAAGATCCATCAGTTCGTGGCCGCGGTGCGCTCCGCGGACGAACGCCTTGCAAGGTCCTCCCATGTCCAGTTACCAGCAACCTGACGCCAGCGGCCATTTCGGCATCTACGGCGGCAGCTTCGTCAGCGAGACGCTGACCCACGCCATCTCCGAGCTGCGCGACGCCTACGCGAAGTACCAGCACGATCCCGAGTTCCTGCGCGAGTTCGCGTACGAGCTCAAGCACTTCGTCGGCCGGCCCTCGCCGATCTACCACGCGCAGCGCATGAGCCGCGAACAGGGCGGCGCGCAGATCTACCTGAAGCGCGAGGACCTGAACCACACGGGCGCGCACAAGATCAACAACGTGATCGGCCAGGCGATGCTCGCCCGCCGCATGGGCAAGCCGCGCGTGATCGCCGAGACCGGCGCCGGCCAGCACGGCGTGGCCACGGCGACGATCTGCGCGCGCTACGGCCTGGAGTGCGTCGTCTACATGGGCAGCAACGACGTCGTGCGGCAAAGCCCCAACGTGTACCGCATGAACCTGCTGGGTGCCCGCGTGGTGCCGGTGGAGTCCGGCAGCAAGACGCTGAAGGACGCGCTGAACGAGGCCATGCGCGACTGGGTCACCAACGTCGAGAACACCTTCTACATCATCGGCACGGTGGCGGGCCCGCACCCCTACCCGATGATGGTGCGCGACTTCCAGAGCGTGATCGGCAACGAATGCCTGGAGCAGATGCCGGAGATGGCCGGCCGCCAGCCCGATGCGGTGATCGCCTGCGTGGGCGGCGGCAGCAACGCCATGGGCATCTTCCACCCCTACATCCCCTACGAGAAGACGCGCCTGATCGGCGTGGAAGCGGCGGGCGAAGGACTGGACAGCGGCAAGCACTCGGCCTCGCTGCAGCGCGGCAGCCCCGGCGTGCTGCACGGCAACCGCACCTACATCCTGCAGGACCCCGACGGCCAGATCATCGAGACGCACAGCGTGAGCGCCGGCCTCGACTACCCCGGCGTGGGCCCCGAGCACTCCTGGCTGAAGGACACCGGCCGCGCCGAATACGTCGGCATCACGGACAAGGAGGCGCTGGAAGCCTTCCACTACCTGTGCCGCACCGAAGGCATCATCCCCGCGCTGGAATCGAGCCATGCGATCGCCTACGCGATGAAGCTGGCCCGGACCATGAAGGCGGACCAGCACATCCTGGTCAACCTCTCCGGCCGCGGCGACAAGGACATCGGCACCGTCGCCGACCTCGCGGGCGTGGAGTTCTACGACCGCCCCTCCATGCGCGGCCTCCAGCTCAAGGGAGGGCCGAAAAAATGAGCCCCCACGCTCCGCACTACGTGTCGTCGCTGCCCCCGAGGGGGCGTCTGCCTCCCTAGCGGCGGCTCGTCGGGAGGCAGAATGAGCCGGATCCAGCCCACCTTCGAGCGGCTCGCGCGCGCGAGCAGCGCAAGGCCCTCATCCCCTACATCACCGCCGGCTTCCCCTATGCCGACATCACGCCGGAGCTGATGCACGCGATGGTCGCCGCCGGCAGCGACGTGATCGAGCTGGGCGTGCCCTTCTCCGACCCGATGGCCGACGGCCCCGTGATCCAGAAGGCCGGCGAGAAGGCGCTGGCGCTGGGCGTGGGCCTGGCGCAGGTGCTCGCGATGGTGAAGGCCTTCCGGCAAGGCAACGCGGACACGCCGGTGGTCCTCATGGGCTACGCCAATCCGGTGGAGCGCTACGAACTCACGCACGGCAAGGCCGCCTTCGCGCGCGATGCCGCGGCCGCGGGCGTGGACGGCGTGCTGATCGTCGACTATCCCCGGAGGAATGCGAGGCCTTCGCCGCGCAACTGAAGGCCCACGGCCTGGACCTGATCTTCCTGCTGGCCCCCACCAGCACCGACCAGCGCATCCAGCAGGTGGCGCGCGTGGCCAGCGGCTATGTGTACTACGTGTCGCTCAAGGGGGTCACCGGCGCCGGCCACCTGGACACGGCCGCCGTCGAGGAAGCGCTGCCGCGCATCCGCAAGCACGTGAAGATCCCGGTCGGCGTGGGCTTCGGCATCCGCGATGCGGCCACCGCCAAGGCGATCGGTCGCGTCGCCGACGCCGTGGTGATCGGCACCAAGGTCATCCAGGTCGTGGAAGACCTGCCGCGCGAGCGGGCCGTGCCCGCCCTGTCCGCCTTCCTGGCCGACATCCGCGCCGCGCTAGACTCTCGCATTCGTTGAGGAGCACACAGATGAGCTGGTTGGAAAAACTGCTGCCCCCGAAGATCCAGCCCACGGATCCGAACGAGCGGCGCAGCGTGCCGGAAGGCTTGTGGATCAAGTGCCCGAGCTGCGAGACGGTGCTGTACAAGACCGACCTGGAGCAGAACCAGAACGTCTGCCCCACCTGCAGCCACCACCACCGCATCGGCGCGCGCGCGCGCCTGAACGCCTTCCTGGATCCCGAGGGCCGCTACGAGATCGGCCAGGAAGTCATCCCGGTGGACCCGCTGAAGTTCCAGGACAGCCGCAAGTACCCGCAGCGCCTGAAGGAAGCGCTGGAGAACACCGGCGAGACCGACGCGCTGGTCGTCATGGGCGGCTCGGTGCACAGCATCAACCTGGTGGCCGCCTGCTTCGAGTTCGACTTCATGGGCGGCTCCATGGGCAGCGTGGTGGGCGAGCGCTTCGTGCGCGGCGTCCACACCGCCATCGAGCAGAAGGTGCCCTTCCTGTGCTTCACCGCCACCGGCGGCGCGCGCATGCAGGAAGGCCTGCTGTCGCTGATGCAGATGGCCAAGACCAACGCGGCGCTCACGCGCCTGGCGAAGAAGGGCCTGCCCTACATCAGCGTGCTGACCGACCCCACCATGGGCGGCGTCAGCGCCGGCTTCGCCTTCGTGGGCGACGTCGTGATCGCGGAGCCCAAGGCGCTGATCGGCTTCGCCGGCCCGCGCGTGATCGAGTCCACGGTGCGCGTGAAGCTGCCGGAAGGCTTCCAGCGCGCGGAGTTCCTGCAGGAAAAGGGCGCGGTGGACCTGATCTGCGACCGCCGCGAACTGCGCAAGACCGTGGCCAGCGTGCTGGCGATGCTGACGCGCCAGTCGGCCGACGCCGTCGACTGATCAGCGCAGGATCGCGCCCTGCAGGTTGGCGACGATGATCGCCGCCACCTGCAGCAGCACCAGCAGCGCCAGCGGCGAGAGGTCGAAGCCGCCCACCAGCGGGATGATCTTGCGGAAGGGCCGCAGCATGGGCGCCGTGAGCCGGTCGATCACGTCGGTGATCGGCGAATCGGCCCGCACCCAGGACAGGATGGCGTACACGATCACGAGGCCGATCATCCCCGAGATCAGCAACCTCAGCAGCCCGAAGGCGGCGACGGCCGGCACCATGCTGTAGCCGCGGCCGATCATCAGCGCCAGGATGCCGAACTGCGCCAGCTCGAACAGGTAGGCCGCCACCAGGCTGGCGAAATCCCATCGCTTGTACCCCGGCAGCACCTTGCGCAGCGGCAGCACGATCCAGTCGGTGAGCGCGAAAACGAATCGCCCGACCGGATTGCCGAAAGGAATGCGCTGGTATTGCATGTAAAGCCGCAACAGGCAGGCGCCGCCCAGCAGGCCGGCGGCAACGTCGAGCAGGAAGGCGGTGATCTGGAAGAACATGGATCAGGTGGAGTCGTGGGATGATAGCGGCAGCCACTGGAACCACCCGTGCAGTCCACCCTCACACTGCAGTCCCTGCCCCTCTTTCCGCTGAGCGCGGTGCTGTTTCCGGACGGACTGTTGTCGCTGCGCGTCTTCGAGGTGCGCTACCTCGACATGATGAGCAAGTGCCGCAAGGCCGGCGCGCCCTTCGGCGTGGTGTCGCTCACGCAGGGCAACGAAGTGCGCCAGCCGGGCAGCACCGAGGCCTTCTCGCGGGTCGGCACGCTGGCCAACATCCATGAATTCGAACAGCCGCAACCGGGCCTGATGCTGGTGCGCGCCACCGGTGCGCAGCGCTTTCGCATCACCTCCAGCGACCAGCTGAAGCACGGCCTGTGGGTCGCCGACGTCGAGCGGCTGCCCGCGGACATGGCGGTGCCGATTCCGGACGACCTGCAACCCACCGCCGATGCCTTGCATCGCCTGATCCAGTCGCTGCAGCTCAAGCCCGGCCAGACCGGGCAGACGCCGCTGATGCCGCCCTGGAAGCTGGACGACTGCGGCTGGGTGTCCAACCGCTGGTGCGAGCTGCTGCCGCTGCCGGTGGCGCTGAAGCAGCGGCTGATGGAGCTGGACAACCCGCTGGTGCGGCTGGAGCTGGTGAGCGACGTGCTCACGCGCACGGGGATCATGGGGTAGCTCCAACGCTGGGGTTCGCCTTCGGGCTCACCGCCAGCCTACGATGCCGCTGTAGGCTGGCGGTGAGCGCCGCAGGCCGAACCCCAGCGGTTCACCGCGGCCCGTACTCTGGCACCTGCCCTTTCAGCCACTGCCGCAACGCATCCGACGCCGGCAAGGCGCCGGCATCGGCGATCCACCGCACCACCGCCTCCACATCCGGCAAGGGCCCCGCCGTCTTCGCGATCCGCAGCTTCTCGTGCGGCGTCGGCTCGGTGGTCTCGTCGTTCGCCAGCAGTTCCTCGTACAGCTTCTCGCCGGGCCGCAGGCCCGTGTAGCTGATCGGGACCTCCTGCTCGGTCTTCCCCGAGAGGCGGATCAGCATGCGCGCGAGTTCGACGATCTTCACCGGCTCGCCCATGTCCAGCACGAAGATCTGGCCCGACTGGCCCATCAGCCCCGCCTGCAGCACCAGCTGCGCAGCCTCCGGGATGGTCATGAAGTAGCGCACGATCTCCGGGTGCGTCACCGTCACCGGGCCGCCGCGCTCGATCTGCTGCGTGAACAGGGGCACCACCGAGCCGCTGGAACCCAGCACGTTGCCGAAGCGCACCGACACGTACTGCGTGCGCGGCTCCTGCGCCGCCACCGCCTGCACCACCAGTTCGGCCAGGCGCTTGCTCGCGCCCATCACGTTGGTGGGGTTCACCGCCTTGTCGGTGGAGATCATCACGAAGCGGCGGGCGCCGCAGGCCGAGGCGGCGCGCGCGGCGTTCCAGGTGCCCAGCACGTTGGTGCGCAGCGCCTCCACTTCGTTGAGCTCCTCCATCAGCGGCACGTGCTTGTAGGCCGCCGCGTGGAACACCACGGCCGGCTTGTGCTGGCAGACGATGGCATGCAGCCGTTCGTACTCGCGCACGTTGGCGGTGTAGTAGGCACCGTGCATCTGCGGATGCGCCTGGCGCAGCTCCTGTTCCAGCTGGTAGATCGCGTACTCGGAAACGTCGATGCACACCAGCCGGCCGACGCCGAAGCGCGCGATCTGCCGGCACAGCTCGGAGCCTATGGAGCCGCCGGCGCCGGTGACCACCACCACCTGCCCCGAGAAGAGTTCGGCCAGGCCGGCCACGTCCAGCGCCACTGGCGCGCGGCCGAGCAGGTCTTCCAGTTCGATGCGGCGCGGGCCGCTGCTTTCCGCCTTCAGCCACTCGTCCGGCCGCGGCAGCGTGAGCAGCGTGATGTGCGACTCCGACGCGAGCAGCAGGGCCTGCCGCCTTTGCTCCGACCCCGGCGGACTGGCCACCAGCGCCGTGCGGGCATCGACGGATTCGCAGACCTCCGGCAGGTCCTCGATGGAACCGAGCACGCGCACGTCCTGCAGGGTGCGCCCGCGCTCGGGCGCCAGCGGCGAGACGATGCCTACGGGGCGCCAGCGTTGCGATCCGCGCAGGGCCCGCAGTGCACCGGCCGCTTCGTCGAGCGTGCCGACGATCACCACCGGCGTGCCGCCCTGCACCTGGTGGCGCTGCTCGGCGAAGCTGCGCCAGGCGCCGCGCGCCGCACCCATCAGCAGGAAGGCCAGCAGCGGGTACAGCAGCAGCACCGAGCGCGGGAACTCCGGCAGGCGCAGCATCAGCACGATCGCCGCGGTGACCAGGCCGCCCAGCACCACGCCGCCGGCAAGCTGGCGGAATTCGGGCAGGCCGATGTAGGTCCACACCTGCCGGTCCACGCGCCGCAGCACCAGGCCGGCGGCCGTGCCGAGCGCGCACCACGGGCTGGAGACGAGCGCCAGCCGCGCGAACTCCGGCGGCACGTCGAGGTTGAAGCGCAGCCAGAACGCGGCCCACCAGGCCGCCAGGCCCAGTGCGACGTCCAGCGCGAGGAGCGGCAGCGCGCTCCTAGACAGCAGCCGCACCCAGGGCCTCCGCGCGCTGCAGGGCGCGCCGCAGGTGGTCGATCACGCGATCCAGCTGTTCGTCCGCCATGTTGGAGCCCGAAGGCAGGCACAGGCCCGCATCGAACAGGCGCGCCGACACGTCGTCGCCTTTCCGCATGCGGGAAATACTCCGCGCCGCGGAACAGGGGCTGCAGGTGCATGGGCTTCCACACCGGCCGCGCCTCGATCGAATGGCGCTCCAGGCTGCGCAGCACGTGGTCGCGGCGCTGGGCGGCGTCCGCGCCCTGCATCAGCATGCAGGTGAGCCAGCGCGTCGAGCGCATGCCGACCGGCTCCGGCATCCACTGCACCTCGCCGACCTCGGACAATGCCTGGCGGTAGATCTCGAACACCTGCCGGCGGCGTTCGACCCGCTGGTCCAGCACCTTGAGCTGGCCGCGGCCGATGCCGGCCAGCACGTTGCTCATGCGGTAGTTGAAGCCGACTTCGGCGTGCTCGTAGTGCGGCGCCGGCTCGCGCGCCTGCGTGGCGAGCTTGCGCGCACGCACGACCAGGTCCGGGTCGTCCGACACCAGCATGCCGCCGCCGGAAGTGGTGATGATCTTGTTGCCGTTGAAGGAATAGATGCCGATGCGGCCGAAGCTGCCGCTCGCGCGTCCCTTGTAGGTGGCCCCCAGGGATTCGGCCGCGTCTTCCAGCACCGGCACGCCGTAGCGCTCGCAGATCGGCAGCAGGGCGTCCATGTCGGCGCTCTGGCCGTACAGGTTCACCAGGATCACGCAGCGCGGCAGCCGGTTCTCGCGCCGCGCCCATTCGAAGGCGCGCTCCAGCGCCTGCGGCGACATGTTCCAGGAACCAGGCTCGGAGTCGATGAACACCGGCCGCGCGCCGCAGTACAGGATCGGGTTGCAGCTGCCCACGAAGGTGAGCGAGGAGCAGAACACCGTGTCGCCCGGCTGCACCCCGAGCAGCAGCAGGCCCAGGTGGATCGCGGCGGTACCCGAGCTGAGCGCCGCTGCGTGCCCGACGCCCGCGTAGGCGGCCAGCTCGCGCTCGAAGCCGTCCACGTGCGGGCCCAGCGGCGCGATCCAGTTGGTGCGGAAGGCGTCCTCCACGAAGGCGGTTTCCTCCTCGCCCAGGTGCGGCGAGGACAGCCAGATGCGCTGCGACAGCTCGCGCCGCATCACGATGTCCACCGGCCGGCCGGCGGCATCGACCACCGGCACGTGGTCGATCAGGTGCTTGTCCATCAGCGCCAGCGCCAGGGCCACGGGCTCCTGCTCGGTCATCGTGACCGGCGCCTGCCCCGGCAGCGTGGCGATGAAGGCGGATTCGGGCGCGTGCGCCAGCATGGCGCGGCGCAGGTCGCCGTCGCTCAGGGTGCGGCGCAGCCGGCCCTTGCTGTCCAGGACCAGCAGGATGTTCTTGGCCGTGCGCTCCATGGTGTCGAGCGCCTCGCGCACCGTGCAGGTGGCGGGAATGCAGAGCGCGCGGAACTGCTGCTCGTTCACCGCACCCTCCGCGCCGGCACGCCGGCGTACACGCCGGGCACCTCGAGGTTTCCGCGCACGACCGCGCCGGCACCGACCACGATATCGTCGGCTATGCGCACGCCGGGCAGTACCTTGCTGCCCGAGCCGAGCAGCACGCGGCTGCCGATGCGCGCGGCGCCGCCCAGCGCCACCAGCGGCGCGACGTGGGTGAAGTCGCCGACCTGCACGTCGTGGTCCACCACGGCGCCGTGGTTGACGATCACCCCGGTGCCGAGGCGCGCGCCCGGCGCGACCACGCACTGCGCGGTGAGCAGGCAGCCGGCGCCGACCTCGGCGTGCGTGGAAACGCTGGCGCGCGGATGGGTCACGGTGGCGAGCGGCAGGCCGATCGCCTTGGCTTCCCGTTCGCGCGCGGCCGCGGAGCCGATCGCCACGTGCACGGCGTCGGATTGCGCCACCGCCTCGTCCAGCGGCAGCACGGCCACGCCGGCCAGCAGCTGCTGGCCCACGCGCGCCGGGTCGCGGTCGCTCACCACGATGCGCTTCCAGCCCTGCGCGATCGCCGCATCGGCCACGACGCGGCCATGGCCGCCGGCGCCGAGGATCAGGAGGGTGCGGGAAAGTGCGCTCACGTCAGTAGCTGTTGGTCTTTTCGAGCACGGTGGGGCCCAGCGGCAGTTGCGCCAGGAGTTGCGCGATGCGCTCGCCGGCCTGGCCGTCGCCCCAGGGATTTTCACACGGCCAGCGGCTGTGGCTGCGCTGCGCGCGCAAGGCCTGTTCGATGGCCGCGGCCTCCACCGGCACGTCCACCACGTTGGGCCCGTGCTCGCGCATGTGCTGCCGGCTGCCGATGTTCACCACCGGCGTGCCGAAGCTCGCGGCCTCGATGATGCCGGAGGAGGAATTGCCCGCCATCACCGCGCAATGGCGCATGGCGGCGAAGAACTGCGCGCGCGGCAGGTGGGTCGCGCGGCGCGAGCCTGCGGGCAGCGCATCCTGCTGCAGCGCCTGCAGGATCTCGCGCGAGCCGGCGTCGGCATTCGGATCCAGCCACAGCACCGGCAGGCCGAGCGCCGTCAAGGCCTGCATGACCGTCCGCGCCTGCGCCGCGGCGTCATCGGCCTGCTGCACCACCGGGTGGAACAGCGCCAGCACGAAGTCCGCCTGCGGCGGCAGTCCCAGGTCCTGCAGGCACTGCTCGTGCGTGCCCGTGTCCATGGCCGCCAGGCCGTCGATGCCGGGCGCGCCGGTCAGGAAGATCCGGTCGGCAGCTTCGCCCATCTTGCGCAGGCGTTCGCGCGCGCCTTCGGTGGCGACGAAGTGGTAGCTGGCCAGCTTGCTGATCGCGTGGCGCACCGGCTCGTCCACCGTGCCGGAGCGCTCTCCGCCGTGCACGTGCACGGTGGGCACGCCGACGTGCAGGGCCGCGATCGCGCCGGCCAGCATCTCGCCACGGTCACCCAGCAGCAGCAGGGCATCGGGCCGCTCGCGTTCCAGCAAGGCCGTCATGCCGCGCACCACGTCGGCGATGGCGATCGCCATGCTGGCGCCGGTGCGCGTGAGCACGTCGACCGGGATCTCCGCCGCGATCGGCAGGCCGCTGGCGCGCACCTCGTCAACCGTGTGGCCATGCTGCGGGCTCAGGTGCGTGCCGGTCACCGCCACCTGCACCTGCAGGCCCGGCGTCTGGTGGATGCGTTGCAGCGTGGACTGCATCAGGCCGAAATCGGCCCGCGTTCCGCTGAGGTAGAGGATGCGGCGCGGCGGCATGCGTCAGCCCCTGGAAGCAGCGAGCTGCTCCCACTGCAGCACGGTGCCCGCGGGAATGGCGGTGCGGGCGGTGCCGCCGACGACGCGGTCCCAGTCGCGCGGCGGGATGCCGGTGGCGGGGCGCCGGCAGGCCAGCATGGCCGGCTGCAGGGTCGCACCGGCCGCGATGTCGACGGCGGCGACGATGCTGCGGCGGGCGACCCGCGCGGCGTCCTGCTCCTGCGGTTGCGGCTCCTTCACGCCGTCGCCCAGCATGGCCGCGATGCGGCGGATGCCGCGCACCAGGTCGGCGAATTCGGCCGGCTCCAGCGAAGCCGCATGGTCCGGCCCCGGCAGCGTGCGGTCCAGCGTGAGGTGTTTCTCGATCACCGTCGCGCCCAGGCTCACGGCCGCCAGCGAGGCCTCGATGCCCAGGCTGTGGTCGGAGTAGCCCACGGGCAGGCGCAGCGCCTCGCGCAGCGTGGCGATGGCGCGCAGGTTGAGCGCTTCGTCCGGCGCGGGATAGGCGGAGGTGCAATGCAGCACAGAGATGCCGGCGAGCGAGCCGCGCACCGCTTGCGCCCAGCCCAGGGCCTCCTGCACTTCCGCCATCGTCGCCATGCCGGTGGACAGCAGCACCGGCAGGCCGGTGGCGCAGGCATGCTCCACCAGCGCGCGGTGCGTGAGTTCGCCCGAAGGCATCTTGATGCGGCGCACGCCCAGGCCGACCAGCAGGTCCACCGCGTCCACGGAGAAGGGCGTGGAGAAGAACTCGATGCCGATGGCCGCGCAGTGGTCGCGGATGCGCTCGTGCTGCTCGCGTGAAAGCTCCAGCTTGCGCAGCATGCTGAACTGGTCCTGCTCGCCGGTCTGCCGCTTCTGGTAGTCCGCCGTGGGGGCGCCGGGCACCACCAGGTCCTCGGCGCGGAAGGTCTGGAACTTCACGGCGTCGGCACCGGCGGCCGCGCGGCGTCGCACAGGCGCAGGGCCAGCGCGAGATCGCCGTTGTGGTTGACGCCGGCCTCGGCGATGACGAACACGGCTTCCATCACCAGACCGTCCAGCCGCCGTCCACCACGAGGTTGTGGCCGTTGAGATAGGAAGAGGCGTCGCTGGCCAGGAACAGCATGCCGTTGACGATGTCCTCGCGCGTGGCCATGCGGCCGAGCGGCACGCGCTGCGAGTAGTTGCGAACGAAGGTCTCGTTCTGGCCGCTGAACACGCCGCCCGGCGTGATCGCGTTGACGCGCACGCCCTGGGCGCCCCAGTAGCTGGCGAGGTACTGGGTGAGCCCCCAGAGGCCCGCCTTGCTGGCCGAATAGATCGCCGGCGTGTTGATGGGCCGCCCCAGGTACTCCGAGCCTTCGTAGATGCGCTGGTCCGGCGCCACGATGCCGTAGATGGAGAGCGTGTTGACCACGGCGCCGCGGCCGCGCTGCGCCATCGGGGCGCCGAAGGCCTGCGCGCACAGCATGGCGCCGGTGAGGTTCACCGCCATCACCTGGTTCCAGTCCTCCAGCGGGAATTCCTCGAAAGGGGCGAAGAAGTTCTCGCTCTTGGTCGCGGCGTTGTTGAACAGGACGTCGGCCACGCCCCACGCGGCGTGCAGGCGGTCGGCGGCCGCGCGCACGCTGGCCCGGTCGCTGACGTCGGTGGCGATCTTCAGCAGGCAGTCGCTGTCGGGGCCCAGCTTGTCGAGGTCCTCGGTGCTGCGGTCCAGCGCACAGACGCGGGCGCCGGCTTGCAGGAAGGCGGCGACGGCGCCCTGCCCCAGGATGCCGGCGGCGCCGGTCATGGCGATGGTCTTGCCGTCGAGGCGGATGTTGGCGCCGGCCATGTCAGTTGAATTGCCGGAACACCGGCTTGATCGCGGGGCCTTCGAGGAAACGCTCGGCGCCGGCTTCCAGCGCCTGCGCGTACACGGCCAGCGCCTTGCGCGCCGCTTCCAGCGTGCGCTGCAGCTCGCCGTCGCGATGCGCGAAGCTCGGTGCGATCCAGGGCATCAGCACGCCGTGGCGGATCATTTCCTGCGAGAACAGCGTGCGCAGCGGCAGGCTGGGCTGGCCCTGCGCATCGAAGGTGAGGTAGTTCATGGAGATCGCATTGCCCTGCAACTGGAAGGCGGAGCCTACGCCCGCCTCGCGCGCGGCCTCCTCCAGCCCCGTCATCAGCTTGCCGCCGTAGTTCCACAGGTGCCCGACCACGTCCTGCTCCTCGTACACCGCGACCGTTTCCCGGAAGGCGGCCAGGCTGGCCATCTCGCCGCCATGCGTCGTGGACACGAGGAAGGTGCGCTCCTGCCCGGGCCGGTTGATCGCGCCGACTTCCATCACCTCGCGCCGTCCCACCAGCGCGGCGACCGCGAAGCCGTTGGCCATGCCCTTGCCGAAGGTGCTCAGGTCCGGCTGCACGCCGAACAGCTTCTGCGCGCCGTGCAGGTCCCAGCGGAAGCCGGTGATCATCTCGTCCAGGATGAACAGCGCGCCCTCGCGGCGGCACAGGTCCTGCACCAGCTTCAGGAAGTTGCCCGGCCATTGCGCGACGACAGCTGTCGGCGGCCGCAGCCGGTCGTAGCCCGGCGCGCCATCGCAGGGTCCCACGGTCGTCGCCGGCTCCAGCATCACGCCGGCGATCTGCCCCGGGTGCTGCGCGAACAGCGCCTGCAGGCTGGCCAGGTCGCCGTAGTCGAACAGCAGCGTGGTCGCGTGGTGCACCTCGGGGATGCCGCGCTTGATGGCGGTGGCGCCGATGAACCAGTCGTCGAAGGAGAAGAAGGGATGCTGGCGCGGCACGCAGATGAGGGGCCGGCCGGTGAAGGCGCGCGCCACCTTGGCCGCCGCCGTCGTGACGTTGGATCCGTTCTTGGCGAACTTCACCATGTCGGTGCCGGCGATCTCCACCATCTTCTCCGCCGCCTCCAGCTCAGCACGGAAGCGCGCGTGAGGTTCACGCCCAGCTCCATGCCGCGGATGGCGGCGCGGTTGATGCGCTCGTCGGCATAGCCCAGGGTCACGGCCCGCAGTCCCATGCCGTAGTCCAGCAGCGTGCGCCCGTCGGCGGTGCTGACGTAGGCGCCCTTGCCGCTGACCAGGATGTCGGGCGCGTTCGCCGGGTACTGGTCGTCGCCACGCGAATAGGTGTGCGCGCCGCCGGGGATGACGCGGTGCAGGCGCTCGCTGTAGCTCTTGCTCATGCCGCCTCCATCGCTTCCAGCAGCGAGAGCACGCGGATGTCGTCCTGCAGGCTGTGCGGGAAGCTGGCCTTGCCCTGCGCAGCGGCCAGGAAGCTGCCGATCTCGGCGACGTACATGGCTTCGCCGATGTTCTGGTGGTAGCCCGCATGCGCGCTGCTGCGTGGCTGGTGCAGTTCCACCGAGCGCGCCGCGTCGGCTTCGTAGATGCGCACGGTGCCGCTGTCCCAGTCCCAGGACAGCGAGGCGCGCTCGAAGTTGAGCGTGAGCTTGCGCACGGCCTGGCGCGCGACCACGTCCACCACCAGGCTGCCGACGAAGCCGTCGAAGCGCAGCAGGGCCGCGTAGGTGTCGTCGATCGGAGCGCCCACGTCCGCGGTGCGCAGCTTCATGCCCTGCACCTGCTGCGGCCAGCCGAAGGCGTCGACCATCCAGGTCAGCTCGAAGGGCACGATCTCGCGCGCGCCGCCGGTGAGCGGGTTGGAGACGTAGTAGTCGGTGACCTTCTCCCACGGATGCCAGTCCGGCAGGTACTGGCCGCAGTGGTAGGAGAAGTTGCAGGGCTTGCCGTAGCGGCCCGACTGCACGGCCTGCGTGATGTCGCGGATGGCGGAATGGAAGCGCAGCGTGCAGGACGGCGCCACCAGCACGCCCTTGGCGCGGGCGCGCTCGTCCAGCGCGGGCAGCGGAGCGCGGATCACGCTGGCCTCCACGAAGCAGGGCTTGCCGGCGGCGATGGACCACTCGATGGCCGTGTGGTGCTGGTCGGGCGGCGTGGAGATCACCACCACGTCGAAGCCGCGCAGGTCGTCCGCCGCGAGCTGGTCGCGGACGGAGATCCCGTATTCCTTGGCCGCCCGCTCGCGCCGGTCCGCGCGCGTGTCGAAACCGGCGACCGCGTCCACGCCATGCTGCTGCAGGCAGCGCACGCGCCGCCGTCCCATCGAGCCCAGTCCGATCACCAGCGCCTTCACGGCAGCCTTCCCTTGAAATGTTGCATCACGGCTTCCACGCAGAGGAAGTCGAACAGGTCGTCGACTTCGTAGTTCTGCCAGCGTTCGATTGTGTACCCGAGCACCCTCGGGGATAGAAGCTGCGCCAGCGCTCCAGCGCCTCGGTCTTCACCGCGTAGGCCACGCCGTAGGGGAACCAGGCCGGCGGCGGCTCGCCGGCTCCCTGGGCCTCGGGCGCGACCCAGGGCGACAGGCGCCCGTCGGCGTCCATGCGCTTCATCACCGCCGGCTGCTCCAGCTGCACGCGGCCCACCGTGACCACGGCGTCAGTCTCGTCCCAGCGGCGCGCCAGCAGGTCTGCCACGCCCGGGAGGTCGCCGCTGGCGCGCAGGGGCGAGGTCGGCTCCAGCAGGATGACGGCGTCGTAGCTGCGCCCTTCCTGCTCGCGCAGGAAGGCCAGCGCGTGCAGCGCCGCGTCGGCGGAGGTGCTGGTGTCCGCGGCCAGGGCCGGCGGACGCAGGAAGGGCACGCGCGCGCCGGCCTGGCGTGCGGCGTCGGCGATGGCGGCGTCGTCGGTCGAGACCACCACGTCCTGGATGGCCGCGCAGGCGCGCGCCGCCCCCACGCTCCAGGCCACCAGCGGCTTGCCCGCGAGCGGGCGGACGTTCTTGCCCGGCAGCCGCTTGCTGCCGCCGCGGGCGAGGATGAGACCGAGGATGCGCGGCGCCTTCATGCGCGGTTTCCTTCCGGCCGGCGTGCGGCCAGCCCTGCAATTTCAAGCGCGACGCGATGTGCCGCCTGGCCCCTCGGCCCGGCGGGGGACCGGTCGCGACGGACGGAGGCGAGCTGCCGTTCCAGCAGCGTGGGCAGCGATGCGATGTCCTTCGCCGACACGCCCATGCCCAGTCGCTCGTAGTCCATGCCGGAGCGCTGCACCAGCGGAGAGAAGGCGAGGCCCAGCACCTGCTTGCCGGCCGCGTGCGCCTGGGCGCCGACCGTGGTGGCCTGCACGACCACCACGTCCGCCGCGGCCAGCACCGGCAGCAGCGTCTCGCGATCGGGCTGGCTCCAGTGCACGCGCGGGTGCGGCGCGGGCTGGCGGAACTGGTGCCATTCGTTGGGGTGGTAGCGCACGGCCAGGCAGGCGTCGTCGTGCGAGAGCGTCCACCGGAGCAGCGTCTCCAGCACCGCATCGCCCAGCGCGGCGCCGGCCCAGCGCGGGTCGGCATCGGCGGGTTCCATGTGGCCGGCCCAGAGCACGAGCGGCCGCTCACCCCAGCCGCGTTCGGCGCGGAAGTGCACGGCGGCATTGCGGGCGTCTTCGCCGGAGAGCTGGTCGAAGGCCGGGTTGCCGGTCACGACGATCCGTTCGCGCGGAACGCCGGCAGCCGCGAGCTTGTCGCGGGTCGCATCGGACAGGACCGTGATGAGATCGGCGTGCACTTTGCGAGAAAGGTAGGGGTCGCCCGGCAGCGCGAACAGGTCCACCATCGACAAGGTGGGGATGCCGAGCGCATGGGCCGCCTCGATGGCCGCCTGCTCGCTGCGCGGCGAGTTGGTCGCGACCACGACGTCGGGTCGGACCTGCGAGAGGATGCGCTGGAACAGCTTGAGCGGTCGGAAGCCCTGGCGGCCGACATCGCGCCAGCGCTGCCAGGCGGCCTGTTCGCCCATCTCGTCGACCCATTCCAGGAAGTTGAGGCCCAGGTAGGCCAGGGACTCCTCGCGGGTCACGTCGGGATGCTGCTGGCCCTCGACCAGCCGTTCACCGTAACGCAGCGCACGTTCGCCCTCCGCGCCCGTGCAGAAATCCAGGAAGCCGAGCGGCGCCTCCCCCGCGCGCCGCGCCACGCCGCTCGCGGTCGTCAGCGCCAGGATCTGCGCATCACAGCCGGGGATGCGCTCGCGCAGCGCCCGCATCACCGGCAGGCACATCTCGACATGGCCGCCGCCGTAGGTGACGAACAGCACCTTCATCGCTGCGCGTCCCAGAGCGCCACCGCCGCCAGCGCGCGCAGCTTGCGCGTGTAGTTCGCGCTGCCCTCGCGGTGCTGCACCAGCATTCGCTCCACCTCCGCCGGCGCGAACAACTCCTGCACCAGTACGCTGCCGGCCAGCACCTGGCGCAGCCAGCCATGGCTTTCCCTGCGGAACCACTCGCCCACCGGCACGGTGAACATCTGCTTGCGGCGATACGCGAGGTCCTCGCCGATCAGGGGCGTGACCGCTCGCTTGTACCAGTGCTTCTTGTCGCCGTCCGCCGCCGAGAGCTTGGTGTGCCCCGGCGAGCGGAAGGCGAACTCCATCATCCGCCAGTCGAGGAAGGGCGTGCGCGCCTCGATCGACACCGCCATGCCCATGCGATCGGGCTTGACCAGGTTGTTGCCCGAGAGCAGCAGTTGCATGTCCAGGTACAGCGCCTGGTTCACGCGGTCGAAATGCGCGCATTGCGCGAACCAGGGTCGGGCCGCGGTGTCGAAGCTGTCGATATCGCGCAGCCGCGCGGCGACCTCCGGCCGGTACAAGGCCTGCTTGGCCTGCGGCGTGAACAGAGAGATCGCGTCGAAGTAGCTGCGCTGGAAGCCGGCGTCGTCCTGCGTGAACGCGTCGGGCCGCGCAAAATATTCGGCGTACTTCTCGTAGCCCGCGAACAGCTCGTCGCCGCCGTCGCCGGTCAGCACCACCTTCACGTGGCGCGCGGCCAGCTCGCTCACGCGCAGGGTCGGCATGAAGGACGCATCGCCGTGCGGCTGGTCCAGGTGGTGCAGCACCTGCGGCCAGCGGTCCAGCATGTTCAGCTCCGCCACCTCGCTGGTGTGCGCGCAGCCGAAGCGCTGCGCGGCCTGGGCCGCGTAGGCCGACTCGTCGAAGCGCGGATCCGCGAAGCCGATGCAGAAGGTGCGCACCGGCTGCTGCACGTGCCGCGCCATCAGCGCGACGATGGTGCTGGAATCGACGCCGCCGGAGAGGAAGGCGCCCCAGGGCACGTCCGCGCGCAGGCGGATGCGGGTGGCATCGTCCAGGATCTGCAGGAACTCGCGCGACCAGTCCTCAAATGGAACCTCGGTCTCGCGTTGCACCGAGAGGTCCCACCAGCGCCCCTGCTCCACGCCCTGGCGCGTGAACTTCATCCAGCACCCCGGCATCACGTGGCGGATGCCCTGCCACACCGTCCATGGCGCGGGGATGTAGTTGAAACTCAGGTAGTGGTGGATGGCTTCCAGGTCGATCCACGGCTGCGCGGGCAGCGCCTGCAGGATCGCCTTGATCTCGGAGGCGAACAGCCAGAGCCCGCCCTGCTCCGCGACGTACAGCGGCTTGACGCCGATGCGGTCGCGCACCAGGAGCAGCGCGTCCTCGCGCGCATCGTCGATGGCGATGGCGAACATGCCGTTGAGGCGGTGCACGAAGGCCAGGCCCTCGCGCTCGTAGAGGCGCAGCAGCACCTCCGTGTCCGAGTGCGTGTCCAGCCGCACGCCCTGCGCCCGCAGTTCGTCGGCCAGTTCCACGAAGTTGAAGATCTCGCCGTTCTGCACGATCGCGATGCGGCCGTCGTCCGACATGAAAGGCTGGTGGCCGCCGGCGATGTCGATGATGGACAGGCGCCGGTTGCCGACGGCGACGCCGCGCAGCGGCTGGTGGTGGATGCCCTGGTCGTCGGGGCCGCGGTGCACCAGGCTGCGCGCCATGGTCGCCAGCGCCTCCGGCGCCAGCGCGCGGCGCTCGCGGTCCCAGTAACCGAAGATGCCGCACATCTCAGTTGCTCCGCGCCCGGTCAGGCGGCCCAGGGTCCAGGCGAGGATCTTCAAGTCCAGCCAGAGGCTCTGCTCACGCACGTAGCGCAGGTCCAGCGCACGGCGATCGTCCTCCGTCCCTTCGGAACGCAGCAGGGCCTGCGCCAGCCCGGTGATGCCGGGGCGCACGCTGCAGCGCAGCGCCCAGTCGGCATCGCTGTAGAGGGAACGCTGCAGCGGAACGTCCGGTCGCGGGCCGACCAGGCTCATCTCGCCGCGCAGCACGTTCAGCAGCTGCGGCAGTTCGTCCAGGCTGGTGCGGCGGATGAAGCGGCCCACGCGCGTGATGCGCGGGTCCTTGGCGGCGGTGTTGAAGGGGCCGATGGCCGCGGCATCGCGCACCATGCTGCGGAACTTGAACATGCCGAAGGTCTGGCCATGGCGGCCCACGCGCACCTGGCGGAACAGCACCGGCAGGCCGCTGTCGATGGCCACCGCCAGCGCCGTCGCCGCCAGCACGGGACCCAGGACCAGCAGCGCGAGGGCGGAGAGCGCGATGTCCATGGCGCGCTTCATGGGCGGGCGGCGAGCCCCGCGGCGATCTCGCGGATGCGCGCGTGGATGCGCACGGCATCCGCTTGCACCTGCGCGGGCGTGCGGGCCGCGAGTTCGCTCTCGGCCTGCCGCAGCGCCGCGACCTCGCGCTCGAAATCCATCTCCGAGGCGCGGTGGAAGGTGCGCGAGAGGATCACCGCGCCGGAGCCCAGGCGCAGGTGCTCCGCCAGCACGTCGCGGCCTGGCAGCAGGCCCTCGTCCAGGCGGGCGATGCCGCCGAAGCCGAAGGGCAGGCCATGGCTCTTCGCGGCCTGTGCGACCCGTTCCACGCTGCCGTCGGCCAGCGGCTCGAACATGAAGCGGCAGCCCAGGGACAGGTGCAGGTCGTTGAGGCCGACGAAGATTTCCTGCAGGCCGGGCGTGCCCGCCCACGACGCGACCTCGCGCAGCGCGCCCGCGGTCTCCAGCAGCGGCACGATGGGCGCCCGGCCGGCCACGAGATCGGAGAACGCGCGCAGCTCGCCGGCGGTGGTGAACATGGGCAGCATCACGCTGTCGGCGCCGGCAGCCAGCACCGCATCCACCTCGGCCCGCGTGCCCTCGTGCAGCGGATTGACGCGCACCATCAGCGGCGAGCGTCGCAGCACTGCGCGGATGCGCGCGACGTCTTCGAGCTGGTGGACGCTGATGAAGGTGTTGCGGCCGGCCTGGCGTTCCGCCTTGCCCAGGCGCTCGAGATCGACGAACAGGCGGAAGCCGCCCAACGCATCGCAGCGTTGGGCAAACGCCGGATCGTTGGTGATCTGTATCAGCTCGAGCATGCCCGCCCGGATTATCGCGCCAGCGCGGCGCGCAGGTCGGCGCTGGCCCACCAGGTGATCCCGAACAGGGCCGCCCCTGCGGCGAGGGCCGCGGCCCATTGCGCGGCGAAGCTGGACGGGATGCCAGTCATCAGCAGCACGGCCTGCAGCAGGGCCAGCCCGCCGCCCGCCGCGGCGAACGCGCGCCAGGGCAGCCAGCCGTGCCGCGCCGGCCGCAGCGCCCGCAACAGCAGCAGCGCGATGCCGACCCACAGCAGGTCCAGCCAGACCATGAGCGCAGCACCCTCGCGGGCCCCGGCCAGCAGCAGCACCAGCAGCGCCAGCGCGTGCGCCAGCACCGCCACCCGCAGCCGGTCCTGCGCGGCCAGCGCCGCCAGAGCGATGGCGATCACCGCCTGCGGCAGCAGGCTCCAGGCACCGAGCCGGCCCCAGCGCGCCACGTCGGCCAGCGCCTCGGGCTGCATCCGCCCCCACCCGAACAGCAGCTGCGCGATCGCGGGCGATGCGACCAGCAGGCCGGCCACGCAGGCGCAGGCCAGCGTCCAGGCCAGTGCGAAGCCGCGCCGCAGCGGCAAGGCGCTCTCCTGGGGCGAGACGGCACCGCGCAGCGCGCGCGAGATCGGGCCGAGGGCGAGCATGCCAACCAGCTGGATGGCCAGCACCAGCGGCAGTTCGACCAGCTTCCAGGCGTAGTTGAAGGTGGCCAGCGCGCCCTCCGCCTCCTGCGAGGCGAGCGAACGGGCAACAAAGGGCAGCGCCAGCGGCAGTCCGGCAGCGGCAGCGGCCCAGGCCCACACCGGCGCGCCGGGCAGCGCGGGCTCGTCGGCCGGCGCCGCCGCCGCGCGAAAGGGGCGCTGGCGCCAGTGCAGCCAGGCCAGCCGCGCCGCCATCGCCAGCAACAGGCCGGCCCCGAGCACGATGACGTCCGAAAGCGCGGTGTCGAACGCCAGGCCCGCGACGACCAGGGCGGCGATCAGCAGCACGTTCACCACCAGGTTGGCCGAATACATGCCGACGAAGTCGCGTTCGTGCTGCAGGCGGGTCACCCACAGCGCCGACAGCAGCGCCAGCGGGATGGCGGCGGCGCTCCAGGCCAGGCCCAGGCCGGCGGCGTCCCGCACGCCTTCCGGCAAGCCCGCGGCCAGCCACCCGAGCACGGGCCCGCGCGCGAGGGCCAGCAGCAGCGCCAGCACGATCCCACCCGCCAGCAGGACGTGGGCGACGCGCCGCTGGCTGGCGGCGATGCGGGCCCGTTCCTCGTGGGCCCAGGCCGGCATCAGCACGTAGGCCAGCGCGCCGCTGGCCAGCACCCCGGTCAGCCAGTCCGGCAGGGTGAGCATCAGGACGGCCACGTCCCCCATCGCGCTGGCGCCGAAGGCGGCCGCCTGGGCCGACTCGCGCACCAGTCCCAGGACCCGGCTGGCGAGGAGCAATGCAAGGGACACGATGCCGGCCCGGAGGAACATGGTCGGGCATTATCGCGGCGCCACGGCCGGGCTTGCCCGCGAAACCTACAATGGAGGGTTTCGCCCCTGCAGCGCGCGAGCGCCCGCCCCATGTCCCAAGACCAGAAGACCCCGCCGACCGACGAGAACCAGCTGATCGCGGAGCGCCGCGAGAAGCTCAAGGCCCTGCGCGAGGCCCATCGCAGCGGCGGCGGCGCACCGGCCTTCCCGAACGACTACAAGCCCGCGCACCACGCGGAGAAAAGCTGCACGCGCACCACGGTGCCAAGGCGGCCGAACAGCTGGAAGCCGAAGGCGCCACGGCCAGCGTGGCCGGCCGCATGATGCTCAAGCGGGTCATGGGCAAGGCCAGCTTCGCCACCCTGCAGGACCAGACCGGCCGCATCCAGATCTACGTGACGCGCGACGCGGTGGGCGAGGAGGCCTATGCCGCCTTCAAGCACTGGGACCTGGGCGACATCGTCGGTGCCGAGGGCAGGATGTTCAAGACGCGCACCGGCGAACTCTCGCTGCACGCGACCTCGATCCGCATGCTGACCAAGAGCCTGCGGCCGATGCCGGACAAGTTCCACGGCATGAGCGACCAGGAGACCAAGTACCGCCAGCGCTACGTGGACCTGATGACCGACGAGGAGGCGCGCAAGCGCTTCGTGGCCCGCAGCCGCGCGATGTCGGGCATCCGCGAGTTCATGGTGGACCACGGCTTCCTGGAGGTGGAGACGCCCATGCTCCACCCGATCCCGGGCGGCGCCAACGCCAAGCCCTTCATCACCCACCACAACGCGCTGGACCAGGAGATGTACCTGCGCATCGCGCCGGAGCTGTACCTCAAGCGCCTGCTGGTGGGCGGCTTCGAACGGGTGTTCGAGATCAACCGGAACTTCCGCAACGAAGGCATCTCGGTGCGGCACAACCCCGAGTTCACCATGATGGAGTTCTATGCGGCCTACTGGAACTACCAGGACCTGATGGACTTCACCGAGGCGCTGCTGCGCGACGCGGCGCAGAAGGCGGTGGGCACGCTGAAGGTTTCCTACAGCGGCCGCGAGGTCGACCTGGGCCAGCCCTTCGAGCGCCTGACCATTCCGGAGGCGATCGTGCGCCACACCGATGCGGGCGACAACGTCGGCAACCGCGACTGGCTCACCAACCAGCTGAAGAAGCTGGGCATGAGCGAGGAGAAGGAGCGCCTGTCCGCGCGCTCGCTGGCGTCGCTGCAGGTGATGTACTTCGAGGAGAAGGTGGAGGAGAAGCTGTGGCAGCCCACCTTCATCATGGAACACCCGACCGAGATCTCTCCGCTGGCGCGCGCCAACGACGAGCGGCCCGAGGTGACCGAGCGCTTCGAGCTGTACATCACCGGCCGCGAGATCGCCAACGGCTTCTCGGAGCTCAATGACGCCGAGGACCAGGCCGCGCGCTTCCAGGCGCAGGTGAGCGCCAAGGACGCGGGCGACGACGAGGCCATGTTCTACGACCATGATTTCATCCGCGCACTGGAATACGGCATGCCGCCGGCCGGCGGCTGCGGCATCGGCATCGACCGCCTGATGATGCTGCTGACCGACAGCGCCAGCATCCGCGACATCATCCTGTTCCCGGCGCTGCGCCGCGAGGGCTGATGCGCCGCTCGCGCAGCGAGCCCGCCCTCGGCATCGACTTCGGCACGTCCAACTCCGCGGTGTCCTTCATCGCGGCCGACGGCGTGGCGCGGCTGGTGCCGCTGGAAGGCGAGGCCACCGGCATGCCGACGGCGGTGTTCTTCAACACCGAGGAAGCCGGCACCCATTTCGGCCGGGAGGCGGTGGGCCTGTACCTCGCGGGAGTGGAGGGGCGCCTGCTGCGCTCGCTCAAGAGCCTGCTGGGTAGCAGCCTGGTGGAGGAGGAAACCGCGGTCGGCCGCGGCACCCTGAGCTTCAAGGCCATCATCGCCCTCTTCCTCGCCGAACTGCGCGAGCGCGCCGACCGTCACCTGGGACGCGAGACGCGCCGCGTGGTGATCGGCCGGCCGGTGCACTTCGTGGACGAGGAGGCGCAGCGCGACCGGCGCGCGCAGGAGGTGCTGGCGCAGGCCGCTGCCTCGGCCGGCTTCGACGAGGTGGCCTTCGAACTGGAGCCGATCGCGGCGGCGCTGGACTACGAGCGGCGGCTGGACGGCGACTCGCTGGTGCTGATCGTCGACATCGGCGGCGGCACCTCCGACTTCACGGTGGTGCGCCTGGGGCCGGCGCACATCGCGAAGAAGGACCGCAGCCGCGACATCCTGGCCACCGCGGGCGTGCACATCGGCGGCACCGACTACGACCGGCAGCTGAGCCTGCAGCGCGTCATGCCGCTGCTGGGACTGCGGCATATCGGCCCCAGCGGCCGCGAGGTGCCGAGCGGGCCCTTCTTCGACCTGGCGAGCTGGCACCTGATCCACCGCATGACCACCGCGAAGAAGCTGCGCGAGGCGCGCGACCTGCGCAGCAGCTATGCGGACCTGCGCCTGCACGACCGGCTGATGACGGTGCTGGAGCAGCGCCTGGGGCACCTGCTGGCCAGTAAAGTGGAACAGGCAAAGATCGAGCTGTCGGGGCGCGGGGGCGAGGCCCTGATCGATCTTGCCGGCGTCGAAGCGGGGCTGCAGGCGCGGATCGCGTCGCAGGAGATGGCGCAGGACCTGGACGCTGCTCGCGCGCGTGCTGGATTGCGCGCAGGAATGCATCGTCCGCGCCGGGTTGAAGGCCGGAGGGATCGATGCGATCTACCTGACCGGCGGCTCGTCGGCGCTGCGGCCGTTCCAGGATGCCTTGCGGCAGCGTTTCCCGGGGACACCCGTGGTGGAGGGCGACCTGTTCGGCGGGGTGGCGTCGGGCCTCTCGTACGTGGCGACCCGCCGCTGAAAAGCGCTCAGGGCAGCAGCTGCAGCGCGCGCATGTAGCGCGGCTCCGTCATCAGCGCGTCCCACGAGGTCGACGGCCCGCAGGGCAGCAAGGCCAGGCGCCGGTGCTCGCTCACCTCGTTGGCTTGCCACTCACCCCGCTCGCGCGCCGCGTCCAGCCCTTCGAGCATCTCGTCGATAGCCTTCCCACCCTCGCTGTTCACCGACTCGTTGCACAACAGGACCATGTCGCAGCCCGCACGCAGCGCCGCGACGGCGGCTTCGGTGAAGGTGACGTCGCGCCCTTCGATCTTGCGCGCGCCGGCCATGCTCAGGTCGTCGCTGAAGATCGCGCCCTGGAACTGCAGCTGATCGCGCAGGATCTCGTTGAGCCAGCGCGGCGAAAAGCCCGCCGGCAGCTTGTCCACCTTCGGGTAGATCACGTGTGCCGGCATCACGCTGGTGAGCGTCGTCCCCAGCCACTCGTAGGGGATCGCGTCGTCCGCCAGGATCGCCTTGAGGCTGCGCTCGTCCACCGGAATCTCCAGGTGCGAGTCGGCCTTCACGTAGCCATGCCCCGGGAAATGCTTGCCGCAGTTGGCCACGCCGGCCTGCAGCAGGCCCTGCATCAGGCTGCGCGCCAGCAGCGTCACGATGCGCGGGTCGCGGTGGAAGGAGCGGTCGCCGATCACCGAGCTGGCGCCGAAGTCGAGGTCCAGCACCGGCGTGAAGCTGAAGTCCACGCCGCAGGCCCGCAGCTCGGCGCCCAGCACGTAGCCGGCCGCGGTGGCCGCCGCCATCGCCTTCATCGCGCCCGAACCTTGGCGGCCCTTGCCGTCCTTCATCCAGAGCTCGCCGAAGCGGCGCATGGGCGGCAGGTGGGTGAAGCCGTCGCTGCGGAAGCGCTGCACGCGGCCGCCCTCGTGGTCCACGCAGACCAGCAGGTCGCCGCGCACCTCCTTGATCTCGGCGCACAGGGCGGAGAGCTGCTCGCGGCTCTCCCAGTTGCGGCCGAACAGGATCATCCCGCCCACCAGGGGTGCGCCAGGCGGCGCCGGTCGTCGTCCGAAAGACTCAGGCCGGCGACGTCCAAGATCACCGGTGCATGTTCACTCATGGGTTCTTCTCTTTCTGTTCCACCACGACGAAGCTCGCCGCGTAATCCGTTTCGTCCGTCACGCTCACCTGCGCGACCAGGCCGCGCGCCTCGCACCAGTCCTTCAGCACGCCGTGCAGCACGATCACCGGCTTGCCGCTGGCCAGCTTGCCCACCTCGCACAGCCGCCAGGTCATGGGCATGCGCATGCCCAGGCCGATGGCCTTGCTGAAGGCCTCCTTGGCCGAGAAACGCGTGGCCAGGAAGCGCACGCCGCGCTCGGGCCAGCGGGCGCTGCGCGCCTTCCAGGTCTTGAATTCGGCCTCGCTCAGGACCTTGAGCGCGAAGCGGTCGCCGTGCCGCTCCAGCGACGCGCGGATGCGCCGCACGTCGCAGATGTCGGTGCCTATGCCGTAGATCACTGGCCTGCGCGTCCCATCGCCTGCAGGTACGCGCGGATGGTGGCGGCGTAGCCCAGTTCGAGCGCGTCGGAGATCAGCGCGTGGCCGATCGAGACCTCCTGCACGCCGGGGACGGCGCGCAGGAAGTCCGTGAGGTTGTCGCGGCTGAGGTCGTGGCCCGCGTTGACGCCCAGGCCCGCGGCCTGCGCCGCCTTGGCGGCGGCGGCGAAGCGCTGCAGCTCGTCCTGCTGGCGCGGCGTGCCCCACGCGGCGGCGTAGGGCTCGGTATAGAGCTCCACCCGATCGGCGCCCACGGCTTTCGCAAGCGGCATCGCGGCCGGATCCGCGTCCATGAACAGGCTCACGCGCACGCCGAGGGCCTTCGCTTGCGCGATCAGCGGCTTCACCCGCTCGCCGTCCACCGCCAGGTTCCAGCCATGGTCGCTGGTGAACTGCCCTTCGCTGTCGGGGACGAAGGTCGCCTGCTGCGGGCGCAGCTCGCGCACGAAGTCCATCAGGTTGTGGAAGGGATTGCCTTCGATGTTGAATTCGGCCTGCGGCCACTGCTTCAGCAGGGCATGCAGCTCGCGCACGTCGTCGGCGCGGATGTGGCGCGCGTCGGGCCGGGGATGCACGGTGATGCCGTGGGCGCCCGCCTCCAGGCAGATCGTGGCGGCGCGCGTCACGCTGGGGATGCCGAGGTGGCGCGTGTTGCGCACCAGCGCCACCTTGTTCAGGTTCACCGAAAGCGCCGTGGTCATAAGGCTTGCAGGTCGATCATCAATTGGCGGGTGCGCAGCGTGCTCACGCCGCAATGGTAGTGCAGCAGCGCGCGCAGCTGCGGCTTGAGCTCGCCCAGGGGCGCGGCGGCCTGCAGCGTGGCGTTGAAGGACGCGGGGTCGTCCAGCGCGGCCTGCAGCGCCTGCCACTGGACGCCCGTGAGGCTGCCGCGGCCTTCGGGGTCGTGCGATTCGACCAGGCCGCCCTCGGGGCGCAGGCTGTAGCGCTCGCCGGCGGAGAGCGCCGCCAGCGTGCCGGTCTGCAGGTCCAGCGAGGGCAGCAGGCCGATCTCGCGCAGCAGCAGCAGCTCGAAGGCCCGCAGCGCCGGCTGCAGCACCTGCGGGTCGTCGTGCGCCAGCACCCGCACGGTGGCCCCGTAGACGTCGAACAGCGCCGGGTGCGGGTCGTCGCGCGCCAGCAGGCGCAAGAGCAGTTCGTTGAGGTAATAGCCGGACAGCAGCGCGTCGCCGGTGGGCATCACCTGCCCGCCCAGCCATTCGGCGGACTTCAGCGTGCGGATCTCGGCGTCGCCGCCGAAGGCGATGTGCAGCGGCTGCAGCGGCAGCAGCACGGGGCGGAAGTTGGAGCTGGGCTTCTTCGCGCCCTTGGCCACCACGGCGATGCGGCCGAAGTGGCGCGTCAGCACCTCCAGGATCAGGCTGGACTCGCTCCAGTCGTAGCGGTGCAGGACGTAGGCGGGCTCGTCGGCGATGCGTTTCATGGACGGCCGTCAGGTGCTGCGGATCACGTATTCGGCCAGGAACTCCGCACCCACCTTCGCCTGGAACAGGCGCTCGTCCGCATCCCGCAGGCGGCGGCTGACTTCGCGTCCCATATTCATCTGCATCAGGGTGAACTGCTCCAGGTCCTTGCGGTACACCTCCATCAGGTTCGCGCTGGACAGCTCGAGCGCCCGGCAGGGCTCCAGCGCCACGACCGAAGCACTGCGGTGCCGCAGGTCCATGATCGACATCTCCCCGAAGCAGTCGCCCTTGGCCAGGTGCGCCAGCACATACTGGTGGCCGCTCCAGTGCTTGACGACCGCCGCCCGGCCTTCCTCCAGCACGAACAGCGACTGGGCCTCCTCGTCCTCGCGGAAGAAGAACTCACCCGGCGCGCGCGACACGGTCGTCGCCAGGCCGAGCAGGAACTGCAAGGTTTCCTCGCGCAGGGCGCCGAAGACCGGCATGGCCTGGAGAAGCTCGATCCGCGGGTTCATGGGGTCACCCCCTGCCTTCACTCGTAGCCGAAGCTGCGCACGCGCGACTCGTCGTCGGCCCAGCCGGAGCGGACCTTCACGAACATCTGCAGGTACACCTTGGCGTCGAACAGCTGCTCGAGTTCCTGGCGCGCCTCGGTGCCGATGCGCTTCAACTTCTCGCCGCCCTCGCCGATGATCATCGCCTTGTGGTTGTCGCGCTCGACCACGATGGTGGCGGCGATGCGCACCATGCGCTTGAACTTGGGGCTGGGCTCTTCCTCGAACTTGTCCACGACCACCGTGGACGTGTAAGGCAGTTCGTCGCCGGTCAGGCGGAACAGCTTCTCGCGGATCATCTCGCCGGCCATGAAGCGTTCGCTGCGGTCGGTGAGTTCGTCCTCGCTGTACCACCAGGGCTGCGCGGGCAGGTACTTCGCGCAGACTTCCAGCAGGCGCGCGATGTCCTTGGGCTGCTTGGCCGACAGCGGCATGAACTCGGTGAAGGCGTGGCGCTGCTGCATGTCGCGCAGCCAGGGCGCCAGTTCCTCGCGCCGGTGCACCATGTCCAGCTTGTTGGCCACCAGGATGGCCGGGATGCCCGGCTTGAGCAGCGCCAGCACCTTGGCGTCGGCCAGCGTGAAGCTGCCGGCTTCCACCACGAACAGCACCACGTCCACGTCGCCGATCACGCCGGTCACGGTCTTGTTCAGCGAGCGGTTCAGCGCAGAGCTGTGTTTCGTCTGGAAGCCCGGCGTATCGACGAACACGAACTGCGTGTCGCCCTCGGTGCGCACGCCGGTGATGCGGTGGCGGGTGGTCTGCGCCTTGCGCGAGGTGATGCTGATCTTCTGCCCCACCAGGGCATTGAGCAGCGTGGACTTGCCCACGTTGGGCTTGCCGACGATGGCCACCAGGCCGCAGCGCTGGCCGGCGGACTGTGGCTCCTCGCCCGTCGCGGGGGCGCCCGCTTCGCCTTCGGTATTCATTTCAGCCTGGATTTGAGCACGATCAGCATAGCCGCTGCGGCCGCCTGTTCGCCGGCCCGCCGCGAAGCGCCGATGCCGCGCTCCACAAGGCCGAGCTCGGCCACCTCGCATTCCACGTCGAAGGTCTGCTTGTGCGCCGCGCCCAGGGTGGCGACCACCCGGTACACCGGCAGCTGCATCTTGCGGCCCTGCAGCAACTCCTGCAGCTCGGTCTTGGCATCCTTGGCGGCCGCCGGCATCTCCGGCTTGATGTCCAGGCTGCCGAACAGCCGGTGCACCAGCGCTTCCGCGGCGGGGTAGCCGGCGTCCAGGTGCACGGCGCCGATCACGGCTTCCAGGGTATCGGCCAGGATGGAGGGGCGCTTGTGGCCGCCGGAGCGCGCCTCGCCCTCGCCCAGCCGCACCAGGCCCGACAGGCCGAGGTCCAGCGCCAGCTTGTGCAAGGTGTCCTGCTTGACCAGGTTGGCGCGCACGCGGGAGAGCTCGCCCTCCGGCAGGTCCTTCAGGCGCTGGTAGAGCAGGCCCGCGACGGCGAGGTTCAGGACCGAGTCGCCCAGGAATTCCAGGCGCTCGTTGTGTTCGGAGGAAAAGCTGCGATGCGTGAGGGCACGCGCGAGCAGCCGGGGGTCCTGGAAGCGGTGCTGCAGGCGCTCCTGCAGCGCCGCGAGCGCATCAGCCACGGGCGGGGAACTACCTTCCGGTCTGCGACTGGCCGACGTACTTGAGCGTGAGCCAGGCCGGGCCGAACATGTGGAACTCCTTCTGGTACGCGAAGGAGATGTTGATCTGGTCGCCGTTCTTGGTCACCTCGAGGTCGCGGCCCTTCAGGGACGTGATGTTGTCGATGTCCGCGGCGCGGTCGAACGCGGCGCGGGCGGCGCCCACGGTCGCCTCGTTCTTCGCGCGGTTGATCGCCTTGAGCGCCGCCTGGTACTCCAGCACCGAGGGGAACGCCTGGAGCGCCACCGCACCGATCGCCCCCAGCAGGGCCAGGAGCAGGATCAGCGTGATGATCGACATCCCCGCCTGCCGCGATTTCAACGCCATGGAAGTCCTCCGTCCGATCGTCATTCGAATTTGCCGACCCGCCCGAAGTCCCCGAAGTTCATCCAGATCAGGAATGCCCTGCCGACGATGTTCTTGTCCGGCACGAATCCCCAGTAGCGCGAGTCCAGCGAATTATCCCGGTTGTCGCCCATCATGAAATAGTGCCCCTCCGGCACCTTGCAGACGACCCCCTCGACACTGTAGCGGCAATTCTGCTTGAAGGGAAAGTCCTCCGCGCCGGGGATGAAGGCGGGGCGCTCGTCGTCGTTCAGGAGGCGGTGCCGCCTCTCCCCGAAGCGCTCCTCGAAGTGCCGGAAGTAGCGCATCGCGTCGCGGTCGAAGTAGTCGGCAAGACGCGACACCGGCACCGGCTGCCCGTTGATGGTGAGCTTCTTGTTCAAGTAGGCGACCTCGTCGCCCGGCACGCCGACCACCCGCTTGATGTAGTCCAGCGTGGGCTTGGGCGGGTAGCGGAACACCATGACGTCGCCGCGCTGCGGCGGCGTGCCCTCGGTCAGCCGGGTGTTGAGCACCGGCAGCCGCAGGCCGTACGTGAACTTGTTGACGAGGATGAGGTCGCCCACCAGCAGCGTCGGGATCATCGAGCCGGAAGGGATCTTGAAGGGCTCGAACAGGAAGGAGCGCAGCACGAACACGGCCAGGATCACCGGGAACAGGCCGGCGGTCCAGTCCAGCCACCAGGGCTGCTGCAGCACCCGCTGCTTCGCGTCGGCGAGCTTGGGGTCGTCGGCCACGATCCCGCGCGCGGTGAGGCCGGCGTTGCGCTCCGCGGCGTTCTGCTCCAGGACGGCGGCGGCCGCGCGCCGGCGCGGCAGGAACCACAGCCGTTCGGCCAGCCAGTACAGGCCCGTGACGATGGTGGCCAGGAACAGCAGCAGGGCGAAGTTGCCTTCGACGAGCTCGAAGTACCACGCGCCGGCATAACCGACGAAGGCCGCGAGGACCGCGGCCGTCAGGAAAGGCATCATCGTTTCTATTCTTCTACTTGGAGGATGGCCAGGAACGCTTCCTGCGGCACCTCGACGGCGCCGATCTGCTTCATGCGCTTCTTGCCAGCCTTTTGTTTTTCGAGCAGCTTCTTCTTGCGGGTGATGTCTCCGCCGTAGCATTTTGCCAGCACGTTCTTGCGCAGCGCCTTCACCGTCTCCCGGGCGATCACGTTGGCGCCGATCGCCGCCTGGATGGCGACGTCGAACATCTGGCGGCTGATGATCTCGCGCATCTTGGCCACCACGGCCCGCCCGCGGTACTGCGCCTGGGTGCGGTGCACGATGATCGAGAGGGCATCGACCTTTCGCCGTTGAGCAGGATGTCCACCTTCACCACGTCGGAGGGCCGGTACTCCTTGAACTCGTAGTCCATGGAGGCGTAGCCGCGGCTGACGGACTTCAGCTTGTCGAAGAAGTCCAGCACGATCTCGCCCAGCGGCAGCTCGTAGGTGAGCATGACCTGGCGGCCGTGGTAGGCCATGTTCATCTGCACGCCGCGCTTCTGGTTGGCCAGCGTCATGACCGCGCCCACGTATTCCTGCGGCATGTACAGGTGCACGGTGACGATCGGCTCGCGGATCTCCTCGATCTTGCCCTGGTCCGGCATCTTGGCGGGGTTCTCCACCATGATGACCTCGCCGTCGCCCTTGAGCACCTGGTAGACCACGCTGGGCGCGGTCGTGATCAGATCCTGGTCGAACTCGCGCTCCAGCCGCTCCTGCACGATGTCCATGTGCAGCAGGCCGAGGAAGCCGCAGCGGAAGCCGAAGCCCAGGGCCTGGCTCACCTCGGGCTCGTAGTGCAGCGAGGAGTCGTTGAGCTTGAGCTTCTCCAGGCTGTCGCGCAGCGAGTCGTACTGGTTGGCCTCCACCGGGTACAGCCCGGCGAACACCTGCGGCTGGATCTCCTTGAAGCCCGGCAGGGCCTCGGCCGCCGGCGCCACGTTGCTGCCGCCGGCGCGGATGCGCGTGATGGTGTCGCCCACGCGGGCGGCCTGCAGTTCCTTGATGCCCGCGATCACGTAGCCCACTTCGCCGGCTTCCAGCGAATCGCGCGAGACGTTGGCCGGCGTGAACACGCCCAGCTGGTCGGCGTCGTAGGTCGCCTCGCTGGCCATCAGCTTGATGCGGTCGCCCTTGGCCAGGCGGCCGTCGACCACGCGCACCAGCATGACCACGCCGACGTAGCTGTCGAACCAGCTGTCGATGATCATCGCGCGCGTCGGCGCGTCGGGATTGCCCCGGGGCGCGGGGATGCGCGCGACGATCGCCTCCAGGATCTCGTCGATGCCCATGCCCGTCTTGGCGGAGCACGGGATCGCGTGGGCGGCGTCGATGCCGATCACGTCCTCGATCTCCGCCTTCGCGTTCTCGGGATCGGCCTGCGGCAGGTCCATCTTGTTCAGGACCGGCACCACCTCGACGCCGAGGTCCAGCGCCGTGTAGCAGTTGGCGACCGTCTGCGCTTCGACGCCCTGGCTGGCGTCCACCACCAGCAGTGCACCTTCGCACGCGGACAGCGAGCGGCTCACTTCGTAGGAGAAGTCGACGTGGCCCGGCGTGTCGATCAGATTCAGGTTGTAGACCTGTCCGTCGCGCGCCTTGTATTTGAGTGCGGCGGTCTGCGCCTTGATGGTTATCCCACGCTCCTTTTCGAGATCCATCGAGTCCAGGACTTGCTCTTCCATCTCGCGATCGGAGAGTCCGCCGCAACGCTGGATCAGGCGGTCGGCGAGCGTGGATTTGCCATGGTCGATGTGCGCGATGATCGAAAAGTTTCTGATGTGATTCATCAACGGGAACAGATAAGTGATTGATTCAAAAGCCGCGCACAAAGAAAAAAGGGCGCGTCAAGAAGGTGACGCGCCCTGAACCAACAATCTATGGCAACTGCGATAGTTGGAGCTTCATTGTAGGCAAAACGCGCCGGGCGTACAGACTCGAGCTCAGCCCAACCCGGCCGTTGCGGGTCCGCGACGCGCATCTTGTTCACAGCTTTTCAACAATTCTGGGAAGGGTTGCTTGGGACAACATGTGGGCCAGTTGTGGATCGGGCGTGGGGCACCTGTAGTCATCCCGCATGGTGGTGCTTCGCCCCTCCGATATGCCCCGAATGCCCGCTGAGGTGGTGGGATTCTACCGAATCCGGTTCTTAAAGCGGTCGGAAGTTAGCAGACGCCAACTCCAGGGGGCTCCCGACCGTCCAGCTCAAAAACTTCGACCGCCTGTCTTTTTTGACCATCGCTGAAGAAAAGCCCCACGCCCCCGCAAGGGTATGGGGCTTTCCAGCAGGGGCGGTCGGTCAGCCGCGTGCCGGGCGGATCAGCAGGTAGCTGGCCAGCTCGCCGCGGCGCAGCAGCACCGGGATCGCCTTGCTCTTGTCCACCTTGGCGATGGCGGCCTCGAACTCCTTGACGCTGTTGATCTCGGTGTTGCCGATGGCCACGATGATGTCGCCCTCGCGCACGCCGGCGCGCTGCGCACCGCCGTCGGTGACCGACTCCACGCGCACGCCGCCCTTGACCTTGGCCTCGCGCTTCTGCGCCGCGGTGAGCTCGCTCACCACGATGCCGATGGACTGCTGCGCGGGCGACGCCGCCTGCGGCTTGGGCTCGGGCGCCTGCGTGGGCCGCGCGCGCGCCTGCTCCTGCTCGAACTCGGCGACGGTGACCGCCAGGTCGCGCGAGCCGCCGCGGCGGAACACGGTGAGGTTCACCCGGGCGCCGGGCTTGGTGTTGCCCACCAGGCGCGGCAGGTCGGACGCGCGGTCGATCTGCTGGCCGTTGAACTTGGTGATGATGTCGCCCGCCTCCAGGCCTGCCTTTTCGGCCGGCGAGCCGGTTTCCACGCTGCGCACCAGGGCGCCCTGCGGACGGCCCAGGCCGATCGACTCGGCGACGTCGCGCGTGACCTGGTCGATCTGCACGCCGATGCGCCCGCGCTGCACCTTGCCGCTCACGCGCAGCTGCTCGGCCACCCGGCTCGCCTCGTCGATCGGGATCGCGAAGGAGATGCCCATGAAGCCGCCGGAGCGCGAGTAGATCTGGCTGTTGATGCCCACCACCTCGCCGCGCATGTTGATCAGCGGGCCGCCGGAGTTGCCCGGGTTGATCGCCACGTCGGTCTGGATGAAGGGCAGGTAGTCGCCGGTGTCGCGCCCCTTGGCGCTGACGATGCCGGCGGTGACGGTGTTCTCCAGGCCGAAGGGCGAGCCGATGGCCATCACCCATTCGCCGACCTTGAGCTTGCTCACGTCGCCCACGCGCACGGCCGGCAGGCCGGTGGCGTCGATCTTCACCACCGCGACGTCGGTGCGCTTGTCCGCGCCGATGATCTTGGCCTTGAACTCGCGCTTGTCCGGCAGCGTGACCAGCACCTCGTCGGCGCCCTCGACCACGTGGGCGTTGGTCATCACGAAGCCGTCCTGCGTCAGGATGAAGCCGGAGCCGACGCCGCGCGGCTGCGCTTCCTCATCGCGCTCGCCGCGCGGGCTCGGCCGCTGCTGGCCGCGCGGCACGTTGGGCATGGGCACGCCGAAGAAGCGCCGGAAGAACTCCTGCATCTCCTCGTCCATCTGCCCTTCGCCGCTGCCGCCACCACCGCCGCCATGGGGGTTGCGCGGCGTACCGCGCCCGCGTTCGACGGTGCGGATGTTGACGACGGCGGGGCCGACCTGGTCGACCAGGTCGGTGAAGTCGGGCAGCGACCGCGGCTGCGGCGCCGACTGCGCGAAGGCGGGCGACGAAGGCGTGAAGGCCGCGACGCCGGTGATGGCGAGCGCCACCGCCAGTCCGCAGCTGCGCAGGTTCAGGGAATCCAGGCGGAACATACAGACCTCTCCAGAAGGGTCAGACAGACAAGGGTATAGCTGAGAATACGGCCGCGCGCCAAAGTTGCGCGTCAGCCAATGACGCACACGTTGATTTACGCGCCGGACACGACCGGCGGCGCAGAGAAGATGGGGGCCTACTTGCGGCGCTCAAGGCTGAGCGAAAAGGCGCGCAAGGTCTGCGGGGGCACCTCGCCCACCGCCGTGACCCACCAGTCCTGCACGCGGCGCGTCACCGTGTGGGTGGCGCCGCTGGCGAACGAGCCCTCCTGCAGGTGCCGCTGGCGGTCGTACTCCTCGACGAAGAGCGAGACCGAAGCCAGCCCGTCGGAGAAGATCCACTGCACGATGCCCTCGGCCGTCCGCTTGTAGCAGCTCGTGGGCTTGAAGCCGGCCACGGGCGTCTTCAGCCCCCAGCCTTCGGCGGCGGCCGTGGTCTTGACCGCGTCGCTCTTCTCGACCCGCCAGCCGTCCGGCACGGCCATCATCTGCGCCAGCTTGTCCATGCGCACGGGGGCGTCCAGCTGGAGCTCGGAGAAGGCCGCCTGCTCCAGGACCCGGCCGGCCTCGTCGACCGTCTGCAGCTTGACCACCAGGCCGCTCTTCTTCTCGCTCCAGATCCGGTAGCCGAAGCGCAGCGCGTCCTTGGGCAGGACCTGCACGATGTCGGCGTCGAAGCCGGCCACGCGGTCGCTGCCGACCCGCTTGGCCTTGTAGAACTCGGGGATCGCCGTCTCGTCGGGTTTCAGCAGCTCGGGAAACAGGCCCAGCGCCTCGCGCCGCTCGCTGCGCACCGTCTTCGTCTCGGGGAAGAAGGTGAGCACCTCCTCGTCGCGACGGAAGGTCGAGCGGCGTTCGCCCGAGAGCGCCTCGATGCGCTCCACCTGCCGCACGCCGTCGCAGGCGTGCCAGATGCGCGCGCTCGACATCGAGCCGTTGCTGGAGGACACCACGAAGGTGCCGATGTAGTTGCGCTGGCGCGAGGCGTCGTGCATGCGCGCCAGCCACTCGCCGACGGTGCGTTCGGCGCGGCCGTCGCCCGGCCGGGGATCGGCCAGCTTGCCCGGCCCGGCGGCGCTGGCCTGCGAGGCCGCCAGCAGCATGGCCGTGGCGGCCCAGAACGCCAGCACTCCCTGCGCGACGCGCAGGCCTGCATTGCCCGGGAACCGGCGCGCCATGCCCGGGGCCATCAGCGGGCCGGCCCCTCGAAGGTGGCGTTGCGCAGGAAGCCCGAGCTGGTGCCCAGGGCGGTGGCGCCGCCGAACTGGCGGTGCGCGGCCATCAGCTTGTCCAGGTTCGGGTCGCGCAGCATCGGCGTGGCGCTCGCTTCGACCACCGACGCGGCGGCCGGCACGGCGGCCAGCTGCGGCTGGCCGCTGGGGCCGCGCCGCCCCACAGGTTCCAGCCCACGGCGGCCACGGCCGCGACGGAGGCGACGCCGGCGGCGAGCTTCCAGGCCCAGTCGTTCGCGGCGGGTGCCTGCGGCTTGCGCAAGACCACCGGCTGCACGACCGGGAGCGCCGCAGCCTGTTCCTGCCGCAGCTTCTGCTGCAGGCGCGAGAGGAAGACCTCCGGCGGGGTGCCGGTCGAGGCCCGCCCGGTGCGCAGCACCTCGCCCACCACGTGGTAGGCACACCAGGATTGCCGCGCGCGCGCATCCGCGGCGGCCACGTCGATCGCGCGGGCGAACTCGTCCCCGCGCAGCTGCCCGTCGGCCAGCGCCGAGATCAGTTCCTGGTTGTCCATCTTGTCCATCTTGTCCATCCGCGCCTTACCAGCGCTTGCCCGACTGGTTTTCCAGCAGGGGTTTCACCTTGGCCGAAATCGCCTCCCGCGCCCGGAAGATCCGGGAGCGGACGGTGCCGATCGGGCAGTTCATCACTTCCGCGATCTCCTCGTAACTCAGGCCCTCGATCTCGCGCAGGGTGACCGCCTGGCGCAATTCGTCGGGCAGCGCCTCCATGGCAGAGTTCACGGCGTGGGCGATTTCCTTGGCCGCCAGCACCGTTTCCGGGGTCTCGGCGGAAGTTAGTTCGTTCTCGACGCCGGAAGTTTCTTCTTCATCGTCGCCGCCGCCACGAAGTGAGGATTCCGAGACGACCGGGTCGCGCTTGAGGTCGACCAGGGCTTTTTCGCGGTGTTGACGGCGATCCGGTACAGCCAGGTATAGAACTGGGCCTCGCCGCGGAACTGGGAGAGTGCCCGGTAGGCCCGGATGAAGGTTTCCTGGGCGATGTCCTCGATCAGGTCGGTGTCGCGCACCATGCGGCCGATCAGCCGCTCGATGCGGCGCTGGTACTTGATCACCAGCAGCTCGTACGCCTTCTGGTCGCCGGCGACGGTGCGTTCCACCAGCATCAGGTCGGTGTCGCCGGGCGAGGGGGCGGGGCGGCGGGAGGCGTCTTGGTCATTGTTCGGCCGCGGGAGGCTTGCCGGCGGCAGGCACCTGCGTGCTGGCGCGCGAATATACAGCACGGCGCAGCGCGTCCCAGTGGGACGGCGCCGCCTCGCGTTCGACCCACAGCCAGCGCGCACCGCCCTGCTCCGGGCGCCAGCGCAGGAGCAGGCGGGACTGCAGGTCCAGGGCGATCGCCGGCTGGCCGCCCGCGACCCGGCCGCCCTCTTCCCAGGTTTCCCAGGTCCATTCCCGGCCGTCCCAGCGCAGGACGCCCGCGGGCGAACGGCGCCAGGCGTCCCAGGCCAGGACGGCGCAGGCCAGCACCGCCGCCAGCGCGGCGAGCTGGCGCCAGCCGAAGGGAGCCTGCACGCTCCAGAGAGCGATCACGGCCAGGCAGGCCGCGGCCAGGGCCAGCGCCGCCCGCACAGCGAACGCGCTGCGCCCCACCGGATAGTTCACCGATGGGGCGGAGTGCATGGGGGCTCAGATGCGCTTGAAGACCAGCGAGCCGTTGGTTCCGCCGAAGCCGAAGTTGTTCTTCAGCGCCACGTCGATCTTCAGGTCCCGCGCCTCGTTGGCGCAGTAGTCCAGGTCGCACTCGGGATCCTGGTTGAAGATGTTGATGGTCGGCGGGCTCTTCTGGTGGTGGATGGCCAGCACGGTGAAGACGGACTCGATGCCGCCGGCGCCGCCCAGCAGGTGGCCGGTCATCGACTTGGTGGAGTTCACCACCGTCTTCTTCGCGTGTTCGCCCAGCGTGTTCTTGATCGCGTTGGTCTCGTTCACGTCGCCCAGCGGCGTGGAGGTGCCGTGCGCGTTGAGGTACTGGACCTGGTCCGGGTTGACGCCCGCGTTCTTCAGGGCCGCCTGCATGGAGCGGCGCGGGCCGTCCACGTTGGGCGCGGTCATGTGGTACGCATCGGCGCTCATGCCGAAGCCCGCGAGCTCCGCATAGATCTTGGCGCCGCGCTTCTTCGCGTGCTCGTACTCCTCCAGCACCATCACGCCGCCGCCTTCGCCCAGCACGAAGCCGTCGCGGTCCTTGTCCCAGGGGCGGGACGCGGTCTTGGGGTCGTCGTTGCGGGTGGACAGGGCGCGGGCCGCGGCGAAGCCGCCGATGCCCAGCATGGAGACGCAGGACTCGGCGCCGCCGGCGACCATGACGTCGGCATCGCCGTACTCGATCATGCGCCCGGCCACGCCGATGGCGTGCAGGCCGGTCGTGCAGGCCGTCACGATCGCGATGTTCGGGCCCTGGAAGCCGTAGCGGATCGACACGTGGCCGGAGATCATGTTGATGATCGACGCGGGCACGAAGAAGGGCGAGATGCGGCGCGGGCCGCGGTTGACCAGCTCGGAGTGCGTCTCCTCGATCATCGGCAGGCCGCCGATGCCGGAGCCGATGTTCACGCCGATGCGGGTGGCCAGTTCGGGGTCGAGCTGATCGCCCGTGGGCAGGCCCGCATCCTGCACCGCCTGGGCCGCCGCGGCGAGCCCGAGGTGGATGAAGCGGTCCATGTGCCGGGCTTCCTTCTCGGGCATGTAGTCGGCCACGTTGAAGCCCTTGACCTCGCCGGCGAACTTCACCGAGAGGGCGCCCGTATCGAAGGACGTGACCAGGTCGATGCCGCTCTTCCCGGCCAGCAGGTTGGCCCAGGAGTCGGCGACTGAATTCCCCACGGGGCTGACGCAGCCCAGTCCCGTCACGACGACGCGGCGACGCATGCTGGTTTAGGCCTTCTGGTTGGCGTTGGCGTAGTCGATGGCGTTCTGCACCGTCGTGATCTTCTCGGCGTCTTCGTCCGGGATCTCGATGCCGAATTCGTCTTCGAGGGCCATGACCAGTTCCACCGTGTCGAGCGAGTCCGCGCCGAGGTCGGCCACGAAGGCCTTCTCGTTGGTGACCTGGGACTCTTCCACGCCGAGTTGCTCGGCGATGATTTTCTTGACACGTGCTTCGATATCGCTCATGGTTCCCTCTAAGGGTTGTTGACTTGAATCCGCGATTTTAAGCCGGGCGGAGGGTCCGGCTGGGTAAGGTGCTGGCTGCCGCGACCGAAGGGCCGCTCAGGCCATGAACATCCCGCCGTTGACGTGGATCTCCTGGCCGCTGACGTAGCCCGCCTGGGGCGACGCCAGCCACGCGACCGCATGCGCGATGTCGGCGGGCTTGCCGAGATGGCCCAGCGGGATCTGCCCCAGCAGTGCTTTCTGCTGTTCCTCGGGCAGGGCCGCCGTCATGTCGGTCTCGATGAATCCGGGCGCGATGCAGTTGACGGTGATGCCGCGGCTCCCCAGCTCACGCGCCAGCGCGCGGGTCATGCCCGCCACGCCCGCCTTGGCGGCCGCGTAGTTGGCCTGGCCGGGGTTGCCCGAGGATCCCACCACGCTGGTGATGCTGACGATGCGGCCGTAGCGCTGCTTCATCATCGTGCGCATCACGGCGCGGCTCATCCGGAAGACGGCCTTGAGGTTGGTGTCCAGCACGGCGTCCCACTCCTCGTCCTTCATCCGCATGGAGAGGTTGTCGCGGGTGATGCCGGCGTTGTTGACCAGGACGTGCAGGCCGCCATGTTCTGGCGATGGCGTCGACCAGCGCTTCGGCCGACTTCGCGTCGTTCACGTCCAGCTTGGCGCCGCGGCAGCCGGCGAATTGCGCCATCGCCTGGGTGATCTTCTCCGCGCCTTCGTCGGTGGTGGCGGTGCCGACGACCTTCATGCCGCGCATGGCGAGTTCGTGGGCGATGGCCGCGCCGATGCCGCGCGAGGCACCGGTGACCAGTGCGACCTGGCCGTGCATGTCGACGTGGGCTGTCATGCCAGGGCTCCCTTCGCTTCGGCCAGCGTGGCCGGGTCGTACAGGGCGACGCCGGTCAGCGCCGGGTCGATGCGCTTGACCAGGCCGGCCAGCACCTTGCCCGGGCCGCATTCGACGAGGGTGGTGATGCCGCGGCCCTGGATGGCGCGCACGCACTCGACCCAGCGCACCGGGCCGAAGGCCTGTTCGTAGAGGGCGGCGCGGATGCGGTCCGGATCGGTCTCGACCTTCACCTCGATGTTGTTCACCACCGGGATGCGCGGCGACTGGATGCTGGTGGCGGCCAGCCGCTGCCTGAGCTTCTCGGCCGCCGGCTTCATCAGGCTGGAATGGAAGGGAGCCGACACCGGCAGCGGCAGCGCGCGCTTGGCGCCCATGCCCTTGAGCACTTCGCAGGCCTTGTCGACGGCGGCCTTGCTGCCGGCGATCACGGTCTGCGCGGGATCGTTGTAGTTGGCGGCTTCCACGGTCTCGCCGCTGTTGGTGCCGAGCGCGCAGCGCCTCGGCGCAGCCCTCGACCACCTTCTGCGCTTCCAGGCCGAGGATGGCGGCCATGGCGCCGGTGCCCACGGGCACGGCTTCCTGCATCGCCTGCGCGCGGAAGCGCACCAGGGGCGCGGCATCGGCCAGGCTCAGCGCGCCGGCGGCGACCAGCGCCGTGTACTCGCCCAGCGAGTGGCCGGCCACGACCGCCGGCTCCGCGCCGCCCTCGGCGCGCCAGGCGCGGTAGGCGGCGATGCCCGCCACAAGCATCACGGGCTGGGTGTTGGTGGTCAGCGCGAGCGCTTCCTTGGGGCCTTCCCGGATCAGGCGGGCGACGTCCTCGCCCAGCGCATCGGAGGCTTCCTTCAGCGTCTCGCGCACCGCAGGATGGTCGCCCCAGGCATCGAGCATGCCGACGGACTGCGAGCCCTGGCCCGGAAACACGAAAGCGAACGGTTTCATGCTTTTGTCTCTTGTGGTGGTGGGAAGCCGCGGGGCTTCAGAAATCGAGGAGGACGGCACCCCAGGTGAAGCCGCCGCCCACGCCTTCGAGCATGAGCGTGTCACCCTTCTTCACCTTGCCGCCGCGCACGGCCGCATCCAGCGCCAGCGGGATCGAGGCCGCCGACGTGTTGCCGTGCTGGTCCACCGTCACCACCAGCTTGTCCATCGGCAGCTTCAGCTTCCTGGCCGTGCCCTGCATGATGCGGATGTTGGCCTGGTGCGGGATCAGCCAGTCGATGTCGGCCTCGGTCTTGCCAGCCTTCTTCAGCGCGGTGCGGGCGGCCTCTTCCAGCACGCCCACCGCCAGCTTGAAGACGGCCTGGCCGTCCATGCGCAGCAGCGGGTTGCCGTGCACCTTGCCGCCGTACACCGTGCCGGGCACGCACAGGATCTCCACGTGCTTGCCGTCGGCATGCAGGTCGCTGGAGAGGATGCCGGGCGTGTCGGACGCTTCCAGCACCACCGCGCCGGCGCCGTCGCCGAACAGCACGCAGGTGGTGCGGTCCTTGAAGTCGAGGATGCGCGAGAACACTTCGGCGCCGATCACCAGCGCCTTGCTCGCCGCGCCGCTCTTGATCATCGAGTCGGCCACGGTCAGCGCGTAGACGAAGCCGCTGCACACCGCCTGCAGGTCGAAGGCGGGGCAGCCGGCGATGCCCAGCTTGTTCTGCAGGATGGTCGCCGAGGACGGGAACACCATGTCCGGCGTCGAGGTGGCGACGATGATCAGGTCGATCTCGGAGGCCTTGCGGCCGGCCGCTTCGAGCGCGTTGCGCGCGGCTTCGAGGCCGAGGTCGCTGGTGGAGACGTCGCGTTCGGCGAAATGGCGCGCGCGGATGCCCGTGCGCTCCACGATCCACTCGTCCGAGGTTTCCACGCCTTCGGCGGCGAGCTGCGCCGCCAGGTCCGCATTGGTCACGCGACGGGGCGGCAGGAAGCTGCCCGTCCCCGTGATCCGGGAATATCTGCTCATTGTCTAGTTCGTGGCCGCTTCGAGCTGCGCATCGCCGCCCGCGCCCGCCAGGAGCGGCCGCGCATGGGCGATGCGGCTCTGGACACGGTCCAGCAAATTGTGTCGGGCCGCATCATACGCGCGGTTGAGGGCTTGCTCGAAGGCGAACTCGTCGGCCGAGCCATGGCTCTTGAACACCAGTCCGCGCAGCCCCAGCAGGGCAGCGCCGTTGTAGCGGCGGTAGTCCACGCGCTTCTTGAGCGCAGATAGCACCGGATAGGCAGCGATGGCGGCAAGTTTGGTCAGCGCATTGCGCGCGAACTCCTCCTTGAGGAAGCCGCTGATGAGGGATGCCACGCCCTCGCTGGTCTTGAGCGCCACGTTGCCGACGAAGCCGTCGCACACCACGATCTCGGTGGTGCCCTTGAAGATGTCGTTGCCTTCGACGTTGCCGTAGAAGTTCAGGTCGCCGGCCGCGGCGGCGGCGCGCAGCAGTTCGCCCGCGCGCTTGATCACCTCGTTGCCCTTGATCACTTCCTCGCCGATGTTCAACAGGCCCACCGAGGGACTCTCGTGTCCCTCGTGCAGCGCCGACACCAGCGCGGAGCCCATCACGGCGAACTGCAGCAGGTGCTGCTCGTTGCAGTCGACGTTGGCGCCCAGGTCCAGCACGGTGGTGTCGCCGCCCCTGGCATTGGGCAGGTGCGTGGCGATGGCGGGGCGGTCGATGCCCTCCACCGTCTTGAGCAGGTAGCGCGCCAGCGCCATCAGCGCGCCGGTGTTGCCGGCGGAGATCGCGACCTGCGCCTGGCCGTCCTTGACCTGCTGGATCGCCACGCGCATGGACGAATCCTTCTTCTTGCGCAGGGCCACTTCGACGTGGTCGTCCATCGTCACCACCTCGGAGGCGGCGACGATGCGGGCACGGGGATGCTTCAGGGGCGCGAGCGCGTCCGGCGCGCCCACCAGCAGCAGCTGGGACTCGGGGTGGGCTTCCAGGAAGTTGCGGCAGGCGGCCAGCGTGACGCGCGGGCCATGGTCGCCGCCCATGCAATCGACAGCCAGTGTGGTCGTCATGGCGTCAACTGTAGAGGCAAACGGCGTGCCGGCAGGTGCGGACGGGTCAAGGAAGGGCAAGAAAAAGGCCCGGCCTGCAGTGCGCAGCCGGGCCTTGGTGCGTGATCGGCGATCAGGCGTCGTTCTTCGTCTTCAGCACCTTGCGGCCGCGGTAGAAACCGGTGGGGCTGATGTGGTGGCGCAGGTGGGTTTCGCCGGTGGTGGGTTCCACCGCGATGCCCGGCACCGTCAGCGCGTTGTGCGAACGGTGCATGCCGCGCTTGGAAGGCGACTTCTTGTTTTGCTGGACGGCCATGACGGGCTCCTGGATTCGTGTTGCCCGCGGCCAGGGCCGCAAGCAGGTTGGATGGTTGGCGAAAGCGCCCGGATGTCGGTCCCCAGGCAGTGCCTGCGGGTGCCCTGTTGGCGCGAAGCCGACGATTATAGCCCAAGTGGCTGCCCCTGCTACTTCCCCGTTTTGAGGCGGCCGAGGGCGGCGAAGGGATGCTCCTTTTCCGCCTCGGCGGCCTCGAAGTCCGGATCCACCGCCGACATTTTCACGGCTTCGGGGCAGGTCTCGTGCCGGGGGCGACCGGAAGCTCCATCAGCAGCTCGTCCTCCACCAGCTCCACCAGGTCGAAGCTGCGGCTCAGCGCCAGCAGGTCCTCCTCGGACACGTCGTCCTCCGCGGCCGCCGTCGCCTCGTCGGAGACGAAGCGGAAGGAGCGGTCCACGGCCAGCGGCACGTCCACCGGGTGCAGGCAGCGCTGGCAGACCAGCGGCAGGACCGTCTCCGCCGCGACGTGCACCCAGACTTCGGGGTGGACGTGGCGCGGATTGAGCAGTTCGCCGCGCGCCTGCCACTGCACGGGCGCGGCCTCGCCGGGCTGCTGGGTCTCGGCCGCCAGCCGGCGGAAGCTCTGCAGGCTGTCGTTCGCAGCGAGCTCGGCGCCTTCCTCGGCGAAGCGGCGCACGTCGAGTCGGTGCGGGTCGAAGTCCTTGGCCATGAATTCAGTGTAAGAGAATCCGCGGATGCCCCCTGCTCCCGCCGTCCCCATCCCCCGCGCACTGGTCCTGGGTTCCACCTCGGTCTACCGCCGCGAGCTGCTGTCGCGCCTGCGGCTGCCCTTCGCGGTGGAGCCCCCACACGTGGACGAAGACCCCCTGCCCGGCGAGGCACCCGCGGAGCTGGCGCGGCGGCTGGCAGCGGCCAAGGCGGCCGCGGTGGCCCGCCTGCATCCGGCGGCGGTGGTGATCGGCTCCGACCAGGTGGCCGACCTGGACGGCGAGCCCCTGGGCAAGCCCGGCAACCATGCGAACGCGGTCGCGCAACTGCGGCGCATGAGCGGGCGGACGGTGGTGTTCCAGACCGCGCTGACGGTGATGTGCCAGGAAAGCGGGTTCGTGCAGCACGACCTGGCCCCGGTGCGGGTGCGCTTCCGCGCGCTGCAGGACGACGAGATCGAGGCCTACCTGCGCGCGGAGCAGCCCTACGACTGCGCGGGCAGCGCCAAGAGCGAGGGCCTGGGGATCGCGCTGCTGGACGCGATCGACAGCGATGACCCGACCGCGCTGGTCGGCCTGCCCCTGATCCGCACCTGCCGCATGCTGCGCGCCGCCGGCGTGTCCGTGTTCTGATGCCGTCCGGCCGCCTGTTCCTGGTGCCCACGCCGCTGGACTTCGGCTGCGAGGCCACGGTGCCGCTGCCCGAGGTGCTGCCCGCCGGCACCATCACCCAGGCCGCCCGCCTGACGCACTGGGTGTGCGAGAACGCCAAGTCGGCGCGCGCCTTCCTCAAGCGGGTCGGCGAAGTGCAGCCGCTGGCGGTGCCGCTGCAGCAGCAGCAGATCGTGGAGTTGCCGCGAGAGGTCCACAAGAAGGGCGATCACCTGCCGGCGTCCTTCGACGCGCGGCCGCTGCTGCAGGCGGCTGTCGAAGGCAACGACGTCGGTCTGCTGAGCGAAGCCGGCATGCCGGCGGTGGCGGACCCCGGCAGCTCCGTGGTGCGGGCGGCGCACGAACTGGGGCTGGAGGTGGTGCCGCTGGTGGGGCCCGTGTCGCTGTTGCTGACGCTGGCCGCCAGCGGCCTGAACGGCCAGAACTTCGCCTTCGTGGGCTACCTGCCGCAGGACGCGGCGCAGCGCACGCAGCGCTTGCGCGAGCTGGAGGCGCTGGCCCTGCGCACGGGGCAGACCCAGATGTTCATCGAGACGCCGTACCGCAATGCGGCGGTGTGGCAGGCGATGCTGCAGGCGCTGAAGCCGGGGACGCGGGTCGCGGTGGCGTCGGCCCTCACCCTGCCGGCGGCGAAGTGCCGGTGCGCCAGCGTCGCGGGGTGGAAGAAGGAAGGGGTGCCGGTCGCCAACGACGTGCCGGCGGTGTTCGCGATCGGCCCCTGACGATCAGCGCAGCGGCTGCGTCGCCCGCAAGGCCTTCACCGCCCCCTCGCCGATCGCCGCGCCGAAGCGCTTGGCCAGCTTCTGGCCGATGTTCTCGTGGCGCGTGTAGTCGACCAGTTCCTCGGCCTTCACCACCTCGCGGGCGACGAAGTCCAGGTTGCCGATCTGGTCGGCCAGGCCCAGTTCCACCGCCTGCTGGCCGGTCCAGAACAGGCCGCTGAACAGCTCCGGCATGTCGGCCTTCAGGCGCTTGCCGCGGCCGGTCTTCACCACTTCGATGAACTGCTTGTGCACCACGTCCAGCATCTGCTGCGCGTGCAGCCGGTGCCGCTCGGTCTGCGGGCTGAAGGGATCGAGGAAGCCCTTGTTCTCGCCCGCGGTGAGCAGGCGGCGCTCCACGCCGATCTTCTCCATCAGCCCGGTGAAGCCCCAGCCTTCCATCAGCACGCCGATGCTGCCGACGATGCTGGCCTTGTCCACGAAGATGCGGTCGGCCGACACGGCGATGTAGTAGGCCGCCGAGGCGCAGGACTCCTCCACCACGGCATACAGCGGCTTCTTGTGCTTGGCCTTCAGCCGGCGCAGTTCGTCGTTGATGATGCCGGCCTGCACCGGGCTGCCGCCCGGCGAGTTGATCAGCAGCACGACGCCCTGGGCGCTCGGGTCCTCGAAGGCCGCCTTGGCCGCGGCGATCACGAATTCGGCGCTCGACTCGTTGCCCGAGTCGATCTCGCCCTTGATCTCGACCACCGCGGTGTGCGGCGCGAGCTTGTCGGTGCCCACGCTGCCGCGCGAGGTCAGCGCCCAGACCAGGAAGATGAAGAAGGCCAGCCACGCCAGGCGCACGAAGGTGCGCCAGCGCCGCCGCAGGCGCTGTTCCTCCAGCGTCGCGAACAGCAGCTTCTCCATGGTGGCGCGCTCCCAGCCGGGCGCGCCGGCGACGGCGGGCGTACGGGAAGAGGGTGTGGGCGCAGGGGTTCGGCCGGAGCATCCGGCGGCAGGGTGTCGTTCATGGGGGCAGCTCAGAAGGCCACGGGTTGCAGGTTCCAGCCAGTATGCCAGTGCACGACGCCATCGCGCTCCGAGAGCTTGATGCGGATCAGGGAACCGCGGCACGGCCCCCCGCGCAGGCACCGGTGTCCGGCTGGTAGGCCGCGCCGTGCGTGCCGCACAGCAGCCAGCGGCCGGTGTCGTCGAAGAAGCGGTTCGGCTGCCAGTCCATCTCCATGGCCACGTGCGTGCAGCGATTCAGGTAGGCATGCACCTGGCCCTGGTAGCGGATGGCGAAGGCGCGGCAGGTCTGGCCGGCATAGAGCACGTCGAAGGGCACGGCCAGGCCGCCGTCGACCAGCTCGCGCGAGTTGCACAGCGGCACGGCTTCGCCCTCGTCGTCCGGTGCGGTCATGCGTTCCCCAGCAGCCAGCGGTGGAGTTCCTGCACCGAGTGCACGATGGCGCGCGGCTGCAGCGCCTCGAAGCCGTCGGGCAGGTGGGCGCCGTAGCTCACGGCCACGCTGGGGCAGCCGGCGTTCAAGGCCATCTGCAGGTCGTGCGTGGTGTCGCCGATCATCAGCGTGCGTTGCGGTTCCGTGCCGAACTCCTCCATCAGCTCGTGCAGCATGCGCGGGTCCGGCTTGCCGGCCGTTTCGTCCGCCGTGCGCGAGCCGTCGAACACGCCGGCCAGCTGCACGGTGCGCAGCACGTCGTCCAGGCCACGGCGCGACTTGCCGGTGGCCACGGCCAGCCGGTGCTCGCGCGCGCGCAGGTCGGCCAGCATGGGCAGCACGCCCTCGAACAGGCTCAGGTCGTCCTGGTGGTTGATGTAATGGCGGCGATAGGCCGCGCCCAGTTCCGCATAGCGCTCGCGCGGCACGTCGGGCGCGGCATGGGCCAGCGCCTCCATCAGCCCCATGCCGATCACGTAGGCGGCGTCGCGGTCGCTCGGCACGGCGCCGCCGACGTCGGCCACCGCCATCTGGATGCAGCGCACGATGATCGCGGTGGAGTCGAAGAGCGTTCCGTCCCAGTCAAAGGCGATCAGGTCGAACTGGCGGGGTCGGCTGGCGGGCATGGTCTGTGAATCTGTGCAGCTCTGCGGGCAGGGGGCCTGCAAGGCGATGCGTTCGCCGGTGGCGGGGTGGTCGAACTGTAACCGCCACGCATGCAGGAACATGCGCTTGAGGCCCTGCTTCTGCAGCGCCTTGTTCAGCTCGAAGTCGCCGTACTTGTCGTCCCCGGCAATGGGGTGGCCGGCGCTGGCGAGGTGGACGCGGATCTGGTGGGTGCGGCCGGTCTTGATGGTGACTTCGAGCAAGGTGAAACCGGCGGGCGCAACGCCCCCACCCCGGCCCTCCCCCAGGGGGAGGGAGGAATTCGGCGACTTTCACGAGGGTGATGGAGCGCATGCCGTCCGGGTCGTCCTTGGCCACGACCTTCACGCGGCGTTCGCCGTCGGCCTGCAAGTATTTGTGCAGCGGCTGGTCGATCACCTTCTTGTTGGCGGGCCAGGCGCCCGTGACCAGGGCCAGGTAGGTCTTGCCGGTTTCGCGGTCGCGGAACTGGTCCTGCAGCTTGGTGAGCGCCGAGCGCTTCTTGGCCACCAGCAGGATGCCCGAGGTCTCGCGGTCCAGCCGGTGCACCAGCTCCAGCAGTTTCGCGGTGGGACGGGCCTGGCGCAGCTGCTCGATCACGCCGAAGCTCACGCCGCTGCCGCCATGCACGGCGACGCCGGCCGGCTTGTCGATCGCCAGCAGGTGTTCGTCCTCGAACAGGATGGGGAATTCGCGCGCCGGCGCGGGCTTGTCCGCCCTGGCCACCACGCTCTCGGCGATGCGCACCGGCGGCAGCCGCACGACGTCGCCCTCCTCCACCCGTGAATCCGCGGAGGCCCGGCCCTTGTTCACCCGGACTTCGCCGGACCGGATGATCCGGTACACATGGGTCTTCGGCACCCCCTTGAGGACGCGAATGAGGAAATTGTCGAGGCGCTGGCCCGCCGATTCCTCCCCAACTGTCAGAAATTGGACCGAGCCACTTGCGGGGGACGGGACGCCCCCTATAATCTGTTTCACCAGAGTTACGCCGTAAGTGGTTGATTTGGCTGGCAGTTTAGTCCACGCCTCCCACCCGGCCTCCTGGCAGGTCGATGCCACCGGCAACGTGCCGCGCAGATTCCGGGCCAAAGCCCGTCATGGCGCGTGCGTTGCAGGCAGGGTCCGGCTCTTCGAAACACTGAACGGAATACGAGTCAGGCAGCCCCTCGGCTGTCAGACGGATCAAAGCGAGACAACGGTGCTGATGGTTCTCCTCCTGGCAATCTGGCGCTGGCTCCTGCCCGCGCCCGCCATGCAGGTCCCATGGCCCTCTTCGGCGCCCTTCCCATCGCAGCACTTGCGGTGCAGCGCCGTCGCCTCCTCGCCCCCATCCCTGTGCCATTGCGACGGTTGCTGAGCTAGCAAGCTCCGGCACGCCTGTTCGCACTCCGGCAATTCCATCCCGTTTCGAAGCGTCAGTCCGGCATTGAAATTCGCGCACCCGCAGGGGGCGCGCTTGAAGTTTGAAGGACCACGCTATGAAGCGGATGCTGATCAACGCCACGCAGGCGGAAGAACGCAGGCTGGCGATCGTCGACGGGCAGAAGCTCCTCGACTACGAGATCGAGATCGAAGGGCGCGAACAGCGCAAGGGCAACATCTACAAGGCGGTCGTGACGCGGGTCGAGCCCTCGCTTGAGGCCTGCTTCGTGGACTACGGCGAGGACCGCCACGGCTTCCTGCCGTTCAAGGAAATCTCCAGGCAGTACTTCGCCCCGGGCGTGTCGGTCTCGCAGGCCCGCATCAACGAGGTGATCAAGGAAGGCCAGGAACTGCTGGTCCAGGTGGAAAAGGAAGAGCGCGGCAACAAGGGCGCGGCGCTGACCACCTTCATCTCGCTGGCCGGCCGCTACGTCGTGCTGATGCCGAACAACCCGCGCGGCGGTGGCGTCAGCCGCCGGATCGAGGGCGAGGACCGGCAGGAGCTCAAGGAGAACATGGACCAGTTGGAGTACCCCAACGGCATGTCCATCATCGCCCGCACGGCCGGCATCGGCCGCAGCGCCCCGAGCTGCAGTGGGACCTGAACTACCTGCTCAAGCTGTGGACCGCCATCGACGGCGCGGCCAAGGGCGGCAAGGGCGCCTTCCTGATCTACCAGGAATCCAGCCTCGTGATCCGCGCGATTCGTGATTACTTCAACCACGACATCGGCGACATCCTGATCGACACGGACGACATCTACGACCAGGCGCACCAGTTCATGGCGCACGTGATGCCGGAGCATGCCGCCCGCGTGAAGCGCTATCGCGACGACGCGCCGCTGTTCTCCCGCTTCCAGATCGAGCACCAGATCGAGTCCGCCTACGCCCGCGAGGTGAAGCTTGCCCTCCGGCGGCGTGGTGGTGATCGACCACACCGAGGCGCTGGTCTCCATCGACGTCAACTCGGCGCGCGCCATCAAGGGCGGCGACATCGAGGAAACCGCCACCCGCACCAACCTGGAAGCCGCCGACGAAGTGGCGCGCCAGATGCGCCTGCGCGACCTGGGCGGCCTGATCGTCATCGACTTCATCGACATGGAGGAGTCGAAGAACCGCCGCGAAGTGGAAAACCGCCTGCGCGACGCGCTGCGGCAGGACCGCGCCCGCGTGCAGTTCGGCTCGATCTCCAAGTTCGGACTGATGGAGATGAGCCGCCAGCGGCTGCGCCCGGCGCTGTCCGAAGGCGCGTCCATCCCCTGCCCGCGCTGCGGCGGCCACGGCCACATCCGCGACACGGAAAGCTCCGCCCTGCAGATCCTGCGGATCATCCAGGAAGAGTCCATGAAGGACAGCACCGCCTCCGTGCTGGTGCAGGTGCCGGTGGACGTCGCCTCGTTCCTGCTGAACGAGAAGCGCACCGAGATCGCCAAGATCGAACTGAAGCAGCGCATCAGCGTGCTGATGATCCCGAACAAGACGCTGGAGACGCCGAACTACCGGCTGGAGCGCCTGAAGCACGACGACCCGCGCCTGGACAACATCAAGGCCAGCTACCACATGGCCGAGGAAGTCGAGGACCCGACCGGCGTGACGCGCCGCTCGCACGAGCGCGTGAACAAGCAGGAGCCGGTGATCAAGGGCGTGCTGCCGGACCTGCCGGCGCCGATGCCGGTGGCCAAGCCGCCGGCGCCGGAGCCCGTGGCCAAGGCCGCGCCGGCGCCGGTCGCCGCACGCGCCCCCGCCCCGGTCGCTGCGCCCGTGCAGCCCGCGGAGAAGGGTTTCTTCTCCTGGCTCAAGAGCGCATTCGGCCTGGCGCCCGCGGCCGAGCCGCCGCGCGCAGCCGCCGTGCCCGTGCAGGAAGCGAAGAAGGAAGAGCGCCGCGAAGGCCGCGGCGAGGGTCGCGGTGAACGCGGCGAAGGCCGGCGCGATGGCCGCCGGGGCGATGGCCGCGGCGACCGCGGCGGACGCGACCGCCGGGGCGAAGGCCGCCGCGACGGCGAGCCGCGCCGCGAGCGCGTGGCCGCCGAGGGCGCCGAGGGCCAGGCGCAGCGTCCGGAAGGACAGCCGCGTGACGGCCAGCAGGGCCGCGGCGAAGGCCGGCGCGAGCGGGGCGAACGCGGGGACCGCGGTGGCCGGGGCGAAGGCCGCGAGCAGCGCGAGCCGCGCGAAGCACGCGACAACCGCGAGCCGAGGGAAGCGCGCGAGCCGCGCGAGGCCCGCGACAACCGTGAGCCGCGCGAAGTGCGCGAGCCGAGGGAACCGCGCGAGCAGCGCGAGCAGCGCGACGACCGCGAGCCGCGCGAGAGCCGCGAGCGGCACGAGGCGCGCCTGCGCCGCGAAGCCGAGCGCGCGCAGCGCGACCGCGAGGCGATCGAAGCCCGCGGCAGCATGCCGGAAGGCATGGTGCCGGCGCCCGAGGCGGGCAGCGAAGCCGCCCCTGGCGGCGAGCAGCGCGAGGACCGCGCCCCGCGTGGCGAACGCGGTGAACGGGGCGACCGCGGCGGACGCCGCGAGCGTGGCGAGCGCGGGGACCGTGGCGAGCGCCGCGGCGAGCGCGGCCCGCGCGAAGGCCAGCCGCAGGACGCCAACGTCGAGGCCGATGCGCTGGCGGGTGCCGCCGGTTCCGTCGGTGACGTGACCGAATCGGCCGGTGACCAGCCGCCCGCGGCCAACCCGGTGCTGGAGTCGCACACGCACTTCGATGGCGACCGCCAGCCGGAAGCCGAGTCCGGCGAGGGCCGCCGCGACCGCGAGCGCCGCTCGCGCGACCGCTACGGCCGGGACCGCCGCGAACGCGGCGAGCGCTCCGAGCGCCCGAACGAGGCGATCGTCGCCACCGGCGCCGAAGTCTCGCCCGCGGAGATGGAAGTGTTCGCCGGCCACGCGCCGCTGCCGCAGGAGCACCATGCCGGCGGCACGCAGGCCAAGGCCGCGCCCGCTGCTGCGGCGCCCATCGAGACGCGCGCGGTGCCCAGCGTGCAGCCCTTCCAGCTGCCGGTGGACGAACTGAAGAACGTCGCCGAAGGCTCGGGCCTGCAGTGGGTGATGTCGGACGCCGAGAAGATCGCTGCCGCCCAGGCCGCGATGGCCGCGGAACCGAAACCGGTGCACGTCCCGCGCGAGCGGCCGCCGGTGGCGGTGGCCGATGAAGGTCCGCTGGTGCTGGTGGAGACCAAGCGGGATCTGCGGAACCTGCAGCTGCCGTTCTGAGGGATGGCGGAATGAAAAACGGCGCCTGCGGGCGCCGTTTTTTTTTGGTGTCGCGGTTCGCCTTCGGGCTCACCACGACCTACAGGGACAGCCCCACGGCAATTCGTAGGGAACTACTCCTCCGCCGCCCTCTTCCATGCCAGCGCCGCCCCCGGCGCATCCTCACGCTGCTCCGCCAGCTCCGCCAGCGCGCGCCAGGCATTGCGGTGCAGCTTGCGGTCCTGCAGGCCCAGCGCCGCCTGCGTCAGCAACTGCTGCGCCTTGCCCCACAGCTGCCGCTTCATGCACGCCATCCCGGCCAGGTACTGCAGCGTGGCATCGCGCGGATTCGCCTTCTGCGCCGCTTCGATGCGCGCCAGCCAGCCGCCGTCCACGGAGTCGAGCCCGTCTTCCAGCGCGCAGACCAGCTTCACGCGCAGCGATTCGCCCAGCTCGGCCTGCGCTTCCCACGCCGGCAGCAGCCATTCGCGGGCGATGCGCGCATCGCCGCGCAGCGACATCAGCCGTTGCGCCGCGTGGATCCCCACTTCCGGCATCAGCTGTTCGGAAGGTTCCAGTGCGCCCCAGGCGCGCTGCAGCTGCGCCACGTCGTAGGCGCCATTGAGCAGGTCGATGGCCAGCCCGCGCACGATGCTGCGCGCGGCCACCGGCGAGAAGGCATGGTGCTTGGCCAGCAGGCGCGCGGTCTCCAGCGCTTCCAGCGGCTGGCCGGCCTGGCGCGAGGCCCGTAACCTGGTGCGCAGGGCGACCGTGCGGCGGCCCGCGCCCACCGGCAGGCCCTTGAGCAGCAGCATGGCCGCTTCCGGGTCGCGGTCCTCCAGCGCCCAGCGCGCCGCGCGCAGCAGGGCGCCGTCGCGCGTTTCCTGGGCGTCGCGCGCGGACGCCTGCTCCAGCGCGCGCTGCAGGTGGTCCTCGCGCGCGCCGCGGTCCTGCAGCGCCTGCGCCGCTTCCGCCGCCAGGATGTGCGCGATCGCGCGCAGCTGGCTGGCGTTGCCGGGTCGGTGGCCGGACGACGTGAGCGAGGCCTCCTGGTCCAGCACCGCTTCGGCCGCCTTGCGGGCGCGGATGTAGCGCCCGGCCAGCAGGTGCGACAGCGTGTCCAGCAGCGCCGCGTGCATCGCGCGTTCCTTCTGCTGCGTGCGCCAGCGCAGCGCCTGCCGCGGCAGGTCGAACAGCGCCGAGAGCGCGCCCATCGCCGTGTGCACGACGAGGAAGGCGCCCAGCAGCAGGAGCAGCACCAGGTTGAGCGAGAGATCGATGCGGTAGGGCGGCCAGAACAGCGTGACCGAGCCCTGGTTGTTGCCCGCGAACAAGGCCCCCGCGACCGCGATCGCGAACAGGACCAGCAGCCAGAGCGCGGCGCGCACGGCTATTTCCCGCCGGCGGCCGTCACCAGCGCGGCCAGCGTTTCTTCGATGCGCGGCAGCTCCGAGCTGCGCACCTGGCCCTGCACCTGCTGCAGCTGCGTGGCCACCGCCTGCGTGCGGCGCGAGCTGGGGTCGAAGTACTTGTTCAGCGCCGCGCCGGCCGCTGCCACGTCGGCCCGGGCCGCGTCGTTCTGGCGCGCCAGCAGCGACAGCCGCACGTTCAGCAGCTTGAGCTTCATGTTCTCGCGCAGGAAGAAGGCCTGCTCGGGCGCGACCAGCATCGCTTCCGGCTGGTCGATGCGGTTGACGCGCACCAGGCCGCGCGCCTCCTCCGCCACCGCGTCGCGCCAGCGCTGCCACCACACGCCGGCGGCGGTGGTCGGCGGCTTGCGAGTCGGCTCCACCACCGCGCGCGCGGGCACGGCGTTGGCCAGCGGCAGTTCGTCCACCTGGCGCACGATGTCGTCGATGCGCGCCAGCAGGCCGGGCACGTCGGTCACGGTGGCGGCGCGGATGCGGTCGATGTCGCGGGCGATCGAGGCGCGCAGGCGCGCCAGCCGAGGCTGCGCGGCGCGGGCCAGGCGCTGGTCCGCGGTGCGCAGGGCGGCCAGCAGCGGTTCAGGGCTGCCGGTGAGCTGCGTCTGCTGCTGCGCCAGACGCAGCGCCGACTCGATGTCGACCACCAGGTTCTCGTCGCGCGAGCGCGAAAGGCTCTGGATCAGGTCTTCCAGCTGGGTGCGCTGCAGGGCGACTTCGGACAGGCGCGACTCCAGCACCAGCTGGCGGGCGGCGGCGTCGCGGGCGATGTCCTGCGCCTGGCGGGCCAGCGCCCGTGCTTCGATGGCGTTGGCGCCGGTGTCGGCACTCTGGCGGGCCAGCTGTTCCTGGATGGCCGACAGGCGCTGCCACAGCATCACGCTGGAGAGCAGCGCGGCGCCCGAGAGCAGCGCCAGCGCGAGCAAGGTGCCGCGCGAGACCGTGGCCGAACGCACCTGCGCCGCGTCCACCGTGGCCGGCACCGCTGGCCCCACCGGCAGCGCCGGGGAAGCTCGGAAGATGCAGGCGGCGAAGGCGGCAGCGAACTCATCGGCGCGATTCTATCGACGCCAACAAGTCCTCGAAGGCCGGACGGGACTCCCGCACCTCGCCGAAACCGAGCGCGCGCACTGCCGCGGCGATGCGCGGATGCGTCGCCAGCGCGCGGGCCCGCGACCAGTCCTGCCCGGGCAGCACCTGCTGCAGGTTGCCGGCCGCCTCCGAACTGCTGAACAGCCAGGTGGAGCCGTCGGTGGCGGCCTGGCGGGCGGCGGCCTGCTGCGCGGGCGTCCAGTGCGGCGCCTGCCGGGTGTAGGCGACCACCGTGTCGACCGCGACGCCGCGCGCCGCCGCTGCTGCGCGAGCCAGTCGCGGCCCTGGCTGCGGCCCTCGCTGTCGGCGCCGCGCACCAGCAGCAGGCGGTCGCCGGCATGGAGCTGGCCGCCCACCTGGTCCCAGAGGCTTTCGGAATCGAACTGGCCGGCGTCGGCCGCCGGTGCGTCGATGCGTTCGGCGGGCACGCCGGCCGCGCGCAGCGCCTCACCGGTCGCCGGCCCCGGCGCCCAGGCCCGGGCGCGGGCGAAGGGCGGCTGGCAGGCGAAGAAGCCCTGCACGGCATTGGCGCTGACGAACATCACGGCGGCGTAGTGGTCGGCATCGGCGGCCGCGCGCTGCAGCACGGCGGGGTCCGGCGGGCCGGCGATGGCCAGCAGGGGCAGGACCAGGGGTTCGAGGCCGTGTTCGCGCAGGCGCGCGGCCCAGCGTTGCGCTTCCTGCGATGGCCGCGTCAGGACCACCGCCATGGCGGCCTTCAGCGGGCGCCGCCGGCGCGCAGGCGTGCCGCGACCTGTTCGCCCAGGGCCGCGGCCTGCGCCAGGTCGGCGATGACTTCGGCGCCCTTGGCGCGCACCAGCACGCCGGCCTGGTCCGGGTCCCCCAGGCGGCTTCCAGCTGCAGGTATTCGCCTTCCATGCGCGCGTGGGCCGCCAGCGGCATGGAGCAGCTGCCGCCCATGGCGCGGCTGACCGCGCGTTCGGCGGCCACGCACAGCCAGGTGGTCTGGTGGGCCAGCGGGGCCAGCGCCGCGGCGACGTCGGGCCGCGCCGTGCGCGACTCGATGCCCAAGGCGCCCTGCCCTGCGGCGGGCAGCATCTCGGTAGCCTCGAACACGGCGCGGATCCGCGAACCCAGGCCCAGGCGCTTGAGGCCGGCGGCCGCCAGCACGATGGCGTCGTACTGGCCGTCGTCCAGCTTGCGCAGGCGGGTGTCGAGATTGCCGCGCAACGGTTCGATCTTCAGGTCGGGACGCAGCGCGCGCAGCAGCACCACGCGGCGCAGGCTGGAGGTGCCCACCACCGCGCCCTGCGGCAGGTCGGCCAGCTTGTCGTACTTGTTGGAGACGAAGGCGTCGCGCGGATCCTCGCGCTCCATCACGCAGGCGAGCTCGAAGCCCTCCGGCAGGTCCATCGGCACGTCCTTGAGCGAGTGCACGGCCAGGTCGGCCCGGCCTTCCTCGAGGGCGACCTCGAGTTCCTTGACGAACAGGCCCTTGCCGCCGACCTTGCTGAGGGAGCGATCCAGGATCTGGTCGCCCTTGGTCGTCATCCCGAGCAGCGCGATGCCGTGTCCGCGCTGTTCCAGCAGGGCCTTGACATGTTCGGCCTGCCAGAGGGCGAGCCGGCTTTCGCGCGTCGCGATGGTGAACTGGCTCACGTCGTAACCTGCTTGTAATCCATGGGGAAGGTCGATGCTAGCATCCCCGCGTTCCCAGAAACGAGAGCCCCCATGCCGCCTTCCGAGCAGCCCCCGTCAGGCGTGCCAAGGACAACGAACGCCCCCTGGTCGAAGACATCCGCCTGCTGGGCCGGATCCTGGGCGACGTGATCCGGGAACAGGAAGGCGTGGAGACCTTCGAGCTGGTGGAGCGCATCCGCAAGCTGTCGGTCGCCTTCCGCCGCGACCAGGACCACGAGGCGGACCGCGCGCTGAAGTCGCTGCTGAAGTCGCTCTCGGGCACGCAGGCCGTGCGCGTGATCCGCGCCTTCACCTACTTCAGCCACCTGGCCAACCTGGCCGAGGACAGGCACCACATCCGCCGCCGCGAAGTGCACGAGCGCGCCGGCGACACCCAGGAAGGCAGCATCGAGGTGGCGCTGGCCCGCCTGCGCTGGGCCGGCATCGGCGCCAAGGCCGTCTCGCAGACCCTGGCCCACAGCTACCTGTCGCCGGTGCTGACGGCGCACCCCACCGAAGTGCAGCGCAAGAGCATCCTGGATGCGGAACGCGACCTCGCCCGCCTGCTCACCGAACGCGACGAGATCCGCGCCCGCGCCCTGCCCCGCGACGCCCTGGCGCCGCGCGAGCTGGCCGCCAACGAGGTGCAGATGCGGGCCCGGGTGCTTCAGCTGTGGCAGACGCGCCTGCTGCGCTTCACCAAGCTCACGGTGGCCGACGAGATCGAGACCTCCCTGAGCTACTACGAAGCGACCTTCCTGCGCGAGATCCCCAAGCTCTATGGGCAACTGGAACGCGAGCTGGGCAACCACCCGGTGGCCAGCTTCCTGCGCATGGGCCAGTGGATCGGCGGCGACCGCGACGGCAACCCCAACGTCAGCGCCGACACGCTCGCCTACGCGCTGCGCCGGCAGTGCGAGGTGGCGCTGCGCCACTACCTCACCGAGCTGTTCTGGCTGGGAAGCGACTTCTCCATGTCGGCCCTGCTGGTGCAGGTGACGCCGGAGATGCAGGCGCTGGCGGACAGCTCGCCGGACCGCGGCGAGCACCGCATGGACGAACCCTACCGACGCGCGGTGACCGGCATGTATGCGCGCCTGGCGGCCACGCTCAAGGAACTCACCGGCGGCGAGGCCGCGCGCCACGCCGTACCGCCGCAGAACCCCTACCAGCACGCGGAGGAACTGCTGGCCGACCTGCGCACCATCCGCGATTCGCTGCTCGCGCACCACGGCAGCGCCCTGGTGCAGCAGCGCCTGAAGCCGCTGATCCGCGCGGTGGAGGTGTTCGGCTTCCACCTCGCCACCGTGGACCTGCGGCAGAACTCCGAGCAGCACGAGGAAGTGGTCGCGGAGCTGCTTTCGAAGGCCCGCGTGGAAGCCAACTACCGCAAGCTCGACGAGGCCGGCAAGCGCGAGGTGCTGCTGCGCCTGCTGTGCGACGCCCGTCCGCTGCGCGTGCTGGGCGCCGAATACAGCGAGCACGCACGCAAGGAACTGGCGATCTTCGAGACGGCGGTGACGATGCGGCGGCGCTTCGGCGCGCAGGCGATCCGCCACTACATCATCAGCCACACCGAAGCGGTGAGCGACCTGCTGGAGGTCATGCTGCTGCAGAAGGAAGTGGGCCTGATGCACGGCACGCTGGACGACCACGCCGGCATCGACCTGATCGTGGTGCCGCTGTTCGAAACCATCGAGGACCTGCGCAATGCCGCGCCCATCATGCGCGAGTTCTATGGTCTGCCCGGCATCGCGAAGATGATGCAGCGCTCGGGCGCCGAGCAGGACATCATGCTGGGCTACAGCGACAGCAACAAGGACGGCGGCATCTTCACCAGCAACTGGGAGCTGTACCGCGCGGAGATCGCGCTGGTGCAGCTGTTCGACCAGCTGGCCAACACGCACAACATCCAGCTGCGCCTGTTCCACGGCCGCGGCGGCACGGTGGGACGCGGCGGCGGCCCGAGCTACCAGGCCATCCTGGCGCAGCCGCCCGGCACCGTGCGCGGCCAGATCCGCCTGACCGAGCAGGGCGAGGTGATCGCCTCCAAGTACGCCAACGCGGAGATCGGCCGCCGCAACCTGGAAACGCTGGTGGCGGCCACCCTGGAAGCCACGCTGCTGCAGCCCACCAAGCCCGCGACCAAGGCCTTCTTGCAGGCGGCCGAGACGCTGTCGCAGGCGAGCATGCGCGCCTACCGCGCCCTCGTGTACGAGACGCCGGGCTTCGTCGATTTCTTCTTCAACGCCACCCCGATCCGCGAGATCGCGGAACTGAACATCGGCTCGCGGCCCGCCTCGCGCAAGGCGACGCAGCGCATCGAGGACCTGCGCGCCATCCCCTGGAGCTTCAGCTGGGGTCAGTGCCGCCTGACGCTGCCCGGATGGTTCGGCTTCGGTTCGGCGGTGGAGGAATTCCTGGGCGCGGGAGAGCGCAAGGAGCAGGTGGCGCTGCTGCAGCGCATGTACCGCCAGTGGCCCTTCTTCCGGGCCCTGTTGTCCAACGTGGACATGGTGCTGGCCAAGAGCGACCTGGCGCTGGCCTCGCGCTACGCCGGGCTGGTACCCGACGCCCGCCTGCGCCGCCGCATCTTCGGTGCGATGGAAGCGGAGTGGCAGCGCACGGTGGACGCGCTGGCCCTGATCACGGGCGAAAAGCAGCGCCTGGCCGGCAACGCGGCCCTGGCGCGCTCCATCCGCCATCGCTTCCCCTACATCGATCCCCTGCACCACCTGCAGGTGGAACTGGTGCGGCGCTGGCGCGAGGGGCAGGCGGACGAGCGCGAGCGGCGCGGCATCCACCTGGCCATCAACGGCATCGCCGCGGGCCTGCGCAACACGGGTTGAGGCGCGTCAGCTGACGGAGGGCGGCGCTTCCCCGGCGGCAGCGGCGTCCTCGTAGAAGGGCTCGACCTTGCCCTTCAGCTTGATCAGCAGCGGCTTGCCCTTGCGGTCCAGCGTCTTGCCGGCCGGCACGCGGATCCAGCCTTCGCTGATGCAGTACTCCTCGACGTCCTGGCGCTCCTTGCCGTTGAAGCGGATGCCGATGTCGTGCTCGCAGACTTCCTTGTTGAAATGCGGGCTGCGCGGATCGACCGAGAGGTGGTCGGGAAGGGGCGGCTTGGGGGTGCTCGGTTCGCTCATGGGGGTATTGTCGTGAAATCCGGAGGGGCGGTGGTTAGAGGCTCTCAGGGCTTCGGTGCCTTACCGGGGTCGGCGGGCAGGATACCTGTGCGGGGTTTGGCTGCGTTGTTAGGGAAGCCCGCTTCGCGCCGGAATGAACAAAACCAACGGCTACGGGTACCTACAAAAGGCCGCCTCTTCAGCCCGGCCACGGAGGTTCGATGTTATTCCGCAGCATTGCGGACTTTCATGGCTTTTTAGCGAAGGCTCGGTATGTCGTGGAATCGCGCAAGTTGTTATAAAGCTTGAAGTTGTGGCCGAAAGTGGAGGACTCGATGGGGAGCTGGCAGGGATGTTATTCCGCGGGGATGCGGACTAAATCAAGTTAGACCTCACGTGGCGCGCAGCGACATGAAGACCCGCACAACCCAGTTCATCCAACACCTGTCGCACGACATTGAGGATGAGAGCCTGGCGCAGGAGTACCTGGACGAATCCCTTCCGCTCATTGGGCTGGTGATCATGTTCTTTAACTCGCTAGAGAAACTGCTCGACTCCTTCCTCTGCGAGATCATCAGCGATCGTACGGACGCTCCCGGTTTGATCGTTATTCAAAAGCTCTCTTACTCCGCCAAGGTGGACTTGTTCAAGCGTTTCAGCGAGGATTTCCACCTTTCTAGTACCTTGAATCCGCGAGGCTTTGAAAATCTGATCGCTGAACTAGGCGAGGTCGCGAGTCTGCGGAATCTGGTGGTACACGCGGACTGGAATAGCACGGATCACGAGGGGTACACGTTTGTCCGGCTGAAGGCGTCAAAGACCGGCATGCTGCAGGAGTACGCGCAGTTCTCCGCTGAGTCTTTGGGGAAGATCGTGGATCGAACGTTGAAGGCCAAAGAGCTGCTGTCCGACTACTGGTAATGGCGATCGGACTGCCTTTCTAACCATTGAGGGACGAGGCGATGAGGTCTAACAGGTCGTTCGACGCGGACACGAAACGGCATTGCGCCGCAAGCCGTGCACGTGAGCATACGTCTTGCGGCGCAATGCCGCTTCGTGCCGGTCAACTCCAACGTTAGACCGCACTAGCCGCAATGTGGGCTTTCGTATTCGCCCGTTCGGCGGAGGCCGAGGTGTAGAAGGGAGAGGGACACTCTCGGCCATCCTGATGAGGAGACGCAGGGATGGCCTTGTACTTCCTGGACTACGACCTTCGAAAGGCTCGGGACTATCAGACGTTGTACGACGAACTCGCAAGGTTCCAAGCGGTCCGCGTACTAGAGTCGTCGTGGTGCTTCAATCGATTCAATACAAATTGCGCTGGGCTCCGCGACCACTTTAAGCAGTTCATCGACGCAGACGATGGTCTGAGCGTGGTGGAGGCGAACGACTGGGCGACCTACAAGGCGCTGGGTACACCGAAGAATCTATGAGGGTGGTCGACTCAATCACTTTGAACGGGGAACATCATGGGTGATCCGGAATTCGTCGACTTCGATGTTCGGATCGAATTCGTTCGTGGCGAGGGAGATCCGACCAGGGTCTTCCGTTCAATGGCCGGACTAATTGAAGCGTTCCAAAGATTGGACACTCATCTAGCCCCGATGCTAGGCGCCACCGTGCGGACCAGCCTCGTTCTTCAGGACATCGAGGCGGCCTCACTAAAGTCTCGTTTGCGAACGGTCATCGAAGCGATTCCGGACGAGCCGCTTAAGCAAGGTGAAATTAAGAAGTTGATCGGCCATTTCCTGCTACAGGGAAAGCACAAGATCCTTGATTGGTGTGCCGATCGAAAGGAGATCTCTGACCGAAACGAAGTGAAAGTTGCTGGAGGGAGAACTCAACAAGCTTGCGCAAGACACCGACCTAAAATTGCTACCGGCTTACGCACCCATCGACACACCTTCCCTGCTTTCGGATATCGCCGCGGTGAACGAAGCCATGGCGCCGCTTGAGCCGCGGGACCGGGCGTCGTTCGCCTCCGCCGAGGGCAAGTCGACCTTCAACCCGGAACTTGTCGTTTCCGGAGAAGTAATCCGGGAGATCGTGACTAAGGAGCGCCTTCAGAACACAGGGGAACGGATCCTGAAGGTGAAAAAGCCGGACTACCTGGGCACATCAAAGTGGGCGTTCAGGTATGGCGCACAGATGATTGAGGCGAAGCTTGGAGACGTCAAGTGGCTCCAAGACTTCCAGAATGGCGAAGTGAATCTTGCACCGGGAGACTCTCTGCGCGTCACGCTGAGCGAAGAAGTTTCCTATGGGTACGACGGCGAAGTCGTGCACACCGATTATGAGGTTCAGAAGGTGCATGGAGTTGTGAGGGGGCCGAGAGGAAGTCAGATTGGTCTCCTCGGAGATGCGCAGTGAGGGTGCGGTCTAACTGGTCCGTCGACTCGGAGTCGTTGCGGCAAGGGACCGCACAGTGCCGTTTCAAATCGCGCACCGTGCGGCCCCTTTCCGCAACGTGTCGGTCACCTTCACGTTAGACCGCACAATGACCGCCCTGCAGCAGTTCAACCGCAATGTCGACGCCTCAGACAAGCTCGTAGGCATGTACCGTCAGTTGCGAGGCTTCCGGAATCTTGGGGCGCGCGGCCGTCTCGACGCGCAGAATCAGGACCTGTTGTGGCTGCCGCGTTCTGCTGTGGTTGCGGCCATTTCCGCGCTGGACACATACGTGCATAGCGTCGTGAAAGAAAGACTGCCGCACCTGTTCGGGCCAAATAAGGTGGTTCCAGAATCGCTCGCGGAGCAACTGGCCTTGCTCATGCCCGTGCGGAATGCGAACACATTCCGGCAGGCGGTGCCGATTCTTCTCGCGCAAGACACCGTGGGTCAACTCTTGAAGAAGCTTGAAGACAACTACCTGCAGTTCCAGTCCTTCCAGGCGCCGGACAAGATCATCGAGGCGTACCGCCTGATTGGCTTCGACAACGTGTTCGAGCCAGTCTCCGATCTGTGGCCCGGGCCGAATACGACCGCTGAACACTTGAAGCGCCGGCTTGCGGGCTTTGTGCAGCGACGCAATCAGATTGCCCACGAGGGAGACCTCGAAGCAAATGGACAGCAGCGTCCAATGCAGCCGGACTACGCCATCGAGTGTCGCGAGTTCGTGGGGTCTTTGGTGAACCGTCTCAATCAAGTCGCCTATGCGGCCTAGAGTGGCAAGCGATGCCGGGGTCCTATGGGTGGGCGTCCGCCCGCTAACCGCGCGACGGTCATTCCTACGTCAGACAGCACAGAGGAGACAGCTTTGACACACATCTTTCGGTGGAACGGCGCGCCTGTGGGCTTCCTGAGAAACGGATCGTTTTTTGGCCCGAGCAGCGAGTATCTGGGGTGGGTAGAACAAGACGGAAGCGTGTGGGGCCACGACGGCCAGTACGTGGGCGAACTTGTCGACGGGGAGTACATTCTCCGGAACGCCATGCGAGTGCCGCCGATTCCGAGAATCCCTCGCATTCCACCCATACCTCCGATTCCTCCAATTCCGCCGATACCTCGCATTCCGAGAATTCCGCGGCCAGGCTGGGAGGATCCGTTTGAGAGCTGAGCCGGTGCTGTCTAACAGGTCGGTCGACTCGGACACGTTGCGGCAAGGGGTCGCACGGTGCCGTTTGAAATCGTGCACCGCGCGGCCCCTTGCCGCAACGTGCCGGTCACCTTCACGCTACAGCGCACATGACCTACTCGCGCAAGATTGTGCTTCACACACCAACGGCCTGAGTGGCCGCGTGGAGGAAGTGGCGCGCCACGAGATATTGCTCTCTTCGCGCCTCGCACGCCGATGGGCCCGCGCCGGTTCCCGCGATGGGGCGACGAATGACTAGCGAACCACGCGGCTCGGGTAACGAGAAAGACAATAGGCTTCACGACAGGCGCATCGGTGGATGAATTGTCCGTATTTTGATACTGGCCCAAGTATTGATCGCTCGGGCCGAAATAGTCGCACACAGTGACGTTGGACCGCTTCACGATCTTGACGCCTGCTCGAACAGTACCGAATGTGCCGTCAGGATATTCGATGTCTGCGAACGTGAACTTGTAGACGTTGGCCGCCTGCGCCGTGGCTATGAGGAGCAAACCGATGGCGATTGCGCTGCCGATGGCTTTGATGGCTTTCATGGATTTGGTCCCTTGAAGTGGAATCTCAAAATAGTGGACAAAGGCGAATGCTGTCAACGCGTTTGGCCGTTCGGCTTTGACCTGCGTCAAGGTTTTCGGCCGTTGTGCGTTCGCCCTGGGAATCCTCGGGTTGCTCTGGTGCGTCCGGGACTTCTACGTCTCTGGGTGTACCCTCGCTCCTTGGGCGCCCCCAGGATGCTGGCGGTCGTCGGGCTCTACCGCTACAGTCGCAATCCGATGTACGTATCGGTCGCCCTGATCCTTGCGGGCTGGGCCATTTCGTTCGGGTCCAAGGGCTTGCTCATCTACGCACTGGTCATCGCCGTCGCGGCGTTCCATCTGCGGGTGGTCCTGGGTGAGGAGCCGTGGCTGGCCCCACGAACTCGCCGCCTTGCGCGCGGCCGATTTTGACGAGGGCGACTCGTCCGCCGATGGAATGGAGCGCCTGTACAGGCTGTGCGACGAGCTGCATGCCGCTTTCGCGCCGATCGAGGCGGCGCCGCTGCTGCTCGCTTTCGCCGAACGGCTGGAGGACGTGTCGAGCCCTGGCCGGCCGGTCGAAACCGGCACGCAACGGATTGGCGCCGCAACGTAGCACAAACTCCCACGGAGAAGCCATGCCCGCCAACCGCATGTCCAGGTTCGAAGTCTTCATCGGCACCTGGAACACCAACGGCGAAGTCCTCGAGACGGAAGCCGGCCCTGCCGGCACCCTGTACGCCACCGACACCTACCGTTGGCTGCCGGGCAGGCATTTCATCGTCCATGACGTCGACGCGCGCTTCGACAACCAGCCCACGCGTTCCATGGAAGTCATGGGGTTCGACGCAATCAAGCAGCAGCATTTCGCCAGGTCGTTCGACGACCAGGGAACGACCGAAGTCTTCGTGCTTGCCCTCGACGGCCGGCGCTGGAGCATCGAGGGAAAGACCGTCCGGTTCCATGGCAGCTTCGATGCCCGGAAGAATCGCCTCGGTGGGCTTTGGGAACTCAAGGCAAGGAAAGCGGGCTGGCAGCCGTGGATCCAGCTCGAACTGGTCCGCACGTAGCCACATCTCGCGATAGAAAGGAAGACGGATGATCGCCGCCCTGTCCTTCACCGTGGCCTTGCTGGTCACCACGACCTACTTCATCCTCGGCTCCATCCCGCTGCTCGTCCTGAAGCACGACACGCCGCTGGACGCCCGCTTCGTGCGCGGCTTCTTCAACATCTACTACGTCGCGGCGGTCGTCACCGCCGGCGGAACTGCGATCAGCTATGCGTTCGCCGGACGGCCCGCACTGGCCACGGGAGCCGCCCTGCTCGCATTGCTCGCGCTTGCGTTGCGCAGGATGATCATTCCCAGGATGGACGCACTGGCGGCAGCCATCGAGTCCAGCGATCTCGCCGCCATCGCCGGATTCCGCAGGACGCACGTCGCGGCGATCCTGGTGAACATCCTGCAACTGGCGGTGATCGTGTGGAGCCTGACCGCGGCGCGCCTGTAGTCAGCAAGGAGGCGCAGTCGCGTCCGCGCTACGCTTCCTCCCTGGAACCCCCAGGAGCCCGCCATGCCCGAGCAACTTACCAAGCATCCGGAAGTGACGCTGCAGGTGCTGCGCAGCGCCGGCGCCCAGTGCGGCGAAGGGGCGCCGCAGGCCATCCTCACGCAGTGTCCACCCGCGCGCTTCTGCAAGCTGCCCGGCGGCGAGGTCTGCGTCTATGGCCTGGCGGACGCCCCGCGCATGACGCAGCTCTCGACCACGGACTGGCAGGCGGTGCAGCAGGCGCTCCGTCCCGCCGCACCACCATCGAACGCCTTCGGAACGCAGGACCTCGCCCTCGCAGGCGGCGCGCTCGCCGTGGGCCTCGTGCTCGGCGTTCTGCTGACGCGCCTCGGCCGGCGCGCTGCCCACAAGGAATGAACATGCCCCCGACGCCTTCCCCCACCGTCCGCCAGCTCGCGCCCGAGGACGAGTCCCTCATGCGGGCGATGCTGCGCATGTTCGGCGGGGCCTTCGACGAGCCGGACACCTACGGCCGCAGGCAGCCGGGCAGCGCCTACCTGCGGCAGCTGCTCGGACGCGACACCTTCATCGCGCTGGCCGCCGTGCAGGGCAGCGAGGTGGTGGGCGGCCTCGCCGCCTACGAGCTGCCGAAGTTCGAGCAGGAACGCAGCGAGATCTACATCTACGACCTGGCCGTCGCCGCCGCGCACCGGCGGCAGGGCATCGCCACGGCATTGATCCGGCACTTGCAGGAGATCGCGGCGCAGCGCGGCGCCTGGGTGATCTTCGTGCAGGCCGACCATGGCGACGACCCCGCGATCGCGCTCTATGGGAAGCTGGGCGCCCGAGAGGACGTCCTGCACTTCGACCTGCCGGTGGCTCCTCGCTAGGTCCCCAGCAGCTCGCCGATCGGCTTGAGGTGGTCCACGCGGTCGCACACCGCCTTGACGGCCATCAGGATCGGGATGCCGAGCAGCAGCCCCCACACGCCCCACAGCCAGCCCCAGGCCAGCACGCCGATGAACACCGCCACCGGGTTCATGCTGCTGGCCTTGCTGGTGGCCCAGGGCACCAGCAGGTAGCCCTCGATGGTGTTGATCAGGAGCGAGATGCCGCCCACCAGCAACGCCATGTTCACGCTGCCGAACTGCAGGAAGGCCACCAGCGCGGCCCCGCCGGTCACCGCGACGGAGCCCACGTAAGGCACCAGGTTCAGGATGCCGGCCGCCACGCCCCACACCGCGGCGTGCTTCACGCCGAGGATGGCGAAGGCGATGCCGGTGGCGATGCCGACGGCGATGCTGGCCACCAGCTGCACCAGCAGGTAGCGCTGCATCTGCGCGTTGATCTCGTCGAGCGCCTGCACCGTGAGCTTCTTCTCCGCCAGGCCGGGCCCGGCGATCTTGACCAGCTTGCGCCGGAAGGTGTCGCCCGAGATCAGCATGAAGTAGGTGAGGAAGGTGACCATCACCGTCTGGCCCACCATGCTGGCGAAGCCCAGCGTGCCGCTCCAGAGGTGCTCGCGCAGGTCGAAGCGCGGCTTTTCCACCACCACCCGCTGCACGCCGCGCGTGGCGGGCGTGTTGCCGCCCGCTTCCTCCGCGGCCTTCTCCAGTTCGGTGGCGGCCTTCTGCATGCTTTCCAGCGTGCTGTCCTGCTTCTTGCGCTTGCCCTGCTGCATGGCATCGCGCACCTTGCGCGCCGCGTCCGGCAGGGATTCGACCAGCTCGTTGGCGTCGTCGGAGAGCGAGTAGACGGAGGCGCCGAGGCCGCCCAGGATGCCGAGGATGAGGACGCCGGCGGAGACGACGCGAGGGATCTTCATCCGTTGCAGCCAGTCCACTAGCGGCGACAGGGCGTAGCTCAGGACCATGCCCACCATCAGCGGGATGAAAAAGCCGCTGGCGAGTTTCAGGACGGCCAGCACGGCCAGCACCATCAGGACGCCCAAGGCCGCGCTGCGCACGTTGGCCGGCATGTGCAGCAGCACGTGCGGCGGCTGCCGCGGGTCCACGGGGGTGCGGGGGAGGTCGTCGATCTCGGACGGATCGACGGATTCGGAAGGAGCGGAAGGAGCGGAAGGTTCGGAACTCACGTTTGCATCATGCCTGCTGCGAGTCCCCGTTCCTCTGTTGAAATCAGCTCGCCAGTGCCTCCCGCACTGCGCTGAGCTGGCGGCGCGACACCGACAGGGATTCTTCGACCCCGTTCAGGCGCACGGCCCAGCCCTCGCCCTCCTCCGCGTCGAAATGCTTTTCGAGCGCGCGGACGGCACGCCTGGAGACCAGCGCATTGCGGTGCACCCGCAGGAACTGGCCGCTGTGGCGCTCCTCGAGGTCGCTGAGCGAACCGTCAAGGATATAGCTTCTGGCGGCCGTGCGGACGGTGATGTACTTCAATTCGGCCTTGAAATACAGCACCTCGTTGACCGGCACGCGCTCCGTGCGGCCGCGGTCCTGGATCACCAGCACTTCCTGTTCCGGCTCGGGCCCGCCGGCGCGCCCCCTGGCGGGCCTTCTCCACCCGGCCCAGGGCCTGCTCCAGCCGCTCCAGCCGCACCGGCTTGGTCAGGTAGTCCACCGCCTCCAGCTCGAATGCCGTGACGGCGTGTTCGGCATAGGCCGTCACGAACACCACCGCCGGCGGCTCGGGCAGCGTGCGCAGCACCTGCGCCAGCGCCAGTCCGTCCGCGCCGGGCATGTGGATGTCCAGCAACACACCGTCGTATCCCTGGCGCCGCAGGTGCTCCATGGCCTGGGCCGCGTTCGCCGCTTCCCCCGCCACTTCCGCCGCCGGCGCCTTGCATTCGGCCAGCAGCGTACGCAATCGCGAACGCGCCAGCGGTTCGTCGTCGACCAACAACATCTTCAGGCCCATCTCTGCCCTCCGTCCTCGTTATTGTTCATGCCGGAACCTCCATCCGCACCTGGTAACGCCCATCGATCAGTGCCGTCTGGAACTGCGCCTGCACGTCGTGCAGCAGCCGCAGCCGGTCCCTCACGTTGTCCAGCGCCACGCCGTGCCCGGGGCGTCCCTGCCCCGAGGGAACCGTGTTCGTCACCTTGATGACGACCGTGCTGCCCCGGCGCTGCGTCGTGACCTTCACGTCGGCCCCGGTCGGACTCGGCTCCACGCCGTGCTTGACCGCATTCTCCACCAAGGGCTGCAAAAACAAAGCAGGCACTTTCGCCTTGCCCGCATCCGGATCGATCGCCCACTCCACCCGCAGGCGCTCGCCGAAGCGCACCTGCTCGATATCCAGGTAGTGGCGGGCCACCTGCACTTCCTCCGCCAGCGTCGCCGAATCGGCCTTGGCGACCAGGACGTGGCGGAACAGCTCGCTCAGGTCCTCCAGCAGGTGTTCGGCCCTTGCCGGGTCCTCGCGCACCAGTGCGATCGCGCTGTTGAGGCTGTTGAACAGGAAATGGGGGCGGATGCGCGCCTGCAGTTCCGCCAGCCGCGCCGCCGTTTCGGCCGGCATGCGGCCCTTGGCGCGCAGCACCAGGGCGGACACCACGATGCCGGAGAGGAAGGCGCCCGCCAGGGCGGAGGCCACCCAGGGCATGGGCCGGGGCGGAAGCACCAGGGCCAGCAGGCCGCAGCCCGCCAGGCCCGCCAGCGCCCCCAGCAGCACGCCCGCGACCTGCTGGCCGAAGGCGGGCAGGCGCGCGAACACGTTCTTGCCGCCGCAGGCGATCGCCAGCCAGCCCAGGGTGGCCGGCAGCGCCGCCCCACTGAGCACGGCCACCCGTTCGACCCAGGCTTCCAGGCTCGGGCCGGAGAACATCGCGCCGATGGCCATCACCGCCTCGACGAACAGCACGGTGCGCAGCACCACGCCCACATGGCAGGCGTCGAACAGCATCACCGGGCGCGGCGGGGCTGCCTTCGCGGGGCGGTTCAGTTCCTGGAACGCGGATAATAGTTGCGAGTCGTCCATCAGACCTTCAGGCAACGCTCGCGCGCGCCTGCTCCGGCCCTCCTTCGGCCTTCATTATTCGGTGAATCGACCCTCCTGCCCACCCGCCAGCGCATACGTGCAACCCCTATGAGCCAACTCGATCACAAATCCGAGGCGTGGTCCGCCCTGTTCAGCGAGCCCATGAGCGACCTCGTGAAACGCTACACCGCCAGTGTGTTCTTCGACAAGAGGCTGTGGCAGGCGGACATCGCGGGCTCCCTGGCGCACGCCGCCATGTTGCAAAAGCAGGGTGTCATTTCCGCAACGGATCTGGCCGACATCCGCCGCGGAATGGAGCAAATCCGTCAGGAAATCGCTTCCGGGGGCTTCGAATGGAAGCTGGACCTGGAGGACGTGCACCTGAATATCGAGGCCCGCCTGACCCAGCTGGTGGGCGACGCCGGCAAGCGCCTGCACACCGGGCGCAGCCGCAACGACCAGGTCGCCACCGACGTGCGCCTGTGGCTGCGCGGCGAGATCGACCTGATCGCCGACCTGCTGGTGGACCTGCAGAAGGCCTTGCTGAAGATCGCCGAACCGAACGTGGACGTGGTGCTTCCGGGCTTCACCCACCTGCAGGTGGCGCAGCCGGTGAGCTTCGGCCACCACATGCTCGCCTACGTGGAGATGTTCGCCCGCGACCACGAGCGCATGCTGGACGTGCGCAAGCGCCTGAACCGCCTGCCCCTGGGCGCCGCGGCGCTGGCCGGCACCAGCTATCCCCTGGACCGCGAATTCGTGGCCAGGGAGCTGGGCATGGACGGCGTCTGCCAGAACTCGCTGGACGCCGTGAGCGACGCGACTTCGCCATCGAGTTCACCGCCGCCGCCTCGCTGGTGATGGTGCACGTGAGCCGGATGTCCGAGGAACTGATCCTGTGGATGTCGCAGAACTTCGGCTTCATCAGGATCGCCGACCGCTTCACCACCGGCTCGTCGATCATGCCGCAGAAGAAGAACCCGGACGTGCCGGAACTCGCGCGCGGCAAGACCGGCCGGGTGGTGGGCCACCTCATGGCGCTGATCACCCTGATGAAGGGCCAGCCCCTGGCCTACAACAAGGACAACCAGGAAGACAAGGAGCCGCTGTTCGACACGGTCGACACGCTCAAGGACACGCTGCGCATCTTCGCCGAGATGGCCGGCGGCATCACCGTGCAGCCACAGGCCATGGAGCAGGCGGCCCTCAAGGGCTACGCCACCGCCACCGACCTGGCCGACTACCTGGTGAAGAAGGGCCTGCCCTTCCGCGATGCGCACGAGACGGTGTCGCACGCGGTCAAGGCCGCCGTCTCGCACAACTGCGACCTGTCGGAGCTGCCGCTGGCGGTGCTGCTGCAGCAGTTCAACCCGGCGATCGGCAAGGACGTCTACGACGCCCTGTCGCTGCGGGGTTCGCTGAATGCGCGCAACACGCTCGGCGGCACGGCCCCGGCGCAGGTGCGCGCGCAGATCGCGCGGCACCACAAGCGCCTGGGCGCCTGAGGGCGATGTCCGGGCGCGGACGAGAAATCGTCCTGCGCCCGCCAAGAAACTTCAGGGGCGCGCGCTGGAGCCGCTACGATTCCCCGCCATAGCCGAGGAGACCTCTCTTGCCCGTCATCACCAACATCGAGGACCTGCGCGTCCTCGCCAAGAAGCGCGTGCCGCGCATGTTCTACGACTACGCCGACTCCGGCTCGTGGACCGAGAGCACCTACCGCGCGAACGAGGCGGACTTCGAGCGCATCCTGCTGCGCCAGCGGGTGGCGGTGAACATGGAGGACCGCAGCACGCGCAGCACCATGGTCGGCCAGGAGGTCGCCATGCCGGTGGCGATCGCGCCCACGGGGCTGACCGGCATGCAGCACGCCGACGGCGAGATCCTCGCGGCCCAGGCGGCCAAGAAGATGGGCATCCCCTTCACGCTGTCCACCATGAGCATCTGCTCGATCGAGGACGTGGCCGAGGCGACCGGCCGCCATCCCTTCTGGTTCCAGCTGTACGTGATGCGCGACCGCGGCTTCATCGAGGCGCTGATCGACCGCGCGAAGGCGGCGAACTGCTCCGCGCTGGTGGTCACGCTGGACCTGCAGATCCTCGGCCAGCGCCACAAGGACCTGAAGAACGGCCTGTCGGCGCCGCCCCGCCTCACGCTGCCCAACATCCTGAACATCGCAACCAAGCCGCGCTGGGCCCTGGGCATGCTGGGGACCAAGCGCCGCCAGTTCGGCAACATCGTCGGCCACGTCAAGGGCGTGGAGAACATGGGCTCGCTGTCGGAGTGGACGGCCAAGCAGTTCGACCCGCGCCTGTCGTGGAACGACGTGCAGTGGATCAAGGACCGCTGGGGCGGCAAGCTGATCCTCAAGGGCGTGCAGGACATCGAGGACGCGAAGCTCGCGGCCGACTCCGGCGCCGACGCGGTGATCGTGTCCAACCACGGCGGCCGCCAGCTCGATGGCGCGCCCTCCTCCATCTCGGCGCTGCCGCAGATCGTGGACGCGGTGGGCGACCGCATCGAGGTGCACATGGACGGCGGCATCCGCTCCGGCCAGCACGTGCTCAAGGCGATCGCGCTGGGCGCGCGCGGCACCTACATCGGCCGGGCGATGCTGTACGGGCTGGGCGCCATGGGGCAGCCGGGCGTGGAGCGCGCGCTGGAGATCATCCGCAACGAGCTGGACCTGTCGATGGCCTTCTGCGGCCGCACCAACATCCGCGACGTGGACCGCAGCATCCTGCTGCCCGGGACCTACTGAGCGCCGAGCGCGGAGCGCAGCGAGTCGCCCACGTTGGAGCTGTTGGCCGCCTGCTGCCAGCAGGCCAGCAGCGGCTCGATCGCGTGCCAGCTCGACTCCCACTCGCGCGAGTCGGCGATCGCCAGCTGGTAGGGGATGCGGAAGCGCCGCGCCAGCGTGTTGGGCAGGGTGTGCATCTCCGGCATGCTGGCCACGCCCACGATGACGGGCGGGTGCGACAGCGTCGAATAGGCGCGCAGCACCCTTTCCATCAGCTCCAGGTTGCGGTCGCCGTCCACCGACAGCAGCAGCACGAAGTGCGAGTAGTCGGACATGAAAGCGCGCGTGAGCGGCACGCTCAGGCCGTGGCGCGCCATCGCGATCACGCGCAGCACGCGGCCGCCCTGCTCGAAGTCCACGTAGTTGGTGCCGACGTCCAGCGCGTGCGCGCCGGCGAAGCGGCGGTGCACGACTTCGGTTTCGTGGTGTTCACCGAGCCAGTTCACCAGGTCGAAGGAACTGGTGCCGGCGGCGGAGCACACCAGCACGCGCTGGAAGGCATCCGGGTCTTCCTGGCGCATGGCGCCGGGGTGTTCCATCGGCGTGGACAGGCGCCGCCAGATCGCGGCCGGCGAGAACTCGCGGCCGTCGTCCACCTGTTCCTTCAGGATGCGCACGCGGTCTTCCATGTCGGCCGGGGTTTCGTTGCATTGCACGACCGCCATCGACCAGGGGCCGGCGAGCATGCGCGGGCCGCGGCTGCGGTGCACCACGCGCAGGTCGTGGTGGCGGGAGTCGCCGGCCACGCGGTCCATGATCTTCAGCAGCTCGGGGCCGGGGCCTTCCTTCCACTGCACGAACCAGCCGGACTGGTACAGCAGCGCGGTGGCGATGCCCGCCGGTTCGTTGTGCTTCAGGGCACTGTGGCGGATCTTCTCCATTTCGGAGTAGACGGACTGCGTGATGCGGGCCTGGCTCGCGTACATGATCCGGGCGACCGGGCCTTCGCCGCTCGCCGCTCCGTGGATTTCTTCCCAAGCGTGCATGGACGTAAGCAACTGCAACTTCCATGCCGCCGGGTCGGGCCGCCTTCGATAGCAGAATGCTGTCTGGAAACCCATGCGCCGCATCGCACACCTGGACATGGACGCCTTCTTCGCGTCCGTCGAACTTCTCCGCTATCCGCAGCTGAAAGGTCTTCCTGTGGTGATAGGCGGCGGCCGGCGGTCGGTGGACGACCTGCTGCTGCGGCGGTTCGCGGACCGGCCGGTTTCCCAAATCCCGGTCGATGCATTCCCACTCCTGAGAGATTACGTGGGTCGCGGCGTGATCACCACGGCGACCTATCCGGCCCGCCAGTTCGGCGTGGGCTCCGCCATGGGCATGATGAAGGCCGCCAGGCTGTGCCCCCAGGCGATCGTGCTGCCGGTGGACTTCGACGAGGTGCGCCGCTATTCGCGCAGCTTCAAGTCCGTGATCCGCGAGATCGCGCCGGTGGTGGAAGACCGCGGCGTCGACGAGGTCTACATCGACTTCACCGAGGTCCCCGGCGGCCAGCGTGAAGGCGGGCGCGTGCTGGCGCGCCTGATCCAGAAATCCATCTTCGAGGCCACGGGGCTGACCTGCTCGATCGGCGTCGCGCCCAACAAGCTGATCGCGAAGATGGCGAGCGAATTCAACAAGCCCAACGGCATCTCGATCGTGCACGAGGCGGACGTGCAGGCGAAGATCTGGCCGCTGCCGGTGCGCAAGATCAACGGCATCGGGCCCAAGTCCGAGGAAAAGCTGCACAAGCTGCACCTCCACACCATCGGCGACATCGCGGCGCAGTCGCGCGAATGGCTGGTCGACAACTTCGGCCAGGCCTACGGCGCCTGGATGCACGACGCCGCCTGGGGCCGGGACGACCGGCCGGTGGTCACCGAGAGCGAGCCGGTCTCCATGAGCCGCGAAACCACCTTCGACCGCGATCTGCACGCGGTGCGCGACCGGGCGGAGCTGGGCGCGATCTTCACCGACCTGTGCACGCGCGTGGCCGAGGACCTGCGGCGCAAGGGCTACGTGGGCCGCACCATCGGCATCAAGCTGCGTTACGACGATTTCCGCACCGCCACCCGCGACCAAACGCTGGACCACTACACCGCGGACCCCGGCACGATCCGGCGGGCGGCCGGCCAGTGCCTGAAACGGGTGGACCTGGACCAGCGGCTGCGGCTGCTCGGGGTGCGGGTCGGCAAGCTGGCGAAAGCCGACGCCGTGCCGGCCACGGCGCCGGAGGCCCCGGCCGCCCCGCCGCTGGCGGCCGAGCACACCCCGGACCTTTTTCACGGGACCCAGGCCGCCCGGGACGCCGGCTGACAGCGCCCTACGCCCTTTGCCCGATGGACAGGGGCTTACGCGGAACTTACAGTGAACCGCAAGCCCCCGCCGTGCCGGGGGCCACCTGCGGAGGCCACATGGACCTGGATTCGCTTCAGCGCATCAAGCGGTGGACCGTGCGCCACCAGGGGGACCATCCCGTCGAATACCACGCGTGGGACACCATGCTCACGCTCTGGCTGGTGGGCTGGGTGGGCTGGGTGCCGGCCTTCACCTTCGACGCGCTCTGGGCCGCGCCGCTGCTGGCCCTGTCCATGTTCGCGCCCACGCTCTATGTCACCTGGCGCGTGAAGGCGCACCAGTCCCGGCGCCTGCGCTGCGACTGGATCGGCGTCCGCTAGCGAAGCTTCACTGGCGCGCCGTGCGGATGTTCGCCGGCAAGGCCATGGGATGGCTGGTGCGCAGCGGGTTGATGTCCAGGCCGCCCCGGCGCGTGTAGCGCGCATAGACCGCCAGCCGCGAGGGCCGGCAGCGCCGCCAGATGTCCATGAAGATGCGTTCCACGCACTGCTCGTGGAACTCGTTGTGGTTGCGAAAGCTCACCAGGTAGCGCAGCAGCCCCTCCTGGTCGATCTGCGCCCCGGTGTAGCGGATCTGAACCGAGCCCCAGTCGGGTTGCCCCGTCACCAGGCAGTTGCTTTTCAGCAGGTTGCTCACCAGCACTTCCTCCACCGGCTGCTCGCCCTCCGCCGCGCGCAGCAGCTCCGGCGCCGGCGTGTAGTGCGTGCACTCGATGTCCAGCCGGTCCAGGCTCAAGCCATCGAGTTCGTGCACCGGCTCCTGGTCGAACAGCTCCGGCAGCAGCAGCCGCACGCCGATGGTCGAGGGCGCGGGCGCGCCGCGCCACACCGCTTCGCTCAGGTCCGCACGCAGGCGCTCGCGCACTTCGTCGGCGCTGGCGAACACGGTGCCGTTGTAGCTTCCCAGGTAGAGCTTGAGCGACTTGCTCTCGATGATGTTGGGCGTCTCGCAGGGAACGGTGAAGTGGGCGATGGCGACCTGCGGCTTGCCCCGCTTGTTGAGCCAGCTCAGCTCGAAGGCCGTCCACAGGTCCGCACCGAAGAAGGGCGGCGGGCCGGAGACGCCGAGCTCCTCGCGCTTGGCGGCGCGGGCGATGGGAAACAGCAGGCTCGCGTCGTACTGGTCGGCATAGCGCACGGGCTTGCCGAGCTGCGACTGGTCGGGAGAGGTCATCGGGTCCTAGCCTAGCGCCAGATGCGGCAGCAGGGGTCCAGCAGGCGCTCGACCACGGCTGGCGGAAGGTCATGGCCCATGCCGGGAATGGCGACGAAGCGGGCGCCGGGAATGCGCCGCGCGGTGTCTTCGCCGCAGGCCACAGGCACCAGCGGATCGTCGGCGCCATGCAGCACCAGAGTGGGCGTGCGGATCCGCCGCAGTTCCTCCGCGCGCGTGCTGTCGGCGACCACCGCCGCGAGCTGCCGCGCGCTGCCCGCGGGCCGGTAGCCGCCGCGGCGCACCGATTCCAGGATGCGCTGGCGCAGGTCCTCGGCGCTGGTGGGATAGCCGGGGCTGCCGATCGCCTGGAACACGCGGACGTAGTGCGCGAGCACGGTGGGCTCGCTGCGGTCCTTCGGGCGGCTCAGCAGCACCTGCAGCACGCGCGGCTGCGGACCCGGCAGGGAACGCGCGCCGCTGGAACTCATGATGCTGGTGAGCGTCAGCACGCGCTGCGGCGCCGCCAGCGCCATGCGCTGCGCGATCATGCCGCCCATGCTGGCGCCCACCACGTGCGCCTGCGCGATGCCGAGCGCATCGAGCACGCCGAAGGCATCGGCAGCGAGATCGGCCAGCGTGTAGGGCGCGCGCACGGACATGCCGAAGCGCAGCTTCATGCTCTCCCACCGGAGGTTGGGCGCGCCCAGGTGGTCGAAGCGCGCCGACAGCCCGATGTCGCGGTTGTCGAAGCGCACCACGCGGTGGCCCGCCCGCACCAGCGCGTCCACCAGCGGCTGCGGCCAGGCCGTGAGCTGCATGCCCAGGCCCATGACCAGCAGCACGGGCGGCCGGTCGCCCACCGGGCCCGTGTCCTCGACCTCGATCGCGAGGCCGTTCGCCTGGACCTTCATCGGCTCATTCGAAGCGCCGTTCGCGCAGCCACTTGGTCGCGATCCACTTCTCGCCCGCCAGCACCGGCGCGCCGCCGTGCAGCGTGTGCGTGGACGGGTGGGCGCGCTCGTAGCTGAAGAACACCGCGTTGCCGCGCTTGGGCGCCACTTCCATGTGGACGTCGGGGAACACGGTGCCGCCGCCCTTGGCCGGCTCGGCGAGGTACATCACGATGGTGCCGACCCGCTGGCCGCCGCGTCGCAGGATGGTGGGCGTGCCGGGCTCCGCCGGGTCGAAGTAGTCGTAGTGCGGCTTGTACTCCGCGCCCGGGCCGTACTGCAGGATCTGCAGGCCCTCGCCGTTTTCCTCCGGCCAGTTCACCAGGCGCGCGATGCGCTGCTCGATGCGGCGCACCAGCTCGTTCTCGCCGCGCTGGAAGAACATGCCGTAGCTGGTGCGGTCGGCATTCACTTCCTCGCCGCCGGTCTTGGTGGCGACGGTGAGCGAGCGCGCCAGCCGCGGCTGGGCCAGCGCGATCAGCTGCTCGCACTCCTCGTCCGACAGCAGCCCGCCGAACACCACCACGCGCGGGTTGTACATGGACTGCAGCACCGCCACGCGGCGGTCGCCGGCGTCGAGGTACAGCGGCGACTCCTCCAGGCTGGGATCGGGCACCGGCACCGCCGGCGGCAGCCCCTGCATCTGTGCCTTGCCTTCCAGGTGGGTGCGCAGCGTGCTTTCCATCGCCTCCACGGCGACGTCCTCGCTCCAGCCCGAGGCGAGCATCGCCTTGAGCACCGAGTCCGCGCTATGCCCCGCCTCGGCCTGTTCCACGATCCACTTGCGCAGCTCGGGCGTGACCTGCTGCGGCTGCTTCGTCGTCGTACTCATGCTGCCATCCTGCGCCTGAACACCAGCCGCTCGGCGTGCGAGGCGGCCGGGTCGAAGGCATAGCCTTCGAGGTTGAAGTTCTCGAGTTTGCGCGGGGTCTCCACCCGCTTCATGATCGCGTAGCGCGCCATCAGCCCGCGCGCCTTCTTGGCCGAGAAGCTGACGATCTTCCAGCCGCCCGGCTTCCATTCCTCGAACACGCAGTCGATCACGCGCGCCCTGAGCGCCTTGCGGTCGACCGCCTTGAAGTATTCCTGCGACGCGAGGTTGACCACCACCGGCGTCTTGTCCGCCGCCAGCAGCCCGTTGAGGTGCTCGGCAATGCGACTGCCCCAATACTGGTACAGGTTGGCCGTTGCGCCGACCTTCAGCGCGGTGCCCATTTCCAGCCGGTAGGGCTGCATCCAGTCCAGCGGCCGCAGCACCCCGTACAGGCCACTGAGCATGCACAGGTGCTGCTGCGCCCACTCCAGGTCCGCCGGCTGCAGCTGCCTGGCCTGCAGGCCGTCGTACACGTCGCCGTCGAAGGCGAGGATCGCCTGCCGGGCGTTGCGGGCCGTGAACTTGGGCGTCCAGTCCTGGTAGCGGGCGGCATTGAGCGCGGCCAGCGGATCGCTGATCTCCATCAGCGTGGCCAGCTGCTGCGGCGACTTGCGGCGCAGCACCTCGATCAGCCGCGCCGAGTCCTCCAGGAAGGCCGGCAGGGTGTGCGGCAGGTCCGGGACCGGCGACGCGTAGTCGAGGGTCTTGGCCGGGGAGAGCAGGAACAGCATGGGGGCGGAGGATACTAGGTGCGACTAGGTGCGCCAGCCGCGCCCGCTGAGCCACTGGGTGGTGGCCACCGCCACCACCAGCACCCCGTAGGTGAGCATCTTGCCGTCGCGGCCGAACACGAAAAGCCCGCCCACCAGCACCGCGACGCCGACCAGGAAGTTGAGGAACAGGGGTATCCACCAGCGCTGGGGCCGGTTGTTGCGCGAAAGCACCACCCTGCCGGCGAGGGCCACCAGGGCCGCCACCACGAGGGCCGGGGCAATGAAGCCCAACAGATGTATCAAGAAGTCGAGGGGGCCCACGGTCACCTGCAGTTGATCTGGAACAAGTGGAATTGACGCAAGGCTAAGTGCTTGATCTGGATCGAATTTTATAATTCGGCGGATGGCAGTCTGGGCACTGGGGATCAACCACACGACGGCACCGCTGGATTTGCGGGGCCGCTTCGCGTTCGCGATCGACCAGATCGCGCCCACGCTGCATGCCCTTCGCGACAGCGTGGGCTCGCGCATCGGCCGCGCGCCCGAGGCCGCGATCCTGTCCACCTGCAACCGCACCGAGATCTACTGCGCCGGTGCGCAGCACGACATCGACAGCACGGTGGAGTGGCTGGCCCAGTCCGGCGGCGTCAATGCCGGCCTGCTGCGCAGCCACTCGTACATGCTGCAGGACGCGGGCGTGGCCCGCCATGCCTTCCGCGTCGCCAGCGGCCTCGACTCCATGGTGCTGGGCGAGGCGCAGATCCTGGGCCAGCTGAAGGACGCCGTGCGCGTGGCCGACGAAGCGGGCGCACTGGGCACCACGCTCAACCAGCTGTTCCAGCGTTCCTTCGCGGTCGCCAAGGAAGTCCGCACCTCCACCGAGATCGGCGCGCATTCGATCAGCATGTCGGCCGCCGCCGTGCGCCTGGCCGGCCAGCTGTTCGAGGACCTCACCAAGGTCAAGGTGCTGTTCGTCGGCGCCGGCGAGATGATCGAACTGGCGGCGACCCATTTCGCCGCCAAGAGCCCCAAGGCGATCGCCATCGCCAACCGCACGCTGGAACGCGGCGAGAAGCTGGCGTCGCGCTTCGGCGGCGAGGTGATGCGCCTGGCCGACCTGCCCTCTCGCCTGCATGAATTCGACGTGGTGGTGAGCTCCACCGCCAGCCAGCTGCCGATCATCGGCCTGGGCGCGGTCGAACGCGCGCTCAAGGCCCGCAAGCACCGCCCCATGTTCATGGTGGACCTGGCCGTGCCGCGCGACATCGAGCAGGAAGTCAAGGCGCTGGAAGACGTGTACCTGTACACCGTGGACGACCTCGCCCACGTGGTGCAGGCCGGCCACGCCAACCGCCAGGCCGCCGTGGCGCAGGCCGAGGCGATCATCGACGCCGGCGTGCAGAGCTTCGTGCACTGGCTGGACCAGCGCCACGTGGTGCCGCTGATCCAGCAGCTCAATTCCCAGGCGGACGAATGGCGCGCCGCCGAACTGGCGCGCGCCAGGAAGCTGCTGGCCCGCGGCGAGGACGTCGACGCGGTGCTGGAGGCCCTCTCGCGCGGCCTCACCCAGAAGATGCTGCACGGCGCGATGGCCGAACTGCGCGCCGGCGACGCCGAGTCGCGCCAGCGCGCCAGCGCGGCGATCGAGCACTTCTTCCTGCGCAAGGAGCGTTAGCGGCGCCCGCGTCGTGCCGGGAAACCGGCACCCTGACGTGTCGGCCCGCCACGGTGGATTGCGGGTCCAGCCCGCAATGACATCCTTGGCATGAAACCCTTCCTCCGCCAGCAACTCGAGCGCTTCCCCGTCCGCCTGCAGGAACTCGACTTCTTCCTCTCGCAGCCCGACGTGGTCAAGGACATGGAGCGCTTCCGCGAGCTCACCCGCGAGCACGCCGAAGTCAGCACCATCAACGGCGTGTACCAGCGCTTCCTGCAGCGCGAGCGCGACCTCGCGCAGGCGCGCGAAATGATGGACGACCCCGAGATGGCGGACATGGCCAAGGAGGAGATCGCCGGCCTGGACACCGAACTGCCCCAGCTCGAAGGCGAGCTGCAGGGCCTGTTGCTGCCCAAGGACCCGGACGACGTGCGCAACGTCTTCCTGGAAATCCGCGCGGGCACCGGGGCGACGAGTCGGCGCTGTTCGCGGGCGACCTGCTGCGCATGTACACGCGCTATGCCGAGCGCCAGGGCTGGCGCAGCGAGATCGTGAGCGAAAGCGAAGGCGAGGTCGGCGGCTTCAAGGAAGTCGTGATCCGCATCGTCGGCGACGGCGCCTATGGGCGGCTGAAGTTCGAATCGGGCGGTCACCGCGTGCAGCGCGTGCCGGCCACAGAGAACCAGGGCCGCATCCACACCAGCGCCTGCACCGTGGCCGCCCTGCCCGAGCCCGACGAAGCCGCCGCCGTGCAGATCAGCCCCGCGGACCTGCGCATCGACACCTACCGCGCGTCCGGCGCCGGCGGCCAGCACGTGAACAAGACGGACTCCGCCGTGCGCATCACGCACATTCCCACCGGCATCGTCGCCGAGTGCCAGGACGACCGCTCGCAGCACCGCAACAAGGCCAAGGCCATGCAGGTGCTGGCCGCGCGCATCCAGGAGAAGGAACGCTCGGAACGCGCCGCCAAGGAAGCCGCGACGCGCAAGGGTCTGATCGGCAGCGGCGACCGCTCCGACCGCATCCGCACCTACAACTTCCCGCAGGGCCGCATGACGGACCACCGCATCAACCTCACGCTGTACAAGCTGGGCGCGGTGATGGAAGGCGACCTGGACGAAGTGGTGCAGGCCCTGCTGCTGGCGCGCAAGGCCGAACAGCTGGAGGAACTCGAGGTCGGGATGGGTGCGGGCCGCGCATGAGGCTGCAGGACGCGCTGGCGGCGGCAGGGGCGCTGGGCGTCGCGCGCCTGGATGCGCAGTTGCTGCTGCTGCACGTGCTGGGCCGGCCGGGCAGCGAGCGCGGCTGGCTGATCGCGCACGACGGGGACGAACTCCCCGCGGCGAAGCAGGAGGCCTATCTCGCCGCCTGCAGCCGCCGCGCCGCGGGCGAGCCGCTGGCCTACCTCACCGGCGAGAAGGAATTCTTCGGCCTGCCGCTGCAAGTCGACGCGCGCGTGCTGGTCCCGCGCCCCGACACCGAGACGCTGGTCGAGGGGGCGCTGGAGCTGCTGCGCGACCGGCCGGCGCCGCGCGTGATCGACCTGGGCACCGGCAGCGGCGCGATCGCGCTGGCCCTGCAGTCCAGCCGTGCGGATGCGCAGGTGGAAGCGGTGGACCGCAGCGCCGACGCACTGGAGGTCGCGCGCGGCAACGCGCAGCGCCTGGGCCTGCCCGTGCAGCTGCGCCAGGCCGACTGGCTGCAGGGCGCCGGCCGCTACGACCTGATCGCCAGCAACCCCCTACATTGCAGAGGCCGATCCGCACCTGCCGGACCTGGCACACGAACCGCGGGCGGCCCTGGTCGCCGGCGCCGACGGGCTGGACGACGTCCGCGTGATCGTCGCGCAGGCGCCCGAGCACCTCTTGCCGGGCGGCTGGCTGCTGCTGGAACACGGCTGGGACCAGGCCGCGGCGGTGCGCGGCCTGCTGCACGCGGCGGGCTTCTGCGAAGTCGCCAGCCGGCAGGACCTGGCGGGCATCAGCCGGTGCTCCGGCGGCCGCTGGCTTGAACTGGGATAATCCGGCTCAAGCTATTGCATATCCTGCCCAGGAGACCCACCCATGAGCGACGCCCAGCAACGCATCGACGACCTCGTCAAGAAGAACGACATCCTCCTGTTCATGAAGGGCAATGCGTCCTTCCCCATGTGCGGCTTCTCCGGCCGCGCGGTGCAGATCCTCAAGGCCTGCGGCGTCGATCCCAAGCAGCTCACCACCGTGAACGTGCTGGAGGACGACGGCATCCGCCAGGGCATCAAGGAATACAGCAACTGGCCGACGATCCCGCAGCTCTATGTGCGCGGCGAATTCATCGGCGGCTCGGACATCATGATGGAGATGTACCAGAGCGGCGAGCTGCAGCAGGTGCTCGGCACCCCCGCGCAGTCGTAGCACTCGCCGGCGACGGCTGCCAACAGCAGCCGTTCCTCTTGCCTCTACTGTCGGCTCCTGCTGACAAGCTCGTGCGAACGGGCGGCCACGGATTGCCCGGGCCTTCGACCTATGCTGGAATAAACCACAGTCGTTGAAGGAGTCGGACCATGCACTCACGCAGCCTCGTTCCGCACAGCCCGGGCCTCAAGTTGCCGATCGCCAACTTGCGCAACGTGTTCCGTCCCCACGACGTGGAGCGCAAGCTGGCCAAGCTGGCCGCCCGCGACCACGAGAACCTGCGTGCCACCTACGAGCGCATGCTCGAGCGGGGACCCGAACGGTTCCAGGTCAAGCCCAGCGGCGTGCCCGAGATGGCCGACCTCTACGAGCAGCTCCCCAACTTCGCCGACGCGCTGGACGACATCAAGCGCCACGTCGCGCTGTCGCAGGATTCCGGCGACGGCATCGAGATCACGCCGATGCTGCTGCTGGGCCCGCCCGGCATCGGCAAGACCCACTTCGCGCGGCAGCTCGCCGAACTCCTGGGCACCGGCATGAGCCTGGTTCCCATGAGCTCGATGACCGCCGGCTGGCTGCTGTCCGGCGCGTCCTCGCAGTGGAAGGGTGCCAAGCCGGGCAAGGTGTTCGAGGCGCTGGTCGACGGCCAGTACGCCAACCCGGTGCTGGTGGTCGACGAGATCGACAAGGCCAGCGCCGATGCGCAGTACGACCCGCTGGGGTCGCTGTACAGCCTGCTGGAACACGACACGGCGGAAGCCTTCATGGACGAATTCGCCGAGGTGGCGATCGACGCCAGCCAGGTGATCTGGATCATGACGGCGAACGACGAGCGCTGCATCCCCGAGCCTATCCTCAACCGCATGAACGTGTTCGAGATCGACGCACCTTCGCCGGAGCAGGCGCGCGCGATCGCCCGCAACCTCTATCGGTCCATCCGCGCGGAGCACGGCTGGGGCCGCCGCTTCGACGAGGAGCCGGGCGACGACGTGCTCGACTCCCTGGCGGAACTGGCGCCGCGCGAGATGCGGCGCGCCCTCATGACCGGCTTCGGCAACGCGCGCCTGGCGCACCGCGGCAGCATCGAGGCGGAAGACCTGCCGAAGTGCGGCGGGAACAAACCGAAGATGGGGTTCATGCAGTAGGCTGGTGGTGAACCGCAGGTGAACCCCGGCGCTTGCGGCATCGCTGGGGTTCCTTCGTCACCCCGGCCTACGACGGACCACCCGGAACACGCTCGGATGGGACCCCGGCACCGGCGACACCGGCGCCGGCCCGTGCTCCTTCCACTCCCAGGTGCGGCTCGCCGCGAACACCGCGTTCGGGTACTGCGGCCGGCCACGGCTGCCGTTGTAGCGGCCCAGCGCCATGAACAGGTCGCCGCGCTCGCGATCGAGGTAGTGGCGCAGGATCACGCAGCCGAAGCGCAGGTTGGTCTGCATGTGGAACAGGCTGGACGGGTCGCCGTTGCCGATCAGGCGCGTCCAGAAGGGCATCACCTGCATGTAGCCGCGCGCGCCCACCGGGCTCACCGCGAACTTGCGGAAGGCGCTCTCCACCTGGATCAGCCCCATCACCAGCCCGGTGTCGAGCCCGGCGCGCCGCGACTCGTACCAGACCGTCTGCAGGAATTCCTTGCGCTCGGTCCAGTCCTGCTTGCGCCTGTGCAGGCGGTTGCTCATCGCGCCCAGCCAGCGCAGGTACTTCAGGCGCGCGTCGATGTCGCCGAACTCGGGTACCGGCGGCGCGCTGTTGGCGATGGCGGAAGTGAGCGCCGTGCGCACCGAGTCCGCCAGCGGCTCCTCGATCTGCCCGCCCGCGCGCGCGGCAGCCCCACGAGGCCGAGCCCCGCGCCGGCCAGCGCCGGCAGCAGGCAGGCCCGGCGGGTGATCACGCTGCCAGCCGCCCTTTCAGGAAGGCGGCGATGTCGGCCACGGCCGTCTTGGTGGCGGCCGCGTCGCGGCGATGCTGGTACTCGACCTGGCCTTCCTTGAGGCCGCGGTCGGAGATCACCACGCGGTGCGGCACGCCGATCAGCTCCCAGTCGGCGAACATGGCGCCGGGGCGCTCGCCGCGGTCGTCCAGCATCACGTCGATGCCGGCAGCCACCAGCTCGTCGTGCAGCTTTTCCGCCGCGGTCTTCACTTCCGCGCTGCGGTCCATGCCGATGGGGCAGACCACCACCGTGAAGGGCGCGATCGCGTCGGGCCAGATGATCCCGCGCTCGTCGTGGTTCTGCTCGATGGCTGCCGCCGGCAGGCGCGTGATGCCGATGCCGTAGCAGCCCATCTCGAACACCTTGGGCTTGCCGTCCTCGTCGAGGAAGGTGGCGTTCATCGCCTTGCTGTACTTGGTGCCGAGGTAGAAGATGTGGCCGATCTCGATGCCGCGCTCGATGGCCAGCCTGCCCTTGCCGTCCGGGGACGGGTCGCCCTCGACCACGTTGCGCAGGTCGGCCACCGCGTCGGGTTCCGGCAGGTCGCGGCCCCAGTTCACGCCGGTGAGGTGGAAGCCCTCCTCGTTGGCGCCGCAGATCCAGTCGGCCATCAGCGCCACTTCGCGGTCGGCGACGATCTTCACCTTCTGCTTCAGCGCGATCGGGCCCAGGTAGCCGGGCCTGGTGCCGAAGTGCGCCTCGATCTCCGGCACGGTGGCGAAGCGGTAGCCGACGTCCAGCCCCGGCACCTTGCCGACCTTGATCTCGTTCATGTCGTGGTCGCCGCGCACCAGCAGCAGCCAGACCTGCGTGCCGACGATGCCGCCCTGCGCGTCCATGCGGTCGGTGGCCAGCACCAGCGACTTCACCGTGGTGTCCAGGGGAACCTTCAGCAGCTCGGCGACCTGCTCGCAGGTGCTCTTGCCCGGCGTCGGCACCTTCTGCATCGCCTGCGCGGCGGCCTTGCGCGGGCCCTTGGGCGCCAGCGCCTCGGCCTTCTCCATGTTGGCCGCGTACTGGCTCTCGGGGCTGTAGACGATGGCGTCCTCGCCGGTGGCGGCGATCACCTGGAACTCCTCGGACAGGTCGCCGCCGATGGCGCCGCTGTCCGCCGCCACGGCGCGGTAGCGCAGGCCGAAGCGGTCGAAGATGCGGCGATAGGCCTGCGCCATGGCTTCGTAGCTTTTCTTGGCGGACGCCTGGTCGCGGTCGAAGCTGTACGCGTCCTTCATGGTGAACTCGCGCCCGCGCATCAGCCCGAAGCGGGGACGGCGCTCGTCGCGGAACTTGGTCTGGATCTGGTACAGGTTCTTGGGCAGCTGCTTGTAGCTGCGCAGCTCCTGGCGGGCGATGTCGGTGACGACCTCCTCGCTGGTGGGCTGCACGACGAAGTCGCGGTCGTGGCGGTCCTTGATGCGCAGCAGCTCGGGGCCCATCTTCTCGAAGCGGCCGCTTTCCTGCCAGAGTTCGGCCGGCTGCACCACCGGCATCGCGCATTCGACGGCGCCGGCGCGGTCCATCTCCTCGCGCACGATCGCTTCGACCTTGCGGATCACGCGCAGGCCCATGGGCATGTACGTGTAGATGCCGGCGCCCAGCTTCTTGATCATGCCGGCCCGCATCATGAGCTTGTGGCTGGCCACTTCAGCGTCGGCGGGGGCTTCCTTCAGGGTCGAAATCAGGAACTGGGAGGCTCTCATCAAATTGGGCGGGGAGGTGGCGACTGCTGAGCCCTTCCAGCGCACGAGGGCGCCATGCATAATGGACTCAGTTCAAAGATTTGGGGTGTGATTATGCTGGACCGGGACGGCTTCAGGCCCAACGTCGGCATTATCCTGCTCAACCAGAGAAACCAGGTGTTCTGGGGCAAACGCATCAGGACGCACAGCTGGCAGTTTCCGCAAGGCGGCATCGACCGCGGCGAAAGCCCCGAACAGGCCATGTTCCGGGAACTGCACGAGGAAATCGGGTTGATGCCGGAGCATGTGCGCATCGTCGCGCGCACCCGCGACTGGCTGCGCTACGAAGTGCCGGAGCGCTACATCCGCCGCGACGCGCGTGGCCACTACAAAGGCCAGAAGCAGATCTGGTTCCTGCTGCAACTGATCGGGCAGGACCACAACCTGAACCTGCGCGCGACCAACCATCCGGAGTTCGACGCCTGGCGCTGGAACGACTACTGGGTGCCGCTCGACGTGGTGGTGGAATTCAAGCGCGGGGTGTACGAGATGGCGCTGCGCGAGCTGGCGCGCTACCTTCCGCGCAACGACCACCGCAACCGCTACCTGCGCAGCGGCATGCGCACGCGCGACGGCGACCACGGTGGCCTGGACCACGGCGGTGGCGGCCTGCCCGCCCCGGCATGGAACTGCCGCCGGGCGCCACTTTCGAACCGAATCCGCAGGGACGCGCGCAGCCGCTGTCCGCTGCCAAGGGAAAACATGCTTCGTAGCATCCTGGTGCTGGCGCTCGCCGGCGCCGCGGCCGCCGCATCGGCCCAACTCATCCCCGACGTCCTCACGAACTGGCAGGAGGCGGACGCCCCGCCGCCGCCGGCCTTGCGCACGCAGGGCCTGATCCCGATCGAGGTTCCGGGCGGCACGCTGAATTTCGGCGTCGACCCGGCGTCCATCACCGTGGGCAAGGATTCGGTGGTGCGCTACGTCGTTGTCGCCAGCAGCACTTCGGGCGCCGTCAACGGCATCTACGAAGGCATCCGCTGCAACACGGGCGAAGTGAAGGTGTACGCGCGCCACACCCCGGGCAGCGGCTGGGTGCCGGTGAAGGACAGCGACTGGCGCCCTATGCGCACGATGCCGAACTCCCGCTACAGCTTCACCATCGCGCGCAACGGCGCGTGCATGGAACAGGCCCCGAACGGCGGCCCGAAGCAGATCGCGCAGGACCTGCGCGCCACCGCGGACCGGCGCTACGAGCGCGGCGGGGTCAACCAGTAGGCGCGCGCCGGTCCTAGCGCGTGACCACCAGGTTCGTGCGGTGGATCATCTCCGGCTCCGCCACGTAACCGAGCAGCTTCTCGATTTCGCCGGAAGGCTTGCGGCACAGGAGCCGCGCTTCCGCCGCTGCGTAGTTCGCCAGGCCGCGCGCGATCTCCAGCCCTGCCGGGTCGCGCACCGCGATCACCTCGCCGCGCGAGAAGTCGCCTTCCACGGCGACCATGCCGATCGGCAGCAGGCTCTTGCCTTCGGTGCGCAGCTTGCCGGCCGCGCCCGCGTCCACCGTGACCGCGCCGCGCAATTGCAGCTGGTCCGACATCCAGCGCTTGCGCGCCTGGCTCTTCTGCGTGGGCGCCACCAGCAGCGTGCCGATGATCTCGCCCTGCGCCAGGCGCAGCAGGCAGTCAGGTTCGCGCCCCCAGGCGATCACGGTCGACGCGCCTGAGCCGGCCGCGCGCTTGGCCGCCAGCACCTTGGTGATCATGCCGCCCTTGCCGATGCTGGAGCCGGCGCCGCCCGCCATCTGCTCCAGCGAGGCCTCGCCGGCGCGCGCCTCGCGGATGAAGCGGGCTTGCGGGTCCTTGCGCGGGTCGGCGCTGTACAGGCCCTTCTGGTCGGTCAGGATCACCAGCAGGTCGGCCTCGACCAGGTTGGCCACCAGCGCGCCCAAGGTGTCGTTGTCGCCGAACTTGATCTCGTCGTTGACGACCGTGTCGTTCTCGTTGATCACGGGCACCACGTGCAGCGACAGCAGCGTCAGCAGCGTGGAGCGCGCATTGAGGTAGCGCTCGCGGTCCGCCAGGTCGGCGTGCGTCAGCAGCACCTGCGCCGAGGCCATGCCGTGCTCGCGCAGCTTGGTCTCGTACATCTGGGCCAGGCCCATCTGGCCGACGGCGGCGGCCGCCTGCAGCTTGTCCAGTTCATGCGGGCGGGTGACCCAGCCCAGGCGCTTCATGCCTTCGGCGATGGCGCCGCTGGACACCATGATCACCTCGCGCCCCTGCGCCGCCAGGCCGGCGAGCTGCCGGCTCCACTCGCCGATGGCGCGTTCGTCCAGCCCGCGGCCGTCGTTGGTGACCAGGCTGGAACCCACCTTCACGACGATGCGCCGCGCCTCGCGCAGCGCCGCCGAATCTGTCCTGTCGCTCATGGACCGGGATTGTCGCTCCCCGCGAAGCGCGGGTCGACGTCCACCGGCGGCTGCTCGGCGACCTGCTGCGCGCGAATGTGCTGGTAGATGGCCTGCACCAGGTGCTCGCAGCCCTCGCGCGTGAGCGCGGAGATCTCGAACACCGGGCCCTTGTACTTGAAGCGCTTGACGAAGTCCTTCACGCGCGCGGCGCGCTCGTCCGCCGCCACCATGTCCAGCTTGTTCAGCACCAGCCAGCGCGGCTTCTCGTACAGCGACTGGTCGTACTTCTTCAGCTCCGCGACGATGGCCTTGGCCTGCGCCACGGGGTCCACGTTGTCGTCGAAGGGGGCGATGTCCACCACGTGCAGCAGCAGGCGCGTGCGCTGCAGGTGGCGCAGGAACTGGTGGCCCAGGCCCGCGCCTTCGGCGGCGCCCTCGATCAGGCCCGGCACGTCGGCGATCACGAAGCTCTGCTCCGGGCCGACGCGCACCACGCCCAGGTTCGGGTGCAGCGTGGTGAACGGGTAGTCCGCGATCTTGGGCCGCGCATTCGACACGGCGGCGATCAGCGTGGACTTGCCGGCGTTCGGCATTCCCAGCAGGCCGACGTCGGCCAGCACCTTCAGCTCCAGCTTCAGGTTCTTCTTCTCGCCGGGCCAGCCGGGCGTCTTCTGCCGCGGCGCGCGGTTGATCGAGCTCTTGAAGCGCATGTTGCCGAAGCCGCCGTCGCCGCCCTTGGCGATCAGGATCTTCTCGCCCGGCACCAGCAGCTCGTACAGCACCTGGCCGGTCTCGGCGTCGGTGACGATGGTGCCCACCGGCATCTTCAGCGTGATGTCGTGCCCGGCGTGGCCGAACATGTCCGAGCCCATGCCGTGCTCGCCGCGCCCCGCCTCGTGGCGGCGCGAGAAGCGGTAGTCCACCAGCGTGTTGAGGTTCGGGTCCGCGATCGCCCAGACGTGGCCGCCGCGGCCGCCGTCGCCGCCGTTGGGGCCGCCGAATTCCTTGTACTTCTCGTGGCGGAACGAGACGCAGCCGTTCCCCCATCGCCCGCGGCGATGTCGATGAATGCTTCGTCTACGAACTTCATTTGCGTTTCCAAAGGACGAAGCCCCGACAAGTCGGGGCTTCTCAGACCTGCGGGCTGAGATTAACTCAGGCCGGGATCACGTTGACCGTGTGCTTGTTCAGCGAACCCTGGACCTTGAAGCTCACGTGGCCGTCCACCAGGGCGAACAGCGTGTGGTCCTTGCCCACGCCGACGTTGGTGCCGGGGTGGAACTTGGTGCCGCGCTGGCGCACGATGATGGAGCCGGCAGTGATGAGTTCGCCGCCGAAGGCCTTCACGCCGAGCATCTTGGGCTGGGAATCCCGCCCGTTTCGCGTAGAGCCGCCGCCTTTTTCTGTGCCATTTCCCGTTCTCCTTAGCCGGCGATGGCACCGATTTGCAGTTCGGTGTATTGCTGGCGATGGCCCTGGTGCTTCTGGTAGTGCTTGCGGCGGCGCAGCTTGAAGATGCGGACCTTCTCGTGCTTGCCGTGCGCGACGATCGTCGCCTTCACCGTGGCACCGGACACCAGGGGGACGCCGATCTTCAGGTCGCCGCCGTTTCCGAGCGCGAGAACCTGGTCGATCGTGATTTCCTGGCCGATGTCCGCAGCAATCTGTTCTACCTTGATCTTGTCGCCGGAAGCAACGCGATACTGCTTGCCACCGGTTTTTATGACCGCGTACATGGTTTGACCTCACAAATGGAACGAGCCTTCGACAGGCTCATTGACATGTTTCCCGGACGGATTTCCGGAAAGCCCGCGACTATAGCATAGTTGGTGGTCGCTCACAAGACCGGGCCGGGGGCCGCCCGGGAGGGGGATGGGCGCTTCCTATAATCCTGCAACTCTGCAGGTTTTCTCGCCTTGACCGATTCCTCCCCGAGCGCCGGCTCCGTACTTTCCCTGATCGCGGACGACATGCGCGCGGTCGACGCCGTGATCGCCCGCCGGCTCGCATCCGGCGTGCCCCTGGTGGCCGAGGTCTCGCGTTACATCATCAACTCCGGCGGCAAGCGCCTGCGCCCGGCCCTGCTGCTGCTGATCTGCGGCGCCCTGGGCTACCGCGGCGACCAGCGCTTCAACCTGGCGGCGGTGGTGGAGTTCATCCATACCGCCACGCTGCTGCACGACGACGTGGTGGACGAGTCCACGCTGCGCCGCGGCCGCGCCACCGCCAACGAGAACTTCGGCAACCCGGCCAGCGTGCTGGTGGGCGACTTCCTCTATTCGCGCGCCTTCCAGATGATGCTGGACGCGCACGACATGCGCATCATGGAGATCCTGGCCGACGCGACCAACGTGATCGCCGAGGGCGAGGTCATGCAGCTGATGAACATGCACGACCCCGAACTGGACGAGGCCGCCTACCTGCAGGTGATCCGCTCCAAGACGGCCAAGCTGTTCGAGGCCAGCGCGCGCCTGGGCGCGGTGCTGGCCAAGGCGCCGCCGGCGCTGGAACAGGCCTGCGCCGACTTCGGCCAGGCCCTGGGCACGGCCTTCCAGGTGATCGACGACGTGCTCGATTACGCGGGCGACGCCGGCGAGATGGGCAAGAACCTGGGCGACGACCTGCGCGAAGGCAAGGTCACCCTGCCCCTGATCGCCGCCATGCGCCGCGGCACCGACGAACAGCGCGCGCTGATGCGGCGCGCCATCGAGCACGGCGCCACCGACGAACTCGACCAGGTCATCGCCATCGTGCGGCAGACGGGCGCCTTGCAGGTGGCGCGCGAGGCCGCTTCCGCGGAGGCGCAGCGCGCGATGTCAGCCGGCGCACAGCTGCCCGCGAATGAGCATGCCCAGGCTTTGCTACAATTGGCGGCTTCGCTGCTGCAGCGTCGCAACTGAGGCCACTTCGGCACTCGGTATTGCGACAGGGGCAACGGACATCGGGGTGTAGCTTAGCCTGGTAGAGCGCTACGTTCGGGACGTAGAGGCCGGAGGTTCGAATCCTCTCACCCCGACCAGGACCACATGGAGACAGCACCCTCGCGGTGCTGTTTTCCATTGCGCGGCCCGGGACGCCATGCAACACGCCGAGGTAACAAGGCATTGCAAAATCGGGCCATCCTGCGTCCGGACGTGACTTCCTACCAACGCCGGGGAGTTGTGGCCGCCATTCACATTTACACCAACTCGGCTTTTCGGGATGATGGGCACTGACTTTTGCCTTGGCCGGCATGCATCCGGCTTCCTGAACTTTCGCCCATGGCTGCTGTAGATCCCGTCGAAGCCTCCGTCGCCCTGCCCGGCCTGGGTCGTGCGCTCGTGTCGGCGGGCAAGCTCGGCCAGAAGGCGGCCGAGGACATCTACCGCAAGGCCAAGACCAACCGCACCAGCTTCATCGCCGAACTGACCGGTTCGGGCGCGGTGTCGGCCGCGGACCTGGCGCACACCATGTCGACGGCCTTCGGCGCGCCGGTGCTCGACCTGGACGCGATCGACACCAACCGCCTGCCCAAGGGGCTCCTGGACGGGAAGATCTGCCAGGACTACCGGATCGTGGTGCTGTCCAAGCGGAACAACCGCCTGATCGTCGCCACCGCGGACCCGTCGGACCAGGGCGCCGCCGAGAAGATCAAGTTCGCCACCCAGATGGGCGTGGACTGGGTGATCGCCGAGTACGACAAGCTGACCAAGATGGTGGAGACCCTCGGGACCTCCGCCACCGAGGCGATGGACAGCATCATCGGCGACGACTTCGAGTTCGACGAGTCGAGCATCGATGCGTCCTCCGCCGACGACGAGGACAAGGGTGCCACTTCGGACGTCGACGACGCGCCCGTCGTCAAGTTCCTGCACAAGATGCTGCTGGACGCCATCGGCGCCCGCGCCTCGGACCTGCACTTCGAGCCTTTCGAGCACACCTACCGCGTGCGCTTCCGCATCGACGGCGAACTGCGCGAGATCGCCTCGCCGCCGGCCGCCATCAAGGAAAAGCTGGCGTCCCGCATCAAGGTGATCTCCCGCATGGACATCTCCGAGAAGCGGGTGCCGCAGGACGGGCGCATGAAGCTCAAGGTCAGCGCCGACCGGGTGATCGACTTCCGGGTCTCCACGCTGCCCACGCTGTTCGGCGAGAAGATCGTGATCCGTATCCTGGATCCGAGCAGCGCCCGCCTGGGCATCGACGCCCTGGGCTACGAGCCGGAGGAGAAGGAACGCCTGCTCACGGCGATCGCCCGCCCCTACGGCATGATCCTGGTGACCGGCCCCACCGGCTCCGGCAAGACGGTGTCGCTGTACACCTGCCTGAACCTGCTGAACAAGCCGGGCGTGAACATCTCCACCGCGGAGGACCCGGCGGAAATCAACCTGCCCGGCGTCAACCAGGTGAACGTGAACGACAAGGCGGGCCTCACCTTCTCGGTCGCGCTGAAGGCCTTCCTGCGGCAGGACCCGGACATCATCATGGTCGGCGAAATCCGCGACCTGGAAACGGCCGACATCGCCATCAAGGCCGCCCAGACCGGCCACCTGGTCATGTCCACGCTGCACACCAACGACGCGCCGACCACGCTCACGCGGATGCGCAACATGGGCATCGCGCCCTTCAACATCGCGTCGTCCGTCATCCTGATCACCGCGCAGCGCCTGGCACGGCGCCTGTGCCCGCAGTGCAAGAAGCCGATCGACATCCCCTATGAAACCCTGATCGACGCGGGCTTCAAGGAGGAGCACGTCGACGGCACCTGGACCCCTACCAGCCGGTCGGCTGCTCCGCCTGCAACAACGGCTACAAGGGCCGGGTCGGCATCTACCAGGTGATGCCGATCAGCGAGGACATGCAGCGGATCATCCTGGCCGACGGCAGCGCGCTCGAGATCGCCGGCCAGGCGAGCAAGGAAGGGTGCGCAGCCTGCGCGAATCCGGCCTGAGCAAGGTCAAGTTGGGGCTGACTTCCCTCGAGGAAGTGCTGGCCGTGACGAACGAATAAAAGCGCAAGACGCAAAGAGGAGCCACCATGGCGACCGCAGCAGCAGCAACCAAGGAATTCGTCTTCGAGTGGGAGGGCCGGGACCGCAACGGCAAGCAGGTGCGCGGAGAAACGCGCGCCGCCGGCGAGAACCAGGTCATGGCGTCGCTCCGGCGCCAGGGCGTGTCGCCCACGAAGATCAAGAAGCGCCGGATGCGCTCCGGCGCGAAGATCAAGCCGAAGGACATCGCGATCTTCACCCGCCAGCTCGCCACCATGATGAAGGCCGGCGTGCCCCTGCTGCAGGCCTTCGACATCGTCGGCCGCGGCAACGCGAACGCCAGCGTCACCAAGCTGCTGAACGACGTGCGCACCGACGTGGAGACCGGCACGTCCCTCTCCTCCGCCTTCCGCAAGTACCCGATGTACTTCGACAACCTGTACTGCAACCTGGTGGAAGCGGGCGAGCAGGCCGGTATCCTGGAAAGCCTGCTGGACCGGCTGGCCACCTACATGGAGAAGACGGAGGCGATCAAGTCCAAGATCAAGTCCGCGCTGATGTACCCGATCTCGGTGGTCGTGGTGGCCTTCGTGGTGGTCTCGGTGATCATGATCTTCGTGATCCCGGCGTTCAAGGAGGTGTTCACCTCCTTCGGCGCCGACCTGCCGGCCCCGACGCTGTTCGTGATCGCGCTGAGCGAGGTGTTCGTCAAGTGGTGGTGGCTGATCTTCGGCGGCATCGGCGGCACCTTCTACTTCTTCATGCAGGCGTGGAAGCGCAACGTGAAGGTGCAGCAGTTCATGGACCGGCTGATGCTCAAGCTGCCGGTGTTCGGCGACCTGGTCTACAAGTCGGTGATCGCGCGCTGGACCCGGACGCTGGCGACCATGTTCGCCGCCGGCGTGCCGCTGGTGGAAGCGCTCGACTCCGTGGGCGGCGCCTCCGGCAACTCGGTGTATGAGTCGGCCACGCTGAGGATCCAGCAGGAGGTGTCCACCGGCACCAGCCTGACCGCGGCGATGACCAACGCGAACGTGTTCCCCTCGATGGTCCTGCAGATGTGCGCCATCGGCGAGGAGTCCGGCTCGATCGACCACATGCTGGGCAAGGCCGCGGACTTCTACGAGGCCGAGGTGGACGACATGGTGGCGGGCCTTTCCAGCCTGATGGAGCCGATCATCATCGTGTTCCTGGGCGGCCTGATCGGCGGCATCGTGGTCTCCATGTACCTGCCGATCTTCAAGCTGGGTTCGGTCGTCTGATGGGATTCGCTGCGGGATGGGACGCGGCGGCCATCGCCGGCGTCCTCGGCCTCCTGGTCGGAAGCTTCCTCAACGTCGTCATCTACCGCTTCCCGAAGATGCTCGAGCGGCAGTGGGCCGCCGACTGCGCCGACTTCGGCGGCCAGCCGGTCAAGGAGGAGGAGCCCTTCAACCTGGTGGTGCCGCGTTCGCGCTGCCGCCAGTGCGGGCACGTGATCCGCTGGTACGAGAACATCCCGGTCGTGAAGCTGGCTGGCGCTGCGCGGCAAGTGCTCGCAGTGCAAGGCGCCGATCGGCCTGCGTTACCCGCTGGTGGAACTGGTCACCGCCGGCTTCTTCGCGCTGTGCGGATGGCGCTGGGGCCTCACGCTGCAGGCCGCCGCCTGGGCCGCCTTCGCCGCGCTGCTGATCTGCCTGTTCCTGATCGACATGGACACGCAGATCCTGCCCGATGACCTGAACTACACGCTGCTGTGGCTGGGGCTGCTGGCCGCCGCGGTGGGATGGACCGTTCCGCTCGCCTCCGCCGTGTGGGGCGCGGCCCTGGGCTACGGCGTGTTCTGGGTGATCTTCCAGCTGTACCGGCTGGCCACCGGCAAGCAGGGCATGGGCTACGGCGACTTCAAGCTGCTGGCGGCGCTCGGCGCCTGGTTGGGCGCGGAATACCTGCTGGCGATCATCCTGCTGTCCTCGATCGTCGGCGCCGTGATCGGCGTGCTGCTGATCGTCGTGGGGCGGCTGGCGAACAAGGACATCCCCATGCCCTTCGGCCCCTACCTCGCGGGCGCGGGCCTGCTGGCCCTGGCGCTGACGCCGGCCACGCTGCCGGCCCTGCTGCCCTTCGCCTTCCCCTTCGGCGCCCGCTAGGACTTCCATGGCGGTGCGCATCGGGCTCACCGGCGGCATCGGCAGCGGCAAGAGCACGGTGCTGGCGATGCTGCAGGAGCTGGGCGCCACCGCCATCGACGCCGACGCCATCTCGCGCGCCACCACGGCACCGGGCGGCGCGGCGATCCCGCTGATCGCGCAGAAGTTCGGCGCCGACTTCATCGCCCCCGACGGCGCGCTGGACCGCGCGAAGATGCGCGAACGCGCCTATGCCCACCCCGAGGCTCGGCGCGAGCTGGAACAGATCATCCATCCGCTGGTGGGCCAGGAGAGCGCGCGCCAGGTCGAGGCCGCGCTCGCGGCCGGGGCGCGCTGCATCGTGTTCGACATTCCCCTGCTGGTCGAATCGGGCCGCTGGCGGCGGCAGGTCGATCGCGTGCTGGTGGTCGACTGCGAACCGGAAACCCAGGTGGCGCGGGTCACGGCACGCAGCGGACTGGCGCCCGAGGAAGTGCGCGCCATCATCGCGGCCCAGGCGCCCCGCGCCCTGCGCCTGGCAGCCGCCGACCTCGTGATCTGCAACGAGGGCTTGACGCTGGAAGCCTTGCGCTACGAAGTGGAACAGGCCGCGCGATCCTTCGGGCTATGATGGCGCCCTGCCGTTTGCCCGTCGCCGGCTCCCCGGCGCCAGCGCGTGATCCTCTACGAATATCCCTTCAACGAACGCATCCGGACCTACCTGCGGCTGGAACACCTGTTCCGCCGCCTGGGCGAGCTGATCCCGCGCAGCCACCCGCTGGACCACCACTATGCGCTCGCCACGATCTTCGAGATCATGGACGTCGCCGCGCGCGCGGACCTGAAGTCCGACGTGCTGAAGGACCTGGAGCGCCAGAAGCAGGTGCTCAATGGCTACCGCGGCAACCCGGCGATCGCCGAGAAGGTGCTGGACGACGTGGTGCGCCAGGTCGAATCCTGCTTCAGCGCCGTCAACGGCACCGCCGGCAAGGCCGGCCAGTCGCTCACCGAGAACGAGTGGCTGATGAGCATCCGCAGCCGCGCCGGCATCCCGGGCGGCACCTGCGAGTTCGACCTCCCCGGCTACTACGCCTGGCAGCACCTGCCGGCGGAACAGCGCCGCGCCGACCTGGAGCGCTGGGCCAACACGCTGGCGCCGCTGGCCGAATCGATCCACCTGCTGCTGCGGATGCTGCGTGATTCCGGCGCGCCGCAGAAGGTGATGGCGACCGGCGGCCAGCTGCAGCAGACGCTGCCCCAGGGCCGCACCTTCCAGCTGCTGCGCCTGCGCATCGACCCGTCCATGGGGCTGGTGCCCGAGATCAGCGGCAACCGCCTGATCGTCTCCGTGCGGCTGATGCGCCAGGAAAGCGACCGCATGCAGGCGAGCAACGAGAACACCCCCTTCGAACTGACCCTCTGCGCCTGAGGTCCCGCATGGCGAACCGCGCCGACAAGCCCCGCATCGTGCGCTGCCCCTCCTGCGAGGGCGACAGCGTGTACGCCCCCAGCAATCCCTACCGGCCCTTCTGCAGCGAGCGCTGCCGCAGCATCGACCTGGGCGCCTGGGCCAGCGAGAGTTTCCGCGTGCCGGACGAGACGCCGCCGGACGACGTGCCCTTCGGGGATCCGAAGGAACAGTGAGCAGTCAGTGCGTCGGCCGCGTGAACCCGCGTTCCTCCGCGAACCACCGCAGCACGGGCACCGTCCCCGGCAGCACCGGCTGCACCGCCACCGGCAGCTGCTGCCAGGCGAACTGCTGGCCCTCGTGCATGTGCAGCTCGCCGGTCCATTCGTAGACCTTGCAGAAGTTCAGCCGCACGAGCGCATGCGGATAGTCGACGCGCTCGACGTGCCACGGATGCACGGGGCCGATGGTCAGGCCGATCTCTTCCTGCAGCTCGCGGCGCAGCGCCTGTTCGACGGTCTCGCCCGGCTCCACCTTGCCGCCCGGGAACTCCCAGTAGCCCTCGTACACCTTGCCCGGCGGCCGCGACGTGAGCAGGAAGGCCCCGTCCGGGCGGATCAGCACGCCGACGGCGACTTCCACTTCCTTGCGGTCCGGCCCGCCCTCGCGCGGACGCTCGCCGTCCGCGACGAGCACCTTGCCCTTCATGCGTGGTGCCGCCCCGCGTAGTCGCGCGCGAACTGGTAGGCCACCCGGCCGCTGCGCGAGCCGCGCTCCAGCGCCCACACCAGCGCCTGCGGGCGCGCGGCCTCGATCGCATCCTGCTTGACGCCGAAGTGCTCCAGCCAGGTGGCCGTGATGTGCAGGTACTCTTCCTGGCTGAAGGGATAGAAGCTCACCCACAGCCCGAAGCGCTCGGACAGCGAGATCTTCTCCTCCACCACCTCGCCGGGATGCACCTCGCCGTCCTCGGTGTGCGTGTACGTGAGGTTCTCCTTCATGTACTCGGGCAGCAGGTGGCGGCGGTTGCTGGTCGCGTAGATCAGCACGTTGGGCGTGGACGCGGCCACCGAGCCGTCGAGGATGGACTTGAGCGCCTTGTAGCCGGGCTCGCCCTCCTCGAAGCTCAGGTCGTCGCAGAACACCATGAACTTCTCGGGCCGGCCCGCGACCACGTCGATGATGTCCGGCAGGTCCACCAGGTCGGCCTTGTCCACCTCGATCAGGCGCAGGCCCTGCTTCGCATACGCGTTCAGGCAGGCCTTGATGAGAGAGGACTTGCCGGTGCCGCGCGCGCCGGTGAGCAGCACGTTGTTGGCCGGGTGGCCCTGCACGAACTGCAGCGTGTTGCGCTGGATCTTCTCCTTCTGCGGCTCGATCTCCTTGAGGTCGTCGAGCGAGATGTCCGCGACGTGCTTCACCGGCTCCAGCGTGCCGTGGCCGCTGGAGCGCTTGCGGTAGCGCCAGGCGATGCCGGCGTTCCAGTCCGGTGCAGTGAGCGGCTGCGGCAGGATGGCCTCGATGCGCGTCAGCAGCTGCATGCCGCGCTCGATCAGTTGTTCCAGTTTCGCGCTCATGAGCGGTAGTCGGCGTTGATCGTGACGTAGTCGTGGCTGAAGTCGCAGGTCCACACCTGGTCGGCCGCGGTGCCGCGGCCCAGCCCGACGCGCACCGTGATCTCCGACTGCTTCATCACGCGCTGCCCGTCTTCCTCGCGGTACGACGGATTGCGGCCGCCGCGCGTGGCGACGTGCACGTCGTCCAGGTGCAGCTCGATCTTCGTCTGGTCCAGGTCGGCGATGCCGGCGTAGCCGACCGCGGCCAGGATGCGGCCCAGGTTCGGGTCGCTCGCGAAGAAGGCCGTCTTCACCAGCGGCGAATGCGCGATCGCGTAGGCGACCTGCCGGCACTCCGCCGCGGTCTTGCCGCCTTCCACGCGCACCGTGATGAACTTGGTGGCGCCCTCGCCGTCGCGCACGATGGCCTGCGCCAGCAGGCGCGCGACTTCCAGCATGGCGTCCTTCAGCACGCGGCCGGAAGCGCTGTCCAGCGAAGCGATCGCCGCGTGCTGCGCCTTGTTCGTGGCCAGCACCACGAAGGAATCGTTGGTGGACGTGTCGCCGTCCACCGTGACGCGGTTGAAGGAGCCTTCGGCCAGTTCGAAGGCCAGCGCCGGCAGCAGCTTCGCGTCCACCTTCGCGTCGGTGGCCAGGAAGCCCAGCATGGTCGCCATGTTGGGGCGGATCATCCCGGCGCCCTTGCTGATGCCCGTGATCGTCACCGTGGCGCCCTCGATCTTCACCTGCCGGCTGAAGGCCTTGGGCAGGGTGTCGGTGGTCATGATGCCTTCGGCCGCCTTGAGCCAGTGCTCCGGTTTGGCATCGGCGATCGCCGCCGGCAGGCCCGCCTGGATGCGGTCCACCGGCAGCGGTTCCATGATCACGCCGGTGGAGAACGGCAGCACCTGTTCCGGCGCGAGGTTCAGCAGCCGCGCGGCGGCCACGCAGGTGGTGCGTGCGCGCACCAGGCCGTCCTCGCCGGTGCCCGCGTTGGCGTTGCCGGTGTTGATCACCATCGCGCGGATGTCCCCGCGCACGAGATGCTCGCGGCAGACCTGCACCGGCGCCGCGCAGAAGCGGTTCTGCGTGAACACGCCGCCGACCGCAGCGCCCTCGTCGAGCAGGAAGACGGTGAGGTCCTTGCGCTTGGCCTTGCGCACGCCCGCTTCCGCCACGCCGATGCGCACGCCGGGGACGGGGTGCAGCGAGTCCGCGCCCGGGGCGCTCAGGTTGACTGCCATGGATAGCCCTTGTCGAAAGAAATGGAAAAGCGCTTCAGGTCTGCCGCCAGGGCAGCCCGCGCATGCGCCAGCCGCCCTTGCCGCCGCGGTGGCCCTGTTCGTCGGGGTCGCCCTCGAAGCCCTCGAGGATGTTGTATGCCTCGATGCCGACCTCGGTGGCGCGCTTGGCCGCCGCGATGGAACGGATGCCGCTGCGGCACAGGAGCACCGCCTTCTTGCCGGGCGGCACGATCGCGCGCAGCTTGTCGCCGAAGTCCGCGTCGACCTGCATTCCAGGCCAGTGCTTCCACTCCAGCGCCGCGGCGCCGGGGATGAAGCCCACCCAGTCGCGCTCGGCGTCGGTGCGGATGTCCACCAGCACGGCCTCGCCGGACTGCCACCAGCGGTGCGCCAGTTCGGGCGTGACGTCGCCCGCGTAGCCCTGGGCAGGCCGGGGCTGGTCGCGGTCGGGGGAAGGGGCGGAGGCGCTCATGCCGGCGATTTTGCCAGCGTGGCGCCTCCCGGTCCTCAGACGATCCTGACGCTGAGGTTCGGCAGCTTGTCGATGTGGATCTCGATCACGTCGCCCTTCACCACCGGGCCGACATTCTCGGGCGTGCCCGAGTAGATGATGTCTCCGGGGAAGAGCTCGTTGGCCTGCGACAGGTTGCTGATCTGCTCGGCCACCGACCAGATCATCTGGTTCAGGTTGGCGTTCTGCTTGGTCTGGCCGTTCACCTTCAGCCAGATCGAACCTTCCCGGAAGTGGCCGGTCTGCTCGACGCGGTGCATCGGGCCGATCACCGCCGAGTGGTCGAAGCTCTTGCCGATCTCCCAGGGCTTCTTCTGGTCGCCCATGGCGCGCTGCAGGTCGCGGCGCGTCATGTCCAGGCCCAGCGTGTAGCCCCACACGTGGTCGAGCGCGCTCGCCACCGGGATGTTGCGGCCGCCGCGGCCGATCGCGGCCACCAGTTCCACCTCGTAGTGGTAGTTCTTCGTCAGAGAGGGGTAGGGATGGTCGGCGACCACGCCCGGCACCACGTTCTGGATCGCGTCCGTGGGCTTCTGGAAGAAGAACGGCGGCTCACGGTCGGGGTTGGACCCCATCTCGATGGCATGGGCGCGGTAGTTGCGCCCGATGCAGTAGATCCGCCGCACGGGGAACACCATGTCCGAACCCACCACCGGCACGCTGGCGCCCGCCAGCGTGAAGGGCATGCGCGAGCCGCCCGCGGTGGAACCGGTGGCCGCGCAGCCCGCGAGCCCGGCAGCCGCAGCCGCGGCCGATCCATGGAAGAAATGACGCCTGTCCATCGTTTATGTCTCCTGGCCTGTCGCTTTCCCGAAATGAGTGCGACAGCTATTCGTCAGCAAATAGCGGCTCCCGGACGGGGCCGCTCGGTGAAAACCCTATTACTACCTTCAGAGGGTGGAATCAAAGATAGCTTGCTAACGATTCCAACGCAACAGGAGACCACGATGTCCGATCCGAAGACCCCCGCCGCCGCAGCTTGCTCAAGGGAGCAGCCGTTGCCGGCGCCGCCATGTCGGCCCCGATGGTCGCCGTGGCGCAGACCACGTCGTTCCGCTTCCAGAGCACCTGGCCGGCGAAGGACATCTTCCACGAGTACGCGCAGGACTTCGCCAAGAAGGTCAACGACATGGCGGGCAACCGCCTGAAGATCGAGGTGCTGCCCTCCGGCGCGGTGGTCCCGGCCTTCCAGCTGCTGGAAGCGGTGAACAAGGGCACGCTCGATGGCGGCCACGGCGTGGTGGCCTACCACTACGGCAAGAACTCCGCGCTGGCCCTGTGGGGCTCGGGCCCGGCCTACGGCATGGACCCGAACATGGTGCTGGCCTGGCACAACTACGGCGGCGGCAAGGCGCTGCTGGACGAGATCTACAAGGCGATCAACATGGACGTGGTGTCGTACCTGTACGGCCCGATGCCCACGCAGCCCCTGGGCTGGTTCAAGAAGCCGATCTCCAACGTCGCGCAACTGAAGGGCCTGAAGTTCCGCACCGTGGGCCTCTCGGTGGACATCTTCAACGAGCTGGGCGCCGCGGTGAACCCGCTGCCCGGCGGCGAGATCGTCCCTGCGCTGGACCGCGGCCTGCTCGATGCGGCGGAATTCAACAACGCCTCGTCCGACCGCGTGCTGGGCTTCCCCGACGTGGCGAAGAACTGCATGCTGCAAAGCTTCCACCAGTCCGGCGAGCAGTTCGAGATCCTGTTCAACAAGACCAAGTACAACGCGCTGGCTCCGGACCTCAAGGCCATCATCGACTACGCCGTGCAGGCCTCCAGCGCCGACATGAGCTGGAAGGCGATCGATCGCAACTCCAAGGACTACATCGAGCTCAAGGGCCAGCACAAGGTGCAGTTCTACAAGACGCCCGATGCCATCCTGCGCGCGCAGCTGGATGCGTGGGACAAGGTGACGGCCAAGAAGCAGGCCGAGAACCCGCACTTCAAGAAGGTGCTGGACTCGCAGAAGGCCTTCGCGCAGCGCGCGGGCCAGTGGCAGAACGACTACATGGTCGACTTCAAGATGGCCTGGAACCGCTACTTCGCCAAGGGGGCGGCTCCCAAGAAGGCCTGAAGCCCGGGGCCGGATGCAAGGGGCGGCTGCACAGCCGCCCTTTTTTGGCCCGGAGGGGAAATGAGGCATAAAGGATAACGATGCAGAAAGTGCTATTGGCGGTGGATCGCCTGTCGACCTGGCTGGGGCAGTTGTTCGCCTGGGCCATCGTCGGGCTGACGGTGCTGATTTCGTGGGAGGTCTTCTCCCGCTACGTGCTGGGCAAGCCCCATGGATGGATGCTGGACGCGCAGATCATGCTGTACGGCGTCCTGTTCATGATGGCGGGGGCCTACACCCTGTCCAAGAACGGCCATGTGCGCGGCGACGTGCTGTACGGGTTCTTCCGCCCGCGCACGCAGGCGACGCTGGACCTGATCCTCTACATCCTGTTCTTCCTGCCGGGCGTGTTCGCGCTGACCTGGGCCGGCTGGCGCTACTTCGGCGAGTCGCTCGCGATCCGCGAGACCACGTTCAACGCCGACCCCATCCCCGTGTACCCCTTCAAGTTCTTCATCCCCTTCGCCGGCGGCATCCTGCTGCTGCAGGGATTCGTCGAGATCGCGCGCTGCATCATCTGCCTCCGCGACGGCGAGTGGCCCTCGCGCGAACAGGACGTCGAGGAAGTGGACGTCGAGAAGCTCAAGGCCATGGTGCACGCCGATGACGCGGTGGTGAACCCCGCGGAACCGGGCGGCGCGCTGGCGATGCCGCCGGCCGAGAAGGGGAACCTGTGATGAAGATCCGCAAGGAACTCTGGTTCGGCTTCTCGCTGATGGCGATCATCGTGAGCGCCGCCCTCTACATGCTGGTGAGCGTGCAGCAGATCGAGCGCGGCCACGTCGGCCTGCTGATGCTGTCGCTGGTGGTGGTGGCGATCATGCTCGGCTTCCCCACGGCCTTCACGCTGATGGGCATGGGCATGATCTTCACCTGGCTCGCCTACGACCGGGACTGGCACCGCACGCTGGACCTGATGGTGCAGGCCGCCTACAAGGTGATGGGCAACGACGTGCTCATCTCGATCCCGCTGTTCGTCTTCATGGGCTACCTGGTGGAGCGCGCGAACCTGATCGAGAAGCTGTTCCGCTCGATCCACCTGGCGCTCGCGCGCGTGCCGGGCGCCCTGGGCGTGGCGACGCTGGTGACCTGCGCGGTGTTCGCCACCGCCACCGGCATCGTCGGCGCGGTGGTGACCCTGATGGGCCTGCTGGCGCTGCCCGCGATGCTGCGCGCGGGCTACAGCGTGCAGCTGTCGGCCGGCACCATCACCGCCGGCGGCTGCCTGGGCATCCTGATCCCGCCGTCGGTGCTGCTGATCGTGTACGGCGCGACGGCGGGCGTCTCGGTGGTGCAACTCTATGCCGGCGCCTTCTTCCCCGGGATCATGCTGGCGGGCCTGTACATCCTGTACGTGATCATCCTGGCCAAGATCAAGCCGAAGATGGCGCCCCCGCTGTCCGCCGCCGACCGCTTCGTGCCGCTGCCGCCGCTCACGCAACGCTTCGCGCCCTCCCCTTCCGCGCACGTGCTGCCGGCGATGCTGGGCGCGCTGAAGGGCCGCGCCAACCAGGACGTCCCCACCTCCTACATCCTCAAGCAGCTGGGCATCGTCGCCATGCCGCTGGTGATCTTCGCCTTCCTCGGGCTGTGGGGCTACCAGGCGGCGACCGCGGGCTCGCCCGCGGAAGAGGCGAACACGCTGCAGAAGATGGGCGAATCGTCGGCGAGCACCTCGGCGTCGAGCAGCCTGGCGGAGCCACCATCCGACGGCGCGCTCAAGGTGCCGGCCGATTCGGCCTCGGGCGGGCTGGCGGAGCCCCGGCCGCCGGTGCCAGCCTCGCGGAGCCGCCGTCTGCCGGCGGCGTGCAGGAGCCTCCCGGCGCGGAAGGCGTCAAGGAACCGCCCGGCGCCGCGGGCGTGCCGGAACCCCGGGCGGCCGGCGGCGTGCAGGAGCCTCCCGGCGTCGGCACGGCGGCCAAGCCCGCAGGCGAGCGCGTGGCGGCGGGCACCGGCTTCTGGGTCACGCTCGGCGTGTTCGGCGCGATGATCGCCCTCTTCTACGCCTTCCTCAGCTTCACCCGGCTGGAAGTGTTCAAGATGCTGCTGACCAGCTTCTTCCCGCTGATGATCCTGATCCTGGCGGTGCTGGGCTCGATCGTGCTGGGGCTGGCGACGCCCACGGAGGCGGCGGCGGTGGGTGCGCTGGGCGGCTTCCTGCTGGCCATCGCCTACCGCCAGCTCACCCTGGACGTGGTGAAGGAAAGCGTGTTCCTCACCGCCAAGACCTCGGCGATGGTCTGCTGGCTGTTCGTCGGCTCCGCAATCTTCTCGGCGGCCTTCGCGCTGCTGGGCGGGCAGGAGCTGGTGGAGCGCTGGGTGCTGTCGATGAACCTGTCGAAGACGCAGTTCCTGGTGCTGTCGCAGGTGATCATCTTCGTGCTGGGCTGGCCGCTGGAGTGGACCGAGATCATCGTGATCTTCATGCCCATCTTCATCCCGCTGCTCGACAACTTCGGCGTGGACCCGCTGTTCTTCGGCCTGCTGGTGGCGCTGAACCTGCAGACGGCCTTCCTGTCGCCGCCGGTGGCGATGGCGGCCTTCTACCTGAAGGGGTGAGTCCGCCGCACGTGTCGCTCAACCAGATCTTCCTGGGGATGCTGCCCTTCATGGGCATCCAGGTGATCGCGATCATCCTGCTCTACATGTTCCCGGGCATCGGCCTGTGGCTGCCGCAGATGCTGTATTCGCGGTAAGCGGCGCGTCAGCCGACGGCAAGGGGCGCCTCCGGGCGCCCTTTCCGTTGGCGGCAGCCATTGACGTTGACGTAAACGTCAATTAGGCTTGCCGGTTCCTGGAGACCCGCCCCAAATGACCGACCTGTCCGCCGAATTCAAGGCGCTGGCGAACTATCGCCCCACGAACAAAGTCCGCTTCGTCACCGCCGCCAGCCTGTTCGACGGGCACGACGCCGCCATCAACATCATGCGCCGCATCCTGCAGGGCATGGGCGCCGAGGTGATCCACCTCGGGCACAACCGCAGCGTCGACGACGTCGTCACGGCCGCCCTGCAGGAAGACGTGCAGGGCATCGCCGTCAGCTCCTACCAGGGCGGGCACGTCGAGTACTTCAAGTACATGGTGGACCTGCTGCGCGAGCGCGGCGGCGCCCACATCCAGGTGTTCGGCGGCGGCGGCGGCGTGATCGTGCCGGCGGAAATCAAGGAGCTGCAGGACTACGGCGTGGCGCGCATCTACAGCCCCGAGGACGGGCAGCGCATGGGCCTGGCCGGGATGATCGGCGAGATGGTGATGCGCTGCGACCAGGACCTGTCGCCGCACGCGCCGCGCGAGCTGGCCGCCATCCAGGGCCAGGACGAGGCGAGCTGGCGGGCGCTGGCGCAGCTGGTGACCGCGCTGGAGAACGGCAGTGCCGAGCCGGCGCTGGTGCAGGCGGTCCGCAAGGCGGCCGACCAGCGCCACATTCCCGTGCTGGGCATCACCGGCACCGGCGGCGCAGGCAAGTCCTCGCTGACCGACGAACTCGTGCGCCGCCTGCGGCTGGACCAGGACGACAGCCTGCGGGTGGCCATCGTCTCCATCGATCCTTCGCGTCGCAAGACCGGCGGCGCCCTGCTGGGCGACCGCATCCGCATGAACGCGATCGGCCCCTGGCGGCAGGGTCCGCGCGTCTTCATGCGTTCGCTGGCCACGCGCGACTTCGGCAGCGAGATCTCGGCCGCGCTCGGTGACGTCATCGCCGCCTGCAAGGCCGCCGGCTTCGACCTGGTGGTCGTGGAGACCAGCGGCATCGGCCAGGGCGACGCGGCGATCGTGCCGCATGTGGACGTGCCGCTGTACGTGATGACGCCGGAGTTCGGCGCCGCCAGCCAGCTGGAAAAGATCGACATGCTGGACTTCGCGGAGTTCGTGGCGATCAACAAGTTCGACCGCAAGGGCGCGGCCGACGCGCTGCGCGACGTGGCCAAGCAGGTGCAGCGCAACCGCGGTGCCTTCAACCGCGCGCCGGAGACCATGCCGGTGTTCGGCACGATGGCCGCGCGCTTCAACGACGATGGCGTCACGGCGCTGTACCAGGCGCTCAAGCCCCGCCTGGCGGAGCTCGGCCTGAAGCTGAAGGACGGCCGCCTGCCGGCAGTGAACGTGCGCCACAGCACCAACCAGAGCCCGGTGGTGCCGGCGGCGCGCACGCGCTACCTGGCCGAGATCGCCGACACCGTGCGCGGCTACAAGGCCGACGTGCGCAAGGAAGCGACGCTGGCGCGCGAGATCCAGCAGTTGCGCGCAGCCGGCCGCATGCTGCGCGTCGGCAAGCCCGACAAGGCGCGCGCGGCCGAAGCCGCCGAGGACCTGGCCATGCAGCGCGAGCTGGAGCAGGACGGCGCCGCGCAGAAGCTGCTGGCGCAGTGGCCGGCCATGCAGAAGGCCTACGCCGGCGACGAGTACGTGGTGAAGATCCGCGACCGGGAGATCCGCACCAGCCTGACCTACAAGTCGCTCTCCGGCACCACCATCCGCAAGGTCGCCCTGCCCCAGTACGAGGACCACGGCGAGATCCTCAAGTGGCTGATGCTGGAGAACGTGCCGGGCAGCTTCCCCTACACGGCCGGCACCTTCGCCTTCAAGCGCGAGAACGAGGACCCCACGCGCATGTTCGCGGGCGAAGGCGACGCCTTCCGCACCAACAAGCGCTTCAAGCTGCTGTCGGCCAACATGCCGGCCAAGCGTCTGTCCACCGCCTTCGACTCGGTCACGCTGTACGGCAACGACCCCGATCCGCGGCCGGACATCTACGGCAAGGTGGGCAACTCCGGCGTGTCGATCGCCACGCTGGACGACATGAAGGTGCTGTACTCCGGCTTCGACCTGTGCGACCCGGCGACCTCGGTGTCGATGACCATCAACGGCCCGGCGCCCAGCATCCTGGCGATGTTCATGAACACCGCCATCGACCAGAACATCGAGAAGTTCAAGGCCGACAACGGCCGCGAGCCGACCGAGACGGAGACGGCCAAGATCCGCGAATGGGTGCTGGCCAACGTGCGCGGCACGGTGCAGGCCGACATCCTGAAGGAAGACCAGGGCCAGAACACCTGCATCTTCTCCACCGAGTTCTCGCTCAAGGTGATGGGCGACATCGCGCAGTACTTCGTGCACCACGACGTGCGCAACTTCTACTCGGTGTCCATCTCCGGCTACCACATCGCCGAGGCGGGCGCGAACCCGATCTCGCAGCTGGCCTTCACGCTGTCGAACGGCTTCACCTTCGTCGAGGCCTACCTCGCGCGCGGGATGCACATCGACGACTTCGCGCCCAACCTGTCCTTCTTCTTCTCCAACGGCATGGACCCGGAGTACACGGTGATGGGGCGGGTCGCCCGCCGGATCTGGGCGGTGGCGATGAAGGACAAGTACGGCGCCAACGAGCGCAGCCAGAAGCTCAAGTACCACATCCAGACCTCGGGCCGCAGCCTGCACGCGCAGGAGATCCAGTTCAACGACATCCGCACCACGCTGCAGGCGCTGATCGCGATCTACGACAACTGCAACTCGCTGCACACCAACGCCTTCGACGAGGCGATCACCACGCCGACCGAGGACAGCGTGCGGCGCGCGATGGCGATCCAGCTGATCATCAACCGCGAGTGGGGGCTGGCCAAGAACGAGAACCCGAACCAGGGCGCCTTCATCATCGACGAGCTCACCGAGCTGGTGGAGGAAGCGGTGCTGGCGGAGTTCGAGCGCATCGCCGAGCGCGGCGGCGTGCTGGGCGCGATGGAGACCGGCTACCAGCGCGGCCGCATCCAGGACGAGAGCATGCACTACGAGATGCAGAAGCACACCGGCGAGCTGCCCATCGTCGGCGTCAACACCTTCCGCAATCCGCACGGCGACACGGTGCTGGAGAAGCTGGAGCTCGCCCGATCCACCGACGAGGAAAAGCAGGGCCAGCTCAAGCGCCTGCGCGACTTCCATGCCCGCAATGCCGACAAGGCGCCGGCCATGCTCAAGCGCCTGCAGCAGGCCGTGATCGATAACCGGAACGTATTCGAAGTGCTGATGGACGCCGTGCGCGTGTGCTCGCTGGGGCAGATCACCAACGCATTGTTCGAGGTCGGGGGCCAATACCGGCGCAACATGTGAGCGGAGCGGGCATACTCCCGCCGGTGACCGCATCCCTGCATTTCACCCACGGCCCCTCGTTCTCGGTGGTGGAAGTCACCGCCCTGGCCTTCCTGGAAGACGCGGAGCCCGCCCTGCTGGAGATCGCGCAGCGCACCCGCGAGACGGGCACGCGGCGCCTGCTGATCAACCTGGTCGACGTGGTCGGCACCTTCGGCCCCGAGCAGCACCATGCCATCGGGCTGATGGCGTACCGGCATCTTTCGCACCTGGAGAAGGTGGCTTCGCTGGTGCCGCCCGACAAGCTCACGCGGGTGAGCGAGGCGGCGGCGCGGTCGCAGGGCATGGAGCTGCGGGTGTTCACGCAGCTGATGGATGCGCTGGACTGGCTGGTGAAGTAGGCTGGTGGTGAGCGAGGCGAACCCCAGCGCTTCGCGTATCGCTGGGGTGCCGCTGCGCTCGCACCGCCAGCCTACGAGCCCCTGCGAATTCGCACCGCCCCCGCCAGCTCCCGCAACACCTCCTCCGTCTGCCCCCAGCCGATGCATCCATCGGTGATGGACACGCCGCGCGCCAGCGGCACGCCGGGCTTGAGGTCCTGCCGCCCCGCCTCCAGGTGGCTCTCGATCATGGTGCCCATGATGCGGCTGTCCCCCGCCGCGACCTGCCGCGCGAGATCGCGCGCGACCTCCACCTGCCGGCGCCAGTCCTTGGCGGAATTGGCGTGCGAGCAGTCGACCATGACGCGCTCGCTCACGCCGCTCTTGCGCAGGAGCGCGCAGGCCGACTCGATCTCCGCGGCGCCGTAGTTCGGCCCGCGCGAGCCGCCGCGCAGGATGATGTGGCAGTCCTCGTTGCCGGTGGTCTCGAACACCGCCGCCTGGCCCATCTTGGTCATGCCCATGAAGGCGTGCGGCGCGCGGCAGGCGATCAGCGCGTCGGCCGCCATCTGCACGCTGCCGTCGGTGCCGTTCTTGAAGCCGATCGGGCAGCTCAGGCCGGAGGCGAGCTGGCGGTGGCTCGGGCTCTCGGTGGTGCGGGCGCCGATCGCGCCCCAGCTGATCAGGTCCGAGATGTACTGGGGACTGAGCAGGTCGAGGAACTCGGTGCCCGCGGGCAGCCCGAGCTGCGCGACCTCCAGCAGCAGCTGGCGCGCCAGGCGCAGGCCCTCGTTGATGCGGAAGCTGCCATCCAGCCGCGGGTCGTTGATGAAGCCCTTCCAGCCGACCGTGGTGCGCGGCTTCTCGAAGTAGACGCGCATCACCAGCAGCAGGTCCTCGCGCAGTTCGTCGGCCAGCGCCCGCAGCCGTCGAGCGTATTCGAGTGCCTGCTCGTGGTCGTGGATCGAGCACGGCCCGACCACGGCCAGCAGGCGCGGGTCGGTGCCGTGCACGACGGCGGCCACTTCGTTGCGGCTGCGCTCGACGAAGGCCTGCACGGCATCGTCGGCCGGCAGCTCGTACTGCAGCAGCGCCGGCGAGATCAGCGGGCGCACCTCGCGGATGCGCACGTCGTCCAGCCGGGTGGCCTGGGGCATTTCCTCGGCGCCTTCCGGGCGCGCGGCGGTGGTGGGGCTCATGGCGTTCTCCTGGCCTGCACTATATTGGCTGTCCATGGCATTCGCTTCCCTGACCGTCGACAGTGCCCCCTGCGCATCGAATACGAATGGACCGGCCGCGCCGCCGAGGACGCGCCCGTGCTGGTCTTCCTGCACGAGGGCCTGGGCTCGGTCGCGATGTGGCGCGACTTCCCGGCGCGCCTGTGCGACGCGGCGGGCGTGCGCGGCCTGGTGTATTCGCGCCCGGGCTACGGCCGCTCCACGCCGCGGCCGGCGGGCGAGAAGTGGGCTCCCGATTTCATGCACCGGCAGGCGCGCGAGGTGCTGCCCGCGCTGCTGCGCGCGCTGGGCATCGAGCGGCCCTGGCTGTTCGGGCACAGCGATGGCGGCTCGATCGCACTGCTGTACGCCTCCTTCTTCCCCGAGGCCTTGCGCGGCGCGGTCGTGCTCGCGCCGCACATCCTGGTGGAGGACATTTCGGTCTCCAGCATCCGCGAAGCGCGGCGGGTGTATCTCGAGACGGACCTGAAACAGCGCCTGGGCCGCTACCACGAGGATCCCGATTCGGCCTTCTGGGGCTGGAACGAGGTCTGGCTGGACGCCGCCTTCCGCGACTGGTCCATCGAGGAGGAGATTCGCGCGATCCGCTGTCCGCTGCTGGCGATCCAGGGGTGGACGACGAATACGGCACGCTGGAGCAGATCCGCGGCATCGCCCGGCGGGTGCCGCAGGCGCAGTTGCTGGAGATTCCGCAGTGCGGGCATTCTCCGCACAAGGACCAGCCGAAGGTGGTGATCGAAGCGGTGACGCGTTTCCTCACCTAGCCGTCATTCCAGCGGACACCGGAACAACTTCAAGGACCGCCCCACCAGCAGCGTCCTCTCCCCCGCCGCATGCGTCTCCCGCGCGTGGTCGTCGCTCGTGTCCACCAGCAGCTCCCATTGCGTGCACCCCGTCACCGGCGGCAGCGTGAACTCCAGGTCCTCGTGCGAGGACGAGAGCATCAGCAGCAGGTGGTCGTCCTGCAGGCGCTGGCCCTGGCGGTCGGTTTCCTTCAGGCCGTTGCCGGCCAGGAACATCGCCAGCGACTGCGTGTGCGCGTTCTGCCAGTCCTCGTCGGTCATCTGCTCGCCGTCATGGCGGAACCACATCACGTCGTGGATGTCGCTGCCGCGGATCGGGCGGCCGGAGAAGAACTTCTGCCGGTGCAGCGCCGGGTGGTGCTTGCGCAGCGCGATCAGGCGGCGGGTGAATGCCAGCAGTTCGCGGTCCGCGCTCGCCCAGTCGAACCAGCTGATGGCGTTGTCCTGGCAATAGGCGTTGTTGTTGCCGCCCTGGGTGCGGCCGAACTCGTCGCCTCCCAGCAGCATCGGCGTGCCCTGCGACAGCAGCAGCGTGGCCAGGAAGTTGCGCTGCTGGCGCGCGCGCAGCCGGTTGACCCCCTCGTCGTCGGTCGGTCCTTCGGCCCCGCAGTTCCAGGACTTGTTGTCGTTGTGGCCGTCCTGGTTGTTTTCCTGGTTCGCCTCGTTGTGCTTGTCGTTGTAGCTCACCGAGTCGCGCAGCGTGAAGCCGTCGTGCGCGGTGACGAAGTTGATGCTGGCCGAGGGCTTGCGGCCGTCGCCCTGGTACAGGTCGCTGGAGCCGGTGAGCCGGTAGCCCAGGTCGCTGGCCTGCCCGCCCTCGCCCTTCCAGAAGGCGCGGATCGAATCGCGGTACACGCCGTTCCACTCCGCCCACTTCACCGGGAAGTTGCCCACCTGGTAGCCGCCCTCGCCCACGTCCCAGGGCTCGGCGATCAGCTTGACGTTGTTCAGCACCGGGTCCTGGTGGATGATCGTGAAGAAGCCCGAGAGCTGGTCCACCTCGTGCAGCCCGCGCGCCAGCGTGCTGGCCAGGTCGAAGCGGAAGCCGTCCACGTGCATCTCCTGCACCCAGTAGCGCAGAGAATCCATGATCAGCTGCAGCGTCTGCGGATGCCGCACGTTGAGCGTGTTGCCGGTGCCCGTGTAGTCGAAGTAGAAGCGCGGGCTGTCCGCCACCAGCCGGTAGTAGGTCGGGTTGTCGATGCCCTTGAAGCTCAGGGTCGGGCCGAGGTGGTTGCCTTCGGAGGTGTGGTTGTAGACCACGTCGAGGATCACCTCCAGCCCCGCCGCATGCAGCGCCTGCACCATCTCCTTGAACTCGCGCACGGCACCCACTGCGTCGCCGCGCCGGAAGGCGGCGCTGTAGCGCAACTCCGGCGCGAAGAAGTTCAGCGTCGAATAGCCCCAGTAGTTGGTGAGGCCCTTGTCCAGGAGGAAGGGGTCGTCCAGGTGCGCGTGCACCGGCATCAGTTCCACCGCCGTCACGCCCAGGTCCTTCAGATAGGCGAGCATCGCCGGATGCGCCAGGCCCGCGTAGGTGCCGCGCAGTTCCTCGGGCACCTCGGGGTGCGTCATGGTCAGACCCTTGACGTGCGCCTCGTACAGCACGGTCTCGTGCAGCGGCCGGTTCGGCCGGCGGTCCTCCCCCAGTCGAAGGCCGGGTCGACCACCACGCCCAGGGGCACGCCGCGCTGGTCCTGCTGCACGGCGGCGTGGTCCTCGCGCTCCCCGCCCACCTCGTACGCGAACACGCCGCCTCCGAAGTTCTCCACGTTGTCCAGCGCGTGGGCATAGGGATCGAGCAGGATCACGTTCGGGTTGAAGCGCAGGCCGCGGTCCGGCTCGTAGGGGCCGTGCACGCGGTAGCCGTAGCGCTGCCCCGGCCGAAGGCCGGGCAGGTAGCCGTGCCAGACGAAGGCGGTCTGCTCGCGCAGCCGCACGCGCGTCTCGCGGCCCTCGCCATCGAACAGGCAGAGCTCCACGCCCGTGGCGTTTTCCGAATAGAGCGCAAAGTTGACGCCCTCGCCGTCCCAGTGCGCCCCCAGCGGATAGGGCTCGCCCGGATGCACCAGCGCGCCGGCGATGGCCGCCGTGTCGGGGGTTCCCTGCATGGCGTTCACTCCAGGAAGACCGGACCGGCCAACCGCGTTCCCGGGCGGATGCCGCGCTCGTCGAACCAGCCGCGGTTCATCTCCAGCACGAAGCGCACCGGGTGCTCAGAGGACTCCGCCTCCAGGTCGTGCGGCTCCAGGTCGGCGATCTTCAGGATGGTGCCGTCCTCCTGCAGGAAGGCGATCGACAGGGGCAGCGGCGTGTCCTTCATCCAGAAGCGCTGCACGGCGCAGCGGTCGGTCATGAACAGCATGCCCTCGTCTTCCGGCAGTTCGCGGCGGTGCATCAGCCCCAGGGCCCGTTCCTCCCGGCTGCGGGCCACGTACACCTGGATCTCGTGCTCACCGGCGATGAGCTGGACGCGGGGAAGATTCATGGGTTGCAATGGTCGCGCGGCCGCGCAGGACGCTTCGTAGGACGGCGCCAATTGCTGTGCCGGCAGGCGCTGCTGGCGCGTTGTAGGATCGCCCGTGACCTCCCCCGCAGCCGCTTCCCCCGCCACCGACACCCAGGCCGCGACCCGCGCCGCCGTCACCCTGCTGGCCATCGCCAGCTTCTTCAGCGGCGCCGCCCTGCGCATCTGCGACGGGCTGCTACCCCGGCTGGCCAGCGACTTCGCGATCACGCCCGGGACCGCCGGACAGGTGGTGCTGACCTTCGCCGTCGCCTATGGCGTCTCGCAACTGCTGTTCGGGCCGCTGGGGGACCGCTACGGCAAGGCGCGCGTGATGTGCGCGGCGCTGTTCGCCTGCGCCCTCACCTCGCTGGCCTGCGCGCTGGCGCCCGGCTTCGACGCGCTGGTGCGCCTGCGCGTGCTCTGGGGCATGGCCGCGGCCGGCGTGATCCCGCTGGCGATCGCCTGGATCGGCGACGCCGTGCACTACGAGCAGCGGCAGGCGACGCTGGCCCGCCTGTTGATGGGCACGCTCTCCGGCATGGCGGCCGGGCAGCTGGCCGGTGGCCTGTTCGCCGACACGCCCCTGGGCTGGCGCGGCGCCTTCGCGGCCCTGTGCGCGGGCTACGTGGTGGTGTCGCTGCTGCTGCTGGCGCGCCTGCGGCACATCCCGTCGGCGCCGCCGCTGCGCGGCAAGGGCCGCTTCGCCTTCGTCACGCAGCTCGGCTCGGTGCTCGCCATCCCCTGGGCGCGCATCGTGATCGCCACCGTGTTCGCAGAGGGCCTGCTGCTGCTCGGGCCGCTGGCCTTCCTGCCGACCTACCTGCACCAGCGCTTTGGCCTCGCGCTGTCCACGGCCTCCGCCCTGATCGCGCTGTACGCCGTCGGCGGACTGTTCTATGCGATGGTCGCCGCCCATGTGGTGCGCCGCTTCGGCGAGCGCCGCATGGTGTTCACCGGCGGCATCGTGATGGGCCTGGGCTTCCTCGCCTGGTGGGGCTCGCCGGTGGCCTGGCTGGCGGCGCCGGTGGCGCTGGTGGTGGGCTTCGGCACCTACCTGGTCCACAACACGCTGCAGACCAATGCCACCCAGATGGCCCCTTCGATGCGCGGCACGGCGATGGCCCTGTTCGCCTTCGCCCTGTTCAACGGCCAGGCCATCGGCGTCTCGCTGGCCGGCTTCGCCTACGACCATGCCGGGGCGCTGCCGCTGCTGCTGGTGCCGGCGGTCGCGCTGCCGCTGGTGTGCTGGGGCTTCGCGCGCGCCCTGCTGCGCCGCGCGCAGGCTTGACGTAACCTAGCGGCCACCAAGGAGGTCCCCGCATGCAGGCAGCGTTCTATACCCGGCAAGGTCCCGCGGCCGAAGTGCTGGTGGTCGGCGAGCAGCCCATGCCGCAGCCGGGTCCCGGCGAGGTGCGGGTGCGGCTGCGCACCTCGGGCGTCAATCCCTCCGACTACAAGACGCGCCGGGGCGGCCCCGGGCGGCCGCCGCTCGCCTGGCCCTTGGTGATCCCGCACAGCGACGGCGCCGGCACCATCGATGCGGTCGGCGAGGGCGTGCCGGCCAGCCGCGTCGGCGAGCGCGTGTGGATCTGGAACGGGCAGTGGAACCGCCCCTTCGGCACGGCCGCGCAATACATCGCCCTGCCCTCCGCGCTGGCGGTGAAGATGCCCGATGCCCTGGGCGACGCCGAAGCCGCCTGCCTGGGCATCCCCGCGTTCACCGCGTTGCAGGCGGTACGCCAGGCGCAGATCGCGCCCGGCACGACGGTGCTGGTCGCAGGCGGTGCGGGCTCGGTGAGCCACTATGCGATCCAGCTCGCCAAGCGCAAGGGCGCCACCGTGCTCACCACGGTCAGCACCGACGCCAAGGCGGAACACGCACGCCGCGCCGGCGCCGACCACGTGATCCGCTACCGCAGCGAGGACGTGGGTGCGCGGGTGAAGGCGCTCACCGGCGGCCGCCGCGTCGATGCCGTGATCGAGATGGACCTCACGGCGAACGTCGGCCTGTACCCCGCCTGCGTGCGTCCGGGCGCGACCATCGTCGTCTACGGCATGGGTGCGATGGAAGCGACCCTGCCCACCTGGTGGTTCATGCGCAACCGCATCACGCTGAAGTTCGTCTTCATCTACGAGATCGGCGAGGAGGACCGCGCCGCCGGCCTGCGCGAACTCGACGCGCTGCTGCGCGAAGGCGCGCTGCAGCACACCGTGGCACAGCGCCTGCCGCTGGCCGACATCGCCCGCGCCCACGAGCTGGTGGAACAGGGCACCGTGCTGGGCAACGTGGTTCTCGACATTCCCTGAAGGACAAGACATGGACCTGCACCTCCAAGGCCAGCACGTGCTGGTGACCGGCGGCAGCCGCGGCATCGGCCTGGCCTGCGCCCGCGAATTCCTGCGCGAGGGCTGCAAGGTGACGCTGGTCGGGCGCGACCCCGCCCGCATGGAACAGGCGCGCACCGGCCTCGGTGCGCAGGCGGCCGTGGCCGGCCTCTGCGCGGACCTGCGCGATCCGGCCGCGGCTCTGCGCATGGTGGAGGAAGCCGAGCGCGCCCACGGACCGATCGACGTGCTGGTGAACTCCGCCGGCGCCGCCCGCCGCACGCCGTTCGCGGAACTGGAGCCACAGGCCTGGCATGAAGCCATGGAGGCCAAGTTCTTCACCTACGTGCACGTGATGGACCCGGTGGTGCGGCGCATGGGCGCGCGCGGCCGCGGCGTGATCGTCAACGTGATCGGCATGGGCGGCAAGGTCGCGACGCCCACGCACCTGCCGGGCGGCGCGGCCAACGCGGCGCTGATGCTGGCCAGTGCAGGTCTCGCCGCTGCCTGGGGCCCGAGCGGCGTGCGCGTGAACGCGGTGAACCCGACGCTGACGCTCACCGACCGGCTGGCCGAGGGACTGGCCGCCGACGCGCGCCTGCGCAACAGCACGCCCGAGGAGGTGCTGCAGCAGGCGCAGCAGAAGCTGCCGCTGGGGCGGCTGCGCAACCCGAGGAAGTGGCGGCGGTGGTGGTGTTCCTGGCTTCGCCGCGCGCGTCCTATGTCTCCGGCGCGGTGATCTCCATGGACGGGGCGAGCACCCCGATGGTCGTCTAGGAGCCTGCGCTCAGTGGGTGACCGTGGGCCGGTCGCCGATCAGGTGGTCCAGCGTGGCCAGCATGGCCTCCGGGTCGACCGGCGATACCAGGTAGGCATTGCCCCCTGCCTGCATGCCGGCCTGCTGGTCCGACTCGGACACGTACATCGCGGACACATAGACCACGGGCAGGTCGGCGGTGGTCGCCTTGCTGCGCAGCAGCCGGCAGACCTCGAAGCCCAGCAGGTCGGGCAGGTGCACGTCCAGGATGACGGCGGAGACGAACTCCACCAGTTCCAGGGCTTCCGCGCCGGCGGAAGCCTGCACCACGTTGAATCCGGCCGCGCGGAGGTTGCGGGCGGTCGAGTACCGGGTGGCCTCGTTGTCGTCCACCACCAGGACGACGCTGTGCTGGGTCCGGTCGATCATGGAATGGCACCGTGGTGCTTGGGGAGGTCGAGTGTAATACCCGAGCTCGCGGGGCGAAAGTACCACCGGTTTCAGTCGTTCGCTTATGCTGGCTGCAACATGCACCTCGTGCAGATCCTGCTCCCGCTGGCCGCACCCGACGGCACCCGGCTGCCGCAGGCGCTGTTCGACGCCGTCCGGCAGGAACTGGTGGATCGCTTCGGCGGCCTCACCGCCTACACCCGGGCGCCGGCCAGGGGCCTGTGGGACGACGGGGGCGGCGTCGAGCGCGACGACATCGTCGTCTACGAGGTCATGGTCGACCAGCTGGACCGCCCGTGGTGGGCCGGCTACCGCGCGCAGCTTTGCGCCCGTTTCCGCCAGCAGGAACTGGTCGTGCGGGCGCATGTGACCGAGCTGCTGTAGCCGGCGGTCAGAACTCCCGCCAGTTGCCGCCGGCCGTCGCGCCGCCGCCCTGCGCGGCCAGCGCGGGCGCAGGCATCGCAGCCATGGCCACCAGGGGCCGTCCCGCGCGCAAGGTCCCAGGCGCGGCGGAGGCCTGATGCGGACGGGATTCGGCGCGCTGCACGGCGTCGTCCTTCCGCAGGCGGAACCGCGACACGACCTGCAGCAACGCGCCGGCCTGCGCTTTCATGGATTCGGTCGCGGCGGTCGCCTCTTCCACGAGGGAAGCGTTCTGCTGCACGACCTGGTCCATCTGCGTGACGGCGGTGTTGACCTGCTCGATGCCGGCGCTCTGCTCCTGGCTGGCCGCCGCGATCTCGGCGATCAGCTCGCTCACCTGCTTCACGGAAGCGACGATCTCCTCCATCGTGCGGCCGGCTTCGCCCACCTGGCGTGCGCCGGCGTCGACCTTGCCGACGGAGTCGCCGATCAATCCCTTGATCTCCTTGGCCGCCGCCGCGCTGCGCTGCGCGAGGTTGCGCACCTCGGTGGCGACGACGGCGAAGCCGCGCCCCTGCTCGCCGGCCCGCGCGGCTTCCACGGCGGCATTGAGGGCCAGGATGTTGGTCTGGAAGGCGATGCCGTCGATCACGCCGATGATGTCGGCGATGCGGCGCGAGGCCTCGGAGATCCCGTCCATGGTCTGCACCACTTCGCCGACCGCGCGGCCGCCCTTGCGCGCCACCTCCGCCGCGTCCACGGCGACTCGGCTGGCCTGCCTGGCGTTGTCGGCGTTCTGGGTCACCGTGGTGGTGAGTTCCTCCATCTGGCTGGCCGTCTCCTCCAGGGTGCTGGCCTGTTCCTCGGTGCGCTGCGACAGGTCCAGGTTGCCCTGGGCGATCTGCCCGCTGCTGTCCGCCACGGCATGGGCGCCGGCCACGACCTCGCCCACCACGCCACGCAGGTTGGCCGTCATCTCGGACATGGCCTGCAGCAGCAGGCCCACCTCGTCCCGCGCGCTCGCCTGCAGGTCCACCGTCAGGTCGCCGTCGGCCACCCGGCGCGACAGCCGCACGGCCTGCTGCAGCGGCTGCGTGATGCCGCGGGCGATCCACAGGCCCAGCGCCAGCCCCGCCACGAGCACGGCGGCCATCACGCTGCCCATCACGAGCAGCGCCGTACGCTCCTGTTGCGCCGCTTCCTCGGCCACGCGCGCGCGCTCCTTGGCCGCGAGTTGCTGCAGGCTGTCCACGATCGCATCGAGCTTTTCGTCCAGCGGGCGGTCCTTGCCGCGCACCGCGCGGTCCACGGCCTGGGTGCTCGCCAGGTTGCCGATCTCGAACTGCCGGAGGGCCTCCTGGTACTGGCGCCCCAGCTCCGCGTGCATGCGGCGCGCGTCCGCGACGGGTGCGGGATCGACGTCCAGCGCCTGCATCGCCTTCTCCAGTTGCTCGAGGTCCTTGACCACCAAGGGCGGCGCGCTTGTCGAAGCCCGCGAGGTAGCGCGCATGGTCGGCGGCTTCATGGCCACGCAGCAGGATGTTCTTCCACTCCTGCACCTGGATCTTGAACGAGACCGCCGCCTCGCGCGCGGTGTCCACCGCCAGCGCGGACTGCTGCTCGCGCTGCAGCGCCTGCGCGGCGCGCTCGTGTTCGCCCTGGAGGGCGTGGATGCCGTAGCTTCCGACGAACAGCATGCCGGCCAGCAATGCGCCGATCAGCAAGAGCAGCTTGGTGGAAATCCTGAATCCCGAAAACATGGCGGCCCCTCGTCACTTGTTGTGTGCCTGCGCAACGTTACCGGATGTAATCCGAATAAATATGACAGTCGCCAGCGGTGCGAACGGCGCTTGTCTGCACCAACTCTGTCCTATTACATCCATGGACGGTCGGCTTTGGCGGACGAACGGACCATTGCTGCACCAGCCAGGTGCAGCGCAACCTTGGAGCAGCTCGGCGCGACCCGTCAAACGGCATCTTCGCGCCGCCGGATGGCAGGGAATCCGTGGCGATTCGTCAGCTCGCGTCCTACGGGAGTGCGCACCATGCGACTGCGAACAGCGCAGAACACTGACGAGCCTGGGCCGGCGCACGCGCCAAGATCACGCCGTTCCCCAACGACTTCCCGGACGGAAAAGAAAATGCTGCTCGCAGTCTCCCTGCTCTCCTCCATCGCCCAGTCCCGCATCGGCCAATGGGTGCGCGCCGCGGCCATGTCGGCGCAGCGGCTCGCGCGCGACTAAGGCGTCGTCGTCCAGCCGCCGCCCAGCGAGCGGTACAGCTGCACCTGGTTCTGCAGGCGCGCCAGCCGTGCCTGCACCAGCGCCTGCTGCGCGTTGAACAGCGAACGCTGCGCATCCAGCAGGTCCAGGTAGCTGGCCACGCCGTTGTCGTAGCGCAGGCGCGCCAGCCGGTAGCGCACGGACTCCGCCTCGACCACGTTGGCCTGCGCCTGCACCTGGTCGCCATAGGTCGCGCGGCCGGCGAGGGCATCCGCCACGTCGCGGAAGGCCTGCTGCACCGCCCGCTCGTACTGCGCCACGGCGATGTCGCGCGAAGCTTCGGCAGAAGCCAGGCCCGCGCGGTTGCGCCCGGCGTCGAAGATCGGCTGCAGCAGCGAAGGCGCCACGGTGTAGCCCCACGACCCTCCCGTGAACAGCCCCGCCAGGTCGCGGCTGGCCGTGCCTATGCCCGCCGTCAGGCTGATGCGGGGAAGAAGGCTGCCCGCGCCGCGCCGATGTTGGCGTTGGCCGCGACCAGCTGCTGCTCCGCCTGACGCACGTCCGGCCGGCGCACCAGCACCTCGGACGGCAATCCGGCCGGCACGTCCGGCAACTGCACGCCTTCGGTGGTGATGCCGACCTGGAAGTCCGGTGCCACCGGCTCGCCCACCAGCAGGGCGAGCGCATTGAGGTCGGTCGCGCGTTGACGCTGCACCTGCGCCAGCGTCGCCCGCGCGGTCTCGAACAGCGACTGCGCGAGGCGGAAGTCGATCTCCGAGGAAGCGCCCGCCTCGAAGCGCATGCGCGTCAGGCGCAACGACTCCTCGCGCGTGGCCAGCGTCTGCCGCGTCAGCGCCAGCAGTTCCTCGTCAGCCGCGAGGTTCAGCCAGGTGTTGGCGACGCTCGCCACCAGGGTGATCTGCGCCGCCTTGCGCCCTTCCTCGGTCGCCAGGTATTGCGCGAGCGCCGCTTCGCCCAGGCTGGCGATGCGGCCGAAGAAATCCAGCTCCCAGCTGCTGAAGGCCACGCTGGCCTGCAGCGTGGTCGCCTGGTTGCCCTGCGTGTCGGGCGCGCGCGTGGCGCTGAGCCCTGCCCCCACGGTGGGGAAGCGGTCGGCGTTGCGGATGTCGTACTGCGCGCGGGCCTGCGCGATGTTCAGCACCGCCACGCGCAGGTCGCGGTTGTTGCGCAGCGCGCTGGCGATCAGCGAACGCAGGCGCGTGTCGGCGAAGAACTGGTCCCAGGCCAGCTCGGACGCGGGCGTGCCCTGCTGCGCCGAGGGAAAGGGAAAGGCCGGCGCCACGGGCGCCGGGGGCGCTCGTACTTCGGGATCATCGAACAGCCGGCCAGCAGCAAGGCGCCTGCCAGCGTGGAGAGCGTGCGCATGCGGGAACTCATACCTGGTCTCCGGCCGTCGCGCCGGCGGGCATCTCGCGCTGCAGTTCGTGGGTGTAGAGCTTGCGCTGGCGCTCGCTGCCCTGGAAGTAGCCGCGCACCACCACGAAGAAGATGGGCACGAAGAACACGGCCAGGCCGGTGCCCGTGAGCATGCCGCCGATCACGCCGGTGCCGATGGCGCGCTGGCTGGCCGAGCCGGCGCCGGTGGCGATGGCCAGCGGCAGCACGCCCAGGCCGAAGGCCATGGAAGTCATGATGATGGGGCGGAACCGCAGGTGCGCGGCCGCCAGCGCCGACTCGATCACGCTCTTGCCCTGCGCCTGCAGGTCCTTGGCGAACTCGATGATCAGGATCGCGTTCTTCGCCGACAGGCCGATGATGGTGATCAGGCCCACCTGGAAGTACACGTCGTTGGCGTAGCCGCGCAGCAATGTCGCCAGCAGCACGCCCAGCACGCCCAGCGGCACGACCAGGATCACCGCCAGCGGGATCGACCAGCTCTCGTACAAGGCGGCCAGGCAGAGGAACACGGCGAGGATGGCGAAGCCGTAGAGGATCAGCGCCTGCGCGCCGGCGAGCTTCTCCTCGCGCGATTGGCCGGTCCATTCGTAGCCGAAACCCTGCGGCAGCTGTCCCGCCAGGCGCTCCATCTCCTGCATCGCGGCGCCCGTGCTGTAGCCCGGGGCCGGCGCGCCCGAGATGCGCATGGCCGGATAGCCGTTGTAGCGGATGGTCTGCATCGCGCCGTTCACCCAGCGGGTGGACGCAAAGGCCGACAGCGGCACCGGCCGGCCCTGGCTGCTGACGGCATTCAGGCGCAGCAGGTCCTCCGGCTGCATGCGCGCCGGCGCGTCGGCCTGCACCACCACGCGCTGCAGCCGTCCGCGGTTGGGGAAGTCGTTGACGTAGGAGGAGCCGAGCGCCGTCGACAGCGTGCTGTTGATCGCGTCGAAGCTCACGCCCAGCGCATTGGCCTTGTCGCGGTCGATGTCCAGCTGCAGCTGCGGCGCGTCTTCCAGGCCGTCGGTCCGCACCTGTGCCAGCACCTTGCTCTGGCCCGCCAGGCCCAGCAGCTGGTTGCGCGCGGCGATCAATGCCTCGCGGCCGTTGCCGCCGCGGTCCTGCAGGCGGAAGGTGAAGCCCGAAGCCGTGCCCAGCTCGGGAATCGGCGGTGGCGACAGCGGGAAGATGAAGGCGTCGCGGATGCCGGAGAGCGCGCCGAAAGCGCGACCCGCCAGTGCCTGCGCCGACTGGCCGTCCCCGGTGCGTTCGTCCCAGGGCTTCAGCGTCACGAAGGCGAGCGCCGCGTTCTGGCCTTGGCCCGAGAAGGAGAAGCCCAGCACGCCGACCATGCTCTGGACTTCCGGCTGCTTGAGCACCCAGGCCTCCACCTGCTCCATCACGGCGCGCGTGCGCTCCACGGTGGCGCCCGGCGGAAGCTGCACGTTGACCAGCATGTTGCCCTGGTCCTCCTGTGGCAGGAAGGAGGTGGGCAGGCGCGTGTAGATCAGCGCCGCGACGGCAGCGATCACGCCATAGATGATCAGGTAGCGTGCCGCGCGCCGCAGCATCCGCGCCACCACCATCTCGTAGCCCTTGGCCGTGCGCAGGAAGAAGCGGTTGAAGGCGCCGAAGAAGCCGCGCTTTTCCTCGTGGTGGCCGGCGGCCACCGGCTTGAGCAGCGTCGCGCACAGCGCCGGCGTGAGCGACAGCGCCATGAAGGCGGAGAAGGCGATCGACGCCACCATCACCGCCGCGAACTGGCGGTAGATGTTGCCGGTGGAGCCCGCGAAGAAGGCCAGCGGCACGAACACCGAGATCAGCACCACGGTCACGCCGATGATGGCGCCCTGGATCTGGCCCATGGCCTTGCGCGTCGCCTCGCGCGGCGGCAGGCCCTCGTGGCTCATGATCCGCTCGACGTTCTCCACCACCACGATCGCGTCGTCCACCACGATGCCGATCACCAGCACCATGCCGAACATGGTCAGCACGTTGATCGAGAAACCCAGCGACAGCAGCGCCGCGAAGGTGCCCAGCAAGGCCACCGGCACCACCAGCGTCGGGATGATGGTGTAGCGCCAGTTCTGCAGGAACAGGAACATCACCAGGAACACCAGCGCCACCGCTTCCAGCAGCGTCACCACCACCTGCGTGATGGAGATCCGCACGAAGCGCGAGCTGTCGTAGGGGATGTCCCATTTCATGCCGCGCGGGAAGTAGGGTGCGAGTTCCCCCATGCGCTTGCGGATCGCGTCGGCGGTCTCCAGCGCGTTGCCGCTGGGCGCCAGCTGCACGCCGATGCCGGTGGACGGCTTGCCGTTCAGGCGCGCGGAGGTCGCGAAGTTCTGCGCGTTGAGCTCCACCCGCGCGACGTCCTTCAGGCGCACGGTGGAGCCGTCGGTGTTGGCGCGCAGCACGATGTTGCGGAACTGTTCCACGGTGCCCAGCTGGCCGTTCACCACCACGGTGGCGGCGATGCCCTGCCCGGCCACGTTCGGTAGTTCGCCGATCGAGCCGGAGGACACCTGCGCGTTCTGCGCGCGGATGGCCGCGGTGACTTCGGCCGCCGACATGTTGAAGCCGACCAGCTTTTCCGGATCGATCCACACGCGCATCGCCGCCTCGGTGCCGAACAGCTGCGCCTGGCCGACGCCCGGGATGCGCTGGATCTCCGGCAGCACGCTGCGCGAGGCGTAGTCGCCCAGGTCCACCGGCGTGAAGTTGGGATCGTCGGAGGACAGGATGGTGAACAGCAGGAAGTTGGAGCGCGACTTCTCCACCCGCACGCCCTGCTGCGTCACGGCGGACGGCAGGCGCGGCGTCGCGCGCGAGAGCCGGTTCTGCACGTCCACCTGCGCCAGGTCCGGATTGGTACCGGGCTGGAAGCTCAGGGTGATCTGGCCGGTGCCGTTGGCCTGCGTGACCGACTCCATGTAGATCAGGCCGGGCGAGCCGTTCATCTCCTGCTCGATCACGCTGATGACGCTTTCCTCCAGCGTGCGCGCGGAGGCGCCGGGGTAGGCGGCCGACACCACGATGGCGGGCGGCGCCACCGGCGGGTATTGCGAGATGGGCAGCTGCGTGATCGCCACGCTGCCCAGCACGATGATGAACAGCGCGATCACCCACGCGAAGATGGGGCGGTCGATGAAGAACTTGGCCATGCGGCGTCCTCAGCCCTTCTTCGCCTGCGACGCGGCCGAGGCAGGCGCGGAGGCCGCAGCCGCCGCGGACGGTGCCGGCGCGCTCGCGGCCGGTGCGGCGGCCCCTGCCGCCACCCAGGGCACGGGCTTGACCGGCGCGTTGGGACGCAGCTTCTGGAAGCCGTCGACCATCACCTTCTCCCCGGGCTGCAGGCCTTCGAGCACGACCCACTGGCCGTTCTGCGAGCCGCCCACCTTCACCGGGCGCGGGCTCACCTTGCCGTCGGCGGCGACGACCATCACGCTGTCGCCCTGGGGCGAGCGCGTCACCGCCTGCTGCGGCAGCAGCATCGCGTTGGAAGCCTTGGCCTGTTCCAGCCGCACGCGCACGTACATGCCGGGCAGCAGCATCGCGCGCGGATTGGGCACTTCGGCGCGCAGCGTGACCTGGCCGGTGGCCTGGTCCACGCTCAGGTCCGCGAACAGCAGCTTGCCGGGCATGCTGTGCTCGGTGCCGTCTTCCGGCATCACGCGCACCTGCGCGCCTTCGGCACCCGCGCGCTTCAGGCGCCCCTGCTCCAGCGCGCGCCGCAGGTTCATCACCTCGCCCACCGGCTGCGTGAAGTTCACGTACAGCGGATCGATCTGCTGCACCACGGCCAGCGGCGTCGCTTCGCCCTGGCCCACCAGCGCACCCTCCGTGACCAGCGAGCGGCCGATGCGGCCGGAGATCGGCGAGGTGACGGAGGCGTAGCCGAGGTTGATCTCCGAGCTGCGCAGCGCGGCGCGGGCGGCGGCGACGTCGGCCTCGGCCTGCTTCTCGGCGGCGACCGCGTTGGCGTATTCCTGCTTGCTGATCGCGTTGGCCTCCACCAGCGGGCGGTAGCGCTGCGCCAGCGCCGCGGCCTGCGCATGGCTGGCCAGGGCCTTGGCGACGTTGGCCTGCGCGCTGGCGGTGGACGCGGCAAGCGAAGACGAATCGATGCGGTACAGCACCTGCCCCGCGCGCACGTCGCTGCCTTCGCGGAACAGGCGCTGCTGCACGATGCCCGCCGCGCGGGCGCGCACCTGCGCCACGCGCGAGGGCTCGAGCCGGCCGGGGAGCTCGGTGACCAGGCCGATGTCCCCCATGGCGACGGTGACCACGCCGACTTCCGGCGGCGGCGGCGCCGCGCCGGCCTGCTGGGAAGCGGTGCTGTTGCCCTGCCCGCATGCGGCCAGCAGCAGCGGGACGAGGACGAATGCGAGAGCGTGCGGCACGCGGACAGCCATGGGATTGCCTGTTTGCTGTGAGGAAAGGAAAAGACGACGAAGGCCCGTACCGCGGCCCGGAGCAAGCGGCGTAGTATACATACAGGATTGAATGTATAGTCGCCCCCATGGTCCGACGCTCCAAGGAAGACGCCCTCGCCACCCGCAGCCAGCTGCTGGATGCGGCGGAGCGCGTGTTCCTGGCGCAGGGGGTCGCCGGGACCTCGCTGAACGACATCGCCGAAGCGGCCGGCACCACCCGCGGCGCCATCTACTGGCACTTCAAGGACAAGGCCGACCTGTTCAACGCGATGATGGACCGGGTGGTGATGCCCCTGCAGAGCGCCATGGAATTGGTCGGCGAGTCGGCCGATGAGGATCCGCTGCCCGGGCTCAAGCGCGCCCTGCGTTACGCGATGCGACAGACGGCGACCGATCCGCAGACGCGCCGCGTCTTCGAGGTGGCGACGCACAAGGTGGAATACGTGGACAGCCTGTGCGCGGTGCGCATGCGGCACCTGCAGACGCGCGACCTGCACACGGAGCAGTTCCGCCAGGTGCTGCTCAGGAGCGCGGCGGCACGCGGCGTGCGCCTGCCGGTCCCGGCCTCCGTTGCGGCCCATGGGCTGCATGCCCTGGTGAACGGCCTGATCCAGAACTGGCTGCTGGACCCGGCCGCCTTCGACCTGGAAAGCACCGGCGCCCGCGCGGTGGACACCTACCTGCACGGGCTGGGGCTCGACTAGCGGCGGCAAGGGGCCGCCGCTGGGCCAGGGTCAGGACTTCTTGGCGGCTTCCTTGGCCGGCTTGGCCGCGGCGCGGATGTCCGCCTTGGCCTTGCTGTGGGCCGTCTTGGCGTCCTTCTTGCAATCGGCCATGGCCTTGCCCTTCTGGTCTTCGCACTTCTCCTTGGCGACCTCGTAGGTCCCCTCGGCCTTCATCAGTGCGAGCTTCTCGTCGGCCTTCGGGCCGGGCTTGTTCTGCGCATCGAGCTCGGCCTTGGCGATCTTCTCCTTGGCCTTCGCTTCGGCCTGGCAGATGTCCTTGGCGTTGTCCTTCATCGCCAGGCAGGCCTTCTTGTCGGCCTTGGCGGTTTCCTCGATCTTGTCCTTGGCGCTCTTGTACGCATCCTTGCTCATCGCGTCGGCGGCGGCCGCGCTGCCGGCGAAACCGAACGAGAGGGTGAGCGCGAGTGCGATCAGGTGCTTGCTCATGCTGGAGTCCTTTTCTGTGAGAGCAGCGGAAGCTGCATCCCTAGCAACGGATCGCAGCCGCCTGCGGACTGTCATCCGCATTGCGCAGGGCTTGTCGGCGATGGACTACGGGGTGCAACGGCCCAGCGGCGATCAGGACTTGCCGGCCGCAGCCTTGCCCTTGGCGCCTTCGCCGAAGATGCCGCCGGTGGCGTCCACCTTCTCCACGCGCGCCTGGCGGATCGCCGCTTCCCTGGCGGCCTTGGCGTCCTTCTCGCAGCGCTTTTCCGCCTTGCCCTTGAGCAGGTCGCACCTGGCCCGCGCGACTTCGTAGTGCGCCTCCGCCGTGGCCACCTTCGCCTCGGCAACGGTTTCGGGACTCGGCTTGTAGCGCGCCTCGAGCCGGGCCTTCTCCGCCTTCTCGCGGCCCTCGGCCTGCGCATCGCAGACCTCGCGCTTGTCGCCCTTGAGCGACTGGCACAGCTTCTGGTCGGCCTTCAGCGCGCCTCGATGCGCGCCTTGGCGGCCTCGTACTGCTGCTTGCCCATCGGCGCGGCGGACTTGCCCAATGCCGGGTTGCCGGGTGCCGCCAGGACGCCGGCGGACAAGGCGAAGCACAGGGCCGCGGCCCCGCTCATGAAAAACCTGTTCACGGAACTTCCTCTCTGCCGCAAGCCTAGGGCCGCGGGCATGGCCGCGCAGGCGGCACGGCGACGGTTCGGCATGTAGGAAGGAACGCAGTGTCCGCGTGCGGCCCGGACGACAGGTCCTTCAGGGCTGTGTGTCCACCACCAGTTCCGGGCGCAATTCGCGGATGCGTTCTTCCACGTAGTAGCCGCCGTATTCGGTGTAGCGCAGGAAGGGCCGGCCGCACTGCACGCATTGCCAGGCGTCGCAGCGGTTGTAGGGGAAGAAGGCCGGCGCGATCGGTGCCTCGGCCGACCAGCCGTTGGTACCGCCGGGGTGGTATTCGGCCAGCGTCGGGTCCTCGACCTCGGGCCGGCGCACCGTCCCGACCTTGCGCAACCCGTCGCGCTCGAAGCCGCCGGGCATCGCCTCCCAGCCGGGCGCCCGGATGGCAGCGCACTGCGCGCAGGCCGCGCGGGAATGGCCTTCGCCCAGCCGCTTCAGGCCCGCCGCGTCCAGCAGCGGCACGGAGTTGTCAGTCATGACCGCATTGTCGTACGCTGCCCGCATGAGCGATCCGCACCACGACCACGACCATCCCCACGAACACGACGCCAGGTGGAAGCACGACGGCGTGCGCGTGATCCCCGGCAACCAGCTGGATCCCAACACCGCGCAGACCCCGGGCATGGACCGCAAGGCCGCCATCAACTTCGCGCGGGTCGGCGCGCAGAAGCTCTGGGCCGGCACCGTCACCATCCACGCCAACGCCAAGACCGGCGCGCACCACCACGGCCACCTGGAAAGCGTGATCTACGTGGTGAAGGGGCGCGCGCGCATGCGCTGGGGCGAGCACCTGGAATTCACGGCGGAGGCGGGGCCCGGCGACTTCATCTACGTGCCGCCCTACGTCCCGCACCAGGAGATCAACGCCAGCCCCACCGAGGCGCTGGAGTGCGTCCTGTGCCGCAGCGACGGCCAGGCGGTGGCGATCAACCTGGACATCGAGCCGGTGGAAAAGCCGGAGCAGGTGCTGTGGGTGGATCCCACGCATCCGCATGGCGGGGTTTGAACGTCGGGTGCATCCGGACCGACGGTGCAGGATCGGGACGAGATTGTCCGACTCGGCGAAGTAAAGGAGGAGGCGCGGGCTTGCCCGCGCCGGGGGACATTCGCAGAGGCGGACAGTCTCGTCCCGATCCGGTTCTCAGGCACGAGGCCCTATTGCGGTTCGATCTTCGCGTCCCGGATCGCCTTCGCCCACTTGGCCGTTTCCAGCTGCGTGCGGCGTGCCAGGGATTCCGGGGTGCCGGGTTCGACGGCGAAGCCGATGGGGGCGAACTTTTCCTGCAGTTCCTTGCTGCTGGCGGCGGCGTTGATCGCCTGGTTCAGCCTGGCGACGATGTCGGGCGGCGTGCCCGCCGGCGCGAACATGGCGAAGTAGGCGATCAGTTCGTAGTCCTTCAGGCCCAGTGCCTCGTTCACCGTGGGGAGTTCGGGAATCGCGGGCGAGCGCTTGGTGGAGGTGACGGCCAGGCCACGGATCTTGCCGGCCTTCACCTGCGGCAGCATCACCGCGAAGTCCGCCGTGAACAGCATCACCTGGCCGCCGATCAGGTCGGTCATGGCGGCCGGGCCGCTCTTGTACGGCACGTTGGTCATCTGCACGCCGGCCATGCTGGCCAGCATCTCGGTGGACACCAGCTGCGAGGTGCTCGCGCTGGCGAAGGTGACGTGGCCGGCCTTGCTCCTGGCCAGCGCCACCAGCTCGCGCAGGTTCTTGGCCGGCACGTCGTTGTTCACCGCCACGATCAGCGGCACCGAGCCCATGTAGCCCAGCGGCGCGAAGGCCGTGTCCTGGTTGTAGGGCAGCTGCTTCATCAGGCTCTTGAGCGCCGCGTTGGTGCTGTTGGTGCCGATCAGGATCGTGTAGCCGTCGGGCGCCGCCTTGGCCACTTCCGCCGCGCCCAGCATGCCGTTCACGCCCGGCTTGTTGTCGACGATGATGGTCTGGCCGAGCGTCTTGGACATCTCGGCGACGAAAGCGCGGCCGATCTGGTCGGTGGCGCTGCCCGGGGCGAAGGGGACCACCGCGCGGATCGGCTTGCTCGGCCAGGCCTGCGCGAAGCCGGCGCTGGCGAACAGGGACGCGGCGGCCAGGACGGCCAGGGAGAGGAAGCTGCGGCGCACGGGTGGTCTCCTTATGGGTATCGCCCGCGATTCTAGGGCGGACCCCGTCCGCCCCCGGAAGCCCCCTCCCCCGCGGTCAGCGCACGCGGCCGACGGCGCGCGCGATCTCCACGGGCAGCCGCTTGAGCAGCGCCCGGATCGCCAGCGGCACCAGCACGATGTCGTCCACCACGCCCAGTCCCGGGATGAAGTCCGGGATGATGTCGATCGGCGAGACCACGTAGATGACGATCAGGGCCGCACCGAGCTTCAGCCAGCCGGGCGCCGCCGGATGGCGCAGCGCCGCCCACAGTTGCCGCGCGTCACCGCGCACGACAGTCCACAGCAGCGTCAGGCGTTTGAACATGGGCAGCTTCTCCAGTGTGGCCCCGGCGGGGCCGTGCGGTCCGTACATGCCATCGTCGCGCCGCGCTGCAAGGGGCGCAAGGGGGCGTTACATTCCCCTGCCCATGACGAAGTCCGGTAACGTGAAAATTCGCGCCTTGGCCGCCCTGGCGGTCGTGCTCCTGCTGGCGCTGGGGGCCTGCTGGCTGCCGAGTGGCGCTGGCGATCGACCCACGCGCTCGTCCAGCCTGCCGCCGCGTCCGGCGACGGCGCCTGGGTGGCGGAGGTGCGCGAGGTGCCGGAAGCGCAGGTGCTGGCCGAGGGCGCGCACGGCGTGTTCGTCGGCCGGGCCGGGACGCAGCTGCGCAGCCTGAAGCCGGGACTGGTCTTCGTGGCCTCCTGCGACGCGATCACGCCGCGCTGGTTCACGCCGCGCCGGCTGGTGATCGAGTGCGACCTGCGCTCCGGCGAGCCCGTGCTGCTGCGCAACTTCGTGGACGACGTGGTGATCGAGCTGGCGATCAACCGGCGCTTCGGCTGAGCGTCAGCGCGGATAGGGACGGTGCAGCTGGCAGTCGGGGTTCAGGCGCACGCCGAAGCCCGGCTTGTCCAGTGCCGAGGCCTTCATGCGGCCGTTGACCGGCACCGGTTCGTCCAGCAGCTGGGGTGGAACATGGGCACGATGCGGTCGGCGGCCGGCGACATGTTGAGGAACTCCGCGAACGGGCTGTTGTGGCGCGTGATGACGAAGTGGTAGCTGTAGACCGAGGAGCCGTGCGGCACCACCAGCTTGCCGTGCGCGTCGGCCAGCGCCGAGATCTTCAGCAGCTCTGTGATGCCGCCGCACCAGCCGACGTCGGGCTGCAGGATGTCGCAGCAGCCCATCTCCAGCAGCATGCGGAAGCCCCAGCGCGTGGCTTCGTGTTCGCCGGTGGTCACCAGCAGGCCGGGCGGCACCTTGCGCCGCAGCTCCGCGTAGCCCCAGTAGTCGTCGGGCGGCAGCGCCTCCTCGATCCACTTGAGGCCGGACTGTTCCCAGGCCGCATGCGCCAGGCGCGTCGCGTACTCCACGTCCAGGCTCATCCAGCAATCGAGCATCAGCCAGAAGTCGGGGCCGCAGCGCGCGCGCATGTCGGCCAGCTGCGCCAGGTTCTTCTTCAGGCCCTCGTCGCCTTCGGCGGGCCCGTGGTGCAGCGGCATCTTGCCGCCCAGGAAGCCCTGCTCCCTGGCGAAGTCCGGCCGCGCGGTCGTCATGTAGAACTGCAGTTCGTCGCGCACCGGCCCGCCCAGCAGCGCATGCACCGGCTCCTGCCGCACCACGCCCAGCAGGTCCCACAGCGCGAGGTCCACGCCGGAGATCGTGTTCAGCACGATGCCCCGGCGGCCGTAGAACAGCGTGGCGTGGTACATCTGGTCCCACATCTTCTCGATGTCGGTGACCTTCTGGCCTTCGAGGAAGCGCGCCAGGTGCTTCTCCACGATCCAGCAGCCGATCTCGCCGCCGGTGGTGACGGCGAAGCCGACGCTGCCGTCGCTGGCCTCGATCTCCACCACCAGCGTGCCCAGCACGTTCAGGCCGAAGCTCTGGCGGCTCTGCCGGTACTGCGGGTACTTCGCCATCGGCGTGGCGATGTGGTCGTCGATCCAGTGGCCGGCGTCCTGGTCGTGGTAGTCGGCCCCTGCGCCGCGCAGGGTGAAGGCGCGCACGTGGCGGATGGTGGGTGTGTTCATGTCAGCCTTGCCCGGGGATCGTCATGGCCAGCAGGTGGAAGGACAGGGCCTTGCCGTGCATGTCCAGGTTCAGCGAATCGTTGACGCCGCCATCGAGCACCTCGTCCAGCACGAAGTTCATCGCGCCCAGCCTGGGCAGCAGGTAGCGCCGCACGCCGGTGGGATGGCGGTGCGCGAACCAGGCGGCGACGCGCTCCGGCGTCACCTGTTCTGCCAGCAGCGCGTAGTCCTCGTCGCGGTAGGCGATCAGGCTGATGTTGATGGTGTTGCCCTTGTCGCCGGTGCGCGCATGGGCCAGGTCGTAGAGCGGGATCTGCGCCATCGCGTCTCCTCAGGCGAGTTGCCAGCTGGCGGGGACCAGCTCGCGCGGCACCAGGCAGGCGCGGCTGGACAGGCGCTGGCGCTTGGCCGTGCGCACGCCGCCGCCGCCCGCCGGCCCGCCGGTCCACAGCGCGGTGACCTCGCGCAGCAGGCGGTCGATGCGCTCCATGTCCCCGTGGCGGCTCGCCGCCCGCAGGCGCACGTCCATCGCCTGCCCGCGCGGCTGGCGCGCGAGCATCTCGCCATCGTCGTCCGCGAAGATGCTGCTGACGCCGATCAGGTCGCAGCGCAGCGGCATGTCCGCGCCCAGCCGCTTCTTCATCATGTCCATGGCCAGGCGCGCGCGCGCTTCCGCGTTCGGGCCGGCATAGGAGATCTCCGCCTCGCCCAGCCAGCCGCCGTCGAAGAAGGCCAGCACCTTGAGCGTCGTCGTGCGCGGATGTCCTTTCACGCCCGAGAGGCGAACACGGTCCGGCCCCACCTGCTCCACCGAGGCCTGCGTGATGTCGGCGACCACGTCGGGCGTGACGTACGCAGCGGGGTCGTGCACCTCGTACAAAAGCTGCTCCTTGACCGTGCGGCAATCCACCAGCCCGCCGGTGCCCGCGGCCTTGCCGACGATGCAGCTGCCGTCGGCGGCGATCTCCGCGATCGGGAAGCCGATGTTCTCGGTGCCGGGCACGTCCTTGCGGCCGGGATCGGCGAAGTAGCCGCCGGTGACCTGGGCGCCGCACTCCAGCAGGTGCCCCGCCATCGTGCCGCCGGCCAGGCGGTCCCAGTCGGTGGCGCTCCAGCCGAAATGGGCGACGGCCGGGCCCAGCACCAGCGAGGGATCGGCCACGCGCCCGGTCACCACCACCTGGGCACCGGCGCGGATGGCGGCGGCGATTTCCATCGCGCCCTGGTAGGCGTTGGCGCAGACGAAGCGCGCCGCGTCGAAGTCCGCGCCCAGGCGCTCGCGCACGATGCCGCGCGCCTCCTCGCCGGACAGGTCGTCGCCCTCGACCACGCCGATGCGGGGCGCGGCCAGCCCGAGCTCCGCGGCGAGGCGCCGGATCGCGTCGGCCGCGCCGCGGGATTCGCCGCGCCGAAGTTGCCGACGATGGTGATGCCGTGCGCGAGGCAGTCGGCCAGGATGGGACGCAGCTCCTGCTGCAGCAGCGGCTCGTAGCCCAGCGCCGCATCCCGGCGGCGCGCCAGCTGCTGCAGGGCCAGCGTGCGCTCCGCCAGGTTCTCGAAGATCAGCGCGGCCGGCCCGCCGCGTTCGACCAGCGTGCGCACCACGGGCGGCGCGGCGTCCGTGCGGTCACCGGAGAAGCCGGCGCCGCAACCCACTGCGAGTGTTTCCATGCAGCGATTCTCGCTTGCGGGCGGCGCGCGCGCTCCCTTACTCCGCCGTGATCTTGCGTTCGCGCACGATCGCGCCCCACTTGGCCGACTCCTTGCGCATGAAGTCGGTCAGCTCGCTGCGCGCCGTGGGATGCGGCGTGAGGCCGAGCTTGCCGAGGGCCTCGCGCACCTCGCGGTCGTTGAGGACCTTCACGATCTCCTGGTTCCAGCGGTCCAGGATGGGCGTGGGCGTCTTCGCCGGGGCGACGAAGGCGTACCAGTTCAGCGCCTCGAAGCCCGGGTAGCCCGACTCGGCGACGGTGGGAATGCTGGGCATGTAGGCCGGCCGCACGAGGCCGGTGGTGGCCAGCGGCGTGAGCTTGCCGCTTTCGATGTGCGGCAGCGCCGTCGGCGGCGCCGCGAAGTAGCCGGTGAAGCGGCCGGCCAGCAGGTCCTGCATGGCGGGCGCGCCGCCCTTGTAGGGCACGTGCAGCATCTCCGCCTTGATCGCCTGCGCGAACAGTTCGCCGGTGAGGTGCGAGGCCGAGCCGGACCCGGTGGAGGCGAAGGACACCGCATCGGCCTGCTTGCGCGCGGCCGCCACGAAGTCGGCCAGCGACTTGATGCCCGAATTGGCGTTCACCACCAGCACGTTGGGGAAGTGCACGCCGCCCGACACCGGCGCCAGGTCCTTGAACGGGTCGTAGGGCAGCTTCATCATGTGCGGCGCGATCGTCAGCGGGCCGATCGATCCGAACAGCAGCATGGAGCCGTCGGTGGGCCCGTTGGCCGTGAGCTGGTGCGCGATGTTGCCGCCCGCGCCCGCCTTGTTGTCCACCACGATGGTCTGGCCGACGTTCTCGCCGAGCTTCTTGGCGATCAGGCGTGCGGCGGCATCGGCGGCACCGCCGGGAGCGAAGCCCACCATCATGGTGACCGCCTTCTTCGGCGGGAAGTCCTGGGCGTGGCCGGCGCCCGCGAGCGCAAGGGCGGACAGTCCCAACAGGCCGGCGCGCAGCAGCTGGCGCTTGTTCATGCGAAGTCTCCTCAATGGCTGGAGCCCCGCATTGTGCTTCCTGTACGGGCCCGGGCGCCTCCGAGGCAACCCGCGTCCCGCGCGACCGCGCTCAGGCCAGCCGCGCGACGGCCGGCGGCCGCTGCCCATGCCAGGGCGCGATGCGCTCCCAGGCGCGCGCCAGGGCCAGCACGCGCAGGTCGGAGCGCGCCGGGCCCGCGAGCTGCATGCCCATGGGCAGGCCCTCGCCGTTGAAGCCCACGGGCACGCTGGCCACGGGCAGGCCCGCGAGCGTGAAGGGCGTGACGATCTCCATCCAGCGGTGGTAGGTGTCCATCGCCACCCCGGCAATCTCGTGCGGCCAGTGCTGTTCCGCAGGGAAGGGAAAGACCTGCGCGGTGGGCGCCACCACGTAGTCGTAGCGTTCGAACAGCCGGCGGAACGCATGGTAGACCGCGGTGCGCTGCACGGTCGCCTGGTACAAGTGCGCGGCGGTGAGCTGGAAGCTCTGTTCGACCTCCCACTGCGCCTCCGGCTTCATCAGTGCGCGCAGGCGCGGCTGCGCGTGGATCGCGCCCAGCTTGCCGCCCACCAGCATCTGGCGCAGGCGCAGCCAGGCGCTCCAGTTCACTTCGCGCGCGACGTCCAGCGTGCACGGCTCCACGGTGAAGCCCTCGCCTTCCAGCCTGCGCAGCGCCGCTTCGCACAGCTCGCGGATGCCGGGCTCCAGGGGCAGGTCCGGCCAGAGGCTGCCCAACCAGCCGATACGCCTGCCCGGCTCGCAGCCGATCGGGTCCTCGCCCGCCGGGTCCGGCAGCACGTCGGCCAGCGACAGCGGCGCCCGTTCGTCCCAGCCGCCGATGGTGCACAGCAGGCGAGCCACGTCCTCGGTGGTGCGGCCCATCGGCCCTTCGGTGCCCAGCTTGCTGGAAGAAGGCGTCTTCCGCTGGGACCGCCGGCACGCGGCCGCGCGAGGGCCGGAAGCCCACCACGTTGTTGAAGGCGGCGGGATTGCGCAGCGAACCGCCCATGTCGCTGCCGTCGGCCACCGGCACCATGCCCAGCGCCAGCGCCACGGCGGCACCGCCGCTGCTGCCGCCGGCGGATCGCGTGGCGTCCCAGGCGTTGCGCGTGATGCCGAACACGTTGTTGAAGGTGTGCGATCCGAGCCCGAACTCCGGCGTGTTGGTCTTGCCGATCACGATCGCGCCGGCCTTCTTCATGCGCTGCACGAACAGCGCATCGGCCGTCGGGACGCGCTTGCCGATGGCCAGCGAGCCCTGCGTCGTCGGCAGGCCGGCCACGTCGCTCAGGTCCTTCACCGCCACCGGGAAGCCGTGCATCCAGCCGGTGATCTCGCCACGCGCGAGCGTCGCGTCGCAGGCGTCCGCCTCCGCCAGCAGTTCCTCGCCGTCGCGCAGCGACACGATGGCGTTGTGGACGGGGTTCAGGGCGGCGATGCGGGCGAGGCTCGCCTGCATCAGTTCGCGGCAGGACACTTCGCGCGCGGCGACGCGGCGCGACAGGGTCGTGGCATCCAGCAGCAGCAGGCCGGCGGCAGTGGTCACGCGCTGCCCTCCGCGAAACGTTGCTGGTAGCGCTGGCGCAGCTCGCGCTTGAGGAGCTTGCCGCTGGGATTCTTGGGCAGCGCGTCGGTGAAGACCACTGCTTTCGGCGCCTTGAAGCCCGCGAGCGCGTTGCGGCAATGCGCGAGCACCTCGTCCTCGCTGAGCGCCTGGCCCGGCTTGGGCACGACCACCGCCACCACGGCTTCCACCCAGCGCGGATGGGGCACGCCGACCACCGCCACTTCCGACACCTGCGGCAGCCGGTAGATCGCCTCCTCCACCTCGCGGCTGGCCACGTTCTCGCCGCCGGTCTTGATCATGTCCTTCTTGCGGTCCACCACCGTGATGAAGCCTTCATCGTCGATGGTGGCGAGGTCGCCCGAGTGGAACCAGCCGCCCTCGAAGGCGGCGCGCGTGCGCTCGTCGTCGTGGAAGTAGCCCAGCATCAGGTGCGGCGAGCGGTGCACGATCTCGCCGATCTCGCCCGGCTGCACGTCGCGCATGGCGTCGTCGACCACGCGCGTCTCCACGTTGAGCACCGCGCGGCCGCAGGAGCCGGGCTTGCGCAGCTGGTCCTCGGGGCCGAGCATGGTGGCCAGGGGCGCGATCTCGGTCTGGCCGTAGAGGTTCCAGAAGCCCACGTCCGGCAGGCGGCGCGCCAGTTCGCGCAGCACCTCCACCGGCATGATCGATGCGCCGTAATAGCCCTTGCGCAGCGAGGACAGGTCCACCTGGTCGAACAGCGGCGAGCGCAGCAGCGAGATCCACACCGTGGGCGGCGCGAAGAAGGAGGTGATGCGGTGCTTGGCGATCAGCGGCAGCAGGTTCTCCGGCGTCGGCTTGGCGGTGACGATGCTGGTGCCGCCGACATAGATCATGGGTCCCAGGAACACGTCGAGCTGCGCGCAGTGGTACAGCGGCAGCGCATGCAGCATGATGTCGCCGGACGCGATGCTGGCGTCGACCGCGCAGCTCGCGTACTGCCAGATCACCGCATCGTGGGTGAGCATCGCCCCTTTCGGCATGGACTCGGTACCGCTGGTGTAGACGATCTGCGCGAGGTCCTCGCCCTTCAGGTCCACCGGCGGCGGCGTCTCACGCGTCTCGACCAGTTCGTCGAAGCCCGTCATGCCGGCGACCGGCTGCGTGGGATCTTCCGAGGGCAGCCAGATGAACTGCCGCACCCGCGTGTCCAGCGCAGCGGCGCTGCGCGCGAGCTCGGCCAGTCCCGAATCGGTGGCCAGCACCGCGGCGCCCGCGTGCCGCAGGATGTAGGCGACCTCTTCGGCCTTGAGCATGAAGTTGATCGGCACCAGCACGGCCCCGAGGCGCGCCAGCGCGAAGCGCAGCGCGGCGAAGCCGTGCGAGTTGCGCGCCAGCACGGCCACGCGCGCGCCCTTGGCGATGCCCATGCGCGCGAGCCCCGCCGCCAGCCGGTCCGTGAGCGCATCGAATTCGGCGAAGCTCCAGCGCGTGGCGCCGCACTCGATCGCGGTCTTGCGGGGAAAGCGCTTGGCACTGCGGCGCAGCAGGTCGGCCAGGGTCTGGCGGCGGATGGCGGTGTCCACGGGATCTCCTTGGTGTCGCCGTATGGTGCCCCAGGCGCCGCCGCCGCGGGGCCATGGACTTCCCCATGGCGGCGCCGCGCAAGAAAAAAAAAGCGGCCCGCAGGCCGCCTTCATCCGGTCGGGCGCGACTCAGGAACCGAGCACCTGGTAGGCCGTTCCCGGGCCGAGCAGGTGGCGCACCTGCTCCGCCAGCGAGCCGAACATCCGGCCGGCGAGGCTGGGACCTTCCTCGCCGAACAGGATGCGGTCGCAGCCGAACTCGCGCGCGGCCTGCGCGATGGTCTCGGCGCTGCGGCCGATCAGCACCGTGCTGGTGTAGGGCACGCCGCCCGCATCCAGCAGGCCCTGCGCGAACTTCAGTTCCTCGGCGCCCTCCTCCAGCTGCATCTTCTGCAGCTCGCGGGTGCCGAAGAACATGGACACGTGGCCCGACAGGCGAGGCTGCACGCGCACCAGGCGGATGCCCACGAATTCCTCGCGCCAGATGCGCACCGCCTGTTCGACGGCCGACCGGGTCCGCGCCGGGCTGTGGGGGTCCACGGCGATCAGGATTTGCCTCATGGCAGCCCCCTCACGCGGCCTGGTCGGCGGGAGCACCTTCCCGGGCGCCTTCCCGGCGGCCACGGCTGCCCAGGTACTTGCCGACGCCCACCACCATCGCCGCGCCCAGCGCCGGCAGGATGTTGTGCAGGTAGTGATGCTTCTCGATGAAGTCGTGGATCGCGGGATCGGTCAGGAACATCTCGCCGGCCACCCAACCGAGCAGGCCCGCGCCCAGGGTGATGATGACCGGGAAGCGGTTCATCAGCTTCAGGATGATCTTGCTGCCGAAGATGATCAGCGGGATGCTGATCACCAAGCCGAACACCAGCAGCGGCACGTTGCCCTTGGCCGCGGCGGCCACGCCGATCACGTTGTCCAGGCTCATCACCAGGTCCGCGATGATGATGGTCTTGATGGCGGCGGCGAGGTTGGAGTTGTCGTCCATGTGCTCCTCCTCGTCCTCGCCCTTGAGCAGGCCGACGCCGATCCACAGCAGCAGCGCCGCGCCGATCAGTTTCAGGTAGGGGAGCGTGAGCAGGTAGACGGCGAAGAAGGTCAGGATCACGCGCAGCACGATCGCGCCGACGCTGCCGAAGATGATCGCGTTGCGCTGCTGCTTCGGCGGCAGCGAACGGCAGGCCAGCGCGATCACGACCGCGTTGTCCCCCGACAGGACGATGTTGATCAGGATGATCTGCGAAAGGGCAACCCAGAACTCCGGGCTGGACAGGAAGGCCATTGGTTTGTCTCCTCGATGGATGCGGAATCCGGTTTCGGTTCCGACCTCCGGGAGGCTACGCAGGCGCGCTGTCGCCTTCATGGACGCCAGCTGTCGGCCAGCTGAACGCCGGGTGACGGCGCCGTCAGGTGCGGCGCGCGGGTCAGGCGTGGCGCAGCCGGAACAGCACGCTGAAGGTGTTGCCGACCCCGTCGACGTCCTCCTCCAGCTCGATGCGCGCCTCGTGCAGGGTGGCGATCTCGCTGACGATGGCCAGCCCCAGGCCGCTGCCGTCCTCCTGCGTCCCCAGCAGCCGGTGGAAACGCTCGAAGATCCGCTGGCGCTCCTCCACCGGGATGCTGGGGCCGTCGTCGCTGATCGCCAGCCGCGCGTGCCCGTCGCCCGTGTCGCTGGCGCGCACCGTCACCCGGCCGCCCGGCGGGCTGTAGCGGATCGCGTTGTCCACCAGGTTGTTGATCAACTCGCGCAGGCGGTCGCGGTCGGCGGCGATCATGAGCGGGTGCTCCACGCCCTCGAAGCCCAGGTCGATGCTGCGCTTGATCGCATGCGGCACCCAGTCCATGCCGACTTCCAGCGCGAAGGCGTTCAGGTCCAGCGGCTGCAGCTGCACGGTGTCGAGCGCCCCCGGCTCGTTGCGCGCCAGCGAAAGCAGTTGGCGCACCAGGCGCGACAGGCGGTCGGCGCTGATGTAAAGCTGCGCCAGCGAGTGGCGCACGCGCTCCGGATCGCTCTCGCGCAGCGCCAGTTCGATCTGCGCCTTCAGCCCGCTGACCGGCGTCTTCAGCTGGTGCGCGGCGTCGGCCACGAAGCGGTTCTGGAAGTCGAAGGTCTTGCCCAGGCGGGCCATCAGCTCGTTGACCTCGTCGACCAGCGGGCGGACTTCGCCGGGCACGTCGTGGGTGTCGATGGGACTCAGGTCCAGGTGCGAGCGGTCGGACACCGCGTGGCGCAGGCGCTGCAGCGGTTGCAGGCCGCGCGACACGCCGATCCAGACCACCGCGGTGGCCAGCAGGATCAGCAGCAGCTGCGGCACCACCACGCTGGCCAGCATCTCCAGGGCCAGGCGCTTGCGCTTGTTCAGGGTCTCGGCCACCTGCACCTGCACCATGGGCGCGCCCGCCGCCTCGTTGATCGGCATCCAGGCAGCGACCATGCGCACGCGCTCGTCGCGCACGCTGTCCTCGTAGAAGCGCGGGTCGGCGCCGCGCCCCGGGGCCAGGCGCGCGCGCGGCAGCGAGGGGTCGCCCCCGAGCAGCCCGCCGTCGGGCGCGTCCACGCGGAAGAACAGGCGGTCCTGCGCATCGGTCAGCAGCACGTTGGCCGTCGCCTCCGACATCTCCAGGCGCGGCCGGCCCGCCTCGCCGGGGCGCGCGTGCAGCACGATCTCGCGCGCGATCTCGTGCAGCGCGCGGTCGTAGGCGAGGTTGGCGAAACGCTGCGACACCCAGTAGGCGGCCGCGGTGTCCAGCACCAGCAGCAGCAGCAGCGGACCCAGCAGCCAGGCGAGCAGCTTGCGCTGCAGGCGCGGCTCAGCCTTCCGCATCGCCGCGTTCCATCAGGTAGCCCATGCCGCGCACCGTGCGGATCTCGATGCCCAGCGGCTCGAACTTCTTGCGCAGGCGGTACACGTACACCTCGATCGCGTTGTCGCCCACCTCGTCGCCCCAGCCATAGAGGTGGTTGACCATCTGCTCCTTGCTGACCACGCGGCCCTCGCGCATCAGCAGCAATTCGAGCACGGCCAGTTCGCGCGGCGACAGCTCCAGCGGCTTCTTGTCGTAGAAGACCCGCCGGCCGACCGTGTCGAAGCGCAGCAGGCCGTGTTCCAGGTAGGGCGTGGAGTTGGTGCCCCGGCGCAGCAGGGCGCGCACGCGCGCCTCCAGCTCCGGCAGGTCGAAGGGCTTGGCCAGGTAGTCGTCGGCGCCCAGGTCCAGGCCGCGCACGCGGTCTTCCAGCGTGTCGAAGGCGGTGAGCATCAGCACCGGCATGGTGGACTTGCGCCCGCGCAGGCGCTTGAGCACGTCCAGGCCGCTCAATCCCGGCAGGCCGATGTCGAGGATGCAGAGGTCGTAGATGGCGAGCGCCAGCGCGTGGTCGGCCTCCTCCCCCGTGGACACGATGTCCACGGCATGGGCGGACTGCACCAGCGCGCGGGAAAGCGCGTCGGCCAGGACCTTGTCGTCTTCGACCAGCAGGATGCGCATGGGAGGGGATGCTAACGCGTCCTCCGTGCGCGCCTCACGAAGGCTGGTAGCTGCCCTTGCGGTGGTTGAAGACCAGCACGAGGTTGAGCGCCACCACCGCCAGCACCGACAGGCCCAGGCGGCGCAGGTCGGCCGTGACCAGGGCGCCGGCCAGCACGATCAGGGCATCGAAGACGAACTGCACCTTGCCGGTGGACCAGCCGAAGCGGTCGTGCAGCCGCAGCACCAGCACGTTGAGGCCGCCCAGGCTGGCCCCGTGCCGGAACAGGAACAGCATGCCCGCTCCGCACAGCAGCCCGCCGAGCACGGCGGCCAGCACGCCGTCGATCTGCTGCAGCGAGATCGCGCGCGGCAGCCACCAGGACAGCAGCGACAGCAGGCTGACGGCGAGTGCGGTGCGGATGGTGAAGGCCTTGCCCAGGCGCATCCAGGCGAGCAGGTAGAAAGGCAGGTTCACCAGGAACAGCGCCAGGCCCACGTCGATGCCCGAGGCGTAGTGCAGCATCAGCGCGATGCCGACGGTGCCGCCGGGAACGAGCCCGGCGTGCTGCATGAGGAACACGCCGAGGGCGGCGAACAGGGTGCCGGTCAGCAGCCCCTGCGCGTCGTCCTGCAGGTGGCTGCGCGGCCGGGGAGGAAGACGGCTGCCATGGGCGCGAACGATAACGTGCAGCCGCCGCCGCGGCCTTGACCCAGGTCAGGGACGCTTGCCGCAAAACCCGGCAGGCCCGACAATCGGCCTTCCATGTGCTTCGCACTCTTCATGGGCGACCACCTCGCACGCAGCGTGCGGGGCATCCCCGGCGCCCCTCCTGCCTGACGACACCGCGCACCCGCGCGCGCCCCGGTTCGTCTTCTTCCCGTTCGCTTTCGTTTTTGCAGGAGCTTCGCATGGCTGATCTGTTCGACAACCCCATGGGCCTGATGGGGTTCGAGTTCGTCGAGTTCGCTTCCCCCGTTCCCAACCAGCTGGAGACGCTGTTCGGGAAGATGGGTTTCTCGCTGGTGGCGCGCCACCGGTCCAAGGACGTGCTGCTGTACCGGCAGGGCGACATCAACTTCATCGTCAACCGCGAACCGAAGAGCCTCGCGGCCTATTTCGCCGCGGAGCACGGGCCTTCCGCCTGCGGGCTGGGCTTCCGCGTGCGCGACGCGCACAAGGCGTACTACCGCGCCCTCGAGCTCGGGGCGCAGCCGATCGACATTCCCACCGGCCCGATGGAGCTGCGGCTGCCGGCGATCAAGGGCATCGGCGGCGCGCCCCTGTACCTGATCGACCGCTACGAGGACGGCAAGTCGATCTACGACATCGACTTCGAGTTCCTCGAGGGCGTGGACCGGCATCCGCGCGGCGTGGGCCTGAAGGTGGTGGACCACCTCACGCACAACGTGTACCGCGGGCGCATGGCCTTCTGGGCGGCGTTCTACGAGAAGCTGTTCAACTTCCGCGAGATCCGCTACTTCGACATCCAGGGCGAGTACACGGGCCTCACCTCCAAGGCCATGACCGCGCCGGACGGCCGGATCCGCATCCCGCTGAACGAGGAATCCTCGCAGGGCGCCGGGCAGATCGAGGAGTTCCTGATGAAGTTCAACGGCGAGGGCATCCAGCACGTGGCGCTGCTCACCGACGACCTCCTGAAGACCGTGGACGAACTGCAGATGAGCGGCATCCCGCTGATGACCGCGCCCAACGAGGTGTATTACGAGATGCTGCAGGAGCGGCTGCCCGGGCACGGCCAGCCCGTGCCTGAGCTGCAGGCGCGCGGCATCCTGCTCGATGGCTCGACCGAAGGGGGCAGGAAGCGGTTGCTGCTGCAGATCTTCTCCCAGACCCTGCTGGGCCCGGTGTTCTTCGAGTTCATCCAGCGCGAAGGCGACGACGGCTTCGGCGAGGGCAACTTCAAGGCCCTGTTCGAGTCGCTGGAGCGCGACCAGATCCGGCGCGGCGCGCTGACGGTGGCGCAGGCGTAAGCGGCCAGCGCTGGCACTGCTTCCGTGCCGACTAGGCGGCAACACGGACTTGGCGGACGAGGTCCGCGCCGCCTTTCCTACAGGGCCATTCGCGGCTGGGCCCCACCATGGGCCCCAGTAGCGCAGAACTCCAGTCCTCATCCCGAAGACGCTGATCGCGCTCACCTCTCATGGAGATCGTGATGAAAGCCGTCGTGTTCTGTGCCGCCCTTGCCACTTTCGCGGTGGCACCTGCTTTCGCCCAGGATCTGATCGCCCGCCAGGGGACGATTCCGTGCGCCTGTCCGAAGCCAACTGCAAGAGCGAACTCGTGCTGAGCCGCCTCGAGCCGGCCGTGGCGAAGGAATTCCGCGCCGCCTCCGCCGTGTTCCAGGGCCAGCGTTTCCAGGCCTGCTGGCGCATGATGGGCAACGCCGCCTACCTCGTGTACGAGGACGGCGACCAGGGCATCATCCCCGCCCACGAGCTGAAGCCCGAACTGTCCGCCTGAGCCACGCCACCGGCAGGCGCCGCATGCGCGGAGCCTGACCGCCGACTGCCCGTCGCGGCATGCACTATCCTCCGGGGCGCAACCCACGGATGACATGAACCGCGTGCTGATCGTCGAGGATGACCCCACCACTTCCACCGCACTCTCCGGGCTGGTGAGGAAGCAGAACTGGCAGGCCGAAGTCCGGGAAGACCTCGCGTCGGCCTGGACCGCACTGCGCGGCGGCCCCTTCGACATGCTGCTGCTCGATCTCAGCCTGCCCGATGGCGAAGGCACCGACCTGCTGCAGAAGCTGCGCCGCACGCCGGCGGGCGAACTTCCCGACCCCAAGACCCCGGTGCTGGTGATCTCCGCGCGCTCCCAGCTGCGCTCGCGCCTGAGCGCGCTGGACCTGGGCGCCGACGGCTACGTCATCAAGCCGGTGCACCTGGACGAAGTGGGCGCGGTGATGCGCGCCTTCCTGCGCCGCCGCACCACCCTGTCGGCCGGCCAGATCCTGTACAGGGACCTGGTGCTGGACCCCAACAGCCGCTTCGTGCAGCGCGCGGGCACCACCATCGAACTGACGGAACAGGAATTCTCGGTGCTGCTGGCGCTGCTGGAGGACCGGCCCCGCGCCTTGAGCCGGGCCGACATCCAGGCGCGCACCGGCAACCGCGTGGGCGAAGGCGGCGCGGTGGAAGTGCACGTGCACCACCTGCGCAAGAAGCTCGGCGACGACATCATCCAGACGGTGCGCGGCGTGGGCTACCGCATCCCGGAGGACGGCAAGCCTTGAACGGCGCCGGCCTGCTGGCGTCGGTCGCGGCCATCAGCCTGGGGGCGTCCCTCGGCGCCCTGCTGCGCTGGCTGCTGGCCCTGCGGCTGAACCCGCTGCTGCCGGCGCTCCCCTTGGGAACCCTGGCCGCGAACCTCGTGGGCGGCTATGCGATCGGCCTCGTGCTGGGCTGGCTGTCGCAGCATCCGGAGCTGCCGCCGCAGGTGCGCCTGTTCCTCGTGACGGGCCTGCTGGGCGGCCTCACGACCTTCTCCACCTTTTCCGCCGAAGTGTTCTCGCACCTGGAAGGCGGGCGCATGGGATGGGCGCTGCTGGTAGCCGGTGCTCACTTGCTGGGCTCGGTCGTGCTCACCGGCCTGGGGCTGGCGACGGTCCGCGCCTTGTCATAGGACGTTTAGGCAAACGAACTAAGGTTGGGCAACCCTTTCACCTAGAAGCCGTGCTCATCCGCGATGGACACTGTACGCATGCTTACATTGACGCTTCGCAGGTTGTTGGGGGCCAAGCGCAAGGAAGCCCGCTCCCCCATTTCCTGGCTACCCGGCCGGCCGGTCCCGCCGCGCACGTCCGCGGCGCTGACCTCATCTTCCGCCTGAAAGCCTGGCCGCAACTGCCCGAGTCCGGCCGCACCGCGGAGATCTACCGCATGCTCTCCGTCATGAGCAGCCAGCCTGTCAACCGCCGGTGGCTGGTGGAACGCAGCCGGCTGCCGACGCAGCAGCTCGATGCCCTGCTGGTGCAGCTGGTGCGCGAAGGCGCGCTGGAAGTGATCGACCCCGCCCGCTTCGCGGAGCGCGAAGCCCCCCCGCGGGGGTGCTGAAGGTGGCCGCCTAGGGCCCGCGCGCTCAGTCGCCGGCGGCCGCGTCGGCCGGCTCGCGCACCGCCTGCGCGAGGACCTTGTCGATGCGCCGGCCGTCGAGGTCCACCACCTCGAACACCCACTCGCCGCAGTCGATGCGCTCGCCCGGCCCCGGCAGGTGGCCCGAGACGGCCATCAGCAGCCCCGCCAGCGTGTTGTAGCGGCCCTTGTCCTCCTCCGGCAGGTCGCGGATCTCCAGGCGCGCCTTGAGCTCGGACACGGGCATCAGGCCATCCAGCAGCCAGGAGCCGTCTTCGCGCTGCGTCGCCCAGGCCTCGGTCTGCTCCGCCGGCTGCAGTTCGCCCGTGATCGCCTCCAGCAGGTCGTGCGGCGTGATCAGGCCCTGCACGACCCCGTATTCGTCCACCACGAACACCAGCCGGGCGGACCGGATGCGGAACTGCTCCAGCAGCTCCATGCCGCTGAGGGTCTCGGGCACGAAGGGCGCGGACTGCGCGTGCGGCTCCAGCACGCCTTCGTGGTCGGGCCCCAGCGAGATCAGCTTGGCGACGCTGACGATGCCCACCACGTCGTCGAGCGAGCCGCGGCACACCGGGTACCAGGAATGCACCTCGCCCTCGCCCGCGCGCCGCAGCGCCTCGCGCACGGTGGTGGCGGCGTCGAGCCACTGCACGTCCGAGCGCGGCACCATCATGGAAGTGAGCGGCCGGTCGTCCAGGTGGAACACGTTGCGCACCATCTGGTGCTCGTGCTGCTCGATCACGCCGGCCTCCACGCCCTCCTCCAGGCTGTGCGCGATCTCCTCCTCGGTCATGAGGCGCGCCCGCGTGTCGATCGCCAGCACCTTCAGGATCGCCTGGGTGGAGGCCGACAGCAGCCTCACGAAGGGGCCCGCCGCCTTGGACAGCCAGCGCATGGGCCGCGACATCCAGCGCGCGATCTGCTCCGGGTAGATCTGGCCGATGCGCTTGGGCACCAGCTCGCCGAAGATGATGGTGATGTAGGTGATGATGGCCACGACGATGGCCGTGGCGGTGACCGCGGAAAAGCGCGGCGGCACGCCCGTCTCGCGCAGCCACTGGGCCAGGTCGGCGCTGAACGCGGCCTCGCCGATGATGCCGTTGATGACGCCGATGGAGGTGATGCCCACCTGCACGGTGGACAGGAACTGGGTGGGCTGCTCCAGCAGCTTCAGCGCCGCCTGCGCGCCGCCGTCGCCCTCTTCGGCCATCGCGGCGAGCCGCGCCCTGCGGGTCGAGGCCAGCGCCATCTCGGACATGGCGAACAGGCCGTTGAGCAGTGTCAGGAACGCGATCAGCAGGAAATCCATGAAACAGGACAGAATCGCAGGGACTGCACTTTACTGCAACGCCACCGTGCCTGAAGAATCACTGGCCCAGGTACTCTGGTCCGACATGCAACGCGAGCCCGCCGCCGGCGAGCTGCCGCTCCTGGCGCACTACACGTCCATCGGGACGCTGGAGCGCATCGCGCAGACCGGCGAGATCTGGTTCTCCAACCCGCTGTACATGAACGACGTGGACGAGCTGCGCTACGGCATGAACCTCGGCCTGCACGCCGTGCGCAGCCACGCCGGCCTGCGCCAGGCCTGCCCGCCGGCGCACTACAACGCGCTGCTCGACGCCTTCGACGGCCTCTACACGGCCTTCGACGGCGACTCCGCCTTCGACGTGTACGTCTTCAGCTGCTCGGAGCACGACGACAACATCGGCGACGACGGCCTGCTGTCCATGTGGCGCGGCTACGGTGGCGACGGCAACGGCGTGGCCATCGTGTTCGACATGGGACCGCTGCTGCTGGCGCATTCGCCGCTGCTGGTGCGGCAGGTGCAGTACCTGTCGTACGAGGCGAGCGAGGCCTGGATGGAGGACAAGCTGCAGCACTTCGCGCAGGCCCTGCAGCGCGTCGGCGGGCCGGTCGAGGACATGAAGCAGGCCGCGGCGCTGCTGTTCGAGCGCATCAAGCTGTTCGCCCTGTTCACCAAGCACCGCGGCTTCCACGAGGAGCGCGAGTGGCGCATCGTGTACCTGCGCGAACAGGACCGCGACGGCCTGTTCACGCAGCAGCTGCACTACGCCATCGGCCCGCGCGGCATCGAGCCGCGCCTGCGCTTCATCACCGAGGCGCTGGGCACGCCGGAGACCCGCCCGAGCCTGGAGCACATGGTGCGGCGGATCATCCTCGGCCCGGTGCTGGCGACGCCGCTGGCGCTGCGCTCTGTGGTCCGGATGCTGGAGCTGTACCAGCCTGCCTGGGCCGACCGCGTGGCCCGCTCCAGCACGCCCTACCGCGCGCAGCGCTGACGATGGCGCGCTACCTGATCGGCGACATCCAGGGCTGCGACGCACCGCTGGCAAGGCTGCTGGAGAAGATCGCCTTCTCGCCCAGCCGCGACACCCTCTACCTGCTGGGCGACCTGGTAAACCGCGGGCCGCAGTCGGCGGCGGTGCTGCGGCGGCTGATGGCGTACGGCGATGCCGCGCACAGCCTGCTGGGCAACCACGACCTGAGCCTGCTGGCCGTGGCGCACGGACACCGCGCGCCGCACCGCAACGACACCATGGACGACATCCTGGCGGCACCCGACCGCGAGGCGATGCTGGACTGGCTGCGCCACCGCGCCATGGCGCTGCACGCGCACGGGATCCTGATGGTGCACGGCGGCGTGCTGCCGCAATGGGACCTGGAGCAGACGCTGGCGCTGGCCGGCGAACTGGAATCGGTGCTGCGCGGGCCGGACCTCACCGGCTTCCTCGCGCACATGTGGGGCAACCAGCCGGACCGGTGGGACGAGAGCCTGGCCGGCGCCGACCGCCTGCGCGTGATCGTCAACGCGCTGACGCGGCTGCGTTTCTGCACGGCCGACGGCGTGATGGACCTCAAGGCCGCGGGCAAGCTGGAGCAGGCGCCGCCGGGCATGCACGCGTGGTTCGACGTGCCGGGCCGCCGGAGCGCGGGCACGCCCATCGCCTTCGGCCACTGGTCCACGCTGGGCTACCTGCGCCGGCCGGACATCATTTCACTGGACACGGGCTGCGTGTGGGGCGGCTGCCTGAGCGCGCTGAAGCTCGCTGCCGATGGCAACCACGAATTGATCCAGGTGGAATGCGAGCAGGCGCAGGTGCCGGGGAATAGCCCCCGGGCGCTCACTGCGTCGACTTGAACAGCGCCGCGACCTTGCGCTTGGGCTTGATGTTGGCCGAGATCCGCGCGCCGGCCGGCTTGACGTTGGCCTCCCAGGCGGGCACTTCCTCGCCTTGGGGCGGCTCGTAGGGCTGCTCGAAGAAGGGGTCCCTGGGCGCGGACGCGGGACTGCGGCTTTCACGGCGGCGTTCCTCGAAGCGCGGGGCGCGGTCCTCGTCCTGCTCGCGCCAGGCGCGGCGGCCGTCGTTGATGCGGCCGCGCGGGCGCTCGTCGTCGAACTCCAGCGGCTCGATCTCGATCTTGCGCTTCAGCAGCTTTTCCAGGTCCGCCATCAGCCGGGTGTCGCTGGGCGACACCAGCGTGACCGCCAGGCCCGAGGCGCCGGCACGGCCGGTGCGGCCGATGCGGTGGATGTAGTCCTCGGCGTTGAAGGGCACGTCGAAGTTGAAGACCGCCGGCACGTCCTTGATGTCCAGGCCGCGCGCCGCGACGTCGGTGGCCACCAGCAGGTCGACCTCGCCCTTCTTGAAGGCGTCGAGGGCCTTCAGGCGTTCGTCCTGGCTCTTGTCGCCGTGCAGCGCGGTGGTCTTGAGGCCCTCGCGCTCCAGCGAACGCGCCAGCCGCGCGCAACCGAGCTTGCTGTTCACGAACACGAAGGCCTGCGTGATCCCGCGCTGGCGCACGATCTGCTTGACCGCCCGGCGCTTGTCGTCGTCCACCACGTTGTAGAAGTGCTGTTCCACCGTGGAGGCGGTGGTGTTGGGCCGCGAGACCTCGATGGTCACCGGGTCCTGCAGGTAGCTCGAGGCCAGGCGCTTGATCTCGGGCGAGAAGGTCGCGGAGAACAGCAGCGTGGTGCGCTGCTTGGGCAGGTAGGACAGGATGCGCTGCAGGTCCGGCAGGAAGCCGATGTCCAGCATGCGGTCCGCCTCGTCCAGCACCACGTACTCGACCTGGTTCAGCACCGCGTTCTTGGCTTCGATGTGATCCAGCAGGCGGCCGGGCGTGGCGACCAGCACCTCGACGCCGCGCTTGAGTTCCGCGGTCTGCGGCTTCATGTCCATGCCGCCGAACACCACCGCGCTGCGCAGGTTGGTGAACTTGGCATAGAGCTTGACCTGCTGGGCCACCTGGTCGGCCAGCTCGCGCGTGGGCAGCAGCACCAGCGCGCGCACCGGGTGCCGGGCGGGCGAGGTGGAGGCGTTCTCGTGCTTCAGCAGGCGCTGCAGCAGCGGCAGCGAAAAGGCGGCCGTCTTGCCGGTGCCGGTCTGGGCGGCGCCCATGACATCCCGGCCCTGCAGGACCACGGGGATGGCCTGCGCCTGGATGGGCGTCATGGACTCGTAGCCCATTTCGGCCACGGCCCGGGCAAGGGGTTCGGCCAGCGAGAGGTGGGAGAAGGCGGATTCGGACATCAACCTGCTATTGTCGCACCGCCGCAAAAACCGGGCCAGTCCCGGGTTTCGGGAGCTGGCTCAGCGGTGCCCGCCGGGGCGCGCCACCCTCAGAGGTTGCGCGCGCTGAACGTATCGCAGGACTTGACGCTGCCGGTCTTCAGGCCGGTGGCGAACCAGCGCTGGCGCTGCTCGCTGGTCCCGTGGGTGAAGCTCTCCGGCACCACGGCCCGGCCGGCGTTGGCCTGCAGCGCGTCGTCGCCGATCTTGGCCGCGGCGTTCATCGCCTCTTCCACGTCGCCCTGCTCCAGGATCTGGCGCTGGTTGTGGGCGTGATGGCCCCAGACGCCGGCGAAGCAGTCGGCCTGCAGCTCCAGCCGCACGCTCAGCGCATTCCCTTCGGCGCGGCTGCCGCTGGCCTGGGCCCGCTGCACCTTCTCGCTGATGCCCAGCACGTTCTGCACGTGGTGACCCACCTCGTGCGCGATCACATAGGCCTGGGCGAAGTCGCCGCCCGCGCCCATGCGGGTCTTCATGGTCTCGTAGAAGCTCAGGTCGATGTACACCTTCTGGTCCGCCGGGCAGTAGAACGGCCCCATGGCGGCCTGGCCCGCGCCGCAGGCGGTGCGCACCGCGCCGCGGAACAGCACCAGCTTGGGTTCCACATAGGTGGCGCCGCCCTGCTGGAACTGCTGCTTCCACACGTCCTCGGTGTCGGCCAGCACGGTGGAGACGAACTGGCCCATCTTGTCGTTCGCCGGCGGCGCCGGTGCAGGCCCCTGCTGCTGCACCTGCGGCGCGCCGCCGCCGGTCAGCATGCCCAGGATGGTGAGCGGGTTGACGCCGAGCACGGCGCCGCCGATCAGCGCGATCACGATCGTGCCGATGCCGATGGTGCCGCCGCCGATGCCGATGCCGCCGCCCCCGCCGGCGCGGCGGTCCTCGACGTTCGACGATGTCCGGTTACCTTCCCAACGCATGGTGTGTCTCCTGCTGTAGAGTGATCCGATGCTAGCCAACCCCAGCACTTCCGCACGTAAGCCGGGAACGGTTTTGGTCACGGGCTTCGACCCGTTCGGCGGAAGCCCGGTGAACCCCAGCTGGGATGCCGTCCATGCCCTGCACGGCCGCACCATCTCGGGCCACGCCGTCATCGGCGGCGAGATCCCGACCGTGTTCGGCGCCTCGCTGCGGCGGCTGGAGGCGCTGGTGGAAGAGTACCAGCCCCGGCTCGTGATTTGTACCGGCCAGGCGGGGGCCGCGGCTCGATTTCGCTGGAGCGGGTGGCGATCAACGTGAACGATGCACGCATTCCGGACAACATGGGCGCCAAGCCCATCGACGTGCCCATCGTGCCCGACGGTCCGGCGGCCTACTTCACCAGCCTGCCGATCAAGGCCATGCTGCAGATCCTCCTGGACAACGGGGTGCGGGCCGAGGTTTCGCAGACGGCCGGCACCTTCGTCTGCAACCAGACTTTTTACGGTTTGATGCACCTTCTGGCCCAGCCGAGGTGGCAGGGGGTGCGCGGCGGCCTGATCCACGTGCCCTGGCTGCCGGAACAGGGACAGCCCTCGATGCGCGTGGAGGAGATCGTGCGCGGGCTCGAACTGGCGATCTCCTGCGCGCTGTCCACGCACCACGACATCCGCAAGGAAGCAGGCGCCCTGAATTGACCTTGCGCGGGCGAGCGCGCACCCCCACGCCTAGAATCGAGGCGTGTCCATCCTCAACGCCGACCTCCACTGCCACTCCGTGGTCTCCGACGGCACGCTCGAACCCGAGGTGCTGGCGGCGCGCGCGGCGGCCAACGGCGTCGAGCTCTGGGCCCTGACCGACCACGACGAGATCGGCGGCCAGCACCGCGCGGCCGCCGCGGCCCGCGCGCACGGCATGCGCTACCTCACGGGCACCGAGATCTCGGTCACCTTCGCGGGCGAGACGGTGCACATCGTCGGCCTGGGCTTCGATGCGGACGATGCACAGATGAAGCGCGGCCTGGAAGAAACGCGGGGCGGCCGGGGTGAGCGCGCGAAGGAAATCGCCGCCGGCCTGGGGCAGGTGGGGATCAAGGACGCCTACGAGGGCGCGCTGAGGTACGTCGGCAACCCGGAACTGATCTCGCGCACGCACTTCGCCCGCTTCCTGGTGGAGATCGGCGCCTGCAAGGACACCAGCGAGGTGTTCCGCCGCTACCTCACCGAAGGCAAGCCCGGCTACGTGCCCCATCGCTGGGCGTCGCTGAAGCACGCAGTGAACTGGATCGCGGACGCCGGCGGCATCGCCGTGATCGCCCATCCGGCCCGTTACAAGTTCACGGCCAACGAGGAATATGCCCTCTTCACCGAGTTCAAGGCCCACGGCGGCCGCGGCGTCGAAGTGGTGACCGGCAGCCACACCGCCGCCGAATACGTGAAGTACGCCGAGACCGCGCGCGAATTCGGCCTGGCCGCCTCGCGCGGCAGCGACTTCCACAGCCCGGACGAGAGCCACACCGACCTGGGCAAGCTGCCCTACCTGCCCGGCGAGCTGACGCCGGTGTGGGAACTGCTGGCCGACCGCATCCAGTGAGCAGCGAGCCGGCCGCGCTCCCGCTGCGCCAGCCGCACGCGCTCGCCGGCATCGCGCTGGTGATCGCGGCGGGCGCCTGCTTCGCCGCGCTGGACACCACCACCAAGTACGTGAGCGCCGCCGTGCCGCTGCTGATGGCGCTGTGGTTCCGCTACCTGTTCCAGGCGGTGGCGACCACCGCGATCGTGCTGCCGCAGCGCGGACGCGCCGTCTGGCGCACGCACCGCATGCCCTGGCACCTGCTGCGCGGCGTGCTGCTGCTCACGAGCAGCTTCCTCGCCTTCCTGAGCCTGCGCTACATGCCGGTGGGCGAGTTCACCGCCATCGTGATGATCACGCCGCTGGCGATCACGCTGCTGGCCGCGACCATGCTCAAGGAGCAGGTGTCGCTGCTGCGCTGGCTGCTGGTGGCCGGCGGCTTCCTCGGGACGCTGATCATCATCCGCCCGGGCGGCAGCAGCTTCGGCTGGAGCAGCCTGCTGCCGATCGCCCTGGTGGCCAGCAACTCCTGGTTCCAGGTGCTCACCAGCAAGCTCGCGCGCACCGAGGACCCGGTGACCATGCACCTGTACACGGGCTGGACCGGCACCCTGATCGCCTCGCTGGCCCTGCCCTTCGTGTGGACCACGCTGACGGATCCCTGGCTGTGGGCCGGCCTGTTCTTCATGGGCCTGATGGCCACCGTGGGCCATTTCATGCTGATCCTGGCCTACTACCGCGCGCCGGCGGCCACGCTCACGCCTTACCTGTACAGCCAGATCGCCTTCGCCATGCTGGGCGGGGCGATCGTGTTCTCGCACGTGCCGGACCATCTCTCGCTGGCCGGCATCGTCATGATCGCGTTCTGCGGCGCGGCGGGTGCCTGGCTCACGGTGCGCGAGCGGCGCCGCGGGCTGGCGAAACATGGCTCAATACTTCGAACTGCATCCGGAAAACCCGCAGCCGCGCCTGTTGAAACAGGCGACGGCCATCCTAGACGCCGGCGGCGTGGTGGCGGTGCCCACCGACTCCAGCTATGCCATCGCCTGCCACCTGGACGACAAGGCCGCGGCCGACCGCCTGCGGCTGATCCGCCGGGTCGACGAGAAGCACCACCTGACGCTCCTGTGCCGCGACCTGAGCGAGCTGTCGAACTACGCGCGCGTGGACAACAAGCAGTACCGGCTGCTGAAGTCGGCGACGCCCGGCCCCTTCACCTTCATCCTGGACGCCACGCGGGAGGTGCCGCGGCGGGTGAGCCATCCGCAGCGCAAGACCATCGGCCTGCGCGTGCCGGACCACAAGGTGCTGCAGGAACTGCTGGCGCTGCACGGCGCGCCGCTGCTGGCCACCACGCTGATCGACCCGAGCGACACCGAGCCGCTGAACGACCCGGACCGCATCCGCGAGCGCTTCCAGAAGGTGCTCGACGCGGTGATCGGCGCCGGCCCCTGCCCGGACCAGCCGACCACGGTGGTGGACCTCACGCCCATGGGCACCGGTGGCGACGCGGTGCTGGTGCGCCAGGGGCGCGGAGACCCCGTGCTCGTGGGGCTGTGACACCGTCTGACAAAATGCCCGCGTGAACTTCGAACAGACGATCCAGACCATCCTGATCTTCGCCCTGCCGGTGCTCTTCGCGATCACCGTGCACGAGGCGGCCCACGGCTACGTGGCGCGCCACTTCGGCGACAACACGGCCTACATGATGGGCCGCGTCACGCTCAACCCCTTCAAGCACATCGATCCCATCGGCACCATCCTGATGCCGCTGATGCTGTACTTCGCCACTTCCGGCGCCTTCCTCTTCGGCTATGCCAAGCCGGTGCCGGTGAACTTCGGCCACCTGAAGCGCCCCAAGCGCGACATGATCTGGGTGGCGCTGGCCGGCCCCGCCTCCAACTTCATCCAGGCGATCCTGTGGGCCCTGCTGTACGCCCTCCTGGTGGGCACGGGCGTGAACGAGCGTTTCTTCCTCGAGATGGCCAAGGCCGGCGTGCTGGTGAACCTGGTGATGTGGGCCTTCAACCTGTTCCCCCTGCCGCCGCTGGATGGCGGGCGCGTGCTGGTCGGCCTGCTGCCGCCGCGGCCCGCCTATGCGCTCTCGCGCATCGAACCCTGGGGCTTCTTCATCGTGCTGGGCCTGGTGCTGCTCGGCATCGTCAGCACCTACTGGCTGCGTCCGCTGATGGCCTTCGGCTACTGGGTGCTGCGCATGATTCTGGCGCCCCTGCAATCCCTCCTGACCTGACATGAGCCCCGTCGTCCGCTACCTCACCGGCATCACCACCACCGGCACGCCGCACCTGGGCAACTACGTGGGCGCGATCCGCCCCGCGGTGCAGGCGAGCCGCCGCCCCGGCACCGAAAACTTCTACTTCCTGGCCGACTACCACGCGCTGATCAAGTGCGACGAGCCGGCGCGCATCCAGCGCTCGACGCTGGAGATCGCGGCCTGCTGGCTGGCCGCGGGACTCGACCCGGAGCAGGTGTTCTTCTACCGCCAGTCGGACATCCCCGAGGTGACCGAGCTGACCTGGCTGCTGACCTGCGACCGGCAAGGGCGTGCTCAATCGCGCGCATGCCTACAAGGCGCAGGTGGACAAGAACACCGCGGCCGGCGTGGACGTCGACGCCGACGTCACCATGGGCCTCTTCATGTACCCGGTGCTCATGGCGGCCGACATCCTGATGTTCAAGGCGCACAAGATCCCGGTGGGGCGCGACCAGATCCAGCACATCGAGATGGCGCGCGACATGGCGCAGAGCTTCAACCACCTGTACGGCGAGCACCTGGTGCTGCCGGAGGCGGCCGTGGACGAGTCGGTGGCGCTGCTGCCGGGGCTGGACGGCCGCAAGATGAGCAAGAGCTACGACAACGTGATCGGCCTGTTCGCGCCGCGCGAGCAGGTCCGCAAGCAGATCTTCTCCATCGTCACCGATTCGCGCGCGCCCGGCGAGCCCAAGCAGGTGGAAGGCTCGGCCCTGTTCCAGATCTACCAGGCCTTCGCCTCCGCCGAAGAGACGGCCAGGCTGCGCCAGGCCTATGCCGGCGGCATCTCCTGGGCCGATGCCAAGCAGCTGCTGTTCGAGCGCATCGACCGCGAGATCGCGCCCATGCGCGAGCGCTACCAGCACCTGGTGGACCACCCGCAGGAACTGGAGGCCATCCTGCAGGCCGGCGCCGCCAAGGCCCGCGGCCGCGCCACGCCGCTGCTGCGCGAGATGCGCCATGCGGTCGGCCTGCGCAAGCTGTCCAGCGTGGCGAGCGCCGGCAAGAAGGACAAGGCGAAGACGGCCCTGCCCAGCTTCAAGCAGTACCGCGAAGCGGATGGCCTGTTCTATTTCAAGTTCGTCGATGCCCAGGGCCGGCTGCTGCTGCAAAGCACCGGCTTCGCTTCGCCGAAGGAGGCGGGACAGTGCATCGCCACCCTCAAGCAGTCGCAGTCCCTGCCCGCGGGTGGCCCGGCCGTGCCCGCGGATGGGGTGTCGGCGGATCAGGTGGTCCAGGCCCTGCGCGATCTGTCCGACAGCGGAAACTAAGGAGTTAGCGCGTAGGACTTCATGTCCGACGCGGTATCCTTTGCTGTCATTTCCGCGGAACAACATTTGTCAAAAAACATGAACGTGTACGTCATCGACGACCACCCGCTGATGCGCGAGGCCGTGGTGATGCTGCTGCGACGCATGCGCCCGGGCGCCAACATCGTCGAACTGGACCGCATGGGCGGCGTCGAGGCGGCGGTGCAGCAGCACGGCACTCCCGACCTGATCACGCTGGACCTGAAGCTGCCGGACACGACCGGCACCTCCGGCGTGCACGAACTGAAGAAGCGCTTCCCCGACACGCCGCTGGCCGTGCTCTCCGCCTCGCCGGCGGCCGACGCGGAGGAGCAGTGCATCGAGGCCGGCGCCGACATCTACATCGAGAAGTCCTCGGGCGGGCAGGAGATCGGCAACGCGCTGCGCGCCCTGCTCTCGGCCGACGGCCAGTTCGAGGAACTCGCGCCCACCGACAACAAGCTGTCCAAGCGCCAGAAGCAGCTGATCGTGATGCTCGATCGCGGCCTGTCCAACCGCGAGATCGCCGACGAACTGGGGATCAGCGAGCACACCGTGAAGGTGCACCTGTGGCGGCTGTTCCGCCGCCTGGGCGTCAAGAGCCGCACGCAGACGATCCACTACGCGCGCGTTCACGGCCTGCTGACAAGCTGAGCGATCGAGGCGACGGCGCGGTCGGCCGCCGCCGCTGGGTCGGTGGGATGCAGCGCCAGCCGGAACACGGTGCCGCGGCCCACGCGCGACTGCAGCGACAGCGGGTGGCCCAGGATGTGCGTGAGGCGCCCCACGATGTACAGGCCCAGGCCGAAGCCGTCCTCGGTGCCGGGGTGGCTGGGGACCTTGTAGAACTCACGGAAGATCTCGCGCTGGTGCACCGGCGCGATGCCCACGCCGGTGTCCCAGATCTCCACCCGCAGGCCTTCGCGCGTCGTGCGCGCGGCCAGCAGGATGCCGCCTTGCTGCGTGTACTTCACCGCGTTGGAGATCAGGTTGCCCAGGATGCGCTGCAGGAGGATCGGGTCGGTCACCGCCGTCCCGGGCCGCACCCGCACGCGGAACTGCAGGCCGCGTGCCTCGCACAGCGGCCGGTACTGCAGTTCCAGGTCACGCAGCAGCTTGGCCACGTCGACCGGCTCGATGTTCAGGCGGATCTTGCCGGAGTCCAGCCGCGCCAGGTCGAACAGCGAGTCGAACAGCTGGTTCACCGCCTTGGTCGATTCGACGATCTTGGGCGCCAGTTCGTGCACCAGTTCCGGCTCGGTCCCCAGCCAGTCGGCATAGAGGCCCAGCGCGTGCACCGGCTGGCGGATGTCGTGCGCCGCGCTCGCCAGGAAGCGGTTCTTGATCTCCACCGCGTCCAGCGCCGCCTGCGTCTGGCGGGTGAGCGACTCGATCAGCTGCGCGTTGCGGAACTGCAGCTCGAAGTTGCGCCTGTAGGTCTCGTGCAGCCGCAGCCCCGCGTGGCGCAGCACCTGCCAGAACACCAGCAGCAGCACCACCAGCCACCAGTGGTAGGCCGGCCCCTGCAGGCGCAGCTCCACGCCCATGCGCCAGGCCAGCACCGCCAGCGCCGTCACCGCCAGGGTGTCCAGGTAGGCGCGCAGGGTCGGCAGCTGGCTGGAGAGGCCGTTGACGGAGTACATCGCCAGGCCCGCCATCATCAGCCAGCAGATGAACTGGTCGGCCAGCGACGAGCGGTCGAAATAGAGCAAGGTGGTCAGGCCCCACACCAGCGCCGACAAGGGAAAGGCGAGCTGGTAGCGGCGCAGGAAGGCGAGGTGTTCGTCGCTGCCCTGGTGCACCACCTCGCGCTCGTAGCGGCGCAGGATCCAGTAGCGCCAGCCGGCGGCCGCGGCTCCGAGCAGGACCCACGCGGCGAGCAGCGGTGGCGAGGCATCCCCCCACAGGACGCCGACGATCACCGCCATCAACAGCAGCCCCACCCACTGGGTATCGCGCTGCGTGCGCATCAGGCTGCGTACCAGCTCCCCCTCCACCCAGTGGGCCTCGGCGGACGGCGTCGGGGCCGGAAGCATCTCGGGTTTCATGCGCCGGGAGTCTAGAACACCACTTCCGACAGGGCCCGCGCGAAGGAAGGACCACGCCGACACAGCTATGGGCATCGTCCTACAAGCCGGGCTGGCCAATGCGAACAGACTCTGCCGTTGCGTTGACCTGACGCCTACAAGCCGGCAGCGCACACCCTGGACACGGGCAGCTGCCCTTGATGTTCGCAGACCAACCTAGACGAGGACCCCATGGATTCCCAGACCGCCCACGACACCGACAACGTCAAGCCCGCCCCCAAGAAGTCCCTGCGCGGTTTCGCTGCAATGGACCCGCAGCGCCAGCGTGAAATCGCCTCCCTGGGCGGCCGTGCGGCCCACCAGAGCGGCCATGCCCACGAGTTCACCAGCGAGGAAGCCCGCGCCGCCGGCAAGAAGCGCCACGCCCGCGCCGCCGCGCAGAGCGAAGCTCCCCGCGCCTGAAACCCGCCGGGCGTAGGACGCGGCGGTCCCTGGCTGGGCCACGGGGCTGACAGGTCCCGCCGTCCACGCTGGCTAGGATGGCTCCATGCCATCCACCGAGGTCGCCGCGGGAACGCCCGCGCATCGCGCGAACGAACACACGCCGGCCGGGACCCACGTCTCGCCGGCGTTTCAGCTGGCGCAAGCCAACCGCGCCCTCTGGGCCGCCACCCTGTCACTGATGACCGCGTTCATGCAGACCCAGGCCCCCGCCCACCGCTACCTGCTGGCGCGGCGCATTTCCCGCAACTTCGACACCCTTTCGCGGCAGGACTGCTTCGACACCGGCTGCCGTTCCAGCTTCACCCGGCTGGCCGCCCGCTGGCAGGCCCGCGCCGAGCAGCTGTCCCCCACCCCGAAGCCCGCGCGCGCCGGCCTGTTCGACCTGTTCTCCTGACACCGTCGCAAACTGCCGGAAAACATCCATACGCGGAATCCATGGCTGACACCAAGGGCATGGCGAAAACCTCCACGCGCTCCTTGTGGAAGGGCGCCATCACTTTCGGGCTGGTGCACATCCCGATCGGCCTCTACTCGGCGACCGAGGAGACCGACGTGGACTTCGACTGGCTGGACCGGCGGACCATGGACCCGGTGGGCTACAAGCGCATCAACAAGCGCACCGGCCGCGAGATCGACAAGGGAGACGTGGTCAAGGGCGTCGAGCACGGCAAGGGCCACTACGTGGTGCTCACGCCGGAGGAGATCGCCGAGGCCTATCCGCGCACGACGCAGACCATCGAGATCGAAAGCTTCATCGATGTCGGCGAGGTCCCCTTCGTCTACCTCGAGAAGCCCTACTACACAGCCCCGATCAACAAGGGCGAGAAGGTCTACGCGCTGCTGCGCGAGGCGCTGAAGGAAACCGGCAAGGCCGGCCTGGCGCGCGTGGTGATCCACGGCAAGCAGCACCTGGCGGTGGTGCTGCCCTGCGGCCCGGCGCTGGTGCTGAACCTGCTGCGCTGGGGCGGCGAGGTCCGTTCCTGGGCGGACCTGCCGCTGCCTGCCGCCGGCAAGGCCGGCATCAAGGATGCCGAACTGAAGATGGCCAGGCACCTGATCGAGGAAATGAGCGGCAAGTGGAGCGCCAGCGACTTCCGCGACGACTTCCACGACGCCATCATGAAGCTGGTGGAGGCCAAGGCCAGGGCGGGCGGCACGGAGACCGTGGCACCGCTGGAGGAAGCGCCGCAGATGCAGGGGGCCGACGTGATCGACCTGACCGAACTGCTGCGCCGCAGCCTGAAGGGCGGCGCCAAGGCCACCGCACCGGCGGCGACCCGAGCCACCGCCGGCAAGAACACCCGCAGCCGCAAGGCGAACGAGGAGCGCGCGGTCGCTGCCGCCCCCGCAAACGCAGCGGCACGGCCACCAAGACCAACAAGACCAACAAGCCGCGCGCCCGCCGCGCGGCCTGAGGATTGACAATGAACCGGAGGACACCATGAACAGGCCCCTGAACACCCTCGGCGCGCTTGCCGCCGGCGCCCTGGCCATGTATTACCTCGACCCCGAGCTCGGCGCCCGCCGGCGCGCGCTGCTGGCCGACCTGCTGCGCAGCGGCTTGCCCGGCGAGCGACGCCAGGCCGCGGCGCGTTCGCGGCAGGCCCGCCGCGCCTACCTGCGCGCGACGCACGCCGATCCGCGCAGCGACGCCGAACTGCGCGATCGCATCCAGCAGCGCCTGGGCCGGATGGTGAGCCATCCCGGCGCCATCAGCGTCGACGTGGACAACGGCGTGGTGCGCCTCAGCGGCGGCGTGCTCGCCAAGGAACGCGACGACCTGCTGGCGCAGGTGCACGAGATGCCCGGCGTGCAGAAACTGGTGAACGCGATGACGGCGCACGACAACCCGCAGGAAATCGCGGCGCGCAGCGATCCGGCCGTTTCGCAAGAGGTCACGAACCGTTAGGATCAGGCGGCCCGACTGCCGCCATGAAACACACCAGGACCCTGTTGATCGCCGCCGCCGCCATCGGCGCGCTGGGGGTCGTCGCGCTGTCGCTGTACCTGCACTCCTGGGGCGGCTTCGCGCTGCTGGCGCTGGCGGCGGGCGGCTACGCCTGGTACCGCGTGCAGGTGGCGCGCGGCGAGGCGGCCGAGAAGTTCTTCGGCGACCTGGGCGAGGACACGCGCCTGACCAGCTTCCACGTCGGCTCCCCGAGCGAGATGCCGGTCGATCGCACCATCCCCCGCGCGAGTCGCAGGACCCGCGGCACTGATCAGCCACGGCGGTGCGCCCCGCACTGCCGGTGCCCTCCGACCCGGGACGGCACTCGCCGCCTACACAGCAGATCAGCTGGCGAACCTATGTTGCAGTGATCCATTCAACGTTTGGGGAGATCTGCATGCAAGCAAAAATCCGATCGACCGTCGCCGCGGCCATGCTGCTGGCGCCCGTCGCCTTCCTCGCACAGCCGGTGCAGGCGCAGACCCGCGCCACCGTCGCCACGCCCTCCATCACCAACATGGCGCTGAACTCGGACGCCGGCCTGTCCGCCGGCGCCACGCTGCGCGCCGAAGTGATCGCCACGCCGAACGCGCGCCGCTCCACGCTCACGCTGGGCGACAGCGGCGTCACCATGACGCTGCGCCAGCAGACCCCCGGCAAGTACGTCGGCTCCTACGTGGTGCGCCGCGCGGACCGCATCGATCCCACGCAGTTGCTGACCGCGCGCGTGACCTTCGGCGAGCGCACCTACTCGCGCCAATTCAACTACCCGACGGCGTTCCAGGCCCTGGCCATGGGGTCGGCACCTTCCAGCATGGCGATCGAGCGCTTCGTGATGCGACCGATGGGCCGCCTCGAAGCCGGCCGCGAACTGCGCTTCCGCCTGGTCGGCACGCCCGGCGCCGACGCCTGGCTCGACATCCCCGGCGTGATCCGCGGTGTCGACCTGGTCGAAGTGCGACCCGGCGTCTACGAAGGCACCTACACCGTGCGCCGCCGTGACGACGTGAACGCGTTCAGCCGCGCCAGGGCCACCCTGCGCAGCGGCAACCAGACCGCCACCCAGCGCGTGGACATCCGCGGCCGCGACCAGGACTTCGGCGAGGCGCCCGCGCCCGCGCCGGTTCCCGGCCGCGATGCCGTGTCGCCGCAGATCACCGACATGACGCCGGCCAACGGCGAGCGCGTGGGCGAGCGTGGCCGCACGCTGATCTCGGCCCGCCTGGCCGACCAGGGCACCGGCATCGACCGCGACAGCGTGCGCCTGCGCATCAACGGCCGCGACGCGGGCCCCGAGCTGCGCGTGTCCGAGGAAGACGTGCGCTTCCGCGCCGACCTCCCGGCCGGCCGCCACACCGCCGAACTGACGGTGCGTGACCGCGCCGGCAACTCCACCACCAAGACCTGGTCCTTCGACGTGATGGCCGACCGCGTCGGCGCCGGCCCGCTGCCGCTGACCGTGACCAGCCATCGCGACAACGCGGTGGTCGATGCCCGCGGCAACCTGAGCATCCAGGGCCGCACGGTCCCCTTCGCCAGCGTGCGCGTGCAGGTCGAGTCGGTGGCCAACGTCGGCGGCCTGCTGGGCGTGAGCCAGCCGGTGTTCGACCAGACCGTGCAGGCCGACGGCAACGGCAACTTCAGCGTCAACCTCGCCCCGCGCGGCCTGCCGATTCCCGGCAGCCGCTACGACGTGAAGCTGACGTCGACCAGCGGCGGCCAGACCGCCGAGGAACGGCTCACGCTGATCCAGCGCCAGGGCTGACGCGAGCAAGTCCTTCCTCCAGGCCCCGCTTCGGCGGGGCTTTTTCATGCGCGCCCGCAACTTCTTCACGCTGGCGTGCGGCCACCACGACGAACGGCCCGAGGGGGCAGGCGGGCGGGCTTGGCCGGAAACGGAGGGTGCTGGATACTTCTTGAAACACTTGCAGGCACGCAAGGTGCGGCAGGACAGGTAGTTGGGGGCAAGTGGGTTTCCGGCCCCGGCGTCGCAAGCGCCAGCCGGAACGTCGTTGGGGAACGACCCTGAGTGCAAGCAGGGTCTTTGAGGGGAAGCCCCGCGCGAGCGGGGCTCTTTTTCCTGCCGGACGCGCGGGCTGAATGGTGAAGGCGTGCCGACGGCGGTCCTGAAGGGTCGCCGAGGCCGGCGGGACGGAAACATGGAGAAACTCGCCTGGGGGCGGGTTTCTTTTTTGGGCCCGTGCACAGGTTCCCATCGCCCCGTACGCGCGATGACTCCTAGAATGCCCCGCAAAGAAGCATCCATCCAGAGCACGCAGCGCATGGCAGGGACCCCAGCTCCTCATTTCCACGTGGCCGGCGTGCTGGTGCAGGCGCTTGCGGCCGCCACCGAGGAAGTCACCGGCGAGATCCTCGGCTGGCCCGGTTCCCAGGTCCACGCGTGCGAAGGCGGCAAGCTCGTCGTCACCCTCGAATCCGAAGACCCCTCGTTCATCGTCGACCGGATCACCCGGTTGCAGCACATGGAGGGCGTCGTCTCCGCCGTCCTCGTCTCCGAACACTCGACGCCGCTCGCGGCGGCCAATGAGGTGATCCCGCATGACCTGCTCCCCCAAGACCCGCCGTGACTTCATGAGGGAGTCGGCCGCGGCCGCCACCGCCGCGGCCGCCGGCATCGCGCTGCCCGCGGCGGCCCAGAACGTGATGATGGACGCGGAGTCCAGCCAGCTGCGCTGGTCCAAGGCGCCCTGCCGCTTCTGCGGCACCGGCTGCGGCGTCAGCGTGGCGGTGAAGGCCGGCAAGGTGGTGGCCACGCACGGCGACCCCGATGCGGAAGTGAACCGCGGCGTGAACTGCGTCAAGGGCTACTTCCTGTCCAAGATCATGTACGGGCAGGACCGGCTGACCACGCCGCTGCTGCGCATGAAGAACGGCCAGTACCACAAGGACGGCGACTTCACGCCGATCAGCTGGGACCAGGCCTTCGACCTGATGGCGCAGAAGTGGAAGCAGGCACTGCGCGACAAGGGCCCCAGCGCGATCGGCATGTTCGGCTCGGGCCAGTGGACGGTGTGGGAAGGCTACGCCGCCGTCAAGATGATGAAGGCGGGCTTCCGCTCCAACAACCTGGACCCGAACGCGCGCCACTGCATGGCCTCGGCCGCGGTGGCCTTCATGCGCACCTTCGGCATGGACGAACCCATGGGCTGCTACGACGACATCGAGCAGGCCGACGCCTTCGTGCTGTGGGGCTCGAACATGGCGGAGATGCACCCGATCCTGTGGCAGCGCATCGGCGCACGCCGCCTGGCCGCGCCGCACGTGCAGGTGGCGGTGCTGTCCACGTACGAGCACCGCAGCTTCGAACTGGCCGACGTGCCCGTGATCTTCACGCCGCAGTCGGACCTGGCGATCCTGAACTACATCGCCAACTACCTGATCACCCACAAGGCGGTCAACCGCGACTTCATCTCGAAGCACGTCAACTTCAAGCAGGGCAACACCGACATCGGCTACGGGCTGCGTCCGGACCACCCGCTGCAGAAGGCGGCGAAGAACGCCGCGGACGCGGGCGGCTCCAGGCCCATGAGCTTCGACGAGTTCGCCCGCTTCGTGTCGCGCTTCGACGCCGAGTACACGACGAAGATCTCGGGGTGCCCAAGGACAAGCTGGAGAAGCTGGCGCGCCTGTACGCGGATCCCAAGGTCAAGGTGATGTCCTTCTGGACGATGGGCTTCAACCAGCACACGCGCGGCGTCTGGGCCAACCACCAGATCTACAACCTGCACCTGCTGACCGGCAAGATCGCCACGCCGGGCAACAGCCCCTTCTCGCTCACGGGGCAGCCCTCCGCCTGCGGCACCGCGCGCGAGGTCGGCACCTTCGCGCACCGCCTGCCCGCCGACATGGTGGTGACCAACCCCAAGCACCGCGCCACCGTGGAACAGGCGTGGAAGCTGCCGCCCGGCACCATCCCCGACAAGCCCGGCTACCACGCCGTGCTGCAAAGCCGGATGCTGAAAGACGGCAAGCTCAATTGCTACTGGACGCAGACCACCAACAACCTGCAGGCCGCGGCCAACCTGAACCACGAAGGCCTGCCGGGCTTCCGCAATCCCGCCAACTTCATCGTCGTCTCCGAGGTGTACCCCACGGTCACCTCCGCGGCCGCGGACCTGATCCTGCCGGCGGCGATGTGGGTGGAGAAGGAAGGCGCCTTCGGCAACGCGGAGCGCCGCACGCAGTTCTGGCGGCAGCTGGTGGACGCGCCCGGCGAGGCGCGCTCCGACCTGTGGCAGGTCATGGAGTTCACCAAGCGATTCAAGATGGAGGAGGTCTGGCCCAAGGAACTGCTGGACCAGAAACCGGAGTACCGCGGCAAGACCATGTACGAGGTGCTGTTCCGCAACGGCCAGGTGGACCAGTTCCCGCTGTCGCAGACCGACCCCACCTACAACAATGTCGAATCGAAGCACTTCGGCTTCTACGTGCAGAAGGGCCTGTTCGAGGAATACGCCGGCTTCGGCCGCGGCCACGGCCACGACCTCGCGCCCCTTCGACACCTACCACCAGGTGCGCGGGTTGCGCTGGCCGGTGGTCAACGGCAAGGAGACGCTCTGGCGCTACCGCGAAGGGACCGACTCCTATGTCAAGGCCGGCACCGGCTTCCAGTTCTACGGCAACCCGGACGGCAAGGCCAACATCTTCGCCTTCCCCTACGAGCCGCCGGCGGAGTCGCCGGACAAGGACTTCCCCCTGTGGCTGGTCACCGGCCGCGTGCTGGAACACTGGCACTCGGGTTCGATGACGCGGCGCGTGCCCGAGCTGCATCGCGCCGTGCCGAACGCGGTGGTCTTCATGCACCCCGAGGATGCGAAGGCGCTGGGCGTGCGGCGCGGCTCCGAGGTGGAGCTGCAGTCCCGCCGGGGCGCCATGCGCACGCGGGTGGAAACGCGCGGGCGCAACCGGCCGCCGCCGGGCGTCGTGTTCGTGCCCTGGTTCGACTCCAGCCAGTTGATCAACAAGCTGACTCTGGACGCGACCGATCCCATCTCGCTGCAGACCGACTTCAAGAAGTGCGGCTGCCGGATCGTGAAGGTGGCCTGACATGCGCGCCCTGCTCACCCTCCTGCTCGCCCTGTGCTGCGTCACCGCGGCATCCGCCGCCGATCCCGTGCCGCACAAGGACCCGTTCCGTGGCGACTCCGCCTTCAGCGACCAGCCGCGCCCGCCGCCGCTGGTGGGCGCCGAAAACCGCGACGTGCGGCGCGTGCGCTCCTATGCGATGCAGCCGCCGACCATCCCGCACGCGATCGACAACTACCAGATCGACCGCTTCGCCAACAAGTGCCTGATGTGCCACGCGCGCACCCGCGCCGGCGAGAGCCAGGCCACGCCGATCAGCATCACGCACTACACCGACCGGGGCAACAACTTCCTGGCCGACGTCGCGCCACGGCGCTACTTCTGCGACACCTGCCATGTCGTGCAGATGGACGTGAACCCGGTCGTGGAGAACCGCTTCGAGGACGTGGACGCGCTGGTGCCGCGCACCCGCGCCGAGGCGCGCGCGCGCGCGCGAATCCGGCGGCTCCGGCGCCGAGGAAGTAAGCGCGCGATGATCGACCTCCTGCGGCGTTACTGGCGCACCCTGTGGCGCCCCAGCGTGCACTACAGCCTGGGCTTCCTCACCATCGGCGGCTTCATCGGCGGCGTCCTGTTCTGGGGCGGCTTCAACACCGCGCTGGAGTTCACCAACACCGAGCGGTTCTGCACCTCCTGCCACGAGATGCGCGACAACCCCTACCAGGAACTGCAGCCCACCATCCACTTCACCAACCGCTCCGGCGTGCGCGCGAAGTGCTCGGACTGCCACGTGCCGCACGACTGGACGAACAAGATGGCGCGCAAGATGCAGGCGTCCAAGGAAGTGTGGGGCTGGGTCTTCGGCACCATCAACACGCGCGACAAGTTCCTCGACAAGCGCCTGAGCTGGCCGGGCGCGAATGGGCGCGGCTGAAGGCCAACGACTCGCTGGAATGCCGCAACTGCCACCTGTTCGACTCGATGGACTTCACGCGCCAGACCCGGCGCGCGCAGTTCGCGCACTCCACCGCGCTCGAACAGGGCACCAGGACCTGCATCGACTGCCACAAGGGCATCGCCCATCGACTGCCGAACATGGCGGAGGTTCCATGAGGGAAAAACCGGTAGACCCGCGCATGCCCGTGCTGGAGGACCGCCAGCGCCGCAAGGAGGAGTTCCGCACCTGGTTCTTCCTCACCGTGGTGATGGCCCCCTGCTCGCCGTGGTGATCGTGGCCGGTTTCGGCTTCATCGTCTGGATCACCCAGATGGTCGTCGGCCCGCCCACCTACCACTAGCGAGGGGAACACCATGGCGAAGACTGCATCCCTGGCGCTGGCCCTGTTCGCGGCACTGGCGCTCGCGGCCTGCGGCCCGAAGACCGAACCCGCGCCTTCGACCGCGGCCCCTCCGGCAGCCCCGCTCGCCCCCGCGGAGACCAGCACCGCGCCGGCGCAGCAGTCCGAAGCGATGTCCGGCGTGCCCAGCGAACCGCGCCCGGGCACCGGGGCGCCGGTGGCCAACGTGCCGAGCGGGCCTTCGGTGGGCGGCGATCCCGCGCGCACCGGTGCCGGCTCGGGCACCGAGGTCGGCGGACTGCAAGGGCCGGACGCCGGCGGCGGCGCCGGTGGTCCGGGGCAACCGGCGGTGAGCGGGAACGCGCCCGGCGCGGCCGGCGCGGCGAGCACGCCGCGGCGGCCCTGAAACGCCCGTCGGCGCGCGTGTTCCGGCGCCGGCTCGCGGAGCAGGGACAATCCCTGCATGGCTAACACCTCCCTGCTGCCTTTGCTGCAGACCCTCGTCGAGGCCGGCGCCACCCTCGCCTTCGCCCTGTCCGGCCTGCTCGAAGCCGCGCGCAAGAAGCTCGATGCCGTGGGCGTCTGCGTCGTGGCCGGCCTCGCGGCCTACGGCGGCGGCACGCTGCGCGACGTGCTGCTGGACCGCCGGCCCTTCTTCTGGGTCGCGCATCCGGAATGGCTGTGGGGATTGCTGGCCCTGTGCATCGCCGCGATGGCCTTCCTGCGCGCGCGCCACTTCGCGCCGACCGAGCGCGCGATGCAGTGGCCCGACGCGCTGGGCCTGGGCCTGTTCAGCGCCAGCGGCACGCAGCTCGCGCTGGCGCAGGACCTGCCCGGCATCGTCGCCGTGCTGATGGGCGTGATCACCGCGACCTTCGGCGGCGTGCTGCGCGACATCGTCTGCAACGAGATCCCCACGGCGCTGCGCGACCACCAGCCTTATGCGGTGTGCGCCTTCGCCGGCGGCTGGGTGCTGGTGGGCGCGCAGCAGGCGGACATGCCGGCGGGGGCGGCGCTGGTGCTGGCCGCGGCCACGGCCACCGGCCTGCGCGCGCTGGCGCTGGCCACCGGCTTCAGCTTGCCGCGGTGGTCGTCGTGAACCGCGCCATCGGCTGCTGCGCCGTGGCCGGACCGGCTGCATGCCGGAATCGACTGAAAACCCTGGAGGCGATTCGATGAGCGAAGGCGTGCTGAAGATCCCATCCATGCAGGGCAGGTGCTCGCCCGAGGAGTGGCAGGCGCGCGTGGACCTGGCCGCCTGCTACCGGCTCGTGGACCTGTTCGGCATGTCCGACATGATGGCCAACCACATCTCCTCGCGCGTTCCCGGCGCGGAAGCCTTCCTGATCAATCCCTACGGGATGATGTACGAGGAGATCACCGCCTCCTGCCTGGTCAAGGTGGACCTGGCCGGCAACATCCTCGCGAAACCGGACTTCGGTGCGCTCAACTACGGCATCAACAAGGCCGGCTACGTGATCCACAGCGCGGTGCACGAGGCGCGGCCCGAGGTCGGCTGCGTGATCCACACGCACAGCTGGGCATCGATGGCGGTCTCCGCGCTCGATTGCGGGCTGCTGCCGATCACGCAGACCGCCATGCGTTTCCTCAAGATCGGCTACCACGAGTACGAGGGCGTCGTGCTGGATGACGGCGAGAAGGCGTCGCTGGGTGCGCGACCTCGGCCAGGGCGAGGCGCTGATCCTGCGCAACCACGGCGCGCTGGTGGTCGGGCGCACGGTGGGCGAGGCCTTCAACTGGACGCACCGGCTCGAACTGGCCTGCCGCTCGCAGATCGCCGCCATGTCCTGCAACACGAAGCTGCGCCCCGTGCCGCCGGAAGTGCTGGAGGAGACCTGGAACAACTACCAGCCCGGCACCCGCCGCCCCTATGGGGTGATGGAGTGGCCGGCGCTGCTGCGCAAGCTGGATCGCCTGGATCCGGGCTACCGCCGCTGAGGAAGGAGACGGGCATGGGACGCGGTACGCGATACGGGAAGTGGCGCCTGCTGGTGCTGCGAGCTTCCGGAGCCAGCGCCCCTTGAATGCGCAGAACGCGCCCCTGCGCATCCTGCTGTCGCGGGAGGCGGCCGGAACGCTGGCGCCGGAGATCGCGCGCGTGCTGGCGCAGCGCCCGCACGTGCTGCTCGCCCCGCAAGACGCCGACGCGGCCGGCGCGGACATCGCCTTCGTATCGCGCGACGTCACCGGCCTGTCGACCAAGCACCGCGTGCTGCCCGACACGCAGCGCATGCACGACGCGCTGCGCGCCGCGCCCGGCCTGCGCTGGATCCACATCCATTCCGCCGGCGCGGACCGCGCCATCTACCAGGAACTGATCGCGCGCGGCGTGCAGGTCTGTACTTCCTCCGGCGCGAACGCACCGGTCGTGGCGCAGACCGCGCTGCTCGGGCTGCTGGCACTGGCACGCCAGTGGCCGCTGCTGTTGCGCGCGCAGCGGAGCGGCGCTGGTCGCCGCTGATCGCGAGCGGCCTGCCGCGCGACCTGCAGCGGCAGACGGCGGTGGTGGTCGGCTGGGGCCCGGTGGGACGGGAACTGGCGCGCCTGCTGCAGGCGCTGGGCCTGCAGGTGGTGGTGGTGCGGCGCAGTGCCGCAGCGGCCGCCGAAGGCATCCGCACGGTGGCCGACACCGACTTGCGCACGGTGCTGCCGCAAGCCGACTGGCTGTTGCTCGCCTGCCCGCTCACCGATCGCACGCGCGGCCTGATCGGTGCGGCGGAACTGGCCTTGCTGCCGGCACACTGCGGCCTGGTGAATGTCGCGCGCGGGGAGATCGTGGACGAGCCGGCCTTGATCGAGGCGCTGCGCGGGCAGCGGCTCGCGGGCGCCTACCTGGATGTGTTCGCGCAGGAACCGCTGACTGAGGACTCGCCGCTGTGGGAGCTGCCCAACGTGATCGCGACACCGCACAGCGCGGGTTTTTCGGACGGCAACGAGGAACGGGTCGCGGCCATGTTCCTGGACAACCTCGCCAGGTGGACGCGCGGCGAGGTCCTGGCGAACCTCGCCTGAGCGATCACTTGCCGGCCAGGCGGGTTTCGCCGGCGGCGGCCGGGCGGCCGGCCAGGTAGCCGGAGCCGCTGTCTTCGCCGGTGAAGGCGTTGACCACTTCGCGCGCCGAGATGTAGTCGGCGGTGGCCTGGTCGCGCGTCGTCGTGCTGCGGAACTGCGCCAGCGGGTTGTAGCTGGTGGACCAGGGATTCACGCCGCCTCGCACGTATTCCACGACGGCGCCGGGCGCGGCGGACACGAAGGGGTGTTGTACTCCTCATAGCTCTCGGCGGAGGCGCCGGCGGCGGTGGCGGCGAGGACGAGGGCGGCGATCAGGGACTTGCGGTTCATGGTGGTTTCCTTGGTGGGTCGGTTCGGGGCAGCGCCATCGCTGCACCGTGATTCGAATGTATTGTTCATTGCTCCCGGGATAAACTAGGCTCAGTTTGATTGACTATCAACGGATCCTGAACAATCGAAGGGCCTGCCATGGATCGCTTCCAGGAGATGCGTGTCTTCGCCGCCGTGGTGGACGCCGGCAGCTTCGTGGGCGCGGCCGACGAACTGGACCTGTCGAAGGCCGCGGTGTCCCGCCTCGTTTCCGAACTCGAACTGCGGCTGGGCGTGCGGCTGCTCCATCGCACCACGCGCAGGTTGTCGCTCACGGCGGAAGGCGAGGTGTTCTTCGCGCGCTGCAAGGAGCTGCTGGCCGGCGTCGAGGAGGCAGAGGCCGAGATCACCGAACGCAGCGGCCACGCCGTCGGCGTGCTGAAGGTGAGCGCGCCCTTCTCCTTCGGCGTGCTGCGACTGGCTCCGCTGTGGGGAGACTTCCTCGCGGCCCATCCGCAGATCCAGCTGGAGATCACGCTGTCGGACCGCTTCGTGGACCTGGTGGACGAAGGCTTCGACCTGGCCGTGCGCATCGCGCGGCTGGAGAGCTCCTCGCTGGTGAGCCGCAGACTGTCCTCCACGCGCATGGTGCTGTGCGCGTCGCCGCGCTACCTGAAGGCGCACGGCAAGCCGAAGCATCCGTCGGACCTGGCGGCCCACACCGTGCTGGCCTACAGCCTGCTCGCGGTGGGCGACACCTGGGAGTTCCAGGGTCCCGACGGACCCGTGTCGGTGAAGGTGCAGCCGCGCATGAAGACCAACAGCGGCGACACCTGCCGCGAAGTCGCCGTGGCCCACCAGGGCATCGTGCTGCAGCCCCTGTTCCTGGTGGAACACGAGCTGCGTGCCGGCCGGCTGGTGGAGCTGTTGCCCGAATACAGGTCGCACGAGCTGGGCGTGTACGCGGTGTACCCCTCGCGCAAGCACCTGCTGCCCAAGGTGCGCCTGCTCATCGACTACCTCGCGGCGGCGCTCGGCCGCGAGGCAGCGGCAGGCAAGCGCTGATCCGGGCTCCCCCGCGCGCAGGCTTGTCGCTATATTGGACGGACCCCTTCAGGAGAACGCGATGGCAAAGGTCCTTGTGCTGTACCACAGCTTCTACGGTCACATCGAGGCGATGGCGGAGGCGGTCGCGAAAGGCGCGCGCGAAGTCGGCGGCGCCAAGGTGGAGATCAAGCGCGTGCCCGAGACCATGCCGGCCGACGTGTTCGCGAAGGCGGGCGGCAAGGCCAACCAGGCCGCGCCGATCGCGCAGCCCGCGGAATTGGCCAACTACGACGCGATCGTGTTCGGCACGCCCACGCGCTTCGGCAACATGACGGGCCAGATGCGCAACTTCCTCGACCAGACCGGCGCGCTGTGGATGTCGGGCGCGCTGGTGGGCAAGGTGGGCTCGGTCTTCACTTCGTCGGCCACGCAGCACGGCGGCCAGGAAAGCACCATCCTCACCTTCATCCCCACGCTGATGCACCACGGCATGATCGTCGTCGGCCTGCCCTACGCGGAGCAGCGGCAGATGGGCCTGGACGAGATCAAGGGCGGCAGTCCCTACTGCGCATCCACCATCGCGGGCGCCAGCGGCGAGCGCATGCCCAGCGAGCAGGAACTCGGGATGGCCGCCTTCCAGGGCAAGCACGTCACGACCATCGCCACCAAGCTGTTCGGTTAGCGCAGGCCTTCCCACCAGCGACGGTTGACGCGCGGCTTGCCGAGCGTCAGCACCTCGCCGATCTCCGGCGTGGCCAGCGCGATCCCTTTGGCCAGGGCGATCGCGGCCACGCGCTCGAGCGGCTCGCGCCAGCCGTGGAAGGCCAGGTCGAAGGTGCTGTTGTGCACCAGGTAGAGCGTGCGCGCGCCGAGTTCCTCGAAAGCCTGCACCGTCTGCTCGGGCGTCAGGTGCACGGTGGGCCAGCCGCTGTCGTAGGCGCCGTTCTCCAGCAAGGCGATGTCGATCGGGCCCAGCCGCTGTCCGATCTCGCGGAAGCCGGGGAAGTAGCCGGTGTCGCCGCTGAAAAAGATGCGTTCGGCGCCGCTCGCGATGGACCAAGAGGCCCACAACGTCTTGTTGCGGTCCCACAGGGTGCGGCCCGAGAGTGCTGCGCGGGCGCGGCCGTGACCACGACCTCGCCCCACTGCCCCTGCTGCCACCAGTCGAACTCCTCGATGCGCTCGGCCGGCACGCCCCAGCGGCGCAGGTGCGCGCCGACGCCCAGCGGCACGAAGTAGCGCTGCACGCGGTCCTTCAGCACCTCGATGGTCGGCACGTCGAGGTGGTCGTAGTGGTCGTGCGAGAGGATCATGGCCTCGATCGGCGGCAGGTCCTCCAGTGCCAGCGGCGGCGGATGGAAACGCTTGGGTCCCGCGAAGGACACTGGCGAGGCACGCTGGCCGAACACGGGGTCGACCAGCCACCACTTGCCGCGCAAGCTTCAGCAGGTGCGACGAGTGCCCCAGGCGGATGATGTGGTTGGCCGCGGGATCGAGCGCGTCCAGCGCCGCGCGTTCCAGCATGCGCACCGGGATCGGGTCCACCGGCACCGTGCCTTCCTTCTTCTGCAGCAGGAAGCGCCGCCAGTTCTGCCAGCTGGAGAGGCCAGGCTTGGCATCGGGATTGGGCGGGTTGCGGAAGGTGCAGTCCTCGGCGATGAACTGCGGCGACTTCAGGAAGCGGGGGTCGCATTCTTCCGCCGATGCAGCCGGCGCCACCAGGACGCCGGGCAGCGCCAGCAGGCAGGCGATCGCAAGCCGCCTCATCGGCCGGCCTGCTCGCGCAGCGTCGGCAGGCCGACACCGGCCGCGTCGAATCCCCGTCGACCGCCAGCACCTGGCCCGTCACGTAGCGCGCCTGGTCGGAGCAGAGGAACAAGACCGCTTCGGCAATCTCTTCCTCGGTGCCGTAGCGCGCGAGCGGGACGGCATCGTGGTAGTCCTTGCGGATCGCCGCGGAGTGCACCTTCTTCGCCATCGCGGTCTCGACCGGTCCCGGCGCCACCGCGTTGGAGCGGATGCCGTGCATCGCGAGTTCCACCGCCTGCTGCTTGGTGAAGTGCACGACCGCGGCCTTGCTGGTGCCGTAGGCCACGCGCAGCGTGCTGGCCCGCAGGCCCGAGATCGAAGCGATGTTGACGATGCTGCCGCCCCCGCTTGCGCGCATGAGGGGCACGCAGGCCTGGCTGCACAGGAAGACGCCGTCGAGGTTGGTGGCCATGACGTGGCGCCATTCCTCGAAGCTGGTTTCGGTCAGCGGCTTGAAGACGGCGACGCCGGCGTTGTTCACCAGCGCGTCGATGCGGCCGAAGCGCTGCGCCGCCTGCGCGAAGGCCCGGGAGACCTGCTGCGGGTCCGAGACGTCGCAGGTGATCGCCAGCACGCGCTCGCCATGTTCGCGCGCCAGCGCGGCACCGGCGTCGGCCAGCACGGGCGCGTCGATGTCGAGCAGCACGACAGTGTCGCCGCGCGCCAGGAACATGCTGGCGATCGCCAGCCCGATGCCGCGCGCGGCGCCGGTGACCACCGCGACGCGGGGGTGGGGTCAGGCATGTCGTCTCCTTGCCTGGCGCGTGGGGGGCCGGCCGCGCGGATTATCCCGCGCCTGCCGGGCGGAGGCCGTCCGTTACAGCGGGCCCCCATTGCGCGCGAGTTGTCCGACACTGGCCATCCACCTCCGGAGATGGCCATGACCCGCCCAACGAGTGACGACCGCAGCGATCCCACGAATCCCGACAGCGCGCAACGCCAGGACAAGCTCGACAAGCGCCCCGAGCCGCTGAACACGGACGACGAAGATTCCGAGAGCGGCCAGGCGCGCGACCAGGGCGACCAGACGGAAGACAACAAGCGGCAGCAGGAGTGAGGCGCGGCCGAGGCGAGGGGAAGCATCGGGTCGCGTACAGGTCCCGCCGAGGCTTCGTCACCAGCCGCGCTTGCGAGCCTCCTCCTGCTTCTGCGCCTCCGAAGCCATCACCGTCAGGGCCATGCCGACGAGAACCAGGAGCGCGCAAATCGTGTAGCCGACCGGCCCTTCCGGCACGATCCACGTCGCGTACTGCGGATAGGCCTGCGCCAGGGTCCGCAGCGGCTCCAGCCTGGCCTCGCTGCGCACGGCATTGACGTTCATCAGCGCGGCGCGCGCGAACACCGCGCCCACGATCGCGATGGCGCCGGCCAGGAACAGCACCTTGCCGAGGATGAGGGCGTGCCTCGGGGATCGTGCGATGCGCGCGCGCAGCCAGTTCATGGGGCGACTCTAGCGCAGCCAGCCCCGGCCGCGACGACGGGGGTGCGGGCCTGATAATCCCTGACCAGCCCCGCCGCGCGCGTTTCTCCCCGATGACCCCCACCCCGCCTTCCGCCGCCACCGCCCCGCCGTCCGGCCCCCTGACCCCCGAAGACTTCGACGCGCTCGACGACGAACTCGACCTGCTGCGCCAGCAGGACGAGGAAATCCCGCAGTGGGAATTCTGCGAGGGTTTCCTCGCCGCGCTCGTGTGCATGCGCCGCGAGGTGCCGCCCGAGGAATACTGGCCCGTGCTGCTGGGCGAGGACTTCCGGCCGATGGAGCACATGGAGTTCGTCTGGCGCTGGCGCCGCCGCTGGCAGGAGATCGCGTTCGCGCTCGACCAGCCGGTGGACGTGCTGGAGGACGAGCGCACCTACCACCCGGAAGCGATCGACACGCGCGGCGCCATGCTGTCATTGCCCGCCGAGGAGCGCATCGAGGGCGACATCGCGAGCCTGCCGGCCTACGCGCAGGTGTGGGCCCTGGGCTTCATGTACGCCGTGGAATCCTGGCCCGAGGACTGGCTGCCGCCGCGCGACCCCGAGGGCGCGCAGATGCTGGACGCGGCGCTGCAGGACATCGTCGCGCTCACCGAGGACGATGCGGGCCTGCCGGCCCTGTCGATGTACACCGAGGACGGTCCGCCCAGTGTGAGCAACGAGCGCCTGGACGCGCTGGCCGCGGGCATCTGGGCCGTGTACGACATGCGCCAGCTCTGGCGCAGCCTGGGCCCGCGCGTGGACCCCGTGCGCAAGCCCGAGGAGCCGGGCCGCAACGACCCCTGCCCCTGCGGCAGCGGGAAGAAGTACAAGAAGTGCCACGGGGCGGGCTGACATGAACTCCGTACGCTGCGAGGACGTCGCCACCCACGCCGAATTCCGGCACCTTTCGACCCTGCGCGACATCGCGGTGGACCTGCGCTATGCCGGCGTGGACAACTTCGTCGGGCGCGACCTGTACGGCACGCTCGACTGCGCCTGGCTGCATCACCTGGCCGCCACGGGGCTGGAGAACGCGTCCAAGCTGCTGTCCCAAGCGGCGCCGGGCCATCGCCTGCTGGTGCTGGACGCGCTGCGGCCGCACCGCGTGCAGATCGAGCTGTGGGACTACCTCGAAGGCACGGACCTGCGCCAGTACGTCGCCGACCCGGCCCTCGGTTCCATCCATTCCTTCGGCATGGCGCTGGACGTGACGCTGCTGGGCCCGGACGGGCGCGAGCTCGACATGGGGACCGGCTACGACGAGATGCGCGAGCTCTCGCATCCCCGGCTCGATGCGCACCATCTCGCCACCGGCGAACTCACGCCCCGGCAGCACCGCCACCGCGAGCTGCTGCGCGAGGTGCTGGTGGGCAGCGGCTTCCAGGGCATAGACAACGAGTGGTGGCACTTCGACATGCTGGAGCGCCGGCACGTGCGGCAGACCTTCACGCGGGTGGACTGAGCCGCGCCAGCGCTCAGGCGGCGAGGCCTACAGCCGAGCGGGAATCGGCGCACAGGCGGTCGGCCACAGCACCGCTGCCCTCGGTGCGCGCTTCGCGCTGCAATGACTGCAAGCGGAAAAAGATCCGCGCAGGAGTAGCTCATGAAGAAGTTCATCTTGTCCGCAATGACAGTGGCGGCGCTCGCCATCGGCGGCGGTGCGCAGGCCGACGTGATCGACAGCGTGGGGAACACCATCTCGCGCATTTTCGGCGTGCCGTACAACCCGTATCCGTCGGTCGCCGCGCCCATCACGCACGTCTACACCGATGCCTACGGGCGACGCTTCCAGGTGGATGCCGCCGGCCGGCACATCCCGCTGGACCCGTATGCCACCGTGCCGGGCACCTATGCCGTGGCTCCCTCGTACGACCTCGACGGCGACGGCATCGCCAACCAGTACGATCGCTATCCGCAGGACGCGCGCTATCGCTGACGCAGGTGGCAGGAGGCGCGCCTAGGCTCCCACCTGGGCGACCGCCTCCACCTCCAGCTTCAGCCCGAAGTGCAAGGCGCCGGTGGGCACCACCGCGCGGGCCGGTTTCGTGTCGCCGGCCCAGCGCGCATAGACGGCGTTGAAGGCCGGCCAGTTCGCCATGTCGTCGATGTAGACGCGCACCTGCACCAGGCGGTCCACGTCGCTGCCGCAGGCCAGCAGGATGTTGCGCACGTTGGCCAGCACCTGTTCCGCCTGCTGCTCGAAGCCGGCATCGACCAGCTTCACGCCCTCCGCCGTGATCGGCAGCTGGCCGGAAACGAACACCAGGCCCTGCGCGACGGTCGCATGGCTGTAGTGGCCGCCCGGCCGGGCGACGGTGTCCGGGTCCACGCGTTGCGGCGGCTTCATCTCACCATCCATAGAAGCGCGGCCAGGCCGACACCGAGTCGTCTGCGGCAACGGCCTGGTATTCGGGGAATTGGGCCGCCGTGGCGCACGCGTGGTTGGGCAGCACGCGCAGGCGCGTGCCCACCGGGAAGCGCTGCACGATCCCGGGATCCGGTTCGCCCGGGTGCGACAGGATGCCGTGCTCCTGGTTCGCCCCGCTGAGGATGTAGCCCTCCAGCGGCGTGCCGTCGAGGGCGCACACCTGCCCGTAGCCGTAGTTGCGCCGCTGCTTCTGCGTGCCCAGGTCGCGGCTCATCGCCATCCAGCCCGCATCCACGATCGCCCAGCCCTTCTCGGCCTGGTGCCCGATCACGGTGGTCAGCACGCTCAGCGCGATGTCGCCGAGGCTGCACACGCCGACGTTCGCCATCACCAGGTCGAAGAACACGTAGACGCCGGCGCGCACCTCGGTGACGCCCGCCAGCGATCGCGCCGACAGCGCCGTGGGGGTGGAACCCACGCTCACGTTGGGGCAGGCATGGCCGGCCGCGCGCAGGCGCTCCGCCGCGCGGACGCAGGCGGAGCGCTCCTGTTCCGCCATGGCGGCGAGCGCCTCGGGCTCGTTGAGGTCGTAACTGGCGCCGGCGTGCGTCATCACGCCACCGAGCCACGCGCCAGGCTGCGCCAGCGCGGCGCCGACTTCCAGCAGCAGCGGTGCTTCCGGCTTGATGCCGGAGCGATGGCCGTCGCAGTCGATCTCGATCCAGGTCTCGAAGGTCTCGCCCTGTTCGCGGCCGAAGGCTGCGATGGCGTTCGCGCCGTCCACGTTGTCGGTGACCAGCTTGAGGTCGCATCCCTTGCGGCGCAGGGCCAGCGCCTGCGGCAACTTGACGGGACCATGCCCACGGCGTACAGGATGTCTGTTTCGCCGGCGGCGAAGAACTGCTCGGCTTCCCGCAGGGTGGACACGGTGATGCCGCGGGCGCCGGCGGCGCGCTGCATCTCCACCACCTGCACGCATTTGGAGGTCTTGACGTGGGGGCGGAAACGGACACCGAGGCGGTCGAGCTGCTCCTGCATGCGCGCGATGTTGCGCTGCATGCGGTCCACGTCCACCAGCGCCGCGGGGGTGTTGAGTTGGTCGAGCGTCATGGCCACAGTATCCGGCATCGCCGGGCGCCCGACCGGCGATGCCCTCAGTGGCGCGCGGCCCGCACCGCCTGCACGGATTCCGGATTCACCAGGGTGCTGAGGTCGCCCGGATCCTCGCCGAGCCAGGCCGCGCGGATCACGCGCCGCATCACCTTCATGTTGCGGGTGCGCGGCAGGTCGGCCACCAGCGCCACCTCGGCCGGCCGGAACGCGCCGCCCAGGCCCGCGACGACCGCCGCCGACAGCGCCTTCACCGCCGCGGCCTCGTCGATGCCGGGCCGCGGGACGCAGACACAGACGACAGCCGTGCCCTTGACCGGATCGGGCGTTCCCACGGCAACGGCGTCCACCAGCAGGCCGGTGGCCATCAGCAGCGCCTCGATCTCGGAAGGCCCGGTGCGCTTGCCGGCGATCTTGAGCGTGTCGTCCGAGCGGCCGTGCACGTACCACATGCCGTCGGCATCGCGGCTGGCGAAGTCGCCGTGCACCCAGACACCCGGCAGGCGCGACCAGTAGCTCTGGAGGTAACGCTCCCGGTCGTGCCAGAGGCCGCGCGTGAGGCCGATGCTCGGCGTGCGCATCACGAGTTCGCCGGTGACGCCAGGTCCGACCGACCCACCGTCCGCGTCCACCACGTCGGCGCCAGTGCCGGGCACGGGGCCTGCGAAGGCGCAGGGCTTGAGCGGATGGATCACGGTGCCGGTGAGGATGCCGCCGACTTCCGTGCCGCCGGAGTAATTGAGCAGCGGCACGCGGCCGCGGCCCACGCGCTCGAAGGTCCAGTGCCAGGCCTCGGGCGTCCAGGGCTCGCCGGTGGAGATGATCACGCGCAGCGAGGAGAGGTCGCGGCCGGCCAGCGCGTCCTCGCCCTGCGACATCGACAGGCGCGCGACCGTCGGCGCCAGTCCCAGGTAAGTCACGCGGTGGCGCTCGACCAGCCGCCACAGCCGGTCCGGCTCGGGATAGTTGGGCGCGCCTTCGGCCAGCATCACCGTGGAGCCGACCAGCAGGCCGCCGAACACCAGGATGGGCCCGACCAGCCAGCCCATGTCCGACATCCACAGGAAGCGGTCCTCGGGCTTGAGGTCCATGCAGATGGACAGGTCCAGCGCCGTCTTCACCGGGAAGCCGCAATGCGAATGCACCACGCCCTTGGGCTTGCCGCTGGTGCCCGAGGTGAACATCAGCAGGAAGGGATCGTCGGCCGGCATCGGCTCGGTGGGCACGGCGGCGACGTCGGCGGGGGCGCCGGCGGTGAGCTCGTGCCACCAGTGGTCGCGCCCCGGCGTCCACTCGTGGCGGGTTTCCAGGTGCTGCAAGACGATCACGTGGCGCACGCCGGGGCAGTGGGCCAGCGCTTCGTCGACCACGGACTTGGCGCCGACCGGCTTGCCGCGGCGCAGCGATCCATCGACCGTGATCAGCGCCTTGGCGTGGCCGTCGTTCACGCGCTGCGCGATCGCGTCCGCGCCGAAGCCAGAGAACATGGGCAGCACGATCGCGCCGACCTTCGCCACGGCCAGCATCGCGGCGGCCGCGTGCGGCAGGTTGGGCAGGACCATGCCGACCACGTCGCCGCGGCCGAGGCCGAGGCGCCGCAGGCCCCAGGCGAGGCGGCAGGTCTCGCGGTCCAGGTCGGCGAAGGACCAGCGGGTGGTCGCGCCGTCTTCGCCTTCCCACACCAGCACCTCCTGCTCGTAGCGCGGCGTGCCGCGCCGGCGGTCGATGCAGTTGGACACCACGTTGGTCACGCCGCCCACGCACCAGTGCGCGAAGGGCTGGCCCTCGGAGAGGTCCAGCACGCGCTCGTAGGGACGCTCGAAGCGGTAGTCCAGGAAGCGGATCAGTGCATCGTGGAACCAGGCCGGGTCCTGCGCAGCGCGGGCATTGAGTGCCTCGAAGCTCGCCACGCCCAGCGCGCGCATGAAGCGGGTGAGGTTGGCCCCTTCGACCATGGCGGCGTCGGGGCGCCACACGACGGCGGCGGACGCGGGAAGTTCGGCTTGCATGTACGCGCTCCTCTCGGTGGGGCGAAGCGCCCCGGTGACCCGCTTCAGTTGAACGCGGCGATGCCGGTGATGGCGCGGCCGAGGATCAGCGCGTGCACGTCGTGGGTGCCTTCGTAGGTGTTCACCACCTCCAGGTTCACCAGGTGGCGGGCCACGCCGAACTCGTCGCTGATGCCGTTGCCGCCCATCATGTCGCGCGCCACGCGGGCGATGTCCAGCGCCTTGCCGCAGCTGTTGCGCTTCATGATCGAGGTGACCTCCACCGGTGCATGGCCTTCGTCCTTCATGCGCCCGAGCCGCAGGCAGCCCTGCAGGCCCAGCGAGATGTCGGTCAGCATGTCGGCCAGCTTCTTCTGCACCAGCTGGTTGGCCGCCAGCGGCCGGCCGAACTGCTTGCGGTCCAGCACGTACTGGCGCGCTCGCTGGTAGCAGTCCTCGGCGGCACCGAGTGCGCCCCAGGCGATGCCGTAGCGCGCGCTGTTCAGGCAGGTGAACGGGCCCTTGAGTCCGCGCACTTCCGGAAAGGCATCTTCCTCGGGACAGAACACCTCGTCCATCACGATCTCGCCGGTGATGCTGGCGCGCAGGCCCACCTTGCCGTGGATGGCCGGCGCGCTCAGGCCCTTGGCGCCCTTCTGCAGCACGAAGCCGCGGATGGCGCCCTCGTCGTCCTTGGCCCAGACCACGAACACGTCGGCGATCGGCGAGTTGGTGATCCACATCTTGGAACCCGTGAGGCTGTAGCCGCCGGGCACCTTGCGGGCGCGGGTGATCATGCTGCCGGGGTCCGAGCCGTGGTTGGGTTCGGTCAGGCCGAAGCAGCCGATCCACTTTCCCGACGCGAGCTTGGGCAGGTACTTCTGCTTCTGCGCCTCGGTGCCGAATTCGTTGATCGGCACCATGACCAGCGAGGACTGCACGCTCATCATCGAGCGGTAGCCGGAGTCCACGCGCTCCACTTCGCGCGCGATCAGGCCGTAGCTCACGTAGTTGAGGCCCGAGCCGCCGTAGGCTTCGGGAATGGTCGGCCCCAGCAGGCCGATCTCACCCATCTCGCGGAAGATCGCGGGGTCGGTCTGCTCGTGCCGGAAGGCGTCCTGCACGCGCGGCAGCAGCTGGCCCTGGCAGTACGAGCGTGCCGCGTCGGCGATCGCGCGTTCGTCGGCGGTGAGCTGTTCACTCAGGGCGAGCGGGTCATCGGAAGAAAAGGGGGTGCGGTTGAGAGCCATGGATGTCCGATCGAGTGCCATGTTGTCGGGGGCTTGGGCGCGGCCGGTTTTCGGCCTCAGCGATGCCCGAAGACGGGCTTGCGCTTCTCGAGAAAGGCCTTCATGCCTTCGTGGGCGTCGTCGCTGGCGAAACGGGCGTGCAACTGGCGGCGCTCGAAGCCGATGCCCTCTGCCAGCGAGCCCTCGTAGGCACGGTTGACGGACTCCTTGATGGCCATCAGCGCGGGCAGCGAGAAGCCTGCGATCGTGGTGGCGAGGGCCAGGGCCTCATCGCGCAGCCGTTCGCTGGTCACGACGCGTGAGACCAGCCCGTAGCGGTCCGCCTCGGCGGCGTCGAGCGTGCGCGCCGACAGGCACATGTCCATTGCCTTGGCCTTGCCGACCACCCGCGGCAGCCGCTGCGTTCCGCCGGCGCCCGGCATCATGGCGAGCTTGATTTCCGGCAGGGCGAACTTCGCAGTGTCTGCCGCGAGGACGATGTCACATGCGAGCGCCAGTTCGCAGCCGCCGCCCATCGCGAAACCCGCCACCGCGGCGATCACCGGCTTGCGCACGCGTCGGATGGTTTCCCAGTTCCGCGTGACGAATTCGCTGCGGTAGACATCCATGTAGGTCCAATCGGCCATGGCCGCAATGTCGGCCCCCGCCGCGAAAGCCTTGGCGCTGCCCGTGATCACGATCGCGCCGATGCCGGCGTCCGCGTCGAAACCGAGCAGAGCCTCGCCCAGCGCGTCCATCAGGGCGTCGTTGAGCGCATTGAGTTGCTGCGGACGGTTCAGCGTGATCACGCCGACACGGCCGACCGTCTCGGTCAGGATGGGGGCGTCGGTGGTCATCGCATCGCTCATCGTCACTCCGGCAGCCCCTTCACTCGACGACGATCTTGCGGTCGCGGATCAGCGTGGAAAGGGTCTTGCCCTCCTGCGCCAGCAATTTCTTGAACTCGGCGCTCTCCAGCATCACTGGCTCGGCACCGAGTTGGCCGAAGCGCTGCTTCACCAGCGGGGTGGCCAGCACCTTGGCCAGTTCCCGCGTCAGTCGCGCGGTGACCTCCGCGGGCGTGTTGTTCGGCACCCAGAGACCGAACCAGATGTCGAGGCTGGCGTCCTTGATGCCGAGGTCGGCATAGGTTGGCACGTCGGGAAAGAACGGAGACTTCTTGTCGCTGGCCACTGCGAGGAGCTTGACCTTGCCCGACCTGATATGCGGAAACGCGATGCCCGGGTCGAAGGCCATGTCGGCCTGGCTGGCCATCACGTCCTGCAAGGCAGGCGCGGAGCCGCGGTAAGGCACGTGGGTGATGAACGTGCCGGTGCTCTGTTTGAAGAGTTCGCCTGCCAGTTGCGGCGGCGTGCCGGTGCCCGACGATGCGTAGGACAGCTTGCCCGGGTTGGCCTTGGCCATCGCGATGAGCTGCTTCGCGTCTTTGACCTCGAGGCCCGGGCGCGTGATCAGGTACATCTGCGTGCGCCCGATGGTAGTGACCGGAGTGAGGTCGCGCGACGGCAGGATGTTCGACTTGAACAGCGACGGGTTGGCCGTCTCCACGGAGGTGGGTGCGACAAACAGCGTGTAGCCGTCCGGTGCCGCCTTGATCACCTCGCCGGCGGCAATGTTTGCCGCTGGCGCCCGGCTTGTTGTCGACGATCACCGTCTGGCCCAGTGCCTCGGACAGTCCCTGCGCAACGACACGTGCCATCACGTCGGTGGTGCCGCCGGGGGCGAAACCGACGACGATGCGCACGCCCTTGGCCGGCCAGGCGGCTTGCGCCAAGGCAGGACTGCTGGCGCCCATCAGGCTGAAAGAGCAGGCGGCAGCGAGGAAGGCTCGGCGCCACGGGGTGGCGGCGCTGTGGATGGGGTGGCTCATGGGGTTGTCTCCGTTGGTCCTGCTGTGTGGGGGATCACAAGCTGCCGTCGCGCAGCATCTCGCGCAACTTGAATTTCTGGATCTTTCCGGACGGGGTGGCCGGCATCGCGTCCCGTACGATCAGGCGCTCGGGGATGTACTGCAACGCGACCTTCTGCGACTTCAGGAACATGACCATGCCGGCCAGGTCCAGCGTCTGGCCGGCCTTGGGCACCACCACGGCGCAGGCGCGTTCGCCCAGGCGCTCGTCGGCGTAGGCGACGATCGCGGCCTGCGCGACGGCCGGGTGCTTGTAGAGCAGCACCTCGATCTCGAAGACCGGAATGTTCTCGCCGCCGCGGATGATCACGTCCTTGCTGCGGCCGCTGATGCGGATGTAGCCCTTCGCGTCGAGCGTGGCCAGGTCGCCGGTGTCGAACCAGCCCTCGTGATCGGTGCCGTTCAACTGCGGGCGGCGCAGGTAGCCGCCGAAGTTGGAGCAGGACCGCACCAGCAGCTTGCCGACTTCGTCCGTGCGTACCTGCAGGCCGTCGAAGTCGACGACCTTGACCTCGACGCCGGGCAGCGGGCAACCGTCCGTGCTGCAGGCGAGCTGGTCGTCGTCGTCGAGCTTGGTGAGCGTGACGGCCCCGTTTTCCGTCATGCCCCAGGCCGATACGATCTTGCTGCCGAGCACCTTGCGCGCCTGCTCGACCAGCGGCCCCGGGATCGGTGCGCCGGCACACAGGAAAGTCCTCAGGGTGGGGACCGCCGTTGCGGCCTCCTGCACGCCCTTGGTCAAGTCGGTCAGGAACGGCGTCGAGGCCATGGAGAAGCTCACTCGCTCAGCCCGGATGAGCTCGATCGCTTTCTTCGGCTCCCACTGGTCCTGCAGCACCACGCTCGCGCGCAGCATGATAGGCATGATGAGGCCGTACATGAAGCCGGTCTGGTGTGCCATCGGCGAAGCCATGAGAACGATGTCGTCGTGCCGCAAGCCCAGGCGCTCGGCGTACGGCACGATGTTGGCCCTCAGCGTGTTCGCAGAGTGCATCACGCCCTTGGGCTCGCCGGTCGTGCCGGAGGTGTAGATCAGCTGTGTGATGTCGTCCGGGCCGGGGCGGTGGCGCGCCAGGATCTCGCGCGCATCCGGCTCGCTCTCCCACGCTGGCTCCGTCAGCAGGGCGTCGAAGTCATCGGCGCCGTCGCCGCCGACCACGACGATGCGTTGCAGATGCGGGAGACTGTGCTTGAGGCCGCGGGCCATGGCTTCGTGATCGAAGCCCCGGAACAGTTTCGGCACCACGAGCACCTTGGCCTCGCCATGCCTGAGCATGAAGGACAGCTCGCGCTCGCGGAAGATGTGCATCAATGGATTGAGCACCGCACCGATGCGCGAACAGGCCAGGTACAGCACGCTGAAGTGCCACCAGTTCGGCAACTGCATGGCCACGACGTCGTTGCGGCCCACACCCAGGCGCGCCAGACCCACCGCCACGCGGTCGGCCAGCGCCGCAAGTTCGCTGTAGCTGAACCGGCGCACCTCGCCCGAATCGACGCGCACAGCTGTCAGCGCGAGCTTGTCCGGACAGGCGGTGACACAGGCGTCCAGGTCGTCGTTGATCGTGCGGTCATGCCACCAGCCGCGGGCGATGCTTTCCGCACGGCGGGGGGTAAAAGGACGGCGTCGAACTCCATGGTTTGTCTCCAGGTGTCTTGTTGTGGTCAGGCCGGTACGAACTTGCGTCCGGCACGGGTGCGGGCGATGATGGTTTTCATGATCTGGGCGGTACCGTCGCCGATCTGGAAGCCCAGCACGTCGCGCAGGCGCTGTTCCATGGGCCCGCGGTCGTAGCCGCCGTGGCCGAAGCAAAGCAGGCACTGGTGGATCACGTCGTAGGCCAGCTTGGGGCCCCACCACTTGGCCATGCCGGCCTCGGCGGAGTGCGGCAGACCCTTGTCCTTGAGCCACAGCCCTTGCAGGCAGACCAGGCGCGCGCCTTCCACCTCGGTGTCAAACTGCGCGAGCGGGTGCGTCACGCCCTGGAAGGCCGACAGCGGCTGGCCGAAGGCCTGGCGCTGAGTGATGTACTCCCAGGTCTCTTCCAGCGCCACGCGCGCCACCGCCAGGCATTGAAGGCCGATCAGCGAGCGCGAGAAGTCGAAGCCGTGCATCACCTGAACGAAGCCCTTGTTCTCTTCGCCGAGGCGGTGGTTCACCGGCACGCGCACGTTCTCGAAGAAGATCGACCCGCGGCCGATGGCGCGCTGGCCGTGGCAATCGAAGCGATTGGTGGTGAGGCCCGGAGCGTCCATGGGCACCAGCAGGGCGGTCACGCCGTGCGCCGCGGACTCGGGCGTTCCGGTACGGCCGAACACCACGGTGATGTCGGCCTGATCGGCGGCGGAGATGGAGGTCTTCTCTCCGTTGATGACGGAACTCCCCGTCACGCTCGATGCGCAGGCGCAGGTTGGCGGCGTCCGAGCCGCCACGCGGTTCGGTGAGCGCGATGGCGCATATCGCCTCGCCCTGGACGATCTTCTTCAGCCAGGGGCCGACGACCTCCGGCTGTCCGTACTTCGACAGGATCTGGCTGTTCAGGGAAGCCAGCAGATTGAGGTACGAGAAGCTCAGGTCGGCACGGGCGATTTCCTCGTGGATCACACCCGCGGCCAGGCAGCCCAGGCCCATGCCTCCGAACTGCTCGGGAAGTTCGGGGCAGATGAACCCGAGCTTCCCCATCTCGCGCAGCAGCGCGCGATCCAGCACGCGCGTCCTGTCGCGTTCCTGGAAACCGGGCTTGACGCGCTCGTCAGCGAAGCGGCGAGCGGTCTCCGCCAGCGCCTGCAGGTCCTCGTCGATGTAGGGGTTCGGGTTCATCGTTGCGCTCTCCGGCTCACTTCGCGTACTTGCGGAAATCGGGCTTGCGCTTGTCCTTCAAGGCGGCGACGCCTTCGCGGGATTCCTCGGTGTCGTAGAACAGCTTGAGCGCGTACATGCCCATGCCGGCGATGCCGCTCTGGTGCGCCGTGTCCATGTTGAAGCTGCGCTTGGCGATGGCGATGGCCGTGGGGCTGCGTTCGCAGATCGTCTCGGCCCACTGCTGCACTTCGGCGTCGAGCTGCTCGTGCGGCACGCAGACATTGGCCAGCCCCATCGCCACCGCTTCCTGCCCGGAGTAGCGCTTGTTCAGGTACCAGATCTCGCGCGCCTTCTTCTCGCCCACCACGCGGGCCAGGAAGGCGGTGCCGTAGCCGGGATCCACCGAACCCATCTTCGGGCCGACCTGGCCGAACACGGCCTTGTCGGAGCAGATGGTCAGGTCGCAGATGGTGCACAGCACGTTGCCGCCGCCGATGGCGAAGCCCTGCACGCGCGCGATCACCGGCTTGGGCACGTCGCGGATGGCGGTGTGCAGTTCCTCCATCGGCAGGCCGATGGTGCCGCGGCCGTCGTAGTTGCCGTCGTGCGCGGACTGGTCGCCGCCCGTGCAGAAGGCCTTCTCGCCGGCGCCGGCCAGCACGATGCAGCCCACGTCGCGGTCGTAGCCGGCCTTGTTCAGCGCCTTGATCAGCTCGTCGCAGGTGGTGCCGCGGAAGGCGTTCATCTTCTCCGGGCGGTTGATGGTGATCCAGGCCACGCCGTTGCGGACCTCGTACAGGATGTCTTCGAAGTTCATGGGTCGTCTCCAGGAAGTGGGGAGGTGGGAAACGGCTTCAGCCGTTCATGGTCAGGCCGCCGGAGACGCTGAGCACCTGGCCGGTGACGAAGGCGGCGTCCTCGCTGGCGAAGAAGAGCACGGCGCCCGGCAGGTCGCCGGGCTGGCCGATGCGGCCGAGCGGGATGGAGCGCGTGAAGGCCTCCACCAGCTTCTCGGGATTGCCCGCGCCTTCCTTGTAGTCGGCGAACAGGGCGGTGTCGGTCGGGCCCGGGCAGACCACGTTGACGGTGATGCCCTGGCGCGCGTGCTCGCGGGCGATGGTCTTGGAGAAGGACACCAGGCCGCCCTTGCAGGCCGCGTAGACCGCCTCGCCCGAGGAGCCGACGCGCGCCGCATCGGAGGCGATGTTGACGATGCGCCCCTTCTTGCGGGCGGCCATGCCGGGCAGCACCGCGTGGTGCATGTGCAGCGCGCCGGTCAGGTTGATCGCGATCAGCTTGTCCCACTGCGCGGGCTCGGTCTTGGTGAAGGGCTTGAAGACGTCCCAGCCCGCGTTGTTGACGAGCACGTCGATCGGGCCCAGCGCCTTCTCGGTTTCGGCCACCGCCGCGTCGACGCTGGCACGGTCGGTGATGTCGCAGCGGAAGGCCTGCGCGCGGCCGCCCGCGTCACGGATCGCGGCGGCGACCGTCTCCGCGGCGTCGAGGTTGAGGTCGAAGACCGCCACGCGGGCGCCCTCGCCGGCGAAGCGCCGGCAGGTGGCGCCGCCGATTCCGCCGCCACCGCCGGTGACGACCACGGTCTGGTCCTGGAAGCGTTGCATCATGATCCTTTCGATGGGTTGCGTTGCGGACCGCCTCCAGCCGGGCCTCGGATCTGGAATAGGTCAATATGTTTACGCAAGTTTAAGCGTTTGCCGCGGCGGGCGCAAGTGCGATATCCTTGGAAACATGATGGTTTACCCCAATGAATCTACGGCCGAGGCGCGGACGGAACTGGCCAACCGCCTGTTCTTCCGGCTGTACCAATGCGCCAATATGTTGCATAAAACGGGCTCTCGGGCCGTCGAAGCCGAGGGCCTGACGACGCAGCAGTGGGCGGTGCTGGGAGCCTTGTCGCGGGAGAAGGCGGAGGCCGGCATGAGCATCGGCGACCTCGCCAAGTACCTGATGGTGAGCCGGCAGAACCTGTCGGGCCTGATCGGCCGCATGGAACGCGACGGGCACGTGGCGATCGCGCCCGACGGGCAGGACCGCCGCTCGCGCGTGGTGACCATGACCAAGTCGGGCCGGCATGTGTGGCATGCGCTGGCGCTGCCGAAGATCCGCGCCTACTACGAAGAGATCCTGGGCGACTTCTCGGTCAACGACCTCACCCACATGCTGCACTACATGCTCAAGATGCTGGAGAACATGCAGCGGCTGGACGAGGCCTGGATGGGGGCGGGCGAGGAGGAGGACGGGGCGGCGTAGCGCTCGCGGCCCGCTGGCCGCCCCTGCGGGATACTCACCGCATGTCCAGTTTCGAGATCGTCGCGGCCGGGGCCCTGGATCCGGCACGCCTGCACGCGGCCTTCACCGCCGCCTTCGCCGACTACCTGATCGGCCCCTTCGAACTCGCGCCGGCCCAGTGGCCGCAGTTCCTCGCGCGGCAGGGCGTGGAGCTCGCCGAGAGCCGGGTCGCGGTGCAGCGTGGCGAACCGATCGCCTTCTGCCTCGCGGCGCCGCGGCCGGAAACCGACAGCTGGCGGCTGGGCACCATGGGCGCGCTGCCGGCGGCGCGCGGCAGTGGGACCGCGCCGGCCTTGCTCGACGACTTCGTTGCGCGGGCACAGGCGGCGGGCGTGGGCAGCGTGGAACTGGAGTGCTTCGCACAGAACACGCGGGCCCTGCGCTTGTACGAGGGCCGCGGCTTCCGCGAAGTCGATGCGCTCCACGGCTGGCGGCACGCGGGCGGCTCGGCAAACGGATCCACGGACATCCCTGCGCCGATCGAACTGCCGGATGCCTTCGCCTGGCTGGGCGCGTGCCCCGCCGCGGGCATCGCCCTGCCCTTGCAGGTCACGCCGCGTTCGCTGCGCGCCCTGCCGGTCACGCTGCAGGCCTGGCGCCGCGGCGACGCACAGATCGTCTTCTCCGAAAGCGCGGACACGCGCCTCCAGGTGCACAGCCTGGTCGACCGCGACCCGGCGCAAGAGGACGCACGCGCGCTGGTCGCGGCCCTCTTCTCGCGTTACCCTCGCCAGGCCATCCACGTGCCGCAGTTGCAGAGGCAGGTGGTGGGCGGCGCCGCCCTGGAAAGCCTGGGCTTCGAGCGCCTGGCGCTGCACCAGCTCTGGCTGCGGCGTCCCCTGGCCTGAAGGAAGCATCGCCATGAAAGAACAAGCCTCCCTGCTCGACGCCTTCCGCCTCGACGGCCGCGTGGCCGTCGTCACCGGCGGCGCGCGCGGCATCGGCTACGCGACGGCACAGCTGTTCACTGCCGCCGGCGCGCGAACGGTGCTGCTGGACGTAGACGAAGCGGCCGCCGCCCAGGCCGCTGCCACGCTGGGACCGCTGGCCTCCTCGATGCAGCTGGATGTCTCCGTGGAAGGTGACGTGAACCGCGTGTTCGGCGAGATCGCGGCCGCGCGCGGCCGCATCGACATCCTCGTGAACAACGCCGGAATGGCGCTGCGCCGCCCCAGCACCGAACTGTCGCTTGCCGACTGGCAGCGCGTGGTCGACGTCAACATGACCGGCGTGTTCCTGTGCGCCCGCGCGGCGGCGGGCCACATGCTGCGCAGCGGCGGCGGCGCGATCGTCAACACCGCCTCCATCATGGGCGTGTCGGGCGGCGGGCTCTACCCCAACATCTCCTACCAGGCGACCAAGGGCGCGGTGGTGAACATGACGCGGGCGCTGGCCGTCGAATGGGCCGGCGGCGGCATCCGCGTCAATGCGGTGGCGCCGACCTGGGTGGACACGGACTTCATCGGCAGCCTGAAAGCCAACCCCGAGCTGATGGACCGCATCCGCAGCGTCACGCCGCTGGGCCGCCTGGCGCAGCCGCAGGAAGTGGCCAACGCGATCCTGTTCCTGGCCAGTCCCGCCGCCGCAATGGTCACCGGGCACGTGCTTGCGGTGGATGGTGGGTATCTCGCGCAGTAGGCAGGCGTCATGAGATCCGCCCTGTTCTTCGTGGCGCTGACTTGCTTCGCTGCCGTCCTCGTGCAGGGAGCAACCGCGCAGCCGGCATCGCCCGCACCCCCGTTCGACGTGGCCTATCGCGCCTGGGACGCCGTGACCGACATCGCGCGGCACAACCGCGATGCCGGCCTCGGCGGCGAATGCGGCAGGACCTTCCGCCCCTTCGTCATCCCGGGACTGAAGCGACAGAACAAGGAAGAACAGGACGTGGCCGCCCGCGCCTGCCAGGCAGCGGCGAAGTCGGTGTGCGCGAACGCGCGGCTGCAACGCACGCCGGAGATGGCGCGCAAGTGCGAGGAGTTCAGGTAGCGCCCCGGATACGCTCGATCAGCGCCCTGGGGTTGACCGCTTCGGTCCGGCCGCGATCCGGACCGAACAGGGACGGTTTCCGGACGACGCGGCCACCGTCGCGGCTTACGCTTCCTGGCTTCCGGAACACCAGGCGATGCCGCAACCATGACCGACCTCCGACTCACGCCGGCGCGCATCCTCGGCGCCCTGCTCGCGGTCCTCTCGCTGTGGGTCCTGCACATGTTCCTGGAAGCGATCCTGGCCGCGTGCGTGATCGCCACCGCGAGCTGGCCGCTCTATGCGCGCTTCGCGGCGCGCCTGCCACGCGGCACCGTCCGGGCCGCCGCGCCGGTGCTGTTCACGAGCGCGCTCACGGTCTTCGTGCTCGCGCCCCTCGTCTTCGCGTGCTGGGCGCTGCTCACCGAAGCGCATGCCCTGCTTGTGGGACTGGCCGCGGCGGATCGCGCGGGCATCGGCGTGCCTGCGTGGCTGGCCGAGGCTCCTGTGGTGGGGCCGTGGCTGGCCGCGCGCTGGCAGCCGGGAGCGCTGGGACTGCTGACGCAGCACGCAACGCCGCAGGCGGTCCTGGGCTGGGCCCAGTCGCTCGGGGAGTTCACGATGCGGCACCTGCTCACCATCGTCTTCACCATCCTGCTGCTCTGCTTCCTCTACCGCCAGGGTGCGGCGCTCGCGGGCGCGCTCGCGGGCGCCCTGCGGCGCCTGGTGGGCGGCGGGGCCGATCGCTACATGGAAGTGGCGAGCCGGGCGGTGCGCTCCTCGGTTCACAGCATGCTGGCAGTGGGCCTGTTCGATGCCGTCATGACCGCGGGCGCGTACACCGCCGCGGGCGCGCCGCGCGCGCTGGTGTGGGGCGCGATCACGGGCGCCCTGGCCACCGTCCCCTTCCTGGGCTACCTGGCGGTCAGTGCGCTGGTGCTGCAGCTGGCGCTGCAAGGCGCGGCGTCGCCCGCGCTCGCCTCGCTGCTCCTGGGATGCGCCGTCCTCCTGTGCGGGGACAAGCTGCTGCGCCCCTTCGTCGCGCGCGAGGGCGTCCACCTGCCCTTCGTGTGGGTGCTGATGGCCTGCCTCGGCGGCTTCGGCATGCTGGGCCTGGCCGGCCTCGTGGTCGGCCCGGTGGTCCTCAGCCTCGCCAGGGAAATGGGGGAGCAGCGGCTGCACGCACTCAGTTCCGCGCCATCTTCCGCACCAGGTCGCCGAAGCGCTCCATGTACGCCTGAAGGAACGCCTCCGTCGATTCATCCGTGATCCCGCCGGAAGCATCGAAGAATCCGGGCTTGCACTGCACGTAGGCCTCGCCACCCAGCACGAGGCCGCCCAACACGCCCAGGATCTGGCGCAGGTGCTGCTGCCCCACCGCCGTGCCGATCGCGCCGGGGCTGGTGCCCGCAATGGCCACCGCCTTGTCGCGCCACACGCTGGCGGGCATCGGCTTGGAGCCCCAGTCGATCGCGTTCTTCAGCACCGCGGGAATGGAGCGGTTGTGTTCCGGCGTGACGACCAGCAGGCCCGAGCAACGGCCCACGTCCGTCTTCAGCCGCCGCACGGCCGCTTCCCCCTCCGGGTCGCGGTCGGGGTTGTACATGGGCAGGTCGTCGATCTGCACCGGCACGAAACGCAGGTGCGCAGGTGCGAGCGCGACCAGGGCGCGGGCGAGCTGCGCGTTGATCGACTCGCGGCGGTTGCTGCCCACGATGAGGGCGACGTCATGCTGTTCCAATTTACAGGCTCCTTTTCAATTCAGTTGGCTTGGATGTCCGGGTCGGCGCCGTCCGCGGCGACCGGCTCTGCATCGGCGGCGCCGGCCGCCTCGCCGTCCCGCACCTGCGCATCGCGATGCTGCAGGTACGCGTCGCGCATGAAGGTGTAGCGGTCGAAGGCCTGGTCCAGCGCACCATCCAGCGGCAGCAGCCGGGCGCGCAGGTCCACCGCGCCGGCCGCGGCGATCGCGTTGCGGCTGGCCGCCGGCGAGACCTGGCCCAGCGGATGGCCGGCCCAGTCCACCGGCAGTCCGGCGGCGTCGCGCAGCGTGGTGGGGCCCATCAGCGGCAGCACCATGTAGGGTCCCGCGGGCACGCCCCAGCGCGCCAGCGTGGAGCCGAAGTCCTCCTTGTGCCGGTCGATGCCGATGTCCGTGGCGACGTCGAACACGCCGGCCAGGCCCGCCGTGGTGTTCACGGCGAAGCGCATGAAGTTCTGTGCCGCGTCGCCGGGCTTGACCTGCAACACGCTGTTGGCGGCGGACCAGACGTCGCCCAGGTTGGCGAAGAAGTTGGAAGCGCCCCTGCGCACCAGCGACGGAACCGCCCGCTCGTAGGCCCTCGCGACCGGCTGGATCGCAGCCCGGTCGACGCGCTGGTTCAGCGCGTCGACGCCGCGGTTGATCGGTTCCAGCGGGTCGCGCGGGTCGGCCTGCGCGGCGGCCGCACCGGCCGCAAGCAGGGCGGCGCCGGCAAGAATCGTCGCGACGACGGATCGCCTCTTCGTCATGGCAGTTTCTTCCCGGCGCGCGCGTACTCGAACACCGGCTGCGCCATCAGCATCTCGGACGTGACGCCCTCCAGCACGATGTGTTCGGCGTTGACCGTGAAGAACGGCGCGGGGATCGCGACGTCGTGCCGGCGCAGGCCCAGCAAGCCGCCGGCGCCGACGACCAGGTGCGAGACCGAGGCTTCGGGCGTGAGGATGGTGTCCTCGACCCGGCCGATCCGCGTCCCGTCCTCGTTGACCACCACGCGGCCGATGATGTCGCGCGCGGCGCTCCAGCCGGCCGCGACGTCGCGCACCTCGAACACCGCGGTGGCCACCACGGTGCTGCCAGCCACCTGGGCGTGGGACAGGCCGGCCGCGAGCGCGAGCGCGATGGCGCCAAGTGCGCGGAACGCGGCACGGCCGCCCATGGCATGGGATGACGATGGTTCTTTCATGGATCCTCCTTGCGCTCAGAAGCGCTGGGTGTAGCGAAGCTGTACGAAGTTCTCGCCCGGGTTCGGCGTGTCGAGCCCGCAGTTCGAGAAGTGCTGAACGCGTAGGCCGATCTCGTGCTGGCCCTGCGTGCCGAAGCGGCGGCCCACGCCGAGGTGGTCGCCGAAATTGAAGACGCTGGAAAAGCGGTCGCTGCCGTTGCGGTAGGTCGGGCTGATGGCGTTCGCGCCGATGCCGCCTTCGACGAACCAGCCGTAGGCGACGCCTGCGGGATAGAGGCGCAGCGCGGGCGTGATGCCGAACTGCGTCGAATAGCGTTCGTCCCCGCCTTCGCGCACGCGCCACTGGCCGACCGAGATCTCGGTGTAGCCGGTCAACAGCCCCGCGCGATGGGAACGCTTCCACTCCCAGTCCCAGACGGCGCCGATGGTCATGGACTTCACGTGCTCGCCGATGCCGACCTGGACGAACACGGCGTCGGGTCGGCGCAGCAGGCCGGGCTCGTCGGCGTGGGCGGAAGTGCCGGCGCACAGCGCCGCCGCGAAGCAAGCGGCCGCGGCCGCGGGACGCAGCCCGGACGGGAGGATGCGATCGATGGAAAGGAGTCCCATGGCTTGTTCTTGATTTCAGTTGCGCATCGGAACGATGCTGAAGCACGTGATGTCCTCCGAGGTCGCCAGGTCGTGCGCGAGCAGCGCCGGCGAAGTGGAGCGGGAACGGTGCAGCGCGATCACGCAGAAGCGCCACACCGGGTGGTTGTCGGAAAAGCTGAAGCTGAAGCTGCCGGGGACGACGCGGTAGCCGTGGGTCTCCGCCGTGGCGGCGAGCTCCTCCAGCCGCCGGTCCGCGTTGCGCCGGAAGGTGAGCGTCACCTCGAAGCTGGCGCGTCCCGGCAGGGTGCGCTCGATGTGGTGCACCAGGGTCATGGACAGCATGCACAGGGCAGCGAGCAGGAGCGCGGACGCGTAGAGCCCCACCCCCAGCAGCACGCCGATGGCGGAGGCCGTCCAGATCGAGGCAGCAGTGGTGAGCCCGCTGATCGTCAGGCCGTCCTTCACGATGACGCCGGCGCACAGGAAGCCGATGCCGGTGACCACGCCCTGCACCACGCGCGTCGCGTCGGGGAGCGACTGCTGCGCGGCGCCGCCGTACCACAGGGGCGCGAAGCCGACGAAGATCGTGAGCGCGGTGGAGGCCATGCACACCAGCGCGTAGGTGCGCATGCCGGCGGCGCGGCCGTTGAAGCTGCGCTCGTAGCCCACCGCCATGCCCAGGAGCAACGCGCCGAGCAGGTTCAGGCCGATGAAGGCATTGGCCGCCAGGAACTCGCCGCTCCAGTACAGCCGCAGGGACTCCAGGAGATCATCGATCGTCTCCGCTGCCCGCGTCCGGGACGGCGGATCCCTGCGGATCCGGCCCGAAACTGCGGCGCAGCCGCTGGAACTCCGGCGAGCTGCGCAGCAGGGCGCGGCCCGCTTCCTGCAGCTGGCGCGAGTGCGCCGGCAGGATCTCGAAGGCGGTCGGCACCTGCAGCAGCGTCTTGCGCCGCTCCTCGTCGGGCAGGTCGCGCAGGCGCACGTTGATGACGAAGATCTCCGCGCCGGGCGCGAACGGGCTGCCCTGCACGAGGCGCGCGGCACGCAGTTCCTCCGCGGCCCGGCGCGCTGCGTCCTTGACGATCTCCGTCGTTTCCGCGGTCCAGCGCGATCCGGCGCCGAATACCATCGCGTTCAGCACCTGGAACATGCTGGGCACGCGGTCGCTCTGGTCGATCCGGTCGGCGAGGTCGCGTTCCGAGTCCACCACCACCAGCACGATCCGCTGGACGGAGGCGGGCGGCAGATCCCAGAACGCCTCGCGCAGCGATCCGCTGGCGATGGTGTGGTCCACCAGCCCGCGCACGCCGAGGTTGTCGGCCAGCCCGCCGTCGACGAGGTGGATGTAGGGACGCTGCGCCGCGTCCTGGTAGCTGTCGGCGATCATGCGCAGGAACTTCGCCGACAGGTTGCGCCCCGCGCGCGCCTCCATCCGCGTGCTGTCCGGCGGCGGGCAGTGGCCGCCGTAGTTGCGCACCGTCATCGGGCTGAGCAGCAGCGGCACCGACGAGGAAGCCGCCACCGCGAAGGACAGCGGCACCGACCCGAGGTCCGAGCAGATCAGCGCGAACTGCTCGGGCGTGAATTCGAAGGGCGCGCCCGTGGTGAGGTCGGTCGCCGTGACCAGCAGGCGCGGCCAGGGCCGGCGCCGGCGCAGCTCGCCGAAGGTGGTGCCGCGCAGCACGCCTTCCAGGCGTTCTTCCAGCACGTTGCTGCGCCCGTACCAGGGAGAGGTGAGCTGGTACAGGGTGGAGGGCTCGCGCACCTGGCGCAGCAGACCGGTCTGGAAGTTCACCAGCAGGAAGTCGCGCTCGAAGCGCTCGAAGGTCTCGTCGCCGAAGGCAGCGTAGTAGCTCGCCAGGATGCTGCCGCCGGACACGCCGCTGATCAGCCCCACCTCGTCGAGCAGCGTGGTCTCGCGGCCGTCCTGCACGATGCGGGTGGCCTTGAGCTCCTGCAGCACGCCGAGGCCGAAGGCCGCCGCGCGGGCGCCGCCGCCCGACAGGGTGACGGCAGCCACGATGGGCCGCGGCGCCGGAGCGAGCGTCGCCTCCTCCCACGGCACCAGGCCGTCAGGCAGCGGCTGGTTGATCCACGGGCGGACCGTGGAGCAGCCTGCCAGCGCAAGCCCCGCCAGCAGCAGGGCCGCGGAGCGCATGAGACGGAGCGGGAGCGCGGACATGGACAGGGCGTCAGGCGGCGGCCGGCGCGAGCGTGGCTGCGGCCTCCCCGCGCGGCGCCACGCGCTTCACCTTGAACCAGGCCGCGTAGAGCGCCGGCACGAAGAAGATCGTCAGCACGGTGGCGGCCGTGAGCCCGCCCATGATCGCGATCGCCATCGGGCCCCAGAACACGCTGCGGGTCAGCGGCACCATTGCCAGCACCGTCGCCAGCGCGGTCAGGATCACCGGACGGGTCCGGTGGATCGCCGCGTCGAGCACCGCGTTCCAGGGATCACGGCCCTCGTCCATCTCGGTCTGCACCTGGTCGACCAGGATCAGCGAGTTGCGCATGATCATCCCGCCCAGGGCGATCACACCGAGGATGGCGACGAAGCCGAGCGGCGCCTGGAACGCGAGCAGCGCGGGCACCACGCCGACCATGCCCAGCGGCGCGGTCAGGAACACCATCCACATCCGGGAGAAGTCCTGCAGCTGCAGCATGAGCAGCAGCAGGATGGTCACGATCATCAGCGGTGCGATCACCAGCAGCGCACGGTTCGCCTTGTCGCTCTCTTCCACCGCGCCGCCGACGTCGATGCGGTAGCCCGAGGGCAGCTTCGCCTCGATGTCCTTGAACAGCGGCCGGATCTCCTGCGTGACCGACACTGCCTGCTCGCCGTCCTTCACGTCGGCGCGCACCGTGATCGCCATGTCGCGGTTGCGCCGCCACAGCACCGGCTCCTCCAGCTCGTAGCGGACCCTGGCCACCTGCGACAGCGGCACCACCGTGCCTTGGCGGGTGTGCAGGTTCACGTCCTTCAGCGTCTCGAGGTTGGTGCGTTCGGCCGGCACCGCGCGGGCCACGATATCGACCAGGTCCTCGCCTTCGCGCAGGTGCGACAGCGTCGCGCCGTTCATCAGCGTCTGGGTGGCGATCGCCACTTCCGCGGGCGCCAGGCCGAGCGCGCGCGCCTTGTCCTGGTCCAGGTCGATCTTGAGCGTGCGCACCGGGTCGTTCCAGTCCAGCTGCACGTCGCGCACCTTGGGGCTGGAGGCGACGATGCGTTCCACCTCGCGGGCGATCTCCCGCACCTTCTGGGTGTCGGGGCCGACCACGCGGAACTGCACCGGGAAGCCCACCGGCGGGCCGAGCTCCAGGCGGGTGACGCGCACCCGCGCCTGGGCGAACTGTTCGTCGGCGCCGGCCAGCAGCCGCGAGCGCACGCGTTCGCGCGCCTCCAGGTCCTTGGTCATCACCACGAACTGGGCATAGCCCGGGTTCGGCAGCTCGGGGCTGAGCGCGAGATAGAAGCGCGGCGAGCCGGCGCCGGTGTAGGCGGTGTAGAAGCGCACGTCCTCGTCCCTGGCGAGCACCTCTTCCATCCGCTTCACCTGCTCCGAGGTCGCCGCGAAGGAGGAACCTTCCTTCATGCGCAGGTCCACGACCAGTTCCGGGCGCGAGCTGTTCGGGAAGAACTGCTGCGGCACGTACTTCATGCCGGCGAAGGCGAGCACCAGGGCGCCGGCGGTGACGCCGATCACGACCCAGCGCTTCTCGATGGCGAAGTCGATCGCGGCGCGCAGCTTGCGGTAGAACGACGTGTCGTAGGGGTCGCCGCCATGGTGGTGCTTGCCGAAGTCCCTGGGCAGCAGCTTGACGGCGAGATAGGGCGTGAAGATGCCGGAGACCACCCAGGACAGCACCACGGCCGCCCCGACGATCCAGAAGATGCCGCCGGCGTATTCGCCGGTGCTCGATCGCGACAGGCCGATCGGCAGGAAGCCCGCCACGGTGATCAGCGCGCCGGTCAGGCGCGGCATCGCGGTGGCCGAGTACGAGAAGGCAGCCGCCTTCACGCGGTCCCAGCCCGCTTCCATCTTCACCACCATCATCTCGATGGCGATGATCGAGTCGTCCACCAGCAGGCCCAGCGCGATGATGAGCGAGCCCAGCGAGATGCGCTCCAGGTTCCAGCCCATGGCCAGCATCACCACCGCCACGCCGCCCAGCACCAGCGGCACGGAGGCGGCGACCACGATGCCGGTGCGCCAGCCCAGGCTCACCAGGCTGACGGCGATCACGATCAGCAGCGCTTCCAGCAAGGACCGCTCGAAGTCCCACACGGCTTCCTTGACCGTGGTCGGCTGGTCGGCCACCTGCTCGAGGTCCACGCCGTGCGGCAGCTCGGCCTGCACCTTGGCAACCGCCTTCTCCAGCGCCTTGCCCAGTTCCACCACGTTGCCTTCGTCGGTCATGGACACCGCGAGCATCAGCACCGGCTGGCCGTTGTGCCGCACCGTGTAGCTGGCCGGCTCCTCGTAGCCGCGGCGCACCGAGGTGAAGTCCCCCAGCTTGATCAGCTTGCCGCCGGCGGCGATGGGCACGTTGCGGATGTCCTCCTCGGTCCTGAACTGGCCGGTGACGCGCACCGCGACGCGGTCCGTGCGGGTGTCGATCGAGCCGGCCGGCAGCACGCTGTTCTGGTTGCGCAGGCTCTCGGCGATCATGGCCGGGGTGATCCCCAGGGTGGCGAGCCGCTCGTGCGAGAACTCGATGTAGATGCGCTCGGCCTGCTTGCCGTGGATGTCGACCTTCTTGACCATGGGCACCTTCAGCAGGCTGCGCTTGATCTCCTCGGCGCTGTCCGCCAGGTCGCCCATGGCGATGCCCTCGCCCTTGACGGCGTACATCAGGCCGTACACGTCGCCGAACTCGTCGTTGAACAGCGGTCCGATCACGCCCTCGGGCAGCTCGTTGCGGATGTCCGAGAACTTCTTGCGTGCCTGGTACCAGGCTTCGCGCTGGTCCGCCTTGCTGGTGCCGTCCCTGACGCTGAGCGTCATGCCGCCGTAGCCCTGGCGCGCATAGGTGACCACCTTCTCGAAGTGGTCCACCTGCTCGAACTTCTTCTCGATGCGGTTGAGGACTTCGTCCTGCATCTGCTGCGCCGTGGCGCCCGGCCAGATGACGACGGCCGTCATGGAAGGCACCGAGAACTTGGGGTCCTCCAGCTGGCCCAGCCTGGTGAAGCCCAGCGCGCCGGCGATGGTGACCACCAGGATCAGGAACAGGACGACGGCGCGGTGCTCCAGCGCCCAGGCGGAGAGGTTGAACGATTTCATTGCGCTGCCACCTTGTGGGCCGCCGCCGCGGCGCCGCCGGGCAGCGCCACGCGCATGCCGGGGCCATCTTCTGCACGCCGGCGGTCACGACCAGCTCGCCGGCGCGCGGCCCGGACAGCAGCACGTCGTCGTTGCGGAAACCGTGCACCGTCACGGGCACGAGTTCGACGCTGGCTTCCTCGGCCTTGCGGCGCACGACCCACACCGCGGGCGTGCCGCCGGTCTGGGTGATGGCCGCTGCGGGCACGGAGGCGACCGGCGTGCCCGACACGGCACGCTCCGCCGCCAAGGTCGCCGTGGCGCCCAGCGGCAGGTAGCGCGCCGAGGTCGGCTTCAGGCGCGCCTGGTAGGTGCGCGTCTGGGCGGCGGCCTGCGGCGCCAGTTCGCGCAGCACCACGTCGAACGCTTCCCCGGGCGCACTGGCCAAGGTTGCCTTGTACTTCGCCTTGCGGAAGGCGGCGAGGTGGTCTTCCGGAACGTCCACCACGATCTCCGGGTCGCCTTCGGCCGCGATCGCCACGACCGGCTGGCCCTCGGCGACCACCTGGCCTGCCTCGAAGCGCACGGCCGTCACCACGCCGCTGCGCGAGGCGCGCAGCACGGTGTACTTCAGGCGGTTGCCGGCGAGTTCGAGCTTGCGGGCCTCGGCCTCGGCGGCCGCGCCCGTGCTCTGGGCGGCGGTGCGGGCGCGTTCCTCGTCGGCATCGCTCACCGATCCGTCGGCGCGCAGCGCCGCGAGCCGACGGCGGTCCGAGTCGGCCTGCTTCGCCTGCGACAGGGCGGCGGCGGCCTGTTGCCGCGCGGCGTCCAGCGCGAGCCGGTAATCGGTGTCGTCGATCACCGCCAGGACGTCGCCCTCGCGGACGACGCGGCCGACGTCGACCTTGCGCTGCACGATCTTGCCGCCGACGCGGAACGCTTCGTCGACCTCGTGCCGGGCACGCACGGTGCCGGTGTAGCGGTTGGCGTCGCGGGCGCCGTCATAGCGCAGTTCGACGGTCTTCACCGGCCGCAGCGGGTCGGCGGGCGGGGCTTTCGGGCTGCAGGCGGCCAGCAGGGCGGCCAGCGGGACGGCCAGCAGGGCCGTGGCGTGAGTGGTTTTCAAGACGGTTCCTCGAAGGCGATCAATGGGTTTGCGAAGCGGGTTCGAACACCTGCCAGCCGCCCCCGAGCGCCTTGAACAGGCGCACGCTGGCGAGTTGCAGCTGGGTCTGGCTGTCGTTGGCGACTAGCCGCACGGCCAGGCGGGTGCGCTGGGCGTCCAGCAGCGGCAGCAGGTCGACCTGGCCGCGGTCGTAGAGCGACTGCGCGCGGGCAAGCGCGGCATCCGCGGAAGCGGCCGCGGCCTGGAGCGAGACGCCGCGCAGGCGCTCGTCGCGCGCCGCCACCAGCGCGTTCTCCACGTCCTCCAGGGCGCGGACGATGCCGTCTTCGTAGCGCGCCAACGCCTCGCCCTGGTTGCTCTCGGCGATCTCGTTGAGCGCCCGGGTGCGGCCGGCGTTGAAGATCGGCATGGCCAGCAGCGCCGAGGCATGGGTGAAGCGGGCGCCGCCGATGTCGATCTTGTTCAGTTCCAGGCTGTCGCGCCCGAACAGCGCGCCCACGAACAGCCGCGGGAACCATTCGGCCGCGGCCTGCTGGCGGCGGAAGTTGGAGGCTTCGAGCTGCGCCTTCAGCGCCAGCAGGTCGGGCCGCCGCTCCAGCAGCGCCGCAGGCTGACCGGCGCGCGGCGGCGCCAGCCGGATCTCGCCGTCCCATGGGACGATCGCCGAGGCCTTCGCCGCCTGGCTGCCGGTCAGCACCGCGATGCGGTGGCGCGAGACGGCCGCGGCCGTCTCCAGCGGGGGATCGCCGCATGCGACTGCGCCGACAGCGTGCGGGCGCGCTCGACGTCGAACACGCTGGCCAGGCCGGCGCGCTGGCGCGCCTCGACCAGGCGCAGCGTCTCGTCCTGGGCGGCGGCAATGGCACGCAAGGTCGCCAGCTGGCGCAGCGCGCCGGACAGGGTGAAGTAATGGGTGGCGACGTCGCTGGCCACCAGCAGGCGCACGCCGCGCGTGCCGTGCTCCGCCGCCTCCGCTTCCGCGGCCGCAGCCGATGCGCTGGCGCGCAGCCGGCCGGTGAGGTCGATCTCCCAGGAGACGTCCAGCCCCACCGCGCCACGGCGCGTGTCCGGGTTGCCGGCCTTGTAGGCCGCATCGCGCCCGGTGTCGCTGTAGGCGCCGGAGGCCTGCAGGCCGACGCTGGGCATCAGGGCCGAGCGGCTGATCGTTTCGCCGGCGCGCGCGGCGCGCACCCGCTGCAGCGCCATCTTCACGTCGCGGTTCTCGCTGGCCGCGACCCGCACGAGGCCCGACAGCACCGGATCGCCGAAGCTGTCCCACCAGGCGAGTTCGGATTCGCCTTCGCTCGCCGGCGCCGCGGCGAACTGCGCGGGGATCTCGACGGACGACTGCGCCCGGGGCGTGGCGCAGCCGGCGAGCGCGAGCGCCAGGGCGGCGCCGGCCAGGGCGAGCGCGGTCCTTCGGTTCGGGTTCATGGGTGGTCCTTGCGGTTGGGGTGGCTGCCCGGCGTGCCGTCGCATTCCTGCGCGGCGTGGCTGGCCAGCCAGTCGAGGAGCTCCGCGGCCGTGGCGAAGTCCGTGCCTTCGCCGCTGGCCACGTGTTCGATGCGGCCGAACAACTGCCCTTGTTGCCGCCGCGCGTCGCGGTGCAGCCGCAGTACGTAGCGGCCCGCGGATGGATAGATGGGATGAGGGTTGAGCACCATGGCGACGAAGTCTCTGCGCTGGCGCTACGGGTGTCGTCCTGCAGCGGTCCCGCTTCGGTCCCGGTTCGGTCATCCGCGCGGCGCCCGGCGCTGCGCCGCTCGGGGGCGCTGGCACAATCCGCTCCATGGAACAGGTACAGCCGCTGCGACTGCAGTTCGGTCCGTTCCGCATCGACGAGGCGGAGGCACAGCTGCATCGCAACGGCGAGACCGTCGACGTGCCCCCGCGCGCCTTCCAGGTGCTGTGCGAACTGGCGCGGCACCCCGGCCAGCTGGTGACCAAGGACGCGCTGCTCGATGCGGTGTGGGGACACCGGCACATCAACGAATCGGCACTGAAGAACGTCGTGAACCAGCTGCGGCACGCGCTGGGCGACGACGCGCGCGAATCGCGCTACATCCAGACCGCGCCGCGGCGCGGCTATCGCTTCATTGCCCCGGTGCGGGACGACGCCGCTGCTGCGCCCTGCTGCCGTGTCGGCCATCGCCTGGCCAACCGACGGGTCTGCAGCGGGATCGCTCGTCGGCCGCGGCGCGGCGCTCGCCCGGCTGCAGGCCAGCCTGGCGGCGGCGCGCGGCCTGCAGCGCCAGCTGGTGTTCGTGCTGGGTGAAGCGGGGGCCGGCAAGAGCGCGCTGATCGAACGCTTCACGGGCGGTTGCGGCGCCAGGGTCGCCTTCGGCCAGTGCATCGAACACTACGGCAGCGGCGAGCCCTACATGCCGGTGCTGGAAGCGCTCAATGCCTTGTGCCGGGCGGACGGCGGCGAAGCGGTGGTTCGCACCATGCGCGAGGTGGCGCCCACTTGGCTGCTGCAGCTGCCCTGGTACCTCTCCGAGGAGGACCGCCTGAAGCTGCAGCACGAAGCCGGCGGCGCCGCGCAGGACCGCATGCTGCGCGAGTTCGGCGAACTGATCGACCGCGTGGCGCGCGACGCCCCGTGCTGCTGGTGCTGGAGGACCTGCACTGGAGCGACCACGCCACCGTGCAGCTGCTCGGCTACCTCGCGCACCGCCGCGGGCCGGCGGCGCTGATGCTGCTCGGGAGCTTCCGGGAGACCGAGCTGATCCTGGAGGATCATCCGCTCGCGGCCCTGCGCCAGCAGCACGCACGCGCCGCCTGAGCGTGGAGGTGGATCTGGAGTTCCTGGCCGAAGCGGACATCGGAGCCTACCTGGCGCAGCGCTTCGGTGCCGCCCCGCCGGAGAGCTTCGTGCATTCGCTGCACCTGCACACCGCGGGGCTGCCGCTGTTCGTCGTCAACGTGGTCGACGAACTGGTGGGTGCAGGCGCCCTGCGGCACGATGGCGGCGGCTGGCAAGTGCCGGAGCCCGGCGCGCTCACCGTGCCGCGCAACGTGCTGGGGCTGATCGATGCGCAGATCCGCCGGCTGCCCCCGACTACCGGCGCGTGCTCGGGGCAGCGAGCCTTTGCGGCGTGGAGTTCCTCGACCTTCCACTGGCCGAGGTGCTGGGCACGCCGGCCGACGCACTGCAGGCGCTGCTGGACGACGCCACCCGGCGCGTGGGCTGGCTGCGATCGGCCGGGGCCCGGCCGCTGGCAGATGGCAGGATCGCTTCGCGCTACGCCTTCGGCCACACGATGTACCGCCAGGTGCTGCTGGAAAGCGTGCCGGCCGCGCAGAAGATGCAGTGGCACCGCCAGTGGGCGGCCGCGCTCGCCACCGCCTATGCCGCGGCCGCACCCGACATGGCGGCGGAGCTCGCCTTGCACTTCGAGCGGGGGCAGTTGCCCACGTCCGCGGCGGAGCAGCTCGCCATCGTGTCGGCGCGCGCGCTCGAGCGCGGCGCGGCGCACGAAGCGCTGGCGGCAGCGCGCCGCGCACTGGCACTGGCCGCGGGCCAGCTCGCGCCGGCACTGGAACTCGAATTGCGCGTGCTGGAAGGCGTGGCGCTGACCCGCCTGCACGTGGTGGCCGATCCGGAGGTGGCGGCCGCGTTCGGCCGCGCCCTCGCCTTGCGCGCGGAGCAGGCGCCGGCCTGGACGCGCGCGCTGCAAGGCGCCTGGTGGGTGCACTGCGCACGGGGCGAATTCGCCCAGGCACGCGCGCTCGCAGGCGAGATGAAGCGGCTCGCCCTCGCGGGCGACGCAGGCCAGGGTCTCGCGTCACGCACGGCCGAGGGCTTTGTCCAGATCCTCCAGGGCGACACCCGGGGTGGGCTCGCCGAACTGGAAGCCGCCCAGGACATCCACGCCCGCGAGGGACTGCGCCTGGCGCCCTCGCAGTTCGTCCAGGATCCCGGCGTCGCACTGGAAAGCGGCCTGGCCCTGGCGTGCTGGCTCAGCGGCCAGCCCCGACGGGCGCGCGAACTCGCGCAGCACGCGGCCGCACGCGCAGCGTGCAACCGGCATGCGTTGAGCGAAACCACGGCCTTGTCCGCGCAGGCGATCCTCCACGCGTTCGCGCGCGAGTTCGACACCGTGTACGAGCTCACCGAGCGCCTGCTGGCGGTGATCCGCGAGCATGGGTTGCCCACGGGCCGCAGCGACTTCGCCTGGCTGCACGGACGGGCGCTCGTCGCCCGCGGGCTGGTGCAAGAAGGGCTGCGGGAGATGCGCGAGGCGGCCGAGAGCGCCGAGGAACTCGGCATGCGCTTCGGCCTGTGCGGCTACCACCACCACCACGTGCAGGCCTGCCTGGAAGCAGGCCAGGTCGCGCAGGCGCGCGCGTCGGCAGAGGCCGGCATCGCGCTGGCCACGCGGCTCGGCGGGCACATGGTGCTGCCCGGCCTGCTGGCGCAAAGGGCGGACCTGCTGGCGATGGCCGGTGAGGAGGAGGCTGCCACGGAAGCAATCCGCGCCGCACTGGAACTGGCGCGCGCTAACGGATCCGCTTTCTTCGAACTGCTGGCGCTGGCCGGTGCGCAGCAAAGGCGCAACCCGGCCAGCGACCCCGCGCGGCTGCGCGAGCTGCTGGCGCTGTACGAGGGCGATCCCTCGCCGCGGATCGCGGAGATCCGCGCGGTGGCATCGGTCGCGCCCTAAGACGCCTCCCAGGCTTAACGTCCCGCGAGCGCGCGCGGCGGAATCGGCGCGGGCCGGGCGGCCGTGCGCAGCCACTCCGCGCCGCTGTCCTCGCCCGTGACGGCGTGCACCTGCTCGCGCGCAGCGACGTAGTCCGCGGTGACCGCATCGCGCGTGTTCGTGCTGCGGAAGCTGCGCAGCGGGTTGTAGCTGGCGGACCAGGGGTTCACGCCGGCGCGCTGGTAGGCGGCCAGTTCGGCCTGCACCTCGGCGACCGTCTTCGTCGACACGAAGGGCGCCTCGGGGACGGCGTTGGGGGATTCGGCGAAGGCGGAGCCCGCGAAGCCGGCGACGAGGACGGCGGTGATGACGAGGCGTTGCATGGTGTTTTCCTTTGGAACATGCACGGCGTCCGGACATTTCCCGGCTTGGCCGTGCCGGGCGGACACCGAAGGGATCTGGATTTCGGCCATGCATGTAGCCTAGGGATCGGGCGTTGCGGCGTCGTCCCGCGAGGGTCCCGGTTCGGTCCGGGTTGGGTCCGCGTGGCGCCCGCTCAGGCGCGCACGTGGTCCTGCGCCTCGAACAGGTCCACCACCCATTCCACGAAGGCACGCACCTTGGCGCTGACGTGGCGGTTGGGCGGGTAGACGATGTGCAGCGGGATGGCGGGCCGCGTCCAGTCGGCCAGCACCTGCACCAGTTCGCCGCTGCGCAGGTGCGGCGCGGCACCGAACAGCGCCACCTGGGACACGCCCAGGCCGGCCAGCACGGCGGCCGTGTGCGCGTTCGCCTCGTTGACCGCCAGCCGGTAGCGCCCCGACAACTCCAGCTTTTCCCCGTCGCGTTCGAACACGTGCGGATACGGCCGGCCGGTGCGGGTGGAGAAGTAGTTCACCGTGCGGTGGCCGTCGAACTCCAGCTCCGAGGGGTGCTGCGGCGTGCCGTGCTCGCGCAGGTACGAGGGCGCCGCCACCGTCACCAGCCGCATGTTGCCCACGCGGCGCGCCACCAGCGACTGCTCCACCAGCTCGCCGCCGCGAATGACGCAGTCCACGTTGTCGCTGATCAGGTCCACCGGCCGGTCGGTGACGCCCAGGTCAACCTGGATGTCGGGATAGCGGCGATAGAACTCCGGCAGGGCCGGGATCACGATCAGCCGCGCCACCGAGGTGCCCACGTCCACGCGCAGGCGCCCGCTGGGGTTCGCCTGCGCATTGCCCATGCTCGCCTCGATGTCCTCCAGGTCGTTCAGCACGCGGGACGTGCGCTCGTAATAGGCGGCGCCGTCGGCGGTCACGGTGACCTGCCGCGTCGTGCGGTTCAGCAGCCGCACCTTCAGCCGCGCCTCGAGCTGCTGCACCAGCTTGTGACCGAGCCCTTCGGCAGGTTCAGCGATTCGGCCGCGCGCGTGAAGCTGCCGGTTTCCACCACGCGCGCGAACACCTGCATGGCCTGGATCCTGTCCATTCCCTCTCTCCTGTGCGCCTGGTGGGCGCTGGTATGTTGGCCTGGTGGGCCGGTTCTTCTCCAGGCCGCCATTGTTCACCGGCCGGAAACAGACAACTGGTGGCCGGCCCCTTTATCCGCAGAGCCTGCATGCCTATCCTTCATGCCCATGGCTGCTCCTGCGTCCTCCACCGCGTTCCGCACGCTCCCCGTGCCCGGGCTGGGCCGGGACGTGCGCGTCTGGGGCACCAAGGTGCGCGGCAAGACCCTGCCCCTGGTGCTGCACCTGCATGGCGGCAGCTTCACCACGGGTGACCTGGACAGCGGCGAGCAGCTCGCCACCCTCATCGCTGCGGCCGGCGCAGTGGTCGCTTCCTTCGACTACCCGCTGGCCCCGCAGCACCGCTTCCCGGATGCGGCGGAGGCGGCTTACGCGACGCTCGAATGGCTGTACCGCCAGCGCACCGCCCTGGCCGGCCGCGATGCGCCGCTGTACGTGGCGGGCGAGGAGGCGGGCGGCAACCTGGCCGCGGCCGTGGCGATGATGGCGCGCGACCGCCGGCATCCTCCGCTCGCCGGCCAGGTGCTGGTCGCGCCCATGCTGGATCCGTGCACGGCCACGCCCTCGCTGCGCGACAAGCTGGGCGAACAGCTCGAATGCCGCTGGGCGCAGGGCTGGGAGAACTACCTGCGCGGCCCCATGGACGCGGAACATCCTTATGCGGTGCCCGGCCGCGCGCAGCGCCTGGTGGACCTGCCGCGCACGCTGGTGCTGACCGGCGCGGACGATCCCATGCGCGACGAGGCCGGAACCTACGCGCGCCGCCTGCGCGCCGCCGGCGTCGACGTCACCTGCGCGATGCTGCAGGTGCCCACCGGCTGGCCCGAATCCCTGGAGCAGGCAGCGACCGACGACTGTCCTTGCGCCGGCCAGGCGAAAGGCTGGCTGACCGAGTTCTTCCAGCCGCCGATGCCCCCGCCCGGCTAGCGCCCCGGCCACCCCCTTGACCTTCCCATCGTGGCAAGCCTGACATTGGCACGGCCGGGATGCACTCGTCCCCTGATTCCAGAAAGCTCCGCGAGGAAACCGAAATGAAGAAACTGATCCAACGCCTGTCCTACCCCTGGTGGATTGCCGCCAGCGTGACCGCCATCGCCGCCGCCAGCGCCATCGTGCTCACGCCGCAAGGCGGCGCCCGCGCCGGTGCGCCCGCCAGCGCGCCGCCCGCCGTCCCCGTGTCGGTGGCCACCGTCGCCGAGCGCGACGTGACCACCTGGGACGAGTTCTCCGGCCGGCTCGAAGCCGTCGAACGCGTCGACGTGCGTTCGCGCGTCGCCGGTGCCGTGCAGGCCGTGCACTTCCGCGAAGGCGCCATCGTGCAGCGCGGCGACCTGCTGGTCAGCATCGACCCCGCCCCTATGCGGCGGAAGCCGAACGCGCGGAAGCGCAGGTCGCCGCGGCGCAGGCCCGCCTGACGAACGCGAGCAGCGAGCACGCCCGCGCGCGCCGCCTGTGGGAGGAAAGCGCGATCGCCCAGCGCGAGGTGGACGAGCGCGTCAACGCGCTGCGCGAAGCCGAGGCGAACCTGCGCGCGGCGCAGGCGCAGCTGCAGGCCGCGCGCCTGAGCCTGTCGTACACGCAGGTGCGCGCGCCGGTGGCCGGCCGCATCGGCCGGCTGGAAGTGACCGTCGGCAACCTGGTCGCGGCCGGCCCGGGCGCGCCGGTGCTCACCACGCTGGTTTCGGTCAGCCCCATCTACGCGAGCTTCGAGGCCGACGAGCAGACCATCGTGCGCGCGCTGCGCGAGCTGCCCAGCGGCGCCAGCGCGCGCCAGCTGATCGAGCGCATCCCGGTGCGCATGGAAACGGGCGCCGCCGGCGACCAGGCCCACGAGGGCCGGCTGCAGCTGATCGACAACCAGGTCGACGCACGCAGCGGGACGATCCGCGTGCGCGCCGCCTTCGACAACCGGGACGGCAGCCTCATCCCCGGCCAGTTCGCGCGCATCCGCATGGGGCAGCCCAAGCCGGCGCGCGTGCTGCTGGTGAGCGAGCGCGCCGTCGGCACCGACCAGGACAAGAAGTTCGTGCTGGTGGTGGGCGCGGGCGACAAGGCGGAATACCGCGAAATCGCGCTCGGCGCGCCGGTGGACGGCCTGCGCGTGGTGCGCAGCGGCCTGCAGCCCGGCGAGCGCATCGTCGTCAACGGCCTGCAGCGCGTGCGCCCCGGCGCCGTGGTGCAGCCGCAGATGGTGGAGATGGCGGCGCGCCCCGAAGCGGCGGCGCAGGCCGTCGCCGCCAAGTGAGCCTCAGGGAGCGGATGCCATGAACTTCTCTCGCTTCTTCATCGACCGCCCCATCTTCGCGGGCGTGCTGTCGGTGCTGATCTTCCTTGCGGGCCTGATCGCCCTGCGCGGCCTGCCGATCTCCGAATACCCGGAGGTGGTGCCGCCCACGGTGGTGGTGCGCGCCAACTACCCCGGCGCCAACCCGAAGGTGATCGCCGAGACGGTGGCCACCCCGCTGGAGGAGGCCATCAACGGCGTGGAAGGCATGCTCTACATGAGCAGCCAGGCCACCACCGACGGCCTGCTCACGCTCAACGTCACCTTCCGCCTGGGCACCGACCCGGACAAGGCGCAGCAGCTGGTGCAGAACCGCGTGTCCCAGGCCGAGCCCCGTCTGCCGGAAGAAGTGCGGCGACTCGGCCTGTCGACGGTCAAGAGCTCGCCGGACATCACGATGGTCGTGCACCTGGTGTCGCCCAACGGCCGCTACGGCATGGACTACCTGCGCAACTACGCGGTGCTCAATGTCAAGGACCGCCTCGAGCGCATCCAGGGCGTGGGGCAGGTGGGCATCTGGGGCGGCGGCGAGTACGCCATGCGCATCTGGCTCGATCCGCAGAAGGTCGCGCAGCGCAGCCTGTCCGCGGGCGACGTGGTGGCCGCCGTGCGCGGCCAGAACGTGCAGGCCGCGGCCGGCGTGGTGGGTGCATCGCCCGGGCTGCCCGGCATCGACCGCCAGCTGTCGATCAACGCGCAAGGGCGCCTGACCACCGAAGACCAGTTCGCCGACATCATCGTCAAGACCGATGCCGGCGGCGCCGTGACGCGGCTGCGCGACGTGTCGCGGCTGGAGCTGGGTGCGGCCGACTACTCGCTGCGTTCGCTGCTGGACAACCAGCCGGCCGTGGGCATCGGCGTGTTCCAGGCCCCCGGCTCGAACGCGCTGGAGATCTCGGCGCAGGTGCGCGCCACCATGCAGGAGATCGCCCGCACCATGCCCGAAGGCGTGGAGTACCGCATCGCCTACGACCCCACGCAGTTCGTGCGCGCTTCCATCAAGTCGGTGGTGCAGACGCTGCTGGAGGCGATCGCGCTGGTGGTGCTGGTGGTGATCCTGTTCCTGCAGACCTGGCGCGCGTCCATCATCCCGCTGCTGGCGGTGCCGGTGTCGGTGGTGGGCACCTTCGCCGTGCTGCACCTGCTCGGGTTCTCGATCAACGCATTGAGCCTGTTCGGGCTGGTGCTGGCCATCGGCATCGTGGTGGACGACGCCATCGTGGTGGTGGAGAACGTGGAGCGCAACATCGAGGCGGGGCTGACGCCGCTGGAAGCGTCCTACCAGGCCATGCGGGAAGTGTCCGGCCCCATCATCGCCATCGCACTGGTGCTGGCGGCGGTGTTCATTCCGCTGGCCTTCATCAGCGGCCTGACGGGCCAGTTCTACCGGCAGTTCGCCGTGACGATCGCGATCTCCACGGTGATCTCGGCGATCAACTCGCTCACGCTCTCGCCGGCGCTGGCGGCACTGCTGCTGCGCGGCCACGACCAGCCGCGCGACGCGCTCACCCGCTTCATGGACCGCTGGCTCGGCTGGCTGTTCCGCGGCTTCAACCGCGCCTTCGGCCGCGGCGCCCAGGCCTACGGCCAGGGGCTGCGCGGCGTGATCGGCCGCAAGGCGCTGATGCTGGGCCTCTACGCGGTGCTGGCGGTCGCCACCTTCGGCGTGTTCAAGGCGGTGCCGGGCGGCTTCGTGCCGGCGCAGGACAAGCAGTACCTGATCGGCTTCGCGCAGCTGCCGGACGGCGCCACGCTGGACCGCACCGAGGCGGTGATCCGCCGCATGGGCGAGATCGCGCAGCAGAACCCCAACGTGGAGAACACGCTGGCCTTCCCCGGCCTGTCCATCAACGGCTTCACCAACAGCTCCAACTCGGGGATCGTGTTCGCGATGCTCAAGCCCTTCGAGCAGCGCCGGCGCGACGACCAGAGCGGTGCCGCGGTGGCCATGCAGCTGAACCAGGCTTTCGGCGGCATCCAGGACGCCTTCATCGTGATGTTCCCGCCGCCGCCCGTCCAGGGCATAGGCACCACCGGCGGCTTCAAGCTGCAGCTGGAGGACCGCGCCTCGCTCGGCTACGACGCGATGGATGCGGCGGTGAAGGCCTTCATGGGCAAGGCGTCGCAGGCGCCGGAGCTGGCCGGGCTGTTCACCAGCTGGCAGGTGAACGTGCCGCAGCTGTGGGCCGACATCGACCGCACCAAGGCGCGCCAGCTCGGCGTGCCGGTGCAGGACATCTTCGACACCATGCAGATCTACCTGGGCAGCCTGTACGTGAACGACTTCAACAAGTTCGGCCGCACGTACTCGGTGCGCGTGCAGGCGGACGCCGCCTACCGCGCCCGGCCGGAGGACGTGGGCGCGCTCAAGGTGCGCTCGTCCACCGGCGAGATGGTGCCGCTGGCGGCGCTGATGAAGGTGAGCGAAAGCTACGGGCCCGAGCGCGCCATGCGCTACAACGGCTACCTCACCGCCGACATCAACGGCGGCCCCGCGCCCGGCTTCTCCTCGCACCAGGCGCAGGCCGCCATCGAGCGCATCGCCGCCGAGACGCTGCCGCCCGGCATGGCATTCGAGTGGACCGACCTGACCTACCAGGAGATCCTGGCCGGCAACTCCGCGGTGTGGGTGTTCCCGCTGGCCATCCTGCTGGTGTTCCTGGTGCTCGCGGCGCAGTACGAAAGCCTGACGCTGCCGCTGTCCATCATCCTGATCGTGCCCATGGGCCTGCTGGCGGCGATGACCGGCGTGTGGATCTCCGGCGGCGACAACAACATGTTCACCCAGATCGGCCTGATGGTGCTGGTGGGGCTGTCGGCGAAGAACGCGATCCTGATCGTGGAATTCGCGCGCGAGCTGGAGTTCGCGGGACGCACGCCCGTGCAGGCGGCGCTGGAGGCCGCGAAGCTGCGGCTGCGCCCGATCCTCATGACCTCGCTGGCCTTCGTGATGGGCGTGCTGCCGCTGGTGCTGTCCACCGGCGCGGGCTCCGAGATGCGGCAGGCCATGGGCGTGGCGGTGTTCGCGGGAATGATCGGCGTGACGGCCTTCGGGCTGTTCCTCACGCCGGTGTTCTACGTGGCGCTGCGCCGGCTGGCGGGCAACCGGCCCTTGCGCCAGCACCAGCCTTCCACCCACATCGACCTGCCGGTGCCGGCGGGCGGCGGCGCCGACGCGCGCCCCCTGCCCGCGGCCCCGCACCAGCACTGAACCCGGAGAGATTCCCATGAAGAACCGTTTCGCACTCGCCCCGCTGTTCGCCGTGCTCCTGCTGGCGGGTTGCGCCACCGCGCTGCCGCCGCTGCCCGACCCCCGCCCGCCCCCGCGCAGTTCCGGGAAGGCGCGAAATGGACCGTGGCGGCGCCGACCGAATCGCAGGACCGCGGCAGCTGGTGGAAAGCGTTCAGCGATCCGCAACTGGACCGGCTGGTCGAACAGGCCGCCGAGCGCAACACCTCGCTGCAGGAAGCGGCCGCGCGCGTGGCGCAGGCCCGCGCGCTCGTGCGCAGCGCGCAGGCGGACCGCCTGCCGCAGCTGGGGGTGGGCGCCGCTGCCGTGCGCCAGGCCGGCGCGAACACCGCGCAGGGCGCGACGCCGGGCACGCTGCTGCAGGCGGGTGCGAGCCTGTCGTACGAACTCGACCTGTTCGGCCGCCTGTCGCAGGCGCAGCGGGCGGCGGCGCTCGATGCGCAGGCGAGCGAGGCGCTCTGGCAAAGCACGCGCCTGCTGGTGCAGGCCGAGACCGCTCAGCTCTACCTGTCCTTGCGCGCCCTCGACGCGGAGCGCGCCCTCATGCGCGAAACGGTGGCGGCCTACGAGGCCACGCTGCACCTGACGCAGCGCCGGCAGCAGGCGGGCGACGTGGCGGAGTTCGACGTGATGCGGGTGCAGGCGGAGCTGGCCAGCACCGAAGCCGACGCCGTGGGCCTCGACCGGCAACGCGCGCAGATGGAGCACGCGCTGGCCGTGCTGGTCGGCCAGAACGCGTCGGCGTTCCTGCTGGCACCTGGCACGTGGGAGGCCCGGCTGCCTGTCATCCCGGCAGGCGTGCCGGCCACCGTGCTCACGCGGCGGCCCGACGTGGCCGCGGCGCAATCCGCGCTGCTGGCGGCCCAGGCGCGCGTGGGCGTGGCGAAGGCGGCGTGGTTCCCGAACATCGCGCTCACCGCCGACGGCGGCTTCGCCTCGGCCGACCTGGCCGACCTGTTCAAGTGGTCCGCGCGCGCCTGGGGCGTGGGCGCCCTGCTCTCGCTGCCGATCTTCGACGGCGGAAAGCGCGAAGCCGGCGTGCAGCAGGCGCAGGCCCAGCTGGACGCGCAGCTGGCCCGGCATCGCGGGCAGGTGCTCGATGCCTTCCGCGAAGTGGAGGACCAGCTCGCGTCGCTGCGGCTGCTGAACGACCAGGCGCAGGCCCAGGGCCGCGCCGTCGATGCCGCGCGCCGCGCCAGCGCGATCTCGGAAACGCGCTATCGCAACGGCATGGTCAGCCAGCTGGAATTGCTCGATGCGCGGCGCAGCGAATTGCGCAACCGGCGGCTGGCGTTGCAGGTGCGCTCGGCGCAGTACCAGGCGACGGTGGCGCTGATCCGCGCCATCGGCGGGGGTGGGATGGCGAGGCGCCCGCGAAGGGCGGCGCCGAGCACCGGCTCGCCGCCGCGCGCTAGGCGGCAAGTCCCGGCGACCCCTCAGCCGTCCTCGAAGTATTCCGGATGCTCGCGCCGGATCGCCTCCAGGTAGTCCAGCGGCGAGTGGATGTGCAGCCGCATCAGGCGGCTGGCCGAACGGGCGTCGCCCTCCACGATCGCCCGCACGATCGCGCGGTGGTGGTCGACGGCGAGCCGGGGTGAGCCCACCACCGGAATGGCGAGGTGCCGGATGCGGTTCATGCCCAGCCGCGCCAGCCGCAGCGCAGGCCAGGCATGGGGATGCCCGGCGAGCTCCAGGATGCGGTGGTGGAACTCCTCGTCGGCGGCAAGGTGCTCGCCGTAGTCGCGGCGCGCCTGCGCCCGCGCCTGGCGCTGCACGATGGCCTCCAGGCCGCGCCGCTGCGCAACCGGCGCCTTCGCCGCCAGTTCGGCCGCGCGGCATTCGATGGCCTCGCGCACGAAGATCGCGTCGGCGATGCGGCCGCGGTGCAGGCGGGCCACGTAGGTGCCGCGTTGCGGCGCCGACTCCAGCAGCCCTTCCATCACCAGCCGGCGAAAGGCCTCGCGCACCGGGGCACGGCTGATCTGCAGCTGTTCGGAGACCGATTGTTCCGACAGGGCCATGCCGGGAGCGAAGGTGCAGTCGAGGATCGCGCCGCGCAAGGTCTGGTAGGCGCTGCGGCCGATGGCGCCGCGCTGCTCATCGGGGGCGGCAGCCGGCGCGAGTAAGGGAATCTGCGGACGTGGGCGGGCCATGTGCCAAGTAGGATACTAGTATTCCCCAACGGCGTGAATGGAAGAAACCATGAGCAGACGATCCATCCTCCAGCTGGCCCTCGCGGCCGCGTGCGCGCTGCCCGTGACGGCATTCGCGCAGGCCGACTACCCGAGCAAGCCGATCAAGCTGATCTCCCCCTTCCCCGCCGGCGGCACCAGCGACGTGATGGCGCGCATGCTGTCCGAGGAGCTGGGCAGGCAGCTGAAGCAGCCGGTGCTGGTGGAAAACGTCGGCGGCGCCGGCGGCGTGATCGGCACGGACCGCGCGCTCAAGATGCCGGCCGACGGCTACACGCTGATCCAGACGGGCGTGGGCCAGAACGCGGTGGCGCACGGCATCAACTCCAAGGTGCCCTACCACTCCAACAACGACTTCATCCACCTCACGCAGGTCCACTCCGGGCCCAACGTGCTGGTGGCGCACCCCACCGCGCCCTTCAACACCTTCCAGGAATTCCTGGCCTATGGCCGCGCCAATCCCGGCAAGCTGAACTACGGCTACACGCCGGCGGCATCGGGCCACATGGCGATGGAGCTGCTCAAGCAGACGGCCAGCACCTGCACCGGCCCGAGGAAGGAGAACTGCAAGCCGCTGTTCATGGTCGGCATCCCCTACCGCGGCGGCGGCCCGATGATGACCGACCTGCTGGGCGGCCAGATCCCCGTGATGTTCATCAACCAGGACGTCGCGCTGCAGCACGTGAAGGCCGGCAAGCTCAAGGCGCTGGCGGTGAGCAGCCTGCAACGCAACCCGCTGTACCCCGACGTGCCCACCATCCACGAGGCGGGCTTCCCCGGCTTCAGCGCGCTCTCGTGGTCCGGCATCTCGGTGGCCAAGGGCACGCCCAAGCCCATCGTCGACAAGCTCGAAGCCGCGCTGGTCGCGGCCATGAACTCGCCGGCGATTCGCCAGCGCATGGAGTCGCAGGGCTTCGTGGTGCCGCAGCAGGGTTCCGCCGCGTACTCGAAATTCGTGGCCGACGAACTCGATCGCTGGGTGCGCGTCATCAAGGTCGCGGGCATCAAGGAGGAATAATCGCCCGATGACCCGCAAGACCTACGACCAACTCCGTTCCGCGCGCTGGTTCGCGCCCGACGACCTGCGCTCCTTCGGCCATCGCTCGCGGGCGATGCAGATCGGCTACGACCACGCCGACTGGCAGGGCAAGCCGGTGATCGCCATCCTCAACACCTGGAGCGACATCAGCACCTGCCACTCGCACTTCAAGCAGCGGGTGGAGGAGGTCAAGCGCGGCGTGCTGCAGGCCGGCGGCTTCCCGCTGGAACTGCCGGCCATCTCGCTGTCGGAGAGCTTCGTCAAGCCGACGACCATGCTGTACCGCAACCTGCTGGCCATCGAGGCGGAGGAAGCTGCTGCGCAGCCACCCGATCGATGGCGCCGTGCTCATGGGCGGCTGCGACAAGACCACCCCGGCCTGCTGATGGGCGCGTTGAGCATGGGCATCCCGAGCATCTACCTGCCGGCCGGCCCGATGTTGCGCGGCAACTGGAAGGGCCACACGCTCGGCTCCGGCTCGGACAGCTGGAAGTACTGGGACGAGCGCCGCGCCGGCAAGATCACCGAGACCCAGTGGATGGAGATCGAAGGCAGCATCGCGCGCAGCGCCGGCACCTGCATGACCATGGGCACGGCCGCCACGATGATGGGCATCACCGAGGCGCTGGGGCTCACGCTGTCCGGCGCATCGAGCATCCCCGCGGTGGACGCCAACCACCAGCGCATGGCCACCAACTGCGGCCGCCGCATCGTCGACATGGTGTGGGAGGACCTCACGCCCGCGAAGATCCTCACGCGCAAGAGCTTCGAGAACGCGATCACCGTGGCGATGGCCGAGGGCTGCTCGACCAACGCCATCATCCACCTGGTCGCCATGTCGCGGCGCGCGGGCGGCGAATGCACGGTGACGCTGGAGGACTTCGACGCGTACTCGCGCAAGGTGCCGGTGATCGCCAACATCCGCCCGAGCGGCGACAAGTACCTGATGGAGGACTTCTATTACGCCGGCGGCATGCGCGGGCTGATGAAGACCCTGGCGGACGGCGGCCTGCTCCACCTCGATGCGATGACCGCCAGCGGCCAGACCCTGGGCGAAACCCTGGAAGGCGCCGAGGTCTACAACGACGACGTGATCCGGCCGCTGTCGAACGCGATCTACGACGAAGGCGCGCTGGCCGTGCTGCGCGGCAACCTCGCGCCGGACGGCTGCGTCATCAAGCCGAGCGCCGTGGCGCCGCACCTGCTGAAGCACACGGGCCCGGCGCTGGTCTTCGACGACTATCCGTCCATGAAGAAGGCGGTCGACGATCCGGACCTGGACGTCACGGCGAACCACGTCATGGTCCTGCGCAACGCCGGCCCGCAAGGTGGCCCCGGCATGCCGGAGTGGGGCATGCTGCCGATCCCGACCAAGCTGGTGAAGCAGGGGGTACGCGACATGCTGCGCATCAGCGATGCGCGCATGAGCGGCACCAGCTACGGCGCCTGCGTGCTGCACGTGGCGCCGGAGTCGTACATCGGCGGCAACCTGGCGCTGGTGCACACCGGCGACCTGATCACGGTGGACGTGGCCAGGCGCAGCATCCACATGGAAGTGAGCGACGAGGAGCGGCGCGGCGCCGCGCCGCCTGGAAGCCGCCCGCACGCCGCTACCAGCGCGGCTACGGCTACATGTTCAGCCAGCACATCCTGCAGGCCAATGACGGCTGCGACTTCGACTACCTGGAAACGGAGTTCGGCGCGCCGGTCGACGAGCCGTCGATCTACTGAACATACACATGCCGCTGAACCCCGAAACGAAAGCCCTCCTGATGGGCGTGAGCACGGCGACGCTGTGCACCGCCCTGTTCAAGCGCGGCCTGCGCAACCAGTTCATCCAGGACGTGCGGCCGCTGAACGACACGCTGCCCAACATGGTGGGCGAGGCCTACACGCTGCGCTACATCCCGGCGCGCGAGGACCTGAACCCGATCGGCGTCTTCCTCGACCGCAACCATCCGCAGCGGGTCGCCGTGGAACAGTGCCCGCCCGGTGCGGTGCTGGTGTTCGACAGCCGCAGGAACGCGCGCGCTGCGTCCGCCGGTGCCATCCTGGTGTCGCGCCTGATGGTGCGCGGCTGCGCCGGCGTGGTGACCGATGGCGGCTTCCGCGATTCGCCCGAGATCGCGGCGCTGTCCTTCCCGGCCTACCACCAGCGGCCCAGCGCGCCCACCAACCTCACGCAGCACCAGGCGCTGGACATCAACGTGCCGATCGGCTGCGGCGATGCGCCGGTGTTCCCGGGCGACGTGATGGTGGGCGACCGCGAAGGGGTGGTCGTCATCCCGGCGGGCATCGCCGACGAGGTGGCGAAGGAGGCCACGGAGATGACGGTGTTCGAGGATTTCGTGGGCGAGCAGGTGCTGGCGGGGCGCAGCATCCTGGGGCTCTATCCCCCGACCGATCCGCAGGCGAAGGAGGATTTCGAGGCTTGGCGGAAGGCAAAGAGCCGCTGACTGCCGGGCTGGCCGTGCGGCCCGCCCTGTGCGAACCCTCTGACGCGGCGCGCGGAAGAACCCTGATGGGAAGGCAGCCTCCCCGCACCCATCTTCTCAGGGAAGCCGCATCCGCGGCCCACAAGGAGCCATAGAGATGAATGACGACCGCATGGAAGGCAACTGGAAGCAATTCAAGGGCAAGGTGAAGGAGCAGTGGGGCCGCCTCACCGACGACGACCTCGACGTGATCGCCGGCCAGCGCGACCAGCTGGCGGGCAAGATCCAGGAACGGCACGGCGTCGCGCGCGACGAGGCCGAGCGCCAGATCAAGGATTTCGAGACCCGCAATCCGGACACCCGCTGGCGCTAGCCGCCAGGCACCCCCGCGGGAGGCGGCAGGCGGGACGCGTGCAGCGGCACGCCCGCCGTGTCACGACGGCGCCGTCTCCCGTTCGATCCGCTGCAACATGAAGTCGGCCGCCTGCTGGATGTGCTCGCGCGCGAGAGCTCCGCCTTGCGGCCATCCTTCGCGATGATCGCGGCCAGCAGCACCTCGTGCTGGTCCCAGATGTCGCGCGGGCGCTCGTCGCGCATCAGCACCTCGCCCATCACGCGCTGCGTGTTGGTCCAGTGCGTTTCCATCGCGGGGCCGATCAGGGGATTGGCCGCGAGCTCGTAGATGAAGGCATGGAAGGCCATGTCGGCCTCGATCATGCGCGCCACGTCGCCCTGTGCCACGGCTTCGCGCCCGCGCTCGATGTAGCCGCGGCCCTCGCGGGCGGCGCGCTCCGCGTTGCGTTCGGCGGCCTTGCGGAAGGCCAGGCCCTCGATCACGGCGCGCATGTCGTACATGTTGCGCACGTGGTCCGGATCCAGCGGCGCGACCTGCAGGCCGCGGCCCGGCGCTTCGCGCAGGACGCCCAGGTTGCGCAGCACCAGCAAGGCCTGCTGCACGGGCTGGCGCGAGACGCCCAGCTCGTGGGCCAGTTGCTCCTGGATGATGCGGCTGCCCGGCGGCAGCCGACCCGAGGCGATCTCGGTCAGGATGGCGTCCTGGACCAGCTCGACCAGCTTGGGTTGCGCCGCGAGGATCTTCATGACCCCGATGCTAACCGTTGCGCCACTTGCGCTCGGCCTCGTCCCAGGCCTGCAGCGGCTGCAGGTCCGGCACCCAGGCCAGGCCTGACTTCGCATCCGACGATGCGGCGTCCGGCGTCACCACCACGTCGAGCAGCGCCGGCCGGTTCGCCAGCGCACGCCCGATCGCGGCGGGCAGGTCCTCGGCCCTCTCCACGCGCTCGGCATGCATGCCGAAGGCGCGCGCCATGGCCGCGTGGTCCGCGTACTGCAACTGCGTGCCCACCACCTTGCCGTGGGTCTCGCGCTGGTCGCGCACCTCGATCGCCCAGGAGCCGTTGTTGGCGACCATCACCAGCAACGGCGCCTTGTGCCGCACGGCGGTGTCGACCTCCATCGCGTTGAAGCCGAAGGCGCCGTCGCCGGTCGCCACCACCACGGTGCGGTCCGGACACGCCAGGCTGGCCGCGATGCCGAAGGGCGTGCCCACGCCGATGCAGCCGAGCGGGCCGGGATCCAGGTAGGTCGAGGCGGGCAGGCCCACCCGCGCGAAGCTCAGGAAGTCGCCGCCGTCGGCGACCACGATCGCGTCCTTCGGCAGCGCATCGCGCAGCGCGGCCAGCGCGCGGTTCGGGTGCATGCGACCGTCGGCCCCCGCGGGGGCCGTGCGCATGGTGCTCACCAGTTTGTCCGAGCGCTCGGCATGCTGCCGGCGCAGCTGCGCGGCCCATTCGGTGTCCGTCGCGGGCACCCGGTCTCCCGCCATGCGCAGCATGGCTTCGAGCGCCAGCGCCGGCGTGGCGAGCAGCTCCACCGCGCCGCGGCGGTTGTCGCGCAGCTCGGAAGCGGCGTCCGAGATGCGCAGGAACTTCGCGGCGCCGAAGACCGCGGGCGAGCCGTAGGCGAGCTGGAAGTCCAGCCGGCGGCCGACCGTCACGACGACGTCGGCCTGCCCCATGACCGAGCCGCGCATGGCCGCCACCACCGAGGGATGCTCGTCGGGCACCAGCCCGCGGCTTTCGCCCGTGTCCAGGTAGGGAGCCTTCAGGGCCGTGAGCAGCCGCGCCAGCGCGTCGCCCGCGCCCTGGGCGCCGCGGCCGGAGATCACCAGCGGGCGCTTCGCCGTCCAGAGCAGTTCCACCGCCGCCCGCACCGCCTCCTCGTCGGGCGCGATCCGCGGCGGCTTCCTGGGCGCGAAGTGTTCGGGCAGTTGCACGGCCGCCGGCACTTCGGCCCGCAAGGTGTCGACCGGAAAGTCCAGGTAGGCCGGCCCGGGGTCGCCACCGCTGCCCATTGCGCGCGACACCGCCTCGTCCAGTTCCTGCAGCACCAGCGTGGGCTCGCGCACCGTGCGCGCATAGCGCGTGACCGAGCGGACCAGGTCGGTGTGCACCATGTCCTGCAGCGCGCCGCGGTTCTCCTGCGGCCGCGGCGGCGTGCCCGATAGCACCAGCACCGGCACGCGCGCGACGTGCGCGTTCGCGATGCCGGTCATGGCGTTCGTCACGCCGGGTCCGGCGGTGACCAGGGCCACCCCGAAGCCGCCGGTGAGCTGGGCATCGGCGTGCGCCATGTAGACGGCCGCCCGTTCGTCGCGCACGTCGACGATCCGGATGCCCTCGGCGTCCAGCCGCATCCAGATCGGCATCACGTGCCCGCCGCACAGGGCATAGACGCGCTTCACCCCGCGCTGCTTGAGGAAGCGCGCGATCACGGCCGCGGCGGACTGTTCGTGGACGGGCATCAGGGGCATGGGGGTCTCCTTGGGGTGGTCGATGTCCCGGCCCTTGCCAAGGCCCGGCGCTGGCCCGTATCATACATGAATTCTGGATTCTGAATTCAGAGTTCATTAACCGATCAACCCGGACCCGCCCATGACCCGACTGCTCACCATCGCCGACGCCATCTCGACCCACGCGCGCCTGACGCCCGGCAAGCTGGGGGCACGGGACTCGCACCGCAGCCTGACCTTCGCGGACTGGGACGCACGGGCCGGGCGGCTGGCTTCCGGCCTGCAGGGCCTGGGCCTCGCCAAGGGCGACCGCGTCGGCATCGTGGCGGCCAACTGCATCGAATGGCTGGAGCTGTACGTGGCACTGGCGCGCGCCGGCCTGGTGGCCGTGCCGGTGAACTTCCGGCTGTCCGCTCCGGAGGTGGCCTACATCCTCCATGACGCCGAAGCCGGCGCCGTGATCGCGGGGCCGGAGTTCTGCGCCACGGTCGACGCGATCCGCTCCGAGGTGCCGCTGGCCAAGGCCCGTTTCATCGTGCTGGGCGATGCGCCGCACGACGGCTGGCGCAGCTACGAATCGGTGATCGCGCAGGGCCGGGCCGATGCCGTCTTCCCCGCCGTCACCCAGGAGGACGTCTGTGCCCTGATGTACACCTCCGGCACCACGGGCCGGCCCAAGGGCGCGATCCGCAAGCATGGCGGCAGCAGCCTGATCGCCCTGGCCACCGCGCTCGAGATGGGCTTCACGCGCGAGGACGTGGGGCTGCTGGTGATGCCGCTATGCCATGCCAACTCGCTGTATTTCGGCACGACCTTCATGCACGTGGGCGCCACCATCGTCGTCGACGACCGCCGCAGCTTCGACCCCGAGGCGCTGGTGCGCACGCTGGCCGAGGAAAAGGTGACCTTCACCTCGCTGGTGCCGACCCACTACATCATGGTGCTGGCGCTGCCCGAGGCGGTGAAGCGCAAGTACGACGTCTCCGCGGTCGGCAAGCTGATGATCTCCTCGGCGCCGGCGCGCCGCGACACCAAGCTGGGCATCCTCGAGTTCTTCCGCAACGGCAGGCTCTACGAGCTGTACGGCTCCACCGAGCACGGCTGGGTGACGCTGCTGCGCCCCCACGAACAGCTGGACAAGCTGGGCTCGGTCGGCCGCGAGTGGGCGGGCAGCGGCGCGATCCGCCTGCTCGACCCGGAAGGCAAGGAAGTGCCCGACGGCGAGGTCGGCGAGCTGTATTCGCGCACCTCCTACGTGTTCGACGGCTACTGGAAGCTGCCCGGGAAGACCGCCGAGGCCTTCCGCGGCGACTGGTGCACGGTGGGGGACATGGCGCGGCGCGATGCCGACGGCTACATCTGGCTGGTGGACCGCAAGAGCAACATGATCATCAGCGGCGGCGAGAACGTCTACCCGTCGGAAGTGGAAGGCGTGCTCGGGGCGCATCCCGCGGTGAAGGACGTCGCCGTCATCGGCGTGCCGCACGAGAAGTGGGGCGAGGCGGTGCAGGCCGTGGTGGTGCTGCACGAGGGCCAGCCGGCCACCGCGGAGGAACTGCGCGCCTGGTGCAAGCAGCGCCTGGCGGGCTTCAAGTGCCCCGCGGTGGTGAGCTTCGTGGCCGACGGCGACATGCCGCGTACCGCGACGGGCAAGATCCTGCACCGGGTGCTGCGCCAGCGCGTGGTGGGCTGACGCGGGACCAGGATCGCGTGCAGCGCGTGCGTCACGCGCGAAAGCGCAAGGCTTCCACGACGAGGGAAAACGCGGGCGAAGGCTGCCGCCTGCTCGGGTAGTACAGGTGGTAACCCGAGAACTTCGGGCACCAGTCGTCCAGCACGCGCACCAGCCTTCCCGCGACGATGTCGGGCATCAGTTCGTCCTCCGGCAGCAAGGTGATGCCGAGGCCGGCCAGCGCCGCGTCCACCTGCGGCGGCGACGTGTTGAAAATCAGTTGCCCCTCGACGCGAACGTTCACCTTGCGGCCGCGCCGCTCAAAGTCCCACACGTAGAGCCCGCCGGAGGTCGGCATGCGCTGGTTGATGCAACGATGCGTCGTGAGGTCCTGCGGCACTTTCGGGGGCGGGTTCGCGGCGAAATAGGCGGGTGATGCGACCACCGCCATGCGCAGCGGCGGGCCGATGGGGACGGCGATCATGTCCTTGTCGATGGTGTTTCCCATGCGAACCCCGGCATCGAACCGGTCCGCCACGATGTCGCGGAAGCCGTAGTTCATGTCGAACTCCACCGCGATGTCCGGGTAGTCCCGCAACAACGGCGTGAGCTTGGGCAGCAGCACGCGATGCAGCACATGGTCGCCGGAGGTGATGCGGACAGTGCCCGCAGGCTTGTCCCTCAGTGCGGTCAGTGCTTCCAGTTCGGACTCGATCTCGTCGAAGCGATGCCCGATCGCGCGCATCAGCCGATCACCGGCCTCGGTTGGGGACACGCTGCGCGTCGTGCGTGTCAACAGGCGGATCTGGAGGCGTTCCTCCAGGCCGCGGATGGACTGGCTCAGGGCGGACTGCGTGACGCCCAGGGTTGCCGCCGCCCGCGTGAAACTTCCTTCCCGCGCAACGGTCACGAAGCCCAGCAGTTCGTTCAGGTTCCTCCTGGCCATACCGGCTTCCTCCTATTCATCAGCCTGGCTACTGGATCCTTTCAGGATTCATTATCTAGTCGCCCGCGGGCGCCGGCGGCAAACTTGCCGCCAGGAACGAAGGAGAAAGCACATGACGACCTCGAATCTCTCGCGACGCAGGACGCTGCAAGCCGGCCTGGCGCTAGGCACCGCTCCCCTGGTGACCGCGGCCGCTGCCGCGACAAGCCCGCAGAACCCCTCGAACAGGAAGATCACTTTGGCCGCGCGTTGGGACAAGACCTTTCCGCAAGGCAAGCAGGTGGATCACCGCAAGGTGACCTTCAGGAACCGGTTCGGGATCACCCTTGCTGCCGACCTGTACCGCCCGAAGAACCGCGGCGGCGACAAGCTGCCGGCGCTGGTCCTCAGCGGCCCCTTCGGCGCGGTGAAGGAGCAGGTGGCCGGCCTCTATGCCCAGACGCTCGCGGAGCGCGGCTTCGTCACGCTGGCGTTCGACCCGTCGTTCACCGGCGAAAGCGGCGGCGAGGTGCGCAACGTGGCGTCGCCCGAGTTCTTCACGGAGGACTTCAGCGCCGCCGTCGACTACGTGGGCCTGCTTGCCGACGTCGACCGGAACAGCATCGGGGCCATGGGGATCTGCGGCCTGAGCGGCATGGCGCTGACGGCGGCGACCGGCGATTCCCGCATCAAGGCAGTGGCGACGTCTTCGATGTACGACATGTCGCGCAGCATCAGCCGCAGCTACAAGGACGGCTATACGAAAGAGCAACGCCAGAAGGTGATCGACTACCTGGGCCAGCAGCGCTGGGCGGACGCCGCGAAGGGGACGCATGCCGTGGGCTATCACGAAGTCCCCTTCGACAGGAACGGACAGATCGTCAAGGGCACCCGCGTGCTTCCGGAGAAGCTTCCGGCGGATGCCGATCCGGTCCTGGCCGCGTTCTTCGATTACTACCGCACGCCGCGCGGCTTCCACGCCAGGTCGATCAACTCCGCGGCGGCGTGGACGGCCACCACGCCCATGTCCTTCTTCGAGTTTCCGATGGCGGCGAACATCGACATGATCGCCCCCGACCGATCATGCTGGTGCATGGCGCGAACGCGCATTCGCGCTACTACTCGGAGGACGTGTACAAGGCGGCGAGCGGCCCGAAGGAGCTGGTGATCGTTCCGGATGCCGACCACGTCGACCTGTATGACGACGTGAAGAAGATTCCGTTCGACCGGCTGGCAGCCTTCTTCCAGCAAAGTCTTCGGTAGCAGACGGCCGCCTGAGCCATGAAGTCCCGACCCTTCGCCGCAGCGGCACTTTGCCTGGCCTTGCTGCACGCATTCGTCCTTCCGGCGGCGGCTGCCGCCGGGGACGCTAACACACCGGAGGAACGACGCATGTGGATGACCATCGGCGAACGCAGGTTCTCCGTCACGCTCGCCGACAGCGAAGCCGCGCGTGCGTTCGCTGCACTGTTGCCGCTCACGCTCGACATGCCCGACCTGAACGGCAACGAGAAGCACGTGAAACTGCCGAAGCCGCTTCCGGCCAAGGCGAGCAGGCCGGGAACGATCCGCAATGGCGACCTCATGCTGTGGGGAGCGGACACCCTGGTCGTCTTCTATGTCACGTTCGACTCGCCCTATTCGTACACGCGCCTGGGCCGCATCGACGATCCGGCCTCGCTCTCCCGGGTGCTGGGCCCGGGGCAGGTTCGCGCCGTGTTCACGAAGAAGTAGGCCAGGCAGCTGTCACGGAGCGATCTTCTCGTGCGCTCGCAGACCCAGCTTCACTTGTCCGTCCAGGGCATGGCCTGCCACAGCTGCTTGAAGCCCGCCTCGTCCTCCTTCAGCTCCGCCGCGTAGGCGGCAGGAGCCAGGTAGCGCAGGGGCGCGAAGTAGCCGGCCGCCTTGGCCTGGAACTCCGGATCCGCAACCGCCTTCTGGACGGCGTTCACCAATTGCTCGCGCACCGCGGGCGGCAGGTTCTTCGGCGCGGCCACGCCGCGCAGCGACGCCATGATGACGTCGTAGCCCTGCTCCTTGAAGGTCGGCACGTTCGGCGCGAGGTTCGAGCGCTTCTCGCTCATCGTTCCCAGGTGGCGCAAGGGCGTGCCGCCCTTCTGGTACTGGAGCGCCTCGCCGATGTTCATGGCGGCCAGCATGATCTGCTTGCTGGCGATGGCGTTGTGCACTTCGGCGGCGCCCTTGAACGGCACGTGCGTCATCTTGACGCCCGCGGTGCGCTCGAACATGAGGGCGGCGAGGTGGTCGTCAGAGCCGATGCCGGTGGTGCCGTAGGTCACCTTGCCGGGATTCGCCTTGGCATACGTGACGAGCTCGGCCAGGGACTTGATCGGCGTGTCCGCGTGCACCGAGAAGTTGCCCGGATCGTCGACGATGTTGCCCAGCAGGTCGAAGTTCTGCCAATGGAAGTTCGACTTGCGCTCGATCGGGATGGTGAGCACGTTCGGCGTGTTGATGAAGCCGATGGTGTAGCCGTCGGGCTGGGCGCTGGTCAGCTCGGTGAAGCCGATTCCGCCGCCCGCGCCCGGACGGTTGATCACCACCACCGAGGCGTTGCCGCCCAGGTGCTTCTGCATGTACTGCGCCATCAGGCGGGCGATGATGTCGGTGCCGCCGCCGGCCGCATAGGCCACGACCATCTTGATCGGGGCCTCGGGATAGGCGGCATGCGCGGGCGCGATCGCCGCGGCGCACAGGGCGAGCGCGGGCGCGAACCGGCGCAGGAAGGAAAGGGCTTGCATGGGAATGTCTCCGGAGTTGGTGTGGTGATCAGGCCTGGCCGAGGATCCGCGCGCGCCGTTGTTCGAACACGGGCCAGACCTCGGGATTGATGAGGCGCGGGGGCCGCTCGCCGCGCAGGATGCCGGCGATCTGCTCCGCGCCGATGGCGGCGACGTTGCGGCGGCCTTCGTGCGTGACGCCGGCGGTGTGGAAGGTGGCGTACACGTTGTCCATCGCCAGCAGCGGATGGTCCAGCGGAGGCGGCTCCTGGTCCCACACGTCGATGCCGGCGCCGGCCAGGTGGCCCGAGCGCAGCGCCTGCACGAGCGCGGCTTCATCATGGATGCCCGCCGCGCGGGTGGTGATGAAGATGGCGCCCTTCTTCATGCGGCCGAAGGTGTCCGCGTTCATCATCTTCAGGGTGCCGGCGTCGCGCGGGCAGTGCAGCGAGACGAAGTCCGAGCGGGCCAGCAGTTCGTCGAAGGACACGGCCTTGGCGCCGCGCCGCGCGATCTCCTCGGCCGGCAGGAAGGGGTCGGTCGCGATGACGTCCATGCCGAAGGCGCGCGCCAGTGCGGCCACGCGGGTGCCGATGTGGCCGATGCCGACCAGGCCCACGGTCCGGCCCTGGATTTCATGGCCCATCACTTCCTCGCGCGGGTAGCCGACCTCGCGCCGCATGCGGCGGTCGCCTTCCAGCATCCGGCGGGAGATGCCCAGCATGAAGCCGAGCGTGTGCTCCGCGACGGATACCGCGTTGCCGCCGGCCTGGTTCACCACGGCGACGCCGGCCGCGGTGCAGGCCGCCACGTCCACGGTGTCGTAGCCGGCGCCGCCGGACGATACGCACAGCAGGTCCGGCAGCGCGCGAGCAGTTCCGCCCGGGCGAACCACTCCTTGGGCAGTTCGTCCTTGGCGGCGGAGATGTGGTACACGTGGGCGCCCGCCAGCGCATCCCAGGCCGCGGCGGGGTTGCCGCGCACGGGGAAGACGCGCAGCGAGACGCCGGGCTCGCGGGCCAGCCGCTGGTCGAAGGCGTCGGCGATCCAGAGGTCCGTGCGGACCACGCGCTTGTAGTCGGCCCTCACAGCGGTTCCGTGTTGCAGCCGATGCGCTTCAGGGTCGCGTCGATCCAGGACGTGTCGAGCTTGCCGGCGGCGATGTCGGCCAGCATCTTCTTCTCCAGCTCCATCTTCCTGCGGGTGGCCGCGAGGATTTCCTCCGCGTCGTCGAAGGGCACGCACAGCAGGCCGTCGCGGTCGCCCAGGACCAGGTCGCCCGGATGGATCACCATGCCGTCGATGGCAACGGGCACGTTCACTTCGCCGGGACCGTCCTTGTAGGGACCGCGGTGCGTCACGCCGGCTGCATAGAGCGGGAAGCTGCCTTCGCCGATCTCCTCCGAGTCGCGCACGGCGCCGTTGAGGACGACACCGGCCACGCCGATCTTCAGCGCGGTGGCCACCATGATCTCGCCGAACAGCGAATTGGTCAGGTCGCCGCCCGCATCGACGACGATGACGTCGCCGGCCTGGGCCATGGTCAGCGCCTTGTGGATCATGAGGTTGTCGCCGGGGCGGCACTTCACGGTGAGCGCGGGGCCGGCGAGGTAGCCCGACTTGTGCATGGGGCGCAGGCGCGCACCGCCCGCCGTCAGGCGCGTCATGCAGTCGCTGATGTTGGCGACGGGCAGGCCCTTGAAGGCCTGTACGAGCTGCGCCGGGACCTGCCGGCGGCGCTTGAGGATCTGGAGTCCGACCATGGGGTGTGTGCAATCAGGGGTTCGTGGGGGCGGAAGAAATGTACAATAAAAGAACAATCCGGACCAGAGCTGGATTCGAGGGTAAGTACGCATAGAGGGAAAACGCCCGGCGTCGGGCTCCCTGGCTGTACAGGAAAGGAACAAACCATGGCTGCCGCTTCCGACAAGGCCTACGAGAGCCTGAAGCAGCGCATCGTCGGCGGGACCTACGCGCCCGGTGCGCAACTGAAGGAAGAGCCCATCGCGCGCGAGCTCGCGATCAGCCGCACGCCGATCCGCGCCGCGCTCAAGCGCCTGGTGGACGACGGCCTGGCGACGGCGGATCCGGGCCGCGGCGTGCGCGTGGCGGAATGGACCGAGTACGACATCGAGGAGACCTTCGAACTGCGTGGGCTGCTCGAGTCGCATGCGGCGGAGCTGGCGGCCCGGCGCGGCGGCCCTGCCCTGGCGGATCGCCTGGACGCGCTGAACGAAGAGATGGACCGCGCGATCGCCCGGGGCGGCAGCGCGCTGCCGGAACGCCTGCAGCAGGTGAACTCCGCGTTCCACCGCGCCATCCTGGAGGCGAGCGGCTCGCCGCGGCTGCGCGCGATGCTGGCCGGCCTGATCGACATGCCGATCGTCATCCGCTCGCACTTCATCAGCACGCTGCAGGACAAGGTCCAGAGCCTGCAGCACCACCGCGACCTGGCGTCGGCGGTGCGCGCGGGCGACGCGGAGCTGGCGCGCCAGGTGATGCAGCTGCACCTGCGCGTGGCCTCGCACCGCTTCAAGCGGCAGCGCAGCGAGTTCAGCGCGACCCGCAGGGCATCTACGTTCAGATGTGCAGGGCGTGACCCAGGCTGCGCAGCGCCGCCTCCTGCACCGCCTCACCGAGCGTCGGGTGGGCGTGGATGATGCCCGCCACGTCCTCCAGCCGCGCGCCCATCTCGAGGGCGTAGCAGAACGCCGCGCTCAGCTCGGAAACGCCGCGCCCCACCGCCTGCCAGCCGAGGACCTGGTGCGTGTCCTTGCGCGCCACGACCCGGACGAAGCCTTCGGTGGCTTCCATGCTCATGGCCCGGCCGTTGGCGGAGAACGGGAAGCTGGCCACCTGGCATTCGAGTCCCTGCGCAGCGGCCTCGCTGGGGCCCATGCCAGCCACCACCACTTCGGGATCGGTGAAGCACACCGCCGGAATCACGACCGGCGCGAACCGGCGCCGGCGACCGGCAACGATCTCGGCCACCATCTCGCCCTGGGCCATGGCGCGGTGCGCCAGCATCGGCTCGCCGGTGAGGTCGCCGATGGCCCAGACGTTGCGCATGGAGGTCCGGCACTGCTCGTCGATCTTCACGGCGCGGCCGCGCATTTCCAGCCCCAGCGATTCCAGCGCGAAGCCCTGCGTGCGCGGCCGCCGGCCGGCCGCGACCAGCACGCGATCGGCCGGCAGCACGTACTCGTCGGCCTGGCTGCTGCGCACCCGCAGGCCCTTGCCGCCCTCGGCGATGCCTTGCGCGCTGCAGGACAGGTGCAAGGTGATGCCGAGGCGGCGCAGGCTGGCGAGCACCGGCCGCGTGAGTTCCTCGTCGTAGGCGGGCAGCACGCGGCCTTCCGCCTCGACCACCGCGACTTCGGAACCGAGCTTGCGCCAGGCCATGCCGAGCTCCAGGCCGATGTAGCCCGCGCCGACCACCACCAGGTGCCTGGGCACCGCCGCCAGCGCGAGCGCCTCGGTGGAACCGATCACGGGTCCGCCGAAGGGCAGGTGCGGCAGCTGTACGGGCTCGGGAGCCCGTCGCCAGCAGCAGGTGCTCGCAGCGGATGCGTTGCGGATCGCCGTTCGGGCCGGTGACCTCCACGGTCTTGCCGTCGACGATGCGGGCCCAGCCCTTCACCACCTGCACGCCGGCCTTCCTCAGCAGCGCGCCGACGCCCGAGGTCAGGCGCTGCACGATGCCGTCCTTCCACTGCAGGGTCCGCGCCAGGTCGATGGTGGGCGCCGCGGCGTGGATGCCCAGCGGGGACTGGCCCGCGAAGCCCGCGGCGCGCTCGAATTCGTCGGCGGCGTGGATCCAGGCCTTCGAGGGAATGCAGCCGACGTTGAGGCAGGTGCCGCCCAGCCGGTCGCCTTCGACCAGGACCGTCGGGATGCCCAGCTGGCCCGCGCGGATGGCCGCGACATAGCCGCCCGGGCCGCCGCCGATCACCAGCAGCGTGGTGGTGTTGGTCGTCATCGGCTACTCCACGAAGAGCATGGCCGGCTGCTCGAGCAGCGCCCGCACGGCCTGGATGAAGCGGGCGGCATCCATCCCGTCCACCACGCGGTGGTCGAAGGAGGACGAGAGATTCATCAGCTGCCGCGGCACGACCGCGGTGCCCTGGAACATGGGGCGTTCGACGATGCGGTTGACACCGATGATCGCGACCTCCGGGTGGTTGATCACCGGCGTCGTCACCAGGCCGCCGAGCGCGCCCAGGCTGGTGATGGTGATGGTGGAGCCGGTGAGCTCCTCGCGTCCCGCCTTGCCGCTGCGCGCCGCTTCCGCCAGCCGCGTGACTTCGCGCGCGAAGCCCCACAGGTCCTGCGCCTCGGCGTGCCGCAGCACCGGCACCATCAGGCCGTTGTCGGTCTGGGTGGCGATGCCCAGGTGCACCGGCCGGTGGCGCGTCACCACCCCGGCATCGTCGTCGAAGCGCGCGTTCATCTGCGGGAACTCCTCCAGCGCCAGCACCACGGCGCGGGCGATCAGGGGCAGCAGCGTCAGCTTGCCGCGGCTCGCGGCGTACCTGGCGTTGATCTGCCCGCGCAGCGCCTCGAGTTCGGTGACGTCGATCTCCTCGACGTAGCTGAAGTGCGGGATGCGGCGCTTGGCTTCCTGCATCTTCTGGGCGATCTTGCGGCGCAGCCCGATGACGGGGATCGCCTCCTCGCCGTGGCGCTCGCGCTGCCGCGGCGCCGCGCCGGCGGCCGGCTGCCCGCGCGCGGCGAGGTAGACGTCCAGGTCCTCGTGCACGATGCGGCCGGCGGGGCCGCTGCCGTGCACGAACTGCAGCTCGATGCCGAGCTCCCACGCGCGGCGGCGCACGGCGGGCGAGGCGATCGGCTTGTCGCCGGGCGCGCGCATGGGCGCGGGCGTGCGCAGCGGCGGCTGCGCTTCGGGTCTTACTCCCTCCCCCTCCGGGGAGGGGTTGGGGTGGGGGCGCTCCGTGGCACGTGCAGCTTGCGGCGGCGCCTGCGCCCCTCCCCCGCCCTCCCCCGGAGGGGGAGGGAGCCAGAAGCAGCCATGGCGGAAGGTGCGTCCTTCACGTTCCCCGCTCCTTCCACCTCCAGGCGGATCAACTCCGAGCCCACCGCCATCAGCTTGCCGGGCTCCCCACCGAGCGCCGCCACCTTTCCCGCCACCGGCGAAGGAATCTCCACCGTCGCCTTGTCCGTCATCACGTCGGCCACGACCTGGTCTTCCTTCACCAGGTCGCCGGGCTGCACCCGCCAGGCCACGAGTTCGACTTCGGCGATGCCCTCGCCGATGTCCGGCATCTTGATCGCGTACATGCCCATGGTCAGGCCTCCAGCGTGCGCTTGAGGGCCGCGGCCACGCGGTCCGGCCCGGGGAAGTAGGCCCATTCCTGGGCGTGCGGATAGGGCGTGTCCCAGCCCGCCACCCGCTCGATCGGCGCTTCCAGCTCGTAGAAGCAGTGCTCCTGCACCAGCGCCGACAGCTCGGCGCCGAAGCCGCTGGTGCGCGTCGCCTCGTGCACGATGACGCAGCGGCCGGTCTTCTTCACCGAGGCGACCACGGCGTCCAGGTCCATCGGCCACAGCGACCGCAGGTCGATGATCTCGGCGTCGACGCCGCTTTCGCGCGCAGCGGCCTCCGCGACCCAGACCATGGTGCCGTAGGTCAGCACCGTCACCTGGGCGCCGGCGCGGAACACCGAAGCCGACTCGAGCGGCACCCGGTAATAGCCTTCGGGCACCTTGCCGGTGGCGTGCGAGGACCACGGCACCATGGGCCGGTCGTGGTGGCCGTCGAAAGGCCCGTTGTACAGGCGCTTGGGCTCCAGGAAGATCACCGGGTCGTCGCTTTCGATCGCCGCGATCAGCAGGCCCTTGGCGTCGTACGGATTGCTCGGCATCACGGTGCGCAGTCCGCACACATGCGTGAACAGCGCCTCCGGGCTCTGGCTATGGGTCTGGCCGCCGTAGATGCCACCCCCGCACGGCATCCGGATCACCATCGGGGCGGTGAAGTCGCCGGCCGAGCGCGAACGCAGGCGCGCCGCCTCCGACACGATCTGGTCGGATGCCGGATAGAAGTAGTCGGCGAACTGGATCTCGGCGACCGGCCGCAGCCCGTAGGCCGCCATGCCGACCGCAATGCCGACGATGCCGCCCTCGCTGATCGGCGTGTCGAAGCAGCGCGGCTTGCCGTACTTGGCCTGCAGGCCTTCGGTCACGCGGAACACGCCGCCGAAGTAGCCCACGTCCTGGCCGAACACGACCACGTTGTCGTCGCGCTGCATCATCACGTCCATCGCCGAGCGCAGCGCCTGGATCATGGTCATGGACTTGAGCGCGCCCGTTTCGGCAGCGGCGGAACTCTCGCGGATGGCGGCTTCCATGTCAGATCCCCAGTTCCTGGCGCTGGCGCCGCAGGTGCTCCGGCATCTCGGCGTAGACGTCGTCGAACATCGTCGCCGGACTCGGTATGTGCCCGTCCAGCAAGGTGCCGTGGCTCTCGGCCTCCTTCTGGGCGGCCGCCACTTCGGCCTCCAGCTCCAGTTGCACCTGCTGGTGCTCCCCTTCCGACCACGCACCCAGGCCGATCAGGTGCTTCTTCAGCCGCTCGATCGGGTCGCCCAGCGGGAAGCGCTCCCAGTCGTCGGCGGGCCGGTACTTGCTGGGGTCGTCGGAGGTGGAGTGCGCACCGGCCCGGTAGGTCACCCACTCGATCAGCGTCGGGCCGAGGTTCTGCCGCGCGCGCTGCGTCGCCCACTGCGACGCGGCATATACGGCGAGGAAGTCGTTGCCGTCCACCCGCAGCGAGGCGATGCCGCAGCCCACACCGCGGGCGGCGAAGGTGGTGGCCTCGCCGCCGGCGATGGCCTGGAAGGTCGAGATCGCCCACTGGTTGTTGACCACGTTGAGCACCACGGGCGCGCGGTAGACATGGGCGAAGGTGAGCGCGGTGTGGAAGTCGGCTTCGGCGGTGGCGCCATCGCCGATCCAGCCCGAGGCGATGCGCGTGTCGCCCTTGATGGCGGAAGCCATGGCCCAGCCCACCGCCTGGATGAACTGCGTCGCGAGGTTGCCGGAGATCGAGAAGAAGCCGGCCTTCTTGAACGAATACATCACCGGCAGCTGGCGGCCCTTGATCGGGTCGCGCTCGTTGCTCATGAGCTGGCACATGAGTTCCACCATCGACACCTCGTCGCGCCCGAGCAGCAGGCCCTGCTGCCGGTAGGTCGGGAAGCACATGTCGCCCGGCTCCAGCGCCATGGCCTGCGCGGTCGCGATGGCCTCCTCGCCCAGCGCCTGCATGTAGAAGGAAATCTTGCGCTGCCGCTGCGCGATCACCATCCGGGCATCGAAGATGCGCGTCTTCATCATCGTGCGCAGCCCCTTGCGCATCTGCGCCGTGGGAAGCTGCGGCGCCCAGGGGCCCACCGCCTGCCCGTCCCGATCGAGCACGCGGACCATCAGGTAGGCGAGGTCCGCCGTATCGAAGTGCGTGGTGTCCACCGGCGGCCGCCGCACGGCACCCGCTTCCGAGAGGTGGAGGTAGGAAAAATCGGTCGTGCAGCCGGGGCGCCCCGAGGGCTCCGGCACGTGCAGGCGCAGGGCCTGGTGCTCGCTCATGTCTGTCGTCTCCTGGCGCGGGTGGCGCGCCACAGTTTCGGCGAGAAAGGCGGCGGCGGGTAGCCGCTGACTTTCCTCTTGGACCACGCGGGGGTACGCGCGTGGTCGGGGAAGTCTAGGGGATTTCAGGGCGGCTCGGCGGCAGGTCCGGGCGGGCGGGCCGTGCCAGCAGCGTCCATCCTGGAAGGCAGCGGCCTAGGGCGAAGGGCGGATTCCGGCATCTGCCGGGGAGGCAATGCAGCGCCCGCCGGCGGGAACCAGACTGGCCCCATCTTCCCAACCTTCCGTGCTGCCCTGGATCAGCCCGGTGACACAAGGACCGCACGATGGAGTTGCGCCTCGTCAGGTACGCCCTCGGCCACCGCTGTTGCGTTCTGCTCCTGGCGGCACTCCTCGCCGGCTGCGCATCACTGCCGTCAAGGGACGTGCAGCCTGCCTCGCACGCACTGCGCGAGACCGGGGGCACGGCACTGGCCGACCTCGCTGTGCGCTCCGTGCCCGCGGGCCAGAACGGCTTCCGGCTCCTGAGCGAACCGGCGGATGCGCTGGACGTGCGCCTGGCCCTGATCGACCAGGCGCAGCGGACGCTGGACCTGCAGTACTTCATCTGGAACGCCGACGGTTCCGGCCGCACCATGCTGGCCGCCGTGCGCGATGCCGCCCTGCGCGGGGTGCGGGTGCGCCTCCTCCTCGACGACCTGTACACCACGGACCTCGAGGCGCTCCTGGAAGGCCTCACGGGTTTCGACGGCGTCGAAGTGCGGCTGTTCAACCCCTTTCCTGCCGGTCGCGGATCCCTGGCCGGGCGCATCGTGGCTTCGGTGGGCGACTACAGGCGCATCCGGCACCGCATGCACAACAAGCTGCTGGTGGCCGACAACATCGCCGCGATCACCGGCGGGCGCAACATCGGGGACCGCTACCTCGCCGCCGGCCAGTCGAGCTTCTTCGACACCGACATCCTCGCGATCGGTCCTGTGGTGCGGGACATGTCCGGCAGCTTCGACCACTACTGGAACAGCGAACACGCCTTCCCCGGCGCGCTGTTCTGGGGCGACTCTCCCGCCGCGGCCCGGCGCGCGCGATTCGCCGATGCGATCGGCCCGATGCCACCGGTGTCCCGGCACCCGGACATGGGTGGCGCGTCCGCAATGGACTCCAGCGCAGCCCGCCAGATCGCCGGCGGCAGCGTGTCCCTGCAGGTCTGCAAGGCGCGGCTGTTCTTCGACACCACGGACAAGGTTCTCGGCGCGAACCTCGCCGACTCGACCGGAACGGTGCACCACCGCGTGGTCGACGTGCTCGCCATGGCGCAGCACGACCTGTACGTGGCCTCTCCCTACTTCGTGCGTGGCCGTGTCGGCCTCGCCCGCATCGAGGGGCTGCGGAACCGCGGCGTCCGCCTCCGGCTCCTGACGAACTCCGCATCCTCCACCGATGAACCACTGGCGCACGCCGTGTACCTCCGCTACCGGCGGCGCCTGATCGAGGCAGGCGTCGACCTGCGGGAGTTCGTGGCCCCGGCGGCCCCTGCCGCCGAGAGAGAGGGTTCCGGCATCAGCGCCAGCGGGCTCCATGCGAAGCTCGCGGTGATCGATCACCGCTACCTGTACATCGGCTCCCTCAACTTCACCGGCCGTTCAGAGCGGATCAACACGGAGCTGGGCCTCATCCTCGATTGCCCCGCGCTGGCTTCCGAGGTGTTGTCCTTGATGGAAGCCGCCCCTGCTTACCACCTGCGCTTGAAGGAAGATGGACCCGGCGTCGAGTGGGTGGACCGGCGCGCCTCGCCGCCGCACGTGCAGGATGTCGAGCCCGGCACATCCCTGTGGCAGCGCGTCAGGAGTTCGCTGCTCGGCCGCCTGGTCCCGGAAGGCGAGATATGAACGCTGCATCCGCCAGGCACTGCGACCACGCGTGGCCCGGGCGCGCCGTGGCGGTCCTTTGCTGGCTGCTGCTTGTGCTTCCGGCCAGCGCGCGGGCGAACCCCGGCGAGGTCGAGGCGCTGCTGCGACGGCTGGCGGAATCCGGCTGCGAGTTTCGCCGCCATGGGGAATGGCACGATGCCGGCAGGGCCAGCGAACACCTGCGCATGAAGCACCGCCACATCCTGCGTTCGCGCCCGGCGCTCACGACGGAAGAGTTCATCACCCTCGGGGCAAGCGCGAGTTCGACCACGGGCCAGCCCTACAAGGTCCGGTGCAAGGGGACGCCGGAGCAGACCGGCGCCGCGTGGATGACGGGCCAGCTCGCGGCGGTCCGCGCAGCGGGCCTGCCGGAGAGAGCATCCCCGGCCCCGCCTGCCGACCGGCCATCTCAACCGTCGCGTTGAGCGCGAGCGCCGGAGCCGGCTGAAAGTGCTGGACGGTCCGCGGGAAGGCGCGCATGCTCGCTGCGGTGCCAGCTTCGCGAAGGGCTCCGTATGTCAGGCGACCTCGATCACGTGGTCGACGCGATCCCCGGGCTGGTATGGACCGCGGGCGCGGATGGCGACGTGGACTTCGTGAACGCGCGCTGGCGTGAATACACGGGGATGAGCGCAGGGGAGTCCTCCGGCCGGGGATGCTGGAAGGCGATCCACCCCGACGATCGCGCCGCCGTCCAGCAGCAATGGGCGAGCATCCATGCCTCCGGACGCGCAGGCGAGATGGAGGCGCGCTTGCGCCGGTCGGACGGCGCGTACCGATGGCACCGGTTCCGGGTGGCTCCGTCCATGGGCGCTTCCGGAGCCGTCGACGGGTGGTGCGGGCTGAACACGGATATCGAGGATCGCAAGCGCGCGCAGGCGCTGCTGGCGGGAGAGAACAAGCTCCTCGAAATGGTCGCCAGCGGCTGCCGGCTGCCGGTCGTGCTGGACGCGCTGTGCCGCGTGTTCGAGCAGGTCACGGATGAATGCACCTGCAGCGTCATCCTGGTGGATGCCGGCGGAACGCATCTCCAGCAAGGCGCGTCCCCGAGCCTCGACCCGGAGTTCACGAGATCCATCGACGGTCGGCCCGTCGATGTGGAAAACGGCCCGTGTGCCATGGCGGCCACCCTGAACGAGCAAGTGGTTTGCGCCGACGTGGCCACGGAAACCCGCTGGTCTTCCTACGGCTGGTGCAGGCTGGCGCTGTCCTTCGGCGTGCGCGCCTGCTGGTCCACGCCGATCCGTTCGAGCACCGGCAAGGTCGTGGGAACCTTCGGCCTGCACTACGCTCGCCCCGCCACACCCACGCCGCTTCACCAGGAACTGATCGCACAGTTCACGCACCTGGCCAGCATTGCCATCATGCGGGTGCTGGAAGAGGAAGCGCTGGAGAAGGTGCGTTCGGAATTCGCACACGTCGCGCGGGTCACGAGCCTGGGGACGCTGGCTGCCTCCATCGCGCACGAGGTGAACCAGCCGCTGTGCGGCATCATCAGCAACGCAGGCGCGGGCCTGCGCATGTTGTCCTCCGTGCCACCCAGGGTGGAGAACGCCGAGGAGACGGTCAAGCGGATCCTGCGGGATGCGAACCGCGCCTCGGACGTGATCGCGCGCCTGCGCGCGCTCTTCGGCGGAAAGCCCTCGAGAACCGACCTGATCGACCTGAGCGAGTCAAGCCGGGAAGTGATTGCCCTCTCGCTGGGTGAATTGCAGCGTCACCGCGTGATCCTGCTGACGGACCTGCCCTCCTCGCTGCCTGCAGTGCGCGCCGACCGGGTCCAGGTCCAGCAGGTGATCCTGAACCTGCTGCTCAACGCGCTGGAATCCATGCGCCGCGTCGACCATCGTCCCAGGGAGCTCCTGATCAGGACGGCCCGCGAGGAGGGTGGACGCGTCCTGCTCACAGTGAAGGATTCCGGCCTCGGGCTCGACACCGAGCTGGCCGAACGCGTCTTCGAGCCCTTCTACACGACCAAGCAGAACGGAATGGGCATCGGCCTGTCCGTCAGCCGGACCATCGTCGAAAGCCACCAGGGACGTATCTGGGCCACACCAGGTCATTCGGGGGCCAGCTTCTCGTTCTCCCTGCCCGAAGCGAAGCATCAGGACGCTTGAGAGGCGAGCTGCCACACCGCTTCGGCGAAGTCGGCGGCATCACCTCGACGTAGCTGTCCCTCACGGCTGCGCGGCCTGCGCCGCGAGGTACTGCGCGCCCTCGCTGCCCAGGGCCGCCTTGATGGACTGCGTCTGCTCGTCCGCGATCACTTCCTCCTTGCCGCGTTCCAGCGCATCCAGCGCACGGGCGGCAACCTCGCGCGGACTCGACTTCTTCATCTCGTAGCCCCGGGTCATGTCCGTGTCCATGAAACCCACGTGCAGCGCCAGCACCTGGATGCCCCTGGGCCGCAGGTCCGTCCGCGACGCGTTGGTGAAGCTCCAGGCCGCGGACTTGCTGGCCGCGTACGCGGACACCGGCGGCGGCGAATGCCAGGTCACTTCGGAGAGCACGTTGAGGATCGCGCCGCCGCCGTTCGCCTCGACGACCGGGGCGAACGCCTGCGTGGCCAGCACGATGCCGTAGAAGTTGGTCTCCAGGATCTCGCGCGCCGTGCGGATCCACGCCGGATCCAGGGTGCCTTCCAGCACCCGCGCAATGCCGGCGTTGTTCACCAGGAGGTTCACGTCGCCACACTGCGCCGCGGCAGCGGCGACCGATGCGGGATCAGTGACATCGAGGCGCACGGGCACCAGGCCGGGCACCGGGTCGCCCGCACTCTCCGGAGACCGCACGCCGGCGTACACCTTGCGTGCACCCCTCGCCAGCAGCTCGCGTGCCAGCGCGAGGCCAAGGCCCCGGTTCGCTCCGCTCACGAATGCAACGGCACCATCGATTCGCATGCTTGTCTCCTTGCAGGCCTGAAAGGGTGCATCAGGCCTGAAGGGTCGGCGCGGGTCCATTGCACCAAGGTGCAGGATGGCGCTGCACCTACTCCAGGAAGCGCCGCGCGTCGAGCGCGGCCATGCAGCCGGTGCCCGCGCTGGTGATCGCCTGCCGGTACACGTGGTCCTGCACGTCGCCGGCGGCGAACACGCCCGGCACGCTGGTCATGGTGGCGAAGCCGTCCAGCCCGGACCGGGTGACGATGTAGCCGTCCCTCATCTCCAGCTGGCCTTCGAAGATGCCGGTGTTCGGCTGGTGGCCGATGGCGATGAAGCAGCCCTGGAGCGTCACGTCCTCGGTGCCGCCCGTGCGCGTGTCTTTCAGCCGCACGCCGGTGACGCCGCTCGCGTCGCCCAGCACCTCGTCCAGCGTCGCGAACAGCTTCAGCTCGATCCTCCCTTGCGCGACCCGCTGCATCACCTTGTCCACCAGGATGGGCTCGGCGCGGAACTGGTCTCGCCGGTGCACCAGGTACACCTTGCGCGCGATGTTCGACAGGTACAGGACCTCTTCCGCGGCGGTGCTGCCGCCGCCGATCACGCAGGTGACCTGGTCGCGGTAGAAGAACCCGTCGCAGGTCGCGCAGGTACTCACCCCCTGCCCAGGAACTGCCGCTCGGAGGGAAGGCCCAGGAACCTGGGCGAGGCGCCGGTGGCGATGATCAGTGCATCGCAGGTGTAGCTGCCGCCATCGCCCGCGAGCACGAAGGGCCTGCGGCTGAAGTCGACCTCGTGGATGTGATCGAGGACGATGCCGGTGCCGAAACGCTCGGCGTGCTCCAGGAATCGCTGCATCAGCTCCGGCCCCTGCACGCCGTGCACGTCGGCCGGCCAGTTGTCGACGGCCGTCGTGGTCGTGAGCTGCCCGCCTTGGGCGATGCCGGTCACCAGCATCGGAGCCAGGTTGGAGCGCGCGGCGTAGATGGCGGCCGTGTAGCCCGCGGGCCCCGAGCCCAGGATCAGGAGCTTCGAGTGCCTGGCCATGATCAGCGCAAGGTGCGGAACGCGGCGCGCACTTCGGCACTGAACAGCAGCGGCTCTTCCCAGGCTGCGAAGTGGCCGCCCTTGTCGACGCGGTTGTAGTACACGAGGTTGCGGTAGGCGCGCTGCGCCCAGGCCTTCGGCGGCTTGTAGACCTCGCCCGGGAACACCGTGACGGCCGCGGGCACCGACACCGGTGCCGGCTTCGAGCCACCGGCGCCGCTTTCCCAGTAGATGCGCCCGCCCGAGGTTCCGCTGTTGGTGAACCAGTACAGGCTGATGTTGTCCAGGATCTCGTCGCGGGTCAGGGACTTCTCGGGCTCGCCGCGCGTGTACACCCAGTCCGCGATCTTGTCGTAGAACCAGGCCGCGAGCGCCACCGGCGAGTCCGACAGGCCGTAACCGACGGTCTGCGGCCGCGTGGCCATGATCGCCGCGTAGCCCAGGCCGTTCTTGTAGAAATCGCGGATCTCGTCGTACACCACCCGCTCTTCCGGCGTCAGTCCCGCGGGCGCGGGCTCGCCGGCACCCAGGGCCTTCGCGATCTCCGGGGAACGGTGGTCGCGCGCTCCACCCGGTTCACGTGGATGCCGACCAGCCCCTCGGGAGCCTGGCGCGCCATCACGTCGGAGATGATCGCACCCCAGTCGCCGCCCTGCGAGGCGTAGCGGGCATATCCGAGGCGCTTCATGAGCACGTCCCAGGCACGGGCGATGCGGTCCGGATTCCAGCCCGTGCCGGTCGGCTTGCCGGAGAAGCCGTAGCCGGGTATCGAGGGCAGCACGAGGTGGAACGCATCCTCCGCCGCACCACCGTGGGCGGTCGGATCGGTGAGCGGTCCCACGACCTTGAGCAGCTCGAACACCGATCCCGGCCAGCCGTGGGTCATGACCAGCGGCAGTGCATTCGGATGGCGGGAGCGCACGTGGATGAAGTGGACGTCCAGGCCGTCGATGTGCGTGACGAACTGCGGCAAGGCATTGAGCTTCGCTTCGGCCTTGCGCCAGTCGTAGCCGCCTCCCCAGTAGCCGACGAGCGCCTGCAGCTTGGCGAGCTGCACGCCCTGCGAGCGGTCCTGCACGGTCTCGGCATCCGGCCAGCGCGCGGCGGCCAGCCGCCGCCGCAGGTCCGTGACGTCCGCGGCGGGAATCTGCGCACGGAACGGGCGGATGCTGTCGGCACGATACCGGCGGCCGTCATCCGGCGCGGCAGCCATGGCGACCGCAGGAAACGCGGCGAGCGCGGCGGTGGCAGCGCCGTTGAACAGGAGCGTGCGGCGCGAGAGATCGGGTGCCGGGAGGCTTGCGGGTGCGGTCATGGGTGTGGATCCTTTTCTTGCGGGAGAGGTCCCAACGCGGTCCCTCCAACGGTGCTCAGTCGGCGACGACGAAGATCGGGCGGCCCTTGCGCACCACGTAGGTGGCGAGCTCCGATGCCTTGCCCTTGCCGACGTTGCGCGCCACGTGGTTCGCTCCGGCGGGAATGAACAACCCCTGCCCGGCCTGGAGCGTGACCGGAGGCTTGCCTTCGATCTCGTACTCCAGCGTTCCCTCCAGTACGTACGCGATCTCTTCCCCGGGGTGCGAGTGCTTCACCGACACCGCTCCCGGGTCGAAGTCGACCCGCACCTGGACCACCTCGCGTCCCGGCACGCTCAGGTCGTGCTGCAGGACATCGTGGCGGTGGAAGCCGGGCTGCTGGGCATGCGCCGGGTGGACGGCCAGGCCGGTGCCGGCGAGCAGCACGGCGCCGGCCATGCCTCTGATGAGTCTCATGTGGATCTCCATTGCCATGCGGGCGCGATCACTGGGCCGCGTGCGTCGGCGGATGCGCGGGGCCGGCCACGACGCGCGCATTCGGCCGCTGCTGCAGCTCGTTCACCAGCTGCGCGAACTGGGGCGACTGGCGCAGGTGGAGGTAGGTGGCGTGGGCCTTGCGGTACTGGTAGCTGCTGGTGTCGACGCCGATGTCGCCGCGCGTGAGGTCCTGCAGGCCGGCCAGGCGCCAGACGTGGTAGTCGGCGATGACTTCGGCGCGCGTCAGCCCGGACTGCACCGGCTCGATGTTCGAGGGAACGTGGAACTGGATGGACTGGGCGCCGGCCTGTCCGGCGGCAAGGCCGAGGGCGATGGCGGAGAGTGCGAGAAAGCGTTTCATGGTGGGTCCTGTGGGTGAACCGGGGGCAGGAAGGCCCGGCTTGGGGTGGAAAGGCGTGCTCACTGCTGGCTGGGGTCGCGCTGCGCGCCAGCCATGCGGGCGGCCCGGCGCGCCGCGGCGGCGGTCTCGGCCAGGTACATGGAGCCGCTGTCCTCGCCGTTGAATTCCGCGACGGCTTCGCGATTGGCGGTGTATTCGGCGGTGACCTGCGCGCGCGTCTGGAGGCTCATGAAGTGCAGGAGCGGGTTGTAGCTGCGGGACCAGGGGTTCACTCCCGACTTCTTGAAGGCGCGGAGTTCCTCGCGGACTTCGTCGGGGGCGCGGCTGGACGTGAAGGGCCGGGTCTCGATCGTGATGTCGCCGGCGAGCCCGGTGTTGGCGGAGGCGGCGCCGGACAGGGTGACCAGTGCGGCGGCGACGATGGCGGTGGTGCGGTTCATGCGAGTTCCTTTTCGGTGGTGGATGGGTGGAGCGGTTGCGCCACGGACCGAAGATCGCATCGCATCGCCGCGCCCGCAATTGGACGATGGTGTCTAGCGCGCGGCCTGCGCCGCTTGCGCGCCATCGACCGCCACCAGCTGGTCGAGGCGCAAGGTCTCGCCGGAGCTGATCACGATGTACTCGGCGCCCTCGCGGCTGAAGACGTCCTGGATCACCGCGTCGCGCTGCTGTGGGAGGCCATCGCTTCCGTTGAAGCGGATCTGCGTCCGCCGCCGCGTGGTCGCGAGGGCCTCGAGGACATCGTGGAATTCGCAGCTGACGGGGTGGTAGGCGGCAGGCATCGCTTCTCCTGGAAGGTCGAGGGTGAGCATCGTGGTGAAGGCATCGGCCTGGCGCCGCGCACGGAAGCCGAGTGCGCGCGCGAGCGACAGCATGGGAATGTTCGTGGACAGCGTGAGGCCGCTCAGGCGCCGCACGCCATGCACTCGCGCCATGGCAACCAGGCGCTCCAGCAGGGCGCGGCCCAGGCCGCGCCGCTGCCAGGCGTCCGCCAGCACGATGGCGAAATCGGTGTCGTCCGGCGATTCCATGACGTAGCGGGCGACGCCCGCCAGGCGCTCGTCCGGCCCGCGACCGGTGGTGGCCACCACCGCCGCTTCGCGCGCGGGATCGATCGCGGTCCAGCGCACCAGCTCCTCCTCGCTCGGCGTCCGCCCGGACAGCAGCCTCCTGTACGCCGTGTCGCGCGAGAGCTTGCGCACGAACTCGCGCAGCAGCTCGAGGTCGCTCGCACGGATCGAGCGGAATGTCACCGGCGCGGCCGTCTCCACGTGCAGGCCCTCACGCGCTCTTCGACACGACCCTGTAGCGCTCGGCCGGCTGGCTGAGCGACAGGTGGGGCGCCAGGGCCTCGCGCGCGCCGTCGAAGCGCTCCCAGTCCGCGGCATCCGGCAGCGAGGGAATCGTGACGGTCTCGCCGAGGTCCAGCCCCGCCAGCGCGGCATCCACCAGGTCGTCCGCCGACATCACCAGCTCCCGGGGCAGCGCGTCCACGGGGATGCCCGATGCGTCCCAGAAGTCGGTCCGCGTCGCGCCGGGCAGCACGGCCTGCACGCGCAGTCCCCTGGCGCCGAGCTCGTGGTGCAGGGCCTGCGACAGGTTCAGCACGTAAGCCTTGCTCGCGCTGTAGGCGCCATTGAGGATCTTCGGCGCGACGGCAACGATGGAGCCGATGTTGATGAGGGTGCCGCCTCCGCGCGCCACGAACGCGGGCGCGGCGATGCGCGACAGGCGCGTGAGCACCACGGCATTGAGCTGCACCATCATCTCCAGCCGGTCCGGGTCCGATTCACTGAAGGGCGTGCCGATGTTGAAGCCGGCGTTGTTCACCAGCAGCCGGATGGCGGGATCGCCGGCCAGCCGCCGCTCCGTCTCGAGGAGTTCGCTCTTGGCGGTGAGGTCCGCAACCAGCACTTCCACCTTGCGGCCGGTCTCCCGCGCGATGCGCGAGGCCACGGCGCGCAGGCGATCCGCGCTGCGCGCGACCAGCACCAGGTCGTGGCCGCGCCTGGCGAGCCGGTCGGCATAGATGGCGCCGATGCCGCCGGACGCACCGGTGATCATGGCGGTGCCGGGAAGGATGGGGGAAGAGGTCATGTCGTGTCTCGGTGAGGGAAATGCATTGCGTGCTGTGAAGGTGCGGGCCCGCTACTTGCCGGCCGGCCGAGGCACCCTGGCGGGAAGGAACACCGTCAGCGCCAGCAGGGCGGCGCCGAGTCCGTAGACGATGGCCGTGGGCTCCAGGCCCAGGCGGCTCGTGAGGAGTCCGGCCGCGATCGCCGGCAGGCTGAAGGCCAGGTAGCTCGCGACGAAGAAGGCGGCCATGAGCGCGGCACGCTCGGCCGGCAGCGCGAGCGGGACCAGGCTGCGCAGGGACCCGCTGAAGGCCGAACCGAAGCCGGCGCCGGAAACGACCGTGCCCGCCAGCGCCAGGCCGGGCGAGCGCCAGTGCAGGCCGGCCAGCGTGACGACGACGCCCACGGCCAGCCCCGCGGCGCCTGCGGAACTCGCCTGGCGCGGGGCGATGCGGCGCGCCAGCGCGATCGCCGCGGCGCTCGTGAGGGACAGGGCGGCGATCATGAAGCCCCCGACCACCGGCGCATCGTCGCCCGTGACGGTGCGCGCCAGCGTCGGGCCCAGCGAAAGGTAGAACCCGGCCATGGCCCACTGGGCGGTGTTCACGGGCAGCACGCGCAGCATCGTGGCGCGAGCCTTCGCGGGAACGTCGACCGACGGCAGCAGCGACTTCCAGGCACCGGGGCGGCGCTGCGCCGTTTCCGGCAGGAAGGCGGCCGCCACCAGGAACACGGCAAACACCAGCAGCAGCACGTCGAAGACGAGCCGGGTCGGCGCCGGCGCGAACTGCACGAGCACGCTGGAGCCCAGCCCGCCGACGCCGAGCCCCACCATCGGGGCCACGCTGTTCATCAGCGCGCCGCGCTCGCGGTGCAGGTCCACCAGTCCCGCTCCGAGCGCACTGGTGGCGATGCCGGTGGCGAACCCCTGGAGCACCCGCGCGGCGAGCAGCCAGCCCACCGAGTCCGCGCGCCAGAACAGGATGAGGGCGCCGATCTCCAGCACGAGCGAGGCCAGCACCACCTCGCGCCGCCCGCGGTAGTCGGACAGCGCGCCGAACACCAGCAGGGCCAGCAGCATGGCGATGGCGTAGCTCGCGAACACGACCGTCAGCATCACGGGGGAGAAGCCCCACATCGCGCGATACAGCGCGTACAAGGGCGAAGGCACGGTGGAGGCGGCGAGGAAGGTCATGAGGATCGCGCCCTTGAGCCAGAGCGCCTGCGTGGCATCGAGCCGGCGAGGCGTGGGGTAGGTGATGGCTGGGTCGTTCATGGCGGTCTCTCGTTTTCCGGTTGCGGTCCGGGCAATCTAGGCGGTGTCCACGGCATGAAAAAGGGCCGGCGCGACAAAGATCTGTTGCCAGCGCGGCAACACGCCAGGGGCGGCATTGTTGGCAAAAGTGAAAAGGTCCATTGGTTCCTGCGCGGGGTGAAACTCCGCGCTTTCGACCCAAGCTGCGCGGCGTTCACCACCAGCGAAGGTTGACATGCGAAAGCTCTGGATCGCGCTGCTCTTTTTCGGGGGCGGCGTGGCATACGAATGGCGTACTCCCACGCATTGCCACTGCATCACCGCGTCCGCGGAACACGGTCCACGCCGGCGGCGCGGGCCCTGAGCCGGCGAAAGGCGGATGCACGACTGCGACCAATGAAGGGAGCTGCTGCGTCCGCCCACCCCCACCATCTCGTCTCCCCTCCATCCACCCACCCACAAGGAACACCATGTCCAGCAACGACAAGATCCTCTACACGGCCCACACCCACACCACCTCGGGGGCCGCGACGGCGCCTCGCGCAGCTCCGACGGACGCCTCGACGTCCAGCTCTCCACGCCGGGCAGCACCGGCAAGGGCACCAACCCGGAACAACTGTTCGCCGCCGGCTGGTCCGCCTGCTTCATCGGCGCGATCGGCGGCGCCGCGAAGGCGAGGAACGTCAAGCTCCCCGGCGATCTCGCGGTGGACACGGAGATGGACCTTGGGCACGGCACCGGCGGCTATTACCTGCAGGCGCGCCTGAACGTGTCCATGCCCGGCGTCGAGCGCGGGCTCGCGCAGGAACTGGTCGACGCCGCGCACCAGACCTGCCCTTACTCCAAGGCCACGCGCGGCAACATCGAAGTGGCGGTCCGTCTCGTCTGACCGAAGCGCCCGGTGCGGCACGCGCCGCGCGCGCGTGGCGCACCACCAACCTGGAACACCATGCTGATCGTCCTCGCATTCCTCGGCGGCGTGCTCACAGTGCTGAGCCCTTGCATCCTGCCGGTCCTGCCCTTCCTGCTGGCGAATGGCGGCCGCTCGTTCCGCTCGCACACGGCACCCATGCTGGCCAGCATGGCCGTGGCCTTCGCGGCCGTCACGACGCTCGCGGCCGTGGGCGGCGCGTGGGCGGTGACCCTGCATTCCTCCGTCCGCTGGCTGGCGATCGCGTTGCTGGCCCTCTTCGGGCTCGCGCTCCTGCTGCCGCAAGTGGCCGAGCGGCTCACCCGCCCGCTCGTGCGCCTGGGTGAGCGCGTGGTGTCCGGCGATGCACGCTCCCGCTTCGCGCCCGTGGCGCTCGGCATCGGCACGGGGCTGCTGTGGCTCCCCTGCGCGGGGCCCATCCTCGGCGTGCTGCTCGCGGGCGCCGCCCTCCATGGCCCGGGCGTGGGCACTTCGCTGCTGCTGCTGGCGTATGCGGGCGGCGCGGCCACCGCACTGGCCGGGGCGTGGTGGTTCGGCCGACGCGCCGGCGGCGCGTTGCGTCCCTTCCTGCCCGCGGCCGACCGCCTGCGCCGCATCGCCGGAGCGGCCGTCCTGGCCGGGGTGGCCGTTCCCGCGCTCGGGCTGGATGCGACGCTGCTGGCGCGCCTTCCTTCTCCGGCGACCACGGCCACGGAGCAGAAACTCCTCGAGAAGCGCAGCCCGCCGCCGCCCGCGAGCGGCCCGTGGTGTCCACCGGACCGCTGTCGGCACTCGCCGGGGCCACCGGGTGGATGAATTCCCCCGCGCTCGACGCCGAATCGCTGCGCGGCAAGGTGGTCCTGGTCAACTTCTGGACCTACTCCTGCATCAATTGCCTGCGCAGCCTGCCTTACCTGCGCGCCTGGTCGGAGAAGTACCGCGACGCGGGTCTGGTGGTGATCGGGGTCCACACGCCGGAGTTCGCGTTCGAGAAGTCCGCCGCGAACGTGCGCCGGGCCATGGCCGACCTGGGCATCACCTACCCGGTGGCGACGGACAACGGCTTCCAGGTCTGGCGCGGACTGCGCAACCAGTCGTGGCCTGCCTTCCACTTCTTCGACGCCGAGGGCCGCCTGCGCCACCACGTCGCCGGCGAGCACGCCTACGAGCGCTCGGAACAGGCGATCCGCGCGCTGCTGGCCGAGGCGGGGCAGGTCGCCCCGCAGGGGGACCGGTGCGGCCCGAAGCCAGGGGCACCCAGGCCGCTCCCGACCTCGCGTCGCTGCGCTCCGGCGAAACCTACGTCGGCTACGAGCGTGCCAGCGGCTTCTCCGGCACGCGCATCCAGAAGGACGTCGACAGCCTCTACACCCCGGAGCCACGGCTGCGCACGGGGCAATGGACCCTCGGGGGTCACTGGCGCGTCGAGGCCGAGCGCATCGTGCTGGCCCGCCCGCAGGGGCGCATCGCGCACCGTTTCCACGCGCGCGACCTGCACATGGTGCTGGGCCCCGGCCCCGACGGCAAGCCGGTGCGCTTCCGGGTCCTGATCGACGGCCAGCCCGCGGGCGCGGACCACGGCACCGATGCAGATGCGAAGGGCGAAGGCGTCATCGACCGGCAGAAGCTGTACCAGCTCGTGCGCCAGCGCAGCCCCGGTGCCGCGCGCCTGTTCGAGATCGAGTTCCTCGACGAAGGCGCCGAGGCGTACGCTTTCACCTTCGGGTGAGGGGCCTTATCATCGGGCGCCTTCGGGGCTGACGAAAGGCCGGCATGGACCGCTTCTTTGCCATGAGCGCCTTCGTGCGCGTAGTCGAAGCCGGCAGCTTCACCAAGGCGTCGGAAACCATGGACCTGCCCAAGCCCACGGTGACCCGGCTGATCCAGGGGCTCGAGCGCGAGCTGCGGGTGCGCCTCCTGGACCGCACCACGCGCTCGGTCACCGTGACCGCGGAGGGCGCCACCTACTACGAGCGGGTGGTCCGCCTGCTGGCGGACCTCTCCGACATCGAATCCACGGCCAAGCAATCGATCGCGCGGCCCTCCGGCCGCCTGCGCGTGGACGTGGCGACGGCGATCGCGACCAGCGTGCTGATCCCGGCGCTGCCCGAGTTCTATCGCTCCTATCCGGAGATCGAGCTGGACCTGGGCATCACCAATCGCTACGTGGACCTGGTCGCCGACAACGTCGACTGCGCCGTGCGCGTCGGGGCAGTGGAGGAGCAGTTCGTGGTGGCCCGGCGCGTCGGCGAATTCCGCTTCGTCACCTGCGCATCGCCCGGCTACCTGTCCGCATTCGGCACGCCGGCCGCGCCCGGCGACCTGGACGGGAAGCACCGCTTGCTCGGACTGGTGTCGACCCGCACCGGCAAGGCGATCCCCTTCCGCTTCCAGCGCCGCGCGGAGGACATCGAGATCGCGCCGCACCCGCGCCTGAGCGTGGACGATACGAACGCCTACCTGGCAGCAGGGCTCGCCGGCCTGGGCATCCTGCAGGCCCCCGCGTACATGGTCGAACCCGCCATGCGCGCCGGCCAGCTCGTCGCCGTACTGCAGGACTGGACCACGCCGGCGGTGCCCGTCCACGTCCTGTACCGGCCCAACCGATTCCTCGGCGCCAAGGTACGCGTGTTCATCGACTGGACGGTGGCCCTGTTCGAGCGCAACCACCACCTGAAGCTGGACTGATTGCGCGGATCCGTCAGCAGTTGCCGGCCGCCGCGCCGCCGTCCACGGGGAGCACGACGCCGGTGGTGAACTCGGCTCCCGCCAGGTACAGCACAGCATCGGCAATCTCCTCCACCCGCCCGAGCCGGCGCATCGGCTGCAGGCGCTTGAGCCATTCGTGCGTCTCGCCCGGGTGCATCGGGCTGTCGACGATGCCCGGAGCCACTGCGTTCACGCGCACGCCATAGGGGGCCAGCTCCAGCGCCAGCGCCGGGGTCGCCGCGTTCCAGCCTCCCTTGAGCAGCGCCGCCATCAGGGCCGGCACCTCGCTGTGCGGCTTGATGGCCACCGAGGCCGTGATGTTCACGATATGCCCGCGCCCGCGCTGCTTCATGTGGCGGACGGCCTCCTGCGACATGGAGAAGGCGCCCTTCAGGTTGGTCGCGACCTGCTGCGCGAAGTCCTCTTCGGTGAACTCGATGAAGGGCTTGGGGAGGAAGACTCCCGCATTGTTCACCAGCATGTCGACGGTGCCGAAGCGTTCGATCGCGCGCTCGAACACCGCCTTCGCGGTGGCGGGCGCAGCAACGTCGCCGGCCACTTCGACCAGGCGTTCGCCACCGCCCAGGCTCGCCGCAGCGGCCGCCAGCCGCGACTCGGTCCGCGCATTCGCCACGACGTTCCATCCGTGTGCCAGGAGTGCCCTGGCGATGGCGAGACCGATGCCGCTGGAGGCGCCGGTGACGACTGCGGTGGGGGACGGATTGTGCATGGGGTGGGCCTTTCGGTTGGACAGCCCAGCACTATCGCCAGCAACCGCCGCCTCGGCATGCCGCCTGAGACACAGGGCGGGACCGGCCATTGGACGGATGGGCAGGGCGGCGCCGGCACCGAAACGAAGGTATCGGCGAGACCAACGTGCAATGGAATCCCCGGCCCGCGTCTGCTTTCATGAGGGCATCCACCACCTGCCGCCAGGAGCCCCTCATGAACACGCTTGCACAGGACCTCTTCTACCTTCACATCCGCCGCGACTGGCGCGAAGCCATGAACGAGTGCCTCGCCGGTTGCCGCCGTGTATGCGTGATCCGCTGAAGAGAAAGATGCGCGCTCCGTCGCCCCCGTACCCCACGGCCCGGCTGACCGCCAGCCCGCCGGACCCATCCGCCCGAGATTGCTCGTGAGCCTTGCGGCCTGGACGGCAGGGACGGCCGCCGCGCTGGCGGCCTACTCCACCATCGTGCTCCGCGGCCTCTAGCAGGGCCACCACACGAGCGAGGCAGAACGGTTGTTGCGTCCGCGGCAACGGTCTGTTGCCTCGTGGCTCGTTTCGCTCCAGCAGGTGCATGCCTATATTGGATCCGTCACACCCGATTGGAGCGACGAATCTTGGCCACCGTACTGGACGCGACCGCGAGGGAACTGCGCGCGCGGCTGCGCGACGAGCGTTTCCTCGCCACCGTGCGCAGCAGCGTCCCCGCCGGCGTCACGCTGCGTTCCGCCGCGGCGCTCGAAGAAACTCTGGAACAGACCCTGCTGCAGCACCCGGTGGACGCCGACATCCATGTGTTCGCGTATGGATCGCTCATGTGGAACCCCGCGCTCGAGCACGTGGGGCAGGCGACCGCGACCGTCCACGGCTGGCATCGGAGCTTCTGCCTTCGCAACCTGTTCGGGCGCGGCGGGCCCGCGCGTCCCGGCCTGATGCTCGCCCTGGACCGCGGTGGCTCCTGCAAGGGAGTACTGCTGCGCATCGCGGCGCACTGCGCGCGCGAGGAGCTGGCCATCCTCTGGCGGCGTGAAATGACCTGGGGCACGTACGATGCGCGCTGGGTGACGGCCTGGGTGGACGGCGCGCCCGTCCCTGCCGTCACCTTCGTCGCCAACCGCGGCCACGTCCGCTATGTGAAGGGCCTGCCGGCGTCGGAGGCGGCCCGCCTGATCAACAGCGGCGAAGGCAACCTCGGCACCTGCCGAGCCTATTTCGACGCAACGCTGGCAAAGCTGCGCGAACTGGGAATCGAGGACCACCGGATGGAGCAGCTGCGCCGGGCGGTCTGTGCCCACCCTGGCTGCGAATGACGGTCCTGCATGCCGGCGGCCGACGCGAATTCCGCATGGTCACCTCGGACCTGGAAGAGGCCGTCGCGGCCGTGAGCCGCGTCTACTGCGACCACGAGCTGACCGTCCGGGGCGGCGATGAGGCAATTTCCTCCAGCCTCGAAGTCTCCGGCGGCATCCAGCCGGTGGTGAGCCTGCGCTATTCAGCGCGCGTGCGCATCGACGCCGGCGACTTCGAGAACCTGCTGCTGGTGAAGACGTGCACGGCCGGGAGCGCGACCGCGCGGCAGGGCGCCGCGTCCTTGTCCTTCGCGCGCGGACAGACCGTGCCCTTGTCGCCCTGGACTCCCACCCTGCTCGACTTCGACCGCAGCTTCGCGCAACGCTCGGTGCGGCTGGACGTCGACCGCATCGAAAGGCTTTGCTCGGGCTACCTGAACCGGCCGCTCGATGCCGCGCTGCGCTTCGACCTGCGGACTTTCTCGCCCGCGCTCGAGCGTGCGTGGACCGATGCCGTGGATCTGGTCCTCGCTTTCGAGCGGCGCGGCGTGCCCCTGCCGGCGGCCTCCGCCACGCGGCTCGACGAGTTCATGCAGTCGCTGCTGCTCGAACTGCATCCTCACAACCACTCGCAAGCCATGCGCGGGCCGCACCGGCTGGCCACCCCGCGCGCTGCGCGAGGCGGAGCACATGATGCGAACGGCTCCCCGGGGCCGGCCTGACCATCCCCATGATCGCGCAGGCCGTCGGCTGCAGCATCCGCAGCCTCGAGGCCGCATTCCGCGAGTGGCGGCAGACGACGCCGACACAGTATTACCGGCGGGTGCGGCTGGATTCCGCGCGCGCGGAACTGCTGCTCGGGAGCAGCAGTTCCACCGTCAGCACCGTCGCGCTGCACCACGGCTTCCCCCCCTCTCGCGCTTCGCAGCGCATTACCGGGCAATGTTCGGCGAGAACCCGGGCCAGACCCTGCAGCGTGCGCGCAGCAAAGGTCGCTGACCGGCCGCGCCGTGGCGCGGCGCGCTGTCAGGGACGCGCGCCCGCAGCGGCGTGCGGGCCGGACCCGAGCAGGAAGTAGAACCTGGCGACCTGCCCTTCGACGGAGTCCGCCCAGATCCTGCCCGAATGGCGCTCCACGATCGCGTGGGCCATCGCCAGCCCCAGCCCGTTGCCGTCGAACTCCGCCGCGCCGTGCAGCCGTCCGAACGGCGTGAACAGGCGCTCCGCATGCTGCATGTCGAAGCCGACGCCGTCGTCCGAAACCCGCACGGCCCGACCAAGCTCGGTCTCCACCGTCTGGATGGCGATGCGTGCCACGGTCCGGGGCGCCGAGTACTTCCAGGCATTCGCGAGCAGGTTTCCGAGCAGCACGCGCAGCAGGTCCGGATCCCCCGTGACGGACATCCCCGGCTCGACGCTGGTCTCGACCTGCCGCTTGCGATCGCGTTCGCGCAGGCTGTCGATCACCTGCCATGCCAGGGAACTGAGGTCCACGCGCTCCCAGCGCATTGAGTACCTGGACAAGGGTGCCATCACCAGCAGGGCCGTGCCCAGGCCCCGCAAGTGCGCCGCGGCGGCCCTGATCCGCTCGACGTACTTGCGACCGCTCGGCGACAGCGATTCCGCTTCGTCCTCGAGAAGAAGGGTGGAATAGGCTTCCATCAGGAGCAGGGGCGAGCCCAGCTCGTGCGGCAGGAAGTGGCCGAACGTCTCCCAAGCGCGCAATGCGGACTCCATGCGGGCTAGCTGATCGGACGCGTCCGCGGCGTCGGGGCGCGGCTGGTTTTCGGGCGAGTGGTTCATGGGTCAGCGCGCCATGGTCGGCGATACCCACGGCCGGACCATCCACTTTGCGCGTCCGCCATCCGCTTTTCGCAAGCGGCGGGGGTTCGCCGTCAGCCCAGGTTCAGTCGACCGGACGCTCGTGTGCAGTCCGTTCAGCGGGGCCGCGACCCGGTGGCGCGGGGTCCCCTGCGCGCCCTCCTTTGGTATAGCCGCTACCAACGTCTAATGGTTCGAACGGCCCGCTTGTCGTGAACTCACGGTGTCGACCGCGGCCCTGGCAGGACCGCGGCGCATCCACCGCACAGGCCACACCAGCTGGAGAACCGAATGAACCACCTTCCCCCGCCCCGATCCAACGTCCTGGTCATGCACGCGGACCCGCTCCTGTCCGCCGGCCTCGTCGCCGCGCTGCGCCAGCGTCCCCTGTTCGAAGTCTTCGTGCACGGGGTGGACAACCTCGGGGGCGACGGCCCGCCGGTCGACGTCGTGATCGCGGACTATGCCGACGCCCTGCGCCTGGGCCGAGGCGGCGGGCGCCGAAGCCCGCGGCTTCCTGGGCGAGGCCCGGATCCTCGCGCTGACGGCCAACGACCGGGAAGCGGACATCCGCCGTGCGATCGAGGCCGGCGTGCACGGCTACCTGCTCGTCGGCAGCCCCTCAACGAGCTGATCGACGGCGTGGCTGCCGTGGCCAACGGCATGCGCTACATGAACATGTCGGTGGCCCGCCGGATGGCGGACAGCCTGACGCGCGCGACGCTCACCTCGCGCGAGATCGAGGTGCTGAACCTGGTCGCCCACGGCCAGCCGAACAAGGCCATCGCGCGACAGCTGCGCATCGAGCTGGGCACGGTCAAGTCGCACATGAGCGCGATCATGGCCAAGCTGGGCGCCACTTCGCGCACGCATGCGGCGCGGATCGCGGCCGCCCGCGGGCTGGTCGAGGAAGGCGTCGCCAGTGCTCCCGCGCCGCGTTCCTCCCATGCCGCAGGGCCCGAGCGCTCCCTGCAGTTCGTCGCGTCCTAGACCCGCATGTACTGCTCGATCTGGCACTGGTAGCTGCCGGGCCGGGTGGCGCAGTGCGAGGAGCCGGGGTAGCTCGGAGGGCTCGCGGCGCACCCGGCGAGGACGAGCAGGACGAGCAAGACGATCAAGGATCCTGGCTTGCGCATGCTGGTTCGCCCGGTGCGTGTGGGTGGTGGCCGGGGCCGCTGCCCTCAGCCACGCGAGGCCAGCGCCCAGACCGCATCCGCGAAGGCCTGCGGCGCCTCCTGCGGCACGTTGTGCCCGGCTTGCACCACGCGGTGCTGCCACGGCCCCGGAACTTGCCGGCGTACGCGCTGCCGTCGCCCACCGGCGTGACGCCGTTGCTGTCGCCATCGATGGTGATCGCGGGCACCTCGATCGTGGGCTGCGCGAACAGCCGGCGCTCGAGCTCGGCATGCCGCACGTCACCGTCGGCCAGGCCGAGGCGCCAGCGGTAGTTGTGCACCACGATGTCGACCCAGTCCGGGTTGTCGAAGGAAGCGGCCGTGCGCTCGAAGGTGGCGTCGTCGAACTTCCAGGCCGGCGAGTTCGCCTTCCACGAAATGCGCGCGATGTCGCGGCGGTTGAGGACCAGGCCGGCGCGGCCCCGTTCGGTGGCGAAGTAGTACTGGTACCACCAGGCGTGCTCGATGCGCGCCGGCGCCGGCGCCTGCTGGGCTGCCACGCTGGTGATGATGTAGCCCCGGCGGACACCAGCCCCAGGCAGCGCTGCGGCCACAGCGCCGCCAGCACGCAGCCGGTGCGCGCGCCCCAGTCGTAGCCGGCCATCACGGCGCGCTCGATGCCCAGCGCGTCGAGCAGCGCGATCTGGTCGAGCGCCACCGCCGACTGCTGCGCGTTGCGGAAGGTGGAGGCATGCAGGAAGCGCGTGCTGCCGTGCCCGCGCAGGTGCGGCACGATCACCCGGCACCCGCGCGCGGCGAGGATGTCGGCCGTGTCGACGTAGCTGTGGAGGTCGTAGGGATAGCCGTGCATCAGCAGCACCGGGATGCCCTCGCGCGGGCCGGCCTCGAAGTAGCCGATGTCCAGTTCGCCCGCGCGGATCTGCCGGATCTCCGGCGCCGCACGCGAGGAAGGGCGTGCCTGCGCCCGGGCGGCGCCGGTGCCGGCCAGCGCCAGCGGCCCCGCGACGGCGGCGACCGCGGTGCCCGCGAGGAAGGCGCGGCGGCCAGGGTTGCTGTCTTTCATGTCCATGTCCTTGGGTGAACGCCGGCGCTCAGCCGAACGTGAAGGAGAAGGCCTCGACGCCGGGCGCCAGGAACTCGATCTCGAACTCGCGCGGTTCGATGCGCCCCGGCTGCCGTACCAGCTGGTAGAGCCTGTGCTCGACGACGGTGCCCATGCCGTGCGCGTCGACGTCGGCGCCGTGCGATTCGCCGGGCGGCTTGCCGTCGACGAGCACGCGGAACGGCACCGCCTGCCCGCGCGACGTCGGGCCCATCACCAGGTGCACGTCGCGCGCCTGGAAGCGGTAGACGATGCGGCCGTTGGCGGCGTGCAGCGAAGCGGCCTCGCCGCCGACCCGCCACGGACCGGACAGCGCCCATGCGTTGAGCCGCAGCGCCGCCGGCGCCGAGTAGTCGCGCACGCGGTCGCGCGCGATCCCGCCGGGCGACGCGAAGTTGTGGGTGCGCGCATGGCCGACGTAGGTCTCCGGCGAACGCAGGCTCGCCCAGTCGGCCTGCGCCTGGCTGCCGCTGCCCTGCACCTGGACCAGCGTGCGATCGACGGTGCCGGCGCCCGCCTCCGCCAGCAGCTCCTGCAGCACCCTTTCCGTTTTCTCGAAGCCGCCCTCCCCCAGGTGCGTGTGCCGCAGCCTGCCCCGGGCATCCAGGATGTGGATGGCCGGCCAGGCGCTGTTGCCGAACGCGCGCCAGATCGTGTGCCTGCTGTCGACCGCGACCGGGTAATCCACCTGCAGCCGCGCCGTCGCCGCGCGGACGTTCGCCAAGTCCTGCTCGAAGCCGAACTCCGGCGAATGCACGCCCACCACCACCAGCCCCTGCTCCCGGTACTTGTCGGCCCAGGCCCGCACGTGCGGCAGCGTGCGCAGCCAGTTGATGCAGGAGTAGGTCCAGAAGTCCACGAGGACGACCTTGCCGCGCAGGTCCGCATCGCCCAGCGGCTTCGTGTTGAGCCATTCGACGGCGCCGTCCAGCGAGGGCGTGGTGCCCCGCGCCTGGACGGCCGGCAGCGGCGTCATGTCCACGATCCGGCTCCGCTCGCCCGAAAGGTACGCGCCGAGCCACACGGCGCATCCGAGGGCCAGCAGGCCCAGCGCGAAGCGGACCGGCTTCATGGCCGCGCCGGCGGGTTGGTCCAGATGTCCTTGACGATCTGCCAGCGGCCGTCGGCCGTCCGTTTCCAGACGTGCAGGCCGGAACCGGCCACCGTGGTGACCGGCCCGCCCGCCTTCGGCGTCGTCGAGAGCTCGAAGCTGTGCCGCTGGATCGCGATGTCGCCGCTCACCGTGATCTCTTCGCCGGTGAAGGGCCCGATGTGCGGCCGCACCTGCGTGAACAGCGGCAGGAACGAGGCGTGCGCGGCGCCGCCGCGCAACGGGTCGGCGCCGGGAGCCAGCACTTCGAGGTCCGGCGCGAGCAGGGCGAAGAAGGAACCGCTGTCGCCGCTGTTCAGGGCCGTGCGGAAGCTGGCGATCGCCGAACGCAGTTCGGCCTCGCGCGACGCGGTTTCCGCGGATGCGCTGCCGAGGCCGGCGGCCAGGAGGATGGAGGCAAGGAGGATTCGCATGGTGACCTTCGGTTCGATGGCTTAGTTCGATGCGTTCCTGCGCAGCGGGCGGAAGCCGGCGCGCAGCTCGGACGCGAAGAGGAACGGCTCCTCCCAGGCGGCGAAGTGGCCGCCCTTGTCCAGCTTGTTGTAGTGGATCAGCCTGGGATAGGCGCGCTCCGTCCAGCTGCGCGGCGCCTCGTACTGCTCCCTCGGGAAGACGCTCACCGCCACCGGGATGTCGACGCCCTTGGCGTTGAAGAAGCCGCCCTTGTATTCCCAGTACAGGCGCGAGGCGGAAACGCCGGTGTTCGCCAGCCAGTACAAGGTGATGTTGTCGAGGATCTCGTCGCGCGTGAGTTCGCCCTTGGTGCTGGCCGTGCGGTGCAGGGCGGCAGCGACCGTCGCGGCCGGCTGGTCGTCCGCGTCGTTGTGATCGAGCAGCCAGGCGGCGAGGCCCACGGGCGAATCCGCGATGCCGTACAGGGTCTGCGGCCGCGATCCCATCAGCCTGGCGTAGTCCACCTGCTTGAAGGTCCTGACCAGTTGCAGGTAGGCGCGCCGTTCCTCGGCCGAGAGGCCGGCCGGAGGCGGCTCGCCCGCGAGCAGCGCGCGGTCCACGTCGGCGGGAACGGTCGCCGGCATGTTGGTGTGGATGCCCAGCAGGCCGGCCGGTGCCTGGAGGCCCATCTGGTCGACCACGAACGCGCCCCAGTCGCCGCCCTGGGCGACGTACTGGCCGTATCCGAGCCGCTTCATCAGCTCGCCCAGGCCCGCCCCATGCGCTCGGGGCCCCAGCCGGTGCCGGCGGGCTTGCCCGAGAAGCCGTAGCCGGGCATCGACGGAATCACCACGTGGAAGGCGTCCGCCGCCGATGCGCCGTACGCCGTCGGATTGGCCAGCGGCTCGATGATCTTCAGCTGCTCGATGATCGAGCCCGGCCAGCCATGCGTGACGACCAGGGGCAGCGCGTCCTCGTGCTTCGAGCGCACGTGGATGAAATGGATGTCCAGCCCGTCGATCTCGGTGATGAACTGCGGCAGCGCGTCGAGCTTCGCCTCGCACTTGCGCCAGTCGTAGCCGGTGGCCCAGTGGCGCGCGAGCGCACGCATCGTCGCCAGCGGGACGCCCTGCGAGGTGTCGCCGACGGTTTCCTTCTCCGGCCACTGCGTGGCCACGATCCGGCGGCGCAGGTCGTCGAGGCGCGCCTGGGGCGCACGGTAGCGGAAGGGACGGATCGCGGTGCTGCCGGTCGGCCGGTGCGCGGCAGGCGCGGCGGCCAGGAGCTCGGTGCCGGGGCGCGCCGTGGCGGCGGCCGCGAGCGCGAACGGGCTGGCTGACAGCGCGGCCGCCGAACCGGCGAGGAAGCCGCGCCGGGAGTGCGTCGGGTGGGTCATGGGGAAGGGTCCTTGTCGGGCAGAGGGAGAGAAGGCTTCAGTGCAGCGAGCGGAAGGCGGCGCGCAGCTCCTGCGCGAACAGCTGCGGCTGTTCCCACGCCGCGAAGTGGCCGCCCCTGTCCAGGCGGTTGTAGTGGATGAGATTCGGGTACGCGCGCTCCGCCCAGCTGCGGGGCGCCGTATAGAGCTCCTCGGGAAAGGCGCTCACGGCCACGGGAATGCGGATGCCCTGCGGCGCGAAGAAGGTGAACCTGTTCTCCCAGTACAGGCGCGCGGAGGACACGCCCGTGCCCGTGAGCCAGTAGAGCGTGATGTTGTCGAGGATGTCGTCGCGCGTGAGGCCCTCGGGCTGGCCGTCGAAGACGCGCGCGATCAGCGCGAGGCTGGCCGCATCGTGGTCGAGGATCCAGGACGCGAGGCCGACCGGCGAATCCGCGATGCCGTACAGCGTCTGCGGGCGATTGCTCATCTCCTGCGCGTACGCGAGGCCCTTGCGGAAGAAGAAATCGAGCTGGTCCCAGGCGCGCTTCTCGTCGGCGGTCAGGGTCGCGGGCGCGGGCTGCCGCTGGTGCAGCGCCTGCGCGACCTCGGGCGGCACGGCTCCCGGCATGTTGGTGTGGATGCCGGCCAGCGCGGGCGGCGCCTTCACCGCCATCAGCTCCGTCACCAGCTGGCCCCAGTCGCCGCCCTGGGCCACGTAGCGCGGGTAGCCCAGGCGGTTCATGAGCGTGATCCACGCGTCGGCGATGCGCTCGGGCCCCCAGCCGGTGCTCGCCGGCTTGCCCGAGAAGCCGTACCCGGGCAGCGAGGGGATCACCACGTGGAAGGCGTCCTCGGCGCGGCCGCCGTGGGCGGTGGGATTCGTCAGCGGCTCGATGATCTTCAGCTGCTCGATGATCGAGCCGGGCCAGCCGTGCGTGACGATCACGGGCAGCGCGTTGGCATGCTTGGAGCGCACGTGGATGAAGTGGATGTCCAGCCCGTCGATCTCGGTGATGAACTGCGGCAGCGCGTTGAGCTTCGCCTGGCACTTGCGCCAGTCGTGGTCCTTCTCCCAGTAGTGCGCGAGCTTGCGCATGGTGGCGAGCGGCACGCCCTGCGTGTGGTCCGCCACCGTCTCCTGCTCGGGCCACTTGGTGGCCGCGATTCGCCGGCGCAGGTCGACCAGGCTGGAGCGGGGAACGATCACCTTGTACGGCCGGATGGCGGGGTGGGCGGCGGAATCGCGGGCGACAGGCGCAGCGGCGGCGGTGAGCAGCGGGCTGGCGGAAAGCGCCGCTGCCGACGCCGCAAGGAAGACTCGCCTGCGCAATGCCGGCGAAAGCGTTTCGTCGTTCGGGTTCAGGAAAGTCATGTGGGGCGGGTCCTGGTGGGGTGCGGGAGGATGGGGGCCGCGCGATGCGCAATCCCTGGGGCAGCGGCGGCGATGACACCACGCGGCCCCGGCGTGGGTCGATTGCACGATGGTGTCGGGCAGACCTTGGTGGGACCCCCGCATGCGTCGGGGGTGGCGCACTGCCGTTCGCCCTACCTTGGTTCAATTGCCGCCGCGGCGCCGGCCTGATTTCATGCGGGCGGGTGCAGGCCCGTCGCCGCGGCACCCTGAACCAAGGAGCAAGACATGAGCAGCACCCTGGAGCGCAGCAAGGCGCTCGCCGAGACCCGTCGGAAAGTCGACATGAAGCTGGAAGTCATCACCATCCCGGTGTCCGACGTCGAGCGTGCCAAGCGCTTCTACGCCGGCCTGGGCTGGCGGCTCGACGCCGACTTCGACCGCGGCGATGCCTTCCGCGCCATCCAGTTCACGCCGCCCGGCTCCGCGTGCTCGCTGCATTTCGGCAAGGGCATCACCTCCGCCGCCCCCGGATCGGCGCACGGCCTGTTCCTGGCGGTGTCCGACATCGACGCGGCACGCGAGCATCTCATCGCCTGCGGCGCCGAGGTCAGCGAAGTGTTCCACCTGACGCCGGGCGATCCGCCCGCGGCCGGCCGCGATCCGCAGCGGCGGCCCTACGCCACCTATGCCACTTTCAAGGACCCCGACGGAAACAGCTGGCTGATGCAGGAGATCACCGCGCGCCTGCCCGGCCGTCTCGACGGCGACGAGACCCGCTTCGGATCAGCCAGCGACCTCGCCGCCACCCTGCGGCGGGCGGCAGCGGCGCACCACGCGCACGAGGAAAAGGTTGGCGCGCACGATGACGAGTGGCCCGACTGGTATGCCGAATTCATGGTGGCCGAGCAGGCCGGCCGGCCCCTGCCCGAGTGACGGCGCGCCGGACTCGCCGGCAACGCCCTGGCTGCTCACGCCAGGGCGCCCTAATTCGTCGCCAGCGCAGTGACCACCGCGTCGCGCAGCGCGACGTCGCTGAAGGGCTTGAACAGGCATTCCACCGCCCCTTGCTCGATCAGCCGCGGAAACAGGGCAGGATCGGTGTGGGCGGTGATGAAGATCGCGGGCGTGGCATGGCCGCGCCGCTTCAGTTCCAGGTGCAGTTCGGGCCCGGTCATGCCGGGCATGGCGACATCGAGGATCAGGCAATCGGCGTCGCGGATCCGGTCGGAAGCCAGGAATTCCTCGGCGGATGCGAAAGCGAGGGACGCGTAGCCAAACTCGCCGAGCAGGTCCGGCAAGGCCTCGCGCACGGACTCGTCGTCGTCCACGACGCACACCAGCGGGCGCTGTCGGCCTGCGGCGGCACCGCCGCGCTCACTTTGCATCACGCCCCCTGGTCATTCGTTCCGGTAGGGTGCACCAGATTGGCGACGGGGTAAACGATACCTTGGTATCGGCCGCGGCGGGCTCCGGCGGTCGAGGCCCGCCGCCGGCGGGCCGGGATCAGTCGGCCAGGGCGGCCTCGTCCAGGCGGATGCGATCGAGCGTGGCGGCGACGCGCTGGCCGAAGAGCCGCGCGGTGTCGAGGTCGCCGCGGGCGACTTCCTCGGCCGTCGCATCGGAGGGCGTGGTCGCGGCCAGCCCGGCGAACGCGGCCACGTAGTTGATGTCGTCGCGCTTCGCGGCCTTGGAGTTGCTCGGCAGCATGCCCGTACCCACCCACAGCATGCCATGCTGCTGCGACATCGTGAACAGCGCGTTGATGGTCGAGCCCTTGTCGCCGTTCATGCCGGCGGAATTGGTGAAGCCGGCCGCCAGCTTGTCCTTCCAGCCCTGGGTCGCCCAGACCTTCGAGGACTCGTCGATGAACTTCTTGAACTGCCACGCGACGTTGCCGATGTAGGTGGGCGAGCCGAAGACGATGGCGTCGGCGGCGGCCAGCGCGTCCCAGCCCCCGTCCGGCAGGCTGCCCAGCTCGTTCACCCGCAGCAGTCTCGCGCCTGCGCCCGCCGCCACGGCTTCGGCGATCTTGTGCGTGTGGCCATAGCCGCTGAAGTAGACGACGACGATCCGGTTCGACATGTGTGCTCCTGGGAAGGTGGTGGTGGGGTGAAGGGCCGGTGCCGCCGGCACCGGCCCTTCACCCCCACTGTCGCCCCGGGCCGGGGCCGTCGCATCCCACTCGGGCGCAGGACGCCACCCCGCCTTAGGTCGGAGCGACGGGAACCGAGAAGCAGAAGGTGGCGCCGGGGCCGTCGTTCGGCTCGGCCCAGATGCGGCCATGGTGCCGCTCGATGATCGAGCGGCTGACCGACAGCCCGATGCCCATGCCGGCGGTCTTGGTCGTGAAGAAGGCGTCGAACAGCTTGTCCATCCTGCCAGGCGGCAGCCCTCGCCGGTATCGCGCACGCTCAGGCGCACCCGGTCGCCACCCTCGACCGCGGTCCGGATCACGAGTTGCCTCGGCCGCTCCGGCACGTCGGCCATGGCTTCGGACGCATTGCGCAGCAGGTTCAGGACGACCTGCTGGAGCTGGATGCGATCGCCGGTCACGGCCGGCAGGTCCGGCGCCAGCTCGGACACCACGACGATGCGGTTCCTCTGGAACTCGCCCAGCGACAGGGCGACCACCTCGCGCGCCGCTTCGTTCAGGTCCATGGGCTCCAGCGTGAAGTCCCGCTTGCTGAACATGGCGCGCAGGCGCGTGATCACGTCCGCGGCGCGGTTGCCGTCGCGAAGGATGCGCCGCGTGGTTTCGCGCGCCGCATCGACGTTCGGCGGCTCGGCATCCAGCACGCGCAGGCAGGTGCTGGCATTGGCGATGACGCCGGACAGCGGCTGGCTGACCTCGTGCGTGATCGAGGCGGCCAGCGTGCTCAAGGTGGCCACGCGCGCGACGCGGGCCAGTTCGGAGCGGACCTGGTTCAACTGCTGTTCCAGGCGCTGCAGCTCCTCTTCCGCCTTGTGGCGTTCGGTCACGTCCAGCATGAAGCCGACCAGGCGGGCCTGCGTGCCGTCTTCCACGCCGACACGGCCCTTCAGGTGCAGCCAGCGGGTGGAACCGTCCTTGTGGAGCACGCGGTACTCGAACGAGACGTCGCCGGGCCCCTGGGCACGCGCGATCACCGTCTCGGCGACGGCGCGGTCCGCAGGATGGACCAGCTTCAGCCAGCTGTCGACGCTGCCGTCGTAGGTGCCGGGGGACCCCAGCATCGGTTCGAGGTCCGCGGACCAGCGGGTCTGCCGGTCCGCCGACCCGAAGCGCCATTCGAAGGCGGCGGCGCGCGCGGCGCTCTGCGCGAGGTCCAGCATCTCGCTCCATGCGCGCAGTTCCGCCTCGATGCGCTTCTGCTCCGTGATGTTGCGGCCGATGCCGTGGTAGCCCTTGAATCGTCCATGCTCGTCGAAGAGGGGGCGCCCGTCATGCTGAGGTAGCGCGCAACCCCGTCCACTCCAATGCGACAGCACTCCAGATTGCGAAAGGGCTGGCGCGCCGCGAGCACGGCCTTGTGTTCGTCCCAGGATCCCGACAGCGGCCACATGTCGGCCAGCTCCCAGCGCAACTTGCCGACCGACGACTCGCCGGTGTGGCCGGTCAGGGAGATCGCCTGGCTGGAAAGATAGGTGAAGCGCAGGTTCTCGTCCTGCCGCCAATACCAGTCCGACGACAGTTCGGTGAGGCTGCGAAAGAGCTCCTCGCTTTCGCGCAGGGCGGCGGCGGCCTGCTGGCGCTCCGTGATGTCGCTCACCACGCCGTCCAGCAGCATGCGCCCGTCGGCCAGGCGCGTGGCATGCATGCTGTCGCGAACCCAGCGCACCGTGCCGTCCGGGCGATGAATGCGGTATTCGAGGTCCAGCCGATCCGGCTCGCCGCCCAGGATGCGCTCCATGCCGGCGGCCGCGGCGGCGCGGTCCTGCGGCTCGATGGTGGCCAGCCACACCTGCAGGCCTTCGGCCAGGTAGTACTCGCGCGGCCGCCCCGTGATGCGCTCCACCACGGGCGAGAAGTAGCGGTACGCCAACGCCTGCCCGGGTCCGGCCTCGGCGCTCCACAGGTAGTCCGAGATGGAACCGGCCAGGCGCGCCAGCTGTTCCGCGTCGGCGCGCAGCACGAGGGCCGGCGCGCCGGGCGACATCTTCACCTCCTGCCCCAGCACGACTCCCTGCCGGTCTTGATCTCCATGCTGGGCACTCCGCTCACCGGCTTGCCGGCCACCAGCGTGACACCGGTGTTCGTGTAGCCACTGGGCTTCCTGCCGGTCCGCGCGAACTCCACGCCCGCCTGCACGCCCAGCGCGCCCATCTTCAGCGGATATTGCTGCGAGGTCGCAGCGATCATGCCGCTTCCCACGTTGCGGATGCCTTCGCAGCCACCGTCGATGGAGACGATCACCACCCCTTCTCCTTCCCGGCGCGCTTGAGCGCGTTGAATGCACCTGCGGCGGCGGGCTCGTTGACCGTGTAGACGAGGTTGATGTCCCCGTTCTTCTGCAGGCAGTTCTCCATGGCCGCCTGCCCCTTGGCCTGGTCGCCGAAGCTGTCCACCATGCAGACCACGGAAGCATCCGTGCCGAGCTCGGAGCTCCTGGCGTCGGGCGCGTTGACGCCGAAGCCGCGCAGGAAGCCGTTGTGCCGCTGGGTGCCGACCGACAGCCCCGGCACCAGGTCCAGCATGGCCACCACCGGCTTGCGACCGCCCAGCGCCGCCTTCGCATACTGGCCGATGAGGACGCCCGCCTCGTAGTTGTCCGTCGCGAACCAGGCGTCGACCGCCTCCGGCGGATCCGTCGGAGTGTCCAGGGCGATGACCAGCACGCCCTGGTCGCGTGCCTTGCGCAGCACGGGCACGATGGCCCTGGAGTCGCTCGCGGTGATCAGGATCGCGCGCGCGCCGGCGGCGATCATGTTCTCCACCGCGGCCACCTGGCTTGCATGGTCGCGCACGTCCTTCCCGGCGGCCGTGAGCAGCTTGGCTCCGCGCGCCTTCGCCTCGGCGGCCGCGCCCTCGCGGATGGCGACGAAGTAGGGGTTCGTTTCGGTTTTCGTGATCAGGCCGATGACCGGGGCGTCGGCCGCATGGGCCGCGCAGGCGGCGAACAATGCAGTCGCGAGCAGAGAGTGGCGCAAAGGCATCGGGATTCCCCTCGGGCAGGACGAATGCGGACGAACCGGGAGTTGACTCCCATGGCATTGGCCGGGACAGTGTAGGACGCGAGCACCCATGCGGTCTACGCGGGCAAAGGGCCCCGTGCTCGGCCTTACCAGTCACGCGCGCCGTTGGCACCGGATGGCCACGTCGACGCCCGCAGGAGACGACATGGAGAATTCCGCGCTGCCGCCGCACCTGGCTCCCCTCGGTCCCTTGCTCGCGCTCGTGCTCGCGTGTGCGTTCTTCGCTTCGCAAAGCGACCGCTTCCTGTCGGCGCAGAACCTGTCGCTGATCCTGCAGCAGGTGATGGTGGTGGGCGTGATCGCGATCGGCCAGACACTCGTCATCCTCACGGCGGGCATCGACCTTTCGTGCGGCATGGTCATGGCCCTGGGCGGCATCGTGATGACCAAGCTCGCGGCCGACTCCGGCCTGCCGGTGCCGCTGGCCATCGCCTGCGGCATTGCCGTGACGGCGCTGTTCGGCCTCCTCAACGGACTGCTGGTCACCAAGGCCAGGCTGCCCCCTTCATCGTGACGCTCGGCACGCTGAACATCGCGTTCGCGGTCACGCAGCTCTATTCGAAGTCGCAGACGGTGACCGAGGTGCCGGCGGGCATGACCTGGCTGGGCAACACCTTCGCCATCGGCAGCACCGGCATCGTCCATGGCGCGGTGCTGATGCTGGCGCTGTACCTGGCGACCTGGTTCGCGCTGCGCGAGACCGCCGCCGGCCGGCACGTCTATGCGGTCGGCAACCATCCGGAGGCCGCGCGCCTGGCCGGCATCGCCTCGCAGCGCGTGCTGCTGGGGGTGTACGTGCTGGCGGGCGTGTTCTATGGCATCGCATCGCTGCTGTCGGTGCGCGCGTCGGCGCCGGCGACCCGAACGCGGGCCACACCGAGAACCTCGACGCCATCACGGCCGTCGTGCTGGGTGGAACCAGCCTGTTCGGCGGCCGGGGCGTGGTGCTGGGCACGCTGATCGGGGCGCTCATCATCGGCGTGTTCCGCAACGGCCTCATCCTGATGGGCGTGTCTTCGATCTACCAGGTCCTGGTCACGGGCGTGCTGGTGATCCTGGCCGTGGCGGCCGACCAGCTCTCGCGCAAGGGGGCGCCGTGAATCCCGCGCCCCTGGTGTTGCAGGCCCGCGGCCTGATCAAGCGCTACGGCCACGTGATCGCCCTGCGCGACGCGGACCTGAGCTGCGCGCGGGCGAGATCCTGGCCGTGATCGGCGACAACGGCGCGGGCAAGTCCTCGCTGGTCAAGGCGCTGTCGGGCGCGCTGCGGCCGGATGCCGGCGAGATCTGGCTGGGCGGGAACCCCGCCCAGTTCCGCAGCCCGATGGACGCGCGCCGCGCGGGTATCGAGACCGTGTACCAGGACCTGGCCGTCGCCCCGGCCATGACCATCGCCGAGAACCTGTTCCTCGGGCGCGAGCTGCGCCGCCCCGGCGTGCTGGGCCGGCTGGGCCTGATCGACAAGCGCCGCATGGTGGAGGAGAGCATGGCCCGCATGAGCGAGCTGAAGGTGGGCATCCGCTCCATGAACCAGCGGGTGGAAACCCTCTCCGGCGGCCAGCGGCAGTGCGTGGCCGTCGCCCGCGCCGCCGCCTTCGCGCGCCACGTGGTGCTGATGGACGAACCCACGGCCGCCCTCGGCGTGAAGGAAGGGAACATGGTGCTGGACCTGATCCGGCGTGTGCGCGACCGCGGCCTCTCCGTGATCCTCGTCAGCCACGACATGCCGCACGTGTTCGAGATCGCCGACCGCATCCACATCGCCCGCCTCGGCAGGCGGGCCGCGGTGGTGGACCCGCGCAGGATCAGCATGAGCGACACGGTGGCCGTGATGACCGGCGCCCGGGCGCCCGGGGAGCTGCCGCCCGAGGTCCTGGCCTGACACACCATCCGGTCCGCGGCTCATACGAAGGTGCAATGGACGGCGTACGGGCGGGGGCCTAAGCTGCGCTCCCTCTTTCGACGGAGTACGCCATGACCCCGGCCGCGGCCCCGATTCCCCTTGCAGGATCCCACCTCTGCCACGCCAGGCACGTCTGCGCGTTCTTCCACGGCGCGGACGAACAGTACGAAGCCACGCTGCCCTACATCCGCGATGGCCTGGCCGCCGGCCACAAGGCGGTCCACATCATCGACCCGGCCCTGCGCGACGAGCACCTGCGCCGCATGGCGTCCTTCGGCATCGATGCGGGAAGCGCCGGCCGGGACGGCCAGCTCGCCGTGCATGACTGGGCAGACACCTTCTTCGCCCAGGGCGATTTCGACGCCGACCGCATGCTGGCGCAGCTGGAAGCGGTGCTGGCGGGCGGGCGCGCGCAGGGCTACCCCCTCACGCGCTTCGTCGCGCACGCCGAATGGGCGCTGGACCCGCGCGCGAACGTCGGGCAGCTGCTCGCGTTCGAGGCGAAGGTCAACACCATGTGGCCGGAGGACGCCGACGCGGTCATCTGCTGCTACGACCTGAACCGCTTCTCGGGCGACGTCGTGATCGAGGCCTTGCGGACCCATCCGATGGTCATCATCGGCGGCATCCTCCAGGAGAACCCGTTCTTCGTGCAGCCGGAGCGCTTCCTGCAGGAGCTGCACGCGCACTGACGCCCCCGCTCCCAGTTGGCATGAACCCGGACATGGAGCGCCAGGCGCGCGACGGCAGCGACCCCAAGGCGTTCCTGAACGACCTGCTCGCGGTCGTGACGCTGCCGGCCATCTGGCGCGGAGGCGATCCGTCCCACGTCGGCCGCGCGCTGGCCGACGCAATCCTGCGCATCCTGCAGCCGGACTTCGTGTACGTGCGGCTGGAAGCGGTGGCCGGCGGCACACCCGCAGAGATCATGCGGGCGGGCCGGACCGGGCCCGCGGAAAGGCCGGTCGAAGGGCTGGGCCTGCTGCTCGCCGAATGCCTCGGACCGGCGCCCGCCGCGTGGCCCGCGCAGGCACGCATGCATTTCGCCGGTGACGAAGTGACGGTCGTCACGTTCCGCCTGGGCTGGCAGGGCGACGGCGTCCTCGTCGCGGCTTCGCAACGCGCCGGATTCCCCACACCGGGCGAACGGCTGCTCCTGAGCGTGACCGCGAACCAGGCCGCCATGGGCTTGCAGGAAGCGCGCACGCTCAGCATGCAGAAGGGCGTGGCCGAGGAGCTCGACCGGCGGGTCGCGCAGCGCACCAGGGAATTGCAGCGCAGCAAGGAGCTGCTGGCGGAAACGCAGCGCCTGAGCGCCACCGGCAGCTTCAGCTGGCTGCCGGACAAGGACGAGATCGCCTGGTCGGACGAGACGTACCGCATCTTCCGGATCCCGCAGGGCACGCTCGTGACGATGGCGCTGGTGGAGCAGCACGTGCACCCGGAGGACCGCGCCTCCTTCCGGCAGCACCTGCAGTACGTGCGCAGCAGCAGCCGGGACGTGGAATTCGACTGCCGCCTGCAGCTGCCGGATGCGTCGGTCCGCTACCTCCACGTGATCGCGCGCAGCCGCCTCGGCGAGGACGGCGAGCCGGACTACACCGGTGCGATCCAGGACATCACCGGGCGCCGGCTGGCAGAAGACGCGCTCGCCAAGGCGAGCTCGGAGCTGGCCCACGTCGCGCGGATCACGACCCTCGGCGTGCTGGCGGCGTCCATCGCGCACGAAGTCAACCAGCCGCTCTCGGGCATCCTCACCAATGCAAGCACCTGCCTGCGCAAGCTGACCTGCGACCCGCCCGACGTCAGGATCGCCACCCGCGCCGCGGAGCGCCTGCTGCGCGACGGCACGCGTGCCGCCGAAGTGATCCGGCGCTTGCGGGCGCTGTTCGGCAAGCGGGAAACGGCCACCGAGCTGGTGGACCTCAACGACGCCGCCAGGGAAGTGCTGGCCCTGTCCGGCGCCGAGCTGCAACGCCACCGGGTGGAGGTCCGCACCGAGTTCGCCGAACTCCTGCCGCCGGTGCGCGGCGACCGCGTGCAGCTGCAGCAGGTGATGCTGAATTTGGTCCGCAACGCCTGCGACGCGATGAAGCGGGTCGACGACCGCCCGCGCCGGCTGCTGGTGAAGACGCAGGTGCCCGGCGACGGCAACGTGCACCTGTCGGTGTGCGATGCCGGCGAGGGTTTCGGCACGCAGGCGCCGGAACGCCTGTTCGAGTCCTTCTACACGACCAAGGAAGACGGCATGGGCATCGGCCTGTCGGTCAGCCGCTCCATCATCGAACACCACCGGGGACGGATGTGGGCGGCGGCGAACGAGGGGCCTGGGGCCACCTTCCGCTTCGCGGTTCCGGTCGGCATGGCCGCCGGCCAGTCGGCGCGGGCCGAGACTTCGCTGGTGTGAGGGCCCCGCCGCGGGTCAGCCGTCCGGCGCGGCGCGGGCCGCCGGTTCACGCGGGATGGAAAAGGAAAAACTCGCGCCCGGACCCTCGTTCGGTTCCGCCCAGAGCCGCCCGTGGTGGCGCTCGATGATGGAGCGGCTGACCGACAGGCCGATCCCCATGCCCGCGCTCTTGGTCGTGTAGAACGCCTCGAACAGCCGCTCCGCGCTGCCGGCGTCCAGCCCGACGCCGGCGTCCTGAACCGTCAGGCGCACGCAGTCGCCGTCGTCGCGGCGGGTGCGGATCGCCACGCGCCGGGATCGTTCGTCCACGTCCCGCATCGCGTCCCCGCATTGCGCAACAGGTTCATGATCACCTGCTGCAGCTGCACGCGGTCGCCGCGCACCGGCGGCAGGTCCTCGGCCAGCTCGCAGTGCACGGACACCCGATCCTTCTGCAGCGCCGCCGACGACAGCGCGATCACCTCCTGCGCGGCTTCGTTCAGGTCCAGCCATTCGGCCGCCGTTTCCTTGTTGCCGAACAGCGCGCGCAGGCGCTGGATGACGTCGGACGCGCGGTTGGCGTCGCGGATCATGCGCCGTGCCGTTTCGCTCGCGCCTTCGACGTTGGGTGGATCGGCCGCCAGCCGCCGCAGGCAGGTGCTGGCGTTGGTCACCATGCCGGCCAGCGGCTGGTTGAGCTCATGCGCGATCGCGGCGGACAGGTGCCCGGCGGTGGCGATGCGGTTGGCGTCCACCAGGCGCATCTGCATCTCGTGCAGGCGGCGTTCGCTGCGGCGCGCCTCGTGCTCGGCGCGCTTGCGCTCGCTGAGATCGAGCACGAAGGCCACGCCCTCGTCGCTGGCCTCCTCGTACATCGCCGCGCCGATCAGCACCGGCACGCGGCTGCCGTCCTTCCGGAAGTACTCCTTCTCGTAGGGCTGCAGGCTGCCGGCGACCTTCAGCGCCGGCGCGTGCTGTTCATCCTGCTCGCGCCATTCCGGCGGCGTGAGCTCGGTCCAGCGCAGGCGCCGGGAGACCAGGTCCTCCCGGTCGTAGCCGACCATGCGCAGGAACGCATCGTTGGCATCGAGCACGCGGCCCCTGGTGTCCCAGATGAAGATGCCGATGATGTTGGCCTCCACCAGGCGCCGGATCCGCGCTTCGCGCACGGCGAGGTCACGGTACAGGCGCGAATTCTCCAGCGACATGGCCGCTTCGGACGCCAGCAGCTTCAGCGTGGCCAGGCGGCTGGGCGCGAAGGCGCGCGCCGCCAGGTTGTTCTCGAGGTACAGCACCCCGGTCACCTTGCCCTGCTTGAGCAGAGGCAGGCACAGGACGGAGCGCGTGCGGCGTTCCACGATGTAGGGGTCGCCGGAAAACGGACCGTGCGCCACCGCGTCATCGAGCACCACGGCTTCCTGCGTGCGCAGGACGTAGAGGAACACGGATTGCGGCACGGCCGCCTCGGCGAGCGCCTGGTCGCGCAATTGCACGGCGACGCGGTCGCCGGTGGTCGTGGCCTCCGCCGCGACCCGCTGCTCGCCGGCCACCGCCAGCGTCAGCACCCCGCGCTCGGCGCCGGCATGTTCGATGGCGGTGAGCATCAGCGTCTCGAGCATCTTCTCCAGCACGATCTCGCCCGAGACCGCCTGCGAGACCTTGAGCACGGTGGCCAGGTCGAGGTGCTCCACGGGCGCGCCGATCGTGCCCGTCGCGGCGGCTGCCGCTTCCTCGTCCCGCAGCCCGGGGTGCGCTTCGTCGAGTTGCCGCACCTTGCCGGCGGCTCCCCACCGCAGGTAGCAGCCGCGGGCCTTCTTCAGGTAGAGCGCAGCGATCTCCTCGAATCCCCGGTCCGCATAGAAGCGACCGGCGAGTTCGCTGGCGAGCGCCTCGTTGTGGATGAAGCGGTCCTGCCGCGCGAGCCGGATCGCCTGCTCGTACAGGCGCTGCGCGTCCAGGTCGCGGCCCGCCACGCGGGCGGCCTCGGCCTGCAGCAGCGCATGGCGGTCCCTGAAGCTGGCGGCACCGTTGTCCACCCATTGAGCGAGCTGCGCCAGGTGCGCGGCCAGCGTTTCGGACGCTTCCGGCCGCGCCCCGGAGGGCGCCCGGCAGCCCGCGGCGATCGTGAGCGCGGTGTGGAAGTGGTAGTCCACCAGCTGGATGTGCCCGTCAGCCGACCACAGGAGCGCCTTCGCCCTGGCCGCCGCGTCCAGCGCCGCGTCGAGGTCGCCGGACAGGAAGCGCGCCTGCAGCTTCAGGAGCCAGTAGAAGCACATCATGGTGGCCATGCGGTCCGGCGTGAGGGCCGCCTCGAAGGCGGTCTCGTCGAACCCCGCGCCGCTGAAGGTGGAAAAGTGGGCCGTGCGCCCGCGCATGTCCTGCACGAACTGCTGCTGGCCGCGGATCACGTCGACGATGTCGCGGAAGTTCGCCTTGCGCGCGAATTCCACGCCGCGCTCGCTCTCGCGCAGCACGTCGTCGAGGTGGTCCCCGCGCAGCAGCAGGTCCGTCACGATGTGGGTGGCGGCGTAGCAGCCGATGGCCGGGTCGCCGGCCTCGATGGCGGCCCGCTGGGCCGCCTGCACGTAGTGCAGCGCGGTGCCGACCGGCTGGGTCCACAGGAAGGCCATCTCCGTGGAGACGTAGACCTTGGGCCGGTAGCCCGCGAGCTCCGGCCGCTCCACCATGTCGCAGGCGAGCCTGCAGAAGCGGTAGCCGTCGGCATAGCGGCCGAAGTTGGGGCCGACGGTGACGCCGAAGCAGGCATAGCCTGCCGCCGAAGCCTCGCTCGTGCCGTGCTCCAGCGTCAGGTTGACCATGTGGCACATGTGCAGGTGCAGCAGGTTGCGGTCGGTGAAATAGGCGGGCGCGTAGATCACCGACAGCACCAGCATGGCCGCCTGCTTTTCCGGGTCCGTCATCGGCGGGAGTCCGGCCAGGCTTTCGATCGGGCGGTCCCCGAGGTTGCGCCATACCTTCGCGAGCTCGGTCTCCACCTGGGCCCGCGTGGGGTGCGCGCAGATCTCGATGCCCAGCAGCCCCAGGCATGCCACCGCGCTGTCGATCGCCTTGGCGTTCTCGCCCTTCATCACGTGCAGGTCGATCTTCAGGCGATAGGCCGCTGCCCTGTCCGCCTTGGAGGCGCAGTGCGACAAGAGCCCGCAGATGATCGGCTCGGCCGCATCGAGGTTTCCGCCCAGGTGCTCGCACTCGGCGCGTTCCAGCCACAGGCCGAACGCAAGCTCGTAGCGCCTGCTCCACGCGTCGTCCGGAAGCAGGCGCATGCCGGCGGCGAAGTAGGTGGCGGCCGACGCATAGGCGGCCGACGACTTCGCCCTGCGTCCCGCCAGCAGGTCGAGCTGCGCGATGCGCTCGCGCTCCTGCGGGTCGACCAGCAACGCTGCGCCCCGGTTGAACTGGTCGACGACGTCGATGACTTCGTCCGGATGCATGTCCCGCAGCAGGGCGCGCGCCAGGCTCAGGTGGACGGCCGGCCGGTGGTGCGGGTCGACCAGCGAGTACGCCGCCTCCTGCACCCGGTCGTGCACGAACGCATAGCCCTCCCCGGTTCGCAGCAGCAGCCCGTCGCGCACCGCGTCCCACAGCGAGGCATGGACCGCGTCCGCCGATTGCCCGAAGATGCGCTCGAGGGTGCCGAAGCGCGCGACGCTTCCCAGGCAGGCGAGCTGCTTGAGCCCTTCGCAGGTCGCGCCCGGCAGCCGGGCCAGCTTGCCCACCATCAGGTCGACCACGTTGTCGGTATAGCCCTTGGCGTGGATGCGCGCGAGGTCCGCCACCCAGGCCGCAGCCCCGGCGTCGTAGGCCAGCAGCTTCTCCTCGCCGAGCGCGCCGAGGAACTGGATGGCGAAGAAGGGATTGCCTCCCGTCTTTTCATGCACCAGGCGGGTCAGGTGACGGGCGCCGTCCACGTCGCAATGGAGCGAATCGGCGATCAGTGCGCCCACGTCGTGCAGCGCCAGCGGCGCCAGCACGATCTCGCCGACCGACGCGCCGGCAGCACGGATCGCCTCCAGGCTGCGCATCAGCGGGTGGGAGGCATCCACCTCGTTGTCGCGGTAGGCGCCCACGAGCAGGAGGTCGTGCACCTCCGAGTGGGTGGCCAGGTCGGCCAGCAGCGTCAGCGTCGCCGCGTCCAGCCATTGCAGGTCGTCCAGGAACAGCACCAGCGGATGCTCGGGACGCGCGAACACGCCGACCAGCCGGCGGAACACCCGCTGGAAGCGGGCCTGCGCGTCCTGCGGCGGCAGCTCGGGCACGGTGGGCTGCGCGCCGACCAGGAGCTCGAGTTCCGGGATGATGCGCACCATCAGCTCGCCCTGGCCGGCCAGCGCCTCGGTCAGCGACTGCCGCCAGCGCGCGAGTTCCGGTTCGCTGCGGGCGAGCAGCTGGCGCATCAGCGAGCGGAAGGCCTGCGCCACCGTGGCGTAGGGCACGTCGCGCCGGTACTGCTCGAACTTGCCGGAGGCGAACAGGCCCCGGCGCTGCACGATCGCCTTGTGCAGCTCGCTCACCACCGAGGACTTGCCCACGCCGGAGTAGCCGCGCACGAGCACCAGTTCCGGCGTGCCGTGCGCGATGACGCGTTCGAACGCCGCGAGCAGGGCCGCCACTTCCGCCTCGCGCCCGTAGAGCTTCTCCGGGATGCGCAGCGCGTCGGGCACGTCGTGCGTGCCGAGAGGAAAGGCCGGCACGGCGCCGGTCGCCTCCAGCAGCGCGCGGCAGCGCTTCAGGTCGGCCGCGACGCCGGCGGTCGTCTGGTAGCGGTCCTCCGCCGTCTTGGCCAGCAGCTTCAGCACGATGTGCGAGACCGCCGCGGGCATCCACGCGCGCTCCGCGGGCGGAACCGGGCGCTTGGCGATGTGGCAATGGACCCAGCCCATGGGATCCGACGCGCTGAAGGGCAGCGTGCCGGTGAGCATCTGGTAGAAGGTGACGCCGAGGGAGTAGAGGTCGCTGCGCGTGTCGATGGAGCGGTTCATGCGTCCGGTCTGCTCCGGTGCCATGTAGGCCAGCGTGCCGGCGATGACCTCCGGCGGCTCCGGTGCCTGGCGTTCGCGCGGCAGGCGCGAGGCGATGCCGAAGCCCGTGAGCCGAACGCGATCGGCCGCGTCCACGAACACGTTGCCCGGCTTCATGTCCTTGTGGACCAGGCCGCGCCCGTGCAGCTGGCCCAGGGCCTCGGTGATCGCGATCGCGACCCTGAGGAAGCGCCCCAGTTCCATCGGCGCGCCGAGCAGGCGCTCGAGCGGCTCGCCGCCATGATCCTCCAGCACCAGGATGGCCCGGCCGCCCTCGGGAATCAGTTCCAGCGGCCGCAGGGCCCAGGCACCATCCAGGTGTTCGCGCAACTCGAACTCGTGCCGCAGGCGCCGCACCATCGCGGCGGGCGGGAGATCGCCGCCCGGGACGACCGCGACGCACAGCTGCCGGGTGCCCGTGTCCAGGCGGCGCGAGATCCGGCAGAACGCGCGTTCGCCGTCCTGCCAGAGCATCTCGCCGGACGCATCGTCATCGTGGCCGGCGTCGTCCAGCGAGAGTTCGCTCACGGCGAGCCCCGGATGCCCAGTTCGGCGGCCATGGTGACCAGCTCAGCGAGCGAGCCCGCCTGCATCTTGCGCATCACGCTGCCGCGATGCACCTTCACCGTGATCTCGCTGATCCCGAGCTCCCCCGCCACCTGCTTGTTCAGCAGGCCCGTGACCACCAGCCCCATGACCTCGCGCTCGCGCCGGCTCAGTGACTCGTAGCGCGCGCGCAGCGCGCCGGTGTGCGCCTCCGCGTGCATGGCCGCGCGGCTGCGCTCCAGCGCGCTGGCGATCGCCGCCAGCATCACGTCGGGGCTGAAGGGCTTGGTCAGGAACTCCCTGGCGCCCGCCTTCATCGCCCGCACCGTCTGCGGCACGTCGCCATAGCCGGTGAGGAAGATGATCGGCAAGTCCGTGCGTTCCGCCGCCAGCCGCTGCTGCAGCTCCAGTCCGCCGACCCCGGGCATCGCCATGTCGAGGACCAGGCAACTCGGGGCGAGCAGGCGCGGGCGTGCCAGGAAATGCTCGGCGGACGCGAAGGTTTCCGCCTCCCAGCCGGCGGAGCGGATCAGCATCTCCAGCGCCTCCCGCACGGACACGTCGTCGTCCACGACGAACACCGTGGGAAGGGCCTGGGCCGGGGCGGTCCGGGCCTGGTCTGCAGCTTCATGCCTCATTCCGACTCCTCGGGCTGCCGGCGCGGCACCGATCTCCCGCGGCCGTGGCCACGCGGCAGCATGCTCCCATTGATCCGCCACGTAAACAGACACCTTGGTATTGATGAGTCTCGCAGTGGCTGGCCCGCCTTTCGGCCGGTGCCCGGCTCCGTCCCAGGAGGGGCGCTGCCCGAACTTTCCGTCGATGCCCCCGCGCCGGCCGCATCCGATAGTGGCCGCGGGCCGGCCCTCTTCCCGGTCCGCGGAACCCATGAAAGGAGCGCCCGTGTCTGGAACGAGGAATTTGCGGATCAATGGTGAAGCGAAGCCGGTCGAAGTGCCCGCCGACATGCCCTTGCTGTGGGTGCTGCGGGACGTGCTCGGCATGACCGGCACCAAGTTCGGCTGCGGCGTGGCGCAATGCGGCGCCTGCACCGTGCACGTCGATGGCCAGCCCACCCGCTCGTGCGTGCTGCCGGTATCGGCGGTGGAGGGAAAGGCCGTGACCACCATCGAGGCCGCGTCCCGCAGCGACGCGGGTGCGCGGGTGCAGCGTGCCTGGCTCGACCTCGAGGTCGTGCAATGCGGCTACTGCCAGTCCGGGCAGATCATGTCGGCCATGGCGCTGCTGCGGGACAAGCCGGACCCGAGCGACGCCGACATCGACGCCGCCATGTCGGGGAACATCTGCCGGTGCGGGACCTACGTGCGCATCCGCGAAGCGATCAAGCTCGCCGCCGGCGCGCCGAAAGGCCGGCCATGAGGACGCATGCCGACCTTGCGCCTGCCGGGGTGAGCCGGCGCGCCCTCTTGCAGGGCACCCTCGCCGGCGGCTTCGTGCTGGCCTTCCATGTCCCCGGGGCTGCGCGCGCGCAGGCCGGCCAGGGGGCGGAGGACCTGCAGGGCCGGTTCGTGCCCAATGCCTTCATCCGCATCGACCGCAGCGGGACCACCACGCTCGTGATGCCGCAGGTGGAGATGGGACAGGGGACCTACACCTCGATCGCCATGATCCTGGCGGAGGAGCTCGACGCGGATTTCTCCCGGGTGGTGCTGCGGCACGCACCCGCCGACGAAAAGCTGTACGTGAACCCCCTGCTGGGCATCCAGACCACCGGCAACTCCAACTCGATCCGTGCCTTCTGGAAACCGCTCCGCAGCGCCGCCGCCTCCGCGCGCGCGACGCTGGTGCAGGCGGGGGCCGCGCGCTGGCAGGTCCCGGCCTCCGAATGCTCGGCGAGCAAGGGGCACGTGGTGCATGCGCGCACCGGGCGCGAGCTCGCCTACGGCGAACTGGCCGAGGCCGCCGCCGCCCTGCCCCCGGTGAAGGACGCACCCCTGAAGGACCCGGCCCGGTTCACCCTCATCGGGCGTTCGCTCAAGCGGCTCGACACCCCCGGCAAGGTGAACGGGACGGCCGCCTTCGGCATCGACACCCTGCTGCCCGGGATGAAGTTCGCGACGCTCGCGGCGAGCCCCGTCGTCGGCGGCAAGGTGCGCAAGGTGGACGACCGCGCCGCCCGCGCGATTCCCGGCGTGCACAAGGTGGTCGTGCTCGACGACCTGGTCGCGGTCGTCGGCGACCACATGTGGGCCGCCAAGCAAGGGCTGGCGGCGCTGAAGGTCGCCTGGGACGACGGGCCGCACGGGCGTGCCTCCAGCCAGGGCTTGTGGGAACAGCTGCGGACGGCCAGCACCCGGCCGGGCGTGGTGGCGAAATCCGTGGGGGATGCGCGCAAGCATGTCGCCGGAGCCGTCCGCGTGGCAGCCGCCTACGAGCTGCCGCTGCTTGCCCACGCCACGATGGAGCCGCTGAACTGCACGGTGCAGGTCCGGCGCGACGGGTGCGAGGTCTGGCTGGGCACGCAGGTGATGGCCCGGGTTCAGCAGGCCGTGGCGAAGGTCCTGGCGCTGCCGCCAGAAAAGGTCACCGTGCACAACCACCTGCTCGGCGGAGGCTTCGGCCGGCGGCTGGAAGCCGACATGGCGGCCAGCGCGGCGCGCATCGCGCAGCGCCTGGAAGGCATTCCCGTGAAGGTGGTCTGGAGCCGCGAGGAGGACATGCGGCAGGACTACTACCGGCCCATGTACCGCGACATCGTTTCCGCCACCCTCGGCAAGGACGGCGTGGAGAGTTTCGACTACAAGGTCTGCGGCTCCTCGGTGGTGGCGCGCTTCCTGCCGGCTGCGTTCCAGAAGGGCATCGACGTCGACGCGGTGGACGGCGCGGTCGACATGCCCTACGCCATTCCCAACCTGCGCATCGAGTACCTCCGGGTCGAACCGAAGGCGGTGCGCACCGGGTTCTGGCGCGGCGTCGGCTGCAACAACAACGTGTTCGCGATCGAGTCCTTCATGGACGAACTCGCGGCAAGGGCCGGCAAGGACCCGATCGCGTTCCGCTTGGCGATGCTCGGCAAGTCGCCCAGGATGAAGGCCGTGCTGGAGCTGGCCGCCGCCCGCTCCGGCTGGGGCCAGCCCATCGGGCCGCGCGCCGGGCGCGGCGTCTGCGCGCAGGCGGTGTTCCACAGCTTCATCGCCACGGTGGTCGAAGCGGAGGTGGACCCGCAGGGCGAGGTGCGCGTGCGCAAGGTGACCTGCGTCGTCGACACCGGCATCGCCGTCCATCCGGACACGGTGGTCGCGCAGCTCGAAGGCGGCATCGTGTTCGGACTGAGCGCGGCCCTGCACGGCGACATCTCGCTGAAGAACGGGCGCATCGAGCAGTCGAACTTCCACGACTACCGCGTGCTGCGGATGAACGAGGTCCCGCGGATCGACGTGCACGTGCTCAGGAGCGGCGAAGCGCCGGGCGGCATCGGCGAGACCGGCACCGCGGCCGCGCCGCCGCGCTGCGCAACGCGATCTACGCCGCCACCGGCGTGCCCCTGCGACGGCTGCCGATCGACCGGCAGGCGCTCGCGCTGAAGAAGAAGGCATAGGCCATGGCCGAAGCGCGAACCCTCCCCGCCTCCGGCATCGAAGCGCGCGTGCGCGAGATCGGACTGGTGCTGCCGCCGGCGCCGAAGCCCTTCGGGGCCTACGTCGCGGCGGTGCAGGCCGGCAGGCTCCTCTTCCTCAGCGGCATGCTCGCCACCGAGAACGGGCGTGCCCGCTACTCCGGGCGCGTGGGCGTCGAGCTGGACATCGACACCGGGCGCATGGCGGCGCGGCTCGCCGTCCTCAACGGACTGGCGCTCGCGCGCGAGCACCTGGGCAGCCTGGACCGCATCGCGCGCGCGGTGCGCATCGGCGTGGCGATCGCCAGCTCGGGCGAACTGCGCGACCACCCGAAGGTCGCCGACGGCGCATCGGAACTGCTGCAGCAGGTGCTCGGGACGCAACGCCTGCCCAGCCGCCTGGTGCTGGGCGTGGCCAGCCTGCCGCTCGGCTCGCCGGTGGAGCTGAGCTGATCTTCGAAGTGGACGACTGAGCAAGCGAACCCATTCGCCCGCCGCCACGGTCTCCCGCGGCGGCGGCGTGCCTACCTCTCGACGTGGGTCAGCGTCTTGCCCACGATGCGCCAGCCGCCGTCGATGCGCACCAGCGTCAGGAACACGACGTAGTTGAAACCCAGCATGGGACAGTTCAGCTTGGCCAGCGCGATCGGTCCTGCCACGTCGATGAACAGGGTGCGCATCAGGAAGGGCTCGCCCAGCTGCGCGGGGGAATTGCGGGCAGCGACACCCTCCAGGTACGCGGCAAGCGTCTTCTGGTACGGCTGCCCCTTCACCTCGCCGAACAGCATCGCCTTCGGGTGGAAGATCCCTTCGAGCGCCACCACGTCGCCGTGGTAGACTGCCTGGAAGTACGTGGACAGGACCTGCAGCAGGTCGTCGCTGCCGATCACGCCGGCCCCCGTTGCGCGGGCGCTCACGTCAGGTAGTCCGGCGCCGCGGGGCTGCGGCGGCGTTCCTGCCGGGGCTCGACGGCGGGCGGCCGCGGCTGCGCCGGCGGCCCCTTGTGGACGCGATCCTGCGGCAGCACCCGCATCGCCGAATAGCCCGGATGGCCGTCGCCACCCGGCGTGGCCTCGCGCGAGCCGTTGACCACGATCTCGCCCCCGCCGGGATCCTCCTTCATCCGCTGCGCCTGGTCGAGCACCTTCTCCACCGGCGCGGTCCAGCGGATGCGATGCACGCGCGCATCGCCGTGCAGCGGCTTGCGCGACACGAGGAAGACGTCGATCCACCGCTTCTCGCCCTCGACGACCACCGTCTTGTGGGCGATGTACTGGAACGAGGCGGGCAGCGGCGAGGGCCACGCGTAGCCCAGCCGGGCGCCGACGCCCGGCACCGCGAACACGCTCGCCGCCAGCAGCGCGGGGCCGAGCAGGAGCTTGATGGTAATGCCGCGGGCTGGCGTAGTAGACATAGAGCACCAGCACCGCCGTCGCGAGCAGGATCGCGACCAGCGGGTACAGCAGGCCCAGTTGTTCCTTCAGCATGGTCAGGTTCCTTGGCGGACGGGGTCCGCGGCCGTGGGGACGAAGGGAAGGTCGCACGTGGTGTCCACGTTCGAGACCGCTCCGGCGGCATCGAGTTCGAAACAGAAGGCGGTGCGCTGCGAGCCCACCTTGCCCAGCGCGACGGTTTGTTCCACCAGCTCCACCAGCCGCGGGTTGAGCTTCGTGAGCTTCACCGCCACGGGGTCGGGCGCGGGGCTCGCCTGGGCCACGCCGATCTCCGACTCCGAGTAGCGGTGGAAGTAGTGCACGTTCACCGCATAGCGGCCGGGCACGTTGGCGCGGATGACGGTCGTTTCCTTGTTGATCGCGATCACCCTGGTCTCGCCATGCTCGCCGGCGTAGGTGTCGCCGAAGCCTCCCCGGTCGTCCCGGTCGAGGCTGGCCACGCCGGAATCCCGGCTGTTGAAGCCCACCTTGCGCCCGTCGGGCAGCAGCACCCACAGGTCGAGGTCGTCGAAGTTGAGGTCGGCCCAGGTCAGCTCGATCACCATCTCGGCCTTGAGTTCGACCGACTTCTCCTGCGCCGGCTTGTTCATCTGCGCGATGGCGATCGCCGAGACCACGATGAACAGCATCAGCAGGTTCAGCAGCAGGTCGATCGCGGCCATCGCCGTGGCCTTGTCGCTGCCCTCAGCGCTCACGACGCGCCGCCAGGTTGAGGTTGATCACCTGCAGCTTGAGGCCCACCGCCCCGAGCAGGCCCACCAGCGTGTTCACCAGCGCGGTCGACGAACCCGCTGTCAGCGTGCCGATCGCCTCGCGTGCCTGCGTGACGTCGGCGGAAGCGAGCGAACCGAACGAGGTTGCGAGCAGTTCCATGAAGCCGACCACCGTGCCGATCAGGCCCAGCATGGTCATCAGGGTCACCGCATAGTCGTAGCCTTCCTGGTAGCGCACGTGCCAGGTGCGGTCGCCGCGCGCGATGCGCCAGGTCAGCCGGCCGATGAACACGGTCACCAGGAAGTAGGTGGCGACCGTGATCGAGCTGATCTTGTGCGCATCGATGTTCCACATCGCGCCCAGGTGTCCGCTGATCGCGGCCAGCACGAGGCCCACGCCGCTGCACAGGAACAGGAGCCACCATCGGAGATACGAGACCATGAGTCGTCCTTTCGCAGGTTGGCCCCATGGTCGTTCGCGCCCGCCGGTCCGTCATGGCCCCGCGGCACTAGCAGCAGGTGCGCTGGAGGGTGGAGACGCGCGCATGCCCTTCGGGAACACGGTTGCGCAGTCCGGCGGCAACCGCAACCAAAGTATGATTTACCGAGGGGCCGGTCGCGCGCATGCTGTCCGGGCGTGCAGAGAGCGACTGCAGGCGTCCGGGCCGAGCAGCGCTGCGATCCGCAAGTGAGGTCCGCATGACGTCCAGCACCCTTCCCACGATCTTCGTCGTGGACGACGACGTGTCCGTCCGCGAATCCCTGGAGCTGCTGATCCAGTCCGAGGGATGGGCGACGGAGATCTTCTCCAGTGCCCAGGAGTTCCTCGCGCGCCCGCGCTCGCTCACGGCCAGCTGCCTGCTGCTGGACGTCAACCTGCCGGACCTCAACGGGCTGGACCTGCAGGAGCGCCTCGCCCTCGACGGCGCGGGCATGCCCATCATCTTCCTCACCGGCTATGGCGACATTCCGATGACCGTGCGCGCCATGAAGGCCGGGGCCGCGGAATTCCTGACCAAGCCTTTCGACGAGGAAGTGCTGCTCGATGCGATCCGCCGGGCGGTCGAACGCAGCCACGTCGAAGTGGAGGAGGAGACCTCGCTGCGGTCGCTGCGGGAACGCCACGCGTCGCTCAGCCAGCGCGAGCGGCAGGTGATGACGTTGGTCGTCTCCGGGCTCCTGAACAAGCAGGTGGGCGGCGAACTCGGGATCAGCGAGATCACGGTGAAGGCGCACCGCGGCCGCGTCATGAAGAAGATGGAAGCCCGCTCGCTCGCCGAGCTGGTGAAGATGTCGGCGAAGCTGCGCTCCGCCGGCGCCGGCGAAGCCTGAGCCGCGCGCAGGCCGCCCTCCCCTGTTCCTTGGTATCGGCGACACCTTCAGTCAATTGAGGGCGCGCGCGTGTTGCGGTTTCATGGGTCCTGCGCAAGGAGGTCACCATGCACGCAACCACCGCAACATCCTGGACGCTCGAGCCCCAGGGCTCGGCCACGCTGACGTCCTTTGCGGGCGCGACCATCCGGCATTCCTCCGCGCTCGTCGGCCGCGGACAGGAGATCGCGGAAGTGGCCGGCCAGGTCCGGCACAGCGGCCTGGTGCACGTGACCGGGACGGCCGGCGTGGGCAAGAGCGCGCTGGCGCTGCGCATCGCGCAGAAGCTCGCGCCCGCCTTCCGCGGCGGCTACCGCGCGATCGATGCAGCGCGCGCCCTCGACTGCGAGCACCTGCGTGCCCTGATCGCCGCTGCGATCCGGGCGCAACGGCCGGCGCACGCCGCGGCCGAGGACCACGCCGGGGAGTTCGCCGGCCTGCTGCTGCTGATCGACAACTGCGACCGCCATGCCGCCTGCATCGCCGGCGTGGCGCGCACGCTGCGGCGCGTGCGCCCTGACGTGCACGTGCTGATCACCGGGCGGATGCTCGATGCGCCGGACGGGCCATCGTTCGCTGTCCCACCCCTCGCCTTCCCGCCCGATGCGGCCATGCTGGACGCGCGGACAGCGATGGAATTTCCCGCGGTGCGAATGTTCGTGCAGGAGGCGGCGCGGCACGTGCCGACCTTCGCCCTCAGCGGAGAGAACACGCGCGGCGCGATCGCGATCTGCCGGCGCGTCGGCGGCATTCCGCTGGCCATCAAGCTGGCCGCCGCCTGGCTGCCGCACGTGGCCATCGCAACGCTGGCGGACCTCGTGGGGCCGGAGCTGCTGCACCGGCTGCTGCGCACCGATCCTCCGCGCCGCGACAGGCGCCACTAGCAAGCGGCGCCCGCGGCCAGGACTCCGCGGGCGCCTTCACCCGGGCATCTGCAATGGGCGGCCACGTCCTCCAGAGCATGCATGCGTTCGTCCACCCACCCACTGCAAGAGGAATTCCGACCATGAAACTGCTGACCATCGTTCCCGTCACCCTGCTGGCCCTGCTCGCCGGCGCCAATCCCGCGCTGGCACAGGGCGCGTCCACCCCGGCGCAGGTCCGTGCCGAGCTCGCCGAGGCGATCCGCTCGGGGGACATCCTCGCCCCCGGCGAACTCGGGCTGCCCCTGAACCAGGTCCACCCGCACCGCTACCCGGCGGCGGTGCAGGTGCCAGGCAAGACGCGCGACCAGGTCAAGGCCGAACTCGCGGAGGCGCTGCGCACGGGCGACATCGCCTCCGGCGAGTCATCCGCCCGTCGCAACGAGATCTTCCCGGAGCTGTATCCGGCCGTGCCGATGGTGGCCGGCAAGTCGCGCGAGCAGGCGAAGGCGGAACTGGCGGCCGCGATCCGCTCGGGCGACATCCTCACGGGCGGCGAGCTGGCGCTCAGGCGCAACCAGGTTTCGCCGTCGCGCTACAGCATGGAAGCCCGCGACGACCGCCGCCCGCGCTTCGAAGCGCGCCGGAGCAGTTTCTCCGTGCCCTTCTGATACAGCCCCCAGCGAGGAAGCGGGTCCCGAGGGATCCGCGCTCTGCCGTCCGTGCGCGGGCTTCGCGGGCTAGGGGCGCGCGAGGGTGCGCCGCAGGAAGTCGAGGATCCGCTCCAGTGCCCCGGCCAGGCCGTCGCGTTCCTGCAGGTGCGGCGTGCGCCGGCCGCCCGGCCCCTCCATCCAGGCGGCGTATTCGGCATCGCGCACGGTCTCGCCCAGCCGCCGGCTGAAGCGCAGCGTGGTCGGCCACGCCTCGCGGCATGGGGCAGGTTGCGCATGGCGCTGCGTCGCGCCACTGCGCGAAGCACACGTTGCACCGACTCTCGCTGTCATGGCTGCTCCAGCGGGGTGGGAGTCCCCGGTCACGCGCCATGACACCAGATGCGGCAGGCGCGATCCATTGCACCAAGGTAGCGGCGAGACCATCGTTCAATGGACCGCCGCAGCCGCTCCTGCTCTGATGGGTGCTCCACCTCCCGGAGACCGCCATGAGCCATCCATCGCAAGAGTCCGCGCGCACCGGCTGCTACGAGCTGCGCTTCGAGGGCCTCTACTGCTTCGGCCGCAGCTACGCCTTCCCCTGCGACGCCGACGGCAACGTGCAGGTCGCCCTGCTGAGCGACCAGGCGCGTTCGAACTACCAGCGCGTGAGCGCCTCGGTCGGCCGCGAATTCCTCGCGCCGGTCAAGCGCATCCAGCCGCGCGGCCATTGAGCCGCGCACGGCCCCCATTCCCCAGGAGCTGCCATGAGCGACCTTCCCGTCCGTTCCGCCGGCCACCGGTCCGTCCCATCCTTCCTGCGGCCGAAGCCGGCGCGCCACGGCGTGCCGGTGCTGCTGCAGACGGCGAGGGAGCGCGAGTACCGCGAGATGGAACAGGCCTTGCGCGCCAGTGGCGGGCTCGCGGGCACGGACCACGTCACCGGCCTGCTCGCGGCTCGCACGGACCAGCCGATCTCGCGGCTGGCGCGCTGGATCGTCGCGCACGAGGTCGTGAGCTTCGAATGGAAGGCGGGCACGATGCTGCCGCTGTTCCAGTTCGACCTGGCGGGCATGACGCTGCGGCCGGAGGTCACGGCGGCGATCCGCGAACTGGAGGCCGTGCTGAACGACTGGGAGATCTGCCTGTGGTTCGCACGCCCGAACGCATGGCTGGGCGACGCGGCGCCCGTTGACTGCATCGGGGTCGACGCGCGAGCCCTGCACGACGCGGCGCGCGCCGACCGCTACCTGGCGCGCAGCTGAGCGCGCAACTACAGTCGAACCCAACCCGGAGAATCACCATGAACGTCGAACATTGGGACGCCATCGTCGTCGGAGCAGGCCAGGCCGGACCGGCGCTGGCCGCGAGGCTGGCCGAGGCGGGCCACAGGACGGCACTCGTCGAGCGCGCGGAGCTCGGCGGCACCTGCGTGAACACCGGTTGCACGCCGACCAAGACGCTGGTCGCCAGCGCGCGCGTCGCGCACCTGGTGCACCGCGCGGCGGACTTCGGCGTCGGCATCAGCGGCACCGTGGCGACCGATTTCGCGAAAGTGCGCGCGCGCATGGAGGCGGTCGTCGCGCAGTCCCGCCGCGGCCTCGCGGCCTGGCTGGAAGGAACCGCGGGGCTCACGCTGGTGCGCGCGCACGCGCGCTTCACCGCGCCGGACACGCTGGAGGCCGGTGGCCGGCTGCTGCAGGCGCCCAGGATCTTCCTCAACGTCGGCTGCCGCCCTGTCGTGCCCGACTGGGCCCGGGACTCGGGCGTGCCCTACCTCACGAGCGACACCCTGCTCGCGCTGGAGGAGCGGCCCGCGCACCTGGCGATCGTCGGCGGCAGCTACATCGGCCTGGAGTTCGCGCAGGTGTTCCGGCGCTTCGGCAGCGAGGTCACCGTGATCGAGCAGGCCGACGCGCTGCTGGCCCGGGAAGACGCGGAGGCCGCGGCCGAGGTGCAGTCGGCGCTGGCCGACGAAGGCATCCGCTTCGAGCTGGGAGCCTGCTGCCTGGGCGTGGAACACGGGCCCGGTGGCGGCGCTGCCCTTACCTTCGAACAGGGCGGCACGCGCCGGCGTGTGGAAGCCACGCACGTGCTGCTCGGCACCGGGCGCCGGCCGAATACCGGGGACCTGGGGCTGGACCAGGCCGGCGTGGACCTGGACGAACGAGGCTACATCCGGGTGGACGGGCAGCTGCGCACCGGCGTCCCCGGCATCTGGGCGCTGGGTGACGTGAACGGGCGCGGGGCCTTCACGCACACGGCCTGGAACGACTACGAGGTGGTCGCCGCCAACATCCTCGACGGCCAGGAGCGCAGCGTGGACGGGCGGGTCGCGCCCTACGCCCTGTACGTCGATCCGCCGCTGGCGCGCATCGGCGACTCCGAGAAGCAGGCGCGCGCGCGTCGTCGAGCTGCTCGTGGGCTTCCTGCCGATGAAGAACGTCGGCCGGGCCAGGGAGCGCTCGGAGACCCGCGGCTTCATGAAGGTGCTGGTCGACGCCCGGTCGATGCGGCTGCTGGGCGCCACGCTGGTCGGCATCGATGCCGACGAGGTGATCCACTCCCTGCTGAACGTGCAGGCCGCCGGCGTGGACGTGCGCACGATCGCCGCCACCGTCCCCATCCATCCGACCATCAGCGAGCTGATCCCCACGCTGCTGCAGCGCCTGAAGCCTCTTTGAGGGGCGGGCCCCGCGGGCCCGGGCTTCCCTCACTTGCGCGGCAGCGGCGGCGCGTGAGGATGCACCTTGGCCCGGTCGTACTCGGGGATGGTGAACGTCAGCGTCACCACCTGCCCGGGGTAGACGTTGTGGTTGGGATCCACCAGCTCGATCTTCACCTTGTGCTCGCCCGGCGTGAAGCCGGCGATGTCGATCGTGTTGGTCCCGCTCGGATCCGCCCACCACCACGGCAGGTCGTCGACCGTGATGTGCAGATGGCCCACGCGGGGCGAGGTCTGCGCGGCGCCGGGTCCGAACACCGGGACGATGCGCAGGTTTTCCACCCGGTACTGCGCCCAGAACACCCCCAGCGGCAGCCCCTCGGCCAGCGGCGGATCCACGATCAGGCGCGGGGCGGGTTCGTTCGCGATGGGCACGTACACGGAAGGTCCGGTGACGTCCCTGGCGCTCTGGGCAGAGAGGCTCGTGGCAAGCAAGGCGCCGGCGGCGGCGGCCGCGAGCCTGCGGATCGATGGCAGTCTGGTCATGCGGTAGCTCCTGGTGAGGAAGGGGTCTGGGGCGCCCGGCCGATGTCGCCGGAGCGCACCGCCGAATCTGTCAGGAGCTTTTCCTGCCCGACATTGGACGATGGTGTCGAGCGATACCTTCGTATCGGCGAAGTGGACGTTTGCCGCCGGCAGGCGCATGCTTGCGCCCGTGGAGCGTCCGGCATGACTCGCATCGCGCATGGCAGGTCCTGGCCGACCAGCCTGGCCGCGGGATGCGCGGTCCTGCTGATCCTGCTGGGCGCGATCGTGCTGGCCGGCTGGATCGCGAACCTGCCCACCTTGATCCAGCTCCGGCCCGAACTGCCGCCGATGACGCGCAACGTCGCCGCGTCCTTCCTCCTGGTCGGGGTGGCCTTGCTGGTGCTTTCGCTGCGGGGGCCGCGCTGGATCGCGGCGCTGTGCGCCGTGCCCGTGCTGGCGGTCAGCTGCGTCTCCTACGCCGACTTCGCGTTCCGGCTGGATTCCGGCATCCACGAGATCCTGGGCCCCTCGTACATCAACGTGCAGCTGCGCAGTCCCGGCCGCATGGCGCCCATCACGGCGGTGTCGCTGGCCGTGACCTCGGCGTCCCTGCTGGCCATCGCCACCGTCCTGCCGCTGCGCACGGGCCTGGCCCTCAGCCTGGCCGGCGCGGTGGTCACGGCCTTCGGACTGGTGGCCGCCCTGCACGTGAAGCCCTCGCTCGCCGCACTCCACACCGGCGTGGGCATCGCCATCGCGGGCGCCGGCCTGGTGGCACTGGCCTGGCGCTCCGCCCCGCCCGGACAGCCGACGCCTGCCTGGCTGCCGCTCGGCATCGCCGCCGGCATGGCGGGCCTGACCGCGGCCCTGCTGCGGGCGCTGCTGGTCGGCGGTTATGCACCGTCCGCGCCGCTGCCCCTGCTGGTGCTCGGCATCGGGACCCTGCTCGGGCCCGTGCTGGCCTTCACCGTCCACCTGGCCCAGCGCGCCCACGCCCAGGCCGCCGCGCTGGAGAGAAGCCAGGCCTTCCTGGAGGAGGCGCAAGCGCTGAGCCGCACCGGAAGTTTCTGGTGGCGGGTGCCGACCGGTGAGATCACCTGCTCGCGGCAACTCCATCGCATCCTCGAGGTCGGCGAGGCGCAGCCGGTGGGCGTCGAGCTGCTGTCGCAGTGCTTCGACAGCGAGACCTTTCGCGCACTCGGCGACCCGGCCGCGCAGCCGGAGGGCAGGGGCCTGCAGGTCGATGGCGAGCATCGCCTGCAGCTGCCGGGCGGGGCGGAGAAGCACCTCCACGTCGTGGCGCACGGGATCCGCACCAAGGACGGCGTGCTGGAGTACATCGGCGCCGTCCAGGACGTGACGGCGCAGCGCGCGTCGGAACAGGCGCTGGCGGAGGTCCGCTCCGAGTTCGCGCGCGTGGCCAGGATCTCGAGCCTGGGGGCCCTGACCGCCTCCATCGCGCACGAGGTCCAGCAGCCGCTGGCCGCGATCATCATGAATTCCAGCACCTGCCTGCGCATGCTGGAAGCCGATCCGCCCAACGTCGGCGGGGCCCGCGAGACGGCGCGGCGCAACATCCGCGACGGCAACCGCGCGGCGGAGGTGGTGTCACGCCTGCGGTCCCTGTTCGCGAAGAAGCCCTTCACGACGGAAGCGCTGGACCTCAACGCGGCCACGCGCGAGGTGCTGGCCCTGTGCGCGAACGAGCTGCAGAGGAGCCGCGTGCAGTGGCAGGCCGACCTCGCCGGCGAGGCGCTGACCGTGGCGGGTGACCGGGTCCAGCTGCAGCAGGTCATCCTCAACCTGGTGCTGAACGCGGTCGAGGCCATGGGCACCGTGGAAGGCCGGCCCCGGCTGCTGGTGGTGAAGAGCGGGCGCGAAGACGGCCTGGCGCGCGTGAGCGTGCAGGACACGGGCACCGGCTTCGCCGTCGCCGACGCGGAATCGCTGTTCGACGCCTTCTACACGACCAAGCCCGAGGGCATGGGCATCGGCCTCTCGGTCAGCCGCTCCATCGTCGAGCGCCACCACGGCCGGCTCTGGGCCGCGGCGAACGCAGGCCCGGGCGCCACGTTCACCTTTGCCATCCCGCTGCTCGCGCCTTGTGCGGCGCAAGGCGTCCAGGTCGAGAGCGCGGCGGGCGAACTCGCCTAGAGCCCGGGACTGCGCCGAAATCCGACGCCCAGCCGGTTCCACCCGTTCACCGCGATGATCGCGACCGTCAGGTCCACGATCTCCTTGTCGCTGAACTGTTCGCGCAGCATCGCGTAGTCCTCGTCGGCCGCATGCGTGTCGGGCAGCGACGTGAGCGATTCCGTCCAGGCCAGTGCCGCGCGCTCGCGGGGCGTGAAGAACGGCGTCTCGCGCCAGACCACGACCCCGTGGAGCCGCCGGTCCGACTCGCCCGCCTTCTTCGCCTCGGCGATGTGGTGGTCGACGCAGTAGGCGCACCCGTTGATCTGGGAGGCGCGCAGCCGCACCAGTTCCAGCAGGCTCGCCTCGAGCCCGAACTGGGCCACCGCCTTCTCGAGGGCGAGCATCGCCTGGGTCGCATCGCGCGATGCCTTGTAGTAGTCGAGCCGCTGGCTCATCGTTCGCTCCTGGTCATGAATTGATTCGTCCACCGGCGAGACCGCCAGGCGGATCGCGCCTTCCTCGACGTAGCGGTGGAACTCGGAACACGGGATCGCCGCGTTGCTGCGGCCGCGATCGTCCGTCCAGCTGAGGACGGCATCGCAGGTGCAGACTTCGATGGCCACGCGGCCGCGGCGGACGGTGAGCAGCACGCCGTCGCCCTGCCGGAACTGCACCTTGCCGACGATGTCCGCCGTGACTTGCGATCCGTGCAGGTCGAGTGCCTTCATTGCACCGGTTCCCGCTTTCCGCGCGCCGGGAGCACGGAATCCGTGCCCTTGTCCTTGAGGAAGACGACGAGGAACTTCGCCGGCTTCGTGCTGCTCGCATTGCGCGACACGGTGTGCACGTCGCCGGGAGCTTCATAGAAGGTCTGGCCCTTGGCCAGGGTCACTTCCCGGCCGCCGCGCAGGCCCATGACGACGGAGCCCTCCAGCACGTACACGAAGGCGTGCGCATCGTGGCGATGGACGGGATCGGACCCGCCGGGCGGGTATTCGACCGTGATCGACAGCAGTTCCTTGCCGGGATGCTCGGGAAGCTCCCGGGACAGCAGGGTCTTCAGGACCGGGCCCGGCGCCGCCTTCGCCGGCGGCGCGACGACGGCGGTGAGCACGGGCACGAGCAGCAGTGCGAGACGGTTCAGGCGTTTCACGGTGGCTCCTTGCGTGAGTGGTGGCTGGCACATCGTCGGCGCACGCGCCGCACGGCGCATCCGCCGAAGGTTCACTCCCCGCTCCTGCCGAAGCCGGTGCCGCGTGACGCGACCAAGGTGGCTTGGACAAGGGCCGGTGCCGCACGCATCCTGCGGGAATGAAGGAGCCATCCATGCATGCAGCCCGTGACGCCGTCGACGAGGATCCGCAGGAGACGGCCGAGTGGCTGGACGCGATCCACTCGGTGATCGAGACCGCCGGCCCCGACCGCGCCCATTACCTGATCGAGCGGCAGATCGCGTACGCGCGCCTGCGCGGGCAGTCGCTGCCGCATGCGGCCGGCACGCCCTACGTCAACACCATTCCCGTCCACCGCCAGGCCCGGATGCCGGGAGACCCCGAGCTCGAGCGGCGCATCCGCGCCTACACGCGCTGGAACGCGCTGGCGATGGTGGTGCGCGCCGCGAAGACCAGCAACGTCGGCGGGCATATCGCCTCCTTCGCCTCCGCGGCGACCCTCTATGACGTGGGCTACAACCACTTCTGGCGCGCGCCCACCGCGCAGCATGGCGGCGACCTGCTGTACACGCAGGGCCACGCCTCGCCGGGCATCTACGCCCGCGCATTCCTGCTGGGTCGCCTGAGCGAAAAGCACCTGGACAACTACCGCCTCGAGGTGGGCGGCGAAGGGCTGTCCTCCTATCCCCACCCCTGGCTGATGCCGGACTTCTGGCAGTTCGCGACCGTGTCCATGGGTTCGGCGGCGCTGCTGTCGATCTACCAGACGCGCTTCATGAAATACCTGCAGGCCCGCGGCATCGCGACGACCGACGACCGCAAGGTCTGGGTGTTCCTGGGCGACGGCGAGATGGACGAACCCGAGTCGGTCGGGGCGCTCGCCATGGCCGCGCGGGAGCGGCTGGGCAACCTCGTCTTCGTCATCAACGCGAACCTGCAGCGCCTGGACGGCCCGGTGCGCGGCAACGGCAAGATCGTGCAGGAACTCGAGTCCTTGTTCCTGGGCGCGGGCTGGCGGGTGATCAAGCTGCTGTGGGGCAGCCGGTGGGATGCGCTGTTCGCGCGCGACACCACGGGGGCGCTGCGGCAGCGGATGATGGAGGTGGTCGACGGCGACTACCAGACCTACCGCTCGAAGTCCGGCGCCTACCTGCGCGAACATTTCTTCAACACGCCGGAGCTGAAGGCGCTCGTCGCGGACCATACCGACGACGAACTGTGGAACCTGGACCGTGGTGGCCACGATCCCCTGAAGGTGTTCGCGGCCTTCGCCGAAGCCGCGCGTGGCGGCGACCGCCCCACCCTGATCCTGGCCAAGACGATCAAGGGCTACGGCATGGGTGCGCAGTCCCAGGCCGCCAACACCAACCACCAGCAGAAGACCGTGAGCGTCGACGCGCTGCGGGCACTGCGGGACAAGTACGCGCTTCCCATCCCCGACGAGCGCATCGAGGAAGTGCCCTTCATCCGCTTTGCGGAGGGATCCCGCGAGCTCGGCTACATGCGCGCGCGCCGCGAGGCGCTGGGCGGCTACCTGCCGGCGCGCCGCCGCAAGGCGCAAGCGCTGCCGGTGCCGGCGCTCCCCGCCTTCGAGGCGCTGCTGCAGGCGACGCCCGAGGGCCGCGGCATGTCCACCACGATGGCCTTCGTGCGCATCCTCAACACCCTGCTCAAGGACCCGGCGCTGGGCCGGCGCGTCGTGCCCATCGTCCCGGACGAGGCGCGCACCTTCGGCATGGAGGGGCTGTTCCGGCAGGTCGGCATCTGGAACCAGGAAGGACAGAGGTACGTGCCGCAGGACGCCGGCACCCTCTCCTTCTACAAGGAGTCCGAAACCGGCCAGGTGCTGCAGGAAGGCATCAGCGAGGCCGGCGCCATGGCGGACTGGATCGCGGCCGCCACCTCGTACTCCACGCACGGCGAGATCACGATCCCGTTCTACATCTTCTATTCCATGTTCGGCTTCCAGCGGGTGGGCGACCTCGCCTGGGCCGCCGCCGACATGCGGGCCCGCGGCTTCCTGCTCGGTGCCCTGGCCGGCCGCACCACCATCAACGGCGAGGGCCTGCAGCACGAGGACGGGCAGTCGCTGCTGTGGGCTTCGTGGGTGCCCAATTGCATCAGCTACGACGCGACCTTCCCGTACGAGCTGGCGGTGATCGTGCAGGACGGCCTGCGCCGCATGGTCGCCGAGCAGGAGGACGTGTTCTATTACCTCACGCTGATGAACGAGAGCTACCCGCAGCCGGCCATGCCCGAGGGCCCGACGGTGGCGGCGGACATCCTCCGGGGCATGTACGCGTTCCGCAAGGGGGCCGACGATGGCGGCGCTGCCCCGCGGGTGCAGCTTGCTGGGCGCGGGCACCATCTTCAACGAGGTGATCGCCGCGGCGGAACTGCTGCACAGGGACTGGGGCGTGGCGGCCGACCTGTGGGGCGTGCCCGGACTCACCCAGCTGGCGCGTGACGGCCAGGCCGCCGAGCGCGAGCACCTGCTGAATCCGGAAGCGCCGCGCCGCCTGCCGCACGTCACGCGCCTGCTCCAGCAGACCAGGGGCCCGGTGATCGTGGCCACGGACCACGTGCGCGCGCTGGCCGAGCAGATCCGCGGCTTCGTGCCCCGCCGGTACGTCGTGCTGGGCACGGACGGCTTCGGCCGCTCCGACACCCGTGCCGCACTGCGCCACTTCTTCGAGGTGGACCGCCACTGGGTGGCGATCGCCGCGCTGAAGGCACTGGCCGACGACGGAGTCATTCCGGCCAGCCGGGTGGCGGAGGCGATCCGCAAGTACGGGATCGACCCGGCCAAGCCGAATCCCGTGCTCGCCTAGGCAGGTACGGCTTCCTTCGACCGCTCGACGCGCACCGAGGCGACGTCGAGGGTGATCGGCGCGAACTGCAGGTCCGCGATGCCGGCGGCGTCGTGCAGGTGCACGCGCCGCCGCGTCGGGAACACGAAGCCGTCGAAGGTCCTCGGATCGTGCGTGTAGTGGGCCACCGGCGGGCTGCCCGTCACCTCCGGCGAATAGTCCATGCGCCTTTGCATGAACGCCTCGTCGTAGTAGAAGACCTGCCGTGGGTTGTGGTTGGCGATCGATGCGGGGAAGGTCACCGCCAGCCGGCGCCAGGTCTGGCCGCCTTCCACCCAGGGCTCGATCTCGACGGTCTCGACGCCGGGGTGCGTGAAGACGAAGGGCGTCGCCAGGTAGTTCCACACGGCCGCGCTCGTGAAGTATGCGACCTGCACCGCATCCCACGGGGTGCGGAAAGGGTCGAACACCTTCGGGAAGGAAGCGCGCGGCGCCAGCCGCTCCTCGACGAGCCTGCCGTCACCGGAGCGGATGGCGATGCGCTCCGGGCCCACCCGGAACTCCGCGAACCCCTCCGGCGTCCCGAAGGGTGCCAACGTGAGGTGCTGGCGATGCGGGTCGACCACGACGGTCGTGTCCTCATGCACGCCGGGCCAGCCGCGCGCGCCCCAGAAGGGCCCGCCGAGGCTCATGCGCGCGACGATCCTGGTGACGTGCTTCCAGTTCGAAAGACCGCCGTGGGCCTCGAGGACCGCGCCGAGAAGTGGCTCCATGGTGTGCTCCTGTGAAAGGAGCGCAGTCTGTGCCCAAAGCGCGGGTTGGGATATCAGACCATGGTGTCGGTCACTCGCGCGTGGCGACCGCGGGGGCCGCGGGGTTGTCCCAGGAGCCGCCGAGCGCGCGCACGAGCCGAACCGTCGTCTGGAACTGCGCGGCCCGCACCTGCGTCTCCATGCGCCGGCTGCGCAGCTCGTTGCGCTGGGCATCCAGCAGCTCGAACTGGCTGATGAAGCCGCCGCGGTAGCGCGCGTTCGACAACGCGGTCGCCCGGCGGGCCGAGGCCACGGCCTCTGCCTCGGCCTGCGCCTGCTCGCCGAGCAACCGAAGCGAGGAGAGCTGGTCCTCCACGTCCTTGAAGGCGACCAGCACCTGCTCGCGGTAGGAGGACAGCGCGCCATCCATCTCGGCCGCCGCCGCGGCGATGGTGCCCTCGCGCCGGCCGTCGAAGATGGGCAGCGACAGCAGCGCGCCCACGCCCCAGGCCCGGGCGGACCACTTGAACACGTCCGACAGCCCGGACGAGGCGAATCCGCCCGATGCGGTCAGCTGCACGTCCGGGAACCATGCGGATTGCGCCACCCCGACGCGCGCCTGCGCAGCGAGCAGGGCCTGCTGCGCCGCGCTCACGTCGGGCCGGCGCGCCAGCACGACGGCGGGCACGCCCGCGGGGATGGCGGGCGCGCTTCCGGTCCACTGCGAAGGCGCCAGCGAGAAGGTGGACGCCACCTCTCCCACCAGCACGGCCAGCGTGTGCTCGAGCTCGGCGCGCTCGCGCCGGATCGCCAGCGCCTGCGACTGCGCCGCGGCCTTCTCGGCGCGCACCCGCACCACGTCCAGCTCGGCGACGTCGCCGGCACGGAAGCGGGATTCGGTCAGCCGCAAGGTGTCGGCGTACGCGAGCACCGTGTCCTGCACGATGGCCGTTTCGGCATCGAGCGCCCGCAGCGTGAAGTAGGTGTGCGCGACCTCCGCCTGGATCAGCAGGCGCGCGCTTCGCAGCAGCGACTCGCGCGCGTCGGTATCCAGCCTGGCGGCATCCGTCGCCCGCGCGATCTTGCCGAACACGTCGACCTCGTAGGAGAAGGTGGCCCCCGCGGACAGGCTGGTGGCAGCCGCCGGCCCCATGTCCGGCCGGGTGCCCCGGAACGCGCCCGCCGCGAGCCCGACCTGGGGCAGCCTGCGCCCCTCGGCGGCTCGCAGCAGTGCACGCGCCTGCTCCAGCCGCGAGGCGGCGATGTGGATGCGGTCGTTGCGCTCCATCGCACCGGCCATCAGGCCATCGAGCACCGGGTCGCCGAAGGCCTTCCACCACTCGCCGAAGGCCGGAAGCTCCGCGGGGGCCGTGGCGGTCCACTTGCCACCCGCTCCCGCGAACGACAGGGGGATCGGCGGCAGCCTGGCCGGGTCGATGGCGGGCGGCGTCGCACAGCCGGCAACGAGCAGGGCCGCGACCAGCACGCAGAGGCGCAAGGGCCGGGGATCGGGACTCATTGCGCTTCCCCTGCAGGCTGGATGGTGGAGGCATGGCCATGGTTCACCAGCGGACGGTTGCCGGCCAGCCGGCGCAGCAGCACGTAGAACACGGGCGTGAGGACCAGTCCGAAGGCCGTCACGCCGATCATCCCGCTGAACACCGCCACGCCCATCGCCCGCCGCATCTCGGCGCCGGCACCGGAAGCCAGCACCAGCGGCAGCACGCCCATGACGAAGGCGATCGAGGTCATCACGATCGGGCGCAGCCGCAGCCGCGCCGCCTCGATCGCCGCCTGCACCGGCGTGCGGCCGGCGAACTCGAGCTCGCGGGCGAACTCCACGATGAGGATGGCGTTCTTGGCCGATAGCCCCACCAGCACCATCAGCCCGATCTGGGTGAAGATGTTGTTGTCGCCGCCGGAGAGCCACACGCCCGTCATCGCCGCCAGCAGTCCCATCGGGACGATCAGGATGATCGCGATCGGCAGCGTGAGGCTTTCGTATTGCGCGGCCAGCACCAGGAACACCAGCAGCACGGCCAGCGGGAACACCAGCGCGGTGGCATCGCCGGCGAGGATCTCCTGGTAGGTCAGGTCGGTCCATTCGTAGCCCACGCCGGGCGGCAGCGTCTTGGCCGCGATCCGCTCGATCGCATCCTGCGCCTGGCCCGACGAATAGCCGGGAGCCGGGTTGCCGTTGATGTCCGCAGCCAGGAAGCCGTTGTAGCGGATCGCGCGCTCGGGCCCGTAGCTGGGCTTGACCGTGACGAAGGCGGACAGCGGCACCATCTCGCCGTTGGCGGACCGCACCTTCAGGCTGGCGACGTCGTCCGCGTGCGAGCGGAATTCGGCGTCGGCCTGCACCCGCACGGTGTAGGTGCGCCCGAAGCGGTTGAAGTCGTTCACGTACAGGCTGCCCAGGTAGATCTGCAGCGTGTTGAACACGTCGGTGATGGGCACACCCAGCTGGCGTGCCTTGGTGCGGTCGATGTCGGCGTAGAGCTGCGGCACGTTGACCTGCAGGCTGGTCCACAGGCCGGTGAGCTCCGGCGCCTTGCGCGCTTCGGCGAGGAAGGCCTTGGTCGCCGTGTCCAGCTCCGCGTAGCCGAGCGAGGCGCGGTCCTGCAGCTGCAGCTTGAAGCCGCCGGTGGTGCCGAGACCCTGCACCGGCGGCGGCGGAAACAGGCCGATGGTGGCGTCCTGGATCTGCCCGAAGGACTGGTTCAGGGCCGCGGCGACGGCCGTGGCGTTCTGGTCCGCGCGCTTGCGCTGCCCGAAAGGCTTGAGCAGGATGAAGACCACGCCGGCATTGGAGCTGCGGGTGAAGCCGTTGATGGACAGCCCGGGATAGCCGGCGGCGTACTGCACGTCGGGATGCTTCAGCGCGATGTCGCTCATGCGCCGGATCACGTCGTCGGTGCGGTCCAGGCTGGCGCCGTCGGGCAGCTGCGCGAAGCCCACCAGGTACTCCTTGTCCTGCACCGGCACGAAGCCGTGCGGAATGACCTTGAAGAGTCCCACGGTGATCACGGCGAGGCCGAGGTAGACCGACAGCATCACCACCTTGCGCGAGATCGCATGCCGCACGCCGGTGCCGTAGTTCTCCGCTCCGCGCTGGAACAGCCGGTTGAAGCCGCGGAAGAAGGGGCCCAGCACGCGGTCCATGCCGCGCGTGAGCGCGTCCTTCGGCGCATCGTGCCCGCGCAGCAGCAGCGCCGACAGGGCCGGCGACAGCGTCAGCGAATTGACGGCGGAGATGACGGTGGAGATGGCGATGGTCAGCGCGAACTGGCGGTAGAACTGGCCGGCCAGCCCGGTGATGAACGCCAGCGGCACGAACACCGCCACCAGCACCAGCGCGATCGCCACGATGGGTCCGGACACCTCCCTCATGGCCTGCAGCGTCGCCTCGCGCGGCGACAGGCCCGCCTGGATGTTGCGCTCGACGTTTTCCACCACCACGATCGCGTCGTCGACGACGATGCCGATCGAAAGCACCAGCCCGAACAGGCTCAGGGCGTTGATCGAGAAGTTCAGCGCGTACATGACGGCGAAGGTGCCCACCACCGAGACCGGCACCGCCAGCAGCGGGATGATGGAGGCGCGCCAGGTCTGCAGGAACAGGATCACCACCAGCACGACCAGGGCGATCGCCTCCAGCAGGGTCTTCACCACCGACTTGATCGACTCGCGCACGAACAGCGTGGTGTCGTACACCTCCGTGCTGTACTCCACGCCCTGCGGCATGGTCTTGGCCACCTCCGCCATCTCGGCGCGCACGCCGTCGGCGATCGCGATCGCATTGGAGCCCGGCGAAGCCAGGATCGCCACCGCCATGGCGTCCTTGTTGTCCAGCAGCGAGCGCAGCGAATAGTCGGCCGCGCCGAGTTCGATGCGGGCGAGGTCCCGCAGGCGCGTGACCGCGCCGTCGGTCTCGGTCTTGACGATGATCTCGCCGAACTCCTCCTCGGTCTGCAGCCGGCCCTGGGCGTTGACCGAGAGCTGCACGTCGATGCCGTGGTTCGGGGCGGCGCCGATGGTCCCGGCGGCCGCCTGCACGTTCTGTTCGCGGATCGCGCGCACGACGTCGGAAGCCGAGAGGTTGCGCTGGGCCACCTTGTGCGGGTCGAGCCACACGCGCATCGAATAGTCGCCGGCGCCGTACAGGGCCACCTGCCCCACGCCCTGCACGCGGGCCAGGCGGTCGCGGATGTTCAGGAGTGCGTAGTTGCGCAGGTAGTTGATGTCGTAGCGGCCGGTGGGCGAGGACAGGTGCACGAGCAAGGTGATGTCCGGCGAGCTCTTGATCGTGGTGACGCCGAGCCGGCGGACCTCCTCGGGCAGCCGGGGTTCCGCCTGCGTCACCCGGTTCTGCACCAGCTGCTGCGCCTTGTCGGGGTCCGTCCCCAGCTTGAAGGTCACCACGAGCGTCAGCTGGCCGTCGGCGGTGGACTGGCTGCTGAAATAGAGCATGTCCTCGACGCCGTTGATCTGCTCCTCCAGCGGCGTGGCCACCGATTCGGCGATCACCCTCGGGCTCGCGCCGGGATACTGCGCCCGCACGACCACCGAGGGCGGCACCACCTCGGGGTACTCCGAGATCGGCAGCAGGGGCAGCGCGATCAGCCCGCCGAGGAAGATGAGCATGGACAGGACGCCGGCGAACACGGGCCGGTCGATGAAGAACCTGGAGAAGTTCATGGGGGCTCCGCCGTTCTCAGGACCGCTGGGCCGCGGCCGTGCGCTCGGCCGCACCCGCCTGCGCCTCCATCGGCACCTGCTGCGGCTGCACCAGCGTGCCGGGGCGCACGCGCTGCACGCCGTTGACGACGATGCGTTCGTCCGCCTTCAGGCCCCTGGTGACGATGCGCAGGCCGTCGACGGCGGCGCCGAGCGTCACCTCGCGGTAGGCCACCTTGTCGTCGGCTCCGACGACCAGCACGAATTTCTTGTCCTGGTCCGTCCCCACCGCGCGTTCCGAGACCAGCAGCGCCCGGCTCGCCTTCGCCTTGCCCAGGTGGATGCGGGCGAACTGGCCGGGAATGAGCACGCCCTGGGGATTGTCGAAGCGGGCGCGCACGCGCACCGTGCCGCTGCGGGTGTCGACCTTGTTGTCGATGAGCTGCAGCCGGCCTTCGTGGGGTGTTCCGTCGGTGACCACGGTGCCCATGCGCACCGGGATCCGGTCGATCTGTGTCCGGTCGCCATCGACGCCCGGGACGTCGCGCAGCGCCCGCACGATGACCTGCTCGTCGGCGTCGAAGCTCGCATAGATCGGGTGCACGGAGACGAGCGTGGTGAGCACGGGCGCGCCCGGGCCGGCCGCCACCAGGTTGCCCGCGGTCACCTCGAACTTGCCGATGCGCCCGGCGATCGGTGCGCGCACCTGGGTGTAGCCCAGGTTCAGGCGCGCGGACGTCAGCGCCGCCTGGGCGGCACGCAGGTTGGCTTCCGCCTCGTGCATGCCGTCGTTGCGCTCGTCCAGCTCCCGTTGCGCGATGGCGTCCTCCCGCCAGAGGCGCTCGGCGCGCTGCTGCTCGCTGCGCCGGTTCATGAGGCGCGCGTCGGCGGCGGCCACCTGCGCCTGCGCCCTCTCCACCTCCGCCGCGTAGGGCGCCGGGTCGATGGTGACCAGCAGGTCGCCGGCACGCACCAGGGCGCCTTCGCGGAAATGGACGCTCTGCACCGCGCCCGAGACGCGGGAACGCACGTCCACCTGCTCGACGGCCTCGAGCCGGCCGGAGAACTCGTCCCAGGCGGCGACTTCCGCCTGCACGACCGTCGCGACCGACACCGGTACCGCCGGCGGGGGCGCAGGCCGCTCGGAGGCGGTCACGTCGCCCTCCGACGTCGCGATGAAGACCGCGACGGCAATGGCGGCGAGGGTCGTGAGCGCAAGGCCCATCCTGAACGCGCCGCGCCGGAAGGCCGCTTGCAAGATTGACATCGGTATCTCCTTTGATCGATCGAGTTCACAACAGGGCGCGGCCGCGGACCATCACACCTTGGTAGGGCCGATACCAAAGGTGGATGCAGGCAGCCGCGCCGCGAACTCGTGCGGGAAGTGCCTCAGCATCGCCCGCACCGGGATCGCGGCGGAGTCCCCGAGCGCGCAGATGGTCCGGCCCTGGACGTTCTGCGCGACCGACTGCAGCAGGTCGAGGTCCCCGGCCGGCCGCGTCCGGCGTGGATGCGGGCCAGCACGCGCCACAGCCAGCCGGTGCCTTCGCGGCACGGCGTGCACTGGCCGCAGGACTCGTGCATGTAGAAGTAGGACAGGCGCAGCAGGCTCTCCACCATGTCGCGCGTCTCGTCCAGCACGATCACGGCCGCCGATCCCATCATCGAGCCGGCCTTGGCGAGGGCGTCGTAGTCCATCGGGCAGTCCCTGATCGCGTCCGCGGGCAGCACCGGCGAGGACGCCCCGCCCGGAATGACCGCCTTGAGCCTGCGCCCGCCGCGCACCCCGCCTGCCAGCTCCAGCAGCTTGCCGAACGGCGTGCCGAGCGGGACTTCGTAGTTGCCGGGGAGTTCCACGTCGCCCGACATCGAGAAGATCTTGGTGCCGCCGTTGTTCGGCCTGCCGCATTCGAGGTAGGCCTGGCCGCCGTTGCGGATGATCCAGGGCACGGCCGCGAGGGTCTCGGTGTTGTTGACCGTGGTCGGCCTGCCGTACAGGCCGAAGCTGGCCGGGAACGGCGGCTTGAAGCGCGGCTGGCCCTTCTTGCCTTCCAGCGATTCCAGCATGGCCGTCTCTTCGCCGCAGACGTAGGCGCCGAAGCCATGGTGCGCGTGCAGCTGGAAGCTGAACTTCGAACCCAGGATCCGGTCGCCCAGGTAGCCGGCGGCACGCGCCTCTTCCAGCGCGTCCTCGAAGCGCTCGTAGGCGCTGAAGATCTCGCCGTGGATGTAGTTGTAGCCCACGGTGATTCCCATCGCGTAGGCGGCGATGATCATCCCCTCGACGACGATGTGGGGTTGAACATCAGGATGTCGCGGTCCTTGAAGGTGCCCGGCTCGCCCTCGTCGGAGTTGCACACCAGGTACTTCTGGCCGGGGAACTGGCGCGGCATGAAGCTCCACTTCAGGCCCGTGGGGAAGCCGGCGCCGCCGCGGCCGCGCAGCGCGCTTTCCTTGACGGTGGCGATCACCTGGTCCTGCGTGAGGCCCTCGGACAGGATCTTGCGCAGCGCCTTGTAGCCGTCGCGCGCCTCGTAGTCCTTGATGCGCCAGTTGGTGCCGTCCAGGCCCGCATAGATCTGCGGGTTGATGTGGCGGCCGTGGAAGCAGGTCTGGACGCCGGTGGCCTGGAACTGCGAGAGGACCTGTTCGGCGAGCATCATGAAGCCTCCGTGCGGCGCACTGCGGCAGCACCGCCTTCGGGCGGCCGTGCGGCGGTCGACACGCCCTCCGCCTTGCGCAGGCCGTCGATCATCTGGTCGAGCTTGTCGGTGCTCATGAAGCTGCACATGGTGCGGTCGTTCACCAGCAGTACCGGCGAGTCGGCGCAGGCGCCCAGGCACTCGCTTTGCTGCAGCGTGAACAGGCCGTCGGGCGTGGACTCGCCCATCCCGATGCCCAGGCGCATCTCCAGGTGCTGCAGCGCCTTCATGCCGTCACGCAGCTGGCACGGCAGGTTGGTGCAGACGTTCAGCTTGTACTTGCCGACCTTCTGCTGGTTGTACATGTTGTAGAAGGTCGTGACCTCGTGCACCGCAATGGGGGCCATGCCGAGGCAGGCGGCGATCTCGTTCTCGCTGTCCTTGCTGACGAAGCCCTGCTCCTGCTGCACGATCGCCAGGCAGGCCATCACGGCGGACTGCTTCTGGTCGGCGGGGTACTTGGCGACTTCGCGGGCGAAGCGGGCGTTCATCGTGTCCGGTGTCATGGCGCGGCCTTCCCGGTGGCAAGGGCCACCGCGCTGCACGTTCGCATCCGCGGCATCTCCGGACAATGCGACGACGGCATGCCCGCCCACCCGCCGGAAGAACGAGTCGCACCTGGCACCGAGGCCGACCGACACCAAGGTCCGATGGATTCGGCGCGCGCCTTTGACTCTGATGGAGGCCTTTCCCCACCAGGACAGGAGCGCCCCATGACGACCATTGCCCGAAGCGGAGGCAGGAGATGAGCCCCGTCGCCGCCGACCACCCCATCCCCGCCTACTCTGCCGCGGAGAAGCGCAAGCGCATCACCGCCATCGTCGCGGCATCCTCGGGCAACCTGGTCGAATGGTTCGACTTCTACGTGTACGCGTTCTGCGCCATCTACTTCGCGCCCGTCTTCTTTCCGGCGTCGGATCCGACCGCGCAGCTGCTGATGACCGCGGGAGTGTTCGCCGCCGGATTCCTCATGCGCCCCATCGGCGGCTGGCTGTTCGGCCGCATCGCCGACCGGCGCGGCCGCAAGGCCTCCATGCTGATCTCGGTGCTGCTGATGTGCGGCGGCTCGCTCATGATCGCCTGCCTGCCCTCGTACGCCGCCATCGGCGCATGGGCTCCCGGCCTGCTGCTGGTCGCCCGGCTGCTGCAGGGCCTGTCGGTCGGCGGCGAATACGGCACCACCGCCACCTACATGAGCGAGGTGGCGCTGAGCGGCCGGCGCGGCTTCTACTCCTCCTTCCAGTACGTCACGCTGATCGGCGGCCAGCTCGCCGCCGTGCTGGTGATCGTCGTCCTGCAACAGCTGCTGGACGACGGCGAGCTGCGGCGCTGGGGATGGCGCATCCCCTTCTTCATCGGGGCCGTGGGCGCGGTCGTGGCCCTCGTGTTGCGGCGCACGCTGCACGAGACGTCCACGGCGGAATCACGCGGTGCCGGCAACGCGGGGCAGGTCAGGGAGCTGCTGGGGCGGCACCGCTCGGCGTTCCTCACGGTGCTCGGGTACACCGCCGGCGGCTCCTTGATCTTCTACACGTTCACCACCTACATGCAGAAGTACCTGGTCAACTCCGCGGGCCTCTCGATCAAGGCCGCCAGCGGCGTCATGACCGCCTGCCTGTTCCTCTACATGTGCATGCAGCCGCTCTTCGGCGCGCTGTCCGACCGCATCGGCCGGCGCAGGAGCATGCTGCTGTTCGGCGCCCTCGGGACCCTGGCGACCGTCCCCATCTTCAGCGCGCTCGAATCGGTGGACAGCCCGTACGCGCAGGCCGCGTTAATCCTGGCGGCGCTGACCATCGTGAGCCTCTACACGTCCATCAGCGGCATCGTCAAGGCCGAACTGTTCCCGGCGAACGTCCGCGCCCTCGGCGTGGGGCTCTCCTATGCGATCGCCAATGCGATCTTCGGCGGGTCGGCGGAGTACGTGGCGCTCGGACTGAAGTCCGCGGGACACGAGTCGGCGTTCTACTGGTACGTGACGGCCATGATGGCCGTCGTGTTCATGGTGAGCCTGCGGCTTCCCGAACAGGCGGCGTACCTGCGGCAGGATGCGTGACGATGGCCTGCGCTCCAGCCGCAGGCGCCGCGTGCGGCGCGGGTTCCACCGGCAGGCCCGCAGCCTGCCAGGCGGGGAATCCGCCCGCGAGCACGAGCGGCCGCAGGCCCCGCTTGCGCAGCCGCGTGGCCACGCGCGCGGCGGAGACGTCGCTCGGGCAGTCGCAATAGACCACCAGCTGCACGCCCGCGTCCGCGGGGATGGATGCATCCACCTGGTCGTCGAGGAAGGCGTGAACGGCTCCCGGGATCCTCTGCTCCAGGGCCGGTTCCGGGCCGCGCACGTCCACGAGCAGCAGGCGCTCTCCGCGGGCCATCTTCTCCGCCACCTGCTGCGGCGCGATCCGCGGCGTTCGCGTGGCGGCGCGCGTCATCATGCGGCGGCGCAGGGACAACCACCCGAGGTAGGCACCGACGGCGACGACCACGACCGGCAGCGCCAGGCTCCCCAGGTCCTGCAAGGCCGTGACGACCTGCATGACCTGCCGGTGCAGCAGCATGCCGGCGGCGACCCCGCCGCCGACCCACAGCAGCGTGCCCGCGGAGTTGAGCCCCGTGAATCGCACGGCCGACATGCCGAGGGCTCCCGCCAGCGGGGGCGCCAGGCCGGCGACGCCGGGAATGAACTTGGCCAGCAGCACGGTCGCGGCGCCGCGCCGCGCAAAGGAGACCTCGCTCCTGCGGATGCAGGTGTCGGGCGCGATCGAGATCCTGCACACCAGCGCGAGCATGCCGCGCCCGAAGCGGCGGCCCGCGATGAACCACGCACCGTCGGCCGCCACCGCGGCGGCGCAGGCGCCGAGCACCGCATGCAGGGCGAAGGCGGTGTCCGCTCCCCGCGCGCCGGCCAGCAGGAGGAAGGGCATGGCGGGCACGGGCACGCCCATCCGCTTGGCGAACACGATGAGCACGATGCCCAGCACGCCGTAGTGATGGAACAGGAGGGCGGCATCGGTCATGGTCGGCGGCTCCTTGGGTCCACAGATTATCGGGAGTGCGCGTTCCCCACTCCCGTCACGGGATTGCAGCGCCGGCCGGGCTGCTCACTTGCCGGCTGCGGCGGCGCCTGGGTCCATCACTTCGAGCGCCCGCCCAGCCTGCCCGTGTAGTCGTCCAGGCGCTTCTCGAGGTCGGGGTTGATCTGCAGTCCCTGCTCCATCAGCTTGCCGATGCGCTGCTGCGCGGCCGGGCGCTGCACGGATGCCAGGAAGGCTTCCCACTCGGCTGCCATCTGATCGTTGGTCGGCAGGCTGCTGGCATCGACCAGCCGCTTGATGTCGGCGATCGCCTGCTTGTCGAAGCCGGCGATGCGGCGCGCCAGGGTGTCGACGAAGCCGTCGAGACGGGCGTCGGGCAGCGCGCGATTGACGTAGCCGTAGCGCTCGGCGAGTTCGCCGTCGACGTAGCTGCCCGTCATCAGCACTTCCAGCGCACGGCCGCGTCCCATCAGTCGCGGCAGGCGCGCCATGGGGCCGCCGCCGGGCACGAAGCCGGCACCGATCTCGAACTGCGAGAGCATGGCCTTCTCGCGGCTGGCGAAGCGCATGTCGGCGGCCAGCGCCAGCTCGCTGCCGACGCCGGTGGCGCGCCCGCGGATCGACGCGATCGACACCACGGGCGCCTTGCTGAGCCGCACCAGCATGTCGGGCAGCTGCGGCAGCCCGGTGGGCCCCGGCGGCAGGCGGGTGGTGTCGGTCAGCGGCGGCACGAAGTCGTAGTGCGTCAGGAAGAAGCCCGGGACGTCGCTGTCGAAGACCACCACCTTCACGTGCGGGTCGGTCTCCATCGCCGTCACCACCTTGTTCAGCTGCGGCATCGTGTTCGGGCCGTAGATGTTGAACGGAGGGTTGTGGAAGGTGACGCGCCAATACTCCGCCGTGACGCGCGTCAGACGCACCTGGTCCTGCGCGTCCGTGGCCGAGCGGCGCTTGGCCGGCTCCGGCGCAGCGGAGGACCCCTGCGCGTGCGCAGGCGCCGTGATCGCGAGAAGGGCGGCGACGAGCGCAGGAAGGGCGAGTTTCATTTTCATGGCAAAGGTCCTGTTCGGTTGGGGGCGAGGGGGCGGGTCAGGCGGACAGGGCGGGGTAGTCCGTGTACCCGCTCGCTCCGCCGCCGTACAGCGTCGAGAAGTCCACGGCGTTGAGCGGCGCGTCCTGGCGCAATCTCTCTACCAGGTCCGGGTTGGCGATGAAAGGCCGGCCGAAGGTCACCAGGTCCGCGCCCTGCGCCAGCGCCTGTGCGGCCAGCGCCTTGTCGTAGCCGTTGTTCACCATCCAGGCGCCGGTGGCACCCGCATCGCGCCAGGCGCGCCGCATCGCCTCGTAGTCGAAGGCGTGCCTTCCACCTCGCGCGGCCCGCCGGGGGAACCCTCGACCAGGTGCAGGTAGGCGAGGCCCAGCGGGGCCAGCTGCCTGGCGACATGGTCGAACAGCGGCTGCGCGTCCTCGTCGACGAGGTCGTTGGCCGTGGCCACCGGCGACAGCCGCAGCCCGACGCGGTCGGAGCCGACCTCCTCGCACACCTCGCGCATCACTTCCAGCAGGAAGCGCGCGCGGTTTCCGATGGAGCCGCCGTGGTCGTCGCGCCGCTGGTTGGCCCCGGTCTTGAGGAACTGGTCCAGCAGGTAGCCGTTGGCCCCGTGCACTTCCACGCCGTCGAAGCCGGCGCCGATCGCGTTGCGCGCCGCATGGCGGAAGTCGCGCACGATGCCGGGGATTTCCGCGGCATCCAGCGCGCGCGGCTCCGACGTCGCAACGAAACTGCCGGCGCCGTCCCGGATCAGGTAGGTCTTGGCCTTCGCGGCGATCGCCGAGGGCGCCACCGGCGCGCGGCCCTCCGGCTGCAGTTCGACGTGCGAGATGCGGCCCACGTGAAAGAGCTGGCAGAAGATGCGGCCGCCGCGGGCGTGCACGGCCTGCGTCACGTGCTTCCAGCCATCGAGCTGTTCGGTGCCGTAGACGCCCGGCACGTCGGCGTAGCCCTGGCCCTGGTGCGTGATGGAGGTGGCCTCGCTGATGATGAGGCCGGCGGAGGCGCGCTGGGCGTAGTACTCCGCCATCAGCGCGGTGGGGATGGCACCGGGCGCGCGGTTGCGCGTGAGCGGGGCCATGACGATGCGGTTGGGCAGGCGCAGCTTGCCCACCTGCAGGGGATCGAACAGGTTTTTCATTGCGGGTCCAGGTGGGGAGCGTTCATGCGCGGGCCGCGGGGACCCGGCGCGTCTCGGGAGTTTCCAGTCGGGCCGCACGAAATGGCAGTTGTAGCCGTCGGGATGCTTGAGCAGGTAGTCCTGGTGCTCGGGTTCGGCTTCCCAGAACTCGCCGGCCGGCGCCACTTCCGTCACCACCTTGCCGGGCCACAGGCCCGAGGCCTCGACGTCCGCGATCGTGTCCTGGGCCACGCGCTTCTGTTCCTCGCTGGTGTAGAAGATGGCCGAGCGATAGCTGGTTCCGACGTCGTTGCCCTGGCGATTGCGCGTGGTCGGATCGTGGATCTGGAAGAAGAACTCGAGGATCCGGCGGAAGCTGATGCGCTCCGGGTCGAAGAAGATCTCCACCGCCTCGGCGTGGAAGCCGTGGTGCCGGTACGTGGCGTTCTGGGTGTTGCCGCCCGAGTATCCGACCCGCGTGGAGACGATGCCCTCGGTCCTGTGGAGCAGGTGCTGCACGCCCCAGAAGCAGCCGCCGGCCAGCAAGGCGCGTTCTTCAGCCATTGGATGCCTCCACCTGGTCCAGGTAGGCGCCGTAGCCCTCGGCTTCCATTTCGTCGCGGTGGATGAACCGCAGCGACGCCGAGTTGATGCAGTAGCGCAGGCCGCCGCGGTCGCGTGGCCGTCGGGGAACACGTGCCCGAGATGGCTGTCGCCGTGCGTGGACCGCACCTCGGTGCGGACCATGCCGTGGCTGGCGTCGCGCAGTTCGTTCACGTACGCGGGCTCGATCGGCCTGGTGAAGCTCGGCCAGCCGGAGCCGGAGTCGTACTTGTCGGTGGAGGCGAACAAGGGCTCGCCGGACACCACGTCGACGTAGATCCCGGGCTCCTCGTTGTGCACGTATTCGCCGGAGCCCGGCATCTCGGTGCCGGCCTGCTGCGTGATGCGGAACTGCTCCGGCGTCAACCTGCGGATCGCCTCGGGGTCCTTGCCGTACTTGGGCATTTCGATCTCCTGTGTCGGTGGGGTGGTGGCAGGGTCAGCGCCGCAGCGGCGGATAGCCCTGCACGTAGAGCCAGTCCGTCTGCTTCGCCGGCACATGGCAGGCGAGGCAATCGGACTTGTAGTCGGTGGAGGTGGACTTTCCGGGTGCGCCGGCGTCGAACCAGGCCCAGCCCCAGCCCTCGCCCCAGAGCTTGTTGTCCGGGAACTGCGCCCGCTCGTCCTTGACCATCAGGAACCAGCCCTTGAGCGACTCCGCCGCGGCATGGTTGACGGTCCCCGTCGTGAGCGACGCGGTCTTCGTTTCGAAGACCTCCTTGACCAGCACGGTCTGGTTCGGGAACTTGCCCGTGGAGCGGTAGGCGGCGATCGTCCCCGGAGAGGCGTAGACCGTGTGCAGCTCGCTTGGAGCCCTTGCCATCGTCCGCGGCCACGGCCCACGTGCCGAGGTACTCGTAGGACGTGCGATAGCCCTCGGGCACTTTCATGTTGCCCCTGGCATCGACCACGGCCTTCCGGTCCGCCGACGCGGTACCCGTGGACAGTGCCCACGCCAGCAGGACCAGGGCGAGCACGGCGACCGCACCCAGCAGGCTCGACTTGTTCGTACGCATGAAGACTCTCCAGGTGTCCCGCCTCAGGCGGGGAGTGACATCGGGCCGCCGCAGGCGTAGTCGTTCCGCCCGCGCGGCGGCCATTCGTAATCCATCGGCCACTCGCGGGCGAGCGTCCGGGAACCACGCGCGTGCCACGGCGCGAACAGCCTGGCGAGGTCCGGGTGGCGGTGAGGATCGGGCAGCATGCGCATTCCAGGGGACGATGAAGCGGCGGGCAGGGCGCACCGCGTGCGCTACTGTTCAGGAGCAGTCTGGCGGCACGGCTCGCCGGACGCATCGGACTTCGGCGTGTGCCGCCGCTATGGCCTTGGTGGCAGGAGTGCCCCCGGCGGGGCCTCATGTATTCGTGCCGGCGGCGTGATCGGCGCTAGCATGCAGCCTCACCCGAGTGATGCCCCATGGCCCTGTACAGCTCCCTGCTCTGCGCATTGCTGCTTGCGGGGGCGGCGCAGCCTGTCCTTGCGCAGCCGGACGCGCTGCCGCCGGTACGCCTGGTGGTCAGCCTGCCGCCCGGTGGTTCCCTGGACGTGATCGCGCGCAAGCTCGGCCCCCTGATGGCCGCCGGCTGGGGGCAGGTGCCGGTGATCGAAAACAAGGTTGGTGCGGGCGGCACCATCGCAGCCGACTACGTGGCCAAGGCGCCGCCCGGCAGCGTGCCGCTGCTCGTCTCCGCCGCTTCCACCTTCACCATCGTGCCGCACGTGTTTCCCAAGCTGCCGTACGACCAGGACCGGGACCTGACACCGCTGGTCCAGATCGGCACCACGCCCTTCGTGCTGCTGGTGCGCGAGAACGATCCCGCGGGCGACCTGAAGGCCCTGCTCCAGCGCGCGCGCGACCAACCCGCAAGCGTGTCCTTCGGCTCGTTCGGAAACGGCTCGGTGACCCACGTGATCGGCGAAAGCGTCAACGCGGCGGCGGGCGTGAAGATGCTGCATGTGCCGTACAGGGGCACCGTACCCGCCATCACCGACCTGCTGGGGGCCAGGTGACCGCGGTCGTGAGCGACCTCGGCACGGCGAGGCCCTTCCTGAACGGTCGGCTGCGCGCGCTGGCGATCACGGGCAGCGCGCGCCATGCGTCCCTGCCCGATGTTCCCACCTTCGGCCAGCAGGGGCTGCCGGCGCTCGATGGCTACATCAGCTGGGTCGGGATCTTCGCCCCGGGCACGCTGCCCAGGACGATGGCGAGCCGGCTGGCCGACGACCTGTCGCGCGCCTTGCGCTCGGACGCAATGAAGGCGGAGCTGGCGGCCATCGGCTTCGATGCGACCGGCACCAGCGGCGAAAGCTTCGCCGTGATCGTGCAGCGCGACCGCCAGCGCTGGAGCCAGGTGTTGAGGGACATCGGCGGCATCTCCTTCAACTGACGTCCGCCATCCGCGGATCGCGCGGACGCCTTCAGTGCTCCAGAGCGGACTCGACCGCCGCGAACAGGGCGACCTCGCTGAAAGGCTTGAACAGGCAACTGGCCGCGCCCTGCGCGAGCAGCCGTGGCTGCAGCGCGGGATCGGCCTGCGCCGTGATGAAGATGACGGGGATGACGCTGCCCCGGCGTTTCAACTCGGCGAACAACTCGGGGCCCGTCATGCCGGGCATCGCGACGTCCAGGATCAATGCCTGCGCGTCGGGCGGCGGCCGGGCTGCCAGGAATTCCTCCGCCGAGGCGAACGCCTCGGAGGCGAAGCCGAACACCTCCAGCAGGTCGGGCAGCGCTTCGCGGACCGAACTGTCGTCGTCCACCACGCAGACCAGCGGCCGCGCCGCGCCTGCCCAGTGAGTTCCGCTGCCACCACCGTGCATCACGTTCCCTGTCGAAATCAAGGGAGAGCTTGCCGCAGTTCGAAGGCGGCGTAAACCATACCTTGGTGTCGGTCGGTCAGGAGCATCCCGTGCGCGGCGCCTTGTCGTGGTCGATACCAAGGTAGGGGTGGACAGTCCGATGGCCAGGGCGCATCCTCTCCCCCGGTGAGGACCCCGCTCCCGTCCGCCGGCTCGTGGAGGAGATGACACCCTGGCCTACCCGCACCCATGACACAGCTCTCGGGGATCCCTGCCGCGATGCACGTCGCCGGCGCCAGTGCTCGCGTGGAGGAGGACAGGCTGCAGGTGCTGTGCGAGGACGGCGAGCGCGCGCTGTGCCGTGAAGCGCGCATCGGCGCCGATGGCATGTCGCGCAGCGTGCTCACGGTGCGCCTGACGGCCGAGCGGCCCGCGCGCGCCAGCGTCGACCGGCTCGCGCATGAGTACGGCTTGCGCGAACTCCTCGACCCGGCCTGGGCCGCGTTGCCGCTGGAACTCGTGCACGACGAGGACCGCCCCATGCTGGTCCTGGAAGACACGGGCGGCGAGCCGCTGGAACGCGAGCTCGATGGGCCGATGGAGACCGGCCGCTTCCTGCGGGTGGCGATCGCCATCGCCTCCGCGCTCGCCGGCTTTCACCGGCAGGGACTGGTCCACAAGGACCTGAAGCCGGTGCACCTGCTGGTGGACGCCGCCGGGCAGGTGCGGCTGACGGGGCTGGCCCTGGCCTCGCGGCTGCCGCGGGAACAGCAGGCCCCGACACCGCCGGAGTTCATCGCCGGCACCCTCGCCTACATGGCGCCGGAGCAGACCGGTCGGATGAACCGCTCCATCGATTCGCGCAGCGACCTCTATGCGCTGGGCGTCATCTACTACCGCATGCTCACGGGCACGCTGCCGTTCACCGCGGCCGACCCGATGGAATGGATCCATTGCCACATCGCGCGGACACCGGTTCCCCGGAAGAGCTGCTGGCCGGCGTGCCCGCGCCGCTCTCGCAGGTCGCGATGAAGCTGCTCGCCAAGACGGCCGAGGAGCGCTACCAGACCGCAAGCGGCGTGGAGCACGACTTGCGGCGCTGCCTGGCGGAATGGGAAACGCGCGGTTCGATCGGCGAGTTCACCCTCGGCGCGAACGACCTCCCCGAGCGCCTGCTGATCCCGGAGAAGCTGTACGGACGCTCGCGCGAGGTGGGGGTGCTGCTCGACGCCTGCCATGCCGTGCACGCGCACGGGCAGCCGCAACTGGTGCTCGTCTCGGGCTATTCGGGCATCGGCAAGTCCTCCATCGTCAACGAACTGCACAAGGCCGTCGTGCCGCGGCGCTGGCTCTTTGCCTCCGGCAAGTTCGACCAGCACAAGCGCGACATCCCGTATGCGAGCCTGGCGCAGGCCTTCCACGGCCTGATCGACCAGCTCCTGAGCAAGACGGAGTCCGAACTGCTGGAGTGGCAGAGGGCGATGCGCGATGCGCTCGGCCCCAACGGGCAGCTGATGGTCGACCTCATCCCGCAACTGGAACTCGTCATCGGCAGGCAGTCCCCGGACCCCGCCTGCCCCCGCAGGACGCGCACCGCTCGTTCCAGCTGGTGTTCCGGCGCTTCGTGGGCGTGTTCGCCACCGCGGAGCATCCGCTCTGCCTGTTCCTCGATGACCTGCAGTGGCTGGATGCGTCCACGCTCGACCTCCTCCAGGACCTGCTGGCGCAGCACGAGCCGGGGCACCTGCTGCTGATCGGCGCCTACCGCGACAACGAGGTCGGCCCCGCGCACCCGCTGGCGCGCAAGCTGGAGGCGATCAGGCGATCGGGCGCCGGCGTGCGGGAGATCGTGCTGGCGCCGCTGTCGGATGCGGACATGGCGCAGCTCATCGGCGAGTCCCTGCGCTGCGCACCGGAGCAGGCGGGCCCGCTGGCGCGCCTGGTGCGCGAGAAGACCGGGGGCAACCCGCTGTTCGTGGTGCAGTTCCTGCACGCACTCGTGGACGAGGGACTGGTCCGCTTCGACCACGTCGGCGCGAGCTGGTCGTGGAGCCTGGAGCAGATCCAGGCGAAGCGCTACACCGACAACGTCGTCGACCTGATGGTCGTCAAGCTCAATCGGCTGCCCGCGCTAACGCTGCGCACGCTGCAGCTGCTGGCATGCATCGGCCACAGCGCGCGCTTCGACCTGCTGGCGACCATCTGCGAAGCGCCGATCGAGCAGGTGCATGCGCAGCTGTGGGAGGCCGTGCGCTCCGGGCTGGTCGTGCGCTCCGACACGGCCTACGCCTTCCACCACGACCGCGTGCAGGAAGCCACCTATTCGCTGATCCCGCAGCACGAGCGGGCGGAAAAGCACCTGCGCATCGGCCGCATGCTCACCGCGAACACACCCGCGGCGGAGCGCGCCGAGATCATCTTCGACATCGTGAACCAGTTCAACCGCAGCACCCACCTGATCGTCGCGAGCGACGAGCGCGAACGGGTGGCGCAACTGAACCTGCTGGCGGCCGAACGCGCCAAGTCGTCCACGGCCTATGCTTCCGCGCGCCGCTACCTCGCCGCCGGGGCCGCGCTGCTGGACGAGGGCTGCTGGGAGCACAGCCCCGCGCTGGCCTTCCGGCTGCAGCTGCAAAGCGCGGAATGCGCCTTCCTCACCGACGCACCCGGCGAGGCGGAAGACCTGCTGGCCGCGGTCTCCGAACGCGCCCGCGGCACTCCCGATCGCTCGCGGGTCGCGTGCCTGCAGGTCGACATGTACACGACGCTGGACCAGGGCGAGCGCGCGATCGCGAGCGGCCTGGCCTTCCTGCGCGAACTCGGGATGGAGTGGCCCGAGCACCCGACCGACGAGGACGTGCGCGGCGAGTACGAGCGCACGCGCGCGCTGCTGTCCACGCGCTCGCGCGACGAACTGCTGGAACTGCCGCTGATGACGGATGCGGACGCGGTGGCCACCCTGGACGTGCTGAGCAAGCTCACCGTGCCGGCGTTCTTCATCAACGTGCCGCTGTTCGCGCTGCTGGTGTGCCGCACGGTGCGGCTGATCCTGGCCAGCGGCAACAGCGATGCCTCGCCCGCCTTCTACGTGCGCCTCGGCATCGTCGCCGGCCGCCTGTTCGGCGACTACCGCGGCGCGCATGACCTCGGGCAGCTCGGGCGCGACCTGGTGGACCGGCGCGGACTGGCCCGCTTCCGTGCGGTGGTCTACTTCCTCCTGGGCAACATGGTGATGCCCTGGACGCGGCACTACCGCGCCGGACGCGACCTGATCAACGTCGCCTTCCGCGATGCGTGCGACAGCGGCTACCTGTACTACGCCACGATCTGCGCCAAGGGCATGAGCGCCAACCGGTTCGCCGCGGGCGACCCGCTCGCCGTCATCCAGCGCGAGGCCGAGGAAGGCGTGGTGTTCGGGCGGGCGGTGAAGTTCGAGTCCTTCACCGACCTGCTGCGCGCCAACGTGGCATTGGCGCGCATGCTGCGCGGGCTGACGCCGCGCTTCGGCAGCCTGGACGACGCGGACTTCGACGAGGCGCAGATGGAGAGCCGTTACTCCGGCAGGTCCGGGATGGTGCAGTTCATGTACTGGACCACCAAGCTGAAGGCACGCTACTTCGCCGGCGACCATGCCGCGGGGCTCCTGGCGGTCGCCAGGCTGCGGGAGCTGTTGCCGCTGAACCTGAGCACCACCGAGCCGATGGAGTACCGGTTCTTCGGCGCCCTCTCCCACCTCGCCTGCTGCGACGCGGCGCCGGCCGACGAGCGCGCATCGCACCTGGCCGAGGCCGCCGCGCACCATCGCCAGCTGCTGGAGTGGGCCGCGAACTGCCCCGACAACGTCGAGGGCTGCGCGGCGCTGGTCGGCGCGGAGATCGCGCGCCTCTCGGGCCAGGAACTGCAGGCGATGCGGCTGTACGAACGCGCGATCCGGTCGGCCCGCGCCAGCGGCTTCACCCACGTCGAGGCACTCGCGCACCAGCTTGCCGCCGCGTTCCACGCCGCGCAGGGCTTCGGAGACCAGGCGGAGATGCACCTGCTGAAGGCGCGCAACAGCTACCTGCGCTGGGGAGCGGACGGCAAGGTGCGGCAGCTCGAGGGCATGCACCCCCACCTGGCGAACGCGCTGTCGCCCCTGCCGCCGCCGGCCGGCACCATCGGCGTGCCGGTCGACAACCTGGACCTGGCCACCGTGGTCAACGTGTCGCGGGCGATCTCCAGCGAAATCATGCTGGACAAGCTGCTGGGCACGCTGATCCGCACCGCCATCCAGCAGGCGCGCGCAGCGCGGGGTGCTGGTCGTGCCGGACGAGGCCGAACCGCGCGTCGAGGCGGTCGCCGTCGTGGAGGGCGATGCGGTCGCGGTGGATCTGCGCGACACGCCGGTGGACGATGCGACCCTGCCGCGGTCCGTCCTCCTGTACGTGCTGCGCACCCTGGAGCCCCTGATCCTCGACGACGCCGTGGCGCAGCCATCGTTCGCCACCGATCCCTACATCGTGCAGCACAAGGCGCGGTCCATCTTCTGCCTCCCGCTGCTGACGCAGGCAAAACTCAGTGGCGTGCTGTACCTGGAGAACAACCTGGCGCCTGGCGTGTTCATGCCCGGGCGCACCGGCGTGCTGAAGTTGCTCGCCTCGCAGGCGGCGATCGCGCTGGAGAACGCCCGGCTCTATCGCGACCTGGTCGAGCGGGAAGCCAGGATCCGGCGCCTGGTGGACGCCAACATCATCGGCACCTACCTCTGGAAGGTGGTCACCAGGGGCACCCGCAAGGTGCCCGTGCTGGTCGACGCGAACGACGCCTTCCTGCGCATGGTGGGCTACGAACGCGCGGACCTCGCCGCCGGCCGCGTGACCCGCGATACCCTGTCGCCGCCGGAGTGGCGCGAGCGCGATGCCCTGACCATGGCGCAGGTGCAGGCGACCGGCAGTGTCGCCCCCTTCGAGAAGGAATACATCGCCAGGGACGGCAGCCGCGTACCGGTGCTCATGGGCCTGGCCGCATTCGACGAACGACGCGTCGACGGCCTCGCCTTCGTGATCGACCTGAGCGAGCGCAAGCGGGCGGAAGCCGAGGCGCGCGAGAACGAGCGGCGCTACCGCGAGGTGGAGTCGGCGCTGGCGCACGCCAGCCGCGTGGCGACCATGGGGCAGCTGACCGCCTCGATCGCCCACGAGGTCAGCCAGCCGGTGGTGGGCGTGATCACCAACGCCGACACCGCGCTGCGCAGGCTCAAGGCCGAACCGCCCAACGTCGCCGGCGCCGTGCAGGTGCTGGAGCGCATCGTGCGCGACGGCACGCGCGCGCGCGAAGTCATCGACCGCACCCGCGCGCTGGTGCGCAAGGCGCCGCCGCGCAAGGACCTCGTCGACGTCAACGGCGCCGTCCGTGAGGTGATCGAGCTGACCAAGGGCGAGGCGGCCAAGAGCCGCGTGCTGGTGCACACCGGGTTCGCCGATGGCCTGCCGCCGGTGGTGGGCGACCGGGTGCAGTTGCAGCAGGTCCTGTTGAACCTGATCGTGAATGCCATGGAGGCCATGCTCGGCGCGGGCGAAGGACCGCGCGAGCTGTGGGTCGGCACCAGCCATGCAGGGGCCGACGCCATCCTGGTCGCCGTGCGGGACAGCGGGCCCACGCTGGAGGCTTCCCACCTGGCCCGTGTCTTCGATGCGTTCTACACCACCAAGCCCGAGGGCCTGGGCGTGGGACTCTCGATCTGCCGCTCCATCGTCGAAGCCCACGGGGGCAAGCTGTGGGCAGGTGCCGCCGCTCCGCGCGGAACCTTCTTCCATTTCACGCTGCCGGCCGCCGGCAGCCCTGCCGCGCAGGCCTGACGGCTGCGCGGCGCCGGGCCATGGTCGGGTGCCCGCATATGCCGTAAGAAGGGCAACACCTTCGTGCAATCGACGCGCGAGCGAGCGTCTGGTGTCATGCGCATCACACACCGACAGGAGCAGCCATGGCCGATGAAGCAGACCTCGCCTTCTATGCCGAGCAGGGCCACCTGAGCCAGGCCCTCGCCGCGCAGCCGCAGCACGGCGTGGTGCTGAAGCCCGCGGGCTATTGCCACAACTGCGGCGGCGCCGACGTCGGCGTCCGCCTGTTCTGCGACAGCGACTGCGCGGCGGACTGGGAATACCAGGACACGCTGCGCCGCAAGCTGGGACTGCGGCGGGATCCGTCCCCGGCCACACACGGCCGCGTCACGATGACCTTCACCCGCTGAAGTGCAGGCGCCCCAGGACAGCTGCCGCGGCGACGCTTCGATGGGTCACCGCGAGCGGTCCGCTTCAGCGTTGCGTCCAGCGTTGCAGCACGATGGCGGACCGTTGCATCGGTGCGCCGCCGCCGGCCATGTAGCGGTGCGGGAAGACTTCGCGGCGGGCGAGGCCGGCCTCTCCATAGGCCACGTCGCCGTCGCGCAGCGCCTGCAGCGTTTCCGCGCGGACCTGCTCACGCGTCTTGCCAGCTACGTGGACGCGTGCGGGGAAGGCCCCTGGATTGCGCTCGTACGCCGCGCCGCCTTCGCCGGCGACCAGGATGTCACCGGTGCGCTGCGCTTCCTTCAGCTCCGCGAGCACCTGGGCGCGCGTCTTCCCGGAACGGATGGTGTGGGCGAACTGGCCGCTCGGATCGGGCGATTCGGCGTGGGCGGCGAAGCCGGCGAGGGACAAAAGGCCGGCGAGGACGATGGAGGTGCGGTTCACGGTGATTTCCTTTCGCGTCGGTGGAGATGAACTCCGGTGCTGCACATGTGCGGCCCGGTTCCCACGAACAAGCGCGCGCCGCGGCAAGACGGCGTTGCAAGTCAGACAACAATGCCCGGAGTACCAGACATGTGGACATCGATGATTCGGCGGCGTCTCGCGCCCCTGCTCGCCGCGACGGCGCTCCTGGACGGTGCCGCTGCCGCTTCCCCCGCGCAGGAACCGCAAGTGGCGATCGAAACCATCGAGATCGCTTCGGAGATGGGGCTGCGACGAATGATCGTCCGCAACCCGCTCGCCCGGGGCACCGTGCTCTTCCTGCATGGTTTCCCGGAAACGCTTTACGCCTGGAAGGGCATCGCCCTCGAGCTCGGCGGGGAGCACGAGGTGCATGCCTTCGACTGGCCGGGATACGGGCTCTCGTCCCGGCCGCCGCCCGGACAGTTCTCGTACGCCCCGCGGGATTACGCGCGTGTGCTGAAAGCGTACATCGAGCACGCACGGATCGACACCTCCCGGCTCACCATCTATGCGACCGACATCGGTTCCCTGCCGGCGCTGCTGCTCGCGCTTCAGGAGCCGACGATCGCCCGGCGCATCATCGTCGGCGACTTCGCGCCGTTCGACCGGCCGCGCCACATGCACCCCCTGCTGCAAAGCCTCAAGGAGCCGCACGCATCGGAGTCCACGCGCGCGGCGATGAACCGGACGCGCGACGACATCCTGGCGAACTCCTATCGCAGGGGCTTTGCGACGGAAGAGCAATTCGACATCCCGCAGGAGCTCAAGGACGACATGCTCGCCGGCTGGAGTCGGAACGGGATCACCTCGGCGGATGCCTTCGCCCACTACTACGCGCATTTCAGCGCCGACCAGCGATTCCTCGAATCGCAGCTGGCCAGATTGAAGACGCCCGTCCAGGTCGTGTGGGGAGAGCGGGACTTCTACATCAACAAGGAGATGGGCGTGGAATTCGCGGCCAAGGCGGGCCTGGAACTGGTGCTGCTTCCGGGGTCGGACACTATCCGCACCTGCAGAGGCCGGACCTCGCGGTCGACGAGGTCCGGCGGTCGTTCCGCGAGTGAGCCGGGTCCGTGGGCTAACGCAGCGCCCCCGGGATATCCGCCCCTCTCCGGAACGGGATGGAGAACGAAAACGTGGCGCCGGGGCCATCATTCAAGCTTGCCCACATGCGGCCGTGATGGTTCTCGACGATGTAGCGGCTCACTGCCAGTCCCACTCCCATCCCGTCCGTTTTCGTGCTGTAGAAGGCCTCGAACAGTTTCGCCATGGCGTTCGGATCGAAACCGACCCCCGCGTCCTTCACGCTCAAGCGCACGCACCCGTCCTCCGCCAGTTCGCTCCTGATCAGCAAGTCCTTGGGACGATCGACCACGGTGCTCATGGCGTCCATCGCATTTCGCAGCAGGTTCAGGATGACCTGCTGGAGCTGGATGCGGTCCGCCGTGACAAGCGGAAGGTCGGCAGCAAACTCGGTTCGCACCACCACCCGGCTGTTCTCGAACTCGCCGTGCGAAAGCGCGATCACGTCGCGCGTCGCCTCGTTCAGGTCGACCGGCTCGAGTTCCGGCTCCTTCTTGCTGAACAAGGCGCGCAAGCGCGTGATCACCTCGGAGGCCCGCTGGCCATCCCGCATGGTGCGGCGCACGGCATCCTGCACGGCATCGAGATTCGGTGGCATGCTCGCCAGCATTCGCAGTGACGCACCGCAGTTGATGATGATCCCGGTCAGCGGCTGGTTCAGCTCGTGGGCAATCGACGCGGAAAGCTGCCCAAGGGTGGCAATGCGGTTGACGTTTGCGAGTTCCAGCTGGATTTCGTGGTACCGGCGCTGCTCGTTCTGGAGGCGCTTCGTCTCCGCAAGATCCCGATAGATCAGGTATCCCGCACCATCGGACGACACCGGGACGCAGATCAGGAGCACGGGCACCCGTGCGCCATCCTTGCGTGCGCGGACGGTTTCCACGCCGAATACGTCCCCGGCTGCACCATGCGGGACATGATCCCCTCGACCTCTTCCTGGAGACCGTCCGGTGCAATGATTTCGTTGACCTTCCGGCCGATGGCTTCTTCCGCCGTGTACCCGAAGATCTTCGTGAACTCCGGGTTGACCCGCGTGATGCTGCAGTCGCGATCGACCATGACGACGGCCTCGGGAACCCGGGCGAACAGCTCACGGAGATGCGCTCGTTCTTCCTCCAGCTCGTCGCCCAGGCGGGCGAGCGTCTGGAGATCGCCTTCCAGCACATCGCGGCAATGCGACAGGAGTTCCTGGTAGGCGTCGCTGTAGTGATTCGCCTTGTCGTCGAGGACGCAAATCGTTCCGAACATGCGTCCGTCGGGCCAGCGCACGGGAAATCCGAGATAGGACACCATGCCCACGCGGGTTTCGGGAGCAGACTTCCATTGGGCGTCTTCCATGGCGTTCTCGACGAGGAGCGGCTCGCGGCTCTTGATGACCGTTTCACAGAAGGTCCCGATATCCATCGAGAAGGTGTCGTCGTTCGGAAAGGGGTTTCCTTCCGAATGGCTGGAGGCGACGATCCTGTAGTACGTGCAATGCGGCGGTTCGAGCTTGGTCACCACTGCCGAAGGAACGTGGACGATGTTCGCCAGGAGGTCGACGATCCGCTGCCATTTCTGCAGGATGTCGGATGGAATCGTGATCTCTGGAGCACCTGGATTCACGGGCAGCCCTCGCTGAAGCGTCTCGGAAGACTCGACGACCCGCCCGAGATTTCCTTCGCCAAGGCAGGAGCTCTGACGCCTGTATCCCGGAAGGGATGGCGCGACAACCCGCACAGTAGGGGCCGCAGGGCGACGGGTCAAGTGCCCAGGCGGATAGCGCGCTTGCAGCTCGGGGAACGGTGTTCCCGCACGCGAGAGACGAAAGGCCTTGATTGCTCAAGGCCCTTCCGGTCGGGGGAACGCCTCCGGGCTTCCCGGGACTGCGTCCGGTCGCAGCAGGAGCGCTGGTCAGCCGCGACCCAGCACGCCATTCGACAATCGCACCCGATCCCCCACCTTCAGCCCGTCCAGCTCGCGATATTCGAAGGTCTGCGTGACTCCACTGTCGAACAACACGACCACGCGATAGATGCGTGCCTGGTTGGGGTGTCGCTTCTGGACGCTGTTGCCCAGGAAGGCGCCACCCACCGCGCCCGCGATGGTCGCGGCAGCGCGGCCACCGCCGGAACCGATCTGGTTTCCGAGCAGCCCGCCCACCACCCCGCCCGCCACGGCGCCTGCGCCATTCGGCCAGCCCGGTGCGTCGACGACCTCCACGCTTCGGACGACGCCGTGACTGGCATCGACGGCACGCGCGGGAGCCTGCTGCACGCGCTGATGCGGCTCCGACAAGGTGCCGCAAGCGGACACCAGGAGGGCGATGCCGACGCAGGCCAGCAAGGTGCGGGGCATGGGCATGAACAGTTTCATGACAGGTTGGCTCGGGACGGTGGATCGGAAGGGTGCGTCTCCCACGACGCCCATGGACAGGTTAGGAAGGCCCGGCACGCGGGGAACCGGCGGATGGCGGGCGAAACTCTCCAGCCTTGGTCGGATCACGGATTACGCCGCGAGCGCCTGGGCCCACGCATGGCTCCAGGCTGGCCCAAGGTCATAGGCAGCAGACATCCCAAGGTCGGATGCCCCTGGGATTCCCACGTGAAGAATTCGAGCGTCCCTCTCACCCGGTGCTGCAATGGCAAGCATGAATCCGGTGCGGCCTCTGAAGGCCTGCCTCGCCGCGCTTGCGCTCGGCGCGGCGACCGCTGCGTCCGCATCCACGGCCCTTCCCTTTCCTGAATGGGTATTCGTGGAGGGCGGCATGGCACACCGCGGCGGGTCCCTCGCCTCTGTGGGCCTCGGCTGGCGCCTCCCTTGGGGAGGAGCGACGCCTGTCGGCAGGTTCAGCTCGAGACTCGAGGCGCACGTGACGCGCTGGTCGCTGCCAACAGACAGGGACGGTCGATGGCGCACCGGGCAGCTGGTGCTGGTACCGCTGGTTCGCCACACCTGGCAAACAGTCCTTGCTCCCTTGTTCGTCGAAGGCGGGATTGGCGTGAGCTACCTCCACGATCCGGCACCGGATGCCTCGACGCGATGGAATTTCCACGACACCGTCGCGATCGGCGCCCTGGTCGGGCCCCTCCAGCGATACGAGCTCAGCCTTCGCCTGGTGCACCAGTCCAATGCGGGGCTGCGCAAGCCCAACCCTGGGATGAACAGCGTGCAACTGCGCTTCGCGCTTGCGTTCTAGCGGTGGATCTAGAGGCGACCGAGAGCCGACATCAATGCCTCTTGCGCTGCGCGAGACTGGTGCACATCGCCGTGACCGGCACCGATCACCCGCAGCAGTTGCGCCGAACGCATCGCCTTCTGCAATTGCTCGCTGTGATGGATGCCGATCAGCTCGTCCTTCTCGCCGTGGATCAGCATCACCGGGCCGAGCAACCTGGCCGCGTGGGCCAGCGTGTGCAGCGGATAGCGCAGCACCCGCATCGGCACCCACGGATAGAGTTCGGCAGCCAGTGCCCGCATGCTGCTGTAGGGCGAAACGAGCAGCGTCAAGTCGGGAGCGTGCCCCTCGGAGCAGAGTCGTGCGGCCAGGCCTGCGGCCAGCCCCGTGCCGAGCGACTGACCGGAGATCACCACCCGCCTGCCTGCGTACATCGGCTCGATGTGCTTCCAGACGGCCTCGACGTCGGCGCGCAACTGCTCCTCGCTCTCGATCCGGCCCGTGCTCTTGCCGAAGCCGCGGTAGTCGAACATCACCACGTCGAAGTTGGCCCGGCGGAACGCGTCCAGCTCCACGAACCACTTCTTCAGGTTGCCCGAGTTGCCGTGCATGAAGAAGAAGACGCCGCGCGGATCGGGCAAGGTCATGCGCGCGACGGACAGGCGCGCGCCGGGCACGTCGATGAAGAACTCGCGCGTGTCGCGGTCGATGCAGATCGGGTCGTCGCCCGCCAGGCCGTCCGGCTCGAACAGCAACCGTTCCTGCCGGAAGTAAAGCCATCCGACCGCGCCCGCGTAAATGGCGGCCATTGCGAGCAGGATCGAGGCCGAAAAGATTGCGTAGACCATGCTGCCTTCTCCCCGCTTGCTGCGGGAACTGCTTCTGACCCGTGAAGTACGAGCCACCCTGCGAGTTCACGACATGCAGGGCGCCCAGTCCATTGCACGTTGGTAGCTGCGATACCAAAGGCAGATGCGTTCCAAAGGCAGATGCGTTCGGCAACCGACGCCACGCGCCGGCCTCAAGGCTCACCTCCGTCCAGCCCTGGCTCCCGTCTTGCGTTGGATGAGGTTCCCGCGGCAAGGGTGGAAAGTTGCTTCCGGGCCGCGCGCATCCGCCGGCCGAACCCCCGAACCGACAAAGCCACGGAGCTCCGATGACCAAGATCCAGACCGTCCTGTTCACAGGCAAGACCCACACCAGACCCAGCCAGCGCGACGGCAGTGCACGCGCCAGCGAGACCCGCCTGGACATCGACCTGTCGACGCCGAGCGACGACAAGTCACGCTACGCGTACCCCGGAGTCGCTCCGCACCCCACGGCGGAGCAGTTGTTCGCCGGCGCCTGGTCGGCCTGCTATTTCGCCGCCATCGAGGCGGTCGCAAAGGAAAAGAAGGTCCCGCTGCCGCCCGGCGTGTCCATCGACGTCGAGGTCGATGTGGGAACCGCGGGCAAGGCCTACTTCCTCCAGGCCCGGCTCAACATCGGCCTGCCGGGCATGGCGCAGGAAGTCGCGGAGGCGCTGGCGCATGGGGCGCACGAGATCTGCCCGTATTCGAAGGCGACGCGGGGGAACATCGACGTTGCATTGAACGTACTCACCGCGTGATGCAGTCAACGGGGGCTGGAAGGCAGCGACCTTCCGGGGCCTGAAAAACAGAAGGCCTCGATTGCTCGAGGCCTTGCTGATTCGGGAGGGCCTTGGGGGCCTCCCCGGACTACTTCTGGCGGAGCAGGAGGGATTCGAACCCTCGATACGGTAAACCGTATACCGGATTTCGAGTCCGGCGCATTCGACCACTCTGCCACCGCTCCTGAATTCGGTTCGCGTGGTGCGAAGCCGGCGATTTTACACCAGCCCCGCACCCACCCCGGCCGACTACATCCGCGGTTCGCCGCGCTGGTTCACGATGATCGTGTTGCCCGCGGGCGGCGCGCTCATCTGCGCGACGTGCCGGACGCCGCGGAAGTCGTAGGTCACCTCGTAGTACTGCGGGGTGCCCTGCACGGTTTCGCACTTCTGCACGTCCTGCGTCGCGTACTGCGTCCCCGTACCGCCGGCCACCCGGTTGCCGACCACCGCGCCGCCGACCGCGCCCACCGCCGTGGCTGCGTCCCGGCCGCTGCCGCCGCCGACCTGGTGGCCGAGGATGCCGCCGACGATCGCACCGACGACTGCGCCGCCGAGGTTGGCGCCGGGATTGGCCGCGGGAACGGCCTGCCGCTCCACCCAGCAGCGCTGGCTGGGCGTGCCCATGATCGCGCGCACGTCGCGGATCGGTGCTTCCTGCACGCGCTCGCTGCTGGCGCGGCGGCGGTACGCATAGTCCTGGCCGACCGCGGCTTGCGGCTCGGCGTCATAGCGGCGGCCTTCGCGGGCCGGGCGCACCGAGGCGATTTCCCACTGCAGGCCGCTGGCACGCAGGTCCGGGTAGTTGCCACGGCGCAGCACGGCGCAACGGCCCTGGAAGCGCGGCTGCTCGCACACTTCCCAGCGGCCGCGCTCGACCACGGCGGACGATGCGGTGTTGCCCAGCGCACGCCGTTCGACGTTGCGCAGCTCGCGATCGGCGACGACGGAACGGCCGCGGAATCCCTCGCGTTCGTACAGGACGATCTGCGCCATCGCCTGCGAGGCGAGGACCAGGGCGGAGGCGGCGAATGCTGCCTTGAAGAAGAACTTGGCCATGTGCGGGCTCCTTGTCATACGGCTGTGCGGGTCGGGGACCCGCGACGCTGCATGATGGGCAGGGGCCGGCCTACGGACTTGTAGGCGGCTGCCGCTGAGCACTGTCCGCTTGCCGCCTTCCGTGGTTATCGGCGCGTAAAGTTCAGGGCGCGAGGCGCTCGACGCCGCCGATGTAGGGCCGCAATGCCTCCGGCACGGTCACGCTGCCGTCCGCGTTCTGGTAGTTCTCCAGCACCGCGACCAGCGTCCGTCCCACGGCCAGCCCCGAGCCGTTGAGCGTGTGCAGCAGTTCGTTCTTGCCCTGCGCGTTCTTGAAGCGCGCCTGCAGGCGCCGCGCCTGGAAGGCTTCGCAGTTGGAGACCGAGCTGATCTCGCGGTACGTGTCCTGCGCCGGCAGCCACACCTCCAGGTCGTAGGTCTTGGCGGCGCCGAAGCCCATGTCGCCGGTGCACAGCAGCATCACGCGGTAGGGCAGGCCCAGCTTCTGCAGGATGGCCTCGGCGTGGCGCGTCATCTCCTCCAGCGCCTCGTAGCTCTTCTCCGGGTGCACCACCTGCACCATCTCCACCTTGTCGAACTGGTGCTGGCGGATCATGCCGCGCGTGTCGCGCCCGGCGCTGCCCGCTTCCGAGCGGAAGCAGGGCGTGTGCGCCGTCATCTTCAGCGGCAAAGCGACTCGGGCACGATCTCGTCGCGCACTAAGTTGGTCAGCGTCACCTCGCTGGTGGGAATGAGGTACAGCGCCTGCTGGTCCTCGGCGCCCAGGCCTTCCTGGCCGCCTTTGCTCACGGCGAACAGGTCGGCTTCGAATTTCGGCAATTGCCCGGTGCCGCGCAGCGTCGCCTCGTTGACGATGTAGGGCGTGTAGCACTCGGTGTAGCCGTGCTCCTGCGTCTGCACGTCCAGCATGAACTGCGCGAGCGCGCGGTGCAGCCGTGCGACGTGCCGCTTCATCACCGTGAAGCGCGCGCCACTGAGTTTCACGCCGCTGGCGAAGTCCAGGCCGAGCGGCTCGCCGATGTCGACGTGGTCCTTCACCGCGAAGTCGAACTTGCGCGGCGTACCCCACTTGCGCACTTCCACGTTGCCGTGTTCGTCGCTGCCTCTCGGCACGCTCTCGTGCGGCAGGTTGGGCACGGCCAGCAGCAGCGCCTGCATCTCCGGCTGGATCTGTTCCAGGCGGGCGGCGGACTGGTCGAGTTCCACCTTGGCCTGCGCGACCTCGGCCATCACGGCATCGGCGGATTCGCCCTTGGCCTTCAACTGGCCGATCTGCTTGGACAGCTGGTTGCGGCGCGCCTGGAGCTCTTCCGTCCGGGTCTGGATGGTCTTGCGCTCGGCCTCCAGCTTCTGGAAGGCCTCGACGTCCAGGAAGGGCTGGGGCGACTTGCGGGCCTCGAGCCGGGCCACCACGGCCGGGAGGTCTTTTCGTAACAGGTTGACGTCGAGCATGAGCTGATTTTATGCGGCGGCCTGCCTAGGATGGTTCCACCCCCACAGGAGAACACCCATGGCCATGCAACTCGATTGCTACCTGAACTTCGACGGCAAGGCGGAAGAGGCGCTGAACTTCTACGCGCAATGCCTGGGCGGCAAGGTCTCGGCGCTGATGCGTTACGAGGGCTCGCCGATGGACAACAAGGAGCTTCCCGCCGCCTGGAAGCAGAAGGTGATGCACGGCACCGTGGACGCCGACGGCGCGCAGATCATGGCCAGCGACGTCCCGCCCGGCATGGGCGGCGGCGGCTACAAGGGCTTCGCCGTCTCCGTCTGGATCAAGGACGGCGTGGACCGGGCGCGCAAGGTGTTCGACGCGCTGGCCGCCGGCGGCAAGGTGACCATGCCGTTCGCGCCGCCGTTCTGGGGCGGGCACTTCGGCATGCTGGTGGACAAGTTCGGCGTGCCCTGGATGGTCAGCTGCGAGTGAATCAGGCGAGCGTGGCGGGATCGAGGTTGGCGCCGCACAGCACCAGCGCGACGATCTCGTCGGCCTTGGGCACGTAGGCGCCGCTTTGCAGTGCCGCGAGCCCGAGCGCCGCGGCCGGCTCCACCGCCAGCTTGAACTCCTTCCAGAGCGTCAGCTGCGCGGCGCGGATCGCGTCGTCGGGCAGCAGCAGCGCCTCGGGCACGTGGCGCTGCGTGATCTCCCAGGCGATGGCGCCGATGCGCTTGGCGCCCAGTGAATCCGCGGCGATGCCGCTCACGGCCACGTCCACCGGCTTGCCCGCTGCACGCGCACGGAACAGCGTCGGCGCCAGTTCCGGCTCGAGCGCGACCACGCGGCTGCGGTCCCCGAACCAGGCGGCGATGCCGGCGATCAGGCCACCGCCGCCCACGCTCACCAGCACGCTGTCAGGCGGCTCGCCGCCCTGCTCCTCGATCTCCATGGCCAGCGTGCCGGCGCCCGCGACCACTTCCTCCTGGTCGTAGGCGTGCGTGAGCAGTGCATGGGTCTCGCGCTGGCGTGCCAGGCAGGCCTCCAGGGCCTCGGCGTACACCGCGCCGGTGACGACCACGTCGGCGCCCAGTTCACGCAGCTTGGCCTGCTTGGCGGGGCTGCTGACGGTGGGGACGAAGACCTCGCACTTCACGCCCAGGGCCCGGGCCGCGGCCGCCGTGGCGATGCCCGCGTTGCCGCCGGAGGCGACGATCACGCCGCTGGCGGGAATGGGATTGGCGAGCAGGCGGTTGTACATGCCGCGCGCCTTGAAGCTGCCGCCGACCTGCAACTGTTCGAGCTTCAACCAGATTTCGGCGCAGGCGACACCCAGGGCGCTGCCGGGGAGTTTCCAGAGGGGCGTGCGGCGGATGAAGGCGCGGCCGTCGGTGGTGAAGCGCGATGCGGCGGCTTCGATGTCCGCCTGCGTCAAAGCTTCAGCCCCTTGGGCAGCGGGAACTTCACCGTCTCGACGATGCCGTCCATCTTGCGCACCGACACCGCGCCCAGCGCCTTGATGCGGTCGATCACGTCCTGCACCAGCAGCTCGGGCGCGGACGCGCCGGCGGTGAGGCCCACGCGTTCCTTGCCGGCCAGCCATTCGGCCTTGAGTTCGGCCGGGCTGTCGACCATGTAGCTCTGCACGCCGAGCTTGCGCGCGAGTTCGGCCAGGCGGTTGCTGTTGGAGCTGGTGGGGCTGCCGACCACGATCATCACGTCGACGGCGGGCGAGAGCAGCTTCACCGCGTCCTGCCGGTTCTGCGTGGCGTAGCAGATGTCCTGCTGCTTGGGTTCGCGGATGCTCGGGAAGCGCCGTTTCACGGCCTCCTTGATCTCCGCCGCGTCGTCCACCGACAGCGTGGTCTGCGTGACGATCGCCAGCCGCTCGGTCTGCGCTGGCTGCACCCTGGCGACGTCGGCCACGTCCTCCACCAGGTGGATGCCGTGATCGAGCTGGCCCATCGTGCCTTCCACTTCGGGGTGTCCCTTGTGGCCGATCATGATGAACTCGTAGCCTTCCCTGGCGAGCTTGGCCACCTCGATGTGCACCTTGGTCACCAGCGGGCAGGTGGCGTCGAACACATGGAAGCCGCGCGCCTGCGCTTCCTGCTGCACCGCCTTGCTCACGCCGTGGGCGGAGAACACCAGCGTCGCGCCGGGCGGCACGTCGGCCAGGTCCTCGATGAAGATCGCGCCCTTGGACTTGAGGTCGTTGACCACGAAGGTGTTGTGCACGATCTCGTGGCGCACGTAGATCGGCCGGCCGAACTTGGCGAGTGCGCGCTCCACGATGTCGATGGCGCGGTCCACGCCGGCGCAGAAGCCGCGCGGTTCGGCGAGCAGGATCTCCTGCGGCATGCCGGCCATCAGATCACCCCGATCACTTGCACTTCGAAGGTCACCGGCTGGCCGGCCAGCGGATGGTTGAAGTCCAGCAGCAGCCTGTCCGCCTGGCCGTCGCCGTCCTCGTCCTCGCCCAGCTCGCGCACCGAGCCAGCGTACTGGCCCATGCCGTCCGGCGTGGGGAACTTCACCACGTCGCCGACCTTGTACGCGGTGTTCCTGTCCCCAACCTGGACGAGGAGCTTGCGCGGCACCCACTGCATCATCTCGGGATTGCGGTCGCCGAAGGCTTCGCCGGGGTTGATCTCGAACTTCACCCGCGCGCCCTCCTCCAGCCCGATCAGCCGCTCCTCGAGCGCGGGGGACAGCGCGCCGGTGCCCAGGGGCATCGTCGAGGGCTTGCCGTCGAAGGTGTTGATGATGTCGCCGTCCGGCCCCGCCAGCCGGTAGTGCAGCGTGAGGTGAGAGCCAGGTTGGACGCGGAGCGCAGTGGAAGCCATGGAAGTCCCGATAAACTGGCTCCATTCTAAAAGTCGGGGCGAAGGGGCATCCTGATGGCTCTCAAAGACCTGCCTGCCGACGCCCGGCCGCGGGAGAAATTGCTGGCACGCGGCCCTTCCGCCCTGAGCGACACCGAGCTGCTCGCCCTGTTGTTGCGGACCGGTACCCGGGGACGCGGCGTCTTCCAGATGGCCGGCGAGGTGCTGGCCCGGTTCGACGGCCTGGCCGGCTTGCTGCACGCCAGCGGCGACGAATTGCGCACGGTCAACGGCCTCGGCGGCCCCGCCAAGCGCTCCGAGCTGCTGGCGGTGCTGGAACTGGCGCGCCGCGCGGTGGCTGAGCAATTGAAGGCGCGCGAGGTCTTCGGCTCGCCCGATGCCGTGAAGAATTACCTGCAGCTGCACCTGGCCCGCCGCCCGCATGAAGTGTTCGCGGCGCTCTTCCTCGATGCCCAGAACCGCCTGATCGCCATGGAAGAACTCTTCCGCGGCACCCTGACTCAGACCAGCGTGTACCCACGCGAAGTCGTCTTGAAGGCCCTGCACCACCACTCCGCCGCCGTGGTGCTGGCCCACAACCATCCCAGCGGCACCGTGCAGCCCTCGCGCGCGGACGAAGCCCTCACCCAGACCCTCAAGGCGGCGCTCGCCCTGGTGGACGTGCGCGTGCTCGATCACGTCATCGTCGCGCCGGGGCAGGCCCTGTCGATGGCCGAGAAAGGCCTCTTGTGAAATCGAAGTCGCTGCAGGACCTGCAGGCCATGAAGAAGCACCTCGCCGAGCGCGAACGGCTCGCGCGCGAGGAGGCCGTGCGGCGCGCCGAGGCGCACAAGCGCAGCGAGGCCGAGCGCGACCTGTTCCAGCGCGCCGCCGGCAAGGTGGAGCGGCTGCGCGAACACGGCCGCGTGCACCACGCCCCCGACCCGGTCGCGCCCATTCCCGCGCAGCGCCAGCTCGACGACCAGCGGGTGCTGAAGGAAGCGATCAGCGACGAGTTCGATGCCTCGACGCTGCTGGAGGTGGACGACGCCCTCAGCTTCCGGCGCCCGGGCGTGGGCATCGACGTCGCGCGCAAGCTGCGCCGCGGCGAATGGACCATCCAGTCGGAGATCGACCTGCACGGCCTGCGCACCGACGACGCGCGCGAGGCGCTGGCCGCCTTCCTGCGCGAGGCGATGCGCCAGGGCGTGCGCTGCGTGCGCGTGGTGCACGGCAAGGGCCTTGGCTCGCCGGGCAAGACCCCGGTGCTCAAGGGCAAGGTGCACAGCTGGCTGGTGCAGAAGGACGAGGTGCTGGCCTTCGTGCAGGCGCGCGGCGACGAGGGCGGTGCGGGCGCGGTGGTCGTGCTGCTCAAGCCCACGTGACCGGCACGGGCGGCGCGCGGTCCAGCGGCAGGGCGGGCATGGGACGGCCATAGAGGCGCTGCACGCGCAGCGGCAGCGGCGGGTGCGCGTCGAACCAGCCGCCCCGCTCGGCCAGGCGCCCGAGCAGCAGCAGGTGCTGCACCGAAGGCGGCCAGGGCGGATCGGACGGCATCTGGTCGGCCTCGGCCCTTTGCGTCATCGCCTTGCGCAGCACCCCGCCCAGGCCTTCGCGGTTGCGCGTCCACTGCACGGCGCGCGCGTCGGCCAGGAACTCGCGCTGGCGCGACACCGAGGCCTGCAGCGCGCGGCCCGCATACCAGCCCGCCGAGCCGATCGCCATGATCGCGGTCCCGAACAGCATGGCCAGCCCGCCGCGCTCGCGCACCGCCTCGCCGAAGCCCCACACCAGCTCGAGGCCCGACACCATGCCGGCCAGCTGCATGTTCATGCGCGTGTCGCCTTCATGCAGGTGGCTGCATTCGTGGGCCACCATGCCCTGCAGCTCGTCGCGCGTGAGCAGCTCCAGCGCGCCCTGCGTGACCGCCACCACCGCGTCGTTCTCGTCCCAGCCGGCCGCGAAGGCGTTGATCGCCTGGTGGCGCGGCATCACCATCACCATCGGGCGCGGCATGTGCGCGGCGATGCAGACCTCGTCGACGATGTTGCACAGGCGTTGCTCCGCATGCGAGGTGCCGGGGCGCGCCTCCCGGGCGCCGACGCGCCGCGCCAGCCGTTCGGCGCCGCCGGCGGCCTGCAGGTTGGAGGTCTCGATCCACCAGCCGCCCAGGACCAGCAGCAAGGTCACGCCGATGTTGACGCTGAAGAACAGCCGGGGAAGTCCAGCGGCACCGGGGACAGCAGCTGCAGCAGCCACCAGCACAGCGCCAGCGCCAAGTGCACGCCCAGGACGGTGGCCGCCACGGCCAGCGCGAACAGGAACAGGAGCCTCAGGGTCTCGCCGCGGGCGGCGTCCCTGGTGCTCGAAGAAGCGCATCGCGCGCCGCTTCAGAAGGCGAGGCGGGGCGCCTCGCGTTCCTGCGCGCTCTGGGTGGACTGCAGCATCGCGGCCAGCTCGAAGCCGAACAGGCGCGCGGCGATCAGGGCCGGGAACTGCGACGCGGAATCGTTGTAGGCGAGCACTTCGTCGTTGTAGGCCTGGCGGGCGAAGCCGATGCGGTTCTCGGTGGAGGTGAGTTCCTCGCTCAGCGAACGCATGGTGGCGTCCGCCTTGAGTTCGGGGTAGGCCTCGGCGAGCGCCATCAGGCGGCCCATGCTGCCTCCGAGCTCCTGTTCCGCGGCGGCCAGCAGGTTCACGGTGGCCGCATCGGTGGGCCGCACGCGCGCGGCCGCGGCCGCCGTCACCGCCGCGCCCCGGGCGCGCGTCACGGCTTCCAGCGTCGCCGCTTCATGCGCGAGGTAGCGCCTGGCCACTTCGACGAGGTTGGGAATCAGGTCATAGCGCCGCTTCAACTGCACGTCGATCTGTGCGTACGCGTTGGCGATGCGGTTGCGCCGCTGCACCAGCGTGTTGAACACCGCCATGATCCACAAGACCACCGCCACGGTGGCCACGAGCACGATCCAGGTTGCCATCTCCACTCCAAGCCCCCTCATCCCGTTTTGTGGGCCCATCATAGGGCCGGGGCGCAGCAAGCTCAACCGTGCGTATTCCTCATGAAATCAGCGGTCTGGAAGAAGGAATCGCGCAGGCGGGCACGCAGTTCCGCGGGGATTTCCACCTCTCCCATCGCCTGGTCCATGCACGCCAGCCACTGGTCCCGCTCGACCACGCCTATCCTGAATGGCATGTGGCGCATCCGCAACCGCGGGTGCCCGAAACGGTCCGTGTAGTACTGCGGACCTCCCAACCAGCCGCACAGGAACCAGAACAGGTTCTCGCGCGCCCGGGCCAGCTCGGTCCCGTGCGCGGCGCGCAGGGCCGCGTACCGCGGCTCCAGGTCCATCAGGTCGTAAAGCGCTCAACCAGCGCCTTCACCTTTTCTTCGCCGCCTATCCATTCGAAGGGAGTGTCGTATGACGGTTTGTCGTCGCTTTGCATCGTGGCGATTGTCCCAGCGATGCTATTCGGCCGCCCTGCGCAAGGTTTCCACGACCGGGCGCGCCAGCACCTCGCGCAGGCCCCACCAGCCCGCGGCCAGGGCCAGCACCGCGCCCGCGGCGGCGCCGACCAGCGGCACGAAAGGCGAGGCGGTCCAGGTGAAGCCGAAGGCGTACTTCGCCAGGGCCCAGCCCACCACGCCGGCGACGATGCTGGCCAGGAAGCCCGCGAGCAGGCCGACGCCGACCAGTTCCGCGCGCTGCACCTGCCGCAGCAGGCTGCTGCGCGCACCCACGGCCCGCATGATCGCGAACTCGCGCGCGCGCTCCTCGCGTGTCGCGCTGACCGCGGCGAACAGCACCACGAGGCCGGCCGCGAGCGTGAACCCGAACAGGAACTCCACCGCGCGGATCACCTTGTCCAGCACTCCCTGCACCTGCGCGATGGTGGCGGACATGTCCACGTTGGTCACGTTGGGGAAGGCGCGCACCAGCGCGTTGTCGAAGCCGCGCTTCTCGGGCGCGCGGAAGGCGCCCATGTAGGTGACCGGCATCTCGGGCAGCTCGCTCACCGGGTACATCACGAAGAAGTTCGCGCGCATCGAGCCCCAGTCCACCTTGCGCAGCGAGGTGATCTTCGCTTCGCTCGCGGTGCCGGCGATGTCGAAGCGCAGGGTGTCGCCCAGCTTCAGCCCCAGCGTGGTGGCGATGCCCTCTTCCACGCTCACGGCGCCCTGCTCCTCCGGCTGCCAGCGGCCCGCGACCAGCTGGTTGTGCTGCGGCTGCTGAGCGGAGAAGGACAGGTTGAACTCGCGATCGACCAGGCGGCGCGCGCGGTCCTCCACGAAGTCGTCCGGCGTGACGGCGCGGCCGTTCACCGCGACGAGACGCCCGCGGAACATGGGGAACCAGTCCATGCGCTGCACGCCGTTGGCGCGCAGGTTCTGCACGAAGGCCTGGCTCTGTTCCGGCAGCACGTTGATCACGAAGCGGTTGGGCGCGTCGGGCGGCGTGGCCTGCCGCCAGCTCGCGATCAGGTCGGTGCGCAGCAAGACCAGCAGCACCAGGGCCAGCATGCCCACGGCCAGCGCGCTGGTCTGCACCACGGTGTAGGCGGGTCGCGCGCTGATCTGGCGCGTGGCCAGCACCAGCCAGCGCGGCGCCGTCGCCTCGTTCACCACGCGCCGCAACAGCTTCACGGCCACCCAGCTGAGGCCGGCGAACACCAGCACGGCGCCGGCGAAGCCGCCCACGGCGATGCCACCGAGCTTCAGGTCGCTGCTCGCGGCCAGCAGCAGCGCCGCGAAGCCGGTGACGCCGATGCCCAGCACCAGCAGCGAGGCGGGCTTGAGGTTGCCCACGTCGCGTCGGATCACGCGCAGCGGCGGCACCTGCGCCAGTTGCAGCACCGGCGGCAGCCCGAAGGCGAACAGCAGCGTGAGCCCCATGCCCATGCCGAAGGCCAGCGGCCACGCGCCGGGCGCCGGCAGCGAAGTCTCGACCAGCCCGCCCAGCAGCGCGATGAAGACGAAGTGCACCGAGAAGCCGATCGCCACGCCCAGCAGGCTGGCCGCCACGCCGATCACCGCGAACTCGAAGGTGTAGCTCCAGGCGATGGTGCGCTGGCTCTGCCCCAGCACGCGCAGCATCGCGCAGTCGTCGAGGTGTCGGCTGGCGAAGCCGCGCGCGGCCAGCGCCACCGCCACCGCGCTGAGCAACGCCGCCAGCAACGCCACCAGGTTCAGGAACTTCTCCGCGCGGTCCAGCGTCTGCCGCATCTCGGGGCGGCCGCCATCGAGCGACTCGATGCGCACGCCGCGCACCTCCGGCCGCTTCGCCTCCGCCAGCGCCCATTCGGTGAAGCGCGCGACGTCGCGGTCCGCGCCCGCCACCGCGAGCCGCCAGCCGATGCGGCTGGCCGGCTGCACGAGCTTCGTCACCGGCAGGTCGTCCACGTGGATCATCACGCGCGGCACGAAGTTGAGGAAGCCGCTGCCGCGATCGGGCTCCAGCGTGATCACGCGCACCACCCGCAGCTGCGCGTCGCCCAGCAGCAGGGGATCGCCCATCTTCAGGCCCAGCGACTCCAGCACCGCGGCGTCGACCCACGCCTCGCCGCGCCGCGGGACCTCGCGCGTCTTCGCTCCCTTCGCTTCGGGGTCGGGCGCGACGTGCAGGTTGCCGCGCAGGGGATAGCCCAGCTGCACCGCCTTCAGCGCGACCAGACGGCTGGCACCGCCCTGCGCATCGGGTGCGCGCGCCATCGACGGGAAGGCCAGCGTGGCGACGCTCTCGAGTCCCAGCGCCTTGGCGCGTGCCGCGAACGACTCCGGCGTCGGCGTATCGCTCACGACGACCGCATCGCCGCCCAGGAGCTGGCGCGCATCGCGCGCCAGGCCGCCCTTGAGGCGGTCGGCGAAGAAGCCGACGGCGGTGAGCGCGGCAACCGCCAGCGTCACGGCCACGATCAGCAGGCGCAGTTCCCCCGCGCGCAGGTCGCGCAGGAGGGTTCGCCATCCCAGGGACATCGCGGAGCTGCGGATCATGCGGTGCGGGGCCTCGCGCCGGCGAGTTCGGTCTGCAGCTGCAGCCTGTCCTTGCCGGTGTAGCAGATGAAGTGGCGGTTGGTGGCGCGGCCGATGGTGCACAGGCCCAGGCGCTCGGCGATCTCGAAACCCATCTGCGTGGTGCCGCTGCGCGAGACCACGATGGCCACGCCCATCTGCGCGGACTTGATCACCATCTCGCTGGTCAGCCGGCCGGTCGTGTAGAACACCAGCGGCTCCCGCGGCGTCGCACTCGCATGCTCCTGCCCGTGCAGCCACATCCAGCCGGCGATGGTGTCGATCGCGTTGTGGCGGCCGACGTCCTCGACGAACAGCAGCATCTGCTCGCCGCGGAACAGCGCGCAGCCGTGCACCGAACCGGCGGACTTGTACGTGCTTTCCTGCAGCCGGATCGCGTTGACGATGCCGTACAGCTGGGCCTGCGTGAGGCGCGCGTCCGGCAACGCCACGCTCTCCACGTCCTCCATCAGCTGCCCGAACACCGTGCCCTGGCCGCAGCCGGTGGTGACCACGCGGTGTGCGGTGCGCTCCTCGATGCGGTCGATGCCGTCGATGGTCTTCACCGCTGCGGCGCCCACCTCCCAGTCCACGGTGACCGACTCCACCGCCGCCGGCGATTCGACCAGCCGCTGGTTGCGCAGGTAGCCCAGCACCAGCCATTCGGGATGGGCACCGAGCGTCATCAGTGTCACGAGCTCGCGCTTGTCCACGTAAACGGTGAGCGAGCGCTCGGCGGGAATCGAGATGGACTCGGTCTCGCCGTGCTCGTTGACGACCTGCACGCTGCGGGTCAGCGGCGCGCGGGCGGTGGTGAGGACGGGGCGGGACATGCCGGAAGCTACAGCAAAAGAAAAGGCCAGCCGGTCGGCTGGCCTTCATGCGTGCGGAGCCTTACTTCTTGGTCGCGACGCTGGGCTTGCTGGGCGTCATCTCGGCGGCGTTGGGACGCACGCTCGGCGGGCTGGTCGCGTTGGCGGCCGGCGAGTGCGCGCCGGAGGCTTCCAGCGGCTTCTGCTCCGGCGGCGCGTAGGCGAAGGGGCCCGGGTCGGCGCAGGGCGTCAGCGGCGGTGCAGCGGCTGCCACCGGGGTGCTGCCACCCTGGGACGCGCTGGCAGGGGTCGGCACGGGCTTGGCCGCGGCGGCTGCAGGCGCTGCCGCGGTAGTGGTGGCTGTGGCAGCCGCCGCTGCCGGCGCACCCGCGGTGGCGGACGCGGCCGGGCGCGTGGCCGCCACCCTCTTGTAGGCGCTGACGGCGCGGTCCTGCGCCTTGCACAGCTGGAACGCGTCCAGCTTGCCCTGCCAGGCGGTCTTGGCGGCGGCTTCGGCCGCCTTGGCCTTGGCGGCCTCGTCGAGCACCGGCGGCGGCAGCTTGGCCAGCGCGGCACCCGAGACGGCGAGCGCCACGGCGGTGAGCATCAGTCTTTTCATGGTCCTGTCCTCTCCTGTCCTCAGACGGTCCGCACGGTCTGCGTGTCGTCCACGATGGTCAGCGGCTTGCTGCGCTGCGCGGGAATCCTGCCGGCCTTGATGTCCTCGTACCAGTAGCGGTGGTGCTCCTTTGCCCATTCCTCGTCGACGTAGCCGGTGCGCATGGCGCTGTAGGCCCCGCGCATGCCCAGCGTGCCGAGATAGATGTGGCCCATGAACATCGCGACCATCAGCACCGTCGACACGGCGTGCACCATGTGCGCCACCTGCATGGGCTGGCGCTCGTAGTTCATGCCGGGAAGCAGCTTGTCGAGGTACAGGCCGGAGGCGACCACGATCAGGCCCAGGAAGAGCACGCCGCCCCAGAACATGAGCTTCTCGCCCGCGTTGTACCGGTTGGAAGGAGGCTCCTCGCCGTGCTTGCCGCCGAAGAAGCCGCCGAAGCGCAGCAGCCATCCCATGTCGCCGCGCTGCGGCAGGTTCTCGCGCGCATAGCCGACGATCATGATGACCAGCGACACGGCGAACAGCGGCCCGGCGAAGTTGTGCAGGTTCTTCAGGATGTAGGTGAAGTAGCCGAACAGCGTCTGGCCCATCACCGGGAGCAGGAAGAACTTGCCGAAGGCCATCACGATCCCGGAAACGCCCAGGATCACGAAGGCGATCGCGTTCGCCCAGTGGCTGGCGCGCTCGAAGGGCGTGAAGCGCTCGATCTTGCGGCCGGTGTCCGGGTGGTGCTGGCCGATCGGGCCCATGGCGAAGTAGTGCAGCGCGAGCGCCAGCAGCACGATCAGGACCAGCGAGCCGCCGTAGGGGATGATCCAGTTGTTGCGCACTTCGCGCCAGGCCTGGCCTGCGCTCACGTAGCGCGAGCCGGGATACGCCACCGGCCCCTGGATCAGGACGCCCGCTTCCGGATCCTGGTACTTGGGCAGGCTGGTATAGCCTTCCACGCCGCCCTGCACGCCGCGCCACATGGGCGCGTTGTTGCCGGGCTGCACGCGGTTGCGCTGGCCGTTGTTCTGCTCCATGTAGCCTGGTTCGGAGGACGCGTCGCGCTTGACCTCCGGCTTCACGTCGAAGATGTTCTGGCCCTGGATGCCGCCGGCGCCCTGGCCGGGCACCGGATCGTCCGGCACCTGGCGCGCCGGGGCGGTGGCCGTGGAGCCGCCGCCCGCGGGAGCGGCCGGGGTGGACTGGGCGAGCGCGGCGCCGCCGAGCGCGAAGCTCAGCGCCCCCGCGGCGACGAGTTCAAGGAACCTTGACATATTCGTTTTGCCCATTGACCGTGCGCACCTTCATCTGCGATTCCCAGGCATTGCGGTCGCCCGGCTTCCAGCCCACCGCCATGAAGGGCGGCTGCTTGGTGGTGCCCGCGTAGGGCGCGACGTCGCTCTTGATGCTGCCGCCGGTCTGTTCGCGCTCGGCGCAGGCCGTGAGCGCAAGCGCCGCGGCCGCCACCGACAGGATGAAGGTGCTTCTCACGACTTGGCTCCTTGCGGTTGGCCGGCCTGCTTGGAGCCGTAGGCGGTGCCCCAGCCCCACTTCTTCGGCGCCCTTGCCGCGCTTGAGGACGCGGTTGCGGAAGATGTCCGCCACCACGTCGCCGTCGCCGCCGAGCAGCGCCTTGGTCGAGCACATCTCCGCGCAGGCGGGCAGCTTGCCCTCGGCCAGGCGGTTGCGGCCGTACTTCTCGAACTCGGCCTGCGAGCCGTTGGCCTCGGGGCCGCCGGCGCAGAAGGTGCACTTGTCCATCTTGCCGCGCACGCCGAAGGTGCCGGCCGCGGGGAACTGCGGGGCGCCGAAGGGGCAGGCGTAGCTGCAGTAGCCGCAGCCGATGCAGGTGTCCTTGTCGTGCAGCACCACGCCTTCTTCCGTGCGGTAGAAGGTGTTGGTCGGGCAGACGGCCATGCAGGGAGCGTCGGAGCAGTGCATGCAGGCCACCGAGATCGACTTCTCGCCCGGCACGCCGTCGTTGAGGGTGACCACGCGGCGGCGGTTCACGCCCCAGGGCACCTCGTGTTCGTTCTTGCAGGCGGTGACGCAGCTGTTGCATTCGATGCAACGCTCGGAGTCACAGATGAATTTCATTCGTGCCATCGTGATCTCCTCAAGCGGCCTTCTCGACGTTGCAGATGGTTGTCTTGGTCTCTTGCATCATGGTGACGCTGTCATAGCCGTAGGTCGTGGCGGTGTTCACCGCCTCGCCGCGGACCACCGGCGCCGCCCCGTTCGGGTAGTGCGCCAGCATGTCCGCGCCCTGCCAGCGGCCCGAGAAGTGGAAGGGCATCCAGCAGGTGTCCGGGCCGACCCGTTCGGTCACCAGCGCCTGCACGTTCAGCCGCGCGCCGGTGGGCGTGGACAGCCAGACGCGGTCGCCGTTCTTGATGCTCCGCGCCGCGGCGGCCTGCGGGTTGATCTCGACGAAGGCTTCCTGCTGCAGTTCGGCCAGCCAGGGGTTGGAGCGCGTCTCCTCGCCGCCGCCCTCGTACTCGACCAGCCGGCCGGAGCTGAGGATCAGCGGGTACTTCTCGTGCACCTTGTCCTGCACGTTCTTCTGCTGCAGCGTCTTGTACAGCGTGGGCAGGCGCCAGAAGGCCTTCTTGTCGTCGTGCGACGGGTACTTGGCCACCAGGTCCGGCCGCGTGCTGTAGATCGGCTCGCGGTGCTGCGGCACCGGGTCCGGGAAGTTCCACACCACCGCGCGCGCCTTCGCGTTGCCGAAGGGGTGGATGCCGTGGTTCTTCATCGCCACGCGGATCATGCCGCCCGACGAGTCGGTCTTCCAGTTCTTGCCTTCGGCCGCGGCCTGCTCGGTGGGCGTGAGCTCGCCCCACCAGCCCAGCTTCTTGATGAACACGTGGTCCACCTCGGGGTAGCCGGTGGTGATCTCCGAACCCAGCGAGTGCGAACCGTCCTCGGCCAGCAGGTTGACGCCTTCCTTCTCCACGCCGAAGTTCGCGCGGAAGTTGCCGCCGCCGTCCATGACGTGCTTGCTGGTGTCGTACAGGTTGGGCGAGCCGGGGTGCTTGAGCTCCGGGGTGCCGAAGCAGGGCCACGGCAGGCCGAAGTAGTCGCCGGTGAGGTCGTAGCCGGTTTCCTTGTCCTTGACGCCGGCCTTGGCCTTGAGCGTCTTCACGTCGAAGGCCGCCATGTTCTTCATGTGCGCCTTCAGGCGTTCCGGGCTCTGGCCGGTGTAGCCGATGGTCCAGACCGACTTGTTCACCTCGCGCAGGATGTCTTCCGGCAGGGGCTCGTCCATGCCCTTGACCTTCTGCATCTTGAAGTTCTTCGACAGCTCGGTGCCGAAGCCCAGCTTGTGGCCAGCTGGTGCATGATCATGTGGTCGCTGCGGCTTTCCCACAACGGGTCGATCACCTTCTCGCGCCACTGGATCGAGCGGTTGGATGCCGTGGCGGAGCCGCTGGTCTCGAACTGGGTGGCCGCCGGCAGCAGGTACACCGCGCGGTTCGGGTTCAGGTCGGCCGGGTCGCCGGGCATCGCGGCCATGGCGGCGGTCGCCGACGGATACGGGTCGACCACGACCAGCAGGTCCAGCTTGTCCATGGCCTTCTTCATTTCCAGGCCGCGGCTTTGCGAGTTGGGCGCGTGGCCCCAGTAGAAGACGCCGCGCAGGTTGGGCGTCTGGTCGATGTTCTCGTTCTTCTCGAGCACGCCGTCGATCCAGCGCGACACCGTGATGCCCGGCTTGGTCATCATGCCGGCGTTCTCGTAGCGGCCCTTGATCCAGTCGTAGTCCACGCCCCAGACCTTGGCGAAGTGGCGCCAGGAGCCTTCGGCCAGGCCGTAGTAGCCGGGCAGCGAGTCGGGGTTGGGGCCGATGTCGGTGGCGCCCTGCACGTTGTCGTGGCCGCGGAAGATGTTGGCGCCGCCGCCGGACACGCCGATGTTGCCCAGCGCCAGCTGCACGATGCAGGAGGCGCGGACCATCGCGTTGCCGATGGTGTGCTGCGTCTGGCCCATGCACCACACGATGGTGGAGGGGCGGTTCTTGGCCATGGTCTCGGCGGCCTTGAACACCTCGGCCTCGGGCACGCCGCAGGCCTCGAACACCTTGTCCGGCGTCCACTTGGCCAGCACGTCCTCGCGGACCTTGTCCATGCCGTAGACGCGGTCGGCGATGTACTTCTTGTCTTCCCAGCCGTTCTTGAAGATGTGGTACAGGATGCCGAACAGCAGCGGGATGTCGCCGCCGGAGCGGAAGCGGATGTACTGGTCCGCCTTGGCGGCCGTGCGCGTGAAGCGCGGGTCGCACACGATCATCTTGGTGCCGGTCTCCTTGGCGTGCAGCATGTGCAGCATGGAGACGGGGTGCGCCTCGGCGGCGTTCGAACCGATGTACAGCGCAGCCTTGCTGTTCTGCATGTCGTTGTACGAGTTCGTCATCGCCCCGTAGCCCCACGTGTTCGCCACGCCGGCGACGGTGGTGGAGTGGCAGATGCGGGCCTGGTGGTCGCAGTTGTTGCTGCCCCAGAGGCTGACGAACTTGCGCATCAGGTAGGCCTGCTCGTTCGAGTGCTTCGACGAGCCGATCCAGAACACGGACTCGGGGCCGCTGGCCTTGCGCAGGTCCTGCAGGCGGGCGGCGATCTCGTCGTAGGCCTGGTCCCAGCTGATGCGCTGGTACTTGCCGTTCACCAGCTTCATCGGATAGCGCAGGCGGAACTCGCCGTGGCCGTGCTCGCGGATCGCCGCGCCCTTGGCGCAGTGCGCGCCGAGGTTGATCGGCGAGTCGAACACCGGCTCCTGGCGCACCCACACGCCGTTTTCCACCACCGCGTCGATCGCGCAGCCCACCGAGCAGTGGGTGCAGACCGTGCGCTTGACCTCGATGCGGCCGTCGCCCACCGCGGCCTTGCCTTCGGCGGCGCGGGCCTTCTTGACCAGGGTGAGGGACGAGGCCGCGATGCCGACGCCGACACCGAGGCCGGAGCGGCGCAGGAACGCGCGCCGGTCCATCGTGGGGAGCGCCGACGACAGGCCGCGCTGGAGGCTGTGGACGAACGGCGAGCGCGGGCTGGCCTGTGCGGCCCCCGACTTCTTCGTGAGCAACATGGATTTCTCCAGCGGGTTAGACGAGCGTGGACTTGTAGTACTGCTTCACGTGTTCGGACACGTGATAGCCGCCGCCCTTTTCCGGCACGGGCGGCTTCTCGGCCACGGGGGCCTCGGGGGTGGAGGTCTGGGGAAGCGTGACGACGGCGGCGGTTGCCGCGCCGGCAACGGCTGCTCCCAGCATGAAGCCCCGGCGGGAGGGCTTGGATTGGCCTTCGGACATGTGCAGTCTCCTGAAGCTCTTATGAACTACCTTTCATACTGTAGTAGAGCCCATTCTGAACGGCAATCGTTTGCATGCAAAAAGAGGCTGGGGAGCGTCAGGGAAAACGCGAACCCCACAGCAGCACGACAGGAAAGTTCTCAGATTGCGACAGTGGCGCGGGAACACGCGCGCGCCTCGTGACGTACGCGTCGGGGGTGACGACCCTCAGGCCAGCATGTCGAAGCCCTGCGCTTCGACCGAGACGAAGGCGCGCGTGAAACCGGCCAGCGCCTTGTAGAAGCGCGCCTTGGGATGCGCTTCGATCGTGTCGCACAGGTCGTTGACCCAGGGCAGCAGGTGGTCGGAGAAGAATTCGCGCTGGCGCGTGAGGTTGGCCACCGCCACGTCGTCGCCGGCGATCAGGTAGCGCATCACCTCGCACAGGTAGGCGACGTGGTCCTCGGTCTCCGGCATGGCCTCGTCGCGCGCCAGCCCCAGGCCGGCGAGCGTCTCGCGCAGGCGGGCCACCGGCTTCTCATTGAGGTAGCCGGTGAGGTAGTGCGATCCGAACAGGTAGACCTCGGGCTTGCCGACGCCGCCGAACAGGGCGTCGTATTCCTCGGCGATGGCGGAGTCGTCCATCGCCCGCGCCGTGCCGACCAGTTCGCGCCAGGGCTCCTCGAGGAAGGCGCCCTGGGCCGGGGCCTCCGTCACCGCCACCCGCAGCGCCGACAGCAGCTCCGCGCCGGGCGGCGCGTAGTACAGCTGCGCGAGCAGGCCGTAGATCTCGGCACGGGCCGTTTCCTCGTCGAGGGCATTGCTGGTGGGCAGGGGCTCCGTCATACGTCGTGGATGCGGGTCTCGTTCTCGGAGGAATAGATGTCGATCACGCGGCAGTCGCCGCACATCTTCAGGCGGTCCAGCGCGGCGCCCTGGAACATGGAGTGGCCGGCCAGCTTGCCGAGCATGGACTCGATGGCCTTGAGCGTGCCGAAGGGCTTGCCGCAGCGGATGCAGGCATAGGGCTTGGCCTCGTTCAGCACGCGCGGCTGCTTGCGCTCCGGCGTGAGCAGCAGGCGCGGCTCCAGCGTGATCGCCTTCTCGGGGCAGGTCTTTTCGCACAGGCCGCACTGCACGCAGTTCTTTTCCACCAGCCGCAACTGGGGCGCCAGCTGGTTGTCCTGCAGCGCGCTGGCCGGGCAGGCGCCGACGCAGCTCATGCAAAGGGTGCACTTGTCCTTGTCGACCGTGACGCTGCCGAAGGGCGCGCCCGCCGGCAGCGCGATGCTTTCCGGCTGTTTCGGCGCCTGTTCGAACAGGTGGTCGAGCGTGAGTTCGGCCGTGGTGCGCTTCTCGGCGGACACGGCATGGCGGGCGCGCACCTTGGGCGTGGCGCCGCGGCGCCTGGCCAGCAGGCGCAGGTCCTGGTCGAGGTCGGCGCCGCTGCGGCTTTGCAGCAGGCTGAAGTGGCTGCCCTCGTAGCCCAGGCCTTCGAGGATGGACTGCGCCACCTCCATCTGCAGGCGCAGCGCGTCCAGGTACTGCGGCGCCTCCTCGCCGGTGGCCAGCAGCGCGACGTGCGAGGCGCCTTGCGCCACCGCCGTCAGCCACACCTCGATGCCGATGCTGGCGATGTGCCACACCGCGATCGGGATCACGTTGGCGGGCACGCCCTCGGCGGCGCCCACGCGGGCGGCGCGGCCGAGTTCCTCCACCAGCACCTGGCCGCGCTCCTGGCTGTGCAGCAGCAGGATGGGCGCGGCACCGCCGGCCTTTTCATAGGTGGACAGCAGCGTGCGGATCTTCGCCCCCTGCTCGTTGGCGCGCGGGTACGAATACGTCATCGCGCCGGTGGGGCAGACGGTCGTGCAGGCACCGCAACCGACGCACAGGCTGGCGTTCACCTTGACCTGCTGGCGGCTCTTGTCGCTGCTGATCGCCTCGGCCGAACAGATGTCGATGCAGGCGCTGCAGCCGACCTGTTCGTTGCGGCTGTGCGCGCACAGCTTCTGCTTGTATGCGAAGAACTTCGGCTTCTCGAACTCGCCCACCAGCTCGCGCAGCTTGATGACGACGTCCAGCGCCTTCGGGCCGTTCTCCTGCCCGGGCGGCAGGTGGAAGTAGCCTTGCGGCGGCGCGTGCTGCAGGAAGGCCGGCTGGCGCCGCAGGTCCAGCACGAGGTCGAAGCTGTCGCTGTGCGCCACCGGCTCGCGCGTGAAATCGATCGCGCCGGCCACGTCGCACACCTTCACGCAGGCGCGGTGGCTCTTGCAGGCCTGCAGGTCCACCTGGTAGTCCAGGCCGATGGCCTGCTCCGGGCAGGCCGCGACGCAGGCGTTGCAGCGCGTGCACAGGTCCAGGTCGATCGGGTTGTCCTGCGACCAGGCGAGCTGGAAGGCGCCGAGCCAGCCGGTGAGGCTTTCGATGCGCCCGCCCATGACGGGGTACTTGCGCTCCTGCGCGCCGCTGCCGCCGCGCGAGAAGATGGTGACGTCCAGCGCGTCGCCGACCACCGCCGCGAAGCGCTCCGCTTCTTCCAGCGGGCCGATCAGCAGCAGGCGCCCGGCGCTCTTGTAGGTGACGGTGGCCACCGGCTCCGGCTCGGGCAGCCTGGCCGCGGCCAGCAGCGCGGCCAGCTTGGGCATGGCGCTCTTCGCGTCCTTGCTCCAGCCGCCGGTTTCGCGGATGTTGACGAAGCGGATGGGGGAGAGGGCCCCCTCGGTCTGCTGGCCCAGTTCGCCGAACAGGCGCTTTTCCTGGGTGCAGGCCACCACCACGTCGGCGCCGGTCTTGACGGCCTGCTGGAACGCGCCGGCCTCGCGGCGGCACAGCGTCGAATGCAGCGTCAGCTTTTCATCCAGGGCCCGCCCCAGGGCCTCGGGGTCCAGGGGCATCGTCTTGTTGCAGTCGCAGATCAGGGTCGGCATGGCTTTCGGCCGGCGGTAATGCTTGTCCGGTCCGGGTGCTGGACTGTGCCACGGTTTCGGGGGCGGGGTCATCCGCGACTTCCCTGCCCGTGGGGCCTTTGCCGGGCTCGTCCGCGGCTTCCTCGTCCTTCTTTTCCTCGAGGAAACCCAGGAACTTGTTGCTCATGAGGCCCGCGAGCATCTCGGGGGATCGGGTCCGGCTTGCCGTAGTCGTCGATGTAGGTGTCGAGTCCGTCCATCACGTTGAAGTGCGGATCGGCGAAGAGCTTCTTCATCGCCGCGTTCTTCACCTCGGGCGAGACGCCGGGCTGGACGAAGCGGGTGAAGTCGGAGTCCTTGGTGAGGGATTCGGTGTCCGCCAGGGTTGGTAGCGGCGGCGGTTCCGAGCGCCCCTCACCCCCGCCCTCTCCCCGGGGGAGAGGGAGAAAGTCCGGCCAGCTCACTCCCTCTCCCGCTGGCGGGAGAGGATTGGGGTGAGGGTAGCGGTTTCTCCGCGACCTGCGGCTCGGGGGACTTCCTTGCCCTGCCGCACCGCCTCCTTGCGCTTCGCCCAGCGTCCCAGGAATCCGTCAGCCATGACCGCCGCCCCCGCCGCCGCCGTACTTCTTCTCGGTGCTCACCGAGACCGGGTTGCCGAAGCGGTCTTCCAGGCGCTTGAAGCTTTCCGGCCGCTTGCGCTTCTTCGGCTCGGGCACGTAGTGCTCCTCGTAGAAGGCGTGCATCCACTCGACCACTTCGGCGGGCGCGGGCACCTGTTCCACTGTTTCCTGAGCGTCGAGCCAGCGCGCGGCCTCGTGGTAGCTCAGCGTCACCGTCAGCGGCCGCGGGATCGGTTCGGGAGCGCCCGGCACCTCCTCCATCCGCCACATCACGAACCAGCACGGCGCCGGCGTCGTGACGTTCAGGTAGTAGCCCTCGGCTTCGTCGCGGAACAACTCCACGCGCAAGCCCGGGTGCAGCCAGCGTTCGCCGTCCTCGCCCTGGTACAGGCAGGCCGGCTCGCTGCCGAAGGACTCCTCGTTCGCCACCACGTCGGCCAGCTCCCAGCGCCAGGGCTGCCACTTGCTGGAGGTGGGCACCTTGCGCATGACCACCGCGACATCGATGGCGGGACGCTCGGTCATCGGGGGTCCTCAGGTGTTCTTGGAAACCGTGATGGTCGGGAACTTCGAGGAGAAGTCCTTGGCCTTGGAGGCGATCTTGATCGCCACCTGGCGTGCGACGCTGCGGTAGATGTTGGCGGCCTCGCTGTCGGGGTCCGCCACCACCGTGGGCTTGCCGCTGTCGGCCTGCTCGCGGATGTGCATCGCCAGCGGCAGCGCGCCCAGGTACTCGATGCCCTTCTCCTGCGCGTAGCGCTTGCCGCCGCCCTCGCCGAAGATGTGTTCGGCATGGCCGCAGTTGCTGCACACGTGCACCGCCATGTTTTCCACCACGCCCAGGATGGGCACGCCCACCTTCTCGAACATGGTCACGGCCTTGCGCGCGTCGATCAGGGCGATGTCCTGCGGCGTCGTCACGATCACGGCGCCGGTCATGGGCACGCGCTGCGACAGGGTCAGCTGGATGTCGCCGGTGCCCGGGGGCATGTCGACGATCAGGTAGTCCAGGTCGCTCCAGTTGGTCTGGCGCAGCAGCTGCTCCAGCGCCTGGGTGGCCATGGGGCCGCGCCAGATCATGGCCTCGTCCTGGTTCACCAGGAAGCCGATCGACATCACCTGAATGCCGTGGTTCTCCAGCGGCTCCATGGTCTGGCCGTCATCGCTCTCGGGCCGGCGGTCGATGCCCAGCATCATGGGCTGGCTGGGGCCGTAGATGTCGGCATCCAGCACGCCCACCTTGGCGCCCTCGGCGGCCAGCGCCAGCGCCAGGTTGGCGGCGGTGGTGCTCTTGCCGACGCCGCCCTTGCCGGAGGCGACGGCGATGATGTTCTTCACGTTGGGCATCAGCTGCACGCCGCGCTGCACCGAGTGGGCGACCACGCGGGTGGTGACGTTGACGGAAACGTTCTCCACGCCGGCAACCGACTTGGCCGCGGCGACCAGCGCCTTGCGCAGCGCCGGCACCTGGCTCTTGGCCGGGTAGCCGAGTTCCACTTCGAAGGAGACGTCGCCGCCTTCGACCTGGAGATTCTTCACCGACTTGCTGCCGACGAAATCCTTGCCCGTGTTCGGGTCCTTGACACTCGCGAGGGCCGCGAGCAGCTGTTCCTGGGTGGCCATAAAACTTTGTCTCTCTCTAGTTCCACGCAGTGTAGCGGCCCCGAATAAAATACCCGGTTCCCCGGAAAGACCCCATGGCCCCCAGCGCAAGCTCTTCGTCACCACCGCCCTGCCCTACGCCAACGGCAAGTTCCACATCGGCCACATCATGGAGTACATCCAGGCCGACATCTGGGTGCGGCACCAGCGCATGGGCGGCCACATGGTGCACTTCGTGGGCGCCGACGACGCGCACGGCGCGCCGATCATGATCGCGGCGGAAAAGGCGGGCAAGACCGCCGAGGCCTTCGTGGGCGAGATCGCCGCCGGCCGCAAGCAGTACCTGGACGGCTTCCACATCCGCTTCGACAACTGGCATTCGACCCACAGCCCGGAGAACACGGCGCTCGCGCAGCAGATCTACCGCGACCTCAAGGCCAACGGCCTGATCGCCGGCCGCACCATCGAGCAGTTCTTCGACCCGGAAAAGCAGATGTTCCTGCCGGACCGGTTCATCAAGGGCGAGTGCCCCAACTGCCATGCGAAGGACCAGTACGGCGACAACTGCGAGGTGTGCAGCAAGGTCTACGCGCCCACCGACCTGATCAACCCGTACTCCGCCCTGTCCGGCGCCAAGCCGGTGCTCAGGACCTCCGAGCACTTCTTCTTCAGGCTGTCCGACCCGCGCTGCATGGACTTCCTCAAGCAGTGGACGGCCAGCGGCACCGTGCAGCCTGAAGTTCTGAACAAGATCAGCGAATGGCTGGTGCCTGGCGAGGACGGCAAGACGGCGCTGGGCGACTGGGACATCAGCCGCGACGCGCCCTACTTCGGCATCGAGATCCCCGACGCGCCCGGCAAGTACTTCTACGTCTGGCTCGACGCGCCGGTGGGCTACCTCGCGTCCCTGAAGAACTACTTCGACAAGGGGGCGCCAGGGCCGCGGGCGAGCCGCGCTCCTACGAGGAATTCGTCGCCGACCCGGCGACCGAGCAGTACCACTTCATCGGCAAGGACATCATCACCTTCCACACGCTGTTCTGGCCGGCGATGCTGTACTTCAGCGGCCGCAAGACGCCCAACGCGATCCACGTGCACGGCTTCCTCACCGTCAACAACGGCGAGAAGATGTCCAAGAGCCGCGGCACCGGCCTCGATCCCCTGAAGTACCTGTCGCTCGGCATGAACCCCGAGTGGCTGCGCTACTACCTGGCCGCCAAGCTCAATGGCCGCAACGAGGACATCGACTTCAACCCCGAGGACTTCATGGCCCGGGTGAACAGCGACCTGGTCGGCAAGTACGTCAACATCGCAAGCCGCGCGGTGAAGTTCGTGCCGGGCGGCAGGCTGGTCGCCGCGCAGCCGCTGGCGCCGCTGGACGTCCAGGGACTGCTGCATTCGGTGCGCAGCCTGTACGAGGCGCGCGACTACGCCAAGGCGCTGCGCGAGATCATGGCGGCGGCCGACCAGGTGAACGCCGCCTTCGATGCCGCCGCGCCCCTGAAGCTGGCCAAGGAGGGCAAGGGGGAGCAGGCCGCCGCCGTGGGCAGCTGGTGCCTGCAGATGTTCCGCGTGCTGACCGCCTGCCTGAAGCCCGTGCTGCCGGAGCTGGCGGCACAGGCCGAGGCCTTCCTGCAGTGCGAGCCGCTCGACTGGTCCGATGCCGTGCGGCCGCTGGGCGTCGGCCACCAGGTGGGCGAGTACAAGCACCTGATGCAGCGGGTGGACGTGAAGCTGCTGGATGCGCTGTTCGAGCCGCCGGCGGAGGCCGGGGCCGGGGCGCCCCCACCCCAGCCCTCCCCCGCAGGGGAGGGCGCGAAGAGAAGCCAGGGGGCGAGGACATCGCGCCGGCCATCGGCATCGAGGACTTCACGAAGATCGACCTGCGCATCGCGAAGATCGTGGAATGCAAGGCGGTGGAGGGATCGACCAAGCTGCTGCAGCTCACGCTGGACGTGGGCGAGGGCCGGCACCGCAACGTGTTTTCCGGGATCGCTTCCGCCTACAAGCCGCAAGACCTGGTAGGCAAGCTGACGGTGATGGTCGCCAACCTGGCGCCGCGCAAGATGAAGTTCGGCGTCAGCGAGGGCATGGTGCTGGCCGCCAGCCACGCCGACGACAAGAAATCCGGGATTTACATCCTGGAGCCCTGGCCGGGCGCGGAACCGGGCCAGCGCGTGCGCTAAGCTGGGGCCCATGCCGTACCTCTTCCGCACCGCCCTCGTGGCCCTGGCCGCGGCCGCCCTCTCCGGCTGCACCGTCATCACCGTTGCCGGCACGGCCGCCGGACTGGCGGTCACCGCCGGCTCGCTGGCGGTCGATGCGGCCGTCGGCACGGTCAAGCTGACCGGCGCAGCCGTCGGAGCGGCGGCCGGCGCGGTGCTGCCCTCCAGCGACGACAAGTAAGGACCTGCCCCGGCGATGTTCGCGTTCATCCGGGGCTGGACCGACGTCGACCGCACCACGCAGGCCAACGTCCGCCTGGGCGCCTTCCTCGCCTTCGTCGCCGGCGCCACCAACGCCGGCGGATTCCTCGCCGTGGGCCAGTACACCTCGCACATGTCGGGGATGCTCTCGTCCATCGCCGACAACCTGGTGCTGGGACGCGTGACGCTGGCGGTCGCGGCGGCCGGCGCCATCCTGGCCTTCGTCGGCGGCGCCATGAGCACCGCCATCCTGGTCAACTGGGGCCTGCGCCGGCGCCTGCACAGCGCCTACGGCCTGCCGCTGTTCCTGGAGTCGGTGGCGCTGCTGGTGTTCGGCGTCGCCGGCGCCTCCATCGGCCTGTTCGAACCCCTGTTCCTGCCGCTCACCGTGGTGCTGCTCTGTTTCATCATGGGCCTGCAGAACGCGGTGATCACCAAGATCTCGCGTGCCGAGATCCGCACCACGCACGTCACCGGACTGGTCACGGACATCGGCATCGAGCTGGGCAAGCTGGTCTACATCAACCCGCGCGAGCAGGGCCGCGACCCGGTGCTGGCCAACCGGCAGAAGCTGCGGATCCACACGCTGCTGGTCATGTGCTTCTTCGTCGGCGGCTTCGCCGGCGCCCTGGGCTTCAAGTACCTCGGTTTCGTCAGCACCTTGCCGCTGGCCATCGGCCTGTGGCTGCTGGCGCTGCGGCCCTTCCTGCGCGACGTGCGCCAGCACCTGCTGCCCACCGGCCCCTAAGCCGGCACGTTGCCCGCGGCCCACAGCGTCAGGGTGGCGCGGGGACGCGGGTGCACAATCGGCGGCGATGCCTCCGCCGGTCCCCCTCGCCCCGTTCCGGCCCCGCCTGTTCAGCGCCATGCAGGGCTACGGGCGCGACCGCTTCCTGCGCGACCTCGGCGCCGGCCTCACCGTCGGCGTCGTCGCGCTCCCCCTCGCGATGGCCTTCGCGATCGCTTCCGGCCTGAAGCCCGAAGCAGGCCTGTGGACCGCCATCATCGCCGGCGTGCTGATCGCCGTGCTGGGAGGTTCCGCCGTGCAGATCGGCGGGCCCGCCGGCGCCTTCATCGTCATCGTCTACGGCATCATCGAACGCTACGGGGTGGCCAACCTGCTGATCGCCACCGCCTGCGCCGGCGTGCTGCTGTTCGTGATGGGACTGCTGCGCCTCGGGCGGCTGGTGCGCTACGTGCCGGTCAGCATCGTCATCGGCTTCACCAACGGCATCGCGGTGCTGATCGCCGCCTCGCAGGTGAAGGACTGGCTGGGGCTCGACGTCGCGAAGATGCCCGCCGACTTCTTCGCCCAGCTGCGCACCATAGGCGCCAACCTGCACAGCTTCAATGCGTACGCCTTCGCCCTCGGGCTGGCCTGCTTCCTCGGCCTTTTCCTCTGGCCGCGGCTGTGGAGCGCGCGGCTGCCGCAGCGCCTGACCGGCGAGATCCCGGGCCTGAAGGAAGCCAGCGAGGTGGGCGCCCGTGTGCCGGGGCCGGTCGTCGCGCTGGTCACCCTCACCCTCGCGGCCTGGTACTTCGCCCTGCCGGTGGAGACCATCGGCAGCCGCTTCGGCAGCATCCCGGCCGGCCTGCCCGCCTTCGCCCTGCCCGACTTCAGCTGGGAAACCGTCAAGCTGCTGGTGACGCCGACCATCACCATCGCACTTCTCGGCGCCATCGAGTCCCTGCTGTGCGCGCGCGTGGCCGACCAGCTGTCCGGCCTGCCCCGGCACGACCCCAACCAGGAGCTGATGGCGCAAGGGATCGCGAACTTCGTCGTTCCCTTCTTCGGTGGCATGCCCGCCACCGGCACCATTGCCCGCACGGTCACCAACATCCGCGCCGGCGCCACGTCTCCAATCGCGGGGTGATCCATTCCGCCCTGATCGCGGCCGTGGTGCTCGTGGCCGCCCCGCTCGCGCTGCTGGTGCCCCTGTCGGTGCTGGCCGGAATCCTGTTCTTCACCGCCTGGAACATGGGCGAGTGGCGCGAGTTCGCCCACCTGAAGAAATACAGCACCCACTACCGCGTGCTGATGCTGGGCACCTTCGCGCTCACCGTCGTCTTCGACCTGACGGTGGCGGTGCAGGTGGGGCTGGTGGCGGCCTGCGTGCTGTTCATCCAGAAAATGAGCTCCCTGTTCAGCGTCGAACTGGTGGGCCGCGAGGGACCCGTGCTGCGCTACCGCCTCTACGGATCTCTCTTCTTCGGTGCCACCGCCAAGGTCGACCCGATGGTGCAGGCGGTGGAGAACGCGCCGGAAGGCGGCGAGGTGGTGCTGGACGCCCTGCACCTGGTGCACCTGGACACCTCCGGCCTGGACTCCTGCGCCAGCTGCACAAGGTGATCCTGCTGCGCCGGGGCACGCTGAGGATCGAAAACCTGCAGGAACAGCCCCGGGAAGTGATCGAGCGGGCCGGCTTCGGCGAGGAGCTGGCGCGGCACCTGGCGTCCGAGGAAGTGGCGGCCTGAAAGGGCCCGGCAAGGCCCCCGGTAAAATGGGCGCCATGTCCTTCCTGCAACGCATCTTCCGGCGCCCCGACTACCGTTCGGAGGTGACCCAGTTCATCGACCAGCTCAAGACCGACAAGCCGGACCTGGAGGCGCAGCAGCGCGCCGGCCGCGCGATCTGGTGGGACAAGAACCTGGACCGCCAGGCGATCGCCGACTGGAAGGACGCCCGCGTTCCGCAGAAGGCCTACGTGTACGGCGACGACCCGCGCCAGCGCCGCTGAAGCGGCCTCGCGTCATGGACAGCAGCGAAACCGTCCTGCCGGAGCTGCCGGAGCCGCCGGCTCCGGAGGAGACCGGGCTGCCCCAGGTGGTGGACCAGGTCGCCCTGGCGCGCCTGTACGGCGAACCGCTGTTCGCCATGCCGCAGGACCTGTACATCCCGCCGGACGCGCTGGAGATCTTCCTGGAGGCCTTCGAGGGCCCGCTGGACCTGCTGCTGTACCTGATCCGCAAGCAGAACTTCAACATCCTCGACATCCCGATGGCGGCGGTGACCCGCCAGTACCTGACCTACGTCGACGAGATCCGCGAGCGCAACCTGAGCTGGCGGCGGAATACCTGCTGATGGCGGCGATGCTGATCGAGATCAAGTCGCGCATGCTGCTGCCGCCCAAGAAGACGGCGGAAGGCCAGGAAGCCGAGGACCCGCGCGCCGAACTCGTGCGCCGCCTGCTCGAATACGAGCAGATGAAGGCCGCGGCCTTCCGCCTCAACGAGATGCCGCAGGTGGGCCGCGACGTGCTGCGCGCGCAGGTCTACATCGAGCAGTCGCTGCAGCCCCGCTTCCCCGACGTGGACGCGGTCGACCTGCAGGAAGCCTGGCGCGACATCCTGCGCCGCGCCAAGCTGATCCAGCACCACAAGATCACCCGCGAGGAACTCTCGGTGCGCGAGCACATGAGCATGGTCCTGAAGAAGCTGCAGGGCCGCAAGTTCGTGGAATTCGAGCACCTGTTCGACCCGGGCAAGGGCGTGCCGGTGCTGATCGTCACCTTCATCGCCACCCTGGAGCTCGCCAAGGAAACCCTGATCGAGGTGACGCAGGCGGAAGCCTACGCCCCGATCTACGTGCGACTGGCCTACCAGCCCGCCTGACAACAACGACAACGGAGGCACTGCCTTGAGCCAGGCCCTTCCCCGCGACTTCGACGTCCTGATCGTGGGCAGCGGCCTGGCCGGCCTGTCCGCGGCGCTGCACCTGGCGCCCACGCACCGGGTCGCCATCCTGACCAAGCGCTCCATGAGCGACGGCTCCAGCGGCTGGGCGCAGGGCGGCATCGCCGCCGTGATGGACCGCAGCGACAGCTTCGACGCCCACGTGGACGACACGCTGGTGGCCGGCGCCGGCCTCTCGGACCCCGCCGCCACCCGCTTCGTGGTCGAGCACGCGCCGGAAAGCGTGGAGTGGCTGCGCAGCCTGGGCGTGCCCTTCTCCGAGGAGGACGGCCACCTGCACCTGACGCGCGAGGGCGGCCACAGCGCGCGCCGCATCGTGCACGTGACCGACGCCACCGGCGCCGCCGTGCAGCAGACGCTGATCCGGCGCGTCAAGCAGACGCCCAACATCACCATGCTGGAACACCACATGCTGGTGGACCTGATCGTGGCCGGCAAGCTGGGCATGCAGCCGAACCGCTGCCTGGGCCTCTATGCGCTGGACGAGACCACCGACGAGGTGGTGACCTTCCGTGCGCCGCACACCATCCTGGCCACCGGCGGCGCGGGCAAGGTGTACCTGTACACCACCAACCCCGACACGTCCACCGGCGACGGCATCGCGGCGGCCTGGCGCGCGGGCTGCCGGGTGACGAACATGGAGTTCATCCAGTTCCACCCGACCTGCCTGTACCACCCGCACGTCAAGAACTTCCTGATCTCCGAGGCGGTGCGCGGCGAAGGCGGCAAGCTGGTGCTGCCCGACGGCACGCGCTTCATGCCGAACCACGACCAGCGCCTCGAACTGGCGCCGCGCGACGTGGTGGCGCGCGCGATCGACTTCGAGATGAAGAAGCACGGCCTGGACTGCGTGCTGCTGGACATCTCGCACCAGCCGCCGGAGTTCGTGAAGGAGCACTTCCCGAACATCCACGCGCGCTGCCTGGAACTGGGCATCGACATCACGCGCCAGCCGATCCCGGTGGTGCCCGCGGCGCACTACACCTGCGGCGGCATCCACACGGATCTTTCCGGCCGCACCGACGTGGACGGTTTGCACGCCATCGGCGAGACGGCGTACACGGGACTGCACGGCGCCAACCGGCTGGCCAGCAACTCGCTGGTGGAATGCATGGTGTTCGCGCGCTCCGCCGCCAGCGACATCCTGGCCACGCCCATGCCGGCGGTGCCGGAGATCCCGCAGTGGGACGACAGCCGCGTGACCGACGCCGACGAGGCGGTGGTGATCTCGCACAACTGGGACGAGCTGCGCCGCTTCATGTGGGACTACGTGGGCATCGTCCGGACCAACAAGCGCCTGGACCGCGCCGCACACCGCATCCAGCTGCTGCAGGAAGAGATCCAGGAGTTCTACAGCGCCTTCCATGTCACGCGCGACCTGCTGGAACTGCGCAACCTGGTGACGGTGGCCGACCTGATCGTGAAGTCCGCGCAGTCGCGGCACGAGAGCCGCGGCCTGCATTTCAGCCGTGACTACCCCCGGATGGCAGAGGTCGCCGTTCCGACGGTGCTGAAGCCCGTCTAGCGCCCGCGCGCGCGGGCGCGTGACTTTTTCCAGCAGCCGCACTGGCTGGCTCATCGGGCAGTTGCTATAACCCCCTGCAGTGGGCGCCTCGCTGCGTTCCACGAGGGGACTCGCATGCGCCGCATCCTGTCAACGCTGCTCCTGGCCGCCGCCCTGTCGCCCGGCGCGCGGGCGATGGAATTCCACATGGTCGGCGACACGCTGGTGATGTCCGGCCCCGTCGTCAGCACCGACCTGGTGCGCCTGCGCGACCACCTCTCCAGCCACAAGGTCAGGCTGGTGCTGCTGCACGAAAGCCCCGGCGGCGACCTGTGGAACGGCTACCACCTCGGCTTCCGCATCCGCAGCGAGGGCCTGCCCACCGCCGTCTCCGGCAAGTGCGAGTCGGCCTGCGGCCTGATCTTCCTGAGCGGAACGCAGCGCTCGTTCACCGACGGCCGCCCGATCGCGCACACGATGGTGGGCCTGCACGGCGCCCACACGGTGGACACGCGGCAGCCGCTGCCGGAACTGGGCCCGCGCATGGCCTACGCGATCAAGACCATGACCGACCGCAAGTACCCGTCCGACCTGCTGGAACGCACGGTCTACCCGCGCAATGCAGAGGACATGGTCTACAGCTTCCACCCGGGCCGCTACCCGGTCACGGCCGCCGCGCGCGGCGTCGTGGAGTGCCTGAAGCAGCCCGATGTAAGCTTCGACTGCCGGATGCTGGAGGGCCTCGATGCGCTGGGCATCGGCATCATCACCAATCCGGAGGTGCTCACGCTCCCCGCAGAGGTCAAGCAGCTGCTGGACCGGCTGTCCCTCTGAACAACGAAGAAAAGAACAAGGAAGGCGGGATCGCGATGGGGAATCGTCCGGAATCGGCGCAAGGCATGAAGCAGCTGGCCACCTGGCTGCTCGCGCTCGCGCTCGTGGGCATCGCCGCGACCTACGCCGCGAACCAGAAGTCCGTGGCCATCCAGGGGCCGGGGGCGCTGCAGGCCATCGACGAGAACACCGTCTGGCTGGGGGTCAACGAGGATCTGTGGATCCTGGACCGCGAGGGCCGCCGCAAGGGGCAGCGCACGGCGCGTGAACTGGGCTTCTCGGAGGCCATCAGCAACATCGTGCTGGCGCCGCAGGGCCAGGCCCTGCTCACCAGCCGCGGCGACCTCGCCTGGCAGGTGGTGGAGCGGGCCACGCTGGCCCGCGTGCGCACCATCACGCCGCAGTGGCCTTCGGACTTCGTCGACAACTACCTGCGCGCCATCCACCTCGCGGTTGCGCCCGACGGCTCCATCGCCGTCGGCACCGGTGGCGGGCACGCCGTGCTCCTGTTCGACCGCGAAGGCCGCTTCAAGGCGCGCACGGCGCCCGGCACCTACCGCTTCACCAACGGGCTGTGGTGGTCGTCCGAAGGATGGTGGACCACGGACACCAACCGCTTCGCCCTGCACCTGCTGGATGCGTCGACGCTGGCGGTGAAGAAGACGATCGGCCTGCGGCCGGCCCCCGCGGGCTATCCCTACCTGGGCGAGGCGATCGCGTCGCAGGGACTGCCGCTGCCCGCCACCGGCCAGTCGCCCGTCGCCACCCTGTCGCGCGTGGGCCACCTGATGGAGCCTGGCCACCTGGTGGACGTGTTCGCCGACGGCTCGCAGGTGGTCTACAACGAGCACCCCATCCTGCAGCTGCGCGACATCGCCTGGTTCGACGGCAAGCTGCTGGCGGTGGACGGCGACGGCTTCCGCGTGCTGCGCTTCGCGCCCGACCGGCTGACGGAGGAGCCCTTCGGCGACCCGCAGGTGCGTTCGCTGATGCGGCAGATGCGCGAGGACCGCCAGTTCTGGCGCACCCTGGGATCGCGCTACGCCTTCCTGTTGTCGGCCCTGCTGTTGCTGGCCGGCATCGCAGCCTATGTGCGCCACAAGAAGCTGGCCGCCCGCGAGCTGATCGCCGCCCGCGAAGGCGGCCAGGCCGCGGCCCAGGCGGCGCCGCTGCGCGACCTGGCACGCCAGCGCATGCGCATCTACGGGCTGCCGCTCGCGGTGCGGGTGGCGGTCGCCGCCGCAGCCCTGTTCATCGCCTTCCCGCTGCTGCACCTGTGGCTGATCGGCCCGGCGCCGGCGGATGTCTTCGGATCGCTGCGCCTCATGCTGCTGACCGTGCTGGTGCCCATGGTGCCGGTGGCCTTCTGGGAACAGTGGCGGCACGAGCGGCTGGCGGCGCAGCCGGCCTATGAGCCCGCGCTGAACCACCGCGCCGTGGAGTGGCTGCGTTCGCACGACGACTTCGACCGGGTGAAGCTGGAAGGCGAGGTGGCGCGCGAATCGGTGTACCTGCCCGGCTGGCGGGACCGCTGGCTGCTGGTGACCAACCGGCGCGTGCTGCTGTTCGCGGCGTCGGCGCGCGAGCGCCGCCTGCTCAGCGAGTGGCCGCGCCGTTCCGTCGTGTTCGCCGGCCCGCCGGAGCACGCGCCGGGCGCGCGCGGCCACGCGCCCTGGCTGCGCCTGCTGGTGCGCTCGCCCAACCTGGCCCTCACCTTCACCACCGGCACCACGCTGCAGTTCCGCTGCGCCAGTTCGGCCAGCGCGCGGCGCGTCGCGCAGCTGCTGATGTCCTCGCCGGCGATGCCCGACGAGACGGTGGCGATCGAGAGCCTGGGCACGCGCACGCCGCGCCGCTGGCACGAGGTGATCGCCTCCTTCGTGGTGCCGGGCACCGGGCAGTGGCTGCAGGGGCGCTTCACCACCGGCGTCGTGCTGTTCACGGCGGCGGTGCTGCTGGCGATCTACGAGTGGTGGCCGGTCGCCTGGGCCCTGAAGGGCCCGAAGATGGACGTCTCCGGCTTCAGCGTGGTCTCGGCGCTGATCACCTGGCTGCTGCTGGCGCTGGTGGCCAGCAGCGACGCCTGGCACTTCAGCGCCACGCGCAGGCTGCGCTAGCGTCGCTCAGGCGGCGCCGATGTTCGGCACCAGCGCCCCGGCGGGCTGGCCCGCCTTGAGCGCCGCGGTGAAGGCCAGCATGCGGTCGATCGGCACGCGGGCCCGCTCGCCCAGGGCCGGATCCACCAGCACCTCGTTCTCGCCGGTCTCCAGCACGTGCGCCAGGCCCGCCAGGCCGTTCATGGCCATCCACGGGCAGTGCGCGCAGCTCTTGCAGGTGGCGCTGTTGCCGGCCGTCGGCGCCTCGATGAACACCTTGCCCGGGTTCAGCGTGCGCAGCTTGTGCATCATGCCGTTGTCGGTGGCGACGATGAACTCCCTGGCGTCCATCTCGCGCGCGGACTTCAGGATCGCGGAGGTGGAGCCCACCGCATCGGCCAGCGCCACCACGTCGGCCGGCGACTCCGGATGCACCAGCACCTTGGCGTTAGGGTACTGCTTCTTCAGGTCCGAGAGCTCGAAGGCCTTGAACTCGTCGTGCACGATGCACGAGCCGTTCCAGAACACCATGTCGGCACCGGTCTCGCGCTGGATGTAGCTGCCCAGGTGCTTGTCGGGCGCCCACAGGATCTTGTGGCCCTTGGCCTTGAGCGCGCCCACGATGTCCAGTGCGCAGCTGGAAGTGACCAGCCAGTCCGAGCGCGCCTTCACCGCGGCACTCGTGTTGGCGTACACCACCACCGTGCGGTCCGGATGCTGCCTGCAGAAGGCGTCGAATTCGTCGGCGGGGCAGCCGAGGTCCAGCGAGCAGGTCGCGTCCAGGTCGGGCATCAGCACGCGCTTTTCCGGCGACAGGATCTTGGCCGTCTCGCCCATGAACTTCACGCCCGAGACCACCAGGGTCTGCGCCGCGTGGTCGCGCCCGAAGCGCGCCATCTCCAGCGAGTCGCTGACGATGCCGCCGGTCTCTTCCGCCAGGTCCTGCAGGTCCGGGTGCACGTAGTAGTGCGAGACCATCACGGCGTTGCGTTCCTTGAGCAGCCGCTTGATCTTGTCCTTGAGCGCGATGCGCTCGCCCGGCGTGGGCTCGGCCGGCACGCGCGCCCAGGCGAACTTGGTGTCGCAGGTGCTGCCGGGCAGCGGGTGCTCGTACTCGACCTGCTTGATGGGGATCACTGCACTCATTCGATTTCCTTCAGGCGCATCGAGAAGTCCGTGGCCTTCACGTCCTTGGTGAGGGTACCGATGGAGATGCGGTCCACGCCGGTTTCGGCAAGGGCACGCAGGCGTTCCAGCGTCACGCCGCCGGAGATCTCCAGGATCGCGCGTCCCGCGTTGATGCGCACCGCCTCGCGCAGCGTCGCCATGTCCATGTTGTCCAGCAGGACCATCTTCGCGCCCGCGGCCAGCGCCTCTTGCAGCTGGTCCAGCCGCTCCACCTCGATCTCGATGAAGCCCGCCTGCGCCGCCACGCGCTGCGCCTCGCGCAGAACCGGGGTCACCCGCCGGCCGCGGCGATGTGGTTTTCCTTGATCAGCACCGCGTCGTACAGGCCGATGCGGTGGTTGGTGCCGCCGCCGGTGCGCACCGCGTACTTCTGCGCCAGGCGCAGGCCGGGGAGCGTCTTGCGCGTGTCCACGATCCGCGCGCGGGTGCCGCGCACGGCTTCGACGTAGGTGGCGGTCTTGGTCGCGACCGCGCTGAGCAGCTGCAGGAAGTTCAGCGCGGTGCGTTCGGCGGTCAGCAGGCCGCGCGCGCTTCCTTCGACCTGCAGCACCACCTGGTCGGCCGCGCAGCGCTCGCCCTCGCGCACCAGCCACTCGATCTTCGCGCCGGGTTCCACCTGGCGCAGGGCGGCCTCGGCCCAGGGCGCGCCGCAGATCACGGCGCTTTCGCGGGCCAGCACGCGGGCCAGCGCCCGGCGCTTCGGATCCACCAGGGCCGCCGTGAGGTCGCCGCCACCCACGTCCTCTTCCAGGGCCCGGGCGGCGTCGGCACGGGCGAGTTCGGCAATGGCGGCAGGGGAGAAGTCGAACACGGCGCTCATGGGGTGAGCATACCGGCAAGGCGAGCCCCTGCCGGCGGACCGGCCTTGGCGGCGGTACAGTGGCCGCCGGAGGCCCCGCCATGAACCTGGACCAGCTGCAGCAGCTGCTGCGCCCCCTCTTCCCCGGCCTGATGGGGGTGCAGCTGACCGAAGCCACCCCCGAACGCGTGGTCGCGACCATGCTGGTCCGGCCGGAGCTGTGCACGGCCGGAGGCATCCTGCATGGCGGCGCGCACATGGCCTTCGCCGACACGCTGGGGGCGGTCGGCACCCTCCTCAACCTGCCCCAGGGCAAGCGCACGACCACCACCGACTCCAGCACCAAGTTCATCGGCGGCGCGCGGGTGGATACGACCGTGACCGGTGAAAGCGTCGCGCTGCATCGCGGCCGCACGACCATGGTCTGGCAGACGAGCATCCGCAACGCCGAGGGCAAGCTCTGCTCGGTGGTGACGCAGACCCAGCTGGTACTCGACTAGCGCTCCGCCTCCGACAGGGCCAGGGGGCATCTCCGACTGCCGGCGCGGGCCGCTCGCCCGACAATGGGCAAATGGAAACGACTTACGCGACGACCGAGCCCGCGCGCACCGAGGTGGACGCGCTGGCGGGCCCCACGGTGCTGGAGTTCGGCACGGGCTGGTGCGGCTGGTGCCGCGCGGCCCAGCCGCTGATCGCCGGCGCCTTCGCCTCGCACCCCGACGTGCGCCACATCAAGGTGGAAGACGGGCCCGGGCGGCCGCTCGGCCGCAGCTTCCGCGTGAAGCTCTGGCCGACCCTGGTGTTCCTGAAGGACGGCCAGGAAGTCGCCCGCGTCACGCGCCCATCCAATCTGGACGAGCTGCGCGACGCGATGATGAAGATCGCCTAGTTGGCCGCGAAGCAGTAGAGGCGGCCGTCGCCGCCGGTGCCGCGCAGCGCCGGCAGGCTGCAGCCGCGCGAGCCGTGCGAGGAATTCCAGGACTTGGCCGGCGGCTCCTCGTTGAGGCCCATGCGGTCGTGGTGGCCGACGATGGCCGAGCCCTCCCCGCTGCGGGTCCAGTTGCCGCAGGTGGTGTCCGCAGTGCCCCCGGCCGTGGCGCGCCCGTCCGGCGTCGAGCCGGTCAGGATGTCGTGCATGTTCACCGCGTCGCCGCGGCCCATCACCACCTCGCCGCGCTCGTTCAGGGCGGTGGCCTTGGTGATCTGGTTGGTGCCGTGCAGCTGGTTGACGTCGCTGGCAATGACCACGCCCTTGGCGTTCATCCAGGGCCCGCGGCCGATGCGGTCGCGCGCGTTCTCGCCGCCGGCCCCCGTGGTGCTGAGATAGGCCCGCCAGGTCTTGCCGCCGGCGCCCGCTGCCGTCGCCAGTGCCTGGCAATGGCGGTCCGCGCCCGCCAGGCCGCCGAAGTCGGCGCCGTTGCCGGGGTTGCTGCTGGTGACGAAGAAGCCCATGGGATTGCCGCCGCCCATCATTCCTCCCATGCCGGCACAGGCCGCAAGGAGGGTGGCGGACGAAAGCGCGAGGACCAGGGGAATGCGGCGCATGGGGAAGGCTCCGTTGTGGTGGGAACTCCCAGTCTCGCCCAGCCCTCCTGCGCGAGGGGGCGGGAAGGTCCCTAGCAAGCGCTAGGAATATTCTGCGGCCGGGTCGCGGCCCATGAGCGCGGCCACCGCCGCGGCCGGGGCCAGCCGGCCATCGAGCAGGTCGACCACGGCGGCGGCGATCGGCATCTCGATGCCCAGGCGCCGCGCCCGCTCCACCACCGTGCGGGCGCTATAGACGCCTTCGGCCACGTGGCCGAGGGAATCCACCGCCTGCTGCAGCGTGTGGCCCTGGGCCAGCAGCAGGCCCACCCGGCGGTTGCGGCTCAGGTCGCCGGTGGCCGTGAGCACCAGGTCGCCCAGGCCGGACAGGCCCATGAAGGTTTCCGCGCGGGCGCCCAGCGCCACGCCCAGCAGCCGGGTCATCTCCGCCAGACCGCGCGTGACCAGCGCGGCGCGCGCGTTCAGCCCCAGCGCCAGCCCGTCGCACAGGCCGGTGGCGATGGCCAGCACGTTCTTCACCGCGCCGCCCACTTCCACGCCGGGCAGGTCCTCGTTCGCGTAGATGCGCAGCGAGGGGCCATGGAAGGCGGCGACCAGCGCATCGCGCACGACAGCGGAGTCGCTGGCGGCGACCAGCGCCGTCGGCCGCGCGTTCGCCACTTCCTGCGCGAAGCTCGGGCCGCTCAGCACACCGGCCGCCAGGCGCGGCGCGACCTCGGCGCGGATCTCGTGCCCGAGCAGGCCGTAGGGACGCGTCGCGGGCGCCTCGAATCCCTTGCACAGCCAGGCGACCGGCCGCTCGCAATCGCGCAGCGCGGTGAGCATCTCGCGCAGGCCCGCCATCGGCGTGGCGACGACCACCAGTTCGTGGCGTTGCGCCAGGCCGGCGAGGTCCCCCGCTTCACGGGAAGCCAGGGCCACGCCCGCGGGCAGGCGGCAACCGGGAAGGTAGTGGAGGTTCTCGCCGCGCGCGGCGATGTCCGCGGCCTGCGCGGCATCGCGCGCCCACAGGGTGACGCGGTGCCGCGCACCCGCGCTGATGGCGAGCGCGGTGCCCCAGGCACCGGCCCCGAGCACCAGGATGTCCATCGCGCGGTGGGCGCCGTGGGCCGCTTACGCGGAGGTGATGATGCCCGAGCCCTGGGGCGCCTGCTGCGCCTGCTGCTGCTGCTCGTACATCGCCTGGAAGTTGATCTCGGCCAGGTGCACCGGCGGGAAGCCGGCGCGCGTGATCATGTCGGAGACGTTGCCGCGCAGGTAGGGATAGACGATCTGCGGGCAGGCGATGCCCATCACGGCCTGCATCTGGTCGGCGGGGAGGTTGCGGATCTCGAAGATGCCGGCCTGCTTCACCTCGGCCAGGAACACCGTGCGCTCCTTGATCTTGGTGGTGACGGTGGCGGTGACGGAGACCCGAACATGCCGTCGGCGGCCTGCTGCGCTTCCACGCCCAGCTGGATGTCCACGCTCGGCTGCTCCTGCTCCAGCAGGATGGCGGGGGAATTCGGCTGCTCCAGCGAAGCCTCCTTCATGTAGACGCGCTGGATCTGGAAAACGGGATCGTTGTTGTCGGCCATGGCCCTTGCCTTTCGAAGCGAATGAAAAAGCCCGCGCGGAACGCTCCGGCGGGCGCAGTGCGTGTCAGTCCGCGATTATCGCAGGCGGGCGGGAGCGGTTCGCCTCAGCCGGCCACGCCATTGAGGAGCGGCACGAGGCCGCCGCGGCCGTCCAGGGCGATCAGGTCGTCGCAGCCGCCGACGTGGGTGTCGCCGATGAAGATCTGCGGCACGGTGCGCCGGCCGGTGATCTCCATCATCCTGGCGCGCTCGTCCGGCTGCATGTCGACGCGGATCTCCTCTATGGTGTCGACGCCTTTGGACTTGAGGATCTGCTTGGCGCGGATGCAGTAGGGGGGCAAACGGCCGTGGTGTACATCTTGACGGGCTGCATGGGTCTATGGTGCCAACGGTTCAGGTTTTTCGACCGGCAGGTTAGCGTCTTTCCACGCGCGAAGTCCGCCACCCAGGACGACAGCCTTTTCGTACCCCAGGGTTTTCGCCTTGGCCAGGCAGCGCTGGGCGCGGGCGCCGCTGGGGCACACCAGGATCAGCGGCACGGTCTTGTTCTTCACCACCTCGGGCAGGCGCTGGTCGAAGTCGGCCACGGGGATGTTGCGCGCGCCGCTGATGTGGCCGGCGGCGAACTCCTCGGCCTCGCCCACGTCCACCACCACCGCCTTCTCGCGGTTGATCAGCTGCACGGCGTCGGTCGGCGTCAGGCCCGAGCGCGCGCTGGCGGCGATGCCCGGCCACAGCAGCAAGGTCCCCGAGACGAGCGCGATCAGTACCAGCGCCCAGTTCTGCTGCAAAAACGGGAAGAGATCCATTCCAACCTTTCTTCTGTCAGCCCGGCAGGTTCCGGACAGCCCCCGATTCTAGAATGCCGGGTTTCCCCTCACTTTCCGCCTGACCATGCACAAGCTCGTCCTGATCCGCCACGGCGAATCGACCTGGAACCTGGAAAACCGCTTCACCGGCTGGACCGACGTCGACCTGACGCCGCTGGGCCTGGAGCAGGCGGTGCAGGCCGGCCGGCTGCTGAAGGCCGAGGGCTGGGACTTCGACCTCTGCTACACCAGCGTGCTGAAGCGGGCCACCCGCACCCTGTGGCACGTGCTGGACGAAATGGACCGCACCTGGCTGCCGGTGGTGCACTCCTGGCGCCTGAACGAGCGCCACTACGGCGCCCTGCAGGGCCTGAACAAGGCGGACATGGCCAGGAAGTTCGGCGACGAGCAGGTCCTGGTCTGGCGGCGCAGCTACGACGTGCCGCCGCCCGCCCTGGAGCCCACCGACCCGCGCTCGGAACGGGGCGACGTGCGCTACGCCAGGCTCAGGCCCGAGGAGATCCCCCTGACCGAGTGCCTGAAGGACACGGTGGCGCGGGTGATGCCCTTCTGGAACGAGGCCATGGCGCCGGCCATCCGGGCCGGCAAGCGGGTGCTGGTGGCCGCCCACGGCAACTCGATCCGGGCGATGGTCAAGTACCTGGACGGCGTGTCCGACCAGGAGATCGTCGGCCTGAACATACCCAACGGCATTCCGCTGGTTTACGAACTGGACGCAAACCTGAAGCCCCTGCGCCACTACTATCTGGGTGACGCAGAGGCAGCGGCGAAAGCCGCCGCGGCGGTGGCGCGGCAGGGCAAGGCGGGCTGACGGCGGGGCTGCGAGCCGGGACCCACTTCCGAACGCCGTTGTAGGACGATTCCTGCGCCAAAGCTGGTTTATTTCACATACCGCCGGGAGCCGCTCGGGAACCCCTGATCCGGGGCGTCATCAGAGAACTTTCTCAGGTGTATATTGAAGTCGAGAGGACCCCTGGACCCAACCCCATGAGCCACAAATTGAAGATTGCCGGCTGGATTTCCGTAGGCGCCCTTGCCGGAGCGCTCACCACGGTCTCGTTGCAGACCGTCGCGCGTGGCTCGCTGGCGCCGCTGCCGCTGGAAGAACTGCAGCAGCTCGCCGCCGTGTTCAGCATGGTGAAGACCGACTACGTCGAGCCGGTGGACGAGAAGAAGCTGATCACCGATGCCATCTCCGGCATGGTGGCCAGCCTCGACCCGCACTCCCAGTACTTCGACAAGAAGTCCTTCAAGGAATTCCGCGAAGGCACGTCCGGCCGCTTCGTCGGCGTGGGCATCGAGATCTCGCAGGAAGACGGCCTGGTGAAGGTGGTCTCCCCGATCGAGGGCTCGCCCGCCTTCCGCGCCGGCCTGAAGACCGGCGACCTGATCACCAAGATCGACGACACCGCGGTCAAGGGCCTGTCCCTGTCCGAGGCCGTCAAGCGCATGCGCGGCGAGCCGAACACGCGCGTGATGCTCACGATCTACCGCAAGGACGAGAACCGCACCTTCCCGGTGACGATCACCCGCGAAGAGATCAAGACCCAGTCCGTCAAGGGCAGGATCGTCGAGCCGGGCTACGGCTGGATCCGCCTGTCGCAGTTCCAGGAGCGCACCGTCGAGGACTTCGTGCGCAAGGTGGACGAGCTGTACAAGGCCGACCCCAACCTGCGCGGCCTGGTCCTCGACCTGCGCAACGACCCGGGCGGCCTGCTGGATGCGGCGGTGGCGATCTCCGCGGCCTTCCTGCCCGAGAACGTGAACGTGGTGTCCACGAACGGCCAGCTGCCGGAGAGCAAGTTCGTCTACAAGGCCTCGCCGGAGTTCTACCAGCGCCGCGCCGGTGCCGACCCGCTGCGCCGCCTGCCCGCGCAGATCAAGAACGTGCCGCTGGTGGTGCTGGTGAACGAAGGCTCCGCCTCGGCGTCCGAGATCGTGGCCGGCGCCCTGCAGGACCACAAGCGTGCGATGGTCCTGGGCAGCCAGACCTTCGGCAAGGGCTCCGTGCAGACCGTGCGCCCGCTGGGCCCGGACACCGGCCTGAAGCTGACCACGGCGCGCTACTACACACCGACCGGCAAGTCGATCCAGGCCAAGGGCATCGTCCCCGACGTCATGGTGGACGAGTCCGAGGAAGGCAACGTGTTCTCCGTGCTGCGCACCCGCGAAGCCGACCTGGACAAGCACCTTGGCAGCGGCCAGGGCGCCGAGGTCAAGGACCCGGCCCGCGAGAAGGCCCGCGAGGAAGCTCGCAAGCGCGCCGAGGAAGAGGCCAAGAAGGGCCCGACCGACCGCAAGATGCCGGAGTTCGGCAGCGACAAGGACTTCCAGCTGGTCCAGGCGCTCAACCAGCTCAAGGGCCGCCCGGTCGCCGTCTCCAAGACCCAGGTCGTGGAGAACAAGGAAGAGAAGAAGGAAAACTGATTCTTCCTTCACGGTGAAAAAGCGGCCCGCGGGCCGCTTTTTCATGTGCGCCACAATTCCGCCATGAACGACGACCAGCTGCTTCGCTATTCGCGGCACATCCTGCTCGATGAAGTGGGCCTGGAGGGCCAGCAGCGGCTGCTGGATGCGCATGCGCTGGTGGTGGGTGCGGGCGGGCTCGGCTCCCCCGTGGCCCTGTACCTGGGCACCGCGGGGGTCGGCCGCATCACCATCGTGGACCACGACGCCGTGGACCTCACCAACCTGCAGCGGCAGATCGCCCACAACCTCGAACGCGTGGGGCACCCCAAGGCCGAATCGGCGCGCGACGCGATCGCCGCCATCAACCCCGAGGTGCTGGTGCGGCCGCTGGTGCTGCGCGCCGATGCGCAGGAGCTCGACGAGCTGGTGCGCGGCGCCGACGTGGTGGTGGACTGCTGCGACAACTTCGCCACGCGCCACGCGATCAACCGCGCCTGCTTCACGCACGGCAAGCCGCTGGTCTCCGGCGCTGCGATCCGTTTCGACGGACAGGTGAGCGTGTTCGACGCGCGCAGCAGCGCCAGCCCCTGCTACGCCTGCGTGTTCCCGCCCGACCAGTCCTTCGAGGAGACGCGCTGCGCCGTCATGGGCGTGTTCGCGCCGCTGGTGGGGATCATCGGCGCCATGCAGGCCTCCGAGGCCTTGCGCCTGCTCACGGGGGTGGGGACTTCGCTGGCGGGCCGCCTGCAGATGCTGGACGGCCGCACGATGGAATGGACGGAGATGCGCGTACGGCGCGACCCCGCGTGCCGCGTGTGCGGCGCGCGTGCGGCGGCGGCCTAGTCGCTCAGGCCGAGCAGGCCGACGACCATCTCGGCAGACGGCGGCGTCTGCACCACCATCTGCACTTCGGCCTCCGCGGGCTCGCCCAGCGCAACGAGCGCGGCGGCAAGCAGGGTGCCGAAGAAGACCATGGCGGACGGGATCACGTGTTTCATGCTGTGGGTGGGGCGGAAACTGCCTGCCCCTTGAACAGCAGTGTTCCAGAAGGTAAATCCGCCGTCAGTCGGCGTGCTGCCGCGCAGCATGTGGTCCGGTGCCTACAGTCGCTGCCGTAGGATTCATCCTACCTTTGGCCCGGGGGCCCGCTGGCACAATGGCCCGCGGTCAGAGGGGACCGGCGGCCACCCGGCCGCGCAAGACAAGCCACACCAGTGGAACTGCGAACCTACATCGTCGAAGACAACACGACCATCCGCGAGAACCTGATCGACACGCTGGAGGAGCTGGCATCGGTGCGGTCGCTCGGGTGGGCCGAGGCCGAGAGCGACGCGAGGGCGTGGATCGCGGCCCATCGCGGCCAGTGGGACCTGGTGATCGTGGACCTGTTCCTCAAGCAGGGCAGCGGCCTGGGCGTGCTGGAAGCATGCCAGGACCGCGGGCGCGAACAGAGGGTGCTGGTCCTGAGCAACTACGCTACGCCGGACATGCGCAAGCGCTGCGCGCAGCTGGGCGCCGACGCGGTCTTCGACAAGTCGAACGAGATCGATGCCCTGGTGGACTATTGCCTGGCGCTCGCCGGGCGCCCCTGAATCAGTCGATCAGCTTGTTCTTCAGGGCGTAGTACGTGAGGTCGCTGTTGGAGGAGAGGTTCATCTTCTCCATCAGGCGCGTGCGGTACGTGCTGACTGTCTTCACGGACAGCGACAGCGCCTTGGCGATGTCGCCGGCGGTCTCGCCCTTGGCAAGCTTGAGGAACACCTGGAACTCGCGCTCCGACAGCTGCTCGTGCGGCGCGCCGCCTTCCTTGCGATTGAAAGCTGCTGCGCGAGCAGTTCGGCAACCGCCGGGGAGATGTAGCGCCGGCCCAGCGCGATGGTGCGGATCGCGTTGACGATCTCCATCGGCTCGCATTCCTTGTTCAGGTAGCCGCTGGCGCCCTGGCGGATCAGGTTCATCGCGTAATGCTCTTCCGGATAGCCGGAGAGGATCAGGATGCCCACGTCAGGCGCTTTCGCCCGGATCATCCCCAGCGCGTCGATGCCGCTCTGGCCCGGCATGGACAGGTCCATCACCAGGACGTCCATCTCGGTCGTGCGCACGAGGTCGATCGCCTCGCGGCCGCTGGATGCTTCGCCGACGACGCGCAAGTCGACCTGCTCCGAAAAGAACTGTTTGAGCCCCGACCGCACGATGGCGTGGTCGTCCACAATGCCGACTTTGATCATGCTTCACCTTCTTCGCCAAGCTGATTCATTGTGCCCCACTTCCGGTTGGAAATGGCCTACCCTTGAGTCATGACGTGCGCGGATTCTATTCACAACGCTGAGTCTTTAGGGTGAAACTGCTGTCATCTTTCGCCTCGTCGCGAGGTGCGATAAGCCTCATCCTTGCGCTGCTGGCAGCGCTCGTGCTCATCGGTATCAACGAAACGGGCTACAGCCAGTCCAGCCGTGCCCTCGAGCGCATCGAGGAGTACACGCGCACCCGCAACCAGGTCAATCGGCTGCTCCAGCATGTATTGGATGCCGAGACCGGGTCCCGCGGCTACCTGCTGACCGGCGATCCCCGCTACCTGGAGCCCTACAACGCGGCCGTTGCCGAGATCGGCCAGAACCTCGAGGGCCTGCGCAGGAACTACCCGGCGGAGGCGGCCGAATCGGCGACCCTGGGCCAGCTCACGCGCAACGTACAGCGCAAGCTGGCCGAGATGGACCTGTCGGTGCGCATGCGCAAGCAGGGCAACGAGGACGCCTGGAAGTTCGTGCTGATGACCGACGTGGGCAAGGAGCACATGGATGCCATCCGCGAACAGGCGGGCAAGCTGATCCAGTCGGCGACCAGCGGCATGATGGACGCGCAGGACCAGGTGCAGGACACGCTCGGCCTCGCCCGCGCCGGCATCGCCATCGTCGCCACCGCCGCCCTGATCGCCTTCTATCTGTACCTGCGCCAGACCACCCGCCTGAAGCTGGCGGGCGAGCAGCAGCAGGCTGCGCTGCAGCAGGAACGCGACCTGCTGGAGTCGCAGGTGCGCGAGCGCACCGCCTCGCTCGCGCAGCTGGCCACCCACCTGCAGCAGGTGCGCGAGGACGAGCGCGGCCACCTGGCGCGCGAGCTGCACGACGAGCTCGGCGCCCTGCTGACCGCGGCCAAGCTCGATGTCGCGCGGCTGAAGTCCCGGCTGGGGACGCCGCCGCCGGAGGTGATGCAGCGGCTGCAGCACCTGACCGAGACGCTCAATAGCGGCATCGCGCTGAAGCGCCGCATCATCGAGGACCTGCGGCCCTCCTCGCTGGCGAACCTGGGGCTCACCGCCTCGCTGGAGATCCTGGCGCGCGAGTTCTCGGAACGCTCGGGCATCGACGTGGCCACCAGCCTGGAACAGGTTGAGATGGACGAATCGGGCCAGCTCACGATCTACCGCACCGTGCAGGAGTCGCTCACCAACGCGAGCAAGTACGCGGAGGCGACGCACGTGGAAGTGAGCGTGCGCGGCTACAGCAACCACGTGGAAGTCGAGATTCGCGACGACGGCAAGGGCTTCGACGTGCGCAACGTCAAGCCGACCACGCACGGCCTGGCCGGCATGCGCCACCGCGTCGAGGCCGCCGGTGGCCGCCTGAACATCGGCTCGCAACCGGGCAACGGCACGCGCATCCTGGCGACGCTGCCCAAGGCCCGCACGCAGCAGCCGGCGCCCGCGCTCGATCCGGACTCGATCACGACCGTCTGAATTACTGTAGTCGCGGTCCTACACCCGTTCACGCCCGCTCCTGATCACTGCGTCGGCGCATATGCCTAAGCTAGCCGCAGGCACGGATTCGCCTGTCGTGCCGTTGCGCCCAAGGTCCATCAAGGAGTTCCCCGTGCTGCATTACGCCGTCGCCTTCCTCGTCATCGCGCTCATCGCCGCGGTGCTGGGATTCGGCGGCATCGCGGCGGACGCCGCCGGCATCGCGAAGCTGCTGTTCTTCGTCTTCGCGGCCATGGCGGCCGTCGCATTCGTGATCGGCCTGAAGCGCAAACCCTAGGCAGCCGCACACCCCAACAAGAGAGGACCGCCCTATGAACGAAACACTCGACAGCACTCGCCGCCTGGCCGCCGAGGCCCTGGACCGCGCGAGCAGCACGGTGAAGGACCTGCGCTCCGGCATGTCCGACCGCGCGTCCGCCGCACAACGCTACATGGGCGAATACGCCAGCGTCGGCAAGACCTACGTGACCGACCACCCCTGAAATCCGCGCTGATCGCGGCCGCCGTCGGCGCCGCCGTCGCGGGCATCGTGATCGCCCTGCGCCACCGCCGCGACTTCGAAGACCGCTACTTCTGACAACCGGACGCCCATGGTGCATCCGATCATCTCGGTGCTGATCACCAAGCCGGAACTGGTGATGGAACACGTGGCGGGCTACGCCTCGCTGATGCGGGACGAAGCCTCCTCGGTGGGACTGGAGGTCGCCAGGCGCGCCGTCGCGTGGGGCGTCACCCTGTTCGCCGCGCTCGTGTTCCTGATCCTGGCCGGCGTGGCCGCCATGCTCGCGAGCGTGCAGGATCAGTTCTCCTGGGCGTTCGTGCTCGTGCCGGCGATCCCGCTGGCGATCTCCATCATCGGCTTCACGGTGGCGCGCAAGCGCCTGCCGGAAAAGGCGTTCTCGGAGCTGAAGGCGCAACTGGACGCGGACGCCCAGGTGCTGCGCGCCATCGGTGCGCGGTCATGAGCCAGGCCTCGGACAAGCTGGCCCGCAGCCGGCAGGCCATCCTCGAGCACGTGGCGCGCCGCCAGCGCAAGCACGATCCGCGCGAGGAGCTGCCGGGGCATGCGTTCAGCGACGAGAGCTTCGGCTACGCCGACGAGCCGCCGCTGGATCCCGGCGCCGGCTGGTTCGGCCACCTGTCGCACGGCGTGAAGACCTGGTGGCGCTACCACCCGGCCCACATGGTGGTGGACCTGGCCACGCCGCTGATGCGCGGCTACGCGCGGCGCAAGCCGCTGCAGCTGCTCGGCATCTCGCTGGCGGCAGGCGCGGCGCTGACGTTCGCGCGGCCCTGGCGCCTCATTTCGCTGACCACGATCCTGGTGGCGCTGCTGAAGTCCTCTCAGCTGTCGCACCTGTTCATGGCGGCGATGTCGGCGGCGGACTACCGCAAGGATCACGACCGTCCTGATTGAAACCGGCTATCCGGGGAGTACGGTGCGGCTTCCCGGTGCGCTTCCTGAAAACACCGCACCAGACTCAAAAGCAACCCACAAGGAAGGGAGTTCACCATGAAACAGACCCGCGCCATCGCGCTTGCGATCCTCACCGGCCTCACCCTGGTCACCAGCGGCTGCGCCGTGATGCGTGGCCAGACCGACGTCGGCACCTACGTCGACGACCGCACCATCACCACCGCGGTCAAGGCCAAGCTGATCGAGGACAAGCGCACCGGCGGCCTGTCGATCAACGTCGACACGCTGAACGGCGCCGTCGCGCTGTCCGGCTTCGCCAAGTCCCAGGCCGAGAAGGATGCGGCCGGCCAGATCGCGGCCACCACCCGCGGCGTGCGCGAAGTGCGCAACAACCTGGTCGTGCGTCCGTAAGCAGCGCACCGGCTGCGGGCGGCACGCGCCGTCCGCGAGGGCAGGCTGCCATGCGGCCTGCCCTTTTTTTTTTTGCCCCGGGGACCCAGAACCATGAAGACCTTCCATTGCCAGTACTGCGGCCACGCGCTGTTCTTCGAAAACGTGCAATGCCTGCAGTGCGAGAGCCCCCTCGCCTTCCTGCCCGATCGCCTGAACATGGCGGCGATCGAACCCGTGACCGAGGATGGGCAGGACCTGTGGCGCCCGCGCAGCCGCGGCAAGAAGCAGTCTTCCGCCCGCTATCGCCTCTGCCACAACCACGAGACGCAGAACGCCTGCAACTTCGCGGTGCCCGCGTCGGACCCCAATGTCCTGTGCGTGTCCTGCCGCCTCACGCGCATCCTGCCCGACCTCTCGCAGCCGGCCAACCCGCTGCGCTGGTACCGGCTGGAAGCCGCCAAGCGGCGCCTGTTCTATACGCTGGCCAAGCTGGGCCTGGTGGCCACCACGCCGCAGGATGGCCAGGCCGACGGCCCCATCTTCGAATTCCTCGCCGACATGCCTGGGCAGCCCGTGATGACCGGCCATTCGCAGGGCCTGGTCACGATCAACGTGGCCGAGGCCGATGACGCCGAACGCGTGCGCCGGCGCGAGGAGATGCACGAGCCCTACCGCACCCTGCTGGGACACTTCCGGCACGAGTCCGGCCACTACTACTGGGACCGCCTGATCGCCGAAGGCGGCCGCCTGGAGGACTTCCGCGCCGTGTTCGGCGACGAGCGCGCGGACTACCAGCAGGCGCTGCAGGACCACTATGCGCGCGGCGGCGCCCTGCCGGACTGGCAGGACGACTTCGTGAGCGCGTATGCCTCCTCGCATCCCTGGGAGGACTGGGCGGAGACCTGGGCGCACTACCTGCACATGGTGGACCTGCTGGAGACCGCGGCCGCCTACAACACCCGCCTGACCATTCCCGGCCAGGAGGAGATGGAGGTCGAGGACGTGGTGAACCCGCTGGAAACCGGCCGCCCCGACTTCGACCTGCTGGTCGAGCAGTGGGTGCCGGTGACGCTGCTGGTGAACAGCCTCAACCGCAGCCTGGGCCAGGAGGACGCCTACCCGTTCGCGCTGTCGGGCGGCGCGCTGGAGAAGCGCGCTACGTGCACGACGTGATCTGCCAGACGCGGTCACAGGCCCGGACCACCGAGCCGCATCGCGAGGAGAAGGCGGCGGAATCCTCCGCCTCCTGAGGCCGGTCAGCCCAGCGTCAGCTGGTTGTCCACAGCCTTCACGCCACTGACGTTGCGCGCGATTTCGGCGGCGCGGTCGCGGGCGGCGGGGTCGGGCGCGCGGCCGCGCAACGTGACCTTGCCGTCCTCGACATGCACGTCCACCTTGATCGCCCCGAAGTCCGGGTTGGTGGCCAGCGAGGTCTGCACGTCGGTCGCGATCCGCTGGTCCTGGTCGTTGGCCGGCGCTTCGGCGCCGGCGCCCATGCGGGTCGTGTCGTTGTTGCCGACGCCGATCGCGGCCGTCTCTTCCTTCGCGCCGTCCGTGCCCTGCCGGTTGATCTCGACGTTCGGCTGCGATGTCTGCGTCTCGGTGTTCTCGACCCGTTCTCCGCAGGCCCCCAGGGCCAGCAACACCGCCAGCGAGGACGCGGTCAGCGCGGCGCGGGCCATCGTGGAATTCTTCATCTGTATCTCCCAACTGCTTTCAGTCTGTGCCTCCACTGTAGGAAGAGGCAGGCCGCACCAGAGTGCGGGCGGGGAGGATGCGCCTGTAGGAGAAGTGCAAGCGGGTTCCTAGGCCGCGTCGTCGGCCTCCATGTCCCTGAGGATCCTCTCGAGGCGGGTCGCGAGCGACTCGGTGGTGAGCTTCTCGCGGAAGCGCTCCACCATCAGCGGCAGGCTCATCGGGCTGGGGTGCCGCAGCGGCGCGAACACGAGTTGCTTGGCCCGCATGCGGCGCAGTGTCTCGCCCAGGCGCGAGATCTCCAGCTCCTGGCTCAGCACTTCGTTCTCCGCCTGGTTCAACAGCAGGTTGCCGGCGTCGTACTTGCGGAACACCTCGAAGAACAGCGCGCTGGAAGCCTGCAGCTGGCGCGTGCTTTTCGGCTGGCCGGGGTAGCCGGTGGAGATCAGCCCCGCCACGCGCGCGATCTCGCGGAAGCGCCGCTGCGCGAGCTCGGTGGAGTTCAGCGAGGCCAGCACGTCGTGCAGCAGGTCGGTGCCGGAGAACACCCGCTGGCTGGTCACCGGTTCCACGTCGAAGGGCGCGGCGCTCACCAGCTCGAAGCCGTAGTCGTTGATGGAGATGCTGAAGGTGTTGGGCGCCTCGCGCGCGAGCCGCCACGCCAGCAGGCTCGCCAGTCCCAGGTGCACGTTGCGGCCCGCGAAGGGGTAGATGTACAGGTGCTGCCCTTCGCGCGACTGGTAGGCCTCCACCAGCAGCGTATGCGGCGTGGGGATCTTCGACAGCCGCTGCTGCGTCAGCAGCATGGGACGCGCAGCCTCCAGTTCCGGCTCGAGGAAATCGCCCTGCGCCGCGCTCTGCATCATCTCCAGCACCGCGTCGCTCAGCTCGGTGGACAGCGCCATCTTGCTGCCCATCCAGGTCGGCACGGTTCCCTTGTTCTTCGTGGCCTTGCGCACGTAGGCGGCCATGTCGCGCACCCGCACGAACTCCAGCAGCTTGCCGGCGAAGAAGAAGTGGTCGCCGGGTTTCAGGCGCGCGATGAAGCCCTCCTCCATCGTGCCGATGTGGGCGCCGGTCAGGTACTTCACCTGCATCGCCGCATCGCTGACGATGGTGCCCACACCCAGGCGGTGGCGCCGCGCCACCCCGCTGTCCTGCACGCGGTAGATGGCGTCCTCGCCCCGCACGATGCGGTGGTACTCCGGATAGGCGCCCAGGCTTTCGCCGCCGCGCTCGCAGAAGGCGACGACCCAGTCGAACTCCGCGCGCGTGAGCTTGCGGTAGGACCACGCGGACGTCACCTCCGCGAACAGTTCGTCCGCCCGGAAACCGCCACCCAGCGCCACCGTCACCACGTGCTGCACCAGCACGTCCAGCGGCCTCTCCGGCGGAGTGCGCTTCTCCACCCGGCCGCTGCGGGCCGCCCAGCGCGCGGCCGCCGCCTCGATGATCTCCATGGTGTTGGTGGGCACCAGCGTCACGCGGCTCGGCCGTCCCGGCGCGTGGCCGCTGCGGCCGGCGCGCTGCATCATGCGCGCCACGCCCTTGGCGGAGCCCACCTGCAGCACGCGCTCGACCGGCAGGAAGTCCACGCCCAGGTCCAGCGAGGACGTGGCGACCACGGCGCGCAGCGTCCCTTCCTTGAGCCCGTTCTCCACCCACTCGCGCGTGGCCTTGTCGAGCGAGCCGTGGTGCAGCGCGATGTGGCCGGCCCACTCCGGGCGCGCCTCCAGCAGCAGCTGGTACCAGACCTCCGCCTGCGAGCGCACGTTGGTGAACACCAGCGTGGTGCCGGAACGGTCGATTTCCTCCACCACCGGCATCTGCATGCGCACCCCCAGGTGGCCGGCCCAGGAGTACTTGCCCGGATCCGGCGGGATCAGCGTGTCGATGACGAGTGTCTTGTCGATCCGGCCGCGCACCAGGCGCGGTGCGGGATCGGGCTGCGGCCCGCACAGCACGTGCATGGCGTCTTCCAGGTTGCCCAGCGTCGCGCTCAGCCCCCAGGTGACCAGCCCCGGGTGGAAGCCACGCAGCCGCGCCAGCGCCAGCTGCGCCTGCACGCCGCGCTTGCTGCCGATCAGCTCGTGCCACTCGTCGATCACCACGTACTCCACGCCGGAGAGCTCCTCGCGCGCATGCTCGCGGGTGAGCATCAGCGTGAGCGACTCGGGCGTGGTGACCAGCACGGTGGGCATGCGCCGGTCCTGCCGCGCGCGCTCGGCGCTGGGCGTGTCGCCGGTGCGCAGGCCGATCGTCCAGTTCGGCGCCAGCTCGCGCAACGGTTCGGCCAGGGCCTTGGTCGTGTCGGAAGCAAGCGCGCGCATGGGCGTGAGCCAGACCACGCGCAGCGGCTCGGCACCGCGGCCGTGCGGGTGCCTGCGCAGCAGGGCGTCGAGCATGCCGAGCCAGACGGCGTAGGTCTTGCCGGAGCCCGTGGTGGCATGCAGCATGCCGCTGCGTCCCTGGTCCACCGCCTGCCACACCTCCTGCTGGAAGGCGAAGGGCTGCCAGCCCCGCCCCGCCATCCAGGCAGCGGCCCGGGCACCCGCTTCGTTCGCGCTCATCAGCCCGTCACCATCCTGCTGCGCCGTGGGCATGCGGGTTTCTGCGGAACGATTGCATGGAACAATCGATTGTGCGGCAAGTAGAGTGGGCCCTGGCGCGACCGAGCGGCCACCGGAGACAAGCCATGAAGAAAGAACCCTTGCCGCGGCACTGCTGGCGCTGGCGGCGGCCACGGCCCACGCGCAGGCCCCGGACAACACCCTGCGCATCGTGACCGGCTTCGCGCCGGGCGGCGCGACCGACCGCGTGGCACGCATCGTCGCCGAGAAGCTGCAGGCGAAGCTGGGCATGACGGTGCTGGTGGAGAACAGGACGGGCGCCGGCGGCTGGCTGGCCGCGCAGCAGGTCAAGGCGGCGCCGCCGGGCCAGCACATGCTGATGGTCGCCAATCCCGCCGTCATGGTGGTGGCGCCGCTGGTCTTCAAGGACAACGGCTACGATCCCGAGCGCGATTTCGTCCCGGTCTCGCATGTCAACGACTACGACTTCGCCGTGACCGTCGCCGGCGCCGTGCCCGTGCGCGAACTGTCGCACCTGGTCGCCTGGCTGCGGGCCAATCCGGACCAGGCGAATTTCGGCGTGCCGGCCACCGGCAGCCTGCCGCACTTCGTGGCGCTGATGCTGGCCGAGCGCGCCGGCGTGAAGGCGCAGGTGGTCGGCTACCGCGGCTCCGCCCCGCTGATCACCGACCTGCTCGGCGGCCAGGTGCCGGTCTCCATCGACACCCTGGAGACGGTGCTGCCGCAGCACGAGGCGGGCAAGGTGCGCATCCTCGCGAGTTCGGGTGCCGCGCGCAACGTGATCTCGCCGAAGGTGCCGACCTTCCGTGAAGCCGGCCTGCCCCTGGTGGCGACGGGCTGGAACGCCTTCTTCGCGCCCGCGACCATGCCGGCCGCCGCCGTGCAGCGCTATGCCACCGCGATCACCGAAGTGATGAAGGACGCCGACACGCAACGCAAGTTCCTGGCCGCGCAGATGAGCCCCGTGGTCTCCACGCAGGCGCAGACCGCGGCCATGCTCAAGGCCTACCGCGCCCAGTGGGCACCGGTGGTGCAGAAGTCGGGCTACCAGCCCTGAAGGATCCCGCCATGAAACAGCTCCTCGCAGCGGCCCTGCTCGCCGCCTCCCTCGCGCCCGCCTTCGCGCAGGCACCCGCCTGGCCCACGAAGCCGGTGCGCTTCGTCAACAACTTCCCCCTGGCGGTCCCTCGGACATGATCGCGCGCTCGGTGGCCGACGTGCTGCAGAAGCAGAAGCAGTTCAACCAGCCCTTCGTGGTGGAGAACAAGGCGGGTGCCAGCGGCAACATCGGCGCCGACTCGGTGGCGAAGGCCGCGGCCGACGGCCACACCGTGCTGTTCGGCATCGACAGCACCTTCACCGTGAATCCGCACATCTACAAGGGCATGCCCTTCAAGGCATCGGACCTGCGGCCGGTGATGATCATGGCGTCCTCCGGGCTGCTGGTCGGCGTGCATCCGTCCACCGGCTTCAAGGCCATGAAGGACCTGGTCGCGGCGGCGAAGGACAAGCCGGTCACCTTCAGTTCGGCGGGCAGCGGCAGCCCGGGCCACCTGGCGGCGGAGCTGCTCACGGAAGCGACCGGCGCCAAGGTCACGCACGTCCCCTACAAGGGCAACACCCCGGCCGTCACCGCGGTGCTGGCCGGCGAAGTGAACGGCGGCGTGCTCGCCACGCCCGGCATGCTGCCGCACGTCAAGGCCGGCAAGATCGTGCCGCTGGCCGTCACCAGCCGCAAGCGCTCGACGCTCGCGCCCGACATTCCGACGATCGCCGAGGCGGGCCTGCCGCAGCTGGAACAGGAAGTGTTCTACCTGGCGATGGTGCCCGCCGCGACGCCGGAACCGGTGGTGCAGGCAATCCAGAAGGCGATGGTCGACGCGCTCGCGCGCGCCGAAGTGCGTGCCCGCCTGGACGGCCTGGACCTGCACTACGAAGGACTCACGGGGGCGGCGGCCGGCAAGCGCCTGGCCGAACTGTCGGAGCGCTACGGCAAGGTGATCCGCGTCACCGGCATGAAGGTCGAGTGATGGCACGGCGGCCCAACGTCATCTTCATCGTCGCCGACGACCTCGGCTTCGCGGACCTCGGTTGCTACGGCGGACGCGACGCGGAGTTCGGCCGCGTGTCGCCGCAGCTCGACACGCTGGCCGCCAGCGGCATCCGCTTCACGCAGGGCTACTCCAATTCGCCCGTGTGCTCGCCCACGCGCTTCGCCTTGATGACGGCGCGCTACCAGTACCGGCTGCGCGGCGCCGCGGAAGAACCGATCAACAGCAAAAGCCGCGGCAGCACGACGCTGGGCCTGCCCGCGGAACACCCCACCGTGCCCTCACTGCTGAAGAAGGCGGGCTACCGCACGGCCCTCATCGGCAAGTGGCACCTCGGTTATCCGCCTGCCTTCGGCCCGCTGCGCTCCGGCTACGACGAATTCTTCGGGCCGATGTCCGGAGGCGTCGACTACTTCACCCACTGCAGTTCCAACGGCCAGCACGACCTGTGGATCGGCGAAGAGGAGAAGGCGGAGGAAGGCTACCTCACCGACCTGCTGTCGCACCGTGCCGTGGACTACATCGACCGCATGGCGCCGCGCAGCAGCGAGCAGCCCTTCTTCCTCAGCCTGCACTACACGGCGCCGCACTGGCCCTGGGAGACGCGCGAGGACGGCGCGCTGGCGCAGCAGGTCAAGGACAACCTGTTCCACCTGCACGGCGGCAACATCCACACCTACCGGCGCATGATCCACCACATGGACGAAGGCATAGGCTGGGTGATGCAGGCGCTGCGCAGGCACCACCTGGAACAGGACACGCTGGTGGTCTTCACCAGCGACAACGGCGGGGAGCGCTTCTCGGACAACTGGCCGCTGGTGGGCGGCAAGATGGACCTCACCGAAGGCGGCATCCGCGTGCCCTGGATCGCGCACTGGCCGGCGGTGATCGGCCCCGGTGCGACCAGCGAGCAGCACTGCATGACGATGGACTGGTCCGCCACCGTGCTGGACGCGGCCGGCGCCGAAGCGGAAGCTGCCTACCCGCTGGATGGCGTGTCCCTGTTGCCGGTGCTGCGCGAGCCGGCCCGCACCTTCGCGCGCCCGCTGCACTGGCGCATGAACCACCGCGGCCAGCGCGCTGCGCGACGGCGACTGGAAGTACCTGCGGGTGGACGGCCACGACTACCTGTTCGACATCCCCGCCGACGAGCGCGAGCGCGCCAACCTCGCCGGACGCGAGCCCGCGCGCCTGGCCGCATGCGCGATGCGTGGGAAAGCTGGAATGCGACCATGCCCCCATCCCGGAGGATGCGACGATCAGCCTGGGCTACTCGGTGAAGGACATGCCGCAACGTTAAGCTCAGGCGAATGTCCAAGCTGTCCCGCTGGTTCCCTTTCCTCCAATGGCCCCGCCCCGGCGCGCAGTTGCTGCGCGGCGAGGCCATCGCCGCCCTGACGGTGGCCGTCGTGATGATCCCGCAGTCGGTGGCCTACGCGGGCCTGGCCGGCATGCCGCTCGTGACGGGCCTCTATGCCGCCTTCCTGCCGCCCCTGCTGGCGGTGCTGTTCGGCGCGTCCACGCGCCTGTCCACCGGGCCGGCGGCCCTCAGTTGCGTGCTGGTGGGCGCCTCGCTGGTGGGGCAGGCGCAACCGGGCAGCACCAGCTGGGTCGCGCTGGCCGTGTGGCTCGCGCTGCTCTCGGGCGGGCTGCAGATCGCCGTGGCCGCCACCCGCTCCGCGTGGGTGCTGAACCTGGTGAGCTCGCCGGTGCTGGCCGGCTTCACGCAGGCGGCGGCCTTGCTGATCATCGCGTCCCAGCTGCCTTCGCTGCTGGGACTGCAAGGCTCCCTGCCCGAGCTGCTGCACGGCGCGCAGCTGGATCCGCAGGCGCTCGCCTATGGCGTGGTGAGCCTGGTGCTGTTCGTGGTGGCGCGCCGCGTGGCGCCGCGGCTTCCCATCATGCTGATCGTGCTGGCCGCCGCGGCCGTCCTCAGCCACTTCAGCGGCTTCGCGCAGGACGGCGCCGTGGTGGGCCCGCTGCCGCAAGGGCTGCCCACGCCCTACTGGCCGGGGTGGCCCGGCTGGGAAGCCTTTTCCACGCTGATCGCGCCGGCGCTGGTCATCACGCTGGTCAGCTCGCTGGAAATGGCCTCCAGTGCGAAGGTGGAAAGCCAGCGGGACGGCAAGCGCTGGGACGCCAACCAGGACCTGTTCGGCCAAGGCGTTGCGAAGCTGGGTTCGGCGCTTTGCGGATCCTTCGCCACCAGCGCCTCGTTCTCGCGCTCCGCGCTGACGCTCTATGCGGGCGCGCGCACCGGCTGGGCGACCGTCATCGCGGTGGCCTTCATCATGCTGTTCCTGCTGTTCCTCACGCCGGTGCTGTCGCCGGTGCCGCGCGCGGTGCTGGCGGCGGTGGTGGTGGCGGCCGTCTCCAGCCTGTTCAAGCCGCGCACCTTCATCGACCTGTGGAAGATCGACCGCGTCGAGGCCGCGACCGCGGCCATCACCTTCGCCGTGACCCTGCTGACCGCCCCGCGCATCTACTGGGGCGTGCTCACCGGCATGCTGATCGGGCTGGCGCACTTCCTGGTGCTGCGGCTGCACCCGCGCATCATCGAGGTCGGCCTGCACCCGGACGGCAGCCTGCGCGACCGCCACCTGTGGAAACTGCCGCCGCTGGCGCCGCGACTGTACGCGCTGCGCATGGACGCCGAACTCGATTTCGCGTCGGCCACCGCGATGGAGCGCGCGATCGTGGAGCACCTCGCCGCCAACCCCGACGTGCGCCACGTGTGCCTGTTCGCGCAGCCGATCAACCGCGTGGACGCCACCGGCGTGGAGATGTTCGGGCAGCTGCGCAAGCTGCTCGCCGAGAAGGGCGTCACCCTCCACATCAGCGGCATCAAGCTGCCCGTGGAGCGCGTGCTGCAGAAGGCAGGTTCCTTGCACGCCACACCGTTGCTCAGGATGTACCGGACCGACGCCGAAGCACTGCAGGCGCTTGCCGATTCCGCCGCCTGACCGGGACAATGGCGGCATGCCCGCCAGCCCCGAGACCCTCGACGCCCTGCGCCTGGCCTTCGAGCTCGCGCCCGTGGGCATGTGCGTGACGCAGGACCGCGTGCTGGTGCTGTGCAACCCCGCCTTCGCGCAGATGTTCGGCTACGAGCCGGCCGAACTCGCCGGCCAGCCGCTGGCGCCGCTCTACCCCTCGCAGGACGAATACCTGCAGATCGGCAAGATCGGGCTGCCGGTCATGCGCGAGCAAGGCACCTATGGCGACGAGCGCATCATGAAGCGGCGCGACGGCACGCTGTTCTGGTGCCACGTGGTGGGCCGCGCCCTGGACCGCAGCCAGCCCTTCGCCCACGCCGTGTGGATGTTCGAGGACATCTCCGGGCGTCGCCGCGTGGCGGGCGACCTGTCCGCACGCGAGCGCGAAGTCGCGCAGCACCTGGTCACCGGCTGCACCAGCAAGCAGATCGCGCGCCTGCTGGACCTGAGCCCCCGCACGGTGGAAGCGCACCGCAGCCGCCTGATGAAGAAGCTGGGCGCCGCCAGCCACGGCGAACTGGTCGCGCGGCTGGTCGGCGCCGGCTGAACTACTTCAGCAGCTTGCCCGAGCTGCCGATCACCGTCACCTCCACGTAGCGCGAGCCCACGCGGTTCTGCGGCGAGTAGCCGACGGTGACGCCACCGAGATCGAAGGCCGCCATCGACTCCAGCGCCTCGATCACCTTGCCGCGCGTCGGGTTCGGGCCCGCGCGCCGCAGGCCTTCCACCAGCACCTTGGCACCGAGGAACTCCTCGAAGCTCGTGTAGTTCACCTGCTGGTCAGGCGCGTAGCGCTTCAGCAGGTCCTGGTATTCGCGCACGGCGAGCAGCCGCGGCGTGTAGGGATAGGGCACGACCTGGCTGATCCCGAGGCCGTGCGCGTTGCGCAGGCCGGCCAGCTTGACGATCTCCGCCGGATCCACCACCGAGATGTTGTAAAGCTGCGCGCCGCCGCCGGCCTCGCGATAGCGCTTCACAAAGGCCGCCGTCGGCTTGTTCACCGAGATCATGATGATCGCCTGCGCGTCCGACGCCATGATGCGCTTGACCGCCTCTTCCACCTTGTCGGTGTTGCGTTCGTAGCCGGCGGCCACCGACAGCGGCAGCTTGCGGCGCGCGAGCGCGGCCCGCACGCCTTCCAGTCCCGCCTGCCCGAAGCCATCCTCCTGGTACATCACGGCGATGCGCCGCATGCCCAGCGTGGTGACCTGCTGCACCATGTGCTCGGTCTCGTCGGCATAGCCGGCGCGCAGGTGGAAGATCCAGGGATTGAAGGGCGTGCGCAGGTTCTCGCCGCCGGTGTAGGGCGCCACCAGCGCGGCGCCGCCCTGCTCCAGCACGCCCTCGGCCAGCAGCTTGCCGATGTTGGCGGTGCCGGCGAAGCCGAACAGCGAGAGCACGTCGGAACGCTGCAGCAGCTCGCGGGTGAGCCGCACCGTCTCGTCCACCTTGTAGCCGTCGTCGGCCACCACGTGCTGGATCCGTCGTCCGTGCACGCCGCCCCTGGCGTTCACGTGCTCGAAGTAGATCCTTCCCCCAGTACCATCTGGGCCCCGGTGCTGGCCAGCACGCCCGAGAGGGGTGCCACCTGGCCGACCACCAGGTCCGCATTGCGGGCGCGCACGGCGGGCAACGCGAGCGCCGACCCGAGCCCCAGCGCGAAGCTGCGTCTCTTCATGCTCTTCTCCTCAACGACGTGGCGGCCTGGACGGCTGCCATCGGACCGCGAGGTTAAGGTGAATCGCCTATGCACCTTTGGGGAGAAGCCATTACGTAGTGTTACGTGGGACGCGCAGCGATCGCGTGTTACTACGCTCTTGGCCGCCCCCCGCACGGCTATCTTTCACGCTTTCGGAGCGAGACATGAACCTGGCGAACACGCTGCGGCGCATCGGGCTGGCCGATCCGCAGCGGCCCGCCCTCTACGAGGGAACGCAGCTGCGCTGCACCTATGGCGAGCTGGCGTCGCGCGCGGCGCGGCTGGCGGGCGCCCTGCGCGCGACGGGGCTGGCCCCCGGCGAGCGCGTGCTGCTGTTCATGCGCAACCATCCTGCCTACCTGGAGCTGATGTACGGCTGCTGGTGGGCCGGCCTCGTGGTCGTCCCCGTGAATGCCAAGCTGCACCTGCGGGAAGCCGAGTGGATCGCCGCCAATTCGCAGGCACGCTGTGCCTTCGTCACCGCCGACGTGGGCGCGGGCCTGCAGGTGGACGGCGCCTGCATCGACGTCGAGACGCCGCAGTACGCCTCACTGCTCGAGGCCGCGCCCCTGGAACTGCAGGCGCGCGCGGCGACCGACCTCGCCTGGCTGTTCTACACCAGCGGCACCACCGGCAAGCCCAAGGGCGTGATGCTCACGCACCGCAACCTGATGACGATGGGGCTGACCTATTTCATCGACGTCGACGCCATCGATGCGCGCGACGCGATCGTGTACGGCCCGCCGATGTCGCACGGCGCCGGCATCTACGCGATCCCGCACATGATGGCCGGTGCGCGCCACGTGGTGCCGGCCTCCGGCGGCTTCGACCCGGCGGAGATCTTCGGCCTGGCGCGCGACCTCGGGCGCGTGTCGATGTTCGCGGCGCCGACGGTAGTCAAGCGCCTCGTGGACCATGCTGAAGCGCAGGGCCTGGGCGGCGATGGCTTCAAGACCATCGTGTACGGCGGCGCGCCCATGTACGCCGAAGACATCAAGCGGGCCCTGCGCGTGCTGGGCCCGCGCTTCGTGCAGATCTACGGCCAGGGCGAGACGCCGATGGTGGCCACCGCTCTGTCGCGCGCGCAGCTGCTGGACACGGAACACCCGCGCCATGCGCAGCGGCTGGCCTCGGTGGGCGTGGCGCAGACGCCGGTGGAGGTGCGCGTCACCGACGCGGACGGTCGCGAACTGCCGCTCGGCGAAGTCGGCGAAGTGCTGGTGCGCGGCGACACCGTGATGGCGGGCTACTGGCAGAACCCCGAGGCGACGGCCGCGGCCCTGCGCGATGGCTGGCTGTTCACCGGTGACATGGGGAGCCTGGATGCCGACGGCTTCCTCACCTTGAAGGACCGCAGCAAGGACCTGATCATCAGCGGTGGCTCCAACATCTACCCGCGCGAAGTGGAGGAGGTCCTGCTGACGGTCCCCGGCGTGGCCGAGGCCGCCGTGGTCGGCGCGCCCGATCCCGAGTGGGGCGAAGTCGTCGTGGCCTTCGTCGTCCCGCAACCCGGCGCCTCCGTGCGCACCGCCGACCTCGACGCCGTCTGCCTGGAGCACATCGCGCGCTTCAAGCGGCCCAAGCGCTACGAGCTGGTGGATGCGCTGCCCAAGAACAACTACGGCAAGGTCCTGAAGACGGAGCTGCGCCGGCGGCTGAAGGAAGGCAAGGAATGAACGGAAAGATGCTGCAAGGCCGCCGCGCCCTGGTGACGGGCTCCACGCAGGGCATCGGCCTGGCGGTGGCCGAAGCGCTGGCGGCGCAGGGTTGCTCGCTGGTGCTGCATGGCCTGGGCAGCCCGGAGGACATCGAGGCGGCGCAGGCGCGCGTGCGTGCCGCGGGCGCCCCGCAGGTGCAGTTCTTCGGCGTCGACCTGGCCGATGCGACGCAGGTCGCGCGGCTGATGCAGGCCGCGCAGTCCGGCGGCCCGATCGACATCCTCGTGAACAACGCGGGCATCCAGCACACGGCGCCGATGGCCAGCATGCCGCGCGAGAAGTGGGATGCGATCCTGGCGATCAACCTGTCGGCGGCCTTCGACACCATGCGGCTCGCACTGCCCGGGATGGCGGAGCGCGGCTACGGCCGGGTGGTCAACGTCGCCTCGGTGCACGGCCTGGTCGCATCGGTGAACAAGGCGCCTTACGTCGCCGCCAAGTTCGGCCTGGTCGGCCTGAGCCGCGTGGCGGCACTGGAATATGCCCAGGCCGGCAGCCGCGCCAGCGGCGGCGTCACGGTCAATTGCGTATGTCCCGGCTGGACCGAGACGGCCATCATCCAGCCCCAGATCGATGCGCGCGCGCAGTCGCTGGGCGTGGCGCGTGACGATGCGGTGCGCGACCTGCTGCGCGAGAAGCAGCCCAGCCTGCGCACCTCGCTGCCCGGGGAGATCGCGCGCGTGGTGGTGTGGCTGTGCGAGCCCGCCGCCCACAACCTCACCGGCGCGGCGATCCCGATCGACGGGGGCTGGACGGCACAGTGATGCGCGGCGCGTTCACTTGGGCCGCGGCGCGCGCAGCTCGCGCCCCGGCGCGCTGAGCTCGCCCTTGCGCAGCAGGGCGACTGCGTTCAGCAGCGCGCGCGCCGCGTTGCGCACTTCCTCCTGCACCGCCACGTCCGCGTCGAGCGAGGCATGGCTGGTGGCGTAGGGCTCGTAGTAGCCGATGTAGCGGTCCAGCCGCGCCTGCGCGCCGGCGTCGACCAGGCCCATCCAGTCCAGCCAGTCGCAGGTGGCCCGCCGCGTGCCCTCGATGCCGGCAACGTCGCCGTGCACCACCACGCCGTAGGTGCGGCCCGCCAGGTGCTTCGGGTAGGGCCAGCCCGCGAGTTCGAGCTCCTTGGCCTTGGCCGCGTCCTTGCCGCCGGTGGCCGTGGGGTCCGGGTTGCCGCCGTCCGCGCACACCAGCCGGTCCATCATCAGCTTCAGCGGACTGCTCACCTGGTACCAGTGCGTGGGCGTCAAGAGCAGCACGCCGTGCGCCGACACCCAGCGCTCGTAGATCTCCGCCATCCAGTCGCCGACCTGCGCGGTCGCGTGGTTGGGATAGCAGCTGCAGGGCCAGTGGCACAGCGGCATGGCCGTGGACACGCAACCTTTGCAGGGATGGATGTGGCGGCGGTAGTCGGAGGTGAGCAGGCTCAGGTCCAGGAAGTCGCTTTCGACGCCGCCGGCGTCCAGCGTTTCCTGCGCGATCTTCGCGAGCCGGTAGGTCTTGGACATCTCGCCGGGACAGGAGCCGTCGTTGCGGCTCGCGCACGCGATCACCAGCACGCGCGAAGGCGTGGCAGCCTCGCCCCAGCGCGCCTGCGCCAGCCGCAGCCGCTCGCGGGTCTCGTACCAAGCGACCGAGAGGTCGTAGTCGGGGTCCTGGAACTCGGGCCCGGCCTTGCGCGTGAGCGGCGCCTTGCGGCCTTCGCGGTAGGCGTCCCACGCGATCGCCTCCAGCCGGTCCAGCGCGTCCTGCTCGGCGCGATAGGCAGGGTCGGTGAACTGCTCCAGGAAGCGCTGGCGGAACACGTCGCGCGGATGCAGGCCGGGCCACTGGCCCTTGCGCACGTCGGTCATTGCAGGTCCTCGCTGGCATCCATGGGAAGCTCCCGCAGGAGAAAGCGACAGGCTAGCGCGATTTGCGGCGGCCGGGTATGGCCGGGCTGCGGCGGTTCAGTGCCGGCGCCGGCGCCAGACGAAGAAGTAGGCGACCGCGTTGAACGCGACCAGCCCCGCGCCCAGCACGTACTGCACCGTGCGCGTGAGTTCGGCCGGGTACAGCATCGGCAGCAGGTAGTGCTCGACGAAGCCGCCCGGATAGCCCTCGGCGCCGCCCGCTGCGCGCAAGGCATTTTCCAGCGGGGTCAGCGGGCAGATCGAACCGCTGAACTCGACGAAGGCGGCCCAGGCCAGCGCCGGCAGGTGCACGAACGGCATCCAGCGCCAGCGCAGCGCCAGCAGGCCACCGGCCACCGCAAAGGCGACGAAGGCCAGGTGGAACACCAGCACCGCGTCGGCGAGCAGGCGGTACAGCATGTCAGGCGCTGACGATCCAGCCTTCCAGCGGATCGATGTCGTCCGGCAGGCCATAGCGCGGCGCGCCGCGTTGCGCGGCCCAGGCGGCCTGCACCAGGCACAGCACCGCGTCCAGGCTGTCGCCGCTGGCATCGGCCGCCAGCGCATCGGCCTGCGCATGCGTGAGCTTCAGCCGCAGGCCCAGGCGCGTGCGGCCCTGCTCCAGCGCGGTGATCAGGTCCTTGCGCGCGATCAGGCGGTCGGCCGTCTGCTTGCCCTTCTCGTCGCTCTTGTAGCTGCGCCGGGCGATCACTTCGCGCGCAAGCAGGCCCGGGTAGGCCTCCAGCGCCACGCGCTGCGGATCGCCCTCGTGCAGGCCCGGGATGTGCACGCCGGCTTGCAGCAGCAGCGGCACGGCGGCATGCAGCATGTAGGCCACCGGCGGGTTCACCCACTTCATCGAGGGACTGGACCCCGCCAGCTTGTCGAAGCGTCGGTGCGCGAACTTGGAGCCGGCGGGCCGCGCGGAGCAATAGGCGGCGAAGGTCTCGCGGATCTGCGGTCGCGTGAGCGACGCATAGTGCCGCATGCACTCGCGCCAGCCCGTGGGCCAGCCCAGGTGCTCGACCAGCTCGCGCGGCAGGCCGAAGGGAAAGTCGAAGCCGCCGATCCAGGCATGCGGCGCGCGCAGCCAGTCCAGGAAGGCATCGAGCGACTCGAGCTTTTCCAGGCGCATGAGCTGCACGCGCCCGCCGGCGGCGTGGCCGATGGCCAGGATGATCGGCTTGCGCCGCGTCGGGGCGCTGGAGAAATCGCAGCCGACCAGCACGGGTCAGCTGCGGCCGCAGATGGCGGCCGTGGCCGCCAGGTCCTCCAGCAGCGCCAGCGAGACCTTGCCGGACACCGAGTAGGGGTCCAGCTCCGGCTTCTCCGAGTACTTCAGCAGGATCGAGTGATTGAGCTTGGAGATGTTCACCTGCCCCATGCTCCAGCCGCTGAAGCGGCGCTCGAAGATTTCCTCGTAGTGCAGCAGCGCGACGTCCTTGTGGCGCTTGTCGTGCTGGATGCTGCCGTACAGGTCGCTCACCTGCATGCGGCCGCCTTCGATGCACTGCAGGAAGATGCCGTCGCCGTAGCAGAGGATGCCGGTGATGCCGCTGACCGGGTTGTGCTGCCGCGACTGCGACAGGATCGAATCGATCGCTTCCGGGCTCGTGTCCACCGAGCGGCTGCAATAGAGAAGACGGACCAGCATGTCTTCGCTCCCTAGTCTTTCTGCGGGATCAATGCCAGGAATTCGCGGCGCAGCGCCGGGTTCTTCAGGAAGGCCCCGCGCATGACCGAGTTGATCATCTTGCTGTCCAGGTCCTTCACGCCGCGCCAGGCCATGCAGTAGTGGCGCGCTTCCATGATGACGGCCAGGCCGTCGGGCTGCGTCTTTTCCATGATCAGGTCGGCCAGCTGCACCACGGCCTCTTCCTGGATCTGAGGCCGGCCCATGATCCATTCGGCCAGGCGCGCGTACTTGGACAGGCCGATCACGTTGGTGTGCTCGTTGGGCAGCACGCCGATCCACAGCTTGCCGATCACGGGGCACAGGTGGTGGCTGCAGGCGGAACGCACGGTGATCGGGCCGACGATCATCAGCTCGTTCAGGTGCTCGGCGTTCGGAAACTCGGTGATGGTCGGCGGCTTGACGTAGCGGCCACGGAACACCTCGGTCAGGTACATCTTGGCCACGCGCCGCGCCGTGTCGCCGGTGTTGTGGTCGCTGGTGGTGTCGATCACCATGCTGTCCAGGACGGCCTGCATCTTCTGCGCGACCTCCCCGACCAGCGCATCGAGCTCGCCCGGCTCGATGAAGTCGGCGATGTTGTCGTTGGAATGGAAACGCTTGCGCGCCGCCAGGACCCGCTCGCGGATCTTCACGGACAGGGGCGTGCCCTCGTCGGGGAGGGCCGGGGTGAGCTGGCTGGAGGGATCGGCTTTCATCAGCATCTTCAACTGTAACACCGGGGGTGGAAAACCGTTCGGACGCTACGCGGCCAGCAGGCGTTCCAGGTCCTGCAGGGTGTTGGCCTCGTGCAGGGGCTTGTCCTGGCGGATCCGCAGCATCCGCGGGAAGCGCACGGCGATGCCGCTCTTGTGCCGGCCGCTGCGGTTGATGCCCTCGAAGCCCAGCTCGAACACCAGCATGGGCTTCATGCTGCGCACCGGCCCGAACTTCTCGATGGTGTGCCGGCGGATCAGGCCGTCCACCATGCGGAATTCCTCGTCGGTCAGCCCGGAATAGGCCTTGGCGAAAGGCACCAGCTGCAGGGCGTCGGGCCGGGGCGGCTCCTTGCGGACGATGGCCTCCACCACGGCCTGGGCCTCCTCCTTGTCCACCGGCGGCCGGTTCCAGACCGCGAAGGTGTAGTCGGTGTAGACCGAGGAGCGGCGCCCGTGCCCTGCCTGGGCATAGACCAGGACGCAGTCGATCGTCATCGGATCGATCTTCCACTTCCACCACAGGCCTTCGGCCTTGGTGCGGCCGGTGCCGTAGGCCGCGTCGAGCCGCTTGAGCATGAAGCCTTCCACGCCGCGTTCGCGGGACTGCGCGCGTTTTTCCGCGAAGGCCAGCCAGGACGTGGCGGTCTCCACCGGCGACAGCTTGAAGCCGGTGCCCGCCAGCAGCGCCTCCAGGCGCGCGCGGCGCTCGCGCTGCGTGAGGCCGCGCAGGTCGGCACCGTCCTGCTCCAGCAGGTCGTAGGCCATGAAGCTCACCGGCGCCTCGGCCAGCACCTTCTTCGTCAGGTTCTTGCGGCCGATGCGCTGCTGCAGCAGGGCGAAGGGCGCGGGCCGGCCGAGGATCTCGCCGGTCTCGGGATCGGGCTCCTCCTTCCACACCAGGATCTCGCCATCGAGCACGGTGCCGTCCGGCAGCGGCTGCGCCAGCGCCTCGATCTCCGGGAAGCGCTCGGTCACCAGCTCCTCGCCGCGCGACCAGATCCAGACCTTGCCGCCGCGCTGGATCACCTGCCCGCGGATGCCGTCGTACTTCCACTCCACCATCCAGTCGCCCACCGGTCCCAGGCGCGCGGCGAACAGCTCCGGGGGCAGGTCCAGCTGGTGCGCGAGGAAGAAGGGATAGGGCTGGCCCTCGTCGCGCTGCTCCGGCACGCCTTCGTGCGCCTGGGCGATCAGCGCCTCGTAGCGTTCGGGCGAAGGCACGGTCTTGCCGTCGGTGTAGCCCATCATGCGCTGCGCGACGCGCTTGGCGTCGATGCCGGCATGCGTGGCCAGCGCGCGCTGCACCAGCAGCTTGCTCACGCCGACGCGAAAGCCGCCGCCCACCAGCTTGGTGAGCAGGAAGCGGCCGAGCGCGTCCAGTTCCTGCCAGTACCGCGCGACGCGTTGCGCGACCTCCTCGTCGGGCAGGCCGCGCAGGGGCAGCAGCCGGTCTTCCACCCATTCCGCCAGGCCGAGGTCGGAAGCTTCGTCGCCCCGCGGCAGCACGAGCGAAATCGTCTCCGCGAGGTCGCCCACCGACTGGTAGCACTCGTCGAACAGCCAGGGCTCGATCTGCGCGATGCGGCAGGCCAGGCTCACCAGCGAGGCCGTCTTCACCACCTGCCGCGGCTTGCCGCCGGCCAGGAAGTACACCGCCCAGGCCGCATCGCGCGGCGGCGCTTCGTTGAAGTAGCGCGTGAGCGCCTCGACCTTCTCGTTGGTCGAGGTGGTCGCGTCGAGCTCGCTGAACAGCCGGGAGAAGCGGTGCATGTCAGCCTGCGGCTTCCGGCGGCGGCTGCAGGTCGGCCTCCACCACGTCGTCGCCGTATTCGGTCTGGAAAGCCTCCGCGCGCAGTCCGTGTTCCTGCAGGTGGCGCACCATGGCCGCCGAACTGCCGTGCGTGACGATCACCCGCTGCGCGCCGGTGGCCGCGATGGCGTCCAGCAGGCCGGGCCAGTCGGCGTGGTCGGACAGAACGAAGCCGCGGTCGTAGCCGCCGCGGCGGCGGTTGCCGCGCACCTGCATCCAGCCGCTGGCGAAGGCGGTCTGGGCATCGCCGAAGCGGCGCAGCCAGGGACTGGCCGCGGCACTGGGCGGGCAGACCACCAGGCAGCGGCGCAGGTCCGCCTTGTCCGTCACTTCCGTCACCAAGCGGGTGTCGGGCAGCGCCACGCCGGCGGCAAGGTAGGCCTCGTTCAGGGGCTTCACCGCGCCGTGCACGACGATCGGGCCGATCGAGGGATCGACGCCATTGAGCACGCGCTGCGCCTTGCCGAAGCTGTAGCAGCACAGCACGCTGGCGCGCGCGTGCGTCGCGTTGCGCGCCCACCAGGCGTTGATGTCGGCGAACAGTTCCTCGTCCGGGCACCAGCGGTAGATCGGCAGCCCGAAGGTGGACTCGGTGATGAAGACGTCGCAGCGCACCGGCTCGAAGGGCGCGCAGGTCGGGTCGGGCGCGACCTTGTAGTCGCCGCTGGCCACCCAGACCTGGCCGCGGTGTTCCAGCCGCACCTGCGCCGAGCCGAGCACGTGGCCCGCCGGATGCAGCGACAGCGTGACACCGTGGTGCTGCACGCGTTCGCCATACCGCAGCAGCTGCAGGTCTATGTCGCCCAGCCGGGTGCGCAGCACGCCCTCGGCCGGTGCCGCCGCCAGGTAGTGGCCATTGCCATGGCGCGCGTGGTCCGAATGGGCGTGGGTGATCACCGCGCGCGGCACCGGGCGCCAAGGGTCGATGTAGAAATTGCCCGGCGGGCAGTACAGCCCTTCCGGCCGCTGCACGATCAGGTCGCTCACAGGTACTTCTTGCCCTGGATGATCAGCAGCAGGCGCATCACCACCAGCGCCAGCCGCTCCAGCACCCGCTGCCGCGGCGACCGGCTGTCGTAGGCGGCGGGGTCCATGGGCTTGCCTTCGTGCACCATCGCATGCAGCAGCCGCTCGCGCAGCCGCCGCGCGAAGCGCTGGTCGTCGACAACCACGTTGGCCTCGCGCGCCAGCAGCAGGCTGAGCGGGTCGAGGTTGGAGGAGCCGATGGTCGACCAGTGGCCGTCGATCACCGCCACCTTGGCATGCAGGAAGCTGGGCGCGTACTCGTGGATGTGGGCGCCCGCGCGCAGCAAGGCGCCGAACACCGGGCGCGCCGCGTAGTACTGCATGAAGTACTCGTAGCGCCCTTGCAGCAGCAGGTGGACCTGCACGCCGCGCCTGGCGGCGTTGATCAGCGCGCGCCGCATCCGCCCGCCCGGGACGAAGTAGGCGTTGGCGATGATGATCTCCTCGCGCGCGCGGCCGATCGCGCGCAGGTAGGAGCGCTCGATCACCGCGCGATTGCGCAGGTTGTCGCGCAGCAGCAGCGCCGCGCGCACGTTGCTGTCGCCCTGCCGCGGGGGTGGCGGCACGGGCGCCCCGGCGTGGCTGCGGCCGGCGCGCCAGCGCTCCAGGGCCCCGCTCCAGTGCGCGCGCCTGAGCTGCCCCACCGCCTCGATGCGGTTCCACTGCCGCCGCATGGTGTCGAGCATCTCCTGCACCAGCGGCCCCTCGACCCGGATGGAGAAATCCAGCCGCGGGGACTCCAGCGTTCCATGGTTCGGGTCGTGGAAGTCGTCCAGGATGTTGATGCCGCCGCAGAATCCGACGGTGCCGTCCACCACGCACAGCTTGCGGTGCAGCCTGCGCCATTGGCCGGGCCAGAGCAGGCCGAAGGCGCCGGTGCGCGAGTACAGCGCCCACTGCACGCGCGACTCGTCGAAGCGCATCTGCCAGAAGGGCGGCAGCTCCGGCGTGCCGAAGCCGTCGATGACCACCCGCACCAGCACGCCGCGGCGCCCCGCGCGCTCCAGCGCATAGGCCACCTCGGCGCCGCTGCCGGTGAAGTCGAAGATGTAGGTCTCGAGCAGGACTTCCCGGTGCGCCCCGTCGATCGCGGCGACCAGCGCGGGAAAGAACGCACGGCTGCCCTCCAGCAACTGCAGGTGGTGACCGGCGCGCAGGGGCGGGACCGCGTGCGGCATCTGCTGCGCTACACCTTGAACTCCGCGATCAGCGGCAGGTGGTCGGACATGCGCCACCAGATGCGGCCGCGCGGGATCTCCATGCCCGAGGGTTTCAGGCCCCGGGCATAGACGTAATCGAGCTGCGTGAGCGGCAGGCGCGAGGGATAGGTCACCACGCGTTCGCCGATGAAGTCCTCGAAGCCCAGCTTGTTCATCACCGGCCGCAGCTTGGCGCCCCAGTCGTTGAAGTCGCCCGCCACCACCACGGGCGCCTTGCGCGGGATCTCGCGCTCGATGAAGCGCCCGAGCTGCTCGATCTGGCGCACGCGGCTGGAGGCGATCAGCCCCAGGTGCACCACGATCACGTGCACCTGCCGCCGGCCGACCTCGACCAGCACGTGCAGCAGGCCACGCTGCTCGAAGCGGTGGTCCGACATGTCCTCGTGGCCCTGCGACACCACGGGCCAGCGGGACAGCAGCGCGTTGCCGTGCTCGCCGTGCTTCGTCTTCGCATTGGTCTGGTACACGGCGTAGTAGCCCTCGGGGCAGAGGAACTCCGCCTGCGGAAGCTCCGGCCACCGCGTGAAGAAGCGTTCCTCGCGGCGGTGCAGCTTGCGCACTTCCTGCAGGCAGACGATGTCCGCGTCCAGCTGCTCCACGGCATGGCCGATGTTGTGGATCTCCAGCCGCCGGACCGGGCCCAGGCCCTGCACGCCCTTGTGGATGTTGTAGGTCGCGATGCGCAAGACGCTCATTGCATGAATTCTGGCAGCATCAGGATGGCTTCCGCGTTGGAAGGCGAGAAGCAGGTGTCGGCCGCCTTGCGCCAGGGCAACCATTGGTAAGCCGTGTGCTCGCGCGGGTTCAAGGTGACCGGCGTGCCTTCCGGCACGCACAGGCCGAACACGTGCTCGCGGTTGCGCGTGACGCCCGGCGCGTAGCGGTGCAGGTAGCGCGGGTAGATGTCGTAGACGTTTTCCAGGTTCCAGTCGCTGAGCCTGCCGATGGCGCAGGGAATGCCCGTCTCCTCCATCACCTCGCGCTGGGCCGTCTCCTGGAAGCTCTCGTCCTCGCTGTCCTTGGATCCCGTGACCGACTGCCAGGTGCCCGGCGCGTCCGCGCGGTTGATCAGCAGCACGTCCAGGGCGGGCGTGTGGATCACGACGAGGACGGACAGAGGGAGCTTGAAGGGCCTGGACATGCAGAAAAAAGGCACCCGGAGGTGCCTTCATTCTGACTCAGGCCGCCGCCGGATTGCGCAGCCGGATGTGCAGCTCCCGCAACTGCTTCTCGTCCACCGGCCCCGGTGCCTGGGTCAGCAGGTCCTGGGCGCGCTGGGTCTTGGGGAAGGCGATCACGTCGCGCAGGGACTCGGCGCCCGTCATCAGCATGACGAAGCGGTCCAGGCCGATCGCGATGCCGCCGTGCGGGGGCGCGCCGTATTGCAGCGCGTCCAGCAGGAAGCCGAACTTCGCCTTGGCCTCTTCCTCGCCGATCTTCAGGGCACGGAACACCTTGCTCTGCACTTCCTCGCGGTGGATACGCACCGAGCCGCCGCCCAGTTCGATGCCGTTCAGGACCGCGTCGTAGGCCTTGGCCAGGCAGCGGCCGGGATCGGTCTCCAGCCAGTCCTCGTGGCCGTCCTTGGGCGAGGTGAAGGGATGGTGCACCGCATTCCAGCGCTGCGCGTCCTCGTCGAACTCGAACATCGGGAAGTCCACCACCCACAGCGGCTTCCACTGGCCCGACAGCAGGCCGCGGGCCTTGCCGAATTCGGAGTGGCCCACCTTCACGCGCAGGGCGCCGATGGAGTCGTTGACCACCTTGGCCTTGTCGGCGCCGAAGAAGACGAGGTCCCCGTTCTGCGCGCCGGTGCGCTTGAGGATCTCGGCGATCGCGCGGTCGTGCAGGTTCTTGACGATCGGCGACTGCAGGCCGTCGCGGCCTGCGGCGACGTCATTGACCTTCACCCAGGCCAGGCCCTTGGCGCCGTAGATCTTGACGAACTCGGTGTAGCCGTCGATCTCGCCGCGGCTCATCTCGCTGCCGCCCGGCACGCGCAGGCCCACCACGCGGCCGTCCTCGGCGTTGGCCGGGCCGGAGAAGACCTTGAAGTCCACGTCCTTCATCACGTCGGTGAGCTCGGTGAACTCCAGCTGCACGCGCAGGTCCGGCTTGTCGGAGCCGTACAGGCGCATCGCGTCCACGTGCTTCATCACCGGGAAGGGCGGCAGGTCCACGTTGATCACGTTCTTGAACGTGCTGCGGATCATGCCCTCGAACATGGTGCGGATCTCCTCCTCGGTCAGGAAGGAGGTCTCCACGTCGATCTGCGTGAACTCGGGCTGGCGGTCGGCGCGCAGGTCCTCGTCGCGGAAGCACTTGGTGATCTGGTAGTAGCGGTCGAAGCCGGACACCATCAGCAGCTGCTTGAACAGCTGGGGCGACTGCGGCAGCGCGAAGAACATGCCGTCGTGCACGCGCGAGGGAACCAGGTAGTCGCGCGCGCCTTCCGGCGTGCTCTTCGTCAGCATCGGCGTCTCGATGTCGATGAAGCCGTTGGCGTCCAGGAACTTGCGCACCTCCATCGTCACCTTGTAACGCAGCATCAGGTTGTTCTGCATGTACGGGCGGCGCAGGTCCAGCACGCGGTGCATCAGGCGCGTGGTCTCCGACAGGTTGTCGTCGTCGAGCTGGAAGGGCGGCGTGACCGAGGGGTTCAGCACCACCAGCTCGTGGCACAGGACCTCGATCCTGCCGCTCTTGATGTTCTCGTTGACGGTGCCCTGCGGGCGCGCGCGCACGATGCCCTTGACCTGCACGCAGAACTCGTTGCGCAGGCCTTCGGCCGTCTTGAACATCTCGGCGCGGTCGGGGTCGCACACCACCTGAACGTAGCCTTCGCGGTCGCGCAGGTCCACGAAGATGACCCCGCCGTGGTCGCGGCGGCGGTTCACCCAGCCGCACAGGGTCACGGTCTGGCCCATCAGGGCTTCGGTCACCAGACCGCAATAGGTCGAACGCATTTGTTGCATGGAAATACCTTGGGGGAAACGCGCGCGCTCAGTCGCGCGCGATCGTCTTCTGGGGCGAAACGACGCCCATGGAGACGACGTACTTGAGCGCGTCGTCCACGCTCATCTTGAGTTCGATGCAGTCGCTCTTGCGCAGCATCACGAAATAGCCGCCCGTGGGGTTGGGCGTGGTCGGCACGTAGACGCTGAGGTACTCCTCGCCGCGCAGGTAGGTGGTGACGTCGCCGCCGGGCGTGCCCGTCACGAACGCGATGGTCCACACGTCCGGCCGCGGCCACTGCACCAGCACCGCGGTGCGGAAGGCGTTGCCGCTTTCGGAGAACAGCGTGTCGGAGACCTGCTTGACGCTGGAATAGATGGAGCGCACCACCGGGATGCGGGCCACCACGCGGTCGCCCAGGCCCATCAGCTTCTTGCCGATGAAGTTGCTGGCCGTGGCGCCCACGATCAGCAGGATGGCCAGCGTGAGCAGCACGCCGAAGCCGGGGATGTGGATGCCGAAGACCCGGTCGGGGTGCCAGGCTTCGGGCAGGATCAGCAGCGTCTGGTCGAGCGTCTCGATGATCCAGCGCAGCACGGCGACCGTGATGGCCACCGGCACGATGACGAGCAGCCCCGCCAGCAGCCATTTGCGCAGGGCGTGCATGCGGATCTCAGTGGCAGGCGCAGGACGCGCCGCAGCCGCCGGCCGACGCGCTGGGCGTGTCGGTCTTGGGGGCGGCCGGCGCATCGGCCTTGCCACCCTCGGCGGGCTTGTCCGCGGCCTTGTCGACGGCGGGAGCGGTGGCACTGCTGCCGCCGCGGAAATCGGTGGCGTACCAGCCCGAACCCTTGAGCTGGAAGCCGGCGGCCGTGATCTGCTTGGCGAACGCGGAAGCGCCGCACGACGGGCAGACCGTCAGCGGATCATCGGAAATCTTCTGCAGGACGTCCTTGGCATGGCCACAGGACCCGCATTTGTAGGCGTAGAGGGGCATGGCTGGTCAGGTCGTGGGATGCAAAGCCCTCAATTATAGGTGAGCCCCCGCATCTCAAGCCCGGCCGGGCTCGAGTGACCCAAGGGGGCTCATCCCCGCGCAGGCGGGCACCGAGGCCTACTGCGCCGGCATGCCGGCCACGTGGTGCACCGCCTCGTGGCGGTTGCGCAGCTTCTGCGGCGCCAGCGAGCCGACCACCATGCCCGCGAAGGCGGCGATCAGGCCGGCCAGCTGGCCCGGGAAGGCCTTGCTCAGCGCTTCCCCGCCCACCTGCGGGAAGAACAGGATCCAGACGGCGATGCCGGCAGCCACCGAGAAGACGGCGCCCTGGGTGGTCGCCCTCTTCCAGTACAGCCCCATCACCAGCGGGACGAAGGCGCCGACCAGGGTGACCTGGTAGGCCGTCGAGACCAGGTCGTAGATCGAGGTGCCCTTCATCGCGATCGCATAGGCCAGCACCAGGCCGGTGAAGGCGACGATGGTGGCGCGCATGGCGAACAGCTGCTGCCTGTCGGTCATGCGCGGGCGCAGGTTCTTGAGGATGTTCTCCACGAAGCTGGTCGAGGGCGCCAGCAGCGTCGCCGAGGACGTGCTCTTGATCGCCGACAGCAGCGCGCCGAAGAACAGGATCTGCATCACCAGCGGCATCTTGGTCAGCACGAAGGTGGGCAGCACCCGCTGGTAGTCGTTCTTGGCCAGTTCCAGTGCGCTGTCGCCCATCACCACCACCGCGCTGGCCACGATGAACATGGGCACGAAGGCGAACAGGATGTACGACACGCCGCCGATCACGGCGCCGTTGCGGGCGGTCTTTTCGTCCCTGGCGGACATGACCCGCTGGAACACGTCCTGCTGCGGGATGCTTCCCAGCATCATGGTCAGGCCGGCGCCGATGAAGAAGGCGATGTCGGTGAAGGACGGCGGCGGCAGGAAGGTCCACAGCTCCTTGGACGAGGCCATCGCCATCACCTTGTCGGCCCCGCCGGCCAGTTCCGCCGAGAACACCGCGATGACCGCCAGGCCCACCACCAGCACGATCATCTGGATGAAGTCGGTCCAGGCCACCGCCAGGAAGCCGCCGATCACCACGTACACCAGCACCGCCAGGGTGCCGACGATCATGCCCGTGGTCTCGGACATCGCGCCGTTGGTGAGCACGCTGAACACCAGGCCCAGCGCCGTGATCTGCGCCGCCACCCAGCCCAGGTAGCTCAGGATGATGGCCATCGAGCAGAACACCTCGATGCCGCGCCCGAAGCGCCGGCGGTAGAAGTCGCCGATGGTCAGCAGGTTCTGCCGGTACAGCTTGGTCGCGAAGAACAGGCCCACCAGGATCAGGCAGGTGCCGGCGCCGAAGGGGTCTTCCACGATCGCGTTCAGCCCACCCTGGACGAACTTGGCCGGGATACCCATGACGGTCTCGGCGCCGAACCAGGTGGCGAAAGTGGTGGTGATCACCATCACCAGCGGCAGCCTGCGCCCGGCGATGGCGAAGTCGGTGGTGTTGTGGATCCGGGTCCCGGCCCAGACACCGATGGCGAGCGTCCCGAGCAGGTACAGGACGACGAATGCGACGAGCGTGTAGTTCATGGCAGGCCCCCAACCCCTTCCTCGGGTTTTGCGCGCGGATTATGCAGGAGCGTGCCGGAACTCAGAAGAGGCGCACGCGCACCAGGACCTGCATCACGATCAGCCCCAATGCAAATCCGATGCCACCGTAGACCAGGCCCTGCAGCAGGCGGTTGGTGCGGCGCTGTTCCGCCATCAGGTCCACCATGTCGCGCCGCAGGCTGTCGTGCCGCTCGGTCAGGTAGGAGTGCAGCAGGCGGGGCAGCTCCGGCAGGATCTTGGCGTAGCGCGGCGCCTGGTCGCGCAGTTCCTGCACCAGCTTCTGCGGGCCGATCTGGTCCAGCATCCACTTTTCCAGGAACGGCTTGGCCGTCGCCCACAGGTCCAGCTCCGGGTCCAGCTGGCGCCCCAGGCCCTCGATGTTCAACAGCGTCTTCTGCAGCAGCACCAGCTGCGGCTGGATGTCCACGTTGAAGCGGCGCGACATCTGGAACAGGCGCATCAGCACCATGCCCAGGGAGATCTCGCGCAGCGGCCGGTCGAAGTAGGGCTCGCACACGGTGCGCACCGCGCCTTCCAGTTCGTCCACCCGCGTGCCGGGCGGCACCCAGCCGGACTCGATGTGCAGTTCGGCGACGCGCTTGTAGTCGCGCCGGAAGAAGGCGGCGAAGTTCTGCGCCAGGTAGTCCTTGTCGGACTCGGTGAGCGTGCCGATGATGCCGAAGTCCAGCGAGATGTAGCGGCCGAAGGTGCCCGGCGCCACGCTCACCTGGATGTTGCCCGGGTGCATGTCCGCGTGGAAGAAGCCGTCGCGGAACACCTGCGTGAAGAAGATCGTCACGCCGTCGCGCGCCAGCTGGCGCAGGTCCACGCCGGCCTCGCGCAGGCGTTCCACCTGGCTGATCGGCACCCCCGTCATGCGCTCCATGACGATCACTTCCGGATGCACGAAGTCCCAGTACATCTCCGGGATCAGCACCAGGTGCAGGTCCGCCATGTTGCGCCGCAGCTGGGCCGCGTTGGCCGCCTCGCGCACCAGGTCCAGCTCGTCGTGCAGGTACTTGTCGAATTCGGCGACCACTTCGCGCGGCTTCAGGCGGCGGGCGTCGTACGAGACGCCTTCCACCCAGCGGGCCATCATGCGCATCAGGTCCAGGTCCTTCTCGATCACCGGCAGCATGCCGGGGCGCAGGACCTTCACCGCGACTTCCTTCACCTCGCCGTTGCGCAGGCGCACGGTGGCGAAGTGCACCTGCGCGATCGAGGCGCTGGCCACGGGCTCGTGCTCGAAGGTCTCGAACACCGCCGCCAGCGGCCGCTTGAAGGCGCGCTCGATGGTCGCCACCGCCACCTCGGACGGGAACGGCGGCACGCGGTCCTGCAGCATCGCCAGCTCGTCGGCAATGTCCGGCGGCAGCAGGTCGCGCCGGGTGGACAGCACCTGGCCGAACTTGACGAAGATCGGCCCCAGCGCCTCCAGCGCCTGGCGCAGGCGCTGCCCGCGCGGCGCGTCCAGGTGGCGGCGCCGGCCGAAGGAGATGATCCGCGCGAGCCCCCGCAGCCGGAAGCCGGAGAGCGCCAGCTCGTCCAGCCCGTAGCGGAGGATCACCCAGAGGATGACGACGGCGCGCACGTAGCGCGTCACCCGCCGGCCTGACCGGGCATGGCGGGCGCCGCCGGCGCGGACGTGGGTGTCGGTGTCGCCACCGGGCCGCCCGGGGCGCGGCCGGCGAACTGCCGCAGGGCGTCCGCCATGCGCCGCATCACGCCGCCCATGGCATGCGCCGGCGCATCGCCGAACACGCGGGCCAGGTCTTCCTCGATGTCCCAGCGCACGTGGTCCACCAGCCATTGCACTTCGGCGGCCAGCTGCACATCGCCGGCGATGCGCACCGGCGGCTTCTCGCCGCGCAGCGCCGCCTGGGCGAGCGAGAACGGGGAGGCCTCGGTGAGCGTGAGGGTCAGGTCCGGCAGCTGCGTCACCGGGCCCAGGTCCAGCAGGCCGGCAGGCGTGGCGACCAGCCGCACGCTGAACTGGCGCCAGTGCGCCTCCACCAGCCGCCCCGTCTGGCGCTTCAGGCGCGCCTGCGCTTCGGGCTCCTGCTGCAGCACGTGATTGAGCACCAGCACCAGGCGCTGCTGCATCTCGTGCACGAGCCAGGGCGGCGGCTGCAGGGCCTGCCCGACGCGGTCGAAGAGCTGGTCGAAAAAGGAAGCGGGGGATGACGGTGTGGTCATCCCCCGATTATTGATGATGCGAGGCGTGTTTCAGGCCGCGCCCGCGCTCATTGCAGCGCCTGGACCCCGGCCACGAGCCAGCCGGACTTGCCGTCCTTGGTCTTGACCATGTTCCAGACCTCGCGGAAGGGGCTGGGGCCGGCCGAGGGCTCCTCGCGGATCATCCCGGAGAACTCGACGCTGGCCATGTACTCGGTGGCCAGTTCCTCGATGCCCAGGAGCTGCGCCTCCAGCATCACGACCTCGGTCTTCTGGCCAGGCGACTGCGGCTCGCGCCCGGCCATCTGCCCGCGGATCTCCTCCAGCATCTCGTCGGTCATCATGCTGCGCAGGGTGCCCATGTCCGAGCGGTCCCAGGCGTCCTGCAGGGTCACGAAGTTGCGCTTGGCCGCAGCCAGGAAGCCGTCGGTGTCGAAGCCGGGGGCACGCCCCAGGTCTGTGAGCCTTCCAGCGCGCCGCGCGGCTGGCCGGCGCCCAGGGCGGAGCCGATGCGCACGCCGCCGGAGTCTGTCGCGCGGCGCGGTGCCGCCGAAGCCGGAGGTCGGGTCCTCCCAGGGGCGGGCGGAAGCGTCGTTGCCCACCTTGGCCGGGTTGTACTGGCGCGGCGACACCGGGGCGTCGGCCGTGGCGCCGGCGCCCTGGTAGGCATAGCCGCCGGTGCGCTGCATGCCGGCCGCTGCCTGGCGGCGACGCATGATCATGCCGATCACCGCCATCACCACGACGGCCAGCAGGGCGAACATCAGGATGTTGGCGAAGGCTTCGCCGAAACCCAGGGTGTGCGCCAGCCAGGCCAGGCCGAGGCCGGCCGCGAGGCCCGCCAGCATGCCGCCGAAGCCGCGACGGGCCGGCTGCGCCGCCGTCGGGGCGGCGGCGGGGCTGGCGTTGCGCTGCGCCTGCGTCGCGGTCGGCGAGGTGGGCGTGTTGGCCGGCGGGGTCGCCTGGCGCTGGGTCACGTTGGGGGACTGGCGGCCGACGGAGCCTCCGCCGCCCAGGCGGCGGGCAGCTTCCGCATCGAGGGCGCCGATGGCCAGCACGCCGGCGAGTAGTACGGTCCAGAGTTTCATCGAAGTCTCCTATGCCGCCCCAGATGCGGGCTCAGCACTTGATTGCAACATGCAGCGCGGCCACCCCGGCGGTCAGGTTGTGATAGTCCACATGCCCGAAACCGGTTTTCTTCATCATCGCCTTCAGTTCGTCCTGCCCCGGATGCATCCGGATCGACTCGGCGAGGTAGCGGTAGCTGGCCTCGTCACCGGCCACCAGGCGGCCGATCCGCGGCAGGATGTTGAAGGAGTACCAGTCATACGCCTTTTCCAGCGGTCGCGCCACCTTGGAAAACTCCAGCACCAGGAGCTTGCCGCCCGGTTTCAGCACCCGGTGCATCTCGGCCAGCGCCTTGTCCTTGTGCGTCATGTTGCGCAGGCCGAAGCCCACGCTGACGCGGTCGAAGCTCTCCGTCTCGAAGGGCAGTTTCTCCGCGTCGCACACCACGGTCGGCAGGACGAGGCCGGCATCGAGCAGGCGGTCGCGTCCGACGCGCAGCATGGCAGCGTTGATGTCGGTGTGCACCACCATGCCCTCGCCGCCCACCTTCCTGGCGAATGCCTGGGCCAGGTCGCCGGTGCCGCCGGCGATGTCCAGCACGCGTTGGCCGGGGCGCAGGTCCGCCACCAGCACGGTGTACGCCTTCCAGGCGCGGTGCAGGCCGAGCGACATCAGGTCGTTCATCAGGTCGTACTTGGGCGCGACCGAGTCGAACACGCCGCGCACGCGCCTGGCTTTCTCGCGCTCGTCGACGTTCTGGAAACCGAAATGAGTCTGGGTCATGGGATGCGGTGAGGGTTCAGTGGCCGCAGGAATGTCCGCCGTGGGCCGCCTTGCCGGCCATGGGGGCGTCGCGGTCAGCGCCGGCTTCCTGCAGCCGGCGCTCGTAGTCCTGCCACAGCTCGGCCTGCTGGGAGCCCAGGAAGTACAGGTAGTCCCAGGAGAAGATGCCGCTGTCGTGGCCGTCGGAAAACACCGGCTTGACCGCATAGTTGCCCACCGGCTCCAGCGTGACGACTTCGACATCGCGTTTGCCGGTTTGCAACACCTCCTGCCCCGGGCCGTGCCCCTGGACCTCGGCCGACGGCGAGAAGATCCGCATCAGCTCGAAGGGGATGCGGAACACCGAACCGTCGGCAAAGCCGACCTCCAGCACGCGCGAGGCGCCATGCAGGGTGATCGATTCGGGAGAAGGGGTGTCGCTGCGCAGTCCGGCCATGCCGGCAGTTTAAGCGCTGCGCGTCCTCACAGGCGGTACGCCAGGGTGATATAGAAGCGGTCGTCGCCCTTGCGCGGCGAGCCGGAATTCACCGAAAGCGGCACCCGGCTGCCCAGCACCAGGGTGCCGTAGTCGATGGCCAGCGAGAAGGGGCCGCGCACGTAGCGCGTGCCCACGCCGATGCTGGCCAGCCGGTCGCTGCGCGGATTGAGCACGAAGTCGGGCGTGTTGTTGCGCACGTAGCCCGCGTCGACGAAGCCCAGCAGGCGCCAGCCCGGCTCCAGCTCGGGCGTCGTCAGCTCCAGGGTGCCCGAGATCCCCTGGTCGCCGGTGACCGGCCGCTCCAGCTCGGTGCCGCGCACGGAGCTGATGCCGCCGATGCCGAACTGCTCGCCCGCGATCAGCACGTCCGGGCTGTACTGCACCATCCCGCGCGCCGTCCAGAGCCAGGTGGTCGCCAGCGGCGCCGAATAGCTGGCGGTGCCGCGCAGGGCCTTCCACCGCACGGTGTCGATCCGCGGATCCTCGGTCTGGTAGGACGCCAGGTCGTTGTTGCGCCCCGACCCGGTGTTCCAGGCGAGGTCGACGTTGTAGCCCCACACCGCCGCGTCGGTCTCGGTGCGCGCGGTGTAGCCCAGGGTGAGGGGCCGGCTGCGGCGGTCCGCCTGGTCGATCAGCGCGCCGTTGACCAGCGCGGCATCGAACACCTTGTCCTCGATGCCGGCCGTGACGTAGCTGCGCCGGCCGCCCTTGGGTGGCAGGTACAGCGTGTAGTTCAGGCCGAAGGTGTGGCCCGCACCGGTGCTGGTGAAGGTGCCGAAGTTGCCGACGACGTCCGAGCGCGTGTAGCTGGCGCCGACCACGCTGCCCAGCGCGTACAGCGGGATCCGGTACGCCAGGCCGAGCTGCTTGACGTCCTCGTGCCGCTCGAAGGAGGTCGTGTACGCGCCGATGAACTGGTGGTCGCGATTGAACAGGTTGGTGTGGCCCAGCGAGACCGTGAAGCGGTCCTGGCCGGTGGCTTCGGAGCCGGCATTCGACAAGGAGACGCCCGCCGTCCAGGGACGCTGCTCGCGCACCGTGATGGTGGCGTCGATGCGGTCCGGCTCCTCCGACTCGCGCAGGCCCACCTGCACCTGCTTGTTCGGGTTCTCGTTGGCGATCGCCGTCTGGATCGCCAGCGTGCGGAAGTTCGGGCTTTCGCCCTCGCGCAGTTCCGGCAGCGTGCGGCGGACGTTGTCCGTGTCGTAGATCCGGCTGCCTTCGATCGCCACCTTGCCGAGCACGAATTTCACGATCTGCAGCTTGACGGTGTCGCCCATTTCCTGCGGCGGCAAGGCCACCCGGTGCAGGCCGAAGCCGCGGGTGCGCAGTTCGGCCTCCAGGGCGGCGGTCGCCTGCTGCAGTGTTTCCAGCGTGGCCGTCGGCCGCACAAGGGCGCCAGCACGCGCTGGGCAGCGGCCTCGCCGAGCGGGTTCTCGCCTTCGATGCGGAAGCCGCGGATGGGAAACACCGGCGAGGCGGCGGGCGCGGCCATGGGCGGCGTGGCGCGCGGCGCGGGAGGCGGCGTCTGCGTATGGGCAGAGCCCGCGGCCAGCGCGCAAAGTGCAAGCAGGGCGTGCCGCGCAGGCCGCGGCGATGCAGTGCCGATCATGTTTCTGTGCCGCTCGTTCTTCTGGGGTCGGCCATTCTCGCTGCGGGAAAACAATCTGTCACCCGCGGCTGGGCGCTACTTGCACACGTTGCCGCTGCGCACGCCGGACTCGGCGAGGATGCTCGTCAACAGCGGGTTGCGCGAGGTCGGCAGGGGGATCCGGTCGAAGTCGATGAACTTGGGGATCAGGTTCGGCCGCGCGGTTTCGCCGTTGTTGCCGGCAAAGCCCGCCTCGCCGCGCCCCAGGTGCAGGATGTCGGTCGCACTGGCGATCTCGATGTGGCCGTCGCGCACGAACACGAACAGGCCTTCGGAGGCCTCGGGCACGTTGTCGCTGGCGAACAGCTTGGGCGGCACGTTGACCTGGTCCGGACGCGGCCCTTCGATGTCGGGCGGGGCCTGCACCGGCAGGATGGACGAAGGCGTGATCAACAGGCCCTGGCCCGCCTGCAGCACCTGCAGCGCGGTCTGGCCGCTGGGCGTCACGGCGATGGAGCCCAGCCAGGACCACAGGGTCAAGCCGGTGCCCGGTTCCTCCGGTTCGCCGGCGCAGGGTCCGGTGCACATCACGTCGAAGCCGGTGCCGCGGATGCCGATGGTGGCGGTGGCGGTGCTGAAGCCCACGTTGCGGTTGTTGGCCCGCGCGATCAGCCCGGTGAGCGCCCGCACCGAGCCGCGCAGGACCGAGGCCAGGAAGCGGCCGTCTTCCGCGTTGCTGCTGTCGTAGACGAAGTTGTCGACGCGAAAGCGCGTCTGCGAGCCGAGGGTGATGCGCGTCTCGTCGCGGAAGGCGAGCACCGCCTGCGCGCCGCGCGCCGTCTCGACCAGGTCGCCCGGATACACGCCGGCGCCGTTGACCAGGCGGCGGCGGGTGCCGGCGCCATCGACCGCGAAGATCTCGCCCTGCGCGTTGACGATCTTCGCGCTGGCCTGCACCGCGTTGGGCCGCGCCGATTCCTGGATCTGGTTCGACTCCTGCGCGCAGTCCGTGCGGCACACGCGGGCGTCGAAGTCGGTGCCGCGGATGCCGATGGTGGCGGTGTTGGTCTGGATGCGCGCCGCGTTGGGCGAATTCTTGGAAATGATGCCGGTGACGGCACGGAAGCCGCCGCGCACCAACTGCATCAGGAAGCTGTTGTCGGGCGCGTTCTCGCGGAACTGGTACTGCTGCAGCACCAGCTCGGAATTCGGCCGCACCGTCATGCGGGTGCCGTCCTGCAGCTTGATGATGGCCGAGGCGCCCTCGGACGTCGTCAGGCGGTCGCCTTCGCGCAGCGGCAGGCCGCGGCCGAGAGTGCGGGGCGCCTGGCCCGGGGTCTGGGCGAAGCCGACGCCGCGCGAGAACTCGACTTCACCCGCCGACTGGGCGCCGACCGTGCCGGACGCCAGCAGCAGGCCGGCGACGGCCAGGGGCGCCAGCCATGGGAATCGACGTTGGGCGGCAAGCATCGAGGAACCTCCGGTAACCGGTCTTGCAACCGGAATCCTGAACTCCAGCGGTTATACACGGTCGCTGTGGACACGGCCCGGCTCTCTCGGGAGAGAGCCGGCCGGCCGTCGTGCCGGATTTCACGAGCCCGTGCGATTTTCAGGCGCTGCGCGGCAGGAGGGAAAGGAGCTCCTGTTCGAGGGCGGGAAGCCTGGCGGCGACCCCGGCGAGACGCTCCTTGTCCACAGTGCGTTGTGGCGCGGCCCAGACCGGACCGGGGAAGTGGCTGTCCCAGTCGAAGCGGGCGATGACATGCCAGTGCAGGTGGGGCACCACGTTGCCGAGGGTTGCCAGGTTGACCTTGGCCGGGGCCAGGTGCCGCAACAGGCACTCCTCGACCGTCGTCACCACGTCCATGCACGCATGCCGCTCGGCCGTGGGTAACTGGGAGTATTCGCGCACGTGGTCCTGCCAGACCACGCGGTAGAAGGCGGGGAAGCCCGCTTCCTCAGCGTGGATGACGCGCCAGCGGGGTGCCTGCACCACCACGCGCCCGCCGGGCGCGTCGCACAGCGCGCAACCCGGCTCCTTCACACCAGCACCCGTTCGATGCCGCCGTTGTTCGCGGCCTTCACGTAATCCTTCATCCAGTCCGGGCCGAGGATCTTGTTGGCCATCTCGATGACGACGTAGTCGGCTTCCAGCAGGCCGTTCTGCAGGTCGTGGCTGTAGCGGTGCATGCCCTGCAGGCAGCTCGGGCAGCTGGTGAGGATCTTGATGTTGTCCTTCTCGCCCACCGCGCCCGAGGCGCAGCGCGGCCTCGTCCTTGCGCAGTTCCTCTTCCTTGCGAAGCGGACCTGGGTGGAGATGTCCGGCCGCGTGACGGCCAGCGTGCCGGACTCGCCGCAGCAGCGCTCGGACTTGCGCACGTTCTCGCCCAGCAGCGCCTTGACCGTCTTCATCGGATCCTGCAACTTCATGGGCGAGTGGCAGGGGTCGTGGAACAGGTAGCCGCCCGCGCCTTCCAGCTTGATGCCCTTTTCCAGCAGGTACTCGTGGATGTCGATGATGCGGCAACCCGGGAAGATCTGGTCGAACTCGTAGCCTTGCAGCTGGTCGTAGCAGGTGCCGCAGGAGACCACCACCGTCTTGATGTCCAGGTAGTTCAGCGTGTTGGCCACGCGGTGGAACAGCACCCGGTTGTCGGTGATCATCTTCTCGGCCTTGTCGAACTGGCCGGAGCCGCGCTGCGGATAGCCGCAGCACAGGTAACCCGGTGGCAGCACGGTCTGCACGCCGGCGTGCCACAGCATCGCCTGCGTGGCCAGCCCCACCTGCGAGAACAGGCGTTCGGAGCCGCAACCCGGGAAGTAGAAGACCGCCTCGGTCTCGGCGGTGGTCGCCTTCGGGTCGCGGATGATCGGTACGTAGTCCTTGTCCTCGATGTCCAGCAGCGCGCGCGGTGCGGTTCGGCAGGCCACCGGGCAGCTTCTTGTTGATGAAGTGCACCACCTGCTCCTTCACCGGCGCCGTCCCGTGCGTTTCGGGCGGGCGCCTGACCTGCAGGTGCGCCAGGCCGCGCAGCAGGTTGTTGCCCATGCGCTGGGCGCGGTAGCCGATGCCCACCACCAGCGCGCGGATCGCCTTGATGCTTTCCGGGTTGGTGGCGTTGAGCATCAGCATGGCCGCGAAGTTGCCCGGACGGAAGCTCTTCTTGCCCATCTTGCGCAGCAGGTTGCGCATGTTCATGGTGACGTCGCCGAAGTCGATCTTCACCGGGCAGGGGTTCAGGCACTTGTGGCACACCGTGCAGTGGTCCGAGACGTCCTCGAACTCCTCCCAGTGCTTGATCGACACGCCGCGGCGCGTCTGCTCCTCGTACAGGAAGGCCTCGACCAGCAGCGAGGTGGCCAGGATCTTGTTGCGCGGGCTGTACAGCAGGTTGGCGCGCGGCACGTGCGTCGCGCACACCGGCTTGCACTTGCCGCAGCGCAGGCAGTCCTTGATGGAATCGGCGATCGCGCCGATGTCCGACTGCTGCATGATGATCGACTCGTGGCCCATGAGGCCGAAGGACGGCGTGTAGGCGTTGGTGAGGTCCGCGTACACCGAGGTGTCGGCGGCGACCTTGCCCACGCTGGCGCGCCGCAGCAGCTTGCCGCGGTTGAAGCGGCCCTCCGGGTCCACCCTCTGCTTGTAGTCGGCGAAGGGCGCGATCTCCTCGTCGGTCAGGAACTCCAGCTTGGTGATGCCGATGCCGTGCTCGCCGGAGATCACGCCGTCGAGCGAGCGCGCCAGCGCCATGATGCGCTTCACGGCCTCGTGCGCCGTCTGCAGCATCGCGTAGTCGTCGCTGTTGACCGGGATGTTGGTGTGCACGTTGCCGTCGCCGGCGTGCATGTGCAGCGCCACCCACACGCGGCCCTTGAGCACGCGCTGGTGGATGGCGTTGACCTCGGCCAGGATGGGCGCGAAGGCGTTGCCGGCGAAGATCGCGGCCAGCGGACCGCGGATCTGCGTCTTCCAGCTGGCGCGCAGGCTGTGGTCCTGCAGCTGCGGGAACAGCGGCTCGACCCGGTCCAGCCAGTCCTGCCACTGCGCGCGCACTTCGCGGACCAGGGCCAGCGCCTGCTGCACGCGGTCTTCCAGCAGTTCGGCGGAAGGAATCTCGCCGGCGTCGTCCTGCTTGCCCAGGGGCAGGCGGCCGCGCGCGAAGAACAGTTCGAGTTCGTCGGCCAGCTGGATCTTGTTGCGCAGCGACAGCTCGATGTTGATGCGCTCGATGCCGTCGGTGTATTCCGCCATCCGCGGCAGCGGGATCACCACGTCCTCGTTGATCTTGAAGGCGTTGGTGTGCTTGCTGATGGCCGCCGTGCGCTTGCGGTCCAGCCAGAACTTCTTGCGCGCTTCCGGGCTGATGGCGATGAAGCCCTCGCCGCTGCGCGAGTTGGCGATGCGCACCACTTCCGAGGTGGCGCGCGCCACCGCGTCGGTGTCGTCGCCGGCGATGTCGCCCACCAGCACCATCTTGGGCAGGCCGCCGCGCTTGGACTTGGTGGCGTAGCCCACCGCCTTGAGGTAGCGGTCGTCCAGGTGTTCCAGGCCCGCCAGCACCACGCCGCTGCGGCGCTGCTCGGCGAACATGAAGTCCTTGATCTCGACGATGCTGGGCACGGCATCGCGCGCGTTGCCGAAGAACTCCAGGCACACGGTGCGGGTGTGCTGCGGCATGCGGTGCACCACCCAGCGCGCGCTGGTGATCAGGCCGTCGCAGCCTTCCTTCTGGATGCCGGGCAGGCCGGACAGGAACTTGTCGGTGACGTCCTTGCCCAGGCCTTCCTTGCGGAAAGCGCGAGCCCGGAATCTCCAGGCGTTCGGTGCGCGCCGGCTTGTTCCAGTCGATCCTGTTCGAGGCCGGGAACCAGCGCAGCTCGAAGCTGGCGACCGGCGCGTCGTGGATCTTGCCCAGGTTGTGGTCCAGGCGCACCACCTCCAGCCACTCCGCATCCGGCGTGACCATGCGCCAGGACACCAGGTTGTCCAGCGCCGTGCCCCACAGCACGGCCTTCTTGCCGCCGGCGTTCATCGCGATGTTGCCGCCGATGCAGGACGCCTCGGCGGAGGTCGGGTCCACAGCGAACACGAAGCCGGCCCGTTCGGCCGCATCGGACACGCGCTGCGTCACCACGCCCGCTTCCGTCCACACGGTCGCCACGGGCTCCGCATGGCCGGGGATGGAGAAACGCTCCACCTCGGTCATCGCTTCCAGCTTCTCGGTGTTGATCACCGCGCTCTTCCACGTCAGCGGGATCGCGCCGCCGGTGTAGCCGGTGCCGCCGCCGCGCGGGATGATGGTCAGCCCCAGCTCGATGCAGCCCTTCACCAGGCCGGCCATCTCCGCTTCGGTGTCGGGCGTGAGCACCACGAAGGGGTACTCGACGCGCCAGTCGGTCGCATCGGTCACGTGCGAGACGCGCGACATGCCGTCGAACTTGATGTTGTCCTTGGCCGTGTACTTGCGCAGCAGCCGCTGCGTGCGCGTGCGCAGCCCGGCGGTCTCGCCGAAGGCCTGGTCGAAGTGGTGCACCGCGGCCTGCGCGGCCTCGAGCAGCTCGCCCACCAGGCCGTCGCGCTGCGGGTCCGCCTGCGGGTCGCGGCGCTTGCCGATCTCGGAGAGGCGGTGGTGCAGCGCTTCCACCAGCATGCGGCGGCGCTTGGGGTTGTCCAGCAGGTCGTCCTGCAGGTAGGGATTGCGCTGCACGACCCAGATGTCGCCCAGCACCTCGTACAGCATGCGCGCCGAGCGGCCGGTGCGGCGCTCCTCGCGCAGCCGGTTCAGGACTTCCCACCGCGCGTGCCCAGCACCCGGAGCACGATCTCGCGGTCCGAGAACGAGGTGTAGTTGTAGGGGATCTCGCGCAGGCGCGGCGCGTCGCCGTCCACCGCAGCCATCAGTTGTTCGAGTGTCGTTGGCGCGTTCATCGTGTCAGTGCAATGTCAGCCAACAGGTGCACGGCTGAGGGGAGATGTTACCGCAGTGCAGCAAGCCACAGGCCCCGACGGTCATGGGAAACCCGCTTGTTGCTGCCGGAGGGCGCCTGTCTAATCCGCGTCACACGAAAACCGTAGAGTTACGGGCTTCACGCATTCGAACAGGAGTGATCCAGATGAAATTCAAGTTCCCCGCGCTGGCCGTTGCCGCCGCTGCCTTCTTCGCCGCGGCACCCGCCCAGGCACAGACCGAGATCCAGTGGTGGCATTCGATGGGCGGCGCGCTCGGTGAATGGGTGAACGACCTGGCCAAGGACTTCAATGCCAGCCAGAAGGATTACAAGGTCGTGCCCACCTTCAAGGGCAGCTACGCCGAATCCATGACCGCCGGCATCGCCGCCTACCGCGGCGGCAATGCGCCGCACATGATCCAGGTCTTCGAGGTCGGCACCGCGACCATGATGGCCGCCAAGGGCGCCATCGTCCCGGTCGCGCAGGTGATGAACCAGGCCGGCCTGAAGTTCGACCCCAGCATCTACGTGCCCGCGGTCGCCGGCTACTACACGGCACCGAACGGGCAGATGCTCAGCTACCCCTTCAACAGCTCCACGCCGGTCTTCCACTACAACAAGGACGCCTTCAAGGCCGCCGGCCTGGACCCGGACAGCCCGCCCAAGACCTGGCCCGAAGTGGCGCTGGCCGCCGCCAAGCTGAAGGCCTCGGGCCACAAGTGCCCCTTCACCACCAGCTGGATCAGCTGGACGCAACTGGAGAGCTTCTCGGCCTGGCACAACGTGCTGTACGCGACCAAGAACAACGGCTTCGGCGGCACCGACACGCGCCTGGCCTTCAACAGCCCCCTGCACGTGCGCCACGTCGAGAACCTCGCCAACATGGCCAAGAGCGGCCTGTTCGTCTACAAGGGCCGCGAGAACAAGGCCGACGCGACCTTCGTGTCCGGCGAATGCGCCATGATCACCGGCTCCTCCGCGCTGTCCGGCGGCGTGAAGCGCAACAGCAAGTTCGCGGCCGGCATCGGCACCCTGCCCTACTACCCGGACGTCCCCGGCGCGCCGCAGAACACCGTCATCGGCGGCGCCAGCATCTGGGTGATGGCCGGCAAGAAGCCCGAGGAATACAAGGGCGTGGCGCACTTCCTGAACTACCTGTCCAAGCCCGAAGTCGCGGCGGCCAGCCACCAGCGCACCGGCTACCTGCCGGTGACCAAGGCCTCGTTCGATCTGACCGAGAAGGCCGGCTTCTACAAGCAGAACCCGGGCTACGACGTCTCGGTGAACCAGATGGTCCGCAAGACCACGGACAAGTCGCGCGGCGTGCGCCTGGGCAACTTCGTCCAGATCCGCACCATCATCGACGAGGAACTCGAAGGCGTGTGGCAGGGCAACAAGCAGGCCAAGGAAGCCCTGGACAACGCGGTGAAGCGGGGCAACGAGCAGCTGGAGCGCTTCCAGAAAGCCAACAAGTCCTGAAGTGTCATCCCCGCGCAGGCGGGGACCCAAGAACGTTGTGAAGGCCCCGCACCGCGGGGCCTTTTTGATGAAAGCCTTGGATTCCCGCCTGCGCGGGAATGACGGACGCCACAACTCATACACAATACGCCGCCATGGAGAAGAGGGTCCTGTTCAAGTCGGCATGGCTGCCGTGGGTGCTGATCGCGCCCCAGATGGCCATCATCCTGGTGTTCTTCTTCTGGCCCGCCGGCCAGGCGCTGTACCAGAGCGTGCTGCAGGAAGACGCCTTCGGCGCCACCAGCGAGTTCGTCGGCCTCGAGAACTTCCGCCGCCTCTTCACCGACCCGGGCTACCTCGACTCCTTCCGCATCACGGCGATCTTCTCCGTGCTGGTGGCGGTCGGGGGCCTGGCCATCTCGCTGCTGCTGGCGGTGATGGCCAACCGCGTGGTGCGCGCCGCCGGCATCTACAAGACCCTCCTGATCTGGCCGTACGCGGTGGCCCCGGTGGTGGCCGGCGTGCTGTGGCTGATGATGTTCGCCTCGCCCTACGGCGCGATCCGCTACGCGCTGATCGAGATGGGCTTCGAGTGGAACCACCTCCTCAACGGCAACCACGCGATGGCGCTGATCGTGATGGCGGCGATCTGGAAGCACATCTCGTACAACTTCCTGTTCTTCCTGGCCGGCCTGCAGTCGATCCCCCATTCGCTGATCGAGGCGGCGACCATCGACGGCGCCGGGCCGTGGAAGCGCTTCTGGAGCATCGTGTGGCCGCTGCTGTCGCCCACGACCTTCTTCCTGCTGGTGATCAACGTCGTGTACGCCTTCTTCGAGACCTTCGCGATCGTGGACGCGGCCACCAACGGCGGCCCGGGCAAGGACACCTCGATCCTGGTCTACAAGGTCTACTACGACGGCTTCAAGGCGATGGACATCAACGGGTCGGCCGCGCAGTCGGTGGTGCTGATGGTGATCGTGGTCGCGCTCACCGTCATCCAGTTCCGCTTCGTCGAGAAGAAGGTTCACTACTGACATGGTCCAGCGCAACCCCATCCTCGATTTCTTCACCCACCTGATCCTGATCCTGGGGGTGGTGATCGTCTTCTTCCCGATCTACGTCACCTTCATCGGCTCCACGCAGACCGCGCAGCAGATCAGCTCCAGCAACCCGATCTCGCTGCTGCCGGGGAACAACATCGTGGAGAGCTACCGCTTCGCGCTCTTCGGCGGCAAGACCGAGGCGGGCGCGACCGTGGCACCGGCCCTGCCCATGATGGGCATCAGCCTGGCCAGCGCGCTGATCATCGCCATCGGCAAGATCGCCATCTCGCTGCTGTCGGCCTTCGCGATCGTGTACTTCCGCTTCCCGGCCAAGAACATCGTGTTCTGGATGGTGTTCGTCACGCTGATGCTGCCGGTGGAGGTGCGCATCGGGCCGACCTACGAGGTGATCTCCAACCTCGGCATGCTCAACTCGATGGCGGGCCTGACGGTGCCCCTGATCGCGTCCGCCACGGCGACCTTCCTGTTCCGGCAGTTCTTCCTCACCGTGCCGGACGAACTGGTGGAGGCCGCGCGCATGGACGGCGCGGGGCCGATGCGCTTCTTCAAGGACGTGCTTCTGCCGCTGTCCAAGACCTCGATGGCGGCCCTGTTCGTCATCCAGTTCATCTACGGCTGGAACCAGTACCTGTGGCCGCTGCTGGTGACCACCGACGAGAAGATGTACCCCATCGTCATGGGCATCAAGCGCCTGCTGTTCGGCGAGGTCTACATCGAGTGGAACGTGGTGATGGCCACGGCCATCCTCGCCATGCTGCCGCCGGCGGTGGTGGTGATCCTGATGCAGAAGTGGTTCGTCAAGGGCCTCGTCGACACCGAAAAGTAAGAACACAGATGGCTTCCATTTCCCTGCGCAACGTCATCAAGAAATACGGCACGGGCAAGAGCGCCCTGCAGGTGATCCACGGCATCAACGCGGAGATCGCCGACCGCGAGTTCATCGTGATCGTCGGGCCGTCCGGCTGCGGCAAGTCCACGCTGCTGCGCATGGTGGCCGGCCTGGAGGAGATCAGCGGCGGCGAGATCGCCATCGGCGACCGCGTGGTCAACGAGCTGGAACCGGCCGAGCGCGACATCGCCATGGTGTTCCAGAACTACGCGCTCTATCCGCACATGAGCGTGTTCGACAACATGGCCTACGGCCTGAAGATCCGCAAGGTGCCGGTGCCCGAGATCAAGGCGCGCGTGGACAAGGCCGCGGGCATCCTCGAACTGGGGCACCTGCTCGAACGCAAGCCGCGCCAGCTCTCCGGCGGCCAGCGGCAGCGCGTCGCCATGGGCCGCGCGATCGTGCGCCAGCCGCAGGTCTTCCTGTTCGACGAGCCGCTGTCCAACCTCGACGCCAAGCTGCGCGCGCAGACCCGGCTGGAAATCCAGAAGCTGCACCGCGAGCTGGGCATCACCTCCCTGTTCGTCACGCACGACCAGGTCGAGGCCATGACGCTGGCGCAGCGCATGATCGTGATGAACGCCGGCAACATGGAGCAGTTCGGCACGCCCGAGGAGGTGTACCACCGGCCGGCCTCCACCTTCGTCGCCAGCTTCATCGGCTCGCCGCCCATGAACCTGCTGAAGGACGTGCAGGGCGGCCGCCGCGGCGCCATCACCGGCATCCGGCCCGAGCACCTGGACGTGGGCGACGCCGGCTGGGAAGTGCGCACCGAGACGGTGGAACTGCTCGGTGCCGAACGCCTGGTGTACGGGCGGGTCAACGGCGAGCAGCTGATCGTGCGGATCGAGGAAGGCCAGCCCTCCCCCGCCCCGACCAGGTGATCCACGTGAAGCCCCGCGAGGACCGGCTGCACTGGTTCGACGCGGACAGCGGCAAGCGCATCTCGGCATGAAGGCCTGGCCCTATCCGCGCTGGGTGGCGCACCGCGGCGCGGGGAGGCTGGCGCCGGAGAACACGCTGGCTGCCTTCCGCCTCGGCGCGGAAAACGGCTACCGCATGTTCGAGTGCGACGTGAAGCTGTCGGCGGACGGCGTCCCCTTCCTGATGCACGACGCGACCTTGGAGCGCACCACCAACGGCATCGGCCTCGGCGGCGACCAGCCCTGGGACCAGCTGGCGCGGCTCGACGCCGGCAGCTGGCACTCGCGCGCGCATGCGGGCGAGCCGCTGCCGACGTTCGAGAACATCGGGCGCTACTGCCTGGCCAACGGCTTCTTCCTGAACATCGAGATCAAGCCGACGCCGGGACTGGAAGCCAAGACCGGCGAAGTGGTCGCGAACCACGCCGAGCGCATCTGGCGCGGCACCGAGCTGCCGCCGCTGCTCACGTCCTTCCGTCCCGAGTCGCTGCAGGCGGCCCTGCAGGCCAGCCGCAACTGCCGCGCGGCCTGCTGCTGGACACCTTGTGGGATGGCTGCTGGGACCATGCGCAGCAGCTTGCAGTGCGTGGCGGTGGTGTGCAACCACGCGCTGTGGGACGCGGCGACAGTGGCCAAGGCCAAGGGCCTGGGGCTGCGCACCCTGAGCTACACGGTGAACGACGAGTGGGCGGCGCAGCGGCTGATCGCGCTGGGCACGGACGGGATCATCACGGACCGGGTGGACCTGTTCTCGCCGGCCTGAGCGACAGCCCTATTTCAAATCCCCGCCAGCGAAGCCAGCGTCTCCGGCGCGATCGCCACGTGCGCCGGATAGTTCGTGTGGTCGCACCCGAGCTTCACCGCCGCGCCCGCCTTCACCGCCTGCCGCATCGCCGGCGCGAGCTCGAAGCGCAGGAAGTGCACCGCCGAGGTCTTCTCGTCGTTCTCCCGGTCCAGGTCCTCGTCGGCGATCGCGTAGACGCGCGGGTGCCCTTCCACCTCGACGAACATGCGGTCTTCCACGCCGATCAGCCGCGCCAGCTCGCGCTTGCGTTCGTTGATGTCGGGGTACTCGATCATCATCGTCGCCTTCCAGTTGCTGCCGTCCGGCACCAGCGGCGCATAGGCATCGATCTCCTGCTGGATGCCCTCCTCCTCGAAGATCTTCTCGATGCGCAGCATCTCCTGCACCTGGTAGCGCATGGTCAGCTCGCTTTCGAACTGCACCGACACGTGCTCGCCCAGCGGGACGGCGCGCAGCTTGCGGTGCGCGACGAGCTCCGCGTGGTGGTGCTTGCGCCACTTCGCATAGGCCTCCAGCGTCATCAGGCTGTCGGCGGTGATCTTGCCGGTGGTCTGCATCATGCTCACTCCAGTCCGTAGGCCATGCGCACCAGGGTGATCGGGTGCTCCAGCTGCGGCGTGCCCAGTCCGTTGCGGTCGAAGCCCTGGCGGATGTGGTGGCCGCCCAGCGGGCAGTCGGACGCGATGTAGTCGGGCGCGCCGCCCTCCGGGTGCTCCGCCATCCGCTTGAACAGCGGCTTGCCGATCTTCATCGCGACCTCGTGGTACGCCTTCTTCACCCCGAAGGTGCCGGCGTGCCCGGAGCAGCGCTCGTTGGTGTGCACCGAGGTGCCGGGCACCATCTTCAGCAACTCCTCGGTCTTGCGGCCGATGTTCTGCACGCGCGTGTGGCAGGGGACGTGGTAGCTCACCTTGCCCAGCGGCTTGGGAAACTCCGTCTTGAGCAGCCCGTCGCGGCGGCGCGCGCCCAGGTACTCGAAGGGATCCCACATCGCCTCCTTGACGGCCTGCACCTCGGCGTCGTCGGGGTACATCAGCGGGATCTCCTGCTTGAACATCAGCGTGCAGCTGGGCACGGCGGAGAGGATGGCGTAGCCCTCGCGCGCGTACTTCGCCAGCACCGGGATGTTCGCGCGCTTGCTCGCGTCCACCGAATCCAGGTCGCCGAGTTCGAGCTTGGGCATGCCGCAGCACTGCTCCTTCTCCACCAGCACGTAGGGCACGTCGTTGTGCGCAAGGACCTTCAGCAGGTCAGGCCGATGCCGGGCTCGTTGTAGTTGATGTAGCAGGTGGCGTAGATCGCGACCTTGCCCGGCGTGCGCTCGCCGTTCTTCACCGGCAGGTCGGCGGCCTTGGGCGCCGCGCTGCGGAACTTGCGTGTAGCCAGCGAGGGCAGCCAGGCGTTGCGGTCCACGTGCAGGGTGCTTTCCATCAGCGCCCGCATCGGCCTGGTCTGGTTCACCGCGTTGGCCGCCTGCACCACGATCGGGATGCCGGCGAACTTGCCGTGGACGTCCGTGGACGACAGGAACTTCGAGCCGAAGTCCACGCCGCCGTTCTTGAACTTGATGGCCTTGGCGCGCAGCATGGTGTGCGGGAAGTCCACGTTCCACTCGTGCGGCGGAACGTAAGGGCACTTGGTCATGTAGCAGAGGTCGCACAGGTAGCACTGGTCGACGACCTTCCAGTAGTCCTTCTTCTCGACCCCGTCCACCTCGCCGCTCTTGCCCTCGTCGACCAGGTCGAACAGCGTTGGGAAGGCGCCGCACAGGGCGACGCAGCGGCGGCAGCCGTGGCAGATGTCGAAGATGCGCTCAAGCTCGCTTGAAGGTCGCGCCTTCGTCGTAGTACCCGGGGATTTCCAGTCGATGGGGTGGCGCGTGGGCGCCTCGAGACTGCCTTCGCGGACGGCCATGGGTGGTACTTCGCGTTGTTGTAAGGGCTGGAATTGGAGCACGCCGCGCGCTGCCCCCCCCAGCCCTCCCCCGAGGGGGGAGGGAGGAAGTGAGGAGACCGGGTTCAGTCGGCCAGTTCGTTCAGGGCCTTGGTGTAGCGGTTCGCGTGCGAGCGCTCCGCCTTGGCCAGCGTCTCGAACCAGTCGGCGATCTCGTCGAAGCCTTCCTGGCGTGCCGTCTTGGCCATGCCCGGGTACATGTCGGTGTACTCGTGGGTTTCACCGGCCACGGCGGCCTTCAGGTTGTTGCGCGTGCTGCCGATCGGCAGGCCAGTGGCCGGGTCGCCCACCTGCTCCAGCCATTCCAGGTGGCCGTGCGCGTGGCCCGTCTCGCCTTCGGCCGTGGAGCGGAACAGCGCCGCCACGTCGTTCTGGCCTTCGACGTCCGCCTTGTTTGCGAAGTACAGGTAACGGCGGTTGGCCTGGGACTCGCCGGCAAAGGCGGCCTTCAGGTTCTCTTCCGTCTTGGAGCCTTTCAATGCGGCCATGGGGTTCTCCTTCGAGGTGAATGAAGACAAAGCGTCGCGCCCCGGCGGCGCCGGAGACGCTGCAAGCGTAGTGAGGCCCGGCGGCGGCGTCTAATAGCCAGGCTCAATGCACTCCATGCAGCATGGCTATGAACAAGGTCCAGTTGATAACCGATCTCAAAGAGCGCCCGCCGCCGGGTCGACTCGCCCCGGCATTACGGTACAGTAAACGCATTACGCATTGGTAAACGACAGGAGACACGATGGCCGCCGTCCTCAAGAGCCCGGGCGCCCTGCCCGCGCCCGCGCCGATCCAGCAACTGCACCACTACGCCTACCGGGCGCGGGATGCCGAGGAGACCCGGCATTTCTACGAGGACATCCTCGGCCTGCCGCTGTACCACATCATCCAGAGCGACTACGTGCCGAGCACCGGCGAGTACTGCCCGTACACGCATTTCTTCTTCCGGCTGCAGGACGGCTCGTTCATCGCCTTCTTCGACCTCGGCGACGACCAGGCCTGCGAGCCCTCCCCGAACACGCCCAAGTGGGTGAACCACGTCTCCTTCCGCGTGGACGACATCCAGGCGCTGAAGGACATGAAGGCGCGGCTGGAAGCGCACGGGATCGAGGTGCTCGGCATCACCGACCACCACATCTTCCACAGCATCTACTTCTTCGACCCCAACGGCATCCGCCTGGAACTCACGGCACGATGGCGGAGCCCTGACCGCAGAAGAGACCGGCTTCGGCAACGGCTAGGAGGACAGTTGGCGGAGAGCCAGGGCACCGGCTTCGGCAACGCTGCACGGAATACGAGCTGCCGGAATATCCGGGAGCCTCCGGAGATCGCGGCCGGCGAGCCCAGCCACCATCCGGTCGTCATCGTCGGCGGCGGCATCACCGGGCTGACCGCGGCCTGCGCCCTCGCCCAGTACGGCATCAGGCCGTGCTGCTGGACGAGACAACACCGTCGGCGTCAAGGGCGCATCCTCGCGCGGCATCTGCTACGCAGAAGTCGCTGGAGATCTTCGAGCGCCTGGGCGTGTACGAGCGCATCGCCGCCAAGGGCATCCAGTGGAGCGTGGGCCGCACCTTCGCCGGCAAGGACGAGGTGTATTCCTTCGACCTGAAGCAGCAGAGCGCCTTCAACCTGTCGACGCAGCCACCCTTCATCAACATCCAGCAGTTCTACATCGAGGGCTACCTGGTCGAGCGCATCTACGAGCTCGGCAACGTGGAGCTGCGCTGGAAGAACTGCGTGACCGCCTTCCGGCAGGACGGCGAAGGCGCCTTGCTGACGGTGGCCACGCCGGCCGGCGAACACCAGCTGCGCGCCGACTACGTGCTCGACGCCGCCGGCAGCCACAGTCCCTTCCGCCAGTGGGTGGGCGCCTCGGTGACGGCGAAGAAGGGCGACGACCGCTGGTGCATCGCCGACGTGCGCTTCCGCAAGCACCCGCCGGTGGAGCGGCATACCTGGATCGAGGCGCCCTTCAATGACAACCGCGCCGTGTGTGGCAGCACCTGATGGGCGACAACGTCTGGCGCATCATTTACCAGATGGCGCCGGATGCCGACCCGCGGAAGTGAGCCGCGAGGAAGTCGTGCGCGAACGCCTCACGCGCCAGTTCGGTCCGACGCCGGCGTCGAGATCGTGTGGGTCAGGCCCTATGCCTACCGCAGCGAATGCGTCGACCGCATGCGCCACGGCCGCGTGTTCTTCATGGGCGATCTGCCAAGGTGGTCA